>NZ_KQ947984.1:0-634200 GCF_001513975.1 Streptomyces curacoi
AACCGGTGATCCGGCCGGAGACGGGGTATCAACATATCTGGCGTTGATTTTTGGCACGCTGTTGAGTTCTCAAGGAACGGTCGCTTCCTTTGTACTCACCCTCGCGGGCTTTCCTCCGGGCGCTTCCCTTCAGTCTTGCGTTTCCGACTCTATCAGATCTTTTCTCGATCCGATTCCCTGTCGGCGGGATTGCCGTAAGCCCCTGGGCTTTCGCCCGTCGGCCTTTCGACATTCACTACGTTAGCCGATTTCCCCGCCCGTTCATAATCGGGCTTCGCGGATTCGAATTCGGGCGTGCGGACACGCCAGAATCGACCCCGCTGAGGGGTTGTCACTAGGTAGTGGGTTGGCCGCTCCGGCTGCTGACTAGCGCAGTACCCGGTTCAGCGGCTCGGGCTACGTTACGCCTCTCGCCTAGGCGCGTCAACTTCGGCGGCGCCTCGGGGCATGGGCCCGATAAGGGCTGACCGTGGGGTCGTTGGCGATCCAGAAGCGCCAGGGGTGGATGTCTCCGTTGCCGCCGTCTCCGGCCACGCCGGTGCGTGGGCCGTTGCGTACCTGGTCGGAGGGGGTCGGGGTGCCGGCGAGGATCCTCAGCGGTGTCTCGCCGGAGGCGCACGCGTCCGTGCCGTCCAGAGCCCGGTCCACGTCCAGGGCCGTGGCCAGGCGGGCCGGGCCTTTGGCCAGTTCCTTGTCGTTCCGGGCCGAGAGTCGCCGTTTGCGGGCGAGCTCGGCGCCCTCGACGATCTCGCCGGCGCGCAGCAGGACCGCGCTCGCCCGGCCGTCGGGGCCACAGACCAGGTTCATGCAGTGCCACATGCCGTAGGTGAAGTAGACGTAGACGTGCCCGGGCGGACCGAACATGACGTCGTTGCGGGGCGTACGGCCGCGATAGGCGTGGGAGCCGGGGTCGTTCGGGCCGTCGTAGGCCTCGACCTCCGTGAGGCGTAGGGCGATCGGACCGTCCGGGGTGGAGCGTACGAGGATGCGGCCCAGGAGGTCGGGGGCGACTTCCAGGACGGGCCGGTCGAAGAAGTCCCGGGGAAGGGGCGTACGGTCGGGGGTCGCGATCATGCCGTCCGAGGGTAGTGCAAACGGGTGGTCGCAACGGGGTGGTCACGGGGCGTGCGCCTTGCCAGGGTGGGGCGCGGAACCGGCCACGGCCGGATCGCGTTGATAGGGATCAAGGATCCACTCTGAAAAGAGGAGAGACATGGCGTTCAAGAAGCTGCTCGCGAGCCTGGGGGCCGGCGGTGCTTCGGTCGAGACGGTGCTGACGGAGGTCAACGTCGTTCCGGGCGGTGTCGTCCAGGGTGAGGTGCGGATTCAGGGCGGATCCGTGAAGCAGGACATCGAGGGCCTGTCCGTGGGCCTGCAGGCGCGGGTCGAGATCGAGAGCCAGGACTCGGAGTACAAGCAGGACATCGAGTTCACGAAGATGCCGCTCGGTGGTGCCTTCGAGCTGCAGGCCGGGGCCGTGCACGCGGTGCCCTTCGGGCTGGAGATCCCCTGGGAGACGCCGATCACGATGATCGACGGTCAGGCGCTGCGGGGGATGAACATCGGTGTGAGCACCGAGCTGGCGATCGCGCGGGCCGTGGACTCCACCGACCTGGACCCGGTCAGCGTGCACCCCCTGCCCGCGCAGAAGGCGATCCTCGATGCCTTCATCCAGCTCGGCTTCCGTTTCAAGAACGCGGACATGGAGCGCGGCCACATCCGCGGTACGCGGCAGAAGCTGCCGTTCTACCAGGAGATCGAGTTCTTCCCGCCGCAGCAGTACCGTGGCCTCAACCAGGTCGAGTTGAGCTTCGTCGCGGATCAGAACGCGATGGACGTCGTCCTCGAAATGGACAAGAAGCCGGGGCTGTTCGGCGAGGGCAGCGACACCTTCCGGTCGTTCCAGGTGGGCCTGAACGACTTCCAGGGGACCGACTGGGCGGCGTACCTCAACCAGTGGCTGTCCGAGGTCGGCAGCAAGCGCAACTGGTTCTAGGCTCGGAACTGCTGATTCCACTGTCGCGTCAGGAGGTATCGAAGTGACCGAGCTCAAGAGGCGGCCGCTGCCCCACGACTTCCATCCGCCCGTGCCGTCGTTCACGGTCACGAGCGAGGACGTCGAGCACGGCGGGACCCTCAAGGAAGCTCAGGTCTACGCGGCCGGCAACACCTCGCCGCAGCTGCGCTGGGAGGGCTTCCCGGCCGAGACCAAGAGCTTCGCCGTGACCTGCTACGACCCGGACGCCCCTACGGGCAGCGGCTTCTGGCACTGGGTCGTCTTCGACATCCCGGCCTCGGTGACCGAGCTGCCGGCTGGGGCGGGCAGCGGCAAGTTCGAGGGTCTGCCGGAGGGCGCGATCCAGGCCCGTAACGACTACGGGTCGAAGGACTTCGGCGGTGCCGCGCCGCCGGCCGGGGACGGGCCGCACCGGTATGTGTTCACGGTGTACGCCGTGGACCAGGAGAAGCTCGGGCCGGACGAGGATGCCAGCCCGGCCGTCGTCGGTTTCAATCTGCGGTTCCACACGATCGCGCGTGCCCATGTGATCGGTGAGTACGAGGTGCCCGCCGAAGCCTGACGTTCATGGAACGTTTGCCCGCCCCTGGTCTTGGAAGTGATCAGGGGCGGGCATTTTTTATTTCGTTGTCCATCTCGGCGTGCCCGGCCAGAGTTGATCCCAGTCCGCCAGGGGGTGGGCAGGTGCACACGGGAGGTGGGCTGGTCATGCGGGACACGCTGGTACTGAACGCGAGCTTCGAGCCGCTGTCGACGGTGACGTTGAACCGAGCCGTCGTTCTGGTGCTTCAGGACAAGGCCGTCGTCGAGCAGGCCCACCCCGAGTTGCGTATGCGTGGAGCCGCGGTCGACATACCGGCGCCCCGGGTGATCCGTCTGTGCAGGTACGTGAGGGTGCCGTTCCGAAGACAAGCGCCGTGGTCGAGGCGGGGTGTGCTGGTGCGGGACCGGCACCGGTGCGCGTACTGCGGGCGCAGGGCCACGACCGTGGACCATGTGGTGCCGCGGTCGCAGGGTGGGCAGGACACGTGGTTGAACACGGTGGCCTCTTGTGCGGAGGACAATCACCGGAAGGCTGACAGGACGCCTGAGCAGGCGGGTATGCCATTGCTTCGGGAGCCGTTCGAGCCGACGCCGGCCGATGCGATGCTGCTGTCGCTGGGGGCCGACGACCTTGCTGCGCTGCCGGATTGGCTGGCACTGGACGCGGCCTGACTGGTCGCCGTAGGACTTCAGTGGTTCGTCGGCTGCAGGTTGTGCGTGGCTTGTCGCGCAGTTCCCCGCGCACCTTGGCGGCGTTCGGGCCCGCCTTCGTCAAGAAGGCGGGCCCATTGTCGTTCTGCCGTTCCTACGTCGTCAGTCGATGGACGGCTTCTCTCGGCGTTCCGTGCCGCTGTTGCCGGAGGTGCCGTTGCCCGAGCCTCCGCCCAGGCCGCCCAGGTTGCCCATCGCGCCGGACAGGCCCTTGAGGGCGTCGCCGATTTCGCTGGGGACGATCCAGAGCTTGTTGGCGTCGCCCTCGGCGATCTTGGGGAGCATCTGGAGGTACTGGTAGGAGAGGAGCTTCTGGTCGGGGTCTCCGGCGTGGATGGCCTCGAAGACCGTACGGACCGCCTGGGCTTCGCCTTCCGCGCGCAGGGCGGCTGCCTTGGCCTCACCTTCGGCGCGGAGGATCTGGGACTGCTTCTCGCCTTCGGCAGTGAGGATGGCGGCCTGGCGCGTACCTTCGGCGGTGAGGATCGCGGCGCGCTTGTCGCGGTCGGCGCGCATCTGCTTCTCCATCGAGTCCTGGATGGAGGTGGGGGGTTCGATCGCCTTGAGTTCGACGCGGTTGACGCGGATGCCCCACTTGCCGGTGGCCTCGTCGAGGACGCCGCGCAGGGCCGCGTTGATCTCCTCGCGGGAGGTCAGGGTGCGCTCCAGGTCCATGCCACCGATGATGTTGCGGAGGGTGGTGACGGTGAGCTGCTCGATCGCCTGGATGTAGCTGGCGACCTCGTAGGTGGCGGCGCGGGCGTCGGTCACCTGGTAGTAGATGACCGTGTCGATGTTCACGACCAGGTTGTCCTGGGTGATCACCGGCTGCGGGGGGAACGGTACGACCTGTTCGCGCAGGTCGATGCGGTTGCGGATGGTGTCGATGAACGGGACCACGATGTTGAGGCCCGCGTTGAGTGTCCGCGTGTAGCGACCGAAGCGCTCGACGATGGCCGCGCTCGCCTGCGGGATGACCTGGATCGTCTTGATCAGGGCGATGAAGACCAACACCACCAGAATGATCAGGACGATGATGACCGGTTCCATCGTCGTTTCCCCGTACCCCTTCTCCGCTGCGGCAACTTCGGCAGATCTTATGGCTGTTGAAGATCTTGCTGGTCGAGTCTGACAGACCGTCGCGTGGCCCGTGGCGCGTTCGCGCCACTTACGTCGTGCGAGGTCACATGACGATCGCCGTGGCCCCCTCGATGTCCACGACGTCCACTTCCTGGCCTACGTCGTAGGCGCGGTCGGTGTCGAGGGAGCGTGCCGACCAGACCTCTCCGGCGAGCTTGATCCGGCCGCCGGATGCGTCGACGCGCTCCAGTACGACGGCCTGCTTGCCCTTCAATGCCTCGATTCCGGTGGCGAGTTGGGGCCCCCGTGCGCGATGTCGGTTCGCGATGGGCCGTACGACGGCGATGAGTGCGGTCGAGACGATGACGAAGGTGACGACCTGGACGACGGCGCCGCCGCCGAAGATGCCGGAGACCAGGGCGGCCGCGACGGCGCCCACCGCCAGCATGCCGAGTTCGGGCATCGCGGTGATCACGAGCCCGATGCCGAGCGCTGCCGCGCCGATCAACCACCAAACCCACGCGTCGATTTCCACATGGTCATGGTAGGACCGCGGGCCCTGTCGCGGACAGGGCGCCGATCGTTCCAAAGCGCCTTCTTACCGGGGTTTTGCGGGGTGAAGGGGCGGGTCAGGAGAGCGGGAGGCCCTGTGCGGTCCAGCGCTCGCCAACCTGTTCGACGACGAGGGGAAGACCGAAGCAGAGGGAGAGGTTGCGGGAGGTGAGTTCGAGCTCCATCGGGCCGGCGGCGAGGACCTTGCCCTGACGGATCATCAGGACGTGGGTGAAGCCCGGGGGGATCTCCTCGACATGGTGGGTGACCATGAGCATCGAGGGGGCGATCGGGTCGCGGGCGAGGCGGCCGAGGCGGCGGACGAGGTCCTCGCGGCCGCCGAGGTCGAGGCCGGCGGCGGGCTCGTCGAGGAGGAGCAGCTCGGGGTCGGCCATCAGGGCGCGGGCGATCAGGGTGCGCTTGCGCTCGCCCTCGGAGAGGGTGCCGAACTTCCGGTCGAGGTAATCGTTCATGCCGAGGCGGTCGAGGAAGGCGCGGGCGCGCTGCTCGTCGATCTCCTCGTAGTCCTCGTTCCAGGTGGCGGTCATGCCGTACGCGGCGGTCAGCACGGTCTGCAGAACGGTCTGGCGCTTGGGCAGCTTCTCGGTCATGGCGATGCCGGCCATGCCGATGCGCGGGCGCAGCTCGAAGACGTCGGTGCCGGGCTTGCCGAGGGTCTCGCCGAGGACGCTGGCGGTGCCCGAGCTGGGGAAGAGGTAGGTGGACGCGACGTTCAGGAGGGTGGTCTTGCCGGCGCCGTTCGGGCCGAGGATGACCCAGCGCTCGCCCTCCTTGACCGACCAGGAGACCTGGTCCACCAGAGCCCGGCCCTCACGGACCACGGATACGTCCTGAAGCTCCAGAACATCGCTCATGAGCGCGTTGTCTCCCCTTGCAGTGTGACCGGTCTCGGCGTCTCGGTGGTCGCGTGCGCCTGTGAGCGCAGCCCTCAACGAATCTACGCCACCGGTCGGGCGCTTCATTCCATCGGTCCTGTCCTTAGGGTGGGGGCATGCTCTCGGAACCACGTTCAGGACGCCTTGCGGCTTGGGGAAATGCCCTTTTGGCCGGACTTGTCTCGCCGGATGACGCTGTGCTGGAGATCGTCGGGGACGATGCCGTGCACCGCGTGGAGGGGCTGCCGGGTGAGTCGGCACCGGTCGGGCTCACGCTGGCGCTGGGGCGGCTGCGGGCGCTCGGGGTGGGCGGGCTGCGGGTCGCGCTGCCCACGCCGGGGCATCCGCTGGGGTTGAGCGGGCCCGCGGAGTTCAATGCGCGGGCGATGGATGCCGAGGAGGCGGTGGTCTGTCACGGCGCCGCGTTCGGGCTCGTGCCGGAGGTGTACGAGGCCGGGCCCGAGGGCGATGTGCATGTCGAGGTGGTCTGGCATGTGCTGCCGGTGCGGGAGGCGCCGCCCGCGGATGTGCCGTCGCTGGGTGAGGCCGAGCGGGAACTGGCGGAGGCCCTGCGGGAGGCGACCGAGGTGCTGTCGCGGCTGGATGTGGCGGGGGCCGGGCCGGTGGCCGAGGCGGCGATCGATGCGTATCGGGCGCGGGCCGAGCGGGGGCGGGAGGTGTTGGCTCCGGGCTATCCGCCGCGGGCGGTGCGGGTGCTGGAGCTTGCGCAGCGGGTGGGGTTGCTGGTCTCGCTGGCCCATGAGAACGGGCATGGGGGTGCGGTCAGCTCCGCTGAGATGGCGGCGCGGGCTGAGGCGTTGCGGCCGGTGGAGCGGGTGGCTCGGCGGGCGCAGGTGGCCGCGTACAACGCGTATGTGGAGGAGCGGGAGAGGGGCGTGCGCTGAGCGTGGGCTGAGCTGGTGCCCGGCGCGAGGGCTGGGCGGGGGTGGGTGCGCAGCCCGGCGCTACAGGTTGCCCCTTGTCCCGGCAAAACTGACCGGCCTCCCGGTAGCACCGGGAGGCCGGAGGTCACTGCTCGCTTTGCGGCAGAAGTCAGCGGACGTCAGTGGTTGACGGCCAGGTTGTCGAAGGCGGGGTTCAGCACGCCGACGACGTTCACGGTGTTGCCCGAGACGTTGACCGGGACGTCCACCGGGACCTGGACGACGTTGCCCGAGGCGACGCCCGGGGAGTTCACGGCCTGGCCGTCGGCGTGCGCGCCGCTGGTGGCGGAGGCCATTCCGGCACCGGCGGCCAGCAGGCCACCCGCCACCATCGTCACGGCCGCTGCCTTCTTCAGGTTCTTCACTTTCTGAGCCCTCCTTGCGATTGCCGCGGCAGTCGCCGCAGCACGCCATGGAGAACGGCGGAGATCCACGAAGGATGCGCCATCTGGGGGACATTCCCACGACGGTATGAATCTCAGTCCGGAGCGGAACCCTCCGTATTGCCGACAGTGACGTCCTGCGCAGAGCGTTTCAGCCGGTCACGCCATGGCGAACGGCCCACAGCGCGGCCTGGGTGCGGTCCGCCAGGTCGAGCTTCATCAGGATGTTCGAGACGTGCGTCTTGACGGTCTTCTCCGAGAGCACCAGGGCGCGGGCGATCTCGCGGTTGGAGCGGCCGTCCGCTATCAGGCCCAGCACCTCACGCTCCCGATCGGTCAGGGACCCCGCCCTCCCCTGCCCCGAATTGGCCTCCTCCTGGGACAACAGGGCGCCCGCGACCTCGGGTTGGAGCAGGATGTGGCCGGCGTGGACGGAGCGGATGGCTCCGGCGAGCGCGTCGGGGTCCACGTCCTTGTAGACGTACCCGGCGGCGCCCGCGCGCAGGGCCGGGATGACCGTGCGCTGTTCGGTGAAGCTGGTGACGACCAGCACGCGCGCGGGGTTGTCCAGTTCGCGCAGCTTGCGGAGTGCCTCCACGCCGTCCATGCCGGGCATCTTGACGTCCATCAGCACGACGTCGGGCTTCAGTTCCTCGGCGCGGGCCACGCCCTCGGCGCCGTCGGCTGCCTCGCCCACGACCTCGATGTCGTCCTGCACCTCCAGGAAGGTGCGCAGGCCACGGCGGACCACCTGGTGGTCGTCGACGAGCAGCACCTTGATTGCGTCAGCCACCGGGGACCTCCATCTCGATCATGGTGCCCTTGCCGGGCGCCGATTCCACGGTCAGCGTGCCGCCGACCCCGCTCGCCCGGTCCCGCATGGAGACCAGGCCGAGGTGGCGTCCGGCGCGGCGTATCGCCTTGGGGTCGAAGCCGCTGCCGTCGTCCGTCACACGCAGGACTGCTCCGCTGCCGCGCCGGTCCAGGATCACGTCGACGTGCTCGGCTCCGGAGTGCCGCAGGGCGTTGTGCAGCGCCTCCTGGGCGACGCGCAGGACGGCCTCCTCCTGGGCGGAGGGCAGGGCCTTCACGCCGCGGCCGGCGAAGGTCACGCGCGCGGTGTGGGCGCGGTCGAGGACCTGGATGTGGGTGCGCAGGGTGGCGACGAGGCCATCCTCGTCGAGGGCGGCGGGGCGCAACTCGACGACCGCGGCGCGCAGTTCGTCGGCGGCCTCGGCGGCGAGCGCGGCCACCTGGTGCAGTTCGCCCTTGGCGCGGGACGGGTCACGGTCGATCAGGGCGGTGGCCGCCTGGGCCGTCAGGCGCAGGGAGAACAGCTTCTGGCTGACCGCGTCGTGCAGTTCGTGGGCGAGGCGCGAGCGTTCCTCGGCGATGGTCAGCTCGCGGCTGCGCTCGTACAGGCGGGCGTTGGTGAGGGCGATCGCGGCGTGCTGGGCGAGGATGGAAAGGAGTTCTTCGTCCTCCTCGGTGAAGCCGCAGCTGCCTTCCGGCTTCGGGCAGTTCTTGTTCGCGAGGAACAGTGCTCCGATGACCTCGTCGCCGTCGCGGATCGGCAGGCCCAGGAAGTCGGCCATGTCGGGGTGCGCCGACGGCCAGCCCTCGAAGCGGGGGTCCTTGCGGACGTCCGCGAGGCGCTCGACCTTGGCCTCCTGGAGCATGGCGGCGAGGATGCCGTGCTGACGCGGGAGCGGGCCGATGGCCTTCCACTGCTCGTCGCTGACGCCGTCGACCACGAACTGGGCGAAGCCGCCGTGGTCGTCCGGGACGCCGAGCGCGGCGTACTGCGCGTCGAGCAGCTCGCGGGCCGAGGCGACGATCGTCTTGAGGACGTCGCGCACCTCGAGATGCCTGCTCATGGCCAGCAGCGCGGAGCTCACCGCCGCCAGGCCGGACCTGGGCCTTTGACTCATGCCCTCACGGTACCGGCGGGGTGTGACAGGCGGATCGGACCTGTGACGGCGGCCGGGTGGGGCGCGGGACCTAGGGCTGTGGTCCCGGGTTCGGTCGGCGCCGGACGAAAGGCCTCAGGGGTGCGGCGTGTGGCCGTGGGCCCCGGCTGCATGGCCTAGGGCAAGAGGCCCCGGCTGCACGGCGTAGGGCAAGAGGCCCCGGCTGCACGGCGTAGGACGAAGGGCCCCGCGGGTTTGCGGCCCGCGTCCGAGGCGGGGGCGGTGGCCCGGTTCCTACATTGGGCGCACCGCCGATGGGCGGCGGCCCGGGACGAGGGGACGGTTGTCATGCCGGTAGCGATCATCACGGGCGCCTCGAAGGGGCTGGGGCGGGCGCTGGCCGAGGCGCTGGCCGCGCGCGGCTGGGATCTGGTGCTCGACGCCAGAGGAGCAGAGGGACTCAGGGAGGCGGCGCAGGACGTGTCCGCGTACGGCACGCGCGTGACGGCCCTGCCCGGGGACGTCACGGACGCCGGTCACCGGGCCGCGGTGGTGGCCGCGGCGCGGGCGCTGGGCGGGCTGGATCTGCTGGTGAACAACGCCGGGATCCTGGGCGCCGAGCCCCTCGTACGGCTCGACGGCCATTCGCTGCAGGGCTTCCGGGCGGCTCTGGAGACCAATGTGGTGGCGCCGCTGGGGCTGCTGCAGGAGGCGCTGCCGATGCTGCGCGCGGCGTCGGCCGGTGCGGTGGTCAATCTGAGCTCGGACGCGGCGGCGGAGGCGTACCGGACGTGGGGCGCGTACGGGGCGACGAAGGCGGCCCTGGACCAGTTGTCGGCGGTCCTGGCGGTCGAGGAGCCGGGGCTGCGGGTGTGGTGGGTCGATCCGGGCGGGATGCGTACGAGCATGCTGGCCGCCGCCGAGCCCGACGAGGATCTGTCGGGGACCCCGGCGCCCGAGGAGATCGCCCCTGCCTTCCTGCGGCTGCTCGACAAGCGCCCGGCGAGCGGGCGGTACACCGCGACCGCGCTGCTGGAGTCGTGGTGACCGTCTCGCTGCGGGTACCGGAGGAACTGTCGGCGCGGATCCCGGCCGAGCAGCGTGGGCCCGGGCTGGACCGGGATGCCGTACGGCTGCTGGTATCGCGTGGCACCGAGGTGTCCCACCACGCCTTCGGTGAGCTGCCGCGGGTGCTGCGGTCCGGTGATCTCCTGGTCGTCAACACGTCGGAGACGCTGGCCGCCGCCGTGGACGGGCGGATCGGGCACGGGGACGTGGTGGTGCACTTCTCCACGCGTGGGGACGACGGGCGGTGGGCCGTCGAGCTGCGGGATCCAGACGAGCGGGGCACCACGCGCGCGCGTGCGGGCGGGTCGGCGGGGACTGAGGTACGGCTTCCCGGGGGTGTGCGGCTGGTGCTGGAGGAGCCGCTGAGCGCGGGAAGCGAGCGGCTGTGGTGGGCGCGGGTCGGCAGGGTCCGGGGGGCTGGGGGCGCCGGCCTTGAGGAGCGGGCCGACAATCCGGGGGCGGTGATCCTCGGGCTGATGCGTGAGCACGGGCGGCCGATTCGGTACTCCTATACGGAGCGGGACCAGCCCTTGTCCGTCTACCGGACGGTGTTCGCGCTGCCCTCGGCCGACGGGACGGGCAGCGCGGAGATGCCGAGCGCGGCGCGGCCCTTCACGGTACGGATGGTGACGGAGCTGGTGAGCCGGGGTGTGCAGTTCGCGCCGATCACACTGCACACCGGGGTGGCCTCGGCGGAGGCGCAGGAGCCGCCGTACCCGGAGCGGTTCGCGGTGTCGGAGGCGTCGGCTCGGCTGATCAACGCGGTGCAGGCGGGGGACGGCCGGGTCGTCGCCGTCGGGACGACGGCCGTGCGGGCCGTGGAGTCGGCGGCCGGTGCCGACGGAGTCGTACGCGCGCATGAGGGGTGGACGGATCTCGTCGTGACCCCGGAGCGGGGCGTGCGGGTGGTGGACGGGCTGCTGACCGGGCTGCACGAGCCTCAGGCCTCGCATCTGCTGATGCTGGAGGCGGTCGCGGGCCGAGCCGCAATCGACCGCAGCTACGAGGCGGCGCTGCGCGGGCTCTACCTGTGGCACGAGTTCGGCGACGTGCATCTCATCCTCCCGGCTGACAACCCTCACTCAGCGCATTGCTCCAGCAACCGCCGGTAAGGCTGTTACTTGGCCGATGTGAGGCCGCCAATAGGGCTCAGATCACATACGAAGGGGATTAGGAGATAAAGCGCCCCTTTTGAGCGGGACCGACCCTCCCATCTGTCCTATTTTGCCCCTCCCTGATCCACTATCCAGGATCGTAGGTCACACCTTTGCCTGCCCATTTTGCGGCCGCTAAGAATGGCTGACGTCGCTCAGCGCCGCGGGTTCCGCCCGCGGCGTTTGTGCCGGAAGCACCCGTGTCCCCCGACGGACAACGAGCGACCTCCCGCTATTCGAAGAGGTCCATCTGCCATGCTCAAAAACACCAACAACCGCGGTCACAGTCGCGCGCTGACCAAGCGGCACAAGATCGCGATCGCCGGTGTCGCCACGCTCGGCGCCGCCGCCCTCGCCTTCTCCGCCGTCCCCGGCAACGCCCGGACGACCACGGCTGAGGCCCCCACGGGCCAGGTGGCGTACAGCAGTGAGCAGATCAAGGACGTCAAGGCCAGCGTCACCGACCAGCTCGCCGGTGCCAGCGTGAAGGCCGAGGAGATCGCGGCCAAGAAGGCCGAGGCCGAGGCCGAGAAGAAGGCCGCCGCCGAGGAAGCCGCGAAGAAGAAGGCCGCGGAGGCCGCCGCGAAGAAGAAGGCCGCCGAGGAGGCCGCCAAGAAGGCCGAGGCGGAGCGCAAGGCGAAGGAGGCCGCGAGCCGGTCCACGCAGCGCGTCCAGGTCAAGTCGGTCGTCGCCAAGAGCTACGCCAACAACCTCGACGGCTGGATCCGCGAGGCCCTGGACATCATGAAGAAGCACGACATCCCGGGCACCTACAACGGTCTGTACCGCAACATCATGCGGGAGTCCTCGGGCAACCCGAACGCCATCAACAACTGGGACATCAACGCCCAGAACGGCGTTCCGTCGATCGGTCTGCTGCAGGTCATCAAGCCGACCTTCGACGCCTACCACGTGCCGGGCACGGCCTGGAGCCAGTACGACCCGGTCGCCAACCTCACCGCCGCCGCCAACTACGCGGCCGACCGGTACGGCTCGATCGACAACGTCAACAGCGCTTACTGAGGCCCACGGCGGACCTCCGGGGCTCAGTGACAAGCCGAAGCGCGGCACCCCCTGACGGGTGCCGCGCTTCGTATGCTTTTCCGGCCCCGGTGCTCTCCCACCCGGGCGGGTTGGGTTTTCCGACCTACTTGCGCATGACCTCGGGCTCGTGCCGGCGCAGGAAGCGGGCCACGAAGAAGCCGCAGATCACGCCGAGGGCGATCAGGGCGAGCATGTCCATGGTCCAGGCGCCGACGGTGTGCTCCCACAGCGGGTCGTTGCTCTCGCCCTTGGCGGGCGGGCTGATCCTGTTGAAGTCCAGCGTGGTGCCCGCGGCGGCGACCGCCCAACGCGACGGCATCAGGAACGAGAACTGGTTGACGCCGATCGAGCCGTTCAGGGCGAACAGGCAGCCGGTGAACACGACCTGGACGATCGCGAACATGACCAGCAGCGGCATGGTCTTCTCGGCGGTCTTGACCAGGGCCGAGATGATCAGGCCGAACATCATCGAGGTGAAGCCCAGCGCCATGATCGGCAGGCACAGCTCCAGGAGCGTCAGATTGCCGAGGATCAGGCCCTCGTCGGGGATCGTGCGGCTGGAGAAACCGATCACACCGACCATCAGGCCCTGCAACACGGTGATCACACCGAGCACGAACACCTTGGACATCAGATACGCCGACCGCGACAGGCCGGTCGCGCGCTCCCGCTCGTAGATGACCCGTTCCTTGATCAGCTCACGGACGGAGTTGGCGGCACCGGCGAAGCAGGCGCCCACCGCGAGGATCAGCAGCACCGTGGTGGCGGTGCCGTTCGGGACGGGCAGGCCGGTCCTCGGGTTCACCTCCGTGTTGACCAGCAGGTCCTTGTCCGCATCGATGAGCAGGCTCACCGCGCCGAGGACGGCCGGCAGGATCACCATCAGGGCCAGGAAGCCCTTGTCGGAGGCGATCACCGAAACGTAGCGGCGCACCAGGGTCAGGAACTGGGACATCCAGCCCTGCGGCTTCGGCGGCTTCATCGCCTGCATCGGCGGCATCTGTACGGACTGCGGAGCAACCGCGTCGATGTCCGCGGCGTACATCTGGTAATGCTGCGAGCCCTTCCAGCGGCCCGCCCAGTCGTAGTCGCGGTAGTTCTCGAAGGCGGAGAAGACATCGGCCCAGGTGTCGTAGCCGAAGAAGTTCAGCGCCTCCTCCGGCGGACCGAAGTAGGCGACCGCACCGCCCGGCGCCATCACCAGGAGCTTGTCGCACAGCGCCAGCTCGGCCACGGAGTGGGTGACGACGAGGACCGTACGGCCGTCGTCGGCGAGGCCGCGCAGCAGCTGCATGACATCGCGGTCCATGCCCGGGTCGAGGCCGGAGGTCGGCTCGTCGAGGAAGATCAGCGACGGCTTGGTGAGCAGCTCCAGGGCCACGGAGACACGCTTGCGCTGGCCGCCGGAGAGGGAGGTGACCTTCTTCTCCTTGTGGATGTCCAGCTTGAGCTCGCGCAGCACCTCGTCGATGCGGGCCTCGCGTTCCTTGGCCGTGGTGTCGGCCGGGAAGCGGAGCTTGGCCGCGTACTTCAGGGCCTTCTTGACGGTCAGCTCCTTGTGCAGGATGTCGTCCTGCGGGACCAGACCGATGCGCTGGCGCAGCTCGGCGAACTGCTTGTAGAGGTTGCGGTTGTCGTAGAGGACGTCGCCCTGGTTGGCGGGGCGGTAGCCGGTCAGCGCCTTGAGCAGGGTCGACTTGCCGGAGCCGGACGGTCCGATGACCGCGATGAGGGACTTCTCCGGAACGCCGAAGGAGACGTCCTTGAGGATCTGCTTGCCGCCGTCGACCGTGACGGTCAGGTGGCGGGCCGAGAAGGAGACCTCACCGGTGTCGACGAACTCCTCAAGGCGATCGCCGACGATACGGAACGTGGAGTGGCCGACGCCCACGATGTCCGTCGGGCCGAGCAGCGCCGAGCCGCCCTTGGCGATCGGCTGGCCGTTGACGTACGTGCCGTTGTGCGAGCCGAGGTCGCGGATCTCCATGCGGCCGTCGGGCGTGGCGTGGAACTCGGCGTGGTGGCGGGAGACCTGGAGGTCGGAGACGACCAGGTCGTTCTCCAGGGCACGGCCGATGCGCATGACGCGGCCGAGGGCGAACTGGTGGAACGTGGTGGGGCTGCGGTCGCCGTAGACCGGCGGCGCCCCCGCGCCACCAGCGGGGCCCTGCTGCGCCGGGATGTGCGGGGCGGGCTGCTGCGGCTGCTGCCAGCCGGGCTGCGGCGCCTGCTGCTGCGGGACCTGGTGGGCCGGTGCCTGGTGCTGCGGAGCCTGGTGGGCCGGAGCCTGGTGCGCCGGTGCCTGCTGTGCCCAGCCGGCCTGCGCGCCCTGCGCGGCGTACGGCTGCTGCTGCGGCTGCTGCGGCTGGGCCTGTGGCGAGGCGACGGCGGCCGCGGTGCCGGAGAGGTTCAGGCGCGGTCCGTCGGTCGCGTTGCCCAGGTGCACGGCCATGCCCGGGCCGATCTCCAAGTGGTGGACCCGCTGGCCCTGCACGAAGGTGCCGTTGGTGCTGCCGTGGTCCTCCAGAACCCAACCGCGGCCGCTCCAGCTGATCGTGGCGTGCCGCCAGGACACCCTGGCGTCGTCGAACACGATGTCCCCCTGCGGATCGCGTCCGAGGGTGTAGGGCCTGGACGGGTCGAGCGTCCAGGTTTGTCCATTCAATTCCAGTACGAGTTCCGGCACTCCATGCCCCACTGAGTAGTCCCCCGAGTTACCCCCATCGCAGGGAGTCTAGGGATGTCGAACATCGTCGGGAACTATTTCAGGCTCCGCCCCCTGACTGAAAGTCGGGCCTTGTGATGAGCACGCTTCTCCGCATCGACTGGTTCCGTTGACGGGGTTGAAACCAGCCCGGAGAGTGGTAATCCACGCGAGGGGGACATGCGCGGCGAGCCGGCCGCGACGCGGATCGGGGGGTCTGCCATGAGCGCGTCCACGAAGACCGAGAGTGCGAGGCACGGCACACGACTGCCGTGGGGGGACGTCCTGCTGTCCGCGATCACCGCCGTGAGCTGGGCGTTGATCGGGATGGCGGGCACCGCGGCACTCGGTCTGCATCTGCTGGAGGCGGACACGGCGGGCTCCCTCGGGCCAATGACCGCGGCGCTGGTGGCTCTTGGGGCGGGTGGTTCCGTCACACCGTCCGGTGATGTGTCCGCGTTCGGGCTGACGGGCGCGGAGGCGTCGACGGCCATCGAGATCACGCCACTGGGGGTGAGCCTGGTCGGCGCGGTGCTGCTGTCGTGGTTCTTCTTACGGTCCTTGCGCAGCGCGGGAGTTGTGATCGCGTCGGCCGAACTCCTCGCGCGCGCGGGCGCGGTGGTCGCGCTGTTCGCGGTGATGCTGGGCGGGCTGGCCTGGGCCGGGCACGACGTCATCACGATCGACGGGAGCTCGCTGGGGCTCGACGACCTGCCAGGTGGCGGCGGGGGCGGTGGGGGCGGCGGCGGAATCGAGATCCCCGGGGTGGGTGACATCGGGGACATCGGCGGGCTGCTGCCCGATCAGATCGGCGACCTCATCGACGCGGAGGCGGCGGTCGGCTTCACCGTGGACCTGGCGCCGACGCTGCTCGGCGGCATCGGCTGGTGCGCCGGCATCCTGCTGATCGCCCTGTTCGCCTCGCGCCGTACCCCGCTGCCGCGCGGCTGGGATGCCGTGCACCGCGTCGTACGGCCCGCCGCGTCCGCCCTCGTCACGGTGGTGCTGGTGGCGGTCGCGGCCGGGTTCGCGGCGGCGGCGTACGCGGCGATCGGCGACGACCACCCCAAACGGATCGCCGGCGCCGCCCTGCTCGGCGCCCCGAACGGCGTGTGGCTCGGCATCCCGATCGGCCTCTTCGTACCGTTCGACGGCAGGGCGACGGGGGTCCTGGCGGGTCTCCTCCCCGACCCGTTGGACGACCTGCTGAACGGCGGCACCGACCAGTCGGTGACGCTGGGCCGCCTGGCCGAGCTGGACGGACGCGTGTGGCTGCTGGGCGTCGCAACGGCCCTGATGATGCTGCTTGCGGGGGTGCTGACGGCGGTGCGGACCCCGGTGGTTGGCGCAGGGGGGCCCTGGGGCGTGCCGCCGTCCGGAGCCGGTGCGGGCGAAGGGCCCGGTGCGGGTGTCGTACGGCCGTCAGGAGCCGGCGTCGCAGGAAGGCTGGGTACCGGAGGTGTACCGGATCCCGGTGCCCTTCGTTTCGCCGGGCGGTGTGCGCTGCGGCTCGGGGTCGCCACGGCGTTGTCGCTGCCGTTGCTCGCCTGGCTGACGGAGGTGTCCGTGGACGCCTCGCTGTCGGTGCTGGGATTCGACGCGTTCGGTGCCGGAGTGGAACTGCGGGCGAATCTGGGCATGGCGTTGCTCCTCGGGGCGACCTGGGGCGCGGGGGCGGGTGCCGTGGGGGCGCTGACGGCGCGCGCGACCGGGGCGGCGGGGGTGCGGGCGGCACCGCTGGCCCGGAGTGCCGGGGCGGCGGCGGGTGCGAGGGCGGATGCCGCGGGCCTGGCGGGAAGTGCCGGTACGGCGGCCACGGCGACGGAGGAGGCCGGCGCCTCGCCGTATGCGAGCCGGTCCGGGCCGTACGCACCCGGCACGCCGTACCGGCCACCGAACCCGGCGACCAACCCGTACCTGCGCAGGCCCGACGAGCTGCGCGAGCCGGAGGACGCCCGTCCGCCGGGCGCTGCCCCGCCGTCCGGGGGTGCGGGGGCATCCGGGGGCGCGTGGTCGTCCGCGGGCACGCTTCCGCCCGGGGGCGCACAGCCGTCGGACCTCGCCGAACCACCACCCGCTGACGCACCACCCGCCGCCGGCGACGACATGTACGGCGCGCCCACCGTCGCGCGGCCCCTCGCCCCGCCCCCGAGGTCACCCCGGCCTCCACAGCGGCGCGGGAACCGGTCGTCGTCCGGAACGGGCGACGGCCCCCCCCCCCCCCCCCCCCCCCCCCCCCCCCTCCACCCCCTCCTCCGCCCTCCCCTCCCCCACCCCCGCGGAAGCCGAGGGGACGCTCGTGATCCTCGGCGACGCGCAGGTGACGCAAGGGTGACGCACAGGTACCGGTGCGGCCGTGGCCGGAATGCAAGACTCGCGCCACCCGGCCGACACTCACTGTTCCGTGTCCGCCAGCCGGACCTCAGGGGCACCGGGCACGGAGTGCCGGATACGGTGGAAGCACCATGAGCGCTTCGCAGACCTCCGACATCCCCACCCTTCTCGTCAAGATCTTCGGGAAGGACAGGCCGGGCATCACGGCCGGCCTCTTTGACACGCTGGCCGCCTACTCCGTCGATGTGGTCGACATCGAGCAGGTCGTCACCCGTGGCCGGATCACGCTGTGCGCGCTCGTGACGCAGCCTCCGGCCGACCTGGAGGGTGACCTGCGGGCGACCGTCCACAGCTGGGCGGAGTCGATGAAGATGCAGGCGGAGATCATCTCCGGCCGCGGCGACAACCGGCCCCGTGGGCTCGGGCGGTCGCTGGTGACCGTGCTCGGGCACCCCCTCACCGCGGAGGCGACGGCCGCGATCGCCGCCCGGATCACCAAGTCCGGCGGCAACATCGACCGTATCTTCCGGCTCGCCAAGTACCCCGTGACGGCGGTGGAGTTCGCGGTGTCCGGTGTGGAGACCGAGCCGCTGCGCACCGCCCTGGTGACCGACGCGGCGGCACTCGGTGTCGACATCGCGGTCGTCGCGGCCGGTCTGCACCGGCGCGCCCAGCGCCTGGTCGTCATGGACGTGGACTCCACGCTGATCCAGGACGAGGTGATCGAGCTCTTCGCCGCGCACGCCGGCTGCGAGGACAAGGTGGCCGAGGTGACGGCGGCCGCGATGCGCGGCGAGCTGGACTTCGAGCAGTCCCTGCACGCGCGCGTGGCGCTGCTGGAGGGGCTGGACGCCTCGGTGGTGGAGAAGGTGCGCAGCGAGGTGCGGCTGACGCCGGGTGCGCGCACGCTGATCCGTACGCTGAAGCGGCTCGGCTACCAGGTGGGGGTCGTCTCGGGTGGGTTCACCCAGGTCACCGACGATCTGAAGGAGCGGCTCGGGCTCGATTTCGCCCAGGCGAACACCCTGGAGATCGTCGACGGGAAGCTGACGGGCCGGGTCACCGGCGAGATCGTGGACCGGGCGGGCAAGGCGCGGCTGCTGCGCCGGTTCGCCGCCGAGGCGGGGGTGCCGCTGTCGCAGACGGTGGCGGTCGGTGACGGGGCCAACGACCTGGACATGCTGAACGCGGCCGGCCTGGGCGTCGCCTTCAATGCCAAGCCGGTGGTGCGGGAGGCGGCGCACACCGCGGTGAACGTGCCGTTCCTGGACACGGTGCTGTATCTGCTGGGCGTCACCCGTGAAGAGGTCGAGGCCGCGGACATGCACGACGAGGTCGGGTGACCGGCCCCTGACGGCCGCCATGCGAAGGGGCCCGGCACCGCGAAGGCGCCGGGCCCCTTTCGTGCGGGTCGGTCACGTCACTCGGAGGGGGCCCAGTAGTCGAGCAGCGTGGCCACGCCCGGCTCCAGCGTCTTCCAAATGCCGCTGAAGGAGAGCACGGCGAAGGCGGCGGCCGGGAACCCACGGCGGCTCATGCGCTCGCGCGCTTCGCCCTCGGCCGAGCCGGAGAGGATGTCGGCGAGCCCCTGCACGCCCGGGTTGTGCCCGATCAGCAGGACGTTCTGCACGTCGTCGGGGGTTTCGTTGAGCACGGCGATCAGTTCGCCGGGCGAGGCCTCGTAGACCCGCTCTTCGTAGATGGTTTTCGGCCGGTGCGGGAACTCATGGACGGCGAGCTTCCAGGTCTCGCGCGTCCGGGTCGCGGTGGAGCACAGGGCCAGATCGAAGGGGATCTCGGTGTCGGCCAGCCTGCGCCCGGCCTCTGCCGCGTCCATTCGGCCCCGATCAGCGAGCGGCCGCTCATGGTCGGTCACCTGGGGCCAGTCGGCTTTCGCATGCCGGAAGAGGACAATCCTGCGGGGTTCTGCGACGCTCATGAGACCCAGCTTCGCATGAAACAGGCCATGCGGCGCAGGGAGTTGACGTGCGGCTCCGGCCGTGCTCAGCGCATGATCAGCTGCTGTATGCGCTCGAAGAGCTGGGTGATCGCGGGCTCGGCGGTCGCCGCGTGCGCCTCGGACGGATTCAGTATCAGCGTCAACAAAGTGATGAAGGCGAGGGTCGGCAGGGCCAGGGCCCACCAGGGCAGCCGGACGCCGGAACGGCCCGTGGACGCCGGGTGGGGCGAGGTGTGCATGCGGGCCGACATGATGCCTCCGTAGGTCTTCGAGCGGTCCGTGTCCGCCTCTCGCGGCCACACCTCGAAGCTACGGAATCCTCGGCCCTCGACCCATCCGGTGATCCACCCAGTTGACCCTGACACTCGCCCCCTAGGGGATGGGGGTGCCAGCCCCACCATCGGTACTACGGCACACGTCAGCGCGGCGGGCGTCGAGCCGCCCGTCAGGGCGAGGCGACCGTCGCGATGATGCCGATGATCACGAAGATGGCGAAGAAGGCGCCGAAGACGAGCAGCATCTTCTTCTGGCCGTTCTGGGGGTTCGGGTCGAGCACTGGCGACATACGGCAAGTCTCGCACCCTCCGCCCCGGCGCGGCCCTCCGGGGTGCGGCTCAGCGGGCCGCCTCGTCCTCCACGGTGCGGTCGCGTCCGGCCAGGACGCCCACCAGCATCTGCGGGATCATGAGGCCGGTCATGAGCGCGATCGGCAGCCCCCAGCCGCCGCTGTGCTGGTAGAGCACGCCCACCAGGAGCGGCCCCGGGATGGAGAGCAGATAGCCGGTGCTCTGCGCGAAGGCGGACAGCTGGGCGACGCCCGCGCCGGTCCTGGCCCGCATCCCGACCATGGTGAGGGCCAGCGGGAAGGCACAGTTGGAGACGCCGAGCAGCACCGCCCAGACCCAGGCGCCGCCGGCCGGAGCGAAGTACAGGCCGGCGTAGCCCGCGAGCCCGCAGACGCCGATCACGAGGACGATCGGGCCCTGGTGCGGCAGCCGGGTGGCCACGCGCGGGATGACGAAGGCCAGCGGCACTCCCATGACCATCGTGACGGCGAGCAGCAGCCCGGCCGTGGACGCGGGCACGCCCGCGTCCCGGAAGATCTGCGCCATCCAGCCCATCGTGATGTAGGCGGCGGTGGCCTGGAGCCCGAAGAAGACGGCGAGCGCCCAGGCGGTACGGCTGCGGGTGATGCGCAGAGCCGGCTCCTCGCGCGCGTGCTCCTGCCGCGCCGCCGGCTGCTCGGCCGGCCTCGCGCCCCGCTCCCGTACGAACGGCAGCCACGGCAGTACGGCCGCCGCGGCCAGCCCCGCCCACACCGCGAGGCCGGTCTGCCAACTGCCGCCCAGCGCTTCGGTCATCGGCACGGTCACCGCGGCCGCCGCCGAGGTGCCGAGGGCGAGGGCCATCGAGTACAGGCCGGTCATGGAGCCGACCCGGTCCGGGAACCAGCGCTTGACGATGACCGGCATCAGGACGTTGCTGACGGCGATGCCCATCAGGGCGAGGGCGCTGGCGGCCAGGAAGCCGGCCGTGCTGCCGACGTACGGGCGCAGCAGCAGGCCCGCGGTGATGGCGGCCATGCCGGCGCACACCACCGCGCCGGGGCCGAAGCGGCGGGCCAGCCGTGGGGCCATGACGCCGAAGACGGCGAAGCAGAGCGGGGGCACTGAGGTGAGCAGTCCGGCCACGCTGCCGCTCATGCCGAGCCCGTCGCGGACTTCTTCCAGGAGGGCGCCGAGGCTGGTGATGGCGGGGCGGAGGTTCAGGGCGGTCAGCACGATGCCGAGCACCAGCAGCCGCATCGTCCACGCGCGCGTGGCGGGCGCCGGGGTGGTGTGCGCTTCAGGGGTGCGTATCCGCATGGACGTCACCGTCCGGGTTTCCTCGCTTGCCATGCGACCCATCATAGAATCATGGGATGATTGGCTGTACACCCCCGGGCCGCCCGGTCCCGGCCCTCCCGTGCGAAGGTGTGCCATGCCCCTGAGCCACCCCCGCCGCTCGGCGCTGTCCGAGCAGGTCATCGCGGCGTTGCGGAACCAGATCGCCTCGGGCGAATGGCCGGTCGGCTCCCGCATCCCGACGGAGCCCGAGCTGGTCGAGCAGCTCGGCGTGGCCCGCAACACGGTCCGCGAGGCGGTCCGCGCGCTCGCGCACAACGGCCTGCTGGACATCCGCCAGGGCTCGGGCACCTATGTCGTGGCGACCAGCGAGCTGGCCGGCGTGATGCACCGCCGCTTCGCCGACGCCGACCCCCGGCACATCGCCGAGCTGCGCTCCACGCTGGAGTCGGCCGCCGCGAGGCTGGCCGCCGAGCGGCGCACCGAGAGGGATCTCAAGCAGCTGGACACGCTGCTGGTGCGGCGGGAGGAGGCCTGGGAGTCGGGCGACGCGGAGGCGTTCGTGACGGCCGACGCGACCTTCCATCTGGCGGTGGTGGCGGCCTCCCACAACGACGTGATGAGCGCGATGTACGCCGACCTCGGCGAGGTGCTGCGGGACTGGCTGCGCGAGGACGTCGGCGAGGAGCTGACTCCGGAGACGTACATGGACCACGGGCGGCTGGTCGACGCGATCCGCGCGGGCGACGCGACGGCGGCCGCGGCGGAGGCGGCGAGCTATCCGTTCCTGTGCCGTCCGGGGCGGTTCAGCTCCCCCGCCGGTGGCTGATCCACACCGAGCCGACTTCCTTCCAGCAGCGCCCGGTCAGCCGTACCGTCTGCGCGGGCGCGGCGTTCACCGGGGAGCTGTCGCTGTCGAGGTCCCACCAGCGGGCGCACTCGACGTGCAGGCTCACCCGGTCGGTCTCCGGATACGGGTTGTGGCAGTACGCGGTCACATGGGAGCCGGTGACGCGGATCCGGCACGCGGCGCCGAACAGTTCCTCCGGCTCCGTTTCCGCGGCGTGCACGCGCGCGTGGGGTATCGCCTCGTACGACACCAGCAGGACGAGAGCGACGGCGACGGTCGTTGAGGCCAGGCGGCGGGACAAGCGCACAAGGGGACCTCCTCGGCCGTGCTGGGGAGGGGCTCGCGTGGTGAACGCTTAGTCCAGAGTGCGCAGTTGTGGGTCTCCCCCGCCCGGACTGGTAGGCCGAACGGGTGACGCCCCGCTCCCCGCGCGGTGCGGGAAACGGGGCGTCGACGACGTACCGGAGGATCAGGCGCCGATGGCGTGCAGGCCGCCGTCCACGTGGATGATCTCGCCGGTGGTCTTCGGGAACCAGTCGCTCAGCAGGGCGACGATGCCGCGGCCGGCCGGCTCGGGGTCCTTCAGGTCCCACTCCAGCGGGGAGCGGGAGTCCCACACGGAGGCCAGGTCGGCGAAGCCCGGGATGGACTTGGCGGCCATGGAGCCGATGGGGCCGGCGGAGATGAGGTTGCAGCGGATGTTCTGCTTGCCCAGGTCGCGGGCCATGTAGCGGCTGGTGGCCTCCAGGGCGGCCTTGGCCGGGCCCATCCAGTCGTACTGCGGCCAGGCGTACTGGGCGTCGAAGGTGAGGCCGACGACCGAGCCGCCGTTCTGCATCAGCGGCAGGCAGGCCATGGTCAGCGACTTCAGGGAGTACGCCGAGACGTGCATGGCCGTCGCGACCGACTCGAACGGCGTGTTGAGGAAGTTGCCGCCGAGGGCGTCCTGCGGGGCGAAGCCGATGGAGTGCACGACGCCGTCGAGGCCGCCGAGCTCCTCGCCGACGATGTCGGCCAGGCGCCCGAGGTGCTCGTCGTTGGTCACGTCGAGCTCGATGACCTTGGTGGGCTTCGGCAGCTTCTTGGCGATGCGCTCGGTCAGCGTGGGCCGCGGGAAGGCGGTCAGGATGATCTCCGCGCCCTGCTCCTGGGCCAGCTTGGCGGCGTGGAAGGCGATGGAGGACTCCATCAGCACACCGGTGATCAGGACGCGCTTGCCCTCGAGAATTCCGCTCATGGTGATCAGTGACCCATTCCCAGTCCGCCGTCAACGGGGATGACGGCTCCAGTGATGTACGAGGCGTCGTCCGAGGCGAGGAACCGCACCGCCGCGGCGATCTCCTCCGGCTGCGCGTACCGGCCGAGCGGCACCTGCGACACGATGTTCGCGCGCTGCTCGTCGGTGAGCACCTTGGTCATGTCGGTGTCGACGAAGCCGGGCGCGACGACGTTGAAGGTGATGTTGCGCGAGCCCAGCTCACGGGCGAGGGAGCGCGCGAAGCCGACCAGGGCGGCCTTGGAGGCGGCGTAGTTGGCCTGGCCGGGGCCGCCGTACAGGCCGACGACCGACGAGATCAGGACGACACGGCCCTTCTTGGCGCGCAGCATGCCCCGGTTGGCGCGCTTGACCACGCGGAAGGCGCCGGTGAGGTTGGTGTCGATGACCGAGGTGAAGTCCTCCTCGGACATGCGCATCAGGAGCTGGTCCTTGGTGATGCCGGCGTTGGCGATCAGAACCTCGACCGGGCCGTGCTCGGCCTCGATCTCCTTGTAGGCCTGCTCCACCTGCTCGGTGTCGGTGATGTCGCACTTGACGGCCAGGAAGCCGGCCGGCGGCTCACCCGAGCGGTACGTGATCGCGACCTTGTCGCCGGCGTCGGCGAAAGCGCGGGCGATGGCGAGGCCGATGCCCCGGTTGCCTCCGGTGACGAGAACCGAGCGGCTCAACGGATCACCCTTTCGGTAGAGGTCTGACACACCCGCCCGAACACGTGGATGACAGGCGGCTTCCCGGAAAACCTATCGGCCCGGTCCCGGCCGCGGACATTCGGGCACCGACAGTGCCTTACGGGAGTCACTGTCGGGTCCCTACAGAAAGAAGCCGACTCCCGCCGGAAACGTGTGGTCCACGGCCCTGACCGCGCGACATGATCGGAGCCGACAGGCCACGACAGCAGGGAGACCTCCGTGCCCCATACCATCGATGAAGCCTTCACGGCGCTTCCGCTACGCGCCCTGGCCGACGCCGCGCTGGCACGCGCGCGTGCGCTGGGCGCCGAGCACGCGGACTTCCGGTTCGAGCGGGTGCGCAGCGCCTCCTGGCGCCTGAGGGACGCCAGGCTCGCCGGGTCGTCGGACACCACCGACCTCGGGTACGCGGTGCGCGTGGTGCACGGCGGGACCTGGGGGTTCGCGTCCGGGGTCGATCTGACGCTGGACGCCGCCGCCAAGGTCGCCTCGCAGGCGGTGGCGATGGCGAAGCTGTCCGCCCAGGTGATCAAGGCCGCCGGGTCGGACGAGCGGGTCGAGCTCGCCGACGAGCCCGTGCACGCCGACAAGACCTGGATCTCGTCGTACGAGATCGATCCGTTCACCGTGCCCGACGAGGAGAAGTCGGGGCTGCTTGCGGAGTGGAGCGCACGGCTGCTGGCGGCGGACGGGGTCAACCACGTCGACGCCTCGCTGCTCACCGTCCACGAGAACAAGTTCTACGCCGACACCGCCGGGACCGTGACGACCCAGCAGCGCGTGCGGCTGCACCCGCAGCTGACCGCCGTGTCGGTCGACGAGTCGAGCGGCGAGTTCGACTCCATGCGCACCATCGCGCCGCCGGTCGGACGCGGCTGGGAGTATCTGACGGGCACCGGCTGGGACTGGGAGTCGGAGCTGGCGCAGATCCCGGAGCTGCTCGCCGAGAAGATGCGGGCACCGAGCGTCGAGGCGGGGCCGTACGACCTCGTCGTCGACCCCTCCAACCTGTGGCTGACCATCCACGAGTCCATCGGCCACGCCACCGAGCTGGACCGCGCCCTCGGCTACGAGGCCGCCTACGCGGGCACCTCCTTCGCCACCTTCGACCAGCTGGGCAAGCTCAGGTACGGCTCCGAGCTGATGAACGTCACCGGCGACCGCACCGCCGAGCACGGCCTGGCGACCATCGGGTACGACGACGAGGGCGTCGAGGGCCAGTCCTGGGACCTGGTGAAGGACGGCACCCTCGTCGGCTACCAGCTGGACCGGCGCATCGCGAGGCTGACCGGCTTCGAGCGGTCCAACGGCTGCGCCTTCGCCGACTCCCCCGGGCATGTGCCGGTGCAGCGCATGGCCAACGTGTCGTTGCAGCCGGATCCGGCCGGGATGTCGACCGAGGATCTGATCGGCAGCGTCGACCGCGGCATCTACGTCGTCGGCGACCGATCCTGGTCGATCGACATGCAGCGCTACAACTTCCAGTTCACCGGGCAGCGCTTCTTCAAGATCGAGAACGGGCGGATCACCGGTCAGCTGCGGGACGTGGCCTACCAGGCGACGACCACCGACTTCTGGGGCTCGATGGCCGCGGTGGGCGGTCCGCAGACCTATGTCCTGGGCGGGGCCTTCAACTGCGGAAAGGCACAGCCGGGGCAGGTCGCGGCGGTCTCGCACGGCTGCCCTTCCGCCCTCTTCAAGGGAGTCAACATCCTCAACACCACGCAGGAGGCCGGTCGATGAGCGCCCGTACCAACAAGCCGCACGAGATCGTCGAGCGCGCCCTGGAGCTGTCCCGGGCCGACGGGTGCGTCGTCATCGCCGACGAGCAGTCGACCGCCAACCTGCGCTGGGCCGGCAACGCGCTGACCACGAACGGCGTCACGCGCGGGCGGACGCTCACCGTCGTGGCCACGGTCGACGGCAAAGAGGGCACGGCCTCCGGGGTCGTCTCCCGGTCCGCGGTGACCGCCGACGAGCTGGAGCCGCTGGTGCGGGCCGCCGAGGCCGCCGCGCGCGGCGCCGGGCCCGCCGAGGACGCGCAGCCGCTGGTGACGGACGTACCGGCGTCGCCGGACTTCACGGACGCCCCGGCCGAGACGTCGTCCACCGTGTTCGCCGACTTCGCCCCGGCGCTCGGCGAGGCGTTCGCACGCGCGCGTGCGGGCGGGCGGGAGCTGTACGGTTTCGCCAACCACGAGCTGGTGTCGACCTACGTGGGCACGTCCACGGGGCTGCGGCTGCGGCACGACCAGCCCAACGGGACGCTGGAGCTGAACGCCAAGTCGCCCGACCGTACCCGCTCGGCGTGGGCGGGGCGCTCCACGCGGGACTTCAAGGACGTGGACCCGACCGCGCTCGACGCCGAGCTGGCCGTACGCCTCGGCTGGGCCGAGCGGCGCCTGGAGCTTCCGGCGGGCCGGTACGAGACGCTGCTGCCGCCGACCGCCGTGGCCGACCTGCTGATCTACCAGATGTGGTCGGCGTCCGGGCGGGACGCGGTCGAGGGCCGCACCGTGTTCTCCAAGCCGGGCGGCAAGACGCGCGTCGGCGAGCGCCTGACCGAGCTGCCGCTGACCCTGCGCAGCGACCCGAACGAGCCGGGCCTGGAGTCCGCCCCGTTCGTGATCGCGCACTCCTCCGGCGGCGACCAGTCGGTGTTCGACAACGGGCTGCCGATCACGGCCACCGAGTGGATGCGCCAGGGCGAGCTGAAGCACCTCACGACCACCCGCCACAGTGCCGGGCTGACCGGACTGCCGGTGGCGCCGGGCGCCGACAACCTGATCCTGGACGGCGGCGAGGACCGCTCGCTCGAGGAGATGGTCGCGGACACCGAGCGCGGGCTGCTGCTGACCTGCCTGTGGTACATCCGCGAGGTCGACCCGGCGACGCTGCTGCTCACGGGCCTGACCCGGGACGGGGTGTACCTCGTCGAGAACGGTGAGGTGACCGGCGAGGTCAACAACTTCCGGTTCAACGAGTCGCCGGTGGACCTGCTGGGGCGGGCGACGGAAGCGGGCCGTACGGAGAAGACGTTGCCCAGGGAATGGAGCGACTGGTTCACCAGGGCGGCGATGCCCGCGCTGCGCGTCCCCGATTTCAACATGAGCTCTGTCAGTCAGGGCGTATAACCTCGTAGTCGGCTGTCACCCGACTGCCCGAAGACCATCGAGGAGACACGAGAACAGTGACGGACATCGTCGACGAGCTGAAGTGGCGTGGCGTGATCGCCCTGTCCACTGACGAGGACGCATTGCGCAAGGCGCTCGCGGACGGTCCCGTCACGTTCTATTGCGGTTTCGACCCGACCGCGGCCAGCCTGCACGTCGGCCACCTGGTCCAGGTGCTCACCATGCGCCGCCTGCAGCAGGCGGGCCTGCGCCCGCTGGCGCTGGTGGGCGGGGCGACCGGCCAGATCGGCGACCCCCGCCCGACGGCCGAGCGCACGCTGAACGACCCGGAGACGGTCGCGAACTGGGTGATGCGGCTGCGCGCGCAGATCGAGCCGTTCCTGTCCTTCGAGGGCGAGAACGCCGCGGTGATGGTGAACAACCTGGACTGGACGGCCGGCATGTCGGCCATCGAGTTCCTGCGGGACATCGGCAAGCACTTCCGCGTCAACAAGATGCTGACCAAGGACTCGGTCGCCCGTCGACTGCAGTCCGAAGAGGGCATCAGCTACACGGAGTTCAGCTACCAGCTGCTGCAGGGCATGGACTTCCTGGAGCTGTACCGGCGCTACGGCTGCACGCTCCAGCAGGGCGGCAGCGACCAGTGGGGCAACCTCACGGCGGGTCTGGACCTGATCCACAAGCTGGAGCCGCACGCCAAGGTGCACGCTCTCGCGACCCCGCTCATGACCAAGGCGGACGGCACCAAGTTCGGCAAGACCGAGGGCGGCGCCGTCTGGCTCGACCCGGAGATGACGACGCCGTACGCGTTCTACCAGTTCTGGCTGAACGCTGACGACCGGGACATCTCCACCTACATGCGCATCCTCTCCTTCAAGTCCCGTGCGGAGCTGGAGGAGCTGGAGAAGCAGACCGAGGAGCGCCCCCAGGCCCGCGCCGCGCAGCGTGCGCTCGCCGAGGAGCTGACGACGCTGGTGCACGGCGCCGAGCAGACGGCCGCCGTGATCGCCGCGTCCAAGGCCCTCTTCGGCCAGGGCGAGCTGTCGGAGCTGGACGACCGCACGCTGGCCGCGGCCCTCTCCGAGGTGCCGCACATCCGGGTCGAGCAGCTCGGCCCGGTCGTCGACCTGTTCGCCGAGGTCGGCCTGGTGGCCAGCAAGTCCGCCGCGCGACGCACCGTGAAGGAGGGCGGGGCCTACGTGAACAACGTGAAGGTCACCGCCGAGGACGCGGTGCCCGCGAAGGAGGACCTGCTGCACAGCCGGTGGCTGGTGCTGCGCCGGGGCAAGAAGAACCTGGCGGCGGTCGAGGTCACAGGCGTCTGACGGGCGTACACGGACGTGTCCGCGACGAAGGGGCGGCTTCCCTGACGGCAGGCCGCCCCTTCGGCGTGTCCGGTCTCATCTCCGTTGCTTTCGCCTGCCCAGCGTCGCCATGTACAGCATGTCCCCGACGTACACGATGATCACTGCCGCGACGACCTGGAAGGCGTGCCGGCTCCAGTCGATGCCGTCGGTCGAGTCGACACCGGCCGCGCGTGCGATGGAGTTGCCGACGATGGCGCCGAGCATGCCGAAGATGGTGGTCAGCCAGAGAGGGCTGTGCTGCTTGCCCGGGATGAGCGCCTTCGCGATCAGCCCCAGCACGAAACCCACGATGATCGCCCACAACCAGCCCATGGCTGCCTCCTCCTACGGCTCGGGGTGAGCAGTACGGCCAGTCTCGGTCCGGGCGTCGTACGCCGCATGCCGGGTACGGCCGTACGCGTTACGGCTGAGTCCGTTCCCCCAGGTGGCAGGGGCCCCGGTCTCGTAGGCGGCGGAGGTGGGGCGTAACGTGGAAGGTGTCCCGGCCCGGGTCCCCGACCGGGGGGCGGACGGGTGCGGGCAGGGGGAGAGTCCGATGCGGGCGGATGGTGGAATGTGATGCGGAAGCTGCATGGCGGTGGCAGCACCCAGGTGTTCCGGATCACCGGCGCCCGGGCGGGGCTCCAGGACGATGTGCGCGCCCGTCAGCGCCGGTACGTCATCTCGATGTCGGTCCGTACCGTGTCGGTGATCCTCGCGGCCACGCTGTGGAACGTCGAACGGCACGTCGCGATCGTGGCATTGGTGCTCGGGGCGGTCCTGCCGTACATCGCGGTCGTCATCGCCAACGCGGGGCGGGAGAATGCGCCGTCGCTGCCGTCGACGTTCGTGACCGCGCCGATGCGGCCGATGATCGCGCCGCCGCGGACGAATGACGGTTTCGCGGAACCGGTCCCGGAAGATGTCGCGGACGGCTCCGCGCCGGGCGCACAAAGCAAACCGCGCGACGGCGCGTGATCCCGCGGACCGGTGCCCTCCGGAAGTCGACTCCACGCCAAGCTCAGGAAAAGCTCAGATCAATAGTGCTGTTCCGGTGCCGGGCGAAGGGTTACCCGTGACATACTTCGTACGCGCTCCGCATCCCCCGTCGGAGCGACGGACCGACGCCGGGCAGCTCCCCCCGTGGCTGCTCGGCGTCGCCTTTTTGTGAGACGAATCTGTGACTGACGCCATCTGTTCTGCCAAGGGTTGCCGTGCCGACGCTGTGTGGGTTCTGGCGTGGAACAACCCGAAGATTCATACGCCGGAGCGGCGTAAGACGTGGCTCGCCTGTGAGGAGCACCGCGAGCATCTGTCGCAGTTCCTCGGGGTGCGGGGGTTCTTGAAGGACGTGGTCCTGCTGGAGGAGTGGGAAGAGCAGGACGTCTGAGGTCTTGGCCTGCGGCCCGGTGCGGGCTGGTCGCGCCCACGCGGCGAAGCCGCACATCGATACAGCCCCGCGCCCCTGAGGGCGTTGCGCTAACCCCCGATGGCGGACATCGGCCGGTCCGGCTGCACGAACGTCGGGTCGTCCAGGCCCGCTCCCGCCTTCTTGCCCCACATCGCCAGGCGCCAGATGCGGGCGATCTCCTCGTCGGGGGCGCCCGAGCGCAGGGCCGCGCGCAGGTCGGTCTCCTCGCGGGCGAACAGGCACGTGCGGACCTGGCCGTCGGCCGTCAGGCGGGTGCGGTCGCAGGCCGAGCAGAACGGGCGGGTGACGGAGGCGATGACCCCGACCACGTGCGGGCCGCCGTCGACCAGCCAGCGCTCCGCCGGGGCCGAGCCACGCTTCTCCGCGCCTTCCTCGGTGAGCTCGAAGCGGGTGCGCAGGGAGGTCAGGATGTCGCCGGCGGTGATCATGCCGTCGCGCTTCCAGCCGTGCTGGGCGTCCAGGGGCATCTGCTCGATGAAGCGCAGTTCGTAGTCGTGCTCCACCGCCCAGGCCAGCAGGTCGGGGGCCTCGTCCGCGTTCAGGCCCGGCATCAGGACCGAGTTGACCTTCACCGGGGTCAGGCCCGCCTCGCGGGCGGCGTACAGGCCCTCGATGACGTCCTTGTGGCGGTCGCGGCGGGTGAGGGTCTTGAAGACGTCGGGGCGGAGGGTGTCCAGGGAGACGTTGACCCGGTCCAGGCCCGCCGCCTTCAGGGCGGGGGCGGTGCGCCTGAGGCCGATGCCGTTGGTGGTCAGCGACATCTGGGGGCGGGGGGCGAGGGCGGCGACCCGCTCGACTATGCCGACCAGGCCGGGGCGCAGCAGGGGCTCGCCGCCGGTGAAGCGGACTTCCTTGATGCCGAGGGAGGTGACGGCGATGTCGATCAGGCGGACGATCTCGTCGTCCGTGAGCAGATCGGGCTTGGCCAGCCACTGCAGGCCCTCCTCGGGCATGCAGTACGTGCACCGCAGGTTGCAGCGGTCGGTCAGCGAGACCCTCAGGTCGGTGGCCACCCGGCCGTAGGTGTCGATGAGCACGTGGGCCCCCTCCCTCGTCACGGACCAGATTTTTCCGTCACCTGTGAGCCTACGTGACCCCACTGACAAGGACAGGGCCCGATCCCACGAGGTAAGACGCGGCCGCGTCGTAGGGACCTACGACGCGGCCGCTGAAGGGGCGTGCTCAGTGGGCGCCGGTGCCGGTCAGGGACCGGACCTCCAGCTCCGCGTACTTGCCCTTGTCCGCCTCTTCCTTGGACAGGACCGTGCCGAGCCAGCCCATGAGGAAGCCGAACGGGATGGAGATGATGCCCGGGTTCTTCAGCGGGAACCAGGCGAAGTCGACGTCGGGGAACATCGCCTTGGGGTCGCCGGAGACGACGGGCGAGAACAGCACCAGGCCGACGGCGACGATCAGACCGCCGTAGATCGACCACAGCGCGCCCTGGGTGGTGAACCGCTTCCAGAACAGGCTGTAGAGGATGGTCGGCAGGTTGGCGGAGGCCGCGACCGCGAAGGCCAGGGCGACCAGGCCGGCGACGTTGAGGTCGCGGGCGAGGGCGCCGAGGAGGATGGAGACGGCGCCGATGCCGATCGTGGCGAGGCGAGCGGCCCTGACCTCCTGCTTCTCGGTGGCCTGGCCCTTCTTGATGACGTTTGCGTAGATGTCGTGGGCGAACGACGAGGACGAGGCCAGGGTCAGGCCGGCGACCACCGCGAGGATCGTCGCGAAGGCCACCGCCGAGATGGTGGCGAGCAGGATCGCGCCCCAGGCCGAGTCCACGCCGCCCAGATGCAGGGCGAGCAGCGGTGCGGCCGTGTTGCCGGACGGGTTGGACGCGATGATCTCCTCCTGCGAGATCAGCGCGGCGGCGCCGAAGCCGAGGGCGATGGTCATCAGGTAGAAGCCGCCGATGATGCCGATCGCCCAGTTGACGGACTTCCGGGCGGCCTTGGCGTTGGGCACCGTGTAGAAACGGATCAGGATGTGCGGCAGACCGGCGGTGCCGAGCACCAGGGCGATGCCGAGGGAGATGAAGTCCAGCTTGGACGTGCCGGTGGCGCCGTACTGCAGGCCGGGCTCCAGGAACGCGGCACCCTTGCCGCTGTTCTCGGCGGCCTTGCCGAGCAGGTCGGAGATGTTGAAGTTGAACTTCAGCAGCACCAGGAAGGTGATCAGGATGGTGCCACCGATGAGCAGCACGGCCTTGACCATCTGGACCCAGGTGGTGCCCTTCATGCCGCCGATGGACACGTACACGATCATCAGGACGCCGACCAGGGCGACGATGAGGATCTTGCCCGCGTCGGAGGTGATGCCGAGCAGCAGCGAGACCAGGACGCCCGCGCCCGCCATCTGGGCCAGCAGGTAGAAGATCGACACGACGATGGTGGAGGTGCCGGCCGCCGTGCGCACCGGGCGCTGACGCATGCGGTACGCGAGGACGTCACCCATCGTGTAGCGGCCGGAGTTCCTCAGTGGCTCGGCCACCAGGAGCAGGGCGACCAGCCAGGCGACCAGGAAGCCGATGGAGTACAGGAAGCCGTCGTAACCGAAGAGGGCGATGGCGCCCGCGATACCGAGGAAGGAGGCGGCGGACATGTAGTCGCCGGAGACGGCGAGGCCGTTCTGGAAGGCGCTGAACGACCGGCCGCCCGCGTAGAAGTCGGCGGCGTCCTTGGTCTGCCGGCCCGCCCAGACGGTGATGAACAGGGTCGCGACCACGAAGGCGGCGAACAGGGAGATGATCAGCGGCCGGTGCTGGCTGGCCTCGTTGGCGGCGAGCTGGAACTGGGTCATCGCGGGGCTCATGCGCCGCCCTCCATACGGGTCTTGATGGCCTCGGCCTTGGGGTCGAGCTTGGCGCCTGCGTGCCGCGCGTACCACCAGGCGATGAGGAACGTGGTGACGAACTGGGCGATACCGAAGACGAACGCGATGTTGATGTTGCCGAACAGCTTGGTGCCCATGAAGTCGCCCGCGTAGTTGGAGAGCAGGACGTACAGGAGGTACCAGACGATGAAGGCGACGGTCAGCGGGAAGGCGAAGGAGCGGTAGGAGCGGCGCAGTTCGGCGAACTCCGCACTCTGCTGCACCTCGGTGAACTCCTCGGTCGAGGGGAGTTTGTGTTGCTCTTTCGAGGGGGGCGGTGCGTCGGTAGCCACGGAGTCTCCTCGCGTTGCGGGCGCTGTTGCGACAGTGGACGGAAGGGAAGGATCTGGGGTGTTCCGGGACGGATCTGGGGTCGGGGACGGATCGGGTACGGACATGACGGCTCTGTTCCTCGCGGTGACGTGGATCACTTGAGCCGGGTGGCGATGTTAGGGCCCCGGCGCGTGATCCAACAGGGGCTCGATCGTGCTCGCGCCTCCTGTCCAAGGTCACGGCGCCACGCGAGGACCGGTTCAACCGCCCGGGCTTCTTTCCGAAGTCGCTCGGGTAGTCATTGCTGGCCAGGTAGATCGGGGATAGCTTCGCCCCTGCACTTCTCGTCATGTACCTGCCCGAGCGCCACCCGCGTCTCGGGCGGTTCCCGTTCCGGATGATGTGGAGATCCCATGGCTCATCTGCGGTCCAGACGCCGCCTCGGCCTCGCCGTGCCCCTCGTTCTGTCCCTGACCGCCTCGCTCGGCTTCCTGCCGGCGGCGGCCTCCGCGGCACCGCTCGCGGAGCCCGGCGCACAGGCCGCGGAGCCCGCGGCACAGGCCGCGGACGCGCCCACCCTGGCGTACGTCGTCAATACCAAGTCGGACCGTCACACGATCGAGTCCGTGCGGAAGGCGATCGCCGCGGCCGGCGGCACGGTCGTGATCGCGTACGAGAGGATCGGCGTGATCGTCGTCCACTCGGCGAACCCCGGCTTCGCCGAGGCGATACGCGCGGTGCGCGGCGTCCAGTCGGCGGGTGCGACCCGTACGGCGCCGCTGACCGCCGCCGGGACGACGGACGAGGGCCCCCTCCAGCTCCTGACGAAGTCGCAGGCCGCGAAGACCGCGAGCGCCGCCGCAGGGGAGGGCGAGCCACTGGAGGCCGACCAGTGGAGCCTGCGCGCCATCGGCGCCGACCGGGCCGCACGGATCAACCCGGGCAGCTCGAAGGTGACCGTCGCCGTGATCGACAACGGCGTCGACGACACCCACCCCGACCTCGCGCCGAACTTCTCCGCCGCCCAGTCGGCGAACTGCGTCGGCGGCAAGGCGGACACCAGCGCGGGCGCCTGGCGGCCGGACACCACCGCCGACGCGCACGGCACCCATGTGGCGGGCGAGATCGCCGCACCGCGCAACGGCATCGGTGTCGCCGGCGTCGCCCCCGGCGTGAAGGTCTCCGGGATCAAGGTGAGCGACCCGGTCAACGGCCTCTACTACCCCGAAAGCGTCGTGTGCGCCTTCGTGTTCGCCGCCGATCACGGTGTCGAGATCACGAACAACAGTTATTACGTCGACCCGTGGCTGTACAACTGCATGGACGACCCGGACCAGCGGGCGATCGTCGACGCGGTCAACAGGGCCCAGCTGTACGCGCAGAAGAAGGGCACGCTCCACCTCGCGTCGGCCGGCAACTCCAACCACGACCTGGACTCCGACGCGATCGTCGACGAGACCAGCCCCGACGACTCCACCCCGGTCAGGCGCACCGTCGACCCGCACGAGTGCTTCGACGTGCCGACGCAGCTGCCGGGCATCGTCACGGTCAGCGCCACGGGTGTGCGGAACCTCAAGTCGTACTACTCCTCCTACGGTCAGGGCGTCGTCGACGTCGCGGCCCCGGGCGGCGACCGGCGCTACCAGATCCCGGACACCCCGTCGCAGAACGGCCGCATCCTGTCCACCGTCCCGGACGGCAAGTACGGCTTCCTGCAGGGCACGTCGATGGCCTCCCCGCATGCGGCGGGCGTCGCCGCGCTGCTGAAGTCGCGCTACCCGCACGCGACTCCGGCCCAGCTGCAGGCGCTGCTGAAGGCCCAGGCGGACAACCCTGGCTGCCCGGAGTCGTACGACCAGGACGGCGACGGCACGCAGGACGCGGTGTGCGAGGGCGGCAAACGGTTCAACGGCTTCTACGGGTTCGGCATCGTCGACGCGCTGGACGCCGTCGAGTGACGCACGGGTCCTGAACTGCGCGCAGCGGGCCGGGTGGCACTGTGCCGCCCGGCCCTTGCCCTTCCGGCGCCGGAACCGGCTGTCCACAAGGCCGGGCCGGTCGTGACCGGCGCATAGTGGCGTCATGACAGACAGCGGTTCCGGGACAGACACGGTCAGTGCCCCTACGGCAGACCTGGCGTACGCCTGGTCCGCCCTCGGCGGCGATCCCGCCCTCCTCGCACACGTCTCGCTCGTCCCCCGGCGTGGCGCTCTCCGAGCGCGCCTGCCGGTGCGGGAGTTGGCGCGCGCCTGCGTGGGGGCGTGCGCGCTGGCCGCCGCCGAGCTGGGGGCGCGGCGGGCCGGGCTCGCCGAGGTGCCCGGCGTGCGGCTGGACGACGGGGCGATCGCCACGGCGTTCGTGAGCGAACGGCACCTGCTGGTCGACGGGCGGGCGCCGGTCAACTTCGCGCCGCTTTCGAGGTTCTGGCGGACGAGGGACGGCTGGGTGCGCACGCACGCGAACTATCCGCACCACCGGGCCCGCCTGCTGGCCACGCTGGGGGTGACCGAGGAGGATCCGGACGCCGTGGGGGCGGCGCTGGCCGAGCGGTCCTCGCGGGAGACGGAGGAGGCGGTGTACGCGGCCGGCGGCCTGGCCGTGGCGCTGCGGACGCCCGAGGAGTGGGCGGCGCACGAACAGGCGGCCGCGGTGGCCCGACGGCCCCTCGTCGAACGGGAACAGCTGGACACGGCACGCGCGCGTGCCCTCTCCCATCTCGACGTCTCCCATCTCGACGTCTCTCCCCTGCTGCCCGCCGCCGGGGTGCGCGTGCTGGACCTGACGCGGGTGATCGCCGGACCGGTCGCCACCCGCACCCTGGCGCTGCTCGGCGCGGACGTACTGCGCGTGGACGCGCCGCGGTTGCCCGAGCTGCCCGACCAGCACGCCGACACCGGTTTCGGGAAGCGCTCGGCGGCGCTGGACCTGGTGGCCGACCGGCGCGCCTTCGAGGAGCTGCTCGCGGCGGCGGACGTCGTCGTCACCGGGTACCGGCCGGGCGCCCTGGACCGGTTCGGGCTGTCGGCGCGGGAGTTGGCCGAGCGGCGGCCCGGGGTGGTCGTGGCGCACCTGTCGGCGTGGGGCTCGTACGGGCCGTGGGGCGGGCGGCGCGGGTTCGACAGCCTCGTGCAGACCGCCACCGGTATCGCCGCGCTGGAGGCTTGCGAGGACCGGCCCGGCGCGCTGCCCGCCCAGGCCCTCGACCACGGGACGGGCTATCTGCTGGCGGCGGCCGTGCTGCGGGCGTTGGCCGAGCGGACGGAGCACGGGTACGGCCGGTGCGTACGTCTGTCGCTGGCGCGCACCGCGCAATGGCTGACGAACGGGATCCAGCACGGCCCAAAGGGGCACTTGGCGTACGACGGGCCCGACGCCTGGCTGGCCGAGCGGGACAGCGCGCTGGGGCGGCTGCGGTACGCCCTGTCGCCGGTGGCGTTCACGGGCGGTCCCGGCGACTGGGCGCGACCGCCGGGGGTCTGGGGCGCGGATCCGGCGCGGTGGGGTGACGGAGGCCTGGATTCCGTGCGGTGAGTCCGAACGTCGGGGCCGCCTTGGACGTATCCACCGGCGGAATCCCGTACCGCCACTTGTTTTCCGGCACTTGCCCGGATCTGTGACGGCTTGTGAAGATCTTGAGGTGACGTCGACGAGACCCTCCCCTGCCGGGTCCGACGGGTCCGACGGGTCCGACCGCAGTGAGCCCGGACCGCGCCCCCGCGTCGGCCGGGCCGTCGCCGTGCTCGTCCTGGTGGGGCTGGCGGCGCTGATCCCGCTGCTCGGGCCGTCGGCCGCACTGCACGGCACCGGGGAGGCCGCCGCGCCCGGCACCGGCGGGATCGCGCTGCTGCGCACGGTCCTCTTCGCGGCGCTGTGCGTCCCGGTGGGCGAGCTGTTCGTGAACCGGCTGGCCCGTTCCGTGCCCGGCGCTCCACCGGCCCGGCCCCGCAGTTGGGCGCCGTACGCGGCCGGCGCCGGTTTCGTCGCCGCGCTCGGCCTCGCCTCGGTCGTGTCCACCGGCAACCTCGTGCCGCACAGCCCCTCAGACCTCGACGTCGGCGGCCTCTACGCGTCACGCGACGGCAAGCTCGCGCTGGTGGAGGTCAACGCCTTCGCCGTGGCCGGGCTGTGCGCCCTCTCGCGCCGGCCGGCGACGCAGATCTGGCCGCTGGCCGCGGTGGTGGTGGCGGAGGCGCTGCGTGCGCATCCCACGACCGAGTACAGCCCGCTGCTGGGCTCCGGGCTCACCCTGGTGCACCTGACCTGCGCGACACTGTGGGTGGGCGGGCTGGTGCACGCGCTGCGGACCCTGCGCGGGTGGGGCGGCGCGGCGGCGGGCGCGGCCCTGCTCGGGAGCTACGCGCGCGTGGCGGTCTTCCTGCTCGCCGTCATCACGGCGACAGGGGTGGGGAGTTCGCTGCGCCGGATGCCCTCGGACACGGTCCTTGAGCAGCTGACGGACACCGCGTACGGGCGTGCCCTGCTGGCCAAGGTGATCCTGATGGTGGCCGTGGCGGCGCTCGCCCTGTGGGCCAGGATCCGGCTGCGCCGGGCGGCCGACCCGCTGACCGCCTGTTCCCCCGCGCGGGCGGAGGTCGTCGCCCTGGGAGCGGTGGTCGCGCTGTCGGGTCTGCTGACGGCACTGCCGGTGCCGATCCGCTGGTGACCCCGCCCGCCCTCAGCCGACCTGCGGGCGGCCTCAGTCGGCGACCAGGACCTTGAGCGCGGTGCGCTCGTCCATCGCCTTGTAGCCGGCGGGGACGTCCTCCAGGCCGACGGTCAGGTCGAAGACGGGCGACGGGTCGATCGTGCCGTCGAGGATGTCGGGCAGCAGCTGCGGGATGTAGGTGCGGACCGGCGCGACGCCGCCGCGGAGCGCGATGTTCCGGTCGAACATGACGCCGAGGTCGAGCCCGGTGCCGCTGCCGTGCGGCACACCGACGAAGCCGATGACGCCGCCGTCGCGCGCGATGTCGACCGCCGTACGCATGGACTGCTCGGTACCGACGGCCTCAACGACGGCGTGCGCGCCCTGTCCGCGGGTGAGTTCGCGTACGGCCTCGACGGCAGCGTCCCCGCGCTCGGCGACGACCTCGGTGGCGCCGAAGCGGCGCGCGATGTCCGTGCGGGCCTGGTGGCGGCCCAGCGCAATGATCCGCTCGGCGCCGAGGCGCCTGGCGGCGAGCACCGCGCACAGTCCGACGGCGCCGTCCCCGACGACCGCGACGGTGGCGCCCGGGCGGGCTCCGGCGCCGAGGGCGGCGTGGTGGCCGGTGCCCATGACGTCGGACAGGGTCAGCAAGGCGGACAGCAGGTGGCCGTCGGAGGCCGCGTCCTTGGGGAGCTGGACGAGGGTGCCGTCGGCGTGCGGGACGCGCACGGCCTCGCCCTGGCCGCCGTCGGAGCCGACGGAGCCCCAGAAGCCGCCGTGCTCGCAGGAGGTGGTGAGGCCCTCGCGGCAGTAGTCGCACACGCCGTCCGACCACATGAAGGGCGCGACGACGAGGTCGCCGCGGCGCACGCCGGTCACCTCGGAGCCGGTCTCCTCGACGACGCCGAGGAACTCGTGGCCGATCCGCTGCCCCGGCTGCCGGGCCGCCTCGCCCCGGTACGCCCACAGGTCGCTGCCGCAGATGCAGGCGCGCAGCACCCGGACGACGGCGTCGGTGGGCTGCTGGACCACCGGGTCGGGCACGTCCTCCACGCGCATGTCGAAGGGGGCGTGGATGGTGGTGGCGCGCATGGCGAGCGTCCTTCTCGTCTCTGGTCGTACGTGGCTCGGGGCGTGGCCGAGCCCTCATCGCACGGTACGTGTCCGTCCGCGCCCGGCGCGCTTCGAGGGCTCCGAGTGTGTCACCGGCCCGCGGAAGCCGCGCGGCAATATCGACGCCCCGGGAGGGCAGGGCAAACTCCCGCTTCTGGTCACATGCGGAGGAGGGCACTACCGGGGACATGTGGGGCATACCGGAAGCTCGCAGGCAGGCGGCGGGCTCACCGGACCCTGCCAATGACCCGCACGTGCGGGCCGGTTGACGTCCTTGTGTTCGCGGCGCTCGAACGGGCAGGCGGAGCAAGGCACCTGACGGCCAGGACTGTCAGTGCCGGCCCGTATCCTCAGTGACCATGCTCGAAGACCGTACGACCGCAGCGTCCTCCCCCACGGCGTGGCCGACCGTCTATCCCCAGGGGTACGCGGTCGTTGACGTGGAGACCACGGGCCTGGCCCGGGACGACCGGATAATCTCCGCGGCCGTCTACCGGCTGGACGCGCGCGGCGAGGTCGAGGACCACTGGTACACGCTGGTCAACCCGGAGCGGGACCCGGGCCCGGTCTGGATCCACGGTCTGACGAGCGAGGCGCTGGAGGGCGCTCCCCTCTTCAAGGACATCGCCGACGAGTTCTCGGCCCGGCTGGACGGCCGGGTGCTCGTCGCGCACAACGCCGTCTTCGACTGGCAGATGATCGCGCGGGAGTACGCGCGCGCGGAGCGCGAGGCCCCGGTGCGGCAGCGGCTGTGCACCATCGCGCTGTCCAAGGAGCTGGGCCTGCCGCTGCCCAACCACAAGCTGGAGTCGCTGGCCGCGCACTTCGGCGTCGTACAGCAGCGGGCGCACCACGCGCTGGACGACGCGCGCGTGCTGGCGGAGGCGTTCCGGCCGAGCCTGCGGGCCGCGGCGGCGGGCAGCGTGCGGCTGCCACTGCAGGAGTGCCGGCCGCTGACCGAGTGGCGGGACACCGCCACGCCCCGGATCGGACAGCAGGCGGGCGGCTACGGCGGCTACAGCGGCTATCGCCCGACCAGTTGGCGTCCGTCACGCAAAAGGCCTGCCTGCCCCTATCCCAACCCAGGGCGCTACGAAGAGGGCAAAAGACTCAAACAGGGCATGCGGGTGGCCTTCTCCGGGGACACGTCGATCGAGCGCGAGCTGCTGGAGGACCGGGCGACCGAGGCGGGGCTGCATGTCTCGACGAGCCTGTCCCGGCTGACCAGCCTGCTCGTCACGAACGACCCGGACTCGGCCACGTCGAAGGTGGTCAAGGCCCGGCAGTACGGGACGCCGGTGGTGGACGAGGCGGCGTTCGGGCAACTCCTCAGGGACGTGGAACCGGCGTCGGAGCAGTGACCGTACGGACGGGTGATTGCCGCGCGACTCGCCCGGAGCCCCCTCGCCCGGGCCGCGGTGACGGCTCACCCTGTGGCGCATGGCGACATGTGAAGTGTGCGGAAACGACTACGGCATGACCTTCGAGGTGCACGCGCAGGGCGCGGTGCACGTGTTCGACTGCTTCTCCTGTGCGATCCACCGCATGGCACCCGTCTGCGAGCACTGCCGCGTCCAGATCATCGGGCAGGGCGTCGAGGTCGAGGGCCACTGGTACTGCGGCGCCCACTGCGCCCGCGAGGAGGGGAAGGTGGGGATCGTCGACAAGGTGTGACGAGGTGCGATCCGGCCCGGACCCGTACCGGACTCGTACCGGACCCGTACCCGCCTGAACGCACCCCACGACCGAGTTGTACGGTCGTGGGGTGTACCGCTTCCTGTTGTCCCGGCAGTGGGTGATCCTCACGCTGGTCGCCCTCCTCCTCATCCCCACGATGATCAGGCTGGGCTTCTGGCAGATGCACCGCTACGAGGAGCGCAGCGCCCGGAACCAACTGGTCGCCGACGCGCTGAACGCCAAGCCGGTGCCCGTGGAGAAGCTGACCTCCCCGGGACACACCGTGACCACCGGCCAGCGGTATCGCACCGTGACCGCCGTGGGTCACTTCGACACCGACCGGGAAGTCGTCGTCAGGCGGCGCGTCAACGCCGACGAGGAGGTCGGCTTCCACGTCCTCACCCCCTTCGTCCTGACGGACGGCAAGGTCCTGCTGGTCAACCGCGGCTGGATCCCCGCCGACGGCCCGAGCCAGACGGCCTTCCCCAAGGTCCCCGCACCGCCGAGCGGCCGGATCACCGTCACCGGGCGGCTGATGCCGGACGAGACGACCGAGGCGAGCGGCATCAAGAACCTCAAGGGTCTCCCCGACCGGCAGGTCATGCTGATCAACAGCGAGCAGGAGGCACGGCGCCTCGACGCCCGGGTGCTCGGCGGCTACATCGCGCAGACCGCACCCGAGCCCAAGGGCGACACCCCGGAGCTGATCGGCAGGCCCGGCGACGAGAACGCCCCGCTGAACTACGCCTACGCCATCCAGTGGTGGCTGTTCGCCGCGGGCGTCCCCCTCGGCTGGGTGATCCTGGCCCGCCGCGAGGCCCGTGAACGGGCGGAGGCGGCCGCACCGGACGAGACGGAGACGGCTCCGGCCCCCGTGTAGCGGCCCGGCCGCGTCACGCCGCCGCCACCTCCCTCACGTCCGGCGGTGGCCGGTCAGCTGGTCGCGCCAGTAGCGGAAGGCGCGTTCCGGCTCGGGCAGCAGGTCCCACGGGTGGCGGGTCATGTGGCGGCCGACGCGCTGGAAGGCGAGGGCCGCGTCGGCCGGGCGGTGGGCGCGGGTCAGGGCGAAGGCGAGGACGTTGAGGTCGATGACGGCCTCGGCGTGCGGTGCGGCGGCGGTGTGGAACCAGCGGGAGAGGGCCGTGTCGATCTCCTGGCCCGCCCGGGGCTCGTTCCAGTGACCGCTCGCGCCGAGCGCGGCGAGATGCGTCTGCCCCTGCCGGTGGGCGACGAGTTCCACGCGGGCCGCCACGGGCAGCAGGGCGACCGGGGAGCCGTGCGGTGCCTGGAAGGCGGCCTGCCAGGCGAAGTCCATCATGTCGGGGACCGCGCCGTGGCCGCGTGGGGACAGGTAGCGCAGCATCAGGTGGTAGGCCGTCCGGTGCCAGGGGGCGCGGTTGACGGCCTGCGTCCACACCGGCACGGCGTCCCGCACCGGTACGGCACAGGAGTGCATCAGGGACAGCAGCGCCAGCCAGGGCGTCGGGTCCTCCGGGCAGGCCACGGCGGCACGCAGACACGTCTGCTCGGCCCTGCGCACCGCGGAGTGTCCCTCGGCCGGGGCGCGGGCCGACTCGACGAAGGCGCGCAGGACCAGGGCGTCACCGTCGTCGGGCCGGTCGGCGGTCCATCGCTCGCCGACCACGGCCGGCAGGCCCCGGGCGAGGACGGCGACCCGGTGGGCACGGCGGTCCCAGTCGCGTCCGGTGGCGCGCAGCAGTTCGGCCACGGGTTCCCATGCGGGGCTGGTACGGCCCGCTCCGAGGCCGTGCAGCTGCTGGGTGGGACGGAGGTCGAGCAGGGTTTGGTGCAGGGGGTCGTCGTCGAGCTCCGGGCGGATCAGGAGGGGTGGCCGGCGTCTCAGCATGTGGGTCCATGTCTCGCCGTGGGAGTTCTGCTTCGTGGGGGACGGCGGGTGGTCGGTGGCTGGTCGTGCCACGCGGCGGAGCCGCATGTCGATACAGCCCCCGCGCCCCCTGAGGCACGTCCACTTCACGTACTCAAGGGGCGCGGGGCTGCGATCACTGTGCGGCGTCAGCAGCAGCGGCTCTGCGGGTGCTCCTCGCGGCGCAGGGTCCGCAGTGCCTCGTACTCGCGCCGGGTCGGTACCGGCGCGTGAGGGTGGTGGCGGCGGTGCCGGTCGCAGTAGCGGTCGCACTCCGCCTCGCCGGTCAGCTCACGCGCGTACCAGCGCACGGCCCCCCACACCCTCCTGACGGTTCTCATGACCGTGCCCCCACCAGCGGCTCCTCGGACCGCTCGGGCGCGTCGATGCGGGACTCGACGTACGGCGCCTCGGTCGTCGGCAGCGGCTCGGTGGCGCGGACGGCGCGGACGCACACCACGGCGCAGTTGACGAGGACGGTGAGGACCAGCAGCAGGAAGATCGCCATGATCACGCCGTCAACGGTGTTGTTGAGCACGATGGTGTGCATGTCGTCCATGTTCGTGGCGCCCGGCAGGAGCTGACCGTCCTCGATGGCCTGGGCGTACTTGTCGCGCAGGGCGAAGAAGCCGATCGCCGGGTTGTCCGAGAAGATCTTCTGCCAGCCGGCGGTGAAGGTGACGGCCACGTCCCAGGCCAGCGGGATGCCGGTGACCCATGCCCAGCGCAGCCTGCCGGACTTGATCAGCACGGTGGTGGTGACGGCCAGGGCCACGGCGGCGAGCAACTGGTTGGCGATGCCGAAGAGCGGGAAGAGCTGCTTGATGCCGCCCAGCGGGTCGGTGACACCGGCGTAGAGGAAGTACCCCCAGGCGCCGACGACCAGGGCGCTGGTGATCCAGATGCCGGGCTTCCAGGTGACGCGGCCGATCGGCTTCCACACGTTGCCGAGCATGTCCTGGAGCATGAAGCGGCCGACCCGGGTGCCGGCGTCCACCGTGGTGAGGATGAACAGCGCCTCGAACATGATCGCGAAGTGGTACCAGAAGGCCTTCATCCCGGCACCGCCGAACACCCCGGCGAAGATCTCCGACATGCCGACGGCCAGGGTGGGAGCGCCTCCGGAGCGGCCGACCAGCGTCTCCTCCTCGACAGCCTTGGCCGCCGCGGTGAGCTGGTCGGGGGTGATGGTGAAGCCGAGGTTCTTCACCGCCTCGGCGGCGGTGTCCACGGTCGGGCCGAGCAGCGCGGCCGGGGAGTTCATGGCGTAGAACAGGCCGGGTTCGAGCACGCAGGCGGCGATCAGGGCCATGACGGCGACGAAGGACTCGGTGAGCATGGAGCCGTAGCCGATCAGCCGGACCTGGGACTCCTTCTGGATCAGCTTCGGCGTGGTGCCGGAGGAGACCAGGGCGTGGAAGCCGGACAGGGCGCCGCAGGCGATGGTGATGAAGAGGAAGGGGAAGAGGGAACCGGCGAAGACCGGTCCGGCGCCGGTCGAGGCGAAGTCGGTCACCGACTCGGCCTTGAGGTTCGGGGCGGCGATCACCACACCGACGGCCATCAGGGCGATGGTGCCGACCTTCATGAAGGTGGAGAGGTAGTCACGCGGGGCCAGCAGCATCCAGACGGGCAGCACCGAGGCGAAGAAGCCGTAGCCGACCAGGCAGAACACCAGGGTCTCCGGGCTCCACACGAAGTACTCGGCGAGCGAGGAGTCCTGGATCCAGCCGCCGCCGAGGATGGCGAGCAGCAGCAGCGCGACGCCGATGAAGCTGGTCTCCACGACCCGCCCGGGGCGCAGATAGCGCAGGTAGAAGCCCATGAAGAGGGCGATGGGGATGGTCATGGAGACGGAGAAGGTGCCCCACGCGGACTCCGCCAGCGCGTTGACGACGACCATCGCCAGCACCGCCAGCAGGATGATCATGATGGCGAAGACGCCGATCAGCGCGGCGGCACCGCCCACCCTGCCGATCTCGTCACGGGCCATCTGGCCGAGGCTCTTGCCGTCCCGGCGCATGGAGAGGAACAGGACGATCATGTCCTGCACGGCGCCTGCGAAGATCACACCCGCGATGATCCAGATCGTGCCCGGCAGATAGCCCATCTGCGCGGCCAGGACCGGGCCGACCAGCGGGCCGGCGCCCGCGATCGCCGCGAAGTGGTGGCCGAACAGCACCCGCTTGTCGGTGGGGTGGTAGTCGACGCCGTCCTCAAGGCGTTCGGCCGGGGTGGCCCGGGTGTCGTCGACCTGGAGGACCCGCCGGGCGATGAACCGCGAGTAGAAGCGGTAGGCGATCGCATACGAGCCGAGGGCCGCCACGACCAGCCAGACGGCCGAGATCTCCTCGCCCCGGGCCAGGGCGAGCACACCCCAGCCGAGGGCGCCGAGGGCGGCGACGGCGGACCAGATCGCAACCGACTTGGGCGACATTCGCGACTTTTCCGGCGCCTGACGGCCGGATTCGGGCAAGGCTGATGTGGGCATGGCGGCTCCTGACCTCAACAAGGGGGCAAAGCAGGGGTGAAGCGGAAAGGGTGAAGCGGAAAAGGGGAGTACGGCTCAGCGATGTCGGTGCCGGTCCGTCAGCGCGTAAGCGGCGAGCAGGCAGAGGCCGCACCCCGGCACCCAGGCGAGCTGGTACCAGTAGAAGAACGGCGTCCCCGCGAGCCGCGGATCGGCACCGGCGTACAGAGGGACCCACAGCAGGCCCGCGGCGGGCGCGAGAAGCAGTAGGGCGATCGCGACGCGCCGTAGCCGGTGATGACCGGTCCGTGCCATGACCTGCGCTCCTCTCCCGCCCGCTGTGGGTTTGTGCAAGAGTTGCCCACCCGCCGGAGACGGTTGACAGCGGATGTCGAGAAAATTTCCCGCCGCTTTCCGTCCTCCGAACGAGCCCCCCGCGCAACTACGTCGGTGAGGGCCCAGGCACACCAAGGACGGTGACCCATGGCGGATGGCGCCATGACCGCGACGTTTCTCGCCGTGATCGGCGGGGCGTCGCTGCTCGCCGTCACCGCGCGCCGCCTGCACCCCAGCGACCGGCTGCCCTCCCTGGAGGGCTGGGCGCTGGCCGACCGCAGTCTCGGCCCGGTGTGGACCTGGCTGCTGCTCGGCGGCACGATCTTCACCGCGTACACCTTCACCGCCGTACCGGGACTGGCGTACGGCAACGGCGCACCCGCCTTCTTCGCGGTGCCGTACACGGTGATCGTCTGTCCGATCGCCTTCGTGCTGCTGAGCCGGCTGTGGTCGGTGGCGAAGCGGCACGGCTATGTGACCGCCGCCGACTTCGTGCGCGGGCGGTACGGCTCGCCGCCGCTGGCGCTGGTGGTCGCGCTGACCGGGATACTGGCGACGATGCCGTATCTGGCGCTTCAGCTGCTCGGCATACGCGCGGTGCTCACGGCGGGTGGCCTGTACCCGCGGGGCGCGGCCGGTGACCTGGTGATGGTGGCGCTGTTCGCCGGGCTTGCGGTGGCGACGTACCGGCACGGGCTGCGGGCGCCGACGGTGATCTCGGCGCTGAAGGCGGTGGCCGTCTTCGTCTCGCTCACCGCCGTGTGCTGGCTGGTCCTGGAGCGGCTCGGCGGGTTCGGCGCGGTCTTCGACGGCGCGGCCCGGCGGCTCGGCGGCACGGACGCCGCGAACTCGCCCCTCCTGCTGTCCCCGGACCAGCAGCCCGCGTACGCCACCCTCGCCCTCGGCTCCGCGCTCGCCCTGCTGATGTACCCGCACGTCCTCACCGCGGGCTTCGCCGCCGACGGCCCCCGCACCCTGCGCAAGGTCTCGGTGGCCCTGCCCGCCTGGACGGGACTGCTCGCCCTCTTCGGCTTCCTCGGCATCGCGGCCCTCGCGACGGGGGTGGAGGCACCCGACGGGGGCGCCGAGGCGGCCGTGCCGATGCTGGTCGACCGGCTGATGCCGGGGCCGCTGGCCGGGCTGGTGTTCGGCGCGATCACCGTGGGGGCGCTGGTCCCGGCGGCCGTGATGTCGATCGCCGCCGCCACCAGCTTCGTACGGAACGTGTACGTCGAGTACGTCCATCCCACCGCCACGCCCAAGCGGCAGGTGCGCATCGCCAAGGCGGTGTCGCTGACCGCGAAGGTGGGGGCGGTGGCGTTCGTGTTCGGGCTGCGCGACCAGGACGCCATCAACCTCCAGCTGCTCGGCGGCGTATGGATCCTCCAGGTCTTCCCGGCCGTCGCCGTCGGCCTGTTCACCGGGCGGCTGCACCCGCGGGCGCTGCTCGCCGGGTGGGCCGTGGGCATGGTGGCCGGCACCTTCCTCGTGGTGCGCGAGGGGTTCTCCTCGGTCGTGCCGCTCGGCACCGGCGCCGGACCGGTCGAGATCTACGCCGGGCTCGCCGCCCTGCTGCTCAACCTGATCGTCGCGGTGGCCGGGACCGCGGTGCTCGAACGCCTCGGTGTCCCGCGCGGCGCCGACCTGACCGACCTGCCGTCCCGCCTGACCGTCAGGCGGCGCCCCGAGACGGGAGCGAACCAGCCGTGAGACGCAGACCCACAACTCCCCTACGGGAGGCGGCCGTTCCGAGTCCGCAGGAGCCGCTCGCGACGCGCCCCGCCGACCCGGGCGGAGCGGCCCTCGCGTCGGCGCCGCCCGGCGCACCCCTGGCACCCGCCGTGACCGACCCGGTGGAGCTGGAGCGCGAGGCCGCCCTCGCGCGGCTCTTCGAGCTGCACTACTCCTCGATGCTGCGCCTGGCCGTGCTGCTCGGCGCCGACGACCCGGAGAACGTGGTGGCCGAGGCGTACTACCAGATCTACCGCAAGTGGCGGCGGCTGCGGGACGTCGAGTCGGCGGAGGCGTATCTGCGCTCCACCGTCTGCAATCTGACGCGGATGCGCATACGCCACCTCCAGGTCGCCCGCAGGCACACCGAGAACCCCCCGGCCCCGCCCGTCGACGTCGTCGCCTCCGCCGAGAGCACCGCGCTGCTCCGTGACGACCAGCGCGTGCTGATCGACGCGCTCCAGCAATTGCCCGCCCGGCAGCGCGAGGCACTGGTGCTGCGGCACTGGCTCGGACTGAAGGAGAGCGAGATCGCCGCGGCGATGGGCATCTCCTGCGGGTCCGTCAAAACCCATACCGCGCGCGGCCTCGCCGCCCTGACCCAGGCGATGGAGGCCCGGCGATGACGCATCGAGACGCGACTGGGTCGCGTGGCACCAGTGCGGACCGCACGGAGCGGGAGCTGCGCGAGGCGCTCGCCGCGCTCGCCGGCGGAGTGCAGGCCGCGCCCGACGCCTATCGCACGGCGCGCGGCGAGTGGCTGCGCCGGGAACGCCGGCGACGGCTCGTCCTCGCCGTCCTCGTCATGGTCGTGTTCGCCCTGGCCACCCTGATCGGGCTGTGGGTCCTGAACCAGGCCCCGGCCGATCCCGGCGTGATCTTCTCCGGTACCGGGTCCGCGGCGGGCGTGTCGCTTCCCCGGCCCCACCCCTGATCGGCGCCTGGACACTCAGGATTGGTCCATGGAGACCCAGGGAACCCGCAACCCCGTGCACCCGCGCATCGAGGACTACGCCCTGATCGGTGACGAGCAGACGGCTGCCCTGATCGGCACGGACGGCTCCGTCGACTGGCTGTGTCTGCCCCGCTTCGACTCGGCCGCCTGCTTCGCCAGGCTGCTGGGTGACGAGGAGAACGGCCACTGGCGCATCGCCCCCAAGCACGCGAAGGGCCCCTGCACCCGCCGCGCCTACCGCCCGGACACCCTGGTGCTGGACACCGAGTGGGAGACCGACGAGGGCGCGATCCGCGTCACCGATCTGATGCCCCAACGCGACCGCGCCCCCGACCTGGTGCGCATCGTGGAGGGCCTCAGCGGCCGAGTCACCGTGCACAGCGCCCTGCGGATCCGCTTCGACTACGGCTCGATCGTCCCCTGGGTGCGCAAGTCCGACGGCCACCGTGTGGCCGTGGCCGGACCGGACTCGGTGTGGCTGCGCAGCGAGCCCGAGGTGCACACCTGGGGCAAGGGCTTCGGCACCTACTCGGAGTTCACGGTCGAGGAGGGCGAGAAGGTCGCGTTCGTCCTCACCTGGCACCCCTCGCACGAGCCGCGCCCGCCGCTCGTCGACCCGTACAGGACACTGCGCACCAGCGTCCGCGACTGGCGGAAGTGGGCAAGCCGCTGCCGCTACGACGGCCCGTACCGCGACGCCGTGGTCCGCTCCCTGATCACCCTCAAAGCCCTCACCTACCGGCCGACCGGCGGCATCGTCGCCGCCCCCACCACCTCGCTCCCCGAGGAGTTGGGCGGGGTCCGCAACTGGGACTACCGCTACTGCTGGCTGCGCGACTCCACCCTCACCCTGAACGCCCTGCTGGCGGCGGGCTATCAGGAGGAGGCCGAGGCGTGGCGCAACTGGCTGCTGCGCGCGGTCGCCGGCGACCCGGCAGACCTGCAGATCATGTACGGCCTGGCGGGCGAGCGGCGGCTGCCCGAGTTCGAGGTGCCGTGGCTGTCCGGCTTCGCCGGCTCCAGGCCCGTCCGCATCGGCAACCAGGCCGTGCAGCAGCTCCAGTTGGACGTGTACGGCGAGGTCATGGACACGCTGGCGCTGGCCCGGCACGCGGGTCTGTCCACCAAGCCGCAGATCTGGGCGATCCAGGCCGCCCTCATCGACTGGCTGCGCGAGCAGTGGCAGCGGCCGGACGAGGGGCTGTGGGAGGTGCGCGGCGGCCGCCGTCACTTCGTGCACTCGAAGGTGATGGTGTGGGTGGCCGCGGACCGGGCCGTGCGCACCCTGGAGAAGAACCCGAACCTGGAAGGCGACCTCGACGGCTGGCGGGAGCTGCGCGACGACGTCCACCGCGAGGTGTGCGAGAAGGGCTACGACGCCGAGCGGAACACCTTCACACAGTCCTACGGCTCCCGTGAACTCGACGCCGCGCTGCTGCTCATCCCGCGCGTCGGCTTCCTGCCGCCCGACGACCCGCGCGTCACCGGCACCATCGACGCGATCCGCGCCGAGCTCAGCCATGACGGTTTCCTGCGTCGCTACAGCACCGACGAGACGACCGTCGACGGGCTGCCGGGCAGCGAGGGCGCGTTCCTGGTGTGCTCGTTCTGGCTCGCGGACGCGCTGCACATGACGGGCCGTATCCAGGAGGCCCGGGAGCTGTTCGAGCGGGTGGCCGGGCTCGCCAACGACGTGGGCCTGCTGTCCGAGGAGTACGACCCCGTCTCCGGCCGCCAGCTCGGCAACTTCCCGCAGGCCTTCAGCCACATCGGCCTGGTGAACACCGCCCTCGCCCTGTTCGGGGACGAGGAGGCAGGATAGGGGCCATGGATCTTGGACTGAAGGACCGGGTGTACGTCGTCACGGGGGCCACCCGCGGACTGGGCAACGCGGCGGCGCGTGAGCTCGTGGCCGACGGGGCGAAGGTGGTGGTGACCGGGCGGGACGAGAAGCGGGTCGCCGCCGCCGCGGGCGAACTGGGGCCGAACGCCGTCGGGATGGCCGTCGACAACGCCGACCCGGAGGCGCCGGCTCGGCTCATCGCCGCCGCGCGCGAGCGGTTCGGCCGGTTCGACGGCGTTTTCATCAGTGTGGGCGGACCGCCGGCCGGTTTTGTCGCCGACAACACCGACGAGCAGTGGCAGGCCGCGTTCGAGTCGGTGTTCCTCGGAGCGGTCCGGCTTGCTCGGGCGGCAGCGGCGGAGCTCGATGAGGGCGGGGTCATCGGGTTCGTGCTGTCGGGTTCGGTGCATGAGCCGATTCCGGGGCTGACCATTTCGAACGGGCTGCGGCCGGGGCTGGCCGGGTTCGCCAAGTCCCTCGCGGACGAGTTGGGGCCGCGGGGCATTCGGGTGGTCGGACTGCTTCCGGCGCGTATCGATACGGACCGGGTGCGGGAGCTGGACGGCATGTCGGCGGACCCGGAGGCCACCCGGGCCGCGAACGAGGCGCGGATTCCCCTTCGGCGGTACGGGACGCCGGAGGAGTTCGGGCGTGCGGCGGCGTTCCTCCTGTCGCCGGCGGCTTCCTATCTGACGGGGATCATGCTGCCGGTGGACGGCGGGATGCGGCACGGCTTCTGAGGTTCAAGTCACCCTCTCGGCACGGGTTCACTCAAGTCACCCTCTCGGCACGGTGCTTGACGCCCCGCAGCCGGACCTCGGTCGGCAGTGCGGCCAGGCCCGCCGAGTCGCGGGCGTGGGTCAGGGCCTGCGCCGTGAGGTCGTTCAGCGCGGTCCCCGGGTCCACATGCGGTTCCAGCAGGAGCCGCACCCGGGTCTCGGGGGCGCTGCGGCGGCCCGTCAAGTGGACGTGGGCGCGCTGGACCCCCTCCAGCCCCGCCGCCTCGCTTTCCAGTACGCCCTCCAGGGCCCGTCCCCGCAGCAGTGCGCCCTCGCCGTCGCCGGTGTCGACCAGGATCTCGGCGAGGCGGCGTCGGCGCAGGTTCGTGGTCAGCCACCACAGGGCGAGCAGCACCAGGACGGCCAGTACGGCGATGACGGTCGGCCACCACCAGGCGTCGCCCCGCCAGCGCGTCCGCTCGGCGTCGCTGAGCAGGACGTCGTGGCGGTCGTGGTGGATCCACCAAGAGGGAGGATCCAGGCCGAGCCCCACGGCCAGGACGGAGCCGCCGATCACCACCAGCACCAGCCCGACGATCCCGATCAGCACCCGGTTGACCACCCTGAGCACGGCCGTCACCCCTTCCGTCCGGGTCGCCGTACATGGACCGACAGCGCGGGCGGGCGGGTCAGCCCCAGGCCCCTGATCGCGTCGGCGAGCGTGGCGTCCAGGTCGGTGCGTACGTCGTCCAGATCGCGGAAGTGCGAGACCGCGCGGACGTCGGCCCGGGCGCGGCCCACCCGTACCCGTACGGTCTGGACCCCGGCGACTTCCATGGCCCGGTCGCGCAGGACCAGGGCGGCCAGGTCGCGGTGGAGTCCCGCGCGGACGTCGGGGTGGGTGCGCCGCATCGGCAGTACCGACCGCAGACCGGGTGTGGCGGCCAGGACGAGCAGCCAGAGGCCGAGGGCGGTGGCGACGCCCGCGCCGACGAGCACCCAGATGTCGTCGAGGGGGCGTTCGGCGAGCCCGCGGGCCAGTTCCCGGCGCCAGCGCATGGCGGGCCGGTCGGCGCGCACGGCGGCGATGTCGTAGAGGAACATGCCCGCGGTGGCGAGCAGCACGAGCGCGGTGAGGGCGGCCGGGATACGGCGGGCCGACCAGAAGCGGCGCTCACGGCCGTCGCCGTCGACGGCCGGCGGGGGCTCGTAGTCCGCTGCCGACGCCGACTGGTCGAGGCTGCCGGGCCCGGTCGCCTTCTCGATGACCGGCAGTCGCTGTGTGGTGCCCTCGGTGCCCTGGGGCTCGCTCATCGCGTCCTCCCCTGTGCCGTGCCCTGCGCGGGCGCCGGGTGCAGCCGCTCCACGTGCACGGTGACCTCCGGCACCTCCATGCCCACCAACGCGCCTACCCGCTCCACGACATGCCGACGCACAGCCGCGCACCGGGCGCCGATGTCGGTGGGGTAGTCGAGTTCGAGGTGGACGCGGACCCGGGCCGTGTCGACGGGGGCCGCCCCGGCCCGAGCGGAGTCGAGCGCCTGGGGGCGGACCACGACGTCGGCGTAGGGCCGGGCCGCGTCCTTGGTCAGCTCACCCACCGCCTCGCGTGCGGCCTGTGAGGCGATCTTCGCGACGACCCGGTCGGCGGTCCGGGTCGCCCCGCGTTCAACGGGCGGCACCGTGCTCAGCGGTCTGCGGAGCTCCGTCGCCCCACCGCTCACGGTGTCACCGCCGCCGTTCGTCACGGTGCCGGAAGAAGTCGCCGAGCTCCCAGTCCCCTTCCAGGAACCGCCCGGCGACGAAGCCGACGGCGCCCAGGGCCGCCACCAGCAAGAAGGCGCCGAACCCGCCGAAATAACCGGCGAAGCCCAGTGTCATGCCGGCGATCATGCCGACCACGGCCATGCTCATGGTGCGCTCCTCAGCTCCTCAGCAAGTCCCCGCCCCCGCGTTGTCCGGTCGCCGGTGCGTCACTGGATCCGGCGCTCCGGTTCCTCTTCCTCTTCGTCCGGCAGCTTCACATCACTCACCGAGATGTTGACCTCGACGACTTCGAGGCCGGTCATCCGCTCGACGGCGGTGATGACGTTCTCGCGCACGTCGCGGGCCACGTCGGCGATCGACACGCCGTACTCGACGACGATCTCCAGGTCGAGCGCGGCCTGTACCTCACCGACCTCGGCCTTCACCCCGCGCGTCACCGACTTGGCCCCGCCGGGCACCCGGTCGCGCACCGCCCCGAAGGTCCGCGCCAGTCCGCTGCCCATGGCGTGCACACCGTCCACATCGCGTGCGGCCATCCCGGCGATCTTCTCCACGACGCCGTCCGCGATGGTCGTCCTGCCCCGGCCACCGGGGTCTCCCCCGCCGCGCCGGGTCGCCTGCGTCTTTCGCGTGCTGAGGGTCTCGCCCTCCGTCCCCCGGTTCTGCTCGGTCGTCTCAGTCATGGCCGTTCGTCCTTTTCGGTTGTCGTCCCTTGACCACCGTAAGCACGGCGACGCGATCCCGCGCCACGGATGCGGCAGGCTGGAGGAATGACGACGGCAGATCGGTGGACGCAGGCAGTGCGGCAGCAGCTCGGGCTCGGCAGACTGCTGCCTCTGGGCGGCGCGCGCGACGGCTCGTGGATCTCCGAGCGGGCGGCCGAGGTGGTGTTGCGGCGCGCGGCAGCGGGCGTGCGCGGGGTACGGCTGGGCGCGCTCCGGATCGGGCTGACCGACCCAAAGGACGTGCACGAGGCCGCCGTACCGCTGCCTCCGAGCGCGCTGCCGCCGGGGCCGCTCCGGGTCACGGCGGACTTCGCGGCGACGGCGGCCGAGCCGCTGCCCGCGACGGCGGAGCGGCTGCGCGCGCTGTTGGCCGCGGCGGCGACGGAACGCCTCGGCCTGACGGTGACCGAGGTGGATCTACGAGTGACGGCCCTGCTCGACGAGGAGGCGGAGGCCCCTGCCGTACAGCCGCCCGAGCCGACCCGGTCGGCGGAGCCCGCCACTCCCGACGAGGAACGCATCGCCGCCGTGACCCTGGCGATCCCGGGCGTCACCCGAATGACCGGCACCCTGGGCGGGTTGGGCCGTTCGGTGCACATCGAGGAACGGCAGGACGAGGCCGCCCTGCCGCATCGCCATGTACGCGTGGAGATCGCGGTGAGCGCCGACCAGCGGGCCGTTGAGGTGGCCCGGGAGGTCCGCGAAAGGGTGGGAAGGGCGCTGGCGGATCACCCGACGGTGGCGGTGCTGGTCACGTCCGTCGGCTGAGCAGCGCAGGGCTCACTCGCCGAGGCCGGCCAGGTCCCGCAGCCGCCGCGCCTGCGCGGCCCGCTCGGCATCGCGCTGCTCGTCGTACGTGCGGTCCACGGCACCACGAAGCAGCGCCTTGGTCTCGATGACGGCATCCCGCGGCGCGGCCACGACGGCCCCCGCCAGATCCCGTACGGTGTCGTCGAGCTGCTCGGCGGGCACGGCGAGGTTGGCCAGCCCGCTGCTGACGGCCTCCTCGGCCGACACGAACCGACCCGTCACGCAGATCTCCAGCGCACGGCCGTATCCGACCAGGCCGACGAGCGGATGGGTGCCCGTCAGGTCCGGCACCAGCCCGAGGCTGGTCTCGCGCATGGCGAACTGCACGTCGTCCGCGACGACGCGCACGTCACAGGCGAGCGCGAGCTGGAAGCCCGCCCCGATGGCATGCCCCTGGACGGCGGCGATGGACACGATGTCGTTGCGCCGCCACCAGGTGAAGCCCTCCTGGAACTCGGCGATGGCAGCGTCGAGTTCGGCGTCGCTGCTGCGCGCGAGATCGATGAAGGAGGGTTCGCCCTCGATCCCCTCGGGCGTGAACATCTGCCGGTCGAGCCCGGCGGAGAAGGACTTGCCCTCACCGCGCAGGACCACGACCCGCACGTTGCCCGGCAGCACCCGCCCGGCCTCGGCGAGCGTCCGCCACATGGCGGGGCTCTGTGCGTTGCGCTTGGCCGGATTGGTCAGCGTCACCGTGGCGATCGCGCCGTCGACGGTGAGCCGTACGCCGTTCTTGTCGAGCAGGGGAGCGAGTTTTTCCTCGGGCGAAGCCATGGGGCGCCTCCGATGAGTGCGGTCATCCACGGGATGCCGGGAAGGCACCCCCTAAGTGACTGCACAGTAACCACCCGGCCGATCAGCCGACCGACCGGGTGGCCACCATCGAAGCCGATGGGCCGCCCGGGATCAGGACGATGCGGCCTTCTTGCCCCGTGTCGCCCCGCCACGCCCACGGAGCGTGACGCCCGATTCGCTGAGCATCCGGTGTACGAAGCCATACGAGCGGCCGGTTTCCTCGGCCAGTGCCCGAATGCTCGCACCGGAGTCGTACTTCTTCTTCAGGTCTGCCGCGAGCTTGTCGCGCGCGGCGCCGGTCACCCGGCTGCCCTTCTTCAGAGTCTCGGCCACCCGTGCCTCCTCATGGGAAGTGCGCTCTGGTCTCCTCATGATCACCCCTCCGGGGCTTCATGGCCACCCATTCGGCAAGGTCCGTGAGACAAGGTTTTGACGACAGGAGCACATCCCCACATGCGGAATTAATGATTCCGCACGATGTCGTCCGTACAGCCGAACGGGTTCTTTTACGAAGTCCCAGGTCAGAGACGCACCGCGGCCGAGCCCCGCTCGATAGGGGACTCGGCCGCGAAATCGGTGTAGTACACACCTCGGTACGAGGAGATCTCACACAGATGATGGATCACGGATGGGCCGAATGATCCATACGCCGGTGATCACGCATTCGATCAAGCCAGGGCGACGAGATCCGCGTAGTCGGAGCCCCACAGGTCCTCGACACCGTCCGGCAGCAGGATGATCCGCTCCGGCTGCAGCGCCTCGACGGCGCCCTCGTCGTGGGTGACGAGCACGACCGCGCCCTTGTAGGTGCGCAGCGCGCCGAGGATCTCCTCGCGGCTGGCCGGGTCGAGGTTGTTGGTGGGCTCGTCGAGGAGCAGGACGTTCGCCGAGGAGACGACCAGCGTGGCGAGGGCGAGACGGGTCTTCTCGCCGCCGGAGAGAACCCCGGCCGGCTTGTCCACGTCGTCGCCGGAGAACAGGAACGAGCCGAGCACCTTGCGGACCTCGACGAGATCCATGTCGGGGGCCGCGGAGCGCATGTTCTCCAGGACCGTGCGGTCGGCGTCCAGGGTCTCGTGCTCCTGGGCGTAGTAGCCGACCTTGAGGCCGTGGCCGGGGATGACCGCGCCCGTGTCCGGCTGCTCGACGCCCGCGAGGAGCCGGAGCAGGGTCGTCTTGCCGGCGCCGTTGAGACCGAGGATGACCACCCTCGACCCCTTGTCGACGGCCAGGTCCACGTCGGTGAAGATCTCCAGGGAGCCGTACGACTTCGACAGGCCCTCGGCCGTGAGCGGGGTCTTGCCGCAGGGCGCGGGCTCCGGGAAGCGGAGCTTGGCGACCTTGTCGGACTGCCGGACCTCTTCGAGGCCGGACAGCAGCCGCTCCGCCCGCCGGGCCATGTTCTGCGCGGCGACGGTCTTGGTGGCCTTGGCGCGCATCTTGTCGGCCTGGGCGTTGAGCGCGGCGGCCTTCTTCTCGGCGTTCTGCCGCTCGCGCTTGCGGCGCTTCTCGTCGGCCTCGCGCTGCTGCTGGTAGAGCTTCCAGCCCATGTTGTAGATGTCGATCGTGGCGCGGTTGGCGTCGAGATAGAACACCTTGTTGACGACGGTGTCGACGAGATCGACATCGTGCGAGATGACGATGAAGCCACCCCGGTACGTCTTGAGGTAGTCCCGCAGCCAGATGATCGAGTCGGCGTCGAGGTGGTTGGTCGGCTCGTCGAGCAGCAGGGTGTCCGCGTCGGAGAACAGGATGCGGGCGAGCTCGATACGGCGGCGCTGACCGCCGGAGAGGGTGTGCAGGGGCTGGCCGAGCACCCGGTCGGGCAGGTTGAGCGCGGCGGCGATGGTGGCCGCCTCGGCCTCGGCGGAGTACCCGCCCTTGGTGAGGAACTCCGTCTCCTGGCGCTCGTACTGCTTGAGCGCCTTCTCGCGAGTGGAGCCCTTGCCGTTGGCGATGCGCTCCTCGTTCTCGCGCATCTTGCGGATCAGTACGTCCAGACCGCGCGCGGAGAGGATGCGGTCGCGGGCGAGGATGTCGAGGTCGCCGGTGCGGGGGTCCTGCGGGAGGTAGCCGACCTCGCCGGAGCGGGTGATCTGGCCGGCGGCGGGGATGCCCTCGCCGGCGAGGCACTTGGTGAGGGTGGTCTTGCCGGCGCCGTTGCGGCCGACGAGGCCGATGCGGTCACCCTTGGCGACACGGAAGGTCGCGGACTCGATGAGGACGCGCGCACCGGCGCGCAGCTCGATACCGGAGGCGGAGATCACGGACAGACTCCAGGGCGGGGTTGGTGGCGGGATGGGCGGCTGAGGACGTTCCCGCCGTCTAATGCGCGAGGAGAATGGCCATGCGGGCCAGTCTAACGGGGCCGTGCAACCACTTTTTCTTGGTTCGGGTGTTCGGGCCCGGGCTCGCGGCCTTCCTTGACGATTCCATGGCCGCACGGGCTTCGGTACGGGGCGCCCCTTCGCCGCTCGTCCACGGCGATGAGCTGGGCGGGCGGTCCGGGCCGCGGCCAGGGCAGGGCCGGGCGGCGGGGGCGCCTTGCCGTGACGTACGGCACGCCGGGGCTCGCGGCGCGGGCCTCGCGGGCCGTTGTCAGTGGTCGCTGCGAGACTGGGCAGCAGGTCGGAATCCGGCGGTCGACAGCAGTGGATCCCAGTGATTGGTCACGAAGGGGTGATCGGCATGGCAGGCACGAGCGACGGGCGTCCGAGTATCTACCCGGCGCTGCTGTACGCGGACGCGAAGGCGGCGATCAAACAGCTCACGGAGGCCTTCGGGTTCACGGAGCTGGCGGTGTACGAGGGCGAGGACGGCTCGGTGACGCACGCCGAGCTGGTGCAGGGCAACGGCGCGGTGATGCTCGGTTCGAAGGGCCGCGGCGGTGTCTTCGACGCCGCGATGAAGGACGCGGGCAGGACCGGGGTGTACGTCGTCGTGGAGGACGTCGACGCACACCACCGACGGGCCGTGGAGCACGGGGCGGAGATTCTGATGCCCCCGACGGACCAGGACTACGGCTCACGGGACTACATGGCCCGGGACGCCGAGGGCAATGTGTGGACCTTCGGCACGTACGCGCCCGAGTTGGCGGGCTGAGCGCCGGTCCGGCTCAGCTGCCCCCGGTGTGCACCTGGAAGGCGGCGCGGCGCACGGCCTTCGCGAGGGCGGGGTCGGGGTGCGCCGCGGCGAGCGCGACCAGGACCTGCACGGTGCGGGGGTGACCGACGGCGCGGACCTCGTCGAGGAGCATCGGCACCGTGGGCTGCACCGCGGCCTCCAGGTGCCGTACGAGCATCGGGGCCTCGCCGTGGTCGGCGACGGCGGCGGCGGTGTCGACCCACAGCCAGGTGGCCTCTTCCCGAGTGAGCACCTCGTGGGCGTCCTCGGGGTCGACGCCGTCGTGCTCGGCGAGCCACAGCAGGGCGTACGGCCGCAGGGTCGGCTCGTCGAGGACGGCGCGTACGTCGGGCTCGGCGGGGGCGCCCACGACCCGCAGCGCCTCGAAGGCGAGGCCGCGCAGCAGGGCGTCCTCGCCGCGGGCGGCGGCGAGGAGTTCGGTCACGGCGCTGCCGACGGGGCGGGCGGCGAGCCAGGCGCGGTATTCGTCGCGGGCGGCGTTCGGGCGGAGCTGGGCACAGCCGCGGAGCATGTCCTCGGCGGACTGCTCGATGTTCCCGGCCGGGCTCTGGGCGGCGACGCAGATCTGCTCCAGCTTGACCCAGACCGCCCAGCTGCCCAGCGGGGTCAGCGTGGCCTGCCCGTCGCCGTAGGTGAGGGCGCCGACGGAGGCGAGGGCGCGCAGGGCCCAGTCGAGGAGAGGGGCGAGGGGCGTGTCCTCGACGGCGGTCGCGTCCGCGAGGGGCTCGGGCTGCGGCCCGTAGGGGATCTCGCATCTCTCGGTGCGCAGTTCGGTGACCCGCTGCTCCAGCAGGTCCAGGAGCTGCTCCTCGGGGACCGGTCCGGCGGACAGCTGCAGGAAGGAGAGCACCTGCGGCATGGCCGAGACGACGTCGGCCACGGCGGCGCCGTGCTCGTGCTGCTCGGGTTCCGGGTGCGCGAGCGACCAGGCGTCGAAGAGGGCGACCCAGCCGCGCAGGACGGCGCTGTCGTCGCGGTCCCACGCGCGCAGCCGCCAGCCGGGGCGGGCCCTGTCGCCGTGCACCTCGACAAGTCCGGCGAGGCGGGCGGTGTCCCAGTCGGCGCGCACCTGAGCCACGGTCAGGCCGAGGTCCCGCGCCGCGCGTTCGGCGGTCTCGTCGGAGAGGGTGCCCTTGCCGTCGGAGGCGCCGCCGTCCCGGCCCGGGCCCAGGGCGGCGTCGGCCCAGTGGGCGACACGGGCCGCGGCGGCCAGACCGGAGCGCGCCATTCTGGCCAGCTCGGCCCGGGCCGGTGTGCCCTCCGGAGGGCGCGGTGCGGGGCGGCGTGGGCGCCGCTGGTTCACGGCTCTGGGGGCGGCGGCCAGGGGTCGCGGGCGGACGAGTCGAAGCCTGGAGTCGCGCGGGATACGGGACGTCACGGGTGCAGTCTTGCGGTTGACGGTCCGAAAACCCAAACGGAATGTCACGAGGGGCGACGGGGATGGCCAACGCACGGGGCCTTGCGGACGGCAGGGGACTGACAACAGGCCAGTGGTACGGGGTTAAACGGAATCTGCGGGGCCGGCCGGCTGGGGGATCACATGAGCGGTGTGATGAATCGGCGCAAAGACTCCTCATAACCCTCGGGGTCGGCGTTCCACATGGCGGCGTGGGGGGCGTTCCTGACCGTCTGGAGGGCCACCAGGTTGGGGTGGGCCGCGGCGAGGCGGCGGGACAGGGTCCAGGGGGCCACCCTGTCGTCCGGGCCGTGGAAGACCAGGGTCGGCACGGTGAGGTGGTCGGGGGCACGGGAGCCGGCGAGGCGGTCGGCGTACAGGCCGGTGCGGCCCTGGGCCGCGCGGACCGCGAGCGGCAGCAGCACGCTCGGCGTGTGGCGGGCCGCGGCGAGGGCGCGCAGCGTGGCTTCCCAGCTGAGGACCGGGGAGTCCAGGACGAGGCCGGAGACCCGGTCCCTGAGCCCCGAGTGCGCGGCGGCGCGCAGCGCCATCGTGGCGCCGGTGGACCAGCCGAGCAGCACCAGCTGCCGGGCTCCGTACCGCACGGCGTAGCGCATCGCCGCGTCCAGGTCGCGCCACTCGGTCTCGCCGAGGTGGTTGAGGCCGTCCGGCGGGCGGGGTGCGCCGAGGTCGCCGCGGTAGGCGAGGGCGAGGACCGGGAAGCGGCGGCTGTGGAGGAACTCCATGAGGTTCATGGCGTGTTCGCGGGTGGTGCCGAGGCCGTGCACCGCTATGACCCAGGTGTCCCGTGCCCCGGGGACGAACCAGGCGGGCAGGGCGCCGAGTTCGCCGGGGATGTCGACGTCGGCGTGGTCGAGGCCGAGGGCGGCGCTCGGGTTGCCGACGTAGACGTTCGGGGTGAGCCAGACGCTGTCGCCGGGCTGGAGGGTGCCGTGGGTGACGCGGTCCAGGCGGCGTACGACGGTGTCGGCGGAGTGTTTCGCCGCGGCGAGCACGGGGCCGACGACCGCGTGCGAGGCGTCGCCGGAGAGGCCGTAGGTGCCGGGGCGCAGGGAGGCGAGGTCGCGGGTGAGCGCGATCTGGCCGGCGGCCGTGGCATGCACGGTGAGCCGGGGTTCGGTGGGCAGGGGTTTACCGGCGGGCGCCTTGAGCGCGGCCCCACTGGCGAACCGCCCGGCGGCGACGCTCGCAGCGCCGGCCGCCAGAGCCACGGTGACGGCAGCGGCCGTCGCTTTGACAGTGCGCACGCATCCAGTGTCCCGGCGTAGGCGAGGAGCGGCCAGTGGGAGGACGGTGCGGAGTGAGGTCTGCCGGTTGCCGTCGCCGCGCGCCCGGCGCTACGGCTGGCCGGGGGTGGGTCGCGCGGCCCGGCGCTACCGGGGCGCCTCCCCCAAGCTCTTCGAGCAGGGGGTACCCCCAGCGCCCACCCGTGCCGCCCCAGCGGCACGACTGCCCGCGGCTGGGCGGACATGGCTGAGCGGGCGTGGTCGGCCGTCGGGTAAGCCACCCGCGGTCGGACGGGCCCGCAGTCGCGTACGGCGGGAAGGGGACGTGCCGGGTGGTGTCCGCCCGCAGTGACCGGCGTCAACACGCGGCACCTCCTGGCCCAAGGGGGCCGCCGGTCCGAGGACGGACACCCCCCGGCGCGGCCCCGATCCACAACGCAACCCAAGGCGCTACGCGCACCCCCGCCCAACCCCCACAGGCCGCCGCAGGCATTCGCACGCGAACCCCCACCGACCCCGCACAGGCCGCCGCAGGCATCGGCCACCCGCACCCCACCGCCGGAGGCACCCGCAGGCATCGCACGCGCACCCCCGGCTACCCCCGCTGCCCGTACCCCCGCAAGCGCTCCCCCACCTCCGCCACCTGCCCCTCCGACAGCAGCGTCGGTGACAGTCCCGGCACCGATGACGCCGTGAGCCACAGGTGGCACATCCACTCCAGTTGGGCCGTGCGGTCGTAGGCCTGGTCCAAGGTCGTGCCGTAGGCGATCGTGCCGTGGTTCCGGAGGAGGCAGGCGGTGCGGTCGGTGAGGGCCTGGAGCATGTTCTCGGCCAACTCCCGGGTGCCGTACGTCGCATAGGGGGCAACCCGGACCGGTCCTCCGAGGGCGGCGGCCATGTAGTGGATCAGCGGGAGCTCCGGCACCAGCGTCGAGACGGCCGTCGCGTGCACGGCGTGGGTGTGGACGACGGCGCCGGCGTCCGTGGCCCGGTAGATCGCGAGGTGCATGGGCAGTTCACTGGTCGGCACCAGCTCACCCAGCACCTGCCCACCGTCCAGGTCGACGCCCGTCACGTCCTCCGGCGTCAGCCGGTCGTACGGCACTCCCGACGGCGTGACCAGCACCGTGTCACCGACACGCACCGAGACATTCCCGGACGTGCCCACGACCAGCCCCTCGGCCACGGTCCGGCGGGCTGTCACCACGAGCGCCTCCCAGGCATCCGCCTCCTCGGGGCGCACACCCCTCCGCCACGGCTCCCCCGCATCCTGTGCGCCCTCCCGCACATCCCGCCCGCCCCCGGCACCCCGCTCGCCCCACTGATCATCAGCCATGCGGCGATCCTGCCAGGCGGCACCGCGCCACGACCTCAAGTCACCGTCGAACCGGGGCACTTTAGGGCGGAGGACGGGCGTCCGGAAGAGTGCATATACGGATACATCCACCTCTTCCCGTGCTTGGCCTGCAATCGATCAGGATTATCAGATCTTCCAGTAATCTCTGGGAGATTTGTCGTGCACGTCGCCATTCCGGGGGGAAATATGGCCCGTGATCGCAAACCGTCCCGTCACCGCGCCCGCCTCATAGCGGCATCCGTGGCGGCGCTCGCCCTGGGGGGAACCGCACTCGCCGAGGTTCCGGCCGCGGCGGCCGGAAAGCCCAGGGGCCATGACGTCTCTTCGCACCAGAAGAACGTCAACTGGCAGAATTCCAAGGCGAAGGGCGCCAGGTTCGTCTACGTCAAGGCGACCGAGTCCCACACCTACCGCAACCCGTACTTCAACCAGCAGTACAACGGCTCCCGCAACGTGGGCCTGTTCCGCGGCGCGTACCACTTCGCGCTGCCGAACAAGTCGTCGGGCAAGACGCAGGCGCAGCACTTCGTGCGCAACGGCGGCGGCTGGACGCCGGACGGCTGGACCCTGCCGCCCGCGCTCGACATCGAGTACAACCCGTACAGCAAGCACAAGTGCTACGGGCTGAGCAAGGCGAAGATGGTCGGCTGGATCCAGTCCTTCAGCAACGAGGTGAAGCGGCTCACCGGCCGCCGTCCGGTGATCTACACGACCACCCACTGGTGGAACACCTGCACCGGCGCCAGCCGCGCCTTCGCCGCCAATCACGCACTGTGGACAGCCCGCTACGACTCCGCGACCGCGGGAGCGCTGCCGGCCGGATGGCAGTTCTGGACCATCTGGCAGTACGACAACGGCAGCGGCAGCCTGCCGGGTGACCAGAATCTCTTCAACGGGTCCATGACCCAGCTGAGGAAGTTCGCCCGGGGCCACTAGCCCTGCGGCGCCTGGGCCGTGCGCTGCCCGGCGGTACGGGAGCCTCCGCCCATTGGAGAAACCCTGCCTCCCGGACACCGCGCGGCCTGCCCCAGTTCACCTTCCGTTCACTCAGGTTACCTACGTTCAGACAGCCAATGACCTCGAACGATTGCCTGGGTAAATGGAAAACTTCTCGCTGATCCTCGCGATTGTGGTGGTAACCGCACTCGCGTTCGATTTCACGAACGGTTTCCACGACACCGCCAACGCGATGGCCACGACCATCTCGACCGGTGCGCTCAAGCCCAAGGTCGCGGTGGCCATGTCCGCCGTGCTGAACCTTGTAGGCGCTTTCCTCTCCGTGGAGGTCGCGAACACGATCTCCAAAGGTCTCGTCGACGAGAGCGGCATCCGTCCCGAGGTCATCTTCGCCGCGCTGGTCGGCGCGATCCTCTGGAATCTGCTGACCTGGCTGGTGGGCCTGCCCTCCAGCTCCTCGCACGCCCTCATGGGCGGTCTGATCGGCGCCACCATCGCCTCGGCCGGCCTCGGCGCGGTCCACGGCGACGTGCTCGTCACCAAGGTGCTGATCCCGGCGATCGCCGCCCCGCTGGTCGCGGGCCTCGCCGCGATGCTGGCCACGCGGCTGACGTACTCCCTGGGCAAGAAGGCCGACGGTCAGGCCTCGGCGAAGGGCTACCGCGCCGGCCAGATCGCCTCGGCCGGTCTGGTCTCCCTCGCCCACGGCACGAACGACGCGCAGAAGACGATGGGCATCATCACCCTCGCCCTGGTCGCCGGCGGCACCCTCGCCCCCGACTCCGACCCGCCCATGTGGGTCATCCTCTCCGCGGGCGTCGCCATCGCGCTCGGCACCTACCTCGGCGGCTGGCGCATCATCCGCACCATGGGCAAGGGCCTGACCGACCTCCAGCCGCAGCAGGGCTTCGCCGCCCAGACCAGCGCGGCCACGGTCATCCTGGCCTCCTCCCACCTGGGCTTCTCCCTCTCCACCACGCACTCCGTCTCCGGTTCGGTGATGGGCGCGGGCCTGGGCCGCAAGGGCGGCGTGGTCCGCTGGTCGACGGCCACCCGGATGTTCGTCGCCTGGGGCCTCACGCTCCCGGCCGCCGCCCTGGTCGGAGCGCTCGCGGAGTATGTGACGGGCTTCGGCGACTGGGGTACGGCCCTCGTCGCGGTCTTCCTGGTCAGCTCCAGCGCCGCGATCTGGAAGATCTCCCGCCGCGAGATCGTCGACCACACGAACGTCAACGAGACCGACGAGCCGGCCGGCGTGGTGACCACGGCCATGGCCGCCGTGACCCCGCCCCCGGCGGGCACGGTGACCGAGGACCTCACGGCCACGATCCCGGCCCCCGCGACCGAACCGGCGGCCACGCCGGCCACCCCGGTCTGAGCCCCGCCCACCCGGTAACGAAGGAAGCAGCAGCATGAAGATCGACTGGGCGGCTCTCGGCTCCGTCTTCGGAGTCAGTCTCGTGGTCACCGTGGCCCTGGTGGGCCTGTTCACCCTCGGCATCGCGGGCCTGTCCCGCCAGGAGAAGGCCTCGGCACAGGGCGGCTCGGCCGCGCTCGCGGTCACCGGCGCGTACGCGTGCTTCGCGGCGTGTGCGGCGGCTGTGGGGTACGGGATCTATCTGATCGTGGCCTGACCGACGAGGTCCGACGTACGGCACGCACCGGGCGGGTGCGGGGACGGTGTTCCCCGGACCCGCCCGGTCTGCGTTTCCGGGCTACCGCGGGCAGGGGGAGTCCGTCACCGCTCCGACGTCGTTGAGGATCCTCAGCTCCTCCGGGGTGTACGGGGTCCAGTGACGGCACAGGGTCCTGCGCCAGGCCTCGGCGTCCAGAGGGATGGTCAGTCGGGAATTGGCCTGGTGATAGGTGAGACGGCCCGCTGCCAAGCGAAGGTCCTCGGGGGCGGCCGTGAAAGGAAACGTGACATAGGGACCGTCCCGGTCCTCAGGTCGCCACAGCGCAAGGCTGTCGGTTCCGTTGCCGGTCAGCAGGGTTCCGTCATCCGCCAGCGCCGCCGCCGACACGTCTTCGTCCGCCTCGACGGCCGGTCCCAGGCGCTTGCCGGTTGCCACGTCCCACCGCTGAATGGTTCTGCCGTCCAGTCTCGTGGCGACCGTCCGTCCCCGTGGGCCGAACACGAACATCACCCCATACTCGTCCGCCACCGTGATGCCGGTGTTCCCGCGCACCCGCCCGGTGTCGATGTCCCAGACGACGACTTCGCCGCTGCTGTGGCCGATGAACACTTCGCTACGGTCTCCGGGACGGACTGCGATCCCCGTGCAGGGGTCGCTGAGAGCGTCGCATGGATACTCGTCCAGGACCGAGTCCTCGTCCGATGCCACGTCGTATCGGATCAGTCGGTCGGACGTCTGGACGACCACCTCGCTGCCCTGGAGGGGAGCAAGGTCGACGAGGCCCGGAAAGGACCGCACACGCACCTTCCGCGGGCTGTCCGGATCACGGACGGAGACCTCGTCCGCGTCCTGCAGCACCAGGTGGTTGCCGTCCATGGTGAAGAACCCGTCGGCAACGCCCTCTTCGATTTCCTCCGCCGCCACCGGTTCCGCGTGGCTTTCCTCACCCCGGTGAGCCACCACCAGTTTCACGTCGTCACCGTTGTTCACGACCTGCGCGCGGTACTCGCCTCCCGGGCTTCTGATGTACGAGTCATCCAGTAAGCCGGAAAAGGGCTCCAGGCTCGGCAGCGGCATGCTGCGCTCCTCCCGCGTCCGCACCACCAGAAGATCCGACCCGGCGGCCACCAGCAGGCGCGGGGCGGCCCCGTCCTCGTCGCCCGGGAGGACGCCGACGGGCAGTTGCTCCTCCTCCCTGTCGGACGAGGGGACACCCGGCACGCGGTACCGCCTACCGGTCTCCACATCGACCACCTCGTACTGGCTCACCCGATGACTGACCGACTCCAACGCATAGCGCCCGGTGAGGTCTGAACGGTCCGCATTGACGGCCAGGAACCGCCGTCTCGCATCGCCGGGCGAGCCCGTCAGCCGGAGCTCATGCCAACCGTGCCCCTGGTCCACCACGACACCCCCGCCCCTGCGGGCGAGCCACTCGGCGTCCGCGATGGGGTGCGGGTTCGCGCCGGTCACCCGGTTCTGCACCCGTGCTTCCTTGACGTCCTCCTCGTCACGACTGAGATAGACCACGTCCCTTCCCTCCCCGACCAGCGCGGCGTCGGACGCCTCCGAACCACTCGGCAGCCCCCGCTGTGACGCCTTCTCCGCCTTTCCTGTGCGGCTCCGCCAGACCTGGACGTGGGAGCTGTGCGCAGTCTCTTCGTCGGTGAGATGGTCGGCCGCGAGGCGGAGCAGCAGTCGGCCGCTGTCCGAGAAGTCGAGGGCCACCGTCGCGGGCTTGTGCTCGGTGCCCAGCACCGGCTGCGGGCTGGTCCACAGGAGTTCCTCGGCGCGTACGTCGTAGCAGTGGAGCGTCCCGTCGGTGGTCACCACGGCCAGCAGCTCGCCGTCATCGCTCAGCTCGGCGTGATCGGGTGGTCCCCCGGTCAGTCCCGGCACCTGCCACGGGCTCGGCCGCCCGTCGGCGAGACCCGTCCACACCCGGGCGTGCGGGACGCCGTCCAGCCCGGCGGACGCGGTCACTACCGTGGAGCCGTCGGGGGTGACGTCGATGCTCCGGATGAGCTCGGACCCTTCCCCCGCATGCCCGGAGACCACCGACATACCGCCGAGATAGGCCTGGAGCAGCGCCTGCCGGGCCTCCTTGCCGGGATCGGTGTGCCACGCGGCCACGGACAGCCGCGCGGCCATGCCCGGATCGGTCGCCGCCAGCCGGACGGCCTCCTCCGTCAGCCGCCGGGACGCCATGGTCCGCACCCGCTCCTCCACGGCCAGCTGCCCGCGCCACGTCAGCACCGCGAGATAGCCGGCCAGCAGCGCCAGTACGACCATCACCGCCGTAGCCGCCCGCCAGCGCCGCAGTGCGCGTTGCTGGTGGCGGCGGCTCAGCTCGACGTAGTCCCGCTCGGCCTGGGTGATGTCGTCGCGGTGGTCCGGCTCCCCGAGCCGCTCCAGTGACGTGGCCAGCATCGTCCCACGCAGCAGCGCGCCCGGTTCCTCCCCCGTCTCCTTCCAGTGGGCGAGTGCCTGCAACAGGCGTTCCTGCCAGGCCCGGAAGGCGCGGGAATCGTCCAGCCACTCCCCCAGCAGGTCCCAGCGGCGCACCAGTTCCTCGTGGGCGAGGTCGACGATGGGGTCGTCGTCGGGACCGTGGGTGATGCGGATGAAGCGGGTGTGCGTGGCCAGGGCCTCGGCAACGGCCCGGAGGTCCGGCGGCAGGGGCGCGAGGCGTACCGGCTTGCGGGTGAAGCCGCCCGCGTCGTCGGGGCGGGCGAGTTGGGTGAACAGACGGCGGACCGGCGCCTCGCCATACGCGTCGATGACCTCGCCGACCCGCTGCTCGGCGTGGGCGGACAGGGCTCCGGCGACACCGCCCAGGGCCTCGTAGCCGGAGTGGGTGAGGCGGATGCCCTTCTCGTGCCCCCAGAGTTCCGTGAGGGCGAACTCCACGAGGGGCAGATGGCCCGGTTCGTCCTCGGCGTCGTCGACGATGCGTTCGGCCAGGCCGGTGTCGAGGGTGAGGCCGGGGACACGGGCCGCGGGGCCCTCGACGGCACGCAGGAGGCCGGCTCGGTCGAGGGGCGCGACCACTTGGGCGCAGTCGCTGAGGACGCGGGCGGTGCCGGGGTCGGCGAGGTCGTCCAGGCATGACGAGCGCAGCGTGGCGAGGACGCGCAGCTGCCGTCCGTCGGCCGGGACCGAGACCATGCCGGCCATCAGGGCCAGCAGGGCGCGGGCGGTGGCCGGTTCGGCGGCGACGGTCTCCTCCAGCTGGTTGAGGAAGAAGACGTGGCCGCGCGGGCCGCAGTGGTCGAGCAGACGTCGTCCGAGTTCGGCGGGGGTCATGCCGTCGGCGGAGTCCAGCAGATCGGCCAGGGCGAGCGCGGCGCGCTCCTGCTCGACGACGGCCAGGGCGTTGCCGGGCACGGCGGGCCCGGCGGGCGCGGGATCCTCCGACGCGAAGTCAGCGGCGGACCGGGGCACAACACCCGACACGGACGCCGAGCCCGACTCAGAACGAGGACCCGGCACCGCCCCAGGCCCCAAAGCAGACCCAGGCGCGGCAGAAGCGCCCCCGCCCGGCCCCACGAAAGCACCCCCGCCCGCCCCCGAAGAAGCGCCCTCACCCGCCCCCACGGCTGCCACCGCCCCCGCCTCCAGCACCCCCACCACCGCCCGAGCCACCGTCACCGACGCCCGCGTACCCGGCAGTGGGCGGATCTCGGAGACGGTGAACCCCTCGGCCCTCAGGCGGGGCAGGACCCCCGCCCGCACCAGGGAGGTCTTCCCGCTGCCGGACGGGCCGACGACCGGCACCACCAGGTGCCGGTCGACCGCGTCGAGGAGCCGGCGGGTCTCCTCCTCGCGGCCGAAGAAGTACTCGGCGTCCTCCTCGCGGAAGGCGTCGAGTCCTCGATAGGGGCAACGGCGCTCGCCGGGCAGGAGGTCCAGGAGGGCGGCGGCCGGGATCAGATACGACGTCACCGCCGAGGCACCGCGGTCGGTCGCGACCGTCATGCCGATGACCGCGCCCAGGTTGTCGTCCCAGACCGGGGCCCCGCTGCATCCGGGGCCGATGCGGTGGGCCGGGCCGTCCGTCTCCATCGAGATCCAGCCCTGGCCGACCGCGCCGAGCAGCCGTCCACCGATCCAGGCACCGTGCTCGGCGCTGGCGGGGAACCCGAGGACGCGGAACCGGTGTTGCCAGACGTCACCGGCGGCCCCGAGACGCACCGCGCCGGCGGGTGCGCCTTCCGGCAGCCGCAGCAGTGCGATGTCCCCGCTGCCGTCCTCGGCCACGGGCCGCCAGGCCGACACCGACGCCTCGTATCTCACCGCGCCCGGCCGCAGCGGGAACTCCACGGTCACCGCCGACGCGGGCGGCGTCGACGAACTCGCGTCGGTGTGCAGCGCGTCGGCGACGACATGGGCGCAGGTGGCCACCGTGCCGGGCGCCAGCAGGAACCCGGTCCCGACGGGCCGCCCGTCGCCGCCGCACACCCGTACCACCGTCGCGCCGAGATCCTCCAGGAAGCCCGCCGATTCCCCCGGTGCTCCAGCTTCGTCAATGTTCATACGGTTTAGTGGAGTTCCCCATATCTCGGATATCTCGTAGTACTTCGTACCTCGTATTGGAGGGGGCGCCGCCTCCCGCCGCAACCGGCTTCACGGAACGCCACCCGCCACGGGGAATTCGCCCGGAGTCGGTCCGCCGGGCCCGGGCGGCGTGCTAGCGGGTGTCGCCATGTGGGGTTCTGCACACTCCCCCGCCGCAGGTCAACAGCAAGTTGACGCCCCTTCCAACCCCGTGGTGGACTGCCGGAGCCATGTACGGCGGCAGGAGAGGAAGCCGGTGCGAGTCCGGCGCGGTCCCGCCACTGTCACCGGGGTAGAAAGCCCCGGGAGCCAGGAACTCTCACCGCCGGTCTCGTCGAACCAGGGCGTGGACACCCTGAGTGAGGACATAACGCGATGCTCGCCTGCCGATCGAGATGCAGTGTCGGACCCTCGTCTGAACCGACGGTCGGCTGACCCCGATGCGTGCCGATCGCGTCTTCGCGTACGGCGCCGCCGCCGGACTTTTCGGTGATCTGCTGCTCGGCGACCCTCGCCGGGGGCATCCGGTCGCCGTGTTCGGGCGGGCCGCCGGGGCCGTGGAACGGGTGTTGTGGCGGGACCATCGCGGGTGGGGCCTGCTGCACACCGCCGTGTGCGCGGGGAGTGCGGTGGCGCTCGGCGCCGCGGCGCAGCACGTCGTACGTCCGTCCCGTACCGCCTCCGTCGCGCTGACCGCCGCCGCCACCTGGGCCGTTGTCGGCGGGACCTCGCTCGTGCGCGAGGCGCGGGTCATCGGGCGTGCCCTTGAGGCGGGGGACGTCGAGCGGGCCAGGGACCGGCTGCCGCATCTGTGCGGGCGGGATCCGCAGGCGCTGGACGCCGACGGGATCGCCCGGGCCGTCGTCGAGTCCGTCGCCGAGAACACCTCCGACGCGGTCGTGGGGGCACTGGTGTGGGGGGCCGTCGGCGGGGTGCCGGGGCTCGTCGGGTTCCGGGCGGTGAACACGCTGGACGCCATGGTGGGGCACAAGTCGCCCAAGTACCGGCGCTACGGATGGGCTTCGGCGCGCCTGGACGACTTGGCGGGCTGGCCGGGCGCGCGGCTGACCGCCGTGCTGGCCGCCGTCGCGGGCGGTGACCCCCGGGGTGCCGTACGGGCCTGGCGTGCCGATGCCGGCCGGCACCCGAGCCCCAACGCCGGGCCCGTCGAGGCCTCGTTCGCGGGTGCCCTCGGGGTGCGGCTGGGCGGGACGCTGTCGTACGGCGGGCGGGTGGAGCACCGGCCCGTGCTGAACGGGGCGACCGGACGTGCCGTTCAGGTCGCGGACATCGAACGTGCCGTACGGCTTTCGCGCCGCGTGAGCTGGCTCGCGCTGGGCGTGTGCGCCGGCGCGCGGCTACTCACGAGCGATCGCTTCAAGAATCGCTTCAAGAGAGGACGTACGTCATGAGCGGCGCAGCGGGCGGTGGACTGCTCGTCGCCGGCACCACCTCCGACGCCGGCAAGAGCGTCGTCACCGCCGGGATCTGCCGGTGGCTGGTGCGGCAGGGCGTCAAGGTCGCGCCCTTCAAGGCGCAGAACATGTCCCTCAACTCGTTCGTGACGCGGGAGGGCGCCGAGATCGGGCGGGCGCAGGCCATGCAGGCCCAGGCGTGCCGGGTCGAGCCGACCGCGATGATGAATCCCGTGCTGCTCAAGCCCGGTGGCGAGCAGAGCAGCCAGGTCGTGCTGCTGGGCAAGCCGGTGGGCGAGCTGAGCGCACGCGGGTACCACGGCGGGCGACAGCAGGCGCTGCTGGGGACCGTGCTGGACTGTCTCGCCGAGTTGCGGGGCACATATGACGCGGTGATCTGTGAGGGGGCCGGTTCTCCGGCCGAGATCAATCTGCGGCGGACCGACATCGTCAACATGGGCCTCGCCCGCCGTGCGCGGCTGCCCGTGCTGGTGGTGGGCGACATCGACCGCGGGGGCGTCTTCGCCTCCTTCTTCGGGACCGTCGCCCTGCTGTCGCGCGAGGACCAGGAGCTCGTCGCCGGGTTCCTCGTCAACAAGTTCCGGGGGGATGTCAGCCTCCTGGAGCCCGGCCTGGACATGCTGCACGGGCTCACCGGGCGGCGGGCGTACGGCGTGCTGCCCTTCCGGCACGGGCTCGGCATCGACGAGGAGGACGGGCTTCGGGTGTCCCTGCGCGGGACGGTCCGGGAGTCCGTCGTCGCGCCGCCCGTGGGCGAGGACGTGCTGCGGGTCGCCGTGTGTGCCGTGCCGCTGATGTCGAACTTCACCGATGTCGACGCCCTGGCCGCCGAGCCGGGTGTGGTGGTGCGGTTCGTGGACCGGCCGGAGGAGCTGGCCGACGCGGACCTGGTGGTGATCCCCGGTACGCGCGGGACCGTTCGCGCGCTGGAGTGGCTGCGGGAGCGAGGGCTCGCCGAGGCTCTCGTCCGCAGGGCCTCCGACCACAGGCCCATCCTCGGTATCTGCGGGGGTTTCCAGGTCCTCGGCGAGCACATCGAGGACGACGTCGAGAGCCGGCGCGGGCATGTCGACGGCCTAGGGATCCTGCCCGTCCGGGTGCGGTTCGCCCGCGAGAAGACCCTGACCCGGCCGGTCGGCGAGGCCCTCGGCGAGCGGGTCGAGGGGTACGAGATCCATCACGGGGTCGCCGAAACAGCGGGGGGCGAGGCCTTCCTCGACGGCTGCCGGGTCGGCCAGACCTGGGGCACGCACTGGCACGGCTCGCTGGAGTCGGACGGCTTCCGGCGGGCCTTCCTGCGCGAGGTGGCGGCCGCCGCGGGCCGTCGCTTCGTGCCGGCCGACGGCACATCGTTCGCCGCGCTGCGCGAGGAGCAGCTCGACCGGCTCGGCGACCTGATCGAACAGCACGCGGACACGGACGCGCTCTGGCGGCTCATCGAGTCGGGCGCGCCGCAAGGACTGCCTTTCATCCCACCGGGAGCGCCCGCATGAGCACAGTGTTGTTGTTGTCGACCGCCGACACGGACCTGCTGGCGGCCCGGGCCGCCTCCGGTGCCGACTACCGGATCGGCAACCCGACCCGCGTGGACGTCGACGGCGAACTGCCCGCGCTGCTGGACGGGGCGGACATCGCCGTCGTACGGCTGCTGGGCGGCAAGCGGGCCTGGGAGGACGGGCTGGCCAGGCTGAAGGCCTCGGGCATCCCGACCGTACTGCTGGGCGGCGAGGCCGTGCCGGACGCGGAGTTGATGGCCGAGTCGTCCGTCCCGGCCGGCGTGGTGGCCGAGGCGCTGAAGTACCTGGTCGAGGGCGGGCCCGCCAACCTCACGGAACTCGCGCGGTTCCTCTCCGACACCGTGCTGCTGACCGGCGAGGGGTTCGTCGAGCCGCAGAAGATGCCGGAGTACGGCGTCCATGGCGAGCGTCCTGCCGTCGAGGGCCGTCCGACCGTCGGCGTGCTCTTCTACCGGGCCCATGAGCTGAGCGGCAACACCGCCTTCGTGGACACCCTGTGCGACGCCATCGAGGCGCACGGCGCCAACGCCCTGCCCGTGTACTGCGGTTCCCTGCGCGGTGCGGACCCGGAGCTGTTCGCGCTGCTGGCGAAGGCGGACGCCCTGGTCGCCACCGTCCTCGCCGCGGGCGGCACGCACGCCTCGCAGGCGTCGGCGGGCGGTGACGAGGAGGCGTGGGACATCGGCAGGCTCGCCGAGCTCGACGTGCCGGTGCTGCAAGGTCTCTGCCTCACCTCCTCGCGTGCCGCCTGGGAGGAGTCGGATGCCGCCCTCTCCCCCATGGACGCGGCGATGCAGGTCGCGATCCCGGAGTTCGACGGCCGGCTGATCACCGTCCCGTTCTCCTTCAAGGAGCAGGGCCCGGACGACGTGCCCGTGTACGTCGCCGACCCGGAGCGGGCCGCGCGCGTCGCCGGGATCGCCGTACGGCACGCCCGGTTGAAGCACAAGCCGAACGCCGACAAGAAGCTCGCGCTCGTCTTCACCGCCTACCCGACCAAGCACTCGCGTGTCGGCAACGCGGTCGGCCTGGACACGCCCGCGTCGGCGGTGCGGGTCCTGGACGCCCTCAAGCAGGCCGGGTACGGCCTGACCGAGTACCCGGACAACGGCGACGAGCTGATCCACCGGCTCATCGAGGCCGGCGGGCACGACGTCGAGTGGCTGACCGAGGAGCAGCTGGCCGCCGCGCCCGCGCGGGTGCCGCTGGCCGACTACCGGGCGTGGTTCGACAAGCTCGACCCGGAGCTCAGGGACGCGATGGTCGAGGCGTGGGGCGAGCCGCCGGGGTCGCTGTACGTCGACGGCGAGGACATCGTGCTGGCCGCGCTGCGGTTCGGGAACGTCGTCGTGATGATCCAGCCGCCACGCGGCTTCGGCGAGAACCCGATCGCGATCTACCACGATCCGGACATGCCGCCGTCGCACCACTACATGGCGGCGTACAGGTGGCTGGAGGCTGCGACATCGCAGGGGGGCTTCGGCGCCGACGCGATCGTGCACATGGGCAAGCACGGCACGATGGAGTGGCTGCCCGGCAAGGGCCTCGGGCTCAGCGGCGGTTGTGCCCCCGACGCCGTCCTCGGCGACCTGCCGCTGATCTACCCGTTCATCGTCAACGACCCCGGCGAGGGCACCCAGGCCAAGCGGCGCGGGCACGCCACCGTCGTCGACCACCTCGTGCCGCCGATGGCACGGGCCGACACCTACGGCGACCTGGCCAAGCTGGAGCAGCTCCTCGACGAGTACGCGCTCGTCTCGGACCTTGACCCGGCGAAGGCACCGGCCGTGCGCGCCCAGATCTGGACGCTGGTCAAGGCGGCCGAACTCCACCACGACCTGCATGTCGCGGAGCAGCCGGACGACGACGAGTTCGACGAGTTCGTCATGCACATCGACGGCTATCTGTGCGAGATCAAGGACGTGCAGATCCGGGACGGTCTGCACATCCTCGGCGGCGGTCCGGTGGGCGAGCCGCGCGTGAACCTGGTGCTCGCCGTGCTGCGCGCCTCGCAGGTGTGGGGCGGGCAGGCGAACGCGCTGCCCGGGCTGCGGGCCTCGCTGGCGGCCCACTTCGGGCTCGTCGAGAAGGAGTTGCTGGCGGAGCCGGGTGCTCCCGTGAAGGTGCCGGCGGAGCTGACGGAGCTGGTCGAGGGCCCGTCGCGTACGGCCGCCGACAGCATCGATCTGCTGGAGCAGCTGTGCCGGCGGATCGCGGAGGGCATGGAGGAGCGCGGCTGGGCGGTGGCCGAGAGCGGCCCGATGATCCGTGCCGTCCTCGGCACCGAACTGCCGGAAGCGGCCCGGGTGTTGGAGTTCGCCTGCACCGAGGTCGTGCCCCGGCTCGCCCGCACCACCGACGAGATCGGCCACATCCTCAAGGCGCTCGACGGCGGTTACGTCCCGGCGGGGCCTTCGGGATCGCCGACGCGCGGACTGGTCAACGTCCTGCCCACCGGCCGGAACTTCTACTCCGTCGACCCCAAGGCCATCCCGTCCAGGCTGAGCTGGGAGGTCGGGCAGTCGCTGGCCGACTCGCTGGTGCAGCGGTATCTCCAGGACACGGGCGAGTATCCGAAGTCCGTCGGCCTGACGGTGTGGGGCACGTCCGCGATGCGCACCCAGGGCGACGACATCGCCGAGATCCTCGCCCTGCTGGGCTGCCGTCCGGTGTGGGACGACGCCTCGCGGCGGGTGACCGGCTTCGAGGTCATCGGCCTGGCGGAGCTCGGGCGTCCTCGCATGGACGTCACGGTGCGTATCTCGGGCTTCTTCCGGGACGCCTTCCCGCACGTCGTCGGCCTGATCGACGACGCCGTCCGCGAGGTCGCCGAGCTGGACGAGCCCGCCGAGCGGAACTTCGTCAAGGCCCACGCCGACGAGGACACCGCCGAGCACGGCGACCGGCGGCGCGCGACGGCCCGTGTCTTCGGCTCCAAGCCGGGCGCGTACGGCGCCGGTCTGCTGCCGCTGATCGACGCCCGCAACTGGCGCAGCGATGCCGACCTGGCCGAGGTGTACGCCGTCTGGGGCGGCTACGCCTACGGGCGCGGGCTCGACGGGCGGGCGGCGCGCGGGGACATGGAGACCGCGTTCAAGCGGATCGCCGTCGCCGCGAAGAACGTCGACACGCGCGAGCACGACCTCGTCGACGCCGACGACTACTTCCAGTACCACGGCGGCATGGTCGCCATGGTGCGGCACCTGACCGGCGCCAACCCCGAGGCGTACGTGGGCGATTCGGCGACTCCGGACCAGGTGAGGACCCGGACGCTGGGCGAGGAGACCCACCGCGTCTTCCGCGCCCGCGTCGTCAACCCGCGCTGGATGGCGGCCATGCGCCGGCACGGCTACAAGGGCGCCTTCGAGATGGCGGCGACCGTGGACTACCTCTTCGGCTACGACGCGACCGCGGGCGTGGTCGACGACTGGATGTACGAGAAGCTGTCGGCCGAGTACGTCTTCGACGCCGAGAACCGGGACTTCATGAAGAAGTCCAACCCGTGGGCGCTGCGCGGCATCACCGAACGGCTCCTGGAGGCCGCGGACCGCGGCCTGTGGGCCGAGCCGGACGCGGACACGCTGGAGCGGCTGCGCGCCACCTACCTGGAGCTGGAAGGCGACTTGGAGGGCGACGAGAAGTGACCACCCCCTTTCCCTTTACGGCCGTTGTCGGCCAGGACGACCTGCGGCTCGCGCTGCTGCTGAACGCCGTGTCGCCGGCGGTGGGCGGTGTGCTGGTGCGCGGCGAGAAGGGCACCGCCAAGTCCACGGCGGTACGGGCCCTTTCGGCGCTGCTGCCCGAGGTCGCGGTCGTCCCCGGCTGCCGTTTCTCCTGTGACCCCGCCGCGCCGGACCCGTCCTGCCCGGACGGGCCGCACGAGAGCGGCGGCGGCGCCGAGCGCCCGGCCCGCATGGTCGAACTGCCCGTCGGCGCCTCCGAGGACCGGCTGGTCGGCGCGCTGGACATCGAGCGGGCGCTCGCCGAGGGCGTGAAGGCCTTCGAGCCCGGCCTGCTCGCCGACGCGCACCGCGGGATCCTCTACGTCGACGAGGTCAACCTCCTCCACGATCACCTGGTCGACCTGCTGCTGGACGCGGCCGCGATGGGTGCGTCGTACGTGGAGCGCGAGGGTGTCTCCGTGCGGCACGCGGCGCGGTTCCTGCTCGTCGGCACCATGAACCCGGAAGAGGGCGAGCTGCGACCGCAGCTGCTCGACCGGTTCGGGCTGACCGTGGAGGTGGCGGCCTCGCGGGAGCCGGAGCAGCGGGTGGAGGTCGTACGGCGGCGGCTCGCCTACGACGACGACCCGGCCGGCTTCGCCGCGCGCTGGGCCGACGAGGAGGCCGCCGTACGCGGGCGGATCGTCGCGGCACGGCGGCTGCTGCCCTCGGTGCGGCTCGGTGACGGGGCGCTGCGGCAGATCGCGGCGACCTGTGCCGCGTTCGAGGTGGACGGGATGCGGGCCGACATCGTGATGGCCCGTACGGCCACCGCGCTGGCCGCGTGGGCCGGACGGACCGAGGTGCTGGCCGAGGATGTGCGGCAGGCCGCGCTGCTGGCGTTGCCGCACCGCCGGCGCCGTAACCCCTTCGACGCGCCGGGGCTCGACGAGGACAAGCTCGACGAGACGCTGGAGCAGTTCTCCGGGGAGGGCGACGAGGACCCCGACCCGGACGGGCCCGGGGGCGGGGGCGGTGGGCAGCCGCCTGCCGACTCCGACGGTGGGCCGCAGGGCGGTGACACCGCGGCGCGTCCCGAGGCCGGGGAGGGCGAGCCGCAGACGTCCGGGGCCGGTTCGGGCGAGCAGCAGGCCGTGCGGGCCTCCGAGCCCTTCCGTACGAAGGTGCTGAGCGTGCCGGGCATCGGCGAGGGTGCCGCCGGGCGGCGCTCGCGAGCCCGGACCGAGCACGGGCGGACGACCGGGGCCCGGCGGCCCCGGGGCGCGCTGACCAAGCTGCATCTGGCGGCGACCGTGCAGGCCGCCGCGCCGCATCAGCGGGCTCGGGGCCGGTCGGGGCCGGGGCTGGTGGTGCGCCGGGACGATCTGCGGCAGGCGACACGGGAGGGGCGCGAGGGGAATCTCGTGCTGTTCGTCGTGGATGCCTCGGGGTCGATGGCGGCCCGGCAGCGGATGAGTGCCGTGAAGGGGGCCGTGCTGTCGCTGCTGCTGGACGCCTATCAGCGGCGGGACAAGGTGGGGCTGGTGACGTTCCGGGGGTCGGCCGCGGATGTCGCGCTGCCGCCGACCTCGTCGGTGGACGCGGCGGCGGCTCGGCTGGAGTCGCTGCCGACCGGTGGGCGGACTCCGCTCGCGGCCGGGCTGCTGAAGGCGCATGACGTGCTGCGGGTGGAGCGGCTGCGGGATCCGGCCCGGCGGGCGTTGGTCGTCGTGGTGACGGACGGGCGGGCCACCGGTGGGCCCGAGCCGGTCGCGCTGGCCGGGCGGGCGGCGCGGCTGTTCGCGGCCGAGGGGGTCGCCTCGGTGGTCGTCGACTGTGAGTCGGGGCCCGTGCGGCTGGGGCTCGCGGGGCAGCTCGCGGGTGAGCTCGGCGGTACGGCGGTGACGCTGGACGAGCTGCGGGCGGAGAGCATCGCCGGACTGGTGAAGGACGTACAGAGGAGGGCCGCGTAATGCCTCAGGGGCAGCCGAGTGTCGTACCGGACGACGGGCTGACCACCCGTCAGCGTCGTAACCGGCCTCTGGTGGTCGTGCACACGGGGGTGGGCAAGGGCAAGTCGACCGCCGCCTTCGGGCTCGCTCTGCGTGCCTGGAACCAGGGGTGGCCCATCGGGGTGTTCCAGTTCGTCAAGTCGGCCAAGTGGAAGGTCGGCGAGGAGAACGCGCTGCGGGTGCTGGGAGCGTCCGGGGAGGGCGGGTCCGTCGACTGGCACAAGATGGGTGAGGGCTGGTCGTGGGTGCAGCGCGACGATCAGATGGACAACGAGGAGAAGGCCCGGGAGGGCTGGGAGCAGGTCAAGCGGGACCTGGCCGCCGAGACGTACCGGCTGTACGTGCTCGACGAGTTCGCGTACCCGATGCACTGGGGGTGGGTGGACACCGATGAGGTGATCGACGTGCTGCGGAACCGGCCGGGGACCCAGCATGTGGTGATCACCGGGCGGAACGCGCCCGACAAGCTCGTCGACTTCGCCGACCTCGTGACCGACATGTCCAAGGTCAAGCACCCCATGGACGCGGGCCAGAAGGGCCAGAGGGGCATCGAGTGGTGACTTCTTCCGTCCCTCGGCTGGTCATCGCCGCGCCCTCCTCGGGCAGCGGCAAGACCACCGTTGCCACGGGGTTGATGGCCGCGTTCGCCGCGCGGGGGCTTGCCGTGTCCCCGCACAAGGTGGGGCCGGACTACATCGATCCCGGGTATCACGCGCTCGCCACCGGGCGGGTGGGGCGGAACCTCGACGCGTATCTGTGCGGTCCTGAGCTGGTCGGGCCGTTGTTCCTGCATGGGGCGCGGGGCTGTGACCTCGCCGTCGTCGAGGGTGTGATGGGGCTGTACGACGGAGCCGCGGGGGAGGGTGAACTGGCGTCCACCGCCCATGTCGCCAAGCTCCTGCGGGCGCCGGTCGTGCTGGTCGTGGACGCGTCGTCGCAGTCGCGGTCGGTGGCGGCGCTCGTGCACGGGTTCGCGTCCTGGGATCCGGAGGTGCGGGTAGGGGGCGTGATTCTGAACAAGGTCGCGTCGGATCGGCATGAGGAGTTGCTGCGGGACGCCCTGGATCAGGCGGGGGTGCCTGTGCTGGGGGTGCTGCGGCGGGTGGCCCAGGTGGACACGCCGTCGCGGCATCTGGGGCTGGTGCCGGTCGCCGAGCGGCACGCTGCCGCTGTGGAGGCCGTGGCGGCGATGGCGGCGCAGGTCTCCGGCGGGTGCGATCTGGAGGCGTTGCTGGGGTTGGCGCGCGGCGCGGGTGCGTTGTCGTGTGCGGCTTGGGATGCGGCTGAGGTTGTGGCTTCCTCGCCCCCGCCGCCCCTTCCCGTCCCGACCCTGGGGGCTGCCGCCCCCAGACCCCCGCTTAGGCCCCAAGGGCCTCGTCCTCAAACTCCCCCAGAGGGGGCACCCCCAGACGGGATGGTGGTTGCCGTCGCCGGGGGCCCCGCCTTCACCTTCTCCTACGCCGAACACGCCGAGCTGCTCACCGCCGCCGGTGCCGAAGTCGTGCCCTTCGACCCCCTGCGGGACGAACAACTCCCGGACGGGACCCGCGGCCTGGTCATCGGGGGCGGCTTCCCCGAGGTGTATGCCGCCGAGCTGTCCGCCAACGAACCGCTGCGCAAGGCCGTCGCCGCCCTCGCGCAGAGCGGTGCTCCCGTCGCCGCCGAGTGTGCGGGCCTGCTCTATCTGTGCCGTGAGCTCGACGGGCAGCCGATGTGCGGTGTGCTCGATGCCACCGCCCGGATGAGCGAGCGGCTCACCCTCGGGTATCGGGACGCCGTTGCCGTCAGCGACAGCTCCCTCGCCGCCGCCGGGACGCGGATGCGGGCGCACGAGTTTCATCGGACCGTCGTCGAGCCGGGCTCGGGGACGGCACCCGCGTGGGGTGTGCGCGCCCCGCGAAGGCGGGTCGAAGGTTTCGTACAGCAGGGCGTGCACGCGAGTTATCTGCACACGCACTGGGCCGCACGGCCCGGTGTCGCCCGTCGGTTCGTGGAGAGGTGCCGGACGTCATGAGCAGCAGCAGGTTGATCGGAGTCGGGGTCGGTCCCGGTGATCCGGAGCTGGTGACCGTCAAGGGCGTCAACGCGCTGCGCGCCGCCGATGTCGTCGTCGTACCCGTCATGGACACCGGCGAGCGGGGCCGTGCGGAAGCGACCGTGCTGCACTACGTGCCCGAGGAGAAGGTCGTCCGCGTCGTGTTCGCCCTCAATGAGCGGACCGACCGGGCTCGGCGCGAGGCCGCCTGGGACGCGGCGGGTGAGCGGGTGGCCGAGCTGCTGCGCCGGCACGCCGTCGTCGCCTTCGCGACCATCGGTGATCCCAACGTCTACTCCACCTTCACCTATCTCGCCCAGACCGTCGGCGAGTCGGTGCCCGACACCGTCGTCGAGACCGTGCCCGGCATCACCGCCATGCAGGACCTCGCCGCGCGGTCGGGCGCCGTGCTGACCGAGGGGACCGAGCCGCTCACGCTGGTGCCCGTCACCGCCGGGGCGACCGTGCTCAAGGAGGCCCTCGCCGGGCCCGGGACCGTCGTCGCCTACAAGTTCGGCCGGCAGGCCCGGGAGGTCGCCGAGGCGCTGCGGGAGACCGGGCGGATCCAGGACGCGGTGTGGGGGTCCGCGCTCGGGCTGGAGGAGGAGTCGATCCGGCCGGCCGCCGAGCTCGACGGCGCTCCCCTGCCCTATCTCTCGACGCTCATCGCACCCGCGCGGCGCGACGGCGGGCGGGGCGGCAAGCTCTGACGCCCGTACGCCGCCCCGCACCACCCATCCCCGCTGACCCCTTTGCAGGAGAGGACCGATTCCCCATGGCCGATGCGCCCACCGGCAAGGTGACCTTCGTCGGTGCCGGCCCCGGCGCCGCCGATCTGCTGACGTTCCGTGCCGCGCGTGCCATCGCCGAGGCCGACGTCGTGATCTGGGCGGCCAGCCTGGTCCAGGCGGAGGTCCTGCAGCACGCGCGTGAGGACGCCGAGATCCTCGACTCGGCGACCATGTCCCTGGAGGACGTCGTCGCCGTGTACGAGCGGGCCCGTGCGCAGGGCCTGCGCGTCGCCCGTATCCACTCCGGTGACCCCGCCCTCTGGGGCGGTACGCAGGAGCAGCTCGACCGGTGTGCCGGGCTCGGCATCGAGACCGAGGTCGTGCCGGGAGTCTCCGCCTTCTCCGCCGTCGCCGCGCTCGCGCAGCGCGAGCTGACCATCCCCGAGGTCGCCCAGTCCGTGGTCCTCACCCGGCTCGGCGGCGGCAAGACGCCGATGCCGCCCGGGGAGGAGGTGCGGGAGTTCGCCAAGCACGGCACCACCATGGCGATCTTCCTGTCCGCGGCCCGTAGCGGGCAGCTCGTGCGGGAGTTGCTGGAGGGCGGGTATCCGACGGCCACGCCGGTCGTGGTCGCGTACCAGGCGACCTGGCCGGAGGAGCTGATCGTGCGGTGCACCGTCGGCACGCTGGAGGAGACCGTCAAGGAGCACAAGCTCTGGAAGCACACCCTGTTCCTGGTCGGCCCGGCCCTCGACGCGCAGGGCACGCGCTCGCACCTCTACCACCCCGGTCACTTCCACGGGTACCGCAAGGCCGACCCGCAGGCCCGCCGGGCGCTGCGCGAGCGGGGGGCGAGTACGTGATCACGGTCGTCGGTACGGGGACGGGGGCGCCGCCGCCCGAGGACGTCCTCGCCGATGCCGAGCTGGTCGTCGGCGGGCGGCGGCACCTGGGGGCCGTACGGCTGCCCGACGGGGTGGAGCGGGTCGTGCTCGGGGCGCTCGCGCCCGCCCTCGACACCATCGAGGAGTACGTGGCGAAGGACCGGCCGGTTCTGGTGCTGGCCTCCGGCGACCCCGGGTTCTTCGGGGTCGTGCGGGCGCTGGCCGAGCGGTTCGGGCCGGAGCGGCTGGAGGTGCGGCCGGGGGTGTCGTCCGTCGCCACCGCCTTCGCGCGGCTCGGGCTGACCTGGGACGACGCGGTCGTCGTCAGCGCGCACGGGCGGGCTCCGCGGGCGGCCGTCAATGTCTGCCGGGCGCATCCCAAGGTCGCCGTGCTGACCGGGCCGGGGGCCGGGCCGGCCGAGCTGGGCGCGGCCCTGCGGGACAGCGGGCGCGTCCTCGTCGTCGCCTCCGCTCTGGGCGATCCGGAGCGGGAGCGCGTGGAGCGGGTGACGCCCGCCGAGGCGGCGGCCCGTGACTGGGGTACGGCGGTGAGCGTCGTGCTCTGCCTGGACGAGACGCGGATGCTCGGTCCGGCGCGGACGCTCGCGGGGCCGGAGGCGCGGCCCGCCGGGTGGGCCTTGGCGGAGGACGCGTTCGCCCACCGCGACTCGATGATCACCAAGTTCGAGGTGCGGGCGCTGGCCCTGGCCCGGCTGGGTCCCCGGCTCGGCGACCTGGTGTGGGACGTCGGCGCGGGCTCCGGCTCGGTGGCCGTGGAGTGCGCCCGCCTCGGGGCGGCTGCCGTCGCCGTCGAGAAGGCGCCGGACGGTGTGGAGCGCGTGCGCGCCAACGCCGCCGCGCACGGCGTGGACGTGCGGGTGGTGCACGGCGCGGCGCCGGAGGCGCTGGCGAAGCTCGCCGACGACCCGGACGCCGTGTTCGTCGGCGGTGGGGGGCGCGAACTGCCCGCCGTCGTCACCGCCTGCGCTCGGCGCGCCCGGCGCACGGTGGTCGTCGCCATGGCCGCGCTCGACCGGGTGCCGGCCGCGCGCGAGGCCCTGACGAACGCCGGGTTCTCCTGCGACGGGGTGCTGTTGCAGTCGTCCCGGCTCGCGCCGCTGCCGGGGGACGTGACCCGGCTCGCGGCGACCAATCCCGTTTTCCTGCTGTGGGGCGTGCGGCCTCAAGCCTGTTCTGAAGGAGTTGCCCTGTGATCGGCCTCATTTCCGCCACCGCGGCGGGGGCGGCGGCGCGGGACCGGCTGGCCGCGGCATGGCCGGACCGCACGCGCGTGTACGAGGGCCCCGTGAAGGACGCCGTACGCCGGGCGTTCGCCGAGTGCGAGCAGTTGGTGTGCTTCCTGGCCACGGGGGCGGTCGTACGGCTGCTCGCCCCGCTGCTGGCGGACAAGGCCGCCGACCCGGGTGTGGTGTGCGTCGACGAGGGCGGGCGGTTCGCCGTGTCGCTGGTCGGCGGGCACGGCGGCGGTGCCAATGAACTCGCCCGCGAGGTCGGGGAGTTGCTGGGCGCCGAGCCCGTGGTGACCACGGCGACGGATGCCGTGGGGCTGCCCGGTCTGGACATGCTCGGGTTCCCGGTGGAGGGCGATGTCGCCGGGGTCTCGCGGGCCATGCTGGACGGCGAGGCGGTGGCGTTGAAGGCCGAGGTGGCCTGGCCGCTGCCGCCGCTGCGGGCCGGGGCCGAGGGGGCGTACACGATCCGGCTGACGGACCGGCTCGTCGAGCCCGCCGAGCGCGAGGTCGTCCTGCGTCCGCCGTCCCTCGTCGTCGGCGTCGGCGCCTCGAAGGGCGCGCCCGTGGACGAGGTGCTCGGGCTGATCGAGCGCACGCTCGCCGGCGCCGGCCTCTCCCCCGCGTCCCTCGCCGAACTCGCCACCGTCGACGCCAAGGCCGGTGAGCCCGGCATCGTCGAGGCCGCCGCACGCCTCGGCGTCCCCCTCGTCACCCACTCCGCCGAGGAGCTGGCCGCCGTCGAGGCCCCCAACCCCTCCGACGCGCCCCTCGCGGCCGTCGGCACGCCCTCCGTCGCCGAGGCCGCCGCCCTGGTCCGCGGCGGTGAACTCCTCGTACCGAAGCGGAAGTCGGAGCGCGCGGACGGGCAGCCGGCGATGGCGACCTGTGCCGTCGTACGGCGTCCGGGGCGCGGGCGGCTCGCGGTGGTCGGCCTCGGGCCGGGCGCCCGGGACCTGCTCACCCCGCGGGCGAGGGCCGAGCTGGAGCGGGCCTCCGTGCTCGTCGGCCTCGACCAGTACGTCGACCAGATCCGTGATCTGCTGCGGCCCGGCACCCGGATCCTGGAGTCGGGGCTCGGCGCCGAGGAGGAGCGGGCCCGCACGGCAGTGGCGGAGGCCCGCAAGGGGCAGGCCGTCGCGCTGATCGGTAGCGGGGACGCGGGCGTGTACGCCATGGCCTCCCCCGCGCTCGCCGAGGCCTCCGACGACATCGACGTGATCGGTGTGCCGGGCGTGACCGCCGCCCTCGCCGCCGCCGCGATCCTGGGCGCCCCGCTCGGCCACGACCACGTGTCCATCAGCCTCTCCGACCTCCACACGCCGTGGGAGGTCATCGAGCGGCGGGTGCGGGCCGCGGCCGAGGCGGACATCGTCGTGACCTTCTACAACCCGCGCAGCCGGGGCCGCGACTGGCAGCTGCCCAAGGCCCTCGCGATCCTCGCCGAGCACCGCGAGCCGACGACGCCGGTCGGCGTCGTACGCAACGCGTCCCGGCCGGACGAGTCCGCTCGGCTCACCGCACTGGGCGCCCTGGACCCGGCGACGGTCGACATGATGACGGTCGTGACCGTGGGCAACACCGCGACCCGGGACATCGCGGGCCGTATGGTGACGCCGCGCGGCTACCGCTGGCAGGCATCGCAGGAGGGTGCCCGGTGAACCCCGTGTCCCGTGTGATCCACCCCATCGAGGAGGAGTCCTACCGGCGGCTGCGTGCCCGCCTGGACACCTCGCACCTCCCGCCGCTGACCCGGGCCGTGGTGGAGCGGGTCGTCCACTGCGCCGCCGACCTCGACTACGCCACCGACCTCGTCATGGACGAGGGCGACCTGGAGAAGGCGCACGCGGCCCTGCACGCGGGCGCGCCCGTCGTCGTGGACGTCGAGATGGTCGGAGCCGGCATCACCCGGCGCGAGACCGTCTGCCGGCTGGGGGACGCCGTGGCCGGGCCGGGGCTGACCCGTTCGGCCCATGGCATCCGGCTGGCCCACGAGCAGGTCGGCCCGGGCGCCCTCTGGGTGATCGGCAACGCGCCGACCGCGCTGGAGGAGCTGCTGACCCTGGACGCCGCCCCGGCCCTCGTCATCGGCCTGCCCGTCGGCTTCGTCGGCGCGGTCGAGTCCAAGGCCGCGTTGCGCGAGAGCGGGCTGCCCGCCGTGAGCAATGTGTCCGAGAAGGGCGGTTCGGCGGTCGCCTCGGCCGCGCTCAACGCCCTGCTGTACCACCCCACTTCCCATCCCGAGGAGAAACTGTGACCACCCCGCCGCCCGCCCTGCTCATCGCCGGTCACGGCACCCGGGACGACGCCGGGGCCGAGGCGTTCCGCGACTTCGTACGGGAGCTGGGGCGCCGCCACCCCGAGCTGCCCGTCGCGGGGGGCTTCATCGAGCTGTCCCCGCCGCCGCTGGGCGAGGCCGTCACCGAGCTGGTCGAGCGAGGCGTCCGGCGGTTCGCCGCCGTGCCGCTGATGCTGGTGTCCGCCGGGCACGCCAAGGGCGACATCCCGGCGGCCCTGGCCCGTGAGAAGGAGCGGCACCCCGGCATCTCGTACACCTACGGCCGCCCGCTGGGCCCGCACCCGTCGCTGCTGTCCGTACTGGAGCGGCGCCTTGACGAGGCGCTCGGCACCGAGGGGCGCACGCCCGGGGACCGGGCCGATGTGACCGTGCTGCTGGTCGGGCGCGGCTCGACCGACCCCGACGCCAACGCCGAGGTGCACAAGGCGGCGCGGCTGCTGTGGGAGGGACGCGGATACGCCGGTGTGGAGACGGCGTTCGTGTCGCTGGCGGCGCCGGACGTGCCGAGCGGCCTGGACCGCTGCGCCAAGCTCGGAGCACGGCGCATTGTCGTCCTCCCCTACTTCCTCTTCACCGGCATCCTCCCGGACCGCGTCCGCCAGCAGACCGAGGGCTGGGCGGCCGCGCACCCGGAGATCGAGGTGCGCTCGGCGGACGTCATCGGTCCGGAGCCGGAGCTGCTGGACCTGGTGATGGAGCGGTACGAGGAGGCCCTGAAGGGCGATCTGCGGATGAACTGCGACTCGTGCGTGTACCGCATCGCGCTGCCCGGCTTCGAGGACAAGGTCGGCATGCCCCAGCAGCCGCACTTCCACCCGGACGACGACGGCCACCACGGTCATCACCACCATGGCCACCACCACGGCACCCACACCCATGCCCACTGAGGCGCACGACCTGCGGCACCACGGCGACGCCGAGGTCCGTGACGACGGGGCGAAGCTCACCGACCTCGCGGTGAACGTCCGCGCGGACACGCCCCCGGCCTGGCTGCGGGAGCGGATCGCCGAGTCGCTGGGCTCCCTCGCGGCCTACCCGGACGGGCGGGCCGCGCGGGCGGCGGTGGCGGCGCGGCACGGGCTGCCGGTGGAGCGGGTGCTGCTGACGGCGGGGGCGGCGGAGGCGTTCGTGCTGCTGGCGCGGGCGCTGAAGGTGCGCCGGCCGGTCGTGGTGCACCCGCAGTTCACGGAGCCGGAGTCGGCGCTGCGGGACGCGGGGCACACGGTCGACCGGGTGCTGCTGCGGGAGGCGGACGGCTTCCGGCTCGACCCGGCGGCCGTCCCCGAGGACGCCGACCTGGTGGTGATCGGCAACCCCACCAACCCGACATCGATCCTGCACCCGGCCGACGCCATCGCCCAACTCGCCCGCCCCGGGCGGACGTTGGTGGTGGACGAGGCCTTCATGGACGCGGTGCCCGGTGAGCGGGAGGCACTGGCCGGACGCACGGACGTGCCGGGCCTGGTGGTGCTGCGCAGCCTGACCAAGACCTGGGGGCTGGCCGGGCTGCGGATCGGCTACGTCCTGGCCGCCCCGGAGACCATCGCCGACCTGGAGCGCGCCCAGCCCCTGTGGCCGGTCTCCACGCCCGCGCTCGCCGCCGCGCAGGCCTGCGTGTCCCCGCAGGCGTTGGCGGAGGCGGCCCATGCCGCCCACCGCGTCGCCGCCGACCGGGCGCATCTCGTCGCGGGCCTCGGCGAGTTCGCCCGGTACGGGCTGCGGGTCGTCGAACCCGCCGAGGGCCCCTTCGTCCTCGTACGGCTGCCGAGGGCGGCCGCCGTCCGACGGCACCTGCGCGACCTGGGGTTCGCCGTCCGGCGCGGGGACACCTTCCCCGGGCTGGACGAGGAGTGGCTCAGGCTGGCGGTGCGGGACCGGGGGACGGTCAGTTCCTTCCTGTCGGCGCTGGACCGGGCGCTGGCGCTGGCGCGGCAGTGAGACGCGGACCGAACGCCCCGCACGATGCCGGGCGTTCCGGTCCGCCGCGTTCGCTCCGCGTCCGTCAGCCCCTGCCCCGGCGCGCCAGCGCCACCGCTCCCCCGCCCGCGAGGAGCAGCGCGACCGCGCCGCCCGCGAGGTACGGCGTCATGGAGTTGCCGCCGGTCTCGGCGAGGCCGTCCCCGGCGGACTCGCCCTGGGGCTTCACCTCACCGGCCGGACCGGTGCCCGGGGCGGGTTCCTGCGCGGACCCGGCCGGGGTCTCGCAGGTCGCCTCGGCCAGGGTCAGGGTGCCCTCGACCTCGGCGACGTTGAGCTTCAACGGGTCGATGGAGACCTTGAGTTCGAGGGCGGTGGCGGCGGCCGTCCCCGACGTGGTCTCCGTCTTGGAGTAGTCCAGCCGTACGTCGCCCACGCCCGGCACCCGGACGCTCGTGGTGCCGCCGGCGGTCAGGGTGACCTTCTTGCCCAGCACGGTGACGTCGCCCAGCAGGTTGGACGAGGCGGTCGGCTTCTTGCCGGCCTCGCAGGTGGCCTTGGAGGTGACCTGGCCGACCTCGATGAGCGACAGGAGCGGCAGACCGGGGACGTGCAGCTTGGCATGGGCGAGGTTGGTGTACCCCTCGGCCCTGCCGTCGGCGACCGTCGCCCTCGACGAGGCGGCCTCCGCGCTGAGCACGCTGAACGGCTTTCCGCCGTCGACGCCGTTCAGCCGGGCGGTCAGCGTGGCCTTCTCGGCGCTCTGCGGCGCCCGCACCTCGTTGAGGGAGACCGCGAGCGGGACGTTCACGGTCTTGTTGAGCAGGGAGACGTCGAGCCCGGTGCGCAGTACGACGGCGCTCGCGCGGCCCTCGTCACCGGTCGCGTGCGCGGTGCCCGCGGCGCCCAGGACCGCGGGACCGGCGGTCAGGGCGGCGGCCGTCGCGACGGTGGCGAGACGGCGTGCGGGCATGCGGAATGTGTTGCCGTTCAAGGTGGGGACCCCTCGGGGGAGACTTGCTCGGGACCCGGCAAGAATCGCGCACGCGCGGCGAACGGTCAGCATCCTGACGGGAGTTCACCCCCACGTGCGTTTCCCGTGCAGGTTTTCGAACCGGGTGGCACGCACGTTCTCCACAGTCACCCGGTCAACAGCCGGTTCAGCCGACGATCCGACCGTTCAGGACAACCCGGCGCGGTGCCGCCAGCACCCGTACGTCGGCTCGCGGATCCGTCTCGTACACCACCAGGTCCGCCGCGGCCCCCTCCTCCAGGCCGGGTCGGCCGAGCCACTTCCGGGCCCTCCAGGTCGTCGCCGCGAGGGCCTCGACCGGGGGGATGCCGGCGGTGACCAGTTCCGCCACCTCGGCCGCCACCAGACCGTGCGGCAGGGTGCCGCCCGCGTCCGTGCCGACGTAGACCTGGATGCCGGCGTCGTAGGCGGAGCGGACCGTGTCGTAGCGGCGTGCGTGGAGCCGGCGCATATGGGCCGACCAGCGGGGGAACTTGGACTCGCCGCCGTCGGCCAGCTTCGGGAAGGTCGCGATGTTCACGAGGGTGGGGACGATCGCCACGCCTCGCGAGGCGAACAGCGGGATCAGGTCCTCCGTCAGACCCGTGGCGTGCTCGATGCAGTCGATGCCCGACTCGACCAGGTCCTGGAGCGAGTCCTCCGAGAAGCAGTGCGCGGTGACGCGGGCGCCCAGGCGGTGGGCCTCCGCGATGCCCGCCTTCACCGCGTCCCGGGGCCAGGTGGGCGCGAGGTCGCCGAGGTCGCGGTCGATCCAGTCGCCGACCAGCTTGACCCAGCCGTCGCCGCGCCGGGCCTCCTGGGCGACGTACGCGACCAGGTCCTCCGGCTCGATCTCGTGCGCGTAGCCGCGGATGTAGCGGCGGGTGCGGGCGATGTGCCGGCCGGCCCTGATGATCTTCGGCAGGTCCTCGCGGTCGTCGACCCAGCGGGTGTCGGAGGGCGAGCCGGCGTCGCGGATCAGCAGGGTGCCCGCGTCGCGGTCGGTCAGCGCCTGCTTCTCCGCGATGTCGTCGTCGACCGGGCCGTGCGCGCCGAGGCCCACATGGCAGTGCGCGTCGACGAGGCCGGGCAGGGCCCAGCCCTCGACGGTCCGGACGTCGCGGGCGCCGGCGGGGCGGTCGTACGAGATCCGGCCGTCGACGACCCACAGCTCGTCCCGGACGTCGTCGGGTCCGACGAGGACCCGGCCCTTCACGTGCAGCACCGCGCGTTCGCTCATGTACTGCACCCTAATGACCGCCTAGTCGCCCTTGCCGACCTGGTCCGAGGTCTCCTCCTCCACCTCCGCCATCGCCGGGTCGAGGAGGCGGGAGAGGAAGTGGCGGGTGCGCTCGTGCTGCGGGTTGCCGATGACCTGGTCGGGGGTGCCGTCCTCGACGATCACGCCGCCGTCCATGAAGACGACCCGGTCGGCGACCTCGCGTGCGAAGGTCATCTCGTGGGTGACGACCATCATCGTCATGCCCTCGTCGGCGAGCATGCGCATGACGGCGAGGACGTCGCCCACCAGCTCCGGGTCGAGCGCCGAGGTCGGCTCGTCGAAGAGCATCACCTCCGGGCCCATGGCGAGCGCGCGGGCGATGGCCACGCGCTGCTGCTGGCCGCCGGAGAGGGAGGACGGGTACGCCGTCGCCTTCTCCGCCAGGCCGACCCGCTCCAGGTTCTCGGCGGCGACCTTCGCGGCCGTCGCCTTGTCCCGCCTGAGCACCCGGCGCTGCGGCAGCGTGAGGTTCTCGGTCACCGTGAGGTGCGGGAACAGGTTGAACTGCTGGAAGACCATGCCGATCCGGCGGCGTACGGCGTCGATGTCGACGTCCGGGTCGGTGAGCTCGGTGCCGCCGACGAAGACCTGGCCCTTGGTGGGCTCTTCGAGCAGGTTCACGCAGCGCAGCAGCGTCGACTTGCCGGAGCCGGACGGGCCGATGACGCACACGACCTCGCCCTGGCCGATCTCCAGGTCGATGCCGCGCAGCACCTGGTTGTCGCCGAAGGACTTGTGCAGGTCGCGGACCTGGATCTCGGCCCTGGTGCTCGGGGTACTCACTTGACGGCCTCCTGGGCCTTGGCCTCCATACGGCGTACGACGAAGCCGAGCGGGATCGTGACCAGCAGATAGCACAGGCCCGCGACCAGGATCGGCGTGGAGTTGGCGGTCTGGCTGGCCAGGTCGCGGCCGAACTTGGACAGCTCGCGCTCCTCCAGTGTCACGCCGAGGAACAGCACCAGCGAGGAGTCCTTGAAGAGCAGGACCAGTTCGTTGGTGAGCGGCGGGAGAATGATGCGGAACGCCTGCGGGATGATGATCGAGACCATCGCGCGGGCCGGGGAGAAGCCCAGCGACCGGGCCGCCTCCATCTGCCCCTTGGGTACCGCCTGGATGCCCGCGCGGATCGTCTCCGCCATGTACGCGGCCGCCACCAGGCCGAGGGCGAGCGCGACCTTGCCGTATGTACCGCCCGGGATCTCGGTGCCGGGGAAGGCCAGCGGTACGGCGACCCCGATGAAGATGAAGATCAGCAGGGCGGGCAGACCGCGGAAGATCTCGATGTAGACGCCGGCGAGCCAGCGGTAGGGCCCGACGGACGACAGCCGCATCAGCGCGATCACCATGCCGAGCGCCAGTCCGACGGCGAAGCCGGACAGGGTGTACAGCACGGTGTTCTTCAGCGCGAGTGTGATGACCTCGGGGAACATCTGCTCCGCGATGGCCTTCTGCGCGAACTGGTTGCGCAGCCGGTCCCAGTCGGCCGCGACCGCGAAGGCGATCACGGCCGCGACGAAGACGACGTACTGGACGCCGCGCGACAGGGTGCGCTTCTGACGTCGGGTCAGGCCCTTTTTCTTCGGCTGGAGTTGTACGTCCGTAGCGGTCATGAGGCGGACGCGGACGCCGCGGACTCGTCGTACGGGCCGATCCACTGCTCGTACAGCTTCTTGTACGTGCCGTCGGCCTTGGCGTCCTTGATCGCCTTGTTGATGGCCTCGCGGAGCTTGTCGTTGCCCTTCTTGACCGTGAAGCCGTACTGCTCGCCGGTGTTGATCTGCTCGGCGACCTCGAAGGCGTCGGCGTTGGCCTTGTCCTTCAGCCAGCCCTGGACGACCGGGTAGTCGATGACGACCGCCTGGACCTGGCCGGTGCGCAGGCCGTTGAGGACGGCGTCGGAGGACTCGAAGGAGACGGGGTCCAGGCCCTTGCTCTTGGCGTAGTCCTCGCCGGTGGTCTGCGCCTGGGCGCCGACCTTCTTGCCCTTGAGGTCCGCGAAGGAGGAGATGCCGCTCTTCCTGTCGGCCAGGACCGCCTGGGTGGCCTCGAAGTACGGGTCCGAGAAGTCGACGTTCTTCTTGCGCTCCTCGGTGATGGTCATACCGGCGGCGGCGAGGTCGCACTGGCCGGCGTTGAGGGAGCCGCCGGTCTTGAAGTTCTCGAAGGGCTGGTCGACGATGGCCTGCTTCACGCCCAGGTCCTTGGCGACCAGGTCGACGAGGGAGACGTCGAAGCCCTGCACCTTGCCGTCGATCTCCGACTGGAAGGGCGGATACGGCAGGTGGGTGCAGGTGGTGAGCTGCCCCGCCTTGACGAGCTCGACGCCGCCGGCCGCGGTCTTCGTACCGCCGCCGCCGTTGTCGTCGGAAGTGCAGCCGGCCACGAGCACCAGCCCGGCCGTCGCGGTGGTGGCGGCCAGAATGCGGGTCCGGCGCCCGAGGGTCGTCTTCACGGGGAGCCTCCTGTCAGGGAACTGTGGGTTCCGATTATAAGGAGAAGTTTGAGGCCCTCAAATCAAACCGATGGTTTCGGGGCCGTTCGACCTAAGAAGTCGGGAGCGGAAACGGTGTTGGGGCGCCCGGTTACGCTCGTCCTCGTCCACCCGGAGCGAAGAGAGTGAAGTGAGCCCTGCCGTGACCCACCCCTTCCTGGACCTGGCCCCGCTGAGCGCCGCGCGATTCGCCGCCGTCGAGGACCGGGTGGCACGGCTGCTCGGGACCGAGCAGGACGTCGTGATCATGCAGGGCGAGGCGCTGCTGCCGCTGGAAGGAGCGATCCGGGGGACGGCCGGGCCCGGCACGACCGCGCTGAACGTGATCACCGGCCCGTACGGTCAGACCTTCGGGAACTGGCTGCGCGACTGCGGCGCGACCGTGATCGATCTGGCGGTGCCGTTCCATACGGCGGTCACGGCGGACCAGATCCGTCAGGCCTTCGCCGAGCACCCGGAGATCGACTTCGTGTCCCTGGTGCACGCGGAGGCGGCCACCGGCAACACCAACCCCGTCGCGGAGATCGGCGAGGTGGTGGGGGCGCACGGGGCGCTGTTCTACCTGGACGCGGTGGCGTCGGTCGGGGCCGAGCCGGTACTGCCGGACGCCTGGGGTGTGGATCTGTGCGTCATCGGGGCGCAGAAGGCGATGGGCGGGCCGGCCGGGGTGTCGGCGGTGTCGGTGAGCGAGCGCGCGTGGGCGCGGATGGCCGCGAATCCGCGGGCGCCGCGGCGGTCGTATCTGTCGCTCCTCGACTGGAAGGAGCGGTGGATCGACGGCGGGCGCAAGGCGCTGCTGCATGCGCCCGCCCAGTTGGAGATGCTGGCGCTGGAGGCCTGTGTGGAGCGGATCGAGGCGGACGGGCCGGCGGCGGTGATGGCCCGTCACCGGACCGCCGCGCTCTCGGCTCGGGCCGCCGCGGTCGCCCTGGGCGGGGGCGTGGAGCCGTACGTGTACGAGGCCGCGGAGGCCGCTCCGGTCGCTACGACCCTTCGGACACCGGCCGGGGTGGTGGCGTCGGAGGTGGTGGCCCGGGCGCTGGAACTGGACCCCGCGCTGCCGCTGGCCGCCGGGGGCGGGGCGTTGGCCAAGGAGATGATCCGGGTCAATCACTACGGGGCGGATGCGACACCGGGCGCGGTGCGGGGGTCTGTGGCGGCGCTGGGGGCCGTGCTGGCGGAGCGGGGGCTGCGGGTGGATGTGGAGGGGGCACTGCGGGCCGCGGCGGAGGCCTGGCGCTAGTCGCCCGCCCCGGGATCTCGCCGGGGCTGCCGCCCCTGACACCCCTCGGCTGGGCTCGGGCCCCGTCGGCCCGACCGCCAGCCACGGCTGGAGCACTAGGAGTTTCCTAACGCCCGCGGCCTGACCGGCTCTTGTAGAAACCTACGAAGAGCCGGTCTGGGCCTGCGGGCGCTTTCATGTCTTCCACTCCTGGCTGACTCCGGCCGGTTGGCTGTGTACTCCTTACCAAGTCGCGACGGAACAAGGCGAGTTGCAGCGCCGGACGCAAAGGCCCGGCAGCCGGACGCGACGCCGGTCGCGGGCGATACCGGCGTGCCGGTCGAGAGCAACAGGGACCACCGTCGGCCGACCACTCTGCTCGATCCCCCTGACACCTTGCCGAACGAGGGAGAAAGCCGTGACGGAGACGTTCTGTGGTCGGCACGTCGGGATCACCTGCCCCGATCTCTCACACCCCGCGAACCGGGCCGCAGGACGCGGTCGCCGTACATGACGTTCGTCCTCCCGGGCGGCCGGCGAACCGATCGTCTGCGCCCCCGCCGACGCCCTGAACCGCTTCCCCGGAACGGAGACCGACCACCTCATGCCCGGCAACCATCCCGCCACCACGACGGAGGCCTCCCGATGACCACCCAGACGTCCCCCGCCCGCACTCCCCAGGACCTCGACGAGGCCATCACCGGCGGCATCGGCGACAGCCCGCTGCGCCCGGACGGAGTCCTCAAGGTGAGCGGCGAGTACGCCTACTCCTCCGACCTGTGGGCCGAGGACATGCTCTGGGGCGCCACCCTGCGCAGCCCCCACCCCTACGCCCGGATCAACTCCATCGACATCGGACCCGCGCTCCGGCAGCCCGGCGTGTACGCGGTCCTCACCCACCAGGACGTCCCGGGCGAGAACGTCTACGGCCTGAAGGTCTCCGACACGCCGGTCCTCGCCGAGGACATCGTCCGCTACCAGGGCGAGCCGGTCGCCCTCGTCGCCGCCGATCACCCCGAGACGGCCCGCCGCGCCCTGGCGAAGATCGTCGTCGACTACGAGGTGCTCGAACCGGTCACCGACCCCGAGCGCGCCGCACACGACGACACGCTTCCGAAGCTCCACCCCGGCGGCAACGTCGTGCGCTACCAGCCCATCGTCAAGGGCGACCCCGAAGCCCGGGCGGACGTCGTGGTGTCCGACGTGTACACCCTGGGCATGCAGGACCAGGCCTTCCTGGGCCCCGAGTCCGGGCTGGCCATCCCGGCCGAGGACGGCGGTGTGGACCTGTTCCTCGCCACCCAGTGGCTGCACGTCGACCAGAAGCAGACGGCACGCGCACTCGGGCTGCCCCTGGAGAAGGTCCGCTTCACCATGTCCGGCGTCGGCGGCGCCTTCGGCGGCCGGGAAGACCTGTCCATGCAGATCCACTGCTGCATGCTGGCGCTGCACACCGGCAAGCCGGTGAAGATGGTCTACAACCGGGAGGAGTCCTTCTACGGGCACGTCCATCGCCACCCCGCCAAGATGTACTACGAGCACGGCGCCACCAAGGACGGCAAGCTCGTCTACGTCAGGGCGAAGATGTACTTCGACGGCGGCGCGTACGCCTCCAAGACCCCGGTCGTGGTCAGCAACGCCACTTCGCTGGGCGTCGGGCCGTACGAGGTACCCAACGTCCGGATCGAGGGCTGGGGCCTGTACACCAACAACCCGCCGTGCGGCGCGATGCGCGGCCTCGGGGCGGTGCAGCCGGCGTTCGCCTACGAGCTGCAGATGGACAAGCTCGCCACGGCGCTCGGCATGGACCCGGTGCGGCTGCGTCAGCTCAACGCCGTCGAAGAGGGCTCGACCATGCACACCGGGCAGGTCCTCGACTATCCGGCGCCGGTCGCCGAGCTGCTGGAACGCCTCGAAAAGCTGCCGCTGCCACCGGAGAACCGGCCCGGGCCGAGGGACATCCGGACCCTGCCGGGCGGCCTGTCCAACACCACGCACGGCGAAGGCGTCGTCCGGGGCGTCGGCTACAGCGTGATCATCAAGAACGTCTCCTACGCCGAAGGCGTCGACGACTACTCCACGGCGCGGGTGCGGCTGGAGGTCATCGGCGGCGAACCGGTGGCGATGGTGCACACCGCGGCGGCCGAGGTCGGACAGGGCCTGATCACGGTGCAGCAGCAGATCGCGCGCAGCGAACTCGGCGTGGAACGGGTGAACATCCACCCGGCCGACACCAACGTCGGTGACGCCGGGTCGAGTTCGGCCTCCCGCCAGACCTACATCACCGGCGGCGCCGTCCGGAACGCGTGCGAAGCCGTCCGCGCGGCGGTCTTCGACCGGGTCGCCCAGCGGTTCGGCGAGGACCCCGCGGCGCTCTCGCTCTCCGGCGGCAAGGTCGTCTCCGCGGCCACCGGCTTCGTCGCCGACCTCGTCGACGTCCTCGGCGACGACGCGATCGAGGAGACCAGGGAGTACCACCACCTGCGGACGTACGAGATGGACCCGGTGACCGGACAGAGCCCGCGGGTGCACGTCCAGCACGCCTTCGCCGCGCACCGCGCCGTGGTGGAGGTCGACACCGAGCTGGGCCTGGTCAAGGTGGTCCAGCTGGACTGCGCCCAGGACGTCGGCAAGGCCATCAACCCGGACGCCGTCGTCGGGCAGATCCAGGGCGGCTCCACACAGGGCCTCGGCCTTGCCGTCATGGAGGAGATCAAGGTCGAAGACGGCAAGATCCGCAACCCGTCGTTCACCGACTACCTGATCCCGACCATCCTGGACACGCCGCCCATGACGGTGGACGTGATCGAAAGGGCCGACCCGCACGCCCCCTACGGCGTGCGTGGCGTCGGCGAACCGCCCACCATCTCCGCCACCCCGGCGATCGTGAACGCCATCCGCAACGCCACGGGCCTGAACCTCACCCACACCCCGGTCACACCGGAGCAGCTCTGCGGGCTCTAGCCGCGACGACCTCCCGCCGGTGCCGCCCGACGGCGCTGACCCGACGGCGGCACCCGTGGGCCCTCGAACACCCACCCTCTCCCGAAGGAGTGACCGTGACCACGCACACGCAGGAAACGAGTGTCCAGGAGTTCGAGCGGGCCTGGATGGAAAAGGCGATCAGGCTGGCCACCCACAGCGTGACGGACGGCGGCGGTCCGTTCGGCGCGCTGGTCGCCAAGGACGGCGCGGTCGTCGCGATCGGGCACAACCAGGTCACCGCGACCCTGGACCCGGCGGCGCACGCCGAGGTGAGCGCGATGCGGGCCGCGTGCAGGGAACTCGACACCTTCTCGCTCGACGGCTGTGTCCTGATCACGTCGTGCGAGCCGTGTCCGATGTGCCTGTCCGCCGCACTGTGGGCGCGAGTCGACCGGGTCGTCTACTGCGCCGACCGGCACGATGCCGCGGTGGCCGGCTTCGACGACCGCAGGTTCTACGACCTGTTCGAGAAGAGGCCCCAGTCGATGTGGCCGATGGCGGTCGAGCGACTGGACCTGCCGAACCGCACGGCGCCGTTCGACGCGTGGCTGGCCAAGTCGGATCGCGTCGACTACTGACGAGGAGCTCCGGACACCGTCCGTGCCGAGGTCCACGCCCCGGTGGAGTTGAACGGGTGAGTGCGGGAAGCCGTCCCGGCCGACGGCCCTCGTACTGCTGCGGCACGGTGAGACGCCGCTGACACCTCAGAAGCGGTTCTCCGGCAGTGGCGGCTCGGATCCGCCGCTGCCGGAGGCCGCGTGGCGGCAGGCCGGGGGCGACCGCGCCACGGCCGGCCGCCCCGCGGTGGCGGGCAGGTGATCGTCGCCCCGCCGCCGCGGCGCTGCCGGGAGGCGGGCTGCCGGCGCGGCATGCGGAGTCGACGGTGCTGGTCGTCTCGCACGCGCCTTCCGTGGGCGAGGGCTTCCGCCGTGGCCTCGCCTCCCCGCCGGTGATCCGAGGCCGAGTGCAAGACTGGCGGCATGACGTCCGATGCGCCCCTCACCCTCCCCGACGGCCGCCCCGTCCCCCTCCTGACCGGCGACGAGCGCCCCATGCTGGAAAGCTGGCTGGACTTCCACCGCGCCACCCTGGAACTCAAGTGCGCCGGGCTGGACGACGCGCAGTTACGACTTGCCTCCGCCGAGCCCTCCGAGCTGACGTTGCTCGGGCTGGTGCAGCACCTCGCCGAGTGTGAGCGGAACTGGTTCCAGCGGGTGGTGGGTGGACTCGACGTGCCGCCGGTGTACGGGGAGAAGAGCGGGTACTCGCTCGATCCCGGGCGGGGTGTCGACGAGGCGCTCGCGGTGTGGCGCCGGGAGATCGCGCGGGGCCGGGAGGTGTGCGCGGGGCGGTCGCTGGACGGCGTGGGGCGGATCGCCGACGGGCCCATGGCCGGCGTGGAGGTCAGTCTGCGCTGGGTGCTCATCCACATGATCGAGGAGTACGCGCGGCACAACGGCCACGCCGACATTCTGCGGGAGCGTATCGACGGCGTTACCGGCGCCTGAATTCAACGTAATTCCGCAATTCCTTTTCCGGGCAGCTTCCCATCCTCTTCTGCCCGCTTTCCCGGGTCCTAAACGCAAAGATTCCGCGAACGCCAACCGGAGTAATTCGGGCAGATCTCGTGAGAGTTACATGGCTGTGACGCGTTCCACATCGCATCCCTTTTGTGCGGTATTAACCGGGCAAAATCGGGCGATTCACGGCTGTCACGCCCCACCCTTCACGCCCGCGTGATAACACACCTCGCCTCCATATGTAACCCCTCACGGCCATGCAATTTCGAATTTCCCTCGGTAAATTCAATCCGCATGACTGCCGCACAAGCAGACCTGCAAATCGACCGTCCGGCGGTGGCCGACGGGGCCGCGCTGTGGCGTATTGCCAGAGACTCGAAAGCCCTCGACCTCAACTCGTCGTACAGCTATCTGCTGTGGTGCCGCGACTTCGCCGGCACGTCGGCCGTCGCGCGTGACGAGCGCGGGGAGCCGGTCGGCTTCGTCACCGGCTACGTACGGCCGGAACGTCCGCACACCCTGCTCGTCTGGCAGGTGGCCGTGGACGGCGCGTACCGCGGACGCGGGATCGCCGCCAGGCTGCTCGACGGGCTCGTCGCACGGGTCGGCGGCGAGTACGGCATCACGAGCGTGGAGACGACCATCACGCCCGGCAACACCGCCTCGGAGCGGCTGTTCGGTTCCTTCGCCGAGCGGCACGGCGCCCGGGTCGAGCGTGAGGTGCTGTTCGACACCGGCCTGTTCCCCGACGGGCCGCACGACCCCGAAGTCCTCTACCGCATCGGTCCCCTCTCCCTCTGACCTCCCCCCACGCAACGAGGAGCGATTCGTCGTGACCATCACCCAGCCCGACCTCAGCGTCTTCGAGACCCTGGAGTCCGAGGTGCGCAGCTACTGCCGCGGCTGGCCCACCGTCTTCGACCGTGCGCGAGGCAGCCGCATGTACGACGAGGACGGCCACGAGTATCTGGACTTCTTCGCCGGGGCCGGCTCGCTGAACTACGGGCACAACAACCCGGTCCTGAAGCGGGCGTTGATCGACTACCTGGAGCGGGACGGCGTCACGCACGGGCTCGACATGTCCACCAGCGCCAAACGGGCCTTCCTGCAGACCTTCCAGGACCTGGTGCTGCGCCCGCGCGACCTGCCGTACAAGGTCATGTTCCCCGGACCCACCGGCACCAACGCCGTGGAGTCCGCGCTGAAGCTGGCCCGGAAGGTGAAGGGGCGCGAGGCCATCGTGTCCTTCACCAACGCCTTCCACGGCATGTCCCTCGGCTCCCTCGCCGTCACCGGCAACGCGTTCAAGCGCGCCGGCGCCGGGATCCCGCTCGTGCACGGCACGCCCATGCCGTTCGACAACTACTTCGACGGCACGGTCCCGGACTTCCTGTGGTTCGAGCGGCTCCTGGAGGACCAGGGCTCGGGGCTCAACAAGCCCGCCGCCGTGATCGTCGAGACCGTGCAGGGCGAGGGCGGCATCAACGTCGCGCGTCCCGAGTGGCTGCGGGCGCTCGCCGAGCTGTGCGAGCGGCAGGACATGCTGCTCATCGTCGACGACATCCAGATGGGCTGCGGGCGCACGGGTGCCTTCTTCTCCTTCGAGGAGGCGGGCATCACCCCGGACATCGTCACAGTGTCCAAGTCCATCAGCGGCTATGGCCTCCCCATGTCGCTGTGCCTGTTCAAGCCCGAGCTGGACGTCTGGGAGCCGGGCGAGCACAACGGCACCTTCCGCGGCAACAACCCCGCCTTCGTCACGGCCACCGCCGCCCTGGAGTCGTACTGGGCCGACGGTTCCGCGATGGAGAAGCAGACCCGGACCCGCGGCGAGCAGGTCGAGCAGGGCCTGATCGCCATCTGCGAGGAGAACCTCGCCGATGTGAAGGAGTACCGGGGCCGCGGGCTGGTGTGGGGCATGGAGTTCCACGACAAGGAGCGGGCTGGCCGCGTCGCCCGGCGCGCCTTCGAACTCGGCCTGCTCGTGGAGACGTCCGGCCCGGAGAGCGAGGTCGCCAAGCTGCTGCCCGCCCTCACCATCACCCCGGACGAGCTCGACGAGGGCCTCAGCATCCTGGCCCGCGCCGTCCGCGAAACCGCCTGACCGGCCGGGAAACCGGCACACCACCACCTAGGAGGCATCGCAGCACCGTGATCGTCCGTTCGTTCAAGGACATCGAAGGCACCGAGCGCCATGTGAAATCGGCGTCCGGCACCTGGGAGAGCAAGCGCATCGTCCTCGCCAAGGAGAAGGTCGGCTTCTCCCTGCACGAGACGATCCTGTACGCGGGTACGGAGACGTCGATGTGGTACGCGAACCACATCGAGGCCGTCGTCTGCGTCGAGGGTGAGGCCGAGCTGACCGACCACGAGACCGGGCGGACGTACGCGATCACGCCCGGGACCATGTACCTCCTGGACGGCCACGAGAGGCACACGCTGCGGATCAAGGAGGACTTCCGCTGCCTCTGTGTCTTCAACCCGCCAGTGACCGGCCGTGAGGACCACGACGAGAACGGCGTGTACCCGCTGCTCACCGAGCCCGAGGAGGTGTGAGAAACCCATGACCACCGCCATGACCGCAAACGTCACCGATCTCTATCCCAGCCGCGGCGCCACCGAGGTGTCGACCCCGCGCCAGGACCCCGTCGTCTGGGGCGCCCCCGACACCCCCGGCCCGATCACGGCCACCGACCTCCAGGCGTACGAGCGCGACGGCTTCCTCGCCATCGACCAGCTCATCACCGATGACGAGGTGGCCGTCTACCGGCAGGAGCTGGAGCGCCTGGTCACCGACCCGGCGATCCGCGCGGACGAGCGGTCGATCATCGAGCCGAAGTCCAAGGAGATCCGGTCCGTCTTCGAGGTGCACAGGATCAGCGAGGTGTTCGCGAGCCTCGTGCGCGACGAGCGGGTGGTCGGCCGGGCGCGGCAGATCCTCGGCTCGGACGTGTACGTCCACCAGTCGCGGATCAACGTCAAGCCGGGCTTCGGGGCCAGCGGCTTCTACTGGCACTCCGACTTCGAGACCTGGCACGCCGAGGACGGTCTGCCGAACATGCGGACGGTGTCGGTCTCGATCGCGCTGACCGAGAACTACGACACCAACGGCGGGCTCATGATCATGCCCGGCTCGCACAGGACCTTCCTGGGGTGTGCGGGCGCCACGCCGAAGGACAACTACAAGAAGTCCCTCCAGATGCAGGACGCGGGCACGCCGTCCGACGAGGCGCTGACCAAGATGGCCTCCGAGTACGGCATCAAGCTCTTCACGGGCAGGGCCGGTTCGGCGACCTGGTTCGACTGCAACTGCATGCACGGCTCCGGGGACAACATCACGCCGTTCCCGCGCAGCAACGTGTTCATCGTGTTCAACAGCGTGGAGAACGCGGCCGTCGAGCCCTTCGCGGCTCCGGTACGGCGGCCCGAGTTCATCGGCGCGAGGGACTTCACGCCGGTGAAGTGACCCCCTGCGGTGAAGTGCCCCCGGCGGGGAGGTGACCTCACTTCGGTGAGGCGCCCTCACGACCACGACGGCGACGCGGCCCGCTCCGTACGTTCCGTACGGCGGCCGCGTCGCCGCGTTGCGTGGTTCAGGCGGACAGGGTGTCGAGCAACCGGTCGACGTCCTCGGGGGTGTTGTAGAGGTGGAAGGCCGCGCGCAGGTTGCCCGCGCGGTTGGAGACCTCGATGCCCGCGGCTCAACTCGGGCTGGCGGTCCCCGAGTCCGGGCACGGACACGATCGCCGAGCCGGGCGAGGGCACCGGTTCGTGGCCGAGGGCGGCCAGGCCCGTACGGAAACGGTCGGCCAGGGCGAGGTCATGTGCCTGGATGGCGGCCACGCCGAGCTCCTCGATCAGCTCCAGGGAAGTGCGCAGCCCGGCGTAGGTGAAGAGGCTGGGGCTGATGTCGAAGCGCCGTGCGGAGCGGGCGAGGTCCTCGACCGGGCCGTAGCAGCTGTCCCACGGGATCTCCCCGGCGACCCAGCCGGCGAGCAGCGGGGTCAGCCCGCCGAGGTCCTGCGGGACGACACAGAACACGGCCCCGTGCGGGCCCAGGAGCCACTTGAAGCCGACGGCGGCGACGAAGTCGTACGCGTCGGCCTCCAGCGGCAGCCAACCGGCGGACTGGGAGGCGTCGACGTAGGTGCGCGCCCCGTGCGTCCGGGCCGCCTCGCGCACCGCGGCCAGGTCGGCGACGCGGCCGTCGGCGGACTGCGCGGCGCTGACCGCGACGAGCGCGGTGTCCGGGCGGACGGACTCGGCGAGGCGTTCCAGCGGGACGGAACGCACCTTGAGGTCGCCGCGGACGTGGAAGGGGTTCACCAGGGAGGCGAAGTCGCCCTCGGCGGTGAGGACTTCGGCCCCGGCGGGCAGCGAGGCGGCGATCAGCCCGCCGTACTCGGCGACCGAGGCCCCGGTCGCGACGCGCTCGACGGGCACGCCGGCCAGCCTCGCGAAGGAGGCGCGGACGACCTCCACGTCCTCGTACAGGGGGCCCAGCGGTGTGCCCTCGGCCCGCATCCGCACGGCCCGGTGCAGGGCGGTCACGGTGCGGGCCGGCAGCAGGCCGTTGCTCGCGGTGTTGAGATAGACGTTCTTCGGGGCGAACTCGGCGCGGACGAGGCTCTCGAAGGTCTCCATGGGTCCACTGTGGGCCCTCGGCCCCTCATGGTCCATTGCGATTTTCTACGTGGTTTCGCCAAGGAACGCTTATGGATCCGCCCCGACCTGCACACTCGCTCAGCGCTGCGGCACCGCGCACCCGTCGGGACCGCACGCCTCCGCGTCACCCCGGTCGACGAGGCGCAGCGGTGACCGCTCGCCCCACGCCTGTGTGAGCGCCTGCTCGAAGACCTCGGCGGGCTGGGCGCCGGAGACGCCGAACTTGCGGTCGAGGACGAAGAACGGCACGCCGGTGGCGCCGAGCCGGGCGGCCTCGCGCTCGTCGGCGCGGACGTCGTCGGCGTAGGCGTCCGGGTCGGCGAGGACCTTGCGGGCGTCGTCGGCGTCGAGGCCGGCGGCGACGGCCAGTTCCACGAGCCGCTCGTCGCCCTCGGCGAAGACGGACCGCTCCTCGGCGAAGTTCGCCCGGTAGAGCGTCTGGAGCAGTTCGTCCTGCCGGCCCTTGTCCTTGGCGAGGTGCAGGAGCCGGTGCATGTCGAAGGTGCTGCCGTGGTCGCGGCCCCGGGTGCGGTAGTCCAGGCCCTCGGCGGCGGCGAGCCGGCCCAGGTTGTCCTCACCGGCCTCGGCCTGCGCCGCGCTCATGCCGTACTTCCTGGTGAGCATGGTGATCACGGGCTGGATGTCGCCCTTGGCGCGCCCGGGATCCAGCTCGAACGAGCGGTGCACCACCTCGACCTGGTCGCGGTGCGGGAAGGCCGCCAGCGCCTTCTCGAAGCGGGCCTTGCCCACATAGCACCAGGGGCAGGCGATGTCGCTCCAGATCTCGACGCGCATGTCTGTGGCTCTCTCCAGGTCGAACGGGATACGGAGACTCCCTCCGGTGACTATATGAACCTTCAAGCAGCCCGGTTCATTCCCCGGTCACGCAGAAGCGCAGAAGCGCAGAAAGAGATGGTGATGACCCTCGGCGGGCGGGTTCTCGGGGTCGGGAAGCCAGCCGAGACGGGTGTAGAAGGCCTGGGCGCGCCGGTTGTCGACGTGCACGTCCAGGACGGCCGTGCGCTTGCCGTCGGCCTTCCACTCCTCGACGCAGGCCGCGTGCAGGGCGGTGCCGACGCCGGAACGCCAGTGGTCGGGGTCGACGTGGAACTGGAAGAGCTTGACCGTGTCCGCGGGGGCGCCCTCCGGGGTGCGGAAGGAGGCGAGGCCGATGATGCGGCCCTTCTCCACGACGCACAGCACATGCCCGTCCGGCAGGGCGATGGCGCTCTGCCAGGCCGAGCGCCAGTCGATGCCGTCCTGCGGCAGCCCGTCGGGATAGTAGGTCGCCCGGGCGCGGGCGTGCAGGGCGACGATGTCCTCGACCTCGGCGGGCAGGACGGTACGGATCACGCGGCCTTCGCTCACTCGGTCACTCGGTCACTCGGTCACTCGGTCACTCGGTCACTGATCATGCAACGGAGGACGTGGCCTCGGCGCCCCCGGTTCCGGTCGGGCTCCCCAGCCGGCTGAACTGGGCCCGGTAGGCACTCGGCGTCAGCCCCGTCCGGCGGACCAGATGCCCCCGCAGCGAGTCGGCCGTGCCCAGACCGCAGGCGCGGGCCACCTGGTCCATGGGCAGGGCGGTGGTCTCCAGCAGCTCCTTGGCGCGCTCGATGCGCTGGTGGAGCAGCCACTGCAGAGGGCTCACCCCGCTCTCGGCATGGAAGCGGCGGGTGAGGGTGCGGACGCTGACGCCGGCGTGGCGGGCCAGGTCGGTGAGGGTGAGCGGCTTGTCGAGGTTGCGCATGGCCCAGCCGCGGGTGTCGGCGCAGGCGTTTCCGCGCTCGGGCGGCAGCGGGGTCTGGGTGAACTGGGTCTGGCCGCCGGGCCGTACAGGGGCGACGAGGGCGAGCCGGGCCACCTCGTTGGCGACGGCGGCGCCGTAGTCGGTCGCCACGGCGCGCGGCTGCCCATGCTGGTGGGGCAGGGCCTGGCCGTCGTAGGGCTGCTGGGGCTGCTGTACGTCGACACCGGCACGCCTGCGGTCCTGGTGGCCCTGCTCCTCGTCCCCATGGCGCTGGGCTGCGCGCTGACGGTGCCGCCGCTGACGGCGGCGATGCTGGACGCCGTACCCGCCGAACGGGCGGGCCTGGCGGCCGGGGTGCTCAACGCGGCCCGGCAGATGGCCGGGGCGCTGGGGATCGCGGTCTTCGGGGCGCTGGTCTCCGGCGGTTTCGTGGCCGGCATGCGCCTGAGCCTGGGGATCAGCGCGGCCCTGCTCGTGGTGACGGGCCTGCTCAGCTTCCGTCTCGCAGGTCCTTCGGCCAGTTCGGCCTGAACTCGATGTGGTCGTAGGTCACGACACACCCCTCCCCCATCGGCGACTGCGCCATGAAGCCGACCAGGGCGGCGTCGCTCTCCTTCTCGTCGCCCAGGGTGAACAGGCGGACGAAGGTCCAGCGCTCGCCGTCGCGGGAGGCGTGGAAGGCGAAGGCGCGGCCGGTGCGGCTGACTCGGAGCCACACCGAACTGCCTTCCACGGTGAAGGAGTTGGCGTCGTCGGAGTGCCCCCGGGTGACCACCGTGCAGACGATGGGCACGTCCGGGGAGTACTCCAGGCAGAGCTTGGCCCAGGCGCGGTCGCCGACATGGACGTAGAGCACTCCGGCGTCGAAGGCGGCGGCGAACCCGACGGTGACCCGGGCTATCAGCTGGAAGTCCCCTTCCGGAGCACCCAGGAGCCGTGGCGCGTCGGAGGCGGGGTCCAGGGCCTCCCCGGTGGGCGGCACGAACCGGTCCTGCCGGGGCCCGGCCCATCCGGAGAGGATGCCGTCCTCGTAGGACCAGTGGCCGTCGGGGCCATAGGTACGGAGCAGGAAAGGCAGTTCGGGAAGTTCCACGTCCATCGCCACAGTGTCTCAGTAGATCTCTCGCAGCACCTTTGGAGCGCCGGGATCTGCAACGCCCTGAAGGGGCGCGGGGAACTGCGCGACCAGCCACACACAACCGGCAGCCCGCAACGCAACCACGCCCCTACGGCGATCCCGCAAAAAGCAGTTACCGCTCCAGCTGACCGTTGAAGCGACGGGGCAGCCCCAACGGGTTGTCATCCCGCAGCTCCGGCGGCAGCAGCGCCTCGGGCGCCCCCTGATAGGCGACCGGCCTCATCCACCGCTCGATGGCCGTACCGCCCACCGACGTGGACGTCGAGGTCGTCGCAGGGTAGGGACCACCATGGTGCTGGGCAGGCGCCACGGCAACCCCCGTCGGCCACCCGTTCACCAGCACACGCCCGGCCAGCGGCGTCAGCTCCGCGAGGATCTCCGCGCCCCGGCCCTCACCGGCCGCCTCCTCGGCCGACAGATGAACCGTCGCCGTGAGGTTGCCCGGCAGCCGGGACAGCACGGCCTGCGCCTGGGCGTCGTCGTCGTAGCGGACCACCACGGTGACCGGCCCGAAGCACTCCTCCAGGAGCAGGTCGTACGCCCCCTCACTCGCCAGCTTCTCGGCCGCGACCGTCAGGAACCCGGCGCTGACCGTGTGCTCGCCCCCCGCACCCGGCGTCACCGGCGACTCCACGTCCGGCAGCCCGGCGCGCTCGGCGACCCCGGCGATGAAGTTGTCCCGCATCCGGTGGTCCAGCAGGACCCCCGCGTCGGTGTCGCTCACGGCTTCGGTCAGCGACTTCACCAGCCCGTCACCGGCCGCACCGGACGGCACCAGCACCAGCCCGGGCTTCACGCAGAACTGCCCGACGCCCAGCGTCATCGAGCCCGCGAGCCCGGTGCCGATCGCCTCGGCCCGCTCGGCCGCCGCGGCCTCGGTGACCAGGACGGGGTTCAGGGAGCCCAGCTCGCCGTGGAACGGGATCGGCACCGGCCGCGCCGCCGCCGCGTCGAACAGCGCACGACCGCCCTTGATGGAACCGGTGAAGCCCGCGGCGGCGACCAGCGGGTGCTTGATCAGCTCGATACCGGCCTCGAAGCCATGGACGAGACCCACGACGCCGGCCGGGATGTCGTGCTCGGCGGCGGCCGTACGCAGCACGTGCGCGACCAGCTCGGACAGGCCCGGGTGGTCGGGGTGGGCCTTGACGACGACCGGGCAGCCCGCGCCCAGCGCGCTCGCGGTGTCGCCGCCGGCGACGGAGAAGGCGAAGGGGAAGTTGGACGCCGAGTAGACGGCGACGACGCCGAGGGGCACCTTGTAGCGGCGCAGGTCCGGGACCGGCGGGGTCGCGGTGTCGTCGGGGTGGTTGATGACGACGTCGAGGAAGGCGCCCTCGTCGACGATGTCCGCGAAGGCCCTCAGCTGGTAGCAGGTGCGGGCGAGTTCGCCGGTGAGGCGGACCGGGCCGAGCGCGGTCTCGGCGTCGGCGGCCTCGACGAGCTGGTCCTTGGCGGCCTGGAGCTTGTCGGCGGCGGTGCGCAGGAAGGCCGCGCGGACCGTGCGGTCGGCGAGCGAGCCGCGCGCCTCGTGCGCGGCGCGGACGGCGGCGTCCACCTCCTGGGCTGTGGCCTCCACCGCAACCTGTTCACGCTGCTTCCCGGTTCGGGGGTCGACACTCCAGACTGGTGCTGCTGCCACCGCGGGTCCCTCCACATGTATTGCCGCAGTACGGGGTCATTCACCAGGGACGTTCGATATACTGAACGCTGTCTCCGATGATGAATATGCTGTGGAGACTATTTCCCGTCGAACGAAGGGGTCAAGGGCGATGTCGGCTGGCGAGACGGGCGGCGGGGCGCAGGTCAAGTCCGCGGTACGGACGGTTGAACTGCTCGAATACTTCGCCGGACGCCCCGGAATGCACTCCCTGGCGTCGGTCCAGGAGGCCGTCGGCTATCCCAAGTCCAGCCTCTACATGCTGCTGCGCACCCTCGTCGAACTGGGCTGGGTGGAGACGGACGCGACGGGCACGCGGTACGGCATCGGCGTGCGGGCGCTGCTGGTCGGCACGTCGTACATCGACGGCGACGAGGTGGTGGCGGCGGCCCGTCCGACGCTGGACCGGCTGTCGGACGACACCACCGAGACGATCCACCTGGCCCGCCTGGACGGCACGAACGTCGTCTACCTGGCCACCCGCCAGTCCCAGCACTATCTGCGCCCCTTCACCCGGGTCGGCCGCCGCCTCCCCGCGCACTCGACCTCCCTCGGCAAGGCGCTGCTGAGCACCTACACGGACGAGCAGGTCCGCAAGATGCTCCCGGAGACGCTCCCCGCGCTGACCGAGAACACGATCACCGACCGCGAGAAGCTCATCGAGGAACTCCACCAGGTCCGCGAGCAGGGCTTCGCCGTGGACCGCGAGGAGAACACCCTCGGCCTGCGCTGCTTCGGCGTGGCGATCCCGTACCGCACTCCGGCCCGCGACGCGATCAGCTGCTCGGTACCGGTGGCCCGGCTGACGCCCGCGCACGAACAGATGGTGAAGGACGCGCTGTTCGACGCGCGGGACAGGCTGACGCTGGCCACGCGTAGGCTCTGACTCCCTCGTAGGCTCTGACGCCATGGATGTGGAACTCCGCGAGGTGCACGACAGCGACCTGCCGGTCTTCTACCGGCAGATGAACGACCCGGAGGCCCTGCGCATGGCGGCCTTCACCCCCGAGGACCCGGCCGACCGGGACGCCTTCGACGCGCGCTGGCAGCGGATCCGGGCCTCGTCGGACGTGGCGCGCACGATCCTGGCCGACGGTGACGTGGTGGGCAGCGCGGCCGTGTACGGGGAGCCGGGCGAGCGGGAGGTGACCTACTGGGTCGACCGCGCGTACTGGGGCCGGGGCATCGCCACGGCCGCCCTGCGGGGGCTGCTCGCCGAGGTTCCCGAACGCCCGCTGTACGCGCGTGCGGCGGCGGACAACGAGGGCTCGCTGCGGGTGCTCAGGAAGTGCGGCTTCCAGGTCAGGGTCCGGGCCCGGGGGTTCGCGCAGGCGCGGGGCGAGGAGATCGACGAGCTGGTCCTGGCGCTGGCGGGCTGAGCGGGTTCTCCGCCGTACGGCGGAGAGGGATCACCGTCGCGCAGGAGGCGCCCGCCGCCGTCCTCGCGGGAGCGTGGTCGCATGACGCAGACACTCGCTCACGTCCCCGAAACCGACCCCGGCACCGTCGGTCTCAGCCGGTCCCGCCGGATCCTGCGTGCCGTCGCCGTCCTCGCGTGCGTGCCGTATCTGTCGCTCAAGGTCGCCTGGATCGCGGGGAGCCGGCTCGGGATCCCGGACGGGAGCGTCCTGCTGGAGCACCGGGCGACCATGGCCGTCGCCAACGTCGTCACCGTCCTCATGGACGGGGCCGTGATCGTGCTCGCGCTGGTGCTGACCCGGCCGTGGGGGCTGCGGGCGCCCGCGTGGCTGCTGGCCTTCCCCGCGTGGGTGGCCACCGGGCTGCTCGCGCCGATCATGGCCGGGTTCCCGCTCCAGCTCCTGGTCGACGCCCTCGGCGGCACCAGGGTCGGCGCCGGCGGTGACGGGGATTCGTTCCTCGACGCCTGGGTCTTCGGGGTCGTCTACACCGGCTTCATCGTGCAGGGGCTCGCCCTGGGCGCGCTGTTCGCGCTGTACGCCCGCGACCGCTGGGGCGGGCTGTGGGCGGGCCGGGTCTGGGAGCTGCCGGTCGGTGTCATCGGGCCGGCCCAGCAGGCTGTCGCCGTCGCCGCCGCCGTACTCGCGCTGCTGCCCCTGTCCGTCCACCTCCTGTGGGCGTGCGGCGGCACCGTCGGGCTCGACGAGACCCAGGCCGCCGACCGGACGAGCGGCTTCTACACCATGGAGGCGCTGTCCGTCGTCTTCCTCGCCATGGCGGTCACCGGCGGCCTGCTGCTCGCCTTCCGGCACGGCCGGGCCCTGCCCGTCAGGGTGCCCCTGGCCCTCGCCTGGGTCGGCTCCGCCGCCACCGCCTGCTGGGCGGGCTGGCTGTCGGTGGCGCCGCTCACCGACGTGGCCGACGGCCCGGCGCCGCTGATGAACCTCGCCTACGCTGGCCAGATGATCGTCGGCATCCTCGTCGCCAGCCTCGGCGTCCACTTCCTCGCGGAGCGCTCCGCGAGCCGCAAACGTCGTACGGCATGAGCGAGTTCGCCCGGTTCCTGTTCGGGCGGCGGGCGCGCCGGCGCTGGATCCATCTGATCCTCGGCGGCGCGCTCGCCATGCCGTACGTCTTCGTCGGCCAGCTCGTCGTCGGTCCCGCCACCGACTCCCGCTACGTCTTCCACGATCTCCCCCTCCAACTCCTCTCCTTCGCCGTCGGGTTGCCCCTCGCCGCCCTCACCGCCGCGCTGTTCCCGCTGACCCGGTCCCTGGAGGCGGGTGCCGTGCGGTCGCTGTGCGGGATCGACGCGCACCGGCTCGCCCACGGGCCCGCCCGGACCCGGGCCGCGAAGGGGCGTACGGCCGCCTGGTTCACGCTGCATCTCGGGTTCGGCGGGATCATCTCCGGGATGTCGCTGGCGGTGCCGCCGTTCGCCGTCTTCCTCGTCGCGCTGCCGTTCATCGAGTGGCCGGCCGACAACCGGCTGGGACTGCCCGAAGTCCTCGACCACGCCTGGGTGCCGGCGCTGGCGCCGGTCGCGGGCCTGGCGATGCTGGTCGGGCTCGCGGCCTGCGCGGCCGGCTCCGGCACGCTCCTCGCCCGCTGGGCGCCCGCGTTGCTCGGCCCCACGCCGGAGGACCGCGTCGCGGCGGCCGAGGCGCGCGCCGCCGACCTCGCCGTGCGCAACCGGCTCGCCCGCGAGCTGCACGACTCCGTGGGCCACGCCCTCAGCGCCGTCACCCTCCAGGCGAGCGCGGCCCGCCGGGTCCTGGACACCGACCCGGAGTTCGTCCGCGAGGCCCTCGCCGCGATCGAGGACACGACCCGGCGGACCGTCGGTGAACTCGACGCCGTGCTGGGCGTGCTGAGAGACGGCGACGCTCCCGGTACGGCCCCGGCGCCCACCCTCGCCGCCGACCTGGACGGTCTGCTGCGCCGCACCCGCGCGGGCGGGCTGCGGGTGACCGCCACGGTCGACGCCGACCCCGAGGCCCTGCCGCCCGTCCTCTCCCGCGAGGCCTACCGCATCGTGCAGGAGGGGCTGAGCAACGCCCTCAAGCACGCCGGTGACCAGGTGTCCGTGACCCTGCGGATCGCGATCGCCGACGAGCACCTGGAGATCAGCGTCGAGAACCCCCTGGAGCACACCCCCTCCTGCCGCCCCGGCGGCGGTCACGGCCTGCGCGGCATAGCCGACCGGGCCCGGCTGCTGGGCGGTACCGCACAGGCAGGCGCCGCGCAGGGGGTGTGGCGGCTGTCCGTACGACTTCCCCTGAAGGGACCCGCATGACGATCCGGATCGTCCTCGCCGACGACGAACGCATGGTCCGCACCGCCCTGCGCGCCATCCTCTCCGCGGAGCCGGACCTGGAGGTGGTCGGCGAGGCGGCGACCGGGGCCGAGGCGGTGTCCGTCGTGCGGGAGCGGCGGCCCGACGTGGTCCTCATGGACGTCCGTATGCCGGAGATCGACGGCATACGGGCCACCGAGCAGATCCTCGCCACCCTCGACGAACCGCCCCGCATCATCGTGGTGACCACCTTCGAGAACGACTCCTATGTGTACGACGCCCTGCGCGCCGGAGCCGCCGGGTTCCTGCTGAAGCGGGCGGAGGCCGACGCGCTGGTGCAGGCGGTACGGCTGCTCGCGCACAGCGACACCCTGCTGTTCCCGTCGGCCGTGCGCAGCCTCGCGGCCGAGCACGCGCGCGCCTGCCCCGCGCCGCCGCCCTGGGTGGCGCGGCTCACGTGCCGGGAGCGGGAGGTGCTGCGGCTGATGGCGCAGGGCCTGACCAACGCGGAGATCGCGCGGCGAATGGAGGTCGGTGCGGCCACCGTGAAATCGCATGTGGCGGCGGTCCTGGCGAAGACCGGTACCCGGGACCGCACCCAGGCCGTGATCGCCGCGTACGAGGCCGGTTTCATGAACGCTCGATGAGAAAAACCGGCGGAAGGGAACGATTCGGCCCCTCTCGCTCGTCCTGTCGAGCGGGATGAACAAGACGATCAGAAGGGCGTCGGTCTTCGCGCTGCTGCTCGTGTTCGCTCTGCTGATCAGGGCGACCTGGGTGCAGTTCTACGAGGGCAAGGCGCTCGCGGACGACAAGGACAACCGGCGGAACGTGATCGCGACGTACGCGGCACCGCTCGGGAACATCATCGTGGCCGGCGAGGCGATCACCGGATCCGCGCGGACGAAGGGCAGCGACCTCGCCTACAAGCGCACGTACCAGGACGGCCCGCTGTACGCGGCGGTGACCGGCTACGCCTCCCAGGCGTATGCGCCGACCCAGTTGGAGGGCATCTACCAGGAGCTCCTCAACGGCACCGACAGCCGGCTGAAGACCGTGATGGACACGGTCACCAACAAGCGGGCCGATCCGGGCAATGTGATCACGACGATCGACCCGGACGTGCAGAAGGCGGCGTACGACGCGCTCGGCGACAACAAGGGCGCGGCCGTCGCGATCGATCCGGCGAGCGGCAAGATCCTGGCCGTCGTGTCGACCCCGTCGTACGACCCCTCGTCGCTGACCGACGCCAACACCGCCGGTGCGGCCTGGAAGAAGCTCAACGCGGACTCCGACAAGCCGCTGACCAACCGGGCGCTGCGCCAGCCGCTGCCGCCGGGCTCGACGTTCAAGCTGGTCGTGGCGGCTGCCGCGCTGGAGGACGGGCTGTACTCGTCGGTGGACGAGAAGACGGACAGCCCGGACCCGTACCCGCTGCCGGGCACGACCCGGAAGCTGACCAACGAGAACCCCAGCGCCCCCTGCGAGAACGCCTCGATCCGGGTCGCGCTGCGGTACTCGTGCAACAACGTCTTCGGCAGCATGGCCGTCCAGCTGGGCCAGGACAAGGTCCGGGCGATGGCCGAGAAGTTCGGCTTCAACGACGACGAGCAGGACGTGCCGGTGCGGGCGTACTCCAGCGTGTACCCCTCCGGCATGGACGAGGCGCAGACCGCTCTGACCGGCATCGGCCAGTTCGATGTCACCGCCACCCCGCTACAGATGGCCATGGTGTCGGCCGCCATAGCCAATGGCGGCAAGCTGGTCTCGCCGCACATGGTGTCGCAGATCACCAACAGCGGTGGGGATGTGTTGCAGGACTACGACGACGAGGCCGGCACCAAGGAGATCGTCAGCTCCTCGACGGCCGAGCAGCTGCAGTCGGCGATGCAGACGGTCGTCGAGAAGGGCACGGGCACGAACGCGCAGATCCCGGGTGCGACGGTGGGCGGCAAGACGGGCACGGCCCAGCACGGTGAGAACAACAGCAAGACGCCGTACGCCTGGTTCACGTCCTATGGGAAGGCCGACGGGAAGGAGGTCGCGGTGGCGGTGGTCGTCGAGCAGTCGGACGCGGCCCGTTCGGAGGTCAGCGGCAACGGGCTGGCGGCGCCGGTGGCCAAGGCGGTCATGAAGGCGGCGTTGGGGTAGCGCGCCCCGAAGGGGCGCGGGGCTGTATCGATTTGCGGCTCCGCCGCGTGGGCGCGACCAGCCACGGCGGATCCGAGCTGGTCGCGCAGCGTCTTTCACTTCACGCCCAGTACCTGCTCGATCGGGTCGATCGCGAAGTACACCAGGAACAGCGCCGAGGTCCCCCACAGCAGCCAGTGGATCTCCTTCGCCTTGCCGAGGACCGTCTTGATCACGACGTAGGCGAGGAACCCCGCCCCGATGCCGTTGGTGATGGAGTACGTGAACGGCATGACCGCGATGGTGAGGAACGCCGGGATGGCGATCTCGTACTTGTCCCAGTCGATGTGCTTGACCTGGGTCATCATCAGGAAGCCGACGGCGACGAGGGCGGGGGCGGCCGCCTGGAGCGGGACGATCGTGAGCAGCGGGGTCAGGAAGAGGGCCAGGGCGAAGAGGCCGCCGGTGACCAGGTTGGAGAAGCCCGTGCGCGCGCCCTCGCCGACGCCGGCCGCCGACTCGATGTAGGAGGTGGCGGAGGAGGCCGAGGCCGCACCACCGGCCGCCGCCGCGGCACCGTCGATCAGCAGCACCCGGCCGAGGCCCGGCACCTTGCCCCGCTCGTCGAGGAGACCGGCCTCCGCGCTGATGCCGACGACGGTGCCCATGGTGTCGAAGAAGTCGGACAGGACCAGCGTGAAGACCAGCAGGACGACGGTGATGGCCGTGGTCTCGCCGAACGCGCCGAACAGGCTGAAGTCGCCGACGAGTCCGAAGTCGGGGGTGTCCACCACCTTGTCGGGCCAGGCCGGTGTGGTCAGGCCCCAGGCCTTGATGTCGGCGACCGAGTTGATGATCATCGCGACGACCGTCATGGTGACGATGCTGATCAGGATGGCGCCCTTGACCTTGCGGGCGAGCAGGGCGATCGTCAGCAGGACGCCGAGGCAGAAGACGAGGATCGGCCACCCGGTGAGCGCGCCGGTGCCGCCCAGCTGAACCGGCACGGTGGTGTTCGCCGCGTCGGGGATGCGGGTGACGAACCCGGCGTCGACGAAGCCGATGAAGGCGATGAACAGGCCGATGCCGACGCTGATCGCCTGCTTGAGCGGTTGCGGGATGGCGTGCATCACGGCCTCGCGCAGCCCGGTGACCACGAGCACGCAGATCAGCAGGCCTTCGAGGACGACCAGACCCATCGCGTCGTCCCAGGACATCAGCGGGGCGATCTGGAAGGCGACGACGGCGTTCAGCCCGAGTCCGGCGGCAAGCGCGAGCGGCAGATTGCCGCCGACGCCCATGATGATCGTCATGACCGCGGCCACCAGGGCGGTGGCGGTGGTGAGTTGGACGGCATCCAACTGGTGGCCGAACTTGTCCTTCGCGCTGCCGAGGATGATGGGATTCAGGACAAGGATGTAGGCCATCGTGAAGAACGTGGCGAAGCCGCCGCGTATCTCACGGGCGAAGGTGGATCCCCGTGCGGAGATCTTGAAGAACCGGTCGACGCTGTTCACGCCCGGCGGCGCGGCACTTGGCCGGTCGGTCACCTTCGGGGAATCGGACATGGCGCTCGCTCCTTGTTGCCTGATTGATCGGTGTGCGGATGCTGGCTGGATTGTTCCCCCGTTGAACCCGTTTCAGGTTTTCTCCGTGTTACGGAATCAGCGCCACTCAACGTACGGCCTGCCATACGACGTTCGAAGCCTCGTACGAACCAAGCGCTCGATCACTGCTACGCTTCCGGATCTCGTCCGGATGATCTCCGGACGACCACATGTCATTCACATGACACGCACAGCCAGGAGGGGTCGCCCGTGGGCACAGTCGTCGACGACGCCGCCTCCGTGGAGTTCCACGCCTTCTTCGAGCGCCACTACGCCGAACTGTCGCGGCTGGCCCATCTGTTGACGGGTGAGGCCGACGCCGCCGACGATCTGGCGGCGGACGCGCTGCTGGCGCTGTGGCACCGCTGGGACCGGGTGCGCGCGGCCGACCATCCGGTGGCGTACGCGCGCGGAGTCGTGGCCAACCTGGCCCGCACGAGGATCCGCAGCGCGGTCCGGGAGCGGCGGCGTATCGCGCTGTTCTGGTCGCAGCGCGAGGAGAAGACCGAGAACCCGGACGTCGCTGGCGTCGTCGACGTGCAGGCGGCGTTGCGTAGACTTCCGTTCCGCAAACGCGCCTGTGTGGTGCTGCGGCACGCCTTCGACCTCTCCGAGAAGGACACCGCGCTCGCCCTGGGTGTCTCGGTCGGTACGGTGAAGAGCCAGACCTCGAAGGGGATGGCGGAGCTGCAACGGCTGCTCGGGACACAGGGGGCTCCGCTCAAGGTGCACGCGGCGGCGATGGCCCGCACCGGGAACGCCGGAGGAAGGAACCGATGATGCAGCGGGACGTGCACGACGAACTGCGCGCCCGGCTGCACGAGGCGGCCGAGGCGCACCAACCCCACCGCGAGCGGATGCTGGCCCGGATCGAGCGCGGCATGAGCGAGCACACCCGCCCCGACCACCGGGCGACCCGTCCGCCGGTGTACGGCTGGTTCCGGGTGGTGACGGCGACGGCCGCGGTGGCCGGCGTCCTCGCGGTCGGCGGTTACGCGGTGGCGTCCGCCGTGCGGGAGGACACCCCGCAGCAGACGGTGGCCACTTCGCCGACGCCCACCCCGTCACCGGACGCGACGAGCCGCCCGCCGGCCCCGCCCGCCCCGCCGGCCGGCCCGACGCCGGAAAAGACGCCGGAGTCCGGCGAGACGACCAGGACGCCGAGCAAGCCGCCCGCCACGGCACGGCCGCCCGCCGCCGGGGGCGAGGAGGACGGCCCCCTGTGGTCGGACGGCTCGGTGGACCCGCACAGCAACGAGTTCTGGGCGCAGAGCAATGTGACCCTCAAGGCGAGTGAGCAACTCACCGCGCTCACCGTCCGGTTGAGGATCGCGCAGACCGGCGGTGTCACCTCCACCGGGGCGTGGCGCTCACTGCCCGAGGACGACTTCACCCTGACGGTCGAGGAGCAGGACGGCTTCCTCGTCTACACGTGGGTGCTCAAGGAGGGCCGTACGGTCCGCGCGGGCGACTGGGTCTTCGCCGGGCAGTACGACCATGAGCGCGGCGGCCGGGACGCCAAGGACGACAGCTATGCGATGACGGCCACGGCGGGCGGCGAACAGCTGTCCGTGGCGGGCGACTTCGCGCCGCACGAAGGCGACGACTCGACGGCCGACGGGGACTCGTAGGGAAATTCCCTCCCGCCCGGCAACCCTTTTCCCACGCGTGGCGACCAGGAGACGCAAGGATCCCCTCCACGCAAGGAACCGGGTAATGACAGCACAGCCTGAACAGCGCGTCCGTCACCGTCGCAAGGTCACCAAGCGGCGGGCGGTGCTCGCCGGAGTCTGCGCGCTCGGCATCACCGGTGCGGCCATCGTCACCACCACGTCGTTACTGTCGCCGGCCGGCGCGGCCTCCTCCTGGCCGTCGGCGAACGGCAGCAAGGCCGTCTCGTCGACGATCAAGGTCTCGGGCACGTACGACGGCAAGCTGACGAAGTTCTACGGCTCCGGCGCCCTCGGCGGCAGCGGCCAGGAGGAGGGCCAGGACCCGGTCTTCCAGCTGGCCGACGGCGCGGTGCTGAAGAACGTGATCATCGGTACCCCGGCCGCGGACGGCGTCCACTGCCTGGGCTCCTGCACGCTGCAGAACGTGTGGTGGCTGGACGTCGGCGAGGACGCCGCCACCTTCAAGGGCAAGTCGTCCTCGGCCGTGTACACGGTGTACGGCGGTGGCGCGAGGAACGCCGACGACAAGGTGCTGCAGTTCAACGGTGCCGGGAAGCTGGTCGTCTCCAAGTTCCAGGTGGAGAACTTCGGCAAGCTGGTGCGCTCCTGCGGCAACTGCTCCACGCAGCACAAGCGCACGATCATCATCAACGACGTGGACGTCACCGCGCCCGGCAACTCGATCGTCGGCATCAACTCCAACTACGGAGACACGGCCGCCCTGCGCAAGGTCCGCATCCACGGCGACAGCGGGAAGAAGATCAAGACCTGCACCCGCTTCCAGGGCAACAGCAGCGGCAAGGAGCCGAAGGAACTCGGCACCGGACCGGACGGAACCTCCTGCAGGTTCTCGCCATCTGACATCACGTACCAGTGAGTGAACGTTAAAGCATCTCCCCCGGGGCACCTCCCGGGCCATTCCCGGGAGCACCACCTGTGAGCACGCACAGAAGAAGCCTCACCCGCAGACGGGTGCTCGGGGCCTCCGCGATCGGCGTCGCCGCCACCGGCGCCGCCGTCGCGGTCGGCACCGGCCTCCTCTCCTCCGCCTCCGCCGCGGCCTTCGGCTACACGGACGACGGCTCGAACTACGTCGTCGACACCGGGGCCGCGCTCGTCTTCAAGGTCTCCAAGTCGACCGGCGATCTCACGTCCCTGGTCTACCGGGGCAAGGAGTACGAGGGGTACGGCGGCCGGCACTCGCACGTCGAGTCCGGGCTCGGCGCGTCCACGGTCACCGTCCGGCAGTCGGGCTCGACGATCCTGGTGAAGGCCGTGCACGGGGCGATCACCCAGTGGTACGCGGCGCGCCGCGGCCAGAGCAACGTCTACCTGTGGACGCACAAGGCGGACGCCTCCTTCACGGCGACCCGCTACATCGTCCGCCTCAAGCCCGGGATCTTCCCGAACGAGGGTCCGGACACCTGGATCGAGGCCTCGGACAAGGTCATCGAGGCCGGTGACGTCTGGAAGCGGGCGGACGGCACGACCCACTCGAAGCACTACTCGGGCAAGCGCACCCTCGACTACGACCACGTCGGCTTCACCACCGGCTCGGTCGGTCTGTGGCTGGTGCGCTCCAACCACGAGAAGGCCTCGGGCGGCCCGTTCTACCGCTCGCTGCTGCGCCACTCGAACGACAAGGGCGCCGCGCTGTACGAGATCCTGCACTACAACCAGGCACAGACGGAGCCGGAGCGCTTCGGCCTGCAGGGCCCGTACGTCCTGTCCTTCACGGACGGCGGGGCGCCGTCGTCCTCGCTCTTCCACGGCAAGCTGGACACCTCCTGGGTGGACGGCCTCGGCATCACCGGCTGGATCGGCGCGTCCGGCCGCGGCAAGGTGGCGGGCGTCGGTCTGAAGGGCATGGACGCCAAGTACGCGTACACCGTGGGCTTCGCCAACAAGGACGCGCAGTACTGGGCGAAGGCGGCGGCCGGGTCGGGGGCGTTCTCCTGCAAGGGGATGCTGCCGGGGACGTACACGATGACCGTCCACAAGGGCGAACTGGCCGTGTACACCGGCACGGTGAAGGTGACGGCGGGCGGGACGACGTCGCTGCACAGCATCACGATCACCGGCGACCCGAGCAGGGCCAGGGCCATCTGGCGGCTCGGCGACTGGGACGGCACGCCCGGCGAGTTCAAGAACGCCGGGCTGATGACGTACGCGCATCCCTCCGACGGCCGCGCGGCCAGGTGGACGGGGAACGTGACGATCGGCGACGCGAGCGCGGCGGCCTCCTTCCCCGCGTACATGTGGAAGGACGTCAACGACGGCGTCCTGGTCTACTTCAAGCTGACCAGGGAGCAGGCGGCAGCGGCGCACACCCTGCGGGTGGGCGTGACCGACGCGTTCCTCAACGGCCGGCCCCGGGTGACGGTCAACGACTGGGTGTCGACCGTCCTCTCGGCTCCCAGCCAGCCCTCGACGCGCTCCCTCACCACGGGTTCGTACCGCGGGAACAACCACACGTTCACCTTCGGCGTCCCTAGTAGTGCGTGGCAGACGGACCCGGCCCGGTACAACGTGCTGAAGATCAATATCGTCAGTGGTTCGAGCGGCTCGGCGTACCTCAGCCCGGGCACCTCGTTCGACTGCCTGGACCTGCTGGCCTGAGCCCCCCTCGGTCAGCAGCAGAACGCCCCGCCGGTGACGACCGGCGGGGCGTTCGTCTTGGCACCGAGAGCTAGTTCATCGTCGAGCCGATGGTGGTGGAGCCCGTCGTCAGGAAGGTCGTCGCGGGCAGTGAGCCGCCCGGCTCGCGGGCGCCGTACGCCGTGGTCGCGTCCGTCGACCGGAAGGACGGGGTGGCGACCTTGCTGTCCCAGTTGTTCGCCGCGGACACGGTCGACGACCCCAGCTTGGCGAGCCCCTTGTTGTTGCTCACGGCGAGATTGCGAGCCAGCCGCGCCTTGCCGGTCGCGAAGTGGAAGCCGGACTCGGCGTTGGCGTAGGCCGTGTTGCGGTTCAGCAGGATCGCCCCGGTGTTGGAGTTCTCGGTGAAGCCGTGCAGCGTGTTGTCCCAGGCCGCGTTGTTGTTGACGACATGCGCGACCGAGGCACCGCCGCCGCCGAGCTTGAACCCGTTGCCGTTGCCCTCGAAGGCGGAGTCGGCCCACCGGTTCTCGCCGTTGCCGAAGGCCCAGGTGTGCTCGATGGTGACCGGCGAGGAGAACTGCCAGAGGTCGAGGCCGTCGTCGGAGTTGTTGTACAACCGCGCCCCGGTGATCTTGTTGCCCGTCCCCGAGCCGAACTTCACGGCGATCCCATCGGCGTTCTGGCCGTGGCCGGCCGGATCGTAGTTGCCGTGACTGTCCAGGTTCTGCACGAGGTTGTTCGTGGTGCCGTCGCCGCGCAGGGTGAACCCGGAGTCGCCGTTGCCGGCCGTGACGAGGTTCTTGAAGACGCCGCCCACCGACGACGTGGCGACGAAGCCCTGCGCCGGGGAGTTGACGAAGGTGAGGTTCTGCACGGTCCAGTAGTCGCCGTAGATGCCGGCCAGCCAGGAGCCGTCGGGCAGCCTGGACCCGTCGATCCGCACCTTCTCTCCGCCGTACGCCTGGAGTGTGATCCGCGAAGAACTCGTGCCGTTCGCCGTGGACTTGAGCGTGGCGGTCGGCCGGTAGGTGCCGCCGCGCACCTGGATCGTGGTACCGGCGGCGGCGTTCTTGACGGCCGACTCCAGCTGAGCGGTGGTGGACACGGTGACCGTCGTCGAGGCGGCCTCGGCGCCACCGTCGGAGAGGCCGAGGCAGGCGCCGCCCGCTCCCGAGGCGACGGCGATCGCCGCGGCGATGGAGAGGGTTCGGGTCCTGCGGTGACGGCCGGTGCTCAGGCGCACTGGGGTGTTCCTTTCCTGGGCATTGGGGGCGAAGCGGGCCGGAGGGGCCGCCCCGGCCCGCTTCTGACATCCGGTCGCCGCCATGGCGGAGAAGGTTGCCGCCCACCCCGAAAGCGAGCGAAAGTTTCGGTCCCCAGGAGTCACCCGCGCACCGATTGACGCCCTGTTCCCCCACCGATGACACTCCGAGGGCAGCCGAACAAACAGAACCCCCCAACCAATCCCCCAGAGTCCAACAAACCCCCAGACTCCCCAGGATGTGTCATGCGCCCCCGCACCGCTCGCACCCTCCTGACCCCGCTGATCCCCCTCCTCGCCCTTCTCCTCGGCCTGCTGGCCGCCCCGCCCAGCACCGCCGGCACCGCGAACTCCGGAGCACCACCCGTGAAACAGCCCAAGTACGCCGGTTATCTCTTCGCCTATTTCACCGGTGAGGGCACCGCCGACGGCGAGCAGATCCGCTACGCCCTCAGCCGCGGCAACGACCCGTTGCACTGGCGGGAGCTGAACGCCGGGAAGCCGGTCCTCACCTCCACGATCGGTGAGAAGGGGCTGCGCGACCCGTTCGTGATCCGCTCCCCCGAGGGCGACAAGTTCTACATGATCGCCACCGACCTGCGGATGTACCGCAACAGCAGCGGCAGCTGGGACCAGGTCCAGCGGCACGGCAGCAAGTCCATCATGGTCTGGGAGTCCACCGACCTGGTCCACTGGACCGACCAGCGCCTGGTGAAGGTGTCCCCCGACAACGCGGGCAACACCTGGGCGCCGGAGGCCTACTGGGACGAGTCGCTCGGTGAGTACGTCGTCTTCTGGGCGTCGAAGCTGTACGCCGCCGACGACCCCGACCACACCGGATCGACGTACAACAAGATGCTGTACGCGACCACGAAGGACTTCCGCACGTTCAGCGAGCCGAAGGTCTGGAACGACCCCGGCTACTCGGTCATCGACTCCACCGTGGTGCAGCACAAGGGCACCTACTACCGCTACACCAAGGACGAACGGGACCCGACCTCCTCCAGCCCCTGCGCGAAGTTCATCACCGGGGAGAAGTCGACCTCGCTGGCCTCGACGAAGTACGACTTCGTGGCCGACTGCATAGGCAGCGGCGCGATGGACCGGGGCGAGGGCCCGACGGTGTTCAAGTCGAACACCGAGGAGAAGTGGTACCTGTTCATCGACGAGTACGGCGGCCGCGGTTACATCCCCTTCGAGACCACCGACCTCGACTCGGGAAAGTGGACCCCGTCGCAGAACTACCAGCTGCCGGCGAGCCCCCGGCACGGCACGGTGATCCCGGTGACGCAGGCCGAGTACGACCGGCTGCTCGCCGCGTACCCCGCGAGCCCCACCTCGGTCGTGGACGCGACGGCGCAGGACCAGAAGGGGTACGCCATCGTCACGGAGAGCGCCTCGAAGGTCGTGCTCCCCATGCGGCCGGAAGTGGACCTCTCCCGCCTCGCCCCGAAGCTGTGGGCCGGTGAGGGCGCCACCGTCAGCCCCCGCTCCGGCACCCGGCGCGACTTCCGCAAGCCGCAGACGTACACCGTGACGTCCGCCGACGGCACGCGCCGCACCTGGACGGTCGAGGCGGTCCGCACCCGCAGCCCGATCCTGCCCGGCCTCAACGCCGACCCGGATGTGCACTACCTGAACGGCGAGTACTGGATCTACCCGACGACGGACGGCTTCCAGGGCTGGAGCGGGACGAGGTTCAAGGCGTACTCGTCGAAGGACCTGGTCCACTGGAAGGACCACGGGGTGATCCTGGACCTGGGCCCGGACGTGAGCTGGGCCGACAAGTACGCCTGGGCGCCGGCGATCGCCGAGCGCGACGGCAAGTACTACTTCTACTTCTGCGCCGAGCAGCAGATCGGCGTGGCGGTGGCCGACTCCCCCGCCGGCCCGTTCAAGGACGCGCTGGGCAAGCCCCTGGTCGCCAAGGGAGGCTCGCTGAAGGGCCAGATGATCGACCCGGCGGTGTTCACGGACGACGACGGCACGTCGTATCTCTACTGGGGCAACGGGCACGGGTACGTCGTCCCGCTCAACGACGACATGGTGTCGTTCGACGCGTCGAAGGTGCGGGACATCACCCCGGACAACTTCCGCGAGGGATCCTTCGTGATCAAGCGGAAGGGCACGTACTACTTCATGTGGTCCGAGGACGACACCCGCAGCGAGAACTACCACGTCGCCTATGCCACGGGACCGTCCCCGCTCGGCCCGTGGACCAAGCGGGGCACGATCCTGCAGAAGCGCCCCGAGTACGGCATCCTCGGCACCGGCCACCACTCGGTGGTCCAGGCCCCCGGCACCGACGACTGGTACGTCGTCTACCACCGGTTCGCCCTGAACGGCCCCGGGCGGCCGGGCGGCGACGGCATGCACCGCGAGACGACCATCGACCGCATGGAGTTCGCGGCCGACGGCACGATCGCGCCGGTGGTGCCCACGCTGGAGGGGATCAGGCCGGTACGGCGGTGACGCTCAGCTGACGAAGTACGTCGGGTTGGGCAGCTTGTACGTCCGGTCCGCGTGGCCGCCCTCCAGGTCGCTGTACTGGTCGCCGAAATTGGCGATGATCTCGTACCCGAGGTCGTCCTCGATGTGCTGCCGGGTGCCGGACTTGTACTGCACGGTCGTGCAGTTCCAGGTGCCCGGCGTGGCGCAGTCGGCGAGGTAGGCCGGCGGGTTGGCCTTGTCCTTGAGGAACATGTGGTCGGCGTCGAGGTTCACCTCGGCGCCGGCCTTCTTCAGGTTCTCGACGGCGGCGGAGCGCTGCGACTCGGCGAGGCCCGAGTTGTAGAAGACCTCGACGCCCTTGGACTCGGCGTACCGCACCAGCTCGGGGCTGCCGAAGACGGCCGGGCGGTCGGCCCTGTTCACGTACTCGGCCCAAGTGGCGCTGTTGTACGTGTAGTTGGTCTTCTTCTCGTAGTCGAGGCTGAGCAGCAGCGTGTCGTCGATGTCGAAGACGACGGCCGGCTTCTCGCCCTTGTGCAGCGCCTTGCGGGCCGCCTTGTCGATGTACTTCTTCGCGTCGGCGTCGATGCGCGCGAGGTCCTTGGCGTACGGGCTGTCCGGGGATGCCTGGTACACGCCGTTCGCGTCGAGCGTGGTGCCGTAGTAACTGTCTATGTCCTTGACCAGCAGCCCTATGTTGTAGGGCTCGTGGGTGCTGTTCGCGGTCGACTGTCCGGCCGTGGCGGCGCCGGCGCCGTAGAGGGCGGCACCGGCGACGGCACAGGCGGCGGCGACGGCCGCGAGACGCAGTGGTTTATGCATGACAAAGATTTCTACGAGCGTCACCGGTATGAGCGCGAGACCCGTTGCCCGATCTTTACCTCTGTGACGGACGAACGGGCCTCGCGCTCCCCCGGGCAGGTCAGTCCATCGTCGCCCCGATGGTCGTGCTGCCCGTGGTCAGGAAGGTCGTCGCCGGGAGGGAGCCGTCGGTCTGGCGGGCGTTGTACGTGGTCGAGGCGTCCGTGGACCGGAAGGCCGGGGTGGCGATCCCGGAGTCCCAGTTGTTGCCGGACGAGACGACCGAGCCGCCCTTGTTGACCAGGCCGCTGCCATTGCTCACCGCGAGGTTCTTGCCGAGCCTGGCCGCGCCCGTGGCGAAGTAGTAGCCCCACTTGGCGTTGGCGTAGGCGGTGGTGCGGTTGATGACGATGGCGCCCTGGTTGCTGTTCTCGGTGAAGCCGTTGCCGGCGTTGTCCCAGGCGGCGGAGTTGTTCACGACGTGCGCCACGGTCTCGCCGTCGCCGCCCAGCTTGTAGCCGTTGCCGTCGCCCGCGAAGGCGGAGTCGCCCCAGCGGTTCCTGCCGTTGCCGAAGGCCCAGGTGTGCTCGATGGTGACCGGGGAGGAGAAGGACCAGAAGTCCAGACCGTCGTCGGAGTTGTTGTACAGGCGGGCGCCGGTGATCAGGTTGCCGGTGCCGGAGCCGAACTTCACGGCTATGCCGTCGGCGTTCTCGCCGTGGTTGGCGGCGTCGTAGTGGCCGTAGGAGTCGATGTTCTTCACGGTGTTGTTGACCGTGCCGTCGCCGGTGAGCGTGAAGCCGGAGTCGCCGCCGTTGATGGTCTTGATGGTGTTCCAGACCGTTCCGGTGCAGGACTGGCAGACGACCGCGCTGTCCGGGGAGTTCTGGAAGGTGATCTTCGAGACGTTCCAGTGGTCGGCAGTCAGCTTGAAGATCCAGGAGCCGGACGGCAGCGAGGATCCGTCGATCTTCACGGTCTCCGAGCCGTACGCGGTGAGCGTGATCGGCGACGACGAGGTGCCGTTGGCCGTGGACTGGAGGGTGGCCGTGGGGTAGTAGGTGCCGCCGCGGACCTGGATGACGGTGCCGGGGGTGGCGTTCTTGATGGCGTTGGACAGGTCGGTCGAGTTGCTGACGACCACCGTCGCGGCCTGGGCCTGGGTGGGCAGGGCGGCCAGACCGGCGCCGAGCGCCAGGGCGGTGCCCAGGACGAGAGCGGTACGACGAGCCATGGAGTGCGGGTCCTTTCGTCGTGCGAGGGGGGATTCGTGGGGGGGGACGGTCACAGGACGGAGTCGAGCCAGGTGAAGACCTCGTCCTGCATGCGGTCGACGAAGACATGGCCGAGGTCGGGCCAGGTCTTGAGGTGCAACCGCTCCTCGGCGTGGCGGGAGCGCCAGACGGAGCGCAGCTTGTCGTACGCCACGCGGACGCCGTCGGCGGGGAACAGCGGATCGAGTCCGCCGTTGAAGAAGAGCATCGGCCTGGGTGCGGCGATGCTCGCCACGTCGGGGATGTCGAGGTGCCGGGCGAGCCCGGGGTGGAGCATGTAGTACGACGACTGCCCGCGCAGCGTGTTGTTGCCGGGCACCATCATCTCCTTCAGCCCGGTCATCCAGCACACGCTCACCGCGGCGGCGATGCGATCGCTGAGCGCGGCGGTCTGCCAGGCCCGGTAGGCGCCCATGGAGAACCCGACGGCGGCGACCCTGCGTGCGTCCACCCGGTCGAGGCCGGCCAGGAATCCGGCGGCACGGGCGTCCTCGCGGGCCATGAGCCCGGCGAGGGAGGAGCCGAGGTTGTAGAAGTTCGAGGCCAGCGCCTGCTGCTGGTCGTAGGTGACGGGGCCGCGGTCGCCCCAGCCGGGCGCGTCCAGGCAGAGGACGACATGGCCGCGCCGGGCGAGTTCGTCACCGAGGAAGCGTCCGCTGAAGTACTTGTCGGCCCAGGCCTGAGCGGAGGCGAGGCGCGTGTCGTCGTACCAGGGGCGGACGAGTTTCTCCCGCCCGATGTCGAACCTGGCGCCGTGGTCGTGGAGGAGGAGCACGGCGGGGAACGGGCCGGGGCCGTGCGGGGTGAGCAGGCTGCCGCGGACGCGTGCGTAACGGGTGAGGGAGACGGTCACCGTCTCGCGGGTGTAGCCGTCGGCCCGGGAGCGCTCACCGTACTCGGGTGCGTACGGCGTCCCGTCCTGGCGGTCGACGAGGAGGTGCTCCTCGACCACCCGGCGAGCCGCCCGACGCCAGGCCCGGAAGTCTCGCACCGGTGAAGTCCCCCAGGCCAGCGGGAAGTTCAGCTCGTCCTTGAGTGCCTGGTGGGCGAGGAAGCGGACGTTGTCGAAGGAGGACCGGTCGCCGGTGACGTACGCCGCCACCGCCTGTGTACCGGTGATGTCGGGGTGGTCGGCGCGCAGCCAGTCGTTGGCGAGGGTCAGATCGCGGACGGTCAGTCCGGGGGCGGCCGAGCTGAAGGTGGCGGAGCCCGCGGTGCCGTAGGTGCCCGAGCCGTCGGGCCTGGGGGTGCCGTTGGCGTTGTCGCACACGATGACGGCGTCCCGCGGGTCGCAGGTGGCGCCGCGCAGCGTCAACTCCGCTTTCCCCACGGGGATTTTCACGACCTCGCGATAGGTCCCCGGGTGCACGACGATCGTCCGGCCGGGCCCGTCCACCGCGTCCACGGCCGCCTGTACGGAGTCCCCGGGCCGGACGTGCAGCACCCGGCGGGCACCGGCGGCGAAGGCGGGGGCGGCCCCGAGGGCGGTCAGTCCCCCGGCGATCCCGGCCAGCAGGGTCCGCCTGCGCATCTCAGCGGCTCCCCTTCCAGGGCGTCCAGTCGCCGAGATACGCCTGGCGGGTCGCCGACTCGGCCTGTTCGGCGGTGAGTTGGGGCCGGTTCTCGGGGACCGTGACGACCGCGCCGGGGCCGGTGTTGCGGTACTCGGCGAAGCGCTGGCTCTGCCAGGGGAAGCTGTCCGACATGTTCGTGTAGGGCGCGACCGCGTCGATGCCGGGGCCGAGGTGGGTGTCGCGGACGGTGAGCGAGGGGCGTGCGGTGCGGTCGGAGCTGGGCACCCAGGGGCGGGCCAGCTTGTAGTAGGCGTCCGGGGCCTCGCTGCTGACGCGGCTCCTGGTCACCAGGTAGCCGCGCGGGTTGGCGCCCGCCGTGGAGGGCGCGAAGACGAAGCCGTACGGGGCTCCGCCGAGGTCCGTCCGGTCGAGCGTGCGGAAGTGGCAGTGCTCGTAGACGGCGGTGGCCCGGCCGAAGACGAAGTCGACGTCACCTTCCACATAGCAGTGCGAGAAGTACTGGCGGGCGAAGACGCCGAGAGCCATGGAGTCGGCGTACAGGGTGTCCTGGTGGCCGAGGAAACGGCAGTGGTGGAAGGCCGAGCGGTCGCCCTGCACCTTGATGGCGACGGCCTGGGTGCCGCTGATGCCGGGGTGGTCGGCGCGCAGCCAGTCGTTGGCGAAGGTGAGGTGGCGGGCGGTGAATCCGTCGGCCTGGACGAGGGTGGTGGCGGAGCCGGTGGTGCCGTAGGTGCCGCCGCCAGGCCTGGGGGTGCCGGCGGCGTTGTCGTAGACGATGACGACGTCGCGCGGGTCGCCACTGGCCCCGAGCCAGGTCATCTCGGTACGGGTCACGTCGACGGCGACGGTCTCCCGGTACGTCCCCGGGGCGAGGACCAGCGTCCAGCCGCTGCCGTTCGCGGCGGTGACGGCGGCCTGGACCGTGGTGAAGTCGCCCTGGCCGGCGGGGTCGACGTACAGGGTCCGCGCGGTCAGGCGGTCGGCCGGGGAACCGTAGGGGCCGAAGGGACACGGCCGGACGCCGGCGGCCCGAGCGGGGACCGACGTGAGGGCGAGCGTGGCTCCGGCGGTGGCGCTCGCCAGCAGGAAACCTCTTCTGGACAGGGGCGGTCGGCGGAGGTGGGGCGAAGGCATGCGGGTGCTCCTACGATGTGCGGCTCGTACAAGGAGTGGGGAGGCGGGCCGGGGCCGGCGGTGCCCCGGCCCGCCCGGCGCGCTCAGGCAGGCATCAGCACACGCGGCCGGCGCCGGCGCGGCTGCCGACGATCCCCGGGACCGCCCTGGGATGGTCGACCTTCGTCCGCAGGGTCGGCTTCCATCCGGCGCCGGACTGCAGGGTCTCGCCGGGGATCTCGGCGTTGTGGACGGCGATGAGGTCGGTCAGCTTGCCGTTGACGTAGTTGTTCTCGGCGGTCAGCGGCGACTCGTTCCACTTCTTCAGCACCTTGCCGACGCTCGCGCCGGCCGGCAGCGAGATGGCGTTGTCGGTGGCGTGGAGCTGCGAGGAGATGCCGACACCGAAGATGTAATAGTCGTCCTTCTGTTCCTCGGTCACCACGTAGTGGTTGTTGTAGACGTCGACCTGCCCGAACCGCACGCGCGGAGAGCGCTGGAGGATCCCCTCGAAGCGGTTGTGGTGCATGGTGACCTTGAGCTTGCCGGCGTCGATGGCGGCGAGGCCGTCGCCGTTGCCGATCAGCATGTTCTTGTCGTGGTTCTCGTAGCGGTTCCAGGACACGGTCACGTAGTCGGAGCCGCGCACGATGTCGGTCAGTCCGTCGTGCTGCTGGAAGACCTTGCCGAAGTGGACCGGCCGCTCGCTGTCGGGGTAGCGCCCGTCGGTGAACGTGTTGTGGTCGAGCCACACGTGGTCGCTGCCGTAGACGACCACGGTGTCGTACTCGGAGTTCCAGTTGCCGGTGTTGTTGTCGTCGGTCGGGTCCCACTTGGGGAAGCAGTCCAGCGGGGCCTCGATGGTGAGGTTGCGCATGATGACGTTCGAGACGCCCTTGATCTGGAGACTGCCGCCGAGGATGCCGGAGTTCCTGCCGACGCCGACGATGGTGGTGTTGCTGGGGATGTTGGCCTTGATCTCCGAGTCCTGGTTGGCGGCGGAGGCGACCCGCGCGTCCTCCTGGGGGCCCGCGGCGGGCTTGTCGTTGCCGTAGACGGCCGGGTCGTAGTCCTTCAGGTACTGCTGGAGGTCGTAGCCCCCTTCGACGAAGGCCTCGCAGCCCTGGGAGACGGCGTCGATCATGCCCTTGACCTTGATGATCTTCGGCGCGTCGCCGCCGTCGGCGAGGGCCCGCTTGAACTCGGCCCAGGTGGTGACGGTGTAGACGTGCTCGGCGTCGGCGGCCGAACCACCGGTCGTCCCCGCCCCTTGCGAGCCCCAGCCGTCGCCCGCGCCGAGGACCTCACGGCCGAGATCACGGGAGTGTGCCTGGGCCGTGGTGCCGGTGAGGCCGAGGACGAGCGTGGTGCAGCCGATCAGGACGGCGGCCTTCTTTGCGGCATGCCCATGCCATAGCTGTGCGTTCATTGTGCGGCTCTCTCTTCTGCGGTCGGGGTGGTGTTACGCGGCGGCCTGCGGCCAGGTGATCCAGGACTGCGGGATCTCCTCGTCGAGCCGGCGCACGTCCTGCGGGGCCAGCACTCGGGTGCGCAGCAGCTCCTGCGCCACGAGACGCGCCACGGCGATCGCGCCGGGCGGGTTGAAGTGCGTGTTGTCCTGCTCGGTGGCGGTCCAGTTGAAGTACTTCTTCGTCTCCTCGACCCCGAGCCGCTGCCACAGCGCCAGCGACAGCGCCTGGATGTCGAGCAGCGTGACGCGCTCCTCCTGGGCGAGCGCGCGCATCGCCGCCGGATAGTCGCCGTGGGTTGGCACGGCGTTGCCGCTCGCGTCGAACCTCCGGCGCTCGACGGCGGTGGCCAGCACCGGCCGCGCGCCCCGGGCACGGGCACCGTCGATGTACAGCCGCAGATAGTCCTGGTACGTCGTCCAGGGCTCGGTGTACCGAGTGGGGTCGGTGGCCTTCTCGTCGTTGTGCGCGAACTGGATCAGCAGGAGATCGCCGGGCCGGATGGCGGCCAGGACGACATCGAGCCGCCCTTCGTCGACGAAGCTCTTCGAACTGCGCCCGTTCACCGCGTGGTTCGAGACGGGCCGGTCCTTGTGCAGAAAGAAGGGGAGCGCCATGCCCCACCCGGTCTCGGGGGCGGCGCCGGCGTACTTCTGGGCGGCGGTGGAGTCACCGGCGATGTAGAGGGTGCGGGTGCGGCGACCGGAGGCGGCCTGAGCGGTACCGGTGGCCGCGAGGGCGAGGGGGGCGGCGGCCATGGCCGCCAGGGTCACCTGTCTGCGGGTGAGGGACACGGGGGGTGCCTTTCTCGACAGAGCTACGGGGGCGGGTCCGTTTCGGCGGTGCCTTTCGAACGCGGGGAGCGGCAACTTGCGCGGGGGCGCGGGGCTGTACTCGATATGCGGCTACCGCCGCGTGGGCGCGACCGGCCACACCCGACCCGCAGCCGGCCGCGCACAGAACCGTCCGAGCTCTCAGCCGTTACGCGACTTCCACTCGGCCTGAGCCTCATTGAGCTGACCGGCCATCGTGTCCAGGAACTCCTTCGCACTCAGGTCCCCGTTCAGCACCTTCTGGAAGTTCGGCTCGTTGTCGGCCTTGGAAATGGTGTTCCAGTCCGGCAGGTAGTACGGCAGCTGCACGATGGTCGTGGAACCGTCGGTCAGCGCGGCGGCAGCCAACTTCGTGGGCTCGGCCTTCGAAATCCACGCGTCCTTGGCCGCGTCGTTGTTCGCCGGCACCTGCCCCGCCGACTCGTTGAACTTCGAGTTCTCCTCGTGCGAGAGGGCGAACTCGATGAACTTCCAGGCCGCCTCCTTGTTCTTTGAGCTCTTGAACAGCCCGACCCCGTCCACGGGGTTGGAGACCTGAACCCGCTTCCCGTCGGCGAGCGTCGGCTGCGGAATTCCCCGGAACTTGTCCGTGCCCAGCGCCTTCACATGGTCCTGGAACGACCCCAGATTGTGGTTCAGCATCCCGATGGTGCCGGAATCCCACTGGGCGACCATCTTGGTGAAGTCGTTGTTGAGGTCGGCGGCCGGAGTGACCTTCTTGTAGAGCGCGGCGTACTTCTCCAGCGCGACCACGTTCTTCGGATCGTTGACCGTGGTCTTGTCACCGTTCCAGAAGGACGTGATCCCGGACTGCCCGTACATCGCGTCCAGCGCCTGGGCGATGGACCCGGCACCACCACGGATGGTGTAACCGAACTCGTTCTTCTTGGCGTCGGTGAGCTTCTGCGCGGCCTCGTAGAACTTGTCCCACGTGTTCGGCTCGTCCAGCCCGGCCTTCTTGAACAGGTCGGTGCGGTAGTACAGCACACCGTTGTTCGCGGAGGTCGGAATCGAGTACAGCTTGCCGTCGCCACCCCCCGCGGCCTTCAGCGAGGCGACCATGTCCTCGTTGAGCTTGCCGCTGAGGGAGGACTTGGCGAGCCGGTCGTCCAGCGGCTCCAGCGCGTTCTGCGCGGCGAACCCGGCGAGCATCGCCGCGCCGACGCCGCCGACGTCGGGCAGGCCGCCGCCCTGGATGGCGGTGTCCACCTTGGACTGGTAGTCGGTGGACGGGATCCCGACGTACTCGACCTCGATGTCGCTGTTCGCCTTCTCGAAGTCGGCGATGATCTCCTTCCAGATGTCGGTGCGGACACCGCCGTTGTTGTCCCAGAAGACGATCTTCCCCTTGCCGCTGCCCTCGGCGCCCGTGTCGCCGCCCGTGCCGCTGCCGTCGTCACCGCAGGCGGTGGCGGTCAGGGTGAGCACGGCGCTCAGGGCGACGGCGGCCGACATGCGGCGCCCGCCTGTGCTGCTCCTGCGATTGCTGATCTTCATTGGTCGGCTCTCTTCTTCTGGATCAAACGGAGATATGAAGTTGTGGGGGGTCTTCGAGGCACCGAGGGCCAGGGCCACTCAGCGCCGGTTCTGCGGCGCCCAGCCATCGGCGCCCTTCAGGTAGTCGGCGACGGTGTGCGACCGCGCCTCCTCATCGCTCATCTGCGGTCGGTCCGCGGTGACGGCGGCACCGGGCCCTTGGTTGCGGTACTCCGCGAACCGCGCGTCCCTCCACGAGAAGCCGCTCATGTCGGTCCACGGGGAGGCCTTGACCGCGGCCGGCAGCTCGGTCTCCCGGATCAGCACCTGCGCGACCGCCGCCGGTTCACCGCCCGGGTGCCAGGGCCGCCCGAGGTGGTAGGTCCCGTCGGGTGCGTCGCTCACGATCCTCGACCGGGTGATCAGGAAGCCGTACGGATTGCCGGTCCAGGTCGAAGCCGCGGTGATGTAGCCGTTGTTGGTGGCTGAGCCCCGGCTCAGCGCGCGGATGACGGACCGCTCGATGACGGTGGTGGCCCGCCCGTACACGAAGTCGACGTCGCCTTCGATGTACGAGTCGCGGATGTAGACCCGGCTGACGGTGGTCAGCTTGGGGCTGTCGGTCATGAGGGTGTCCTGGTTGCCCAGGAAGGCGGTGTTCTCGAAGACGATCCGGTCACCGGTCGTCTTCATCGCCAGCGCCTGCTCGCCCTTCAGCTCGTGCGCGGCCTCGTCGAAGTCGTTGCTGAAGGTGAGGTTGCGGGCGGTGACGTCGTTCGCGGCGATCCTGACCGTCGCGCTCCCCGTCGAACCGCCGTACTCGGCGGGCGTGTCGAAGACGATGACGGTGTCGGACCGGTCGTGTCCAGTCCCCTGCAGCACGATGTTCGGCTTGCTCGCGGCAATGAGCACCTTCTCGCGGTACGTGCCCGGCGCGACCGCGATCGTGACCCGCCCGGTGTTGCCGTCCGGCACGGCGTCCACGGCGGCCTGCACGGTCGCGTAGTCCCCGGGGACATGCAGCGTCACCGAGTCGCCGATCCGCCGCTGCGGCCCGGAGAACCGCGTCACCAGCGCGGGGACGGCGGCCGCGGGGTCCAGCCGGTAGTCGTAGAGCTCCCGTGGCTCGAAGGCGGCACCCCACTCGTCGTGTCGGCCCGTGGTGTTCTTCAGGATCGACCCGCGCTCCACCAGCTCCGCGGTGGTGTCGGCCTGGTAGGGGTGCTGTACGTCGCGGTAGTAGCTGTTCTCGATGACCATCCTGGTCCTGCCGCGCGACCAGTTGCCGTACGTCCAGACCGGGTCCCCGGGATCGGCCTGTGCGGTCAGGTAGTTGTTGTACAGGTGCGCGTAGGCGGCGTTGTCGACGGAGGGGTTGCGCTGCTTGGTGTGGGCGAACCAGTTGTGGTCGATCGTGATCTGCGTCTTGACGTTGCTCGTCCAGCCGAGGCCGAACGTCTTGTTGTTGTTCTCGAACCGGTTGTAGGAGACGGTCACGTACTCGCTGTCCTTGCGGACGTCGAGCTGCCCGTCGCAGATGTTCGAGAAGCGGTTGTGGTCGACCCAGACGTGGTGGACGGTGTCCATCTGGATGCCGTCGAAGTCGGTGTCCTTGCAGTCCCAGTTGCCCTCGACCGCCGAGTCGCGGATCGTCATGTTGCGGATGATCACGTTGTGCGTGCCGGGTTCGAGGTGGAACTCGCCCTGCACCAGTTCACCGCTCGTGCCGACGCCGACGATCGTCTTGTCCGAGGCGACGGTGATGTTCGCCCCGAAGGGCTGCGCGGTGACGGTGCCCTGGACCCGGATGATGTACGGCTCCGGCGCCGCCGCGTACCGGGCCAGCGAGGCCTGGTCCGTGACGGTGACGACCTTGCCGCCCGCGCCGCCGGTCGTACCGCCGGCGAGGGAGGCGAAGCCATGCGGCTGATCGCTCCAGCGGGCGGCCGACGTCGTGGTGGTGTCCCCGGCGGCAGGGGCGACGGCGTTCGCCTCGCCCACCAGCCCGAGACCCAGGGCGGCCACCAGCCCCACGACGGCGGCCGTGGTTCTGCCGGCTCCCGGGGCGGTTCCCGGGCCGACTCCCGGACCGACGCCCGGCAAGCGCTTGCTACGGAGGTGCGTCATTGCGGCTCCCAACAGGCTCAACAGGCCCACGAGTGAGGTGAGTTACAAGGCGCTGATCCTGAACTGCGTGAAGGTCGCCGCGCCGGCGTGTCCCTGACCGGCGGGAGCGAGACCGAACAGCCCCAGCAGGGCACCGACCCAGCGCCACGGGGTCGCCGTGAAGACCGGCCCCGAGGGACGCGGGCCGTCACCGAGGTCGTAGAAGAACCGGCACCGCGCCCCGGCCCCGATCTCGATCCGCAGCCGCACCCGCCCCTCGGGCGCGAGCCGCGCGTGTCCGGCGTCCCGTTCCTTTTCCGCGACGGCCTCCGCGAACCGGTGCACGACATGCACCTCCCCGTCCGCGCCCCGCTGGAGCCCGAGCCAGCTGAACGCGTCCCCGAGCACCGCGAGCCCCGCCCGCGCCCCCGGCTCCTCGCTGTCCAGCCGTAGTTCGACCTCCACCGCGCAGGGCGTGCCCGGCAGCCGCTGGGTGAGGATGTTCGGCAGCTTGCGCAGGTCGTGCGCGTCGGCCGAACGGACGCAGGCCAGTCTCAGCCCGTCGCCGGAGTGCTGGGTGGCCCAGCCGTCCTGGGGGTTGGCGGTCCAGCTCCACTGCCGTCCGAAGCGTCCGCCGGGGAAGTCGTCGTCGGTGGCGGGCGCGGCGGGCGGCTGCGGCGGCAGGTCGGGCAGCGGATGTACGGCGACGGGGGCGCCGTCGTCCCCGAGCACCGGCCAGCCGTCGGTGCCCCAGCGCATCGGCTGGAGGTGGACGACCCGGCCGTAGGCGCCCCGCTGCTGGAAGTGCAGGAACCAGTCCTCCCCGGCCGGGGTGCGCACCCAGCCGCCCTGGTGCGGCCCGTTGACGTCGGTGTCCTGCTGTTCGAGGACGATCTTCTCCTCGTACGGCCCGAAGAACTCGCGCGAGCGGAACGCGCCCTGCCAGCCGGTCTCCACTCCCCCGGCGGGCGCGAGGATCCAGAACCAGCCGTCGTGCTGGTAGAGCTTGGGCCCTTCGAGGGTGAACCAACCCGGGATCCGGTCGCCGTCGACGATCAGCTTGCCGTCGTCGAGGAGTTCGGTGCCGTCCGGGTGCATTCGGTGGCCGGTGAGGCGGTTCTTGACGCCGGAGCGGGACTTGGCCCAGGCGTGCACGAGGTAGGCCTCGCCGGTCTCGTCGTCCCACAGGGGGCAGGGGTCGATCAGGCCCTTGCCCTGCTTCACCAGGTGCGGGCGGGTCCAGGGGCCCCGGATCTCGGGGGCGTTGACCTGGAAGACGCCCTGGTCGGGGTCGCCCCAGAAGATCCAGAAGCGGTCGTCGTGATGCCGGAGCGAAGGTGCCCAGACGCCACAGTCGTGGCGGGGCCCAGCGAACATCTCCGGCGGTTCCAGGCGGTCCAGCGCATGCCCGACCAGAGTCCAGTTGACCAGGTCCCGGGAGTGCAGCAGGGGCAGTCCCGGGGCGCGGCCGAAGCTGGAGGCGGTGAGGTAGAAGTCGTCGCCGACGCGGACGACGTCCGGGTCGGACCAGTCGGCGTTCAGGACGGGGTTCGTGTATGTCCCGGCGGTCACGGGCTCACCGCCTTGCGGACCAGGGAGGCCGCTTCGAGCCGGCTGATCCGGCCGTCGGCGACGACGGTGACGATCCGGCGTACGGCGGTCTCGCCGGGCGGGATGGGCAGCCGTTCCTCGACGGCGAGGGAGGAGCCGACGCCCGGGTACTCCTCGGCGCGTACGAACCAGGGATCCCGGCGGGTCTCCTCGGTGGCGCCGGCGAAGATCAGGGTCCAGGTGGAGCCCGCGAGGGCCACCCAGGGGGCGCGGGTGCCGTGCACCGCCTGCTCGCCCTCGCGGTCGACGGTGAACACGTCCGGCGCCGTGGCCTCCTTGCGGGCCCGCCAGAAGAAGCCGCCGTACGCCGCGCCGGGGCGCCCGTTGGTGGCGGGGCTGCCGATCGACAGGGGGCCGGAGGTGACGTTGGTCAGGGAGAAGGTGAAGTCCAGCGCCCAGGCGGCGTCGGTGAGTTCGGTGGCCGCGACCGTACGGCGCTCCCGCAGCAGCTCGGCCCGTGCCGCCACCCAGCGCAGCTCCTCGACGAAGCCGTCGGGGTCGCGCAGCTGGAAGGCGGTGTGCCGCTGGGCGCCGTGGTTGTCCAGCTCGGTCGGGCCCTGGTCGCGGACATAGGTGCGTCCGCCCCAGAAGTTGGACCCCTCGACGTCGGGAACGGCGACACCGACGCCGAGGTGGTGTATGTGGTCGGCGGGGCTGAGCTCGGTGACCGCCGTGCCGGCCAGGGTGGTGACGGGGTGCAGGTACGGGCGCGGGGAGAGCCGGGCCGGCAGTTCGGGCCGGGTGACGTACCGGCCGACCGGTCGGCCCGCGACGCGCAGCACCGCGGTGTCGTGGGGGGTCATCAGGTGCTCACCTCTTTCGTTCGTGCCGGAAGGGCCCAGGGGGCGCCCAGCTCGGAGTAGAGGGCGAGGGTGTCGGCGGCGGCCGCGACCAGGCCGTCGACGCCGGGCACGACCCGGCGCTGCTCGTCGGGGAGCAGATGCCAGGCCTCGGCCGGCAGCGGGGCCGGGTCGGGGGCCAGCCGGATCGCTTCGACGACCTTCATGAAGGCGCCGGTCGCCTCGGGCGTGACCAGCAGGTCGGCGCCGTCGACGAGGTGCTCGACGAGGTTCTCCAGCAGGTCGGTCCGGCCGTACTCGAACTCCTCGGGGCCGTGGTTCGCGCGCTGGAGCAGGACGCGGTCCTGCTTGTACCAGAAGGTGATCCGGCCGCGTTCGCCGTGGACGACGACATACGGCTCGTCGGGGTGCTCGGCGCACAGGGTCGCGGCGACGACGACCGGGGCGCCCCGCTCGGTGCTCACTCGGACGCAGGAGGTGTCGTCGGACTCGATGTCGTTGGCGCGGAACAGTTCGGTCTGGATGTCGGTGACGTCCTCGGCGCGCACGGTGCCGCCCAGGGCGAGGGCGGTGGCGACGGCGTGGGCCAGCGGGTTGGTGAGCGCCCCGTCGATCACGTCGACGCCGTTCAGCCTGCGCCTGCCCGCCCAGGGCGCCCGCCGGTAGTACGCCTCGGCGCGCGCCCAGGCACCGGCGCCGCCGATGCCGACGATCTCGCCGATCGCGCCCTCGGCCATCAGCGCCCGGATCGCGGGCACGGCGTGCGAGCCCAGCGACTGGAAGCCGATCTGGCAGACGACCCCGGCCTCGGCGACGCCGTGGGCCATGCGCCGGAACTCCGCGTACGACGGGGCGGGCGGCTTCTCCAGCAGGAGGTGCACGCCCCTGCGCGCGGCCGTCAGGGCGAGGTCGGTGTGGGTCGGGATCGGCGTGCAGATCACGGCGATCCGGGCGCCGGTGGAGTCGAGCAGGGCGCCGAAGTCGGCGGACTGCTCAGGCGTGCCCAGGCCTTCCGGGAGCTCCTGTGCCGTCAGCGGGGTCAGCTCGCAGATGCCCGCCAGCCGCACGATGCCCTTGTCCTGGAGGCGGCGGATGTTGTCCAGGTGCCAGCGGCCGTGGCCGCGCGCGCCCGCGAGGACGACGGGTACGGCAGTGCTCATGGGATCCTCCCTGCGCCCGCGCCGCGTGCCACCGCTCGGTCGGCCGTGGCGGCGCTGTCGATCTTTGTGTGCAGGGTAGGTGTCCAGCCGACGTCGGCCGTGAGATCGCGCTCGCTGCCGGAGTTGTAGGCGTTGTTGATCGCCAGCAGGTCCACCGGATAGCCGTTGAAGAGGGTGCCGGACTGGTGGAGAGCGGTGCCGTTCCAGCTCTTGACCAGGTCGGCGGCCTCGATGTGGCCGGGGGTGTGGAAGGCGTTGTTCTCGGCGTAGATCGCGGACTCGGTCGACACTCCGATGGAGTAGCGGTGGTCGTGGGCGCCGGCCGGGACGACGTACCGGTTGTTGTAGAGGTGCACCTGCCCGAAGCGGACGCGCGGGGCACGCTGGACGACGGACTCGAACTCGTTGTGGTGCAGGGTGACACGGAGCTTTCCGCGGTCGCCGGTGGCCGTGTCGCCGTTGCCGATGAGCATCGCCTTGTCGTGGTCGGCGAACCGGCTCCAGGAGACGGTGACCAGGTCGGAGGCGTTGGTGATGTCCAGCAGGCCGTCGTGGCGCAGGTAGTTGCGGCCGAAGTGGGTGGGTTCCTTCTCGTCCGGGTGGCCCTGGTCGCTGAGGGTCACATGGTCGATCCAGACGTGGGTGGCGCCGCGCAGCCAGATGTTGTCGTAGGCCGTCTTCCAGTCGCCGAGGCCGCCGGTGTTGGGCTGCCAGACGGGGAAGCAGTCGTAGGCGTCGCGGAGTTCGAGGTTGCGGATGATGACGTTGTTCGCGCCCTTGAGCTGGAGGCCGGCGCCCTTGAGGACGGCTGTGTTCCTGGCGTCTCCGAGTCCGACGATCGTCGTGTTGGAGCCGACGGTCAGCTCGATGCGCTCGGCCTGCCTGGCCGCCGAGGCCTGGCGGGCCTCCTCCTGCGGGCCGCTGGGCTTGGCGGAGCCCCAGGTGCGGGGGTCGTAGGCGGCCAGGTACTTCCTGGTGCTGTAGCCGTCGGTGGCGTAGTCGGCGCAGTCCAGGTGGTCGCCGTCGTCGTCGGTGTTGGCGTCGATGGTCCCGGCGATCTTGATGATCTTGGGGGTGGCGCTGCCGCCGTCCAGGGCGCGGACGAGCTCGCTGCGGTCGCGCACGGTGAAGACATGGGCGTCGTCGGCGGTGGAACCCCCCGTGGTACCACCGTCGGCCGCCGCCCAGCCGTCGTTCGGGGCGAGGGTGTCGCGGCTGATGTCGCGTGCCTCGGCCCCGGCCGGGGCGCTGAACGCGAGGCCCAGCATCCCGGCGACGACGGCCAGTTGAACTCCCCTTCGGCCCCTCATCCCTTCACCGCCCCCGCGCTGAAGCCCGTGATCAGCCACTTCTGGATGAAGGCGAACACGATCACGACCGGTACGGCCGCGATGATGCCGCCCGCGGCGAGCGCGCCCAGGTCGACGCTGTCGGCGCCCATCAGGGTGTTGAGGCCGACCGGGATGGTCTGCTTCTCCTGGTTGTTGAGGAACATCAGGGCGAACAGGAAGTGGTTCCAGGAGTGCACGAAGGCGAAGGAGCCGACGGCGATCAGACCGGGCCGCAGCAGCGGCAGGACGACGATCCGGAAGGCGGTGAAGCGGTTGCAGCCGTCGACCCAGGCCGCCTCCTCCAGGGAGTACGGCACATTCTTGATGAAGTTGCTGATCAGGATCATCGACAGCGGCAGCTGGAAGACCGTCTCCGCGATGATGACGCTGCCCAGCGAGTTGATCATCTGCAACTCGGCGAAGATCTCGAACAGCGGCACCAGGAGCAGCGCGCCCGGCACGAACTGGGAGCACAGCAGGGCGAGCATGAAGGCACGCTTGATCTTGAAGTTGAAGCGCGCGAGGGCGTAGCCGCCGGCCAGGGCGACGAGGGTCGTCATCAGCAGGGTGACGACACCGACCAGCACGCTGTTCTGGAAGTAGGTGCCGAAGCTCCGCTCCGTCCAGACCTTCTCGAAATGGTCGAAGGTGATCGGCCAGGGCACGAGGGAGGTCGAGCCGGACGGGCGCAGGGAGAAGAGCAGGATCCAGTAGAAGGGGATGAGGGTGAAGACCAGGTAGATCGACAGCGGGAGGTAGATCTGCCAGCGCGGGACCTCGTCCCAGGCCCGGTTCCTCTTCGTAGGACGCGGCGGTTCGGGGGCGGCGCGCACGGGCGCGGGCGCGGCCTTGGTGGCTTCCTTCACGCTCACTTGTCCTCACCTCCGAACTTGCTCAGCCGCAGATAGACGATCGAGCAGAAGAGCAGGATCACGAACGCGACCGTGGTCAGGGCGGACGCGTAGCCGAAGTTGTGGGATTCGACGCTGGTGTTGGCGATGTACAGCGGGAGTGTCGTGGTCTCGCCCGCGGGTCCGCCGCCGGTCAGCGTGTAGAGCAGGTCGACGTTGTTGAACTCCCACACCGCGCGCAGCAGCGTGGACAGGACGATCGCGTCCTTCAGATGGGGCAGGGTGATGTTCCAGAACTGCTGGAGGCGGCTGGCCCCGTCGACCTCGGCGGCCTCGTACAGGTCCTTCGAGACGGACTGGAGGTCGGCGAGGATGAGGATGGCGAAGAACGGCACACCGCGCCACAGATCCGCGACGATCGCCGCCGGGAACACCGTGGAGGTGTCCGACAGCCAGCTGGTGCCGTAGGAGCCGATGCCCACGTCCGCGAGGTAACGGGTGATGCCGGTCTGGGAGTTGTAGAGCAGCACCCAGATCGCCGAGGTCAGCACGCCGGAGACGGCCCACGGCGAGAAGACGAGGGCCCGGCCGAGCGCCCGGCCCACGAAGGTCTGGTTGACGATGAGGGCCAGCGCGAGCCCGAACAGCAGCTGGAGCCCTACCTCCACGAACACCCACTTGGCGCTGAAGACCAGGGTGTCCCAGAACAGCGGGTCCTCGGTGAAGGCGTGGACGAAGTTGTCGAAGCCCGCGAAGCCGTTGCGCCACGGCTTGGTGGGGTTGTACTCCTGCAGGCTGTAGTAGAAGACGCTGATGACCGGGTAGGCGATGAAGCCCAGCATGAGCAGGGCGGCCGGCGCGATCAGCAGGTACGGGAGCCTGCGCGGCGTGGCGGAGGCACGGCGCCGCCGGGGTGGCGCGGGCGGTTTCGCCACGGCTGCGGCTTGGGCCATGACTGGTCTCCGTTCTCAGTACGTCGTGCGTGCGGCTTGCTTTTGTGGTGCGGGAAGCGCTTTCTCGATGGGTAGGGGCTGCCCTAGTCGCGCGATACGGGGTGCCTCTTGTCGTTGTGTGGCGGCTGCGGGTGCGTTGCGGTTGATCGCGCAGTTCCCCGCGCCCCTTGGGGCGTTGTTGTCAGCCTGCGTAGGGGGCTGGGGACTTGCCCGGGCGGGCCAGGAACTCGAAGTCGCAGCCTGTGTCCGCCTGGGTGATCTGTTCGCTGTAGAGGGCGCCGTAGCCGCGTTCGTAGCGGGTGGGCGGTGGGGCCCAGTCGGCCCGGCGACGCTCCAACTCATCGTCGCCCACGTTGAGATGGAGGACGCGGGCCTCGACGTCCAGGGTGATCAGGTCCCCGGTCCGCACGAGGGCCAGCGGCCCGCCGACGTACGACTCGGGCGCCACGTGCAGCACGCACGCGCCGTAACTCGTGCCGCTCATCCGGGCGTCGGAGATCCGCACCATGTCCCGTACGCCCTGCTTCAGCAGATGGTCGGGGATCGGCAGCATGCCGTACTCGGGCATGCCCGGGCCGCCCTTGGGCCCGGCGTTGCGCAGGACCAGCACACTGTCGGCGGTGATGTTCAGGGACGGGTCGTTGATGGTCCGCTGCATCGTCTTGTAGTCGTCGAAGACGACGGCGGGCCCGGTGTGCTTGAGCAGGTGCCGCTCGGCGGCGATGTGCTTGATGACGGCGCCGTCCGGGCAGAGGTTGCCGCGCAGTACGGCGACCCCGCCCTCGCGGGCGACCGGGTTCTCGCGGGTGCGGATGACGTCGTCGTTGTGGACGACGGCGCCCTCGATCTGCTCGCCCAGGGTGCCGCCCACGGTCGGCCGGTCCAGGTGCAGCAGGTCGGTGATCCGCGAGAGGAAGGCGGGCAGGCCGCCGGCGAAGTAGAAGTCCTCCATGAGGTACGTCTGTCCGCCGGGCCGGACGTTGGCCAGCACCGGCACCGTGCGGGCGATGCGGTCGAAGTCGTCGAGGGTGAGCTTGATGCCCGCGCGGCCCGCCATGGCGATCAGATGGATGACCGCGTTGGTGGAGCCGCCGAGCCCGAGCACCGTGGTGACGGCGTCCTCGAAGGCCTCGCGGGTGAGGATCCGGGACGGCTTCAGCCCGGTCCAGGCGAGCTCCACGGCGCGGCGTCCGGAGGCGGCGGCCATCCGCTCGTGCCCGGAGTCGACGGCCGGGATCGAGGAGGCGCCCGGCAGCGTCATACCGAGGGCTTCCGCCGCCGCGGTCATCGTGGAGGCGGTCCCCATGGTCATGCAGTGACCGGGTGAGCGCGCCAACCCTCCCTGGAGTTCCCGCAGTTCGCAGTCGGTCAGGTTGCCCGCGCGGTGCTCGTCCCAGTACTTCCACATGTCGGTGCCGGACCCGAGGGTCTCACCGCGCCAGTGCCCGGGCAGCATCGGCCCCGCGGGCACGAAGATCGACGGTACGTCGGCCGAGGCCGCGCCCATCAGCAGCGCCGGCGTCGACTTGTCGCAGCCGCCGAGCAGCACCGCCGCGTCGATCGGATACGACCGCAGCAGCTCCTCCGCCTCCATCGCGAGCAGGTTGCGGTAGAGCATCGGGGTCGGCTTCTGGTAGGTCTCCGAGAGTGTGGAGACCGGGAACTCTAGCGGGAAGCCCCCGGCCTGCCACACCCCCCGCTTGACCGCCTCGGCACGCTCGCGCAGGTGCACGTGGCAGGGGTTGATGTCGGACCAGGTGTTGAGGACGGCGATCACCGGGCGGCCCCGGTACTCCTCCGCCTCGTATCCCAGCTGGCGCATGCGGGCGTTGTGCGACCAGGTGCGCAGCTGGCCCTCGGTGCCGTACCACTGATGGCTTCTGAGTTCCTCGGGACTCTTCCGGTCGGTCATATCGACCACCCCGCTGCTATCGCGGCGACCTCGGCGCGCGCGGGTTCGGGCAGTTCCTTGCTGGGCGGGCGGACGTCGCGGCGGCACAGGCCGAGGGAGGCGAGGGCCTCCTTGACAACGGTGACGTTGTTGGCGGAACCGTTCGCGGCGCGCAGCTCCTCGAAGCGGCGGATCTGTTCCCAGACCTTCATCGCGCCCGGGTAGTCCCCCGATCGAAGCGCTTCGATCATGTTCAGCGAAACGGCCGGGGCGACGTTCACCAGGCCGGAGGTGAAGCCGGTGGCCCCCGCGGAGAAGTACGAGGGGGCGTAGGGCTCGGCGAGCCCGGCGACCCACACGAAGCGTTCCAGCCCGGCGTCCCGGGCGAAGGCGGCGAACCTGGCGGCGTCCGGCACGGCGTACTTCACGCCGATGACGTTCGGGCAGACGTCGGCGAGTTCGGCGAGGCGCAGACCGCTGAGCTGGGCGTTGCGGATGTACGGGACGACTCCGAGCTCGGGAACGGCCTCCGCGACGGCGCGGTGGTAGTCGACCCAGCCGCTCTGCGAGACGTACGGGTGGACCGGCTGGTGGACCATCACCATCTGGGCGCCGAGCTCGCGGGCGTGCCGGGCGGAGGCGACGGCGGTCGGCACGTCGTGGCCCACCCCGACGAGGATGACGGCCCGGTCGCCGGCCTCGTCGACGGTCAGCTCGGTGACGAGGCGGCGCTCCTCCGGGGTGAGGGCGTAGAACTCGCCGGTGTTGCCGTTGGGGGTGAGGGTGGTGATGCCCCCGTCGAGGAGACGACGCAGCAGGGCCCGGTGGGCGTCCTGGTCGATGGTGCCGTCCTCGGCGAAGGGGGTCACGGGGATCGCCACCACGTCGGCCAGGGCCGTCCGCTGGGTCTCGAACGTCGTTGTCATGCCTGACCGTCCTCTCCCTGGACCTCGGCACCCGCTTCGGGGAAGGCCCGCTCGACGAACGACGCGATGTGGGCGTGCAGGGCGCGCCCGGCGCCGTCGGCGTCCCCTTCGAGCGCGAGCCGCAGGATCTCCCGGTGCTCGCCGGCCTCCCGCTCCCAGGAGGGCGAGGCGGCCCAGGCGACGGCGGAGACGAGGGCGGCCTGGTCGCGGACCTCGTCGAGCATCCGGCCCAGCAGCGGGTTGCCGCACGGCAGGTACAGGGCGCGGTGGAACTCCCGGTTGGCGAGCGAGCGTTCGGCGGTGTCGGTGGCGGCGTCGGCGCGGGCCAGCGCGTCGCGGGCGGCGTCGAGGGAGGCCCCGCGCCGTACGGCCCGCTTCAGGGCCTCGGGCTCCAGCAGCAGCCGTACGTCGTAGACCTCGCGCGCCATGTCCGCGTCCACCATGCGCACCGTGACGCCCTTGTACTGGCTCATCACGACCAGCCCGGTCCCGGCGAGCGTCTTGAGCGCCTCCCGCACCGGGGTCTTCGACACTCCGAACTGCGCGGCGAGCTCGGTCTCGACCAGGGCCTGACCGGGCGTCAACTGCCCGGTGAGGATGCGGCGTTTGATCTCCTCCAGCACGTACTGCGTGCGGGAGGGGATCGGCGTGGGCACAGAGGTCATGCGCGCCTCTCGGATCTTCGCGGGATGGCATCTCGCGTATGGGATCTCACGTATCGCGTCTCATATATGACGTACGAAGTACGACGCGATGAAGGTAGGAGCGCGCCTGTGTTTCGTCAATGCTTCTGACAAAAGAAGTTGAGGGTGCCTCAGAGATGCCGTGTGCGCCCTTCACGCACAGCGTTTCCGGGGTGAGCGCGGGCCCCGACGTGCACCTGTTCACCTTCGCGATGCGTGTCGATGGCGACCTCGCACAGGAACAGGTCGGCGTCCCGGGCGAGTTCGGTGAGCGCCGGGGGGTGAACAGCAGGTCGCCGTGCCGGGCGGTGTGGCCGTCGCACAGGGGCCGGAAGGCGAGGATGCCGCTCGGGAACCGGAACGGGCGCGTCAGAGTGAGGGATGCGAGACCCGGATCGCGCTCGGCCGCGCCGGATCCGTGTGCCGCTGCAACTCCGCGAAGGCCCCGGGGTGAGGGCCAGGGCGGGAGGGCATGTGCCGCTGCCGGCCCGGACCCGTTCTCTCTACGGCCGCTGCCACCCCGGATCCCGCCCGCTCAGACCCACCGCCCGGTCGAGCAGTGGTGCGTCGTCCGGTACCGGGACGACGGGGCCGAAGATGTCGCCCCGGCCGGGGTCGTCGGCGGCGGCCAGGAGGAAGTCGTACGACGCCTGGAGCGCGGCCGGGTCGGGGGCGTACGGCAGACCGGTGGCCCGGGCCAGGTCCCAGCCGTGGATGACCAGTTCGTCGATCGCGACGGCACCGGCGACCGCGCCGGGCAGGTCCACGCCGCCCGCACGGGTCATGCCGGTCCAGGCGGCCGGGTCGCGCCAGGCGTCGGCCAGTTCCGCCAGGACCTTGGGCAGCTCCTCGCGCCAGCCGGGGCCGATGTCCGGAAGGGCGGCGTCGGGGCTGGTGTCGGTGGTGGGCCCGAGGTCCTTGCGGCCGGCATCGCGGAAGGCGATCGCCAGGCCGAGCAGGTGGCCCAGCAAGTTGCGCACCGCCATGTCCGGGCAGGGCGTCGGCGCCGCGAGCTGGTCGTCGGTGACGCCGTCCGCGAGGCGGGCCACGATCCGGGCCTGCGGTCCGAGGTCGAGGGTCGTGTCGGTCATCGGCTGCTCCTCATGGTCCCGGGTGTGCTGGAGGGTGGACCGTCCCCGGACCGGAAACTCATCGCACCACTGGGCGATCACTTCCCGCCGGGGCCCTCCCGCCGCCGATGACCGGCCCTCAGTCCCGCCAGTCGGCCGCGCTGAGGCCGTCGGCGTGCCCTGCCGGCCACTGGACCAGTTCGATCCGGTTGCCGTCCGGATCCGTGAGCCACGTCGTCAGGAAGTCGTCCGAGCCGTCCGGCGACACGGGCGCCTCGGCGTCGACGCCCCGGGAGGCGAGGTCGGTGAGGGTGGCGTCCATCGACTCCACCTTGATGACGACATGGCTGAGGACGCTCCCGGCCCCGGCCTCGGGCGGCCTTTCGGGATCGTGGACGAGTTCGATGCCGACGAACTCGTCGCCCGGGAGTCCGGGCATGCTCAGGTGCCCGAGCGGGGTGTCGGGGGCGCTTCCGACCACCTCGTAGCCGACGGCCCTGCAGAAGGCGAGCGACCGCTCAAGATCGGTCACTCTCAGGCCGAAGTGCAGCGTCCTCATGAGTCTCGCCGTCCTCCGCGCGCCGCTTCTTCAGAGCGAGTTCCCGGGCCATCTTCTCCGAGTGCAGTCTCATCTCCGCCTCTTTGCGCAGCTCGAACACCACTGCCCCCTCTCGGCTTTACCTTCTCTTTGCTTGAAGATTACGGCACAAGCCGGGCCCGAGTCACGATCGGACGAGGTCCGCACACAGGTAGTTCGCCCAGTGTTCACCATGCTCGACGCACCGCCATCTAAGGCACCTTCCCGATCCGCGCACCCCCGCCTTACCACCACGATGACCGGGCATGACGACCACCACCACCTGGGCCCTCGCACGTGTCCTGCGCGACCGCGACGCCGGCCTCTATCTGGCCGGAGTAGTGGTCTCCGGTTTCGGCACGTCGGCGTTGTGGCTGGCATCCGGCGTATGGGTCAAGGACCTCACCGGCTCCGACGGTCTGGCCGCGCTGTGCATGCTCGCCATGTGGGCGCCCACCCTGGCCGGCCCGCTCCTCGGCACGCTCGCCGACCGCACCCGCCGCAAACCGCTGCTGATCGGCACGAACCTCCTCCTGGCCGCGCTTTTGCTCACCCTCTTCACCGTCGACTCCCCGGACCGCCTCTGGCTGCTCTTCGCGGTCCTGTTCGTCTACGGCGCCGCCGGCGTCGTCCATGACGCCGCCGAGTCCGCCCTCGTCGCCGGTGCCGTCCCCGCGCCCCTGCTCGGCGACTTCAACGGGCTGCGCATGACGGCCACCGAGGGCATGAAGCTGCTCGCCCCGCTGGCCGGCGCGGGCGTCTACGCGGCCTACGGCGGTGCGAGCGTCGCCCTGCTCGACGCGGTCACGTTCGTGGTCGCGACCGGCCTGTACGCGTGCCTGCGCGTCCGCGAGAGCAGGCCCGAGCCGCCGGCCGGCGGCCGGCGGGAGCAGACCGCCGAGGGCGCCCGCTTCCTGTGGACACACCCCGGACTGCGCCCGCTCGTCCTGGCCGGCGGCACCACCATGCTGTTCGCCGGCCTCAGCGGGGCGATGGTCTACGCCGTCATCGACGGCCTCGGGCGCGCCCCCGCGTACGCCGGTGTGCTGTACGCCGTCCAGGGCGCCGGTTCGGTGGCGATCGGGCTGGCCTCCGGCCCCGCCCTGCGCCGCCTCGGCGAACGCCGCTTCGCCGCGTACGGCATCGCCCTGACGGCCGCCGCGGCGGGCCTGCGCGCGATCCCGTCCGACCCGGTGGCCCTCGTCTGCAGCGCGGCGATCGGCGCGGGCCTGCCCTGTGTGCTGATCGCCGCGCTCACCGCCGTACAGCGCGAGACACCGGACGCGCTGCTCGGCCGTACGGCCGCCACGGCCAACTCGCTCGTCTTCACGCCGAACGTCGTCGGGCTGGCCGCGGGGGCGGCGCTGGTCGAACTGCTCGATGTGCGGCTGGTGTTGGCGGTGATCGGCCTGGCGTGGCTGGTGACCGCCGTACCGCTGTTTCAGAACCCGGCGAGCGCCTCCCGCACCGCCACCAGGTCACCGTCCGACGCCAACCCCGCGTGATAGAGCCGGATTTCGGTGGCCCCCAGCTCACGCGCGCGTGCCGCGTCCGCCGTCAGCGTGCCCGGACTGCCGCCCATCCCGGAGACCACACCGAAGTTGGCGGCGATGACGGCACCCCGACGGCCCTGCTCGGCGAAGGGCGTCAGCAGTCCGGGCCCGCCCGCGCACGGCACGACCACGCCGCCCGCGACGGACAGGATGTGCGCGGGGTCGACGCCGGGATTGGCCCCGCAGTGGTAGGTCACGGGGTCGGCGTGGAGCAGCACCTGGAAGCCCTCGGGGGCGGCCTCACGGACCGCCCGGACCGCGCTCTCCTGGAGCGTACGGGCGGTTTCGTCACGCCACGCGCGCGTGGCGGCCGCGGTCGACTCGCCGAGCAGCTTCTCGACCCCGGCCCAGCCCTCGTCGGCGACCGTGCCCTGCCACAGCGGCTCCAGGGCGCCGCGTACGGCGGCCGCCAGCGCGCCTGCGTCCAGACCCTGGGCGCCGTAGCCCTCCTTGCACGTCGGGCAGAAGCAGAGCGCCATCAGATACTGCCCGGCGTCCCCGAGCGGGACCCCGGCCGTCTTGTCGTGGGCGTGCAGGTGCTGGAGCCCGTACCAGCCGAGGGACTCCAGCTCGGTGCCGTGCGCCCCGGGCCGTACGGCGGCCTCGGCGGCCAGGTCGACGAGGTACGCGCGCGTGGCGGGCTGCGCGATGCACGGGGCCCAGGGGTAGCGGTCGCCGTAGGCGTTGACGACGGACGTGTCCGGGTGTTCGGCGCCCAGCCGGGAGTTGTGCGCGAGGACGACCCAGGTGTGCACCTCCAGGCCGGCGTCGGCGAGCGCGGCGGCCGCCTCGCCGAAGGCGTCGCCGGGTGCCCAGTCCCCGGCCGGGTACGGGCGCAGGGCGCGCCCCTGCCACCGCTCGCCGGCCGGGTACAGCACGGCGGCGTGCTCGGCGGTGACGATGCGGTGGCGCGGGTGGCGGGGGGTGAGGGCGCGGGTGGAGTGGTAGGCGGAGGCGAGCGTCACCTGCGGTACGCCGAGCGCGGCGATCCTCCCGGGCGCGTCCGGGTCTCCGTTGACGTCCCAGGGGTAGACGAATGTCGACGCCTTCACTTGGCCTCCTCGGGCTCCTTGTCCAGCAGCGCGTATCCGCGCTCGATCACCTGCGCGAGCTGCTTGACATGATCCTCGGTCGGCTCGTGCAGCGGGGGCCGGACCTCCCCCACGTCCAGGCCGCGCAGCCGTACGCCCGCCTTGACCAGGGCGACGGCGTATCCGCGGCCCTGGGCGCGCAGTTCGACGAACGGGCGGTAGAAGCCGTCCAGGAGGCGGTGGACGGTCGTGTCGTCGCCCGCTTCCAGCGCCCGGTAGAAGGCGAGGGCGATCTCCGGGGCGAAGCAGAAGACGGCGGAGGAGTAGAGCGGGACGTCGATGGCGCGGTAGGCGAGCTGGGTCTGTTCGGCGGTCGGCAGACCGTTGAAGTAGAGGAAGTCGCCGGGGACTTCGGTGCGCACGGCGCTGACGGTCCGCTGCATGAGGTCCAGGTCGCCGAGTCCGTCCTTGAGGCCGATGATCCCGTCGGTGCGGGCGAGTTCGACGACGGTGTCCGGGGTGAACACGGCGTTGTCGCGCTGGTAGACGATGACGGGCAGCGCGGTCGCCGCGGCGATCTCCTTGTAGTGCCGCAGCAGGCCCTCCTGCCCGGCGACGACGAGATACGGCGGCATGGCGAGCAGCCCGTCCGCCCCGGCCGCCTCGGCGAGCCCCGCGTACCACTTGGCGAGGGCGGTGCCGTACCCGGCGCCCGCGACGACCGGCACCCGCCCCGCCGCCTCCTCGACTGCCGCCCGCACACACGCCTCGAACTCCTCGGGGGCGAGCGCGTGGAACTCCCCGGTGCCGCAGCACGCGAACACGGCGGCGGCCCCGGCCTCGACGCCTCGGCGCACATGGGCGCGGTAGGTGTCGAGATCGACCGAGCCGTCCTGGCCGTAGGCGGTGACGGGGAAGAACAGCGGCCCGCCGGGGATGCTGAGGCGTGCGGCGAGAGGGGCTGGCGTCACGGGCTCTCCCTAGAACAGGCACTCACGTTTCTGATCCACGTCTACATTCTTGAACGCACCCACCCTAGGGAGCCCCGTCGAGGCCGGTCAAGCGGGCACCACGCAACCCAGCAGCGGATTCTCCGACTCCGCGCGACACTTGACGTGATCGACGGGCGCTCCTTAGCGTGTCCACGTTTATGAATACCGTCCACGCATGCGGTCGCTGAGCCAAGCCGAGCCAAGGAGACCCGACGATGCCCGCACCCCGCACCGTTCTGCTCACCGGCGCCGCCGGCGGACTCGGCACCCTGATGCGGGACCTGCTCCCGGCGTACGGCTACGAGCTGCGGCTGCTCGATCTGCGCCCCATCGAGGGCGAGCCGGACGCGATCGTCGCCGACCTCGCCGACAAGGCCGCCGTGCGCGAGGCCGTGCGGGGCGTCGACGCGATCATCCACCTCGCGGGCATCTCCCTGGAAGCCCCGTTCGAGAAGATCCTCAAGGCGAACATCGAGGGCACCTACAACCTGTACGAGGCCGCCCGCGAGGAGGGCGTGGGTCGCATCGTCTTCGCCTCCTCCAACCACGCGGTCGGCTTCACACCCCGCCCTCAGGGCGACGCACCGCACGACCCGAGCGCGCTCATCCCCATCGACACCCCGCGCCGCCCGGACACCTTCTACGGCCTGTCGAAGTCCTTCGGCGAGGATCTCGCGCAGTTCTACTGGGACAAGTACGGCCTGGAGACGGTGTCCGTGCGCATCGGCTCCTGCTTCCCCGAGCCGACCAGCGTGCGCATGCTCTCGGTGTGGATGAGTCCCGCCGACGGCGCCCGCCTCCTCCACGCGGCCCTGACCGCCGGGCATGTCGGGCACACCGTCGTCTACGGCTCCTCCGCGAACACCCGCCTGTGGTGGGACCTCACCACCGCCCGCGCCCTCGGCTACGAGCCGCAGGACGACTCCGAGCCGTACGCCGAGAAGCTCATCGCCGAGCAGGGCGAGCTCGACCCGGACAACATCGCGCACGCCTACCTGGGCGGCCACTTCGTGAGCGACCCGCCGATCTGGCCGTACTGACACCGTCACGCACGGCGGAAAACGAGCGTCCGGGGAGCGGACGGGCACCGAACGGGCCCGTCCGCTTCCGCATTCGGGCATCCGCGCTGCCCGATCCCACGTCGCGATCTACGGCCGCCCAGGTCCGAGACGGTCACGCGCCGAGCCGGACGGGCACAAACGGGCAGCATCGACTCGGCAACAGAGCTGTTCAGACCCGCATGGCCGCTGTAGAACTTCCCCCATGGGCCCCACCGGGCCCGAACGGGCAAGACGACCGACCGCCCCGGAGGCGATCGCGTCACGCAGCACAGCACGGAAGCGGGTGTCGACGATGACGACGGCCAACACGGCGAAGACCGCCGAGGAACGCCAGCGTGAGATCGTGCGCCTCGCGCGGGCCACCGGCTCGGTCGATGTCACCGCGCTCGCCTCGGAGCTCGGTGTGGCCAAGGAGACCGTGCGTCGGGACCTGCGGGTCCTGGAGGACCACGGCCTGCTCCGCCGCACCCATGGCGGCGCCTACCCCGTGGAGAGCGCCGGCTTCGAGACGACGCTCGCCTTCCGCGCCACCAGCCACGTGCCCGAGAAGCGCCGGATCGCCGCCGCGGCGGCCGGGCTGCTCGGGGACGCCGAGACGGTCTTCGTCGACGAGGGCTTCACCCCGCAGCTCGTCGCCGAGGCCCTGCCCAGGGACCGGCCGCTGACCGTGGTCACCGCGTCCCTGCCGGTCGCGGGCGCGCTCGCCGAGTCCGAGAACATCTCGGTCCTGCTGCTCGGCGGCCGGGTGCGCTCCGGCACGCTGGCGACCGTCGACCACTGGACGACGAAGATGCTCGCCGGCTTCGTCATCGACCTGGCGTTCATCGGCGCCAACGGCATCTCCCGCGATCACGGCCTCACCACCCCCGACCCGGCGGTCAGCGAGGTCAAGTCGCAGGCGATCCGGTCCGCGCGGCGTACGGTCTTCGCCGGGGTGCACACCAAGTTCGGAGCGGTCAGCTTCTGCCGCTTCGCCGAGGTCGGCGCACTGGAAGCGATCGTGACGAGCACCCTGCTCCCCGCGGCCGAGGCCCACCGCTACTCACTGCTCGGGCCACAGGTCATCCGCGTCTGACGTCCGGGCCCGCCCCGGCACCCACCCGACTCCGAGATCCAGAAATCCAACCCACGCCACCCCATAGGGCACCCCCATACCCACCACCGCCCCCTTTGCACCTAAATGTCCAGGAGCACCCCATGCGAACCCAGAGCCGACGCGCGCCACGCCCTCTCCTCCTCGTGGCTGCCGTAGGGACGCTGATCACCCCGCTCGCCGCCTGCGCGGGCGCCGGCGGGTCCGGATCCTCCGACGGTAAGTCCATCAACGTCCTGATGGTGAACAACCCGCAGATGGTGGAGCTCCAGAAGCTCACGGCGGACAACTTCACCAAGGACACCGGGATCAAGGTGAACTTCACCGTCCTGCCCGAGAACGACGTCCGCGACAAGATCAGCCAGGACTTCGCCAACCAGGCGGGCCAGTACGACGTCGCCACCCTCAGCAACTACGAGATCCCGATCTACGCCAAGAACGGCTGGCTCCACTCCCTGGACTCCTACGTCAAGGGCGACAAGGCCTTCGACCAGGGCGACATCCTCAAGCCGATGACGCAGGCCCTCACCGCCGAGGACGGCAAGCTCTACGGCGAGCCCTTCTACGGCGAGTCCTCCTTCCTGATGTACCGCAAGGACGTCTTCGAGAAGGAAGGGCTGACCATGCCCGCCAAGCCCACCTGGAAGCAGGTCGCCGACCTCGCCGCGAAGGTGGACGCGGCCGAGGCCGACATGAAGGGCATCTGCCTGCGCGGCCTGCCCGGCTGGGGCGAGGTGATGGCACCGCTGACCACGGTCATCAACACTTTCGGCGGCACCTGGTTCGACAAGGGCTGGAACGCACAGCTGGACTCCAAGGAGTCCAAGCAGGCCACGCAGTTCTACGTCGACCTGGTCCGCAAGCACGGTGAGGCGGGCGCCGCACAGTCCGGCTACGCCGAGTGCCTGAACAACATGACCCAGGGCAAGACGGCCATGTGGTACGACGCCACCGCCGGCGCCGGCTCCCTGGAGGCCTCCGGCTCCCCGGTCAAGGGCAAGATCGGCTACGTACCCGCCCCGGTCGAGAAGACCGACAGCTCCGGCTGGCTCTACACCTGGGCCTGGGGCATCCAGAAGGCGTCCAAGAACGCCGAGAACGCCTGGAAGTTCATCTCCTGGGCCTCCGGCAAGGACTACGAGAAGCTCGTCGGCGAGAAGATCGGCTGGGCCAACGTGCCGGCGGGCAAGCGGACGTCGACGTACGACATCCCGGAGTACCGCAAGGACGCGGCCGCCTTCGCCGACGTCACCCGGGACGCCATCGCGAACGCCAAGCCGGAGGACCCGGGCGTGCAGCCCCGGCCCGCGCCCGGCATCCAGTTCGTCGGCATCCCCGAGTTCACCGACCTCGGCACCAAGGTCTCCCAGGAGATCAGCGCCGCGATCGCCGGCCGCCAGTCGGTGGACAGCGCGCTGAGCAAGGCGCAGAAGCTCGCCGAGGCCGTCGGAAAGAAGTACCAGTGATGACCGTGACGACTCCCCCCACCCGGGTCGCCGCCGCCTCCCCGCGGCCGGCGGCCCGGCGGCCGAACCGTATGCGCGCCTGGGCCACCCGGGCCCCGCTGCTGCCCGCGCTGATCTTCATGATCGTCGTGACGCAGCTGCCCTTCGTGGCCACCCTGGTCATCTCGTTCTTCGACTGGAACGCCCTCTACCCCGACGACCGCCACTTCGCCGGCTTCGCCAACTACGCCGAAGTGCTGAGCACACCCGACCTGCGCAGGTCGGTGTGGACGACGGTCCTGCTGACCGCCACCGTCGTACTCGTCAGCCTCGTACTCGGCCTGCTGCTGGCGCTCCTGCTGGACCGGAGGTTCCGCGGCCGGGCCGCCGTACGCACGATGCTCATCGCCCCGTTCCTACTGGTGCCGATCGCGGCGGCGCTGCTGTGGAAGCACGTGCTGTTCAACCCCGAATACGGCCTGTTCAACGGCATCCTGCACTGGATCGGAGGCGACGGGGCGGCCCAGCCGGACTGGATCTCCGAGATGCCGCTGATGGCAGTCGAAGCGTCCCTGATCTGGCAGTGGACGCCGTTCATGACGCTGATCCTGCTCGCCGGACTCCAGAGCCGCGACCCGCAGCTCATCGAGGCGGCCCGGGTGGACGGCGCCAACGACTGGCAGGTGTTCGTCCACATGACGCTGCCGCACATCCGCCGCTACATCGAACTGAGCGTGCTGCTCGGCTCGATCTACATCGTGCAGAACTTCGACGCGGTGTACACCATCACCTCCGGCGGCCTGGGCACCGCGAACCTGCCGTACACCATCTACCAGACCTTCTACCAGGCGCACGAGAACGGCCTCGCCTCGGCGGCCGGCGTCATCGTCGTCATCGGCTCGATCATCCTCGCGACCTTCGCCCTGCGCGTCGTGTCGTCCCTGTTCCGCGCGGAGGTGTCCCGCTGATGACCGCCACGCTCACCACCGCAGCCCCGCGACGGCCCCACCCCCGCGGCCGGTTCCAGGGCGCCGCCCTGGGCATCGCGGCCTGGCTGGCCGGCATCCTCTTCGTACTCCCCATCCTCTGGATGGCCCTGACGTCCTTCCACTCCGAGGCGGACGCCGCGACCAACCCGCCCTCCCTCGCCGCCTCCCTCACCCTGGACAGCTACCGCGAGTTCTTCGGCGCGGGCGGCGGCGCCAGCCCCTGGCCCTCCCTGATCAACTCGGCGACGGCGTCGGTGGCCTCCACACTGCTGACGCTGCTCCTGGCACTACCCGCCGCCTACGCACTGTCGATCCGCCCGGTGAAGAAATGGACCGACGTCCTGTTCTTCTTCCTCTCCACCAAGATGCTTCCGCTGGTGGCGGGCCTGCTGCCGATCTACCTGTTCGCGAAGAACGCCGGCCTGCTCGACAACATCTGGGCGCTGGTCATCCTCTACACGGCCATGAACCTGCCGATCGCGGTCTGGATGATGCAGTCCTTCCTCGCCGAGGTGCCCGTCGCGATCATCGAGGCGGCACAGATCGACGGCGCGCGCCTGCCGACGATCCTGGGACGGGTAGTGGCCCCCATCGCCCTGCCCGGCATCGCCGCAACATCCCTGATCTGCTTCATCTTCAGCTGGAACGAGCTGCTGTTCGCTCGTGTGCTGACCGGCGTGGTGGCCGAGACGGCCCCCGTCTTCCTGACCGGCTTCATCACCAGCCAGGGCCTGTTCCTGGCCAAGGTGTGCGCCGCGTCGCTCGTCATCTCCCTGCCGGTGCTCGCCGCGGGGTTCGCCGCCCAGGACAAGCTGGTCCAGGGCCTGTCGTTGGGAGCCGTGAAATGAAGGCCGCCGTCATCGAGTCCGTGGGCAAGGCCGTGGTCGCGGAGGTTCCGGATCCCGCGCCGGGCCCGCGCGAGGTCGTCGTCGAGGTCGCGGCGTGCGGCCTGTGCGGCACCGATCTGCACATCCTCCAGGGCGAGTTCGCCCCGAAGCTGCCGATCGTGCCCGGGCACGAGTTCGCGGGCGAGGTGGTCGGGGTCGGCTCCCAGGTCACGGAACTGTCGGTGGGCGACCGGGTAGCGGTGGACCCGTCCCTGTACTGCTACGAGTGCCGCTACTGCCGTACCGGCCACAACAACCTGTGCGAGCGGTGGGCGGCGATCGGCGTGACGACGGCCGGCGGCGCGGCGCAGTTCGCGGTGGCGCCGGTGGCGAACTGCGTCAAGCTCCCCGAGCATGTCCGCACCCAGGACGCGGCCCTCGTCGAGCCCCTGTCGTGCGCCGTCCGCGGCTACGACGTCCTGCAGTCCCGCCTCGGCGCCCACGTCCTCATCTACGGCTCCGGAACGATGGGCCTGATGATGCTGGAGCTCGCCAAGCGGACGGGCGCGGCGAGCGTGGACGTGGTGGACGTGAACCCGCAGCGCCTGGAGACGGCCCGCCGCCTCGGCGTCTCGGCGTCGGCGGCCAGCCCCGACGAACTGGACCGGCCGCAGGGCTGGGACCTGGTGGTGGACGCGACGGGCAACGCGGCGGCGATCCAGGACGGGCTGGACCGGGTGGCCAAGGCGGGCACCTTCCTGCAGTTCGGGGTGGCGGACTATGCGACGCGGGTGACGATCGACCCGTACCGCATCTACAACCAGGAGATCACCATCACGGGCTCCATGGCGGTCCTGCACAGCTTCGAGCGAGCGGCGGAGCTGTTCGCGAACGGGGTCCTGAACCCCGAGGTCTTCATCAGCGACCGCATCCCGCTGGAGCGCTACCCGGAGGCGCTGGATCAGTTCGCGTCGGGGGTGGGCCGCAAGATCGTGGTGGTGCCGTAAGCATCTCGCTCTGCGAGTCCAGCCTCTTGGCCGACCGAGTCGGGTGGTGGGGGGCAAAGGCCCGGCTGTCCAGGGGGCGGAGCCCCCTGGCGGGGTCGAAGGGGGCTCCGCCCCTTCTGGGGGTCCCCCCTTTCCGCCAAATGGGCCCTGAGTAAGGGAACGGTAAAACGCCCCCGCTCGTTGACCGGGCATGACAGCTATGACCCCCGGCTCGAACATCCCTCTCTCCGCCGCCCGCGTGACGGTGGACGTCGCCGCACCGGTGCGGCTCGACGTATCGGGCCTGCTGCTCACCGCCGACGGCAAGGTGCGCTCCGACGACGACTTCATCTTCTACAACCAGCCGAGCGGCCCCGGCGTGACGTACCGCTCGGGCGGCGGCACCAGCCCCGACGCGATCACGGTCGACACGGCCGCCGTACCCCCCGGCATCGAGAAGATCGTCGTCACCGCCAGCCCGGACGCCGCCGGCCAGACCTTCCAGGGCATCGAACCGACGGCCACCATCCGCAACGCGGACGACAACAGCGTCCTGGCCACCTTCACGCCCCCGCAGCTCGGCACCGAGACGGCGCTGGTGATCGTCGAGATCTACCTGCGCAACGGCCAGTGGAAGGCCCGCGCGGTCGGCCAGGGCTACGCCAACGGCCTGGCCGGCATCGCCACCGACTTCGGCGTCACGGTCGAGGAACCGGCCCCGGCCCCCACCCCCGTGGCCCCACCGCAGCCGGCCACCCCGCCCGCGCCCGCCATGCAGCCGCCGGTCACCCCGCCGGCCCCGCCCATGTCCACTCCCCCGATGCCCCAGGCCCCCGCCGCTCCCCCGGCCCCGCCCGCGCCTCCCGCGCCCGGCGCCGGAAAGATCAACCTCGACAAGGGCCGGGTCAACCTCCAGAAGAACCAGACCGTCTCCCTGGTCAAGGGCGGCCGCCCCCTGCTCTCCCAGGTCAAGATGGGCCTCGGCTGGGAACCGGCGTACCGCGGCAAGGACATCGACCTCGACGCCTCGGTCATCGCGTACGGACCGCAGCGCAACCACATCGACAGCTGCTATTTCGGCAAGCTCCAGATCGTGAACGGCTCGATCCGCCACTCCGGCGACAACCTCACGGGCGAGGGCGGAGGCGACGACGAGGTGATCACCGTCGACCTCGGGCGGCTGCCGCAGGACGTCACCGGGCTCGTCTTCACCGTCAACTCCTTCTCCGGCCAGAAGTTCACCGAGGTCGCCAAGGCCTACTGCCGGCTCATGGACGCCACGACCGGCGAGGAACTCGTCCGCTTCGACCTCACCAACGCCGAACCCCAGACCGGCGTGATGATGGCCAAGCTCATCCGCCAGTTCTCCGGTGAGTGGGAGATGACGGCCATGGGCGACTTCGTGAAGGCCCGCACCGTACGGAACATGGTAAAGCCGGCGGCACAGGCGCTGTAGTCGCCACAGACCGGCCGTACGACGTACAGGGCGCCCCGCCCCGCAGGGGCGCCCGGCACGTCCGCAGACGGGGCCGCCGTCCCGTCACATGAACGTGAAGATGCCGAGGAAGGCGAGGGCCGGCCGGAACAGCGGCAGGACGACCGTCCAGTAGAGGCGGAAGAAGCCGGCGCCGTCGATCCGCCCCGCGTCCAACAGCTCGTCCGGCAGCGAGTTCTGGGCGTACTGGCCCATCCAGAAGATGCCGAAGGCGTTGGCCGCGCCGGGGATGATCAGTGCCTTCAGGGAAGGATCAGGCGGAGCCCCGCACCACCAGCTCGGGGATGACCCATGCGTCCGGGCCGCTCATCGGTTCCTCACCCGCCCGCAGCCGGGCCACCTGCTCCACGGCCAGCCGCCCGAGCCGCCGCTTGTCGATGTGCAGGGTGGTCAGGCCGGGCTCCACCAGCTCGCCCAGCGACAGTCCGTCGAAGCCGAGAACGGCCAGGTCGTCCGGTACCCGCCGGCCGCGGCGCCGGGCTGCGCGCATCGCGCCGACGGCGATGAGGTCGTTGAAGCCGAACACCGCGGTGATCTCGGGCCGTGCGTCGAGCAGTCGCGCCATGCCCGCCTCGCCCCCGGCCACGCTGTGCTCGTCGCACAGCACGATCCAGCCGTCGTCGACGGGCAGGCCGTGCCGCCGGGCCTGCTCCAGGAAGGCCTGCCGGCGCGGGCCTGGGCCGTGCACCCCGTCCAGCATGCCGATCCTGCGGTGCCCCGCGCCCACCAGGTGGGCCATGCCCTGTTCCAGACCGGCGGCGGCGTCGATCCCCACGGCCGCGAAACGGGTCTGCTGCGGGCCGCGCTCCAGCAGCACCACCGGTACGCCGCCGAGGTGCCGGGCGAGCACGTCGTCGGAGCTCTTGAAGTAGCCCACGACCGCATCGGTCTGGTGGGAGAGCACATCGAGCGCCTCACGCTCCCTGTCCTCGTCGATGCGGGAGTCCCACATCACGACCTGCCAGCCCCGCTGCTCGGCCGCCTCCAGCACCCCGGCGGCCACCTCGGGGAAGAAGGGGTTCATCAGGTCCGGGATCACCAGGCCCGCCGTCACGGTCCCCTTCCGCACCAGCCCGCGCGCGAAACGGCTCGGCCGGTAGTCCAGCAGCCGCGCCGCCTCCAGCACGCGTTCCTTCGTGGCCGGGTCGATCTCGCCCTTGTCGTTGACCGCGCGGGAGACCGTCTGGCGGGACACCCCGGCCAGTCGTGCGACGTCATGGATCGTGGCTCGGCGGCGGGTGCCGTCAGACCGTTCGACACCCGGCTCCCGCTGCTGATCGTCCGCCCACACGCGTGCACTGTATCCGGCCAGGTAGGCGCCGCGGCAGGGCCCGGTGGCGCGCGGGCGGGCCTGGGACGTCCTGTGGACCACGCGGTGTCAAAGCAAATATGTGTTGCAATGCTGACATGATCCGACCCTAGTTCATCTCCGCAAGCGCCAGTCCCGCACCCTGAGGTGCGGGACTGGCGCTTAGCCGATCATCATCGGCCCGATACAGGCAGTGAGCGTGCCACTGATCTGCTATGTAGCTCCCGCCACAAGACCATTGACGACAAAATGCCAGACGGATTCACCGTGACTCCGTACACGCGCCTCGTTCCAACCGGTGCGATGCTCCTCACCCGGTCCAGCGCCACGGACTCGTCGTAGCCATGCATCTCACTGCGCGCCGGGACCACGTGTCCAACCGCGTGAGCCACCTTACCCAGCCTGGCTGCTTTGTATCCGATACGCAGGTTCAGAAGTCCAGCAAGATGCACCAAGGCGGTGGCCCGCGAAACCTCCACAATGTGGATCGGTCGCCGACTCGCGACAACATAGCCATTGATGGAGCGCTCCCCCTTCTGCTGACGGTAAATTTCACGAACCCGATTGGCAACGCCAAAGCGCAGAAGGACATCGGAGACTTGCGCCGCCAGCAACGGCGATACGGTGGCGAACTCCATGGAGCCATGTACTGTCCCGCGTGGATTGATCCTCTCCCGGACGCAGCCATCAGTATCAACTAGTCCAGAGAGACATCCAAGCCAGAACTCGCTGCTGAGTTCTGTATCTGGTAACGACTTCCTGTCACACCGCTGCCCCCACACACCGTATCGTCGAAGGCATTCGGTAAGCGGATTGCGATGCCCCACTCGGTATGGGAAGCGCAGACGCACGATGGTTCCCCTCGGAATCTCACGGACCCCGCATCCGTGCTCCGCAGCAAAGTCTCGCATGAACTGCACTGCGCCATCATGGGGGTCACCATGGAACTCTGGGGTGCAGGACGTCGTTCCGCCGTCACCAAGCATCGCGCCCACGAAGTACCCTTCGCGAGCGCTCCCTTCTGTTCCGAAACATGCGGCCACAAGCGGGAACGGTATCCGATCGCCAGGGACCAGAGAGTCGGTCCTCTTCCATTCCCATGACTGGCGGCCTGTCCGTCGCTGCGTCACCCAACCCTGGTCAGCCCCCGCCTCAATGATGCGGCCGGAAACGAATTTGATGCTGTGCACCTCACCTGGGCTTCCGCCGGACCAAGCGCGGGGGACGGATGAGACAAGTTCGCCAACCGAATGGTCCCGCGGACCTTGGTTGGCCCCGTATCTAACAGGTCTGGTGTCCCACTCCTTGCTGTACGAAAGCACGGGGAGGCGTCTCGCAACGACTTCCTCAATGGCCCGCACCGAGCCATCTGGAAGCCACACTCGCGAGCCCTCGGAAAACCCTCCCCGTGGTTCCACGCCCATGGATTCTCCGCGCCTCGTTCGGAAAGTGTTTCGATGAATGAACGCTATTCCGATGCAGCGAGGCACTCAGGTAAACCGATCAATGTCACCCGATCGGAGTATCCGGATCTATGATCGCCGCTGCCGCTTCCATGGCCCGGTGATGGCAAACATGATGCCCGGGTCCTGGATGCAGGCGTAGAGGGTCCTGCCGTCGGGAGAGAAGGTGACTCCGGCGAACTCGCTGTATTCGGGCTCGTCTTCGGTGCCGACGTTGAGGTCGTTGCGGGCGATGGGGTACGTACGGCCGCTGTCCGTCGCGCCGAAGAGGTGCGAGACGCCCTCGCCGTCCTCGGCGAGGATGATGCCGCCGTACGGGGAGACGGTGATGTTGTCGGGCCCGTCGAAGGCGCCGTCGACGGAGGGGTCGGGGTTGACGCCGAGCAGGACCTTGAGCGTCAGGGTTCGGCGCTTGGGGTCGTAGAACCAGACCTGGCCGTCGTGCGCGGCGCCGGGGCTCTCCTCACGGGCGTAGGAGGAGACGAGGTACGCGCCGCCGTCGCCCCACCACATGCCCTCCAGCTTGCGGGCGCGGGTGACCTCACCGGCGCCGAACTGCCTGCGCACGGCGACGGTCCTGGCGTCGCGGTCGGGGACGTCCACCCAGTCGACGCCGTAGACGGTGCCGATCTTCGTGGCGCGGGAGAGGTCGTCGACGAACTTGCCGCCGGAGTCGAAGCACTTGGGGGCCTGCAGGACGCCCGCGTCGTCGGCGAGGGTGCGGAATTTGCCGCGGCCGTGCTCGAAGCCCTTCGGCGGGGTCCAGCGGAAGAACAGGCCGTTGGGCGAGGCCGCGTCCTCGGTGAGGTAGGCGTGGCCGCGCTTGGGGTCGATGACGACGGCCTCGTGGTCGTAGCGGCCGAAGAACTTCAGCGGCTTGGGGTCGCGGTTGGCGCGCCGGTCGACGGGGTCGACCTCGAAGACGTAGCCGTGGTCCTTGGTCATGCCGTTGGTGCCGGCCTTGTCGGAGTTCTCCTCGCAGGTGAGCCAGGTGCCCCAGGGGGTGCGGCCGCCCGCGCAGTTGGTGGAGGTGCCGGCGATGCCGACCCACTCGGCGACCCGGCCGTCGGGGCGCACCTCGACGACCGTGCAGCCGCCGGATGCGGCCGGGTCGTAGACCAGCCCCTCGATGAGCGGGACCGGGTGCTTCCAGTTGGCGCGTGGCCCCTTCAGCTCGTGGTTGTTGACGAGGAGGGTGGTGCCGCGCGGGCCGTCGAAGGCGGCCGTGCCGTCGTGGTTGGAGGGGGTGAACTCGCCCGACTCCAGCTTGGTTGTGCCGCTGTGGGTGATGACGCGGTATCTGAACCCGGCTGGCAGCGCGAGGATGCCCTTGGGGTCGGGGATCAGGGGTCCGTAGCCGACGCCGCCACCGTAGGCGTCCGCGGACTCCTCGCTCGCGGTCTCGGCCTCTGTGGACGCGAGCGCGTTCGGCGCGGTGCCGAGCACGCCGGCACTGCCCGCCAGCGCGACACCGGCCCCGGTGATCGCGGAGTTTCTGGCGAAGTCCCTGCGGGTGAGCGACATGGTGTCTCCTGTGACAGTGGGTGCGCCGTGGAGGGTGGCGGACTGCGGGACGGCGCAACGGTCCCGCCCATGTCTGAACACCAGTTGAACAACGCCCCAAGGGGCGCGGGACTGTATCCATATGCGGCTCCGCCGCGTGGGCGCGACCAGCCACACTCAGCCCGCACCCGCAAGCCGAGATCAACCCCCCTGCTGCGACCGCGCCTTGAACGCGGCCTTCCGTGCTTCCTTCGCGATCTTCTTGTCCGGATGCAACCGCCCCATGGCCTCCAGCACATCCGCCGTCGCCGGATGATCCACCCGCCACGCCGCCGCGAAGAACCCGCTGTGCTGCGCGGCCAGGCCCTGCACCAGCGCCCTCAGTTCGTCCGAGTTGCCCTCGGCCGCCAGCTGGGCGGCGACCGTGTCGACGGTCAGCCAGAACACGAGGTCCTGGGACGGCGCGGGTACGTCGGCGGCGCCCGCCTCGGTCAGCCACACCCGGGCCAGCCCGCCCAGCTCCGGATCGTCGAGGACCTCCCGCAGCGCGGGCTCGGCCTCCGCACCGACCAGGGACAGCGCCTGCTGGCAGCGCAGCCGCCGCAGCGGCGCACCGGCGTCCAGACCTCGGGCGGCGGCGAGCAACTCCCGTGCGGCGGCGAGGGGTTCGCGCCGGGCCAGCCACTGCTCGGTCTCGGCCTGGGCGGCGTACTGCGGGAACGTGGCCGTCCCGTCGAGCAGCGCGTCGGCGCCCTTGTCGGCGAGGTCGCCGACCGCGGGCGCCTCGATGCCGGCCTCCAGCAGCCGCGAGCGCAGCCCGTACAGCCCGAGCGGGGTCAGCCGCACCATGCCGTAGCGCGACACGTCGGCGTCGTCGATACCGGCCGGCGGTTCCTCGGCGGCGCCCTCGGCGTCCGCCATCAGCGCCTCGTCCACCGGCTGGTACTCCACCAGCCCGACCGGCTCCAGCAGCCGGAACTGGTCGTCCAGGCGCATCATCGCGTCGGACACCTGCTCCAGCACGTCGTTCGTGGGCTCGCCCATGTCGCTGGGCACGATCATCGACGCGGCGAGGGCGGGCAGCGGTACCGGTCCGTCGCCCGGCCCGTCCTCGCTGACGGTCAGCAGGTACAGGTTCCCGAGCACGCCGTCGAGGAACTCCGCCTCGGCCTCCGGGTCCCAGTCCAGCGTGGAGAGGTCCACCTCGCCGCCCGCGTCCATGGCGTCGACCAGGTCGTCGAGGTCGGGCACGCTCGCGTCGGCGAGCACCGTCTCCAGCGCGCCCAGCCACACCCCGAGCACGTCCTGCGGCGAACCGCCGGTCAGCAGCGCCAGTTCCGCGCCGGGCGCGACCGTGCCCGCCTCCTCGTCGACGACCTCGACCAGCCCGGTGCCGACGGCCACCCGCCAGGCCTCGCTGGCGTACGCGGCGGCGTCGTCCCCGCTCAGCCCGAGCACTTCGGCGGCCGCGGGCAGTTGCTCGTCGACCAGGCCGCCGCCGGCGTCGACCCGGGTGTCGGGGCCGGCCCAGCGGGCCAGCCGCGCGGCCCGGGAGAGCAACGGCGTGGACAGCGCGTCCCGCGCCAGCTCCGCTTCGGGGTGCAGCCGCACCGGCGGCAGGGGGGAGCTGTCTGACATCGGTTGGTTCTCCTAGCACGCTCTGCAGGGCCGTACGCATCACGGCTCAGCCGCATACACATCACGGCTCAGCCGCTCAGCCTAGACGGATTTCCACCCATGCCGCCCGGTTCATCTCTCCGTCAGGAGCCGTACATGGCCGAAACCTTGACAAGTGGCCTGACCAGGCACGAGATTACGCGCGTAGAAACTTGGCGGACATGTGTTCACTGTATTTTCTACGCGCGTTGCCGCCCCACCGGCCGCGACTCCCGTGTTCCGAGCTCCACCCTCGTCCCGGCACCCACGCACGTCCCCGGAGGGATCCCGTTGCCGAGCAAGAAGTCCGCGCGTCTCGCCGCGCTCACCGTCGCCGCCGTCTGTTCCGCGGCGTCCACCGTCGTCCTCACCGCCCCCGCGCACGCGGACTCCGTGCGCATCCATGACATCCAGGGCAGCACCCGAATATCACCGTACGCCGGGAAGCAGGTCACGGATGTGGCCGGAATCGTCACCGGCGTACGTACCTACGGCTCGTCCAGAGGCTTCTGGATCCAGGACCCGGACGCGGACGCGGACCCGGCCACCAGCGAGGGTGTCTTCGTCTTCACCAGCTCCGTCCCGAAGGTCGCCGTCGGCGACTCGGTCCTGGTCTCGGGCACGGTCGCCGAGTACGTCCCGGGCGGCGCCTCCTCCGGCAACCAGTCGCTGACCGAGATCACGCGTCCGACGGTCACCGTCGTCTCCAGCGGCAACGCCGTCCCGGCCGCGACGGTCGTCGACGAGGACTCGGTGCCGGACGAGTACACCGCGGCCGGCGACGCCGCCGCGAACGGCTCGATCAACGGTCTGACGCTCCAGCCGGCGAAGTACGCCCTGGACCACTACGAGTCCCTGGAGGGCATGAACGTCCGGGTCGCCGACGCCCGGGTGGTGACCGCGACCGACGACTTCAACGAGCTCTGGGTCACGGTGAAGCCGTGGGAGCACCGCAACCGCCGCGGCGGCACGGTCTACGGCTCCTACGACTCCCAGAACACCGGCCGCCTGCAGATCCAGTCGCTCGGCAAGGCCGCCGACTTCCCGGCCGCGAACGTCGGTGACACCCTCGCCGGCCCCACCACGGGCCCGCTGGACTACACCCAGTTCGGCGGCTACACCCTCGTCGCGAGCGAGCTCGGCACGCTCAAGAGCGGCGATCTCAAGCGGGAGACCACGCAGAAGCAGGGGCGCGGCGAGCTCGCCGTGGCGACGTACAACGTCGAGAACCTCGACCCGTCCGACGGCACGTTCGCCGCGCACGCCGCCGCGATCGTGAACAACCTCCAGTCGCCCGACATCGTGTCCCTGGAGGAGATCCAGGACAACAACGGCGCGACGAACGACGGTACGGTCGCCGCCGACCGGACGATGCAGAAGCTGATCGACGCGATCGTGGCCGCGGGCGGCCCGACGTACGACTGGCGCTCCATCGACCCGGTGAACAACGCCGACGGCGGTCAGCCGGGCGGCAACATCCGCCAGGTCTTCCTGTTCAACCCCGAGCGGGTCTCCTTCACCGACCGCGCGGGCGGCGACGCCGCGACGGCGGCCGGCGTGACCAAGGTGAACGGCAAGGCGGCGCTGACGGTCTCCCCCGGCCGTGTCGACCCGGCGGACGAGGCCTGGGCCAACAGCCGCAAGCCGCTGGTCGGCGAGTTCGTCTTCCGCGGCAAGACGGTCTTCGTGATCGCCAACCACTTCGCCTCCAAGGGCGGCGACCAGTCGCTGCACGCGCAGTACCAGCCGCCGGTGCGCAGCTCGGAGACCCAGCGCCACCTCCAGGCGACCTCGGTCAACGCCTTCGTCAAGGACATCCTGGCCGTCCAGAAGAACGCGGACGTCGTCACGCTCGGCGACATCAACGACTTCGAGTTCTCCGGCACCGCCGAGCGGCTGGAGGACGGCGGCGCGCTGTGGTCGGCGATCAAGTCGCTGCCGAGGAGCGAGCGCTACTCGTACGTCTACCAGGGCAACGCCCAGACGCTGGACCAGATCCTGATCAGCCCGTCGATCCGGAAGTCCTGCGACTTCGAGTACGACAGCGTGCACATCAACTCGGAGTTCAACGACCAGATCAGCGACCACGACCCGCAGGTGCTGCGGTTCCGGCCGTAGCCTCCGGTGTGTGTCAGGGCCGGCTGAACACGCCGTTCAGCCAGCCCTTCCACGCGGCTTCGTCCGCCTCGGCGTCGGCGTCCGGCGCGAAGTCGTGGACGCTGACGCCGACGACGTAACCCCAGTGGTTGCGCCCGAAGACGCGGATCAGGGCGTCGTCGGTGCGCAGGCCGATGAAGTAGGGGTCGCGGTAGTCGACGACCGCGTCCAGGGCCTTCCCGCCGGGCCCCTGGACGCTCACCCTGGCTCCTTCGGCCGTGTCGTCCGCCAGACCGAGGGCCCTGCCGACGGTGGCGAGGGCGTCGGGGGTGCCGGAGGCCTCGGGCCCGTCGAAGGTGGTGAAGGCGACGGGGCGGCCGGCGAAGTGGGTCAGGTACTGGCTCAGGGTGTGCAGATAGAAGTCGGTGTGCTTGCTGGCGCCGTCGTACTGGTTGTCCCAGTCGTCGACGAAGATCCCGCTGTGCACGTACCGCACCCAGGCGCGCCGGCCGTCGTCGCGTGGCTCGATGGTGTAGTCGAGCTGGTTGAGGGTCTGCTCGGAGATGCCCTCGACGTCCTCGACGCGGTTGGTGTAGCGGTGCGGCGGGTCCCAGGCGAGGATCGTGGACCCGAAGGGCCCCTTGCCGCCCTCGCGCGGCTCGGGGGGCTCCATCGGCCACAGCCAGCCGCCGGTTCCCTCGGTGATCGCCTCCCAGACCTGCTCGGGCGTGGCGTCGACCTCGATCTCGCGGGCGATCTCGAATTCCTTGGACATGGTGGACTCCTGAGTACTACTGCTGCTGCTGCTCCAGCTGCGGGGCGGACTGCTGGTCCTTGACCGTGGGATGGACGGCGACGACGATCCGGTGGTCCCGGCCGCCCTCGGCGTCGGGCGCGTCGTACTTGTGGATCAGCGCGCTCACACCCGCCGTCAACTCCTGGACGAAGGCGGCGCGGTCGGCGGCCGAGGCGAAGCGGACTTCGCCGTCCAACGCGTAGGTCGCCAGCCGCTTGCGGGCCTTCGTCGCGCCGGTGATCAGCGAGCCGACGTCCCGGACCAGCCGGGCGCCGAGTGCGAGCAGCCAGCGGGCGGAGAGCTGGTCGCGGAAGCGGTCCGGGTCCGGCTGCACGGAGGCGAGCGCGAGCGGTGAGATCACGTACGAGGCGGCGGTCGCCCGCATCAGCCGCTCGGTGACGTTGCCCTTGCGGCGCTCGTCGGCCAGCTCGACCAGCCCGTGCCGCTCCAGCGCCTTGAGGTGGTAGTTCACCTTCTGCCTGGGCAGCCCGACCTGGCCGGCCAGCATGGCGGCCGACGCCGGGCCAGCCGCCAGCTCGGCGAGCAGCCGGGCCCTTATGGGGTCCAGGGAGACGGCTGCGGCCTCGGGGTCCTCGATCACGGTGACGTCCAGCATGGATCCACCGTCCCACCGAAAACTTTTTTTGTCCAGACGGTTCCAATTTTCGGTACGGCTCAGTCGGGGGCGAGGCCGAGGGCGTAGTCGTACCGGCTGACCGAGCCAGTGCTCTTGAGGCCCGGCCAGGTCTGGACGCGGTGCCACAGCTCCGTCGCCGAGCCGATGCCGTCGCCCGGCGCGGCGAGGGCGTCGATGTGGGCCTGGGCGCTCTCCCACTCGGCGTAGTTGAGGACGCGGGTGCCGTCGGTGCTGAGGTGGAAGTGGGCGGAGATGCCGCCCGGGTGGGGGGTGGGCTCGCTCTCCAGCGCCTCGAAGACGGCATCGACCCAGGCGCGCTGCCGGTCGGGGTCGGGGCCCTCGAACTCGACGTCGACGATCACGATGCAGCCGGGGACGCGCGTGTCGCCCTCGCGGGCGCCGCTGCGGTAGTGCCGGTACCGGCCGAGCCACAGCCGCTCGATGCCGGGTACGGCGGTGTCGATCTCGTCGACGCGCTCCTGCCGGTGGACCTTGACGAAGGCCTCGTAGGCCTGCTCGCTCCGCCACTGCGAGTAGTGGAGGAGGGTGGTGGAGTCCTGGCCGGTGTAGACGTAGTAGCCGAGCAGATCGTCGGTGGGCCAGGGGCGGCGCTCCCAGGTGCCGGCGATCGCCTCGACGGTCTGCTTCTGGCTCAGGGCGTCACCGACCCGCCAGGTGCTGAAGAAGGGGGCGCCGACCTCGGGGCGGGCGAGGTCGGGGTGGGCGTCGGTGCGACGGGCCATGGGGGCCTCCGGGATTCGGTGGTCGATGCGTGCACCGATCACCTTTCGACCTCAACCGGACTTGAGGTCAAGTCCCTTGGCGGAGCGCGGAATTCGGGACCGGGAGCGCACAGGAGCGGCTCCTCCGTGGCGACCACCGCGTCCACCGCCGCCCCGGCGATCAGCACCGGTCGCGGATGCCGCAGCCCGGCCTGCACGAGGGTGCGGACAGGGCGCGGCACGCCGTGCTCGACGGCGTGGCCCGCACGCGTCGCCATGTGCGGTCGCCTTGTGCGGAGCGCCGAATTCGGGACCCGGAAGCGCACGACAGCGGCGCGGGACCAGTGAGCAGTCCCGCGCCGCCACGCCCTTCCCTTCGCCGGTGCCCGGCCTCCTCAGCGGTGCCCGCCGTGCCGTCGCCGCAGCGCCTCCGTGGCGACCACCGCGCCCACCGCCGCCCCCGCGATCAGCACCGGCCGCGGATGCCGCAGCCCGGCCTGCACGAGGGTGCGGACAGGACGCGGCACGCCGTGCTCGACGGCGTGGCCCGCACGCGTCGCCTTGTCCTGGACGGTGTGGCCGGTGCGGTTCGCCCGGTCCTGGACCTGGTGACCGGCGAGCGCCGCCTTGTCCTGCACGGCGTGCCCCGCGCGTGCCGCTCGCTCCTGCACCGCGTGGCCCGCCTGGGCCGCGTTGCTGCGCAGCTGCACGGTCATCGCGCCCGCCTTGTCCCTGAGGTCCGCAGCACGGGCCATGGCCCGGCCCTTCAGGTCCGCCTTCTGCGCCAACTCGGCGACGGTGTCGCCGAGTTCGCCGCGGGTCCGTTCGATCTGGCCGCGCAGTTCCTCGGGCCCCTTGGCTCCGCCGCCGGCCTTCCCGGCCGCCGGCTTCGCCGCGGCACCGGCCTTCGCGGCACCGGCCTTCGCGGCGCCCTTCTTCGCGGCCTGTCCGCCGCCCGTGGCCCCCGCCTTCTTGTCGGTCATCGGTGTGCCCTTCCCTTGATCTCCTCGACGTCCGCCCTGACGCTGCCGAGCGCCTCCTCAGGGGCGGGAGGCGCGGCCCGCCGCAGCTGGGTGCGGCCGAGTGCCGCCAGCAGGCCCGCGAGCGCGAACAGCGCTCCGGTCACGATCAGCGCCGCGGCCCACACGGCCAGCGTCAACGAGAGCGCGGCGGTGGCCGCCGCGGCCAGGAACAGCAGACCCGCGTATGCGACGGCGCCGGCCGCGCCCAGCAGCCCGCCGCCGCGTCCGGCGCGCCGGCCCTTCTCGGCCAGCTCCTCCTTGACGAGGGCGACTTCCTGTCGTACGAGCCGGGAGAACTGTTCGCCGGCCTGCCCGGCGAGTTCGCCCATCGACTGGTGCCCGTTCCGCACCGGCTTCGGGGCCGTGGTCCCGGTCACGGTGTTCCGCCTCCTCTCGGTTCGGAACACTCCGGGTACCCGGACCGGCGACGCCTATCCTTTCCGCCCGCCGCCCGGCCCGTGCTCGCCCAGCCGGGCCAGCTGGGCCTGGAACCAGTCGAGGCGGGCCTGCAACAGCGCGGCCTCGGCGGCCAGTTCGGGCACGCCGAGCTTCTCGGCGTGCCCGAGGCCGGCCACCGCCACGGCCGCCCCCTCCCCGGCCACCACCCGCAGCCCCTCCCCGGCCAGCCGGGCGAACCCGGCGAGCGAGACGGACGTACGGCCGCGCAGGCAGCCCGCGCAGGAAGGGGCGAGCGCCCGCCAGCCGGGGCGGCCCCAGCCGGCGTCGGCCAGGGCGGCGGCGACCGTGCCGCAGGCGCACGGGCCGACGGTGGCGGTGCGCACCCGCTGACGGGCGTAACGGAAGCCGCGCTCGAATCGGATGTACCGGCCGAGCACGGTGACGTCGAGCAGGACGGCCGCCCGGTGCTCGGCCGTGCACAGCAGCGCCTCGGCCGCCGCACGGTCGTGCACGCAGTGGAAGCCGCAGTCGCAGCGGCGGTGCGGCGCCCGGTGGCGCAGGCCGTAGGCGCAGGACGCGTCGGCCAGGACTCCGTACGGCAGCGCGCCGCCCAGCGACACACCGGTGAAAGCGGTCCGGGTGCCGTCCTGGGACAGTACCGGGTGGGCGATCTTGTATCCGGTCGGCGGCTCCGTCGGGTGTTCCTCCGGAAGCCGCAGCCTCATCGGGCGGCCGGGACCTCTTCGGACGCGGACACCTCGATGTCCCTGAGTTCCTCGGCCAGTTGGAGTTCTTCGTCGCGGTCCTGCGGCCGCTCTTCCGCGACTCCGGTGGCGAGTGCCTTGCCGAGCTTCATGACGCCTCCCATGGCCAGGGGTGGTTGACCGTCCCGGCCATGGTGACCCATGACGGCCGACTTGGACACAGGGCCTCCAACGGCCCACCGCGCGTCGGTTCCTCGGCCGGGCCACCGCGTCCCCGGCCTCCTGCTCGCGGGGCGCATCGCAGCGTTCCTTACCGATACCTCGTAGCAGAATTAAGTGGAGCTACGCGATGGGCCCGCCGAGACTGCTCCCATGACGACTGCCACCGCCTCCGCCCCGCCCTTCGGCCGCGCCCTGTGCGCCATGATCACGCCCTTCACCGAGGCGGGATCGCTCGACCTCGACGGGGCGCAGCGTCTCGCCGACCGGCTGGTGGCCGAGGGCTGTGACGGCCTGGTGCTCTCCGGCACGACGGGCGAGTCGCCGACCACGACGGACACCGAGAAGTCGGAGCTGGTCAGGGCCGTCCGGGAGGCGGTGGGCGACAGGGCGTCGATCGTCGCGGGCGTGGGCACCTTCGACACCCGGCACACCGTCGAGCTGGCCCTCGCGGCCGAAAAGGCGGGCGCGGACGGCCTGTTGGTGGTCTCGCCGTACTACAGCAAGCCCCCGCAGGACGCCGTCGAGGCGCACTTCCGCGAGGTCGCCGACGCCGCCGGACTGCCGCTCGCGCTGTACGACATCCCGGGCCGCACCGGCACCCGTATCGAGCCGGAGACGTTGATCCGGCTCGCCGAGCACCCCCGGATCGTGGCGGTGAAGGACTGCTCCTACGACTTCCTGGCCGCCCAGAAGGTCATGTCCCGCACGGAGTTGGCGTACTACGCGGGCTGCGACGAGCACAACCTCGCCCTGTGCGCGGTGGGCGGCGCCGGTTACATCAGCACGGTCGCCAACGTCGTACCGGCACAACTGCGCGCGGTGCTCGACGCGTTCGAGGCGGGCGACACCCCCGTGTCCGCCCGCCTCCAGCAACGCGCCACGCCGCTCATCGAGTTGATGATGGCGGCGGGTCTGCCCGGCGCCGTCACCGCCAAGGCCCTCCTCAACGCACTCGGCCTGCCCGCGGGCCCGGTCCGCGCACCGCTGCGGCCCGCCGGCCGCGAGGCGGTCGAGGGGCTGCTGGCGGCCTACGAGGAGTTGACGGCCGGCTGAGTCAGCGGCGGGCGAAGACGGGCTCCCAGGTGTCCCAGTCGACACCCTTGGCCGGCTCCTCCCGGACGCCGCTCAGCGGTACGACCTTGTCGCTGCCGATCGTGACCAGCACGAGCTGGGGCCGGTAGGTCTCGTTCAGGCCCGTCACCCGCTCCCAGGCGATGAGCCGCCTGTCGTCGGCCCAGGCGAGCAGGTGGGCGCCGCGCACCTTGGTGATCTCCTTGCCCGTACGGGGATCACGGATCGAGGAGTAGGACTTGCCCGGTTTGCCGTTGACCTCCTTCGTCAGGCCGAGGGCGGCGAGGCTGCCGTTCGGGGACAGTCGCGCGGGGACGTCCGAGCGCAGGCCCTTCTCGTTCGCGGGCGCGGCGGCCTTGGCGCCGTCGAGGCGGTAGAACTGCTGGAGTCCGTCCCCGGCGCCGATGACCTGCGAGTAGACCCGGTCGCCCGCCCGGCTGAACTCGAAGTCCTGGCGAGAGCCGATGGACCGGTCGGGTGCGACCGGGCTCCAGTGGCCCTCGCCGGAGGCCACGTCGAGGTCGTAGAAGCCGGACCGGCTGGACTCGCCGAACTCGGTCCCCCACATCCACGTTTCCTTCTCGTTGAGGTCGATCAGCTTCTGCTTGATCCGCAGATCGGGGTTCTCGTCGTACGTCGTCGCCACGAGCCTGCTGCCGTCGTACGAGAACGCCAGCCCGCCGACCCCGCGCTCGACCGGGATCCACCGCTCGACCTCCCCCGTCGTGAGGTCGAGCAGGCCGATCCGCTGGGCGGGGAGGCTGCGCTCCAGCACGGCGGCGGTCTTCAGACCGGGGGCGACGGCGACGAAGGACCAGCGGGAGTCCTTCTCGTACTTGCCGGTCTTCGGGTCGAGCAGCCAGTAGGTGCGCTGCGAGACGGCCCGCTTGTCCGTCTGCGGCTCGACCTCCGCCCTGTAGTAGGCGGCCAGTACCGCCTGCCCGGCCGCGATCACGTCGCGCGGCGGCGACTGGTCCGGGTGGGCGTGGACGCCGCCCTTGTCCAGGACGCCCGCGGGGCGCACGGTCTCCTTCCCCGGGTCCAGCAGCGGCACCGCCACAGCCACGGCGACCACGGCCGCGGTGGCGGCGACGACGGAGGCGAGGCGGCGGTTGCGGCGGCGCCGGCGGGCGGCCAGTACCCGGTCGGCGTAACCGGGGCCCGCCGGTCGCTGTTCGGCGGCCAGTTCGCACAGGGAGTCACGCAGGAGTTCCTCGACGTTCACGGACGCACCTCCACGGGTGAGAAGTCACGGGACGGCTGCGGCCGGGCGTCGGCTGCCTGGGGGCCGAGAGCGGTCAGTTCGGGTGCGAGGGTCCGCAGCCGGGCGAGCGAGCGGTGGGTGGTGGACCGTACGGTGCCCACGGAACAGCCGAGGATGCGGGCCACGTCGGCCTCGGGGAGGTCCTCGAAGTAGCGCAGCACCAGCACGGTGCGCTGCCGCGCGGTCAGCCGGGCGAGCGCGCCGCGCATCAGCAGCCGCAGCTCGGCGGCGGAGGCGGCGTCCGGGTTCGCGCCGGGCTCGGGCGGCTCGGCGACGGTCAGCTCGCGCCGGCGCCACTTCAGCCGCCAGCGGCTGACTTGCTGCCGGTACAGGATCTGCCGTACGTACGCCTCCGGCTCGTCGATGCGGTACCAGTGGCCGGCCGCCTTGATCAGGGCGTTCTGCAGGAGGTCCTCCGCGGCGTGCCGGTCGCCGCCGGTCAGCAGGACCGCCGTCTTCAGCAGCGCGGACGACCGGTTCTCCACGAACTCCCGAAAGCTGTCCTGCGCTTCGGCATCCATCGTCACCTTCTCTTCCCCCGGGCGGGCCCGGTGCCCGCCGCTCCTGCCCCTTGTGACGCGTGCGGGGCGCTGCCGCTATGCCGGCCCGCCGGAAGAATTCCTGTGACGGAGCGGGGCCCGTACCGCTCCTGTGCGGTACGGGCCCCGGCCCCGCTGTGCCCGGTGCGCGCTCAGCCCCAGCGGTAGCCCTCACCGAGGAGCAGGAAGTGCTCCAGCACATCCTCCATCGGATCGTCGACCTGCCCCACATTGACCAGCCCGATGCGCGGGCCGTTGTGCGAGGCCGTGTTGGTCTCGTCGGCGTACGCGGCCCCGGCCGGCAGCCAGCACGCCCCCGTCACGGCCAGGACACCGACCACCAGGCGCAGCACGGTCCTCGTCCGCTCGTTCGTCTTCCCTCGACCCGTCATCGGTCCTCATCTCGTCGGTTCGGCGTGTGATCGGACACTGCGTCCACCTGTTCATCTGCCTGGACCGCGCAGAGGTCACGTCGAGTAACCCGTACGTGAGCGCCCCGCTCCACTTCCGGCTGCGCCGGGGTCGCAAGGGGGCGCTGACACACCTCGGGCGCCCCTCCGCGAGCCGGGTCCGGCCGGGAAGGGCGCCCGTCGTCGGCGCCGGGGGGCGGTCGTCGTCAGTTGTGGCTGTGCAGGACCTCGTTCAGGCCGCCCCACACCGCGTTGTTCGGGCGGGCCTCGACGGTGCCGGTGACCGAGTTGCGGCGGAAGAGGATGTTGGAAGCGCCGGACAGCTCGCGGGCCTTGACGATCTGGCCGTCGGGCATGGTGACGCGGGTGCCGGCGGTGATGTACAGGCCGGCCTCGACGACGCACTCGTCGCCGAGCGCGATGCCGACGCCCGCCTCGGCGCCGATGAGGCAGCGCTCGCCGATGGTGATGATCACGTTGCCGCCGCCGGACAGCGTGCCCATCGTGGAGGCGCCGCCGCCGATGTCGGAGCCGTCGCCGACGACGACTCCCGCGGAGATCCGGCCCTCGACCATGGAGGTGCCGAGGGTGCCGGCGTTGAAGTTGACGAAGCCCTCGTGCATGACGGTGGTGCCCTCGGCGAGGTGCGCGCCGAGGCGGACCCGGTCGGCGTCGGCGATGCGCACGCCCTTCGGGGCCACGTAGTCCGTCATGCGCGGGAACTTGTCGATCGAGGTCACCTGGAGGTGCAGGCCCTCGGCGCGGGCGTTCAGCCGGACCTTGTCGACGTCGTCGACGGCGACCGGGCCGAGGGAGGTCCAGGCGACGTTGGCAAGGAAGCCGAACTGGCCCTCCAGGCTCAGGCCGTGCGGCTTGACCAGACGGTGGGAGAGCAGGTGCAGGCGCAGATAGACGTCGTGCGCGTCGATCGGCTTCTCGTCGATCGAGGCGATGACCGTGCGGACCGCGACGACCTCGACGCCCCGGCGGGCGTCCGGCCCGATCGCCGCGGTCGCGCCGCCGCCGAGCAGCTGCGCGGCACGCTCGGCGGACAGCCGCTCGGTGCCGGACGGGCCAGGGCCGCCCGCGGCAGACTCAGTGACGAGCTCGGGCGCGGGGAACCAGGTGTCGAGAACAGTGCCGTCGGAGGCGATCGTGGCGAGGCCGGCGGCCACGGCGCCGGTGGTGCGAGGAGCAGTCGTGTCGGTCATGAGGGCAACCTAACCGGCGGGGGCGCGTCGGGGCGAACTCGGGCACGGGGCGTCTCAGGGTGCGAGCCGGCGTGCGGGCGCGCCTGGCTGGCTGGGCCCCGGGCGCTCCGGATCCGGGCGGGCCGAGGCGGCGGTACGGCGGCCCGCGCTCCCCTCGTGGCGCGGGCCGCCGGGCTCCCACCGCCGGGCGGGTCAGGAGCGCCGGCCGGCCTTGTCCACCACCGCCTTGGCGAGGTACGCGTTGCCGCCGATCACCTTGCCGTTCTCGATCATGCGCTCGCCGACGATCTGGTAGGTCACCGGGTCGAGCAACCACTCGTCGGCGGCCTCGGCGGAGTCGGAGCCGCCCCTGGGGAACCTGAGGGCGATGGCCCGGTGTCCGGCCCCGTCCTCGACCAGGTGCCCGACGACCGTCCCGTGGGGCACGGTGGCCAGCGCTCGGTACAGACCCGCGACGCCCTTGGGCGGGAGCACATAGGCGTCGAGCAGGACGGAGATCTCGGTGTAGTCGTTCCAGGCCTGGCTCCGTCCCTTCTCGTCGGCGATGGCGTCCTCCTCGCGCAGCGCCTTCAGCACTCCGTCGGCGTCGGTCGGCAGCGTGGACACGAAGTGGTACATCTGCCGCGGTGAACGGTCGTCGTCGCCGCCGCCTTCGAGGTTCATCGGCGTGATCTGGACCTCGCCGCCCTTCTTGCCCACCATCCCCATGGGGTCGAACGCCGACGCGGTGCCGTCGTACCGGAGCCAGTTCTCGATGTCGATGTCCCGGTCGCCGCCTTCCTGCGTCTCCTTCGTGTAGATCCACTGGTCGGCGCGCGGCTCGACGACCGGCGGCTGCCGTTCGACCGTCTCCGCCGCCCGCTCCAGCAGCTCCCGTGTGCTCATCCCCTTCAGATCGAGGCTCGGCGACGGGGAGACGGCGGGCGTGACCTTCCGCCCCGCCTGGTTCCCCTGCGCCATCACCGTCGCGGTGACGGCGATCGCCGTCACGGCGGCGAAGGCCGCGGCGACCACCAGCTTGCGCCGCCCCCATGCCGACCGGCGCCGCTCGGCCGTCCGTGCCGCCTCGACCAGCCGGGCCCGCCCCGGCGCCAGCCGCGCCCGGTCGGGGGCGGGGGCGTCGGCGCGCAGTTCCCGTACCCGGGTCATCTCGTCCACCGTCACACCACCTCCGCGGCGTCGCTGATGAATGCCGGATCGGCACCCAGCGCCGTACGTACCTTGCGCCGGGCCCGGTTGAGCCTGGAGCGGACCGTCCCGACCGGGAGGTCCAGCGCCTCGGCGACCTCCTGGTAGGTGAGATCGGCCCAGGCCACGAGCAGCAGCACATGCCGGTCGCCCGCCGAGAGGGAGGCGAGGGCGTCGGCGAGCGGGCCCTGTGCGGCGACGCGGCTGTCACTGTCCTCCACCCAGGAGGCGGACACCGGGTCGTGCCCCGTGCGGGCCAGCGCCCTCAGCGCCCGTACCTCGGTGCGGCGCTGCTTGCCGATGACGTTGGCGGCGATGCCGTAGAGCCAGGGGCGCGCGCTGGGCCGGGTGAGGTCGTAGCGGGAGCGGATGCGGAAGGCGGTGAGGAAGGTGTCGGCCGTGATGTCGTCGGCGGCGCCGTCCCCGAGGCGGCGCGCCGCGTACCGGTGGATGTCGGGCGCGTACCGGTCGTAGAGCCGGGCGAACAGCTCCGGCTGTTCCAGCGACCCGGCGACGACCTCGGCATCGTTCGCCGCGGGTGCGGCGGGCGGCGGTGGTCCGCTCACAAGGACTCCCCCCTGCGTGTGTCGTACTGAGCGTGTCACCTCCTGTTCCCCGCTGGGCGGCAAAGGGTTCACGGCGGATCGGAGGGGCCCTGGCACTCAGGCGGTTCAGGGAATCACACGGCGCAGTACGTCGCGCGCGTACTCCTCGTCGTACGACGTCTCGGTGAGCAGGGCCTGCAGACAGATCCCGTCCATCAGGGCCACCAGCGCCCGCGCCGTGACCGCGTCCGTACGCCGGGACAGCCGGTCGGCGAGGTCCTGGGCCCACTCGGCGGCGACCGGGCGCAGGGCGGGCCGGCGCAGGGCGGCGAGGTAGAGCTCGTACTCCAGCTCGACACCGGTGCGGTCCCCGGCGAGCCACTCGCCCATCCAGCCGGCCAGTTCGGCGGCCAGATCGGTGTGCGGGTCCTCAAGTCCGCCGCGCGAGGCGATCACCTTGGCGAAGCCCTCGTTGGCCTGGCGCAGCGCGGCGACCAGCAGGTCGTCGAGGGTCTTGAAGTGGTACGTCGTGGAGCCGAGCGGCACATCCGCCTCGGCGGCGACGGTGCGGTGGCTGAGCCCGGCGATGCCCTTCTCGCCGACGACCCGGATCGCCGCGTCGATGATCCGCTGGCGCCGTTCGGGGTCGTAGCGCCGGGGCATCAGTGCGCGCCGCCCAGGTTCAGCACGACCACGCCGACGATGATCAGCGCGATGCCGGCGGCCTTGGCGACCGTCATCCCCTCCCCGAGGAACAGGATCCCGATGGTGGCGATGGCCGCGGTGCCGACGCCGGACCAGATGGCGTAGGCGGTGCCCACGGAGACGGTCTTCAGCGTCTGGGCGAGCAACGCGAAGGAGACGACGTATCCGAGGGCGGTCAGCAGCGAGGGCCACAGCCTGCTGAAGCCGTCGCTGTACTTCATGGCGGTCGTCCCGGCCACTTCGGCGGCGATGGCGGCGGCGAGCAACAGGTATCCCATGTGTACGAGCGTACACAACGTTGCGTACGGCTGTACACAAAGGCGGACCCGCCGGCCGGCCGGCGGCTCGCGGCCGGCGAAAGGAGGGACTGCGCCGAGCCCTGTCTCCCCAACCCGTGCCATATGGGCGGAGTTGGGCGGGCGCCGAGAAATCGATGTGGATACGGCTCGTTCCAAACGGCTGCTTCCGAGCCACGGGGTCCTCTAGTGTTTCACCGTTCACATACCGGGCCTTCGCAGCCGCGGCCGTCGTCTCATGACGCCGCTGGAGGAACAGCGCATGGCAGAAAACAAGTCCCGGCCGCCTCAGGACCAACCTTGGGAGAACGGCTGGGCCCCGGACACCTCCCGTGCTCCGGGGACGCGCCGCCTGTGGCTGGCGGGCGCCATGGCGGCGGCGACGATCGTCGCGTGCGTGACGGCGATCGCCGTCACGGAGCGGGCGGCTGACGACGAGTCACGTTCGGGGCAGGCCGCCGACAACACGGCGTATCCCGGCCTGATCTCCTTCGCCACGCCGTCGCAGACGACGCCCCCGAAGGGCAAGAGCGGCCTGTCGACGGCACGGCCCACGACGAGCGCGCCCCGCGACCAGGACGCCGACGACCCCGAGCCCGCGCCGGAGCCGTCCAAGTCGCCTTCCTCCCAGGCGAGTCCCCCGGCACCCAGGCCCACGGCCGCCGTGACCTGGCGATCCGTCCGCTCGGTCAACTACCCCGACCGCTACTGGCACGTGAGCGGCGGCTACGTGAAGCTGGACCCGGTCGGCGGCGCGGAGAGCCGCGAGGACTCCACCTTCAAGCTGGTCAACGGCCTGGCCCAGAGCTCTTGCTACTCCTTCGCCACGGCCGACGGCACCTACCTCCGCCACCGCAGCTTCGTGCTGCGCGCCGAACGCGACGACGGCTCCGCCGTGTTCGAGCAGGACGCCACGTTCTGCCCCCGCACATCGGCGTATTCGGGCTCGGTCATGCTGGAGTCCGTCAACTACCCGGGCCGCTTCCTGCGCCACCAGAACTTCCAGCTGAAACTGGACCCCTTCCAGAACAGCTCCCTCTATCTGGCGGACTCGGCGTTCCAGCTGGTGGGCGGGCTGGCCTGAGGAAACGAAAACGGCGAGGTCCGAGGGGACCTCGCCGTTCGTGGGTGGCGTGTGGGGCTTCGTGGCCTGTACGGCTCAGACGTTGAACCCGAGCGCCCGAAGCTGCTCCCGGCCGTCGTCCGTGATCTTGTCCGGGCCCCACGGCGGCATCCACACCCAGTTGATGCGCAGCTCGCTGACGAGGCCGTCCGTGGCGGACTTGGCCTGGTCCTCGATGACGTCCGTCAGCGGGCAGGCCGCGGAGGTCAGGGTCATGTCGACCGTGGCCACGTTGGAGTCGTCGATGTGGATGCCGTAGATCAGGCCGAGGTTGACGACGTCGATGCCCAGCTCGGGGTCGACGACGTCCATCAGGGCCTCGCGGAGCTCCTCCTCCGAGGCCGGCTTCATCTCCACGGTGTCACTCATGCCGTCTTCCTTTCGGCGTCGGCTCCGCCCAGGGCCTGGGCCGTCGCGTCCTTCCACGCCATCCAGCTCAGGAGGGCGCACTTGACCCGGGCCGGGTACTTGGAGACCCCGGCGAACGCGACCGCGTCCTCCAGGACCTCCTCCATGGCGTCGTCGGGCTCGATCTTCCCCTTGGACTGCATCAGCTCCAGGAAGGTCTCCTGGATCTTCCGCGCGTCGGACAGGTCCTTGCCGACGAGGAGTTCGTTCAGTACGGACGCGCTCGCCTGGCTGATCGAGCAGCCCTGGCCCTCGTACGAGACGTCCTCGATCGTCGTGCCGGCGTACTTCACGCGGAGGGTGATCTCGTCGCCGCACGTCGGGTTGACGTGGTGTACCTCGGCGTCGCCATCCCTCAGACCACGCCCGTGCGGGTTCTTGTAGTGGTCCAGGATGACTTCCTGGTACATCGAATCCAGCTTCATGCGATCGCTCGTCCCGTCAGCCGAAGAAGTTCCGTACGTGCTCCAGGCCGTCCACCAGAGCGTCGATCTCGGACGGCGTGGAGTACAGATAGAACGACGCTCGCGTGGTCGCAGGAATTCCGTAGCGCAGGCAGACGGGGCGGGCGCAGTGGTGGCCGACCCGGACCGCGATGCCCTGCTCGTCGAGCACCTGGCCCACGTCGTGCGGGTGGATGTCGCCGAGGGTGAAGGAGATCGCGGCGCCGCGGTCCTCGGCCGTGGTCGGGCCGATGATCCGCAGGTCCGGGACCTCCGCCAGCCGCTTCACCGCGTACTCGGTGAGGGCGTGCTCATGGGCGAGGATCTTGTCCATGCCGATCGAGTTGAGGTAGTCGATCGCCGCGCCCAGGCCGATCGCCTGCGAGACCGGGGGCGTGCCCGCCTCGAACTTGTGCGGTGCGGGAGCGTACGTCGACGAGTGCATCGACACCGTCTCGATCATCTCGCCGCCGCCGAGGAACGGGGGCAGGTCCTCCAGCAGCTCCTGACGGCCCCAGAGGACGCCGATGCCGGTCGGGCCGCACATCTTGTGGCCGGTGAAGGCCACGAAGTCCGCCTGGAGCGACTGCACGTCCAGCGGCATGTGGGGCGCGGCCTGCGAGGCGTCGATGCACACCAGCGCACCGACCTCCTGCGCGCGGCGCACTATCGCCTCGACCGGGTTGAGCGTGCCCAGGATGTTGGACACCAGCACGAAGGAGACGATCTTCGTCTTCTCCGTGATGATCTGGTCGATGTTGGACAGGTCGAGGCGGCCGTCGTCGGTCAGGCCGAACCACTTCAGCTTCGCGCCCGTGCGCTGCGCGAGCAGCTGCCACGGCACGATGTTGGAGTGGTGCTCCATCTCCGTGATGACGATCTCGGTCTCGTGGTCCACCCGGTAGGGCTCGTCGGCCCAGCCGAGCATGTTCGCCACGAGGTTGAGCGACTCGGAGGCGTTCTTGGTGAAGATCACCTCGTCACGGCTGGGCGCGTTGATGAACTCCGCGACCTTGTCGCGCGCGCCCTCGTACAGCGCCGTGGCCTCCTCGGCGAGGACGTGCACGCCACGGTGGACGTTGGCGTTGTGCTGCTCGTAGTACTCGGAGAGCACGTCGAGCACCTGGCGCGGCGTCTGCGAGGTCGCCGCGTTGTCCAGGTACACGAGCTTCTTGCCGTCGTGGACGACGCGGTCCAGGATCGGGAAGTCCTTGCGGAGCGCCTCGGTGTCGAGGAGGCCCGGCAGCTGTGTCACGCGGATGCGCCACCCTTCGTGTATGCCTCGTAGCCCTCGTTCTCCAGCTTGTCGGCGAGCTCGGGGCCGCCGGACTCGACGATGCGGCCGCCGGAGAAGACGTGGACGTGGTCGGGCTTGATGTAGCGCAGGATGCGCGTGTAGTGCGTGATCAGCAGGGTGCCGACCTCGCCCGTCTCACGGACGCGGTTCACACCCTCCGACACGATGCGCAGCGCGTCGACGTCCAGGCCGGAGTCCGTCTCGTCGAGGATCGCGACCTTCGGCTTGAGCAGCTCCAGCTGGAGGATCTCGTGGCGCTTCTTCTCACCGCCGGAGAAGCCCTCGTTGACGTTGCGCTCGGCGAAGGACGGGTCCATGTTGAGGCGCTCCATGGCCTCCTTGACCTCCTTCACCCAGGTGCGCAGCTTGGGGGCCTCGCCGCGAATCGCGGTGGCGGAGGTGCGCAGGAAGTTGGAGACCGAGACGCCGGGGACCTCGACCGGGTACTGCATCGCCAGGAACAGGCCCGCGCGGGCACGCTCGTCGACGGACATCTCCAGGACGTCCTCGCCGTCGAGGGTGACGGTGCCGCCGGTGATCGTGTACTTCGGGTGACCCGCGAGGGAGTAGGCGAGGGTCGACTTGCCCGAGCCGTTGGGGCCCATGATGGCGTGCGTCTCGCCCTGCTTCACGGTGAGGTCGACGCCCTTGAGGATCTCCTTCGTGGCGTTGTCGGCCTCGACGGTGACGTGCAGGTCTCGGATTTCAAGCGTTGCCATGGGTGCCTCAGGACTCCTGGGTGAGGGAGACGAGAACGTCGTCCCCTTCGATCTTTACGGGGTATACGGGGACGGGGCGCGTCGCGGGGAGGGCGGACGGCTTGCCGGTGCGGAGGTCGAAGCTGGAGCCGTGCAGCCAGCACTCGATCTGGCAGTCCTCCACCTCGCCCTCGGAGAGCGAGACGTTCGCGTGGGAGCAGATGTCGTGGATGGCGAACACCTCCCCCTCGGTACGGACGACCGAGACCGGCGTGCCGTCGAGTTCCACCCGCTTCGGGGTGTCCTCCTCCAGCTCGCTCAGCCCACAGGCGCGTACGAACGTGGTCATGCGACCGACGCCTCCAGCTCCTCGTCGATCTTCGCGATGAGGCGCTCCTCGATGTCCTCGACACCGATCTGCTGCACCAGCTCGGCGAAGAAGCCGCGGACCACGAGACGGCGGGCCTCGTGCTCCGGGATGCCGCGGGCCATCAGGTAGAAGAGCTGCTCGTCGTCGAAGCGGCCGGTCGCGGAGGCGTGGCCGGCGCCGACGATCTCGCCGGTCTCGATCTCCAGGTTCGGCACCGAGTCGACACGCGCGCCGTCCGTCAGGACGAGGTTGCGGTTCATCTCGTACGTGTCCGTGCCCTCGGCCTTGGCCTCGATCAGCACGTCACCGATCCACACGGCGTGCGCGTCGTTGCCCTGGAGCGCGCCCTTGTAGGCGACGTTGGACTTGCAGTGCGGGGTGTTGTGGTCGACGAGGAGGCGGTGCTCCTGGTGCTGGCCCGCGTCGGTGAAGTACAGGCCGAAAAGCTCGGCCTCGCCACCGGTGCCGGCATAGGCGACGCGCGGGTGGAGGCGTACGAGGTCGCCGCCGAAGGTGACCACGAACGACTTGAAGGTGGCGTCGCGGCCGATCAGCGCGTTGTGCTGGCCCACGTGCACGGCCTTGTCGTCCCAGTCCTGGACGGAGACGACGGTCAGCTTGGCGCCGTCGCCCAGGATGTAGTCGACGTTGGCGGCGAGCACGGCGTCACCGGTGTGGTCGATGACGACGACGGCCTCGGCGAAGGCTCCCAGCTCGACGACCTGGTGGCCGTAGGCGACCCCGCCCTCGCCGTGCACGGCGATACGGATCGGCTCGGTGAGGACCGTCTCCTTGGGGACGGTGACCACTCCGGCCTTCTCGAACGCCGAGTACGCCTGGGCGGCGACGCGGTCCACCGGGGTGCCCGCCCTGCCCAGGCGGGCGTCGTCACGGCCGACGGTCTCGACGATGACGCCCTCGGGGGCGTCGATGTCGACCTTCACGCCGTCACCCGTGGCGACCGCGGTGCCGTCGTGCAGCCCGCGCAGGCGCTCCAGCGGCGTGAACCGCCACTCCTCCTCGCGGCCGTGCGGGACCGGGAAGTCCGCGACGTCGAAGGACGGGGGCGCGCTCATGCGCGTGGCGACGGTCGACTCGGCGGCCACCGCGATCTGGCCGGCGGTGGTGGATCCCACCGGAATGTTCTGAGCCTCAGCCATGGCTGTCGGTCTGCTCTCTTTCCTACGTCAGATTTCGCTAGCTGCTTACCGGAGACCGGTCTTAACCGACCGCGCCTTCCATCTGCAGCTCGATCAGCCGGTTGAGCTCAAGGGCGTACTCCATGGGCAGCTCCTTCGCGATGGGCTCGACGAAGCCGCGCACGATCATCGCCATCGCCTCGAACTCGCTCAGACCGCGGCTCATCAGGTAGAAGAGCTGGTCCTCGGAGACCTTGGAGACGGTGGCCTCGTGGCCCATGGACACGTCGTCCTCCCGGACGTCCACGTACGGGTACGTGTCCGAGCGGGAGATGGTGTCGACGAGCAGCGCGTCGCACAGCACGTTCGACTTCGAGCCGTGGGCGCCCTCGCCGATCTCCACCAGACCACGGTAGGAGGTACGGCCGCCACCGCGGGCGACGGACTTCGACACGATGTTGGACGACGTGTTCGGCGCCATGTGGACCATCTTCGAGCCGGCGTCCTGGTGCTGCCCCTCGCCCGCGAAGGCGATGGACAGGGTCTCGCCCTTGGCGTGCTCGCCCATCAGGTAGACGGCCGGGTACTTCATCGTCACCTTGGAGCCGATGTTGCCGTCGATCCACTCCATGGTCGCGCCCTCGTAGGCGACGGCGCGCTTGGTGACCAGGTTGTAGACGTTGTTCGACCAGTTCTGGATGGTCGTGTAGCGGCAGCGGGCGTTCTTCTTGACGATGATCTCGACGACCGCGGAGTGCAGCGAGTCCGACTTGTAGATCGGGGCGGTGCAGCCCTCGACGTAGTGCACGTAGGCACCCTCGTCGACGATGATCAGGGTCCGCTCGAACTGGCCCATGTTCTCCGTGTTGATACGGAAGTAGGCCTGGAGCGGGATCTCCACGTGCACGCCCTTCGGCACGTAGATGAAGGAGCCGCCCGACCACACGGCGGTGTTCAGCGACGCGAACTTGTTGTCACCGACCGGGATGACGGTCCCGAAGTACTCCTTGAAGAGCTCCGGGTGCTCCTTCAGGGCGGTGTCGGTGTCGAGGAAGATGACGCCCTGCTCCTCCAGGTCCTCACGGATCTGGTGGTAGACGACCTCCGACTCGTACTGGGCCGCGACACCGGCGACGAGGCGCTGCTTCTCCGCCTCGGGGATGCCGAGCTTGTCGTAGGTGTTCTTGATGTCCTCGGGCAGGTCCTCCCAGGACTCCGCCTGCTTCTCCGTGGAGCGTACGAAGTACTTGATGTTGTCGAAGTCGATGCCCGAGAGGTCCGAGCCCCAGTTCGGCATGGGCTTCTTGTCGAACAGGCGCAGGCCCTTGAGGCGGAGCTTGGTCATCCACTCCGGCTCGTTCTTCTTCGCCGAGATGTCGCGGACGACATCCTCGCTCAGACCGCGCTTCGCAGAGGCGCCGGCTTCGTCGGAGTCGGCCCAGCCGTATTCGTACTTGCCCAGACCCTCGAGCTCAGGGTGGGCAGTCTCCGTGGGGAGAGTCATGCGGGGTTCCTCCCGGCCGTGCTTGCAGGTGCGTTATGGGTGGTGTGGGAAATCTTGGGGATGAACGTCGTGCAGACGCCGTCGCCGTGCGCGATGGTCGCCAGCCGCTGCACATGCGTACCGAGCAGCTCGGCGAAAAATTCCGTCTCCGCCTCGCACAGCTGCGGGAACTGCTCCGCGACATGGGCGACCGGGCAGTGGTGCTGGCACAGCTGCTCGCCTTTTTGCGGGAGGGGCGCGCTGCGCGCCGTAGCAGCGTACCCGTCCGCGCTCAGGGCCTTGGCCAGGGCTTCGGTGCGCTTGTCGGGGGTGGCCGCCTCGATCGCCTTGCGGTACGCGCTCGCCTGGGCGGCGATCCGGGCCCGGGCGAAGGCGGCGACCGCCTCCTGCCCGCCCTCGCGCTCGGCGATCCACTTCAGGGCGTCCGCGGCGAGCTTGTCGTACGACTGGTCGAAGGCGTCGCGGCCGCAGTCGGTGAGCGCGAAGACCTTGGCGGGACGGCCTCGCGTGCGCGTGCCGTACACCCGCTGCTCCCGGGCCTCCACGACGTCGTCCGCGGCCAGCGCGTCCAGATGCCTGCGTACGGCGGCCTGGGTGAGGCCCAGCCGGCCGGCCAGCTCGGCGACGGTCGACGGGCCGTGGTCCAGGATGGACCGCGCGACCCGGTTGCGCGTGGAGCGATCCGAGCGCAATCCGGCCGCGAGCTCCTCCTGAGGGGTTCCCATGGGGGTCTCCCGAGCCTCGCCGACGTTTTTCACAACGCCATTGTTGCGTAATTCTTCAGAGCCAGGCAAGCCGCGTCCGGGCGGCTGGATGGTGCCCTGCGTCACTTAGGCATACCTAATCTGACCTGCGGAAACGATCTTTGATCGATCAAATCGGTAGCGCCGCCGCGCCCCTTCCGGGACACTTCCCAACCATGTCGACACCCCCTCCGACCGGCCCTCTTGTCACGCGGGACGCCCTCGCCGCACAGCTGCGCGAGCTCGGCGTCAGGCCCGGCGAAACCCTCCTCGTGCACTCCTCCCTCAGCTCACTCGGCTGGGTCTGCGGAGGCGCCGTCACGGTCGTCCGGGGACTGCTCGACGCACTCGGCCCGGACGGCACGCTCGTGGTCCCCACCCAGTCCGGCGACCTCTCGGACCCGCGCGTGTGGAGCAATCCGCCGGTGCCCGAGGAGTGGTGGGACACCATTCGGGCCACGATGCCGGCGTACGACCCCCTCGTCACGCGCAGCCTCGGGGTCGGGGTGATACCGGAGACCGTACGGACCTGGCCGGGCGCCCTGCGCAGCGCGCATCCGCAGACGTCCTTCGCCGCCGTAGGGCCGCGCGCGGCGGAGATCGTCGAGGGGCACGCTCCCGACTGCCGGCTCGGCGAGCGCAGCCCGCTGGCGAAGCTGGAGGCGCTCTACGCGCGCGTGCTGCTGCTCGGCGCCGGCTACGACAGCTGCACCAGCTTCCATCTGGCCGAGTACCGCATTCCGTCACCGCTGGTGAAGGTGGGCCGGCCGGGGCCCACGGGCTGGGAGGTGGTGACCGAGGTGGCGATCACCTCGGACCGGTTCGACGAGCTGGGCCACGACTTCGAGCGGGACCGTCCCGTTGTACGCGGCAAGGTGGGCGCGGCCGACGCGCGGCTGTTCCCGGTGGCCGACGCGGTGGCGTACGCCGAGCGGTGGCTCGCGGTGCACCGGCCGCGTGAGGAGGAGATCTGAACCCGCCGACCGGAGCCGCGGCCCCCGAACCTAGACTCTGGAGCCATGCGAACTGAGCCCGTGGTCCAGGTCCAGGCCCTGGTGAAGCGGTACGGCGACAAAACCGCGGTGGACGGTCTCGATCTGGTGGCCCGGGCCGGTGTCACCGCCGTACTCGGACCCAACGGCGCGGGCAAGACGACGACGGTCGAGACCTGCGAGGGGTACCGGAAGCCGGACTCCGGCACGGTGCGTGTCCTGGGCCTCGACCCGGTGAGACAGTCCGGTGAGCTGCGGCCCCGCGTCGGCGTGATGCTGCAGTCCGGCGGCGTCTACTCGGGCGCGCGGGCGGACGAGATGCTGCGGCACGTGGCGAAGCTGCACGCGCACCCGCTGGACGTCGACGCCCTCATCGAGCGGCTCGGGCTGGGCAGCTGCGGCCGGACCACCTACCGCCGCCTCTCCGGCGGCCAGCAGCAGCGGCTCGCGCTCGCCATGGCCGTGGTCGGCCGCCCGGAGCTGGTGTTCCTCGACGAGCCGACCGCCGGTCTCGACCCGCAGGCCCGCCGGGCCACCTGGGACCTGGTCCGGGACCTGCGCGCCGACGGGGTCTCCGTGATCCTCACGACCCACTACATGGACGAGGCCGAGCAGCTCGCCGACGACGTGGCGATCATCGACGCGGGCCGGGTCATCGCCCAGGGCTCCCCGGAGGAGCTGTGCCGGGGCGGCGCCGAGAACACCCTGCGCTTCACCGGCCGCCCCGGCCTGGACGTGGGGTCCCTCCTGAAGGCCCTGCCCGCCGACTGCACCGCCGCCGAGCTGACCCCGGGCTCCTACCGGGTCGTCGGCAAGGTCGACCCGCAGCTGCTCGCGACGGTGACGTCGTGGTGTGCGCAGCACGGGGTGATGCCGGACCGGATCTCGGTGGAGCGGCACACCCTGGAGGACGTCTTCTTGGAGCTGACCGGCAAGGAGCTGCGCTCGTGACCACCGCTGGCACCTACACCCCCAAGCCGGGGGCCGCCCCCCTCCCCCGCATGATCGCGGCCCAGGCTGCGCTTGAGACGAAGATGCTGCTGCGCAACGGCGAGCAGCTGCTCCTGACCGTCGTGATCCCCACCCTGCTGCTGGTCCTGTTCAGCTCGGTGGACATCGTCGACACGGGCGTCGGCAAGGCCGTCGACTTCCTCGCCCCCGGCGTCCTGGCCCTCGCCGTGATGTCGACGGCGTTCACGGGCCAGGCGATCGCCACCGGCTTCGAGCGCCGGTACGGCGTGCTGAAGCGGCTGGCCTCCTCGCCGCTGCCCCGATGGGCCCTGATGACGGCGAAGACGGCGTCGGTGCTGGTCACCGAGGTCCTGCAGATCGCCCTGCTGACAGTGATCGCCTTCGCCCTCGGCTGGTCCCCGCACGGCAACCCGCTGGCCGTACTCCTCCTTCTCGTCCTCGGTACGGCGGCCTTCTCCGGCCTCGGCCTGCTGATGGCGGGCACGCTCAGGGCGGAGGCCACGCTGGCCGCCGCCAACCTGGTCTTCCTGCTGCTGCTCGTGGGCGGCGGGGTGATCGTGCCGCTCGACAAGTTCCCGTCCGGGGCGCAGGACGTCCTGGCACTGCTGCCGATCTCCGCGCTGTCGGACGGTCTGCGCGACGTGCTCCAGCACGGGGCCGGTGTGCCGTGGGGGGACCTGGGGATCCTGGCGGTGTGGGCGGTCGTGGGGCTGACGGCGGCGGGGCGGTTCTTCCGCTGGGAGTGACGTTCGCACCCGGGCGGGAGAGCAAGACTCCCTGCACCGACCCGGCAGCGCCGGCAGCGCCGCCCGCCGAGAGCGGACCCCTCGTGAAAGCGTGCACAAGCGGGCGCCTACGATGGAGCGCGTGCCAAACCTGACCCGCGCAGACGCCGTAGCGGCCGTGCGCAACCCGCTCGCCTTCCTCGCCGCACGCTGGACCCCGGCCCCTGGGACGGTTCAGCGGGCGGCACTGTCCGCGCTCGTGATGTCGGTGGTCATCGTGGTCACCGGCGGTGCGGTACGGCTCACCGGCTCCGGGCTCGGCTGCCCGACCTGGCCCAAGTGCACCGACGACTCGCTCACCGCGACCAGTGAGATGGGCGTGCACGGCGCCATCGAGTTCGGCAACCGCATGCTGACGTACGTGCTGTGCGCGGCCGTCGGCTGGGCGATCATCGCGGCCCGCTCCGAGAAGCCGTACCGGCGCGGCCTGACCCGGCTGGGCTGGGCGCAGTTCTGGATCGTGATGGGCAACGCGGTCCTGGGCGGCATCGTGGTGCTGGTCGGCCTGAACCCGTACACGGTCGCGGCGCACTTCATGCTCACCTCGGCCCTGATCGCGGTCGCCACGGTGATGTGGCAGCGCACCCGGGAGAGCGACGCGGCTCCGCGCCCGCTGGTCGGCAGGTCGGTGCAGCAGCTGGTGTGGGTCCTGGTCGTGGGCTCGGCGCTGCTGATCGCCGTGGGCACGGTGGTGACCGGCGCGGGCCCGCACGCGGGCGACTCCAGCGAGGTCGAGCGGATGCCGCTGGACTGGGAGAACGTCACCAAGCTGCACGCCGTGCTGGCCTGGATCGTGGTCACCCTGACGTTCGCGCTGTGGTTCGTCCTCAAGGCGGTCGACGCCCCGAAGGGCCCCCTGAACCGCACCCGCGACCTTTTCCTGATCCTCCTCGCCCAGGGCGTCATCGGCTACGTCCAGTACTTCACGGACCTCCCGGAGATCCTGGTCGGCCTGCACATGTTCGGCTCGGCCGTGACGTGGATCGCGGTGCTGCGGGTACTGCTGTCCCTGCGGGAACGGCCCGAGACCGCGGTGCCCGACCTGCCCGCTCAGTCGTACGACACAACGAGCGCGTCGCTCGCCGGTCCGAGGTAGCCCGCGCCTACCGGGCCCTGCGTCCTGCGCGCCTCGCAAAATCCCGACCTCTGAAGCCCGTCACTCCAGCCCGTACACCCGCTTGGCGTTCCCCGACGCCACCATCCCCGCCACCCGCTGTGCGTCCGCCAGCGACCAGGCGCCCTCGGCGACCCAGCCGCCGAGCACCCTGGCGAGGGCCTCGCGGAAGAGCCGGGCGCCCACCACATGCAGCTCGGGCAGGACCTGGGCCCCGCTGGAGAAGAGGATCTTGCCGAAGGGGGCCAGTTCCAGGATCTCGGCGAGGATCGTGGCCGCGCGGGCGCCCGTGCGGATGAGTGCGGCGCCCGAGTCGGCGTAGACGTGCGGGAAGACGCCGGCCAGGTGGGCGGCGTGGCGGTGGTACGGGTAGCCGTGCAGCAGGATCAGGTCCGTGCCGAGGCCGGCCGTGGCGCGGACGAAGTCCGTGAGCAGCACCGGGTCGGTACGGTCGATGCGCAGTCCCGGCTCCCCCAGCCCGGCGTGCAGCTGGAGCGGCAGTCCCGAGGCCACGGCGATCCAGAGCAGGTGTCGCAGCAGGACCGGGTCGGTCAGCTCCCCTCCCACGCGGCGCGCCGCCAGCCAGCGGCCCGCCGCGCCCCGTACCTCTCCGGGCCCCGGAGGCTCGGGCGCGAGGGCGAGGCCGTGGCGTACCCCGGCCACGGAGGTGAAGGCGACCGCGTTCGCCGCCGCGCCGTGCACCGACTCGGCGAGGTTGGCCAGGAACGACTCGACGGTCCCCGAAGTGTCGGCGACCTGTTCGGCGAGGAGTTCCAGGCGCACGATCTCGCGGGCCTCGGCGGAGGCGGCGGACGCCAGCTCGGCGGGGCCGGTGAGGTCACCCGGCAGACCGGTATCGACCAGGTACGTCGTGATGCCGCTGCCCCGCAGCAGTCGCCGGCCCGCCTCCAGTACGCCGAGCTCTCGGCGCCGGGCGAGATAGCGGGCGGGTGGGCAGTGCGGTTCCAGGCCGAGCAGTGGGGGGCACCAGCGGCGTACGGCGAAACCGGTCTGGGTGTCGAAGAGGGTGGTGCCGGGTGCCGGGGGGCCTTCGGTGCGGGCCAGCTGGGCCTCGAAGGTGCCGAGGCCCAGCTCTGTTCGCAGTACACCGTGGCAGTACTGGTCCACGAGGGACGGCGTTTCGATCATCCGGTTCTCCCCGTGGTGGACGCTGCTTACAGGTCCTAACGGGTGAACCGGCGAGTTGGTGTTGCGAAAGGGGGAGGGTGGCTCAGGTTGTTCGGCGGGTGCGGGCCGTCGTGAGCCGGCCGCGCAGTTCCCCGCGCCCCTTGGGCCGGCTGCTCAGCCGCCGATCTGGATGCCGGCCATCCTTTTCCACTCGTACTTGCCCGTCCGCACCTTTGCCGCGAACTCGCCGTCGAAGGACTCATGGCGCGTCAGCCCGGACTTCTCCACCGCCTTCTCGGCGATCTCGTACGACGGTGCCACCAGGTCCCCCCAGCCGCCGTCCTCGCCGACGAGCACGATGCGGGCGCCGCGCTGTCCGATGTATGCGACCTGGGTCTCGGCGCCGCCGTGGGACTTCGCGAAGGCGTTGATCTGCTTGGCCAGCTTGGCCACCTTGTCTGCCATGGCCAGGATGCTACCGACGAGTAGATCGAATGGCGACGGGCAGGGTGCGTGACCCCTGCCTCAGCGCCCCTACCGCAGGAACGGGTCCACCGCCACCGCCACGAACAGCAGCGACACATACGTGATCGACCAGTGGAACAGGCGCATCTCCTTCAGCTTCGCGCCCGTCACCTCCGCCTTCGCGCGGTTCTGGAGCGCGTGCGCCTCCCACAGCCACCAGCCGCCCGCGCCCAGGGCGACCGCGGTGTAGAACCAGCCGGTGTAGCCCAGCGGGGTCAGCAGCAGGGAGACGGCGACCATCACCCAGCTGTAGATCACGATCTGCTTGGCGACGACCTTGTTGGAGGCGATGACCGGAAGCATCGGCACGCCCACGCGCGCGTAGTCCTCCTTCACCTTCATGGACAGCGGCCAGTAGTGCGGCGGCGTCCAGAAGAAGATCACCATGAAGAGGATGAGCGGCGCCCAGGTGAGGGAGTTCGTGACGGCCGTCCAGCCGATCAGTACCGGCATGCAGCCCGCGATGCCGCCCCACACGATGTTCTGCGACGTACGGCGCTTGAGGATCATCGTGTAGACGACGACGTAGAAGAGGAGTGCGCCGAGGGAGAGCCAGGCGCTCAGCCAGTTGACGGTGAGGCCGAACAGCAGCGTCGAGACGACCGCCAGCGTGATGCCGAAGGCCAGGCACTCGCGCGGGCTGACCATCCCGGTGACCAGGGGGCGCTGCGAGGTGCGGTCCATGAGCGCGTCGATGTCACGGTCGATGTACATGTTGAGCGCGTTGGCGCCGCCGGCGGAGAGGTAGCCGCCGACGCAGGTCAGCAGCACCAGGCCCAGGTCCGGTACACCCCGCTCGGCCAGGAACATCACCGGCACGGTGGTGATCAGCAGCAGCTCGATGATCCGCGGCTTGGTCAGCGCCACGAACGCCTTGACCCGGGCCCCCAACGGCCGCCGGCTCGGGCTCTGGCTCGTCCCGATAATCCCCGCTGGACGGGATTCAACGGCCGTCACGCACACCCCTGACAGAGACATCCCAGCAAGCCTCCCCGTGTGAAGTCCCGGTAAAGGCTCGCGCGTACCACGCCACTGTAGACGTTGCCCAGACCCGGACATCCGCGGGGGTGGGGTCGTGTCCGGGGGCGGGCTCGGACGTGCGTACCCGGCATGGTTCGACGGGCGCGCCGACGCTCGATTGAGCAGTCGGATGAGCGGGTGCGTATTCAGTTGCCGAATGCGATCCCGGCCAGTCGGGAGGCGGACCTCCAAGAGTCCCGGCAGTCTGTAATGACTCGAAAAGATGCACGTTCGCACGGGGGTAGGCTCAGCAACGGCCGGTGGGCGCCCAGTGCACCGGCAGCCGGTGGGCGCACGCCCAGCAGACCGGTACCCGACATGTGTGGAGAGGAGCCCTGACCCAGGGTGAGCACCAAGCCGACCACCACAGACCTCGAGTGGACCGAGTTGGACCAGCGGGCCGTCGACACCGCCCGAGTCCTGGCCGCCGACGCCGTACAGAAGGTCGGCAACGGCCATCCGGGTACGGCGATGAGCCTGGCGCCTGCCGCCTACACCCTCTTCCAGAAGGTGATGCGGCACGACCCGGCGGACGCCGACTGGGTCGGGCGTGACCGCTTCGTGCTGTCCGCCGGCCACTCGTCCCTGACCCTCTACACCCAGCTGTACCTGGCCGGTTTCGGCCTGGAGCTGGACGACCTGAAGGCGTTCAGGACGTGGGGTTCGAAGACCCCCGGCCACCCGGAGTACGGCCACACCGTCGGCGTCGAGACCACCACCGGCCCGCTGGGCCAGGGTGTCGCCAACGCCGTCGGCATGGCCATGGCCGCCCGCTACGAGCGCGGTCTGTTCGACCCGGAGGCCCCCGAGGGCACCTCCCCCTTCGACCACTTCGTCTACGTCATCGCCGGTGACGGCTGCCTCCAGGAGGGCATCTCCGCCGAGGCCTCCTCGCTGGCCGGCCACCAGAAGCTCGGCAACCTGGTTCTGCTGTGGGACGACAACCACATCTCGATCGAGGGTGACACCGAGACGGCCGTCTCCGAGGACGTCTGCAAGCGGTACGAGGCGTACGGCTGGCATGTGCAGCGCGTCGAGCCGCAGGAGAACGGCGACCTCGACCCGGCCGCCATCTACGACGCGATCCAGCAGGCCAAGGCGGTCACCGACAAGCCGTCCTTCATCGCGATGCGCTCGATCATCGCCTGGCCCGCCCCGAACGCGCAGAACACCGAGGCCGCCCACGGCTCGGCGCTGGGCGACGAGGAGGTCGCGGCCACCAAGCGCGTCCTCGGCTTCGACCCGGAGCAGTCCTTCGAGGTCTCCGACGAGGTCATCAACCACACCCGCCAGGCGATCGAGCGCGGCCAGGCGGCCCGCGCCGTGTGGGAGAAGTCCTTCCAGCAGTGGCGGGACAACAACCCCGAGCGCGCCGCCGAGTACGACCGCATCAGCAAGGGCGAGCTGCCCACCGGCTGGGAGGAGAAGGTCCCGGTCTTCGAGCCCGGCAAGGGCGTCGCCACGCGTGCCGCCTCCGGCAAGGTGCTGCAGGCGCTGGGTGCGGTCATCCCGGAGCTGTGGGGCGGCTCGGCCGACCTGGCCGGCTCCAACAACACGACGATCGACAAGACGTCGTCGTTCCTCCCGGCCGGCAACCCGCTCCCCGAGGCGCAGCCCTACGGCCGCACGATCCACTTCGGCATCCGCGAGCACTCCATGGCCGCGGAGATGAACGGCATCGCGCTGCACGGCAACACCCGTATCTACGGCGGCACCTTCCTGGTCTTCTCCGACTACATGCGCAACGCCGTGCGTCTGTCGGCGCTGATGCACCTGCCGGTGACGTACGTGTGGACGCACGACTCCATCGGCCTCGGTGAGGACGGCCCGACCCACCAGCCCATCGAGCACCTGGCCTCGCTGCGGGCCATCCCGGGTCTGAACATCGTCCGCCCCGCGGACGCCAACGAGACCGCGATCGCCTGGCGCGAGATCCTGGGGCGCTACACCAAGGAGTTCGGCAAGGGGCAGCCGCACGGTCTGGCGCTGACCCGTCAGGGTGTGCCGACGTACGAGGCCAACGACGACGCCGCGCGCGGCGGTTACGTGATGTTCGAGGCCGACGGTGGTGAGCCGCAGGTCATCCTGATCGCGACCGGTTCCGAGGTGCACGTGGCCGTCGAGGCGCGTGAGCAGCTGCAGGCGGCCGGGGTGCCGACGCGGGTCGTGTCCATGCCGTCGGTGGAGTGGTTCGAGGAGCAGGACCAGGGGTACCGGGACAGCGTCCTGCCGCCGTCCGTCAAGGCGCGTGTGGCGGTGGAGGCCGGTATCGGTCTCACCTGGCACAAGTACGTCGGGGACGCGGGTCGCATCGTTTCCCTGGAGCACTTCGGTGCTTCGGCCGACGGCAAGGTCCTCTTCCGGGAGTACGGCTTCACTGCCGAGAACGTGGCCGCCGCCGCGCGGGAATCCCTCGCCGCGGCCCAGCGCTGACGCTCATATACGAGACGTAGGAGTTTGATTTTCCATGACAGACGCACTGAAGCGCCTCTCCGAGGAAGGCGTCGCGATCTGGCTGGACGACCTGTCGCGCCAGCGCATCACGTCCGGCAACCTCTCCGAGCTGATCGACCAGCAGCACGTCGTCGGTGTCACCACCAACCCGACGATCTTCCAGAAGGCGATCAGCAGCGGCGACGGCTACGACCAGCAGCTCGCCGACCTCGCCGCCCGCAAGGTCACGGTCGAAGAGGCGATCCGCATGATCACCACGGCGGACGTCCGGGACGCCGCCGACATCCTGCACCCGGTCTTCGACGCCACCGGCGGCCAGGACGGCCGGGTCTCCATCGAGGTCGACCCGCGCCTCGCCCACAACACCCGGGCGACCGTCGCCGAGGCCAAGCAGCTGGCCTGGCTGGTGGACCGTCCCAACACCCTCATCAAGATCCCGGCCACCAAGGCGGGCCTCCCGGCGATCACCGAGGTCATCGGCAACGGCATCAGCGTCAACGTCACGCTGATCTTCTCGCTGGAGCGCTACCGCGAGGTCATGGACGCCTACCTGGCCGGCCTGGAGAAGGCCAAGGCCAAGGGCCTGGACCTGTCCAAGATCCACTCGGTCGCCTCCTTCTTCGTGTCCCGCGTGGACACCGAGATCGACAAGCGGATCGACGCCCTGGGCACCGACGAGGCCAAGGCCGCCCGCGGCAAGGCGGGCGTGGCCAACGCGCGCCTCGCCTACCAGGCGTACGAGGAGGTCTTCTCCTCCGACCGCTGGAGCGCGCTGGAGAACGCGGGCGCCAACAAGCAGCGTCCGCTGTGGGCCTCGACCGGTGTGAAGGACCCGGCGTACAAGCCGACCCTGTACGTCGACGAGCTGGTGGCGCCGAACACGGTGAACACCATGCCGGAGGCCACTCTCCAGGCCACCGAGGAGAAGGGCGAGATCACCGGCAACACCATCGCCGGCACCTACGAGCAGGCCCGTGCCGACCTGGACGCGGTCGAGAAGCTCGGGATCTCGTACGACGACGTGGTCCAGCTCCTTGAGGACGAGGGCGTCGAGAAGTTCGAGGCGTCCTGGAACGACCTGCTGAAGTCGACCGAGGCGGAGCTCCAGCGCCTCGCCCCCGTGGAGGGCTGATCCCTTGCCACCCTTCACCGTCACGGAAGCGAACCCGCTTCGTGACGCCGCCGACCGACGGCTCCCGCGTATCGCGGGGCCGTCGGGCCTGGTGATCTTCGGCGTTACGGGCGATTTGTCACGTAAAAAGCTGATGCCCGCCGTGTACGACCTCGCGAACCGGGGTCTGCTGCCGCCGGGCTTCTCGCTGGTCGGCTTCGCCCGCCGCGAGTGGGCCAACGAGGACTTCGCGCAGGAGGTCCACGACGCGGTCAAGGAGCACGCCCGCACCCCCTTCCGCGAGGAGGTCTGGCACCAGCTCATCCAGGGCATGCGCTTCGTGCAGGGCACCTTCGACGACGACGACGCCTTCGAGCGGCTGCGCGCCACGATCGAGGAGCTGGACAAGGCCCAGGGCACGGGCGGCAACTTCGCCTTCTACCTCTCGGTGCCGCCGCGTTCCTTCCCGGTGGTCATCCAGCAGCTGAAGAAGCACGGCCTGGCCGACCAGACGCCCAGCTCCTGGCGGCGCGCGGTCATCGAGAAGCCCTTCGGCCACGACCTGAAGTCGGCCGAGGAGCTCAACAAGGTCGTCCACGAGGTCTTCGCCCCGGACCAGGTCTTCCGCATCGACCACTACCTGGGCAAGGAGACCGTCCAGAACATCCTGGCGCTGCGCTTCGCCAACACGATGTTCGAGCCGATCTGGAACCGGTCCTTCGTCGACCATGTGCAGATCACCATGGCGGAGGACATCGGCATCGGCGGCCGGGCGGGCTACTACGACGGCATCGGCGCGGCGCGCGACGTCATCCAGAACCACCTCCTCCAGCTCATGGCGCTCACGGCCATGGAGGAGCCCGCCTCCTTCGACGCGGACGCGCTGGCGGCGGAGAAGACCAAGGTGCTCGGGGCGGTCAGGCTCCCCAGGGACCTGGGGCGCGACACGGTGTTCGCGCAGTACGCGGCCGGCTGGCAGGGCGGCGCGAAGGCGGTCGGGTACCTCCAGGAGGAGGGCATCAACCCCAACTCCAAGACGGACACCTACGCCGCGATCAAGCTGGAGATCGACAACCGCCGCTGGGCGGGTGTCCCCTTCTATCTGCGCACCGGCAAGCGGCTCGGCCGCCGTGTCACCGAGATCGCGGTGGTCTTCCAGCGCGCTCCGCACTCCCCCTTCGACACGACGGCCACCGAGGAGCTCGGCCAGAACGCGATCGTGATCCGCGTCCAGCCCGACGAGGGCGTCACGGTCCGCTTCGGCTCCAAGGTCCCCGGCACGTCGATGGAGATCCGGGACGTCTCCATGGACTTCGCCTACGGCGAGTCCTTCACCGAGACCAGCCCGGAGGCCTACGAGCGGCTGATCCTGGACGTCCTGCTCGGTGACGCCAACCTCTTCCCGCGCACCGAGGAGGTCGAGCTGTCCTGGAAGATCCTCGACCCGATCGAGGAGTACTGGGACAAGCACGGCAGGCCGGCCCAGTACCCGGCCGGCACGTGGGGTCCCGTCGAGGCGGACGAAATGCTCGAGCGAGACGGACGGAGCTGGCGCCGCCCATGAAGATAGACCTGACCGACACCACGGCCAGCAAGATCAACAAGGCGCTGGTGCAGGGCCGCCGGGCCATCGGCACCCCGGCCGTCGGCATGGTGCTCACGCTGGTCATCGTGACGGACGAGGAGAACGCCTACGACGCCCTGAAGGCCGCCAACGACGCCTCGCGCGAGCACCCCTCGCGCACGCTGGTGGTCATCAAGCGCGTCTCGCGCTCGCCCCGCGACCGTACGCAGTCCCGGCTGGACGCCGAGGTGCGGGTGGGCGCGGACGCGGGCACCGGCGAGACGGTGGTCCTGCGCCTGTACGGCGAGGTGGTCGACCACGCCCAGTCGGTGGTCCTGCCGCTGCTGCTGCCGGACGCCCCGGTCGTCGTGTGGTGGCCGGTGAACGCGCCGCTCGACCCGGCGAACGACCCGCTGGGCGCGCTGGCCCAGCGCCGGGTGACCGACACATACGCCTCGGAGCAGCCGGTGCGGGACCTGTCGGCCCGGGCCGACACCTACACGCCGGGTGACACGGATCTGTCCTGGACCCGGATCACGCCGTGGCGCTCGATGCTGGCGGCGGCTCTTGACCAGGTGGTCTGCGAGGTGAAGGCCGTCGAGGTGGAGGGCGAGGAGTTCAACCCGAGCTGTGAGCTGCTGGCGATGTGGCTCGCGGACCGGCTGGACGTCCCCGTGAAGCGGTCGCTGTCGTCGGGCCCCGGTCTGACGGCGGTCCGTATGGACACCGACTGCGGCCCGATAGCGCTGGACCGGGCGGACGGTTCCCTGGCGACCCTCTCCATCCAGGGCCAGCCGGACCGCGCGGTGGCGCTGAAGCGGCGGGAGACGGCCGAGCTGATCGCGGAGGAGCTGCGGCGGCTCGACCCGGACGACACGTACGCGTCGGCGCTGCGGTTCGGGGTGGAGCGGCTGAACACCGTCCCCGCCTCGGGCGTCCGGGGCGGGGAAGCCGCCGTGGCCGAGACCCAGGCCGAGGAATCGCCGGCCCCCGAGGAGCCCCCGGCCACGGAGGGATCACCGGCCACGAAAGGATCACCGGCCAAAGGAGCAGCGGTCGAGACTCCCGTCGAAGCCGCTGCGAAAGCACCCGCGAAGGCAGCGACGGCGCAGGAACCGGTGAAAAAGGCGGCGGCGAAGTGAGTACGGCACCCCAGCTCGTCGTGCACCACGACAAGGAGCTGATGGCACAGGCCGCGGCGGCCCGGCTGATCACGAAGATCGTGGACGCGCAGGCCTCCCGGGGCTCGGCGTCCGTGGTCCTCACGGGCGGCCGCAACGGCAACGGCCTGCTGGCCGCGCTCGCGGCCGCCCCGGCCCGGGGCGCCATCGACTGGGGGCGCCTGGACCTCTGGTGGGGCGACGAGCGCTTCCTCCCCGAGGGTGACCCGGAGCGCAACGTCACGCAGGCGCGCGAGGCTCTGCTGGACGCGGTGCCGCTGGACCCGAAGCGGGTGCATGCCATGCCGGCGTCGGACGGTCCGTTCGGCACGGACGTGGATGCGGCGGCGGCCGCGTACGCGGAGGAGCTGGCGAGGGCCGCGGGTCCGGAGAACCACGGCTCGGTCCCGACGTTCGACGTCCTGATGCTGGGCGTGGGTCCCGACACGCACGTGGCCTCCCTCTTCCCGGAACTCCCCGCGGTACGGGAGACCGAGCGCACGGTCGTCGGCGTCCACGGTGCCCCGAAGCCGCCGCCGACCCGAGTGACCCTCACGCTCCCGGCGATCCGCTCGGCTCGTGAGGTCTGGCTGCTGGCGGCGGGCGAGGACAAGGCCCAGGCTGCGGCGATCGCACTGTCGGGCGCGGGCGAGATCCAGGCGCCGGCGGCGGGAGCGTACGGCCGTTCGAGGACCCTGTGGCTGCTGGACTCGGCGGCGGCGTCGCAGCTGCCGAGGTCGCTGTATCCGCCTGCGTCGCCGTGAGTTCAGGGGGCTCCGCCCCGTGAACCCGCTCCTCAAACGCCGGACGGGCTGGTTTTCAGCCCGTCCGGCGTTTGAGGACGAGGCCCGTTCAGGGCCGAAGCGGGGGTCTGGGGGCGGCAGCCCCCAGGGGACGGTGGGGGTCCCCCCTCTGGGGGAGGGCAGGGGCGGCGGGGGCGAGAACCCTACTTCACCGAACCCGCCATCACGCCCTGCACAAAGTGCCGCTGGAACGCGAAGAACACCACCACCGGCACCACCAGCGACACGAACGCCCCCGGCGCCAGCACATCGATGTTGCTGCCGAACTGCCGTATCTGGGACTGAAGTGCCACCGTGAGCGGCTGTGACGCGCTGTCGGCGAACAGCAACGCCACCAGCATGTCGTTCCACACCCACAGGAACTGGAAGATGGCCAGTGAGGCAATCGCCGGCCGCCCCACCGGAAGCACCAGCCGCGTGAAGATCCGCCACTCGCTGCCCCCGTCCATCCGAGCCGCCTCCAGCATCTCCTTCGGCATCTCGGCGAAGTAGTTCCGCAGCAGGAACACGGCGAACGGCAGCCCGTACGCCACATGGAAGAGGACGACGCCGGGAATCGTGCCGAACAGCCCCAGCTGGCCGAAGAGTTTGGCGACCGGCAGCAGCCCGATCTGCACGGGCACCACCAGCAGCGCCACCACGACCAGGAAGATCGCCTCGCGCCCCGGGAAGTCCAGCCACGCGAAGGCGTACCCGGCGAGCGCCGCGAGGACCACGACCAGCACGGTCGTCGGCACCGAGATCAGCACGGTGTTCCAGAATGCCTGGCTGATACCGGCGTTGCCCAGCAGCGCCGAGTAGTTGTCGAAGGACAGCTGGCCGGGGCTGGTGAACACCGTCCACCAGCCGCCCTTCGCCGTGTCCTCGGCGGACCGCAGCGAGGAGAGGAACAGCCCGGCCAGCGGTGTCATCCACACCAGCCCGACCACCACGAGGAAGGCCTGGACGACCCCGTTGCCCAGTCCGCGCCTGACCGTGTTCATGGCCGCGTTCATCGCTGACTCCTTCGGAAGCGGCGGACGTTGAAGACCATCGCGGGGATCACGAGCAGCAGGAGCAGTACGCCCAGCGCGCTGCCCAGGCCCTGGTTGTTGCCGCCGCCGAACGACACCAGCCACATCTGTGTCGCGAGCACGGTCGCGTCCTCCTGAACCGGCCCCGGCGCGATGATGTAGACGAGGTCGAAGACCTTCATCACATTGATGACGAGGGTGACGAACACGACCGTCAGCACGGGCGCCAGCAGCGGCACCGTGATCCGCCGGAAGATCTGCCACTCGTTCGCGCCGTCCATCCGCGCCGCCTCCAGCGCGTCCCGGGGGAGCGCCGCGAGCCCCGCGCCGATCAGGACCATCGCGAAGCCGGTCCAGATCCACAGGTACGCCCCGATGATCGCCGGTGTGACGAGCGTCGGCCCGAGCCAGGAGATCCCCTCGTAGGGGGCGGCGAAGTTCGAGGCCGGGAGCCTCACCGCGTACGAGCCGTCGTCCAGCCCCTCGAAGCGGAAGGAACCGTCGGCCGCGGTGGTCGTCGACGCGACCGCCTTCCCGGCCCGCACCGCCTCGACCTTCATCTCCGGCAGCCCGCTCTCCCGCCGGTCGACCTTGCCCTGCTCCCCTCCCCCGCCGGGCGTGAAGTCGAGGTACACGACGCCGCGCAGTTCACCGGGCGCCGCCTCGCGCGCCGCGGCCGGGTACGCCGGCTCGGCACTTTCGGGCAGGTCGTCGGGGAGCACCCCGACCAGGCCCAGCGTCACCGCCTGCCCCGGGGACACGCTCGTACTCGTGCGGTACGAGCCGTCCGCTGCCTCGGTCAGCCCCTGTCCGTCGCGCGCCCGGGCCGTCGGATAGGTCGACGTGCCCTGGAAGGCGTCGTGCAGGGAGACGGCCGCGGCGTTGAGCACGCCCTTGTCCGGGTCGGCGTCGTAGGCGAGCCGGAAGATGATCCCGGCGGCGAGGAAGGACACCGCCATCGGCATGAACAGCAGCAGCTTGAACGCGGTGGCCCAGCGGACCTTCTCCACCAGCACGGCCAGGATCAGGCCGAGGCCGGTCAGCAGGGCCGGGGCGACGACGACCCAGATCGTGGTGTTGCGGATCGCCTTGAGGGTGGCCGGGTCGCGGAACATCTCGGCGTAGTTCTCGCCGCCCACGAAACGGGTGCCGGAGGCGTCGAAGAAGCTGCGTCCGACGGAGAAGAGGACGGGGTAGACGACCAGGGCGCCCAGCAGGAGCAGGGCGGGGAAGACGAAGAGAAGGGCGACGAGCCGTCCACGCCGCCGCGTGCGCCGGGCCCGTGTCCTGCCGGCGCCCGCGGTGGGCGTGGGGCTCGCCTCTTTCACGAGTGTGGCGGTCATGGCAGGTCAGCCCTGGCCCTGGTACGCCTTGGCCGCCGCGGCCTCCAGCTTCGCCGCGGTCCCCTTCGGGTCCGACGGGTCGCGCAGGAAGTCCTGGAGCAGCTTCCACTCGCCCGCGCCCTTCGTGCCGCCGAAGGCCGCCGGGGCCTGGTCGGACATGTCGAAGCGGACCGAATCGCCCGCGGCGACGAGGGACTTGGCGGTCGCGCGGGTGACGTCGTCGCCGTACGACGCGAGGTCGAGGTTCTTGTTCGGGGACAGGAAGCCGCCCGCCTCGGCCCAGACCGCCGCGGCCTCCGGTGTCGCCAGGTACTCCAGGAGCGCCATGCCGGCCTTCTGGTTCTTGCCGTCCTTCAGGACGACGGCCGCGTCACCACCGCTGACCACCGGTGCCTTGCCACCGCCGACCGCCGGGAAGGGGAAGAAGTTCGCGTCCTCGCCGATCGTCCTGCCGAACTGGTCCTTGGCGACGCCGGCGACGAAGTCGCCCTCGTAGACCATGCCCGCCTCGGGCTTGGGCCCGAACACCTTCTCCACCGAGCCCGGGAAGTCGGTGTTGAGGGCCTCCTTCTGGCCGCCCGCGATCAGCTGCTTGTCCTTGAACAGCTTGCCGAGCGTGGTGAGGGCCTCGACCACGGACGCGTCGGTCCACTTCAGCTTGTGCGCGGCGAGGGCGTCGTACTTCTCGGGTCCGGCCTGCGAGAGGTAGACGTTCTCGAACCAGTCGGTGAGGGTCCAGCCGTCCTGCCCGGCGACCGAGAAGGCGGCGAGGCCGGAGTCGGAGATGGTCTGCCCGGCCTTCAGCATCTCGTCGTAGCTCTTCGGCGCCTCGACACCGGCCTGCGCGAGGGCGTCCGGGCTGTACCAGACGGTCGACTTGTGGGCGGCCTTGAAGTACAGGCCGTAGAGGGTGTCGTCGACGCTGCCGTAGTTCTTCCACACGGGCGCGAAGTTTGCGTCCACGGACTGCTGTGCGGTCTTGGACAGCGGCTTGAGCCAGCCCTTCTGCGCGAACTGCTGGAGCACCCCGACCTGCGGGACCATCACCACGTCGGGGGCGTTGCCGCCCTCGATCTTGCTGCCGACGACGGTGGAGACGTTGTCCCCGGTGGACGTGAACTGGGTCTTGGCGCCGGTCTTCTCGCTGAACGCGTCCAGCACCTTCTGGAAGTTCTTCTGCTCGGTGCCGGACCAGACACCGGCCACGGTGACCGTCTGACCGCTGAGCGCCTTGTCGCCGCCGCCCGCGGAGACGGGGCCGCCGCCACAGGCGGTCGCGCCGAGCGCCAGGGCGAGGGCGGTGCAGCTGGTGAGCAGGGTCGTACGGCGTCGCATCATCGTTGATGTCCCTTCGGGGGGTGGGCAATTCACGGAAAATCAGGACGGTCGGTACGGGTCAGCAGGGATCAGGGCCTCAGGACCTCAGGGCCGGGTCCCGTCGCTCATCCACCAGGCCGCCGTGGAGCCGGGCAGCACTCCGGCCGGGCAGGGGCCGCTGGACAGCAGGGGGGTGCCGGAGACCGGCGCGGGGACGGTCGCCGTACCGAAGTTGACGGCGCAGACGAGGCCGTCGCCGCGGGCGAAGGCCAGGACGCCGGGCGGGCTGTCCAGCCAGCGCAGTGTTCCCTCGCCCAACTGGGGAAGCGCAGCGCGCAGTTGGAGGCCGTCGCGGTAGAGGTGCCAGAAGGAGCGGGTGTCGGCGAGGGCGCGGTCGGTGGCGTACTCGGCGAAGTACTCCGGCTGCGGCAGCCACGGCCTGGCGCTCTCCGCGCCGGAGGTGAAGCCGAACGGTGACGCCTGTCCCGACCAGGGCAGCGGCACCCGGCAGCCGTCGCGGATGCGGGCGCGGCTGCCGGTGCGGCGGAAGATGGGGTCGGTGAGCACGTCGTCGGGCAGGTCGACGACCTCCGGCAGGCCCAGCTCCTCGCCCTGGTAGATGTACGCGGCTCCGGGCAGCGCCAGCATCAGCAGTGCGGCGGCGCGGGCGCGGGCGGCGCCGAGGCCGCTGCCCTCGGTCGCGGGTTCGCCGTAGCGGGTGACGGTGCGGACCTGGTCGTGGTTGTTGAGGACCCAGGTGACCGTCGAGCCCGTGCCGGCGATGTCCTGCATGGCCTCGGAGATGACCTTGCGGAAGGCGTCGGCGTCCCAGGGGGCGCTGAGCAGGTCGAAGAAGAAGGCCTGGTGGAGCTCGTCCGGGCGGACGTACAGGGCGTGCTCGCGGGCCGTCGGGACGGACACCTCGCCGACGAGGAGGCGCTCGCGGCCGTCGCGGGCGGTGTACTCCTCGCAGATGGCACGCCACCGGCGCCACACCTCGTGCACCTCGGGCTGGTTCCAGGCGAGCGGGTTGACCGAGTCGCGGGTGCGGGCGTCGGCCTCCGGGTCGTCCGAGTCGGGCAGATCCGGGTGCTTGAAGAGGCCGGCGGCGACGTCGATACGGAAGCCGTCGATGCCCCGGTCCAGCCAGAAGCGGAGGATGCGGTCGAACTCGGCGGGGATCTCGGGGTTGCGCCAGTTCCAGTCGGGCTGCTCGGACGCGAACATGTGCAGGTACCACTGGCCGGGCCGGCCGTCCGCCTCGGTCACCCGGCTCCAGGCCGGGCCGCCGAACATGGAGTGCCAGTTGTTGGGCGGCTCGGAGCCGTCGGCGCCGCGGCCGTCGGCGAAGTGGAAGCGGGCGCGGGCCGGGCTGCCGGGTCCGGCGGCCAGGGCCTCGGCGAACCACGGGTGCTCGCTGGAGCAGTGGTTGGGGACGATGTCGAGCAGCACCTTGATGCCGAGCCGGCGGGCCGCCGCGACCAGCAGGTCGAACTCGGCGAGGTCGCCGAAGAGCGGGTCGACGTCGCAGTAGTCGGCCACGTCGTAGCCGTGGTCGTGCTGCGGCGAGGGATAGAAGGGGCTCAGCCAGATCCCGTCGACCCCGAGCTTCTTCAGGTACGGCAGCCCGGCCCGGACCCCGGCGAGATCGCCGACGCCGTCGCCGGTGCTGTCGAGGAAGCTGCGGACGTACACCTGGTAGATCACCGCGTCGCGCCACCAAGGGAGCCTGTTCAACCCATTGACCTGTCTCTGTGAAGGGCAGCAGTTATGCATGCATGTTAAGTAGCGGTGTCGCGAGGGTGTCAATGAATTGAGCGCAAGCTACTCGGCAGTTGCCTACCTGAAATGGGACATAGCCCAGCATTGCGAACCGAGATGAGACGTCGGCGTTACCTAACAAGTAACTACGGCCGCGAGCGGCTGAGCAGTGGAGCTGCGGTCAGCGGGCGACGGCGTCGAGCTCGCGCGCCAGCCGTCGCACCGCCGCCTCGGGCGTCACACGGCCGGCCATGGCGTCGTGCACGACCGCCTGCACGACCAGGCTCACCTGGTCGTAGCGCGGGCTCTTCGGGCGCGGCGCGGCCGTGAGCACGCTCTCGCGCAGGGTCGGCAGATACGGGAACTCCCGGACCAGCTCCGGATCCTCGTACAGGTCGGCCCGCACGGGCGGCAGCGCACCGCGGCCGAGGACCTGGCGCTGGACACGCTCACTGGTCAGGTACGCGATCAGACGGGCGGCCGAGTCGGGATGCCGGGCGTGGGCGCTGACGGCCAGGTTGGAACCGCCCAGGACGCTCACCCCCGGTCCGTCCGGACCCGGCAGCGGTACGGCGCCGATCTTCCCGGCCACCGGTGAGCCCTCGGCCGACGCGCCGACGTAGGCGTAGGGCCAGTTGCGGAGGAACAGCAGGCGTCCGTCCTGGAAGGCCTGCTTGGACTCCTCCTCCTTGTAGGTGAGCGCACGCTCGGGGATCCAGCCCTCGCGTACCCCACGGGCGAGGAAGCCGATGCCTTCGCGGGCCGCCGTCGAGTTCACGGTGACGCGCTCGCCCTCGTCGCCGAGGATCGAGCCGCCCGCCGAGTAGACGGCCTCGGCGGCGTTGACGGTGAGGCCCTCGTACGGCAGGAACTGGCCCGCGTAGCCGTCGAGGCCGTACTCGGGCGCGATGGTCTTCGCGGCCCGTTCCAGTTCGGACCAGGTGCGCGGCGGGTCGACGCCCTCCTTGGCGAGGATGTCCTTGCGGTAGAGGAGCAGACCGGCGTTGGTGACGTACGGGACGGCGTACAGCTGGCCGTCGTAGGTCGCCGTGTCCACGACCGGCGGGAGGAAGGTGCCGAGCGGGAAGCGGTCGCGGGGCAGCGGGCGGATCCAGCCGTGCGCCGCGAACTCCGAGGTCCAGCTGACGTCGATGTTGAGCAGGTCGAAGCGGCCGCCGTCGCCGTCGCGCAGGTCGGTGATCATCTGCGCGCGGGTCTCGTCGGCGGAGTCCGGCAGTTCGACGAGGGTGACCTTCTCGCCGGGGTGGGCGCGGTTCCAGCCCGCCAGCACGGAACCGAGATAGCCGGTGAGGTCGCCGGCGGTGGCGAGGGTCAGGGGCCCCCGGCCGCTCGCGGTGCTCTCGTCGCCCCGGGCGCCGGAAGCGATGTAACCCGCCAAGATCACGACGAGGACGAGAAGGCCCCTACCGGCGGCGTGTATCCACCGCATAGGTTCCTCCTTGCACACCGGCCCTGGGCACCTTCGCCCGGAGTCAGAGGCCATGTATACCTGTTAGGTATGCGCGATACTAGGCCTTGCGGCACATTACCCGGATGCGAGGAGGAGAGCGCGAGTGCGGCTGCCCCTCCTGGCCCTGCTGGCGCGCGGACCGGCCCACGGCTACGAGCTCAAGCAGGACCTTGAGCAGACGCTGGGCTCCGCGTACCCTCAGCCGAACGTCGGCCAGATCTATGTCACCCTCGGCCGCCTCGAGAAGCAGGGACTGATCGAGGGCGAGGACGTCGAGCAGTCCAGCCGACCCAACAAAAAGGTCTACCACCTCACCGATGCCGGGCGTGAGGCGCTGCGCGCCTGGTTCGAGGAGCCCGAGGACGAGCCGCGGGTACGGGACGAGTTCTTCATGAAGCTGGCCCTCGCCCCGCAGACCGGTCTCGCCGACCAGATCGCCCTCATCAACAGACAGCGGCGCCAGTACCTGAACACCATGCGTCAGCTGTCGAAACTGGCCGGCGCCGAGGACCGGGACAACCGCATCGCCCATCTGCTGATAGAGGGCGCGATGCTGCACCTGCAGGCAGACCTCGACTGGCTGGAGCGGTGCCAGGAAGAGCTGGAGGAGCTGGAGTGAGCGACGATTCCACTCCTGTGCTGCGCGCCGACGGTGCCGCGGCGCCCAAGGAAGGTCCCCGGAGCCCTGTGCTGCGCGCCGAGGGCCTGGTCAAGACGCATTACGGCGAGGGCGCTCCGGCGTATGCCGTGCGCGGGGTCGATCTGGCGGTCCGGCAGGGCGAGTTCGTGGCGATCACCGGTCCGTCCGGTGCCGGCAAGTCGACCTTGCTGCATCTGCTGGGCGGACTGCAGCGGCCCGACAGCGGCAGCATCTGGCTGGACGGCGAGTGCGCGGACAAGTGGAGCGAGGCGCGCTGGGCGGTGGAGCGCAGAAAGCGCCTGGGCATCGTCTTCCAGTTCTTCAACCTGGTCTCCGACCTGTCCGTCGCCGACAACGTCGAGCTGCCCGCCCTGCTCGCCGGCGTCCCGCCCAAGCGGGCCCGCGCCGAGCGGGCGGAGCTGCTGGCCGAGCTGGGCCTCGCGGGCAAGGAGCGGAGCATGCCGGGTGAGCTGTCCGGCGGCGAGCAGCAGCGGGTCGCGCTGGCCCGGGCCCTGGTCAACCGTCCCCCGCTGCTGCTGGCCGACGAACCCGCGGGCAGCCTGGACAGCAAGGGCACCCGCGAGGTGATGCGGCTGCTGTCCCGCTTCCACCAGCGCGGCCAGACGATCGTGCTGGTCACGCATGACGCACGGCTGGCGAGCGCCGCGGACCGGGTGATCAGCTTCTTCGACGGGCGGATCGCGGACGACGCCGAGCTGGACGGCGGGACGCCGTCGCGCCGGGCCGGGATATCGGGTGTGCTGGAGCTCAGGGACTGACATGCCGGTGTACGACCACTGCCCCGTACGCGGGCCGAGGGGCTGAGGCCGGTGCGAGCCACCCTGCGCTGGGCGCACTCCGATCTGCGCACGCACCGCGGCGAGGCGCTGTTCCTCGTGCTGGCCACGGCCGGCATCGTCGTGTCGCTGTTGCTGGCCACGGCTCTCTTCGGCTACGCCACCAACCCCTGGCAGCGCGTCTTCACCCAGGCCAACGGCGCGCACGTGTGGTTGCACACCAGTTCCTCGGCCGACACCGGCCGGCTGTCCTCGGTCGGCGCCGTCGAGTCCGTCGCAGGCCCCTACCCCACCGCCACGACCACCGTCGCCGCCCGCGGCACCCGCGCCTCCGTCGAACTGCGCGGCACACCCGAACGCCCCGCCGTCGACCGCCCGCTCCTCACCTCCGGCCACTGGCTGGACCCCGCGAACCCCGACGGCGTCGTCCTGGAGAGCCGTCTGGCCCGCGCCCTGCTGGCCGCCCCCGGCGACACCCTCACCCTGCCCGGCACCGGCCGGACCCTGACCGTCCTCGGCATCGCCGACAGCGCCGAGCCGCGCTACCGGCCCGGCGAGCAGCCGGGGCTGGTCTGGGCGCCGCCGTCCGCCGTGCGCGAGCCCGGCGGCCAGGTGATCGGGCTGCGTCTGACGGATCCCGACGAGACCGACTACGCCGTCCAGCGCGCCGTGACCGTGCTGGGCGCCGGCGCGGTGGACGAGGTGTCCACCTGGAAGCAGGCGCGCGCCGAGGCGCAGGGCGACAACCGGCTGCTCGGACAGGTGCTGGGCCTGTTCGGGCTGGGCGCACTGGTCGCCGCCGGGCTCGCCGTGCACGGGGCGATCGGCACCCGTATCCGCGGCCATCTGCGGGACATCTCGGTGCTGAAGGCGATCGGCTTCACGCCGGGTCAGGTGGTGCGCGTCTTCCTGATCCAGCACCTCGCGTACGCGCTGCTGGGTGCGCTGGCCGCGGCGGCCCTCATCCAGGCCCTCGGCAGCCGCATCCCGGGGCGGCTCGGGGACGCGGTCGGGGTGTGGCAGGGGCTGCCGGGGCACACCGTGGCGCTGCTCGTGGTGCCGGTCGGCGCGGTGCTGTTCATCGGCGCGACCACCGGGCTCGCGGCGTGGCGGGCGGGACGGGTGCCCCCGGTGCCCGTGCCCCGGCCTGCGGCCCCGCTCGGCGGGCGGCTTTCCGGGCCGGCCCGGCGGGGGCTCGGGCTGCGGGTGCCGCCCGCGCTGGTCCTGGGCTGGCACCGGGCTTTCACGGGCCGCAGGCGGTCGCTGGCCACGGTCGCCCGGCTGGCGCTGCCGCTGCTGCTGATCGTGGTCGCGATGAGCGCCTGGACCACCATCGACCGTTTCGACAGCAGGCCGGAGCGGATCGGTCTGCCGACCGCCCTCACCGCACGTGCCGACTCCGGCCTGGCCGAGCGGGACGCCCGCGCGCTGCTGGAGCGCGACCGGCAGGTCGCCGCGGCCTACCCTGGCGTCGAGGTGGCCGCCCTGGTCCCGGGGCAGACGGCCACGATCGCCCTGCGCGGGCTCGGCACCCGCGCGGAGCCCTACCCGTACGCCCTGGCCGAGGGCCGGGCCGCACAGGGACGCGACGAGGCGGTGGCCGGGCAGGGGCTGCTGGACCTGCTGGACGTGAAGGTCGGCGACTGGGTACGGATGACCGTCGGCGACCAGCCGCAGATCCTGCACATCGTGGGCCGCAGCATCGAGCCGGAGAACGCGGGCCGCGTCATCTCCACCTCCCTCGACACCCTCCGCGAGAACGACCCCGGCCTCGACCCCACCCTCTACGAGCTGCGGCTGCGCCCGGGCGCGGACCCGCAGGAGGTCGCCGACCGGCTGGTCACCGCCGGAGCCGGACGCCTGGACGTGCACGCCGTGCCGAACCCCGCTGACGGGCTCTCGCCCCTGCGGGGAGTCGTCGTGGGTCTGATCGCCGTACTGGCTCTCATCGGGCTGATCGAGCTGCTGACCGCGATCGGCGGCACCGTCCGCGAGGGCGAGCGCGACCTGCTGGCCCTCAAGGCCATCGGCCTGTCCCCCCGCCAGATCACCGCGATCACCGTCACGTCCACCGCCTGCACCGCCCTGGCCGCGGTCGTCATCGGTACGGCCCTGGGCACGCCCCTCGCGCACTGGCTGATCGACGCCCAGGGCAGATCGAGCGGCATCGGCGCCGGGATCGCCCAGGGGCCGTCCGCCGCCCTCCTGCTGCTGTACGGCGCGGCAGCGGTCACCGGGGCGGCCGCGCTCGCCGCCGTCCCCGCCGCCCGCGCGGCCCGTCGCCGCCTCGCGGACACCCTGAGCGCGGTCGCCTGACCGGCGGAGCCGACGGTTGCCCGGGGTCAGGTGCCGTGGGGCCGCTGTGGGTTGTACGGGGGCTGCGGCGGGATGTGCGGAGGACGCGCCGGGATGTGCGGAGCCTGCGGCGGGACGTGCGGAGCCTGCGGGGCGTACGGATTCCGGGGGCCCGGCGCGTAGGGGTTGCCCTGCGGCGGGCCGAAGCCGTTCGGTGCGTACGACGGTGGCGGCGGGGTCGGTGCCGGCGCCGGCGCCGGATACCGGCCCGGGAGCGGCGGCAGCGTGGCCGGGTGGGCCGCCAGCCGGATGCCGTACCGGCTCTTGAGCCGGCCCATCTCCAGCAGCGCGATGGCGGTGACCGTCACCGGGGCGCCCAGGATGAAGACGACGCCCATGGCCAGCCCGAGGCCGTGCAGATCGCCCGTGATCAGATCGGGGATGGCCATCAGCCAGGTCGTGACGGTGGCGAGCAGGGGCGGCAGACAGCGGTGCACGGCGGCCGTGCCGAAGAAGTTGCCGGAGATCCGCCAGGCGCCGGCCATCACGAAGAAGGCCATCCAGAGCCCCACGAAGCCGAACAGCAGCGTCCCGAGCGGCCCGAACGCATTGCCCAGCTGGAAGAGCAGCACCGTCCCGAACGCCGAGCCGATGAACAGCAGCAGCAACTTCAGCGACCTGACGAGCGGCTCCCGCAGCTGCCCCACGGTGCCGGCGCCGGAACGCCGCCAGAGGTAGAGCATCACGCCGACCGTGAGCGGCGTGATGAAGAGCAGGACGGCGGAGGCGGTCGCCGCGTTGTCCAGCATCTCGTCGAAGGCGAACCCGCCCTCCACGAAGGTGTAGACGCCGAACGCCGCCACCGCGCCCGCGATGACGCGTGCCTTCTTCAGCGCGTCCACCGACGGATCCAGTGACTCCGGGATCCAGGTCGGGTGGAACACCGCCCGCGCCACATGATGAGGCTTCAGGAACGACCGGGCGGTCAGTGCGCCACCGGTCCAACTCCCTTGCGTATTCGCCACTTCACACTCCCCCGAGTGATCGTGCTCATGATCACCGAGGGAGTCTACGGGAAGCGGACGACCGCGCGCCGCCCGCTTTCCGCGTCCGCGATCACGACCGGCCGCGCAGCTCCCGGTACTTGGCGACGAGCGCCTTGGTCGACGCGTCCAGCCCCGGCACGTCGGCGCCCTCGGTGAGTGCGGGCTCGACGCGCTTGGCGAGGACCTTGCCGAGCTCCACGCCCCACTGGTCGAAGGAGTCGATGTTCCACACCGCGCCCTGCACGAAGACCTTGTGCTCGTACAGCGCGATCAGCTGGCCGAGCACCGACGGGGTCAGCTCGCGCGCGAGGATCGTGGTCGTGGGGTGGTTGCCCTTGAACGTCCTGTGGGCCACCAGCTCCTCAGGCACCCCCTCGGCACGCACCTCGTCGGGCGTCTTGCCGAAGGCCAGCGCCTGCGTCTGGGCGAAGAAGTTCGCCATCAGCAGGTCGTGCTGCGCCTTGACTTCGTCACTCATCTCGGCGACCGGCTCGGCGAAGCCGATGAAGTCCGCCGGGATCAGCTTGGTGCCCTGGTGGATCAGCTGGTAGTACGCGTGCTGCCCGTTGGTGCCGGGCGTGCCCCACACGACCGGCCCGGTCTGCCAGTCGACCTCCTGCCCGTCCCGGTCGACGTACTTGCCGTTGGACTCCATGTCCAGCTGCTGCAGATACGCCGTGAACTTCGACAGGTAGTGGCTGTACGGCAGCACCGCGTGCGACTGGGCGTCGTGGAAGTTGCCGTACCAGATGCCCAACAGGCCGAGCAGCAGCGGCGCGTTGGCCTCGGCGGGTGCGGTGCGGAAGTGCTCGTCGACGAGCCGGAAGCCGTCCAGCATCTCCCGGAAGCGGTCGGGCCCGATGGCGATCATCAGGGACAGGCCGATCGCCGAGTCGTATGAGTACCGTCCGCCGACCCAGTCCCAGAACTCGAACATGTTGGCCGTGTCGATGCCGAAGTCGGCGACCTTCTCGGCGTTCGTCGACAGGGCGACGAAGTGCTTGGCGACGGCTTCCTGGCCGGCCTTCAGTTCGCCGAGCAGCCAGTTGCGCGCGGACGTGGCGTTGGTGATCGTCTCGATCGTGGTGAAGGTCTTGGAGGCGATGACGAACAGCGTCTCGGCCGCGTCCAGGTCGCGGATGGCCTCGTGCAGGTCGGCGCCGTCGACGTTCGACACGAAGCGGACGGTGAGGTCGCGGTCGGTGTAGCTGCGCAGCACCTCGTAGGCCATCGCCGGGCCGAGGTCGGAGCCGCCGATGCCGACGTTGACGACGTTCTTGATGCGCCGGCCGGTGTGGCCGGTCCAGGCGCCGGAGCGGACCCGCTCGGCGAAGTCGGCCATCTTGTCGAGGACGGCGTGCACACCGGGGACGACGTTCTCGCCGTCGACCTCGATCACCGCCTCGCGCGGCGCGCGCAGCGCGGTGTGCAGCACGGCGCGGTTCTCGGTGGTGTTGATCTTCTCGCCGCGGAACATGGCGTCCCGCAGCCCGAACACGTCCGTCGCGGCGGCCAGCTCCCGCAGCAGCCGCAGCGTCTCGTCGGTGACGAGCTGCTTGGAGTAGTCGATGTGCAGGTCACCGACCTGGAGCGTGTATCCGGCGCCGCGCCCGGGGTCGGCGGCGAACAGCTCCCGCAGCTGCACCTGGCCGAGCTCCTCGCGGTGCTTGGCCAGCGCGGTCCACTCGGGCATCTGGTTGAGCCTGGTACGGCCGTCTGCGTTCATGTCCGACTTCAGCCTTCTTTCCTGCCTGCTTGGGCTGTTCCAACCTAGTTGATCAGCGGGTGACGTGAGCTGTCGTCGCGTCGTCGTCCGGTGCAACAACAGGTACGTCGGCCTTGCTCGCAGGTATCAACGAGGTGACGGCCAGGGCGAACAGCAGGGCCCCGAGCAACGCCGGCGCGTTCAGCCCGTAGGCGTGGGCGACCGCTCCGCCGAGCACGGCGCCGAGCGGAGCACCGGAGGTGGAGGCGGTGCGGAAGGCGGAGGCGATGCGGCCGAACATGGTCTCGGGGCTGCGCTGTTGCATCAGCGTGACCTGGTTGACGTTCCACACCATGTTCATGAGGCCGAGCAGCAGCATCCCGCCGAGCAGCGCGCCGAGGTGCCGCACCGTGCCCATGACCAGCAGGGACACGACCTGGACCGTGCCGCCGAAGAGCAGCGCCCGCACCCGTCCGACCCGGCGCGCGATCCGCTGGGCGACGAGGCCGCCGGCCAGGCTCCCGGCCGCGTACACGGTCATGGCGGCCGCGTACTCCGCGTCACCGGCGTGCAGCCACCGCGTCACATGGAGCACCAGGGTGGCGATCAGGGCGCCCATGCCGATGTTGCACAGCAGCGTCGCCACGCAGACCGCCCGCAGCGCGCGGTCGCGCCACAGCGCGCGCAGTCCCTCACCGATCTCGGCCCGGAGCGTGCTGCCGGCCGGGCGCGGCTCCCGCTCGGGCGGGCGAAGGCGCAGGGACGCGATCAGGGCGGCGGCCAGCAGATAGGTGCTCGCGTCGGCCACGAACGGCATGGCGGCCCCGACCGTCAGCAGCAACGGCACGAACGGGCCAGCCAGCAGGCCGCCCGCGAGCTGCTGGCCGCTCATCAGCCGGGCGTTGGCACTGCCCAGGGCCGCGCGGTCCACCAGGTTCGGCAACAGGGCCGTGGCCGCGTTGTCGAACAGTGTCTGGAGTGCCGTCAGTGAGAAGGCGAGCGCGAGCACCAGAGGGATCGACGCGTGTCCGAGTCCGACGGCGAGGGCGAATCCGGCGACGAGCAGTCCTCGTACGAGATCCACCGCCCACATCGCGCGCCGCTGGTCCACCCGGTCCGCCACGGCGCCACCGAGCAGCCCGAACAGCAGCCACGGGACATAGCCGCAGGCGGTGACCGAGGCGATGACCAGGGGGTCGTCGGTGAGCTGCACGGCGAGCAGCGGAAGCGCGGTGGTACGCAGCGCGTCTCCGAACCGGGAGACCACGGCGGCGGTCCACAACCGTCCGAATCCCCCGCGCCACGCGGGCGTACGCCCGCCCACCGCCTCAGCCGTCGCCACAACTCCCCCTCACGATTCGTCCGATGAACAAACCGTAGAGGGCACCACTGACAATCGGTCCCGAGCGGCACCGCACCCGTGCGTCAAACGGGTCCGGCCAGGCATCCCTCGATGCCCGGCCGGTCCTCAACTCCTAGATCTCGCCCCGCAGTTTGGCGAGCGCCTCGGCGAGGATCGCCTCGCCGTCCGCGTCGCTGCGCCGCTCCCGTACATACGCCAGATGCGTCTTGTACGGCTCGGTGCGCGGCGGGTCCGGCGGGTTGTCCCGGTCCTGTCCTGCGGGAAAGCCGCAGCGCGGGCAGTCCCAGGTATCGGGCACCTGCGCGTCGCTGGCGAAGCTCGGCTGCGTCTCGTGCCCGTTGGAGCACCAGAAGGAGACGCGCAGCCGCGGCGCGGACTCGCCGCGCTCGGCCTCGCCCATCGGCCCCGCCCCGACCCGGCTTCCTCGGATCGCGTTGCCACTTGCCACGGTCGTAACTCCCTGCGTGATGGTGCCGCGAAGCGAGTCGGCGTTTCGCTTCGCTGCGAGCGCCTCAGTCTACGTAAGGCCCAACGCGCGTCCAGTGATTGGAGTTACAGAGCCCTCACACCAAGACGCAAGCCCCATGATAGGCCGCGCTCAGCTGCGCGTACCGAACATGGGGCCTTACGTGCGGATTGTGCGTGCCGGTCAGTTGGTCACCTTCATCAGGATGCCGAGCACGACAATGCACGCAAACCAGAGCAGACCGACCACAACGGTGATCCGGTCGAGGTTGCGCTCGGCGACCGAGGAGCCGCCGACGGACGACTGCATGCCGCCACCGAACATGTCGGAGAGGCCGCCGCCCTTCCCCTTGTGCATCAGCACCAGCAGCATCAGCAGCAGGCTGAAGACGATCAGGGCGATCGAGAACCCCAAAACCACGGCTGGACCAACTTCCTCGGACTTGTATGGACGACGGGGGCACGGTGGTAGGCCACCATGCCCCCGCAAGGGTACGACGTATCGCCGCTACCGCATACTCACTGGTCGCGGAAGCGCACGATCTTGACGAACTCGTCGGCGTCCAGCGAGGCACCGCCGACCAGCGCGCCGTCGATGTCGGCCTGCGCCATGATCTCGGCAACGTTGCCGGACTTCACGGAGCCGCCGTACTGGATGCGCACCTTGTCGGCCACGTCCTGCGAGTACAGCTCGGCGATCTTGCCGCGGATGGCGGCGCAGACCTCCTGGGCGTCCTCGGCGCCGCAGACCTTGCCGGTGCCGATGGCCCAGACGGGCTCGTAGGCGATCACGATGGTCTCGGCCTGCTCGGCCGGGATGTCCTTCAGACCGCCCTCGACCTGGGCCAGGGTGTGCGGGACGGCGTTGCCGGCCTCGCGGACCTCCAGCTCCTCGCCGACGCACATGATCGGGGTCAGGCCGTGCTTGAAGGCGGCCTTGACCTTGGCGTTGACGATCTCGTCGGTCTCGGCGTGGTACTGGCGGCGCTCGGAGTGGCCGATCGCCACGTACGTGCACTTCAGCTTGGCCAGCATCGAGCCGGAGATCTCGCCGGTGTAGGCGCCGGAGTCCTGGGCCGAGATGTCCTGGGCGCCGTACTTGATCTTCAGCTTGTCGCCGTCGACCAGGGTCTGCACGGAGCGCAGGTCGGTGAAGGGCGGCAGGACGGCGACCTCGACGGCCTCGTAGTCCTTGTCGGCCAGGGCGAAGGCGAGCTTCTGGACGTGGGCGATGGCCTCGAGGTGGTTGAGGTTCATCTTCCAGTTGCCCGCCATCAGCGGCGTGCGCCCAGAAAAATTAGATGCAGCCATAAAGGGTCAGTCCTCCAGTGCGGCGAGGCCGGGGAGCGTCTTGCCCTCAAGGTATTCGAGGGAGGCGCCGCCACCGGTCGAGATGTGGCCGAATGCGTTCTCGTCGAAGCCCAGGGTGCGCACGGCCGCGGCGGAGTCGCCGCCACCGACCACGGTGAAGCCCTTGGAGTCGACGAGGGCCTGGGCGACCGCCTTGGTGCCCTCGGCGTAGTCGGGGTGCTCGAAGACGCCCATGGGGCCGTTCCAGAAGACGGTGGCGGCGTCGGCGAGCTTCGAGGCGTACAGCTTGCGGGTCTCGGGACCGATGTCCAGACCCTCCTGGTCGGCGGGGATGGCGTCCGCGGCGACGGTCGTGGGGTTGGCCGGGGCCTTGGTCTTCAGGTCCGGGAACTCGGTGGAGACCAGGACGTCGACCGGCAGGACGATCTCGACGCCGTTCTTCTCGGCGCGCTCCATGTACTCGGTGACGGCCGGGATCTGGTCCTCCTGGAGGAGGGAGATGCCGACCTCGTAGCCCTTGGCCTTGAGGAAGGTGTAGGCCATGCCGCCGCCGATGAGGAGGCGGTCGGCCTTGCCGAGCAGCTGGTCGATGACGGCGAGCTTGTCGGAGACCTTGGCACCGCCGAGGGCGACGACGTACGGGCGCTGCACATCCTCGGTGAGCTTCTTGAGGACGCCGACCTCGGTGGCGATGAGGTGGCCGGCGTAGTGCGGCAGGCGGGCCGGAAGGTCGTACACCGAGGCGTGCTTGCGGTGCACCGCGCCGAAGCCGTCACTCACGTACACGTCGGCGAGGGCGGCGAGCCGGTCGGCGAAGGCGCCGCGCTCGGCGTCGTCCTTGCTGGTCTCTCCGGCGTTGAAGCGGAGGTTCTCGACGACCGCGACCCGGCCGTCGGTGAGGCCGGAGACGACGGCCCGGGCGGACTCGCCGACGGTGTCGGTCGCGAACGCCACGTCGGCGCCGAGGAGTTCACCGAGGCGCGCGGCGGCCGGGGCGAGGGAGAAGGCGGGGTCCGGGGCGCCCTTGGGGCGGCCCAGGTGCGAGGCGACGACCACGCGGGCGCCCGCCTCGGCCAGCGCCTTGACGGTGGGCAGCACGGCGCGGATGCGGCCGTCGTCGGTGATCGTGGTGCCGTCCAGCGGCACGTTCAGGTCGGCGCGGACGAAGACCCGCTTGCCGGCGACGCCTTCGGAGAGAAGTTCGTCGATCGTCTTCATGAAGGGGACTCCCGAGGAGGGCTCGTGATCGCTCGAAAGCGCTCGTGATCCAACAGGTCTGAGCTGCACGTGAGTCAGGGCTCGGACGGCGCGTCGCTGCGCCGCCCGAGCCCTGCTCTCACATCAATGCGCCTGCTCTGGATATCAGAGCTGGTTGCCGACGAAGACCGTGAGGTCGACGAGGCGGTTGGAGTAGCCCCACTCGTTGTCGTACCAGCCGATGACCTTCACGTTCTTGCCCTCCTGGACCATGGTCAGGGAGGAGTCGAAGGTGCAGGACGCCGGGGCGTTGACGATGTCCGAGGACACGATCTCGTCCTCGGTGTAGTCGAGCAGACCCTTGAGCTCACCCTCGGCGGCCTTCTGGAAGGCGGCGTTGACCTCTTCCTTGGTGACCTCACGGCCGAGCTCGACGACCAGGTCCGTGACCGAGCCGGTCGGGACCGGGACGCGCATGGCGATGCCGTCCAGCTTGCCCTTGAGCTGCGGCAGGACCAGCGCGGTGGCCTTGGCGGCACCCGTGGTCGTCGGGATGATGTTCTCCGCGGCGGCACGCGCGCGACGCAGGTCCTTGTGCGGGAAGTCCAGGATGCGCTGGTCGTTGGTGTACGCGTGCACCGTGGTCATCAGGCCCTTGACGATGCCGAAGTTCTCGTCGAGGACCTTCGCCATCGGCGCCACACAGTTGGTGGTGCAGGAGGCGTTGGAGATGACGTGGTGGTTCGCCGGGTCGTACTTGTCGTGGTTGACGCCCATCACGATGGTGATGTCCTCGTCCTTGGCCGGAGCCGAGATGAGGACCTTCTTGGCGCCACCGGCGAGGTGCTTGGCGGCGTCTTCCTTCTTGGTGAAGATGCCGGTCGACTCGATGACGATGTCGACGCCCAGCTCGCCCCACGGGATGTCGGCGGGGTTGCGCTCGGACAGGACCTTGATGGTCTTGCCGTCGACCGTGATGGTGTCGGCGGTGTGGGAGACCTCCTGCTTGAGGCGGCCCAGAATCGTGTCGTACTTCAGCAGGTGAGCGGTGGTCGCAGTGTCACCCAGGTCGTTGACAGCCACGATCTCGATGTCAGCACCCTGCTCCAGCAGCGCGCGGAAGTAGTTGCGACCGATACGACCGAAGCCGTTGATGCCTACGCGGATCGTCACGAACCGATCTCCTCGTTGGTACGCCGGCCATGCGGTGCCGGCGAGCTCTGTTTGGGATGTCCCCGACCGCCTACGACCCTACCTCTCTGAGGCCGCCGTGGTGACATCCAGATGCCTCATACACGGCACGGCGGCCCGTACCCGCCAGTAGGGGTACGGACCGCCCGGCCCGGAAGCCCGGATCACTCGATTCGGTCACTCTGTGTTGCGCACAGTTGACCTCGGCGTGTCACTCGTCAAGTGAGTCGAGGGCCTTTCCGATGAGCGCCGTACGGTCGGCCGCCGCGGGGACGTGCTCCAGGCCGAAGCCCAGCAGCACGGTGTCGTCCGTGGTGACCGCTCCGTACGTCTGGAACAGCGCTCCGGTGCGCGCCCAGTCCTTGAGGACGGCCGGGCTGCCCGCGGGCGGTCCGGCCACCTTCCAGGCGCCGAGCGACGTCTCGAAGCCCTCCGTCTCGGTGGCCGTACCACCGACGACGAGGGAGGCCGCGTCCGCGAGGACACCGTGGCCGCCGAACGCCGGGTCGCTGACATAGCTGATCGAGACCTCGACCGACTTGCCGGCGTACGCGCTCAGGTCGAACTCGACCTGCTGCCAGCCCGAGGAGGCACCGGTGAGGGCGTTCCACGAGCCGCTGGTGCCGGTCGCGGTGCAGCCGCCCGCGGCCACCGTGAGGTAGTGGCTCAGCCAGGGGTGCTCGCCCACGTAGTACCCGGCCTCGCAGTCCGCAGGCACGGTGGCGCTGGTGGCGCCGCCCGCCTCGGGCAGCGTCGTCCAGTCGCCGGCCCCTGTGGTGTGGGCCTCGACCAGGACGTTGTCGTAGCCGGGCTCGACGTCCCACAGCAGCTGGGTGCGCAGCGTGGGCTTGTCCGCCGCGCTCACTCCGGTGAGGTCGACGGTCCTGGTCAGCCGCTTGTAGGCGTCGTTGGTGTGCACGGCGGCCGCCATGTAGGAGCCCGCGAACGGTCCGTACGGGTTGACGGTCCCGGCGAACTGGCCCGCGCCCGCGCCCGCGAACTGCGGGTACTTGTCGGCGGGCAGTTCGTCCGAGGTGACGGAGTACGTCCCCGCCTTGTCCAGCGGGTTGCCGGTGGCGTCACCGAGCGCTCCGGTGAAGCCGCCGAGCCTGCCGGAGCCGGTGAAGCCGGTGGCCCCGGGGGTCGACGTACGCGAGTAGGCGCCCAGGTAGTACTGGCTGAAGTCGTTCGACAGGGTGCCGCCGCCGAGGTCCACGCTGCCGCCGGCCTGCTCGCCCGCCTCCATCAGCCTGCCGCCCTCGTTGAGGTAGGCGCGCAGCTGGAGCTGGGTGGCGTTGCCGGGGACGTTCGCGCCGGTGTAGTGGACGACTGTGTCGAAGTGGCCCAGCACGCCGAGCGCGTCGGGCGCGCCCTGAGCGGCGACGTCCCAGACGATCGCCTTGTGGCCGTTGGCCTTGAGCGCGTCGACGTACTTCTGCGCGTGCGTGGCGGTGGCGCCTTCCTCGGCGACCACGAGCACGTCCGCGCGCGGCCGCTCGGCCACGGTGTACGTGAAGTGCTTGCTGGAGACCTTCTTTCCGCTCCTGGTCTCGCCGGTGAACCACACCTCGACCTTGTCGCCCGGGTCGCCGTCGGCGACCTTGGCGCGGTACTCGTCGAAGTAGAGGTTGTCCTCACCGCCGTACGTCTCGCCGCCCTTCCAGGGCCTCAGCCGCATGTCCTCCGTACGGCCGCCGTTGACACGGTACTTGAGCTCCTTGTCGCGCACGGACTTGCGGACGACGACGGAGACCTCCTGGTCGGCGCCGCGGGAGTACGACGTGGTGAACGGCGCCGGGGTGAAGTCGGCGGCGCTCAGGCCGACCGAGGAGGATGGCTGGTCGGGGTGCGCGGCGGACTCGGCGACGGAGAGCGCGAACGGGATGTTCTTGGCGAACTCCTGCTGGATCAGCTTCTCGTCGTCCGGGAAGTTGAAGACCGACTGGCAGTCGGCCGCGTTCCACTGGTCGTTCGGGTCGATGTCCGACGCGGTCTGGCAGGTCGACATCTCGGGCGTGAACATCGCTATGCCGTTGACGTTCGACGCGTGGCCGTCGGCCTCGCCGTTGGTGGTGTACAGCTCCGAGGAGACCTGCGGGTGGTAGCCGGGGACCGCGGGGTTGTCCGGCGTGCCGGCGAGCGCCTCGTAGAGGACGTCGTCCGGGGTGTCGGTGGCGACCTGCCAGCCGACGCCATAGAGGATGAGTTCGGCCGCGGAGTGGTAGTTGATGCCGTACTTGAAGCCGATACGGCGCTCGAAGGCGTCCAGCGCCTTCGTCTCCGGCTCGGAGCTCGGGGCGGCGCCGCGGTAGGTCTCGCTGGTGGGGTTGGGGGACGAACCCTCGTCGTCGTAGCCCCACTTGTAGGTGAAGTTGCGGTTGAGGTCGACGCCGTCGCCGACGCTGATGGCGCCGTCGCCGTTGTTGTCCCGCAGGTTCTTGCGCCACAGGCGGGTGCCGGAGTCCCGGAAGGTGTGGTCGTAGCCGTCGGGGTTGGCCGAGATGACGAACCACAGCTCGGTCGAGTCGACGATCTTCTTCACACGCTTGTCGGTCCTGTAGTTGTCCAGGTAGTGGTGCATCAGCCGCCGGGTCATCTCCGGCGTGATCCACTCGCGCGCGTGCTGGTTGGACAGGTAGAGGACGGCAGGCTTGGAGCCGTCCTTCGTCTTCTTGGCGTTCTTGGTGAGCTTGAGCGCCAGGATGTCCTGGCCGTTGACCGACTTGCCGATCGAAACGACCTTGGTGAGGCCGGGGTGCTCCTGCCCGGTCCGGACGATCTCCTCCTTCAGGCCCCCGCTGCCGCTGTACGGGCGGTATACACCCTCGGCGGCCTTCTCGGTACGGGCCTCGGCCCTGGCGGACAACTCGTGCTCGGTGAGCTCGACGCCCTGCTTCTCCAGCTTCTTGGCCTGGTCGTCGGTGAGGTAGACCTCGACGGTGGCCGTGCCCTTCTCGGGCGCCTGCTCACTGAGTTCGTGGCCGTCCTGGCCGGCCGCCAGCAGCAGGGGTATCTGCTTCTTGGTGACCTCGGCTCGGAACACCTTGAGCTCGTTCGAGTCGGTGTCCTGCGAACTTCCGTGCTGGGCCTGGGCGATGGGTGCGATGCTCGCTCCGCCTATCAGGAGCGCGCCGACAGCGAGGATCGATCTCGCTCTGTGTCTCATGAACCCCCCTAGCAATGGTCCGCCACAGCAGCGAACACATGCCAGGCTCATGACAGTTCATGATCGAGTCAAGGGTGCGGCACGACGCGGAAAGCGCCGGTGCCGACCGCCCAAGTGGGCGGTCGGCACGGCGCTTTGGCTCCTGCGGTACGACCGTGTCGTCGTGCCATACGACCGTGCCGTCGTGCCGTACGACCGTGTCGTACGGCTCCTCAGCCTGCGAGGTTGTCCGCCAGCTCCTCGGTGAGGTTGGCCTCCGTGCCCGGAATGCCGAGGTCCTGGGCCCGCTTGTCGGCCATGGCGAGCAGGCGGCGGATACGGCCGGCGACGGCGTCCTTGGTCAGCGGCGGGTCGGCGAGCGCGCCCAGCTCCTCCAGGGAGGCCTGCTTGTGCTCCATGCGCAGGCGTCCGGCGGCGGCGAGGTGCTCGGGGACCTCCTCGCCGAGGATCTCCAGGGCCCGCTGGACCCGTGCCCCGGCGGCGACGGCCGCGCGCGCGGAGCGGCGGAGGTTGGCGTCGTCGAAGTTGGCGAGACGGTTGGCCGTGGCCCGCACCTCGCGGCGCATCCGGCGCTCCTCCCAGGCCAGCACGGACTCGTGCGCACCGAGGCGGGTGAGCAGGGCGCCGATCGCGTCGCCGTCGCGGACGACCACGCGGTCCACGCCGCGCACCTCGCGGGCCTTGGCGGCGATCGACAGCCGGCGGGCGGCGCCGACCAGCGCGAGCGCGGCCTCGGGACCCGGGCAGGTCACCTCCAGGGAGGAGGAGCGGCCGGGCTCGGTGAGCGAGCCGTGCGCCAGGAAGGCTCCGCGCCAGGCGGCCTCGGCGTCGCAGGTGGCGCCGGAGACCACCTGCGGGGGCAGGCCACGGATCGGGCGGCCCCGCCCGTCGACCAGGCCGGTCTGGCGGGCCAGCTGGTCACCGCCCGCGACCACCCGCACGACGTAGCGCGAACCGCGGCGCAGTCCGCCCGGCGCCATCACGATCAGCTCGGAGCTGTGGCCGAAGATCTCCAGGATGTCCCGCTTGAGCCGGCGGGCCGCCATCGCGGTGTCCAGCTCCGCCTCGATCACGATGCGCCCGCTCACCAGGTGGAGGCCGCCGGCGAACCGCAGGATGGCGGAGACCTCCGCCTTTCTGCAGCAGGTCCGGGTGACGGGGAGCCGGGAGATCTCATCCTTCACCGCTGCCGTCATCGCCATGGGCCGATCCTTCCATGCATCCGAAAAATACGGTCGTACGCGGCGGCGAGGAGCTCCGGGTCATGCCGGGGCGTCCCGTCCGTCCGGGCCACCGGGGCCAGCTCGACCGCGGCCCCGAGCCGCTTGGCGGCCTCGGTGAGGACATCGCTGTCGGGCACGGCGGCCTCGTCGGCCAGCACCACGTCCAGGGCGAGTTTAGGGGCGTGTCGTCCCAAAACCTCCAAATGACGCTGCGGGGAGAAGCCTTCGGTTTCCCCCGGCTGCGGGGCGAGGTTCAGGGAGAGTACCCGGCGTGCCTTCGTCTCGGTGAGGGCGTCCAGGAGTTCGGGCACGAGCAGGTGCGGGATGACCGAGGAGAACCAGGAGCCCGGCCCGAGCACCACCCAGTCCGCGTCCCTGACGGCGGCGACGGCCTCCGGAACGGCGGGCGGGTCGTGCGGCACGACCTGCACCGACTGCACCTCGCCCGGGGTGAGGGCGACGGTGGCCTGGCCCCGGACGGTGTCGACGTCGTCCGGCCGGTCCGGGTCGTGCCCCTTGACCAGGGCCTGCAGCTCCAGCGGTACGGCGGACATGGGCAGCACGCGCCCGTGCGCGCCGAGCAGTCTGCCGACCAGGTCCAGGGCCTGGACGTGATCGCCGAGCTGTTCCCACAGGGCGACGATCAGCAGATTGCCGACCGCGTGGTCGTGCAGGTCGCCCTGGGAGTGGAAGCGGTGCTGGATGACGCGGGCCCAGGTCTGGCCCCAGTCGTCGTCCCCGCACAGCGCGGCCAGCGCCTTGCGCAGGTCGCCGGGCGGCAGCACGCCCAGCTCGTCGCGCAGCCGGCCGCTGGAGCCGCCGTCGTCGGCCACGGTGACGACGGCGGTGAGGTCGCCGGTGATCCGGCGCAGCGCGGCGAGCGAGGCGGACAGGCCCATGCCGCCGCCGAGGGCGACGACCTTGGGCTGGGCGCCCCGGCGGCGTGGTCGGCCGCCACGGGTCTCGGCGGGCCGGCCGCCACGTCCCTCGGGCACCACCCGGCGCAGCCTGCTCAGCCGCGGAGTACGTCCGGTCATTCGCGTCCCATGTCCCGGTGCACGACCACCGTCTCCACACCCTCGGCCGCGAGGCGCGCGGCGAGCTTCTCCGACATGGCGACCGAGCGGTGCTTGCCGCCCGTGCAGCCGACGGCGATCGTCACATAGCGCTTGCCCTCACGACGGTAGCCCGCGGCAACCAGCTGGAGCAGCTCGGCGTACCGGTCGAGGAACTCCTTCGCGCCCGGCTGGTTGAAGACGTACGCCGCGACCTCCTCATGGACGCCGGTGTACGGGCGCAGCTCCGGAACCCAGTGCGGGTTGGGCAGGAAGCGCATGTCCACCACCAGGTCGGCGTCGACCGGGAGGCCGTACTTGAAGCCGAAGGACATGACCGTGGCCCGCAGCTCGGGCTCCTCCTCGCCGGCGAACTGGGCGTCCATCTTGGCCCGCAGCTCGTGCACGTTCAGGCTGGAGGTGTCGATCACCAGGTCGGCGTCGCCGCGCAGCTCGCGCAGCAGCTCACGCTCGGCGGCGATGCCGTCGACGATGCGGCCGTCGCCCTGGAGGGGGTGCGGGCGGCGCACCGACTCGAACCGGCGCACCAGGGCGTCGTCGGAGGACTCCAGGAAGACGATCCGGCGCGTGACGCCCCGGCTGTCGAGCTCGGCGAGGGACTCGCGCAGGTTGTCGAAGAAGCGGCGGCCACGGACGTCGACGACCACCGCGATCCGCGCCACATTGCCCTGGGAGCGGGCGCCGAGCTCCACCATGGTGGGGATCAGCGCGGGCGGGAGGTTGTCGACGACGAACCAGCCGAGGTCCTCCAGACACTTGGCTGCCGTCGAACGGCCGGCCCCGGACATGCCGGAGATGATCACCAGCTCGGGGATGGCCGACTCGGGGACCCCGGCTGCGTCGATGCCCGTACTCACCTGTGCTCCGTCTTCCTGGCGTGCGTCCTGCTGGGTGAGATCCTGGCCCGTCTCCTTGTGGGTTTCCTGAGCCTCCTGATCTCGCTCGGCTGCTGGCTGTGTGTCGTGCTCGCTCATCTCTCCTGCCCCCGTCGTTCGTCCGGGGCGCCCGCGGACACGGGCTCCCCCGAGGTCTCCGCCGTCGTATCGGATTCCTCGTCTTCCATGATCTCTCCTGTCGCCGTGTTCACGGCGGGCGCGGCCGGGGCCGCCTGGGCGAGGGCAACGGCGATCGTCTCGGCCGTCTTGCGGCCTATCCCCGGAACCTCGCAGATCTGGTCGATCGTCGCGGCTCGCAGCTTCTTCACCGAGCCGAAGTGCTTGATCAACGCCTGCTTGCGAGTCTCGCCGAGGCCGGGGACGTCGTCCAGCGGGCTCGACCGGAAGCGCTTGGCGCGCTTGGTGCGCTGGTAGGTGATCGCGAAGCGGTGGGCCTCGTCCCGGACGCGCTGCAGCAGATAGAGACCCTCGCTGGTGCGGGGCAGGACGACCGGGTCGTCCTCGCCGGGCAGCCAGACCTCCTCCAGACGTTTGGCCAGGCCACAGACGGCGATGTCGTCGATGCCGAGCTCGTCCAGGGCCCGCTGGGCGGCGGCGACCTGCGGCTGCCCGCCGTCGACGACGACGAGCTGCGGAGGGTAGGCGAAGCGCTTGGGGCGGCCGTCGTCGTCCTTGAGGCCGTTGGTGAGGGGGGCGGAGCTGGTGTCGGTGAGCGGTTCGGAGGATGCGTCGGCGGGGTGGTCCGAGGAGGCGTCGGTGAGGCGGGCCGCGGAAGCGTCCGGGAGGCGGGCCGAGGAGGCGTCCGTGAGGGTGTTCTCGCCGTCGGCCCACTCGCCCGTCCGCTCCTTCTCGGCGAGGTAGCGCTTGAAGCGGCGGGTGATCACCTCGTGCATGGAGCGGACGTCGTCCTGGCCCTCGAAGCCCTTGATCTGGAAGCGGCGGTACTCGCTCTTGCGCTGCAGCCCGTCCTCGAAGACCACCATGGAGGCCACGACGTCGTCGCCCTGGAGGTGCGAGATGTCGTAGCACTCGATCCTGAGCGGGGCGCTGTCCAGGTCGAGGGCCTCGGCGATCTCCTCCAGGGCACGCGAGCGCGTGGTCAGGTCGGAGGCGCGCTTGGTCTTGTGCAGGACGAGTGCCTGCTGGGCGTTGCGCTCGACGGTCTCCATGAGGGCGCGCTTGTCGCCGCGCTGGGGGATGCGCAGCGAGACGTTCGAACCGCGGCGCCCGGACAGCCACTCCTGGACGGGCTCCACGGGGTCGGGCAGGGCCGGGACGAGGACCTCCTTGGGCACGGCGTCCCCGGTCTCCTCGCCGTACAGCTGCTGGAGGGCGTGCTCGACGAGAGCGCCGGTCGTGATCTCCTCGACCTTGTCGGTGACCCAGCCGCGCTGGCCGCGCACGCGCCCGCCACGGACGTGGAAGATCTGCACGGCCGCCTCCAGCTCGTCCTCGGCGACCGCGATGAGGTCGGCGTCGGTCGCGTCGGCGAGCACGACCGCGTTCTTCTCCATGGCCTTCTTCAGCGCCTCGATGTCGTCGCGCAGGCGGGCGGCCCGCTCGTACTCCATCTCGTCGGCGGCCTCCATCATCTGCTGCTCGAGGCGGCGGATGTACGTGCCCGTGCGGCCGGTCATGAAGTCGCAGAACTCCTCGGCCAGTTCACGGTGCTCCTCGGCGGAGACGCGCTCCACGCAGGGCGCCGAGCACTTGCCGATGTAGCCGAGCAGACAGGGGCGGCCGGTGCGGGAGGCGTTCTTGAACACGCCGGCCGAGCAGGTGCGGACCGGGAAGACGCGCAGGAGGAGGTCGACGGTGTCGCGGATCGCCCACGCGTGCGCGTACGGTCCGAAATACCTGACGCCCTTCTTCTTGTGACCGCGCATCACCTGCACCCGCGGGAACTCCTCGTTCATCGTCACCGCGAGGTACGGGTAGCTCTTGTCGTCGCGGTACTTGACGTTGAACCGGGGGTCGTACTCCTTGATCCAGGAGTACTCCAGCTGCAGGGCCTCGACCTCCGTGGACACGACCGTCCACTCCACGGACGCGGCCGTGGTGACCATCGTGCGGGTGCGCGGGTGGAGGCCGGCCAGGTCCTGGAAGTAGTTCGCCAGGCGCTGGCGCAGGCTCTTCGCCTTCCCTACGTAGATCACCCGGCGGTGCTCGTCGCGGAACCTGTACACCCCGGGGGAGTCCGGGATCTGTCCCGGCTTGGGGCGGTAGCTGGAGGGATCGGCCATGTCTCACACCCTACTGGCGAGCGGTGACAGTCCGGCGGGGCTGTGGACAACGCCCGGGACTCCCGGCTCAGCGGTCCACGACCCACGCCACGCCGGGCGGCGGCACCCCCTGTTCCAGCACGTGACGGGCGCTCCGAGGGCCTCTGCGAGCGGGACGGTGTCCACGTCCGGGTAGGTGTCGTCACGATCTTCCCACCCCCGTCGGAGCCATGGCCCCCGATCACCACGGAGCCGGGTCTGTGATCGGCACCACGTCGACGGGCCCGAAGCCCCCACTGTGACCTGAGGTGGACCATCGCGACTCGGCCAGGAGTGCGCCGCTGTCGGGCGCCAGGTGTTGTCGGGGCTTGGTCAACACGCTTCAATGCGGGGGAACTCGGGGCCGGTAACCACGGCGTACGGATGTGAAGCCCCCTGCCACGCCGACGGGGTGGGCCCCCGACCAGCCGCGCGAACGGTCTGACCAGCCGTTGTGAACAACCACAGAGAGGCCCCTGCATGCCGCACGCCACACAGGAAGCGGACATCGCCACTGCCGCCACCGCGGAACTGCACACGGCCCTGCGAGGCGGCCCTTTCCACGTCGCCCTGCGCGCCGCGATAGCCGCCCGGGGACTGCCGCTGCAGCGCGTGCAGCACCATCTGTCCCGTCGCGGTGTGAAGGTCGGCGTCACCAGCCTGAGCTACTGGCAGCAGGGCGCCCGCCGGCCGCAGCGCCCCGAGTCGCTGCGGGCCGTACGGGCGCTGGAGGAGATCCTCCAGCTACCGGAGGAGTCCCTGATCCGGCTGCTCGCCAAGGCCGACGACCACTCCCATCTCCAGCGCCCGGCGGCCCGCTCGTACCGCTCCCTGGTGGAAGCCTCGGGCGTCCTGGAACGGCTGCTGACCGAACTGGACTGCCCGGTCGACGGCGGCCTGCACACCCTCGCCCACCACGAGCGGGTACGGATCGGCGCACGCCGGGAACTGTCGGGGCGCGAGTCGCACCACATCGTGCGCGCCCACAGGGACGGCGTCGACCGCTTCGTGGCCATCCACCACGGGGACCCGGGGTGCGTGCCGGAGCGCATGTCGGTGCGGGCCCTGGAGAACTGCCGCACGGGACGGCTCCGCTGGCACCACGACACCGGTGTCCTCGTGGCCGAGCTGCTCTTCGGCACACGTCTGCGGGCCGGCGACACCTACCTCTTCCGTTACGGCATCGACGACGGCACGGCCGACGTGTCCCACGAATACGCCCGCGGTTTCCACCTGGCAGGCGGCCAGTACGCCCTCCAGGTCCGCTTCGCCGAGAACGCCCTGCCGCTCCGCTGCCACCGGTTCGCCCAGCACTCGGCGGCAGCGCCCCGCAGCGGCCGTCAGAACCTGGCCATCAGCGGGCCGCACCACTCGGTGCACCTTGTGGAGCCGCGGGTGCGGACGGGGATCGTGGGCATCGGGTGGGAGTGGGAGTGAGCCACCACTCCTGAGGACACCGGGGGCGGGATTCCGGAATCCTGACGAGCTCGCAGTACTTCCCTCTCAGGGAGCCGCCCTCGGCCCCGTCGGCCACCACGTTCAGGGCCGGTACCGACGTCACATTCCCTTTCGGCAGGCCGGGCACGGGACGTAAACGATTGCGCAAGCGTTTACGTCCTGCTCCGAATGGGATACGGTCCCGGCCAGAAGAATCGCGGCGGCCCCGGGAGGGGCACAGCGCAGGAAGGGGATCGCCATGGCGACCATGGCCGACGTCGCACGACGCGCCGGCGTGTCCGTGGCGACCGTCTCGCATGTGCTGAACGGCACCCGGCCGGTGCTGCCCCACACCCGCCAGGCGGTCCAGGACGCCATGGACGAGCTCGGCTACACGCCCAACACCCTCGCCCGTTCCCTGGTCACCTCCCGCACGCGGTCCATCGGGCTCGCGGTGTCGGCGATCAGCAACCCCTACTTCACGGAGATCCTCCAGGGCGTCGAGGCCGCGGCCCTGGAACACGGCTACAGCCTGCTCATCGCCGACCCGCACGACGATCCGCGACATGAACGCAAGGTCGTCCAGCTCCTGCACGAGCGCCGCGTGGACGGCATGATCGTCGCGCCCTCCGCGGATCCGCGCGAACTGATCGCCTACCTCGGGCGCCACAAGGTGCCGACCGTCTTCCTGGACCGCGTGGTCGACGCCCCGGCGGACGGCTCGCCGCGTTTCGACCAGGTCTGTGCCGACGGCGCCGAACCCGTGGCCCGGCTGGTCACCCATCTCGCCGGTCTCGGCCACCGACGGATCGGCATGGTCGCCGGCCGCCCCGGGCTCAGCACCACCGGCGAGCGGCTCGCCGGATACCGGGACGGCCTGGCGGCGGCCGGGCTGGCGTACGACGAACGCCTCGTGGTGCATGGCGACTCCGAGTCGGCCGGCGCCGAACAGGCCACCGCCGCCCTGCTGTCGCTCGCCCCGCCGCCCACCGCGCTCGTCACCGCCAACAACGCGATGACCATCGGGGCCCTACGCGCCCTGCGTGACCACGGTCTGTCCGTGCCCGACGACATCGCCCTGTGCTGCTTCGACGACTTCGCCTGGGCGGACCTGTTCTCCCCCCGGCTCACCGCGATAGCGCAGCCCAGCAGGGACATCGGCGCCCAGGCGGTCCGCGTCCTGCTGGACCGCCTCGCCGCTTCGGACGCGCCTGCCCGGACCGTGCGCCTTCCCTGCACCTTCATGCACCGCACCTCGTGCGGCTGTGCCGAACAGCCGGGACGGTCGGGACCGCCGGGGTCGCCGGATCAGCCGGGTCCGCCGGGACGATCGGGGCGGTCCGTGAGGTCCGAGCAGGGCGAGGGCGCGGTCGAGCCTCCGCAGTCCGACAGCCCCGAACCACCCTTGATGTCCGTGAAAGGAACCGCCTCGTGATCGTCGTCGCCGGTGAGGCCCTGATCGATCTGGTACCGCAGGGCACGGGCGCCCTCGCGGCTCTGCGGCCGGCGCTCGGCGGCGGCCCCTACAACACCGCCGTGGCCCTCGGCCGCCTCGGCTCCCCCACCGCCTTCTGCTCCCGCACCTCCTACGACGCCTTCGGTGAGGCCCTGCTCGACGGGCTGCGGGCGGCGGGGGTGGACGTGTCGGGCGTGCAGCGCGGTCCGGAGCCGACCACCCTCGCGGTCGCCACCGTCGACGCGAAGGGCTCGGCCGCCTACTCCTTCTACGTCGAGGGCACCGCCGACCGGCTCTTCACCGCGCCTGCGGAGCTGCCCGCGGCAACCCGCGCGGTGTCCTTCGGCACCTGCTCGCTCGTCCTGGAACCGGGGGCGAGCGCCTATGAGGAGCTGATGCGGAGCGCGGCCGCCCAAGGGGTGTTCACCGCGCTCGACCCGAACATCCGGGCGGGCCTGATCCCCGACCCGGACGGCTACCGGGCCCGGTTCAAGAGCTGGCTGCCGTCGGTGTCGCTGCTCAAGCTCTCGGAGGAGGACGCGCTGTGGCTGGGCGGCACCCCACGCGAGTGGCTGGCCGCGGGGCCTGCGGCCGTGGTGATCACGCAGGGCGGTGACGGGCTGACCGTCTTCACGGGGGACGGCGCGGTGCACTCCGTGCCGGGCGAGGAGGTCGACGTCGTGGACACGATCGGTGCCGGGGACACTGTGAACGCGGCCCTGTTGCACGGGTTGGCCGCCCAGGACGCCCTGTCCGCCGAGGCGCTCGTGGGACTGGGCGCCGACGGCTGGACACGGCTGCTGCGGTTCGCGGCGCGGGCAGCCGCGATCACCTGCTCCCGGGCGGGCGCTGAGCCGCCGTACGCCTCCGAACTGGGGGACTTCTAGGAGGCGTTCCTTTTCCATTGCGCTGTTGAGGAGTCAAGGTTCTTTGTCGCCCCGGGGGAGCGGGCGGCTGATGATGCAACGCGCGGCGCCCCGCGGGGAGTTCCCGCGGGGCGCCGCGCTTTTCAGGATTTGTTCGGCTCGTCGCTCGGGAGCCTCAGGCCTTGCGGGCTCGCGTCGTCTTCTTCGCGGGCGCCGTCTTCTTCGTGGCCCCGGCCGCCTTGTCGGTGGTCTTGTTGTTGACCGCCTTCGCGGTCCTGGCCGTCGCGGTCTTCCGCGCCGTCGACCCTGCCGCGACCGTCTTCTTGGCCGCCGTCTTGCGCGGGGCCGGCACCGAGGACGCGTCGCTGATCCGGTCGGCGCCGAGGATCTCGCGCAGGAACTTGCCGGTGTGGCTGGCGGGGACCCCGGCGACCTGCTCGGGTGTGCCCTCGGCGACGACGAGGCCACCGCCGGCGCCGCCCTCGGGGCCCATGTCCACGACCCAGTCGGCGGTCTTGATCACGTCGAGGTTGTGCTCGATGACGATGACCGTGTTGCCCTTGTCGACCAGGCCGGACAGGACCTTCAGCAGCTTGCTGATGTCTTCGAAGTGCAGACCGGTGGTCGGCTCGTCGAGGACGTAGACCGTGCGGCCGGTGGAGCGCTTCTGGAGCTCGCTGGCGAGCTTCACGCGCTGCGCCTCACCGCCGGACAGAGTGGTCGCGGACTGGCCGAGCCGGACGTAGCCGAGACCGACGTCGTTGAGCGTCCTGAGGTGGCGGTTGATCGCCGGGACGGCTTCGAAGAAGTCCATGGCTTCCTCGATGGGCATGTTCAGGACCTCGGAGATGGACTTGCCCTTGTAGTGGACCTCCAGGGTCTCCCGGTTGTACCGGGCACCGTGGCAGACCTCGCACGGGACGTACACGTCCGGGAGGAAGTTCATCTCGATCTTGATCGTGCCGTCGCCCGCGCAGTTCTCGCAGCGGCCGCCCTTGACGTTGAAGGAGAAGCGGCCCGGCATGTAGCCGCGGACCTTCGCCTCGGTCGTCTCGGCGAACAGCTTGCGGATGTGGTCGAAGACGCCGGTGTACGTCGCCGGGTTCGACCGCGGGGTGCGGCCGATGGGCGACTGGTCGACGTGCACGACCTTGTCGACGAGGTCGTCGCCGTCCACGCGCGTGTGCCGCCCCGGGACGTTACGGGCGCCGTTGAGCTCGCGGGCCAGGTGCGTGTACAGGATGTCGTTGACCAGCGTCGACTTGCCGGAACCGGACACGCCGGTGACCGCGGTGAACACGCCCAGCGGGAACGAGACGTCGATGTCCTGGAGGTTGTTCTCGCGGGCGCCGTGCACGGTGAGCTGCCGGGACGGGTCGTGCGGGCGGCGGATGTCGGGCAGCGGGATGGACTTCTTGCCGGACAGGTACTGGCCGGTCTGCGACTCGGCGTTGGCGAGCAGCTCCTTCAGGGAGCCGCTGTGTACGACCTTGCCGCCGTGCTCACCGGCGCCGGGGCCGATGTCGACGACCCAGTCGGCGGTCTTGATGGTGTCCTCGTCGTGCTCGACGACGATGAGCGTGTTGCCCATGTCGCGCAGCCGGACGAGGGTCTCGATGAGCCGGTGGTTGTCGCGCTGGTGCAGACCGATGGACGGCTCGTCGAGGACGTACAGGACGCCGACGAGTCCGGAGCCGATCTGGGTGGCCAGGCGGATGCGCTGGGCCTCGCCGCCGGAGAGCGTGCCGGCCGCGCGGTTGAGCGAGAGGTAGTCCAGGCCGACGTCGACCAGGAACCGCAGCCGCTCGTTGACCTCCTTCAGCACGCGCTCGGCGATCTTCTTGTCGCGGGCGTTGAGCTTCAGCTCGCCCAGGAAGTCGGCGCAGTCGCTGATGGACATCGCGGAGACCTCGGCGATCGACTTCCCCATGATCGTGACCGCGAGGACGATCGGCTTCAGGCGGGTGCCCTCACAGGTGGGGCAGGGCACCTCGCGCATATAGCCCTCGAAGCGCTCACGGCTGGCGTCGCTCTCGGCCTCGCTGTGCCGGCGCTTGACGAAGGGAACGGCGCCTTCGAAGGGCGTGGTGTACACCCGCTCGCGCCCGTACCTGTTCCGGTAGCGGACCTCGATCTGCGTCTTGTGGCCGTGGAGGAGGGCCTTCTTGGCGCGCTGCGGCAGGCCCGCGAAGGGGATGTCCGTCCGGAAGCCGAGCGCGTCCGCGAGGGCGCCGATCAGGCGGCCGAAGTAGTCCTTGGTGTGACCGTGCGACCAGGGGTGGATGGCGCCCTCGTCGAGGGTCTTGTCCGGGTCCGGGACGATCAGCTCGGGGTCGACCTCCATGCGCGTGCCGATGCCGGTGCACTCGGGGCAGGCGCCGAAGGGCGAGTTGAAGGAGAAGGAGCGCGGCTCCAGCTCCTCGAAGGACAGGTCGTCGTACGGGCAGTACAGGTGCTCGGAGTACATGCGCTCGCGCTCGGGGTCGTCCTCGGGGAGGTCGACGAAGTCCAGCACGACCATGCCGCCGGACAGGCCGAGGGCGGTCTCCACGGAGTCGGTGAGGCGGCGCTTGGCGGAGTCCTTCACCGTGAGGCGGTCGACGACCACCTCGATGGTGTGCTTCTCCTGCTTCTTCAGCGTGGGCGGGTTGGACAGCTGGATCGTCTCGCCGTCCACCCGCGCGCGGGAGTAGCCCTTGGTCTGGAGGTCCGCGAAGAGGTCGACGAACTCGCCCTTGCGCTCGCGCACCAGCGGCGACAGCACCTGGAAGCGGCTTCCCTCCGGCAGCTCCAGGACCCTGTCGACGATGGCCTGCGGCGACTGGCGCGAGATCGGGCGGCCGCACTCGGGGCAGTGCGGCTTGCCGATGCGCGCGAAGAGCAGACGCAGATAGTCGTAGACCTCGGTGATGGTGCCGACCGTCGAGCGCGGGTTGCGGGAGGTCGACTTCTGGTCGATGGAGACCGCCGGGGAGAGGCCCTCGATGAAGTCGACGTCCGGCTTGTCCATCTGGCCGAGGAACTGCCGGGCGTACGAGGACAGCGACTCCACGTAGCGCCGCTGGCCCTCGGCGAAGATGGTGTCGAAGGCCAGCGAGGACTTGCCCGACCCCGACAGGCCCGTGAAGACGATGAGCGAGTCGCGCGGCAGGTCGAGCGAGACATTCTTCAGGTTGTGCTCGCGCGCGCCACGGACGATGAGACGGTCGGCCACGCCGGTCCGCACCTTTCTTGAGAGAAGTGACAGGGGCGGGGCCCCCGTGCTTTCTCAGACTAGGGGGAGCCACTGACAACGCCGGTCGGATTCCCGAATGGGACAACAATCCCGGGCTCTCCAGCATGCCCGACGCCGAGACCGACCCTATAGCACGCGCATTCGATTTACGGCACCCGTTCACCACCTTCACCCAAAGGTGTGGCGGGGCTAGTGTCAGCACCATGATTGATCACGCTCGTGACCTGGTGTCTGTACGTGAAGCGACCGATCGGCTGCTCACCGCAGCGGCCAAACTGGACAACGCGTCCGTGGCCGAGCCGTCACGGCTCCCCGGCTGGACCCGCGGCCACGTCCTCGCGCACCTCGCCCGCAACGCGGACGCCCTCGTGAATGTTCTCGAAGGGCGCCCCATGTACGTCTCCGGCGCCGCCCGCGACGCCGACATCGAACGGGACGCCCCGCGCCCTCTCGAAGTCCAGCTCACCGACGTGCGCGAGAGCGCGGCCCGCTTCCAGGAGGCGGGAGCGGCGCCGGCGGACTGGTCGCGCACGGTGGAGCTGCGCAACGGGGTCACCGACGCGGCGGCCCGGGTGCCGTTCCGGCGATGGGTCGAGGTGGAGCTGCACCATGTGGACCTCGGGATCGGGTACGAGCTGGAGGACCTGCCGGCGGAGTTCGTGGAGCGGGAGATCGACTTCCTCGCGGCGCGGTTCACCGGGCACGCCGACGTACCGCCGACCCGTGTCACCGACGGCACGCGCGCGTGGCGCACGGGCCGGGAGGCGGACCAGCCCGAGATCACCGTCACGGGCCCCGCGCCCGACCTGCTCGGCTGGCTCGCCGGACGCCGCGACGGGTCCGGCCTGAGGGCGGACGGAGGCCCGCTGCCGGCGCTTCCGCCGCTGTAGTTCCTGGAAGGTCGCGGAGCGCTCTGCCGCTGCAGTTCCGGACGGTCCCGGAGCGCTCTGCCGCTGCGGCTCGTGGACGGTCCCCGAGCCCTCTGCCGCTATAGGCTGCCGCCATGACGTACAGCGGACAGGTGACCGTCGGCGGCCCCGCCGACGTGCACGAGCTCAAGGACCTGATGATCACCAAGATCGCGGTCGGCCCGATGGACAACAACGCCTATCTGCTGCGCTGCCGGGCCACGGACGAGCAACTGCTGATCGACGCCGCCAACGACGCGGACGCGCTGCTCGGCATGATCGGTGACGACGGCATCGCCTCCGTCGTCACCACGCACCGGCACGGCGACCACTGGCAGGCACTCGCCGCGGTCGTCGAGGCCACCGGCGCGCGCACGTACGCCGGCCGGGACGACGCCGACGGCATCCCGGTGCCGACCGACGTCCTGGTCGACGACGGCGACACCATCCGGGTGGGGCGCGTGGAGCTCACCGCGCGCCACCTGGTCGGGCACACACCCGGCTCGATCGCCCTGGTCTACGACGACCCGCACGGGCATCCCCATGTGTTCACCGGGGACTGCCTGTTCCCGGGCGGTGTGGGCAACACCCGTAAGGACCCCAAGGCGTTCGCCAGTCTGATCCATGACGTCGAGACGAAGCTCTTCGACGTCCTGCCGGACGAGACGTGGGTCTACCCGGGACACGGCAACGACACGACGCTGGGCGCGGAACGGCCGCATCTGCCGGAGTGGCACGCGCGGGGTTGGTGAGCACGGGGCGATCGAGCACTGAGCAGTCGAGCGCGCGCCATGCGCGCCCCGCGCACGCGCCCCGTGTGAATCGTTCACACGCGCTGGTGCCGTGCGCGCGCTCCCGGCGGGCGTAGTTGCGCAGTCAACTGGAAGCAGCCCCGCACAGGATGACGGCTCCTGAGCGGTACGGGCCGCCGGTCCCCTCAATCCCCGCCCTCGGCCGGCGGCCCCGGCGACTGCCGGGGCACCTGTTCACAAGAGTGCAACACCCCTTCCCACTATGCGGACATTCACCGTCGTGACCTCGACAAACACGACGGTGTACTGTCAATCTCCCGGCATGCACCCTGCCCCTAGCGCGCTGCGCCGCGCCGCCGCCGTCGCAACGACAGCCCTGCTCGCCACCGCTCTCGGCTGTGCTCCACAGCCGGAGGAGAAGGCCGCCGACACTCCGTCGGGTTCGACGGCGAGCACCTGTGCCAAGGGCAAGCTGGCCACCAAGACCTCGGGCAAGCTGACGATCGCCACTGACGAACCGGCGTACGAGCCCTGGTTCAAGGACGACGAGCCCGCCAACGGAGAGGGCTTCGAATCGGCGGTCGCGTACGCCGTGGCGAAGCAGCTCGGCTATGACAAGAGCGCCGTCGTATGGCAGAGCGTGCCGTTCAACAAGGCTTTCGCGCCTGGTGAGAAGACCTTCGACTTCGACATCAACCAGGTGTCCATCAGCGACGAGCGCAAGAAGGCCGTGGACTTCTCGTCCGGCTACTACGACGTCCGCCAGGCCGTCATCGCGCTGAAGGGCACCAAGGCCGCGAAGGCGAAGAGCATCGCGGACCTGAAGGGCCTCAAGCTGGGCGCACAGGTCGGCACCACCAGCCTCGGTTACATCGACGACGTGGTGAAGCCGACTCAGGAGGCCGCCGCCTACGCCAAGAACGACCAGGCCAAGTCCGCGCTGAAGAACGGTCAGGTCGACGCCGTCGTCGTCGACCTGCCGACCGCCTTCTACATCACCGCGGCCGAGGTGACGGACGCGACGATCGTCGGGCAGTTCGAGAACCGGGGCGGTACGCCGGAGCAGTTCGGGCTGGTGCTCGACAAGGGCAGCGCGCTCACCTCGTGCGTGACGGGCGCCGTGGACACCCTGCGCAAGGACGGCACGCTGGCCGAGCTAGAGCAGCGGTGGCTGTCGGACGCGGTCGACGCTCCGGTGCTCAAGTGACGGTCACGAAGGAGGAGTCCGGGCAGGAGGGCGCGGACGACAACGGTGGCATGCCCGGCGCGGGCGACGACGGTTACGTCCCCTCGCAGCGGCGTCTCGACCGCGAGCGCTACAAGCGTGCCCGGGCCCGCCGCGCCACGGCGATCGCGGCGCTCTCCACCCTGATCACGGGAGTCGCCCTCTACCTGGTCGTGGTCAACGCGCCGGGCTGGCCGCGCACCAAAGAGACCTTCTTCGACTGGCAGTACGCGCGCGAGGCGTTCCCCAAGGTCCTCGAAGGGCTCTGGCTCAACGTCCGGCTGCTGCTGATCTGCGGCGCTGCCGTGCTGGTCCTGGGGATGCTCATCGCCGTCGCACGCACGCTGCGCGGCCCGGTGTTCTTCCCACTGCGGGCACTGGCGGCCGCCTACACGGACTTCTTCCGGGGCCTTCCGCTCATCATCAACCTCATGATCGTCGTCCTGGGCGTCCCGGCGCTGCGCCTGCAGGGCGTGACCGTCGATCCCGTGCTGCTGGGCGGTACGGCGCTCACGCTGACGTATTCGGCGTACGTCGCCGAGGTGTTCCGCGCCGGCATCGAGTCCGTCCACCCCTCGCAGCGCGCCGCGGCCCGCTCGCTCGGCCTCACCAACCGGCAGGCCCTGCGGCATGTCGTCCTGCCGCAGGCGGTACGCCGTCAGGTGCCGCCGCTGCTGAACGATCTGGTGTCGCTGCAGAAGGACACGGGCCTCGTGTCGATCGGCGGGGCGGTGGACGCCGTACGGGCCGCGGACATCATCGTGGGCCGCAGCCTCAACTACACGCCGTACATCGTCGCGGGCCTGGTCTTTGTGGCGCTGACCATCCCGATGACCCGCTTCACGGACTGGGTGACGGCCCGGATGGACCGTCGGCGCGCCCAAGGAGGAGCCCTGTGAGCGACGCACCTGTGCTGCGCATGGAGTCAGTCCGCAAGACCTTCGGCGAGGCGGTCGTGCTGCGCGACGTCGACCTGGAGGTCGCCCCGCACACGGTGACCGCGCTGATCGGTGCCTCCGGCTCCGGCAAGTCCACGCTGCTGCGGTGCGCGAACCTCCTGGAGGACATCGACGACGGCGCGATCTGGCTGGACGACGAGGAGATCACCGATCCGCGTGTCGACCAGGACGCCGTACGCCGCCGTATCGGCGTGGTGTTCCAGGCGTACAACCTCTTCCCGCACATGACGGTCCTGGAGAACATCACCCTCGCCCCGCGCCGGGTGCACGGCGTGTCCCGCGCGGAGGCCGAGGCACGCGCGCGTGAGCTGCTGGAGCGGCTCGGGCTGGACGGCAAGGCGGGCGAGTACCCGGACCGGCTGAGCGGTGGCCAGCAGCAGCGGGTCGCGATCGTCCGCGCCCTGGCCGTACGTCCCCGGCTGCTGCTGCTCGACGAGATCACCGCCGCTCTCGACCCGGAACTCGTGGGCGAAGTCCTCGCCGTCGTCCGCGACTTGAAGGAGGACGGGATGACGATGGTGCTGGCCACCCACGAGATGGGGTTCGCACGCGAGGTCGCCGACCAGGTTTGTTTTCTGGACGGAGGCGTCGTGCTGGAGCACGGCACGCCCGAGCAGATCTTCGGCGATCCGCAGCAGGAGCGCACTCGGCGCTTCCTTCGGCGGATCGTGGAGGCGGGGCGGCTGTAAGGACCGCCCGCAATGGTCGGCGGTCCTTACATCCCTGTCGACGTCAGGTGTCCGCCTGCCCCGCTCCCGCCAGCGCCGCCACCCGCTCCACCCCGAACACGTACCCCTGCACACCGCACCCCGCGATGACCCCGTCGGCGCGCAGGGAGACATACGAGTGGTGTCGGAACGACTCGCGCTTGTGGATGTTGGAGATGTGGACCTCCAACACCGGAAGGCCGTCACAGGTGTTGAGCGCATCCAGGATCGCCACCGAGGTGTGCGAGTAGGCACCGGGGTTGATCACGATCCCGCAGTGGTTCAACCGCGCCTCGTGGATCCAGTCGACCAACTCACCCTCGTGGTTGGACTGCCGGAAGTCGATCGTGCCGCCGTGCGAGGCCGCCGCCTTGGCGCACATGGCCTCGACATCGGCCAGGGTTTCCGAGCCGTAGATCTCCGGCTGGCGCTGGCCGAGCAGGTTCAGATTGGGCCCGTTGAGGATCATGATCGGGGCGTTGGCCAGGGTGCGGGGCACGTTTCCTCCGGTCCGTTCGGGGTCGGGCGGTCCGCCGGGGACCGCTGCTCAGACCCCGGTTTATCACGGTGCGCAGGCCAGACCATGGGCCATACGCTCCGGACATGACCATGATCTCCTACCCTCCCAAGCCCTCCCCCGGCGACCGCATCGCCGTCATCTCGCCCGGCGCCGGCCTGCCCGGGCTGCTCCCGCGACCCTACGAACTGGGCCTGGAGCGGCTGCGCAAGGACTACGAGCTCGAACCGGTCGAGTACCCGGCGACCCGCAAGATGGGCTCGACACCGCAGGAACGGGCCGACGACATCCACGCCGCGTTCGCCGACCCCGACATCAAGGCGGTCATCGCGTCGATCGGCGGCGACGACCAGATCACGGTACTGCCCTTCCTGGACCGGGAGTTGATCCGGGCGAACCCGAAGCCGTTCTTCGGGATGAGCGACAACACGAATCTGCTCATGTTCCTGCGCAACACCGGGATCGTCGGCTTTCACGGCGCGACCGTGATGTGCGAGCTGGGCCGCCCGGGCGCCATGAACCCGCAGACGGCCGAGTCCCTGCGAGCCGCCTTGTTCACCTCTGGCGAGTACGAGCTCAAGCCCGCCGAGCGCTGGAACGACATCAACCGCGACTGGGCCGACCCGGCGACCTTCGACGCGGAGCCGCAGATGCGACCCGCCGACGGCTGGACCTGGCTCAACGCCGACCGGGTGGTGGAAGGCCGCACTTGGGGCGGCTGTCTGGAGATCGTCGGCTGGCTGCTGATGGCCGACCGCGAGATCTCCCGCGACCTCTCGGAGTACGACGGCGGAGTGCTGCTCCTGGAGACGTCGGAGGAGATGCCGAGCACCAACGAGGTCTTCTGGACCCTCCGGAACATGGGCGAGCGGGGGCTGCTCCAGCGCTTCTCCGCGCTGCTGATGGGCCGGGCGAAGACGTGGTCCTTCGAACGCCCCAACGGCCCGGAGGAGGCCGCTCGGTATGCCGCCGAGCAGCGCGAGGCCGTCCTGCGCGCCATGCGGGCCTACGCTCCGGACACCACGATCGTCTTCGACGTCGACTTCGGGCACGCCGATCCACAACTGGTGATCCCTTACGGCGGCTTGGTCCGCGTCGACGGTCCCGCCCGGCGCATCACCGTCACGTACTGACGAAGCCCGGGCGCGCCCGCACGCCCCCGTAACCCGCCGTCACAGTGGGTAGTTGACGCAGCATGCACGATGTACGCACAGTAAGGGCGCCCTCCATGCTGCGGCTCGCGGCCGCCTCGCTCGCCGGGACAGCCATCGAGTTCTACGACTTCTTCGTCTACGGGACCGCGGCGGCGCTGGTCCTGGGGCCCCTGTTCTTCCCGACGTTCTCGCCGGTGGCGGGAACCCTGGCCGCCTTCGCCACGTTCGGTGTGGGCTTTGTGGCGCGGCCACTGGGGTCGGTGCTGTTCGGGCACATCGGGGACCGGCACGGACGTCGGCCCGTCCTCGTCGCCTCGCTCCTGCTGACCGGGGCCTCCACGGTCGCGGTCGGCTGTGTACCGACGTACGACACGATCGGTGTGGCCGCTCCCCTGCTGCTGCTCGTACTGCGTTTTCTGCAGGGTCTGGGGATCGGCGGCGAGTGGGGCGGGGCAGTGCTGCTGACCGTGGAGCACGCGCCCGCGGGGCGGCGCGGCCTGTGGTCGAGTTTCCCGCAGGTCGGGCCGGCGCTGGGCTTCCTGCTCGCCAACGGTGTGGTGCTGGGGCTCTCGGCGACGCTGTCCGAGGCGCAGTTCTCCGCGTGGGGATGGCGCGTGCCGTTCTGGGCGGCGGGGGTGCTGGCCCTGGTGGGGCTGTGGCTGCGGTCGTCACTCGCAGAGAGCCCTCAGTTCCTCGACATCGACGACCACGCGCGCGTGCCGCTCACCGAGGTCGTACGCGACCACTGGCGGCTCGTTCTGCTGACGGCCGGTGGGCTCGCGATCGGATACGCGATCTTCTACACCGTGACGACCTGGTCGCTCGCGTACGCCACGGAGCGGCTGGGTGTGAACCGCAGCGTCATGCTGGTCTGCATCATGGGGGCGGTGGTGGTGAAGGGCGCGCTCACACCGCTGATGGCGGTGCTCGGCGACCGGTACGGGCGGCGGCCCCTGTGCCTCATCGGGTGCGCTGCCGCCGCCCTGTGGATGTTGCCGATGGTCGCGCTCCTGGCGACGGGCGCGCCGCTGCCGATGTTCCTGGGGTTCGTCGGGGCGATGATCGCGTTCATCACCATGTTCGCCGTGATCGCCGCGTACCTTCCGGAGCTGTACGAGCCCCGGGTGCGCTGCACGGGCGCCGCGGTGGGCTACAACCTCGGCGGAGTGCTCGGAGGTGCGCTCACTCCGATCGTGGCGACGGCACTCGCCGAGCAGGGCGGTCGGGTGCCCTGGGGCGTGGGGGCGTATCTGACGGGGATCGCGCTGCTCAGCCTGGCGTGCTTCGCGCTGCTGCCCGAGACGCGCCCGGTGCCTGCCGTGGCCGCGGAGCCCGCCACCGGGTGACGGGCTCCGCAGCACGGCGGGGCACGGCGCACGTAGGGCAGTGCGCACGGCGGGCACCGCACACGGCGACTACGGATTGATCGCGAGTTCCAGATAGGCCGCGAACAGCACCAGGTGGACGCCTCCTTGGAGCGGTGTCGCCCGCCCCGGAACCACCGTCAGCGAGCTCACCACCACCGTCAGGGCGAGGAGCACCATGTGCGTGGGGCCGAGGCCGAGGACGAGCGGGCCCGAGAGCCAGATGGAGGCGAGGGCGACCGCGGGGATGGTCAGGCCGATGCTGGCCATCGCCGAGCCGAGCGCGAGGTTCAGACTGGTCTGCACGCGGTCCCGGCGGGCCGAGCGCAGCGCGGCGATCGTCTCCGGGAGCAGCACCAGCATGGCGATGATCACGCCGACGACGGCGTGGGGCAGGCCGGCGGCCTCCACTCCGGACTCGATGGTGGGCGACACGCCCTTGGCCAGGCCGACCACGCCGATCAGGGCCAGGCCCAGCAGCCCCAGGCTGATCATGGCGGTGCGGGCTGAGGGCACGTCGGCATGGTCGTCCGCAGTGATCACCTCGCCCTGCCGGGTGATGGGGAGGAAGTAGTCGCGATGGCGCACGGTCTGGGTCGCCACGAACAGGCCGTAGAGGATCAACGAGGAGAGCGCGGCGAAGGTCAGCTGTACGCCGGAGAACTCCGGGCCGGGCTTGCTCGTGGTGAACGTCGGCAGCACCAGGCTGAGCGTGGCCAGGGTGGCGACGGTGGCGAGGGCGGCGCCGGTGCCCTCGGGGTTGAAGACCGCCGTGCGGTGCCGCAGCGAGGCAACCAGCAGGCACAGGCCGACGATGCCGTTGCAGGTGATCATCACGGCCGCGAAGACCGTGTCTCTGGCGAGGGTGGAGCTCTTGTCGCCGCCGTCGGCCATCAGGGTCACGATCAGGGCGACCTCGATGATCGTGACGGCGACGGCGAGGACGAGGGAGCCGAAGGGTTCGCCGACCCGGTGGGCGACCACTTCGGCGTGGTGTACGGCGGCCAGGACGGCCCCCGCGAGGACCAGGGTCACCAGCGCGACGGCCGCGCCGGGCAGATCCCGTCCCCAGGTGAAGGCCAGCAGGACTACCGCGAGCACCGGCACCAGGGACGTCCACCGGGTCGCGAGCGGCCTGAGCCGAGCGATCATGGAGCGATCGTCGCAGAGGCGTTCGGGGTTCGCATTCCGGTCTTCGGGGCTGCCGGGCGGCCCCGCGCCCTCGGGATGCGGGGCCCCTGTGCGTCGTATGTCGCTACGCGAAATCGGTCATCTCCTGTACGTCGCGATCTCGAAGTCGATGATCTGCACGAACTTCATGAGTGCGTCCACAGGTGCCCACCCTGCCGTGGCGCCCCCGGCCGGGACCGGCCGGGACACCCCGCCCCCAACGCAGCACCGGGAGAGGTGCTCGGCAATTCGCTGGGCACCACTCCCGGTGTTGGTTGTTGCTACGTCCGACGTGGTCAGACGTCGATGCTGTCCTTTGGAGCGCCTTCGCTCCGCTCCTGCGCCGCCTCGGCCGCCGCCTGCTTCTTGGAGGCCCTCAGGCTGGTGATCGTGGTGACGATCAGGACCGAGCAGATCACGCCGAGCGAGACGGGGATGCTGATCTCGGGGACATGGACCCCGGACTCGTGCAGCGCGTGCAGCACGAGCTTGACGCCGATGAAGCCCAGGATGATCGACAGACCGTAGCTGAGGTGGACCAGCTTCTTCAGCAGGCCGCCGATCAGGAAGTACAGCTGCCTCAGACCCATCAGCGCGAAGGCGTTGGCCGTGAACACGATGTACGGGTCCTGCGTCAGGCCGAAGATCGCGGGGATGGAGTCGAGCGCGAACAGCACGTCGGTGGAGCCGATCGCCAGCATCACGACCAGCATCGGGGTCATGACCCGCTTGCCGTTCTGCTGGATCCACAGCTTGGTGCCGTGGTAGCGGTCGGCGACACCGAACCTGCGCTCGGCGGCCTTGAGCAGCTTGTTCTCCTCCCAGTCCTCGTCCTCCTCGTTGGCCCTGGCCTCCTGGATGAGCTTCCAGGCGGTCCAGATGAGGAAGGCACCGAAGAGGTAGAACACCCACGAGAAGCTGGCGAGGATCGCAGCACCCGCGGCAATGAAGATCGCCCGCAGCACCAGGGCTATGAGGACACCGATGAGCAGCACACGCTGCTGGTACTGGGACGGCACCGCGAACTTCGCCATGATCAGGACGAAGACGAAGAGATTGTCGACACTCAGCGACTTCTCGGTGATGAAGCCCGCGAAGAACTCGCCGGCGGGCTGTCCGCCGCCGAAGACGAGCAAGCCGAGCCCGAAGAGGGCGGCCAGGACGATCCAGACGACCGTCCAGATTCCGGCTTCCTTGATCGACACGTCATGCGGCTTGCGGCCGATGAAGAAATCGACCGCGATCAGGGCGGCAAGGCCCACGATGGTCAGGACCCACAGGGTCGTGGAAACTTCCACTGCGCCTCCGGCAGTCGTAACGGCAAATGTCAGCGTCGTCGCGCGCCGGAGGTCTCTTCCACCCATGATGGGCCGACGCCCCGGGATCTGGCCGGATCCGTATTGACGGGTACGTCGCAGCAGACAGGGAGTACTCCCCTCCGTGGGATGAACAGTACCCAATCACCAAGGAAAGGTAAAGCGCTTGGCAAAAGAAGTGCCAAGTCAGCTGGTCAGGGGCGCTTTACCTGTACTTGGCCCGGGCCGCGGCGACCTCGGTGAGCACCTGCTGGAGCACCTGGCTGCCGGGCGGCACGAGTGAGGGCTCGTAGGTCCAGGCGTGCCCCACCCACGGGTCGGCGAGGTGGTCGTCCGGCACGGGCGTCAGTCGCAGCAGCGAACGCCACAGCGGGTCGAGCAACGGGCCGTAGCCGACGGCCTCCTCACGGTCCGCGACCATCATCAGGTGGACGCCGACGGCCGGGCCCTCGTCCGCCAGGTAGCGCAGCTGGTTCACGGCCCGGTCGTCGAAGCCGTGCGGGAAGTCGTTGACGATCAGCAGCTGCTCGGAGGTGTCGAATCCGGGCGGCAGGGAGTCGGGCGCACCGCCGCGCACGGCCATCTGCACCAGGTCGACGCGCTGGGTGAGCCGCGCGAGAACCTCCGCGACACCCGCCGCGCCCACGGCGGGCGGCGCCGCGAGCACCCCGGTCTGCACCAGCGGCGCCAGGGCCTGGGCGCCCGAACCGGCCGGATCGATGACGTGCACGGTGAACTCGCCCGCGGGGTGAACGGCAAGCAGCCGTGCCGCGTGCGCCACCGCAGTCTCCATCGCGAGACGCCGCAGGTCGTGGGAGTCGGTGAACGAGCCGTCGAGCGACCCGCCGCGTCCGCTGTCGATCCACAGACCGCGCTCCAACGGCAGCCGGACCAGCATCGGAATGCGCAACTGGGCGCTCTCGGGCAGGTGGAGGTCACCCAGACGCAGGGCCATGGGCATCTCCATCGGTACGCGGTAACCGTGCCAGACGGGGTTGTCCCAGCGCGCGTACGCGGGCGGCAGGGCGGGTTCGACGACCTCGGACTCGGCGGTGAGCTGGGCGATGTCCCGGTCGAGCGTCGCACTGGCCTGGTTGACGAGCTGCGCGTGCTTGGCCTGGGCGGCCTCGCGTGCGGCATCACCCTGTCCGCCGATCCGGCTGCGCGGGTCCGACAGGACCTGGTCGAGCTCCTTCTCCATGCGCGAGTCGGCGAAGTCGACCGCACTGCGGTAGGCGGCGGTCGTGCGCGCCAGGTCCTCGAACATGCCCCACACCTGGTTGTAGAGCCGCTCGTCCATGGACCAGCCGGTGGCGTCGCCCGCGACGGGCGGCGCGGGCTGTCCGGGCTGGGCCGGGGGCGCGGCCGGCGGGGGCGGCGGTGCTGCGTTCTGGCGGCGCGGGTGGCTGTAGTTGATCGAGCCGCCGGACGTGGGCGCGGATGTGTGGTGGGGGTCCGTGGTGTCGGCCCCGCCCTGATACGACGGCTGCGGGGCCGTCCGGTCCGGTACGCCGGGCGTTTGTGTGCCGTAGGGAGAGGTCGGCTCAGGGCTGGGCCCGCCCGGTATGCCAGGCGTCTGGGTGCCGTAGGGCGATGTCGGCTGCGGTGGTACGGGGCCGGAGGCGCCCTGCGGTGCGGGGCCGCCCTGGTCCGGGCCGAGTGCCGGTGCGGCCGTCTGCCGGGAACGGTCCCCGTCCGTCCGGGGCGGAGGTGCCGGCACGGAGCGGGCCATGCCCTGGGCCACCGCTTCGAGGATGTCGCCGGCGAGTTGGTGGGCCTGGGGCAGGCCCTGGTCGGTGAAGAGGTCCGCGAGGCCGTCGGCGTAGCCCTGGCCGATGGCACGTACCTTCCAGGCGCCCTGGCGGCGATAGAGCTCCAGGGCGATGACGGCCGACTCGGCCTCCAGGCCGGTGAGGGTGTACGTGGCGATCTCGGTGCCGTCGAGGCCGGTGACCGCGACGAAGGGGACGGCGACGGCGCCGAACCGGGTCGGGCCTCCCCCGCTCCCGGCTCCGTTCGAGCGGGCGGCGCCCCCGTCCCCGACCGGCAGGGCGAGCAGCACACTGACGCGGTGGACGGACTCCGGCATGGCGTCCAGATCCACTGCGAGGCGATGGTCGGCGGCGGCCTGCCGGGAGACCTCAAGACCGGGCAGGGTGGGGGCGCCGGGGTGGGCGACCCGTTCGACGCCGTGGATCCTGCCCTGCTCGTCGCCGAGCGTGGCTCCGGCGACGATCGGCGTCCCGGCCGAGATCCGGATCTCCAGACGGGTCTGGGAGAGCGGGTGGTTCTGCCCCCGCACCAGCTCGGCCGTCATGCCTTCGTCCCCCTGTGTCGCTTGTCGTGTCGTGTGCCGCTCGCCGGGCCCTCTTCCCGGCCTTACAGGACCGGCAGGATCGACGGCATCAGATCCTGGAAGGTGCGTCCGTTGGCCTGGGTGCCGAGGGCTGTCATCGTCCAGCCCGGGCCCGAGCGGTGCACCTTCGCCATGATCTGGGCGGTGTAGGCGCCACCGCCCGCGAGGGTGTAGCGGGCGAGCTCCTGACCGTTGGTCTCGTCGACCAGGCGGCAGAACGCGTTCTGCACCTCCTGGAAGGTCTGGCCCGTGAAGGAGTTGACCGTGAAGACGATCTGGTCGATGTGGACCGGGACGCGCGCGAGGTCGACGAGGATCGCCTCGTCGTCGCCCTGGCCGACACCGCCGACGAGGTTGTCCCCGGTGTGGCGCACCGAGCCGTCGTCGCTCACCAGATGGCGGAAGAAGACGACGTCGACCGGCTGCTTGTCCGCGAACAGGACGGCGGAGGCGTCCAGGTCGACCTCCCGCGTACGCGAGCCGAACAGGCCGCGCCGGGGAGCCGCCTGCCAGCCGAGACCCATGCGCACCGCGGTCAGGCTGCCGCCGTCGCTCTTCTGCAGACTGATGGCCTGACCCTTGGTCATGTTGACGGTCACGTGCTGATTCCCCTCTCGAACTGTCCCCTGTTGGCCGCGGACCCCGCGGATGACCAAAACCCTACGCAGGGGCACTGACAGGGCCGTACCCCGGTCCGCACTTTGTGTCGGTCTTGCAACACACTGCGTGCGTGGTGGTCCGTGGGGGACCGCCAGGGCGGCGCCGGTCCCAGGGTGCGGACCGGCGCCTGCGCGGGCCCGTCAGGCCAGGCCCGCCTCCTTCATCTGGCGCAGTTCCTTCTTCATCTCGGCCACCTCGTCGCGCAGCCGGGCCGCGATCTCGAACTGCAGATCCGCGGCGGCGGCGCGCATACGCTCCGTCAACTCCTCGATCTGCTCGGCCAGCTCGGCCGCCGGCCGGTCGGTCGGCACCGTCTCCTTGGCCTTGCCCTTGGCGGTCTTGGCCGCCTTCGCACCCTTGGCGGCCTTGTCGCCGAGGGAGGGCACGGGGGCTTTGGTGGCCCGGCCGTCCTTCTTCGCGCGATACCCCGAGCCGAGCAGCTGCTCCGTGTCGACGCCCTCGCGGGCGATCTGCGCGACGATGTCGTTGATCTTCTTGCGCAGCGGCTGGGGGTCGATGCCGTTCGCCTTGTTGTACGCGACCTGCTTCTCCCGGCGGCGGTTGGTCTCGTCGATGGCCTTCTCCATCGCCGGGGTGATCTTGTCGGCGTACATATGGACCTGGCCGGAGACATTGCGTGCCGCACGGCCGATGGTCTGGATGAGGGACGTGCCCGAGCGCAGGAAGCCCTCCTTGTCGGCGTCGAGGATCGCCACCAGGGACACCTCGGGCAGGTCGAGGCCCTCGCGGAGGAGGTTGATGCCGACGAGGACGTCGAACTCGCCGGAGCGAAGTTCGCGCAGCAGCTCCACACGGCGCAGCGTGTCGACGTCGCTGTGCAGATAGCGCACCTGGATGCCGAGCTCCAGGAAGTAGGCGGTGAGGTCCTCGGCCATCTTCTTGGTGAGGGTGGTGACCAGGACGCGCTCGTCCTTCTCGACGCGCTTTCGGATCTCGTGCACCAGGTCGTCGATCTGGCCCTCGGTGGGCTTGACGACGACCTCCGGGTCGACGAGGCCGGTCGGGCGGATGATCTGCTCGACCTGGCCGTCCGCGCGGGAGAGCTCGTAGGTGCCCGGGGTCGCCGACAGATAGACGGTCTGCCCGATGCGCTCCTGGAACTCCTCCCACTTCAGGGGGCGGTTGTCCAGGGCGGAGGGCAGCCGGAAGCCGTGCTCGACGAGGGTGCGCTTGCGGGACGCGTCGCCCTCGTACATGGCTCCGATCTGCGGCACGGTGACGTGCGACTCGTCGATGACGAGCAGGAAGTCGTCCGGGAAGTAGTCCAGCAGGGTGTTCGGCGGGGAGCCGGGCGAGCGCCCGTCGAAATGCATCGAGTAGTTCTCCACACCGGAGCAGGTGCCGATCTGGCGGAGCATCTCCAGGTCGTACGTCGTACGCATCCGCAGCCGCTGGGCCTCCAGGAGCTTGCCCTGCTTCTCCAGTTCGGCGAGGCGCTCCCCCAGCTCCTTCTCGATGTCGTTGACGGCCCGCTCCATGCGCTCGGGGCCCGCGACGTAGTGGGAGGCCGGGAAGACGTACAGCTGCTGGTCGTCGCTGATGATCTCGCCGGTGAGCGGGTGGAGGGTGGACAGGGCCTCGATCTCGTCGCCGAACATCTCGATGCGGACGGCGAGCTCCTCGTAGACCGGGAAGATCTCGATGGTGTCACCGCGCACGCGGAAGGTGCCGCGGGTGAAGGCCATGTCGTTGCGCGTGTACTGGATGTCCACGAAGCGGCGCAGCAGTTGGTCCCGGTCGATCTCGTCGCCGACCTTGAGGGGGACCATGCGGTCCACGTACTCCTGCGGGGTACCGAGGCCGTAGATGCAGGAGACCGAGGCGACCACGATGACGTCACGGCGGGTGAGCAGCGAGTTGGTCGCGGAGTGGCGCAGGCGCTCGACCTCCTCGTTGATCGAGGAGTCCTTCTCGATATAGGTGTCCGACTGCGGGACGTACGCCTCGGGCTGGTAGTAGTCGTAGTACGAGACGAAGTACTCGACGGCGTTGTTCGGCAGCAGCTCGCGGAACTCGTTCGCCAGCTGGGCGGCCAGCGTTTTGTTCGGCGCCATCACCAGGGTGGGGCGCTGGAGCTTCTCGATCATCCACGCGGTGGTGGCGGACTTGCCGGTGCCGGTCGCGCCGAGCAGCACGACGTCCTTCTCGCCGGCTTCGATGCGCCGGGCGAGCTCGGCGATGGCCTGCGGCTGGTCGCCGCTGGGCTGGTAGGGGCTGACGACCTCGAAAGGCGCCACCGTGCGTTCGATGCTGGAAACGGGCCGCATGGAATCCACCGTACGACCCCCCACTGACAACGCGGCCCGATCAGTGGTTCTGCGGGGCGCGGGAGCCTCGGTGCTCCTGGCTGCGGCGGGTGCGCAGCTGGGGACGGCTGGCCTGGTGCGGGACCGCCGTGTGGGCCGGCACGCCCGGTTTGTCTTCGACGGGGGCACTCGCCGGTTTCCCCATGACGATCAGCGGGTCGAACAGCACGACGACGCCCGCGAGGAGCAGGAAGGCGAGCGGGCCGACCATCATCGGCGCCAGCAGGGCGGCCGGCGAGTCGCCCGCGGAGGGAGCGTCGGTGCCGTGCAGATGGACGCTGAGGGCGGCCATGCCGGTGTAGTGCATGCCGCTGACGGCGAGGCCCATGACGAGGCTCGCGCCCACGCTCCACATCAGCCCTCTGACCTGTCCGGCGGCCCACAGGGCGGCGGTGGCCGCTCCCATCGCTATGACGACGGAGACGGCGACGGTGAACGTGTTGTACTCCAGCCTGCCGTTCAGCCGCATACCGGCCATGCCCAAATAGTGCATCGAGGCTATGCCGAGGCCGGTGATGGTGCCGCCGGTGAACAGGGCCGCTCCACGGGCGCCCTTGTAACCGACGATGAAGATTCCGATACCCACCATCACGATCGCGACGGCGAGACTCCCGAACGTCATCGGTTTGTCGTAGTGGACCGGTGTCTCCTCGACCGTGAACCCCATCATGGCGACGAAGTGCATGGTCCAGATACCAGAGCCGATGGCCGCCGAGCCCAGGGCGAGCCAGCCCGGGCGCCAGGACTGCGAAACAAGCATTGATCTGGTGGTGCAGCGCAGGCCGAGGGCACCGCCGAGACAGGCCATGAGGTAGGCCACCAGCGGTGTGACGAGTCCGTAGGTGAATCCGTCGACCGTGCCCTGCATACGCGGCTGCCCTTCCCGCCCTCTTACGTCCCGGAAATCCGTGAAATGCGCCCCTCCCAGGACCGCCGCGAGCGGTCAGGGTTGAGGCAGAGAGTAACCCCCACCGGAATGGTCGAACGATTTTCCGGCAAAGAAACACGGCCTTGCCCCAGTTGTGCGGCACGAGTGAGCGGGCTCAGGCAACTCCATTCATTCTGTGGCCATTCTGTACCCCTCCGTCGTTGACCCTCTGCTGTCACAGTTGATCTGTCCGTGATCGCTCGACGCGAGGAGTACGCATGCACGCGCGCGCTGTAGCCGCCACGACGACCGCACTCCTGGGTACCGCCGCTCTTCTGCTGCCCGCCCCTCACGCCCGGGCCGGGTCCGACCGGCCTACGGTCATCGCCCATCGCGGGGCCTCCGCCTATGCCCCGGAGAACACGCTGGCCGCCGTCGACAAGGCCGCCGAGCTGGGCATCGCCTGGGTGGAGAACGACGTCCAGCGCACCAAGGACGGCGAACTGGTCGTCCTCCACGACGACAACCTCAAGCGCACGACCGATGTCGAGGAGCTCTTCCCCGGCCGGGCGCCCTGGAAGGTGAAGGACTTCACCGCCGCCGAGATCGCCCGCCTGGACGCGGGCAGCTGGTTCAGTCCCGCGTACGCGGGCGCGCGCGTACCGACGCTGGAACAGTTCATGGACCGCATGGAGCTGCACCACCAGAAGCTGCTCCTGGAGATCAAGAACCCCGATCTGTACCCGGGCATCGAGCAGCAGACCCTCAAGGTCCTGGCCAACGAGGGCTGGCTGGACCGGAGCCACCTCGCGCGCCGGCTGATCGTGCAGAGCTTCAGCGCGGACAGCGTGCGGACCGTCCACAAGCTGAAGCCGGCCGTCAAGACCGGCTTCCTGGGGACGCCGTCCGTGGCGGACCTCCCCCGGTACGCGGCCTTCGCCGACCAGATCAATCCCTCGCATGGCTCCATCTCCATGGGCTACGTCGCCTCGGTCCACTACTACACGGGGCCTCACGGCAGGCCGCTGGAGGTCTTCACCTGGACCGTGAACGACGCGGACGCCGCCCGGCTGGCCGCCGACTACGGCGTGGACGGCATCATCACCAACAGCCCCGACGTGGTGCGGGACGCCCTGCCCGACGACTGATGCCCGCCCGACGGCCGTCCGCTCCCGGGGCGTTGTCAGTGCCGGGTCGTACGGTGGGCGCATGGACAGCCATGGGCAGTACGAGCAGCAGGTCGTGTGGGCCGTCGTCGGTACCGGCATCGGTCCGCTGATGCTGGCCGCGACCCGCGACGGCCTGGTCAGCGTCGTGTTCCACGCCACTCGGAGCGTGCGCGACAAGGCACTCGACCGGCTGGCGTCCCGGCTGGGTACCGAGCCGGTCGAGGCACCCGACTCCCCGCTGCTGGCCGAGGCGATACGTCAACTGGAGGAGTACTTCGCGGGCAGGCGGCACGACTTCGAGCTGCCCCTGGACTGGTCGCTGATCTCCGGTTTCAACCGGCAGGTGCTGCGCGAGCTGGCGTCCGGTGTCCCGTACGGCACGGTCGTCGGGTACGGCGATCTGGCCGGGCGAGTCGGGCAGCCGGGCGCGGCCCAGGCGGTGGGCACGGCGATGGGCGCCAACCCGCTGCCGGTCGTGGTGCCCTGCCACCGGGTGGTGGAGAGCGACGGCGGCATCGGCGGGTTCGGGGGCGGCCTGGAGACCAAGCGGAAGCTGCTCGCGCTGGAGGGGGTTCTGCCGGAGCCGCTGTTCTGAGGGTTCCGGGTCCTTTCCGAGGACGTCCCGGTCCGCTGGAGTTGGGCAGGCAAGAGATGAGGGGGAGACTGCGCCTGTGACGACACTTTTCACCCACCTGTACGCGGCCGGCCCGGTGGGCCGTCCCGAGTCGGCCCGTCGCACGTGCGGTACAGCCGGGTGCCCTGCATGACCGCCATGGAGCGGCAGGTCGTCGCGTCCGTCCCGCCCGACCGGTTGCCCGCCCTGCGGCGCCGCATATCCGCCGTGCTGATCACGACGCAGATCCTGGGCGGACTCGGCGTCGCCACCGGCATCGCGCTCGCGGCCGTGCTGGCCACGGAGGTCAGCGGCACCGAGTCGCTGTCCGGGCTCGCGCCCACCGCGACCGTCGCCGGCACAGCGGTGCTGTCGATGCCGCTCGCCGCGCTGATGACCGCGCGGGGGCGCCGTCCCGGGCTCGTCCTTGGCTATCTGATAGGGGCCGTGGGCGCCGGTGTCGCGGTGGTGGCGGCGCGGGTCGGGAGCTTTCCGCTGCTGCTGTGCGGGATGGCCGCGTTCGGCGCGGCCTCGTCGGCGAATCTGCAGGCGCGGTTCGCGGCCGCCGATCTGGCCGAGCCCGAGCGGCGGGCCCGGGCCATCTCCCTGGTCGTGTGGGCGACCACCATCGGCGCGGTCCTCGGCCCGAACATCGCCGCGCCCGCCGGCCGCAGCGTCACGGGCCTCGGGATACCCGCGGCGGCGGGTCCGTTCCTGTGGGCGGCCGGGATCTTCCTGATATCCGCGGTCGTGGTGGCCGTACTGTTGCGGCCGGACCCGCTGCTGACGGCGCGGGCGCTCGCGCCGGCCGAGGAGCAGTCACCCGCGGCCCGTTCCCTGCGTGCCGGGCTGGCCGCTGTGGCCGCCTCGCCGCGGGCCCGGCTCGCGGTGGTGACGGTTGCCGTGGCGCACACGGCGATGGTCTCGGTGATGTCGATGACCCCGGTCGACCTCGCACACCACGGCGCGGGCATCGATCTGATCGGGCTGGTCATCAGCGGCCACATCGCGGGCATGTACGCGTTCGCGCCGCTCATGGGCCGGTTGTCGGACCGGCTGGGGCGGTTGTCCGGGATCGGGCTCGCCGTGGGGCTCCTGGCGTACGCGGTGTTCGTCGCCGGTACGGCGGGCGGCAGTCACGGGCAGACGGCCGTCGGGCTCTTCGTGCTGGGACTCGGCTGGTCGGCGGCGCTCGTCTCCGGCTCCGCGCTGCTCACGGACTCCGTCCCGCAGCCCGCGCGGGCCGCCTCGCAGGGGTTGTCGGACCTCATCATGAACGCGTCCGCGGGCCTCGGCGGGGCCGCCGCCGGGCTCGTGGTCGCCCAGGCGAGCTACGCCTGGCTGAACTTCACCGCGGCGTGCCTGCTCGTCCCGTTGGCGGCGCTGGCGCTGTTCACGCGGGGCAGGCGGACGAAGGACGTTCCGACGGGCAAGTGACCTTCCCCGCGCCTCGTCCAAGGACGGGAAGGGCCCTTGAGGGGGCCACGCGCGCCGCAGGCCCGGCGGGTGGTCGGCCGTAGCCCCCGTGGAGCTAGTCGTAGTGGCGAGCCTCGAAGACGTTGCCGTCCGGGTCGCGGAAGTAAAAGCTGCGCTTGGCCTTGCCGCGGGCGCCGAAGGAGTCGTACGAGTAGTCCGACACGGGTACGTCCCGCTCCTCCAGGTGGGTGCGCAGCTTGTGGAAGTCCTCCTCCGGCAGCGACAGACAGACGTGGTTGACCGGGTGCCCCGCGCTCCGGGCGGCACCGGGGAGCATCTTCATGCGCTCCGCCATGGCCAGGGGCATGAGGTCGAGGATGGTCTCCTCGTTGACGCGCACCGAGGGGAACGGCGCCTCGCCCGCGGTGAACTCGCTGAGCCTGAGGGGCTCCATGTCGAGCGTCTTCTCGTAGAACTCGGCCGAGGCGGCCGGGTCGCGCACCCAGAGAACGACGTGGTCGAGACGTGTGGTGTTGTCGGTCATGCGTCCAAGGCTGGTGTCGTCCCCCACAGGCCGCAAGGGTTTGATCTGGCGTGGCGCCCGCCAGAGATGAGGGGAGACCGACAGACAGGAGGCAGGCGCGTGGTGCTGGTGGTGTCCGAGGAAGTACGTGAAGCGATCGACGCGCGTCGCCCCGTGGTGGCCCTGGAGTCCACGATCATCGCGCACGGCCTGCCGCGTCCGCGCAATCTGCAGGTGGCGCTGGAGCTGGAGGACGTCGTACGGCGGGAGGGCGCCGTTCCCGCGACGATCGCCGTGCTGGACGGACGCCCCCATGTCGGACTGGACAAGGAGCAGCTGGAGCGGATCGCGAACGAGGACGGGATCCGCAAGCTGGGGCACCGGGATCTGCCGCTCGCGGTGGCCGCCGGGGCGAGCGGGGCGACCACGGTGTCGGCGACGGCTCTGCTGGCGGCCCTCGCGGGCGTGCGGGTGTTCGCGACGGGCGGGCTCGGCGGCGTGCACCGGGAGTGGACGGTGACGCAGGACGAGTCGGCCGACCTCGGGCTGCTGGCGCGAGCGCGGATCACCGTGGTGTGTGCCGGGGTGAAGTCGATTCTGGACGTCCCGGCGACCCTGCAGCGGCTGGAGACGCTCGGCGTCGCGGTGGCCGGCTACCGCACCGAGCGCTTCCCCGGCTTCTATCTGTCCGACTCCGGGCATCCGGTGGACTGGACGCTTCAGTCGCCCCAGGAGGTGGCCGAGGTGATGCGCGCTCAGGACGCGCTGGGCGGGCCGGAGTCGGCGCTGATCGTCGCCAATCCCGTACCGGAGGAGGAGCAGTTGGATCCCGACCTGCACGCGCGTGTGCTCGCCGACGCCCTGCACGCGTGCGAGGAGCAGGGCATCACCGGCCAGGCGGTCACGCCGTTCCTGTTGGACTACTTGGTCCGGCACACCGACGGCGCCTCGCTGAACGCCAACCTGGCGGCCGTGCGCGGCAATGTACGGCTGGCGGGGCGCATCGCGGCGGCCTGGGCCCGGGCATGAGCGGGACGGCGGCGAGCAGGGCCGCCGGGAGCGAAGCGGGCGCGAGCGGACCGCCCCGCGTCGGCGCAGGCGACGGCGCGCTGCTGGTCGTCGGGGACGTGGTGACGGACGTCATCGCCCGTCATCGGGGGCCGCTCGCGTCGGGTACCGACACCGCGGCGGCCATCCGGACGATGCCGGGCGGCGCGGGCGCCAACGTGGCCTGCTGGGCGGCGCATTGGGGCGGTACGGAAGTACGGCTGCTGGGGCGAGTGGGCGCGGACGCGCACGCGTGGCACGAGCGCGAGCTGGCCGCGAGCGGAGTACGGCCCCGTCTCGTCGTGGACCGGCAGGCGCCGACCGGGACGGTGATCTGCCTGGTCGACACGGGTGCCGCTGCCGAGCGGACGTTTCTGACCGACAGCGGCGCGTCCCTGCGGCTCGATCCGGACGACTGGTCGGACACGCTGCTCGACGGTGTCGCCCGGCTGCACCTCTCGGGCTATCTGCTCTTCTCCGAGCCGAGCCGGAAGCTCGTGACGATGGCCCTGGAGTCGGCACGCGGGCGTGGAGTGCCGGTGAGCCTGGATCCCGCGTCGGCGGGCTTCCTGGAGGCGCTGGGCGTCGAGCGCTTCCTGGCGCTGGTGGACGGCATGGACGTACTGCTGCCCAGCCGTGACGAGGCGTGCCTGCTCACGGGGCTGCCCCATCCGGCGGACGCGGTGGCCGAGTTGAGCCGCCATGTCCCCTTGGTGGTCGCCAAACAGGGGGCGGACGGCGCACTGGTGGCCCGGTCGGGCACGGTGACCGCCCATGTCCCCGCCCTGCCGGCTGTTCCGAGGGACACGACGGGAGCCGGCGACGCATTCAGCGGTGCCTTTCTCGCGGCCCTGCTCACGGGTGCCGGGCCGGAAGACGCGGCTCGGGAGGGGTGCCGGGCGGGGGCGCTGGCGGTGGAGCGGGTCGGGGGGAGGCCGCCGAGTCCGGAGTGACGGTCGCTCGCGGCGGCGGTCGGCGTGACAGGCCGGCCACGGCGCAGCGGGCTATGGCGAGGCCTGCTGCGCCTCCGACGGCCCGGTGACTCGGCTCAGCTCGGCTCGGCTTGGCTCGGCTTGGCTCGGCTTGGCTCGGCTCAGCTCGGCTTGGCTCAGCTCAGCTTGGCTCAGCTCAGCTCGGCTCGGTTCGGTTCGGTTCCGCCGCAAGGGTCTGTCCCGTGCGGCCGACTGATGCACAAGAACCTGCCTAGGCCTTCCGCCCCCACGCCGAGATCATCGGGGCCGCGGCCAGGTCCAGGCCGCCGGCGTTGACGTTGGCGAGGTGGCGGTCGATGTCCTGGTCTGTGGCGAGGCCCGCGGTGACGAGATCGTCGCGCGTCTCACGGATCGTGGCGGACTCCAGGGCGGCGCAGGCGGGCGAGGCGACCGGGAAGTACGCGTCGGCCGCGACCCGGCGTAGTCCGGCCTCGCGCAGCAGGCGCGGGAGTCTTCGGCCGTAGGACAGGTCGGCGCCGCGGTCGGCGAGGAGGGTGTGGACGCCGCGGCGCAGGCGGTTCGCCAGTTGCTGTTCCGGTCCGTACTCGTCAAGGCAGAGCAGGGGCTGCAGGGCGGGATCGACATCCTCGACCAGGAGCCGGCCGCCCGGGCGCAGGGCCTCGACCATCGACCGCAACGCCCTTTCGTGGTCCGGCAGGTGAGAGAGCACCACCCGGGCGTGGACCAGGTCGAAGTCCTCCCCCGGCGGCTCGTCGGCGCCCACGTCGTGGACCCGGACTTCGACCGGCGGACGCGCGGCCGGGGTCAGCCCTGAGGTGTCGAGGTCGGTCGCGACGACCCTTCCGGTCGGCCCGACCTTCTTGGCCAGCCAGGAGACCACCGAGGTGCCGCCGGCGCCCACCTCCCAGCATTGCCAGCCGGGTCCGATACCGAACCCTTCGAGGTGCCGGAACGTCGTGGAGTCGAAGAGGGAGCCCAGGGCGTCGCCGTGCTCGCCCGCCTCGGTCTGCCGGTTGCCGAGGAGATATCCGTCGATTCGCACCATACCGAGATCATCCCAGTTGTCCCGCTTGTCGGGAGTGGTCGACGCTCGGCGGGACAGCCTCGAATTCGGTGGGGCCGCACTCGCTCTGCTCGTCCGCCCGGCTCGCCCACTCCGGCCATCCCCGCCCGTTCCGTACGGCGATGTGGGTGAAGTCCCTTCATCCACAGGCGGGAACAAAGCGGAATCCACCGCTCCCACAGGCTTACCCGCCGCTCACGCCCAACTGGCAGACTGGCGGGCCAGGGCGCAGAGATGCGGCGCGAGGGATCCACGCAAGGAGATCCAGGATGTCCATGGCAGGGAATCTGAGGAAGGTCACGGGCCTCGGCAAGGTCGAGGGTCTCCGCAAGGTGGCCCGGCTGGCCCGACGGCGCCCCCGCGTCGACCTCAGCCATCCCGCCCGGTCCCCGCTGGGCTCCTCGGTCGTGAACTGCGTGACGTACCAGGACGGTGTGCGGGTCCCGGAGTGCGGCGATCTGGTCGACGCCGTGGAGAGGGTGCGCAAGCGCGGAGGCGGGTTCGTCTGGCTCGGCCTCCACGAGCCGACGGATCAGGAGTTCGCGGGCATCGCCGAGCTGTTCGCCCTGCACCCGCTGGCGGTCGAGGACGCGGTCGAGGCGCATCAGCGGCCGAAACTGGAACGCTACGACGACACACTGTTCGCGGTGTTCAAAACGGTCTGCTACGTCGAGCACGAGGAGCTCACGGCGACGAGCGAGGTCGTGAACACCGGCGAGATCATGGTGTTCGTCGGCCAGGACTTCGTGATCACGGTGCGGCACGGACGGCACGGCTCACTTGGCCCGTTGCGCGAGGAGCTGGAGGCGGACCCCGATCAGCTCGCCAAGGGACCGGCGGCGGTGCTGCACGCGATCGCGGACCATGTGGTCGACGACTATCTGAATGTCACCGACTCGGTGCAGGAGGACATCGAGCAGGTCGAGACGGACGTGTTCGCGGAGAACGGCGCCCGGGCCGACCCGGGTCGGATCTACCAGCTGAAGCGTGAACTCCTTGAGCTGAAGCGGGCCGTGGTTCCGCTGGGCCGCCCGCTCGAGGAGTTGGCCACACGGCCGATCCGGGTGGTCGAGCCGGAGATACAGGCCTACTTCCGCGACGTCTCCGACCATCTGCTGCGCGCCAAGGAGCAGATCTCCGCCTTCGACGAACTGCTGAACTCGATCCTGCAGGCACACCTGGCCCAGGTCACCGTCGCGCAGAACGAGGACATGCGGAAGATCACGGCCTGGGCCGCGATCATCGCCGTACCGACGATGGTGTGCGGGGTGTACGGGATGAACTTCAAGTACATGCCGGAGCTGCGCTGGACATTCGGCTATCCGCTGGTCATAGCCGTGATATCCGTCGCGTGCGTGGCGCTGTACCGCGGCTTCCGGCGCAACGGGTGGCTCTGACGCTCCTCGGGCCGGCTCCGGCGTCCCCGCCCGGCACGGCCGGCCGGACGGGAACGACCCAGAGTCGGAGCGGGGCGGTCGCCGGTCAGTGCGTCGTCGGCGCCGCCGTCCTGGCGTAGACGCTCTCGGCCCACTGGCCGATCTGCTTCTCCGACAGGTGCTGGGCCAGATCGGCCTCGCTGATCATGCCGACCAGGCGCTTGTTCTCGATGACGGGGAGCCGGCGGATCTGGTGCTCCTTCATCTCCCGGAGCACCTCAGTGATGTCGGCGTTCGCATCGATCCAGCGCGGGGTGCCCTGGGCCATGTCGCCGGCGGTGACCTTGCTCGGGTCGCGGCCCATGGCCACGCAGCCGATGACGATGTCGCGGTCGGTGAGGATGCCGCAGAGCCGTTCGTTCTGGTCGCTGATGGGCAGGGCTCCGACGCCGAGGTCGCGCATCAGCTGGGCGGCGCGGTCCAGGGTCTCGTTGGCCGGGATCCACTGGGCGCCACGGTGCATGATGTCTCCGGCAGTGGTCATGAAGTACCTCCCGTTGCCGGACGGCCGGCGCGGCGCGGGACGCACCGCTAGTCCCGGCGCCCTTCATTCTCGCCGTGCCAACCGGCGTCCGCACCCGGAGGCGAGTGGTGACGGCCACCCGCAGCGAGCGGCGGTCAGGCGGAGAAGCGCACGATCTTCCGTGGTACGACGCGGATGATCACGCGGGTCTCGTCCTCTTTCTCGGCGGGCGGATCGATGCCCAGGTACTTGTGCGAGAGCTCGAACGGGAGCCGCTTGGCCTCGTCCGGGAGTATCTCGGCGGTGCCCCGGATCTCGACTGAGGTGTAGGGGTTGGCGAGGTCGTACACCGAGACGCTGATGCGGGGGTCCCGGCGGAGGTTGCGCACCTTCTGGCGGCGTCGACGGAGGAGAAGAGCACGGTGTCGCCCTCGCGCTTGATCCAGACCACGGAGTTCTGGGGGGCGCCGTCCGGGCCGAGGTTGGCCACGCCGGCGAAGTTCTTGCCGTCGAGCAGGGAGCGTACGGAGTCGTCGAAGGAGATCGGATCAGCCGTCGGAGATCGTCATGGCACCACAGCAATTAAATGCACGCACATATAAAAGTGGTTTGGTTGATCAACCGCTCCACGCCGGGCGCCGGGGGTCGTCGGCGCGCACCAGGACGTCGGCCGTGCCGGCCGGGTCGGTCTCGTGGTCGTAGCGCTCGAAGGCGGGGAGGGTCCAGTGCTCGGCTTCGGGGGTACGGCGGCGCAGGGCACCGGGCGAGAGGAGGACGTGGACGGTCAGATCGAAGGGGAACCAGTGGCGCAAAAGGAGGGGACCGTGCATCAGCAGGAGCCCACTGGGCGGGAGTTGGACGTAGGGGCTGCGGGTGGCCCGGTCGGTGGCCGGGTCCCACAGATCGGGCAGGACACGGCCGTCGCCGCCGGGTTCGAGGGGGCCGAAGACCTCGCGCCACAGGGCGCCGGTGTCGAACCAGCCGTCGTAATAGGCCTCCACGTCCCGGTGCCCGTACTCCAGGCGGACCGAGGCGGGGCGCAGGAAGCCCTCCGTGCCGACGGTGAGCGAAGGGCGGCCGCGTATGCGCAGCGCCTCACCGACCCGTTCGGCGAGGTCTCCCAGGCGGGCCGCCGGGGCGCCGTCGAAGGCGATGCGCGGCCAAGGGCTGCCGTCGGCCGGCTTCAGGTCGAGCAGACGCTCGGCCAGCAGGTCGCCGAGCCGGTCCCAGGTGATCGCTTCGAGTCGCACAGGGCCCATGATGCGGCAGGGGACCACCGAGGCGCGTCGCACTCCGGGGCAGCCGGCTCCGGGAAACGGAAGGAGCGGCCGCTGCCGCGAGCCGACGGTGCCGGCCCCCCTCGCTTGCTCGGACAGCTCGCCGGTCCGGCCCGTGGAACAGCTCGCCGGGCAGCTTGTCCGGGCAGTTCCCCGGCCCTTGTCAGGGAGTTCCCCCGCCCCGGGCCGAGGGGAATGAACCCCCTATGGCGCCCCTCGCAACTCCCCCGCCCCGTACCGGTCCTCTCGTCATCCAGCCCCTCAAGCGGCGGCACTGCGCGGAGTGCCAGGCGGGACCGTTGCGGATGCTCGTACTGGAGGACGGTGCGCCGCGCTGTCTCGACTGTGCCGACCTCGGGCATCTGGTGTTCCTGCCGCGTGGCGACACGGCGTTGACGCGGCGGTCGCGGGAGGAGAGTGCGCTGTCGGCGGTGGTCGTGCGGTTCAACCGGCGCAAGAGCCGTTACGAACGGCAGGGCGTCCTGGTGGAGGAGGCGGGGCTCGCCCGGGCCGAGGAGCGGTGCCTGGCGGACGCGGAGGCCCGGCGACGGCGACGGGTGCGGGACGCGAGACGGCGGGCACGGGAGGACGCGCGGTTCGCGGAGGCGTTCGCGGTCGAGATACGGCGGCTGTTCCCGGCGTGTCCGGCGGACCGGGCACGGGACATCGCCGCGCATGCGTCGCTGCGGGGCAGTGGGCGGGTGGGGCGGAGTGCGGCTGGGCGGGCGTTGACCGAGGGGGCGGTGACGTCGGCGGTCGTGGCGTCCGTACGGCACATGGACACGCCGTACGACCAGCTGCTGATGAGCGGGGTGCCGCGACACGAGGCTCGGCGGCGGATCGCGGCGGTCGTGGAGACGACGTTGCGAGGGTGGCGGGCGGAGGTGTCGGAGGTCGGCTGAGGACGGGGCCGGGAGAGGGGGTCGGAGGACGGGAGAGGGGGTCGGAGGATGGGAGGGTTGGGCGGTCGTTCGGGGCGGGCGGGCAGCGTCGTCGTGTTGAGGGCCGCTGCGGTGGATCGGCTGTAGCCGACTGACGCGCGTGACACGCTCCATGCCGGCGAACACCGGCACGCAAGGACACACGCGCGGGGGCGGGCAGGGGGGCGGCATCGCGGCCGGTGCGCCTCGTTCCGCCATCGAGAGGTCGGCGTCGGGCGACTCGCTCCGGCCCCGCGCCGGTCAGCGTTGCAGTCGCGGAGCGCGGCGTGGCAGCGGTCACCGTCGGCGCCCCGTTTCCAAGGTGCGACGCCTCCGGTCGTCCCCGTGGACGCTCGCGTATGTGCTCGCGGTGATCGGCCATGGTCACTGTTCTCGTACCGGATTTCACTTGTGGTGACGGATGGGGCCGGGAAGGATCTCGGCGGGATGGCGGGATGGCGGGAGTTGACGTTGACATGATCGATGGGCCGTACTTCGTACTGATCGTGATCGGTGTGGTCGGGACCGGTCTCGTGGCCGGGGTCTTCTGTGCCTTCTCGACCTTCGTGATGCGGGGACTCGCCGCGCTGCCGCCCGCGCAGGGTGTCGCCGCGATGAAGGCGATCAATGTGACCGCGCTGATGCCGGCGTTCATGCTGGTGTTCATAGGGTCGGCGGTGCTGTGTGCGGTGATCGCCGTGGTGACGTTCGTGCTCTGGCCGCATGAGGGGACGGTGGAGCTGCTGCTGGGCAGCGGGCTGTTTTTGTTCGGCTCGTTCGGGGTGACGATGGTGGCGAACGTGCCCCGCAACGACGCGCTGCTCAAGCTCGACGCGGGCACCCCGGAGGCCGCCGCCTACTGGTCGACGTATGTGCGCGAGTGGACGGCGTGGAACCACGTGCGCACGGTCGCATCCGCCGCCGCGACGGTGTCGTACGTACTGGCCCTCAGCTGACCCACCCGCGCGACCCACCCGTGTGACCCACCCGCGCTCGGGGTGAGCCGGGAGAGAATCCGGAATCCGCGGAAGAACCGGCCAGAAAGCGCTGTCCCCCACTCTGCGTACGGGGCCGGTGGGCCGTATCGTTACGGGAAGAGTGCCGCCCGATGACGCACGGCTCCAACACGTCACACGCGCACGCGAGGAAGACGGCCATGGCCGATCCCAAGGGTTTCATGACCACCCCCCGCCAGGACTGGCCCCGTCGGCCGGTCGAGGAGCGGGTCAAGGACTGGGGCGAGGTGTACGTCCCCGGGGCGCTGCTGCCGATCATCAGCAAGCAGGCCGACCGCTGCATGGACTGCGGCATACCGTTCTGCCACGACGCCTGCCCCCTGGGCAATCTGATTCCCGAGTGGAACGACCTGGTGTCGCGGGAGGACTGGCGGGCAGCCGCCGACCGGCTGCACGCGACGAACAACTTCCCGGAGTTCACGGGGCGGTTGTGCCCGGCGCCGTGCGAGGCGGGGTGCGTGCTGGCGATCAATCAGCCGGCCGTCACCATCAAGAACGTCGAGTGCTCCATCGCCGACCGGGCATGGGAGGAGGGCTTCGCGCCGCCGCGTCCGCCGGAGCGGCTCTCCGGGAAGACGGTGGCGGTGATCGGCTCGGGGCCGACCGGGCTCGCCGCCGCGCAGCAGCTGACCCGGGCGGGACACACGGTCGCCGTGTACGAGAAGGACGACCGGCTCGGCGGGCTGATGCGGTACGGGATCCCCGAGTTCAAGATGGAGAAGCACCATCTGGAGCGGCGGATCGAGCAGATGCGGGCCGAGGGGACCAAGTTCCGTACGTCGACTGCGGTCGGACGGGAGATCGGGGCCGCCGAGCTGCGGTCGCGCTACGACGCCGTGGTGATCGCCACGGGAGCCACGGCATGGCGGGAACTCCCCGTCCCAGGGCGGGAGTTGATGGGCGTCCAGCAGGCCATGGAGTATCTGCCGCTGGCCAACCGGGTGTGCGAGGGGGATCTGGAGACCTCTCCGATGTCCGCCGCCGGGAAGCATGTCGTCATCGTCGGAGGCGGGGACACGGGTGCCGACTGTCTGGGCACCGCCGTACGGGAGGGTGCCGCGTCCGTGACCCAGCTGGACATCTACGCCCAGCCGGGCACCGAGCGGGACGAGGACGCCGAGCCCTGGCCGACGTACCCGAAGCTCTACCGTCTGTCGGCCGCCCACGAGGAGGCGCGCGAGCTGGAGACGGCGCCCGCGGCGGACGCGGACGCGCGGTTGTTCGCGGCGTCCACGCTCCGCTTCACGGGGGACGCCGACGGGCATGTGCGGTCGCTGCACCTGGTCGAGGTTGACGCACAGCGCCGCCCGCTGCCGGGCACCGGGCGGACGCTGCCGGCCGACCTCGTGCTGCTCGCTCTCGGCTTCTCGGGGCCGGACCGGGGAGACGGGCTGATCGACCAGTTGGGTCTGGAGTTGCAGCCTCGCGGCACGATCGCGCGGGATGCCGGGTTCGCCACGAACGTCCCTGGCGTGTTCGCCGCGGGGGATGCCGCCCGCGGGCAGTCGCTCATCGTGTGGGCGATCGCCGAGGGGCGGGCGGTGGCGGCGGCCGTCGACCGCTATCTGACGGGGAGTTCGCGGCTGCCGGCGCCGATCTCGCCGTACGACCGCCCGATGACCGTGTAAGAGCGCCGATCATCGGCGAGCGGCGAGCGGCGAGCGGCGAGCGGCGAGCGGCGAGCGGCGAGCGGCGAGACAAGCAAGCCGGCAAGTGGATCAGCGTCGCTCGTCCGTCCCCGCCACCTTGCCCGTCGCCAGCGCCACCCGGTTCCAGGTGTTGATCGTGAGGATCAGGGACAGCACATGGGCCAGTTCCTGGTCGTCGAAGTGTGCCGCGGCCCGGGCGTACACGTCGTCGGGGACCCCGCCGTCGGCCACCAGGGTCACCGCCTCCGTCAGGGCAAGGGCCGCCTGTTCCTTCTCGGTGAAGAAGTGGCGGGCCTCGCGCCAGACGGCGACCATGTGGAGCCGGTCCTCGTTCTCGCCGGCCTTGCGGGCGTCGTTGGTGTGCATGTGGAGGCAGTAGGCGCAGTGGTTCAGGTGCGAGGCGCGGATCTGGATCAGCTCGACGAGGGCCGGGTCGAGGCCCTCGCGGGCGGCCGCGTCGAAGCCGACGATGGCGCGGAACACCTTCGGGGCGGCCTTCGCGAAGTCCAGGCGGGTCCTCGCGTCCTCGGCGGTGACGATGGCGGTGGCGATGTCGGAGTCGATGTCGATGTCGGAGTCGATGTCGATGTCGATGTCGGAAGTGCCGTATGCGGCAGTCGTGTTCGTCGTCATGTGCTCCAACCTATGAGCCGGAAAGACCGGCTGTAGGGTGCATTTCCATGGCGAAATCGTGGGTCAATTCAGCGGAGCGGATCGGCGCGGACCTGCATCTCGACCTCTCGGAGCCGTCCGGGCCCGGCGGGCGGCGGGCCGCGCTGACCGGTGCGCTGCGCGAGGCCGTGCGCAGCGGGCGGCTCGCGCCCGGCACCCGGCTGCCGCCGTACCGCTCGCTCGCCGCCGACCTCGGGGTGGCCCGCAACACCGTGGCCGACGCGTACGCGGAGCTGGTCGCCGAGGGCTGGCTCACCGCCCGCCAGGGCTCGGGGACGAGGGTGGCCGAGCGAGCCGACCCCCTGCGCCCCGCCGAGCGGGTGCCGCGCAAGGCGCCGCCACGCGCGCGTGGACCTCGGCACGATCTGCGCCAGGGCACCCCGGACGCGTCGGCGTTCCCGCGCGCGGCCTGGCTGGCCTCCTGCCGGCGGGCCCTCCAGCAGGCGCCGAACGAGGCCTTCGGGCCCGGTGACCCCGCCGGGCGCGTCGAGCTGAGGGAGGCGCTCACCGAGTACCTGGCACGCGCGCGTGGCGTGCGCACCGAACCGGGGCAGATCGTGATCTGCTCCGGCTTCGCGCACGCCCTGCGCCTGCTGTTCGGCCAGGACAAGGGCGGGGGCGGCGGGGTGCTGCGCGGTCCGCTGGCCGTGGAGGCGTACGGTCTGGGCTTCCACCGGGAGCTGCTCGCCGCCGGGGGCGTACGGACCGTACCGCTCCCCCTCGACGAGCACGGTGCCCGCGTCGACCGGCTGGCGCGCGAGCGGGCCGTGCTGCTCACGCCCGCGCACCAGTTCCCGACGGGCGGACCGCTGCACCCCGAGCGCCGCGCCGCCGTGATCGACTGGGCACGCGGGCGGGGCGGCGTGGTGCTGGAGGACGACTACGACGGGGAGTTCCGCTACGACCGCAAGCCCGTCGGCGCCGTCCAGGGTCTCGATCCGGAGCGGGTGATCCACATCGGTTCGGTCAGCAAGAGCCTGTCACCGGCGGTGCGGCTGGGGTGGATGGTGCTGCCGGAGCGGTATGTCGGCGACGTGCTCGCAGCCAAGGGCGAGCGCGAGGCGTGGGCGAGCGTCCTCGATCAGCTGAGCCTCGCCGACTTCATCGCCTCCGGGGCGTACGACCGTCATGTACGGCGCATGCGGCAGCGGTACCGGAGCCGCCGCGACCGCCTCGTCGCGGCGCTCGCCGCGCACGCGCCGCACATCGAGGTCACCGGTGTCGCCGCCGGACTGCACGCGGTGCTGCGGCTGCCGCCCGGCACCGAGCGCTCCACGGTCAAGGCGGCCACCTGGCAGGGCATCGCCCTGGACGGCCTCGCCGAGTTCCGGCACCCGGCGGCCAGGGAGCCGGACATGCCGGTGCGCGACGGCATCGTCGTCGGCTACGCGACGCCTTCCGAGCATGCGTACGGGGCGGCGCTGGAGGCACTGTGCGGGGTGCTGCCGCCGGGTGAGGAGCGGGAGCCGGACGGCGGGTGAGCCGCGCTGCGCTGTGCCGCCCGGGGGACACCTGCCGACGCCGGGGTCCGTCGACACCTGCCGACGCTGGGGTTCGGCAACACCTGCCGACGCTGGGGTCCGGCAACACCTGCCGACGCTGGGGTCCTGCAGACCACGCTGCCGCACAGGCACCCCGCCCGCGGAGGAACCGCCGGCGCCGGCTCCTGCTCACGAAGGAGCTGAGGACTGCTGCCACCGGACCGGTCGCCCTATCCCGGCATACTGCCGGATTCGGATTTGTTCTCCCAACTGTCCGAAAAGTGGCTTCCGGGCTACATGTAACCGAACAGGAGTGGGACCATCGGAGCAGGAGGCGCGCTGCGGTCGCACCCGGAACCGGGCCGGTAGCGGCTCGCCCCCATCCTTCGTTCCGTCGTCAGGCGCAGGGCCACCCCCGCGCGTCCCCCCTGTTGGCGGTCGGTCCTGGAGGGTGTTCGATGACGACGCTCGATGAACGTCATGGAGAAGGTGCCCACGACGGGGAAGAGCACCGGGGCGACGTCGCCCTCGACCGGGCCCAGGCATACGGCCCGGCCATCGTCCCGCTGGACCAGCCCGGCGCCGCACTCCCCCGACTGATCGGTTCCAAGGCCGCGCGCCTCGCCCGCGCGGCCCGTGCCGGACTGCCCGTGCTGCCTGGTTTCGTGATCCCGCATCCAGCAAGCGCCGACACGGCAAGCACCGACACGGTCACGCTGCGGCGCGCCTGGGACGAGCTCTCCGACGGCGGCGCCCGCCCCCTCGTCGTACGGTCCTCCTCTCCGCAGGAGGACACCGAGGAGTCCTCCCTGGCAGGCCAGTTCGCCTCGGTGCTCGACGTACGCGGCTGGCGGGACTTTCGTACGGCCGTACAGACCGTGCTCGACTCCGCGCACCGGTCCGACGGGTCCACGGCACCGATGGCCGTGCTGGTGCAGCCCATGCTGACCGCGCGGGTCGGCGGGGTGTTGTTCGGCGCCGACCCGGTGGCCGGGCGAGCCGACCGGATACTGGTCAGCGCGGTGCGCGGAGGGCCGGACAGCCTGGTCAGCGGCGCGCAGTCCGGCACCGACTACTGGCTGAGCAGGCACGGACGGCTCCTGCGGACGGAGTCCTCGGGGAACGCCGGAGGCGGGGCTGCGAAGGAACCGCACGTCGCGTACGCGGCGGCCGGTTCATTGCTCACACATGCCGAACTGTTCCGGTTGGCGCGGCTCGCGCGACAGGTGCGGCGGGTCTTCGGCGGGCCGCAGGACATCGAGTTCGGGTTCGACGCGGACGGGCGGCTGTGGCTGTTCCAGAGCCGGCCGATCACCGCGATCGCGGCCCGGCCGGCGCGCGGTGCGCGGCTGCTCGGGCCCGGCCCGGTGGCCGAGACCCTGCCGGAACAGCTGGCGCCGCTGGAAGAGGACCTGTGGGTGGCGCCCATGGCCCGTGGACTCGCCGCCGCGCTCGACATCGGGGGAACCGCGCCGCGCCGACTGCTGAACTCCGTGCCGGTGGTCACGACGGTCGCCGGTCGCGCCGCCGCCGATCTGCGCCTCCTGGGCGCGGTGCCGCCGCGGCACCGGTGGCTGGCGCTGCTCAATCCGGCGCCGGGAGCGCGCCGACTGGCCGCCGCCTGGCGAGTGGGCCGCCTCGCCTCCTCCCTGCCCGGGCTGGCGACCGACCTCGCCGCGGACGTCGACCACCGCCTCGCCGAGATCCCGTCGCCCTCCGGCCTGTCCGCCTCGGACCTGGCCGCGGAGCTGCGCTGGACCCGCCGGGTCCTGGTCTCCCTGCACGCCCAGGAGGCACTCGCGGGTGCCCTCCTGAAGGAACCGCCCAAGAGCCGCACAGCCGCCGGCACGGCCCTCGCCGCCCTGGCAGAGGCCCGCGCCCGGGGCGTGCCCGACGACCGGGCGGTCGCCGCTGCCCCCGTGATCCTGGCCCTCACCGCCCCGAGCCTGCGGGGGCGGAGGCGGCTGCCAGGTGCGTCATCAGCGCCGCGCCCCGTGACCGACGCGCCTGCCGCCGCCGGTGCCGGCCCAGGCCCGGAACTGGACGCGCCCCTACTCGGCCAGGGCCGGACCTCCCTCGATCTGCGGCCGGCGACCAGCCCGCCAGGCCGGGAAGCGACCTACCCGGCGCCCGGCCGCGAAACGACCTACCCGCCGCCCACGGGCAACGGCAGCCGCCCACCCGCTCCACGCCCACCCGCCTTCGAGCCAGCAGTGCGAGCCGCTCCGACCAGCGCGGCCTTCGCCATTTACGCGGCCCCACACGCACGGGCCACCGAAGCCACTTCGCACATGGCTACCTCGCAGGTCATAACGACCACAGCTGCCCCCCGAGCCACATCAGTCACAGCTGCCCCCCAAGCCACATCAGCCACAGTTGCCCCTCAAGCCACACCAGCTACCCCTCAAGCCACAAGAGCCACAGCTACCGCTGAAGCAACAAGGCTCACAGCTGCCGCCCTCCCACCCCGAGAATCCCTCCGCCTCCGCATCCGCTGGGTCCAGGAACTCCAGGCACGGCTCGTGCGTGAGGTGGCGCGGCGGCTGGGGATCCCGGTGGAGCGCGTCGGGCTGTTGCGGTGGGCGGAGCTGGCCGCCGTGCTGGACGGCGGGGCTCTGCCCGGCGACCTCCACGCGCGCGTGCCGCAGGCCGAGTCGCCGCCGCTGCCGGACGCCTTCCGGCTCGCGGACGGTCAGGTCGTCGTCGCCGCCGAGCGCGGCGAGGACCGGGGCGACGGCGTGCGGGGCGTCTCCGCGGGGCGCGTTGTCGGCACCGCGTGGGACGGCGCGGGGCCGCGGCCGAAGGACGCCGTACTGGTCGTGCGCACCCTGGACCCGGCGCTCGCCCCGCTGCTGCCCGGCCTCACCGGCCTGGTCGCCCAGACCGGCAGCCCGTTGTCCCATCTGGCCGTCCTGGCGAGGGAGTACGGACTCCCCGCGGTGGTCGGCGCCACGGACGCCGTACACAGATTCCCGCCCGGCTCCCGGCTCACCGTCGACGGGACCGCCGGTGACGTACGACTGGGGGACGCGTCATGAGGAAGGTCGCGTACGTCTTCGGAGTGCTGGCCGCCGCCGGCGCGGGCACCTACCTCGTCATCTATCTGTACCGGTGGCAGTGGCAGCGGGCGGTGATCTGCGGGGTGCTGCTGCTGGTGGTCGAGGTGATGCTGTTCGCCCTGGTCACGCTGGGGCGGCTGAACCGGATCGAGGAGCGGCTGCGCGACACCGACCGGCGGCAGCGGGAGCTGGACGCACGGCAGGAGGACGTGCTCACGCGGCTGCGGGAGCCGGCCATGGAGCCCGTGGAGACCCGGTTCCGATGGCTGGACGACGACCGCACCGACCGTACCTACGTCTTCGTACCGGTCCTCATGGTCGCCGGAGTGCTGATGTCCGGGCTCGCCTGGGTGGTGCAGAAGGTCGCGGCGGCCACGGCCCGACCCGCCGAGCGGCGTCTGGCCGGGCGGCTGGCCGTCCTCAGCGCGCCGGACCCGGCGGCTCCCGGCGACCTGGAGGACCTGCCACTGCTGGGCACTCGGCCCTCCCGGGGCCGTACCGCACGCCTGACCACCGTCACCGTCCTCGGCGGCGCCCTGCTCGCCGCGCTGGTCGTGGGGCTCGCCAACCTCACCCAGACCCGGCCGGAGAAGGCGAACGGCAACGAGGCGACCTCGGTGCTCGTCAAGGTCGACCTGCGGGGAGCGGACATGACGGACGAGCGGCGCTCCCTGGCCGCCCAGCAGATCTGGGAGGGGTGCCGGCACTCCACGTCCGCCCCGCTGCGGCACGCCGCCCTGGGCGATCTGGGAGACGGCATGTTCGCCGGAGTCGTGCGGCCCGCGCTCACCGACCACGACCTCATGCGGCTGCGCGGCTGTCTGGAAGACGCGACGCTGGAGCGCGCGCATCTCACGGTGGTCGCCGTCGGCGACACGGAGACGGACGGCGACTGAACATGACAGCCGACCGAACATAATGACCGACAGAGCGTAACAACTGAGACTTACCGCACAAAACGGACGTAGGCCCCAGTTGATCACAGACCCGGGTTAGGATTCCAAAACGCGCCCCCGTCCCCTAGTCCCCCGGGTCGTCCATGGCTGTTCTCACCGCAACTCTGCCCCGCCCCGCCCTCCGCAAGCGCCTGCTGTCCAGGCGCGCCATGCGGATCCTCCTCGGCATCGTGATCGGCTACATCGCCCTGTGGGCCGTGGGCGCCGGCACCATCCTGGGTCTGTCACTCTGGGCCCGCGAGGAGACCCCGGCACCTGCCGGAACACGCGCCGTCCAGGGTGTGAACCACTTCCAGCCGGTGGACACCGAAGGCCGGCTGTGGCGCGGCTCCGCCCCCTCCTCCGCCGGTTACCGGGCGCTGGCGGGCATGGGCATCACCACCGTCGTGGACCTGCGCGCCGAGCGCATGACCGCGGCCGAGCTGGCCAAGCCGAGCGACGCCGGGCTGAACGTCGTACGCCTGCCGATCCGCGACGGACAGACGCCGTCGCCGCAGCAGGTGCAGCGCTTCCGCGACATCGTCGCGGCGGCGCCCGGCCCCGTGTTCGTGCACTGCGGCGCGGGCGTGGGCCGTACGGGCGCGATGGTCGCGGCGTATCTCGTGCAGACCGGCGAGGAGTCGCCGTCGCAGGCGGTCCGGCGCAACCTCGCGGTCGGACCGCCGTCGATCGAGCAGATCTACTACGGGCTGAACCTCAGCCCGGCGAAGGCGGAGCAGCCGCCACTGCCGGTCGTGGTCCTCAGCCGCCTGGTGGACGCTCCGCGGCGCATGATGTCGTACCTGTAGGTCAGGCCCGCCTGAAACAGGGCCCTGTGAGCCAGTCCCGAACAGGGTCCTGTAACCCCTTCCTGAACAGGGCCCTGAAGGCGCGTCCTGAACAGAGCCCTGTAAGCCCGTCCTCAACAGGGCTTCGGGCTACGGCTTTCGGCCCACCGCCCCGTATCCGGGAATGACCCCGTCGTCCTGCCCGGGTACGGGCTCGCCCAGTTCGGGGTGCCAGTGGTGCGGCACCTCGACGCCGGGCTCGACGAGTTCGAGGCCGTCGAAGAAGCGGGTGAACTCCTCGCGCGAGCGCAGCGCCAGCGTGACGCCGGCCGCCTTGAGCTTCTCGGTCGCCGCCTTCGACTCCTCCGGGGTGAAGTCGGCGGTCGCGTGGGTGACCACCAGGTAGCTGCCGGAGGGGAGTTCGGACAGCAGCCGGCGGACCAGTTCGTGCGCGCCGTCCTCGTCGGAGACGAAGTGCAGCAGCGCGATGAGGGAGAGGGCCACCGGACGGCCGAAGTCCAGGACTTTCCGCGCGCCTTCGATGATGGCGCCGGGGTCGCGCACATCGGCCTGCAGATACTCGGTCGCGCCCTCCTCCGCCCCGCGCAGCAGGGCGGCGGCGTGGGCCAGCACGATGGGGTCGTTGTCGCAGTAGACGACGCGTGCGTCGGGGGCGATCCCCTGGGCGATCTGGTGGAGGTTCGGCTCGGTCGGGATGCCGGTGCCGATGTCCAGGAACTGGCGGACGCCGTTCTTGGCCAGCCAGCGGGTGGCGCGGTGCATGAACGCGCGGTTGACCCGCGCCATCACCGGGACGCGCGGGTCGAGGGCGAGCATCTGCTTCCCCATGGCCTCGTCGACGGGGTAGTTGTCCTTGCCGCCGAGATACCAGTCGTACATCCGCGCCGGATGCGGCTTGCTGGTGTCGATCTCGACGGGGTTCAGCCCGGTCATGACGAACTCCATGAGGTTCTGGGGCAGTAAAGACGGAAGGTGATCAACTCAGCACCAAGATAAGGGACTTGACTGAACACAACTGGCTGAACGCAACAGGTTGAACAACGGCCCTCACGGCATCAGGACAGCAGGAAGTCCGCCTCCCCCGCCTTGGCACCCTCGATGAACGCCGTCATCTCGTCCGTGGTGTAGATCAGCGCCGGCCCGTCCGGGTCGGTCGACTGGCGGACGGCGATACGGCCGTCGGCGAGTTTCATCGCCTCCAGGCAGTTGCCGCCGTTGCCGCCGCTCCACGGCTTCTGCCAGCCCTCGCTGCCCAAGTCCCGCGCGGGCATGCCGTTGTAGACGCGTATGCGCGGCTTGATGCGATCCATTCACAGCTCCTTGCGGAGATCCCGGAGGATCTCCTTCGTGCGATGTGCCGTAGCGGCCTGCGCCGCCATGCGGTCCATGACCTCGAGATGGGTCGCCACCTCGGCGCGCGCGTCCAGGTAGACGGCGCCGGTCAGGTACTCGCTGTAGACCATGTCCGGAAGCTCCGGCATGGCGAATCGGAACAGCACGAAGGGCCCGTACGTGCCGGGGTGCGGCCCGCCTGCGAACGGGGCGACCTGCAGCGTCACGTTGGGCATCTTCGTGGCTTCGAGCAGCCTGTCGATCTGGGCACGCATCACCTCCGGGCCGCCGACGTGGCGGCGCAGCACGGTCTCGTCCATCACGACCCACAGCCGGGGCGCGTCCTCGCGGGTGAGCAGTTGCTGGCGTTGCATGCGCAGGGCGACATGGCGCTCGATGTCGTCGGGCTTGGTCTGGCCGATGGCGCCCGACCGCAGCACTCCGCGCGCGTAGTCCTCGGTCTGCAGCAGGCCGGGGACGAAGTGGGGCTCGTACGACCGGATGAGGCCGGCGGCGCCCTCCAGGCTGACGTACATCGAGAACCAGCCGGGCAGGATGTCATGGAACCGCTGCCACCAGCCGGGTCTGTTGGCCTCCTCGGCCAGCTGCACGAAGGCGTCGGCCTCGTCCTCTGAGATGCCGTAGGCCTTCAGGAGGAGTTGGAGGTACGGGATCTTGAGCGCGACCTCGGCCATCTCCATACGGCGGACCGTGGCGGGGGCGACCCGGAGGATGCGGGCGGCCTCCTCGCGCTTGAGCCCGGCGCGTTCGCGCAGGTCCAGCAGGCGCCGGCCGAGGACCACCTGACCGACCGTCGGCGCGGATCGCGGCTCGCTCATGCTCCACCTCCACGAATGAGCTCCGACAAACCGGCTGGTTCCTGACAGGCCGATCCGAATCCCGACAGGGCGACTGCGTCCTGACAGGCCGACGGCATCGGGACGGCCGACGGAATCCTGACAGGCCGACCGCATCCTGACAGGCCGACGGCGCCATTCGAAGACCCTTTCGAAGACCTCGGTAGTACCGGCGGATCCTCGATGATCCCAACTGGCGCCGTTCGACATGCTGTTGCGAGCAGTGTGCCATGGCCTCCCAGAGAGTCACACCGCACTCTGCAATTTTCAGAGTGACTCTTGCCAAGTGTTCACGGCGGGGCGATAGTGGCAAGCGTGATTCCGTCCCCGCCCTTAGGAACAGACGCCGCCGCGGTCGCCCACGGCCTCGGCGCCGCCACGGCAGTCGGCCCCCAGCGGGGTGCCGCCGCCGAGCGCCGGTTCCGCTTCGAACTGGCCGCGCATCCGGGTTCTCCCGCGCAGGCCAGACGCCTGACCAGGGCTCGGCTGAACGGCTGGGCGGTGTGCGAGGACACCTGCGACACGGCGGCTCTGGTCGTGTCCGAACTGGTCACCAACGCGATCGTGCACACCGCCAGCGAGCACATCGTGTGCGAGCTGCACGACGGGGCCGACCTGGTGCGCATAGCCGTGCGCGACGAAGGATGCGCGCCGGGTGAGCCGCATCCATTGGCGGCGCGGCCCGAGGAGGAGCACGGGAGGGGACTGCTCCTCGTCGACGCCCTCTGCCACGCCTGGGGGGCCCAGGACCAGGGGTCCGGGGTGGTGGTCTGGGCCGACCTGCCGCGCCGGGCCGGGTTCCAGGAGACTCCTGACCTCGATCCCGGGCCGCGCAGCGACCTCGGCTGGGGGTCCCGGCCCAAGCCCGGCCCGTCCGGGGGTTCGGGCGACGATGACGAGGCCGAGGCTCAGGCCAACGCCAAGCCCAAGGCCAAGGCCAAGACCCAGGCTCAGACTCAGGACGGCACGGGGACGGGGGCCGCATGGCTGTGAGCGGCGCGTCCGGCGGTGGTCAGGTGCTGAGCCTGGACGCGCTGGTTCGGCTCCGCCGCGACATGGGCGGCCCGGCCGTTCCCCGGCGGCTGGCCATGCCCGAGGGGATGACGGCTCCGCTGGGCTGTGACGCGGTGGGGGTTCCCGCGCGGTTCGGGCCTCTGCTTCTGTCCCGGTTGCCTCGCGTGGGGTGTGTGTACGCCGACGAGGCGTACTGGTGGTGGATCGTGCCGTCCGAGTCCGACTACGCGTTGGAGTGGCCGGCGTCGGTGCGGTACACGCCGGGCGCGGTTGTCCTCGACGCACCTCGGCTGATTCACCGGTCGGACGGGACGGTTCCTTATACGCCGCCGATTCCGCTGTATCTGACGTTGTGCCGGGTGATGGGGACTACGCCGACCTGGTCGCGGCAGATGACTGCGTGAGGCCTGTTTTTCTCGCCCCCGCCGCGCCTACCCGTCCCATCCCCCAGGGGCTCCGCCCCTTCAACCCCGGACCCTGGGGGCCTGCGGCCCCCAGACCCCCGCTATCGGCCCTGAACGGGCCTCGTCCTCAAACGCCGGACGGGCTGGAATGCCCAGACCGGCGCTGAGAACATCCGGACCGGCCCCAGGAACGGCCGTCCCGGTCGCTCAAGCCGCCCCCGTACGACACCGCCACCCCTCCCCGCGGCGTACGCCCGCGTGCGCCGCCCGTCTCCCCTCGCGCCCTCCCCCGAACGCCCCCGCCCCGCCATAGTGGCCCTCCGTCACGAGGGGCGGTCGGGGGAGGCGGACGGTGGGGAAGAAGCGCGGTGCCGGTGGGTCCGAGGTCTCGGAGTCGGAGCGGCTGCTGTTCGGGGGACCGCTGCGGTACGACATGGGGTGGAATCAGCACAGGGACGCCTTTCTGGAGCTGACCTTCCGGGCCATGGTGACGCGGCTGCCCTCGCTGCTGACATCGAGCTTCCGGCTCGCCTGGCAGGCCGACCGGCGTGCCGCGCGGACCGTGCTGGCGGCCGAGGTCGGCCGGGGGCTCGCGCAGGCGGTGGGGCTGCTCGCCGTCAACAGTGTGCTGGGGCGGCTGATCGGGGGCGGGGCGCTGGAGGAGCGGTTGCGCGGTGCCGTTCCCGCGCTCGCCGCGATGGCCGCCGTGATGGTCGTCTCGACGCTGCTGCGGGCCGCCTCGACGTACGCCACCGGGCGCCTGGAACCCAAGGTGGAGCGGGTGGCGACCGAGCTGTACCTGGAGCGGGCGGCGGCCGTGGAGCTGGCCGCCATCGAGGACCACGCCTTCCACAAGCTGCTGGACACCGCGCAGTACGGCGCATCGTCCGCCCGCCGCATGATCTCGTACAGCACACGGGTCGTTAATGCGGCCATCTCGCTGATCGCCGCGGCGGGTGTGCTCACCGTGCTGCACCCCGCCCTGCTCCCCCTCCTCGCCACCATGACGCTGCCCAGCGCCTGGAGCGCCCTGACCAACGCCCGGCGCCGCTACGAGTCCTTCCACACCTGGGTGCAGCACTCCCGCGCCGGCCATCTGATCAGCGGGCTGCTGACCGAGCCCGCCGCCGCGCCCGAGATCCGGGTCCATGGCGTCGGGCCCTTCCTCCTGCGCCACTACCGGGCGATGTCGGAGACGGCGGAGGCGGAGCAGGCCCGGCTGGCCCGGCTGGCGGCGCGCACCGGGCTCATCGCGGCGGCGTGGACCGGGCTCGCCACCGTCGCGACGTACGCCACCCTGGGCGGACTGCTGCTCGCCGGCGCCATGGCGCTCTCCGTGGCGGGTACGGCCGTCCTCGCCATCCGCACCGGCTCGTCCAGCCTCGACAGTCTCGTCCTGGAGGTCAACGCCCTCCACGAGGAGGCCCTCTTCGTGGGCGATCTGCAACGCCTGTACGTCGAGGCGGCCGAACGGGCGATTCCGGTCGGTGGCGCCCCGTTGCCCGAGGACCCCGAGGAGATCCGCTTCGAGAACGTCAGCTTCTCCTACCCCGGCGAGTCCGCCCGCCCCGCCCTCGACGACGTCACGCTCGCCCTCCCCCTCGGCCGGATCGTCGCGCTGGTCGGCGAGAACGGCTCCGGGAAGACCACGCTGGTGAAGCTGCTGGCGGGCCTCTACACGCCGGACCGGGGCCGCATCCTGTGGGACGACGTCGACACGGCGACCGTCGACCGGCACCAGCTGGCCGAGCGCATCGCGATGGTGGCCCAGGACTTCAAGCGCTGGCCCTTCACGGCCCGGGTGAACGTGGCGGTCGGCCGGTCGTCGGCGCCCCTCACCGAGGAACGCCTCGCCGCCTCGCTCGCCGAAGCGGGGGCCGAGGACGTGGTGGCCGATCTGCCGCGCGGCCTGGACACCCTGCTGGCCAGGCAGTTCAGCGGCGGGCACGAGCTGTCCGGCGGGCAGTGGCAGCGCCTCGGGATCGCCCGGGCCGCCTACCGGCGCGGCCACATCCTGATCGTGGACGAGCCGACGGCGGCCCTGGACGCACGGGCCGAGCTGGAGGTCTTCGACAAGATCCGCGCCCTGGCCTCCGCCGGTCAGACGGTCGTCCTCATCACCCATCGGCTGGCGTCCGTCCGGCATGCCGATCTGGTGCACGTCCTGGACCAGGGCCGGCTGGTGGAGTCCGGGACGCCGGACGAGCTGCTGGCCACCGGCGGTGTCTACGCGGAGCTGTACTCGCTCCAGGCGGAGCAGTTCACGGCCCGGGTGCCCGCCCCGAAGGCTAGCTGATCGACACGAGGGCCCGGCCGGACGACGTACCGGCCCGGACCGGCCCTCGTGTCACGCGGCTGCGTCAGCCGTGACGTCACCGCGGACGATCACCAGGAACGCGTCCGTCGCGAGGTCCATGACGACCTCGGCGGGCAGACCCTCCAGCCGCCGCGCGTGCGCGAACTCCTCCGCCGGCCACGATCCTCGCGGCCCGCCCGCGGGAAAGCGTTCGAGCACTGTTCGCCCGTTCACCATCCAGCACCTCCAGAAAGCGTTGTACTTGTAGGAGTTAACGCCTGGCGGGAGTTAAACGCCTCGCCCGGTGACGGGACTGAGACGTAGTTGACACTCGTTCACCGCTATGGGTGATCATCCGATCACTCTCGATGATCGTCCGCTACTTTTGGTGTCAGTCCTCGTACTCGTCGTGATAACGGACGCGTTCGCTCCCCGGGGGCGTCCCGAGAGCCGACGCGGTGTAGTCCTGGATCCGTCTGCCATGGCTTCGGTCGAGGAGGGCCGGCAGGCGCTCCCGCAGCTCCCGCACCACCGCGGGCACATCGAGGGTGAGCAGCTCACGGTCACGCATCAGGATCCGGCCGTCGACGACGGTCGTGCGGACGTCGGAGGAGCGGGCGCTGTGGACGAGGGTGGCGGCGAGGTCGTGGACGGGCTGGGTGTGCGGGCCGGTGAGGTCGACGAGGATGATGTCGGCGCGCCGGCCGGGGGCGATGCGGCCGAGAGTGTCGCCCAGTCCGACCGCGCGGGCGCTCTGCAGGGTGGCGTGGTGCAGGGCCTGGCGGGACGTCAGCCAGCGAGGGTCGCCGGTGGTCGACTTCTGGATGAGGGCGGTGAGCGCCATCGACTCCCAGACGTCGAGGGAGTTGTTGGAGGCGGCGCCGTCCGTGGCGAGGCCGACGGGGATGCCGAGGTCGCGCAGGGCGCGTACGGGTGTGGTGGTGGGCCAGGCGAACTTGAGGTAGCCGCGGGGAGCGGTGGCGACGGCCGTACGACCGTCGGCGGCTGCCAGGAGGGGCAGGTCGCGGTCGAGGATGCCGGTGCCGTGGGCGATGAGGACGTCCGTGTCGAGGATGCCGGTGCGCTTCAGCACCTCGATGGGGGTGACGCCGTGGCGGGCGAGGCTGGTCTCGGCCTGGTCGCGGTTCTCGGAGGCGTGGATATGGACGGGGAGGCCGTGGTCGCGGGCGAGTTCGGCGGTGGCGGCCAGGTCGGCGTCGTCGACGGTGTAGGGGGCGTGCGGGGCGAGGGCGGTGGTGATACGGCCGTCGGCGCCGCCGCGATGGCGCAGCGCGAACTCCAGTGACCGCTCCCGCCCTTGGGGGCCCTGGGAGGAGAAATAGGCCTCGCCGAGGTGAGCCCGCATGCCGCACTCGGCGACGACGGCGGCCACGGCGTCCATCGAGAAGTAGTGGTCGGCGAAGCAGGTGACGCCGCCCCGGATCATCTCGGCGCAGGCGAGCCGCGCCCCCAGCGCCACGTCCCGCTCGGTCAGGTTGGACTCGACGGGCCAGACGACGTCGTTGAACCACTCCTCGGTGGGCAGGTCCTCGGCGACACCGCGCAGGGCGACCATCGGGGCGTGGGTGTGGCAGTTGACGAGGCCGGGGAGGGCGACCTGGCCGGGCGCCTCCAGGCGTTCGACGGCAGGGAGGTCGCGCACGGCGCCGGCGGTGGTGACGGCCTCGACGACTCCGCCTCGTACGACGATCGCGGCATTCTCCTCGAACCCGGTCCGCTCTTGATCGTCGTGCACGAGGACGGTGCATCCGGTGATGACGAGGTCGGCGGGAGCTTCTGCGGGAGAAGGCGTCATCACGCCAACGTACGACGCTGTCGTCGGGTCGCGTGAGGTGAACCGCGCATCCGGTCACGGGTCTGTCGCGCGGACCCGACGCCCGGCACGCCGGCCTCACGACAGGCTTCTGGGTCCGGTCGCCGGCCCGGGAGCTGGCGGCGCTCAGCCGGCGAGGCGGAGCTCGGGGGCCTCGGGGAGTCGTAGGCCGGCCCGGTCGCGCTCCTCCGCGAGCTCGTCCAGCAACTCGGTGAGCTGGGCGGTCTGCACGGGGGTGAGCCGACCGGAGTCGTCGAGGTGTACGGCGCAGGCCGTGGTCGTGTCGACGAGCCGTTCGAGGGTGGCGACCACCTCCTCCGCCCCCTCGGTGTGCCGGGCGAGCGCGGGCAGCTCGGCGGAGGCGAGGGCGATGGCGGTGCGGGTCTCGGCGAGCGCGCGGTAGGCCTCACGGCGGAGGGTCCAGCGCAGGGCGCGGTCGGACTCGCGCCGGAGGGCGCCGGACTCACGCATGACATGGGCGAGGTAGGCGTAAGCGGCACCGGCCGCGCCGTCGAGCCGCGCCCGCACGCCCCCGCCCCGCTGCCCCGGCATCGGCAGATGCCCCACGACGAGCACGATCGCGCAGGCCAGCAGCGTCTCCACGATCCGGCTCACGGAGGCCTGCGGCTCGCCGCCCACCATCACCAGGGCGAGCACGAGAACGGTGACGACGGCGGTCTGGGCGGCGAAGTGCCGAGTGGCCACGGGAATGAGGGCGCCGCTGAGAGCCACGAGCGCGATGAGCCCTTCCGGCCGGGGCAGCACGGCCGCGAACCCGGCGAAGAGAAGGGCTCCCAGCACGGTGCCGGCGGCCCGGCACAGCACCCGGGACGCGAGCGGCCCGAGGTCGGGCTTGACGAGGAAGACGGCGGTGGCGGGAAGCCAGTACCAGTGCTCGTGCTGCCCGTACCACCGGGCGTGGTGCAGGGCCTGGGCGATGGCGGCGCTGGCCCCGAAGCAGAGGGCGACGCGCAGGCCGTACTCCCGTCCGCCGGCGCCGGCCATGGACCGGACGACGTCCTTGGCCGTACGGCGCCGGGTGTGCAGGTCGCTGGTGCCGCTGACCCGGTCGAAGGCCTCGGCGGCATGGAGCAGGGCGTCGTCGAGGGCGCGCAGGGCGGGCGCGATGGGGGTCTCCCCGCGCGAGCGAAGTCGAGCGTGGGGGAGGGAGGGCGCGGGCAGGGGGCCGGTGTGCGTGTTGCCGCGCACGGCGGCGGCGAGCCGGCGCGGCCCTTCGGACGCCCGGGCGGGCACGGGTTCCCCCACCCAGGCGAGCGCGGTGGCGGCCTCGCCGAGCGGCAGCGCGGCGGCGTACTGCGCGTGCAACCGCCGCTCGGCGGACGAGGAGGCGTACCGCCGCAGCCGGGGCCCGGTGAGGGCGTCCTGCGCGTGGTCGAGGGCGGCGGTGAGCGCGGCGCGGCGGGCGGTGGCGTCGTCGGTCCCCACAGCAACGAGCAGCTCGGCGATGGCGTCGTACACCCCGGCCACCGCGTCCCGCTCGCCGTCGAACCGGAAGTCACCGGCGAGGGAGCCGGGCGTGGGGAGCACGAGCCGCAGCCCGAGCAGCCAGGCGGCTCCGGCGAGGTAGGCGAGCGCCCGCAGCCAGCCGTTCTCGGGCAACGGCATCCCGGCGCCGACGGCAGAGGCGACGAGGAGCTGCGTACCGGCAGCGGAGGCGACCGGACCGACGGCGCTGATGCCTCCGGCGATCAGCCCGAGACCGGTGAGGAGGAGGGTGAGCGGGACGGCTCCGACCTGCTCCCCGGCGTACGTGCCGACGAACAGCCCGGCGGCCCCCGCCAGCGCGGGCGCCCCGAGCCGCTTGACGGCGGCACGGCGGCTGCCGGGGCGGTCGTTGATGCCGGCGAGCATGGCGGCGATGGCGGCCACGACGCCGAGGGAGGTCCGGTCGGCGAGCACGGCGGCGCACAGCAACGGCCCGGCGGCCAGGGCTCCTCGGACGACCGCGCTCCAGGGCACCGGTCCGCGCTGGGCGCGGAGGGCGTGGGCGAGCCAGGGCGGGAGGGTGAGGGCCGGGGGTGCGGGGCGGGACACGGGGCTCCTGTCGGGGCGAGGGCGGGGGTTGGTGCCTTCGGGCGACGGTGGCCGGGCGGTGGGGTGTGGTGTCCACGGTAGGGCGGGAGCTTGGAGGGCATGGGACGTCGGTGTTTCGGGGATGTGACGATGTGTGGAAGCGCCACGTTCTTTATGAACGCAACTGCGGGCGCGGCACTGGGCGGCCGGTCGTCAGCGGACCAACGCGTCCCCTTCACTCGCCGCCCGTCAAACCGTCGTTCGAGGATCAAGCGGACCCGAACAGCGCCTCCGCGTCCGCGATCGCCCGCAACAAGGCCTCCGGCCGCGGCCGCAGCCCCTCGATGATCCCGTCGACGCCCCGCAGCCCCGCCCGCTCCAGCAACCGCTTCTCGTTCGTCACCCACTCCCCCCGCGCCGCCAGCACCGCATGCCCGGTCTGTACGGCGGCTGTGGCGAGTGCGCCCGCGACCTCGGTGAGGCGGCCCGCCGGGGCGTGGTTGGCCCTGGCGTAGGCGAGGGTGGCCCGGGCGGTGCCGTACCAGCGGTCGCGGGCCGTGCTGCGCAGCTTCTCCGGATAGCTGGCCGGACGCGGGAGTTCGCCCCGCAGGACGCGGTTGATCGCCAGCTCGGCGACGACCAGGTAGCTCGGGATCCCGGCGAGGTGGAAAAGCAGCGGCTCGACCCGGAACCGCCCCTCCTGCGCCTCCGCCAGCTCCCGCTCCACCACGTCGAGATCGCGGTAGTGGACGTCGACGCGTCGGCCCTGGATCGTCAGCCAGGCGCCCCCGTTGAAGACGCCGCCGCCCCAGCCGCCGAGCTCGGAGACCTCGCCCTCCCAGCCGAGCGCGCGGAGGTCGGCGGGGTCGAAGGCACCTCGGTAGTAGATCGCCAAGTCCCAGTCGCTGTCGGGTCGTTCGGTGCCCTGGGCGCGGGAGCCGCCGAGGGCGACGGCCCGGACGGCGGGGAGGGCGGCGAGGCGGTCGGCGGTGGCCGCGAGGAACGCGGTGTCGTCGGTGGCGGGCATGCCCGCAGCGTACGAAGCCGTGAGGGCGTGCCACCACGGGATTACCGCGCCGGGGCCGAGTGCCTCACCCCGTCGCCGCCACCCCGAAGTCCGCCCCGGAGATGCCGCCCAGGCCCTCCGCGATCCGCACCAACGGCTCCCTGAGCGCGGCCAGTTCGGCCCGCATCTCATCACCCTTTGGCCATGCCGCCTCATGGTCGAGCGGGGCGGTGTCCGCCGGGCAGCGGGCCTCGTAGGCGGCCAGACGCGGGTGCCAGGTACTGGTGAAGGGGCGGATCGTCTCGTTGATCAGGGTGTACGCGAGGCTCTGGACCGTCGGCGCACCCGTCTGCGAGCCGCGTTCCAGGCTCACGCTGTAGGTGTGCAGCGTCGCGCGCGTGAAGTCGATCAGTGACTTCAGGGACGTCAGCGCTTCCCGCAGGCTCCCCGTCCCCGGCGCCAGCTCCTGCACCCCGATGCGGGTGACCAGCTCGACCTGGATGTCGTAGGCGGCCATCCGTTCCGACTCGCTGGGCGCTGCCATGGGTGCCTCCCTCCGGGTTCCGGGGAAGGCCAGCGTAGCCGGGTCACGGGAATCGCGGCGGCCGCACAGGGTGCGCAGGGCGGCGTGCCGGAGGGCCTCCGTGCGGGCGGGGGCCGGGTCGTGGTGGTGCCAGGCGTGCTGGGTCACGGGGTGCAGGGACCAGCGTTCGTCGGCTGCGGGGGTGAGCAGGCCGCGGGCGCGCAGCTCGCGGACGCCGCTCGCCGCACGTCGGCGGGCGACGATGCGCGGGACCCGGTCGGCGGCGGCCAGGATGCGTTCGGCCTCCTCCACCGTCAGGGGCAGCGGGTGGAGGGCGGCGGCGCAGCGCAGGACGTCGGCGGCGTCCGTGGTGTCCACGTCCCGTACGACGGCGCCGGTGACGTCCTCGTCGGCGAGCGTGTCGAGGAGGGACCGGCCCCGGGCGTGCAGCCGGTCGTAGAGGGTGCCGGGGTGGTGGCCCGCCCGCACCGCACGGCCGAGCAGGCCCAGTGCGAGCGGGTGGCCGTCGACGGCGTCGGCGAGCGCCTCGTCACCGCCGACCAGCACGCGCGCGTGGGGCGCGTCGAGCGGTCCCAGGTCGACGGGGGTGCCCAGGGTGTCGTGGGCGCGGCCGCGCAGGGTGAACAGGGTGTGGCCGAGGGGGTGCGGTGCCGCCATGGCGGCGATCTCACGCGCGGCGAGCCGGTCGGCGGGGGCGGCGTCGACGATCCACAGGAACGGTTCGCCGATGGCGTCGAAGTAGGCGAAGAGGTCGTCCGGACCGTTCGTGCCGAGCATGCGCACCGAGTCCTCGTACGCCTCCCCGTTCACCCAGCACACGCCACCGGGGTACGCCGCCTCGAAGCGCAGGGCGTACTCCTGGGCGAGCGCGGTCTTGCCGATGCCCGCCATGCCGCGGATCTGAACGGCGTGCGCGGCGGCCCGGCCGGTGACGAGCGGTGCGGCGTGGGCGTGCAGGGCGGAGTGCACCTGCCAGAGCTCCGAGAGGCGGCCGAGGAAGTCGGGGCGCGGCTGCGGTGTGCCCAGCAGCCAGCGTCGTACGCCGGGTTCGGCGATCGGCATGGGGCCGTCGAGGCGCGCCAGGTGTGCGCGTACGTCCGCCACGAGGGCGGCGAGATCGTCCGCCGAGGCGTGCCGGGCGTCGCGCAGTTCGACGGGGTGGATGTGGTCCGTCGCCGGTTCCGGGTTGACCACCATGACCCGGCGGCGCGGGTCGCCCTCGCCAAGTCCCGCCAGATGGGCGGTGGTCAGCTCCCACTGGCAGGCCGCGCGCTCGGGGTAGCCGGTGGAGTAGAACGCCAGCAGCGCCTTGGAGCGGGCCAGTTCGCGCCGGATGGTGTCGCTGATGCCGGCGAAGGAGGCGACTCCGGTCTCGTCCGTGAACACCTCCAGCCCGCCGTCGCGCAGCGCCCGCGCGAGCGGACGGACCCGCTCCACATCACCGCGGCTGTAGCTGAGGAAGACGTCCCACACGGCGACTTACCCTACTGTGGGTACCGGGGAGGGCGATCATGGGACACAGGCAGCGCAGGCGACGCCGACCGGGCGGTCCGGCGCAGATCACGGCCAAGCTGACGATTCCGTTCGTCGGCGAGATATCCGGCACCTGGGAGCCGGCCGACGCGGAGCGCAGCGCGGCCTGGGAGCTGTACCTGGAGCTGGTCACGCGCGTGTCGGTGGAGGAGCTCGACCCCGACGAGGGCTTCCTGCGCGAGGCGCTGTCCTCCCTCTACACCTTCTTCAACACCACCCGCGAGATCCTCCGCCGCTACGGCCCCGATGTCGCTCCGCCCCTCGCCCCCGGCCATGTCAGCTTCGGCGTGCTGGCCGTGACCGTCCTCAACCGCGTGCTGCGTCCGCTCCTCGCGCAGTGGCATCCCCGGCTGAGCGCCTACGAGTCCCAGCGGCCGGCGGGACGCGACCCGGTGGCCTACGAACGGGACTGGGAGCACGCGGCGGCCCTGCGCCGCGAGATCGCGGCCGTACGGGAGACGCTGGTGTCGCTGGCGCGGACCTTGCAGGAGGTGGCGAACGTCAGCGACCTGATCGACCTTCCGGCACCTCGGGCACCTCGGTCGCCCGGCACCAGCGCGGATCGGGGCACCCCCCCCCGCAGGTCAGAGGGGTCCTGACGGTCCAGGCAGTTGAGAGGGCCGTCGACCGGCGGCTGACCGGCCTGGCGGCCTGAGGCCGTTTCTCCACCGGGTTCGGCGGGCGAGCCGGGGCCGTTGTCAGTGCCGCGCGTTATCAATGAAGTCGTCACTCAGCGTAACGACGACGGGGGAGCATTGATGACGACGCACCACAAGAGGACGACACACGAGAAGAGTCCGCAGGGCCGACGCCGAGAGCAGCCGCAGTCGACCCGCACCCACCTCTCCGCGGCCGGACTGCGCGCCCGGGGGTGGACCCCGGCGATGGTGCGTCAACTCCTCGGCGAGCCCGATCTGCTGCGCTCCAACCCACACCTGCGTGCCGCCCCGCAGACCCGCCTCTACAGCATGGACCGAGTGGTGGCCGCCGAGCAGAGCGAGGAGTTCCGGGCCGCTTCGGCGGTTGCCGCACGGCGGTCCGCCGCCGCCCGGGCTGCCGCCCTGCGCAGGCGGCGGGAGGTGTTGGCGCGGATCGCGGCGGAGCCCATCGAGGTGCCGCGGCTGCCCCCGGACCGGCTGGCGGCGCTGGCGGTCGAACACCACAACCGGCGGGACGAGGAGCGGGCGTCGTGGCGCCGGGGTCGTACGGCACAGCCCGCCGCGGTCGCCGGTGCCGAGCCCGGCGCGCTCGACCGCTGGAAGGTCGATTACCTCAGCCATCGGCTCACCCGTCCCGCCGAGATCCTCGACGAGCTGTACGGACGCACCGGACGCGCGGCCGCCGAGGAACTCCTGCGGCGCCGGGTCCACGCGGCCATCGCCAGGACATACCCGGACCTTGCCGCCGAATGCGAGCGACGGCTACGAGCAAAGGGGAAATTCGGATGCGGGCGCGGGCCGGGGCTCGGATGATCAGCGAGTTGTCCGCCGCACCACTCAAGTCCCGCAGGCCGACCCAGGAGCTGCCATGATCCGGCGCGTCACCTCCCCCGCCCTCTTCCCACCGCCCACCTACGCCCACGCCTCCGTCGTCGAGGCCGGCACGAAGCTCGCCTTCCTCGCGGGTTCCGTACCCCTCGACGCCGCCGGGAATCTCGTCGGGAAGAAGGACCCCGTACGGCAGGCCGAGCAGGTGATCGCCAACCTGGAGGAGCAACTGCGCGCGGTGGGCAGTGACTTGGCGCACGTGGTGTCGACCGAGGTGTACGTCGTGAGCGGTGAGCCGGGGGTGCTGTCCGCCGTCTGGGAGGTCGTCGAGGCGTCGGGACTGAGCGTCGGTCCGCACTCGTCGACGCTGCTCGGGGTGGCCTGCCTCGGCTACCCGGGGCAGTTGGTGGAGATCACGGCCACCGCCGTCGTTCCCGAGACACAGCACGAGGGGGCCCGGACATGACCCCCGTCGCCCTCCGCCGCGCCCTGCCGACCGACGCCGGAGCCGCCGCCGACCTCTGGCTGCGGTCCTTCGCCGCGGCGCTGCCGACGGTCGTCCGGCCGCGCTCCGACGACGAGGTGCGGACGTATTTCCGGGAGGTGGTGGTCCTGCTGCGGGAGACCTGGCTGGCCCAGGCCGCCGACCGTGTCGTCGGCCTCATGGTGCTCGACGGCGACCAGCTCTCGCAGCTCTACCTCGACCCCGACTGGCGCGGCCACGGCATCGGCGACCGCTTCGTCGACCTCGCCAAGCGGCGCCGCCCGAACGGGCTGAGCCTGTGGACCTTCCAGGTCAACAAGCCCGCCCACCGCTTCTACGAGCGCCACGGCTTCGTCGCCGCCGAGCACACGGACGGCAGCGGCAACGAGGAACGCGAGCCGGACGTGCGGTACGTATGGCGTCCGGGGACGACGCCCTAGGCGCCGGATGTCCCCTGCCGCGGCGGCCTCACGCCGGCCCTCGGGACGGCCCCCAGGTCCGCCGCTTCGGCAAGGGCTTGGCATAGCTACCGGCCCGGCTGGTCGTCAGCCCCAACGCCACCAGCGACTCGGCGAGCCGGACGGCCGCTCCCACCCCGTCGACCACGGGAACCCCCAGCTTCTCCCCGACGGCCCGCTGCAGCCCGGTCATCCCGGCGCATCCCAGCACCAGGACCTCGGCGCCCGCGCCCCGCGCCCGTTCGGCAGCCGCCAGAAAGGCGGACTCCGTGCGTTCGCCGTCCCCCAGTTCCAGCACCCCGAGCCCGGTACCGATCACGGCGACGCAGTTGCGGCCCACCCCGGCCGTCTCCAGGCTGTCCTCGATCTGCCCGCACGAGCGCTCCAGCGTCGTCACGACCCCGTAGCGCCGGCCGAGCAGACACGCCAGGTGGGCCGCCGCCTCCGTGATGTCGACGACCGGTACGTCCACCAGCTCGCGGACGCCTTCACGCCCGTGCTCCCCGAAACCGGCCATGACGACCGCGTCGTAGGCTGGGCCGTCGTACGTCCGCAGCGCGTCCATCACGGCCGCCGCCGACAGATAGCTGTCCAGCCAGCCCTCCGCCGACTCGGGCCCCCACGCCGGGGTCAGCCCGGTCACGGTGGTGCCCGGGCCTGCCGCAGCCCGGGCACCTCGTACGATCTCCTCGGTCATCTCCTGCGTGGTGTTGCAGTTGGTGACGACGATCCGCACGTCCGTCAGACCTCCCGCGTCGCGGACTCGGCACGCTCGTCGCGGCACAGCACCAGGTACAGCCCGGCCGCCAGCGCCGTCCCGATGAACCAGGAGTACGGCGCCACATCGCTGAACGTCTTCACCAGCGCCAGCACCGCCGAGACCCCCGCCGCCGGCAGGAACGCCCACAGCGCCTTGGGGTTGACGCCCTTGCGGTAGTAGTAGCGCGAGCCCGGCTCGGCGGAGAAGAGTTCGTTCACGTCCACGCGACCGTGCTTGACCAGGTAGTAGTCGACCATGATCACACCGAACAGCGGGCCGAGGAAGGCGCCCAGGCCGCCCAGGAAGTAGTTCACGACCGTCGGGTTGGAGAAGAGGTTCCAGGGGGTCACGACGAGCGCCGCCACGGTGCTGATCATGCCGCCGACCTTGAAGGTGATCTTCTGTGGCCAGACGTTGGCCAGGTCGTACGCCGGTGAGACGAAGTTGGCGACGATGTTGACGCCCATGGTGGCGATGGCGAAGGTGAGCGCCGCCAGGACCAGAACCCAGGTGTTGCCGACCTTGGCCACCAGCTCCGCGGGGTCGGTGATCGCCTCGCCGAACACCTCCAGCGAACCGGCCGTGACGATCACCGAAACGACCACGAACGCCGTCGAGTTGATGGGCAGGCCCCAGAAGTTGCCGCGCTTGACGGTCCGGTAGTCGGGGGCGAAGCGCGAGAAGTCGCAGAAGTTGAGCATCAGCGTGCCGTAGGTGGCGAGGATCAGGCCGATCGCGCCGAACCACTGCCGCCACTGCTCGCCGACGGACACCGGGTGCGGAGTGGTCGTCAGCGAGATCGTCCAGCCCGCCTTGGCGAGGACCCACACCGCCAGCGCGATCATCACCAGCCAGATCGCCGGGCCGCAGAAGTCCTGGAACTTGCGCACCGACTCCATGCCCTGGCTGATGATCGCCGCCTGGATCAGCCACAGCGCGATGAAGGAGACCCAGCCGAGCGCGTCCAGGCCGAGGAAGGAGCTGTGGGTCCAGGACTCCAGGCCCGGCCAGGCGGCCAGCAGCATCACGTTCACGGCGACGGACGCGAGGTAGGTCTGGATGCCGTACCACATGATGGCGATGACGGCCCTGATCAGCGCCGGGATGTTGGCGCCCCAGACGCCGAAGCTGATGCGGCTGACCACGGGGAACGGGACGCCGTGGCGCTGGCCGATGCTCCCCATCCAGTTCATGCCGATGTAGATGAGCACGAAGCCGACGAGCAGGGAGGTGAAGACCTGCCACACATTCATGCCGAGGACCAGCAGACCGGCCGCGAAGGTGTAGTTGCCGAGGTTGTGGACGTCGGACATCCACATGGCGAAGAGGTCGAAGACCTTCCAGTTGCGCTTGCCCGCGGGCGCGAGGTCTTCGTTGGTGAGCCGGGGATCGGGGACGAACGCTGGTGCGCCGGTGACTTCGGCACGGTCGGCGAGGGACACGGGGCCTCCAGGAGCCAGGGGACGGAGGACTGCTTGTGGAGGGTGTTTGGTATACCAAACTGCGGACATAGTCCTCCCGTCAACCATTCCGACGGATGTCGCTCCTGTTAACGCTTCGTAAAACAGACCCGGAGTCGGCGAAGATGGCCCCATGAGCTCCACGACGAAGATCGAACCCCTGGGCGCGGTCCGCGAGCGCGTACTGGCCGACCTGCGGCAGGAGATCATCGCGGGCCGTCTGCGCCCCGGCGACCGACTGGTCGAGCGGGAGCTGGCCGACCGCTTCGGCGTCTCCCGGGTACCGGTCCGCGAGGCGATCCGCGCACTGGTCGCCGAGGGGTTCGTCCACTTCGAGACGCCCCGCCGTGCGGTCGTACGGCGGCTGACCCCGAACGACGTCAAGGAGCTCTTCGAACTGCGCGAGGCGTTGGAGGTGTACGCGGCGGGACTGGCCGCGTCCCGTGCGACGCCGGATGACCTGGCCGAGGCGGAACGGCTCCTCGACCAGGCCGCCGCCGCGACGGAGGCGGGTGACGCGGAAGCGATCACGGACGTCAACAGCCGGCTGCACGACCGCATCGTGGCCATGGCGGGCAACAGCCTGCTGATCGAGGCCCTGGAACCGGTCGCGGGCCGTCTGCGCTGGATGACCCGGCGGAACGAGGAGTGGCCCCAACTCCTCGTGGAACACCGTGAGTTGTATGAGGCGATCGCCTCCGGCGACCCGAACCGCGCCCGTGCGCACGCCCTCGCGCACGTGCGCACCAACTACCGGTCGACGGTACGGCAGCTGTTCGGCGATGCGGCGGCCGAAGAAGCCCTCCGGACGCCCGTGGGACACGAGTAGGCCCCCGGTCCTGGGGCACGAGTGGGCCTCCGGCCCTGGGGCACGAGTAGGCCCCGGCCCCGGGGCACCACCAGCCCCCGCCCTTAGGGCACGGCTAGGCCCCGGAACCTGCCCGCAGGACGGCGAAGACAGCATGGACACGGCTGCCGTCGGGCGTGCCCCAGGCGCCGGCGACATGGCCAACGGCTCCCTGGGGCGGGACGGCCGGGGTCGCGGGGCGCAGGATCCGGTGCAGGCGGAGGGTCGCGCCGCCCGTGAGGGACAGCTCGGTGCCGTCCTGGTCGTCGGTGACCGCGGGGACGTCGGGCGCGGAAGGCAGACCGTCACCGGTGTAGGAGCGCGTGACCTCCCGGTCCGGGGTGTCGGTGACGCTCTGCGCCTGGGCCTGGGCCCGCCCCTCCACCAGGGCCAGCAACTGGGCGACCAGCACCGGGTCGTGGCAGCCGTCGTAGGCCCAGCGCTTGCCCAGCACGCCATGCTCCATGGTGCCGACCAGGGCGTGCTCCGCGCCGTCGAGCGGTGCGCCGCGGTAGGTGAGCGGCACCAGGTAGGAGATCGGGGCGGGGCCGGAGGCATCGGTGGCCACCATGAACTCGATACCCACCTCGCCCTCCGGGTCGTCCAGCCGGAAGCCGCCCGCCTTGGTCAGCTCCGGCCGGCTCCCGCCGCCCTCGTACCAGGGGCGGGTGGGCAGCCAAGCGGTGAGCAGCTCCAGCTTGGTCGGCTTGAGAGTGGTGTGGTGAATGAGTGCCATGTGACACAGTCTCCTTACTCGTACGCGTACTTGTCCGTCGCCGCCACCAGCGCCTCGGTCACCCCCGGCGCCCCGGCGTCGTGCCCGGCCTCGTCGACCACGGCCAACTCGCTGCCGGGCCAGGCGTGGTGGAGCCGCCACACGATGCCCAGCAGGTTGCCGAAGTCGAGGCTGCCCTGCACCAACGTGCCGGGAATGCCCTTGAGCGAAGGCGCGTCCCGCAGGACGACACCCTCGTCGTTGCCCTCGCCCAGGAAGTGGTCGTTGCCGAAGTAGTGCGTGACGATGCGGGCGAACCCCATGCGGAACACCGGGTCCTCGAACCACTCCACCGAGCGCGGCGCCGCCGGGATCGTCGCCGTCTCCCAGTCCGTCCAGGCCCGCGCCGCCCGCGCCCGCACCGCGGGGTCGGGCGACTCGATCAGCCGGTTGTAGGCGGCGGCGAGGTTGCCGTCCCGCTCAGCGGGCGGCAGCTCGCCGACGAAACGCTCGAAGGCCTCCGGGAAGATCCGCCCCAACCCCCTGGTCAGCAGGGCCACTTCGGCGTTCGACCCGGTCGCGGCCCCGGTCAGCACCAGCTCGGACACGACACCCGGGTGCGTCTGCGCATACCGCAGCCCCAGCACCGACCCCCACGACAGGCCCCACACCAGCCACCGCCCGATCCCCAGCCGCCGCCGCAGCAGCTCCAGATCGGCGAGGACATGAGCGGTCGTGTTGACGCTCATGTCCGTCTCGTACGCGCTCGCATGCGGCGTCGAACGCCCGCAGCCGCGCTGGTCGAGCAGCACGATCCGGTAGGCGGCGGGATCGAACAGCCGCCGGAAGTACGGGGTGCAGCCGGAGCCGGGCCCGCCGTGCAGCACGAGCGCGGGCTTGCCGTGCGGGTTGCCGCAGGTCTCCCAGTACACGCGGTTGCCGTCACCGACGTCGAGCAGCCCGTGGTCGTACGGTTCGATCTCCGGGTAGAGGGCCATCCGGGCACCGTAACGTCGCCACGGACGTCCCGTCGCCTCAATTAGAGCCGGATGCGCGGGGCAGCACCCCGGCCGCGTCGGCCGCCGTACGCAGCACCTCCCGCACCATCGCGGGTGTGAGCCGGCCGGTGAAGGTGTTGCGCTGGCTGACATGGAAGCACCCGAAGAGTTCGAGCCCGTCGAGCGCGACCCGCGCCCCGTGCCCGAAGGCGGGCCGCGGCCGGGGCACGCTCCACCCCGCCTCGACCAGCGCGGGCAGCGTCGCCTGCCAGCCGAAGGCGCCCAGTGCGACGACCGCGCGCAGCGTCGGCCGCAGCAGCCTCAGCTCCTGCACCAGCCAGGGCCGGCAGGTCTCCCGCTCACCCGGTGTGGGTTTGTTGGCGGGCGGGGCGCAGTGCACGGGCGCCGTGACGCGCACGCCGTACAGCTCCAGGCCGTCGCCGACGGCGACCGAGGTGGGCTGCGAGGCGAGGCCCACGTCGTACAGCGCCTCGTAGAGCACGTCCCCGGAGCGGTCCCCGGTGAACATCCGGCCGGTGCGGTTGCCGCCGTGCGCGGCCGGGGCGAGCCCGACGATCAGCAGGCGGGCGTCCGGCGGGCCGAAGCCGGGCACCGGGCGGCCCCAGTACGTCTGGTCGGCGAAGGCGGCGCGCCTGGTGCGGGCCACCTCCTCCCGCCAGCCGACCAGCCGCGGGCAGGCCCGGCAGTCCGCGATCCGCCGGTCGAGATCAGCGAGGGCGTCCACAGCTCCACCGTAAGGCCGACCGGTCCCCGTACGGCGACCGAGGTCTCCCTGCGGGGACTAAGGTCGAGGCATGGCTTTGGAGGATGACGAGGAGAAGAGCGGCAGCACGGCCGAGGGCCGGCCGGACGCCGCGAACGCCGAGCAGGCCGTCGACCCGAAGATCACGAACGCCGAGCAGGCCGTCGACCCGAAGATCGCGGCCGCCGAGGCCGCCGGTCCGCAGAGCGGCGAGAACGTACGGATCGACAGCTGGATCTGGGCCGTACGTCTGGTCAAGACGCGCTCCATGGGTGCCACCGCCTGCAAGGGCGGGCATGTGCGGGTGAACGGCCAGAACGTGAAGCCCTCCCATTCCCTGCGGATCGGCGACGAGGTGCGGCTGCGGCAGGAGAACCGGGAGCGGATCGTCGTCGTCAAGCGGCTCATCCGCAAACGGGTCGGCGCGCCGGTGGCGGCCCAGTGCTATGTCGACAACTCGCCCCCTCCCCCGCCGCGCGAGGCCGTCGCCCCGGCCGGCATCCGGGACCGCGGCGCGGGCCGGCCGACCAAGCGGGACCGCCGCGAGCTGGAACGGCTGCGCGGGCTCATGGGCGGCGGAGCGGGACGGCCGGGCGGCCGGTGACATACGACGGGGGTGGCGTCCGGCCCGGGCCGCTCGGCCCGCCGGACGCCGCCCCTGCCGTACGGCTGTGTCAGTCCCGTCGGCGCACCAGCCGCAGCAGCTCCGCGTTGGAATTCCGCCGCGCCCATGCAATGAGGGCGAGCGGCAGGATGAGGACGAGCGGCGTGACGGCGTACTCCCCGTCGAAGTAGGTCATCTGGACGACGAACGCGCCCACCATCAGCGCGCCGAGGGCGACGGCCGCCACCGACTGCAGCACCGGGATCAACAGGGCGACGGCTCCGGCCAGTTCGAGAACACCGATGGCGTACATGCCCGTGCTGCCCCAGCCCATCTCCTGGAATCCGTCGGCGGCCGAGGGGTGCGCGATCAGCTTGGGCAGCGCGCTCGCGATCGCGTAGAAGAGGGCGAGCAGGATCTGCAGGCCGCGCAGGGCGATGCGGGCCCCTCGGCCGCGCGGGGCCGTGGACTCGGCGACGACGGTGCCGGACGTGGCGGAGGCGGCGGCGGTGACGGAGGCGGTGACGGAGGCGGTGGTCTCGGACATGGAGGTCTCCTGGGGGAAGCGGTCCGTGGTGCTGTCACCGAGGTAGACCGGGCGCCGCTCCGGAACTCATCGCCGTACCAAAGGAATTTCAGCCGCCCGCGTCGAACGGCAGCCACCCGTGCCCGATGTACCAGTGGCCGCCCGCCCGCAGGTGGTCGCCGACGGCCCGCTCCACGGCCGTACGGCGCGGCAGCCGTTCGAGCGGCAACTCCGGGTCCCCGAAGACGAACTTGACCGGCTCGGTGTCAGCCGGCTCGGTGTCCTCGTGGGCGACGCGGAAGCGCTCCTGGAACCGGACGATGTTGGAGTCCGCGGTGAGGTACTGCCTGAGCTGCGGGTCGAGCAGCCAGGAGTGGCAGGTCACCGCCCGGTACCGCTCCTGAGGAAAGTGCCGGGCGAAGAACTCCCCGGCCAGCACGAGCGACCGGTCGACGGCGGCCGGCGACAGCGGCCCGTGGAAGTCCGGGATGTGCAGGTTCAGACAGAGCGAGCCAGGCCCCACATCAAGACCGGCCGCCGCCAGCCCCGCCCCCGTGCGCTGCCCGAGCCGCGCCCGCTCGAACTGCAGCCGGCCCAGCTGGTACAGCTCGCCGCGGAAGTGACGGGTGAGCCACCGAGGAGCCTGCACGCCCGGCCGGCCGTACCGCCTGCGGTGCACGGCCATGTTCCGCCCCAGGTCGGCGAGGGTGCGTCGGGAGACGTCGGCCGGGATGCCGCGTTCGCGGTGGTACGCGCGCGTGCGAGGCAGCGCCGCCACGAACACGTACACGGGGAAGCAGCGCCGCAGGGCGCCCGAGGCCCAGTCGAGTCCGGGCAGGTCGACCGGGCCGCCGACCTCCCCCATCCCCTCGACGAGCGCGCCGACGGACCGCTCCAGGAAGTGCCGCAGCTCCGGATCGTCCGTCACCCGCCGGCCCATCCGGACGAGGTCGTCGATGTCCTCGTGGGGTACTCCGAGGTCGAGCAGCACTACGGCCAGTTCATCGGTGTCCGGCAGCACGAAGCCCCCTGTGCGCGGTTCGAGGAGTACGTTTCAAAGAGGAGTGGTGATGGCGATGCGTACGGGCAGTGAGCCGATGACAGCGCGCAGTGCGCTGCGGTTCCGCTTCTGGCTGTGCGTGTGGGGTATGGTCTGGACGATCTTCGGCACGGCCGCGTTCGCGCTCGCGGGACGCCCTGGCTGGGCGGCGGCCTGCGCTGCACTGTGGCTGGTGATCACCGTCGACATGGCCGTGGTCCTCAGGCACATCCGCCAGGGCCCGCATTACCAGCCGGGCCGCGACATACCGCCGTACCGCCCGCCCGACAACCACCCGTACCCGCCGCCCCCGCAGAACCGCCACCCCTAGGCTCTGCCGTTTGGATCATCCCCGCGTCGCGGGGCCTAGCCGCGCCGCAGAACCCCCGCCCCCGGTCACCGCTCACGCGTCGAACCGTGCCGCCCTGAGGTACTCCGGGTTCGGATCGAGCGCCGCCGCCAGCCGGAAGTGACGCTTGGCCTGGTCGTGCCGCCCCTGGCGCTCATAGGTCCGGGCGAGCGCGAAGTGCGCGAACGCGTTGTCCGGCTCGCGCTCCAGGACGATGGTGAACTCCAGCTCGGCGGGCCGCAGTTGGGCGGCCGCGAAGAAGGCACGCGCGCGCAGCAGCCGGGCGGCGGTGTTCTCCGGGTGCGCGGCGACGACTCCGTCGAGCAGCTTCACCGCACCCCTCGGATCCCGCGCGGCGAGCAGTTGCTCGGCGGCACGGAAGTCGATGACATGCGTCTCCGGAGTACGTCCGGTGGAACCGCTGGTCTCGGGCACGGCAGAGTCCTTCCCTCACTGGAAGGCCTAAACGCGCGAACGCGCCGGCGCTATTCCTGAGGCATCTGGGACTGCCGGCTCCCCTGTGCCCCGTGGGCTCGGCGCACGAGCTCGTCCCAGACGTCCTTCACGCGCCGCTGAAGCTCTTCCCGCGGTACGTCGTTGTCGATGACGATGTCGGCGATCTCCCGGCGCTTGTCACGCGTCGCCTGCGCGGCCATACGCGCGCGTGCGTCCTCCTCCGTCATGCCGCGCAGCCTCACCAGCCGGTCGAGCTGGGTCTCGGGGCTGGCGTCGACGACGACCACCACGTCGTACAGCGGGGCGAGGCCGTTCTCCGTGAGGAGCGGGACGTCGTGGACGACGACGGCGTCCTCGGCGGCGGCCTCTTCGAGCTCTCGGGAGCGGGCGCCGACCAGGGGGTGCACGATCGAGTTCAGTACGGCGAGCCGGTCCGGGTCGGCGAAGACGATCGAGCCCAGCTTGGGCCGGTCCAGGCTGCCGTCCTCGGCGAGCACGTCCTCCCCGAACGCCTCGACGACGGCGGCGAGACCGGGGGTACCGGGCGCGACGACCTCGCGCGCGATGCGGTCCGCGTCGATCAACACGGCTCCGTGCTCCACGAGCAGCCGCGACACCTCGCTCTTACCGGCACCGATGCCGCCGGTCAGGCCCACCTTCAGCATGACCGGCAGCTTAGGCCCTGCCACTGACATCAACACCCGGCAGGCCCGCTCGGCGCTCAGTTCTCGCCCTCACGCTCCGCCAGGAACCGCTCGAACTCGCGCCCGATCTCGTCCGCCGACGGGATGTCGACCGGCTCGGCGAGCATGTTGCCGCGGCTCTCGGCGCCGGCGACCGCGTCGTACTGGTGCTCCAGGCCCTCGACGAGGTTGGTGAGCTCCTCGTCGCCCTCGCGGATCTGGCGGTCGATCTCGTTCTGCGTGCGGTGGGCTTCCGTGCGCAGGGCGTGCGCGATACCGGGCAGGACCAGGCCGGTCGCCGCCGTAACGGCCTCCAGGACGGTCAGGGCCGCGTCCGGGTACGGGGAGCGGGCGATGTAGTGCGGCACGTGCGCGGCCACGCCCAGCACGTCGTGCCCGGCCTCCAGCAGCCGGTACTCGATCAGCGCCTCCGCGCTGCCGGGCACCTGCGCCTCCTCGAAGGGGCTGCGGTGGCCCGGGACGAGGTCGGTGCGGTTGCCGTGCGGGGTGAGGCCGACCGGGCGGGTGTGCGGGACGCCCATGGGGATGCCGTGGAAGTTCACCGACAGGCGCACCCCGAGCCGCTCCACGATCTGCTTGACGGCCGCGGCGAAGCGCTCCCACTCCACGTCCGGCTCGGGCCCGGACAGCAGCAGGAAGGGCGCCCCGGTGGCGTCCTGGACGAGCCGTACCTCGATGGCGGGTTCCTCGTAGCCGGTCCAGCGGTCGCGCTTGAAGGTCAGCAGCGGTCGGCGGGCGCGGTAGTCCACCAGTCGGTCGTGGTCGAAGCGGGCGACGAGCTGGTGGGGCAGCGAGTCGAGGAGCCGGTCGACGATCTGGTCGCCGGTCTCACCCGCGTCGATGTATCCGTCGAAGTGGTAGAGCATGACAAGACCGGCCGACTCCTGGGCGAGCGCCATGTCGACGACGGCCAGGCCCTTCGGCTCCCATGCGTACAAACCCTGCGGATCAAGCACTGTGACCGCTCCTCCTTGTGTCCATATGTCACAACGCCCTTACGGGCGTGGGCATTCCCAAAGGAGGAGGCCATGATCTTGAGAACGGATGGACAACGCCGCAAAGGGGGCGCGGGGAACTGCGCGACAAGCCCCCACCGGCCCGCGGCCGAACAACGTCCTGCACACCCCAGGAAAACTCTGAGGGGCCGTACCTCGTAAGGTACGGCCCCTCAGTAAGCGGCTAAGCCTCAGCGGCTAGCGTTCAGCTCTGGCCACCCGCGAGCTTCTCGCGAAGCGCGGCCAGCGCCTCGTCCGAGGCCAGCGCACCGGAGGTGTCCGCACCCTCGGAGGAGTACGAACCGCCACCCGCGGCCGGAGCCGCACCCGCAGCGTCGCCGCCCTCGGCGGCAGCCGCAGCGTCCGCCTCGCGGGACTTGATGACCTGCTGCTGGTGCTGCTCGAAGCGGGACTGCGCCTCGGCGTACTGGCGCTCCCACTCCTCGCGCTGCTTCTCGTAGCCCTCGAGCCAGTCGTTGGTCTCGGGGTCGAAGCCCTCGGGGTAGATGTAGTTGCCCTGGTCGTCGTAGGACGCGGCCATGCCGTACAGGGTCGGGTCGAACTCGACCGAGGCCGGGTCGGCACCGAAGGACTCGTTGGCCTGCTTCAGCGAGAGGCTGATGCGACGGCGCTCGAGGTCGATGTCGATGACCTTGACGAAGATCTCGTCGTTGACCTGGACGACCTGCTCCGGGATCTCCACGTGGCGCTCGGCCAGCTCGGAGATGTGGACCAGACCCTCGATGCCCTCGTCCACGCGGACGAACGCACCGAACGGAACCAGCTTCGTGACCTTGCCGGGCACGACCTGGCCGATCTGGTGGGTGCGGGCGAACTGCTGCCACGGGTCTTCCTGGGTCGCCTTCAGCGACAGGGAGACACGCTCGCGGTCCATGTCGACGTCGAGGACCTCGACGGTGACTTCCTGGCCGACCTCGACAACCTCGGAGGGGTGGTCGATGTGCTTCCAGGAGAGCTCGGAGACGTGGACCAGACCGTCGACGCCACCCAGGTCCACGAAGGCACCGAAGTTGACGATCGAGGAGACGACGCCGGAACGGACCTGACCCTTCTGGAGGGTGGTGAGGAACGTCTGGCGGACCTCGGACTGGGTCTGCTCCAGCCAGGCACGGCGGGACAGGACCACGTTGTTGCGGTTCTTGTCCAGCTCGATGATCTTGGCCTCGAGCTCCTTGCCCACGTAGGGCTGGAGGTCGCGAACGCGGCGCATCTCGACCAGGGAGGCCGGGAGGAAGCCACGGAGGCCGATGTCGAGGATGAGACCACCCTTGACGACCTCGATGACGGTACCGGTGACGATCCCGTCCTCTTCCTTGATCTTCTCGATGGTGCCCCAGGCACGCTCGTACTGGGCGCGCTTCTTCGAGAGGATCAGGCGGCCTTCCTTGTCCTCCTTCTGGAGAACAAGGGCCTCGATCTCGTCACCGACGGCGACGACCTCGTTGGGGTCGACGTCGTGCTTGATCGAGAGCTCGCGGCTCGGGATAACGCCTTCGGTCTTGTAACCGATGTCGAGCAGGACCTCGTCCCGGTCGACCTTCACGATGACGCCGTCGACGATGTCGCCGTCGTTGAAGTACTTGATCGTCTCGTCGATCGCGGCGAGGAAAGCTTCCTCGTTACCGATGTCGTTGACCGCTACCTGCGGGGTGGTGGCGGTGGTCTCGGTGCTGCTCGTCATGTGGGAAAGGGCTCCGGTACGGACATTGAAGTCGTAGGTACTGCTTACGCCGGGAGCCCGTTTCGCTCTGCAGAAGCCGGACAGCCAAGGAAGCGCCACACGAAAAACCTGGTGGCGCCTCGACAACCGAGGGGACATACAACAGATGCGAGCGCAGCCTGCTACGTCTGAGGTGCGCAGGCCCGCAGCGCAACTTGTAGCATACGGGGGCAGCCGGACAGGGTCAATGCGCGAAGGCGCACACCCGGGGCGGATCACCCCATACCCGGCACAAAACCTGTCTCCTGAGGCCACGCAGGCCGCAAGGCGTCCCTTTCGCGACACCGCCATACGGGTGATGCCAGCGAGGTGACGGAAGAGTACGACGAGGGAGCCGATCATCCAAGAGCCCGTATCGTCCGAGTCCGCCTTCCGGTCCGCTTCCGAGTCGGCCCTCGAACCGGAGGCCACCCGGCGTGCTGCCGGTACCGCGGAGAGCTCCCGCGCGAACCGGGGCTGGTGGGACCGCAACGCGGACGAGTACCAGACCGAGCACGGCACCTTCCTCGGGGACGACCGTTTCGTGTGGGGCCCGGAGGGTCTGGACGAGGCGGAGGCCGAGCTGCTCGGCCCGCCGGAGGAGCTCAAGGGCAGGGACGTCCTGGAGATCGGCGCCGGCGCGGCGCAGTGCTCGCGCTGGCTGGCCGCGCAGGGGGCCCGCCCGGTCGCCCTGGACATCTCCCACCGTCAGCTCCAGCACGCCCTGCGCATCGGCGGCTCCTTCCCGCTGGTGTGCGCCGACGCGGGCGCCCTCCCCTTCGCCGACGCCTCCTTCGACCTGGCGTGCTCGGCGTACGGGGCGCTGCCGTTCGTCGCCGAGCCGGTGGAGGTGCTGCGGGAGGTGCGACGGGTGCTGCGGCGCGGGGGCCGTTTCGTCTTCTCCGTGACCCACCCGATCCGCTGGGCGTTCCCGGACGAGCCCGGCCCGGAGGGCCTGTCCGTCTCCGGCTCGTACTTCGACCGCACGCCGTACGTCGAGCAGGACGAGGAGGGCCGCGCGGTGTACGTCGAGCATCACCGGACGCTCGGCGACCGCGTCCGGGACGTCGTCGCGGCGGGTTTCCGGCTGGTGGACCTGGTGGAGCCGGAGTGGCCGGCGTGGAACACCTCGGAGTGGGGTGGCTGGTCGCCGTTGCGCGGAAACCTGATCCCGGGGACGGCGATCTTCGTGTGCGAGCGGGACTGAGAAAGGGAGCACGCGCGCGTGGGGGGCGGTTTCGCGGTCGTACGACACTAGGAGCGTGATCCGTTACGACGCCCTGGACGCGCTGCCCGTACGCGGTGCCCTGCCCGGTCTGCACGACGCCCTGGAGGGCCACGGCACCGCCGTGCTGGTGGCGCCGCCCGGCACCGGCAAGACGACCCTGGTGCCGCTGGCGCTGGCGGGGCTGCTCGGGGAGGGTCCGGCCCGGCGGGTCGTCGTCGCCGAACCGCGGCGGATCGCGGCCCGGGCCGCCGCGCGGCGGATGGCGTGGCTGCTCGGCGAGAGGGCCGGCGGGAGCGTCGGGTACACCGTGCGCGGGGAGCGGGTCGTCGGGCGCCACGCGCGCGTGGAGGTCGTCACGACCGGTGTGCTGCTCCAGCGGTTGCAGCGCGACCAGGAGCTGACGGGCGTGGACGTGGTGGTGCTCGACGAGTGCCACGAACGGCATCTGGACGCCGACACGGTGGCGGCGTTCCTGTGGGACGTACGTCAGACGCTGCGGCCGGAGCTGCGGCTGATGGCCGCGTCGGCGACGACGGACGCGCAGGGGTGGGCGCGGCTGCTGGGGGACGCGCCGGTGGTCGAGGCGGCGGGCGTCTCGTATCCGGTGGAGGTGGTGTGGGCGCCGCCCGCGCGTCCGGTACGGCCGCCGCACGGGATGCGGGTGGATCCGGCGCTGCTGACGCATGTGGCGTCGGTGGTGCGGCGGGCGCTGGCCGAGCGGGCGGGGGACGTGCTGTGTTTCCTGCCGGGTGTCGGGGAGATCGCGCGGGTGGCCGGTCAGCTCGGCGGGCTGGACGGTGTGGAGGTGCTCCAGGTGCACGGGCGTGCCCCGGCGGCCGTGCAGGACGCGGTGCTGGCGGGCGGGGAGCGGCGCCGGGTGGTGCTGGCGACGTCCGTGGCGGAGTCGTCGCTGACGGTTCCCGGGGTCCGTGTGGTCGTCGACTCCGGGCTGGCCCGGGAGCCCCGGGTGGATCACGCGCGCGGGCTGAGCGCGCTGACGACGGTTCGGGCCTCGCAGGCGGCCGGGCGGCAGCGGGCGGGGCGGGCCGGGCGTGAGGCGCCGGGGGCGGTGTACCGCTGCTGGGCGGAGGCGGAGGACGCGCGTCTGCCACGGTTCCCCTCCCCCGAGATCAAGGTGGCCGACCTGACGGCGTTCGCGTTGCAGGCGGCGTGCTGGGGGGATCCGGAGGCGACCGGGCTCGCGCTGCTGGACCCGCCGCCGGCGGGCGCGATGGCGGCGGCGCGTTCGGTGCTGACGGCCATCGGGGCGGTCGACGAGGCCGGGCGGGCCACGGAGCGGGGAGTGCGGCTGGCGGGGTTGGGACTGCACCCGCGGCTGGGGCGGGCGCTGCTGGACACCTCCGGTGAGGGGGCCGAGTGGGTGGCGCTGCTGTCCGAGGAGGCGCCGCGGGAGTACGGGGACGACCTGGTGGCCGCGGTGCGTGCGGCCCGGCGCGGGGGTGACGCGTACGCCGGGCGGTGGCGTGCGGAGGTGCGGCGCCTGCGGAACCTCGGCGGAGGGCCCGCCGTGGAGTCGGGCGCCGGGGACGACGCCCTGGCCGGGGCCGTTGCCGCGCTGGCCTTTCCCGAGCGGGTGGGCAGGGTCGAGGGCGGGTCGGTTCTCCTGGCCTCCGGGACCCGGGCGCAGCTCAGGGACGGCTCGCCGCTGCGCGGGGCGCCCTGGCTGGCGGTCGCCGTGGCGGACCGTCCCGTAGGCAAGGGGCACGCGCGCGTGCAGCTCGCCGCCGTGGTGGACGAGGAGGTGGCCCGGACGGCGGCCGCTCCTCTGTGCTCGCAGGGCGAGGAGGTCCACTGGGCGGACGGGGACGTGGTCGCCCGGCGGGTCGAGCGGCTGGGGGCGATCGAGCTGACGGTACGCCCGCTGACGAACGCCGACCCCGCCCTCGTACGCGCTGCCCTGCTGGAGGGGCTGCGGCAGGAGGGGCTCGGGCTGTTGCGGTGGTCCCCGGAGGCTGTCGTACTGCGGCAGCGGCTGGCCTTCTTGCGGGCGCACCTCGGAGAGCCGTGGCCGGATGTGTCCGACGACGCTCTGCACGCGCGCGTGACGGAGTGGCTGGAGCCGGAGCTGAGCCGGGCCCGGCGGCGGGCCGATCTGGGACGGATCGATGCCGGGGCCGGCCTCGGCCGGTTGCTGCCCTGGGCCTCCGGAGAAGCGGCCCGGCTGGACGAGCTGGCGCCCGAGCGGCTCACCGTACCGAGCGGGTCCAGGATCCGGATCGACTACGCCAATCCCGAACAGCCCGTCCTTGCCGTCAAGCTGCAGGAGATGTTCGGACTGCACCGGTCGCCGTCCGTCGCGGGCGTGCCGGTCCTGGTGCACCTCCTCTCCCCCGCCGGCCGGCCTGCCGCCGTCACCGCCGACCTCGCCTCTTTCTGGCAGGACGGCTACAAGGGGGTACGCGCGGAGCTGCGCGGCCGCTACCCGAAGCATCCGTGGCCCGAGGACCCGGCCACGGCCGAACCGACCCGGCACACGGCGGCTCGGGCCCGGCGTCAGGCGGGCGGGAGCTGAAGGCAGAAGGCCACTTCGACGTCGTCGAGCCTGAGGGTCGGCGCGTCTGCCGCCCGCAGGCCGTCCAGCAGGGCGGGCGCGCCGCCTCCGTGCAGGGTGTGGGGTCCGAGGTACTGCTTCCCGAGGCCGTGTACGACGACCCCCTTGGCCATGACGACGGCCTCCCCCGGTGCTGCGTACGTCATGCGGATTCGTACAACTCGGGGGCCGCGCTCAGGCGTTGAGCGGTTCAGGTTCGGCGGCCTGGGTGGGGCCGGGGTCCGCCGGGCGGCGACCGCGTGCCTCCAGGCAGAGGGCGAGGGAGAGCAGGAGGATGCCGAGGCCGAGGAAGCCCCACGGCAGATACGACGTCATCAGCAGGACCAGGGTGCGGTTGGACTTGACCAGGTCCACGGTGTGGTCGATGTAGTCCTCGCGCATCTTCACGTGCCCGGCGAACGCGGTCACCTTCTCGCGGTCGCCGAGGAGGGTGCCGCCGCGCAGTTCCTCCTTGTGGATCTCCTCGCCGTAGACGGGCGCTCCGGTGAGGGGTTCGACCCAGAACTTGCGGACCGTGGTGTACCAGCGGGTCGTGCCGGTCTTGGCGACCGACTCCGGGGTGATGCCCTCGACCGGCATCGTCCTCGGGAACTTCACCTTGGTCCACGGGATGGTCTGCTCGAAGTAGTAGACCTCGACGCCCCGGAAGTCCCGCGTGCCCTTGTAGTGGATGGGGGCCGTCACACGCGCCTGCGCGTCGAAGTACTCGTAGTCGCGTTTCTCCGTCAGGAAGGGCCACTTGAACTCGATGCCCTCCCGCCTGACCGGGTCGCCGTCGACCATCTCGCCGGTGGCGTGGACGGGTTCCTGGGTGTGGGCGTCGAAGATGTAGCGCTCGGGGATCTTGGAGACCATCTTGCCGTCGGGGCCGACGACATAGGACAGGCCGTCCCAGACGACGACGTCCTTCCCGGCCGTCTTCTCGATCTTCTCGGACGCTTCGACGTTGCCCTTCAGCGTCTGCACGATGGTGACCTTGGAGACCTTGCGGGCCTTCATCGTGCCGTAGTCGAGGAGGGTCGCGTCCTTCGCCTCCAGGACCATGTCCTGGTACTGGTGGGCCGGGATCTTGGCCAGGCGGGGGAAGGCGTACCAGCGCAGCAGCGGGGACAGCGCCGCGAAGAACACGGCGAGGGCGAGCAGGATCAGACTGGCCTTGCGGCGCATCTCGGCCTCCCTCCCGGGCGGGCGGTCACGGATGTGCGGGCACCGTCGTCAGCAGCGGCTTGGGGGACGTCTCGCCGGTCGGTGAGCCCATCGCGGTGATCGTGAGGACCAGGGCGAGCGCGACGGCGAGTCCGGTCGCGGCGGCGATCAGGGCGCGCATGCGGGCCTCCCGACGGACTGGAACTGATAGGTCGTCAGGTCCGGCACCGTAGCAACGGGCGGGCGAGATGAGAACACGTCGCACACGACGGCGGCGGCGCCCCTTTGCGAAGGGGCGCCGCCTTGGTCGTACGAGTGATTACGCGCTGGGACTGGCCGACGGGCTCGGCGACTCGGTCGGCTCGGCCGCCGCCACGGTCAGCTCGACGGTCAGGGTCGCGCCGCCCGCGGTGTTGATGCGGAGCAGGAACGTGCCGCTGGTGTCGTCGGCGTAGAGCTTCGGCAGCGTCAGCAGGCCGTGCTCGTCCGTCTCCAGGTCCTTCAGGGTGCGTACCGGGTTGCCGTCGGCGTCCTTGAAGTAGGGGCCCTTGTCGTTCTCGGCCGGGTCGTCCGCCGACTTGACGAGGGTGGCGGTGGCCGCGACCTTGTCCGCGACGGCGCCCTTGTAGGTCGCCTTCACCTCGACCTGCTCGGCGAACTCGCCGCCCGGCGTGCAGGTCAGCTCGGTGTCGCTGGTGCGGGTCAGGGTGTCGGCGGCGCGCTCGGTGACCGTGGCCGTGTAGTCGAGGCCGGCGATCGCACGGCCGACGACGGTGGCGCGGACGACGAACTCGCCCGTGTCCTCGCCCGCCTTGAGCGCGGGCGCCACCGCCTCGCCGGCGCTGTCGGTGAGGAGGGTGGCGTACTTCTCGCCGGTGCTGAAGGTGGCGCCGGTGGCGCCGGTGATCGTGAAGCGGACCCGGACCTTGGCGACGCCCTTGCCGGCCTCGGTCTCGGCGCGGGTGCTGATCCTCTTGGTGAAGGTGTCGCCCGCCATCGCGGTCAGCTTCGCGGTGCCCGCGTCCTCCAGGTGGTCCACCGTGTCGGTGGGGGTGGGCGCAGGGGGCGTCGTGCCCGGCGGGGTGGGGCCGGGCGGGGTCGGCTTCGGGCTCGTGGAGCCGCCGTTGCCGTCGGGCTTGGCCGGGGCGCTGGGCGTCGTCGGCGCCCTGGGCGGGGTGGGCGACGGCGAGGGGGCGGCTCCGGCGTTGTCGTCGCTGCGGTCGGACGGGAGGGTGCCGGTGCCGTCCGGGATCTCGTGGGTGCCCTTGCGGTAGTACTCCACCCACCTCATGACGAGGTTCAGGTAGTCCCGCGAGTTGTTGTAGCTGAGGATCGCGCGGTCGAGGTCGCCCTGCGTGGACAGGTCCCAGCCGTTGCGACACAGGTAGTGGCCGGCGGCGAGGGCGGCGTCGTAGATGTTGTTGGGGTCCTTCTTGCCGTCGCCGTTGCCGTCGCGGCCGGCCCACTCCCAGGTGGAGGGGATGAACTGCATGGGGCCCACGGCACGGTCGTAGGAGCTGTCGCCGTCGTAGGCACCGCCGTCGGTGTCGCTGATGCTCGCGAAGCCGTTGCCGTTGAGCTGCGGGCCGAGGATCGGGGAGAGCGTGGTGCCGTCGGCGCCGACCCGCCCCCCGCGGGCCTGGCCCGACTCGACCTTGCCGATGGCGGCGAGGAGTTCCCATTCCAGGTTGCAGCCGGGCTTGGCCTCCCGCAGCGCCGCCGCGGCCTTCTTGTAGGCGTCGAGGACGGTCGCGGGGATGCCCGCCTCGGTCTGGGTCGGGATGTCGGGCGTGCCGGTGGTCGGCGAGGGGTTGGGGCTGTTGAGCGGCGGCAGATCCGTGTAGTACGGCGAATTGCCGGTGGCGCTGTCCTCGGCGGACGCGTCCGGTGAGGGCTGGGTCCCGGTGGTGACCTTTCTGCCGGCGTCGTCGGTCGTCACTCCCGGAGCCTGGGACGCGGCCAGTGCCGCGACCACGACCGCGGCCACCGTGGTGTTCACCGCCCCCTTGCGCAGCCTGCCGAATTGCGCCGCCATAGAGCGAACCCCTCCCGTGGACGCCCGAGCGCCCGTCTCTGTCTGTCCCGAGCCCGCCGTCCTGGGCTCGCGCCTGTTGTGACGATCGACTTGCCGCGACAGTTGCCCTCGCGGCGCGTTTTCATGCCTGTTCGGGTGCTCGACCACGCTCCCCGCGCGGTGACCCAGGCGACCCTACGACAACTTCTTTGGCCGGGGCACCCGTTGGTGCCCGATTTTTACCGGTTGGCCAGATGCGATCCGGCCTCTCACCGGTCCCGCATACTGGCTTCACCGACGACCGGGGCCGGCCGGCCCTGCCAACATCGCGCGCGAGGAGCCCCGTTGCCGTTCACGCTCAGCCATGCGGCGGCCGTACTGCCGGCCGTGCGTACCGACGGAACCGGCCGGGGCACGCTCGTACCGACCGTGTTGGTGGCGGGTTCCTTCTCTCCCGATATGACCTACTACGCGGCAAGTGCTCTGCCGGGGGCCATGGAGTTCGGCGAGGTCACCCACTCCTTCGCGGGCGTGTTCACGGTCGACGTGGTGGTCACCTGGGCGCTGGTGGGCCTGTGGCTCCTGCTGCGCGAACCGCTGGTGGCGCTGCTGCCGGTGCGGCGACAGCCGCGGGTGGCCACGCTGCTGCGCTGCGGGGCGCCACGCGCGCGTGTCCGCCTTTCGCCGGCGGTGCGCTGGTACGTCTCGGCGGCGCTCGGGGCGCTGACGCATGTGGTGTGGGACGCCTTCACACATCTGGACCGCTGGGGGATGCGGCTGTTTCCCGTCCTGGGTGAGGAGATCGCGGGGTCGCCGCTGTACTGGTATCTGCAGTACGGCGGTTCGGCCGTCGCCGCGCTCGCCATCGCCGCGTTCGTGGTCGTGGCGCTACGGCGGACGCCGGCGGACGCGCCGGTCGGGGTCGCGCTGCTGTCGGTACGGGACCGGTGGTGGGCCGGTGCGGTGATCGGCGGGTGCGCCGCGGTGGCGGCGGTGCAGCGGGCGTCGCGCTGGTGGGACTACTGGGGGTCCACCGCGAAGTACTGGGAGCTGATTCCGACGCTGTGCTTCGGGGCGGGCGCGGGGCTCGTCCTGGGGCTGCTGCTGTACGCCGTGGGCGTCAGGGTGTGGCGTCCGGTCCGGGGCGCCGGCAGTGCGGGTACGGCCGGTAAGGAGCCGAGCCGTCCGGCGGCTCGCTGATGGGGCCTACGGTCGCGACGGACACGGTGACGGTGCGGGTGGGGCGGGGGCGTGGGAGCAGGGTGAGGGCGAGGGCCAGATAGCTGCGGGCCAGCTCGGCCCACCCTTGTGCCCGGGAGGCGAGGCGGCGGCAGAGGCCGGCGGCCGTGTGCCACAGCGCGGTCCTGAGGCCGACGGGGATGCGGGCGGTGCTTGCGCCGGCGGCGAGGGGCGGGGCCGAGGGCGGCGCTGGGGAGGGGGCGGCTTCGGTGTCCACGTTCGCCTGTGCCGGGGCCGTCCGGCGGTGGAGCGTGCGTATACCCATGCCCGCATCCTTACGGGCGGCGGGCGTCCGGGGCCTTTTTGCGGGGGCCACGCGAGTGACGGTCCCTCCGGGGGAGGAGCCGGGGCCCCCGTACGTGCCGGGTTTCGGTGGTTTTCGGGACTGCGGGTGGGTTGTGGCTGGTCGCGCAGTTCCCCGCGCCCCTTCAGGGGCGTTGCAGTCCCGCCCGTCCAAAGGCGTCGGGATGCCGGGCCGATCGAGAAACCGGCCCGGCGTCGGGACGTGGTGTTGTGCCGGAGCTAGTGGGCTGCAGACTCCCAGTCCGGGCCCGACCCGACCGAGACGCCCAGCGGGACACTGAGGTGGACGGCGTCGGACATCTCCCGGCGGACCAGCTCCTCCGCGGCCTCGCGTTCGCCGGGGGCGATTTCCAGGACGATTTCGTCGTGGACCTGGAGGAGGATGCGGGAGGTGAGGTTCGCCTCGCGCAGGGCCTTGTCCACCTTGAGCATGGCGATCTTGACGATGTCCGCCGCGGTGCCCTGGATGGGGGCGTTGAGGGCCATGCGCTCGGCCGCCTCGCGGCGCTGGCGGTTGTCGCTGTTGAGGTCGGGGAGGTAGCGGCGGCGGCCGAAGAGGGTCGCCGTGTAGCCCGTCGCCCGTGCCTCGTCGACGGCGCGGCGCAGGTAGTCCCGTACGCCGCCGAAGCGCTCGAAGTAGGCGTCCCTCAGGGCGCCGGCCTCACCCGCGTCGATGTTCAGCTGCTGGGAGAGGCCGAACGCCGACAGGCCGTAGGCGAGGCCGTACGACATCGCCTTGATCTTGCGGCGCATCTCCGCGTCCACCGCGGACGGCTCCACGGCGAACACCTGGGAGGCGGCCGTGGTGTGCAGGTCCTCGCCCGAGGTGAACGCCTCGATCAGGCCCTCGTCCTCGGACAGGTGGGCCATCACACGCAGTTCGATCTGGCTGTAGTCCGCCGTCATCAGGGACTCGAAGCCCTCGCCGACCACGAAGCCCCGGCGGATCGCCCGGCCCTCGTCCGTGCGGACCGGGATGTTCTGCAGGTTGGGGTCCGTCGAGGACAGGCGACCGGTCGCCGCCACCGTCTGGTTGAACGTGGTGTGGATACGGCCGTCCGTCGCGATCGTCTTGATCAGGCCCTCGACGGTGACGCGCAGCTTCGCCTGCTCGCGGTGGCGGAGCATGATGACCGGCAGTTCGTTCTCGGTCTGGGTGGCGAGCCAGGCCAGGGCGTCGGCGTCCGTCGTGTAGCCCGTCTTCGTCTTCTTCGTCTTGGGCAGGGCGAGTTCGCCGAAGAGGACTTCCTGGAGCTGCTTGGGCGAGCCCAGGTTGAACTCGTGGCCCGCCGCCGCGTGCGCCTCCTTCACGGCCTGCTGCACGGCGCCCGCGAACATCTGCTCCATGGCCTCCAGATGGGCCCGGTCGGCCGCGATGCCGTGCCGCTCCATCCGGGCCAGCAGGGCGGAGGTCGGCAGCTCCATGTCCCGCAGGAGGTCCGCGGCGCCGACCTCCTGAAGGCGGCCCTCGAAGGCCTCACCCAGGTCGAGGACCGCGCGGGCCTGGATCATCAGCGCCTCTGCCTCGGCGCCGTCGTCCGTGCCGAAGGCCAGCTGGCCGTCGGCCGCGGCGGCCGGGGCCAGCTCGCGGTGGAGGTACTCCAGGGACAGCGCGTCCAGGTCGAAGGAGCGGCGGCCCGGCTTGACCAGGTAGGCGGCGAGCGCGGTGTCCATGCGTACGCCCTCGATGCTCCAGCCGTGCTCGGCGAAGACCCGCATCGCGCCCTTGGCGTTGTGGAAGACCTTCGGCTTGTCGGCATCGGACAGCCAGGCCGCGAACGCCTTCTCGTCGGCCTCGTCCAGCTGCGACGGGTCGAACCAGGCGGCCGCGCCGTCGGCCGCGGCGAGCGCGATCTCCGCGACCGAGCCGGTGCCCAGCGCCCAGGCGTCGACGGTGGCCACGCCGAGGAGCTCGCCGCCGTGCTCCGCCAGCCAGGGGGCCAGCTCGCCCGTGCCGAGCACCGAGCCGTCCAGCTCCACGCCGTCGGTCGAGATCGGGGTCGCCTCGGCCTCCTCGGCTCCGGGGTCGATGCCGAAGAGCCGCTCGCGCAGGGAGGGGTTACGGATCTCCAGGGTGTCCAGGATCATCGCGACGGCCTTGCGGTCGTACGGGGCGCGTTCGAGGTCGGTGACGGTCTTGGGCAGCTCGACGCCCCGCTCCAGCTCGGTCAGCCGGCGGTTGAGCTTGACCGCCTCCAGGTGGTCGCGGAGGTTCTGCCCGGCCTTGCCCTTGACCTCGTCGACGCGCTCGACGAGCTGCGCGAACGAGCCGAACTGGTTGATCCACTTCGCGGCCGTCTTCTCGCCGACGCCCGGGATGCCCGGCAGGTTGTCGGACGGGTCGCCGCGCAGGGCCGCGAAGTCGGGGTACTGGGCGGGCGTCAATCCGTACTTCTCGAAGACCTTCTCCGGGGTGAACCGGGTCAGCTCGGAGACGCCCTTCGTCGGATACAGCACCGTCGTGTGCTCGCTGACCAGCTGGAAGGAGTCCCGGTCGCCGGTGACGATCAGCACCTCGAAACCGTCGGCCTCGGCCTGGGTGGCGAGCGTGGCGATCACGTCGTCCGCCTCGAAGCCGTCGATCGCGAACCGCGAGACGTTCATCGCGTCGAGCAGCTCGCCGATCAGCTCGACCTGGCCCTTGAACTCGTCCGGGGTCTTGGAGCGGTTCGCCTTGTACTCCGTGAACTCCTGCGAGCGCCACGTCTTGCGGGACACGTCGAAGGCGACGGCGAAGTGCGTGGGCGCCTCGTCACGGATCGTGTTGGCCAGCATCGACGCGAAGCCGTAGATCGCGTTCGTCGGCTGGCCCGTCGCGGTCGTGAAGTTCTCCGCGGGCAGCGCGAAGAACGCACGGTAGGCCAGCGAGTGCCCGTCCATGAGCATCAGGCGGGGCCGGCTGCCGCCGGGGTTGTTGTCGGTCTGCTTCGATGCTGTCTCTGCCACGCCCCCGATCCTGCCACGCCCCACTGACACTCGGTCCCCATCGGGGGCCCCGGCCGGTCCGGCACGGCTGGGCTCCGCCGTTGTCGCCGATCGCCATGGCGCGGAAAAGAGGAGGGTGGCGGCGGCGAGAGGGGAGGGGCAGCCGCGGGAAGAACGCCGCGGGAAGAACAGGGGGCAAGCGGCGGGCGAAGTGGAAGCGGCAAAGACCAGCCCAGGCGGTGAAGGCGACCAGCCCTGGCGGACGCGGGCCCCGCGTCGAGGCGGCCGTGGAGGAGCGGGAGCAGGGCACGCCCGCCGAGCAGCGACGCCGACCGGGCCCAAGCCGCGCGTAAGAGGCGGCGGCGCGCGGCGCCGGGGTGGCCGGAAGGGCGTCGCGAGCAGGACGGCGCTGCGGATCGCATAGGGCGCGCGAGAGCCGCGCGTCCAGCACGGACCAGGCGCCCGCCTCGCAGCCCGCGACGGCGCCGTCCGCACACCCGCCCCGAGCCCCCCTTCACCACACGGCCGTCCCGGGCTCACCCCCACCCCGCCACCACGCCACCACGCCAAGCCCACCGCCGGCCAGCACACGGCCGCCCCAAGCCCACCGCCCCGCCACCACCCGACCACGCCGACCCCAACCCCATCCCCTCTCCCCCACACCCCGTCCCAGGCCCGCCCCCTCTCCCCCCGCCCCGTCTCCCAATCCCACCCTCCTCACTCCCCACCCCCCCATGCGAGGATCGGAGACGTACCTCACACGTGTCACGAAGGAGAGCGCGCGATGGCCACCAAGCCGCCCAAGGGTGATCCGGTTCAGGACGCGCCGCAGGTCGCCGAGCCGAAGCATGCGGCGGCGGGGCTGCCGGCCATCGGGCACACCTTGCGTATCGCCCAGCAGCAGATGGGTGTGAAGCGCACGGCGTTGACGTTGCTGCGGGTCAACCAGAAGGACGGCTTCGACTGCCCGGGGTGCGCCTGGCCGGAGCCGGACCACCGGCACAAGGCGGAGTTCTGCGAGAACGGCGCCAAGGCGGTCGCCGAGGAGGCCACCCTGCGCCGGGTCACCCCGGAGTTCTTCGCCGCGCACTCCGTCGCCGACCTCGCGAGCAGGAGCGGTTACTGGCTGGGGCAGCAGGGGCGGCTCACCCACCCCATGTATCTGCCCGAAGGGGGCACGCACTACGAGCCGGTCACCTGGGAGCGCGCCTTCGACATCGTCGCCGAGGAGATCACCGCCCTCGGCTCCCCCGACGAGGCCGTCTTCTACACCTCCGGGCGCACCAGCAACGAGGCCGCGTTCCTCTACCAGCTCTTCGCACGCGAGCTCGGCACCAACAACCTGCCGGACTGCTCGAACATGTGCCACGAGTCGTCCGGGTCAGCACTCTCCGAGACGATCGGCATCGGCAAGGGCAGCGTCCTGCTGGAGGACCTCTACAAGGCCGACCTGATCATCGTCGCCGGGCAGAACCCGGGGACCAACCACCCGCGCATGCTCTCCGCCCTGGAGCAGGCCAAGGCCAACGGCGCGAAGATCATCAGCGTCAATCCGCTGCCCGAGGCGGGCCTGGAGCGCTTCAAGAACCCGCAGACCCCGCAGGGCATGCTCAAGGGCGCCTCCCTCACCGACCTGTTCCTGCAGATCCGCATCGGCGGCGACCAGGCTCTCTTCCGCCTCCTCAACAAGCTGATCCTGGAGACCGAGGGCGCCGTCGACGAGGAGTTCGTCCGCGAACACACCCACGGCTACGAGGAGTTCGCCGAGGTCGCCCGTGCCGCCGACTGGGACGAGACGCTGACGGCGACGGGCCTCACGCGCGCGGACATAGAAAAGGCCATGGCGATGGTCCTCGCCTCGCGGCGCACCATCGTCTGCTGGGCCATGGGCCTCACCCAGCACAAGCACTCCGTGCCGACCATCCGCGAGGTGGTCAACTTCCTTCTGCTGCGCGGCAACATCGGCCGCCCGGGCGCGGGCGTGTGCCCGGTGCGCGGTCACTCGAACGTGCAGGGCGACCGCACGATGGGCATCTTCGAGCGGCCCGCACCGGCGTTCCTGGACGCCCTGGAGAAGGAGTTCGGGTTCGCCCCGCCGCGCGAGCACGGATACGACGTCGTACGGGCCATCCGCGCGCTGCGTGACGGCGAGGCGAAGGTCTTCTTCGCGATGGGCGGCAACTTCGTCTCCGCGACGCCGGACACCGACGTCACCGAGGCGGCCATGCGGCGGGCCCGGCTCACCGTGCATGTGTCGACGAAGCTCAACCGCTCGCACGCCGTCACGGGCGCCCGCGCGCTGATCCTGCCGACGCTGGGCCGGACCGAGCGCGATCTGCAGGGCGGCGGTGAGCAGTTCGTGACCGTCGAGGACTCCATGGGCATGGTGCACGCCTCGCGGGGCCGTCTGGAGCCGGCGAGCCCGCACCTGCTGTCGGAGCCGGCCATCGTCTGCCGCCTGGCCCGCCGTGTGCTGGGCGAGGGCAGCGCCACGCCCTGGGAGGAGTTCGAGAAGGACTACGCGACGATCCGGGACCGCATCGCGAGGGTGATCCCCGGCTTCGAGGACTTCAACGCGCGCGTGGCCCGCCCCGGCGGCTTCACGCTCCCCCACGCCCCGCGCGACGAGCGCCGTTTCCCGACGGCCACCGGCAAGGCCAACTTCACGGCGGCCCCGGTCGAGTACCCGGAGCTGCCGGAGGGGCGGCTGCTGCTGCAGACGCTGCGGTCGCACGACCAGTACAACACCACGATCTACGGCCTGGACGACCGCTACCGGGGCATCAGGAACGGCCGCCGGGTGGTCATGATCAATCCCGAGGACGGTCAGCGGCTGAACATCGCCGACGGCTCGTACGTCGACCTGGTCAGCGAGTGGCAGGACGGGGTCGAGCGGCGGGCGCCCGGCTTCCGGGTCGTGCACTATCCGACGGCCCGGGGCTGTGCGGCCGCGTACTACCCGGAGACCAACGTCCTCGTCCCCCTGGACGCCACCGCGGACACCAGCAACACCCCGGCCAGCAAGTCCGTCGTGGTGCGTCTGGAACAATCGGCCACCGACTGAGCGTTTGCTCAGTCGACCTTCGACCGACTGAGCACGACGAACGGAGCCGGGCCCATGGGTGAGCAGCAGCATGTGACGTTCCCGCAAGAGGTCATCGACGAGTACGCCGCCCTCGGCGTCGATCTGCCTGCCCTGTTCTCCGCCGGGCACCTCGGGATGCGCATGGGCGTCCAGATCGTGGAGGCGTCCGCCGAGCGGGTCGTCGGCACGATGCCGGTGGAGGGGAACACACAGCCGTACGGACTGCTGCACGGCGGCGCCTCCGCGGTCCTCGCCGAGACCCTCGGGTCGGTGGGCTCGATGCTGCATGCCGGCAGCTCCAAGATCGCGGTCGGCGTCGACCTCAACTGCACCCACCACCGCGGCGTCCGCTCCGGCCTCGTCACCGGCGTGGCCACTCCCCTGCACCGGGGCCGCTCGACGGCGACGTACGAGATCGTGATCAGCGACGAGGCAGGCCGGCGGGTGTGCAGCGCACGGCTGACCTGCCTGCTGCGGGACGTGAACCCGGGCGACGGGGAGCACCTGCGGACGACGGACTGACACCGGCGCCCCGACGACAACGCCGTTCCGGCCAACACCCTTGTCTTTCACCGCCGTTGAACCCGAGCGCCCGGCGGCATAACGTCGAGCCATGACGACGGGAGCAGCCCGCCCGCCGGGCGCTCGGGGCCGCACCCCGCCCCCGGGCGAGCGAAGGCTCGCCCCGCCCGTCGGCGACTCCGGCCGCCCGGACCGAGGAGCGGTGCCGGAACGGCGAGTCGACCGGAGACCCATGGGGCTGACCGGGATCCCACCCCCCAATTCGATTTTCGTGCCCCTTACACGAAAAGGCGAGGCACCCGAGAACACCTTTCACAGCCGTAACTCTGCGTAATACGACTGCAATGCAAACCGGCCGCTCTCTTTGGCGAGCACCTTTCCCACAACTGGACAGAGGCCTCCTGGTAGCCTTCAGCAACGACCCGGGTAATCACCAAAACCTGTAAACGCTCGTGAAGAAGCTACGCGCGAACGCTGCGAGTTCTCACTATGTGGACAGGGCGAATCGGCCGGAAATCCGCTCTTCCCCCCACGGAGTACCGCTCTGTGTTACCCCGTGTCATAACAAGAGCGTCACAGCCTTGGTCAGAGCCTCCTCCATGTTCCCTTCACGCGCTTAGAGTCACCGCCAGTCACCGAGCCACCGGATTCGAAGCCACTTCGGCCCAGCGCTCGACTCGGCGAGTTCCACGGGGAGCCGCCGTGCCAGGGAAAGGACCTGATTCGTGCGTCAACGTTCGATCATCGCTATAACCGCCGCGCTCGCGGCGGGATCGCTGACACTCACGGCTTGTGGGTCGCGTGACGAGGGCGGCAACAGCAGCAACGGCGACAAGACCACTGTGGTGATCGGCGTCGACGCCCCGCTGACCGGCGACCTGTCCGCGCTCGGCCTCGGCATCAAGAACTCCGCCGACCTGGCCGCCAAGACGGCCAACAAGAAGGAGTACGTCAAGGGCGTCGAGTTCAAGATCGAAGCCCTCGACGACCAGGCCCAGCCGTCCGTCGGCCAGCAGAACGCCCAGAAGTTCATCAGCAACAAGGACGTCCTCGGCGTCGTCGGCCCGCTGAACTCCAGCGTCTCGCAGCAGATGCAGAAGCCGTTCAACGACGCCGGCCTGACCCAGGTCTCCCCGGCCAACACCGGCACCGAACTGACCCAGGGCGACGGCTGGAAGACCGGAAACTCCGTCCGCCAGTTCAAGACCTTCTTCCGCACGGCCACCACGGACGAGATCCAGGGTGCCTTCGCGGCCGACTACCTCTACAACCAGGCCAAGATCAAGAAGGTCTACCTGATCGACGACCAGAAGACCTACGGCGCGGGCCTCGCCGCCTCCTTCAAGACGAACTTCACCAAGTTCGGCGGCCAGATCGTCGGCAGCGACCACATCAACCCCGACGACCGCGACTTCAACGCCGTCGTCGCCAAGATCAAGAAGACCGGCGCCGAAGCCCTCTACTACGGCGGCGAGTACCCGGCGGCCGCCCCGCTGAGCCAGCAGCTCAAGGACAGCGGCCAGAAGATCCCGCTCATGGGCGGCGACGGCATCTACTCCGCCGAGTTCCCGAAGCTGAACAAGAAGGCCGAGGGCGACCTCGCCACCTCCGTGGGCAAGCCGGTCGAGCAGCTCGACTCCGCCAAGACCTTCATCAAGGACTACGAGGCGGCGGGCTACGAGGACGACTACGAGGCCTACGGCGGCCTCACCTACGACGCCACCTGGGCCATCATCGAGGCCGTCAAGCTGGCGGTCGAGGGCAACGACGGCAAGGTCCCGTCCGACGGCCGCAAGGCGGTCCTGGACGCCATGGCCAAGGTCAAGTTCGACGGCGTCACCGGCACCATCTCCTTCGACGAGTTCGGTGACACCACGAACCACACCATGACCGCGTACAAGGTCAAGAACAAGGCATGGGCGCCGGAGTTCAGCGGCGAACCCAAGCTGGGCTGAGCAGAGGACGAGTAAAGAACACTCCCCCATCACACATTGATCCAGGCCGCGCGGGAACGCCCACCAGCGCTCCCGCGCGGCGCCATATCCGAACCACTCCACGGAGGCCCTGCGGTGAACGAACTGCCGCAACAGCTGGCCAATGGACTCATCCTCGGCGCGATGTACGGACTCATCGCGATCGGCTACACGATGGTCTACGGCATCGTCCAGCTCATCAACTTCGCCCACGGCGAGATATTCATGGTCGGGGGCTTCGGGGCCCTCACCGTCTGGTTGGTACTCCCCGAAGGCTTCGCCCTCGGCGCCGCGATCCCCCTCATGATCGTCGCCGGCGTCATCGTCTCCGTCGCCGTCGCCACCGCGGCGGAACGCTTCGCCTACCGACCACTGCGCACCGCGCCACGCCTGGCACCCCTCATCACCGCCATCGGCCTGTCCATCGTCCTCCAGCAGGCCGTATGGATGTGGTACCCGGACGCGAAGAAGGACCAGACCTTCCCGCAGTTCGAAGGCGGCCCCATCGACATCCTGGGCGCCAACATCCAGCGCGGCGACCTCTTCGTGCTCATAGCCGCCCCGCTGTGCATGTTCGCCCTCGGCCTCTTCGTCACCAAGACGCGCTCCGGCCGCGGCATGCAGGCCACCGCCCAGGACCCCGACACCGCCAAACTGATGGGCATCAACACCGACCGCATCATCGTCATGGCCTTCGCCATCGGTGCCGCGTTCGCCGCCATCGCCGCCGTCGCCTACGGCCTGAAAAACGGCCAGGTCGGCTTCCGTATGGGCTTCCTGATGGGCCTCAAGGCCTTCACCGCCGCCGTCCTCGGCGGCATCGGCAACATCTACGGCGCCATGCTCGGCGGTGTGGTCCTCGGCGTCGCCGAGTCCCTCGCCACCGGCTACATCGGCGACATCCCCGGCATGGACCTCTTCGGCGGCGGCGCCTGGAAGGACGTATGGGCGTTCGCCCTCCTCATCCTCGTCCTCCTGTTCAGGCCACAAGGCCTGCTCGGCGAACGCGTCGCGGATCGGGCGTGATACCCATGACCACCGAGACCCCCATGGACAAGACCACCGACACCACCAAGGTGTCCACCGCACCGGCCACCCCCATCATCCCGCTGCCGCACACCGCGGCACGCGCGCTGACCGTCGCCGGCTCCGCCCTCGCCCTCGCAGGCACCTTCCTCGCCTGGACCTGGACCGACGAATTCCCGGGCAAACTCACCATCACCGGCTACCCCGGCGGCCTCCAGGTCCTCACCCTCGTCGGCTCCGTACTCACCCTGCTGTTCGCCCTCTCCGGCTACGGCATCCGCGGCCTCGGCTGGCTCACCCCCGGCGGCAAGAACAGCCCCGTCCTGCTCGCCGCCCTCGGCGTGTTCGGCACCACGGGCTACGCCATGGGCGCCATCAGCTACGAACTCGGCGGCCTCGTCAACCTGGAGCCCGGCGCCTGGGTCTCCGGCATCGGCGCCCTCGTCGCCGTCATCGGCGCCCTCGGCCTCCCGGTCGACCAGCCCTACGACGCGGCGGACCCCACCCCCAACCTCTGGGGCCGGATCCGCCACTCCCTCACCGCCCCCGAACCCGGCCGCGCCAAGGACCTGCCCTCCTGGGCGGAAATCCTCATCATCGCCGCGGGCTTCGGCGTCGGCCTGTACGTGTTCGCGTACGGCATCGGCACCGAGTACTCCGAGCTGTTCATCGGCTTCCTGATCATCACGGGCTTCGGCTTCACCGCCGTCACCCGCGCAGGCCTCCTCAAGCGGCTCTCGGCACTCACCGCCAAACACCGCAACGTCGCCATGGCCGCAGCCTTCGTCGCGGCGATCTGCTTCCCGTTCACCCAGACCAACGACCAGTTCGCCCTCATCGGCGCGAACATCCTCATCTTCGCCACGGTCGCCCTGGGCCTCAACGTCGTCGTCGGCCTCGCCGGCCTCCTCGACCTCGGATACGTCGCCTTCCTCGGCGTCGGCGCCTACGCCGCCGCCCTGGTCTCCGGCTCCCCGCAGTCGAGCATCGGCGTCGAATTCCCGTTCTGGGCGGCCGTCCTCACCGGCGCCGCCGCCTCGCTGATCTTCGGCGTGGTGATCGGCGCCCCCACCCTGCGACTGCGCGGCGACTACCTCGCCATCGTGACGCTCGGCTTCGGTGAGATCTTCCGCATCACCATGAACAACCTGAACGGCAACAGCGGACCGGACGTCACCAACGGCTCCAACGGCATCCCCAACATCCCGGACCTGGAGATCTTCGGGTTCAACCTCGGACTGCCGCACAACGTCCTGGGCACCGAACTCACCCGCTCCGGCAACTACTACCTGCTGATGCTGCTGTGCACGGCCATCGTCGTCCTGGTCTTCCGCCGCTCCGCGGAATCCCGCATCGGCCGCGCCTGGGTCGCCATCCGCGAGGACGAAACCGCCGCCACCGCGATGGGCATCAACGGCTTCCGCCTCAAGCTCCTCGCCTTCGCACTCGGCGCCGCCCTCGCCGGCCTCGCCGGCACCGTCCAGGCACACGTGTCCTACAGCGTCACCCCCGAGCAGTACCAGTTCGCCGGCTCCGTACCCCCGAACTCGGCCTTCCTGCTCGCCGCCGTCATCCTCGGCGGCATGGGCACCATCAGCGGCCCGCTGATCGGCGCCGCACTGCTCTACCTGATCCCGGCCAAGCTCCAGTTCATGGCGGAGTACCAGCTGCTCCTCTTCGGCGTCGCGCTGATGCTGCTGATGCGCTTCCGCCCCGAGGGCCTGGTCGCCGACCGCAGGAAGCAGCTCGAATTCCACGAGACCGGACAGCTCGACGTACCGGAGGACAAGCCATTGCCCGAAGGCGCGACCGGCGTCGCCAAGGCAGGGGCGTGACCGCCATGACCACCACCACGACCGCACCCACCGCCACGACGGTGCTCGACGCCAGCGGTGTCACCATGCGCTTCGGCGGCCTCACCGCCGTACGCGACGTGAACCTCACCGTGAACACCGGCGAGATCGTCGGCCTCATCGGCCCCAACGGCGCCGGCAAGACGACCTTCTTCAACTGCCTCACCGGCCTGTACGTGCCGACCGAGGGCAAGGTCGCCTACAAGGGCACCGTCCTGCCGCCCAAGCCGCACCTGGTCACCCAGGCCGGCATCGCCCGTACGTTCCAGAACATCCGGCTCTTCGCCAACATGACCGTCCTGGAAAACGTGCTCGTCGGACGGCACACCCGCACCAAGGAAGGCCTCTGGTCGGCCCTCCTGCGCCTGCCCGGCTTCAAAAAGGCCGAGGAGGAGTCCCGCGCCCGGGCCATGGAACTCCTGGAGTTCACCGGCCTCGCCGCCAAGGCCGACCACCTCGCCCGCAACCTGCCCTACGGCGAACAGCGCAAGCTGGAAATCGCCCGCGCGCTCGCGAGCGAGCCCGGCCTGCTCCTCCTCGACGAGCCCACCGCCGGCATGAACCCGCAGGAAACCCGGGCCGCCGAAGAACTCATCTTCGCCATCCGGGACCAGGGCATCGCCGTCCTCGTCATCGAGCACGACATCCGGTTCATCATGAACCTGTGCGACCGGGTCGCCGTGCTGGTCCAGGGCGAGAAGATCGTCGAGGGCCCCGCCGAGGTCGTCCAGGCCGACGAGCGCGTCATCGCCGCCTACCTGGGCACGCCCTTCGAGGGCGAGCCCGGCACCGCGGAAGCCGCCGAAGTCGAGGCTGCGGAGGCCGACGCGCAGAGCACCACGGAAGGGGACGACAAGTGACCGCACTGCTCGAGGTCGAGGACCTCAGGGTCGCTTACGGCAAGATCGAGGCCGTCAAGGGCATCTCGTTCAAGGTCAACGCGGGCGAGGTCGTCACCCTCATCGGCACCAACGGCGCCGGCAAGACCACGACCCTGCGCACCCTGTCGGGCCTCCTCCAGCCCCTGTCCGGCGAGATCAAGTTCGACGGCAAGTCACTGAAGAAGATCCCCGCCCACAAGGTCGTCTCCCTGGGACTCGCCCACTCCCCCGAGGGGCGGCACATCTTCCCCCGCATGACGATCGAGGACAACCTCCGCCTCGGCGCCTTCCTCCGCAACGACAAGGAAGGAATCGAAAAGGACATCCAACGCGCCTACGACCTCTTCCCCATCCTCGGAGAGCGCCGCAAGCAAGCCGCGGGCACCCTCTCCGGCGGCGAGCAGCAGATGCTCGCCATGGGACGGGCACTGATGTCCCGGCCGAAACTGCTCATGCTCGACGAGCCCTCCATGGGCCTCTCCCCGATCATGATGCAGAAGATCATGTCCACCATCCAGGAGCTCAAGTCCCAGGGCACCACCATCCTGCTCATCGAGCAGAACGCCCAGGCCGCGCTCTCCCTGGCCGACCACGGCCACGTCATGGAGGTCGGCAAGATCGTCCTCTCCGGCACCGGACAGGACCTCCTGCACGACGAATCCGTACGAAAGGCATACCTGGGCGAGGACTGACCGCCCACCCGCCACACGAATGAGGCCCGCGTCCCCAGCAGGGGACGCGGGCCTCACTCACACGCTACTCATACGCCCAAGCGCAGGGCGGTCAGCCCTTGGCAGCCTTCTTCTCCTCGGCATCCTGAATCACGGCCTCGGCCACCTGCTGCATCGACATCCGACGATCCATGGACGTCTTCTGGATCCACCGGAACGCCGCAGGCTCGGTCAACCCGTACTCCGTCTGCAGCACCGACTTCGCCCGGTCCACCAGCTTCCGCGTCTCCAGCCGCTGCGTGAGGTCGGCGACCTCCTTCTCCAGCTCCTTCAACTCCGTGAACCGCGACACGGCCATCTCGATCGCCGGCACGACATCACTCTTGCTGAACGGCTTCACCAAATACGCCATCGCACCGGCGTCCCGAGCCCGCTCGACCAGATCCCGCTGCGAGAACGCCGTCAGCATCAGCACCGGCGCGATGCTCTCCTCAGCGATCTTCTCCGCCGCCGAAATACCATCCAGCTTCGGCATCTTCACATCGAGGATCACCAGGTCCGGCCGGTGCTCACGGGCCAGCTCCACGGCCTGCTCACCATCACCGGCCTCACCGACGACGGTGTACCCCTCCTCTTCGAGCATCTCTTTGAGATCGAGCCGGATCAGCGCCTCGTCCTCGGCAATGACGACACGGGTCGTCAGCGGAGGCACGTGCGACTTGTCGTCGTCGGGCGCGTCTACGGGCTGGGGCGACTCGGGGGCGGTCACGGGGGCTCCTCGTTCAGGGGCAGGGGTGCTGCTGACATGAGGGTACCTAGCTGCGGTAAGGTGGGTGCACGGCGGGTGACTGCCAACCTTCGTTTTAGAGGAAGCCCCGGTAGTCCAGCGGGAGAGACACGGTGCTCAAACCACCGACAGCGTGGGTTCGAATCCCACCCGGGGCACTTTTCCTTCGATTCCAAGGTCGACGCTAGCAAGCGGATGTCCACGTTCTCGTGAACATCCGCTTTTTGCTGCGTGTCGCCGCGATCACTCTCACAGAGTGATCGCATGGAACAGCACAACTCTTCGATTCGCGCCCAAGCTGTCGCACTCATGCGCCAAGGCATCCCGAACCGCATAGTCGCGGAGCAGCTCAACATCCCGCGAGGAACCGTCGGCTGGTGGCGCAGCGAAGATCGCAGGGCGCGCGGCGAGGCATACGAGCAACCCACAGACTGCCCCCGGTGCACCGGCCGCGAGTTCGACCAGGTTGCGTACGCCTATCTGCTCGGCCTCTACCTGGGTGACGGCCACATCGTCTCGAAGCGCAAGCAGCACCACCTGTCCATCTTCTGCAACGCCACGCAGACGGGCCTGATCGCCGCCGCCGCAGAAGCGATGCGCAAGGTGATGCCACTGCCGAGCGTCAAGCAGCGCTACACGCCAGGCTGCGTCGAGGTGAAGTCGTACACCAAGCACTGGACCTGCATGTTTCCCCAGCATGGCCCCGGCAAGAAGCACGAGCGCGCCATCGCCCTCGAACCCTGGCAGCAGGACATCGTCGATGCTCACCTTTGGGAGTTCATCCGCGGCCTCATCCACTCCGACGGCTGCCGCATCACCAACTGGACGACCCGCATGGTCGCCGGTGAGCGCAAGCGCTACGAATACCCCCGGTACTTCTTCACCAATGTGTCCGACGACATCCGGCGGCTCTACACCGACACCCTCGACAAACTCGGCATCGAGTGGACCCACTGCACTCGCAACGGCAACCCGTACAACATCTCCGTCGCCAAGAAGGCCTCCGTAGCCCTCCTCGACACTCACGTAGGCCCCAAGCACTAACCACGAAGGGCCCCTCCCCAAGAAGGGCCCTTCGTCTGCTACTTGGGGCTGTCGTCCTCGCCGATGTGATGTACCCGGACCATGTTCGTCGAGCCCGAGACTCCGGGCGGCGAACCCGCCGTGATGACGACCGTGTCGCCCTTCTTGCAGCGGCCGTACTTCAGCAGCAATTCGTCCACCTGATCGACCATCGCGTCCGTCGACTCCACGTGCGGCCCGAGGAACGTCTCCACACCCCACGTCAGATTCAGCTGCGAGCGCGTGGCCGGCTCCGGGGTGAACGCCAGCAGTGGGATCGGTGAGCGGTAGCGGGACAGGCGGCGGGCCGTGTCGCCGGACTGGGTGAAGGCGACGAGGAACTTGGCGCCCAGGAAGTCGCCCATCTCCGCCGCCGCCCTGGCGACGGCGCCGCCCTGGGTGCGGGGCTTGTTGCGTTCCGTCAGCGGCGACAGGCCCTTCGCGAGGATGTCCTCCTCGGCCGCCTCGACGATCCGGGCCATCGTCCTGACCGTCTCGATGGGGTACTTGCCGACGCTGGTCTCCCCCGACAGCATGACCGCGTCCGTGCCGTCGATGACCGCGTTCGCCACGTCGCTCGCCTCCGCCCTCGTCGGGCGGGAGTTGTCGATCATCGAGTCGAGCATCTGCGTTGCGACGATCACCGGCTTGGCGTTGCGCTTGGCCAGTTTGATGGCGCGTTTCTGGACGATCGGGACCTGTTCGAGGGGCATCTCGACGCCCAGGTCGCCGCGCGCGACCATGATGCCGTCGAAGGCGGCCACGATGTCGTCGATCGCCTCGACGGCCTGTGGTTTCTCCACCTTGGCGATGACGGGGAGGCGGCGGCCTTCCTCGTCCATGATGCGGTGGACGTCCTCGATGTCGCGGCCACTGCGCACGAAGGACAGCGCGATCACGTCGAAGCCGGTGCGCAGGGCCCAGCGGAGGTCGGCCTCGTCCTTCTCGGACAGGGCGGGGACCGAGACGGCGACGCCGGGGAGGTTGAGGCCCTTGTTGTCGGAGACCATGCCTCCCTCGACGACCGTCGTGTGGACGCGCGGGCCGTCGACGGAGGTGACTTCCAGGCATACCTTGCCATCGTCGACGAGGATGCGTTCGCCGGGGGTGACGTCGTCGGCGAGGCCGGTGTAGGTGGTGCCGCAGATCTCCCGGTCGCCCTCGACTCCCTCCTCGACGGTGATGGTGAAGGTGTCCCCGTGTTCAAGGAGTACGGGTCCTTCGGTGAAGCGGCCGAGGCGGATCTTCGGGCCCTGAAGGTCGGCGAGGACGCCGACGCTGCGGCCGGTCTCGTCGGAGGCCTTGCGGACGTGCTGGTAGCGCTCCTCGTGGTCGGCGTAGCTGCCGTGGCTGAGGTTGAAGCGGGCGACGTCCATGCCGGCGTCGACCAGTGCCTTTATCTGGTCGTAGGAGTCGGTGGCAGGGCCCAGGGTGCAGACGATTTTCGCTCGGCGCATGTTTCGACTCTATGACTTACCGGCGGGTAGAGATTTGGTGGGGCGTGACCACTCAACAACCTTTACATGAAGGGTTGTTGACAAGGGTTGAATTGTGCGGCGGGGTGCTCCGATGAGCAATTCGTAGTACCCCGCCGGGGTGCTCACAGTTGCGGCGGCGCCATGGTGAACCGGGCGTTCACCTGGGCGTGGACGTGTTGGCGTTGGGGTTCGAGGTCGAGGGGGGCTGCTGCGGAGTCCTCTGCGGTGGCGTAGGCCATGGAGCGCATGCGGCCGGCGGGGGCGGCCAGGGCGGGGGGCTGGGGGTTCTCCGCGCCGATGTCGGCGAGTTCCACGAGTGCGGCCAGTGATGTTCCCAGGGCTTCGGCGTACTCGCGTGCCCGCTGTACGGCTTCTCGTACGGCCTGTTGCCGGGCTTCGCGGTAGGCCGGTGAGTCGGGGCGCAGGGCCCACCAGGGGCCGTCCACGTGGGTGAGGTCCATGTCGGCGAGTCGGGTGGTGAGTTCGCCGAGGGCGGTGAAGTCTGTGAGTTCGGCGGTGACGTGGACGCGGCCGTGGTAGGCGTGGATGCGTTCGCCGCGGCCTTTTTCCTTGAGTTCGGGGGTGATGGAGAAGGAGCCGGTTTCGAGGCGTTCGACGGCGTCGCCGTAGGTTTTGACGAGGTCGAGGACGGTGGTGTTGCGGCGGGTGAGGTCGTCGAGGGCGGCGCGGCGGTCTTTGCCGCGGGCGGCGACGGTGACGCCGATGCGGGCGATCTCGGGGTCGACTTCGAGGTGGGCCTCGCCGCGGACGGCGATGCGTGGTGCGGTGGGGGTGCCGTAGGGCACTGCGGGCGGGGGTTCCTGTGAAGGGGCGGTCATACGTCCCACTCTGTCATCGCTTGCTCGGTTACGGCCCTCGTAGGTCATCAGATCGAAACGTGCGGGGTCTGTTCGCCCTGGACATGGCCAGGTCAGAATCTACGCGCGTCCGCATGTGTGGCGGACGTATCTACGCGCGTTGTTGACCGTTCCCCCGGGAGAAGCACTCATGCCGTTGAACCGCCGGAAGTTCCTGAAGAAGTCCGCCGTGACCGGGGCGGGGGTGGCGGTCGCCGGTGCGGCGGCGGCTCCGGCGGCGCAGGCCGCGGAGGCGACGACGGCCACGGCGGCGAAGAAGCGTGTGAAGCGGTACTCGCTGACGGTGATGGGCACGACCGATCTGCACGGCAACATCTTCAACTGGGATTACTTCAAGGACGCGGAGTTCTCGGACGCCAAGGGCAACGCGAAGGGTCTGGCGCGTGTCTCGACCTTGGTGAACCAGGTGCGGGAGGAGAAGGGCCGCCGCAACACGCTGCTCATCGACGCGGGCGACACGATCCAGGGCACGCCGCTGACGTACTACTACGCGAAGGTGGACCCGATCACCGCGGAGGGTGGTCCGATCCACCCGATGGCGGCGGCGATGAACGCGATCGGGTATGACGCGGTGGCGCTGGGCAACCACGAGTTCAACTACGGCATCGGGACGCTGCGGAAGTTCGAGGAGCAGTGCGATTTTCCGCTGCTGGGTGCGAACGCGCTGGACGCGAAGACGCTGAAGCCGGCCTTCCCGCCGTACTTCATCAAGAAGTTCTGTGTGCCGGGTGCGCCGCCGGTGAAGGTGGCGGTGCTCGGTCTGACCAACCCGGGTATCGCGATCTGGGACAAGGCGTACGTCGACGGCAAGATGGTGTTCCCGGGTCTGGAGGAGCAGGCCGCGAAGTGGGTGCCGAAGCTGCGGTCGATGGGTGCGGACGTGGTGGTCGTGTCGGCGCATTCGGGTTCGTCGGGGACGTCGTCGTACGGTGACCAGCTGCCGTACATCGAGAACTCGTCGGCGCTGGTGGCTCAGCAGGTGCCGGGTATCGACGCGATTCTGGTCGGGCACGCGCACACGGAGATCGCGGAGCTGCTGGTCACGAACGAGAAGACGGGCAGGACGGTCGTGCTGTCGGAGCCGCTGTGTTATGCGCAGCGGCTGACGCTGTTCGACTTCGAGCTGGTCCTCGAGAAGGGCCGCTGGTCGGTCGAGTCGGTGAAGGCGACGGTGCGTGACTCGAAGACGGTCGCGGACGACCCGAAGATCACCAAGTTGCTGAAGGACGACCACGACATCGTTGTGGAGTATGTCAACCAGGTGGTGGGCACGGCGACAGAGAAGCTGACGACGGTCGAGGCGCGCTACAAGGACGCCCCGATCATCGACCTGATCACCAAGGTCCAGGAGGACGTGGTGAAGGCGGCGCTGGCGGGCACGGAGTATGCCGCGCTGCCGGTGATCTCCCAGGCGTCGCCGTTCTCCCGGACGTCGGAGATTCCGGCCGGGGAGGTGACCATCCGGGATCTGTCGAGTCTGTATGTGTACGACAACACGCTGGTCGCCAAGTTGATGACGGGTGCGCAGATCAAGGCGTACCTGGAGTACTCGGCGGAGTACTTCGTGCAGACGGCCGCCGACGCGGCGGTCGATGTGAACAAGCTGACCAACGCGAACGGGCGTCCGGACTACAACTACGACTATGTGTCGGGGCTGTCGTACGAGATCGACATCGCGCAGGCGGCGGGGTCGCGGATCAAGAACCTGGCCTACAACGGTGCCGCGTTGGACGACGCTCAGAAGTTCGTGTTCGCGGTGAACAACTACCGGGCCAACGGCGGTGGCGCGTTCCCGCATGTGGCGGCGGCGCAGGAGCTGTGGTCGGAGTCGACGGAGATCCGTACGCGGATCGCGGAGTGGGTGACCGCGAAGGGTGTGCTGGACCCGAAGGAGTTCGCGTCGGTGGACTGGAAGCTGACGCGGAACGGTACGCCGGTGTTCTAGGCCGGACGGAACGAAGGCCGGCGGTCGGTCGCCGGCCTTCGTTCGGAGGTGGTGGGCGGCGCGGGGAGTGGGGTCCCGTGCCGCCCGGGTGTGGTCACAGCAGGCTGTTCACGCTGGTCTGGATGGCCGCCACGTCGCCGGCGATCGCGGCCGTGGCCTGTACGCCGGGGGCGATGAATCCGAGCCAGCGCAGCAGGACGTTGCGGCGCGGCTCCTCCTGGGCGAGTTCCTCCTCGATGTGCCCGGCGGCGTCGACGAGTTCCGCGCCGTCCTCGTACTCGTCCTGGTGGGCGCGGAGTTGTTCGCGCAGCAGCCGTGCGGCTTCGCGGAGTTCGGCGATGGCGGCCTGGTGGTCGGCCGTCGTCTGGGGGCCGGTGCTGGCCGTGGAGTGGTCGAGGGCGACCGCGCTGTTGTCGATGCTGACGTTTCCGCCGGCGCTGATGCCGCTGTTGTTTGCCCTGCCGGTGTCTGACATGGCGTCACCTTCCTCTGTTCCTGGGTGCTGCGGGCGGGGTGGGGGCGGAGGGTCCGGCGGGGCCGGGGGTCACGGGGGTGCCGCCGCCCGTCTGGCCGCGGCGGAACATCTGGGCGAGGCTGCCGCCGACGCCGACGGCGGAGTCGTTGACGGTCACGTTTCCGCCCGCGTACAGGCCGGAGTTGTAGATGGTGGTCTGGCGCTGGACGAGGTCGCTGGAGTCGATGTTGTGGTCTTCCATGAACTGCACCAGGGCGTCCAGGACGCGGTGTTCGACCGTCTTGGCGTACAGCTCGCGGTCGAGTTGCTGGAAGTAGCGGTAGTAGAGCTGGTCGCTGGCGGCGTCGCGGATGCTGAAGGACGCTCCGTAGTTGAACTGGCGGTGGCGGATCTCGCGGGCCTGGCGGCGTTGCTTGCTGTGCTCGATGAGGGGGGAGAACAGGCCCGCGATGGCGGAGAAGGGCGACCCGATCAGCAGTGCGGGGGTGCGGAACCCGGCGCTGCTCACCAGGCCCAGGAACTGTCGGAAGGTGGGCGAGTCGAGCAGTTGGTCCGCGATGCGGTAGCGCTCGCGCACCGGGGCGAGCAGGGAGCTGCTGCCTTCGATGAAGAGCATTTTGCGGTCGGACAGCAGCGCGCACCGCAGGAAGAGGGTGGCGGCTAGTTCGCCGCTCCAGCCTGTGACCCGGATGGCCAGGTAGGGGCGGGCCCGGCCCTTGCCGTCCTCGCGCAGTTCCCGCAGGAGGTCGGGGGAGACTTTCTCGCTGGGTGGCCCGGCGGGGTCGGGCAGCAGCTCGGCCCGGGTCCGGTCGTCCACTCCGTACAGCAGGTCTCCGCCGTTGACCAGCAGAAGGTTTTCCACGTGGACGCCGGGCAGTTTCAGGTCTCCGACCCGGGCGGCGAGGTGGTCGTTGAGCTCGTGGACGGTGAAGGGCACGACCTGCTCGCCCTCTTCGGGGCGTGAGGTGTCGAGTGCGAAGGACCAGGTGCTCGTTGCCTGTCCGTGGCCGACGAAGGGGGCGTAGAGGGAGAAGACCACGACGTTGCCCCGGTCTCGTCGCTCTATCTCCTCGATGCGCCGTCGCTTGTCGGCGGTGAGCGGCTGGGGGGCTTGGTCGGGGGCGAAGTTCTCTCGTCTGAGCTGCCGGGCGACGACGCCGTAGTGCACGGTGAGGGATTCGACGGCGACGATGGCCCAGGCCACGAGGAAGCCCAGGAACAGTGAGGCGCCGAAGGCGAAGGGCAGCGTGACCAGGATGACGAAAAGGACCAGGGCGAGCAGGACGTCCCGTCCGGCCTGGCGGCGTCGGGCTGCCAGCGCGTGCCGCAGTACGCAGGCGAGGTCGACGCCCGGTGAGGAGGCGACGGCGCGGCGCGGTTCCTCCAGGATCTGTTCGACGGCCTGGCGGGCGAACTTGGTGTCGGTGTGGACGGCGGTGCACAGGTACCGGGTGACGTCGCGGGCGAAGCGGGGCGCCGATGTCGGCTGCGGGGCCGGGGAGGGCGCGGTCGGTGCGGGGACGATGGGGCGCGGCGGGGCGGTGGGGGTTGTGGTGGGGCGGGGTGGGGCGGCGGGTTTGGTGGTCACGGACGGGTTCGCCCCGTCCATCGGGTTGAAGACGCGTACGGTGCCGCAGTCGGAGCAGGTGGTGTAGTTGCGGTCGTTGGCGGCTCCGCAGCGCGGGCACTGGAGTGTGGGTGCGGTCATGGTCGTCTGCCTCCTCTCGGGGAGCGGGAGTGTGCGGTGGTTCGGGGCCGCGTCGGTTCCGGGGTGCCGGTCACTGGTCGGCCGGCAGGCCGGCCGGGGGCTGCTGCGGGTGCGGGGGCGGCTGCGTGTCGGGCCGGGTGGCCGATGCGGTGGGGGTTTCGTGGGGGGTGGAGCGGGTGGGGGAGGTGGGCCGCGGGGCCGGGGTGCTTGGGGTTGTTTTGTGGTGTGTGGAGCGGGTGGGGGTGGTGCTGTGCGTCGGCTCGGGTGCTGCTTCGGTCTCGCCGTCCGGGGAGAGCAGCCGCAGGAGGACGGCCGCCGCCGCGCAGGCGGTGGCGGTGAGCAGGAGCCGGTTGTGCGACCGGGTGGTGTGGCGGGCGGACACGGTCGCTCCTCGCGGTCGGGGCGCTGGGGGACGGTGGGTGGTGCGGTGGCGGGTTCTGGTTCGTGGTGGCGGCCATGGTGGTCAGTCCATGTACTCGGCCGAGACCGTGAGGTACTCCTCGCTGACCGGCTGGGCGGTGAACCCGGGGGCGGAGCGCGGGATCTGCATCTCCCCCGCGCGGGAGGAGGCGACCAGTGAGTTGAGCAGGCTGCCGAGTGCTTCCAGCAGGGCGTGGTCCTGGTCGGTGCCCGCGTCGGCGAGGAAGGCGGCCTTGGTGGCGACCTTGCCGAGGACGTCCGGGTTGGCGGCGCCGAAGCCGTAGCTGATGACGTGCGGGTAGCGGGGCCAGGAGCGGTTGACGAGCCGTCGGAACGCGTCGTGCCAGCCGTCGTCGGTCGGGGCGCCGTCGGTGAGGAGGAACATGACCGGGCGCAGTACGGCCATGCCCATGCCGCGCAGCTCGTCGACGTCCGTTTCGATGCGGCTGTGTACGAGGTCGAAGGCCGCGGAGTAGTTGGTCAGTCCGTTGCACACGACTTCCGGCATCATCTGGATGCGGTCGAGGTCGGTCATTTCGATGATCAAATGCGCGTCGGTGGAGAATGCGATGAGGGACATGTGCGCGAATTCGGAGACCCGGGGGCTCTCGGAAATGGTGGCGTGGAGCTGCGCGAGGGTGCGGTTCAGGGTGTTCTGGTGGGGTTCCATGGAACTCGACGCGTCGATCACGAGATACGTCGGCAGGCATTTCTGCCGCAGGTGGTAGACGTGGGGGTCCTGGCCGGGAACCGCGTCACCGTGGTTGCTCATCTGCGTTCCTCTTCCGCTGTTCGACTGGGGGGTGGGCGTTCGCCCGGGAGCACGGTCCGTCTCGGAACCGGCTTCAGGAGGCGTTCGCCGCGATGATCACGATCAACAGGACGGTGACGAACAGGGCCACGAGAGCCCACGTCACGTTTTCCTTGGACCGTTCGGGCCGCTGGGGCTGTTTGGGCTGTGTCCCGGTGGCGGGCTTGCCGGTCCTGGTGAGGGCGGTCTGCCGCGGCTGCTGGGTCGTGTCGCCGCGCCGGACGGCGGGCCGGGCGGGCAGCGGGGACCGGGCGACGGGCGAGCGGACCAGGGGGCCGTCGTCCAGCGCGGCGAGCAGTGCCGAGCTGCGGGGCCTTCTGTCGCGGTCCTGGGCCCAGAGCATGTCGAGCAGCAGGTCCGCCGCGCCGCGGGGGACGCCGGCCGGCGGGTCAGCGAGGGTGTGCAGCACTTCCGCGAGGTTGCGGGTCCCGGTCAGGCAGCGGGCGGTGAGCAGCGCGACGCGGTAGCGGTCGGTGTGCAGGTCGGCGGGGGTGCCGGGCGGGGCCAGCGGGTCCTCCCAGCCGGGCTGGTACACGTCGTCGCCGGTGTGCTGGGCGCAGCCGTCCATGTCGATGAGGTAGACGGAGTAGTCGCCCGGGTTCCAGAAGGCGTTGGCGTAGTTCCAGTCGGAGTAGACCAGCTTGCGTTCCTCCAGCGCGGCGGCGATGCCGACTAGGCAGCGGCAGGCGGTGAGGCGCTGTTCGGGGGTGGGCGGGGTGCCGTTTCTCGCGAAGCGTTCGTCGGAGCGGGCGAGGGTGTCGATCTCGCGGAATCCGCCTCCGGGCAGCGCGAAGGCGTCCGGGGCCGTCGGGATGAGGCAGCCGATGGCGGCCGAGGTGTCGTCGGTGACGCGGGCGACGGGCCAGGAGGTGCGGCTCAGCAGCACTTCGCGGGAGGGGCGTCCGGCGGCGGCATCCGAGCGGCCGAAGGCGACGAGCCGGTCCAGCCGGTCGGCGTCGGTGTCGTCGAGCGGTTTCTTGTACCGCTTGAACAGCAGGTCGGGTCCGCTGCCGGGTGTGCTGACGCGGGTCACCGCGGAGCTCTGGCCGTTGTTGGTGGCGATCTGTTCGCCGAGGCTGCCCAGTGCGGTCAGTGGGGTGACCGGTGGCAGGGCCCACGCCGACCGGTCCGCGGTCATGACGCCCACCCGCCGGGCCCGGTGAGCGGTTCGCCTGCCGGGCCGGGGCCCCGCTCGGGTGGCCCGGTACGGGCGTCGGGGTCGATCCAGACGGTGACCGACGTACGGTCGTCCAGGAAGCGTTCGGCGTCGAAGCCGACGTCGTTGAGGTAGGAGGCGACGGGCAGCGGCAGCCGCCAGCGGTCGGCCAGGTAGGTGTTGAGTTCGTCGATGGTGGCGAGGCCGTCGCCGACGCCGTCGGACACGAGGGAGACCACGTCGCCGGGGCGCAGGGCGAGTCGGGTCTCGCGGGCGGCGTGCGGGTCGGCGGGGAGGGTGTGGGTGACGGCGTTGGTGTCGTAGTCGGCGGTGGCGCCCTTGCGGTCGCCGGCGGCGTACTGCCAGCGCTTGTCGTCGAGCTGCCACAGGGAGGCGTCGCCGAGCCAGGCGGCCCACATGGTGCGTTCGCCGGACGGGCCCGCCGGGCGGGCGGGGATCACCGCGACGAAGAGGACGGCGCAGACGTCGGCGGGGTCGAGCCCGCGCCGGGCCGCCTCGCGGCGCATGGCGGTGGCTGCCTCTTCGAAGAGCTCCGCCGCCGACAGCCGCACCGGCGCGCCGGGGTCGTCGAGTTGGCGTCTGAGGTGGTTGACGGCCGTGCTCGCCGCGACGGCGGCTCCGAGTTCGGCGTGCTCACTGCTGGAGACGCCGTCGGCGACGGCCAGCAGCAGGTGGTCGCCGGACGCGTCGCGTGTCATGCGGTAGGCGTCCTGGCGGGCGGTGGCGGGTTCCTGGCAGCGGTGGCCCGGGCCGACGAGTGAGGCGGCCCGTACGGCGAGGTCGCCGAGCCGTGCCTCGTCGGCGGCGACACCGGAGGCGGCCGGCCGTAACGGCAGCAGCCAGGGGAAACGCTGGGCCTTCGAGCCGGCTCCGAAGCGGGGCACGCAGGTGGGGGCCGGTGCGCGGGCGGCGAGAGCGCGGCCGGCGGCGGGCGCGGGGCGGGTGAGGGGCGGGCGGTACGGCTCGTCGGGCAGGAGCAACGGGTCCCGGGGGACCGGCGCGGGAGTGCCCGCGGGCTCGTACTCCGCGGCACGTAACGCCAGGAACAGTAATCCCGTGGCGAGCAGGACCAATAAGTCGATCACCAAGCGAAAGAAAAGATCGTCCGCCGGGAAATAGATCACGAGGAACATGCCCCCGAAAAGAACCATCGCCCAGATCAGACGCCCCCGTTGCAGCGACATGCCCGGGACGGTATCAGCGCTTCCGGGCGCACGGGAGGGACATGGAATATTCTCGTGGCCTTTTTTTGCGCCCCCTCCCGTAATTCTTCACGGCGGTCGCACAGATATCCGTAACGGTTGATCCTGGAGTGACGGCGAATTTCAGCCAGGAGTTCGACAGGTGTACGTCTTTTCCGGCGGCGGCCATGTCCTGGCCGTGTCGGGGCCGTCGCGACCGCCGCCGGGTTCCTGCGCTGTCTGCGGTCGCCTACCGCCCTTCGACCAGTGGGGTGAGTACCTTCGCCTGGCGTGCGGACGGGATCTGCGGCTGGGCTTCGAGGCCGAAGGTGGTGAAGGCCGTACGGGAGGGCAGGGGGTAGGCCTCCTTCCCGGTGAGGGAGTTGAGGATGGTGGCGCTGCGCCAGGCCGCGAGGCCGAGGTCGGGGGTGCCGATGCCGTGGGAGTGGCGTTCGGCGTTCTGGACGTAGACGTGACAGCCGGAGCCGGTGACGGACGGGTCCATGACCAGGCGGTACTGGTCGTCGATACGGGGGCGTTCCTGGCTGTCGAGGCGCAGGTAGGGGTCGAGGCCGGCGAGGATGCGGCTGAGGGGGCGCTCGCGGTAGCCGGTGGCCAGGACGACCGCGTCGGTGGTCATGCGGGAGCGGGTGTCCTGCTGGACGTGCTCCAGGTGGAGTTCGACCTTGGTCGTGGCGACCCGGCCGGCGGTGCGGACGCGGACGCCGGGGGTGAGGACGGCGTCGGGCCAGCCGCCGTGCAGGGTGCGGCGGTAGAGCTCGTCGTGGATGGCGGCGAGGGTGCCGGCGTCGATGCCCTTGTGGAGCTGCCACTGGGAGGCCGCGAGCTGGTCGCGGACCGGTTCGGCGAGGGCGTGGAAGTAGCGCGTGTAGTCGGGGGTGAAGTGCTCCAGGCCGAGCTTGGAGTACTCCATGGGTGCGAACGCCTCGGTGCGGCCGAGCCAGTGGAGCCGCTCGCGTCCGGCGGGGCGGTGCCGCAGCAGGTCCAGGAAGACCTCGGCGCCGGACTGTCCCGACCCGATGACGGTGATGTGCTCGGCGGCGAGGAGCCTCTCGCGGTGGTCGAGGTAGTCGGCGGCGTGGATGACGGGGACGGTGGGCGCGTCGACGAGGGGCCTGAGCGGGTCGGGGACGTAGGGCTCGGTGCCGATGCCGAGGACGATGTTCTTGGTGTACGTACGGCCGAGGGCCTCGGCCTCGCCGTCCGGGGCGAGCTGGGTGAAGTCGACCTCGAAGACGTCGCGTTCGGGGTTGAAGCGGACGGCGTCGACCTGGTGGCCGAAGCGCAGGGCGGGGAGGTTCTCGCAGACCCAGCGGCAGTAGGCGTCGTACTCGGCGCGCTGGATGTGGAAGCGCTCGGCGAAGTAGAAGGGGAAGAGCCGGTCGCGGGTCCTGAGGTAGCTGAGGAAGGACCAGGGGCTGGCGGGGTCGGCGAGCGTCACCAGGTCGGCGAGGAAGGGGACTTGGATGCGGGCGCCGTCGATGAGGAGCCCCGGGTGCCAGGCGAAGGCCGGGCGCTGTTCGTAGAAGACGGCGTCGAGTTCGGCGAGGGGGTGGGCGAGGGCGGCGAGGGAGAGGTTGAAGGGTCCGATGCCGATGCCTACGAGGTCGCGGGGGGCGTCGGGATCCTGGCGTTGGGGGTGGGGGTGCGGGGGTGTCTTGCGCGCTGTTCGAGGGCCGGCGTCGGGGGCCGGCCGGGGGCTCGGGCAGGCGGGGGTGCCGGTGTGGGGGATCGTGCGGGGGCTCGCGTGGGGGCCCGTGTGCGGGAGCTTCTGCGGGGCCGGGTGGGGGCCGGTGTACTGGTTCGGCTGCACGCTTGCGTGAGGGCCGGTGTGGGGGTTCGGCTGCGGGATCATCCGGGGGTGTTTCCTTCCACCAGTTTCAGGAGGGCGGCCAGGTCGTCCGGGCGCGTGTGCGGATTGAGGAACGTGGCCTTGAGCCACAGGCGCCCGTCTAAACGGGCCCGGCCGAGGACGGCACGGCCGTCGGTGAGGAGCCTTCGGCGTACGGCGGCGACGGCGGCGTCGGTGGCGTGCGCGGGCCGGAACAGGACCGTGCTGATGGTGGGCGGGTCGTAGAGCTCGAACCCGGGGTGGTCGTGGACGAGGGCGGCGAACTCCGCTGCCCGCTCGCAGACCTGCTCGACGAGCCGGCCGAGGCCACTGCGGCCGAGCGTCCCGAGAGTGACGGCGATCTTGAGAACGTCGGGCCTGCGGCTGGTGCGCAGGGAGCGGCCGAGCAGGTCGGGCAGGCCCGCTTCGGTGTCGTCGTCGGCGTTGAGGTAGTCGGCACGGTGGTGGAGCACGGCGAGGTCGCCCGGGTCCCGGACGGCGAGAACACCCGCCGCGACGGGCTGCCAGCCGAGCTTGTGCAGGTCGAGAGTGACGGTGTCGGCGGCGTCGAGGCCGGTCAGCGGGGCCCGGTGCCGGTCACTGAAGAGGAGGCCTCCGCCGTAGGCGGCGTCGACATGGAGACGGGCCCCATGGGCCGCGCACAGGGCGGCGATCTCGGGCAGGGGGTCGATGAGCCCGGCGTCGGTCGTACCGGCGGTGGCGGCGACGATGTGCGGGCCGGGTAGCTGCCTGAGGGCCTCGTCCAGGCAGGCGGGGTCGAGGACACCGGCCGGGGCGGGCACGACGACGGGCTCGGGCAGCCCGAGCAGCCAGGCGGCGCGGGGCAGCGAGTGGTGGGCGTTGGCCCCGTGAACGAGCCGGACTCCGGCGCCGTGCGCTTCTCGGGCGAGGAGCAGGGCGAGTTGATTGGATTCGGTGCCGCCGGTGGTGATCAGGGCGGACGGGGGGTTTCGGGGTGGGGTGGGTGCGGGGGTGGGCGTGGTCCCAGTGGTGGTGTGGGGCGGGGCGGCTTGCGGGGCCGGCGTGACGGGGGCGGTGCGCCGCCTCTCCCCTCCCCCGTCGCCGAAGACCTCGCCCGCGAGTGCCCCCGTCACCAGTGCCTCCAGTTCCGCCGCGCCGGGGCCCTGGTCCCAGGAGTCCAGGGAGGGGTTGAGGGTGGAGGCGGCGAGGTCGGCGGCGGTGGCGAGGGCCAGGGGTGGGCAGTGGAGGTGGGCGGTGCAGAGGGGGTCGGCGGGGTCCGCGGCGTTCTCCGCCAGGGCGCGGACGAGGCTGTGGAGGGCGTGGGGATCGCCCTGGTCCGGCAGTACGTCGCCGACGGCGTCCCGCATGCGCGCGGCGACCGCGTCCGGGCCGCCAGAGGGCAGTGGTCCCCCGCGTGCCCGGGCACCCTCGTCCAGTGCCCGGAGCACGGTGTCGAGCAACGGCCGCAGGGCGCGGGGACCTTCAGGGCCTGAAGCGAGCGACGGCGGCGTGCTCATCGTGTCCTCCCGGGCGCGGGGCAAGAAGGACTTCCAGCTTGTACGCGAATACGTCGTCGCGCCCGAAAAGCCCAACGATCGGAACCCGAAAGGGGGTACTTGCGTGCGGGGAAAGCGTGTCGCAGGAGCGTGCCGGCGGAGGCGGAGTAGAGGAGGCCGGGTCCTCAGTGCCGGAAGTCGTCCACGTGGTCCTCGGCCCACCGGGCGAAGCCGCGGGCGGGGGTGCCGGTGATCCGCTCCACCGTGTCGGTGATCTCCGGGGTGACGCCGACGGTGGCCTCGAAGGCCTTGATCAGGGCCTGGAGCATGTGCGGCGGCACGGCCGGGAAGAGCTCGGGGCCCGCCTGGTCCGGCGGTACCTCGACGAACCGGAGGTCATGGCCGACGGCCCGGCCGATCGCCTGGACCTGCCCGGCGTTGGAGATCGCCTCGGGCCCGGTGAGCCGGTGGACGGCGCCCTCGTGGCCGTCGTCGAGGAGGACGCGTTCGGCGACGGCGGCGATGTCGTCCTCGTGGATGGGCGCCGTCAGCCCGTCGGCGAAGACGCCCCGGACCGTGTGCCCGGCGCGGATCTGCTGGGCCCACTGGAGGGCGTTCACGGCGAAGGCGTTGGGGCGCAGGAAGGTCCACGCCAGGCCGCTGTCGCGGATCTGCCGCTCGACGGTGGCGTGCATGACGTGGATGGGGTGGGTCTCGTCGGCGCCGTCCTGGATGATCCCGGAGGACAGCAGGACGACGTGCCGGACCCCGGCCGCACGGGCCGCCGCCAGCAGGGCCGCGGTCTGCTCGCCGGCCGCCTGGATGTACAGGAACAGCTTGGTCGCGCCCGCGAACAGGGCGGCGGGCCGGTCGGGTTCGAACCGGACCACCTCGGCGCCTGCGGGCAGTCCGGCCCGCTGTGGGTCGCGGGTCAGCGCCCGCACGGGCCGGTCCGCGGCGGCGAGACGTTCGACGAGGGCACGGCCGACGTTGCCGGTGGCGCCGGTCACTACGATCACGGGTTTCCTCCTGGGCCGAGGGCTGATCGTCCTGGGGCCCGTCGAGCCTAGGAAGACCGATCAGCCCGCCGCATCGGCCGGAGGAACCAGTGGCGCCCTACGTCGGAAGGACTAGCCCTCCCTCACCCGCAACGCCCGTGCCAGGTCGTCGAGTTGGTCGATGAGCTTGCGCCGGAGCGCCGGGATCGGCTCGCCGTCACGCAGACACTCCTCGCCCAGCCGCAGGGTGTCGGCGTCGACGGCGTACACCGGGAAGGCGTAGCGGCCGGCGGCGTCGGCGATGGCGGGACCGCGGCGGGCGGCGACGGCGACCGCGTCCTCGTAGTAGCGCGGAACGTAACTCCGGACGAGGTCGGCCTGCTCGGGTTGCCAGAAGCCGTGGGCGGTGGCGGTGAAGAGGTAGTTGGAGAGGTCGTCGCCTGCGAACATGGCGTCCCAGGCCTTCGCCTTGGCCTCCGGGTCGGGCAGGGCGGCCCGGCAGCGGGCGGCGCCCTCCTGGCCGGTGGCGCTCGGGTCGCGCTCCAGCTCGGCGGCGATGGCGGCCTCGTCGACGGCGCCGAGGACCGCGAGCCGGCCGAGGACCCGCCAGCGCAGCTCGGGATCGAGTTCGGGTCCGCCGGGCACGGTGCCGTCGGCGAGCCAGGCGGCGATGGTGTCGGGATGGGCGGCGACGTCGATGAAGTGGCGTACGGCGATCAGGCGCAGGCCGGGGCTGTCGCCGTCCTCGGTGCGGCGGATGAGGTCGCGGCACAGCGCGGTGAGGGTGGCCAGGGCGGCGGGCCGCTCCTCGGGCGGGAGGTAGCGGTCGGCGACCTGGGCGGTGGCGAAGGCGAGGACGCCCTGGACGATGGCGAGGTCGGTCTCGCGCGGCAGGTGGGTACGGGCGGCCTGCAGATAGGAGGCGGCGGCCAGTTCGCCGTCGCGGACGGAGTCGCGCAGGGCGTTCCAGACGACCGCGCGGGTGAGCGGCTCGGGCAGGCCGGCGAGGCTGTCCCGGACGGACTCGAAGGATTCGGGGTCGAAGCGGACCTTGGCGTAGGTCAGGTCGCCGTCGTTGAGCAGCAGCAGGGCCGGGCGCTTGCCGATGGGCTGCGGGGTGGTGTGCGGGATGTCGAGGTCGAGGCGTTCGCGCAGGGTGAGGTGGCCCCCGTCGTCGCCGAGGTCCTGGTCGTACAGGCCGACGGCGATGCGGTGGGGGCGGCTGCCGGCGTGGTCCACCGTGAGGGTGCAGGTGCCGTTCTCGCCGGGGGTGACGGAGGGGGTGAGGGTGTCGACGCCGGTGGTGCGCAGCCAGCTGTCGGCCCAGGCGTGGGGGTCGCGTTCGGTGGCGGCGGAGAGGGAGTCGATGAAGTCGGCGAGGGTGGCGTTGGCGAACTTGTGGCGGGCGAAGTGGGTGTTGATGCCGGCGAGGAAGTCCTTCTCGCCGAGCCAGGCCACCAGTTGGCGCAGCGCGGAGGCGCCCTTGGCGTAGGAGATGCCGTCGAAGTTGAGCTGGGCGGTGGCGGTGTCGTCGACGGCCTCGGGGGCGACGGGGTGGGTGGAGGGGCGTTGGTCGGCGTCGTAGCCCCAGGCCTTGCGGGCGATGCCGAAGTCGGTCCAGGTGTCGTTGAAGCGGGTGGCTTCGGCGCAGATCTGGTAGCCCATGTACTCGGCGAAGGACTCGTTCAGCCAGATGTCGTCCCACCAGCGCAGGGTGACGAGGTCGCCGAACCACATGTGGGCCATCTCGTGGGAGATGACCATGGCGCGGGTCTGGCGCTCGGTGTCGGTGACGGCGGAACGGTAGACGAACTCGTCGCGGAAGGTGACGAGTCCGGGGTTCTCCATGGCGCCGGCGTTGAACTCGGGCACGAACGCCTGGTCGTAGGAGTCGAAGGGGTAGGGCTCGTCGAACTTCTCGTGGTAGCGGTCGAAGCAGGCGCGCGTGACCTCGAAGAGCTCGTCGGTGTCCGTGTCGAGGTAGGGGGCGAGCGAGCGGCGGCAGTGCAGGCCGAAGGGCAGGCCGCGGTGTTCGGTGCGCACGGAGTGCCAGGGGCCGGCGGCGAGGGCGACGAGGTAGGTGGAGATCAGCGGCGTGGGGGCGGCCTGCCAGCGGCCGTCGCCGAGGTGTTCGGTGATGCCGTTGGCGAGGACGGTCCAGCCCCCGGGAGCCTTGACGGACACCTCGAAGACGGCCTTGAGGTCGGGCTGGTCGAAGGCGGCGAAGACGCGCTGGGCGTCGTCCATGCACAGCTGGGTGTAGAGGTACGTCTCGCCGTCGACGGGGTCGGTGAAGCGGTGCATGCCCTCGCCGGTGCGGGAGTAGCGCATGGCCGCCTCGACGCGCAGTTCGTGCTCACCGGCGGTGAGGTTCTTCAGGGGCAGCCGGTTCTCGTCCAGGGTCTCCGGGTCCAGGGGTTGTCCGTCCAGCGTGACGGAGCGCAGCTCGGCCGGCTTGATCTCGACGAACGTGTCCGTGTCCGCTTGGTCCTCGCGCGTGGTGAACCGGATGACGGTGCGGGAGTCGAAGGTCTCGTCGCCGGTGGTCAGATCGAGTTCGATCGTGTAGCGGTGGACGTCGAGGAGCTGGGCACGAGTCTGCGCTTCGTCGCGCGTGAGTACGGACATGCAGGACATGCTGCCTGATGCCGCCGACCAGGCACAGGGGTGGATCAGTACGTGCGCTATGTCTGGTTCTTGGCGTGTGTCACGTCTCGCGCTCGGCCGATGTCATGTCCGGTCCTCGGCCGATGTCACGGCCGGTCCTGGGCCGGCGTCGCCGCCGGGCCGTCGCGCTGTGGCGGCACGCGGGCGTCGGGGTGGGGCAGGGCGGGGCGCGGGCGGGGCGTGTGGGCCTCGCCCTCGCCCTTGACCAGGGCGCGTAACTCGCGGATCTCCTGCTCCAGGGCGCGCTGGCGCCGGTAGGAGTCGTACAGGAAACGGACCTTCGTGCGCAGTGCCCAGGGGTCGATGGGTTTCAGGACCAGGTCGGCGACGCCGAGTCCGAAGGCGGTGGCGGTCAGTTCGTGGTCCGCGCCGAAGCCGGTGAGCAGGATGACCGGTATGTGCTGGGTCTGTTCCAGGCGCCGCATGTAGCGCACCACCTCAAGGCCGCTGACGCCGGGCATCCGTACGTCCAGGAGCAGGAGTCCGACCTGCCCGCGGAGCACCTGCTTGAGCGCCTCGTCTCCGCTGGTGGCACTCGCGAGCCGGTAGCCCAGCGGGGCCAGGGCGCTCTCCAGCGCGTACAGCGTGTCCTCATGGTCGTCGACGATGAGGATCTTGGCATCCGACGGCATGGCCCGACGTCCCTCCCGCGTGGACATCCAGGGTACGTCCGGGGGCGCTGACGGGGAGTGCGTGTCAGCTGACATGGAGTGCACAGCGCAGCATGCCCGGCGCGGGCCGCCGTGTCACTCCCCCGGGAGGGCCCGCATGGGTGGGTTCGCCGTGGGCGCAGCGCCGTTGACCGTGTCCTCGGCGATGCTCTCGTGGTGCCTGATCACCTCGGCGATGATGAAGTTCAGGAACTTCTCGGCGAACGCCGGGTCCAGCTTGGCGTTCTCCGCGAGGGTGCGCAGACGGGCGATCTGGCGGGCCTCACGGGCGGGGTCGGCGGGCGGGAGCTGGTGCTGGGCCTTGAGGTGGCCGACCTGCTGGGTGCACTTGAAGCGCTCGGCGAGCATGTGGACGACGGCGGCGTCGATGTTGTCGATGCTGTCGCGCAGCCGGGCGAGCTCCTCGCGGACGGCGGGGTCGACATCGCCGGGGGACGTGTTGCTGGTGGTCATGAGGGCCCAGCCTACGGGGCCCGTTCAGGCGGTCGTTCGTTCGATCACGGGTGGGTCGTCGGGGTCGGGGACCTGGTTGCTCCAGCCGCCGGGGACGGCGCGGCCCTGCTGGGCGCGGAAGCGGACGGGGGCCATGCCGACGCGGCGGGTGAACAGGCGGGAGAAGTAGGCGGGGTCGGCGTAGCCGACGCGGCGGGCGACGGCGGCGACGGGGAGTTCGGTGGCGGCGAGCAGTTCCTTGGCGCGGCCGAGGCGGATGCCGAGCAGATAGTCCTTGGGGCTGCAGCCGGCGCCGCGCCGCACGGCGGTGCGCAGTTCGGCGAGGGTCATGCCGTGCCGGGCGGCGTGGTCGGCGACCGTGAGCGGCAGGCACGCGTCGCGGGCCAGCGCCTTGAGGACGGCCTCGCCGTCGGGGGCGAGGTCGGCGCGGGCACGGCGCAGGGCGACGAGGAGTTCGTGGACGGCGGCGCCGGTCTCCACTTCCAGCAGGGGGTTGTCGCGGCGGGCGGCGCGCGCCATGCGTCCGATGACGGCGCGGGGGCCCGAGGCGTCCGACAGGGGCACGACCGGCCGGCCGGGTTCGATGTAGCCGAGTTCGGTGTACGTCCCGGTGGCGGGCCCGGTGAAGTCGACGAAGCCCTCGTCCCAGCCGGTGCCGGGGTCGGGCGCGTAGTGGTGCGGTACGCCGGGGGTCAGCCACAGCAGCGCGGGCGCGGTGACGGTGGTACGACGGCCGTCGGGGCTCTCGTACCAGCCGCCGCCCGCGCTGATGACGACGGCGACGTGGTGGTCGAGGGTGCGGGGGCCGACGGTGGGCAGGGCGCCGTACTGGAGGCCGACGCCGAGGCAGACCAGGCCGAGCCGGTGGTGGGCGGGGCCGGGCGTGAAGAACCGCATCCAGGTGTGGTACATCCGCGGTCCTTCCGCTCGCTTCCGCGTCGTTTCGGTCCAAGCAGCGCCGATCTTTGTCCATGGACCTGATCGCCGCCAGAGGTGAGGGTGGGCGCATGAGCGAGTTCACGGTGGGGGACACGGACTTCCTGCTGGACGGGCGGCCGGTGCGGCTGCTGTCCGGCGCGCTGCACTACTTCCGGGTGCACGAGGCGCAGTGGGGGCACCGGCTGGCGATGCTGCGGGCGATGGGCCTCAACTGTGTGGAGACGTATGTGCCGTGGAACTGGCACGAGCCGAGGCCGGGGCACAGCCGGGACGTGCAGGCGCTCGGCCGGTTCCTGGACGCGGCCCGTCGGGCGGGGCTGTGGGCGATCGTACGACCGGGGCCGTACATCTGCGCCGAGTGGGAGAACGGCGGGCTGCCGTACTGGCTGACGGCCGAGGTGGGCGCACGCGCGCGTACCCGTGACGAGCGCTATCTGGGGTACGTGGCGAGCTGGTTGTGGCGGCTGCGGCACGAGATCGTGCCCCGGCAGATCGACCGCGGCGGACCGGTGATCATGGTGCAGGTCGAGAACGAGTACGGCAGTTACGGCTCGGACGCGCAGTACCTGCGCCGCCTGGCCGGCCTGCTGCGCGAGTACGGCGTCACGGTCCCGCTGTTCACCTCGGACGGCCCCGAGGACCACATGCTCTCCGGCGGCTCGGTCCCGGGGGTGCTGGCGACGGTGAACTTCGGCTCCCACGCGCGCGAGGCCTTCGAGACGCTGCGCCGGCACCGCCCGGACGGCCCGCTGATGTGCATGGAGTTCTGGTGCGGCTGGTTCGACCACTGGGGTGGCGAGCATGTCGTGCGGGATCCCGGGGACGCGGCGGCGGCCCTGCGGGAGATCCTGGAGTGCGGGGCCTCGGTCAACCTGTACATGGCGCACGGCGGCACGAGCTTCGCCGGCTGGGCGGGCGCCAACCGGGGCGGCGGCGCGCTGCACGACGGCCCGCTGGAGCCCGACGTCACGTCGTACGACTACGACGCCCCGATCGACGAGTACGGCCGCCCCACGGCGAAGTTCTGGGCCTTCCGCGAGGTCCTCGCCGAGTACGCCGACGGCCCGCTGCCCGAAGTGCCGCCCGCGCCCGTGCCGTTGGGTGCGCCGGCCGAGGCGGTCCTGACCGGCTGGGCACCCCTGGGCGACGTACTGGAGACGCTGGGCGGCCCGGAGACGTCCGGTCCCGTCCCGCCCACCTTCGAGGAACTGGGGGTCGAGCGGGGTCTGGTGCGGTACGAGGTGACGGTGCCGGGGCCGCGGCAGCCGTACCCGCTGACCGTGCGCGGGCTGCGGGACCTCGCCGTGGTGTACGTCGACGGGGAGCGGGCCGGGGTGCTCACCGAGGACGACGCGTGCCTGAAGGAGCCTGTCGCCGGGTACGCGCGCGTGGAGCTGTGGGTGGAGTCCCTGGGGCGGGTCAACTACGGGCCGCGGCTGGGCGAGGCCAAGGGGATCACCGGGGGCGTGCTGCACGAGCGGCAGTATCTGCACGACGTACGCGCGCGTGGGCTGCGGCTGGAGGCGCTGGACGATGCCGAGCGGGTCCGGGCGGTGCCGTCGCGGGCGCTGCCCGAGGACGGCGCCGCGGGGTTGTACCGGGGCACCGTCACGGTGCGGGGCGCCGGTGACGCCCGCCTGGAGCTGCCGGGCCGTACCCGCGGGTTCGTCTGGGTCAACGGCTTCAACCTCGGCCGTTACTGGTCCACGGGCCCGCAGAGCTCGCTGTACGTCCCGGGGCCCGTCCTGCGCGAGGGCGGCAACGAGATATGGGTGCTGGAGCTCGCGGAGACGGCCCGGCCCGGGTCCGGCGAGGCGGGTGCCCCGGTCCTCCGGGCCGTCTGACGCACCCCTGGTGCGGCGGACGCCTACAGCGCGTTCGCCGCCCGGGCTATGTCCTTGGCGAAGTGGCTGACCTCGGTGTAGACGCCGGGCACACCCGCGCGGGCGCAGCCGTCGCCCCAGCTGACGATGCCGACCTGGATCCACTTGCCCGCGTCGTCCTTACGGAACATGGGGCCGCCGGAGTCGCCCTGGCAGGTGTCGATGCCGCCGCTCTGCCAGCCGGCGCACAGTTCCTCCTTCGACACCAGCCGGTTTCCGTAGTGGCGCTTGCACACGCGGTCGGCGACGAAGGGAACGGTGGCCTTACGGAGCTTGGTCGTGCCCGTGCCGGCTCCCTCCTCGGTGTCGCCCCAACCGGCGATCGTGAACATGCCGCGGTTGTAGCGGTCCGTGGTGGCGATCTTCAGCGTCGGCTTGTCGATGGGCCGGGCGAGCTTGATCAGCGCCCAGTCCTTGCCGGTGCCGTTGTAGCCCGGGGCCACCTTGACCTTGGTCGACTTGACCTTGATCGCGGCGGAGGAGTTGAGGTCGTTGGCGCCGGCGGTGACGGTGATGCTGGTGTTGTTGCCGGAACCGTCCATGCAGTGGGCCGCCGTCAGGACGACGTCCTTCTTGTAGAGCGCCCCGCCGCAGCCCATGGAGAGATGGACCATGAACGGGAACTCGTTCTGTGCGGCGGGCGTTCCTCCGACGACGCGGGTGGACGCGGCGTTCGCAGTGAGGGGATGGAGGGAGGCCACCGCGAGCGCGACGGCACCGACCGCCGCAGCCCTTTTGACCAGGGTTATGCCGCTTCTCTTCGGCGAGCTCTGAGTCAACATACGTCCTTTCATGGCGTGTTGAGCGGCCCGCAGTATGAAGATCAGATGGGGTGTATGACAAGGACGGATCTCACGTCCCGCGCATGGAACCTCGCCAGGGAAAATCCCCTCACATCCCCGTAGAGTGGAATCGGGTTCAAGGCGTCTTGGGGGTACGGGCGTGGCGAACGGCGGACCGGTCCAGCACGGCTTCCCACACCTTCAGACGGTGCGGGCCTCGATCACGGCGCTCTACAGGCGGCTGTCCTACGACACCATCCAGACGTTCGCGACCAGCGTGGCCCCCGCCGACGTGGCCTTCTGCGACACGGACGACCTGTATCTGGGCGCGCAGCGGGTGGCCCGCGAGCTGGTACGGCACTACCGTCTCCCGGACGCCCGTCTGATCGTCGGCTTCCGGGAGATGACACATGCGGCGAACGTCGAACTCGCCGCCGGGCCGGAGTACTTCGTCGAGCTGAACGACCGTTTCCGCACCCATCGCCGGGACATCGGGGCGGCGCTCGCCCACGAGGTGATGCACGTGTATCTGCACCGCCTCGGGCTCTCCTTCCCCGGCACGCGGGACAACGAGATCCTCACGGACACGGCGACGACGTATCTGGGCGCGGGCTGGCTGCTCCTCGACGCCTACCGGGAGGACGCGGCGTCCTCGCAGAAGCTGGGGTATCTGACGCCGGAGGAGTTCGGGTACGTCCTCGCCAAGCGGGCGCTGGTCTTCGCGGAGGACCCGTCGGTGTGGTTCACCAGTCCGCAGGCGTACACGGCGTATGTGAAGGGCCTCGCCGAGGCCCGGCGCGACGAGCAGCAGCCTCCGCTGACGGCGGCCGGCTGGGCGGGGCGACGGCGGTACGCCCGCGATCGGCGGCATGCCCAGGACCATGGTGCCGGTGCCGGTGCTGCTGCCCGTGCCGGTGCGCGGCCGGGGGTGCCGTACGCGTTCACGCCGGACGGGCGGGGGCCGTTGCGGGTGTCGTTTCCGTGTCCTACATGTCAGCAGCGGATCCGGGTGCCGGTGCGGGGGCGGGTCCGGGCGCGGTGCGGGTTGTGCCGGACGGTGCTGGAGTGCGACACGTAGGCCCCGCTCCTCAAACGCCGGCGGGGCTGACTCACCAGCCCGTCCGGCGTCTGAGCACGAGCCCTCACGACCCGTACACCGCCCCCGGCACCTCCGCCTCCCCCACCAGCTTCAACGCCGCCTCCCCCGCCTCCCCCGGCGTCCAACGCGCCCCCTTGTCCACCGTCGGCCCCGCCCGCCACCCCTCCATGACCGTGATCCGCCCGCCCTCCGCCTCGAACACCCGCCCGGTGACCCCCGCGCTCGCCGCCGAGCCCAGCCACACCACCAGCGGGGAGACGTTCTCCGGAGCCATGGCGTCGAAGCCGGTGACGGGGGCCGCCATGGTCTCGGCGAAGGTGCGTTCCGTCATGCGGGTGCGGGCCGCCGGGGCGATCGCGTTGACCTGGACGCCGTAGCGGGCGAGTTCGGCCGCCGCCACCAGGGTGAGCCCGATGATTCCGGCCTTCGCGGCGCTGTAGTTGCCCTGGCCGACCGAGCCCAACAGACCGGCCCCGCTGCTCGTGTTGACGATCCGGGCGTGCGGGGTGCGGCCCGCCTTCGCCTCCGCCCGCCAGTGCGCCGCCGCGTGCTTCAGGGGGAGGAAGTGGCCCTTGAGGTGGACGCGTACGACGGCGTCCCAGTCGTCCTCGTCGAGGTTGACCAGCATCCGGTCGCGCAGGAAGCCGGCGTTGTTGACGAGGGTGTCGAGGCGGCCGTACGTCTCCAGCGCGGTCGCGACCAGGGACGCCGCCCCGGCGCTCGTCGCCACGTCGCCGCCGTGCGCGATCGCCTCGCCGCCCGCCGCGCGGATCTCTTCGACGACCTGCTGCGCGGGGCTGTCGACGGCGACCTGCTGCGCGGAGCTGGCGACGGCGATCTGCTGGACGGGGCGGTCGGCAGTCGACCGCCGGGATGAGCTCTCGGCAGCCGACCTCCAGTCCGGGCTGCCCGCCGTCACCCCCCGGCGTGAACTGTCGGCGGTCGATCCCCCGGCCGGGCCCCCGGGAGCCGCTCCCCGGTCCGGGCCGTCCGCCGTCGACCCCTGGGGCGAACCATCGGCAGCCGCCCCCCGGGCCGGACTCTCGGAAGTCGCCCCCCAAGCCCGGCACTCCTCAGTCATCCCCCGGCGCGAACCGTCGGCAGTCGACCCCCCGGCCGGGCTCCCGGAACTCGCCCCCCGCCCCGACACCCCGGCGCCCACCGTGCCGTCGAGGCCGACCCCGAGGTCGTTGACGACGACCTTCGCCCCCTCGGCGGCGAACGCGAGCGCGTGTGCCCGGCCGAGGCCGCGGCCCGCACCGGTGACGATCACGACCCGCCCCTCACAGATCCGGCTCATGTCATGCCTCCTTGTTGACCGTCGCGGCGTCCAGGAATGCGGGGCGCTCGCCCCCGCCGTGCACGAGCAGGCTCGCCCCGCTGATGTAGGCGGCGGCGTCGGAGGCGAGGAAGACGGCGGCCGCGCCGACGTCGGCCGGTTCGGCGAGGCGGCCGAGCGGGACGGTGCGGGAGACGCCCGCGATGCCGTCCTCGCCCCCGTAGTGGAGGTGGGCCAGTTCGGTGCGGACCATGCCGACGACCAGCGTGTTGACGCGAACCTCCGGCGCCCACTCCACCGCCATCGAGCGGGCCAGGTTCTCCAGCCCGGCCTTGGCCGCCCCGTACGCCGCCGACCCGGGCGACGGCCGGCTGCCGCTGACACTGCCGATCATCACCACCGAGCCCCCGGCCCGCCGCAGGTGCTCGTACGCGGCGAGCGAGGCCGTCAGCGGGGCGACGAGGTTCAGCTCGATCACGCGCGCGTGCCGCTCGGCGTCCGTGTCCGTCAACCGTCGGTACGGGGTGCCACCCGCGTTGTTGACGAGGACGTCCAGGCGGGGCAGGGCGGCGAAGAAGGCCCGTACGGCTTCGGGGGCACGGAGATCCAGCGCCCCGAACTCGACGCCCGGCAGCGGGACATCGGGCGGTCTGCGCGCACACACCACGACGTCCGCGCCGGCCTCGGCGAAGGCCCGCGCCACCCCGGCACCGACGCCGCGCGTACCGCCCGTGACGACCACGACCTTCCCGTCCAGCCCCATCCCCGGCTACCCTTCACCTAACAAACGTTTGGTGGAAAGGTAGCTGATGCGGCCATGGGTGTCTCCACCTCGTCCCCGGAAAAGGGGCCCGGAACGAACGGCATCGCCGTCGTCACGGTCGACTTTCCGCCGGTGAACGCCCTGCCGGTGGCCGGCTGGTTCGCCCTGGCCGACGCCGTGCGGGCGGCGGGCCGTGACCCGGAGGTCCGGTGTGTCGTCCTCACCGCCGAGGGGCGCGGGTTCAACGCGGGCGTGGACATCAAGGAGATACAGAAGGACGGAGCCGGAGCACTGATCGGCGTCAACCGGGGCTGCGCGGAGGCCTTCGCCGCGGTGTACGACTGCGAGGTGCCCGTCGTGGCGGCCGTGCACGGCTTCTGCCTGGGCGGCGGTGTCGGCCTGGTGGGCAACGCGGACGCGATCGTGGCGAGCGAGGACGCCACGTTCGGGCTGCCCGAGCTGGACCGGGGAGCGCTGGGCGCGGCCACCCATCTGGCCCGGCTGGTCCCCCAGCACCTGATGCGCGCCCTGTACTACACCTCGCGCACGGCGACCGCGGCCGAGCTGCACGCGCACGGCTCGGTGTGGCGGGTCGTGCCGCGCGAGCAGCTGCCCGCCGCCGCGCTGGAGCTGGCCCGCGAGATCGCCGCGAAGGACGGGCAGCTGCTGCGGCTGGCCAAGGCCGCGATCAACGGCATCGACCCGGTCGACGTGCGCCGCAGCTACCGCTTCGAGCAGGGCTTCACCTTCGAGGCCGACCTGAGCGGGGTGGCCGACCGGGTCCGTGACAGGTTCGGAAGGGACGGTGGCTGAGTGAGCGACAAGACGATGACCGCGCAGGAGGTCGTGTCCCGGCTGCACAGCGGCATGACCCTGGGCATCGGCGGCTGGGGCTCGCGTCGCAAGCCGATGGCCCTGGTGCGCGCGCTGCTGCGCTCCGACGTCACCGACGTCACGATCGTCTCGTACGGCGGCCCCGACGTCGGCATGCTCGCCGCCGCCGGACGCGTCCGCAAGCTGGTCACGGCGTTCGTCACCCTCGACTCGATCCCGTTGGAGCCGCACTACCGCGCGGCCCGCGAACGCGGCGCCTTCGCCCTCATGGAGATCGACGAGGCCATGTTCATGTGGGGACTGCACGCCGCCGCGAACCGGCTGCCGTTCCTGCCGGTGCGGGCGGGGATCGGTTCGGACGTCATGCGGGTCAACCCCGGCCTGCGGACGGTGACCTCGCCGTACGACGACGGGGAGACGTTCGTGGCCATGCCCGCCCTGCGTCTCGACGCGGCCCTGGTCCACGTCAACCGCGCCGACCGGCAGGGCAACGGCCAGTACCTGGGCCCCGACCCCTACTTCGACGACCTCTTCTGCGCGGCGGCGGACACGGCCTATGTCTCGTGCGAACGGATCGTCGACACGGCCGAGTTGACCAAAGAGGCGGCCCCGCAGTCGCTGCTGATCAAGCGGCACACGGTGACGGGGGTCGTCGAGGCCCCGAACGGAGCGCACTTCACGTCCTGCGCGCCCGACTACGGCCGGGACGAGGCCTTCCAGAAGACGTACGCGACCACGCCCTGGCCGCAGTTCGCGGCGCGGTTCCTCGGCGGGGACGAGCAGGCGTACCGGTCGGCGGTCAGGGAGGGGTCATGACGGAGGGCACCGGCACGCCCCTGCTCCCGCCCACCCGCGCCGAGTACTGCGTGATCGCCTGCGCCGAGGCCTGGCGTGACGCGGGGGAGATCCTGGCGAGCCCGATGGGTGTCATCCCGTCCCTGGGCGCCCGGCTGGCCCGGCTCACCTTCGCGCCGGACCTGCTGCTGACCGACGGCGAGGCGATGCTCGTCCGCCCGGACGGCACGGTCGAGGGCTGGCTGCCGTACCGGCAGCACCTGGCCCTGGTCACCGGTGGCCGACGGCACGTGATGATGGGCGCGAGCCAGATCGACCGGTTCGGCAACCAGAACATCTCCTGCATCGGCGACTGGGAGCGGCCGAAACGGCAGCTGCTCGGGGTGCGGGGCGCACCGGTCAACACCCTGAACAATCCGACCAGTTACTGGATCCCGAGGCATTCCCGCCGCGTCTTCGTCGAGAAGGTCGACATGGTCTGCGGAGTCGGCCACGACCACGCGGGCGGGGCCCGCTACCACCGCATCCCCCGTGTCGTCTCCGACCTCGGCGTCTTCGACTTCGCCACGCCCGACCGCACCATGCGTCTGGCCTCGCTCCATCCCGGCGTCACGCTGGAGCAGGTCGGCGAGGCGACCGCCTTCGCGCTGACCGTCCCGGACGCCGTGCCGCCGACCCGTGAACCCACCGCCGAGGAGCTGCGGCTCATCCGTGAGGTGCTCGACCCGCAGAGCACCCGCGCCGGGGAGGTCGGTACGTGATGGAGACGCCGCTGACCCGGCTGGTCGGGGTCCGCCACCCGATCGTGCAGACCGGGATGGGCTGGGTGGCCGGCCCGCGCCTGGTGTCGGCGACGGCGAACGCGGGCGCGCTGGGCATCCTGGCCTCCGCGACGATGACCGCCGACCGGCTGCGCGAGGCGATACGGGAGGTCAGGTCCCGTACGGACGCGCCCTTCGGGGTCAATCTCCGGGCCGACGCGGCGGACGCGGCCGAGCGGGTGCGGATCATCGTCGAGGAGGGGGTCCGGGTCGCCTCCTTCGCGCTGGCCCCCTCCCCCGCGCTGATCGCCGGGCTCAAGGAGGCCGGTGTCGTCGTCATCCCCACCGTGGGGGCCCGGCGGCATGCCGAGAAGGTCGCCGCCTGGGGTGCGGACGCGGTGATCGTGCAGGGCGGGGAGGGCGGCGGGCACACCGGCGAGGTGGCGACGACGGTGCTGCTGCCGCAGGTGGTCGACGCCGTGGACGTACCGGTCGTGGCGGCGGGCGGCTTCTTCGACGGCCGGGGACTGGTCGCGGCGCTGGCCTACGGGGCGGCCGGCGTCGCCATGGGCACACGGTTCCTGCTCACCTCGGACTCGACGGTCCCGGACGCGGTCAAGGCGCGGTATCTGGCGGCGACCGTACGGGACGTCACGGTCACCAGGGCCGTGGACGGTCTGCCCCACCGCATGCTGCGTACGGACCTGGTCGACGCCCTGGAGCGGTCCGGTCGCGCGAAGTCCCTGCTCCAGGCGGTGCGCAGGGCGGCCGGTTTCCGGAAGCTGTCCGGGACGAGCTGGCGCCGGATGATCCGGGACGGCCGGGCGCTGAAGCACGGCGGGGAGCTGAGCTGGAGCCAGGTCCTGCTGGCCGCGAACACGCCGATGCTGCTCAAGGCGTCCATGGTGGACGGCCGTACGGATCTCGGTGTGATGGCCTCAGGGCAGGTCGCCGGAGTGATCGGCGACCTGCCCACGTGCGCGGAGCTGGTGGAGCGGATCATGAAGGAGGCCGAGGACACCCGGCGGCGACTCACAGCCTCTCGATGATCGTCACATTGGCCTGTCCCCCGCCCTCGCACATCGTCTGCAGCCCGAACCGGCCGCCGGTGCGCTCCAGTTCGTGCAGCAGGGTCGTCATCAGCTTGACGCCGGTGGCGCCCAGGGGGTGGCCGAGGGCGATCGCACCGCCGTTGACGTTGACCTTGTCGGGATCGGCGCCGGTCTCCTTCAGCCAGGCCAGGACGACCGGCGCGAAGGCCTCGTTGATCTCGACGAGGTCGATGTCGTCGATCGACAGGCCGGTCTTCTTCAGGGCGTGGGCGGTGGCGGGGATGGGGGCGGTGAGCATGCGGATGGGATCCTCACCGCGCACCGAGAGATGGTGCACCCGGGCCCGGGGCGTGAGCCCATGCTCGCGCACGGCCCGCTCCGAGGCCAGCAACATCGCCGCCGCGCCGTCGGAGACCTGTGAGGAGCAGGCGGCGGTGATCGTGCCGCCGTCGAGGACCGGCTTCAGCCCGGCCATCTTCTCCAGGGAGGTGTCCCGGCGCGGCCCCTCGTCGACGGTGACCTCCCCATAGGGCACGGTTTCCCGCTCGAAGCGCCCCTCGTCGATCGCCCGCAGCGCCCGCCGGTGCGAACGCAGCGCGAACTCCTCCTGGTCCCGGCGGCTGATCCCCCACTTGGCGGCGATCATCTCGGCGCCGACGAACTGGTTCACCGGCTTCTCCCCGTACCGCGCCCGCCAGCCCTCGCTGCCCGCGAAGGGCCCCGCCGTCAGCCCCAGCGGCTCGGCGGCCTGCCGGGTGGCGAAGGCGATGGGGATCATCGACATGTTCTGCACGCCGCCCGCGACCACCAGGTCCTGGGTGCCGGACAGCACGCCCTGCGCCGCGAAGTGCACGGCCTGCTGCGAGGACCCGCACTGCCGGTCCACGGTGACGCCCGGCACTTCCTCGGGCAGTCCGGCCGCCAGCCAGCAGGTCCGCGCGATGTCCCCGGCCTGCGGCCCCACTGCGTCGAGGCAGCCGAAGACGACGTCCTCGACGGCGGCCGGATCCACGCCCGCGCGCGAGACGAGCGCTTTGAGCACATGTGCGCCCAGGTCGGCGGGATGGACCCCGCTGAGCCCTCCTCCGCGCCGCCCGACGGGCGTACGGACCGCTTCGACGACGTAGGCCTCGGCCATGGCAACTCCCCAATGCGTCAGGTGCGTACGGCGATCCCGTCCAGCACCATCGACAGGTACTGCCGGGCGATCTCCTCCGGGCTGTGCTGTCCGCCGGGCCGGTACCAGGACGCGGCGACCCACACCGTGTCCCGCACGAACCGGTAGGTGAGCCGGACGTCGAGGTCGGAGCGGAACACCCCGGCCGCGACCCCGCGCTCCAGCGTGGACAGCCACGCCTTCTCGAATCTGCGCTGTGACTCGGCGAGGAACGCGAAGCGCTCCTGCGCCACCAGCTGTTTGTTCTCCTTCTGGTAGATCGCGACGGCGGCGCGGTGCCGGTCGATCTCCCGGAAGGACTCGGTGACCAGGGCTTCAAGGGTCTCGCGGGGTCCGAGCTCGGCGCCCAGGACGGCGTCGTAGCCGCCCCAGAGCTCGTCGAGGAAGGACCGCAGGATCTCCTCCAGCATCGACTCCTTGGAGTCGAAGTGGTAGTAGAGGCTGCCCGCGAGCATGCCCGCGTGGTCCGCGATCTTGCGTACGGTCGTGGCGTTGTAGCCCTGCTCGGCGAAGACCTCGGCGGCGGTGTCGAGGAGTTCGCGGCGCCTGGCGGCTGCGGCGGTCACCTGGGGCTTCTTCTTGGTCGGCACGGTTCCATTGTGGTGCTAGGGGTGCTGGCTGCTGACCGAGACGATCTCGCCGGTCAGATACGACGAGTAGCGCGAGGCCAGGAAGACGATCACGTTGGCCACCTCCCAGGGCTCGGCGTACCGCCCGAAGGCCTCGCGGGCGGTGAGCTCCCGCAGCAGTTCCTCCGTCGTCACCTTGGCCAGATGGGGGTGCATGGCCAGGCTCGGCGCCACGGCGTTCACCCGTACCCCGTACTCGGCGGCCTCCACCGCCGCGCACCGGGTCAGCGCCATCACCCCCGCCTTCGCGGCGGCGTAGTGCGCCTGGCCGGCCTGGGCGCGCCAGCCGACGACGGAGGCGTTGTTGACGATCACGCCTCCGGCCCCGGCCGCCTTCATCGACCGCAGCGCCGCCCGGGTGCACCGGAAGGTGCCGTTCAAGGTCACGTCGAGCACTCTCGTCCACTGCTCGTCGGTCATGTCGACGAGCGCCGACGTCCCGCCGAGGCCGGCGTTGTTGACGACGACGTCCAGCCGCCCGTGTTCGCGCACCGCCGCTTCGAACAGCGTCCGCACCTGGGTCTCGTCGGTGACATCGCAGACGACCGCCGAGACGGCACCCGGGAACTCCCGGCTCAGCTCGGCCTCGTGCTCCTTGAGCCGCCGCGCGTGCGCGTCGCTGATCAGCACGCGCGCGCCCTCCTCCAGGAAGCGGCGCGCAGTGGCCCCGCCGATCCCGGCGCCGGCGGCCGCGGTGACGACGGCGGTACGTCCCGCGAGCAGCCCGTGTCCGGGCACGTACGCCGGACTCTCGACGTCTGTCATGACCTCACGCTAACCTACCAAACACTTGTTAGGGAAGGTGGGGAAGGGGGTCGCCGTCGATGGATCTCACCTTCAGCGCGGAGGAGGAGGCCTTCCGTGCCGAGGCGCGCGCCTGGCTCCGCGCCCATGTGCCGGCCGAGCCGCTGCCTTCCCTGGAGACCGAGGAGGGCTTCGCCGCGCACCAGGTGTGGGAGGCGGAGCTGGCGGCGGACCGCTGGTCGGTGGTGAACTGGCCGGCGGCGTACGGCGGGCGGGGTGCCGGTCTGGTCCGGTGGCTGCTCTTCGAGGAGGAGTACTACGCGGCGGGCGCGCCGGGCCGGGTGAGCCAGAACGGCATCAGTCTCCTGGCGCCGACGCTGTTCGACTTCGGTACGGAGGAACAGCGGGCGCGGGTGCTGCCGCCGATGGCGTCGGGCGAGGTGGTCTGGGCGCAGGCCTGGTCGGAGCCGGAGGCGGGTTCGGACCTGGCGTCCCTCACCTCGAAGGCGGTGCGCACGGCGGGCGGCTGGCTGCTGTCCGGCCAGAAGACCTGGTCGTCGCGTGCCGCCTTCGCGGATCGCGCGTTCGGCCTGTTCCGCAGCGATCCGGACGCCCCGCGGCCCCACCAGGGCCTGACGTACCTGATGTTCGACCTGCGCGCCCCCGGTGTCACGGTCCGCCCCATCTCCCGCCTCGACGGCAGGCCCGCCTTCGCCGAGCTCTTCCTGGACGAGGTGTTCGTGCCGGACGAGGACGTGATCGGCGAGCCCGGCCAGGGCTGGCGCATCGCGATGTCCACCGCGGGCAACGAACGCGGCCTCATGCTCCGCTCCCCCGGGCGTTTCCTCGCGAGCGCCGACCGACTGCGACGGCTCTGGGCGGACCGGGGCCGTCCGGAGCACGCGCGCGACCGCGTGGCCGACGCCCTGATCGGCGCCCGCGCCTACCAGCTCTTCACCTTCGCCGCCGCCTCCCGCTTCCTGGAGGGCGAGTCGATCGGCCCGGAGTCCAGCCTGAACAAGGTCTTCTGGTCGGAGTACGACATCGCGCTGCACGAGACGGCCCTCGATCTCCTGGAGGCCGACGGCGAGCTGGCCGACACCGACTGGTCCGAGCGCTACGTCTTCTCCCTCGCCGGACCCATCTACGCCGGCACCAACGAGATCCAGCGCGACATCATCGCCGAGCGCCTGCTCGGCCTGCCGAAGGGGCGACGCTGATGCGGGAAGGCTCCGCCGGGACGCGAGAGAAGACGCCGTTCACCCCGACGCCCCGCGGGGCGACCCCGCCCACGAGGGGGTCTCGCTGATGCGGTTCCTCCTCGACGCCGAGCAGCGGGCGTTCGCCGCCTCGCTGGACGCGATGCTGACGGCGGCGGACACACCGTCGGCCGTGCGGGACTGGAGCCGGGGCGAGCATGCCGGGGGCCGTGCGCTGTGGTCCCGTATCGCCGAGGCCGGGGTGTTCGCGCTGGCGGTTCCCGAGGTGTACGAGGGGCTGGGCCCGCGGCCCGTCGAACTCGCCGTCGCCTTCGTGGAGCTGGGCCGCCATGCCGTGCCGGGGCCGCTGGTGGAGACGGTCACGGCGGCGGCACTGCTCGCCGGTCTGCCGGACCCCGGCCCGGCCAAGCGGCTCCTGCCGGCGCTGGCGACGGGCGAGGCGACGGCGACGCTGGCGTGGACCGCGCCGGACGCGCCGTCGACGCCGGCGTGTACGGCTGTGGGGGCGCCGCACTCGCCGCCCCCACAGCCGTACGCGTCACCGCCCTGCGCCCCGTCCGGCGGGCAGCCGTACGCCCTGGACGGCGACGTGGCCACCACCCGCCTCGCTCTCACCCCCGAGGGTCTGCGCCTGTCCCCCGGCCACGGCCCCGTGCGCCCCTCCCTGGACCCGGCCCGCCGCCTGACCCTCCTCCAGCCCGGCGGCGAACTGCTGAGCCCCGATCCGCCGACCGCGCAGGCCCTCGCCCACGCCCGTCTGGTCACGGCCGCGCAGGCGCTCGGCGTCGGCGAGGCCCTCCTCGGGAAGACCGTCGCCCACGTCAGGCGGCGCACCCAGTTCGGCGCCCCCATAGGGTCGTTCCAGGCCGTCAAGCACCGCCTGGCCGACGCGAGGATCGCCCTGGAGTTCGCCCGGCCCCTCCTCTTCGGCGCGGCGCTCACCATGGCTCCCGCGGATGTCGCCGCGGCCAAGGTCATCGCCTGCGAGGCCGCGTACGCGACCGCCCGTACCGCGCTCCAACTGCACGGCGCGATCGGCTACACGGCGGAGTACGAGCTGTCGCTGTGGCTGACCAAGGCCCGTGCGCTGCGCACCGCCTGGGGCAGCCCGCAGGCGTGCCGGGCCGAAGTCCTCGACGCGGGCCGCCTCAGTGGTGATCGCCGCTGGTGAGCTCGCGGTACTCCGCCTCCGTCGGCTTGGCGATCCGTGTGTGGGGCCCGAACATGGCCCGCGCCAGCCTGGCCCGCACCCGCTCGGACGGTCTGACCCGGCGGCGGACGCCGTGGGCGTCGACGAGCGGGCCGATCTCGTACGGCGGGTGCTGCTCGTGCTGGGTGAGGGTGAACAGCTGCGCCTGCGAGAGGGGCTCGTGGACCTCGATGTACTCGCCGTTCGGGAGCCGTTTGATGGCGCCCGTCTCCCGGCCGTGCAGCACCTTGTTCCGGTCCCGGCGCTGCAGCCCGAGACAGATGCGCTTGGTCACCATGAAGGTGACGACCGGCACGACGAAGACCGCGATCCGCACGAACCAGGTGATCACGTTGATGGACAGATGCAGATGCGTGGCCACGATGTCGTTGCCGCCGCCGATCAGCAGCACCGCGTACAGGCTCAGCCAGGCCGCGCCGAGGGCGGTGCGCACGGGCATGTTGCGCGGCCGGTCGAGGATGTGGTGCTCGCGTTTGTCGCCGGTGACCCACGCCTCCAGGAAGGGGTACACGCCGATCGCGAGAAGGATCAGCGGGAAGAGCGAGAAGGGAATGAAGACGCCCGGTTCCAGGGTGTGGCCCCAGGCGTTGATCTCCCATCCCGGCATCACCCGGATCAGCCCCTCGGAGAAGCCCAGGTACCAGTCGGGCTGGGCGCCCGTGGTCACCAGGTCCGGGCGGTAGGGCCCGAACGCCCACACCGGGTTGATGCTGGCGATGCCACCCATGATCGCCAGCACGCCGAAGACGAGGAAGAAGAAGCCGCCCGCCTTGGCCATGTACACCGGAAGGAAGGGCATGCCGACGACCGACTTCTCGTCGCGGCCGGGGCCCGGGAACTGCGTGTGCTTGTGGTAGAAGACCAGGATCAGATGGGCGGCCACCAGGCCGAGCATGATCCCGGGCAGCAGCAGGATGTGGATCGGGTACAGCCGCGCGATGAAGTCCTCACCGGGGAACTCTCCGCCGAAGAGGAAGAACGCCACGTACGTCCCGACGATCGGGATGGACAGGATCGCACCGTGGGCGAAGCGCAGGCCGGTGCCGGACAGCAGGTCGTCGGGGAGGGAGTAGCCGGTCAGACCGGTGATGATGCCGAGCATCAGCAGGGTCCAGCCGAACACCCAGTTGAGCTCGCGTGGCTTGCGGAAGGCGCCAGTGAAGAACACCCGCATCATGTGCACCATCATGCCGGTGATGAAGACCAGCGCCGCCCAGTGGTGGATCTGCCGCATGAGCAGCCCGCCGCGCACGTCGAAGCTGATGTCGAGCGTGGACTCGTAGGCCCTGGTCATCAGGACACCGTTGAGCGGCTCGTAGGAGCCGTTGTAGACGACCTCGTGGGTGCTCGGATCGAAGAACAGGGTGAGGTAGACGCCGGTGAGGATCAGGACGAGGAAGCTGTAGAGGGAGACCTCGCCCAGCATGAAGGACCAGTGGTCCGGGAAGACCTTGCGCATGTTGGCCTTGGCCACCGCGTAGATCCCGAGCCGGCCGTCGGCCCAGTCGGCGACCCTCTCGCCCTTGCCGGGAGCCTCCCTGCGCGCGGCTTTCGCCCTGTCGTTCCCCGCTCGTGCGCCGTCCATACGTCGTCGCCTCCCCGTCGGATCAACCACAGGGTTACATGGCCCCACCGGCTGAGCCAACGGGGCGAGCAGCCGGGTGAGCGGGCGCCGCGAGCCCCCGGCGTGGCCGGACCCGGCCCGCTGTCGGACGCCGCCGCGCCGGGTGCGCCGCTACCCCCGGACGATCCCCCGCGCCCGCGCCTCCCCCAGCCACTTCGGGAACTCGCCGACCAAGCGGTCGTACAACTCGCTGTCGGACACCTTCCGCGGCTCGGAACCGGCGTGGAAGAACCCGGCGTTGTCGACGACCCGCTTGTCGGGAACGGACAGCTCGTCGAGCTTGCGCAGGTACTCGAACTGTCTGCTTCCCGGGTCCCCGAACCCGATGAACTGCCAGAACAGCGGCAGCCGCGCCGCCTTGCACAGGTACCGTTCCGCGGCGAGCTTGTTGACGGGCCCGCCGTCGGTCTGGAACACGACCAGGGCGGGAGCCGTCGACCCGCTGTCCAGGTAGTGGTCGATGACGGCGTCCATGGCCAGGTGGTAGCTGGTCTTGCCCATGTGCCCGAGGCCGGCCACGATCCGCTCGATCCGCCCCCGGTGATCGGCCAGCGCGATGTCGGTCACGGCGTCGACGTCGGTGGAGAAGAACACCACCGGCACGGTCCCGTCGTCGTCGAAGTGCGCCGACAGCCCGAGCACCCGGTCGGCGAGCGCCTGCACGCTGCCGTCCTTGTAGTACGGCTTCATCGACCCGGAGTAGTCGACCACCAGGTAGACCGCTGCCCGCACCCCGTCCAGCCCGTGCTTGCGGAGCGACACCCCGGCGCTCTTGTACAAGCTGACCAGCGCGGGCGCGGCCTCCTCCACCTTGCTGAGACTGATCGCGGCCATACGGTCTCCCCCCTCGCGCATCTCACCGACTGTGAGGTTACGACACCTCCGGCCCCGCCTCCCCGTCCGTCCACAGGTGACCGCGCCGGCCCGGCAGGTGCGGGCGGGTCTCGGTCCGGGAAAGGCGACGGCGCCCGCCCATTCGTCCGGTCGGGGACAAGGGGCAGGCGCCGTCAGTGTTCCGTACGCCGTTGTACGGGACGTAGGTGAGTGACCGTCAGGTCACCGTTGTCGGACCGCTCAGACCATCAGCGCGCGGTCCGTCGGCCGGATCGGGGCCGGCAGGTCGCTGGCGCCGGTCAGGAAGCGGTCGACCCCGCGGGCGGCCGAGCGGCCCTCCGCGATCGCCCAGACGATGAGCGACTGGCCACGGCCCGCGTCACCGGCGACGAACACGCCCGGCACGTTGGTCTGGAAGTCGGCGTCGCGGGCGATGTTGCCGCGCTCGTCGAGGTCCAGGCCGAACTGGTCGACCAGGCCGTTCTCGCGGTCGGTGCCGGTGAAGCCCATCGCCAGCGTCACGAGCTGGGCGGGGATCTTGCGCTCGGTGCCCGGCTTCTGGGTCAGCTTGCCGTCGATGAACTCCACCTCGGTGAGGTGCAGCCACTGGACGTTGCCGTCCTCGTCGCCCTCGAAGTGGGTGGTGGAGACGGAGTAGACCCGCTCGCCGCCCTCCTCGTGGGCCGAGGTGACCTTGTAGAGCATCGGGAAGGTCGGCCACGGCTGGGAGACCGGGTTCCGCTCGTCGTTCGGGCGGGGCATGATCTCCAGCTGCGTCACCGAGGCCGCGCCCTGGCGGTGGGCGGTGCCCACGCAGTCGGCGCCGGTGTCGCCACCGCCGATGACGACGACGTGCTTGCCCTCGGCCGAGATCGGGGGCGCCACGAAGTCGCCCTCCTGGACCTTGTTGGCCAGCGGCAGGTACTCCATGGCCTGGTAGATGCCCTTGAGCTCGCGGCCGGGGACCGGGAGGTCACGGGCGGTCGTCGCGCCGACGGCCAGGACCACGGCGTCGTACCGCTTCTTCAGGTCGGTCGCCTTGAGGTCGCGGCCGATCTCGATGCCGGTACGGAAGCGGGTGCCCTCCGCGCGCATCTGCTCGATACGGCGGTTGATGTGCCGCTTCTCCATCTTGAACTCGGGGATGCCGTAGCGGAGGAGGCCCCCGACGCGGTCCGCGCGCTCGTAGACGGCGACGGTGTGACCGGCCCGGGTCAGCTGCTGGGCGGCGGCGAGACCCGCCGGGCCCGAGCCGATGACCGCGACCGTCTTGCCGGACAGGCGCTCCGGGATCTGCGGCGCGACATCGCCGCTGTCCCACGCCTTGTCGATGATCGAGACCTCGACGTTCTTGATGGTGACGGCCGGCTGGTTGATGCCGAGCACACACGCCGACTCACAGGGAGCGGGGCACAGACGGCCCGTGAACTCCGGGAAGTTGTTCGTCGCGTGCAGGCGCTCGGAGGCGGCCGCCCAGTCCTCGCGGTAGGCGTAGTCGTTCCACTCGGGGATCAGGTTCCCGAGCGGGCAGCCGTTGTGGCAGAACGGGATGCCGCAGTCCATGCACCGGCTGGCCTGCTTGCTGATGATCGGCAGCAGGGAGCCGGGGACGTAGACCTCGTTCCAGTCCTTGACGCGCTCACCGACGGGGCGGGACTTGGCGACCTCGCGACCGTGGTTCAAGAAGCCCTTCGGGTCAGCCATTGATCGCCGCCTCCATCATCTTCTCGTGGGTCTCGGTCTCGGAGAGACCGGCTCGCTCGGCGGCGTCCTTGGCGGCGAGCACTGCCTTGTACGTGCTGGGGATGATCTTGCTGAAGCGGTCCACGGCGGTGTCCCACTCGGCAAGCAGCTTCTCGGCGACCGTCGAGCCGGTCTCCTCCTGGTGGCGGCGCACGACGTCGTGCAGCCACTGCTTGTCGGCGTCGTCCAGGGCCTCGATGGCGCCCAGGTTGCCGACGTTGACGTTGTCGCGGTCCAGGTCGATGACGTACGCGACGCCGCCGGACATGCCGGCCGCGAAGTTGCGCCCCGTCTCGCCCAGGACCACCGCGTGACCGCCGGTCATGTACTCGCAGCCGTGGTCGCCCACGCCCTCGGAGACGACCAGCGCGCCGGAGTTGCGGACACAGAAGCGCTCACCGGTACGACCGCGCAGGAACAGCTCGCCGCCGGTCGCGCCGTACGCGATGGTGTTGCCCGCGATCGTCGAGTACTCGGCGAGGTGGTCGGCGCGCCGGTCCGGGCGGACGACGACACGGCCGCCGGAGAGGCCCTTGCCGACGTAGTCGTTGGCGTCGCCCTCCAGGCGCAGCGTGACACCGCGCGGGAGGAAGGCGCCGAAGGACTGGCCGGCGGAGCCGGTGAAGGTGATGTCGATGGTGTCGTCGGGCAGGCCCGCGCCACCGAACTTCTTCGTCACCTCGTGGCCGAGCATGGTGCCGACCGTGCGGTTGATGTTGCGGATGGCGACCTGGGCGCGCACCGGCTGGGCGTCGGTCGCGGAGTCCGCGGCGAGCGCGTCGGCGGCGAGCTTGATGAGCTCGTTGTCGAGCGCCTTCTCCAGGCCGTGGTCCTGCGCGATCAGCTGGTGGCGCACCGCGCCCTCGGGCAGCTCGGGCACGTGGAACAGCGGGGCCAGGTCCAGGCCCTGCGCCTTCCAGTGGTTCACCGCGCGGGTCACGTCGAGCGCCTCGGCGTGGCCGACGGCCTCCTCGATGGAGCGGAAGCCCAGCTCGGCGAGGAGCTCGCGGACCTCTTCGGCGATGAACTGGAAGAAGTTCACGACGTACTCGGCCTTGCCGGAGAACCGGTCGCGCAGCGTCGGGTTCTGGGTGGCGATGCCGACCGGGCAGGTGTCCAGGTGGCAGACGCGCATCATGACGCAGCCGGAGACGACGAGCGGCGCGGTCGCGAAACCGAACTCCTCGGCGCCGAGCAGCGCGGCGATGACGACGTCACGGCCGGTCTTCAGCTGGCCGTCGGTCTGCACGACGATGCGGTCGCGCAGGCCGTTGAGCAGCAGGGTCTGCTGGGTCTCGGCGAGGCCGAGCTCCCAGGGACCACCGGCGTGCTTCAGCGAGGTCAGCGGGGAGGCACCCGTACCGCCGTCGTGGCCGGAGATGAGCACGACGTCCGCGTGTGCCTTGGACACACCCGCGGCGACCGTGCCGACGCCGACCTCGGAGACCAGTTTGACGTGAATCCGCGCCTGCGGGTTCGCGTTCTTCAGGTCGTGGATCAGCTGGGCCAGGTCCTCGATGGAGTAGATGTCGTGGTGCGGCGGCGGGGAGATCAGACCGACACCCGGCGTCGAGTGACGGGTCTTGGCCACCCACGGGTAGACCTTGTGGCCGGGCAGCTGGCCGCCCTCGCCGGGCTTGGCGCCCTGGGCCATCTTGATCTGGATGTCGTCGGCGTTGACCAGGTACTCGGACGTGACACCGAAGCGGCCGGAGGCGACCTGCTTGATGGACGACCGGCGCGCCGGGTCGTACAGACGCTCCGCGTCCTCGCCGCCCTCACCGGTGTTGGACTTGCCGCCCAGCTGGTTCATGGCGATGGCGAGGGTCTCGTGCGCCTCCTTGGAGATGGAGCCGTACGACATGGCGCCCGTGGAGAAGCGCTTGACGATCTCGCTGGCCGGCTCGACCTCGTCGATGGAGATCGGCTTCCGGTCGGACTTGAAGCCGAAGAGCCCGCGGAGCGTCATGAGCCGCTCGGACTGCTCGTTCACGCGCTCGGTGTACTTCTTGAAGATGTCGTAGCGACCGGTGCGCGTGGAGTGCTGGAGGCGGAAGACCGTCTCCGGGTCGAACAGGTGCGGCTCGCCCTCGCGGCGCCACTGGTACTCGCCGCCTATCTCCAGCGCGCGGTGCGCGGGAGCGATGCCGGAGGCCGGGTAGGCCTTGGCGTGGCGGGCGGCGACCTCCTTGGCGATGACGTCGATGCCGACGCCGCCGATCTTGGTGGCCGTGCCGTTGAAGTACTTCTCGACGAAGGCCTCGTCGAGGCCGACGGCCTCGAAGACCTGGGCGCCGCGGTAGGAGGCGACGGTCGAGATGCCCATCTTGGACATGACCTTCAGCACGCCCTTGCCGAGGGCGTAGATCAGGTTCTTGATGGCCTGCTCGGGCTCCATGCCGTTCAGGAAGGTGCCCGCGCGCAGCAGGTCCTCGACGGACTCCATCGCCAGGTACGGGTTGACGGCGGCGGCGCCGTAGCCGATGAGCAGGGCGACGTGGTGTACCTCGCGGACGTCACCGGCCTCGACCAGCAGGCCCACGTGGGTGCGCTGCTTGGTGCGGATGAGGTGGTGGTGGACGGCCGCGGTGAGCAGCAGCGACGGGATCGGCGCGTGCTCGGCGTCGGAGTGGCGGTCCGACAGGACGATCAGGCGGGCGCCGTTCTCGATGGCGGCGTCGGCCTCGGCGCAGATCTCCTCGATGCGCGCGGCCAGGGCTTCGCCGCCGCCGTGCACCCGGTACAGACCGGAGAGGGTCGCGGCCTTGAAGCCGGGCATGTCGCCGTCGGCGTTGATGTGGATGAGCTTGGCCAGCTCGTCGTTGTCGATCACCGGGAAGGGCAGGGTGACCGAGCGGCAGGACGCGGCCGTCGGCTCCAGCAGGTTGCCCTGCGGGCCGAGGGAGCTCCTGAGCGAAGTGACGAGCTCCTCGCGGATGGCGTCCAGCGGCGGGTTGGTGACCTGCGCGAACAGCTGCGTGAAGTAGTCGAAGAGCAGACGCGGGCGCTCGCTCAGCGCGGCGATCGGCGAGTCGGTGCCCATGGAACCGATCGGCTCGGCGCCGGCCTTGGCCATCGGCGCGAGGATGACCCGCAGCTCCTCCTCGGTGTAGCCGAAGGTCTGCTGGCGGCGGGTGACCGAGGCGTGGGTGTGCACGATGTGCTCACGCTCGGGCAGGTCGGACAGCTCGATCTCGCCGGCCTCCAGCCACTCCGCGTACGGCGCCTCGGCGGCGAGCTGGGCCTTGATCTCGTCGTCCTCGATGATGCGGTGCTCGGCGGTGTCGACGAGGAACATACGGCCGGGCTGCAGACGGCCCTTGCGGACGACCTTCGAGGGGTCGATGTCGAGGACGCCGACCTCGGAGCCGAGGACGACGAGGCCCTCGTCGGTGACCCAGTAGCGGCCGGGGCGCAGACCGTTGCGGTCGAGCACGGCGCCGACCTGGGTGCCGTCGGTGAAGGTGACACAGGCCGGGCCGTCCCAGGGCTCCATCATCGTGGCGTGGAACTGGTAGAAGGCGCGGCGGGCCGGGGCCATGGAGTCGTGGTTCTCCCACGCCTCCGGGATCATCATCAGCACGGAGTGCGGCAGGGAACGGCCGCCGAGGTGGAGCAGCTCCAGCACCTCGTCGAAGGAGGCGGAGTCGGAGGCGTCCGGCGTGCAGACCGGGAAGATCCGCTCCAGCTTCTCCTGCGGGCCGAACAGGTCGGAGACCAGCTGCGACTCGCGGGCGACCATCCAGTTGCGGTTGCCCTTGACGGTGTTGATCTCACCGTTGTGCGCGACGAAGCGGTACGGGTGCGCGAGCGGCCACGACGGGAAGGTGTTCGTGGAGAACCGGGAGTGCACGAGCGCGATCGCGGAGGCGAACCGGCGGTCGGACAGGTCCGGGAAGAAGGGCTCCAGCTGACCGGTGGTCAGCATGCCCTTGTAGACAATCGTGCGGGCCGACAGCGACGGGAAGTAGACACCGGCCTCGCGCTCGGCGCGCTTGCGCAGCACGAAGGCCTTGCGGTCGAGGGCGATGCCCTTGCTGGCGCCGTCCGTCACGAAGATCTGACGGAAGGCGGGCATGGTCGACCGGGCGGTGGCACCCAGCAGCTCGGGCGCGACGGGGACTTCGCGCCAGCCGAGGACGGTCAGGCCCTCGTCGGCCGCGATCGTCTCGATCTGCGAGACGGCGTCCTCGGTCCCCTCCTCCGGCAGGAAGGCGATACCGACGGCGTAAGCACCGGCCTCGGGCAGTTCGAATCCGGCCACCTCACGGAGGAAGGCGTCCGGCACCTGGGAGAGGATGCCCGCGCCGTCACCGGAGTCCGGCTCGGAGCCGGTGGCGCCGCGGTGTTCGAGGTTGCGCAGAACGGTCAGCGCCTGCTCGACCAGCGTGTGGCTCGCCTCGCCGGTGAGGGTCGCCACGAAGCCGACGCCACAGGCGTCGTGCTCGTTGCGGGGGTCGTACATACCCTGCGCAGCAGGGCGAGCATCCATGAACGACCAGTTCTGGCCATTCGCGGAGTGCTGGGACGGCTGGCGCGGCGTACGCATCGGCTCTCCCGTCGTCGTCATGTGGCATATACAAGGTGCCGAGGGACGACGTTGGCCCTCTGCGTGATCGCAAAATTTCGTGCAGGTTACATGATGGAACGGTTCTCGGGAACCGGGATACTCCGTTCCAACATGCGGACGCCACGGCTTACGGCGGGGGTCCCGCGCACATGGCTTGAAGTATGTGGGGACCGAGCGGGACAGGTCTATGTCCGTCGATCCGAGGTGACGGAGGGGGCGTCGTCGCCCACCCCGCGAGTGCGCCGCAGGCGTCATTGCCCACAGCGCTTACGGCTCATGCCCGGTGGTTAAGCACTCGAAACCAGCGAGTAACGGCTACTTATGCGGCCCAACGCATAAGTTCCAGCCGAACTATCCTACGGCCGTTCCGAACAAGCTGCCCAGGGCGTACGTCACACCGGCCGCGGCACCACCGAGCGCGAGCTGACGCAGCCCGCTGAACCACCAGGTCCGCGCCGTCACCTTGGCCACGACCGCACCGCACAGGAACAGCCCGAGCAGCGCGAGCAGTACGGCCGGCCACAGCGCGGTCGCCCCGAGCAGATACGGCAGTACGGGCAGCAGGGCGCCCAGCGCGAAGGACCCGAACGACGACACCGCCGCGACCAGGGGCGACGGCAGATCGCCGGGGTCGATGCCGAGCTCCTCGCGGGCATGGATCTCCAGGGCCAGCTCGGGATCGCGGGAGAGCTGCTCGGCCACGGCACGGGCGAGCTTCGGCTCCACGCCCCGGCTCTCATAGAGGGCCGCGAGCTCGGCCTGCTCGTCCTTCGGGTGCTTTCTCAGCTCGCGACGCTCGACCTCCAGCTCGGCCTCGACGAGCTCGCGCTGCGAGGCGACGGAGGTGTACTCACCGGCGGCCATGGAGAAGGCACCGGCGGCGAGCCCGGCGAGCCCGCTCAGCACGACGGTCTGATGACTGACCGACCCGCCCGCGACACCGGTCATCAGGGCGAGGTTCGAGACCAGGCCGTCCATCGCACCGAAGACCGCGGGGCGCAGCCAGCCGCCGTTCACATCCCGGTGCGTGTGGTTGTCGCGGTGCGCCTCATGCAGCGCCGCCTCGGTCTCGATGATGGCCATGAAGTCCCCCTGGGAGCTTAGGAAAGGCTGCCTTTAGACAATTTCTACTCTTGGACAACACCCAATCTATGCCGGGAAATTCCCTCCCGCCAGCAAGGAAAGGCTGCGCTAACCTGCGCTTTTACCTAGAACGCTCATTCGTAGCCCTCACCGCTCAGATGCCGACCGGGTGACACTGAGGCCTCCGAGGCTCAGGTCAACCGCCGACGGTGGGACACATCCGCAAAGGGCTCCGCGCCCTGGGCGGAGCCCCCGGAGGAGAGGCCGCGCATGCCATCGATCGCCCGCATCCCCTCGGTCCCGGCGCCCGGGGACGCCGCCGAACTCCGCGAACGGGCACGCGGCGCGCTGCTGGGCCTCGCGGTCGGTGACGCGCTGGGCGCCCCGGCGGAGAACATGAAGCCCTCCGAGATCCGCGCCCGCTGGGGCCGCATCACGGGATTCGTCACCGAGAGCCCGGCCGGCACGGACGACACCGAGTACGCGATCTTCTCGGGCCTCCTCCTCGCCCGCCACGGCTCGGCCCTCACCCCGGCCCATGTGGAGACGGCCTGGCACGAGTGGATCGCGGACCGCGCGGAAGGCCCCTTCCGGGGCGCGGGCTTCAGCGAACGCGGCACGCTGGAGAACCTCCGCCGGGGGCTGGCGGCCCCCATCTCGGCCCAGCACCGCCACGCCTGGAGCGACGGACTCGCCATGCGGGCGGCCCCCTTCGGGGTCTTCGCGGCGGGCCGCCCGGCGGAGGCCGCCCGCCTGGTGGCGATCGACGGCTCGGTGAGCCACGACGGTGAGGGCATCTACGGCGGCCAGGCGGTGGCGGCCGGTGTCGCGGCGGCGATGGCGGGCGCCCCCACGATCGCCGTGGTCGCCTCGGCCCTGGCGGTCGTTCCCGACGACTCCTGGACGGCCCGCTCCCTGCGCCGCGCCGTGGCGGTGGCCCACCGCGGCGAACGCGCGGTCCGCTCGGCGGTGGTCATCGGCGGCTACCCCTGGACCGACCTGGCCCCCGAGGCCGTGGCGCTGGCCTTCGGCGCCTACGCGGCGGCGGACGGCGACTTCGTCCAGGCCGTACTGACGGCCGTGAACATGGGCCGGGACGCGGATACGACGGCGGCGGTGGCGGGAGCGCTGGCGGGTGCGACGCAGGGGGCGTCGGCGATCCCCACGGAGTGGGCGTCGGCGATCGGCCCGGCGCGCGGCAGCTGCCTGCCGTCGATGGCCGGGCACCACGTACTGGAGGTGGCGGAGTTGCTGGTGCCGGAGGAGGGCGGGAAATGGGGGGCGGGGGGACTCGTACCGGGTGAGGCTCCGGCACCGCGCGAGGGAGTACGACGATGAGACCGCCCACGCCGTGGGACGAGGGCACGCCGACGGCGGCACCCCCGGACGCCGATCCCATGCCCCTCACACAGCCGAACGAACCCGCACCCGCCGACGGCGAAAACACCCCACCAGGCCCACCCGCACCCGACAACAACGAACACACCCCACCCACTCCCCACCACAAAGCCGCACCCGCCGACGGCGAGAACACCCCACCAGGCCCACCCGCACCCGCCGACGGCGAGAACACCCCACTGGGGCCACCCGCACCCGACGACGAAAGTCGCACGGGTGGTGCGGGTGGGAAACAACCGGCCGAAGGCGAAGCCGAGGCCGGACAACGCGTCCTGGGCCTCCTGCTCGGCCTGGCCGCAGGCGACGCCGCCGGCTGGCCCGCCGCCCGCCACCGAGCCGCCCGCATGCCCGACTGGACCCGCCGCCTCACCCGCGAACTCGACACCTTCGCCGAACACAACGCGACCACCACCCTCCCCGTCCCCATCGCGCTCAACCAACCCCCCGAGCCCCTCCGCCTGGGCCCCTCCGACGACGCGGAATGGGCGGCCTTCGCCGCGGAGGCCGTACTCCGCGCCGGCGACGACTCCGCCCTCGGCGACCTGAGCCGAGAACGCCGCACCCGAGCCGCGATCGACCTGACCTGGACCGCCGTGGCCGACGAAGTCGCCGCCGCGGCGGACCGCGCCCCCGAGGTCGAGTCGGCGATCCTCCCCCTGCGCGCCCGCATCTCCGTCCGGGCCGGTCTCGGCAACCTCGCCACCGGCCTGCGCCCGCCCGCCACCGGCCACGACAACCCGCACTACTTCGACGACGCGGCCTGCGTACGGGCCTGCGTCCTGGCCGTCGCCCACCCGGGCGACCCCCGGGGCGCCGCCGACCTCGCCGAGTTCGACGCCCGCTACACCCAGGACGGCGACGGCGTCCACGGCGCGCGGGCGATGGCGGCGGCGATCGCGCTGGCCCTGACCGGCGTGAACACCGAGGCCTGTGTGGCGGCGGCACTCGCCGAGCTCCCGGAGGAGACGGAGATCGGCCGCAACGCCCGCCACGCGCTGCAGCTCGCCCGGGACGCCGACAGCGCCTTCGCCCTGATCCCCCTCCTCGAACACCAGATCGTCGACCACGTCTACAGCTACGGCATCGCCGCGGCGGAAACGGTCCCGGTCGCCCTGGCCCTCGCGGTCGCGGCGGACGGCCGTATCGCCGAGGCGGTCCCCGCCGCCGCGTGCCTGTCCCGGGTCGCGGACTCGGCGCCGGCCCTGGTGGGCGCACTGACGGGCGCACTGGGCGGCGGCGCGTCGATCCCGGCGACCTGGCGCGACACCTGCCGGACCCTCTCCGGCTGCGTACTCCCCCGGCTCACCGGCACGGACCTGGTGGAACTCGCCGAACTCCTGGAAGCCACGCAACCGGCCCGACCAGAGGGATGATTCGGGCATGACGCCCAATGGAGAAGAAAGCAGTGGGCCGCGTCTCGACGAGCGGATCACCGGCGCCCTGGTCGGCGCGGCGGTCGGCGACGCCCTCGGCGGCCCGGTGGAGGGCTACTCCCCCGACCAGATCCTCGAACGCCACGGCGGCCGCGTCCACGGCATCGTCGGCCCCTGGAACGGCGACGCCTGGCGCACGGCCCGCCCCCTCGCGCCGTACCACAAGGGCGACGGGCACGTCACCGACGACACCTTGATGACGCACGCCCTGGTCCGCGTCTACGCGACGGTCCGCGACCACCTCGACGCGTACGCGATCGCCGACCACCTGGTCCCGGACCTGATGACGAACCCGCGCTGGATCCCGGAGCTGGAGACGGCGGCGCTCCCGCTCCAGCGGATCTTCCTGGCGGAGAAATGGCTGGTGGCGAGGCTCCACTACGGCCATGTGGACCCCCGCGAGGCGGGCGTCGGCAACATCGTCAACTGCGGTGCGGCGATGTACATGGCCCCGGTCGGCCTGGTCAACGCGGCCGATCCGAGGGCCGCGTACGCCGAGGCGCTGGACATCGCGGGCGCCCACCAGTCCTCGTACGGCCGTGAGGCGGCGGGCGTCTTCGCGGCGGCGGTGGCGGCGGCGTGCGCCCCCGGAGCGACACCGGACTCGGTCGTCTCGGCCTGCCTGTCGCTGGCGAAGGACGGCACGCGGGCGGCGATCGAGAAGGTCTGCGCAGCGGCGAGCGGCCACACGGACTTCGAGTCGGCGCTGGGGCCGCTGCGGGCGGCGGTCACCCCGTACGACACGGTGGGCCCCGACTACCGACAGCCTTCCCTGGGCGCCCGCCGCCCCTCCCGCCTGCACGCGATCGAGGAACTCCCCGTCGCGCTGGGCATGGTGGTGGTCGCGAACGGCGACTACCGGCAGGCCGTCCTGGGGGCGGTGAACTACGGCCGCGACTGCGACTCCATCGCGACGATGGCGGGCGCCCTGGCCGGCGCCCTGGGCTCACCGGTCCCGGAGGACTGGGCGAAGACGGTCGCGGAGGCCAGCCGCCTGGACCTGTGGGAACCGCCCCGCACCCTGACAGAGGTCACGCGGGAGATCCACGCCCGTGACGTACGCCGCCGCCGGGCGCACGAGGCGGCGTTCACCGCACTGGAGGGCCGAGAATGCTCCGACTGACCTGGGTCCAGCCGGAGGACCTCCTGGGCCACGAACTCCGCCAAGCGGCCCTGGACGGCCGGGAGCCGTCGAGGATCGCGGAGCGGTGGCGGGCAGCGGGGGGAAGTGAGGCACCGCCGCGGGCGGGGGCGTCACCGGAACCGGCGTCACGCTATCTGCGCCAACTGGCAGAGGACCTGCTGGACGAACTGGCGGACCTGCCCAGCGTCTTGAAGGACGTCGAGCCGACGGACCTGGAGAAGATCAAGGCCGTGTGCCCGAACTGGCCCTCACCACCTGCGGGCAGGGGAGCCGCACAGCCTGCCCGCCACGAAGCCGCCTGGCTGGGCCGAGCGGTCGGCTGCCTCCTCGGCAAACCCGTCGAAAAGCTCCCCCTCGAAGCCATCCGCCAACTGGCCGAAGCAACCGGCAACTGGCCCCTGAACACGTACTTCACAGCAAAGGGAGTCCCCGCGGACCTCCTCACCGCCCACCCCTGGAACCGCCGCTCGGCCGGCACCTCCCTCGCCGAGAACATCGACGGCATGCCCGAGGACGACGACCTCAACTACCCCCTCCTCAACCTCCTCCTGCTCAGGCGCCACGGCAAAGCCTTCACCACCACCGACGTGGCCCGCCTCTGGCTGGACGAACTCCCGCCCGGCCGCACCTTCACCGCCGAACGCATCGCCCACCGCAACCTCCTCCTCGGCATCGAACCCCCGCACACGGCCCGCCACCGCAACCCCTTCCGCGAATGGATCGGCGCCCTCATCCGTGCGGACGTCCACGGCTGGACCAACCCCGGCGACCCGGCCGCCGCCGCCGAACAGGCCCACCGGGACGCCACCCTCACCCACACCGCCAACGGCGTCTACGCGGCGATGTTCACGGCGGCAGTCATCGCGCGGGCAGCGACAGGGACAGGCCCTGACGCCATCCACACCTGCCTGCGCACCGGCCTGAAGGTGATCCCCCCGCACTCCCGGCTGTCCCACGCCGTCCGCCACGCCATCCAACTCGCGGGGACCCACGAGGACTTCGACACGGTCGTCGACGAACTCCACGCCACCTACTCCCCCGCCCACCACTGGGTCCACGCCATCCCCAACACCGCCCTGATCACCGCCGCCCTCACCCACGCGAACGGCGACTTCACCGGCTCCGTCTGCCGTGCGGTCTCGGGCGGTTGGGACACCGACTCCAACGGCGCGACCGCGGGCAGCGTCGCCGCCCTCCTCGCCGGCGCCCCGACCGCCCTCCCGGACCGCTGGACGGCCCCCCTCAAGAACCGCCTCGCCACCTCCGTCGCCGACTTCAACGGCACCGGCTTCGACACGCTGGCCCGGCTCACCCAGGAACTGACCCACGGACCCGACCACTTGGAGGCCACTCGCCCATGACCGACATCGTCGTGCTCGGCAGCACGAACATGGACCTCGTCACCTACGTCGAAAAGGCCCCCCAGCGCGGCGAGACCGTGACGGGACGGGAGTTCCGTACGATCCCGGGCGGCAAGGGCGCCAACCAGGCGATCGCGGCGGCCCGCGCGGGCGGCGACGTCTCGATGATCGGCGCGGTCGGCAACGACGCCTTCGGCACCCGGCTGCGCTCCACCCTCGAACACTCCGGCGTGGACACCGACGACCTCCGCACGGTCGAGGGCCCTTCCGGCACCGCGCACATCGTCGTGGACGACGAGGGCGGCAACGCGATCGTCGTGATCCCCGGCGCGAACGGCACCCTCGACCACCTGAGTCCCGGTGACGAGGGCGTCATCGCCTCCGCCGACCTCCTGCTGCTCCAGCTGGAGATCCCGCTGCCCGCGGTCGTCGCCGGCGCCCAGGCGGCCCGCCGCCACGGCGTCCGTACGGTCCTCACCCCCTCCCCCGCCCAGCCGCTCCCGGACGAACTGCTCATCGCCGTCGACCTGTTGGTCCCCAACGAGCACGAGGCCACCACCCTCACCGGCCGCACCGACCCCCGCGAGGCGGCCATCGGGCTGCTCGACCTGGTGCCCGAGGTGGTCGTCACCCTGGGCGCGGCCGGCAGCCTGTACGTGGCCCGCGGCGCCGATCCCGTGACCGTCCCCGCCCCGAAGGTGGCCCCCGTCGACACCACCGGCGCGGGCGACACCTTCGTCGGCGCCCTCGCGGTGGCACGCGGCGAAGGGCGCCCGATGCGGGAGGCGCTGGCCTGGGCGGCGGCAGCGGCCGCGCTGTCGGTCCAGCGGGAGGGCGCCTCGGCGTCGATGCCGTACCGCCCCGAGATCGAGGCACGGTACGCCTCATGAGCACGCCCGGAACCCAGCCCGGCACCACGCCCGGCACCCAGCCCCACACCGCACCCGGCACCCAGCCCCGCACCTCGCCCGGCACCCAGCCCAGCACCGCACCCGGCACCCCACCCCGTCCCACCGCCCCCCTCACCGGCCTGCGCGTGCTCGACCTGGCCACCCTCTTCGCCGGCCCCCTCGCCGCGACGATGCTCGGCGACTTCGGCGCGGAGGTCATCAAGGTCGAGCACCCCGAGAAACCGGACCCCTCCCGCGGCCACGGCCCGTCGAAGGACGGCGTGGGCCTGTGGTGGAAGGTCCTCGGCCGCAACAAGCGCACCCTCACCCTGAACCTCTCCAGACCGGGCGGCCGAGCCGCCCTCCTCAAGCTGGCCGCGACCGCGGACGTCGTCATCGAGAACTTCCGCCCGGGCACCCTGGAGAAATGGGACCTGGGCTGGGCGGAACTCTCCGCCGCCAACCCCCGCCTGATCCTGGCCCGCGTCACCGGCTTCGGCCAGTTCGGCCCGTACGCCCACCGCCCCGGCTTCGGCACCCTCGCCGAGGCGATGAGCGGCTTCGCCGCGCTCACCGGCGAACCGGACGCGCCCCCGACGCTCCCGCCCTTCGGCCTGGCCGACTCGATCGCGGGCCTGGCGACCGCGTACGCGGTGCTGACGGCACTGGCCGCCCGCGACCGCACCGGCGAGGGCCAGGTCGTCGACATGGCCCTGATCGAGCCGATGCTGATGGCGATCGGCCCCCTGCCGACCTGGTACGACCAGCTCGGCTATGTGCAGGAGCGCACCGGCAACCGCTCCGCCAACAACGCCCCGCGCAACACCTACCGCACCGCGGACGGCACCTGGGTCGCCGTCTCCACCTCCGCCCAGTCGATCGCCGAGCGCGTGATGCGCCTCGTGGGACGCCCCGACCTGATCGACGAACCGTGGTTCGCGACGGGCGCCGAGCGGGCCCGCCACGCCGACGTCCTCGACCGGGCGGTCGGCGACTGGATCGCCCGCCACACCCGCGCCGACGTGCTCGCGGCCTTCGAGAAGGCGGAGGCGGCGGTGGCCCCGATCCAGGACGTGCGGGACGTGATGACGGACCCCCAGTACGCGGCACTGGGCACGATCACCACCGTCGACGACCCCGAGCTGGGCCCGCTGCGCATGCAGAACGTCCTCTTCCGCCTCTCCGCCACCCCCGGCACGATCCGCTGGGCAGGCCGCCCGCACGGCGCGGACACCGAAGAGATCCTCGACGAGCTGGGCCTGACCCCGGCCGAACGGGCCGCCCTGCGCGAGGAGGGCGCCCTGTGACGAGCCCGGCTACGACCGCCCCCTACCCCCTGACCTGGCTGTACGCCCCGGGCGACCGCCCCCGTGTGGTGGCCAAGGCCCTGGCGTCGGGCGCCGACATCGTCATCGTGGACCTGGAGGACGCGGTGGTCCCGCACCGCAAGGACTACGCCCGTGCGGCCACGGCCGACCTGCTCTCCGAACCGGAGCACCCCGTCCCCGTCCATGTCCGGGTGAACGCCCTGGGCTCCCCACCGGCGGCGAAGGACCTGGAGGCACTGGCCGCCCGCCCCGGCCTGTCCGGCCTCCGCCTTCCGAAGGTGACCTCCGCCGAGCAGATCATCCACCTCGCTCAGACCACCCCGCCCACCGCCCCGGGGACCCTCCCCCTGCACGCCCTCCTGGAATCGGCCCTGGGCATCGAGCGCGCGCACGCGATCGCCTCCGCCCACCCCTCGCTCCACGGCATCTCCCTCGGCGAGGCGGACCTACGCGCCGACCTCGGCGTACGAGGCGACGCGGGCCTCGACTGGTCTCGCTCCCGCGTCGTCGTGGCCGCGCGGGCGGCGGGCCTGCCCCCGCCCTCGCAGTCGATCCATCCGGACATCCGCGACCTGGAGGGCCTGGTGGCGTCCTGCGCCCACGGCCGCACCTTGGGATTCCTGGGCCGGGCGGCCATCCACCCCCGCCAGCTCCCGGTGATCGAACGGGCCTATCTCCCCACCCAGGAGGAGCTGGAACAAGCGGAGACGATCATCAAGGCGGCGGCGACGGGAGACGGCGCCCAGGCCTTGCAGGACGGAACCTTCATCGACGCGGCGGTGGTGGCAGCGGCGCACAGGACCCTGTCCCTGGCCCGCCGGCGCTGACCCTCACACAACGGAGGGCGCCCGGCCAGTGCCGAGCGCCCTCATCGTCGTAGAACCAAGCCTCAGGTCTTCTTCGTCGGCTCCGCCTCGCCCTTGACGTCGTCCTTCACGTCGTCCTTCACGTCGGCCTCGGCCTCAGCGGCGTCGGAGGCCTTGGCGTCACCGGAAGCCTCGTCCGCACCGTCGGGTTCGTCACCGGAGGCGCCCGGCTCGACCACGGGTTCCCTGCCCGGCCGCTTCTTCGCCGACACCACGATGTACGCCACCGCGAGCAGGAACACGATCAGCGCGGTCCAGTTGTTCAGCCGCAGGCCCAGGATGTGGTGGGCGTCGTCGACCCGCATGTACTCGACCCAGAACCGGCCCACGCAGTACGCGGCGACGTACAGCGCGAACGCCCGCCCGTGCCCCAGCTTGAAGCGGCGGTCGGCCCAGATGACCAGCAGCGCGACGCCGATGCACCACAGCGACTCGTACAGGAACGTCGGGTGGTAGGTGCCCGGCACCCGCCCGTCCGCGGAGGACGTGATCTCCAGGGCCCACGGGACGTCCGTCCGCCGCCCGTACAGCTCCTGGTTGAACCAGTTGCCCCAGCGCCCGATGGCCTGCGCGAAGGCGATTCCGGGTGCGACGGCGTCGGCGTACGCCGGCATCGGGATGCCGCGGCGCCGGCAGCCGATCCAGGCGCCCAGCGCGCCCAGCGCGATCGCGCCCCAGATACCGAGGCCGCCCTCCCAGATCTTGAAGGCGTCCACCCAGTCACGGCCCTCGCTGAAGTACAGCTCGTAGTCCGTGATCACGTGGTAGAGCCGACCGCCGACCAAGCCGAACGGCACGGCCCAGACCGCGATGTCGGCCACCGTGCCGGCCCGCCCGCCCCGGGCGATCCAGCGTTTGTTGCCGAGCCAGACGGCTACGAAGACACCGAGGATGATGCAGAAGGCGTAGCCGCGCAGCGGAATGGGACCGAGGTAGATCACCCCGCGCGACGGGCTGGGAATGTAGGCAAGTTCCATGGCAAGGTCGACGCTACCCTGCCGGGCGGCGCCGATGGCAGGCGGCCCGGCTACGGGTCCATAACGGGCAGCAACGGGCAGCGCCTTCATGAGGCCCTGCCCTGCGCAGTTCATCCCTTGGCGGCCGCCTCCACCATCTGCTTCAGCTTCGCCGGCGTCATCGTCTGGTCCTGGTAGATGTTCTTGTCGTTCAGCAGCACCGTCGGAGTGCCGCTGAAGCCGCCCTTCTGGAACGCCTTGTTGGACTTGTCGACCCAGCTGTTGTGGGTGCCGTCCTCGACGCACTTGCGGAAGGCGGGCGTGTCCAGGCCGTCGACCTTGGCCGCGAGCTCCAGGAGCTTGCTGTTCTTGGCGAAGGCGTCCTCGATCTCGGGCGGCTGGTTCCGGTACAGCACGTCGTGGTACGGCACGAACTTTCCGACGTCCTGGGCGCAGGCCGCGGCGTTGGCCGCGTTGCGGGAGCCGGTGCCGCCCATGTTGCCGTCGATGATCGTCGCCAGGTGGTACTGGACCTTGAGCTTGCCGGAGTCCGTCAGCTCGTGGATCGTCGAGCGGTAGGCGTCCTCGAAGGACTTGCAGGCCGGGCAGCGGAAGTCCTCCCAGACGGTGAGCGTCGACTTGGCGCTCTCCTTGCCCACCGGGATCGCGAGTCCGTCCTTGCCCTGCGCCCCCGAAGGCCCCACCACGGGTCCCGACGACTCACTGCCGTCGTCCATGCCGGCGTTCGCCGCGACGACTCCGACCACCGCCGCGAGTCCCAGCACGCAGACGACGCTCGCGCCCACGATCAGCGCACGGCGCCGCTTGTCCGCGGCCTTCTGCCGCTCACGCTCGACCGCCAGCCGCTCCCGGGCGGTCCGCTTTCCCTCACGATTCTTTTCGCTCACACCCGCAGAACGAACCGGGGAGGCGCACCGCGCCTCCCCGGTCACAGGTCCACCCGTTCGAGCGACTCGTACGGAAGGACCTTCTTCTGAAGATGTCCCCTACCGCTCCTACGCCTGCCCGCGCACGCCCTTCGCCAGCTCACCGGCGAGCGTGCGCACGGCCTCGACACCGGCCGGGTGGTCCGGCGCGTCCAGCATCCGCTTGACGAAGGCCGAGCCGACGATCACGCCGTCGGCGAAGCCGGCGACCTCGGCGGCCTGCTCGGCGTTGGACACGCCGAGCCCGACGCAGACGGGCAGCTCGGTGCCGGTGGCGCGGGTGCGCTCGACCAGGTCCTGGGCCTGCGCGCCCACGGACTCACGGGTGCCCGTGACGCCCATCAGCGAGGCGGCGTAGACGAAGCCGCTGCCCGCTGCGGTGATTCGCGCGAGCCGCTCGTCCTTGCTGCTGGGCGCCACGACGAAGACCGTCGCGAGCCCGTGCTTCTCGGCGTGCTCCCTCCAGAGCTGCGACTCCTGCACGGGCAGGTCGGGCAGGATGCACCCCGCGCCGCCCGCCTCGGCCAGCTCGGCGGTGAAGCGCTCGACGCCGTAGCGGTCGATGGGGTTCCAGTACGTCATGACGAGGACCGGCTTCCCGGTGGCCTCGTAGGCCTCGCGGACCGTACGCATGACATCGGCGATCTTGACCCCGCCCCGCAGGGCGATGTCGTCGGCGGTCTGGATGACGGGGCCGTCGAGGACGGGGTCGCTGTGCGGCAGACCCACCTCCACGACATCGGCGCCCCCGTCGAGCACGGCCTTGATCGCCTCGATGCCGCCATCCACGGTCGGGAACCCGGCCGGGAGGTAGGCGATGAGGGCGGAGCGGCCCTCGGCCTTGGCACCGGCGAGGGTGTCCGTCAACAGCTGGATGTTGCCGCTCACTTGGCGTCCCCCTCGATCTCCGCGACATCGGCTGCGTTGGCGGCGACTTCGGCATCGGTGTCGTACAGGCCGAAGTAGCGCGCGGCGGTGTCCATGTCCTTGTCGCCGCGCCCGGACAGGTTGACCACGATCAACCCGTCCTTGCCCAGTTCCTTGCCGACATCGAGGGCGCCCGCGAGGGCGTGGGCGCTCTCGATGGCCGGGATGATGCCCTCCGTCCGCGACAGCAGGCGCAGTGCCTGCATCGCGGCGTCGTCGGTGATCGCGCGGTACTCGCCGCGGCCGCTGTCCTTGAGGTAGGAGTGCTCGGGGCCGATGCCGGGGTAGTCCAGACCGGCCGAGATCGAGTACGGCTCGGTGATCTGGCCCTCCTCGTCCTGCAGGACGTAGGAGCGGGAGCCGTGCAGGATGCCGGGCTCGCCGGCGGTCAGGGTGGCCGCGTGCTCGCCCGTCTCGACGCCGTGCCCGGCGGGTTCGCAGCCGATGAGGCGTACGTCCGTGTCGGGGATGAAGGCGTGGAAGAGGCCGATGGCGTTGGAGCCGCCGCCGACGCAGGCGATGGCGGCGTCGGGGAGGCGTCCGGCGCGCTCCAGGAGCTGGCGGCGCGCTTCGACACCGATGACGCGGTGGAAGTCGCGGACCATGGCGGGGAAGGGGTGCGGTCCGGCGACGGTGCCGAAGAGGTAGTGCGTGTGGTCGACGTTGGCGACCCAGTCGCGGAAGGCCTCGTTGATGGCGTCCTTCAGCGTGCGGCTGCCCGACTTCACGGCGATGACCTCGGCGCCGAGCATGCGCATACGAGCCACGTTGAGGGCCTGGCGCTGGGTGTCGATCTCGCCCATGTAGATCGTGCACTCCAGGCCGAACAGCGCGCAGGCGGTGGCCGTCGCGACGCCGTGCTGCCCGGCGCCGGTCTCGGCGATGACGCGGGTCTTGCCCATGCGCTTGGTGAGCAGGGCCTGGCCGAGCACGTTGTTGATCTTGTGGGAGCCGGTGTGGTTGAGGTCCTCGCGCTTGAGGAACACCCGGCAGCCTCCGGCGTGCTCGGCGAAACGAGGCACCTCGGTGAGGGAGCTGGGGCGGCCGGTGTAGTGGACCAGCAGGTCGTCGAGCTCTCGGGCGAACTCGGGGTCGTGCTTGGCCTTGTCGTACTCGACGGCCACCTCGTCGACGGCGGCGACGAGCGCCTCCGGGATGAACTTGCCGCCGAAGGCGCCGAAGTAGCCTTCGGCGCTCGGGACCTGACCCTCGGGGTCAGGGATGAAGAACTCGCTGGGCATGCGAAAACCTCACGGTGAGATTGTGGAAAGACACTCATCGCCGTGGGGGCGGGGCTTGTCAGGCGGCCGCGGGCCGTCCATGGTTGCTCGCGCAGTTCCCCGCGCCCCCAAAGGGGCGCTGCCATCGACGGCCGTTCACCTGGCCGGGCTCGTCTCCGATGACGTACCGCACTCGTCGACCATGCACCCTGCGCGCGGGCGCGCGGCAGCCCCGGGGCCGGCAGCCGCGCGCGAGGCGGGCGTACGGGTCCCGAGTCGTCAGGGTGATCGGGAGGGTCATCGCCGCTCAGCTTACCGGGTGATCAGCCTCTGCCGTGCCGCAATGCGGGGTGCTCGCCCGCTGCCACCAGGTCGGAGACGGCGGACTTCGGGTCCTTGCCGGTGACCAGGGACTCGCCGACCAGGACCGCGTCGGCTCCGGCGTTGGCGTACGCGATGAGGTCGTGGGGGCCGCGGATGCCGGACTCGGCGATCTTGACGATGCCGTCCGGGATCTCCGGGGCGACCCGCTCGAACGTGGAGCGGTCGACCTCCAGGGTCTTGAGGTTGCGCGCGTTGACGCCGATCACCTTGGCGCCGGCGTCCACCGCGCGCTCGACCTCGTCCTCGTCGTGCACCTCGACGAGGGGCGTGAGGCCGATGGACACCGCGCGCTCGATGAGGGACTCCAGGGCCGGCTGGTCGAGGGCCGCGACGATCAGCAGGGCGAGGTCGGCGCCGTACGCCCGGGCCTCCCACAGCTGGTACGACGTGACGATGAAGTCCTTGCGCAGGACTGGGATGTCCACGCGGGCGCGGACGGCCTCCAGGTCGGCCAGCGAGCCGCCGAAGCGGCGCTGTTCGGTGAGGACGGAGATGACGGCCGCGCCGCCCGCCTCGTAGTCGGCGGCGAGCCCGGCCGGGTCGGCGATCGCGGCCAGCGCGCCCTTGGAGGGGCTGGAGCGCTTGACCTCGCAGATGACCTTGACGCCGTCGCCCTTCAGCGCGGCCACCCCGTCCTTGGCCGCGGGAGCCTTGGCCGCGCGCTCCTTGAGCTCGTCGAGGCTGACGCGCGCCTGCCGCTCCGCGAGGTCGGCACGGACTCCGTCGATGATCTCGTCGAGCACACTCACGCGAGCGGCCCCCTTCCAGACGGCTGGTTATGAAAGCGGTACGAAAACCTATGGTCACTGCGATGGTATCCGGAGGAGGGCGTAGGCCTCGCATCCGGTTGACGCCGGTCCCACTACCTGGACGTTCCGCAGTTGATCAAGGGTGGAGCCAGCCACCGAACGGCAGGTTCCGGACAACGGTGAAGTCCAGCACCAACGCCCCGGCGGCCCACAGCTGCGCCGGCCCGAGATCCACCCGCAGCGGCCGTCCGCGCACCGCACGGACCACCCAGACGGTCCACAGCACGGCGAAGAGCACATAGCCGACGACGGCCACCGCGTTGTCCTGGAGTGCCGCCAGGAAGTCGCCGTGGACGACGGCGTGCGCACTGCGCAGTCCGCCGCAGCCCGGGCAGTAGAGGCCGGTGTGCTGCAGGAGCGGGCAGGGGGGGTAGTGGCCGGGCTCGTTCGGGTCCACCGCCCCCACGTACGCGAAGGCGCCGGCGACGGCCGCGAGGACGCCTGCCGGAAGGACCAGCCGGCCCGGCACGGCGCCGGGCTGCGTGGTCCTGGTGCTGTCGGCGTTCACGTCCCGCATTGTGCCCCGTACGCGCGTGAGGGGCGTCCCCTGGCAGCCATCGGTGCCGGGTCGCCCCTCAGCGAAGTACGCGTCGTCTCAGCTCTTGGTGCTCGCCGTCTCGCGCTCCTGCGTCGTGAGCAGCGCCTTGTGCGCGTCCTTCGGCTGGCCCATGCCCATGGCGCTCATGATCCAGCCGACGATGCCGCCGAGGACCACGACGCCCATGCCGCCCCAGAAGCCCGCGGGCTGGTCCATCACCATGAAGGCGCCCGCCACGCAGAAACCGATGAAGGCGATCGTGACACCGGTCCAGGCGGCCGGGGTGTGACCGTGGCTGCTGCCCGCCATTGCTTGCTCCTCGTTGCTGTGTACGTGTTGTACGTGGGTGAGCCGGACGCTCGCTGTCATTGTCCCGCACGCGTGAGCATGCGGTGATCGGGGGTAGCCCTCACGAGTCGACGCCGAGGCCACGCCCAGGAGGGGCGCGCTATGCCCCCGTCGGGTCCTCGCCCCGGTCGAGGGCCTTCCAGAGTTCCTCGGGCCGGTCGGGGTCGGCGGCCGGGGCCTTGCGGCGCGGCCCGGAGACGCCGCCGCGCTCGTAGCGGCCGGACATGCCGGGCCACAGCCGGCCGTAGCGCAGGGCCAGCAGTCCGGCGAGCAGGATCAGGACGCCGCCGACGGCCGCGACATACGGCCAGGCCGTATGGGTGAGGGCGTGGACGGTGGCCGAGGTGTCACCGGAGGCCCGGGCGGCCTTCTCGTCGAGCGCGGAGCTGTCGGAGGCGCCGAGCAGGGCCGCGGCGACCGTGCCGGCGCCGGAGAGCGCGAGCAGGCCGGCGACGACGAAGCGGCCGGCCCGACGGACGGCGAAGACGGCGACGAGGGCGGCGAGCCCCACTATGGCCAGGGCCGCGGGGACGCCCGTGACGTCGCTGCCCCTGGCGGTGAGGGGGAACGGGCCGCCGGCCACCGTCGCGGTGCCCTCCGACCAGCGCTGCCGGGTGGCGAGCAGCGCGACGGCCGCGCCGAGCGCACCGCACAGCAGCGCGAGGGCGAGACTCATACGGCCGGCCCGGGCGGAACCGGGGGCTTCGGAACGGGGGTGAGGTGCAGCAGTCACGACTCCACTATCACCCGGAGCCCGAACGATCAGTCACCCGGGGTTCACGTGGGACGGCCCCCGCAGGTCACCCGAGCCGGTTCGCCGTGTGCACCGCCCGCAGTACCGCCGCCGCCTTGTTCCGGCACTCGGTGTCCTCGGCGACCGGGTCGGAGTCGGCGACGATGCCCGCGCCGGCCTGGACGTACGCGGTCCCGTCCCGCAGCAGGGCCGTACGGATGGCGATGGCGGTGTCGGAGTCGCCCGCGAAGTCGAGGTAGCCGACGCAGCCGCCGTACAGGCCGCGCCGGGACGGCTCCAGTTCGTCGATGATCTGCATGGCGCGGGGCTTGGGGGCGCCGGAGAGCGTGCCGGCCGGGAAGCAGGCCGTCAGGACGTCGAAGGCCGTGCGGCCCGGCGCGACCCGTCCCGTCACCGTCGAGACGATGTGCATCACGTGGGAGTACCGCTCGATGGACATGAAGTCGACGACCTCGACCGAGCCCGGCTCGCAGACCCTCCCGAGGTCGTTGCGGCCGAGGTCGACCAGCATGAGGTGCTCGGCGCGCTCCTTCGGGTCGGCGAGCAGTTCGTCGGCGAGGGCCTGGTCCTCCTGCGGGGTGGCCCCGCGCCACCGGGTGCCGGCGATGGGGTGGACCATCGCCTGCCCGTCCTCGACCTTGACCAGGGCCTCGGGGGAGGAGCCGACGACGTCGAAGCCGTCGAAGCGGAACAGGTACATGTACGGGGAGGGATTGGTCGCCCGCAGCACCCGGTAGACGTCCAACGCGCTTGCCGTGCAGGGCGTTTCGAAGCGCTGGGAGGGGACCACCTGGAAGGCCTCGCCCGCGCGGATGCGCTCCTTGATGTCCTCGACGGCTTCCTGGAAGTCCTCGCCGCCCCACAGGGCGGTGTACTCGGGCAGTTCGGAGGGCGGGAGCACGGCCGGGGGCTGGGCGACCGCGCGCGAGAGGTCGGCCTCCATGGCGTCGAGGCGGGCGATCGCGTCCGCGTAGGCCTCGTCGACGCCGGTGTCGAGGTCGTTGTGGTTGATCGCGTTGGCGATCAGCAGGACGGAGCCCTCCCAGTGGTCCATGACGGCGAGGTCACTGGTGAGCAGCATGGTCAGCTCGGGCAGCCGGAGGTCGTCCCGCTCGCCGGGGCCGATCTTCTCCAGGCGGCGCACGATGTCGTAGCCGAGGTAGCCGACCATGCCGCCGGTGAAGGGCGGCAGGTTCAGGTCGTGGGCGAGGTCACGGGGGGTGTGGAGGGCCTCGATGGTGGCGCGCAGGGCGGCCAGCGGGTCGCCCTCGACGGGGACGCCGACGGGCGGGGCGCCGAGCCAGTGGGCCTGTCCGTCGCGCTCGGTGAGGGTCGCCGCGGAGCGTACGCCCACGAACGAGTAGCGGGACCAGGACCTGCCGTTCTCCGCGGACTCCAGCAGGAAGGTGCCGGGGCGCTCGGCGGCGAGCTTGCGGTAGAGCGCCACCGGGGTGTCGCCGTCGGCGAGGAGCTTGCGGGTGACCGGAATGACGCGGCGGTCGGTGGCCAGCTTGCGGAACGTCTCGAGGTCCATGGCGGCCGACCTTACTGATCCGAGACCGGTACGCCGGAATCGGCGCCCTCGGTCTCCTTGACGAGCACATCCACGTCGAAGCAGGTGCGCGCGCCCGTGTGGCAGGCGGCGCCGACCTGGTCGACCTTGACGAGCACGGTGTCGGCGTCGCAGTCCAGGGCCACCGACTTGACCCACTGGAAGTGGCCGGAGGTGTCGCCCTTGACCCAGTACTCCTGGCGGCTGCGCGACCAGTAGGTGCAGCGGCCGGTGGTGAGCGTGCGATGCAGCGCCTCGTCGTCCATCCAGCCGAGCATCAGCACCTCTCCGGTGTCGTACTGCTGGGCGATGGCGGGCAGGAGGCCGTCCGGGCTGCGCTTGAGGCGCCCGGCGATCTCGGGGTCCAGCCGGCTGGGCTGACGGGGCGTGCTGGTGGTCATGCCTGCCATTGTGCCGCGCGCCACTGACAGTGACCGTCAGGTGTCCACTGGGCGGACCTGTGGACCGGTCGTAGGCTGACTGCATGTCGACCTTCGCCAAGCGTGAACGACTTCTCCTGGCCGATCTCCTGGAGGCCGCGGGCCCCGACGCCCCCACCCTCTGCGAGGGCTGGCGGACCCGTGACCTCGCCGCGCACGTGGTCGTGCGCGAGCGCCGCCCCGACGCCGCCGCCGGCATTCTGATCAAGCCGCTCGCACCGCGCCTGGACAAGGCGATGGAGGAGTTCGCGGCGAAGCCGTACGAGGAGCTGATCCAGCTCATCCGTACCGGCCCGCCGCGCTTCTCGCCGTTCCAGCTCAAGCAGATCGACGAGGCGTCGAACACGATCGAGTTCTACGTCCACACGGAGGACGTCCGCCGCGCCCAGCCGGACTGGACGCCGCGCGAGCTCGACCCGGTCTTCCAGGACGCCCTCTGGTCCCGCCTGGAGCGCTCCGCGCGGCTGATGGGCCGCGGCGCGCCCACGGGCCTGGTGCTGCGCCGCCCGAACGGCCAGACGGCCGTGGCCCACCGGGGCACGCCGGTCGTCACGGTGACCGGCGAGCCGTCGGAGCTGCTGCTGTTCTCCTACGGCCGGCAGAGCGCCGCCGACGTCGAGCTGGACGGCGACAAGGACGCGATCGCCAAGCTGCACGAGACCAAGCAGCTGGGGATCTAGGGACCGGCTGCGGGCCGAGGGCGGTCAGCGGGGCAGTTCGGCCCGGCGCAGGTCTCTCGCGCACAGGCCGACCGCCCCGGCCAGCCCGCAGACGACAGCGCCGGCGACGAAGACCGGGCCGGTGCCCCACAGGCCGATCGCGGCGCCGGTCAGGGGGAAGGTGAGCGGGGCGACGCCGAGGCTGAAGAAGTTCGACACGGACGTGACCCGGCCGACGTAGGCAGGGTCGGACTCGGCCTGCAGAAGCGCCCCGCACAGGACGCCGTTCAGCCCCGAGACCAGCCCGATGGACAGGGCCACGGCGACGGCGGCCCCGACCTGCGGCACCTGAGCGAGAGCGGCGATCGCGACCGCGCTGACCACGCCGGACAGGGACAGCACCAGCCCCGCGCGCGGGACGCGTCCACGGGCCGTGAGCAGCAAGGAGGCCGCCCCCGCGCCGGTGCCGAACCCCGCGAGCACCCATCCGATGCCTCCGGCTCCCCAGCCGCGTTCGTCGGCGAGCAGGGTCAGGCCGACGTTGAGCGGGCCGACGAAGCCGAGGTCGCTGAGCGCGATGACGACGATCAGCGGGCGCAGGACCCGGTGGCCGCGTATGTAGCGCAGACCGCCGGTCAGGTCGCTCCACGCGCCGCCACGCGCGCGCGTGTCGTCCGCGGGGTGCTTTCCCACGCGGACGGCGACCAGGAGCGGCAGGGAGGCCGCGAACAGCAACCCGGCCAGCCCGAACGCCGCCGCGGTGCCACCCAGGGCCACGCCGAGGCCGCCGAGCGGGGCGCCGACGACGCTGGCCAGGCGGATGACGAGGCCGCGCATGCCGTGCACTCGGGCGAGCTGTCCGCGTCCGGTGATCCGGGTCGGGAGGGCGCCCAGGGCGGGCATCATGAGGGCGTCGACCGCCCCGAAGACCAGCGCGAGCGCGGCCAGCGGCCACAGGCCCGGGCGACCCACGAGCAGCAGCCCCGCGACCGCGAGGACCGCCGCGCAGCGCACGGCGTCGCTGCTGATCAGCACCCTGCGGGGGCCGAACCGGTCGGCGATCACTCCTCCGCCCAGCATCAGCACGGCCCGCGGCACCGCGCTGAGCGCGGTCACCAGACCGGCCTGGGCGGGCGTACCGGCCTGGACGGCGGTCCAGGACAGCGCGAGGTAGTAGACGTTGTCCCCGATGGCCGACGAGGCGTAGGCGCCGAGCCAGCGCAGCACGTTGGGGTCGCGGTGAGCGGCGCGCTCCGCCATGGCGGCGGGCGCGGGGCCGGTCCGGGTCGACGGCACGTCGGTCCTCTCAGGTCCGGAAGGGGAAGGCGTACGTGTGCACGGCGACGTTCTCGCGGCCCTCGGTGTCACCGGCGGCGTCGGCGACCCGGTTCCACTCGTCGCCCCAGTGCGTGCGCTCGTCGAGCCAGCGCCGGTACAGGGCCGTGCGCTGCTCGGCGAAGAGCCTGCTGGCCGCCGTGTGCGCGGCAGCCTTCTCGGGGGCGTCCCGGAAGTCCTCGTCGCGGATGCGCACACCCTCGGACGCGGGCTGCCACCAGCGCTCCCGGCCGTCCGCGCTGCGCGGCTCGGCCTCCTCGATCAGTCCGTGCTCGGCGAGCTTGCGCAGGTGGTAGCTGACCAGCGAGACGGCCTCGTCGACCTGCTCGGCCAGCTGGGACGCCGTCGCCAGGAGAAAGCCCCGGCCACCACTCGGCGACCGGGGCTCGCGCCTCAGTGGGGTGTCACCGCACGGGGTGTCACCACACGGGGTGTCACCACACGGGGTGTCACCACACGGGGTGTCACCACACGGGGTGTCACCGCACCGGGTGTCCCGCCGCCCGCAACGTCTCCTTCACCTCGCCGATCCGCAGATCACCGAAGTGGAACACCGACGCCGCGAGCACCGCGTCCGCCCCCGCCTCGATGGCAGGCGGGAAGTCGGCGAGCCTGCCGGCACCGCCGGAGGCGATCACCGGAACCGTCACGTGCTTGCGTACCGCCCGGATCATCTCCAGGTCGTAGCCGTCCTTCGTGCCGTCCGCGTCCATCGAGTTGAGCAGGATCTCGCCCGCGCCCAGCTCGGCGGCCCGGTGTGCCCACTCGACGGCGTCGATGCCGGTGCCCTTGCGGCCGCCGTGCGTCGTCACCTCGAAGGAGCCCGACTCGGTACGCCGTGCGTCGACCGACAGGACCAGGACCTGCCGCCCGAACCGCTCGGCGATCTCACGGATCAGGTCGGGCCGGGCGATGGCCGCCGTGTTGACGCCCACCTTGTCCGCGCCCGCGCGCAGCAGCTTGTCCACGTCCTCGGCCGTACGGACGCCGCCGCCGACCGTGAGCGGGATGAACACCTGCTCGGCGGTGCGCCGCACGACGTCGTAGGTCGTCTCGCGGTTGCCCGACGAGGCGGTGATGTCCAGGAACGTCAGCTCGTCGGCGCCCTCGGCGTCGTACACCTTGGCCATCTCGACGGGGTCGCCCGCGTCGCGCAGGTTCTGGAAGTTGACACCCTTGACGACCCGGCCGTTGTCCACGTCCAGGCAGGGGATGACTCGGACCGCCAGGGTCATGAATCCACGGCTCCTCTAAACGCCTCTGAATGCTTCTATCTCGACTTCGACCAGGATGCGCGGGTCGACGAAACCCTCCACGACCACCAGGGTCGAGACCGGGCGCACGAAGTCGAAGAGTTCCTTGTGCGCCCGGGCCACCTCGTCGACGTCCCGCTGATGGCTCAGGTACATCCGGGTCCGGACCACCGACTCGGGGCCCAGCCCGAACTCGGCGATCGCCTCCAGCGCGCCGGTGAAGGCCACCTTCGCCTGCTCGTACGGGTCGCCCTCCCCGTAGAGCACATCGCCCTTGAAGGACGTCGTGCCCGCCACCAGCACACGATCGCCGGCCGCGACGGCGCGTGCGAACCCGAAGGACTCTTCCCAGGGACTTCCGCTCTGCACGCGCCGCACGGCATCGGACGTCATGACACTGTGTCCATTTTCACGACGTGGCCTCCAAGGCCTCTTCCAGGGTGAACGCCTTCGCGTACAGGGCCTTCCCGACGATGGCGCCCTCGACACCGAGCGGGACGAGCCCGGCGATGGCCCGCAGGTCGTCCAGGGAGGAGACGCCGCCGGAGGCCACGACCGGGCGGTCCGTCGCCGCGCAGACGTTCTTCAGCAGCTCCAGGTTCGGGCCCTGGAGCGTGCCGTCCTTGGCGATGTCGGTGACGACGTAACGCGCGCAGCCCTCGTTGTTGAGGCGCTCCAGCGTCTCGTAGAGGTCGCCGCCGTCACGGGTCCAGCCGCGGCCGCGCAGGGTCGTGCCGCGTACATCGAGACCGACGGCGATCTTGTCGCCGTGCTCGGCGATGACCTTGGCGACCCACTCGGGGGTCTCCAGGGCGGCCGTACCGAGGTTCACGCGGGTGCAGCCGGTGGCGAGGGCGGCGGCCAGGGAGGCGTCGTCGCGGATGCCGCCGGACAGCTCCACCTTGATGTCCATCGCCTTGGTGACCTCGGCGATCAGCTCACGGTTGTCGCCGGTGCCGAAGGCGGCGTCCAGGTCGACCAGGTGCAGCCACTCGGCGCCCGCGCGCTGCCAGGCGAGGGCGGCCTCCAGCGGGGAGCCGTAGGAGGTCTCGGTGCCGGACTCGCCGTGCACGAGGCGGACGGCCTGGCCGTCGCGGACGTCGACGGCGGGGAGGAGTTCGAGCTTGGCCATGTCTCTACAGGGTTCCGATCCAGTTGGTGAGCAGCTGCGCTCCGGCGTCGCCGGACTTCTCGGGGTGGAACTGGGTGGCCCACAGGGCGCCGTTCTCCACCGCGGCCACGAAGGGCTTGCCGTGCGTCGACCAGGTGACCTTGGGAGCGGTCATGGTCGGGTTGTGCGTCTCCAGGTCCCAGTCGTGGACCGCGTAGGAGTGCACGAAGTAGAACCGCGCGTCCGCGTCGAGGCCGGCGAACAGCTCGGTGCCGGGCGCCACGTCCACGGTGTTCCAGCCCATGTGGGGCACGATGTCGGCCTGCAACGGCTCGACCGAGCCCGGCCACTCGCCGAGGCCCTCGGTCTCGACGCCGTGCTCGATGCCGCGCGCGAACAGGATCTGCATGCCGACGCAGATGCCCATCACGGGACGTCCGCCGGACAGCCTGCGGTCGATGATCCAGTCGCCGCGGGCCTCCTTCAGCCCCTGCATACAGGCGGCGAAGGCGCCGACGCCCGGCACCAGCAGGCCGTCGGCGTTCATGGCCCTGTCGAAGTCACGGGTGATCTCGACGTCGGCTCCCGCGCGCGCGAGGGCGCGTTCCGCGGAGCGGACGTTCCCGAAGCCGTAGTCGAAGACGACGACCTTCTTCGCGACGGTGCTCATCAGTTCCACACCTCCAGCCTCATGACGCCCGCGACCAGACACATCGCGGCGCCGATCGAGAGCAGCACGACGAGGCTCCTCGGCATCTGCTGCTTGACGAAGGAGATGATCCCGCCGACGAGGAAGAGGCCGACGACGATCAGGACGGTCGACGTGCCGTTCACAGCGCGCCCTTCGTGGAGGGCAGGATGCCGGCCGCGCGCGGGTCGCGCTCGGACGCGTAGCGCAGTGCCCGCGCCAGCGCCTTGAACTGGCACTCCACGATGTGGTGCGCGTTGCGTCCGTACGGCACGTGCACGTGCAGCGCTATCTGGGCCTGGGCGACGAAGGACTCCAGGATGTGCCGGGTCATCGTGGTGTCGTACTCGCCGATCATCGGCGCCATGTTCTCCGGCTCGGTGTGCACGAGATACGGGCGGCCACTGAGGTCGACCGTCACCTGGGCCAGCGACTCGTCCAGGGGGACCGTGCAGTTGCCGAATCGATAGATCCCCACCTTGTCGCCGAGCGCCTGCTTGAAGGCGGCACCCAGCGCGAGGGCGGTGTCCTCGATGGTGTGGTGCGAGTCGATGTGCAGGTCGCCCTCGGTCTTCACGGTCAGGTCGAACAGACCGTGCCGGCCGAGCTGGTCGAGCATGTGGTCGTAGAAGCCGACGCCGGTCGACACATCGACCTGGCCCGTGCCGTCGAGGTTGATCTCGACGAGGACCGAGGTCTCCTTGGTCACCCGCTCCACGCGTCCTACGCGGTTCATGCGCTCTGCTCCTTCTTCAGTTCACGTACCGCGTCGAGGAACGCGTCGTTCTCTTCGGGGGTTCCGGCGGTGACCCGCAGCCAGCCGGGCACGCCGTTGTCCCGGACCAGGACGCCCCGGTCGAGGATCTTCTGCCAGACGGCGTGCGCGTCGTCGAACCGGCCGAACTGCACGAAGTTGGCGTCCGACGCCGTGACGTCGTAGCCGAGGGCGAGCAGCTCGCTCACCAGCCGGTCCCGCTCCGCCTTCAGCTGCTCGACGTACTTCAGCAGCGTGTCGGTGTGTTCCAGGGCGGCCAGGGCGGTCGCCTGGGTGACGGCCGACAGGTGGTACGGCAGCCGTACGAGCTGGACGGCGTCCACCACCGCCGGGTGCGCGGCGAGATAGCCGAGGCGCAGGCCGGCGGCGCCGAAGGCCTTCGACATCGTGCGGGAGACGACGAGATTCGGCCGGCCTTCGAGCAGCGGCAGCAGTGAGTCGCCGTGGCTGAACTCGATGTACGCCTCGTCGACCACGACCATCGACGGCTTCGCCGCCTGTGCGGCCTCGTACAGCGCGAGGACCGTCTCGGGCGGCACCGCGGTGCCCGTGGGGTTGTTGGGCGTGGTGATGAAGACGACGTCCGGCCGGTGCTCGGCGATCGCCTTCTCGGCGGCGGCGAGGTCGATGGTGAAGTCCTCGTTCCGGGGGCCGGAGATCCATCCGGTGCCGGTGCCGCGCGAGATGAGGCCGTGCATCGAGTACGACGGCTCGAAGCCGATGGCCGTACGGCCCGGTCCGCCGAAGGTCTGCAGCAGCTGCTGGATGACCTCGTTGGAGCCGTTGGCGGCCCACACGTTGGCCAGGCCCACCTCGTAGCCGGACGTGTCCGTCAGGTACCTGGCGAGCTGGGTGCGCAGCTCGACCGCGTCCCGGTCCGGGTAGCGGTTGAGGTTCCGGGCCGCCTCGCGGACACGCTCGGCGATCCGCTCGACCAGGGGCTCGGGCAGCGGGTAGGGGTTCTCGTTGGTGTTCAGCCGTACGGGCACGTCGAGTTGGGGCGCGCCGTAGGGGGACTTGCCGCGCAGCTCGTCCCGTACGGGGAGATCGTCGATGCCAGTCACTTGCTTCCGGGTACCTTCCAGCCGAACCTCGCCTTGATCGCCGCGCCGTGCGCCGGCAGGTCCTCCGCCTCCGCCAGCGTCACCACGTGGTGCGCGACCTCGGCCAGCGCGTCCTTCGTGTAGTCGACGATGTGGATACCGCGCAGGAAGGACTGCACGGACAGCCCGGAGGAGTGGCAGGCGCAGCCGCCGGTGGGCAGTACGTGGTTGGACCCGGCGGCGTAGTCGCCGAGCGAGACCGGCGCCCAGGGGCCGATGAAGATCGCGCCGGCGTTCTTCACCCGGTCGGCCACGGCGGCCGCGTCGGCCGTCTGGATCTCCAGGTGCTCGGCGCCGTACGCGTCGACGACCCTGAGGCCCTCGTCGACGCCGTCCACCAGGACGATCGCGGACTGCTTGCCCTTGAGGGCCGGGACGATCCGGTCGTCGATGTGCTTGCTGGCCGCGACCTGCGGCTCCAGCTCCTTCTCCACCGCGTCCGCGAGCTCCGGGGAGTCGGTGACGAGGACGGCGGCGGCGAGCGGGTCGTGCTCGGCCTGGCTGATCAGGTCGGAGGCGACGTGCACCGGGTCGGCGGTGGCGTCGGCCAGGATCGCGATCTCGGTCGGACCCGCCTCGGCGTCGATGCCGATCTTGCCGGTGAAGTAGCGCTTGGCGGCGGCGACCCAGATGTTGCCGGGGCCGGTGACCATGTTGGCGGGCGGGCAGGACTCGGTGCCGTACGCGAACATCGCGACGGCCGTCGCACCGCCGGCGGCGTACACCTCGTCGACGCCGAGCAGCGCGCAGGCGGCGAGGATCGTCGGGTGCGGCAGGCCGTTGAACTCGGCCTGGGCGGGCGAGGCGAGGGCGATCGACTCGACGTCGGCCTCCTGGGCCGGGACGACGTTCATCACCACGGAGGACGGGTAGACCGACCGGCCGCCGGGCGCGTAGAGCCCGACGCGCTCGACCGGCACCCACTTCTCGGTGACCGAGCCGCCGGGCACGACCTGGGTGGTGTGCGTCGTACGGCGCTGCTCGCGGTGGACGAGCCGGGCGCGGCGGATGGACTCCTCCAGGGCCGCGCGCACGGCCGGGTCGAGCTCCTCCAGCGCGCGCGTGAGCGCCGCGGCCGGCACCCGCACCTGGTCGAGCTTGACCCCGTCGAACTTCTCGGCGAAGTCGATCAGCGCCGCGTCGCCCCGATGATGCACGGCCTCGCAGATCGGACGCACCTTCTCCAGGGCGGCCTGAACGTCGAACTCGGCTCGGGGCAGCAGGTCGCGCAGGGCGGGGCCCTCGGGAAGGGCGTCGCCGCGCAGATCGATTCGGGAGATCACGGGCTCAATTCTCGCAGACCCGGCTCGTGACCCGTGGGCGCGTTCCAATGGCTGATACGAGTCGCCGCAGGAACCTGGAAGATCTCCTTCACGTCTGGCGTTCGGGGCGTTACTCAGCGGGCATGAACGGTTGTACGAGGCAAACGACCCGCGAGTAACCGGGGAGGAAGGAAAAGCTGTGACCGAGGGGGCCGGCATCCCGGACGGGGACCTGCCGGACGGACTGACCGCGGCCGAGGCCGGGATGTGGCAGGCCTTCCGCAACGGCAGCGTGTACGACCTGAGCAGCGGGGACACGACCGTCGACGATCCGCACGGCGGGCACCCCTGGGGAGACGAGCGGACCGTACGCGCGCGGATCATCTGCTGGCTGCTGCTGGACGGACCGCCCGCCCTCGCGGGCCGGGTGTCCTCGCTGAAGCTGGTCGGCGTGCGGATCAGCGGCACGATGGAACTCGCCGGCGGCACGGTGGTGCCGTATGTCGAGATGCGCGGCTGCCGCTTCGACCGGGAGATCCTGCTGCCGGAGGCCCGCTTCACGACCGTACGGCTGGTGGACTGCGCGGTGCCGCGGCTGGAGGCGGCCCGGGTGCACACCGAGGGCGATCTGCATCTGCCGCGCTGCCGCTTCCACAACGGGGTACGGCTCACCGACGCCCACATCGGTACGGACCTGCTGCTCAACCAGGCGATCGTCTACCGCGACCGCAGTGGCCGCTCGATCGCCGGGGACGGCATGAACGTCGGCCAGGACCTGCAGGCCGAGATGCTGGAGTCGCACGGCGAGCTGAGCCTGCGGGGCGCGAACATCGGCGTGTCGCTGAGCCTGCGGGGCGCGCGGCTGGTCAACCCGTACACGCGGCTCGCGCTGAACGCCCCTCAGCTGACGGTCGGGCGCACGCTGTATCTGACCCCGGCGGGCGTGGGCAACCCATTACTGAGCGGCCGCACCCCCGCGCGCGGGACGCGCATCCAGCGGTTCGAGTGCCAGGGCGGGGTGCGGCTGGACGACGGGCGGTTCGGGGACGCGGTCGACCTGGAGCGGGCCCGGTTCACCTTCACCGGCGAGCAGGAGCTGTCGCTGCGCCGCGTCCAGACGCCCGAGCTGCGCTTCCTCGGGGAGCGGCCGGAGCGCGGCGGGGTGGTGCTGTCGGGGGCGCGGGTGGTCAACCTGATGGACCGGGCGGACGCCTGGCCGGGCCCCGGCCTGCTGCACATGGGCGGCTTCAGCTACGAGAACCTCGTGCCGCGCGGCCCGTTCCCGCTGGAGCGGCGGCTGGAGTGGGTGGCCGCCGCGACCGCCGAGTACAACCCGGAGCCGTACGAGCGGCTGGCCACCGTGCTGCGGGCCGGCGGCGAGGACGAGGACGCGCGCGAGGTGCTCCTCGCCAAGCAGCGCCGCCGCCGCGAGACGCTCCCGCTCGCGGCCAAGCTCTGGGGGTACGCGCAGGACTGGATGGTGGCCTACGGGTACCGGCCGGGCCGGGCGGCCGTCTGGATGGCGGTGCTGTGGGCGGCGAGTTCCGTGGCCTTCACATACGCCGAGCACCCGCCGCTCAAGGGCGGCGAGCATCCGACCTGGAACCCGGCCCTCTTCGCCCTCGACCTGCTGCTGCCCGTCATCGATCTGGGCCAGGTCGGTTTCTGGCAGCTGAGCGGCGGCTGGCAGTGGCTGGCCGCGGCGATGATCCTGCTGGGCTGGGTCCTGGCGACGACGGTGGCGGCCGGGGCGACGCGCCTGCTGCGACGCAGCTGACCCACTGAGATCGCTGACATCTTGTGCGGTCGGTGAGGGCTCTGAGCTGAACTTATGAATGTAGGACAGTTGTTGAACCATTGACCTTTTACCGTTTCTTGACCCATCCGCGTACAACTTTCCACGGGTTGCCCGAACCCTCTGGCGCGGGCGTGACCAGCGGTCCTTCAATGGTCGACACCATGGCTCTGCTGCTCCCCTTCGGCCGTGCGTCCCGGACGCCAAGGACCGTAGAACACCCCGCCGCCGGACTCCCCGCCGACGACGAGGTGCTCCTCGACGCGCCCGACGACCGCCTCGGACCCGCGCTGGTCGCGGCCGGCCGGGGCGCGTACGAGGCCGCCGCCGAGCTGCTCGCCGCCACCCGGCGGACCGCGCAGTGGGAGTACCGCGACGGGTACGCGCTGCGTCTGGCGGCCTTCGCGCACTCGCGGCCGGAGTGGCTGGAGGCCTGGTGCGCGGCCGCCCCGCACGATCCCGACGCCCTGCTGGTCAAGGCCCAGCTCGCGGTGGACCGCGCCTGGCGGTCCCCGGCCCGGGCCGAGCTGCTGCGCGAGGTGAGTCCGCTGATCACCGCCGCCGCGCGGGCCGACGACCGCGACCCGGTGCCATGGCGGATCGCGCTGGACCACGCGCGCGGCTCACGGGCCGGACACACCTACTTCGGGGAACTGTGGGAGGCGGCCGTGCGCCGCGCCCCGCTGCACTACGGCTGCCATGTGGCGGCCCTGCGCTACCTGGCCTCCTCCTGGCAGGGCTCGCACCGGGAGTGCTTCGACTTCGCCGACCGGGCCGCGCAGGACGCCCCGGCCGACTCCCTGCTGCAGGCCCTGCCCACCCGGGCCGCCCTCGCCTGCCTGACCGACGGCTGCGGTCCGGGCGTGCCGCCCGAGCGGCTTCAGGCGGCGGTCGACCGGGCGATCGGGCTCTCCTCCCGGTTCCCGGCGGCCGACCTCTGGCCGGCCGCGATCCGCAACAAGCTGGCGTACGTCCTGGTCCGCCTGGGCCGCTGGGAGGACGCCCTGGAGCAGCTGCGGCTGATCGGCCCGTACGCCACCTCGTTCCCCTGGGGCCGGTTCTCGGACGATCCGCTCGGCAGTTTCCTGGACGTGCGCGACGAGGTACGGCTGCGGACGGCCGCCGCCACACCGCGCGGCGCGCGCCCCGGCCATCCACGAAGTGGGCGCGCCGGACGCGTCCACTCGGGCGACGACTAGGCTTTGGCGCCGTGACCGTCCGCCTTCCGCTCTTTCCCCTGAACTCGGTGCTGTTCCCGGGGCTCGTGCTCCCGCTGAACGTCTTCGAGGAGCGCTATCGCGCCATGATGCGCGAACTGCTCAAGACCCCCGAGGAGGAACCGCGCCGTTTCGCCGTCGTGGCGATCCGTGACGGCCACGAGGTGGCCCCGAGCGCACCCGGCATGCCCGACCCCACGGCCCTCCCCGAGCGCGGCCCCGCGGCGGGGTTCGGCCCGGACCCGGTCAAGGCGTTCCACGGGGTGGGCTGTGTGGCGGACGCGGCGACGATCCGGGAGCGGGCCGACGGCACCTTCGAGGTACTGGCGACGGGAACGACCCGCGTACGCCTGGTCGCGGTGGACGCGTCGGGCCCGTTCCTCACGGCGGAGCTCCAGGAGCTGCCGGAAGAGCCGGGTGACGAGGCGGGAGCGCTGGCGGAAGGGGTGCTGCGGGCGTTCCGCCAGTACCAGAAGCGCCTGGCAGGCGCCCGCGAACGCTCCCTGTCCACGGCGGCCGACCTCCCGGACCAGCCCTCGGTCGTCTCCTACCTGGTGGCGGCCGCCATGGTGCTGGACACCCCGACCAAGCAGCGCCTGCTCCAGGCCCCGGACACCGCATCCCGCCTCCGTGACGAACTGAAACTCCTTCGCGCCGAGACCTCGATCATCCGTACGCTGCCGTCGCTGCCGGCGTCGGACCTGACACGCGGCCCGACGAACCTCAACTGAGCGGGCAAGACTGAGCGGTCGAAACCGAGCGGGCAGCGAGCGGGACGCACCGGTAACCGGCGGAACCTGGCAGGACGGCATGGCGAAGAAGTCGAAGAAGCAACAGCAGCAGTCGGGCGGCACGCCGGCGACGGTGGCGCTCACGGCCGCCGGCGTCGCGTACACGACCCACTCCTACGACCACGATCCCGCCCACCCCTCCTACGGCGAGGAGGCGGCGGAGGCGATGGGCGTGTCACCGGACCGCGTCTTCAAGACACTGGTGGCGGACGTGGACGGAAACCTCACGGTGGCCGTCGTCCCGGTGGCGGGCCAGCTGGACCTGAAGGCCCTGGCGTCAGCGGTCGGCGGCAAACGCGCGACCATGGCCGACCCCGCCCTGGCCGAACGCACCACGGGCTACGTCCGGGGCGGCATCTCCCCCCTGGGCCAGCGCAAGAAGCTCCCCACGGTCCTGGACGAGTCGGCCTGCGCCCACCCCACGATCTGCGTCTCGGCGGGCCGCCGCGGCCTGGAGGTCGAACTCTCCCCCGACGACCTGACCAAGCTCACGAACGCGACCCTGGCCCCCATCGGGCGTGCGTGACCCCTCGACGAACCCGGTGTCCTCGATTAACTACGAGGGACATGTCGAAGAAAACGCGGAAGCGCAAGTGGCGCATCAAGAAGGGCCGCTCCAACCACGGACGACGCCCGGCGTAGCAACGAGCAGCGGCATCATTCAACCCGTCCGGCGTCTGGGAACGAGGCCCGTTCAGGGCCGACAGCGGGGGTCTGGGGGCCGCGGGCCCCCAGACAGCCCGGGGTCGAAGGGCAGCACCCTTGGAGGACGGGACGGCAGGGGCGGCGGGGGCGAGAACCCGGCGCGACCACCGAGCCACCCAAGCCCTAGACCGGCGGAGCCCCCAGCTGCTGCGCCTCCAACTGCCGCTGATACGGATCCGCGTCCCGAGGCCCGAACAGCGCCGTCAGCCCCAGATGCACCACCAACGCGCCCAGCGGCCAGGCCAGCCACGCCCCCTTGGCCCCCAGCTTCAACGGCGCCGAGAAGGTGACCCCCTTGCCCGCCTCCTTGGCGTGGGCGATCACATCCTCCGCGGGCCCGAGCCACACCCCGACCCGCCAGGCCAGCAACGACCCGAGGAACCCCCCGAGAGCCAGCGCGACCACCAACGGCACGCCCCCACGCCGCCGCCAGAGAAAGACGGCAACCGCACTCACCAGCCCGAACGCGAGCGCGAGCAGAGTGAACGTTCCGTCCACCCCGACGGCCTGCTCCCCCTCGGAGTCCTTGAAGTAGACGACCCAGCTCTTGTCGACGACGTCCCCGACGAGCGGCACACTCGGCGCCAGCCACCACCACAGCACCCCGAGCAGCACTCCACCGAGCGCCACCACCACCGCGACCACGGCGGCCTCTCGCACTTCGGTCTTCATTCCGGGACCGTCCTGTTCGTACGAGCCATATATGCCGTACGTGCCGTACGCGCCGTAAGAGCCATGCGGACCGCCTGAGCCCGGGGGAGCGTCGGGTACGCCGTCATGCGGCGTGGCAGACGTGTACCCGGCAGCGGGCGACTGCCATGCCTGGTTCGGGGACTGGTCACGTGGCGGCGGCGGAGGAGTCAGCGGAGCGGTCACCCTGCCATCGTGCCAGGCCGGCCTGTGCGGCGCGTCACCGGACGGCCGCCCGGCGGTACGCCCAGGTGGCGACGGCCAGCGAGACGAATCCGACCACCCCGCACACGGCGAGGTCCCCGAGCACGAACGCCCAGTCGGGCCGCTCCCCGAAGGTCCGCGCGATGGCCTCCACGCCGTACGTCGACGGCAGCAGATCCCGCGTGAACCGCACGACCTCCGGCATCCGGTCGGCCGGCAGCACGCCCAGCAGCAGCGCCGCCGACATACCCAACTGCCCGAGCAGCGTGGCCAGTTCCGGCCGCGGCGCGAGCAGCCCGAGGGCCGCCCCCAGCCCGGCGAGCGCGGCCCCCGCCAGCGGGATCACCGCGACCAGCACCCACAGATGCGCCATCGGCAGCCCGAACAGCACACACCCGAAGACGGCCGTCACGATGGTCCCCGGCACGGTGAAGGAGGCGTACGCGCCCGCCGCCCCCAGCACCACCGCCGCAGGCGGCACGGGCAGCGTGGCGTAGTGATCGAGCCCGCCGCTCGCCCGCAGCTGCCCGAAGTACTGCGCGAGCAGGTTCAGCGCGACGAAGGCGACCACCAGCACCGACGATCCGGCCACCACGGCCCGCGCCTCGCCCCCGCCGTCCACGACCCCGCGCATCAGGATCATGATCCCGATCGACTGGAAGGTCGCCACGAACAGCAGCGGGATCCGCGCGACCCGCGCACGGGACAGCTGTGCCCGGTACACGGCGCACAGCGACGGCCACAGCCGCGCACGCGGCCCGAGCTCGGCCGCGCCGACGGCGGCCGTCTCGTCCACGGCCAGGGCACTGCCCGGCAGAACCTCGGCGGGTACGACACTCACGTGGCGCTGCTCCCTTTCACACGGGGGATCACTGGGGAGGTGGCCCTGTTCCGTACGGTGGCCCTGTTCCGCACGGATACCGATACGGATACGGCGGTCTGCGTGCTCAAGCCTTCACCAGCCCCTGCTGCGCGGCCCCGCCCAGCGCCAGATAGACGTCCTCCAGGCTCGGTGTGGCCAGCGTGAAGTCGTCCAGCGCGGCGAAGGCGGCCCCGCCGGTGACGGTGGCGACGACCGCGCGGGCCTCCTCGGGGGCGAGCCGCAGCGTCCAGCGCCGCCCGGACTCCACGGCCCGGTCCCGCAGGGCGGCGACCTCGGGGACGTCCAGGGGCGCCCGGTCCCGCCACAGCAGTTCCACCCGCACCTCGCCGGCGACCCGCTCCTTGAGCCCGGACGGCGTGTCACAGGCGATCACGCGGCCCCGGTCGAGCACCGCGACCCGGTCGAGCACGGTCTCGGCCTCGATGACGTTGTGGGTGACGAGCAGCACGGTCGTCCCGCGCTCGGCCCGCCGCCGGTCCACGGCCGACCACACGGCCCGCCGCGCCACCGGGTCCATCGCGGTGGTCGGCTCGTCGAGCACGAGCAGCGGCCGCTCGCCCACCAATGCGGCGGCGAAGCAGGCCAGCCGCCGCTGTCCGCCGGACAGCTTCTTCAGCGGACGCGCCGCGAGCGGTGTGAGTCCCAGCTCGTCGAGTACGGCGTCCCGCTCGGCCCGCGCCTGCCGTACGTCCAGGCCGCGCAGCCGCCCGGTCGTCTCGGCGGCGAGCGACACGGTCAGCTCGTCGAGGGCGGTGGCCTCCTGCCCGAGGTAGGCGAGGATGCGCGCGGCCCGCTCCGGGTGCCGCACGATGTCGTGCCCGAGGATCTCGACACTCCCGGCGTCGGGCCGCATCAGCCCGGTGAGCTGCCGTACGAGGGTGGTCTTCCCGGCGCCGTTCGGGCCGAGCAGCCCGAAGATCTCGCCGCGCCGGATGTCCAGCCGTACGTCGTCGGTGGCCCGTACCTCGGGAGTTCCGGGTGCTCCGCGCCGTCCTCGGACGGGCGGATAGGTCTTGGTCAGCCCGCGCACGGCGCACACGACATCACCACTGTGCCGAAGTGCCTGTGCCACGCGCGTACTCACAAGGGACGAGCCTACGGGGTCCGGGACCCGCATCCGCCCTCGGGTCGGCCACTCGGCACAAACCGACAGCTCGCGGCCACAAATCTCCCGGTGATGACAAATCCGCCGTAATGACGCCCGCCCACGTCGGCGCGCCCCGGCGGCGGGCTCACCGCGAAGCCACTCGGCTCACTCGCCGGCAGGCGCGTGCTCCGCAGCCGTCCGCACATCGATCTCCCGCCAGAATCCGGCCCGGATCGCATACCGGTCGTGCTCGTCGATCTGGTCGTCCTTGTGCGCGAGCAACCCGAAGCGAGCCGCGTACCTGAGCAGCTCCCCGTCGATGCGGTGCGGAATCCGCGGGTACATCCCGGACAGCTTCTGCAGATGGCTCTGGTCCCCCAGCCGCTCCATCCACCGCCGCGCGAAGACCTGCCCCACCTCGTACGGGTCACCGCCGACCGTCGTGATGTCCTCCTCCCGGTCGGCCCACCGCTGCTCCGCCGTGGTCAGCTGCGCGAGCGTCGGCATCGAGGCGGCGTCGGGCGGCTCGGCCGCGACGCCGGGCCGGTCCACCCACCCCTTGTCGGAGGACCAGCGCAGCGTCGCGCTCGCGGGGTGCGGGGCCGGCTGGACGCCGGGCGCGCGCAGGGCGGCGAGGTCCTTCGGCGTGGGCACGCCCTTGGGCGCCGGCACGCGCTCCTGCGCGCCGTTCTCCGAGGCGGCGACCGCCGGGGCGTGCCGGCCCTCCTCGGCGGACCGCTCGGCCGTCGCGCCGAGCGCGGAGTCGGGCAGCGGCGCCGACAGGATCGCGGCGATCTCGGGCCGGGGCGCGGGCGGCGGCGCGCACACCCCGGTGAGCTCCTTGGCGCGTACGGCCTGGGTGATCCACGTACGGTCGAGCACGCGCCGTTCGTCGGCCTCGGCGACCAGGTCCTCGGACTGGTTGTAGTCCCCGTCGGCGGCCTGCACGGCCCACAGGTGTACGGCGACGCCGTGCTCCTTGGCGGCCATCATGCCCGGCAGCAGGTCGCCGTCCCCGGTCACCAGGACCACGTCCGAGCAGGCGCGGTTGCGGGCCAGCTCGGTGAGCTCGGCGTGCATCGCGGCGTCCACGCCCTTCTGGGCCCAGCGGCCGTCGCTGCGGGTCAGGGCGCCGAGCCGGACGGTCACCCGGGGCATCACGCGCAGCCTGCGGTGCTCGGGCTGGGGGACGCGGTCGGGGGCGCCGTCGAACCAGTAGATCCGCAGCAGGGGCTGCTGGGTGTCGGACTCGGCGCGTTCGCGCAACCCCTGGATGAGGGCGGTGTGGTCGACGGTGATCCGGGACCGGGAGGGCTCCCCGGCGAGGAGGCTCGCGGCGGCCCCCAGCAGATACCCGGCGTCCACCAGGACGATGCAGCGGTCCACGCGACTCACCCTCTTCCTGGGAGGTTTGCTTCGGGCTTCCTTCGAGTCTGCCCGACCACGCGAGGGTTAACGGGCCGAACTCGATCTTCGGCGTGGCGTTTCGGGGCATCGCGGCCCCGGCGCGCCACGCCTCACGCCCCGACAACCGCTGTTACACACGGTAATTATCCGAAATGCACTCTTGGTCAGCCTATGTGAATCTGGTCCCGGCCCTGGCCCCTAGATCCCCCACAGGAGGCAGATCACCATGGCCAAGAACAAGAAGCAGGACCGCAAGCAGCCGCAGCCCGAGCGTGGGCAGCAGCAGGCCCAGCCGTCCTCGATGGAGACGCAGGCCGAGCAGCGCATCACGCAGGTGACGCCGGGCGACATGGCCCGCAAGGGCCGGCAGAAGCGCTTCGGTCACAACTGACATCTGCATAACGGGTTGTTGAGACCCAGGCACAGGAAGAGGGGCGCACCCCGCGCGGGGTGCGCCCCTCTCACCTTCGGTGCTCTGCCGTTCAGCCCGCCAGACAGGACGGCCCGAGCAGCACCTTCAGGTCGCCGAACAGCGCCGGGTCGGGCTTCACGCGGTGCCGGTCCAGCCGTAGCACCGTCGTCTTGGTCGGGCCCTGGAGCTTGATGCGGACCTCACTGTCGCCCTTGTGGTGGCTGAGGATCTCGCCCAGGCGGCTGACCATGGGCGGGGTGACCTTGACCGCGGGGATGGTGAGCACCACGGGCGCGTTGGTGCCGGCGTTCGACAGGTCCGGGACCATCAGCTCCATCGCGACGAGCCGGGGCACGTCCTCGCGCTTGTCGAGGCGGCCCTTGACGAACACGACGGCGTCCTCGACGAGTTGGGTGGAGATGAGCTGGTACGTCGCCGGGAAGAACATGCACTCGATGGAACCGGCCAGGTCCTCGACCGTGGCGATGGCCCAGGCGTTGCCCTGCTTGGTCATCTTGCGCTGCAGGCCCGAGATGATGCCGCCGATGGTGACGACCGCGCCGTCCGCGTGCTCGCCTCCGGTGAGCTGGGCGATACCCGCGTCGGCCTTGTCGGACAGGACGTGCTCCAGACCGAAGAGCGGGTGGTCGGAGACGTACAGACCGAGCATCTCCCGCTCCTGGGCGAGCAGATAGGTCTTGTCCCACTCCTCGTCCGTGAACTGCACGTCGAGTCCGAAGCCGGGCTCGTTGCTCTGCTCCTCGCCCATGCCGCCGAAGAGGTCGAACTGGCCCTCGGCCTCCTTGCGCTTGACCGCGACCACGTTGTCGATCATCGGCTCGAAGTGCGCGGTAAGGCCCTTGCGGGTGTGCCCCAGGCTGTCGAAGGCGCCCGCCTTGATCAGCGACTCCGTGGTGCGCTTGTTGCAGGCAGCCGCGTCGATCTTGTCGAGGTAGTCGGGGAAGGAGGCGTACTTACCCTTGGCCTTGCGGGCCTTGATGATCGACTCGACCACGTTCGTGCCGACGTTGCGTACGGCTTCGAGGCCGAAGAGGATCACGTCGTCGCCCTGGGCGGCGAAGTTGTGCACCGACTCGTTGACGTTCGGCGGGAGCACCTTGATGCCCATGCGGCGGCACTCGTTCAGGTAGACGGCCGACTTGTCCTTGTCGTCCTTGACGGAGGTCAGCAGCGCGGCCATGTACTCGGCGGGGTGGTTCGCCTTGAGGTAGGCGGTCCAGTACGAGACCAGGCCGTACGCGGCGGAGTGCGCCTTGTTGAAGGCGTAGCCGGCGAACGGGACCAGCACGTCCCACAGGGCCTGGATCGCCTCGTCGCTGTAGCCGTTCTTGCGGGCGCCGGCCTGGAAGATGACGAAGTTCTTCTCCAGCTCCTCCGGCTTCTTCTTGCCCATCACCCGTCGGAGGATGTCGGCCTCGCCGAGCGAGTAGCCCGCGATGATCTGGGCGGCCTTCTGCACCTGCTCCTGGTAGACGATCAGGCCGTAGGTGACGTCCAGGACCTCCTTGAGGGGCTCTTCGAGCTCCTTGTGGATCGGCGTGATCTCCTGCTGGCCGTTCTTGCGAAGGGCGTAGTTGGTGTGGGAGTTCATGCCCATCGGGCCCGGGCGGTACAGGGCCGACACGGCGGAGATGTCTTCGAAGTTGTCCGGCTTCATCAGCCGCAGCAGCGAGCGCATCGGGCCGCCGTCGAACTGGAAGACGCCGAGGGTGTCGCCGCGCTGGAGCAGTTCGAAGGTCGTGGGGTCGTCCAGCGGAAGGCTGAGGAGATCGATGTCGATCCCCTTGTTGGACTTCACCATCTTGACGGCGTCGTCCATGATCGTCAGGTTGCGCAGGCCCAGGAAGTCCATCTTCAGCAGGCCGAGCGACTCACAGCTCGGGTAGTCCCACTGCGTGATGGTCACGCCGTCGGTGTGCCTGACCCAGACGGGGACGTGCTCGGTGATGGTCTCGCTGGACATGATCACGCCGGCGGCGTGCACACCCATCTGCCGGACCAGGCCCTCGACGCCCTTGGCGGTGTCGATGACCTTCTTCACGTCGGGCTCGTTCTCGTACATCGCCCGGACCTCGCCCGCCTCCGAGTACCGGGGGTGGTTCGGGTCGGTGATGCCGGACAGCGGGATGCCCTTGCCGAGGACGTCGGCGGGCATGGCCTTGGTGATGCGGTCGCCCATCGCGTACGGGTAGCCCAGCACGCGCGCGGAGTCCTTGATCGCGTTCTTGGCCTTGATGGTGCCGTACGTGCCGATCATGGCGACCTTGTCGGCGCCGTACTTCTCGGTCACGTACCGGATCACCTCGACGCGCCTGCGCTCGTCGAAGTCGATGTCGACATCGGGCATCGAGATGCGCTCGGGGTTGAGGAACCGCTCGAAGATCAGGCCGTGCGGGATGGGGTCGAGGTCGGTGATGCCCAGGGCGTAGGCGACGATCGAGCCGGCCGCGGAGCCTCGGCCGGGGCCGACGGCGATGCCCTGCTTCTTGGCCCACATGATGAAGTCGGCGACGACGAGGAAGTAGCCGGGGAAGCCCATCGAGATGATGGTGTCCATCTCGTAGTCGGCCTGCTTCTGGCGGTCCTCGGGGATGCCGTCCGGGTAGCGGCGCTCCATGCCGCGGCGGACCTCCTCCTTGAACCAGGTGACCTCGGTGTAGCCCTCGGGGATGTCGAACTTGGGCATGAGGTCGCGCTTCTCGAACATGCCGGTGGTGTCGACCATCTCGGCGACGAGGAGCGTGTTGGCGCAGCCCTGCTGCCAGGCGTCCGAGGAGTCGATGGCGTACATCTCGTCCGTGGACTTCAGGTAGTAGCCGGTGCCGTCGAACTTGAAGCGGTCCGGGTCGGAGAGGTTCTTGCCGGTCTGGATGCACAGCAGGGCGTCGTGGGCGCCCGCCTCGTGCGCGTAGGTGTAGTGCGAGTCGTTGGTGACCAGCGGCGGGATGCCGAGCTTCTTGCCGATCTCCAGCAGGCCCTCGCGGACCCGGTGCTCGATCTCGATGCCGTGGTCCATCAGCTCCAGGAAGTACTTGTCCTTGCCGAAGATGTCCTGGTAGTCCGCGGCGGCCTTGAGGGCCTCGTCGAACTGGCCGAGGCGCAGCCGGGTCTGCACCTCGCCGGAGGGGCAGCCGGTGGAGGCGACGATCCCCTCGGACCACTGGGAGATGGTCTCCTTGTCCATCCGGGGCCACTTCTGGAGCCAGCCCTCGGCGTACGCGTCCGAGGACAGCCGGAAGAGGTTGTGCAGGCCCGTCTTGTTCACGGCCCACATGGTCTTGTGGGTGTAACCACCGGAACCGGAGACGTCGTCCCGCTTCTGGTGCGGCTGGCCCCACTGGATCTTGCGCTTGTTGCGCCGCGACTCGGGGGCGACATAAGCCTCGATCCCGATGATCGGGGTGATTCCGGCCTTCTGCGCGGAGTGGAAGAAGTCGTACGCCCCGTGGAGGTTGCCGTGGTCGGACATGGCGATGTGCGTCATGCCCATCTCGTTGCACGCGTTGAACATGTCCTTCAGCCGCGCGGCACCGTCCAGCAGCGAGTACTGGGTGTGGACGTGCAGGTGCGTGAACGGCGGCTTTGACACGGTTTCGGCCTCCAATGAGCAGGTGCGGCGCGAAGCGCCTCGTTTGAGGGGCGGTGGTCGGGTGACGGGCGGGCGGACGTCGACAGGATCCGGACGGGACCCCGACGGGCTGCGGACAGTCTGGGGGACAGCGTCGAAGTCTATGCCTCGGCACTGACACTCGGGCCGCTTCCCCGCGTACCTTCATGCGGAGGACGCGGGCACTCCCTCGCACGCTCGTACGTTGCCGGGGAGGGGACGGTCCGCCCCACACGTCATGCACCACCTGCACCAGGAGGCACCCAGCGATGTCGGTCCCCCAGCTCAACGACGAGCAGCGCGGCGACGAGATCCTCGCCGTCTTCGACACCGCCTTCGGCGAGCTCCTGGCCGCCGACCCGGCCGCGTTCCGCGTGAAGTTCCGGAAGATGGCGGCCTCGGCCTTCGCGTTCTACCGCGGCACGGCGTGCCTCTTCTACCACGACCTCGACCCGGAGAAGCGGGGCGGCCCGTACCTGGACGAGCGCACCTCGCGGGTGTGGATCCACGGCGATCTGCACGCGGAGAACTTCGGCACGTACATGGACGCCCACGGCCGCCTGGTCTTCAACGTCAACGACTTCGACGAGGCGTACGTCGGCCCCTTCACCTGGGACCTCAAGCGCTTCGCCGCCTCGGTCGCCCTCATCGGGTACGCCAAGGCGCTCAGCGACGAGCAGATCACCGAGCTGGTGCGGATCTACGCGGGCGCCTACCGCGAGCGCGTGCACGCCCTGGCGACCGGCGCCAAGAGCGACGAGGTGCCGCCGTTCACGCTGGACACCGCCCAGGGGCCGCTCCTGGACGCGCTGCGGGACGCCCGCGCGCTGACCCGCTTCGGGCTGCTGGAGTCGATGACCGAGATCCGCGACTTCGAACGCCGCTTCACCTCGGGCGGCGGCGCCATCGAGCTGGACGCTGCCACCCGCTACAAGGTGCTCGCGGCCTTCGACGGCTATCTGGAGACGCTGCCGGACGCCTCGCTGGCCCGCCCGGACTCCTACCGGGTGAAGGACGTGGTCGGCCGCCGCGGCATCGGCATCGGATCGGCCGGACTGCCGTCGTACAACATCCTGCTGGAGGGCCACACCGACGCCCTGGAGAACGACGTCGTGATCTACATCAAGCAGGCCCAGACCCCGGCCGTCTCCCGGCACATCACGGACCAGGCGCTGCGCGACTACTTCCAGCACGAGGGGCACCGCACGGTGATCTCCCAGCGCGCCCTGCAGGCGCACGCCGACCCGTGGCTGGGCTGGACCGAGCTGGACGGCGCGGGCCAGCTGGTCGCCGAGGTCTCGCCGTACGCCGTGGACCTGGACTGGGGCGACATCGACGACCCGGAGGAGATCGCGGCGGTCGTCGCCGACCTCGGCCGGGCCACGGCCACCATGCACGCGGCGGCGGACGACACCTCCGGCGAGTCCCTGGTTCCGTTCTCCACCGAGCGGGCCATCGACGCGGCGATCGCGGCGGACGAGGACGGCTTCGGGGAGCTCCTGGTGGACTTCGCGCACGACTACGGCGCACGCGCGCGTGCCGACCACCAGATCTTCGTGGACCTGTTCCGCAACGGCCGCATTCCGGGTCTGTGACGGAAAGGCCGCTCACCGGCGCTCTCCGGCCCCTCTCCGGCACCCTTTAAGGGTCTCTTACAGGACTACGTGGCACACTCTCCTCCGCTATGGACATATCCGGGACCCAGCTCCGAGCCGTACGCGCGGCGCTCTTCACGGCACTCGTCGTGACGCTCAGCACCGCGTCGCACGTGCTGCTGTCCCGGGCGCCGCTGCCGTTGAACACGGTGGCCCTGGTAGCGGCCGGCGTGTTCGTGTTCGCGTACGTCCTGGCGGGCCGGGAGCGGAGTTTCGGGCGGATCGCCGCCCTGCTGATCCCGCTGGAGCTGGCGGCCGACACCATCCTCACCACCGGGCAGCACGTCTGTTACGGCAGGGCGGGCGGCCCGGTCGCCGGCCCGCTGCGGTCCGTCGGCTTCGACGTGCTGTGCGGCGACGACACCGCCGTGGGCGCCCCGCTGGCCGGGGTGACCGGTGCCGACCCGCACCGGGTGGCCACGCTCCTCGCCCATGCCGACCCGGCGACGCCCTGGCTGCTGCTCGGCGCGCACATCGGCGTCGGCCTGATCGCCGCCGCCTGGCTGCGCCGCGGCGAGCGGGCCCTGGCCCAGCTGGTGGGGGCGGTGGCGGCCACCACCTTCCGCCCGCTGCTGCTGGCGGTCGCCGCGGTGACGGTGCGCCGGACCGCGCGGGTCCGCCGCCTGCCGCGCCCCGCCCGCCGTACGGCCACCTCCCGCAGCCGCCTGCTCGTGCACTCCCTGGGACGGCGTGGACCGCCGTGCTCGCCCGCCTTCACCTGCGCGTGAACGGCACCTGAGCACCCAAGGCCACCCCTACGTACGTATCCCGCACACGACGTGTGCGCGTCCCCATGGAGATCAACAACATGAGCAAGCGGAACAGCCAGGCGGCGAAGACGGCGGCCCGGGAGCGGCTGCGCGCCGAGCGCGAGCGCGAGGCCAAGCGGGCGAAGGTCAAGCGGCAGATCATCGTCGCCTGCTCCATCGTCGGCGTCCTCGCGATAGCCGGCGGCATCAGCTACGCGGTCGTCCAGGGCAACAAGCCCACGAAGTGGGAGGAGGCCGCCGACGCCAAGGTCGTCGCCCCCGCCCACACCTCCGGCAAGAACGGCACGACCGTGGTGATCGGCGAGTCCAAGTCCGACAACGTGGTCCACCTCTACGAGGACCCGCGCTGCCCGGCCTGCGCCACCTTCGAGCAGACCGTCGGCGAGACCGTCGACAAGGGCATGGAGGACGGCGACTACAAGCTCTCCTTCACCATCGGCACCTTCCTCGACGACCGGCTCGGCGGCGAGGGCTCCAAGAACGCCCTGAGCGCGCTCGGCGCCGCGCTGAACGTCAGCCCCGAGGCGTTCCTGGACTACAAGGCCGCCCTGTACTCGGCGAAGTACCACCCGGAGGAGACCACCGACGAGCTCGCCAAGGACAGCTACCTGCTCAAGGTGGCCGACACGGTGGACGCGCTGAAGAACAACAAGAAGTTCCAGGACGCCGTCGAGAAGGGCACGTACGACGCCTGGGCCATGAAGATGAGCCAGTCCTTCGACGACACCAAGGACGTCCAGTCGACCCCGACCATCAAGATCAACGACAAGGTGATCGAGAACCCGACGACCGTCGCCGCCTGGGAGACCGCGCTCAAGAACGCGGGCATCACCAAGTAACGCGGGCATCGCCAGGCAACGCCGGGCATCGCCAGGTAACGCCGGGCGGCCCCGGCGACGCGTGGTCAAGAGCGGGCGAACTTTTGCCAGTTCGCCCGCTCTTGTTCATACCGATCAGTAACCTGATCGTCTGTGACCAGTCGATACAGATCACCAGAGCAGCTCAACTCCCTTGCCCCGCGCCGCCGTACGGTCGTCAAGGCCGCGGCGGCGACGGCCGGCGCTGCGATCGTCGCAGCCCCGCTCGCCGCCGCGGTGCCCGCCGGTGCCGCCGAGGCGGCCCCCGCCTTCCTGCACGGCGTCGCCTCCGGCGACCCGCTGCCCGACGGCGTCCTGCTGTGGACCCGGGTGACGCCCACCGCCGAGGCGACCCCCGGCTCCGGGCTCGGCCCGGACATCGAGGTCAGCTGGATCGTCGCCCTGGACAGGGAACTGACGAACATCGTCACCAAGGGCTCGACCACCGCGACCGCCGCCTCCGACCACACCGTCAAGGCGGACATACGAGGCCTGGAGCCGGCCACCGACTACTGGTTCCGCTTCTCGGCCGGCGGGACCGACTCCCCGGTGGCGCGTACCCGCACCGCGCCGGCGGCGAGCGCGTCCGTGGCCGGCCTGCGCTTCGGCGTGGTCTCCTGCGCCAACTGGGAGGGCGGCTACTTCTCCGCGTACCGCCATCTCGCGGCCCGCGGCGACCTGGACGCCTGGCTCCACCTCGGCGACTACATCTACGAGTACGGCACCGGCCAGTACGGCACGCGCGGCACCGTCGTACGCCGGACCGCGCCCACCCACGAGATCCTCACCCTCGCCGACTACCGCGTCCGGCACGGCACGTACAAGACGGACCCGGATCTGCAGGCCCTGCACGCCAAGGCACCCGTCATCGCGATCTGGGACGACCACGAGATAGCCAACGACGCCTGGTCGGGCGGCGCCGAGAACCACACCGAGGGCGCCGAGGGCACCTGGGCCGCGCGCCAGGCCGCGGCGAAGCAGGCCTACTTCGAGTGGATGCCGGTGCGTCCGGCGCTCGCCGGCACCACCTACCGCCGGCTGCGCTTCGGCAAGCTCGCCGACCTCTCCCTGCTCGACCTGCGCTCGTTCCGCTCACAGCAGGTCTCGGTCGGCGACGGCGAGGTCGACGACCCGGACCGCACCCTCACGGGGCGCGCCCAACTGGACTGGCTGAAGGCCGGGCTGACGTCCTCCGACACCACCTGGCGGCTGGTCGGCAACTCGGTGATGATCTCGCCGTTCGCGATCGGCTCCCTCACCGCGGACCTGCTGAAGCCGCTGGCCAAGCTGCTGGGCCTGCCGCAGGAGGGGCTCGCCCTCAACCCCGACCAGTGGGACGGCTACACGGACGACCGCCGGGAGCTGCTCGCCCATCTGCGCTCGCACGCGATCCGCAACACCGTGTTCCTGACCGGCGACATCCACATGGCGTGGGCCAACGACGTGCCGGTGGACGCGGGTACGTATCCGCTGTCCGCCTCCGCCGCCACGGAGTTCGTCGTCACCTCGGTCACCTCCGACAACCTCGACGACATCGTGAAGGTCCCCGAGGGCACGGTCTCCGCGATCGCCGCGCCGATCATCAAGGCCGCCAACCGCCATGTCCACTGGGTCGACACGGACCGCCACGGCTACGGCGTCCTGGACATCACGGCCGACCGCGCGCAGATGGACTACTACGTCCTGTCCGACCGCACGAAGGCGGACGCGACCGCGAAGTGGGCCCGTTCGTACCGCACCCGCAGCGGGACGCAGAAGGTCGAGCGGACCTACGACCCCGTGTAGGGGCCTCGCCCGAGGGTCGATTTTCGGCCAATGCCGGGCTGATTGAGGACCACCGACCGGAGATCACATCGCTACGGCGGGTGGTGTGAGGCACGTTCCGAATCCGGACACACCACCCGCCCGGGCGGCGGAACCCGTTACGCCGCGATCTCACACTCCGGACGGTTGATCATTCACTTACCCCAATCCTCCCCCTATGCCGGGTAATTGATTGGGCCTGATCGATTCTCTTCGGACATGGACATGTCCACGTAATCTCCGGGCGGTGGCCAGGAAGACCCCTGTGCCCTTCTCCCCAACGCAGCAGCTAGGAGTCAGCATGCGTGCGCTTGCCCGGATATCACCCCATACGCGCAGACGCGTTCTCGCCACGGCCACGGTGGCCGGAACCCTGATGCTCGCTCCCCTCTCGGCGCCCACCACAGTCGCGGCGGCCCCGGCTCCGGCCGCCGACTGCGCCGAGGAGGCCGGCCACTCCACGGCCCGCGAGGCCCACCCCGGACACAGCGGCGAGGCCGTCGCCGAGCCCAACGAGATCAGCGCCGCCAAGGCCCAGGCGATGGACACCGAGCTGCGCGCGAAGCTCGACAAGCTGCCCGCCTCGGGCAGCCGCAGCCTCGCCGCGGCGGCCTCGACCACCATCCCGGTCTACTTCCACGTCATCCACGACGGCGCGACCGGCCAGCTCAGCTCCGCCGACATAGGCGCCCAGATGAACGTCCTGAACTCCGCCTTCGGCGGCCAGGGCACCGGCAACGCCGACTCCGGCTACCAGTTCACCCTGGCCGGGACGGACTACACCGACAACGCGGCCTGGTACAACGTCGGTTACGGCTCACCGGAGGAGAAGGCGATGAAGACCGCCCTGCGCAAGGGCGGCGCGAACGCGCTCAACATCTACACCGCCAACCTCGGCGACGACCTCCTCGGCTGGGCCACCTTCCCCAGCTCCTACAAGTCCAGCCCGTCCATGGACGGCGTGATGCTCCTCGACGCCTCGCTGCCGGGCGGCTCGGCGGCCAACTACAACGAGGGCGACACCGCCACGCACGAGGTCGGCCACTGGATGGGCCTCTACCACACCTTCCAGGGCGGCTGTAACGGCAACGGCGACTACGTGGAGGACACCCCGGCCGAGAAGAGCGCCGCCTACCAGTGCCCGGAGGGGCGGGACACCTGCACCCGGAAGGCGGGCGTGGACCCGATCCACAACTTCATGGACTACACGTACGACTCCTGCATGTACCAGTTCACCGCCGGCCAGGTGACGCGCATGCAGCAGAACTGGGCAGCGTACCGGGCCGCAGGCTGAGGCTAGAGGGTCTCCAGGAAGCCGAGCGTCACCCGCCAGGTGGCCTCGGCGGCCTCCTCGTCGTAGTCCGGCAGGCCGGGGTCGGTGTACAGATGGCCGGCCCCGGCGTACCGGTACACCTCGACGTCGGCGCCCGCTCTGCCCATCTGCAGATACCAGGCGCTCAGCCAGTCGTCCGTCTCGAACGGGTCCGGCTCCGCGACATGCAGCTGCACCGGCAGACCGTCCACCGAGGCGTTCGGCGCGATGTCCGACGTGCCGTGCAGGAGCAGCAGCCCGCGCGCCTTCTCGTCGCCGAGCGCGAGGGTCTGGGCGATGGAGGCGCCGAGCGAGAACCCGGCGTACACCAGGCCGCGCTCCGAGTAGGGCGCGGCGGCGAGCACGGCGCGCTTCAGCAGCTCGTCCTTGCCGACCTGCCCGTTGTACTCCATGCCCTCCTCGACCGTCTCGAACGTGCGCCCCTCGAAGAGGTCCGGCGTCCACACCTCGTGTCCGGCGGCGCGCAGCCGGTCCGCGGCCTGGCGCACCGCGGGCCTGAGGCCATAGGTCGAGTGAAAGAGCATGATGTTCATGAGGCCATCGTGCCAGCCGGGTACGACAACGCCGTGACCACCGCCTCACGGACGCACATGTTCATGACCCCCCTCGGCTGGTTACGTTCGAGGGCATGGAGAACATACTCCGACCGCTGATCGTGATCGGCGGCTCGGTCCTGCTCACCCTGATCATCGGGTGGGCCACCGACCGCCTGTTGCGCAAGGCCGACGACCGGCACAGTGAGACACCGCTGTGGGGTCTGCTGCGCCGCGCCCGCATCCCCTACCAGCTCGTGCTGTGCACGGCCCTGCTCAGAGGGTCGTACCACGAGGCCGATCTGCTCCCCGAGCACCGGGTCGCCGTCGGCCGGGTGCTGACGCTGGTGCTGATCGGGGCGACGGCCTGGCTGGCGATCCGTATCGCGGCGGCGGTGGTGGAGACGACGTACACCCGCTACGCCCGTGCCCACCATGACGCGGCCCGGGTCCGGCGGGTGCGCACCCAGGTGTCGCTGATCATGCGCGTGGTGTCGGCGGTCGTCGGCGTGGTGGCCGTGGCGGCGATGCTGCTGACGTTTCCGGCGTTCCGCGCGGCCGGCGCCTCTCTGCTGGCCTCGGCCGGCATCCTCGGCATAGTCGCCGGTGTCGCGGCCCAGTCCACGCTGAGCAACATGTTCGCCGGGTTCCAGATCGCCTTCGGCGACATGGTGCGCCTGGGTGACACGGTCGTGGTGGACGGCGAGTGGGGCACGGTCGAGGAGGTCACCCTGACGTTCCTGACGGTGCGGACATGGGACGAGCGCCGGATCACGATGCCGGTGTCGTACTTCACCTCCAAGGCCTTCGAGAACTGGTCGCGCGGCGGTGCCCAGATGACCGGCACCGTCTACCTCCACATCGACCACTCGGCGCCGATGGACAAGATGCGCGACAAGCTCCGCGACATCCTGCGGGACTGCCCGGCGTGGGACGGCCGCGCCTTCGGCCTGGACGTCACGGACTCGACGCCGAGCACCATGCAGGTCCGGGCCCTGATCACGGCCAAGGACCCGGACGACCTCTGGACGGTACGGGTCACGGTGCGCGAGCAGCTGATCCGCTGGCTGGCCGACGAGCACCCGTACGCGCTGCCGCGCGTCAACGCGGCGGACGCGGCCCTGCCGCCCGGCTTTCCCGCCTCCGGCCGCATCCCGGCCCGCCGGGCGTTCCAGCACGACCATCAGCCGGCGGCGCGCCCGGACCGTCCCTGACCGTTCTCGGCCGGCTCAGTGGCCGCGCTCGGCGCCGCCGTTGACCTGGATGATCTGCGAGGTGATGTGCCCGGCGGCGTGCGACGCAAGCCAGTGCAGGGTCGCGGCCACGTCGCCGGGCGTGGCGGCACGTCCGGTCGAGGTCTCCGCGATGAGCCGCCGGCGCCGCTCCTCGTCCATCGTGTCGCCGAAGAAGTCGGTGTCCTCGACGTACCCGGGCGCGACCACGTTCACGGTGATCCCGCGCGGCCCCAGCTGCCGGGCCAGATCATGGGCGTACGGATGCAGGGCCGCCTTGGACCCCGCGTACGCCCCGCTGCCGGACCCCCGGAAGGCGGCGATGGAGCTGAGGAACAGCACCCGCCCGCCGGGGTCGGCGAGCCGGTCCTTCAGCGCCTCGGTGAGCAGGGCCGCGGTCAGGGTGTTGAGCCCGAAGTTGAGGGTCCAGTTGTGCAGGACGACGTCGAGCGGCTCGTCGCTGTCCACCTCGGGCTCCAGATAGCCGGCGCCTCCGGCACTGTGGATCAGTACGTCCACGGTGCCGAGCTCCGCTGCCACGAACCGCTCCACACCGCGCACGCCGCGCGGTCTGCTCAGGTCCGCCGCGTAGGTGAGCGCTCGGGGCACGCCGGCCTGCTCCAGCACCTCGGCGCGCCGCCCGAGCAGCAGCACCTGATCCCCGTCCGCCGCGAACAGCTGCGCCGCCGCGAGCCCGATTCCCGTACCTCCACCACTGATGACCACGTTGCGAGCCATGATCAGATCGTACGAAAAGACAGCGTGCCGCGCCGAGCTCAGCGGAGGCTGCGCACGTCAAGGTGTCGCAAAACCCGGTCCACCACCTCGGGGTCCGCGCCCGGCTCACTGCGCGCCGCCAACACCTCGTGCCGGGCCGCGCTCAGCATCTCGCCCTGGATCCGCCGCACCCGCTTCAGCCGCCGCACCCGCTGCTGATGTGCCTCCCGGCGCTCCTCCTCGGCCATCTCCGGGCTGATCCGCACCCCGATCTCGAACGCCCGCCGCAGCATCTGCTCGGACAGCTCCTCCGGCAGCTCCTCGACCGACTCGATCTCCTTCAGCCGCCGCTTCGCCGCCTTCGCCGCCCGCACCGCCAGCTCCTTCTCGAACTTCTTCTCCCGCTCGCTGTCGGCGCGCACCCCGAGCCGTCTCACCAGCCACGGCAAGCTCAGCCCCTGCACCACCAGCGTCGCCATGATCACCCCGAACGCGATGAACACGATCTCGTCCCGGTCGGGGAAGGCGGCGCCCGAGTCCGTCTTCAGCGGAATGGCCAGCGCCAGGGCCACCGAGGCGACGCCGCGCATCCCGGACCACCACATCACCACCGTCTCGCGCCAGCTCATCGGGATCTCCTCGTAGTCCCGCCTGGCGTGCATCCGCTTGGCCAGCCAGGTGGCCGGCAGCAGCCACAGCAGCCGCACCAGTACGACGACGCCGACCACCGCGGCCGCCCACGCGAGCATCTCGCCCCACCGCCCGGACGCGGTGCGCACGGCGTTGTGCAGTTCGAGCCCGATCAGCCCGAACGCGACACCGGTGACCAGCGTGTCGACGATGTCCCAGAAGGTGTGGCCGGCGAGCCGTGTCATCACGTCGTCGGGGTCGGTGGCGTACTCGGCGAGGAACAGGGCCGTGACGAGCACGGACAGCACTCCGGAGCCGTGGAGCTCCTCGGCCAGCACGTAGGAGGCGTACGGCACGAGCAGGGTCAGTCCGATCTGCAGGGTCGCGTCGCCCAGGATGTCCATCAGCTTGTTGGCACCCCATCCCAGGGCGAGCCCGACGGCCAGCGCGACCACGGCGGACAGCAGCAGATCGAGTCCGGCTCCCCACGGCGAGAAGGTGCCGCTCACGGCGGCCGCGATCGCCACGTGGTACAGCACGATGGCCGTCACGTCGTTGAAGAGCCCCTCGCCCTCCAGGATGGACACCAGCCGCCGCGGCAGCCCGAGTTGCCCGGCAACGGCGGTCGCCGCGACCGGATCGGGCGGCGCGACGAGCGCGCCCAGCGCCACCGCGGCGGCGAGCGGCAGCCCCGGCACGATCGCGTGGGCGACCGCGGCCACGCACACCGTCGTGACGAACACCAGCGCCACGGCCAGCAGAAGGATGGGCCGCAGGTTCGCCGCGAACTGCCGCCACGACGTCCGCCGTACGGCGGCGTACAGCAAGGGCGGCAACAGCAGCGGCAGGATGAGGTCCGGCGGAATGTCGACGTTCGGCACGAAGTCGAGCAACGCGAGGACGATCCCGAGCAGCGTCATCAGCACCGGCGCCGGCAACCCGAGCCGGTCCCCCACCGGGACACTCACCACGGCCCCGAGCAACAGCACGAACAGCAGGGCCAACTGATCCACGGTCAGCGCTCCGGTGAGATCGGCGTCCACAGGGCAGACCTCAAGCCTGCCACGACACCTGTCTCACCAGCCCCCGCGGCCCCCTCGGCTACAGAGCGCGCCGCATTGCCCGGTGCGGCATCCCCGCGTCGGGGAACTCCGGCCCGTACGCCACGTAGCCCAGTCGCTCGTAGAAGCCCAGCGCGTGCGTCTGCGCGTGCAGGTCCACGGCCGCGAGCCCACGCGCGCGTGCCGCCTCCTCGATGGCCCGCACCAGCGCCGCCCCGACGCCGAGCCCGCGCGCCGTCCGGGTCACGGCGAGCCGCCCCAGCGATCCCACCGACGGATCACCGCCGGCCTTCGCCGCGGCCGCCTCTCCGTACAGCAGCCGCCCGGTCCCGAGCGGCACGCCGTCCTCCCGGGCCGCCAGCACATGCACGGCACCGGCGTCGTAGGCGTCGTACTCGATCTCCTGCGGGACGCCCTGCTCGACGACGAAGACCTCCTTGCGCACCGCGAAGCACGCCTCACGGTCGGCAGGGTCCTCGGCGACGCGCACGGCATACGCCGGGGAGCTCATGCCCAGGTCTCCTCGCGGACCTGGTCCAGGGCCTTCTGCAGGTCGGCCGGGTAGTCGCTCTCGAACTCCACCCACTGCCCGTCCCCCGGGTGCTCGAAGCCGAGCCGTACGGCGTGCAGCCACTGGCGGGTCAGATGCAGCCGCTTGGCGAGCGTCGGGTCGGCGCCGTACGTCAGGTCGCCGACGCAGGGGTGCCGGTGGGCGGCCATGTGGACGCGGATCTGGTGGGTGCGGCCGGTCTCCAGCTTCACATCGAGCAGCGAGGCCGCGCGGAACGCCTCGATGAGGTCGTAGTGCGTGACGGACGGCTTGCCCTCGGCGGTGACCGCCCACTTGTAGTCGTGGTTGGGGTGGCGGCCGATGGGCGCGTCGATGGTGCCGCTGGTCGGGTCGGGGTGGCCCTGGACGAGGGTGTGGTACCGCTTGTCGACCGTGCGCTCCTTGAACTGGCGCTTGAGCGACGTGTACGCGTACTCGGACTTGGCGACGACCATCAGCCCGGACGTGCCCACGTCGAGCCGGTGCACGATGCCCTGGCGCTCGGCGGCGCCGGACGTCGAGATCCGGTAGCCGGCCGCGGCCAGCCCGCCGATGACCGTCGGTCCGCTCCAGCCCGGCGACGGATGCGCGGCGACGCCGACGGGCTTGACGATCACGACCACGTCATCGTCGTCGTGCACGATCTCCATGCCCTCGACCGGCTCGGCGACGACCTGCACCGGCGCGGGCGCCTGCGGCATCTCCACCTCAAGCCAGGCGCCGCCGTGCACGCGCTCCGACTTGCCGACCACCGACCCGTCGACCGTGACCTTCCCCGCGGCGGCGAGCTCGGCCGCCTTGGTCCGGGAGAAGCCGAACATGCGGGAGATGGCGGCGTCTACGCGCTCGCCCTCCAGGCCGTCGGGCACGGGCAGGGTACGGATCTCGGGAATCGTGCTCACCCGTCGAGTATGCCGGACGGGGCCGACAGCCCCGTACCGAGCCTGTGGACAACCCTCGCGGACGCCTCGCAGGCCCCTCGCGGGGTCTCAGTCCTTGTGGACGGTCCCGTCGGGGTCCAGCCCCTTGAACGACAGCAGCACGATCAGGATGCCGCCGCACACGATCGCCGAGTCGGCGAGGTTGAACACCGCGAAGTGCTTGGGCGCGATGAAGTCCACGACCGCGCCCTCAAAGACGCCCGGCGAGCGGAAGATCCGGTCGGTGAGGTTGCCGAGCGCACCGCCGAGCAGCAGACCGAGCGCGATCGCCCAGGGCAGGCTGTAGAGCTTGCGGGCGAGCCGGGCGATCACCACGATCACGGCCGCCGCGATCACCGTGAAGATCACGGTGAAGGCCTCGCCGAAGCCGAAGGCCGCGCCCGCGTTGCGGATCGCCTCGAACTTCAGCCAGTCCCCGATGATCTCGATCGGCGGGTGGTGCTCCAGCTTGGCGACCACGATCATCTTGCTGACCAGGTCGAGTACGTACGCGAAGGCGGCGACCCCGAACAGCACGGCGATACGGCGCCTGCCCCGGGGCCGCTCGGACCCGGCGTCCGTCGCCTTCTCGTCGGACTGCTCCGGCTCCGCTCCCGCCGCCTCTGGGGTATCCGGCGTACCGATGATGCGCTCCGCCTCTGCCACGTGAGTCCCTCGACCTAGATACCTGACTGAGGACGAGAGTACGGCACGTCCATCGGCAGCCGGGTACCGGTCATCACCGCCGTTCCTGCTTCTGCTTGCACTCGACGCACAGGGTCGCGCGCGGGAAGGCCTGCATCCGCGCCTTGCCGATCGGGTTGCCGCAGTTCTCGCACAGGCCGTACGTGCCCGCGTCCAGCCGCTCCAGGGCGCGCTCGGTCTGGGTGAGCATCTCGCGCGCGTTGGCGGCGAGCGCCAGTTCGTGCTCGCGCGTGATGTTCTTGGCGCCGGTGTCCGCCTGGTCGTCGCCGGCGCCGTCCCCGGAGTCCCGCATCAGGCCGACGAGGGACTGCTCGGACGACGCGATCTCGTCCCGCAGCCGCATCGCCTCGTCCAGCAGCTCGGTCCGTGCCTCCTCGACCTCCTCCAGGGTCCAGGGGTCCTCACCGGGGCGCACCGCGAGCTCGCCCGGCTCCACCGCCGCGGCGATGCGTGCCTTGGGAACGGCGGTCTTGGCCGCCGTGGCCGTGCCAGGAGTCTTCTTCGCAACCACCGTCGTGGCTCCCGTCTGCTCCGCGGCCTGCGCCGCGCCCGCCTTCTTGGCCCTGCTCTCGGCGACCGCACTCTTCTCGGCCGTCTCCTCCGCGACCCCGCCCTTCCCGGCCGCGCTCTCCATCACAACGCCGCCCTCCGCGACGCCCCCCTCCACACCGACGCCCTTCCTCTGTGCCGCCTCCTTACGGGCCGCCTCCTTACGGGCCACTGCCTTCTCGGCTGTTTCCTTCCCGGCCGCTGCCTTCGCCGCCGTTTCCTTCCCGGCCGCTGCTTTCCCGGCCGTTTGCTTCCCCGCCGTTTCCTTCGCGGCCGTTTCCTTCCCCGCCGCTGCCTTCGCGGCCGTTTCCTTCGCGGCCGTTTCCTTCCCGGCCGTTTCCTTCCCGGCCGTTTCCTTCCCCGCCGCTGCCTTCCCGGCCCCCTCCTTCCGGACGGCTTCCTGCCCGGCCGCCTCCTTCCCGGCGGCTTCCTTCCCGACGGCCGCTTTCACAGCCGCCTTCTTGCCGGCGCCCGTCTTGGGTGCGGGCCTCTTGGCCACGCCTTCTTCAGCTGCCGTCGTGGCCGAGGCCGCCTTGGCCGCCGCCTTCTTCGCCGCAGCTTCCTTGACCGCCGCCGCCTTCTTGACCGCCGCCGCTGCCTTTGCCGCGCCCCCCTTGGCGACCGCCTTCTCGGCAGTCGCCCCTTCGTCCGCTGCTTCCCTGGCCCTCTTGCCCTGGGCGGCACCCTTCCCGGAGCCGGCCTTCTTGACCGCAGGCTCTCTGGCCGCCGCCTTCCTGGCCGCTACCTTCCGGGCCGCCGCTTCCTTGACCCCAGGCCCTCCGACCCCCGCCTCCCTGACCGCAGGCCCTTTACCCGCCGCCTTCCCAGCCGCCAACTCCCTGACCGCCGCTTCCTTGCCCCCAGGCCCTCCGACCCCCGCCTCCCTGACCGCGGGCCCCTTACCCCCCGCCGTCTTCCTGGCCGCCGCCTCCTTGCCCCCGGGCTCTCCGCCCCCCGCCTTCCCAGCCGCCGCCTTCCTGACCGCGTTCTTCTCGGTGCCGCCCTTCTTCCCGACCGTCGCCGAGGGCTTCTCCTCAGCCCCTCCCCCGACACCTCCCTGCACCGTCTTCACGGGCTTCCCGCCGCGCGCCCCCGCAGAACCTCCCCGCGCGTTCTTCTTTCCGCCCACGTCCTTGGCCGCACCGCCGGAGGCACCCGCACCACCGGAGGCACCCGCATGTGTGGACCTGCCCGACGCCGACTGCTGTACGGCGGTCTCTTTCGCCACCATGCCGCGGCCCCTTCACATATTGTGATCTTGCTCGCGAATCGTGCTGGGACGATAAATCGACTTGAGTCCCGCGGCAACGGGGCACACCGCCCGATTCGCCCGCCTCGCGCATGCCGCGCGGCGGACCTGCATCCGTTGTGCCCAGCTCCCCGCGGGGTATGCCGCCGAGCCGGACGTCCCAGAATCCGAACACACGTACCGCGCCATTCAGGTCATCGCGGCCCGAACCCGGCCCCCGCCCCGGGGGCCGGAAAACCGGTCGGCCGCTGTCCCCGCGGCGCCGTACACTGGGCGGAGCGAAAAGCGTGGATGGGGACGAGTAGCGGCGTACGCAGCCCACAGCGACCCGGGGACGGTGGAAGCCCGGGGGCGAGCGCGACGTGAAGATCACCCCGGAGCCGTCGGAAGAACACCGCAGCCATGGGCAGCGGCCAGTAGAACCGGCATCGCGACCCCAATGAGGGGGCTCACCGACGCACACCCAGTGTCGGGGGGCCAAGGAGGGTGGTACCGCGGGAGCGCGCCGAAACCGGCGTAAGGAATGACACGGCTCTCGTCCCTCCGGACGGAAGGCAGCAAGTCCGCCGGAGGAAGCTCGCTGATGACAACGCCGACGTACCGCCAGGTGCCCGCCCAGGTCGACCTGCCCGCGCTCGAACACGCGGTGCTCGACTTCTGGCGCGAGCAGAAGATCTTCGCCAAGAGCCTGGAGCAGTCCGAGGGCCGCCCCGAGTGGGTGTTCTACGAGGGCCCGCCCACCGCCAACGGCATGCCCGGCGCCCACCACATCGAGGCCCGCGTCTTCAAGGACGTCTTCCCCCGCTTCCGCACCATGCGCGGCTACCACGTGGCCCGCAAGGCCGGCTGGGACTGCCACGGCCTCCCGGTGGAGCTGGCGGTCGAGAAGGAGCTCGGCTTCTCCGGCAAGAAGGACATCGAGGCGTACGGCATCGCCGAGTTCAACGCCAAGTGCCGTGAGTCCGTGCTGCGCCACACCGACGCGTTCTCCGACCTGACGACCCGCATGGGCTACTGGGTCGACCTCGACGACGCCTACGTCACGATGGAGCCCGAGTACATCGAGTCCGTCTGGTGGTCGCTGAAGGAGATCTTCAACAAGGGCCTGCTGGTCCAGGACCACCGCGTCGCCCCCTGGTGCCCGCGCTGCGGCACCGGCCTGTCCGACCACGAGCTGGCGCAGGGCTACGAGACGGTCGTCGACCCGTCCGTGTACGTCCGTTTCCCGCTCACCTCCGGTCCGCTCGCCGGCGAAGCCGCGCTCCTGGTGTGGACGACGACGCCCTGGACCCTCGTCTCCAACACGGCCGTGGCCGCGCACCGCGAGGTCACCTACGTCGTCGCGACCGACGGCGAGGAGAAGCTCGTCGTCGCCGAGCCGCTTCTCGCCAAGGCCCTCGGCGAGGGCTGGGAGACCACCGGCCAGTCCTTCACGGGCGCCGAGATGGAGCGCTGGACGTATCAACGTCCGTTCGAGCTCGTGGAGTTCCCGGCGGAAGCCCACTTCGTGGTCAACGCCGAGTACGTCACCACCGAGGACGGTACGGGCCTGGTCCACCAGTCCCCCGCCTTCGGTGAGGACGACCTCAAGGTCTGCCGCTCGTACGGCCTCCCCGTCGTCAACCCCGTCCGCCCGGACGGCACCTTCGACGAGGACGTCCCTCTGGTCGGCGGCGTCTTCTTCAAGAAGGCGGACGAAAAGCTCACCGAGGACCTCCAGCAGCGCGGCCTGCTCTTCAAGCACATCCCGTACGAGCACAGCTACCCGCACTGCTGGCGCTGCCACACCGCGCTCCTCTACTACGCGCAGCCGTCCTGGTACATCCGCACCACGGCGATCAAGGACCGTCTCCTCGAAGAGAACGAGAAGACGAACTGGTACCCGGAGACCGTGAAGCACGGCCGCTTCGGCGACTGGCTGCAGAACAACATCGACTGGGCCCTGTCCCGCAACCGCTACTGGGGCACCCCGCTGCCGATCTGGCGCTGCGAGGACGACCACCTCACCTGCGTCGGCTCCCGCGCCGAGCTCACCGAGCTCACCGGCACCGACCAGTCCGGGCTCGACCCGCACCGCCCGTACATCGACGACGTCACCTTCGCCTGCCGCCACGACGGCTGCGGCCAGACGGCCACGCGCGTGCCGGAGGTCATCGACGCCTGGTACGACTCGGGCTCGATGCCGTTCGCGCAGTGGGGCTACCCGTACAAGAACAAGGAGCTGTTCGAGAGCCGGTACCCGGCGCAGTTCATCTCCGAGGCGATCGACCAGACCCGCGGCTGGTTCTACACGCTGATGGCGGTCGGCACGCTGGTCTTCGACAAGTCGTCGTACGAGAACGTCGTGTGCCTCGGCCACATCCTCGCCGAGGACGGCCGCAAGATGTCCAAGCACCTGGGCAACATCCTGCAGCCGATCCCGCTGATGGATCAGCACGGCGCGGACGCGGTGCGCTGGTTCATGGCGGCTGGCGGCTCCCCGTGGGCGGCCCGCCGTGTCGGCCACGGCACGATCCAGGAGGTCGTCCGCAAGACGCTCCTGACGTACTGGAACACGGTGGCCTTCCAGGCCCTGTACGCCCGTACGGCGAACTGGGCCCCGTCCGAGGCCGACCCGGCCCCGGCCGACCGCCCGGTCCTGGACCGCTGGCTGCTGTCCGAGCTGCACGCGCTGGTCGACCAGGTGACCCAGTCCCTGGAGGCGTACGACACCCAGCGCGCCGGCAAGCTGCTCTCGGCGTTCGTCGACGACCTGTCGAACTGGTACGTCCGCCGCTCGCGTCGCCGCTTCTGGCAGGGCGACAAGGCGGCGCTGCGCACCCTGCACGAGGTCGTCGAGACGGTCACGAAGCTGATGGCCCCGCTGACCCCGTTCATCACCGAGCGGGTCTGGCAGGACCTGATCGTCCCGGTGGCCCCGGGCGCCCCGGAGTCGGTGCACCTGGCGTCCTGGCCGGAGGCGGACCTCACCGCCATCGACCCGGAGCTGTCCAGGCAGATGGTCCTGGTCCGCCGGCTGGTCGAGCTGGGCCGCGCCACGCGCGCGGAGTCCGGCGTCAAGACGCGCCAGCCGCTGTCCCGGGCGCTGGTGGCGGCCGCGGGCTTCGAGACCCTCGACCCCGAGCTGCACACGCAGATCACCGAGGAGCTGAACGTCTCGTCGCTGGCGTCCCTGTCCGAGGTCGGCGGCAGCCTGGTCGACACCACCGCCAAGGCCAACTTCCGCGCCCTGGGCAAGCGATTCGGCAAGCGCGTCCAGGACGTGGCGAAGGCCATCTCGAACGCGGACGCCGCCGCCCTGTCACTGGCCCTGCGCGAGGGCACGGCGTCGGTGGAGGTCGACGGCGAGACGGTCACGCTCGCCCCCGACGAGGTGATCATCACGGAGACCCCGCGCGAGGGCTGGTCGGTGGCGTCCGACTCGGGTGCGACGGTCGCCCTGGACCTGGAGATCACGGAGGAGCTCCGTCGAGCGGGCCTGGCCCGTGACGCGATCCGTCTGATCCAGGAGGCCCGCAAGAACAGCGGCCTGGACGTGGCCGACCGGATCGCTCTGCGCTGGACGGCGACGGACGCGGCGACGATCGCGGCCCTCGGCGAGCACGCCGAGCTCATCGCCGACGAGGTCCTGGCGACGGACTTCGCCCAGGGCGAGGCGGACGACAGCTACGGCAACCCGTTCACGGACGAGGGCCTGACGCTCACGTTCCGCCTGCGCAAGGCGTAGCGAGGCTCGGCCGGACGATCGAAGGCCCGGAACCGCCAAAGAATCTTGGTGGTTCCGGGCCTTCGGCGTTGTGTACGTCGGACACCGCACCCAGCACCGAACAAACGCCGCAAACACCGTGAACACGCGTAGCAAAAGGGCGGGGCCCCGGATCGAAATCCGGGGCCCCGCCCTGAACGCTGCCGACGCCTACGGCGTACTACCAACCGTCAGTTGTCGTCCTCGTCGATCAGGAACCCACGCATCGGCGAGGGAGCCTGGCCCATCGGGGACGGACCCTGCGGGCGGACCGGTGCCATCGGCTGGGTCATCGCCGGGGACATCTGCTGCTGACCGCCGTAGGACGGGCCGGCCGGAGACGGGGCGCCGCCCATCGTCTGGTTGCCGCCGTACGACGGGGCGCTCGCGCCGGCCGGTGCCATGGAGGGCGCCGGGGACGGCGGGAGAGACGCCGTGGCCGGGGTGCGCGGCGGGGCGAGCGAGTCGTCCGCCTGCGTCTCCAGCTGGCGCAGCTGGGACTCCAGGTAGGACTTCAGCCGCGTGCGGTACTCGCGCTCGAAGCCACGCAGGTCCTCGACCTTGCGCTCCAGCGTGGCGCGGGCGGACTCCAGGGAGCCCATCGCAACACGGTGCTTCTCCTGCGCGTCCCGCTCCAGGGCGTCCGCCTTGGCACGGGCGTCACGCTCAAGACCCTCGGCACGCGAACGCGCCTCGCCGACGATCTTGTTGGCCTCGGAACGGGCCTCGGCGATCGCCTGGTCGGCGGTCTGCTGGGCCAGCGACAGAACGCGCGCGGCGCTGTCGCCACCGGGGCCGCCCTGACCGGGACCGCCCATGGGGCCGCCCATCGGACCACCCATCGGGCCGCCCATCTGCTGCATGGGGGGCTGGCCCATCGGCCCCGGACCCTGGCCCATCGGACCGGGACCCTGCGGACCACCCTGACCGCCGGGACCGGCGGGCAGCTGCGGGGCACCGCTCGGCAGCTGGGGCGGGCCACCCATGGGGCCGCCCATCTGCTGCTGCGGCGGGCCCGATATCCCGGCGGGGACGGGAGCACCCGGACCGCGCATGCCCTGCTGCTGGTCCTGAGGACCGCCGGGGCCCTCCGGAGGCTTGCGCATGTTCTGCTGGTTCTGGGCAGCAGCACGCGTGGCCGCGGCCAGCTTGGCGCGCAGGTCCTCGTTCTCGCGGAGCAGGCGGGTCAGTTCGGCTTCGACCTCATCGAGGAAGGCATCGACCTCGTCCTCGTCATAGCCTTCTCGGAGGCGGACGGTCGTGAACTGCTTGTTCCGCACGTCCTCGGGGGTCAACGGCATCTCTTCACCTCAACGTAGTCGTCGGCAGTCGGCAAGACCGTATCTGTCACATCGCTCACATCGCGCTCCGTACGAGCGTGATCAGGATGTAGACGATGATCATCAGTACGAAGAAGGACAGGTCGAGCGCCACGCCCCCGAGACGCAGCGGCGGGATGACCCGCCGCAGAAGCTTGAGCGGTGGATCAGTGACAGTGTAGGTGGCCTCCAGAACGACCACCATCGCCTTGCCGGGTTGCCATGAGCGGGCGAACTGGAAGACGTAGTCCATGACCAGCCGGAAGATGAGCACGATGAGGAAGACCATCAGCGCGATGTAGAGAACTTGCAGGACCACGCTCATGACTGGTGCTTCCCTCTCCCCTGTTCCCTGTTCCGTGCGGTCGTTTCCGGTGGTGCGTCTCAGCTCTGGTTGAAGAACCCGCCCTCTGCGATGCGGGCCTTGTCCTCCGCCGTGACATCGACGTTAGCAGGCGACAACAGAAACACCTTCTGCGTCACCCGCTCGATGCTGCCGTGAAGACCAAACACCAAACCAGCCGCAAAGTCGACAAGTCGCTTCGCGTCTGTGTCATCCATCTCAGTCAGATTCATGATCACCGGGGTGCCCTCACGGAAGTGTTCCCCGATAGTACGGGCCTCGTTGTAGGTCCGCGGGTGAAGCGTGGTGATCCGATAAGGCTCTCGTTCCGACACGACCTTGGGCATGATCACCGGTGCGTTCTTCTCCAGGCTTGCGCGTTCTTGTGTGATGGATGCCACGGGCGCGATGCGCGCCGGGCGGCCGGATTCCGCGGCTAGCGAAGTCGCTCGGGCGACCGGCTCGCGAGGCGCGGGTGGTTGAATGATTCGCACCTCTTCGTCCCTTTGGGACTGATGTGCGCTGTGCGACTGGTGGGACGGCTCGTGCCGTCGGTGGTCCCGCTCGGGCTCCGGGTCCAGTTCGGGCTCGAAGTCGTCATCGGGGTCGAACCCCCGGCCGTCGTACCCATCGTCCTCCACGAGGCCGAGGTAGACCGCCATCTTGCGCATCGCGCCGGCCATGCTCTGAGTCCTCCGCTCTGTGGTGGATCGGCTGACGACTGCCAAGTGCCCGCGATCCACGCGGTCGTTACGCCCGCCTTTCGACGGCATTGACCATATATTCTGCTGTGGTCCGACTTCCTGGCGACGTTACCCGAGCCTGGGGCGGACTCCGAGTACCGCAGTGCCGACGCGCACATGTGTCGCACCGGCCGCCACGGCCTCTTCGAGGTCCGCACTCATCCCTGCCGACACCATGTTCGCAGCCGGATGTGCTCGGCGCAGGTCGGTCGACAAATCCATCAACCGCTCGAACGCCGCCTGTTGGCGCCCCGCGTACTCCCCGGTGAGCGGAGCGACGGTCATGAGACCGTCCAGCCGCAACCCCGGAGCCTTCGCGACGAGATCCGCCAACTCCTCGACTCCGCCCGGCGCCACGCCTCCCCTCTCGCCCCGCCGGCTCTCTCCCGCATCCAGCGCCACCTGGATGAGGCAGCCCACCTCGCGCTCCTGCCGTACGGCCTCCTTCGACAGGGCCGTCACCAGCTTGGAACGATCGACGGACTGCACGAGATCCGCGTAACCGACCACAGATCGCACCTTGTTGGTCTGGAGCTGACCGACAAAATGCCAAGTAAGGGGCAGATCCGAGCATGCGGCGGCCTTCGGTGCCGCGTCCTGGTCCCGGTTCTCGGCGACATGGCGGACACCGAGTTCCGACAGGATCCGCACATCGCTCGCGGGATAGGTCTTGGTGACCACGATCAAGGTCACTTCCGCCCGGTCCCGCCCGGCGGCCGCGCATGCCGCGGCGATTCGGTTCTCCACCTTCGCCAGATTTGCGGCGAGTTCGCCCTTACGGTCCGTCATGTCCATTCAGTCCAGCCAGACATAGCCCGCGAGCCGACCGGTCGTGCGGTCGCGGCGGTACGAGAAGTGATCGGTCGACTCCCGCGTGCACACCGGCGACTGCTCCCGGTCGCGCACTCCGAGTCGTGCGAGCTGTGCGTGCACTCCTGCGCCCACATCGACCGCGGGAGTGCCCCAACTCGTCTCGGCGTGCGCCGTCGGCTCCACGGCGGCCACCTCGGCGCGCATCGTCTCCGGCACCTCGTAGCACCGGCCGCAGACGGCGGGGCCGGTGCGGACGACGATCCGGGCGGGGTCGGCGCCGAGCGACCGCATCGCGTCGACGGCGGCGGGCACGATCCCCTTGACCAGTCCGGGGCGTCCGGCGTGGGCGGCGGCGACCACTCCGGCGACCGGATCGGCCAGGAGGACCGGCACGCAGTCGGCGGTCAGCACGGCGAGGGCGAGTCCCCGGGCGGCGGTCACCAGGGCATCCACCTCCGGGGGCGGCCCGGTGACCCACGGTCCCTCGACCTCGGCGACGTCGTCGCCGTGCACCTGGTTCATCCAGACCACCCGGGCCGGATCGAGGCCGAGCGACTTGGCGGCCAGTTCCCGGTTGGTCCGTACGGCCTCGGGGTCGTCGCCGACCGCTCCGCCGAGATTGAGCTCCTCATACGGAGCGGCGCTCACCCCGCCCCACCGGTCGGTGAAGGCGAAGTGCGCGCCGCTCACGGTGTCGTGCTGTCCTATCACGTCGGAAGGATCACTTGAGGAAGTCCGGGACGTCCAGCTCCTCCGCCGCGCTGTCGGCGTAGGTCCGCGACGGCGGCACCGGCGGGGCGACCGGGATGTCGGCCACCGGCTCCGGGTCGGGCTCGGGGTCCTCCTTCGGCGTGACGCTGCCGAGCGAGCCGAAGGACGGGCGGCTCTCCGGCTGCTGCCGTACCGGAGTGGGCTCCTCGCGGCGGGCCGGGGAGGACGAGGTCGAGCCGAGGACGTTGTCCCGGCGGGCCGGCGGCTGGCCCCCGTCGAAGCCGGCTGCGATCACGGTGACCCGCACCTCGTCGCCGAGGGCGTCGTCGATGACCGCGCCGAAGATGATGTTGGCCTCGGGGTGGGCGGCCTCGCTGACCAGCTGGGCGGCCTCGTTGATCTCGAACAGGCCGAGGTCGGAGCCGCCGGAGATGGAGAGCAGCACGCCCCGGGCGCCGTCGATGGACGCCTCCAGGAGCGGCGAGGAGATCGCCATCTCGGCCGCGGCCACCGCACGGTCGTCGCCGCGGGCCGAGCCGATGCCCATGAGGGCCGAACCGGCCTCGGACATGACCGACTTGACGTCGGCGAAGTCGAGGTTGATGAGGCCAGGCGTGGTGATGAGGTCGGTGATGCCCTGGACACCGGAGAGCAGGACCTGGTCCGCGGACTTGAAGGCGTCGAGGACCGAGACCTGGCGGTCCGAGATGGACAGCAGCCGGTCGTTCGGGATGACGATGAGGGTGTCGACCTCTTCGCGGAGTTCGGCGATGCCGTCCTCGGCCTGGTTCGCGCGGCGCCGTCCCTCGAAGGTGAACGGGCGCGTGACCACGCCGATGGTGAGGGCGCCAAGGGAGCGTGCGATGTTGGCCACGACGGGCGCGCCGCCGGTGCCGGTGCCACCGCCTTCACCGGCCGTCACGAAGACCATGTCGGCCCCCTTGAGGACCTCCTCGATCTCCTCGCGGTGGTCCTCGGCGGCCTTGCGGCCGACGGCCGGGTTGGCTCCGGCGCCGAGTCCGCGGGTGAGTTCACGGCCGACGTCGAGCTTGACGTCGGCGTCGCTCATCAACAGAGCTTGCGCGTCGGTGTTGATAGCGATGAACTCGACGCCCTTGAGACCGACCTCGATCATCCGGTTGATGGCATTGACACCACCGCCGCCGACACCGATGACTTTGATGACTGCGAGGTAGTTCTGCGGTGCTGCCACGTCGAAGGCCTCTCGCCTCGAGTTACGGGTCGTCGGATCACGGGAAGCGCTCAGCCTTCGTGAACCGGCGACAGATGCCGAATGGGACGGTCCGTAGCGCCGACCCGAACCCTAACCCTGAAGTTTAGGGTTACCAGTGTGTCTGTTCCTTGAAGTCTTCTGAACAGGACACTAAGTCGACAAGTGGCGCACGTTCAACGAACACGCCGAACCTCCCGTTTTTCTTTTCACCCTATGTGATCAGCCGTGTCGCTGCCCAACCAGGGTGCTGGCCTGCGCAGATGTGCGTCAACTCCCCGATGACGCAGGGGCGGTGGGAACGCTGACGTCGAAGTGCCCTGCATCCGGCGAGGCTTTCATGAGAGCGGTGAGCGCGCGAGCCTTCGCGGCGCCCTTCTCGCCACTCCCCCATGCGACGATCCGGCCGTCGTTCAACTCCAGCGAGATGTCGTCGTAGGAGCGGACCTTGACGACCTGGGTGTTCCGCGCGACGGCGGCCGGAAGCGCGTCCGCGACACGCACCGCCTCCCGGACCAGACGGACCTCGCCGAAGCGGCGCAGGCTGGCCGCGGCGGAACTCGACCGGGACAGCGCCAATTCCAGTGCGGGGACCCCTTTCGGGGGCTCGGAAACCGTGGCGAATCGGACACCTTTCTTGTCCACTTCGACGAAGTTTCCGCCCTTTTGGACAACCAGAACCGGAGCACGCTCCGTCACTTTCAGGCTGATTCCATGGGGCCAGGAGCGGGCCACGTCAACCACGTCAATTCGGGGCAATTTCTGGCGCAGTCGTGCCTCAATCGCCTCGATGTCGACGGAAATCAGCGGTGCCCCGACCGGGACGTCGGCCGCCTCGCGGACCTGTGCGGGCGTCAGGACCCGGGTCCCGGCGACCGACACCCGCTCGACACGCAGCCACTGTGAGCCGTACAACAGCCAGCCGGCGCCCGCGCCGATCAGCACGAGGGCGACCGCAAGAATGATGATCACACGAAGGCGCGACAGCCTCGATCGCCGCCGGGCGAGGGGCGGGTCGGACGACTCCTGCTGCCGTTCACCGCGCTCGGCGGTAGTCGGTCCGGCCACGCTCCCTGCCCTCCGTCAACGGTCCTAACGTCGATGCGAGGCGATCGCCTCGTACACCATGCCGACGAGCAGGTCGTCGGCGTCCCGGCGGCCGAACTCGCCGGCGGCGCGGGACATCTCGTACAGCCGGTGCGGGTCGGCGAGCACGGGCAGGACGTTCTGCTGCACCCACTCGGGGGTGAGTTCCGCGTCGTCGACCAGCAGCCCGCCGCCGGCCTTGACCACCGGCTGGGCGTTGAGCCGCTGCTCGCCGTTGCCGATGGGCAGCGGGACATAGGCGGCCGGGAGTCCGACGGCGGAGAGTTCGGCGACGGTCATCGCGCCCGCGCGGCAGAGCATCATGTCGGCCGCGGCGTACGCGAGGTCCATCCGGTCCAGGTAACTTACCGGGATGTAGGGGGGCATTCCCGGCATCTGGTGGACCTGCGGCAGTTCGTTCTTCGGTCCGACCGCGTGCAGGATCTGGATCCCGGCCTGCTGGAGGTAGGGCGCGACCTGCTGGACGACCTCGTTGAGGCGGCGGGCGCCCTGCGAACCGCCGGAGACCAGCAGCGTGGGCAGGTTCGGGTCGAGCCCGAACATCGCGCGGGCCTCCGGGCGGACCGCGGCCCGGTCGAGGGTGGCGATGGAGCGGCGCAGCGGGATGCCGATGTAGCGCGCGCCCCGCAGCTTGCTGTCCGGGGTGGAGACGGCGACCTGGGCGGCGTACCGCGAACCGATCTTGTTGGCCAGGCCCGGGCGGGCGTTGGCCTCGTGGATGACGATCGGCACCCCGAGGCGCTTGGCGGCGAGGTAGCCGGGCAGGGCGACATAGCCGCCGAAGCCGACCACGGCGTCCGCCTTGGTGCGCTCCAGGACCTGCTCGGCGGCCTTGATCGTGCCGCGCAGCCGGCCCGGGACGGTGATCAGCTCGGGCGTCGGCTTGCGCGGCAGGGGTACGGCGGGGATCAGCGCGAGCTCGTAGCCCCGCTCTGGCACGAGCCGGGTCTCAAGGCCGCGCTCCGTGCCCAGGGCCGTGATCCCCACGGTCGGGTCCTGCCTGCGCAGGGCGTCCGCGAGGGCGAGCGCGGGCTCGATGTGGCCGGCGGTCCCCCCACCGGCGAGTACGACATGCACCGAAATTCACCGCTCTCCGGACGAACGCGCCGCCGAGGCACGCCGTCGCATCGTGTTCCATCTCCGAGGCTCCCGGCCGCGGCCGGCGCCTCCCGCACGCTTTCTACCAAAGCGGGGTTGCCGCCCCGAAAGCGCCGCCCGCGCAGCGGGCTCGTCGCGCGCGAAGGCGATCAGCAGCCCGATGGCGAACATGGTCGGCAGCAGGGCGGACCCTCCGTAGGAGAACAGCGGGAGGGGGACGCCGGCGATCGGCAGCAGGCCGAGCACCGCACCGATGTTGATCACGGCTTGCGCGGTGATCCAGGTGGTCACGCCTCCCGCGGCATACCTCACGAAGTGGTCCTCCGTGCGTCCGGCCACGCGGATACCCGCATAGCCTAGAGCCGCGAAGAGGGCGAGCACCGACAGCGTCCCCGCCAGGCCCAGTTCCTCACCGGTGACGGCGAAGATGAAGTCGGTGTGGGCTTCGGGGAGTTGGCCCCATTTCTCCACACTCGCACCGAGGCCGGAGCCGAAGATTCCGCCGGAGGCGAGCGCGTAGATGCCGTGCACGGCCTGCCAGCAGTCGACGGCACCGCTGCGCGGCTCGGTGGCGCCGAGGCACTGCAGGCGGGCCATGCGGTTCTCACTGCTCTTGATGAGGAGCACGCCGATCGAGCCGGCGACCGACAGTACCCCCACGAAGAGCCGGGTCGGCGCCCCCGCCAGCCACAGCAGGCCGAACAGGATCGCCGACAGGATGATCGCCGTACCCATGTCGCCGCCGAGCATGATCAGTCCGAGCAGCATGAAGGCGACCGGCACGAGCGGCACCAGCATGTGCTTCCACTGGCTCAGCAGCCGCTTGTCCTCCTTGCGGGCGATCAGGTCGGCGCCCCACAGCACCAGCGCGAGCTTGCCGAACTCGCTGGGCTGGATCTGGAAGGAGCCGCCGAGGGCGATCCAGTTCTGGTTGCCGTTGACCGCGACTCCTATCCCGGGCACCTGCACGAGCGCCATCAGGAAGACGGCGCCCGCGAGGATCGGATAGGCCAGCGCCCGGTGCAGCTTCACGGGCATCCGGGAGGCGGCGAACAGCAGCCCGGCGCCGATCACCGCGGCCAGCAGCTGCTTGCGGAAGAAGTACGAACCGGGCAGCGACATCTGCAGCGCGGTGATCTGGGAGGCCGAGTAGACCATCACCAGCCCGAGCACGGTGATCAGCAGACTGCCGCCGAGGATCAGGTAGTACGCGGTGAGCGGCCGGTCCCATGCCCGGTGCAGGCGCGTGTACAGGCGTCGTACGGCGCTGTCGCGCGGCGGCCGGAGCGGGGCGGGGCGCCGAACGGCCCGCTGGGCGGGAGGCCGTCCCGTACGGCTACCGGGCATCGGCGCTCACCGCCTCGCCGGGCGAGTACCTGCCGTCCGGCCACATCCGAGTCACGCGTCCCTCCACTTCACGGCGGGGTCCCGAAGCACCCGCAGTGGCCGAGACCCGCCGTCAGGCGCCCGCGCCGAGTTCGCGAACCGCCTCCGCGAACGCGTCACCGCGCTGGTTGTAGTTGGCGAACATGTCCATCGAGGCACAGGCCGGGGCAAGGAGCACCGTGTCACCGGGCCGCGCGAGCCGCTGCGCCTCCTGGACCGCCGCCGGCATCGCCCCAGTGTCGGTCCGGTCGAGGTCGACGACGGGTACTTCCGGCGCGTGTCGCGCGAGGGCTTCCCGGATCAGGCCGCGATCCGCGCCGATGAGCACGGCTCCGCGAAGCCGCTTCGCCGACTTGGCGACCAGCTCCTCGAAGACGGCTCCCTTGGCGAGTCCGCCCGCGATCCAGACGATGGACTCGTACGCCGCCAACGAGGCCTCCGCCGCGTGCGTGTTGGTGGCCTTGGAGTCGTCGACGTAGGCGACCCCGTCCACGTCCGCCACGTGTGCGATGCGGTGGGCGTCCGGGGTGAAGGCCCGCAGGCCGTCCCGTACGGCCTTGGGGGGCACCCCGTAGGCCCGGGCGAGGGCCGCCGCCGCGAGGGCGTTGGCGATGTTGTGCGGGGCGGGCGGGTTGACGTCGGAGACCTCGGCGAGCTCCTGGGCGTTCTTCTGCCGGTTCTCGACGAAGGCGCGGTCGACCAGGATGCCCTCCACCACGCCGAGTTGGGAGGGGGCCGGGGTGCCGAGGGTGAAGCCGATGGCGCGGCAGCCCTCCTCGACGTCGGCCTCGCGCACCAGGTCCTCGGTGGCCTTGTCGGCGACGTTGTAGACGCAGGCGACGCGGTTGCCCTCGTAGATGCGGCCCTTGTCGGCGGCGTACGCCTCCATGGAGCCGTGCCAGTCGAGGTGGTCCGGGGCGATGTTCAGCACGGCCGCCGAGTGTGCCCGCAGCGAGGGGGCCCAGTGGAGCTGGTAGCTGGACAGCTCCACGGCCAGGACGTCGTACTGCTCCTCGCCGAGCACCGCGTCGAGCAGCGAGACGCCGATGTTGCCGACGGCGGCGGTGCGCAGGCCCGCCGCTTGGAGGATGGAGGCGAGCATCTGGACCGTGGTGGTCTTGCCGTTGGTGCCGGTGACGGCGAGCCACGGTGCGGCGTCGGGCCCGCGCAGCCGCCAGGCCAGCTCGACGTCGCCCCAGACCGGGACGCCGGCCTGCTCGGCGGCGGCGAACAGCGGCTTGTCCGGCTTCCAGCCGGGCGTGGTGACGATCAGCTCGGTACCTTCGGGCAGGGTCGCGCCGTCGCCGAGGCGGACGGCGATGCCGAGCGCCTCCAGCTCCTCGGCCTGGGCACGCGCGCGTGCGTCGTCGCCGTCGTTGACGACGGTGACGTTCGCGCCGAGGCCGTGCAGCACCTTGGCCGCCGGGATCCCGGAGACGCCGAGCCCGGCGACGGTGACGTTCTTTCCCTGCCAGTCGGTCACTTGTCCGCTGCCCATCCCGCGTAGAAGAGGCCCAGTCCGACGATCACACAGATGCCCTGAATGATCCAGAAACGGACCACGACGAGCACTTCGGACCAGCCCTTGAGTTCGAAGTGGTGCTGGAGTGGCGCCATGCGGAAGACGCGCTTGCCGGTGAGGCGGAAGGAGCCGACCTGGATGACCACCGACATGGTGATCAGCACGAAGAGACCGCCGAGGATGGCGAGCAGCAGCTCCGTGCGGGAGCAGATCGCCAGACCGGCCAGCGCGCCGCCCAGGGCCAGCGACCCGGTGTCGCCCATGAAGATCTTGGCGGGCGAGGTGTTCCACCACAGGAAGCCGAGGCAGGCGCCCATCAGCGCGGAGGAGACTACGGCGAGGTCGAGTGGATCGCGCACCTCGTAACAGGCGGTGGGGTTGGCCAGCGTCTGCGCGTTGGCGCAGGACTCCTGGAACTGCCAGACGCCGATGAACGTGTAGGCGCCGAAGACCAGCACGGAGGCGCCGGTGGCGAGGCCGTCCAGGCCGTCCGTCAGGTTCACGCCGTTCGACATGGCGAGGATCATGAACAGCGCCCAGACGACGAACAGCACCGGGCCGATGGACCAGCCGAAGTCCTGCACGAAGGAGAGCTTGGTGGAGGCCGGGGTGTTGCCGCGGTTGTCCGCGAACTGCAGCGAGAGCACCGCGAAGGCGATACCGCCGAGCAGCTGGCCGGCCATCTTGGCCTTGGCCCGCAGACCCAGCGAACGACGCTTGACGATCTTGATGTAGTCGTCCAGGAAGCCGACCAGACCCATGCCGGCCATCAGACCGATCACCAGGATGCCGGAGAACGTCGGCGGCTTGCCGGTGATCAGCTTGGACAGGAAGTACGCGGCGATCGTCGCCAGGATGAAGGCGATGCCACCCATGGTCGGCGTACCGCGCTTGCTGTGGTGCTCGCGCGGGCCGTCGTCCCGGATGTACTGGCCGTAGCCCTTGCGGGCCAGCAGCTTGATCAGCAGCGGGGTGCCGACCAGGGTCAGGAAGAGGCCAATGACTCCTGAGAACAGGATCTGATTCATCATCGGGCGGCAACCTCACCCTCGGTACCGCCCGCGAGCAGCGCCTCGGCGACGCTCTCCAGACCGACCGAACGGGACGCCTTCACGAGTACGACGTCTCCTGGGCGCAACTCGCTGCGCAACAGGTCGACCGCCGCCTGTGCGTCGGACACGTGCACCGACTCCTCACCCCACGAACCCTCGTTATATGCGCCCAGTTGCAGCCAGGACGCTTCCCTGCCCCCGACCGCGACGAGCTTGCTGACGTTGAGCCGGACGGCGAGCCGTCCGACCGCGTCGTGCTCGGCGAGCGCCTCGTCCCCGAGCTCGGCCATCTTGCCGAGCACCGCCCACGTACGGCGCCCCTTGCCCATGGCCGCCAGCGCCCTGAGGGCAGCCCGCATGGACTCGGGGTTCGCGTTGTAGGCGTCGTTGACGATGGTCACGCCGTCCGGGCGCTCGGTGACCTCCATACGCCAGCGGGAGAGGGAGCCCGCCTCGGAGAGCGCGGTGGCGATCTCTTCCGCGGACATGCCCAGCTCATGGGCGACGGCGGCCGCGGCGAGCGCGTTCGACACGTGGTGCTCACCGTACAGGCGCATGGTCACATCGCTGCACCCGGAGGGTGTGTGAAGCATGAAGGACGGCTGTCCGCTGTCCGTGAGTCGCACGTTCTCGGCGCGTACGTCCGCTTCGCCTGACTCTCCGAAAAGGATCACCTTCGCCTTCGTACGGGACGCCATGGCCCGTACGAGGGGGTCGTCGGCGTTGAGGATCGCGGCGCCGTCCTCCGGAAGGGCCTCCACGAGCTCGCCCTTGGCCTGCGCGATCTGCTCACGGCCGCCGAACTCGCCGATGTGGGCGGTGCCGACGTTGAGCACGAGGCCGACCTTCGGGGGCGTCAGATCGGTGAGATAGCGGATGTGGCCGATGCCGCGGGCGCCCATCTCCAGGACGAGGAACCTCGTCTCCTCGGTGGCGGTGAGCGCGGTCAGCGGCAGCCCGATCTCGTTGTTGAGCGAGCCCGGCGTCCACACGGTGGGCGCCTTGCGCTGAAGCACCTGGGCGATCAGGTCCTTGGTGCTGGTCTTGCCGGCCGAGCCGGTCAGGGCCACGAGGGTCGCGCCGAGCCGTCGTACGACATGCCGGGCGAGGGCGCCGAGCGCCTTCTGGACGTCGGCCACGACGATCGCGGGCACGCCGACGGGGCGCGACGCCAGTACGGCGACGGCGCCCGCTTCGACGACCTGCCGGGCGAAGTCGTGGCCGTCCACGCGCTCGCCGACGAAGGCGGCGAAGAGGGTGCCGGTCTCCACTTCCCGGGAGTCCCGGACGACGGGTCCGGTGACCTGGACGGACGGATCCGGTATGTCGTGCGTCTGCCCGCCGACGACTTCTGCGATCTCGGCGAGAGAGAGGGCGATCACAAGTTCATCCCTGGGTCTTCTGGATAGCTTCGCGAAGCACCTGGCGGTCGTCGAAGGGACGGACCACTCCGGCGATGTCCTGGCCCTGCTCATGGCCCTTGCCGGCGACCAGCACGGTGTCGCCGGGCTGTGCGCGGGCGACGGCCGCGGCGATCGCGGCGGCCCGGTCCTCGAAGACCTGCACCTCGCCACGCTCGTGCACGGGCACGGACGCCGCGCCCTGCAGCATGGTCGCGAGGATCGCGAGGGGGTCCTCGGAGCGGGGGTTGTCGGAGGTCAGTACGGCGGTGTCGGCGAGCCGGGCCACGGCGGCGCCCATCGGCGCGCGCTTGGTCGTGTCGCGGTCCCCGCCGCAGCCGAGCACGACGTGCAGCTTGCCCTCGGTGACCTTGCGGAGCGCCTTGAGCACCGACTCGACCGCGTCGGTCTTGTGGGCGTAGTCCACGACCGCGAGATACGGCTGCCCGGCGTCCACGCGCTCCAGCCGGCCCGGCACGCCCGGCACGGCGGCGATGCCGTCGGCGGCGGCCTGCGCGTCGAGGCCGGCGGCGGCCAGGGCGGTGATGGCGGCGAGGGTGTTCGCCACGTTGAAGGGGCCCGCGATCGGCGACCTGGCGGCGATCCGCTCGCCCTTGGGCCCGAGCACGGTGAACGTCGAGTCCATGGGTCCGATCTCGACGCCCTCGGCGCGCCAGTCGGCGTCGGGGTGGCCCTCGGCCGAGAAGGTGATGACCGGGACGGTGGCCTCCTTGGCGAGCCTGCGGCCGTACTCGTCGTCGAGGTTGACGACGCCGAGTTTGCTGCGTTTCGGGGTGAACAGCTGCGCCTTGGCCCGGAAGTAGTCCTCCATGTCGGAGTGGAACTCCATGTGCTCCGGGCTGAGGTTGGTGAAGACGGCGATGTCGAAGACGCACCCGTCGACCCGGCCGAGGACCAGCGCGTGGCTGGAGACCTCCATGGCGACCGCCTCGACGCCGCGTTCGCGCATGACGGCGAACAGGGCCTGGAGGTCGGTGGCTTCGGGGGTAGTCCGCTCGGACTTGATGCGCTCGTCGCCGACGCGCATCTCCACCGTGCCGATGAGTCCGGTGGTGCGGGCCGTCTTGAGGGCGCCCTCGACGAGATACGCGGTGGTGGTCTTGCCCGACGTGCCGGTGATGCCGATCTGCAGCAGGTCGCGGCCGGGGTGGCCGTAGATCGTGGCCGCCAGCTCGCCCATCCGCCCGCGCGGGTCCTCGACGACCAGGACCGGCAGGCCGGTCGCGGCGGCGCGCTCGGCCCCCGTCGGGTCGGTCAGCACGGCGACGGCGCCGAGGCCGGCGGCCTGCGTGACGAAGTCGGCGCCGTGCAGGCGGGCGCCCGGGAGGGCGGCGTACAGGTCGCCGGGGCGGACGGCGCGCGAGTCATGGGTGATGCCCGTGACGGCGGCGCTTTCCGCGGGTTCCGGCGCGGGGACACCCAGCTGATCGGCGAGCTCCGCGAGGGGTGTGGCGGAGACCTGGACCGGCCTGGGCGGCCCCGGATACGTCACGGGATGCCCCTTCTGGGTGGTTTGGGACTGATCAGCGTGTGGCACGGCGGTGAGCGTACCGGGCGCACCCGCCTGGGAGCGAAGTGAGGGGCGGGGTGCGCTCTGGTTCCCGGAGTCGGGGGTGATCGTTGTCACGAGGTGGTTCCTGGCTGCTCGGTGCTGATCAGGGTGGTCAGTTGTAGGCGACCGGGAGCTTCGCGGGCCTGGCCCCGGTCGGCGGGATCTGGAGGGTCTTCAGGGCGAACTCCATCACCTGCTTGTAGATGGGCCCGCAGATCTGGCCACCGAAGTAGTTGCCCGCGGTGGCGTTCTGGATCGCGCAGTAGACCGTGACACGCGGCTTGTCGGCGGGCGCGAAGCCGGCGAACGACGACGTGTAGCCGCGGTACTTGCCGGTGGCCGGATCCACTCGGTTCGCCGTACCCGTCTTGCCCGCGACCCGGTAGCCGGGGATGCGCGCCTTGGTGCCGGTGCCCTCCCGGTCGTCCACGACCGACTCCAGCATCTGGGCGAGGGTCTTCGCCGTCTTCGCACTGATGACCCTGGTCTTCTTGGGCGCGGGGGCGGGGGTGAACTGCCCGTCGGGTCCCTTGGTGCCGCGCACGAGCGAGGGTTCGACCCGGACGCCGCCGTTGGCGATCGTCGAGTAGACGGAGGCCGCCTGCATCGCGTTGATGGACACGCCCTGGCCGAAAGGAATCGTGTACTGCTGCGAGGTGGACCACTTGTCCGGGGCGGCGAGGATGCCCGGGGTCTCGCCGGGGAAGCCGAGCCCGGTGTAGCTGCCGAGGCCGAACTTGCGCAGGTAGTCGTAGAGGACCCTGTTGGCCTGCGGCTGGGTCCTGCCCAGCTGGCCGGTGGCGAGAATGGTGCCGATGTTGCTGGACTTGGCGAGCACGCCGTTGAGCGTGAGATACCAGGTCTCGTGGTCGATGTCGTCCTTGAAGAGCCGGTCGCCGCGGTGCAGCCGGTTGGGCACGACGACATGCGTGCCCGGTGTGGCCACGCCCTCCTCCAGTACGGCGGCCATGGACATGACCTTCGCGGTGGAGCCGGGCTCGAAGGCGTCCTGGACGGCCGCGTTGCCCATGTTCTCGCCGCTGGCCTCGGCGAGGTCGTTCGGATCGAAGCCGGGCGAGTTGGCCATGGCGAGGACCTGGCCGGTGCGGGCGTCCTGGACGATCACATAGCCGCGGTCCGCCCTGGACTTCTTCACCTGCTCGCTGATCGCGTTCTGCGCGGCCCACTGGATGTCGCGGTCGATGGTGAGCTCGACGTCGCTGCCGGGGACGGCGGGCGTCTCGGTGGCGCTCACGGTGGGCACCTGGCGTCCGCCGGACTGGGCGTAGCGGATCTCGCCGTCCTTCCCGGACAGCTCCTTGTTCAGCTGCTGCTCGATTCCTCCGCCGCCCTTGCCGTCGGCGTTGACCCAGCCCAGTATCCCGGCGGCGAGGTCGCCGTTCGGGTACACGCGCTTGCTGCTGGCGACCGACAGGACGCCCGCGAGGACGTTGACCGTGCTCTTGTCCTTCTCGGCCTTGGTGGCCAGCGCGTTCTTCAGGTCCTTGATCTGCTTCCAGACCTGCGGGGTCTGGCGGCGCGCCAGCAGGGTGTAGCGCGAGTTCTTGTTCTCGGGCCGCAGCTTCCTGACGATCGTCTCCTGCTCCTGACCGAGGATCGGCGCGAGGAGGGCCGCCGCCTGCTCGGGGCCGTCGTCGATCTTCAGCTGCTCGCGGCTGAACAGCGTGGGGTCGGCCGTGATGTCGTACGCGTCCACACTGGTCGCCAGCGCCACGCCGTTGCGGTCGGTGATGCCGCCGCGCTCTGCGGCCAGGGTGTAGCCGACGTACCGGTTCTTCTCCGCCTTGGCGGCGTAGGTGCTCGCGTCGACGGCCTGGACCTGGAGCAGCCGTACGACGAAGGCGCTCAGGACGAGGGTCAGGGCCAGGCCGACCATGCGCAGCCGGGGGCGGGGGCTGCCCAGCCGGATGATCCGGGCCGCGGGGCGGGGTGGTGCCGGGCGGCGGGCCGGGCGGGCGCCGGGGCCCTGGCGCCGCTGGGCGCCGCCGGAGCGGGCGGGCTTCGCGGGTCCGGGCACGCGGCGGCGCGGCGGTTCCCTGTCGGACACTTCCGTCACCTGCCGGGGGTCGGGTATGTGGAGGACTGGGCGGACGGGATGGACTGCTGCGCCGGGGGCGCGTACTGCGGCGCGGCGGGGGCGGCCTGCGGGGGCGCGTATCCAGGCGCGGGGGAGGTGGCCCCGGACGGTGCGTAGGGATCGGAGGGTGCGTCCTGCGGCGCCGCCACGCCGGCCACGCCGGCCCCGGTGGCCGGCGTGGCGGGCGTCGGGCTGGGTGCCGGGGGCACCGTGGGCTCGCTGACGAGGGCCTCGGGGGCGAGGACGAGGGGGGCGTACGCCGCGTTCGGATCGGCCGGCGCCGGGGAGGGGACGCCCTTGACCGTGCCGTCGGGGCCGAGGAAGGCCGGGTCGCCGCCGGGGACCATGCCGAGTTCGCGGGCGCGGCGCTGGAGGGCGTCGGGGGCGGAGTAGGCGTCGATGTCCCGCTGCAGGGACTGCTCCTCGTCGGTGAGGGCCTTGGTCTCCCTCTCCAGGTCGTCGAGTTTGAACGCGCCCTCGCTGAGGGCGGAGTTCAGCATGAGGAGGCCGATGAGGCCGCCGCCGAGGAGAAGGACGACGAGGAGGACGAAGGGGGTGCGGGCGGCTTGCCCGGCCCCGGTGGGGAAAAGCCGCGCGAGCCGGGCGGCACGCCCCCTCAGTTCGGGTTTCCTACTCACTCACCCTCCCTTGAGTCCGGTTCTCCCACTGGCGAGTTTGAATCCTGGACCCCGGCGACCGCCTGTGCCGCACGCCCTTCATTCGATGGACTCCCTGATGCGCTCGGCCCCGCGCAGGCGCGCCGGTGCCGCGCGCCGGTTCTCGGCGACCTCTTCCTCGGTGGGAAGTTCGGCACCGCGCGTCAGCAGCTTGAGCCGGGGCTGGTAACGCTCGGGGACCACGGGCAGCCCGGGCGGGGCGGTGCTGGCGGCGCCGGCCGCGAACACCTGCTTGACCAGCCGGTCCTCCAGCGAGTGGTACGACAGCACCGCGATCCGCCCGCCGACGTCGAGGGCCTCCACGGCGGCCGGGATGGCCCGCTCCAGGACGGAGAGCTCGCCGTTGACCTCGATGCGCAGCGCCTGGAAGGTGCGCTTGGCCGGGTTGCCGCCGGTGCGCTTGGCGGCCTGCGGAAGGGCGTCGCGGATCAGCTCCACGAGCCGCGCGCTGTTGCTGAACGGCTCCTTCTCCCGCTCGCGCACGATCGCGGCCACGATCCGCTTGGCCTGCTTCTCCTCGCCGTACGTGCGCAGGATCCGGACGAGTTCGCCGGCCGGGTAGGTGTTGAGGACCTCGGCGGCGCTGATGCCGGTCGTCTGGTCCATGCGCATGTCGAGCGGGGCGTCCTGGGCGTAGGCGAAGCCTCGGTCGGCCTCGTCGAGCTGCATGGAGGAGACGCCGAGGTCGAACAGCACGCCCTGCACGCGCGCGATGCCGAGCCGGTCCAGGACCTCCGGGAGCTCGTCGTAGACGGCGTGCACGAGGGTCGCGCGCTCGCCGTACGGGGCGAGCCGCTCGCCGGACAGGCGCAGGGCCTCCTTGTCGCGGTCGAGGGCGACCAGCCGGGCCTCGGGGAACTGCTGCAGGAGGGCCTCGCTGTGGCCGCCGAGGCCGAGCGTGCAGTCGACGACCACCGCTCCCGGCCGCTGCAGGGCGGGGGCCAACAGGTCCAGGCACCGCTGGAGCATCACCGGGACATGTCGACTCTGACTCAAGGGGCCCTCTCAGATCCGGCGCGGCCGTACGCACCGCCGGGTCCCCGCCCGCTCGTGAAGGGGAGGCCTGCCGGCGCCGGAAGCGTCAGCCGACCGGGAGCGGGAGGAGGCCGAGCCGTACGTACGCGCCGCGCACGTGGGGAGATCTCCGGCAAAAGCGCCGGGGTCTCCGGGGGAAATCAGTCCAGCAGGGAGAGTCGCCTCCCGCTTCGCGTCACTTTAGTCCACCGAGTCCCGCGGTCAATCAACCGGCCTGCGCGTCGCCGCTTCGGGTTCCGGCGACGCCGCACAGCAGGGGAAATCGCTCGTATGGGTGCACTCACGCCACCCCTGTGGGTTAGCTCACAACAAGGCTCATTGATGTTCTTTGTCCCCCCTCACAGCAGGACCATTTCGGCCGTGACCAGTACCGTCATGGGTATGACGACTTCTGCATCGGTTCCCGCTGGTCCGGAAAGCGCGATAGCCCGCGGCGGCACGGTCACCGACCGCCTCGTCGAGGCGAACGAGCGATACGCCGCCGCCTTCACCGACCCCGGCATGGACGCCCGTCCCGTCCTGCGCGTCGCCGTCGTGGCCTGCATGGACGCCCGGCTCGACCTGCACGCCGCGCTCGGTCTGGAACTCGGTGACTGCCACACCATCCGCAACGCCGGCGGCGTGGTCACCGATGACGTGATCCGCTCGCTCACGATCAGCCAGCGCAAGCTCGGCACCCGCAGCATCGTTCTGATCCATCACACCGGCTGTGGCCTGGAGGCGATCACCGAGGACTTCCGCACCGAGCTGGAGATGGAGGTCGGCCAGCGCCCAGCCTGGGCCGTGGAGGCCTTCCGGGACGTCGACCAGGACGTACGCCAGTCGATGCAGCGCTTGCGCACGTCGCCGTTCCTGATGCACACCGACGACGTCCGCGGCTTCGTCTTCGACGTGCGGACCGGTCTGCTGCGCGAGATCGACCCCGCGTAACCGTTCACGCCGCCCCGGTCCGGCCTCCCGCAAGCCCGCGTAACCATCCGCCGTAGCTGTCGTTTCGCTGTCAATTCCGGCTCTGGCGTGCCCAAAAGGCCGTAAGACCCGACATATCGCAGGCAGTTGTCCACAGGCGAGTGACACGAATCGGTAACGGCAGCAAGAATGCGGGTGTGGCAACACGCGGAACCTTTCCCGCGTGGTGTCCGTGTTCCAGGGGTGGGCCGGTCCGCAGCGCAGAGCGGCGGCCCGGAAAGAACGGGCCGAGGAGGGCCGGGTGACGACCTATGACGATCGAGCGAGCCTCACTGATCTGACCGCCACTGTGGAGCGAGTCCGCAGTTCGGTGGAGGAAGTGATCGAGGGCAAGCCCGAGGTCGTACGGCTTTCGCTGACCGTGCTGCTCGCCGAGGGGCATCTTCTGATCGAGGATGTCCCGGGCGTGGGCAAGACGATGCTCGCGAAGGCCCTGGCGCGGTCCATCGACTGTTCGGTGCGGCGCATCCAGTTCACGCCCGACCTGCTGCCTTCCGACATCACGGGCGTGTCCATCTGGGACCAGCAGCGCAAGGACTTCGAGTTCAAGCCCGGCGCGATCTTCGCCCAGATCGTGATCGGTGACGAGATCAACCGCGCGTCGCCGAAGACGCAGTCCGCGCTGCTGGAGTCCATGGAGGAGCGCCAGGTCACCATCGACGGCCAGACCTACGAGCTGCCGAGCCCCTTCATGGTGGTGGCCACGCAGAACCCGGTCGAGATGGAGGGCACCTACCCGCTGCCCGAGGCCCAGCGCGACCGCTTCATGGCCCGCGTCTCCGTCGGCTACCCCAGCGTGGAGGCCGAACTGCAGATGCTGGACGTGCACGGCGGCGTCTCGCCGCTGGAGGACCTCCAGCCGGTGGCGCACGCGCACGACATCGTGAAGCTGATCGACGCGGTCCGCGGTGTCCACGTCGCCGAGCCGGTCCGCCGGTACGCGGTGGAGCTGGTCGCGGCCACCCGCACCCACCCGGACCTCAGACTCGGCGCCTCCCCGCGCGCGACCCTGCACCTGCTGCGCGCGGCGAAGGCATCGGCGGCCCTGAGCGGCCGGGAGTACGCGCTGCCCGACGACGTGCAGGCCCTCGCCGTGGCCGTCCTGGCCCACCGCCTGCTGCCCACCGCCCAGGCCCAGCTGAACCGCCGGACGTCCGAGCAGGTCGTCCAGGAGATCCTCCAGCGCACCCCGGTGCCCGCCGCGCCCCAGCAGCAGAGCGGCTTCGGGGGCCTCGGCCGGGGCACTCCGGCGTACGGCCAGCAGCCGCCGCGGAGGCTGTGATGGCCTCCGGCGCGACAGGCCAGGCCGAGGCCGACCGCGGCGACGCGAGCGGGCTGCGCACGGCACTGGCCGGTCTGACCACGCGCGGCCGCTCCTTCCTGGCCGCCGGGGTCGCGGCCGCCGTCTGCGCCTATGTCCTCGGCCAGAGCGACCTGCTGCGCGTCGGGCTGCTGCTCGCCGTCCTGCCGCTGGTCTGCACGACCGTGCTGTACCGCACGCGCTACCGGGTCGCGGGCAGCCGCCGGCTCTCCCCCGCGCGCGTGCCCGCCGGCAGCGAGGCCCGCGTCCATCTGCGGATGGACAACGTCTCCCGGCTGCCCACCGGCCTGCTGATGCTCCAGGACCGGGTGCCGTACGTCCTCGGCCCGCGCCCGCGCTTCGTGCTGGACCGGGTGGAGGCGGGCGGCCGGCGCGAGGTGTCCTACCGCGTGCGCTCCGACCTGCGCGGCCGCTACCCGCTGGGCCCGTTGCAGCTGCGCCTGACCGACCCGTTCGGGATGTGCGAGCTGACCCGGTCCTTCTCCACGTACGACACCCTGACGGTCATCCCGCGCGTGGAGCCGCTCCCGCCGGTCCGCTTCAGCGGGGAGGCGAAGGGCTACGGCGACGGACGGCAGCGCTCGCTGGCGCTGGCCGGCGAGGACGACGTGATCCCGCGCGGCTACCGCTACGGCGACGACCTGCGCCGCGTGCACTGGCGCTCCACCGCGCGCTACGGCGAGCTGATGGTGCGCCGCGAGGAGCAGCCGCAGCGCGCCCGCTGCACGGTGCTGCTGGACACCCGGGGCCTGGCCTTCCAGGGCGCGGGCCCGGACTCGGCCTTCGAGTGGGCCGTGTCGGGCACCGCGTCCGTGCTGGTCCACATGCTTGAGCGGGGCTTCTCCGCACGGCTGCTCACCGACACCGGCAGCTCGGTGCCCGGCGAGGGCGCCGACGGCTTCGCGGGCGCGAGCCAGGGGTCGGCGGACGCGGCCGGGCTGATGATGGACACCCTGGCGGTGATCGACCACTCGGACGGCACGGGACTGTCGCGGGCGTACGACGTCCTGCGCGGCGGCAACGACGGGCTGCTGGTCGCCTTCTTCGGCGCCCTCGACGAGGAGCAGGCGGCGGTTGCCGCCAAGATGCGGCAGCGCAGTGGGGGCGCGGTGGCCTTCGTGCTGGACAGCGCGGCCTGGGTGCGGGAACCGACCGATGTGCCGGGTGCGTTGGACAGGAGCGAGGAGCGGCTGCGGATGCTGCGCGAGGCGGGCTGGACGGCCCTGAGCGTGCCGCGGGGCGCCTCGCTGAACGAGCTGTGGCGCCAGGCGGACCGAGCGCGTACGGACGCCGCCGCGACAAGTGGCGCCCGGGGCGAGGGGGGACCGGCATGAGCGGGCGGACACGGATGGCGCTGTGCGCCGCGGCGGCCACACTGATGGCGGCCTGCGCCCTGCTGCCGCTGGTGTCCCCGGTCACCTGGTACCTGCAGGCGATCTTCCTGCTGGCGATCCAGACCGGCGTGGGCATGGCGACCCGGCGGGTGCCGCTGGCCCGGCCCGTGACGGTGGCGGCGCAGGCCCTCGCGGCGTTGATGCTGCTCACCCTGACCTTCGCCAACCAGCAGGCGATCTTCGGAGTGCTTCCCGGCCCGGACGCCTTCCGCCACTTCGCCGACCTGTTGCAGGCCGGCGCGGACGACGTCAGCCGGTACTCGATCCCGGCGCCGCTGTCCGACGGCATCCGGCTGATGCTCATCGGCGGCGTCCTGATCATCGGCCTGGCGGTGGAGACCCTCGCGGTGACGTTCCGCAGCGCGGCCCCGGCCGGGCTGCCGCTGCTGGCGCTGTACTCCGTGGCGGCGGGGCTGTCCGACGGCGGCGCGGACTGGCTGTGGTTCCTGATCGCCGCAGCGGGCTATCTGATGCTGCTCCTGACCGAGGGGCGCGACCGGCTCTCGCAGTGGGGCCGCATCTTCGGCGGAGCGCCACGCACGCCCGGCGGGGAGCCGAGCGGCGCGGTGGCGCCGGTCCGCACCGGGCGGCGCATCGGCGTGGTCGCGCTCGGCATCGCCCTGGTGGTCCCGCTCGCGCTGCCCGCGATGAACAGCGGCCTGCTGGACGCGGCGGGCGCGGGGGTGGGCTCCGGCACCGGCAGCGGGGGCACGATCTCCGCGGTGAACCCGCTGGTGTCGCTGCGCGACAGCCTGAACGTGGACGAGGACCGCGAGGTCATGTCCCTGAAGACCAACACGGACGACATCTCCGACCTGTACCTGCGGATCGTGTCCCTGGACGACTTCGACGGCACCACCTGGCAGCCGTCCAAGCGCGACATCCAGGCCGTGCCGGACCGGTTCCCCACGCCCTTGGGTCTCGGCCCCGACGTGCGGCGGGCGGAGGTCGAGACGACGATCTCGGCCGCCGACTGGTACGGCCAGAACTGGCTGCCGATGCCGTATCCGCCCAGCGGTGTGAGCATCGAGGGCAGGTGGCGGTACGAACCGCTGGGCATGACGGTCGTCGGCGACCGCCGGCAGACCACACGCGGGGCGACGTACACCGTGCGCAGCCTCGATGTGCAACCGACGGCGGAGCAGCTCGCGGGCGCGCCGGAGCCGCCCACCGCCCTGAAGCGCGAGTTCACCGAGCTGCCCGACTCGCTGCCCGCGGTGGTCTCCCGGACCGCGCGCGAGGTCACCAAAGGCTCGACCAGCCACTACGAGCAGGCGGTCAAGCTCCAGGAGTACTTCGCCGTCACGGGCGGCTTCCAGTACGACACCAACGTCAAGGTCGGCAGCGGCCGCCAGGCGATCGCCCGCTTCCTGCGGGACAAGCAGGGCTTCTGCGTCCACTTCTCCTTCGCGATGGCGGCGATGGCCCGCTCGCTCGACATACCGGCCCGGGTCGCGGTGGGCTTCGCGCCCGGTACGCCTCAGGGCGACGGGTCGGTCTCGGTAGGGCTGAAGGACGCGCACGCCTGGCCCGAGCTGTACTTCGAGGGCGTGGGCTGGACCCGCTTCGAGCCGACGCCGACCCGGGGTTCGGTCCCGCCGTACACCCAGTCGGACACGCCCGGCTCCACGCTCCCGGACATCGCGCGGCCCACGCAGTCGGCGAGCACGGGGCCCTCCGCCTCGCCGTCGACGAGCGAGAGCTGCGCGGGGCAGAACCCGGAGCTGTGCGCGAGCGAGTCCCCGCAGGCCGCGCTGACCACGGATGACGACGGCCCGAAGTGGTACGCCGTCCTGGCGTGGGTGCTCGGCGGGCTGGCGGCGCTGCTGATCCCACTGGCGCCGATGCTGTGGCGGCTGCGGACCCGGGCGGTGAGGCTGGGCGCGCATGGCCGCACGGAGGCGGACGTGTCGCTCCACACGTTGGCGGTCTGGGGGGAACTGACGGACCTCGCCTGGGACTTCGGCATCCCCCCGGACCACTCCCAGACACCCCGCAAGGCCGCCGCCCGCATCGTCCGCCTGGCCCATCTCGACCCGCCGGCCGCGGCCTCGGTGCACCGGGTGGCCGACGCGGTGGAACAGGTCCTGTACGCCCCCAGCCCCCACCCGCCGGCCGGACTCGCGGAGGACGTCCGCCGCGTCCTGTCCGACCTGGAGGCCAAGGTCAGCTGGACGACGAACCTGCGCGCCCTGCTGGCCCCGCGCTCCAGCGTGCGCGTGGCATGGGCCCTGTGGGACTGGTGGGCGGCCCTCAAGCAGCGTGCCGCCGCCTCCCGACCGACGCTGCGCAAGCCGTCCGCGCCGGGGCAGCGGGGGTGACGGGTCGCCGGGGGTCCGCAGGGACGCCGATAGCCGGAACGCCGAGACGCCGGTAGCCGGAGGACGGCCTTGGGCTGGAGCGGCGGCCTCGGGCTGGAGCGGCGGCCTCGGGGGGGCATCTCCCCCCCACCCCGGCTCCCCAGCACCTACGAGGGCATACGTCAGGGGGTGACCACCCAGTCGGTGGTCACCCCCTGCGTATGTTCAGGAGCTGCTCGACGAGCTAATGGCCGCCCTGTTCGTCACGGCGGCGCTGCCAGCGCTGTTCGATCCGGTCCATCATGGAGCGCTTCTGGCGGGGCTGACGGTGGGCGTGCGGGCCGCCCGCGGGCTGTTCGCCCGGCTTGGGGGCCTTGCGCCAGCCGGTCACGGCGAGTACCGCACAACCCAGCATGACGAGGAAGCCCACCACGCTGAGCCATACCTGCTTGGCGACCATTCCAGCCATGAGGAGCGCAATACCAACGAGGAAGCCCGCGACCGCCTGGTAGACCCGCCGCCGGGTGTACGTACGCAGCCCGCTTCCCTCAAGCGCCGACGCGAACTTGGGATCTTCGGCGTACAGCGCTCGCTCCATCTGCTCGAGCATTCGCTGCTCGTGCTCCGAGAGCGGCACGGAGTCCTCCTCATCGTGCAGTCGCCGGGGCGACCCGGGGGGTCCCTTCAGGATAGGCAGGGAATCGCCCCCGTGAAACCCGCCCCTCTACGCCAATTGGCCAACCGGGATCCGCCATGGACGTCCCGGCTCGCTGAGATCTGCATTCCCCAGCAGCCGACCCGTCATGCCGGAACGGTCTCCCTCGATCATACGGCGCACAGCGCCCGATCGGGGGGCCTGTGGCGTACTCCATGTGCAGCCAAGTCCCTGATCAACGGCGCGCCCTCGCGGTCCGCTCACGGAGGGCGGCTCAGGCCTCGGCGGCCTCTCGTGTCTCGCCGAGCACATGGAGCTGCGTGGCCACCGAGTGGAAGGCGGGCAGCTCGGCCGCCGCCTCCTCCAGCTTCAGCAGCGCCTCCAGGGCCCCGGGCTCGGTGTCCACCAGCACACCGGGGACCAGGTCGGCGAAGACCCGCACCCCGTGCACGGCACCGACCCGCAGGCCGGCGCCCTCGACGAGCTCGGTGAGCTGCTCGGCGGTGAAGCGGCGCGGCACGGGGTCACCCTGGCCCCAGCGGCCGTCCGGGTCCTGCAGGGCCTGCTTGGCCTCCTTGAAGTGTCCGGCGAGGGCCCGCGCCAGCACCGCACCGCCCAGACCGGCGGCGAGCAGGCTGAGCACGCCCTCGGCGCGCAGAGCGGCCACCGCGTTGCGGACACCCTCGGCGGGGTCGTCGACGTACTCCAGGACGCCATGGCACAGCACGACGTCGTAGGCGCCGCGCTCGACCACGTCGAACAGGCCGTGGGCGTCTCCCTGCACGCCGCGCACCCGGTCGGCGACGTCGGCCTCGGCGGCGCGCCGCTCCAGGGCGAAGAGCGCGTTCGGGCTGGGGTCGACGACGGTGACGCGGTGGCCGAGGCGGGCGAGGGGCACCGCGAAGTTGCCGCTGCCGCCTCCGGTGTCGAGGACGTCCAGCGCCTGCCGGCCCGTGGCCTTGACCCGACGGTCCAGGGCGTCCTGGAGGACCTCCCAGACCACGGCGGTACGGAGAGAGGCTCGGGGGCGCATCGGGTCCGACACGGCAGTTGACTCCTCGGCACGGCACCGCCACTTGCGGGGCGGAGCGAACGGGCTGCCTCCCTGGCCCGGGGTACCGGAACGGGAAGGCTTCAGGCGCCCTCCACCCTATTGCCTACGACGGCCCACTCGGCCCGCGCGGTTCCACGGGAGGCCGCCTGTCCCGTCCGGCGGACGGGAAGGGCGGGCCCGCCCCTGGGCCGATGCGCCTTCAGCCCGCGTCGGGCATGTCGGCGCGCGGGGGACGTGGGCCGTCGGTCTCCTCCGCGTCCGGCTCGGGTCGCGGCTGCGGCAGGACCGGCTGGAGCACCAGCATCCGCTCGACGAGGCGTAGGAACATCGCCACGTCGCGTATCAGGTCGTCGGCGTCCCGGCGGCTGGCCGCGCCCTGGATGCCCGCCTCGGCCCGGGCGCGGCGCCGGGCGCCGGAGGCGAACAGCGCGCTCCACTCGGTGAGTTCGGGCGCGATTTCGGGGAGCACTTCCCAGGCGCTCCTGATCCGGGCCCGGCGCCTGGGCGAGAGCTCCGGCCGCCCCCGCGCGGCGAGTACAGCGGCGGCGGTGCGCAGGGCGGCGAGATGGGCCGTGGCATAGCGCTCGTTCGGTGTCTCCAGAACGGCGGCCTCGTCCAGTCCCGCGCGGGCCTGGGCGAGCAGGTCGAGGGCGGCGGGCGGGGCCGTGGCCCGGCGGAGCACAGGGTGCACATCGCTCGCGGGGCCGGTCAGTGAGGGGGCAGGGCCGGTGGCGCGGCGCCGGCGGGCGGCTGCTGCGTGGTAGCTGGCCATGACGAACCTCCTGTCGTCTCTGTGACGGCACGCCCGATACGGGATGCCGTATGTGCCCATCGTGGGGTATGGCACTGACAATCCGTTCTGACCTGCGCTTTTGCTTCGCTCGCGAGTTCGGGCTAGTTTTTGCACTGACCAGTCAGTTCAAATTCGAGGGATGGGGGGACCGTGGCCGCAGTCGGCGTCACGGCCCAGGGCCTCGGGCTCGAAGGTCCCCGCGGATGGGCGTTCCGCGGGGTCTCCTTCGAGGCGGAGCCCGGCTCGCTGATCACGATCGAAGGACCTTCCGGCACCGGCCGCACGTGCCTGCTGCTCGCACTCACCGGACGGATGAGGCCCACCGAGGGAGCCGCCGCCGTGGGCGGAGCAGAGCTGCCCAAGCGCATGACGGCGGTACGGCGCGTCAGCGCCGTGGCCCACGTCCCGGGGGTGACCGACCTGGACCCGGCCCTGACCGTCGCCGAGCACCTGCGCGAACGGGCACTGCTGCAGCGGCGCTTCGGCGACTCGCTGCGCGGGCTGCTGCGACCGCGTGCCGAGCACAGGTCGGAGGAGAAGCTGCGGATCGACGCCGCGCTGGCGGCAGCGGGTCTCGACCTGGACGCCCTGCCCAAGGGCTCCCGTACGGCCGTACGCGATCTGGAGCGTCTGGAGGGCCTGCGGCTGTCCGTCGCGCTGGCCCTGATCGGGCGTCCGCGGCTGCTCGGTGTCGACGACACCGATCTCAAGCTCTCCGACGCCGAACGGGCCGAGGCATGGGCCCTGCTGAAGTCGATCGCCGAGGCCGGGACCACGGTCGTGGCGGTGTGCAGCGAGGCCCCCGACGACACGGTCAGGGTGTCCACGCAGGCGACCGGCGAGCCGGCCACGCCCCAGGAGAGCGACGAGTCCGCGGAAACCGACGGGAAGGAGGCCACCGATGCGCTCGCCTAGGCTGGCCGCGCTGGAGCTGCGCCGCTTCGGCCGGGGGAAGCTGCCGCGTGCCGCGCTGGTCGCGCTGCTGGTGCTGCCCCTGCTGTACGGCGCCCTGTACCTGTGGTCGTTCTGGGACCCGTATGGCCGTCTCGACCGCATCCCGGTGGCGCTCGTGAACGACGACAAGGGGGCGACGGTCGAGGGCAAGAAGCTCACGGCCGGTGACGACATCACCGAGGGGCTGCGCGAGAGCGACGTCTTCGACTGGCGTGAGGTGAGTGCCGCCGAGGCCCGGGAGGGTGTCGAGGACGGCACGTACTACCTGTCGCTGACCATGCCGGCCGACTTCAGCGCGCGGATCGCCTCAAGCGCCGGCGAGTCGCCGGAGACGGGCGCCCTTCAGGTGCGTACGAACGACGCGAACAACTACATCGTCGGGCAGATCTCGCGGACGGTCTTCAGCGAGGTGCGCGAGGCCGCGTCCACGAAGGCGTCCCGGTCGTTCCTGGACCGGATCTTCGTCTCGTTCTCCGACATCCACGGCGCGACCGTGAAGGCCGCGAACGGTGCGGACAAGCTGGAAGGCGGCATCGGGAAGGCGGAGAAGGGCTCCAAGGACCTCGCGGACGGGCTGAAGGACGCCAAGGAGGGCAGCGGCAAGCTGTCGACGGGCCTGAAGAAGCTCAACAAGGGCGCGGGCGATCTGGAGGACGGCTCCAGGCGGGTCGCCGAGGGCACCCGGGCCCTGGCCGACCGGGTCAACGGCGTCGACCAGAAGATCGGCCCGTTCCTGAAGGACAACGAGAAGACGATCGGGGACACCGCCCGGCTGGTCGCCGACGCGTCGGCAGCGATCCGGAACAACCTCGACGACCTCGTGGAGCGGGCTCCGGTCGCCGCCAAGGGCGCCCACAAGGCATCCGACGCGCTGGACGCCTTCTACAAGGCGCACTGCGAGGACGCCGTACTGCCCGACCCGGCCTGCGCCGACCTGAAGAAGGCGAAGGAGTCGGCCGCGGACGTGGCGACCATCGCCGACGACCTCAACACGCTGATCGCCGACCACGACGGCGATCTGAAGCGGCTCGACAAGAACCTCGCCACCCTCCAGAAGCAGTCCCAGGAGCTCGCCGAGCGCGCGCCCCACCTCTCCGAGGACCTCGACGACGCGGTCACCAGGATCAACAAGCTCAACGACGGAGCCGCCGAGGTCGCCGCGGGTGCCAAGAAGCTGCACACGGGGCTCGGCGGGGCCAAGACGGGCGCGGCGGACCTGGACACGGGCCTCGGCAGGCTGAAGACGGGTGCCTACGACCTCAACGGCGGCATCTACAAGCTCGTCGACGGCTCCGGGAAGCTCTCGGACGGGCTGCACGACGGGGCGAAGCAGATCCCCGACTACGACAAGAAGTCCCGCGACCAGCGCACCGAGGTCATGGCCGACCCGGTCCAGCTCGTCTCCAGGGACCTGCACAAGGCGGCCAACTACGGCACCGGTTTCGCCCCGTACTTCATCCCGCTGTCCCTGTGGGTGGGCGCGATGGTGGCGTACATGGTGATCACGCCGATGAACCGGCGCGCGCTCGCCGCGGGCGCCTCGGCATGGCGGATCGCGCTGGCCGGCTGGCTGCCCGTGGTGGCGATCGGGGTGCTCCAGACGGTGGCCCTGATGTCGGTGCTGCACTGGGCGATCGGGCTGGAGATGGCGCGGGCGGCCGGGACGGTGGGCTTCCTGTTCCTGGTGACGGCGTGCTTCGCCGCGATCGTGCAGTGGCTGAACGCGCGCTTCGGTGCGGCGGGCCGGATCCTCGTCCTGGCCTTCCTGATGCTCCAGCTGACGTCGGCGGGCGGCACCTACCCCGTCCAGACCAGCCCGGGCTTCTTCAACGCGCTCCACCCCTTCCTGCCGATGAGCTACGTGGTGGAGGCGCTCAGGAGGCTCATCACGGGCGGCGGTCTGGAACCGGTGTGGCACGCGTGCGTGGTGCTCGCCGCCTTCACCGCGGGCGCCCTCGCGCTGACCGCGGTGGCGGCCCGGCGCCGACAGGTGTGGACGCTCGACCGGCTGCACCCGGAGCTGACCCTGTGAGCGCGCGCGGGACAATCGTGGCCATGGAAAGCAGCAGTGCCGCGTCGGGCGGCAGCACACGCCGTGAGGCCACCCGGCAGAAGCTCTACGAGGCGGCCGTCACCCTCATCGCCGAACAGGGCTTCTCCGCCACCACGGTCGACGAGATCGCCGAGCGGGCCGGGGTGGCGAAGGGCACGGTCTACTACAACTTCGCGAGCAAGTCGGTCCTCTTCGAGGAGCTGCTGCGGCACGGAGTGGGGCTTTTGGCCGCCTCCCTGCGGGAGGCGGCCGAGCAGACCGCCCGGGACGGCGGCAGCAGGGTGGACGCCCTGGACGCGATGATCCGCGCGGGCCTCGTCTTCATCGACCGCTATCCGTCGTTCACCCAGCTGTACGTCGCCGAGCTGTGGCGTACCAACCGGGCGTGGCAGTCCACGCTGATGGTGGTCAGGCAGCAGGCCGTGGCGGTCGTCGAGGGGGTGCTGCGCGAGGGCGTGGAGCAGGGCGAGTTCAGCGCGGAGATCGACGTACCGCTGACCGCCGCCGCACTGGTCGGCATGGTTCTGGTGGCCGCGCTGGACTGGAAGTCCTTCCAGCCGGAGCGCTCCCTGGACGACGTGCACGCGGCGCTGTCGCGGCTGTTGCAGGGCCGGGTCAGCGGCCGCGGCTGAAGCCGGCCGGCGTACACAGGCGAAAGCGCCGGTCCGAGGTGGCCGCGTCCCCCGCGGGCCACTGTCGAACCGGCGCCTTCTCCTGCTCCCCCGTTTCCCCCGTTCCCCCGTACTCCCCCGTGTCCCCCTTGGACCCCCGTTCGGTCGTTCCCCCGGGTCCCCCGTCTCGCTCCCGCCGACGCCGGGTCGGCGGAAGGAGCGGATCCGGGGCCGCTCCGTTCCGGCGCCCCGTGTCGCCGGTGCCGGAGCCGATCCCCTTCTCCGTGCCTCCACTCTCTCGTTCACGCAGGCCGGGCCCCATCCGCGCGCGTACTCATCTCACCGACTAGGTACGCGTACTCAGACCTGCGCACTCATCCCCAGGACGCTCGGTTGCCGACTGGTTACGATCGCGTCCGTGTCCATACTTCCCTTGATCTTCACCAGCGGCTGGGCCAGCGGGGTTAACGCCTACGCCGTGGTGCTGCTGCTCGGCGTGTTCGGCGCGACGGGGCTGAGCGACGAGGTGCCCGAGGCGCTGCAACGCCCCGATGCCCTGATCGCGGCCGGGGTGCTGTTCCTCTGCGAGGCCGTCGCCGACAAGATCCCGTACGTGGACTCGGCGTGGGACGCGGTGCACACCGTGATCCGGCCGGTGGCGGGCGCGGTCGTCGCGGCGCTGCTCGCCGGGCAGAGCGGGTCGCTGCCCGAGCTGACGGCGGGCGCGGTGGGCGGTTCGACGGCCTTGGTGAGCCATCTCGTCAAGGCGGGGACGCGGATGGCCGTCAACACCTCGCCCGAGCCGTTCAGCAACATCGTGGTGAGCCTCGCGGAGGATCTCGGGGTCGGCGCCCTCATCACCCTCGCGGTCTTCCACCCCGTCGCCGCGGCGGTCGTCGCGGGCATCCTGCTGCTCGCCGGTCTGCTGCTGCTCCTCTTCCTGGTCTCGCGGATCCGCCGCTTCCTGCGCCGCAGGGCCGAGCGCCGGGAGGAGAAGCGGCTCGCGCAAGCGGTGGGGCAGCGGCCCGGCTGAGCCTTCGCCCGAGGTCAGCGAGCCGGTTGTCAGTGCCGGCCGATAAAGTCCCACGCATGGCAAGGATTGCGGTGATCGGCGCCGGGATGGGCGCGATGGCGGCCGCTGCCCGGCTGGCCGTCGCGGGCCACCGGGTGTCGGTGTACGAGCGTACGGAGACGTACGGCGGAGCGGTGCGCCGCTTCGAGCGCGACGGCTTCGGTTTCGACACGGGCCCCGGGCTGCTGTCCCTGCCCGCCGTGTACCGCGACCTGTTCATCAAGACCGGCAAGGAACCGCTGGAGGCGTGCGTCGAGCTGGTCCAGGTCGACCCGTCCGCGCGGCACGTCTTCGCGGACGGCACCGAGGTCTGTCTGCCGAACGCCTCGCGCGCGGGGGTGGTGGCCGCCCTGGACGAGGCGCTGGGCGCCGGGAGCGGGGGCCGCTGGGGCGACTTCCTGGTCCGCGCCCGCGAGGCCTGGGACCGGACGCGCAGACCGCTGCTGGAGGAGCCCCTGTGGCCGAACTGGCAGGTGCTGGCCGAGCGTGAGCCCTATCCGTCGGTCCCCCACAAGCGACTCCTGCGCACCCGCCGGGCCGGCACGCTCGCCGAGGTCGGCGCCTGGGAGCTGCGCGATCCGCGTCTCGTCGCCCTGCTGGAGAGCCACGCCCTCGTCTACGGCCTGGATCCGCGCGAGACCCCGGCGAGCGCGGCGGTGCTGCCGTACATGGAGCACGCCTTCGGGACCTGGTATGTGCGCGGTGGCATACGGGAGTTGGCGCGCGCGGTGTACGAGCGGTGCGTGGCCAGGAAGGTCGAGTTCCACTTCGGGGCGGAGGTCACCGGGGTTCTGGAGAAGGACGGCCGGGCTGCGGGGCTGGAGTTCGCCGACGGATCGGTGGTGGAGACGGACCTGGTCGTCGGCACCGGACCGGTGCGCCTGGCCGACCTGCTGAACGGCCGTGCGCTGTACGGGGCGGAGGAGGTCGCGCCCCGCCCCGAGAGCGCGGCGCGGGGCCGGGTCGTGGTCTGCCTGGCGCTGCGCGGCGCGCGCGAGGCGGACGCCGCCCACCGCACCGTGGTGCACACCGGCGACCGGCAGGCCGAGCTGGACGCCTTCGGGCCGGGCGAGCCGCCCGCGGATCCGACGGTCCGGATCGACCGCCCGGACGACCCGGCCCTGCGCCCCGACGACGCGCACGAGTCGGTGGTCCTGACGGCCACGGTGCCTTCTCAGACGCGGTACGACTGGACCGCGGCCGGTGCCGCCGACGCCTTCGCGGACCGGATGGTCGCCGCCGCCGGGCGCGCCCTGCCCGGTCTGCGGGAGCGAATCCTGTGGCGCGAGGTCCGCACGCCGGCGCACACCGAGCGGGAGACCGGCGCCGCGGGCGGCGGGGTGCCCGCACCCGCGCTGGCGGCGGCGGAGGGAGCCTTGCTGCGCCCGTCCAACAGCACCCGTATACCGGGCCTGTTCACCGTCGGCGGCTGGTCCCACCCCGGCGGCGGTCTTCCGCACGCGGGTATGTCGGGCGCGCTGGTGGCCGGGCTGATCGTCGAGGGGCCGGAGTTCCGGGGCTCGCAGTGATCCCCGCGTAGCAGGACCGGCGCGGACCGTCAGAAGCGGTACTGCTCGTCGTACCCGTTCCCCTGCCCCTGCCCCTGGCCACTGCCCTGGTGCGGGTACTGCTGCTCCGGCGGGAGTTCGCCGCCGTACGCCTCGTCGGTGCGCTGCTGCGGGACCCAGACGCCGCCCGGCGGGGTCTCGCCGTAGGTGCCGGTGGCGTACTGGTCCTGGCCGTACTGCTGCTGGCCGTACTGCTGCTGGCCGTAGGCGTCGTACGAGGTGTCGCCGTAGGTCTGGGTGCCGATGTACGGGTCGGAGTAGGCGGCGTACTGCTGCTGGCCGGTGGCGTCGTAGCCGTACTGCTGCTGGCCGGTGGTGTCATAGCCGGAGTAGCCGTCGTACGCGTAGCCCTGGTCGGCCGTCGCGTACTGCTCCTGGGGCTGGTCGGCGGACGCGTAGTTCTGGTGGGCGGCGTAGGCGTTGTCGTTGTATATGCCGTACGAGCCGGTGTCCTCCGGCATGGGCTGCGGCTCATAGACGGCGGTCGTCTCCGCGGCCGTGGGCTGGGCCGGGCGCGAGGGTGTGAAGACGTCGTCGCGGTCGTAGTCGTCGCCGTAACCGACGCTGTCCTGGCCGTACTTGCCGTCGTCCGGGCCGTACCTGCCGTCGTCGTGGCCGTACGCGCCGTCGCCGCCGGTGAATCCGCCGTCGCTCGCCTGGAGATCGGAGACCTCCAGGGTCGGCTTCTTGCGGTCGGGCTCGCCGCGGCGGCGCTTGACGCCGCCCAGGGGGCCCAGGGCCGGCGCGGGGACCGCCCAGCCGGACGAGAAGCCGCTGCGGAACGACAGCGTGACGTAGGTCTGGCCGACCGCGAACGCGGCCGCGCCCAGGCCGATGACGATGACGGACGGGATCAGCACCCCGACCACGACGCCCAGGAAGCCGACGAAGGCGAGCAGTCGCCAGCGCAGCCGTGCCTTGTACTGCAGCAGCACCTCGCCCAGCAGCCACAGCGCGACGATGCCGAACGCGATGTAGAGGACCGTCCAGCCCATGTACGCCCCTCTCCCAGTGGCCGCCTACGCAGTGTGACGTATATCAGTACGGCCGGTCTAGGCCTGCGGTGGGTGGTGCAGGCCCAGGTTCTCGTGGATTTCCAGCGTCGCCGTGGAGTTGTTGAGCGTGATGAAGTGCAGTCCGGGCACTCCCTCGGCCAGCAGCCGCGCGCAGAACTCCGTGGCGAATTCGATGCCAATGGAGCGTACAGCGGTCGGATCGTCCTTTGCTGTGAGGATCCGCTCTTTCAGGGCGGCGGGGAAGGCGGCGTTGGTGAGGGACGGGATCCGCTCCAGCGTCTTCACGCTGGCGATCGGCATGATCTCCGGGATGATCGGGGTGTCGCAGCCGGCGGCCGACACACGGTCGCGCAGCCGCAGGTAGTCCTCCGGTTCGAAGAACATCTGCGTGATCGCGTAGTCCGCGCCGGCGCGGCACTTGTCGACGAAGCGCCGGACGTCGGTCTCCCAGTCCGCGGAGCGCGGGTGCATCGCGGGGAAGGCCGCGACGCCCACGCAGAAATCGCCGGACGCCTTGATCAGTTCGACGAGTTCGGCGGCGTAGGTGAGGCCCTGGGGGTGCGGTACCCACTCACCCAGCGGGTCGCCGGGCGGGTCGCCGCGCAGCGCCAGCATGTTGCGGATTCCCGCGTCGGCGTACTGCCCGATAATGTTCCGCAGGTCGGCCACCGAGTGGTCGACCGCGGTGAGGTGGGCGATCGGCGTGAGCGTGGTGTCCGAGGCGATCGCCTCGGTCGCCTTGACCGTGCCCGCGCGGGTGGAACCACCCGCGCCGTAGGTCACGGAGACGAAGTCGGGCCCGACGGCCTCGACCCGGCGCAGCGCGTTCCACAGGTTCCGCTCGCCCTTCGGGGTCTTGGGGGCGTAGAACTCGAAGGAGTACGTCGTCTTGCCGGTCGCGAGCATCTCGCGCACGGTACGAGCGTGGTCCGACCTGATGGATGCGGTGCCGAGGGCCATACTCGCAGGTTAACCAGGGGCCCCCGGTCCCCCAACCGAGCGCCGGACATTTGCCCGATTTGTCGGGTTGTTGTCCACTCCTTGGACAACAACGGCCCAAACCGGTGCCGATCACTGGCTGAGACACAGCGGGCCGGAAACCGGGACGCTGCGGTTCGGAGCCGCCGGAGCGGCCTGGCCCTGCCTACAGGCCTGGCCCTGCCTACACCTGCCGCAGCCGCTTGGCGAACTCCGCCGCCGCGGCGGCCGGGTCGTCGGCCTCCGTGATCGCCCGTACGACGACGACACGGCGGGCGCCCGCCTCCAGCACCTCGTCGAGGTTGGCGAGGTCGATGCCGCCGATGGCGAACCACGGGCGGTCGGTGCCGAGGGCGGCGGTGTGGCGGACCAGGTCGAGGCCGGGGGCGTGGCGGCCGGGCTTGGTGGGGGTGGGCCAGCAGGGACCGGTGCAGAAGTAGTCCACGCCCTCCTGGACGGCGGCCGCGTCGGCCTCGGATTCGGAGTGGGTGGAGCGGCCGATGAGGACGTCGTCGCCGAGGATCGCGCGAGCGGCCGGGACCGGGAGGTCGCCCTGGCCGAGGTGCAAAACGTCGGCACCGGCGGCGTGCGCGACATCGGCGCGGTCGTTGACCGCGAGGAGCTTGCCGTGCCGGGCGCAGGCCTCGGCGAAGACCGCCAGGTGCTCCAGTTCCTCGGCCGCCTCCATGCCCTTGTCGCGCAGCTGCACGATGTCGACGCCGCCGGCCAGGACGGCGTCCAGGAACTCCGCGAGATCGCCCTGCTGCCTGCGGGCGTCGGTGCAGAGATAGACCCGGGCGTCGGCGAGCTGGGTACGGGCGGTGCCTGCGGTGGCGCTGTCGGACATGCGGTGCCCCCTGTGATCGGGTTGCCGGGCGGGCGGCGTCGGGCGGGTGCCGGACCGTGGCACACGGTAGCCGGAGCCGGGCGCGGCGTCGCGGACCGGTCCAGGGCAGGCCGGGTGGGGGCAGTGGCCGCACGGGCCCGCGGTCGGAGTTCGGGGCGGCGCGCCGCCTGGCGCCCGTCACGGCGTGGAAGCCGGCGCCCGGCGGGACGCACGCAGTACGTGCCGCCACCCTGCGGGATGCAGTACGTGCCGCCACCCGGCGGGATGCACGTACCGGCCGCCGACGGGACGCATGTGCCAGCCCTCGGTGCCGCCGCGCCCCGAGCCCGAAACAGCACCCCGGCGCCTGCGACACCGCCATGCCCGGCCCCCGCGACGGCACGGTGGCCACCGCCGGACGGTCGGGCGGACGGCCGGCCGGCTGGCCGCAGGACCAGCGCCCGCCCCCGCGTCCTCATGACGATGGCGTGCGGGCCGGACCCGAGTACCGGGGCGTGCCGGTGCGGCAGGCGCTTCCGCCGCTCACACCAGCTCATCCCGCGCGCCTCGGCTCCGGCCCGTACGCCGGACGGTGTTCGGATCAGGGCGTTCGGGTCAGACGGCGAGCGCCTGGGCGCGGCGCTTCACCTCCGTGCCGCGATTCTCGCTCAGCGCCTGCGCGGGGGTGCCGGGCAGGCTCGGGTCGGGGGTGAAGAGCCACTCCAGCATCTCTTCGTCCGTGAAGCCGTCGTCCCGCAGGAGCGTCAAGGTCCCGGACAGGCCCTTGACGACCTTGTCCCCGTCGATGAAGGCGGCAGGGACGTGCAGCGCGCGGTTCTCGCCACGGCGTACGGCGATGAGCTGGCCCTCCTTGACCAGCTGCCGGACGCGTGTCACCTCGACGCCGAGCATTTCGGCGATGTCGGGGAGGGTGAGCCAGGCGGGCACGAGAGCATCGATCTTTGCGTCAATCTCGGTCACGGAATAAAGCCTGCCATCTGCCACTGACAGTCGGAAGTCAGGCCGGTCCGCCTGGAGGCCCTGACCGGGTGACGCGCTAGGCCACCGCCGCCTTCATCGGCCGCGCCGGGTCCGCCAGCAGTTCGGGGTTCATCGGCGTGCCCGCCTCGATCAGCCGGCGCCCCTGCGCCAGGTCCCTCGGCCGGCCCACCGCCAGCAGGGCGACCAGCCGGTTGTCCTTCAGCCAGCAGACGGTCCAGGCGGGGCCCGACGGGTCGCCGCGCCACAGGGTCGTGTCGGCGGCGGGGTGGTGGCCGGCGTACTGCACGAAGCGGCCGAACTGCTCGGACCAGAAGTACGGCACGGGGTCGTAGACCACGGGGGCCTCACCGAGGATGTCGGCGGCGACCGTACGCGGGCCCTGCAGGGCGTTGTCCCAGTGGTGGACCAGCAGGCGTTCGCCGTACCTGCCCGAGGGGAAGGAGGCGCAGTCGCCGACCGCGTAGACGTCGGGCACCGAGGTGCGCAGGTGGTCGTCGGCGACGACCTCGCCGTGCACGCCGAGTTCGATGCCCGAACCGGCGAGCCAGGCCGTGGCGGGCCGGGCCCCGATGCCGACCACGACGGCGCCCGCGGGCAGCCGTGAACCGTCGTCGAGGATCACCGCGCCGGGCTCGACGCGCTCCACGCGCGCGTGGGTGCGCAGCACCGCCCCGCTGTCCTCGTACCAGGCGGTCATCGGCGCGGCCACCTCCGCGGGCAGCGCACCCGCGAGCGGCCGGTCCGCGGCCTCCACGACCGTCACCGCGCAGCCCGCCTCGCGCGCGGCCGTGGCGAACTCCGCGCCGATCCAGCCCGCGCCGACGACCACGATGTCGTGCTGCCGGGCGAGCACCGGCCGCAGCCGCTCGGCGTCGTCCAGGGTGCGCAGCAGATGCACGCCGGGGACGCCCTCCGCGCCCGGCAGCCGGATCGGCTCGGCGCCGGTGGCGATCACGAGGACGTCGTACGGAACGGGCCCGGCCTCGGTGTCCAGTTCGTGGTCGGCGAGGCGCACGCCCAGCACCTCGCGCCCCAGCCGGAGTTCGATGCCGAGCGCCTCGAAGTCGACGTCGAAGGCGGAGCCCTCGGCCTTGCCGAGCAGCACGGCCTTGGACAGGGGCGGCCGGTCGTAGGGCTGGTGGGGCTCGGCGCCGATCAGTGTGACGGGGCCGGTGAAGCCCTGTTCGCGCAGGGCGACCGCCGTCTGCACACCGGCCATGCCCGCGCCGGCGACGACCACGCGCCGCGCCTGTGACGTGCCCCGTTGCTGCGTCTGCTCGCTCACCTGATCACCATAGACAACTGACGAACTGTCAGTCAGGGGGCATGCTCAGTGACCTGCTCCACAACGCTGGTTCCCGCGCCCGCCTGCGACTCCCACTCCCAGGTCTCCGCCAGGCGCACCCGTCCGTCGGGAAGCTCGGTCACCGTCGACACACAGTGGCCCGACGACGTCGTCCCGTCCCGCTTCAGCTGCACGTACCGGAAGTCCAGCCGGTCGCTTTCCCTGGTGCCCACCAGATGCCCGCGTACGACATCGCCGCCCGCGTACTCGGCCCAGATCTCGCCGTCCTTCTCGTGGTAGGTGAACCGGGTGCGCGTACCCACCTGACCTGGGGCTTGATCGGCCACAGGGGCAAGGACGAGACCGTCGAGCGAGCGGGCCACAGGCGGAGGCTCCCTTACTGAGACGTGTGACGGCGGGCTAGGGTGGCCACCGTAGAGCACTCGCGGGAGCCCGGACGTACCGGGCTGAGAGGGAGGCTGGCGGCCTCCGACCGTACGAACCTGATCCGGGTCATGCCGGCGAAGGGAGGGGCTGGACGCCCATGTCGCGTACGCGAACGTCAGACGTCCTTGTCATCGGGGGCGGAATCATCGGCCTGGTCACGGCGTGGCGGGCCGCGGGGCGCGGGTTCACCACGACCGTCGTGGACCCCGAGCCGGGCGGCGGGGCCGCCCAGGTGGCGGCCGGGATGCTGGCCGCCGTCACGGAACTGCACTACGGCGAGCAGACACTGCTCGGCCTGAACCTGGCCTCGGCCCGCCGCTACCCGGACTTCGCGGCCGAGCTCACCGAGGTCACCGGCCACGACCTCGGTTACCGGCGGTGCGGCACGCTCGCCGTCGCCCTGGACGCCGACGACCGCGCCCATCTGCGCGAACTGCACGCCTTGCAGCGCCAGTCGGGGCTGGACTCCGAGTGGCTGTCGGGGCGGGAGTGCCGGCGCCTGGAGCCGATGCTCGCGCCGGGGGTGCGCGGCGGGCTGCGGGTGGACGGCGACCACCAGATCGATCCCCGGCGCCTCGCCCGGGCGCTGGTGGCCGCGTGCGAGCGGGCCGGTGTGGTCTTCCACCAGGCGTGGGCCGAGCGCTTCGACGTCGTACGGGAGCGGGCCGCCGGCGTCACCACGGCGGACGGCACCGAGCTGCGCGCGGGTCAGGTCGTCCTCGCGGCCGGGAGCCTCAGCGGGCGGCTGGCGGGCGTCCCGGACGACGTACTGCCGCCCGTACGGCCCGTAAAGGGCCAGGTGCTGCGGCTCACCGTGCCGAAGCGGTACGCGCCGTTCCTGAGCCGGACCGTGCGGGCCGTGGTGCGGGGCAGCCAGGTGTATCTGGTGCCGCGTGAGAGCGGGGAACTGGTCGTCGGGGCGACGAGCGAGGAGCTGGGCTGGGACACGACGGTGACCGCGGGCGGGGTGTACGAGCTGCTGCGCGACGCGCACGAGCTGGTGCCGGGCATCACGGAACTGCCGCTCACCGAGACCCGGGCCGGTCTGCGCCCCGGCTCGCCCGACAACGCGCCGCTGCTCGGCCCGACCGAGCTGGAGGGGCTGCTGCTGGCCACCGGGCACTACCGCAACGGCGTGCTCCTGACGCCGGTCACCGGCGATGCCATGGCGCACGTCCTGACCACCGGTGAACTCCCGGAGGAAGCCCGGCCGTTCACGCCCAGGCGGTTCAGCGCCGCCGCACTCACGGAGCATCCCGCATGAACAACCCGGTCACCATCTCGGTCAACGGCGAGCGTCGGCAGATCGAGCCGGGCACGGCTCTCGACACGCTCGTGAAGTCCCTCACCGCGGCGCCCTCCGGGGTGGCCGCCGCCCTCAACGAAACCGTCGTACCGCGCGCGCAGTGGTCGTCGACGCCCCTGTCCGAAGGGGATCGCGTCGAGGTCCTCACCGCCGTCCAAGGAGGCTGAAACCATGGCCGACGATCCCTTTGTCATCAGCGGTACGTCCTTCACGTCCCGCCTGATCATGGGCACGGGCGGAGCTCCCAGCCTGGAGGTGCTGGAGCGGGCGCTGGTGGCGTCCGGGACGGAACTGACGACGGTCGCGATGCGGCGGGTGAACCCGTCGGTGCACGGGTCGGTGCTGTCGGTGCTGGAGAAGCTCGGGATCCGGGTGCTGCCCAACACGGCAGGGTGCTTCACGGCGGGCGAGGCCGTGCTGACGGCCCGCCTCGCGCGCGAGGCGCTCGGCACCGATCTGATCAAGCTGGAGGTCATCGCCGACGAGCGGACGCTGCTGCCGGATCCGATCGAGCTGCTGGACGCGGCCGAGACGCTGGTGGACGACGGATTCACCGTGCTGCCGTACACGAACGACGATCCTGTGCTGGCGCGGAAGCTGGAGGACGTCGGGTGCGCGGCGATCATGCCGCTCGGGTCGCCGATCGGGTCCGGGCTCGGCATCCGCAACCCGCACAACTTCCAGCTGATCGTGGAGCACGCGCGCGTGCCGGTGATTCTGGACGCGGGTGCCGGTACGGCGTCGGACGCGGCGCTCGCGATGGAGCTGGGGTGCGCGGGTGTGATGCTCGCCTCGGCGGTGACGCGGGCACAGGAGCCGGTGCTGATGGCCGACGCGATGCGGCATGCGGTGGAGGCGGGGCGGCTGGCCCACCGGGCGGGAAGGATCCCGAAGCGGCACTTCGCGGAGGCGTCGTCTCCGGTCGACGGCATGGCACGGCTGGACCCGGAACGACCCGCGTTCTGAACGCACGTTCGATGAAAGCCTTCACTCGATGAGGCGTCCGTCACAGCTCGGCTGCAGTCCCGCCCCGATCGCGGCCGAACCGGCAGGCGTGTCAGCGTCGGCTCGTAGACTCACCTGCGTGGATACGACCCTTCAGGACCCTCTGGTCGGGCAGGTGCTCGACGGCCGGTATCGCGTGGACGCGCGGATCGCGGTCGGCGGGATGGCCACGGTCTACCGGGCCCTGGACACCCGCCTCGACCGCGTGCTCGCACTCAAGGTGATGCATCCCGCGCTGGCGGTCGACGGGGCGTTCGTCGAGCGGTTCATCCGTGAGGCGAAGTCCGTGGCGCGGCTCGCGCACCCCAATGTCGTGCAGGTCTTCGACCAGGGCACCGACGGGTCGTACGTCTACCTCGCCATGGAGTACGTCGCGGGCTGCACCCTGCGCGACGTCCTGCGCGAGCGCGGGGCACTGCAGCCCCGTGCCGCCCTGGACATCCTGGAGCCGGTGCTCGCCGCGCTCGGCGCCGCGCACCGCGCCGGGTTCGTGCACCGGGACATGAAGCCCGAGAACGTGCTCATAGGGGACGACGGGCGGGTCAAGGTCGCCGACTTCGGGCTCGTGCGGTCCATGGACACCGTGACCAGCACCACCGGTGCCGTGCTCGGCACCGTCTCCTATCTCGCGCCCGAGCAGATCGAGCAGCCCGGCGCCGCCGACGCCCGCGTCGACGTGTACGCGTGCGGTGTCGTCCTGTACGAGATGCTCACCGGCGACAAGCCGCACGACGGGGACTCCCCCGCCGTGGTGCTCTACAAGCACCTCCACGAGGACGTCCCACCGCCCTCGGCGAGCGTGCCGGGCCTGGCGTACGAGCTCGACGAGCTGGTCGCGTCGGCCACCGCGCGCACCCCGGACCTCCGTCCGTACGACGCCGTGGCGCTGCTCGCGCAGGCCCGTGAGGCGCGCGCGGCGCTGAGCGCGGATCAGCTGGACGCGGTGCCGCCGCAGGCGCTCACGGCGGCGCACAGCAACGCCGAGGACCGTACGAGCGTGATCCCGCGCGCGCTGACCGTGCAGCGGCCGCTGCCCGTGAACGAGGACGACGCCGAACCCGAGGCGGTGTTCAACAGAACCAGCCGGCTGGCGGCTCCGCCGCCCGCGCCGCCCCGGTCCCGGTCCCGGGGCCCGCGTGCGCCGCGCGGCCCGCTCGTCATCGTCACCGCCGTCCTGCTGGCCCTCGGCCTCGGCGCCGGCGTCTGGTACATCAACTCCGGCCAGTTCACCAAGGTCCCGCCACTGCTGGCCAAGACCCAGGCACAGGCCCAGGAGCGGCTGGCGGAGGCCGGGCTGGAGGTCGGCAAGGTGGAGCGCGCCTACAGCGACACCGTCCGGCGCGGCACCGTCATCAGCACGGACCCGGCGACGGGCGCCCGCATCCGGCACAACGACTCCGTGAACCTCGTCATCTCGGCGGGTCCGGAGACCGTGAAGGTGCCCGATCTGCAGGGCTACAAGCTGGACAAGGCGAGGACCGTCCTGAAGGACAGCGGCCTCCAACCGGGCATGGTCACCCGGGAGTTCAACGACGAACTGTCGCCGGGCTTCGTGATCTCCTCGGAGCCCGCAGACGGCACCAAGGTCCGCTCGGGCTCCGCGGTCGCGCTCACCGTCAGCAAGGGCAGCCCGGTGGACGTCCCGGACGTCACCGGCGAGAGCCTGGCCGACGCCAAGGCCGAGCTGGCGGAGGCCGGCCTGAAGGTGAAGGTCGCCTCCGTGCGGGTCCACTCCGACTTCGACGCGGGGCAGGTCGCCCGGCAGTCGCCGGTGGAGGGCAGGCAGGCCGCGGAGGGCGACACGGTGACGCTGACGCTGTCCAAGGGCCCGGAGATGATCGAGGTCCCGGACGTGGTCGGCGACAGCGTCGACGACGCCACGGACGAGCTGAAGGCCGCCGGCTTCGAGGTCGACGAGGACCGCGGCCTGCTGGGGCTGTTCGGCGACACGGTCAAGAGCCAGTCCGTGGCGGGCGGCGACAGGGCACCCAAGGGGTCGACGATCACGATCACCATCCGGTAACCGGGGCACGCGGCGGCCATGACACCCTGAACGGGTGAAGAGTCAGCAGCCCGCCGCTCCCCGAACCACCCCCGGCCCCTCCCGCAACCCCGTCGGCGGTCACGTCCCCGTGGCCGGCGGTCTCCACTCCGTCGGCCTCACCTACGCCCACGACCTCAAGGCCGAGACGGTCCAGGTCTTCGTCGCCAACCCGCGCGGCTGGGCCACGCCCGCCGGCAATCCGCGGCAGGACGAGGCGTTCCGCGCGGTGTGCGAGGCGGAGTCGATCCCGGCGTATGTGCACGCGCCGTATCTGATCAACTTCGGTTCGCACACCGAGGCGACCGTCGAGAGGTCGGTGGAGTCGCTGCGGCACTCGCTGCGGCGGGGGCGGGAGATCGGGGCGCTGGGCGTGGTCGTGCACACCGGCAGCGCGACCGGCGGCCGGGAGCGGTCGGTGGCCCTGAAGCAGGTGCGCGAGCACATGCTGCCGCTGCTCGACGAGCTGACCCACGACGACGACCCGTATCTGCTTCTGGAGTCCACCGCCGGGCAGGGCGCCTCGCTGTGCTCGCGGACCTGGGACTTCGGGCCGTACTTCGAGGCGCTGGACGCCCATCCGAAGCTGGGTGTGTGCCTGGACACCTGCCACATCTTCGCCGCCGGGCATGATCTGACCGGCCCGTCCGGCATGCACCAGACGCTGGACCTGCTGGTGGACACGGTCGGCGAGGGCCGGCTGAAGCTGATCCACGCCAATGACTCCAAGGACGTCGTCGGCGCGCACAAGGACCGGCACGAGAACATCGGCGCCGGTCATATCGGCGAGGACCCGTTCCGGGCGCTGATGACGCACCCGGCCACGGCGGGCGTGCCGCTGATCATCGAGACACCGGGCGGGAAGGAAGGACACGCGGCGGATGTGGAGCGGCTGAAGAAACTTCGGGACGCGTAACCCGTTCAGGAATGGGCCATGGCCGTCCAGGCCACCCTCCACTGCCTCACCGGCTGTGCCATCGGCGATGTGCTCGGCATAGTGATCGGCACCGCGCTGGGCTGGGGCGACGTACCGACGCTGGTGCTGGCGATCGCGCTCGCGTCCGCGTTCTTCTTCGGCTACGCGCTCACCCTGCGCGGCGTACTGAAGGCGGGTGTCGGCTTCCGGGCGGCGGTCCGGGTGGCCCTGGCCGCGGACACGCTGTCGATCGCCGTGATGGAACTGGTCGACAACGGCGTGCTCGTCCTGTGGCCCGGCGCCATGGACGCGGGCCTGGACGACCTGCTGTTCCGGGGCGCGCCGGCCTTCGCTCTCGCGGTCGCCTTCGTCGTCACGGCGCCGGTCAACAAGTGGATGATCGGCCGCGGCAAGGGCCACGCGGTGGTGCACCAGTACCCCCACTGACCAGCCCGGTCACCAGGAGTCAGAGCTCGGGGCCGTCCCCGGGCTCCTCCTGGTACGAGTAGCGCTGTTCCTTCCACGGGTCGCCGATGTTGTGGTACCCGCGCTCCTCCCAGAAGCCGCGCCGGTCGGTGGTCATGTACTCCACGCCGCGGACCCACTTGGGCCCCTTCCAGGCGTACAGATGGGGGACGACCAGACGGAGGGGGAAACCGTGCTCCGCCGTGAGCAGCTCCCCGTCCTTGTGGGTGGCGAAGATCGTCCGCTCGGAGGCGAAGTCCGTCAGGCGCAGGTTGGAGCTGAAGCCGTACTCGGCCCACACCATCACATGGGTGACGGCCGGTGCGGGCGGGGCGATCTCCAGGATCGTACGGGCCGGAATGCCGCCCCACTCCGCGCCGAGCATGCTGAACTTCGTGACGCAGTGCAGATCGGCGACGACGGTGGTGTACGGCAGGGCCGTGAACTCCTCATGGGTCCAGCAGTGCTTCTCGCCGTCGGCGGTGGCGCCGAACACCCTGAACTCCCAGCGTTCGGGGCGGAACTTGGGGACCGGGCCGTAGTGCGTGACCGGCCAGCCGCGCTGCACTCGCTGCCCCGGCGGAAGCTCGGAGTGTGCCGCTGCTCCAGTTTCTCGCTCCACCGGCTGACCCATGACTCCATCCTGACAGACCCGGGACAGTGCACCCGACCACACCCCCCTTAATTCAGCTCAAATTGGACTAAGCATGCCCTTACTTACTAAGTGAAGACTTACTGGACGATCTTCATCACCGGTGCAATCATGCGGCGCATCCTGCCAGTTCCCCCGCGCGGAAGGAGCCTCTGCGATGCAGGGCGACCCCGAGGTCCTCGAATTCCTGAACGAACAGTTGACCGGCGAGCTGACGGCGATCAACCAGTACTGGCTGCACTACCGGATCCAGGACAACAAAGGCTGGACGAAGCTCGCCAAGTACACGCGTGAAGAATCCATCGACGAGATGAAGCACGCGGACAAGATCACCGAGCGCATCCTGATGCTGGACGGCCTGCCCAACTATCAGCGCTTGTTCCACGTACGGGTCGGCCAGACGGTCACCGAGATGTTCCAGGCCGACCGGCAGATCGAGGTCGAGGCGATCGACCGCCTCAAGCGAGGTATCGAGGTGATGCGCACCAAGGGCGACATCACGTCCGCGAACCTCTTCGAGTCGATCCTTGAGGACGAGGAGCACCACATCGACTACCTGGACACGCAGCTGGAGCTCATCGACAAGATCGGCGAGGCGCTCTACATCGCGCAGCAGATCGAGCAGCCGAGCTAGGCCGCGTCTTCCAGTTCGGCGAGCACCGGCTTGCCCTGCTCGGCCAGCTCACGGCGGGGGCACGCGCCCCGGCCCAGGAGCGCCTGGATGCGGCGTACGCACGACCCGCAGTCCGTGCCGGCCTTGCAGGCCGAGGCGATCTGGCGGGGGGTGCAGGCACCGTTCTCCGCGTGCTGTTTCACTTGCTGCTCGGTGATCCCGAAGCAACTGCAGACGTACACGCGGTTCACCTCCCGGCGGGATCGATGTGCCATCCCCTTGATCGGTGAGGCTAACCTAACCTTACCCGCCGCACAGGTGCCGCAAAAGTGGAGTGGGGCGCGGATCGTATGTGATCCGCGCCCCACTTCAGGACACTGAAACAACCTGTAACAGGCGCGTCGGCTACTGGTCCCTGTACATCTCCGCGACGAGGAACGCCAGGTCGAGCGACTGGCTGCGGTTGAGCCGCGGGTCGCAGGCCGTCTCGTAGCGCTGGTGCAGGTCGTCGACGAAGATCTCGTCGCCGCCGCCCACGCACTCGGTGACGTCGTCACCGGTGAGCTCCACGTGGATGCCGCCCGGGTGAGTGCCCAGCGACTTGTGGACCTCGAAGAAGCCCTTGACCTCGTCCAGCACGTCGTCGAAGCGACGGGTCTTATGACCGGAGGCCGCCTCGAAGGTGTTGCCGTGCATCGGGTCGGTGACCCAGGCGACCACGGCGCCGGACGCCGTGACCTTCTCGACCAGCTCGGGAAGGCGGTCGCGGATCTTGTCCGCGCCCATCCGGACGATGAAGGTCAGCCGGCCGGGCTCCCGCTCCGGGTCCAGGCGGTCGATGTACTGCAGCGCCTCCTCGGCCGTGGTGGTCGGGCCGAGCTTGATGCCGATCGGGTTGCGGATCTTCGAGGCGAACTCGATGTGGGCATGGTCCAGCTGCCGGGTGCGCTCACCGATCCACACCATGTGCGCCGAGACGTCGTACAGCTGCCCGGTGCGCGAGTCGACCCGGGTCAGCGCCGACTCGTAGTCGAGCAGCAGCGCCTCGTGCGAGGAGTAGAACTCGACGGTCTTGAACTCCTCCGGGTCGGCCCCGCAGGCGTGCATGAAGTTCAGCGCGTTGTCGATCTCGCGGGCGAGCTGCTCGTAGCGCTGGCCGGACGGGGACGACTTCACGAAGTCCTGGTTCCAGGCATGCACCTGGCGCAGGTCGGCGTAGCCGCCGGTGGTGAAGGCGCGCACCAGGTTGAGCGTGGAGGCGGAGGCGTTGTACATCCGCTTCAGCCGCTCGGGGTCCGGGACGCGGGCCTCTTCGGTGAAGTCGAAGCCGTTGACGGAGTCGCCCCGGTACGTCGGGAGCGTCACGCCGTCGCGGGTCTCGGTCGGCTTGGAGCGCGGCTTGGAGTACTGGCCGGCGATACGGCCGACCTTCACCACGGGCACGGACGCGGCGTACGTCAGCACGGCGCCCATCTGGAGCAGGGTCTTGAGCTTGTTGCGGATCTGGTCGGCGGACACCGCGTCGAAGGCCTCGGCGCAGTCGCCGCCCTGGAGAAGGAACGCCTCTCCCTTGGCGACGGCCGCCATCCGGGCGCGCAGCTGGTCGCACTCGCCCGCGAAGACGAGCGGCGGATACGACTCGAGGTCCGCGATCACTGCGCGCAGAGCCTCGGTGTCGGGGTACTCGGGCTGCTGCGCCGCGGGCAGGTTTCGCCAGGTGTTGCCAGCGCTCGCGCTGGTCTTAGCGTTCACGGTCACGACGTCAACATTACGGGGTCGTGTCGGGCGTCCTGCCCCATGCCCAGCAATTGAGACAAGGGGTACACGCCTCGGACATGCGGTAGGGTGCCTGCCATGTTCGCGCACTCGATCCAGAACTGGTGGTGGACCGCTCACCCGGCGGCCCACTGACTGCGCGTACCCAAGACTTCGCGAAGGCCGCCCGAGGGGCGGCCTTCGGCGTTTGTCGGGGTCCGTTCCTCCCAGTGAACTCCCAGCGAGAAGGAAACGGACCCATGCATCTGCGCGACCTGCTCGACGACCCCCGCCCGTTCGCCCTGCTGCGCCGCCGCGCGCCGGGCCGCGACGAGAACACCGTGGAGGTGTTCCGCGGCCCGGTCGCCACCTACGACCGCCTCGCCGACCTCCCCGACGAGGGCCTCGCCCTCGTCCCCTTCCGCCAGATCCGCGAGCGCGGCTTCGACGTCCGCGACGACGGCACCCCGCTGGTCGTGCTGACGCCCGAGGAGTCGTACGACCTCCCGCTCGCCGACGCTCTCACCCAGTTGCCGGCGCACGAGGTGCGCGTCGAGGGCGGTGGCTTCGACGTGGCCGACGCGGAGTACGCGCAGCTCGTCGGGCGGGTGCTGCGGGAGGAGATCGGGCGGGGCGAGGGCGCGAACTTCGTGATCCGGCGGACGTACGAGGGGGAGATCCCGGGGTTCGCACGCGCCGACGCGCTCGCGCTGTTCCGGCGGCTGCTGGAGGGTGAGCGCGGCGCGTACTGGACGTTCGTCGTGCACACCGGCGAGCGGACGCTGGTCGGGGCGAGCCCCGAGGTGCACGTGCGGATGTCCGGCGGCACCGTCGTGATGAACCCGATCAGCGGGACGTACCGCTATCCCGCCGAGGGCCCGACGCCCGAGCATCTGCTCGGCTTCCTCGCCGACGGCAAGGAGATCGAGGAGCTGTCGATGGTCGTCGACGAGGAGCTCAAGATGATGTGCTCGGTCGGCGACATGGGCGGAGTGGTCGTGGGTCCCCGGCTGAAGGAGATGGCGCACCTCGCGCACACCGAGTACGAGCTGCGCGGGAAGTCCTCGCTGGATGTGCGGGAGGTCCTGAAGGAGACCATGTTCGCGGCCACCGTCACCGGCTCGCCCGTGCAGAACGCCTGCCGGGTGATCGAGCGGCACGAGGTCGGCGGACGCGGATACTACGCGGGGGCGCTGGCACTCGTCGGCCGGGACGCGGGCGGCTCCCAGACGCTCGACTCCCCCATCCTCATCCGCACCGCCGACATCGACGCGGCCGGACGGCTGCGGGTGCCGGTCGGCGCCACGCTCGTACGCGGCTCGGACCCGGCGAGCGAGGTCGCGGAGACCCACGCGAAGGCGGCGGGCGTACTGGCGGCTCTCGGCGTACGGCCGTCCCGGCCCAGTGAGGAGCACGCGCGTGTACGTCTCGCCGACGACCCACGCGTGCGTGCCGCGCTCGACGGGCGCCGGGGGGCGCTGGCTCCCTTCTGGCTGCGGATGCAGGAGCGGTCCGCGGAGCTGAGCGGACACGCCCTGGTCGTGGACGGGGAGGACACCTTCACGGCGATGCTGGCGCACGTGCTGCGGTCGAGCGGCCTGGAGGTGACCGTCCGGCGGTACGACGAGCCGGGGCTGCGGGAGGCGGTGCGCACGCACGAGGGCCCGCTGGTGCTGGGTCCCGGTCCCGGCGACCCCTCCGATCTGGAAGACCCGAAGATGCGGTTCCTGCGTGAGCTCACCGCCGAGGTCGTCCGCAGCCACCGGCACGGCGTCCTCGGCGTCTGCCTCGGGCACGAGCTGATCGCGGCCGAGCTGGGGCTGGAGATCGTACGCAAGGAAGTGCCGTACCAGGGGGCGCAGACGACGATCGACCTGTTCGGGCGTCCGGAGACGGTCGGTTTCTACAACAGCTTCGTGGCGCGCTGCGACGACGAGGTGGCCGAGGAGCTGGGCGCGCACGGCATCGAGATCAGCCGGGCCGGCAATGCGGAGGTGCACGCCGTACGGGGGCCCGGGTTCGCCGGGGTGCAGTTCCACCCGGAGTCGATCCTGACGCTGAACGGGGCGGCGGTCGTACGGGAGTTGGTCGGACAGCTGCGGAACACGACCGTTTAGCGGACCACGACCGCTTGGTCGTCCGGGGGCTGCCGCCCCCGGACCACCGCTCCGGCCGACGGTCAGCCGAAGAAGACCCCGACCTCCTCGTACAGCTTCGGGTCCACCGTCTTCAGCTTGGCCGTGGCCTCCGCGATCGGGACGCGGACGATGTCCGTGCCGCGCAGGGCGACCATCTTGCCGAAGTCGCCGTCGCGGACGGCCTCGATGGCGTGCAGCCCGAAGCGGGTGGCGAGCCAGCGGTCGAAGGCGCTGGGGGTGCCGCCGCGCTGGACGTGGCCGAGGACCGTCGTACGGGCCTCCTTCCCGGTCCGCTTCTCGATCTCCTTGGCCAGCCACTCGCCGACGCCGGACAGCCGGACGTGCCCGAAGGAGTCCAGCGACCCGTCCTTGAGGACCATGTCGCCGTCCTTCGGCATGGCGCCCTCGGCGACGACCACGATCGGGGCGTACGACGCCTTGAAGCGCGAGGTCACCCAGGCGCACACCCGGTCGACGTCGAAGCGCTGCTCGGGGATGAGGATGGCGTTGGCGCCACCCGCCAGACCGGAGTGGATGGCGATCCAGCCCGCGTGACGGCCCATCACCTCGACGACGAGGACCCGCATATGGGACTCGGCGGTGGTGTGCAGCCGGTCGATCGCCTCGGTCGCGATGCCGACCGCGGTGTCGAAGCCGAAGGTGTAGTCGGTGGCGGACAGGTCGTTGTCGATCGTCTTCGGCACGCCGACGCAGGGCACGCCGTACTCGCCGGACAGGCGGGTGGCGACCCCGAGGGTGTCCTCGCCGCCGATGGCGATGAGCGCCTCGACCTCCTGCTTGGCGAGGTTCTCCTTGATCCGGCGGATGCCGTCCTCCTGCTTGAGGGGGTTGGTGCGCGAGGAGCCGAGGATGGTGCCGCCGCGGGGCAGGATGCCGCGCACGGCGGGGATGTCGAGACGGACGGTGTCGTTCTCGAGCGGACCTCGCCAGCCGTCCCGGAAGCCGACGAAGTCATAGCCGTACTCCTGCACGCCCTTGCGGACGACGGCCCGGATGACGGCGTTGAGACCGGGGCAGTCGCCGCCTCCGGTCAGTACTCCGACCCGCATGGAAATGTCCCTTCGCCGCGGTTGCCTGGTGAGGCCACGCTAATGGTGAGCCAGGTCACAACGGGATGGGTCGGAACGGCAATTCCGGTGAACCGCCGGGTGTTTGGTTTACGCGCCGTCAAGCGGTCGGCTGGTGGATCACTCGTCGTCGAGGCCGCGCTCTATCGCGTACCGCACCAGCTCCACCCGGTTGTGCAGCTGGAGCTTGCCGAGGGTGTTCTGGACGTGGTTCTGGACCGTGCGGTGGGAGATGACCAGCCGCTCGGCGATCTGCTTGTAGCTCAGGCCCTTGGCGACCAGGCGCAGCACCTCGGTCTCCCGCTCGGTGAGCTGCGGGGCCCCCGGCTGGTCGGCGTCGGGGGCGGCGGGTGCCGGTTCGGAGGCGAGGCGGCGGTACTCGCCGAGGACCAGCCCCGCCAGGCCCGGCGTGAACACCGGGTCGCCGACGGCCGTACGGCGCACCGCGTCCAGGAGCTCCTCGGTCGAGGCCGACTTCAGCAGGTAACCGGTGGCGCCGGACTTCACGGCCTCCAGTACGTCGGCGTGCTCGCCGCTCGCGGACAGCACCAGGACCCGCAGGGCGGGGTTGTGGGCCACCAGCTCCTTGCAGACCTGGACGCCGGGCTTGGCGGGCAGGTTGAGGTCCAGCACGAGGACGTCGGGGGCGGCGGCCTTGGCGCGGCGTACGGCCTGGTCGCCGTCGCCGGCGGTGGCGACCACCTCGAAGCCGGACTCGGTCAGGTCGCGGGCGACCGCGTCGCGCCACATGGGGTGGTCGTCGACCACCATGACCTTGATCGTGCCCTGCTGTCCGCTCGTGGTGTCCGTCATCGCTGCTCCGCCTTCCCCCGTGAAGCGCTCTCGTCCTTCGGTACTTTCAGTTCGACTTCGGTGCCCTGCCCCGGCACCGAGATGAGCTCGGCGGTGCCGCCGATGTCGCGCAGCCGCCCGCGGATGGACAGGGCGACGCCGAGCCGGCCCTCGCCCTCGGCCTGCGCGAGCCGGCCCTCGGGGATGCCGGGGCCGTCGTCCCGTACGGTGACGATCACCTCGTCGGGCTCGTCCTCGACGAGGATCCACGCGCGCGCGTGCTCCCCCGCGTGCCTGCGCACATTGTCCAGGGCGGCCCCCACGGCCGCGGCCAGCTCCCGGGCGGCGACCGGGGCCAGCGACACGGGCGCGCCGGGCTCGGCCAGGCTCACCCTGGCGCCGGCGTACGGGGCGAGCAGCGCACGCAGATCGACGGGACCGGTGGGGTCGTCCGGCTCGTCCACGGCCCGTACGACGGCCCCCTCGGCGGCGTCCTCCGACACCCGCGGCACGGGCACCAGACCGCCCGAGACCAGGGTGCGCAGCGCCACCTCCTGCTCGCCGGCCATCCGGCCCAGCTCGGCCGCCTCGCCGCCGATCACGGCGCCGCGCCGCTGCACCATCGCCAGCACCTGGAGCACGCTGTCGTGGATGTCCCGGGCGAGCCGCTCCCGCTCACGGGTCGCCGCCTCGATCTCCAGGGCGCGGGCCAGGGTGCGCTCGGAGGCGCGGGCGACCTCGACGACGTAGCCGATCGCGATGGAGGCGATCCAGACGAGCAGCACCATGTGGATGGTGTCGCGGGTCGGTACGCCGGCGCGCTCGACCAGGTTGGCGGCGGCGACCAGCGTGGAGGCGAAGGCGGCCCAGCGCCAGCCGCCCTTGATGGCGAAGGCGAGCACCGCGCCCGCGGTCCATATCGAGGGCAGGGTCGGGGCACCGGCGTCGATCCGCTCGGGTGTCTCGGCGAGCAGGGTGAGCAGGATGCCGGCCAGCGCGATGGTGAGGTCCACGGCGAGGAAGGGCTTGGTGCAGCTCGCGGCGTTCGCGACCCTGGGCAGGGTGGCCAGCGTCCACACGCCCAGTACGGCGAAGTAGGCGATGGCCACCCAGGGGCGGGCGACCTCGTCGTGGGCGCTGACGAAGAGACCGATCGCGTACACCAGGGTCAGCACCCGGTAGCCGGCGAGCGCACGCCAGAGCGGCAGCTCGACGGACATCCTCATGACCCGTTCACGCCTGGCCATGCCCCCACCCCCCTTGTTGTCGGGTCGTTCCCGGCCGCACTGCCCCGCCTAGTCCCCGGACTGCTCCTCGTCCGCCTTCTTCGCCTTCTTGGCCTGCTCCTTCTCGGCCTTCGCCGCCTCCGCGATCTGCCGCTTGGCGGCGGTCGCGTACATGTCGACATACTCCTGGCCGGAGAGCTTCATGATCTCGTACATGACCTCGTCGGTCAGCGCGCGGAGCACGAAACGGTCGTGCTCCATGCCCCGGTACCGGCTGAAGTCCATGGGCTTGCCGATCCGGATGCCCGGCCGCATCAGCTTGGGCATGACCTTGCCCGGCGGCTGGATCTTCTCCGTGTCGATCATGGCGACCGGGATGACCGGTGCGCCGGTGGCGAGCGCCACGCGCGCGAGGCCGCCGGGCTTGCCCCGGTAGAGCCGCCCGTCGGGCGAGCGGGTGCCCTCCGGGTAGATGCCGAACAGCTCACCGCGCTCCAGGACCTCGATGCCGCTCTTGATGGCCGCCTCGCCCGCTCCGCGCGCCCCGGAGCGGTCCACGGGCAGCTGGCCGACGCCCTTGAAGAACGCGGCCGTCAGCCGGCCCTTGACGCCCGGGGTGGTGAAGTACTCGGCCTTCGCGATGAAGGTCACCTTGCGGTCGAGCACCGCGGGCAGGAAGAACGAGTCGGAGAAGGAGAGGTGGTTGCTCGCCAGGATCGCGGGGCCCTCGGCGGGAATGTTCTCAAGGCCTTCCACCCAGGGCCTGAAAGCGACCTTCAGCGGTCCCCCGATGGCCACCTTCATCGCGCCGTACAACAACCGAGTGCCTCCTGTGTCTGTGGATCAGACCTTAACCCGGAGCACTGTCAAAGAGTCCGACGGCCCTGGTCGGTGTCAGTGCGGTCGCGTACGGTGATGCACACCTGGCTGTATCCATTACGGCATCCATGTACGGCTGCGCCGCGTGGGTGCGCAGTCGTCCCGCTCGTTCATGTCGTCCTTCTCACGAACAGGAGACCGTAAGGTGCCGGTCCTTCCTGGAGCCGAGCCGTACCGCCACGCGGGCGGGGAGGTCGGGGTCCTCCTCTGCCACGGCTTCACCGGTTCCCCGCAGTCGCTGCGCCCCTGGGCGGAGTATCTCGCCGAGCGCGGGCTCACCGTCTCGCTGCCGCTGCTGCCGGGGCACGGCACCCGTTGGGAGGACTTGCGGCTGACCGGCTGGCAGGACTGGTACGCCGAGGTGGACCGCGAGCTGCGCAACCTGCGCGACCGCTGCGCCCGGGTCTTCGTCGCCGGCCTGTCGATGGGCGGCGCCCTGGCGCTCCGGCTCGCCGCGAAGCACGGGGAAGGCGTCGCCGGTGTCATGGTCGTCAACCCGGCGAACAAGGTGCACGGCCGGTACGCCCGCACCCTTCCGGTCTCCCGCCACCTCGTCCGTACGGTGAAGGGCATCACGGGTGACATCGCGAAGGGGGGCGTCGAGGTCGGGTACGACCGGGTGCCGCTGCACGCGGCCCACTCCCTGCGGAACTTCTTCCGTCTGGTCGACGGCGAGCTGCCGCAGGTCACCCAGCCCCTGCTGGTGCTGCGCAGCGCGCAGGACCACACGGTGCCGGCGGCGGACTCGGCCCGGATCCTCAGCCGGGTGTCGTCGACGGACGTGACGCAGATCGTGCTGGAACAGAGCCGGCACGTGGCGACGTTGGACCATGATGCGGACCGGATCTTCGAGGAGAGCCTCGGCTTCATCGGCCGGCTCGCCCCCTCCGTCGGCAAAGAAGGGACGACCGCACGTGGCTGAGCACGACTCCGACCGCGAAAGGCGCGAGGACCGCGACGATCGCGAGCCGGAAGAGCAGCACGTCCCGTTCGACGAGGACGCCGCCTGGGCCGCGATCGTCGCCGGATACGGCGAGGAGCCGCCGGACCCGCCGGGCGCGAAGCCGTTCAAGTCGGTGGAGGACCTGGCGCTGCCGGAGTCCGGCACGAACGACGAGGCGAGCGGCGGGCCGGACCGCAAGCCGACGGCCGACAAGGGCAAGAAGGACCCGAAGGACCAGAAGGACCAGAAGGACGACGAGCCCGCGAAGCCGGAAGAGCCCGAGGCGGACAAGCCGGTCAAGCCCGTGGGCAGCTCCGTCTCCTTCGCGCCCGGCGTCGGCCCCCGCGACTACAGCCTTCCCGAGCCGTCCGAGGACGACTTCGACACCGACGACGAGGGCCACTTCGTACCGCCTGAGCCGCCGCCGCTGCCGGCTGCCGACGCGACCGCGAAGTTCGCCTGGCTCGCGGTGATCGGCGGGCCGATCCTGCTGCTGCTCGCCGTCGTGCTGGGCTGGGACATGACGTGGTGGCTGGCCACGCTGGGCATCGGCGGCTTCGTGGGCGGATTCGCCACGCTGGTGATGCGGATGAAGACGGACGACGACGAGGACGACGACCCGGGACGCGGCGCGGTCGTCTGACGCACCTTCCGTGAGGGCCCGCCCGGAGTGTTCGGGCGGGCCCTCACGTGTCCCCGCAGTCGGCCACGGAGGCCTGCGCGCCGAAAAGGGAACTCGATTCCGCCGAGCGGCGAAGGAGAGATGAACAACCCGAACGAGCCCAAGCCTTCGAGGCGTTCAGACGAACGAAAGGAGCCCCGATGACCGTCGGACCACCGGGCGTCGGCACCCGCGACGAGGATCGCGAGGAGAGTGATGCCCGCGTGATCGCGCGGTCCCGGGATGAGCCCGAGCTGTTCGCCGTGCTCTACGACCGGTACGCCGACGCCGTGCATCGTTACGCGGCCCGGCGGCTCGGTCCCGAGGCGGCGGAAGATCTGATGGCGGAGACCTTCATCACCGCTTTCCAGCGGCGCCACACCTACGACCAGGGGCGGGACGACGCCCGCCCCTGGTTGTTCGGCATCGCGACGAACCTCGTGGGCCGGCACCGCCGGGCCGAGGCGCGCCGGTTCAAGGCGCTCGCGCGGCTGCCGGAGCCGGTGCAGCACGAGGAACCGGTCGCGGACCGGGCGGTTTCCAGAGCCGGTGCTACGGGGGTGCGCCGGGAACTGGCAGCCGCGCTGGGCGGGCTCTCCGCCCGGCACCGCGATGTCGTGCTGCTGGTGGCCTGGGCCGACCTCGACTACGAGGAGGCGGCCCAGGCCCTCGGCGTGCCCGTCGGCACCGTCAGATCACGGCTGCACCGGGCTCGCGGCAGATTGCGCGAAGCACTGGGCGGATCCGATCCGACGGCATTCCGAGAGGCAGACGCCCATGCGTGACATCGACGACCCGCGAGAGCTCGACGAACTACGAGAACTGAGGGACTTCGCCCCAACGGCACCCCCCCTCGACGACTCCACCCGGCACCGGGTGCGGGGGCGCCTGCTCACCGCGATGGACGAGCCCGCCCCGGTGGTCCGGCCGCGACGCCCCGTCCTGCGTATCGCCCTGACCGGCGCGCTCGCCGCGGCGGTCGCCGCCGGGGTCCTGGTCGCCGTACGCGACGACGACGGTGCGGGCCGGGGCCGTACGGCCCAGCCGCCCGCCACCAGCGCCCCCGCCATGCGCAACGTGAGCGCGCAGACGGTGCTCAACGGGGCCGCCGCCTATGAGCGCAGGCACGAGCGGACGGTCACCCCGCGCGACGACCAGTTCATCTACACCAAGGAGATCATCAAGGAGACCGAGCAGAAGACCGGCGAGACGAAGAGCTACGTCGACGAGAACTGGCGCTCGGTGGACGGCTCTGAGCCGTCCTGGATCATGGAGATCGGCAAGGGGTGGTGGTCGCCGCCGCTCAAGGAGAACGAGAGCAGCTGGCCTCCGCAGGACTGGGGGACGCTGCGCAAGCTGCCGACCGACCCCGAGAAGCTGATCCTCTCGATCCAGGGCGACTGGGGACTGGGCGGGAAGGTCGACTCGCTGGACGACATCGGCGACCAGGAGTGGTCGCACATCCACTTCAGCCTCGCCGGACTGCTCAAGCTGGTCCCGGTGATGCCGGAGGGGCTGCGTCCGGCGGCGTACGAGGCGCTCGGCATGGTGCCCGGCGTGAAGGCCGTGCCGAACCAGCAGGACGCGAAGGGACGCACCGGCGTGGCCATCACCTACGACGACCCCACGCTTCCGGAGGGGGCCGGGGGCTTCGGCGGCTACTTCATCTTCGACCCGAAGACGTACGCGTTCCTCGGTTTCCGTGACCAGCGCACCTCGGGCGACGGCCCGAAGATGAAGACGTACACCCAGCTCTCGTATCTCGACAGCTGGGCGGTCGTGGACAAGGCGAAGCAGCGGCCGTAGCTACGCGGTGGCGGGCACCCTGAGGGCGGCCAGGACCGGAAGGTGGTCCGTGGCCGCCCTCAGGTCTGTCTCCGTCACGCCGGGGTGCCCGAGGGGCACTCCGCAGCCGAGCACCTCGACGCCCTCGGTGGCGAAGATCGCGTCGATACGTTGATGGGGGTCGGCCGGGGTCGAGGTGTACTCGCTGCCCCAGGGGGCGGTGGCCCAGCAGTCCTGGAGGTTCTCGGCGAGCCGGACGAAGGTGCGGCCGCCGGGGCGTTCGTTGAGGTCGCCGCCCGCGATCGCGTGCTCCACCCCCATTGCGGCGAGCCGGTCCAGGAGCATGCCGCCCTGGTCGTGGCGCTCGTCCCGCTGCAGGGAGAGGTGACAGCTCAGGACGCCGAGGCGGGCGCCGCCGAAGCGGACCACGGCCGTGGCGAAGCCGCGCCTGTGAAGACCGGGGGTGAGAGGGAGGAGTACGTCCTCTGTTCGCTCCACGGTCGCCCTCAGGTTGCACAGGATCGCCGGGCCTGCGGCTGTGGCGCCGCCGGTGAGGATGACGAGGTTGGATGCGCGGGCCAGGCGGGAGAGCTTCTTGCGCCAGCGGAAGAAGCGGGGGGCTTCCTGGAGCAGGACGAGGTCGGGGTGGCAGGCGGTGATGACGCGGGCGAGGGCGGCTGTGTCGTCGCGCATCGAGCGGATGTTGTAGCTCAGGACCCTGATGACCGCGGAACCGTCGGGCTCCGTGCGGGATTTGGGGAGCAACTCCATGTGGATCAATCTACGCCCAATGGCTCGGGGCGCGAGGTTCGTGTGCGACTGCCGGTTGTCCGTGGCTGGTCGCGCAGTTCCCCGCGCCCCTGGGTGGGCATGGCCGCCGCATCCCAAGAATGCACCGTCACATGATCGGGTCGGGCTCCCGGGCCAGGTCCGCCGCGCCCACCAGGCCCGCCTTGTTGCCCAGCTGGGCGGCGATGACGTCGGCCACCGGGCGCCAGTTGCCGCCCACCAGCCAGCGCTTGTAGGACTTGCGGATCGGGTCGAGGACCAGTTCGCCCTCGTCGGAGAGGCCGCCGCCGACGATGAAGGCGGACGGGTCGAAGAGGGAGGCCAGGTCGGCGAGGCCGGCGCCGGCCCAGCGGGCGAGCTCGCGGTAGGAGTCGACGGCCACCGGGTCGCCCTGGCGGGCGGCCATGGAGATGTGCTTGCCCTCGATGCCGTCGGGGGTGCCGTCGCCCATGCCGAGGAGGATCTCGGCGTTCTCCGGGGTGGCGTTGGCGCGCTGCTTGGCGTAGCGGACCAGGGCGCGGCCGGAGGCGTACTGCTCCCAGCAGCCCTGGCTGCCGCAGCCGCACAGCAGGCCGTCCGGCACCATGCGGATGTGCCCGAACTCGGCGGCCACGCCGTAGTGCCCGCGGCGCAGCTTGTTGCCGATGATGATGCCGCCGCCGAGGCCGGTGCCGAGCGTGATGCAGATGACGTTGCGGTGGCCCTTGCCCGCGCCGAACTTGTACTCGCCCCAGGCGGCCGCGTTGGCGTCGTTCTCCACGACGACCGGGAGACCCACGCGGGCCTCGACCTTCGCCTTCAGCGGCTCGTTGCGCCAGTCGATGTTGGGCGCGAAGTAGACCTCCGAGCGCTGACGGTTGACGTAACCGGCCGCACCGATGCCCACGCCGACGATCTCGTGCCCGGCGTGCGCGCCGTCCACCGCCGCAGCGATGGCGTCCACGATTCCCTCGGGCGTGCCCGGGGTCGGCACCTTGTGGGTCGAGAGGATGTTGCCTTCCTCATCGACCACGCCGGCCGCGATCTTCGTGCCACCGATGTCGACGCCGATGGTGAGTCCCATGAATCCCTCAGTTTCGGTCGAGCCCCGCTACGGCCAACCGTACCCGAGGCCCCGCCGTCGGGGTCCCGTCGTCCGCCCGGCGGACAGGGCGGGCGGCGGCCCGGGGGCACGGGCTGCGCTCATGCGGGGCTCCTGGGGATCAGTCCAGGTCGATCCGCTCCCCGGGGCCGGTGTCGTCGCCCCGGTCCCGGCGCTCGTCCAGGTCGTGCCCGCCGGTGTCCCGGGCGGTCCAGCGGCGCTCCTGGGCCTGGACGGCGGAGCGGTAGGCGGCGAGGAGTTCGGTGCCGGCCGCGGCCAGGTGGTCGAAGACGTCCGGGTTGCGCTCGATGACGGGCTCGACGGCGGCCTTGGCCTGCTCCACGACCTGCTTGACCACCTGCTGGGCGGCGGGTCCGGCGACCGCGCCGAGCAGCGGGGACTGGATGGTCGACAGCTTGTCCGCGACGGCGTCGACGAGTTTGCGCAGCTCCTCGGCGGCCGAGCCCGGGGGCGGGCCGTGCTCGGCTCGGCGGCGGGCCTTCTCCGCCGCGAGGTCCTCGGCGCACGCCGTCGCCCAGGCGTCGGCGTCGGCGGCCCGCTCCTCGTCGATCGCCTTCTCTTCCGCGGCGTCGGACGGGGGGAGCTCTTCGCTCATGACGGACTCCTGACTACGGTTCGTCTCTACGACGTTACCCGAACGGGCGTACCTGCTTCACGGGGTCCGCGGCCACAGGGCCGGATCCGGCGCGAACCGGATCCGCAGCTCGCCGTCCCGCAGCGCGGCCCCGTCCACAGCGCAGCGGCGCAGGGCGGACGGCAGGGGCACGATACGCCGGAACTGTCCCGCGGTGACGACGAGTTCGTCGCCGCGCCGGAAGAGGTCGAGCTCGTCGCGGGCGGCGCCGGGCAGGGGGAGGTGCCAGACGAGGACGCCGTCGTCGGCGAGCCGGTCGGTGACGGGCCACTCGACGGTGGACGACGTGTCGTTGACGGCGGGCACGGCGAGGGCGGCCAGATCCTCGACGCCACGAGGGTCCCGCCCGAGGTGCGCGACCCGGCGGATGTCGTACTCGTCCCCCCACTCCTCCAGCACCTTGCGCTGCTGGGCGACGGGCCCGGCGAGCCAGCTGCCCGCCGTCGCCTCCGCCTCCGGCAGGACGCGGTTGGCGATCAGCAGGTCGGGGCGCAGGCCGCGCAGGGCCAGGGCGAGGGTGGCGGACCGCACGGCGTCGGCACCGCCCGGCCCCGGCTCGGCGACCAGCCGTACGACGGTGTCGCGGTCGGCGACGACGGCCTCTACGGCGGCGAGCTCGACGTCCCAGCGGGCCGCGGTCTCGTACAGCCACTCCGCGGGCATCGGAACGCCGGCCAGCCGCCCCAGCACGGGCCGCAGGGCCCGGGCCGCCTGCCGCTCCGGCGGGAGCAGCCGGCGCAGGTAGCGGCGCAGCTCCTCGGGGAGGGAGAGCAGGGCGAGGGCGTGCGGGGTGGCGGGCAGGTCGACGACGAGCAGGTCATGCGCCTCGGCGAGCGCGGCGTCCCGCAGCGCCCGCAGCAGCGCGAGCTCCTCGGCGCCGGGAAGGGGGGTGACCTCTTCGGGGTCGAGCCGGGAGGCGCCGAGGAGGTCGAGGGCGGCGGTGGCACGCTCCTGGAAGCCGGCGAGGTCCTCGCGGAAACCGCGGGTGGCGTCGGGGCGCCAGGCGGTGAGGGTCGCGGTGACCTGTGTGGGGGTCGCGCCGGTGGTGACGCCGAGGGCGGCACCGAGGGTGTCGGTGCGGTCGGCGCTGAGGACCAGGGTTCTGGTGCCGTTGGTCGCCGCCGAGAGCGCGGTGGCGGCGGCGACCGTGGTACGGCCACTACCGCCCGGGCCCGTGATCAGGATGGTGCGCATGGGGGTGAACCGTAACGGACGTCGGGGTTCACCCTGCTTGCGAGGTGCCGGGCGTTGCGGCTGGGGGTGGGAACGCTCGCCCGCGCCGGCGGGGTGCCGCCTGCCCAGGGGCGCGGGGAACTGCGCGACCGGCCACGACGGCGCCGCACCCGGCGAAGCACAGCACCCCTACGGCGCGACCCTACTTGCCCGATTCCACCCGCTTCTTCAGACCCGCCAGCGCCCGGTCGATGATGACCTTCTCTGCCTTGCGCTTGATCATCCCCAGCATCGGGATCTTGACGTCCACCGTCAGCCGGTAGGTGACCTCGGTCGCCCCGGCGCCCGCCGACTTGAGGAGGTACGACCCGTCGAGCGACCGCAGCATCTGGGACTTCACCAGCGTCCAGGACACCTCGTGCTCGCCGCTCCAGGTGTACGCCAGCACCTGGTCGTCCTTGATCGCGCCGGCGTCCATGACGAGACGGACCTGCTCGGCGCGGCCCTCCCCGTCGGTCTTGAGGACCTCCGCCTCCTTCACCTCACCGGTCCAGTCCGGGTAGCGGGCGAAGTCGGCGATCACCCCCATGACGTCGGCCGGTGCCGCCTCGATCGTGATGCTCGAGCTGGTGTGTTCCGCCATCGCCGTGGCTCCTCCAGATGCGGGCCGGTAAGAAGTCGTGGTGCGCACGCGTGTGCAGCGTGAAGGCTACCGCGCGTCCGACCAGCCGACTTCACCCCCACCCGCGCCCCGCGACCGGAAAACACCCACCGCGCCGGAAATGGCTCACCACTCCAGCACCCACGGCTTCCCGGACCCCGCGAAGTGCCCCACGTTCACACACTCCGTCGCCCCGATCCGCATCCGCCGCGCCAGCGGCTGGTGAACATGACCGAACAGCGAGTAACGCGGACGGGTACGGCGAATCGCCTCCAGCAACGCCCGGCTCCCGCGCTCGAAGCGCCGCGCGACGGTGTCGTACACCAACTCCGGGACCTCCGGGGGGATGTGCGTGCACAGCACGTCCACCTCCCCCACGGCCTCGATCTTCGCCGCGTACTCCTCGTCGCCGATCTCGTAGGGGGTGCGCATAGGCGTCCGCAGCCCCCCGCCCACGAAGCCGAAGACCCAGCCCCCGATCTCGACCCGCTCCCCGTCCAGCACCATCGTGCCCGGCCCGGCGTACTCCGGCCACAGAGGCGGCATGTCGACATTGCCGTACGTGGCGTACGTCGGCGTCGGGAACGCCGCGAACATCTCGGCGTACTGCTTGCGCACCGCCTTCTCGATCACCGTGCGCCGGTCCGAGCCGATCTGGGCCCACAGCCGCGCCCCGAACTCACGGGCCTCCTCGAAGCGCCGGGCGGTGCGCAGCTCCACGATGCGGTCGGTGTTCTCCACGCCGAACAGGTCGGGGAAGATGCCGCGCGAGTGGTCGGCGTAGTCCATGAACAGCACCAGGTCGCCCAGGCAGATCAGGGCGTCGGCACCCTCGCCGGCCCGGGCCAGGTCGCGGGCGTTGCCGTGCACATCGCTGACCACATGAACGCGTGTCCTGCGGTTTCCCGTCGGTGTGGGTGCCATGGCGATCAAGGGTAGGCGTGTGCGGCATACGTGAACAGTGGCGGCCGGACCGATGGTTACTGGCCAGTCGTCAGACCGCTCGACTACTGTGCGCGCAGAAACACCAATCCGTGTGACGCAGCGAACATCTCGCCGGGACCCCCTGTCGAAGAAGCCATACCGGCGGGTAACGTCCGGTCGGTCCAGTCGTGCTCAGGATTTCAACATGTGAATCCCCGAGCACTTGCCCGAGCCTTGGACCGCACCGTCGCATCACACAACGTCGTGGCGCCGGCGCCCTATGAGGAGCAGCAGTCTTGCGCGAGTTCAGCCTTCCGGCTTTGTACGAGGTCCCTGCGGACGGCAATCTGACCGACATCGTCCGCAGAAACGCCGCGCAGCACCCTGACGTCGCCGTCATCGCCCGCAAGGTGGGCGGCGCCTGGCAGGACGTGACCGCCACCGCCTTCCTCGCCGAGGTGCACGCGGCCGCGAAGGGGCTCATCGCGGCCGGGGTCCGGCCGGGCGACCGGGTCGGCCTGATGTCCCGCACCCGCTACGAGTGGACCCTGCTCGACTTCGCGATCTGGTCGGCGGGCGCGATCACCGTGCCGGTGTACGAGACCAGCTCGCCGGAGCAGGTCCAGTGGATCCTCAGCGACTCGGGCGCGACCGCGGTCATCACGGAGCTGGACAACCACACGGCCGCCGTCGAGTCGGTGCGCGACCGGCTGCCCGCGCTCAAGCACGTCTGGCAGATCGAGGCCGGGGGCGTGGAGGAGCTCGGGCGGCTCGGGCAGGACATCAGCGACGCGACGGTCGAGGAGCGCAGCTCGATCGCCAAGGCCGACGATCCGGCGACCATCGTGTACACCTCCGGTACCACCGGGCGCCCCAAGGGCTGTGTGCTCACCCACCGCAGCTTCTTCGCCGAGTGCGGCAACGTCGTCGAGCGCCTGCGCCCCCTCTTCCGCACCGGCGAGTGCTCGGTCCTGCTCTTCCTCCCGCTCGCGCACGTCTTCGGACGGCTCGTGCAGGTCGCGCCCATGATGGCGCCGATCAAGCTGGGCAACGTCCCGGACATCAAGAACCTCACCGACGAGCTCGCCGCGTTCCGCCCGACCCTGATCCTGGGTGTGCCGCGCGTCTTCGAGAAGGTCTACAACTCGGCGCGCGCCAAGGCCCAGGCCGACGGCAAGGGCAAGATCTTCGACAAGGCGGCGGACACGGCGATCGCCTACAGCAAGGCGCTGGACACCCCGTCGGGCCCGTCGGTCGGTCTGAAGATCAAGCACAAGGTCTTCGACAAGCTCGTCTACAGCAAGCTGCGGGCCGTGCTCGGCGGCAAGGGCGAGTACGCCATCTCCGGCGGCGCCCCGCTGGGCGAGCGGCTCGGCCACTTCTTCCGCGGCATCGGCTTCACGGTCCTGGAGGGCTACGGCCTGACCGAGTCCTGCGCCGCGACCGCCTTCAACCCCTGGGACCGCCAGAAGATCGGCACGGTCGGCCAGCCGCTGCCGGGCTCGGTGGTCCGTATCGCCGACGACGGCGAGGTGCTGCTGCACGGCGAGCACCTGTTCAAGGAGTACTGGAACAACCCGGGCGCGACCGAGGAGGCGCTGGCCGACGGCTGGTTCCACACCGGTGACATCGGCACCCTCGACGAGGACGGCTACCTCAGGATCACCGGCCGCAAGAAGGAGATCATCGTCACCGCGGGCGGCAAGAACGTCGCCCCGGCCGTGATCGAGGACCGGATCCGCGCGCATGCGCTGGTCGCGGAGTGCATGGTGGTCGGTGACGGGCGGCCGTTCGTCGGCGCGCTGGTCACCATCGACGACGAGTTCCTGGGCCGCTGGTGCGCCGAGCACGGCAAGCCGGCGGGCTCCACCGCGGCGTCGCTGGCCGGCGACGCGGACCTGCTGGCCGCGATCCAGTCGGCGGTCGACGACGGCAACGCCGCGGTGTCGAAGGCGGAATCGGTGCGGAAGTTCCGCATTCTGCCCTCCCAGTTCACGGAGGAGTCGGGCCATCTGACGCCGTCGCTGAAGCTCAAGCGCAACGTCGTGGCGAAGGACTTCGCGCACGAGATCGAGGCGATCTACCAGAAGTAGCGGACCCCGGTCGTACGACGGCGGCTCATGGCGCGGTGTCCTCGGCGAGGACCCGCGCCATGGTGCGTTCGGCGAGCGCGGTGATCGTCACGAACGGGTTCACCCCGATCGACCCGGGCACGAGCGAGCCGTCGGTGACGTACAGCCGCGAGTACCCCTTCACCCTGCCGTAGTCGTCGGTCGCCTTCCCCAGCACACAGCCGCCCAGCGGGTGGTAGGTGAAGTCGTCGGCGAAGACCTTGTTGGACGAGCCGAACAGGTCGTACCGGTAGATCGTGGAGTTCGCCGAGTTGATCCGGTCGAACAGCTTCTTCGCCATGCCCACCGACACGGCACTCTGCGCGGCGCTCCACCCGAGGCGCACCGCGCCGCTCCCCGAGTCGTACGAGAACGACGCGCGCTCCCGGTTCTTGGTGATCGCCAGGTAGAGGCTGACCCAGTGCTCCAGCCCTGTCGGCAGAGGCGCGATCTCGGCGAAGACGGGATTGGCGGCGTTGCCCCAGTCGTCGATGCCCATGACCGGCATGGTCGACTGGTTCTCCCCGACCGTGTCCCACAGGTGGTTGGCCCGGCCGAGCATCACGTTGCCGTTGGTCCCCCACCCGGTGCCGACGCTCGCGTCCAGGGCGGGCAGCGTGCCCGACTCGCGGGCGCGGACGAGGAGTTCGGTCGTGCCGAGGCTGCCGCCGCCGAGGAAGAGGTACGTACAGCCGTACTCCTTGGTCCCGACGACCGTGCCGGTGTCGTCGATCCGGTCGGCGGTCAGGACGTACGTCCCGTCGGGCGCCCTGCTGATCGCCTTCACCCGCTCCAGGGTGTGGAGGGTGACGTTCCCGGTGCCGACCGCGGCGGCCAGATACGTCTTGTCCAGGGTGCGCTTGCCGTGGTTGTTGCCGTAGATGACCTCACCGGCCAGCGCGGACTTCGTCGCCGTACCGGCTGCCTCGCGCTGCATGTGTCCGAAGTCGTAGACGTTGGGCACGAAGGTGGTCTTCAGACCGGTGTTGGCCGCGTGCTTGCGGGAGATCCGGGTGAAGCGGTACCACTCCGTGGACTCGAACCACGCGGGGTCGACGGTGTTGACGCCCAGCATGGAGCGGGCGCGCGGGAAGTAGGTGCGGTACATCTCCGCGGTGTCCACGGCCGGGAACTGCTCGGCGAAGTAGGACTGGAGCGGGGTGACCGCCATGCCGCCGTTGACCAGGGAGCCGCCGCCGACGCCTCGGCCGACGTAGACGGACATGTGGTCGTAGCGGACACGGTCCAGGACGCCGGGGTAGGGGCCGATGTCCTTGTTGACCACGTCCAGCCACAGGAAGGTGGCCAGGGGTGCCTCGGTGCGGGTGCGGAACCACATGGAGCGCCGGTCGGGGGTGCGGGTGGAGCAGAAGACCCTGCCGTCGGGGCCGGGGGTGTTCCAGAGGCGGCCCATTTCGAGGACGAGGGTGCGGATGCCCGCCTGGCCGAGGCGGAGGGCGGCGACCGCGCCGCCGTAGCCGGAGCCGACGACGATGGCGGGGGCGGACTCGACCGCGTCGGGCTCGGCCGCGTGGGCGGACTTGAGGCCGATGCGGGTGAAGCCGAGGGCGGCGGCGGTTTGCAGTGCCGCCATTCCGAGGATTTGACGTCTTGTCAACTGACGCTGCATCAGGTTTGATGTCATGTGCGCAGCATGTGCGGATTTTGGGGTTCCGCCTAGTGGGGTGCCGCGTATTCGTCGTGGGCGGCTGCGGCTTGTTTGTGGTTGGTCGCGCCAGGCGGCGGAGCCGCATATCGACACAGCCCCGCGCCCCTTCAGGGGCGTTGCACTACAGCAATCGCTTCAAGTGCTCCGCCAACAGGTCCCAGCGCCACTTCTCCTCGACCCACTCCCTGCCCCGCTCCCCCATCCTCCGGCGCAGCTCGGCGTCGCCGAGGAGCGTGACGATGCGGTCGGCGGCCTCCTCCGGGGAGCCGCCCCGCACCACCCAGCCCGTCTCGCCGTCCAGCACCGCGTCCGGCGCCCCACCCGAGTCACCGGCGACAACCGGCAACCCGGTAGCCGACGCCTCCAGGTAGACGATCCCGAGGCCCTCCACATCGAGTCCCCGCCGCCGCGTCCGGCACGGCATCGCGAACACGTCCCCGGCGCCGTAATGCGCGGGCAGCTCGGACCACGGCACCGGACCCGTGAAGCGGACCGAGTCGGCGACCCCCGTCTCGTGCGCCATCCGCCGCAGGTCCTTCTCGTACGGTCCGCCCCCGACGATCAGCAGCACGGCCTCCGGCTCGGCGGCCAGGATGCGGGGCATCGCCCGGATCAGGGTGTCCTGGCCCTTGCGCCGCACCAGCCGGGACACGCACACCACCACCGGGCGGTCCGTCAGGCCCAGCCGCGCCCGGATCTCGTCGCCGCCCGATCCGGGGTGGAAGGTCTTCTCGTCCACCCCCGGCGGCAGCTGCACCATCCGCGCGGCCGCCTCCGGCGTCAGGGCGGTCGCGATCCGCGAGCGGGTGTACTCGCCGAGGTAGGTGATCGTGTCGGTCGACTCCCCGATACGGCACAGCAGCTGCCGGGCCGCGGGCAGCTGGGCCCAGCCCGCCTCGTGGCCGTGGGTGGTGGCCACCAGCCGTTCGGCGCCGGCCTTCCTGAGCGCGGGCGCCATCAGACCGAGCGGTGCCGCCGCCCCGAACCACACCGACGTGCACCCGTGCTCGCGCAGCAGCCCCACCGCCCGCCGGGTCGCCCCGGGCGTCGGCAGCAGCATCGTCGTACGGTCCCGTACGACCGTGAAGGGCTGCTCGGCGTCGAAGGCGGCCGTGGCCTCGACGCCCTCGCGGCCGCGCTTCCAGGTGGAGGCGTAGACGACCAGCCGCTCCGGGTCCAGCCGCAGCGCCATGTTGTGCAGGAAGGCCTGGATGCCGCCGGGGCGGGGCGGGAAGTCGTTGGTCACGATCAGGGTCTTGTGCATCGCCGCCGACCTTACCGAAGGCGCCGCTCACAGCCGGACGCGGCCACGTTTATGGCCCGCACACAGCCGGAGAGGACATCATGTTCCCCTGGAGGCGGGACGCGAACGGCAGGGGATCGGGTGGAGACGACGGGCACGCGGCGGTCCCTGGCGTGGCTTGGGGGCGTCTGGGCGCTGACCAGGGCGGCTCTGCTGCTCTTCGTGTTCAAGGTGTACGTCTTCCCCGGCCCGGACGTCACCAGCGACGTGTCGGTGATCTACCAGGGCTGGTACGAGGTGCTGCGCACCGGAACGTTCCCGCTCGACGACGTCACCTGGCAGTACCCGCCCGCCGCGGCCTTCGCCGTCCTCTCCCCCTCGCTGCTGTTCTGGCTGGACTACCCCTCGGCGTTCTTCGTCCTCGCCTTCGCCGCCGACCTGGCCGTGCTCCTGCTCCTGCGGTACGCCGGCCGGCGCCCCGGCCGACCGCTGCGCGGCGCCTGGGTGTGGGTGGCGGGCGTACCGCTGCTCGGGCCGACCGTGTACGCCCGCTACGACGTGATGGTGACCGCCGTGGCGGTTGCCGCGCTGCTCGCGGGCGCCCGGCACCCCCGGGTGATGGGCGCGCTGACGGGCTTCGCGGCGATGCTGAAGGTGTGGCCGGTGCTGCTGCTGATCGCCGCCCGCAGGCGCAGCGCCTGGGCGTCGGCCGCGCTGACCGTCGGTGCCCTGTCGGCACTGTTCGCCCTCACCATGCCCGGCGCGTTCGCCTTCCTGACCTTCCAGCGCGACCGCGGCACCGAGGTGGAGTCGCTGGGCGCGCTCGTCTTCCATGTGGCCCGGCAGTACGGCTGGGACGGCCAGGTGCTGCTCAACTACGGCTCGGTGGAGTTCCTCGGCCCCTACGTCGACGTCGTCAGCAGGGCAGCCCTCGCCCTCAGCGCACTCGCCTTCGGCTGGCTGCTGCTGTGGCGGCTGCGGGCGAAGCGGTTCGAGCCGCACACGCTCGCGGACGCGTCCTTCGTGGCGGTGCTGATGTTCACGACGACCAGCCGCGTGATCAGCCCGCAGTACATGGTGTGGCTGGTCGGCCTCGCGGCCGTGTGCCTGTGCTTCCGGGGCAGCCGTATGACGCTGCCCGTCGGCCTGGTCCTCGCGGCCTGCTTCGTGACGGTCCTGGAGTTCCCCGTCTGGTTCGCGCACGTCGTCGCCAGTGACGCCCTCGGCGTCACCCTGCTGTTCCTCCGCAACGGCCTGCTGGTCCTCGCCACACTCCTGGCGGCCCGCACGCTCTGGCGCGCGACGGTGACCGAGACCGCCCTCCTCACCGTCCCGGCTCAGACGCCCCGCACCAAGGAAACGTCACTGCCCTCCTGACACCGGGCCCACCGCAGCAGCACCAGGGACGGCGGCACACTGCGCTCCGGCACGGCGCCCGCGGGACCTGCGCCGAAGGTCGCCGTGATCCAGGGTGCGGTCCTGCCCGGCAGGACGGCGTAGCAGGCCAGGGTCGCGGCGTACAGCACCGTGTACGCGATCGAGTACGCGGCCACCGCCGTCACCCCCAGCCGTGCCACGACCGCGACCAGCACCAGCACCAGCACCAGCGCGCGGGCCTGCCGCACGGTGAAGTCCTCGATCAGCCGAGCTGAGCCCGCAGATACTCCCGCCACTCCCCCGTGAACTCCTCCAGCGACGTCCCCAGCACGTCCTTCAGCGCGTCCTCGACCGCCCCCGCCCGCCGCTCGTGCGCGCCCACGGCCCGGTAGAACTCCACGAGTCCGACCTCGCCCCAGCGGTCCGCGATCATCCGGCAGGCCATCCACCCGCTCTCGTAGGCCCGCGCCAGCCTGCCCGCGTCGCCGCTGAAGCCGAAGTCCGCGTCGGACGGGAGCGCCTTCGGCACCCGCCCCTCGGTCACCGCACGCCACAGCTCGGGCGCGGCCTGGGACGGGGAGCGGCCGCTGCCGAGGTAGCCGACCCAGTCGGCGTAGCCTTCGGAGAGCCACAGCGGGGTGGCGGCGCCGGTGTGGGCGCGGGTGGCGACATGGGTGGTCTCGTGGGTGAGGACGACCTGTCTGCCGACGTCCCCGAGGACGCCGTACGCGTCGGGGTTGACGATGATCCGGTCCGCGGGCGCGTTCGCCGGGGCGCCGGTCTCGCCGGTGGTGACCGCGGCGATCCCGCGGTAGGAGGACGCGGGCGCGCCGAGCAGCCCCGCCATGCCGGCCAGCGACTTCGGTACGAGGACCACGACCCGCCGGGGCCAGTCGGTGCCCCACGCCTGCGACACGGCCGGCACCGCGCGGTCCGCCAGCGCCGCGTACGAACGCAGCGCCGTGCCGGACTGCCCGACGCCCAGGACGAGGCTGTCGTCGCCGCGTACGACGCTCACCTCGCCCTGGTCCCACAGCTGCTCGGCGGAGCCCTTCGCGGGCCGCTCGGACTCGATGTACCACCCGCCCGCGGCGTCCAGGCTCAGCGTCAGGGTGCGCCCGGCACTGACGGGAGCCCGGTCGTAGCCCTGGACGCGGTAGCGGAGCTCGGCCTCGGCGACGGCGCTGTCGCCGGTGCGCCGCAGGCCGGTCAGCCGGTACGACCAGTCGGCGAGGGGCACCGCACGCAGATTGCCGAACCGGTCCTGGGCGCCGGTGCGCAGATACGCCGCCTCGTCATGGCCGAGTATCGCGGCCGCCCGCCGGTCGAGGAGGTGCTGCACCTCGGCCTTCGCGCCGTCGGTGGCGGGCCGCCCGCCGCAGCCCACCAGCCAGACGAGCAGCAGACAGAGCGCGAGGACGACTCTCGTACCCGACGTCCGCCTTCGACCAGCCATTTCCCGATCGTACGGCGGCGCGGGCGCGAAGGTCAGACCCGCGTCGGACCGGCGTCAGACCCGGGTGACGGTCGCGCCCGGCATCATGCCCACCGGGTCGTAGCGCACGGGTGCGCCGGGGTAGGGCGCGTGGATCACCTGGCCGTTGCCCACGTACATCCCGACATGGCTGGCGTCGTCGCGGTAGGTGACCACGTCGCCGGGCTGGGCCTCGGAGATCGGGACCTGCCGGCCGGCGTACCGCTGCGCCTGTGAGGTGCGCGGCAGGGAGACGCCGGCCTGGGCGTACGACCACTGGATCAGACCCGAGCAGTCGAAGCCGGAGGGGCCGCTGGCGCCCCACACGTACGGCTTGCCCAGCGCGGAGTGGGCGGCGGCGAGGGCGGCCGCCGCGCGGCCCGAGGGCGGGACGGCGCTGCCGAAGTCGGGCATGAAGTCGCGGCCGGAGCGGGAGGCGCGGCCGTAGGCGGCGCGGTCGGCCTCCGTCAGGGAGTTGAGGAGCCTGCGCGCCTGGGCGAGTTTGCGCTCGACGATCCGCTTGTGCGAGGCGACGGCCTTGCGGCTCTTCTCCAGTTCGGCGAGGGTCCCGGCCACCTCGGCACGGTCCTGGGCGAGTTCCCGCATCGCCTCCTGGAGGTCCCTGAGCTCGCCGGCCTGGCGGGCGCTGATCCGGGCGAGCGTGGCGGCCTTGTCGAGGTAGTCGGCCGGGTCGTCGGAGAGCAGCAGGGCGAGGGAGGGATCGAGGCCGCCGGACCGGTACTGGGCGCCCGCCAGCGAACCGACGGCGTCCCGCATGGAGTTGATGCGCTCCTGCTGCCGGGCGATCCGGTCCTGTGCGGCACCGACCTGGTCGCGGAGTTTGTCGGCGCGTTCGTCGGCCTTGTTGTAGGCCTCGGTCGCCTTCTCGGCCTCCTCGTAGAGGCGGTCCACCTTGGCCCGGGTGTCGTCGTGCGGCGCGGCCGTGGCCGGTGCGACCCCGAGGGCCGCGGCGGCGGCCGACATGACGCAGAGCGCTGTGCCGGCGCCCCGGTCGAACCCGGATGGTGCAAGGCGGCGATGGGACCCCACGTGTGCCGCTCTCCTTCCGCTGAGGGACAGGGACTTGCCCCCTGCAGTGGGGGAAACGCGGCAGACAGTAGCTCCGTGCCGGGGTGACGACCAACGACCGTCGCGGGCACACAACGTGACGCCCCGCCTATGACGCAGGTCATGGGCGGGGCGTGGGGTCAGTCGGGGTGCCGTAATTCGCTCGTTCGGGCGGTGCGCTGTGTTGATCTTGGCGAGGCCGGATCAGACCCGGACGCCCCACATGAACGGGCCGCCGATGGTGTTCATCGACTCGTACCGGACGACGGTGCCGGTGCGCGGGGCGTGGATGATCTGGCCGTTGCCAGCGTAGAGGCCCACGTGGTGCAGGTCGTTGAAGAAGAAGACGAGGTCGCCGACCTGGAGATCGCTCTGCGAGTAGATGCGCGTGCCGATGCTGGACTGCGCCTCCGAAGTGCGCGGTATGGAGACACCGGCCTGCGCGTACGCCCAGGAAGTCAGGCCGGAGCAGTCGAAGGAGGACGGGCCGGTGGCGCCGTAGACGTAGGGCGAGCCGAGCTTGCTCTGGGCGGCGGAGAAGGCCGCGGCGGCCCGGCCCGAGGCGGCGCTGGTGTTGCCGAGGTCCACGCGGTCGGCGGAGGAGCGGCTGGCGCGGGCCTCCTCGGCGGCGAGGGCGGCCTTCTCGGCGGCCGTCAGGCTGTTGAGCAGCTTCTGGGCCTCGGCGAGCTTGCCCTGGACTTCCTTCTTCTTCTTGCCCAGTTCGGTGCGGGTGGAGGAGAGGTCCTTGAGCTTGTCGGCGGCCTCGGCGCGCTGCTGGGCGAGCTCGCGCTGCTTCTCCTGGATCTTCTTCAGCTGGTCGACCTGCTGAGCGCTGAGCTGGTCGGCGGTGGAGGCCTTGTCCAGGTAGTCGTCCGGGTTCGACGACAGGAACAGCTGGAGGGAGGAGTCGATGCTGCCCGTGCGGTACTGGGCGGCGGCGGCCAGGCCCATCGCGTCGCGCAGCTCATTGAGCTCTTCCTGGCCGCGGGCGACGTTGTCCTGGATGGTGGAGATCTCCTTCTGGAGCTTCTCCTGCTTCTCCTTGGCCCCGTTGTACTTCTCGGTGGCCTGCTCGGCCTGCTCGTAGAGCTTGTCGACCTTGGCCTTGACCTCGTCCTTGCTCGGCTTCTCGCTGGGAGCCGCGTTGGCGGCCTGAGAACTGATGGCCACGGCAGCAGCGGCAGCGGTGGTCAGCACGGTCACACGGGCCCGGCTCGGCTGCTTGGGTCGACGGTGGGACGCCACGGAGGTGAAACCCTTCTTCTGAGTGATCACCCGCTCGGAGGTTCGGCGCTGACCCTAGTGACCTTCCTGTGATCAGATCAAATCCTCAGAAGAAAAATCTCGTCACACCCTGCATTCTTTACACACAACTCACATGCGGTGACGCGTGCCTGACCCTACGTTGCGTGACGGTTCCGCCAATTCGGGCATTGCGCCTGCACGTTGACCATTCAGGACAGGCGCTTGAGAAGCACCGCAGAAGCCACCGGCCGGGCCCCGGCCCGGGCCACCCCGTCGGCCACCTCGCGGTCGGTGGAGGCGACGATGACCGGACGGCCCGGCGGCTCGGCGCGCACCAGCTGGCGGATGAGTTCGTCGGCGGTCACACCGGGCTTGGAGAACAGCACCCGCACGCCGCGCGGCGGCGCGAGCAGCACCGGCGCGGCGAGCTCGGCCCCGTCGAAGACACAGGTCACCTCGGCGCCGGTCTGCGCGGCGAGCTGGGAGAGCTGGCCGAGCAGCCGCAACCGCTGCTTCTCCAGCGGCATCTGGGGATAGCCGGTCTTGGTGACGTTGTAGCCGTCGACCACGAGATGCGCCTGCGGCAGGGCGAGGAGCTGGTCGAGGATCGCGGGGTCGTTCTCGGACAACGCCCGGGCGGCGATGTCCTTCGGGGTCATACGGCCCGGTTCGACCGCGTCCACGGTCTCGGCGGGCCGCACGGACACCGGCGGCAACGCCAGCTCCCGGCGCAGCCCTTGGGTGGCGTCCAGCAGGGTATCCAGCAGCAGCCGTACGCGCATGTCCTCGACGCTGCGCCCCTCGCGTGCCGCTCTGCGCGTGGCCTCCAGGGCCGCCTCGGCCTCCCCGAGCCGCGCCTTGAGCCGCCGCGTCTCGCTCTCGGCCGCGGAGATCTGGGCCTGCCCCTCCGCCCGTACGGCCTCGATCTCGCCCTGGATCTTGCGCAGGGCGGCCTCACCGCGCTTGACGTCGCTGAGGGCGGAGCGCAGCTTTCGGTGCAGCGATTCGGCTTCCTTCTTCGCCGCCTCCAGCTCGGTGCGCAGCCGCTCGGTCTCGGCCCGGGTGTGCTCACGGGCCTGGGCGAGCTCCTCGCGCAGCCGCTCCAGTTCGGCGCGGCTCTCCTCGTCGGCGCGCTCGGCGTCGGCCCGCTGGGCCTCCTCGCCGGCCGCGGTGACCAGCTTGACCCAGCCGGTGGGCCGCAGAACATAGGCCGCGGCCGCCACGTCGAGCGGGTCCGCGGCCGCAGGCGCCGAGCCGGAGTCGAGGGCGCCGGACAGCTCCGGCTGGGCCTCTCTGAACTTCTCCCCGATGCGCTGCCGGAACAGCGGATCGGTCTCCAGCGCCGCCGCCATGGCGTTGCCGGCGAACTTGGCCCGGCGGTTCGGGGCGAACCGGGCGTACTGCCGAAGCTGCGCGGGCAGTTCGCCGACGGTCAGCCCGCCGAAGCCGTCGGACACGATCTGTACGACCTTGCGGCGTACCCCGTCGGGCAGCGGACGGTCGAGCACCTCAGCGGCGCCGTCGCCCGGCCCCCCGCCTTGTGTCTCCACCATCCGTCACACCACCAATGCTGTGCGGGACCCTCCCCACTCCCGATTTCGAATCGAGCGGGGGATCCCCATCGTCAGGAGCCGGCGCCCGGCCTGTCCACGAGTTCCACCTTGTCCGCGGCGTTGCACCAGCGGCAGCGCACGGACTCGATGGTCTCACTGAGCACCTCGCGCTCCTCGATCTTGGGCTCGCCGGCCAGATCGAGGTGGACGTACTCCACGACCTTGGACGAGCGCGTCACGTCGAAGCGCGTGAGGTTGCCGCAGAGGGTGCAGCGCCACCGCGTCGTGGCGGTCGGCAGGGGAACCGTCATCGTGACCGTGCTCTTTCCTTCTAGGCCTTCTATTGTCAGTGACGCCCCGGACTACCCGGCGCGTGTGGCTCGTAACCCTACGGCCTGGCGGGTACTCGTCGCTCGGCCGTCCAAGGCGGCGAGGCAGTCTGCACGAGTACGTCCCGTTACGCCATGCTCTGTGTTCATGATCGGCAACTGGAGCGTGGCGCACATCTCGGCTCGGTTCGGCAGCGTGGTCCGGGGGCCGTCGGCGCCGGTGACCCACGGGCTGATCGCCGTGTGCTGTCTGCTGTTCCTGACGGGCCCGGCGGCGGGGCTCGATCCGGCGTACGGCTCCGGTGACGGGCTGCTCGCCGCGCAGCGGGCTTACTTCCACCGCTGGGGCGTGGTGCCCGCCGAGCTGTTCGAGGGCTCGGCCCGGGCCGCCCTCACCCCGGCCACGGCCCTGTTCGTACACGGCAGCTGGGTGCACCTGCTCGGCAACATGCTCTTCCTCTACGTCTTCGGTGTGATGACCGAGGAGCGGATGGGCCGCGTCCAGTTCACCCTCTTCTACCTGGGCTGCGGCTATCTGGCCCTGCTGGGCTACGCGGCCGCCAACGACGGCTCGACGCAGTCCCTGGTCGGCGCCTCCGGGGCGATCTCGGCGGTCCTCGGTGCGTTCCTGTTCCTCTTCCCCGGGGCGCGGGTGACCAGCCTGCTGCCGTTCCTGCTGTTCCTGCCGCTGCGCTTCCCGGCCTGGGTCGTGCTGTCGTTCTGGGCGGCCCTGCAGTGGGTGGCGGCGGGGCGGGCGGACCAGGGGCCGGGGGTGGCGTATCTGGCGCACCTGGTGGGCTTCGGCCTGGGCTTCGCCTTCGCGTGGGCGCGGTTCGGGCGGCCTACTAGAGTGAGGTCCGCCCCTGCTCCGGCCTCCGAGGGAGAGAACCAGCCGTGATCACCGCGATCGTCCTCATCAAGACCAGCGTGGACCGGATTCCCGAGATCGCGGAGCGGATCGCTTCGCTGGAGAGCGTCAGCGAGGTCTTCTCGGTCACCGGCACCTACGACCTGATCGCCATGGTGCGGGTGAAGCAGCACGAGGATCTCGCCGAGGTCATCCCGGGCCGGATCAGCAAGATCCCCGGCGTGGAGGCGACGGACACCCACGTGGCGTTCCGCACCTACTCGCAGCACGACCTGGAGGCGGCGTTCTCCATCGGGCTGGACAGCTGAGGGCCCGCCCCGCCGACCGGACGTCCGACGGCCCAGATGAAGAGTTCTTCATCCGGGCCTCATCCTTGTCGTCAGGTGCCCGCCGCAGACTCGGGCACATGGCTTTCTCTCGTCGTATGGCGGCCCTGTCCGCCGTCGTGCTGATCCCCCTGGGCATCGCCGCGACCAGCTTCGCCCTCACCGACCGTCCCGAGTCGCCCAAGGTCCCTTCGAAGGTGGTGCTGGACAGCGACTCCCCCACACCCACCCCCGCACCCGCCTCCGAGCCCGACCGGTCCGAGCCGACCCCGACCGACGAGGTCGTCTCGCGGCCACCGGTGATCGACAGCCCCACGAGTGATGACGATGACGACGACCGCGGCAAGGGCGACGCAGACGACCGACCCGGTGACGACGACCGAACCGGCGCGGACAACTGATCGGGGCCGTCGCCGGATCACCGCACGGGGCCGCATCCTGCTGTGGCTGCTGCTCCTCATGGCGGTCGCGCTGGTTGAGGTCGCCACGACCACGCGCTCGTTCCTGATGCGGGACGTCGACAACCGGATCAACCGCCTGCTGACCCAGGAGACCGGCGAGTTCGCCAACTTCGAGGAGCGCGGCGGCGACCCGGAGACGGGTCGTCCGTTCACCAGCGCGTCCCGGCTGCTGACCGTCTTCCTGGAGCGGCAGTACCCCGACCCGGACGAGGAGCTGATCGGCCTGGTGGGCACGGCGGGCGGCGACCCCGCGCACATCAGACAGCCGCACGACATCCCCGGCACGCTGCCCCTGTACCGGGACGCCGACGCCCGCCGCCGCATCTTCGACTCGCCCGACTCCACCGGCGTCCTGCACCGGCCGCAGGGCGAGATCCGCTGGGCCAAGGTCACCATCGCGCGGCCGGGCGGGGAGCCCGACGCCGCGTTCGTGGTGGCCATCCACCCGGAGCGCGAGCAGGAGCGCGTGAACAGCGTCTTCCGCACCCTGCTCATCATCTCGGGGGTGGCCCTGCTGCTGACCACGGGCATCGCCTGGGCGGCGGCCGGACGCATCCTCAAACCCGTGCGGGTGGTACGCCTGGCGGCCGCGCAGCTCACCGAACAGGACCTCACCCGCCGGATCCCGATCCGCGGCAGCGACGACATCGCCGCCCTCGCCGAGACCTTCAACGCCATGCTCGACCGGCTGGAGCGGGCGTTCGCCGCCCAGCGCGAGTTCGTCGACGACGCGGGCCACGAACTGCGCACCCCCATCACCATCGTGCGCGGCCATCTGGAGGTGATGGGCGACGACCCGGCCGACCGCGAGGAGACCCTCCGCCTGGTCACCGACGAACTGGACCGGATGAGCCGGATCGTCGAGGACCTGCTGATGCTCGCCAAGACCGCCCGCCCCGACTTCGTCACCCCGCAGCCGGTCCAGGTCGCCGAACTGACCGCCGACGTCTACGTCAAGGCCCGCACCCTCGGCGAGCGCGACTGGCAGCTGACCGAAGTGGCCGATCTGGAGGCCGAGTTGGACTCCCAGCGGATCACCCAGGCGCTGGTCCAGCTCGCCCAGAACGCCGTACAGCACACCACGCCCGGCCAGACCGTCCGCATCGGCTCCCGGGCCGTCGGCGGGCAGCTGGAGCTGTACGTCGCCGACTCGGGCCCCGGTGTCCAGCCGCAGGACGCCGAGATCATCTTCGAACGCTTCCGGCGCGGCACGGCCCGCCGCGGCGCGCGCGGCTCCGGCGCCGGACTCGGCCTGTCGATCGTCAAGGCGATCGCCGAGGGACACGGTGGACAGGTCCGGCTGGACGACACACCCGGCGGCGGAGCCACCTTCACCCTCGTTCTGAACGTTCCGAACGCAGCCCCGGCACTGGAAGGTGACCTCACGTGAACCGCATCCTCATCGTCGAGGACGAGGAGCGCATCGCCTCCTTCGTCGAGAAGGGCCTGCGTGCCAACGGCTTCACCACGACCGTCGTCGACGACGGCGACGCGGCCTACGAGTACGCCCTGACCGGCGGCTTCGACCTCGTCGTGCTGGACATCAACCTGCCCGGCCGGGACGGCTTCACGATCCTGCGGGAACTGCGCGAGGCCCGGGTGACGGTCCCGGTGATCGTGCTGACCGCACGGGACTCCGTACGGGACACGGTGGCCGGCCTGGAGGGCGGCGCCGACGACTGGATGACCAAGCCGTTCCGCTTCGAGGAACTGCTCGCCCGGGTGCGCCTCAGACTGCGTACGGCGGCCCGGGCGCCGGAGGTGACGGTGCTGAGGTCGGGCTCGCTCTCGCTGGACCTGCGCACGCGCAGGGCCCGCGCCGACGACCGGACCGTCGATCTGACGGCACGTGAGTTCGTGCTGCTGGAGCTGTTCCTGCGGCATCCCGGGCAGGTGCTGTCCCGCGAGCAGATCCTGTCCCATGTGTGGGGCTACGACTTCGACCCCGGCTCCAACATCGTGGAGGTGTACGTCCGCACGCTGCGCAAGAAGCTCGGCGCGGAGCGGGTGGAGACGGTGCGGGGGATGGGGTACCGGCTGCCCGCCCGGTGAAGCCTTGCCCCCGGGGAAGCCCTGCCCCCGGGAAGCCCTGCTCGCCGGGCAAAGCCCTGGGTGAAGTTCCTTTCATCTTCGGCTCATCGACGGCTCACCGCCCGGGTGAACCCTCGATGACGTGACATTGAACCCGCGAGCCATCACCGCCCTGTGCGTGGCGCTGACCCTGTGCGCGTTGCTGGCGCTGCCCGGCAACTTCCCGGGGCTCGGCGCCGACGCCCGTTTCACTCTCGCCGTGTTCGTCCTGGCGACCTGCGCCTGGATCGGCACGTCGATCGACGACACCTACATCGCGCTGGGCGCCGCACTGGCCCTCACGGTGACGGGCGTGATCAGCAACGACACCCTGTTCGGCACCCTCGGCGACTCCACGGTGTGGCTGCTGATCTGTGCCTTCGTGCTGGCGGCGGCGGTGACCCGGACCGGGCTCGCCGGGCGGGCGGCGGTCTTCCTGGTGAGCGGCGCCCGCACCGTACGGCAACTCGTGCACCTGACCACGGCGGCCCTGGTCGTCACCGCGTTCGCGGTTCCCGCCACCTCGGGCCGGGCCGCGCTCGCCCTGCCGGTGTTCCTCGCCCTCGCCAAGGTCCTCGCCGACCGGAAACGACTGGTCGTGATGCTGGCGCTGCTGTTCCCGACGGTCATCCTGCTGTCGGCGGTGGCGACCCTGATCGGGGCCGGCGCCCATCTGATCACCGTCTCGGTGCTGTTCGAGGCGACCGGGCAGCACATCGGCTTCACCGAGTGGCTGCTGCTGGGCCTGCCCCTGGCGGTCACCTCCTCGCACCTGGCCGCCGAGTTGGTGCTGCTGACGACGACCCGGCGAGCCGACCGCCGAGGCCCGGTCCACATCACCGCCGAACAGATCCAGGAACACAGCGAGCAGCCGGTCACCGGCCCTTGGACGCAGGCCGAGAAGCGCTGTGCCCTGCTGCTCGCCACCGTCGTGCTCCTGTGGTGCAGCGAGCCCCTGCACCATCTGCCGCCCGCGATCGTGGCGCTGATCGGCGCGGTCGTCGCCTCCTCGCCCGCCCTCGGCACGGTGCGCCTGAAGGACGCGCTGAAGACCGTCCCCTGGTCGCTGTTGCTCTTCATGGCGGCGACGATGGCGATGGGCGTCGCGCTCGCCGACTCGGGAGCGGCGAAGTGGCTGGTCTCCGGGCTGCCCACGGGTGAACCCCCGGTGGTGTTCCTGGCGCTGGTCATCGCGATCAGCACGGCGGCCCACCTGGTCCTGCAGTCGCGCTCCGCCCGCTCGTCCGTCCTGGTCCCGCTGGTGGTGGCCGCCTCCGTCGGCGTCGGGGTCAACCCGGTCGCCGCCGCGCTCGCCTCCACCGCCGCCGCGGGCTTCTGCCACACGCTGCCCGCCTCCGCCAAGCCGGTCACGCTCTTCTCGCAGCTCCCCGGCACCCCCACCTACACCCCGCGCGACCTGCTGCGGCTGTCCGCGTTCCTGGCACCGCTGACCGCCGCGCTCGTCCTGCTCTTCGCCGTCGCGGTCTGGCCGCTGCTCGGCGTGTCCGTCACCCGTTAAGGAGCCCCACCCATGCTGACCCGTGTCGTCGTAGCCCCCAGCGGCTTCAAGGAGTCCCTGTCCGCCGAGGCGGCGGCGGACGCCATCGCGGCGGGCGTACGCCGCGTCCTGCCCGACGCCGAGCTCGACCTGGTCCCACTGGTGGACGGCGGCGAGGGCACGGCCGTCGCCCTGGCCGCCGCGACCGGGGGCCGGCTGGTCACCGTGCCCGCCACGGGCCCGGTCGGGGAGACCGTCGGCGCCCACTTCGCCCTGCTGGGCGACGGGGACACCGCGGTGGTGGAGATGGCCGCGGTGGCCGGTCTCTCCCTCGTCCCGCGCGACCTGCGCGACCCCGGTGCCACCACCACCTACGGCGTCGGCGAGCTGATCCGCTCCGCCCTCGACTCGGGCGCCCGCCGGATCCTCGTCGGCTGCGGCGACTCGGGCACCTCGGACGGGGGCGCCGGCGCGCTGCAGGCGCTGGGAGCCCGCCTCCTGGACGGGAGCGGCCAGGAACTCCCCCACGGGGGCGCCGAGTTGGCACGCCTGCACCGCATCGATCCGACCGGCCTGGACCGCCGCCTGGCGGACGTGGAGCTCCTCGTCGCCTGCAACCCGTACAACGTCCTGTGCGGCGCGCGGGGCGTGGCCCGGGTCTTCGGCCCGCAGAAGGGCGCGACCCCGCAGCAGGTCGAGGAGCTGTCGGCCGGCCTGGAGAACTGGGCCTTCGTCCTCACCCGCGACGTGGCCGCCGCCGACACCGACCTCCGCCACGGCCCTGGAACCGGAGCCTCCGGCGGGCTGGGCGCCGGCCTCGCCGCCCTCGGCGCCCGGCTCCTGCCCCGCTTCGACGTGCTGCTGGACCACCTCGACCTCGACGCCCGGCTGGCCCGCGCCGACCTGGTGATCACCGCCGAGGGCGCCCTGGACCACCAGACACCGCGCGGCAAGGTCCCGGCCGAGGTGGCCCGCCGCGCCAAGCTGCACGGCCGCCCGGTCCTGGCCCTGGCCGGCACACTCGGCGAGGGCGCGCAGGAAGTACCGGGTGTGGACGCCTGCCACGGCATCCTGCCCGCCCCGATGGCCCTGGCCGAGGCGCTCGTGCGCGCGAGCGAACTGCTCACGGACGCCACCGAACGGGCCCTGAGGATGATCGTCCTGGGCGCCCGGCTACCGGTCGTGATGGCCGACGAGGTGCCCCAGGCGGCACCTCAGACCGACGTGGCGGGCACGCGACGCCCGTCTCAGGCCGACGTGGCCGGCACGCAGCGCCCGTCCTCCGTGCGGTAGCTCCACTTGGCCCCGTCCGCCACGAGCTCCTTCACGGCGTTCACGAACCGCTCGACGTGCTCGTCGGGGGTGCCGGCCCCGAAGCTCACCCGGATCGCGTTGAGCGACTTCTCGCCCGGAGCGGCCTCCGGGGCGCCGCACTCGCCCTGGGCCTGCGGGTCGCTGCCCAGCAGGGTGCGCACGAGCGGGTGGGCGCAGAACAGGCCGTCCCGTACGCCGATGCCGTACTCGGCGGAGAGCGCGGCGGCGAAGTGGGAGCTGTTCCAGCCGTCGACGACGAAGGAGATCACGCCGACGCGCGGGGCGTCGTCGCCGAAGAGGGACAGGATCCGCGCCTCGGGGACTTCGGCGAGGCCGGCGCGGACCTTCTCGACGAGGTACTGCTCGCGCGCGACCAGGTTGTCGAAGCCCGCCTCGGTGAGGGCCTTGCAGGCGGAGGCGATGGAGTAGGCGCCGATGACGTTCGGGGAGCCGGCCTCGTGGCGGGCGGCGCTCTCGTGCCACTCGACGTCCACCCCGCCGTCCTCACGCCGGGTGACCTTGCGGCTGGCACCGCCGCCCGCGAGGTACGGCTCCGCCGCGCGCAGCCAGTCGGCACGGCCGGCCAGGACGCCGGAGCCGAAGGGGGCGTACAGCTTGTGGCCGGAGAAGGCGACCCAGTCGACGTCGAGGTCCTTGACGGACACCGGGTGGTGCGGGGCCAGTTGGGCGGCGTCCAGGACGATCCGGGCGCCGTGGGCGTGGGCCGCCGCGGCCAGTTCCCGTACGGGCCACAGTTCGCCGGTGACGTTCGAGGCGCCGGTGACGCACACCAGGGCGGGGCCGTAGGGGTCACGGTCGGCGAGGGCGCGCTCCAGGGTCTCCACGGCCTGGCGCGGGGTGCGGGGCGCGTCGAGGTAGCTGACGCGGGCGTCGCGCCAGGGCAGCAGGGAGGCGTGGTGCTCGGTCTCGAAGACGAAGACCTGGCAGTCGGCCGGGAGGGCGGCGGCGAGGAGGTTGAGCGAGTCGGTGGTGGACCGGGTGAACACCACCTGGTCCGTGTCCCGGCAGTCGAGGAACTCGGCCACCGTCTTGCGGGCGTTCTCGAACAGGTCGGTGGAGAGCTGCGAGAGGTAGCCGGCGCCGCGGTGGACGCTGCCGTAGTACGGCGCGTAGGCGGCGACGTCGTCCCAGACGCGCTGCAGCGCCGGGGCGCTGGCGGCGTAGTCGAGCGCGGCGTACGTGACCTCGCCACCGGTGACGAGCGGCACGGTGACATCCCGGCCCAGAACGGGCAGCGGAGCACAAACGGACTGGGCGGCGGCAAGGGTGGAGACGGACATGGGTGAACTCCCGTGAAGGCAGCCGGAAGCGCCGGCGAAGAAAGAAAAAAGGGGTGTGCGGAGGCGGGGCTCTGCGGCCCTATCGCATTCGCTTGCTCACGGAAGACTCCCTCGAACGACCAGGACCCCTGGCCCCACACTTTTCACAAGCGTGCGAGGGGTCCGCGCTTGCCGTAGACCTCGCTGCCTACGGCCTGGTCTTCACCCGGGGCACCCCGCCACGGACGGAGGGTTGCCGGACAGTCGGCCGGGGCCTCACGACTGTCACTCATGACCTGCACAGGAACGTACGTGAAGTGATCGATGTCCCGCAACCCGTGTCCGGATCGCGGGACATCGCCACGAGGTGCGCTACTTGTTGCTCGCGGCCACCCAGCGGTCCAGCGTCCGCTTGGCCGCCCCCGAGTCGATCGACTCCGCCGCCTTCGCCATACCGAGCCGGATCTGCTCGGTGAGCGGAGCGCCCGTCGGCTCCAACGCCACGAGCGCCGCCGCCGAGTTGAGCAGTACGGCGTCCCGTACGGGCCCCGTCTCGCCGTCCAGCAGGCGCCGGGCGACCTCGGCGTTGTACGACGCGTCTGCGCCGCGCAGCGCCTCCACCGGCACCAGCTCGATCCCGACGTCGCGCGGGTCGAAGGACTCCTCGGTCACCTTGCCGTCGCGGACGACCCACACCCGCGAGGTGGCCGTGGTCGTCAGCTCGTCGAGGCCGTCGTCGCCGCGGAACACCAGCGCGGACGAGCCGCGCTCGGCCAGTACGCCGGCGATGAGCCCCGCCATCCGGGTGTCGAAGCAGCCGACCGCCGAGGCGGTGACCCGGGCCGGGTTGGTGAGCGGGCCGAGGAGGTTGAACGAGGTCGGGATCCCCAGGTCGCGCCGGACGCCGCCGACGAACCGCATCGAGGGGTGGAACCTGGCCGCGAAGCAGAAGGTGATCCCGGCCTCCTCCGCCACCTGCGCCACCCGCTCGGGCGACAGCTCCAGATTGATGCCGAGCTTCTCCAGCACGTCGGACGAACCGCTCGCCGAGGACGACGCCCGGTTGCCGTGCTTGACGACCTTGGCCCCGGTGCCCGCGATCACGATGGCGGACATCGTGGAGATGTTGACCGTCTTGGCCCGGTCGCCGCCCGTACCGACGATGTCGACGGCCGGTCCGGGGATGTCCAGCGGCTGCGCGTGCGCGTACATCGCCTCGACGAGGCCGGTGATCTCCTCGACCGTCTCGCCCTTGGCCCGCAGAGCCACCATGAAGCCCGCGATCTGGGCGTCCGAGGCCTCACCGCTCATGAAGCGGTCCATGGCCCATGCGGTGTCGCCGGCGCTCAGGTCCGCTCCGCCGAGCAGGGCGCTCAGTACCTCGGGCCAGGAGCGGCCCGCCGCGGTGTCGCCTCCAGCGGGGGTCACAGCGCTCATAAGCCGCTCCAGGGTCAGGTGTCCCGCACTACGGGACACGAGTCTCAACGAGGTCCACCCTATCCAGCCACGGGACACGGAGAAGGGCCCCGTCCGAAGACCGGACGGAGCCCTTCTGCCGTGGCGTGGCGCGCGCAGTGATCAGTGGTGGCCGTGGCCGCTCGTGATCTCCTTGTACTCCTCGACCGTCGGCTTGGCGATCTGGCTGTCGTCGCCGAAGTACGCCTTGCTGAGCTTGGCGCGCAGCTTCTCGGAGCCCTTCACCTTGCGCTCGACGCCGTTCACGTCGACCGTCGGGCCGATCTCGAGCGGCTTGTACTGCTCGTGCGCGGTGAGGGTGTGCAGCTGCTCCTGGCTGAGCGGCTCGTGCACCTCGATGAACTCACCGTGGGGCAGGCGCTTGATGATGCCGGACTCGCGGCCGTGCAGCACCTTGTCCTTGTCCCGGCGCTGCAGGCCGAGGCAGATCCGCTTGGTGACGATGAACGCGAGGACCGGTCCGGCGAAGAACCCGATCCGGACGAACCAGGTGACCGCGTTGATCGACAGATGGAAGTGGGTGGCGACGATGTCGTTGCCACCGCCGATCAGCATGATCATGTACGCGGTCACCCAGGCGACACCGAACGCCGTCCGGGTCGGGGCGTTGCGCGGCCGGTCGAGCAGGTGGTGCTCACGCTTGTCCCCGGTGACCCAGGACTCGATGAACGGGTAGAGGGCGATCGCCCCGAGGAAGAGACCGAAGACCACCAGCGGGACGAACACACCCAGGACAAGCGTGTGACCCCAGAAGTTGATCTCCCAGCCCGGCATGGCACGGACCAGACCCTCGGCGAAGCCCATGTACCAGTCGGGCTGGGCGCCCGTCGACACGTGGTCGGGACGGTACGGGCCCATGGCCCAGATCGGGTTGACGGACGCGATGCCGGCGAGGGCCGCGATGACACCGAAGACCAGGAAGAAGAAGCCTCCGGCCTTGGCCATGTAGACCGGCAGCAGCGGCATGCCGACGACGTTCTTGTTGGTCCGTCCGGGGCCCGCGAACTGCGTGTGCTTGTGGTAGAAGACCAGGATCAGGTGGCCGACCACGAGTCCGAGCATGATGCCCGGCAGCAGCAGGATGTGGATCGAGTAGAACCGCGCGACGAAGTCGCCGCCGGGGAACTCTCCGCCGAACAGGAACATCGAGATGTACGTGCCGACGATCGGCATGGACAGGATCGCGCCCTGGGTGAAGCGGACACCGGTGCCGGAGAGCAGGTCGTCCGGGAGCGAGTAGCCGGTGAAACCGGTGAACATGCCGAGGACGAACAGCAGGAAGCCGAACAGCCAGTTGATCTCACGCGGCTTGCGGAACGCGCCGGTGAAGAACACGCGCATCATGTGCACGAACATGCCGGCGAGGAAGATGATCGCCGCCCAGTGGTGGATCTGCCGGATGAGCAGACCACCGCGCACGTCGAAGGAGATGTGCAGCGTCGAGCTGAACGCCTCACTCATCAGCTGTCCCTGCATCGGGACGTAACTGCCGTGGTACTCCACCTCGTTCATCGACGGGTGGAAGAACAGCGTCAGGTACACACCCGTGAGGATGATGATGATGAAGCTGTAGAGGCAGACCTCACCCAACATGAACGACCAGTGGTCGGGGAAGATCTTGCGCATGTTGGCCTTGGCCAGGGAGTAGATCCCCAGTCGGCCGTCGGCCCAGTCGGCGACACGCTCGCCGGCCGGTGCCTTCCCGCGAGAGCGGGACGTGGTCGTCTCTGTAGTGCTCATCCGCGCTCCCAGAATGCAGGACCGACGGGCTCTTCGAAGTCGCCAAGCGCCTGAAGGTAGCCCTCGTCGTTCACGCCGATGCGCAGCTGCGGCAGGGCGTGGCCGGCCGGGCCGAAGATCACTCGGGCACCGTCGGAGAGGTCGAAGGTGGACTGGTGGCAGGGGCAGAGCACATGGTGCGTCTGCTGCTCGTACAGGGAGATCGGGCAACCGACGTGGGTGCAGATCTTCGAGTACGCGACGATGCCCTCGTGCGACCACTCGAGTTCGCGCTTGTCCTTGATGTCGTCGGGCTGGAGCCGGACGATCATCAGGGCCGCCTTGGCGATCTCGGTCTGGAAGTCGTGGTCGTGCTCCTCCAGGCCCTCCGGCTTGGCGAAGGTGAGGGAGCCGACCGCGACGTCCGAGGGACGCAGCGGCTCGTTGGTGTTCATGTTGACGAGCAGCTTGCCCTTGGACCACAGGGTGTGGCGGAGCTTGGTCCCGGGCAGCGGACCGAGGTCACGCAGCAGGACGACGCCGGAGAGCGGGAACAGGGCCAGCGCACCGAACATCGTGTTGCGGATCAGCTTGCGGCGGCCCAGCGCCGACTCCTTGGCGCCCTGCCGGAAGTCGGCCATGACCTTGGCCTTGACCTCGGGCGACGCCTCGATCGGGTGCCGGTCGTCCGCGACCTCCACGTCGGACATCAGGGTGCGGGCCCAGTGGACCGCGCCCGCGCCGATGCAGAACAGCGCCGCGCCGAGGGTCAGGCCCAGCGCGAAGTTCATCGCGTTGATGTGACCGATCGGGAAGACGAAGATCGACTTGTCGTGCGGGATCGCCACGAACGAGGCGATGAAGCCGATGGTGGCCAGCATCGACACCGTGAACAGCAGGGCGACCGCGCGCTCGGACCGCCTGGCGGCCCGCTCGTCGATGTCCTGGATCCGGTGCTCGTGGGGCGGCAGCCCGGGGTCGGCGAACGGGTGCTTCTCGTCCGCGACGGTCACCGCGCCGTGCGTGGTGTCCTGCTCGGCCGGCAGGTTCTCTTCGGGAATGTCTTGGCTACTCATGACTTCTTGGCCTTTGCGGTCCGGGCGGCGACCCACACGGCGATGGCGATCAAGCCGCCGAGTCCGAAGATCCAGCCGAACAGGCCCTCACTGACCGGCCCGAGGCCGCCCAGCTCCAGACCGCCCGGGTTCACCGTCTCGTCGCTGTTGACCGCGTTCAGGTACGCGATGATGTCCTTCTTGTTCTGCTCCGACAGCGTGGTGTCGGGGAACGACGGCATGTTCTGCGGGCCGGTCTGCATGGCCTCGTAGATGTGCTTCGGGTCGACGCCCTCGAGCGTCGGCGCGAACTTGCCGTGGGTCAGGGCGCCGCCCTTGCCGGTGAAGTTGTGGCACTGGGCGCAGTTGTTGCGGAAGAGCTCGCCGCCCTTGGCGATGTCCGCTCCCCCGGGGCCGTACTGCTCCTCGGTCGGGATGGACGGGCCGGCGCCCAGCGAGGCGATGTACGCCGCGAGCTGGTCGATCTCGGCCTGCGAGTAGATGTTCTTCTTCCGCGGGACCTGGGCGCCCTGGGAGGTGGCGGCCGGCATACGGCCCGTCGCGACCTGGAAGTCGACGGCAGCGGCGCCGACGCCCACCAGGCTCGGACCGTCGGAGGTGCCCTGACCGCCGGTTCCGTGGCAGCTGGCGCAGCCGACGGTGTAGAGCTTCTTGCCCTCCTCGATGGTGAGGGACTGGGCGGTTTCCTCGGCCTGCGCCTTGTCCGCGGGCGCGAACACGGCGTACAGCCCCCCCGTGCACGCCAGCGCGAGGAGTAGGACGACGACCGCCGCCAGCGGATGGCGTCGTCGTGCGGAGAGCTTTTTCACGGATTACCCCGGTGTCAGGATCTTCTGCGTCGATGCTTCTGGAAGGTGCGTTGTGGAACGCGCGCGGGATCGGGCCCGGCTACTTGATCATGTAGATCGTGGCGAAGAGGCCGATCCAGACGACATCGACGAAGTGCCAGTAGTAGGACACGACGATCGCGGCGGTCGCCTGCTCGTGCGTGAACCTCCGGGCCATGTACGTGCGGCCGAGGACCAGCAGGAAGGCGATGAGACCGCCCGTCACGTGCAGGCCGTGGAAGCCGGTGGTCAGGTAGAAGACCGAGCCGTACGGGTCGGACGAGAGCGAGAGGCCCTCGTGCTTGACCAGCTCGGTGTACTCGTACACCTGACCGCCGATGAAGATCGCACCCATGATGAAGGTGACGATGAACCAGCCCCGGAGCTTCTTCACGTCACCGCGCTCGGCGGCGAACACGCCGAGCTGGCAGGTGAGGGAGGAGAGCACCAGGATCGTGGTGTTCGTCGCCGAGAACGGGAAGTTCAGGGCGTCCGCCTTCTCGTGCCAGAAGTCCGGACCCGTCACCGATCGCAGGGTGAAGTACATCGCGAAGAGGGCCGCGAAGAACATCAGCTCGGAACTCAACCAGATGATGGTTCCGACGCTGGTGAGGTTCGGTCGATTGACCGACGGGTGCGCGTGACCCTTGTCTACTGTCGTTGCTGTCGCCACGACCGACATTATGTCGGTCGCTTATCCCGCCCTCACTCCGGGGGGTGCCGTTCGGAGTGTCTTGGCCGTTCATACCGGTGTTGACGTGGTGTTCAAGGGAGTAGCATCCGGCCCAACAGGCCTGTCCTTACGACGCTGACGTCACGGAGGAACAATGCAGCCGACCGCCACGGTGCTGGTCTACAGCGACGACTCCAACACCCGCGAGCAGGTGAGGTTGGCGACGGGACGGAGGCCTGCGCCGGATGTCCCGGTGGTGGAGTTCGTGGAGTGTGCCACTCCGGCCGCTGTCATCAAGGAGCTGGACAAGGGGGGCATCGACGTCTGCGTCCTGGACGGTGAGGCCGTGCCGATGGGGGGCATGGGGATGTGCCGCCAGATCAAGGACGAGGTGTTCAACTGCCCGCCGGTGCTGCTGCTGATCGGGCGGCCCCAGGACGCGTGGCTGGCCACGTGGAGCCGGGCCGAGGCGGCGGTGACGTTGCCCGTGGAGCCGGTGGAGTTCGCGGCGGCGCTGGCGTCCCTGTTGCGGACGAAGAGGCTTCAGAGCGCCTAGGAGCTCGGTTCGGCATGCAGTCCGGCGCCTGCGGGTCGTGGGGGCTGATCGCGCAGTTCCCCGCGCCCCTTCAGGCCGGCTGCCGTCCCGTTGGTCTAGACGGTCTGTGGCCTCAGTCTTGCGCGCTCGGAAAGGCTCGGCCCGTCCGGTGTGCCGCCCACCAGGGCGCTGCCGCTGCGCCAGTTCTTCCAGGTGAGGTTCCAGTCGCCGAAGCCGTTGCCGAACGGTTCCATCGTGTTGCCGTACGAGTTGATGACCTTGACGATGTCGCCCTCGCGGACGTTGTCGAAGAACCACTCGGCGTTGGCGGTGCTCATGCCGGTGCAGCCGTGGCTGACGTTGGCGTAGCCCTGGGAGCCGACGGACCAGGGGGCGGCGTGGACGTACTCGCCGCTCCAGGTGACGCGGGTGGCGTAGTAGACCGGTAGGTCGTAGGAGTCCGCGGAGCCCTCCGCTATGCCGATGCTCGTGCCGCGCATGCGTACGAAGTACTCCTTGGCCAGTACGACCTTGACGCCGTTGCGGGTCTCGAAGCCGGGCTTGCCGGTCGTGACGGGGATCGATCTGACCTCCTCGCCGTTGCGGTAGAGCGTCAGCTGGTGGGACGCGGCGTCCGTGACGGCGATGACCTGGTCGCCCGTGGTGATCTTCAGGGGCTTGACCTTGCCGCCCCAGATGCGGTCGCTGATCTTGACGCCTTCGAGGTTGCTGCGGGCCCGGATGGTGGCGTGGGTGGGCCAGTACTCCTTGGGGCGGTAGTGGAGTTCCTTGTCGTCCACCCAGTGCCAGGTGCCCTCCACGGCGGGCGTGGAGTCGACTTTCAGGGCCCGCTCCACTATCGCCCGCTGGTTTCTGTCCTGGACGGGCCGGTTCAGCTCGGCCGTGATGGGCTGGCCCACGCCGTATGTGCCCGCCTTGGGGCCGAACTCCACCGTCAGGTGCTTCTTGGTGGTCGGCTTGCTGGTGTGGAAGGTGAGGACCTTGCGGCCGGGGGCGCCGTCCTCGTCCTCCGTGCTCACGCGCACCGTGTAGCGGGCGTTGGCGGCCAGCGGGGAGGTGCTGTGCCAGCGGGTGCCGTCGGCGGAGAGTTCGCCCGCGACATAGCGTCCTGCGGCGTCCTTGGCGGTGACGTCGGTGATACGGCCGTCGGAGTCGTCCGTGGTGACTTCCAGGGGCTTGTCGGGGTCGGCCTTCCCGCCCTTGCCCGCGGGGCCGTTGAAGGCGATCTGGTCCGCCGCGTCGTACGGGTCGGCGGACAGCGGGTTGCCGTCGCTGCCGCAGCTGGTGACCCCCGCGGCCAGGGCGATCGCCAGCAGCGTGCAGCCGGCGACGGTGTGCGGTGTGTGGCTCATGGCTTCACGCTAGGAAGCCGCGTCAACGGCGGCGCGTCAGGAGACACGTTCGAGTGATTGGGATTACGGCAAAAGAGGGAGCCCGGACCTCCTGACGGAGTGTCCGGGCTCCTGCTGAGCTCAGCTCGTGTTACTGGGTGCGGTTCTCACCGCGGTAGTACTCGAAGACCCAGCCCCAGATGCCGACCAGGATCAGCGGCGCCGAGAAGTACATCAGCCACCAGCCGATCGCGACCGACAGGAAGGCGAGGGCGCCACCGATCGCGAGGGAGAGCGGCTGCCAGCTGTGCGGGCTGAAGAACCCGACCTCGCCGGCGTCGTCCGCGACGTCCGCTTCCTTGTTGTCCTGTGCACCGGCGTCCACCCGCTTGGCCGTGAAGCCGAGATAGAAGCCGATCATGATGGCCAGCCCGAAGGCCAGGAAGAGGGCCGTGGTACCGGCCGGCTCCTTCGACCACACGCCATAGACGATCGCCATGGCGAGGATGAAGACGCTCAGCCACATGAACATCCGGCCTTGGATCTTCACTTGCCGGCCTCCTTGGCGCCGTTGCCGGCCAGAGCCTTGCCCCCGTGCGGGGCGTTCTCGAGCTCGTCGAGCGCGGCGATCTCAGGGTGGTGCAGGTCGAACGCCGGGGATTCGGAACGGATCCGCGGCAGGGTGAGGAAGTTGTGCCGCGGCGGCGGGCAGGACGTCGCCCACTCCAGGGAGCGGCCGTAGCCCCACGGGTCGTCGACGCCGACCGGCTTGCCGTACTTGGCCGTCTTCCACACGTTGTAGAAGAAGGGCAGCAGCGACGCGCCGAGCACGAACGAGCTGATCGTCGAGATGGTGTTCAGGGCGGTGAAGCCGTCGGCCGCCAGGTAGTCGGCGTAACGACGCGGCATGCCCTCGGCGCCCAGCCAGTGCTGGACCAGGAAGGTGCCGTGGAAGCCGATGAACAGCGTCCAGAACGTGATCTTGCCGAGCCGCTCGTCGAGCATCTTGCCGGTCATCTTCGGCCACCAGAAGTGGAAGCCGGAGAACATCGCGAAGACGACGGTTCCGAAGACGACGTAGTGGAAGTGCGCCACGACGAAGTACGAGTCGGAGACGTGGAAGTCCAGCGGCGGCGAGGCCAGGATGACGCCGGTCAGACCACCGAAGGTGAAGGTGATGAGGAAGCCGGTCGCCCACAGCATCGGCGTCTCGAAGGACAGTGAGCCCTTCCACATGGTGCCGATCCAGTTGAAGAACTTCACGCCGGTCGGTACGGCGATGAGGAACGTCATGAAGGCGAAGAACGGCAGCAGCACACCGCCGGTGACGTACATGTGGTGCGCCCACACCGTCACGGACAGACCCGCGATCGCGATGGTCGCCGCGATCAGACCCATGTAGCCGAACATCGGCTTGCGGGAGAAGACCGGGATGACCTCACTGATGATGCCGAAGAACGGCAGCGCGATGATGTACACCTCTGGATGGCCGAAGAACCAGAAGAGGTGTTGCCACAGCAGCGCTCCGCCGTTGGCCGAGTCGAAGATGTGCGCGCCGAACTTGCGGTCCGCCTCCAGCGCGAACAGCGCCGCCGCCAGGACCGGGAAGGCCAGCAGGACCAGCACCGCGGTCAGCAGCACGTTCCACACGAAGATCGGCATGCGGAACATCGTCATGCCCGGGGCGCGCATGCAGATGATCGTGGTGATGAAGTTGACCGAGCCGAGGATGGTGCCGAAGCCGGAGAAGGCCAGGCCCATGATCCACATGTCGGCGCCGATGCCCGGGCTGCGGACCGCGTCCGACAGCGGGGAGTAGGCGAACCAGCCGAAGTCGGCCGCGCCCTGCGGGGTGAGGAAGCCGCCGACCGCGATGAGCGAGCCGAACAGGTACAGCCAGTAGGCGAACATGTTCAGCCGGGGGAAGGCCACGTCCGGCGCGCCGATCTGCAGCGGCATGATCCAGTTCGCGAAGCCCGCGAACAGCGGCGTCGCGAACATCAGCAGCATGATCGTGCCGTGCATCGTGAACGCCTGGTTGAACTGCTCGTTCGACATCATCTGCAGGCCCGGACGGGCCAGCTCGGCACGCATGAGCAGCGCCATCACGCCACCGATCACGAAGAACGCGAACGACGTGACGAGGTACAGCGTTCCGATCGTCTTGTGGTCGGTGGTGGTGAGCCACTTGACCACGACGTTGCCGGGCTGCTTGCGCCTGACCGGCAGCTCGTTCTCGTACGAGTCCTCAGCTGCCGCGGCACCCTGGGGTTCGTTGAGGATGCTCACAGGTTGTTCGTCTCCCGGTTCTTCTCGTGGCTCGTCTGCGCGATGCCGGCGGGAACGTAACCGGTCTGCCCCTTCTTGGCGAGGTCCTTGAGGTGCTGCTCATAGCGCTCGGGGGAGACGACCTTCACGTTGAACAGCATCCGGGAGTGGTCGACGCCGCAGAGTTCGGCGCACTTGCCCAGGAAGGTGCCCTCCTTGTTGGGGGTCACCTCGAAGGCGTTGGTGTGGCCCGGGATGACGTCCTGCTTCATCAGGAACGGCACCACCCAGAAGGAGTGGATGACGTCACGCGAGGTGAGGACGAAGCGGACCGTCTTGCCCTTGGGCAGCCACAGGGTCGGGCCCGGGTTGCCCGTCTGCGGGTTCCGGGTGCCGGGGGTGCCGCAGTCGTACACACCGCCGGCGTTCGCCGGGAAGTCTTCCTTGTACCGGTCCGGGATCGCGTCCAGTTCCCTGGCGGTCTTGGCGTCGCCGGTGGAACCTTCGACGTTCTCGATCATGTTGAAGCACCAGCTCCACTGGAAGCCGACGACGTTGACGGTGACGTCGGGCTTGTCCTTGAGGCTGAGGAGCTTCGACTCGTCGCGGGCCGTGAAGTAGAACAGGACCGAGACGATGATGAGCGGAACGACCGTGTACAGCGCCTCGATGGGCATGTTGTACCGCGTCTGCGGGGGAACCTCGACCTTGGTGCGGCTGCGCCGGTGGAACATGGCGCTCCACAGGATGAGGCCCCACACCAGCACGCCGACGGCGAGCGCCGCGGCCCAGGAACCCTGCCACAGGGAGAGGATCCGCGGAGCCTCTTCTGTGGTCGGGGTGGGCATACCAAGGCGGGGGAAGTCTTCCCAGTTGTACGAGCAACCGGTGGCTGTCGCCAGGACCAGGCCCGCAGTCAGTGCCTGCAGCAGCTTCCGCCGCATCGGGCGCCGCGGCGAGCGGTCGGAGCCGTTGGGACTCACGTAGCGCCTTCCCGAGAGTCTCGCCCGCGCGGATTGGCTGCGGCCTGCCTTCTCGCTGGTCGGTCGCCGCCCTGCGTCGGGCAGGGGTTTGGATGTTTATGCGGACCAAACCCTACTGGACGCTCTTGGAGGGTTCGCGGGGAGGGGTGCCTATGGGGTGGGGTGGTTCGCTGGTTTGGCGGCGGCGGGTGGTTTGCGGCTGGTCGCGCCCCACGGCGGAGCCGCTGACGTCACAGCCCCGCGCCCCTTTGGGCGTTGCGGCGAGGGGCGGTTTAGCGTTGCTGTGTGGGCTACTTCGACGCTGCTTCCAGTGCTCCTCTTCATCCTGTCGCGCGGCAGGCTCTGCAGGCCTCCCTCGATGAGGGGTGGGCCGATCCCGCACGTCTTTATCGGGAGGGGCGGCGGGCCCGGATGCTGCTGGACGCGGCTCGGGAGGCGGCTGCCGAGGCTGTGGGGTGCCGGGCGGACGAGTTGGTCTTCACCTCCTCCGGGACGCGGGCCGTGCACTCGGGGATCGCGGGGGCGTTGGCGGGGCGGCGGCGGGTCGGGCGTCACCTGATCGTGTCCGCGGTCGAACACTCCTCTGTGCTCCATGCGGCTGATGCGCACGAGGCCGCGGGCGGGTCGGTCACGCAGGTCGCGGTGGACCGTGCGGGGGCGGTGAGTGTGCAGGCGTACGCGGATGCCCTTCGGGCGGACACCGCGCTGGCCTGTCTTCAGTCGGCCAACCATGAGGTGGGGACCGAGCAGCCCGTCGCCGAAGTGGCCGCCGTGTGCCGGGAGGCCGGGGTGCCGTTGCTGGTGGACGCGGCGCAGTCGCTGGGGTGGGGGCCGGTCGAGGGCGACTGGTCGGTGTTGACCGGGAGTGCCCACAAGTGGGGTGGTCCGTCGGGGGTCGGGCTGCTCGTCGTACGGAAAGGGGTGCGGTTCGCCGCGCAAGGGCCCGCGGACGAGCGGGAGTCGGGGCGGGCGGCCGGGTTCGAGAACATCCCGGCGATCGTCGCGGCGGCGGCCTCGCTGCGTGCCGTGCGGGCGGAGGCGGCCCAAGAGGCGGTACGGCTGCGGGAGCTGACGGAGCGGATCCGGGCGCGGGTGCCGGGGCTGGTGCCGGATGTGGAGGTGGTGGGGGATCCGGCGCGGCGGCTGCCCGGGATCGTCACCTTCTCCTGTCTCTATGTCGACGGGGAGACATTGCTGCACGAGCTGGATCGGGCCGGATTTTCGGTTTCATCCGGTTCGTCCTGTACGAGCAGCACGCTGACGCCCAGCCATGTGCTGAAGGCGATGGGGGTGCTGAGCGAGGGGAACGTGCGGGTGTCGCTGCCGCCGGGGACGGCCGAAGAGGATGTCGAGCGGTTCCTGGAGGTGCTGCCGGGGGCGGTGGCCGGGGTGCGGGAGAAGCTGGGGGCGCCGGCCGGGGAGGCGGTCGTACGGGACGACGTCCTGGTCGTGGACTCGCTCGGCAAGCGGTGCCCGATTCCCGTCATCGAGCTCGCCAAGGTGATCGGCGAAGTGCCGGTGGGCGGACTGGTACGGGTCCTCTCCGACGACGAGGCGGCCCGGCTGGACATCCCGGCGTGGTGCGAGATGCGGGGGCAGGAGTACGTGGGCGAGGAGCCGACGGACCAGGGAACGGCGTACATCGTCCGCCGGGTGAGCTGAACGCCCCCGAGGGGTGCGGGGAGCTGACCGGCCGGCCCCCGCGCACCCGTACCCGACGACGGGCCGGAATCAGCCCAGGTGCGCCTGAACGTCCGCGGCGGCCTCATCCCCGTACGCCTTGGTGAACCGCTCCATGAAGTGCGCCCGGCGCAGCTGGTACTCCTGCGTGCCGACGGTCTCGATGACGAGGGTCGCCAGCATGCAGCCGACCTGCGCGGCGCGCTCCAGGGACACACCCCACGCCAGTCCCGACAGGAACCCCGCGCGGAAGGCGTCGCCGACGCCCGTGGGGTCGGCCTTGCGCTCCTCCTCCGGGCAGGGCACCTCGATCGGGTCCTCGCCGGACCGCTCGATGCGGACGCCCCGCGAGCCGAGGGTGGTGACGCGGTGGCCGACCTTGCCGAGGATCTCCTCGTCCGTCCAGCCGGTCTTGGACTCGATGAGGCCCTTCTCGTACTCGTTGGAGAAGAGGTACGTCGCGCCCTCCAGCAGTACCCGGATCTCGTCGCCGTTCATGCGGGCGATCTGCTGGGAGAAGTCGGCGGCGAAGGGAATCGCCCGGGAGCGGCACTCCTCGGTGTGGCGGAGCATCGCCTCCGGGTCGTCGGCGCCGATGAGGACCAGGTCGAGACCGCCGACGCGGTCCGCGACGGTCTTCAGCTCGATGAGGCGGGCCTCGCTCATCGCGCCGGTGTAGAAGGAGCCGATCTGGTTGTGGTCGGCGTCGGTGGTGCACACGAAGCGGGCGGTGTGCAGGGTCTCGGAGATACGGACCGAGCCGGTGTCGACGCCGTGCCGGTCCAGCCAGGCCCGGTACTCGTCGAAGTCGGAGCCCGCGGCGCCGACCAGGATCGGCTGCGTGCCCAGCTGCCCCATGCCGAAGGCGATGTTCGCCCCGACACCGCCCCGGCGTACGTCCAGATTGTCGACCAGGAAAGAGAGCGAGACCGTGTGCAGCTGGTCCGCGACGAACTGGTCGGCGAAGCGGCCGGGGAAGGTCATGAGGTGGTCGGTGGCGATGGAGCCGGTGACTGCGATGCGCACGGCGTGAAGTCTCCTGGGGGGAGGTTTGATTGACAGTCCACGCTACCGTTGGCGACCGGGACTCTGAAGCGGCCAAAACTACCCGATAGTAGATCTTTCTTCACGGCTTCTCCGTGCATACGGTGCCGCTATGACGAAATTCGAGGTCCACGCCTCCGCTCCGGCCGACCTGGAGGTCGACCTGGCGTCACTGCTCGGTGACTGCGCGCGGATGGCTCCCCACTGGGCCGCTCCCGATCGCGTCCTCTCCCGTCCGGTCTCCCCGTCCCTCATCCATGGCGTGACCGTGCCGCCGGAGTCGGCGCGACTGCTGGACGCGATGTCCGACTACGGCGACTGAGCGCACCCCGGTAGCCGAATCGGCGCCTTTGGGGGAACCGCGCGCTCCCCCGCTGCGTCCCATCGCTGTCCCCCGTAAAGGGGATGCGGAATACGACCCGGCACGCCGACCTCTTTGACAGGGGCGGGTCAGGTCAAGGGACATGTGCGCAGCCGAAGGAGCGATGCGGTGAACACCGAGCGACCCGACAATGACGACGTGGCCGCCGACGGCTCCGCCGAGGAACAGGGCGCCCGGGAGCACAAGGGTGCCGCCGGCACCGAGGCTTCCGGCGTCACGGACGTCGAGGCTTCCGGCGTCGCGGACGGCGACACCGGCGCTTCCGACACCGGGACAGAGCAGGCCGCCGTGGACGAGCCGAGTGCCGCGGATGAGCAGGCCGCCGCGGACGAGCCGAGCGCCGCGGACCAGCACGCCGCCGCGGACGAGGGCACCGGACCCGAGAGGGCTGCCGTCGGCGAGCAGGCTGGTGGCGTCGAGGTCGGGGACGCCACTCCTGCTCCCGAAGAGGCGGGAGCCGACGGTTCGGCCCGGCGCCGCTCCCCCGCGATCATCGCCTCCGTCGCCGCCGCCGTACTGCTCGTCGGGGGCGGCGGGGCCTATCTCGCCGCGAACGCGGCCGGGGGGTCGGGCGGCGGTACGGCGTCCGGGGCGACCGGCGGTGACACTCCCCCGCCCCTGCACCTCGACGGTTACAGCGAGGGCGGTACCAACGGCATCGCGCCCGGGGAGCCCAACCCGTACGGCGCCACCTACCGGGCCGACGGGGAGCTGCCGGACGGGCCCGGGTCGGCGCCCGTGTACCGGGCGGGAGGTGAGGTCGGCGCGGACGAGGTGGCCCGGCTGGCCAAGGCGCTCGGGATGGACGGGAAGCCGGTGGCGCAGGGGCAGACCTGGAAGGTCGGGGCCAAGGACGGGGCGGGGCCCAGTCTGCAGGTGAACAAGAGGGCGCCGGGGACCTGGACGTTCTACCGGTACGCCCCCGGCACCGACGACTGCGAGAGCACCACCGTCTGCGCGAAGAAGCCCGGCGGCCAGGCCGGCGACCCGGTGAGCGAGGAGGCCGCGAAGAAGGCCGCCGCACCGGTTCTCAAGGCGGTTGGTCAGGATGACGCGAAGCTCGACGCGAGCCAGCTGATGGGTGCCCAGCGGGTGGTGAACGCCGATCCCGTGGTCGGCGGGCTGCCGACGTACGGCTGGACCACCGGGGTGACCGTGAGCGCCCAGGGCGAGGTGGTCGGCGGGAGCGGTCAGCTGAAGGCGCCGGTGAAGGGGGCCACGTACCCGGTACTGGACGCCGAGAAGACGCTCGGGCTGGTGAACGCGGCGCCGGGGGCCGGCCACCGTATGGGCATCGGGGGCTGCGCCAGCCCCGTACCGCTGAAGGACCGTCTTGAGGCGCCCTGTGGGTCCGAGGCGTCGGCCGGCGCGCCGAAGAAGGAGACGATCACCGTCGAGAAGGCGGTGTTCGGGCTGGCCGCGCACTATGTGGACGCGCGGCAGGCGCTGGTGCCGTCCTGGCTGTTCGAGGTGCGGGCGCCGGGCGCGAAGGACAGCTTCACGGTCACGCATCCGGCGATCGACCCGAAGTACCTGGTCTCGTCGACGCCGTCCGAGGAGCCGCCCGCGCAGCCGAGCCCGCGGCCGACCGGGCCGAAGGACGAGCCCACCGCGGCGCCCGTCACGCGGAACGTGGCCGTGGACGGCTACACGGCCGACGGCCGGGAGCTGACGGTGGCCTTCACGGGCGGTGTGTGCGCCGACTACAAGGTGACGGCGAGCGAGAGCGGCGAGGAGGTGACGGTCCGGGTGACCGAGACCTCGCAGCCGGAGAAGGTCTGCATCCTGATCGCGAAGGTGTTCCACAAGACCGTGCAGCTGGACGAGCCGCTCGGGGACCGGAAGGTCGTGGGCACGGACGGCCAGGAGGTGCCGCTGGAGAAGCCCGGGGCTCGGCTCCCGGACGCGCCGCAGTCGTCCGGGGCCCGGTAAAGGGCCCGCGGATACGGGAAGGCGGCGGCCCCGTCGGAGGGGGTCGCCGCCTTTCTGCGTCGGCTGGGCTCAGCTGAAGGAGTCGCCGCAGGCGCAGGAGCCCGTCGCGTTCGGGTTGTCGATCGTGAAGCCCTGCTTCTCGATGGTGTCGACGAAGTCGATGGTGGCGCCGCCCAGGTACGGGGCGCTCATGCGGTCGGTGACGACCTTCACACCGCCGAAGTCCTTCTCCACGTCGCCGTCGAGGGAGCGCTCGTCGAAGAAGAGCTGGTAGCGCAGGCCGGAGCAGCCGCCGGGCTGGACGGCCACGCGCAGGGCGAGGTCGTCACGGCCTTCCTGGTCGAGCAGGGCCTTGACCTTGGACGCGGCGGCGTCGGTCAGGACGATGCCGTCGGTGACGGTGCTGGTCTCGTCCGATACGGACATCTACATCTCTCCCGGGTTGTACGGAGACTGCTTGCCGACGGTTGCAACCGGCGGGGCCGCGGATTCATTCCGGGCCGGGCGCTTGTCTTTCGGTCCCTCTTCATGCTCGCACACGGCGCACGGAGCGGAAAACGCCTCATCGGGGAATACGCGGGCCCCTCACCGGGATTCATGTCACATCGACGCGATGGCCATCGTCAAACTGACGTGAACCGGTTATGATAGATAGCGTCAATTCGACGAAAAGTCGAAGAAGGTGTCCCGCATGACCCGCCGGGTCCGGATCTTTCCGGTCCCGGCGAGCCGCAGAACAGAAAGGGTGCGTGTCGTGACCACCGCCCAGACCCAGGAGCTCGACGTACAGCCGACGCCCCTCGCCCTGCTGCTCCTCGGCCGTGAGGCCGACCCGAGGAGCGAACGCGGCGTCGAGTGTCCCGGCGATCTGCCCTCGCCGTCCGACCCGGACCTGGTCGAGCGCGCCCGCGCCGCCAAGGAGAAGCTCGGGAACAAGGTCTTCGTGCTCGGCCACCACTACCAGCGCGACGAGGTCATCCAGTTCGCGGATGTCACCGGCGACTCCTTCAAGCTGGCCCGGGACGCGGCCGCGCGCCCGGAGGCCGAGTACATCGTGTTCTGCGGCGTGCACTTCATGGCGGAGTCGGCGGACATCCTGACGTCCGACGACCAGAAGGTCGTGCTGCCCGACCTCGCCGCCGGCTGCTCGATGGCCGACATGGCGACGGCCGAGCAGGTCGCCGAGTGCTGGGACGTGCTGACCGAGGTCGGCATAGCCGAGCAGGTCGTGCCGGTGTCGTACATGAACTCGTCCGCCGACATCAAGGCGTTCACGGGCAAGCACGGCGGCACCATCTGCACCTCCTCCAACGCCAAGCGGGCCCTGGACTGGGCCTTCGAGCAGGGCGAGAAGGTGCTGTTCCTGCCCGACCAGCACCTCGGGCGCAACACCGCGGTCCGCGACATGGGCATGTCCCTGGAGGACTGCGTCGTCTACAACCCGCACAAGCCGAACGGCGGACTGACCGCCGCCGAGCTGCGCGCCGCGAAGATGATCCTGTGGCGCGGCCACTGCTCGGTGCACGGCCGCTTCAGCCTCGACTCGGTGAACGACGTGCGCGAGCGCATCCCGGGCGTGAACGTCCTGGTGCACCCCGAGTGCCGGCACGAGGTCGTCGCCGCCGCGGACCACGTCGGCTCGACCGAGTACATCATCAAGATGCTGGAGGCCGCCCCGGCCGGCTCCAAGTGGGCCATCGGCACGGAGCTGAACCTGGTCCGCCGCCTGGCGAACCGTTTCGCGCCCGAGGGCAAGGAGATCGTCTTCCTCGACAAGACGGTCTGCTTCTGCTCGACCATGAACCGCATCGACCTCCCCCACCTGGTGTGGGCCCTGGAGTCGCTCGCCGAGGGCAACCTCGTCAACCGCATCGAGGTCGACAAGGAGACCGAGGCGTTCGCGAAGCTGGCGCTGGAGCGGATGCTGGCGCTGCCGTAGGCGTGGCCGTAGGCCTGGTGCTCACCCCGGGACGGGTTTCCGGTCGGGGTGGGCCGGGTCGAGGGTGAACACGTCACCGTCCGCGGTGGCCACGACCAGGGCGCCGTTGTGGAGCAGCACCTTGGACGCCGACCAGCCCTGGTTCGTCACCCGCTGGGCGCGCGGCAGGGTCTCCCAGAGCGGCGTGCCCTTCCTCGTGTCCAGGGCGGCGACCCGGCCGCTGGCGCTGCACAGGTAGACCACGCGGGCGCGGGGGTCGTGGGTGACGCCGCTCGGCTGCTCCAGGCTCGTCGGGGTTCGCCACAGCTGCTTGCCCGTGCGGGCCGACACGGCGGTCACCTGGCCGGAGGAGGTGGCGAACCACAGCGTGCCGTCCGCGAACGTCACGTTGCCCTCGACGTCCTCGGCCAGCTCCGTCGAACCGGCGCGACCGGTGTCCGGGTCCACCAGCCGGATCCAGGAGAACGGCCCCTCGTCGCCGCCAGCCGGGCCGACGAAGAGCAGACGGCCCTCGAACATCCCGGCGAGGATGCCGCGGTTGGGCACCGTCAGGCGCCGCGTCGAACCGTCGGCCCGGTCAAGCCCCAGGATCAGCATGTCCTTGCCGACCGTCAGGTGCGGCCCGCACTGGAGGTAGAGCTCCTCGCCGGTGTTCGCCCAGTCGCAGTACTGGCCCTGCGGCAGCGGTGCCGTCCAGCGCTGGGTGCCGGTGCGCGGCGAGCGGGCGGTCACCGAACGGCCGCTGTCGTCCGGGACGATCACAAGGCCGCCGGACAGGTGCGGGCGGACCGACCCGGTGTTCACCGTGCGATGCCAGAGCCGCTTTCCGGTCCCCGAGTCGAGGGCGGCGACCGAGGTCACGACGTCGTCCCCGTCCTCGGGGCGGTACTCCTGCTCGACGAGCACCGCGTCGTCCGCGACACCGAGGAGCGAGAAGAGGTACGACCCCTTGCCCGTGGCGGGCGGCAGCACGTCGGCGCGCCAGACGGCCCGTCCGGTGAGCGCGTCGAGGCGTAGGGGCAGGATCCCGTCGCCCGCGCAGTGGACGGCGCCCTCGTACACCTCGCACTCCGGGCGGCCGGGCATCCCGACGTCATCGACGCCGATCCCCTTCTTCACCCCGTGCGCGGCGGTGGCGTACACCGTCGTCTGCCAGGGCTGCCAGCCGGTCGGCAGGGCCGCCCACCGGGAGGGCGCGGACGTGGCGGAGCCCGCCGCCGTCCGGGTGCCGTCGTCCATCAGTCCGGGCCCGAGCAGCAGGTATCCCGTCAGGCCGAGCGCGAGGGCGCCGACCGTGCCGGCCGTGGCCCACAGCGGGCGTACGCGGCTCCGTCGCCGGCCGTCGGTCAGGGCTCCGGGGCCGGCTGCCGTCTCGGGGCGGGTGCGCACCACGGCCACCTCGTCCGCGCGCAGCGTCACGGTGTGCGAGTCCTCCGCCGTCGCCTCCGGCAGTGCCGTCGCGAACTCCCGCGCCAGTTCGGCGGGTTCGGGCCGGTCCGCGGGCTCCTTGGCCAGGCAGCGCTCCAGGGTCGCGCGCAGCGGCTGCGCCACGCCGTCCAGGGCGGGCTCGTCGTGGACCACCCGGTACGCCGTCAGATAGGGGCTGTCCGCGTCGAAGGGGCCGCGCCCGGTGACGGCGTACACCAGCAGGGCCCCGAGGGAGAAGACGTCCGAGGCGGGGCCGACCGTGCGGGCGTCGGTGAGCTGTTCCGGGGACATGAACGGCGGGGTGCCGATCATCTGGCCGGTCTCGGTCAGGGTGTTGTGGTTCTCGGCGGCGCGCGAGATGCCGAAGTCGATGACGCGGGGGCCGTCCTCGGCCATCAGGACGTTGGCGGGTTTGAGGTCGCGGTGGACGACCCCCGCCCGGTGGATGTCGTGCAGCGCCTCCACCAACCCCAGCGCCAGCTGCCGCAGTTCGGTGCCCCGCAGCGGGCCCCGGTCGCGGATCCGGGCGGCGAGCGAGAGCCCGGGCACGTACTGGGTCGCCATCCAGGGCCGTACCGCCTCCGGGTCGGCGTCCACCACCGGCGCGGTGAAGGCGCCGCTCACCTTGCGGACGGCCTCGATCTCCTGCCGGAAGCGGGTGCGGAAGACCGGGTCCTCGGCGTACTGGGCGTGCACCACCTTGACGGCGACCTCACGGCCGGAGCGCGACCTGCCCCGGTAGACGGCACCCATGCCACCGGCGCCGAGCCGGTCGAGCAGTCTGTACCCGCCGACCGACTTCGGGTCGTCCTTGTGCAGCGGCACGCCCGTTCTTCCTCCCCCGTGCGGCACTTCGAGGCCTCAGGATACGTAACGGCGAAACGGCGGAGGCCGGGTACCGAACCCCGACGGTTCGGTACCCGGCCTCCGCGTGGTGGGACGGTCACACGGACGCGGGCTCCGGCTCGTCCGAGGCCGACGCCGGCTCGGCAGGCGCCCCCGCCTTCTTCGCGCGCTTGGCCGCCCGCTTCTTCGCCCGCCGCTCCTTGCGGAGCTCCAGCATCGCGTACAGCGTCGGGACGAGCAGCAGCGTCAGCATGGTCGAGGTGACCAGGCCGCCGATCACGACCACCGCCAGCGGCTGGGCGATGAAGCCGCCCTCGCCCGTGACGCCCAGTGCCATCGGGAGCAGCGCGAAGATCGTCGCCAGGGCCGTCATCAGGATCGGGCGCAGCCGGTGGCGGCCGCCCTCGATCACGGCCTCCACGACGCCGTAACCCTGCCTGCGGTACTGGTTGATCAGATCGATCAGCACGATCGCGTTCGTCACCACGATGCCGATCAGCATCAGCATGCCGATCATCGCGGGGACGCCCATCGGGGTGCCCGTGGCGACCAGGAGACCGATCGCGCCGGTCGCCGCGAACGGGATGGAGACGAGCAGGATCAGCGGCTGGGCCAGCGAGCGGAACGTCGCCACCAGCAGCATGAAGACGATCGCGATCGCCGCCAGCATCGCCAGGCCCAGGTTGGCGAACGCCTCGTCCTGGTCCTGCGAGACGCCGCCGATCTCGGCCGTCGCGCCCGCCGGGAGCGTCAGGCCGTTGATCTTGGACTGGAGGTCCGCGCTGACCGCACCGGTGTTGTCACCGGTCGGCTTCGCGGTGATCGTGGCGGCGCGCCGGCCGTCGATCCGGGTCATCGAGACCGGGCCGTCCACCAGCTCCACGGTGGCGATGTCGCCCAGCTTCACCGGGCCGAGCCGCAGGTTCCTCAGCTCGTCCAGCGTCCGCGCCGGCTTCGCCGACCTGATGACGATGTCGCGCTCGGTGTCGTCGAGGGTCGCCTGGGCCGCCTTGTTGCCGCGCACCGCCTGGGCGACGGCCATGCCGAGGGTCTGGTCGTCGAAGCCGGCCGCGGCCGCCTTGTCGTTGGCCTTCACCGACACGCGCGGCACGCTCTGCGCGAGGTCGCTGTTCACGTCGGTGACGTCGTCCAGGCCGGCCACCGCCTCGCGGACCTGCTCGGCCGCCTTGCGCAGGACGTCCGCGTCGGCCGCCTTCACGACGACGCTCAGGTCCTGGGCGCCGAAGCCGTCACCGGCCGCGATCGTGGTCGTACCGATGCCGTCCAGCTTCTTCAGGCCCGCCTCGACGCGGTTGTGCACCTCGTCGAACGACGCCGACTCCTCCAGCATCACCTGGTAGGACGCCTGGTTGGTGTCCGTGCCGCCGCCGAAGGCCGCCATGAAGCCGGACGAGCCGACCGTGACCTGGTAGTCCTTGACGCCCTTGGTGTCGGCGAGCAGCTGCTCGACCTTCTTCGCCTGCTCGTCGGTGGCCGCGAGGCTGGTGCCCGGCTTCAACTCCTGCTTGACGGTGAGGACTTCCTGCTCGCCCTGGTCGAAGAAGTTCGTCTTCAGCAGCGGCGCCATGCCGAACGTGCCGACGAGGACGACGATCGCGAGCAGCACGCTGGTCAGCCGGCGCCGCGTCGCGAACCGCAGGACGGGGACGTAGAAGCGCTGAAGCCTGCTCTTCGCCTCCTTCTCCTCCGCCAGGCGCCGCGCCTCCTCGGCGTCCTCCGGCGTGCCCTTCGGGGCGCGCAGGAACCAGTACGACAGGACCGGGACGACCGTCAGCGAGACCAGCAGCGACGCCAGCAGCGCGGCCGTGACCGTCAGGCTGAACGGGCCGAACAGCTCGCCCACCATGCCGCCGACCAGGCCGATCGGCAGGAAGACCGCGACCGTGGTGAGCGTCGACGACGTCACCGCGCCGGCCACCTCACGGACCGCGTTCAGGATCGCCGACTGGCGCTCCTCGCCGTAGCCGAGGTGCCGTTTGATGTTCTCCAGGACCACGATCGAGTCGTCGACGACCCGGCCGATGGCGATGGTCAGCGCGCCCAGCGTCAGCACGTTCAGCGACAGGTCGCGCGTCCACAGCACGATCAGGGCGAGGACGACCGAGAGCGGGATGGAGACCGCGGTCACCAGCGTGGAGCGGATCGACGCGAGGAAGACCAGGATGACGAGGACCGCGAAGAGCAGGCCGAGCCCGCCCTCGGTGGTCAGACCGTCGATGGACTTCTTCACCGCCGGGCCCTGGTCGCTGACGACCGTGACCGTCGCTCCCGTGCCGAGGTCCTTGCGCAGTTCGGGAAGCCTGTCCCGGACCGCGTCGGAGATCGCGACCGCGCTGCCGTCGCGGTCCATGGTGACCGCGACCGCCAGGGACGGCTTGCCGTCGGTGCGCGTGATGGAGTCGGCCGGGGCCTGCTCCTGCTTGACGGCCGCGACGTCACCGAGGCGTACGGGCTTGCCGGCGCCCTGGCCGGTGACCATCAGGTCCTTGATCTGGTCCAGCGAGGTGAAGCCGCCGCCCACCTGGACGGTGCGGTTGGCGCCGCCCTCGTCGAAGGAGCCCGCCGGGACGGTGGCGCCGCCCGCCTGGAGTGCCTGGGACAGTGCCGCCGAGGTCAGGCCCGCCTTCGCCAGCTTCGCGTCGTCCGGGGTGACGGTGACCTGGAGGTCCCGTACGCCGTCGACGGTGACCTGGCCGACGCCGTCGATCTCCTTCAGGTCCGGCACGACGGTCCGGTCGATCCGGTCGGCCAGGGCCTGCTGGTCCGTGTCGGAGGTGACGGCGAGGACGACGGTCGGGATGTCGTCCGTGGAACCGGCGATGACCTGCGGGTCCACCTCGTCCGGAAGCTGGATGCGAGCCCGGTTGACGGCCTGCTGGACGTCGGCGACGAGCTGCTGGGAGTCGGGGCCGTAGTCGAAGGACGCCATGATCACGGCGTTGCCCTCGCTCGCCGTGGAGGTGACGCCGGTGATGCCGTCGACGGCTTCGAGGCTGTCCTCAAGGGGCTCGACGACCTGCTTCTCGACCACGTCCGGCGACGCGCCCTGGTAGGGCGCCAGCACGGACACCATGGGCAGTTCGATGGAGGGCAGCAGCTGCTGCTTGAGCTGAGGTATGGCGATCGCGCCGAAGGCGATCGCGATGATCGACACGAGGCCTATGAGGGCGCGTTGGGCGAGGCTGAATCGGGACAGCCAGGACATGGGTCAGGGTCTCTCTTCTGTGAGCGGCAGAAGTGGGCAGCGGACGTGGCAGGAGCGTCTGTGCGCACATGTGAGCGCCCGCCCTTACACCCTGAGCCATCGGGGAGCCCGTTTTCCTAGGCCCCAGGTCCATTTCCTTATCCGGCGCATACTCCGGCCGCAGTAGCCCGCGCCGAGATCACTCCACCCTTGGACGTACCAGCCCGGACTCGTAGGCGATCACCACGAGTTGGGCGCGGTCGCGGGCGCCGAGCTTGGACATGGCCCGGTTGACGTGCGTCTTCACGGTCAGCGGGCTGACCTCCAGCCGCTCGGCGATCTGGTCGTTGGAGTGCCCGCCCGCGACCTGCACCAGAACCTCGCGCTCCCGGACGGTGAGGGCGTCGAGCCGCTCGGCGCGGGCGGGGTCGCCGTCGTCGTTCGCGGCGTCGCCCTGGGCGAGGAAGCGGGCGATCAGGCCCTTGGTGGCGGCCGGGGAGAGCAGGGCCTCGCCGCCGGCCGCGATGCGGATGGCGCTCAGGAGTTCGTCGGGTTCGGAGCCCTTGCCGAGGAAGCCCGAGGCGCCGGCGCGCAGCGACTGCACGACGTAGTCGTCGACCTCGAAGGTGGTCAGGATGACCACCCGGACATGGGCGAGGGCGGGGTCGGCGCTGATCATGCGGGTGGCGGCGAGGCCGTCGGTGCCGGGCATCCGGATGTCCATCAGGACGACGTCCGCCCGCGCCTCCCTGGCCAGCCGCACCGCCTCGGCTCCGTCGGACGCCTCGCCGACGACCTCCATGTCGGGCTCGGAGTCGACCAGCACCCGGAAGGCGCTGCGAAGGAGGGCCTGGTCGTCTGCGAGCAGGACACGGATGGTCATGCGGGGTCCTCTGTTACGGGGTCCTCTGCGGGGCACGAGGCGGACGGCTTCGTCATACGACAACTTCCGCGGGGCACCCGGGAGTTCCCCGGGCGGGCCATCAGGCGTCTTCCGCGGCGCCGGTGCCGCTCTTGACCGGCAGGATCGCATGGACGCGGAAGCCGCCTCCGTAACGGGGACCGGTGGTGAGGGTGCCGCGCAGGGCGGTGACCCGCTCGCGCATGCCGAGCAGTCCGTGGCCGCCGCCCCCGGGGGTGTCGTCCTCGCCGGCGCCGTCGTCGAGGACGGTGATCTCGATGTTCGGTCCCACCCGGACCACGCTCACCTCGGCCTTGGCCTTGGGGCCCGCGTGCTTCTGCACGTTGGTGAGGGCCTCCTGGATGACGCGGTAGGCGGCCAGGCCGACGGCGGCGGGAAGGGTGGTGTCCTGGTCCGCGCGGGCGACCTCCACGTGGAGGCCCGCGCTGCGGAAGGTGCCGGCGAGTTCGTCGAGGCGGTCGAGGCCGGGCGCGGGCTCGGTGGGGGCCTCCGGGTCGCCGGACTGCCGGAGCAGGCCGACGGTGGCGCGGAGTTCGTTGAGCGCGGAGCGGCTGGCTTCGCGTACGTGCGCCAGGGCCTCCTTGGCCTGGTCGGGCCGCTTGTCCATGACGTGGGCGGCGACGCCGGCCTGGACGTTGACGAGGGCGATGTGGTGGGCGACCACGTCGTGCAGGTCCCGGGCGATACGCAGGCGCTCCTCGGCGACGCGGCGGCGGGCCTCCTCCTCACGGGTGCGCTCGGCTCGTTCGGCGCGCTCGCGGATGGCGGCGACGACGGCTCGCCGGCTGCGGACCGCGTCGCCCGCGGTGGCGCCGATGCCGGTCCAGGCGAAGATGGCGAGGTTCTCCTGGGCGTACCAGGGCAGGGGCCCGGCGAGCATCGCGGAGCCGGTCAGGACGGTCATGGTGAGCAGGCCGACGCGCCAGGTGGTGGAGCGGTCGGTGGTCGAGGCCACGGTGTAGAGGGCGATGACCGCGGACATGGCGACGGGGGCGCGGGGGTCGCCGGTGACGGACTCGACGAGGGAGACGGTGCCGGTGAGGGCGAGCACCGTCACGGGAACGCGGCGGCGGAAGACCAGGGCCGCGGCGCCGAGGGTGATGAGCAGGAGGCTGAGGGCGTCCGGGCTGCGCACGCCCCAGGTCACCCCGTTCTCCCCGTGCGGGTCCACGAACGAGCCGGCCACCATGCAGGCCAGTACGCCGACCGCCAGTGCCGCGTCCAGCGCCATGGGGTGCGCCTTGAGATGACGCCGGACGCGTACCCCTGCGGGGCTCGGAACGGGGGTCAACTGGGGGTTCCTCGTGTTGTGTGCCCGGCGTCGCGGTGCGCGCGTCGCCCGGGGGCTGCCGCCCCCGGACCCCCGCTTCGGCCCTGAACGGGCCTCGTCCTCAAACGCCGGACGGGCTGATACGGCTCAACCCGGGATCAAGCCGTCGTCGCTCAGCAGCTCCCTGACCTCATCCAGCGTCGCGTCCGGCGACGGCAGGATCAGCTCGGACGGTTCCAGGGAGTCGTCGGGCAGGGGCTCGCCCAGTTCGCGGACCGTGGACAGGAGTGCGTCGAGGGTGCGGCGGAAGCCGGGGCCGTCGCCGTTCTCCATTTCCACCAGGAGCTCGTCGTCGAGCTTGTTCAGCTCGGGCAGATGGCTGTCGGACAGCTTCACCTGCCCCTCACCCATGATCCGGACGATCATGTCGCCCATCTCGGCCTCCTCGGCGTGAGCCCCGGCCGTCGGCTACTGCTTGTCGAAGCGCGGGGTGTCCTGCGGCTGCTGCCGGCCCTGCTGCGACTCGTTGCCCGTGCCGCCCTCGATGGCCTGCTGGCCACCGGACGAGCCGCCCGCGAGCTCCGCCTTCATGCGCTGCAGTTCCAGCTCTACATCCGTACCACCGGAGAGCCGGTCCAGCTCGGCCTGGATGTCGTCCTTGTGCATGCCGGACTGGTCGTCGAGGGCACCGGAGGCGAGGAGTTCGTCGATGGCGCCCGCGCGTGCCTGCAGCTGGGCCGTCTTGTCCTCGGCCCGCTGGATGGCCAGGCCGACGTCGCCCATCTCCTCGGAGATGCCGGAGAACGCCTCGCCGATCCGGGTCTGGGCCTGGGCCGCGGTGTACGTGGCCTTGATCGTCTCCTTCTTGGTGCGGAAGGCGTCGACCTTCGCCTGCAGGCGCTGGGCCGCGAGGGTGAGCTTCTCCTCCTCGCCCTGCAGCGTCGCGTGCTGGGTCTCCAGGTCCGTCACCTGCTGCTGGAGGGCGGCGCGGCGCGACAGCGCCTCGCGGGCCAGGTCCTCGCGGCCCAGCGCGAGCGCCTTGCGGCCCTGGTCCTCCAGCTTCGACGACTGCTGCTGGAGTTGGTTGAGCTGGAGTTCGAGGCGCTTGCGCGACGTGGCGACGTCCGCGACGCCGCGGCGCACCTTCTGGAGCAGCTCCAGCTGCTTCTGGTACGAGTAATCGAGGGTCTCGCGCGGGTCCTCGGCCCGGTCAAGGGCCTTGTTCGCCTTCGCGCGGAAGATCATCCCCATACGCTTCATGACACCGCTCATGGGCTTCGCGCGCCCCCTTCTGACGGACTCCAGCTCCAGCACCTGCGACAGAACCCACAGTACGGGCCCTGCATCCATTACCGCACTGTTCGGGGACGGATGCGCTCATCCCCAAGGACGACTGCGTACGCTCCCGCTCCGGCGTAAGGAGTAGGTGACTCCCGGGTGGACTCGTGGGTGTCCACCGGGCGTCTTCCACACGCCTCCCCCGTGGCCGCCGGACGAACCGTCTGCAACGTCCCCTCTGTCCCCCTACGACGACTGGTGTTGCCGGATCGTTCCCCATGCGGCTGGGGTCCATGCCCCGCCACCCCGTACCCTTGGGTTTTGTGTTCCGTAGCCGTGCCAAGGAAGAGAAGGCCCAGGCCGCCGACAAGGCGCCGGTGACCGACTCCACTCAGACCCGTCACCCCGAGGCCCCGAAGGGCCGCCCCACGCCCAAGCGCAGTGAGGCCCAGTCCCAGCGTCGCAGCGTGGCCAACACGTCGACGACGCGTAAGGAGGCCGCCAAGCGGCAGCGCGAGGAGCGCCGGGCCGCGCTGGAGCGCCAGCGCCAGGCGCTGGCCGGGGGCGACGAGCGGTATCTGCCGGCCCGTGACAAGGGTCCGGTCCGCAAATTCGCGCGCGACTTCATCGACTCGCGCTTCAACATCGCGGAGTTCTTCCTGCCGATGGCCGTGGTCATCCTCGTGCTGAGCATGGTCCGGGTGGCGGCGCTGCAGAACATCGCGCTGCTGCTGTGGCTGATCGTGATCGTGCTGATCGTGCTGGACTCCATCGTCACGGGCGTCCGCCTGAAGAAGCGGCTCGCCGAGCGCTTCCCCGACGACAACCGGCGCGGCGCCGTCGCCTACGCGCTGATGCGGTCCCTGCAGATGCGCCGGCTCCGGCTGCCCAAGCCGCAGGTCAAGCGCGGAGAGCGGCCCTGAGCACAACCGCTTTTTCCGGGGGAGCGGCCGACGCCTGGCTGAGCGGGCTGGGTGGGCTGCGTGATGTCGTACGACAGGAGCTGGTGGCCCGGCAGCTCGACGAGCAGATAGTCGGGCGGTTCCCGGTCGGGCAGCGGCTGCGGGTGCTCGACGTGGGGATGGGCCAGGGCACCCAGGCGCTGCGCCTGGCCCGGGCCGGGCATCAGGTGACCGGCGTCGAGCAGGACCCGAAGATGATCGCGGCGGCCCGTGAGGAGCTCGCCGGCGAGCCGGAGGGGATCCGGGAGCGGGTGCGCATCGTCCAGGGGGACGGGCGGGACACCGGCGTGCATTTTCTGCCGGGCAGCTTCGATGTCGTGCTCTGCCATGGCGTGCTGATGTACGTCGAGGATCCTGATCCGCTGGTGGCCGGGCTGGCCCGGATGCTCGCCCCGGGCGGGCTGCTGTCGCTGCTCGTGCGCAACGGCGACGCGCTGGCCATGCGGCCGGGGCTGGCCGCGGACTGGGCGGGCGCGCTGGCCGCCTTCGACACGACCGCCTACCGGAACCGGCTCGGCCGCGACGTACGGGCGGACCGGCTGGCGGAGCTGACCGCGACACTCGCGGGGATCGGGGCGCCGCTGCACGCCTGGTACGGGGTGCGGGTGTTCACCGACACGGCGGCCGACGGGGCGCAGATCCCGGCGGACCTGGAGGCGTTGCTGGCGGTCGAGGAACGCGCCGGGAAGACGGACCCCTATCGCAGTGTCGCGGCGCTGCTGCATCTGTGCGGGGTGCGCGGCTGAGCTCGTTCGGGTGAGCAGCACAGGCCGGACCGTCCCCGCGAAGTGAGACTCGGGGCATGGACACTCGCCCTTCCCGTGCCCTGCGGCCGGTCGTCATGGCCGTCGCCCTGCTGTGCTGCCTCGGTCTCGTCTCCGCCTGCTCGGACTCGCCGCGCGAGGGCTCGCGCGGGCGGGCGGACTCGACCGAGCGGGCCGCGCAGGCCGCCGCCCCGCGGGCGGTCGAGGCGGTCGACGATCTGCAGAACGGCTATCTGAAGGTGATCAGGGACGTGCTGCCGTCGGTCGTGCAGATCCAGGCCAGGAACGACCTGGGCTCCGGCGTGGTCTACGACGGCCAGGGGCACATCGTCACCAACGCCCATGTCGTCGGCGACGAGAGGACCTTCCGGGTCACGACCGCCAACAGCGAGGACGAGTTCACCGCGAGCCTCGTCTCCTCCTACCCGCAGCAGGACCTCGCCGTCGTCAAGCTGGACGATGTGCCGAAGGGGCTGCGGGCGGCGAGGTTCGGGGACTCGTCGAAGATCGAGGTCGGGCAGATCGTGCTGGCCATGGGCTCGCCGCTCGGGCTGTCGTCCAGCGTGACGCAGGGCATCGTCTCGGCGACCGGACGGACCGTCACCGAGGGCAGCGGCGACGGCGGTACGGGCGCGACGATCGCCAACATGGTGCAGACGTCGGCGGCCATCAACCCCGGCAACAGCGGCGGCGCCCTGGTGAACCTAGACGGCCGGGTCATCGGCATCCCCACCCTCGCGGCCACCGACCCCGGCGTCGCGGACAGCACGGCGCCCGGCATCGGGTTCGCGATTCCGGCGTCGACGGTGCGGTCGATCGCCGACCAGATCATCAAGGAGGGCCGGGTCACCGACTCGGGCCGGGCGGCGCTCGGCATCACGGGCCGTACGGTCGTGAACGACGACTACGAGGCCGCGGGCGTGGCGGTCGTCGAAGTGAGCCCGGGCGGGGCGGCCGACAGGGCCGGACTGGAGCCCGGCGACATCATCACCCGGCTCGGTGACACGGACATCACGACCATCACCTCGCTCGCCGAGGCACTGGCCTCCGCGCGGCCGGGCGAGCGGACGTCGGTGACGTACACGCGCAACGGCGGTGAGAAGACGGTCGGTGTGACGTTGGGTGAGCAGTGAGGGGGCGGCGGGGCGAGGGCCCTGGGGCCCTCGCCCGTGCGGTCACGCCTCCGCGGCGTGCAGACTCATCGGCCCGTAGATCTCCGTGGAGTCCTCGAACAGCCGTACCTGGTCCGCACCGCCCTCGAGCAGCGCCTTCCAGTGCTCCCCGATCCAGGACTCGGCGTCCCCCTGGGTGGTGAACTCCTCGGGCTGCACCGCGGGCTGGACCTCCGCCCCGTCGGCCTTCTCGAACCGCCACGTCCATGCCGCCATGTACGCCTCCAAGGTCTCGGCACATGCAGAGCCGAAGCCGGATCTTGGTCCGGCTCCCGCTCTGAGCCTAGTCGGATGGGCGGCACCTGCGCAGACACGCGAAAATCGGTCCGTGGAACTCACTCTGCTCGGCACCGGTGCCCCCGCGGGACTCCCCCGCCCCGACTGTCCGTGCGCGGCCTGTGCGACCGCGCTCGGTGATGACGCGCGGGCGGCGACCGCGCTGCTCGTGGACGGGGCGCTGTTGCTGGATCTGACGCCCGGGGCGGCGTTCGCGGCGGCTCGGGCGGGGCGTTCGCTGGGCGGCGTACGGCAGGTGCTGCTGTCGCATCCGCACGACGGGCCCGCCGTGGAGGTGCCGGCGGGGGTACCGCAGCCGGGACGGGTGCCGGACGGGCGGGAGTTGGCGCTGCTGACGGGGCATCGGGTGCGGGCGGTGGCGATGGACTCGCCGGGCACGGGCTACGCGGTGACCGGGCCGGACGGGCAGCGGCTGCTGTATCTGCCGCCGGGGGGCGCGCCGGCCGGGCTGGAGGAGGGGTCCTTCGGGATGTACGACATGGTGGTCGCCGATGTCGTGGGGCGGCCGGACGCCCTGGCCAAGCTGCGGGCGGTGGGCGCGGTCGGGCCGACGACGGATGTCGTCGCCGTCCATCTGAACCATGACGTGCCGCCGGGTGCCGAGTTGCGGCGGCGGCTGGCCGCGGCCGGGGCGCGGGCGGTGCCGGACGGGGTGACGCTGGTGGTGGGGGCGTACGAGGACGTACCGGATGTGCCGCGGCGGACCCTGGTGCTGGGCGGGGCGCGCTCGGGGAAGTCGGTGGAGGCGGAGCGGCGGCTGGAGGCCTTCCCCGATGTGCTGTACGTGGCGACCGGGGGCAGTCGCAGCGGGGACACCGAGTGGGCGGCGCGGGTCGCCGCGCACCGGGAGCGGCGGCCGGGGTCGTGGCGTACGGCCGAGACCTGCGATCTGGTGCCGCTGCTGGCCGAGGACGGGGCGCCGTTGCTCATCGACTGTCTGTCCCTGTGGCTGACGGACGCCATGGACGCCGCCGGGGCGTGGGACGACGCGGTGTGGGCGGACGGCGGCGAGCGGGCACTGAGGGAGCGGGTGCGGGAGTTGACGGAGGCGGTGCGGGCCACTCGGCGCAGTGTCGTCGCCGTGTCCAACGAGGTGGGGTCGGGCATCGTGCCGGCCACGGCGTCGGGGCGGCGGTACCGGGACGAGCTGGGGCGGCTGAACGCGGCGTTCGCCGCGGAGTGCGAGCAGGTCGTGCTGGTGGTGGCGGGGCAGGCGATGGTGCTGCGCGGCTAGGCCCCGTCGTTTGGATCATCCCGGCGTCGCGGGGCTGATCCGGACGACAGGGCCTGGGCGCTGCGCCGGCTGCGGCCGGTATCCGGCGGCAGGGCGTCAGGCCGGTGCGGTCGGCTCCTTGCGGGCGATGACGCGGTACGCGTTCGACAGGGGGGTGTGGCGCAGTACGGGTGCCAGGACGAGGTCGAGCGCCCAGGCCGCGGCGATCAGGGGCGTGCCCAGCAGTGCCAGGAACGGGGACAGCAGGGTACTGAGCACCCGTGAGGTCGTGACCGCGAAGTCGTACGGGGTGTGCGCGGTACGGTCCGTCGAGATGATCGTGCAGCCCTGGGACTCCAGCTCCTGGCGGAGTGCGTTCAGGGGCAGCAGGTGCAGATGGCCGGGCCCGCTGTGCGGGGTCCACCACTTGCCGAGCAGCAGGGCGAACGGGCTTCGCGGATTGGGCAGTTCGAGGAGCAGGTGGCCGCCCGGGCGGAGGACGGTGAGGGCGGCGCGGAGCTCGGCACGGGGGTCCGGGGTGTGTTCCAGGTGGCGGAGCATGCTGACGACGTCGTAGCGGGCGCGCAGCCGGGCCGTGACGCGGGGGTCCGTGAGCCGGCCGACGTGGGCCTCCTCCACCCGTTCGGCCACGCGGGCGTGCAGGACACGGGGGGTCGGGTCGAGGCCGTCGAACGCCGTGTACGGGAAGAGTTCCTTCGCCGCCTCCGGGAAGCGGCCGTCGCCGGTGCCCACGTCCAGCCAGCTCTCCGGCTCGGGGAAGGGGAGCGCCGCGCGGGCGGCGGCTCTCAGGCGGCGGGGCGGGGCCTGCCGGGCGAGCCACAGGTACCGGGGGACGTAGGTGTGCTCCCGGCATGCGGCGAGGGTGAACGCGCAGAGGGCGGGGCGTCGTTCGGAGGGGACGGTCGCGGTCATGGGCGGCTCCCGGGCGCGAGGGCGTACGGCGGGGGCGTCCGCCGGGGCATACGGCGCGGCTTACGGCGGGACGGTGCGAGCATGCCCCGACAATCCACTGCAAAACGGAACGTATGGGATGCCGATCTTGGGTGCAACGACGTCGCGCCGATGTGGTGGTCACGTGGCGGGGCCCGTGGGGGCCATGTGGCGCCGTTCTGTTCGACCGGTGCCGGTACTGTTCGGCGAATGAGCTCGCTGAATCTCGACGACTTCACTGATCTGATCGAGCGCCCCGACGGCGGGGTGCGCCGGGACGCCGAGGCACGCCGTGAGCGTCAGATCGTGCCGCCCGGCGCGCTGGGCCGCCTCGACGACCTGGGTGAGTGGCTTGCCGCGGCGCAGTCCGCCGTGCCGGTGCGGCCGGTCGAACAGCCGCGGGTCGTGCTGTTCGCCGGTGACCACGGCGTCGCCGAGCTGGGCGTCTCGGCGCGACCCGCGGGCGGCGCCGGGGAGTTGGTGCGGGAGATCCTTGAGGGCGGCCGGCCCGTGTCCGTGCTCGCGCGGCGGCTCGGGGTCGCGGTGCGGATCGTCGACATGGCGCTGGACTGCGATCCGGAGTCGCTGCCGGAGGCGGTCGTACGGCATCGGGTGCGGCGCGGCAGCGGCCGTATCGACATCGAGGACGCGTTGACCCTGGAGGAGGCCGAGGCCGCCTTCCGGGCCGGTGTGGCGGTGGCCGACGAGGAGGCCGACTCCGGTACGGATCTGGTGGTGCTCGGCGATGTGAGCGTCGGCGGGACCACGGCGGCCGGGGTGCTGGTCGCCGCACTGTGCGGAACCGACGCGTCCGTGGTCACCGGGCGGGGCGGGGTGGCCATCGACGACCTCGCGTGGATGCGCAAGTGCGCGGCGATCCGGGACGCCCTGCGCCGGGCCCGGCCCGTGCTCGGGGACCAGCTGCAGCTGCTCGCGACGGTGGGCGGGGCGGACCTCGCCGCGATCACCGGGTTCCTGCTGCAGAGCGCGGTGCGGAAGATGCCGGTCGTGCTCGACGGGGTCGTGGTCGCCGCCTGCGCGCTGGTGGGGCAGCGGATCGCGTTCCGGGCGCCGGACTGGTGGCTGGCCGCGCACGACAGCGGGGAGCCGGGCCAGGCGAAGGCGCTGGACCGGATGGCCCTGGAGCCGCTGCTCGACCCGGGCGTGAAGGTCGGGGAGGGCGCCGGGGGGCTGCTGGCGCTGCCCCTGGTCCAGGCCGCGGCCGCGCTGGCCGCGGAGCTGCCGGAGAAGCCAAAGGCATCCCAGGCACCGGAGGACGAGGCGCCGGAGGACGAGGAGCCGGAGGACGAGGAGCCGGGGCAGGAGTAGCCCGCCGCCAGGGGGCCGACAGGGGACAGGCGACAAACGACAGGGGACAGGGGACAGGCGACAGCGAAAGGGCGGTTTGCCCGAGCCTCACCCATATGATCCCTGTTCGTGGGACATGTCCGAGTCGGCCTCCTGAGGCGCGGGCGGGAGAGCGAGATCACGAAGGGGCCGCTCAACGCGGCCGGCCTTCGCTTCGTCTTCGGGGGTACGTGTCGTAAGCCGCCGAAGTCGCCCAAGTGAGGTCCTCCGCATGAACACCCTCGGCCGCCTGGCCCGCGCGGAGTGGGGGGCGTTGTTTCTCGCCCTGCGGGGGCCGTTGGCGGCACGGCGGTGGCGGGCCGTGCCCATGACCATGGGGGCCGTGTGTCTGACCGGGGCCCTGCACTTCGTGCACAACCAGGACTGGGGCTACCAGGCCGTGCAGAATCTCGGGGCCGTACGGGCCGAGGATCCCCTGTGGCTGGCGATCGTACGTACGCCGTTGTCCCTCTTCGTGCCCGCCCTCGACCTGCCGGTGTGGGGTGCGCTCGCGCAGATCCTGCTCGTGTTCGGGATCGCCGAGATCTGCCTGGGCTGGTGGCGGACCCTCGTCATCGCCTACGTCGCCACGCTCGCCGGAACCCTGTACGCCCGCGTGGGCATCGCCCTCGGCCCGGACAATCCGGTCGGGCTGCCCGGCTCGGACGCGCAGGTCGTGGACACGGGCCCGTCGGCGGCGGTGGTGGGCCTCGCCGTGTTCCTCGGATGGCGCTACGGCGCCTGCGTTACGGCCGGTGCGGTGATCGCGGCGATGGTGGTCGAGGTGGTGCTGAAGGAGAACCTCGCCGGGAAGGAGCACCTCGCGGCGATCGCGGCCGTGCTGGTGCTGTGCGCGGTGGCGCAGCTGCGTCAGCGGCGGTCGGCGGTGCGGTCGGGCTCCGCGTCCGGCTTGCCGCCCAGCCACTCCTCGAAGGCGCGCCGGGGGCCCGCCCAGCGGCGGTCGTGGCGGTAGGCGCGCAGGCTTGACCGGGCGCGGGCGCGCGGGCGGCGGCGGTAGAAGCGCTTGGCCCACGGGGAGTCGGGGCGGGCCAGGCGGATGGCGCCGATCAGAGCGATGACCGGCACGATCACGCCGAAGATCGCGGTGCGGGCCTTTCCCTTGCTGAGCGCGACGAGGGAGAAGAGGAAGTTCACCCCGGTGTTGAGCAGGACGGTGCCCCTGCTCTGCACCTCGTCCTCGTCGAGGTCGTTGACCCCCAGCGGGGAGAACCCCGCGAGCAGCAGCCCCACCAGGGCCGCGGTGAGGACGACCATCTCCACGCTCTTGCGTCCCGCCTCGCTCCAGTACACGTCGTCGAGGTGCAGGATCAGCGCGAACTCGTCGAGGACCAGCCCCGCGCCCATGCCGAAGATCACCGCGAAGACGGCGGCGCCGAAGCCGTACCGGCTGCTGGACACCGCCCCGAAGCCCCCGACGACGGTGAGGACGACGCCCGGCACCACGTGGTGGACATGGACGGCGCCGGTCTCGATGTTGCGGAAGGGCCCCTTGCCCGCGCGGATGAGGCGGGTGATGACGCGGGTGACGAGGAAGGTGACCACGAAGGCGGTCAGGGCCAGCAGCAGGGGCAGTTTGCCCGGTTCGATGATGTTGCGTTCCAACCAGTGGCCCATGGTGTTCAGTGTGTGCGGGCCAGGGGTGGGCCGCCCCGCGGGTGCGGCGTCCGGGCTACCCTGCCGACGTGTTCATGACCCCGCCGTCGCTCCACGGTCTGCGTTTCGCCTTCGGCACCCTGAGCGTGCTCCCCGTCAGGGTGAGCCGGTGGGACCGGGCGACGGCACGCGGGGGGATGCTGTGCGCCCCGCTCGTCGGGGTGGTCCTCGGCTGCGGTGCCGCCCTCGTCGCTCTGGTGCTGCTGTTCCTCGGCGCCGGCCCGCTCCTCGCCGCCGTCGCCGCGGTCGCCGTCCCCGCCGTGCTCACCCGGGGACTGCATCTCGACGGGATCGCCGACACCGCCGACGGGCTCGGGAGCGGTAAGCCCGCCGAGGACGCGCTGCGGATCATGAAGCAGTCGGACATCGGGCCGTTCGGGGTCATCACCCTGGTGTTCGTGCTGCTCGCGCAGGTGGCCGCGCTGTCCCGGCTGTTCGGCGACTCCTGGGCCCGCGGCGCCCTCGCCGCCGTCGTGTCGGCCGTCGCCGCCCGGCTGGCGCTCACCCTCGCCGCGCGGGCCGGCGTGCCCGCCGCGCGGCCGGAGGGGCTGGGGGCCGCGGTGGCCGGGGTGGTGCCCGTACGGGGTGCGCTGGCCGTCGCCCTGGCCGTGACCGGCGTCGCCGCCGCGGCGGGAGCGCTGTTCGGGACGTACGGCATCGCCCGCACCGCCCTCGCGGTCCTCGCCGCGCTCACCGTCGCCGAACTCCTCCTGAGGCACTGCACCCGCCGCTTCGGCGGCGTCACCGGTGACGTGTTCGGCGGCCTCGCGGAGACGGCGGCGACGACCGTGCTCGTCGTGCTGTCACTGGGCTGACACCGGGCCGGCGCTCAGCAGGCCCGGCGCCATGCCCCCAGCTCGTACTTCTTCAGCATCGAACTCAGCCTCAGGCGGCGGGACTCGGCGCAGAAGCGGCGCGTCGGCAGCTCGTACTCGACGTGGAAGACCGCCTTGCCCGCCTTCACGAAGGGGCTCAGCGCCGCGCACTCCCCGTACTGCGCACACTGCTCGTTCACCGCGAAGTCGAAGTCGCCGACCAGCTCCGGGATCTGGTCCAGGTCGTTCTTCAGGCCCACCGCCAGGCCCCGCTCGTGGGCCAGCCGCGCGATCAGGCGGTTGTAGCGGAGCTGGTCACGGGCGGTCAGGGGGAAGCCCGTGCGGTTCTGGTAGCCGTCCATGTTGTCGGGCTCCACCGCGTCGAAGCCCTTGTCGCGGCACATGTCCAGGCGGGCCGCCATCAGGGGTTCCAGGACGTCGGTACGGCGGATGTCGAGCCAGCGCTCGCCCTCCCAGCCGTTGCCCCGGCCCAGCACCGACCTGGGGAACTTCGCGGCGTCGGGGCGCCAGTCCTCCCAGGCGCCGGTGGAGAGGTAGCAGATGACCTTGCGGCCCTCGCGGTGCAGTGCGGCGACGGCCTTCGCGGACTGGTCGAAGCCGTCGATGTCGTACACCGGCACGTCGACCGAGGTGTCCAGGCGGCCCCTCAGCTGCCACTGCCAGGCCGTGCCGGGGCGCGGCTGCCAGCGGGGGCCGTCCGGCCGGCCCTCGGTGCCGTCGGGGGCCGTCGTGCAGCCCGCGAGCAGGAGAAGCAGCACGGCCGGAGCGATGAGGCGTCTCACCGAGCGGGCTCCAGGGTGTGCGGCAACGTACCCCATGGATGATCGCCCATGCCCGGCACCGCGCAGTGGACGGTGGCCCCGCGGGCGCGGGCCAGTGCCGCCGGGTCGGCGTCGGCCGGCACGCCGTACACCAGGTGGCACAGGCGCACTCCGGTGCCGCCGGGCCACTGCTGCGGGCCGAGCCGGGTGTACGACGCCCAGGTGCCCTCGAAGGTGACCAGGACGTCCGCGATCCTGGCGTACGACGGGTGCGGTGCCGTGCCGTGGTTCAGGGCGAGCGTGCCGCAGCCGGTGCCCCAGGCCGCCGTCGCGAGCCGCTGGTAGTACCGGAACTCCTCGCGGCCCGCGGCGACCTGGTCGAGGAAGACGCCGTCCGTGCCGTACCAGTCGCGGTGTCGGGCGAGGTCCCGGACGACCTCGGCGTGCGGTCTGCGGCCGTAGTCGGTGTCGGTGTAGCCGAGCACCCGGACGTCCACCGCCCGCAGCCGGGCGGCGACCTCGGCGAACGCCGGGTCGGGCGTCTCGCCGGGGCCGCTGGCCGGGTTCAGGACGACCCCGTAGAGGCGGGGCGCCGCCGCGATGATCGCGTCCCATTCGGCGGGGCGGACGGACGGGTGCTCGTAGTACGGGATCAGCAGTTCGCTCATCGGTGGGCGGTCGCTCTCCCCAACAGGGCGCAGACCAGGGCGGCCTGGGCCACCGCCGCCGTCCCGTGGACGATCAGACCGATCCAGTGCGGGCTGCCGGCGTGCGCCACCACGGCCGCCGTCTGGGCGAGGGCCGCCGCGCAGCAGATCACCGCGGCGCTGAGCACCGCGCCGAAGGACTGGAGCAGCAGGCCCGTCCACAGGACCACGCCGAGCAGGAGCAGACCGGCCAGGCGTACGCCCGCGATGCCGGGGGCGTGCGGCCACAGCGCCGAGGTGACGAGGCTGAGGGCGAGCAGGGCGACCAGGTAGCCGGAGAGGCACTCCACGACCGTGCTCACCGTCGTCCGCCAGAACGCCTTCGGTGTGCTGCTGGAGCGCAGGCCCGCCAGGCTGCCGCTGCGGAAGCGGTACAGCAGCCATTCGGCGGGGCCCATGCTGAGGGTGAGGGCGACGGCGGCGGGTGCGGCGACCGCGCCGGTCCCCTCGTCGGCCAGGGCGTCGCCGAGGGCCGCGTACAGCACGAGCACGCCGCTGCCCAGGCCGAACAGGGCGTATGGGAGGGAGCCGGTGAGGCCGGGGGCGATGGGGGCACCTCCCTGCTCGAGCGAAGCCGAGAGCTTGGGGGAGCGCCGGGCCTTGGGCGCGGTGCCGTAGGAGCCGAAGGGCAGCAGGGCGGTGAGGCCGGCGGTCCAGCTGCCTTCGCCCGACTCCTTTATCGCGGGCGCCACTTCGAGGAGGGCGAGCACCGCCACCGCGAGCAGCGAGGCCGGCAGCAGCGTGAGTCTCGCGAGCTCGGGGAGGGGGTGCGCCAGGGCGAACACGGCTGCCGCCGCCATCGGCAGCAGGGCCGCCAGCAGGGCCCGCTCACGGCCCATGACCAGCAGGACCGTGGCCGCGCCGAGATAGCAGGACTGCCCGGCGGCGAAGGCGACCGCCGCCGGGTCGGCCGTGGCCGCCGTACCCGCCACGACCAGGGCGACCAGGGCGCCGAGCAGCGCGCCGGCCGGGGCGCCGAGCAGCAGTGAGCGGCGGGCGGCACCGCGGTCGCCCAGGCCGAGCCAGGAGTACGCCCGATGGGCGAGGCCCTGGTTCCAGGTCCAGCCGACCAGGGCGCCGGCCAGCAGCGGGACCGTGCCCGCGGGGAGGCCGAAGTCATCCTCCGAGCCCGCGAGCAGGGGTGCGCCGAGGACGTAGCCGAGGCCGGGGAGGGCGAAGACGACGCCGCGCAGGAGGCAGCCGAGCAGGCCCACCTGCCAGGGGTCGTGGACCGGGCCGTCCGGCTCCGGGTAGCGGCGCTCGACCCGCTCGTAGAGCTCCTCGGCGAGGGCGAAGGAGTTCTTGAAGCCGTAGCGCTCGCGTATCTGGTCGTCCGACAGGCCGTCGGACTCCAGCAGCGCGGCGATCTCGTCGGGGTGGACGGCGGCGGCTATGAAGTCGTCGAGGCGTTCGGCGAGTTCGTCGAGGGGGTCGGGCTGTGCCCAGCTGGGTGCGATGCGCTGGCGCGGGATCGCGGGCAGGGCGTCGGGGTGGGAGCCGGGCGGCATCCAGAGGCTTCCGCTCACCAGCCGGCCCCGTCCGTCGCGACCTTCTGGTACCAGGGGTCCCGCAGTTCGAGGGTCCAGTCGGCGACCGTCTCCAACGTCGGCTCGTACACCTCGGCGCTGCCCGCGAGCTCCTGATAAATCGTCCGGAAATTGTCCACGGAGCGGCGGAGTGTGAACCGGTCGATCACCCGCTGGCGGGACAATTCACCCAGTTTCCGGCGCCGCTCGTCGTCGCGGAGCAGGGTGAGCGCGGCCGCCGCCATCTTCTCCGGCTCGCGCGGCGGGACCACCAGGCCGGTCTCGCCGACGGCCTCGCGCACTCCCCCGACGTCCGTCGAGACGGTCGTACGGCCGCAGGACATGGCCTCGATGATGGAGAACGGGAAGCCCTCGGAGATGGACGACAGCATGACGACGTGGCCGGCGGCATAGGCGCGCCACACCTCGCTGATCCGGCCCTCGAAGGTCAGGCCGTCCCGCACGCCCAGCTCGGCGGCGAGCTTCTCCAGCTTGGTGCGGTAGGCCTCGCCGCCGGGCGGTACGGGGCCGAACAGGCGCAGCCGGGTCTCCGGGAGCTCGGCGCGGACCATGGCGTAGGCCCGCAGCAGGGTCTCCAGGTCCTTGATGGGGTCCACGCGGCCGCACCAGGTGAGGGTGGGGACCTCGGGCTCGGGGCCGGCGTGCGGGAAGGCGTGCGGGTCGACGCCGTTGTAGACGGTGCGGATCTTGTCGGCGTCGGCGCCGCCGCGCTCCTCCCAGCGGCGGTTGTACTGGTTGCACGGTGTGATCAGGTCGGCCGTGCGGTAACCGTGTGAATTCAGTTCACGGTAGAAGCCGAGCATGAACGCCTTCACGGGCCAGCGCTGGGCATCGCTGCGGTAACCGAGATAGCGCTCGCGCAGATAGATGCCGTGCTCGGTGAGGAGGAAGGGCACGCCGTCCAGCTCGCGGGCGGCGAGGGCCGGCAGGGTCGCGAGGCCGCTGCTGACGGCATGGGCCACGGAGTCCTCGGGGATGCGGAACCCGAGGGGGCGCAGAGCGTGCTCCAGCAGGTCCGTCGCGGTCAGCGCGTCATGGACGGTGGGGCGGGCGGCCGCGGTCGGCAGATGCGGCATCGTCCAGATCCACATCAGCGACCGCAGCGCCGACTCGGTGCGCAGCGCAGCCGAAAGGCGCCCGTCGCGGGCCAGTTCGGCCAGCTCGTACAGGGCCTCCCCGAAGTCGCACCGCGCCTCCGGGTCGAGGAAGGAGAGCAGGAAACGCTCGTAGGAGTCGGTGAAACGGCGACGGGCCCGGCCGTACGGCGCGCGCGCCCGCCCCGGACGCGGACCCCAGGTCGGTACGGAGGTGTGCCGGTAGACGTTCGGCGGCAGCTCCCAGGTCACGGGTTCGCGGCCGGTTCCGGTGAGCGACACGACGTGGAAGTCGACCTCCGGCATGCCCTTGACGAGCTGGTCGCACCAGGTGCTGACTCCGCCGTGGACATGCGGATAGGTGCCTTCGGTGAGCATGGTGACATGACGGCCGGTGCGCATCATGTGAGTTCCCCCCTGTGACTGTGTTCTCCGGGGGACGCCCCCGGGCCCCCGAAAGGTGGTGCTGTGGCTCGGAAGCACACCCCGGCCGGTCGGTCATGAGGTGACCGGGGTGCACTCTGCTCCGGCGGCGCCGCGCTACGACGGCAGGTTCAGCTTGAGAGCGGTCTGCAGCAGCTCGGGCGTGGTCCAGCCCGAGCGCTCTCCCGCGTACGGCGTCCCGAACGCGGTGGTGCCGATGAAGAGTTGCCTGGTGGTCCCTTCCGGTGCGGTCACCGGGATCTGCGTCCCGGACGGTGCGGTGACGGTGACGGTGTCGCCGACGCGGTACGCCGTGACGGAGCCGTTCGCGAGGGCGCTCTGCCAGGCGGCGCGGCGCTGCAGCTCGGTGCCGATGGCGCGCTGCGCGAGGTTCTGCACCGGGGTGTTGTCGGCGAAGAGGGCCTGGTAGTCGGCGAGCACCTGCTCCAGGACCGGGTACAGCGTCCGGTCCTCGGCCAGGTTGGACTGGTGGGCGTAGTGCGGACGCGGATCGCCCGAGACGACGTGCCCGAGGGCGGTACGGGCCTCCTGCGGGACGATGTGGGAGTCGTACCCGGTGGCCGGGTCCAGCGGGTCGGCCAGACAGGTGGCGGCGGGGTTGGTCTCGCAGACGCCGCTGCCGCCGTCGGCCTCGGAGGTGTAGATCCAGTTGTACTCGTCGACCATCTCCTCCTCGGTGCCCACGTTGTAGTACACGTTCATCGGGTGCCGGGGCACGGTCAGCGCGGCGCCGACCGAACGCTGCCGGGGCTCACGGGAGTTGTCCGAGGCGATCCACTTGACGCCGTTGTCGGCGAGGGCGCCGGCGAGGCCGGGGTTGTCGTCGGGCTGCTGCGGCAGGGTCCTCAGACCCGAGTGCTCGCCGGTGACGAGCTCGGTGCGGTCGAGCGGGAGGCCCTTGGTGACGCCCCAGTTGTGGTTGTTCCTGATTTGCGCCGCGATGTCGGAGCGGCTCATGTACCGCGTCGAGCCGTCGGCGTTCTCGGCGCAGCTCCACGGGACGGTCGAGGTGTCCTGGACGCAGCCGAGGAACGGGTGCGTGTAGGTGTGGTTGATCCAGCGGTACTCGGCCTTGTCGGCGAGCAGCTGGTCGGTGAGCGGATCGGTGCCGCCGTGCTCGCTCTTCCACGCCTCGCCGGAGCCGGCGTTGTAGACCATGTCCAGCGTGAAGCCGTGCTCCCGCTGCCACTGCGCGGCGTGCACCGCGTCCTCGGCCGTCATACGGATCGGCGTGGTCCCCTCGCCGTCACCGCCCACGCAGTCGAAGTCGCCGGGCGTGCAGTTGCGCTCGGTGTCCCAGCGGCTGTCGGGCGCGAGGATGTCGTCGACGTGCACCGCGAAATAGTTGCGCGACTGACCGAGGTGCACGCCCTGTGTCAGCCATTCGACGATGCCCCGGGCAAGCACCCGGAACTGCTGCTGGTGCTCGTTGTAGGCGAAGGTCACCACGAGCTCGCGGCGCCCGTCGTGGCGGTACTCGCCGATCAGGCTGCCGCGCCCGGACCCGGCGGGCACGGGAAGGTCGACATAGCTGGTGAAGCCGGTGCGGGGCCTGGCGACATAGCCGTAACTCTCCTGTACGGCGCCATCGTTGTCCTCGAAGGTGAAGGCGCCGTCGAGATAGCCGAAGTACCCCGCCCTGCCCGCGTCCGTGACGGCCGCCGCACGCCCGTCGAGGGTGCCGGCCCAGCCGCCCTCGCTGGTGTAGTCGAGGCCGACGCCCGGGTGGGCCCAGGTGTAGGCGTCGACCTGCGGGATGCCGTAGGTCCGCTCGTAGCTCTCCAGCGCGCCCTGCTCGGCGGAACCCGCGCCGAAGGGCGTCTCGTTGGGCAGGACGACGCCCTGGAACTTGGCCCGGGGCCTGCCGTTCACCGTGTCGCTGAGGAACGCCTCCGTGATGGTCGGGCGGTTCGCGTCGGTCAGGTCGACGGTGGTGTACGGGATGCCGGTGCTCTTCAGCTGGGCGGCGATGGCCCGGACGGGGCTGTCGCCGTTGTCCACGACCAGCACCCTGAGATCGATGCGCGGTTGCTCCGCGGCCGCGGCGTCGGGTACCCGCTGCCCCAGCACCAGCAGACCGGCGGCCGCCACCGCGGCGGCCGTGTTTCTCCATCTGTGCGCGCTCAGCGCCATTGAATGTCCCTTCCCCCCAGAAGATCCCCTGCTGCCTCACATGGCGAATCCGAGGAGGACCTGTGGAAATCATGCAAAGCGGCAAGCCGTTGACTCATCCGAACCAGACGAGTGTGACTCAGCTCACCGAGGGCGAGGATCAAGAAATGGCCCCGACGCCACCGACAGGTGAACGCCCGGAGGAATGAGCGAACGCTCACACGAGCGTAGGCTCGTCCCGAGTGTTCGCCGTACCGGGGAAGGCCCCGCTGATACCGCACCCATAGGTCGGAACTAGGGTCGGCCGACGGGCCCGGTCGACCCACACCATTCGGCCATTCGCAACTTCACATCGGAAGCGAGAATTCACCACCGTGACTGCTCTCACTCTCAGCACCGCCGCGGCGCCCGGCCTGCGCGCCGACGCGATCGTGATCGGTGTCGCCAAGGGCGCTGGTTCCAAGGCCGCCGGGGGCCTGGTCGTCGCACCGGGCGCCGAGGCCGTGGACAAGGCGTACGACGGCAGGCTCGCCGGCGTCCTGGAGACCCTCGGTGCCTCCGGCGCCGAGGGCGAGGTGACGAAGCTCCCCGCACCCGCCGGCTTCAAGGCCCCGCTCGTGGTGGCGGTGGGCCTGGGCGCCGAGCCCGAGAAGGACGCCGACTACGACGGTGAGGCGCTGCGCAAGGCCGCCGGTGCCGCCGCCCGCGCCCTCGCCGGCGCCAAGAAGGCCGCCTTCGCCCTGCCGCTCACGGACGCCGCCGACGCCGGCGCGATCGCGGAGGGCGCACTGCTCGGGGCGTACTCGTTCGACGTCTACAAGGAGTCGAAGGGGAGCGGCGGCAACGCCAAGGCCAAGAACGGCAAGGCGCCGCTCGCCGAGGTCGCCGTGCTCGGCGGCAAGCCCCGCGACAAGGAGCACAAGGCGGCGATCGCGCGCGCCATCGCCGTCGCCGAGGAGCTCAACCGTGCCCGCGACCTGATCAACATGCCGCCGAACGACCTCAACCCGGCGTCGTTCGCCGCCGAGGCCCAGAACGTGGCCAAGCAGCACGGCATCAAGGTGCAGATCCTCGACGAGAAGGCCCTGGCCAAGGGCGGCTACGGCGGCATCCTGGGCGTCGGCGGCGGCTCGGCGGCGGCTCCGCGGCTGGTGAAGCTGACGTACACGCACTCCAAGGGGGCCAAGCACCTCGCCTTCGTCGGCAAGGGCATCACCTACGACTCGGGCGGCATCTCGCTGAAGCCGGCCGGTCACAACGAGACGATGAAGTGCGACATGAGCGGCGCGGCCGCCGTGTTCGCCGCCGTGGTCGCCGCCGCGCGGCTCGGACTGGAGGTGAACGTCACCGGCTGGCTGGCGCTCGCCGAGAACATGCCGTCGGGGACCGCCGTGCGCCCGGGCGACGTGCTGCGCATGTACAGCGGCAAGACCGTGGAGGTGCTCAACACCGACGCCGAGGGGCGGCTGGTGCTGGCCGACGCCCTGTGGGCGGCCTCCGAGGAGAAGCCGGACGCCATCGTGGACGTGGCGACGCTGACCGGGGCGATGGTCCTGGCGCTCGGCAACCGCACCTTCGGTGTGATGGCCAACGACGACGCGTTCCGCTCCGCGATCGTCGAGGCGGCCGAGGAGGTCGGCGAGGCGTCCTGGCCGATGCCGCTGCCGGAGCACCTGCGCAAGGGGATGGACTCGCCGACCGCCGACATCGCCAACATGGGTGAGCGCATGGGCGGTGGCCTGGTCGCCGGTCTCTTCCTGCGCGAGTTCGTCGGCGAGGGCATCACGTGGGCGCACCTCGACATCGCCGGGCCCGCGTTCAACGAGGGCGGGCCCTTCGGGTACACACCCAAGGGTGGTACGGGGTCCGGTGTGCGGACGCTGGTGCGGCTCGCTGAGCTGACCGCCTCCGGCGACCTGGGCTGAGGTCGGTTCTCGGCTGACGGGGCTTCGCGTGCGGGTAGGGCGAGGCCCCGTCGCCCCTTGGGTGGGTCCATTCCGTTATTGGGTGGGTCCATTCCGTTTGTCCGGCGGCTGCAGGTGGTCCGTGCTTGATCGCGCAGTCCCCGCGCCCCTCAACGGCACTGTCCCTCCGTCGGCCATGAGTGAACCTTGCACATATGAACGTGCTACGTCTCACACACCGGCCCGGCGTCTCGTCAAGCATCGACTAGTGCGAAGATGGGGCTCGGCAGGACAGGGCCCCACCGAAGGGCCGAAGAACGAGCGGCCGGACACCAGCCGCCTGTCGGTCAGTGAAGACCGGCGCACGGCGCACATGCATGGAGGACGTGACGTGGCGAACGACGCCAGCACCGTTTTCGACCTAGTGATCCTCGGCGGTGGTAGCGGTGGTTACGCCGCGGCCCTGCGCGGGGCGCAGCTGGGCCTGGACGTCGCCCTGATCGAGAAGGACAAGGTCGGCGGCACCTGCCTGCACCGGGGTTGCATCCCCACCAAGGCCCTGCTGCACGCGGGCGAGATCGCCGACCAGGCTCGCGAGAGCGCGCAGTTCGGCGTGAAGGCCACCTTCGAGGGCATCGACATCGCCGGGGTCCACAAGTACAAGGACGGCGTGATCGCCGGCCTGTACAAGGGCCTGCAGGGCCTCGTCGCCTCCCGCAAGGTGACGTACATCGAGGGTGAGGGCCGCCTGTCCTCCCCGACCTCCGTCGACGTGAACGGTCAGCGCATCCAGGGCCGCCACGTCCTGCTGGCGACCGGCTCCGTGCCGAAGTCGCTGCCGGGCCTGGAGATCGACGGCAACCGCATCATCTCCTCGGACCACGCCCTCGTCCTGGACCGCGTACCGAAGTCCGCGATCATCCTGGGCGGCGGCGTCATCGGCGTCGAGTTCGCCTCCGCCTGGAAGTCCTTCGGCGCCGACGTCACCGTCATCGAGGGCCTGAAGCACCTCGTCCCGGTCGAGGACGAGAACAGCTCGAAGCTTCTTGAGCGCGCCTTCCGCAAGCGCGGCATCAAGTTCAACCTGGGCACCTTCTTCCAGAAGGCCGAGTACACCCAGGACGGCGTCAAGGTCACCCTCGCCGACGGCAAGGAGTTCGAGGCCGAGGTGCTGCTGGTCGCCGTCGGCCGTGGCCCCGTCTCCGCCGGTCTCGGCTACGAGGAGCAGGGCGTCGCCATGGACCGCGGCTACGTCCTGGTCGACGAGTACATGCGCACCAACGTCCCGACCATCTCCGCCGTTGGTGACCTCGTCCCGACCCTCCAGCTCGCGCACGTCGGCTTCGCCGAGGGCATCCTGGTGGCGGAGCGTCTGGCCGGTCTGAAGACCGTCCCGATCGACTACGACGGTGTCCCCCGCGTGACGTACTGCCACCCGGAGGTCGCTTCCGTCGGTATCACCGAGGCCAAGGCCAAGGAGATCTACGGCGCGGACAAGGTCGTCGCTCTGAAGTACAACCTGGCCGGCAACGGCAAGAGCAAGATCCTCAACACCGCGGGCGAGATCAAGCTCGTCCAGGTGAAGGACGGTGCGGTGGTCGGCGTCCACATGGTCGGCGACCGCATGGGCGAGCAGGTCGGCGAGGCTCAGCTGATCTACAACTGGGAGGCGCTGCCCGCCGAGGTCGCCCAGCTCGTCCACGCCCACCCGACGCAGAACGAGGCGCTCGGCGAGGCCCACCTGGCCCTGGCCGGCAAGCCGCTCCACGCGCACGACTGACCCCTCGGTCGACGAACGCGACGACACAGACTTCCGCACTTTCCGTAAGGAGCAACCGAAACCATGGCGGTTTCCGTAACCCTTCCGGCGCTCGGCGAGAGCGTCACCGAGGGCACTGTCACCCGCTGGCTGAAGGCCGAGGGTGAGCGCGTCGAGGCCGACGAGCCGCTGCTCGAGGTCTCCACCGACAAGGTCGACACCGAGATCCCCTCCCCCGCCGCCGGTGTCCTGGCCTCCATCAAGGTCGCCGAGGACGAGACGGTCGAGGTCGGCGCCGAGCTGGCCGTGATCGACGACGGCACCGGTGCCCCGGCCGCCGCCCCGGCTCCGGCCGCCGAGGAGGTCGCCCCGCCGGCTCCCGAGCCGGCCCCGGCCGCCCAGCCCTCCACCGAGCAGGCCGCCCCCGCTCCGGCCCCGACCGCCGAGGCCGCCGCCGGCGCCGGTACGGCCGAGGGCACCGACGTGGTCCTGCCCGCGCTCGGCGAGTCCGTCACCGAGGGCACCGTCACCCGCTGGCTGAAGTCGGTCGGTGACAGCGTCGAGGCCGACGAGCCGCTGCTGGAGGTGTCGACGGACAAGGTCGACACCGAGATCCCGGCGCCCACCTCCGGCACGCTGCTGGAGATCGTGGTCGGCGAGGACGAGACGGCCGAGGTCGGCGCCAAGCTGGCCGTCATCGGCGTCGCGGGTGCCGCTCCGGCGGCTGCCCCGGCCCCGGCTCCGGCCCCCGCCGCCGCTGCCCCGGCTCCGGCCGCCCCGGCCGCGCCCGCGGCTCCGGCCGCTCCGGCGCCCGCCCCCGCCGCTCCGGCCGCGCCCGCCCCCGCCGCTCCGGCCGCGCCCGCCGCTGCCGCCCCGGCGGCTCCGGCTCCCGCGCCGGCCGCCCCGGCCCCGGCCCCGGTCATCCCGGCTCCGGCCGCTCCGGCCGCCGCCAAGCCGACCGACGAGGGCGCCTACGTCACCCCGCTGGTGCGCAAGCTCGCCGCCGAGAACGGCGTCGACCTGGCCACCGTCAAGGGCACCGGCGTCGGCGGCCGTATCCGCAAGCAGGACGTCGTCGCCGCCGCCGAGGCCGCGAAGGCCGCCGCCGCCGCTCCGGCCCCCGCCGCCGCCGCTCCGGCCGCCGCGAAGAAGGCCCCGGCGCTGGAGGTCTCCCCGCTGCGCGGCCAGACCGTCAAGATGCCGCGCATCCGCAAGGTCATCGGCGACAACATGGTCAAGGCCCTGCACGAGCAGGCCCAGCTGTCCTCGGTCGTCGAGGTCGACGTGACCCGCCTGATGCGGCTGCGCGCACAGGCCAAGGACTCGTTCGCGGCACGCGAGGGCGTCAAGCTCTCCCCGATGCCGTTCTTCGTCAAGGCCGCCGCCCAGGCGCTGAAGGCCCACCCGGTCATCAACGCCAAGATCAACGAGGCCGAGGGCACGATCACCTACTTCGACTCCGAGAACATCGGGATCGCGGTGGACTCCGAGAAGGGCCTGATGACCCCGGTCATCAAGAACGCCGGCGACCTCAACATCGCCGGGATCGCCAAGGCCACGGCGGAGCTGGCCGGCAAGGTCCGCGCCAACAAGATCACGCCCGACGAGCTGTCCGGCGCGACCTTCACCGTCTCCAACACCGGTTCGCGCGGGGCGCTCTTCGACACGATCATCGTGCCGCCGGGCCAGGTCGCGATCCTCGGCATCGGTGCCACGGTCAAGCGCCCGGCCGTCATCGAGACGGAGGAGGGCACGGTCATCGGCGTCCGCGACATGACGTACCTGACCCTGTCCTACGACCACCGCCTGGTGGACGGCGCCGACGCGGCCCGTTACCTGACGGCGGTCAAGGCGATCCTGGAGGCGGGCGAGTTCGAGGTCGAGCTCGGGCTGTAACCCCCAGGGTCTGTACGGCTGTACGGTGCCCCCGTCCGGAGCCTGCGGGCTTCCGGGCGGGGGCACCGGCATGTCACCGCGGCGTCAGCCGCCTGTCCGGCCACCCCACCAGCGACTCCACCCACACGTTCGGGACCGCCGGCTCGGCCGCGGGCGTCAGCCGCCGCGTCCGGTACGCCTTGAGCACGTCGTACGTGGCGTCCGGACAGTCCCGCGAGGTGAGCTCCCCGGTCTTCGGGTCGACGCCGACCAGGAAGCCGCGCGCCTCGACGGTACGGATCATGCGGCGGGCGGCCGTCACGTCGCTGGTCGAGGAGGGGGTGCAGCGGTAACGGCGGTAGGGGTGGGCGGAGCGGCCCGGGTAGTGGGCGTCGCGGGACATGTCGCTGAGCATGCGGGCGTACGAGCCCTCCGCGTGCCAGGCTCCGATGTCGCCGCCGGGCGGGGTGTACAGCCTGCCGCTCGGGTTCTCGACCGCCCCGTACACCCACGTGCGGGTGCCGGTGACCTGGAAGCCCCAGCCGACGTGGCCGAACCGCTGCGCCCCGTCGGGCTTCACGAAGACGCAGGCCGCGCCGGACCGGCCCGCCGCCGCGGCCATGCCCCTGATCTCCTCCGAGGCGCCGGCCCGCGTCTTCGCCGCGCCGTCCGGGGCCTGTTGGCACCCCGTCATCGCCATGGCCGTACCGATCACGGCTCCCACGACCGCCGCGCGCAGCCGCGCGTGCTGTCCCCCGATGTCCATGCCGTCCCCCGGTCCTCAAGGGCGTCCCGGAGCGGGACCCCTCTGCCGACCGCGACACGGATCCGCTCCTGAAGGTTCCGGGACTTGACACAAGACGCCGGACTGGGAGCGTGTAAGCCTCGTCTCACCTGCAGGAAAGCGCCCCCGTGCGCCCCTCCGGGAGGGCCGTGCGGCTTTATTGTCATAGCGTCAAACGCCTCCGGGGCCGCTGAGCGGTCCCTCCTTAAGGAGCCCTCATGACCGCGCCCGTCGTCCACTCGCTGCGCGAACAGATCCGCGAGCACATCCTGGAAGGGATCATCAGCGGACGCTGGCAGCCGGGCGAGCGGATCGTGGAGCGCCGGATCGCGACCGAGCTGGAGGTGTCGCAGACTCCGGTGCGGGAGGCGTTGCGTGAGCTGGAGTCGCTGCGGCTGATCGAGTCGGCGCCCAACAAGGGCGTGCGGGTGCGCAGTCTGACGGCCGCCGACCTGGAGGAGAGCTACCCGGTCCGGGCCGGTCTGGAGGCGATCGCGGCGGAGCTGGCGGCGGAGAAGCTGGCGCTGGACTGCTCCGCCCTGGAGCCGCATGTCGCCGCCCTGTACGAGGCCGACCGCAAGTCCGACGGCACGGCCCAGGTGCGGCACACGGTCGCCTTCCACCGCGAGCTGGTGCGGGCGGCGGGCAACTCTGTGCTGCTGCACACCTGGGAGGGCCTGGGCATCGAGGTGTTCACGGCGCTGTCCATCCGGTGGCTGGGGACGGTGCAGCAGTCGTACGCGGAGGAGCACGAGGAGCTGGTGGCCGCGTTCCAGCGCCGGGACCCCCGGATCGCCGAGATCGTCAAGGCGCATGTGCTGGGCTGCGCGCCGCGGCACGAAGGCGAATAGCGAATTGCCGGTTCTGGGCGGGTTTATCCCCGTTCATGAATGGAAGGCGGCTGGAAGGACCCACCACCCAGCACTTTCCAGCAGGGGATGACGGCGATGAGTTCCGCCAAGTCACACAAGCAGCAAGCACAGCAGCCCGCCCCACCGCAGACCGAGCAGACCGAGGAGAAGCGGACCGGCGGCAAGGTGGTGCACCTCCACACCGCGCACCCCCGCGTTCCCATCCCCTATGTGACACCGGGCGACATGTTCACCACCAACGCCCGCAAGGTCACGTCCACGGCCACGGCCCTGCTCCCGCCGCCCCGCCGACTGGCCCTCTACGGCGTCCTCGGCGGCATGAGCGTCGCCGGAGCCATCGCCTGGCCGGTCGCCGTGGCCGTGGGCGCCGCCACCGAGGTGATCAGCCGCGAGCAGGCCGCACGGCATCGCGAGGACCATGAGCGCATGGAGCGGGGACGCACCGAGCAGGAACGCACCGAGCGCGCGTCCTGAACGCACGAAGCGCGCATCCTGAACGCACCGACCGTCCGTCCGGCCGCCCAAGCTAGCCGGGCGGACCTCAGGTGAGCAGGGAAAACGCGGCACCGCGTGCCGGATTGCCCGGCACCGGATGCCAATTTCTCGATACCGAGGGTTTTTAGCCGTCAGACCTTTGATCGATCATCGATCAGGGAGTTACAGTCGCCGACGGGCCCACGCGGCACAGCCGCAAGGTGTTACAGCACCCAAGCCCAGCCCTGTCCTGCCAAAGACCAAGGGCACCCCCGAACCCTTACCGATGAGGGAACCCCCTTCGACTGAGGAAGGCGGCGACATGACCGACCCCAACGCCATCCAGCCGAGCGAGCTCGACCAGCTCCCGGACCGCGACCCCGAGGAGACCGCCGAATGGCAGGCCTCGCTGGACGCGGTCGCCAAGGCTGCCGGCCCGCACCGTGCCGCGTACCTGATGCGCCGCACGCTGGAGCGCGCGGAGGGCACCGGCATCGCGCTGCCCAAGCTCCTCGAGACCGACTACGTCAACACCATCCCCACCTCCGCCGAGCCGAGCGTGCCCGGTGACGAGGAGATGGAGCGCCGGATCACCGCGTGGAACCGCTGGAACGCGGCCGCGATGGTGACCCGCGGCTCGAAACACGGCGTCGGCGGCCACATCGCCACCTTCGCCTCCGCGGCCTGGCTCTACGAGACCGGCTTCAACCACTTCTTCAAGGGCAAGGAAGCCGACGGCTCCGGCGACCAGCTCTACATCCAGGGCCACGCCTCCCCCGGCATCTACGCCCGCGCCTTCCTCGACGGCCGCCTGAACGAGCAGCACCTGGACAACTTCCGCCAGGAAGCCGGCGGCAACGGTCTCCCGTCGTATCCGCACCCGCGCCGCCTGCCCTGGCTGTGGGAGTTCCCGACGGTGTCGATGGGCCTCGGCCCGCTGTCGGCCATCTACCAGGCCCGCTTCAACCGCTACCTCACCAACCGCGGCATCAAGGACGTCTCCGCCTCCCACGTCTGGGCCTTCCTCGGCGACGGCGAGATGGACGAGCCCGAGTCCACGGCGGCCCTCGCCCTGGCCTCCCGCGAGGGCCTGGACAACCTGACCTTCGTCATCAACTGCAACCTGCAGCGCCTCGACGGCCCGGTGCGCGCCAACTTCAAGATCGTGCAGGAGCTGGAGGCCCAGTTCCGCGGCGCCGGCTGGAACGTCGTCAAGACGCTGTGGGGCACCGCCTGGGACGAGCTGTTCGCCCTCGACACCACCGGCGCGCTGGTACGCCGCCTGCGCGAGGTACCTGACGCGCAGGTGCAGACGTACCAGACCCGGGACGCCGCCTACATCCGCCAGGACTTCTTCGGCAAGGACCCGGCGCTGGTCGAGATGGCGAAGCTGCTCAGCGACGACAAGATCCTTGAGTGCTTCCACCTCTCGCGCGGCGGTCACGAGGCGCGCAAGGTGTACGCGGCGTACAAGGCGGCCCTGGAGCACAAGGGCGCGCCGACCGTGATCCTCGCCCAGACCGTCAAGGGCTTCACGCTCGGTGAGGGCTTCGCGTCGAAGAACGCCAACCACCAGATGAAGAAGCTGACGGTGGACGAGTTCAAGGCGATGCGCGACCTGCTCGACCTGCCGATCAAGGACGGCGACTTCGTCGACGGGGTCGTCCCCTACGGCCACCCGGGCGCCGACTCCCCCGAGGTCCGCTACCTCCAGGAGCGCCGCGCCGCCCTCGGCGGCCCCGCCCCGGCCCGCCGCGTCCACCCGGTGGCGCCGCTGCCCGCCCCAGCCGAGAAGGCCTTCGCCTCCTTCGACAAGGGCTCCGGCTCCCAGAACGTGGCCACCACCATGGCCTTCGTCCGCCTCATCAAGGACCTGGTCCGCGACAAGGAGACGGGCAAGCGCTGGGTGCCGATCGTCCCGGACGAGGCGCGCACCTTCGGCATGGAGTCGCTGTTCCCCTCCCTCGGGATCTACTCCCCCAAGGGCCAGACGTACGAGCCGGTCGACCGCGACCAGCTGATGTACTACAAGGAGGCCAAGAACGGCCAGATCCTCAACGAGGGGATCACCGAGGCCGGTTCGATGGCCGACTTCATCGCCGCGTCGACCGCGTACTCCACGCACGGCGAAGCGATGATCCCGTTCTACATCTTCTACTCGATGTTCGGCTGGCAGCGCACGGCCGACCAGATGTGGCAGCTCGGCGACCAGCTCGGCCGCGGCTTCCTCATCGGCGCGACGGCCGGTCGTACGACGCTGACGGGCGAGGGCCTGCAGCACGCGGACGGTCACTCGCCGGTGATCGCGGCGACGAACCCCGCCGCGCTGACGTACGACCCGGCGTTCGCGTACGAGGTCGCGACGATCGTCAAGGACGGTCTGCGCCGTATGTACGGCGAGGCGGCGCCGGGTGAGGACCCGAACGTCTTCTACTACCTCACCGTCTACAACGAGCCGCTGCCCCAGCCCGCCAAGCCGCAGGGCCTCGGCATCGACGAGGGCATCGTCAAGGGCCTGTACCGCTTCAACACGGCGGAGTCGGCCGGTCTTTCGCCGGTGGCCAACGCCCCGCGGATCCAGCTGCTCGGCTCCGGTACGGCGATCCACTGGGTGCTGAAGGCGCAGAAGCTGCTCGCGCAGGAGTGGGGTGTCGCCGCCGACGTCTGGTCGGCGACGTCCTGGACGGAGCTGCGCCGGGACGCCCTGGAGGCGGACGCGGCCCTGCTGCGCGGCGAGGAGCGGGTGCCGTACGTTCGTCAGGCGCTCCAGGGGGCCGAGGGCCCGGTGCTGGCGGTGTCGGACTACATGCGCCAGGTCCCCGACCAGATCGCGCAGTGGGTCGAGCAGGACTACTCCTCGCTGGGCGCGGACGGCTTCGGCCTGTCCGACACCCGCGAGGCCGCCCGCCGCCACTTCGGCGTCGACGCCCAGTCGATCGTCGTCGCGGCCCTGGCCCAGCTCGCGAAGCGGGGCGAGGTCCAGGCGACGGCGGTGAAGGAGGCGCGGGAGAAGTACGGCCTGTAAGGGCTGACGTCCGGTGAAGGGGTACGGCGGCCGCCGTACCCCTTCGTCGTCGGTGGGCCCGGCATCATGACCGTATGCGTGCTGCCCGGCTCATCAAGATGGTGCTGCTTCTCCAGTCCCGGCCCTCCATGACCGCTGCCGAGTTGGCGCGGGAGCTGGAGGTGTCCGAGCGGACGGTCACCCGGGACGCGCAGGCGCTCTCCGAGGCGGGGGTGCCCGTGTACGCGGACCGGGGACGGGCCGGAGGGTATCGGCTGATCGGGGGATACCGGACCCGGCTGACGGGCCTCGCCCGTAGTGAGGCCGAGGCGTTGTTCCTCAGCGGCGTTCCGGGGGCGCTGCGCGAGATGGGGCTGGAGGACGCCGCCTCCGCCGCCCGGCTGAAGGTGTCCGCCGCCCTGCTGCCCTCCCTCCGCGACGCCTCCCGTACGGCCGCTCAGCGGTTCCATCTGGACGCCCCGAACTGGTTCAGGGAACCCGGAACACCCGGGCTGCTGCCGGCCGTCGCGGACGCGGTGTGGGACGACCGGCGGATCGTCGCCCGGTACCGGCGCGGGCAGGACGAGGTCGAGCGGGAGCTGGAGCCGTACGGGCTCGTGCTGAAGGCGGGGGTCTGGTACCTGTGCGCCCGCGTGGCGGGGCACGGGTCGTACCGGGTGTACCGAATTGACCGGTTCACCGCCGTGGAGGCCGGTGACGAGCGGTTCGAACGGGACGAGGAGTTCGATCTGCCGGGCTTCTGGGACGAGCGGGCCGAGCAGTTCGCGCGGTCCATTCTGCGCGCCGAGGTCGTGGTGCGGGTGTCCCCGGACGGGGCGCGCCGGTTGCCGTACACCGTCGATCCGCAGTCCGCGCGGGAGGCGCTGGAGTCGGCCGGTGCGCCCGACGGGGACGAATGGGTGACGGTGACCCTCCCGGTGGAGTCCGAGGAGGTCGCCCACGCCCAGCTCGCGGCGCTCGGCCCGGAGGCCGAGGTGCTGGCGCCAAAGGCGCTGAGAGCCCGTTTCGCGAGCGACGCGACACGGCTGGCCGCGCTCTACCGCTCATGAGCCCACGGCATGCGCCGAACGCCGTCAGCGGTACGCCATCCGCCGTGCGCCCTCAGTCGTACGTCATGAAGCGGGCAGTCGTACGTCATGAAGGGCGCCGCCTGACGGCGCCCGGGGGCCGTGACCCCATAACAATCCGCCGCACTCCACGTGCGTCCCACCCCTCCAGGGCCGATGCTGGAGCGGTGATGGACGAGACGGAGTTCTGGGAGCTGATCGACGCGACCCGGGAGGCCGCCGAGGGCGACCCCGAGGAGCAGGCCGACCTGCTGGTGGAGCGGCTCCTTGCGCTGGACCCGGAGATGGTCCTGGACTTCGCCCGTCACTTCGAGGCCCGCTACAACCGCGCGTACACCTGGGACCTGTGGGGCGCCGCCTGGGTTCTGCTGGACGGGGCGAGCGACGACGCGTTCGACTTCTTCCGGTGCTGGCTGATCGGCCAGGGCCGTGAGGTGTACGAGGGCGGGGTGCACGAACCCGACTCGCTCGCCGACCTGCTGGACGACTTCGACGAGGAGTTCGACGGCGACGGCGAGGAGCTCGGGTACGCGGCGGACGAGGCGTACGAACAGCTCACCGGCACGGTCGCCCCCGACCTCGGCATCGCGCCCGCGCCCCCGGAACCGGACGGCACCCCGGTCGACTTCGAGAACGAAAGGGCCCTGGCGGAACGGTTCCCCAGGCTCTGGGAGCGGTTCAAGGGCTGAGCCTCAGGCCACGGCACGCCTGCGGCCCGGCTCCGCCGGGATGTACGCCTGCGGCTGGTCGGCCTTCACCGCGTGGTCCATCGGCGCCTGGTTGGCCTGGTCGAGCGCGGACGCCGTGACGGCGGCCGGCCCCAGGACGACGGTCGCGACCGCGCAGACGACCGTCCAGACCCGCTTGCCGCCGTTGCGCCTGTTGCTGCTGCTCATGATCCCCACCTTCGGTCGGTGCGTGTGCGGGACGACGCGAGAACGATAGGAAGGCTGTCTCGGGATGAGCCTTGAGCCGGCTGGGAGAAACCTGTGAGGCCGTGGACTCTTGACCGGTGCGGTGATCCCCGGCTTAGGGTGGCCGCCCCGACCAGGAGCACCCTGCCCATGACCAGCCTGTTCGTGCGTGAGATACCGCGCGCGGAACATCTCGCCCATCTGCGGCGGCATCCCGACGCGAGCCATCTCCAGATCCCCGAGTGGGGCGATGTGAAGCCCGACTGGCTGCCGGAGAGCGTCGGCTGGTTCGAGGGCGAGACGATGGTCGCGACGGCGCTCGTCCTGTACCGGCCGCTGCCCGGGACGCGGCGCTACCTCGCCTACCTCCCGGACGGGCCCGCGATCGACTGGCGTACGCCGCGCCTGGAGCGGTGGCTGGACCCGCTCGTCGCCCATGTCAGGCGGATCGGGGCGTTCTCGGTGCGGATCGGGCCGCCGCTGGTCGTACGGCACTGGGACGCGGACACGGTCGCGGCGGGGATCGCCGATCCCGACGTACGGCATCTGCGCGACCTGCCCGCGGCCGGCATCGACGGATACGCGCTGGACGCCGCGGAGCGGCTGCGGCGGCTCGGGTGGCGGCCGTGCGAGGAGGGCGAGGGGAGCGGTTTCGGCCTCGGCCAGCCGCGCTACGGCTGTGAGATCCCGTTGGCGGGGCGCTCGATGGACGATCTGCGCGGCGCCCTCGCACCGCACTGGGAGCAGTCCTTGCGCACGGCCGAGTCGGCGGGCGTGCGGGTCTCCTGGGGCTCGGCCTCCGACCTGCCCGACTTTCACCGCCTGTACACCGCGACCGCCGCTCACGACGGCTTCAAGGCCCGCCCGCCGGACTACTTCCGGCGCATGTGGAAGGCCCTGAACGCCGAGGACGACGACCGGCTCCGCCTCTATCTCGCCGAGTACGACGGCGAGGTGCTCTCCGCGGCCCTCATGATCAACGTCGGCTCCCGGGTCTGGCACTCGTACGCCGCGTCCGGCCGCCGGGGGCGCCGACTGCGGCCCAGCAGCGCGCTGTTGTGGCGCATGCTGGGTGACGCGCGGGCCGCGGGCGCGAAGACGTACGACCTGCGCTCCATCACCCCCGCCCTCACCGAGGACCGCCTGCTCGGACGGCTCCGCTTCAAGACGGGGACCGGCGGCCGGGCCGTGGAGTACCTCGGGGAGTGGGAGCTGCCGGTGGGCGCCCAGGGCAAGGTGCTCCAGCGGGCATTGGGGGTCTACCTCGGACGCAGGTGACCCGGTGGCGAGGCGGGGCGCCGGCTATCGGCTTCTGCCCTGCAGACGTGCCGCCAGCTGTCTGATCTCGGGCAGGCGGGCGGTGAGGGCCGCGCCGGGGCAGCTGGTCATGTAGCCGTCGTCGTGGCCGGCGAGGGCGGGGAGCAGGGCGGTGGTGCCGGCGGCGTAGCGGCTGTGGCTGTTGCTGGAGGTCAGTCGGACCCTCGCGCGCGGGTCGGTGTCGGAGAGCCCCAGTTTCCAGGCGGCCAGTGCGGCGATCGCGTCGGTCATGGCCTTCGGCACGGGCACGCCGGCCGTGAAGGTGCCGAGGGCGGCGATGCCGGTGGTGCGGTGGTTGAAGCCCTGGGTGTGGGCGCCGGTGACCGGGCGGTCGACACCGCCCGCGCGGCCCTCGTAGATGGTGCCGCAGCGGTCGACCAGGAAGTTGTAGCCGATGTCGTCCCAGTCGCGGGAGCCGGTCTGGCCCGCGTACAGGTAGCGGATGATGCGAGGCGCGTCGGCGCAGTCATAGCCGTTGGGCGAGTCGGTGTGGTGGACGAAGACGGCGACGACCCGGTCGTCGTAGCGCGGGGGCGGCCGGTCCTGCCGGGTGTCGTCACCCAGCCAGACCGACCTCGGCACGACAGGCGGCCGGGCCGCCCGATGCGGGGCGGCCGGCCGCGCCGCGACCGACCGCGCGGACTCCGCGACGGCAGCCTCGATCCCACGCGCACACAGCGCCGGCGCGAGAACGGCGGCAAGCCCGGGGAGACAGCCGAGGACCAGGAGAAGAACGGGGGGTATGCGCCGCCGGGCACGGGGGTGGGGCCGGGGGCGAGGGTGCCGACCGGAAGAGGGGCGCGGCTGGGGGCGGCGGTGTTGGCGGGGATGGGGGTGCCGCTGGGGGCGGCGCTGCTCTCCGGAACGGGGGTGCCGCTGGGGGCGACGCTGGTCGCCGGAAGGGGGGTGCGGCTGGGTGCGGCGCTGCTCGCCGGAAGGGGGCTGCGGCCGGGGGCCGCCGTACTGGCCGGAGGGAGGCTGCGGCCGGGGGCGGCGGTACTGGCCGGAGGGAGGCTGCCACTGGGGGCGGCGCTGCTCGCCGGAAGGGGGCTGCGGCCGGGGGCCGCCGTACTGGCCGGAGGGAGGCTGCGGCTGGAGGCGGCGGTACTGGCCGGAGGGAGGCCGCCGCTGGGGGCGGCACTGCTCGCCGGAAGGGGGCTGCGGCCGGGGGCCGCCGTACTGGCCGGAGCGAGGCTGCGGCTGGGGGCCGCCGTACCAGCCGGAAGAGGGCTGCCGCCGAGGGCCGGATGGCCGGCTGGCGGAGGGCTGCAGCCGGATTCGGGGTGGCTGACCGGCGGAGGGTTGGAGTCCGGCTCCGGGTGACAGGCCGGCCGAGGGTTGCAGGCCGGTTCGGGGTGGCTGACCGACCGAAGCTTGCAGCCCGGTTCGAGGCGGCCGACCGGCTCGTAGGCGCCGCCGGATTCGGGACTGTCGCTGGGGCAAGGACTGCGGCTCGCCACGGGACTCCCGTTCAGCAGAGGACCGCCACTCAGCAGAGGACTGCCGCGCGGCACGAGGCTGCCGCTCGGCCCTCGACCGCCGCCCGGCGCCGGGCTGCCACGCGGTCCCAGGACCCTCACTCGGCAGGGCTTGCCGGGCCGTACCAGCCCTCGGCGCAACTTGCCGACCAGGCATGACCGGCTGCACTCGCACACACGGCTGCACTCGAACAACCGGCTTCTCTTGTACAGCCGGCCCCTCCCGCACGGTCGGCTCTCCCTCGCCGACCGGCTCTCCCTCCACAGCCGGCTCTTCCCGGGCGGCCGACTGCCCCCGCACCAGCGGCTCTCCCCCACCGACCAGCTCTCCTCGCAGGGCGGACTGCTCCCGCCCGCCCGACACTCCCCGCAGGGCCGACTGCTCCCGCCCGCCCGCCTCTCCCCGCCCACCCCCCGACACACGCGAGCCACCGGCCGCCCCCGCATCCAGCGGTGTCCGTCGCACATCCGACGCTCCCCCGCCCGCCCCCGCGGCAGCCCCCTCCGCCCAGCCCGGCTCCCTATCCGGCTCCACCGCCCAGCCCGCCCCCGGCGCACGCTCCGCCCCAGCCACCCCTCCTACGCGGGCGGCCCACGGTATTCGTACGGCACGTGGTCTTCGGCGCCCCCGTGTTCTGCGGAAGACCCTTCGGGTGACCCGTCGGAAGACACGCATGGTCCCACTGTCCGCCCGAACCGCTGCGCCCGCGATGTGTGGTGTGCCACCCGGAGGAACCATCGCCCCGGTCCGGGGCGTTTCTCCAGGTGCACGCACGGTTCACGCAGCGTGGCCGATTCCCTGCGGCGGGCACGCGCGTGCTGATCAACGGGCGCCTCCCACGCGTACTAAGGGGTCCGAGAGAAAGGCGGCTCCGTGGACCTGCTCGACATCCTGCTGTTGCTGGTCGTCCTGGCCTACGCGGCGTCCGGCTACCGGCGCGGGCTGGTGGCCGGCTGCGTCTCGCTGGCCGGTTTCGTGGGCGGCGCGGTGATCGGCGTATGGCTGCTGCCATGGATGATGGACCTGGTCACACCGGGTACGACGCAGGCGACGGTGACCGCGGTGCTGACCGTGCTGCTCCCGGCGGTGCTGGTGCACGAGCTGGCGGGGCGGCTGGCGCTGCGGCTGCGCCGGGAGCTGGACCGGGGGCCGCTCAGGGTGGCCGACGGGATCGGCGGGGCCGTGGCCAACTCGGTGGCCGTGCTGATCGTGGCGTGGGTGGCCGCGAGCGTCCTGGCCGCGTCCTCCTCGCCGCTGCTCACGACGGCGATCCGGGACTCCCGGCTGCTCGGGACCGTGCAGGAGGCGATGCCGGACACGACACCGGCCTGGTTCTCACGGGCCACCTCCGCGCTCACCGAGGCGGGCTTCCCGCAGGTCTTCAACCCGTTCGAGAACGAGTCGACCGCCGAGGTCGCCAAGCCCTCCGGTGACAGCGTCACGGCGGCGGCGACGAACGCCGCCAAGCGCAGCACGGTCAAGATCGAGGGCGTCGCGGGCACCCAGGGCCGCGAGGGCAGCGGCTTCGTGTACGCGCCGCGGCATGTGATGACCAACGCCCATGTGGTGGCCGGCATCGATGAGCCGGGCGTGCGGGTCGGCGGCGTGGGGCGGTCGTACGAGTCGCGGGTGGTGCTCTTCGACCCGCAGCGGGACGTGGCCGTGCTGTACGTGCCCGATCTGCGCGCCCCCGTCCTGCGGTTCGACGACGCCGCCACGCGCGGCGACTCGGCGGTCGTGGCGGGCTATCCGGAGGACGGCGACCTGAACCTCCAGGCGGCGACGGTCGCGAACCGGGTGCGGGCGACGGGCCAGAACATCTACAGCGACGAGACCGTCACCCGCGAGATCTACTCGATACGCTCCACCGTCCGCCCCGGCAACTCCGGCGGCCCGCTGCTGACCACGGACGGCAAGGTGTTCGGCGTCGTCTTCGCCCGCTCCACCTCCGACGACGAGACGGGCTATGTCCTGACCGCGGCCGAGGTCGCCTCCGACGCGCAGCGCGCGGCGAAGGCGACGGCGCCGGTGGACACGGGGGACCTCGTCACGTCGTGACGCTACCGTTCCGTCGTCTCCGTCTCCGTCTCCGTCGCCCCAGCCGCCCCGCCGTCTCCGCCGCCCCCGTCGTCTCCGTCGTCGACGGCCAGGTCAGAGACCGCGCCCCATGAACACGTCGTCCACGTACTCCCCGCCCAGGAGGAACTCCTCGGGCAGCACTCCCTCCACCACGAACCCCTCGGACTCGTACAGCTTGCGGGCCGGTGTGTTGTGGGCGAGGACGCGCAGGGTGACACGACGGGCACCCCCGCGCCGGGCCTCCTCCAGGGCCGCGCGGATCAACGCCCGGCCGACTCCTCGACCGCGCGCCTCGTCGGAGACGGCGAGACCCTGGATCTGCCGCACATGCGCGTTGGACGCGAGCGGGGTGGGGAATCCCAGGCGGACGTAACCGACGATCCGGCGGTCGAGTTCGGCGACCAGACAGCCGTCCGGCGAGTGACGCTCGCTGAAGAAGGGCGGATACGGCGGCTGCGGCTTCGGCGTTACCGCGTGCAGGTACGACCACGTGAGACGGTCGAGCTCGGCCAGTTCCTCGTCGTCGTCCGGAAGAGCGGCGCGTATGTGCGGCGGCTGGATCATGTCGGGCATGAGCGCCACCCTACGACCGGGGGCGGGATACCGACCGGGGTTTTATACGCGCACCGGCAGGATGGTTTCATGGAACATTCAAGAATCGCGGTGGCCGGCTCCTCCGGCCTGATCGGCAGCGCCCTGGTGCGGTCCCTGGTCGCGGACGGCCACGAGGTGCTGCGTCTGGTGCGGCGGACTCCCGGAGCGGCCGACGAGCTCCAATGGGACCCCGAGCGGAAGTACGTGGACGCCGCGGGGCTCGCCGGATGCGACGTCGTGGTCAATCTGGCCGGGGCGAACGTGGGTTCGCGGCGCTGGACGGAGGCGTACAAGGCGCGGCTCCGGCGCGGCCGGGTGCTGGGCACGGCGGCGCTCGCGGAGGCGATGGCCGCGCTGGACACTCCGCCGCGGGTCTTCGTGAACGGCAGCGCGATCGGCTACTACGGCGACACCGGTGAGCGGGCCGTCGACGAGAGCGCCCCGCCCGGGGAGGGTTTCCTGCCGTCGCTGGTCAAGGAGTGGGAGGGCGCCGCGGCGCCCGCGCAGGATGCGGGCGTACGGACGGTGTTCCCGCGCACGGGGCTGGTGGTGGCCCGGCACGGCGGGGCCTGGGGGCGGCTGTTCCCGCTGTTCAAGGCCGGGCTCGGCGGACGGATGGGGGACGGGCGGCAGTACTGGTCGTTCGTCTCGCTGCACGACGAGGTGGCCGCGATCCGGCATCTGATCGACACCGACGGTCTGTCGGGGCCGTTCAATGTGACCGCGCCACAGCCGCTGACGAACCGTGAGATCACCGAGGCCATGGGGCGGGTGCTGCACCGCCCGACGCTCTTCGCGGTGCCGGCGCCCGTGCTGCGGGCCGTGCTGGGTGAGATGGCCGGCGATGTGCTGGGCAGTCAGCGGGTGCTGCCCAGGCGCCTGCTGGAGTCCGGCTTCACATTCGCGTTCCCCGAGATCGAGGCGGCGATCCGGGCGGCCACCGAGTGACGGCCGAGCGATCGCCAGCGTCCGTATGCGACCACCGTGCGACCGTGCTCTGTCGATGCGCGACTGTTCTTGACCGATCTCGGCCCTAACCTCGTCCCGAACTCGGGTATTCCCGGAGCCTGTTGGGGGCATGACGTCTCCACCGGCCGCGCAACCTCGAGGAGGGGCACGTGCTTGAGCCCGCGTACCAGGCGGACGTCGTCATCGTGGGAGCCGGGGTCGCCGGTCTCTCCGCGGCGCATCGGCTGACCAGCGCAGGAGTAACGACCGCGGTCCTGGAGGCCGCCCCTTACGCGGGCGGCCGAATGTCGACCGAGAAGATCGACGGGTTCCGGCTCGACCGGATCGGACAGCTCCTTTCGACGTCGTATCCCGAACTACGGCTGACTCCCGGCCTCGACACGATGGCGCTGCGCGCCTTCGCGCCGGGCGTACTGCTGCACAGCGACGGGCGCCGGCAGCGCGCGGGCGCGTTGGCGACCCCGAGCGCACGGCGCGCGAGGGGCGCACTGCACGCGGTGCGCGCCCTGGCAAGCGCCCCTCGGGCGGCGTCCGTGCGGGGTGTTCCGGGGCAGTCGTCCGTGCCCAGGGCGCGTACGGGCGCCCCGCTCGGTACCGCCGTCGACCAGGCCCGGCTCGGCGCCGCGCTCGCCCGCCTCGCCGGCGCGCCGGTCGAACGGCTGCTGGCCCGCCCCGAGTCGTCGGCCGCGCAGGCCCTCGCGGCGCGGGGCGTTCCGGCGCGCACCATCGACGGTTTCCTGCGGCCGCTGCTCGCCGCGCTGCTGTGCGATCCGGAGCTGACGACGTCCAGCCGGTGCGCGGATCTCGCGCTGCGCTCCTTCGCCGGCGGGCGGTTGTGCGTGCCCGAGGGCGGCGCCGAGGCACTGCCCGAGCTGCTGGCGCGCGCCCTGCCGCCGGGCACCGTGCACACCGGCGTGCGGGTCACGTCGATCGCCACGACGTCGGTGACCACCGCGGAGCACGGCGAGATACGCTGCCGGGCCGTCCTGCTCGCGACGGACGCCAGGACCGCCGCCGAGTTGCTGCCGGGCCTGCGTGTACCGGACTTCCATCCGGTCACGGTCGTCCACCACACGACGGACGAGCCGCCGGCGACCGGCGCCTCGCTGCTGCTCGACGCCGACCGGGGCGGCCCGGTCGCCCATACGGCGGTGATCAGCCAGGTCGACCCGAGCCGCGCGCCGGCGGGCCGGGCGCTCGTCTCGTCGACGGTCCTCGGCACACCGCCGCCCGACATCGACACGGCCGTACGCAGGCACCTGTCCCGCCTCTACGGCACGTCCACGGCACGCTGGGAGACCCTCGCCGTGCACCACACCCCCGAGGCCGTGCCCGCGATGCGCCCACCGCACGACCTGCGCCGCCCGGTGCGGCTGCTGGCGGGCCTGTACGTGTGCGGCGACCACCGGGACACCAGCACGGTGCAGGGCGCCCTGCACTCGGCCCACCGGGCCGCCTCGGCGATCCTGACGGACCTCGGGGCGGCCGGGTCCCTGCACCGGGCGGAGCCGTTGCGGGCGGCGGCCTGAAGCACCCTTACCCCTTACCCCAACGCAGCGACCTTGTCGCGATACCCCCGCACCGGCGCCGCGTCCCGATACGGCTCCAGCCTCCGCTCGAAGTCCCTGACGTACTCGATCGCCCGCACCGACCGCATCTCCGCGGCCTGCCCGGCGGCCTCCGCGCCGAGCGAGCAGGCCTGGTCGAGCTCGCCCAGGCCCAGACGCGCGGAGGCGAGGACGACGCGGCAGAAGAGGCGGCTGCGGGCGTAGGCGGGGGCGCGCAGTTGCAGGGAGCGTTCGGCGTGCTGGGCCGCCGCGCGGAACTGCTGCAGGTCGCGGTGGCAGTGGCCGAACTCGTCGGCGAGCTGTGCCTCGTCGAAGAAGCGCGCCCAGTACGGGACGTCGTCGCCGGGGCGGGCGGCCTCCAGGGCGCGTTCGGCCCGCACGAGGGAGGCCGTACAGGCGCGCACCTCGCCCAGTACGCCGTGTCCGCGCGCCTCGCACGCGTGCAGCAGGGCCTGCACGACCGGCGGGGCGCTGGTGCCCACCCCCTGCTGGGCCACGCGCGCCAGCTGGACGGCCTCGCGGCCGTGGCCCAGGTAGACGGCCTGGCGGCTCATGGTGACCAGGACGTAGGAGCCGTAGGCCCGGTCCCCGGCGGCCTGGGCGAGGCGCAGCGCCTGGACGAAGTAGCGCTGCGCGAGACCGTGCGCGGCGATGTCGTACGACGTCCAGCCCGCGAGCCTGGTGAGGTCGGCGGCCGCGGCGAACAGCCGGCGGCCGGTCTGCTCGCCGTAGGTGCCCCGCAGCATCGGCTCGCACTCGTGCTCCAGGTAGCGCACGAGGGCCTGCCGGGCGTGGCCGCCGCCGTACATGTCGTCCAGGGAGCGGAACAGCTCGCCGACCGAGCGCAGCGCGGCGATGTCACCGCCGGTGACCCGCTGTCCGGGACCGCGTTCGGCCTGGCCGCGCTGGCGGGCGGACGGTCCGCCCTGTTCGGGCGCAACCGAGAACTTGGGGGCGGCGGGACGGCCCTGGCTGGGGACGCGGGCGAGGGGCTCGCCGCGGGCGACCTTCTCGTCGGCGCGGCCGATCAGCCAGTCCCGGCTGGGCACGACGAGGCCGGCCGGGGTGAAGGCGATCTTGCGGAGCTCGGCGTGACTGCCGGAGTCCTTGCGCCACAGGCCGCTGACGATGTCCACGGCCTCCTCGGGGGTCGCGGCGAACTCCAGCCCCGCGTACACGGGCGCGCAGGCGTCGAGGCCGAGGTCCTGGGCGGTGAGCCGACGGCCGAGGCGGCGGGTGAAGACCTCGGCGATGAGGGCGGGGGTCGTGCCGCGCGGCTGCTGCCCGCGCAGCCAGCGGGTGACCGATGTCTTGTCGTATCTGAGATCAAGCCCGTGTTCGAGGCCGAGCTGGTCCACCCGGCGGGCGAGACCCGCGTTGGAGAATCCCGCTTCTGCGATGAGCGCGGCGAGCTGGCGGTTGGGAGTGCGCTGCGCGGGTCGTTCCGTCATCTGCGGTGCGGTCTCCTGCCTTTCGGGCCTCGCTGGGCCACTTGGCCGCTGCGGTGCCCGGATTGCCGGTGAGCAGCCCTTTTGGCCTCTCGAACGGCGCGAATGTAGCGGAGAGTAAGCAGCCGATCGCACATTTCCCCACCCATTCATCCGATCGTGTGAGGATTGCCCTACCGAGCTGACGCGGGGCCGCGCGGCATCACCCGAACGAGCCGGTCGTACAGTGGCGTGGGCACGCTTTGTGCCTTACGACCTTCCAGGGCTTCCAAGGAGGCTTGCCGTGAGTGAGTTGCGGTTCGTCCGCATGGGCTTCGGCGCGGACGCCGTCGAGTACCAGCAGGCGTGGGACGAGCAGCGCCGGGTGCACGCGGCGCGGTTCGCGGACGAGATCCCCGACACGGTCCTGCTGCTCGAACACCCTCCGGTCTATACGGCGGGCCGGCGCACGGCGGACAACGAACGCCCCCTGGACGGCACGCCGGTCATCGACGTGGACCGCGGCGGCAAGATCACCTGGCACGGCCCGGGCCAGCTGGTCGGCTACCCGATCCAGAAGCTGCCGCGCCCCGTGGACGTCGTCGCCCACGTGCGCCGCCTGGAGGAGGCCCTGATCCGCACCTGCGCCGAGTTCGGTCTGGAGACCACCCGGGTCGAGGGGCGCAGCGGCGTGTGGGTCCTGGGCGACCCGGTGGAGCAGCGCCCGGCGCTCGGCGGTCTGTCCCTGGACTTCGACCCCCGGCTGCAGGACGAGGAGTTCGACCCGCGCCTGAACGGCCCCGAGTACGCGCCCTCCAACGCCGGCCAGCGGCGCGAGGACCGCAAGATCGCGGCGATCGGGATCCGGGTCGCGAAGGGGGTCACGATGCACGGCTTCGCGCTGAATGTGAACCCGGACAACAAATGGTTCGACCGGATCATCCCCTGCGGGATCCGTGACGCGGGGGTCGCCTCGCTGGCGGGGGAACTCGGCCGGGACGTGACCATCGACGAGGTCCTGCCAGTGGTCGAGCGGCACCTGAAGGACGTACTGGAGAACGCGGACCTGAAGCCGCGGGAGGTCGAGAAGGCCTCCGCCTGAGGCAGGGAATGGACCCCGGGGCCCACAGGTTGGCCTCACCGGATGGGCCCATCAAACACGGGCGTACCCTGGGGTGCGCCGAAGAATCGAAGCTACAGGGAGCCGACGTGTCCGCAGTCTCACCCGACGGACGCAAGATGCTGCGCCTGGAGGTCCGCAACAGCCAGACCCCCATCGAGCGCAAGCCCGAGTGGATCAAGACCCGGGCGAAAATGGGCCCCGAGTACACGAAGATGCAGAACCTCGTGAAGAGCGAGGGCCTGCACACCGTCTGCCAGGAAGCCGGCTGCCCCAACATCTACGAGTGCTGGGAGGACCGTGAGGCGACCTTCCTCATCGGCGGCGACCAGTGCACCCGGCGCTGCGACTTCTGCCAGATCGACACCGGCAAGCCCGAGGCGCTCGACCGGGACGAGCCGCGCCGCGTCGGCGAGTCCGTGGTCACCATGGACCTGAACTACGCCACCATCACCGGCGTCGCCCGCGACGACCTCCCCGACGGCGGTGCCTGGCTGTACGCCGAGACGGTCCGCCAGATCCACGAGCAGACCGCCTCCCGCGAGGCCGGCCGCACCAAGGTCGAGCTGCTCGCCCCCGACTTCAACGCCGTGCCGGAGCTGCTCCAGGAGGTCTTCGCCTCCCGCCCCGAGGTCTTCGCGCACAACGTCGAGACGGTGCCCCGGATCTTCAAGCGCATCCGCCCGGGCTTCCGCTACGAGCGCTCCCTGAAGGTCATCACCGAGGCCCGCGACTACGGCCTGGTCACCAAGTCGAACCTCATCCTCGGCATGGGCGAGACCCGCGAGGAGGTCAGCGAGGCGCTCAGGCAGCTGCACGACGCCGGGTGCGAGCTGGTCACCATCACGCAGTACCTGCGGCCCTCCGTGCGGCACCACCCCGTGGAGCGCTGGGTCAAGCCGCAGGAGTTCGTGGAGCTGAAGGAGGAGGCCGAGCAGATCGGCTTCTCCGGTGTGATGTCCGGCCCGCTGGTGCGGTCCTCGTACCGCGCCGGGCGGCTGTACCGGATGGCCGTCGAGAAGCGTGGGAGCTACGTCGCCTCGCAGGCCGTCTGACGGCCGTACGGCCACACCCTCCACTGGCCCTCCGCTGGCACGGAGTGCCATTGCCTCGTGTGAATCCGAGCACAAGCGCTTACTGATCAGTAGCGGCCGATCGACGCGGCTCTGGGGCGTCCCCGCAGGTGGGGATGCCATCAGGGCCGCGTCAAGGTTTTGGCGCCACGAATCAAGGCTTCATTGGTGTTTGACCGGTCGGTCACGCCCTGGTAACACCAATCAGTGACGCTGGTTGTACACCCTGTGCACCGCTCACCAGAGCCGCCATCCCGAGGGGGGACCTCCATCATGCAGGCCGCGCCGGTTCGCGCCACCGCCATCCCGTCGTTCACCGATGCACTCCGTGCCGTCGAGTCCCTGCTCATGAGCGGCGGCCAGCGCACCGCCCGCCGCAACGCCTGGACCTCCGTCCTGGAGGACCGCCGCCGCGCCAAGGACCGCGTCGAGGCGCAGCGCGTCCTCGAACAGGCCCTGGCACCCCGTCCCTGACGCGTCCCCGTCCCTTCCCGTCGGGGTCGCGCCCGGACACTGCCGTCGTCGGCGCTTCCGGGGCCACGTAGACTTCGTGGCATGGCGAGGAAGGACACGGCAGCAGACGCTGCGAATCCCGGGCGACTGAAGCAGATCGCCCTGACCTACAAGATGACCCGCAGGGCCGACAAGAAGATCGGTCTTGTACTCGCGGCAGTAGGAATCGTCACCTTCGGTGTCTTCCTCGCGATCGGTTTCTTGATCGGTCACCCCATCTATCTCGGCATCCTGGGCCTCCTGCTCGCCTTCCTCGCGACGGCGATCGTGTTCGGGCGCCGGGCCGAGCGGGCCGCCTTCGGGCAGATGGAGGGCCAGCCGGGCGCCGCAGCGGCCGTGCTGGACAACATCGGCCGGGGCTGGACGACGACACCGGCGGTGGCGATGAACCGCAGCCAGGACGTGGTCCACCGGGCCGTCGGCAAGGCCGGCATCGTGCTGGTCGCCGAGGGCAACCCGAACCGGGTGAAGAGCCTGCTGGCGGCCGAGAAGAAGAAGATGAACCGCATCGTCGCGGACGTGCCGGTGCACGATCTGATCGTCGGCGTCGGCGAGGGCCAGGTCGAGCTGAAGAAGCTGCGGACCACCATGCTGAAGCTGCCGCGCGTGCTGACCGGTCCCCAGGTGACCGCCACCAACGACCGGCTGCGGGCCATGGGTGACCTGATGAGCAACATGCCGCTGCCGAAGGGCCCGATGCCCAAGGGCATGAAGCTGCCGAAGGGCGGGCCGAAGGCCCGCTGACTCTCCTCGTACGAGAAGGGGGGCGCCCGGTTCACTCCGGGCGCCCCCTTCGTCGTACGACCGTCAGAGGTCGTCGTGCGACCGCCGGCTGCCGTCGTACGACCGCTAGATGCGCACTTCCACGGTGCGGGCAAGCCGGTCGTGCAGGCCGCGGCCGTCGCGGTCCCAGATCAGGGCCGGGACGGCGAGGCACAGCAGGGCCGTGCGCAGCAGGGCGCGCAGCGGGTTGACCGTGCCGGTCTCCAGGGCCACCACGCGGAGGCCGAAGAGGCGCTTGCCCGGGGTGAAGCCGACCGTGCCGACGGTCAGGACGCTCATCACGAAGAAGAGGAGCAGGGCCCAGTTGCTGGTCGCCTGGCCGTAGCCGTCGGTGATGAGACCGTATGCGATCAAGAGGCAGACACCCCAGTCGACGGCGAGTGCGCCGAGCCTCCGCCCCGGGCGGGCGATCGACCCCGGCCCCTCCTCCGGCAGGCCGAGCTGCCGGCCCCGGTATCCGAAGTCGACACCGGCTTCCTCGGCGGCCGCGCGGGGGCCCGAGAGCCAGGATCCGATTGCTTGCCTCTTGTCCACGAGCCCACCGTACTGTGCCCGTTTTGCGATGTGGACAGGTGGGGTGAGGTACGGGATGTCCGGTTAACGTGTGCGAAACAAATGGGTCACGCCCGAGAAACCACCCGTCCCTAGGGTCGAGGTCAGCGTGTGCCACCGCACTGGCCGCACGAACGAACTACCACCCCGGCACGGACGGTCGGGAGTAGGAGGAGCTGGATGTTCCAGAACGCCGACGAGGCCAAGAAGTTCATCGCGGACGAGGACGTCAAGTTCGTCGACGTCCGCTTCTGCGACCTGCCGGGCGTCATGCAGCACTTCACGGTGCCCGTCGAGGCGTTCGACCCGGACGAGGAGCTCGCCTTCGACGGATCGTCGATCCGTGGTTTCCAGGCCATTCACGAGTCCGACATGGCGCTGCGCGCGGACCTGTCGACCGCCCGGGTCGACCCGTTCCGCCGTGACAAGACCCTCAACATCAACTTCTTCATCCACGACCCGATCACGGGCGAGCAGTACTCCCGTGACCCGCGCAACGTGGCCAAGAAGGCCGAGGCCTACCTCGCCTCCACCGGTATCGCGGACACCGCGTACTTCGGTCCGGAGGCCGAGTTCTACGTCTTCGACAGCGTGCGCTTCAAGACGTCCGAGAACGAGTCCTTCTACCACATCGACTCCGAGGCGGGCGCCTGGAACACCGGTGCGCTGGAGGACAACCGCGGTTACAAGGTCCGCTACAAGGGCGGTTACTTCCCGACCCCGCCGGTCGACCACTTCGCCGACCTGCGTGCCGAGATCTCCCTGGAGCTGGGGCGGGCCGGTCTGCAGGTCGAGCGTCAGCACCACGAGGTGGGCACCGCCGGCCAGGCCGAGATCAACTACAAGTTCAACACGCTGCTCGCCGCCGCCGACGACCTTCAGCTGTTCAAGTACATCGTGAAGAACGTCGCCTGGCGCAACGGCAAGACGGCGACCTTCATGCCGAAGCCGATCTTCGGTGACAACGGCTCGGGCATGCACGTGCACCAGTCGCTGTGGTCGGGCGGCTCCCCGCTCTTCTACGACGAGGCCGGTTACGCGGGCCTGTCGGACACCGCCCGCTACTACATCGGCGGCATCCTCAAGCACGCCCCGTCGCTGCTGGCCTTCACCAACCCCACGGTGAACTCGTACCACCGTCTGGTGCCGGGCTTCGAGGCGCCGGTCAACCTGGTGTACTCGCAGCGCAACCGCTCCGCGGCCATGCGTATCCCGATCACGGGTTCGAACCCGAAGGCCAAGCGCGTCGAGTTCCGCGCGCCCGACTCCTCCGGCAACCCGTACCTGGCCTTCTCGGCCCTGCTGCTCGCGGGCCTGGACGGCATCAAGAACAAGATCGAGCCGGCCGAGCCGATCGACAAGGACCTGTACGAGCTCGCTCCCGAGGAGCACGCGGGTGTCCCGCAGGTCCCGACCTCGCTCCCGGCCGTCCTCGACTCCCTTGAGGCCGACCACGAGTTCCTCCTCCAGGGCGACGTGTTCACGCCGGACCTGATCGAGACGTGGATCGACTACAAGCGCACGAACGAGATCGCGCCGCTGCAGCTGCGTCCGCACCCGCACGAGTTCGAGCTCTACTTCGACGTGTGAGCCGAAGCTCGCTCTGCCCCGCGGTGACGCCGGTCGGACTGCGCTCTGACCGAACCGAGGCCACCGGCCATGCGGAAACGCATGGCCGGTGGCCTTCGTCGTGCGGTGGTCACGCCAGGTCGGCCACCGTGTCCACGACGACCCCGTACCGGTCGGAGATCGTGGCGAGCGCAACGTCGTGCACATCGCGCGCCCTGATCACGCCGGTGACCGTACGGATGTCACGCGTGGCCGAAGCGCCCGCGACGACCACGGTGTGGTAGCCCTTCAGGGAGGCGTCCGCGGCGGTGTACTGCACGCACATATGGGTCATGAAGCCGGCGACCACGACGTTCTTCTTCCCGGTCCTCCTCAGCACCTCGCCGAGGTTCGTGCCCAGGAAGGCGCTGGGGGCCTCGGTCTTGGTCACCACGGTCTCGCCGGCGACCGGAGCGACGTCGGCGTGGATGCGGCCGATCTCGGCGTTCACGTCGTAGGGCGTGCCCTCGCCGCCGTCGTGCTGGACGTGGATGACCGGGGCGCCGGCCTCGCGGGCGGCCCGGAGCAGCTTCTCGGCCTCGGCCAGCGCCTCCTTCCAGCCCTCAAGCTCCAGGGCACCCCGGGTGTAGGTGTTCTGGAGGTCGACCAGCACCACGGCGGAGTCGGCGAGGGCGGGCGCGGAGGTGTTCAGGCCGAACATCTCGCGGAGGGTCGTGCCGGACATGTGGGTTCCTTTCGGAGGTGATCGCGTGCTCTCGACGCTACGTACCGTCCGGCGATGTCGGCAACGACGACTAACATGCAGATTCCGACATCCACAGAGTCAGGCGGGAGAGGCGCATGCTGCGGCGACTGGCGGTGATCGTCCTGTTCGACGGCGTCGACCTGCTCGACGTCACCGGGCCGCCCGAGGTCTTCGCGCTGCTCGACCGTGAACTCGGCCAGGAGTCCGGCTACCGCGTCCGGCTCGCCGCCGAGACCCTCGAACCGGTCCGCACGTTCGCCGGGGTCAGGGTCGTACCCGACACCACCTTCGACGACCTGGCCGGGCAGGACATCGACACCCTGCTGGTCCCCGGCTCCGTCGAGGTCGACCACCAGGGCCGCGTGCGCGCCCTGGCCGACCCGGACGTGGTCGACCGCGTCAAGCAGCTCGCCTCCACCGCCCGCCGGGTCGCCTCCGTCTGCGTCGGCGCCCACGTCCTGGCCGCCGCCGGGCTCCTGGACGGCAAGCGCGCCACCACCCACTGGTCGACCGCCGCCCAGCTCGCCGCCGACCACCCCGAAGTCACCGTCGACGCCGACCCGATCTTCATCCAGGACGGCGACATCTGGACCGGCGCCGGCATCAGCTCCTGCCTCGATCTCTCCCTGGCCCTGGTGGCCGCCGACTTCGGCGAGACCATCGCCCTGCGCGTGGCCCGCCAGCTGGTCATGTACCTCAAGCGGCCCAGCGGCCAGAGCCAGTTCTCCGTCCCCCTCCGACCGCTGTCCACCGCCCCCCGCATCGGCGAACTGCGCCACTACATCGCCGAGCACCTGGCCGGCCCGCTCACCGTCACCGACCTCGCCCGCCACGCCCGCATGGGCGAGCGGCAGCTCACCCGCGTCTTCAAGAGCGAACTCGGCACCACTCCCGCCGTCTACATCGAGTCGGCCCGGGTGGAGGTCGCCCGCCACCAGCTGGAGACCACCGACGCCACCCTGGACCGCATCGCCACCACCTGCGGCTTCGGCACCACCGACACCCTCGTCCGCGCCTTCCGCAGGCAGCTGGGCGTCACCCCGACCGAATACCGCAACCGGTTCCGCCACTGAGTCGGCCCCTCGGCCTCCGTCCGGACCCCCTGCTCCGGGAGAGCGTCGGCACTCCCGCCCGACCGTCGGCGGGGCGCGGGCGTATGTTCTATTCTGCCGATGGGACGACACGGGGGTGAACGGAATGCCGGAGCACGAACACGACGACCAGGAGCGCGAGTTCGACCTGAAGTGGGCGGACAACGCCGAGCACAAGGAGCCCTCGGCCCGGGCCCGTATGCTCGCCGCGCGCTGGAAGCACAACCCGCCCGGCCCGGTGCCGTTCCGGGCCGACCCCGATCATGTGGCACGGCGGCATCGCCGGTCGGGCTGGATGTCCACGGTCATCGTGCTCGGCTGCGTCGTCGGGGTGATCCTGCTGCTCGGCTACCTCAACTCCCGCGGGTCCTACTAGCCGCCCGCCGCACTGCGAGCCCCGGGCCTTTGCTGGTCCTGGGGCTGATCACGACCCTTTCATGGGCGTGGCCGGGTGCACACTGGGCAGTGGGACGAGTGCCTGAGTGCGCGGGGTGATGCGAGATGCAGAGCCGCTTCCGAAGTGATCGGCGGTTGACCGCCCGTATGGGGGTCACGCTGTTTCTGCTCGGGTTGTTGTATGTGGGCTTCGTCGCCGCGTTGATCGTGCTGCTGAAGTCCTGGGTGCTGGTCGTGGTCGTGGCGGCGGGGCTGCTGGGGGCTCAGTACTGGTTCTCCGACCGGGTCGCGCTGTTCGCGATGCGCGGGCGGGTCGTGGAGCGGGAGGAGTTTCCCGAGCTGCACGGGGTCGTCGACCGCTTGTGTGCCATCGCCGACATGCCCAAGCCGGTCGTCGCCGTGTCGGACATGGAGATGCCGAACGCGTTCGCCACCGGACGCAATCCCGATCACGCCGTGGTCTGTGTGACGACGGGGCTGCTGCGGCGGCTGGAGCCGGACGAGCTGGAGGGTGTGCTCGCGCACGAGTTGTCGCATGTCGCGCACAAGGACGTCGCCGTGATCACGGTGGCCTCGTTCCTCGGCGTGATCGCGGGGCTGATCGTGCGGTTCGCCTTCTACTCGCAGGTGTTCGGCGGCGGGCGCCGGGATCAGAACACCGCTGTCATCTTCGCCGCCGTGATGGGGGTGTCGGCGGCCGTGTACGCGATCAGCTTCCTGCTCATCCGGGCCCTGTCCCGGTACCGGGAGCTGGCCGCCGACCGGGCCGCCGCCCTGCTCACGGGGCGGCCCTCGGTGCTGGCCTCCGCGCTCACCAAGGTCTCCGGCGACATCGCCCGGATCCCGACCAGGGACCTGCGGACGGCGCAGGCCTTCAACGCCTTCTACTTCACGCCGGCCCTGGGCCGGGAGCCGAGCGTCGCGCGGCTGTTCTCGACGCATCCGAGCCTGGAGCAGCGGCTCGACCAACTGGCGCGGATCTCCGCGGAGTTGGGTGAGGCGGCGGCTCCCGGAGGAGGGTGAGCATGGGGCTGCTGGACATTCTGCTCGGTCGTACGAAGCCGGTCGCGCCCGATCTCGACCAGCTCTTCGGGCTGCCGTCGGCGGCCGTGACCCTTGAGGCCGCGGCGGGCTTCCGGCCGACCGGGAGCGGGGCGGTGTGTTTCGCGACGGTCGAGGGCGGCGCCTTCGAGCAGACCCACCGCGAGGTCCAGGCGCTGCTGGACGCGGACGCCGAGCGCGAGGGACCGCCGGTGCGGCTGTCGAGGGACGGGTACGGCTACTCCTGGCTGGTGTCCGAGCGCACCCCCGACCAGCTGCCGGAGCTGGTCAACGACCTGCACGCGGTGAACAGCGCGATGGAGGTCAACGGCTTCGGGCCGCAGCTGCTGTGCTCGCTCGCCGGGTTCGAGAACCTTGAAGGCCGCCGGCTGGCGCTGGTCTACCTCTACAAGCGCGGCACCTTCTACCCGTTCGCGCCGCTGCCCGGTGCGCAGCAGCGGCGCGACAACCCGCTGGAGCTGCGGGTGAAGGCGGCCCTCGGCGACGACCTGCGGATCGAGCAGGACCTGAACCGCTGGTTCCCGCTGTGGGGTGCCCCCGGCCTGTGACCGGGAGCACCTGGGGTCACCAGCAGATGTGGTCTCACTTGCTCTTCTCGCGCTCCTGACGACGGGCCTCGAAGGGGCGCTCGCGACGGTAGCGGCGCTCCCACTTGGCCTGCATGTCACGGCGCTCGCGGTAGGCGCGGTAGTCCGCGGGCGCGGCTGCTCCGGACGAGGCCCCTCCCCCGGCTCCTCCGCCCGACGCGGAGGAGCTCCGGCCGTACCGCAGGTAGAGGAAGAGCACGGCGACGGCGGCCAGCCAGTAGACGTGGTTTCCGAATCCCAGGATCACCAGGACGACTGTCCCGGACATGACGATGGTGCCCATCACGGGCCTCCGTGGGCGTGGGTTGGATCTGAGCGGTGATCGAATGTCCCCGACGGGCGCTGGGGGAAGGCGGCCGTCCGTCGGTGCGTAGAGAGTAGCCCCCAGTCCGCAGGGTGACGCCTGCCCTGCGGAAAGCGGCGGGGACAGCTCCGCAACGCGTGTCCAGCGTAGGGACACGGTCACTCGGGGTGCATCTCCTTTTCCCGCGGGCCCGAGTGGGGCCGGTGCCGTCCATGCGTGAATGGGGCGCATGACCGAGCTCTCCTCATTCACATGCGCCTACGACGGTGAACTGCTCAGCGGTGTGTACGGCGGTGCCGCCGACGGCCCGGAACCGGCCACCGCCGTTCTGCTGCACGGCGCGGGCAACGGCAGCAAGGAACGGCTGCTTTCGCTGCTCGCCGAGTTCGTGTCCCGTGGCTGCCGCGGGCTCGCCTTCGACTTCTCGGGGCACGGCGAGAGCACGGGCGCACTGCGGGAGTTGAGCCTGCGGCGGCGCTTCGAGCAGGCGGTCGCCGTCATCGACGCGCGGGTGCCGGACGGCGGCCCGCTGATCCTGGTCGGGTTCAGCATGAGCGGGCAGACGGTGGCGGACCTGGCCGGGCACTACGGGGAGCGTGTGGCGGCCGTGGGGCTGTGCGCGCCCGCGGTGTACGCGGCCGAGGCGTGGGATGTGCCGTTCGGCGAGGGGAACGGGCGGTTCAGCGAGATCATCCGCACACCGGACGGCTGGCGTACGGCACCCGCGCTCGATGTGCTGCGGGCGTACGAGGGACGGGCGGTGCTCGCGGTGCCGGGCACGGACGCGGTCATCCCGCCGGCCGTGACGGAGGCGGTGCAGCACGCGCTGGCCACCCGCGCGCGGTTCACCCGGTTCGAGGTGCCGGACGCGGAGCACGGGCTGGGGCTGTGGTTCCAGGAACACGCCGGGGACCGGCGGGAGTTCGTGACCGCGGTGCTGACCGGCCTGGGCGACCCGGGGTGGACGGCGACCCGGTGTACGGCGTTCGAGGGACGGGAGTGAACGGGCCTGCGGGGGCTGTCGGGTGAGCCAGGGCCCTTGGGCGGGGGCCGGGGGCGGGGGCCGGTGGGGAGGGCTGGCGGGGACCGTTGGGCGAGGGCTGTCGGGCGGGGCCGGTGTGGGCGGAGACCGGTGCGCGAGAACCAGTGGGCGAGAACCAGTGCGCGAGAACCAGTGCGCGAGAACCGGCGGGCAAGAACCGGCGGGCGACGACCAGTGCCCGGAGACCGTTGCGCGGAGACCGGTGCGTCAGGAGCGGTGGGCGAGGGCTGTTGGGCGGGCCGTTGTCAGTGGGGGCGGGGAAGATGCAGTCACGGGCGGTGTGACGGCATGACGTGGAGGCCGGGATGGGTGACGGGCTGCGGTACATCGGGGTGGCGGAGCGGCGGGCTCGGCTGGCGCTGCGGCACCGGCTGGCCGGATCGGCGCGGGCGGCGGGCCCGGCCGAGGTCGCCGAGTCGCTGGTCGCGTTGCACGGCACCGATCCGGCGACCGTGTACCTGGCCGTGGGCGCGCGGCTGACGGACCCGGCGAAGACCGTCGCGGAGACCGAGCGGGCGCTGTACGAGGACCGGGCGCTGGTCAGGATGCACGGCATGCGGCACACCGTGTTCGTGTTCCCCGTCGGGCTGACGGCCGTCGTGCACGCCTCGACCGGCCTCGCGGTCGCCGCGCGGGAGCGGGCGGCGCTGGTCAAGGACATGGCGAAGGCGGGGGCTCCGGACGCGGCCTGGCTGGCCGAGGTCGAGCAGTCGGCGCTGGCCGCGCTGGCGCGGCGCGGGCAGGCGACGGCGGCCGAACTCGCCGAGGACGAGCCGCGGTTGCGCGAGCAGTTCGTCTACGCGGCCGGGAAGAGCTACGAGGGGGTGCATACCGTCTCGACGCGGCTGCTGCGGGTGCTGGGAGTCGAGGGGAAGGTGGTGCGCGGACGGCCGCTGGGCTCCTGGACGTCCTCGCAGTTCCGGTGGGCGGTGGCGCCCGAGCATCCCGAGCTGGACGTGGCCGGGGCGCAGACGGAGCTGCTGCGGCGCTGGCTGGCGGTGTGCGGGCCGGCGACCGAGGCCGACCTCAAGTGGTGGACGGGGTGGCGGGTGACCGACGTACGCCGGGCGCTGGCGGCGATCGGGGCGCGGGCCGTCTCCCTCGACGAGGGGACGGGGTACGTCGTCGACGGCGACGTGGACCCGGTGGCCGAGCCCACCGAGCCGTGGGCGGCGCTGCTGCCCGGGCTCGACCCCACGGCGATGGGCTGGCAGCGGCGGGAGTGGTATCTGGCGCCGGAGCTGTGGCCGTCGCTGTTCGACCGGAGCGGCAACGTGGGGCCGACGGTGTGGTGGAACGGCCGTGTGGTGGGCGGGTGGGCGCAGCGCGCGGACGGGGAGATCGCCTGGCGGTTGCTGGAGGACTTGGGGGGCGTGGAGCGGCAGGCTGCGGAGGCGGCGATCTCGTGGGAGGCGGAGCGGTTGCGGGGATGGGTGGGGGCGGCTCGGGTGACGCCGCGCTTTCGGACGCCGTTGGAGCGGGAGTTGTCGGCGTAGGGCGCGCCGGGTGCGGCGCGGTGCCGGGTGCCCTCGACCACCGAGGGCACCCGGTGTCGCGGCTTACCTCGAATACCTCATGAGCGCCCGCACCATGTGACAGGTCGTCTCGGACGGCGGGTGCACGCCGATCATTTCCGCGGTGCTCCGGATCGTCTCGTTGCGGGCCTGGTTGGGCATGTAGACGCCCGAGTCCAGGAGGGCGATCGCGAGGCGCATGGCCTTCAGACGGCGGTTGTGCGTGATGTACCACTCGCGCGGACGGCCCGGCGGCAGCGGCCGCTTCTCCAGGGGCGCGTACGGCAGCTCCAGCAGGACCGGGTGCTGGGCGGTGGACTGGGTGGGCAGCGGCTTGCGGGTCGGCTTCGGCTTCAGTGCGGCAGCGGGCACAGGCATCCTCCTGTCGCGTACGAGCGCCGGCCGGGCTCCCCGGTGACGCTCTCGAACACTGCTTACATTCTAGTGCCCGGCACTGACATTCAAGGGGTCCAGGACGTCCATGAAATCCCCTGGTCAGGAAGGAAACTGTCGCTGTGTCACACACGATCCGGCAGGTGTGTCCGAGGCGGCATCAAATTCGAACACAGCCTCCTCCGTGGACACGACAGGACCCCGGCCGACAGGGGCCCGCCAGGTGCCGCGGGATACCGTGGGCCGCATGGAGATCTGGATCAATCCGGCCTGTTCCAAGTGCCGCAGCGCCCTCAGCCTGCTCGACGCCGAGGGGGCCGACTACACCGTCCGCCGCTATCTGGAGGACGTGCCGACCGAGGACGAGATCCGGGAGGTGCTCGACCGGCTGGGCCTCGAACCCTGGGACATCACCCGGACCCAGGAGGCCGTCGCCAAGGAGCTCGGCCTCAAGGAGTGGGCGCGGGACGCGAGTACGCGGGAGCGGTGGGTGAAGGCCCTGGCCGAGCACCCCAAGCTGATGCAGCGGCCGATCATCACCGCGGACGACGGTACGGCCGTGGTGGCCCGCACCGACGAGGCCGTACGGGGCGCCCTGTCCCGGTGATGTGACGCACGTTACTACGGTGACTCCTGTAAACCGCTGAGTAGCTTCGTTCGGTATCTCGTACATAGCGGCGTACGCTCCCCTATCTCTCAGGAGGCGCGCATGTCGCGCAGGAGAACGCTCAGCACGAAGAAGAAGCTCGCGCTGCTGGTGAGTGCGGCGACCGTGGCGGGAGGCGGTGCCTTCGTCATGGCGAGCACCTCGAACGCCGCGCCGCCGAAAACGGCCGCGGAGTCGAGTGTCTGCCAGGGCCTGGCCACCGCCCTCGGCAACAACCAGCGGTTCATCGAGGGGCAACGGGCCAATGCCGACGCGCAGTCGGAGGCACGGATCGCCAATCGCGAGGCCGTCATCGAGCAGATCAAGCGCCAGCAGGAGGCGTCCGGGTGCGTCGTCGGGGAGTCGGCTCAGGGCTCCCAGGCTTCACAGCCGGCGCAGGGCGGGCAGGATGGCGGCCAGCAGGCCGGACAGCAGGGTGGCGGCCAGCAGGGTGGCGGTCAGCAGGCGGGGGGTGCCGCGCCGTCGCAGAGTGCTCCTGTGGGGAACGGCGGCGGTGCCGCGGCCTCCGGCCGGCAGGTCTGCAACGGCTCCACCGTCACGCTCTCGGGTGAGGGCGGCGCCCCGGCCGCTTCCAGCAACCAGTTCCCGGCGGGCACGAAGCTGAAGGTCACCAACCTGGACAACAACAAGTCCACGACGGTGGAGGTCACTTCGGTCTCCGGCAGCTGTGCCCTGCTCAACAACGCGGCTTTCGAACAGGTCCGCGAGCCCGGCAAGTTCCTGATCCGCCGGGCCCTGATCGAGAAGGTGGGGTGATCCTCAGGAACCGAGGAAAGCGGTGAGGCGGCGGCCCGCCCCGGTCGCCACCTCGCACGTGAGGGAGGGTCCTGCTGTTCGCGGCCACGAGCAGCAGGACCGGCAGGGCATGCAGCAGGTACGCCGCCTTGTACCCGGCGAGGCACTGGGCCGGGTCCAGGAGGAACAGGCGGCGTACGCGGGCGGGGGTGGCGGCCGGCCTGGGCGTACCAGGACGCGGAGGTCGCTCCCCCGCCGCCCGGCAGCAGGGGCAGCGGGTGCCCGGCGCGCACCCTCCCCGTCACCGTCCTCATTCCCATCGCATACGAGCCGCCGGACCGGCCTGCCCGGCGGCACCGGATGTTTCCCTGTCGACTTTGTACGGCCGCTCACAGCGTGAGTCGCGCCACATCGCCCCCAGGTAACACGGGGTTCACATTCGAGCAATGACCGGGAAATCGCCTGTTGACAGGCTCGCGAGCAACAAAGGCGGCGCCCCAGTGCCGCAGCGCCGCAGCACCCGCAAACGCGCCTAGACCCACCCCCGAAGGATGTGGCCCGTGACCTTCAAGGCTGAGTACATCTGGATCGACGGCACCGAGCCGACGGCCAAGCTGCGATCGAAGACGAAGATCATCGCGGGCTCCCCCGCCGGTCTCGACGCGCTGCCGATCTGGGGCTTCGACGGGTCCTCCACCAACCAGGCCGAGGGCCACGCCTCGGACTGCGTGCTCAAGCCGGTCTTCACCTGCCCGGACCCGATCCGCGGCGGCGACGACATCCTGGTGCTGTGCGAGGTCCTGAACATCGACCTCACCCCGCACGTCACCAACACCCGCGCCGCGCTCGTCGAGGTCGCCGAGAAGTTCGCCGCTCAGGAGCCGATCTTCGGCATCGAGCAGGAGTACACCTTCTTCAAGGACGGCTACCCGCTCGGCTTCCCCAAGGGCGGCTTCCCGGCCCCGCAGGGCGGCTACTACTGCGGTGTCGGCGCGGACGAGATCTTCGGCCGTGACGTCGTCGAGGCCCACCTCGACAACTGCCTGAAGGCGGGCCTGGGCCTCTCCGGCATCAACGCCGAGGTCATGCCCGGCCAGTGGGAGTTCCAGGTCGGCCCGCTGGCCCCGCTGGAGGTCTCCGACCAGCTGTGGGTGGCCCGCTGGCTGCTCTACCGCACCGCCGAGGACTTCGACATCGCCGCGACGCTGGACCCGAAGCCGGTGAAGGGCGACTGGAACGGTGCCGGTGCGCACACCAACTTCTCCACGAAGGCGATGCGCGAGGGTTACGACGCGATCATCACCGCGTGCGAGGCGCTCGGTGAGGGCTCCAAGCCGCTCGACCACGTCAAGAACTACGGCGCCGGCATCGACGACCGTCTGACCGGCCTGCACGAGACCGCCCCGTGGGACAAGTACTCCTACGGCGTCTCCAACCGCGGCGCGTCCGTCCGCATCCCGTGGCAGGTCGAGAAGGACGGCAAGGGCTACATCGAGGACCGCCGTCCGAACGCCAACGTCGACCCGTACGTGGTGACCCGCCTGCTCGTCGACACCTGCTGCTCCGCGCTGGAGAAGGCCGGCCAGGTCTGATCCGCCCAGTAGCTCCCGAAGGGGCGCCCACCAGGACGGTGGGCGCCCCTTCGCGTTGCCGGTGATCGCGGTGGTCGGTGCTCGCGGTGGTCGGTGCTCGCGGTGGTCGGTGCCGGCGGTGGTCGGTGCCGGCGGTGGTCGGTGCCGGCGGTGGTCGGTGCTCGCGTCTGCCGCTGATCGCGTTGTCAGTGGGGCGTGCCATGGTGGGGGCATGGAGATCGACGGGGGGCATCTCGACATCAAGGTCGAGACCGAGAACTGGCAGACGCATGCGCGGATTCCGGCGGCGCGGCTGCGGGAACTGGTGGAGCGGATCGGGGGTGCCGGAGACCGGTTCCTGGTCGTCCAGCGGATACCGGACATCCCTGATGTGTTCGCTCAGGTGTGGCACGAGGAGGACGGGGACTACCGGCTGGAGCACCGGCTGGGCGAGGACGGGTTCTACGGCACGAATCTCGCCGCCGCCGGACAGGTGGCGGACCTCATGACCGGCTGGGCACGGCAGGACGCCGGCTGGGACGCGGGTGTGGTGTGGGAGCCGATCGACCTGGGGCCCCGGGATGAGGTGCCCGAGCTGCCGGACGCGGTGCGGGAGAAGGTCGAGGGGCGCGTCCGGGCGCGGCTGCGCTGCGGGTACGACAGCCGCAGGACGCTCGTCGAGATCGCCGAGGACTTTCTCGTCGACGGTGACGAGCGGCCGGTGTCCAGGGCCCAGGCGTGGCGGCTGGTGGACCGGCTGTGGCTGGAGCGGCTCACCGAGCAGGAGGCGTGGGAGGGCGTCACCGACCCGGAGCGGCTCACCGGAGCCTTCCGGGCGCTGGAGGCGAGCGGCATCACCGCCAGGGAGAACTTCGCGTGCTGCCGGGGCTGCGGGATGGCGGAGATCGGCGCCGAGCGGGAGGGCGCGCGGGGTTTCGTCTTCTTCCATCAACAGGTCACCGAGCAGGCGGCCGAGGGCTACGGGCTGAGCCTCTACTACGGCGGGTTCGACGGCTCGGAGGAGACCACCGCCGGCGTCGGACACGAGGTCGTCGCCGCGCTCCGTGCCGTCGGGCTGTCCGCGCAGTGGGACGGCTCCCCGGAGAAGGCGATCACCATCACACCCCTGACCTGGCACAGACGGCTGGAGGGATGACCAGCGGGGTCCCGCACCGGACAGGCGTCTGCTTCAATGGGGACATGGCCAGCTTCCAGAAGCACGACGCGACAGGTCGCCATGACCTTGAGCCCTTCTGGCCTTCCCGTCAGCACCACGACTTCGACCGGGTGTGTTGCCGCGCGGTGAACGCGCGGGCCCTGTAAAGCCGTATCCCCGGCCTTCGGCCAGCGCGAAAACGACGTACGTCCTCCACGTCCGACGGACCTCTCGCGCGAAAGAGCTGACCTCTCATGGCGACCACTCGTCCTCTGTCCACCGCCGCCACGCTCAACTCCCCTGCTCCGACCGGTTCACGGCATCATCTGCGTGCCGTGGACCGGGACGGGACGATCGACGTGGCCGACCTGCTGCCGCCGGGCGCCACCTGGCTGCCCGCACCGCAGCACTCCCTGCCCGCGCTGCCGGGGCAGCCGCCGATGATCGGCTACCTGGTGCTCGTCCCGGCCGACCAGCAGCCGCCGGTCCCGGGCCCGGCCCGGGGCGGCGACGGCGACCCGCTCGTCACCGTCGACACCGTGCGGCGCACCGCCTCGGTCGACGGACGTGAACTCGACCTCACCTACCTGGAGTTCGAGCTCCTCGCCCACCTGGTGGCCCACCCGCACCGCGTGCACACCCGTGACCAGCTGGTCACCACGGTGTGGGGGTACGGCCATGTGGGAGACGGCCGTACCGTCGACGTCCATATCGCCCGGCTGCGCCGCAAGCTGGGCGCCGAGCACCGGGACGCGATCCGGACGGTGCGGCGGGTGGGGTACAAGTACGCCCCGCCGGCCGGACGCTGATCCTCCGCAGGGGTTCGCCGCTCCCCCGGTCTTCTGCTGACGGCAGAGTCCTGTTCCGCGCCGCGCCCGCACCGGGCAGAGTCGACGGCATGAGACTTCTGGTGCTGGGTGGTACGGAGTTCGCGGGACGGGCCGTCGTGGAGGCGGCCCTCGGGCGCGGCTGGGAGGTGACCGTCTTCCACCGGGGACGGCACGAACCGCCGGCCGGGGTGCGGTCGCTGCACGGCGACCGCACCGCGCCCGACGGGCTCGCCGCCCTCGCCGAGCACACCGGCGAGTGGGACGCCGTCGTCGACACCTGGTCGGCGGCGCCCCGCGCGGTGCGGGACACGGCGCGGCTGCTGCGGGGCCGCGCCGGGCGGTACGTGTATGTGTCGAGCTGCTCGGTGTACGCGTGGGCCCCGCCCGCCGGGTACACCGAGGACGCGCCGCTGGTCGAGGGCGCCGCGGCCGACGCGGAGCACACCGACTACCCGCGCGACAAGCTGGGCGGCGAGCTGGCCGCCGCCGAGGCCTTCGGGGTGGACCGTTCCGTGCTGGTGCGGGCGGGCCTGCTTCTCGGACCGCACGAGAACGTCGGCCGGCTGCCCTGGTGGCTTGGCCGGATCGCGCGCGGTGGTCCGGTGCTGGCGCCGGGGCCACGGGACCTTCCCCTTGAGTACGTCGACGTCCGGGACCTCGCGGAGTGGATCCTGGGGGCGGTGGAACAGGAGCTGAGCGGGCCGTACAACCTGATGAGTCCGCAAGGGCACGCCACCATGGGTGAGTTGCTCGACGCCTGTGTGGCCACCGTCGGCGGCACCGCCGAACTGCGCTGGACCGAGCCCCAGGTGATCCTGGACGCGGGCATCGAGCCGTGGACCCAGCTGCCGGTGTGGGTGCCGCCGGGCAGCGACATGCACGACGCCCTGCACTCCGCGGACGTGTCCAGGGCCGTCGCGACGGGGCTGCGGTGCCGTCCCGTCACCGAGACCGTCGCCGACACCTGGCGTTGGCTCCAGGACATCGGCGGTACGGCGCCCATGCGGCCGGACCGGACCGCGAAGGGCCTCGATCCGGAGGTGGAGGCGAAGGTCCTCGCGGGCGCCGGGGGTGTATCCGGCACCACCTCCTGATCGGGGGCCTCGCCCCAGTGACCATCGCCGTGCCCTCGGCCAGACTGCCGCCATGACCAACGACACGACAAGCGGCCGCAGTCCGAGGACACGGGGCATGGGAGTCGCCGCGCTGCGGGGGCTGGCGCTGGCACTGGTGTCCCTGCCGGGGTCGGTCCTCTGCTTCGTCCTCTCCCTCGTGTCCATCGCGCTCATCCCGATCGGCGTGGGCATCGTCACCACGCCGTGGGTGCTGACGGGGGTACGGGCGTTCGCCGACTGGCGGCGGGTCCTGGCCGCCGAGTGGGGCGGGGTGCGGATACCGCCGGCGTACCGGCCGCTGCCGAAGGACACCAATCCGTGGACCCGCACCTTCGGGATGCTGGGCGATCCGGCGACGTGGCGGGATCTGCGGTGGCTGCCGGTGGACATGACCGCGGGGTTCGTCACCGCGCTGCTGCCGGCCGCGCTGCTGCTCTATCCGCTGGAGGGCTTCGCGATCGCGGCCGGACTGTGGCGGGTCTTCCCCGACGGGTACTGGTACGGCTTCCTGCCGGTCACCGGACTGGCGTCCGCGCTCGGCGCCGGTGCCCTGGCCCTCGTCCTGCTCTTCTTCGCGCACTTCTTCACCGCGCCCCTGCTCCAGGCCCACTTCCGGCTCACCAGGGCCGTCCTCGGCTCCGACCAGGGTGAACTCGCCGAGCGGGTACGCGTGCTGACCGAGACCCGACGGGACGCCGTCGACACCTCCGCCGCCGAGCTGCGCCGTATCGAGCGCGATCTGCACGACGGGGCGCAGGCCAGGCTGGTCGCGATGGGCATGGACCTGGGCACCGTCGAGATGCTGCTCGACAAGGACCCCGAGCGGGCCAGGCAGCTGCTCGCACAGGCCCGCAGGTCCTCCGCCGACGCACTCGCCGAGCTGCGCGACCTGGTGCGCGGCATTCACCCGCCCGTGCTCGCCGAGCGCGGACTCGGCGACGCGGTAAGGGCGCTGGCGCTGCGGCTGCCGGTCGCGACCGAGGTGAACGTGGAGCTGCCCGGCCGGGCGGAGGCGCCCGTGGAGTCGGCGGCGTACTTCGCGGTCAGCGAGGTGCTCACCAACGCCGTCAAGCACGCGGACGCCGAGCGGATCTGGATCGACCTGCATCACCTGGACGACGGCGCCGGCATGCTGCGCATCACCGTCACCGACAACGGCAAGGGCGGCGCGGTGATCGGAGCCGGTTCGGGACTCTCGGGTGTGGAGCGGCGACTGGGTACATTCGACGGCGTCCTGGCCGTCAGCAGTCCCGTGGGCGGTCCCACCATGGTCACCATGGAGATTCCTTGCGCGTTGTCCTAGCCGAAGACCTGTTCCTGCTGCGCGACGGGCTCGTCCGGCTCCTTCAGGCCTACGACTTCGAGATCGCGGCGGCCGTGGAGACGGGCCCCGAGCTGGCCCGGGCGCTGGCCGAGCTGGAGCCGGACGTCGCCGTCGTCGACGTACGTCTGCCGCCGACGCACACCGACGAGGGGCTGCAGTGCGCGCTTCAGGCCCGCCGCAGGAAGCCGGGGCTGCCGGTGCTGGTCCTGTCCCAGCACGTGGAGCAGCTGTACGCGCGGGAGCTGCTCGCCGACGGCAGCGGCGGGGTGGGGTATCTGCTGAAGGACCGGGTGTTCGACGCGGACCAGTTCGTGGATGCCGTACGGCGGGTCGCCGCGGGCGGGACCGCGATGGACCCGCAGGTGATCCAGCAGCTGCTGACCCGGCGCGCGGCCGACGACCAGCCGCTGGCGCGGCTCACGCCCCGCGAGACGGAGGTGCTGGAGCTGATGGCGCAGGGGCGGTCGAACGTGGCGATCGCCGAACGGCTCGTCGTCACGGAACGGGCGATCGCGAAGCACACCGCCAATATCTTCGCCAAACTGGGCCTTGAGGTCTCGGACGACGACAACCGTCGCGTGCTGGCGGTTCTCGCGTATCTCGACCACGGCCGCTGAAACCGGACCCGTCCGTTCACCCGCCGTGGGCGATCAACAACTCCTGGTGTTTCAGAGGCTGTTGAGAACACAGCGCGCTCACGAATCTCTCAACAATCTCCGAGACGGCTGAACACCCCTGGGACGCCCTCCGTATGAGAGGGAGCCGCTTCACTCCTGTCGGGCGCCTCGATGCCCCGAAAAAGGAAGTCAGAGGAGTTCCATGGGACGCAACACACGAAAACGCCGTACGCCGCTGGCCACCAAGGCCATAGCCGCATCGGCGGCCCTAGCGCTCGGTGGGGGCGGGCTTGTCTGGGCCAACTTCTATGCTTCGGCACACGAGGACAACTCTGGGTGGAACCAGACGAAGTCCACGAACGCCCAGGTCGCGACGATCAACTGCCCGGACGTCGGCCAGCAGCTGACGAGCGTGCCGGAACGCGCGCGCCAGGGCGTCGCCAAGGAGCTGGCGCTGCTCGACAGGCAGATCACGGACGCCTACACGCGTCTGGCGGAGACACGCCAGGCCCAGGCGGGGGATCCCGGCTTCGTCAACAACGCCATCCTCGGTCCGCTGAAGTCCAAGCGCGTGGCCACCCTCGACCGGATCGGCATCAACATCAACCGCGTCGGCGGCAAGGCTCCGCGCGGGCTGCAGGAGCTCGCCGAGTGCCAGGGCGTCCCGGCCGAGCAGCCGCAGACCAACGACGGCGGTGGTCAGGACCAGAACAACGACGGCCAGGACAACGACGGCCAGAACAACGACGGCCAGGACCAGAACAACGACGGTCAGGACCAGGGCCAGGACAACGGTCTCGACCCGGTTCCCGAGGGCAACGGGGGCCAGGCCGGCAACGGCCCGGTGGCCGACGACTTCATCAACATCGAGGACGTCCAGCCGGGCTCCCGCAACCTCCCGAACGGTCTGGCCGCCAACGGGGACACCGGTTCCACCGGTTCCTTCACCACGCAGTGCGGTGTGAACGAGAACAACGTGTTCAACACCGACAACCTGATCGTGGCCCCGGGTGTCGACAACGGCGCGCACCACACGCACGACTACGTCGGCAACCAGGACAACGACGCCTTCTCCAGCGACGAGGACCTCGCCAACGCGGACACGTCGTGCCAGAACCAGGCCGACAAGTCCACGTACTACTGGCCGGTGCTCAGGCTCCAGGACGGCACCGACGAGTTCGACGCCAACCAGGCCGGCGGTGGCGCCGAGGGCAACGTCGGCAAGATCCTGAAGGCCAGCCAGGCGGAGATCAAGTTCGTCGGCAGCCGCCAGGGCGACGTCGTCGCCATGCCGAAGTTCCTGCGCATCATCACCGGTGACGCCAAGGCGTTCACCAACGGCCTCGCCAACGCCAACACCTCGTTCAGCTGCACCGGCTTCGAGGACCGGCAGGTGACGGACAAGTACGTGATCTGCCCCGAGGGCAGCTCGGTGGTGCGGACGTCCAACTTCCAGAGCTGCTGGGACGGCCAGAACATCGACAGCGCCAACCACCGCACCCACGTGGCGTTCGTCCAGGCCGACGGCACCTGCCCGAACGGCTTCCAGGCCATTCCGCAGCTCCAGGTCCGCCTGGTGTACGACGTGCCGGCCCCGACCATCGAGAACGGTCAGGTGCAGAACCCGTACGCCGTGGACGGCTTCCCGGAGCAGCTGCACAAGCCGATCACCGATCACAACGACTTCATCAACGTGATGGACGAGAACCTGATGAACCAGGTGGTCCAGTGCATCAACAGCGGCCAGGACTGCCAGTGACACACTAGGCGTCAAGCCATGAAAGAGCCGGCGGTGGGATCTCCACCGCCGGCTCTCTCGTTTAGTGACCGGAGTGGTCGGTCCCCACCTCCAGAGTGCCGCCGAGCGTGTCGCGCAGCCCCGTCACGACGTCCTCGTGGCCCACGGCGACCCACTTGCGGCCGACGAGGTAGTACCCGCCGTAGTCCTTGGCCGTATTGATCCACTCGCGCTGGCCCCGGTCGGTGGCGAAGGTGGCGAGGATGTACTTCTCGTCGCCCTTCTTGCAGATGGCCTGGCGGATCTCGTCGGCGTCGGTCTGCATGTTCGGCCTGCACTTCGCCTCGGCGGCCAGCTTCTCCAGGCTGCCCGTCGCCGTCTTCGGCACCGCCGCCTCGCCGTCCCCCTCGGATCCGCAGCCCGCCAGTGCCAGGATCGCCGCCGCGCCGGCCAGCGCGAGCCTCGGTCGGGTCAACCTCATCTGTTCCTCCGGTCCCTTCCGGCGACATGCCGTACGGAGCCCCGGCGAGGGGCCCTCGTGTTCGATACGGCTCCGGCGCCCGGAGCGCTCAAAATACCGCTGCGATCCCGGACGGGGGTGTGCGAGGGTGAGCCGGTGAACCAGGACTGGGAAGAGCGCGTCACCGCCGCGTGGGCCACCTTCGACGGCTACGCGGAGACCGAGGCGGCCGAGTTCCGGGCGGTGATCGACGCCCTCGTCGCCGAACTGCCCGACGACAGCCCCCTGGGCCCCTTCGAGCAGGCCTGCGCCTGGGACTCCACGGGCCACTCGGACAAGGCGGTGCCGCTGTACCGGGAGGCCCTCGCCCGAGGGCTGACCGGCTACCAGGGACGGCGGGCCAAGATCCAGCTGTCCAGCTCGCTCAGGAACATCGGGCAGGCCGAGGAGGGCGTCAAGCTGCTGACGCCCGAACTGGACGCGCCCTCCGACGAACTCGACGACGCGGTACGGGCGACACTCGCCCTGTGCCTGTCGAGCCTCGGGCGGGACCGCGAGGGCCTCTCCCTCGTGCTGGGCGCCCTCGCGCCCCATCTGCCCCGCTACCAGCGCTCTATGGCGAACTACGCCCGAGCGCTGGTGGAGCCCGGCACCTGAGCCACCCCGCCGTACCGCCCCCGACCCCGTTCGGGCGCTGCCGAACCCAGCTGTCCTCGCTGGGGCCGCCGGCGGTCCCAGGGCTGGGTCCGCCCGGAAACGCCGCCGGGCGCTCCGGGTGACGGTGACCAACCGACGATTCGCTCGTTCTGCTGAACGTGCAGTCACAGGATGTAGCCCCGCGCCCCGCACCCGCCTCGGCCGATCCGGTCGTCGACGTCGAGCGGGCCGAGGCCGCTCTCGTCGAGCACTACCCGCGTCTCGTCCGGCTCGCCTACCTGGTGCTGCCGCCGAGCCTCGGCCGCAACCGGCGGGTCCTGACCGCGCACTCCCTCACCCAGCGCGCCCTGCCCCGGGGCCGGGCGGCGACTCCCGTGATCCCGGCCCAGTCGACCGGCCGTGACGGCGACCCGGGGTACGCCTTCCTGCGGCTGCGCATCCTGCGTGCGGCGCTGGAGGCGGGCCTGCCGCTCAGGCGCCTGGCCTGGCCCAAGCGCTCCCAGCTGCCGCCCCTGCTGCCCCAGGTCTGGGGCCTGCGCCTCTTCCCCAGGTCGGGCGGCGCCGACGAACTCGCCCTGGACCAGCGGCTGTCGGCGCTGTCCGGCCCGGCGCGGGCGGCCTATGTCCTGCGCGGCCTGGACAAGCTCCCGGACGGCGACCTGCGCGAGGTGCTGACGGCGGCCGGCGTGGAGGACGTGGACGACGCGCTGGAGGAGGCCGACACCCTCGCCGAGCAGTACGCGCTGCTCGACTCCCCCGAGTTCGACCCCTGCTCGCTCCAGGCCCGGCCCACCGACCTGATGCGGCGCAGGCAGCACGCGAAGGCCGCGCTGGCCGCCGGGGCCGCCCTCCTGGTGTGCGGGGCGCTGCTCGGCCTGCCCGGCGACGGCTGGGGCCCGGACGGTGCCGCCGCGCCCTCGTACGCGCAGAACCCGGCGGCCGAGGCCGCCCTCGACCCGGCCCAGTTGACGAGGGTCCCCCCGCTGGCCTGGCAGTCCTCCGCCCGCACCGACTTCTCGGTGTGGCCCGCGCGCGGCGACCTCACCGACGACTCGGCCCTGCTGCGCCGCGCCCTCGCCGTCTGGGCCCGCCCCGGCGAGACGGTCGCGGTCTCGGCGACCCCCGGCACCCCGTCGGGCGGCCCGGCCGGCGCGCCGCAGCTGCTGTACGCCGGGACCGTCGACACCGCGCGCGTGGTCCTCCTCTACGACGGCCTGCGCATCGCCCGCTACGCCGAACCGACGGACGGCACGGCCGGCGCCGCCCTGGACTTCTCCCGGGTCGACGGCGCGACCAGGGCGGAGGCGAGCGCCGTGGTGCTGAGCCGGGCCGACGGCAACGTCCGCTATCTGATGGCGCCCTGGGTGAAGAAGGCGGCCGAGCGAGACCTGCTGAAGCCGCGGGCCGGGGCGATGGACCTCACCGTCTCCGGCGGGGTCACCTCGCCGCTGGCGAGCCCCGTCACCCAGCAGACCGGCACCTGCACGTCGTGGAACGTACTGCAGGTGACCGACAGCACCGGTACCCGTCTGCTGACCGACCTCGCCGAACTGGTCCCGGCCCGCCTCACCGCCGGCCGTCCCGGGGCGGCCAAGGACGTGACCGGCGTAGCGGCGCTGACCCGCTGGGCGCCGTACTCCTGCTGGCTGGGCGCGATGCGCTCCGCCGGGGTGCGCACGGTCAACGCCTGGGCGTATGCCAGGCAGCCGCTGCCCGACGGGAGCGGCTCGGCGGACTGGATGTGCACGCGCGCCGAGACCTGGCGGGGCGGCGGAGAGCGGGTGCTGGCCCAGTTCCGTGCGCCGGGCACGGCGCGGGCGGCGGTGGCGGCGAAGGCCCAGAACGTGTCGGCGTGCGGGGCGCGGGACCCCCATGTGCTCGCCGGGGTGCTGTGGAAGGCGAAGGCGGGCGGCTGGTATCTGCTGGCGGCGGGGACCCGGGACACGGAGTCGATCCGGGCGACGGGCGGGGTCCGCGGCACCTCCCGGGGCAGCCTGCTGACCGTACGGGCCGAGCAGGGGGCACGGGCCGAGCTGAAGGGCACGCTGGAGAGCGGACGGTCGATCGACGGGCTTCAGTGAGACCCGGAGTCCCGCTGCTGACAAGAATGTAAATAAGGGCGTGCACGAGGGTTCACCTGAGCCCTACCCGTCAGTACATTGACGCCATGTCTAATACGCAGGACCGGGTGCACCTCAAAGCCCGCAAGGTGTCCTTCTCCTGGGAGGACACCCCGCTGCACTGGGTGCCCGGGGATCCGTTCACCACGCACACCATCAACGTGCTGCATCTGCTCCTGCCCGCAGGTGAGCGCTGGTTCGTGCACGTCTACAAGCAGGTGCTGCCGTACATCCGCGACGAGCGGCTCCGCGAGGACGTCATCGGGTTCATCGGGCAGGAGGCGATGCACTCGCAGGCCCATGACGAGGTGCTGCCGCATCTGCGGGACCAGGGGCTCGACCCGACGCCGTACACCGCCCAGGTCGACTGGCTCTTCGAGAAGCTGCTCGGCGACCGCACGCTCCCGCCGGGCCGCGCGCGCCGCTGGTGGCTGATGGAGCGGGTGGCGCTCATCGCGGCCATCGAGCACTACACCGCCTTCCTCGGCGACTGGGTGCTCAACGCCGAGGAGCTGGACCGCCGCGGCGCCGACCCGACCATGCTGGATCTGCTGCGCTGGCACGGCGCCGAGGAGGTCGAGCACCGGTCGGTCGCCTTCGACCTGTTCATGCACGTCGACGGGAGCTATCGGCGACGCGTGCGGACATGGGCCACCGCCTTCACGGCACTGGTGTTCCTGTGGCAGCGCGGGGCGCGCTTCTTCATGGAAAACGATCCGACGCTCGTCGACGGCCGGGCCACCTTCAGGGACTTCTACCTCCGGGGCAGGCGCGGCACGCTCCCCACGACCGGGGACATGCTCAGGTCCATCCCGCGCTACCTCAGCCACGCCTACCACCCCTCCCAGGAGGGCTGCACCGAGCAGGCCGTCGCCTATCTGGCCTCCTCCCCCGCAGCGACGGCCGCGGAGAAGGCCGGAGAGACAGCCGCAGAGAAGGGTGCCGCCTGATGCCGAAGCTCCGGACCGTCGCCGTCGTCGCCGGTGCCGCCCTGCTCGCCCGGCGGGCGATGCGGCGCCGTATCCAGACCTCGCCGCTGTGGCCCATGCCCGCCCTGGAGGAGCCGGTCTCCGGGCGGCCCAGGGCGCGGGCGCTGCGGCTGCTGGTGACCTCGCGCGAAGAGGTCGCCGACGGGGTCGTACAACTGCGGCTGGAGGGTCACGACCTGCCGCGCTGGGAGCCCGGCGCGCATCTCGACCTCGTGCTGCCGTCGGGGCTGGTACGGCAGTACTCGCTGTGCGGCGACCCCGAGGACACCTCGTCCTACACCGTGGCGACCAGGCTGGTCCCGGACGGGCGGGGCGGCTCGCGTGAGGTGCACGAGCAGGTGCGGGAGGGGACGGAGCTGGAGGTGCGGGGGCCGCGGAACCGGTTCCCGCTGGTGGCGGCCCCGTCGTACGTGTTCGTCGCGGGCGGCATCGGGATCACCCCGATCCTGCCGATGCTGCGGGCGCTGCCCGACGGCGTCGAGTGGCGGCTGCTGTACGGCGGGCGCAGCCGGTCCTCGATGCCGTTCCTGGAGGAGGTCGAGAAGCTGGGCGAGGACCGGGTGACCGTCGTGGAGGGGCTGCCCGACCTCGACGCGTTCCTCGCGGAGGTGCCCGAGGGTGCCGCTGTCTACTGCTGCGGTCCGGAGGGGATGCTGGCCGCGGTGGAGGAGCGGTTCCCGCGGGTCCACCTGGAGCGGTTCACGCCCCGCGCCTCGCAAGGCGGCTCCTTCGAGGTCGAACTCCGGCGCAGCGGACGGACGCTGACCGTCCCCGCCGACTCCACCGTGCTGGCCGCCGTACGCGCCGAGCTGCCCGACACGGCCTACTCCTGCGAGCAGGGCTTCTGCGGGACCTGTCAACAGCGGGTGCTGGAGGGCGAGGTGGACCACCGGGACGAACTGCTGACGGACGCGGAGCGGGCCGACTCGATGCTGATCTGCGTGTCACGGGCGCGAGGGGGCCGACTCGTACTGGACATGTGAACGCCTGCGACCGGTCCGGCCCGTTCGGGGCCGGATTCGATCGGTAAGGTGTTCGCATGACTACCGGGGTACGGCGAAGAATGGGAGTCGAGGAGCGGCGGCAGCAGTTGATCGGCGTCGCCCTCGAACTGTTCAGCCAGCGCTCGCCCGACGACGTCTCCATCGACGAGATAGCGTCGGCAGCGGGCATCTCGCGGCCGCTGGTCTACCACTACTTCCCCGGCAAACTCAGCCTGTACGAGGCCGCGTTGAAGCGTGCCTCGGAGGAACTGGCGGGCCGTTTCGTCGAGCCGCACGAGGGGCCGCTGGGGGCGCGGCTGCTGCGGGTGATGCGCCGCTTCTTCGACTTCGTCGACGAGCACGGTCCCGGTTTCTCGGCGCTGATGCGCGGCGGCCCGGCGGTCGGCTCGACCGCGACGAACGCGCTCATCGACTCCGTGCGGCAGGCCGCGTATGTCCAAATCCTTTCGCATCTGGACGTGGTGAACCCGCCCGCGCGGCTGGAACTGGTCATCCGCTCCTGGATCTCGCTCGCCGAGTCCACGGCGCTGATCTGGCTGGACGGCCGGCGCATCCCGCGCGCCGAGCTGGAGGCACAGCTGGTGCACGACTTCGCCGCGCTCACCGCCGTCAGCGCCGCCTATGACGACGAGATGGCCGCGCTGCTGCGCCGCATGCTGAAGGAGGAGCCGGCCGACGGTCCGTTCGGCGACCTGGTCGCCCGGCTGATCTCGCTGGCGTCCTGAGCAGCCCTGGCGGGTCTCAGCTCTCGAACTTCCGGTACGACGGATCCAGGTCCCGCACCTCGGCGGACGCGTGCAGCGCGAGCCCCTCGGCGGGCTTCACATACTGCCGCAGCAACTCCAGTACGGCTTCGGTGAGCCGGACCTTCGTCTCGTCCGTACGACCGGCCAGCAGGCCGAGGGTGACATGCACGACGGCGTGTCCGTCCGTGTCGTCGCCGACCGTGGTGTGCTCGCCGCGGCGGAACTGCGTCTTGCACGCCGGCGGCTTCGCCGCCGCGATCTCGACCACCGCGGCGTGCAGCGCCCGCGCGAAGCCGGGCCGGTCGAAGTCGTCCGCCAGCTGTTCCGAGTAGTCGACGGTGATCTGCGGCATGAGCACTCCTGTTCTACGGCGGCAACAGCGCTCACCCTAACCTCAGCGCCAGCATCGCGATGTCGTCCTCCTGGTCCCGTCCGAAGTGGTCCAGCAGGGTGTCGCACAGCGCCTCCACGCCGGACGGGGCGTCGGCGGCGGCCGTGCGGAGCTGCTCCAGACAGACGGCGAGGTCGACGCCGCGGCTCTCGATGAGGCCGTCGGTGACCATCAGCAGACGGTCCGCCGGGGTCAGCACCAGCTCGGTGGGCGCCGGCCGGTCCAGGCCGAGGCCGAGCAGCGGACCGCTCACCGGGACGTACTCGGCATCGCCCCCGTCCCGCAGGATCAGCGGCGGGATGTGGCCCGCGTTGGCGATACGGCTGCGCCCGGTGCCGGGGTCGACCAGGGCCAGGCAGACCGTCGCGGTGACGTCGGGGTGGTAGTGCTGGAGCATCCGGTCGAGCCGTTCGGCCAGCGCGCCCGGGTCGCTCTCCTCCACGCAGTAGGCGCGCAGCGCGTGCCGGATCTCGACCATGACGGTCGCCGCGTCCAGCGAGTGCCCGACGACGTCCCCGACCGCGGTGAGCACCCCGTCCCGGGTGCGCAGGGCGGCGTAGAAGTCCCCGCCGATCTCGGCCTGCGAGGACGCCGGAACGTACCGGACGACGACCTCCACCCCGGGCAGCGCGGGAAGACGGTACGGCTGGGGCAGGAAGCTGTGCTGGAGGGTGAGGGCGATGTGCCGCTCCGCCTGGTACATCAGCAGCGGCTCGGCGGCGAGCGCGGCGGCCTGGGCGAGCCGGGCGAGCAGATCGTCGGCGGCGGGCGCCGGCGCGAGGAGCGGCGTGGACCGGGGGTGCCGGGCGGACAGGGGGTGGTGGTCCGGATCCGGTACGGCGGCCGGGCGCACCGGAGCGGCGATGCACACCGGTGTCCGGCCCTCCTCGGTGAGCGCCAGCACCAGGCGGGCGTCCTCCCGGATGCCGGGCCGGAAGAAACCGGCGGGCCACAGCGAGGCGGGCACGACGGTGCTGTGCACCCCGGTCCGCCCGGTCCGGCCCTGAGCGATCCGGGTGATCAGCCGTGCCGCCGCCACCTGCGGGCCGGTGTCGGGCACCGCGGTGGGGGCTCCCGCGGGACGGGCGAAGCCATGACCGCGGGGCCGGTTCAGGGAGCTGCCCCAGTGCGGTTCGCCGTCCGGGCCGATGACGAAGACGACGGCGGGCGTGCCGGCCAGCCGGGCCGCGCCCGCGGCGGCCGCGTCGGCCAGCTCCCCCAGGCAGCGCGCGGTCTGCACGGTGACGATCGCCTCGGACAGCAGCGTCAGCCGGTGGGCGAGCGTCTCGGCGGCGGTGCGCCGGCGCGCCCGGCGGACGGCGGCCCGTACGACGGCCTCGATCTCGCTCGGCTCGGCCGGCACCGACAGAAAGGCGTCGGCGCCCGCGTCGAGGCCCCGGCACCGGTCCCCCGCCTCCACGGCCATGGCGGAGAAGTGGACGACGGGCAGCGCGGCCGTGGACGGCCGGGACTTGACCCGGCGGCACAGTTCGAAGCCGCTCATGTCGGGCAGCCCGACGTCGACGAGGGCGACATCGGGCAGGGCGCCCGCGCGCAGCCGCACATCCAGCTCGCTCAGCGCCTCGCCCGCGCTGCCGACCGGTACGACATCGTGGCCCGCACGGCGCAGCACGGCACCCATGGCGTAGCGGCTGGCCGGGACGTCGTCGACGACCAGCACGGTCGTCGCCGCGATCTTGCTGTAACCGTCCATCGTCCCACAGCCCTTGGATACGCAGGAGTGGGGCGGCCCGCTGACCGGGTCCGCCCCACTCAAAGTAGCGGGCGTATCAAAGGGCCCGGGAGAAGACGGCGACAGTGCGCCCCGGAACGGCGAACGTGCCCGTTTTCCCCTCGAAGGACGAGGACTTGACGATAGAGTCCGCCCCCGACGCCTGCACGGGATGCAGCCGGTAGCCCTCGTCGGCGAGCGAAACGATCCGCTGCTCCTGCTTCTCGGGCGTCGCGTTGAAGACGACGACCAGGTCACCGAGGCGCATGGTGATCACGCCGGGCGTCTCGTCCTTCCCGGACAGCGGGAACGACAGCTTCGACTGCACCTGGCCGGCCGTGTCGAGGGAGAAGGCGCTCTCCGTCGCACGGATCCGCAACAGGTCCCGGTACGCCGCCGAGGCGCCCTCGATCTGCTCGCAGCCGACCTTGACGGTGCTGAGCAGGGGCTTGGCGTACGGCCACTTGGCGGCGTTGTCGGCCGCCATCGGCAGTCCCCGCCCGAAGCCGTTGCCGTCGGCGCAGTTCCAGTGGATGGCGTTGAACCAGTCGCCGCTGTCGTAGGAGTTGCGGTCCAGCGACTTGGAGCGCAGCAGGTCGGTGCCCGCCTGGGAGAGCGCCGGGCCCTGCGAGAGGGTGGCCGTGGCCATGGCGAGGACCTGCATACGGGCCCGGTCGGCCGCGCTCGTCGACGCGGGCAGCTTGTAGGCGAGGGCGTCGAACAGCGACTCGTTGTCGTGCGCGTCGGCGTAGGCGAGGGCGTCGCCGGGGGCGTCCGCGTAGCCGGCGGGTGCGCCGTTGTAGTCGACCTCGGAGCCCTTGACCTCCTTGCCGCTGGTGTCGGTGAAGCGGTAGCCGGCGAGATTGCCGGACAGCCCGACCTTGATCAGGTCCTGGTAGTGCAGGAGCCGGGCCTTCTGCTCGGCCGGAGTGCCGTTGTTCGTCGAGGAGTTGGGCTCGGTGTACAGCCCGGACGCGAAGCCCTGGATGCCGGGGTCCTCGTCGAAGGGGCCGCCGCCGCGCACGGCGTCACGGGCCCGGTCGGAGAAGGTCGCGATGCCGGTGCCGGCCATGTTCTTCTGCGTGGCCTGCACGAACCGGGCGTCGTCGGCGACCTCGCCGAAGTTCCAGCCCTCGCCGTAGAGGATGATCTTCTTGCCGTCGACGCCGTCCTTCTCCACGGTCAGCGCGTCGAGGGCCTTCCTGACGGCCAGGATGTTGGCCTTCGGGTGGTGGCCCATGAGGTCGAAGCGGAAGCCGTCGACCTTGTACTCCTTGGCCCAGGTGACGACCGAGTCGACGACCAGCTTGCCCATCATGGCGTTCTCGGTGGCGGTGTTGGCACAGCAGGTGCTGTTCGCGACCGAGCCGTCCGCGAGAAGGCGCTGGTAGTAGCCGGGCACGATCCGGTCGAGGACGGAAGTGTCCGCCTGACCGCTCGCGGCGGTGTGGTTGTAGACGACGTCCATGACGACCCGCAGACCGTCGTCGTTCAGCGCCTTGACCATCTTGCGGAACTCGACCGTACGCGCGGTGCCGTCCGGGTCGGTGGCGTACGAGCCCTCGGGAACCGTGTAGTGGTACGGGTCGTAGCCCCAGTTGAAGGCGTCCTTCGCGGCGATCTTCGACACGCACTCCTGCTGCCGGTCGGAGTCGGCCGGGAAGGAGGCCAGGTCGCAGTCGACGGTCGCCTGCTCGGACTTCTTCTCCGGGATGGTGGCGATGTCGAAGGCGGGCAGGAGATGGACGTACGACGTGCCCGCCTTCGCCAGCTCGCGCAGGTGCCGGGAGCCGTCGCTCGCCTTGTCGGTGAAGGCCAGGTAGGTGCCCGGGTGCTTCGCCGTCCGGTCGGCGACCGAGAAGTCCCGGATGTGCAGCTCCTGGATCTGGGCGTCCTTCAGCGGCACGGCCTTGGGCTTGGTGTACGAGGACCAGCCGCTCGGCGCCAGGGACCTGTCGTCGAGGTCGACGACCAGGCTGCGCCGGGAGTTGGCGGTGAGGGCGACCGCGTAGGGGTCGGTCACCTTGTTGGTGACGACCTTCCGGACGCCGGGCGCCCAGACCTCGACGACGTACCGGTACGGCTTGTTCTTCCAGGACCTGGGGCCGGTGACCGACCAGACGCCGGTGGTGCCGTCCCGCTTCATGGCGACGGTGGAGTCACCGATCTCCAGCTCGACGGACTGTGCGGTGGGCGCCCACACGGCCAGGGTCGGACGGCCCTTGGCGAAGGTCGGGCCGAGGTCGGACTTCGTCGCCCCGGAGTACAGGTCGTCCAGCACGCCCGCGATCTGCACGCCGGTCGCGGCCAGCACGGCGCCGTTGGCGGCGCGCTGGGAGGCGACGAGCTGGCCCCTGACGGCCTCGCGGACCCGGTCGCGGTCACGTGGGTCGACGGACCAGGCGGCGTAGTCCTTCAGGTGCGGGAACTTCGCCTGCTGCGCGTCGGTGAGGGAGGTCCTGGACAGGCGGAGCCAGCGAGCGTCGTCACCGGTCAGCGCGCCGTCCTTCACCTCGATCGAGCCGGTGCGCGAGTACAGCAGCTGGGTGGAGGCAGCGCCCTCGGAGCCGTTCCAGGCGAGGGTGTTCCGGTCGATCCAGACCGCCTTGGAGGTGGTCAGGTCGAGCGCGGCGGCGGAGCCCGCGGGCTGCGGGAGCAGATACTTCTCCTGGCCGCTCACCAGCCACACCTCGTGGCCGTTCGCCGTGAGGTCCAGCGACTGGTCGGCGGGCAGGTCCTTCTCGTCGCCCTTGTGGATGATGTAGCTGAGGCTGGTGGCACCGTCGGTGAGCGGTACCTCGAAGACCGCACCATAGGGGTCAGTCTTGACCGGCTTCAGGGAGTTCGACCAGTCGGTGGGGTTCGCCGCGCCCGTCCAGACGTGCAGACCCCAGCCGTCGTAGTCGCCGTCGGCGCGGTGGTAGTGCAGGACGGCCTTGGTCTTGTCCGGCGCCGGGTAGTCCGCGGCCGGCCTCTCGGTGCGGACGGCCTCCTTGCCCTGCTCGATCCAGATCTCGCCCGTCCTGGTGACGTCGATCGTGCGGTCGGCGGAGACGTCCTTGTTGCCGTCCTTGTCGATGACGAGGAATCCGACACTGGAGGCACCGGGCTTCAGCTTGACGTAGGCGAAGGCGCCGTAGGCGTCACGGCCGATGAAGGGGTGGCTGTCCGGCCAGTTCGTGGACTCGCCGTCGGCGAGGTCGCCCCAGGCGTACAGGCCCCAGTTCGCGTAGTCGCCGTCGGTGCGCTTGTAGTGGACGATCGCGTGGTCGCGGGAGGAGGCGGTGGGGGTCTCGGGTGCGGGCGGGGTGCCGGTGGTGGAGGCCGCCGTGGCGCTCGCGGTGCGCCCGGCCGAGTCGATGACGACCGCCTTGTAGCGCAGGGCCGTTCCGGCCGGTACGTCCTTGCCGATGGTCTGGGTGACCTTGTACGGGGCGTGGTCGGCGGAGCCGAGGGTCTTCCACTTGCCGTTTCCGACCTGCGCGGCGAAGACGACACGGTTGAGCTGACCGCCGTCGACGTCGGCGCCGATCTCGACGGTGCCGGTGGCTCCCGTGGCCGGGGCCCTGAGGGTGAGCGTCGGCTCTGCGGCGGGCTCGGCGAGCCGGCCGGCTGCCTTGAGGACGATCGCCGAGCCGGCCGGGACGGTGACGGTGAGCTTCTTGTCGGCGTCGCTCCTCACCGAGTCGTCGGTGCCGTAGATGCCCTTGAAGGCCATACCGGCCGAACCGGTCGCGAAGGTCGCCGTCTTCGCCTCGTCGGCGTTGTTGAAGGCGACGACGTATTCGATGCCCTTCCTCGCGTCGGTGCGGGAGAAGGCGTAGACGCCGGCGCCGTCGGCCGCGTATCGCTCGGTCTGGACCCCGTCGGCGAGGGCGGGGTGGGCCTTGCGCAGCTTCGACAGGGCGCTGATCTGCCGGTAGAGCGGTGCGCTCGGGTCGTAGGCGTCACTCGCGTGGGTGCGGTCGGTGCCGAGCTGGTCGTCGTCGAGGTAGTCGGCGGTCTTCGAGGCGAACAGGGTCTGGCGGGCGTCCTTGTCGCCGCCGGCGCCGGTGAAGCCCTGCTCGTCGCCGTAGTAGACGACCGGGTTGCCGCGGCTGAGGAACATCAGCTCGTTGGCGAGCCTGTCCTTCTTCAGCAGTTCGGCGTCCGTCGCCTTCGGGTTGTCCTGGTTCAGGAAGTACCCGATGCGGCCCATGTCGTGGTTGCCGAGGAAGGTGACCTGCTCGTAGGCGTTGGCCTTGTCGGTCGTGTACTTGTAGTCGTCGCCGAAGACGCCCGCGAGCTTCCGCGCGCTGCCGCCCTGGGAGGCGTACTGCCGTGCCGCCTCCTGGAAGGGGAAGTCGAGCGTGGCGTCGAGGCGGCCCTGGGTGACGTACGGGGCGGTGACGTTCGTGTCGGCGGAGTAGACCTCGCCGAACATGAAGAAGTCGTCGCGGCCCTTCTTGGCCGCGTAGGAGTCGAGGGCCGTGGCCCACTGGGTCCAGAACTCCATGTTGACGTGCTTGACCGTGTCGATCCGGAAGCCGTCGATGTCGAAGTCCCGCACCCAGCGCTGGTAGATCTTCTCCATGCCGCTGACGACCTCGGGACGCTCGGTCCACAGGTCGTCGAGGCCGGAGAAGTCACCGTGGGCGGAGCTCTCACCGGCGAAGGTGGAGTCGCCGCGGTTGTGGTACATCGTCGGGTCGTTGAGCCACGACGGGACCTTGAGGTCCTTCTTCGCGGCGGGGGCGGCCGGGGTGCGCGGGAAGGAGTCGGCGTCGACCGCCGGGAACTTCCGCGTGCCGTCCGCGTAGTCGGCGTCGTCGAAGGGCCTGCCGTCCTTGGTCAGGTACGGGAAGGCGCCCTTGGAGAGGTAGTCGTAGGACTTCTCCTGGTAGTCGACGACGTCGGCGGTGTGGTTGGTGATGACGTCGAAGTAGACCTTCATGCCCTTGGCGTGGGCCTTGGAGATGAGGGTCTGCAGGTCCTTGTTGCTCCCGAAGTGTGGGTCGACCTGGGTGAAGTCGGTGATCCAGTAGCCGTGGTAGCCGGCGGAGGCGTTGCTCCCCGTGCCCTGTACGGGCTGGTTCTTGAAGATCGGGGCCATCCAGATGGAGGTGGTGCCCAGGCCCTTGATGTAGTCGAGCTTCCTGGTCAGGCCCTTGAGGTCGCCGCCCTGGTAGAAGCCCTTGTCGGTGGGGTCGTAGCCGGTGGCGAGGCGGGAACCGGTCAGGCCGCCCTTGTCGTTGCCGGTGTCGCCGTTGGCGAAGCGGTCCGGGAGCACGAAGTAGAACTGCTCGCGGGTGGAGTCGTGCCGGGCGGGCTCGGCCGCCAGCTTCGCGTCGGACGGGGGCGCGGGCGGAGTCTCCGCCCGCGCCGCGAGGGGCTGGACGAGCGCTGCGGCCAGCGCGGTCACGGTGACCGCGGCGACCCGTCCGGCATACGCGGTTCGGCGCCTGGACGGCACCGGCCATCTCGGTATCAAGATGTGGACTCCTTGCGGTGTACGGCTCTTCGGGTCCGACCCCGCGCGACCGTATCGCCGACGAAATGCTTTCAGCAAGAGTCCTGAAACGATCGGTAAGAACTTTCAGCAGGGGGAGTTCGTCTGCGTCAGCAGCCCCAGCCGCCAGGGCAGGGTGTTGTAGGGGCCGCTCGCCGAGGGGTTCATGCCCTGGTAGAGGAACTGCAGGCGGCACGGGTTGATGGTGAGGGTCTGGTTGTTGTAGTGGCGGACCATCTCGCCGTGGCTGATGTCCCGGGTCCAGGGGGTGCCGCTGAAGGCCACGTTGTTCGACCGCGCGAACGGGTTGGACTCGGTGTCGGCCAGCGGCGTCCAGCTGCCGTTGATGCGGTTCGACGTCCAGGACCGGAAGTACCGCTTGCCGTCGCCGCCGATCGCCTCGTTGAGCAGCAGATAGGTGTCGGAGTCCTTGAGCTTGTAGACGTTGGAGGCCTCCCACAGGCGGTACTTGTTGGAGTCCTGCAGCGCGATGACGGTGTTGGTGAAGCCGTTCGGGTAGTTGGCCAGCGTGGTCTCCGACCGGTAGAGATGCCCGTTGTCGTCGGAGGAGAACAGGTAGCACTTGGCGCTGTCGCAGATGACCCAGAAGTCGACCCAGTAGCCGCTGCCGATGTTGTCCTTGATGATCTGCGGCATGCCGTTCGCGTAGAACTTCTTCGGAGCGGTCCACGACCTGGGGTTGCTGATGTCCGTCGTGGTGGAGTACGCCGCGTTGTCACCGGTCTGGTAGACGAGGTACCACAGCTTCTGCGGCTCGAACCAGAACACCTGCGGCGCGGCCTTGTAGCCGGGGCCGATCGCGGTCTGGTCCAGGTAGTGGTGCTGCGCGGCGCCGGCCTCCTGCCAGCTGGGGAAGTTCAGGTAGACCATGCTGTAGGTGCCGTTGGTGGTCGTGGTGCTGGCGAACACGTGCCACCGGCCGTTGTGGTACACGACCGACGGGTCCTTGACCGCGCTGAGCTGGTGGCTCGCGTCGGACTTCGGGGAGATGAGCACTCCGCTCGAATTCCACTGGAAGCTGCCGGGTAACGGGGCCGCCGACGCCGGCGAGGCGGCCAGAGCGGTCAGGATCACACCCCACAGCAGGGCGAGCCCGCCGGCCAGGATCCCCGTACGTCTCGTCACACGCATCGATGTCGTGCCTCCTGTCATTTGATGGTGTAGGTGACCAGTGAGCGGGCCGGCACCGTGGCGGTCATCGAGCCCGCGGTGACCGCGACGGCCGGCTGCCGTGCGGTGCTGTGGGAGCCGTTGGTCAGGTGCGGGGTCGCCGTGCCGGTGGTGATGCCGGTGTTGCGCAGGCTGTACGACACCTGCTGGGCGCTGGTGGCCGCGTTGAGCGCCACGACCGTCAGGGAGCCGTCGGTGTTGCGGAACGCCGACAGCCTGAGGTCGGCGTCGGGCGTGGTGGCGCCGACCCGGACGGCTCCGGGGCGGATGAAGCGGCTGTAGTTGGCGATCGCCCACAGCCGCTTGGAGACATGGAAGGTGGCGCCGTCCATCTGGATCAGCCCGCGGGTGGCACCGACCGAGGCGCCGTACCAGTAGATGTAGCCGTTGGCGTTGCCCTTGGTGAGGGCGTCATGGACGGCCGAGGCGACGGTGAAGCCGTCGTAGCCGCTGCCGTCGTCCCAGTTCGCGTTCCAGGTGGTGCCGTTGGGGGACCACTCCGACATCCAGGTCCGCTTCGTGGTCGGCAGGGGCCCGTCGACCGGGCTGGCGTAGGTGTGGCCGGCGTGGGTGGCGACGAGGTTGCGTGCGGTGGCGTCGGCCTCGATCGCAGCGCTGTACTTCTTCTGCTGGTTCCAGCCGAAGGAGTCGCAGCAGACGACCTTGTATCCGGCCGAGTTCGCCACGGGGCCGAAGACCTTGGTGAACTCGACGGCCTGGGCGGGCGTGAGCCGCATGGAGTCGTAGGTGGCGGTCCAGTCGGGCTCGTTGGTGAACCCTATGTCGTTGATCCGGATGCCCTCCTGGCCGTAGAACTTCGCCCACTGGACCAGGTAGTTCGCATACGCCCGGCGCCAGTCGCCGCTCGCGCAGGTGGCACCCGCGAGGCCGCACAGGGTGCCGCCGTTCGCGTCGGTGCCGTTGGTCTTCATGTAGCCGGGCGCGGTCCAGGCGTCGGCGTAGAAGCGGGTCACGCCGTAGGCCTTGGCCTGCTGGGCCAGCCATACCTGGCCCTTGTCGCTGCGGTCCCAGACGTACTTGGGGGTGGCGTTCGGTCCGCCGGGGTCGGTCGGCTGGATGCCGGAGTCGATGCCGAGCCGCAGGATGCTCAGCCCGGCGCCGGTGGTGCGGCTCAGCAGCAGGTCCAGCAGCTCGCGTTGGCGCTCGGCGGGCAGGCCCTGCGAGCCGCGCATGATCTCGGCCCGTCCGAAGTGCTCGGAGAAGCCGAAGCCGTCGACGGGCTGGAGTCTGGTCGATCCGTCGATCGTCGCCGAGGTGGCCGTGGCCTCCGGCGGGGCGGCCGTGGTTTCCGGCGGGGTGGCCGCTGTGACACCGGCGACCGCCAGTAGGACAGCTGTGGACGTCAGGGTCCACTTCCTGAGTCTGCGCAGCATGATCCACCAATCGTGGGAGCGCTCCCAATCCACTGCGGAACGTAAGGTGGTGTCATGCAACCGTCAACCCCTGGAGTACCGCGCATTGTCAGCGGCAACAATGCGCGGTCCCGGAGCCGGGCTCAGCAGCTGGCCTTGCCGGCGTAGATCGCCAGGGCGGTGTTCGAGCCGAGAGTGGCCGTGAACTGCCCGCTGGAGTTCACCGTCACGGTCGTGTTGTTCTGCACGTTGCAGTACGTCCCCGCGGGCAGCGACGTCTGGTACGTCCGGCTCAGCGAGCCCGACTCGTGGTTGATGGCCACGAAGCCCTTGCTGCCCCGCCCGAACGCGATCGCGTCGCCGCCGTTGTCCCACCAGTTGGTGACCGCCGCACCGCGCGTGGCGTTGCGGAAGGCGACCATCGACTTGATCTCCGGCCAGTTGTGCTGGCACTTCCACCCGTCCTGCCAGCAGGCGTTGACCTGGCCGCCGTTCGGGGGGCCGGCGTCGTGGTCGGAGAACTCGTAGCCGGAGTTGATGTCGGGAGCGCCGTAGGGCCAGGCCAGCATGAAGACGTTGGCCAGGGTGTAGTTGGCGCCGTCCTTGTAGTTCAGGGTGGAGCCGTTGCGCTCGGTGTCGTGGTTGTCGACGAAGACGCCGGAGACACCGCTTTTCATGTAGCCCCAGCCCTCGCCGTAGTTCTTCAGATAGGCGAGGTTCTCGTTGTTGAAGACGCGCTTGAGGTCGTAGGCATAGCGGAATTCCTGGACGTCGCCGTTGCCCGTGTACTCGGTGGGCTGGACGGCCTCTCCGCTGCCGTAGATGACCTCCTGCTTCCAGTACACGGAGGGGTTGGTCAGCCGGGACTTGATGTTGGCGAGGTCGGCGGCGTCCATGTGCTTGGCCGCGTCGATGCGGAAGCCGTCGACGCCGAGCGAGAGCAGGTCGTTCATGTAGCCGGCGATGGCACCGCGGACGTAGGACTCGCCGGTGTCCAGGTCGGCCAGTCCCACCAGCTCGCAGTGCTGGACGTTCCAGCGGTCCTGGTAGTTGGAGATCTGGCTCGTGCAGTCGTCGAAGTCGTACGACGAGTACAGGCCCGGGTAGTTGTACTTGGTGTACGACGAGCCGCCGGTGCCGGTGCCGCTGCCCGCCGCCATGTGGTTGATGACGGTGTCGACGACGACCTTCACACCGGCCGCGTGGCAGGTGTTGACCATGTTCTGGAAGGCCGTACGGTCGCCGAGCCGGCCGGCGATCCTGTAGCTCACCGGCTGGTACGACGTCCACCACTGCGCGCCCTGGATGTGCTCGGCGGGCGGGGAGACCTGGACGTAGCCGTAGCCGGCGGGGCCGAGGGTGTTGGTGCACTCCTTCGCCACCGAGGCGAACTTCCACTCGAAGAGGACGGCGGTGACGTCCTTGGTGCCGGGCGGGGAGGCGTGCGCGGTGGTCGCGGGGGCCATGAGGGCTGCCGCCGTGGCGGCGAGCGCGGTCGCGCTGACGGACCATCTCGATATCACTGGCGTGAACTCCTTGCGATGACGGCCAGGCGTCGTTGCCGGGCGCCGGCGTGAACGTACCGCCGCGAAAGGTTTACAGCAAGAGAGTTGAAATTCATAGCAAGTAATTTCATCCGCAACCTTGACGTGCCCTTCGCAACTCCGCCACGCTCATGAGTCGTTGAAACCCTGACGGCTGAGTTCGCGGATCTGGCGCCCCGCCCGGGAGAGGTCGCGGGATCAGTGCGCGGCCTCTCCGGCTGTCGGCGTCGGCGGCTCGTCGGCGGTGATGCGGGCCAGCAGGGTGTGGACTTCCCGGATACGAGGGTGGTCGGGATGCAGGAACCGCTCGCAGTCGGTGAGCGCCTGACGCGCTGCCGCCTCCGCCTCGTCGAGGCGCCCGAGGCCATGCAGGGCGCCGGCCGTGGCCAGGCCCAGGCTGCCGCTCTGCCCCCGGTCCCACCGCGGGACGAACCGGCGTGCCTCGGTCAGCGCTTCGTCGTGCCGCCCCTGGCCGCTCAGGCTGCGCACCAGGGTGCAGTGCAGGGAGGCGAGCGCGGCACCTTCGGCGCGGGGCAGGTTCCCCCGGGCGATGGCCTCGGCCTCCTCGTAGCGGGCCTGGTCGTACAGCGCGTCCGCCAGGTTGCCCAACGCGCACAACTCGATGTCCCACACCGATGCCAGATGCTTGAGGCGGGCCAGTTCGCGCAGCAGGTCCAGTCCCGCCGCCTCCGCCTCGCGGTACCGCCCCAGATGGCCGAGGACCATCATGTGATTGTTCCGGACCATGAGCAGCAGCGTCCGCCCGGATCCGGTCGCCCCCTTCAGCTCCGCCGCGAGGGACTCCAGTTCGGCCAGCACCTGCGCCCCGCGCCCATGAGCACAGGCCGCCGCCGTGGCCAGCGCCTTGGCGTGCCACTCCACGGCGAGCCCCCGCGCCCGCCGGCGCCGGCGCGCCGCCTGCGCCTCAAGCGCCCTTGCCCCGGCCTCGACCTCCTCGTACTCACCCTGCTGCCACAGGTGATGGAGACGGTGGAGGGCGACCGCGGCCCGCGAGCGGCGCCGTATCAGCCGTGTCATCCGTGCGATCTTCACGGGCCGTGAGAGTACGTGAAGACACCTGTCAAGAACAGATTCGGCCGCCTCTCGAACAGAGGCGGGGCCCGCCGCCCGGAAACGGACGACGGGCCCCGACATCAGGACGTGGGCGAGCCTTGGGTGTTACACCCGAACCCACCACACCGTGGTGTCGCCCGGCACCTTCACCTCGCCGCCCGCCTCGCTCACCTCACCGCTGGTCAGCAGCAGACGCCCGTACGCCGGAGTCGTCACCGACTCCTGGCCGGTGTTGGCGACGCACACGAACTCCCCGCGCCGGAAGGCGAGGGCGCCCTCGGGTGCCTTCAGCCACTCCACCGAGTCGCCGGCGCCGAGGTCGGGCTGCTCGCGGCGGACGGCGAGGGCGGCGCGGTACAGCTCCAGGGTCGAGGCCGGGTCGCCGGTCTGGGCCTCGACGCTCAGCTCGCCCCAGCCCTGCGGCTGCGGCAGCCAGCTGCCACCCGCGCCGAAGCCGTACGACGATCCCGTGCGCGTCCACGGGATCGGCACCCGGCAGCCGTCACGGAAGCCGTCCTGGCCCTCGCCGCGGAAGTACGCGGGGTCCTGGCGTACCTCGTCCGGCAGGTCGACGACGTCCGGCAGGCCGAGCTCCTCGCCCTGGTAGATGTAGGCCGAACCGGGCAGGGCCAGCATGAGCAGGGTCGCCGCCCGTGCCCGCCGCAGACCGAGTGCGCGGTCGCCCGGCGTGCGGATCTGGGTGCCCAGGCCCGGCGGGTTCGCGAAGCGCGTCGCGTGGCGGGTCACATCGTGGTTGGACAGGACCCAGGTCGCCGGGGCGCCCACCGGGCGCATCGCCTCCAGCGTGCGGTCGACGACCTTGCGCAGTTCCTCCGCGTCCCAGTCCGTCGACAGGTACTGGAAGTTGAAGGCCTGGTGGAGCTCGTCGGGGCGGACGTAGTTCGCCGTGCGCTCGACCGTCGGGGTCCAGGCTTCGGCCACGAAGATCCGTTCACCCGCGTACTCGTCCAGGATGCGCCGCCACTGCCGGTAGATGGCGTGCACGCCGTCCTGGTCGAAGAACGGCATGACATCGTTGCCCAGCAGCTTGAGCTGGTCGTGGGAACCGAGGTCGGGCAGGCCCTCCGCCTTCACCAGGCCGTGCGCCACGTCGATCCGGAAGCCGTCGACGCCCATGTCGAGCCAGAAGCGGAGGATGGAGCGGAACTCGTCGCCGACGGCCGGGTGCTCCCAGTTGAAGTCCGGCTGCTCGGGGGCGAAGAGGTGGAGGTACCACTCGCCGGGGGTGCCGTCCGGTTCGGTGACCCGGGTCCAGGCCGGGCCGCCGAAGATGGACTCCCAGTCGTTGGGCGGGAGTTCGCCGTCCGCGCCCTTGCCGGGGCGGAAGTGGTAGCGGTCCCGGAGCGGGGAGCCGGGGCCTTCCGCGACCGCCCGCTTGAACCACTCGTGCTGGTCGGAGGAGTGGTTCGGGACCAGGTCGACGATGATCCTCAGGCCCAGCTCATGGGCGTCGCGGATCAGCGCGTCGGCGTCGAGCAGGTTGCCGAACATGGGGTCGACGGCCCGGTAGTCGGCGACGTCGTAGCCGGCGTCGGCCTGCGGGGAGGCGTAGAAGGGGCTGAGCCACACGGCGTCCACGCCGAGGTCGCGCAGGTACGGCAGGCGGGAGCGTACGCCTTCCAGGTCGCCCATGCCGTCGCCGTTGCTGTCGGCGAAGCTGCGCGGATAGACCTGGTAGATCACCGCGTCCCGCCACCAGTCGCGGCGCTTGACGACGGTGGCGACGGCGGAGTTCGGTGCCGGGTCGGCGGAGTGCTGGCTCATGGCGTCCTTGGTACGTAACGGAGTTGAGGTCATGGGCGTGCGTGTACGACGTCGGGTGACGAGGCGGCCGCGGTGACAGCGGGGTCGGATGGGCACCGCGGCCGCCACCCGCGCGGCGAGCGCGCGGGAGTCTCGGGAAGGGGCGGTCAGCCCTTTGTGCCGCCCGCGGTGAGGCCGGTCACCAGGTTCTTCTGCACGAGGTAGAAGAACGCCGAGGCGGGTATCGCGATCAGCACGGCGGTGGCGGCCATCAGGTTGCGCTGGGCGTCGTGCTCGCTGACGAAGGTCTGCAGACCGACGGCGAAGGTGTACTTGGTGTCGGACAGCATGAACGTCGAGGCGAACGCGACCTCGCCGAAGGCCGTGAGGAAGGTGTAGAAGGCGGCGACCGCGAGGCCCGGCCTGGCGAGCGGCAGGATCAGTCGGGTGAACGTGCCGAAGGGGCTCAGTCCGTCGACGCGCCCCGCCTCGTCGATCTCGAACGGGATGGTGTCGAAGTAGCCCTTCATCAGCCACGCGCAGTACGGGACGACGGTCGAGCAGTAGACGAGGATGAGGCCGAGATAGGTGTCGATGAGCTGCAGGCTCGACAGGATCTGGTACATCGGCACCATGAGCACGGCCACCGGGAACATCTGGGTCACCAGGAGTACCCACATGAACTTCCGGTAGCCCGGGAAGCGCATCCGCGAGACCGCGTAGCCGGTGGTGGCGGAGATGATCACGCCGATGAGCGTGGTGCCGAGCACGACGACCATCGTGGTCAGCAGCCAGTCGAGGAACTTCGTCTCCTGGAGCACGAACGTGTAGTTGGCGAACGTCATCTTGCCCCAGATGCCGCCCGGGTGGAGGTAGTCGTCCTTGTCCGGGCCGAGGGACAGGAAGACCAGCCAGGCGACCGGGAAGAGCGCGATGAGGCTCGCCACGATCAGTACGGCGTGGGAGACGAGGGACGTGCCGAGGCTGTTCTCGCCGCGCCGGCGCGGGCGCAGCCGGAAGGAGGCGAGGACCTGCGGGGTCACCGGGCGGTCGGCCTTGATCTCGGGGGGCGTAGCGGTGCTCATGGTGACTCCTGCCTCAGATCGCGAGCTGCTGGTCATTGCGGTTCAGCCAGCGGCGGTAGAAGGAGGTGAAGACGATCAGGATGGCCAACAGCAGGATGCCGTAGGCGGCCGACTGCGCGAAGTCGCGCGGCTGCTGTCCGAAGCCGAGGTAGTAGGCCCAGGTGACGAGGATCTGCGCGTCGGGGGCGGTGTTGCCGAACAGCAGGAAGATGATGGCGAACTGGTTGAAGGTCCAGATGATGCCGAGCAGCACGACGGTGGAGCTGACGGTCCGCAGGCCCGGCAGGGTGACATACCTGAAGCGCTGCCAGGCGCTGGCGCCGTCCATCTCGGCCGCCTCGTACAGCGAGCCGTCGATGGACTGCAGTCCGCCGAGCAGCGACAGCATCATGAAGGGCACGCCGCACCAGGTGTTGACCATGATCGCGGCGAACCGCTGCCAGAAGGTGTCCTCCAGCCACAGCGGTGTCGGCAGGTGCAGGGTCTCCAGGGCGGAGTTGATGATGCCGCCGTCCGCGAGCATGAACCGCCAGCCGAAGACGGTGACGAAGGTGGGCACGGCCCACGGCAGGACGAGGATGATCCGGTAGAGGGTCCGGCCGCGCAGCTTCTGGTTGAGCAGCAGGGCGAGGCTCAGGCCGATCGTGTAGTGCAGGGTGACGCAGGCGGCCGTCCAGACGATCGTCCAGATGAAGTGCGACCAGAAGCGGTCGTACGCCGTCTCGCCCCACAGGATGTCGGCGTAGTTGTCGAAGCCGATGAACTTGTAGGTGGCCTCGATCTCGTTGACGCCGATGGTGCGGGCGCTGTTGAGGCTGTTGGCGTCGGTGAGGGTGAGATAGAAGCCGTACACCAGCGGGTAGATCACGAGGACGCCGAGGACGATCACGACCGGGGCGATCATCGCATATGCGTACCAGTGCTTCTGGTAGCCGTGCTTGAGGCGCTGGAGCGGCCCGGGGCGGGGTCCGCGGTCACCTCGGGTTTTCCCTGTCGCACGGTCGATGGCGACTGTCATGGTTCGACAACCTTCTCGAAGATCAGCAGATCAAGGGGTGTACGGCGCGCAGGCCGGTGACCACCGGATCGCTCCCCCCATGATTCAGGGCGATCCGGTGGTCACTCGGGGTCACTTGCTGAAGTCCGGCACCAGCTTGGCGATGGCGACCTCGGCGTTGCTCAGGCCCTTGTCCAGGGACTCCTTGCCGCCGGCGACCTTCAGCAGCTCGGTGTCCAGCGGGCCCCACAGGGAGCTGTACTCGGGCAGGGCCGGGCGCGGCTGGGCGGCGCCGAGGACGGTCTGGTAGCCGGCGATGCCCGGGTCGGCCTTGACCTTGGCGGTGTAGGCGTCGTCGCGGGTGGGCAGCGTGGAGTTCTTCAGGGCGATGGTCTCCTGGGCCTTCGCCGAGGTCATGAACTTCACGAACTTCAGCGCGGCCTCCTGGTGCGCCTTGTCGGAACCGGCGTACACGGAGAGGTTGTGGCCGCCGGTCGGGGCGCCCGCCTTGCCGGCGGAGCCGGCCGGGACGGTGGCGATGCCGAGGTTGTTCTTGTCCTTGAACGCCGAGCCCTTGTAGAAGTTGGTGATCTCCCACGGGCCCTGCATGATCGCGGCGACCTTGCCGTTGACGAACGCCTCCTGGATGTGGGCGTAGGCGTCGGCGGTGGTGTCGGCCTTGTGCAGGCCCTTGCCGTCGAAGAGGCTCAGCCAGGTCTGGTAGCCCTTCTTGGCCTCGGGCGAGGCGACGGTGATCTTCTTGGCGTCGGCGTCGACGGTGTCGGTGCCCTCGCCGTAGAGGAACGTCTGGGCGTAGTAGGCCTGGGTGGAGCCCCAGTAGCCGTCGACGCCGGTCTTGGCCTTGATCGTGGCGGCGGCCTTCTTCAGGTCGCCCCAGGTCTTGGGGGCCTCGACGCCGGCCTTCTCGAACAGTTCCTTGTTGTAGACGAGGGCGAGGGTGTCCGTGGTGAACGGAACCCCGTAGACCTTGTCCTCGTACTTGGCCTGCTCGATCAGGTTGGGCTTGAACTTGTCCTGCTCGGCGAGGGCCTCGGTGCCGTCCAGCGGCAGGAAGAAGCCCTTCTTGGCGAAGGCGGGCGTCCAGCCGACCTCGGAGCGCAGGATGTCCGGGGCGCCCTTGGAACCGGCGGCGGTGTCGAACTTGTTCTGGGCCTGGTCGAAGGGGACGTTGACGTACTTGACCTTGATGTCCTTGTTGGCGGCCTCGAACTCCTTGACCAGGGCCTGGTACGTCGGCGCCTCGTTGGTGGCGTTGGAGGTGTCCCACCAGGTGATGGTGACCGGCCCGTCGGCACTGTCGCCGCTGTCACTTCCGCCGCAGGCCGTCGCCGCGAGAGCGAGGGACGCCACCAGCGCGGTGGCCGCTATGCCACGCCGCATGAGTTCTCCTTGAGGGTGAAAGCCCGTGTGTGCAGGGGCGGCCCCGTCTGCCTGACCCTGCTGTATTGCCGACCGCGCCGTTGCCGCCGCCGGGCGACGTGAACGTAACAGCGATGCAATCCTTGCGAAAGACCTTGCAGAAAAAAAGTGCAAGAGATCTCCGAAGTTATCCGTGCGTGACCTGTCGGCGACCGTCGTGAGACGCTTCTTTTCAGGGGTGGAGCGGTACGGGGCCGGTTGTGCAAGACTCTGCAAGCTCTTGCCATCACTTTCACGAGGGAGCGCGATGACACAGCAGTCCGGGCCGGGCCGGTCAACAGGTCGCCCACGGCGTCCGATTGGTGTGCAAGGCGAGACCTGGCCGGTACAGTCCCACCCTGTGACCACACGGCTTGCCGACATCGCTGCTCAGGCGGGGGTGAGCGAAGCGACCGTCAGCCGCGTCCTCAACGGGAAGCCGGGCGTCGCCGCCACCACTCGCCAGTCCGTGCTGGCCGCACTCGACGTGCTGGGCTACGAGCGTCCGGTGCGGCTGCGGCAACGCAGCGAGGGCCTGGTGGGCCTGATCACCCCCGAGCTGGAGAATCCGATATTCCCGGCGCTGGCCCAGGTCATCGGCCAGGCCCTGACCCGGCAGGGCTACACCCCGGTGCTGGCCACCCAGACGCCGGGCGGCTCGACGGAGGACGAGCTCACCGAGATGCTCGTCGACCGCGGAGTGGCCGGCATCATCTACGTCTCCGGACTGCACGCGGACACCACCGCCGACATGCAGCGCTACGAGCGCCTGCGCGCGCAGGGCGTGCCCTTCGTCCTGGTGGACGGCTTCTCCCCCAAGGTCCAGGCGCCGTTCATCTCGCCGGACGACCGAGCGGCCATGACCCTGGCGGTCACCCACCTCGCCTCCCTGGGCCACACCCGCATCGGCCTCGCGCTCGGCCCCAAGCGTTTCGTCCCGGTCCAGCGCAAGATCGAGGGCTTCGTCCGCACGATGCAGGACCAGCTGAACCTGCCGGCGAACGTCATAGAGACCGAACTGATCCAGCACTCCCTGTACACGCTGGAGGGCGGCCAGGCCGCCGCCACGGCCCTCATCGACCGCGACTGCACCGCGGTCGTCTGCGCCAGCGACATGATGGCCCTGGGCGCGATACGGGCGGCCCGGCAGCGCGGCCTGGAAGTCCCGACGGACATCTCGGTCGTCGGCTTCGACGACTCCCCGCTGATCGCCTTCACCGACCCTCCCCTGACCACGGTCCGCAAGCCGGTGCCGGCGATGGGGCAGGCGGCGGTGCGCACGCTGCTGGAGGAGATCGGCGGGACCCCGGCCCCCCACAGCGAGTTCGTGTTCATGCCGGAGCTGGTGGTGCGCGGATCGACGGCTTCGGCACCCGGCAACAAGAAACAAGCCTGAGTCGTCCCTAAGACGGAGGCCCCGCACCGCCACCCCTGCCCCGGTAGGAGGATGGGGGTATACGCCGGCTGTAGAACATGCGTCCTGAACCCAACCGGGGGATGATCGGTCGGGGAAGGCTTTTCTGGCAGACTCTGTGCCCATGGGTGACACGACCGTGACGACACTGGGAGGCCGCGAAGCGGCCGTTCCTCCTCCCGTCGCGGACGAGACGGGGCAAAACCCCCTGCGCCGACCGCGCACCCCGCGCCGCCCTCGCCTCTGGTTCGAGATCCTGCTGATCGCGGTGAGTTACTGGACGTACTCACTCATTCGCAACGCGGTACCGGAGCAGAAGGCCGAGGCTCTGCGCAACGCCGACTGGCTCTGGAAGCTCGAACACCAACTGGGCATCGCCGTCGAGGAGTCGATCAACCACACCGTGAACTCGGTGACTTGGCTCATCGTCGGCATGAACTACTACTACGCGACGCTGCACTTCGTCGTGACCCTCGGCGTCCTGGTCTGGCTCTACCGCAGCCACCCCGGCCGCTACGCGGCGACCCGCCTGGTCCTCTTCGCCACCACGGGTGTGGCCCTGGTCGGTTACTACCTGTACCCGCTCGCTCCCCCACGGCTGATGGTCGGCGGCGGCTTCATCGACACGGTGCTGGTCCACGACACCTGGGGTTCGATGGCCTCGGGCGACCTGAAGAACATGTCGAACCAGTACGCCGCGATGCCGTCCATGCACATCGGCTGGTCGGTCTGGAGCGGCCTGACGATCTTCGCCCTGGCGAGGATCCCCTGGGTCCGCGTCCTGGGCGTGCTCTACCCGGCGGCCACCCTCGTCGTGATCGTCGCAACGGCCAACCACTTCTGGCTGGACGCGGTGGGCGGCATCCTCTGCCTGGCCTTCGGCTACACGGTGGCACGCCTCTGGTACGGAGCGCTGCCGCACGCCCTCCCGAAACGGGTGGGCACGCGCCCGCACCCGCCCACGGCGGAGAGGGAACGCGCCGGGGGGCGTCCGCCCGCAGCGGCCGACGTCAACGCCGAGCCCCCCACCGAGGAACCGAGCCACCGGACCGAGGACGGACACCCCCCCGCGCGGCCCCGCCCCACGACCCACGCGTAGGCGCTACGCGCGGCCCCACGGAACCCCCGCACGGACCGACGCAGGCATCGACGCGCACTCCCACGCACCGCGCAGGCCGCCGCACGCATCGCGACCCCCACGCACCGCGCACAGCCCGCCGCACGCATCGCGACCCCCACGAGCCGCGCACCGGACCGCCGCAGGCATAGCGCGCACCCACCGTCCCCGCACCGGCGGCGCGGGCTCGCGCGCACCCCACGGAACCGCAGCCTCACGCCCCGTAGAACAGCTCCTCCACCACGCCCCGAGCCCGACGCGCGGTACGCCGGTAGGCGTCGAGCATGTCGCCCACGTGACCGGGCCCGTACCCCAGGTACCGCCCCACCGCCGCGAGCTCCCGCCCGTCGGACGGGAAGGTGTCCCCGGCCCGCCCCCGCACCAGCATCACCGCGTTGCGCACCCGCGTCGCCAGCACCCACGCCTCGTCCAGGATCGCCGCCTCCTCGGCCGGGATGAGCCCGGCCGCACAGGCGGCGGCGAGGGCCTCCCGCGTCCGTGTGGTCCGCAGGCCCGGCTCCGCCCAGCCGTGCCGGAGCTGCAGCAGCTGGACCGTCCACTCGACGTCGGACAGACCGCCGGGCCCCAGCTTGGTGTGCAGCTTCGGGTCGGCGCCGCGCGGCAGGCGCTCGGACTCCATACGGGCCTTCAGGCGCCGGATCTCCCGCACGGCGTCCTCGCCGAGGCCCTCGGCGGGATACCGCAGCGGGTCGACCAGCTCGATGAAACGGCGGCCCAGATCCTCGTCCCCCGCGACCGGCTCGGCCCGCAGCAGTGCGTGCGACTCCCAGACCAGGGACCAGCGGCGGTAGTAGGCCGCGTACGACTTCAGTGTGCGCACCAGCGGCCCCGACTTGCCCTCCGGGCGCAGACCGGCGTCGATCAGCAGGGGCGGGTCCGAACTCGGGATCTGCAGCAGCCGGCGCATCTCCTCGACCACCCGGTTCGCGGCCGCCGCGGCCTCCTGCTCGTCCGCCCCCTCGCGCGGCTCGTGCACGAAGAGGACGTCCGCGTCGCTGCCGTAGCCCAGCTCGTGCCCGCCGAAGCGCCCCATGCCGATGATCGCGAACCGGGTGGGCAGAGTCTCCCCCCAGCCGTCCCGCACCACCGCCCGCAAGGTCCCCGCGAGGGTCGCCGCCGTCAGGTCGGACACCGCCGCGCCGACCCGGTCGACCAGGGCGCCCTGGTCGGCCTCGGCCGGCTTCGTCTCGGTGCCGTAGGAGTCGACGATGTCGGCGGCGGCCGTACGGAAAAGCTCCCGTCGCCGCACGCCACGCGCCGCCGTGACCGCCTGTACGGCACCGTCCGCGCGCCGCACCGCGGCGAGGATCTCCTGCTCCAGGTGCCCGCGCGAGCGCGGCTCCAGACCGCTGCCGCCGTCGCCGTCACCGAGCAGCGCCACCGCCTCCGGTGCCCGCATCAGCAGATCGGGGGCGAGACGGCCCGCCGACAGGACACGGGCGAGGTTCTCGGCCGCGGCGCCCTCGTCCCGCAACAGCCGCAGATACCAAGGGGTCTTGCCGAGCGCGTCCGACACCTTGCGGAAGTTCAGCAGGCCCGCGTCCGGGTCCGCGGAGTCCGCGAACCAGCCCAACAGGACGGGCAGCAGGGTGCGTTGGATGGCCGCCTTGCGGGTGACGCCGGAGGCCAGTGCCTCCAGGTGGCGCAGGGCGGAGGCCGGGTCGGCGTAGCCGAGCGCGACCAGCCGTTCCCGCGCCGCCTCCGCGCTCAACCGTGCCTCGCCGGGGGCGAGTTGGGCGACCGCGTCGAGCAGCGGGCGGTAGAAGAGCTTCTCGTGCAGCCGCCGTACGACGCTCGCGTGCCGTTTCCACTCGCGGTTCAGCTCGGCGACCGGGTCGGCGCGCAGGCCGAGGGAGCGGCCGATGCGGCGCAGGTCGGCCTCGTCCTCGGGAACCAGGTGCGTGCGCCGCAGCCGGTAGAGCTGGATGCGGTGCTCCATGGAGCGCAGGAAGCGGTAGGCGGCGTCGAGTTGGGCGGCGTCGGCGCGGCCGACGTAGCCTCCGGCGGCGAGGGCCTGGAGGGCGTTCAGCGTGGTCCCGCTCCGCAGCGACGCGTCGGCCCGCCCGTGCACCAACTGCAGCAGCTGTACGGCGAACTCGACGTCCCGGAGACCGCCCGGGCCCAGCTTGAGCTGCCGGTCGAGTTCGGCGACGGGGATGTTCTCCACCACCCGGCGGCGCATCTTCTGCACGTCGGCGACGAAGTTCTCCCGCTCGGCGGCCTTCCAGACCAGGGGCTCCAGCGCGGCGACGTACTCCTCGCCCAGCTCGATGTCGCCCGCCACCGGGCGGGCCTTGAGCAGCGCCTGGAACTCCCAGGTCTTGGCCCAGCGCTGGTAGTAGGCGAGGTGGCTGCTGAGCGTGCGCACCAGGGGGCCGTTGCGGCCCTCGGGGCGCAGATTGGCGTCGACCGGCCAGATCGAGCCCTCGACGGTGGTCTCGGAGCAGATCCGCATCATGTGCGAGGCGAGCTTGGTGGCCGACCTGAGCGCCTTGCCCTCGTCGGCGCCTTCGACGGCCTCCCCGACGAAGATGACGTCGACGTCGGAGACGTAGTTGAGCTCGTGGCCCCCGCACTTGCCCATGGCGATGACGGCGAGCCGGCACAGGGCGGCGTCCTCCGGCGCGGCGGCGCGGGCGATGGCGAGGGCGGCGCGCAGGGTCGCGGTGGCGAGGTCGGCGAGCTCGGCGGCCGTCTGGGCCACGTCGGTGGTGCCGCAGACGTCGCGCGCGGCGATCGACAGCAGGCAGCGCCGGTAGGCGACGCGCAGGGACACCGGGTCGGTGGCCTCGGCGAGGCCCCGCTCGAACTCCTCCACCTCCGGGTGCAGGTCCTGCGGCTCGTACCTGACCAGGGCCTGCCAGTCGCCGGCGTGCCTGGCGAGGTGGTCGGCGAGCGCGGCCGAGGCACCGAGCACGCCGAGCAGCCGGTCGCGCAGGGGCTTGGCCGCTATCACCGTGTCGAGCAGTTGCCGCTGGGTGACGGGGTCGGGCTGGGCTTCGAGCAGCCGTACGAGGCCGTGCAGGGCCAGGTCCGGGTCGGCGGTGGCGCCCAGGGCCTCCAGCAGCACCGGGTCGTTCCTGATCGGGGCGAGCTCGACGCTGTCCAGGAGCCGCTCGGCGGCCGACGCGTCGGTGAATCCGTGCCGCAGCAGCCGTGTGAAGGTACTGCTCCTGCGCCCCGGCCCCGTCATCTTCGGCCTCCCGTCCGATCAAGGTCGTACGCGATCGAGCCTAACCGCAGTACCTGGGAGTGGCCCCGATGAGTTCCGGTGGCCCGCGCGGTCTGCCTTGTGGAGCGACACGTCTGGAGGGCGTCCGATGACCGAGAAGCAACCGCAGACCCGGCTGGATGCGCGCTACAGCGACGAGCGGGCCACCGCGACCCCCTGGGCCGAGGCTGAGAAACTGCTGGCCGGGGCGGAGCTGTTCTGGATCTCGACGGTACGACCGGACGGGCGGCCGCATGTGACCCCGCTGCCGGCGGTGTGGTCGGAGGACGCGCTGCATTTCTGCACGGGCCCGGAGGAGCGCAAGGCGAGGAACCTGGCGGAGAACCCGAACGTCGTGCTGACGACCGGCACGAACACCTGGAACCAGGGCTTCGACCTCGTGGTCGAGGGCGAGGCGGTGCGGATCACCGACGACGCCCGGCTGCGCGAGCTGGCCGCCGCGTGGGAGGCGAAGTACGGCAGTTTCTGGCACTTCGAGGTACGGGAGGGGTATTTCCACCACGGTCCGGGACGGGCTGCCGTCTTTTCGGTGGCACCGCGCACGGTTTTCGGCTTCGGTAAGGGAGAACCGTTCAGCCAGACCCGTTGGCGTTTCACCTTGGAGGATCAGCAATGGACTTCACGCTCGAAGTGATCCCGCTGCCCGTGAGCGACATCGACCGGGCCCGCGACTTCTACCGGGACAAGGTCGGTTTCCACGTCGACATCGACCAGGAGGTCATGCCGGGCATGCGGATCGTCCAGCTGACGCCTCCGGGCTCGGGCTGTTCGATCGCCCTCGGCGACAGCATCTGGGACATGGCCCAGGGCGAGACCAAACCCGAGCCCGGCTCCTACCAGGGCCTCCAGCTCTGCGTCGCCGACATCAAGGCGGCCCGTGCGGAGCTGGTCGAGCGCGGCCTCGACGTCTCGGAGCCGGTCCAGTACTCCCCCGACGACGGCGCCACCTTCATGTACTTCAAGGACCCCGACGGCAACGGCTGGTCCGTCCAGGAGTACCGGCGCAGGAGTGAGGAGCCGCTCCACCGGCTCCTGTCGGAGCAGGCGGCGCGGCGGGACTGATCATCAGGTACGCCCGCTCTGTGTGAAGGGGCACCCTTGCAACCGCCGGTGCCACCACCGCAGCCGCCGGTCGGCGAGCGGATCCGGCAGGGTACGGGCGCGGTACTCCGCGTCCAGCGCGGCGACGGTCCGCGCCAGCTCGGCACGGTCCCGCGGGGGCAGGTTCCGCAGGACGGTGCCGAGCACGTCGCGAGCGTGCCGGACGTCCCGGAGGGAACAGCCGCGGCAGCCGCAGTCGTCGCCGTACGGATAGCGCGGCTTACGCCCCGCGGGCCTCAGAAAAGCCTCGTATCTCCGCAGGGCATGGTCGGTGACGCCGGGGAAGACGAAGTAGTCGGCCGAGAGCGCCTCATGGCGGTGTACGGCGAGGCTGGTACGGGCGGAGAGCCCGTGGATGCGGTCCGGGGCGGGCGTGTCCCACCAGCGCGCCCCCTGTCGAAGCCACTGCGCGGCGCGCAGCGAACCGGGCCGCCTACGCGGCATCGGCCTTTCGTGATGGCGAGTTCATGAGGATCAGTATGCCGCCGTGCGCCCTGGGTGCTGGGTAGGCCGGGAGGCGAGTCGTTCAGGCATTCGATTCTAAGGGCTGTGCCGTAAGTGTGGTTGCGGACAGCCACTGTGACTGAGCACTCCAATTGGCCCTTTCGCGCTTGAGTCGGCCCCGCTGAGCGTCGGAGTTGCCCCGCAGGGCGACGGCCGTGAGCCTGACCGGGGATTTCACGGAAGGAGGTACGAGTCAGCGCTCGCAATGTAGGAGGTCACGGGCTCCCCACAGTGTGGTGCGCAATGTGCGTGCGTCCGAGTACGGTCCCGTACCGTCCACCATCGGCGCGTCATACGGCCTCTTACGGGTGACGGAAAAGCGTTTCGCCAGGGCATCCATGTCTGGTGGCATCGCACGGAGGGGAGGGCGCGGACACAGGCACCTGCTGTGAGAGGACTGGCAGTGAGCGATCCGTGTGTGAGCAGATCCGAATCGTCGTACCGGGACGTGCAGGAGGCGGCCTTCCGGCGGGTGTGCGACGCCATGGGCAGTCACGATCTGGATGCCTTGGTGTCCGTCTACACCGAGGACGTCCACTTTGTGGACAAGACGCTCCGGTGGGACCTGCACGGCCGTGACGAGCTCCGTGACCACTTCGGACTCTGGTTCGCCGCCACCTCCAGGCTGGGCATGTCCGCTCTGGACAGAGTCCATGCTGCGGGCCGGGCCGCCTTTCTGTGGCGCACCTTCGGAACCGTTCTCTCCGGCCAGCGGTTCGACGTCCCAGGAACAAGCCTGTTCACCTTCACCGCCGCCGGACAGATCAGTCACGAGACCGTGCAGTGGAACCTCGCAGACCTGCCTGACCAGGCCGCAAGGGACATGGGCCTGCGTCCCGCTGCCGCCTCCGAACTGTTCGTTGCGCCGGTGGCCAATGGACGGGGCACGGAGGCGGCGAGGCTGGTGGAGCGCCACCGGGCTCGACGAAAGGGCATCCCGGAACACCATCAGGGGTAAGCCCGCCGGGCGCGGCCCTGCACGTGCGGGTAGTCGACGGTGATGCCGCCTCGCCGCGTCCCCGAACACTCGGCTCGGCATCCGAGGCCGGGCCATTGCCCTTCTCCCTGGCCAACTCGTCTGCTGACCCATTGGGCCAACCGCAGCACTCAACCGGGCCAACTCAGCCGCTCAGGGGCCAACTCAAGTGCTCGGTCACAGCCACGGCCTCATCAGTTGCTCAGGTTCCTCCACAGATGCCGCTCCTCCAGGGTCCCGAACCGCACGTCGCCGCGTTCGAGGTCGACGAGGATGGGCCAGCAGTCCAACAGCTGCTCCCTCACGTCACGCGAAGCGAGGTACTGCACAGAGTTGTAAGGCACGATCAGGAGGCCGTTGTGCTCGCGGACTCGTTCCATGTCTATGGCAAGAGGAGGCTCGTCATCGCGCTGGCTGTCGGCGAGAAACGCCACTGCGAGCTGTAGAGCGTCGTCCTGCTTCATCATTCGTCTCCAGTCCGTAGGCCAACCACCAGGTCGTCCTCGTAAGAGCTCTCCGGCGCGAAGGCCGCCGTCGGTAAGACGACAGTGATCGCGGATGACGGCTACCGGGGCACCGGCCGTGTCATCCCGCACCGCCGCGAACGCGGCCAGGCCGAACTCCCGGCCCGGATCCGAGACTGCCGGCCAAAAGGCGACAGCGCCCAACACGCCATGCTCGGATTCGCCCGCCTCCGCAACCTCGTCCTCAGCGGCTGACCGAGAAGCGAGACGAGCGAGCAGACGACCAACAGGCACGTCTCCGATCACTTACGGGACAGCACTTAGGAGCAGGCTGCCCGCGCCCCACAGTGATCCGGCTCGGACGGCCCAGAGACCACCCAGGGCCAGTGACGGGTGTTCGGGGCCGACATCTCGGCCGTCGGCCCCAACCGCCGAGTCAGCAGAAACGCTGCTCTGGCCTGCCCCTACAGCACCGGCAGATTCTTCCGCAGCTCGAACGCGGTGACCTCGCTGCGGTACTCCTCCCACTCCTGCCGCTTGTTGCGCAGGAAGAAGTCGAAGACGTGCTCGCCCAGCGTCTCGGCGACGAGGTCGCTGCGTTCCATCAGGGTCAGGGCCTCGCCGAGGTTCTGTGGCAGCGGCTCGATGCCCATGGCGCGGCGCTCGGCGTCGGAGAGCGCCCACACGTCGTCCTCGGCGCCCGGAGGCAGCTCGTAGCCCTCCTCGATGCCCTTGAGGCCGGCGGCGAGCAGGACGGCGTAGGCGAGGTAGGGGTTGGCGCCCGAGTCCAGCGAACGGACCTCGACGCGGGCCGAACCGGTCTTGCCGGGCTTGTACATCGGGACGCGGACCAGGGCCGAGCGGTTGTTGTGGCCCCAGCAGATGTACGAGGGGGCCTCGCCGCCGGCGCCGGCGGTGCGCTCGGTGCCGCCCCAGATGCGCTTGTAGGAGTTGACCCACTGGTTGGTGACCGCGGAGATCTCCGCCGCGTGCCGCAGCAGGCCCGCGATGAAGGAGCGGCCGACCTTGGAGAGCTGGTACTCGGCGCCGGACTCGTAGAAGGCGTTGCGGTCGCCCTCGAAGAGCGACAGGTGGGTGTGCATGCCGCTGCCCGGGTGCTCGGAGAAGGGCTTGGGCATGAAGGTCGCCTGGACGCCCTGCTCCAGCGCGACCTGCTTCATGACCAGGCGGAACGTCATGATGTTGTCAGCCGTGGAGAGCGCGTCGGCGTAGCGCAGGTCGATCTCCTGCTGGCCGGGCGCGCCCTCGTGGTGGGAGAACTCCACCGAGATGCCCATCGACTCCAGCATGGTGATCGCCTGGCGGCGGAAGTCCATGCCGATGTTCTGGGGGGTGTGGTCGAAGTAGCCGGAGTTGTCGGCCGGGGTCGGGCGGGAGCCGTCGAGGGGCCTGTCCTTCAGCAGGAAGAACTCGATCTCCGGGTGGGTGTAGAAGGTGAAGCCCAGGTCGGAGGTGCGGGCCAGGGCGCGCTTGAGGACGTAGCGCGGGTCGGCGAAGGACGGGGAGCCGTCCGGCATGAGGATGTCGCAGAACATGCGGGCGGTGCCGGGGGCCTCGGCGCGCCAGGGCAGGATCTGGAAGGTCGACGGGTCCGGCTTGGCGATCATGTCGGACTCGTAGACCCGGGCGAAGCCCTCGATCGCCGAGCCGTCGAAGCCGATGCCCTCGTCGAAGGCCTGCTCCAGCTCGGCCGGGGCCACGGCCACGGACTTGAGGAAGCCCAGCACGTCCGTGAACCACAGGCGTACGAACCGGATGTCGCGCTCCTCCAAGGTCCGGAGCACGAACTCCTGCTGCTTGTCCATCTTCCGCTTCCCCATCCTTGCTGGTCAGGCCGCCTGTCTCCGGTACCGCGGGAGGCGGTCGGGCACCTGAGCATCCCACCACAACAGCATTTCATGCGCGTTGCGGACCTTGATCGCCTCGGCGATCCCGGGCTGAACGCCTCGCGTACGTCAGGTGTACCGCGCACGAGCAGGTGTTCTCCTCCTCCGCCCATCTTGCCTGCTCGGACCGACATCCGTAATGCCCGGCCCGAACGGCCCACGGACGACGGCCTCTTTAATTTGCATCTCAAATGCAAGTTTTAATGCCGTGCCGCCCAGTCGAGCCCCGAGCTGCTGAGGGACCTGTTCAACCGCGGCGACCAGGCGGCCGGCACCCAGCGGCAGGCCCTGGCGGGCTCCATCGCCGCCTTCGCCACGCACCTCCTGGACCACCCTGAGCAGCGGCCCGACGTGCTGCTGGGCCGCATCGCCCACAAGCACGCCTCACTCGGCGTCACGGCCGAGCAGTACGGAACCGTCCACGAGCACCTCTTCGCCGCCATCGCCGACGTGCTCGGCGAGGCCGTCACGCCCGAGGTCGCGGCCGCCTGGGACGAGGTCTACTGGCTGATGGCGAACGCGCTCATCGCCCTGGAGAAGCGGCTGTACGAGGAGCGGGGCGGTGCCGAGTGGCGGGAGTGGGAGGTCGTCGCGCGCGTCGAGGAGACCGCCGACGTCGCCACCTTCCGGCTGCGCCCGGCCGACGGCCGCCCGGCGCCCGGCTTCCGGGCCGGACAGTACGTCTCCGTCCAGGTGGAGCTGACGGACGGGGCCCGGCAGATACGCCAGTACAGCCTCTCCGCCGCACCCGGGTCACCGGTACGCCAGATCAGCGTGAAGCGGGTGCGCGGCGGCACCGCACCCGACGGCGAGGTCTCGAACCACCTCCACGCGCGCGTGCGGGCCGGCGACCGGCTGCGCCTGTCGGCGCCGTACGGCGATCTCGTGCTCGGCGACACCGACACCGACACCGGCACCGGCACCGGCACCCCGCTGCTCCTCGCCTCCGCCGGCATCGGCGTCACCCCGATGGTCGCGTTGCTGGGTGAGCTCGCGGACACCGGGTACCAGGGCCCGGTACTCGTCGTGCACGGCGACCGCTCCCCCGCCGAGCACGCCCTGCGCGCCGACCACGAGGCATACGCGAAGAAGCTCGCGCACGCGTCGGTCCACTTCTGGTACGAGACGCACGCCGACGCCGACGAGGAGTCCCACCGCACCGGCCTGGTCGACCTGACCGGCATCGCCGTACCGCGGGGCACGCGCGCGTACCTGTGCGGTCCGCTGCCCTTCATGCGGGCGGTGCGGGCGCAGCTGATCGAGAAGGGTGCGGCACCGGCCGACATCCACTACGAGGTGTTCGGGCCGGACCTCTGGCTGGCGCAGGAGGGCTGAGGCCGGGCCGGCCTCAGGGCGCCCGGCCGATCCGGAGCAGCAGCGGCCCCGTGGGGTCGGCCGTCACATCGGCCACCGTCAGCGGGTCCAGCGAGGCGTAGAAGGCCTCCTGGGCCCGGCGCAGGGCGCCCCGCAGCCGGCACCCGGAGTTGAGCGGGCAGGGGTGGTCGCCCTCGCAGTCGACGACGTCACCGTCCCCTTCGAAGGCGCGCACGATGGCGCCGACCGACGCGGTACGGCCCCTGTCGCTGAGCGAGAGGCCGCCGCCGCGGCCCCGGCGGGCGTCGACCAGGCCCATGTACTGGAGCTCGGCGACGACCTTGGCCGCGTGTGTGTAGGGCACCTCCATGTCCGCCGCGACCTGCCGGGTCGTCGGCGTGGCGTCGCCCAGGACGGCGAGGCGCATGAGGAGCCGGAGTGCCAGGTCGGTGGAGCGCAGCAGCCGCATGGGCGCAGCGTAGATAATGCGCATATGAGGCTCCAAATATTGGTTGGACGGCCCCGGAGCGCCGACGCCTCGCGCCGGACGGCGCATCGTTCTGATCCGGTCTTTCCTGCGGCCTCCCTACAAGAGGTCACACCTTCCCCATTACGATCAGCGGACCCGACCGTCCCTTTCCCCGAAGGACAACACTCATGGGCTCGGCCAAGAACAAGGACAGCGCGGCCCGCAAGGCGCGAATAGAGGAGATGCGGCGCGCCGAGCGTGCCCGTGAGCAGCGCAACCGGATCCTCACGATCGCGGCCAGTGTGGTGATCGTCGTCGGCCTCGTGGTCGGCGGTGTCGTCCTCGTGCAGTCGCAGTCCGGCAAGGACGACGAGGCGACCGACGCGAAGACCACCGGGAAGCTCGTCGCCGGCGAGGACGGTGTGAGCACCTGGAAGGGGACGCTGGGGCGCACCCACGTCAAGACGTCCGTGAAGTACCCGCTGGAGCCCCCTGTCGGTGGCAACCACCACGACGCGTGGATGAACTGCAACGGCGACGTCTACACCAAGGAGCTGGCGAACGAGAACGCCGTGCACTCCCTGGAGCACGGCGCGGTGTGGGTGACGTACACCTCCAAGGCACCCAAGGCCGACATCGAGGCGCTGGCGGCGAAGGTCAAGCAGACGCCGTACACGCTGATGAGCCCGGACGAGAAGCAGAAGGCCCCGATCATGCTCACCGCGTGGGGCGCGCAGCGCACGGTGACCGGCGCGGACGACCCGAACGTCGGCAAGTTCTTCGAGAAGTACGTCCAGGGTGAGCAGACGCCCGAGAAGGGCGCGGCCTGCACGGGCGGTCTGTCGGAGTGAAGCAGCACGTCGGCTGGATGGCAGGGGCCGCCGCGGCGGTGCTCGTCGCGGCGGGTGCGATCACCTACGCCGTCGCCGAGGACGGCGGTTCGAACGAGAACCCGAGTGCCGACTCGGCGGACGCCGGGTTCGCGCGGGACATGGCGGTGCACCACCAGCAGGCCGTGGAGATGTCGTACATCGTGCGCGACCGCACCAAGGACGAGAAGGTGCGGCGGCTGGCGTACGACATCGCGCAGACGCAGGCCAACCAGCGCGGCATGCTGCTGGGCTGGCTGGATCTGTGGGAGCTGCCGAAGGTGTCGTCGGACGCGCCGATGACCTGGATGGGCATGGGTGACATGGCCTCCGGCGAGGACGGCGCGCTGATGCCGGGCATGGCGACCAACACGGAGCTGAAGAAGCTCCAGGGCCTCAGCGGCAGGCAGGCGGAGATCTTCTATCTCCAGCTGATGACGGACCATCACAAGGGCGGCATCCACATGGCCGAGGGCTGTGTGGACAAGTGCTCGGTCGGCGTGGAGAAGCAGCTCGCGCAGGGCATGGTGGACGGGCAGCAGTCGGAGATCGGCCTGATGAGGGACATGTTGAAGGAGCGGGGCGCCGAGCCGCGGCCGTAGTGCTCGCACGGCGTGGTCCGCCGCCCGCCGCCGTCCTCAAATGGCCTTGTCATTAGGTTAATTGGGGGCTTCTTGGCCCCGGTATTCCCCTGGCATGAACAGTTCATCGCGAGAGTGACGACTGTCGAGTGATCCACTCGCGACGAACCGCACAGGGGGTTTCATGAGATCCAATCGCGCCACCCTGCGCGCCGGAGTGAGCCTGGCGGCGACCCTGCCCCTGCTCGCCGGCGCGCTGGCGCTCGGCACACCCGCCGCGCACGCCTCGGACCGGCCCGCCCGGGACACGCTCGCGGGGACCAGGCCCGCGTGGGCCACCGCCCGCTCCGACCGGGGCGCGACCGCGGACAGCGCCCGGCTCTCCGCCCGCGTCTACCTCAAGGGCCGGGACGCCGCCGGCCTCGCCGCGTACGCGAAGGCCGTGTCGGACCCGAAGTCGGCGTCGTACGGCAAGTACCTCACCGCCGGCCAGGCCCGCGCCCGCTTCGGCGCGACCAAGGCCCAGGTCGCCGCGGTCAAGGAGTGGCTGACCTCGGCGGGCCTGAAGGTCACGGACGTCACGCGGCACTATGTCGCCGTCACCGGCGAGGTGGCCGCCGCGGAGAAGGCGTTCGGCACCCAGCTGCACAACTACACCAAGGGGGCCGCCACTTACCGCGCGCCCACGACGACCGTCTCGGTGCCGGACCATCTGAAGGACGCCGTCCTGACCGTCACCGGACTGGACAACGCGCCGCACCTGGCCCGCCACCAGGACCGGCTGCCGCAGCCGGAGACCGTGTTCCGCAACGCCGGGCCGTTCTCCTCGTCCTACGGCTCGAACGTGGCGACCACGCTGCCGGAGGCGTACGGCACCAGGATCCCGTACGCCGTCAAGGGCTACACCGGCCAGCAGCTGAGGGCCGCGTACGGCGCCGGCAAGCACACCGGCAAGGGCGTGCGCATCGCCATCACCGACGCGTACGCCTCCCCGACCATCGCCTACGACGCGGCCACCTACGCCAAGAGGCACGGCGACGCGGCCTACACCAGCGGCCAGTTGCGGCAGGTCCTGCCCGGCAAGTACACGCGGACCAAGGAGTGCTCGGCGGCCGGCTGGTACGGCGAGGAGACCCTCGACGTCGAGGCCGCGCACGCGGTCGCGCCCGGTGCGCAGATCACGTACGTGGGCGCCGCCTCCTGCTACGACGAGGACCTGCTGGACTCGCTCGGCAAGATCGTCGACCACCATCTGGCCGACATCGTCTCCAACTCCTGGGGCGAGGTGGAGTCCGCCCGGACTCCGGACCTCGCGGCCGCCTACGACCAGGTCTTCCAGTTCGGCGCGGTCGAGGGGATCGGCTTCTACTACTCCTCCGGCGACGACGGCGACGAGGTCGCGAGCAGCGGCACCAAGCAGGTCGACATCCCGGCGAGCTCGGCGTGGGTGACGGCGGTCGGCGGTACGTCGCTGGCGGTCGGCAAGGGCGACTCGTACCTGTGGGAGACCGGCTGGGGCACGCAGAAGGCGGTCCTGTCGGACGACGGCAAGAGCTGGGTGGACTTCCCCGGCGCCTTCACCTCGGGCGCGGGCGGCGGCACCAGCAAGACCGTCCCCGAGCCGTACTGGCAGCGGGGCGTCGTCCCGGACGCGCTGGCCGGGGCCCACAGCGCCGACGGCAACCGCGTCGTCCCGGACATCGCGGCGATCGCCGACCCGAACACCGGGTTCCTGGTGGGCCAGACGCAGACCATGCCGGACGGGAAGACACAGGCGTACGACGAGTACCGCATCGGCGGCACCTCGCTGGCCGCTCCGGTGATCGCAGCCGTACAGGCACTCGCGCAGGAGGCGCGCGGCGGCGAACCGATCGGGTTCGCCAACCCGTCGATCTACGCGAGGTACGGGTCGAAGGCGTACCACGACGTCACCGATGACCCGACCGGCTCCGGGCTCGCGGTGGCGCGCGTGGACTTCGTCAACGGCTACGACGCCACCGGCGGCCTGACCACCTCGGTACGCACCCTCGGCCACGACAGCTCGCTCCGGGCCGTGAAGGGCTACGACGACGTGACGGGCGTGGGCACGCCCGCGAGCGGTTACGTGGAGTCGTACCGCCGCTGACCGGCGCCGCCGCCAAAGGAGCGCCCCGCCGACGGGGGAAGATCGGCGGGGCGCTTTGGTGCCGCAGTGGCTCAGGGGTGTCCGGCGGGATCAGTGGACGGAGTGCTCTTCCTGCGGGAACGTTCCGCCGACCACGTCCTCCGCGAAGGCCTTCGCCGCGTTGCCCATGACCTCGCGGAGGTTGGCGTACTGCTTCACGAACTTGGGGACCCGGCCGCCGGTCAGGCCCAGCATGTCCGTCCAGACCAGCACCTGCGCGTCCGTCTCCGGCCCGGCGCCGATCCCGACCGTCGGGATGTGCAGGACCCGGGTGACCTCGGCGGCCAGCTCCGCCGGGACCAGCTCCAGGACGACCGCGAACGCGCCAGCGTCCTGGACCGCCTTGGCGTCCCGCAGCAGCTGTGCGGCGGCCTCCTCGCCGCGGCCCTGGACGCGGTAGCCCATGGCGTTGACGGACTGCGGGGTCAGGCCGATGTGGGCCATGACCGGGATGCCGGACTCGACCAGGAGCTCGATCTGGCGGTGCGAGCGCTCCCCGCCCTCCAGCTTCACCGCCCCGACGCCGGCCTCCTTCACCAGCCGGGTCGCCGAGCGCAGCGCCTGCACCGGGCCCTCCTGGTACGAGCCGAACGGCAGGTCGCCGACGATCAGGGCGCGGGAGGTGCCCCGCACGACGGCCGCCGAGAGCATGGTCATCTCGTCGAGCGTGACGGGTACGGTCGTGTCGTAGCCGAGGTGGCAGTTGCCCGCGGAGTCGCCGACGAGCATGACCGGGATGCCGGCCTCGTCGAAGACGGACGCGGTCATCGCGTCGTAGGCGGTGAGCATGGGCCACTTCTCGCCCCGCTCCTTGGCGAGGGCGATGTCGCGGACGGTGATGCGGCGGGTGCCCTTCCCCCCGTACAGCGCCTTGCTGCCGTCGGAGGGGTTCGCCTGAGGCGTCTGGGCAGCCGAAAGCTGCGTCATTGCAACGGCTCCTTCTGTCATCTCGAGGCGCCCTTACGGCGTCCCCGGATCCCCTCCATGGTGGCACTTCGTGCCAGCCAGGGCCAGGGCACTCCGTGTGAGTTCTTCCGCGTAAGGTCTCGGCAAAAATTTACGATACGAGACGGTGCCGTATCGTAAGTCCCGTAGGCTCGACGGCATGACTTCTCCCGCCGCCACAGCCCCCCGCATACCGGAAGCCGTGCACCGGCGCCGCTGGGCGATCCTCGGCGTGCTGATGCTCAGCCTGCTGATCGTCGTCCTGGACAACTCGATCCTGAACGTCGCCATCAAGACCATCTCGACCCCGGCTCCGACCGGCCTCGGCGCCACCCAGGGCGAGCTGGAGTGGGCGATCAACTCCTACACCCTCGTCTTCGCCGGCCTGCTGTTCAGCGCCGGTCTGCTCGGCGACCGGCTCGGCCGCAAGAAGGTCCTGCTCGGCGGCCTCGCCGTGTTCGGCGTCGGCTCCGCCCTCGCCGCCTTCTCCGGCTCGCCCGGCGAGCTCATCGCCTTCCGCGCGGTGATGGGCCTGGGCGCCGCCTTCGTGATGCCCGCCACCCTCGCCGTCCTGATGAACGTCTTCGAGCGCGACGAGCAGCCCAAGGCCATCGGCATCTGGGCCGGCGGCGTCGGGCTCGCCATCGCCATCGGCCCGATCACCGGCGGCGTCCTGCTCGACCACTTCTGGTGGGGGTCGGTCTTCCTCATCAACGTGCCGATCGTGCTGCTCGCGCTCGCGCTGATGCTGTGGCTGGCCCCCGACTCGCGCGACCCGAACCCGGGCCGGCTCGACCCCGTCGGCGTCGTGCTCTCCGTCGTCGGCCTGGTCCTGCTGGTCTACGGCATCATCAAGGGCGGCCAGCTCGCCGACTTCACGGACCCGGCGGTGCTCGGGACGATCGCCGCCGGGCTCGCCGTCCTCGCCGCCTTCGTCGTGTTCGAGAAGCGCAGCGACCATCCGTCCATCGATGTCACCTACTTCAAGAACAAGGTCTTCTCGGCCTCGGTCGGCGTCATCGCGCTGGTCTTCTTCGCCCTCATGGGCGTGACCTTCTTCTCGGTCTTCTACACCCAGAGCGTGCGCGGCTACTCGCCCCTTCAGACCGGCCTGCTGATGCTGCCGCTGGCCGCCGCCCAGATGATCTTCGCGCCGCGCGCCCGGCTCCTCGTCGACCGCTTCGGCAACCGGGCCACGACCACCGGGGCCATGCTGCTCATCGCCGCGACCCTGGCCGCGTTCGCCACGTTCGAGGCCGACACGCCGATCTGGCTGCTGGAGGTCGTCTTCTTCCTGATGGGCGCCGCCATGGCGCACATCATGACCCCGATCAGCGTCGTCATCATGCAGGCCCTGCCCCGCGAGAAGGCCGGTTCCGCCTCCGCCCTCAGCAACACCTTCCGCCAGGTCGGCGGCGCCCTCGGCGTCGCCGTACTGGGCTCGGTCATGTCGACCGCGTACCGGGGCGGCATCGAGGACAAGCTCACGGTGCTGCCGGAGGGCGTACGGCACACGGCGGGCGAGTCCATCGAGGCCACGCTCGGCGTCGCGGACCGGCTCGGCTCCCGGGGCGAGGCCCTGGTCGGCCCGGCCCACGACGCGTTCCTGCACGCCATGCACGTCACGGCGCTGTGGGGAACGGGCGTCGCGGTGCTCGGCGCGGTGGTCGTGGCGCTGTGTCTGCCGGGCAGGCCGACGGCGCCTCAGGAGGGCGAGGGCGAGCGGAAGTTGGTCGCGGCCGAATAGGACACGCGCCGACTCGCGTCTCGGGCACGCCGACGTCCTCCGCCAGGGAGAATCAGCACAGCCCACGGAAAGGACCGAACCCAGTGAGCCTCGCCGACAGCCACCCCCGGCACGACGGCCCCGCGCGGGGCCGCCCCCGCAGCGAGGCCGTGGAGCGCTCCATCATGGAGGGCGTCCTGAGGCTGCTGGAGGACGGTGTGCCGCTCGCGGAGCTGTCCATCGAGCGCATCGCCCGTACCGCGGGCGTCGGCAAGTCCACCATCTACCGCCGCTGGAGCGGCAAGGAGGAGCTCTTCGTCGACGTCGTACGCACCGCCGAACCCCCGGACCCGGAACTGCCCGGGACCTCGGCGCGCGACGATCTCGTGGTCCTCATGGAGCACTTGCGCAGGCGCGGGCTGATGAGCCGTTCGTCGGTGCTCCTGCACAACGTCATCGCCCAGATGAAGAGCAGTCCGAAGATCTGGGACGCCTACCACGCGATCGTCGTCGAGCCGCGACGCAGGAAACAGCACGCGATTCTGCGCCGCGGGCAGGAGAGCGGCGAACTGCGCACGGACATCGACGTCGACGTGATGAACGACATGATCTTCGGCCCGATGCTGGTGCGTGCCGTCATGCGCCCGGACGCCGACCTGCCGGAAGGGCTGGCGGAGCAGATGGTCGACACCGTGCTCGAAGGTCTACGGCCCGTCAGTTCCCGCACTCCGTAGCACGCATGTGCGCGTTTCGTCACAGAGCGCGCTTTCCCCCGCCGCGACCGGAACTCGCGAAGGCGACTTGTACGTCCTCGCCCCCGTACGGCCGTCATGGGTACGGCAGGAACGAGCCGATCATCCCCTAGGGTTCTTATTGGGCGCGGGGGGACGACGGTGTGCACGGCAGGTAGTGAGGCGACGGTATGGCGCAGCAGGCGTACGTGACGGAGACGGACAACGGCGGCTCGGGGCCCGAGCGCCGGGAACCCGGGCTTCGGCGCCTGACGAACCGCCTGATGAAGAGCCGCCTGGTCGCGGGCTGGCGCGGCGACCCGCGCATCTGGCGGCGCGGCATCGTGGTGGCCGCCCTCGCGGTGATCCTGGCGCTGGTGATGCTGCTGCACGCGCAGATCCCGAACGCGGTCGGCAACCTCGGCAGCCTGACCGAGACGTTTCTGCCCTGGCTGGGCCTGTTCGTCCCCGTGCTGCTCCTGCTGGCCCTGGTCCGCAGGTCCGCCACCGCCCTCATCGCCGTGCTGCTCCCGGCGGTCGTGTGGCTGAACCTCTTCGGCGGCCTCGTCACCGACAAGACCGGCGCCGGCGGCGACCTCACGGTGGCCACGCACAACGTCAACGCCGACAACGCCGACCCGTCCGGCACGGCCCGGGACGTGGCCGCGTCCGGCGCGGACGTGGTGGCTCTGGAGGAGCTGACGGCCGCGGCGGTGCCGACGTACGAGAAGGCCCTGGCGTCGACGTACAAGTACCACTCGGTGCAGGGCACCGTCGGGCTGTGGAGCAAGTACCCGCTGACCGGGGTCAAGCCCGTGGACATCAAGCTGGGCTGGACGCGCGCCATGCGGGCCGCGGTGGCCACGCCGTCCGGGCAGGTCGCGGTGTACGTCGCCCACCTGCCGTCGGTGCGGGTGAAGATGGAGGCCGGGTTCACCGCCCGGCAGCGCGACAAGAGCGCCAACGCGCTGGGCGAGGCCATCGCCGACGAGCCGCTGGGGAAGGTGGTCCTGCTCGGCGATCTGAACGGCACGATGAACGACCGGGCGCTCAACGCCGTCACCGCCCAGATGCGCTCCACGCAGGGCGCCTCGGGCAACGGTTTCGGGTTCAGCTGGCCGGCGTCGTTCCCGATGGCGCGGATCGACCAGATCCTGGTGAAGGGCATCGAGCCGGTGAGCTCGTGGGCGCTGCCGGAGACCGGGAGCGACCATCTGCCGGTGGCGGCGCGTGTGGAGGTCGACACCTCCTCCTGAGCCGGGGGAACGGGGAATACCGAGGCCGCGCGCATTTGTTCCGGTATTGAACATAGACTTGATCCGGAACTCGCTCTCCCTCGCTCTCCCCCGCTCTCCCTCGAAAGGCACGGCTCACTTCATGCCCCTGGCCCTGCTCGCCCTGGCCGTCGGCGCCTTCGGCATCGGTACCACCGAGTTCGTGATGATGGGCCTGCTGCCCGAAGTCGCGGACGACCTGCACATATCCATCCCCACCGCCGGATATCTGGTCTCGGCGTACGCGCTCGGCGTCGTCATCGGCGCCCCGCTGCTGGCGGCCGTGACGGCGCGGATGTCCCGCCGTACCGTCCTGATCGCGCTGATGGCGCTGTTCGTGGCGGGCAACGCGGCGTCGGCCCTCGCGCCGGATCACTCCTGGCTGCTCGTGGCCCGCTTCGTCAGCGGTCTGCCGCACGGTGCCTTCTTCGGCGTCGGTGCGGTGGTCGCCACGAACATGGTCGCGCCGGAGCGCAAGGCCAGGTCGGTGTCCCTGATGTTCCTGGGGCTGACGGTCGCGAACATCGCGGGAGTGCCGGTCGCCACGCTCACGGGGCAGCACCTGGGGTGGCGGGCGACCTTCCTGGGCGTCAGTGCGATCGGCCTGGCCGCGATCGCCTCGCTCGCGCTGCTGATTCCGCACGACCGGGCGTCGGCGCCGTCCGCCGGCCTGCGCGGTGAGGTGGCCGCGCTGAAGTCCCTGCCGGTGTGGCTGGCGCTCGGCACGACGGTCGCGGGCTTCGGCGCGCTCTTCGCCGCGTACAGCTACGTCACGCCGATGCTGACCGATGCCGCCGGGTACGCCGACGCCAGCGTGACGCTGCTGCTGGCGTTGTTCGGTGTGGGCGCGACGATCGGCAACCTGCTGGGCGGGCGGCTGGCGGACCACTCGATGCGCAGGACGCTGTTCGCGGGCCTGCTCTCCCTGGCAGCGGTACTGGCCCTGTTCCCGCTCCTGATGTCCACGGCGTGGAGCGCGGCCCTGGCGGTGACGCTGCTCGGCATGGCGGCGTTCGTGACCGGCTCCCCGCTCAACCTGATGGTGATGGAGAAGGCCTCCTCGGCTCCGTCCCTGGCCTCCTCGGCCAACCAGGCCGCCTTCAACCTCGCGAACGCCGGCGGCGCCTGGATCGGCGGCCTGGCCCTCGCCGCGGGCTTCGGCGTGACGTCCCCGGCGCTGGCCGGGGCAGCGCTGGCCGTACTCGGCCTGGGCGTCGCCACGGTGGCGTACGCCGTGGACCAGCGGCGAACCGCTCCGCGGGCCGGGCGCGAGCGGGTGGTCGCCGGGCATGTGCCCCAGCAGACCGAGACCGCCCTGCACTGAGAGCCGGCGAGCGGGCCCGCGTCCTCCCGCCGACTGAGAGCCGGTGAGCGGGCCCACGCCTCCCGACGCCGGTCCACCACGGACACGGACGGCGCCCGGATCGCCGCCGGTCCGGCTCCCACCGCGCGCTTCGCGCGTGACCTCTCCGGCGCTGGCCGGGGCAGCGCCGCCGGCCGTACCCGGGCTGGGCATCACAGTGGTGGCGTCCGCGGCGGACCGCGCCACGGGCCGGGCGCCGAGCGGGTGGTCGCCGGGCATGTTCCGCAGCAGACCGAAACCGCCCTGCGCTGAGCGCCGTGGGGCGGACTCCGCCTCCCGCCCCCGGTCCATCACGAACAGCGACGGCGCCCGGATCAGCGGTCCGGCTCCCACCACGCGCCTCCGGCGTGACCTCTCCGGCGGTGGCGTACGCGGCGGACCGCTCCCCTGGCGACCGAAACCGCCCTGCACTGAGCGCCGACGAGCGGGCCCGCGCCTCCCCCGTCGATCC
>NZ_KQ947984.1:634225-932560 GCF_001513975.1 Streptomyces curacoi
GCCTCCCCCGTCGATCCATAACGAACACAGGCGGCGCCCGGATCAGCGGTCCGGCTCCCGCCGCGCGCCTCGCGCGTGACCTCTCCGGCGCCGGCCGTGCTCGGGCGAGGGATGTGCTGGGAGCCGGTGAGCGGGGCCGTGCCTTCCGCTGTCGGTGGGCTGTAGGCCATGTCGGTGATCTGTCGGCCGTTTGTCGGTGGCCCCTGACACCGTCGTCTGCATGACGCGAATCGACAAGAACCCCGACGGTGCGAGCACCGCCGTCTCTGTGCGGGGGTTGGTCAAGCACTACGGCGAGACCAAGGCTCTGGACGGTGTGGACCTCAGTGTGCGGGAGGGCACCGTCATGGGGGTGCTCGGGCCGAACGGGGCCGGGAAGACCACCCTGGTGCGGATCCTGTCCACCCTGCTCGCACCGGATGCCGGACAGGCCACCGTGGCCGGCTACGACGTCGTCCGCCAGCCCCGGCAGCTGCGGCGGGTGATCGGGCTCACCGGGCAGTACGCCTCCGTCGACGAGAAGCTCCCCGGGTGGGAGAACCTGTATCTCATCGGACGGCTGCTGGACCTGCCCCGCAAGGAAGCACGCGCGCGTGCCGACGAGCTGCTGGAGCGGTTCTCCCTGACCGAGGCCGCCAAGCGGCCCGCCGGCACCTACTCCGGCGGTATGCGGCGGCGGCTCGATCTCGCCGCCTCCATGATCGGGCGGCCCGTCGTGCTGTTCCTCGACGAACCGACCACGGGACTCGACCCCCGTACCCGCAACGAGGTGTGGGACGAGGTCAAGACCATGGTCGGGGACGGTGTGACCGTGCTGCTGACCACCCAGTACATGGAGGAGGCCGAGCAGCTCGCGACCGAGCTGACGGTCGTTGACCGGGGCAAGGTCATCGCGGGCGGCGGCATCGAGGAGCTCAAGGCCAAGGTCGGCGGGCGGACGCTGCGGGTCAGGCCGGCCGATGCCCTGCAGTTGCGGCCCCTCGCCGGATACCTGGACGAGCTCGGCATCACCGGGCTCGCCACCACCACCGTGGACACCGAGACCGGCGCGCTGCTCGTCCCGCTCCTCAGCGACGAGCAGCTCACCGCCGTCGTCGGCGCCATCGCCGCGCGGGGCATCACGCTCTCCTCCATCACCACCGAACTGCCCAGCCTGGACGAGGTGTTCCTGTCCCTCACCGGCCACCGTGCCAGTGCCCCGCAGGACGCCGTGCCCGCCGACACCCGCGAGGAGGTCGCCGTATGAGCGCCGCCACCACTGTCACCACCACCGACGCCCGCATTCCACTGCGGGCGCATCTGCGGCACACCGGCGCCCTCGTCCGCCGCAACCTGCTGTGGGTCCGGCAGAACCCGGAGTCGATGTTCGACGCGATCTTGATGCCGATCGTGTTCACCCTGCTGTTCGTGTACGTCTTCGGCGGCTCGATCGGCCAGGCACTGGGCGGCGGCCAGGACGACTACGTGCAGTACGTGGTGCCCGGAATGATGGCCATGATGGGCATGAGCATGGCCATGTCGGTCGGCACCGGCTTCAACCAGGACTTCAACACCGGCGTCATGGACCGCTTCCGGTCCCTGCCGATCGGACGCGGCTCGGTGCTCTTCGCCAAGATCGCGGTGGAGCTGCTGCGGATGCTGGTCGCGACCGCGATCATGCTGGTCGTCGGTGTCCTGGTCGGCTTCGACATCACCAGCTGGGGCGGGCTGCTCGCGGCCGTGGCACTGGCCGCGCTGTTCGCCACGGCGCTGATGTGGGTGTTCCTCACCCTCGGCGTGGTGCTGCAGAACGCGCAGTCCGTGCAGGCGATGGGCTTCCTGGTGCTGATGCCGCTCCAGTTCGGCTCGTCGATCTTCGCACCGACCGAGTCGATGCCGGGCTGGCTGCAGTCCTTCACCGACGTCAACCCGCTGTCCTCGCTCGCGGACGCCGCGCGCGGGCTGATGGTGGGCGGCCCGGTCGCGCACGACCTGTGGGTGACCGTCGCCTGGTCGGTGGGGATCACGGCCGTCATGGCGCCGATCGCGATCCACAAGTTCCGCACGAAGAGCTGAGACGCGGTCAGATCAGGGCGGCGGCCTCCACGGAGGAGAGACCGCTGCCCTCCGCGTACGCCGCCTCGTACGCCGCGTCGCCCAGTACGGCGCGGGTGTGCCGCACCGCCCGGTGGCGCACCTCGCGCTCCTGGGACGACGGGACGTGCCGGGGCGGCAGCAGGGCGTCGGCGGCGCCCAGGCAGCGGGCGGCGTCGCGGGCGCGCCGTCCGCCGTCGACCCGGGCGAGGGCGAACGCGGCAGTGGTCAGATACGCCGAGCGCATCTGCGGGGCGATGGCCTCGGACAGCGGGTCCCCGGCGCGTTCCAGGGCACGCCTGATCGTGTGCAGGGACTCCGCGTAGCACCCGTCGACGGCGTCCAGCCAGGCCTCCGCGCCGAGGATGAACGCGTCGAAGATGATGAAGTGCGCGATCTTGAACTGCTCGCGCAGCAGCCGGAGCTGCTCACGCGCCTGGGGAACCCGGTCGGTCATGCCGAACAGGCCGGCCAGGATCAGCCGGGCGAAGGGCATCGCCTGGTCGGTCGCGCCGCTCGACTGCTCGATGACCTCGCGCAGCAGCCGCTCCCCCCGCTCGGCCTCGCCCCCCTCGATCAGGACTGCGGCGAGCCGGGCGCTGAGCACGCCCGTCTGGGCGCGGGCGCCGAGGCGTTCGGCATGGTCGATCGCCGCCTGGTAGTCGTCCGCGGCCGCCCGGTAGTCGCCCCTGCGCTCATGTGCCTCGGCGCGCGCGGCGAACGCCTCCGCGGTGCCCCACAGATCGCCGAGGCGGCGGTAGATCGCCAGCGACTCGTCGGCGTCCTGGGTGGCGTCACCCGCCCATTCGGGGCGGTTGGCGAGCAGATTGGCCCTCATCTGCAGATTGGCGGCGAGGTCCCACTCGAATCCGGGGGCGCCGCGGCAGGTTTCGACGGCGGCGTCGGCGATCGTCCGCACCCGCCGCACGTCCCCGGTGAGCAGGACGGCGTAGAACCACAGGGAGCCCGGGAACCGGCACCCCTGCGGGAGCCCGGGCTCGTACGTCTCGCCGACGACGCGCAGCTTCCGCTGCCTCTCCGGTGTCTGCCAGGCGTCCAGTTCGGTGTCCATGCAGGCGAGGTGGACCAGGTGGACACCGCGCCGGGCCTCGGCGAGAACCTCGCCGGTCCAGGGCGGCGGGGTGGCCGTGCAGCGCTCCCACAGCGGGGCGGGGGGCCGGGCGGGCTCGGTGAAGGGGTCGGGGCCGAGGTCATGGACCGCGCGGCACCAGTTGCGGGCGAGGATGCGCTGGTCGCGCATCTGCCAGTACCAGGCCATCGACAGGACCAGGCACAGCGCCTCCTGCTCGTCGCGTACGGCGACGGCGTGGTGCAGGGCGGCGCGGATGTTCTCGCTCTCGCGCTCGATCCGCTGGATGGCGGCGAGTTGACCGGCGCCGTGCAGCAACGGCTCGGTGGTGCGGGCGAGTTCGCGGTAGTACGTCAGATGCGCGCGCTCGGCCTCCGCCCGCTGTCCGGCCTCGTCGAGCCGTTCGGCGGCGTACTCGGCGACGGTCTCCAGCAGCCGGTAGCGCATGCCGCTCCCGGCCTCACCGTCCGGTAAGGGGGTGGCCACGACCAAGGTCTTGTCGACGAGCGAGCCGAGCGAGTGGAGGGCGGCGGGCCCGCACACGGCCTCGGCGGCGGCGAGATCACAGCCGCCCGCGAACACCGACAGCCGCCGCAGCACATCCCGTTCGCCCTCGTCCAGCAGCTCCCAGGACCAGTCGACGACCGCGCGGAGGGTCTGCTGCCGGGGCAGGACGGTACGGCTGCCGGAGGTCAGAAGGCGGAAGCGGTCGTCGAGCCGGTCGGCGATCTGGCGTGGCGTCAGCATGCGGAGCCGGGCGGCGGCCAGCTCGATCGCGAGGGGGAGGCCGTCGAGCCGCCGGCAGATCTCGGCGCAGGCCGCCGCGGTCTCGTCGTCGGCGTCGACGCGGAAGCCGGGCCTCGCGGCGGCGCCCCGGTCGGCGAGGAGCCGCAGCGCGACGGGCTCGGGCAGCGGCTCGACGGGGCGCAGCAACTCCCCCGGCACGCCGAGGGGTTCACGGCTGGTGGCGAGCACCGTCAGCGCCGGGCAGCGCTCCAGCAGCTCCTCCACCAGACGGGCGGCGGCCTCGACGACGTGCTCGCAGTTGTCGAGGATCAGCAGCATACGGCGCCTGCCGCAGTGCTCGGCGAGCCGCTCGACGGGGTCGTCGTGCCGGTCGGTACCGGCGCGCATCGCCTCCGCCCCGGCGCCGTACAGCACGGTCTCGCGGGCACCGACGGCGGTGAGCACGGCGTCCGGTACGGCCTTGGGGTCGTCCACCGGCGCGAGCTCGGCCAGCCACACCCCGTCCGGGGCACTGTCCCGGACCCTCTCGGCGGCCTCCTGCGACAGCCGCGTCTTCCCGGCCCCGCCGGGGCCGAGCAGGGTGACGAGCCGGGCGGTGCCGAGGTCGCCGCGGATGGCCTCGATGTCGGACTCCCGGCCGACGAAGGAGGTGAGCCGGGCGCGGAGGTTGCCGGGTGGGAGTGGGGCGGGTGGCAGTGGGGCGGGTGTGGGGGCGGGAGTGCGGTGTGGGTGGGTGGTGAGGTCGGGGGCGGGGCGCTCGGCGGGGCCGGTGGGGTCGCCGGAGGGCCCGCACGGGGGCGGGACCGTCGGCCGCAGCAACTCCTCGTGCAGGGAGCGCAGTTCCGGCCCCGGGTCGGAGCCGAGGCGGTCCGCAAGGAGTCGGCGTACGTCCTCGTAGGCCGCCAGTGCCTTCGCCGTGCGGCCAGCGTCGCGCAGGGCGCGCAGACGGAGGGCCTGGAGGGGCTCGTCCAGGGGGTGGGTGTCGCACAGGGCGGTCAGCTCGGGCAGGCACTGTTCGGCGTGGCCGAGGGCGAGGGCGGCGGTGTGACGGGCGCGCAGGGCGTCGAGCCGCCGGGTCTCCCAGCGGGCCGCCTCGGCGGTGCGGTCGGGGAGATCGGCGAGGGCGGGGCCGCGCCACAGGGCGAGGGCGTCGTCGAGGACGCCGGCCGCCTTGCCGGGGTCGTCGTCGGCCAACGCGCGCGTGCCCTCGCCGACGAGGCGTTCGAAGCGGTGCAGGTCGATGTCGTCGGGCGCGGCGGCCAGGCGGTACCCGCCCTCCGCCGACAGGACGGCGTCCGCTCCGAGCGCCCGCCGCAACCGCCCGACGAGCGCCTGCAACGCCCCCGTCGCGTCGGCGGGCGGATCCCCGTCCCACACCTCGTCGACCAGCAGCCCCATCGGCACGGCCCGGCCACCCCGCAACGCCAGCACGGTCAACAGAGCACGCAAACGCGCCCCACCGACCGGAACGGGGCTGCCGTCGGGGCGGAGTACCTGGGTGGTGCCGAGGATGCGATAGCGCACGGGGTCCATTGTCTCTGGTGGGGTGGGGGCGGTCAGGGCAGTGGGGCGGTCAGGGGTGGGGGCGGCCGGGAGATCCAGGGCCGGGCCGGATGGCGAGGTCATGGGGCGGCGCACGAGAGCTCGCCTCCGCCAACCGACCTCAGCCCGCCCCTCCCCCTGGCCGAGGGACTGTGCTCAGGGTCTCCAGCAGGTCTGCCGGCGCGGCCGGTGGCAGGCCCGTCACCTCTGTGCCCGGTGTCGTGCCGTCGTGGGGCAGGCCCCGGGCCTCGCGGACCGCGTGCGACAGCCAGGAGTCCGTGCCCGGCACCTCAAGGGTCACGAGGACGCCCTTGTCGGCCTCCGCGAACCACTTCGGGCACTCCCGTACCGACCGCAGCGACCGCTCCCCGGCACCCGGCTCCCCTGTGCGCGAGCCCGGCGCCGCCTCGGCCAAGCCCTGCCTCAGGACCTGGATGGCCCGTACCCGGCCCCGCGTCTCCGGCAGGTCCGGGTCGCCGTGGAACTCGGCCGTGAGCAGGCCGGTCAGGCGTAGCCGGTCCCCCGGCACCACGTCGCCCAGCTCCTCCTCCGCGAGGACCTCGACCGGATATGTGTGCAGAGCCACCACGAGCCCGCTCTCCGCCCGCAGGACCCGCACCGCGCCCCCGTCCCCCGGCACGTCCTCCACCGGACCGGCGATCTCGGTGAGCCGGTCGTGCCGGCCGCCGCCCAGCAGGTCGTCGGCGGGCTGGAACAGCAAGGGCCAGCTCACCTCGTCCCCCAACGAGAACGGCGTACCGCAACACTCCATCTGCCAGTCCGCGTAGAACACATGCCACAGCCCCATGCCCCCACCTTCCCCGGAACCACCGGCCGACCGCGAGACGTTTTCCCCCCATGCCCGGTACGGTCGGGCAGTCCCGACACCCCGTCCCACAGGAGCCCCGCCCCATGACCACCGCCCTCACCCGCCCCGGCGACCGACGGATCAGCCCCGTCTTCGTCGGGATCCTGGCCGTCACGGCGGTGACCGGCTGGGCCACCTGGACCGGCTTCGCCGAGCAGCCCGGCCTGGCCGTGTTCCTGTTCGTGACCGCGGCCTGGATCGTGTCCCTGTGTCTGCACGAGTACGCACACGCGCGTACCGCCCTGCACAGCGGCGACATCTCGGTGGGCGCGAAGGGCTATCTCACGCTCAACCCGCTGAAGTACACGCACGCGCTGCTCAGCATCATCCTCCCCGTCATCTTCGTGATCATGGGCGGTATCGGGCTCCCCGGCGGTGCCGTCTTCATCGAGCACGGACGGATCCGGGGGCGCTGGCGGCACAGTCTGATCTCGGCGGCCGGCCCGCTGACGAACGTCCTCTTCGCCGTCGTGTGCACCGCCCCGTTCTGGCTGGACGCGCTCCACGGCGTCCCCCACCACTTCCGGTTCGCGCTCGCCTTCCTCGCCCTGCTCCAGGTCACGGCCGCGATCCTGAACTTCCTGCCGGTCCCGGGTCTGGACGGCTACGGCGTGATCGAGCCCTGGCTGCCGCACTCCGTCAAGCGCCAGGTGGAGCCGTTCGCCCCGTTCGGCCTGCTGCTCGTATTCGCGCTGCTGTGGCTGGGGCCGGTCAACGGCGTGTTCTTCGACTTCGTCGACGCCGTCCTGCGCGGGCTGGGCATCAACGAGTTCGAGACGTACTGCGGCTACAACCTGTTCCGCTTCTGGCAGGACCCGAACGAGCTCTGCTCGATCAGCCCCTGACGGCGTCCTTGCGGGCGGCCCGGCCGCGCTTGACGTAGTACCAGGCCATGTTCGACGACAGCCCCGCGAGCAGCACCCACACGATCCCCAGCCAGCTGCCCCGGGTGAAGGACACGACCGCCGCGGCCACGGAGAGCACACAGAGGATCAGGGTGTAGTAGGCGAGGCGGGGCATGGGGTCGGCTCCTGTCGGGGGACACTGCTTGCACTGCTTGGACTGCTTTGGTGAAGCCAGTGTCCCCCATCGGCTCATACGTCCGTGACGCGGAGCCCCGCGTGCGCCTTGTACCGCCGGTTCACCGAGATCAGGTTCGCGACCAGCGACTCCACCTGGTGGGCGTTGCGCAGCCGGCCCGCGAAGATGCCGCGCATCCCGGGGATACGGCCGGCCAGCGCCTGGACGATCTCGACGTCCGCCCGCACCTCGCCCAGCACCATCACATCCGTGTCGATCTCGTCGATCTCCGGGTCCTGGAGCAGGACCGCCGACAGATGGTGGAAGGCCGCCGTCACCCGCGAGTCCGGCAGCAGGGCCGCGGCCTGCTCGGCGGCGCTGCCCTCCGCCGGCTTCAGCGCGTAGGCGCCCTTCTTGTCGAAGCCGAGCGGGTTGACGCAGTCGACGACCAGCTTGCCGGCCAGTTCCTCGCGCAGCGACTCCAGCGTCTTGCCGTGGCCCTCCCACGGCACGGCGACGATCACGATGTCGCTGCGCCGCGCGCACTCGGCGTTGTCCGCCCCCTCGACACCGTGCCCGAGCTCCTCGGCGGCGGTCTGGGCGCGGTCGGCGGCCCGCGAGCCGATGATCACCTTCTGGCCGGCCTTGGCGAGCCGGTAGGCGAGGCCCTTGCCCTGCGGCCCGGTCCCGCCGAGGACGCCGACGACGAGACCGGAGACGTCGGGGAGGTCCCACGGGTCCTTGGCGGGGGCCTTCGCGGGAGCCCCCTCGGGCTGCTGTGCACTGTCGGTTGAGGTCATGGCCCGACTTTACGTGCGCCCCGTCCGCACCGGCGGCTCAGGTGAGCTGCGTCACGGGCAGCCGCCGGAAGGTGATGGTCTCGTACGGGCCGAAGTCGCCGGTCTCGTAGAGGAGTCCGACGGTCCCGGCGTCGATCCGTACGAGGTCCGAGTACGCGGCGGGCAGCCCGTCGACCGTGTGCACGGGCCGCCAGGTGGTGCCGCCGTCGGTGGAGGCGCGGATGGTCATCAGGGCGCGGGCGGCGGGGTCGGCGGGTCCGGAGAAGAGCAGCACGTCGGGGTCGCGGAGCTGGAGCACACTGCCCTCGCAGATCGGGGCGGCCAGGCCGGCCTGCGGGCGGAAGGGCTTGACCAGCGTCTTCCCGCCGTCCGCGGAGTGGGCGTCGGCGCGGTTGCCGGGGGACGGGGAGTCGTTGCGGGTGTTGAAGTAGACGCGGCCGTCGGGGAGTTCGGCGGCGGTGGTCTCGTTGACGTTGACGTAGCCGTCGGTGTTCTCGTCGACATAGCCGAGGTACCAGTTGGCGCCGCGGTCGTCGCTGAGCAGACAGTGGCCGCTGTTGTACCGGGCCTCCGTGCCGGTGTCGGTGCCGGTGGGCGGGATCGTGTGGTTGGCGGGGACGACCACCCGGCCGGTGCTCAGCTGGATCGCATGGCCGGGCGTGGTGGCGTACCACCGCCACCCCGGCCTCTTCACCTGCGCGGTGATCTCCTTCGAGCTGGACCAGGTGAGGCCGTCGTCGTCGCTGTGGCGCACCCAGATCCGGCGGCCGTCGGCGTCGCTCACCTCGCCGCGCAGGATGGCGTCCTCGGTGGCGGTGGCGTGGTTGCGGATGTAGACGAGCAGGATGCGGCCCGTGTCGAGGACGACGGGAGCGGGGTTGCCGGCGAGGTGCCAGTTGTTGTCGGCGGCGACCTGCAGGGGGCCCCAGGTGCGCCCGCCGTCCGTCGACCGCTTCAGCACGATGTCGATGTGGCCGTGGTCGCGGGCGGAGTCGACCCGGCCCTCGCAGAAGGCGAGCACCGTGCCCGGCCGGCTGACGACGACGGCCGGGATACGGAAGGAGGCATACCCCTCCCGGCCCGCGCGGAAGGGGACGCTGGTCTCGGACATGGTCGGACTCCTCAACATGGCCACCGGGCCCTGTGCTTCCCCATGCCGGGCGAATTCGTGGTGAACTCCGGGTCACGAGTGTCCGTTTGCGGCAGGATGCGCCCTATGGACGCCGTACGGGTCGCGTTGCTGCGGGAAGTCCTCGCCGGGACCGAGTGGTTGGGGGCCACTCGGCGGTTCGCGGGGGCCCTGCGGGCGTCGGCGGTGTCGCACGGCGGCGGGCTGCTGCTGGTCGGCACCCGGGAGTACGAGCCCTGGCATCTGGCGGCCCATCTGGTGGACGAGGCCGCGTGGACCGGGACACCGGAGCTGGCCCCGACCCTCGTACGGCATCACGCGCGTGCCTCGGATCCGGCTCATCTGGCGGTCGGCCTCGGGCGGTTGGCGGCGGCACGGCGCGGGGAGACGCTGCTGGTGGTGTCGCCGGCCGGCCCGGGGGCGCCGCTGCTGGAACGGGTGCACGACGCCCGGCGGGCCGGGGTGACCGTGCTGGCGCTCGGTGCCGGCGAGGGGGAGTTGACGGCCATGGCGCACGAGACGCTGGCCGTGCCGGAGGGTTCGGCGCTGGACCTGGACACCGTGCAGCACCTGGTGAGCGCGGCGGCCGGCGAGAACGCGCTGCCCTCTCCACGGGGACGCCGCCGGTTCAGGGACCGTCTGTCACGCCTGGCGGAGTCACTGACGGCACCGCCACCTCTGCGCTGGTGACGCTGCACGCGCAACGGGCCGGGCCCGCGGACCGCACAGCCCGGCCACGGCAACCCTCCCTGCCACCGCCCCGGCCTCGCCCCCCCGCCTGCCACCGCCCCGGCCTCGGTCACGCCCCTACCTCCGCCCCGGCCTCGCCGTCGCCGGCCCGGACCCGCCCACCGCTCCCCACTCCCCGCTCCCCGCTCCCGGCTCACAAACCCGCTTGCCCCCAGGCTCACAAAACCGCTTGCCCCCCAGCTCCGCCCCGCCCGAGCATGGCCCCTCGTGACGGACGACTCCCCAACCGCTGCCCCGCCTTCCTCCCCGCCCTCCCGCCTGCGTGCCGTACTCCCCGATCTCGCTCCCTGGCGGGCCTCCGCCGACTTCCGGAAGTTGTGGCTGGCGGGGCTGATCTCCTCCTTCGGCAGCTTTCTGACCTTCGTCGCGCTGCCGGTGCAGATCAAGGAGCTCACCGGGTCGGCCGCGGCGGTCGGGGCGATCGGGGCCGTGCAGCTGGTGCCGCTGGTGGTGTTCGGGCTGTACGGGGGTGCGCTCGCCGACGCCCTCGACAAGCGGAAGCTGATCGTGTGGACGGAGGCCGGGCAGGCGGTGCTGAGCGCGGCGCTGCTGGTCAACGCCGCGCTGCCGAGCCCGGCCGTATGGCCGCTGTATGTCGTCGCCGCGCTGTCCTCCGCCCTCGTCTCGGTTCAGCGGCCCGCGCTCGACTCGCTGTGGCCGCGGATCGTGGCCCATGAGCACCTGCCGGCGGCCGGCTCGCTCAACGCTCTGCGCTGGCAGGTCGGCGGCGTCGCGGGCCCGGCGCTCGCGGGCGTGGTCGTGGCGTACGCGGGGGCCGGCTGGGCGTACGGCGCGGACCTGCTGACCTTCGTCGCCTCCGTCCTCCTCACTCTCGGCATCGCCCCCTCCCCCGCCTCCCACGCGGCGGCGAAACCGTCCCTCAAGGCCATCGCCGAGGGCGCCCGCTACGCCTGGAGCCGCAAGGAGCTCCTCGGCACGTACGTCATCGACATCGCGGCGATGCTCTTCGCGATGCCGCTCGCCGTACTGCCCTTCCTCGCGGACGAGTTGAACGCCCCCTGGTCGCTAGGCCTGATGTACGCGGCGGTCCCGGCCGGCGCGATGCGAACGTATGGCTGGTGCTGCTGTTCCTGACCGTCGGCGGCGCCGCCGACATGGTCAGCGGCATCTTCCGCGGGGTGATGTGGAACCAGACGATCCCGGACGAGCTGCGGGGCCGGCTCGCCGGGATCGAGCTGCTGTCGTACTCGGTCGGCCCGCAGCTCGGCCAGACCTATGTGGGCGGCGTCGCCGCCTGGCAGGGCGTGCGGACGTCCGTCTGGTCGGGCGGGCTGCTGTGCGTGGGCGCGGTGGGGCTGCTGGCCCTGTGCCTGCCGAAGCTGATGACGTACGACGCGCGCACGAACGAGCACGCGGTACGGCTGCGGGAGCAGCGGGCGGCGGCCCCCACGGCGGCGCCGGCACAGGCCCAGGCACAGCAGACCTGATCAGGCATGAGCCGGCCCCGCCCGGTGGTACGACCGCTCAGTCGTCGTCCGTGCTTGCCGCCGGGGTGTCGTGCCACCGGGGGTCGTTCTCCCACTCGACGTTGCGCTCGCGGGCCAGCTGCATGGCGTGCTCGGCCTCCGCGCGGGAGGCGTAGGGCCCGAAGCGGTCCTTGGCCGGGCACTCCGGCCCCTCCTCGACCTTCTTGTGCACCAGGCAGTAGTACCACTCGCCCGGCTTCCCGACCGTGCGCTTCTTGAACAAGGCCATGACCGGCTCCTCTCGCCACCGACATGTTCCCCCATGCCCGCTGGTTAGACTCGCTGGCATGTCTGGCCAGTCGCTGCTCGTCCCAGGGGAGCTGTCCCCCACCCGTTCCGTGCCCGGAAACATCCGCCGTCCCGAGTACGTCGGCAAGCCCGCGCCGACCCCGTACACGGGTCCGGAGGTGCAGACCCCGGAGACCATCGAGGCGATGCGCGTCGCCGGCCGGATCGCCGCGCGGGCGATGGCCGAGGCGGCGAAGCTGATCGCGCCCGGGGTCACGACGGACGAGTTGGACAAGGTGGCGCACGAGTACATGTGCGACCACGGCGCCTACCCCTCCACGCTCGGCTACCGCGGCTTCCCCAAGTCCCTGTGCACGAGCGTCAACGAGGTGATCTGCCACGGCATCCCGGACTCCACGGTGCTGCGCGACGGCGACATCATCAACCTCGATGTGACGGCGTACATCGGCGGGGTGCACGGCGACAACAACGCCACGTACCTGGTGGGTGACGTGGACGAGGAGAGCCGCCTGCTGGTAGAGCGCACCCGCGAGTCCCTCAACCGCGCGATCAAGGCGGTCAAGCCGGGCCGCCAGATCAACGTCATCGGCCGGGTGATCGAGTCGTACGCCAAGCGCTTCGGCTACGGCGTGGTCCGCGACTTCACGGGCCACGGCATCAACTCGTCCTTCCACTCGGGCCTGATCATCCCGCACTACGACAGCCCGCACGCGACGACGGTCATGCAGCCGGGGATGACGTTCACGATCGAGCCGATGCTGACGCTCGGGACGCACGAGTACGACATGTGGGACGACGGCTGGACGGTCGTCACGAAGGACCGCAAGCAGACGGCGCAGTTCGAGCACACGCTGGTGGTGACCGAGACCGGGGCGGAGATCCTGACCCTGCCCTGATCATCGAGCAACGAGCCCGCCCTGCGAGGGCGGGCTTTCTCTTGTACGCTTTTACCGACAGAGTGTCGGCAACCCATTGACTTAGGTTAGCCTTACCTTAGAGGATATGGCTCATGGACTCCTTCTCGACACTCATCCGCACGGCGTCCCATGAACAGCACATGGAGGCCGAGACCTCGACGTTCATGAGCGACCTGCTCGGCGGACGGCTCGGCGTCGACGCGTACGCGCGGTACACCGAGCAGCTGTGGTTCATGTACGAGGCACTGGAGACCGGGGCCGAGCGGCTGACGTCGGACCCGGTGGCGGGCCCCTTCATCCGGCCGGAACTGTTCCGGCTGCCGGCCCTGGAGCGGGACCTGGCGCATCTGCGGGGCCCGCACTGGCGGGCGGGCCTGTCGGCGCTCCCGGCGACGCGGGCCTACGCGAACCGGGTACGGCAGTGCGCCCGCGACTGGCCGGGCGGCTACATCGCCCACCACTACACCCGCTACCTCGGCGACCTCTCCGGCGGCCAGATCATCCGCGACAAGGCGGAGAAGACCTGGGGCTTCGCCAAGAAGGGCGACGGGGTGCGGTTCTATGTCTTCGAGGGGATCCCCAACCCGGCGGCGTTCAAGCGGAGTTACCGCGAGCTGCTGGACGCGGTGCACGCCGACGACCTGGAGAAGCAGCGGATCGTGACGGAGTGCAAGAAGGCCTTCGCCCTCAACACGGCCGTGTTCCGGGCGCTGGGCGAGGAGTTCCCGCTGAGCGCCTGAGACTCAGCGCTCCAGGAAGACCCGCCCGCCGACCTCCACCCAGCCCCCGGGCTGCGGTGCCGTGAGAATCTGCGACCCCGCCCCCTGGGTGATGTTGAGGGCGCGCCCCAGCCGGTCCGTGAGCAGCAGCGCCGCGGCCCCCGTGGCCTCGTCCTCCTCGATTCCGTCACCCCGGCCGGGGAAGCCGCGGGCCCGGACCCGTCCGCCCGCCTCGTCCTCCCAGGCCCAGGCGTAAATCCACTCGCCGGGCGGCGGGACGTCCAGCGCCTCCACCTCGGCGGCCGTGGCGTACTGCCGCAGGGTCCGCGGCGGAACCCACTCCGCCCGCGCCTCGATCCAGCTGAACTCCCCGTCCAGCCGCGCGCCCACCACACCGGCCGGAGTGACCAGCTCCGGCACATCGAGCAGCCATGCCGCACCCACACAGGGGTAACCGGCGAAGGGCAGCCGCAGCGTCGGCGTGTAGATGTCGATGACCCCGCGCTCCGGATCGTCGACGAACACCGTCTCGCTGAAGCCCAGCTTCGCGGCCATCGCCTGCCGATCACCCCGCTCCGGGATCACCGACCCGTCACGGACGACGCCGAGTTCATTGCCGTATCCACCGCCGGGTCCACAGAAGACGCGGAGGACGTCGTAGTCAGTCACGGGGGCATTCAAACATCGCGCGGGCGGCCAGGTCGTCCCAGGCGGAGGCGCCGCCCGGGATCGGCCAGGTGGAGGTATGCCGCACCTCGTACGGCAGCGAGCTCACGGCCTCGGCGTAACCCCGCTCCAGAGCGGCCCGTTGACGAGCCAGGCCGGGGTGGGCGGGGCGCGACATCAGCGTCCGCATGCGCTCCTCGTGCGCCTCGGTCACCTCCTCGACGATCCGCCGCCAGACACCCTCGCCCTCGACCCGCTCCAACACCACACACACCGGCTCCGCCCCCCTCCAGCAGCGCCGCCACGGCCCGTCACCCCCGGAGACGTCCTCGCCGAGGCGGACAACCTCCGCGTCCGCCTCGGCACCCGCACCGTCCTGCACGGCGTGTCCGTCACCGTGCGCGCCGGTGAGGTCCTCGCTCTCGTCGGCCCCAACGGCGCGGGGAAGTCCACCCTGTTGAGCGCCCTGGCCGCCGATCTCCCCGCCGCCGAGGGCGTCGTACGGGTCCACGGCCGCCCGACGGCCGACTGGTCCGCCCCCGAACTCGCCCTCCGCCGCGCGGTCCTGCCGCAGTCGGCGACGCTCTCCTTCCCCTTCACGGTCGAGGAGGTCGTACGGATGGGCCGCGCGCCCCACGCCTCCTCGCCCGCGGAGGACGACCGGGCCGTGGCCGAGGCGATGGCCGCCACCGAGGTGACCGCCTTCGCCGTACGGCCGTTCTCCGCGCTCAGCGGCGGCGAGCGGGCCCGCGTGGCGCTGGCCCGGGTGCTCGCCCAGCGCCCAGCGCGCCCCGCTGCTGCTGCTCGACGAACCGACCGCGGCGCTGGACCTGCGGCATCAGGAGCTGGTGCTGCGGGTGTGCCGGGAGCGGGCGCGGGCCGGGGACGCCGTGGTGGTCGTACTGCACGACCTGGGGCTCGCGGCGGCCTACGCGCACCGGGTCGCGGTCCTGCGCGCCGAGCGGGCCGCCCGCCGAGGTCTTCTCCGAGCGGCTGCTGTCGGAGGTGTACGACCAGCCCGTCGAAGTGCTTCCCCATCCCCGGACAGGAGCGCTTCTGGTGCTCCCGCTGCGGAACCTTTGACTTGTCTTTGACTCGGCCATGGCGGCGTTTTTGGCCACTTGGGCGATCCTTAGGTGCGTTAGGTGAGCCTCACCTTCCTGGACTGTGAGGCGCGTCACGCACTCTTTCCGGCCATCTCCTGGAGTCCTCATGCCCGCCGCCAGACTCTCCGTCACCACCGCCATCGCCGCCGTGGCGGCTCTGACCGCCGTCACGGGGTGCACCGAGAAGGGCAGTTCGACGGGTGGTGACCGGGTCGTCAACGTGACCGCCACGGACGACAAGTGCGAGGTGTCGAAGAAGGAGTTCCCGGCCGGGCACGTCGAACTCGCCATCGAGAACAAGGGTTCCAAGGTCACCGAGGTCTACATCCTCTTCCCGGACGACCGCATCGTCACCGAGCGCGAGAACATAGGCCCCGGCACCAAGCAGACGGTCACCGCCGAGGTGAAGGCGGGCGACTACACGATCGCCTGCAAGCCCGGCATGAAGGGCGACGGCATCCGGCAGACCGTCAAGGCCACCGGCGAGGGCGCGGCCGCCAAGCGCGACCCGCGGCTGGGCAAGGCCGTCGCCGCCTACCGCGAGTACGCGCAGGAGCAGTCCGACGAGACCCTGCCGAAGGCGCAGGCGTTCGCCGAGGCGGTCCAGGACGGTGACATCGAGGCCGCGAAGAAGGCCTACGCCCCCTCCCGCATCGGCTGGGAGCGCACCGAGCCGGTCGCCGAGTCCTTCGGCGACATCGACCCGAAGGTCGACGTCCGCGAGGACGGCCTGGCGGCCGGCCAGGACCCGGCCACGGACTGGACCGGCTGGCACCGGCTGGAGAAGGCCCTGTGGCAGGACAAGAAGATCGGCGACCGAGAGAAGGAGCTCGCCGGCCTGCTCATCAAGGACCTGAAGGACTGGCAGAAGCGGGTCGGCAAGGCCGAGATCACCCCGACGTCCATGGCCAACGGCGCCAAGGAACTCCTCGACGAGGTCGCCACCGGCAAGGTCACCGGCGAGGAGGAGCGCTACTCGCACACCGACCTGGTCGACTTCAAGGCCAACGTCGAGGGCGCCCAGAAGGCCTACGAGCTGCTGAAGCCGGTCGCCAAGGAGAACGACCCGGCGCTGGTCACCGAGCTCGACAAGCAGTTCGCCGCGCTGCACGGGCTGCTCGACAAGTACCGGGCTGACAAGTCGTCGTACGACTTCACCTCGTACGACAAGGTCGGCGACGCCGACCGCAAGGAGCTGTCGGACGGTGTCAACGCCCTCGCGGAGCCGCTGTCCAAGCTCGCCGCCGCCGTCGTCGTGAAGTAGGGGTACCCGGGCATGACGGACTCGACGGACCCGACACAGGCCACCGCGCCCTCCCGGCGTGCGCTGATCGGCTGGGGCGGTGCCGGGCTCGCCCTCGGTGCCGCCGCGGCCGGCGGTGCCGTGGCGATGACCCGCACGGGCGACGACGTGGACCCGGCCGGTGCCGCGACGGGCGCCGCGGTCGCCTTCCACGGCGCCCACCAAGCGGGCATCGCCACCCCGGTGCAGGACCGGCTGCACTTCGCCGCGTTCGACGTGAAGACCGACGACCGCGCCGAGTTCGTGCGGATGCTGAAGGACTGGACGGCGGCCGCGCGCCGGATGACCGCCGGGCAGCCGGTCGGTGAGGGCGCGTACGGCGGGCTGGCCGAGGCGCCGCCGGACGACACCGGTGAGGCGCTGGGGCTGAAGCCGTCACGGCTGACGCTGACGATCGGCTTCGGGCCGTCCCTCTTCGAGAAGTACGGCGCGCGGTTCGGCATCGCGGACGCCCGCCCCGAAGCCCTCGTCGACCTGCCGCACTTCGCCGGCGACAACCTCGACAGGAACCGCAGCGGCGGCGACCTGTGCGTCCAGGCCTGCGCGGACGACCCGCAGGTCGCCGTGCACGCGATCCGCAACCTGGCCCGCATCGGCTTCGGCAAGGTCGTCATCGGGTGGTCCCAGCTCGGCTTCGGCAAGACGTCGTCGACGACGCCCGAGGAGCAGACTCCGCGCAACCTCATGGGCTTCAAGGACGGCACCCGCAACATCGCGGGAACCGAGAGCGATCGCCTGAAGAAGTTCGTGTGGGTGGGCGAGGAGGACGGCCCGCGGTGGATGACCGGGGGCTCGTATCTCGTCGCCCGCCGTATCCGCATGCACATCGAGACCTGGGACCGTACCTCCCTGCAGGAGCAGGAGGACATCATCGGCCGTGACAAGGGCGAGGGTGCCCCGGTCGGCAGGGCGAAGGAGCGCGACGAGCCGTTCCTGAAGGCGATGAAGCCCGACGCGCACGTACGGCTCGCGCACCCCGACTCCAACGGCGGGGCGACGATCCTGCGCCGCGGCTACTCCTTCACCGACGGCACCGACGGTCTCGGCCGGCTGGACGCGGGCCTGTTCTTCCTCGCCTACCAGCGCGATGTGCGCGAGGGGTTCGTCCGGATCCAGCGCAACCTGGCCCTCGACTCACTCAACGAGTACATCCAGCACGTGGGTTCGGCGGTCTTCGCGGTCCCGCCCGGCGTCCGTGACAAGGACGACTGGTGGGGCAGCACGCTGTTCTCCAAGGAGGCATGAAGCCCGTGTTCGCCAACTATCTGATCGGCCTGCGCGAGGGGCTGGAAGCCGGCCTCGTCGTCTGCATCCTCATCGCCTATCTGGTCAAGACCGGCCGCCGGGACGCGCTGAAGCCCATCTGGACCGGCATCGGCGTCGCGGTCGCCCTGGCGCTCGGCTTCGGCTGCGCCCTCGAATTCGGCTCGCAGGAGCTGACGTTCGAGGCGCAGGAGGCGCTCGGCGGCTCCCTGTCGATCCTCGCGGTGGGCCTGGTGACCTGGATGGTGTTCTGGATGCGGCGCACCGCCCGGCATCTGAGGTCCGAGCTGCACGGCAAGCTGGACGCGGCCCTGCGGATGGGCACGGGCGCGCTGGTGGCGACCGCGTTCCTGGCCGTCGGCCGGGAGGGCATCGAGACGGCCCTGTTCGTGTGGGCGTCGGTGCGCGCGGCCGGTGACGGCAGCCCGGCCCCGGTGATCGGCGCCGGACTGGGCCTGGCCACCGCGGTGTTCCTGGGCTGGCTGTTCTACCGCGGTGCCCTGCGCATCAACCTCGCCAGGTTCTTCACCTGGACCGGCGGCATGCTGGTGGTCGTGGCGGCGGGCGTGCTGGCGTACGGCTTCCATGACCTGCAGGAGGCCCGCTGGCTGCCGGGTCTGAAGACGCTGGCCTTCGACATCAGCGACACCATCGACCCGGCCAGTTGGTACGGCACCCTCCTGAAGGGCATCTTCAACTTCCAGCCGGATCCGACCGTCCTCCAGGTCACGGTGTGGCTGCTGTACCTGATCCCGACGCTCGCGCTGTTCCTCGCCCCGGTAGGGTTCGCCTCCGGGAAGGGGAAGGTGAAGGAACCTGATGAGCAGGGATCGCGGCCCTCGACGGCTCCGCAGGCTTGACCGGAGCGCACTGATAGCTGCCTCGGTGACCGCTTTGTCGCTGACGGCGAGCGGATGCGTGGTGGTACACGGGGAGCGCGAGGTGCTCCCCTCGGCCACCAGGGCGGAGGCCGCCAAGGCACTCGAACAGTTCACGACCGCGTACAACAAGGCGGACAAGGCATACGACAGCTCCCTGGACGCCGACTACGTCACCGGCGCCCTGGGCGACATCGACGCGGCGCGGCTGAAGGCCGGCAAGGCGATCAGCCCGGCCGGCAATGCGGCGCACTCCCCGCTGAAGCTGTCGGACGTCAAGTTCACGATCCCGAAGAAGGCGGGCTGGCCACGCTGGTTCGTGGCCGACGCGGCCGGCAACAAGTACGGCAGTGCGCGCTGGATCTTCGTGTTCACCCGCAACGGCCTCAACGAGCCCTGGCAGGCCACGTATCTGACGCTGGCGCTCCCCGGCGACGTACCGAAGTTCAAGACGGACAAGGACGGCTGGGCCGAGGCCGTGCCCGCGAACTCGACCGAACTGGCCCTGCCGCCCGGAGACCTGAGCAAGGCCTACTCGACCTACCTCAAGGAGGGCGGGGACGTCTTCGAGGACGGCCGCCACACCAGCAAGTGGCGTGCCGACCGGGCGAAGGACGCCAAGCGGCCGGGCCTGGTCAGCCAGTTCATCGACGAGCCGCTGACGGACGGGGACTACGCGCCGCTGGCGCTGCGCACCACGGACGGCGGCGCGCTGGTGTTCTTCACCACGCGCTACTACGAGAAGCAGACGGCTTATGCGGGCACGTCCGTCCCCTCGCCGGGCAAGGCCGTGGAGGCCCTGACGAAGGGCGAGATCAAGCAGTCGCTGACGATGGAGTTCGTCTCCAACGAGATGGCGCTGGATCCGAAGGGCTCCGGAAAGGTGCGGGTCATCGGCCGGACCCAGGGGCTCACCTCGGCGAAGGGCGAGTAGCGCCGTTCCGTACGGCGCTCAGTGGCGCAGGGGCCAGGACGCGGAGACGTGGTCGGGCTCCTCGCCGGCGTACCGGGCACAGGCGTCGGTGAGGACTTCCAGCAGGCTCAGCGGGTCGGGCAGCGGGTGTTCCAGCCCGCGCACCCAGTGCACGGTCTGGCTCTCGCCGGGCAGCTGGGCGGGCGGTACCAGGACGTAGGACCCGCGGCAGTGCCAGCGCAGTCCCGGGTGCTCGTCCATGGTCTCGGGGTGGCAGTCCAGCTCGCAGGGCCACCACTCGTCCTCGTCCTCGGGGGTGCCGCGGGTGAGGGTGAAGAAGAGCATGCGGCCGTCGTCGCTCTCGGCGACGGGCCCGACCTCGATGTCGGAGTCGAGCAGCCGCCGCAGCGCGGCGCGCCCGGCCTCGATCGGCACGTCGAGGACGTCGTGCACCATGCCGGTGGCGGTGATGAAGTTGGCCTGCGGCTGATGGCGGGCCCACCGCTCGATCTGGGCGCGGTCGGTGGTGGACTGCGTCTGCCAGGCGAAGGACACCGGGTGCCGGGCGGGCGTGGGACAGCCGACGCGGTCGCAGGAACAGCGGTAGCCGGGGGCGGGGTGCGCGGCGGGCGCGAGGGGCAGTCCCGCCCCGGCGGCGGCGAGCAGCAGGGCCTCCCGGCCGCCGTCGTCGGCGGCCTCCTTGGGGCGGCGTCCGCGCAGCCACTGGGAGAGTTTGCCCTGCAGGCCGGTCCGGCCGCCCAACTCCGCGCTCATCTATCCCCTCGCCTCGCTGTCGTGCGGAACAGCATGCCCTATGGTCCCACCATCGTGCGCTCCGGGGGGCCGTAGCGGACAACCGGCCCAGGTGGGGCGAGATGTACACAGCACCTGGATCAGCGGTAATGGGCTGCTTTGGCGGGATTTACTCACCTACCGGGTGCGCGGGGCGAGGCCGTGGAGGGCGTAGTCGACGAGGGTGTCGGTGTACTCGTACGAGATCGGGCCCGTGTACTGGAGCCAGCGCTGGGCGAGAGGTGAGACGAAGAGTTCGAGCGCGATGCGCGGATCGACGTCGGGTCGCACCTCCCCCGCTTCCTGTGCGGCGCGCAGCCGGTCGACGTAGAGCTGGAGCGAGGGTTCCATGAGCTTGGCCACGTACTCCCGGCCGAGCTCCTCGTTGACCAGGCCCTCGGCGGCGAGGGCGCGGGACGGGGCGGCGAAGCGGGGGTCCTTCAGCTGGTCGACGGTGGCGCGCAGGACGCCCTTCAGATCGGCCGCGAGGTCTCCGGTGTCCGGGATGACGTACGACTCCTGCCCGGCTTCCTGCGCGGCCTGCTCCCCCAGGTCGAGGAACGCCTCCATCAGCACCTCGGCCTTCGACGGCCACCACCGGTAGATCGTCTGTTTGCCGACACCGGCGCGGGCGGCGATGCCCTCGATGGTGGTCCTCGGGTAGCCGACCTCCGCGACGAGGGCGAGGGCGGCGTCGTAGATGGCACGACGGGACCGCTCGCTGCGGCGAGCGGAGCTGGGGGCGGGCTGGGCGGACTTCTGGGCTGCCATGGCTCGAATTTACCAGGTTGACAAGACGGAGCGTCTCGCTCACTCTGGACGAGTGGCCGACCGAGACGAGACGTCTCGCATACACCGAGTCTCGTATCTGCTACGTCCGTATTGACCCCACGGCGCAGAAACGCGAGCTGCTGCGCAAGTTGCAGGAGGCCTACTCCGCCACCGGCGGCCAGGCGTCGCCCCAGTCCGCGTCGCGGGCGGCCTTGTAGAGGTCGCCGTGGCGTTTGGTGACCGTCGTCCGGCGCAGGGACGGCTCGGTCTCGCACAGGTCGAGGAGCACCTGACCCTTGCGGATCTGGGGTTTGCGGACGACTCGGGCCGGGGCCGGGGTGACCGGGAGGCGGGTGGCGGCGACGTAGCTGAACTTCTCGTCCTCGTAGGCGAGGGAGCCGCCCTTGATCTGGCGGTGCAGGGAGGAGCGGCTGACCCGGGCCGAGAAGTGGCACCAGTCCGTGCCGGGGGCGATGGGGCAGGCGGCGCTGTGCGGGCAGGGGGCGGCGATGTGGAAGCCGGCGGCGATCAGGCGGTCGCGGGCCTCGATGACGCGGGCGTAGCCGGCGGGGGTGCCGGCCTCCACGATCACCACGGAGCGGGCGGCGGCTGCGGCGGTGTCGACGAGGGCGGTGCGGTCGGGGGCGGTGAGCTCGTTGAGGACGTAGGAGACGGTGACGAGGTCGGTGCTGTCCAGGGTGAGCGCCGATCCGATCCGGGCGCGCTGCCAACGGGCGTTCTTCAGCGCCGGGTTGGCTTCGGCGATGTCCCGGCCGAGGGTGAGTGCGGGCTCGGCCCAGTCCAGCACGGTGACGCTGCGCTCGCCGGGCCAGGTCGCGGTGACCGCCCAGGTCGCGGCGCCGGTTCCGCCGCCGATGTCGGTGTGGCTGCCGGGCACCCAGTCGGGTACGGCCTGCGTGAACGCCTCCAGCGCCGAGTGGACCGCCGCGAAGGTGGCGGGCATTCGGTAGGCGGCGTAGGCGGCCACGTCGGCGCGGTCGCGGAGGATCGGGGCGTCGGTGGGGGTGGCGCCCCGGTAGTTGGCGATCAGCCGGTCGACTGCCTGGGCGGCCTGGCGGGGCGGGAGGCCGTCGAGGAGGGCAGCGAGCTTGCTGCGCAGGGCTTCGGCCGGGCTTGCGGGGTCGTTCACCCGGCGATTCTATTTCGCCCCCGCCGCCCCTACCCTTCCCGTCCTCCAGGGGCTCCGCCCCTTCGACCCCGCCAGGGGGCTCCGCCCCCTGGACCCCCGCTCCTCAAACGCCGGAGGGGCTGATTTCAGCCCGTCCGGCGTTTGAGGACGAGGCCCGTTCAGGGCCGAAGCGGGGGTCTGGGGGCCGCAGGCCCCCAGGGACGGGAAGGGTAGGGGCGGCGGGGGCGAGAAACCCTGGCGGTCCCGCTAAAGCTCCCGCACCGCCCGGGCCACCCTCGTCCCCGCCGCCGCCCTCGGCCCGCTGTCCGGCGTCCGCCTGCGGGGGTGGACCGTGTTGGCCAGCAGGACGAGGAACGTGTCCGTCGCCGGGTCCAGCACCAGGGACGTCCCCGTGAACCCCGTGTGCCCCGCCGCACCCCGCCCCGCCAGCTCCCCCATGAACCACGGCTGGTCGACCGCGAACCCCAGCCCGGGCGGGCTCAGCAGCAGCTCCACGAAGTCGGGGCCGAGGACGCGCGCGGGGCCGTACGCGCCGCCGCAGAGCAGGGCGCGGCAGAAGACCGCCAGGTCGTGGCCCGTCGAGAACAGGCCGGCGTGGCCCGCGACCCCGCCCAGCGCCCAGGCGTTCTCGTCGTGGACGACGCCCCGCAGCATCCCCCGGTCCGACTTGGCCCACGGCCGCCGCTGGTCCTCCGTCGCCGCGGCGCCGGGGCAGGGGCCGAAGTGCGTCGCCGTCATGCCCAGGGGGCGGGTGATGCCGTCGTGGATCAGGACGTCGAGGGTGCGGCCGGTGATGCGTTCCAGCACGTGCTGCAGCAGCAACAGGTTCAGGTCGGAGTAGCGGTAGGTGCCGGGCACTCCCACCGGCGCCTCCGCCCGCAGCAGCTCCAGTCGCTCGGCGTCGTCGGCGCAGTCGTAGAGGGGGAGTTCGGGCCGTAGCCCGGAGGTGTGGGTGAGCAGCTGCCGTACGGTGATGCCGTGCCGGGCGGCGGCCCGGAAGTCCGGCAGATACGCCCCGACCCGCGCGTCGATGCCGAGGGTGCCGCGCTCGATCTGCTGGACGGCGGCGACCGAGGTGAAGAGCTTCGTGAGGGAGGCCAGGTCGAAGGGCGTGTCCACGGTCATCGGGACCCGGGAGCCGGGCGGCAGCTCGACGCCCTCGTCCGTCGCCGGGTCGTAGGACGCGTACCGCACCGCCCAGCCCACCGCCTCCTCGACGGCGACGTACGGGCCCCGCCCGACGACCAGCACCGCTCCGGCCGCCCAGGGGCGGGAGCCGGTGGTGAGGTCGTGGACCTCGCGGACGAGATGACGGATCTCCTCGGGGTCGAGTCCGGCCCTTTCCGGTGTGTCCCGGCGCAGCCTCGGCACGCTCAGCTGTCCGCTCCCTCCGCGCCCGCACGTCTGTTCCAGGGACGGCACATTCCCATGAAGCAGGCCAGCGCCACCAGTGCTGCGGCCAGTTGGACGACGGCCATCGGGACGGCGGTGTCCTCCCCGGCGACCCCGACCAGGGGCGAGGCGATCGCGCCGATGAGGAAGGAGGAGGTACCGAGGAGCGCGGAGGCGGAGCCGGCGGCCTGCTTGGTGCGCATGAGGGCCAGGGACTGGGCGTTGGGGAGGGTCACCCCCATCGCGGACATCAGGACGAAGAGCGCCGCGGCCACGGGGGCCAGCCCGACCTCGCCGAAGACGCCGAGGGACATCAGCAGCAGCGCCGTCGCGGCCAGGATGACGATCGCCAGGCCCGCGCCCAGTACCCGGTCCAGGCTGACCCGCCCCACGAGCACCTTGCCGTTGATCTGGCCGACGATCACCAAGCCGACCGAGTTGAGCCCGAACAGCAGGCTGAAGGTCTGCGGCGAGGCCCCGTAGATCTCCTGGATCACGAACGGCGACGCCGATATGTACGCGAACAGCGCGGCGAAGGCGAACCCGCCGGCCAGCGTGTAACCGGTGAAGGCGCCGTCGGCGAGCAGCCCGCGCATGGCGCGCAGCGCCTCGCCGACCCCGCCGCCGTGCCGGTCGGCCGCCGGCAGGGTCTCGGGGAGCTTCCACCAGACGAGCCCGGCGAGCAGCACTCCGACGACCGTGAGCACGACGAACACGCCCCGCCAGTCCGTCACCCGCAGGATCTGGCCGCCGATGAGCGGCGCCACGATCGGGGCGGCCCCCGAGATCAGCATGAGGGTCGAGAAGAAGCGGGCCATGGCCACGCCGTCGTACAGATCGCGTACGACGGCCCGCGCGATCACGATCGCCGACGCGCCCGCGAGGCCCTGCGCCAGCCGGAAGGCGACCAGGGACTCGACGGTGGGCGCGAACGCGCAGAGCACGGTGGCGACGACGTACACGGCCAGGCCCACGAGCAGCGGGCGTCTGCGGCCCCAGCGGTCGCTCATCGGGCCGACCACCAGCTGCCCGAGCGCCATGCCGGCCAGGCAGGCGGTGAGCGTGAGCTGGACGGTCGCGGCGGGCGCGTGCAGGGATCTGGTGACCTCCGGGAGGGCGGGGAGGTACATGTCCATCGCCAGCGGGGGCGTGGCGGTCAGGCCGCCGAGGACGAGGGTGACCAGGAGGCCGGTGCGGCGCAGGGAGCGGACGGGCGGTCGCTCTGTCTTCGGTACGGCTGTCTGCGGCACGTCCGGTGCCGGCCCCCCACGGTCGCCCATGCGCCCCTCCCTCTCCGAGTGATCCGCACTCTATGCTCTCAGCTCGTACTGAGTGCCGAGGGTCACATGAGCGAGGGGTGGGGCCGCAGTGGCGGAACGAAGCGTACGGTGGGGGATCCTGGCGACCGGCGGGATCGCCGCCGCCTTCACGGCGGACCTGATCGACCTGCCCGACGCCGAGGTGGTCGCGGTGGCCTCCCGGAGCCAGGGCTCCGCGGACGCGTTCGCGGAGCGGTTCGGCGTACCCCGGGCGTACGGCGACTGGAACGCGCTCGCGCAGGACGCGGACATCGATGTCGTGTACGTCGCCACTCCGCACGCGGCGCACCGCGCCGCCGCCGGGCTCTGCCTGGAGGCCGGCCGCAACGTGCTGTGCGAGAAGGCGTTCACGCTGAACGCGCGTGAGGCCGAGGAACTGGTCGCGCTGGCCAAGGCACGCGGGAGCTTCCTGATGGAGGCGATGTGGATGTACTGCAATCCACTGGTCCGGCGGCTCAAGGCGCTGGTGGACGACGGCGCGATCGGCGAAGTGCGCCACATCCAGGCCGACTTCGGGCTGGCCGGCCCGTTCCCGCCCGCGCACCGGCTGCGCGACCCGGCGCAGGGCGGCGGCGCGCTGCTGGACCTCGGCGTGTACCCGGTCTCCTTCGCCCAGTTGCTGCTCGGGGAGCCGTCGGACGTCGCGGCGCGCGCGGTGCTGTCCGCGGAGGGCGTGGATCTGCAGACGGGCGCCCTGCTGTCCTGGGACGGCGGCGCCATGGCCTCGGTGCACTGCTCCATCGTCGGCGGTACGGCGACCTCCGCCTCCGTCACCGGCTCGCTGGGCCGGATCGACGTGCCGCACGGCTTCTTCTTCCCGGACCGCTTCGTGCTGCACCGCGACGGCCGTGACCCGCAGGAGTTCACGGCCGACCCGGCGGACGGGCCCCGGGGCAGCCTCAGGCACGAGGCCGCCGAGGTGATGCGCGCTCTGCGCGCCGGTGAGACCGAGTCCCCGCTGGTCCCGCTCGACGGCACGCTCGCCGTGATGCGGACACTCGACGCGATCCGGGACCGCGTCGGCGTCCGCTACCCGGGCGAGGCCCCCGACGGGGACATCGCACCCGAGGCGCCCGAGCTCACGCCTGCTTGAGCCCCGGCGCCCCCGCCTCCGTCACGAAGGACCCGGCCGTCGTGAGCGCCGCGCCGGGCGTGGTCACGTACGGCACCGTCTTGAAGTCGGCCCGCGCCAGCTCCCGCCCCAGGGCGACGGTCACGTAGCCGCGCCGCCCGTTGTAGAACTTCAGGTGGGGGTTGGCCTTCATGTACGTGTCCCAGTTGGCGGGCTTGTCGATGCCGTCCCGGCCGCTGGCGACCGAGGTGGCCGCGATCTCCGTGCCGAGGGTGGCGGAGTCGGGGTCGTCGAAGTCGTCCTTGATGTCGAAGCCGTACCCGACGTGCACGTCACCGGTGAGCACCATCAGGTTCTCGACACCGGCGGCCTTGGCCCCGTCGAGGATCCGGCGGCGGCAGGCGCGGTAGCCGTCCCAGGCGTCCATCGACACCCGTGACGGCGACGTGAGGTCGAACTTCCGCTGGGAGAAGATCACCTGCTGGGGTACGACGTTCCACAGCGCCGTCGAGGAGAGCCATCCGTCGAGCAGCCACTCCTCCTGGGCCGCGCCGGTCATCGTGCGCGCCGGGTCGTCGATGTCCGGACCCGGGACCTTCGCGCCGTCGCCGTACGCCTGGTTGGAGCGGTACTGCCGGGTGTCCAGCACGTCGAACTGCGCGAGCCGGCCCCAGTGCAGGCGCCGGTAGAGCCGCATGTCCGGGCCGGCGGGCTGCTGCCGGAGCCGCAGGGGCTGGTTCTCCCAGTAGGCGCGGTAGGCGGAGGCCCGGCGCAGCAGGAACTCCTCCGGCGGGACGCCGTTCTCGGGGGTGTCGTCGGCGTAGTTGTTCTCGGTCTCGTGGTCGTCCCAGGTGACGACGAAGGGGTGCGCGGCGTGCGCGGCCCTGAGGTCGGGGTCGGTCTTGTAGAGGGCGTAGCGCAGGCGGTAGTCCTCCAGGGTCGTCGTCTCGCGGTTGAAGAGCGCGGGCAGTGTGCGGTCGGTGTAGTGGCGGTAGCCGCCGACGGAGTTGACGGCGTACTCGTACAGGTAGTCGCCGAGGTGGAAGACGACGTCCACGTCGTCCTGCGCGAGATGGCGGTACGGCGTGTAGTAGCCGTCGGTGTACGCCTGGCAGGAGACGGCCGCCAGGGTGAGCGCGCTCGCCGGGCTGCCCTTCGCCGGGGCGGTGCGGGTGCGGCCCGTCTCGCTGTGCCAGGTGCCGGCGCGGAAGCGGTAGTAGAAGACGCGGTCCGCGTCGAGCTGGTCGACCTCGACATGGACCGTGTGGTGGAACTCCGGGTGTGCGGTGGCGGTGCCACGTCTGACGATCTTGCTGAACCGCTCGTCCTCGGCCAACTCCCAGTCGACGCTGACCCGTTCGGCGGGCAGTCCGCCGTCGGGCTCGAACGGGGCCGGGGCGAGGCGAGTCCACAGCAGGACGGAGTCGGGCAGCGGGTCGCCGGAGGCGACACCGAGCGTGAAGGGGTCGTCGGGGATCCGGCGGGCGTCGAGCCGGGCGGCGCTCGCCGCGCCCGCGGCCGGCAGGTGCACGGCGAAGGCGAGCGCGGCGGCGGCGCCGGTCAGGCTCAGAAAGCGGCGGCGGCCGATGTGGCGGGCGGCCGCTCTCAGTTCGGGGGCGTGCTGGGGCAGGTGTGTTGTGATTGTCATACGGTCCTCCCCTGACCGATGGATGCATGAGCCATGGGAGCGGTCGGGGACGACACTCGCTTGGCGCGTACACAACACCCAGATGGCGGACGGATGAGTTCCGAATGGCGGACCCTCCCGTACGCTGCGACCCCATGGACGACACGCAAAGGGACACGAGGATCGCCGTGGTGACCGGCGCGGGCTCCGGCATCGGCCGTGCGGTCGCCGTGGAGCTGCTGCGCGCGGGCTGGTCGGTGGCGCTGGCGGGACGGCGCATCGAGACGCTGGAGGAGACGGCGGGGCTCGTACCCGGCGGCGCCGCGCTCGCCGTACGGACGGACGTGTCACGGCCGGAGGACGTGGCCGCTCTATTTGCCACCACGGTGGAGCGGTTCGGGCGACTCGACCTGCTGTTCAACAACGCGGGCACGTTCGGGCCGGGCGGGGTGCCGGTCGAGGAACTGTCGTACGACGCCTGGCGGCATGTGGTGGACACCAACCTCAACGGGGCGTTCCTGTGCGCGCAGGCGGCGTACCGGCAGATGAAGGAGCAGGACCCGCAGGGCGGCCGGATCATCAACAACGGCTCGATCTCGGCGCACACGCCCCGCCCGCACTCGGTGGCCTACACCGCGACCAAGCACGCGCTGACCGGCCTGACCAAGTCGCTGTCGCTGGACGGGCGGCCCTACCGCATCGCCGTCGGCCAGATCGACATCGGCAACGCGGCGACCGACATGACGTCCCGCATGCAGACGGGCGCCCTGCAGGCCAACGGCTCGGTGGTGCCCGAGCCCGTGATGGACGTGGCCGACGTGGCGCGGACCGTGCGGCACATGGCGGAGCTGCCGCTGGAGGCGAACGTGCAGTTCGCGACGGTGCTGGCGACGGCGATGCCGTACGTGGGGCGCGGCTGAGCCAGCCGCGGCACCTCACCGCCTCCACAACTTGCACAAGTGGAATTCAAAGTTCCACTACATCGCGGCCGGTGGGCGGCTTATGCTCGGATGCACCTGCACCAGAGCTTCACATGTGGAGCAGTGGGCTTCCGTCGGCCACACCGAGGGGGGACGCGGCAGCCGTTCCACGACACCGGGTGGGGGGACCTCGCGTGGGACCGCGAGGTGCACACCGGTGCGTGGAACGGCTGCCGCGTGGGCATGAGGGCGGTGCTCAACGACCTCCTCGGCCCCTGAAATGCGATTAAGCCTGGCCGGTCTCGAAACGGGAGATCCTGCCGTCGTCCTCGACCTCGAAGTGCCACCGGGTGCGCATCTCGCCCCAGGTGTCGTTGCGGTAGGACGCGAGGAGGTCGCGGCCGTTGTTCGACTCGTTGTCGACCTCCAGGTGACCGTGCGAGGTGAAGATCTCCCGGTCGATCCAGTCGGTGAGGTCGCGGTCGGTGCCGTCGTCCGCCATGGTCGCGCCGGGCGCGAGGATCTTCATGAAGCCCTCGCGGTCATGGGCGTTGACGGCGGTGACGAAGGCGCGGACGGACGGGTCGCTGAGTCTGGACGTCTGAATCGTCATACCGGTCAGCGTCACATCGCCCCCGACGCCCCGCCACCCGAACGGCGGCCAGGGCAGGCCGGGCGGGTGTCGTCGGTGCGACGGTGGATACGCGGAGGGGATCTGATCCTGCTGTCTGTTCCGGGAGCCACCGTGAGTGCTTACGACCGACGTGATCTGGGCCTGCTGTTGCTCCGGCTGGGTACCGGCGGGGTGCTGGCCGCACACGGCACACAGAAGCTGTTCGGCTGGTTCGGCGGACACGGCATCGAGGGGACCGGCCAGTTCATGGAATCGGTCGGCTACCAGCCCGGCAAGGTCAGCGCGACGGCCGCGGGCCTGGCGGAGGCCGGTGGCGGCACGCTGCTCGCGCTGGGCCTGGCGACACCGGCGGCGGGTGCGGCGGCGGCCGGCGGGATGGCGGGAGCGGCCACCGTGCACGCCCCGAACGGCTTCTTCAACCAGGAGGGCGGCTACGAGTACGCGGCCACCCTCGGCCTCGCCGCGACGGGCCTCGCGATCGCGGGCCCCGGCCGCCTCTCCCTCGACCACGCCCTCGGCCATGTCTTCGACCGCGGCTGGATGGTTCCCACGGCCCTCGCGGCGACGGCCGCGGTGACCGCGCTGGTCGTGGGGGCACGGAACAAGCGGCTGGACAGGGCCGAGAAGGAGGAGGCGGCGGAGGAGCAGTTCGACGAGCAAGAGGCTCTGTTCGGGGAGTAGGAGCCGGGTTCGGGGAGTAGGAGGCTTCGCGCGGGGAGTCAGGACGGCTCCTCCGCCGAGTGGGCGGCTGTGTGCCAGGCTGCCCGCATGACTCAACAGGCCGCCCCCTCCGCCGACACCGACACCGACACCGACACCGCGACCACCGCCGCGACCTCCGCCGACCTGTGGGCGTCCATCGACGACCTGTGCGCCTGGCTCGACACCAACCGGCCGACCGGCGGCGAGGAGGGCATGCTGCTGCGCATGCTGAAGCTGTCCGAGGAGGTCGGCGAGGTCGCCGAGGCGGTGATCGGGGCGACCGGGCAGAACCCGCGCAAGGGCGTCACCCACACGTGGGAGGACGTCCAGGGCGAGCTGTGCGACGTGGTGATCACCGCACTCGTCGCCCTGCGGACGCTGACCCCCGACACCCGTGAGGTCTTCACCCGGCATCTGGCCCGGGTGAAGGAGCGCTCACTGGGTTCGGTGTCCTGACGGGCCGCCTCAGCCTCAGCACGGTCCCCTCACCGTTCGCCGACAGCAGCAGCGTGCCGTCCGGGGCCGGCGCCAGTCCCGCGAACCGGCGGGCCATGCCCGGCATCCCGTTCGCGAAGAGGGCGGGTTCCGTACGCGGTACGGCTCCGGGCGGCGGCCCGACCGGCAGGTCCTCGGCGTCGGTGCGGATCTCCCCCGTCGTCAGGGACACCGCGCGCAGCCTGCGCCGCCCCGTCTCCACCGTGAACAGCTCGTCGCCGAGGACCGCGAGGCCCTGCGGCCCGTCCAGCCCGTCCACCACGACCGACGGCGGCCCGTCCGCCTCGATCCGCAGCACCGCGCCGCGCCGCTCGTCGGTGACGTAACAGCGTCCCTCGGCGTCGAAGGCCACGTCCACGGGCTGCTGGAGCCCGTCGGCGAGCACGGTGAGGGCATCGTTCGCGTCGACGGCCACGACCCGCCCGGCGTCCGACTCGGCGACGACCAGCGAGCCGTCCGGCGCGACCGTGATGCCGAGCGGCCGCCGCAGTCCGCCGGCCCGTTCCCGCGTGGTCCCGGCCCGCAGGTCGTACGTCTGGACCTGGCCGAACTGCGAGGTGAGGTGCAGGAGTTCGCCGTCGGCCGCGATGCCGTGCGAGAAGTGCAGCAGGGAGTGGGTGGTGACGGTGCCCTCCCGAGAGGGCTCTGGGGTCGCGATCCGGTAGTGGTCGGCGGCGTACACCCTGCCGCCGAGGTCGATGGTCACGCCGTACGGTCCGTCGAGTCCGCGCGGCACGATCTCGCGGGTCCGCCCGTCGGGGTGCAGCTCGGTGACGCCGCCGCTGGCGTAGCTGGAGACGAACATGCGGTTCCCGGCGTCGAAGGCCGCGTTGTCCAGCCCGACGACCCCGCTGGTGACCAGCGTCCGCGAGCCGCTGCCGTGCAGGTCGATACGGGTGACGATGCCCTCCGGGCCCCGGGACAGGACGTGCAGCACCCCGCCCTGGTCGAACCGTACGGCGACCGGCTGGTGGACGTCGTCCGCGACCACCTCGGGCGTCCCCCCGTCCGGCGGGATCCGCCAGACCTGGCCGGTCAGCAGGGGGTTCTGGCCGCTCATCATGTGCGGGTAGTAGAGGTAGCCGTCCGGGCCGCGCTGCATCGCGTTGCCCAGGGCGAGCCCTTCGGTGAGGACCACCGGGTCGCGGCCGTCGGGGAAGAGCTCCAGCAGCCGGCCGTCGGGCTTCATCTCGTTGACGAACAGCCGGTCGCCGACGCAGGTGATGCCGTTGGGGTTGGCCACCTCCCCGGAGACGAGCGTGTACTCCCCCTGCGGGCTGCGCCGCCACACCCGCCCCGGCACCAGGTCGGCGATGTACATCGAGCCGTCCGCGCCGAAGGCCAGGTCGTCCGGCGACTGCACGGGACCGTCCATCGGCACGACCACCTCGACGTCCCCGGTGCCCGGGTCGACAGCGCTGATCTGCCCGGCGAGGAACTGGGCGACGTACAGCCGCCCGTCCGGCCCGAACGCGACGCCGTTCGAACCCCACAGCCGATTGGGCGGGTTGAGCCGCTCGACCGCCCACCGGGCACTGCCGGCCTGCCGTTCGCCGGTCGCGTCGTACCTGCTCGTCCGCCCCATGCCCGTCACCCCTCGCCCTCCGCCAGCACGTCCCGCATGCCGCCCTCCGCACGCCAGCGCCGCAGCAGTTCGTGGAAGGCGACCGGTCCGTCGCCGTACGCCTCGCTGCGCTCCCTGGGGCTGCCCTCGTTGTTGTAGTAGCCGGGGGTGCACTCGGCCTGGAACTTGTGGAGGTCGGCCGCCTTCCGGCGGATCGTCGCCACCCAGGCGTCCTGGGCCTCGGCGGTCGGCTCGACGTACCGGGACTGCCGCTTGCGCGCCTCGGCGACGATCTCGGCGACGTGCGTGGCCTGCTCGTCGAGGATGTGGACGTAGTTGACGGAGGCGGCGTTCTGCAGCGAGCCGAGCAGGAAGAGGTTGGGGAAGCCGCGGGTGGTGAACCCGTGCAGGGTCTTGAGGCCCTTGGTCATCCAGGTCTCCAGCAGACCGGCGCCGCCCCGCCCGTACACCGGGAGCCTCCCGGACAGTACGCCCGACCTGCCGACGTCGAAGCCGGTCGCGAAGATGATGCAGTCGACCTCGTACTCCGTCCCGCCGACCACGACGGCGTTCTCCGTAATCCGCTCCACGCCGTGGGTGTCGGCGGTGTCGACCAGGGTGACGCCCGGCCGGTTGAAGGTCTGCAGGTAGGTGTCGCTGAACGTGGGCCGCTTGCACATGTAGCGGTACCAGGGCTTGAGCTTCTCGGCGGTCTCCGGGTCCTCGACGATGGCCTCGACACGGGCGCGCAGCTCGTTCATCTTCTGGAAGTCGGCGATCTCGTAGGCGAGTTCTCGCTCCTCGGCCGGGACGTCCGCGTAGGCGTTGGTCGGGATGAGCTTCTCCTGGAGCCGGGCGGTGGACGTCCAGCCGTCGTTCACCAAATCCTCGCCGGTACGGACGCCGGTGACGACCTTCAGGAAGTTGTCCCGGCGCTCCCGCTGCCAGCCGGGTTCCAGACAGTTCGCCCACTGCGGGTCGGTGGGCCGGTTGCCGCGCACGTCGACGGAGGACGGGGTGCGCTGGAAGACGTACACCTGCGCCGCGTCGGCCCCGAGGTGCGGCACGACCTGGATGGCGGTGGCGCCGGTGCCGATGAGGGCGACGCGCTTGTCGGCCAGCTTGTGCAGGCCGCCGTTCGCGTCACCTCCCGTGTAGGCGTAGTCCCAGCGGCTGGTGTGGAAGGTGTGCCCGCGGAAGGTCTCGATGCCCGGGATGCCGGGGAGTTTGGCCTCGCTGAGCGTGCCGCCGGCGACGACGACATAGCGCGCCCGCATCTCGTCGCCGCGATCGGTGCGGACCACCCACTCCGACTCGCCGTCGTCCCAGCGGAGCTCGGTGACCTGGGTCTGGAAGCAGGCGTGGTCGTACAGGCCGAAGCGGCGGGCGATGGCCTGCGCGTGCTCGCGGATCTCCTCGCCCGGCGCGTACTTCCACTTCGGGACGTAGCCGAGCTCTTCGAGCAGCGGCAGATAGACGTACGACTCGATGTCGCAGTGGATGCCCGGGTACCGGTTCCAGTACCAGGTCCCGCCGAAGTCCCCGCCCTTCTCGATCACCCGGATCTCCTGGACGCCCGCCTGCCGCAGCCGCGCCCCGGCGAGCAGCCCGCCGAACCCGCCACCGACGACCACCGCCTCGACCCGGTCGTGCAGCGGCTCGCGGGTGAACTCCGGGTCGGCGTACGGGTCGGCGTCGTACGCGCCGAACTCCCCGGCGAGCTGCCGGTACTGCGCGCTGCCGTCGGGCCGGATCCGGCGGTCGCGCTCGGCGCGGTATCTGGCGCGCAGGGCTTCGGGGTCGAAGTCCAGTTCCTGGGCCGGGTCCTGCTTCAGACTCTTCGGCAGGTCCCGTTTCAGGTCCTCGGCCAGGTCCCGTTCCAGTTCCTTCGTCAGTTCCTTCGTCAGTTCCTTCGTCAGGTCCTTCGTCAGGTCCTTCGTCAGGTCCTTCGTCAGATCCTGCGGCTCGGGCATGGGCGGCTCTCCTCGGTCGCGGGGCCGGCCGTGGAAGGGCCGGGACAGGGGAAGTCGGGCCCAGTACAGCGAACCGGGCTGACAGCTCCCAGACATATCCCGGACACCTGATCGATGTGGTCCAGGACACAAGCGGCTGACGGAGGGGGCCGGCCGCGGCAGCCCTACGGCCGTGTCGCTCGGCCCAGCCAGTAGCCGAAGCCCCGCCGGGTGTGGATGAGCGCCGCCTGCTCCCCGTTCACCTTGCGCCGCAGCCGCGACACGAGCCGCTCGACCGCGCCGTCGGTCGGCGGGTCGTCCCAGACGTGCCGCCCGATCTGCTCCTTGGACAGCACGCGTTCGGCGTTCAGCAGCAGGCAGCGCAGCAGGCGGTACTCCGCGGGCGTGAGCTCGATGGTGCGCTCGCCGCGCCGCGCCCGGCGGGTGGCGTCGTCCAGCACCAGGTCGCCGTGGCGCAGGGCTCCGTCCCATCCGGCGGGCGCGTTGCCTCGTACCAACTGCCGGGCCCGCGCGAGGACTTCGGCCACCCGGCCCGGCGCCCGGCTCGTCGGTCCGTCGCCGCCGGGGCCGTCCCCGCCGGGGCCGCCACCCCCGGGCATGCTGCCCAGGAACTCGCCGCCGCCGGTGAGGAGCAGTACGGCAGGACGGCCTGGGGCGAGGAAACAAGGGCAGCTCTTGAGCTCCGCCACATCCGGCAGGGTCACGTCGAGGATGACCAGATCGAACCGGCGCCCGGTGAGCAGGACGGCCGCCTCGGTGGCGCAGTCGACCACGACGGCCCGGTGGCCGGCGAGCTCCAGCATCGCGGAGAGCGGCTCGGACGTATGGGGATCACCGACGACGAGCAGGACATCCGGTACCGCGTCGGTCGACGGCGGCTTCGGCATACGGCCACTCTACCTGCGGGTTGCGTGAGGCAAGTAAACACCGGCGAGGTCCCGCCACAGCCGGAGCAAACCCATGCGACGGACGCGCCGCCCTCCCCCGTAGAGCAGACGACGGACAGTCGTCTGCAGGGAGGGGAACATACCGTGGCAGGGCACGGAGTCAGAGCAGTCCGAGGTACGGCGGCCGCGGTGGCGGCGATGGTGGCGGTGACCGCCTCACAGGCGCCCGGAGCTGTCCCGGCACGCGCCGCGGCGCCGGCACCGAGGCAGGCGTCCGCCGCGCACGGACCCAGCATCTCCGGCGACACCCCGTACCGCACCGAGCTGCCGCCGCTGCGGGCCGGAAAGGCCGACGGCACGGACGAGGCACCGGCGCAGGCGGGCGCCGCGCTGCCGGCGAGCGTGTTCGCCGCGTACCGGCGGGCCGAGGAGCGGCTCGCGCGCGAGGCGCCCGGCTGTCGGCTGCGGTGGCAGCTGCTGGCGGCGATCGGGCAGGTGGAGTCGGGGCAGGCGCGGGGCGGCCGGGTGACGTCGGACGGTACGACCGTGACGCCGATCCTCGGCCCCCGGCTGGACGGCGTGGCCTTCGCGCTGATCCGGGACACCGACGGCGGCGCCCACGACGGGGACACGGCGTACGACCGCGCGGTCGGGCCGATGCAGTTCATCCCGTCGACCTGGGCCCGCTGGGGCGCGGACGGCAACGGCGACGGGCGTACGGATCCGAACAACGTCTTCGACGCGGCGCTCGCCGCCGGGCGCTATCTCTGCGCGGGCGGGCGGGACCTGTCCGACGCCGCCGACCTCGACCGGGCGATCCTCGGCTACAACCACTCGGCGGCGTATCTGCGCACGGTCCGGGCCTGGTACGCGTACTTCCTGGACGGGCACCGGGTGGTGCCGGACGGCTCCGCCGGCTCCTCGGCACGGCCCGAGGCGTCGCGGTCACCCTCGAAGCCGAAGAAGGAGGCTTCCCCGACGCCCTCCGCACGCCCGGCCGCCCCGCCGTCGCGCACCCCGTCGCCCCCCGACGCCGCACCGGCCCCCACCCCGTCCCGTCCGTCCGCCGAACCCACGCAGACGGCGGAGCCGCAACTTCCGCTCCCCGGCTCCGACATCGAGCTCCCCGGCGACGACCTGCTGTCCAGCGGTGCCCCACTGACCAGTAACAGCGCGGACTCGATGACCGCCACCCCCTCCACAACCGCCGATACTCGGCGGTAATGTCGCGCCCCACCGGACGGAACGAAACCGGTGGGGTGAAGCGCGAAGGGGCCCTCATGGCGACGGACATGCCTGCGGACATGCCCGCAGAGACACCTGTGGAGATGCACGCCGCCGACGAGCGTTGGCGGCGCATGTGGAGCCACCGCGAGCAACTGCTCAAGGTGGCCCGGCGCAGGTCGATGAGTGCGGAGGACGCCGAGGACGCGGTGCACGAGGCGATGCTGCGTGCCGCGGAACGCCCCGACCTGGACGACGAGCGGCTCGCCGCGTGGCTGACCACGGTCACGATGCGGCTCTGCGTCGACCGATACCGGCAGGTCAACCGCGAGGCCGAGGTGCGCACGAGCCCGACCCTCGTCGCCCCCGGCCCCGTCCCGGTCGAGGAGGCGGTGTGTGACCGCGCCGAGGCGAAGTGGCTGGCGGTGCGCAGTGGTGAGCTGCCCGCGCGGCAGGCGGAGGCGCTGCGGCTGAAGTCGGAGGACCTGGACGTCGGGCAGGTCGCGGTGCGGATGGGGCTCAGTTACCGGACCGTCGAGTCGCTGCTGGCCCGGGCGCGGCGGACGCTGCGGCAGTCGCTGGCCGCCACGCTCGGGTTCGCGCTGTTCCTCATCGGGTGGGGACGGCCGCGCGGCGGCGGCAGGGTGCACGCCGTGGCGGTGGCTTCTACGGCGGCGACCCTGGCAGTGACGGGGTTCGTCCTGCCGTACGCCCTCGACGGGAACGGGGACGGCGACGGCACGGCACCTCGGCCCGCCGTCGCCTCGCCGGGCGACGCGGAGGCGCTGCGGCCCGGCGGCAGCGGTGACGGCCGTACACCTCGGGGGAACACCCCCACGGCCACCTCGGGCGACCGGGGAGCGGCCGACTCCCCGGCGGCCGAATCGTTCCTCCCGCTGTCCGTCCCGCCCTTGCCGGACGTCCCGGCGTCCCCCCTCCCGACGCTGTCCGCCCCGGAGGTCCCGGCGGTACCGGACGTGCCGGAGGTGCCGGACGTGCCGGAGGTGCCGGACGTGCCGAACCTGCCCGACATCCCCGGCCTGCCGACAGAACCCCCCGTCGACCCGACGGCCACAACGACACTCCCGGACCTCCCCACCGCCGTACCGTCCGCCTCCCTCCCTGTGCCGACGGCGAGCGCACTGCCCTAGCAGGGGACACACGCCCGTAAGTCCGCCGGAGGCCCCGGGCGTCCCGCCGGTCCCCCGAGACGCCGGACGTGCCGGACCTGTCCGAGGCCCCGACCTGCCGGTTGAGCCCTCCGACGTGCCGACCACCACGGCGGCGGTCCCGGACCTCCCCACCGCCGTACCGTCCGCCCTCGCTCCTCCGCTGCCGTCCGAGAGCGCACTACCGCGGCCCGGCACACACGACCGTAGGTTCGCCGGAGGCCCCGGGCGTCCCGCCGGTCCCCCGAGACGCCGGACGTGCCGGACCTGCCCGAGGCCCCGACCTGCCGGTTGAGCCCTCCGACGTGCCGACCACCACGGCGGCGGTCCCGGACCTCCCCACCGCCGTACCGTCCGCCCTCGCTCCCCGTACCGTCCTCCTCCGTCCCCGCGACGACGGCGAGCGCGCTGCCGTAGCCACGGCCTACGGCTGCCGCAACCACGGCCATACGGCTGCCGCACTCACGGCCATACGGCCGCCGTACCCACAGGCCTACGGCCACCCCAGCCGCGCGGATACGCCCGCAAGCCACCCCAAATCCCCCACCCCGAAACCTGCCCGAAAAAAATCCGCCCCGGAAACGACGGACGCCCGTCCCCTCCTCGTAGAGCAGATGTCGGAGCTGCTGCACGGCTGAAGGGTGGACCGGATGGGTGTCGAGATCTGTGTGGAAGGGCTGACCAAGTCCTTCGGTCACCAGGTCATCTGGCAGGACGTCTCACTGACGCTGCCCGCCGGGGAGGTCTCGGTCATGCTCGGCCCCTCGGGCACGGGCAAGTCGGTGTTCCTCAAGACGCTCGTCGGACTGCTGAAGCCGGAGCGCGGGTCGATCACGATCCAGGGCCGGGACATCACCAAGCTGCGCGAGCACGACCTGTACGAGGTGCGCAAGCTCTTCGGCGTGCTGTTCCAGGACGGCGCGCTGTTCGGCTCGATGAACCTGTACGACAACATCGCCTTCCCGCTGCGCGAGCACACCCGTAAGTCCGAGAGCGAGATCCGGCGCATCGTGCTGGAGAAGATGGACATGGTCGGGCTGATCGGCGCCGAGGAGAAGCTGCCCGGTGAGATCTCCGGCGGGATGAGGAAGCGGGCCGGGCTGGCCCGGGCGCTCGTCCTCGATCCGGAGATCATCCTCTTCGACGAGCCGGACTCGGGCCTCGACCCGGTCCGCGTCGCCTATCTCAACCAGCTGATCGTCGATCTCAACGCGCAGATCGACGCGACCTTCCTGATCGTCACGCACGACATCGCCTCGGCCCGCCAGGTCCCGGACAACATCGGGCTGCTGTTCCGCCGCGAGCTGGTGATGTTCGGGCCCCGCGAGGAGCTGCTGACCAGCGACGAACCGGTCGTACGGCAGTTCCTGAACGGCCGGATGCAGGGCCCGATCGGCATGGCGGAGGAGAAGGACGCCGCCCAGGTCGAGCAGGAGCTCGCCGCCCTCGGCGACGGCGGCAAGGACACACAGTCTCCCGGCAGCCAGGCCATGACTCCCCGCCTGCTGCCGGGGCCGGGCATCCCACGGCCACCGCGCTGGGAGGCGATCGCCCGGCGCGAGGCCGCGCTGCACCAGAAGGCGGTGGCCGGCGCATGAGCCTGTCCCCGATCGGAGCGCTGCGGCACTCCGGGAGCCTGTTCGCGATGGCGCTGGACGTCGTCCGGACCATCCCCCGACGGCCCTTCCAGGCAAGGGAGTTCATCCAGCAGGCGTGGTTCGTCGCGAGCGTCACCATCCTGCCGACGGCGCTCGTCTCCATCCCCTTCGGAGCCGTCATCGCGCTGCAGATCGGCAGCCTGACCCGGCAGCTCGGCGCCCAGTCCTTCTCCGGCGCCGCCTCCGTGCTCGCCGTGCTGCGCGAGGCCTCGCCGATCGTCACCGCGCTGCTGATCGCGGGCGCCGGCGGCACGGCGATCTGTGCCGACCTCGGGGCGCGGAAGATCCGCGAGGAGATCGACGCGATGCAGGTGCTGGGCATCGACCCCATCCACCGCCTCGTCGTACCCCGCGTGCTGGCGTCGATGCTGGTGGCGGTGCTGCTCAACGGCCTGGTGTCGGTGGTCGGCGTGGCGGGCGGCTACTTCTTCAACGTCGTCCTGCAGAACGGCACCCCCGGCGCCTACCTCGCCTCCTTCACCACCCTCGCCCAGCTCTCCGACCTGTGGGCGGCCGAGGTGAAGGCACTCGTGTTCGGCGCGATCGCCGGGATCGTCGCCTCCTACAAGGGACTGACCGCGAAGGGCGGCCCGAAGGGCGTGGGCGACGCGGTGAACCAGTCGGTGGTGATCACCTTCATGTTGCTGTTCGTGACCAACTTCGTGATGACCGCGGTGTACTTCCAGGTCGTCCCGCAGAGGGGTTAGGAGGTTCAAACGATGAGACAGCCGATGAGACTTCTCGATCGCCCTCTGCGCTCCCTGGAAGCACTGGGCACCCAACTCTCCTTCTACGGCCGCTCCCTGGCCTGGACCGGCCGCACCCTGCGCCGCTACAAGAAGGAGATCCTGCGCCTGCTCGCCGAGGTGAGCTTCGGCCGTGGCGCGCTGGCCGTCGTGGGCGGCACGGTCGGCATCATCGCCTTCCTGTCCTTCTTCACCGGCACCGAGGTCGGCCTCCAGGGCTACGCGGCCCTCAACCAGCTCGGCACCTCCAACTTCGTGGCGTTCCTCTCGGCGTACTTCAACACCCGCGAGATCGCCCCGCTGGTGGCGGGACTCGCGCTCTCGGCGACCGTGGGCGCCGGGTTCACGGCCCAGCTCGGCGCGATGCGGATCAGCGAGGAGACGGACGCCCTGGAAGTCATGGGCGTGCCCTCGCTGCCGTTCCTGGTGACGACGCGGATGATCGCCGGGTTCGTCGCGGTCATCCCGCTGTACGTGGTCGGCCTGCTGTCCTCCTACCTCGCCGCCCGGACCATCACCACCGGCTACTACGGCCAGTCCGCCGGCACCTACGACCACTACTTCCAGCAGTACCTGCCCCCGGTGGACGTGCTGTGGTCCTTCGGCAAGGTGCTCGTCTTCGCCGTCCTGATCATCCTGGTGCACTGCTTCTACGGCTACTACGCGAGCGGCGGCCCGGCGGGCGTCGGCGTCGCGGTGGGCCGCGCGGTGCGGACCTCGATCGTGGCGATCAACGTCCTGGACTTCTTTCTGTCGTTGGCGATCTGGGGCGCCAACACGACCGTACGGATCGCGGGGTGAGCCGCCGGATGAAGGTGCTGAGACTGCGGTTGTACGGCGTGGTGTTCCTGGCCGTACTCGCGCTGCTGCTGTCGTTGTCCGTGGCCGTCTACCGGCAGGCCTTCACGCCGGTCGTGCGGATCACCCTGGAGGCCGACAGCCTGGGCAACCAGCTCGACCCGCAGGCCGACGTCAAGCTGCGCGGGCTGCTGGTCGGCGAGGTGCGCGAGGTGCACGCCGACGGGACGAAGGCACGGCTCGACATCGCGCTCAAGCCGGAGCACGTCGCGCACATCCCCTCGGACGTGCACGCCCGCCTGCTGCCCAAGACGCTGTTCGGCGAGAAGTACGTCGACCTGGTGCCGCCCGCCGGCGCCGGCTCCTCATCGGCGCGCCCGATCCGCGCCGGTGACGTCATCACCCAGGACCGCACCCGCGTCGGCATCGAGGTGCAGCAGCTGCTGAACGACCTGATGCCCCTGCTCCGGACGGTCCAGCCCGGCAAGCTCAACGCCACCCTCTCCGCCTTCGCCGGCGCCCTCGAAGGCCGCGGCGACCGCATCGGCGACAACCTCACGCGCCTGGAGGCCTACCTGCGCCGCCTCAACCCCCACCTGCCCTCCCTCACCGAGGACATCGCCCGCTTCGCCGAGGTCGCCGAGATCTACGGCGACGCGGCACCCGACCTGATGGAGATCCTGCGCAACACCGTCACCACCAGCCGCACGCTCGTCGAGCAGAAGGACCGGCTGGCGGCGGCGCTGAGGACCACGGCCACCGTCGCCGGCACCGCGGAGGACTTCCTCGACACGAACGGCGACCGGATGATCACCCTCGGCCGGGTCTCCCGCCCGACACTGGAGCTGTTCGCCCGCTACTCCCCCGAGTACCCGTGTCTGATGGCCGGTCTGGTCCGCCAGGAGAAGGCCTCGGAGGAGGCGTTCCGGGGCGGAAAGATGCACATCACGCTGGAGGTCGTACGGCCGCAGGGGGCGTACGAGCCGGGTGAGGAGCCGCGCTACGGCGAGCGGTCCGGGCCGAACTGCCATGGCCTGCCGCATCCTCGCGTGCCGGCACCGGGCGTCCATCTCAACGACGGCTCCAAGAAGCTGAGTGCGTCCTCCGGTCCGCCCGGCGTCTCCGCCACCCGGTCCGAGCAGCGGGCGGTCGGCTCGCTCGTGGCCCCGGTCCTGGGCGTGCCCGCCGACGAGGTGCCGCCCGTCACGACGCTGCTGTTCGGGCCGCTGGCGCGCGGGACGGCGGTGAGTGTGGCATGAGCCGTACGAAGTCCAGGGGTGCCCAGCAGACGGCCGCCCCGCTGGTCAAGTTCAGTCTCTTCGCGGTGGTGACCGTGCTGGCGACAGCGCTGCTCGCGGCCACCATCGTGAACATCTCCTTCACCCCGGAGCATCGCTATCGCGCGGTGTTCAGCGACGTCACCGGCCTGGAGGAGGGCGACGACATCCGGGTGGCCGGGGTGCGGGTCGGCGAGGTCGAGGACATCCGGATCAAGGACCGGACGCTGGCCGAGGTCACCTTCACGGTCAGCCAGAACCGGCCGCTGCTCACCTCCACGGGCGCGGTCATCCGGTACCGCAACCTCGTCGGGCAGCGGTACGTCGCCCTGACCGAGGGCGCGGGCGACGGCACCCGGCTGCGGCCCGGCGCGACGATCCCGCTGTCCCGCACCCAGCCGGCGTTGGACCTCAACGCCCTGCTGAACGGCTTCAAGCCACTGTTCGCCGCGCTCAGCCCGAAGGACGTCAACCAGCTCGCCACCGAGATCATCAAGACCCTCCAGGGCGAGGGCGGGACGGTCAACAGCCTCCTCGCGCACACGGCGTCGCTCACCTCGACCCTGGCCGGCCGCGACAAGCTGATCGGCTCGGTCATCGACAACCTCAACACGGTGCTGGGCACCCTCGACAAGCGGGGCGCCCGCTTCTCCGGCCTGCTCAAGCAGCTGCGCCGCGTCATCTCGGGCCTCTCCGCCGACCGCAAGCCCATCGGGCAGTCGCTGGTGAGCATCGGCGACCTGACGGAGGCCACCTCGGGGCTGCTGAAGGACGCGCGCCCGCCGCTCAAGGACGACATCGCCGAGCTGACCGAGCTCACCGGAACGCTGAACGACAACGAGAAGACCGTGGAGGGCGTGCTGAAGCGGCTGCCGAACAAGCTCAACGAGCTGACGGGGACGGCGTCCTACGGCTCGTGGTTCAACTTCTACCTGTGTGACTTCGACGGCCGGATCGTGCTGCCGAAGACGGACTCCGGGGCACCGCAGGTGCTCACGCCCGAACTGCACGTGGCGAGGGCGAGGTGCGGGGCATGAGCCGCAGGAACCGCCCGGAGCCGCTGTTCAAGGTCCGTGTGGAGCCGCCTCGCATACGGCTCCCGCGCATCCGCCGCCCGCATCTGCGCCCCTTCCGCGAGCGCAACCCCGTGGTCATCGGCGCGGTCGGCCTCACCGTCCTCGCGCTGCTGACGGTGGCCGCCTTCAACGCCGACCGGCTGCCGGTCATCGGCGACGGCGAGACGTACAGCGCGGCCTTCGCGGAGGCGGGCGGGCTCAAGCCGGGCGACGAGGTGCGGATCGCCGGCGTCAAGGTCGGCAAGGTGGAGGAGGTCGACCTGGACGGCGACCACGTCAAGATCACCTTCAAGATCAAGGGCGAGCCGGCCTTCGGCACGGACACCGGTGCCTCGATCCGGGTCAAGACCATCCTCGGCGCGAAGTACCTGGCCCTGCACCCCAAGGGCCAGGGTCAGTTGGAGCCGGGCAGCAAGATCCCGCTCGGGCGCACCGTCTCCGCGTACGACGTCGTACAGGCCTTCAGCGACCTCACCACCACGACGGAGGAGGTCGACACGGACCGCGTGGCGAAGGCCCTGGACACGATCTCCACCACCTTCGAGGACTCCCCGGAAGAGGTACGGGCGTCCATCAAGGGCCTGTCGCAGATCTCCCGGACGGTGGCCTCCCGCGACAAGGCGCTGCGCGAGCTGCTCGACCACGCGAACGGCGTCACGGAGGTACTGGCCAACCGCTCCGAGGACTTCACCACGCTGGTCAAGGACGGCGACAAACTGCTCAAGGAGATCAGCAAGCGGCGCGAGGCGATCCACAAACTGCTGAAGAGCTCCGCCGCGCTCGGCATCCAGCTCTCCGGCCTGGTCCAGGACAACGACAAGGAGATCGGGCCCGCGCTCAAGGGCCTGAACCGCGTGGTGGACATGCTCGAACGGAACCAGTCCAGCCTGGACAGGAGCATCAAGCTCCTCGCCCCCTATGTGCGGCTCTTCACCAACACCCTCGGCAACGGCCGCTGGTTCGACTCCTATGTGCAGAACCTGGTCGCCGCTCCGGTGGTGCCGCGGACGCGGACGGGAGGTGCGCGGTGAGCACCCCCTGGAGGAAGCGCCTGGCCCTGCTGACCGTACTGACCCTCGTCGCCGGGCTCACCTACGTGCTGTGGCCGCGCCCCGAGCCGGTCCGTGTCACGGCGTACTTCCCGCGCACGGTCGGCATCTACCCGGGCTCGGACGTCCGCGTGCTGGGCGTGCGGATCGGCGAGGTGAAGGAGATCAGGCCGGAGGGCGGCCGGGTGCGGGTCGAGCTGGAGTACGACGCGGGCCGCAAGGTGCCGGCGGACGCGCAGGCCGCGATCATCAACTCCTCGGTGGTCAGCGACCGTTATGTGCAGCTGCTGCCGGTGTACCGGGGCGGTCCGGTGCTGCGGAGCGGGGACGAGATCCCCGAGTCGCGTACGGCCGTACCCGTCGAGCTGGACCGTATCTTCGACAGCCTGCACACCACGGCCGAGGCCCTCGGCCCGGACGGCGCGAACAAGGACGGCTCCCTGTCCCGGCTGCTCGGAGTGAGCGCGGACAACCTGGACGGCCAGGGCAAGAACCTCCACCAGACGGTCGAGGACCTCTCCGAGGCGGTCGCCACCCTGTCCGACGGCCGCACGGACCTGTTCGGCACGATCCGCAACCTCCAGGTCTTCACGGCGGCGCTGGCGGCGGACGACAAGAGCGTGCGGTCGTTCAACAGCAGCCTGGCGGAGGTCGCCGAGCAGCTGGCCGGCGAGCGCGAGGAGCTGGCGGCGGCGCTGAAGAACCTGGGCACGGCGCTCGGTGACGTGTCGGCCTTCGTGAAGAAGAACAAGAAGTCGCTGACCTCGAACGTGGAGGGCCTCAGCAAGGTGACCAAGGTGCTCGTCACGCAACGGGCGGCGCTGGAGGAGCTGTTGGAGGTGGCGCCGACCGGCATGTCGAACCTGAACAACGCCTACAACCCGTCGGCCGGCACCCTCGACACCCGCAACAACCCCGATCATCCGCAGGATCCGGCGTCGCTGCTGTGCTCCGTGCTGCGGACGACGGGTGACGAGGGCGGCAAGAACCCCGACTGCACGGAGCTGAGGGAACTGTTCGACTCCCTGCCGGAGGTGCCGCAGGGCCCCGCGGTGACGGGGACGGTCGACCGGACGCTCGGCGGAATTCTGGGGGCGAGCGCATGAGGGCCGAGCGCATGAGGGCCGAGCGTAAGAGGGCCGAGCGTGTGACGGGGCTGCGCAGGTCCGGGGTGGCGGCGTGGGCGGCGGTCGGTTCGCTGCTGCTGACCGGCTGCGAGTTCAACGGCTGGTACGACGTCCAGCTGCCGGGTGGTGCGGCGGCGGACGGGAACGCGTACCACGTCACCGTCGAGTTCCGCGACGTACTGGACCTGGTGCCGCAGTCGGCGGTGAAGGTCAACAACGTGACGGTGGGCGCGGTCGAGAAGGTGGAGCTGGACGGCTGGCACGCTCGCGTGCACCTGCGCGTCGCCGACTCGGTGAAGCTGCCCGGCAACGCCATCGCCGAGCTGCGCCAGACCAGCATGCTCGGCGAGAAGTACGTGGCGCTGTCCAAGCCGGTGGGCAACGCCCCGGTCGGCCGGCTCGCCGACGGCGATGTGATCCCCCTGTCCCGCAGCGGTCGCAACCCGGAGATCGAGGAGGTGCTGTCCGCCCTGTCCGCGCTGCTCAACGGCGGCGGGGTGGCCCAGCTGAAGACGATCACGGTGGAGCTGAACAAGGCGCTGGAGGGCCGGGAGAACAGAGTGAAGGCCCTGCTCAAGGAGCTGAACACCTTCCTGGGCGGCCTGGACGAGCAGAAGGAGGACATCGTCCGGGCACTGAAGGCCGTGGACCGGCTGGCCAAGCGGCTCGGCAAGGAGAAGGAGGCCATCGCCGAGGCGGTCGACACGATGCCGCCGGCCCTGAAGGTGCTGGCGGACCAGCGCCGCGACCTGACGAGGATGCTCACGGCCCTGTCCAGGCTCGGTGAGACGGGTACCAAGGTGGTCAACGCCTCGCACGACGACACGGTCGCCAACCTGAAGCAGCTGCGGCCGATCCTGCAACAGCTGAACAAGGCGGGCAGCGACCTGCCCAACTCCCTCGAACTGCTGACGACCTACCCGTTCCCGCGCAACGCCGTGGACGCCATCAAGGGCGACTACGTCAACCTGCACATCACGGCGGACCTGGATCTGACGGGCATCTACGGCAACCTGACGGACGAGCCGGGCGGCGGCGCGGACGGCAACGGGGACCCGGAGGGCCCCGAGCTGCCCGGGACCCCCGGCCTGCCGGACGTACCGGATCTCCCGGAGGTGCCGGGCGTGCCGACACCCACGGCGCTGCCGAGCCGCCCGGGCGTGCCGTCTCCCTCGGCTCCCTCCGGGGGCGGCGGCGACCTGCTGTGCCCGCCGGTGTGCACCGCCGGCTATGCGGCGGGGGGCGGCTGGCCCGAGGGGATCAACCTCGAACTCGCCGAGCTCATGCTGAAGGGGGTCCAGCCGTGATCACCCGTACGGTCAAGATCCAGCTGCTGGCCTTCGCCACCATGACCGCCGTGGGCGTCTCCTACGTGGGCGCCGAGTACACGGGGCTGGTGGACGCCGCCCTGGACCGCGGTTACACGGTCCGCGCGGACTTCGCCGACTCCGGGGGCGTGTTTCCCGGCGCCGAGGTGACGTACCGCGGGGTGCCGGTGGGGAAGGTGGGCGCGCTGCATCTGACAGGTTCCGACGGCGTTTCCGTGGCCCTGGACATCGAGGACGGGGCGCCGCGCATCCCCGCGGACACGCTGGCGGTGGTGGCCAACCGTTCGGCGATCGGCGAGCAGTACGTCGACCTCCAGCCCCGCACCTCCCACGGCCCCTACCTCCTCGACGGCAGCACGATCCCGCGCGAGAGCACCCGCGTGCCGCTGCCGACGACGGACCTGGTCCTCAGCCTGGACCGCCTGGTCAACTCGGTGGGCAAGGAGGACCTGCGGGTCACGGTCGACGAACTGGGCGAGGCGTTCGCCGGAACCGGCCCGAACCTGAGCCGGCTGGTGGACTCCGGCAACGGGCTGATCGAGTCGGCGTCGGAGGCGCTGCCGGAGACGATCTCGCTGATCGAGGACTCCCGGAAGGTCCTGAAGACCCAGGCGGACCAGGGCTCGTCGATCAAGTCGTTCGCGCGCGATCTGGCCGCCCTCACCGCCCAGGTGAAGGCGAGCGACGGGGACCTGCGCAAGCTGATCGGCAACGCGAGGCCGGCGGCCCAGGAGGTGAACTCGCTGCTGAAGTCGTTGGGGCCCGAGCTGTCGGTCCTGCTGGCGAACCTGATCAGCGGCGGCCAGGTGACGCTGGCCCGGCTGCCCGGCGTGGAACAGGCGCTGGTCACCTTCCCGGTGATGGTGGCGGGCAGCTACACGGTGGTCCCCGGTGACGGCACGACCCACTTCGGCATGGTCGTGAACGCCGACGACCCGCCGGCCTGCACCCAGGGCTACGGCACGGCGCGCCGCGATCCCGCGGACACCAGCACCCGCGAGGCGAACACCAAGGCCCGCTGCACGCTGCCGCGCGGGAGCGAGTCGTCGGTGCGGGGCGCGCAGAACGCCCCGGGCGCGTCGGCCGCCTACGGCGGCGCTCGGCAGACAGCGCACATCACGCCGTACGACCCGGAGACCGGCACCACCACCGGCCCGGACGGCAGGGCCGTCGAGATCGGCTCGACGGGCGGCCAGCAGGCCGCGTTCGGAAAGGAGTCGTGGCAATGGCTGCTCGTTGGCCCGATGGCATGAAAAGCATGAAAAGCATGAGAAGCATGACGAGCTCCAGGGCAGGGGCGGTGGGACTGGCTGCGGCGACCCTCCTCACCACCGCGCTGACGGTCTGGCTGGCCCTGGCCCTGTACGACCAGCGCGAGGCGGACCAGCGCCGCCAGGACGTCCTGGCGGCGGCCCGGCAGTCGGCACTGAACTTCACCTCGCTCGACTACCGCCACTACGACCGCGACAGCGCGAACGTCCTCGCGGGTGCGACGGGCGACTTCAAGAAGCAGTTCGCGGCGCAGACGGGCCAGTTGACGGATCTGGTGGCCGAGAACAAGTCGGTCTCCGAGGGCCAGGTCCTGGAGGCCGGCATCGTCCGCTCCGACGAGGACTCGGCCCGGGTCCTGGTGGTGGCCGACAGCAAGGTGACGAACACGGCCGTGCCTCAGGGCGAGGCGCGCACCTACCGCCTCCAGCTGGACCTGGTGCACAAGGACGGCCGCTGGCTGACGTCGGACGTCGAGTTCGTCGGCTGACAAGCAGGAGTGAGGAGTACGACCATGCCGAAGACGACCACCACTCGGCGCACGCTGACGGCAGCCGCCCGCGCCGCGGCCAAGCGCGCGGAACGCGGCCACGGCGACGCCGCCCCGGCGGCGGCCACCGACGAGGACTCGGACACCCGTGCCGAGCGCCCGCTCGCGGGCCGCACGGTCCTCATCGAGGCCCCGAAGAACGGCTGGCAGGACCCGCCGGAGCCGTCGCCGGAGGCCTTCGAGGAGGACGACGACGCACCGGAGCACCGCAGCACACCCCGCCGCCGAAGGCTGCTCACGGCCCTGCTCGGCGTCCTGCTCGTGGCGGCCCTGGTCGCGCTCGCCGTACTGGGATGGCAGTACCGGGACGCCCGACGCACGGAGACGGCCCGCACGGAGGCGGTCGCGGCCGCACGCGAGGCGGCCCCCGTCGTCCTGTCCTACGACTACCGCCACCTGGACAAGGACTTCACAAAGGCCCGCGCCCACCTGACCGGCGACTTCCGCGACGAGTACGCCAAGACGACGAAGACCGTGGTCACCCCGACGGCCAAGAAGTACCACGGCGTGGTGAAGGCCACGATCGCCGCCCCGTCCTCCGCCGGCACCCCGGCCGCCTCCGTCGTATCGGCCTCCCCGGACAGGGTCGTGGTCCTGCTCTTCGTCAATCAGGTCACCGAGAGCACACAGGTTTCGGGGTCGCGGGTGGACTTGAACCGGGTGCGGATGACGATGACGCGGACGGACGACGGGTGGAAGGTGAGCGCGGTGGACGCGCTCTGAAAACCCTTTGGCGGATCGTCAGTACCGGATCTCGATGACGCGCCCTTCCGCGTCCGCCTCAGGGACCTCTGGAATCCGGCCCGCGACACCCAGCGCGATCCGGTGTGCCGACCAGGCCGCCGCAGCGGCGTCGAGAACGTCGTCCACAGGAACGCGGTCCGCCTCGCCGAGCTCGTCCGGCAGCACGAGCCCGGCTGCGGCCAGCAGCCGGCGGCGCAGGTTCTGGCCGCGCCAGGTCCTTTTGGGGTAGTCCAGCGGCACGCCGCCGGCCAGCGCGCGGAAGGACACCTCGGGATGCACCTCGTGGATCCGGTCGTCGGCGAGCCAACACGCCCTGGCCTCCAGCAGCTTGGGAGCCAGCGACCATGCCTGCCTGCTCAGCCGACACCCGGTGAGCGCCCGGCATCGCTCCGAGGCCGCCGGGTAGTCCGGCTCCAGCCACGCCGGCCGCGGTGCCATGAGGAAAACACTGCTTCGCCGCACCCGCAGCAACGCCCGCGCCTGGAGATCCGCGGCCCGCCAGCCCTGCTCGACCAGCCCGAGCGGCATGTCCACCGCGATCGCCGCCACCCCGGCGGCACGCTCGATCAACGCATCGAGCCGGACGCCGACCAGGCTGCCCGCGTACGCCCCGTCCGCGAGCCTGATCCCGGCCCACCCCTGCTTGCCACAGGCATCGATCCCCAGGACGTCCATGCCGCGTCGCCTCTCCTACGCGATTCGCAAAGACGGCCTCTGGGCTGCGCGGACGTTCTGCGTGACCAGAAGCCGTGCAGGACACGTGCACACCGGCCAGGGCCGAGGTCGTCGCAGCGATACGACGAGGCGTCGGCGCGGTTACCATCCTCTTGGCCGCCGTAGTCCTCGGCTTCATCGGGGACCACCTGCTCTCCGCCCATGATCGCGTCACGTGCGCGCTCGGGCCGCTCACGGTCCGGGCCACCGAACATGAATACCGCGATGAGCGTCGTCCCACTTCCCGCGTATCACGTTAGCCGACTGGCCCTGCACCGGCTCGCCAAACCCGACTGCGGGCTGCTTACCGCCGACAAGATCTTCGGAGAGACCACCGACGCCACCGGAGCTACCTGCTAGGCCTTGGGATTGACCAGGCGCAGCGGGTTGCCACGCGTGCGGCGGCGGCCACCGGGCGTGGTCTGTACCCGATGCCGTTCTCGGAAGTGACCGAGCCGTGCCAGTCCTTCAGCTCGATCATGCGGACGCGCCGGGGCGACGACCAGCAGGTCTCCCTCGCGGAAGTGGCCGGTGTTCGCGGTGAAGGTGAAGTTCGACCGGGCACACCAGGGATCGGAATCGGGCAGCTTCTCGCGGATCGCCTCCAGGCTGCGGCGTTCGGGATCGAACTCGGACTCGGTGACCGTGACCCACCGGCCTTCCCGCCTGCCTGTTCCCCGCTCCTCGTGTCCCGCGAGAGCTGCCGTTCCCCATGGTCGAGGAGACCGCGAAGCAGGGCCCGTCCTTCTCCTTGACATGGCACATCTGCATCACGCTCACTGCTTCCGGGCCGGAAATCCGGCGTCTCCTGAAGCTGCATGGGCCCTCCGTACCCGCGTGGTGCGGTTGCCGCAGCGGCATGACGTCTGGCGAATCTCAGGCTCCAACTCCAGCCAACGGCCAAGGGGTTGTCCTGATCCCGTACCCGCACTGTGCGATAGGCTTTTTCCTCGCTGCGCACCTTCCCGGAGGGTACGAGGCGGAGTCCGCGGTCCAGTCCGCTGGTCGTGAGTGACGGATGGGACGGATGCCCGGTAGGGCGGTCCTACCATTCCGAACTCACACCATGGAGTGGGCCCATATGGAATCGGTCGAGTACAAGCCTGCGCGTCGTCCTTGGATCCGCGAGATCCTGGCCGGCGCCGCCGCAGGCCTGATCTCCAACCTCGTATTGGAGGCACTGGCGGTGGCAGCACGCCACCTCATCTGAGGCGGGCACGTGGCGGGCCCGGGAGCCCGCCACTCCTCTTCACACCTGACTTCCTATATACGGCGAGGATCCGTCAGAAGAGGAGTTCTTGCCCAGGAGCGGTGTCATTGCCTTTCCTCTTCGGGCTGGGGCGATGCGGTACCCGCGCCTCGGCAGGAAGGTTTTCCCACGTGGGTCGGAGGCCATGTATCTGCACGTCACCGACGCAGGCCTTGAGGTAATCCTGGGTCTCCTCGTCCGTCGAGTAGAGCACCGTCGCGCGGCTGGCCCTCGTCATGAGCACGTGGTAGGCGTGCCGGACGCACCGGGCGAACTCTTCCTCGCTGTCTTCCTTACTCCCCGTCGTCTCCCTGAGCTTCATGTCGAACGAGCCGGGGACTTTGACGCGTTTAACCTTGGCTTCCGAGTCCTCATACCACTGCCCCTTGCGATAGACCCAGCGGTCGCCGCGTCTCACCATGTCGTCACCGAGGATCACCCCGCACCAGTCCCACTCAAGTCCCTGCGCCGTGTAGACACAGCCGATCTGGTTGATGCCGAAGGGGTGGACAGACCAAATCGTTGAGGGGGGCACCGCTCCGTCCTCGCAGAAGGAGTCGCTTTTGGCGTTCCACGGCCGGTGCCAGCCACCGATCCGCACGTCTGCCTCCAGGCGTGCGGCTTTGCCCTTTCCCACCGGCTCAGTCCACGGCCAGCAGAAGCCGGCCACCATGCGGGCCGTCGCTCCCGCCTCTGCCTCGGTCCTGATGATGTGCTCGAGTTCCTCCGGGCTGTCGGCCACCTCCACATGCATCAACCCGTCAGGGGTCCACTCGGTGGTTCCTGCCTCAATGCCCAGGACAGCACGGACCCAGCGGATGTAGGCGTCACTGCCTCCGCAGCGCCATTCCTCCCTGAGCCGATAGTGGAGCGGAGTGATCCCCCGCGCTCTGGCTGCTCCCTCGATCAGGCTTACCGTTCCGACCTCCTTCGGCCGCACGGACTGGCTCTCGTCGAGAAAGAACACCGTGAGCCGGGAGGCGTCAAGCAGATCGTCCACCTGAGGCTGCTTGCCGGACTTCTCTTCCCGGCGGTACATGTCGATGGTTCGCTCTCTCAAGCGATGCGCCTCGTCACAGATGAGGACGTCCAGGCGAGGCTCGGGAGGGGTCACGAAGTGGCTGAAGTAGGCGAACCTCTTCCTGAACTCCTTGTCCGTGTAGCCCACCTGCTCCTTGAGTGCCCCATTGAAGGCGCGGCTGCCACTGGCGTACTTCACCGTGTGGCCGCCCGCCTCAAAATCGGCCCTGAGCTGTAGACCGACCGCGCTCTTTCCAGTGCCTGCACCGCCCGTCACGATGAACACGGCTCGTCCGTCGTCCGGCAGCGCGACGGACTGGTCGGGATGACCGAGGACTGCTGCGGCTCGTTGCCGCACACTGGCCGCCACTCTCTTCTGCTGTCCGCGCAGGGTGAACACCGTGTCCTCTCCGCGGGATCTGATCATCGCGTCGAGAAGGGGCGTGTTGCGCAAATTCATCAGCCGCAGCAGTTGCTCTGCCTCGGAAGCCGCGCCCTCCTCCGCGAAATTCCCTCGCAGGTCCGCAAGGAGCAGGTCACGGCTGTCGCGGGTGTACACACGTTCGTAGGCGCCGGTCGGTGCCAACGTATCCAGCAGCGGCCGGACCGAGTCATCGGTGGCGTTGTGCAGGTATGCGAATCCGCCGCATTCGATCGAGATTCCACGCAGTGGTCCCTGATCCCCGGTGAACAACTGGTATGTGTCGCGGAGTTGTAGCGCAGGGTGCTTCTTTGGCTTCTTGATTCCCGGCACACTCACCAGCTCCGCCGTGGCCGCTTCCACCTGCGTCACCGTTGACCATCGCTTCAGTTCGACGAGTTGGAATGAGGGCAGACGCGTCTCAGGATGTCGGCCCACGAGCACGACATCGATGAGCCGCGGCTCGCCCCTCTCCGGTTCGTCGACCGTCGCTGCACACTCGACGACCATCTCGACGTTGCCCCGCTCCGCTGCGACCAGGTCCTCCGCCAGCTCGACCAGGCTCTCGGCCCACGCCTCGCGCTCGGAGTCCGACACATCGCGGCCTCGAAAGTACTGATACCTGGCCGCGAGATGAGGCACCATCCGCCGCCTCGAGTTCAGGGTGAGCAGATCCTGCGCGGACAATCTCAGCAGGAGCATGGACACGAGGTGGTTCCCCCAGGGCACGAGTGACTCGCGCGGGTGGGGGCATGTCCCTGGGGAAGCCCGTCGGGCCGCAATCCGGTACCGGTGATCTTAGAAACACGGCCCCATACAGAGAAACCGGATGCTTGTTCGTCGGCCCGATCCGTAGGCATCGTGGCCGGATCACGCTGCCAGTGGCATGGGCTTGGACGAACTCATGACCGTTCATGATGTTGCCGCCGCGCTGCTGGACATCCCCGGCCTGCGAGAGATGTGCCGTTCCATCGCCATAACCGCAGCCGTGCTGAATCCCTGCGACTACAAGTACTACTCCTTCGACGTGCGCTGGTCGGAGACTGAGGAAGCCTTTCTCGATGCGGAGCGGCAGCGGGGACGAGTTCGATGTCGTCTTTTCCCTTGCCGGCGCGTACATACGCGGCTTCGACCACGAGTCGCCGATGAGTCCGAACGCTGAGGACGTGGTCTGGCCGGGCGTGCTCGACTCGGTGCCTGGGGCCTTCCACGCCCAGATCGCAGAGCTGGCCCGACGGCTCCGGCTGGATGCTCGACCTGCTTGTCGAGCCCACTCCTGAAGCAGTCGTTCGCAGAGGACTAATACGAGTGCCCCGTCGACCTCGACGCCGTCTGCCACATTTATGGACAGCGGCCACTGGCGCCCGAGATCGCGGCTCGTCTGAATTCCGCTGCCTCCTTCGAGACGGTCTCAAAGGAGGCGGAGCGAACGGGCTACCCGGTTTGACCCGTTCTGGCCGCCTTCTGACCCGTTTCAGCTGCCTTCCCTGCCGGACCGTCCACGCTGCGGTCAGCCCCCTGCGGGGTCCCGTTCCAGACGGCCCCCAGCTCGCGTAGCTTCTCTCGGGTCTCTGGGTCCGTCGAATACACGACTGTGCCGACCATGCCCCGGGTCAGCAGCACCTTGTAGGTGTTGCGGATCAGGCGGTCCACGTCATGGTCAGGGGTGGACCTCTTGAAGACCGGGTCCTTCGACGCCGTGCGGTCCGTGATCCAGCGGTCGCCGCGCCAGACCAGATCGGGGCCGATGATCACGCCGGACCAGTCGTACTCGAAGCCCTGGGCGGTGTAGACGCAGCCGACCTGTCCGAAGCCGGCCGGGTCGGTGGCCCACAGGGCGGCCGGGGGCGCGCCGGAGACGGAGCGGTCACCGCGCAGGTTCCAGGGACGGCCCCAGTCGCCGATGACGACGTCGGGCGGGAGCGGGTCGCCGGGCTTGGGTTCCGGGGACCAGCTCCAGCAATAGCCCGCGGACATACGGGCGCCGTAGCCCTGGGTCCGACGGGCTTCGAGGAAGGCTTCCATCTCCTGCGGGCTGTCGGCGACCAGCAACTGCATACGGTCGTCGGGCTCCCATACGACCGGTCCGCCCGGCTCCAGGCCGAGGAGGCGGACCACCCAGCGCAGGTAGGCGTCACTGCCACCGCAACGGAACTGGCTGTCCAGGGGGACGACACTGCAGGGGATGCCGCGCTTCGCCGCTGCCGCCTTGATGTCGGCCACGGTGCCCATCTCGCCGGGGCGGACGACCTGGTGCTCGTCGAGGAAGAAGACGGGCACGTAGGCGACGTCGATGAGTTCGTCGATCTGTGCCCTGCCGGTACGATGCTCGGCGCGCGTGTAGCGGTTGGCCGAGGTCTCCCGGATACGGTGTGCCTCGTCGCAGATCAGGGCGCCCAGGCTGTTCTTCTCGGCCGTCATGAAGCTGTTGAAGTACTTGAACAGGTCCTGGACTTCCCGCTTGCGGGCTCCAGCGACCTTCCTCATCGTCTTCGTGAACGACTGCGAGCCGGTGGCGTGCAGCGCCGGAACCCCACGCCGGTAGAGCTCGCCGAGCAGTTGGAGAGCGATGACGCTCTTGCCGGTGCCTGGGCCGCCCGTGACGATGACGACCTCCTTGCGATCGGCGTGCTTGGCCTTCTCCACCGCGTTGAGCACCATGCGGTACGCGACCTGCTGCTCGTCGAGGAGGACGAACTGCGTGCGTTCGCGCACCTCCTGAGCGGCCACGGACATGAGCTGCTTCGACGGCACCGTGGCGCCTGCGCGGAGTTCGTCCGCCGCCCGGGCTCCCGGGTGCTTGTCGCTCAGCCTTGAACGAAGGTGGTCCAGGAAGGCGCCTCGGCGTTCCGCCGTGAAGAGCAGTCCGTGGCCGTCGCGCTCGATCTCCCGCAGTCCGGTCACTCCGAACTCGGTGGCATTGTGCAGATACGCCACTCCGGCCACCCGGTGCCCGTGTTCGGCCACCGCCCCATTGAAATTGACGAGATATTCGCAGTAGCGGCGCACCTGCTCGATGGGATTGAGTACCGGCTGGGCATAGGCGTCGACATGACACAGGGTGGGGTCGTCCTCATGTGGCAGTGCCTGGCTCCACTGCTTCAGCTCCACCACGACATAGGACGGCTCTCCCGTGACCGGGTGCACTCCAGCGAGGACGACATCGGCGCGCTTGCTGTTCAGCGGGAGCGCGTACTCCAGCATGACCTCCACGTCGCCCAGTCCGGCGTCGTTGAGTGCGGCGGCCAGGACGGGGATGCTGCGCTCCCAGGAACGCACTTCCGAGGCGCCGGGCCGATAGCCGTGCATGTGGACGAACTTGTCGGTGAGGTGCAGGAACAGCGAACCGTCGAGTGCCATGACGGCGACCGTTTTCGCGGACGCGCGGAACAGCAAGGACTTCCCCCAGGCAGCACGAAAAGACTCGTGCGGGTGGGGGCATGTCCTTCGAGACTCCACCGGGGTGGAGCGGAAGCCCGTCGGGCCGCGTTGACGATGTGTTTGAGGGTACCTGGCGGCACTGGCACTGGTACCGGTGGCGGCAGCAGACGCTGTGTCCGGGGTCTTCCCTGCCAACGCCAAGACGCCCGTCGCCAGCTGTCAGCGGTGCACTTGCGCCGACCCCCTTGCTGGCTCGCCGTGCCGGGCGTCATCCGGAGAACATGGCCTATGGCCAATGGCCGTGGAAATGTGAGGCGGCAGACGAGTCGGGCTGTACGCCGGGTTCTGTTCCGAGGGGTCCTCGCGGACCCCCCGGCGACGGCCATCCATCTAGGGCCGGCGTTGCCGTCGGCCTCCTGCGGTCTACCCGCGGACTCGGGCGGGCAGCCCTCGAACGTCCGCGCAGGGTCGCCCGCTCTTGCGAGAAGGCGGCCCCTCTTGACCTTGCTCCGGGTGGGGTTTACCTAGCTGCCCAGGTCACCCTGGGCACTGGTGGTCTCTTACACCACCGTTTCACCCTTACCCAGCGCCTGAGCGCCGGGCGGTCTGCTTTCTGTGGCACTGTCCCGCGGGTCACCCCGGGTGGCCGTTAGCCACCACCCTGCCCTGTGGAGCCCGGACGTTCCTCGGGAAGCCCCCTGGGGAGCTCCACGCGGCCGTCCGCCCGGCTCGTCTGCCGTGTGGACCATGTTACCGGCCTGCGAGGGGCGGCCGTAGCCGGCACTGATCCGGGCCTGCGATCAGCACGCCCGCTGGAGCCGAGCGTTCCGGCGACCTTCACCGGGCGCAGGCCGGTCTCTCGTAGGCCGCGTTCAGAGAAAGTCCGACGTGTCCAGGTCGAAGGCGAAGGGCTCCGGGAGGACCAGAGGCTTACCGAGGGGACGTGTGCAGTGCTCCCGGTAGTCGCCCTTCTCGGGGTCGCTGAAGAGGGTGACCGATGAGGCCTCGCGATCGACGAGCAGGTAGAGCGGGATGCCGCCGCGGGCGTAGCAGCGGCGCTTGGCCTCGCGGTCGGCCTTGGGCTTGGTGGAGGTCACCTCAAGGACCATGGCGACGCCGTCGCAGGGCATCCAGGAGTCGGCGCCCCGGTAGAGACGCAGCTTCCTCGGAGCGAACGTGCCGTCCGGGATCACGTGGTCCTTCGGGCAGTCGCTCCCGCTCTGCAACTTCAGTCCCTTGTTCCCGGAGAACTGCATGTCGGTCCGGGACCGCCTGTAGACCTGGTTCACGATCAACTCGATGCAGTCCTCGTGATCCCCGTCCGGCGGCGGTGTCACAACGATCTCCCCCTCGATCAGCTCCGCCCGGAAACCCTCCGGGGTGTCCAGGGCGAGAAAGCCCTCCAGCAGGACTTCTTCCTGCGTGAGCGGCTCATGGGCCATGGCAGTCATGTCACGCCCCTCCTTCGGTCGCTCGCCAGACTGGGACATCGGAAGATCACCTGTCCGTGAGATCGGGAACCGTTCCTTCGATCGTGGCACACGATCACGGCACCGTCAGGCGGCGAGCCGCTCGCTTGACCCTGCCGCAGCGTCAACGTCTCTACTGATCCCATGCGGATCGGAGAACTCGCCGCCGCCGTCGGCGTCACCACGCGGACCGTGCGGCACTACCACCATCAGGGGCTGCTGCCCGAGCCCGAGCGGCGTCCGAACGGCTACCGGGACTACACCCTGCGGCATGCCGTCGTGCTCGCGCGGATTCGGCGGCTGACCGAGTTGGGGCTGGGGCTCGCGGAGGTGCGGGACGTGCTCGCGGAGGATGCCGGGAAGGATCTTGTCGAGGTGCTGAGCGAGCTCGATGAGGATCTCGCGCGGCAGGAGGCCGCCATCCGGGAGCGGCGGGCGCGGTTGCGGGCGTTGCTGGAGACGGAGGGCGGGGTGCCGGCCGAAGGGCCTGTGTCGCCCCGGCTGGCCGCCCTGTTCCAGGACATGGCGCATGCCGCAGCCGACTCGCCCATGGCCGCCAAGGACCGCGAGATGCTCGCGCTGATCGAGACCACGGCCTCCCCCGAGGACCGTGAGCGGATCATGGAGGTGATGGGCGGCGCGCTGGCCACGCCGGGCGGGGTGGAGCGGGCCCTGGCCGCCTACGCCCTGCTCGACGACCTCGCCGACGCCGGCCCCGGCGACCCGCGCGTGGAGGAGGCCGCCCGCGCTCTGGCCGACTGTCTGCCCCGCGATCTGCTGCCGGGCGGTTGGGGCGACATCGATCACGACGACAGCTTCCTGCGCGCCTTCTACGCCGACTTCGCCCCGGCGCAGGCCGAGGCGATCCGCCGTACGCTGCGGATCCTCATGGAGGAGCGGCGATGAACGCCGTGCTCGTCGTGGCCCGGCACGAGCTGCGGCTCCTCGTCAGCCTCGCGCTGTGGGTGGCCCGGCGTCGCCACCAGACCGGCTCGGGCACCGCCTTCGGGTATGCGCGGGGGCAGGGCCCGGTGATGTTCGGGCTGGCGTTCGTGTGCGTGGTCGAGTCGATCACCATGTCCGTGCTGCTGCGGGACCATCCGGCCGTGCACCGGGTGGTGTTCCTCCTCGACGTGTACACCATCGTGCTGGTCGTCGCGCTGCACGCGGCCTCCGTCGTACGACCGCATGTGCTCGACGCCGACTCCCTGCGCATCCGGCGTGCCGCCCACGTCGATCTGCGGATACCGGTGGAGAAGATCGCGCATGTGCGGCGCGAGTTGCGCACGACCCATGAGCGGGCGGAGGGTGAGCTCGATGTCGTCATCGGGGCGCAGACTTCGGTGACGCTCGAACTCGCCGACACCGTCCCCTACTTCGGCTTCCTCGGTCGTCGGCGGGACATCCGCCTCGTCCGCTTTCACGCCGACGACGCCGACGCCCTCGTACGAGCGATCACGACGGCACGAAGCGCACCTTCGCCACGCCCGGATCGGCCTGGGTGAGGCGGACCCGGAGACGTTCTCCCAGGGGGAGCCGGTCCGTGCCCTCGATCCGGCCTATGACCGCCGGAGACTCCAACTGCACGGTGCCCCGGGCGGGTTGCCGCTCCTGCACGTCCACCACCCAGCCGTCGAACACCTCCCCCACCCGGTCCTTCAGCAGCGCCGCCTCCACGAGGTCGACGCACTCCCGCTCGACGGTGCCCGCGCGCCGCGCTCCCTCGGCCATCCGGGCGGGCAGCGCGTCCAGGGCGGACAGCACCCAGTCGGGCACCGGCTGTCCGGCGGCGGTGGCCAGGCAGATCTCACTGACGTACCGGTCGGCGAGGCGGCGCAGTGGCGCCGTGCAGTGGGCGTAGGGGGCGGCCACGGCGGAGTGGGTGGTGATGACGGGGAGGTCGCCGTCCCGGAAGACGGTGTAGCCGGCGCCGCGCAGCAGCGTCGTGCACTCCTGGAGGAAGGCCGCGTGGTGCGGGCGGTGCGGGTCGAGGGAGCGGACCAGTTCGGCGTACGAGACGTGGTGCGGCCAGTCGATGTGCAGGGCGTGCGCGGTGCGGCGCAGGCGGCCGACGGCGCCGTCGGGGGCGGCGGGGAGGGTCCGCAGGATGCCGGTGCCGCCTGCCAGCATCAGGTCGGCGGCGGCCATGCCGGTGAGCAGGGAGAGCTGGGCGTTCCAGCCGTCGGCGGGGTGGGGTGCGCGGTAGGCGAGTTCGTAGGTGTGGTCACCGTCGCGCTCGACTATCTCCTGCTCCGGCACGTTCAGCGAGATCCCGCCCCGCTCCACCTCCAGCCGCTCCCGCAGCTCCCCGATCTCCTTCAGCAGCGCGAGCGGCTCCTCGGCGGTCCCGCTGTCGATCTCCTTCTGCACGGCCGCGTAGTCCAGCTTGGCCCGGCTGCGCACCAGGGCACGGCGGACGTCGACGGCGAGCGTACGGCCCTCCGCGTCGAGGTCGATGGTCCACAGGACGGCGGGCCGGACCTGGTCCGGGAGCAGGCTCGCCGCGCCCTCGCCGAGCACCTCGGGGTGGAGCGGGATCCGCCCGTCGGGGAAGTAGAGGGTCATCACCCGCCGGTGCGCCTCCCGGTCGAGCGCGCTCGACGGTACGACGAAGGCGGCGACGTCGGCGATGGCGTACCGGACGCGGTAGCCGGTGCCCTGCCGGGAGAGGTGCATCGCCTGGTCGAGGTCGGTGGAGGTGGGCGGGTCGATGGTGAGGAAGGGGAGGTCGGTGGCGTCGTGCGACGGGCGGGCGGTGGCGTTGGCGGCCTGTTCGGCCTCCGCCGACACCTCGGGCGGGAAGCTGCCGGAGACGCCCAGTTCGGTACGGAGCGCGCCGAGGGCGGCCCGGAGGGGGGCCTCGGGTGCGCCGGTCACTCGGATGTGGCGGCGGGGCATGTGTCGAGCGTAGGGCGAGGGCCGCCGGGTGGCACGCCGTACGCTGTGGCGGAGTTCGACTGAAGGAGTACGTGTGCTTGTCCTGCTGCCGCCTTCCGAGGGGAAGGCCCCGTCCGGTCGGGGTGCCTCGCTGAAGCTGGAGTCACTGTCGCTGCCGGGGCTCAACGAGGCCCGTGAGGCCGTTCTCGGCGAGCTCGTCGAGCTGTGTGCGGGCGACGAGGACAAGGCGCGGGAGGTACTCGGGCTGAGTGAGGGCCTGCGGGGCGAGGTCGCGAAGAACGCCGCGCTGCGCACGGCCGGCGCGCGGCCCGCCGGGGAGATCTACACCGGGGTCTTGTACGACGCCCTCGACCTGGCGTCGCTGGACGCGGCGGCGAAGAAGCGGGCGGCCCGGTCACTGCTGGTCTTCTCGGGACTGTGGGGTGCCGTCGGGGTCACCGACAAGATCCCCTCCTACCGCTGCTCGATGGGCGTGAAGCTCCCCGGCCTCGGTGCGCTCGGCGCGCACTGGCGGGCGCCGATGGCCGGTGTGCTGCCGGAGGCGGCCGGGGACGGGCTGGTGCTGGATCTGCGGTCGTCGGCGTACGCGGCGGCGTGGAAGCCGAAGGGCGAGGTGGCCGGGCGGACGGCGACGGTGCGGGTGCTGCACGCGCCGACCCGGAAGGTCGTCAGCCACTTCAACAAGGCGACGAAGGGGCGGATCGTACGGAGCCTGCTGACGGCCGGCGCCGCGCCCGAGGGCCCGGCCGAGCTGGTGGAGGTGCTGCGGGATCTCGGATACGAGGTGGAGGTCGAGGCGCCCGGGAAGGCCGGGAAGGCGTGGACGCTCGATGTGCTGGTGACGGAGATCCACTAGCCCGCATCGTCCTCCCCTGAGGGCGCATCGCGTGCATTGCATCATGCGCAACTCCCTTTGCGCACACTGCATGCCCTGGGCAGGATGAGGCCATGACCTCCGTCCTGGATCTCGCGCCCGTCGTCCCTGTGGTCGTGGTCGACGATCCCGCCGACGCCGTACCGCTGGCCAGGGCGCTGGTCGCGGGCGGGCTGCCCGCGATCGAGGTGACGCTGCGGACGCCGACCGCGTGGGCGGCGATCCGGGCGGTCGCCGACGCGGTGCCGGACGCGGTGGTCGGGGCGGGCACGGTGATCACACCGGAACAGGTGTCGGAGGCGGTCGCGGCGGGGGCGCGCTTCCTGGTAAGCCCCGGCTGGACGGACGTACTGCTCGATGCCATGCGGGGGTCCGGGGTGCCGTATCTGCCGGGCGTGTCGACCACGTCCGAGGTGGTGGCACTGCTGGAGCGCGGGGTGCGGGAGATGAAGTTCTTCCCGGCCGAGGCGGCGGGCGGCACGGCGTATCTCAGGTCGTTGTACGGGCCGCTGCCACAGGCCCGGTTCTGTCCCACGGGCGGGATCGGTCCGGCGTCGGCCCCGGGCTATCTCGCGCTGCCCAACGTCGGTTGCGTGGGCGGCAGTTGGATGCTTCCGGTGGACGCGGTGGCGGCCCGGGACTGGGGGCGGGTCGAGGCGCTGGCGCGGGAGGCGGCCCGGCTCAGGGACTCAGGGGCGCAGGTGTGAGGTGTCGTTGACGAGACGGACGCTGGCGTTGCCGTCGGCGTAGTACGCGATCGCCGAGAGGGAGGCCGCCGACAGTTCCATGCGGAACAGGGACTCGGGCGGGGCGCCGAGGGCGAGGCGTACGAACGTCTTGATCGGGGTGACGTGCGTGACGAGGAGGACCGTGCGGCCGGTGTACGCCGCGATCAGCTTGTCGCGGGTGGCGGCTATGCGGGTGGCGGTCGCCGCGAAGCTCTCGCCGTCGCCGGTGGGGCGGGCCTCGGGGTCGGCCAGCCAGGCGTCGAGGTCTTCCGGGTAGCGCTCGCGGACCTCGCCGAAGGTGAGGCCCTCCCAGGCGCCGAAGTCGGTCTCGCGCAGGCCGTCGTCGATGGTCACCTCCAGGCCGAGGCGGGCGGCGACGATGCCCGCGGTCTCCCAGGTGCGGGCCAGCGGCGAGGCCACGACGGCCTGGATGGTGCCGCGCCGGGCGAGGGCGGCGCCGACCCGCTCGGCCTGCTCCCGGCCGACGTCGGAGAGGGACGGATCGGTACCGCCACTGCCGGAGAACCGCTTCTGGGGGGTGAGGGGGGTCTCCCCGTGCCGGAGCAGTACGAAGGTGGCCGGGGCCCCCATGTCGGCGGGGGCCCAGCCGGACGAGGGCGTGGCCACGGTGCGCGCGGCCCTGACGTCGGCCTCGGCCGCCGCGGAAAGCCGCCCCTCGGCCGCCGCGGAAACCCGCCCCTCGGCCAGCGCCGCACGCGCCCGCGCCGCGCCCGCGGCGGCGTCTCCCGGCGGGCCGGACGGCTCGGGCTCGGGCTCGGCCACGGCCCGCGCGGCCCGCGCGTCAGCCGCCGCGAGTTCGGCGGTGGACGCCGCCGGCGACCAGGGCTCCCCCCGCTTCCCGGCGTCCATCGCCTCGTTGGCCAGCCGGTCCGCGTGCTTGTTCTGCTCCCTGGGCATCCACTCGTACGTCACCCGCGTCGCCGGGAAGACCCGCGCCGCCTCGAACGCCAGCGGCTTCATGTCGGGGTGCTTGATCTTCCAGCGGCCCGACATCTGCTCGATGACCAGCTTGGAGTCCATACGGACGTGGACCGTGGCCGTCGGGTCCAGCTCGTGCGCGGCGCGCAGACCCGCGAGCAGGCCGCGGTACTCGGCCACGTTGTTCGTGGCGACGCCGATGTACTCGGCCGCCTCGGCCAGGGTCTGGCCCGTCGCCGCGTCGATGACCACGGCGCCGTAGCCCGCGGGCCCCGGGTTGCCCCGTGACCCGCCGTCGGCCTCGACGATGAACTCCCGCACGACCAAAGCCCCTTGTATTTACCGAGGTCCTACAGAGCCGACTGTTTACCGAGTCCTACAGACCCGACTGGTTACCGAGGTCCTACAGACCCGACTGGTTACCGAGGTCCTACAGACCCGACTCAGCCGTGCGCACCAGGATCCGGCGGCAGTTCTCGCACCGCACCACCGTGTCCGGCGCGGCCGAGCGGATCTCGCTCAGCTCGGTGATGGCGAGCTCCTGGCGGCAGCCCTGGCAGGTGCGCTGGTACAGCTTGGCCGCGCCGATGCCGCCCTGCTGCTCGCGCAGCTTGTCGTAGAGCCTCAGCAGGTCGGCGGGGACGGCGGCGGAGATGACCTCGCGCTCCTTGGTCACGCTCGCCACCTCGCCGTCGATCTCCTCGAACGCGGCGTCCCGGCGGGCGGTCGCGTCGTCGATCTTCGACTGGACGGAGGCGACCCGCTCGGTCAGCTCGGCGACCCGCTCCTGCGCGGACTCACGGCGCTCCATGACGTCCAGGACGATGTCCTCCAGGTCGCCCTGCCGCTTGGCGAGGGAGGCGATCTCGTGCTGGAGGTTCTCCAGGTCCTTCGGGGAGGTGATGGCGCCGGAGTCCAGTCGCTGCTGGTCGCGGGCGGAGCGCTGGCGGACCTGGTCCACGTCCTGCTCGGCCTTGGTCTGCTCGCGGGCGCAGTCGCTCTCCTCGGTCTGCGCGGCCACGAGCAGGTCGCGCAGCTGGGTGAGGTCCTTGGTCAGCGACTCGATCTCGGCGTGCTCGGGCAGGGACCTCCGCCGGTGCGCGAGCTGCTGCAGGCGGACGTCGAGGGCCTGGACGTCGAGAAGTCGGATCTGGTCGGCCGGCGCGGCGTTCAGTTGGGGGCTCCCGTTGTGCTAGTGGGCGGGTTGGACGCCGCGTGGGCGGTCCAGGGGTCGGTGACCGTCTTCGAGACGTGGACGCGCAGGTCCCAGCCATGGCGGTCGGAGATCTCGTCGAGCTGGGCGGCGGCCAGCTCGCACCAGGGCCATTCGGTGGCCCAGTGCGCCGCGTCGAGCAGCGCGAGGGGACTGTGCGCCACGGCCTCGGAGGCCGGGTGGTGGCGCAGGTCCGCGGTGAGGAAGGCGTCGACGCCGGCCGCCCGTACCTGGTCGAAGAGGCTGTCGCCGGAGCCGCCGCTCACGGCGATGGTGCGGACGACGGCTTCGGGGTCGCCGGCCACGCGGATGCCCTGCGCCGTGGCGGGCAGCCGTTCGGCGGTGCGGGCGGCGAGTTCGCGGACGGTCAGGGGCTGGTCGAGCTCGCAGACGCGGCCCAGTCCCCGGCGGCCCTCCGGGTCACTCGTGTCGGGCACGAGCGGTCGTACGACCCTCAGGTCCAGCGCACCGGCCAACGCGTCGCTGACGCCCGGGTCGGCGGTGTCGGCGTTGGTGTGCGCCACGTGCAGCGCGATGTCGTTCTTGATCAGCGTGTGGACGACCCGGCCCTTGAAGGTGGAGGCCGCGACCGTCGTCGTCCCGCGCAGGTAGAGGGGGTGGTGGGTGACCAGCAGGTCGGCGCCCAGCTTCACCGCCTCGTCCACGATCTCCCGCACCGGGTCGACGGCGAACAGGACCCGGGAGACCTCCTGGTCGGGGTCGCCCACGACGGTGCCGACCGCGTCCCAGGACTCGGCCCGCTCGGCGGGCCACAGGTTCTCCAGCGCGGCGATGACTTCAGACAGACGGGGCACGAAGGAAAGGCTACCTGGCTGTTCCGTACGGCTGTACCGGCGGCGGAGCAGCCGGATCGGCCCCCCGTGTCGCTCCGGGCCGCGCCCGGCCCCGCCCAGCACATCAGCCCCCGTTTCCTCAGGCGAATCGTTCCCCGGCCACCCCTTTGTGTGAAGCGGATGCTGCCGCTGCCACGCCTGTGCGTGCGAAAACTAGCTTCGTAACCGGAGGTGACCGATCCATGACGGCCTGTGCGATCGAGCCCGCTGCGGAGCACGAGGACGGCGACACGCCTCGGGCGGGATGCACCATCACGGCGGACGGCTCCTACGCCGCCCGCCTCGCGCTGGACGGCGACTGCTGGTTCCCGGAGCGCTGGACACTCGACGGCCCCGAGCCCTACGCCGTGCCGCTGCCCGCCCACCAGCCGGAGGAGCCCGGCACCGAGGTGCAGCCGATGAGCGACGGGCGGGTACTCATCCGCCGCCCCACCGACGGACGGCACATCTTCTCGCTGCTGTACCCGACCGGACCCGGCACCGGGGAGCTGTTGCTGGGCGCGGTCCAGTGCCCGGACGAGGGGACCCGGCTGCGGATGCTGCCGCCGGCGCCGGGCGGCGACAGGGCGTACGCCCTCGCGGTGGGCCCGCGCTCCAGCGCGGTGTGGCTGGTGGCGGGGGGTGCCTTCGGGCCGGAGCACCTCGCGCAGGTGCCGGGGCGCTGCTCGGGTGGGGTGTGGCTGGACCGGGGCGGGCGGATGCTGGCCCTCGACCGGAGGATCGGGGGCCGTACGAAGACCGTGGTGGTCGACCTGGAGCGGGGCGGCGAGGTGTCGCCGCTGCTGCAGATCGCGGCCGACAGCGACGACCGGCTGCTGCTCGCCGACCCGGACAGCGGGCTGCTGCTGATCCGGTCGGACGCCCCCTCGCCGGGACGGGACCGGCTGGGCTGGGGGGTGCTCGGCAGCACGCTGCCGGTGCGCTTCCCGGAGTGCCTGCGGCTGCCGGACTGCGCGGTGACGCCGATCGCGATCCAGCCGGGGCAGGTGCTGACGCCGGAGAGCTGCGGGGTGGCGCTGCGCCTGGACGGGCCGGTCGGCAGCTGGATCGGGGTGTGGCGGCCCGCCGAACGGCAGGTGTGTCATCTTCCGGCGCCCGAGGGGTGGTTGGCGGGGGCCGGGTGGTGGACGCGGGACGGGGTGCTCCAACTGCCGTATGCCACGGCCGAGGTGCGGTGCGGGGTGGCGCGGGTGGAGACGATGGCCGTGCCTCGGATGGAGGGGGTGGCGGTTCCTCGGGGAGAGGCGGCAGTGCATCGGGGGGAGGCAGTGGCGGTGCCTCGGGCGCAGGCGGTCATGGCGTCTCGGGTGGAGGCGGTCCCGGCGTCTCGGGTGGAGGCGGTGGCGGTGCCCGGCCCGGCAGCGGCGGAGACGAGGGCGGCCACGGCACCGGCCCCGGAGCCGGAGTCGACGGCGTCCAGACCGCCGGAAACGGACCCTCCGCATCCCGTCGCAACGCGCCCCGTGCCGTTGCAGCAAGCCCCGTTGGGCGGTCTTGTAACGAAGTAGTGCCGGTTGGCGTGGCCGCCTGGATTCGGCCCTCAGGGGGCCGGTTAGACTCGCCCGGCTGTTAGAAAGATCATCGTTGACGGGGTGAGCTTTACCGATGAGCAACGCCAGCACGACCCAGCCGTCGTCCGACGTCCAGGAGGCCGCCGGTCACGGCAGGCACCGGGGCCCGGTCTCGGCCAACGACTGCGAGACGGCACCTCGCGGCCGTCACCGCAAGCCGGTCGAGGAAGCCGAGTCGGCAGCCTGACGCCGCGCGCGAGCAACGGCACACGGCCCTGTTCCCCGTAGGGGGCAGGGCCGTTTTCGTGGGGCAGGACCGTTTTCGTGCCTCACCCCCGTTTCAGGCTCAGCACCTCCGCCGCCCCGAACGTCTCTCCCGACGGCCGCCGCGCGTAGTGCGGACCGAGTACGGCGTCCAACTCGTCGTACGTGAACGTCTCCTGCCTGCTGTCGAACTTCGCCCGCACCCGCGGCCGTTCGACGACCGCCACCATGCCGCCGTGCACGACGAGCAGCTGGCCGTTGATGCGGGCGGCGGCCGGGGAGGCCAAGTAGCCGACGAGCGGGGCGACATGCTCGGGTGCGAGCGGGTCGAGGCCGTCCGGTGGCTGCTCGAAGCCGGCGAAGACGTCCTCCGTCATACGGGTGCGGGCGCGCGGGCAGATGGCGTTCGCCGTCACGCCGTACTTGGCGAGCGCGAGGGCGGTGGAGGTGGTGAGCCCGACGATTCCGCCTTTCGCGGCGGCGTAGTTGGGCTGTCCGGCGGAGCCCGCGAGGAACGCCTCCGACGAGGTGTTCACGATCCGCCCGTACACCGGGCCGCCCGCCGCCTTGGAGCGCTCGCGCCAGTGCGCGGCGGCGAAGCGGGTGGTGTTGAAGTGGCCCTTGAGGTGGACGCGGATGACCGAGTCCCACTCCTCCTCCGTCATGGAGAAGACCATGCGGTCGCGCAGGATGCCCGCGTTGTTGACCAGGATGTCCAGCTTGCCGAACTCGGCGACCGCCGACTCGACGAGTTCCCGGGCCTGGGTGAAGTCGGCCACGTCTCCGGTGTGGGCGAGCGCCTTGCCGCCCGCCTCGCGGATCTCGGCGGCGACCTCCTCGGCGGGCCCGGCGGAGGCCTCGCCCGAGCCGTCCCGTCCGGGCTGTCCGTAGTCGTTGACGACGACGGCCGCGCCGAGCCGGGCGAGCTCCAGGGCTTCGGCCCGGCCGAGCCCGCGGCCGGCGCCGGTGACGATCGCGGACAGGCCCTCAAGTGGCAGTGACATACGACCCCTTCGCCGTCAGATCTCGATGCAGGTACGCAGCGCGGTGCCCGTGCGCATCTGGTCGAGGGCCTCGTTGATCTCGGTGAGCGGCACGCGGTGGGTGATCAGGCCCGCGAGGTCGATGCGGCCCGCGCGCCAGAGCGCGATCGTGCGCTCGTAGGAGCGCAGGACGTCGCCGCCGCCGTACATGGACGGCAGGATCCGCTTCTCGTCGAAGAACAGCTCGAACATGCTGAGCTGGAGGAAGTCGTCCATCGCTCCCGCGCCGACGACGACGAGGGTGCCGCCGCGCCGGGTGTTCTCGTACGCCGTCCTGGCGGTGGCCGACTTGCCGACGACCTCGAAGACGTAGTCGAAGCCCTCGCCGGCGGTGACCTGTTGCCTGGCGTCGGGCAGCTCGTCCGGGGTGACCGCCCTGGTCGCGCCGAACCTGAGCGCGGCCTCGCGGCGTGCGGCGACCGGGTCGACGGCGACGATCTCGGCGGCGCCCTTGAGCCGGGCGCCCTGGATCGCGGAGATGCCGACGCCCCCGCAGCCGATGACGGCGACCGACGAACCGGCCTCCAGGTCGGCGGTGTTGAGGGCGGCGCCGAGTCCCGTCGTCACCCCGCAGCCGATGAGGGCGGCGATGTCGAAGGGGACGTCGTCGGGGATCGGCACGGCGCAGCCGGCGTCGACCACGACCTCCTCGGCGAAGGTGCCGGTGCCGGCGAAGCCGAAGACGTCACCGGCGGGGCGCTTGAAGTTGGGGGTGCCGGCGTTCATGAACCCGGCCAGGCACAGCTCGGTCTGGCCGCGTTTGCAGGCGGGGCAGGCGCCGCAGGCGGGCAGCCAGCAGACGACGACCCGGTCGCCGGGCTTCAAGTGGCGTACGCCTTCCCCGACTTCGAGGATCTCGCCCGCGCCCTCGTGACCGGGTACGAAGGGCCCCGGCTGCGGCAGCACCCCCGCCATCGCGGACAGGTCCGAGTGGCACAGCCCGGTGGCCCGCACCCGGATCCGCACCCTGCCGGGCCCGAAGCCCACCGTCTCGACGTCGTCGAGGACCTCCAGCTTGTCCTGGCCGATCTCGTGCAGTACGGCTGCGCGCATGGTGCGGCTCCCCTCGGGCGACGGTCTGACTCAACGGTCTGACTCAGGTGTGTTCGACGATGGTGTCGGCGAGGACGGGCGCGTCCTCCCGCTCGACCGCGCTCACGGCGACCCGAACGGCGCCCTCTCCCGGCCACATGCGGATCCGCAGGGTCTCCCCCGGGTACACGACCCCGGCGAACCGGGTGGTGTACGAGCGCACTCGGGCCACGTCCCCACCGAGCAGCGTGTCGACGACCGCCTTGAGGGTCATGCCGTAGGTGCACAGCCCGTGCAGGATGGGCCGCTCGAAACCGGCGACCTTGGCGAACTCGGGGTCGGCGTGCAGCGGGTTCCAGTCGCCGGAGAGGCGGTAGAGCAGGGCCTGGTCCTCGCGGATCGGCCGTTCGACGGTCCGGGCGGGCTCACCGGCCGGGGGTTCGAGGCGGGCGGACGGGCCGCGGTCGCCGCCCCAGCCGCCCTCTCCGCGGATGAAGATCTGGGCGTCGTTGGTCCACAACGGCCCGTCGGCGTCGGTGACTTCGGTGCGCATGACCAGTACGGCCGCCTTGCCCTTGTCGTAGACGGCGGCGATCCGGCCGGTGGCGGTCGCGGTGCCCGTCACGGGCAGCGGGCGGTGGACGGTGAGCGTCTGGCCGCCGTGCAGGACACGGGCGAGGTCGACCTCGATGCCGGGCATGGACAGGCTGCTGATCACTCCGGGCGAGCCGGAGCCCGCGACGGTGGCGAAGCTCGGCAGGACGTGCAGCCGGGACTCCAGGGTGTAGCGCAGTTCGTCGGGGTCGGTGGCGGGGCTGTGCTTGTCGGGGTTCGCGCCGGCGCCGATGCCGAGGTGGTAGAGCTGGACGTCCTTGGAGTTCCAGGAGATCTCGCCGGTCCGGGGCTCGGCGGCGAGGGCCTTGGCTGCGTCGATGGGCATACGGCTCCTGACGGTGGCGGATTCCTGACAGTGGTGGGACTCCCGACAGTGCGGAGTCAAGACCCCGGTACGGCCGTCCGCACCGTCGGCCGCACCGAGGTCGTCACGGGCCGTTCTAGAACGCGTTCCAGTCCGGCGCCCCCTGTATAGCCGAGCGCTCCGCACTTGTGAAGACTCCTGACACCCCATCAGCTCCGGTCGGCCGCATCGGTGTCCGCCCGGCCTCCCGAGGCGTCCCGCTCCGCCGCCCTCAGCCGCAGCACCAGCACGCTCGCCGCCAGCAGGATGGCGCCGCCGGTCACCATCGGCGCCGAGACCGTCGTACGCGCCGCCAGAAAGCCGCCCAGCGCCGACCCCACGGGCATCAGCCCCCAGGCGGCCAGCCGGTACGCCCCCGCCGCCTTGCCGCGCAGCTCGTCGGGGACCAGTTCCTGGCGCTTGGCGGCGGTGAGGACGTTCCATACGACGACCGTGCCGCCGTTGACGGCCAGGAGCGCGGCGACGGCGTACGGGGAGCACACGGTGCCGGCGAGGACCAGGGTGACGCCGGCGACGAGGACCGCCCCGGTGTTGGCCGTTCCCCAGCCGAGCCGGGCGCCGAGGCGGGCCGCGAGCCCGCTGCCGACCAGGCTGCCCACGGCGGACCCGGCGATCAGCCAGCCGTAGCCGGCCTCGGACAGGCCCAGGGTCCGGGTCGCGTAGAGGACCAGGACCGACGTGGCCATCGCCCCGGCCAGGCTCAACAGCCCGACCGTCACCGTCAGCAGCCGCAGGACGGGGTGCCGGAGCAGGAAGGCGAGGCCCGCGCGGATCTCGCCGAGCCAACCGCCGGCCGGCGCGGGGGTGGCCGGGGGCGCGGGGCGGAAGCTGCCGGGGATGCGGAGCAGCAGGACCGCGCTGAACAGGAAGGTCAGCGCGTCGACGGCGAAGGGCGCGTGGACGTTCCAGGCGAACAGCCAGGCGCCGATCACCGGTCCGGCGAAGCTGAGGTTGACGACGCTCGTCCCGAACAGCCGGCTGTTGGCCCGGGCCAGCGACGGGGTGGGGACGGTCGAGGGGATCATCGCCTGGGAGGCGGTGTCGTAGAAGGTGTCGGTGGTGCCGAGCAGGAAGGCCACCGCGTAGAGGAGGGCGGGCGAGAGCGTGCCGCCCAGCGCCGACGCGATGAACCCGGCCACCAGCAGGTGGCGCAGCACGTCGATGCCGATCATCAGCTTCCGGCGGTCGACACGGTCGGCCGCGGCGCCGCCGATGAGGGCGAAGAGCAGCCAGGGCAGCCGCTCGAAGGTGGCCACCAGGGCCACCTCCTGGGGGTCCCCGGTGAGCGTGGCCGCCATCAGCGGCAGCGCGGTGACACGGATGCCGTCGCCGAGCCCGGACACGGCGTACGCTCCCCACAGCTTCCGGAACGCCCCGCTCAGCGGTGGTGTGCGCGGCGCCTTGGCGGTGGTTCGCGGGGCGGAGTTCACGGGGGCGTCTCCAGGTGTCGGCCGACGGCTTGTGCGGCGCGGGTGCCGCGGTGAACGGAACGGAACCGTAGTCTCCGGGTCGGCGGGGGGCAGCTCGTTTTTCGTGGGGCGGGCGGGGCGGCTCGCTTTCCGACGGGCGAGCGGGGGCGGCTCGCATTCCGACAGGCGAGCGGGGGCAGCTCGCATTCCGACAGGCGAGCGGGGACAGCTCGCATTCCGACAGGCGAGCGGGGACAGCTCGCATTCCGACAGGCGAGCGGGGACAGCTCGCATTCCGACAGGCGAGCGGGGACAGCTCGCATTCCGACAGGCGAGCGGGGACAGCTCGCATTCCGACAGGCGAGCGGGGACAGCTCGCATTCCGACAGGCGAGCGGCGAGCAGCTCGCTATGCGCCAAGCCGAGGGAGAGCGGCTCGCTATGCGCCAGGCCGACGGGGGCACCTCGCATCCCGCCAAGCCAACCGGGGGCCGCCCCGCTGTCCCCCAAGCCGCGCCCAAGGCGAACGCCGGCCCCCGCGCCTACCCTTGGGGCGTGAACGAGATGCCCCGGAACCACCGGCCCGCGAAGTCGATCCGGGTCCTGCTCGCCGAGGATCAGGGCATGGTGCGCGGGGCGCTCGCCTTACTGCTCGGGATGGAACCGGACATCGACGTCCTGGCGCAGGTGCCGGGCGGGGACGCGATCGTGGACGTCGTGCACGCCGTCCTCACCCACCGCCCCGATGTGGCCCTCCTCGACGTCGAGCTGCCGGGCGGCAGCGGCCTCGACGTGGCGGCCGAGCTGCGGGACCAGGCGCCGGACTGCCGGGTGCTGCTGCTGACCACCTTCGGCCGGCCCGGACATCTCCGCCGGGCCCTGGCGGCCGGAGCCGCCGGTTACCTGGTGAAGGACGGCCCCGTGGAGGAGCTGGCCGCGGCGATCCGCCGGGTGCTGACCGGTGAGACGGTGATCGACCCGGCCTTCGCCACGACCGCCCTGGGCCCCGGACCCGACGCGCTCACCCCCGGCGAGTGCGACGTCCTGAGGGCCTCGGCGGACGGCGCGACCGTCGCCGACATCGCCGCCGAGTTCCACCTCGCCGAGTCCGCCGTCCGCGACCACCTCTCCTCCGCCATCGGCAAGACAGGCACCCGAGACCACCGGGAGGCACTGCGGGAGGCCCGGCGCCAGGGCTGGTTGTGACCGCCGGCCACGCCGTCCGCTCGCGGGCCTACTGGATCACCCCCGCCGTCCTGTTCTCCGTCCCCTCCGGGCCTACGCACACGAACCACTTCAGCGGAGAGCCGGCGGCCTCCTTCGGCAGGTCCACGCTGGTCGTGCCGTCCGACCAGGTGCACTTGACCTGCTGGGCCGTCCTGGCGACACGGCCGACCGCAAGGCTGTCGGGCCCGGGACCGCTGTCCTCCGACGGCGACAGCGCACCATAGACGATGTCCCTGCCCGTCATCTCGTCCCACTTCTCGACCGTGTCGAAGATCAGGACCCTGGGTCGGCTGCTGCCGGCGGAGAGGCTCACGAAGTACGACGTCTTGCCGACGACGCCGGAGAGCTCCGGTCGTGCCCCGGCGTCGATCCCGTACTCGGCCATCGCGGCCAGCTGCCCCCGCGCCTCCGCCCTGTCCCGTGGCGGCCCCCACACGGAGATGACGACGCGCCAGTCCTTGCCCCGGTCGGTCCCCCGCGACAACTCGGTCTGCTGCGGCTCGTACACATGCCGCTCACCGCTCGTCGGCGGCTGTGTCGCCACCGCCACGCTCTTGTTGCCGTCCCCGCCCGGCAGTCCCGCCACCGCCAGCGTGCCCGCCGAGCCGACCAGCAGCAGGGCCGTTGCCGTGGCCATCGCCCAGCGACGGGCCTTGCGGCGGCGGCCGCCGCGCAGCACCGCGTCGTAGGGGGCTGTACCGATCTCGACCTCGTCCGCGGCGTCGGCCAGCAGCAGGGTGATGTCCGTGTGGTTCATGTCGAGGTTCGTCTCCCGGTCCGCGCTCATCACTGCCGCCCTCCGTGCGTCACCATCTCGGCCAGTCCCGGTATGGCGCGCAGTTTCGCGATCCCCTTGGCCGCGTTGCTCTTCACCGCGCCGACGGAACAGCCCATCGCCTCCGCCGTCTGCGTCTCGGTGAGGTCCTCCCAGTACCGCAGGACCACCGCCTCCCGCTGCCGCGTGGGCAGTTGGGCGAGCGCCGACAGCAGGGCACTGCGGTCCTCGGCCTGGCCGATGCGGTCACCGGTGTCGGGCACCTCTCGCACCAGGCCCGAGTCGTCCTTCGGGGCGAGGAACTCCCTGAGCCTTCTGCGGTGTCTGCGGGCGTGTGCGTTGATCATCACGCGCCGTACATAGGCCTCCGGGTCGTCGGCCGAGCCGACCCTGCGCCAGGCCACATAGACCTGTTCGAGCGTCGACTGGACCAGGTCCTCCGCGGCGTGCTGCTCCCCCGTGAGGAGAAATGCCGTCCGCATCAACCGCGGCCAGCGGCCGATGACAAAGCTCTGGAACTCCGTGTCCCGAGCCGCCTTGCGATCCCCCATGGGCACCTCCTAGATGTCTGAAGGAGTCCATGGGCCGACCGAACCGTTGCCTCCGTTCGCAGACTTTTCTCGGTTCGACGAGATTCTCGGTTCCACCAGATTTCTTCGTTCCCGAGATTTCTCAGTTCGAGGAGACCTTTCGCGGCAGCCACACCAGCATCAGCGCCACCGCGCCGAGCAGCACCCCGGTCCCCACCCGGAACGCCAGCGCGTACCCCTCCGTCAGCGCCGCCGGCGTCGTACTCCCCGCCGAACGGGCCGACGCGATCGTCGACATGACCGCGAGCCCCAGTGAACCGCCCATGGTGCGGGAGGTGTTGACGAGCCCGGACACCAGCCCGGCCTCCCCCGGCGCGGTCCCGGACGTGGCCAGCGCCGCGAGCGGGGTCGACGCGAGGCCCGCGCCCAGCATCATCAGGATGCCCGGGAACATGATCGAGGTGAGATACGTGCCGTGCACGGTCATCGTCGACTGCCAGGCGAACCCGGCGACCGCCACCACCGTCCCCGCCGCCGCCAGGTTGCGCGCCCCCAGCACCCGCATGAACCGTGGCGCGACCTTGGAGCCGAAGACGATCGCCAGGGAGCTCGGCACCAGCGCGAGACCGGCTTCCAGGGGGGTGTAGCCCAGCACGTTCTGCGCGTACAGCGTCATGAAGAACCACATGCAGAACATCGCCGCCCCACACAGGAACATCGCCACGTTCGCCGACGACACCGCCCGTCGGCGGAACAGCCCGAGCGGCATCAGCGGAGCGGCCGTACGGGCTTCCACGACGAGGAACACACCGATCAGCGCCAGGCCGGCGCACAGGGGTACGACCGTGGCCGTCGCCGTCCACCCCTCCGCCTCCGTCTGCGAGATGCCGTACGCCAGGATGGCCAGCCCCGCCGTCACCAGCGCCGCACCCGGAAGGTCCAGCCGCCGCCCGTCGCCGTCCCGGCCCTCGGCCAGCCACAGCAGCGCGGCGACCAGGACCACGGCCCCGACCGGCACGTTGATCAGCAGCACCCAGCGCCAGGACAGCACGTCGACCAGCACCCCGCCGACGACACCGCCCGCCGCGCCGCCGCCTCCGGCCACGGCGGTCCAGGTGCCTATGGCGCGCGCACGGGGAGCCCCTTCCGGGACCGCCGCCGTCAGGATCGTCAGGGTCGAGGGCGCAAGCACCGCCGCGCCCAGTCCCTGCACGGCCCGCGCGGCCAGCAGCTGCCAGCCCTCCTGGGCCAGGCCGCCGCCCAGGGAGGCCAGCGTGAACAGCGCGAGGCCCACCAGGAACATCCTCTTGCGGCCGTAGAGATCCCCGGCCCGCCCGCCGAGCAGCATGAACCCGGCGAAGGCGATGGCGTACGCGTTCACCACCCACTGCAGGCCCTGCGCGCTCAGCCCCAGGTCCGCCCGCATCGACGGCAACGCCACGTTCACCACGGACACGTCGAGCACGACCAGGAACTGACCGGCGCAGGCGAGCGTCACCACCACCCAGGTGGGGAGCGCGGTACGGCGGGATGTCTGGGTGACGTCAGCGGCTCGGAGCATGAGTGTCATGTTCTCAACGCCTGACGCTCCTGGCATCGGGATTTCGACCTAGGCCCGCGTTTCCCAAGAGAAGGTCAAGAAATCATTAGTGAGCCAAAGCATCGGAATAGTTGCCCTGGCGCACCGAGTTCAAGCTACACATGACACGAACGACGACTGACCAGCCCACCGGCAGAGCGACCTCCGGCGCCCTCGTCCCGGTCCTCGCCTTCGCGGGCATCGTTGTCGCGGTGATGCAGACCCTGCTCGTCCCGGTCATCAAGGACCTGCCGCAGCTGCTGAGCACCGCGCCCAGCAACGCCACCTGGGTGCTGACCTCGACGCTGCTCTCCGGTGCCGTGGCCACGCCGATCATGGGCCGGCTGGGTGACCTGTACGGCAAGCGGCGCATGCTGATCGGCAGCCTGGCCGTGATGGTGGTCGGTGCGCTGGTCAGCGCGCTCACCAGCGACCTGCTCCTCATGATCGCCGGCCGTACCCTCCAGGGCTTCGCGATGGGCGCGATCCCGCTCGGCATCGGCCTGATGCGCGACATGCTGCCCCGCGAGAGGCTCGGCTCGGCGATGGCCCTGATGAGCTCCTCGATCGGCGTCGGCGGCGGCCTCGCGCTGCCCGCCGCGGCCCTGGTCGCCCAGCACGCCGACTGGCACGCCCTGTTCTACGGCGCCGCAGGACTCGGCGTCCTCTCCATCGTCCTCACCCTCCTCGTCGTACCGGAGTCCAAGGTCCGCGCCGAAGGCTCCTTCGACCTGCTCGGCGCGCTCGGCCTCTCCGCGGGCCTCGTCCTCTTCCTCCTCCCGATCACCAAGGGCAGCGACTGGGGCTGGACCTCCGGCACCACGCTCGGCCTGTTCGGCGCCTCGCTCCTCGTCCTCCTCCTGTGGGGCCTGTACGAGCTGCGCACCCCGGCGCCCCTCGTGGACCTGCGCACCACGGCCCGCCCGGCCGTCCTCTTCACCAACCTCGCCTCGATCATGGTCGGCGTCAGCTTCTACGTCGTCTCCCTGGTCCTCCCCCAGCTCCTCCAGCTGCCGAAGAGCACCGGGTACGGCCTCGGCCAGTCCATGGTCGTCGCGGGTCTGCTCGTGGCGCCGCTGGGCCTGACGATGATGTTCACCGCGCCCGTCTACGCCCGTCTCTCGGCGAAGTACGGCCCCAAGTCCACCCTGATCCTCGGCCTGCTGATCATCGCGATCGGCTACGGCGCCGGTCTGGGCCTGATGAGCGCCCCCTGGCAGAGCCTCGTCATCTCGGTGGTCCTCGGCGCCGGCATCGGCCTCGCCTACTCCTCCCTGCCCGCGCTGATCGTCGGCGCGGTCCCGGCCTCCGAGACCGGCGCGGCGAACGGCCTCAACACACTGATGCGTTCCATCGGCACGTCGGTCTCCAGTGCCGTCATCGGCATGGTGCTGGCCAACACCGCGGACAACGTCGGCGGCGTCGAGATCCCGACGATGCACGGCTTCCGCGTCTCCTTCCTGATCGCGACCGCCGCCGTGGCCGTCGGCCTCCTCCTGGCCCTCTTCCTGCCGGGGCAGCGCGCGGCGTCCAGGCCCCAGCTGCGCGCGAGCAGCGAGGAGGACGCGAACCTGGAGAACGCCGAGGAGGCCCTGCGTGGCTTCCGCGGGCGTGTCCTGGGCGCCGACGGCACCCCGGTGGCCCGCGCCAAGGTCACGTTGATCGACCGCCGGGGCCGCCAGGCGGGCGCGACCCTCTCCGGGGCGGACGGCAGCTACGCCCTCACCGTCCCCGCCCAGGGCTCCTACGTCCTGGCCGCCCGGGCCGACGGCCACGGCCCGCTCGCCTCGTCGGCCACGCACGCCGGGGACGACCGCCCGGTCGACCTGGACCTGCCCCTGCCGGGAGAGACGGTCACCGCCTGAGATCCACGCCACCCGTACCCCCTGTCGCTTCGGTGGCAGGGGGTACGACAGCATGGGCGCCCTGACCTACGTACTACCGAAAGGACCCCCATGCCCCCGGCCCCCAAGCCCGAGATCCTGGCCGCGTTCGAGGCGGCGAAGGGCTTCATGCCCACGGGCGAGGGGCTCGCGCTCTACGCGGCGGCCGTCGAGGCCGGGCGCCTCGGCCTTCCGCTCCTGGAGGTCGGCACGTACTGCGGCCGCTCCACGATCCTGCTCGCCGACGCCGCCCGCGAGGCCGGTGTGACGGCCCTCACGGTCGACCACCACCGGGGCAGCGAGGAGCAGCAGCCGGGCTGGGAGTACCACGACCCGCAGACGGTCGACCCCGAGATCGGCCTGATGGACACGCTGCCGACCTTCCGCCGCACCCTCCACGAGGCGGGCCTGGAGGAGCACGTGATCGCCCTGGTCGGCCGCTCCCTCCAGGTCGCGAAGGTCTGGAACTCCCCCCTCGGCCTGGTCTTCATCGACGGCGGCCACACCGACGAGCACGCCAACGCCGACTACGAGGGCTGGGCCCCGCATGTCGCCGAGGGCGGTCTGCTCGTCATCCACGACGTGTTCCCGGACCCGGAGGACGAGTTCACGGGGCAGGCGCCGTACCGGATCTACCTGCGGGCGCTGGAGTCCGGCGCCTTCACGGAGGTCTCGGCGACCGACTCGCTGCGGGTGCTGCGGCGGACGGGGGCGGGGGTCTGACGGCGCGGTCCCCGTATGCCGGGCCGGCGGCCACCCATTGAGCCGCTCCGGATCCCATGGGAATCCCGCACCGCCGCTAGGGTGGCAGGCGTGTCGTACGCAGGCCCGGACTTCGATCCTCCCCAGCCCCGCCGCCGTAGGCGCCGCGCCCTGACCGTCGCGGCCGCGGCTCTCGTGCCGGGGGCGCTGCTCGGATGGCTGATGTACGAGGTGATGGGCGGCCCCGGCGACAAAGACGCGTCGGGCAACGCGGCCGTACGGCCGTCCGCGGCGCCGACGGCCTCGACCACGAGCGACGACAAGCCGCCGGGCCCGACCCCGACCGCCGACTCCACCGCCGACTCCACCTCCGCGCCCGCCGCCTCCGGCGCCCTCAAGGGCAAGGTCGTCGTCATCGACCCCGGTCACAACCCGAACAACTTCCAGCACACGGCCGAGATCAACCGGAAGGTGGACATCGGCACGAACTGGAAGGAGTGCGACACGACGGGGACCTCCACCAACGACGGCTACACGGAAGCCGAGTTCACCCTGGACCTCGCCCACCGGCTGCGCACCCTGCTGCAGAAGCAGGGCGCCACGGTGAAGTTCACGCAGGACGGCGACCGGTCGTGGGGGCCGTGCGTGGACGAGCGGGCCGAGATCGGCAACGAGGCACACGCCGACGCCGCCGTCTCCCTCCACGCGGACGGCGCGGGCGCCGGCCAACGCGGCTTCCACGTCATCCTCCCGGGCAAGGTGAACGCGGGCGCCGCCGACACCGGGCCCATCGTCGGCCCGTCCCGCGACCTCGGCGAGCGCATCGCCGGCTCCTTCGTCCGCGTCACGGGCAGCGCGCCCTCCAACTACGTCGGCGACGGCACCGGGCTCGTCACGCGTGAGGACCTCGGCGGTCTCAATCTGTCAACGGTTCCGAAGGTGTTCATCGAGTGCGGCAACATGCGCGATAGCAAGGACGCGGCACTGCTCACCAGCGGCACGTGGCGGCAGAAGGCGGCGCGGGGGATCTCTGAGGGAATCGTGAGTTTCCTGCGCGGGTAGTGATCGGCGGGCTGATCCCGGCGGACACCCTCGTCGGTCGGACGATAAGGTCGTCCCTACGATGAGGGGCCACCCCTGCGCTTCACACCGGCCCGAGGGCGACATGGTGACAGCGACGCCTCTACCGATGACGAGACGACTGAACTGAAGGACCGACTGAAGTGAATATCCGCTCCCTCACTAGAGGCGACGGCGTGGTGATCGGGGCAGCGGTGTTGCTGTTGATCGCGTCGTTCCTCGACCTCTATTCGATCGACGGGGCTTCCGACAGCGCCGACCTCCCGAACCTCTGGGGAAGCGGGCCGGTGCTGCTCAGCGTCGTCCTGGCCGGGATCATCGGCGCCGCGATCGTCGTCGTGTCCCGGGCTCTGCCGCAGGTACCCAAGGTCGCCGGCCTGGACCTCGGGCAGTTCGGCGCCGCCTTCACGGTCTTCGCCGCCTGGAGCTCGTTGGGCAACATCTTCGACGTGATGGGTGGAGCCGACAACGGCGGCACGGACATCGGCGTCAGCCCGGGCGTCGGCATGATCCTGGCCCTCATCGCGACCCTGCTCATGGCCGCCGCCGCCATCGCCACCCCCCTCGTCCCCGCCCTCCAGGCCTCCCTCCTCCCGGCCCCCCGCCCCGCCGCCCCCCAGCCCTACGGCGCCCAGCCCCCCGGCGGCTACGGCTACCCCGGCGCTCAGCAGCCGCAGCAGCCCTACGGTGGTCAGCCGCAGGCCGGGCAGCCCTTCGGTGGGCAGCCGCAGCAGCCGCAGGCGCCCGCCGCCGACTTCTCGCCGTTCTGGTTCGCCGTGCCCGTGCCGCGCCCCCTGTTCGCGGAGGACGGCTCGCCCACGCCGATCGCCGAACTCGCGCCGGGCACCTGGTACCTGGCCGTCGAGCAGCGCGGCCCGGCCCTGGTCGCCCAGACGCAGGACGGCCGCCGCGGCGTGCTGCAGGACACGTCCGGTATCCAGCGCGGCTGAGCCGACGAAGCCGTACGACGGCCCCTCACCCTTCCCGGTGAGGGGCCGTCGTCGTACAGTCGCAAGCCTCGAAGCAGATCTGACGATCCGTCAGGAGGCAGGCATGCGGCTCGGGCTCGCACTCGGTTACTGGGGCCGCGGCCCCTCGGCGGACCACGTACCGCTCGCCCAGGAGGCCGAGCGGCTCGGCTACGACTCCGTGTGGACCGCCGAGTCCTGGGGTTCCGACGCCTTCACCCCGCTCACCTGGATCGCCGCGCAGACGTCGAGGATCAAGCTCGGTACGGCCGTCGCCCAGATGGCCGCCCGCTCCCCCACCACCACCGCCATGCACGCCCTCACCCTCGACCACCTGTCCGGCGGACGCATGATGCTGGGGCTCGGGCTGTCGGGGCCGCAGGTGGTGGAGGGGTGGTACGGGCGGCCGTTCCCCGCCTCACCGCTGACCGCCACGCGCGAGTACGTCGATGTCGTACGGCAAGTCCTCACGCGGCGGGCGCCGGTCGAGCTCGCCGGGCGTTTCCACGCCCACCCCTACCGCGGCCCGGACGCCACCGGCATCGGCAAGGCCCTGAAGCCGATCACGCATCCCCTCCGGCCCGACCTGCCCGTCCTGCTGGGCGCCGAGGGTCCCAAGAACGTCGCCCAGACCATCCGGATCGCCGACGGCTGGCTGCCGTTGTACTGGTCGCCGAGCAGGCCCGAGGCGTACGGCGACGCGGTGCGCGACCTCCCGCAGGGCTTCCTCGTCGCCCCCATGGCCCGCGTCCAGGTCTGCGACGACCTCTCCGCGGGGCTGCTCCCCGTCAAGGCCATGCTCGGCTTCTACATCGGCGGCATGGGCCACGCGGCCCGCAACTTCCACGCCGATCTCATGGCCCGCATGGGGTACGAGGAGGAGGCCCGCCGGATTCAGCGGCTGTTCCTGGACGGGCACCGGGAGGAGGCCGTCCGCGCCGTCCCCGACGCCTTCGCCGACGAGATCTCACTGGTCGGGCCGCGCGAACGCATCGCCGAGCGGCTGGAGTTGTGGCGCAAGGGGCCGGTGACGGATCTGCTGGCGCTGGCACCGGACCGGCACACCCTGCGGGTGCTCGCCGAGCTCAACTCCTGAGCGGCCCGTCCGCCCGACCCGGTTTCATCCAGGCTTCCAGGGCTACCCGAAGGGCATGTCCCCTCGATATCGCAACGGTGCGAACCAGGCCGGCACGGTCATCGCGATCGTGGCCGACATCATGGCCCTGATCCTGGGTCTGTGGATCCTGATGTACCTGCTGGACGCCAACCGCGCGAACGACTTCGTGCAGTTCGTCCATGACGCGGCGCGCTGGCTGGCGGGCTGGTCCCACGACCTGTTCACGTTCGACGAGGCGTGGGCGAGGGTCGTGGCCGGGTACGGGCTGGCGGCGGTGGTCTACCTGTTCGTGGGTCACGCCATCGCCAACCGCGTGCACCGGCACTGAGGCCCTCGCGTCTCAGCCGCAGCAGTCCGGGTCCAGCCCCCTCGGCAGCTCCTCGCCGCCGAACACCTGGCAGGTGGCCTCGTGGCCGCCCAGCGCGGCAACGGCCAGCAGCAACGACCCCGCCGTCCACGTGGTCAGCTCCCGCGGCCAGATGGCGTCGTCCTCGAAGACGTACCCCGTCCAGTACAGGCCGCTCTCCGGATCCCGCAGGTGCTGGATCGACTGGAGGATCTCCAGCGCCCGGTCGGACTCGCCCATCGCCCAGAGCGCCAGGGCGAGTTCGGCCGACTCGCCCCCGGTCACCCACGGGTTGGGGACGACACACCGCACCCCGAGCCCGGGCACGACGAAGCGGTCCCAGCCTTCCTCCGTACGGGACTTGGCCTCGGCGCCCGTCAAGGCCCCGCCCAGCACCGGGTAGTACCAGTCCATCGAGTAGCGGTCCTTGTCCAGGAACCGCTCCGGGTGGCGCCGGATCGCGTGCCGCAGCGCCCCGACCGCCAGCTCCCAGTCCGGCTGCGGCTCCTCACGCTGCTCGGCGATCGCCAGCGCGCACCGCAGCGCGTGGTGGATCGAGGAGGAACCGGTCAGCAGCGCGTCCGCCGTCGCCGTGCCGTCCTCGTCCCGCCGCCAGCCGATCTGCCCGCCCGGCTGCTGGAGTCCGAGGACGAACTCGATCGCCGCGTGGACGGACGGCCACATGCGGTCCAGGAACGTGTCGTCGCCGGTGGAGAGGTAGTGGTGCCAGACCCCTACGGCTATGTAGGCGACGAAGTTGGTCTCGCGCCCGGTGTCGGTGACGTCGTCGAAGGCCCCGTCCGCGTAGGCCGCGTACCAGGAGCCGTCGTCGTTCTGGTGCCGCGCCAGCCAGGTGTACGCCCGCTCCGCTGCCGCGTGCTCGCCCGCCGCGTCCAGCGCCATCGCCGCCTCGACGTGGTCCCACGGGTCGAGGTGGTGCCCACGGAACCACGGGATCGCCCCGTCCTCCCGCTGTACGGCGAGGATCCCCGCGACGGTCGCGGCGGCCTGCTCGGCGGTGAGGACCCCGGGCAGGACGAGGTGTTCTGTCCGGGGGGTCGTCACTTGGCGTCCACCCGGGGGAGGTGGGGCTTGGTCGCGTAGGCCACGAAGCTCTTGCCGATCAGCGGGTTCAGCGCCTGCTCGGCGACCCGGGTGGCCAGCGGTTTCTTCATGATGTCCCAGACCAGCAGCTTGTGGTATGCCCGCACCGGCAGGGCCTTGTCGTTGTCGACGCCGAACGCGCACTTCAGCCACCAGTAGGGGGAGTGCAGGGCGTGGGCGTGGTGGGTGCCGTAGGGCTTGAGGCCGGCCTCGCGGATCTTCGCCAGCAGCTCGTCCGCCTTGTAGATGCGGATGTGGCCGCCCTCGACCTCGTGGTACTCGTCGGACAGTGCCCAGCAGACCTTCTCGGGGCCGTAGCGGGGGACGGTGATGGCGATCCGGCCGCCGGGCTTCAGTACCCGCACCATCTCGGCGAGGACGCCCTTGTCGTCCGGGATGTGCTCCATCACCTCGGAGATGATCACGACGTCGAAGGACTCGTCCGGGAAGGGCAGGGCCAGCGCGTCGCCCTCCATCGCCGTCGCGGTGGCACCCTCGGGGGCCTCCCCCGCCTCCTTCATCGCCGCGAACCACTTCGCGACCTCGCGGATCTCCTCACCGTTCTGGTCCAGCGCCACGACCTGGGCGCCGCGCCGGTAGCACTCGAACGCGTGCCGTCCGGCACCGCAGCCGAGATCCAGGACGCGGTCGCCCGGGGCGAGCGGGAACCGGGAGAAGTCGACGGTCAGCACGTGGGCCTGCTTTCGCGGTCGGAACGGTTGGAGCGGTGGGGGCGGTCGGAGCGGTCGGAACGACGGGAGCGGTCGGAACGACGGGAGTGCTGGGTGTCCGCGGTCGTGTGGGCGCCGGTCATTGGGCGGCCTCGGTCACACGCGCGGGTTCACCGGCCTTCGCGCCCTCGTACACGCGCGGCGCCTCGTCGGCCTGCGCACCATCGCGCACGCGCGGCGCCTCGTCGGCCCTCGCGGCCTCGGGCATCTCCGCGGCCTCGGATCTCCCCGCCGCGTCGGCCGTCGTCGCCCGGGAGGTACCTGACGAGGCAGCGGAGCGGCCGGGAGTGGGGAGCGCGGGGCGGTCGGCGCCCGCGGACCGGGCTATGGCCTCGCGGTACCGGGCCACCGTTCCCTCGGCGGCACGCGCCCAGGTGAAGTGTCGCAGGACCCGCTCACGCCCGGCCGCACCCAGCCGTGCCCGCAGTTCCTCGTCCCCCAGCAGCCGGCTCAGCCCGGCGGCCAGCGCCCCGGAGTCCCCCGGCGGCACCGCCAGACACGTCTCGCCGTCCCTCCCGGCGACCTCGGGAATCGCCCCGCCGGTCGTGGCGACCAGCGGCGTCCCCGTGGCCATGGCCTCGGCGGCCGGCAGGGAGAAGCCCTCGTACAGCGACGGCACGCAGGCCACCTGCGCCGAGCGCACCAGGTCGACGAGCTCCGCGTCGGAGATGCCCTTGACGAACTCGACGGCGCCTTCGAGGCCGTACCGTTCGACGGCCTGCGCGACCGGCCCCTCCGTGGGCCGCTTGCCGACGACGACCAGGTGGGCGTCGGGGTGCTCGGTGCGGACCTTGGCCAGCGCCTCGACGAGGAAGACCAGGCCCTTCAGCGGGACGTCGGCGCTGGAGGTCGTGACGATCCGGCCCGGGATCCGCCGTACCGAAGGATCCGGCGAGAAAAGATCGGTGTCCGCGCCGATGTGGACCACGTGGATACGGTCCTGTCGTACGCCGAGGTGGTCGACGATCTCCGCGCGGGAGGTACCCGAGACGGTCAGCACCGACGGCAGGCGGCGCGCCACGCGCTTCTGCATGCGGGTGAAGGCGTACCACCGGCGTACGGACATCCGCCGCTGCCAGCCCTCGGCCGCGTCCAGTTCCAACTGGCGGTCGACGGTGATGGGGTGGTGGATGGTGGTGACGAGGGGGGCGCCGACGTCGCCCAACAGGCCGTAGCCCAGCGTCTGGTTGTCGTGGACGACGTCGAACTCGCCGCGCCGGGCCCGCAGATGGCGGCGGGCGCGCAGCGAGAAGGTCAGCGGCTCGGGGAAGCCGCCGGTCCACATGGTCGCCACTTCCAGCGCGTCGATCCAGTCGCGGTACTCGTCACGCTTCGGGGTGCGGAACGGGTCGGGCTGGCGGTACAGGTCGAGGCTGGGGAGCTCGGTGAGGCTCAGGCGGCCGGCGCTGTCCTCGCCCTCGTCGAGGACGGGGTAGGGCTGGGAGCCGATGACCTCGACGCGGTGGCCGAGGCGGGCCAGCTCGCGGGAGAGGTGACGTACGTAGACGCCCTGGCCGCCACAGAACGGGTTCCCTTTATAGGTGAGAAGCGCGATGTCGAGCGGTCGCTCGCCGTCGGCGGCCGGATCCTTCGGGGACCCGGCCTCCCTGGCCTCAGCGGTCACTCTTGGCCCCCTTCTCCCTGCACTGTCCCGCGAGGTTACGCCGGGACGCTAATCTAGAACAAGTTTCAGACTTGATCGTTCAAGAGGCTCTGAATCTACCGGCAGGTAGCGCCGCTGTGAGCGATGGATCAGGTGATTCACGCCACGGCCGACGCCCTGGCATGCTCTGTCCGGTCACTCACCCTCACCGACTGTCACGGAACGGGATCCATGCCTGCGGAACCGAGTAGCGCGCTCCCCGCCTCCCCACCCCTCACCGAGCGGCAGGAGGCCCGCCGTCGGCGCATCCTGCACGCCAGCGCGCAGCTCGCCAGCCGGGGTGGTTTCGACGCCGTACAGATGCGGGAGGTCGCGGAGTCCTCGCAGGTGGCGCTCGGCACGCTGTACCGCTATTTCCCGTCCAAGGTCCATCTGCTGGTCGCCACGATGCAGGACCAGTTGGAGCACATGCACGGCACGCTGCGGAAGAAGCCGCCGCAGGGGGCGACGGCGGCGGAGCGGGTGGCGGAGACGCTGATGCGCGCCTTCCGCGCGCTGCAGCGCGAGCCGCACCTGGCCGACGCCATGGTCCGGGCCCTGACCTTCGCCGACCGGAGCGTCTCGCCCGAGGTCGACCAGGTCTCCCGGCAGACGACGGCGATCGTCCTGGACGCGATGGGCCTGGAGAACCCGACGCCCGAGCAGCTCTCCGCCGTCCGCGTCATCGAGCACACCTGGCACTCGGCTCTGATCACCTGGCTCTCGGGCCGGGCCTCGATCGCCCAGGTGAAGATCGACATCGAGACGGTGTGCCGGTTGATCGACCTGACGGCACCGGAGGCCGACTCGTAGCCTCTGAGACCCGCCGGGCCCTTCCGGCCTGACCCCACGCACCCGAAGTCCGCGCGGAACGCGCAGGTCGGGCCGTACCCTCGGAGTCATTCGCCGAACCGCACCGAAGGGGTTGGGGAGTTGGCCGCACCGACGGGGGGTCCGGTCGCGGACTTCTGCAGGGCGCTGGGCCTTCTTGTGCGCACCTGCCGCGTATCGCAGCGAAAGATCGCCGAGGCCCTCGGGCGGCACGGCACCAGCTCGGTCTCCGAGCTGCTGAGCGGGCGGCGGCGGAGGGTGCCGGAGTGGCACGTCGTCGAGACGATCGTCGGGCTGTGCGCGGCCGAGTGGCGGCGGGTGTCGAAGCAGCCGCCTGCGGGCATGCCTGTGGACCTTGAGTGGTGGAAGAGCCGGCACGCGGAGCTGGAGCGCACGGCGGAAGCGACGCGGGGACGGGGCGAGCGCCCTCCCACGCCGGTCGAACGCCCTCCCGCACCGGTCGAACGCCCTCTCGCGCCGGTCACCCCGCCCGAGGTAGTGAGCCTGCCCCTGACGCTCGACGCGACGGCGGTCGCCGGTATGAGCGTCGAGGAGGCGGTGCGCTGGCTGACCGACGGGCGCGTGAGGACGAAGGCCATCGTGGACAGGGTGATGACCCGGCCGCAGGACGGGCGCCTCGAACGCCAGGTCCTGAGTGATCTGCTGGCGCACTTCCCGGAGCGCGTGCGAGCGGCCCGCGGTGTCGCACGCGCCGCCCTGATCCAGGCCGCCCGAGTGGTGCTGGTGGCGGCTGCTGCGGCGATGAACCACGACCCTACTGAGTTCGGCGCCCTGGTCTATGGCCTGACCGAGGGCGGGCACGCCGCGCACACGCCCGCGCTGGCGGACCGCGGCGACGGCGGCCCGGACTACGTCCCGTTGCAGATCGTCAACGACTATGTGCGGCTGGCCACTCCGCTGGCCCGGTCCTGCCCGGAGTTCGCGCTGGGGGCAGGCCTCCCGGGCGTCGAGCTGAGCGGCGCGCCCACCACCGGTCTGGCGGAACTCGGACGGATCCTCTCGGAGTTCGCGAACGGCGACGGACTCCCCGCGCCCGAGGGGGCCCTCGCACCCGAGGGGGCGCTCCTACGCAGCCCGATCGCCCCTCTCGACTCCCCTGGTCCCCGGCTTCCCAGCCTCGCCGACGGTTACATCACCCCCCGCTTCCGTCTCGCCGCCGCGTCCCGGGACGCACGGCCCGGGATCGCCTCGGACAAGTGGTGGGACGAGCAGCCTCTGCACGACGACATCGAGCGCTTCCTCGCCGAGCACCTTCTCGGCCTCCCCGCCCTGCTGGCACCGCTCGTCGTCCTCGGCCACCCCGGCGCCGGCAAGTCACTGCTCACGAAGCTGCTGACGGCCCGGCTCCCGGCCCGTGAGTTCCGCACGCTCCGGGTGGAGTTACGGCACACGCCGGCCGAGACGGGCGTACAGGCGCAGCTGGAGCACGCACTCAAACGCCGTACAGGACGGGAGGTGAGCTGGCCGGACTGGTCGGAGGAGGAATCCGGCCCGATCCCGGTGGTCCTGCTGGACGGCTTCGACGAACTGCTCCAGGCAGGCGCGCAGAAGCTGGGTCAGTCGCGTCAGTGGGGCTACTTGCGGGAGGTCGAGGAGTTCCAGAAGCGCGAGGCACTGCAGCGCCGTCCGCTGATCGTGATCGTGACGAGCCGCACGGTGGTCGCCGACCGCGCGGACATCCCCCGCACCAGCCAGGTGGTACGCCTGGAGCCCTTCGACGAGGCGGAGATCGAGCGCTGGCTCAGCGTCTGGAACACCACGAACGCGGGGTACTTCACCCGAAACGGACTGCGGCCGCTCACACCGGAGGTCGTCCTCCCGCACCGTGACCTGGCGGCCCAGCCCCTGCTGTTGCTCATGCTGGCGCTGTACGACGCGGTCGGCAACGCCCTCCATCTCCTGCGGGACAGGGACATCACCCGCACCGAGCTGTACGACCAGCTGCTGCGGGAGTTCGTCCGCCGCCAGGTCGACAAGGACGGCCCGCTGCCCCCGGCCGAGGCGACCACGGCCGTGAGCCGCGAGCTGCACCGGCTGTCCGTGATCGCGCTGTCCATGTTCCATCGCGGCGCCCAGTCCATCAGCGGGGAGGAGGCCCACCGGGATCTGCGGGCGCTCGGCGAGGCGGATGACGCCTGCGGGTTGCTGTTCGGCCGGTTCTTCTTCGTGCACGAGGCGCAGGCCATCGTCACGGAGGAGCGGCTCCGCAGCTACGAGTTCATGCACGCGACCTTCGGCGAGCATCTCGCTGCCCGGCTGGTCGAGGGAGCGTTGCGACGGCTCGTCAGTCAAGGCAGCAGCCCCTGGGACGACGGCGAGTTGTACGCGTTGCTGTCCTTCGCCCCGCTCACGGACCGGGCACAGCTGGTGCAGAACCTGGGGGACATGCTGGCGGCATGGCCGGCGAACCGTGCGCGGAGTGACCTGGTGCCCGCGCTCCTCAGCCTGTTCCGCGCGGCCTCCTGGGACCCCGAGCACCGTACCGAGGTGGCGTACGCCCCGGTCCGGCTGCGCAGGAGGTACCGGGAGGCGGTGTACGAGGTGAACCTCGTGCTGATCGCGGTGCTGGCGGTGGGCGAGGTGTTCGCGTCGGAGCTCTTCGGCGACGCGCTCGCCCCCACGGCCGAGTGGCGCAGGCATGCCCTGGGGTGGCAGGCGCAGTTGTCCGTCGGGTCCTGGGCGACGGTGACTTCGACCCTCAACCCCGAACGCTGCTGGAGGCCGAACCCGACGGCGGACCAAGAGGAAGAGCCGGACCTCCGCCTCACCACGCGTCCGGCGCCGCTGGTCGACCATGCGCTGAACTGGTCACTGGGGGTGGGCCCGCCGAGGGCCTCCAGAGCGATGTCGTATCGGCTGGAGGAGCGTCTTTCCGACACGTCCGTCCCGGATCTGATCAGGCAGACCCGATTCGTGGGCGATCGTGACGTCGAGCATCTGCTGCATATCAGCTACCCGATGCTGCTCCAGCTGCCGAGTGCCCTGCACTCCTTCAGGCCCGAGCCCGGCATGCTGTACCACTCGGCAGCGCAAGCGCTGATCAACCTGCTGACGTACGACGTGTACGACTCCGTGGAACTACCCGGCCAGTACTTGCAGTGTCTGGGCTACCTCTCCACGCTGGAGAGGGCGGAGCGCAGCCCCTATTTGGAAGCCGTGATGCGTCAGCTGGTCCACGATGCGCCCGCTTTCAGCGACGAAGCCCTTGCTGACATGATCGAGGAGCTGCGCATCGCATACGGGGACGATCCGGCGGCCTTCACCGGGGCCGTGTACCAGACACTTCTGGATTTCCTCCGCCACGCCCTGGACCGTGGAAGCCCCCGCCTGGCGGAGCCTCTCGGCCACGTCCACGTGATCCTCGACGACAACGACCGCCTGGAAAGCCTCCTTGAGCTGACTCGCCTGAGCCACTCCACCCACACCTGGCGCTGGCGCGGTTCCCGGCGTGGCCCGGCCGCCCGCCACTTCGACCTCGTTCTCGAAAGCCTCGACCTCCCCCATGCAGCCACCACCCACCCCACAGCCCTCATAGACCTCCTCCGCCTCGCAGCAGAACTGGGCCTGGACGACTGGCTGACCACCCACACCCCGAAGATCCTCGCCGCCCTCCCACCCGCGGCCTTCGGTCTCCTCCGCCCCTCCGACCTCCCCCGCCTGCGCGCCGCGCTCCCGAAGGGCGCCTACGCCGAAGAGTTCGAGGACGTCGAGAAAGCCTGGCGGGCATGCAAATGACCTACGAGACGGGTTCCCTGCGCCGGTATTACCCGGATCAGGTGGTTAGGGGTCGCCTTCCGGTCTTCAGACCTCTCGGTCTTCCGACTTTCCGGCCTCTCAGCCCGGACCGTCGATGTCGGCCCCAGCGGAAGCTGTCCGCTTCCCGCCAGAGTCGGCTACTCCGGTTCGGGCTCCCTCACTCGTCCCGTAGGCCTATACCCAGAATAGAACTTATGCCCAGAAATGAAACCCCCTGAAAGGGGATTTTTCGGGCGCTACTCCTCCGGCGGAAACACGGGCTCCCCGCTCCCCAGCATCGTGATCACGATCGCCTCCACCGGGCAGTTCTCCGCCGCCGCCAGGATCGTCTCGTTCGCGTCGGTCTCCGGGTCGGCCGGATGGGACTGGCGGCCGGTGTCGAGACGGAAGCCGTCGGGGGCGTGGTGGACGCACTGGGCCGAGCCGATGCACACCGACCGGTCGACCTCGACGTGCCAGCGGTCGCCCATCCCCTATCCCTCCCAGCCCGCCGGGAGGTGGATCATCTTGTGCTCCAGGTACTCGCCGTAGCCCTCGGGACCGAACTCCCGCCCCAGCCCGGAGTTCTTGTAGCCGCCGAACGGGCCCAGCATGTCCAGGCTGAAGGTGTTCACCGAGTAGGTGCCGGTGCGGACCCGGCGGGCGATCTCGATGCCGTGCTCGACGTCGGCCGTCCAGACGCTGCCGGACAGACCGTAGTCGGAGTCGTTCGCGATCTTCACGGCCTCGGACTCGTCGCCGTAGGGGAGCAGGCAGATCACCGGGCCGAAGATCTCCTCCCGCGCGATCCGCATGGAGTTGTCGACGTCGCCGAAGAGCGTCGGCTCGACGTACCAGCCCTTCTCCAGTCCCGGCGGCCGTCCGCCACCCGTCAGGATCTTGGCGCCCTCCTCCTGGCCGATGCGGATGTAGTCGAGGTTCCTGCGCTGCTGCCGCCGTGCCACCAGCGGGCCCACCTGGGTCGCCGGGTCCAGCGGGTCGCCGACCACCAGCGCGCCCGCCGCCGCCGCGAAGGCCTCGGCGAACTCGTCGTAGCGGGTGCGGGGCAGGAGGATGCGGGTCTGGGCCACGCACGCCTGGCCGTTGTTCATCCACGCCGCCGGGACGACGCCGGCGACCGTCGTCTCGACGTCCGCGTCCGGCAGGACCACGGCCGCCGACTTGCCGCCCAGCTCCAGGGTCACGCGGGTGAGGTTGCGGGCCGCGACCTCCATCACGCGCTTGCCCGCGGCCACCGAGCCGGTGAAGGAGACCTTGTCGATGCCCGGATGCCCGACCAGGTACTCGCTCACCTCGCGGTCCGCCGGGAGGATGGACAGCACGCCCTCCGGCAGTCCGGCGTCCTTCGCGATCTCCGCCAGCAGATAGGCGTCCAGCGGCGATTCCGGAGACGGCTTGAGCACCACCGTGCAGCCGGTGAGCAGCGCGGGTGCGAGCTTGGCGGCGGCGACGAACTGCGGGACGTTCCAGGGGACGACGGCCGCGACGACGCCGACCGGCTCCCGCCGCACCAGGATCTTCCCCAGCACGCCGTCGCGCCGCTCCTCGTACGTGAAGTTCCGCGCGACCGTCATCGCCGCGTCCCACACCATCATCGCGCCGAGCGCCTGCGCGAGGACGCTCCAGGAGTACGGGGAGCCGTTCTCGGAGGAGATCACACGGGCGATCTCCTCGTGCCGCAGGGCGATTCCGTCCTTGATGCGGGTGACGACCTCGATGCGCTCGTCGAGCGACATCCGCGGCCAGGGACCTTCGTCGAACGCCTGCCGCGCCACCGCGACCGCCCGGTCGACGTCGGCCGGTGAGGCGTGCGGCACGCGTCCGATGACCTCTTCCGTGTGCGGTGAGACCACCTCGATGACGTCCGCGCCCAGGGGGTCGGTCAACTCCCCGCCGATGAACAGCTGTCCGTGTTCCACGAGCTCGGTCATGGCCGACTGCCTCCCCGGGAGCCTGACTCTGACGATCCATCAGATACACCGAACTGATACCAGTTCCACCCGACGGAGTCCACGGAGCGCACACCACTTCACGCCTACGCTGATCAAGTGAGGACGACGAGCAGCAGCCGTGAGCGCAGGCGGGCCTGGGCCGTGTTCGGGACGGCCATGACGACGGCGGTCTGCGGGGCCGTATGGATGGCCTCGGCCTGGGAGGACGTCAGCCGCAGCAACGGGGTGTCCGTCCACCGGGAGACGAGGAGCGACGAGGAGATCCGGGAGGACCTGAAGGACTTCCGCCCTCAGGATGTCGAGCCGGAGGAGATGCCGGGCTGGAACCCCTGCGAGCACTTCCCCTTCCTGCTCTCGACGGACTGCTGGTAGATGACTCGGGCTCCCATCGAAACGCGTTCTAGTTATAGTGGCCGAGGCGGCCGGAACGCATCGCGGCGATTGGGGATCCCATGGCGCAGGTGTACGACCACGGCGGCGGCGTCCGGTCCCTCCAGGTCCCCATCCCTGACAACCCGCTCGGCCACACCCTCGTGTACGTCGTCGACACCGACCGCGGCCCGGTGCTCATCGACACCGGCTGGGACGACCCGGCGTCCTGGGACGCCCTCGCCGAGGGCCTGACGGCATGCGGCACCGCGCCCGCCGAGATCCACGGCGTGGTGATCACCCATCACCATCCCGACCACCACGGTCTGTCGGGCAAGGTGCGCGAGGCCTCCGGCGCCTGGATCGCGATGCACGCGGCGGACGCGGCGATCGTACGGCGGACCCGCACCACCCGCCCCGAGCGCTGGTTCTCGTACATGGCGGACAAGCTCACGGCGGCCGGCGCCCCCGACGCGCACGTGGCCCCCCTGCGCGCCGCCCGCCGTCCGGGCACGCTGCCCGGCTTCTCCCCCGCCGCGCCCGACCGCGAGATCGTGCCCGGCGAACTCCTCGACCTGCCCGGCCGCCGCCTGCGCGCGATCTGGACCCCGGGCCACACCCCCGGCCACGTCTGCCTCCACCTGGAGGAGGACCACCCGGCCCGGCTTCCGGGCCACGGCCGCCTGTTCTCCGGCGACCACCTGCTGCCCGAGATCACCCCGCACATCGGCCTCTACGAGGATCCCGACGACACCACCGTCACCGACCCCCTCGGCGACTACCTCGACTCCCTCGAACGCGTCGGCCGCCTCGCCCCCGCCGAGATCCTCCCGGCCCACCAGCACGCGTTCACCGACGCCCCCGCCCGCGTACGGGAGTTGCTGACCCACCACGAGGACCGCCTCACCGGCCTGCTGGCGCTGCTGTCCGAGCCCCTCACCCCGTGGCAGCTCGCCGAGCGCATGGAGTGGAACCGGCCCTGGGACCAGATCCCGTACGGCTCACGGAACATCGCGATCGCCGAGGCCGAGTCACACCTGCGACGCCTGGTGAAGCTGGGGCGGGCGGAGGCGGTGGCGGGCAGTGAGCCGGTGACGTACGTGGCCGTACAAGGGGCCGACCGCTAGTCGCGCAGGAACGTGCGGATCAACTGTTCGGCGAGGGGGCCGTCGCCCACGGCGACCTGGGCGAGGATCACGGCGGAGGAGCCCCAGTCCAGTCCGGGGTCGCCGTCCCGTGCGTTGTCCCAGTCGATCACGTACGGGCCGTCGGGCGTGAGGGTGACGTTGTCCGGATGCAGGTCCAGGTGCAGCACCGAGCCCTGCGATCGGCGTGCGGGGACGCCGTGCAGCTGCCGCGGCAGGCGGGCCAGGATGCCGCCCGCCTCCCGCGCGCCCATCGCCCCCTCGGCGAGCGCGTCCCCGTACCGTCCCGGTAGCGGCGCAGCACCCACGCCTCGTCGAGCTCGTAGACGTCGGCGGTACGCCCCGACCCGAGCAGTCTCCCCACGGTCCCCTCAGCCATGGCCCGAACCCACCCGTCCGTACAGGCGGCTCTCAGGGGTTCGGTTACGGCCGGGTAGAGTGTCGGCGTCGTCATCACACCCGTACGGGGGGAAGCCGGTGCAAATCCGGCGCTGACCCGCAACCGTGAGCCACCCATGGCAAGCCGGATCGCCCCGCACGGGTCTTGTGACCGGCTCACGTGCACCGGCAACCGGCCGGCGCACGGCACCGTCGAGGTACGGAGCCGAGCCGCCCGGGGGTCTCCCCTGTGCTGCCCGGCTCCCCCTAGGGAAGGGCACCCGCCGATCATGTACGTCCGCCGCAGCGCCGCGGCCCTGGCCGCCGCCGCCGTGATCGGCACGGCCGCTGCCACGCCCGCAGTCGCCGCCGACTCCTCCCCGTCCCCGTCGCCGTCCGTGACGATCCCCGCCGGGCTGTACGGCGACGCCGACCCGACGTACGACGGGGTGTGGCGTCAGTCCCTCGCACTCATCGCGCAGAACCGGATGGAGTTGGAGCCCGCCGCCGAGGCGATCGACTGGCTGACCGGACAGCAGTGCACCAACGGTGCATTCGCGGCATTTCGCGCCGCCCCGTCCAAGGCGTGCGACGCCAAGGTCATGGTGGACACCAACAGCACGGCCATCGCCGTTCAGGGCCTGGCCGCGGTCGGCGAGCACGACACCGAGGTCGCGAAGGCGGTGACCTGGCTGAAGTCGGTGCAGAACAAGGACGGCGGCTGGGGGTACACGCCCGGCGGGGCCAGCGACGCCAACTCGACCTCGGTCGTGATCGGCGCGCTCAACGCCGTCGGCACCGACCCCGCCGAGGTCCGCAAGGACGGCAAGTCGCCCTACGACGCCCTGCTCAAGCTCGCCCTGCCGTGCGCGAAGGGCGGCGCCTTCGCCTACCAGCCCGACAAGAAGGGCAAGTTGTCCGCCAACGCGGACGCGACGGCGGCGGCCGTCGTCGGCGCGCTGGGCCAGGGCATGCTGACGGCGAGGGCAGGCGACAAGGCGGAGGCGGCCTGCGCCGATGGCTCCCCTCTCTCCCCGCGGCAGGCCGCGGCCAACGGCGCCGCGTACCTCGGCAAGGCACTCGACAAGGACGGCCACCTGAGGTCCGCCCTCGCCGGCGCCGAGGACCAGCCCGACTACGGCAACACCGCGGACGCGGTCGTCGCGCTCGCCGTACAGGGTGGTGAGTCGGCAGCCCAAAAGCCCCTGCGGTGGCTGGAGAAGAACGCCGTGACCTGGGCGAAGCAGAGCGGCCCCGCCGCCTACGCCCAGCTGATCCTCGCCGCCGACGCGGCGGGCGCCGACCCGCGGGACTTCGGCGGCACGAACCTGGTCGAGCAGCTCAACGCGACGGGCCCGGCACCCCAGAAGGCGGCGGACAAGGCCGCGGACAAGCAGGAGGAGGACGACAACTCCTTCGGCGCCTGGTGGTACATCGGCGTCTTCCTGGTCGTGGGCATCGGCATCGGCTTCCTGCTGAGCGGCCGCAACAAGGGCGGACGGCAGTGATCCGCCGCGTCGTCACCCTCCTCCTGGCCGCCCTGGTCCTCCTGACGGGCGCGGCCCAGACCGCCCAGGCGGCCGGCTACCGCTACTGGTCCTTCTGGGACCGCGACGGCGACAAGTGGACGTACGCGACCCAGGGCCCCGCCACCGCCCGCCCCTCCGACGGCGACGTCCAGGGCTTCCGCTTCGCGGTGAGCGAGGACTCGGGCAACGCGGCACAGCCGAGGGGAGCGGCCGCCTTCCAGGTGATCTGCGCGAGGACGCCTGCGCAGGACGGCAAGAAGCGGGTGGCTCTCGTCATCGACTTCGGCACGACGGCCGATGCCCCGGCGGGCGAGACGCCACCGGCTCGGCGTACGGCATGCGCGCGAGTGGCCACCGACGCCACGACGGCAGAGGCGCTCGCCGCGGCGGCCAAGCCCTTGCGGTACGACACCAACGCCCTGCTGTGCGCGATCGCGGGGTATCCGGAGCAGGGGTGCGGGGAGCAGGTGAGCGAGGAGCAGACGTCGGGAGAGGAGACGGGAAAGGAGAAGGAGGAGAAGGAGGAGAAGCCGACGACCGGCGCCGAGGACACCGAGTCGGACAACGGCCCGTCCGTGGGGCTGATGGCGGGGATCGCCGTCGTGGCGGTACTGGGAGCGGCGGCACTGTGGCAGGCACGCCGACGCCGGCATGGGTAACTGCGGACTGCACCCGGGCGCCTGGTGGCTGTGGTCCCTCGCCCTCGGCACCGCGGCCACCCGCACCACCAACCCCCTCCTCCTGGCCCTGCTCATAGCAACCTCGGCCTATGTAGTGGCGGCCTGCCGCCCCGACACCCCCTGGGCCCGCTCCTACACCGCCTTCGTCAGACTCGCCCTCGCCGTACTCCTCGTCCGCCTGGCCTTCGCGGCGGCACTCGGCTCCCCCCTCCCCGGCACGCACGTGATCGTCACCCTCCCCGAACTCCCCCTCCCGCACTGGGCGCAGGGCATCCGCCTGGGCGGAAAGGTCACCGTCGAGACCCTCCTGCACGCCGCCTACGACGGCCTGCGGCTGGCCACCCTCCTCATCTGCGTGGGCGCGGCGAACTCCCTCGCCAACCCCGCCCGCCTCCTCAAGTCCCTCCCCGGCGCCCTGTACGAGATGGGCGTGGCGGTGGTCGTGGCCCTCACCTACGCCCCGAACCTGATCGCCGACGTCCAGCGTCTGCGCGCCGCCCGCCGGCTGCGCGGCCGCCCCGACCGCGGCATCCGCGGCCTTCTGCATGTCGGACTCCCGGTCCTGGAGGGCGCGTTGGAGCGCTCGGTCGCCCTCGCCGCCGCGATGGACGCCCGCGGCTACGGCCGTACCGCCGACGTCCCGCCCCGCGTCCGCCGTACGACCACCGCGCTCACCCTCGGCGGGCTGCTGGGCGTCTGCGCGGGAACGTACGGACTGCTGACCGCCGAGGGCGGGACCTACGGCCTGCCGGTGCTGCTCGCCGGGCTCACCGCCGCCCTGGCGGGCCTTCGCCTCGGCGGTCGCCGTACGCCGCGCACCCGTTACCGCCCGGACCGCTGGGACGCCCGCGCCTGGCTGGTCGCCGGTTCCGGCGCCGCGGTCGCCGCCCTGCTGGCCCTCGCCGCCGCCCGCGACCCGGCGGCCCTGCACCCCGGCGTGGTCCCCCTCGTGGCGCCCACCCTGCCCTTGTGGCCCGCGGCGGCCGTCCTCCTCGGCCTGCTCCCGGCCTTCGTCAGCCCCGCCCCCCGCAGCCCCGCTCCCAAGGAGCCGTCGTGATCCGCTTCGAGAACGTGTCGGTGACCTACGACGGCGCCACCGAACCCACCGTCCAGGGCGTTGACTTCGAGGTCCCCGAGGGCGAACTCGTCCTGCTCGCCGGCCCGTCGGGCGTCGGCAAGTCCACTGTGCTCGGCGCGGTCAGCGGCCTCGTCCCGCACTTCACCGGCGGCACCCTGCGCGGTCGCGTCACGGTGGCGGGCCGGGACACCCGCACTCACAAGCCGCGCGAACTCGCCGACGTGGTGGGCACGGTGGGCCAGGACCCACTCTCCCACTTCGTGACCGACACGGTGGAGGACGAACTGGCCTACGGCATGGAGTCGCTGGGCCTGGCCCCGGACGTGATGCGCCGCCGCGTCGAGGAGACCCTCGACCTGCTGGGCCTGGCCGGCCTGCGCGACCGCTCCATCGCCACCCTCTCCGGCGGCCAGCAGCAGCGCGTGGCGATCGGCTCCGTCCTCACCCCGCACCCCAGGGTGCTGGTCCTGGACGAGCCGACGTCGGCGCTGGACCCGGCCGCCGCGGAAGAGGTCCTCGCGGTCCTGCAACGCCTGGTCCACGACCTCGGCACGACGGTCCTGATGGCCGAACACCGCCTGGAACGGGTCATCCAGTACGCCGACCGGATCGCCCTGCTCCCGTCCCCCGGCGCGGCCCCGCTCCTCGGCACGCCGGCGGAGATCATGGCCGTGTCCCCGGTGTACCCGCCGGTCGTCGACCTCGGCCGCCTGGCGGGCTGGTCCCCGCTCCCCCTGACGGTGAGAGACGCACGCCGCAGGGCGGCAGACCTACGGCAACAGCTTGAGGGGCGGGACGACAACGCCCTGAAGGGGCGCGGGGCCGTGGTCGATTTGCGGCTGCCGCCGCGTGACCGCGATCAATCGAAAACACCCACTCACCGCCGCTGGTTCCCACGCAGGCGCACCCCCGCCACCCCCACAACCTCCCACACAGCCGAAGTACAAGCCCTCGCCGTGACCCGCGACCGCGTCCGCGCCCTGCGCGGCATCGACCTCACCGTCACCCCCGGCGAGACCATCGCCGTCATGGGCCGCAACGGCGCCGGCAAGTCCACCCTCCTCAACACCCTGGTCGGCCTCGTCGCACCCACCACCGGCTCAGTCACCGTCGGCGGAGCCGAACCCCACCGCACCCCGCCCCGCGACCTCGTCCGCCGTGTCGGCCTCGTCCCGCAGGAACCCCGCGACCTCCTGTACGCCGACACGGTCGCCGCCGAGTGCGCGGCCGCCGACGCCGACGCGGGCGCAGCGCCCGGCGCCTGCCGCGCCCTCGTCTCCGAGCTGCTCCCGGGCATCGCCGACGACGCCCACCCCCGCGACCTCTCCGAGGGCCAGCGGCTGACCCTCGCCCTGGCCGTCGTGCTGACCGCCCGTCCTCCGCTGCTCCTCCTCGACGAACCGACCCGCGGCCTGGACTACGCGGCGAAGGCCCGCCTCGTCGCCTTGCTGCGCGACCTGGCCGCCCAGGGGCATGCCATCGTGCTGGCCACCCATGACGTGGAGCTGGCCGCCGAGCTGGCCCACCGGGTGATCCTGCTCGCCGAGGGCGAGGTGATCGCCGACGGCCCGACAGCGGAGGTCGTCGTCTCCTCCCCGTCCTTCGCCCCGCAGGTCACCAAGATCCTGGCCCCCCAGCGGTGGCTCACGGTCGCCGAGGTGCGGGAGGCCCTGGCATGACCGGGGACTCCACTCCTCAAGCCCGAGCCGTCCGCCTGGGCCCCCGCTCCCTCACCGCCCTCGTGCTGGTCAGCGCGGTCGGCGTCGCCGCGCTCGGCCGGCCCTTCCTGTCCCCGCCCACCGCGCAGGCGAGCGCCCATGCCCAGGACGCCCCCTGGTTCTTCACCTGTCTGCTTCTGCTGCTGGTCGCCGTCGTCGGGGCGACGATCTCCGAGTCCGGGCTCGGCCCGAAGGCGGTGGCGATGCTGGGCGTCCTGGCGGCGACCGGCGCCGCCCTGCGCCCCCTCGGCGCCGGGACGGCCGGCATCGAGCCGATGTTCTTCCTGATGGTGCTCAGCGGCCGGGTCCTCGGCCCCGGCTTCGGGTTCGTCCTCGGCGCGGTGACGATGTTCGCGTCCGCCCTGCTCACGGGCGGGGTGGGGCCGTGGATGCCGTTCCAGATGCTGTCGATGGGCTGGTTCACGATGGGCGCCGGGCTGCTGCCGGGCCCGGACCGGCTGCGCGGCCGGGGCGAGCTGCTCCTGCTGGCCGGCTACGGCTTCCTCGCCGCCTTCGCCTACGGCCTGGTGATGAACCTCCAGGGCTGGCCCTACTTCACCCCGGGCAGCTCACCCCTCGCCCCCGACCCGCACGCCGGGCCCCTGGCCAACCTCGCCCGCTTCGCCGCGTACCACCTGGCCACCTCGCTCGGCTGGGACCTGGGCCGGGCCATCGTGACCGTCGTCCTCGCCGTCACCCTCGGCCCGGCGATCCTCAAGGCGCTGCGCCGCGCCACCCGCCGGGCGGCCTTCGAGAGCCCGGTCACATTCGACGCTCCCACAGGGTGAGGGCCCGCAAGCGGACCGTCAGACGCGCGGTGAACCGGCCCACATGACCCACATCACCTACGATCCTCTTTAGTCGGACAAATCGGATGCCATGTACGCATCATAATGCCCACTGACCTGCACATTGAGAGCCAGGTCACACAAACGACCTTCCCCCCGCATACGACGACAACTAGCAAAAGCACTCATTGCGGACGCCGTTCCGGCCTGCTTCTCTGGACGACGTCGCACGGCGCCGACGTGCCCTCAGGGCCGCGGCGCCGACGCATGCCCCCGCCTCGCACCGCGTGGTTCCGGCATGCCCGCGGCCCACCGCCCCCGACGAAAGGTTCCCCGTGTCCGTCGTTTCTCTCTTCCGCCGCACCTCCGCCCCGAAGAAGGCCCTCGCCGGTGCCGCCCTGGCCGCCGCCACCGCCGGCACGCTGTTCGCCGCCGCCCCCGCGCAGGCCGCGACGACCCAGGCCTCCTCGGCGCAGTCGCTCGCGAAGAAGATGATCTCGGACTCGGCCCAGTACCAGTGCTTCTCGAAGATCGTCGACCACGAGAGCGACTGGAACGTCACCGCCACGAACACCTCCAGCGGCGCCTACGGCCTCGTCCAGGCCCTCCCGGGCAACAAGATGGCCTCCGCCGGCTCCGACTGGAAGACCAACCCGGCCACCCAGATCGAGTGGGGCCTGGACTACATGAAGGACCGCTACGGCAGCCCGTGCGGCGCCTGGAACTTCTGGCAGGCGAACGGCTGGTACTGAGCCACCGGCCGGTACTGAGCCGACCCCGCCCAGCAGACCGAAGGCGGCGACCCCCTGATCCCCGGGGTCGCCGCCTTCGCCTGCGTGCGGGCCTCGCCCGGGACGGGTCAGCCGGTGCCGACCTGGAGCTCCTTCACGCCGTTGATCCACGCGGAGCGCAGCCGGCGCGGGTCGCCCACCAGCCGCAGGTCGGGCATGGCGTCGGCCACGGCGTTGAAGATGAGGTCGATCTCCAGGACCGCCAGGGACTTGCCGAGGCAGTAGTGGGGACCGCCTCCGCCGAAGCCCAGGTGTGGATTGGGGTCCCGGGTTATGTCGAAGACGTCCGGGTTCCCGAAGACCTCGGGGTCGTGGTTGGCCGAGGCGTAGAAGATGCCGACCCGGTCGCCCTTCCTGATCTGCTTGCCGCCCAGCTCGGTGTCCTGTGTCGCCGTGCGCTGGAAGGAGACCACCGGGGTCGCCCAGCGGACGATCTCCTCCGCCGCCGTCGCGGGGCGCTCCCTCTTGTACAGCTCCCACTGCTCGGGGTGGGTGAGGAAGGCGTGCATGCCGTGGGTGATGGCGTTGCGGGTGGTCTCGTTGCCCGCCACGGCCAGCATCAGCACGAAGAACCCGAACTCGTCCGAACGCAGACTGCCCTCGCCCTCGGCCGCCACCAGCGTCGTGACGATGTCCTTCGCCGGGCACTCCTTCCGGTCGGCGGCCATGTTCATCGCGTAGGCGATGAGCTCGGTGGCCGACTCCTTCCCGACCTCCTCGGTGATGGCGTACTCGGGATCGTCGTACGCGATCATCTTGTTGGACCAGTCGAAGATCTTGGCCCGGTCGTCCTGCGGGATGCCGATGAGCTCGGCGATGGCCTGGAGTGGCAGTTCACAGGCGACCTCGGTGACGAAGTCGAAGGGGCCGGAGCGGTCCCGGGCGTGCGCGGCTATGGCGCGCGCCCGCGTCCGCAGGCGTTCCTCCAGGGCGCGTATGGCACGCGGGGTGAAGACGCGCTGCACTATCTGGCGGACCCGGGTGTGCTCGGGCGGGTCCATGTTCAGCAGGATCAGCCGCTGGGCGTCGATGGCGTCGCGCTCGATGTGCTCGTTGAAGCGGATGATCGCGGTGTTCAGGGAGGACGAGAACAACTCCGGGTGCGTCGACACGTACTTGACGTCCGCGTGCCGGGTCACCGCCCAGTAGCCCTCGTCCTGGAACCCGGCCACGTTGCCCGACTGCGGGATCCAGCGGACCGGCTCGGCCCGGCGCAGCTCGGCGAACTCCGGGAGGGGCACGCGGTGGTGCAGCACATCGGGGTCGGTGAAGTCGAACCCGTCGGGAAGCGCGGGACAGGGCATGAGGCAGCTCCTGACGGTCCATCAGCTAAGAGGGATTTCCGCGACCGTAGTAACGGGTTCTACAACTAGCAAGAGGCATGGGCTCCCCAATTGCCCGCACAACTCTTGCGGTCAGCGAGCCTCCGTCAGCACACTGCACACAGAACTAGAACGCGTACTAGTTCCGCAGAGCCTCGGAGAGGATCCGCACCCATGGCTGCCGAACCCGTGATCGTCGAAGCCGTACGCACCCCCATCGGCAAGCGCGGCGGCGCGCTCGCCAACCTCCACCCCGCCTATCTCCTGGGCGAGACGTACCGCGAACTCCTGGGCCGCACCGGCATCCCCGCCGACTGCGTCGAGCAGATCGTCGGCGGCACGGTGACCCACGCCGGCGAACAGTCCATGAACCCCGCGCGCACGGCCTGGCTGACCATGGGTCTGCCGTACGAGACGGCGGCGACGACCGTCGACTGCCAGTGCGGGTCCTCACAGCAGGCGTCGCACATGACGGCCAACATGATCGCGGCGGGCGTCATCGACGTCGGGATCAGCTGTGGCGTCGAGGCGATGTCCCGGGTGCCGCTGGGATCGGGGTCCAGGCACGGGCCCGGGAAGCCGTTCCCGGACGAATGGAACGTCGATCTGCCCAACCAGTTCGAGGCGGCGGAGCGGATCGCTCGTCATCGGGGACTGACCAGGGACGACGTCGACTCACTGGGGCTCGCCTCCCAGGAACGGGCCGCCGCCGCGTGGGCCGAGGAGCGCTTCAAGCGGGAGACGTTCGCCGTCCAGGTCCCGACCACCGAGGACGAGCAGCGCGCCGGGCAGGGCATGTGGCGCCTCGTGGACAAGGACGAGGGCCTGCGCGACACGTCCCTGGAGGCCCTCGCGGGCCTCAAGCCCATCATGCCGACGGCCGTCCACACGGCGGGCAACTCGTCGCAGATCAGCGACGGGGCGGCGGCCATCATGTGGGCGTCCAAGCGGATGGCGCGTGCGCTGAAGCTGAGGCCGAGGGCGCGGATCGTGGCGCAGGCGCTGGTGGGGGCCGACCCGCACTTCCACCTCGACGGGCCGATCGACGCGACGCGCGCGGTGCTGGGAAAGGCCGGGATGTCCCTGAAGGACATCGACCTCGTCGAGATCAACGAGGCCTTCGCGTCCGTGGTGTTGAGCTGGGCGCAGGTCTTCGAACAGGACCTGGAGAAGGTGAATGTGAACGGTGGCGCGATCGCGCTCGGGCACCCGGTGGGGGCCACCGGAGCCCGGCTGATCACGACCGCACTTCATGAACTGGAGCGGGCGGACAAGGAGTTCGCGCTGGTGACGATGTGCGCGGGGGGCGGCTTGGCCACCGGCACGATCATTCAGCGGCTGTAGTCCAACCCACGAACGCATTGAACGCGGCGGGGGCGAGGGTGAGGATCGGTCCCGCCGGGTTCTTCGAGTCGCGGATGGCGATGGTGGTGTGGGGGGTTTCGGCAATCTCTACGCATTCGCCGCCCTGGTCGCCGCTGTGCGAAGACTTGCGCCAGGCCAGAGGCCCAAGCGGTGCGCATTCGACGCAATCGCCGCCTTGGTCGCTGCTGTAGCTGGACTTACGCCACCGAGTCCCCGTCGCGATCGCGTTGCTCTCCATAGCGTTCCTCCATCACGCGTCGGATCAGCTCCGCCGAGTCCCTGAGGGAGAGGGCGGCGGCCTGAAGATGATCGTAACGGAGCGAGCAGTTCTTGACGGTGTCCGGGTTTGCGGTTGGGTGCCCGCTCCCGTAGCCCTCCATGTAGACAATGTCCGGGTCGCTCGCAAAGCGGTAGAGGTTGAATGAGCCTGTCAGCCCTGCGTGAGCTCCGACCGAAAACGGCAGCACCTGGATGTTGACCCGGGGGTTGCCCTCGAAGGCCAAAAGATGGGCGAGTTGTCCCCGCATGGTGTCAGGCCCGCCGATCTCCTGATACAGCGCGGCCTCGCTGAGGATCGTCCAGAAGACCGGCGGCTCCTCCTTCTCAAAGATGCGCTGGCGAGCGAGCCGTACGGCGGTGCGATCGTCGAGGTCGGTCTGGTCCAGTGCGCCGAGCACAGCACGGGCGTAGGCAGGGGTCTGGAGCAAGCCGTGCACCATGCCCATCTGGAAGGTACAAATTTCAGTGGCCCGCGCCTCCAGCTCAGCGACTTGCTGAAACCAGGCCGGAAGTTGACTACGCATCACCAGCTCATGCAGCCGGGACAGCAACCCACCCGTCCCCAACGCCACATCCGCCCGCTCGCTGAACTGCAACGTCGGCAGTTTCCGGGCCGTCTCGATCTGGCCGACCAGCGAACCGGTGCAGTAGACGATGCCCCCGAGCTGCTTCTGCGTGAGCCCCGCGGACTCGCGGTACCGCCTCAGCTCGAAGCCGTAGTAGTCGAGGGGCGAGGCGCCCGGGTCGAGGGTGTTGATGTGGGTCACGCAGCGGCCCCTCTCTCGCAACTCGGCCCACTTCGGGACCTGTTGTGTCCGTTCGGTAGCCCAGCGTAGTCGCACGAGGTCACCCTCGTAGCGTGAACGGATACATTCCCCCCACCTACCTGGCCCCCTTCCGCGCCCAGTACCGGCTTCGCCTCACCGCCGGCGCGCACTCGGCCCGCCACATCCGCAGCATCGCGCGCTCGCTGCTCGACGAGTGGGAGCTGGCCGAACTGACCGACGCCGTGGAGCTGGCCCTGACCGAGCTGGTCGCCAATGTCGTACGGCATGTCCCGGACCGGCGGTGTGAGGTGCTGATCCTGCGGCAGACGGCCGGGGTGCGGGTCGAGGTGACGGACGGCTGCGCGCAACTTCCGCTCTGCCCGGAGGAGTTGCGACCGGACGCGGAGAACGGGCGCGGACTCGTCCTGCTGGAGGCGTCGGTCGACAAGTGGGGCGTGGATGCCATGCGCAGGGGTGGCAAAACGGTCTGGTTCGAGTGCCGGGTGTGACGTTCTGTGCTCATGTGATCAGCTATGGCACAAAATCCTCGTGGCGGCCTGCTCGATCCGCTGAACGTCTCCACTCGATTCCACGTCTACGAACACGTGGCCCCAGCCGAACTCATCCTCACCAGACCCCCGCAGCAGGCGCCGTCCTCGCAGAAGCTGTGGCTGCGCAGGTTCTGGACCCGTCACCGGATCCCGCTGTCGGCCACCCTCCCGGCCGTCCCCCTCTACGCGCTCTGGTGGGCCTTCCTCGCCACCGGCGGCGGTGATCTGGCCGCCCAGTACGCCTGGGCCGGGTTCGCGGCGCGGCACGGCGACTCGGCCTACAACCTCTTCTGGTACGGCGGCACGCACACCGCCAACTACAGCCTGATCTCCCCCTACTTGATGGCCGCCTTCGGCGTGCGCGCCGTCACGGTCGTCTCCGGCCTCGCCGCCACCTGGCTGGCGGCCGTCCTCATCACCCGTGCGGAAGGCCTCCGAAGACCTCTCGGCCCCGCCCTCCTCGCCTCCCTCGCCCTGTGGTGCAACGTGGCCTCCGGCCGTACCACCTTCGCCCTCGGCGTCGCGTTCGGGCTGGCCGCGTGTCTGATGCTCAACCGTGGCCGACGGATCGTCCTCGCCGCCGCATACGCCGCCCTCGCGACCATGGCCAGCCCGGTGGCCGGACTGTTCCTCGCCGTCGTCGGTGCCGCCTTCCTCCTCACCCGCGACTGGCGCCGCGCCCTCACCCTCCTCCTCCCGCCCGCCGTCACCGTCGGCACGATCGCCCTCCTGTTCCCCTTCAAGGGCGAGCAGCTGATGTTCGCCGGCCGGATCTGGCCGCCCTTCTTCCTGGGCCTGGCGGTCACCTTCCTCGCCCCCCGCAGCTGGCGCGTCGCCCGCTGGAGCGGTGTCGTCTACGCGGCCGGGACGGTCCTGACGTACCTCGTGGCCTCCCCCGTCGGCACCAACGTCGAGCGCTTCGCCGAGCTGTTCGCGCCCGCCGCCCTGCTGGCCGTGCTGCTGGCCCGGCCCCGTCTCACCAAGGTCCGCCGCAACCTGCTCGTCGGCGCCCTGGTCTTCTCCCTCGGCTGGGTCGGCTTCAAGACCGCCGCTGATCTCCGCGTCTCCACGACCGTGCCCGCGTGGGCCGCCGAGACCCAGGGCGTGGTCCGCGCGCTCGACCGCCTCGGCGCCGACCGCACCCGCGTCGAGGTCGTCCCGGCCCGCAACCACCGCGAGGCCAGTGGGCTCGCCCCGCACGTCAACATGGCCCGCGGCTGGAACCGGCAGCTCGACATGGAGCGGGCGCGGCTGTTCTACGACGGGTCCTTCTCGGCCGCCACCTACCGGGCGTGGCTGGACCGCTGGGCCGTCGGGTTCGTCGTGCTGCCGCTGGGCAAGCCCGACGGGTACGCCAAGGAGGAGGCGCGGCTGGTGCGGGACCATCGGCCCGACTGGCTGGAGCCCGTGTGGCAGGACACGCACTGGCGGGTCTATCGCGTGCGCGATGCCGTGCCGCTCGTGTCCGGACCGGCGAGCGTCGTGTCGACGTCCAGCGCCGACGTCGTCGTACGCATGGCACGTCCCGGCTCGGCCACGGTGCGGATCGCCTACTCGCCGTGGCTGCGGGTGGACGGCGGCGGGTGCCTCACCCGGCAGGGCGAGTTCACGCGGCTCACCGTCGACGCCCCCGGCGCGTACCGGCTCAGCTCGGAGTACGGTCCTTCACCGGAGCCGGAGGGTCGCTGCTGACCGGTTCCCCGTGTGTCCGGGCCTTCGCCCGGGCCGTCACCGTCCTGGCGCGCGGCCCCTGGAGCAGGTACGTCATCCCGAAGCCCGCGCCGACGACCAGCGCGCCGCCGACCGCGTCCAGCACCCAGTGGTTGCCGGTGACGACGATCGCGGTGACCGTGAAGAACGGGTGCAGCAGGCCCAGGGCCTTCATCCACCACCTGGGGGCGAGGACGAGGATGACCAGGCCGCACCACAGCGACCAGCCGAAGTGCAGGGACGGCATCGCCGCGTACTGGTTGGTGAGTTCGGTGAGGGTGCCGTAGTCGGGTTTCGAGAAGTCCTGCGGGCCGTGGACCGTGTCGATGACGCCGAGGCCCGGCATCAGACGGGGCGGGGCCAGCGGATACAACCAGAAGCCGATCAGGGCGAACACCGTGGCGAAACCGATCCCGGAGCGGGCCCAGCGGTAGTCGACGGGGCGGCGCCAGTAGAGGACGCCGAGTATGGCGAGCGGGACGCCGAAGTGGAACGACGTGTAGTAGAAGTCGAAGAACTCCCGCAGCCAGTCGATCTTCACCACGGCGTGGTTGACCCAGTACTCGATGTCGATGTGCAGGGCGCGTTCGACGGAGTGGATCTCCTCGCCGTGCTCCTCGGCGGTGACCCGGCCGGCCGAGTTGGAGCCGCCGGCCGCGGCGAGGCGGATCTGGGCGTAGGCGTAGTAGGTGACCCGGATGAGCAGGAGCTCGAAGAGCAGGTTGGGGCGGCTGATCACCCGGCGCAGGAACGGCACCAGCGGGATGCGCCGGAGGCGGGAGGGGACCGGGTCGGCGTACCGGGTCGGGATGGGCGTCTGCCAGTACGGCGACGTGCGCGACAGGAACGGCACCACGGCGGCCGTGGCGAGCGCGGCCAGAAGGACGAGGTCGGCACGGAGGGGATGGAAGATCACCTTGTCCGGCACCATCATCTTCGCGGGCAGCGTCATCACCAGGACGACGGCGACCGGCCACACATAGCGGTCGGAGGCCCGTTTGCCGACCTGGCCGACGACGGCGAGCAACACCCACAGCAGTTGGTGCTGCCAAGCGGTGGGGGACACGACGATCGCCGCACAGCCGGTGATCGCGACGGCGAGGAGGAGCTGTCCGTCGTGGGCGTAGCGCACGGCGCGGCGCACGGCGAGGACGGCGACGGCGGCGCCCAGAAGGAGGAAGAGGGCGATCTCCAGGGGGCCGGTCAGCCCGAGCCGGAGCAGGGCGCCGTGCAGGGACTGGTTGCCGAGGTCGTCGGCGCGTCCGCCGAGGCCGACGCCGGCCAGGTGGTGGACCCAGTAGGTGTACGAGTCATGGGGCATCGCCGCCCAGGCGAGCACCGTGCAGGCGGCGAACGTGGTCCCCGCGCAGGCCGCGGCCCGGCGGCGGCCGGTGAACCACAGCAGCGGGGTGAACAGCAGCAGGGTCGGCTGGAACGCGGCGGCGAGGCCGATGAGCACGCCGCTGGTGCGCACGCCCCGGACGGCGAAGCAGCCGAGCAGGACGAGCAGCACCGGGATGATGCTGGTCTGGCCGAGGTAGAGTGTGTTGCGCACCGGCAGCGACAGCATGAGCAGGCTGATGGCGACCGGCGCGGCGAGCAGGGAGGTCCTTCTGCTCACCGGTTGGGGCAGGGCACGGGCGGCGACCAGGCCGAGGGCGACGACGAGCAGGAGGGTGCCGAAGGTCCAGCCCCAGCCGAGGGCCTGCTCGGCGGCGCGCGTCAGCGGCTTGAGGACGAGCCCGCCGAACGGCGTCCCGGTGAACCGCGTCGAGTCGTAGAGCGAGCCCTCCACGTGCAGGACGCCGTCCGGGCCGACCCAGGTCTCCAGATCCGTCAGCCGTTCCCCGCGCGGGGTACCGAGGACGACGGCCACCTGCCGTACGCCGAGCACCGCGGCGATGAGCCACAGCCCGAGCCGCGCCACGCGCAGGCGTGCCTGGACCGTGCCGACGGCCGTGGCGCCGAGCGCTTCCGCCGGTCGCCCACCGTGCTCCGCATTCGCCACGCCTGGTCGGCCTCCCGCCCCGTCCCGTCCCGCACGTCCCTGGGTGAGGAATCCCTACGAACCCTATGCGGCTCGCAGCATCCAGGGGAGAGACGCAGGCAACCCCCCGTTCACCTGACGTCCGCTCTCCTTTTGTCCGGATGACGATAGTCGGCGGTCGCCTGCCCCGCCTCCGCTGAATCCGCGGCACATCACCCGGCGGACCAGCCCTTTCCACGGCCGCGCACACGTACACGGCATTTCCCCGCACTCTGCTCCACCCGAGGGGCCGCCGAGACGGAACCACCCCTCCGGCCGTACCGTCTGAAGCCTGCCGACGACCGACGGACGGGCGTGGAGGGGCACGGGGGAATGCTGGGCTTCCTGCGATCAGGCTCGCCGCACCTGACTCCGGCGCCCGCCCGCCGCCGCGTCCTCGCCGTTCTCCTCACCCTCCTGGCCCTCCAGGCCGGCAGTCTCGTCGCGCCGGCGTGGGCCTGTGGGTGTGGGGCCATGGTGGCGGGGGGCGCGGGGCGGGTGAGTGTCGGGCGGGAGGAGTCCGTCGTGCGCTGGGACGGGGTGCGGGAGGACGTGGTGATGCGGCTGACCGTCGGCGGGGACGCCGAGCGGGTCGCGTGGATCATGCCGGTGCCGCGGCGGGCGACGGTCCGGCTCGGCGACCCCGAGCTCTTCGAGGAGCTGCACGACGTCACGGCCCCCGTGCACCGCGACCGCCACCACTTCTGGCCCCGGGACGGCGACTGGCCCCTGGTGACCGGCGGCGACACCGCGCGCGGCCCGCGCCCGCCCTGGGTCGGCGGACCTCCCGTCGGTGTCGTCGGCCGCCAGCGGCTCGGCCCCTTCGACGTAGCCCGGCTGACGGCCACCGACCCGGACGCCCTCGACCGCTGGCTGGACAGCAACGGCTTCACCCTGCCGCCCCGTCTGGAGGGGGCACTTCGGCCGTACGTCGACCGGCGCTGGGAGTACGTCGCCGTCAAGCCGGCCCCGCGGAGCCCGGGCGTGCCGCTGACCGGCATCCTGGACCCGCTGCACCTCACCTTCCGCGCCGACGAGCCGGTCTACCCGATGCGCCTGTCCCGCCTCGCCGACACCCCCCAGTCCCTGGGCCTGTACGTCCTGGCCGCGCACCGCATGGAACCGTCCTCCCGGATCGGCGGCGAACGCCCCCGCGTCACCTACGCCGGCCGGGTGGCCGAGAAGTCCGGCCCGCTGGCGGAACTGGCGGCCGGGACACCGTTCCTCACGGCGATCGGCCAGGAGTTCCCGTACCCCGAACGGATCTCCGGCGACCACGTACTGCGCCGGGCGGCGGCCGACGACACCTTCCAGCAGGTGATCCACGAGGACCGGCTGCGCACGGTGGCCGGTGTCCCGGCGTGGCTGCTGACGGTGACCGGCGGGTCCACGCTGGCCGCGGCCACGGCGGTCCTGCTCGCCGTACGCCGGTCCCGGCGGCCCGAGGCGCCTCCGCCTCCGCCTCCGCCTCCGTCGGCGCGGCCCGCACAGCCGTCTGCGCCGATCGGCTGAATCCACCATCCTGGAATTCCCGAAAGGGAAAGGGGCACACGACTATATTCGTTAGCACATCTACTTAGCACTTCTACTTAGCGCTTCTAACTAGCCATACGAAAGGTAAGGCGATGAGCGAGTCGCAGCTCTGGGACGACGTCGACGAGTACTTCTCCGCCCACCTCTCACCCGACGACGACGTCCTCCAAGCGGCCCTGCGGGACAGCGAGGCGGCCGGGCTGCCGTCGATCGCCGTCAGCCGGCCCCAGGGCAAGCTCCTACAGCTCCTCGCCGAGATCCAGGGCGCCCGCACCATCCTGGAGATCGGCACCCTGGGCGGCTACAGCACCATCTGGCTGGCCCGCGCCCTGCCGGCCGACGGCCGGCTGATCTCGCTGGAGTACAGCGCCAAGCACGCCGAGGTCGCCACCCGCAATATCGCGCGCGCCGGCCTGGACAAGATCGTCGAGGTGCGGGTCGGCGCGGCGCTGGACTCGCTGCCCAAGCTGGCCGACGAGAACCCGGCCCCCTTCGACCTGGTCTTCATCGACGCCGACAAGGCGAACAACCCGCACTACGTCGACTGGGCCCTGCGGCTGACGAGCACCGGCAGCCTCATCGTCGTCGACAACGTGGTGCGCGGCGGCCGGGTCGTCGACGCGGAGAGCACCGCGCCGGACGTCCGGGGCACCCGCGAAGCCATCGAACTGATCGGCAAGCACCCGAGGTTGAGCGGCACGGCGATCCAGACGGTGGGCGGCAAGGGCTACGACGGCTTCGCGCTGGCGCGCGTGCTGGCGTAGCCCTGCCGCGGCTCAGCCCTCGTGGTAGAAGCCGACGTTCACGCTGCGGGGTGCGGTGCGGTCCTGCACGACGATCTCACCGCTGCCGCCCCTCGGCAGCGGCACCGTCCCGCCGTAGGCGATCGGCTGGACGTACTCCCCCACCGTCATCCGCACCTCGGAGGACGGGTCGGCCTGCGAGCCGCGCAGCCAGGTCACCTGCCAGCCGCCGTCCGGGCCGCACAGGAACTCCAGGTGGACCCGCGAGACGAACAGCCAGTCGTCCGGCGTCGCGAGCCGGCACACCGACTTGTCCCGGCCCACCCGCAGCACGGCGCCCGCCTCGCTGGGCGCGTCGGCCATGAGCATGCCGGCCGTGGCACCCTCGTCCGCCGCGGACACGGCGGCCATGGTGAGTTCGAGCACGTGCGCTCCTCCTGAAACGTCCTTGTACGGCAGCCGTTTTGGCCACCGAGGCCGCATGATAAATCGCCCGGCACCACCGCGTCCGGCACAATGGAGTCATGACCGAGCGAAAGCCTCCCGGCGTCCCGTTCGAGTCCTGGGTCGACAAGCAGATCCACGACGCGCAGGCGCGCGGCGAGTTCGACAGACTGCCCGGCGCGGGACAGCCGCTGCCGACCGACCTGGAAGCCCCGTACGACGAACTGTGGTGGGTCAGACGCAAGATGGCCCGCGAGGGCCTGTCGGTCCTGCCCCCGGGCCTGGCCCTGCGCAAGGAGGCGGAGGACGCGCTGACGGCGGCCTACGCGGCACCGTCGGAGCGGATCGTCCGGAAGATCATCACGGACGTCAACGCCAAGATCCGCGACATGCTGCTCAAGCCGCCGCCCGGCCCTCCCCTGGGCCGAAGGCCGTACGACGTGGAAGAGGTCGTACGGCAATGGCGGGAGCGCCGGGCGGCGGCGGACGGCTGAGAGTGTCGAACGCGTCAGACGCGTCAGACGCGTCAGACGTGTCGGATGTGTCAGACGTGTAGGAGACGTTCCGCCAGTTCGCGGTAGTCGCGCAGGGCGAGCCGCAGCTGCTCGGTCTCGGTGGACGACCCGGGCTTGTCCTCGGCCACGTCCATGGACTGCCAGGACCCGCGCAGCGTACGGCGGCGCTGGGCCACCGCCTCGGTCAGGCGGCCGGTGAGCTCCTCCAGGACGTGGTCGGCCTCCTCGACGGCGGCCCGGGGGCCGTCGACGAACCCGGAGACCGCGTGCTGGAGCTGCAGCTCGAACTTGTCGGACTCGTCGTGCGGGAAGAGCGGAGCCGCCTCGTGCCCCGTCTCCGTGGTGATGCCGCCCGGCGTGGTGACGCGCGACTCAGTGCCGCCGTGCTCCGTACCGCCGGTGGGCGCGACCGTGGGCCCGCCCGGTGCCGGCTCGTGTTCCATACCCCTGCCGGTCGTCGCGTCGGTCATGTGCCTCAACTCCCCTTCGCATGACGTCCTGTGAACGTCCATGGCAGATGGCCGCGGTGGCCGTCGGTGCGGGCGTGGGTCCGCCCACCGTCGTCCTTGTGGTGGGGCTCCCGGGTGACCCCGCGGTGCTGCCCGACCGGGGCCGTCAGGTCCTCGAACAGGGTCCGGGCCTCGATCATGGCCTCGCGCATCTCCTCCGTACCGGGCCCGCCGCCTTCCTGTCCGCCGCCCACGTGCGCATGGGCGACGCGGTGCACATGCCGGTAGCCGTGCACATGATCCGCGTGGTGCACGGACAGGGCGGCGAGCTGCTCCTCGTACCGCGAACCGTCCGGGAAGCCCCGCGCCTGCGCCAGCTCGGCGAGCAGCCGGTCCGCCTCGTCGACGGCCTGCTTGGGCGACTCGACGAAGCGCTCCTGGGCCGCCGTCCAGCGGGCCTCGAACCGCTCCAGCTCGACCGGCTCCAGCGGCCGCTCCCGCAGCCCGCCATGCCGCTCCACCCGCTGGGCGAGTTCCCGCTCGGCCGCCTTGATGTCCCCGTCGTGCCGGGCCACCACCCGCTCGTATTCGGGCCCGAAGCGCCGCTTCAGACCCCGGCTGCCCCGCGCACCTCGAGCGCGCAGGGCCAGGACGGCCGCGCCGAGCACGACGACGACCGCCGCAATCACGATCAGAACGATCACACCTGTGGACATGTCTGCCGGGTTGCCCCCAGGCCGTTCCTCAAACGGGCCGGGCCCACGACGCATATTCGCTTGCGGACCCGCCGGCTCCCCCACCCAATGGCAATCATGACCTGGACCGTCACCCCGGAACCTCCCAACTCCCCCGTCGCCGCCGCGCTCTGGCGGGCGTACTACACGGAGGTCAGCGACCGCTACTACCTCCTGCACGAGGGCCGCCGCACCGACCCGGACGAGCTGGAGCGCGAGATCGCCGCCCACACCTGGGACGAACTCCGGCCCCCGAAAGGCGCGTTGCTGGTGGCCCGCTACTCCGGCGAACCGGCCGGCTCAGCCGGCGTACATCTCCTGGACGCGGAAACCGCAGAACTCAAGCGGGTCTTCATCCACGAGTCGATGCGCGGCAAGGGCGGCGGCCCGGTCCTGGTACGGGCCGCGGAAGACACGGCCCGGGCCTTCGGCGCCACACGCATGATCCTGGACACCCGCCACGACCTGACGGAGGCACGCGCCCTGTACGCACGCCTCGGTTACGAGGAGACGGCCCCGCACAACAACGACACCTACGCCGAACACTGGTTCACCAAGCCCCTGTAGGCGTCACCCTCACCTGCCCGCACCCGCCGACGGCGGGAAGGGGACGTGCCGGGGGGTGTCCACCCGCAGTGACCGGCGTCAACACGCGGCAACTCCTGGCCCAAGGGTGCCGCCGGTCCGAGGACGGACACCCCCCGGCGCGGCCCCGACCCACAAACCCACCGCAGGCGCTACGCGCACCCCCACCCCACGCGCACAGGCCGCCGCAGGCATCCCCAACCCAATCCGCACAGGCCCCCGCAGGCATCGCACCCGCCCAACCGCCGGAGGCTCACCACACGCCCACCGACCCGCTGTGCGGTGCTCCCGAAAGGCGCTACACGCACCCCCACCCAGCCCCCAAAGGCCGCCGCCGGCCCCCCACCGAACCCGCACAGACCGCCGCAGGCACCCCCACCCCAATCCGCACAGGCCGCCGCAGGCACCCCACCCGCCCAACCGCCGGAGGCTCACCACACGCCCACCGACCCGTTGTGCGGCTGCTCCCGATCCGACCCGCACAACTCCTCGTTCAGTTCCTTCACCAGCTGCACCAGATCGGTAGGCCGATCCGGCCCCCACCAGTCCCCGAGCAGTTCGGCCAGCGACTCCTCCCGAACCCGGGCCAGCCGCTCGGCAACCTCCCGCCCCCTGTCGGCCAGGATGAGATCAAGCCCCTCGCGGACAGCCAGCCTCCGCTCCTCGACCTGCCGAGCGGCCTCCAGGATGACCGGCAGCGGCACGGAACTGCGCTCGGCGAGCACGCCCGGCTCGACCCGCCCGTACTTCTTGATCCGCAGCAGCAGCCAGCTGGCCGCGGGCAGCAGGTCGTACCCGGCCCGCTCGGTGATCTTCCGATAGACCTCGCGCCGCCCCTCCCGCGTACCGAGCACCGACAACGCCCGGCACACCTCGTCGTACGACGACCGCTCGACCGGATTGCTGGCAAGCGTCTCGGTGACGTCGGGTGCGGTGACAGAGCCCCGCAGCTTGTCCTCGTGCAGGAACCAGGCCAGCACGAACCCGAGCAGCGCGACCGGAGCGGCGTACAGGAACACGTCCGTGATCGAGGACGCGTACGCCTGCAGCGCGCCCGGCCGCAGGTCGACCGGCAACGCGGCGATGCCCCGCGGGTCCGCCTCCAGCCCCTCCAGCGAGACACCGGGCGGCAGCCGAGCCCCCCGGAAGGCTTCCACGAGCTTGTCGTCGAGGCGGGTGGCGAAGATCGTGCCGAAGATCGCGACGCCGAACGAGGCCCCGATGGACCGGAAGAAGGTCGCACCGGAGGTGGCGACGCCGAGATCCTCGTACGAGACGGCGTTCTGCACGATCAGCACGAGCACCTGCATGACCAGCCCGAGCCCCAGTCCGAAGACGAAGAAGAAGACACTCATCTCCCAGGTCGAGCTGTCCACGTCCAGCTGGTGCAGCAACAGCAGACCGAGGGTCGTCACACCGGTCCCGGCGATGGGGAACACCTTCCAGCGCCCGGTACGACTGACGATCTGCCCGGACCCGGTGGACGACAGCAGCATGCCGGCCACCATCGGCAACATGTGCACACCGGACATCGTCGGGCTGACACCCTGAACGACCTGGAGAAACGTCGGCAGATAGGTCATCGCGCCGAACATGGCGAACCCGACGACGAAGCTGATGACCGCGGACAGCGCGAAGGTCCGCACGCGGAACAGCTTGAGCGGCAGCACGGGCTCCGCGGCCCGCCGCTCCACGGCGACGAACGCGACGGCGAGCACCGCGCCGAGCACGGCGAGCCCGAGAATCTGCGCCGACCCCCAGCTCCACGTCGTCCCCCCGAGGGATGCCACCAGCACCAGACAGGTGGCGACGGACGCGATGAGGAACGTACCGAGATAGTCGATGACATGCCGCGTCGCCTTGCGCGGAATGCGCAGCACGGCGGCGATGACGGCGAGGGCGACGACGCCGACGGGCAGATTGATGTAGAACACCCACCGCCAGCTCAGATGCTCCGTGAACACGCCACCGAGCAGCGGCCCGAGCACGCTGGTCGCTCCGAAGACGGCTCCGAACAGCCCCTGGTACCTCCCGCGTTCACGCGGGGAGACGATGTCACCGACGATCGCCATCGACAGCACCATGACCCCGCCGCCACCGAGCCCCTGAACGGCCCGGAAGGCGATGAGCTGCCCCATGTCCTGCGCCATGCCGCACAGCGCGGAGCCGACGAGGAAGATCACGATCGCGATCTGGAAGAGCCGCTTGCGGCCGTACTGGTCACCGAGCTTGCCCCACAGCGGAGTCGCCGCGGTGGACGCCAGCAAGTACGCGGTCACGACCCACGACAGATGCTCCAGGCCGCCGAGGTCGCTGACGATGGTGGGCAGGGCGGTCGACACGATGGTCTGGTCGAGGGCGGCGAGCAGCATCCCGAGAAGCAGCGCGCCGATGGAGACGAGGACGTTGCCGGGCACGTTCTCGTGTGCCTCGGCTCCCCGCTCCGGGGGGTGCGCGTCACGCACATCTCCCGTCCTGCCGTGCGCGTCCCCGGCCATGCGGACCTCCCGAGAGTGTCGTTACCGCTTCCATCGTGATCGGTGTGGCCCGTTATGGCCTGTCGAGTCCTTTTGGAAGCGGTTATTCCGGGGGCTTCCGGAGGGCGTTGTGAGGAAGGTCTGCATAATCTGGGGAGTTCGCGAGGGGGAGGGACGAACGCGTGACTGAGCCGAGGGGAACAGAGGGAGCGAAGGGCCCGGAAGGCCCGGACAGCCCGACCGGCCGCCTCTGCCCGGAGTGCGGGGCGCCGAGGGCGGCCGACAACACCCCGTCGTGCGACTGCGCCGAGCGCGTGGCCGAGGCCCTGCGAGACGCCCGTACGGCGGAGGCGGCCGCGGCGGAGGACTTCGACCCCCTGCGGATACGCCCATACGTGGAGTTGGCGGGCGACGGCGCGACGATGCCGTTGCGGGCGGTGCCCCCGGCCGGCCCGAGGCCGGCACCGCCGCCCGCCGGCGAACCGACCTCGACGCTCGCCACCCCGTCGGCATCCCCGTCGGCGACACCGGGCACACGGGACCTGAACGACCTCTCGGACCGGGCCCGACGCCGCCGCCGCACGGTCCTGCTGGGGGTGGGCGGGGCAATCGTGACCGTCCTGGCGGCGGCCGGCCTGGCGAGCGGCCTGCTCACCTACGAGACACCGTCCCGGGACACGGCACTGCCCGACGACATACGGGCGAGCATCCCGGTCCCGTCGACCGGCGAGGCCTCCGAGGAGCCCTCGCCGAGCGGGCCTTCGGCACGGCCGACACAGGCGCCCGCGGCCCCGTCCCCCACGCGGAGCGCGTCGCCCACACCCTCTCCGTCGAGGTCGAGCGCGTCCCCGGCTCCGTCGCCCTCGGCCGAACCGACCAAGGCCCCCGCATCCGCCGGAGCCGAAGCCTCCGGCGCCCTGGAGGAGTCCATCGCCGGCCGGGAGACCACGCCGCCGACCCTCCGCCGCGGCGACCGCGGGCCCGAGGTCACGGAGCTCGAACTGCGCCTGACCCAGCTCGGCCTGTACACCAGGGAGGCCCAGGGCAGTTACAACGAGGGCGTGGAGGACGCGGTCAGCAGGTATCAGTGGGCTCGGGGAATCCAGCCGGAGGAGTACGGGGTGTACGACCTGGCCACGCGGGAGAGGCTGGAGTCGGAAACGACCGAACCGTGACGCTGCGCCGGCTGGGCGGGGGGTTCGCCCAGAAGCTCGGGGCTTGAGGTCCGACGGCGACTGCGGGTCGTGTGTGGTTCCTCGCGCAGTTCCCCGCGCCCCTGGGTCAGCCCCAGCACCGTCGGCACCCCAGAGCTCGGGACTTAGGGTTCGACGGCGGCTGCGGGTCGGGGGTGGTTCCTCGCGCAGTTCCCCGCGCCCCTGGGTCGGCCCCAGCACCGTCGGCTCGCGTAGCCTGCGGGCAGTCGTGCCGCTGGGGCGGCACGGGTGGGCGCAGGCGGCGCCCCGCCAGCGCGGGTGAGCGTCCCCACCCATGCGCCGGCACTCGCCGACGTGTACCCGCTTCGCCGCAGAGCCCGGGGCTTGGGGTTCGACGGCGACTGCGGGTCGTGTGTGGTTCCTCGCGCAGTTCCCCGCGCCCCTGGGTCGGCCCCAGCACCGTCGGCACCCCAGAGCTCGGAGCTTTGAGTCAGACGGCGACTGCGGGTCGTGTGTGGCTGCTCGCGCAGTTTCCCGCGCCCCTGGGTCGGCCCCAGCACCGTCGGCGCTACGGCACGTACACCCGCATCGCCCCGCCCCCCACAGCCTCGACCCGCACCCCCCGCAGATCCCGGACCAGCGCATCCGGCCCGTGCGCCCCGGCTCGCTCCCCGACGCCCACCACCCGCATCCCGGCCGCCCGCCCGGCCGCGATGCCGGCCGCGGAGTCCTCGAACACCACGCACTCCGCCGGCGCGACCCCCAACTCGGCCGCCCCCTTCACGAACCCCTCGGGATCAGGCTTGCTGGCGCCCACGGACTCCGCCGTGATCCGTATCTCCGGCAGCTCCAGCCCGGCGGCAGCCATCCGCGCCGTCGACAGCGCGACATCGGCCGACGTCACCAGCGCATGCGGCAACCCCCGCAGGGACGCCAGAAACTCCGGCGCCCCCGGAACCGGCACCACACCGTCCATGTCCGCCGTCTCCTCGGCGAGCATGCGGGCGTTGTCCGCGTGGTTCTGCTCCATCGGCCGGTCGGGCAGCAGCAGCGCCATCGACGCGTGGCCCTGCCGTCCGTGCACGACCTTCATCACCTCGTCCGCGTCCAGCCCGTGCCGCTCGGCCCAGCGCCGCCAGATCCGCTCGACGACGGCGTCGGAGTTGACGAGCGTGCCATCCATGTCGAGCAGGAGGGCACGGGCGGTGAGGACGGTGGGCGCGGTGGGCACGGTGGTGGCCGGCATCGGCAGCTCCAGGCGAGAGGCACGGGGGTGAAGAGGTGGCCCCCGGGAGGACAAGGTGGTCCCGCCCGCCGGTCAGGGAAAACGGGCGGGAACCACTTTGTTCCTACACGGTACAAAACCGATCCGGATCCCGCCACCACCTCCGGCAACCGTTCACCGACAGTTCAGCTCACCCGACGATCGCCTCCCACAGGCTCCAGACCCCGAGACCCAGCATCACCAGCGCCGCCACCTTGGTGATCAGCTGCAACGGCACCCGCCGCATCAGCGCCTTCCCGCCGACGATCCCGATCCCCGCCACGGCCCACAGCGCCAGCACCGCCCCGAGACCGACCGACAGCGGGTCGTCGTAACGCGCCGCGAGATTCGCCGTCATGATCTGGGTCAGATCCCCGAACTCGGCGACCAGGATGAGCATGAACCCGGCCCCGGACACCTTCCAGAAGGACTGGTTCTCCGGCTTGCGGATCTCCTCCTCGTCCTCGTCCTTTTTCATGAGCAGCACCGCGGCCCCACCCAGGAAGAGCACACCCGTCAGCGCCTGCACGATCTGCTGGGGCAACAGCGTCAGCACGCTGCCGGCGGCCACGGCCAGCGCGACATGCAGCGCGAACGCGGCGGCGACGCCGGCGAAGACGTACGAGGCGCGATAGCGGGTGCCGAGGACGAGGCCGGCGAGCGCGGTCTTGTCGGGAAGTTCGGCCAGGAAGACGACGCCGAAGACGACCGCCGTCACGGTGAAGCTGATCAAGGTTCCTCAATCGGTCGGGGCTGCCCCGCCGAGAGTGCTGTACATCACATCAAGACACCTCGGCACGGCAGCACACGGTCAGTGCACTGCTTGCCGAAGGTCTCGCTGGCCGGTCCACGAGGAACCTGCCTCCGGGCGCCGGCTCAGACGAGCTGAGCAGTATGTCGACGGTCCGGCGAAGAGCTACTCCCCTTCTGCGCCGCCCATCGTACGCGACGCCGCCGACCGACCCACAGGCAGAAAGTCCCCCCTCGACCTTGTCGTGTCATGCACGCGTCATTAACTTCTTACCGAACGCACACCTCCCCGCAACACGGCATGGCGAGCATTCCAACGCCCGCACGCCAACGCCCCCACCTCCCAAGGGAGTTCGCATGTCGAAGTTCTACGCGCGTCGACGCGTCAGCATACTCGCGGCGCTGACCGGCGTCATAGCCTCCGTCGGACTTTTCAACGGCCCGACCGCCTCCGCCGCCCTCCCGACGCCCGTCAGCGCCGCCACCGCCCGGACCTACCTCGCCTCGCTCACCGTGGCCACCGAGGACCGCACCGGCTACAGCCGCGACCTCTTCCCGCACTGGATCACCCAGTCCGGCACCTGCAACACCCGCGAGGTCGTCCTCAAGCGCGACGGCACGAACGTCGTCCAGGACTCCTCCTGCGCCGCCACCAGCGGCAGCTGGTACTCCCCGTACGACGGCGCCACCTGGACCGCCGCCTCCGACGTCGACATCGACCACCTGGTCCCGCTGGCCGAGGCCTGGGACTCCGGCGCCGGCAGCTGGACCACCTCCCGGCGCCAGGCCTTCGCCAACGACCTGACCCGCCCGCAGCTGATCGCCGTCACGGACAACGTCAACCAGGCCAAGGGCGACCAGGACCCGGCCACCTGGATGCCGTCGCGGACCGCCTACCGGTGCACGTACGTCCGCGCCTGGGTGCAGGTGAAGTACTACTACGACCTCTCGGTCGACTCGGCGGAGAAGTCCGCCCTCACGAACCACCTCGCGAGCTGCTGAACCGACCGCTGACCGAGTTCGGCAAACCGTGACCTGCGGAACCTCCCCGCCGGCCTCCGTCGTTCCGTACCGTACGGGGCGACGGAGAGGGGCGATCACGTGGCCGAACTGCGCCTGGGACCACTGCTGAGGTACGCCGACGGCTCGACCGCGACCGTCTGGGTCGAGGCGAGCCGTCCGTGCACCGCCGAGGTGCGCGGCCCGGGCGGAGTCCTCGGGGAGACCCGCACCTTCCAGATCGCCGGCCATCACTACGCCCTGGTGCCGGTGAGCGGCCTCACTCCGGGTACGACGACGCCGTACGAGGTCTTCCTCGACGGCACGCGCGTGTGGCCGCTGCCGCACACCCGTTTCCCGCCCTCCGTCATCCGCACCCCCGCCGACGGCGACCCCGTCCGCCTCGCCTTCGGCTCCTGCCGCTGGGCCGCACCGCCGCCCGGCGAGCAGGACCCCGTGGGCCCGGACGCCCTGGACACGCTCGCCGCCCGGATCGCGGCCGACCCGGCGGGCGAACGGCCGGATGTGCTCGTGCTGCTGGGCGACCAGGTGTACGCCGACGAGACCTCCAAGGCGACCCGGCGGTGGCTGGCCGCCCGGCGTGATCTGAGCGAGCCGCCGGGCGACGAGGTCGCGGACTACGAGGAGTACACCCGCCTCTACTACGAGTCCTGGCTCGACCCCGAGGTGCGCTGGCTGCTGTCCACCGTGCCCAGCTGCATGATCTTCGACGACCACGACGTAATTGATGATTGGAACACCTCCGCCGCCTGGCTCGCCGACATGCGGGCCACCTCGTGGTGGCGGGAACGGCTGCTGAGCGGGCTGATGTCGTACTGGGTGCACCAGCACCTGGGGAACCTGTCCCCCGCCGAGCTGGCCGCCGACCCGCTCCACGCCGCCGTACGCGACACCCCCGACGGCACCGACCTGCTGCGTTCCTTCGCCTGCGCGGCGGACGCCGACCCGGCCTCCGTCCGCTGGAGCTACCGGCGCGACTTCGGCCGCGTACGGCTGCTGATGGTGGACACGCGGGCGGCCCGGGTGCTCGACGAGGACGCGCGCTCCATGCTCGACCCGGGCGAGGCGCGGTGGCTGCGCGAGCAGGCCCTTCAGGACAGGGGTTCGTACGACCACCTCCTCATCGGCACCTCCCTGCCCTGGCTGCTGCCGCACCTGGTGCACGACGCCGAGGGGTGGAACACGGCCCTGTGCCGGGGCGAGCGCGGGGAGCGCTGGGCGCGGTTCGGGGAGTACATGCGGCGCCGGGCCGATCTGGAGCACTGGGCGGCGTTTCCGGCGTCCTTCGACGCGCTGGCGGAGCTGATCGCCGAGGCCGGGTCGGGGGCGGGGGCGCCGGCGACGGTGTGTGTGCTGTCGGGGGACGTGCATCACGCGTACGTGGCCGAGCCGGCCTGGGCGGCGGGCGCCGGTCCGGACGCCCGGGTGTTCCAGCTGACCTGCTCCCCCGTCCACAACGCCGTCCAGCTGGCGATCCGGCTCGGCTTCCGGTTCGGCTGGAGCGCGCCGGCCCGGGTGCTCGGCCGGTGGTTCGCGGGGCACGGCGGCTGTCCACGGCCGCCGATCGACTGGCGCAGGACGGGCGGGCCGTGGTTCGGCAACCAGCTCATGACGCTCACGCTGCGGGGGCGGTCGGCGCGGCTGCGGCTGGAGCAGGCACGGGCGGTGCGGGGGGCGGGGGCGCGGCTGCGGACGGTCATGGAGTCCGAACTCGCCCCGTGAGGCGCCGGCCCGCCTGTCACCTCCACCCGGCCCGCTTCCACCCCCTTGTGTCACCTCATCACCTCAATCAGCGGTTCTGCCCGCTTGTTACCTCCGTGGCGGGTGATGCTCGTGATGCATCCCACACTCACTCACCCCGGGGCTCGGTTCGCCCCGCTCCCGACGGCATGATGATCCGGACCGCCCGCTTCCGCCGGGCGATCCGCTCCAATGCGCCCCATACGCCCGGGAGTTACCCTTTTGTCTGCACCGACCTCCGCCTCGACCCCGGAGTCCCCCACGGTCTCCGTCGCCCTGGTCGGCGCGGGCCCCCGCGGCACCAGCGTCCTGGAGCGCCTCTGCGCCTCCGTTCCCGAGCTCCTCCCGCCCGAGGTGCGTCTCACGGTCCATGTGATCGACCCGGCACCGCCCGGCCCCGGGCGCGTCTGGCGGACCGCTCAGTCGCCCGAGCTGCTGATGAACACGGTGGCGTCGCAGGTCACGCTGTTCACCGACGACAGCGTGGACTGCTCGGGGCCCGTCCGCCCCGGCCCCAGCCTCCATGACTGGGCGGGCGGCGCGCTGGGGCCGGACGAGTACCCGACCCGCGCCCTGTACGGCCAGTACCTGGAGTGGGTGTTCGCGAAGGTCGTGCGCGAGGCACCGCCGGCCGTGCGTGTCGAGACGTACGCGGCCCGTGCGGTTCGGCTCGACGACGCGCCCGACGGCCGCCAGGTCCTCACCCTCGACGACGGCCGCACACTGTCCGGCCTGTCCGCCGTGGTGCTGGCCCAAGGGCATCTGCCGACCGCCGCCGACGCGACCCAGCGCCGCCTCGCGGCGTACGCCGAGCGGCACGGGCTGCGCCATGTGGCGCCCGCGAACCCGGCCGACGTCGACCTGTCCGGCGTATCCCCCGGTGAACCGGTGCTGTTGCGCGGCCTGGGCCTCAACTTCTTCGACCACATGGCCCTGTTGACGACCGGCCGCGGCGGCCGCTTCGTGCGCACCGAGGGGGCGGGCCTGCGCTACGTCCCCTCCGGCGACGAGCCGCGCCTGTACGCCGGTTCGCGGCGCGGCATCCCGTACCAGGCGCGCGGCGACAACGCGAAGGGGCCGTACGGCCGTCATCTCCCGCTGGTGCTGACGCCGGAGGTGATCGCCGGCTTCCGCAAGCGCGCGGACGCGGGTGAGGCGCCGGACTTCCTCGCCGAGATATGGCCGCTGGTGGCGAAGGAGGTGGAGACGGTGTACTACGCGGCCCTGACAGGGCGGCCGGAGTTCGCGGAGCGCTTCCTCGCCGTCCCTCATCGCGACCCCGGGGAGACGCGCCTGCTCGACGAGTTCGGGGTCGCGGAGCGGGAGCGCTGGAGCTGGGACCGGGTGTCCCGCCCGTACGCGGGCCGCGCCTTCGCCGGTCCGGGGCAGTGGCGCGACTGGCTGCTGGCGTATCTGCGCGAGGACGCCGCGCAGGCCGCCCGGGGCAATGTGCACGGCCCGCTGAAGTCGGCCCTGGACGTGCTGCGCGACCTGCGCAACGAGCTGCGGCTGATCGTCGACCACGGCGGCATCGCCGGTGCCTCGCGCCGGGACCACCTGGACCGCTGGTACACCCCGCTCAACGCCTTTTTGTCCATCGGCCCGCCCCGGCGGCGCGTGGAGGAGCTGGTGGCCCTGGTGGAGGCGGGCGTGGTGGAGGTGCTCGGGCCCCGGCTGGAGGTGCGGGAGGAGGCGGGGGCCTGGGTGGCGCACTCCCCGGAGGTGCCGGGCTCGGCGGTCCGGGCGACCACTCTCGTCGAGGCGCGCCTGCCGGAGACCGACCTGCGCCGCACCGCCGACGACCTGCTGGCCCGGCTGCTGAAGACCGGGCAGTGCCGCCCGCACACGGTCGACGGTTACGAGACGGGAGGGCTGGACGTGACGCGGCGGCCGTACCGTCTGATCGATCGTCAGGGTCGGGCGCATCCGAGGCGGTTCGCGTTCGGAGTGCCCACGGAGGGTGTGCACTGGGTGACGGCGGCGGGGGCGCGGCCGGGTGTGGATTCGGTCACTCTTTCGGACGCGGATGCGGTGGCGAGGGCGGCGCTACGTGCGGTTGCCACCGGGACTGGAGGGCAACCCGAGCCTCAGGCGTGGCCGAATGTTGAACTTGCAAGCATCGATTAGGCGTGCCTAACGTGGGGCTACCGATCAGTATTCGTCCCCACCCCGTTTCTCTCAGGGAACGGCAAACCTCAGACCGAGGGAGTCCCCCACATGACCGGACGCCTCAACAGCGCCCAGCCGTATGCCATCGGCCTGTTCCGCATCGTCATCGGCCTGCTCTTCGCCTGCCATGGCGCCAACTCGCTCTTCGGCACCTTCGGCGGCCAGACCGCGGAAGCCGGCACCTGGCCCGGCTGGTACGCCGCCGTGATCGAACTCGTCGGCGGCAGCCTGGTCCTGCTCGGCCTCGGCACCCGTGCCGCGGCGTTCATATCGTCCGGCGCCATGGCCTACGCGTACTTCAAGGTGCACCAGCCCGAGGCGCTGTGGCCCATCGAGAACAACGGCGAAGGCGCCGCCATGTACTGCTGGGCGATGTTCCTGCTGATCTTCACCGGCTCCGGCGCGTTCGGCCTGGACCGGCTGTTCGCCAAGCGCTCCGGGGCGCAGGGCAGGACGGCCGGCGACAAGACGCCGGTGGCGGCCTGACGGCCCCCGCTTCGTACGGCGCCCGTACCCGCGAGGCTCGCGCGGGTACGGGCGCCGTTCTCTTCGCCCGGTTCTCTTCGCCCGGTTCCCTTCGCCCGGTGAACATGCTGTGCCGAACGCGCAAGCCCCCGATGAATCCGCTGTCACACCCCAGGCGTACGCTGTATGGCTGTCATAGGCCGCCCCTGCCGCTCCCCCGCGACGTCGCGGCACGGTCTGGCCACGGGGGTAAACGGGGAGTTGCGGTGCTCGAGGGGTTTTGGGATGTGGGCTCGCTGACCGCGGCCCCATGGATCTACGTGGTGGTAGGAGTATCGGTCCTGCTGGATGTGTTCGTGCCCGTCCTGCCCAGCGGGGTCCTGGTGATCACGGCGGCGACGGCGGCGGCCGCCGGCTCCGGTGCCGCGACCGGACAGGTCCCCGACGAGGTCCCGGACATCCTGGCCCTGACGCTCTGCGCGGCGACGGCCTCCGTCCTCGGCGATCTGGTCGCCTACCGCCTCGCCCGGCGCGGCGGCGCCCGACTGGACCGCGCCATCGCCCGCTCCCGCCGGCTGAGGTCGGCGCAGGAACGTCTCGGCGCCGCCCTGGCCCGGGGCGGCGGCGCCCTGGTCGTCCTGGCCCGCTTCGCCCCCGCGGGCCGCTCGGTGGTCTCCCTGAGCGCCGGCACCACCCACCGCAGCACCCGCGACTTCCTCCCCTGGTCCGCCCTGGCAGGCCTCACCTGGGCCGTCTACAGCGTGGCCCTCGGCTACCTCGGCGCCCACTGGCTGGGCACGACATGGCTGGCGGCGGGGGTGTCGGTGACCGCACTGTTCGGTGCGGGCGCCGCGGCGACGTATGTGATGCGCCGGAAGCCGGCGTAGGGGGTGGGGGTGGTTCGGCCTGGCGGGGGGCTTGCGGGCGGTGGGGGCGTGGGGCCTGAGGCCGGGTGCGGGGCGTCAGCCTCAGCCGAGCGAAGGACGTCAGCCAGAGCCCGGGCGGCGGGCGTCAGCCTAAGGCCAAGGGCAGGACGTCAGCCTCAGCCGAGCGAAGGACGTCAGCCAGAGCCCGGGCGGCGGGCGTCAGCCTGAGGCCGGGGCGGCGCGCGAAGGCTGAGCTCGGCACGGCGCGTCAGCCCCAGACCGGGTGCAGCACACCAGCCAGAACCCAGACGCGGCCCACCAGCCCGGTTCCCATCGCAACCCGCAACCCGACTCCCGTTGCAAAGTGCAGCCGGCGGCAGTCACGCGAGCCCGAGCGCGGCGGCCGGCGAGTCGAGGGCCCGGCACCCGCAGGCGCGGGCCCGCCTCCCGCACCACGCCAGCTTCCCGTACCTCCAGCGGCGGCACGGTCGCGTCCCGACCCGCAGGCCGAGCCCGGCTACAAGGTGCAGCCGGCGCCAGTCACGTGAGCCCGAGCACGGCGGCCGGCGAGTCGGCGGCGCCTCCCCCGGCAGGCGGAGGCGCGAGCCGCCCGCAGCGGTACGCGGCCGACGCAGCCGCCCCCGACTCCTTCAGCCCGCCCCTCCGCGCTACCCCGCCTCCCGCACCACCCCGGCTCCCCGTACCTCCAGCCCACCCAACAGCTCCGCCGTGGCCTCCGCGATCGCGTCGACGGCGCGGTCGAAGACCTCTCGGTTGTGTGCGGCCGGGGCCCGGAAACCGGAGACCTTGCGCACGTACTGCAGGGCGGCGGCCCTGATCTCTTCCTCCGTCGCCTCTTCGGGCAACGCAGGCGGACGAAGTGTCTTGATGCTGCGGCACATGTCTACAAGTCTCCCCCCGGCAGGGGCCCGTCTGCCATGATCGCTTCCGAGGCGGCCACCGCTGAGGGGCCGACCGACGAAGGGAACCGCATGACAGCGAACCACCGACTCACCGTGGCGGTACTGGGCCCGGGCGGCATAGGCGGCCTCCTCGCCGCGCTCCTGTCCAGGGCCGGCCACCGTGTCCTCTGCCTGGCCGGCGACGAGACGGCCAAAGCCCTGCGCACGACCGGAATCCAGGTCCGCAGCGGCCCGTTCGGGGACTTCACGGCCGACGTCGAGGCGGACACCGAGCTCCGCGAACCGGTCGACGCCTGCCTGATCGCGGTCAAGGCCACCGCCCTCGACACGGCCCTGACCCGCGTCCCGCCCGCCGCGCTGGGCGACGCCCTCGTCGTACCGTTCCTGAACGGCGTGGAACACCCCCAGGCCCTGCGCGCCCGCTACGGCCCCGACCGCGTCGCCCCCGCCGTCATCCGCGCCGAGTCGACTCGCGTCGCGCCGGGGGAGATCGTGCACGCCAGCCCCTTCGCCGAGATCGACCTCACCGGCGACACGGTCCCCCGCGACCGCCTGGACGCCCTCGCTGAGGCCCTCGGCACGGCCGGCCCCACCACCCGCGTCCTCCCCGACGAGACGGCGGCCCTGTGGGCGAAGATGTCCTTCCTGGCCCCGTTCGCCCTCCTCACCACCCGCCACGCCCTCCCCCTCGGCGACGTACGCACCCGCCACCGCGAGGAGTTGACGTCCCTGGTCGAGGAGACGGCAGCCGTCAGCCGCGCCTGCGGCGGCCCCGCCGACCCGGCCCAGGCCCTCGCCCGCTACGACGCCTTCCCGCCCGCCACCAAGTCGTCGATGCAGCGCGACGCCGAGGCGGGCCGCCCCCTCGAACTCGACGCGATCGGCGGTGCGTTGCTGCGCGCGGCGGAGCGGCACGGGGTGCCGACGCCCGTGACGGCCCGTGTGGTCGGCGAGTTGAGGGAGGCAGGTCACTAGTCGGCCGCCCAACGCCGCGGGCTGAGCCGTAATTCGTTTGACCGGGCCGCGGGTCGACGCTGCATGGTGGCCAGGCGCCACCAGTCGTGGTGCGGTATCCCGAGGAGGCAGCGGCAGCAATGGAGATACGTCCCACGACCGACAAGGATCTCGACGTCTTCGTCGACACACTCCATGCCGCGTTCGGGCGCTTCCCGGAAACCCCGGTCGAGGGTGGCGGGCTCTGGTGGTCGGCGCTCGAAATGGACCGCTGCCTACTCGCCCTGGCGGCGGACGGGCGGCCCGTCGGCACCGCCGCCACGCACTCCTTCGAGCTCACCCTGCCCGGTGAAACCCTCGTCCCGGTCCCCGGGGTGACCGCCGTCGGCGTCCTGCCCTCGCACCGGCGCCAGGGTGTGCTCAGCGCGATGATGCGGCATCAGCTCGCCGAGTTGCGGGCCCGCGGGGAGTTCCTCTCCGTGCTGCTGGCCTCTGAGGCCCCGATCTACGGCAGGTTCGGCTACGGTCCGGCAACCTACACGCAGCAGCTGACGGTGCAGCGCCACCAGGCCGCCCTCGCCCTCCCCCGGGCGCGCGGAACGGCCGACGCACCAGCGACCGGCCCGGACAACGGCTCGGTCGAGGTGCTGCGTCGCGCCGAGTGCGGCGAGATCCTGGAAGAGGTCTACGACCGGTATCGCCGCGCTCAGCCCGGCGCGCTGTCCCGGCCGCACCGCTGGTGGGCCTTGCGCGCGGGGCAGCCCCCGATCTCCCCGGCGCCGCGCTACGTCGCCGTCCACCGGGACGCCGACGGCGTCCCGGACGGGTACGCCAGCTACTCGCTCGACGAGTCCGGCACCTTGACGGTCGACGAGACCATCGCCGGCGACGACGCCGTCTTCACGGCCCTGGCCCGGTTCGTACTCGGCCATGACCTGGTCTCTCAGGTCGTGTTCAAGCACGTCCCGCCCCAGCACCCACTGCGCTGGCAGCTCGCGGACTTCCGCGCCGGCAAGGTGAGCGGCGACATGGACTGGCTCTGGGTGCGACTGCTGGACGTTCCGCGTGCGCTGACCGCACGCGGCTGGTTCGCGGACGGCGAGCTCGTCCTCGACGTAGAGGACCCGTTCCTCGGCGAACACGGCCGCTACCTGCTGACCGTCAGGGACGGCGAGGCCGACTGCGTCCCGACGGACCGGGAGCCCGACCTGTCCCTGAACGTGAGCGACCTGGGATCGGTCTACCTCGGCGGCACCGCCCCGAGCACGCTCGTGCGTGCCGGACACATCCGGGCCCACCGCCCGGCCGCGGCCACCCTCGCTGACGCCCTTTTCCGCACCGACCGCCCCCCGCACTGCCTGCACTGGTTCTGACCGCACCCTCGCCAACCGCAGACCGCCGACCTGGCACGCCGCCTCGCCGTGCCGGTGACTCCGAGCCCCTCACACTCGTTCGCATGAACCACCCAAAGAAACTCGCCTCCCAAAATCGAACAGGCGTAGCATTGGGCCGTGGCCAAGCCCTATGACTTTCCGAGTGACCTCCTTGCCGGTCAGGAGGAGCTGCATCAGGTCCGGGCCGAGCTGTCGGCCCTGCTGAAGCGGCTTCCCTGGTCGGTCGTACCCCTGGACGGATTCAGCGACGACAACGGCTGGCGCAAGGTCGAGCGCCCCGCCTCCCCCGGCTGGACGGAGGACGAGCAGGCCGAGGTGGAGAAGCTCCGGCAGCGCGAGCACGAGCTCGCGGTGTTCGTCAGCGGCCACCGCTTCTGGTCGGAACTCGCCGCGACGGAACGGGTGGACGCCCGCATGAAGCTGAAGCACGCCCATGAGGCACCGGCCCAGGACGAGGACTGAAAAGCGGAGGACCCCGGCCGCGTACGGCAGAACCCTCCGCCGGTGTGCGAGCCATGCCCGCGGCTCATCAACGTGGTGTTCCCGTGCGGGGGCCACATCGAGCTGTACTCAGGATCTCGCCGTCCACGCGCACGCGCCGGCCGCCGTCCTCGTCGGGCGGATAGATCACCACGGGCTTGTCGGAGGCCACTCCCCCCCAAGCGCGGGAGCAGGCACTGCTCCCGGCCTCACGTCCGGCGTGCCCGGACCCAGACCCCAAGGCCCGCCACCGCGCGAGCCCTTGTCATTTCCGGCGCCCGTTCATGTCACAGGAACATCACTTGGCCTCCACATCTCCCACACGCGACGCATGATGCTTCCCCAGCTAACGGAACATCCCTGGGGGACACCATGCGCACCCGCACCATCGCGGTCGGCCTCGCCGCCGCAGCCCTGCTGACGCTCACCGCCTGCGAGAGCACCGACGACACCAGCTCCAGCAAGCCGGACACCACAGCGGAGGACACCAGCGGCCAGACGAAGCAGGACCCCGAGACCACCGAGGCCGACACGGACGCGCCCGCCAGCGACGCGGACAAGGCCGAGTCGGACACCGCGACGCTGCCCGACCTCGTCGGCAAGAACCTCCAGGCCGCACAGGACGAGGCGCAGGCCGCCGGGTTCTACGTCCTCGATGACCAGGACGCCAGCGGCCAGAACCGCTTGCAGGTCTTCGACCGCAACTGGACGGTGTGCAGCCAGGAACCTGGGGCCGGCACGCATCCCACGGACACGCTCGTGACCCTGTACGCCGTCAAGGAAGACGAGAGCTGCTGACCCATCCTCGACTGGCCCGGCCTCGCCTTCCCGGTGGCCGGGCCTTCGCATACCCCGGAGGTGACCTCGTGGCCGTCAACAAGGACAAGCGCGAGGTCGCCGCAGAGGACTACCGCCTCGTCGCTGAGGGCCTCCTCCACCGGACTCCGAACGCGGGAAGGCCTCCCAGGGTGATCCCTGGAAGGCCTCTCACCTGCTACTCAGTGCCAGTGGGCGCGGACGGTTTCGAACCGCCGACATCCTGCTTGTAAGGCAGGCGCTCTACCCCTGAGCTACGCACCCGAGAACGAGTCGACAGCCTACCTTGCCAGGGGCCGTGTCCCGCAAACCCGTATCGCGGACGGTCGGGGGGTCCTGGGGTTATCCCCACCACGGATCCGGGAGCGGCCCGGATCCCGCGGTCCGGGCGGGGCCCGTACGGTCGAAGCACCGCAGCAGTCCTGGGCCGTCGAGGTCGGTCTCGGGGAAGTGTCAGGGAAGTCTCAGGGGGAGATCGTCATGGCCCGTACCGTTCCCGCTCGCGCCGCCGCCGTCGCCGGAGTCGTGGTGGCGCTCGTCGCGGGGCTCGCCGCGTGCGGGGCCTCCGCCGGGGAGGACAAGGATCCCGAGCACCGGTCCTTCGCGCTGGAGGGACGGACACTCACCGTCGACTCCGACGACTCGGCGCTGGAGATCGTCGCCGCCGATGCGCACAAGGCCGGCACGGCAGAGGTCACCCGGTGGTTCCAGGGGTCGGTCGCGATCGGCTCGGATCCCAAGGTGACCTGGTCGTTCCAGGACGACCGGCTCGTGCTGCGGCAGAAGTGCTCGGGCGTGATCGTCGACTGCTCCGCCAAGCACCGCATCGAGGTGCCGCGCGGGATCACCGTGAAGGTCGAGGACGGGGACGGGAGCGTGCGGGCGCGGGGGTTCCGGGACGCGTTGAGCGTTCGTACGAGGGACGGGTCCGTGCAGGTCACCGACTCCAGCGGGCCGCTGGAGCTGAAGACCGGCGACGGCTCCGTGCGCGTCTCCGACGTCTCCTCGCGCCGGGTGAAGGCACAGAGCGGCGACGGCTCGGTCCGGCTCGAACTGGGCACCGTGCCGGACCTGGTGGAGACCCGCAGCGGCGACGGCTCCGTGACGATCGAGCTGCCCCGGGCCACCTACCGGGTGACGACCGAGACCGGTGACGGCTCGGTGGATGTGTCCGTGCCGCGGGACGACACCAGCTCCCATGTGGTCTCCGCCCACACCGGCGACGGAAAAGTCACGGTGCGAACGGCGAACTGACCGGCCCGTGTGTTCGTCCTAAACCGGTGGGAGAATGACACCGGGCAGGGTGAATGACAGCACGGGAGAGGGATGTGACGGCGACACCTCCGCAGCCGAACTCGCCGTCAGTGCCGCGCGCACAGCTCCGTCCCGTGCGGTCGGCCGTCCTTCCCGTGCGTTCGGCCGTCCGGCCCGGGCGCCGCACCGTCCGGCCTCCGTTGACGCCGCGGGGTGCGCGGGACGCGGTGCGGTCCGTTCGCGACACCCTCACCCTGGTCGCCCTCCCCCTCGTCGCCGCCCTGGCCCTGCCCGCGGCGTTCGCCGGTGGTGGTACGCGGCGCTGGTTCGGTGGGCGGGCCGAGGGGCAGCGGGCCGAGGCGCAGGCGGCGAAGGACGCCGCGGCGGCCGCGTTCTACGAACTGGACACCGCCCAGCGGGATCTGCGGATCTCCATCGAGACCATCGCGGCCGTGGACGACTCCCCCGCCGCCCGGCGTGCGATCAGCGACTTCGATGCGCTCGGGCGGCGTATCGACGAGGTCAGCCACCGTTACATCCAGGCCGTCGACGCGCACGACCTCGACCGCGACGACCTGGAGGCCTCGGCCGCCGCCCGCGCCCGTACCGAACTGACCAAGGCCAAGGACGATCTCGACAACGTCAAACGGGAGCTGGAGCGGTTCACCGACGGGCTCGGACCGCTGCTCGGCAAGGCCGAGACCCAGCTGGCCCGCCTCGCCCCGGCCGTGGAGCGCGCCCGGCAGGGCCTGCTCGCCGCCTCGAACGCCCTGGACACCGTCCGCGGCTCGGGGCTGCAGGCGGACGACCTCGCCGCCCGGCTCGCCGCCCTCGCCCCGGAGCTGACCAAGCTGAACCAGGGCGCCGGGCAGCACGGCGTGCCGCAGACGCTGGAGCGGGCCGAGCGGGTCGCCCGGGAGGCCGGGGCGGTCCGCGCGGAGGCCGAGCGGCTGCCGGAGCGGGCCGCCGAGATCGACCACCGGCTCGTGTCGCTGCGTACGCGCGCACAGGCGCTCACCACCCGTGCCGGGCAGGTCGAGCCGGTGCTGAGCGAGCTGCGGCGGCGGTTCACGGTGGCCTGCTGGCAGGACCTGCAGAACGTCCCGGACCGGGCCGCGGAGAACGTACGGCAGGCCGAGCTGAAGCTGACGGAGGCCCGGGCCGCGCGCGACGAGCAGCGCTGGCCGGACGCCACCGCGCTGCTGTCGACGGTCCGGGCGCTGCTGAACAGCACCGACGAGTCGGTGTCCGCCGCCGGGGACCGGCTGCGCCGGCTGAACGCCGTGCAGAAGGACCCGCAGCAGGAGATCGACCGGACGCGCTTCGCGATCCGGGACGCCCAGCGGCTGGCCATGGCGGGGCGGAACACGCCCGATCCGCGGCACGCCCGGCCCCTGGACGACTCCGTCGCCCGGCTGGAGCGGGCGATCGGCACGTTGGAGGGGCGCCATCCGGACTACTGGCACTTCCTGACCGAGACGGAGGCGGTGCGACGGACGGTGGCTCGGGTGGTCGCGCAGATCCGCGAGGAGCGGGGCGGCGGTCACTGACGGGGCTAACCTGTGCGTATGCCTCGCTACGAGTACCGCTGCCGCAGCTGCGGCGACACGTTCGAACTGAACCGGCCGATGGCGGAGTCGTCCGCGCCCGCGAGCTGCCCGGTCGGCCATGACGACACGGTGAAGCTTTTGTCGACGGTCGCTGTGGGCGGCACGGCGTCGGCTCCCGCCGCGCCGAGGACGAGCGGCGGGGGCGGTGGGTGTTGTGGCGGCGGCTGTTGCGGCTAGGTAGGACGGCTCGTTTAGTCGTCTGCGGGTGCGTGGGGCTTGTCGCCCCACGCGGCGGGGCCGCATATCGATACGGCCCCGCGCCCCTATCGGGTCGCTTCCGTGCGGGTTGCCTTCAAGAACTCCCTCAGGATGCGCTCCCCCGCCAACACTCCCCTTTCCGGCAGCGCACTGATCGCCGGAGCCGTCCAGTCGGCGTCCGCCAGCTCGCCGTGGCCCGGCCGCCAGCCCTTGTCGGCGGCCAGCAGCAGGTCTGCGTCCAGCAAGGAGTCGCCGGCGGCCAGCGTCAGGTCAGCCCCCGCCCGCCGGGCCACCTCGTGCACGGCCGCGCTCTTGGTGAGGGGCTTCGGGACGGCGTAGACCTTGCGGCCCTGCAACGACACCGTCCAGCCGCGGTTCTCCGCCCACACCGCGAGCTCCTTCACCCACTCCTCGGGCAGCAGCTCGCGCTCGACGACCAGGTAGGCGAAGAGGTCCTCGGCGACCCGGTGCTTGCGCACCCACGCCGGGGACGCCGTCGCCATCAGGTGGTCCTGCACCTCGGCGAGCGGCGCGCACTGCTCGGCCAGCCGGGAGGTGACCTGCGTGTGCCAGTCGCGGTCGGAGACGCCGTCGACCAGCAGGTGGCCGCCGTTGGCGCAGATCGCGTACTTCGGCGGCGGGCCGGGCAGGTTGATGCGCTGGTACTGCTTGCGGGTCCGGGTCGTCGTCGGCACGAAGACGGCCGCGTCACCGAGGTCGGTCAGCAGCTGCGCCGCCGTCTCCGTCATGAACGACAGCGGCCTGCTCTCGTGCACCTCCACGCACAGCAGCCTCGGCGCCCGCGCGTCCGGCATGGTCAGCGCCAAGGCGGCCGACGAGTAGATGAGTGTGCGGTCGAGGTCGCTCGCCACCAGTACCGGCATCAGACGTTCACCGCCTTGCCGTCGGCGCCCGTCGCGCCCCGCGTGTACTTGGGGTGGATCAACCCCACGCAGGTGTACGGCAGTTCGGCGACCTCTTCCACCGGGACCCCTCTCTGTTCGGCCAGCAGTCGGACATGGTCCAGGTCGGCGCCGGCACCGGCCCGCGCGAGGATCTTCCAGGGCACGCGGCGCAGCAGCACGCGCGTGGTCTCGCCGACGCCCGGCTTGACGAGGTTCACGTCGTGGATGCCGTACTCCTCGCTGATGCGCTCGACGGCCTTCCAGCCCTCCCAGGTCGGCGCGCGGTCGCCGGAGAGCAGCTCCTTGGCCTGCGCGTCGACGGCGTCCACGACCTCCGGGAAGCGGGCGGACACGGCGTCCAGGAAGGCCACGGACACGTCGGTGCCGGCGAGTTCGCGGTAGAACTTCGCGCCGTGGTAGTCGTGCGGGCCGACCAGGTCGGCGCGCAGGACGGTGCGCGAAATCAGGCCGGATACCGTGGAGTTCAGGCACGCGGACGGGATGAGGTAGTCGTCGCGGGTGCCGTACGTGCGCACGCACGAGCCCGGGTCGGCCAGTACGGCGATCTCCGGGTCGAAGCCGGTGATGCCGTCGGACTTCTCGAACTCCTCCAGGGCCTGCGCGAGTTCGCGGGTGATGGCGCCCTTGCCGGTCCAGCCGTCGACGAAGACGACGTCCTTGGGGTCGTGGTGCGCGGCCAGCCAGCGCAGCGCGTTGGCGTCGATGCCCCGGCCGCGCACGATCGACACGGCGTAGTGCGGCAGTTCGAGCCCGTGCCGGAACTGGGCCCAGCGGCGCATGAGGATGCCCACGGGGGTGCCCGCGCGGGCGAGGGAGACCAGCACCGGACGCGGCGAGCGCTCCGCCAGCACGAGCTCGGTGACCGCGCCGACCGCCTGTGCCAGCCGGGCCGCCGACTCCTCCAGGGCCGTGTGGAACAGCTCCTGGTACTGCTCGCTCGGCTGGTACTCCACCGGCAGCGACTCCGCGTAGTGCGCGCCGCCGCTCTGGATGGCCTCCTCCCGCTCCTCGGTCGGCGCCTCCAGCGTGACGTCCGAGAGGTCCTGCAGCAGCCAGCCGACCTCCTCCGGGGCGTACGAGGAGAAGGCGGGGCCACGGAGGGGCTCGGGCAGCATGGAGTGCCTTTCGGGGACGTACGACGGGACGACCGCCAGGATGACGTGCGGGGTGTGGGCGGCCAGCTGGTCCAACAGGCCTCCCGGCGCGTGGAGTTCCGATGTGTCGGCGACGGAGTCGACGACGGCGATGACGGCGTCGAAGCCGGCGCCGGCGACGTTGTAGGCGTAGCGCTCGCCGGGGCCGTCCGCCGGGTTGTCGTGGGCCGGGAAGACCAGTCGGGTGCGTATCGCGTAGCCCGGGTCGTCGACCGCGAGGACGGGCGAACGGGTGGTGGTGGAGTAGCAAACCTCGGCCGCCACGACCTGCTCCAGCTCACGGGCGAGCCGCAGGGGGGCGTACATCAGCTCTTCGAAGCCGAGGACGTGGACGCGGCGGACGGTGGGGGGCAGCGCCTCAGCCAGGCGGGCTGCCATGGCGGGGAGGGCGCTCTCCAGTCGTATTCGGTGCTGAGGGGTGAAGCCGTGGCGGCCGCCGTCGGGGAGGCCGTGGGGCCAGTGCAGGTCGACGCGGGTGATGTGGGGGTGGGTGCGGTTGTCGGCCGGATGCGGGCCGGTGGGGGCTGGTCGCGCGGTTCCCCGCGCCCCTGGGGCGTCCTCGTACCGGGCGACAAGCTGCTGCCCCTTCTCCAGCACGCCCTCCGGCAGCCGCACCGTCCCCGAAGCCGCCGCCACCAGATCCACCCGGGCACCGATCTCCCCGGCGAAATCCGCGAGGCGGCTCGCATCCGCCGCCGACCGCATATCCACCAGCGCCACCACGACATACCGCCGCCGCGGATACCGCTCGTGGAGATCCCGGATCGTGTTCAGGACCGTGTTGCCGGTCGAGAACTCGTCGTCGACCAGGATCAGCGGCCCGTCGCCGGCCAGCAGGGCCGGGTCCTCCGGGAGCAGCAGATGGGACGTGGCGTGCGAGTGGGACTCCTCGAAGCCGCCCGCCGGGGCGACCCCGGCGACCGGGCGGCGGGTGGAGTGCAGGTACGGGGCGAGGCCGACGCCGTCCGCGACGGAGTGTCCGAGCCCGGTCGCCGTCTCCGCGTAGCCGAGGACGACCGCCGCACCGGCCTCTTCGGCGCCCAGGAGATCCCGCACCCGGCGCCCGAGGGCGAAACCGGCGCCGTACACCACGGACGGTGACTGCGGTACGTGCTTGCCGAGCACGTTGGAGACCAGCAGATGCGCCCGCTTGGGGTTGCGCCGCAGGGCGAGCCCCAGCAGCTCCGTGAGCTCGTCGTCGCCCACGAGCTGGACTCCGAGCCGCTCGGCGACCCAGCTGCCGGACCAGACCCCGTTGTTCACTGCGTTGTTCATGCGTCCCTTGGATAGAGGTGGGTTCAGCCGGGAATTCCGGCGGCCAGCAGATCCACGAAGCTGACGTCCTCGCGCGCGACGCCGAAGACCTCCGCGCGCAGCATGGTCCGCTCGGCCCAGGCCCGGTGCGGCTTCACCTCGTTCATCTTGTTCGTGTACGCCGACCTCAGCACGCCCCCGCCGCCGCGCTCGGGCCGCAGGATGTCGACGGCGTCGCTGTACTCCTCGTGACTGACGACGGACAGCGCGTGCACCGCCGGCACATGGGAGGGGTGGATGCAGGTCTTGCCCAGCAGGCCGTTGGCATGGTCGAGGGAGATCTCCCGCAGCAACCCGTCCATCGCGTGCTCAATCAGTTTCTCCCGCAACTCCACGGCCTGTCCCTCCAGGAAGGGGCTGGTGCGCAGCATCGGCTTGAACATGCGCTCGGGGACGCGGAAGTACTCCCACACCGGTCCGGTCACCGTGTAGCCGGTGCCGTCGGCCCGCCCCAGCATGTTCACCACGTCGGCGATCACGGAGGCGACGATCTGGACGTCGTAGGCGGTCATGTCGGGCGCGCGCCGCAGCCCGTACGAGGAGCAGAAGTCGGTCACGCCGAGCCGCAGCGCGAGCACCCGGTCCCGGTACTTGTCGACGGCCCGTGCGATGCCCTCCAGGGCGTCCACCCGGGACTCCCGGTACATCAGCTCGGGCGTCTCCAGCACGGGCATGCCGAACAGCCGCCGCCCGCCGGCGGCCTCGGCGGTGGCCAGGGCCTCCAGGAAGGGGATGCCGCGCTCCTCGGTGAACTTGGGGAACACGAAACCGGACAGCAGCCGCACGGCCGGGCCCAGACGCCGGACGAGGTCGGGGATCTGCTCGGGCGTGCGCACCCGGACGAAGAGCAACGGCAGCCCGGTGTCCGCCCGGGCCGCGAGATCCTCGAACTGCCGGACGAGGTTCTCCTCGCCCGCCGCGACGTCCTCGTCACCGATGGAGTCCTCCAGGCACAGCACCATCGAGACCACGCCGTTCGCCGCCTGCTTGACGATGTCGTCGGCGAGCCGCGGCCGGGTGGCCGGACTGTAGAGCGTGGCGCCCAGGGCCGCGGAGAGCAGCCGGGCCGGGGCGTCCGAGCTGAACTCGCACGGCTCCTGGTGGAAGAGGCGCTGCCGCACCTCCGGGGCGATGTGCCCGAAATGACGCATAGAACTCCCCCGTGGTGACCTGGTGGCCCCTGTGACCTGTTCACAGGTGGCCGGTAATAGTACGTAGATACCCATGTCAGGGGTTCCCGTCAGGCATGAATTTCTGGTAACGCGGACAAACACGACTGTGCATGGCCGTCATACCCCCGCGTTGTCGTGACCAGGACGGAGAGGGCAGGATGACCGCATGACGCACGCGATGTTGAAGGGGTCGAACGTCCCGCTCGAAGCCACGACGGTACGCGCCGTGCTGCGCTGGACGCCCGGGCAGGGGGTCCCGGATGTCGACGCCTCGGCACTGCTCCTCGGCCCCGACGGTCGTGTGCGCTCCGACGAGGACTTCGTCTTCTACAACCAGCCCCGGCACCCCTCCGGGAAGGTCTGGCGGCTCGGCAAGAAGCGGCTCACCGAGGGCCTCACCGACACGATCCAGACAGACCTGGCCGGTGTCGAGCCCGGCGTCGGACAGATTCTGCTGGTCGCTTCGGCGGACGGCGTCGCCTTCGACTGCGTACGGGACCTGCGCATCCTGCTGTACGACGCGACCGCCGCCGACGGCGACCCGCTGGCGTACTTCGACATCAAGCCGGAGACGGGCCAGGAGACCGCCCTGATCTGCGGAGAGCTGTACCGCCGCGGCGAGGGCTGGAAGTTCCGCGCCCTCGGCGAGGGCTACTCGGACGGCCTCAAGGGCCTGGCAACGGACTACGGCATCTCGGTGGACGAGTCGGAAGCGGCGCAGGAGCCCGCCCCGGCGCCTGAGGTCTCCCAGCCCCTGCCGCCCGAGCAGCCGACGGCAGTGGTCCCGCCCCAGCCGTCCTACGGCTATCCCCAGCAGCCCCCGCCCACTCAGCCGGCGTACGGCTACCCCCAGCCGACGAGCCGGCCGGCCACCGCCGCGGCCCAGTCGGGCTACGGCTACCCGCCCCCGGTGACGGCAGCGGCCCCGGCCCAGGAGTTCCGCCTGCCTCCACAGGGCCCCCAATTCATCGGCCGGTGACGGGAGCGCCCTTCAGGGGCGCGAGGAACTACGCGACCAGCCACGAACGACCCGCAGTCGCCACACGACACCAGGCCCCGAGCTCTTGGGCGAAACGGCCCGGACCCGGCGTCAGCGTTCCGCCTTGGTCTTGTAGCCGCGCCCCCACTGCAGCCCCCACCCGAACAACCGGTCCAGCTCGGCCTGGAACCCGTAGACGAACTTCACCTCACGGCGGACCCAGACCTCGCCCTTCACGTTCTCGATCATCACCACCGCACAGGACCGGGCCTGCGGGTGCCGCTCGTCGAGACCTATCTCGATCCGGGGCCCGTTGCTCGGATACAGCGTGACGATCGCATGCGTACGGTCGAAGGCCGGCGTCTGGTCGTAGATGTACACAAAGACCAGCAGCCGCTTGATGTTCTCCCGGTGATCGAGGTTGACGTAGATCGTCTCCCCGGACGCCGACCCGAACCGGTCGTCGCCGCTGAGCTTCACATACGGCGGCGCGTTGACGTCCCCCAGGAGCCCGCCCAGCGGCTGCACGACCCCCTTCGTCCCGTCGGTGAGCTCATACAGGCACCCGAGGTCCAGGTCGACGTTGACCATGCTCTGGCTGTGCCCGAGCACCTCCGGCGGCTTCAGCGCCTTGAACGGATGCCGCAGCAGGCTCTCCCGCTGCGACCCCCCGATGTCGGACGTGCGCATCCGCCACGTCAGGTTGATCCGCAGATGCCCGGTGGCGGCGCCCTGCTTCGTGAGCGAAACGCGATCGTGCCGCTTCGTCAGTTCGATCGAGTTCGACGACGCGCTGCCCGAGTCGTACTCGGCCGCCCGGCCCCGCCAGAATCCGTCCAAGAACCCCATTCCGCCCCCACGTCCCACGAAGACCTGCGTTCACTCGGAAAAACCGGCGGGGCGGCCGGAGGCCCGGCCGCCCCGCTCAGAGCGTTCCTCACCTGCAGGGTTGTCACACCCCGGACGACACCTCAGTCTTCTCGTCCGAGGTCACCGCTTTTCCCTCCGCTGCCGCCAGCGCGCGGTTGCGGCGCACCGAGGACCAGAAGGACGCGGCGATCAGCACCACACCGATCCCGCCGGTGATGAGCTCGCTGATCTCGTACTGGATGGTGACCATGAGGATCACGGCGAGTGCGCCGATCGCGTAGTGCGCGCCGTGCTCCAGGTAGACGTACTCGTCGAGGGTGCCCTGGCGGACCAGGTACACGGTCAGCGACCGGACGTACATCGCACCGATACCGAGACCCAGCGCCATCATGATGATGTCGTTGGTGATGGCGAAGGCGCCGATCACGCCGTCGAAGGAGAAGGACGCGTCCAGGACCTCCAGGTAGAGGAACATGAAGAACGCGGCCTTGCCCGCCATGGCGACCGCCGAACGCGGCTTGCCGGAGCGCTCGGCCTCCTCCTCGGCCTCGTGCTCGCGTTCCTCTTCCTCTTCGAGTTTGTCCTCGAAGTAGCCGGAGAGACCGCCCACGATCATGTACGTGATCAGGCCCGCGACACCGGAGAGGAGAACCGTCTCCGCCTTGTCGACGTGGGTGCCGCCATGCTGGTGGGCGTTGGCCGCGAAGGTCATCGACGAGATCAGCAGGACGATCAGCGCGATGCAGACCGACAGCATGTCGATCTTGCCGAGCTTGGCCAGCGGACGCTCCAGCCAGCCGAGCCACTTGATGTCACGGTCCTCGAAGATGAAGTCGAGGAAGATCATCAGCAGGAACATGCCACCGAACGCGGCGATCGACGGGTGGGCGTCCGTCACCAGTTCCTGGTAGCGGTCCTTGTCGGTCAGCGCGAGGTCGACGGCCTCGATCGGCCCCATCTGGGCGCTGACGGCCACGATGACGACGGGGAAGACGAGCCGCATACCGAAGACGGCGATCAGGATGCCGATGGTGAGGAAGATCTTCTGCCAGAAGGCATTCATCTTCTTCAGGATTCCGGCGTTGACCACAGCGTTGTCGAAGGACAGCGAGATTTCGAGGATGGAGAGGATCGCCACGATGCCGAAGGCGGTCCACCCCCCGTAGAAGACCGCTGCGACGAGGCCGAGCGCGGTGACCGCGAACGACCAGCCGAAGGTTTTCAGAACCACTGGCTACCCAATCCTGTGTGTACGGGGATGCCCTGCGCCGTACTCGGCTTTACTAAAAGTTTGACGTTGAACACAGAGTCTACGGGCACGCCTCCTCGGTCGGCAGGCCGACCTGGTTCCCGCCGAATAGCCGCAGGTACCCACGCCTCGACCGGGGCGCGGCGAGCTCGCGAAGAGCCATGCGCAGCCCCCTACGAGACATCCACTCCGAAGTCCAGGGCGATGCCCCGAAGACCGGACGCGTACCCCTGCCCCACCGCCCGGAACTTCCACTCCCCCTGGTAGCGGTAGACCTCGCCGAAGATCATCGCGGTCTCCGTGGAGGCGTCCTCGCTGAGGTCGTAGCGGGCGAGTTCCTCGCCGTCGGCCTGGTTGACCACGCGGATGAAGGCGTTGCTCACCTGGCCGAAGGTCTGGCCGCGCTCGTCGGCCATATGGATGGAGACCGGGAAGACGATCTTGTCGCAGTGGGCCGGCACCTTGGAGAGGTCGACCAGGATCGACTCGTCGTCGCCGTCGCCCTCGCCGGTGAGGTTGTCCCCAGTGTGCTCCACCGAGCCGTCCGGGCTCTTGAGCTGGTTGTAGAAGACGAACCACTCATCGCCCAGAACCCGTCCGCCGTTGCACATCAGGGCGCTGGCGTCGAGGTCGAAGGGGGCTCCGGTGGTGGAGCGCGCGTCCCAGCCGAGCCCGATCATCACCTGAGTGAGGTTCGGTGCGGCCTTGGACAGGGAGACGTTTCCTCCCTTGGCGAGCGTGACGCCCATGATGCTGGTCCTCCCCAGGGTGATGCTTCTTTGGTTGTCCTGCGCATCCGGCGCCGCACCCAAACGGTGCGGCGCCGGACTCAGCCAGTGGCGTGCTGGACTGTCACGCGTCGGTTGTCGGACTCAGGCGTCCACAACTCAGACGTTGACCCCGAAGTCCTGCGCGATGCCGCGCAGGCCCGACGCGTAGCCCTGGCCGATGGCACGGAACTTCCATTCCGCCCCGTGCCGGTACAGCTCACCGAAGACCATCGCGGTCTCGGTGGAGGCGTCCTCGCTGAGGTCGTAGCGCGCGATCTCGGCGCCGCCGGCCTGGTTCACGACGCGGATGAACGCGTTGCGCACCTGGCCGAAGGACTGCTGGCGGTTCTCGGCGTCGTAGATCGAGACCGGGAAGACGATCTTCTCGACGTCGGCCGGGACGCCGGCGAGGTTGACCTTGATCTGCTCGTCGTCGCCCTCGCCCTCACCGGTGAGGTTGTCACCGGTGTGCTCGACCGAGCCGTCGGCGCTCTTGAGGTTGTTGAAGAAGACGAAGTTGGCATCGCTGGCGACCTTGCCTGCGCTGTTCAGCAGCAGCGCGCTGGCGTCCAGGTCGAAGTCGGTGCCGGTCGTGGTGCGGACGTCCCACCCCAGACCGACGATGACCGCAGTGAGGCCCGGGGCCTCCTTGCTCAGTGATACGTTGCCGCCCTTGCTGAGGCTGACTCCCACGAGTCCTCCATATGGTGTCCAGGGGCGGGGAGCCCCGCCGTGCGTTTGATATCGGATCAACGAGTCGATCCTAGTGACGGGTTCCCGTCGCTCGCAGGCCTTGGTGCCGGAGATTCACAGGTGTCGGGGACGACCCGGATCAGAGGGTGTCGAGCGCCTTGACGTAGTCGTTCAGGTCGCGCGCGTCCGGCAGGGCGTTGACGACGGTCCAGCGCACGACGCCCTCCTTGTCGATCACGAAGGTGCCGCGCACCGCGCATCCCTTGTCCTCGGCGAAGACGCCGTAGGCCCGGCTGACCTCGCCGTGCGGCCAGAAGTCGCTGAGCAGCGGGTAGTCCAGGCCCTCCTGCTCGGCGAAGACGCGCAGGGTGTGGATGGAGTCGTTGGAGACGGCGAGCACCTGGGTGTCGCGGTCGGAGAATTTCGGCAGGTTGTCGCGCACCTCGCACAGCTCGCCGGTGCACACGCCGGTGAAGGCGAAGGGGTAGAAGAGCAGGACGACGTTCTTGGAGCCGCGGAAGTCGGAGAGCTTCACGCTCGCGCCGTGATTGTCCTTGAGCTCGAAGTCGGGGGCCTTGTCGCCGACCTGGATCGCCATCGTCGTGGATGTCCCTTCGGTGGGGCTGTTCGGGTGGCTCCCACCCTATGCAGCGGCCACCGGGGCCCGTGCAGGAGGCCGGGCCGGGCTCTGCAGCCCGGCCCGGCACCGTCACCGACTTACTTCTTGGACTTCGCGGCCTTGGGCGTCACCAGCCGGCTGCCGCTCCAGTCCTTGCCGACGCTGACGCTCTTGGACGCCGACAGCCCCGCCGTCGTCGCGGCTTCCGAGATGTCGCTGGGCTCGACGTAGCCGTCACGGCCGGTCTTCGGCGTCAGCAGCAGGATCGAGCCGCCCTCTTCGATGTACGTGGTGGCGTCCACCAGCGCATCCGTCAAGTCGCCGTCCTCGTCGCGGAACCACAGCACGACGGCATCGGCGACGTCGTCGTAGTCCTCGTCCACGAGCTCGTTGCCGACGACTTCCTCAATGGCCTCGCGGAGTTCCTGGTCTACGTCCTCGTCGTAGCCGATCTCCTGGACCACCTGCTCGGGCTGGAACCCCAGCCTGACGGCAGGGTTCGTCCGCTCCTCCGCGTGGTCCGCGGTCGCGCTCACGGGTTGCCTCCTGATCATGTCTTGGGAAATAACTCAGCCACGCGCGTGCGCGAAGCATTGGCCGTAGTCCACACGGGCGGGGCGGATCGCGCAAGTACCCGGCCGTTCAGACCGCCGAAACGGTGACGATCGTGAACGTGTCACCGCAACTCCAGGCACACCATCATCGTCTCAAGGTGACGCACACCACGCCAATGTGCCCCCTTTGCGCGTTTGGGAACCATCCGCGGGTACTCCGCCGTTACCAGGACCCGGTTACCTCGCAGTAGAGATGACGTTTGGCGCCCCGAGGTACACGATGGGGATCGGTGCAGACAGCCAGAAATCCCAGAAACACAGCCCCTCTGACAGGTAAGGAACAGCGTGGCTTCCGGATCCGATCGCAACCCGATCATCATTGGCGGCCTTCCGAGTCAGGTTCCTGACTTCGACCCCGAGGAAACCCAGGAGTGGCTCGACTCCCTCAACGCCGCCGTGGACGAGCGCGGCCGGGAGCGGGCCCGCTATCTGATGCTGCGGCTGATCGAGCGGGCCCGCGAGAAGCGCGTGGCCGTGCCGGAGATGCGCAGCACGGACTACGTCAACACGATCGCCACCAAGGACGAGCCGTTCTTCCCGGGCAACGAGGAGATCGAGCGCAAGATCCTCAACGCGACCCGGTGGAACGCCGCGGTCATGGTGTCCAGGGCCCAGCGCCCGGGCATCGGGGTCGGCGGCCACATCGCCACCTTCGCCTCCTCCGCCTCGCTCTACGACGTGGGCTTCAACCACTTCTTCCGTGGCAAGGACGAGGGCGACGGCGGCGACCAGGTCTTCTTCCAGGGGCACGCCTCTCCGGGCATCTACGCACGCGCCTTCCTGCTGGACCGGCTCGGCGAGCAGAACCTGGACGCGTTCCGCCAGGAGAAGTCGAAGGCGCCGTACGGGCTGTCCTCCTACCCGCACCCGCGGCTGATGCCGGACTTCTGGGAGTTCCCGACCGTGTCGATGGGCCTCGGCCCGATCGGCGCGATCTACCAGGCGCGGATGAACCGCTACATGGAGGCGCGCGGTATCGCGGACACCTCCAAGTCGCATGTGTGGGCGTTCCTGGGCGACGGCGAGATGGACGAGCCGGAGTCGCTCGGCCAGCTGTCCATCGCCGCCCGCGAGGGCCTGGACAACCTCACCTTCGTCGTGAACTGCAACCTCCAGCGCCTGGACGGCCCGGTGCGCGGCAACGGCAAGGTCATCCAGGAGCTGGAGTCGATCTTCCGGGGCGCCGGCTGGAACGTCATCAAGCTGATCTGGGACCGCAGCTGGGACCCCCTGCTCGCGCAGGACCGCGACGGCATCCTGGTCAACAAGATGAACACCACGCCGGACGGCCAGTTCCAGACGTACGCCACCGAGACCGGCGCCTACATCCGCGACCACTTCTTCGGCGACGACCACCGGCTGCGCGCGATGGTCGAGGGCATGACCGACGACCAGATCCTGCACCTGGGCCGCGGCGGTCACGACCACCGCAAGATCTTCGCGGCGTACTCGGCGGCCCGCGCCCACAAGGGCCAGCCGACGGTGATCCTCGCCAAGACGATCAAGGGCTGGACGCTGGGCCCGAACTTCGAGGGCCGCAACGCCACGCACCAGATGAAGAAGCTGACGGTCGACGACCTCAAGCGCTTCCGCGACCGGCTGCACCTGCCGATCGCCGACAAGGACCTGGAGAGCGGTCTCCCGCCCTACTACCACCCCGGGCGGGACTCCGAGGAGATCCAGTACATGCACGACCGCCGCAAGGGGCTCGGCGGGTACGTCCCGACCCGAGTCGTGCGGTCGAAGCCGCTGGCACTTCCGGACGACAAGACGTACGCGACCGTGAAGAAGGGCTCGGGCCAGCAGTCGATCGCCACCACCATGGCGTTCGTACGGCTGCTCAAGGACCTCATGCGGGACAAGGAGATCGGCAGGCGGTTCGTGCTGATCGCGCCGGACGAGTACCGCACGTTCGGCATGGACTCGTTCTTCCCGAGTGCGAAGATCTACAACCCGCTCGGCCAGCAGTACGAGGCGGTCGACCGCGATCTGCTGCTCGCCTACAAGGAGTCGCCGCAGGGGCAGATGCTGCACGACGGCATCTCCGAGGCGGGCTGCACGGCCTCGCTGATCGCGGCGGGCTCGGCGTACGCCACGCACGGCGAGCCGCTCATCCCGGTGTACGTCTTCTACTCGATGTTCGGTTTCCAGCGCACCGGCGACCAGTTCTGGCAGATGTCGGACCAGCTGGCGCGTGGTTTCGTGCTGGGTGCGACCGCCGGCCGTACGACGCTGACCGGTGAGGGCCTGCAGCACGCCGACGGCCACTCGCAGCTGCTCGCCTCGACCAACCCGGGCTGTGTGGCGTACGACCCGGCGTTCGGCTATGAGATCGCGCACATCGTCAAGGACGGTCTGCGGCGGATGTACGGCGGCGACGCCGAGCACCCGCACGGCGAGGACGTCTTCTACTACCTCACCGTCTACAACGAGCCGATCCAGCACCCGGCCGAGCCGGAGAACGTGGACGTCGAGGGCATCCTCAAGGGCGTCTACCGCTTCAGCGAGGGCACGGCGGGGTCGATCCCCGCCCAGATCATCGCGTCCGGTGTGGCCGTCCCCTGGGCGATCGAAGCGCAGAAGATCCTCGCCGAGGAGTGGAACGTCAAGGCGGACGTCTGGTCGGCGACCTCCTGGAACGAGCTGCGGCGCGAGGCCGTGGAGTGCGAGGAGCACAACCTGCTGCATCCGGAGGAGGAGCAGCGGGTGCCGTATGTCACACGGAAGCTCACCGGTGCCGAGGGGCCGTTCGTGGCGGTGTCCGACTGGATGCGGTCGGTGCCGGACCAGATCGCCCGCTGGGTGCCGGGGACGTACCAGTCGCTGGGCGCGGACGGGTTCGGGTTCGCGGACACGCGGGGTGCGGCGCGGCGGTTCTTCCACATCGACGCCCAGTCGGTGGTCGTCGCCGTGCTGACCGAGCTGGCGAAGGAGGGGAAGGTGGACCGGTCGGTGCTCAAGCAGGCGATCGACCGCTACCAGCTTCTTGACGTGTCGGCGGCGGACCCGGGGGCCGCGGGAGGCGACGCGTAGCGTCGTGCCGTCAACGGCTTGATGGGGTGGTGTGCCCGTGGGTGACCTGCGGGGTACACCACCCCTTCACCTTTCCTACGATGCGGCCATGAAGCAGCCGCCCGCACAAAACCGTTGGGAACGACTCAGCCAACGTCCCCTGTTCGCGCTGGCCCTGGTGTTCGCCGTGGCCTATGCCGTGCCGATCGTCGAGCCGGACGCGAGCCGTGCGGTGGTGCACGCGTGCCTCGTCGTGGAGTGGGTGGTGTGGGGCGCGTTCGCGCTGGACTACGTCGTCCGGCTGCTCCTCGCCGAGCGGCGGTGGGAGTTCGTGCGGTCGCACTGGCTTGACCTGTGCGCGGTGCTGCTGCCGCTGATACAGCCACTGCGGCTGCTGCGGCTCGTGTCCACGCTGCTGCTGGTGGGGCAACGGGCGCGGATGGCCTCGCAGATACGGCTCACCACCTATGTCGGCGGGGCGGTGGTCGGGCTGATGATGTTCGGGTCGCTGGCCGTGCTGTCGGTGGAGCGCAACTCGCCGGACGGGAACATCAAGACGCTGGGTGACGCGGTGTGGTGGTCGTTCACCACCATGACGACCGTGGGATACGGGGATCACGCGCCGACCACGGGGCTGGGGCGGATGCTCGCGGTGGGGCTGATGCTGTCGGGGATCGCCCTGCTGGGTGTGGTGACCGCGAACATCGCCGCGTGGTTCATAGCGCGGTTCGAGATGGACGACGTGGAGGAGCGGCGGCAGACGGAAGCCATACGGCTCCTGACCGAGGAGGTGCGGGCGCTGCGAGCGGAGGTCGCAGCGCTGTCGGGGAACGGGGTGGGTGACAAGCAGGTGCGTTAGCCGGTACTGCAGCCGGCCCACCCCGGGCTCCTGGGCGCTACATCAGGCCGTTGCCCGGCGCTGCCGCCCCCGCCAGCCAGATGATGGCCAGCAAGGTGTCTATCGCGCCCAGGATCACCGCGACCAACGCGGGTACAGGGCGGGCCCCGGTCCAGCTGCGGCCCATCGCCAGCCAGCCGCAAATGATCGCCACGGGGCCCAGGATGATGCCCAGGACGAAGAATCCAGCGACCGCGCAGATGGTTCCGGCGATTCCGAGCGTCGCGCGATCCGGCCCGGTCCGTGACCACGTCCGGCCACGTGAGCGGGGGTACCTGCGCGTTCCATGTCCGAAGCCCGCCATCGTCAACTCCCTGAGTCGGCGTTCGACTTGGCGAGTACCCATGGTGCGCCGGTCATGCGTGCGTGTTTCGGGCCGTCGGCGCGCTGTCCCCCTCCGGCAGCGCGCCGCGGCCCGGGTCGCCCTCCGCATCGTACGAACTTGCCCGAGGAACATGCCGTACGGAGGACTTGACCCACTGTGACCTGCGGCGCGTGCCGGGTGGGAGGGATCTTCGGGGTTGTCACCCTGATAGGGGAACTCCCGCCGCCGATCCTCCGTTCGTCCGCGGCGCGTCAGATGTGCGCGGCGCCCGCGCCCGCCTCCGCGTTCTCGCCCCGCTTGGTGAGGAAGGCGACGAAGACGGCGACGACGGCCACGCCGGCGGCGACGAGGGACGCCGCGCTCATGCCCGAGATGAACGTGTCGTGTGCCACGTCAGTGATCTTCGCGGCGACGGCGTCCGGGGTGCCCGGGGCCAGGGGTGCCACGCCGACCTGGACCGCCTCGGAGGCCTGGGCCTCCTGGGCCGCCGTGAGCGGCGGGAGCCCCGCGTCCGTCCAGTTGCCGGCCAGGTCGCTGTCGACCTTGGAGGCCATGACGGCGCCCAGGACGGCCGTACCGAGGCTGCCGCCGATCTGCATCGCGGCCTGCTGGAGACCGCCGGCCACGCCGGAGAGCTCCATGGGCGCATTGCCGACGATGACCTCCGTGGCGCCGACCATGACCGGCGCGAGGCCGAGGCCGAGGAGGGCGAACCAGAGCGACATGACGCCGCTGCCGGTGTCGGTCTGAAGCGTGGACATGCCGTACATGGCGATCGCGGTGAGCGCCATGCCGCCCGCCAGCGGGATGCGCGGGCCGAACTTGGTGATCATGGCGCCCGCGAGCGGGGAGCCGACGATCATCATGCCGGTCAGCGGCAGCAGGTGGAGGCCGGCGTCGATCGGGCTCATGCCGTGCACGTTCTGCAAGTAGAACGTCACGAAGAACAGGCCGCCCATGAACGCGATGGCCATGAGGATCATCAGCACGACACCCGCGGACAGCGCCACGGAGCGGAACAGCCCGAGCGGGATCAGCGGCTCCTTGACCTTCGTCTCCCAGAAGGCGAAGAGGACGAAGCCCAGCACGGAGGCGCCGAGGAAGCCGAGGGTCTTCGGGTCCCCCCAGCCCCACTCGGACGGCGGGGCCTTGATCAGCGCCCACACCAGGCAGAACACGGCCGTCGACAGCAGGGCGATGCCCAGGATGTCGAAGGAGCGCGGGGCGTTCTCGGCGCGGTGGTCGAGCAGGATCATGACGCCGAGGACGACAGCGAGGATGCCCACCGGCACGTTGATGAAGAACACCGACTGCCAGTTGACGTGCTCGACGAGGACACCGCCGAGGATCGGGCCGCCCGCGGTGGAGGCGCCGATGACCATGCCCCAGATGCCGATGGCCATGTTGAGCTTCTCGGCCGGGAAGGTCGCCCGCAACAGGCCGAGCGCAGCCGGCATCAGCAGCGCGCCGAAGAGGCCCTGGAGAACGCGGAAGACGACCACGAGCGCGATGCTGTCGGACATGCCGATGGCACCGGAGGCGGCGGCGAAGCCGACCACGCCTATGAGGAAGGTCTGGCGGTGGCCGAAGCGGTCGCCGAGCTTGCCCGCGGTGATCAGGGAGACAGCGAGAGCCAGGAAGTAACCGTTGGTGATCCACTGGACCTCGGCGAAGCTGGCTTCGAGGTCCTTCTGGATGGCCGGGTTGGCGATGGCCACGATGGTGCCGTCGAGGGCCACCATCATGACCCCCACTGCGACGGTGATCAGAGTGAACCAAGGGTGCCCGCGCAGTCCCTTGGCCGGCGTCGCGTCCGACGGAGCTCCTGGTGCCTTGTCCCCCGACCCCGTCGATTTGATGGTGGTCTGACTAGTCATGCGTTCGAGGCTAGTGACAGCCTCTGACAATTGACAAACCAATTCACAAGTCGGTAACTGACAGCTATGGAAACACTGCGCGAACGCAAGAAGCAGCGCACCCGGGACGCGCTGTTGCGCACCGCGCTGGAGCTGTTCACCACCCAGGGTTACGAGCAGACCACTGTCGACGACATCGCCGCGGCGGTCGACGTCTCGCAGCGCACCTTCTTCCGCTACTTCGCCGGCAAGGAGGAGGCCGCCCTCGCGCTGGAGGAGATGGCGGTGGCGCACTTCGTGGCGGCGGTGCGTGAGCGTCCGCCGCACGAGGCCCCCATGGAGGCGCTGCGCCAGGCCGTGCTGGAGGGCTGGGACACGCTCAACGACGTGATCGAGGCCGTCGTACCGATAGAGCTGTATCTGCGCATGTACCAGGTGATCGAGTCGACGCCCGTCCTGTTCGCCGCCCATCTGCGCAGGTCCGCCGAGATCGAGGAGTCCATCGCGCGGGTGCTCGCCGAACGCGAGGGGCTCGACGTGGACGCCGATCCGCGGCCGCGCGTGGCGGTGGCCGTGTTCGGCGGTGTGATGCGGCTGACGGAGCGTCAGTGGAGCGTCGGTGAGGACTTCAGCCTGGACGCCATGCGGACGTTGACCGTCTCATATCTCGAACAGGTGGGACCGGCACTCAGTGAGAGCTGGCGAACACGCTGAGGTCATCGGCGCGTTAAAGCCGATGTGAGCGAAACGTGATACCCGTCACTCGGTTAACGCGAGACCCTCTCGTTCTCCTAGTGTGTCCTTTCAGTGACTTCCTTCGACACGTCCCCGCAACTGAACGTCTGGCGCGCTCTGCTCGCGCTGGCCGTCGTGTTCGTGATGCTGGCGACCACCGGCTGGACCGCCATGCGCCACCACCGGACCCCCGCGCCACTGCAGGCCTCGCTCAGCGCCTGGGAGCGCGGCAGCATCGCCGGACACCGGCTGCCGGCCGTGGACTCCGCCCCCGCCCGGCTCGCCCGTTTCTTCGCCTCGCTCACCGATCGGCAGCGCGACAGCCTCGTACACCGCTATCCGCTCGCGGTCGGCAACATGAACGGCGCGCCCGTCGCACTGCGTTACCGCGCCAACCGCATCGCGCTCGACGAGGCGCGCGAGGTCGAGCGCAAGCGCATGCGCGACAGCAGACTCACGCCCGACGGCCAGCGCGAGGCGGGCCGCCGGATGCATCGCTTCGAGTCGATGATGCGGGCGGACCGGCACATCCTCGCCTTCGATCCGGAGGGCTCGGGGCGGGCGGCGGAGGTCTTCGGCGACCTGGACAAGGCCGAGCGGATCTCGGTCGTCGTCCCCGGCGTCGACACCGACCTGCTGACCTTCCAGCGCACCAGCCGCAAGTACTCGGCACCGGTCGGCATGGCGCAGTCCCTGTACGAGGCCGAGCGCGCCGTCAGCCCTTCGACGCGTACGGCCGTGATCGCCTGGGCCGACTACACCACGCCGAACGGGCTCGGCATCGACTCGGCGACGGCGATGCGGGCCGCGAACGGCGCCGTACGCCTGAACGCGCTGGTGCGGGCCCTGCCCGGCGGCTCGCCGGTCTCCCTCTTCTGCCACAGCTACGGCTCGGTGCTGTGCGGGCTGGCCGCGCCCGCGCTGCCGGGGCGGGTGGCCGACATAGCGGTGGCCGGAAGCCCCGGAATGCGGGTCGCCAAGGCCTCCCAGCTGCGTACGTCCGCGCATGTGTGGGCGATGCGGGACGCCGACGACTGGGTGCAGGACGTGCCGTATCTGGAGGTCGGCGGACTGGGGCACGGCGAGGATCCGGTGTCGGCGGTGTTCGGGGCGCGGGTGCTGTCGGCACGGGACGCGAAGGGGCACGGCGGCTATTTCGAGCCGGGTACGGACAGCGTGCTGAACTTCGCCGAGATCGGGGTCGGCGCGTACGAGTCGGTGCGGTGCGCCGACGATGCCGAGGCCTGTCGGGCGGGTTTGTCCGACACGGCGTCGGCCGGACGCGCGTAGAGACGCAGGAATTGCGGTCTGCGCGGGGTGGCGACGGAGGAGCACGTGCCGCATACGATGAGCCGCATGGGTGACGTACTGGCCGGATTTCATGCCGCCTGGGAGTTCGAGTCCGACTCCGTGCTCATCCGTTACGAACGGGGGATTCGAACACCTAAGCTCTTTCAGGCGCTGGGGGAACGCCGTGTTCCGCTGGACGCGATCGCCGGGGTGACGCTGACGCCCGGCAGACGCGGCACGGTGGTACTGCGCGTCGAGCCCCGGCCGGGCGCCGATCCTTTGATGGACGCGGCGGCCGGGCAGCTGAAGGAAGGGTGCGATCCGTACCGGCTGGTGCTGCCGGCGGACAAGGAGACGCTGGCCGAGTACTACGCCGACGAGCTGCGGGCACAGTTGACACGGTCCGGGGTGGCCGAGGAGTTCCTCGTCACCGCGCCCGAAGTGCCGTTGCAGTTCAAGGCGTACGACGGCAAGGCGTCCTTCGACGGCAAGACGGTGCACTTCCGGTGGTTCTGGACCGGGGCGTCGTCGGCGAAGTGGAAGGCCGGGGACCAGAGCTTTCCGGTGGCCGAGTTGAGCGGCGTGGAGTGGCGGTCGCCGGAGGTGTTCGAGGGGCATCTGCGGTTGCTGAGGCGGGATTTCGGCGACGAGCAGCCCGCGCAGGCCGATCAGGATCCGGCGGCGGTGGTGTTCGGGCTCGGATACGGGCCGGTGCACGAGTCGTTGCCGTTCGCCGCCGCCGTGCTGGAGGCGGTGCGCAAGTGCGGGCCGGTCGCCGCGGTACCGGCATCGGCACCGCGGCGTGACCCCGCCGACATCGCCGAGCGCATCCGCCACCTCGGGGAGCTGCACCAGGCGGGGCTGGTGACGGATGAGGAGTTCTCGCTGAAGAAGGCGGAGCTGCTGGCGGAGCTCTAGCGTCTGCCTGGTTCTGTGCGTCGGCTGCTGGGGTCGTGTGTGGCTGGTCGCGCCCCCAACGGCATCTACTCCCGGCCGGCAGAGGCGAACCGCATGTCCGCGTAACGGTCTCCCGCCACCTGCGCCGCGATCGGCTCCAGCAGGGCCAGCTCCTCCTCGCTCAGCACGATCCGCGTGGCCGCTGCGTTCTCCTCCACCCGGCTCGGCCTGCGTGTGCCCGGGATCGGGATCACCGGCAGGTCGTGCACCGCGGCCTGTTGCTGGACCCAGGCCAGGGCTATCTGGCCCAGGGAGGCCCCGTGGGCCTCGGCGACCGTGCGGACCGGGGCCAGCAGGGCGGCGTTCGCGGCCGCGTTCTCGCCGGTGAAGCGGGGCTGCCGGCGGCGGAAGTCGTCGGACGTGAGGTCCTCGGCCGTGGCGAAGGAGCCCGTGAGGAAGCCCCGGCCCAGCGGGGAGTAGGGGACCAGGGTCACGCCCAGCTCGCGGGCCGCGGGGACCACCTTCGGCTCGATGTCGCGGCTGAACAGCGACCACTCGGACTGGACGGCCGCGATGGGGTGGACGGTGTGCGCGGCGCGCAGTTCGTCCGCCGTCACCTCGCTCAGGCCCAGCTGCTTGACCTTGCCCTCGCGTACGAGGTCGGCCATCGTGCCGACGGTCTCCTCGATGGGGACGTTCACATCCCGGCGGTGCATGTAATAGAGGTCGATCACGTCGACGTCCAGACGGCGCAGGCTCGCCTCGACGGCCTGGCGGATGTACGGCGCGTCGTTGCGGATGACCCGGCGCGTCGGGTCGTCCGGCGGGATCGACAGGGCGAACTTGGTGGCGATGACGACCTCGTCGCGGTGCGCCTTGAAGAACGGGGAGAGGAACTTCTCGTTCTCGCCCGCGCCGTACGCGTCCGCCGTGTCGTACAGCGTGACGCCCAGTTCCAGCGCCCGCTCCAGGGTCGCCCTGGACTCGCCCGCGTCCGAGGGGCCGTACGCGAAGCTCATGCCCATGCAGCCGAGGCCCTGGACGCCCACCTCGGGGCCCGTCGCGCCGAGTCGTACCGTCGCGATCCTGTTGTTCGTCATCCGGCCTGCTCCGCCTTCTTCTGCTCGTATGTCGTGTGCTGCTCGTATGTCGTGTGCTGCTCGTGCGTCTTGTCCTGCTCGTACAGACGGCCCGCGTCCGCGTAGAAACTGATCTTCCGGTCGAGCACCGCCAGCGTGTCCTGCAGCTCGGTGATCCGGGCGAGGACGTCGCGGCGGGTGGACTCCAGCAGCTCGAAGCGCTCGCCGAACGTGTGGTCGCCCTCGCGCACCAGCTCGGCGTACCGCACCATGTCGGCGACCGGCATGCCGGTCAGCCGCAGCTTGCCGACGAGGTCGAGCCAGTCCAGGTCGCGGTTGCTGTAGCGGCGCTGGCCCGTGTGCGAGCGGCCGATGTGCGGCATGAGGCCGATCCGCTCGTACCAGCGCAGGGTGTGGGCCGTCAGACCGGTGAACGCGACGACCTCGCTGATCGTGTAGCTGTCCTGGCCTTCCGGCCGCCGGTGCGGGTGCGGCGGGGCGGCGCAGCTGTCGGTCCTGGTACTCGTGGTCTCCATCACCGTCATGCGCTCCACGCTATGACCTTGGAGTGCGCTCCAAGCAAGCGGAAACGGTAAGAAAACCACGGGACATGGCCGCAGCGCCGGGTGGCCTGCGCGGTCGCGCCGACGCCGCGGCCGGACCCCACGATGACGACCCCACGATGATGCTGAAGCGCCGAGCGGCTTAGGCTCACAGACATGTCCTTGCAGAGCCTCGCACTGATCGAGAACTGGCCGGTCCCCACCGCCGCGGCGGGTGTCGTACGAGCCGACGGCACGGTCCTGGGCACCCACGGCCCCGTCGGGCAGCGCTTCCCGCTGGCCTCGGTCACCAAGCCGCTGGCCGCGTACGCCGTCCTCGTCGCGTACGAGGAGGGTGCGGTCGAGCTGGACGAGCCGGCCGGACCTGCGGGCTCGACGGTCCGGCATCTGCTCGCGCACACCTCCGGGCTGGCGTTCGACGAGCACCGGGTGACGGCCCCGCCCGGGGAGCGGCGGCTGTACTCCAACGCCGGGTTCGAGCAGCTCGGGGACCACATCGCCAAGGCGACGGACATCCCGTTCGCGGAGTATCTGCGGCAGGCGGTGCTGGAGCCGCTGGGCATGACGGCCACGTCGCTGGAGGGCTCCCCGGCGAAGGACGGGGTGTCGACGGTCGAGGATCTGCTGCGGTTCGCGGCGGAGGTGCAGGCGCCGCGGCTGCTGGACCCGCGGACGGTCGCCGAGGCGATGACCGTGCAGTACCCGGGGACGAAGGGTGTGCTGCCGGGGTACGGGCACCAGAACCCCAACGACTGGGGGCTCGGCTTCGAGATCCGTGACGGCAAGTCCCCGCACTGGACGGGGTCCGCGTCCTCGCCGCGCACCTTCGGGCACTTCGGTCAGTCGGGTACGTTCCTGTGGATCGACCCGGACGCGGGGGTCGCCTGCGTCGCGCTGGCCGACCGGGCGTTCGGGCCGTGGGCGATCGAGGCGTGGCCGGCGTTCACGGACTCGGTGCTCGGGCAGTCGCGGGGGTGACGTCGGCGGGGGCGCCAACGGGCCTCGTCCTCAAACGCCGGACGGGCTGGTCAGTCAGCCCTCACGAAGGTCGAGAAGGCCCCGCCATCTCCCAGACCAGCAGCTCCGCCCCCTCCGGTCCTCCCACCGCCTCCACATCCGTCGCGTCCGTGATCCGCGCCGCGTCCCCCTGCCCCAACTCCTCCGCGCCCAGCCGTACTTCACCCCGCACGACATGGGCGTAGACATACGCCCCGCCCGGCACCGCCGTCCGCGCCCCCGCCTCCAGGCGGCGCACATGGAGCATCGCGCCCGCCTCCGGGACGGCGTACGGCGTCGAGTCCGCGATGCCGTGGACGATCTCGTACGACGGGTCGCCGCCCGGCGACAGCGGGGCCAGCCAGGTCTGGATGAAGGTCAGTGGGGTGTCGGCGTCGTTGCGCTCCACGTGCCGTACGCCACCCGCCGAGCTCAGCCGCTGCACGTCCCCGGCGCGGACCCGGGTCTCGTGCCCCGTGGAGTCGCGGTGGGTCAGTTCGCCCTCGACCACCCACGTCACGATCTCGGTGTGGCTGTGGGGGTGCTCGTCGAAGCCGGCGCCGGGGGCGAGCCGCTCCTCGTTGCAGGCGATCATCGCGCCGAAGCGGAGGTTGTCGGGGTCGTAGTGCGGGCCGAAGGAGAAGGCGTGGCGCGACTCGATGCCCGCTGCCGGATCCCCTCCGGGGTAGCGCTCCGCGGCGCGCCGTACATCCATCACGTCCACCACGGTAGCCCGGCCGACCAGCCCACACAGACGCCGGGCAAGTGCCCACCAACGGTCACCGGGCCAACGACACCGGCCGCGAGGGAGCCGTAGGGGCGCGCCGGTGTCGAGAGACCGAACGCGCGGAGGCCCGAAGGGCTGAGCACGATCGGGCTCTCGACACCGGCATGTGGCGCCCCGAAGGCGACCGAGCCGAACATTCGGCACCCCACCTACAGAAAGCACTGCACAGCCGACCGAACCGTCAAGACAGCCGCCCGAACCACCAAGACAGCCTCCCGAACCGCCAAGCCCTCCGAACCGCCAAGACACCCCCCCAAGCCCCAACCACACACCCTCTGGCACGCGCACCCGTCCCGATAAGGCAGTCTTGTCCCCGTGCCCGAACCCGAATCCCGTAAGTCCGAAGCCGCCACGCACAACGTCCACCCGCACTCCGCGACCCTGAAGCGGCTCGAGAAGTCCTCAGGCTCCCTGGCCGCCCAGGCCATCGCGCGGATGGACGAGACTCTGCCGTGGTACCGGGCCATGCCACCGGAGAACCGTTCCTGGATCGGTCTCGTCGCACAGGCCGGTATCGCCGCCTTCACCGAGTGGTTCCGGCATCCCGACGCCCCTCAGGCCATCTCCACCGATGTCTTCGGTACCGCCCCGCGTGAGCTGACCCGGGCCGTCACGCTGCGGCAGACCGTCGAGATGGTGCGCACGACCATCGAGGTCATGGAGTCGGCCATCGACGAGGTCGCGGCCCCCGGTGACGAGGCCGTGCTGCGGGAAGCGCTTCTCGTGTACGCCCGTGAGATCGCCTTCGCCACCGCCCAGGTCTACGCCCAGGCCGCCGAGGCACGCGGTGCCTGGGACGCCCGGCTGGAGTCGCTCGTCGTCAACGCCGTGCTGAGCGGTGAGGCCGACGAGGGGGCCGTGTCACGGGCCGCCGCGCTCGGGTGGAACTCTCCGGAGCATGTGTGCGTGGTGCTCGGGACCGCGCCCAACGGGGACAGCGAGCTGACCGTCGAGGCCATCCGGCGGGCCGCCCGGCACGCCAAGCTGCAGGTGCTCACCGGGGTTCTCGGGGATCGGCTCGTCGTCATCGCGGGCGGCAGTGACAATCCGCTCGCGGTCGCGAAGTCGCTGATCGGGCCCTTCGCCGCCGGGCCGGTCGTGGCGGGGCCCATCGTGTCGGACCTGCTGGCCGCCACGCGGTCCGCGCAGGCCGCCGCCGCCGGTCTGAAGGCGTGTTCCGCCTGGCAGGACGCCCCTCGGCCGGTGCTCGCGGACGATCTGCTTCCCGAGCGCGCCATCGCGGGGGACCCCAGCGCGCGCGAGCAGTTGGTGGAGGAGATCTACAGACCGCTGGAGGAGGCGGGGTCGGCTCTGCTGGAGACGCTCTCCGTCTATCTCGAACAGGCGAGCAGCCTGGAGGGCGCCGCGCGGATGCTGTTCGTGCATCCCAACACCGTGCGCTACCGGCTTCGACGTGTGACTGACGTCACCGGATGGTCGCCCTCCGATGTACGCTCCGCATTCACTCTGCGGATCGCGCTGATCCTGGGGCGTCTGGTCGACGGCGATCTCCAGCTCTAGGCTTTTGTCGGGGGCCCACAAAACCCCCTCGCGTTCTTCGTCCTTGTCCTCACGGGCGGCCGTGGCCGTCCCCAAGAGAGAGTGTGAGAGTGCTCGTACTCGTCGCTCCCGGCCAGGGCGCCCAGACGCCCGGCTTCCTGACCCCCTGGCTCGAACTGCCCGGTGCCACCGACCGTGTCGGTGCCTGGTCGGACGCCATCGGACTCGACCTCGCCCACTACGGCACACAGGCCGACGCGGACGCGATCCGGGACACGGCTGTGGCGCAGCCGCTCCTCGTCGCCGCCGGCATCCTGTCCGCCGCGGCACTCGGTACTGAGACATTTGCCGCTGACGCGGCGGGCTCCGAGATCGCGCCGGGCGCCGTCGCGGGACACAGCGTCGGTGAGATCACCGCCGCCGCCTTCGCGGGCGTCCTCGACGACACCGCCGCGCTGACCCTCGTACGCAAGCGGGGCCTGGCCATGGCCGAGGCCGCCGCGATCACCGAGACCGGCATGTCGGCGCTGCTCGGCGGCGACCCGGAGGTCTCTGTCGCGCACCTGGAGAAGCTGGGCCTGACTCCGGCGAACATCAACGGCGCCGGGCAGATCGTGGCCGCGGGCACGCTGGAGCAGCTCGCCGCGCTCAACGAGGACAAGCCCGAGGGTGTGCGCAAGGTCGTCCCGCTGAAGGTCGCGGGCGCCTTCCACACGCACCACATGGGCCCCGCGGTGGAGAAGCTGGCCGAGGCCGCCAAGGAGCTCGTGCCCGCCGACCCCGCGATCACCTACGTCTCCAACAAGGACGGCAAGGCGGTCGCCACCGGCGCCGAGGTGCTGGAGCGGCTGGTCGGGCAGGTCGCCAACCCGGTCCGCTGGGACCTGTGCATGGAGACGTTCAAGGAGCTCGGCGTCACCGCGCTGATCGAGGTGTGCCCCGGCGGCACGCTGACCGGTCTCGCCAAGCGCGCGCTGCCGGGCGTGCAGACCCTCGCGCTCAAGACCCCCGACGACCTCGACGCGGCTCGCGAGCTCATCGCAGAGCACAGTGCCTGACAAGGAGCGCCAGAGCATGCCGAAGCTGAAGCCCAGCAAGGGCGCCCCGTACGCGCGCATCCTCGGTGTCGGCGGCTACCGCCCGACCCGGGTGGTGCCCAACGAGGTGATCCTGGAGAAGATCGACTCGTCCGACGAGTGGATCCGTTCGCGCTCCGGCATCGAGACGCGGCACTGGGCGAACGACGAGGAGACCGTCGCCGCGATGTCGATCGAGGCGTCCGGCAAGGCGATCGCCGACGCCGGGATCTCCGCCGAGCAGATCGGCGGCGTGATCGTCTCGACCGTCTCGCACTTCAAGCAGACCCCGGCCGTCGCCACCGAGATCGCCGACAAGCTCGGCACGAACAAGGCCGCCGCCTTCGACATCTCGGCCGGCTGCGCGGGCTTCGGCTACGGCCTCACCCTCGCCAAGGGCATGATCGTCGAGGGTTCCGCCGAGTACGTCCTCGTCATCGGCGTCGAGCGGCTGAGCGACCTCACCGACCTGGAGGACCGGGCGACGGCCTTCCTGTTCGGCGACGGCGCCGGCGCGGTCGTCGTGGGCCCGTCCAAGGAGCCGGCCATCGGCCCCACGGTCTGGGGCTCCGAGGGCGACAAGTCCGAGACGATCAAGCAGACCGTGCCGTGGACGGACTACCGCGTCGGCGAGGTCGACAAGTTCCCTGCGATCACGCAGGAGGGCCAGGCGGTGTTCCGCTGGGCCGTGTTCGAGATGGCGAAGGTCGCCCAGCAGGCGCTGGACGCGGCCGGGATCACCCCGGACGACCTGGACGTCTTCATTCCGCACCAGGCCAACGAGCGGATCATCGACTCGATGGTGAAGACTCTGAAGCTGCCGGAGCATGTCACGGTCGCCCGCGACGTGCGCACCACCGGCAACACCTCGGCCGCCTCGATCCCGCTCGCGATGGAGCGGCTCCTGGCGACCGGCGAGGCGAAGAGCGGCGACACCGCGCTCGTCATCGGATTCGGGGCGGGTCTCGTGTACGCCGCGACGGTCGTTACTCTCCCCTAGGCACTCCGTGCCGGATCATGCGATCCGGGGCGGGAACTGCAACACCTGCCGCTGCCGCGGCGGGCGCCACACCCTCTGAATAACACGAAGGAGCGCCAACATGGCCGCCACTCAGGAAGAGATCGTCGCCGGTCTCGCCGACATCGTGAACGAGATCGCCGGCATCCCGGTTGAGGACGTCCAGCTGGACAAGTCCTTCACCGACGACCTGGACGTCGACTCGCTGTCCATGGTCGAGGTCGTCGTCGCCGCCGAGGAGCGCTTCGACGTCAAGATCCCCGACGAGGACGTCAAGAACCTCAAGACCGTCGGCGACGCGACCGACTACATCCTCAAGCACCAGGGCTGATCCGCCGATCAGGCCTGAGGGCTGACTGCCCCGCCACCCGGCGGTGGCGCCGTACGAATCCTCGTATCCGTTGGAGAAAGAATTCCCGTGAGCTCGACCAATCGCACCGTGGTCGTCACCGGTATCGGCGCAACCACACCGCTGGGTGGCGACGCAGCCTCTACCTGGGAGGGCCTGCTCGCCGGACGTTCCGGTGTCAGGCCCCTGGAGCAGGAGTGGGCCGCCGAGCAGGCGGTCCGTATCGCCGCCTCGATCGCCGTGGAGCCGACCGAGGTCATCCCGCGGCCGCAGGCCCGCCGCCTGGACCGCTCGGCGCAGTTCGCGCTGATCGCCGCGCAGGAGGCATGGAAGGACGCCGGCTTCGAGGCGAAGGCCGGTGAGGACACCACTGTCGACCCGGACCGGCTCGGTGCGGTCATCGCCTCCGGCATCGGTGGCGTGACGACCCTGCTCGACCAGTACGACGTGCTCAAGGACAAGGGCGTTCGCCGCGTCTCCCCGCACACCGTCCCGATGCTGATGCCGAACAGCCCCTCCGCCAACGTGGGCCTGGCCGTGGGCGCCCGCGCGGGCGTGCACACGCCGGTCTCCGCCTGCGCGTCGGGTGCCGAGGCCATCGGCTACGCCATCGAGATGATCCGTACCGGCCGCGCCGACATCGTGGTCGCCGGTGGCACGGAGGCGGCGATCCATCCGCTGCCGATCGCCGCGTTCGGCAACATGATGGCGATGTCCAAGAACAACGACGACCCGCAGGGCGCGTCGCGTCCCTACGACGTGGCCCGTGACGGCTTCGTCCTCGGCGAGGGTGCCGGTGTCATCGTCCTGGAGTCCGCCGAGCACGCCGCGAAGCGCGGTGCCCGGGTGTACGCCGAGGCGGTCGGCCAGGGCATCTCCGCCGACAGCCACGACATCGTGCAGCCGGAGCCCGAGGGCCGCGGTATCTCGCACGCGCTGCAGAACCTGCTGGAGCGCACCGACCTGGACCCGGCGGAGATCGTGCACGTCAACGCGCACGCGACGTCGACGCCGGCCGGTGACATCGCCGAGCTGAAGGCGCTGCGGAAGGTGTTCGGTGACGACGCCGACCACATGGCCGTGTCGGCCACCAAGTCGATGACGGGCCATCTGCTGGGTGGCGCCGGTGGCGTGGAGACGGTGGCGACCGTGCTCGCGCTGTACCACCGGGTGGCGCCGCCGACCATCAACGTCGAGAACCTCGACCCCGAGGCCGAGGCGAACGCGGACGTCGTTCGCGACGAGGCGCGGAAGCTGCCGGTCGAGGGCCGGATCGCCGCGCTCAACGACTCGTTCGGGTTCGGTGGGCACAACGTGGTGCTGGCGTTCCGGACCGTTTGAGACTGATTCGTACGACGCGAAGGGCCCCCACCAGCTGGTGGGGGCCCTTTGTGCTGCGTGCGCAGAAGCGGCTGGGCGGCGATCACACCACCTGGTGCAGCCAGCGGACCGGGGCGCCCTCGCCCGCGTACCTGAAGGGCTCCAACTCGTCGTCCCACGGCTTGCCCAGGAGCTTGGCGATCTCCGCCTCCAGGTCGGTCTCGCCACGCTGGGAGCGCTGGAGTGCCGCGCGTAGCCGGTCCTCGGGGATCAGGATGTCGCCGTGGATGCCGGTGACCGCGTGGAAGATGCCCAGGTCGGGGGTGCAGCTGTAGCGCTCGCCCTCGGCTGTGGGGCAGGGCTCGGCCGTGACCTCGAAGCGCAGGAGGTGCCAGCCGCGCAGGGCCGACGCCAGCTTGGAGGCCGTGCCCGGCTCGCCCTGCCAGGAGAACTCCGAGCGCCAGGTGCCGGGCGCGGCCGGCTGCCGGATCCAGTCGAGGTTGACGCGGGTGCCGAGCACGCCGGCGACGGCCCACTCGACGTGCGGGCACAGCGCGCGCGGCGCGGAGTGCACGTACAGAACTCCACGTGTCGTCACCGGGACCTCCGGGCAGAGCGGACATCTTGCGAACTGGCGGACGGCAGTGGCCGGGCAGCCACGTTGATGGCGAGGCTACCGTGCGGCGGCGCAAGGAGTGTGACGTACGGTCGGTCCCGGTGCCGCGAAACGTCCGCCATTCACCCGGCAGGACGCTTGTACGGGTGTGAGCCGTTGCATGAGCCGGGTGGGAACCCTTGTGCGTTGTTATTGGTTGACAACCATGACGGAGCCGAACGAGGGGATGGGCCAGGTATGCGGAAGCGACGGCACGTCGCACGCGCTGTCTTCGCCGCCGTGACCGCGGCCGTCCTGGGCGTCGCCGGCTGTGACGCCGTCGGCGGCGACTCCCCGGGCCCGTCCGGCACCGGGGCGCAGAGTGCGCGGCCGTCTCCGAAGCCGACCCCGGCCTGGGACCGCAGCCCCGCCTCGATCGCGGCCGTGGGTGACTCCATCACGACCGGCTTCGACGCCTGTACGGTCCTGCAGGACTGCCCCGAGGTCTCGTGGGCGACGGGCAGCAGTCCGCAGGTCGACAGTCTCGCCGTACGGCTGTTGGGGAAGGCGAAGGCGGCCCGGAGCAGCTGGAACTACGCCGTGACGGGGGCGCGGATGGCGGACGTGGCCGGGCAGCTGGACCGGGCGGTGGCGCGCAGGCCGGAGCTGGTGACGGTGATGGCGGGGGCGAACGACGCCTGCCGGGAGACGACCGACGCGATGACGCCGGTGGCCGACTTCCGGACGCAGTTCGAGGAGGCGATGGGCACGCTGCGGGACGCCCTGCCGAAGGCCCAGGTGTATGTGGCGAGTGTGCCCAATCTGATGCGGCTGTGGGAGCAGAGCCGTACCAACCCGATGAGCAAGCAGGTGTGGGGGCTCGGCATCTGCCCCTCGATGCTGAGCGATCCCGACTCCCTCACCACGGCGGCGAACCAGCGGCGCGCGACGGTGCAGGAGCGGGTCGAGGCGTACAACAGGGTGCTGGAGGAGGTCTGTGAGAAGGACCGCCGGTGCCGGTTCGACGACGGCGCGGTGTACGACTACCGCTTCGGCACCGCCCAGCTGAGCCAGTGGGACTGGTTCCACCCGAGTGTGGACGGTCAGGCGCGATTGGCGGAGATCGCCTACCGGACGGTCACGAACTAGTGTTCCGCTCATGAGCGAACACTTCGGCACACTTTCCGACGGCACCCACGTCCACCGCTGGACCCTGGAGCGGGCGGGCGTCCGGGTACGGGTCCTGTCGTACGGCGGGATCGTGCAGTCGCTGGAGGTGCCGGACCGGGACGGAAGCGCCGCGAACGTGGTGCTCGGGTTCGCCGGCCTGGACGGTTATCTGTCCCACCCGTGGCCCTACTTCGGCGCCCTCATAGGACGGTACGCCAACCGGATCGCGGGCGGCCGCTTCTCGCTGGACGGCCGGACGTACCCGCTCGCCCCCAACAACGCGCCCAGCTCCCTGCACGGCGGCGAGCACGGTTTCGACAAGCGCGTGTGGGAGGGGTCGCCGGTCGAGCACGGGGTGCGCCTGAACCGGGTCAGCCCGGACGGCGAGGAGGGCTTCCCGGGGCGGCTGGAGGTGTCGGCGACGTACACGCTGGAGGCCGACGGTGCGCTGCGGATCGCGTACGAGGCGGTGACGGACGCGCCGACCGTGGTGAACCTGACCAACCACAGCTACTTCAACCTCGCCGGAGCGGGGTCCGGCGACGCGGGTGGTCATGAACTGCGGCTCGCCGCTTCCCGGTTCACCCCGGTCGACGCGGAGCTGATTCCGACCGGCTCGCTGGACGAGGTCGCGGGGACGCGCTTCGACTTCCGTGCGGCCCGGAAGGTCGGCGCCGGGTACGACCACAACTTCGTGCTCGACAAGGGAGTGACGGCGAGCGCGGAGGAGGCCGCCGAGCTGTACGACCCGTCGACCGGGCGGACGCTGACGGTGGCGACCACCGAGCCCGGCCTCCAGCTCTACACCGCCGACCATCTGAGCGAGCCGTTCGCTCCGGGGCACGGCATCGCGCTGGAGACCCAGCACTTCCCGGACTCCCCGAACCAGCCGGAGTTCCCGAGCACGGTGCTGCGGCCGGGCGAGGTGTTCCGGTCGGAGACGGTGTACGGCTTCTCGGTGCGCTGAGGCACCGCGCACCCGAGCCCCGGTCCAGGTGTCAGGGTTCCTGGACCGGGGCTGTTCCTGGGTACTTCTCCCGGATCAGACGTTAACCGTCGCGGTCAGGCGGCGGTCGGCGATCGAGTGACTCACCTGGATCTCGTACGAACCCTTCACAAAGGTCCACGCATTGGTCTTCTCGTCCCATGTCTCGAAGGCCCGCCGCGGGAGTTCGACCACGGCCTCGGCCGTCTCCCCGGGCCCCGCCGCCACGCCCGCGAAACCGGCCAGCCACCGCGCCGGGCGCTCGGCGTCGGGCTCGGCCGGCGCCAGATAGACCTGCACGACCTCGCGCCCGGCGCGCTCGCCGGAGTTGCGGACGCGGACCGTGACCGTCGTTCCCTCGACCTCGGCGGACTCGTACGTCCAGTCGGTGTAGCCGAGGCCGTGGCCGAAGGGGTAGGACGGGACCCGGCCCTGCTTCTCCCAGGCGCGGTAGCCGATGAAGACGTCCTCGGTGTAGGGGAGTTCGCCGTCCGCGGGGACGACCCGGGTGACGGGGGCGTCGGCCAGGGAGCCCCAGGTGGTGGGCAGCCGGCCGCCCGGTTCGTGCACGCCGGTGAGGACGTCCGCGAGGGCCGCGCCGCCCTCCTGGCCGGGGAACCAGCTGAGCAACACGGCGGCGACGTCCTCGCGCCACGGCAGCTCCACCGGGGAGCCGGAGTTGACGACCACGACGGTGCGGGGGTTGGCGGCGGCGACGGCGCGGACCAGGTCGTCCTGGCGGCCGGGGAGCGTCAGGTCCGTGCGGTCGAAGCCCTCGGACTCGACGCGCTCGGTGGTGGCGACCACGACGACGGCCGTGTCGGCGCTGCGGGCGGCCTCGACGGCCTCGGCGATCAGCTCGTCGGGGTCGCGCTGCGGCCCCTGGTGGGCGAGGGCGAAGATGATCGACGGCATCGGGGAGTCCTCGGGGACCTCGACGACGTGGGTGAGGGAGACGTCGACCGGTTCGCCGGCGGTGAGTTCGACCCGGGCCCGGGGCACGGGCGCGCCGAAGAAGGTGATGAAGGGGTCGTCCTTAGAGGGGACCTGGACCTCGTCGAAGTACGTCGTGCCGCCGACGGTGAGCCTGAAGGTGCCGAAGCCCTGGATGCCGAAGGTGTGCGAGCCGCTCTCGCGCGGGGTGAACGTGCCGGTCAGCTCGACGGTGTGCAGCCGCGCGCAGGTGACGCCGTCGGGCAGGGCCGACGGCCCCATCCACTTGAGCTGGCCGCCCGGCGCGGAGTCGGAGCCGATGACGTCGCCGTCGGCGTCCCGGCACACGGCGCGCAGCTCGAACCGCGGGTCGAAAACGGAGAGTTCGGTGTTCGGGTCGGCGCCGACGGCGTAGGTGAGGGTGCCTTCGGGGAGGGCGGCGGTGAGGCCGTCGAGGGGGGAGACGATCCGGGCGGGGAAGACGGTGGCGGAGCCGCCGCCGAGGACCCGGGCGTCGCGGGCGGCGGCGCCGATGAGCGCGACCGTGCCGTTCGGCCGCAGCGGGAGGGCGCCGCCTTGGTTGCGGACCAGGACGAAGGAGCGGCGGGCGATCTCGCGGGCCAGCGCGCTGCCGTCGACGGCCTCGGGGAGCTCGGTGACGACGGGCTCGGCGCCCGCCAGGATCCCGACGCGGGCGGCGAGCCGCAGGACGTTGCGGACGGCGTCGTCGACCTTGGCCTCGGCCACCTCGCCGTCCCGTACGGCCTGGGCGAGGGCCGGGCCGTACACCGTCTGCGGGCCCGGCATGGCGACGTCGAGGCCGCCCTCGATCGCGCCGACGGTCGACCGGGCGGCCAGCCAGTCGGAGACGTTGCAGCCGTCGAAGCCCCATTCGCCGCGCAGGACCTCGTTCACGAGGTGGTGGTGCTCGGTCATCGTCGTGCCGTTGACCGTGTTGTAGGCCGTCATGATGCCCCAGGGGTGGGCGTTCTCGACGATGGTCTCGAAGGGCGCCAGGTACAGCTCGCGCAGGGCGCGCTCGCTCACGGTGTTGTTCACGGTGAAGCGGTCGGTCTCGGCGTCGTTGGCGACGAAGTGCTTGACGGTGGTGCCGACGCCGCCGGACTGGACGCCGGTGACATATCCGGCGCCGATCGTCCCCGTCAGGTACGGGTCCTCGCTGTACGCCTCGAAGTGGCGTCCGCCGAGGGGCGAGCGGTGGAGATTGACCGTGGGTGCGAGCAGCACGTGGACGCCCTTGCGGCGGGACTCCTGGGCGAGCAGCACCCCCGCGCGGCGGGCGAGTCCGGGGTCCCAGGTGGCGGCGAGGGCGGTGGGCGAGGGCAGCGCGACGGACGGGTCGTCGGCGGTCCAGCGCACGCCCCGGACGCCGATCGGGCCGTCGGACATGACGAGGGACTTCAGGCCGATGCCGGGGAGCGCGGGCAGGGTCCACATGTCCTGGCCGGAGAGCAGCCGCGCCTTCGCGTCGAGGTCCAGCCGGGCGAGCGCGGCCTCGACGACCGCCTCGCGTGCTTCGTCGGCCTGGGTGCGGGTTCCCGCCATCGCGGTGCCTCCTCGTTGAGTCCGGGCTGTGCCTCCATCCTGCCCGCGGTACCTGTAGGTCGGTAGGTTTCGTTATCCTGCTGTTATGTTGCTTCTACGGCCATGCCGTACGGTGACGCCATGAACGCGAGGGTCAGGAGCGAGGAACGCCGCGCGGAGATCGTGCAGGCCGCCCTGGAGGTGATCGCCGAGCGCGGCTACCGGGGCGCGAGCCTGGCCGCGGTCGCGGAACGCGTCGGGCTCACCCAGCAGGGGCTGCTGCACTACTTCCCGACCAAGGACGCGCTGCTCGTCGCGGTACTGGAGGACCGGGACCGGTGGGACGCGATGCCCAACACCCGGCTGCGCGTCGAGCTGATCGCTTCGATCGTCGAGTACAACGCGATGCGGCCCGCCATCATCCAGACCTTCTCGGCGCTGCTCGGCGAGAGCGTGACCGAGGGACATCCGGCGCGCGAGTACTTCACCGAGCGGTACACGCGGGTCCGCTCGAACCTGGCGGAGGTCCTGCGCACCGAGTACGGCGAGCGCCTGCCCAGCGGCCTCACCCCGGAGCGGGCGGCTCCCCTGCTCGTCGCGATCATGGACGGTCTGCAGTACCAGTGGCTCCTGGACCCGGAGTCGGTGGACATGCCCGGCGCGTTCCGGGACTTCCTCACACTGCTGGGCGAGAACCGCCAGCACCCGGCCTGACCGCGGCGACCACCTCGACCTCCACCAGCGCCTCCGGCCGGAAGAGCCTCGGCACCTCGAAGGTCATGCTGGTGGGCGGGGTGCCGGTGAGGAACTGCCGCCGTACGGCGCCGTATTCGTGCAGCGTGCCGATGTCGGTGAGGCAGGTGCGGATGTTGATGACGTCCGCCAGGGACGCGCCGTGGGCCTTCAGCAGGGCGGCGATCGTCTCGAAGATGCCGCGGGTCTGCTCGGCGACCGTGGCACCCTCGGCGATCTGCCCGGACAGGAACAACAGGGCGCTGCCGTCGGCGTGTTCGACGCGGGCGACCTGGGAGTAGTACGGGCTGAGCGGCTGGGGCGCGGAGGCGGGGTTGTCGAGGGTGATCTGCATGCCTCGACGCTAGGCGGGCACTTGAGATGCGACAAGCGAATGTCCAGCATGGCTGACATGCCGAACCAGCATGAGTTCCCCGAGGTGTCCACCGTGTGGCTGAGGGCGTTCCTGGAGGTCGCCCGGCACGGCTCCTTCACCGGCGCCGCCCGGACCCTCGGGTGGACGCAGTCGGCGGTCTCCCGCCAGATCGCCACGCTGGAAGGCGCGTTGGGTGGTGCCCCGCTGTTCGACCGGCTCCCGCGCGGCGTGCGGCTCACCGAGGCCGGACGGATCCTCGTGCCGCACGCCGAGGCCGTGGCCGAGTCGCTCCACGACGCCGTGCGCGAACTCACCGCCCTGCGCGAGGTCACGGGCGGACGGCTGCGGTTCGGCGCCTTCGCCACGGCCGACGCCGGACTGGTGCCCCACGCGCTGGCCGCCTTCCGGGCCCGCCACCCCCGCGTCCATGTGACACGCGAGGAAGGCTTCACCCCGGTGCTTCTGGACCGCCTCACGGCCGGCCACCTCGACCTGGCCGTCGTGTCGACCACGGGCCGCGCCCCGCTGGAGACGTACGAACTCCACCACCTCCTCGACGAGTCCCTGTACGTCGCCGTGCCTGCCGCGCACCCCCTCGCGGGCCTGGAGGGGCCCGTACGGCTGGGCCGACTCGCCGACGAGGACTGGATCTCCGGCAGCTCCCGCCCCGAGGGCACCCTCCTCGACGCGGCCCTGCGGCAGGGCTTCCGGCCGCGTGTCGCGCATGTCGTCGGCGAGTGGACGGCGAAGCAGGGGTACGTCGCGGCCGGCCTCGGCGTCGCCCTGGTCCCGGCGCTGGCCGCCGCGTCGGTACGCCCCGACGTCCGGCTGGTGCCGGTGCGCGACGAGGGCGGCCCGGCGAGGGCGGTGTACGCGGCGACGGTACGGGGGCGGTCGCTGACACCGGCGGTGGAGGCGTTCCTCGGGGCGCTGAGGGAGGCGGCGGCGAAGGTGCCGCCCCGCACCATGGCGTAGACCACTCACGTCACGCGATACTTCCGGCGTCCCGCACCACGCTCCCCCACCGTGACGGAAGGACCAAAACTCCCTTGAATTCCATACGCGTTCGGATCGGCGTCCTCGCAGCCACCCTGCTGGCCGGCCTCTCGGCCCCCACCACCGGGGCCACCGCGGCCGAGTCGGCAGCCGCGCCGACCGTCGAGGAACAGCGCCTCGACAAGACGGTCCCCCAGGAGATCCTGCGCCGCTCCGGATTCGAGGCCGCGACAACGGAGTTCGCCCGCGACCTCACCGCCGCGCACTCCTACGCGCAGGCCCGCCGGGTCGTCGTACGCGAGGGATCGGCGCTGTGGCGCAGGGCCGTGGACCGGGCGCAGGGGCGGGGGCCGGCCGGCGGTGACCTGAGCCGGGACGACGACCGGCCGCTGTACTGGGCGCGGCTTTCGATGACGCGGGACGTGCGCACCTGGGAGCCGGAGTTCGGGCTGAGCGGCGCCCAACGGGCCGCGCTGCTCGACACGCTGGAGCGGACCTCGCGCGGCCAGACCGACCTCCGCCATCCGCACGGCGAGGGAATGAGGCGGATCCTGGTCACCGGCTTCGACCCCTTCACCCTCGACCGCGACATCCGTATCTCCAACCCGTCCGGGGCCACCGCGCTCGCCCTCGACGGCACGGTGATCGAGACGGCGAAGGGGCCGGCGCGGGTGGAGACCGCGGTGTTCCCGGTGCGCTGGCAGGACTTCGCGGAGGGGACGGTGGAGCGGACGCTGCGGCCGTATCTGAAGAAGGCCGATCTCTTCACGACCGTGAGCCAGGGGCGCGTCGGGCGGTTCGACATCGAGCGCACCAACGGGGCCTGGCGGGGCGGCTTCCCGGACAACGAGAACGTCTCCCGCACCGAGACCGTCCCGGTCGCCGATCCGGCCTCGCAGCCGCAGTGGACGACGACGACGCTGCCGTACCGGGAGATCGTCGCCGCGAACACCGGCCGTTTCCCGGTCTACGACAACACGAGCGTGACCGAGATCCCGGCGGGAGGCACGGAGTCCGTCGTACGGGCGGACGGGCCGACGCCCGGCTCGACCGCGCGGGCCGGGGGCGGCGGGAACTACCTCTCCAACGAGATCGCCTACCGGGCGACGCTGCTGCGGGACCGGCTGGGGCTGCACGACGTGCTGCCGGGCGGGCATGTGCACACGCCGGTGCTGCAGTTCGGGGCGGGCAACACGGATCCGGCGACGGGGTCGGTGACGGACCCCGAGTTCGTCCGCAACCGGCTCGACATCATCGCCCAGGTCCGGACGATCCTGAAGGTGGCGGCCGACAGCCCGGTCACCAGCTGACGGACTCCGAGTCGGGGGCGCTCGCCGCTTCCTCCCGGGTCTCCTCACCGAGCAGTTCCCGCACCATGAGCGTGGCCCCGGCGACCGCCCCCGGCATCAGGAACACCGCGACGAACGGCACCAGGAAGGCCACGGCGAGCGGCGTGCCGAAGCCCCAGACGAGCCTCTTGCGGGAGCGGAGCATGGCGAGGCGGTCGCGGAGTTCGACGCGGCGGCGCTGGAGGGCGACGGCCGTGAGCTCCTCGGTGAGGAAGAAGCCGGTGACGAAGAAGCCGATCACCGGTACGGCCGTCTGGCCGACGACCGGGATGAAGCCCAGGGCGAAGAGCAGCACGCCCCAGAGCGCGGCGCGCACTACGATGCGCAGGCTGTCGCGGCCCGAGATCCACAGCTCGCGCCAGAGCGGCAGGCCGGACTCGGGGGCGGTGCCGTCCGGGGAGACGTCCCGGTCGACCTTCTCGGAGAGGTTCTCGTAGAAGGGCTGGCCGATCAGCAGGGTGACCGCGGTGAAGGTGATGACGGAGAGCAGCAGGCCGAGGGCGAACAGGACGGCGGTGAGGAAGCCGCGGAAGAGGCCCTGCCAGGGGCTCGACCAGTCGTCCGCGAACGGCGTCGACCACGCCACGAAGTCCTGGCCCCAGAGCGCGAGCGCGACCAGCGCGGCCGCGTAGAGCACCAGGGTGATCAGACCCGGGACCAACCCGAACCCGTACTGCTTGCCGTGCCGGGCCACCCATCGCTGGCCCTTGAGGAGATATCCGAAACCGACCCCGAGATCACGCATGGGCGAACTCTACCGAGCGGGCCGTGGCCGGCGGGCCGCCAGGGGTGGTGCTGATCAGGCCGGTGAAACCGCCACCACGACCCCCTGCTCCGCCGCCGGCGACACCGCCGCCGAGACCCGTACCGCCACCGCCCTGGCCACCCGCCCGGTCCGGGCCGCGCCGGCGAGGAGGAGGGGCTGGACCTGTTCCAGGGCGGAGACCAGCAACTCCTCCCCGGCGATCAGTACCGGCCGGGCCGCCTTGGTGGTCGCCGCCGCGGCCTCCGTGAGGTCGGCCAGGGGCGGGAGGGCGGCTCGGACGACGTTCGCGCCGGCGGCGGCGGTGCGTTCGGCGAGGGCCACCTGGAGCGGCATCAGGGGCGCGAGCGCGGCCGTCAAGGCGTCGGCGATGCGGCTGAGTTCGGGGGACGACTCGCGCAGGACGTCCGCCGCCGAGCGGAGCAGCGGCGTCACGGCGAGCAGGGCGCCCGCGGCCACCCCGGCCGTCGCCGGCAGCAGCGGTGACGTCGCCTCCACCAGCTCGCCGAGCGCCGCCGCGAACTCCTCGACCGCCGGCTCGACGGCGTCCAGCACCGGCAGCAGGCTCTCGCCCAGGGCGGTCAGCAGGGCCTGCGCCGGTTCGCTCACCGGGTGGACCGCGAGGGGCGCCCCGCTGGTGCCGAGGCGGGTGAGGGTCTCGACGATGCGGTAGAAGGCCTCCTGGGCCTGCGGCGAGGCGCTGGCCTCGGCCAGTTCGGCGGTGGTCCGCCGCAGCACGCGCAGCACCTCGGCCCCCGAACCGTCCCTGGGGTCGAAGGTGTTGATCGCGATGCGGGTCAGGTTTCCGGCCGTTTCCAGGAGTTGGCCGGTGATGTCCGTCGTGCTGCGTGCCATGCGCAGTACGTCGTCCCTGCTGGGGAGCGAAGGGATCGTCGCCATGAGCTCTCGCCCCTTTGTCGTCGTCGACACACACCCGGAGCCCTCAGCATGCCCCCTTTGCCCGCCCCGGCAGGGGCCGTCCGGGGTATCCGTGACACCAACTCCCTCTTGTTGCCGTTGAGTCGAACAGGTACACCTCGCCGTACCGATCTCAGGAAGTTCCGAGGAGGTACGCGTGCGCACCACGAGAACCGTTCCTGCAAGACCCGTACTGCTCACCGCCCTGACCCTCACCACGGCGGGGTCCCTGCTCCTCACCCCGCCCATCGCCGCCGCGGAACCGGGGCCCCCGGTCCACCGCGAGGCCGCGCTCGACCAGCACGCGGCGCGGACGCCGGCGAGCGCCGCCCAGCGGGCCCTCGAACCCACCGGGACGACCGCCTCCGGGGCGATCGCCGACGACAGCCGCGGCTACCCCCGGCGACAGGTCCTCACCCCCGACCCCGAGAACCCGGCCGACAAGTCCATCAAGCTCGGCCTCACCCCGTACCACGCCATCGCGCCGAAGCTGAACGCCCTCCAGGCCCTCGGCGACCGGGTGAGCGTCGAGGTCGCGGGCCGGTCGGCCGGCGGGCACCGGCTGTACCTCGTCACCGTCACCGCCCCGGAGACGGCCCGCCAGGCCCGGGCCCAGTCCCGCATGCGCGAGCTCATCGAGAACGCGCCCGCCCTCGCCGCCAAGTCCCCCGAGATCAAGAAGACCTACAAGACGCCCGTCTTCTTCAACAGCAACATCCACGGCAACGAGTGGGAGGGCACCGACGCCTCCCTGAAGCTCATCGAGCGGCTGGCGACCGCAGGGGACGCCCGGACCCGCGACCTCCTCGCGCACTCCCGCCTCTACTTCAACATCACCGCGAACCCGGACGGCCGTATCGCCGGAACCCGCGCCAACGCGGGCGGCTTCGACATGAACCGGGACTTCGTCACCGCCTCGCAGCCCGAGGTGCGGGCGATGCGGCAGATCATGACCGCCAAGCAGCCGGCCGTCATGCTCGACCTGCACGGCTACGTCAACGGCACGCTCATCGAGCCCACCACTCCCCCGCACGGCGAGAACTACGAGTACGACCTCTTCCTGAAGAACACCTACGCCAACGCCCTCGGCATGGAGGCCGCCGTCAACGGCCTCGGCTACACGCCCGGGAAGGACGGCGTCGAGCCCGTGCAGATCCCCTTCCGGGACCAGGAGGAGGGCTGGGACGACTGGCCGCCGGTCTTCACCCCGCAGTACGCGGCCTTCCACGGCACGGTCGCCGCGCACACCATCGAGATCCCGATGCAGGTGAACAACACCGCCTACGACACCCTGCCGGTCACCGAGCTGCGCCGCCGCTCCGCGATCAACGTCGACATCGCCGGGGCGACCCTGCGCGCCACCCTCGACTTCGTACGGTCCAGGCGCGCTTCGCTGCTCGCCGACCAGATCGAGGTCTTCCGGCGCGGAGCCGCCGGCGCCGCACAGGTGCCGGTGTCCTCGGCGACCGTCCCTGGCGTCCCCGGCATCGGCCCCGAGGACGTCTACACGACCGCCTTCCCCCGCGCCTACGTCATCCCCGCCGCAGGCACCGCCGCCGCCCGTCTGGTGGACCACCTCCTGGCCAACGACATCCGGGTCACGCGCGCGGCGCACGCCTTCCGGCTCGGCGGGAGGTCGTACGCCAAGGGCTCCTACGTCGTCGACATGCACCAGCCCAAGCGCGGCCTCGCGAACGCGCTCCTCGCGGACGGGCGGGACATCAGCGACAAGGTCTCGGTGATGTACGACATCTCCGGCTGGAGCCTCGGCCGGCTGTGGGGCGCCACGGTCGAGACCCTGCCGGGTGTGCCGTACGGCGTCCTGCGCCCCGTCCGGGCGGCGGCACCGGTCGCGTACGTCGCCCCACGCGGTGACCTCCGGCTGCGGCTCGACGACCCGAACGAGATCGCCGCCCTCAACTCGCTCCTGCGCAAGGGCGTCGAGGCACGCCTCGCCGCCGACGGCAGCGCGATCGTGCCGGGCTCCGCACGCCGCCGGGCCGCGGACGCCGCCCGCGCGTACGACGTGGCCTTCCGCTCCACGAAACTCACCGGCACCACCCCGGTGCACCGCACCCGGGTCGCCGCGGCCGTCACGCCGGGTGAGCTGTTCGCGCTGCGGGAGATGAACTTCGAGGTCACGCCGGTCTCGACGGCCGTACTGAACGCGGGGTTCGACTGGTCGTCGGTGGATGCGCTGTTCGTCTCGGCGGGGCTGGACCACGACGACCTGAACGCCGCCGCCCGCACCGCCCTCGACGCCTTCCTCGACAACCACGGCCTCGTCGGCCGCGGTGCCACCGGCGCCGCGCTCAACTCGGCGGCCGGGCTGCTGGCCGCCAAGCCGGTCGAGGGCAACGGCGACGCCAACGGCGTGGTGCGCGTGCGCAACTCGCGCAGCGCCCTGATGACCGGCGCTCCGGACCACGGCTTCGTGTACGCGCCCGTATGGTTCACCGACCTCGGCCCGGGGGTCCGGGTGGAGCAGTCGTACGCGACCGGGAACCCGCTCGTGTCCGGGCACTGGCGGCCGTCGGAGGACGGCTCCGGCGGACCGGCGGACGCGGCGGGGCAGGCGGCCGTGGTCAGCGGCCCGGGAGCCGTCCTGTTCGGCACCGAGCCCCTCTTCCGGGATCATCCCAAGGGGGAATTCGCCCAGGTCGGGCGGGCGTTGTTCGCCATGGCCCGGGCAAGCGGCTCAGATGAGGAGAGCGGATGACGCAGAAGATCCACGGCACCGTCGCGGACGGCTTCGAGACGGTGCGCGAGGAGTTCGCCGCTTTCGTGGCAGGCGAACCGGCCGGCTACGAGGGCCAGTTGTGCGCGTACGTGCACGGCCGGAAGGTCGTCGACCTGTGGGCCGGTGACGGCTGCGACGCCGACTCCCTCTACGGCGTGTTCTCCTCCACCAAGGGCGCCGCCCACCTCGTGGTCGCGCTCCTCGTGCAGGACGGCACGCTGGAGCTGGACCGCAAGGTGACGTACTACTGGCCGGAGTTCGGCGCCGAGGGCAAGGGCGGACTGACCCTGCGCGATCTGCTGGCGCACCGGGCCGGGCTGGTCGGCCTGGACGCCGGTTTCACCGAGGAGGAGCTGGCCGACGACCAGGCGATCGCCGAGCGGCTCGCGGACCAGCGGCCGTTCTGGCGCCCGGGCACGGCCTTCGGCTACCACGCGCTCGTCATCGGCGCGCTCACCGGCGAGGTCGTACGCCGGGCCACGGGCCGCACGCTCCAGGAGGTGTACGAGGAGCGGGTGCGGGCGCCGTACGGCCTGGACTTCTACCTGGGGCTGCCCGAGGTGCTGGAGCCCCGGTTCCGTTCCGTGCTGCCGATGGCTCCGACGCCGGAGCAGCAGGCGGTCCTGGACTCGGTGCCGAAGGGACCGCACACCCTGGCGTCGATCGCCTTCAACACCCATGTGCCAAGGCCGGGCGACCTGGTGGACCACGCCAACTCCCGGACGGTGCGCGCGAAGGGGCCCGCGTCGGCGGGCGGGGTCGCGGCCGCGCGCGGGCTCGCCGGGATGTACGCGGCGGCGATCAGCGAGGTGGACGGGCGGCCACCGCTGCTGAAGCCGGACACGATCGCCGAGGTCGGGCAGATCCATTCGATCGGTTACGACCTGGTGGCCCGAACCCACAAGTCGTTCGGCCTCGGCTTCCAGGCGGTCGCCGACTGCTGGTACCCGTTCCTGGGCGCGGGCGCCTTCGGCCACAGCGGGGCAGGCGGCTCCCAGGCGTTCGCGGATCCCCGCAGCGGCCTGGCGTACGGCTACACCCGCCGCCGCTGCGCCTTCCCGGGCGGGGCGGCGCCGGAGAACGAGCGGCTGGTGAAGGCGGTGCACTCGGCGGCACTGGCCGGCTGACAGGACGAGGCCGCACCCCACGTCCAAGGGTGCGGCCTCGTCGTAGCAACGAACGCGTCAGACCAGCGTCACGCTGATGTTGCCGCGAGTCGCCTTCGAGTACGGGCAGACCTGGTGGGCCTTCTCGACGAGGCCCTTGGCGGTCTCCGTGTCGACGTTGGGGATCTGGGCCGAAATCTCCACGATGATCCCGAATCCGTCGTCGTTCTTGCCGATGCCAACCTTCGCGGTGACGGTCGAACCGGAGATGTCGGCCTTCTCCTGGCGTGCGACGACGCCCAGGGCGCCCTGGAAGCAGGCGCTGTAGCCGGCGGCGAAGAGCTGCTCCGGGTTGGTGCCGGCGCCGCTGCCGCCCATCTCCTTGGGCGGGTTCACGACGACGTCGAGCTTGCCGTCGTCGGTGGCGACCCGGCCGTCACGGCCGTTCTCGGCGGTGGCGACGGCGGTGTACAGGACGTCGGAGTGCTGGATGGACATGCGGTTGTCTTCCTCCTCGGTCCGCCGCGACTCGCGCCCACGATCGCGACGGAATTCGGAAAGAAGTTACCGCATGCCGGAAATCCAGCACAGCCCTCGCGGACAGACAGCCCTCGCGGACAGACCTACAGCTTGACGATCATCTTCCCGGTGTTGTCACCGCGCAGGACCCCGAGGAACGCCTCCAGGTTGTTCTCTATGCCCTCGACCACGGTCTCGCGGTACTTGAGCTGCCCCGAGGCCACCCAGGGGCCGACCTCCTGGACGAACTGCGGCTGCAGGTCGTAGTGGTCGCCGACCAGGAAGCCCTCGATGCGGCCGCGGGTCTGGATGAGGCGGGCGAGGTTCCGCGGGCCGGGGGCGGGCTCGGTGTTGTTGTAGACGGAGATCATGCCGCAGACGGCGATCCGGCCGCCCTGGTTGAGCGAGCCGATGGCCGCCTCGAGGTGGTCCCCGCCGACGTTGTCGAAGTAGACGTCGACGCCGTCGGGGGCGGCCTCGCGCAGCTGGCCGCTCACCGGGCCGTTCTTGTAGTTGAAGGCGGCGTCGAACCCGTACTCCTCCACGAGGAGCTTGACCTTCTCGTCGGACCCGGCGGACCCGATGACCCGCGAGGCGCCCTTCAGCCTGGCGATCTGGCCCACCTGGCTGCCGACCGCGCCTGCGGCGCCCGACACGAACACGGCGTCGCCCTCCTTGAAGGCGGCGGTGCGCAGCAGACCGGCGTAGGCGGTGAGGCCGGTCATGCCGAGGACGCCGAGGTAGGTGGACAGGGGCGCCGCGTCCGCGTCGACCTTGACGGCGTGCTTGGCGTCCACGGCGGCGTACTCGCGCCAGCCGAAGAAGTGCAGGACGTGGTCGCCCACGGCGATGCCCTCGGCGTTGGACTCGACGACCTCGCCGACGGCGCCGCCCTGCATGACCTTGCCCAGCTCGAAGGGGGCGACGTACGACTTGGCGGCACTCATCCGGCCGCGCATGTACGGGTCGACGGAGAGGTACTTGTTCCGCACCAGGACCTGGCCCTCACCCGGCGTGGGGACCTCCGCCTCGACCAGGGCGAAGTCCTCCGGCTTGGGCCAGCCGACGGGGCGGGAGAGGAGGTGCCATTCGCGGTTGCTCATGGGAGGTGCCTTTCCGATTTACTTCAGAACCTGAAACAACCATGCTCCTGAATATTTCAGGATGTCAAGTAACCGGGGTACCCTGAGACCATGGCCACTCCACACGACACCCGCCGCCCCGATGAGCTGACCCTCGAAGTCGTCGACCTCATCGGCTCGGTCGTGGCCCGCTACCACCAGGAGTACGAGGAGGCAGCCGCCGAGCACGCGCTGACCGGCGCGCAGGCACGGCTGCTGAGCCTGCTGTCGCTGGAGCCGCTGCCGATGCGCAAGCTGGCGCAGCGGCTGCGGTGCGAGCCGTCGAACGTTACGGGCATCGTGGACCGGCTGGAGTCGCGCGGCCTGGTGGAGCGCCGCCCGGACCCGGCGGACCGGCGGGTCAAGCTCGCGGCGGCGACGAAGGAGGGCCGGCAGGTGGCCCGCAGTCTGCGGGACTCACTCCGGTTCGCCCGGGAGCCGCTGGCGGGACTGTCGGAGGACGAACGGCTGGCCCTGCGGGATCTGCTGCGGCGGATGCTGGCGACCGGCACATAGGGGCGCCTTCGCGAAGGCGAACGTCTCAGGTGCACCACGGGCGCACGTCAGGCGCACGTCAGGTAGCACCACCGACGCACGTCAGGTGCACCACCGACGCACGTCAGGTGCACCACCACAGGAACCGCTCGCACGTCTCCGTCGGCGTCGGGTCCGGGCTCGGCACCGAGGTGGTCGGTTCGACCGTCGGGGCGGGGGTCTCGGGCTCCGCCGTGGGCGTGGGGGCCGAGGTGGACGCGCCGGAGCCGTCGCCCGCCGTCGACGACGACTGGGCCTCCTTGTCCGCTTCCTTGTCCTTGTCCTCGTCCTTCTTCTTGTCCTCGTCCTTCGGCGACTCCGAGGCCGAGGGAGAGGCCGAGGGGTCCGACGACGGAGCGCTCGCGTCCGTCCCCGTAGTCCCGTCCGTCGCCTCCGGTGACGCGGTCACCTCTTCCGACGCCGCGCCCTCCGCCGACTCATCCCCGGCCGCGGCCGGCTTCGGACTGCTGCCCGGGGCGTCCATACCGAGTTCCGCGAGGCTCAGACCACCCGCGGCCAGGACGAAGCCCGCGGCGATGAGCAGGGTCCGGCGACGGCGCCGCCGATGCGCGGCGGCCTTGCGATCGCGACGGCTCGCGCCCCCGGACGCGGACTCCTCGTCCGGGTCGCCGTCGTCTTCCTCGTCGTACTCGTCGTACTCGGCGTACTCATCGCGCTCGACGTACTCGTCGCGACCGCGCCCCCGCCCTCGGCCTCGCCGCTGTGCGGCCCTGCGGGCGGCCCGTCCGCCGACCGGCGCCGCCTCCGACACCTCCGCCGCGGCATCAGCGGTCCGCACGTCGTCCGCGGCCCCTGCGGCCTCTTCGGAGCCCTCGGCCCCGTAACCCTCCGCGTGGTGACCTTCGGCCTCGTAGCCCCCGCCTTCGTAGCTCCCGCCCGCGTAGCCGCCGCCGTACTGCCCCTCGTAGCCCTCATAGGCGCCCTGGCCCCCCGCGGCCCCCGCGGGCCCCCCCACCGCCCGCTGGGCCATCTGCGGGTACGCCTCGGGCGGGGCGCCCGCGTACGCGCGGAGCGCTTCGCTGGTGGCGCCGCACCCCGGGCAGGCGAGGGCGCCATTCAGGTGCCGTCGGCACGGGTGGCAGTAGTCCATGACGCGGGAAGACTAGGTTCCGCACGGGCACGGTTGATAGTCACAGCTGTGAAAGTTCTGTAGGGAACCATCCGTTCCGGCATACCGAGTTGAGGGATATGCCAGGACACGCCAGACACGCCCCCCTCACTCCGTGACCGGCCGACCGAAATCCGTATCGAAAGCAGTGTCGAAACCGTTATGCGTGCGACCCATTGACACTCCCGGCGCCGCCTCCCTACTGTCACGTCAGCATTTCGAACGTGTGCCGAAATATCGAACATGCTCGGATGCAACGTCAAATGAGCCGACGACGCAGCAAGGGGCAATTGCCGTGCGCATCACCGGAATCAGCACACATGTGGTCGGGACGCCGTGGCGCAACCTGACATACGTCCAGGTGCACACCGACGAGGGCATCACCGGAGTCGGCGAGACCCGGATGCTGGGCCACACCGACGCGCTGATCGGTTATCTGCGGGAGGCCGAGGCCAACCACATTCTCGGTTCGGACCCGTTCGCCGTGGAAGACCTCGTCAAGCGGATGAAGTACGGCGACTACGGGCGCGCCGGCGAGATCGTGATGTCCGGGATCGCCGTGATCGAGATGGCCTGCTGGGACATCAAGGGCAAGGCCCTGGGCGTGCCGGTCTGGCAGCTCCTCGGCGGCAAGGTCACCGACAAGGTCAAGGCGTACGCCAACGGCTGGTACACCACCGAGCGGACCCCGGAGGCGTACCACAAGGCCGCCCAGGGCGTCATGGAGCGCGGCTACAAGGCGCTCAAGATCGACCCGTTCGGCACCGGCCACTTCGAGCTCGACCACGAGCAGACCCTCTACGCCGTCTCCCTCATCGAGGCCGTCCGCGACGCCATCGGCCCGGAGGCCGAGCTGATGCTGGAGATGCACGGCCGCTTCTCCCCCGCGACCGCCGTCCGCCTCGCCAAGGAGCTGGCCCCGTTCAAGCCGGCCTGGCTGGAGGAGCCGTGCCCGCCGGAGAACCTGAAGGCGCTGGAGAAGGTCGCCGCCAAGGTCGACATTCCGGTCGCCACCGGTGAGCGCATCCACGATCGCATCGAGTTCCGTGAGCTCTTCGAGAGCCAGGCCGTCGACATCATCCAGCCCGATGTCGGCCACATCGGCGGCATCTGGGAGACGCGCAAGCTGGCCGCGACCGCCGAGACCCACTACATGCTGGTAGCGCCGCACAACGTGGGCGGCTCCGTGCTCACCGCGGCCTCCCTCCAGGTCGGCTTCACCTCGCCGAACTTCAAGATCCTGGAGCACTTCAACGACTTCGCCGACGCGGAGATCAAGAAGGTCGTCAAGGGCGCCCCGCAGGTGGTCGACGGGTACTTCCACCTCTCCGACGCGCCGGGCCTCGGTGTCGAGCTCGACGTCGACGCCGCCGCCGAGTTCCCGCAGCAGCAGGCCCGCTTCGACCTGTGGGCCGAGGGCTGGGAGCAGCGCAAGCCCAAGGCCACCAAGTGAACACCGCCGTAGTCATCGAGGCGCCCGGCGAGCACCGGCTCACCGAGCACACGCCTCGTGACCCCGGCCCCGGCGAGGCGCTGGTCCGCGTCCACGCGGTCGGTATCTGCGGCAGTGACCGCGAGGTGTACCAGGGCAACCGGCCCGAGGGGTACGTCCGTTACCCGCTCACGCCCGGCCATGAGTGGTCCGGCACCGTCCAGGCGGTCGGCGCCGGGGTGCCCGGGAGCCTCGTCGGCCGCAAGGTCGTCGGTGAGGGCTTCCGCAACTGCCAGGTGTGCGACCGCTGCCACGCCGGTGAGACCACGCTGTGCACCGCGGGGTACGAGGAGACCGGGTTCACCCAGCCCGGCGCCATGGCCGCCACGCTCACGCTGCCGGCCCGGCTGCTGCACGTCCTGCCGGACGACGCCGACCTGACCGCCGCCGCCCTGCTGGAGCCGGCCGCCTGTATCGCCGCCGCGGCGATCAAGGCGAACGCGCTGCCGGGCGAGCGGGTGGCGGTCGTCGGCACCGGGACGCTCGGGATGTTCGCCGTCCAGTTCCTGAAGGCGGGCTCGCCGGCCGAGCTGCTGGTGGTGGGCACCCGCAACGACCGGGAGCAGCTGTCGCGGCAGTACGGGGCGACCGACTTCCGCACCAAGGACCAGGAGCTCCCCGACGACTTCGACGTCGTCATCGAGACCGCCGGGTCCGCCGACGCCGCGCGCACCTCCGCCGCACTGCTGAGGCGGGGCGGGCGGCTGGTCCTCACCGGGATCCCGGCGCCGGGCGCCGACGGCCTGGACCCGACGGATCTGGTCGTACGGCAACTGGAGGTGCACACCGTCTTCGGGGCGCCGCCGGACGCCTGGGCACACACGGTGCGCGTGTTCGCGGCCGGGCTGCTCGATCCGCTGCCGCTGATCACGCACGAGCTGCCGCTGGAGGAGTTCCCACAGGCGATCGAGCTCGTCGGGTCCGGTGATCCGAAGGTGGGCAAGGTCCTCCTTCACCCCTAGACGTACGCCGGTACGGGGGCAACCTGACGGCTTCCGTACCGGCGTACTCCCAAGCCCCCCGCGCCCTGAGCCGCGAACCTCGTCCGAAATATCGAACACAAAGGACAGCTTGTGACCGACGCTTCCGCCACGGCAGCCCGTCGACCCGGTGAGCAGGCGCTCGCCGCCCTCGGCCTGGGCGCGCCCGACCTCTCCCCCGCCGACGCCTCGCCCCACACCTTCCCGGGCGGCGGCCGCTGGCGCACCGAGATCCCCTCGTGCGAGGGTCCCGAAGCGCTGGCCGTCGTCCTCAAGGAAGCCTCGCGACTGGACGTGCCGATCCACCGGATCAGCCAGGGCAGCGGCGTGTGGATGCTGACCGACGCCGAGATCACCGAGATGGTCGAGGCAACCGCCGAGCGCGACATCGAGCTCTGCCTGTTCACCGGCCCGCGCGGCACCTGGGACATCGGCGGGTCCACGCGCACCGACTCGCGGGGGGCCGGACTGCGCGCCCGCGGCCACGACGCCGTCGCCGGCTGCGTCGAAGACGCCGTACGCGCCACGGAGTTGGGCGTCAAGTGCCTGCTCGTCGCCGACGAGGGCGTGCTGTGGACGCTGCACCGGGCGCGGGCCGCCGGGATCCTCCCCGCCGACACGACGTTCAAGGCGAGCGCGCTGATCGGTCCCGTCAACCCGGCCGCGTACGCCGTGTACGAGCAGCTGGGCGCCGACTCGATCAACGTGCCGAGCGATCTGACGCTCGACCACCTCACCGAGATCCGGCGGGTGTCCGGCGCCCCCATGGACATGTACATCGAGGCCCCCGACGACCTCGGCGGCTATGTGCGGATGTACGAGGTCGCCGAGCTGATCAGACGCGGCGCGCCGCTCTACCTGAAGTTCGGGCTGTCCAAGGCCCCCGGCATCTACCCCTACGGCCACCACATGCGGGACCTGACGCTGGCCACCGCCAAGGAACGCGTCCGGCGGGGCCGGCTCGCCCTGGACCTGCTGGCGCGGCACGGAGCGGACGGCGACATGGCACCTCTCGGCTCACGGCTGCCCGGGACGCTGAAGCGATTCGAAACTCCCGCATAACGTTCCGGGCAAACCCCCTTCACAAAAGAAGACGCAGTCGAACACAATCCCACACACCCTCGGTCGACCCGCACACCGCCCCTCGGAGGCGTCCTCGCACCGCCAGACCGAGCCCTGCCCCACCCACATCAAGGATGATGATCATGCGTACTCGCAGAGCCGCACTCGCCGCCATAGCCTCCGCCGCCTCCCTCGCCCTGACCCTGACGGCCTGTGGCCAGAGCGGTGAGGGCGGCAGCAAGGAGGAGGGCGGGGACACCAAGGGCGCCACCATCGGCATCGCGATGCCGACCAAGTCCTCCGAGCGCTGGATCGCCGACGGCAACAACGTCGTCAAGGACCTGGAGTCCAAGGGCTACAAGACCAAGCTGGTCTACGGCGAGGACGACCCCGACCAGCAGGTGTCGCAGATCGAGAACCTGATCACCCAGGGCGTCAAGGCGCTGATCGTCGCGGCCATCGACAACAAGTCGATGAACAACGTGCTCCAGCAGGCCGCGGACGCCAACATCCCGGTGATCTCCTACGACCGCCTCATCCTCGGCACCAAGAACGTCGACTACTACGCGTCGTTCGACAACGAGAAGGTCGGCGAGCTCCAGGGCAACTACATCGTCGAGAAGCTCGGCCTGAAGGACGGCTCCAAGAAGGGCCCCTTCAACATCGAGCTGTTCGCCGGCTCCAACGACGACAACAACACCCGCTACTTCTTCCAGGGCGCGATGAACGTCCTGCAGCCCTACATCGACAAGAAGCAGCTGGTCGTCCGCTCCAAGCAGACCGCGCTGAACCAGGTCACCACCCTGCGCTGGGACGGCGGCACCGCCCAGAAGCGCATGGACGACATCCTGACCTCGGCCTACAAGAGCGAGCGCGTCGACGCGGTCCTCTCGCCGTACGACGGCATCTCCATCGGCATCCTCTCGGCGCTGAAGTCCGACGACTACGGCTCCAAGAGCAAGCCGCTGCCCATCGTCACCGGTCAGGACGCCGAGGTGGCCTCGGTGAAGTCGATCATCGCCGACGAGCAGTCGATGACCGTCTACAAGGACACCCGTGAGCTCGCCAAGGTGGCCTCGAACATGGTCGACGCGGTGCTCAACAAGAAGAAGCCCGAGGTCAACGACACCAAGACCTACGACAACGGCGCCAAGGTCGTCCCGGCCTACCTGCTCACGCCGGTCAGCGTCGACAAGAACAACTACAAGGAGACGGTCGTCGACTCCGGCTACATCAAGGAAAGCGACCTCAAGTAACCGCCGGCACACTCTGATTGGAAGGCACGACCATGGCGGGACCCGTCCTGGAAATGCGCTCGATCGTCAAGACCTTTCCCGGCGTCAAGGCGCTGTCGGACGTCACGCTGACCGTCCAGCAGGGCGAGGTCCACGCCATCTGCGGGGAGAACGGCGCCGGTAAGTCGACCCTGATGAAGGTCCTCTCCGGCGTCCACCCGCACGGCACCTACGAAGGGGACATCCTCTTCGAAGGTGAGGTCTGTGAGTTCAAGGACATCCGGGCGAGCGAGCAGCGCGGCATCGTCATCATCCACCAGGAACTGGCGCTGTCGCCGTTCCTCTCCCTCGCGGAGAACATCTTCCTCGGCAACGAGCACGCCAAGGGCGGGTTCATCGACTGGCGGGAGACCCTGCGGCACGCCACCGAGCTGCTGCGCCGGGTCGGCCTGTCCGACCACCCGGACACCCGCGTCGCCGACATCGGCGTGGGCAAGCAGCAGCTGGTGGAGATCGCCAAGGCGCTGTCGAAGAAGGTGAAGCTGCTCATCCTGGATGAGCCGACCGCGGCCCTGAACGACGAGGACAGCGGCAAACTCCTGGATCTCATCCTGGAGTTGAAGAAGCAGGGCATCACCTCGATCATCATCTCCCACAAGCTCAACGAGATCCGCAAGGTCGCCGACTCGGTGACGATCATCCGGGACGGCCAGACCATCGAGACGCTCGATGTGAAGGCCCCGGAGACCACCGAGGACCGGATCATCAGCGGCATGGTGGGCCGCGACCTGGAGCACCGCTTCCCGGAGCGCACCCCGCACGAGCCGGAGGAGGGCGCGGCTCCCGCGCTGGAGATCCGGGGCTGGACCGTGCACCACCCGATCGACCAGCAGCGCAAGGTCGTCGACGATGTGTCACTGACCGTGCGGCGCGGGGAGATCGTCGGGATCGCGGGCCTGATGGGCGCCGGCCGCACCGAGCTCGCGATGAGCGTCTTCGGCCGCACCTACGGCCGGTACGCGGGCGGCACGGTCCTCAAGGACGGCAAGGAGATCCGTACGAAGTCCGTCCCCGAGGCCGTGAAGAACGGCATCGCGTACGTCACCGAGGACCGCAAGCACTACGGCCTGAACCTCATCGACACCATCAACCGCAACATCTCGCTCAGCGCGCTGGGCAAGGTCGCCAAGCGGGGCGTGGTCGACGAGCACGAGGAGCGGCAGGTCGCCGAGGGCTTCCGCAAGTCCATGAACATCAAGGCGCCGACCGTCTTCGAGCCGGTGGGCAAGCTGTCCGGCGGCAACCAGCAGAAGGTCGTCCTCAGCAAGTGGATCTTCGCGGGTCCGGACGTGCTGATCCTGGACGAGCCGACGCGCGGCATCGACGTCGGTGCCAAGTACGAGATCTACACGGTCATCGACCAGCTGGCCGCCCAGGGCAAGGCGGTCGTCTTCATCTCCTCCGAGCTGCCGGAGCTGCTCGGCATGTGTGACCGCATCTACACGATGGCCGCGGGGCGGCTGACCGGCGAGTTCTCGCGGGCCGAGGCCTCGCAGGAGTCGCTGATGCGTCAGATGACTAAGGACAAAGAGGTAACCCGATGAGCACGGATGTGACCGCCAAGACCCCGGCCCCCGCGCCGCCGGGCAAGAGCGGAGGGGCCGCGGGCGACGGCCTGCTCCAGCTGGTGATGGACGGCATGCGCCGCAACATGCGTCAGTACGGCATGCTGATCGCCCTCGGCCTGATCGTGGTGCTGTTCGCCGTGTGGACCGACGGCGACCTGCTGCTGCCGCGCAACGTCTCCAACCTGGTGCTGCAGAACAGCTACATCCTGATTCTGGCGATCGGCATGATGCTGGTCATCATCGCGGGCCACATCGATCTGTCGGTCGGTTCACTGACGGCGTTCGTCGGCGCGATGGCCGCCGTGTTCATGGTCAGGAACGACATGCCATGGCCGGTCGCCGTCCTCCTGTGCCTGGCCGTCGGCGCCCTCGCGGGTGCCGTACAAGGGTTCTTCATCGCGTACGGCGGCATACCGTCGTTCATCGTGACCCTCGCGGGCATGCTGATCTTCCGCGGTCTGACCGAGATCTTCCTGGAGGGCCAGACCCTCGGCCCGTTCCCGGAGGGGCTGCAGAAGGTCGCCAACGGCTTCCTGCCCGAGGTCGGTCCGAACACGAACTACCACAACCTCACTCTGCTGCTGGGCTTCGCGATGATCGCGTTCGTGGTCTTCCAGGAGTTCCGCGACCGCCGCCGGCAGCAGGAGTTCGCCCTCGATGTCCCGCCCTTCAACCTGTTCCTGCTGAAGCTCGTCGCGATCGGCGCCGCCATCCTCACGCTGACGATGCTGCTGGCCAGCTACAAGGGCGCCCCGATCGTGCTGCTCGTCCTCGGCGTGCTGCTCGTCGGCTTCGGCTACGTGATGCGCAACGCGATCATCGGCCGCCACATCTACGCGATCGGCGGCAACCTCCCGGCGGCCAAGCTGTCGGGTGTGAAGGACAAGAAGGTCACCTTCCTGGTCTTCCTGAACATGGGCATGCTCGCGGCCCTGGCGGGTCTGGTCTTCGCCGCCCGCTTCAACGCGGCCTCGCCCAAGGCGGGCCTCAACTTCGAGCTGGAGGCGATCGCGGCCTCGTTCATCGGCGGTGCGTCGATGAGCGGCGGCGTCGGCACCGTCCTCGGCGCGATCATCGGTGGCCTGGTCCTGGGCGTGCTGAACAACGGCATGAACCTCGTCGGCATCGGCACCGACTGGCAGCAGGTCATCAAGGGCCTGGTGCTCCTGGCGGCGGTCGGCTTCGACGTGTGGAACAAGCGGAAGGTCGGTTCGTAAATCCCCTCGGGCCCCGCCGGAAGGCGGGGCCCTTCCACTTCAGTTCAACTTCCTGAGCAGGAGCCGCACATGGACATGAGCAGACGTACGGTCATAGCCGGAGCCGCAGCGGCGGGGATCACCGCCGCGACCATCGGCACCGCACAGGCCACGGGAGGCAGGACGCCGGTGAAGTCGCTCTTCGGCAAGCTCGCCGACGGCACGAAGATCTACAGCTGGTCGCTGGCCAACGGCGGCACCCGCATGAAGGTCCTCTCCTACGGCGGCATCGTGCAGTCCCTGGAGGTCCCGGACCGCCGCGGCCGGTACGCCAACATCTCCCTGGGCTTCGACAACATCGAGGACTACGTCGCCAAGAGCCCGTACTTCGGCGCCCTGATCGGCCGCTACGGCAACCGCATCGGCAAGGGCCAGTTCACGCTCGACGGCAAGACCTACCAGGTCAACGTCAACGACGGCGTGAACAGCCTGCACGGCGGCGCCAAGGGCTTCGACAAGCACGTGTGGGACATCGAGCCGTTCACCAAGGGCTCGGACGTCGGCCTGTACCTGCACTACACGTCCGTCGACGGCGAGATGGGCTACCCGGGCACGCTCAAGGTGAAGGTGACGTACACCCTCACCAAGCACGGCGACTGGCGCATCGACTACGAGGCCACCACCGACAAGGCCACGGTCGTCAACCTCACCAGCCATGTGTACTGGAACCTCGCCGGCGAGGGCAGCGGCACGATCGAGAACCACCAGCTGAAGATCGCCGCGTCCCGCTACACCCCCGTCGACTCGGGCCTCATCCCCACCGGTGAGCTGGCCCCCGTCGCGGGCACCCCCTTCGACTTCCGCCGCACCAAGGCGATCGGCGAGGACATCCGCGAAGCCCACCAGCAGCTGCTGTACGGCAAGGGCATCGACCACAACTGGGTGCTCGACAAGGGCATCTCGCCGCGTCCCGAGTGGTGCGCGACCCTGAAGGACCCCTCCTCCGGCCGCACGCTGCGGATGGCGACCACGGAGCCGGGCCTGCAGTTCTACTCCGGCAACTTCCTCGACGGCACCCTGGTCGGCCCCTCCGGCCGCACCTACCGCCAGGGTGACGCGCTGTGCCTGGAGACGCAGCACTTCCCGGACTCGCCGAACAAGCCGTCGTTCCCGTCGACGGTGCTGCGTCCGGGGCAGACGTACCGTTCGACGACGGTCCACTCGTTCACCTGCTGAAGTCTGCCCGGACGTCGCTTCTGACGGTTCTTCACAGGTGGCACACAAGTTCTCACCGGTTCCCCGGTGGTTGAACAGCGCCACCCCAGCCTCCGTATGTATGGGCGGCCCGTGCTCCCCCGCGCGGGCCACCCAAGACGACGGGCCCGGTCGTCCCCGCCGGGCCCGCCCCATACGGAGGTTCCATGGCCGACAACGTCACCTCGCTGTTCCGCAGCACCGCGGCGCACAGCCCGTCGATGGCGGCGCTGACGCGGGAGGGCGGCGACGGGGCCGGTCCGGTCGACTTCTGTATCCCCTGCAACCCCTACTTCCCCACTCCCGCGATGTTCGAGGAGATGGCGGCCAGGCTGCGGGACATCATCACGTACTACCCGAGCAGCGCCGACACGATCACGGCCGAGCTGTGCAGTCTGCTCCAGCTCCCGCCGCAGTGCGTGGCGATGGGAAACGGCTCCACCGAGCTGATCACCTGGATCGACCATCTGCTGGTCCGTGAGTCCCTCGCCGTCCCCGTCCCCACCTTCGGCCGCTGGACCGACCAGCCGATGGAGACCGGCAAGCGGGTCGACATGTTCCCGCTCCAGGAGTCCAGCGGGTTCGCCCTGGACCTCGCCCAGTACGCCGAGTTCATCCGTGCCAGGGGGACGCGGGTGGCGGTGATCTGCAACCCGAACAACCCCGACGGCGGCTTTCTGCACAAGCACGCCATCGTGCAGTTCATGGACGCGATGGCCGACCTGGACCTGGTCGTCATCGACGAGTCCTTCCTGGAGTTCGCGGACGCCGAGCAGGAGCCGTCGGTCGTCCAGGAGGCGATGCTGCGCCCGAACGTCATCGTGCTGCGCAGCCTCGGCAAGAACTTCGGCCTGCACGGCATCCGCTTCGGCTACCTGGTCGCCAACCCGGCCCTCGCCGGCATGGTCCGCTCGATGCTGCCCAAGTGGAACCTCAACTCCTTCGCGGAGCACGTGGTGTTCATGCTCAAGGAGCACGGCCCCGAGTACGCGCAGAGCCTCCAGCAGGTGCGCCGGGACCGCCTGGACATGGCCAGCCAGCTCTCCGCGCTGCCCGGCCTGACGGTCTACCCGTCCCAGGGCAACTTCCTCTTCGTACGCCTCCCCGTGGGCGCCGAAGGCACCGTGGTCCGGGACCGGCTGCTCACCGAGCACCGGATCCTGGTCCGCGAGTGCGGCAACAAGATCGGTTCGTCCAGCCGCTTCCTGCGTCTCGTGGTGCGCCCCCAGGTGGACGTGCGTCGCCTGGTGTCCGGCCTGGAACAGGTGCTCTACGGGACCAGGAGGGGAGCCGCCGTACCCGAGCTCGGTACAGGGACCAACTACAGCTCGGGTACGGCGGCCGTGGACCGGCTGGTCAGCTCCACCAACGGCGCCGGTATGCAGGGCCTTGCCGCTCAGGCCATGAGTGCCGGGATGCCTGCGGCGGCTCAGCCGCAGGCGATGCCGGGGGCGGGCATGCCCATGCCGGCACCGGCTCCTGTGGCCCCGGCGGCAGCTCCGGCCCCGACCCCTGCGCCCGCCCCGCCCGCGCCCGCCCCGCCCGCGCCGATGCCCTTCCCGTCGCCCGTGGCGCCGGCCGCGGCGGCGATGCCCGGGCTCACGCCGCCGGGGGTGCCGGCCCGGGGCGGGCTTACGGCCGCCCAGGTTCGGGGTACGACCGGGCCGGCTCCCGGGCTCACGCCCGCCCCGGCGACCGGGTGGCCGAACAGCCAGAGCTGGCCGAACGCAGCGGGGATGGGCGCGGCCGGGTAGCGCCGCGGCTAAGCCGGGTTCAGGCGCCACTGTTGGCAGTTGTTGCCCAGCCAGGACCACTGGCGGACATCCGTCCCGTTCGCCGTCCCGCAGTCCGCCACGTCGGCGACCTTGCCCGTGGCCTGGTTGGCGATCCGCACGTAACCACCGTCGGTGGCGATGAAGCGGAAGCGCTGGCAGGTGTTGTTCAGCCAGGACCACTGCCGCAGGTCGGCACCGTCGGCGGAGGAGCAGTTCTCGGTGTCGAGCACCTTGCCGGTGGCGACGTTGACCAGCCGGTGGGTGTCGTCACCGAGGTCCTCCAGCCGCCACTTCTGGTTGTTGCCGCCGCTGCACGCCCACTGCTGGACATTGGCGCCGTCCGCGGCCGAACCGCCCGCCACGTCAAGGCACTTGCCGCTGCCGCGGTTGACGACCGTGTACGTCGTGGAGGCGCTGGACGGCTCTCCGGAGGGCCCGGTGAGGGACGCGCCCAGCCGCACCGGGGTGCCGAAGTCCGGGGTGCCGTCGGAGTTCCAGGTGAACTTCTGCGCCCGGGTCGTACGCCCGTTGTCGCAGCCCTCGGAGGCGGAGTCGTTGGCGTGGTAGACGATCCAGTTCTCGCGGCCGTCCGGTGAGGTGAAGAAGCCGTTGTGGCCGGGGCCGTACACCCCGGCTGCGTCATCGCGCTGGAAGACGGGCGTGGACTTCTTCGTCCAGGACGACGCGGACAGCGGGTTCGAGCCGGTGAGTTCCAGCTGGCCCAGCTTGTAGTCGGGCGTCCAGCAGCCGCTGGCGGAGTAGATGAGGAACGTGCGTCCGTTGCGTTGCAGCACCTCGGCGCCCTCGTTCACCGTGCCGCCCTGCCGCTCCCAGGCGTGCGTCGGCCGCGAGATCGTCGAGTAGGCGCCGCTGACGGTGTACGGGTTGGACATCGGCGCGATGACGAGGTTCTGCGTCCCCTCGGTGATCGCGCTGCCCAGCATGTACAGCCGGCCGCCCACGTTCAGCACGCTCGGGTCGAGCATCCACACGTTGCTGAGCTGTCCCTTGTAGGTGTACGGCCCCATGGGATCGGAGCCGGCGCTCTCCAGCACATGGCTGCGCTGCGTCGGGTTGTAGTCGGTGACGTTCTGCCCGGCGACGTAGTACAGGTACCAGCGCCCGTTGAGGAAGTGCAGCTCGGGCGCCCAGATGTTGCAGCACCGCGAGGCGGCGTCGCCCTTCCACACCTGCACGCTGGGCGCGGTGGAGAGCCCCGCGAGGGTGGTGGACTTGCGGATGGTGATGACGTCGGTCCAACTCGTCGTCACCAGGTAGTAGTTGCCGTTGTGGTACGAGATCCAGGGGTCGGCGCCCTTGACCGACTTGACCGGGTTGGCGAACGAGGCGGCGCTCGCGGACGGCTGGCCGAGGCCGATCGCGAGCAGCAGAGCCGCCAGCAGGGTCAGTAGGCGACGGGCCATCCGCTGCTCCAGTTCAGAAGGTTGATGCCCAGCTTGGGCGTGCCGTTGTCGTTGCCGTCGTAGTAGTGGTAGACGATCAGGTCCCCGTCGACGTCGTTCATGATCGACTGTCCGCCGGGGCCGATGACGCTGCCGTGCGACTCCAGGACGGGCGTCCCGCCGTTGTTCATCATCGAGACGCCGTTCCGGTCGTAGTACGGCCCGGTGACGCTGGTGGCGCGGCCGACCTTCACCTTGTAGGTGGAGCTGGTGCCGGCGCAGCAGGTGTCGTAGGACGCGAAGAGGTAGTAGTACCCGCCCCGTTTGACGATGAAGGGCGCCTCCACGGCCTTGGTGCCGGTCGGGCGGGAGGCGAGCGAGTACCGGGTGGTGTTGGAGGAGAGCTGCTTCCCGGTGGACGGATTGATCTGGATCATCTTGATCCCGGTCCACCAGCTGCCGAAGGACAGCCACCACTTGCCGTCGCCGTCGACGAAGAGGTTCGGGTCGATGGCGTTGTAGTCGCTGGCGGAGCTGGAAGTGTAGACGGCGCCCTGGTCGGTCCAGCTGCCGGGCCGGCCGGTGCTGGAGGTGGCGAGTCCGATGGCCGAGGTGTTCGAGCCGAACTTCGAGACGGAGTAGTACATCAGGTACTTGCCGCCGTGGTACGAGATGTCCGGCGCCCAGGCCTCGGGGACGGAGGAGTAGTTGCGCCACCAACTCGGCCGGGAGGAGAAGGCGTCGGCGCCGGCACTGAAGGCCGTCCGGTCGGACGACGTCTTGCTGGCGATGCCGCCGCCGGTGGCGTACAGCAGGTACTGACCGGAGGAGGTGCGGATCATCGACGGGTCATGGGTGACGACCGAGCCGGTGACCCGGCCGGGGTTGGGGTAGGCCGACGCGGTGGAGGGGATGAGGGCGAGCAGGGCGGCGGCGGGGAGGGCGAACAGAGTGGTCCTCTTGCGGAGAGTGCGAGAGGTGCGGCTCACGCGGGTCCTCCTTGCGGGGTGGGGGTGCGCTACGTCCGACATTTCGAACGACGCTCGCAAGTTCGAACGGACCGTAGAATCGAACCCCTTGCGCGTCAATGGTTTGCGCAGCAACAGCAGTCCACGCCACGAAGCAGCCGGTGACGTTCACCCGATCGAGCGAAGGCTTGATTGACGCCTACCCGCCAACATCATGATCGCGTAGCGTCAACTCGCCGTTGCCCCCCGTTACCACAGGGGAGCGGAACTCAAAGAGATAGGGCTGGACATGGCAGAGGTCAAGGTGCAATTCAGGGACAGCTATGCGCAGGCGTCCTTCGAGGGGATGGTGGCTCCGGACGGCCCCACCGGGTACACGTTCTCCGGCACGCTCAAGGTCACCTGCAAGCTCGACCGATCACGTACGAACTTCAAGAGCATGGTCGCGCTCGGGCACGGCGGCACATCGGCCGAGTACACCTACAAGGAACTCGCGATCGCCGACTACAGCGAGAATGTCTTAAAGGTCGAGGGCAAGGGAACTCGCGCCAAGAACGAGACGGTGGATTTCCGGGTTGGGGTGAACACCGGGCTCAGCGGCCAGTTCACTTACGGGGACAAGGCGATCGTCACGGCCGGCGGGCAGCCGCAGGATCTCAACCCCACGTACACGAGCGAGGATTCGAAGGGGAACACCAAGTATGACGTCCGGTTCAACGGTACCGCCAGGTCGGACGGGCCCACCGGCTATGTCATCCAGGGCGCCTTGACGGGCTACAGCGGCCCCGGTGCGCTGACCACCCAGTACGCGACTTTCGGGTACAAGACCTCCGGGGGCAGCTGGCAGTACGAGACGGTCAGCTGCGACGCCGCCCCCAAGGAGATCACGATCAGGGGCCGACGCAAGAGCGGCGAGAACATCCAGGTGGTCGTCGGCGCCACCAGTCAGGTCCTCAACCTCTACGAGTACGGCAGCGAGGTCAACTGCACCCTGCCTGACGACTTCTGAGCAAGGTCCGACCACCCCGGCCCGTCAAGGACAGCCATCCCGGCACGTCGACCTCCGCACGGACGGTTTTGCCGGGTGGCTCCCGGTCCAGCACCTCCCACCGATCGGCCAGCGCCTCGACGAGAACGAGACCGCGGCCGTGTTCGTCGAGCGGATGTGGAGGATGTACCTCGCCGGGTTTCGGAGGGCGGGGTTCGGTACGGGTGTCACTGATCTCGATGCGGACGCTGCCCGTGGGGAGCGACAGACGCAGCTCGAAGTCACGGCCGGGAACCCGGCCGTGGGTGACCGCATTGGCGGCAAGCTCGGCGACGATCACTGCGACGGCCTCGGAGGCGCGGCTGCCGTGCGGGATGCCCCAGGTGTGGAGTTGGGCCAGGGCGAGGTGCCGAGCCAGGCGGGCGCCGCGAGGGGTGGCGCTGAGGCGCTGGGTGAACGTACGTACGGTGACCGAGGGCTGGGGTGTGAGCGGTGCGGGCATGGGCACAATCTGGCGCCTGCGGAGGGCAGTTCACCAGGTGAGTGGCGCGTACGGTGCGAGAGCGTACGCGGTTACGGGGTGGACGGTACTCGTCACCGGCCGTAACCATGGGCGCGGGAGGTGACCGACCGTGGTCGATGGTGTGGTGGGTACGGGTGGGGAACCGGAGTCGTCGGACAGTCTGCGGACCTTCGGGGCGGTGGTTCAGGCGTTGCGGGAGCATGTGGGGCTGAGCCGGGAAGAGTTCGGGGATCGGGTGGGATTGTCCAAACACACCGTGGCTTCAGTGGAGTTGGGGCGGCGGATGCCGGATCCGACGTTCGCGGAGCGGGCAGAGGGGGTGTTGGGGAACACGGGGGCCTTGCAGAAGGCGGCGCTGCATCTGGCTCGGCAGCCGGGGTTGGCGGCTTGGTTTCGGCGGTGGGCTCGGTTGGAGGCGACCGCGATCACGCTGTACACGTACGAGTGCCGCTTGATTCCGGGGTTGTTGCAGACAGAGGCTTACGCGCGGACGTTGTTCACGAACCAGCTTCCGCCGCTGAACGACGAGCAGATCGAGGCGCAGTGGATGGCGCGGGCGGAACGACAACAGCTGCTGCGGGAACGGCCGAACACGGCGTTCGCATTCATCTTGGAGGAGCACCTGTTCCGGCGGCGAACGGGTGGTGTGGAGGTCACGCGGGAGCTCATCGACCACGCGCTGGAGATCGCCGAACTGCGGAACGTCGAGATTCAGATCATGCCGACAGTACGGGAGACGCACTCGGGGCTTGACGGCCCGATGCAACTCCTGGAGACACCGGAGAACAAGTGGTTCGCCTACTGCGAGGGGCAGCGAGGCGGCCTGCTCATCTCCGACCCAAAAGAGGTCAGCGTCCTCCAGAGGCGGTATGCCAGTATGCGTTCGCAGGCTCTCACCCCTGAAGACTCCGTGGGCCTGTTGCAGCGGATGCGAGGAGAGCTATGAGCACCAGCGAACTGGCCTGGTTCAAGAGCAGCTACAGCAGCGGCGGCGATGGCGACTGCGTCGAGGTCGCCCTCACCCCCGCCATCATCCACGTACGCGACTCCAAGGCTCCGCAGGAACGCCAGCTGGCGCTTTCGACGGAAGCCTGGGGGGCGTTTGTCTCTCACTGCAGGAAAGGCTAGGAATTCGGGCCCCGGAATCAAATGATCCAGGGCCCGTCGCACATGTTTCGTCAGTGAGCGGCAGCGTGCGTGTGCACGCCCAGCGCGACACCCTCGGGCGAGACCGCCGCGAAGACATCGGCGCAAGCGACGGCGGTCACGGACTCGGAGAGACCGGCGACACCACCGGAGAGGGTGCCCGCGAGACCGGCGGAGGCGCCACCCGCCTGACCACCGGAGATGTTGTCCAGGACGGCGTCGGCGATCTCAGCCGTTTCAACCTGAGAGGTGAAGCTCATAACCTGCGGTTCCCTTCGCGTGAACATACTGCAATAACGGTGGTGACTGCCCGATTCCCGGGCCGGAATCCATTCCCGACGCCTCCAGCCGTGCGCAGGATCAAAGCACGCTGAAGAAGGAGACGGCCAGCCGCACCGGGGCGGTGCACGACGCATTCCGGCGACCGGCTTCACCGCTATGACCGCCGGGTCACCGAATACGCCAACTTCTTCACGGGACCTGCCGCCTTACTGCGTACGTGACTGTTGCGCCCCGGTTTCCAAGACGGACACTTCGGCGACAAGACGGCGCGCGGCGACCGGGAGGTGGTGGACGGCAGGGCCCAGCATGAACTCCTGGTGCTCTGGTGTGGACGTTTGCCGGAGGTTCGGCTCCCCGCCTCTAGTACACCGCGCCTGGATGGCATCGCAGCCGGTCGCCGAAGGCTTCCGCTCCCTCGATGTCGGCCCGCTCCGGGACATCGCCCCAGATGTCGAGTTGGAGGTCGGGCATGCCCTGCAGGTCCCGCAGCTTGAGCGCGGAACCGCCTGCCGCCATCCCCAGCGCCAGCTTCCTCAGGTTGGGAAAGACGCGGCGCAGCTGTCCAATGTCGGTGTGGTCCTGCAAGCCGGTGATCATCAGTCGATCGATGCACGGGAGCGGACGCACGGGTTTCAGTTCGTGGAGGGAGCCGATTCCCAGCGCGATCCGGGTGAGCCGGGGCGCGCGGCGCACGGTCGCGAGGAGCCAGGACGGGTTGGGGACGTACCCCCCGACCGACAGCGCCCGCAGATTCGGCCACTCCTCCAGGCGGAGCGCGAACCGTCCGATGCTTTCCATTCCCACCTCCAGTCGGCATAGGCCTGGAAGCGGCTCGACGAGGCCTCCCGCGACGGCTCCGGTCAGTCGGAGCGAAGTCAGGTCGAGGTCCTGCAGTACGGAGAGATCCCGGATGTTCGTGCATTCCTGTAGATCGAGGCTTCTCAGATCCACTCGACGACGCAGGAAATCGAGACTGTGTATCACCTTGTTGGTCAGGATCGTGAGGGACTCCAGTTGCCGCACCGGAAGGTGGGCGTCCAATTCCTTCGACGGGTAGGAGCCCCTCACCGTGAGGCCGGCGACAGGCCCCAGACGAGGCAGTCGAACGAGTTGCGCGTGCTTCTGGACCAGCAGATCGGGCACATGAGCCCCCTCCAACACCTCACTGACGAACTCCTCCAGAGGGTGGAAGTCCCAGGCCTTCGCGGCCTCGCTGCGGATGAGCGGTTCAGGATGTGACACGCACTGCCTCAGCTTCTGTCGCGCCTTCGCGCTGCGCACCCGGGCGAGGAGCTGAACCGTGTATGGGGCTACGCGCTCACGCAGTTGTTCCGCGTCCGGTAGCAGCGCCACGACCCAGTCGCCCAAACCGGCGAGATCCTCCACCTCTTCAAGATCCCGTGGCGGCATGAGCGCGTCCACCCGGTCCTTCACCGCCTCCATCAGCTCCGGGTTCAGCGACTGGACGTTGGTCGCGCACCGCGCCGCCAGTACGTGGAGGGCGTACCGATCCTTCCGCTGCTCGGCGGCATCCCCGAGGTCGACCAGAGTGCCGATGAGATGACGGGCGTCCGGACGTGCCGCGTGTCCAGCGGCCAGTACGATCACGTCCTGCCAGGCCTCACTGCGGGCATGCTTGAAGAGTTCCGGGAGATAGCCGCTCTCGTGGAACTCCTTGGCCGCCAGGAAGTCCTGGAACGTACGGTGGATGAATTGGATCGCGTCGTCTGCCCGTTCCTGGAGCAGTCCGCTGCGGTCGAGCAGGAAGCGCAGGATCTTCTCGGGCGATCCCTGTTCCTGGATGCCGGGCATGTCCCTTATGGCATGGCCCAGTTGCTGAAGGGCCTGCGCCTGCGTCATCTGCTGCTGCCCGGTTCGTACCAGCCAGATGGCCAGGCGCTGGAGCAGTGCGTGCTGTTCGTCGGAGTCCAGCCTGACGCGAGCGGCGTTGAGGACGCCTCGCCCTGCGTCCCGCCCGCCGAGGAGCATCGCGAGGGCGGCCCGGTAGAGCTGCCAGCGAGTGGTGGGCAGCAGACCGCGCCGACGCCGGTGCAGGGCACAGATCACGGCGCACAGCAGCGGGGTGCGGGCGAGGTCGCGCAGCGCGGTGTTCCGCTCCAGCTGGTGCACCAGATCCTGTTCCAGGGAGGTGAGGAGCTCGTGTTCCTCACTGCAACGCCCGGCGCCGTAGAGGTGGTCGCTTTCGAGGCGGGCGGCGTTGTGCCAGGCGTGCACGAAGGCGCGGATGTCGTCGTCACTCATGGGCAGGAGGGTCAGCTCGGCGAAATGTTCCCCGCCCAGCCACTGCTTGTCGACCGCGTTGGGGCGCACGGTTGCCAGGCACCGCGTGCCTGGATAGCGGTCGAGGAGGGTGCAAAGCCAGCGCCGGGCCTCCTCACGTTCCTCTGCCGGGACCTCGTCCAGGCCGTCCACCAGGAGGAGTCCACGACGTGCTTCCAGCACCCGATGGACCCAGCCGTCGGGCTGGCCGTCGATGATGACCCGCCCGGCGGAGAGCAGCTCCGACACCGTGGGGAAGTGTCCACCGCGTGCGTGCACCTCGCGCAGCGGGATGACGAAGGGGACGAGACCATTCAGTTCGGCGAGCTCGTCGCTCAGGGTGCCGTTCGCGGCATGGGCGGCGAGCCACCAGACGAGGGTTGTCTTGCCGGCACCGGCCTCGCCGCGCAGCAGGGCGCGGGGCCGGTCGGTCAGCAGCATGTCGATACGTTGGGCGCCGTCCGACGCCGGACTGCGGAGCTGCGAGACCGGGAACGAGGACAGGGGCTGGACGGCCTCGGCCCGCAGGCTCAGATAGGCGGTGTCGAGGTCCCAACGCGATTCGCTCCGGCCGAGCTCCTCGATGCCGAAGATCTCGGTCTTGCGGTACTGGGAGCTCAGATCCCTCGCGTACCGGACCTCGAAGTGTTCGTCTTGGGGGTGGACCTCGGTGATCTCCTCCAGGCAGATGCCAGTGGGTCCGAAAACCTCCAGGGCGGCGACGTCCGCCATCGCGAACGCTTCGATCCTGAGGTGTCGGCGGCCCTGAGGCACCTGGGTCACCACGCCGAGCAACACAGGGCCGGCGAAGACCGGAGCGCCGGACAGTCCGCGCAGAGGTGAGGTCCTCGAACCCCGCTCGTCGACTGTCGATCGGTCGAGTTCGCAGGTGAGAGCACCCTTCATCCGGCCGGCCATCGGCAGCACGCGCACGCTGTACTGGTCGTACTCCAGGTCCTCGCCGCGCTCCCCGTAGCGCTGGATCTGGGGGAAACCGACGATCTGGCAGTACGGCAGCGGGGACCCGGTGCCGACCTTGCCGATTCTGATACGGCCCAGGGGCGCAGCACGCTCGGCGCTGATCACGTCCGTCGCCGCGATCAGCACTGCCATGTCGTGCGCCTTGTCCGCCCAACCGAGGTGACAGGACACCGGTTTGCCCGACGAAGGATGGATCACCTCGACGACATTGCTGTCCGCCACGACGTGCCACGCTGTGAGCACCATCCGCCGGTCGAGCAGCACCCCACTCCCCTGGCTGCTGTCGCCCCACACCACGACAACGCGGCCCAGGGCCCTCCCCCCGATCACCGCCCGTCATCACCTCCGCCGAACCGTCCGAGGCTTCCCCGGCTCTCGTTCCGCACCTTCCACGGCCGGCCGGTCTGCGAGTCCACCGCCCTGAGCGTCACCGCGACCCGATGAGTCCGGGTGGTACCACCACCCCCATCGGCCCCGGCCTCCACCACCCACGCCTTCACCTTGACGCCGCCCGCGACCTCCTTGCGCAGCTCGACGCTGAACTCCAGCTCGATATCGCCCACTTCGAACGTCACGTCCTGCCCGGCCGAACGAGCCGCCGCGGTGATCAGTTGGTCCCTTACCGCCTGCACGGCGTCGGCCAGTTCGATCCGGTTGTCGGTCATGCCCCAACGTTAGAGAGCCGTTGGCACCAGCCGCCATCGCTGCACCCCGAACGTCGTGATCACGCAGCCGTACAGGAGGTGACGTACCGTCACTTTGCCTGACTGGCAGCCCATCAACAGCATGCCCGCCTACGGTGCCGTGCCATTCCGACCCTCACGGCACTGGGTGGTTTCCCCTCCGCCGGCTACGCGGTAACGCTGACCCTGGGTGTCGAACAGGGCTGACATCTCGTTTCCGCTCCCACCGTGGGCCCCGATCACGACAGCGGACCGGAGCCCACGGCGTCGGCGGAACTACGTACGGACGCGCCTGCGTACCGGCGCCACTACTTGCCCGGGCACTCCTTCCACGCCAGGTGGTACACCGTGCTGATGTCACCGTCGGTCGAGTCCATGGTCATGAAACTGACCTTGTCCGGCGCGGACGTGCCGAGGTTGACCCTCAGTTCGGTGTTTATGTTGAAGTTGCGCTGAACTCCACAGGGCGCCCAGACCAGTTGGGCCCACTCGGTGCTGTCGGTGGCCTGCCAGCTGTCGCTGAGGGGACCGCTGAAGGGGTGGTTGCGGTACGCCGTGTTCGGTGAGCCCTGGAAGTAGTACGAGGCTCTCTGCACGGCGCTCGCCCCGGGCTGCAGGGAGGCGAAGCCGCGGTAGTCGGCGCTGGCGATGGCGTAGGTGAAGCCCTGCGGGACGTGCACGACCAGGTTGAGCTGGCAGTTCTTGCGGAAGGCCGTGGGGTCGGAGTTCCCGCCGGCCTGGGCGAGGTAGTCGCTGTAGGTCACCGTGAAGGCGGTGTTGTCCTCGGAGACGGCGACGGCGGTGGTGCCCTGGGGGCAGCCGGAGCCGTTCACCGTGGCGACCTTGATGATGATCTTGTCCGGGGGCGGGTTGTCGAAACCGCCGGACGGGGACGGGGCCGCTTGCGCGGGCAGCGCGGCGGTGAGCAGAGCGGCCAGCGCGCCGCCGCTCAGCAGAAATCGCAGGAGTCCACGTGCCATGGATCTCTCCTCGGGGAATGGGGGGTGGCTGCGCCTCCGGACCGTTCGACCCCGGTGGATCTTTGAAGGAGCGGTGAGGTTTGTGTGAAGGCCGGAAGCGTTCGCATCGTAGGGAGCCCCGTGTGGGGCGGCCAGGTCGAACTCCAGCCATTCACCACGGCCCGTTCACACCCCGTCGGTGGTGCCCGCGCGCTCGCTCAGGAGACGAGGGGCTGCTCCTCCGATTCCGTCAGCCGCACGGTGCACAGGCCGCCGCGCTCCGCCTTCACCTCGACCACCTCCAGCTGCGTGCCCGGCAGCAGGATGAACTCCTCCTCGCCCGTGAACGCCGAGAAGTCGCGGATGCCGACGGCCCGTGCGGGTCGCACCTCGAAGAGCGTCCGCTTGCCCCGGCCGCCCAGGAACGCCCGTGCCACGCCCAGCTCGGACGTGCACGAGGACACGCCCCACCAGGTCACGGTCCGTCCCACCGGGTACTGCGCCCGCAGGTCCAGCGGCACCCCCCGCCACAACGGCTCCGTGCGGACGGGCAGCCCCGACACCGCCGAGAACAGCAGCCGCAGATACGGCAGGTACGGGACGACCTTCGACCGGTCCGGGTCGCGCAGGACGGCGTTGATCTCCCGGTAGAACGCGGACTCGCAGGTGTAGAGGTAGAGCGCGGCGACCGCGTCGGCGGAGAGGTTCCCGGACCCTTCGTCCGCCCGCCGCTTGCCGAACTCGTGGGACCGCTGTACGTCCCGGTCAAGGCCGGACAGCAGCTCGGCGACGGGACTGACGGCGTCCCGGAAGTCCATGAGCGGGGTGTCGAACACGCCGGTGACCGCGTCGAGGACGAGGCCCTCGTCCTTGACGCTGGAGAGCCGCTCCAGATACAGCTGGTGCAGTTCCATGGTGGACGTGATGAACGCGCCCATGCGCTCGGAGACGCCGCCGTCCGTCCCGCCGGCCTGCGCCGCGCCCTTGTCCCACCCGCTGCTCGGCAGCCAGTCGACCGCCTCCGCGCCGACCGACGCGAGGGCGTCGTTCACCATGTCGAAGTGGTCGCCGTCGCAGAAGATGTCGCCCTGCGCCGCGGGATTGCAGTGGTCGATGTGCCGGACCTCGACGTCGGGATACTTCTTCTGGAGCTGGAGGACGACCTTCTTCAGGCTGCGGGCGTGCGCGCCCCACCACGCGAAGACGACACCGCGGTCCTCCTCGTCGGCGTTCTGCTTGGCCTTGAGGATCTCCTCGACGATCCGCTCGGCGACCGGACGCCAGAACGCGGTGTGCGGGTCGGCTCCCCGCGGGCCGTCGCTGCTGGCGGTGAGGGCGGCGTTCAGCAGCAGGACGCCCTGCGTGAGCATCGCCTGGAACCATTCCGGCGGCTGGACGGTGTCCTGTTTCCTCAGCAGCGCGCGGATGTCGGCTATCGGGGTCTTCTTGGGGATGCCGTACTTCCACATCGCCGCCGCCTTGATGATGCAGCGGATGCTGACGACCCTGCCGAACTGGCTGTCCTTCCAGTCGTGGAAGGTGTTGTCGAACATGGCGATGCCGGTGGCGCTCTCCGGCCGCGGATACGGGTTCTGGCCGAAGACGACGACCTTCCACTTGTGCGGCGGGTTGGGCTTGAGCGCCTGGAAGGTCAGTTCGCGGACGGGGACGACATCCGGGCCGCGGCCCGGGCCGATGAACGAGGCGGCGTTCGGCTGCGCCTCGATGACGGGCTTCAGCAACGGAAGCCACGGTTCACCGCCGCCCTTGAACAGCTCGGTGAGAGCCAGCGGGTCGTTCGGGGCGGGCTGGGCGGAGGCGTTGGCGTCGATCATGGCCGGGAGGCTAGCAACGGGGTCCGACAACGCCGCTCCCAACTGCGTTGTCAGTGGGGCGCGGTAGCGTCGTGATCACTGGAAGGCCCGTTGCCGATGGGAGTGCAGTATGACCGTGAACCGCGAGCAGTCGCCGCTCAAAGTGGTGCTGACCGACATCAACACGCAGGTGGTTCAGGCATGGCGGGCGGCGTTCGCGGACACGCCCGGGATCGAGATCCGCAAGGGCTCCCTCCTCGATGAGACCGTCGACGCCTGGGTCAGCCCGACCAACTCGCGGGGCCTGATGAACGGCGGGGTGGACGCCGCCATCAAGCGGCACCTGGGAGCGGGGATCCAACTGCGGGTGCAGCGGGCGATACGCGACCGGTTCGCGGGGCGGCTCCCGGTGGGCAGCGCGGTGTGCGTGCCGTCCGGGGCGGTCAACCCGAAGTTCCTGATCTCCACGCCGACGATGGAGCAGTCCTCGCAGAACGTGAGCGAGACACTGAACGTGGCCCTGGCGTGCGCCGCCGCGTTCCAGGCGATCCACCAGCAGAACAGGCAGGAGCCCGGCAGCATCGGGTCCGTGGCGCTGGTCGGCATGGGCGCCCGGACCGGCCGGGTGCCGGCCCGGGTGTGCGCCAACCTGATGTGGACGGGCTACACGCTGTTCAACGACTTCTCGTTCGACGACTACGACGACCTGCGCGGCACGATCATCGCGCAACTCGACGACATAGATAGCGCGCCCCAGGAGACCCGGGTGCGCATAGCCCCGCCCAAGCGCCCCACCGCTCGCCGCTGACCACGGGAAACGCAGGATGAGCCAGGACCTCCCCGACCAGGTCCCACCGAGGCTCCTGCGGCCGAGTGCGCCGAAGCCCGTCACCCGGTTCGAGCGGTGAGGTCTGCCGGTCAGCTCAGGCGGATCACGTTCCAGGACAGCGGTTCCAGTACGGCGGTGAGGCGGCCGTCCTTCACCCGCGTGCCCTCGACCGGGTGCGGGGTGACCCGCTCGGGGTCGTCGAGGGTGTTGCGGGCGTCCGGGTCGGCGTCGGCGAGGGCGCTGTGCTCGACGACCCGGTTCAGGTCGAGGCCGTTCAGGGCGACTTCGAGGGGCAGGGCGTCGGTGCGGCTGCGGTTGACCGCGAAGACGGTGACCGTGCCGTCGTCGGCGCGCACGGCGGTGGCGTGCAGCAGGTCGGCCTCGCCGTACTTCTGCGTCTCGTACGTCGGGGAGTCCACGCGGACGTCCAGGACCTGGCCGCGGCCGTACCTGGAGGCCTGGGCGAAGGGGAAGAACGTCGTCTGGCGCCACGCCGGGCCGCCCGGCTCGGTCATGATCGGGGCGATGACGTTCACGAGCTGCGCGAGGCAGGCGACGGTGACGCGGTCGGCGTGCCGCAGCAGCGCGATGAGCAGCGAGCCGAAGACGACCGCGTCCAGGACGCTGTAGTTGTCCTCCAGCAGGCGCGGGGCCTGCGGCCAGTCCCCCGGCTCGATGGCCTGGGCGTGCTGCTCCCAGCGCGAGAGGTACCAGACGTTCCACTCGTCGAAGGAGAGGTTGATCTTCTTCTTGGACTTCAGGCGGGCACCGACATGGTCACAGGTCGCGACCACGTTCTCGATGAAGGACTCCATGTCGACGGCGGAGGCGAGGAAGGAGTCGACGTCGCCGTCGTGGGGCTCGTAGTAGGCGTGGAGGGAGACGTAGTCGACGAGGTCGTACGTCTCCTTGAGGACCGTCGCTTCCCACTCGGCGAAGGTGGGCATGCCCTGGCCGGAGGAGCCGCAGGCCACGAGTTCGACCCGCGAGTCGATCTGGCGCATGGCGCGGGCCGTCTCGGCGGCGATACGGCCGTACTCCTCCGCCGTCTTGTGGCCCGTCTGCCAGGGGCCGTCCATCTCGTTGCCGAGGCACCACAGGCGGATGTCGAAGGGGTCCTTGTCGCCGTGGGACACGCGGAGGTCCGAAAGGGCGGTGCCTGCCGGGTGGTTGGCGTATTCCTGGAGTTCGAGGGCCTCTGCGACGCCCCGGGTGCCGAGGTTGACGGCCATCATGGGTTCGGCCTGGGGGCCGATCTTGCGGAGGAAGTCGATGTACTCGGAGAGGCCGAAGCGGTTGGTTTCGGTGGAGTGCCAGGCGAGGTCGAGGCGGCGGGGGCGTTCTTCCGCGGGGCCGACCGAGTCCTCCCACTTGTAACCGGAGACGAAGTTGCCGCCCGGGTAGCGGATGGCGGTGACACCGAGTTCGCGGACCAGGTCCAGGACGTCCTGGCGCAGACCCGCCTCGTCGGCCGTGGGGTGGTCCGGCTCGAAGATGCCCGTGTAGACGCAGCGGCCGAGGTGTTCGACGAAGGATCCGAAGAGACGGGGGTTGACCTCGCCGACGGTGAAGGCGGGGTCGAGGGTGAAGCGGGCGGTGTGCATGGTCGCCTTTCGAAGGGGGTGGTTCCAGTGCGTTGGCGGCTGCGGGTGCGTGGGTGCTTGTCGCGCCCACGCGGCGGAGCCGCATGGTGATACGGCCCGCGCCCCTAGCGGGCGATCGGCCAGCCGTCGGCTGTCCAGTGCAGTTTGTTCAGGCCCAGTTTCGGGGTGCCTTCGTCCTCTGCGTCGTAGTAGTGGTAGGCCAGCCAGTCGTGGCCCTTGGCGCGGAACACGGACTGGCCGCCCGTGCCGACATACCGGCCGTGTCCGGCCAGGAGCAGGTCGCCGCCGCCCTCCAGCAGCGGCTTGCCCGTGCTGTCCACGTACGGGCCGGTGACCGACGTCGAGCGGCCCACCCGGATCTTGTACGTCGAGTTCACGCCCGAGCAGCACTGGTCGTAGGACGCGAAGAGGTAGTAGTGGCGGCCGTGCTTCACGATGTCCGGGCCTTCGACCGCGTAGGGGGCGTCGGGGCGGGTCGCGAGGTGGTGAACCGGTGCTCCCTCCCGCGCCTTGCCGGTCGAGCGGTCCAGCTCCACCATGCGGATGCCGGTCCAGTACGAGCCGAACGCCATCCACAGCTTGCCGTCCGTCTTGATCAGCGCCGGGTCGATGGCGTTCCAGGAGTCCGTGCGCTCGGACGCGAAGACCTTGCCGTGGTCGGTCCACGTGCCGGGCCGGCCGCTCGGTGACGTGGCGACACCGATCGCCGAGTGGTTGCTGCCCCAGGACGAAACGGCGTAGTACAGCCAGTACTTGCCGGACCGGTAGGAGATGTCGGGGGCCCAGGGGTCACCGGTGTCGTTGTACTCGTACCACCAACTCGGCGGCTCGGCGAAGGCATTGCCCGCGTCCTGCCAGTGCTTCAGGTCCTTGGAGAGACGGGCGCCGATCACACCGCCCGTCGAGTAGGCCACGTAGCCACCGGACTTGAGGCGGATGACGGTGGGGTCGTGGATGATCTGCCGGCCGGTGACCGGGAGCGGATCGGGGTAGGTCACGTCCGCCTCGGCCGTGGTCGGCAGCAGGGCCACCACCGCCGCGGCCAGCAGTGCGGCGAGTCCGGGTCTCTTCACGTCAGGCTCTCCTCAGGACGGTCACTGTCCGGCCAGACCCGTGTGGGCGACGCCCGCCACGATCTGCCGCTGGAAGAAGACGAAGACGATGATCAGGGGCAGGCCCGCCATCAGGCCGCCGGCCATGAGCTGGGCCCACTGGATGCCGTAGGAGTTCATGACCGTCGCGATGCCGTTCGGCATGGTCATCAGGTCGGGGTTGTTGGTCACCATGTAGGGCCAGAGGAAGTTGTTCCACGAGGCGATGAAGGTGAAGATGCCGACCGCGGCAAGGGAGGGGCGGGCGAGCGGGACGACGATCGTGAAGAAAACCCGCCAGCGGCCCGCGCCGTCGATGAACGCGGCTTCCTCCAGCTCGCGCGGGATGCCCTGGAAGAACTTGTAGAGGATGTAGACCATCGCGGCGGGCGCGCACTGCGGCAGGATCATGCCCCAGTAGGTGTCGACCATCCCCATCTGCTGGACCGTGGTGAACAGGGGGACGCCGAGGACGGCCGGGGAGATCATCAGGCCCGCCATGACCACGGCCATCAGGACGCTCTTGCCGCGGAACTCGGTGCGGGCGAAGCCGTATCCGGCGAGGGCGCTCACCAGCAGGACGACGGACGTCACGCAGACGGAGACGACCAGGGAGTTCACGAACCAGTTGGTGATGTTGCCGGTCTCGAAGAGGGCCGTCCACGCCTGGCCCGTCCAGTCCTGCGGCAGCCAGTGCGGGGGCACCGCCACCGCCTCGGTCTCCGACTTGAGCGAGGTGAACAGGGCCCAGGCGAAGGGCGCGAGGAAGACCACGGAGACGGCCGTGCCGAGGAGGGTGAGGATGATCTGGCTGGGGGTCCATGCCTTGCGGGGCGGTGCGGCCATGCTCATCGGGCGGCCTCCTCACGGTTGCGCAGCAGCCACATCCTCGCCAGGGCGACGGCCGCGATGATCACGAAGAAGATGATGGAGATCGCGGAGGCGTAGCCCACGCGGTAGCTGGTGAAGCCCTCTTCGAGGGTGTACTGGACGAAGGTGCGGGTGGAGTTCTCCGGGCCGGGGCCGAAGTCCAGCATCACCACGGCCTGGTCGAAGACCTGGAGCGAGGCGAGGATCTGCAGGGCGATGACGAGGCCGGTGATGTTGCGCAGCATGGGAAGCGTGATGTGGACCATGCGGTGCCAGGCATTGGCGCCGTCCAGCTTGGCGGCCTCGTAGAGGTGGTCGGGGATGGACTGGAGCGCGGCGAGGTAGAGCAGGAAGCTGAAGCCGACCGTCCACCACAGGGTGGTGATGACGATGGCGAGCATCGCGTACGACTTGTCGGTCAGCCACGGGGTGTCGATGCCGAAGACGTAGTTGATCATTCCCGTGCCCGGGTTGAACAGCCACTGCCACAGGTTGCCCGCGACGGTGGAGGGCAGCAGGAACGGGGCGAAGAAGCACAGCCGCCACAGCCATTTGCCGCGCTCGATGTGGTGGGCGAGCATCGCGAGGAGGAAGGCGAGGACCGTGATGCAGGGGACGACCAGGAGCGTGAAGTACGCGCTGTGGCCGAGGGCGTCCCACATCAGCGGGTCCTTGAGGGCCTCGCGGTAGTTGTCGAGGCCGACGAAGCTCTCGCCGTCGCCGGTGATGTTGGCGTCCGTGAAGCTGAGGTAGACGCCGCGCAGCAGCGGCCAGATCACGAACAGGGCGAAGAGCACCAGGAACGGGGCGACGAACCAGCCGCCGTGCTGGAAGCCCCGCCTCCGGCGCAGGGTGGCGCTGTCGGCGGCGGTCTTGGCGCGTGGCGGGGCGAGGACGGTCTCAGCGGTGGTCATGCGGCCGTACCTCCTTGTGCGGCGGTTCTGCCGTCCATGGGGTTCTTCATGGCGAGCAGCGTGGTGAGCTCGCTCCTCATCCGGCGGGCGACGGCCTCGGGCCGGGCGGAGCCCATCGTCGAGGAGACGACGACCGGGCCGACGCGCTGGGCGAGGATGCCGGTGGAGCCCGCGAACCAGACCTTCGGCTCGGTGGCCTGGTGGTCCATGGCGGAGACGTACTCGCTCTGCGGGTTCAGCTTCTGGTACGCGGGGGTGGACAGGGTGGGCGTGTAGGCGGGGATGTGCCCGCCTGCCGCCCACTGCTGGGCGTGCCGGACGATGTGGGCGGCGAGCCGGTGGGCGCCCTCGTTGGCGGCGCCGCCCCGGTCGGCCTGGTGGGGCAGCACGAAGGCGTGGGACTCGGCGTGAGTGGCCTGCCTGCCGAACACGGGCGGCAGCGGGACGGCTCCGTAGTCGATTTTCGCGCTGTCGAAGACCGGCACCGACCAGTTGCCCTCCCAGACGAAGGGGGCGCCGTTGACGAACTGTTCGGCGCCCGCCTGGCCGCCGAAGCCGGGGTTGGCGTACCCGTCGGTGAGGTGCCGGCGCAGGAACTCCAGGACCTGGACGGCCTTGTCGGTGTCGAAGGTGACCTCGGCGCCCGCGGCGTCGAACCAGGTGCCGCCGAGCTGGGTGTAGAAGGCGACGAAGAACCACCACTGGAAGTTCTGGTCGTTGTGCCAGAAGCCGATGGTCTGCAGGCCCTTCTTGGTGGCCTTCCTGGCCTCCTTGAGGACGTCGAACCACTCGTCGGCCGACGTCACGGGGACGATCCGGCCGTCGTCGCCGAGCAGCCCCGCCTTCTTCAGCACGTCCTTGCGGTAGAAGCAGAGCTGGACGTGGACGTCGAGCGGCAGGGCGTAGAGCTTGCCGTCGATGACGCCGCGGTTCCAGAGCTGGGGGTTGAAGTCCCGTTTGTGCACGCCGTACTTGGCGAGCAGGTCGACGTCCCAGGCGTCCAGGAGGCGGCCGGGTGAGAAGCCGGTGACCCGGCCCATGTGCATCACGCCGAGGTCCGGTGCGCGGTTGCCGGCCGCCGCCATGGCGAGCTTGGTGTAGAAGGGGTTGCCCCACTGGAGGGTGGAGTCCTTCACCTCGATGGCGGGGTTGGCCTTACGGAAGGCGTCCAGCATCGCGATCATGTTGGCGCCGTCGCCGCCGCTGAAGAGGTTCCAGTACCGCACCCGGGTACGCGCGTTCGAGGCGAGTGCGTCGGCACCCGTGCCGAGCGCCGCGAAGCCGAAGCTGCCGGCCACCCCCAGTCCGCCGAGCGTGGCCAGAAGTTGCCTGCGGTTCAGGCCAGGTCGTCCCATTCCCTGCCCTAACTGTTCGAGATATCGAATTGTGCACGTAACTTCGAACGGGACCGTAGGGCGCAAGCGCTTTCCAGTCAATGCCTTGGGCATGAATTCCGAGCGAGAGCGGGCCGGAGCACAAGCGGCAGCGGTCGTTCCCGTTTGAACCACGGTCGCCGGATCGCATGACGGGGACACTTCGGGCCGCGTAGGCTCGAACGGCCGCCGAGCGGCGGCAGGACAGGGGGTGCGATGGACATCGCGGGCGCGCGCAAGAGGGCGGCCCGGGTCGCTTCGGTGCTACGGCTGCGGCGCTCACATGCCGCCGCCGGGATGCGCGACCTGGCCTCCGATCTGAGCGCGGCTCTGCGTGCCAGACCCCATCCCCCGGCCGATGTCGGCGAGTTGTGCCACGCGCTGTGCGCGGAGATGAGCGCGCGACGCGGCGGACGGCCCGTCGAGCTGCGCTTCGAGCGGTTTCCCGACGAGATCGAGGTGACCGGGCTGTGGGTGGAGTTCCAGGACTTCGACCTGGTCATCGTCGAGGAGCGGGCCGAGGCGATGCAGCAACTGGTCATCCTCGGCCATGAGCTGTGGCACCTGCACGCCGGGCACGGCCACCACCACACGGCCGGTACGGCCGCCGCGCACGCGCTCGCCGGCAGGCCGGCCTGGAACGACATCGCCCTCGCGGTGGCCGCCCGCGACGGCTCCCGGGAGCGGGACGAGGCCGAGGCCGACGACTTCGGGCACCGGCTGGCCGCCGCCTTCCGGCCGCTGCTGTCGGGCGGGGGCGGCAGGGACGTACCCCTCGATCCCGTGCAGCGGTCCCTCGGCTACCGCGGCCGGCGTGGGGGTGCGGCACCGTGACGCTGGCGCTGACCCCCGTCGGGTTCGTCAACGAGTTCTACCCGAACTTCTGGTGGATCCCCGCCGGGATCCTGGCCGCCGCCCTGGCCATCAAGCTGCCCAGCATCATCCGGCTCTGGAAGGATCCGCTGCTGCGTGCGGTCGGCGGGCTGCTGCTGCTCGCCTGCGCGGTGTTCGTGTTCGTGGCGCCGTCGACGATCGCCCGGGTCAACCGGCTCACCGGGGTGCCGAACTTCTCCGGGCCGTGGGTGTACTCCCTGCTCACCGCGTTCTGCGCGTCCTGCCTGCTGCTGATCATCACCTGGCGCAACGGCCTGTCCGACCGCTCGGCCGGCACCCGGCGCGCCATGCGCGGGGTCGTCGCCGTGTACTTGAGTGTGATCGTCGCGATGTGGGTGCTGTTCGCGCTCGCGGACGTGCCCGTGGAGCGGCTGCGGGACCTGGACACGTACTACGCCAACACGCCGTACATGCGCGAGATGATCGTGCTGTATCTGCTCGCGCACACCACTGCCGCCCTGGTCACCAACTGGCTGATCTGGAACTGGATCCGCACCGACGGACTCGATGCCTGGCTGCGCTGGGGCCTGAAGTTCCTAGGCGTCGGCTACGCGCTGCAGTTGGTCTTCGACGCCGCCAAGCTCACCGCCGTGGCGACCCGTTGGACCGGCCGGAACCTGGACTGGCTGAGCACGGCCGTGGCGCCGCCCATCGCCTGTCTGTCCGCCGTCCTGGTCGCGGTGGGCTTCATCCTTCCGCACGCGGGCCAGTACCTGCACGACCGCTGGCGCGTGCGGCTCGCCCACCACGAACTGCGGCCGCTGTACCTGCTGATGAAGACGGTCAACGGCAGGGGCGTCCCCTTCGTCCTGCGCGCCACCCCGGAACTGCGGCTGATCCGCCGGGAGACGTTCATCCGCGATGTGCTGCTGCCGCTCGCGCGCTTCATCGACGAGGAGCGGCGCGGCCGTTCCTACGACGCCGCGCTCGCCCTCGGCCGCCCACCGGAGAGGGCGAAGGCCCTGGCCGCCGCGGTGGCCATCCTGGACGCCGTCGACGCCAGGAACGAGGCACGGGAGGGCGACAGCGGCGGCGATCCCGACACCACGGACCTCCTCCGCGAGATCGGCGCCGTGTCACGGGCCCTGCGCCACAGCGAGGACATCCGGGCGGTACGGGCCCGGGCGGGGGCCGCGACGGACGGCGTACGGGTCACCAACTGACGCCGCCCACCAGATGTTCTGCGCGCCCGCCCCTGCCACGGCACCCCCGGAGTCCACGGTGCGCCGAGACCCAAGCCGCTCGGGCCGCCGCGCGAGGACATCCGGGCCGCCCAACGGAAGTTGCGCACGCCCGCCCCACCCACGGCACCGCCGCAGTCCGCGGCGCGCCGAAACCGAAGCCGCCCCGGCCGCCGAGCGAAGACATCCGGACCGCGCGGGCCCGGGCGAGACCCCGCTGCACGGCGTACCGGCCGCCGGCTGACACCGCCCAACGGAAGTTGCGCACGCCCGCCCCACCCACGGCACCCTCGCAGTCCACGGTGCGCCGAAACCGGAGCCGCCCCGGCCGCCAAGCGAAGACATCCGGACCGCGCGGGCCCGGGCGGAGACCCCGCTGCACGGCGTACCGGTCGCCGGCTGGCACCGCCCAACGGAAGTTGCGCACCCCCCTGCCACGGCACCCTCGCAGTCCACGGTGCGCCGAGACCGAAGGCGCCCGGCCGCCGAGCGAGGACACGCGGTGGCCGGTGCGTGGACGAGGTGCGTGCGGTGTCGCCGGTCTCCGGGGAACGGGCCGGACCGGCGTTCGGGGCGACGCCCCGCAGATCTTCGGCGGGAGGCCTGAAGCGGCTTCAACCGGCCGGCCGTTCCGGGAGTCCATACGGGGCCCCGGGCGCCGCTCCCCCATAGGCAGCGCCCGGAACACCCGTAGCGGGCCGAGGCCGCCTCGGTCAACGGCGAGCCGGCAGTGCTCGCGTCCCCCGTCGAGGCTGGCCTCGGCCTCATCCGGCCGCGTCAAGAGGCGGGTGCGCGGCCGGTGTCACCAGACGCAGGCGCAGAAGCGGAATGCGTCTGTCTGTGACGCGATCATTGCCCGTGGTGACGTCGACTGTCAACTATTACTGCCAAAGACGGCAGCTATTCCTGCCTCCCCGCTGGCCGCGACCGGTGCGACCCGATACTCTCCCGTCAGCCCCAGCCACGGACCCGGCGGACGCGCCCAGGGAGGGAGAACTCGGTGAGAGACGCCCACGCTTCCCTTGCCGAACTGCGCGAGCGCCTGGAGGAGCTGACCGGACAGCCGGGCCGGCTGGCCGAGGTGCTGGACGTGGCCGAACTGTCGTACCGCACCGGCATCCCCACCGACACGGTCGCCGCCCTGCTGGCGGGGCGGAGCGTGCCGGAAACAAGTCTGAGCGACCGTGTGCGGCAACGGCTCGACTTCGTACGCGAGACCCGGCGCCGCCCCGACGGCAAGCGGTACTCCCTGGACGAACTGGCCAGGATCGCCGGTACGAGCCGGCAGTGGCTGAGCGAGTGGCGCAGGAGCGGCCTGCCCAGCCTGGAACACGCCGACCGGATCCGCCGCCACTTCGACCTCCCGGCGGGCTTCTTCACCGCGGACGAGGCGGAGGCCCTGCACGCCGCGCTGCAGCCCGTGCTCAAGGAACTGGAGGCGAAGGCGGACCCGCTGGCCCCGCTGCGCACCCCCGGCTTCTACCGGCTGGCCAGGCGCGCCCCGCACATGTCGCCGCGCAAGCTGCAGGCGCTGGCCGAGTGGGCCGAGATGATCACGGAGAAGAACGCGGCGAACGAGGACGACCTCTGAGAACCCCCCGCATCCTGCGGTTTTCGGCCATCCATGGCCGACCGTCGCCGCAGGAGGTGGCTGAAGCGACGCGGGACTTGGCATATTGCACAGGGTCGAACGTCCAGCAGCCACGGGGAGAACCGTGCGTACGAACAGGGAGATGCGTCGCCTCGCCGACGCCCTCATCGGCCCCATACGCGTGCCGGTCCCTGCGGAACCCGAGGCCCTGTTCCAGGCGGTCGTGGAGTCGGCCGTGCGATGGCGGGGGCGCCCGATCGTCGTCCACCGCGAGGTCTTCCCTCCGCACACCGCCAGCGGGCTGTGGCTGGAGCGCGAAACGCATGACGACGTCATCGTCGACAAGCGGGCCGCCGTATGGCACCAGATCGTGATCTTCTGTCATGAGGTGTGGCACATGCACCAGCTGCGCGACGGCGCGGCCGGTCAGCAGGCCGCCGCCCGCTCCGACTTCACCCTCGCCGACGAGCAGGAGGCCGACCGGTTCGGCATGCTGATGGGCCGTCGGCTGCGCACCTGGCTGGAGGCCTCCGCGGACTCCGTCTTCGCCGCCGACGGAGGCGACGGGCAGGACATCGCCGGACGCATCGGGGCCGCGCTCAACTACCGCGGGACCCGGAGATGAACGGCCTGCTCGCCTACGTCAGCTGTACGGTGCTGTGGCTCGGCCTGGTGGTGAAGGCCCCGGACCTGATACGCCACCGGCACGACCCCTATCTGCGCACCATCTGCGCGGTGCTGGGCCTGGCCGGGCTCTGCTTCTTCCTCGGCTCCCCGCCCACGGTCGGCGCCGTCAACCGCCTCACCGGCATCCCCAACCTGGCGGCACCGCTGACGTACGCGGCGATCACCGCGTACAGCGCCGCCTCCCAGATCCTGGTAGCCCTCTGGCGCGGCGGACCGGGCGTGCACCGGACCGCCCGCCGCTGGGCTCTCGCCTACGCCGGTGTGGTCCTCGGTATCGCGACGCTGTTCGTGCTGGGCGAGGCCCCGGTGGAGCGCCGTACGGATCTGGACACCTACTACGCGACCACGCCGTATCTGCGCGAGATGATCGTGCTCTATCTGGCCGGCCATCTCACCGCCGTCACCATCACCGTGGTGTCGGCGCTGCGCTGGGCCCGTGAGGTGCGCGGCCGGCTGCGCGCGGGGCTGATCACGCTGGGCGCGGGCGCCCTGTGCGGCGCCGGGTACAGCCTGTCCAAGCTCGTCGCCGTGGCCGCCCGCTGGTCCGGGCGCGACTGGTCGGCGCTCGGTACGCACGTCGCCCAGTCGGCGGCCGGTCTGGGCGCGCTGCTGACGGTCGTCGGGGTCCTGATACCGCTGGCCGGACCCCGGCTGACGGAGTGGCGGCGGGCCTGGCGGACGTACGTGCGCCTGGCGCCCCTGGAGTGCGAACTGGACGACATCCTCGCCCGCCGTTCCCTGCGCGTACCGCGCCCTCGCTGGTCCTCCCCCGTCACCAGGCTGATCTGGCGCCAGACGAGCATCCACAACGCGCTCAGCCACCTGGACGCCTACGTCGACCGGGAGTTGTACGACGAGACACTCCGCGCCGCCCTGCGCGCGACGGGCGATCCGGAACGGGCGGCGGCCACGGCCTGGGCGGCGGTGATCGCGGCCGCGGCCCGGGGCGAGGGCTCGGTACGGGTGCGGATCCCGATGCCGCCTGGCGAGCCGGCCGGTGAGTCGCAGTGGTTCCAGGAGCGGGCACCCCGCCCGGACGCGCTCGTGCGCATCGCGGACGCGCTGGCCACCTCGCCGCTCGTCCGCACGGCCATGGCCAGAGCGAGGACGATGGCCACGGAACGGAGTTCCCCCGTATGAGCCTCGTCGTCTATCTGGCGGCCGGTGCCCTCGCGCTGTCCGCCGCCGTGCTGTTCCGGCGGCCGCGTACGACCGCCGGGAAGCCGTCGGCCCTGCGCAACCCGCTGACCGTGTCCACCTGTGTGGCGATCGCGCTCGGCGCCGTGGTGTTCCTCTGCTCGGCACCGATGACCCTGGCCGCCGTCAACGACCTCACCGGCATCCCCAACTTCGGCGCCCCGCTGACCTACGGCCTGCTCTCCGCGTACAGCTGCTCGCTGCTCATCCTGCTGATCAACTGGCGGGGCGGGCCGCGCGAGCGGGTGCGGCGGCTGGTGCTGCGCAGCATCGCCGCGTACGGACCACTGATCGTCGCCATCGTCGTGCTGTTCGCGCTGGCGGACGCGCGGGTGGAGCGGCTGACCGACCTCGACACCTACTACGCCAACACGCCCTACATGCGCGAGATGATCGTGCTCTATCTGCTCGGGCACAGCGCGGTGATGGTGGCGATGGCCGTGGTGTGCGTGCGCTGGGGCCGGGAGGTCACCGGGCTGCTCAGGACCGGCCTGCGGCTGATCTTCGTCGGGGCGCTGGTGGACGTGGTGGGATTCCAGCTGGCCAAGTACACGGCCGTGGTCGCCCGTTGGACGGGCCACGACCTGGACTTCCTCTCCACGAAGGTCGCTCCGCCGATGGCCTCGCTGGCCGCGCTGATCTGTTCCGCCGGCTTCGTGCTGCCGAGGCTGCTGCCGGCTGCCGTGGGGCACTGGCGCGGCCTGCGCGACTACCGGAAGCTGGACCCGCTGTGGCTGCGGGTGGGGTTCGTCTCCACGGCCCCCAAGCCGCCCGCGTCCTGGTGGCAGCTGCCGGAGGAGCGGCTGCACTGGCGCGAGGTCGCCATCCACGACGCCCTGCTGGCGCTGGCGCCGTACTTCGACGACCGGGTGCGCGAGCGGGCGCTGTCGGCGGCCCTGGGCGACGGCCGCTCCGCGCACGAGGCGCGGGTTGCCGCGGAGGCGGCCATGCTCGCCGCCGCGGCCCGCCGGGCGGCGGCGCGGGAGGAGCCGCTGCGCACTCCGAGCACCTACCGCCTGCACGCCACGGAGGTGTCCGGCGCGGGCGGGCTGGTGGAGTTGGCGCAGGCGCTGCGCGCTCCGCTGGAAGTGCCCTGATTTCCCAGGCCGGTTGACCGGGGGCCGCGGGCACCGGGCGTGAAGGTACGGTGAGAGCCTTCCATGGCTGAGGGCCTGTGTGGCTTGATGCCTTTGGCGGGGACGCCGGGGCGGGTTGACGGCTGTGAGGGATGGTGGCTGTGTTACTGGAGGCCGCCCGGCTGGGAGCGCTCACGGCCGGGGGGCCAGGTGGCCGGCGTCCTTCACCGCTGAACGCCGCCGCGCTGGCCGAAAGTCGATGAAAGCCTTCATGGCCGGGGAGCCTTCATGCCTGAGTGCGAGGAGTCGCATGTCGCGTAGAGCTGTCGTCATCGGTGCCGGCCTGGCCGGCATGCTGGCCGCGGCGGCCTTGTCCGCCGTCGCGGACGAAGTGGTCGTACTCGACCGCGACGAGCTGCCCGACGGGCCGGAGCACCGCAAGGGCCTCCCGCAGGGGCGCCACGCGCATCTCCTCATGGCAGGCGGCCTGGCCGCGATGGAGGACCTGGTGCCAGGGGTGAGCATGCGCAAGCATCTGCTCGCCGCGGGCGCGCAGGAGATAGCGCTCGCCTCGGGCATGGTCGCCCTCACCTCCGAGGGCTGGTTCCGGCGCTGGCGCCATCCCGGGCCGCAGATGCTGACGTGCACCCGGGCGCTGCTGGACTGGGCGATCCGGGGGGCCGTGCTGGCCCACACCGGGGTGGAGATCCGCAGGGCGCAGGCGCTGGAGCTGACGGGGTCCTGGCAACGGGTCACGGGGGTGCGCGTCTCGACCGCCGCCGGGGAGGAGGAGCTCGCGGCCGACTTCGTGGTGGACGCGAGCGGGCGTGGCTCACGGGCCGTCAAATGGCTCGCGGCGCTCGGTGTTTCGGACGTGCAGGAGAAGACGGTGGACGCCGGCCTGGTGAACGCCACCCGCCTCTACCGCACCCCCGAGGGCGCCGAACGCTTCCCCCTGACCATCGTGCAGGCCAATCCGTATCTGGGCCGGCCCGGCCGCAGCGGGATGGTGCTGCCCATCGAGGGCGGCCGCTGGATGGTGAGCCTCGCCGGCACGCGGGGCGGCGGCGAGCCGCCGTCGGACCCGGACGCCTTCCTGCGGTACACGCTGGACCTGCCCGACCCCATCGTGGGCCGGCTGATCTCCGGGGCCGAACCCCTCACCGACGTCCACGTCAGCCGCAGCACCAGCAATCACCGGCGGTACCTGGAGAAGACCCGCCACTGGCCCGAACGCCTCGTCGTCATCGGCGACGCCCTGGCCACCTTCAACCCGGCCTACGGCCAGGGCATGTCGGTGGCGGCGCTGGGCGCCCAGGTCCTGAGCCGCGAGCTGCGGCGGGCGGGCCTCGCCGGGCCCGGGCTGGCCCGGCGCGTGCAGCGCGGGGCGGCAAGGTCGGTGGAGGCGGCGTGGACGATGGCCGTGAGCCAGGACGTCTGGTTCCCCGGGACCCGGGGCGGCTCACCCGGGGTCGCGGACCGCCTGGTCACCGCCTACACCCGCCGCATGATCCGCACGGCGACGGGCTCGTACAGCGCGGCGTCGGCGGTCTGGGACGTGACGAGCCTGACGACGGGTCCGACACGACTGCTCCGGCCCTCGACGGTACTGGCGACACTGAGCGGACCGCCGTTGCCGGCGGCGGTGGGAGCGCCGTTGACGGAGGAGGAACGGGGGATCCTGCGCGAGCTGGACCGGACAGACCACTGAGCCCGGGCAGGGATGCCGGCCCCGCCCTCACCTCCTGGTCCGGAGCTTGGCCAGCGGGTCTGCGGGGCACGCCTTGGCCAGCCGGTCGGCTTGGAGCGCGCCCCGGTCGCCGGTCCAGGTGAGCGCACCTGGCCAACCGTGCCACCTTGGGCCCGCCCCGGCCAGCCGGTCGCCGTGGAGCGCGCGCCGGTCAGGCGGGCTGCCTTTGGCTCGCCCCAGCCAGCCGGGCCGCCTAGAGCACGCCCAGCCAACCGGCCGCCCGGAAGCCCGCCCCGGTCAACCGGTCTCCGTGGAGCCCGCCCCGGCCAGGCGGGCTGCCTTTGCCTCGCCCCGGCCAACCGGGCCGCCCGGAAACCCACCCGAGTCCGCCAGCCTCCCAGAACACGCCCCAGCCAGCCGGGCCACCTAGAGCAGCCCCAGCCAACCGGCCGCCCGGAAGCCCGCCCCGGTCAACCGGTCTCCGTGGAGCCCGCCCCGGTCAGCCGGGCTGCCTTTGGCTCGCCCCGGCCAGCCGGACCGCCCGGAAACCCACCCGAGTCCGCCAGCCTCCCAGAACACGCCCCAGCCAGCCGGGCCGCCTTGAGCTCGCCCCGCCAACCGGCCGCCCGGAAGCCCGCCCCGGTCAGCCGGTCTCCGGGGAGCGCGCCCGGTCAGGCGGCCTCCCCAAGCCGAACCGGCTCGCCAATCTCCCCAGCGCACGCGCCAGCCAGCCGGGCCTCTCTGCGGCACGCCCGGTCAGCCGGCCTCCCCGGCCCCATCCCCCTCAGCCCGCGAACGCGGGCTGGGCCAGGCCCTTCCCCGCGCCCGGGACGACCAGGAGGGACCCCGCCAGGGGAGGGGGCGACGTCAGGCCGACACGGGCCGTCGTGATGTACAGGTCGGTCAGGCCGGGGCCGGCGAACGCGCAGGCCGTCACTCGGGGTACCGGGAGCGGGATCACCCGGTCCAGTTCGCCGGCCGGTGTGTAGCGGCGTACCGCCGCGCCCTCCCACAGGGCCACCCAGACGCAGCCGTCGGCATCGACGGTGAGGCCGTCGGGGAAACCCGCGCCCTCTTCGATCTCCACCAGCGGGCGCCTGTTCACGGCCCGTCCGTCCGCGTAGTCGAAGACATCGATTCGGCGGGTCGGCGAGTCGATGTAGTACATCAGCCGGCCGTCCGGGCTCCAGCCGGTGCCGTTGCTCACCGCCACGTCGTCGAGGATCACCTCGACCGAGCCGTCACCGGTGATCCGGGACAGGGTGCCGCCGCCCGGCGCCTCGTCGTAGCGCATGGTGCCCGCCCACAGGGAGCCGTCGGGGGCGACGGCGGCGTCGTTGGCGCGGCGGCCGGGGACGGGCTCGTGGTGCAGCCAGCGGAAGGTGTCGTCCGCGTCCAGCAGCCCCACGCCGTCCCGGAGATTGAGGACGAGGCCGCCGCCGGTGCGCGGCTTGACGGCGCCGATGTGCTGGGGCGTCGTACGGACCGTGCGGGCGCCGGAGACGGGGTCGTACGTGTGGATCCGGGACCCCAGGATGTCGATCCAGATGAGCCGGCCGCGCTCCGGGTCCCAGGTCGGGCCCTCGCCGAGCTCCGCCTCGGCCCGTACCGCCACCTCGTACGCCGTCGCCGTCATGCCACGCTCCGGTGTCCGAGACGCTCCGACAATTCGGCGGCCCCCTTGGCGGCGAGCTGCTCCAGCTCGCCGCGGCGGTCCTCGCTCCAGCGGATCATGGGGACGGAGATGGAGAGGGCGGCGACGACCTGCCCGGTACGGTCGCGCACCGGAGCGGCCACGCACGACACGTCCGGGTTGGACTCCCGGTTCTCGACGGCGATCCCCCGCTCCCGGATCTCGGCAAGGGCCTCGCGCAGGGCGCCGGGGTCGGTGATGCTGTTCGGAGTCATGGCGACGAGCTCGGCCTCGTCGGGAACGCGTACGGCGAGCTCGTGCTCGGGAAGGGAGGCCAGCAGCATCTTCCCGACGGACGTGCAGTGGGCGGGCAGACGGCGCCCGGCAGCCGACACCATGCGCACCGCGTGGGTCGAGTCGACCTTGGCGATGTAGATGACGTCGGTGCCCTCCAGGATGGCCACGTGCACGGTCTCGTCGCAGGTCTCGGCGACGGACCGGGCGACCTGCTGCCCCTCGGCCGCGAGGTCGAGCTGCTCGGCGTAGCGGCTGCCGAGCTGGTAGGGCCGTACGCCGAGGCGGTACCGTCCCGGCTGACCCGGCACCGGGACGATGTACGACCGGGCGGCGAGCGTGGTGACCAGCTCGTGCACGGTGGTGCGCGGCAGCTGGAGCTTGCGCACGATGTCGGGGGCGGAGAGCGTGCCGTCCCCGTCGAGGAAGAGCTCGAGGATGTCGAGAGCCCGGGTCACGGCTGGTACGAGGCGTCCCACGTCCGGCCCCCTCCCTTGGATATCAGTGAGGCTGTGTTCGAAATTTCAACAGCCGATCGGAATAACGAACACAGGCTACTCAAAGTGTGTTTGCCCCGGCAATGGTCAAGCGCGGACCAGCTCGAAAGCTCCGCAGACGGGGCGCACGGCCAGTACCGTTCCCCGTGTGCGGTAGGTCACAACCTGCCGTGCGGGGAGACACCTGGGGGTGGGGGGTTCTGTGCAGGAAATGATCAAGGGCTCGAACGTGGCGCTGACAGCCCTGAGCGAAGACGTCGGAACGGTGATCGTCAGCCTGGGCTGGGCCAGCCCGACCGGTGAGGGCGACGCGGACGTGTCCGTCTTACTGCTGGACACGAACGGAAAGGTCCGCAGCGACGCCGACTTCTACTTCTACAACAATCCGGTGGCCGCCGACGGCAGCGTGCAGCTCCTGGGGAAGACACCGACGCAGGACGGCAACGAGGACCGGATCAGCTTCGATCTGACAGCGGTCCCGCCCGATGTCGAGCGGATCGTCGTGGCCGCGAGCCGGTACGGCGAAGCCCGCTTCGGAGAACTGGAGAACCTGCAGGTGAGGCTGGCCGACGCGGCCGGTGAGAGCCTCCTCCGGTTCGCCATCGACGACGCCGCCGAGGTGAGCGCGATCATCTTCGGCGAGTTGTACCGGCGCGGGGAGGACTGGAAGTTCCGTGCCGTCGGCCAGGGCTACGACACCGGTCTGGCCGGCCTGGCGACGGACTTCGGGGTCGACATCGACGACGACGCGGCCGAGGAGGAGGCGCAGGCCGGGGTGGTGGCGGAGCCCGGGGTGGAGGCGGAGCTTCGGGTGGAAGTGGCTGCGGCCACCGCGCCGGCGACGCTGGAGGCGGTCCCGGCTCCCCGCCGCCCGGACACCGCCGAGGCCGGGCCGGTGAGGCGGACGGCCGCTCCTGCCCCGCGGCCCCGTACGGCGAAGAAGAAGGTCACCCTGCCCCCGACGACCAGGAAGTCACTGGCGGAGAACGAGTCCTGGAAGGAGGCCAGGCTCTTCCCTGTCTCCGTCCTCAAGAGCGACCGCGACCGGGAGATGCGTGCCACCTCGGTGCTGTTGTCCGTGATGGCGCAGGTACCGGAGTTCGGCAGGCGGCTCACGGCCCCCTTCGGTGCGCCGGCGGGCCGGATGGAAACGTTCACCGAAGTCTCGCTGCCGCACGGTGACACGCCACGCCGCCCCGACGGAGTGATCCGCGTCGAGCGAGCCGGCAAGCTGTGGACGGCGCTGGTGGAGACCAAGACCAACGGCAACTCCCTCAAGGCCGACCAGGTCCAGGCGTACATGGACATCGCGGCACGGCGTGGCTACGAGGCCGTGATCACGCTGTCGAACGACGTCGCGCTGGAGGGCAGTCCGCTCGTCGACGTCAAGATCGACGGGCGGCGGAAGCACAAGGTGGCTCTGTGGCATCTGTCCTTGGCCGAGGTCGCCCACCAGGCACAGATGTTGATCCGCCACGAGGGAGTCGGCAACGCGGCACACGCCTGGCTGCTTCAGGAGCTTCTGCACTACCTCCAGCACGAGAACTCCGGCTGCCACGGCTTCCAGAACATGGGCGCGGCGTGGGTCCCCGTTCGCAACGGCATCGACGACGAGACCCTGTGCCAGGGCGACCCGCGCGCCCTTGAGGTGGTGGAGAACTGGGAGCGCCTCATCCGTCAGGTGTGTCTCAGGCTCGGCGGCGAACTCGGGCAGAAGGTGCTGCCTGCTCAGCGTGCCAGGCGTGGGAGCGACCCCGGAGCCCGCCGGGTTCAGCTGGCCGACCAGCTGTGCCGGGAAGGCAGGCTCCAGGCAGAGCTTCGTGTCGAGCAGGCCCCGGGCCTGCTCACGATCGGCGCCGATCTGCGCACCGGCAGGCTGCGCACGTCCGTCGAGATCCCCGCCCCCGAGCAGGGCTATCCCCTGACCTGGGCCAAGCGTCTGATCCGCCACCTCGCCGAGGCACCGGCGGACCTGCACGTCGAAACCCTGGTCGAAGGCGAGACCGGCGGCCCCCGAGGCACCCTGGAGCGCCTCCGCCCAGAACCGGCGGACCTGCTCCCGAAGAACACCGCGACCCGGATCACCGGCTTCCGCCTGTCCCTCTTCAAGAGCATGGGAAGCACCCGGGGCAACGCCGAGTCCGGCTTCATCCGCAGCGTGGACGACGCCGTGCACCGCTTCTATACGACAGTGGTGGTCCACCTGGACCGGCCCGCACCGCGACGAGCCACTCCGAAGGAGCCCGTCGGCACGTAGCAGCGGACGGGACGGGCGCCGTCGTCGCACGGCCCCCGCCGCTGTCACCTCGGAACGCCGCCTCAGCTCAGAGGCTTCCCCGTGCGGACGTATGTCACGTCGAAGTCGGTCGCCCAGTCCACACCGTCGGACGACCGCTCCCAGCTGCCCTCCATCCGGTCGCCGTCGGCGCTGACCGTGGCGGTGAGGCGTTGGTGGAAGCCGGGGGCGGCGCGCCACTGGCGCCAGGTGCGGTCGGTCATGCTGCCGCGGTAGACGCGGGCCACGCCTCGGCCGTCGGCGTAGAGGACGGTGAATTCCTCGGCTGTGTCGTCGTAGCCGGTCAGGGCGACCGTGGGGAAGGGGGCGTGGGCGGCCCACTCGCCGGGGAGGGAGGTCCCGGCGTCGACGTCCGTGCGCTGGACGAGGAAGGCGCCGCCCTCCAGCCAGGCGAACTCCGTCCGGAAGGGTCCGGCGCTGCGGCCGGCGGCCCACATGTCCCACTCGCCCACCAGGATGTCCAGCTGCCGCAGGGCTGGGTGGGGTGTCGGTCGGCGCATCTTGTCTCCTCGGTTCGGAAACTGGGTGCTCTTGCGGTCGGGCGAACAGTCGGGCGAAGCAGCAGGGGTGCCGCCAGGTACTCCCGCGCCAGTACACGGGGTTACTCCCCCGGTCAGACGTCCTCGTCCTGCCCGCCCGGCACGGTGTGGTGCATGTCTTCCACCTCGTCCTCCACCACCAGGAAGCTGAGCCGTCCCGCACGCCGGGCCTTCCTCGTCGTCCATGTCACCGCCTCCGCGAGCTGGCTCGGGCTCACGCTCGGGCTGCTGGCGCTCGGGATCACCGCGGCCACCACCGGGTCCGCGGTGACCGTGGGGGCGTCCGTGCGGGCCATGAAGCTGTTCGCCGACTGGCTGCTGCCGCCCGTCGCCTTCCTCACGCTGGTCGGCGGGCTCGTGCTGGCCCTGGGCACGCAGTGGGGGCTGGCGCGGCACCGGTGGGTCTGCGTCAAGTTCTGGATGACCCTCGCCACGACCACCGCCACGGTCTTCGCCCTGCGCCCCGGCGTGAATTCCGCGGTCGCGGCCGTCGCCGCGGGCGGGCCGCTGCCCGACGCCGGTGACGTGCTGTTCGGGCCGGTCGTGTCGCTGTCCGCGTACGTCTTCATGACGGTGATCTCGGTCCTGAAGCCCTGGGGCCCGACGCGGCGCGGCCGGCGCCTGCGCACCGCGTCCGCCCGCCCGCGAGTCGGCGACTCCGCACCCACCCGCCAGCCGGCATGACCCGCTCCACGGCAGCGCTGGCAGGATGCGCGCATGAGGGGAACGGGAGCCGCCATGAGCGCGAGAGCCGGCTACGGCACCCAGCCGGAAGCGATCGCCGCCCTCGTGCACGCCGTCGGCGAGGCGGCGGTCGTCGTCCTCTCGTACGACGAGGATCGGACGGTCGCCGCGCTGGGCCTCGATCGGTTCGCCACCATGGGGTCGACTCGTCTGGACTGGCGGGGAGTCGAGGTGGTCGAGCGTTACTCCGCCTTCGACGGCGCCCAGTTTCCCGGCGTGCGCCGCCAGCAGCTCGGCCGTGTGCCCCCGCACCCAACCGGGGCAGCGTCAAGCAGTTCGGAAAGTGGACGGCCGCCATGGTCGAGAGCGACGGCACCGGACACAACGCCTGGCCGTACACCACCGTCCCGGTCAACATCGTCGGCTGGGCCGTCAAGAACCGCGCCACCCTCCAGTGGACCGACAACTCCGTCGACATCTACACCGGCATCCTCGACGGCGGCGGTGCGCCGCAGTGCGCGCCCGACTGCGGCCGGTTCTTCCACCAGGACGGCGACTACTCCAGGTGCCCGGGCGGTGCCGCCCGCCACTACGACCAGTCCCTCTGGCTGACGAAGGGGTTCCAGGGCGGTGACTGGGGGCAGCGGGTCGGGCAGGAGTACTTCACCTCCGCGCTCGGCCAGGAGAACATCCATATCTACCTGCACGAAGTCGGCCACACCTTCGGCCTCGACGACTTCTACGACTGGACCCCGACCGGCCAGTGCTGCTTCCTCATGAAGGCCGGATCGGCCGACCGGATCACCGAGTTCGACCAGTGGATGTTCCGGGACTTCTGGCGCCATCTGAAGAGCCGTTACGGCCTCTGATACGGCCTCTGAGCCGCCTGCTGGCATTTATCGGGGCGTCTCGCCCAGCACCCCCCGCAACCGCTGGGCCCGCAGCACCAGCTCCAGTTCGAACCGCCGGTCCGGGTCGTCCATCTCGTCGCCCCACAGCTCCCGGATCTGCCGCAGCCGGTAGCGGACCGTCTGGGGATGCACCCCCAGGCGGGCCGCCACCTCCGGCGCCCCGCCCCTGGTCTCCAGCCACGCCAGTAACGTCTCCGCGAGCCGCCGGCCGTGCGTGGGACCGCAGTGCTCCAGCGGTGCCAGGCATCTCACCGCCAGGTCGTCGATCAGCTCCTCGGGCTGCAGCAGCACCAGCGCCTCGGTGTGCTCGGTGCAGTACAGGACGTCGCCGGCCGGCAGCAGCCCCCGTTCCATCAGGTGTACGGCGGCCTCGGCCCAGCGCAGCGACTTCGCCGCGTCGGCCAGCGGGACCGGGGGGCCGATCGCGCCCGCCCAGCCGGTCAGTGCCCGGTGCAGCAGTTCGGGGCGGCCGGCGGCGTCCGGCTCGGGGACGACCATGCGCGGCTGCTCGTACTCCATGTCGAGCAGCACCCCCTGCCCGACCGCCGGTGCCACCGCCTCCCGCGCCGGGCGCAGCAGCACGCCGACGGCGACCTTCTCGGGCAGCGGCCAGCCGATCCGGGCCGCCCGCTCCGACAGGGCGTCGGCCGGATCACCCCGGTGGTGTTGGGCCAGCAGCAGCTCCATCAGACGGCGTTGGAGGCGTAACCGCTCGCCGGCCTGCCGCGCCGCCGCCTCGGCGTAGCCGCGCACGGACTGGTCGACCAGGCCGTCCAGGTACTCGTAACCGGCGTCCACCAGCTCGTACATCGCGGGCGGCGGAATGTCGACGCGCTGGCCGATCTCGGCGAAGCGGCGCCAGGCCAGCCGTACGCCCATGCGGTAGATCGCCTGGAGGGAGTCGAGGGAGCGACCGTGCAGGCCCTCGCCGCGGCCGAACTCCTGGAAGACGCCCGGTGGGACCGTCGGGCGGCCCTCCGACGTCTCCAGGTGCTGGACGAAGACCTCGATGGCGCGCCGTATGCCGACCAGGGCCATCGGCTCGCCCGACTCGTCGAGGACGACGGGCAGATGCGGGTACTCGCGGCGGATCTCGCGCAGGATCTCCTCGGCGAGGTCGGGGGCCTCCGCCATGGCCAGCGCGGCGAAGCGGCGGACCTGGAAGCGGGGCACGTCGCGCCAGGCCGAGCGGGTGGCGGCGGGAGAGGCAGTGGAGCGGGTGACGGCCACGGTCAACTCCCCTGGCCTGCTTGCTCGTATGTGATCAAGGGTGTGTTGGGCTGGTCGGGCGTCGCTTCCAGCAGCGCGACGACGCCGAGCGCGGCGCCCACCGCGAGTACGGCGGCGAGCACGACGGTCAGCGCGGCGGCGAGCAGTCTGGACATCGCAGGGTCAGCCTCTCTCATCCGGAGGTCCCGGAAGTCCCGGAGGTCGTCCCCACCCCGTGACACAAGCGCGATCCCAACCCCTGCCTGTCGGCCCAGTCTCGACAAGCTGTGACAGTCCGTCAAGACATTGACACTCCGTCAATGGACGCCTACGGTTCCCGGCCCAAGAACGGCCAGGCAACGACCGTGCACCGAACGTGCCTCGACCATGCGTCAACCCCCAGGAGTGCCGGATGCGCCGTACAGCCTCACCTCTCTCGTTGATCCTGCTGGGCCTCGGCACATTTCTGCTGGTACTGGCGCCCATGCTCGCCTGGTACGTGACCCCGCGTGCCGCCGTGAACCCCATCGACATCGACACCACCGCCGTCTACAAGGGCACCGGGAGTGTCTTCGACACCGACAAGATCGAGACCGTGCCGGACCAGGAGATCACCGTCACCCAGCGGGTGCGGGGCAATGTGGCGGAAAGTGAGCGCAGCGGTGACGCCGTCTGGGACGTGATCACCACCGTCGACACCGACAAGTCACTGCCGGCCGCCGACCCGCACGACGCCCTCGACTTCACCCCGCACCGCTGGGTCATGGACCGGAAGACCACCAGGCCGGTGCACTGCTGCGGGGAGAGCCCGTACATCGAGGGCGAGGCCTATCTGAAGTTCCCCTTCGACGTGCAGAAACGCTCCTACCAGTGGTGGGACAACACCGGCGGCACGACGGTCACCATGCGCTACGACGGCACCGAGAAGATCCAGGGATACACGGGCTACCGGTTCACCGCCACGGTCGCGCCCCGCAAGGTCGGCACCCGGCTCGTCCCCGGCAGCATCGTCGACCAGCCGAACCGGCCGCAGGTACTGGCCGAGGAGTGGTACTCCAACCATGGCTTCAAGCTGGTCGTGGACCAGCGCACCGGCCGGGTGATCTACGCGCAGACCGGTCCGCGCCGCACCCTGCGGGCGCCCGGCGCCGACAAGGACGCGGCGGTGCTGCTGGACAGCGAGAAGATCGCGTTCACCACGGCCACCCAGCAGGAGGCCGTGCGGCAGGCGAAGCGGGACAGCGGTCTGCTGCGCATGGTGGGCGAGACGCTGCCGGCCGGGGCGGCTGTGGCGGGATTCGTGCTTGCGGTGGTGGGTGGCGTTTTGGTGATACGAGGGCGTAAGCACCCGGAATCGCCCGGTACGGTCGCTACGCCCCAGCCGTCGCTCACAATGTGACGTGACGTCAGCTCTAATAAAGCCGGAAATTGTCACGCCGGTGAGTAGCCGTGGCGAACGGCGGGGCGAAAACTGTCCAACCCCACCCGGACACAGCCTGTCCACACCCCCCGCATGACGACCGTAAGAGGACCAGGAACCACCGAATCCCCCCACAGGAACCCAAACCCTCCCTCCCCCACACTGAGTTCCGCACCCTGAGACGAGTTGGAGCACCCATGCCCCAGCACGTGCCTTCCCGGCTGCCCGCCACCCTCCCCTGGGCGTCGCAGCAGCACCCTCCGGCGCTCCCCCCACATCCTCGCCGAATCGTTTTTCTCGCCCATCGTGACCTGGGCAATCAGTCCGCCGGCGGCTCCGAGCTGCTGGTCGACCGGCTCGCCGACGGGCTCACCCGCCTCGGCCACCAGGTCACCCTGCTGTGCGGCGGCCCGGCGTCCTACCGTGACTACCGGGTCGTGTCGGCCGGTGGTCCCTACGGCCACTATCTGCGCGCCCGGTCCGCCTTCGCCCGTCAGGTCGGCGACTGCGATCTGCTGGTCGAGGTCTGCAACGGGATGCCGTACTTCGCCCCGCTGTGGCATCGCGGACCGACCCTGTGCCTGGTCAACCATGTGCACACCGATCTGTGGTCGATGCGGTACGGCGGCGCCCTGGCCCCGGCTGCGCGTCTCGGGCGAAGACTGGAGCACTGGGCGCTGACCGGTGCGCAGCACCGGAGTCTGCTGGTCGCCGTGTCTCCGTCCACGGCGCACGCGCTGCGGGCGATCGGGGTCGAGCGGGACCGTATTCGCGTTGTGCACAACGGTGTCGAGGAGCCCGGACCCCTGGGCGACCGCTCGCCCGAGCCGCTGTTCGTCGCCGTCGGACGGCTTGTCGAGTACAAGCGGATCGATCTGCTGCTGCGGCTGTGGGAGCGGGTGCGGCCGGTCACCGGTGGGCGGCTGGTCATCGTCGGGGACGGGCCCGAGCGGGCGTCCCTGGAGCGACTCGCCGGTCCTGGCGTCGAGTTCGTCGGCCATGTGTCGGAGGCGGAGAAGCACCGGCTGCTGTGTGCGGCGTGGCTGCTGCTTCATCCCTCGGCCGTGGAGGGGTGGGGGCTCGTCGTCACCGAGGCCGCCACGCGGGAGACGCCGACCATTGCCTTTGATGTGCCTGGGCTGCGGGATTCCGTCGTGGACGGGGAGACCGGGGTGCTTGCGCAAGGGGAGTCGTCGTTTGCCGCTGCCTGGTGCACGCTCGCGTTGTCCGGGCATCGGCGGGAGTTGATGGGGAAGGCGGCGCGTGATCGGGCCGCGCGGTATCGGTGGGATCGGACGGTGCGGCAGTTCCGGGCGGTGGCCTCTGAGGCGGTGAGGGGCGCGATATGACGCCTATTCGCCGTAGGGGTAAGGCCGTCTCGCGTGTGCCGGGTCGTCGTGGCTGGTCGCGCAGTTCCCCGCGCCCCTTCAGCGGCATATCAGCACCCGGGGCTGTAAAGGACCCCTCGTTTCGGCGGTCGCTGGCCCTCTTCCGTGCGTTCATGCATGAGCAGGACGACCCCGAAGCCTGCTACTCACTCCTCGCCCGCGATGCCGCCGACCAGGTCGAGGCCTACGACGGGCCCGTCGCCGGCCGTACCGTCGTCGACGTCGGAGGTGGCAGCGGGTACTTCACCGAGGAGTTCCGGCGGCGTGGTGCGCAGGCCTATCTCTTCGAGCCGGACATGGGGGAGCTCGGTGAGAAGCCGCCCGAGGGGGCCGTGATCGCCGACGGGTATCTGCTGCCCCTGTGCGACGGCGTCGCCGACGTCACCTTCTCCTCCAACGTGCTGGAGCACGTCGCCGATCCGCAGACCTTCCTCAGTGAGCTGGCCCGGGTGACCCGGCCCGGCGGGCTGATCTACGTGTCGTTCACCAACTGGCTGTCCCCCTGGGGCGGTCACGAGTGGGCGCCCTGGCACTACCTCGGCGCCGAGCGGGCCCGTGCCCGCTACCGGCGGCGTACCGGGCGGCCCGCCAAGCACACCCTCGGCGAGAACCTCTTCGCCGTGCACATCGGCGCCACCCTGCGGCAGGTCCGCGCCCGCGACGACGTGGAGATCGTCTCGGCGCGCTCCCGCTACTGGCCGTTCCTCGCGGAAGCCGTCGTGAAGGCGCCGGGCCTACGCGAGTTCGCCACCTGGAACCTCCTCCTCATCCTCAGGCGGTGTCCACCATGACGACGACCACGGTCCAGGCTCCTCCCCCGGCAGCCGTGCCCACTCCGGCGCCCGCCTCGGGCCCGCCGGAGGGGCCGCGGTCGCGGCGCTGGCTGCTGGGGTTCTGGGCCGTGGTGTTCGTGCTGTTGCTGGCGGTGCAGCCGGGGCGGCAGACGTTCGACACCAAGCTGGGTGTGACCGTCGATCCGGGCCGGTTCCTGTCCGACCTCGGGCAGTTGTGGTCCGACCAGGGCAGTTTCGGCGGGATCCAGAACCAGTACTCGGGCTATCTGTGGCCGATGCTGCCGTTCTACTGGCTGGCCGACGCCGTACGGCTGCCGGTGTGGCTGGCGGAGCGGTTGTGGCTGTCGCTGATCGTGTCGGTGGCGTTCTGGGGTGCGTTGCGGCTGGCCGAGCGGCTGCGGGTGGGGAACGGGAGGTCGCGGCTGGTGGCGGCCGTCGCGTATGCGCTGTGGCCCGTCTTCACCATCGTCGTGGGGTCCACGTCGGCTGCCGCGCTGCCGGGTGCCTTCCTGCCGTGGGTGCTGCTGCCGCTGACCGACGAGCGGTACGCGGCGCGGGTCGCCGCTCTGCGCTCGGCGCTGGTCATCCCCTTCATGGGCGGCGTCAACGCGGCCTCCACGCTGGCCTCGCTGCTCCCGGTCGGGCTGTATCTCCTCTCCCGTCCGCCCGGGCCACGGCAGCGGAAGCTGATCGGGTGGTGGGTGCCGGGGGTGTTCCTGGCGACCGCCTGGTGGGTGATCCCGCTTCTGCTGCTCGGCGCGTACGGCGAGAACTTCCTTCCCTACGTGGAGAGTTCGCAGACCACGACCGAGACCATGGCGGCCACGGAGGCACTGCGCGGCGCCGGGAACTGGGTCGCCTATCTGCATTTCGGGGAGGCCTGGCTGCCGGCCGGCTGGACCGTCGCCTCGTCGGTGATCGTGATCGTCTGCTCGGCGCTCGCGGCCGGGCTGGGACTCGCGGGACTGGCCCGGCGGGACATGCCGGAGCGGCGGTGGCTGGTGCTGACCGTGGTGACGGTCGCGCTGATCCTGCTCGCCGGGTACGGCGGGGCGTTCGGCGCGCCCTTCCACGGGGTCGTGCAGGACTGGCTGGACGGCGGTCTCGTGCCGTTCCGGAACATCTACAAGTTCCAGACGGGGCTCGCCCTGGCGCTGGTGCTGGGCCTCGCCCATCTGGTGGGCGTGGCCGCCGAGGCGCGCGGGGCGCGGCCGGTGCGGGGGCGGCGGTTCGCGCCGCTGATCGCGGCGGTGCTGGTGCTGCCGGGGCTGATGTGGCCGTACCTCAACGGCTCGATCCTCAACCCCGGTTCGTTCAAGGAGATCCCCAAGTACTGGCAGGCCACTGCCGACTGGATGGAGAAGTACTCCCCCGACGCCCGCGTCCTCGTCGTCCCGGCGACCGCGCACGGCATCTACACCTGGGGTTCCACCATCGACCAGCCCCTGGACGTCGTCGCCGACTCCCGCTGGGCGCAACGCGACTACATCCCCTTCGGCACCCCCGGCAACCGGCGCGCCATGGACGCCGTCGAGCAGGCGCTGGTCAGCGGCGGCGAGGTGCCGGGGCTGGCGGACTATCTGAGCCGGGCGGGCATCCACTACGTCGTCGTCCGCAACGACCTCGACCCCGACCAGATCGGCCAGATCCCGACGACGACGGTGAAGCGGACCCTCGAACAGTCCGGGTACGAGCGGGTGACGGGCCTCGGGCCGGTCATGACCGGTGGGACGATCGCCCCGGGCACCCCGCTCCAGGTGGAGGGGCTGTATCCACGGCAGCGGGCGGTGGAGATCTACAAGCCGGTCAGCGAGGACGTGCCGCGCCCGCACCAGGCCGGGCTGCAGCCGGTGGCCGACACGGCCGTGGTGTCCGGCGGCCCGGAGGCGCTGCTGCCGCTGGCCTCCGAGCTGCGGGGCCGGGCCAGTGTGCTGACCGGCGACAACCATCCGGGGCTCGGCTCACCGCCGGTCCAGGTGGTCGGCGACGGGCTGCGGCGCGCGGACACGCGGTTCGGACTGGTCAACGCCAACACCTCGTACACGTACACCCGCGACGAGCGCAACGCGCCCGACGCCACCCAGGACGCGGGCGAGAAACCGCACCAGATCCTGCCCACCACAGGACTCGACCACCAGACGGTGGCCGAGCTGCGCGGGGCGCGGTCGGTGACGGCGTCGTCGTACGGCAGCTGGCTCTTCCATCTCCCGCAGTTCGACCCGGTGAACGCCTTCGACGGCAACCCGGCCACGGCGTGGACCGAGGGCTCGGAGGGGTCGCCGGACGGGGAGTGGCTGCGGATCGCCTTCGCGGGCGGGTCGTACGACATGCCGTCGTCGTTCAAGGTGACGCCGCTGCCGCAGGAGGGCGTGCGGGAGGCGCCGACGCGGGTGCGGGTGGAGACGGAGAAGGGGGCGGTGAGCTCCTTCCTGCGGCCGGACGGGTCGACGCAGACCGTCAAAGCGCCGGCGGGCGCGACGGGTTGGATGAAGCTGACGATCACGGACTCCGTGTCCCGGCGGCCCGGTCTGACCGGCGCGGGGTTCTCGGAGATCGATCTGCCGGACGTGCGGGTGACCCGGCTGCTGAAGCTGCCCACCGACGCCGAGCGGTCCGGTGCCGCCGCCGACATCGTCTCCCTGTCCCGTACGGCCGACCCCACCGGGCTGTCGCCGACGGGCACGGAGGCGGGTCTGCACCGGCGCTTCACGACGTCCACCGCGGGGACCTACGAGGTGCGGGCGAGCGCGGTGCCGGTGGCGGGTGAGGAGCTGGACAAGCTGCTGTACAAGGTGGCGCCGGACCAGCGCAACCAGATCGTCGCGACCGCCGACTCCACGGCACGGCTGGGCGCGGGGCTGTCGCCGCGCAACCTCACCGACGGCGATCTGACCACGGCGTGGATCGCGGGCGACCGGCCGACGATCCATCTGCGCTGGCCCGGAAAGCAGGCGGTGGGGGAGATCGTGCTCGCGCCGGCCGGCGGCCTGTCCACGCGTCCGACCGAGGTGCACATCAGCTCACCGGACGGCGCGGTGATCGCCGGCGTCGACGAGAACGGCTGGGTCCGCTTCCCGCCCATCACCACCGACCGCCTGGACGTCACGATCACCCAAACCGCCCCGCTGACCCTCTACAACCCGATGGTGGGCGAGGACCTGCGGCTGCCGGTGGGCCTGACCGAGGCCTACATCCCGGCCCTCGACCAGTACCGGACCCCGCAGCCCAAGGCTTCCCGCACGTTCTCGCTGCCGTGCGGGGAAGGGCCGGTGGTCTCGGTGGACGGGGAGCTGTACGGGACGAGTGTGAAGGGGACCGTACGGGACCTGACGGAGCGGCGGCAGGTCGACGTGACGCTCTGCCAGCGAGGGCGCCAGGACACAAAGTTGCCGCTGACGGCCGGTGAGCACCGGGTCGAGGCCGGGGACGCCGGGCCGCTCACGCTGACCGACGTGACCCTGACCCGCGGCACGGTCACCGAGGCCCCGACGGCGGGGCGGGAGCTGCGGGTACGGGACTGGCTCGGCGACCGGCGCGCGGTCACGGTCGGGTCGGGGGCCGCGAGCTACCTGACGATGTACGAGAACTTCAACGACGGCTGGCGCGCCACGCTGAACGGCGAGGAGCTGACCCCGGTACGGCTGGACGGCTGGCAGCAGGGCTGGCGGATCCCGGCCGGGGCGGGCGGCACGGTCGAGCTGTCGTACGAGCCCGCGGTGCTGTACGAGGGCGGGCTGATCGGCAGTGCGGTGGCGATCGCGCTGTTGGCGGGACTGGCGCTGTGGCGCCGGCGGGCGCCGAATCCCGATGAGCCGCAGGTCGCTCCGCCGGTGCCGGGGCTGTGGCTCGGCACGGTGGCCGTGACGGTGGTGGCCGTGTTCATCGCCGGCTGGTTCGCGCTGCTGGTGCCCGCGCTGGCGTTGGTGGCGTGGCGCAGGCATGCGCTGCTGGTGCCGATCGCGTTCGTGGCCCTCGCGGGGGCGGGGGTCGCCGCCGCGGTGGGGGCCGGGGAGCCGGTGGGCGCGGGGGCGGGGGCGTTCGGGCCCGCGGCCCAACTGCTGGCGCTGCTCGGTCTGTTCGCCGGCGTCGTGAGTGTTCGGGAGCCGCAGGGGGCGGTGGGCGTGCCCGCCGCGCAGGCGCCGACGCGGCCGTTGCCGGCCCTGCCGCGCCGGAAGCGGAGGCAGGGTGCGCCGGGGACCGAGCCGTCCGGTGCGACGGCCCCACGGCCCGACTCGGGGCCCACCGTCTCCGCACGCGGCCCGGGCGGGCCGCAACCGGACCCGCCGACCGCACGCATCGGGTTCAGCAAGCCGAGGTTCCGGGCGACCCGTTCCGACGAGGTGCCGGAGCCCGACCACACGGGGAAGGGCGAAGCCACATGACCGCACTGGAGCAGCCCGCACGCGCCGACGGTCCGCTGCGGCCGGCGGCCCGCATCCCGTTCCCGGTGGTGGACGAGGTCGCCCGGCACTGCCTTCAGGAGGAGGAGCCGGAGACGGTGCACATCGAGGTCCATCTGCCGGGGCGGATGGATCCGGACCGGTTGCGTACGGCTTTCGCCGAGGCGCTGCACCGGCATCCGCGGATCCTCATGCGGGAGGTGCCGGGGCGCTGGTACCGGCGCCGGTACGAGTGGGAGCTGACGGCAGGGCCGGAGGTGGAGGTGGTGAGCTTTCCGGCGCCGGCGCGGGACGCGTTGCGGGACGCGCGGACGCGGGCACTGACGCAGGCGCCGCCGCTGTCCCTGTCGCCGCCGATCAGGCTGGAGGTGGTGCAGGGGGCGGGGCCGGTCGAGGGCAGCGAGGCGGCGGACGCGGTCGACGCGTCGCGTACGGCCGGTGCGGGTGCGCGGCCGGGCCAAGGCACCCGCCGGGGGACCGTTCTCTTCCTGACCATCAACCACACCGCCCTCGACGGCCCGGCCTGCCTCCGCGTTCTCGCCACGGCCGCGGAGCTGTACGGCGGCCGGGACAACTCGCCCGTGGCCTCACCCGTCCGTACGGCACAGGCCCCACCGCAGCCCGAGGAGGCCCTCTCCAACTGGTCCCGCCCGGCGCGGGTGGCGCAAGGCACCCCCGAGCCCTCCCCCGGCAACGGCATGCTCGTCACCGAGCTGCCCCTCCCCCACCGCCCCAAGGGCTCCCCCTACACGGTCAACGACCAGCTGATGGTCACCACGGCGCTGACCATCGCCCACTGGAACAGAGAACACGGCGCCGACCGCCGCCCCCTGCGCATCACCATGCCCGTGGACGACCGCCCCCGTGATGCCACCATGCCCATCGGCAACGGCACCCGGCTGGTCGAGGTGCCCTTCAGCCCCGCGGAGTTGGCCGCCCACGACCGCGACCACATGCCCGCCCTGCTCCACCGCACGGCCACCCGCACCCGCGCCCTGAAGTCCCTGCCCCGCCCCCAGCTCGGCCACGGCGCCTCCCTCCTCACCGCCCCCTGGGCACCCGTCGGCGTCCGCGCCGTCCTCACCCGCGGCCTGCGCAGAGCCGCCGCCCCGTGGACCTCGACCACCCTCCTCAGCAACATCGGCCGTATCCCGTACCCGCTGGACTTCGGCGAGGAGGCCGGCCGCGCGCACGCCGTGTGGTTCTCGGCGCCCGCCCGGATGCCCCGCGGCCTGACCGTCACCACCGCCTCCACCGCGGGCCGTCTCCATCTCGCCCTGCGCTGGTCCCGGGCTCTGCTCGGCCACGGCGACGGCGCCCACCTGCGGGACCTGTTCGAGCACTATCTGCACTCGACGGAGGTGACCGCGTGACGTCCGCGCCCGTGAAGCCCCGGGAACTGCGCGACTTCTACGAGAACCCGGAAGTCCCCGTCGCCTCCGGCACCCCCCGCAGCCGCCGCCAGGCCCGCATGCTCGCCGCGGCCCTGGGACCGGTGGCCGCCGACGGCCGCCCCCGCACGATCCTCGACATCGGCTGCGGCGACGGCACCGCCGCGGCCGCCGCCGCCCCCTTCCTCACCGGCCACCGCATCGTCGGCATCGACTGGTCCCAGGACGCCCTGCGCCGGGCCCGCACCCGGATCCCGTACGCCGTCCGCGGTGAACTCACCGACGGCGGGCTGCCGCTGCGGACCGGCTCGGCGGACGCCGTGCTGTTCAGCGAGGTCATCGAGCACCTCGTCGACCCGGACGCCGCCCTGGACGAGATCCGCCGTGTGCTGCGCCCCGGCGGCCATCTCATGCTCTCCACCCCGAACCTGGCCGCCTGGTACAACCGCGCCCTGCTGCTGGCCGGGGTGCAGCCGGTGTTCTCGGAGGTCAGCCTGCGGGCCATCCACGGCCGGCCGGGGCGGGAGGTCGTGGGGCACCTGCGGCTCTACACCGCCCGTGCGCTGCGGGAGTTCGTGGCCGCGTCCGGCTTCGAGGTCGTACGCCTCGCGGGCGCGCCCTTCCACGGCGTACCGCGCCCCCTGCGTCCCCTCGACCGGCTGGCCTGCGCCAGACCGTCGCTGGCGTCGATCCTGCTGCTGCACGCGCGAAGGACCTAGGGGGGCGGGGACCATGTGGTGGGGAGTGGCCGCGGCCCTGTTGGCGAACACCCTCTACAGCCTCGGTTTCGTCCTGGAGAAACGGGCGCTCACCGCACTTCCGGAGGTGAGCATCCGGCACCCCGCCCGGCTGCTGCGGCTGGTGCTCGGCAGTCCCCTGTGGATCGGCGGTTCGCTCGCCCTCGCCGCCGGTTTCGCAGCGCAGCTCGTCGTCTACCGCACGCTGCCGATCGCCGCCGCGCAGGGCATCTTCGTCTCCGGACTCGTGCTGCTGGTGCTGCTGTCCGCGCGGCTGCTGGGCGAGGAGACCAGCGGGCGCGAGCGCTACGCGCTCGGCGCGATCCTCGCCGCGCTGCTGATGGTCGTGCTGTCCCTGCGCGAGGGCGCGGAGACGGTCAGCCGGGCCGCCCCGTATCCGCTGATCCTGCTGGTGTGCGTGCCGTCGCTGGCGCTGGGCGTGTGGCTGTACAACTCCGCCGAGCGCAGGGCCCGGCACCGGCACCGGCTGCCGACGACCGGCGTCGAGTACGGCGTGGCGGTGGGGCTGCTGTACGGGGTCAGTTCGCTGGCCATCAAAGGGGTGTCCAGCTATCTGACGACGAGTGGGCCGGTCGGCGCGCTCCTCGATCTGCTCCGCTCCCCGTATCCGTATCTCCTGCTCTTCACCGGCGCGTTCGGGCTGGTCATGTCGCAGGCGGCGCTGCAGCGCTGCCGGGCGTCGCTGATCGTGCCGGTGTGCACGACGGTGACCTGTCTGTACACGGCCGTGCTCGGCACGCTGTCGTTCGGTGAGGCGCTGCCCGAGGACCCGCTGCGGCTGGCGCTGCGGATCGCGGGTACCGCGCTCGCCATCGCCGTACTGCTGTTCATGCCCCGGCACGACCCTCCCGCAGGGTCTCCCCAACCCCACATCGGTGCCAAGGAGTTGACACCCCCATGAAGCCCGACGACCCCCTGCTGCAGATCCTCGCGTGCCCGCTCGACAAGGGACCGCTGCATCTCGTCGTACCGGCCGCCCCGGACGATGCCAGGGAGACGGCCGAGGCGCTGTACAACCCGCGCCTGCACCGGCGTTACCCGATCGTGGACGGCATCCCCCAGCTGCTGCCGGCCTCCGGGGAGCAGGTCTCCGACGACGAGCACGAGGAACTCCTCCAACGGATCGCCCGATGACCAGGACACGGATGGTTCCATGACCATGACCCTGGCGGCCCGTCTGGCCCCCTTCCTGCCGGTCCGTCTGGTCGCCGCGACCGCCCGGGCCGTCTATCCGCGCTTCGAGCCGGAGCTGGCCCGGCTCGCCGACCTGTGCCCGTCCGGCTGCGGCACGGCGGTGGACGTCGGCGGCTGGTTCGGCCCCTGGACGCACCGGCTGTGCAGACGGTCGCGGCAGGTGGTGACCGTCGAGCCGGTCCCCCACCTGGCGCGGCTGCTCGCCTCGGGCACCCCGCCCAACGTGCGCGTCATCCAGGCCGCCGCCTCCGACCGCCCCGGCACGGCCCGCCTCTGGCTGCCGCCGGGCGACGAGGGCGACCGCGGGGTGTCGTCCCTGGTCCGCCGGGACATCCACGCCCGCGCCCTCGACGTGCCCTGCGTCGCCCTCGACGACCTGGGGCTGCGGGACGTCGGCTTCATGAAGATCGACGTGGACGGCAACGAACTGGCGGTGCTGCGCGGCGCGACGGCGATCCTGGCCCGCGACCGGCCGGCGCTCTTCGTGGAACTGGAGTCCCGCATCCAGCCGATCGCGCCGGTGGTGACGTATCTGTCGATGCTCGGCTACGACGGCTGGGTGCTGCCCGGCAGCCACTGGGTGCCGCTGGCGTCCTTCCCGCTGGAGGCACACCAGGCCGAGGCGTCGTACGTCGTCTCCCAGGGCCTGCTCCGCCGGGTGCTGCCGTTCGGCGCTCTGCGGGGCCCCCGCTACGTCAACTCCGTCCTCTTCCTCCCGGACGGCCGCCGCCCCGGCGGGCGGGTGCGCGAGCATGGAACCCATGCCCTCAGGAAAGCCCCCCGCTAGCAAACCGAGCCCCACCGGCCCCTTCACCCCGCTCCACTTCCAGCTGGTGCTGCTGCGCCGCATGGCCGACCACAATCCGGACCTGGTGGAGGACGCCCGCCGTGCGCTGGGCGTCTCCCTCGCCGAGATGCGCGAGGCGAACAAGCGGTGGCAGGCGATGGTCCGCTCTCCCCGCTCCCGCTCCGCCGCCTCGCGGTACCGCTCGGTGCTGGGCGCCCCCGAGTCCGTCGTCCCCCGCAAGGTCGGCGACCTGGAGTGCGAGGCCTGGCTGTGGCCCGTCCCGCTCTGGCCCGACCTGCGTTTCGAGGTGCTGCTCGCCCCGAACGGCGCGGTGTGGAACGAGTGGCTCGTGCGCGCCCCCGGAGCGCGGGGCCCGGCCCTGCGCACCCTGTCCGACCTGGCCCCCTGGTCGTGCACGGTCGACGAGGCCGCCCGCGCCTTCGCCCCGGCCCGCCCCCTGGAGGGCTCGGCGCCGACCCGGTGGGGGCTGGCGTTCACGGCACCGGACGGGGAGGGGGTGCGGCGGGAGGTGGTCGCGGAGTTCACCTGGGGGCTGTTGCAGCGGACGGCGGTCAACGGCTGACACGCGCCGGGGGGACTGCGCCGCATGCCCGACGGCCCCGTGTGCGATCGTTCGGCCCATGAGTAGCGACTACGACCGCATCCGTACCGGCATCGAGTTCATGACCGCCTATGTGTCCGGGAACGACCTTCTGTCGGCGTACGTGGCGGAGCGGCGCCGCGAGGACCCGGCGGCGGCCGAGGCGCTGATGGACGGCGCCGCGGCCCTCTGCGCACTGCTGCTGCACAAGGTCGCCAAGGAGACCGGGAAGACCGAGCAGGAGATCCTGCAGGAACTGGCCCGCGGCACCCACCGGCACGAGCAGCAGTTCGGCGACTGACCCGGCGCGGCGCTACCCCGCCGCCGCCAGGATCGCGTCCCTGACGCCCGGCACCGACCCGGTGTGCAGCGACAGGAAGAGGTTCGGCTCGACGAGCTCCAGTTCCATCACGCGCGGCTCCCCGCCCGGCCCGTCCTCCCCGTCGACGAGGTCCACGCGCGCGTACAGCAACTCATGGGCCACCGGTACGGCGGCCAGGGCGCGCTCGGCGACGGCGAGTTCGGCCGGGGCCGGGGTCCAGGGCTCCAGGCCGGGGTGGGCGACCTTGCGCTCGTCGTACGGCGTCCCGGGGGTGAGGACGGCGCCCTTGCGGCTGGCGTGCAGCAGCCGCCCGCCGTAGAACTGCAGCGCCCGTTCCCCGCTGACGTCGATGCTCGCCACATAGGGCTGCACCATCGCCGTGAAGCCCTCGGCGTGCATCCGCGCGAGCTGCCGTACGGCCGTGTCGTGCTGGTCGGGCGTGTACCGGGCGGCGAACCTCGCGCCGGCGCCGGAGGTGGGCTTGACGACGTACTCGTGGCCGTCCGGTAGGTCAGGGCTGTCACCGGGCGCGAGGTACCGGGTGGGCACGACCGGCACCCCGGCCGCGGCGAGATCGCCGAGGTACCGCTTGTCGGCGTTCCACCGCACCACCTCGGCCGGATTGGCCAGCCGCGTGGCCTTGCCGCACCGCTGCGCCCACGCCAGGAACTCCGCCGCCCGCCAGCTGTAGTCCCAGGTGGAGCGGAGCACGGCGAGGTCGTAGCCGCCCCAGTCGACGGCGTCGTCGTCCCAGTACACGGCGTCAGCCTCGGCGCCGGCCTCCTGGAGCGCCCGCACCAGCACGGGGAGGTCATGGTCGACGGTGACCTCGGGGCCGGGGCGGCAGGTGACGAGGGCTATTCGGGGCACGCCGGGTTCCTCCAGACTGGACGCTTGTGCGATGCGCAGGCTAGCAAGCGAACTCTCCGTCGAGGTCGCCGTGCTGACGCCCGCTCCGAGGGCCGTTACGGCTCCCGCCCCTCCTCCGGCTCCCAGTCCAGCAACCGCACCTTCGCCACCGTACGGACATGGCGGCGCATGGCGGCGGCCGCCCGGCCGGGGTGGCCGGACTCGATCGCGTCCAGGATGGCCTGGTGCTGGGCGAGGGAGCGGGCGGGGCGGTGGGGCTGGCGGAGGGACTCGGTGCGGCTCTCGGCGATCTGGCCGGCGATCGAGCGCATGAACTCGGCGAGGATGCCGCTGTGCGCGGCGGCGGTGACCGCGGTGTGGAAGAGGCGGTCGCCCTCCACTCCGTGGTCGCCCTCCTCGATCTCCCTCGCCATGTGCGCGAGGGCCGACCGCATGGCCGCCAGGTCCTCCTCCGTGCGGCGCTCGGCGGCCAGTTCGGCGAGTTTCGTCTCCAGGGCCTCGCGGGCCTCCAGCACGTCGGGCAGGCGCCGGCGGCGCTCCACCATCCGCTCCACCGGCTCCACGTCGAGGCTGTCCCGGACGAGGTAGGTGCCGCCGCCGTGCCGCACCTCCACCAGGCCCTGCACCTCCAGGACCACGATCGCCTGCTTCACGGAGGCCCGGCTCACCCCCAGCCGCTGCGCCAGATCGCGCTCGGTCGGGAGCCGGTCCCCGGCGCCGAGGCCGCCCTCGGCGACGTAGGCGCGCAGCCGGTCGAGCACCTGCTCGTAGAGGCGCTGCCTGGTCATGGGGCGCAGGGCGTCGGTCACGGGGTCCCCCTCTCGCCGGGAGCGTAACACCGGGCGCAAGAGTGGTCGGGTGGCTGAGCCAATTGTTGCGCGACCCCTTGACGCACCCTCCCGCACACCCCACGCTGTCCAGCCATCACCCCCGAAGTGGCTCAGCCACTCAGCCACTCCGTCGGTGGACCGCAACCGCTCCGGGACCCAGAGACGGGAGCCCGTATGTCCCCCGAGCTCATCTCGATCCTCGTCCTCGCCGTGGTGTTCGTGATCGCCACGACCCGCTCCATCAACATGGGCGCGCTGGCCTTCGCCGCCGCCTTCGCGGTCGGCACCCTGGCCGCCGGCCTCGACGCGGACGGCATCTTCGCCGGCTTCCCCGGCGATCTGTTCGTCGTCCTCGTCGGCGTCACCTACCTGTTCGCGATCGCCCGGGCCAACGGCACCACGGACTGGCTGGTGCACGCCTCCGTCCGGCTCGTCCGGGGCCGGGTGGCGCTCATCCCCTGGGTGATGTTCGCCCTCACCGCCGCGCTCACCGCGATCGGAGCCGTGAGCCCGGCCGCCGTGGCGATCGTCGCGCCCCTCGCGCTGAGCTTCGCCGCCCGTTACGGGATCAGCCCGCTGCTGATGGGCGCGATGGTCGTGCACGGCGCGCAGGGCGGCGGTTTCTCGCCGATCAGCATCTACGGCTCGATCGTCAACGGCATCGTCGAGCGCGAGAAGCTGCCGGGGAACGAGGTCACGCTCTTCCTGGCCTCGCTGATCGTCAACGTCGTCATCGCGGCCGTGGTGTTCGTGCTGTGCGGAGGGCTCAAGCTGTGGGCGCGGGGGTCGGTGCCCACGAACCCGGACGGTGGCGCGGGCGCGGAGGGCCCTCACGGCCCCGACAGCCGCCACCGCCCCGACGGCCCCAGGGGCGCGGAAGGCGGCACGTCCGCCTCCCCGTCCGGCACCGCCACCGCCGTCGCCACCCGCCCTGCCGAAACCGGGGTCCGCCTCACCCCCGCCCGGGTCACCACCCTGGTCGCCCTGGCCGCCCTCGTCGTCGCCGTCCTCGTCCTCGACCTGGACGCCGGTCTGACCGCGATCACCCTGGCCGTCGTGCTGAGCGCCGTCTGGCCCGAGGACAGCCGCACGGCGGTCGGCCAGATCGCGTGGCCGACGGTGCTGGTGATCTGTGGTGTGCTGACCTACGTGGGCGTGCTGGAGGAGATGGGCACCATCACCTGGGCCGGCGAGGGCGTCAGCGGCATCGGCGTGCCGCTGCTGTCCGCGGTCCTGCTCTGCTACATCGGCGCGATCGTCTCGGCGTTCGCCTCGTCCGTGGGCATCATGGGCGCGCTCATCCCGCTGGCGGTGCCGTTCCTGGCGCAGGGCGAGATCGGCGCGGTGGGCATGGTGGCGGCGTTCGCGGTGTCGGCGACGGTCGTGGACGTGAGCCCCTTCTCGACGAACGGCGCGCTGGTGCTGGCCGCGGCGCCGGACGTCGACCGTGAGCGTTTCTTCCGGCAGCTGATGGCGTACGGAGGGATCGTGGTGGCGGTGGTGCCCGCGGTGGTGTGGCTGGTGATGGTCGTGCCGGGCTGGGGGTAGCCCGGCAGACGACGACAGTCGGTATCCGTTGAACAGTTAAGGAGTACGACGCGTGTCCTCTCTCTTCCCGGCACTGACGGGCGCACCGGCCAAGCGAGTCGCCCTGCGGTTCGGCGACCGCTCCCTGACGTACGGCGAACTCGGCGCCGCCGCCGGTGCCCTCGCGGCGCGGATCGGCGGGGCGGGCAGAGTGGCCGTCTGGGCGACCCCCGCGCTGGAGACCGCCGTGGCGGTCCTCGCGGCGCTGGAGGCCGGTGTCGCCGCCGTACCGCTCAACCCGAAGTCCGGGGAGAAGGAACTCGGGCACATCCTGTCCGACTGTGCGGCGTCGGTGGTGCTGGCCGCCCCGGGGGACGAACTGCCCGACGCCCTGGGCGGCCTGGAGCGCGTCGACGTCGACGTGCGTGCCGTCGGCCTGCTCCCCGACCCGCAGCCGTCCGAGGAGGATCCCGCCCTGGTCGTCTACACCTCCGGCACCACCGGCCCGCCCAAGGGCGCCGTCATCCCGCGCCGGGCGATCGCCGCCACCCTGGACGCGCTCGCCGACGCCTGGCAGTGGACCGGCGACGACGTCCTCGTCCACGGTCTGCCCCTGTTCCATGTGCACGGGCTGGTCCTCGGCATCCTCGGCCCGCTGCGCCGCGGCGGATCCGTGCGTCATCTGGGCCGGTTCAGCACGCAGGGCGTCGCGCACGAGCTGAACCGCGGCGCGACCATGGTGTTCGGGGTGCCGACGATGTACCACCGCATCGCCCAGGCGCTCCCCGAGGACCCGGAGCTGGCGAAGGCGCTGGGCACGGCCCGCCTCCTGGTCTCGGGCTCGGCCGCGCTCCCGGTGCACGACCACGAGCGGATCACGGCCGCGACCGGGCAGCGGGTGATCGAGCGGTACGGCATGACGGAGACGCTCATGCTGTGCTCGTCCCGGTGGACACCCCCGGACCCCCGGCCGAGCGTGCGGGCGGACGGCGAACCGCGCGCCGGCACCGTCGGTGTGCCGCTGCCGGGCGTGGAGCTGCGGCTGGTGGAGGAGGACGGGACGCCCATCGCGTCGTACGACGGGGAGACCGTGGGCGAGATCCAGGTGCGCGGCCCGAACCTGTTCACCGAGTACCTCAACCGCCCCGACGCCACGGCGGCCGCGTTCACGGCGGACGGCTGGTTCCGCACGGGTGACATGGCGGTGCGGGAGCCCGACGGGTACGTCCGTATCGTCGGCCGCAAGGCGACCGACCTGATCAAGAGCGGGGGTTACAAGATCGGGGCGGGCGAGATCGAGAACGCGCTGCTCGAACATCCCGGGGTGCGGGAGGCGGCCGTCACGGGAGAGCCGGACGCGGACCTGGGCGAGCGGATCGTGGCGTGGATCGTCCCGGCGGACCCTCAAGCACCGCCCGGTGCCGAGGAGTTGGCCGACCATGTCGCCGCCCGCCTGGCCCCGCACAAGCGCCCGCGCACGGTCCGCTACCTCGACGCCCTCCCCCGCAACGACATGGGGAAGATCATGAAGCGGGCGCTGGCGTCATGACGGAGCGCCGCACGGCACGCGAGGCCGTCGCGCTGGTGGCCGACGGCTTCACGGAACTCCCGTACCCGGCCGGGGATTCGGCGGGCGAGGCGGCACCGGCGCCCCGCCCCGACGGCCCCCTCGGCTGGCACGGCTACGACGCCTCGCGCGCCCGCGCCACCGAGCGCACGGGCGAGCAGGAGTCCGTCATCTGCGGCACCGCCGACGTGGAGGGCACGCGAGCGGTCCTGATCGCGTTCGAGTTCGGCTTCCTGGGCGGCTCGCTGGGGCAACGCACCGGCGACCGGCTGGAGGCGGCGTACACCTACGCCCGGGCGCACCGTCTCCCCGTCGTGTCGTTGGTCGCCACCGGCGGCAGCCGGATGCAGGAGGGCATGCTCGCCCTGACCCAGTTGCAGCGCGTGGCGCGGCAGTCCGCGCTGACCCGCGCGGCCGGGCTGCCCCAGATCGCCGTCCTGCGGGACCCGACCACGGGCGGCGGCTGGGCCACGCTCGGCGCGGGCGCCGACGTGATCCTCGCCCTGCCCGGCGCCCAGGTGGGCTTCGCGGGCTCCCGGGTCCGCCCACCGGACGCGGACCCGGCGGCGTACACGGCTCAGGCGCAGCTGGCGGCCGGGGCGGTGGACGCGGTCGTACGGCCGCGGGAGCTGCGCGGGGAGCTGGGGCGGTGGCTGCGGCTGCTGACGGTGCCCTCCGCCGAAGCGGCCCCGCCGCCGCGGGCCCTGGGCGCCACCGACCTGCCCCGCACCGGATGGGACGCCGTCCAGCGCGCCCGCTCATCCCGACGGCCGCGCGCCGCACGCTACTTGGACGCCTACTTCACCTACCGCGTCGCGATCGAGGGCGACCGCTGCGGCGGCACCGACCGCGCCGGCATGCTCTGCGGCTTCGGCGAGCACCAGGGCCGTACGGTCGCCTACGCCGCGCAGACCGGGACCGCCACCCGCCCCGCCGGCTACCGCACGGCCGCCCGCCTGATACGGCTCGCCGACCGGCTCGGCATCCCGGTGCTGACGCTGGTGGACACACCGGGTGCCGCCAATGACGCTCAGGCGGAGCGGCAGGGGGTGGGCGCGGCGATCGCGGATGTGTTCGGCGCGGTGGCCGCGGCCCGCGGCCCGATCACGACGCTGCTGATCGGCGAGGGCGGCTCGGGCGGTGCGCTGGCGCTGGCGGCGCCCGGCAACACCTGGGCCACGCCGGACAGTTACTTCTCGGTGATCGCGCCGGAGTCGGCGGCGGCGATCCTGAAGCGGGGGCCGCGGGAGGTGGAGGCGACGGCGGAGCAGCTCCGGATCCGGCCGCAGGACCTGGTGGAGCTGGGGGTGATCCGGGGCGTCGTCGGGGGGTAGCGGGGTGCTCGGAAACCGGGACAACCTCAACGGCCGTCCGGAACAATGGGCATGCTCGACGGACGACAGGTGACGGGGGCGTCATGACAGGCCTGAAGGGTGCCGAGTGGCACGCCCGGATCGAGTGCGGGGCCCGGGTGTCCGGCGCGGGCTTCCTGGTGACCCGCGACAAGGTGCTGACGTGTGCGCATGTCGTCGACAGCAGCGACCTCGACCCGGTGACGGTGACGTTCCCCCAGCGCCCCGGGGACGCTCCCGTGGCCGCGCGGGTCGTCGCGCACGGCGGCTGGGACGGCCGCACCTCCGAACTGGGCGATCTGGCCGTACTGGAGCTCGACCGGGAGGTCGGCATCGCCCCGGCGCCGCTCGCCCCGGCCGACGTCGCGCACGGCGACCGCAAGCTCGTGGCCTACGGATTCCCGGCCGGGTACGACGACGACGGCACGATCGCCGAGTTCCGTACCGTCGCGGCGCAGCTGTTGATCGGCGGGGAGTGGATCCAGCTGGAGGCCTGGAGCGGGCACGGCCAGCCGCTCGCCGTCGGCTTCAGCGGTGCCGCGGTCACGCTGGTCGACACCGGCCAGGTCATCGGCATGGTCACGGCAGCGGCCGGCGCCCCCGGCGTACGCACCGGCCGGATGATGCCCACCCATGTCCTGGCCCGGTACTGGCCCGACCTCAGCGCTCTAGTACCGGCTCCGGGGGCCGCGCGCGTGCGGGGGATGCCGGGATCCGCGTACCTGCCCAGGACAGATGGGCTGGGATCCGCGTACCTGCCCAGGACAGCGGGGCCGGCACCCGCGTACCTGCCCAGGCCGACGGGGCCGGCACCCGCGCACCCGCACGGCGCACCGGCAACGGATCTCCGGCATCCGTATCCGTACGCCACCCCCGCCCCCGGTCCCGTTCACGGTGCACCCACCCCGCCCCTCGGCCACCCCGACGGCCCCCGGCTGCGTGCGCTCGTCGAGAAGGCCGCCCGGGCGGGCCTGGACTGTGATCCCGTCCGGCTCTACGCCGCGGCAGCCGGGCCGTTCGATCCGATGCCGCCACCGGAGGGGTTCGGGTCGTTGTGGTCGGCGGCGTGGTTCGTGCTGTGCGAGGTGGACGACCCGGCGACCGTCACCCGGTTCGCCGACCGGCTCGACGCCCTGCTCACCGCCCCGCCCCGGGCCGAGACCGGCGCCATCCTCGTCGAGCTCGGCCACAGCGGTGCCGGTGACGACCTGGTGCGGGTCGAGGTGTCGGCGTACAGCGCGGGGCGCCGGCATCCGGTCCCCGCGGAGACGGTCCCGAAGTCCCGGCTGCGCGCGTACGTGCAGGACCGCATCGAGGACGCCTTCTGTCATCTGACGCCCGGTGCCGACGAGTTGATCGCCTTCGCGCTGCCCCGCGACTGGCTCGACTGGCCGGTCGACCGCTGGGAGAAGGGCCCCGACGACGACACACCGCTCGGCTGCGTCCACCCGGTGGTGGTCACCGACCACGCCCGGCGCAGAACCAGCACCCGGCACGTCCTCACCAGTGCCTGGCAGCACCTGGACTCCCGCCCCGGCGCCCGCGTGCACCGCGTCGGATGCGACGGCCTGGAAGACCCCAGAAAGCTCCGGCTGGCCCTGCAGTCCGAGGTCTGTCCGGCGGGTTTCGGCGCGACGCCCCGTTCGGCCCGCACCCGCCCGCACTTCGAGACGTCGCTCACCGCTCCGGCGCCGGTGATCGTCTGGTCACGGCGGGGCTGCGACCCGGAGGAGGCGGACTGCGACGGCACCTCCGACTGCCCCGGTACGGCGTTCCTGGACGCCCTCGACACACTCGTCTCCCGCGTTCCGCCCACCCAGCTCCCGCGCCGGGTGCTGAGTCTGCGCCAGCGTGCCGACGCGGAGGACGACCACTGGGCGCGGGACATCCAGCTCCTGTGGGACGACCCACGCCGCTTCACCGACCCGCACACCACGGCCGTACACAGACGGTCACCCGTCGCCTGACCGGCCCGCACGCCCGGGACCGGGGACCGTCAGCGAAAGAGCAACCGGAGAGAGCGCCCATGCCGCACTGGTCCGTCTACACCGGCACCAACGAGCCGCACGACGGCATCGCCGAGCTGCCCGCCCCGCCGCCCTGGCGGGCGTTCGACGGCGGCCCCGCGCTGCCGCCGCCCGGCGACAGCGACGACGGGGCGGCCGTCTCCCCGGACCGCGTGCACCGGGCGAGGACCTATGTGCCGACGCCGGAAAGCGTCCAGCTGGTCAACGCGGCGCTGTGTCTGCGCCGCCCGCTGCTGGTCACGGGCCCGCCCGGCACGGGCAAGTCGTCCCTCGCCTACGCCGTGGCCCGCGAGCTGCGGCTGGGCCCGGTGCTGCGCTGGAACATCACCAGCCGCAGCACCCTCGCCGACGGCCTCTACCAGTACGACCCGCTGTCCCGCCTGTACGCGGCGCGCAGGGACGACGGCCACACTCCCGCCCCCGACGGCGTGGCCGACCATCTGCGCCTGGGCCCCCTGGGCACGGCCCTCCTGCCCTACGACCGCCCGCGCGCCCTCCTCGTCGACGAGATCGACAAGAGCGACCTCGACCTCCCGAACGACCTGCTGAACATCCTGGAGGAGGGCCAGTACGAGATCCCCGAACTGGTCCGCGCGGCCCGGCACTCCACCGACGGCAAAGCCCAGGTCCTGGCCGACGGCACGGACACCCCGGTGCCGGTCTCGCACGGCCGGGTCCGCTGCCGGGCCTTCCCCTTCGTCGTCCTGACCAGCAACGGCGAACGCGAGTTCCCGCCCGCCTTCCTCCGCCGCTGCGTCCGCCTGCGCCTGCGCCGCCCCGACCGCGCCCAGCTCACCGACATCGTCCGCGCCCACCTGGGCGAGCCCGACGCGCGTGCGGAAGCCCTGATCACCGAGTTCCTGACCCGCGCGGGCACCGGCGAACTGGCCACGGACCAGCTGCTCAACGCCATCTACCTCACCGGCATCGCGGGCCTCGAAGCGGACTCCCGCGAGAAGCTGGCCGAGCAGTTGATGCCGTATCTGAGCGCGACGGCCGAGGGCGACGGGTTCTGAGGGCGATGAGGTCTGATGGCTCTGATGCGTCTGATGAGGTCTGAGGGCGATGGAGTCTGAGGGCGATGGAGTCTGAGGCATCCGAGGCGGGGGCGCCCCGGCCGGCGGGGGACGCGGCCGAGGGCGCCGAGGCCGTCGTCGCTCGGCTGGCCGCCGTGCTGGGCGCCGCCGCGGGCACGGACGTGTCCGTGGAAGCCGGGCCCACACCCCGGGAACTCGCCGAACTGCTCTGGTTCGCCGAGCAGTTGGGTGCCGCCGGTGAGGGCAGCAGCCCCGGCCGGCCGGCGGCCCCCGGTCCGGCCCACCGGGACACCACCGATGCGCCCGCGCCCCCTGACCCTGCCCACCCCGCCGTACCGCCGCAGTCGGAACCCGATCCCCCGCACCCGTCCCCCGACGACCGCGTCCCCCTCCACCTCCCGCAGCCCCCGCGCCCAGGTCCCCGGGGCCCGAACGGCGGCGGCACCCCGCTGCTCGCCCCGGCGCCCCCGATGCTGCCCCGTCCCCTCGCCCTGCAGCGCGCCCTGCGCCTCCTCAAGCGCAAGGTCCCCTCGCCGCACGCCCGGCTCCTCGACGAGCACGCCACCGCCGACCGGATCGCCCGCCTCGGCGCCCACCCCGACGTCTGGTTCCCGGTGCTGCGCCCGGCCCCGGACCGCTGGCTGCGCCTCAATCTGGTGTACGACGCGGGCCCCACGATGCCCGTGTGGCGCCCCCTGGTGCGCGAACTGCACACCCTGCTCGCCCAGTCGGGCATCTTCCGCACGGTCTCCGCGCACCGCGCCACCCCGGACGGCCGCGCCCACCAGGTCCCCGCGCTCGCCGACGGCCGTACGGTCACCCTGATCGTCAGCGACTGCATGGGCCCGCAGTGGCGCCCCGGCCCGGCGGGCGACCGCTGGTACCGCACCCTGCACCGCTGGGCGTCCCGCATGCCCCTGGCCGTCGTACAGCCACTGCCCGAACACCTCTGGCCCACCACGGCCCTGCCCGCCGCCCCGGGCCTGCTCACCGCCCCGGCCGCCGCGGCGCCGTCCGCCGCGCTCACGTTCACCCCGTACGAGGCGGCACCGGACGCCTCCGACCGGGCCGTCCCCCTCCCCGTCCTGGAACCGGCCCCGGCCTGGCTCGCCAACTGGGCCTCGCTGGTCGCCTCGCCGGGCGGCAGCCACGCACCCGGTGCCCTGGCCTGGCTGCCGCCCTCGCCCGCCCCGCCCGCCGAACCGGCCCCCGACATCGCCTCGTTGCCGGCGCAGGACCTGGTGCTGCGCTTCCGGGCGACCGCGTCACCGGAGGCGTTCCGCATCGCCGGCCATCTCGCCCTGGCCGATCCCTCCCTGCCGGTGATGCGGCTCGTCCAACGCGCCCTGGACCGCAGCCCCCGCCCCCAGCACCTGGCCGAGGTCATCCTCAGCGGCATGCTGACGGCGGTTCCGGGGCCGCCCGGGTCGTACGAGTTCCGTGCGGGCGTGCGGGAGTTGCTGCTGCGGTCACTGCCGCGTACGGCGCGGACGCGGACGCGTGAGTTCCTGGCCCGGGTCGGCGGGCTGATCGACGAGCGGGCGGCCGTCACACCGGGCGAGTTCCGGGTGGAGGCGCGGGGCGACAGGAGTGGCGGTGTGGGTCCGGCGTTCGCGACGGTCAGCGCCGAGACCGTAGCGCGGCTGGGCGGCGACCCGGCGGCGGAAGGGGGGCTCGTCGGCGGGCGGTACCGGCTGCTGGGGCAGCGGGGACCGAGTCAGCGCATGTGGGCGGCCGTCGACGTACGGACGGAGCGGCCCGTGGTCGTCCACCTCTATCCGCCGCAGAAGGCCCCCCAGGAACGGTTCCTGAGGGAAGCGCGGGCGCTGGCGGGGCTGCGGCATCCGAACGTGGTGCGAGTGCTGGACTACGGCGTGGCGGACGGGCGGCCCTATGTGGTGGCCGAGTTCGTGGACGGCGTCACCCTGGCCGAGCTGCAGAACGGCAGTGGGCCCGGCGTCTCCTTCAGGGTGTACGCCCAGCTGGTGGCGGACGTCGTGCCCGCGCTGGAGGCCCTGCACAAGCGCGGACTGGTGCGCGGGCAGGAGAGCTGGGACGGTCTGCTGCTGCGACCGGACGGCACGGTGATGATCAGCAGGTTCGCGCTGGGGGAACAGTCGGAGGGGCACGACGAGAGGTCGGACTTCCTGCTGTTCGGGTCGCTGCTGCGGGCCTTGGCCTCGCACAGCCCGGCCGGCCCGGATTTCCGGCGGATGCAGGCGGAACTGGCGCGAGGCGAGGACCCGGCCGACGCCGTACGGCGGCTGCCGCGCTCGGCCGCCTTCGCCAGGGCGCTGGCCGGGACGGAGGCGGACCGCCTGCGCATCACCGTGCTCGGCCCGTTGAACATCAGGCGGGCCGGCCGGTTCCTCGCCCTTCCCTCACCGGAGGCCCAGGCACTGCTGTGCCTGCTGCTCCTCCACCAGGGCCGCCGCGTCGGCCTGGACACCCTGGCCGAGGGCCTGTGGGAACATCCTCCGTCGGGTGTGGAGGCGACACGCCGACTGCATGAAGTGGCGACGGACATACGGCAGTGCCTCGGACCGGGCACCCTCGCCGAACTCGCCGACGGCTACGCCGTGCACCTGCCGGGCGACTACGTCGACGTGCACCACTGCGAGGAACTGGTCACCGACCGCACCAGCGACCTGGCCCTGGCCACCCAGCGCTCCCTGATCCAGGACGCCCTGAGCCTGTTCTACAGCGACCCGCTGCTCGGCATCCCCGGCCCCGCCGCGAAGGCCACCCGTGCCCGACTGCGCGCCCTGCGCCTCAGCCTGTACGCCACGCGCGCCGAACTCGACCTGGAACTGGGCCACTTCGAGCAGGCGACGGCCGATCTCACCGCCCTCGTCAGGGACCACCCGGATCGCGAGGACTTCCGTCGGCTGCACATCGAGGCGCTGCGGAGGACGGGGCGCGTCGCGGCGGCCATCGAGGCGTACGAGGCCTACGAGGAGTACCGGGAACGGCAGTACAGCGAACCCATCGAGCCGGCCCTGCAGGAGCTCTACCACGAACTGCGCGCCGCACCCCGCCCGACGATCGCCCTGGAGGCCGCCGACCTGAGCGAGCACCCGCAGGCCCATCGCGCGCTCGGCCGGGCCGCGGACCGGCTGCTGTCCACGGCACTGCGGCCGGACCAGTACGAGATGCTGGCCCGCGACAACGGCTACGTCGTCCTCACCGAGCCCGGCACCGCCGTCCTGCCGGTGGTGAGCGCGGCGCTTCTCCAGCTCCCGGTCGCGCTGGCCGAGCTGGACGACCCGCCGCGGTTCCGGGTGACGTTCTGGGACACGCCGTGGTTCGCGGGCACGGACGAGTCGGCCATCCCGTCGGACGTGCGGGCGGCCCTGGAGTCCATCGCCGCGGACGTCACGGTCGTCGTCTCGCCGGAGCTGCACGCGGAGTTCTCCGGTGGCGGGGCGTTCCTGCCCCTGCACGGCGGTACACCCGGGTCCCCGCCCCTCGCCTGGTACTGCCCCTTGTCCTTCCGGGCGGCCGAGCCGAGGTCCGCGCCCCGCGACCTGGTACGCGGCCCCTTCACCACCCCCGACCTGGCCCTGCTCTCCTCGGACCCCGGCCGCACGGCCATCGTGCACACCCAGCCCGACGGCCCTCTCACCGTCCTCGACCCGGCCCGCCCCTGGGGCAGGCGCCGCCCCCTGGACGTCACGTACTACGAGGTCGACCTCACCACCCACCGGGCGTCCCACCAGGTCGTCCTGCCGAGTTCCGGCGGCGGTACCTTCGCCGCGTCGGTCGAGCTCTCCTGGCACGTGGCCGCCCCGGTCGCCTTCGTGCGCGGGGAGGCCACCCATGTCGGGAACGACCTGCTCGACCACTTCCTCAGCGAGGCGTTCCGCATCACCCGCCGTTATCCCCTGAGCCGGGCGGGCGCCGCCCAGCAGGCCGTGGAGGCGGGGATGAGCAGGTGGCCGGTGCCGGGGCTCTCGGTGACGTGCTCGGTACGGCTGGCACCGGGGGCCCCTCCGACGCCCGCCCCGCCGCAGCCGTCGTCCGGCCCGCCCGCACCCCTGGCCGACCTGCTCCACCCCGCGCAATACGTCCTGCTCGGGTTCGAAGGCCCCCTGACCCGGCCGTTCTCCACGAAGGCCGCCCGCAGCGCCGCCCTCGACCTGCTCTCCCTGGTCGTCGACCACCGCGACCCCGAGGACGCGCTGGCGGGCCGCCCGCTCACCGGCGACGGCCCCGTTCCGCTCCAGGAAGAGCTGGTGCACCCCCTGGACGTACTGCGCGCCTTCGCCGACAGCGGTATCGCCCCGCTCCTGCGCGACCGGCTGGACCGCCTCGAACTCCGGGCCGTGACGGAGGCGCACCCGACCCCGCACGTCGCCGACCTGGTCCATGCCCTGCACGACAGCGGCCGCGGCGTGGCCGTCGTCACGAACTTCTGCGAGCAGGCCGTCCACCGTCACCTGGACTTCCGGGGGCTGCCCCTGACGGCGGTGTTCGGCCGCGACCGGCAGCTGATGCCCGATCCGCAGTGCCTGCGCCGGGCCCTGAACCACTTCGGCCGGTCCGCCACCGGCCTGCTGATCTCCTCCACGGCCGCCGAGGTCACCGCCGCCCGGCACCTCGGCCTCCCCGTCCTCGGCTACGCCGACTCCCCCGCCACCGAACGCCGCCTCCGCACGGCCGGCTGCGACGTGACCGTCCACTCCCTCCAGCCCTTACTCGATGCCGCCCGATCCCTGTGATCCGACACGCCTTTCTGACTCCCCATCAGAAATAAACCCCCCATTCAGCCGCACCCCGCCCGGCCCCCTCCAAAGGGCGCCCCCCGTGGAGCCGACCGCACCATCGATGTGAAGGAGCCCGCCACGCAGCGGCCCCGACAACACGACCCCACACACCCCAAGCGAGGCCGGCCACCCCAACCCGGCGGCACCACGGTCTGCGCTCTCGGGAGGACCCCCCATGACCGCAAGTCTGGAGCAGCTGCGCCGCTGCCATTTCGCCGTCGACCTGGGGGCGGCCAGGACCCGCGTCTATGTGAAGGGCGCCGGACTCGTCGTCGACCAGCCCTCCGCCGCCGCCGTCAACACCCGCACCGGCGCGCTCATCGCGGTCGGCGAGTTCGCGGAGAGGATGACCGGGCGCACCCCGGACTACATCCGCGTCGTACGGCCCGTCTCCGGCGGCACCGTGGTCGACATCGAGATGGCGCAGCGCATGTTGCGGCACCTCCTCGGCGACAAGATGCGCCGGACCCTGCGCCGCAAGCCCTTCCTGCGCGCCGCGGTCTGCACCCCGCACAATCCCGACCCGCTCGCCCGGCGCGCCGCCATCGAGACCCTCGTCGGCCTCGGGGCGCGGCGCGTGGAACTCGTCGACACCCTCATCGCCGCCGCCGTGGGCTGCGGGCTGCCCGTGGAGCAGGCCGAGGCCAGCATGATCATGGTGTGCGGGGCCGCCGCGACCGAGGTCGCCGTGCTCTCCCTCGGCAACATCGTCACCGCCGAACGCGTCCGGGTCGGCGGCGAGGCCGTCGACCACGCCATCGTTCAGCACCTGCGCCATGAGCACGAACTCATGCTGCCCAGCCAGAACGTACGGCCCCTGCAGCTCGCGCTGTCCGGCAACGGGCTCACGCCCCACGGCCCCGCCTCCACCGAGATCCACGGCCGCGACGTCTGCACCGGTCTCGCCCGCAGCGTCCAGGTCGACACCGCCGCCGTACGGGAGGCCATCCAGACCCCGCTCACCGCCGTCCTCGACGCCATCGGCAAGGTGCTGCGCGAGTGCCCGCCCGACCTGGTCGCCGACCTCGCCGACCGCGGGATCATGATGGTCGGCGGCAGTGCGCTGCTGCCCGGGTTCGACCAGATGCTGCGGCAGGCCACCAGAATGCCCGTGCACATCGCCGAGCGGCCCGACGTCTGCGCCGTACAGGGCCTGGGCACCATGCTGGAGGGCAGGATCGAGCCCCTGGAGCTGGACCTCACCGAGTGAGGGCGCGGGCCGGCCCGGTGTCAGTAGGGCAGGATCCGCCCCGAGGGGGTGCGCCGGTCGATCTCGCCCCTGGTGTCGCGGGGAGCGGCCGGGCGGCGGGTGACACGAACACGGACGTGGGTCTGGCGGTTCATGGCGCCCTCCTGGTTCGACGGCTCGGCTCCGTTGCGACCAGCTTTCTCTCCGCAACCTTTCGGCACATCGTGCCCACGGAGGCAGTTGTCATGCCTCCGTGGCAGGAGCGAAGGAGCGGCCCGGCCGCTTCCCGGGGAGGAGGGCGCCCCCGGTTCAGCTCGGGGTGCTTCGCCGTGCGCCGTCGGACGACCGGCGCCGCCGGGTGCGCAGCGGCACGGACGCGGTCTTCGAACCGCGAGGTATCTGCTGCTCGAACGCCGCCAGCGCGATCGGGCTGTCCGGCGGCACGACGGCCATCATCCGGCGCCGCTGCGCCTCCGCCAGGGCGTCCCCGGCCGGGGTGCCGTGCCGGGCGTGGACGATGCGGACGGCTCCCTCGCCGGAGCCGCGCCGGTCCACCGGGGTGACGGCGGCGTTGGTGCCGTCGGGCAGCCTCACCCACAGCTCGAAGTCGTCGTACCGGAAGTAGTCCGCGGCCTTGACCGGCCAGGGGTAGTGGTGCTCGCCGGCCGCCTTGGGCAGGACCCCGGAGTGGTTGGCGGTGCTGAGCGGCACGCACGCGTTGAAGAGGGAGTCGGTCCAGGCCTCGACGCCGTCGGCGTCCGTGATCGGCGTGTCGAGAAGGTCGCGGGCGCGCTTGTAGCCCAGGGCGTCCAGGGCCGGCAGCGTGAGCGGGAAGGCCTCGATGAGTTCGGCGGCCTCCCGGCGGAGCCGGTCGACCTTCACGGGGTCGGCGCAGAACTGCGCGCTCCACTCGATGCCGACCCGGGCCCGGTACATCCGCCAGCCGCTCTCCGCCCTCACCCACAGACTCCCGCCGTGGTGCATCTCCCAGGGGCCCGGCCCGTACGGCAACTCGCCCCCGTCGGCCTCCAACTCCTCCAGGATCTTCTTCGCCGTCTTCTTCGCGGCACGGAAGTGCGAGGACTCCGAGCGCTCCGGGTGCTTGACGACCCGTATCTCCCAGGGGTGGTTTCCCTTGCGGGGCCTGCCGAGCTCGAACTCGTCACGGGCTGCCGGCCTGGTCAGGACATCGGTCATGTCCGGCCTCCTTCCGAGGGCCGCGGCCCCGGGTGCCACGCCGCGTCCGGGCGCCGCTCCTTCCATCGTGCGGCGCGGCTCCGTGGGCGTCGACTCGCGCTGAGCCGGCCCGTCGCGCTGGACCCGGCCCGGGAACAGGCGCACGCTCATCAGTAGGGGGACGGGCCCCGCCGGGACCGCCCCGCCCCCAGTTCTCCCAAAGCCCGTACGGAAGTGATCTCGATGCAGGACAAGCAGTGGACCGTCCAGATCCACATCACCGAGGACGGCGACGACACCCGCGCGGAGGCCGTGCTGACCACTCAGGACGCATCCACCATCACCGGCCGGGGCGTGGCCCACCGCAATCCGGTCGACCGGCCCATCCCCGAGATCGGCGACGAACTCGCCGCCAGCCGCGCCCTGGAGGACCTGGCCATCAGGCTGCACGACGTCGCCTCCGACGACATCGTCCAGCTGGCCGGCCCCGTCGAGTGAGGGGGCCGGGCGTCAGCCCAGCCAGCTGTACCGCCGCTCCGGCCGCCCGGCCTGCCCGTAGCGCAGCGACACCTCCGCCTGCCCGGTGACGCTGAAGTGCTCCAGGTAGCGCCGGGCGCTGACCCGCGACACCCCGAGCCGGGCCGCGCACTCGGCGGCGGAGAGGCTGCCGTCGGCCGCGCGTAGCTCCCGCTCGATCAGCTCGGCGGTCTCCACGCTCATGCCCTTGGGCAGGGAGGCCGTCGTGGCGGCCGGCGCCGCGCCCCGCGCCAGCGCCCGGTCCACGTCGGACTGCCCGCTGACGACGGCCGTGTACAGGTTGCTGCGCCGCGCCGCGTACTGCTCCAGCCGGGCCCGGAGGTCCTCGGCGTCGAACGGCTTCAGCAGGTAGTCGACGACCCCCTGGCGTACGGCGCCCCTGACCGCCTCGGACTCGCGTGCCGCGCTGATCACCATGACGTCGCAGTCGTGCCCGGCGCTCCGCAGCCGGGGAATGATCTCCAGCCCGAACATGTCGGGCAGATAGAGGTCGAGCAGCACCAGGTCGGGTTGCAGCTCGGCGACCGCGGTGAGCGCCTGCTCGCCGCAGTTCGCCGTGCCGATCACCCGGAACCCGTCGACGTCGTCGACGAACCCGCGGTGGATCCGCGCCACCATGAAGTCGTCCTCCACGATCAGCACGTCGATCATCGGACTCCCTCCGTCGCTCGGTCGGCCGGACGGCCGACGGACATCCGGGCGGTGAACATGGCGCCCGCCTGCGTGTTGGCCACCGACACCTCACCACCGCGGCGTTTGCACACCAGCCGGGTGAGTGCCAGGCCGATCCCCCGGTCGCCGCCCTGGGCGGCCTTGGTGGTGAACCCGTGCGAGAACACCTCCTGGGCGAGCTCGGGGGCCACGCCCGGCCCCGAGTCCCGTACGACGATCTCCACGCTGGAGGCGTCCTGGCGCAGTTCGACCTCCACCCACGCGTCGTGGCCGTCGTCCCCCGCCGCGGCCGCGTCGACCGCGTTGTCCACGAGATTGCCGAGGACGGTCGCCACGTCCGCGGAGTCGGTCGGCTCAAGGCGTTCCAGGGCGGTGCGCTCGGAGATCTTCAGCCGGACCTTGCGTTCCGCGGCGAGCGCCGACTTGGCCATGAGCAGCGCGGCGACCGCCCGGTCCCGGACCCGGCTGGTGAGGTGCAGGTCGAGCGACTCGCGGTGCTTGCGCAGCGCGCGGACGTACCGTACGACCTCGTCGTGCTCGCCGATCTGGATGAGCCCGGAGATGGTGTGCAGCTGGTTGGAGAACTCGTGGGCCTGGGCGCGCAGCAGCTCGGTGGTACTGCGGAAGGAGCCCAACTCCCGTTCCAGCTGGGCTAGTTCGGTGCGGTCCCGCAGGGTCGTCACGGAGCCGAGGCGGCGGCCGTCCTTGGTGACGTCCATCCGGTTCATCACCAGGACGCGGCCCCGGCGTACGACGACCTCGTCCCGCCGCTCGGCGCGGGGCTCGTCCTTGCCGGCGCTCCCGGCCAGGACGTCGTACAGCCGTCCCTCGATGCCCAGGTCGGTCAGGCTCATCCCGACGCAGCTCTCGGGCAGGTCCAGCAGTCTGCGGCCGACGGCGTTGACGAGGGTGAGCCGTAGCTGCGGGTCGAGGGCCACCACGCCCTCGGCGATCCCGAACAGCATCGCCTCCCGGTGTTCGGCGAGCCCGGCGATCTCGCGCGGCTCCATGCCGAAGGTCTGCCGTTTGATCCGCCGGGCGAGCAGCCAGGAGCCGGCCACGCCCAGGACGCTGGCGACCCCGAGGTAGACGAGCAGATAGGACGAGGCGCCCATCAGCCGCTGCCAGACCGTCGGCGAGGCCCGCCCGATCATCACCGTGCCGAGGTGGTCCCCGGCGTTCCTGTCCCCCGCCCCGAGCACGGGCGCCTGCGCCACCAGCTCGGTGATGCCGTTCACCGGCAGCTCACCGGACCAGCCGCGGCCCTCGGTGGCGTCCTTGCCGGAGACCGGCAGTCGCGTCCCGAGGAGGGTGGGGTTGGTGGAGGCCACGATCCGGCCGCGGGCGTCGGCGACCGTGGCGGAGGTGACGCCGGACCTGGTCAGCGTGGACTGGAGCAGGGGGGCGAGCATCTCGGCCGGGGCGGGCCGGACGAGCTGGGTGCGTACGAGGGGGTTGCCGGCCATCTCCTCGGCGAGCGCGGTCACCCGGCGTCCCTCGACCCGGTCGAACGTCGCCTTCGACTGCGACAGCGACACCGCGGCGACGGCGGCCAGGACGATCACGACGATGGCGAGCTGCCAGACCAGCAGCTCACCGGCGAGCGTCTGACGCCGTCGTGGCCGTGACGTTATGACCACTATGAACTCAACCTTCAATGGTCACAGAACCGAGACGGGGTGTCTCAGGAATCGCACAATCATGGCGCCGGATCGGCCCAAGCGAAAGAGATGAGCCATGAGAACTCGACGAGCCGCACTTGTCGGAGCTCTAGCCGCCGCGTCCATGCTCGCGGTCAGCGCCTGTGGTGCCACCGCCGACAAGGAGGAGTCCGGGAGCGGAAGCGGGTCCGGGAAGCCCGTGACCGGCCTCAGGCTCATGGTCCCCAACACCCCGGGCAGCGGTTACGACCTCACCGCCCGCACCGTCTCCCAGGTCATGCAGGACACCAAGGTCGCCTCCGGCGTCCAGGTCTTCAACCTGCCCGGCGCCAGCGGCACCGTGGGCCTGCAGCGCCTGGTGAACGAGAAGGGCAACGGCAAGATGGCCATGCAGATGGGCCTCGGCGTCGTCGGAGCCTCGTACACCTCCAAGTCACAGGCGACGCTGACCGACACCACGCCGATCGCCAAGCTGATCGAGGAGGCCGGCGCGATCGTCGTGCCGAAGGACTCCCCGTACAAGACGATGGACGACCTCGTCACCGCCTGGAAGAAGGACCCGAAGAAGCTCGCGGTCGGCGGCGGTTCGTCGCCGGGCGGCCCCGACCACCTGCTGCCGATGCAGCTGGCGAAGGCGGTCGGCATCAAGCCGAAGGACGTCAACTACGTCTCCTACGACGGCGGCGGCGAACTGCTCCCGGCGATCCTCGGCAACAAGATCGCCTTCGGGGCCAGCGGTTTCGGTGAGTTCCTGGACCAGATCGAGGCCGGCCAGGTGCGTGTCCTCGCGGTGACCAGCGAGAAGCCGATCGACGCGCTGAAGGACGCCCCCACCCTCAAGGACCAGGGCATCGACCTGGTCTTCACCAACTGGCGCGGCATCGTCGCCCCGCCCGGCATCACCGCCGAGCAGAAGAAGACCTGGATCGACGCGCTGACGACGATGCACGACTCGGAGCAGTGGAAGGCGCAGCTGGAGAAGAACGGCTGGGTCGACGCCTTCTCCACCGGTGACGAGTTCGCCGGCTATCTGACCGAGCAGGACAAGGCGGTCGCCGACCTGCTGGCCGAGCTCGGGCTGGCATGAGCTCCGAAGTGACGGACGAAGTGCAGGCCGGAGAGCCCGAAGACAAGGACGGACGGCCCGTGGCGGACTCCCGTCCGTCCCCGGAGGGCGGGGACCGCGCGCAGTACGGCGTGTGCGCGTTCCTCGCCCTGCTGGGCGCCGCCGTGATCGTGGACGCCCTCGGCATCCCCCACCTCACCAGCGGCACCGACCCGGTCGGCCCGCGCGCGGTGCCGCTGATCCTGGGCGGCCTGCTCCTCCTGCTCGCGGCGCTGTACGCCGTGGACGTGGCCCGCGGCGGCCGCGGTGAGCCGGAGGCCGGCGAGGACGTCGACCTGTCGAGCGGCAGCGACTGGCGCACGGTGGTCCTGCTGATCGGCGTGTTCCTGGCGAACGCCCTGCTCATCGAGCGCCTCGGCTGGGTGATCAGCGGCGCCCTGCTCTTCTGGGGCACGGCCTTCGCGCTCGGCAACCGCCACTACATCCGCAACCTCCTGATCGCGGCGACGCTGTCCCTGACGACGTTCTACGCGTTCGCGATCGGCCTCGGCGTGAACCTCCCCGCCGGTGTCCTGCAAGGAATCCTGTGAGGCCTGGGCGATGGACAACCTGAACAACCTCATGCAGGGCTTCGCGGACGTCATGGCCCCGATGAACCTGCTGCTCGCCCTGATCGGCGTCGTCATCGGCACCGCGGTGGGCGTCCTGCCGGGCATCGGCCCGGCGATGACGGTGGCACTGCTGCTGCCCGTCACCTACGGCATGGAGCCGGTGCAGGCCTTCATCATGTTCGCCGGCATCTTCTACGGCGGCATGTACGGCGGCTCGACGACGTCGATCCTCCTCAACACCCCCGGCGAGTCCTCCTCCGTGGTCACCGCCATCGAGGGCAACAAGATGGCGAAGGCGGGCCGGGCGGCCCAGGCCCTGGCCACGGCGGCGATCGGCTCCTTCGTGGCGGGCACCATCGGCACCCTGCTGCTGGTCCTGGTCACCCCGTTCGTCGTGGACTTCGCGGTCAGCCTGGGCGCGCCCGACTACTTCGCGCTGATGCTCCTCGCCTTCATAGCGGTGACGTCGGTACTGGGCTCGTCCCGCATCCGGGGCTTCATCTCCCTGCTGCTGGGCCTGACGATCGGCCTGGTCGGCATCGACTCGGTGTCCGGCCAGCAGCGTCTGACCCTGGGCGTTCCGCAGCTGGCCGACGGGATCGACGTCGTCGTGGTGGCGGTCGGCATCTTCGCGGTCGGCGAGGCGCTGTGGGTCGCCGCGCATCTGCGCCGCAAGCCGGCCGAGGTGATCCCGGTGGGCCGCCCGTGGCTGGGCCGCGGCGACTGGAAGCGCTCCTGGAAGCCCTGGCTGCGGGGCACGGCGTACGGCTTCCCGTTCGGCGCGCTGCCGGCCGGCGGCGCGGAGATCCCGACGTTCCTGTCGTACGCCACGGAGAAACGGCTGACCAAGCACCCCGAGGAGTTCGGCAAGGGCGCGATCGAGGGCGTGGCGGGCCCGGAGGCGGCGAACAACGCGTCGGCGGCGGGCACGCTGGTGCCGATGCTGGCGATCGGCCTGCCGACGAACGCCACGGCGGCGGTGATGCTGGCGGCCTTCCAGTCGTACGGCATCCAGCCCGGCCCCCTCCTCTTCGAACGCGAGGCGAGCCTGGTCTGGATCCTCATCGCCAGCCTCTTCATCGGCAACCTGCTGCTCCTGCTCCTGAACCTCCCCCTGGCCCCGGCCTGGGCGAAGCTGCTGCAGATCCCCCGCCCCTACCTCTACGCGGGCATCCTGTTCTTCGCCTCGATGGGCGCCTACGCGGTCAACGCCCAGCCGCTGGACCTGTTCATCCTCCTGACCCTGGGCCTCCTCGGCTTCGCCATGCGCCGCTTCGGGCTCCCGGTCCTGCCGCTGATCGTCGGCGTCATCCTGGGCCCCCGCGCGGAGCTGCAGGGCCGGCGCTCGCTCCAGCTGTCCGGCGGCGAACTGTCGGGCCTGCTGGGCGGCCCGGTGTCGTACACGGTCTACACCGTGATCGCGCTGGTCCTGGTGTGGCCGCTGCTCCGCCGTTTCGTCGTCCGCCCCCTGCGCGCGCGAAGCGCCGCCTGAGAGAACCCGGAGATCAAGATGACCATCCTGGTCGGCTACGTCCCCTCCCCCGAGGGTGAGGCGGCCCTGCGCGCGGGCATCGACGAGGCCCGTCGGCGCGACGAGAAGCTGCTGGTGGTGAACACGACCCGGGGCGACGCCTATGCGGACCCCCGCTTCGCCCAGGAGCCCGACCTGACCCATGTCCGCGAGGACCTCGCGGCTCTCGGGATCGAGTTCGACATCCGCCAGGTCCTCGGCGCCCGCGACGCCGCCGAGGAGATCATCGACCTGGCGGAGCAGATGGACGCGTCCCTGGTGGTGATCGGCCTGCGCCGACGCAGCGCGGTCGGCAAGCTGATCATGGGTTCCGCGGCCCAGCAGATCCTCCTGGGAGTGGGGTGTCCGGTGCTGGCGGTGAAGGCGGGGGCGTGAGAGCCGCTCCGCACCGTCGTGGGACGCGGCTCTGCACCAAGGGCGTGATCTGAAACATACGTGGTGTTCGACATAGGCGTTTTCGTCCGATTATGGCTAGCTGGATGTGCTTGCCTCGCGCACAGCGTCACGTCATCGGACGGGCCGCCCTGTCGATCGTCAGCCCTGGAGATCCATGCGCCTCCGCGTTCCCTCCGTCCCCCGAAAACCCTCAGCCCCCCGTATAGCTTCCGTTCCGCCCCTCGCCCTCGCCGGCGGCGCTCTCGCCGTCGGCTTCGGCGGTCTGTATCTCGCCGGCCTGCTGGTCGCGGGCGGCGACATGGACGCCGGTACGGCCGTGCGCGGTGTGGACATCGGGGGCCTGAGCCGGGAGGAGGCGGTCCGGAAGCTGGAGCAGCGGCTGGGCCCGGCCGGCTCCCGGGATCTGGCCGTGACGGTCGGTGACCGCGAGGGCACGGTCGATCCGCGGCGGGCCGGGATCACCTTCGACTTCGAGGAGACCGTCGACCGGGCGGCGCGCACCCACGACGCCGACCCCATCAGTGTCATCGGCGGGCTCTTCCGCTCGGGCGGCCCCGTCGAGCCCGTCGTGCGGGTCGACGAGGACAAGGCCCGATCCGCCCTCGGGAAGCTGGCGACGTCCCTCGACCAGAAGGTCCGCGACGGCGCCGTCACCTTCACGGACGGCCGGGTCCGGCAGATCTCTCCGCGCAACGGCTACGCCCTGGACACGAAGGCCGCGGTCGACCCCCTGCGCGCCGCCTTCCTGCGCGGCGCGCCCCGCTCCGTCACCGCCCTGCCCGTCCGCGAGACCAAGCCGAAGGTCACGGCGCGGGAGGTGCGGCGGGCGGTGCGCGAGTTCGCGCAGCCGGCGATGTCGGGTCCGGTCCGGCTCATCGCGGCCGACCGGCGGTTCATCGTCGACCCGGACGTCCTCGGCGAGTACCTGACGATGCGACCGGACGACTCCGGCCGGCTGGCCCCCAAGCTGGACGCCAAGGGGCTGCGCGCCGCTCCCGCGGTGGCCCGGCCCCTGTCCGACCTGCCCGCCGAGCCCGAGAACGCCACGCTGCACCTCGACGGCGACCGGGTCGTGGCGGAGGACGACGCCAGGGCCGGCGTACAGGTCACGGACAAGGCGCTGGGCAAGGCCGTGCTGCCGCTGCTCACCAGGTCGGGCACCGACCGCACCGCCGAGATCGCCACGCGGGTGACCGAGCCGCAGGTGACCGCCGAGAACGCCGAGCGGCTGGGCCTGACGGAGAAGATGTCCTCCTTCACCGTCAACTTCGAACCGGCGCCGTACCGCACGAGGAACATCGGCCGGGCCGTGGAGCTGATCAACGGCTCCGTCGTCATGCCGGGCAGGACGTGGAGCTTCAACCGGACCGTCGGCGAGCGCACCGAGGCCAACGGCTTCGTCGAGGGCGTCATGATCCTCAACGACGAGTTCACCAAGGCACCCGGCGGCGGCGTCTCCGCCGTGGCCACGACGGTCTTCAACGCGATGTTCTTCGCCGGGGTGAAGCCGGTGGAGTACGGCGCCCACTCCTTCTACATCGAGCGCTACCCGGAGGGCCGTGAGGCGACGGTCGCCTGGGGCAGCCTCGACCTGAGGTTCACCAACGACTCCGGCAAGGCCCTCTACATCCAGGCCGAGTCCACCGACACCTCCGTCACGGTCACCTTCCTCGGCACCAGGAAGTACGACGAGGTCGAGTCGGTCACGGGCCCGCGCACCAACGTCAAGGAGCCGGAGAAGAAGGTGAGCACCGACGAGCAGTGCGTACCGCAGACCCCGCTGGAGGGCTTCGACGTCACCGTGGAGCGGGTCTTCCTCGACGACGGCAGGGAAGTGAAGCGGGAGCCGTTCCGCACCCACTACACACCGCGCGACGAGATCGTCTGCGAGTGACCGGCCGGGAGCCGGCCGGGTGATCAGCCGACGCGGGCGGCGATGGTCCGCGCGCACACCAGGGACTCGGTGTGCGACGTGTCCACCTCCAGGTCGTACACCACCCCCTGGTGAACCACCTCCGCCTGCGCCGCGGCCATCCCCGGCACCCGGTCCCCTCGCGCGACCTCACGGCCCGCGGCGACCTCGGCCTCGCATCTGACGCCGACCCACAGCACCTCCAGTCCGCCCAGCGCCTTGCGCCATCGCTGCTGGGACGCCGCTCCACCGAGGAAGACGTCATCGATGACGACCCCGGCACCGGCCCGGGCCATCGCCACGACGCCCTCCATCCAGGCCGTCTGCAGCGCCATGAACTCCGCCCCGACGTGCACCCCGCCGTCCGCGGCGAACACGATCCCCCCGTCCGAGTCCCGCATCCTCGCGGGCAGGGCGTCGACGAACGAGTCGCACCCGAACGCCAGCCACTGATCCGGCAGTACGGCCTGCAGACACCGCACGATCCCGGACTTCCCCGAGCTGGAGCCACCGTTGACAATGATCACCCGAGTCGTCACCGCGCCACGGTAATGCGCTCGCCGGCCCGCCCCGAAGCGATTTTCGGCAGGCACGGCGACCGGAGCGCCGGGGTCAGGCTCCGGGGCCGAGCCGGTCGCTGACGGAACAAAGCTGCTGCTCGTCGAGTCCGTAGACGGTCTCGCCGGCCCGCGGGGCGCGGGCATGGAGGGTGTGGTCGCGGCGTACGCAGGACGTCCCGGAGCCAGTCGAGCTGGGTCCGGCCGAGATGTCCGTAGCCCTTGCCGGGGACCAGTGAGTCGAGCGTGACGAACCGGTGGCCGTCGACCAGGCTCACCGCGGCCCGCTCGCCCCCCGCGGACGGGACGAGCGCGTCGGCCCGGTCGCTGCCGTCCGGGTCGAGGTGCCCGCTGCCCAACACCTTGGCGAACGCCTGCCGCTCGTCGTGGTCGCCGGTGCTGTAGATCACCGGGGCGTTCCGCTCCGCGGCGACTCGCCCACGAGGCCGCGGACGGCGGCGTAGACCTCCGGGGAGCGTCGTCCGCGATGCCACCGCTGACGACGACGGCATCGACGTCACGCAGCTGCCGCAGCTCCGCGAGCATCCCGCGCAGCGCCCCGGTCGCGTCGACGCCGTCCTCGTCCGGTGTGTCGCCGCGCTCCAGGTGCGGTGTCCGACAGATGCAGGATCCTCATGCGCCGAGGCTATCGAGGCCCGCGTCGACGGGGCCACGCGTTGGTGAGCCGAGCGGGTGAGCGGCCGCCGCCGCTTCGGCGTGGCGGCCCTGGCTGTTGCGCCTTCGCAGGTCGCATCGTTTCTGCACCGATGGTGCGCGGTGGGGCGGGTGGGACTCGAACCCACGGCCGACGGATTATGAGTCCGCTGCTCTAACCGGCTGAGCTACCGCCCCATAGCGGCGTGTCGCGTACAAGTGTGCGCGCCGTCTGCCGCAGCATAGCCGCTCATACGATCTCCTGCTTCGTATGGTCGACTTCGCATGCCCTGAAGGACTCCGCCCCGACCTGCACGGTTCCCCGACACGAGGCCGAACATGAAAAAGGACCCCTACGGGGTCCTCGTTCAGCATGCTCCCCCGACTGGACTCGAACCAGTAACCTGCCGGTTAACAGCCGGCTGCTCTGCCAATTGAGCTACGGAGGACCGAGCTCCCCCGACTGGACTCGAACCAGTAACCTGCCGGTTAACAGCCGGCTGCTCTGCCAATTGAGCTACGGAGGAATGCCTCGTTGCATCGAACGTACCTACCTGGGTATTCGCCAGGGGGCGTGCGCTCGCTGCGACACATACATTAGCGCAAGCAGGGGGGTGCTCCGCCAATCGGTTCCCCCCGGGCACCGACGCCGCACCAAAGGACCTACGCAAGGACCTACGCAAGGGAAGGGTGGCCGCCATGCGCTACCGCCTCACGTTCGCCGTCGGACTCGCGGTCGGATATGTGCTCGGCACACGCGCCGGACGCGAGCGCTACGAGCAGCTGAAGAAGACGGCCCGGGAGATCTCCCACAACCCCGCCGTCCGCAACACCGCCGAGTCGGCCGCACAGCAGGGCCGCCACTTCGCGGGCAAGGCGTATCACACGGTGAGCGAGAAGGTCGGCGACCGAGTCCCCGAATCGGTCGCCCAACGAGTCCGCTCCCTCCGCGAACGCAGCGCCCACAACGGCGGCACGGAGGACGACTGGGGAACCAGCAATACGTAACGCGGGTGGCTGCAGCGTCCCAAGGGGCGCGGGGAACTGCGCGACCAGCCACACCCGACCCGCACCCGCCAACCGACCAGGCGCCCCACGGCGAGTAGGCGCCCATGGCCCAAGCAAGCGCAGCGCTACGGCACAATTTGGGCCATGGGGATAGTCGCCGGGCTGGACAGTTCGCCCGAATTCACTCGCATCGTCGTCTGCGACACGGACACGGGAACCGTGCTCAGGCAGGGGTACGCCCCGCACCCGGTGGAGTCGCCGGGCGGCGCCCGCCCCTCCGACGTCGATCCGCAGGCCTGGCTGCTCTCCCTCGGTGAGGCGGCCGGCGGCGGTCTCCTCGAAGGCGTGCAGGCCATCGGCGTGTCGGCGCAGCAGAACGCGGTCGTCCCGCTCGACGCGCAGGGCAACACCGTGCGCCCCGCGATGGTCGGCGGCGACAAGCGCGCGCAGGTCGCGGCGGCCGACCTGATCGACGCGCTGGGCGGACGCGAGGCATGGGCGCAGGCCGTGGGGTGTGTGCCGCAGGCCGCGCAGCCGGTGACCAAGCTGCGCTGGCTCGCCAAGACCGAGCCGGAGCACGCCGTACGCGCCGCCGTGCTCATGCAGGCGCACGACTGGCTGGTGTGGCAGTTGCTCGGCCGGCCGGTGCGAAGGACCACGGACCGGGGCGGGGCCTCCGGCACCGGCTACTGGTCGGCGGCCACCGGCGCCTACCGCAGCGATCTCGTGGAGCTGGCGCTCGGCCACCAGGCCATGCTGCCGGAGGTGATCGGCCCGGCGGAGGCGGCCGGTACGACCCCCGAAGGGCTCCTCATCTCCGCGGGGACCGGCGAGACCATGGCGGCCGCCTTCGGGCTCGGCATAGGGCTCGGGGACGCCGTCGTGTCGCTCGGCGCCTCCGGGTCCGTGATGGCCGTCCACCCGGAGGCCCTCGTCGACAGCAGCGGGATGATCACCTCCCTGGCCGACGCGACCGGCATGCACCTGCCGGTCGTCACCACCCTCAACGCCGTGCGCACCCTGCGCGGCGCCGCCGAACTCCTCGGCGCGCCCGACCTGGAGAGCCTCTCCGACCTGGCGATGAAGTCGACGCCGGGGGCCCATGGGCTCGTGCTCCTGCCCTATCTGGAAGGCGAGCGGACGCCGAACCTGCCGCATACCGCGGGCACGCTCGCCGGGCTGCGGCGGGAGTCGATGAAGCCCGAGCATCTGGCGCGGGCCGCGTTCGAGGGGATGCTGTGCGGGCTCGCGGACGCGCTGGACGTGCTGCGCGGGCGGGGTGTCGACGTGCGGCGGATCTTCCTGCTGGGGGCCGCCGCCGAGCTGCCCGCCGTGCAGGCGGCGGCGCCCGCGCTGTTCGGGGCGCAGGTCGTCGTACCGCAGCCCTCGGACTACGCGGCGATCGGCGCCGCCCGGCAGGCCGCGTGGGCGCTCGGGGTGTCGCAGGGCACGCTCGATCCGCGCACGCCGCCGGTCTGGCAGGGCGCGGCCGCGCAGATCCTGGAGCCCGGTGAGGAGCTCGCGGTGGGGCAGGCGGTGCGCCAGCAGTTCGTGTCGGTGCGGGAGCAGACCCATCCCGGAGCGTTCCGGCCGTAGCGGCGACCGGATGGGCACGGCGGGCCGCCCGCGGCCGAGGGAGGCCGCTCGCGAGAGTGAGCGGCCCCTGCTCAGTCCAGGTAACCCCGCAGCTGGTCCGCGAACGCGTGGTCCCGCAGCTTGTTCAGGGTCTTCGACTCGATCTGGCGGATGCGTTCCCTGGTCACGCCGAAGATGCGGCCTATCTCCTCCAGTGTGCGGGGGCGGCCGTCCGCCAGGCCGTAGCGGAGCTGGACGACCTTGCGTTCGCGTTCGCCGAGGGTCGACAGGACCGCTTCCAGGTGCTCCCTGAGCAGCAGGAACGCCGCCGACTCCACTGGCGAGGCCGCGTCGCCGTCCTCTATCAGGTCGCCCAGGGCGACGTCGTCCTCCTCGCCCACCGGGGCGTGCAGCGACACCGGTTCCTGGGCCAGGCGCAGGACCTCGCTGACCCGCTCGGGCGGCAGGTCCAGATGGGCCGCCACCTCTTCGGGGGTCGGTTCGTAGCCGCGTTCCTGCAGCATGCGGCGCTGGACGCGGACGACCCGGTTGATCAGCTCGACGACATGGACCGGGACCCGGATGGTGCGGGCCTGGTCGGCGAGGGCGCGGGACATGGCCTGGCGGATCCACCAGGTGGCGTACGTCGAGAACTTGTAGCCGCGGGCGTAGTCGAACTTCTCGACGGCCCTGATCAGGCCCAGGTTTCCCTCCTGGACGAGGTCGAGCATGGTCAGGCCGCGGCCGACGTAGCGCTTGGCCACGGACACGACGAGCCGCAGGTTCGCCTCGATCAGCCGCCGCTTGGCCATCCGGCCCATGACGACCAGGCGGTCCAGGTCGAGGGCGAGCTCGCTGTCCAGGTCGGGGGTGTTGCTCAGTTTCTCCTCGGCGAACAGGCCCGCCTCGACGCGGCGCGCGAGTTCGACCTCCTCGGCCGCGGTGAGGAGGGGGATGCGGCCGATTTCCCGCAGGTACTGGCGGAAGAGGTCGGAGGAGGGGCCGCTGCCGTCGGCGCGGGCACGGGGCGGCACGGGTGCTTCGACCGGCTCGGCGTCGGCGCCGTCCAGCGCCTCGGCCGGAGGTTCCGCCGGCTCGGGCGGGGCCTCCGGGTGGTGCGCGGCACGGCTCTGCGGCGGCACCGCGACGAGCACGTCGGCCTCCGCGTCCGAAACCGTGCCGTCCGTACTGCTGTCGGTCTGGATGAGGGTCTGGGTCTGCACGGGGGCGACCTCCAGGATGATCGCTGCCGAGGCATACGGCAGCGCTGCTTCGAGGGCGGAGTCGGCGGCCTCGCCGCTGTCCGTCCCGTACGCGATGAGCGGAACCGCGGGGGTGTGGGACCCGTGGGGAACGGATCGGCCGCGCTCCGAGGACTCAGGCACCGCAACCCAGTGTGGAGTACGACACATCGCCGCCACGAGGGGCGTGCGGTGACTTTTTGCGTCCGGTCCGTGACCGCGCGGTTACCCAGCCGTACGCAAATCCCCGCGTATCCCTCAGAGCGCCGCCGCGCCCCGCTCCCGCAGTGCCTGGTCGTACTGCTGCAACACCCACAGCTCGTTCTGCACGGCGGCCAGTTGGGCCGGGTCGCCGCCCGCGCCCAGGCGGGTCAGCTGGCTCTGGATGTCGCGGATGCGGCGTTCCACGGCGCGGCGGCGGACGGTGACGAGCTGTTCGCCGGCGTAGTTCTCGTCGACCGTCTTGCGCATGATCGCCTCGACCGCCAGCTCCGTGACCATCGCGCGGACCTGGTCGTCGGGGGCCGCGTCACGGACGCGGACCAGATACTCCTGCCCGTCCTGGATGCCGTACTCCGCACCGCCCGCGTCCATGATCGCCTGGCGTACGGCGGCGTAAGGAGCGGCGGTGAACTCGTCGACGCCGTACGCGTCGAACGCCGGGGAGACCAACTCGGGGCGCTGGAGGGCGAGTTTCAGCAACTCGCGTTCGGTGGCGTAGACCGGGTTGCGCAGGGTCAGGGCCGGGCCCGACGGCCGGGACGCGGGAGTCGCGTCGTACTGCTGCTGGGGGCCCCGGGCGGTCGGTGCCTGGCCCCTGCCGCCCCGGTCCCGCGCCCAACGCGCCAGCTGGGCCACCCGCTTGACCACGAACTGCGTGTCGAGGATGCCGAGCATGCCCGCGAGCTGGACGGCGACCTCGTGCTGGGCGCCGCTGTTCTTGATGCGGGCGACGATCGGCGCGGCCTCGTCCAGTGCCGCCGCGCGGCCCGCCGGGGTGTCGAGGTCGTAGCGGACGACGATCTGGCGGAGCGCGAACTCGAAGAGCGGGGTGCGTGGTTCGACCAGGTCGGCGACCGCCTCGTCGCCCTTCGCCAGGCGCAGTTCGCAGGGGTCCATGCCGTCCGGCGCGATCGCGATGTAGGTCTCGGCGGCGAACTTCTGGTCGTCCTCGAAGGCGCGCAGGGCCGCCTTCTGGCCGGCCGCGTCGCCGTCGAAGGTGAAGATGACGCGGGCCGAGCCGTTGTCCATCAGCAGTCGGCGCAGGATCTTGATGTGGTCGCCGCCGAAGGCCGTACCGCAGGTGGCGATGGCCGTGGTGACCCCGGCGAGGTGGCAGGCCATGACGTCGGTGTAGCCCTCGACCACGACCGCGCGGGACGTCTTGGCGATCTCCTTCTTGGCGAGGTCGATGCCGTAGAGGACGTGGGACTTCTTGTAGATCGCCGTGTCGGGGGTGTTGAGGTACTTCGGGCCGTTGTCGGCCTCGTACAGCTTGCGGGCGCCGAAGCCGACCACGTCGCCGCCGATGTCGCGGATCGGCCACATGAGCCGTCCCCGGAAGCGGTCGATGGGGCCGCGGCGGCCCTCCTGGGCGAGTCCGGAGAGGAGCAGCTCCTTGTCGGTGAAGCCCTTGCCCCGGAGGTAGCGGGTGAGGTGGTCCCAGCCCTGGGGGCTGTAGCCGACGCCGAAGTGGACGGCGGCGGCCTGGTCGAAGCCGCGCTCGGCGAGGAAGATCCGGCCGGTGTCGGCCTCGGGGCTGGTCGCCAGCTGCTCGGCGTACCACTCGGCGGCGATCTTGTGGGCCTCGACCAGGCGGATGCGCTCACCGCGCTGGTGGGACGGGTTGTACCCGCCCTCCTCGTAGCGCAGGGTGATTCCCGCCTGGGCGGCGAGGCGCTCGACCGCCTCCGAGAAGGAGAGGTGGTCGACCTTCATCACGAACGTGATGGTGTCGCCGCCCTCCTGGCAGCCGAAGCAGTGGAAGAGGCCCTTGCTCGGGCTGACCTGGAAGGACGGCGACTTCTCGTCATGGAACGGGCAGAGCCCCTTGAGGTTGCCCCCGCCCGCGCTCCGCAGCTGGAGGTACTCGGACACCACGGCGTCGATCGGGACCGCGTCCCGTACCGCCTTCACGTCCTCGTCGTTGATCCGTCCTGCCACGCGTGAATTCTACGGGCCAGAACTGACACTCATGGGGCACGTGCAGCGCCCCGAAAGGGGCGCGGGGAACTGCGCGACAGGCCACAGACCACCCGCACCCGCGAGACGACAGACCACGGCAGACGCCTAGGCGACCAGGTTTTCCAGCGAAACATGCGGGTCCGCCAAGGCCTCCGTGTTCACCTGAGCCCGTGAACGGACCAGCCGCTGGATCGGCTCCGTGACATCCCACACGTTCACGTTCATCCCGGCCAGTACCCGCCCCTCCTTCACCCAGAACGCGATGAACTCGCGCTTCCCGGCGTCCCCCCGGATCACCACCTGGTCGTACGAACCCGGCGGCGCCCAGCCGGAGTACTCCATCCCCAGGTCGTACTGGTCGGAGAAGAAGTAGGGCACGCGGTCGTAGGTGACGTCCTGGCCCAGCATCGCCCGCGCCGCCGCCGGGCCGCCGTTGAGCGCGTTGGCCCAGTGCTCCACCCGCACCCGGGTGTCGAAGAGGGCGTGCGGGAAGGAGGCCACGTCTCCGGCCGCGTAGATGTCGGGGTCGGAGGTGCGCAGCCGTTCGTCCACCACGACACCGCCGCCGTGCACACGGTCGGCGATCTCCAGCCCGGCCCCCTCCGCGAGGGCGGTCCGGGGCGCCGCGCCGATCGCGGCGAGGACGTCGTGCGCCGGGTGCTCCTCGCCGTCGTCGGTGCGGGCGGCGAGGACCATGCCGTCCTGGCCGACGATCTCCGTCAGCCGCCGGCCGAAGTGGAAGCGCACCCCGTGCTCGCGGTGCAGCTCGGCGAAGAGGCCGCCGATCTCCGGGCCCAGGACGCCGTGCAGGGGAGTCGGATCCGGTCCGACGACCGTGACCTCCGCGCCGTACTCGCGGGCCGCCGCCGCGACCTCCAGGCCGATCCAGCCGGTGCCGGCGATCACGAGGTGGCCGTTGTCGCGGCCCAGCGAGGCCAGGACGCCCTTGAGGCGCTCGGCGTGCGCGAGGCGGCGCAGGTGGTGGACGCCGGCCAGGTCGGTGCCGGGGATGTCCAGGCGGCGGGGCTCGGCGCCGGTGGCCAGCAGGAGTTTGTCGTAGTGGACGACCGTGCCGTCCTCGCCGAACCGCACGGTCTTCGCCGTACGGTCGATCGCGTCGACGGTCTGGCCGAGGTGCAGTTCGATGTCGTTCTGCGCGTACCAGGCGGGCTCGTGCACGAAGACGCTGTCGCGTTCCTCCTTGCCGAGGAGGTAGCCCTTGGACAGGGGCGGGCGCTCGTACGGGTGGTCGCGCTCGTCGCAGATCAGTATCACCCGCCCGGTGAAGCCCTCCGCACGGAGCGTCTCGGCCGCCTTCGCGCCGGCGAGTCCTCCCCCGACGATGACGAATGTCTGATCCGCGTCGACCACTTGATGCCTCCTCGTAAGGGTGCCGCCACATGAGCGTCCCGCACGCAGGGTGATGCGGGAAGAGGGGGTGACCCGATCAGGCCACGCAGGGTCACTTTCGAGTGCCCGTTCGTCTCATGTGTCTCACCGGTCGCGGGCGGTGAGCGCACCGCGGAGGAGGCCGGCGGCGCGCCTGCCTCCCCCCGGGACAGGCGCTCCCCCCACCGCGCCAAGAGTCCTGTCTCGTCCGGGAGTTGTCGGGACATTCGCCCAGAACGCAAAGGGAACAGCGCGTTCCGTGGGGTCCGGCCTTTCCCTGGCTACGGTGGAGGAGTTCAGCAAACGCTTGCAGACGCCTCGGGGGACGCATGCTGCGTATCGACTTCACCGCGGAGGATCTGAACAGATTACGGGTCGCCGGGGAGCCGGACCCGTTGTGGGAGACCGTGCTGAGCCTGATGCGGCTGCAGGACCGCAGCGCCGCGCTGGTCTTCGACCCCTGGCGGCGGGAGGTGCGCGCCGCGCTCGCCCGGGCGGGGCTGACCTCGACGGCGGCGGCGCTGATGCTGGTCGCGCGCCGCGCCTCCTACTTCCCGGACTTCCTGACGCCCGGGCCGGGCGTCACGGACTTGGACGTGGGCATCGACCTGGTGCTCGGCACGCCGAAGCGCCGGCTGGCGCACGAGCTGTCGAAGCTGTTCCCGCAGGCTCCTCCGCCGGGGATCCGGCGGCTGGGCGAGGGGGATCCGCGGGCCCTGGAGCTGCTCGGCGAGGCGCTGCGCCGCTACTACGAGGTGGCGGTGGCGCCGTATCTCCCGGCGATCCGCGCGGCGGTGGCGGCGGACCGCTCGGTCCGGGCGGAGGCCGCCCTGACCTCGGGACCGCAGGGCCTGCTCGACAGCTACGGCACGGTCGTCGGCCGGGACGAGGAGGCGCTGGTCACCGACTATCCCTTCGACCGGGGGCTACGGCTCGACGGGCGTCCGCTGACGATCGTCCCGGGCTTCTTCTGCGTGCGCACCCCGGTGGCGCTCGCCGACCCGCACCTCGATCCCGTCCTGGTCCATCCGCTCAGCCCGGCGCCCGGCTGGCTGGCCCGCTCCCGGCGGGAGGCCACCGAGCAGCTGCCCGTGGCCCAGCTGATCGGCCCGAGCCGGGCCATGGTCCTGGACACCCTGGAGCATCCGCGCACCACGACCGAGCTGGCCGAGCTCCTCCAGCTCACCCCGCCGACGACCAGCCGGCACGCGACGGTGCTGCGGGAGGCCGGGCTGGTGGAGTCACGGCGGCAGGGCAACCGGGTGTTCCATCTGCGGACCCGGCTCGGCGACGCCCTGATGAACGGCGCTCTCTAGGCCGTGTGCCCCGCGCTGTTCAGGCCCGCTGGGTGAGCCGTGTGTGCAGCGAGCGTGCCGACGCGTCCGTCAGGGACGCGATCTGGTCGACGATCACGCGCTTGCGGGCGCGGTCGTCCTCGGCCTGGTCGAACAGGGCCCGGAACTGCGGGTCCAGCCCGTCGGGCGCGCGGGCGGTGAGCGCCTCGGCCAGTTCGGCGACCACGATCCGCTGGTCGGCGCGGAGCCGCTCCTGCTCGGCGCGCTGCATGACGTACCGGTCGGCGACGGCCTTGAGGACCGCGCACTCCAGGCGGGTCTCGCGCGGTACGACGAGTTCGGCGCCGTAGCGGGTGAGCCGCCCGGCGCCGTACGCCGCGCGCGTGGCGCTCTCGGCGGCCAGGCAGAACCGGCCGATGAGCTGGCTGGTGGCGTCCTTGAGGCGGGCCTGCGCGACGGCCGAGCCGTCGTAGCCGTGCGGCCACCAGGGTTCCTCCTGGAGCCGGTCGAGGGCGGCGGCGAGTTCGGCCGGGTCGGTGTCCTCGGGGACGTACCGTCCGACGGCCACCGCGAAGACGGCCTGGCGTTCGGGCTCGGCGTGCAGGAGGTTGGGGTCGATGTGGCCGGCGTGCAGGCCGTCCTCGACGTCGTGCACCGAGTACGCCACGTCGTCGGACCAGTCCATGACCTGGGCCTCGAAGGTGGTGCGGGTGCCGGGGGCGTCCTTGCGGACCCAGTCGAAGACGGGCCGGTCGTCCTCGTAGACGCCGAACTTCGGGGAGCTCGGGTCGGTGGGGTGGGCGCCGCGGGGCCAGGGGTACTTGGTGGCGGCGTCGAGGGTGGCGCGGGTGAGGTTGAGGCCGACGGAGCCCTCCGGGGTGAACCGTTTCGGTTCGATGCGGGTGAGGAGCCTCAGGGACTGGGCGTTGCCCTCGAAGCCGCCGCAGTCCTCGGCGAATTCGTTGAGGGCGACTTCGCCGTTGTGGCCGAAGGGGGGGTGGCCGAGGTCGTGGGAGAGGCAGGCCGCTTCCACGAGGTCGGGGTCGCAGCCGAGGGCCGCGCCGAGCTCTCGGCCGACCTGGGCGCACTCCAGGGAGTGGGTGAGGCGGGTGCGGGGGCTGGGGTCCCAGGCCTGGCTGTGGGTTCCTGGCGTCACTACCTGGGTCTTGCCGGCGAGCCTTCTGAGGGCCGCGGAGTGCAGTACTCGGGCGCGGTCGCGTTGGAAGGCGGTGCGGCCTGGGCGTTTGTCGGGTTCGGGGGCCCAGCGCTCCACGGCGGACGCGTCGTATCCAGCGGGCGGGACGTGGTTCTCGTAAGCCTGGGGTGCGTTGCCTTCCATGTCCCGACAGTAAGGCCAGGCACCGACAAGCGGGACGTCAGCGAGCGTTTCAGGCCGAGGCGAGCACCGGCTCCGTCACTGTGTTCGGCGTCGACAGCATCTGGTCGTAGCGGTGCAGGAGCAGCTTCGCCATCGCGGGGTGGGTGCCGAGCGGGGCCGACGCGATCCACGGTGCCGCCTGTGCGCACTCCGTCGCGAAGCGGCCCGGGGCGGTGAAGTACGAGGCCACCGCCACCCTTGTGCGGCCCCTTGCGGCCAGGGCACGCAACGCGTCGGGGACCGTCGGGGCCGCCGTCGTCGCGTAGGCCGGGACCACCGGGACGCCCAGGCGGTCGGCGAGGAGCTGGGCCGTGCGGGAGGTGTCCACCTTCGACTCGGGGTCGCGGGAGCCCGCCGCCGCCAGGACCACCGCGCTCCTGCGGCGGGTGGGGTCGTCCATCCGGGTGCGCCAGCCCGCCTCGACCAGGCGGGCGTACAGGGCCTCCACCAGCAGCGGGTGCGGGCCGAGTGCGCCGGCCACGCGTGCGTGCACCTCCGACTCGGCGGCCATCTCGGGGATGTCCCGCTTGATGTGGTAGCCGCGGCTCAGGAGGAGGGGGACGAGGACGGCCTCCCGGCCGCCGAGGGCCGCCAGGGTGTCGGGGAGCAGGGGCTCGTTCAGCTCGATGTGGCCGAGGTGGACCGGCAGGCCGGGGCGCAGGTCGCGGACCTTGTCGAGGAGCGCGCGTACGGTGCTCAGGGCGCGCGGGTCGCGGCTGCCGTGGGCCACGACGACGAGTGCGGGCGGCTCGGGGCGGCGCCTGCCGTCGAGCGAGACGAGGCTGAGCTGGCTGGCGAGCTGGCTGCTGATCCGGTTCATGATGTGCGCCGTACTGTCGAGGTGGGCCGTCGGGGACTCGTCGCGAGGAGGATTCGACGCCGTCATGGATCGATGGTGGGGGCCGGACGTTGCCTCCCCGTTGCGGGCGCGTCACGGGTTTTTACACCGGGTTCACGGTGCCGCTCCTGAGCGGTGTGAGGGGGCATGAGCTGCGGTTTCTCCGGGTGGCGTGAATCTGGTCACGTCGGGGGCGGCGAACCGCGGAGGCTGACAGGACGTCCCTGGATGTCGAGAAGAGGCGGGAGCCGACCTGGAGGGAACCGTCCGATGCGCCGACCGAAGCTGCCCCGATTGCCCCGATTGGCCCGACCACGGATTCCCCGCACCCGCACCGGGCAGCGGCGGCTGGTGCAGGCCGTGATGCTGGGGTGCGTCCTGGGCCTGCTTCCGGCGACCTGGATGCATGTCGTGACCGGGGACCGGCTGCGCACCACGGCCGACGCGCCGCGCACCGACGTCGCGGTGGTCTTCGGTGCCGGGCTGTGGGACGGCGAGCCGTCCCCGTATCTCGCCCACCGGCTCGACGCGGCGGCCGAGCTGTACCGCGCGGGCCGTGTCGAGGTCGTCCTGGTCACCGGCGACAACAGCCGCGAGGACTACGACGAGCCCGACGCCATGCGCGCCTATCTGACCAGGCACGGCGTGCCCGACTCGCGCATCGTCAGCGACTACGCCGGCTTCGACACCTGGGACTCCTGCGTCCGCGCCAAGAAGATCTTCGGCGTCGACGAGGCGGTGCTGATCAGCCAGGGCTTCCACATCCGGCGGGCGGTCGCGCTGTGCCAGGAGGCGGGGGTGGCGTCGTACGGCGTCGGCGTCGACGCCAAGCACGACGCCACCTGGTACTACGGCGGTACCCGTGAACTCTTCGCGGCCGGCAAGGCCGCCCTGGACGCCGTCTTCGAACCGGACCCCCGGTTCCTCGGACGGAAGGAACCAGGAGTCCAGGAGGCCCTGGCTAGCGCCCGGTGAAGCGGGGTGCGCGTTTCTCCAGGAACGCGCTCATGCCCTCCTTCTGGTCGTCGGTGGCGAACAGGGCGTGAAAGACGCGGCGTTCGAAGAGGACGCCGTCGCGTAGCCCGGTTTCGAGGGCCTGGTCGACGCACTCACGCGCGGCCCTGACCGCGGCGCGGCCGTACGAGGCGATCGTCGCCGCCGCCCGCAGGGCCTGCGGCAGGACCTGGTCGTCCGGGACGACTCGGGAGACGAGACCGCAGCTTCCAGCCTCCCGGGCGTCCATGGTGCGGCCGGTCAGGATCAGGTCCATCGCCTTCGCCCGGCCGACGAGCCGGGTCAGACGCTGGGTGCCGCCGATGCCGGGGATCACCCCCAGCTTGATCTCCGGCTGGCCGAAGACCGCCGACTCACCCGCGATGACCAGGTCGCACATCATCGCCAGCTCGCAACCACCGCCGAGCGCATGCCCGTTGACGGCGGCGATCTTCGGTGTGCGCAGGGCCGTGAAGTCCTCCCAGTCGGCGAAGTAGTCCTCGGCCGCCATCCGAGCGGCCGTCCGCCCCGCCATCTCCCTGATGTCGGCACCGGCCGCGAACACCGTGTCCGAGCCGGTGACGACGAAGCAGCCCACCTCCGGGTCGGCGTCCAACGGGCGCAGGGCGTCGAGGAGTTCGGCCAGCAGCTCACTGCTGAGGGCGTTGAGCACCTGCGGGCGGTGCAGCCGTACGATCACCACGCCGCCGGCGCGCTCGATCTTGACGTTGTCCATGAGGTCCCTCCAGGGTTACGAGTCCCAGATCGCGCCGTAGGCCGGAATCCCGCGCCGTTCCAGGCCGTGCACCACCTGCCAGGTGAGCTTCTTGTTGGAGATGCAGATGACCGCCTCGGCCCCGAAGTCGCGATACGCCTCGTAGGCGAGCCGGACCATGTCGGGCTTGCCGTGCCGGGAGGTGTCCCAGACCAGGGCGTGCGGCTGGACGGCGAGGATCTCGTCGACCAGGGCGTCGCCGTAGGTCGTGCGGGGGTCGCGGGTCGCCCAGACCAGGCGGGAGGGGACCTCGGCGGCCAGCAGATGGGGCAGGCAGGGGCCGATGCCGCTGCCGGTGGCGACGTAGACCACCTTCTTGAAGAGGGTCTCGATGTTGGCGACGCCCGCCGTGGTGATGCCCTTGACCCACACCCGCGTGGGCAGGTCGTCGATGAAGGATCCCGTCCAGTCTCCGGCGCGGGAGATCGTCAGCCGGAAGCCGGGCTCGCCGGGTGTCGGGACGTTGGCGAAGGAGTGCCACTCCGTCAGCGGGCTGCGGCTGATCGCCGTCGAGGAGCCCGCGAAGGGGGTCTCGCCGTGGTCGAAGCGGGCCAGTACGACGTGCGGGGAGGGCCGTTCGAGGCGGACGTCGACCTTGCGCAGCCGCAGCCAGGGCAGGGCGACGCTGAAGGTGACGACCGTGAGGACGGTGATCGGGACCGGCTGCGGTGCGGACAGCAGCGTGTGCGCCCAGAAGAGGGCCAGGGCCGTCCAGCCGCCGAAGCGGTGGATCTTCTCGAAGTGGTCGTGGTGGCGGGAGCGGAAGGGCGGCAGGGCGGTGGCGACGATGACGGCGAGGAGGACGACGAGGGCCCAGCTCACCACGGCCGACAGGCCTTCCGCCCCGGTGAGCGTCAGGGCCAGGAACCAGGTCGCTCCCGCCAGTGCCCCGCCCACGTGCAGTCCGCCGAAGTGGTACACCTTGCCCAGCGTCCAGCGCACCTTCAGGGGCCAGCTCGTCGGCACCCGGGTCGCCAGCCGGAAGAAGAGGTTGATGACGTACTGCTGGCGGACGAGGACGGCGAGCGCGAGGTTGGCGAGGGAGGCGTGGGCGAGGGCCTGCGGGGACAGCGGCCAACTCGACGCCGCCCAGGCGGCGTTGGCGACGAGGACCAGTGCCGCCAGCCGGTTGTAGTGCATCAGGCGCGGGTGCTTGAGCAGCCGGCGTGGCGCCGAGGTGACCGGCGGCAGCGCGGTGGTCCTGGTCACGGGGGCCGTCGTCATCGGACCGCCCCCTCGCGCTCGTCGGCCATCCGCAGCAGCGCCTGTTTGTCGACCTTGCCGCGGTCGGTCTCGGGCAGGAATGGCAGGGGCATGACACGCTCGGGCACGCAGTAGTACGGCAGCGCCTCCGCCACCACGCGCCGGGCCGTGTCGGGGTCGACGTCCGCCGGGCACACGAACGACACCAGGGTCCGCGCGTCCCGCTTCAGCGTCACCGCCCGCGCACAGCCCTCGACCGACTCCAGCACCGAGGAGACGGAGTCGAGTTCGACCCGGAAGCCGCGCACCTTGACCTGGTCGTCGGTCCTCCCGAGGTGCTCCAGTTCGCCGTCGGCGGTCCAGCGCCCGAGGTCGCGGGTGCGGAACATGCGGTGGCCGCCGCCGAGGAAGGGGTCGGGGGCGTACCGCTCCGCGTCGAGTCGCTCATCGCCCAGATAGCCGGCCGAGACGCAGTCGCCGCCCGCCCACATCTCCCCCGCCTCGCCGATGGGCAGCGGACGGCGGTCGGGGCCGAGGACGTAGACCGTGTTGTTGGGGGTGGGGCGGCCGATGGTGAGCAGCGGGTCGGACGGGCGATGGCGGTGCATCGTGTTGACGATGGTCGTCTCGGTCGGGCCGCAGCAGTTGTGGAAGGCGGCGTGGCGGGCCCAGCGGTCGGCGAGCGGGCGCGGGCAGGGCTCTCCGGCGACGGCGACGGTGCGGACGCGGGGGCAGGCCGCCGGGTCGATGCCGGACAGCACGGTCGGGGTCGCGATGAGGACGTCGGCCGTCCGGGCCGCCGCCGCGATGTCCTTGCCGCGGATGACCAGGGTGCCGCCGTGGGTCAGACAGCCGAGGATCTCCCAGGCGGCCATGTCGAAGGCGACGTTGAGGAGGTGGGCCACACGGTCGCCCCGGCGGATGCCCAGGCCGCCGGGTTCGGTGAGGAGGATGTTGGCGACGTTGCGGTGGGTGACCTTCACGCCGTTGGGCCGGCCGGTGGTGCCCGAGGTGAACAGGACGTAGCAGCCGTCGTCGGGCCGTACGGGGGTGCGCGGTTTCGGCGCGTACGGCTGCGGCCCGTCCAGCGTGACCATCAGGTGGCCGTCGGGCAGCGGCACCCGGTGGGCGTGTTCGGCGAGCGTGAGGACGACGCGGGTGCGGGCGGTGCGGACGACGTGGGCGAGCTGGGCCGGGGGCGCGAGGCCGACGTCCTGCGGGACATAGGCGGCGCCCGCCTTCAGGATGCCGAGCAGGCCGACGAGCATCGGGATCGAGCGGCGTACGAAGAGGCCGACGTGGTCGCCGGGGCGGACGCCCTCGCGGGCCAGGCGGGCGGCGAGGGCGTCGGCGTGACGGTCGAGTTCGCCGTACGTGATCCGCGCGCCCCGGTGTTCGGCGGCGACGGCGTGCGGGGCCGCCGCGGCCTGCCGTTCGACGGCGCGGTGGATCAGCGGGTCGGGTACGGGGACGGTGGGGCCGCGGCCGTACTGCCAGAAGAGGTGCTGGTCGTGGGGAGGCAGGTGGCCCAGGGGGCCTGGAGGGCGCAGGGGCATGGTCGGGGGACCTCCTGGCGGGCTGTTTCGAGATGACGGTTTGCCGTGCGGGCATGCCCGGTATGTCGAACGCCGTACGGAGTGCATGCGTGGGCCCATGCATGCGGAGTGCATGCCGAGTGCATGGGGAGTGCATGGGGAGTGCATGGGGAGTGCATGCAGGCGGACGTGCTGCGCCGGCGCCGTGCCTGGGCCTCGACTGTAGCTCTGGTTCTTCAACTCTCAACGAGGCGTGACCGGCCAACTACGGTACGGAATGAGACACGTGAGGCGACTTTCACCACAGCGGCAACCCGGGCACCACCCCGCGGCGACTCAAGGCCGGGCGCCTGTGCGCCTCACGGCGGCCGGGCGGCGACGGGGAGGTCACCGTCCCGGCCGCGTAACAGGGAGCCGCCGCGCACGTAACACGCCCGACTCACGCTGGACGGCATGCCGAACTCCGCGACGCCCACGCACTGCCCGTACTGCGCCCTGCAGTGCGGAATGAACCTCACGCCCACGCAGGACGGGGGTGTCGCGGTGGTCGAGCGCCCGGACTTCCCGGTGAACAAGGGAGCGCTGTGCGGCAAGGGCCGGACGGCTGCTTCGGTCCTCGCCGCGAACGTCCGGCTGACCTCCCCGTTGGTGCGCTCCGGTGGCACGCTCGTGCCCGCCACCTGGGACGAGGCGCTGGACCGCGTCGCCGAGGGCCTCGGCCGCACGCGTACGGAACATGGCCCGGACGCGTGCGGGGTCTTCGGCGGGGGCGGTCTGACCAACGAGAAGGCGTACAGCCTCGGCAAGTTCGCGAGGATCGTGCTCGGCACCTCGCAGATCGACTACAACGGCCGTTTCTGCATGTCGTCGGCCGCCGCGGCCGGGATGAAGGCGTTCGGCCTCGACCGGGGGCTGCCGTTCCCGCTGGAGGACATCCCGAAGACGGGCTGTGTGATCCTCGTCGGCTCCAACCTGGCGGAGACGATGCCGCCGTCGCTCCGCTTCTTCAACGAGCTGAAGGAGAACGGCGGCACGCTCGTCGTCATCGACCCGCGGCGGACCAGGACCGCCGAGCAGGCCGACCTGCACCTGATGCCCCGGCCGGGCACCGACCTCGCGCTGGCCCTCGGCCTGCTGCACCTGGTCGTCGCCGAGGGCCGGGTGGACGAGGAGTACGTCCAGGAGCGCACGGTCGGCTGGGAGGAGGCGCGGGCCGCCGCGATGGCGCACTGGCCGGAGTACGTGGAGCGGATCACGGGCGTGCCCGTGCCCCAGCTCCGGGAGACCGTACGGCTGTTCTGCGAGCCGGAGCACGCGATGGTGCTGACCGCGCGCGGCCCCGAGCAGCAGTCCAAGGGCACCGACACCGTGGGCGCGTGGATCAACCTGTGCCTGGCGACCGGGCGGGCGGGCCGGCCGCTGTCCGGGTACGGCTGTCTGACCGGGCAGGGCAACGGACAGGGCGGACGCGAACACGGCCAGAAGGCCGACCAGCTGCCCGGCTACCGCAAGCTGGACGACCCGGCGGCCCGGCGGCATGTGGCCGAGGTCTGGGGCGTGGACCCGGACAGCCTTCCCGGGCCCGGGCGCAGTGCGTACGAGCTGCTGGACGCGCTGGGTACGGACATCAAGGCGCTGCTGCTGATGGGCTCCAACCCGGTGGTGTCGGCGCCGCGTGCCGCGCACATCGAGGAACGCATCAAGTCCCTGGACTTCCTGGCGGTCTGTGACGTCGTGCTGTCGGAGACGGCCGCCCTCGCGGACGTCGTCCTGCCGGTCACGCAGTGGGCGGAGGAGACGGGCACGACGACCAACCTGGAGGGCCGCGTCCTGCTGCGGCGCCGGGCGATCACCCCGCCCGAGGGGGTACGCAGCGACCTTGAGGTCATGCACGAGCTCGCGGCACGACTGGGCGGCGAGAGGGGTCTGGAGAAGGGCTTCTCGACCGACCCCGAGGAGGTCTTCGAGGAGCTGCGCCGGGCCAGTGCGGGCGGGCCGGCGGACTACTCCGGGATCACGTACCGGAGGCTGATCGAGGAGAACGGGGTGTTCTGGCCGTGCCCGGCCACAACCGACGGCGGCTTGGGCGCGGGCGGTGATGTGAGTGCGAGCACCGGGCTGGGAGCGGGCGCGAGTGACGGCTCGGGCGCAACCGGCGGCCTGGGCACGGACGGCAGCCCGGACGCGGGCGGTGCCCTGAGCGCGGGCGGTGCCCTGAGCGCGGGCGACGGCCTTGGCGCCGGCGCCTCCGGTGACTGCGAGGACGCCTCGCTGGACGTGACCGCCGTGGCCGACGACCCGGCGCAGGACGAGGATGTCGCCGGCGGCGTCCATCCCGGCACGCCCCGCCTGTTCCTCGACCGGTTCGCCACGCCGGACGGACGGGCGAGGTTCGTCCCCGTCTCGCACCGGGCGGTCGCCGAGGAACCCGACGACGAGTACCCGGTGCTGCTGACGACCGGCCGGGTCGTGGCCCAGTACCAGTCCGGCGCCCAGACCCGCCGCGTCGACGAGCTGAACGCCGCCGCGCCGGGCCCGTTCGTGGAGCTGCACCCCAGGCTGGCGGCGCGGCTCGGGGCGGCCGAGGGCGATCCGGTGGCCGTGGTCTCGCGCCGGGGCCGGGCCGTGGCCCCCGCCCGCATCACGACCGGCATCCGCCCGGACACCGTCTTCATGCCGTTCCACTGGCCGGGCGAGGGCCGTGCCAACACCCTGACCAACCCGGCGCTCGACCCGACGTCGCGGATGCCCGAGTTCAAGGCGTGTGCGGTGCGGGTGGAGGCGGTCGAGTCCCAGGGGTGATCCTGCGACACTTGCCGGCATGGGAAGTTGGGGGACGCTGGGCCCGGCGGTGCTGTCCCTGGCGGGCGTCGCGCTGGGCGCGGCCGGGTCGCTGTTCGGGCAGTACCTGGTGTCGCGGGCGAGTCACCGGCAGCTGGAGACCCAGCAGAACGCCGAACACCGCGCCGAGGTGAAGGACGTGATCCTCAAGTTCCTGGAGGTCGCGTTCCGGGTGGAGAAGGCCGCCTCGGCCGTCCCGGACGGCGAGGAACCGCCCGAGGCGCTGCTGGACGAGCTGTGGCTGGCGCAGGCCGAGCTCGACCTCGCGGCCCGGACGGAGCCGCTGCGCGGCGCGGCCCACCGCTACGCGGTGCGGCTGACGTCGGCTGCCCGGGGCGAAGGCGCCGACGGCGACGGGCTGTACCGGGCGAAGGTCGCGTTCATGGATGCCGCGTACGACGATCTGTGGCCGTCCAGTCCCCGCTCGCGATGACCGGGCCCCGCGTCCGCAGCCGTGCGGCGACGCCGAAGGCGGCGATGTACACCCAGGCGGGGACAGGGGTGCCGTCGGACTGCCGTACGGCCTCCCGCACCACGCGCTCGTAGAGGTTGTGCGGGTCGCCCGGGGCGTAGTCCTCCAAGCGGTCCAGGGCGTCGAGGAGTTCGTCGTAGGCCTCCGGCCTGGCGGTCACCAGCTCACCGCTCACGACTGAGCCGGGCTCCTCGACGGCGTACGGGTAGCCGGGGCCGTCGTACAGCACGAGACCGGTCATCCGGGCCGGTTCCTCGCGTGCCGTACGGCCGCGCAGGAAGCGGTCGTGGTTGGGCTCGCCGGGGCGGAGGGTGCCGTAGACGAAGAAGGGCAGGGTCACTTCGGGCCGTCTCCTCGGCGGCGGGGGGCTGGGCGGTGGCGGCGCGAGGGCCGGCCGTGGCGCAGCGTACCGGCGCGGGAGGAGGGTCAGGACACCGGCCTCAGCGGCATTCGCGGGGCAGGCAGGTCGCCTCGGTGCTCCACCGGTTGCCTGCGGGAGCGACACCCCACTCAGTACTGGCGGGAGCGACACCCCAGTCCGTGCCGGCGGGAGCCGCACCCCAGTCAGAGCCGACCGGAACCGCACCCCAGTCAGAACCGGCCGGAGCCGCACCCCATTCGCTGCCGGCAGGCGCCGCGCTCCATTCGCTGCCCGCCGCCGCGCTCCCCGCGGTCAGCACCACGCCCGCCGCGCCCGCCACCAGCACCACGGTCAGCCGCCCGATCGTCTTCCTCATCAGTCCCCCTGGATGTCGGGTGAGTTGCCTGTCGTCAGGTGCGCTCAGCGTGCCCGCCTTCCGCGCACGCCCCGACCGCATTCGACGAGAACGCAAACGGAACGCCCCGCCGGGGCGGTCACACCAGGATCACCCCCCTTCGCAGAAACGATCCTCTCCCCTCACACACCTCCACGCGCTCACCCTGTTCATGGCATGTGCACGCCCCCTTGAATCTTGGTCATCTTCAGTGCCGTCCCGTTGAAGGAGACCGATGAGTCGGATACGGCTGCATGTCCGAGGTTCCCGCCTGGCCACGGCCGGCGCTGTCACCGCCACCGCCACCTTGCTGGCCGCCGCGCTCTCTCCCGCCGCCGACGCGGACGACAGGCCCACCAGGGCCGGCGCGATCGAGAACGCGGCAGAGGTCCTCGCGGACCGGGCGGAAAGCCTGGGGCTGACCACCGCGCAGGACACCGCGGTGCGGGACGTGATCGTCGACGCGGACGGCACGCAGCACGTCCGCTACGACCGCACATACCGCCAACTTCCGGTCCTCGGCGGCGACTTCGTCGTCCACCTGGCGAAGGACGGCACATACCGCGGCGCCTCTCGCGCCACGACCCGACCGATCTCCCTGTCGAGCATCGCGCCCAGCGTCTCGGCGCCGAAGGCGGCCGACCTCGCGGCGAACGCCCTGCGCGCCGCCAACCTCGGCGAGACGCTGAAGAAGCTGACGGCCAGGCCGAAGCTGGTCGTCGACGCCCTGCACGGCGCCCCGAAGCTGGCCTGGCGGACCGACGTCGTCGCCCAGGACTCCCTCGGCAACCCGGCCGCCCGCACGGTGCTGACCGACGCCCGCACCGGAGCGCAGATCGACGCGTGGGACAGCATCGAGACGGCGACGGGTGACGGGAAGTCGCTGTACGGCGGCACGGTGCCGTTGGAGACGACGGTGTCGGGATCGACGTACCAGTTGAAGGACCCGACGCGCGGCGGCACCTACACGGGTGACGCGGCGAACAGGACGGACCTGTGCGTCCTCGCCGTCTGCCTGAACCGCGCCCCGGCCACCGTCTTCACGGACGCCGACAACCACTGGGGCACCGGCACGACGGCCGAGCGCTCGACGGCCGCGGTGGACGCGCAGTACGGCACGGACGTGACGTGGGACTACTACGAGGACGTCCACGGCCGCAGGGGCATCGCTGGCGACGGCAAGGGCTCGTTCAACCGCGTGCACTACGGGAAGGGCTACAACAACGCCTTCTGGGACGACAGTTGCTTCTGCATGACGTACGGCGACGGTGACGGCACCCAGCTCGGGCCGCTGGTGTCACTGGACGTGGCGGGCCACGAGATGACCCACGGGGTCACTTCGAAGACGGCCGCGCTGACGTACTCGGGCGAGTCCGGCGGCCTCAACGAGGCCACGTCCGACATCTTCGGCACACTGGTCGAGTTCCACGCGGGCAACGCCTCCGACCCGGGCGACTATCTGATCGGCGAGAAGATCGTCCGGCCGGGCTTCGGCCGCAGCGCCCTGCGCTACATGGACAAGCCGTCGAAGGACGGCAGCTCGGTCGACTGCTGGAGCGCGACGACCGCGGCGCTCGACGTCCACTACTCGTCGGGCGTCGGCAACCACTTCGCCTACCTGCTGGCCGAGGGCAGCGGCCCGAAGACGGTCAACGGCGTCAGCTACAACTCCCCCACCTGCGACGGTTCCTCGGTGACCGGGATCGGCCGGGCCAAGCTCGGCAAGATCTGGTACCGGGCGCTGACGGTCTACATGACGTCCTCGACGAACTACGCGGGAGCGCGTACGGCGACGCTCAACGCGGCAAAGGACCTGTACGGGGCCGGGAGCGTGGAGTACGGGGCGGTGGCGGCGGCCTGGAAGGCGGTGAAGGTGGGCTGAGCCGGTCGCCCGGTCAGAGCTGGTGAGCGGCCGCCCCGGTGGATGGGACCGGGGCGGCCGTGGCAGAGAAGGGGCCGGGGCGGCCGTGGCAGTGGAGGGGGACCGGGGCCGCCGTGGCAGAGGAGGGCGCCGGGGCGGCCGTGGCAGTGGAGGGGACCGCGGCCGTCCCGCGCCTGGGCGCGGCGAAAAGCGGTGGTGTGCGCGCTGCGGCCCCGGATACGCTCCGCTGCCGCCTGCCCGACCTCCCCGAGCCGCCACGGAGCCGTATGCCGTCGCCCACGAAGATGCACGCCGAGGAACTCGACATCGACGAGACGCTGGTCGCCCGCCTGGTCGCGGAGCAGTTCCCGCGGTGGGCCGGGCTGCCGGTGACGCGGGTCGCCTCCGCCGGGACCGACAACGCCATGTACCGCCTGGGCGCCGACCTGGTCGTACGCCTGCCGCGCCTGCCGGGCGGATCCCGCCAGATCGAGACGGAGCACCGCTGGCTGCCGCACCTGGCCCCGCATCTGCCCCTGGCGGTCCCGACACCGCTGGCGCTGGGCGAACCCGCCGCCGGATATGAGCTGCCGTGGGGCGTGTACGACTGGCTGGACGGCGAGAACGCCTACGACGCGCCGCTCGGCGAGCCACGGGAGGCCGCAGGTGAGCTGGGCCGTTTCGTGGCGGCGTTGCGAAAGGTGGACGCGGCGGGCGGACCGTTGTCCTTCCGCGGCGACCCGGTGGGCAAGCACGACGCGTACGTCCGCACCGCGATCCGCGACCTGGGCGCCGTCGGCATGCTGGACCCGGCGGTCGCGACAGCGGCGTGGGAGGAAACCCTGCGCCTCCCCCAGTGGGACGACGCCCCCGTCTGGCTCCACAGCGACCTCCTTCCCGGCAACCTGCTGACCTCCTCCGGCCGCCTCACCGCGGTCATCGACTTCGGCTGCCTCGGCGTCGGGGACCCGGCGGCCGACACCATCGCGGCGTGGGCGGTCTTCGACGCCGCGACCCGCGAGGTGTTCCGCGATGCGGCCGACGTCGACGACACGACGTGGGCCCGGGGGCGCGGGTGGGCGCTGTGCTTCGGGCTGATGGCGGAGCACCACTACGGCGAGAGCTGCGGGAACGGGACCAATCCGGTGCTGGCGGGGGTGGCGCGGCGGACGGTGGGCGAGGTGCTGGCGGAGTACTCGGGCGGGGCGTGAGGACGGCCCGGGAACGGGGTACGGCGGTATGGACGTCCCAAATTGCTTGCGCCTAACCTGAGTTGGCCGGATGCGGGCGGGCCGGGGCGTCGGGGGGCGGGATGGACATCGATGGTCGCGTCGACGCCTTTGTCGGCAACGCCCCTTCCAGGGCCGTGCTGCTGCGGTCCCTGCGGGGACGGGACGTCTGTGTGCGGCGCAATGCCGACCGCGTCTTTCCCGCGGCCAGCCTGATGAAAGTCCCGCTGGCCATCGCGGTGCTGGAGCAGCTGGACGCCACCCGAGTGGTCAGGCGCTCCGAACTCGGTCGCACCGCCTACCCCTCGGTGCTGGAGGTCTTCGACGAGCGGCACGAGTTCACACTCGTCGAACTCTGCGGCCTGATGCTCGCGACCAGCGACAACCCCATCGGGACCTTTCTGGTGGAGCTCGTCGGCATGGAGGCCGTGACGGCCACCGCCGAGCGGGCGGGAGCACACCACACGCACATGAGGGTGGGCTTCTCCGACCGCGATCTGGGCGCGGCGGCGCGGAGCAGCACCACTACGGCGGACGACATGGCGCTGATCCTGCGGTACGCCGCGACGCAAGCGCACCTGCGTCCCGTCCTCGGCGCCCTGCGCAACAGCGTGCGCAATTTCCGCCTGCCGCTGCGGCTGCCCGACGATCTGAAAGTCGCCCACAAGACCGGCAGCCTGCGCCGCCTGGCACACGACGCGGGCATTCTCTTCGGCCGCCACCACGACCTGATCGCCGTGTTCCTCACGGAGGACCAGGCGGACACCGCAGCGGTCGGCATCCAGATCGGCGACTGCATGGCAGATGTCTGGCGGCTGCTCGGTGAACCCGTGTAGCCGGCTCTCCCCCGGGAGTCCTGATGAGCGATCAGCGGCGTGTCATCGCGGAAGTCCGACGCACAGTGCGCATCTACAACCTGCTGGTCCTGGTGGTCGGGGCGATCGCTCTGGTCGTCTCCGTCGACCGCGCCCAGGACGACGTCCTCGTCACCTCACTCGAAGTCGTGGGGACGACACTGGTCTCGGCCGCGCTGGTCAGCTTCATTTTCGGGCAGATCACCATCCGGGACACGACATTGCAGGTGAACGAGGCCATCGACCAGGCGCTGCGCGAGGTCCTTGAGCCCATCCGGGAGAACCTCTTCGCCGGGGCCCTGTCCCACTACCGCTGGGACTGCCACCTGGACGGTCTCGAACCCGACGGATACGCCGTTCAGGCCATGCGTGTCTCCTACCAGGTGCAGGTGATCCCCCGGGAACTGCGCTTCATCTGTGTGTCGTCACTGACGGACGAGTCCTTCAGCCGGCTGGCCGGCGACCTCAGGTATGTGCTGCGCTGGCAGGTGGACGAGGGGCTGGAGTTGACGGACCCCCACTGCTTCCATGTCAGTCATGTCCGGGTCGACGGGCAGCAACTGGACCAGCCGGCACCGCGTCCGACCACCTTGCGCGGCTCTCCGGCGGTCGAGTACCGCTTCCAGGTGTCCGAACTGCGCCGGCATCACGGATTCCACTCCGTCGAGTTCCATGTGGTCGCCCGCAAATACCTCGGGACGGATCGTGAGGTCAGGGTTCAGGCCTACGCTTTCCGGTCCCTGCTGGACGCCGAGTACCGTCTGACCGTCGGGGAGTCGATCGGTGCCGAGATCCTGAACACTCAGATCTCGGGGCTGAGCCGAATCGGTGCCGGTGGACTGATCCAGCACGGCCGGACCTATCCGGACGCGTTCGGCCGGGTCGCCGCCTACGCGATCTTCACCACTCCGCTGCAGACCGGCAGCAATGTCGTGTTCACCATCGACCGCGGCAACCCGCGCAGGGCGAACCGAGGCGGTGCGGCATCGTGAAAGCCGCATTGACCGCAAGTGTCGCTCAACCATGTCGCCGGTGATCCCGGCAGATGGACCCGGGCCACGCTGACCGAACGGCTGGCGGTCTACGAAGACCTCGGGATCGGTTTCGACGGCGTCTTCGACGATCTCGCCGCCCGTGGGTGGCTGACGGAGGACGGGGGTGCGATGACGTTGACCGAGGCCGGGGAGGCCGGGCGCCTTCGGGCCAGGGAGCGGAACCTGCGCGTCCATCGGCAGCTGCATGAAGGCGTCGACACGGCCGACTTCGTGACCACGGTCAATGTGCTGCGGCGGATGGTCGCGAATCTGGGTGGCAACGGCGATCTGCCTGAGTGAGGGGGACGCGGGCGACGGGTCGGCCGGGGAACGGCTGTGGGCGGGTCGGCTGCGGGCGGGTCGGCTGTGGGCAGGTCGACTGCGGGCGGGTCGGCTGCGGGCGGGTCGGCTGCGGGCGGGTCGGCTGTGGGCGGGTCATCCGGGGCGGGTCACCCGTTCACACGCGCGGTCCCCCACTCAACAGGTTCTCTTCCGCGACACCCCCGGGACGCGGCCATGACCTGCTGAAACAGCGCCGAGTCCCGGACCCCGTCCCGTCCGCCCGACACCCGTTCATCCCATTTCTGACGCTCTCTCAGGAAGCGCGCCCGCCCCGCTGCCCCTTACCTCGGAAGGGCAGGGCACGACCGAGGCGGCGGCACATGGGGGTGTCGCGGGCCGTGGCCCCGCTGAGTGCGGAGGAACGCTGATGCGACGTACCGCCCGTCTGCTGACAGGGACCGCGCTGGCCGTGGGCGCCGTGGGGCTCGGCGGCATGCCCGCGTACGGCGACGACGTCGGTGGCCTCAAGGTGCTCCCGTCCTCGGTCGTGCCGGGCGGGCAGGTGACGGTGAACACGGCGTCCTGCGGGGACGGCGGTTCGGCCGAGGGCGACGCCAGCGCGGTGGGCGCCGGGTCCTTCACGCTGGCGCCGAGGACGCACGAGCACGACGCGACCGGAAAGTTCCAGGTGCCGCCGAGCGCGCAGCCGGGGACGTACGAGATCGTCGCGACCTGCGCCGAGGGCGGCCGGCGGGTGACGGGCGACCTGGTGGTCACGCTGACGGCCCCGCGCGAACAGGTGCATCCGCGAGGAAGTGTGAAGACGGGGGTCGGCGGCGCTCTTGGCCCCGATCCCGTGCAGACCGCGGCCGGCGTGGCGGCTCTCGCCGTCGCCGCCGCGGGCGGTACCTGGCTCCTGCATCGCCGGGCGAGAGGCGACGGGATCTGATGGACACCCTCCGCTGTCCGTCCGCCGGTACCGCACGTCCCCTCCCCCTCCGGGTCCGACGCCCCTCGCGGCCCGGAGGGGGATCAGGGCGGCACGAGAGGAGTCCGAGGAGGCTCGCGTGCGCAGTCACCGCAGCGTCGGCAACGCCGCCATAGCCACCGCGACCGCCCTCGCCCTCTGCTCCGGCGCCTGGCTGCTGCGCAACGGCGCCGAGACGCACACGCCGCCGCAGCCGTCGGCCGCACAAGCGGCGGCGCAGAGCGGGGACACCGGTCGTGGTGACCCGCACCCGCGCGCCCGGCGCTCGGCCGCCCCCGCGCTCCCGCCCTCTCCTCCCGACCGCATCCGCATTCCCTCGATCCGCGTCGACGCTCCCCTCATGGGCCTGGGCCTGACGAGGACGGGCAGCCTCGACGTCCCGCCCGCCGAGCGCAGGAACCTCGCCGGCTGGTACGAGGCCGGCACCACACCCGGTGAGACCGGCACCGCGATCGTCGCCGGGCACGTCGACAACGCCGACGGACCCGCCGTCTTCTACCACCTGGGCGCCCTGAAGAAGGGCAGCACGATCGAGGTGGACCGACGGGACGGCGGCACCGCCCTCTTCTCGGTCGACGCCGTCGAGGTCTACGACGCGAAGGACTTCCCCGACAAGAAGGTGTACGGCGCGGCCCCGCGCCCCGAGCTGCGGGTGATCACCTGCGGCGGCGGTTACTCACGGACGACCGGGTATCAGGGCAACGTCGTGGTCTTCGCGCACCTCACCGGCAGCCGGTGACGGCGCCAGGACGTTCCGCTTCCCCCACTCGCCCAGCGGCTCCAGTGCCGTGTTGAGGGTCTCGCCCCTCGGCGTCAGCGAGTACTCCACGCGCGGCGGCACCTCGTCGAACTCCTCCCGGTGCACGATCCCGTCCGCTTCCAGTTCCCGCAGCTGGGCGGCGAGCACCTTCTCCGTCACCCCGGGCAGCTCGCGGCGCAGCTCCCCGAAGCGGTGCGGACGCACATGCAGCGCCCAGAGGATGAGCACCTTCCACTTGCCGCCGATCACATCCATCGCCGCGTCGACACCACACTCGTACGACCCCGGCCGCCGTCCGATCGCCATGCCCGCCACTCCCCCGTCCTGTCCCCTGCACGCTTCCCTCAAGGTAACCACCCACTCGAAAGTACGTACTTGAGCAGGCAGTTCACCTCTACGAGGCTAACCGCCATGACTGACAACGCGACTGACAAAGCCTCTTCCCCGACCCCTGTCACCCTCCTCGGCACCGGCGCCATGGGCACCGCGCTCGCCCGTGCCTGGCTCGCCGCCGGGCACCCCGTGACCGTCTGGAACCGCACCCCTGCCCGCGCCGAGGCGCTGGCCGTCGAGGGCGCCACGGTCGCCGCGAGCGCGGACGCCGCCGTGGCCGCCAACCGGCTCGTCGTCGCCTGTCTGCTCGACGACGACTCCCTCGGCGAGGCCCTCGCCACGGCCGACCTCGGCGGACGCGACCTCGTGAACCTCACCACCGGCACGCCCGGCGAGGGCCGCGCCCGTGCCGCCTGGGCCGAGGCGCGCGGCGCCCGCTTCGTCGACGGCGGGATCATGGCCGTACCGCCGATGATCGGCAGCCCGGACAGCGGGGCGTTCGTCTTCTACAGCGGATCCGCCGCCCTCTTCGAGGAGCACCGGGACGTCCTCGCGGTACCGGCGGGCACCGCCTATGTCGGCGCGGACGCCGGCTTCGCGGCCCTGCACGACGTGGCGCTGCTGAGCGCGATGTACGGGATGTTCGGCGGGATCGCGCACGCCTTCGCGCTGATCCGCCGGGAGGACATCGCTCCCGAGGACTTCGCCCCGCTGCTCGTGTCGTGGCTGACCGCCATGGCGCCCGCCGCGCTGGAGAGCGCCGGGAAGCTGGAGAGCGGCGACTACACGCGGGATGTCGTCTCCAACCTCGCCATGCAGGTCGCGGGGATCCCGACGTTCCTGCGGACGGCAGACGAGCAGGGTGTACGACCGGACATGGTGCGGCCCTACCTGGACCTGATGCGCCGCCGCCTGGAGTCCGGCCCGCACGCCGACGAGGACACCACCGGGGTGATTGACCTCCTGACAGCGACCTGAGGTGCGGGAATCGGCCATACAGGCGTGGATCCTGCGTGACGGAAAAGCGATCTTGCCGTGTTCTCGGCGGAGCCGGACCATGCGGGCGTGGACTCCGACCCGGACTCGTCGCTCAGCGTGGACGCCGCGCAGGTGAACTCCGTCGTGCGCCATGACGCGGCGCTGCTGGAGGACGACCTGCGCGCGTTCCTCAAGTCACTGACGGCCGCCCCGGACGACGGTTCGGCCGACGGTTCAGCGGCCGTGTGCGCCACCGCCCTGCACCGCTCGCTGCACCGCTCCCTGTACACACCCGTGTCCGACGCGCTCGGCTCCAAGGTGGGCCAGCAGGCCCTGCCTCCGTCCGCGGGCGCGCCCGGCGGTACGGCTCCGTTGCGGCCCTCGATGGTGTACTGGGCGTACCGCAACTACCGGGGCTTTCCCGAAGGGCCGGGGAGCGAGGAGGCATCCGCCGACCTGGCCGTCGTGCGGCGGGCGGCGGTGGCGGTGCGGGTCCTGCTGAAGGCCGCGGTGGTGCTGGACGACATCCAGGACGGCAGCGCCATGCGCTACGGCGAGCCCGCGCTGCACATCACCCACGGGGTGCCCGTCGCGCTCAACACCGGCTCCTGGCTGATCACGGCGGCGCTGCGGCACGCGGCGGACCCCGGCGTGGTGGACAGCCTGATCCGCGGTGTCGGCCACGGCTTCACCGGCCAGGCGCTCGACCTGGCGACGAGGTCCGCGGACACCCGTGCCGACCTGCTGGCCGCACCGCACGAGGAACGGGTGCGCTTCTGGGAGTCGGTCGCCGCGCGCAAGACCGGCACGCTGTTCCGGATGCCGCTCGACGCGGCCCTCGCCGCGCTGGGCGTCGTCGAGGAGGAGCGGCACGCCCTGGACGGGGCCATGCGCCGGCTCGGGCTGGCGAGCCAGCTGTTCAACGACCTGACCGACGTCGTACCGGAACTCGGCGGCGCCAAGACCCACCAGGACTTCGACGGGCTGGGCAACCGGGTGTTCCTGGAGCTGCTCGACTCGCCGCCGCGCCCGCCGCGCCCGTCGGACCCGGACGGGCTGACGGGCGCGCGGCTGAAGTCGTATGTCCTCGGCCACCCGAGGCTGCGCGACACCCTCCTCGATCTCTCCGCCCAGGCGGTCGAGTGGAAACGGTCGGCGAAGGAGGCCGTGCGGGGGGTGTGCCGGTCGGCGCGCAGCGCGGCCTACTTCGACGTGACCATCGAGCGCAAGGGCCACCTCATCGACCGCCTGCACGAGACGCTCCGGCAGCGCAGCGGCGCCACCGGGTGACCGTGTCGTAGACGATGCCGGCCGCACCCGGACGGGGGCCGGGCGCGCGCACCCGACCCCCGTCGCACCCCACCTCACAGCCCGCCCGCACCGCGCCCTCCGAACCCTCACACCCGCCCCCGGCCCTCGCTGAGGGCAGCGTTCCTCGCGGGAAACAGACGTGATGCGGTCGGGAAACACCGGCATCGCACGCTCCTGGGCATGACCTCGAATACGCGTGTGGTGGTGATCGGCGCCGGCCTCGCGGGCGTACGACTCGCCCGGCGGCTCGGCGAGCTCGGCACGCCCGTGACGCTCGTCGGCGATGAGGAGCACCGCCCGTACAACCGGGTCCTGCTCGCCGAGGTGCTGGCCGGACGGTACAGCCCCGAGGTGATCGCCCTCCCGGCGCCCGCTGAGCTCACCCGTGGCCGGGTCACCGGCATCGACCGCGAGGCGCGAGCCGTACACCTCGCGGACGGCACGGAGATCGCATACGACACGCTCGTGCTGGCCACCGGCTCCAACCCGGTGCTCCCGCCGCTGCGCGGCCTGTTCACGCCTGACCATGTGCTGCCGGAGGGCGTCCACGCCTTCCGCACCATGGACGACTGCCTGGGCCTGTCCAAGGCGGTACGGCCGGGCGTGCGGGCGGTCGTGATCGGCGGCGGGCTCCTCGGGGTCTCCGCGGCCCGCGCGCTGGCGATGCGCGGCGCGCAGGTCGTGCTGGCCCAGCAGTCCGAGCGGCTGATGGAGCGGCAGCTCGACCCGGCCGCCTCGAAGCTGGTCAGGCGCCACCTCACCGAGCTGGGCGTCGAGGTGCACACCGAGTGCCGCGTCCGTGACGTGCGCTGCGTAGGCGGCGCGGTCCGCTCGGTGGAGATGGCCGACGGTTACGCCCTCGACGCCGACCTCGTGGTCCTGGCCTGCGGCGTGCGTCCGCGTGCGGGCCTGGCGCAGGCCGCCGGGCTGGACGTCCGCAAGGGGATCGTCGTCGACGACGAGCTCCGTACGTCCGACCCGCACATCCGGGCCATCGGCGACTGCACGCAGCACGACGGCACGGTGTACGGCCTCGCCGCCCCCGCGCTCGAACAGGCCGACGTCCTGGCCGAGTCGCTGAGCGGGAACGCGGGCGCCCGCTACACCGGAACCCGTTCGCTTACCCGGCTCACCCTCGCCGGGCAGACCGCCTTCGACCTCGCCGCGTTCGGCGAGACGGAGGCCCGGCCCGGCGACGACGTCGTACAGCTCGCCGACGCCACCCGCGGCACCTACCGCAAGGTCGTCGTCCGCGACGACCGCCTGGTCGGCGGGGTTCTCGTCGGCGAACTCGGCACCGTCGGCGCGCTCGCCCGCGCCTGGGAGGGAGCAGAGCCGCTCCCCGACGACGGTCCTCTGCTCCACCTGCTCACCAACGATGGAGGCTCCTGATGACCGCCACTGGGGCGAACCCCACGATCGTGCTCGTCGGCCATGGCATGGTCGGCCAGCGCTTCCTCGAAGCGCTCGCCGAGCGCGGCCTGACCGCCACGCACCGCGTGGTCGTGCTGTGCGAGGAGCCTCGTCCGGCGTACGACCGCGTGGCGCTGACCTCGTACTTCTCGGGCAAGACGCCCGAGGACCTCTCCATGACCGACATGGAGTTCATCAAGGACCACGGCATCGAGCTGCACATCGGTGACCCGGCGGAGACGATCGACCGGGAGGCGCGGAAGGTCACCGCCCGCTCCGGTCTCGTCGTGGACTACGACGTCCTGGTCCTGGCCACCGGGTCGTACCCGTTCGTGCCGCCCGTCCCGAACAAGGACGCCACCGGCTGTTTCGTCTACCGCACGATCGAGGACCTGCTCGCGATCGAGGAGTACGCCAGGACGAAGGCCACCTCCGGCGCCGTGGTCGGCGGCGGTCTGCTGGGGCTGGAAGCCGCCGGTGCGCTGAAGGGCCTCGGCGTCGAGACGCACATCGTGGAGTTCGCGCCGCGCCTGATGCCGGTGCAGGTCGACGAGGGCGGCGGCGCCGCGCTGCTGCGCACCATCGAGGACATGGGTCTGACGGTCCACACCGGGGTGGGCACGCAGGAGATCGTGACGGACGCCGAGGGTGCCGTCACCGGTATGAAGCTGTCCGACGGCTCCGAGCTCGCCACCGACATGGTGGTCTTCTCCGCCGGTGTCCGCCCCCGCGACCAGCTGGCCCGCGACTGCGGTCTCACGGTCGGCGAGCGCGGCGGCATCACCGTCGACGAGCAGTGCCGTACGGTCTCCGACCCGCACGTGTTCGCGATCGGCGAGTGCGCGCTGGCCGCCGACGGCCGGGTGTACGGCCTGGTGGCCCCGGGTTACGAGCAGGCCGAGACGGCCGCCGCGACGATCGCCGAGGACGAGGCGGAGTTCACCGGCGCCGACCTGTCCACCAAGCTGAAGCTGCTCGGCGTGGACGTGGCGTCCTTCGGTGACGCGCACGGCACCGCCGAGGACTGCCTGGACGTCGTCTACTCCGACTCCCGCGCGGGCCTGTACAAGAAGCTGGTCATCGGCCGCGACGGCACGCTGCTCGGCGGCATCCTGGTCGGCGACGCGGACGCGTACGGCACGCTGAAGGCCTTCACCGGCTCCGTCCCGCCGGTCTCGCCCGAGTCGCTGGTGCTGCCCGCCGGTGCCGGGGCCCCCGCCCAGCTCGGCCCGTCCGCGCTGCCGGACGACGCGGTCGTCTGCTCCTGCCACAACGTCACCAAGGGCACCATCCGCGGCGCGGTCACCGACCACCAGTGCACGACCGTGCCCGAGGTGAAGAAGTGCACCAAGGCCGGCACCGGCTGCGGCTCCTGTGTCAAGGTGCTCGGCCAGCTGGTCACCGCCGAGCTGGAGGCGTCCGGCGTCGAGGTCGACAAGGGCCTGTGCGGCTGCTTCTCGCAGACCCGCGAGGAGCTGTACGAGATCGTCCTCGCCCTGCGCATCAACACCTACCAGGACCTGCTGGACCGCTACGGCCGCGAGAACGCCCGCGGCACCGACGGCTGCGAGATCTGCAAGCCGGCGGTGGGCTCGATCATCGCCTCCCTCGCCCCGACGATCGGAGCGAGCGGCTACGTCCTGGACGGCGAGCAGGCGGCCCTGCAGGACTCCAACGACCACTTCCTCGCCAACATCCAGAAGAACGGCTCGTACTCGATCGTGCCGCGCATCCCCGGCGGCGAGATCACCCCGGAGAAGCTGATCGTGATCGGCGAGGTCGCCCGCGACTTCGGCCTCTACACGAAGATCACCGGCGGCCAGCGCATCGACCTGTTCGGCGCGCGCGTCGAGCAGCTCCCGCTGATCTGGGCGCGGCTGGTGGACGCGGGCTTCGAGTCCGGCCACGCCTACGGCAAGGCGCTGCGCACGGTGAAGTCCTGCGTCGGACAGACCTGGTGCCGCTACGGCGTCCAGGACTCCGTCCGGATGGCGATCGACCTGGAGCTGCGCTACCGGGGGCTCAGGTCGCCCCACAAGCTGAAGTCGGCCGTCTCCGGCTGCCAGCGCGAGTGCGCGGAGGCCCAGTCGAAGGACTTCGGCGTCATCGCCACCGCCAACGGCTGGAACCTCTACGTCGGCGGCAACGGCGGCGCGACCCCGCGCCACGCCGACCTGCTGGCGCAGGACCTGTCGGACGCCGAGCTGATCCGCCTGATCGACCGCTTCCTGATGTTCTACATCCGCACCGCGGACCGCCTGGAGCGCACCTCGACCTGGCTGGAGCGGATCCCCGGCGGCCTGGACCATGTGCGCGAGGTGGTCGTCGAGGACTCCCTCGGCATCTGCGAGGAGCTGGAGTCCCTGATGGCGGCCCACGTCGCGAACTACCGCGACGAGTGGGCGGAGACCATCAACGACCCCGAGAAGCTGGCCCGCTTCGTCTCCTTCGTCAACGCCCCCGACACCCCCGACCCGGTCGTCGGCTTCGTCCCCGAGCGCGACCAGATCAAGCCCGCCCTGCCGCTGCTGACCATCGGCCACCGTCCCCTGGAAGGAAGCGCCCAGCGATGACCCTGGCACCCGAGACAACCGACCTGAAGGTCCAAGTACGGCTGGACGACGACTGGTTGACTGTCTGCGACCTGACCCGGCTGCTCCCGGGCCGCGGTGTGGCGGCCCTGCTGCCGGACGGCCGCCAGGTGGCCCTGTTCCGCGACCGCGCCGGACAGCTGTACGCCATCGACAACCGCGACCCGTTCGGCGGCGCGGCCGTCCTCTCCCGCGGCCTGACCGGCACCCACCAGGGCCGCCCGTTCGTGGCCTCGCCCCTGCTGAAGCAGCGCTTCGACCTGGAGACCGGGCAGTGCCTGGACGACGAGGCGGTGCGGGTGGCGACGTACGAGATCCGTACGGCCTGACCATCTACGGCACTTGACCGATCGTTCCAGAAAAACCTAGGCTGTTCGTCGTGGCCAGGACCAAGGAGTTCGATCCGGACGCCGCGCTGCAGTCAGCTCTTGAGCTGTTCTGGCAGCGCGGCTACGAGGCGACGTCGATGTCCGACCTCGTCGAGCACCTCGGCGTCGGACGCGCCAGCCTCTACGCGACCTTCGGCAACAAGCACGAGCTGTACCTGAAGGCGCTGGACCGCTACGAGCGGGCGGGATTCACGCCGATCGTGCGGGAGCTGTCCCAGCCGGGGCCCGCCCTGCCGTCCGTGCGGTCGGTCGTCAGGCGGTACGCGACCGAGGCCGCCGACGAACGACTGCGCCTGAACGGCTGCCTGGTCACCAACACGGCGGCGGAGCTCGCCCCGCACGACCGGGCAGCCGCCCGGCAGGTGGAGCGCAACTGGGACCAGCTGGAGACCGTGCTGCACTCGGCACTGGTCCGCGCCCAGGCCCAGGGGGAACTGCCCGCCGGCCGCGATCCGCTCGCCCTCGCCCGCATGCTGCTGGTCCTGCTCCAGGGCCTCAGGGTCGTGGGCAAGGCGTCCTCGGACCCGGCCCGGGTCCGGGACGCGGCAGAGCAGGCGCTGACACTGCTCGACTGAGACGCCCTTCGTCCGAGGGGCGTTTTTCAGGCCCGAATAATGAACCGATCGGTCAAGAAAAAGGGGAGATCATGACCACCGCAGCCCACCGCACCCGCTTCACCGACAGGACCGCCCTCGTCACCGGCGCCGGTTCCGGCATCGGACGGGCCGTCGCGCTCGCGCTCGCCACCGAGGGCGCGAACGTCGTGGTCACCGGCCGCAGGCGCGAGCCGCTCGACGAGACGGTGGCGCTGATCGAGGAGGCGGGCGGCAAGGCGCTCGCGGTCGCCGCGGACGTCTCCCGTGCGGCCGACGTGCGGTCCGTGGTGGCGGCCGCCGTGGACCGCTTCGGCTCCCTCGACGTGGCGGTCAACAACGCGGGCGTCTTCCGCGGCGGCGACCCCTTGGCCGACCTCCCGGAGGAGGACTGGCACACCCAGCTCGGCATCAACGTCACCGGCGTCTTCCTCGCCCTCCAGGCCGAGATCCGCCAGATGCGCACCCAGCCGACGGGCGGCGCGATCGTGAACATCGCCTCCGTCTTCGGGGTCCACGGCCGCCATCCCGGCACCGCCGCGTACGCCGCGACCAAGGCCGCCGTCTCCGTCCTCACCAGGGGCGCCGCCCTCGACCACATCGGCGACGGCGTCCGCATCAACGCGGTCAGCCCCGGCGCCGTCGACACCCCCATGTCCCTGCTCCCCGGCGAGACGGAGGCGGCCCGGGCCGAGCGGGCGAAGGCCACCCTCCCCCTCGGCCGCATCTCGGGCACCGAGGAGGTGGCCGCAGCCGTCCTCTACCTGGCCTCGGACGACGCCGCGTCGGTGGTGGGCACCGACCTGGTGGTGGACAGCGGGGCCACGGCCTGAGCGCTCACCGGGCGCTCACACCTCCCAAGGCCTCGTACGCCACCCCCGTCAGCCGCTGCGAGGCCTCCCAGAGGAGTTCGCCCGCCCGGTCGTCGACGGTCCAGGGCGCCCGCCTGCACGGGGCGGGCGAGCCACGCCAGTGGACGAAGGACGGGCCGGTGAAGGAGTCGGGCCGGACGTCGGGTGCGGTGGCGGCGTACAGGACGGGCAGCGCGCCGGCCTCGGCGGACTGGGCGAGCAGGCGAGTGGCGCTGCGCATGAACCACTCACTGCCCCGGCGACCCGCCATGCGCGGTCCGGCGGTCTGCAGGTTGGTGGCCGCGTACCCGGGATGCGCGGCGGCGGCCACCACGTCCGCCTCCCGCGCCGCCAGCCTGCGCGCCAGCTCGTGCGTGAAGAGCAGATTGGCGGTCTTGGACCGGGCGTAGGCGAGCCAACGCCTATAGCGTCGCTCGCTGTTGAGGTCGTGGAGGTCGATGGTGGACAGCGCGTGCAGCGGGCTGGAGACGGTCACCACCCGCGCGCCCGGCGTGCCGAGCAGCGCGGGCAGCAGCAGACCGGTGAGCGCGAAGTGCCCGAGGTGGTTGACCCCGAACTGCGTCTCGAAGCCGTCCGCCGTCGTGCCGTACGGCACCGCCATCACCCCGGCGTTGTTCACGAGCAGGTCCAGCCGGCCGTACGGGAAGGCCGTGGCGAACTCCCGTACACAGCCGAGGTCCCCGAGATCCAGCCGCGTCAACTCCACGTCGGCGCCCCGCACTTCCGACACCAGCCGCTCCACGGCCGCCGCGCCCCGCACCTCGCTGCGGCAGGCGAGCACCACCCGGGCGCCCTTGCGGGCCAGCTCCCGCGCCGTGACGTAACCGAGCCCGCTGTTGGCCCCGGTGACGACGGCGACGCGTCCGCTCTGGTCGGGGATGTCGTGCGCGGTCCAGCCGGACATGGCAGGGCTCCTTCCGCGGGCGGGTCCGGGCCCAGGTACCTCATCAGCCTGCGCCGAAACGACCCCCGAGAACAGATCGG
>NZ_KQ947984.1:933337-1266825 GCF_001513975.1 Streptomyces curacoi
CGGTATCCGGCTTTCCCGGATCGGCGGGCGGGCCTGCGACCCGCCAGCCGGGCCGACGGGCTCGCAGACCGCGGCGATCGCACCAACGGGCGGGGCTCAGCACACCGGCGGCCGAGCGCTCAGCGCACCAGCGGCGGGCCCTGCGCGTAGTCGCCGTGGCCTCGGCCGAAGTCCCCGGGCAGGGGCCGAGTGTCCAGATAGAACCACTCGGCGCCAGGGCCGGGCTCCGGCCGCTCGGGCGCGGCAGCGGCAGGCGCGTCCGTCGGCCCGGGCGCGGCAGCGGCAGGCACAGTCGGTCGGGCGGGCGCGGTGACGGCAGGGACCTCCGTCCTCGCCGGTCCCGGCATCAGCAACTCCACCCGCAGCCCCAGCCCCCGCTGCTGCGCCGTGAACTCCTCCACCTGGCTGCGGCAGGCGTGGTCCAGGTGCGTCACGCCGGTCAGGTCCAGGCGGATGCGCGGCTTGCCCGACGCCGCCGCGCTCTCCAGCGCCTCGATGAGCTGCGGCAGTCGCAGGAACGTCGCGTTGCCGGCCATGACGACCTTGGCGGTGTCCTCCTCGATGTGCTGCCGGATCACCGTCTGGGACATGCGCAGGGCGGCCAGCACGATCCCGGCCGCGAGGCCGATCAGGACGCCTTCCAGCAGTGCCGTCGCCACGATGACCAGGGTCGTCACCGTCATCACCACGAACTCGCCCCGGTCCTGCCGCCACATCTTCGGGAACTCCGTGGGCGCGAACAGCTTCCAGCCGCTGTGCACGAGGACGCCCGCCAGCACCGAGATCGGGATCAGGGCCAGCACCTGTGGCAGCAGCAGGGCGAAGGCCAGCAGCCACAGGCCGTGCAGGGTGCGGGAGATACGGGTCTTCGCACCGGCCTGGACGTTCGCCGAGCTGCGGGCCACGACCGCCGTGATCGGGAGGGCGCCGAGGATGCCCGCGACCGTGTTGCCGGCGCCCTGCGCGATGAGTTCGGTGTTGTAGCGGGTGCGGGGGCCGCTGTGCATACGGTCCACGGCGGCCGCGGTGAACAGGCTCTCCGCGGAGGCGATGACCGTGAAGGTGAGGATGGAGGTGAGGACCGCGGCATCGGCGAGCCCCGCGAACTGCTCGGCCCCCGGCACCTGCACCGACGCCAGCAGATTGCCGACCTGGAGGGTCTTCACCTCCACGCCGGGCAGCGCGGCGACCGCGATGCCGATGCCGACCGCGACCAGCGCGGCCGGGATCTTCCGCGCCGGGCCCGGCACCTTCTTCCACACGAAGCTGAGCACGATCGTGGCGGCGCCGAGCAGGGTGGCGATCATCGCCTGCGGGTCGGTGAGGATGTCGGCGAACAGGCCCGGTATTCCGGCCATGTTCTCGATCGGCGTGCCGGGGGCCTTGGCGTCGGCCATCGGGTAGGCCTGGCTGAACATCAGCGGCAGCCCGATGCCGGCCAGCATCCCCTGGACGACCGCGAGGGAGATCGCCTGGAACATCCGGCCGAGGCGTACGACGCCCAGGACGACCTGCAGGATGCCCGAGAACAGGACGATCACGCCGAGCATCGCCACGCCGTGCTCCAGCACCGTCTCCGCGACCAGCGCGGCGAGTCCGGCGGCGGGCCCGCTGACCTGGAGCGTGCTGCCCCGGACTGCGCCCACCACCAGGCCGCCGATCACACCGGAGATGATGCCGAGCTCGGCGGGGACGCCGGAGGCGACGGCGACGCCGATGCACAGGGGCAGGGCGACCAGGAAGACGACCAGGGACGCGGTGATTTCATTGGCGAGGTCGGGCTTCGCGCCCCTCTCCTTCGGCGCCCCCGCCTTCCCCGCCCTCTCCTTCAGTGCTCCCGCCTTCCCCGCCCTCTCCTTGGTGCGCGTACGCCCGCGCGCATGCGCCCCGCTCATCCGGCATGCACCCGGAACCGGCCGTCGTCCTCCAGCTCGTACACCTGCCCGGTGTCGACCTCGTAGTACCAGCCGTGCAGCCGCAGCCGCCCCGCGTCCAGCCGCTGCCGCACGACGGGGTAGGTCCGCAGCACCGCGATCTGGTTGACGACATTGCGCTGTACGACGTCGGACAGGGACAGCTCGCCGGAGCCCGGGGTGAGAACCGGCGCCAGTTCGGGGCGGGCCAGTTGCAGCCAGGCGTCCACGCCGGGCAGCGCGGACAGGTCGTCGCCGGACTTCAGCGCACCCATCGCTCCGCAGTGTGAGTGACCGCACACGACGATGTCCTGAACCCCGAGCACCTCCAGTGCGTACTCGATGGTGGCGGCCTCCCCGGACGCTCCGGGGCTGCCGTACGGCGGCACGATATTGCCCGCGTTGCGCAGCTCGAATATTTCTCCGGGCCGCGCGCCGGTAATCAGGGCGGGTATGACCCGCGAGTCCGAGCAGGTAATGAAGAGTGCCTCGGGATATTGCCCCTCGGCCAGTTTCCGGTATTCGCCGCTCTCGAAATCAACCCGCCGCTTGAACGACCGGGCACGGTCCAGCAACGCCTTCAACGATGCCTCCTCGACTGGAAGTTCGGCCAGTTCACAGCACCGTAGAGGAGCGCACACCAGACGAAGGCCAAGCCAGGGCCAGAGCGCGTCCAGTAATTGGACATTCTTTGTCGCAAGACCCCGCAGGCGCTTGTTTCTTGTAGCGTGTCGACACCAGGGCAGAGAATGTTCAATTCGGAGAGACAGGGGCAATGGGCATACAAGTGCTGTTGATCGAGGACGACGAGACGATCGCCGAACCGCTCACCGAGGGACTGGGCCACTTCGGGCTGACGGTCGATCACGTGACCACCGGTGCGGAGGGGTTGCGGAGTCCGTACGGCGATGTCGTCCTGCTCGACCTCGGCCTGCCGGACATGGACGGCATCGACGTCTGCCGAGGTATCCGGCAGGTCTCGGACGTGCCGGTCATCATCCTGAGTGCGCGGGGTGAGGAGGCCGACCGGGTGCTGGGGCTGGAGCTCGGCGCCGACGACTATCTGGCGAAACCGTTCAGCGTGCGGGAGCTGGTGGCCCGGGTGCGGGCGGTGACCCGGCGGACCCAGCGCACGGAGGCGGTGGCCGACCCGGTGGTCACAGCCCCGCCCCCGGCGTACGAGGAAGCCGCACCCCAGCCCTCGTACGGGCCCGGCCCCCTCGTCGTCGACCGCCGCACCCGCCAGGTCTGGGTCGGCGAGGCCCCCCTGACCCTCACCCCCAAGGAGTTCGAGCTGCTGGCGCTGCTCACCGAGGATCCGGGCGCGGTCTACTCCCGGCAGCAGATCCTGGACCGGGTGTGGGATCCGCACTACGAGGGCCCGACCAAGACCCTGGACGTCCATGTCGCCTCGCTGCGGCGGAAGCTGGGCGACCCGGCGTGGATCCAGACCCTGCGCGGGGTCGGCTTCCGGCTGGCGGTGCAGACCGAGCCGGGCGGGCAGCGGGTGTCCTCGCCGTGACCCGTCGGCTGCTGCTCAGCTACCTCAGCCTCGCCGCGCTCGTCCTGCTGTGCCTGGAGATCCCGCTGGGCTTCGTCTACTCCCGCAGCGAGCGGGAGCGGGTGGTGAACGCGGCGAAGGACGAGGCCGAGTCGGTCGCCGCGTACGCCTCGCTGTCCCTCAGCGCGGGGCGTGCCGAGCGGGACCTGCCCCGCCGGGTGGTCCACTGTGCCGAGCGCATCGGCGGGAAGGTGGTGGTCGTGGACGCCTCGGGCGCGCTGCTCGCCACCTCGCATCCGCTGGCCGCCGTGATGTCGTCCGACCTCGCCTCCCGCCCCGGCATCGCGGCCGCCCTCCACGGCACCTCCACGGTGGACGTCCGTACGTCGACCATCGGCGGGGTCGAGTACCTTTCGGTGGCCGCGCCGGTCATGTCCGGTGCGCGGCTGCAGGGTGCCGCGTGGCTGACGCTGCCGACCCGGACGGTGCACGAACGCGTCCACCACGTCTGGCTGCTGCTCGGCCTCGGCGGGCTCGCGGTCCTCACGGCGGTCGCCGTGGTCGGGTTCGCCATCGCCTGCTGGACCGGCCGGCCCATCCGTGAACTGGAGCGGGCCACCGACGAGCTGGCCGACGGCGGCCTGGCCACGCCGGTCACCATCACGAAGGGGCCGCCCGAGGTGCGCCGGCTGGCCGCCGCGTTCAACCGTACGGCGGCCCGGCTCGCCCATCTGCTCGCCGCCCAGCGGGCCTTCGCGGGTGAGGCCTCCCACCAGCTCAGGACGCCGCTCGCGGCGCTGCGGCTGCGCCTGGAGAACCTGGAGCCGAACGTGTCCGTCCGCGGCCGGGGCAGCCTCGCCGCCGCGGTGACCGAGACGGACCGGCTCGCCCGGATGGTCGAGGGGCTGCTGGCGATGGCCCGCCTGGAGGAGACGGCGGCGACACCCGTGCCGGTCGACGTGGGCGCCGTCTGCGCGGAGCGCCACCGCACCTGGGCGCCGCTCTTCGCACAGGAGCGGGTCTCCCTGGTGCTGTTCGCCGGCAGCGTGGGGCCGGTGCTGGCGGTGCCCGGCGGGGTCGAGCAGATCGTGGACAACCTGCTCTCCAACGCCCTGCGGGCCTCGCCGCGCGGCAGCACGGTGACCATGGAACTGCGGCTGCACGTCCCGGCCCGCCGCGCCCTGCGCGACGCCCGCCCCGCCTGGGTCGACCTGCACATCACCGACGAGGGCCCCGGCATGACCCCGGACCAGCGCGCCCGTGCCTTCGACCGCTTCTGGCGGGCGCCGGGCGCCCCCAAGGGCGGTACGGGACTGGGCCTGTCGCTGGTCCAACGGCTCGCTCACGCGAGCGGCGGCGAGGCGAGCCTGCATGCGGCGGCCGCGGGCGGGCTGGACGCGGTGATCCGCCTGCCGTCGGCGGAGGCACCGCGCGAGGGGCACGGGCCGGGGCCCGACAGGCCCGGGCAGCGCAAGCGGGTGGTGCCGGCGTTGCGCGGGTGAGCGCGCACAGGCAGCTCTCGGCCACGCCGTCCGGCGGCCATGCACTGGCCACGGCCCGTCAACCATGCTCCCTTAGGTTCCATGCCATCCCGTCCCCAACCCCCCACGCACAACCCCGCCGTCGACCGGCGGCGGGGCGGTACGGCATCTCTTGGAGTGAGAGTGGAACGTCGTAGCCTCCTGCGTGCGGCCGTCCTCGGCGGGTCTGCCGCCGTGTTCGGCGGAACCCTGTGGCGCGGCGCCGCCCACGCGGCCCCGGCCCAGCCCGGCACCGGCCCCTACGGGCCGCTCGGCTCGCCCGACGCCAACGGCATCAGACTCCCCGCCGGCTTCACCAGCCGCGTCATCGCCCGCTCCGGGCAGACGGTCCCCGGCACGTCGTACACCTGGCACAACGCCCCGGACGGCGGCGCCTGCTACGCCGACGGCACGGGCTGGATCTACGTCTCCAACTCGGAGATCAACCCCGGCGGCGGGGTGAGCGCGGTCAGGTTCTCGTCGACCGGTGCGATCACGTCGGCGTACCGCATCCTGTCGAACACCCGCACCAACTGCGCGGGTGGCAAGACCCCGTGGAACACCTGGCTGTCCTGCGAGGAGGTCTCGCTCGGCTACGTCTACGAGACCGACCCCTGGGGCACGAGGGCGGCGGTCCGCCGGGACGCGATGGGCCGCTTCAAGCACGAGGCGGCGGCGGCCGACCCGGTGCGCAGGGTGGTCTACCTGACCGAGGACGAGACGAACGGCCGCTTCTACCGCTTCGTCCCGACGACCTGGGGCGACCTGTCCTCCGGCACCCTCCAGGTCATGGTCGCGGGCAGCGCCACCTCCGGCTCCTTCACCTGGGCGAACGTCCCCGACCCGGACGGCTCCCCCACGGCCACCCGCGGTCAGGTCTCGGGCTCCAAGTCCTTCAACGGCGGCGAGGGCTGCCACTACGCCGACGACAAGGTGTGGTTCACGACCAAGGGCGACAACCGCGTCTGGCAGCTCGACCTCACGTCGAACACCTACGGGCTGGCGTACGACGACTCCCTCGTCACCTCCGGCACGGCCCCCCTCACCGGCGTCGACAACATCACCGGCTCCTCCTCCGGCGACCTCTTCGTCGCCGAGGACGGCGGCACCATGGACATCTGCGTGATCACCCCGGACGACGTCGTCGCCCCGTTCCTGAGGATCGACGGCCAGTCGGGCTCGGAGATCACGGGCCCGGCCTTCTCCCCGGACGGGAGGCGGCTGTACTTCTCCAGCCAGCGGGGGACCACGGGGAGCTCGTCGGGCGGGATCACCTATGAGGTGACGGGACCCTTCCGCGCGTAACGGTCACGAAACAGACACACTTCCTCCACATCTGATCACTGGGCATTACGGTCATCCCCTCACGCACCAACAGTGGGGGGATGACATGACCAATCCGTACAGCTCGGCAACCGTGCCGCCGCCCTTGCGACCCGCCCCCAAGTGGGCGCGCAAGCGCTACGTACTCCCGGCGCTCGCCCTCGCCTTCTTCCTCGGCATCGGCGCGGGCGGCGCGTCCGGCGAAGGCTCGAAGAACACCGCGGCGAAGCCCGCGGCGGCCTCGCCGCGGCCCACGGTCACCGTCACCATGACGGCCCGGGCGCGCGAGCCCGAGCCCGCCCCCACGGTGACGGCCACCAAGACGGTCAAGGTCACCGCGACCGTCACCGCCCCACCCGCAGCGGACAGCGGCACGTCCCCCGACGACAGGGGCGACTCGTCCGGCGACGACGTCTACTACGCCAACTGCGCCGCGGCCCGGGCAGCCGGCGCGGCCCCCGTCCACCGCGGCGAGCCCGGCTACGCCTCCCACCTGGACCGCGACAACGACGGGGTGGGCTGCGACAGCTGACGCGGCGGCACGAGTCCCGGAAGCGGGAGAGGGCGGCACCCTCCGCACAGGGTGCCGCCCTCTTTCGTGCACCGGAGCCGCCGCCCATCGGTCTTGAGGGTCGGGGACGGGCGACGGCTCCGGAGTCCGGTGGCCGTATGGCCTATCGGTGGTCGCTGCCCTCCGACTGGGTCGCCGCCCGGCCGGCCTCAAGACGCGCCACCGGAATCCGGAACGGCGAGCAGGAGACGTAGTCCAGACCGACCTCGTGGAAGAAGTGCACCGACTCGGGGTCGCCGCCGTGCTCGCCGCACACGCCGAGCTTCAGGTCGGGGCGGGTCTCGCGGCCCGCCTTCGCCGCGGCGGCGACCAGGGAACCCACGCCGTCCTTGTCGATCGTCTCGAACGGGGAGACGCCGAAGATGCCCTTCTCCAGGTACGCCGTGAAGAACGAGGCCTCCACGTCGTCCCGGCTGAAGCCCCACACCGTCTGGGTGAGGTCGTTCGTGCCGAAGGAGAAGAACTCGGCCGCCTCCGCGATCTGACCGGCCGTGAGGGCCGCGCGCGGGAGCTCGATCATCGTGCCGATCGACAGCTTGAGCTGCGTGCCCGTCGCCGCCTCGACCTCCGCGATGACCTGGTCGGCCTCCTCGCGGACGATCTCCAGCTCCTGGACGGTGCCGACGAGCGGGATCATGATCTCGGCGCGCGGGTCGCCCTTGGCGTTCTTGCGCTCGGCCGCGGCCTCGGCGATGGCCCGGACCTGCATGGTGAACAGGCCGGGGATGACCAGGCCGAGGCGGACGCCGCGCAGGCCCAGCATCGGGTTCTGCTCGTGCAGGCGGTGGACCGCCTGGAGCAGCCGCAGGTCGTTCTCGTGGGACTCCTGGCGGGACTCGGCGAGGGCGACGCGGACCGACAGCTCGGTGATGTCCGGCAGGAACTCGTGCAGCGGCGGGTCGAGGAGACGGATCGTCACCGGGAGGCCGTCCATCGCGGAGAACAGCTCCACGAAGTCCTTCTTCTGGAGCGGCAGCAGTGCCTTCAGGCTCTCCTCGCGCTCCTCCTCCGTGTCGGCCAGGATGAGGCGCTCGACCAGCTCACGGCGGTCACCGAGGAACATGTGCTCGGTGCGGCACAGGCCGATGCCCTGGGCGCCGAAGCGACGGGCGCGCAGCGCGTCCTCGGCGTTGTCCGCGTTGGCGCGCACCCGCAGCCGGCGCTTGCGGTCGGCGAACGCCATGATCCGGTGCACGGCCTCGACCAGCTCGTCGGCGTCGTTTGCGCCCGCGTGCATCCGGCCCTCGAAGTACTCCACGACCGGGGACGGGACGACCGGCACCTCGCCGAGGTACACCTTGCCGGACGAACCGTCGATGGAGATCACGTCGCCCTCCTCGACGACATGACCGCCCGGCACCGTCATCCGGCGCCGCTTGGTGTCGACCTCCAGCTCCTCGGCGCCGCAGACACAGGTCTTGCCCATGCCGCGCGCGACCACGGCCGCGTGCGAGGTCTTGCCGCCGCGCGAGGTCAGGATGCCCTCGGCCGCGATCATGCCGTCCAGGTCGTCGGGGTTGGTCTCCCGGCGGACCAGGATGACCTTCTCGCCGGAGCGCGACCACTTCACGGCGGTGTACGAGTCGAAGACCGCCTTGCCGACCGCCGCACCCGGCGACGCGGCGATGCCCCGGCCGACCTGCTCGACCTTCGCGCTCTCGTCGAAGCGCGGGAACATCAGCTGGGCGAGCTGGGCGCCGTTGACGCGCTGGAGCGCCTCGGCCTCGTCGATGAGGCCCTGGTCCACGAGCTGGGTCGCGATCCGGAAGGCGGCGCCCGCCGTGCGCTTGCCGACGCGGGTCTGGAGCATCCACAGCTGGCCGCGCTCGATGGTGAACTCGATGTCGCAGAGATCCTTGTAGTGGTTCTCCAGGGTCTCCATGATCTGCATCAGCTGGTCGTACGACTTCTTGTCGATCGACTCCAGCTCCGCCAGCGGGACGGTGTTGCGGATGCCCGCCACGACGTCCTCGCCCTGGGCGTTCTGCAGGTAGTCGCCGTACACGCCCTGGTGGCCGGAGGCGGGGTCACGGGTGAAGGCGACGCCGGTGCCGGAGTCGGGGCCCAGGTTGCCGAAGACCATGGAGCAGACGTTGACGGCCGTGCCGAGGTCGTGCGGGATGCGCTCCTGACGGCGGTAGAGCTTCGCGCGGTCGCCGTTCCAGGAGTCGAAGACCGCCTTGATGGCGAGGTCCATCTGCTCGCGCGGGTCCTGCGGGAAGTCCCGGCCGGCCTCCTTCTTGACGATCTTCTTGAAGGCGGTGACCAGCTTCTTGAGGTCGGCGGCCTCCAGGTCGGTGTCGACCGTGACCTTCTTGGCCTCCTTGGCCTTGTCGAGGGCCTCCTCGAAGAGGTCGCCGTCGACGCCGAGGACGGTCTTGCCGAACATCTGGATGAGGCGCCGGTAGGAGTCCCAGGCGAACCGCTCGTCGCCGGCCTGCTCGGCGAGGCCCTTCACCGACTTGTCGGAGAGGCCGATGTTGAGGACGGTGTCCATCATTCCGGGCATCGAGAACTTCGCGCCGGAGCGGACGGAGACGAGCAGAGGGTTGTCGGCCTGCCCGAGCTTCTTGCCCATCTTCGCTTCGAGGGCCTCAAGGTGCGCACTCACCTCGTCACGCAGTGCCGCCGGCTCCTCGCCGCTGTCGAGGTAGACCTTGCAGGCTTCCGTCGTGATCGTGAAGCCGGGGGGAACGGGGAGCCCCAGGTTGGTCATCTCGGCGAGGTTCGCGCCCTTGCCACCCAGGAGGTCCTTGAGGTCCTTGTTTCCCTCGGTGAAGTCGTAAACGAACTTCGCTACGTGGGGTTCTTTGTTTTCCGACACGGTCTCGACTCCCTCGAGGACGTGGTGGCTGCCCTGACGGCGAGGAACATACCCAGATCGAAGGCGCCTGGGTATGTCTACTCACGCGTCATACGCCTGTAACCACCCGTCCGCCAGTGGATCGAAAGTCAAGGCTTGGCAAGCGGTGACGCGTGGATGTTTTCACTTCTTGAACGCAAGACGGCACACGAGTGCGGTTTCCCGCTCAGATGAGCATCTCTCCCGCACGTCTGTTTTCGATCGATGAACGATCAAGGGGTGGCACCGAGTGCCACCCTTTGGAGAAGTGCAGCCGCTCAAGATCCGCTCATCTGAGCGCAACCCTTATCAAGGGTGGCGAGAATCACGCTGCCACAGGGAGCCGGATTTCACCATGCGGACGCGCCTCAAGACAGAAATCCGGACGTCACACACCCATGGCCAGCAGCCGTTCCTCCACCCGCTCCGGCGCGTACAGGTACTCCACGACGAGCGCCCCGGCCCCCACCAGCCCGGCCCGCTCCCCCAGCCGCGAGGTCACGACGTCCAGATGAGCGGTGGAGCGCGGCAGCGCCCGCTGGTACAGCAGCTCCCGCACCCCGGTGAGGAAGGGCGTCCCGGCCAGATCCCCGGCGATCATCAGCACCCCGGGGTTGAGCAGCGTCACGACGGTCGCCAGCACGTCCCCGACCTGCCGCCCGGCCTCCCGGGCCAGCGCCGCCGCCCCCGGATGCCCGGACGCCAGCAGATCCCGCACATCCGAGCCCGAGGCCGCCGGCACCCCGGTCTCGGCCAGCCGCCGGGCCACGGCGCCGCCACTGGCGACGGCGGCCAGACAGCCGTACGAACCGCACCGGCACAGCGCGTCGGCGCCCACCCGGATATGCCCGATGTCGCCCGCGCCCCCGTCGACGCCCCGGTAGACCGAGCCGTCCACCACGACCCCGGCGCCGATCCCGGTCGACACCTTGACCAGCACGAACGCCGAGCAGTCCGGGTAGCCGGTGCGCTGTTCGCCGTACGCCATGAGGTTGGCGTCGTTGTCGACGAGGACCGGCACCCGCCCGGCCCCCGTGTGCTCGCTGAAGGCTCTGGCCAGCCGGCCTCTTATGTCGCGGCCGTCCCAGCCCGGCATGATCGGCGGCTGGACGACCCGGCCGGTCTCGCTGTCCACCGGCCCCGGCACCGCGAGCCCGATGCCGCAGACCTCCTCGGCCCGGTGCCCGGCCTTCTCCAGCAGTTCGGCGAACCAGCGCCCCAGCTCGCCCAGCACCGCGTCCGGCCCGTCCTCGACGACCAGCGTGCCGCTGTGCTCGGCGAGCATCTCGCCGGTCAGGGAGAGCACGGCGGCGCGCGCGTGCCGGGTGTCGAGGTCGGCGGCGAGGACGACCGCGTGCGCGTCGTCGAACTCCAGGGTGATGGAGGGGCGCCCGCCCAGCGGGGACTCCACCGGACCCCCCGCACCCTCGCGCAGCCATCCCGCCCGGAACAGGCGGTCGAGGCGCTGGCCGACGGTGGCCCGGGAGAGGCCGGTGGCCTGCTGAAGGGCGCCGCGTGTGGTGGCGCGCCCGCTGCGCACGAGTTCGAGCAGATCCCCGGCGCCGGCCTGACCGCCGCTCCTGGTCGTCCTGCCCGTACGTCCCGGTCGACCGGTCATGCGCACCCCCTTGTGTTTCTCAAGCCTGCATTACATATTGGGTTTTGCGTGTTAAATAGACGTAACCCTACGGTGGCCATGGCCGAACCGGTCGGGCCGGACGTCTTTCGGGGAGCCCCGAGTGGATCGCAGTGCCCAACTCACAGCCCGTCCGACGGAGCGTGACATCGCATACGATCCGCCTCCCGCGGCGGACGCACTGCACTTCAGGGCCGCGAACGTGCTGGAGGGCAACTGGACCGGCGCCTCCACCGTCCCCTCGCGCGGCCTGTATCCGCACCAGTGGTCCTGGGACTCGGCGTTCATCGCGATCGGCCTGCGGCACCTGTCGCCGCTGCGGGCGCAGACGGAGCTGGAGACGCTGCTCGACGCCCAGTGGGGTGACGGGCGGATCCCGCACATCGTCTTCAACCCCTCCGTACCGCTCGACGCCTATTTCCCGAGCCCCGACTTCTGGCGCTCCTCGACCGCGGGGCGCGCTGCGGGCGCCCCGCGCACCGTACAGACCTCAGGGATCGTGCAGCCACCGGTGCACGCGCTGGCGGCCTGGCTGGTGCACCGCGCCGACCCGGGACTGTCCCGGGCGCGCGGCTTCCTCACCCGGGTGTATCCGCGCCTGGCCGCCTGGCACCGCTATCTGCTGCACCGGCGCGACCTCGGCGGGGGCGGCCTCGCGTCCGTCGTGCACCCCTGGGAACAGGGTATGGACAACAGCCCCTGCTGGGACGCCCCGCTCTCCCGCATCACCCCGGCCCCGGCCCGCTCCTTCCGCCGCGCCGACCTCGACCACGGGGCGGCCGAGGACCGGCCGACGGATCTGGACTACGGGCGGTATGTGCGGCTGGCGACGGAGTACCGGGATCGGGGCTACGCCGACGGAGGCGGCGACTTCGCGGTCGAGGACCCGGCGTTCAACGCCCTCCTCATCGCCTCCGAGCACGCGCTGGCCCGGATCGCGCGGGAGCTGGGGGCGCCGGGCACGGCCCGGCACGCGCGCGCCGAGCGGCTGACGGCGGCGCTGATCGAGCGGCTGTGGGACCCGGCGGAGGGGATGTTCTTCTGCCGCGACACAAGGGGCGGCGGCCCGGACGGGGAGCTGATCCCCGAGCGCAGTGTCTCCGGCCTGCTCCCCCTGCTGCTCCCCGCGCTCCCCCGCGACATCACCGCCGCCCTGGTGCGGACGGCCCACGGCCCGCACTTCGGCCTCGGTGACACGACCCGCCTCGCCCCCTCGTACGACCTCCTCGGCGAGGCCTTCGACCCGCACCGCTACTGGCGGGGCCCGGCCTGGTTCAACACGAGCTGGCTGCTGGAGCGCGGGCTGCGGACACACGGCGAGCGGGCGCGGGCCGACGCCCTGCGCGCGGCGGTGCTGCACCTCGCCGGCACGTCCGACTTCGCCGAGTACGTCGACCCGTACAGCGGCGAGGCCTGCGGAGCCACCGGCTTCAGCTGGACCGCCGCGCTCGCACTCGACCTGCTGCACGACGAGCACGCCCGGGACACCGACGGCGTCACCGAACTCGCTGTCAAGGAACTCAAGGGAGGGGACCGGGGATGACGGACCGGCATCATCTGCTCGTGTACGGGGGGACGTTCGCCGCCGTGGGCGACGGCGGGGACATCAGCGGCGTGCGGGGCGTCGGCTCCCCGGACGGGTTATTCGTACGGGACGCCCGGCACCTGAGCCGCTGGCAGCTCACCGTGGACGGGGCCGTGCCCGAGGCGCTCTCCCCCGTCGCCGACGGGGACACCGCCCGCTGTGTCCTCGTCCCGCGCGGCGGCCGCAACGAGCCACCGGCCTACACCCTCTTCCGCGAACAGGCCGTCGGGGACGGCTCGTTCATCGAGTCGCTGCGCGTCACCAGCAACCGCCCGGTGCCGACGACCGTCCGCCTCGCGATCACCGCGGACGCCGACTTCACCGACCAGTTCGAACTGCGCTCCGACCACCGCACCTACGCCAAGACCGGCGCCACCCGCTCCCGGCAGGTCCTGGACCACGGCGTGGAGTTCACCTACCGGCGAGGCGAATGGCGATCGGTCACGACGGTGACGGCCGCCCCGGCCCCCGACGGCGTCGAGGAGACGGGCACCGGCGCCCGGCGCCTGGTGTGGACCCTGGACCTGGAGCCGCACGGCACGACGGAGCTGACCCTGCGGGTGATGGCCCGCCCGCACGGCGACAAACGGGCGCTGCGCGTACCGCGTTCCCCCGCCGCCCTGAACCGGCAACTCCTCTCCCTGGAGGGCGAGTTCGTGGAGGGCGTGGCCTTCCCGACCGGCTGGCCGGAGCTGGCCGCCGCCTGTGCCCGCGGCCTCGCCGACCTGGCCTCGCTCCAGGTCCAGGCGACCGGCCCGGACGGCGAGGACCTGCGCGTTCCGGCCGCCGGAGCCCCCTGGTTCCTGACCCTGCTGGGCCGCGACGCCCTCCTGACCTCCCTCTTCGCCCTCCCCTACCGCCCCCGGCTGGCCGCCGCCACCCTCCCCGCGCTCGCCGCGACCCAGGCGACGCAGAGCGGCGCCGACGACGCCGTCTGCCAGCCCGGCAAGATCGTGCACGAGGTACGGCACGGCGAACTGGCCCACTTCGGCCAGGTCCCGTACGGCCGCTACTACGGCTCGGTCGACGCCACACCCCTCTTCCTGGTCCTGCTCGGCGCGTACGTGGAGCAGACCGGCGACCCGGCCCTGGCCCGCCGCCTCGAACCGCACGCCCGCGCGGCGGTCGGCTGGATGCTGGACCACGGCGGCCTCACCTCCCGCGGCTACCTGGTCTACCGCGCCGACCAGGGCGGCCTGGCCAACCAGAACTGGAAGGACTCCCCCGGCGCCATCTGCTCGGCCGACGGCACCCGCCCCGGCGGTCCGGTGATGGCGGCAGGCGCCCAGGGCTACGCGTACGACGCCCTGCGGCGCACCGCGTGGCTGGCCCGCACGGTGTGGCAGGACGAGACGTACGCGGCGCTCCTTGCACAGGCGGCCGGCGACCTCCGCGACCGTTTCCAGCGGGACTTCTGGATGCCGGAGCACTCATTCCCCGCCCTGGCGCTGGACGGCCGAGGCCGCCAGGTCGACGCGCTGGCGTCGGACGCGGGCCATCTGCTCTGGTCCGGCCTGCTGGACAAGGAGTACGGCGAGCAGGTGGGCCGCCGCCTGCTCGAACCCGACTTCTTCTCGGGCTGGGGCGTGCGCACACTTGCGTCCGGACAACCGGCGTACCACCCCCTCTCCTACCACCGGGGCTCGGTCTGGCCGCACGACAACGCGCTGATCACCCTGGGCCTGGCCCGCTACGGCCTGCACGACGAGGCCCGCACGGTCGCCCACGCCCTGGTCGACGCGGCGACCGCGACCGGCCACCGCCTGCCGGAGGTCCTGGCGGGCTACGGCCGCGACACCCACCCGGAACCGGTGCCGTATCCGCACGCGTGCGTGCGCGAATCCCGCTCGGCGGCGGCTCCGTTGGCGCTGCTGACGGCGGTGGGCGGGGCATAGGCAGGTGGCGCTGCTGACGGCGGTGGGCGGGGCGTAGCCCGGCTGCCGCGAGGCTGTTGGCCCGGTGTTTGCCGAGCGTTTGCCGAGCGCTGGGGCGGGACGGCTGAACACGGGCCGGGGCCCGGCCGTACGGGATGGTGGCGGGCCCGGCGGGTCCGCCGCACCACTCCACCAGGAGCCTCGCACGGAAGGGACCTTCGGGTGCCGGTCTTCACGCGCCTACGTCAACCGCCTACGACGAACGACGAACCGGCAGCCGCCGACGGCGAGGAAGCCCCCCGAAAGCGCACCACCCCCTACCTCCGCTGGACCCTGACCGCCCTCGCCGCCGCCCTCGTCCACGTCTGCCTGCAGATGCCGAACACCCTCGGCAACCTCAGCCCCCGCGAGTTCGTACGCCTCCCCGCCGAGGCCGTCATCGGAGCCGCCGTACTCCTGACCCTCCCCCGCCGCCCCCGCAGGGCCCTCGCGGCCTTCTCCGGTGCCGCCCTGGGCGCCCTCACCGCCCTGAACATCCTCGACATCGGCTACAACGAGTACCTGGGCCGCCACTTCAACGTCATCCTCGACTGGGAACTCCTGGACGACGCCCAGGCGTACCTGGAGGACTCCCTCGGCGCCACGACCACGACCCTGCTCACGATCGGCGTCATCCTCCTCGCCGCCCTCCTGATCGCCCTCGTCGCCCTGGCCACGGTCCACATCGCCGACCTCCTGGCCCGCCACAGGCCGGCCGCGTCCCAGGGCGCCCTGATCGCCGGCACCGTCTGGATCACCTGCACCGCACTGGGCCTCCAGGTCGCCGGCGTACCGATCGCCGCCGACCACACCGCCGGCGTCATCAAGGTCCACGCACGCCGGGCGATGGACACCCTGCGCGACGAGTCGGCGTTCGCGCGGGACGCGAAGTCCGACACCTTCGGCAACACACCGCCCGACCAGCTCGTGCCCGATCTGCGCGGCAAGGACGTCATCTTCACGTTCATCGAGAGCTACGGCCGCAGCGCGCTGGAGGACCCCGAGATCGCCCCGGGCGTGACCAGCACCCTGGACACCAGCACCAAGGCCCTGGCAAACGCCGGCTTCCACGCCAGGAGCGGCTGGCTGACCTCGGCGACCTTCGGCGGCAGCAGCTGGCTGGGCCACTCCACCACCCTGTCGGGCCTGTGGATCGACAACCAGCAGCGCTACCGCACCGTCATGGCCAGCGACCACCTCAGCCTCACCGAGGCCTTCCGGAAGACCGGCGACTGGGACACGGTCGGCGTGATGCCCGGCGTGCAGAAGGGCTGGCCGGAGCAGAAGTACTACGGCCTCGACAAGGTCTACAACGCCTTCCGACTCGGCTACCGGGGGCCGAAGTTCAGCTGGTCGACGATGCCCGACCAGTACGCCCTCGAAGCCTTCCAGCGCCAGGTCCACGGCAAGAAGCGCGACAGGCCCCTGATGGCGGAGATCATCCTGACCTCCAGCCACCAGCCCTGGGCGCCGATCCCGAAGATGGTCGACTGGGACGACCTCGGCGACGGCTCGGTCTTCAGGGCCATCCAGAAGGCCGGCACCAAGCCGTCGGACATCATCTCCGACTCCACGCGCTCCAAGCGGGAGTACGGCAAGTCGATCGCGTACTCGGTCACCAGCCTCACGCAGTGGCTTCAGCGCTACGGCACCGACGACACCGTCCTCGTCTTCCTCGGCGACCACCAGCCGATCTCCAGGGTCAGCGGTGCCAAGGCGAGCCGCGACGTCCCGGTCTCGATCGTCGCCAAGGACCCGGAGGTGCTGGACAAGATCGCCGACTGGCACTGGACGGACGGCCTCCAGCCCGCCCCCAAGGCTCCCGTCTGGAAGATGAGCTCCTTCCGGGACCGCTTCCTGACGGCGTACGGCTCGACACCGCACGCGAAGAAGGACTGACCGTCGTCAGGGCACTCAGCCCCCGGAGGTGTCCAGCTCCGCGTCCTCGCTCACGCCCGCGCAGTCGTACGGGTCCTTCAGCCAGCCGTCCGGCAGCACCACCCGGTTGTTGCCGGACGTACGGCCGCGGGGGCCGTCGGCGCCCGCCGGCCACGGCTGGTCGAGGTCCAACTCGTCCAGTCCGGAGCGGAGTTCCTCCAGCGACGACGTGATCGCCAGCCGCTTGCGCATCTCCGAGCCGACCGCGAAGCCCTTCAGATACCAGGCGACGTGCTTGCGGAAGTCGATGACGCCGCGCGCCTCGTCGCCGATCCACTCGCCGAGGAGGGTGGCGTGCCGGACCATGACCTCGGCGACCTCGCGCAGCGTGGGCCGCGCGATGTCGTGATCCCGCCCCTCGAAGGCCGCCACCAGGTCCGCGAACAGCCACGGCCGCCCCAGGCACCCGCGCCCGACCACGACCCCGTCACAGCCGGTCTCCCGGACCATCCGCACGGCGTCCTCGGCCGACCAGATGTCGCCGTTGCCGAGCACGGGAATCTCCGGCACATGCTCCTTGAGCCGCGCGATGGCGTCCCAGTCGGCGGTACCGCCGTAGTGCTGGGCGGCCGTACGGCCGTGCAGCGCGATGGCCGTCACGCCCTCCTCGACGGCGATCCGGCCGGCGTCGAGGTAGGTGATGTGGTCGTCGTCGATGCCCTTGCGCATCTTCATCGTGACCGGCAGGTCGCCCGCCCCGCTGACCGCCTCGCGGAGGATCGCCCGCAGCAGGTTCCGCTTGAACGGCAGCGCGGAGCCGCCGCCCTTCCGGGTCACCTTCGGCACCGGGCACCCGAAGTTCAGGTCGATGTGATCGGCCAGCCCCTCCTCCGCGATCATGCGGACGGCCTTGCCGACGGTGGCCGGGTCCACGCCGTACAGCTGGATCGAGCGCGGCTTCTCGGTCGCGTCGAAGTGGATCAGCTGCATGGTCTTCTCGTTGCGTTCGACCAGCGCCCGAGTCGTGATCATCTCGCTGACGAACAGCCCCTTGCCGCCGCTGGACTCCCTGCACAGGGTGCGGAAGGGCGCGTTGGTGATCCCGGCCATGGGGGCCAGGACGACGGGCGGCTGGACGGTGTGCGGGCCGATCTGCAGGGGCGAGGCGGTCGTGGACATTCCCCCATTGTCGCGCACGGAGACGCATGGGCAGGTCATTAGTTAGACGCACTATCGAAGCGGGCGTACCCCTGGCCCCATGCCCGAGCTCACCCCTCGCCGACGCCTGCTGGTCCTCGCGATCTGCTGCATGAGTCTGCTGATCGTGAGCCTCGACAACACCGTGCTGAACGTCGCCCTGCCCGCCCTCCAGCGCGACCTCGACGCGAGCACGTCCGGCCTCCAGTGGACGATCGACGCCTACACCCTCGTCCTCGCCTCGCTGCTGATGCCGGCCGGCTCCACCGCGGACCGAATCGGCCGCAAGCGCGTCTTCATGGCGGGCCTGGTCGTCTTCACCATCGGCTCGGCCCTGTGCTCGATCGCACCGAACCTCGACGCGCTCGTCGCCTTCCGCATGGTGCAGGCGGTGGGCGGGTCGATGCTCAACCCGGTCGCCATGTCGATCATCACCAACGCCTTCACGGACCCCCGCGAACGGGCGCGGGCGATCGGGGTGTGGGGCGCGGTGGTCGGCATCTCCATGGCCGCGGGCCCGCTGGTCGGCGGACTGCTGGTGGAGTCGGTCGGCTGGCGCTCGATCTTCTGGGTCAACCTGCCGGTGGGACTGGCGGCGCTGCTGCTGACCCTGCGCCACGTCCCCGAGTCCCGTGCCGCGAAGGCGCGCCGCGCCGACCCGATCGGGCAGGTGCTGGTCATCGCGCTGTTCGGCTCGTTGACGTACGCGATCATCGAGGCGCCGACCGCGCCCGCCGCCGAGCTCCTGCTCTTCGGCGGCATCGCTCTGGCCGCCCTCGTCGCCCTCCTCGCCTACGAACCCCGCCGCGCCGAGCCCCTCATCGACCTGCGGTTCTTCCGTTCGGCGCCGTTCAGTGGGGCCACGGTGACAGCGATCAGCGCGTTTGCGGCGCTGGGCGGCTTCCTCTTCCTGTCGACGCTGTACCTGCAGAACGTACGCGGGCTGGACGCGCTGCACGCCGGGGTGTGGATGCTGCCGATGGCCGCGCTGTGCTTCGTCTGCGCGCCGGTGGCGGGGCGGGTGGTCGGCAACCGGGGGCCTCGGGTGCCGTTGCTGATCGCGGGGGTGGCGATGACGGCGTGCGGGGTGCTGTTCGCCGCGTTCGAGGCGGAGACCGCGAACGTCACGCTGGTCCTCGGGTACGTGCTGTTCGGGCTGGGCTTCGGGTTCGTCAACGCGCCCATCACCAACACGGCGGTGTCCGGGATGCCGCGGGCGCAGGCCGGGGTCGCGGCGGCGGTCGCTTCCACGAGCCGGCAGTTGGGGCAGACGCTCGGGGTGGCGGTCGTGGGGGCGGTGCTGGCCTCCGGGGTGGGGGCTTCGTCGTACCGTGCCGCGTTCGTCGACGCGGCTCGGCCGGCGTGGTGGATCGTGGCCGGGTGCGGGCTCGTGGTGCTGGTCGTGGGGTTGGTGACCAGTGGGGCTTGGGCACGGAGGACTGCTGAGCGGACGGCCGAGCGGTTGGAGTCGGGTGAGGTGCGCGAAGCGTCGGGGGTGGTCGCGTAGTTCGGGGATTGTCGCCTAGTTCGGGGGTTGTCGCGCAGTTCGGCGGCTGGCCCTCAGGGCACTGCCCTTGCCAGCGTTATTTCGTGCAGTCTCCTCAGCTTCTCCGTCGACTCCTCGTCCGCCGGCACATACGTCACCATCCTCGGCCCCACCTCCGGGCTCAGCCACAGGTCCGTGTGGTCGAGCACCAGCCGCCCCACCTGCCGGTTGAGGAACTCCTTCCTCTTGCTGCGGTGGGCCACCACCTCATGGCGGTCCCAGGCCTCGCGGAACTCGGGGGACTCCGTGCGCAGACGTGTGAGCAGCATCTTCCAGGCGGGCTCGGCGAGATGGCCGGCCATCGCGGCGCGGAAGCGGGCGGCCATCAGGCGTTGCGTCTCCGTCAGGTGCACGATCGACGAGCGCCACTCCTCGTGCGTGTAGGAGAGGACCAGGCAGTTGCGATCCTCGGGCGGTACGGCGTCCAGGTCGCACAGCAGCAGCCCGTATGTGCGGTTGTAGGCGAGAATGTCGTACCGGCTGTTCTGCAGGCAGGCCGGATACGGCTCCAGTTGCTCCAGCACGGCCCGCATCGCGGGGGTCACCGACGGGCAGGTCATCGCGGGCGTCGGATCCACCGCGCCGGCCAGCTGGAAGAGGTGGGAGCGCTCGCTGGGGTCCAGCATCAGGGTGCGGGCGAGCGCGTCGAGGACCTGGACCGAGACCTGGATGTCGCGGGCCTGTTCGAGCCAGGTGTACCAGGTGACGCCGACCGCGGAGAGCTGGGCGACCTCCTCGCGGCGCAGGCCCGGGGTGCGGCGTCGGCGGCCACGGGGCAGGCCGACCTGCTCGGGGGTGATGTGCTCGCGGCGGTGGCGCAGGAAGGCGGCGAGTTCGTGGCGCCGGACGGCACCGTCGGGCCGTGCCTCCGTCGTCTCCTGGGCCAAGGTCGTCATGCCTCCAGCGTGCCGTCGCGCGCACCCTGTTTCCAGGTAGTGCTTGTACCAGGATAAGAAGACTCTGGTACCTGTCTGAGGCCGGGCGCAGCCTCGTCCTCGTGACCGAAACAACCCTTCCACGTCAGGTCCGTTCGACCGGCTCAGCGTCACCCGCGCTGGGCGGCCTCGGGCTCTTCACGGTGCTGCTGGCCGCGGCACTGCCCCTCATCGACTTCTTCATCGTCAACGTCGCCCTGCCCACCATCGGCCACGACCTCGCGGCGGGCGAGGCCGTGCTCGAACTCGTCGTCGCGGGCTACGGGTTGGCGTACGCCGTGCTGCTGGTCCTGGGCGGGCGGCTCGGTGATCTGTTCGGCCGGCGGCGGCTCTTCCTGGGCGGCATGGCGGCCTTCGGGCTCACCTCGCTGGCCTGCGGGCTCGCGCCCAGCGCGTGGACGCTGGTCGCGGCGCGGGTCGCGCAGGGCGCGGCGTCGGCGGCGATGCTGCCGCAGGTGCTGGCGACGATCCAGGCGGCCACGAGTGGAGCGCGGCGAGCCAGGGCCATGGGGCTGTACGGCGCGACGGCCGGGCTGTCCATGGTGGCCGGGCAGATCCTCGGCGGGGTCCTGGTGGCCGCGGACGTCGCCGGTACCGGCTGGCGCTCGGTGTTCCTGGTCAACGTCCCCGTCGTCCTCGTCGGCCTCTTCCTGGCCGCCCGCGCGGTCCCGGAGACCCGCTCGCAGCACCCTGAACCGGTGGACGGACCCGGCACGGTCCTGCTCGCCGTCTCCCTCCTCACGCTCCTGGCCCCGCTCACCGAGGGCCGGGCGGCGGGCTGGCCGCTGTGGACGTGGTTGTCGCTGGCGGCGTTCCCGTTCGTGGCGGGGGCGTTCTACGCGGTGGAGCGCAGGGCGGACCGGCGGGGCCGTACGCCGCTGGTGCCGCCGAGTCTGTTCCGGTTGCCGTCCCTGCGTCGCGGGCTGGTGCTGATCGTGCCGTTCTCGATCGGCTTCAGCGGGTTCATGTTCGTCATCGCGGTGGCCCTGCAGCGGGGTGCGGGCCTCGGACCGGTACCGGCCGGGCTGGCCCTCGCGCCCATGGCGGTCGTGTTCTTCTTCGTCTCGCTGGCCGGCCCCCGGCTGGTGGCCCGGTACGGCACCCGTGTGGTGACCGCCGGGGCGGCGATACAGGCGGTCGGCGTGGCCCTGATGGCCCTCGCGGCCTGGCGTTCCTGGCCGGACCTCGGCGTCGTCGAGCTCCTCCCGGGCGCGGCGATCGCCGGTGCGGGCCAGGCCCTTCAACTCCCCGTCGTCTTCCGGATCGTCCTGTCGGAGGTGCCGTCGGCCCGGGCGGGCGTGGGCAGCGGGGTGATGATCACGACCCAGCAGTCGTCCCTGGCGCTGGGCGTGGCGACCCTCGGCACCCTCTTCCTCTCCCTGATCCCGGCGCTGGGCATGCGGGACGCCCTGGTCACCACGCTGCTGGTGCAGTTGGCCGGGGTGGCGCTGACGGGGCTGCTGAGTCTGCGGCTGCCGCGGACGGTCGGCTGAGCGACTTGTGAGGGTGTGGCCACAGGTTGGTCAACTCGCGGGGCCGGATCCCCTGTTGATGTTGGTCTTGCTGCACACTCCTTGCTGCGCAGGCAGACTCGATGTCCTCGGACGCTGGAGGCGTCATGCTGGAGATCAACACGAGCAAGGTGAGCCGCTGGGACCAACACGGCCGGGAGCACGTCGTACGGGTGCAACGCAAAGGCGCGCAGCGCACGGTCAGATGCGACACCTGCGGCTGGCGCAAGGGCGCGCAGTTCCTGCCGTGGCTGAAGGCGGAGGAACATCTGGCGGAGGCACATCAGGCGACGGTGAACCCCACCGAGGCTTAGCGACCGACGGAGGCGCAGGGCATACGACCACTTCGCACAAGGCCGCACGCGGCCGGGGTGCCGACGCCGGCGGAGGACGGCCTGGTCGGGCTGGACTCGCCGGCCGAGGAGCGGCTCCCGGAGCCGACGAAGCCGACGGTCGCGCGCACTCCCCTCAGCCCCGCCGACGACGTGACCCGGCAGCCCGCCCGATGACCACCGGCGGACCCGCCCGATGACCGCGGCGGACCCGCTCGACTCCCGCCCGGGCTGGGGCTTCCTCCCGTCCGACCAGTCGCTCCGGCCGTCGGGGCCATGTTGGAGGTGCAACGGACGGCCCCGCCCTGCGGCCCTGGCCCGACCGCCCCGGCCACCTGGCAGGCCAGGCTCGCCCCGGTGCCGCTGCTGTACCACCCGGGCGCGGCATGGCTGTACCACACGGCCTCCGACCCCCAGGGCCTCCTCACAGGATGCCGGCACTCCATTCGGGCGGCCGTGGGCCGGTCTCCAGGGCCGACGACTGGCTGTCCTTCGCCCGGTGTTCGTACCGCCGTGGAGTAACCCAGGAGGAAAGTACTGAAACGCGCCCTTATCGTCCGAATATGCCCCCTTCACGTACCCGCCTCGGTGTGATGGCCACGATCCTCGGTCTGGTCGCGGTGCTCGGGGTCGTGTGGCTGGTCAGGTCCGCGACCACCGGGGGCGACCAGGCGGGGGACGGGGACACGCGGACGACCGGTACCGCGGCGACTTCAGGTGCCACGGACGGAGCGACGACGGGATCCGGGGAGACGTCGGGGAGCGCGACCGGGGACGGGGGCCGTACGCCGGGCGATGGCAGGACGCCGGGCGATGGCAGGACGCCCGGAGGGGGTGAGCGGTCGATTCATGTGAACGGTCCACGCCTCGACGGCTCCGACGACGGCAACGGCTGTGTGCGGTTCATGAACACCTACGGCACTGTCGCACAGATCCAGAGCGTGTCCTTCACCGTGACCCACGGACCGGAAAAGCCGGCGCTCAGCTCCAACAACGCGGCGCACTGCCCCAAGACCGTCTCCTGCGACGGCGCCCGGCTGGTCCAGGACGGGGAGTGCGAGGCGGGCACGGTCTTCCCGACGGACGTCCAGCAGGGGGACTACACGATCAAGGCGGAGGCCACCTTCAGCTTCCTCTGCGACAACGCCACGACCGACCCCTGCAAGTACGCCCTGCAGGCGGGCGGTCCGCCACCGACGCCCGAGAACCCCGTGCGGATCAGCGCCAACTCCTCCGTCGAGGCCAACATCTTCGTCGAGGGCACCAAGACCACCACCACACCTACGACCGACACCCCCGACCCCGACAACCCGCCCCAGCCCGACGACCCCGACGATCCGCCCCAGCCCGACAACCCGCCGGACCCCGAAACCACAACCACCTCCGCCGCTCCGGAGGAGTGATGACGGCCGAGCCCCCTGGCCAGCCCGTCTCCGCCCGGGTCCGGCGCATCGCGGAGGCACTAGGTCCGACGACGCTGGCGACCGCGCTGCTGATCTACTTCGGCTACGTCGCCACGCGCGCGCGATACGACTACTTCGGCGTCCACGTGGACATGACCGGCCGGTCCAACCAGGGCCTGATGCTGGACGGCATGGAAGTCGTCTTCGTGCCGGCGGCGATGATCTTCCTCGGCGTTCTGGCGCTCGCCGCCATCCACGTCCTCGTCAGCTGGGTGTTGTCCCGCGACGCGGGGGACAACACGTCCGCCGCCGCCTTCCTCGCGTACGGCTTCGCGCTCGTCGGCCTCCTCCTGATCGGCGAGGCGCTCATCGGCATGTTCGTCCACAGCTCCGAGACGAGCGTGAGATTCGGCATCGTGCCCCTGGCCCTGGCCTTCGGCCCGGCGGCGGTCGCGTACGGGGTCTGGATCTACGGCCGCCAGCGCGGACGCCCACTGCTGTCGCAGCACATGGCCAGGAACGCGGTGATGTGCGTGCTCGCGCTGGCCGTGGCCGGGCTGTTCTGGGCGTCGACGCAGCTGGCGTGGGCGTACGGCAGGGGCCGGGGCGAGGAGGACGTGACCGCCCTCCAGCGCCGCCCCGAGGTCGTCGTCGACACCAAGGAACCGCTGGAGGGACTGCCGACGGGCGTGACCGCGACCCCTCTCGGGAAGCCCGGGGAGAGCGGGCGGGTGTACCGCCACCGCTACCGGGGCTTCAGGCTGCTGCTGGCGTCCGGCGGACGGCTGTTCCTGGTCACCCCGCAGTGGCAACTCGGCCGGGACCAGACCATCGTCCTGCCGTACGCGGACGACATCCGGGTGCAGCTCGTGCCGCAGCGCTGAGAGCTACTGCCGCAGGCCCCGCACCAGCAGATCCACCACGGCCTCGAACTCCTCCTGCACACCCGGCTGTTCCCACGCCCGGGCGTAACCCGGGTCGTGGAAGCGCCCCGTGGCCTGGAACAGGGCGCGGGCCGTCGCTTCCGGGGACGCGGCATGGAAGGCGCCGGCGTCGACGCCCGCGCGGACGATCAGGGTCAGCTGGCCGGTCAGGTCGGCGATATGGGCGCCCACCACGTCGCCGTTCTCGTCGGTCAGCACCGTGTAGGTGGCGAACAGCTCGGGGTCGTCGCCCGCCTTGTGCCGCTTGGCGTCGAACAGGGCCGTGAACCAGTCGCGCAGCCGGGTCTCCGGGTCCCGGTCCTCGGCGGCGACGATCCCGGACAGCGCCTCGGACGTCCGGTCCAGCCACCTCTTCGTGACCGCCTCCCGCAGCGCCGCCTTCGTGCGGAAGTGCCGGTAGACACTGCCATGGCTGACGCCGAGCGCGCGGGCCACGTCCACCACGGTGGCCTTGGCCGGGCCGTGGCGGCGCAGCACCTCCTCGGTCGCTTCGAGGATGCGCTCGGCGGTCAGGGTCTCGGAGGTCGGTGACATGCCTAGACGGTACCTGGCACGGTGTTCATCGTTCGCTGTCGAGCATGGCCATCTGCTCCGCCGCATACCGCTCGCCGGCCACCGCGTCCGCCGGTACGGCGTCCTCGATGGCGGCGAGGTCGGCCGCGTCCAGGGTCACGTCCAGCGCGCCCAGCGCCTCGCCGAGCCGCTCACGGGTGCGCGCGCCGACCAGCGGCACGATGTCCTCACCCCGCGAGAGCACCCAGGCGATGGCGATCTGAGCGACGGTGACGTCCTTCTGTTCGGCGATCTTGCGCAGGGACTCGACCAGCGTGAGGTTGTGCTGGAGGTTCTCGCCCTGGAAGCGGGGCGAGTGGGCCCGGAAGTCGTTCGTGGCGAACTGCCGGCTGCCCGTGAGGTGGCCGGAGATCAGCCCCCGTGACAGTACGCCGTACGCGGTGACGGCGATGCCCAGCTCACGGAGGGTGGGCAGGATCTCCCGCTCGGGGCCGCGGGAGATGAGCGAGTACTCGATCTGCAGGTCGGCGATCGGAGCGGTGGCGGCGGCCCGGCGGATGGTGTCGGCGCCGACCTCGCTGAGCCCGATGTGCCGGACCCAGCCCTTCTCGACCAGTTCGGCGATCGCACCGACGGTCTCCTCGATCGGCACGTCCGGGTCGAGCCGGGAGGGGCGGTAGACGTCGATGTGGTCGACGCCGAGGCGCTGGAGGGAGTACGCGGCGAAGTTCTTCACGGCGGCCGGGCGGCCGTCGAAGCCGGACCAGCCGCCGTCCGGGTCGCGCAGGGCGCCGAACTTCACGCTGAGCAGCGCGTTCTCGCGCAGGGCGGCGGGGGCGGTGCGCAGCGCCCGGCCGATCAGCAGTTCGTTGTGGCCCATGCCGTAGAAGTCGCCGGTGTCGAGCAGGGTCACCCCGGCTTCCAGGGCCGCGTGGATGGTGGCGATCGACTCGGCGGCGTCCGACTCACCGTACATGCCGGACATACCCATGCAGCCGAGGCCCAGAGCGGAGACGTGGGGGCCGGTGGTTCCGAGAGTGCGTGTGTGCATCGTCATGGCATCCACCATGACATGACAGCTGACAGATTTCAATATCTGTCAGCTGTCATTTGTCAGACGGACCCCCGCATCGAGGCGCTGAAGCGAGCACAGCAATTGGTCCAGACCTATTGACTAAAGGTCTGGACCGCGCAACTGTCATGCCTACGACACCTCACCGACCCCCACCGGGAGGCCCCGCATGATCCGCAGGAGACTGCGCCTGCTCGCCGCCGCCCTCGCGGCCGTCTGCCTCGCCCCGCTGTCGATCGCCCTCGCCCCCACCGCCTCCGCCGCCGACACCTGCGCCGTGAAGTCCCGGCCCGCCGGCAAGGTGCTCCAGGGCTACTGGGAGAACTGGGACGGCGCGGCCAACGGCGTCCACCCGCCCTTCGGCTGGACCCCGATCACCGACTCCCGCATCGGCGCGCACGGCTACAACGTGATCAACGCGGCGTTCCCGGTCATCCGCTCCGACGGCACCGCGCTGTGGGAGGACGGCATGGACACGGGCGTGAAGGTGGCCACGCCCGCGGAGATGTGCGCGGCGAAGGCGGCGGGCCGGACGATCCTGCTCTCCATCGGCGGCGCGACGGCCGGCATCGACCTCAGCTCGACGGCCGTGGCGGACCGGTTCGTCGCGACGATCGTCCCGATCCTGAAGAAGTACAACTTCGACGGCATCGACATAGACATCGAGACGGGCCTGGTCGGCAGCGGCAACATCGGCCGGCTGTCCACGTCCCAGGCCAACCTGGTCCGCATCATCGACGGCGTACTGGCGCAGATGCCCTCGAACTTCGGCCTCACCATGGCCCCGGAGACGGCGTACGTCACCGGCGGCAGCGTCGTCTACGGCTCGATCTGGGGCGCCTACCTGCCGATCATCAAGAAGTACGCCGACAACGGCCGCCTGTGGTGGCTCAACATGCAGTACTACAACGGCAGCATGTACGGCTGCTCCGGCGACTCCTACTCCGCCGGCACCGTCGAGGGCTTCGTCGCCCAGACCGACTGCCTCAACAAGGGCCTGGTCGTGCAGGGCACCACGATCAAGGTGCCGTACGACAAGCAGGTGCCGGGCCTGCCCGCGCAGCCGGGCGCGGGCGGCGGCCATATGTCACCGCCCCTCGTCGCCCAGGCCTGGCGGCACTACGGCACCGCACTCAAGGGCCTGATGACCTGGTCGATCAACTGGGACGGCTCGAAGAACTGGACGTTCGGCGACAACCTCAAGGCCCTGCAGGGCCGTTGAGACCGCTCACCCGCTAACGGGCGGTGAACGCCAGCTTCGCTCCCAGCGCCACGAACGACCCCGCGAAACTCCGCCGCAGCCATGTCATCACCCTCGGCCGGGAGGTGACGTGGCTGCGCACGGACGCGGCCAGGATGCCGTACGCCGCGAAGACCACGAACGTCGCCAGCATGAACACCCCGCTCAGGGCCAGCATGCGTGGCAGCGCGTGTGGCTCGCCCGGGCTCACGAACTGCGGCAGGAAAGCGAAGAAGAAGATCGTCAGCTTGGGGTTGAGGAGGTTGATCAGCACGCCCTGGACGATGACCCGCCCCGCGGACAGGGGCGCGCTCTCCTGCTCGACGGTGATCGCCTCCCGGTCCTTCAGCGTCGCCCACGCCATGTAGAGGAGGTAGGCGACACCGGCGTACTTGAGGATCTGGAACGCGGCGGCACTGGCGTTCAGCAGCGCGGCCACGCCGGTGATGGTGGCCAGCATGTGCGGCACGATCCCGAGCGTGCAGGCGAAGGCCGCGACGACGCTCGCGCGCCGGCCGCGGGACAGTCCGGCGGCCAGTGTGTAGACGACGCCCGTGCCGGGGGTGGCGACCACGACGAGGGTGGTGAGGAGGAAGGCGATGCTCATGCCCGTCACCCTGGCGCCACCGCGCCCTCGGCCACAGGGCCAATCGGCCACCGGGCAAGGGGACCAATCACCGCTCCGTTCGACACGGGTGCGCGGCGCCCCGAGAATCGAAGTGTCGGCGAGCAGCCCCCGGTGGCGCCTGCCCCGGCCGCGGACGCCCCTGCGCCACCGCAGAGGAGGCGCCATGACCATCCGTATCGCCACCTTCAACACGGAGAACCTCTTCCGCCGCCCCAAAGCCCTCGTTCTCCCGGACGTCGAGCGGCGCCGCCGGATCCTGGCCGACTTCGCCGAGCTGGTGTCCCTGCTCGACCTGACGACCTATCAGAGGGACGAGAAGCTCCGGATCGCCGAGCTCATCGCCAAGCACGAGGCCTACCGGACGGACCCCGAGGACCCTCCGCCGATCTTCATCAACCAGACCCGCGGGGGCGGCGCCAGGCTCTTCCAGACGTCCGGGCGGCCGGGGTCGGCCGACTTCGAGGTGCGGATCCTCGCCAACGGCCGCAAGAACTGGGCCGGTTGGGCGGAACTCGTGCGGGAGGACCTCGACGGGGACGCCGTACGCAACACCGGCAAGGTGGTCGTCGAGGTCGACGCCGCCATCCTGCTCGCGGTCGAGGTCGAGGACCGCCTCACCCTCCAGCGCTTCAACGAGCAGATCGTGGGCGGCTCGGCCGGCGGGAAGCCGTATCCCTACAGCATGCTGATCGACGGCAACGACATCCGTGGCATCGACATCGGCGTCCTGAGCCGCTACCCGATCAGGTCCGTACGGCCGCACATCTTCGACCCCCACCCCGACGGATCCGGGAATCCGCTGTTCAGCCGCGACTGCCCCGAGTTCGAGATCGAGATCGACGCCGGCAAGAACCCCCTGTGGCTCCTGGGCAACCACCTCAAGAGCAAGAGCAACGACAACCCAAAGCTGCGGGAGGCCCAGGCCGAGCGGGTCGCGGCGATCTACGAGGCCGCCCTGGAACGCTCCCCGCACGTGGTGGTCGCCGGAGACCTCAACGACTCCCCCGGCAGCAAACCCATCGACGCTCTCCTGGCCACCGGCCTGCAGGACGTGATGAGCCACCCCGGTTACAAGGGGCTGCCCGGCACTTTCGGGGAGTGCGACTCGCCGCGGCAGAAGATCGACTATCTGATGCTGTCCCCGCAGTTGTGGAGCAAGGTGCAGCACGTGGGCCTGGAGACCCGCGGAATCCGCGCCGACGGCATCAAGTCCTTCAACAGCGTGACGTCGAAGACCAACGCGGCCTCCGACCACGCGGCCCTCTACGCCGACCTGGACCTGTGAAACGCAGATTCCCCGCAACCCCCTCAGGGGCGCGGGGAACTGCACGACCAGCCACAGAGAACCCGCACTCGGCCGACCACACGAGCCAGGCAGACGCCGACCCGGCACAACCGCCTAGCAGCCGATGAGACGCCCGGCCAGGTAACCCTCGATCTGGTCCAGCGACACGCGCTCCTGCTTCATGGAGTCCCGCTCACGCACGGTCACCGCGTTGTCGTCCAGCGTGTCGAAGTCCACCGTCACGCAGTACGGCGTACCGATCTCGTCCTGGCGGCGGTAGCGGCGCCCGATCGCACCGGCGTCGTCGAACTCGATGTTCCAGTGCTGGCGCAGCGCCTGCGCGAGCCCCTTGGCCTTCGGGGACAGCTCCGGGTTGCGGGACAGCGGGAGCACCGCGACCTTCACCGGGGCGAGGCGGTGGTCCAGGCGCAGCACGGTGCGCTTCTCCATCTTGCCCTTGGCGTTGGGCGCCTCGTCCTCGACGTAGGCGTCGAGGAGGAAGGCCAGCATGGTGCGGCCGACACCGGCCGCGGGCTCGATGACGTACGGGGTCCAGCGCTCGCCGGCCTCCTGGTCGAAGTACGACAGGTCCTGGCCCGAAGCCTTCGAGTGGGCGCCCAGGTCGTAGTCGGTGCGGTTGGCGACACCCTCCAGCTCGCCCCACTCGCTGCCGCCGAACTGGAAGCGGTACTCGATGTCAGCGGTGCGCTTGGAGTAGTGGGAGAGCTTCTCCTGCGGGTGCTCGTACCACCGCATGTTCTCCTCGCGCAGGCCGAGACCGGTGTACCAGTTCCAGCGCTGCTCCATCCAGTACTCCTGCCACTTCTCGTCCTCGCCCGGCTTGACGAAGAACTCCATCTCCATCTGCTCGAACTCGCGGGTGCGGAAGATGAAGTTGCCGGGAGTGATCTCGTTGCGGAAGGACTTGCCCATCTGCGCGATGCCGAACGGCGGCTTGCGGCGCGAGGTGGTCTGCACCTGGGCGAAGTTGGTGAAGATGCCCTGCGCGGTCTCCGGACGCAGGTACGCGATCGATCCGCTGTCCTGCGTCGGGCCGAGGTGGGTGGAGAGCAGACCCGAGAACTGCTTGGGCTCGGTGAACTGGCCCTTGGTGCCGCAGTTGGGGCAGTTGATGTCCGCCAGGCCGTTCTCCGGGGCGCGGCCCTTCTTCTCCTCGTACGCCTCCTCCAGGTGGTCGGCCCGGAAGCGCTTGTGGCAGGAGGTGCACTCGGTCAGCGGGTCCGTGAAGGTGGCGACGTGACCGGAGGCGACCCACACCTCGGGGGCCAGGATGACGGACGAGTCGATACCGACGACGTCCTCGCGCGACGTCACCATGTAGCGCCACCACTGGCGCTTGATGTTCTCCTTGAACTCGACACCCAGCGGCCCGTAGTCCCAGGCGGCACGCTGGCCGCCGTAGATCTCACTGCAGGGGAATACGAAGCCACGGCGCTTGCTCAGGCTGACGATGGTGTCGATCTTGTCGGCGGCCACGGTGCTCTCTTCATTACGACGACGGGCGACGAAGCGAGGCGCTTCACAGCGAATGCTTCAGGGTACCGGCGGGGGCTCCCCCTCAACCAAATCGGTGCACCTGATCGCTTTGTTGACAATGGTTTCCATCTTTGCTGAAAATGAGTGTCATGAACGTACGACGACAGCACATATCCGGGATCGCCGTCGCGGCCGCCGCCACCCTCGGTCTCGGGACCCTCTCCGCCTGCTCCTCCGACAGCGCGGCCGCGGGCAACACGGAGAAGTTCGACGTCGTCGCGTCGTTCTATCCGATGCAGTTCCTCGCCGAGCAGATCGGCGGCGACCATGTGAAGGTCGCCACCCTGACCGAGCCCGGCCAGGAGCCGCACGACCTGGAGGTCAGCGCCCAGCAGCGGGCGCAGATCGAGGAGTCCGACGCGGCGCTCTACCTCAAGGGCCTGCAGCCGGCCGTCGACGAGGCCGTCACGCAGTCCGGCGTCAAGACCAAGATCGACGCCGCCACGCTCACCAAGCTGGAGGACCACGGCAGCCTTGAGGACAGCCACGAGCACGGGGGCGAGGAGGCGCACGCCGAGGAGGGCCACGCCGCGGAGGAGGGGCACTCCGAAGAGGAGGAGCACGCCCTCGACCCGCACGTCTGGCTCGACCCGGTGAAGTACGCCGAGGTCGCCAAGGGCGTCGGCGCGGCCTTCGAGAAGGCCGACCCGGACCACGCCGCCGACTACAAGAAGAACACCGACGCGCTGGTCAAGAAGCTCAACGGCCTCAACACCGAGTTCGAGGACGGCCTGCGGAACACCAAGAGCAAGGTCTTCTTCACCAACCACGCCGCCTTCGGCTACCTCGCCGAGCGCTACGGCCTGACCCAGGAGGCCATCTCCGGCCTCGACCCGGAGAGCGAGCCCAGCCCGGCCCGGATCAAGGAGCTCCAGCAGGAGGCCAAGGCCGACGGCGTCACCACCGTCTTCTACGAGACACTGGTGTCCGACAAGACCGCGAAGACCCTCGCCGACGACGCTGGCCTGAAGACGGACGTCCTCGACCCGCTTGAGGGCATCACCGACAAGTCCAAGGGCGACGACTACTTCGAGGTCATGGAGGCCAACCTCACGGCCCTGAAGACGGCCCTGGGAGCCAAGTGACCAACCCTATGGAGGGCGGCATGACCGAGCCCGTCATTTCCCTGCGCGGCATACGCGCCGAGCTGGGCTCGCGCCCCGTCCTGAGGGGCATCGACCTCACCGTGCACCGCGGTGAGGTCGTCGCGCTGCTCGGCGCCAACGGCTCGGGCAAGTCGACCGCCGTGCGCAGCGTCATCGGCCAGGTGCCGGTCAGCTCCGGCGAGATCGAGCTGTTCGGCACGGACCGGCGCCGGTTCCGGGACTGGCACCGCGTGGGCTACGTCCCGCAGCGCACGACGGCCGCGGGCGGTGTGCCCGCCACGGTCGGCGAGGTCGTCTCCTCGGGCCGGCTGTCCCGCACCCGCTTCGGCCTCTTCCGCAAGGCCGACCACGAGGCCGTACGACGTGCTCTCGACCTGGTCGGCATGGCGGACCGGGCGAAGGACTCGGTGGGCGCCCTGTCCGGCGGCCAGCACCAGCGGGTGCTCATCGCCCGCGCGCTGGCTCCCGAGCCGGATCTGCTGATCATGGACGAGCCGATGGCGGGCGTGGACCTGGCCAGCCAGGAGGTGCTCGCACAGACGCTCAGGGAGCAGGTCTCCCAGGGCTCGACCGTCCTGCTCGTCCTGCATGAACTGGGCCCTCTGGAGCCCTTGATCGACCGGGCGGTCGTCCTGCGCGACGGCTGTGTGGTGCACGACGGCCCGCCCCCGAAGGCGGTCGGCCAGCACGCCCTGCCCGGCCACGACCATGTACACCCGCACGCGGCCCACGACGCCGAGCCGATCCGAACAGGGCTGCTGAGCTGATGGACTTCCTGAACTACGACTTCATGCAGCGGGCGCTGCTGGCCGCGGTGCTGGTCGGCATCACGGCCCCGGCCGTCGGCATCTACCTCGTCCAGCGCCGCCAGGCCCTGATGGGCGACGGAATCGGCCATGTCGCGATGACCGGCGTCGGCCTCGGCTTCCTCCTCTCCTGGTCGCCGGTGTGGATGGCGACGCTGGTCTCCGTCCTCGGCGCGGTCCTGATGGAGCTGATCCGCTGGTACGGCAGGACCCGCGGCGACATCGCCCTCGCGATGCTCTTCTACGGCGGTATGGCCGGCGGCGTGATGTTCATCAACCTCGCGCCGACCGGGTCGAACGCCAACCTGACCTCGTACCTCTTCGGCTCCCTGTCGACGGTGAGCGAGTCGGACGTGACGGCGATCGTCCTGCTCGCCGCCTTCGTGGTGCTGGTCACCCTCGGCCTGCGCCGCCAGCTGTTCGCGGTGAGCCAGGACGAGGAGTTCGCGAGGGTCACCGGCCTTCCGGTCCGCGCCCTGAACCTGCTGACGGCGATCACGGCGGCGGTGACGGTGACGGTCGCCATGCGCGTGGTCGGCCTGCTGCTGGTCAGCGCGCTGATGGTGGTGCCGGTGGCGGCGGCTCAGCAGCTCAGCCGCAGCTTCGCGGCGACGTTCGCGATCGCCGTCGGGATCGGCGTCACGGTGACCATCGGCGGCACGGTGACCTCGTACTACCAGGACGTTCCGCCCGGCGCGACGATCGTGCTGCTGACCATCGGCGCGTTCATCGCGCTGACCGCCCTGGCGGCCCCGCTGGCCCGGCGCAGGGCCCGCGCCCTGGCCGCGGCGCACCCCACGGGAGACCCCGCGGAGTGTGCGATTCCGGCCAGCCGGGAGACCGGGGGCAAGGTCGGCGTCTGACCGCGCACAGTCCGGGCTGGCACAATGGCCCGGCAAGGCGCAGACGTTTGGAGGCAACCGGTGACGACCGCTGGACCGCCCGTTAAGGGCCGAGCCACCCGGCAGCGGGCCGCCGTGGCGGCGGCGCTCGACGAGGTCGACGAGTTCCGCAGCGCGCAGGAACTCCACGACATGCTCAAGCACAAGGGCGACTCGGTCGGGCTGACGACGGTCTACCGCACCCTCCAGTCCCTCGCCGAGGCGGGCGAGGTCGACGTGCTGCGCACCTCCGACGGCGAGTCCGTCTACCGCCGCTGCTCGACCGGCGAACACCACCACCACCTCGTCTGCCGCGTCTGCGGCAAGGCGGTCGAGGTCGAGGGACCCGCGGTGGAGAAGTGGGCGGACGCCATCGCGGCCGAGCACGGGTACGTCAACGTGGCGCACACGGTGGAGATCTTCGGCACGTGCGCGGAGTGCGCCGCGGGCTGAGCCGACTTCGGTGCGGGTGAGTGAGGGTGCGCGCCCCTGGGGGCTGCGCCCCCAGACCCCGCTTCTGCCCTGAAGGGGCCTTGTCCTCAAACGCCGGACGGGCTGAAATGCCCGGCCCGGCGTTGAGCGGTGACCGCCGGGCTGACCAGCCCGGAACGTCACACGCGCCGCAGATGGCCGTCGAGCAGGGCGCGCAGTCGGTCGATGTCCGCCGGGTCGGCCGCCCCTCGCTTGACGAGCACCATCGCGCACCGCCCGGCCCGGTCAGGGCTGCGCAGGATGAAGACGCGGTCGGACTCGGCGTAGCTGCCGTAGTTGGCCCAGGCGGTACGCATGTCGGCATGGGCGCCGCGGAGCCGTACTCCGTCAGCGTCCACCGTCACCCGGATCAGCCCCTGGTGCTGGTTGGCCTTCAGGGACGCGCGGGCGAAGAGATGCGGTGCGAAGGACATCAGCACTGCCCACAGCACGACGATCACCCCGACAACGGGGTTCTCGCCGTCGCTCACCTTCAGTGCCAGGAGGGCCACACCCAGGAGCCCGAAAGCGACGAGAAAGGCCGGGCGGTAGACGAGACCGGACACCCCCCGCTTGCGCACGAGCGTCCTGAAGCCGTCCGCCATGTCCGCATGCTGGTACTCGAACTCCAGCGCGACCTGCTCCGCTCGCGGCTCCACAGCCTGTTCCTCGATCACGGCCCCTCCCCTGCTCCTTCGGTGCGAGCCGTGATCGTAGCGGCAGGCTCTGACAGGGCCTACTCCTGCCTGCCCTCCATCGCCAGCAGCTCCTCGTTCGGGATGGCCCCGCCGAACCGCCGGTCGCGCGAGGCGAACTCCACGCAGGCCCGCCACAGGTCGCGCCGGTCGAAGTCCGGCCACAGCACGTCCTGGAAGACCATCTCGGCGTAAGCGCTCTGCCAGAGCAGGTAGTTGGAGGTGCGCTGCTCGCCGCTCGGGCGCAGGAACAGGTCGACGTCCGGCATGTCCGGGTAGTACATGTACTTGGCGAAGGTCTTCTCGTTGACCTTGGACGGGTCGAGCCGCCCGGACCTCACGTCCTGCGCGAGGGCCTTCGCGGCGTCCGCGATCTCGGCCCGCCCGCCGTAGTTCATGCAGAAGTACAGCGTCAGCCGGTCATTGCCCTTGGTCTGCTCCTGCGCGATCTGCAGCTCCTTGGCGACGGACTTCCACAGCTTGGGCATCCGGCCGACCCACCGCACCCGTACCCCCAGCTCGTCGAGCTGGTCACGGGTCTTGCGGATGAAGTCACGGTTGAAGTTCATCAGGAAGCGCACCTCGTCCGGCGACCGCTTCCAGTTCTCGGTGGAGAAGGCGTACAGGGAGATCGCGCCCACGCCCATCTCGATCGCGCCCTGCAGGACGTCCAGCACCCGCTCGGCGCCGACCTTGTGCCCCTCGGTGCGCGGCAGCCCCCGCTCCTTCGCCCAGCGGCCGTTCCCGTCCATGACGATCGCCACATGGTTGGGGACCAGCTCACCGGGGAGCTTCGGTGGGCGGGCACCGGACGGGTGCGGCTCCGGCGTCCTGTACTCGCGGCGCCGGCGGCCCAGCATCCCACTCACGACCATGTGCTTCTCGTCTCCCTTACTTTTCCACGTACCGAAGTGAGCGCAGCCCGCGCTCCAGGTGCCAGTGCAGGTAGGCGGACACCAGCCCGCTCCCCTCCCGGACGTACCGCGCCTCGCAGGCGTCCGCGGTCTCCCAGTCTCCCGTAAGCAGCGCGGCGAGCAGTTCCAGGGTCTGCGGCGACGGTACGACGCTGCCGGGCACCCGGCAGTCGACGCAGACCGAGCCCCCGGAGGCCACCGAGAAGAAGCGGTTCGGTCCCGGCATGCCGCACTTCGCGCAGTCGCTGAAGCTCGGGGCATAGCCGTTGACGGCGAGGGAGCGGAGCAGGAACGCGTCGAGGACGAGATGCGGCGCGTGCTCGCCGCGGGAGAGCGTCCGGAGGGCGCCCACGAGGAGCAGGTACTGCTGGACCGCGGGCTCCCCCTCGTGGTCGGTGAACCGCTCGGCGGTCTCCAGCATGGCCGTCCCGGCGGTGTACCGCGCGTAGTCGGTGACGATCCCGCCGCCGTACGGCGCGATGGTCTCGCTCTGCGTGCACAGCGGCAGCCCGCGCCCGACCAGCTCACTCCCCCGCGCGAAGAACTGCACGTCGACATGGGAGAAGGGTTCGAGCCGGGCGCCGAACTTCGACTTGGTCCGCCGCACCCCCCGGGCCACGGCCCGCACCCGCCCATGCCCACGAGTGAGCAGCGTGATGATCCGGTCCGCCTCACCCAGCTTCTGGGTGCGCAGCACGATGCCGTCGTCGCGGAACAGACTCATGGCTTCATTGTCGCGTACGCCCGGAGCCGGCGGGCTCAGTCGGGGTGGCCGACCAGTCGCTCACACGAGGTGATCTGTCACCGGTCGGCCCACCAGCGCACTGCGTGACACCGGCCACACGCTACGTCAAGGAACCTCACCCCTGCTGCGTGCGTTCGCGTACGCCGTCGCCGCGCGCAGCCGCTCGGCAGGGGTGGCCCTGCGTACGGCCGCCGGCTCGGCGTCCCACTCCTTGCCGCCCCCGTACGGTCTCAGTTGTACATACGGCCCCTCATGTCCCATCACGATGCCGATTCTCCCCGTGCGGGTGTCCACGACGTACGACCCGATCGGCGGCTTCATCGCAGCACCGCCGCCAGGCGCTGCGCGGTCGCTACGGAACAGCGACCCAATTCGACGAGCGGGCAAGGGGCTTCGCGCGCAAGACTCGCCGGGTCGATCCGGAGTGTCGGGAGCGTAATTCCTGCCTTCTCCAGCACCGCCCGCAATTCCTTCACTGCTTCCTCCGCTTCTTCGACGCAGAGCGCCGAGTGTCGTGCCGTCACGTTGCTCCCCTCCCTTTTGGGTTTCACTCTTTTCATCTCCATCCTGACCTGCGACGCCTACACTCGGCAGGAGTCTGTGCCCCAAAAGGGCGCTACAAGTGCGGGGCAGCGCAAGGGGGTTGGTCATGGCCAATGGTTCACGGCAGGCGGCCTGGGAGTTCTTCGGCACGGAGCTCAAACGACGCCGGGAGGACGCGGGGATCAGCCAGGTGGAACTGGGGTCCCGGGTGTTCGTCTCCGGCGGGTATATCGGCCAGTTCGAGCAGGCAATTCGAAAGCCTCAGCTGGATATCGCCCAGAGGATTGATGAGGTGCTACAAACCGACGGTATTTTCGAGCGGTTGTGGCAGAAGCTCATCAGGGATCAGCGGTACGCGGATTACTTCGCGGCGGTCGTGGAGCTGGAGCGGCTGGCGACGAGGATCTGCGAGTTCGCGCCCACGGTGGTGCCGGGTCTGTTGCAGACAGCCGCGTACGCGCGGGCGGTCACCATCGCGGCGAACCCGTTCGTCACCGACGAGTACGTCGAGGAGAAGGTTACGGCCCGCCTGGAACGAGCGCACATCCTCAAGGACGCTACAAGGCCGGAGTATTGGGTGGCCCTGCACGAGAACGTGCTGCGCATCCCTGTGGGTGGCCCGGAGACGATGGCTGAGCAACTGGAGCACATCGCGAGGCTGATGCGCGAGCGCACGGTGTGGGTGACGGTGATCCCGTACGCGGCTGGGGCGCACGCGTCGATGACCGGGGACCTGCGGCTCATGGACTTCGACGACGCACCGCCGGTCGCCTATACAGAGACGTCGTTTTCGGGGACGCTGATTGACGATCCGGCTGTGGTGAAGCGGGCACAGCGCGCATACGATCTGCTCAGGGTCGCCGCGCTGTCGCCGAAGGCGTCCCTGGCCCTGATCGAGTCGGCGGCTGAGGATTACAGACGATGCCCGAGTACGACCTGAGCAACGCCAGCTGGTTCAAGAGCAGCTACAGCAACGGCGAGGGCGGCAACTGCGTCGAGGTCGCGTACGACTTCCCAGGCGCCGCCCGCTGGCGTAAGAGCACCTACAGCGACGGTAACGGCGGCAACTGCGTCGAGGTAGCCGACGGAGTCCCCGGCGCAGTCCCCGTCCGAGACTCCAAGCTCGCCTCGGACAGCCCCGTCCTCGTCTTCCCCGCTCACGCGTGGAGCGGTTTCGTCAGCTCTCTGAAGTAAGGACGCTCGGCACCGCTTCCGGCTCCCGCGCCTCCGCCCACAGTTCGTTGAACTGGTTGACGCGGTCCTCGACGTGCTCGGGCTCGCACCTCAGCCAGGTGCCGTCCGGGTTGGACTCCTGGTCCGGCGCGGTCTCGTAGCACAGCTCGCCGTCGAAGACGATGAAGTCGTCCACCTTGCGGCTCGACGTCATCTGCGACCGCACCGCGATCCGGGCGTCGATGCCGCGCCTGCGGTGCCGCTCGCAGAGGTCTCTGAGGCTGGCGGTGACGTCGTGCGGTTCCTTCACGAGGAACAGCCGCCGTATCTCCACGCCCCGCCGCTTGATCGCCTTCTCCTGCGCGTCGAGATACCGCTCCGCGGGCCCGCTGTACCAGAAGTCCCGGTCCACGGACGTGCTGGTGGCGTCGAGGGTCATCTTGACGCAGTCGGTGATGTTGATCAGCCACTCGTGGTTCTCGCCCGCGCGGTCCTCGCTGCCCTTGGCGAGGCCCTCCATCAGCTTGGCGAGGTCGGCCAGCTCCTTCTCGGCGAAGGCCTGCACGATGTCGCTGCCCTGTTCACGGACCTTGGTGTAGCCGAGGACCAGCCGGGTCACCTCTTCGGAGCGGAGCACCGAGCCGTCCACCTGGCTGAACAGCTCCGTCGCGGCGAGGATCTCGTTGAAGCGCCGGTCGACCTTCTCGAACCGCTCCGCGAAGTCCAGCAGGTACTGCACGATCAGCGCCGCGCTGCCGATGACGATGGACGCCACCCACTGCCAGATGTTCCCGTCGTCCTGGTTCAGGATGCTGGTCAGCAGAAAGGCGCCGCCCGCCGCCCCGGCGGTGATCAGGATCCGCCAGAACATCTTGGGCATGCGCTGTCCCTGGTGCGGGACCGCCTGCCCGTTGCTTCCCGTTCCTAATGCCGCTCCACTCATGTCTCATCCCCCGTCGGGTTTCTGGTTCGGGTGCCGCCCCTCAGCGCGTGCTGAGCGCCTGGTTCGGCATCGCTACGGCCTGGAGGGCCAGTCGGTCCCTGATGCGCCGGCTCAGGTTCTCCCATTGGCGGGAGAACCCCGGTTTCTGTTCCAGTACGTCCCACAGGTGACCCAGCGCCGGGTCCACGTGCGCGCGCGGCATCCACAGATGCAGCAGATGTACGACGACCGGGTGCAGTGCCTCGACCACCGAGGGTCCGTCTATGGCACCGATCCGGCTGTTGTCCAGCATGTGCTGAACGGTCGTCAAAAGCCAGTCGTGCAGGGCGAGATCCTCGCACAGACCGGCCGCGGCGGCGACCGGTACGTCCTGCGGCAGCCGCAGTTCCATGGTCCGCAGTCCGCCCTCGGTGAGCGTGAAGTTCGCCAGGGACGCCCGCTCGCCTGCCGGGATGCGACGTGCGACCCAACGCAGCCGGGTGGGGCTCGACTTGAAGGGGACCCGGCGATCGAGGAGGGCGTGGCGGCGGAGTTGGGCCAGCAGGCTCTCGGCGATCATCCCCAGGTCGAGTTCCCCGCGCTCGGCCCCGCGCAACGCGCCCTCGGCGGCGGCCTGTTGGGGCAGCTTGCCGAAGGGCTCGACCAGGCCCGGCCGTACGAGGTACTGCCCCCAGGGGCGCCGCAGGTCCGGGCCGGCCGCCGGGACGCTGAAGTAGGCGGTCGACTGGAGCAGGCGGCCCTCGGTCAGCGCCGCGCGGGAGACGACCGTACCGACGCCCCGGACCTTGGTGCCGTTGGAGGTGGGCAGCCGGCAGTCCACGCCGGTCAGGGTCTCGGGGGAGAGGGCGTACATGGTGGGCCGCTCGGAGACCCGGACGTGTTCGTCGGCGCGCAGCCTGAGCAGCTGGGTGGCGGCCCGGCCGTCCAGCGCCGGGAGGGACGGCAGCAGACAGGTGCGCACCTCGCCGCAGGCGAGGACCGAACGCGTGGGCTGTCCGTGGGCCGCCGTCATCTCAGGCCCCCTCGGCCTCAAAGGAGTCGCCGGGCTCCTCGTAGAAGACGTAGGTGGCGCGCTGGGCGACCGCCGCCGGTACCGCCATGCCCTCGCGGGCCGACCGCTCGGCGACCTGCCGCAGCGCCCCGGCGTCGACGTCTGTCTGGTCGAGGATGAGCCGGACGGCGTCCTCGACGGCCAGGAACCGGTTCGGCATCAGGGTGCAGGTGCGGTACGCGCTGAAGGGGGCCGCCGCCGATCCGGTGAGCCTGGTCAGCGGTGGCAGCCGGTCCCAGTCCTGCGGGAAGTCCCCGCCGTTCCAGTCCGCCGGCACCAGCACGGGCTCGCCCAGGTGCCGTAACAGCCCCAGCCGGGCCAGCTGCCATACGGCGGCCAGGAACGGGCAGGACCACAGCCGCCGTCCGTCCTTCTCCGACCACAGCTCAACGTCCATGAAGACCGAGTGGTTGCGGGCCGCGGTCTCCCGGGGCGGCTCCCAGCCCTTGACCTGGCCCAGGGCGCTGCGGGACGCCGTGGGTGTGCGCTGGCCGTTGGCGAGCCAGCCGGTCTGGCTGACGGACGGGCGGGAGCCGTAGCTGCCGGGGGGAGGCGACTCGACGAGCCGGTGCATGACCGATTCCGCGAGCTCGACGCGGTCGGCGACCGCGCAGGCCGACTCGCGGGCCAGGTAGTCGATGACCAGACCGGCCTTCTCGGCCTCCTTCAGCACCATCGGGATCAGCTCGGCCGGGGTGGAGAAGCGGCTGAAGTAGTCGTCGATCAGGAAGCAGGTGCTGATACGCGGGCGCTTGCCGCGGCGGGCGACGGAGGCGCGGGCGGCGTCCACCCAGATCCGCACCTCGGCGAAGTGCTCGCGCAGCCGCCCCGGCCCGGCCTCGAAGTCCTCCATGTAGAGGTGGCCCAGCTCCAGGGAGAGGTGGGCGAGCGGCACGGACTGGGTGCGGGGCTCCGCGGTGGTCTCCTGGAACACGGCTTCGCTCACGCCTGCTCCCAGTACTTGTCGTCGGTGAGCCGTCCGGCGAGCCGGCTCAGCGCCTGCCAGGTCTCCTGGTTGGCGATCTGGCTGTCGAGCACGTCCTCGTCGGTGATGAGCTGCTCACGCCACTGCAGGACCGGCTCCAGGGGCACCGAACCGAGGACCTGGCTGTAGCCGATGCCGTGGGTTGAGGCGAGCTGCTTGAGGTCGCCGTCGGTCTTGCGCATCCACGCCGACTGGGTGGGCGAGACCTGGGACCACAGCGGCGACTCGGGATCGGGCACGGCGGCCCGTACGAAGCGGATGGCGCCCCGCAGCGCCTCCTCGTCATGGCCGCGGTCGACGCCGCCGGCGACGATGCCGCGCTTGCCGAAGACCAGGCTCGCGGCGGCCGCCACATGCTGGCGGGTCCAGCGGTGGAAGACCAGCCAGCGGGCGGTGACCTCGCTCATCTCGGGCTGTGCGGTGGCCTCCAGGACCATGTCGACGGCGTAGGAGCGGCCGGCGCTGAGGTCGACGACGACCAGGTCGAACTCGTAGTAGAGCGTCATCAGCAGGTCGACGCACCGGCGCAGATTGTCGTCGCTGGTGGCGAACTCGCCGCCGCTGACATCGCCGGGCATCAGCACCAGCCGGCCGCAGCCGGGCGGCGGGAAGCGCAGCACCTGGTGCTCGGTGTCGGCCCAGACGTCGATCCTGGCCGGTTCGCTGACCTCCCCTATGAGGTAGGCGTGCAGGCCGCGGTCCTCGGTGGCCTGCCGGGCGTCGGCCACGTCGAAGACGGCCGCCGCGGTGGGTGAGCCGAAGTCGAAGTCCAGGTAGCAGACGTCGTCCCCGGCCAGCGCCCGGTGGTAGGCGAGGTTGGCACTGGTGACGGAGCGGCCCGTGCCTCCCTTGTCGGAGGCGGCGAAGATCAGCACGGTGTCACACTCCCCGGTCCGCGGCTTCGCGGGCCCGGGCGAGCGCGTCGAGCTGTCCCAGCACGTCGAGCGTCAACGCGTAGGCCGTACCCGGCTGTTCGTCCACGAGGCTGCGGGCGCGGCGCAACTTGACCTCGATGTTTCTGAGTTGCATCCCGTGCCGGCCGGCGTCGGTGGGCGCGGGTTCCATCTGTTCGTTGCCCAGCAGATGGGCGGACTCGCTGAGCAACGCCCTTGCCAGCTCGGTGAGTTCGAGGCTGCGGATCGGCGGCTGCCGGTACATCGCGTAGGCCTGGACCATGACCTCGGTGACGCGCTCGGTGATGCTCCAGGACACCGGCACCCGGCGCCGGTGGATCTCCGCCTCGGGGTAGGCGTGGTGGACGCTGTCCCACAGGCCGACGCCCTCGCCGTCCCGGATGCGGCGGCGCCACATGTGGTCGAAGACGTCCTCGGCGAGTCTGAGCAGCCGGTCGTGCGAGGCGAGGTTGCGCGAGAGCGTGCACAGCTGGACGGTCCGCTTCAGCAGCTGGGCCGAGAAGTCGGTCATGGACCACGTCATCTGCGGGCCGAGCCGCTCACTGCCCTGCAGCGGCAGGCTGACGCCCACGTTGTGCAGTTCGTGGACCATGGGGTCGTCGCGGGTCATCCGGCTGGTGATGCGGCCGCGTTCGGCGAGGCGTTCCATGATGCCGACGGTGCGGGTCAGGTCGTCGTCGGTGGCGCGGCGCCGCATCAGGTCGTGGACGAGGATGGCTGCGACGGAGAGGGAGAAGTACTCCGACTCCAGCTTCTGCACCGTCGTACGCCAGGGAATGTCCTCCAGGGGCCAGCGGTCGGCGTCGAAGCGGGCGATGCCGGACCAGAACTGCTGGGTCAGCTCCCACCGCAGCCTGAGCGCCTCGGCCAGCTTCTGCTGTTCGGGGTTGAGCAGGCCCAGGGTGAGGGTGCGGTCGGAGAACAGGTCCTGGATACCGTCGAGGGCGACCACGGTGAAGTACAGATACGGCACCGGGCTGGCGATGCCCTCGGGCTGCGGCCCGACGGCTTCGCCGGTCTCGATCTCGGGGGCGTCCTTCACCATGCTCCACGCCCAGCCGCATTCGAAGAGCTGGTTCTCGTCCTTGAGCCCTTCCTCGACGTCGATGCCGAGGGTCACGCTCTCGACGATCGCGGCGCGCAGTGCGCGGAAGCGGTTCTGGAACTTGTTGAGCACCTGCCGCTGCGACAGCCGTCCCTGGCCGAGGAGCTGGCAGAGGGTCTCGCCCTGGGAGGAGTCGATGTCGTAGACGTTGACGGTGAAGGAGCGCAGCAGGCTCACCATGGCGGCGGTGAGCCGGTTGCTGGTGGCCGAGCGCAGTTCGGCGATCGTCTCTCTGACGTCGCTGCGCCTGGTCCTGGTCTCGTAGATCTTGAGGAAGCCGAGCGTGGCCAGGCAGAGGGTGATCGACATGGAAAAGGAGTCGACCACGCCGACCCGGCGCTGTTCCTCGGTGAGTTCCTCGGTCTTGTCCCGGGCACCGAAGTAGTAACCCCCGGCGAACGTGGGCCTCTTGTCCTCGGTGTGCGTCCGCATGAACTCGGCCAGGGCCGTGACGAGGTTGGCCGGGATGTCCAGCCGCCCGCCGGCCTTCTTCAGGACCTGCTGGACGTCCTCCTGTGTGGTGTCCGGGTCGTCCAGCCGGAAGGCGGGGATCTCCGTGGCCGGGTACAGCAGGCAGAGCAGCCGCTCCGCGTCGGCGACGCTGCTGGCTCCACCCCACTCCCCCCACTGCCACTCTCCCCCGTCGAAAGAGTGGCGGCCGATCGCCTGCCAGATGTCCAGCAGATGCTGGCGTGGCTTGATCTGCATCCCATGCCCCTCACACAGGCCGCCCTGCCATTGGTCGAGGAATATCCCTCTTCTGTTGTGAAGATTCCCGATCAGTCGATCGGGGTCAGCGCATCCGAATTCCGCCAGCCGTAGGCGACGATCATTCCGGAATATCCGTCGCGCAGCTGGGCCGCGGATTCGAGCCGCTGCACCTTGAAGTCCCCCGCGAATCCCTCAAGACTGGCGCGTACCTCGGATTCTCCCACGTCACAGGCCGGGAAGAAATGCTCGCCGGCGTGATAGCCCTTCGAATGTTCCATGAAGGCGGCGGCGAACGGGGCGCCGGGACTCAGAGCGCGCATGAAGCGCTCGACGCCGAGCATGAACTCCTGGTAGGACGTGGTCATCGACTCGGCGACGAAGAACATGGTCCCCATCGACCACCGGCGCTCGTACCGCGCCAGGTCGAAGAGGTCGCCCTGCTCGACCCAGACGACCTTGCCGAACCGCTCACGCGGGTCCGTGCCAAGGGAGTTGTACGCCTCGTGCGCGCACAGGGCGTCCCAGAACTGGTCCCAGTTCGCGTCGTAGGAGTCGACCTGACTCTTGAGGTACCGGACGTTCGCGGGCGAGCGCTCGAAGAGGGTGATCTCCTCGCACCACGGCATCATGGCGAGTGCGGGATAGAGATTGGCGCCGGCGCCCACGTCGATACCGGAAACCGGGCCGCCGCCCTGCTTCCGGAAATGATCGCCGAAATGATCCCGGACCAGGTGCAGGATCTCCGCGTCCTCTGCCTGTAAGTCGCGGTAGTTATGATCGACGTAGGCGATCGGGTCGAATGCGGCCCAGGACACATCAGCATTCCTCAGCTGGGTCAACTGGGCATCCCCCGACGGTCTCAAGGTCATTCACTCACGGTACCAAAACCAGGCGCACTGGGGGCGCATCGTGGCGTATGGATTCCTGGACTCGATCAGGTCTTGAACGGCCGGATCGCCCAGCTCAAGATGGGCGGATCTCGGCCGAGCACCTGAAACAGCGGGGCAACAGGCACCCACTCACATGAGTGACTCCAATCCATCACATAGGGGGCGGGCGATGGCGCTACCGGAGGAACGTTTCCCTTTTCCCGGCGGCCGCTCTGACCAGGCGTTCTTCGCCGACCATGGCGAGCGGCCTCTCACCATGAGAGGAGTCACCGAGGCCGATCTGCCCGAGCTCCTGCGGGTGGACAGAGAGGTCTTCCCGGACGACCCCTACCCCTACTTCGTGCTCCGCCAGCACTTCGACGTGCACGGCGACCGCATCCTCGTCCTCGACGACGGCGAGTGCCTGCATGGCTATGTCCTCTTCGTCACCACCTCGGACGGCTATGTGTGCTGGGTCCTGAGCCTGGCCGTCAGCCCCGACCAGCGGGGCCGGGGACTGGGCCGGCGGCTGATGCTGGAGGTGCTGCGGCAACTGCGCCGGGAGCGGGTCCACGAGGTGCGGCTGACCGTGGAGCCGGCCAACGCGGCGGCGATCATGCTGTACCGGTCGCTGGGGTTCTCCGCCGAGGGAGGGGTGCGCAGGGACTACCTGGGGCCCGGGGAGGACCGGCTCATCATGACGCTGGGGACGGGCCCGGGGTTGACCCCTGGGCCATCAGGCCTTCGGCGGGGGTAATCCCCCGTACCCATACGGGAGTTACCGGGATGTGACGCTTCGTCAAGGCCCGTCAGGCTGCTGTGCATGAAGCAGATCACCAAGAGCGCCGCCCTGATCGCCGCCGCCTCCGGAGTCGTCTTCGGGATCGTCACCCCGCTCACCGCGGCCGCGACCGGCACGCCCGCGCCGCTGAAGTGGACCAAGTGCGCGGGGGAGGGACTCGATCCGCGGCAGGAGTGCGCCACCGTCTCCGTGCCGATGAACTACGCCGACCCCGGCGGCCCGAAGATCGACATCGCCGTCTCCCGAATCCCCAGCGAGAAGCCGTCCGCCCGCCGTGGCGTGCTCCTGCTGATCGCGGGCGGGCCCGGTGGCGACAGCCTCGACGACCCTTCGGGCAAGGGGCAGAAGCTGCCGCAGAAGGTGCGGGACGCCTACGACCTGGTCGGGTTCGCGCCCCGCGGCAACGCGCCCTCCACCTCGGTCGGTTGCGATGCCGAGCCCGGCGACACGGCCCGCACGAAGCTGCTGCCCTGGCCCGCGGCCGACGGCTCGATCGACGAGAACATGGCCACCGCCCGGCGCCTGTCGGACGCCTGCGCCCGCAACGGCGGGGAGCTGGTGAAGCACATCAGCACCAAGAACAACGCCCGCGACATCGACCGCATCCGGGCCGCCCTCGGGGAGCGCAAGCTGGCCGCGTGGGGCGTCTCGTACGGCACCTACATCGGCGCCACCTACAGCGAGATGTTCCGGCACCGCACCGACCGCATCGTGCTGGACAGCAACGACCACCCCGACCCCGTGCGGGCGGAGCGCGCCTGGCTGGAGGCGTTCGAGATTGGCGTCGAGGACAACTTCCCCGAGTTCGCCAAGTGGGCGTCCGCACCCGGCAACCCGCACCGCCTCGCCGACACGGCGGCCGAGGTGCGCCCGCTGTTCCTCCGCCTCGCCGCCCGCCTGGACCGCGAGCCCCTCCCCTGGCCCGGCGCCGACCCGGCCCGGCTGAACGGCAACGTGCTGCGCCAGGCCATGCTGGACAGCCTGTACGACCCCGACGACTACCCGGTCCTGGCCAAGCTGATGCTGGCCGCGCGCAAGGGCGAGGTGCCGCCCGCGCCGCCGAGCCCGCCGGAGTCGGCGGTGCAGAACTACACCGCGGTCAGTGCCGCCACCATCTGCAACGACGCGGCCTGGCCGAGGTCGGCCGCCGCGTACGAGAAGGGCGTCGTCGAGAGCCGGGCGAAGCACCCGCTCACCGCGGGCATGCCGAGGAACGCGATGGTGTGCGCCGCGTGGCCGTGGCAGCCGAAGGAGGCGCCGCCGCGGGTCACCGACCGCGGCCCCTCCAACATGCTGCTCGTCCAGAACGCACGGGACGTGGCGACCCCGCTGAGCGGCGCCCTGAAGCTGCGCGAGGCCCTGGGCAGGCGGGCCGTCATGGTCACCGTCGACGCCACCGGCCATGACTCCTACCTCGACAACGGCAACGCCTGCGGCGACGCCGCGGTCTCCCGCTTCCTGGCGACCGGGGAACGGCCGGCCGAGGACCTCCACTGCGACTGAGCGAGCGGCAGTTCAGCCCGTCCGGGGGCTCCCCCCTCCTCCTACCGGCACCGCGCATACCGGCGTGCCAAGGCGTGAAACGCCTCCTTCGGTTCCCAGTGCCAGTCCGAGGCCGGGTCATCGGGACGGTCCTTGATCACCCTGGTGATGCCGTAGCTCGCCAGGTCCAGGTCGTGGCGCCGGTCGTCGGGACGGTGCGGGGCGTCCGGGGTGACGAACTCGAAGGCCATCGCCGCGTACAGGCCCATCGTCTCGAAGACCTCCAGCAGATCGACCAGACAGGCGGCCTGGACGCGCTCACTGCGCACCAGGTCGCCCTTGATCTCCTCGGGCTCCTTGCTGTGGTCGACGACGTCCCAGGCCATGCCGCCCGCCTCGGGGGCACCGACGTAGGCGCACGTGCCGAACTCGGTGATCGCCAGAGGCTTGCCCCAGCGCAGGTAGCGGCGCAACTCCCGGACGTACTCGGCCGGTTCCCGGTGGTACGAGTAGTAGTCGATGCCGACGACGTCGAAGAGGTTCCAGTCGACCGGCTCGAACTCCTCGTCCTGCGCGGCGGCGTAGCTCAGCCGGCCGTGGAAGACGGAGCGTCCGACGGCCGCCGCCTTCGCGGTGAAGCGGGTCAGGCGGCGCCGCATCTGCTCCCAGTCGACGTTGCCCTTCAGGAGGTTCTCGACGCGCTCCAGGACGGTCTCGCCGGGCACGATCCCCGGCACGAACAGCCAGAACTCGCACCCCACACTGAAGTCGACGCTCGCGCCCTGGCGCCGCAGCCGCTCCGCGAACCGGCCGGTCTCGGCGATGCTGTCCAGGATCTCCCGCTCCGGCACGTCCCCCAGGGTCGGCTGGAGCCACACGTGCAGCCCGCGTTCGGCGGCCTCGACGGCCGTGGCGGTGAGGCGCTCGACGCCGTCGCCGGTGACGTCGAGGGTGTCGGCGTGCAGTTCGTCGCGGATCACCCGGACGTCCTCGCGCATCCGGGCGGCGCTCCACGCGGTCCCGGGCGTCGCGCCCGCCCCGACGGTGTAGACGACGCCCCGGCGGGTGAGCCCGCCCTTGGCCGCCGCGGCCGAACGGGCCGGCAGTACGGCTGCCGCAAGCCCGAGGGCCGCTCCCGCGGACAGGAACCGCGCCCTGTTGATCCCCTTCGTTTTCTCCATGCCCTCACTGTGCGGACCGGGACCGCGCCCGCGCTGTCCTCCGATGGTCTACTCGGCCGCAACCAAGGGATGACATCCCGCATCGGTCACTGGAGAGATCGTCGAGACGGCGGCGCCCCTGGCCGAAACGCTCACCTGAAGCGCCGTACGTAGCCGCGCTGCCACGGGGTCTCCACGGCGTGCCGGTCGTAGTTCCGCCGTACGAAGTCCACGGCCTCCTCGGCCGGTACGCCGTCCAGCACCGCCAGACACGCCAGCGCCGTCCCCGTACGGCCGCGCCCGCCGCCGCACGCGAGCTCCACTCTCCCCCAAGCTCTCGGCTTCGCTCGAGCAGGGGGGACCCCCATGTCGGCGGCCCGCTCCCAGGCCTCGGCGAGGAGGGTGCGGGCCTGCGCGCGGTCCGCGGGGAGCCGGAAGTCCGGCCAGCGGAGCCAGCGGGACTCCCAGGGGACCTCGGGGGGCCTGCGGCCCAGCAGGTAGAGGGCGTACGTGGGGGCCGGTGCCGTCGGGTCCAGGGGGCGGCGCAGGCCGCGGCCGCGCACCAGGCGTCCGGACGGCAGCCGGAGGACTCCGGCGTCGCTCTCGTTCCACTGCTTCTCGGTCTCCACACCCCCCATTCGAAACGAGTAGCGACGGACGGGCAACCGAATCCGTCGACTCGGTGGTCTGGGGGGCGAGGGAGGGTGCTTGATGCAGGCCGAACAAGAGGCCCAGTTCCAGGAATTCGTCAGGGCGCGGTGGTCCCATCTGGTGCGGACCGCCTATCTGCTCACGGGCGACGCGCACCACGCCGAGGACCTGACGCAGACGGCGCTGGCCAAGGCGTACCGGTCGTGGCGGCGGGTGGCGCGCACCGACAACCCGGAGGCGTACGTCCGGCGGATGCTGGTCAGCTGCAACAGCGACCGGTTCCGCAAGCGGCGCGTGGCGGAGTCGCTGACCGCGGCGCCGCCGGAGGTGGCCGGGCGCGACGAGGCCTACTCGCTGGCGGACGAACGCGGCGCGCTGCTCGGCGCGCTGGCCCAACTGCCGCCGAGGCAGCGGGCGGTGGTCGTGATGCGCTACTGGGAGGACCTGTCCGAGGCGGAGGTCGCCGAGGTGCTCGGCTGCTCCCCCGGCACGGTCAAGAGCCAGGCGTCCAAGGGGCTGGCGAAGTTGCGGACGTATCCGGGGCTCGCCCGGGTCGCGGAGGGGCAGGGAGGCAACAGGTGAGCGACGAGCAGCGGCACGGCGAAGAGGCCGTCGGCCGGGACGGCGAGGGGGACTTCGAGGAGCACCTGCGGGAGCTGCTCGCCGAGGACGCGTACACGATCCGGCCGTCGCCGGCGCCGTATCCGGCGATCCGCCGCCGGGGGCTGGTCGAGCGGCGGCGCCGGGTCGCCGCGGCGGGGGCGGTGCTGGTGACGTTGGCGGCGATGCCGGTCGGGGCGTACGCGCTGGGCGGTGGGGGGTGGGGGCAGACCACGGCGACGGCAGCGACGCCCTCGGTCAGCGCCACTCGGGACACGACCCCCACGCCCTCGCCGACGCCGAGTGGGCCCGGGCGGCCGGCCTCGAAGGGGCAGCTCCTCGACGGGATCACCTTCGAGCAGGCCGCCGAGGGGCTGGAGAAGTGCCTCGCCTTCGACCGGTCGCACTCGGACCCCGCCGGGTTCGACAACGACCTGGGCACGGCCGACAGCTACCGGATCATCCTGGCGATGAACAGCACCGGTGACTCCAACGCGCCCGGCGACGGCATGTACGTCGTCGCCGTGCAGGGCAAGCCGGCGCAGACCCGGCTGATCTGCCGCGTCTCGGACGGCGAGGCCGCGGGCCTCAACGTCAGCTCCGGCAACGACGCCGACACCATCGCGGACGAGGGCCCGGTGTTCGTCGACCCCAACAACGGCAAGCTCTACCAGCAGTCGGTCATCGACCGCGGCAACTGGAAGCTGCCGTTCCGCTGGGGCGTGGTCGGCACGGTCAGGCCGTCGGTGGCCAAGGTGACCGTCTCCTACGGCGACAGCAGTGCCGAAGCCGCCCTCGACCACGGCTGGTTCGTGGCGTCCGGCGTGCTGAACGAGCAGGTCACCCTGGCGCCGCACATCAAGGGCTACGACGCCGACGGCAAGCTGGTCTACGACTCCGACAAGGACAAGTACTACCAGCGGACCCTTCCGTAGCAGGCGCCGGCCGGGGGCGCCGCACAGGGGACGGCGCCCCCGGCCGAGCGCTGAGCCGGGCCTCCTGCCGAGCGCTCAGCCGAGCGCCCTAGACTCCCGCACCGCCCGCGCCTCGATCCCGCGGAAGTGGACGGCCATGGCCCGCTGCGCGCCCTCGACGTCGCGGGCGCGCAGAGCCGTCACGATGTCGCGGTGCCGGCGCGCGGTGAGTTCGGGGGAAGGGTCGTCCGGCCGGCCGCGGGCGCCGCAGACGCGCCGGAAGACCGTCCAGAAGGCGCCCAGCAGCTGCGGCACGAGGGCGTTGCCGAGCGAGGCGTAGAGCAACTCGTGGAACTGCCGGTCGAGTTCGGGGAAGGGGCGCCCGGCGCGGCCGGCCGCCTCCATCCTCACCACCACGCCCTCCAGCCGGTCCAGCTCCGCCGCGGTGAGCGTCGCCGTCACCCGGCGGATCAGCCCCTCCTCCAGCACCTCCCGCACCTGGAGGATCTCGGCCAGGGCACCCGCGTCCCGGTCGTCCCGGGCGAGCGCGCGGAAGGTCAGGCCGTCGACCAGCGGGGTGAGCGAGGCCTGGCCGACATAGGTGCCGTAACCGTGCCGGATGTCCACGATGTCGAGGGCCTGGAGCGCCTTGAGTGCCTCGCGGACGGAGTTGCGGCTGACCCCGAGGTCCTCCATCAGCTCGGACTCGGTGGGCAGCGGCGCGCCGGCCCGGAGCCCGCGGTCGAGGATCAGCTGCATGACCTGGCGTTGGATCCGGCTGTTCCTGGGCTCCTCGGACATGCCCGGCATCGTATGCACGCCGGAGGTCCCACATCCCATGTCCGGCGGGAAACGGCCGCGGCACGGGGTCAACTCGCGCCATTTCAAAGCGTCATTGGTCCGACCTGTGGCAGATGCGCCATTCGCGTGAGATCCCTTGACCGCCCCCTGTGTCCCACCTATGGTCGCGCTGACCGTCAGGACGTAGGACGTCGTATCTCCTCACCCATCTGCTGGAGGACCCGTGCGCGACGTGACCCACGACGTGCCGGCGCTGCACCGCCGGTCGTTCCTGAAGTACACCGGCGCGCTGGGCGCTGCCGCCGCCGTCTCCGCGTCGCTGTCGGCCTGTTCGTCGGGGCCCGAGTCCACGAACGAGACCGGCGGGGGCGGCGGCCGGGACCGGACGCTCACCGCGGTGATCGGCTACGGCAACGACGGCAGCTGGGACCCCACCCAGACGGCGTCCGCCTTCTGCATGGCCGCCAACAACCACATCTACGAGGGCCTCCTCGACACCGACCCGATCTCCCGGGAGCCCTACGCGGCCCTCGCCACCCAGGTCCCGGCCGACCCGAACAGCACGTCCTGGAAGTTCACCCTGCGCGCGGGCGCCAAGTTCCACGACGGCAAGCCGGTCACGGCCGACGACGTGGTCTTCGTCTTCGACCGGATCCTCGACCCGAAGACGCAGACCCTCGCCAAGGGCTTCTTCGCGAGCTGGCTGAAGGAAGTCCGCAGGATCGACGCGCGGAACGTCGAGCTGGTGCTCAAGTTCCCCTTCCCGGACGGCCTCGCACGGCTCACCCTCGCCAAGATCATGCCGAAGCACGTCTTCTCCCGGCCGGGCGCCTGGGAGGACGCCATCAAGGGCAAGGCGATCGGCTCGGGGCCGTACCGGCAGACCGCGCACCACCCGAAGTCCAACACCACCTTCGAGGCGTTCGCCGACTACAACGGCCCGCGCAAGCCCGCCTTCAAGAAGATGAACTGGCTGACCATCGTGGACGCGGCGCCGCGCGTCGCCAGGATCTCGGGCGCCAGCGCCGGTGCGCAGATCGCCGACAACATCCCGTACGCCAACATCAAGCAGCTGGAGAGCGGCGGGCTGACGGTCGCGGGCGGGGCCGGGATGAACAACCTGTTCCTGATGTTCAACACCCGGCACAAGCCCTTCGACGACGTCCGCGTCCGCCAGGCGCTGCACTACGCCATCGACACCGAGAAGATGGTCGAGGTGGCGCTGAAGGGGCACGGGAAGCCGTCGAGCTCCTTCCTGAACGAGTCCAACCCCAGCTACCGGCGCGCGAAGACCGTCTACGACCACGACCCCGACAAGGCGAAGGCGCTGCTGAAGGAGGCCGGGGTCAGCGGGCTGGAGATCGAGATCCTCGCCGTCAACGTGAGCTGGATCGTCGACTGTCTGCCGACCATCAAGTCCTCCTGGGACGCCATCGGCGTGCGCACGACCCTCGCCCCGCAGGAGACCACGGCCGTCTTCACCAAGATGGACCAGAAGCAGGACTACCAGGTCGTCGCCGCCGCCTCGAACCCCAACCAGTTCGGCCTCGACGCCGACCTGATCATGCACTACAACTACGGCCCCGAGAACCTGTGGATGCAGTACACGCGGTGGGCCGACAACTCCGTGGCCAAGGCGCTCTTCACGGACATGGACCGGGCGACGCGGGAGCCGGACCCGGAGAAGAAGAAGACGATGATCCAGGACTACATCGACGTCGTCGCCGAGCAGGCCGTGCTCTACCCGGTCGTCCACAACGAGCTGATGACGGCCTGGGACCCGAAGCAGCTCGCCGGCATAAGGGCCCAGCCGTACCCCGGCATCAACCTCCTTCAGGCCAAGTGGGCCTAGGGGCCGGGGAGTTCCCCAGTGGTCACCGTCGCCCGGATCCTGGCCCGTCGCGTCGCCCTGCTCGTGCCGCTGATGCTCGGGATCGTGCTGTTCGTGTTCCTGGTCATGCGGTTCTCGGACGTCGACCCGGCGTCCGCGTTCTTCCAGGGCGCGAACCCGACGCCCCAGCAACTGCACGACTTCCGCGAGGAGAACGGCCTGCTGGATCCCCTCCCCGTCCGCTACGTCGCCTTCGTCGGCGACCTGCTCCACGGCGACATGGGCACCAGCGCCCTCACCCGGGCACCGGTCGTCGACCAGGTCACCACCGCGCTGCCGCTCACCCTCCAGCTGACCTTCCTGGGCCTCGGCATCGCGGTGGTGCTGTCGCTGGCCGGCGGTGTGACGGCGGCCATCTACCGGGACCGCCTGCCCGACCAGATCATCCGGGTCGTCTCGCTCACCGGCATCGCCGCCCCCGGCTTCTGGCTGGCGCTGCTGATGATCCAGTACCTCGCGGTCGACCTCGGCTGGTTCCCGACCGGCGGCTACATCAACCCGGCGGACTCCTTCACCGGCTGGCTGAAGACCATGACCCTCCCCGCCTTCGCCCTCTCCCTCCCGGTGGCGGCGCAGCTGACGCGGATCGTACGGACGGCGGTGGTGGAGGAGCTGGACAAGGACTACGTCCGCACGGCCATCGGCAGCGGGCTGCCGCCGAGGGTGGTCGTGGGGCGCAACGTCCTGCGCAACGCGCTCATCAACCCGCTGACCGTTCTCGGCCTGCGCGTCGGCTATCTCCTCGGCGGCGCGGTCGTCATCGAGACGATCTTCTCCCTTCCCGGGATGGGGAAGCTGATGATCGACGCCGTGAAGAACGGTGACCCGGCGGTGGTCCAGGGAGTCGTCCTCACGACGGCCACCGGCTTCGTCGTCGTCAACCTCGTCATCGACATCCTCTATCTGCTGGTCAACCCGCGCCTGCGGGAGGCGACATGACGTCCGGCCGCAAGAAGCTCGCGCAGGCGCTGTCCCGCCCCGGCATCCGGCTGCGCGGCTGGCGCCGGCTGCCGCCGCTGTCGAAGGCCGCCGTCTGCTTCCTGGCCGTCGTGGTCCTGATGGCGCTGCTCGCCCCCGGGCTCGCGCCGCACGACCCGCTCGACCAGCAGCCGCCCGTCGACGGCACCGGGCATCCGTCCGCCGGCCACTGGATGGGCCAGGACAGCCTCGGCCGGGACATCCTCAGCCGGCTGATGTACGGCGCCCGCTGGTCGCTGGCGATCGGGCTCGGCGCGACGGGGCTCGCCCTGGTGGTGGGGGCGCTGCTCGGGGCGATCGCGGCGACCTCCCGCAAGGCGGTCGACGAGACGCTGATGCGCTGCCTGGACGTGGTGATGGCGTTCCCGGGCATCGCGCTGGCCGCCGTGCTCGTCGCGGTCTTCGGCGGCGGCATCACCGTCCTGATCTGCGCGATCGCCTTCCTCTTCACACCCCCGGTGGCGAGGGTCGTCCGGGCGAACGTCCTCGACCAGTACGGCGAGGACTACGTCACGGCGGAACGGGTCATCGGCGCCCGCACCCCGCACATCGTCGTCAAGCACGTGGCCATCAACTGCGCCGCCCCGGTCCTGGTGTTCTGCACGGTCCAGGTGGCGGAGGCGATCGTCTTCGAGGCGTCGCTGTCCTTCATCGGGGCGGGCGTACGGCCACCGGACCCCTCCTGGGGCAGTGTCATCGCGGACGGCAAGAACATGGTGCTGACCGGGGGCTGGTGGGCGACCGTCTTCCCCGGGCTGCTGATGCTGGTGACCGTCCTGTCGCTGAACATCCTCTCCGAGGGCGTGTCGGACGCGTGGGCGGCCCCGTCGGCGCGCGAGGTCGACGTACGGGACGACGACGACCGGCTGGAGGCGCCCGAGCCGGGCAGCGGCGAGGTGCTCCAGCTGCCGGGCCTCGCGCAGGCGGCGGCGCGGCTGCGGGCCCGGGCGCGGCCGTTGCCCGACCCGGGCGGGAGGCCGGTGCTCGCGGTGGAGAACCTGGCGATCGGGTTCGCGGGCCGGCACGGCGGCGTGGACATCATCGACGGCATCAGCTTCGAGGTGCGGCCCGGTGAGGTGCTGGGGCTGGTCGGCGAGTCGGGCTGCGGGAAGTCGCTCACCGCCCTCGCGGTGATGGGGCTGGAGCCCAAGGGCGCCCGGGTACGCGGCCAGGTCCGGTTCGACCGGCGGCAGTTGATCGGCGAGCCGATGCGGGTGCGGCGCAGGCTGCTGGGCCACGAGATGGCGATGATCTACCAGGACGCCCTGTCGTCCCTGAACCCGGCGATGCCGATCCGCGCCCAGCTCAAGCAGGTCGTACGCCGCGGAGGCCGCCGCAGTCCCCACGACCTGCTCACCATGGTCGGCCTCGACCCCGACCGCACCCTGCGCAGCTACCCGCACGAACTCTCCGGCGGCCAGCGCCAGCGCGTCCTGATCGCCATGGCCCTCTCCCGCGACCCGAAGCTGATCGTCGCCGACGAGCCGACGACCGCGCTGGACGTCACCGTGCAGGCGCAGATCATCGAGCTGCTGCTGCGGCTGCGGGAGGAGCTGGGCTTCGCCCTGATCCTGGTCTCGCACGACCTCGCGCTGGTCGCGGACGTCACCGACCGGGTGGTGGTGATGTACGGCGGGCAGATCGTGGAGACCGGCGTGACCGCCGACCTGGTGGAGGCGCCGGCGCACCACTACACGCGGGGCCTGCTCGGCAGCGTCCTCTCGCTGGAGTCGGCGCAGGAGCGGATGACACAGATCAAGGGCGTGGTCCCCTCCCCCGCGGACTTCCCGGCCGGATGCCGTTTCGCGGACCGCTGCCCCCTGGCGAGCGAGGTCTGCCGGACGACGGCACCGGACCTGCTCGGCACACCGACGCACACGGCGGCCTGCCACCACCCGGCGGTGGCGCTGTCGCCGACGGATCGCTCGGAGAGCGGGGTCGTCCAGTGAACGCGCCGGATCGTCCAGGGAACGCGCTGGTGGAGGTGTCGGACGCCCACGTCGTGCACAGGGCACGCAGCGGCGGGCTGTTCACGCGGGACAAGGTGTACGCCCTGACCGGCGCCGATCTCGTCATCGCGCCCGGCGAGACGGTGGGCGTGGTCGGCGAGTCGGGGTGCGGGAAGTCGACGCTTGCGAAGGTGCTGGTGGGAGTGCAGCGGCCGACATCCGGGACGGTGGCCTTCCGGGGGCGTGACCTGTGGACCATGACGCCGGCCGAGCGCAGGACGGCCGTCGGCGCGGGCACGGGGATGATCTTCCAGGACCCGTCGACGGCGCTGAACCGCCGGCTGACGGTCCGGCAGATCCTGCGGGACCCGCTGGACGTGCACGCCCGCGGCACCAAGCCGCAACGCGAGGAGCGAGTCCGGGAGTTGATGTCCCTGGTGGGCCTCCCGCGCGCCCTCACCGACGCCCTGCCCGGCCAGCTGTCGGGCGGCCAGCGCCAACGCGTCGCGATCGCCCGGGCCTTGGCGCTGGACCCCGGCCTGGTGGTGGCGGACGAGCCGACGAGCGCGCTGGACGTGTCGGTCCGCGCCCAGATCCTGAACCTCCTCCTGGACCTGAAGGAGCGGCTGGGTCTCGCCCTGGTCTTCGTCTCGCACGACATCCAGACGGTACGCAGGATGAGCGACCGGGTGATCACGATGTACCTGGGCCGGATCGTCGAGGAGGCCCCCGCGGCCGAGGTCACCGACGGCTCCCGGCACCCGTACACCCGCGCCCTGTTCTCCGCGACCCCCGGCCTGCTGGACCCCATCGACCCGATCCCGCTGGCCGGGCCGGTCCCGTCGGCGACCCGGCCGCCGAGCGGGTGTCCGTTCCGGACGCGGTGCTGGAAGGCGGACGCCGTTTGCGCGGAGGTGATGCCGCCGTTCGTGGCCGCGTCGGCCCCGGAACACCGTTACAGGTGTCACCATCCAGTGGAGGAAGGCGAGGCCACCCGCGACCTCGTACGACAGAGCCACCACTCCAGGGAGCCTTCATGACGATCCCCACCCCGCTCACCGGTGTCGTCCCGCCCGTCTGCACGCCCCTGACACCGGACCGCGAGGTGGACGTCCCGTCCCTGCTCAGGCTGGTCGACCACCTGGTGGAGGGCGGGGTGCACGGCCTGTTCGTACTCGGTTCGACCTCGGAGGTGGCGTATCTGACCGACCGGCAGCGGCGACTGGTGGTCGAGGCCGTGGCGGGGCATGTGGGCGGCCGGCTCCCGCTGCTGGCCGGCGTGATCGACATGACGACGCCGAGGGTGGTGGACCACGTGCGCGAGGTCACCGCGGCGGGTGCGGACGCGGTCGTGGCGACGGCGCCCTTCTACGCCCGCACCCACCCCGCCGAGATCGCCCGCCACTACCGCCTGATCGCGGCGGCCTCCCCCGTCCCCGTCATCGCCTACGACATCCCGGCCGCCGTCCACACCAAGCTCCCCGCCGACGTGATCCTGGACCTCGCCGCCGAGGGCACGGTGGCCGGCCTGAAGGACTCCAGCGGCGACCTGGCCGGGTTCCGCCAGGTCGTCACCGGCGCGCGCAGCCGTCCCGACGTCACGGGCTTCAGCGTACTGACCGGCTCGGAACTCCTCATCGACGCCGCCCTCGCGCTCGGCGCCGACGGCGCGGTGCCGGGTCTCGCCAACGTCGACCCGCAGGGCTACGTCCGGCTCGACCGCCTGTGCCGGTCCGGCGACCAGGAGGCGGCCAGGGCCGAACAGGAACGCCTGTGCGCCCTGTTCGGCATGGTGACCGTCGGGGATCCCGCGCGGATGGGCGGCGGCTCGTCGGCGCTGGGCGCGTTCAAGGCGGCGCTGTATCTGCGGGGGGTCATCGAATGTCCGGTGACGGCGGAGCCTCAGGTGCCGTTGTCTGCGGAGGAGGTGGAGCGGGTGGGGAAGTATCTGGCGGGGGCGGGGTTGCTGTAGGGCGGTTCTCGCCCCCGCCGCCCCTACCCGTCCCATCCTCCAGGGGCTGCCGCCCCTTCGACCCCGCCAGGGGGCTCCGCCCCCTGGACCCCCGCTCCTCAAACGCCGGAGGGGCTGGTTTTTCGGCGCCGACGGCATCATGCAGCCCGTCCGGCGTTCAAGGACGAGGTTGCACCGTCCCGAACCCCCGCCCACCCGTAGGGGGCCGCCACCTCTCGGCGCCGGTGCGCATCATTCAGCCCGTCCGGCGTTTGAGGACGAGCCCCCTTCAGGGCCGAAGCGGGGGTCTGGGGGCCGCAGGCCCCCAGCGGGGTCGAAGGGGCAGCGCCCCTGGAGGATGGGACGGGTAGGGGCGGCGGGGGCGAGGAACCCCGGCGGTGACCGCTATCTCAGGTCAGCCACCGGCAGTCGTCGGAACTCGATCGTCTCGTACGTCCCCGTCAGCCCCGTCTCGTACAGGACCCCGACCGTGCGCCGGCCGAGCGGCACCAGGTCGGAGTAGGCCGCCCGCCGCTCGGAGAGCGTCCGCGCCTTCGTGAAGGTCGCTCCTCCGTCCGTGCTGCGCCATACGGCCATCGCCTGGCGGGCGGTGGGCACGGACGGGGCGGAGAAGAGCAAGGGGGAGCCACGACCGGGGAGTTGGAGGACGCTGCCCTCCACCACCGGGACGTCGTTCAGGGTGGGCTGGACGGTGTACGGACGGTCCAGCGTCTCGGCGCCGTCGCTCGAGTGGCTGTCGAGCCGGTTGCCGGTGCTCGTGCCGTGCTGGTCGCGGGCGCTGAAGTACAGCCTGCCGTCGGGGAGTTCGGCGGCCGTGGACTCGTTGGCGTTGGCGAGGCCGTCGTAGGAGTCGTCCACGAAGCCGACCCGCCAGTTCCGTCCGCCGTCGTCGCTGTAGATGGCATGCGCACCGTAGTACCTGGGTTCCTGGCCGGTGTCCGCCGAGCCGGCCACGGGTGCCGCCGAGTGGTTGGACGGGACGACCAGCCGCCCCGCGTACGGCCCCCGGCGGAGCGCGATCGCATGGCCCGGCCCCGTCGCGTACCAGCGCCAGTTCGCCGGTTTCACCTGCCGCGTGATGTCCCGGGGAGCGGAGAAGTGCCGGCCGTCGTCAAGGCTCCGCTGGACGAACACCCGGCGGCTCTGCTCCGGCGTCGCCTCCCCCCGCATGATCTCCGCCTCCGTCACAGCACCGCTGTTGTAGGAGGTGACCAGCACGACCGCGCCGGTGCGCGGATCCACCACCGGCGCCGGATTGCCCAGGGTGTCCCCGTTCCCGGCGGCGACCACTGTCAGCGGCCCCCAGCTGCAACCCCCGTCGAGCGATCGCCTGAGGACGACATCGATGTCCCCGGTGTCCCCGGCACCGTCGTGCCGGCCCTCGGCGAAGGCCAGGACCGTGCCCCGCGGGGTCGTGATCGTCGCCGGGATGCGGTAGGTGTCGTAGCCGCCCTCGCCCGAGACATACGGGACGGAGGACGTGCAGCCGGTGGCCGCCGAGGCGGGTGCGGGCACGGTGAGCGGGACAGTCAGGAGGACCGCGGTGGCCAGGAGTGTGCGGCTCAGGATGGTCATCGAGCTCCCTTGACGGAGTGTCAGACATTGACCTGTCCGTCACAGGGTGCCCGGTGCCACCAGCCCCGACTCGTACGCCACGATGACCAGCTGCGCCCGGTCCCGCGCCCCGAGCTTCCCCATGATCCGGCTGACATGGGTCTTCGCGGTCAGCGGGCTGAGCCCCAACGCCTCCGCGATCTCCGCGTTGTTGAGCCCGCGCGCGACCAGCGTCAGCACCTCGCGCTCGCGTTCGGACAGGCATTCGGGCCCGCCCGCCGCGGGTGCGGACGGGCTGCGCAGGAACCGCTCGATCAGCCGTGCCGTCGGCCCCGGCGACAGCAGGGACTCCCCCGCCGCCACCGTGCGGATGGCGTCGAGGAGTTCGGCCGGCCGGGTGTCCTTGACGAGGAATCCGGAGGCACCGGCCCTCAGCGCGTCCACGATGTTCTCGTCCGTGTCGTAGGTGGTGAGGACCAGGACCCGCACCCCGGCCAGGTCCTCGTCCGCCGCGATCAGGCGGGTCGCCTCGATGCCGTCGAGGTCGGGCATGCGGATGTCCATCACGACGAGGTCGGCGCGGGCGCTGCGGGCCAGCTCCGCGGCCTCCCGGCCGGTGGCCGCCTGGCCGACCACCGTCATGTCCGGGGCCGACTCGACCAGCATGGCGAACGCCTCCCGGACGAGCGTCTGGTCGTCCGCGAGCAGGACGCGGATCATCGGTCTCCTTCCCGGCCGGTCCCGAAGTCCGTTCCTGTCGGCAGTACGGCGCTCACCCCGAAGCCCCCCTCGTCGCGTGGTCCGGCGTCGAGTGTGCCACCCACGCTGCGGGCCCGCTCCCGCATGCCGATCAGGCCGTAGCCCGGGTTCCGCGCCCCGGGGGCGGGGCCCGAGCCGTCGTCGGCGACCGACACGCGCAGGGCGCCCTGCTCCTCGTACAGTTCGACGCGTACGGCCGGTTCGGGCCCCGCGTGCCGGACCACGTTCGTCAGCGCCTCCTGCACGATCCGGTACGCGGCCGCCCCCACGGCGGGCGGCGCCTGACGCACCCGTACCGCCGACTCGACCCGCGCCCCCGCCAGCCGCGCCGCCTCCACCAGGTCGGGCAGACCGTCGAGCCCGGGCAGGGGGCCGCGTGCCTCGCCCGCCACGCCCTGTTCGCGCAGCACCTCCAGCGTCGTACGGAGTTCACCGCGCGCCGTGCGGCAGGTCTCGGCGATGTCGTCGAGCGACTTGGCGATCGTCTCGCGGTCCAGCCGCTCCGGGTCCGCCGCCAGGACATGCGCGGCCACCGACGTCTGCACGCCGATCAGGGTGATGCTGTGGGCGAGCAGGTCGTGCAGGTCGCGGGCGATGCGCAGGCGTTCCTCGGCGACCCTTCTGCGGGCCTCCTCCTCGCGGGTGCGTTCGGCTCGTTCGGCGCGCTCGACGATGGCGGCGACGTACTGGCGGTAGTAGCGGACGTCGATGCCGCAGAAGAGGAACGCGACGACCCAGCCGGAGATCCGCAGGACCTCCATGGTGCCGTCGGGGTTGGTGAGGGCGTTGAGGGCCAGCGTCACGCCGAGGACGGTGGCGCCGGTGAGCAGCGTGCGGCGCACCGTGCCGGTCGCCGCGACTGTGTACAGCACCACCATGGTCGCGAGAATGGGCGCGGCGTGGTTGTTCTCCAGGGCGTGGTACGGCGTGATGCAGACCATCACCACGAGCAGGACCAGCACCGGGCGGCGGCGCCGCCACACGAGGGGCACGTGCGCGGCGAGCAGCAGGGTCCAGCCCAGCGCGTCGGGCCGGAGCTCCTGGTCGCCGAACAGGGCCATGCCGGTGGCGAGGGCGGCCCACGCCACGGCCAGCAGCGCGTCGTTGCGCGTGCGATGCGGGGCGGTCAGGGGGTCGCGGTTGACCGCCGCCATGATCCGCTCGCCCACGCGGGGCCTGCCCGCCGCTGTCGTCGTCTGCCGCACCGGCTCATCCTCCGCCACGCGGGCGCCCCTCCGGGAGGGGAGGGACGCCCGGACGGTGCGGGGGAGGCTCACACCGGCTCCGGCTGGCGTTCCCGCCGCACCGCGGGCTCCGGCGCCCGGGAGAGCGCGCCCGGCCACCACACCTTGCGTCCCAGCGCCACGCTCGCGCTGGTGACCAGGTAGGTGCGGACCAGGAAGGTGTCCAGCAGCACCCCGACGGCGATGACGAAGCCCAGTTCGACGAGCGGCACCAGCGGCATGCTGGTGAGCACTGCGAAGGTGGCGGCGAGGACGAGCCCGGCGGAGGCGATGACGCCGCCCGTCGTGCGCAGCGCGGTGAGCGCGGCCGACGCCGGTTCGGCGCCCTTGAGGGACTCCTCGCGCATCCGGTGCATCAGGAAGATGCCGTAGTCGACGCCCAGCGCCACCAGGAACACGAAGGACAGCAGCCCCAGCCCCGGATCCGTGCCCTCGAAGCCGAAGACCGGCCCGAAGACGAGTCCGCCGATGCCGAGCGCCGCGCCCCACACCGCGACCACGGCCGCCACCAGCATCAACGGCGCGACGAGCGAGCGCAGCAGGGCGATGAGGATCAGCAGCACGGACAGCAGCACGAGCGGTACGACGACCAGGCGGTCCCGGGCGTTGGTGTCCTCCAGGTCGAGCTGCTCGGCGCTCGGCCCGCCGACGTAGGAGCCGTCGAGCCGGTCGCGCAGGGCCTCGATGGTGGCGGTCTCCCCGGCCGACTGGGGCGGTGCGGTGGCGAGGACGGAGATCTCGGTCCAGCCGTTTCCGGTACGTCCCTCTCGCGCGCTGTCGACGCCCCGGGTGCCGCGGATCGACGCGAGCGCCTCCTCGGCACGGTCTTCCGGTGCGATGACGGTGATGGGCTGGGTGCCGCGCTCTGGGTAGGCCTCGGCGAGCGTCTGCATGGCGGCGACCGCGTCGGGCTTGCTGGTGAAGGAGTCCTCCTGCTTGAGGCTGCCGGGCAGGTTCAGGGCGCCGAGGGCCAGCGCGCCGAGCAGGACGGCGCCGCCCGCGAGGACGGCCGACGGCCGGCGTCCGGCGGAGCTGCCCATCGCGGTGAACAGGGACCGGCGGGCCTTGGGCGTGCTGCCGTAGCGGGGCACGAGCGGCCAGAACACGCGGCGGCCGAGCAGGACGAGGATCGCGGGCAGCAAGGTCAGCATGGCGGCCAGCGCGCACAGCACACCCACCGTGCCCAGCGGGCCCATGCCCCGGCTGGAGTTGAGGTCGGCGGCGAGCAGGCACAGCAGTCCGGCGGCGACGGTACCGGAGGAGGCGAGCACGGCGGGCCCGCAGCCCCGGAGCGCGGCGGCCATGGCGTCGTATGGCCGCTCGATGCGGCGCAGTTCCTCGCGGTAGCGGGAGACGAGCAGCAGGGCGTAGTCGGTGCCGGCGCCGAAGACCAAGATGGTCATGATGCCGGAGCTCTGGCCGGAGACGGAGGTGCCGAACCACTGGTTGAGCCCGTACGCCACGCCCATCGACAGATAGTCGGCCGTCCCCGCGACGGCGAGCGGCACCAGCCACAGGAAGGGGCTGCGGTAGATGAGGATCAGCAGCAGGGCCACGACGCCCGCGGTGGTGTAGAGCAGCGGTCCGTCGAGCGAGTTGTAGACCTCGGCGGCATCCGTGGCGAGTGCCCCCTCGCCGCCGACGTCGACGCTCAGTCCGTCGCCGCCCCGCGCGATGTCCCGGACGGAGTTGACCAGTTCGTCGCGGGCCTCCTCGTCCTGGCCCGGTTCGGTGCTGGCGACCGGGTACATCAGGGTGGTGCCGTCCTGGGACGGGATGCCCCGGGGTTCGCCGGTCAGTTCGTGCGCGCTCGCGATCCGGTCGATCTGGTCGGCGGCGGTCGCCTTGTCGGCGGCGGTCAGTCCCCCGTCCCGGTGGTAGACGACGACCATCTCGGTCGCCTCGCCGCCGGGCAACTGGTCCTGGATCTTGGCCACTTGGGTGGAGTCGGCGCTCGCCGGCAGATAGTCGACGGCGCGGTCGCGCTGGACGTCCGCCAGCTTCGACGCGAACGGTGAGGCGATCGCCAGCACGGCGATCCACAGCCCCAGCACGATCCAGGGCACGGCCCGCCTTCGCCGTGCAGCTGTCCTTACGGCCCCCATCTGACGGGCCTCCCTCCGGGTCGGGTGTCCGGTCCGGTTCCAGACTCCCGGCGGAAAGGGGCCGGATCGTCGGACGGGAGGGCGAGTTCGGGAGTACTGCCGGGGACGGCTGAACGGCGGAATTACTCCCCTGGGAGTACTGCGGGGCGACGACTGTCCCGCGGCCGGCTACGACGGTGTGCGTGCCGCCGCCGCCAGCAGCCGTGTCACGTCCTCGGCGCAGATGGTGAGGGCGGCGCCGACGGTCGCGAGGACATCGCGCTCGGCGGGTGTGTAGGGACCGTCGGCCAGCGCGATCCTGGCCCCCTGGAGGAGGATCGACTCACGGCCGGGCGGGGCGAGGTGCGGGGCGAGGGGGTCCAGGGCCTCGTGGAGCTCTATGGCCAGCCCGGCCCCGCAGGGCTCGGAGAAGACCCGGCCGGTGTCGGCGGCCAGCGCCTCGACCAGGGTGTTCAGCTGGTCCTCCGTGCAGTCGTCGAAGCCGGCGGCGCGCACGGCGGCCGCCGCGGTCTCCAGGGACGTACGGGAACAGGTGCCGCCCGCCGCCAGTACCGCCAGGGCGACGGTGTGGACGGCGTCGCGGAGCATCGCGGAGAAGCGGGTGGTGGTCGGATGGTCGAGGACGTCGGTGCCGAAGTGACGGCGGCAGGCCGCGCACTCCACGACGGGACCGGTCTCGCCGCGCGGCAGGACGGGCACACCGAGGAAGGTGAAGCGGCGGTGTCCGGTCAGCCGCTGGTAGTTGCGGTCGCCTCCGCAGCCGGGACAGAAGAACTCGCCGTCACCGGCGGCCGACCACGCGGTGCGGGTGCCCAGGATGCGCGCAAGCCTGGCGGCACGGCCGTCTCGTCCCCGTCCTGGCAGCACGTCGCACCTCCGTAACCACGCGGCCACATCGCCGCGCTTGCGTGATGTTAGCCACATTGCGGAGGCACAGTCATTACCCCGGACGAGACCTTTCCGTGACCTGCACAGGTCAATGGCCGAAACCGAACGGGCCCCGCCCGCCGACAGACGGCGGACGGGGCCCGAAAACCCGGGTACGGCAACGCCCTAAAGGGGCGCGGGGAACTGCGCGACAAGCCACAGCGAGCCCGCAGTCACCCACTCATCAGTGGGCCTACGGCGAGAGTGAACCGTCAACGAGCGGCCCGGTTGACGGCGGACACAACCGCCTTCAGCGAGGCCCGCGTGGTGTTCGCGTCGATACCGATGCCCCACAGGACCTTGCCGTCGATCGCGCATTCGATGTAGGAGGCGGCCTGCGCGGAGGCGCCCTCGCTCATCGTGTGCTCCTGGTAGTCCAGCAGGCGTACGTCGATCCCGACGGACTGCAGGGCGTCGAAGAAGGCCGAGATCGGACCGTTGCCGGAGCCGGTCAGGACGGTGTCCTCGCCGTCGACCGTGGCCTCCACCTTCAGCGTGTCCACGCCGTCGGTGTCGGTCGTCGACTGGTTGTTCTTGACCTGGATCCGGCCCCAGGGGTTCTCCGGGTTCGGCAGGTACTCGTCCTGAAAGACCGACCAGATGTCGGCGCCGGTGACCTCGCCGCCCTCGGCGTCCGTCTTCGCCTGGATGATCCTGGAGAACTCGATCTGCATCCGGCGCGGCAGGTCCAGCTTGTGGTCGTTCTTCAGGACGTACGCGATACCGCCCTTGCCGGACTGCGAGTTGACGCGGATGACCGCCTCGTACGACCGCCCGACATCCTTCGGGTCGATCGGCAGGTAAGGCACCGCCCACTCGATGTCGTCGACCGTGACGCCCTTGGCGGCCGCGTCGGCCTCCATCGCGTCGAAGCCCTTCTTGATGGCGTCCTGGTGGGAGCCGGAGAAGGACGTGTAGACCAGGTCGCCCACGTACGGGTGGCGCGGGTGGACCTCCATCTGGTTGCAGTACTCCCACACGCGACGGATCTCATCGATGTCGGAGAAGTCGATCTGCGGGTCGACGCCCTGGGAGAACAGGTTCATGCCCAGGGTGACCAGGTCGACGTTGCCGGTGCGCTCACCCTGCCCGAACAGACAGCCCTCGATGCGGTCGGCGCCGGCCATCAGCGCCAGCTCGGCCGCCGCCACGGCCGTACCGCGGTCGTTGTGCGGGTGGACCGACAGGCAGACGTGCTCGCGGCGGGAGAGGTTGCGGCCCATCCACTCGAAGCGGTCGGCGTGCGTCGACGGCGTCGAACGCTCCACGGTGGCGGGCAGGTTGAGGATGATCTCGCGGCCCGGGCCGGGCTGCCAGACGTCCATGACCGCCTCGCAGACCTCCAGTGCGAAGTCCAGCTCGGTGTCGGTGAAGATCTCGGGGCTGTACTGGTAGCCGAACTCGGTCTCCGGGCCCAGCAGCTTCTCCGCGTACTCCATCACCAGGCGGGTGCCGTCGACGGCGATCTGCTTGATGTCGTCCTTGGAACCGCGGAACACCACCCGGCGGAAGACGGGGGCGGTGGCGTTGTACAGGTGGACGGTGGCGCGCTTGGCGCCCTTCAGCGACTCGACGGTCCGCTCGATCAGGTCCTCACGGGCCTGGGTCAGTACGGAGATGGTGACGTCGTCGGGGATGGCGCCCGGTTCCTCGATGATCGACCGCACGAAGTCGAAGTCCGTCTGTCCCGACGCCGGGAAGCCGACCTCGATCTCCTTGTAGCCCATCTTGACCAGCTGGTCGAACATCCGGCGCTTGCGCTCGGGCGACATCGGGTCGATCAGGGCCTGGTTGCCGTCGCGCAGGTCGGTGGAGAGCCAGCGGGGAGCGACGGTGATCCGGTTGTTCGGCCAGGTCCGGTCGGGGATGTCGACCTGCTCGTAGCGGCCGTACTTGTGGATCGGCATGGAACTGGGCTGCTGGCGGTTCGCCATGATTGCGTGGGCTCCTCGTGAAGTCCGGAAAGTCCCGGTGTCCGGAAGGACGGCCGACGACGCAACGCCAAAGCTCCGCGGGGAGGGAGTCGGCCTATGACTACAGGCCCTCGCCGCGGCAGCTAAGGAGAAGCAGCCCGAAACGCATGATGCTCCGCATGCTAGCCGAGCCGCTCCCGTGTGCGGGATGCCGTATCAGTATGCGGGACCCCGGGGACGAAATGGGGCAAAAAGTGCTCCATACCACTTCGTCACGGAGCGTGCAGCTCCCTGTCCGCATATTTCACCAATCATGGTTGCGGCTGGTGACACACTCATGACGCAGTGCAATGGTGCCGGGTATGACGACGAACGGGGGCTTCGAGCCCGTCTTCTGCACCGTCGTACCGCCACACGTCCTCGACAAGCTGGCACGGAACGACGACCCCGCACTCTCCGGTCCCGCCCGGCGGACCCTGATGCGCGACAGCGAGCTGCGCGGCCGGCGCCGCGTCACGACCGAGTTCGCCCTCGCGGCCGCCCCGACGGCGAAGGCACCGTCGGACCAGCCGCTGCGCACGATCTACGACGCCGAGCACGGGACCGCCCTGCCCGGCACCAAGGTCCGCGGCGAGGGCGGCGAGCCCGGCCGGGACGCCACGGTCAACCGCGCCTACTCCGGGCTCGGCGCCACCTTCGACCTCTTCCTCAAGGCCTACCGGCGCCACTCCATCGACGGCGACGGCCTGCCCCTGAACGCCACCGTCCACTACGACGAGAACTACAACAACGCCTTCTGGAACGGCGAGCAGATGGTGTTCGGCGACGGTGACGGCGAGATCTTCCTCGACTTCACCATCCCGATCGACGTCATCGGCCACGAGCTCACCCACGGCGTCACCCAGTACACGGCCAACCTCACCTACTACGGCCAGCCCGGCGCCCTGAACGAGTCGATGTCGGACGTCTTCGGCTCCCTCATCAAGCAGTACACGCTCGGCCAGACCGCCGCCGAGGCCGACTGGCTGATCGGCGCGGGGCTGCTCGCCCCGAGCGTCTCCGGCAAGGCCCTGCGCTCCATGAAGGCCCCGGGCACCGCGTACGACGACGACGTGCTCGGCAAGGACCCGCAGCCCGCGACCATGGACGACTACGTCCGCACCGGCCGCGACAACGGCGGCGTCCACATCAACTCCGGCATCCCCAACCACGCCTTCTACCTGGCCGCCACCGCCCTCGGCGGCCACGCCTGGGAGAAGGCGGGACAGATCTGGTACGACGTCCTGACCGGCGGCGAGCTGTCGGACCGGGCCATGTTCACCGACTTCGCGGGGCTCACCGTCAAGGCCGCGCGCGAGCGCTTCGGTGACGGCGGCGATGAGTTCCAGGCCGTGCAGAAGGCCTGGGAGCAGGTCGGGGTGCGGATCCTGTGAGTCCGTACTAGACAGGGACCCATGCGTATTCAGGTGCGGCGCACGGGCGGATTCGCGGGCATCGAGCGGCATGCCGAGGTGGACACCTCGGGGCGGCCCGACGCCCAGGAGTGGCACGCCCTGGCCGAGCGCGCGGTCGCGTCCGGCCGGGGCACGCCTCCCATCGGGGTGCCGGACGGCTTCAGCTACCAGATCACCGTGGACGGCAAGACGGTGTACTGCGCCGATCCCCGGCTCACCGACGAACAGCGCAAGCTGATCTCCAGAGTGCTCAAGGAAGGCGCGTAACGGGCAGTTCCCGCCGGGGCGTTGACTTCCGTTACCGCCGGTACGGATGATCCGGCGCATGGCGACTGACCCGATACCCCAGTTCCCGGCCGGCTTCCTGTGGGGCGTCTCGACCTCGGCCCACCAGATCGAGGGAGCGGCGGACGAGCGTGAGAAGTCCGTGTGGGACGCCTTCACGGCCGAGCCGGGAAGGGTGAAGGACGGTTCCACGGCCGAGGTGGCCTGCGACCACTACCACCGCTACCGCGAGGACGTGGCCCTGCTGGCCGGCCTCGGCGTGGACGCGTACCGCTTCTCGGTCTCCTGGCCCCGGGTGAACGCGCCGCAGGGCCTCGACTTCTACGACCGCCTGGTGGACGAGCTGTGCGCGGCGGGCGTACGGCCGGTGCCGACGCTGTTCCACTGGGACCTTCCCCTCACGCTGGACTGGCTCGACCGGGACACGGCCGCCCGCTTCGCCGAGTACGTGTCGGTGGTCGCCGAGCGCCTGGGCGACCGCGTCACGAAGTGGATCACCCTCAACGAGCCCGCCGAGCACACCCTGCTGGGCCACGCCCTCGGCACCCACGCCCCGGGCAGGCAGCTGCTCTTCGACGCCCTCCCCGTCGCCCACCACCAGCTGCTGGCCCACGGTCTCGCCGTACGGGCCCTGCGCGCGGCCGGCGCCACGGACATCGGGATCGCCAACTCGCACGGGCCGACCTGGCCGGCGTCGCGGGAACAGGCGGATGTGGAGGCGGCGGACTTCTACGACGTCCTGCTCAACCGTCTCTTCGCCGATCCCCTGCTGCTGGGCGCATACCCGGCCGGGCTCGGCGAGTTGATGCCGGGCGACGTCGAGTCGGACCTGAAGGTCATCGCGGAGCCGCTGGACTTCTACGGCGTCAACTACTACGCGCCGACCCGCGTGGGCGCCCCGCAGGGCACCGAGACCGAGTTCGGCGGGGTGAGCATGCCCGCCGAACTGCCCTTCTCGGTGCGGGAGATCGAGGGCGTGCCGACGACGGACTTCGGCTGGCCGGTGGTCCCCGAGGGCCTGACGGAGCTGCTCACCGGCTTCCGGGAACGCTACGGCGACCGGCTGCCGCCGATCGTCGTCACCGAGAACGGCTGCTCGTACGAGGGCATCGACGACCAGCGGCGGATCGCCTACCTGGACGGCCACATCCGCGCGCTGCACCGGGCGGTGGATGCGGGCGTGGACGTGCGCGGATACTTCGTCTGGTCGCTGCTGGACAACTTCGAGTGGGCCGAGGGGTACGCGCGGCGGTTCGGGCTCGTCCATGTGGACTACAAGACGCTCACCAGGACCCCGAAGGCGTCCTACGCCTGGCTGCGGGACGTGCTCCGGGCACAGGGATGACAGCCGACGCCCTGGCCGAGCCCGTCGACCGGGTCGGCCGGGGCTGGACGGCCGCGTTGTCGCTGGCCAACGTGGCGATCTGGGTGGGCTGGTACGGCCCGCTGCAGATCCTGCTGGCCCAGCAGGCGGCGGCCTTCGCGCCCGGCACGGGGATGTCGAAGGAGACGCTGCTGGCGTGGGTGACCGGCGCGGGCGCGGCGGTGTCGCTGGCGGCGAACCCGCTCTTCGGCGCGCTGTCGGACCGCACCACGGCCCGCTGGGGCCGCCGTACCCCGTGGATCGTGGCCGGTGCGGCGGGCGGCGCGCTGTCGTTGCTGCTGCTCGCCGGTGCGAGCGGGCTGTGGGCCATGGCGGTCGGCTGGTGCCTGGTGCAGCTGACCCTGAACGCGGCCTTCGCGGCGGTGACGGCGGCGGTGCCGGACCGGGTGCCGCGGCTGCAACGGGGCGCGGTGGGCGGCTGGTTGGGGGCGGCGCAGATCCTCGGGGCGGTCGCCGGGACGGGGCTGGCGACGGCGGCAGGCGGGATCGCGGCGGGGTATGCGGCGTGCGCGGTGTTCGCGGTGGTGGGGGTGCTGCCGTACGTGCTCGGGTACGGGGATCTCCGGCTGGACGTCGCGGACCGGCCGCCCTGGTCCTGGCGTTCGTTCGTACGGGGCTTCTGGCTGAGCCCGCGCCGCTACCCCGACTTCGCCTGGGCCTGGCTGACCCGCTTCCTGATCAACCTCAGCAACGCGCTGGTGATCCTCTACCTCCTCTACTACCTGCGGGACCGTCTGCACCACGCCGACCCCGAGCAGGGCGTCCTGGTCCTGACGGCGGTGAACAGCGTGACGCTGCTGGCCACGGTCGTGGTGGGCGGCGTGTGGTCGGACCGGCTGGGGCGGCGTAAGCCGTTCGTGAGGTGGTCCGGGGTGGTGATGGCGGCGGCCACCGGGCTGCTGGCTGTCTGGCAGACCTGGCCGAGCGCGATCGTCGTGGCGGCGCTGCTGGGGCTCGGCCTCGGGGTGTTCATGTCGGTCGACTTCGCCCTGATGACGGACGTACTGCCGAAGGCCCTCGACCGCGGCAAGGACCTCGGCGTCATCAACGTCGCCAATGCCCTCCCCCAGGTGGCGGCCCCCGCCCTCGCCGCGCCGATCGTGACGCACCTCGGTGGTTACCGCGTGCTGTACCTGGCGGCGGCGGGGGTCGGGCTGGCGGGGGCCGTCCTGGTGGGGCGTATCAGAGGCGTGGACTAGGCGCGCCCCAAAGGGGCGCGGGGCCGTGTTGAATAGCGGCTACCGCCGCGTGGGCGCGACCAGCCACAACGGACCGGCAGACGACCACCGGCCCCGATCAGAGCACTCCGGCATCCCTCGCAGCGTAGACCGACGGGTACAACGGCCGATAACCCAGCTCCCGCCGAATCCGCTCCGTGGAGGTGATCGCCAGCCACGGGTCGGGATCGGTGCGGGTGTACAGCTCGGCGGGGACCTCGACACCGTTGAGCTGGTGCAGTTCGACCGCCGTGACCGGGGCGTCGTCGGCGATGTTGTAGATCCGGCCGGCGATGCCCGGCGCGTGCAGGACGCGCAGCAGCCCCTGGGCGACGTCCGCGTGATGGCCCATGTGCAACCGCTGGGTCGCCGCCCAGTTCCCGGCCCACATCAGGGACTGGGCGAGATGCGGATCGCCCTCGCCGTAGACGAAGGGGAGCCGGGCGACGCGCACGTCGAGGCCCTCCAGTGCGAGCAGCTCCCGCTCGGCCCGCGCCTTGGACTCGGGGTAGGCGCCCCACATCGCCCCGCCGGGCCGGCTCTCGTCGTCCTCGGTCAGCGGCCGGCCCCGTCCGGCGCCGTACACCAGCCCCGTGCTGACCTGCACGAACCTCCGCACCCCGGCCGCCTGTGCGGCGCGGCCCAGTTCCACGGCCGCGTCCCGGTTGACGGCCCACGCCTCCTCGTCCGGCACCCCGCGGAAGGACGCGGCGACGTTCACGACGGCGTCCACCCCGGCGACCGCCTTGCCGAGCGCCTCCGTGTCGCGCAGGTCCCCGACCACGACCTCGGCGCCCAGCCCCGCGAACGGCTCGCCGCGCGCCGCGTCCCGCACCAGGACCCGTACGCCCTCCCCCGGCCGGGCCTGCGCCAGCAGCCTCGGCACAAAGCGTCGGCCGACCTGCCCCGTCGTACCGGTCACCAATGTCAGCATGATCTGCTCCTCTCGTCGCCGACCAGCCTCCGCCGGAGCGGGTACGAGCGGGAGAGACCTGTTGATCAGGGGATCGGCAGTCCCTGGATAAGGCGCGGGAGCTGCCGCAGGCTGGATGGGTGAACCGAGCCGAACTCGCCGACTTCCTGCGCCGTGGCCGTGCCCGGCTGACCCCGTCGGACGTGGGCCTGACGCCGGGCACCCGGCGTCGCACGCCCGGCCTGCGCCGGGAGGAGGTGGCGCAGCTGGCGGGCATGTCGGTGGACTACTACACCCGCCTCGAACAGTCCCGCGGCCCACACCCGTCCCGCCAGATGCTGACGGCGCTGGCCCGCGCGCTGCGCCTGACCGACGTCGAGCAGGACCACCTGTTCCATCTGGCCGGCGAGGAACCCCCGCGCCGCGAGACGGCGTCGGCGCATGTGCGTCCCGGGCTGCTGCTGATCCTGGACCGGCTGCACGACACACCGGCGCAGGTGGTGAACGACTGCGGCGAGGTGCTGGCCCAGAACGCGATGGCGCGAGCGCTGGTCGGCGATGTGCTGTCCCGCCCGCGGCGCGAGCGCAACCTGACCCGCCTGTTCTTCCTGGACCCGACCGCCCGCGCACTCTTCCCCCAGGAGGACCTCACCGGCCATGCGCGCGCCCATGTGGCCACCCTGCGCGCGGTGGCCGCGGCTCGCCCCGACGACCCGGAGCCGGCCGCGCTGGTCGCCGAACTCCGGGAGGCGAGCGAGGAGTTCGCCCGGCTGTGGGACGAACACGAGGTGTCCCAGCGCAACAGGGCGACGAAACGCTTCGTGCACCCCGTGGTCGGCCTCCTGGAACTGGACTGCGAGGTCATGGTCAGCCACGAGCACCACCACCTCCTGGTCGTCCACACCGCCCGCCCGGGCACCGCCGCGTACGAGCGCCTTCAGCTCCTGCGGGTGGTGGGCCTGCAGGACATGTCACCCAGCAAGGCCTGACCGTACGGAACGGGCCGCCCGCTCCGGATCCGAGCCGCCGTCTTCCACCCTCCCTCCGGAGCCTCCGGAGCACGCGGGCGACTGGCTGGCCCCCGACCGCTTCCACCCGTCGGCGGAGGGCTATCGGGCCTGGGCGCGGGTGCTGGCGGCGCGGCTCGCGACGCTGACGGAGGCGGCGGTGCAGCTGACGGAGGCGGCGGTGCCGCTGAGTCGACCCGTTAGTTGACCCGTGAGTAGTTGAGGCCGGAAATCACCCTTGCCGACCCTCACCCCAGGCGCATCAATGGAAACGACGGTTCCGACGGACCGTCAGATTCAGTTCTCCACGCAGTGTGTCCGCATCCACCTGCCGAGCAGTTCCCCCCACCCCCACAGCAGGAATTCCCCCACCTCGAAAGGGAGCGGATCCCCATGAGACGAACGCGTATCGGAGCAGGTGCGGCACTGGCGGCCGGGGCCCTCGCGGTCACCGGACTGGCCTTCGCGCCCGCCGCCCTCGCCGTCACCCCCGCCACCGCGACCATCACCGCCGACTGCGGCAGCTTCGGCGGCGGCGAGGCCACCCTCACGGCGACCCAGAACGGCACCGCCGCCACCCTCACCGTCAACTCCTCCGCGATCACCGCGCCGATCGCGCTCGGGGAGGACTCGATCTCCTCGACGCTCACCCTGGTGAAGGCGGGCGGCGGCACCGTCGCCTTCACCGGCACCGAGAACCCGGCGATGGCCGCCGGCGACCCCGTCCAGGTCGGCCCGCTCAGCGGCACCGTCGCCTCCGGGGACAGCCTGGAGGCCTTCGGCGGCTCGCTGAAGATGACCGTCTTCGGCATCACCATCACCTGCACGGCGACCGGGCCGCAGTCGCCGGGCCCGTTCGTGTTCGACTGAGGCGCGTGAGGAGCTGACGGGGCGCGGTCCCGGCGCTGTACGGCTATAAGGCGTGGCGGCTTTGCTGCTTGGCGGCTAAAGCTGTACGGCTTACAGCGCGTCGGGACCGCGCTCGCCCGTCCGTACGCGTACGACCGTCTCGACCGGCACCGCCCAGACCTTGCCATCGCCGATCTTGCCCGTCTGGGCGGCCTTCACGATCGCGTCGATGACGTCGTCGGTCGCCGCGTCCTCGACGACGACCTCGATGCGGACCTTCGGCACCAGGTCGACCTGGTACTCCGCGCCCCGGTACACCTCGGTGTGGCCGCGCTGACGGCCGTAGCCGCTCGCCTCGGTCACGGTCAGGCCGTGCACGCCGAGTTCCTGGAGGGCGGTCTTGACCTCGTCGAGCCGGTACGGCTTGACGATCGCGGTGATCAGCTTCATGCCTGCTTCTTGACCTTCTGCGGGGCGGGGACGGAGGAGGGGACGGACGAGGTGGCCGTGACCGGGGCGCCGTGCCCCAGGACCCCGTGATCGTAGGCGCTCTCGGCGTGCACCGTAAGGTCCAGGCCGGTGTGCTCCTGCTCCTCGCCCGCCCGGAAGCCCATGGCCCTGTCGATGACCTTGCCGATGCCGTAGGTGACGAGGAAGGCGTACGCGGCCACGGCCACGACGGCCACCAGCTGCTTGCCGAGCTGCGCGAGTCCGCCGCCGTAGAGCAGGCCCTCGGCGCCGCCCGTCATGGTGGCCGTGGCGAAGACGCCGATCAGCAGGGTGCCGATGACACCGCCGACCAGGTGGACACCGACGACGTCCAGGGAGTCGTCGTAGTTGAGCTTGAACTTCCAGCTGACGGCGTAGGAGCAGACGACACCGGCGGCCAGGCCGATGACGAGCGCGCCGAGCAGGGAGACCGAGCCGCAGGAGGGGGTGATGGCGACCAGACCGGCGACCGCGCCGGAGGCCGCGCCCAGCGTCGTCGGGTGACCGTCGCGCTTCTGCTCGACGAAGAGCCAGCCGAGGAGGCCGGTGCAGCCGGCGGCGAGGGTGTTGAGGAAGGCGGCCGCGGCGAGGCCGTTGGCTCCCAGGGCCGAACCGGCGTTGAACCCGAACCAGCCGAACCAGAGCAGACCCGCGCCCAGCATGACCATCGGCAGGTTGTGCGGCCGCATGGCGTCCTTCTTGAACCCGAGCCGCGGACCGAGGACCAGGCAGAGGGCGAGGCCCGAGGCACCGGAGGTGATCTCGACGGGCAGACCGCCGGCGAAGTCGAGGGCGCCGAGGCGGTCGAGGATCCAGCCGCCGGGGCCCCAGGTCCAGTGGGCGACCGGAACGTATACGAGCAGCGCCCAGACCGGCACGAAGACCATCCAGGCCCCGAACTTCGCCCGGTCCGCGACCGCGCCGCTGATCAGGGCGGCCGTGATGATCGCGAAGGTGAGCTGGAAGGTGGCGAAGAGGAGGGTGGGGACGGTGCCCTGGACGCTGTCGGGCGCCAGGCCCGCCATCCCGGCGTGATCGAGGCCGCCGATCAGCCCGCCGCCGATGTCGTCGCCGAAGGCGAGGGAGTACCCGCAGGCCAGCCACACGATGGTGACCAGGGCGATGGACACGAAGCTCATCATCAGCATGTTGAGGACGCTCTTCGTGCGGACCATGCCGCCGTAGAAGAGGGCCAGGCCCGGGGTCATCAGCAGGACGAGGGCGGTGGCGGCGAGCAGCCAGGCGGTGTCGCCGGTGTCGACGCCTGCGGCGGCGAGGGTCATGGTCGTCTCCATCGGGGTGGGGGCTCGACAGAGATTCACCGGCCTGCGTTTCCGGGCACGTACGGATGTGTTTCGGTGAGGTTTCATTGCGCCGGGGTTTCCGACATCTCACGGGACGGGAGGTGAGGTGCCCGTGGTACGGCGGGCACTTGTGGATCAGGGAGAATGGGCCCCATGAGCGTTCGAACCCAGTCATCCGAGCAGCCGGCCGAGGCTCCCCACCGCGCCGGCTTCGCCTGCTTCGTGGGCCGCCCCAACGCGGGCAAGTCCACCCTCACGAACGCTCTGGTCGGGCAGAAGGTGGCGATCACCGCCAACCAGCCGCAGACGACGCGGCACACGGTGCGGGGCATCGTCCACCGCCCCGACGCCCAGCTGATCCTGGTCGACACCCCCGGGCTGCACAAGCCGCGCACGCTGCTCGGCCAGCGGCTCAACGACGTCGTACGGACGACGTGGGCCGAGGTCGACGTGATCGGTTTCTGCCTTCCGGCGAACGAGAAGCTGGGCCCGGGTGACCGCTTCATCGCGAAGGAACTGGCGTCCATCAAGAAGACGCCGAAGATCGCGATCGTCACGAAGACCGACCTCGTGGACGGCAAGACGCTGGCCGAGCAGCTCATCGCCATCGACCAGCTCGGCAAGGAGCTCGGGTTCGAGTGGGCGGAGATCGTGCCGGTGTCGGCGGTCGGCGACAAGCAGGTGGACCTGCTGGCCGACCTGATCGTCCCCCTCCTGCCGGAGGGGCCGGCGCTCTACCCCGAGGGTGACCTCACCGACGAGCCGGAGCAGGTGATGATCGCGGAACTGATCCGCGAGGCCGCGCTGGAGGGCGTCCGCGACGAGCTCCCCCACTCCATCGCCGTCGTCGTCGAGGAGATGCTTCCCCGCGAGGACCGCCCCGCCGACAAGCCCCTCCTCGACATCCACGCCTTCGTCTATATCGAGCGCCCCAGCCAGAAGGGCATCATCATCGGCCCCAAGGGCAAGCGCCTGAAGGAGGTCGGCATCAAGTCCCGCAGGCAGATCGAGGCGTTGCTGGGGACGCCGGTGTTCCTGGACCTCCATGTGAAGGTGGCGAAGGACTGGCAGCGGGACCCGAAGCAACTGCGCCGCCTGGGCTTCTGACGAAGTCCCCTCGCCCCCGCCGCCCCAGAAGGGGCTCCGCCCCCTGGACCCCCGCTCCTCAAACGCCGGAGGGGCTGGTTTTCAGCCCGTCCGGCGTTTGAGGACGAGGCCCGTTCAGGGCCGAAGCGGGGGTCTGGGGGCGGCAGCCCCCAGGGGACGGGAATGGGTAGGGGCGGCGGGGGCGAGGAAAACGGGCGCGCGTCGTGAGAAACCTCCCCCGCGAAAAGTCCTACGGCGTTGTCAGTCCCCCGGCGTACTCTTGAAATCGCCAGGCCGCCCATGTGGCGGGCGAGTCGTATCGAGGAGGACGAGCAAGGCCACAGAGCCGGCCCATGACTCAGACACCCACAGCTCACACACCCGCGCAGGGGCAGGCGAGAGCACAGTTCACCGTCCCCGCCCAGCACCCCATGGTGACCGTGCTGGGGTCCGGCGACTCCCTCCTGCGCGTGATCGAGAAGGCCTTCCCGGCGACCGACATACACGTCCGGGGCAACGAGATCAGCGCGGTCGGCGACGCTCACGAAGTCGCCCTCATCCAGCGCCTGTTCGACGAGATGATGCTGGTGCTCCGCACCGGGCAACCGATGACGGAGGACGCAGTGGAACGCTCGATCGCCATGCTCAGGGCGAGTGAGAACGGGGAGGGACCGGAGGAGACCCCAGCCGAGGTCCTCACCCAGAACATCCTCTCCTCGCGCGGCCGCACGATCCGCCCCAAGACCCTGAACCAGAAGCGATACGTCGACGCGATCGACAAACACACGATCGTCTTCGGTATCGGTCCCGCCGGTACCGGCAAGACCTACCTCGCCATGGCCAAGGCGGTGCAGGCCCTCCAGTCCAAGCAGGTCAACCGCATCATCCTGACCCGGCCGGCGGTGGAAGCGGGCGAGCGGCTGGGCTTCCTGCCGGGCACGCTGTACGAGAAGATCGACCCGTATCTGCGCCCCTTGTACGACGCGCTGCACGACATGCTCGACCCGGACTCTATTCCGCGGTTGATGGCGGCGGGGACCATCGAGGTGGCGCCGCTGGCATATATGAGAGGTCGTGCGCAACCGCGTTTCACGAACGTCCTCACTCCCCATGGCTGGCGCCCCATCGGCGACCTCCAGGTCGGTGACTTGGTCATCGGCTCCAACGGTGAGCCGACTCCGGTCCTGGGCATCTATCCGCAGGGCGAGAAGGACATCTACCGAGTCACGGCCCAGGACGGCTCCTGGACGCTGTGCTGCGGCGAGCACCTGTGGACGGTCAGGACGCGCGACGACAAGCGCCGTGACAAGCCGTGGCGGGTCCTGGAGACCCAGGAGATGATCGGCAACCTCCGGGCCGCACACGCACGGCGGTACGAGTTGCCGATGCTCACGGCGCCGGTGTGCTTCCCGGAGCGTGAGGTCCCGCTGGACCCGTACGCTCTGGGGCTGTTGCTGGGCGACGGTTGCCTCACGGGTTCCACGACTCCCTCCTCCGCAACGCAGGATCCGGAGCTGGCCGAGGCGCTGGAAACCGCGCTGCGTGGTGTCACGGTGCGGCACAAGGGCGGACCCGACTATGTCCTCAACCGGACTAAGTCTCCCGGCGACGTGATGACCATGGAGAACCCTGTCACGCGGGTTCTGCGGGAGCTGGATCTGCTCCGCACTCGCTCACACACCGAATTCGTCCCGGACGACTACCTGTACAACTCCGCCGAGGTCCGGCTGGCCGTACTCCAAGGTCTACTCGACTCAGACGGTGGTCCGGTCACCCAGGCGGACCGCACGTGCCGCATCCAGTACACGACGACGTCGATCCTGCTGCGGGACGACGTGATCTCGCTCGTGCAGTCACTGGGCGGCGTTGCGTACACCCGTCGCCATGCTGCCGAGGGCCGTAAGCCGGGCTTCGCCAGCGGCCGGGACGTCGCATACCGCCGTGACGCCCACATCATCGACATCCGTCTCCCCGAAGGCATCGAGCCCTTCCGCCTCGCCCGCAAACGAGACAAGTACGACGCGGCCGGCGGCGGCGGACGCCCGATGCGCTTCATCGACAGCATCGAGCCCGCGGGCAGGGAGGAGACCGTCTGCATTCAGGTGGCAGCGGAGGACTCCCTCTACGTCACCCAGGACTACCTGCTGACACACAACACCCTCAACGACGCCTTCATCATCCTCGACGAGGCCCAGAACACCAGCCCCGAACAGATGAAGATGTTCCTCACCCGCCTCGGCTTCGACTCGAAGATCGTCATCACCGGTGACGTGACCCAGGTCGACCTCCCGGACGGCACCAAGTCCGGTCTGCGGCAGGTGCAGGAGATCCTGGAGGGCGTCGAGGACGTCCACTTCTCCCGGCTGTCCTCGCACGATGTGGTCCGGCACAAGCTGGTGGGCCGTATCGTCGACGCGTACGAGAAGTACGACACCAAGCACGGCACCCAGAACGGCACGCACAAGGGCCGGGGCGGCAAGGCCGGGCACAAGGGGAAGTAGAGAACACGCACGACCATGTCGATCGACGTCAACAACGAGTCCGGCACCGAGGTCGACGAGCAGGCGATCCTCGACATCGCCCGCTACGCGCTCGCGCGGATGCGCATCCACCCGCTCTCCGAGCTCTCGGTGATCGTCGTGGACGCCGACGCCATGGAGCAGCTCCACATCCAGTGGATGGACCTGCCCGGGCCGACCGATGTCATGTCCTTCCCGATGGACGAGCTGCGTCCGCCTTCGAAGGACGACGACGAGCCCCCGCAGGGGCTCCTCGGTGACATCGTGCTGTGCCCGGAGGTCGCCGCGAAGCAGGGGGCGGAAGCGCCCACGCAGCACTCCATGGACGAGGAGCTCCAGCTGCTCACCGTCCACGGTGTGCTGCATCTGCTCGGGTACGACCACGAGGAGCCGGACGAGAAGGCCGAGATGTTCGGCCTGCAGGCCGCCATCGTGGACGGCTGGCGCACGGAGAAGGGTCTGACCGGGCCCTCCCCGGCGCCGACCGTGTCATGAGTCTCGCCCTCGTCTCCGGCGCGATCGCCCTGGTGGTCGTGGCCTGGCTCGCCGCCTGCGCGGAGGCGGGGCTGGCGCGCGTGTCCAGCTTCCGCGCCGAGGAGGCCGTACGAAGCGGCCGCCGCGGCAGCGCCAAGCTCGCCCAGGTCGCCGCCGACCCGACGCGCTATCTGAACGTGGCGCTGCTGGTCCGCGTCGCGTGCGAGATGGCCGCCGCCGCGCTGGTCACGTACGCGTGCCTGATAGCGATCGACGGCACCACGCAGGCCCTGCTCGCCGCGATCGGCGTCATGGTCCTGGTGTCGTACGTCGCCGTCGGCGTCTCCCCGCGCACCATCGGCCGCCAGCACCCGCTGAACACGGCGACGGCGGCGGCGTATGTGCTGCTGCCGCTCGCGCGGATCATGGGGCCGATCCCGTATCTGCTGATCCTCATCGGCAACGCCCTCACCCCCGGCAAGGGCTTCCGGCGCGGGCCCTTCGCCTCCGAGGCGGAGCTGCGCGCGCTGGTGGACCTCGCCGAGCAGGAGCAGCTGATCGAGGACGACGAGCGCCGTATGGTGCACTCGGTGTTCGAGCTGGGCGACACGCTCGTGCGGGAGGTCATGGTCCCGCGCACCGACCTGATCGTGATCGAGCGGTACAAGACGATCCGACAGGCCCTCACCCTCGCGCTGCGCTCCGGTTTCTCCCGTATTCCGGTCGTCGGGGAGAGCGAGGACGACGTGGTCGGGATCGTGTATCTGAAGGACCTGGTCCGCAAGACGCACATCAGCCGGGAGGCGGAGAGCGAGCTGGTGTCGACGGCGATGCGGCCCGCGTTCTTCGTGCCGGACACCAAGAACGCCGGGGACCTGCTGCGCGAGATGCAGAAGGAGCGCAACCACGTCGCCGTCGTCATCGACGAGTACGGCGGCACCGCCGGGATCGTCACGATCGAGGACATCCTTGAGGAGATCGTCGGCGAGATCACCGACGAGTACGACCGTGAACTGCCGCCGGTGGAGGATCTGGGCGAGGACCGCTACCGGATCACCGCCCGGCTGGACATCACGGACCTCGGCGAGCTGTACGGCCTCGACGAGTACGACGACGAGGACGTGGAGACGGTCGGCGGGCTGCTGGCGAAGGCGCTCGGCCGGGTGCCCATCGCCGGGGCGTCGTCGGTGGTCGACCTGCCCGACGGCCGCGGGCTGCGGCTGACGGCGGAGGCGGCGGCCGGCCGCCGGAACAAGATCGTGACCGTGCTGGTGGAGCCGGTGGCCCCCGTCACGGCCCCGGAGGAGGAGACGAAGCCGGAGTGACCCCCGAGGAACTGCGCGCCTTCTGCCTGTCCTTCAACGCCGCCGTGGAGGACTTCCCCTTCGCCCCGGAGATCTCGGTCTTCAAGGTCCGGGGCAAGATGTTCGCCCTGAGCTGGATCGACGCCCGGCCCCTGAAGGTCAACCTCAAGTGCGATCCGGAGGACGCGGTCCGGCTCCGCACCGAGCACCCCGGCCTGATCGCGCCCGGCTACCACATGAACAAGCGGCACTGGAACACGGTGACGGTCGACGGTGAGCTCCCGGATCGTCTCGTCCGGGAGCTCATCGAGGACTCGTACGACCTGGTGGTGGCCGGTCTGCCGAGAGCCGAGCGGCTCCGCCTCGACCGCCCCTGAGCCCCCCCCCCCCCCGCACAGTTCCTGGCGGGTGTGGCCGGACGGGTTCTGGAAGCCGCCCGCTGTGTGACGGCCGCGGCGCACGGGTGGGGCGTCCCGCGCGACCGACCGGTGTGTCGCGTCGGTGAGGACGCCGCCCGCGACCATGCCGATGGTGAAGCCGAGGGACATCAGCGTCCCGGAGATGCCGAGGGCGCGGTCCCGGGCGGGGCCCTCGGTGAAGGTGGTGGTCAGCAGGGACATGCCGGTCGGGACGATGACCGCCGCGCCGAGGCCCTGCAGGCGGCGGCTGGCCGCCGTCCGCTGGTCGGGCTGCTGTGCCTGGAGTCGATCGTGCTGCACACCCCGCTGGACGAGGCGAACACGGCGGCCAAGCTTCAGTGGCTGGCGTCGCCGGAGGGACGGCGGGGGGGCGATGTACCCCGTGGCCGGGTAGGGCGGGCGTCGGTTCGTATGCTCAGGTCATGACCGACAACAGTGCGCTTGACCCCGAGGACCGCAAGATCGTCACCCTGGCCCGTTCCGCGCGGGCCCGCAACGGTGTGCCCGAGGGGGCGGCCGTACGGGACGAGACCGGCCGTACGTATGTCGCCGGGACCGTCGCCCTGGACTCCCTGAAGCTGAGCGCGCTGCGGACGGCGGTGGCGATGGCGGTGGCCTCGGGCGCGAAGTCGCTGGAGGCGGCTGCGGTGGTCACGGAGGCCGAGGGCGCCTCGGACGAGGACCGGGCGGCGGTGCGCGACCTCGGGGGGCCGCAGACGCCGGTGCTGGTGGCGGGGCCGGACGGGGCGGTGCGTACCACGGTGACGGCGGGCTGAGGGCCGGGGCCGACGGGCCGCGGGGCGCTCAGGTCCGGGCGGCGGCGGTGATGTGGCTGAGCACGCAGAGCCAGCGGTCGTTCCGCCGTACGAAGACGTCGGTCGTCCACTCGTCGGCGTCGAAGCGCTCGCCCCGGTAGTGGGCCGTGTTCGTCACCCGCGCCGTCACCACCGCCGAGTCGCCGTACACCCGGACCCTGGGCTCGCCGACGAGGTCGAACGCCGAGTGGGTCAGGTCGCCGGACTCGACCAGCGCGAGGAACTGCTCCCTGGTGGAGATGCCCGACTCGGAGACGATGACCCAGTCGTCGGCCATGAACTCGGCGATCCGAACGGCGTCGTTGGAGACCATCGCCGCCGCCCAGCCGTGTGCGGCGGCGGTGAGTCGGGCCGTACGCGCGTCGTCGCTCATGGCCGGATGGTAACCACAGCGGGCCGCCCCGGCGCCCGGGGAGCATCCGACGGGCGAGTGTCGGTGCCGGGTGTCACGCTGAGGTCATACCGGTCTGCGAAAGGGCATCGTCATGATCACCACTGACCTCACCCCCGGCGCACCCTGCTGGCTCGACCTCGGTGCCCCCGACGTCGGGGCCGCCGCGGCCTTCTACGGCTCGGTGCTCGGCTGGGAGTACGAGTCCATGGGCGAGGCGGGCGACTTCGAGGGCGGGATGTTCAAGAAGGACGGCAAGACCGTCGCCGGGCTCGGCAAGCTCACCGAGGAGGGCGCGCGCTCGGCGTGGATGATCTACTACACCGTCACCGACGCGGACGCCACGACCCAGGCGGTGGAGCGTGCGGGCGGCACGGTGCGGGTGGCGCCGAGAGACCTCGACGACTGGGGCCGGATGGCGCAGTACAGCGACCCGCTGGGCGGCCAGTTCGCCGTCTGGCAGCCGGGGAAGGACTCGGGCTTCGAGCTGGCGGACAAGCCGGGCTCGCTGTCGTGGACCGAGCTGTTCACGAGCGACGCGGCGGCCGCGAAGGAGTTCTACGGCGGTGTCTTCGGCTGGCAGTTCAGCGACATGGAGCTGCCGGGCGGCGGGGGTACGTACACCCTGATCACACCGGCCGGGCTGCCCGAGGAGCGTATGCAGGGCGGCCTGATGGAGCTCCCGGCGGAGAACCTGGAGCTGACGAACGGGCGGCCGTACTGGCACCCGGTCTTCAACGTCACCGACTGCGACGCCTCGGTCGCCCAGGTCACCGAGAACGGCGGCAGCGTGCAGATGGGGCCGGAGGACGTGGAGGGCGTGGGCCGGCTGGCCGTCTGTCTCGACCCGTCGAACGCGGACTTCGTGGTGCTGAAGCCTGCCGACGGCTGAACGGCCCGCGCTCTGTCCTCACCCGCTGTCAGGCCGACCGCCGGAACCCGATCGTCGGCACCGCCCGCCGCAGCGGCCACGGTCTCGTCTCCTCCGCCGGCACCAGGCCCGCCAGGAACGCGTACCGGCGCAGCGCCTCGGGGTCCTGCTGGTCGAGGGACTGGACCTTGCGCCACCAGGCGCCGATCTCGGCCCAGCCGGGTGCCGAGAGGGAGCCGCCGAACTCCTGGACCGAGAGGGCGGCCGTCAGGCCCGCGAAGGCCAGGCGGTCCGCCAGCGGCCAGTCGGCCAGCGTGCCGGTGACGAAGCCGGCCACGAAGACGTCCCCCGCGCCGGTCGGGTCCAGGGCCTCCACGGCGATCGCGGGGACGACGGCGGTCTCCCCGGTCCGGCCGTCCACCGCGTAGGCGCCCTCCGCGCCGAGGGTGACCACCGCGACCGGCACATGGGCGGTGAGGGCGTGGGCGGCCTCGCGGGGGCAGTCGGCGCCCGTGTACCGCATGGCCTCCTGCGCGTTCGGCAGGAACGCCTCGCAGTGTTCGAGATCCGCCAGCCCCGCCAGGTCCCACGCCCCGGTGTCGTCCCAGCCGACGTCGGCGAAGATCCGGGTGCCCCGGCGCGCGGCCTGCGCGATCCAGGGGGCGCGCTTGCCCGGCTCCAGGGAGGCCACGGCGGCACGCGCGTGGGGCGGGCGGTCCGGCGCCTCCTCCTGGACAAGGGCAGCCTCCGGGGGCGGCTCGTGGCCGTGGGAGACCATCGTGCGCTCGCCCTCGTACGCCATCGAGACCGTCACCGGCGAGTGCCAGCCGGGGACCCGGCAGGACGAGGAGAGGTCGATGCCCTCGCCCTGTTCCAGCGCGTCCCAGCAGTAGTCGCCGTAGTGGTCGTCGCCGAAGGCCGCCGCGAGGGACGTCCGCAGGCCCAGGCGGGCCAGTGCCGTCGCCATGTTCGCCACGCCGCCGGGGCTGGACCCCATCCCGCGCGCCCAGGACTCGGTCCCGCGCACCGGGGCCGAGTCGAGGCCGGTGAAGATGATGTCGAGGAAGACGGTGCCCGTGAGATACACGTCCCAGGGCGGGTCCGCGGGGGTGCGCAGGCGGGCGAGGGGGTCGACCTGGGCCCGGCGGTACGTCCCTCCTGCCATGGACGACGGCCCGTGGGGCGAGGGTCCCTTTCCGTTGGGCGCGATGGGCGTGGTCACGGTGCGCTCCCTGACGTGGTGCTGATCTGGCCAGTGTGCACCACGCCACCGACAACGCCACCGGGCCACCGACGACGCCACCGGACCACCGACGACGACGCCATCGGACCACCGACAGGCGCCACCGCGATCCCGCCCGAGCCTCCCGTCGCTGCTACCAGCGCGGCACCGAGGGCGTCACCCAGCCCGGGTCGGCGACCCGCATCGCCGCCGCGTCGTCGCGGTCCCGGAGGCAGCCGTCGTCATCCAGCCACCGCCGGTGCAGCTCCGCCAGCCGGTCCCGGTCCAGCTCGACCCCGAGTCCGGGCGCGTCCGGTACGGCGACCCGGCCGCCGTCGAAGGTGAGGCGCTCGGTGAGGACGTCCTCGGACTGCCAGGGGTAGTGGGAGTCGCAGGCGTGGTGGAGGTTCGGGACGGTCGACGCCACGTGGGTCATCGCGGCCAGGGAGATGCCCAGGTGGGTGTTGGAGTGCATGGACACCCCGACGCCGAAGGTGCGGCAGATCGCCGCCAGCTGCTGGGTGTTGCGCAGCCCGCCCCAGTAGTGGTGGTCGGAGAGGACGACCTGGACGGCGTCCCTGGTGAACGCCTCCTTGATCTCCGCGAACGTCGTCACGCACATGTTGGTCGCCAGCGGCACCCCGGTCCGCGCGGCGACCTCGGCCATGGCGGCCGTACCGAGGGTCGGGTCCTCCAGGTACTCCAGGACGTCCCCGAGCTCGTGCGCCACCTTCAGCGAGGTCTCCACGGACCAGGCCCCGTTGGGGTCGAGGCGCAGGGGGTGCCCGGGAAAGGCCTCCGCGAGCGCCCGTACGGCCGCGATCTCCTCGTCCGGCGGGAAGACGCCGCCCTTGAGCTTGAAGGAGGTGAACCCGTACCGCTCCGTGAACCGCCGGGCCTGCTCGACGACCCCGGCCGGGTCGACGGCGGCGCCCCAGTCGTCCTTCTCGGCGCGGACGCCCGCCGGATGGCCGGCCCACTTGTAGAACAGGTAGGCGCTGTACTCGACCGCGTCCCGCACCTTGCCGCCGAGCAGCGCGTGCACGGGCAGCCCGAGCGCCTTGCCGAGGGCGTCGAGGCAGGCGACCTCGAAGCCGGAGACGACGGACAGCCGCAGCTTGTCGGCGGTCTGGACACCGCGCAGCCCGCCGACGTCGACCTGCCCCGACACCCGCGACCGATCGACGACCACCTCGTCCGCGACGACGAACAGGCCGTTGAGGTCGCTGACTTGACGTCCGATCAGCTTCTCCGCGAACGGCCGGGCGAGCTCCAGGTACTTGGTGTCGCCGTATGTCTCGCCGATGCCGGTGGTCCCGTCGGCCGTCTCGACCTCCACGATCAGGCGGGGCGTGTACGGCTGGTGTACGCCCTGGGTGTTCAGCAGCGGCGGGTCGGCGACCAGGATCGGCGTCAGGCGGACATCGGTGATCGTGAGGTTCACAGTGCGGCTCCTACGAGGTCGGGTCCGGCGGCGAGGAGAGTGCGCAGGTCGGCCAGGCCGGCGGCCGACGGGTCGGTGAGCGGGACGTAGAAGTCGCGCAGCAGCAGGAGGTGACGACCACCCGGTACGCGTCCTCGTCCAGCGAGAAGAACTCGCCCGGTGCCGCAGGCGGGCTGCATCGATATGCGACTACCGCCGGGTGGCGGCGCCGGGGCCGGTGGCGAGCTGGGCGGCGACATGGGTGCGCCGTCCCGCAGCGGTCGCGCCACGGCGGCGGACGTCGTCCCCGTGCCCGTGTCGAGAGCCACCGTTACCGATCTCCCCCTGTAGACGCCATCCATATATGAAAATGGAGATTAGATAGGCGAACACGGACCGTCAATGCCGGTGCCCCCCGATTACGATCGGCACATGTCGGAGACAGGGAGTGCGCCGGGCGGCGTCCGCGAGGTGAAGTCCGCGGCGCGCACGGTCGAGTTGCTGGACCTCCTCGCCGCCCGCGGCGACCGCCCGGCCCGCCTCCAGGAGCTGGCCGACGCACTCGACGTGCCGCGCAGCTCCATGTACGCGCTGCTGCAGACCCTGATCTCCCGCGGCTGGGTCCGCACCGACATCACCGGCTCGCTCTACGGCATCGGCATCCACGCCCTGCTCACCGGCACCAGCTACCTCGACTCCGACCCGCGCGTCCGCGCCGTACGCCCGTATCTCGACGAGGCGTCCGACGCGCTGGGCGAGACGATCCACATGGGGCGCCTTGACGGCCGGGACGTGGCCTACCTGGCGACCCGCGAGTCGCACGAGTACCTCAGGACGATCAGCCGCGTCGGCCGCCGCCTCCCCGCCCACGCGGGCGCGCTGGGCAAGGCACTCCTGGCCGAACGCCCCGACGACGACCTCCCCGAGGGCCCGTACCAGGCCCTCACCCCCAACACCCACACCACCCGGGACTCCCTCGCGGCGGACCTCGCCGAGGTGCGGGCACGCGGCTATTCGGTCGACCGCGAGGAGGGCGTCCTCGGCATCGTCGGCTTCGGCTTCGCCCTGCGCTACGACGCCCCCGCCCAGGACGCGATCAGCTGCTCGGTGCCGGTGGCCCGGCTGTCGGCGGAGCATGAGGAGCGGATCGTCGCCGTGATGCGGGAGATCAGGGCGAAGATCGAGGCGACGGCGCCTGCGGCGGGCGGAGCAGTGCACTGGCGTTAGCGCCCGTTCGCCCGGTACGCGACGTCGGCGCGTAGCGGACACACCCCGTAGTGGACGGGTGCACCCCCACGGTCCCGCAGTCGCCCACGGCGGGAAGGGGACGTGCCGGGGGGTGTCCGCCCGCAGTGGCCGGCGTCAAGGAAACAGCACCGCCTGGCCTACGCCAACCGCCGGTCCGAGGACGGACACCCCCCGGCGCGGCGCCGACCCACAAACCGACCGCAGGCGCCGCGCGAACCCCCACCACACCGCACAGGCGCCGCAGGCACAGACAGGCACCCCCACCGAACCCGCACAGGCCGCCGCAGGCATCCCCGCCCCACCACCGGAGCTACTCGCACCGGACCACCACAGTGGGCCTCCTCGGCGTCTCCGCCCTCGCGGGCGCCAGTCATGGGCGCGGTCCTCGCGGCCGGGCTGCTGGTCGTCGCCGCCACCGATGACAGCCGTGGCGCTGGGCAGGCGCCCCCGGCAGCCGGAGCAGACCGTGGCGGTCATGGAGGCCGTGGAGGCCACGGGGCTTGTCGTGGTCGTCGAGCTTCCGCTGGACACCGCCGAGGCCGCCGCGCCCGTCCCCGACCGGCTGGCCGAGGCTACGTGAACTCGTACGCCTCCACCTCGGCCAGATACCGCGCCCGCCGCTCCTCGTCGTCCTCCAGGAAGGAGGCGAGGAAGGAGTTGCGGGCGAGTTCCCGGAGCCGTTCCCCGGTCAGGCCGAGGGTCTGTCGTACGGCGTCGAAGTTGTCGCCGGCGTAACCGCCGAAGTAGGCCGGGTCGTCGGAGTTGACCGTGCACAGGAGCCCGGCGTCGAGCATCGCGGGCAGGGGGTGGTCGGCGAGGGTGTCGACGGTGCGCAGCCTGACGTTCGACAGCGGACACAGGGTCAGCGGCACCCGCTCCCGCACCAGCCGCTCGACCAGCGCCGGGTCCTCCACGCACCGCAGCCCGTGGTCGACGCGCTCGACGCCGAGGACGTCGAGGGCCTCGGTGATGTAGGCGGGCGGCCCCTCCTCGCCCGCGTGCGCGACGCGGCGCAGGCCGAGGGCGGCGGCGGCCTCGTAGACCTCGCGGAACTTCACCGGCGGGTGCCCGACCTCGGCGGAGTCCAGGCCGATGCCGGTGATCCGGTCGAGATACGGCTCGGCGGCGCGGAGCGTCGCCATGGCCGACTCGGCGGAGTCGTCGCGCAGGAAGCACATGATGAGCCGGGTGGAGACACCGTGCCGGGCCTCACTGCGCTCCAGCGCCCGCCACAGCCCCTCGACGACCGTGCCCAGTTCCAGCCCCCGCTTGGTGTGGGCCTGCGGGTCGAAGAAGATCTCCGCGTGCCGCACCCCCTGGGCGGCGGCGCGGGCGAGGTAGGCGTCCGTGAGGTCCGCGAAGTCCTGCTCGGTGCGCAGGACGGCCATGAGCTCGTAGTACAGGTTCAGGAAGGACTGGAGGTCCTCGAACTGGTAGGCCTTGCGGAGCTCCTCGGTGTCGGCGTACGGCAGCTCGACGCCGTTGCGGGCGGCCAGTTCGAAGGCGAGCTCGGGTTCGAGGGTGCCTTCGATATGGAGGTGCAGTTCTGCTTTCGGGAGAGGCATCGAAGAATGGTACGGCGGTATTACCGACGTTTCGGTACCGGCACCCGCAGCAGGTCGTGCGCGACCGTCAGCTCCCCCTCGAAACCGGCGGCCCGCGCCTGCCGTTCGAACTCGTCCGGCTCGGTATAGCGCTGGCTGAAGTGGGTGAGGACGAGATGCCGTACGCCGCAGTCGCGGGCGACGCGCGCGGCCTGACCGGCGGTGAGATGCCCGTGCTCGACGGCGAGTTCGATGTCCTCCTCCAGGAAGGTGGACTCGATGACGAGCATGTCGCAGCCGTCGGCGAGGGCGTACACGCCGTCGCACAGCCGTGTGTCCATGACGAACGCGAACCGCTGCCCGCGCCGGATCTCGCTCACCTCTTCGAGGGAGACCCCGCCGAGCACCCCGTCCCGCTGGATCCGCCCGACGTCCGGCCCCTTGATGCCGTGCGCGGCGAGCCGCTCGGGCAGCATGCGGCGGCCGTCGGGCTCGACGAGGCGATAGCCGTACGACTCGACGGGATGCGACAGCCGGGCTGCTTCCAGCGTGTAGCCGCCGGTGTCGGCGAGGACGCCGTCCTCGCTGACCGGCATCTGCTCGATGTCGACGGTCTCCCGGTAGGCGGTGGCGTATCGCAGCCGGTCGAAGAAGCGCTGGCCGGAGCGCGGGTAGTGGGCGGTGACGGGGTGCGGGACCTTGTCGAGGTTTATCCGCTGGATGACCCCGGCGAGGCCCAGCGAGTGATCCCCGTGGAAGTGGGTGACGCAGATCCGGTTGAGGTCGTGCGCCGCCACTCCGGCCCGCAGCATCTGCCGCTGCGTGCCCTCGCCGGGATCGAACAGAATCCCCTCCCCGTCCCACCGCAGCAGATAGCCATTGTGGTTGCGGTGCCGGGTCGGGACCTGGCTCGCGGTCCCCAGGACGACCAATTCACGTACGGACACGGCGATTTCCGCTTATCCGGGGGGCCACTGCAGGCCACGGCCACCGAGGACGTGCGCGTGGGCATGCCAGACAGTCTGACCGGCGCCGGCACCCGTGTTGAAGACGATGCGGTAGCTCTCCAGCTTGTCCTCGTCGGCGACGGACCGGGCCTCGCGCAGGACGTCCGCGGCGAGCGTCGGCTCGGCGGCGGCGAGAGCCGCGGCGTCCGGGTAGTGCGCCTTGGGAATGACCAGGACATGGGTGGGCGCCTGGGGGTTGATGTCCCGGAACGCGACGGTCGTCTCCGTCTCCCGCACGATCGTCGCCGGGACATGTCCCTCGACAATCCTGCAGAACAGACAGTCGTCCTGCGGCTCCCCTGCCATGTTCCCTCCGGAGGTCGGGCGATCTTCAGGAGGCATCGTATCGTCGTCGGCCGCGGGCGCCCGTGGGCTCGTCGCGCCCACGCGGCGCGGCCGCATGCCGATACGGCCCGACGGCCTCAAGCGGTGGGCAGATCCGGCGGTGTCTTCGCCGGACTGGTCTCCAGACTCTCCAGCGCGATCCGGATCGCCTCGTCCAGTTGGGCATCCCGCCCGGCCACCCAGTCCTGCGGCCGCTGAAGGACCTCCACGTCCGGGTCGACGCCGTGGTTCTCGACATCCCATCCGTACCCGTCCAGCCAGATGGCGTACTTCGGCTGGGTGATCAGCGTGCCGTCGACCAGCCGGTACCGGCTGTCGATGCCGATCACGCCACCCCACGTCCGCGTCCCCACCACCGGCCCGAGCCCCAACGCCTTGATCGCCGCGTTGACGATGTCCCCGTCGGACCCGGAGAACTCGTCCGCCACGGCCACCACAGGCCCCCGCGGGGCGTCCGCGGGATAGCTGTACGGCCGCATCCCGCGCGGCAGTTCCCACCCCACGATCCGCCGCGCGAGCTTCTCCACGACCAGCTGGGAGGTGTGCCCGCCGCCGTTCTCCCGCACGTCCACGACGAGCCCTTCCCGCGCCACCTCGACCCGCAGGTCACGATGGATCTGGGCCCACCCCGGCGCCTGCATGTCCGGCACATGCAGATAGCCGAGCCGCCCGCCGGACTTCTCATGGACGTAGGCCCGCCGGTCCGCCACCCACGCGTGGTAGCGCAAGGGCTGCTCGTCCGCGATCGGGATCACGACCGCGTGCCGCACGTCCCCGCCGCCCGCCGGCGAGATCGTCAGCTCGACCGCCTTGCCCGCCGTGCCGACGAGCAACGGCCCGGGCCCGGTCACCGGATCCACCGGCACCCCGGCCACCGCCACGATCGCGTCCCCGGCCCGCACCGCGACCCCCGGCGCGGCCAGCGGCGCCCGCGCCTCGGGATCGGAGGTCTCCGAGGGGAGGATCCGGTCGATACGCCAACTGCCGTCCGGGTGGCGGGATATGTCGGCGCCGAGCAGGCCCTGCCGCGGCCCGCCGCCGTACCCGCCGCGCGGCGCGACGTACGCGTGCGAGGTGCCCAGCTCGCCCTGCACCTCCCACAGCAGGTCCATCAGGTCGTCGTGGGTCGCCACCCGGTCGAGCAGCGGGCGGTAGCGGTCCAGCACGCCCGCCCAGTCCACGCCGTTCATGTCCGGCCGCCAGAAGTGGTCCCGCATGATGCGGCCGGTCTCCTCGAACATCTGCCGCCACTCCGCCGACGGGTCGACCCGCTGCCGTACGCGCGTCAGGTCCACGGTGATGTTCGAGTCGCTGTCGTCGTCGCCGGAGGCCCGCCGGTCGCTGGGGACGACCTTGAGCCTGCCGTCGGTCCACAGCAGCACCCGCTTGCCGTCGCCGCTGACCTCGAAGTGGTCGGCGTCGTCGGCGAGATGCTCGACGCGCCGCTGGAGGAGGTCGTAGCGCTCCAGCTCGGTCTTGGGCTCGGGGTCGTCCGGCGTGGCCCGGGCGGCGCCGAGCGCGCCCCGCACCGGGTGCCGCAGCCACAGGACGCCGTCCTTGGCGGCCCGCAGATTGGTGTAGCGGGCGGCCTCGACGGGGAACGGCACGATCCGGTCGGCGAGCCCTTCGAGGTCGATGCGGGTGGCGGGGGTGCCCTCGCTGTCGGGCGTCTCGTCCTTGTCGGGCGCGTCGAAGGGGCGGCCGTGCCGCTGCGGGCCGAAGGGGGACGGGGTGGTCGCGGCGAGGGTGATCAGGTGCGGGCGGGAGCCCACCACGAAGGCCAGGTCGAAGACGTGCTCGTCGTAGACCGGGTCGAAGGCCCGCGTGGACAGGAAGACCAGGTGTTTGCCGTCCTGGGTGAAGGCGGGGGCGTAGTCCTGGAAGCGCAGCGGGGTCGCCTCGGACACCGACAGGTCGGTGGTGTTGGCGAGCTTGAGCTGGCACAGCGGGCGCGGTCCGGGGTGCGACCAGGCGAGCCAGGCCGAGTCGGGTGAGAAGACCAGCCCGGACACGTCACCGTCCGCGCTGCGGTCGACCTCGCGCACCTCGCCGCTCTCCCGCTCGACGAGCAGCACCCGACCGTCGTGCGCGGCGACCGCGGCTCGGCTGCCGTCGGGCGCCATGGCGAGTTCCAGCACCCGCCCGAGCTGCCCGGCGGCGAGCCTGCGCGGCGTGGCACCCGGGGTGAGCCCGGTGGCCGGTGCGAACTCCAGCGCGTCGTCGCCCTCCGCGTCCGTCACCCACACCACCCACTCCTCGCCCTCCGCCCGGAAGGTACGCGGCAGCCGGGCGCGCACCCCGGGCTCCGCGGCGAGCGCTCGGGCGGGACCGGACCGGTGGGTGACCCAGTGCACGGCACCCCGGACACAGACCGCGCTGCCCCGCGCGGTGTGGTCCGGCGCGGCCTCCCCGAAGGCGCGCGCGGCGTTCAGCGGGTAGGGCTGCCGGTCGGTGCGCTGCCCGCCGAGCCGGATGTCGAGCCTGCGCGGCTCGGCCCCGTCGAGGTCGTCCAGGAGCCAGAGTTCACCGGCGCAGGCGTAGACGACCCGGGTGCCGTCGCTCGCGGCATGCCGGGCGTAGAAGCCGTCGAGGGGGGTGTGCCGTCGTAGCTCGGACCCGTCGGCGAGCGACGAGTACACCGCCCCGACGCCTTCGTGGTCGGAGAGGAAGGCGAGCCTCCCCCACTCTCGGCTTCGCTCGAGCGGGGGGACCCCCATCCCCACCCACACGGGGTACTCGATGTTCCCGTCCAGCTCCTCGTGCAGCCGTACGAAGTCGCCCTCGCCCTCCCGGTCGATCCACAGCTTGCCCGCCGTGCCGCCCCGGTAGCGCTTCCACCGTGCCGCCTCCAGCCCCATGGGCGCGGACGCGAGCACCAGGTGCGGCCCGAACGCGACGTCGCCGACGGGGCCGTACGGCAGGGTGGTGGCCGGTCCGCCGTCGAGCGGGATCGTGCGGGCCCAGGTGCGGCGGCTGCTCGCCTGGCCCTGGGCGCTGATCGCGAGGACCCGGCCGTCGGGCGTCCAGCCGCGCACGCGGGTCTGCCAGCTGCCCCAGTGGGTGAGGCGCCTGGCGGGGCCGCCGTCGACCGGCGCGATGTGCACCTCGGGAGCGCCGTCGCGGGTGGAGGTCCAGGCGACGGTCGTGCCGTCGGGCGAGATGCGCGGCAGGGAGACCGGCACGTTGTCGGCGCTGACCCGCCAGGCGCGGCCGCCGTCGAGGGGGGCGAGCCACACGTCGTCCTCGGCGGTGAAGGCGACGAGGTCGCCGTGCACATGCGGATACCGCAGGTAGGAGGCCGGGGACGGGGCGGAGGTCGTAACAGACGTCGCGGACTGTGTCACCCGATCACCCTAAGCAAGGGCGGCCGTCACGAACAGGTCTTTTGATCACTTGCCCGAACTCCCTTCGGCCGCGGTCACTTGCCCTCGGGCCAGCAGTTCGGGTGCTCCTTGCAGTAGACGGTCCTGGTGACGGTCACCGTGACGGTCGGGCCGGGCTGCTGTCCGCCCCCGGGCGGGTCGACGGGGGACGGCGTGGCGTCGCAGTCGCCCAGGCCGTTCACATGGAACCACTCCTTGCCGTCGATCTTGGCGACGAGGTCCCCGCGGACACAGGCGCCGCTGACGGCCCGGGTGATCCTGCCGGTGACGGTGATGTCCTTGCCGTCGGTGGTCTCCCCCTCGCAGTCGACCTCGACCACGGTTCTCTCGCTCGCCGTGGCCCCGCCGGGGCTGTCGCCGTTGTCGTACGAGCCCGTGCAGTTGAGCCACCGGACGTCGGCCTTCTGCCGCTCCAGCTCCTTGGTCACGGCCTGGTCGGTCGTGAACGCGACGGTCGCGGTGTTCAACCCGCCCGGATCGCAGGCGACCGCCCCGCCGACGGCGAACAGGGCGAGACCCGCCGCAGCCGCCACCCGCGGCCCTGTCGCGCGACGACCCGCACGACGACCTGAGCGACTGCCCGTGCGACCCGTACGACCCCAAATCCTCCGGAACGCCCGCATGGAGGGCAGCCTGCCACTGTCCCGGCCGACGCGGTAGGGCGCATACGGCCACTCCTCGCTCCCGCACGTCAGAATCGGGGATTCACTCAACTGACCATGCTCCCGAGGAGTGTTGGCGCCCTCGCCGCCCCCACGGACCTCCAGCCGCAGGACCGGCCAGTCCCTCCCCGCGGGACCCGGCACGCCGGTCCACCGACCCGGAGCGGAGGCCCTGCCCGGCGCCGTAGCGTGACGGGATGGGCAACGACCGCCGGCTGCGAAGGCTCGTCGTGGACGAGCGGACGACGTATCTCTGGAGCGTGCGGCACCAGCACGCGGACGGCGACGTGTGCCGCGAGGTCCTGCACCTGACCCTGGACGGTGTGCGTACCCGGATCGTCTTCCGGGAGGGTGCGGGCCGGGCCGTCTCCGGCGGCTACTCCTACGTCGGATGCGTGGCGACCGGCCCCGGGAAGCTGCTCAACCTGCGCGAACCCGGTGTCGTACGCGGGCTCGTCGACGAGGCGACGGCCCGTGGACTCCTGCCGGGGGCCGTGGAGGTGGACGGCTGGGAGCTGTTCGACGCCGTCCTCAGCCGCGCAGCAGCAGCCACTCCTGCAGCTCCACCAGGTTGCCCTCCGGGTCCTTGAGGTGGGCGACGCGCATGCGGTCGGTCATGGGGGCGGGGCCGTGCAGCAGGGTCGCGCCGCGCGAGGTGATCTGCGCGCAGTAGGCGTCCAGGTCGTCGACCCGCAGCACCACCAGTGAGCGATGGCCGGTGGCCTCGTCGCCGAGCTCGCCCAGCACCTCGGCCATCATCGCCCGGTCCTGGAGGGCGATGCCCGCCGAGCCGACGGCGGGGCTGAACTTCTCGTACGGCCCGTTCGCCGCGCCCGACTGCGGCTTGAGGCCGAGGACATCGGCGTAGAAGCGGTAGCAGGCGGCGAAGTCGGTGACCATCAGCCGTACTTGGGCGAGTTCCACGGCGAACATCCCTCCCGGTGTCAGGACCAGCGGCCGGTGCGGCCGAGCAGCAGGGCCGTCGCCGCGGTTCCGGCGGTGGAGGTGCGCAGGACGGTACGGCCCAGCCGGTACGCCTTCGCGCCCGCCTCCTCGAAGAGGGCCAACTCCTCCGGCGCCACCCCGCCTTCGGGCCCGACGACGAGCACGATCTCGCCGGACGAGGGGAGCTCGGCGGTCGCGAGCGGCTCGCTGCCGTAGTCGCGTTCCTCGTGCAGTACGGCGGCGAAGTCGGCCTCGGCGAGCAGCGCCGCGACCTGCTTGGTGGTGGCCGCGTCCGCGACCTCCGGGAAGCGCACCCGGCGGGACTGCTTGCCGGCCTCGCGGGCGGTGGCCCGCCACTTGCCGAGCGCCTTCAGGCCCCGCTCGCCCTTCCACTGGGTGATGCACCGGGCGGCCGCCCAGGGCACGATCGCGTCGACGCCGGTCTCGGTCATGGTCTCGACGGCGAGCTCACCGCGGTCGCCCTTGGGCAGGGCCTGGACGACGGTGATACGGGGCGACTGCGCCGGCTCCTCGGCCACGGCACCCATGTGCACGACGAGCCGGTCCTTGCCCTCGGTGTCGACGACCTCGCACTCGGCCCAGCGGCCGGCGCCGTCCGTGAGGACGACGGTCTCTCCGGGCCTTAGCCGCTTCACGGAGACGGCGTGCCGCCCCTCGGGCCCGTCGAGGACGTACCGCCCGCCGCCACCGGCGTCGAAGTGCTCGACCACGAAAACGGGAGCCGTCATCGCCCCGCACCGCCCTTCGGAACGGCAGACAACGCTGTCGCCGCCGCATCGAGCTCGGCGGCCAGCACCTCCACCAGCTGCCCGGCGGGCAGTTCGCGGGCCATACGGTGCCCCTGCCCCGCCCACAGCGCCATGCCCTGCGCGTCACCGGACGCGGCGGCCTTCTTGCGCAGGGGCGAGGTGAGGTGGTGGACCTCGGGATAGGCGGCGGGGGCGTACGGCCCGTGCTCGCGCATGAAGCGGTTGACGAGACCACGGGCGGGGCGTCCGGAGAACGCCCGCGTCAACTCGGTGCGGACGAACAGCGGGTTGGTCAGTGCCTGCTTGTGCAGGGCGTTGGCGCCGGACTCCGGGGTGGCGAGGAAGGCGGTCCCGAGCTGGGCGGCACTGGCGCCGGCCGCGAGCGCGGCGGCGATCTGGCTGCCGCGCATGATGCCGCCGGCCGCGACGATGGGCAGGCTCACGGTCTCCCGGATCTGGGCGATGAGCGACAGCAGCCCTATGCCGGTGCCGTCGGTCTCGGGGTGGTCGCGGTGAGTCCCCTGATGGCCACCGGCCTCGACCCCCTGTGCGATCACCGCGTCGGCGCCTGCCCGCTGCACGGCGAGGGCCTCGTCGGGCGTGGTGGCGGTGACCAGAGTGAAGGTTCCGGCACGGCGGAGCGACTCCAGCACCTCACCGCTCGGCACGCCGAAGTGGAAGGAGGCCACCGGCACCGGGTTGTCGAGCAGCACGGCGAGCTTGGCGTCGTACCCGTCGTCCCGCCCGCTGTCCGGGTCCCCCAGCTCGGTCTCGTACCAGGCGGCCTCGCCGGCCAGCTGGTGTGCGTAGACGTCCACGGCCGCGGCGTCGGCGTACTCGGGCTGCGGCATGAAGAGGTTGACCCCGAAGGGCCGGCCCGTGAGCCCCCTCAGCTGCTTGATCTCCTGGTACATCCCGTCGGCCGTCTTGTACCCGGCGGCGAGAAATCCCAGCCCGCCGGCCTCGGACACGGCAGCTGCGAGCTGCGGCACGGAGACGCCGCCTGCCATGGGGGCCTGCACGATCGGGTGAGGGAAGAGATCGGTCAGCGCGGAGGACATGACGGCATGTTGTCACGTCCCCCGAACAAGTCCGAATCGGCCCTTCCCCTTGGCATGGGCCATCACTTTCGGACGCCGGTCAGCCCATCCGGCCCGTCCGCCCTTCAAGCCGACGGGGGGCGAAACCCAACCCGCCGCACCCTCACCGTCAACGACCGTTGAACGCGTCCTTCAGCCGCGAGAACAACCCCTGCTGCCCCGGCTGGAACTGCCCCTGAGGCCGCTCCTCACCCCGCAGCTTGGCCAGCTCCCGCAGCAACCGCTCCTGCTCGGGATCCAGCTTGGTCGGCGTCTGCACCTCGACGTGCACGATGAGGTCACCGCGCCCGCCACCCCGCAGATGCGTCACACCCCGCCCGTGCAGCGGAATCGACTGACCGGACTGGGTACCCGGCCGGATGTCGACCTCCTCCAGCCCGTCCAGCGTCTCCAGCGGCACCTTCGTACCGAGAGCCGCCGCGGTCATCGGAATCGTCACCGTGCAGTGCAGATCGTCGCCGCGCCGCTGGAAGGTCGGGTGCGGCAGCTCATGGATCTCGACGTACAGGTCACCGGCGGGACCACCACCGGGCCCGACCTCGCCCTCACCGGCGAGCTGGATCCGCGTGCCGTTGTCGACACCGGCCGGGATCTTGACCGTCAGGGTCCGCCGCGACCGCACGCGCCCGTCACCCGCGCACTCGGGGCACGGCGTCGGCACGACCGTCCCGAAGCCCTGGCACTGCGGACACGGCCGCGAGGTCATGACCTGGCCCAGGAAGGACCGTGTCACCTGCGACACCTCACCGCGCCCGCGGCACATGTCACACGTCTGCGCCGAGGTCCCCGGCGCCGCGCCCTCACCGTTGCAGGTGTTGCAGACGACGGCCGTGTCGACCTGGATGTCCTTCGTCGTACCGAAGGCCGCCTCGTCGAGCTCGACCTCCAGCCGGATCATCGCGTCCTGGCCGCGCCGCGTACGCGAGCGCGGACCCCGCTGGGACGCCGTACCGAAGAAGGCGTCCATGATGTCCGAGAAGTTGCCGAAGCCACCGGCCCCGAAACCGCCGGCTCCCGCGCCGCCCGCCTGGGACAGCGGGTCGCCGCCGAGGTCGTAGACCTGCTTCTTCTGCGGGTCCGACAGCACCTCGTAAGCGGCGTTGATCTCCTTGAACCGCTCCTGGGTCTTCGGATCCGGGTTGACGTCCGGGTGCAGCTCGCGCGCGAGCCGCCGGAAGGCCTTCTTGATCTCTTCCTGCGACGCGTCGCGACGCACGCCGAGAACGGCGTAGTAGTCCGTGGCCACTTACGACTCCGCCAGGATCTGTCCGACGTACCGTGCCACTGCGCGTACCGCTCCCATCGTTCCCGGGTAATCCATGCGGGTCGGTCCGACCACGCCGAGCTTGGCGACTGCCTCGCCGCCCGAACCGTAGCCGACCGACACCACGGACGTGGAGTTGAGTCCCTCATGGGCGTTCTCGTGGCCGATGCGCACGGTCATGCCCGAATCCTTGGCCTCGCCCAGCAACTTGAGGAGCACGACCTGCTCCTCAAGGGCCTCCAGGACGGGCCGGATGGTGAGGGGGAAGTCATGTCCGAAGCGGGTGAGATTGGCGGTGCCGCCGATCATCAGCCGCTCCTCGTTCTCCTCGACGAGCGTCTCCAGGAGGGTGGAGAGCACGGTCGAGACGGTGCCGCGGTCCTCTATGTCGAAGGCCTCGGGGAGGTCCTCGACGAGCCTCGGCACATCGGTGAAGCGCCGCCCCGCGACCCGGCTGTTGAGCCGCGCACGCAGATCCGCGAGCGAGGCCTCACCGAACGGCGCCGGGCAGTCGATCATCCGCTGCTCGACCCGCCCGGTGTCCGTGATCAGCACGAGCATCACCCGCGCGGGCGCGAGCGACAGCAGCTCGACATGCCGGACGGTGGACCGGGTCAGCGACGGATACTGCACGACGGCGACCTGCCGGGTGAGCTGCGCGAGCAGCCGCACGGTCCGCGCCACCACATCATCGAGGTCTACGGCGCCCTCGAGGAAGTTCTGGATGGCACGCCGCTCCGGCGGGCTCATCGGCTTGACGCCGGCGAGCTTGTCGACGAACAGCCGGTAGCCCTTGTCGGTCGGGATCCGACCGGCGCTGGTGTGCGGCTGCGCGATGTAGCCCTCGTCCTCCAGGGCCGCCATGTCGTTGCGGACGGTCGCCGGGGAGACGCCGAGGTTGTGCCGCTCGGTGAGCGCCTTGGAGCCGACCGGCTCCTCCGTCCCGACGTAGTCCTGGACGATGGCGCGCAGCACCTGAAGCCTGCGTTCACTCAGCATCTCGCGCACACCTCCAGAAGTCGTTCCCCTTGGCGCTTGCCTGGCACTCTGTCTGCCCGAGTGCCAGCCGTCCCCGGCCCAGTGTACGGCGGTGGGGTACGCCCCGGGCAAGGCCGGTCCGGCACCACCGTGCTCGTTGGTGGTGTCCCCGCTAGCGTCGCCGTATGACGGTGACTTGGGAAGAGCTGCGGTGGGAGCGGCTGGCGGCCGGGGTGGGCCGGTGCCGGCTCCCGGTGTGGGACTGCACTGCCGGGCTGGTCGTGGGGCGGGACACGGCGCTGGTGATCGACGCGGGGTCGAGCCTCGGGGAGGGCGCGCGGTTGCGGACCCAGGCGCAGTGGCTCGCGGGTCACCGTGTGACCCATCTCGCGCTGACGCATCCCCATTTCGATCATGTCTTCGGGGCGGCGGCGTTCGCGGGCGCGGAGATCTTCGGCGCTGTGGGCCTGGACACGGTGTTCGCGCAACGGCACGCGCGCGAGGAGCTGCGGGCGGACGCGGTACGCAACGGCCTGGACCCGGCGTCGGCGGAGGAGGCCGTGGACGCCCTGGTCCACCCCCACCACCAGGTGAGCGGCGAGTGGACCCTCGACCTGGGCGGCGGCCGTCAGGTCCTGCTGGCGAACGTCGGCCCGGCGCACACGGCCCACGACCTGGTCGTGCTCGTGCCTGGCGAGCTCCCCGGCGACCGGGAGGTGGTCTTCTGCGGCGACCTGGTGGAGGAGTCCGGCGAACCCCAGGCCGGCCCCGACGCCGTACCGTCCCACTGGCCGGCGGCCCTGGACCGCCTCCTGGACCTGGGCGGCGAGGACGCGCTGTACGTGCCCGGTCACGGAGCGGTGGTGGACGCGGCGTTCGTACGACGCCAGCGGGACGCCCTCGCGGCCCGTTTCGGCGTGTCGCGTTGATCTGCGCTCCCTGACGGCCGGGCTTCTCCTATCGTCACTCGAATGCGCCAGTACTCACCGGACCTGACTCCCCCCTGGAAGAAGCCCAAGCCGGTCCCCGAGGTCCCGGCGGAACCGGGCCTGGTGGTCGAGGAGCCCGGCACCGGTTTCTGCGGCGCGGTCATCCGCTGCGAGGCGGGCACGGTGACGCTGGAGGACCGCTTCGGCAAGCACCGGGTGTTCCCGCTGGAGCCGCGCGGCTTCCTGCTGGAGGGCAAGGTGGTGACCCTCGTCCGGCCGACGTCCTCGGCTCCGGTACGTCCCACCCGTACGGCGTCCGGTTCGGTCGCCGTCCCCGGCGCACGCGCGCGGGTCGCCCGCGCCGGCCGTATCTACGTCGAGGGCCGGCACGACGCCGAGCTGGTCGAGAAGGTCTGGGGCGACGACCTGCGCATCGAGGGCGTGGTGGTGGAGTACCTGGAGGGCATCGACGACCTGCCGTCGATCGTGGCCGATTTCGCGCCGGGTCCGGATGCGCGGCTGGGGGTTCTGGTCGACCACCTGGTGCCGGGCACGAAGGAGTGGCGCATCGCGGAGGCGGTGACCAGCGAGCACGCCCTGGTGGTGGGCCACCCGTACATCGACATCTGGGAGGCGGTGAAGCCGTCGTCGCTGGGGATCGCGGGGTGGCCGAAGGTGCCGCGCGGGCAGGACTGGAAGACGGGGGTGTGCCGGGCGTTGGGGTGGCCGTCGGAGAACACCGGGGCGGTGTGGCAGGCGATTCTGGGGCGGGTGGGGTCTTACAAGGACCTGGAGCCGGCGTTGTTGGGGCGGGTGGAGGAGCTGATCGACTTCGTCACGGGTAGCGGTGGGGCCTGACGTCGGGGAACGTTCCGAACTCGCTGGTGTCCAGTTCGATTCCCAGATTCTCCAAACGGATCGGATCTCCGAACTTGATGATCTCCTGGCTGAGGTAGTTGGCGTCCTCACCCTCGCCCGCAGGCTTCGTCAGCAAGACGCACTGCGCCATGATCGGGTCGAGGATGAGGTAGGCGGGGATCCTTCCCGCCGCGTAGATCGAGCGCTTGACCACGTAGTCCTGGTGGACGCTGGACTTTGAGACGACCTCGACCACCGCTGTGACCAGCGCTGACGGCAGGAGATGCCCCGAAGCAGGCAGTACGTCCGGCGCCGCGACAACCAGGTCCGGGATGGGCACACTCTCCTCGCCGACGATGTCGACGTCCTGAGTCTGGATGGGATACCAGCGGTCCATGGGAATCTGCCGCTGTGTATGCAGCACGATCAGGTTGTGCACCAGATCTGGGCTGGCCATCATCACGATTACCCCCCGGAGGAGCTCAGCCTTGACGCCCTCGGGAGGCTCGAACATGTCGAGGTAATGGGCCATTCCACGCTCGTCCACAGCGGTCATCTCCGTGGCCTCCGCATCCGCCGCGTCCTTTTGGCGGCAGCCTACGAACACAGGTTAGAGGCCGAACCGCAGTTCCGGGGCGATTCAGTCGCCCGAGTGATCAGTCCACCAAGTCCCTGACCACCGCATCAGCCAGCAACCGCCCCCGCAACGTCAGCACCGCACGCCCTTCCGCATACGGCCCCTCCTGCAGCAGCCCCTCCCCCAGCGCCCGCCGGGAAGCCGCCAGCCCCTCCCCCCGCAGCAGATCCAGCGGCACCCCCTCCCGAAGCCGCAGCTCCAGCAGGATCCGCTCGACCCGTCGGTCCTCCTCCGACAGAAGCTCACGCCCCGCCCCCGGCGACCGCCCCGCCGCCAGGGCCGCCGCGTACGCGCCAGGGTGCTTCATGTTCCACCAGCGCACCCCGCCCACATGGGAGTGCGCTCCCGGACCCGCGCCCCACCAGTCGGCGCCTCGCCAGTACAGCTCGTTGTGCAGGCAGCGGCCCGCTTCCGAGGTCGCCCAGTTGGACACCTCGTACCACTCGAAGCCCGCCTCCGACAGCGCCGACTCCGCGATCAGGTACCGGTCCGCATGGACGTCGTCGTCCGTCATCGGGACTTCGCCCCGACGGATACGACGGGCCAGCTGCGTACCCTCCTCCACGATCAAGGCGTACGCGCTGATGTGGTCCGGCCCCGCACCCAGCGCCGCCTCCAGCGACGCCCGCCAGTCGTCGTCCGACTCCCCCGGGGTGCCGTAGATCAGGTCCAGGTTCACGTGCGCGAAGCCCGCCGCGCGGGCCTCCGCCACGCACGCCTCCGGGCGCCCCGGCGTGTGCGTCCGGTCCAGCACGCGCAGCACGTGCTGCTTCGCGCTCTGCATGCCGAAGGAGATCCGGTTGAAGCCGCCCTCGCGGAGGGTGGCCAGATACGCCGGGCCCACCGACTCCGGGTTCGCCTCCGTCGTGATCTCCGCGTCCGGTGCCAGCCCGAACTCGTCGCGGATCGCCCCCAGCATCCGTACGAGATCGTCGGCGGCCAGCAGCGTCGGCGTACCGCCGCCGACGAAGACCGTGCGGACCTCGCGCGGGTCGTCGCCGAGGACCTTGCGGGCCAGGCGGATCTCGTCGATCAGGGTGTCCGCGTAGTTGTCGCGGGAGGCCAGGACGCCGCCCGTGCCGCGCAGCTCGGTCGCCGTGTAGGTGTTGAAGTCGCAGTAGCCGCAGCGGGTCGCGCAGTACGGGACGTGCAGGTAGAAGCCGAGGGGGCGGTCGGCGGACCCGGCGAGCGCGTGTGCGGGCAGGGCGCCGTCGGCGGGGACGGGCTCGCCGTCGGGGAGTGCGGAGGGCATGGGTTCTATTGTCCCGTACCCCGCCGGTTACTCGGCCTGCAGCACCAGCAGCGCCAGATCGTCCTCCGGCGGACGGCCGCTGAACTCGTGCACCAGCCTGCGGATCCGTTCCGCGATCAGCTGGGCGTTCAGCCCCGCGCACCCGGCGAGCGCGGTCGCCAGCCCGTCGCCGTCGTCGAACTGGCGTGAGCCGCTGCGCCGCTCGGTCACCCCGTCGGTCACGCACAGCAGGGTGTCGCCGGAGCGCAGCTCGAAGGTCTCGCTGGTGTACGTCGCGTCCTCGACGACCCCGAGGAGGGTCTGCGGCTGCGCGGCCGTGTGGACCTCGCCGCCCGCGCCCAGCAGCAACGGCAGCGGGTGTCCGGCGGAGGCGAGGGTGCAGCGGATGCCGTCGTCGACGGGGGTGAGTTCGCCGTACAGCAGGGACAGGAAGCGGGTCTGCGGGCCGTCGCCGGGTGGGACCGGGCCGACGAGGGCGCGGGCGGCGGCGTCGGCGGCCTCGGTGGCGTCGTCGAGGAGGAGCTGGTTGAGGCGGTCGAGCACGTCGGCGACGCGGTAGCCCTCGCGGGCGAGGAGCCGCAGCCAGGGGCGTGCGATGCCGATCACCACGGCGGCCTCGGGGCCCTTGCCCTGGACGTCGCCGATGGCGAAGCACCAGCGTCCGTCGCCGGCCGGGAAGAGGTCGTAGAAGTCGCCGCTCGGGCCGCCCTTGTCGCACGGTTCGTAGACCAGGGCGCTGGCCACTCCGGGGATCTCCGCGACGGCGCCGGGCAGCAGTCCGCGCTGCAGGACCCGGCTGATGGTGACCTGCCGGGCGTACTGGCGGGCCGCGCCGATGGCGAGGGCCACCCGGCGGCTGAGGTCCTCGACGAGCCCGGTGATCTCGTCGGGGAAGCGCGCGAGTCCGGCCCGGCCGATGACCAGCGTGCCCAGCGGGCGGCCACCGGCGATCAGGCGGTACGCGAGCGCCGTACCGCGCGCCCCGCGGGCGCCGAGCGCCGCACCGGGCCAGGGATAGGGCACGGGCCCGGTGCGGTGGTGGTCGGGCGGATGCGGTGGCTCCTTCTCCAGGGTGCGGCGGAGTTCCTCGATGAGGTTCTCGGAGCCGTGCCAGACGCGGGCGAGCCGGGGGCCCGTCCCCGCCATGCCGTCCGCCGGCCAGCCGCTCCCGCCGTCGGCATCGCCGGCGTCGCCGGATCGGGGGTATCCCCAGCGGCCGGCGACCTCGTCCTCCAGCCACACCGCACACCAGTCCGCCAGCCGCGGCACGATCAGCTGGCCGGCGAGGGCGGCGACCAGGTTCTCGTCGAGCTGCCCGGCGAGCAGGTCGGAGGCCTCGGCGAGGAAGGACAGGGCACCTCGGTTGAGCCAGTCCCGTTCCCGCTCGCGAGGGGGGTGCCCGCGCTCGGATTCGGCCGAGAGCGGCGGCGGCTCCGGCGCGAGGATCTCGGCGACGCGCAGCCCGCGCTCCAGCGCGCGCTCCTCGGCGCACGCCTCGATGTCGTCCTTGGCCGCCACCGGGTCCTCGGCGGGCAGCCGGGCCCACACGGTCTTGGCGCCGGTGCGATAGGTGACGCCCCAGGACTCGGCGAGCCGGGACACCAGCCGCAGGCCGCGCCCGTGCTCCGGTGTCTCGTACGGCGCGTCGAGCTCCGCGTCGCGCGGGGCGCGCGAGGGGTGATGGTCCAGCACCTCGACGAGCAGGGCGCCGGTGTCCTCCTCCAGCCGACAGGCGAGCTCGACCTCGGTACCGGCGTGCACGACGGCGTTGGTGACAAGCTCGCTGACGGCCACGACGGCGTCGTCGACGAGCCGGTCACTGACGTGTTCGGTGCCGGGGAGACCGGACGCGGCCCACTCGGTGAGCGCGGCCCGCACGAGGGCGCGGGCCGATCCCGGGGAGAGGGGGCTGCCGGGGAGGGTGGTGCGGGTCTCGGGGTGCGGGTGTGTGGTGGGGTCGACGCGGGGGTGTGGGTCGGGGGCCGGGCGGGGGTGTGGGTCGGGGGCCGGGCGGGGGTGCGGATCGGGGTCGACGCGCGGGTGCAGATCGTGGTCCACGCGCGGGTGCGGCTCGTCGTTGACGCTTGGCTGTGGCTCGTCGTTGACGCGCGGATGAGGCTCGTCGTGGACGCGCGGGTGTGTCCAGAGGCCCACGCACGGGTGTGGCTCGTGGTCCACGCGCGGGTGCGGCTCGTCGTTGACGCTTGGCTGTGGCTCGTCGTTGACGCGCGGATGAGGCTCGTCGTGGACGCGCAGGTGTGTCCAGAGGCCCACGCGCGGGTGTGGCTCGTGATCCACACGCGGGAGGGGATCGCCGTCCACGCACAAGGGCGCGTCGGCGTCCACGCACAAGGCGGTGTCGCCGTCCACGTGCGACAGCGCCCCGCCATTGTCCGCGCCCGCGTGTGCGGCATCGTCCGCACCCGGGTGGGCGGCGTCGTCCGCACCCGGGCGGGAGGCATCGTCCGCGCCCGGGCGGGTGCCGTGATCCGTGCGCGGGCGTGCGCTCTCCTCCGAGCGCGGGCGCGCACTCTCGTGCGCAGGCGCATCAGAGGCACGGGTAACGGTTTCCCGTTGCGCCGGAATGGCCCCCATGGACAGCTCCCCGAACGGTTCGGACGATTACGCCTCAGTCGACGCCGACAGAGTGACAGACTGGCCACGCCCATAAGCACCGAGTTACCGAAGTGGGCCGCCATGAGTGAGAACCGTGCTACGCGCGTGCTCGAAGAAGGACAGAAAGACGGTCAAATTCGAGCATCGGATCTGCGCCCCCTGCTCGCCGCGATGACCGCCGCCCGGGACGGCGACTTCCGCAAGCTCCCGGAGACCGGCGACGGGATGGTGGCCGAGCTGACGGCGGTCTACAACCAGATCATGGACCGCAGCACACACTTCAACGGCGAAGTGCAGCGCGTCAAAAGGGAGCTGGTGCGGCACGGCCGGCTCGACGAGCGCCTCTCGGCGAGCCCGGGGCAGGGCGACTGGACGACCCGCGTCAACGACGTGAACCATCTGCTCGACGCCCTGGTGGCCCCGGCGGCGAACGCGACGCGCGTACTGGACGCCGTGGCCGGCGGCGACCTCACCCAGCGCGTCGACCTGCACGACGGCACCCGTCAGTTACGCGGTGACCTGCGCCGCCTCGGCCGTGCCGTGAACAAGATGGTCGACCAGCTCTCCCTGTTCACCGGCGAGGTGACCCGGGTCGCCCGCGAGGTCGGCACCGAGGGCCGGCTGGGCGGCCGGGCCAAGGTGCAGGGGCTGTCGGGCAGTTGGCGGGACGTGACCGAGGCGGTCAACACGATGGCGGCCCGGCTGACGGCGCAGGTGCGCGACATCGCCCTGGTGACCACGGCGGTGGCCCGCGGCGACCTGACCCGCACGGTCACCGTCGAGGCGACCGGCGAGCTCCTCGAACTCAAACTGACCGTCAACACGATGGTGGACCAGCTCTCCGCCTTCGCCGACGAGGTCACCCGCGTCGCCCGCGAGGTCGGCACCGAAGGCCGGCTGGGCGGGCGGGCCCAGGTGCGCGGCGTGAGCGGCGTCTGGAAGGACCTCACCGACAACGTCAACTTCATGGCGTCGAACCTGACCTCTCAGGTCCGCAACATCGCCCAGGTCACCACGGCCGTCGCCAACGGCGACCTGAGCCAGAAGATCACCGTCGACGCCCAGGGCGAGATCCTCGAACTCAAGTCGACCATCAACACCATGGTCGACCAGCTCTCCGCCTTCGCCGACGAGGTCACCCGCGTCGCCCGCGAGGTCGGCACCGAAGGAAACCTCGGCGGACGCGCCCAGGTACGCGGCGTCTCCGGCGTATGGAAAGACCTCACCGACAACGTCAACTTCATGGCGGACAACCTGACCTCCCAGGTCCGCAACATCGCCCTCGTGTCCACCGCCGTGGCCCAGGGCGACCTCGGCAAGAAGATCACGGTGGAGGCGAAGGGCGAGATCCTGGAGCTGAAGTCGACCATCAACACGATGGTCGACCAGCTCTCCGCCTTCGCCGACGAGGTCACCCGCGTCGCCCGCGAGGTCGGCACCGAAGGAAACCTCGGCGGTCAGGCCCAGGTGCGCGGCGTGAGCGGCGTCTGGAAGGACCTCACCGACAACGTCAACTTCATGGCGCTGAACCTGACCTCCCAGGTCCGCAACATCGCCCAGGTCACCACCGCCGTCGCCAACGGCAACCTCTCCAAGAAGATCACGGTCGACGCCCGCGGCGAGATCCTGGAACTCAAGGACACCGTCAACACGATGGTGGACCAGCTGCGCGCCTTCGCCGACGAGGTCACCCGAGTGGCCCGCGAGGTCGGCACCGACGGCCGGCTCGGCGGCCGGGCCCAGGTGCTGGGCGTCTCCGGGGTCTGGCGGGATCTGACCGACAACGTCAACTACATGGCGGACAACCTGACCTCCCAGGTGCGGAACATCGCCCAGGTCGCCACCGCCGTGGCCCAGGGCGACCTCTCCAAGAAGATCGACGTGGACGCGCGCGGCGAGATCCTGGAGCTCAAGACCACCATCAACACGATGGTCGACACCCTGTCCTCCTTCGCCGACGAGGTCACCCGAGTGGCCCGCGAGGTCGGCACCGAGGGCCAGCTAGGCGGTCAGGCGAGGGTCGAGGGCGTGTACGGCACCTGGAAGCGCCTGACGACCAATGTGAACGAACTCGCCCTGAACCTGACCACCCAGGTCCGCGCGATCGCCGAGGTCGCCTCCGCCGTGGCGCAGGGCGACATGTCCCGCTCGATCACGGTCGAGGCGCGCGGTGAGGTCGCCGAGCTGAAGGACAACATCAACCTGATGGTGGCCAACCTGCGTGAGACGACCCGCGCCAAGGACTGGCTGGAGTCCAACCTGGCCCGCCTGGCCGCGCTGATGCAGGGCCACCGCGACCTGATGGAGGTCGCCGACCTGCTGCTGCGCGAGCTGACGCCGCTGGTCAACGCCCAGTACGGCGCGTTCTTCCTGGCCGACCCGGACGGCGAGGGAGCCTCGCTCCATGGCACGGTTCCGGCGAAGGGGCTCGCGTTCATCGCCGGGTACGGCTCGGCCCAGGGCGCCACCGTGGAGACGGGGGGCCTCCCGGTGCACGGTCTGGTCCAGCAGGCGGCCCGCGAGAAGAAGCGGATCCTGGTCGAGGAGGCCCCGCCGGACTACATCAAGATCAACAGCGGGCTGGGTGAGGCGGCCCCCACCAGCGTCGTCATCATCCCGATCCTCTTCGAGGACAAGCTCCTCGGCGTGATCGAGCTGGCGTCCTTCTCCCGCTTCTCCGACGTCCACCTGGCGTTCTTCGACCAGTTCGTGAACACCATCGCCGTCGCGATCAACACGATCATCGCCAACTCCCGTACGGAGTCGCTGCTCGGCGAGTCCCAGCGCCTCGCCAGGCAGCTCCAGGAACGCTCGGACGAACTCCAGATGCAGCAGGCGGAGCTGCAGCGCTCGAACGCGGAGCTGGAGGAGAAGGCGGCGCTGCTGGCGACCAGCTCCCAGTACAAGTCGGAGTTCCTGGCGAACATGTCGCACGAACTGCGCACCCCGCTCAACTCCCTGCTGATCCTGGCCCGTCTGCTCTCCGACAACCCGGACGGCCACCTGTCCGACCAGGAGGTGCAGTTCGCGACGACGATCCACCGCTCCGGCTCGGACCTCCTCCAGCTGATCAACGACATCCTGGACCTGTCGAAGATCGAGGCGGGCCGGATGGACGTACGCCCGAAGAAGCTGCCGCTCATCAAGCTGCTGGACTACGTCCACGCCACGTTCCGCCCGCTCACCCTCGACCGGGGGCTCGCCTTCGAGGTGTCGGTCGGCGAGAACGTGCCGCGTGAGATGTACTCGGACGAGCAGCGCCTGCAGCAGATCCTGCGCAACCTCCTGTCCAACGCGATCAAGTTCACCGCGGCGGGCAAGGTGGAGCTGCGGGTGAACCGGATGAAGGATCCCGAGCACCACCTGGTCCGCGAGAGCGACGACGTGATCGCGTTCGCGGTGTCCGACACCGGCATCGGCATCGCGCGGGAGAAACTCCCGGTGATCTTCGAGGCGTTCCAGCAGGCCGACGGCACCACCAACCGCAAGTTCGGCGGCACGGGCCTCGGCCTGTCCATCAGCCGGGAGATCGCGGGCCTGCTGGGCGGCCGTATCGTCGCCGAGAGCGAGCCCGGCACGGGCTCCACGTTCACGCTGTACGTCCCGGTCGTCAGCCCCGGCCACGCCGCCACCGGCCCGGTGCCCGAGGACCGTCCGCTGCCGGCGCCGGAGCAGCTGTCGGCCGAGTCCTTCCCGTCCGCCCACGACGCGGACGACGCCTGGCCGACGCCGACCAAGCTGGAGGCCTGGCTGACGGGCCGGGCGGGCCGGGTCCTGCCGGGCCGGCGGGTGCTGATCGTGGACGACGACATCCGCAACGTCTTCGCGCTCACGCATGTCCTGGGGCGGGTGGGCATGCCGGTCCTGTACGCGGAGAACGGCCGCGAGGGCATCGAGACGCTGGAGCGCAGCCCCGACGTCGAACTCGTCCTGATGGACATCATGATGCCGGAGATGGACGGCTACGAGACGATCTCCGCCATCCGCCGCACCCCGCGCTGGGCGGACCTGCCCATCGTCGCGCTGACCGCGAAGGCCATGCCCGGCGACCGTGAGAAGTCCATCGCGCGGGGCGCCAACGACTACGTACCGAAGCCGGTGGACGTGGATCGGCTGCTGACCGTCGTCTGCGACCTCCTGGACCCCGAGGGCGCGGACGGTACGGCCGCGGACGCCCCCACCGCGCAACCGGCGGTTCCGCCGACGACCGAATGAGGCCGATTCACCATGACCGCTGAGGCAGCGACCGACGAGCGCGCCGGCATCCTCCTGGTCGACGACATGGAGGATAACCTGATCGCCCTGGAGGCCGTACTCGGGTCCCTCAACGAGCCGCTCGTACGCGCGCGTTCGGGCGAGGAGGCGATGAAGGCGCTGCTGCGCCGGCGCTTCGCCCTCGTCCTGCTCGACGTACGCATGCCCGGCATGGACGGCTTCGAGACCGCCACGAACATCAAACGGCTCGACCAGACCAAGGACGTCCCGATCATCTTCCTGACCGGCGCGGACGACGAGCCCGGCTACGCCTTCCGCGGTTACGCGACGGGCGCGGCGGACTATCTGACCAAGCCGTTCGATCCGTGGGTGCTGCGGGCGAAGGTCAGCGTCTTCCTGGACCTGCACCGCAAGGGCCAACAGCTGGAGCGCCTGCTGGCCCAGCGGCAGGCCCGCAACGGGGACATATGCACCCGGCTGGCCGCGCTGGAGGAACAACTCGCCGCCGACGACCCGGACCTGCCGACACTGCGCACCCAGGTGAAGGAGCTACGGCACCTGGTCAGCAGGGGGCAGGGGATCTGACCTGAAGGGGCGCGGGACCGTGTCGATGCGCGGCTTTGCCGCGTGGGCGCGACCAGCCACGACGAACCGTCAGCCACCACACAGTCCCGCGCCACCCCCTACGCTTCGCGCGTACCGGCGTACATCTCGTCGATGAGGTGCTTGTACTCCCGCTCGACCACCGGCCGCTTCAGCTTCAGACTCGGCGTGATCTCACCGTGCTCCACATCGAGATCCCGCGGCAGCAGCCGGAACTTCTTGATGGTCTGCCACTTCTGAAGCCCCTCGTTGAGCTTCTTGACGTAGCCGTCGACCATCTCGACGGTGGCCGGGTCGGCGACGATCTCCGCGTACGACTTGTCCTCCAGGCCGTTCTCCTTCGCCCAGCCCGTGATGGCGACCTCGTCGAGCGCGATCAGCGCCGTGCAGAAGTTCCGGTCGGCGCCGTGCACCAGGATGTTGGAGACGTAGGGGCACACCGCCTTGAACTGTCCCTCGACCTCGGCGGGCGCGATGTACTTGCCGCCCGACGTCTTGATGAGGTCCTTCTTGCGGTCGGTGATGCGCAGATAGCCGTCGGGCGACAGCTCGCCGATGTCACCGGTGTGGAACCAGCCGTCCGACTCCAGCACCTCCGCGGTCTTCTCCGGCAGCCCGTGGTAGCCCTCCATGATCCCGGGGCCCCGCAGCAGGATCTCCCCGTCGTCCGCGATTCGGACCTCCGTGCCGGGCAGCGGCTTGCCGACCGTGCCGGTGCGGTAGGCCTCACCGGGGTTGACGAAGGACGCGGCCGAGGACTCGGTGAGGCCGTAGCCCTCCAGGATGTGGATGCCGGCGCCGGCGAAGAAGTAGCCGATCTCGGGCGCGAGGGCAGCGCTGCCCGACACACAGGCGCGCAGGTTGCCGCCGAAGGCCTCGCGGATCTTGGCGTACACCAGCGCGTCGGCGACCTTGTGCTTGGCGCCGAGGCCGAACGGCACGGAGTGGCTGCCGGTGCGCCGGAAGTTGTCCTGCGAGACCTTGGCGTACTCGCGGGCGACCCCGGCCGCCCACTGGAAGATCTTGTACTTGGCGCCGCCGCCCGCCCGGGCCTTGGCGGCGACCCCGTTGTAGACCTTCTCGAAGATGCGTGGCACAGCCGCCATGTACGTCGGCTGCACGACCGGCAGATTCTCGATGATCTTGTCGACGCGGCCGTCGACGGCGGTGACGTGGCCGACCTCGATCTGCCCGGAGGTGAGTACCTTGCCGAAGACGTGCGCGAGCGGCAGCCACAGGTACTGCACGTCGTCGGGGCCGACCAGACCGGTCGCGGCGATCGCCTTCGCCATGTACGCCCAGTTGTCGTGCGGCAGCCGTACGCCCTTGGGGCGGCCGGTGGTACCGGAGGTGTAGATCAGGGTGGCGAGCTGGTCCTTGGTGATCGCGCCGACCCGCTCCTTGACCAGGTCGGCGTCCTTCTCCAGCCGGGCCGCGCCGCGCTTCTCCAGCTCGTCGAGGGTGAGGATCCAGTCGGCGGTCTCGACGCCGGCCGGGTCGATGACGACGACATGCGTCAGGTTCGGCAGTTCGGCACGCTTCTCCCGCGCCTTGGCCAGCTGGGCCGCGTCCTCGGCGATGAGCACCCGGCTCTCGGAGTCGGAGAGGATGTACGCCGACTCCTCGGCGTTGGTCTGCGGGTAGACGGTGGTGGTGGCGGCGCCGGCGCACATGATGCCCAGGTCGGCGAGGATCCACTCGATCCGGGTGGACGAGGCGAGGGCCACCCGCTGCTCGGGCTGGACGCCCAGCTCGATGAGCCCGGCCGCGATCGAGTAGACCCGCTCGGCGGCCTGCGCCCAGCTCAGCGACTTCCAGTCCTCGGGGCCCTCACCGGAGGCCGGCGGTACGGGATAGCGGTATGCCTCCGCGTCCGGCGTGGCCGCCACGCGCTCCAGGAAGAGGGTCGCCACGCTCGGCGGACGGTTCTCGATCAGTGTCTGTGTGTCGCTCACGACATCCTCCGGGCCCGCGACAGTGCGGCTGGCTCAGCAGCCGGCATCACAGCCGGCTCATTACGGCGGTTTTCACATGCGAGGTGTTGTTTAACTCGCGAGTAACTATCGAGCAGGGATCAGAGTAAAGGTCGACAGGCCACCGCGTAAGGGTCCGCGGCCTGTCACTTCCTACAGACAGCGACGTTACGCACGCGTAGGGGCCCGCCGCACTTTCACACGACGGACCCCTGTTGCGGCGATTTGCCAGGCAACGCTCTGTTACCGGTGGTTACTTCTTGCCCTTGCCCGACCCCGCGCTGTCATCACTGCTCAGTACGGCGATGAAGGCCTCCTGCGGAACCTCCACGGAACCCACCATCTTCATCCGCTTCTTGCCTTCCTTCTGCTTCTCCAGCAGCTTGCGCTTACGGGAGATGTCACCGCCATAGCACTTGGCGAGGACGTCCTTGCGGATGGCGCGGATGGTCTCGCGGGCGATGACCCGGGAGCCGATGGCGGCCTGGACGGGCACCTCGAACGCCTGCCGCGGGATCAGCTCCTTGAGCTTGGCGACGAGCCGTACGCCGTACGCGTACGCCTGGTCCTTGTGGGTGATCGCGGAGAAGGCGTCCACCTTGTCACCGTGGAGCAGGATGTCGACCTTGACCAGGCTGGAGGTCTGCTCGCCGGTGGGCTCGTAGTCGAGCGAGGCGTATCCACGGGTCTTGGACTTCAGCTGGTCGAAGAAGTCGAAGACGATCTCGGCCAGCGGCAGGGTGTAGCGGATCTCGACCCGGTCCTCGGACAGGTAGTCCATGCCGAGCAGGGTGCCGCGCCGGGTCTGGCACAGCTCCATGATCGAGCCGATGAACTCGGTCGGCGCGAGGATCGTGGCGCGTACGACGGGCTCGTAGACCTCGTTGATCTTGCCCTCGGGGAACTCGCTCGGGTTGGTGACGGTGTGCTCGCTGCCGTCCTCCATCACGACCCGGTAGACCACGTTGGGCGCGGTGGCGATCAGGTCGAGGCCGAACTCGCGCTCCAGCCGCTCACGGATCACGTCGAGGTGCAGCAGGCCGAGGAAGCCGACGCGGAAGCCGAAGCCGAGCGCGGCGGAGGTCTCCGGCTCGTAGACGAGCGCGGCGTCGTTGAGCTGGAGCTTGTCGAGGGCCTCGCGCAGCTCGGGGTAGTCGGAGCCGTCCAGCGGATACAGGCCGGAGAAGACCATCGGCTTCGGGTCCTTGTACCCGCCGAGGGCCTCCGTCGCGCCCTTGGCCTGGCTGGTGACGGTGTCACCGACCTTGGACTGGCGGACGTCCTTCACACCGGTGATGAGGTACCCCACCTCACCGACGCCGAGGCCGTCGGCGCCCAGCATCTCGGGCGAGTTGGTGCCGATCTCCAGCAGCTCGTGCGTGGCGCCCGTCGACATCATCCTGATGCGCTCGCGCTTGTTGAGCTGGCCGTCGATGACACGGACGTACGTCACGACGCCACGGTAGGAGTCGTAGACGGAGTCGAAGATCATCGCGCGGGCGGGGGCGTCCTTGACGCCGACCGGCGCGGGGACCTCCTTGACCACCCTGTCGAGCAGGGCGTCGACGCCGACACCGGTCTTTGCGGAGACCCGGAGGACGTCGTCGGGCTCGCACCCGACCAGGTTGGCGAGCTCCTCGGCGAACTTCTCGGGCTGCGCGGCCGGCAGGTCGATCTTGTTCAGTACGGGGATGATCGTGAGGTCGTTCTCCATCGCCAGGTAGAGGTTGGCGAGGGTCTGGGCCTCGATGCCCTGGGCGGCGTCGACGAGGAGGATGGTCCCCTCGCAGGCGGCGAGCGACCGCGAGACCTCGTACGTGAAGTCGACGTGCCCCGGGGTGTCGATCATGTTGAGGATGTGCGTGTTGCTCTTGTCGTGGGTCGGAGCCCACGGCAGACGCACCGCCTGGGACTTGATCGTGATACCGCGCTCACGCTCGATGTCCATCCGGTCGAGGTACTGAGCACGCATCTGCCGCTGCTCGACCACACCGGTCAGCTGGAGCATCCGGTCGGCGAGCGTGGACTTGCCGTGGTCGATGTGCGCGATGATGCAGAAATTGCGGATCAGAGCCGGGTCGGTACGGCTCGGCTCGGGCACATTGTTAGGGGTCGCGGGCACGCAGGGTCCTGTCTCTTGAGGCGCCTTATGCCTCGGGTCGGATCGATACGTAGCTTCCATGGTCCCACGGGCGGCGACCCGGGGCTGGTTTGGGCCATTCTCCGGGCCACTGGTAGCCTGGGTGGCTGTGTCTCATGCCCTCTCAGCGCGAGGCACACCCCAAGAAAATCACCTGGTACGGGACCCGGAGTCATCCTTGTCCGGAGTCCTCGCGGCCCCGTGCCTGAACCTGAAAAGGCTCAATCAGTGGCGAACATCAAGTCCCAGATCAAGCGGATCAAGACCAACGAGAAGGCTCGGCTGCGCAACAAGGCCGTCAAGTCCTCCCTGAAGACCGCGATCCGCAAGGCCCGTGAGGCCGCTGCCGCGGGTGACGTCGAGAAGGCCACCGAGCTTCAGCGCGCTGCGGCGCGTGCGCTCGACAAGGCCGTCTCGAAGGGCGTCATCCACAAGAACCAGGCCGCCAACAAGAAGTCGGCGCTTGCTTCCAAGGTCGCGTCCCTCAAGGGCTGACACCTTCCTCTGATCTGATCGCCGGAAGGACCCAGAGCGGGCCCTCTCTCATCCGCTCCCGACCGGCACCCGAGTTCGTTCGCGGCCTGCGTTCGCCACGCGGGAACGAGCTCAACGGCTTCAACCGAAGGCCCCGGCACCTCGCCCTTCCCCAGGGCGGGCGCCGGGGCCTTCGGCATGCCGGCTCACGACCAGAAGTCGTTGACCGCGTCGATGTCCGCGACACACTCGTCGAGATCGGTGATCTTGTCGCCGACGATCCGGAAGACGATGCCGCCGTCCTCGTCGATGTGCTTGTCGCCGCGGTCAGCGGTGAAGTGGTGCACGGACATGGCGTGCCCGCGGCCGTCGACGAATATGTCGCGCAGCTCGACCTGGAACGACCCGTCCGTCTCCGAGTAGAGCCGGCCGTAGTAGCCGTCGAGGATCGAGTCGATGCCCTTGAAGTCCCCCGACAGCGGGTGGGAGCCGGGTACATGGTGCGTACAGTCCCCGGTCATCATCCCGCGCAGGGTGTCCATGTCTCCGCGCTGGAAGGCCTCGTAGCCCGTGCGGACGAGAGCTGCGTGCGGGTGTTCAGCCATGGCGATCGCCACCTTTCCGCGTTCGGCGGGTACGGCTGATACGCACGATTCTCCTCTTCACCGCAGAGCGGGCTACTCGATCACCCTCGATCTCCCTCGATCGCCCTCGCTCACCCAGTCAACGCCGTGCGGTCGACGTGCCCGGACTCACGACCAGAAGTCGTCGAGCGCGTCGAGGTCATGGAAGCACTCGTCGAGATCGGTCGCCTTGTCTCCGACGATCCGGAAGACGATCCCTCCGTCGAGTTCCATGCGCTTGCCCCGGCGCTCGGCCGTGGAGTGGTGCAGGGACACCGCGTGGCCTCGGCCGTCGACGAGGACCTGCCGAAGCTCCACGTTCAGTGTCCCGTTCGTCTCCTCGAAGATCCGCCGGAACACATCGAGGACCGCGTCCTGGCCCTTGTAGTCACCCGCGAGCGGGTGAGTACCGGGGAGGTGATACGTGCAGTCCCCGGCCAGAAGCGTGCGCAGGCTGTCCAGGTCACCGGAGGTGAAGGCCTCGTAGCCCCTGCGGACGAGAGCTGCGTGCGGGTGCTCGGCCATGCCGATCGCCACCCTTCCGTCATATCCGTCGTGCTCGGCGATTCAGGCTGTACGCACGATTGTCCTCGCGGTCGCCACCATGGCCACTGGATCATGCCCGCCGCGCACCTCGGCGCCGGTCAGCCGCGTCCCCTGGAACGCGCCGCCCGCGCGATGATCACGACCGCCTTCTCCAGGGCGTACTCGGGGTCGTCCCCGCCGCCCTTCACTCCGGCGTCGGCCTCGGCGACCGCCTGCAGCGCGACCGCCACTCCGTCGGGCGTCCAGCCCCGCATCTGCTGCCGTACGCGGTCGATCTTCCACGGGGGCATGCCCAGCTCGCGAGCGAGGTCGGCGGGCCGGCCGCCGCGCGCGGAGGACAGCTTCCCGATGGCCCGCACGCCCTGCGCGAGCGCACTGGTGATCATGACGGGCGCCACGCCCGTCGCCAGCGACCACCGCAGCGCCTCCAGCGCCTCCGCCGCCCGCCCCTCGACCGCCCGGTCGGCCACCGTGAAGCTCGACGCCTCGGCGCGACCGGTGTAGTACCGCCCGACGACGGCCTCGTCGATGGTTCCCTCGACATCGGCGACCAGCTGACTCACCGCGGACGCCAGCTCCCGCAGATCGCTGCCGATGGCGTCGACGAGCGCCTGGCAGGCCTCCGGCGTCGCGGACCGCCCGGTCGCCCGGAACTCGCTCCGCACGAACGCCAGCCGATCCGCCGGCTTGGTCATCTTCGGGCACGCCACCTCGCGCGCTCCCGCCTTGCGCGCGGCGTCGAGCAGCTTCTTGCCCTTGGCCCCACCGGCATGCAGCAGCACGAGGGTGATCTCCTCGGCCGGCGCCCCCAGATACGCCGTCACGTCCTTGACCGTGTCGGCCGACAGGTCCTGCGCATTGCGCACGACCACGACCTTGCGCTCCGCGAACAGCGACGGACTGGTCAACTCGGCCAGCGTGCCGGGCTGCAACTGCTCCGGGTTCAGGTCCCGCACATCCGTGTCGGCATCGGCGGCCCTGGCGGCGACCACCACCTCCCGCACGGCACGATCGAGCAGCAGCTCCTCTTGCCCCACGGCGAGCGTCACGGGAGCGAGGAGGTCGTCATTCGCAGTCTTCCTGGCCATCGCGACAAGCATGGCATGGCGGACTGACAACGGGGGCGGGGAGCCGGGGCCGGGCCCCGGGCGCCGTGGACACCGTGTGAGCTACGGCTCCTCGCGCCACCCGTCCCACTCCCCCGCGAACTCGTCCAGCTCCCCCGGGTCGAGCCGCCCCTCCTCGTCCCGCAGCACCACCAGCCACTGCGCGTCCTCGGCGTCGTCCTCGCCGGCCAAGGCGTCCCGCACCAACCGCGGCTCCTCGTCGATCGGGAACCGCTCCCCGAGCGCCTCGGCCACCTCCTCCGCCGCGTCACGGTCGGGCAGCACCAGCACATGTCTCACATCACTCACGGAGCAATTCTCAGGCACCCGGCATCCCGCACCGTCGGCACCCGGTCCAGCTCGATCCCGAACCGCTCCCGGTACACCGTAAGCACCTCCTCGTCCGTGCCCAACTCCTCCTTCTTCCGTGTCCCGTCGGCCGCCGTCACCTTGAACGTCCGGCCGCTGAGCGTGATCCGCCCGCCCTCCTCGGTGACCCGCGAACACACCAGCGACTGCGTGAAGTGCGAGCCCGGCGAGGTGCTGTGCCACCACGCCCCGGCCGCGAAGTCACCGAGCGCCCGCGGCCTCCGCTCCAGCCGGTACTCCGGTCTGCCGTCCAGGACGACGTCCAGATCCGCCGCCTCCGCCGCGTCGTGCCCGCCGCGCACCCCGGCCGCGTCCGGCCCGGCCTCGACGATCCGGAACACACCGGCCGGATCCATCTGCTCACCCCGCGCCTCGAACGCCAGCGGATAGTGACTGTGCGCCCCGAAACCGACATCGGCCAGCCATGTGCCCCCGTCCACCGTCCGCACCTCCAGCGCCATGTGGTCGAAGGGGATCCCCAGCCGCCCCTCCGTCCCGTGGACCCGCGCCGCCAGCAGCGTCACATCGAAGCCAAGCGCGGTGAGCAACGCCCCGAACGCCCCGTTCAGTTCGTAGCAGAACCCACCCCGCCTTGCCCCCACCACCTTGTCCAGCAACCGCTTCTCCGCCAGGACGATCTCCTCGCCGAGGTGGATCGACAGGTTCTCGAAGGGCACGGTCTGCAGATGGCGCAGATGCAGCTCGCGCAGCACGTCCACGGTGGGCCACGCCGGGTGCTCGACCCCCAGGCGACGGAGATAGGCATCGACCTCAACGGAATCCATGACCTCAGTCTCCCGCCACCCGCAGCTCCGCGCCCGCGCCCGCGACGGCCAGCGCCCCGTCCCGGTCCGTGCGCAGCACCACCGCGCCCTGCGCCCGCAGCGCCGCGACCGTACTGGGGGCCGGGTGTCCGTACGGGTTGTCCGCGCCGGCACTGATCAACGCCAGCCGTGGCGCCGCCCGGCGTATCAGCTCCGGGTCCTGGTACGCCGAGCCGTGATGGGCGACTTTGAGGGCGTCCACGCCGGCCAGCAGCGCCCCCGCCGGTGATCTCAACAGGGCCTGCTGAGCGGGGGGTTCGAGGTCTCCGAGCAGCAGCAGCCGCAGCCCGGCCGACCGGACCAGCAGGGTGACACTGGCGTCGTTCGGACCGTCCGGGGCCGGTGCCGGGTGGGGCGGCGGCCACAGCACCTGCCAGCTCAGCGCCCCGGTACGCCGCTCCTCCCCGGCGGCGGCCCGCGTCAGGGGAATGCGCCGCGCGGTCGCCTCCCTGCGCACGAACTCCACCTGTCCCTCGGGCTCCTCGTGCCCGGTCGTCTCGATGGCGCCCACCGCGCGGCCCCGCAGGACGCCGGGCAGGCCCGCCACATGATCGGCGTGGAAGTGGGTCAGCACGACGAGCGGGATCCTCGTGATGCCGAGCGTGCGCAGGCACCGGTCGACCAGCGTCGGATCGGGTCCGGCGTCCACGACCACCCCCGTCCCCTCGCCCGCCGCGAGCACCGTCGCGTCGCCCTGCCCCACGTCGCACATGGCGAACCGCCACCCGGGCGGCGGCCACCCCGTGACCACCCTGGTCAGCGGCGGCGGCTGCACCACCACCAGCAGGAGCAGCACCCCGCAGACAGCACACCACCAGGGGTGGCGCAGCAGGCGCCGACCGGCGAGCAGGCCGACCACCGTGGCGAGGGCGAGCAGCGCCGCTCCGGTCCAACTGCCGGGCCAGTCCACACCGGCCCCGGGCAGGGCGGCTCCCGTACGGGCGATGTCCGCGATCCACCCGGCCGGCCAACTCGCGCACCAGGCGAGCGCCTTGGCCACCGGCATCGCGAGCGGTGCCGTCGCCAGCGCCGCGAAGCCCAGGACCGTGGCCGGCGCGATCGCGAACTCCGCGAGCAGATTGCACGGGACCGCCACCAGACTCACCCGAGCCGACAGCACCGCCACGACCGGCGCGCACACCGCCTGCGCGGCAGCCGCGGCCGCCAGCGCCTCGGCCAACCGCGGAGGCACCCGGCGCCGCCGCAACGCCGCGCTCCACCGGGGCGCAAGGGTGAGCAGGGCGCCCGTCGCCAGGACGGAGAGCAGAAAGCCGTAGCTGCGGGCCAGCCATGGGTCGTACAGCACCAGCAGCAGTACGGCCGTCGCCAGCGCCGGGATCAGCGATCTGCGGCGTCCGGTCGCCAGGGCCAGCAGCGCGACCGCGCCGCAGGCCGCGGCCCGCAGCACACTCGGGTCCGGCCGGCACACGACGACGAACGCGAGGGTGAGCGCACCACCGAGCAGCGCGGTCGACCGGAGGGAGATGCCGAGGCGGGGCGCGAGGCCACGGCGCTCGGCCAGCTGGGCCAGGCCGGGCGGGCCGAGGAGCAGGGCGAGGATGATCGTGAGGTTGCTGCCGGAGACGGCGAGCGTGTGCGCGAGGTCGGTCTCCTTGAACGCCTCGTCCAGTTCCGGGGTGATCCGCGAGGTGTCGCCCACGACCAGGCCCGGCAGCAGCGCCCGCGCATCCGCCGGCAGCCCGTCGGTCGCGTCCCGCAGCCCGGCCCGCAATCGCCCCGCCAGCCGCTGCGCCGCCGACGGCTCCCCCACCACCTCCGGCACCGCCGGGTTCCGCACCCGCAGCACGGCCGCGATCCGGTCCCCGTCCGCCGACGCGGGCGCCAGCCGCGCGGTCACCCGCAGCCGCGTGGACGGCAGGAGCCCCAGCCAGGGCGAACGCCGACCGCCAGCGGACATCGACGCCCGCTCGACGGTCCCGGATGCCCTCTGCCCCACGTCGACGGTCCCGGATGCCCTCTGCCCTGCGTCGACGGGCTCCGCGGACCCCGATCCGCCGTCGACGATCATCAGCACCGGCGCCCGCGTCGCCACCGCCGTGCCGTCCGTCCGCTCGACCCGCCGTACGTCAGCGTCGATCAGCACGGAGGTCGGCGCCAGGTGATCCCCTGTGACCCGGGGCCGGGTGAGTCGGGGATCGGAGGTGACCTCGACCTCGGCGGTCACGGTGGCGTACCCCCGCGCCAGCTCGGGCACCGGCCCACGTCGCAGATCGGCTCCGTGCAGCCCGGCGGAGACGGAGGCCGCGGCGACGCAGAGCAGCACAGCGGCGACCGCGGTACGTGGCCAGGTGAAGCGCGCAGGCACGGGGGCAGACGCAGGCACAGGCACAGAACCCTGCCCCAGCTCAGCCTCCCGGCCCTCAACCCGCCCACCCCGCCGCCCCAGCAGCGTTAAACCTGCCGCGAGCAGGCAGACGACCACCGCACCGGCCACCCACACCGGTGGTGCGTCCAGGGCCAACGCCGCCGTGGCCCAGGCCGCGAGCGCGGGTGGGACGAGTCGGAGGTCCGTCGGTCCCTCCTGTCGGGGGTGGGAGGCGCCGAGCCGTCGTCCGGAGGCGGCGTGGACCGCGCTGCGGGGGGCCACGAGGCCGGGTGTGCGGACGTCGCGGCTCATGGTCGTACGAGATTCTGCAGATCGGCGAAGCGGCGGTCGCCGATGCCATTGACCTCGCGCAGTTCGTCCACCGAGCGGAAGCCGCCGTGCTGGGTGCGGTAGTCGATGATGTGCTGGGCCAGCACCGGGCCGACGCCCGGGAGCGTGTCGAGCTGGTCCGCGGTGGCGGTGTTGAGGGAGACCGGCCCGGCGGGCGCCGCCCCGGCGACCGCCGCACCGCCCGGGACCGTGCCCGCGGCTGTTCCGGGGGCGGGGGTCGGTCCGCCGACGATCACCTGCTCGCCGTCCACCAGGAACCGGGCCCGGTTGAGGCCGTCGGTTTTCGTGCCAGGCCGTACCCCACCGGCCGCGCGCAGTGCGTCGGCCACACGCGAGCCCGCCGGCAGGCGATGGATGCCCGGCTCGCGCACCTTGCCGCTGACGTCCACCACGATCTCCGCCGCGGCCGTGCCCGCAGCACCTGGCGCACCGGCCGCCGAAGCCCCCGACGCGGCTTCCTCCCCCTGCTGCCCTCCCCCGTACGGGGCCGCCGCCCGCACAACCTCGGGCGCCCGCACGGACTGCGCCCGGCCGGCCCAGAAGTGCTGCACGGCGAACCCCGCAGCGAGGACGAGCACCACGGTGAGCGCGACCACGCTCCGCCGCTCCAGCCCACACCGCGCCTGCAACCACACCGGCATCCGCTCCCGCAAAGCCAACCCGGCCCGCGCCCGCCAGTCCCCGGCTCCCGCTTCCCCGGCCCCGGCCCCGGCACTGGACCTGAACCCAGCCCCAGTCCCAGCCTCGACCGCAGCCCCAGCCTCAGCCTCAAGCGCAGCCCTAGCCCCAGCCCCGCCCTCGCCCCCGAAGTCAGCCCCATGACCGCCCCCGTCGGCCGCACCGGCTCCGGGCATGTCCGCGCTCAGCGGCGCATCCGGGCCCCGGGACCAGTCGGCGCGCCGGTCATCCGCCGCCCGACCGGGCGGCCCCGCTCCCGACTCCCGCCACTCCCCGGCCCGTTCGGCGAAAATCACCTCCGCCCGGCGTCGCAGTTCCTCCGCAGACGCATACCGCTGCCGTGCCCGGCCCCGGACCTGCATGCGTCGGCGGCGGGCGCGGCCGTCGGAGTGGGGGCCGCGGCCCGGGCCGCTGGTTGCCGTCGTGGTGCGTGTGCGTGATCGAAGTGCCATGCGACGAGGATCGGACACCTCGGCACACCGGCGATGATCTTGCCCAAATCCCGGGGATTACCACCCAGTTGTGGATAACTCCGCCACCCACACGAGTGACTCACCCACCAGCCAAAGGCCCGTCACCCGACGCGTCCCTCAGCCCAGGCCAACCCCCCACGGCCAGCCGCCCTTTCTCCGGCGGCCACCCGTTCACCGAGGCGAAACGACAACCCCCAGCAGCCCAGGCCCGGTATGCGCCCCGATCACCGCCCCGACCTCGCTCACATGCAGGTCCGCCAGCCCACGCACCCGTGCCCGCAAGCGGTCCGCCAGTGCCGACGCCCGTTCGGGAGCGGCGAGATGGTGCACCGCGATGTCGACCTGCGCGCTGCCCGCCCGTTCGGCGGCGATCTCCTCCAGGCGGGCGATGGCTTTCGACGCCGTCCGTACTTTCTCCAGGAGTTCGATACGCCCGCCGTCCAGTTGCAGCAGCGGCTTCACCGCGAGCGCGGAGCCCAGCAGGGCCTGCGCGGCGCCGATGCGGCCCCCACGGCGCAGATAGTCGAGGGTGTCGACGTAGAAGTAGGCGGCGGTGCCCCCGGCCCGCTTCTCCGCGGCGGTCACGGCCTCGTCCACCGTGCCGCCCGTCTCCGCCGCCTCGGCCGCGGCGAGCGCGCAGAAGCCGAGCGCCATGGCGACCATCCCGGTGTCCACGACCCGCACCGGCACCGGCGCCTCGCGCGCCGCGAGAACCGCCGCGTCGTAGGTGCCGGAGAGCTCGGCGGACAGGTGCAGGGAGACGATGGCGGTGGCGCCGGACTCGGCGACCCTGCGGTAGTGCTCGGCGAAGACCTGAGGGCTGGGGCGCGAGGTGGTGACGGGGCGTCGCTTCTGCAACGCCTGGGCGAGGGAACGGGTCGAGATCTCGGTGCCCTCGTCCAGCGCCTGGCCGCCGAGGACCACGGTCAGGGGTACCGCGGTGATGCCGTGGCGCTCCATCGTCCGCGGCGGCAGGTAGGCCGTTGAATCGGTGACGATCGCGACATGGCGGGACATGAGCTGGAGGTTACCTGGCGTAGCGCCCGGGCGGCAGCCCGACCCCGCTCAGCCGGTGGTGCCTTGACCGGATCATCGTGTGCTCATGGGGCTCAAGTCGTGCTCTCCGGGCGGGTCTTCTTCTGCCAGGGGTACGTCGGACGAGGGCCGGGCGGTGTGATGGCGGGCCGCGTCGGCTCCTCGGCCCGCTGCGACCGAGGGGTGTCCGACCAGGTCTGCTCGCTGGTCACCCCGGCCTCGGTGGCCGGCGCCTCCGGCCACGGAGGCGGCGTCGACGACGACTCCGTCGTCTGCCAGTGCCGCAGAGCGCCGGTCTCCACATCGATCTGCGCGCTGAGGGTGTCCAGCTCGTCCTCGGCGAAGCGGCGGGCCCGGTCGCGGGCCGCCCAGCGCAGCGAGTCCGCCGACCGGACGATCCGCTCGGTGCGCTCGCGCAGCTCGGGCAGCCGCTCGGCGAGCGTCGCGCGGTCCGGCTCGGACTCCAGCCGCCGCAGCTCGGCGTCCAGTTCGTGCCCGTGCGCGCTGAGGCGGTCGAAGAGGCCGAGGGACTCCTTGAGGGACTCGTCCTCGGCCACGCCCGCGTGCAGGGCGTCCTGGGTGGCCCGCATGGAGGTGCGCAGCTTCAGCCGCAGCTGGGCGAGCTCGCCGGCCGGGCCGGGCTGGGCGAAGGACTTGGCCCGCAGGGTGTGGTCCTCGACCGTGCGCCGGGCCTGGGCGATGCCGTCATCAACGCGGCGTTTGGCGGCGCCGACGACCTTCACCGTGGCGTACGCGCCGAGCACGACCAAGAGCACGAAGAGCAGGGCGACCACTGCGAACACTGCATCCACGAGCTTCTCCTCCAACCGGCTTCGACACGCCGCGTCACTCTTCAACGGTAAACGCAACAGGCAGGTCCGGAGTTCCAGCAGAACCCCGAACCTGCCCGTAGGGGATCACCCCGAGCCGGATGCCTACGCCGGAACGATGTTCACCAGCTTCGGCGCCCGCACGATCACCTTCCGGATCCCGGCGCCGTCCAGCGCCGCCACGACCTTCTCGTCGGACAGCGCGACCTTCTCCAGCTCCTCCTCGGAGATGGCCGGCGAGACCTCCAGGCGGGCCTTGACCTTGCCCTTGATCTGCACGACGCAGGTCACGGTCTCGTCCACGACGTACGCCGGGTCGGCGACCGGGAAGTCCTGGTGGACGACCGAGTCGGTGTGGCCCAGCTTGCGCCACAGCTCCTCGGCGATGTGCGGGGCCAGCGGCGCGATCAGCAGGACCAGCGACTCGGCGACGGAGCGCGGGATCGCACCGCCCGCCTTGGTCAGGTGGTTGTTCAGCTCGGTGACCTTGGCGATCGCGGTGTTGAACCGCATGCCCTCCAGGTCCCCGCGCACCCCGTCGATCGCCTTGTGCAGGGCCCGCAGCGTCTCCTCGTCGGGCTCGGCGTCGACGACCGTCACCTCGCCGGTCGTCTCGTCGACGACGTTGCGCCACAGCCGCTGCAGCAGCCGGAACTGACCGACCACCGCGCGCGTGTCCCACGGCCGGGACACGTCCAGCGGGCCCATCGCCATCTCGTACAGCCGCAGCGTGTCGGCGCCGTACTCGGCGCAGATCTCGTCCGGAGTGACGGCGTTCTTCAGGGACTTGCCCATCTTGCCCAGCAGCCGGGAGACCTTCTCGCCCTGGTAGTAGTAGGCGCCGTCGCGCTCCTCCACCTCGGCGGCAGGCACCGCGATGCCTCGGCTGTCGCGGTAGACGTAGGCCTGGATCATGCCCTGGTTGAACAGCTTGTGGAACGGCTCCGCGGAGGAGACGTGCCCCAGGTCGTACAGCACCTTGGACCAGAAGCGGGCGTACAGCAGGTGCAGCACGGCGTGCTCGGCGCCGCCGACGTACAGGTCGACACCGCCGTGCGGCCGGTCCTCGCGCGGGCCCATCCAGTACTGCTCGATCTCCGGGTCGACCAGCTGCTCGCTGTTGTGCGGGTCCAGGTAGCGCAGCTCGTACCAGCAGGAACCGGCCCAGTTGGGCATGGTGTTGGTCTCGCGGCGGTACCGCTTCGGCCCGTCGCCCAGGTCCAGGGTGACGTTGACCCATTCCTCGTTGCGCGACAGCGGCGTCTCGGGCTGGGTGTTCGCGTCGTCCGGGTCGAAGGTGCGCGGGGAGTAGTCCTCGACCTCGGGCAGCTCCAGCGGCAGCATCGACTCGGGCAGGGCGTGGGCGATGCCGTCCTCGTCGTAGACGATCGGGAAGGGCTCGCCCCAGTAGCGCTGGCGGCTGAACAGCCAGTCGCGCAGCCGGAAGTTGACGGTGCCCTCGCCGATGCCCTTGGACTCCAGCCACTCGGTGATGCGCGCCTTGGCCTCGACGACGCCCAGGCCGTCCAGGCTGACCTCGTCGTTCGACGAGTTGATGATCTTCGCTTCGTACGACGAGAAGGCGTCCTCCCACGTCGAGGTGTCCGTGCCCCGCCCGTCGGTCGGCTCGACGATGCAGTGGATCGGCAGCTCGAAGGCGCGCGCGAACTCGAAGTCGCGCTGGTCGCCGGCCGGGACGGCCATGATCGCGCCGGTGCCGTAGCCCATCAGGACGTAGTCGGCGATGAAGACCGGGATCCGCTCGCCGTTGACCGGGTTGGTGGCGTACGAGCCGATGAAGACGCCGGTCTTGTCCTTGGCCTCGGCCTGGCGCTCGACGTCCGACTTGGAGGCGGCCTGCGCGCGGTAGGCGGCGACGGCCTCGGCCGGAGTGGCGTGGCCGCCGGTCCACACGTCGTGCGTGCCCTCGGGCCAGGCGTCCGGGGTGAACTTCTCGACCAGCGGGTGCTCGGGTGCCAGCACCATGTACGTCGCGCCGAACAGGGTGTCCGGGCGCGTGGTGAAGACGGTGATGCGCTCGCCGTCGATCGGGAAGTCGACGCGGGCGCCCTCGGAGCGGCCGATCCAGTTGCGCTGCTGCAGCTTGATGGCCTCGGGCCAGTCCAGCTCCTCCAGGTCCTCCAGCAGGCGGTCGGCGTAGGCGGTGATCCGCATGTTCCACTGGCGCAGCTTGGCCTTGAAGACCGGGAAGTTGCCGCGCTCGGAGCGGCCGTCGGCCGTGACCTCCTCGTTGGCCAGGACCGTGCCCAGGCCGGGGCACCAGTTGACCGGCGCGTCGGAGGCGTAGGCCAGGCGGAACCCGCCCAGGACGTCGGCGCGCTCCGCGGCGCTCAGCTCGCTCCACGCGCGCGTGGTCCCCGGTACGGCACGCTCACCGGACTCGAACTGGGCGACCAGCTCGGAGATCGGGCGGGCCTTCTTCGCCGCGTCGTCGTACCAGGAGTTGAAGATCTGCAGGAAGATCCACTGGGTCCACTTGTAGTAGTCCGGGTCGATCGTGGCGAACGACCGGCGCTTGTCGTGGCCCAGGCCCAGCCGGCGCAGCTGGGCCTTCATGTTCTCGATGTTGGCCTCGGTGGACACGCGCGGGTGGGTGCCGGTCTGCACGGCGTACTGCTCGGCGGGCAGGCCGAAGGCGTCGAAGCCCAGAGTGTGCAGGACGTTGTGGCCGGTCATGCGCTGGAAGCGGGCGAAGACGTCCGTGGCGATGTAGCCCAGGGGGTGACCGACGTGCAGGCCCGCACCCGAGGGGTACGGGAACATGTCCATGATGAACTTCTTGGGCCTGGCGACCAGCTCCGGGTCACCCGCCAGATCACCCTTGGGGTTCGGTGCCGCGTAGGTGCCCTCGGCGTCCCAGAAGTCCTGCCAGCGTGCCTCGATGTCGGCCGCCATGGCGGCCGTGTAGCGGTGCGGCGCTGCCGCCTCGGCGGCGGCAGCGGGGTTCGTCTCGCTCATGATCCTCAAAGCTCCATCGATCGTCTCTGCCAGCGGCTGCGATTCCCGAGAAACGAAAAATCCCCTCGCACAGGAGGGGACGCCGCGCCGATTCCGACCATCCGATTCGCCCGGTGGTCGGGACTGATCAGCGCGGCTCGCTAAGCAGAAGGCGTACGGCACGCATGGCGTCAGGGTACCGCAGCGCCGGAGCGGGTCGCGACGGACTTGCGGCCCGGGGCGCGCGGGGCGCGAGGAATAGGCGCGCGTGAACAATGGCGCCCCCGGTTCCGTACTTGAGGGTTGTGAAGACCCGGAAAAGCTGAACAACGTTCAATTGTTACCTGGCGTAACAGTCGCTAAGGGACAACGCGAGACCCTCGCAGCCCGTAGATAACAACGCAATAACTCAAACGCCGTACCCCTCGGTATGGAGCCACTTAGAGTGCGGCAGCGGGACCGCCTTCCCGAACCGCTCGGAGTTGCCCCCATGAACCCTCGTCGTAGTAACAGTTCGCTCCCCCCAACGGGCCGGTCGGCCTACGGGGTGGCGACCGCTGCTGTTCTGCTGCTCATACCCCTGGTCGTGCTGCTCGGCGGCACCTGGCTCCAGGAGTTCCTCAACTTCGGCGCCGGAGTCCTGTCGCTCGTCTGCCTCACCTGCTCGGTGATCTGGGGTCTCGTCGCCCAGGACCGGATGATCCTCAACACCCGCCAGCGGATCATCGCGCAGGGCATCCACCGGGTGACCGCCGTGGCCGCGATCGCGTTCCTCCTGGTGCACATCGGCGTCAAGCTGGCACTGGACCACGCCAGCCCGATCGCCGCGCTGATCCCGTTCAGCCTCGTGTTCTTCGGCGGGAACGAGATCCCGGGCAGCGCCTTCCTCATCGGCCTGGGCTCCCTGGCCGCCCTGCTCATGATCTTCGTGGGCGTCACCGGCGCGCTGCGCAACCAGTTCGCCTCCCCAGCGCCGATCGCCGCACGCTGGCGCGCGATGCACATGCTGGCCTACCCCGCCTGGTGCGCCGCCCTGATCCACGGCCTGTTCGCCGGCCGCCCGGCGGCGACGTTCTTCATGGTCTGCTACGAGCTGTGCGTGGTCGCCGTCGCCGCGGCCCTCGCCCTGCGCGCCGCCCCGCGCCCCTACAAGCGCAAGGTCGCCGACCGGATCGCCCAGATCATCGGCAACGACGTGCCCGCGGGCCGCGAAGACCTGGAGGAGAGCCGCGCCAGGGCGGCGTCCGGGTCCGCGCTGCCGGGCTACGAGAGCCGGCGCCCGCGGCGGCCGTCACGCGACGAGCGGACGGGCCCCCTGCCCGGCATGCCCTCCCACGCCCCCACCGCCGCGGACTCCACCGGCGGCTTCGCCGCGGCCTACCGGGCCGTGTCCCCACGCTCGCGCAGGCAGCAGCAGCCCTTCATGGCGGACCAGACCTCGCGCATGGACCTGCCCCTGGACATGCAGCCGACCGAGGCGATCCCCCGCTTCGACGGCGGCTCGGGCAGCACCTCGGGCAGCTGGCCGATCCCCTCCCCGCCGCCGGTCGGCGAGGCCCCCCCGTCGGCCTACGACCCGCTCAACGACACCGGATACAACATCCCGGTCTACGGCAATTCGGGCGCCGCGGGCTATGGGTCGAGTGATGTGTACGACACCGCTGAGACGAACGCCGTCTTCGGTACGTACAACCAGAACGACACGTACAACAACAGCGGTCCCGCCACTGAAACACTGCCCGGTGCCTCCTACGACTTCGACGCACCGGGTTCGGGCGAACCTTGGAACACGCCTTCCGGAGGCTTTAAGTGAACGAGGCCCTGCCCGACGTCCCCGAAGTCCGCGTCGTCGGCCTTCCTCAGCTGACGTCGGGCTTCGACCTTGTCGAAAGACTCGATCTGCCCATGCATCTGAAGGTGCACGGGCCGCTCGAACCGATGGGCGGCGAACAACTCGCGAAGCTCGCCGAGAACATCAACCTGAAGGGCCGCGGCGGCGCGGGCTTCCCCTTCCACCAGAAGCTGCGCTCGGTCGCCGAGTCCGCGATCAAGCGCGGCGTGCGGCCGGTCGTCGTCGTCAACGGCAGTGAGGACGAACCGGCCTGCCGCAAGGACACGGTGATGATCAACCGTGCCCCGCACCTCATCCTGGACGGCGCCCTGCTGTGCGCCGAAGCCCTGGGTGCCCGCACGCTCGTGGTGGGGGTCACCCGGGAGTCCACCCAGCGCTCCATGGAGGCCGCGCTCGCCGAACGCGGCCTCAGCAACAGCCGCCGCTCCGCTCTACGCGCGTGGGTGCAGCGCAACCCGGTCCGTATGGTCACCGGCGCCGCCGCCTCCCTGATCCGCTCCATCGACGGCGGCCCGGCGATCCCGCCCGGCCGCAAGGTCAGCGCCTCGCAGAACGGCGTCGGCGGCGCACCCACCCTGCTGTCCAACGCCGAGACGTTCGCCCAGCTGGCCATCGCCGCCCGCATCGGCCCGGAGCGCTACGGCAACACCGGCCTGTACGACGAGCCGGGCACCGTCATGCTCACGGTGTCCGGCGCCGTCGCCCGCCCGATGGTGATCGAGGTCCCCACGGGCGTACCGCTGCGCTACGTCCTCCAGCTCGCCGGCGCCCCGCCCGTCCCGCAGGGCGTGCTGACCGGCGGCTACCACGGCAAGTGGATCGACGCGGCGACGGTCGACGAGGCCATCGTCTCCCGCAACTCCCTGGACGCGGTGGGCGGTTCGCTGGGCGCCGGCGCGATCCTGCCGATCAGTCAGGAGACCTGCCCGCTGGGCGAGTCCCTCCGCGTCGCCCAGTGGCTGGCCGAGGAGAGCGCGGGCCAGTGCGGCCCCTGCTACCTCGGCCTGCCGGCCGCCGCGCGCGGTCTGGAGGACATCCTCAACGGCGGCGGTCCCGCCGCCCTGGAGGCGCTCAAGCAGGTCGCGCAGAACGTGAAGCGGCGCGGCGCCTGCTCGCACCCGGACGGCTCCGCGATGTTCCTGGAGTCGACCATCAAGGCGTTCACCGACGACCTGGCGGCGCATGTCCTCGGCAACGGCTGCGGACGGCCCGTGGAGGGCGTTCTGCCGCTCCTCGAGGGCGGCAGGGCGCCTACGGGCATCCCGGGCGGCGGCGAGTCGGAGGAGAACGGCCCCAGCCGCCAGAAGATCTTCGTCGACTGGACGCTGTGCCGCGGCCACGGCCTGTGCGCGGACATCCTCCCGGAGGTCTTCCAGCTCGGCGCCGACGGCTTCCCGACCGTCGCCCAGGCCAGGGTGCCGCGCTACGCCGAGGCCAAGGCCCTGCGGGCGGTGCGCCGTTGCCCGGCCCTGGCGCTGCGCATCGAGGAGGACACGCGCGCGCAGGACTCGTCCCGCAGCAATCTGCCGGTCCTCTCCCAGGGCCGCGGCAGGCGGGCACTGGGGCGCGGCAACTGAGCACGCGCGCGTGAAGGGGCCGTCCGGATCGGACGGCCCTTTTTCAACGGCCTCTGAAAACAGGGTTCTCGGCCCAAACGAAAGATCCCGCCGGATCGACTGACCCGGCGGGATCTTGCTGTGGAGCTAAGGAGAATTGAACTCCTGACCTCCTGCATGCCATGCAGGCGCTCTACCAACTGAGCTATAGCCCCTTGCTTTGGTCCGCCCGGTTTCCCCGGCGGCGACGCCAACATTACCCGGCGACGGGCCCAGCACCAAATCGTTTCCGATCCGCCCCGCCACAGGCGCTGACGTCGGCTTCCTCGGGCCGGGCGGCCTGCTGGCGCCGGGGGGTGCGTCGCCTGCGCCCGGCCCCGGGCAGCATGAACTGCGTCACAACGGCGTCGAGTTGCCGTCGCCGCCCGCCCGCGCCCCAGGGGGCGTGTTCAGGCCGTGACGAAGGAATAGAAGCGCTTGAGGGTGCAGTGTTCCTCCAGGAGGCGGCCGTAGATCGGTTCCCCCTCGAGTTCACGGTAGGTCTCGATCGGGTCGCCTTTTATGATCAGCGCCCGCGCGCATTCCTCGCACCAGTACTGGTAGTCGGGGTTCACCGGTTCCATGTCGCGGACGATCGGCGTTCCGCTGCCGCACCAGTCGCACTTTCGCCTGTGTGCACCCATCGATCAGCTCCAGCTGTGGCCGCAGGCCGTGCACACGTAGGAAATCCCGCCGTTGTCACCGAGCAGCTGGGCGACATGGACGGAGCCGCAGGAAGGGCAGCTGAGGCGGGTGATCGTATCCCGTGTCAATGCCGCTTCGAAGAGGTGACCGACCTCTCCGAGGATGCTCGCAGGCATCGCTACTCCCTCCCGTCGGGCCGCGCCCCCTTCCGGCCGTTTGATTCTGCCACGGCCGGACCAATACGGTCAGCGACGCCTCAGTACCAGTCCGGACACGGCAGCCTCCGCGACCGTACGAACCGCGCGAACCCGCACCCCGAAGCGCCTCATGAGAGGTATACGCCTGGCGGGCCCAAGTCACTCAAGCCGAACCGGAACAGTTCGGCGCGGGTCGCTGCCGCGCCCGAACCGGACGCATGAGCCCGGCCGTTGATCCGAGCGCCTGCCACGGATACCAGAAGATCCCGCCGATCAAAGCGATCGGCGGGATCTTGTTGTCTCGCTGTGGAGCTAAGGAGAATTGAACTCCTGACCTCCTGCATGCCATGCAGGCGCTCTACCAACTGAGCTATAGCCCCTTGCGTTCGTTCTCCGCCGCTCGGCGGGGCGAACAAGAAGAACTTTAGCCTGCGACCTGCCAGAAAGTGAAATCCGGGTCCCGGGTCGCCCCGACCGGGACCCCCGACGTCAGTCGTCGTCGCCGAGAACCGGCTCCGGCAGGGTGCCGGCGTTGTGCTCCAGCAGACGCCAGCCGCGGGCTCCCTCGCCCAGGACTGACCAGCAGCAGTTGGAGAGGCCGCCGAGGGTCTCCCAGTAGCGGGCCTCCAGGCCCAGGAGACGGCCGATGGTCGTACGGATCGTGCCGCCGTGGCTGACGACGACGAGGGTGCCGTCGTCGGGCAGCTTCTCGGCGTGCCGGAGCACCACGGGGGCGGCACGGTCGGCGACCTCGGTCTCCAGTTCGCCGCCGCCGCGGCGGACCGGCTCACCGCGCTTCCACGCGGCGTACTCCTCGCCGTGCCGCGTGATGATCTCCTCGTGCGTCAGGCCCTGCCAGACGCCGGCGTAGGTCTCGCGCAGCCCCTCGTCGTGCGTGACCTCCAGGCCGGTGAGCGCGGCGAGCTCGGCGGCCGTGTGCGCGGCGCGCTGGAGGTCGGAGGCGATGATCGCGTCAGGCTGGAGGCCCGCCAGCAGCCGGGCGGCGCGGCGGGCCTGGGAGACGCCGGTCTCGGTGAGGGCGACGTCCGTGGTGCCCTGGAAGCGGCGCTCCACGTTCCAGGAGGTCTGGCCGTGCCGCCACAGGATGACGCGGCGGCCCCGCCCCGGCTTACCGGCCTCGCTGAAGGAGCTCACCGCCACTCACCGCCCAGCTCGGCCTCCTCCTCGGCGGCCTGCAGCTTGGCGTGCTCCGCGGCCTTGCCGCGGGTGGCCTTGGCGTCGTCGGGCAGCTCCAGTTCGGGGCAGTCCTTCCACAGCCGCTCCAGCGCGTAGAAGACGCGCTCCTCGCTGTGCTGGACGTGCACGACGATGTCGACGTAGTCGAGCAGCACCCAGCGGGCCTCGCGGTCGCCCTCACGGCGCACCGGCTTGGCGCCGAGCTCCTTCAGGAGCCGCTCCTCGATCTCGTCGACGATCGACTTGACCTGGCGGTCGTTGGGGGCGGAGGCCAGCACGAAGGCGTCCGTGATCGACAGGACGTCGCTGACGTCGTAGGCGATGATGTCGTGCGCGAGCTTGTCGGCGGCTGCCTGGGCGGCGGTGTTGACGAGCTCGAGAGAACGGTCGGTAGCGGTCACTACAAGGCTTTCGGTCGGCGGTCACTTGGTACCAAGGGTCTCACGGACCGCCGACAGCACCCCACGTGATTACCGGCTCACGTGGGGTGGCCTGCGGCTATGGGTACCCACGGCTACGAGGAGGCCGGTTCGTAGTCCTGGCCCAGCACCACCGAGACATCCGCGTTCGCGGTCACCTCGCCCTTGGCGACCGCCCCGGAGGGCAGGCCCAGGGTCTTGGCGACCTCGGTGGCGTTCTCCTTGTCGGCGGCGTCGGCGTAGACGACCTTCGACGTGGCGGCCGTGGACGCCGTACCGCCTTCCAGGAAGGTGAAGCCGCCGTTCAGCAGCACCACCCGGGCCTTCTCGGTGTTGTCCTTGGCCCCGCTGGCGTTGCGGACGGACACGCGGACGGCGGCGTCCTTGTCCGGGCTCTTGGCGGTGCCTCCGAGGACGTCCCTGACGACGCTTGAGCTCGCCTGGGCGCTCAGCGTGCCGTCGGTCTGGACGGGCAGCAGGGCCGTCCGGTAGTCGCCGCCCTTGGCGAGGTCGGCGAGCTTGGCGAGGAAGGCGCCGAGGTCCTTGTCGGTCAGCGGCGGCTCGATGATCATGCCCAGCGTCTGAATGGTGACCGTGGCGCCCTGCGTGTCCGAGGTCAGCTTGCGCAGCACGCCCTGCATGACCTGCCCGAACCGCTCCAGCTGGGCGTTCTGGGCCTCGCCCGAGGCCTGGTAGGTGGCGTAGGCGACGGCCATCTTGCCGCTGAGGGTCTGGTCCTTGCCCTTGCGCACGAGTGGCGCGGCGCCCTTGGATTTGGCGTCCGGGTCGGGCACGTCGGTGTTGGTGTCGACCTCGATGTTGCCGATCAGGTCGACGAGGTTCTGCAGATAGGGCGTGTCCAGGCGCCAGGTGCCCTGGATCTCGGTGCCGAGGACGGTGTCGATCGCGTCGCGTGTGCCGGAGGAGCCGTCGTCGTCGACCGACTTGGCGAGGGTGGTCGTGGTGCCGTCGTCGCCGGTCAGGGCGAGGGAGTTGGGCAGCAGGACGGTGGTGCCCTGCTGGGTGGTGGTGTTGTCGACGAGCAGCGCCGTGGAGGTGCCGCCCTTCTTGGTGTTGTGCAGATGGACGACGATCACGTCGCGCTTCTGGGCGCCGACGGCCGTCCCAGTGCCGGTCTTCTCGTCGGAGGACGACAGCGCGGGCAGCTTCCCGGCGTACCAGAGGTAGCCGACACCGCCTGCCGCGACGAGCGCCATGACGACCGCGAGGGCGATCACGCGCGCGCGTGCCCGTCGCTTGGCCTCCTCGCGGCGCTCGGTGCGGTTCTCGGTGAACTTCAGCCAGTCGATGACGTCCTCGGAGTCCGCGTCGGGCTCCTCGACGAAGGCGAACTGCTCGGTGCGGTAGTCCCGTTCGTCCCGGTCCTGGGTCTGCGGGACCTCGACCGGCCCGGCCTGGTGCGGGATGTAGGCGGTCTGCTCGGCCACCCGGTGCTGCTGACCGCTGGTGGCGGTACGCCCGTAGGGGTCGTACGGCGGCGAGTGCGCGCCGTGCTGCTGGTGCGTGCCGGTGCCGTACGCGTCGTAGGCGGGCGTGGGCGGCTGCTGGCCGGTGTCACCGGCCGCGTAGGGGTCGTACGGCGGGACCGGCTGCTGCCGGCCGGTCGCGTACGGATCGTAGCCGTAGCCCTGCTGTGCGTACGGGTCGTACGGCTGCTGCTGCGCCGGGAGCTGTCGGTACACCGGCTGTCCGTACTCGTCGTAGCCGACGAGTTCGTACTGGTCGGCCCCGTATTCCGCGGCTCCCGCGTCGTATCGGTCGTTCACCGTCGCCCCTCTCGGCTCACTAGCCTCACTCGCCGCGGTACAGCTCGCGCTTGTCGATGTAGCGCACGACTCCGTCCGGCACCAGATACCAGATGGGGTCGCCCTTGGCGACTCTCGCGCGGCAATCGGTGGACGAGATGGCCAGCGCGGGCACTTCGACCAGTGAGACGCCGCCCTCCGGGAGGCCGGGGTCGTTGAGGTGGTGGCCGGGCCGGGTGACCCCGATGAAGTGCGCGAGGGAGAACAGCTCCTCCGAGTCCCGCCAGGTGAGGATCTGGCCGAGGGCGTCGGCGCCGGTGATGAAGAAGAGGTCGGTGTCGGGGTTGAGCGCGCGCAGGTCGCGCAGGGTGTCCACGGTGTACGTCGGGCCGCCGCGGTCGATGTCGATGCGGCTGACGGAGAACTGCGGGTTCTCGGCCGTGGCGATGACCGTCATCAGATAGCGGTCCTCGGCCGGGGAGACATGCCGGTGGCTCTTCTGCCACGGCTGACCGGTCGGCACGAACACGACCTCGTCGAGGTGGAACTGCGCGGCGACCTCGCTGGCCGCGACGAGGTGGCCGTGGTGGATCGGGTCAAAGGTCCCGCCCATGACGCCGAGGCGGCGCTTGCCGCGGTTCGACGGGCCGTTTCCGGGGCCGGTAGGCATGTCCTGCTCTCCCATGCGTGCAGACCCTACCGGCCCCGCCTGAGGGCTCCGGCCGACCGCTGTCCGGGGGGACCGGGAAAAGGCCTGGCCAGGATTCAGCGGTCGCGGTTGAAGCGGGTGGTGATCCACAGCAGAAGGAGCAGGATGACGAACGCGCCACCCCCGGTGAGCAGCGGGCTGAGGCTTTCGTGGTTGCCACCGTGCTCCTCGCCCTCGGCGGCGAGGGTGACCAACTGGGCAGCGGCGCTGTGGAAGCTCATCTTCGGCGTGACCTATCCGGGTGTGGGCGGGATAAAGATGTCGGCTCATCGTAAGCGGGTGCCACGACGGCGATCACGCCGACTCCACTGTCGGGGAACCTCCGAGGCCGCGGGGAACCTTCCCGGAGGCTCAGTCGTCCTTCCGCCTGTAGCCCCGCAACAGGAACCACGCGGTCAGCACACAGCCCACGACCATCACGATCAGTACCACCCGGAGCAGATTCCCCGCCCCCTGCTGCTCGGCGGCGCGCGCGGCCTCGGTGAGCCAGGCGGCTGGGTTGTGCTCCATGGCGCGGAACTCCTTCGCTGTAGTGCCCGTCCACGGTAACTCCGCCTAGGCTGGGCTCTGCTTCGGGGGTGCAAAGGGCAGAAAAAGGCTCCGCAAAGGGCCGCACAGAGCCATCCACACGCACATGGGGGAAGACATGTCCGACGGCCACGAGCACAACGGGCACGAGAACGTGCCGAGCAGGCAGCGCAGGCGTTTCCCGGGGATCTCCTCGCGTGCGTACGAGCACCCGGCGGACCGCTCGGCCCTGGTGGCCCTGCGGAAGCTCAGCGGCTTCGACACGGTCTTCAAGGCCCTGAGCGGCCTGCTGCCCGAGCGCAGCCTCAGGCTGCTGTTCCTGTCCGACTCGGTGCGGGTGTCGGACCAGCAGTTCGCCCATCTCAACGACATGCTGCGGGACGCCTGCTACATCCTGGACCTGGAGAAGGTCCCGCCGATGTACGTCAACCAGGACCCGCAGCCGAACGCGATGTGCATCGGCCTTGACGAGCCGATCATCGTGGTGACCACCGGCCTGGTGGAGCTGCTCGACGAGGAGGAGATGCGGGCGGTGATCGGCCACGAGGTGGGTCACGCCCTCTCCGGCCACTCCGTCTACCGCACGATCCTGCTCTTCCTCACCAGCCTGGCGGTCCGGGTCGCCTGGATCCCGCTGGGCAACATCGCGATCATGGCGATCGTGACGGCGCTGCGGGAGTGGTTCCGCAAGTCGGAGCTGTCCGCTGACCGGGCGGGGCTGCTGGTCGGCCAGGACCTCCAGGCGTCGATGCGCGGGCTGATGAAGATCGCGGGCGGCAACCATCTGCACGAGATGAACGTGGACGCGTTCCTGAAGCAGGCCGAGGAGTACGAGGCGGGCGGCGACCTGCGCGACTCGGTCCTGAAGATCCTGAACGTCCTGCCCCGCTCCCACCCCTTCACCACGGTCCGGGCGGCCGAGCTGAAGAAGTGGGCCGAGTCCCGCGACTACCAGCGGCTCATGGACGGCCACTACCCGCGCCGCTCGGAGGACAAGGACACGTCGGTCACCGACTCCTTCCGCGAGTCGGCGTCCCACTACGCCACCCATGTGAAGTCCTCCAAGGACCCCCTGATGAAGCTGGTCACGGACCTCGCCGGCGGCGCGGGCGACCTGGGAGGCCGGGTCCGGCGGGGCTTCGGCGGCTTCACGAGCACACCCCCCAAGGACGAGCCGAGGCACGACGCCCCGGACGACGGCGACACCGAGAACTGACGGCCCGGAAGGGACCACACGGTCGACAGCACGTCCACAGCGCCGGCGCCCGGCAATCCCACCCCGTCCGGCATCCAGCACGCCCGGCAGGCCCCCCGCTCAGCCGCGCGCCGGGGAGCACGGCCGGTGCTCCAGCAGCCACCCAGCCAGGCGGTCACTTCCCAGCGCCGGCCGGTGCATTTCAGCCCATCCGGCCCCTGACGACGAGACCACACCATCCCAAGCCCCCACAGCAGCCGGTCACCTCCCCGCGCCGGTCCAGGCAATCTCAGCCCAACCGGCCTCTGACGACGAGACCACGCCATCCCGAGCCCCCACCCACCCGCAGGGACTCGCAGCCTCAGCGGGCGGTCACTTCCCAACGCCGGCCGGTGCATTTCAGCCCATCCGGCGCCTGAGGACGAGACCACGCCATCCCGAGCCCCCACCCACCCGCAGGGGCTCGCAGGCTCAGCGGGCGGTCACCTCCCAACGCCGGCCGGTGCATTTCAGCCCATCCGGCGCCTGAGGACGAGACCACGCCATCCCGAGCCCCCACCCACCCGCAGGGGCTCGCAGATTCAGCGGGCAGTCACCTCCCCCGCGCCGGTCCAGGCAATCTCAGCCCGTCCGGCGTTTGAGGACGAGGCCCGTTCAGGGCCGAAGCGGGGGTCTGGGGGCCGCAGGCCCCCAGACGAGCCCGGGGTCGAAGGGGCGGAGCCCCTGGGGGATGGGACGGGTAGGGGCGGCGGGGGCGAGAAACCCCCCGGCTCACACCTTCGGCTGCGACCCCACCGCCAGCGACCCGCACAACGCCGTCGCCCCACCCGTCGCATACGGGTCGGTCCCCGCCGGGCCCCCCTCCTTGGCCGTCTGGCCGGCCAGCAGCGGATGCAGACGGTTGGTCGAGTCGTCGGCGCAGGACAGCGGCCCTGCCTGGACATAGGAGACGACCAGCTGCGCCTGGTGCAGCCGCAGGTCCTCACGGTCGAACCGGAAGTGCAGCTCGCGCCGGACGGTGAACAACGACGCCTCGGTGCTCTTCTCCCCACCGGTGGCCCGCAACGCGTACACGAACGTGTGGTCCGCCGTGACCTCCAGCGTGGAGGAGTCGGTCTCCGCGGCCTGGAGCGTCCCCTGCACCCGGATCTTGCGATCGGCCAGCTCGGCCTGGGAGGGATCGAAGCGAACCAGCCACCCGGTCGGGGCATGCCGGCCGTCCGCGGCCGGGTGGGCGAAGCTCTGGTCGAACTGGTCCAGTTGTTCGGGGTCCAGCAGCACCCGCACCGGACGGGTCTGGTCGCCGGTCAGCACCTCGGGATACAGCGCGGACCGCACGATGTAGTCCTTCGCGATGCTCAGCGCGTTCGTCACCTGACTGTCCGAGAAGTGCGCGGTACGCCGCGCGGCCGGCAGCGGAACGCCCTCCGCGCCTATCCGGAACTGCGCGGCGGGACTGTTCGCGTACAGGTGTTCGGTGTCGGTCGCTCCAGGCACCTTGCCCTGCGGGGCGAGCGGAATGACGGTCATCCGCAGCGGCTCGGCGGGCGGCCCGGAAGTGGCAGGGGTCTGGTACGGATGCCGTGCCCCCATATAGATCGCCGTGCCGAAGGCCACGGCGATCAGGAACACCAGGACCAGCGCCTGCCGGGACAGCCCCCGGCGACGGGGCGGACGGCGGCGTACCGCGGGCGCGTGGTCGGCTATGCGCTCCTGCGCGGAGAACTCCTGGAGGCGGGCAGCGCGGACGAACGACTCGTCGAAGACGACGGATCGGTATTCGTCCTCCGCACCACCGGGGCCGCCCTCGGGTGTCCCCTCAGGTGGGTCGCCAGGCCCTCCCATATCTTCAGGGTAGGTCGCGGGGAGCTCGGGTAAACGCCGTGCTACACGACAAGTTCTGACAGGTTCTCACCAGGACGGTCAGGCGGCTGTCAGCAGCGTTCAGGCCGTCGCTCGGGGCCGTTCAGGGCGTCCGCGGGATCGCCGAGATGGCCGGCTGGGAGTGGTCGGCGGAGGCGGACGGAGCCGCTCCGCTGCCCTGCTCCAGCCCGGTGGACGCGGGCGGCGTGATCTGGTCCCGGCTGTTGGAGGAGGCCCCGCGGTAGACCGCGGTGAAGGCCAGCGCGACCATGCCGATGCCCATCACGAGCGCGAGGACCCAGGCGACGGGACGGTGCCAGCGGACCTGCTTGCCGTACGCCCCCGGGGCGCCGTAACGGCCCTCCAGGATGTCCGTGTCATCCAGGTCGTCGAGGTCCGGATCATGGCCGAAACCGGGGTGGCCGCCGGGGCCGTACCCGTCCTCGTACCGCTCGCCGCGCCCGTGTGCCCGGCGGGCCTCCGCCTCGGAGGCCTCCGCTCTCGCCTGGGCGGCGGCCAGGAGGCGCTCGACGGCGGTCGGCTCGTGCACCACGGCCGCCCGTACGAAGGCCTCGTCGAAGACCACGGAGGCGAACTCTTCGTCCGACACCCCGCGGTCGTGGTCGTCGTCGGGCTCCCAGCCGTCAGGGAACGGCGTGCCCCCCACGTCCTCCGGCACGGATCCAGAGTAGACCTGGGGGGTCAATTTGGGCAGACGGTATGGAAATTCATCCGCCTTGTGAGACGCCTCTCGTGCGGCACGGAGGCAGTCCGGGGGCGCGTGTCGGACGCATATGCCCTGGCCGCGCGCCCCGCGCCGCAACGCCCTCCGATGCGCCCCCGAACAGCGGGGCACGCCCCCGACCGAGGTTTTCCTCCCGCGGCTCAGCGGCGCACGTGCCCGTCCCCGGTGACGATGTACTTCGTGCTGGTCAGCTCCGGCAGCCCCATCGGCCCACGGGCGTGCAGCTTCTGCGTGGAGATGCCGATCTCCGCGCCGAAGCCGAACTGGCCGCCGTCCGTGAAGCGCGTGGAGGCGTTCACCGCGACCGTGGTGGAGTCGACCAGCTGGGTGAAGCGGCGGGCGGCCTGCTGCGAGGTGGTGACGATGGCCTCGGTGTGGCCGGAGGTCCACAGGCGGATGTGCTCGACGGCCTTGTCCAGGGAGTCCACGACCGCGGCGGCGATGTCGTACGACAGGTACTCGGTCTCCCAGTCCTCCGCGGTGGCCTCGACGACGGTCGCCTTGGAGTCCTTGGCGTACGCCAGCACCCGCTCGTCGGCGTGCACGGTCACCCCGGCCTCCGCGAGGGCGTCCAGGGCGCGCGGCAGGAACTCGGGCGCGATGTCCTGGTGGACCAGGAGGGTCTCGGCGGCGTTGCAGACGCTGACGCGCTGAGCCTTGGAGTTGATCAGGATCTCGATGGCCATGTCGAGGTCGGCGTGGGCGTCGACGTAGACGTGGCAGTTGCCGGTGCCGGTCTCGATCACCGGAACGATGGACTCCGAGACGACCGTCTGGATCAGGGAGGCGCCGCCGCGCGGGATCAGCACGTCGACGAGCCCGCGGGCCCGCATCAGCTCGCGCACGCTCTCGCGGCTCTCGCCGGGCACGAGCTGCACGGCGTCGGCGGGCAGCCCGGCCCCGCCCACGGCGTCGCGGATCACCCGGACGAGAGCGGTGTTGGACTCGTACGCCGAGGCCGAGCCGCGCAGCAGTACGGCGTTGCCGGACTTCAGACACAGGGCTGCGGCGTCCACGGTGACGTTCGGACGGGCCTCGTAGATGATGCCGACGACACCCAGCGGGACGCGGACCTGGCGCAGGTCGATGCCGTTGGGAAGCGTGGACCCGCGGACGACCTCGCCGACCGGGTCGGGCAGCGCGACGACGTCCCGTACGTCGGCGGCGATGGCCCGCACACGCTCCGGCGTCAGCGTCAGCCGGTCGATGATCGCCTCGCTGGTGCCGGCCTCACGGGCCTTGGCGATGTCCTTGGCGTTGGCCTCGACGATCTCGCTCGTACGGACCTCCAGGGCGTCCGCGATGGCGAGCAGCGCGTCGTCCTTCTCGGCCCGCGGGAGCGGGGCGAGGTCGGCGGCGGCGGCCTTGGCACGGTAGGCGGCCTGGGTGACCGGGGACATGGAGTCGTACGGGGAGAGCGTGGTCATGCTTGAAGGGTAGTGCGCTTCCGAGGCCCGCTCCTCGCTCATTCCAAACCCCGAGACAAGCGCACAGGTGGGGCAAGGTTCTCAAAAGGGATGGACGCCCACCGGGGTCGCCGGTAGCGGCCCGTAGCCCTCGGCGATGCGCTGGTGGTAGGTCTCGCGGTCGATGACCTCCAGGCCGACGATCTCCCAGGGCGGCAGTCCCGCGGTCTGCCGGTGCTCGCCCCACAGACGCAGGGCGACGGCGGCCGCGTCGTGCAGGTCGCGGGCCTCCTCCCAGTAGCGGATCTCGGCGTGATCGTTGGCGTATCTGCTGGTCAGCAGAAAGGGGTGGTCATGGGCGAGCTGTTCGAGGGCGCGCCGCACCTCCTTCAGCGGGGCCTCCCGGCCGGAGACGCTGAGGGTGACGTGCCACAGGCGGGGCAGGTCCTCGGGCTCCTTGTACCGGTCGCCGGCCGCGACGCTCGTCAAGGCGCGTTCCTCGCCGACCGTGCGGGACGCCGCCGCCCCAGGGCGCACTCGTCTCACGACGGCCTCCTTTACGCAAGGGTCGAGCAGTGCTCGCGCGAAATGTGTCCCTGAAACAAAGTTGAGCAGGCCGCAAGCAATCGCGGGGCGATTTTGCGGAACGTCCACCTCAGGGCGACGTCTGCAACGGGGCGTTCCCCCCGTTTTCGGCCGGGGGTCCGGGGGTTGCCCCCCGGGGCAATGCAGCGCGGAACGTCCACCTCAGGGCGACGTCCACAACGGGGCGTTCCCCCCGTTCTCGGCCAGGGATCCGGGGGTCACCCCCCGGGGCAATGCAGCGCGGAACGTCCACCTCAGGGCGACGTCCACAACGGGGCGTTCCCCCCGTTCTCGGCCAGGGATCCGGGGGTCACCCCCCGGGGCAATGCAGCGCGGAACGTCCACCTCAGGGCGACGTCCACAACGGGGCGCCCCCTCCGCTTCGGGCGCCGCCGCCCAGCCGCACTCAGGGATGCAGGATCACCAAGTCGTCCCGGTGGACAACCTCACGCTCGTACTCCGCCCCCAGTTCCCGCGCCAGTTCCCGGGTCGACCGGCCCAGCAGCTGCGGGATCTCCTTGGCGTCGAAGTTGACGAGCCCACGGGCGACGGCACGCCCCCGGGTGTCCCGCAGTTCGACCGGGTCGCCCGCGCTGAACTCCCCTTCGACGGCGGCGATCCCGGCCGGCAGCAGTGACTTGCGGCGCTCCACGACCGCCCGTACCGCGCCGTCGTCCAGCGTCAGGGAGCCCTGCGGGGTGGACGCGTGCTGCAGCCACAGCAGCCGGTCGGCGGAGCGCTTGCCGGTGGCGTGGAAGTAGGTGCCGGTGTCGCCCCCCGAGAGGGCCTCGGCGGCGTGGATCGCGCTGGTGAGGACGACCGGGATACCCGCGGCGGCCGCGATCCGGGCCGCCTCGACCTTGGTGACCATGCCACCGGTGCCGACGCCGGCCTTGCCCGCGCTGCCGATCTCGATCCCCGCCAGGTCTGACGGCCCCCGCACCTCCGCTATCCGCGAGGTGCCGGGCCTGCTGGGGTCGCCGTCGTACACGCCGTCCACGTCGGACAGCAGCACCAGGAGATCCGCCCGTACAAGATGAGCCACCAGGGCGGCGAGGCGGTCGTTGTCGCCGAAGCGGATCTCGTCCGTGGCGACGGTGTCGTTCTCGTTGACGACCGGGAACGCGCCCATCGCGAGGAGCTTGTCGAGGGTGCGCGAGGCGTTGCGGTGGTGGGCGCGGCGGCTCATGTCGTCGCTGGTCAGCAGCACCTGCCCGACGCGGACGCCGTAGCGGGCGAAGGAGGCGGTGTAGCGGGCGACGAGGAGGCCCTGCCCGACGCTGGCGGCGGCCTGCTGGCGGGCCAGGTCCTTGGGGCGGCGGCGCAGGCCCAGCGGGGCGAGGCCGGCGGCGATGGCGCCGGAGGAGACGAGGACGATCTCCCTCTCCCCACCGCTGCGGCTCTTGGCGAGGACGTCGACGAGCGCGTCCACGCGGTCGGCGTCCAGGCCGCCCGACGCGGTGGTCAGCGACGAGGACCCCACCTTCACGACGATCCTGCGGGCCTCGCCCACGGCCTGCCTTGCCCCTGCCACCTGTGCTCTTTCCCCTCGCGCGCGTCCGGTTCCCCTGTCCGGCAATCTACGCGAAGCGGCTCGGGCGGCGCGCGCGCATTCCAGCCCCCGGACGGGCAGGGCGTAGCAGTTTGTTCACGCTTCGCATACGGCAAAAAGGTTGCGTTGGTTGCCTATAGAAAACAAAGACCACGCAAACATAATTTGAACCCTGTGCCACACAATGCTCACCAGGCTTCCCGCGTGAAGCGCGTCCTCCTGCGTTCGGGAAAGAGTCCCTACGACGTCGTCTCCATCGAGGAGGCCCTGCACAGGGACGTCATCGCCACCAACTCCGGCAACCTGATCTTCAGTGACGCCACCCACAAGATCCTCGAAACCCCGCGCACGGAGGTCGTCTCGAACGGCATCCGCACCGACGTCTCGGCGGCGGGCCGGATCAACGAGGAGTACGACGCCTTCGTCGTGCCGCTCGCCAACGCGTTCCGGCCATCGTTCGAGGCGCAGTTGAAGCGATTGACGCGGCTGATCGGCAAGTTGCGCATACCCGTGGTCGTCGTGGGGGTCGGCGCCCAGGCCGGGCTCGGCTACAACGCGGCGCGTCTGAAGGGCATCGAGCCCGTGGTGCGCGAGTTCGTCTCGGCCGTGCTCGACCGCAGCGCCTCGATCGGGGTGCGCGGCGAGTTCACCGAGAAGTACCTGAAGGACCTGGGGTTCCGGGACGTCGAGGTCATCGGCTGTCCGTCGCTGTTCCTGTACGGCAAGGACCTCACCGTCACCAAGCGGGAGCCGGCCCTCGGCCCCGGCTCCCGGATCGCGGTCAACGGCTCGCACAGCGCGGTGAGGTCCCAGGGCCTGGACCGGGTCATCACCCGCGCCCACGCGCGCTATCCGTACCTGCGGTTCATCGGCCAGAACCTCAGCGACGCACGGCAGCTGCACTGGCGGGACCTGTCCGACCCGAACGGCCGGGTGACGGCGATGCCGACCCACCCCGATCACCCGATGTACCGGGAGGACAAGGTCCGCGTCTACATCGACCCGGTCACCTGGATCGACGACCTGCGCACCTTCGACTTCTCCTTCGGCTCCCGCATCCACGGCAACATCGCCGCGCTGCTCGCGGGCACGCCGGCGACCGTGCTGTGCGGCGACTCGCGCACGCTGGAGCTGTGCCGCTACTTCGACATCCCGCACCGCAGGATCGACAAGCTGCCCGAGGACCTGGACCCGGCACAGCTCTACGAAGAGGCCGATTTCGGCGCCCTGATGGGCAGCCATCAGGAGCGGTTCGAGCGGTTCACGGCGTTCCTGGACCACAACGGCCTGGAGAACACGTTCACGCACGGCGACGGCGGCGCCGCCTTCGAGGAGCGCATGCGCTCGTTGAGCTTCCCGGCGGGCATCCGCCCCTGGAACGACGCCGACCTCGCCTCGCTCACCACCCGGTTCGGCTGGCTGCAGAGCCGTATCAGCGAACTGGCCACGGACAACGACCGGTTGAAGCGGGAACTGACCCGCGCCACCGATTCGGGCACGGCACTGCCGGCGTCCGTGTACCGGCGCGCACGCCGTGTGGTGGGGCGCCCCATCCGCCGGGCGCTCCAGTCGGGACGGCAGTAGCGGGGCTCCTGAGCGGTGCGCTTCGGCAGCCCCCCCCCCGCCCCCCAGGGGCGCGGGGCTGGGGTGATGTGCGGCTCCGCCGCGATGGGCCGCGACCAGCCACGATGGCGCGGCGGACGGCCGACGGCACAGGGCGCCACTCCGGGCGGAGCGCCATGTGCGTGTCGTCTGCAGGTCGGCGCGCGTTAACCCGGTCGCACCAGTCCCGCGCCGACCTTGGAGTGACCGCAGTTGCCCACACCCCTGTCCCGCATCCCGGCGAGAGCGCTCGTCACGGCTCTCCTGGCCGCCGCCTTCGGCGCCCAGGCCGTGGCGGCGCTGCGCCCGCACGTCCCGCTGCTGCTGGCGGCGACGGTCACCTCCCTGGCCGTCGAGGGCGTGCTGTACCGCTGGCAGCGCGGCATGCTGTCCGTGTTCGCCAAGTCGCACGCGGACATCACCGTGCGGCATGTGCTGCGGGACCTGCTGCTGGTGGTGGGTCTGCTGCGGCTCGGCGAGCAGCAGCGGGAGACGCTGTACGCCCCGCTGGTCGCGGGCCTGCTCGCCTTCTACGCGCTGCACTGCGTGATCCAGGCGCTCTCGGTCCTGGTCCGGCGCACCCGCACCCTGCCGGTGATCACCCGTAACATCGACGCCTCCGCCCTGCGCCTGTCCCCCGCCCCGCCCCTGCTGCTGCGCCGCCCCGGCCACCGTCTGCTGGTCTTCGGCCTCCCGGCGACGGGGGGCCTGCTGGCCACGGCCGCCATCGACGACCCCCGCTGCGCCGCGCTCGGCATCGCGCTCTCCCTGGGGCTGGCCCTGCTGGGCCTGTACGACCTTCTCGTACGGCTGCTGCCGAGCCGTCGTCCGGCGGGCGAGCGGGAGGCGCTGGAGTGGCTCGACGCCTGGCTGGCCAAGTACCGGCCGACGGTCGGGCTGTACTTCTCCGGCGGGGCGTCCTCGGCGTACCAGGCGAACATGTGGCTGGAGCCGCTCGCCGAGCTGGAGGGCCGTCCGCTGATCGTGCTGCGCGAGCGGTTCATGGTGCAGAAGATCGCGCCGACCGACGTCCCGATCCTGTGCCTGCCGAAGGTCTCCACGCTGATGCGGCTGGAGCAGTCCACGCTCCAGGTCCTCATCCACCCCGCCAACTCCGGCAAGACCTCCCAGGTGCTGCGCATCCCCACGCTCAAGCACACCTTCGTCAACCACGGGGAGAGCGACAAGCTGTCGTCCTGCAACCCGTACGCGAAGGCCTACGACGAGGTGTGGGTGGCCGGTCCGGCGGCGCGGGAGCGGTACGCGATGGCCGAGGTCGGCGTGGAGGACAAGGACGTGGTGGAGATCGGCCGCCCGCAGCTGGACGCCGTACGGCCGTACTCGGGTCCGCCGGCCGGCGCGTGCACGACGGTTCTGTACGCGCCGACCTGGGAGGGCTGGGACGGCAACCCCGGCAACACCTCGGTCATCGAGGCCGGCGAGAACCTCGTACGGGCGCTGCTCGCGGACCCGGGCGTGCGGCTGCTGTACAAGCCGCATCCGCTGACCGGGTCGGTGGATCCGCGAGCGGGGGCGGCCGATCTGCGCATCCGCGAGCTGATCAGGGCCGCGAACCGGGAGCGGACGGGAGAGCGACCGCGCGACACCGGTGAGCTCGCCCTTCGTACCCGCGAGCTGGACCGCCTCACCACGACCGACGTCCGGGCGAGCGCCGATCAGCTGGAGCGGATGATGCTGCAGGCGGCGCCCGAGCCGGGCCGGGCGCAGGCGGTGGCGCGTGCCATGGCCGCCTGGGAGGAGGCGTACTGGGCCTCGCTGCCGGAGTGGGAGCACCAGGTCGTCATGGATGCCCGGCCCACGCTGTACGCCTGCTTCAACCGGGCCGATCTGCTCATCAGCGATGTGTCGAGCGTGATCAGCGACTTTCTGGCGAGCGGGAAGCCGTACGCCGTGGCGAACACCAGCGGCCTCGCGGAGGACGTGTTCCGCAAGGCCTTCCCGACCGTGCGCGCGGCGACCGTGCTGACGCCGGACGCGGCCGGGGTGCCGGAACTGCTGGAGACGGTGCGGCACCCCGAGCGGGACCGACTGGTCGAGGCCCGGGTGGAGTTGAAGCGCCACCTGCTGGGTCCTGACGAGCCGCCGTCACAGGTGCGCTTCAACGAGGCCGTGCAGGCGCTGTGTTCGGCGGCCCGGGAGCACCGGGTGCGGATGGAGGAGCGGCTGGCGGCGGAGATCCCCGAGATCCCGGACCAGCGCCGGTCCCTCACGCCGCAGCAGCCCGCCCGCCCGGTGTAGCCCCGCCCGAGCGCAGCACCCGGCGCGCCTTGCGCACCGCCCGCCGCAGGAACGAGTCCACGCCGCCCTCGCGGTAGCCGGGGAAGGCGCGGGCCTCGCGCGGTTCGGCGAGGTACACGGAGTCGGGTATCCCCGCCGCGGCGTCCCGGAAGTGCGGGTAGGCGAGGTAGACACGGCGGCCCTTCCTCTCCAGGAGGGCCGCCGGCTGCTTCTTGGCCTTGATGAACTGCACGACGGGCAGCAGGAGTTCGGGGCGCTGTTCGGCGACCAGGTGCAGCCGCAGGCGCTCCTCGACCTTGAGGCGGCGGGCGACACCCGGGGTCCAGTGGGCGTCCATCAGGGGCTTCGCCAGTTCCAGCTTGTGCTGCCGGACCTTCTCGCTGTCCTTGGCGTACTTGGGCCCGAACTGCGGCAGCAGGGTGATGAGGAAGGGGCGGACCATGAGCAGGTCGCGCCGCTCTCCCGCGGGGACGAGCTCGGATATCAGGTTCATCAGGGCGCGCGCGGAGTCGAAGCGGAGGGTGTAACCACCGCTCTTCGTCACATGCTTGCCGTCGTCGCGGCCCACCAGGTAGTAGCAGGTGTAGTCGGCGATCACGGATACGCCGTCGGCCCGCAGATAGGCCTCCATCGTGAACAGCGCGTCCTCGCCGGTCCACAGGGACTCGTCGAAGCGCATGTTGTGCCGGGTCAGCAGCTCACGGCGGAAGAGTTTCTGCGCGCTCAGCGTGAACTTGATGTTGGAGGAGAAGACGTCGGTCCTCTCCAGCGTCCTGCCCCACATCGACTTGGGCGCGGTGCGGTTGACGCCCTCGACCCGGCCGAGCACCACGTCGGTGCCGTTCTTGTCGGCCATCGCGACCATGCGCTCCAGGGCCTCGGGGCCCAGCCGGTCGTCGGCGTCCAGGAAGAAGACGTAACGCCCGGCCGCCTTGCCCAGACCGACGTTACGGGGGCCGCTGGGGCCGCCGGAGTTCTCCTGCCGGATCACGGTCACCGGCATTGGGGCGCGGGCCGCGAACTCCTCCAGGCACTCCCCCGTGCCGTCCGTCGAACCGTCGTCGACGGCGATGACCTCGATGCGTTCCGGGTCGATGGTCTGTGCCTCGACGGACGCCAGGCACTCGACCAGGTACGGCATCGCTTCGTACGCCCCGATGATCACAGTCACATCAGGCTGCGTGACGGTCACGTTTCCCCCTTGTCAACGGGAAATTTCCCCCGTATCGCCTCATTCACTACCTAGTAGACGACTGGGCCATGCAAGCGGTTGCCTCACGCCCCTGCTTTTGTGACCCAGCACACAGAGCGAGTTGACATGGACTCAGGCTATTCGGGAAACGTAAGAGGCCCACTAGAAACGGCGCGGCCCCCGAGGATCACTCCTCGGGGGCCGCGCCGTGAGTCCGCAGGTCAGGCCGGCACATCGTCCCCGGCTGCCGCCACCCGCTGCCCGGGTACGGTCGCCGGCACTGCCTCGGCGGCTCCGGCCGCCGTCCGTGACTCCTGGCCGACGTTGCGCGTCTCGGCCTTGATCGCGAGGTTCGCCACCGCGGTGTTGAACTGCTCGATGGACGTCGGCTCGTCCGGGCCGAGCAGGTACCGCTTGAGGTCCTTGCGGTCCTCGGCCAGCGGGTCGGCCGACGGGTCGCGTACGGCGTCCAGCAGCTCGCCCAGCTCGGCCGCGCTGTTGGACAGGATCGTCGCGGCACGCACCGCCGTGTTCTGCCGCTTGAACTCCTCCACACCCAGCTCGGCGGAGTCCGTGACGGCGTACGGCTTGCCGCTGGCGATGAAGTCGGAGACCACGCTGGAGATGTCGGAGACCATCGCGTCGGAGACGTTGAAGCAGTCGTACAGGCGCGGCTCGGCACCCGTGATGACACGGTGCTCGTGGCTGCCGAAGGAGCGCCAGTAGGCGTCGTTCCACTCGGCGCGCAGCCGGGCGATCTCCTCGTGCCTGGCGAGGTCGACCAGGCCGTCCCGGGTGGCCACGGCCTCGTCGCCGGCGCCGTTGCCCTTGCCGCCCTTGACCTTGCCGGACAGCTCGGCGAGCCGGGCCTCGATACGGGCGAGCTCCGCCTTGGCGGCGGCCTGCGCGGCGGTGTCGGCCTGGAAGCGCGGGTCGGCGGCGCGCTCGGCGGCGGCCTGCTCGACCAGGGCGGTGATCCGCTTGTGCGCGGCGCCGGCCTCCTTGCTGACGGTGCCGGTGAAGGGGTGCGGCTTGTACAGGACGCGGACCGGCGGGTCGGCCTGCACCAGCTTGCTCACGATGTTCTCACCGGCCAGCACGATCGAGGTGTTGCCGGGGTTGCCGTCCCAGCCCTCCCAGGTCGGCGCGTAGAGCACGGTCGGGATACGTCCCTCCGGCACGCCCTGCCGGCTCTGGATGGGCGCAAGCTGCGGGCGGCCGACCTCCACGATGTCCTCGTCGCGGACGCCGACGTCGGCGATGGCGTAGCGGTCGCGGCCCGCGCGGCCGGCGGTCCACACCTCGTCGTAGACCTTGCTGTACGGGTTGACACTGGCCAGCTTGTCGCTGTCTCCGTGGCCGATGAAGACGTGCTTCATGGTCGGGACGCGCAGCAGGTGGATGTTCTTGCCGACGTTCGCCGCGTACAGCGCGACCCGCACGTTGGACAGGTCCATGTTCATCAGGTGCACCCCTCCGGGCACGCAGATGACGGGGACCGTGGTGGGCGCCAGGTTGTTCAGGATGACCCGCTCGCGCAGGATGATCAGCGGCTTGGAGTCCAGCTTCTCCATGGTCTCCAGCCACATGTTGACCTGGTAGGCGGAGTCCTTGGAGCCGGAGAAGTACAGCACCGTCTCGGGCCGGTACTCGGCCAGCCAGTCGTCGACGGCGGCCAGGACGGTCTCCGCGTTCGGCGGGATCTTCCGGCCGCGGACGTACGGCATGAGCGCCAGCACGTACAGGCAGCCCAGGCCCACCGTGAGGCCGATGCCGACGAAGCCGGCGACGGCCGACTCCAGGACGGCGGAGACGAGGATGCCGATGACGGCCGCGAGGTCGAGGTGCAGCATCTTCTCGGCGGAGCGGTGCAGCAGCCTCCGCGGCGGGGCGTCCGGGATGCGGATGCGCGAGGCGAGGTCGACGTTGCGGGTGGCGACCGGCATACGGCGGCGGTTGCGGATCAGGGTGACCAGCGCGCCGTGCGGGGCCTGGAGGCCGTAGAACGCTATGAAGCAGGCGATCGCGCCGTAGTAGATCAGGTCGTCCGCGAGGCCGAGCCGGGCCAGCAGCAGGATCAGCAGCAGCTGTCTGATCAGGAAACGGATCGACAGACCGGCCCGGACCTTGCTGAGGCGGTTGACCAGATAGCTGCCCTTGCGGTGCAGATAGTGGTCCGCCAGGTACGTCACGGCGGCCGCGGCCGCGAAGGCGGGAACGCTCGGGACGAGCGCGGCCAGCATGAGCGCCGGGAAGCCCAGGATCATGAGGGCCGCCGCGGCCAGCTCGGCCGGGCTGCCCACCCGGGCGACGCGAATAGCGGTGGATATCACGGAGAACCTGCTCAGGGGGAGGGGCCGGTCTGAAGAAGGAAGGACTCAGGCCCCTGTGAATTCTTCGTGACCGAAGAATCGCAGAGGCCTGAATTCCATAAGGCTATTAACTGTTGATTATGCCATGCCATCCTGGCGGTCCAGGACACTGGCCAGCGCCTGCTCGAACCCGGACGCCTTGCCCGCGGCGGCCGTCGGGTCCTGCTGGCGGACGTCGATGACATGGCCGGTCAGCTCGGACAGCAGCACGTCGAGGGAGGTGCGGGCGACGGCCTCGGAGGAGAGCAGGGTGCCCGCGGGCTCCTGGCCGAAGGCCTTGGTGCGCATCGGGGTCGCGGTGCGCTCCGGGTTGATGCAGTTCACGCGGATGCCGTCGCCGGCCCACTCGTCGGACAGGGCCTGGGTGAGGTTCACCATCGCGGCCTTGGTCGAGGAGTAGAGGCTGTACTCGGCGCGTCCGCGGGTGTAGCTGCTGGAGGTGTACAGCAGCAACTGGCCCTTGGTCTCGGACAGGTACTTGTACGAGGAGCGCGCGATCTGCACCGGGGCGAGGTAGTTGACCTTCAGCGCCTCCTCGATGGTGGCGTTGTCGGTCTCGGCCAGCTTCCCTATGCGCAGCACACCGGCGGTGTTGACGACGTAGTCGATGCGCCCGGTCTCGGCGTAGGCCTTGGACAGCGCGTCGTCGACCTCCTCCGGGTTCTCCACGTGCGTGCCGGTGGTGGAGCGGCCCAGCGCGTACACCTTGGCGCCGTAGGACTCGGCGAGTTCGGCGATGTCCTTGCCGATGCCGTAGGAGCCGCCGAAGACGACGACGGTCTTGCCGGTCAGCAGCTGACGGTAGGCCTCCTCGCTCACCTGCTCGGGAGCGGCGGTGGAGGCCAGCTGGAAGAGCTTGTCGGCGATGAAGACGTCGACGGGCTGGGTGACCTTCATGTTGTACTCGTCACCCGCGACGACGTGGATCGGCACGTCCGGCAGGTACTTGAGCACGACGGAGCAGTCGTCCGTGGCCTGGAAGTTGGGGTCACCGGCCGCGACCGCGTAGGCGCGGCGGATCGTGGACAGCTTGAAGGCCTGCGGGGTCTGGCCGCGGCGCAGGCGGGAGCGGTCCGGGATCTCGGTGATGAACTCGCCGTCCTCGCCGTGCGTACGGGTCACGATGATGGTGTCCGCGGACGGGATGGCGACGTCGACGGCCTGGAAGCGCTCCAGCGCCGTCACGCAGTCGTCGATGACGCGCTGCGACAGCAGGGGGCGGACGGCGTCGTGGAAGAGGACGTTGAGGTCCTCGCCCTCGGCCAGGCCCTCGCCGAGGGCGGAGATGGCGCGCTCGGTGGTCTCGTTGCGGGTGGAGCCACCCTCGATGATCTTCTTGACCTTCTGGAACCCGGCCTTGGCGACGATCTTCTCGACGTCCGGCACATAGCCCGGGGCCATCAGCACGATGACGTCGTCGATCGAGTCGGCCTTCTCGAAGGTGGTCAGGGTGTGCTCGATGACTGCCTTGCCGGCGATCTTCAGCAGCTGCTTGGGGATCGACAGACCCACACGCTGGCCGGTGCCACCGGCCAGGATCACTGCGGTGGTGCGGGGCTTGGCTATGTGCTGGGACACAGGTGACCTACCTTGCGACGACTGGGAACTTGGAAATGCTCCCACTTGTGGTTACCGCAGTGCAAGGTGAGCGCCCCCGACTGCATATGTGCGCGCAACCTGTCATTCACCTTGTACGCATGGTCATTGTCGAGAGGTCCTGACGGCACCCGAGGCGAATTGCTGTGAGTAACGGCACAGCCTTCACCGAAGCCTCAGCCGCCTGAGGCAGCGGTGGCCGAGTACCCGCACGAGTTCCTTCGACGGTGTCTGGTGAACCGTACGCGACTTGGCGGGCGCGGCGTGCCGTACGGGTGCGGCGGCCGCCGCGGCGAGGGCCCCGTAAAGGGCCTGGGCCGCCGTTTCGGGGGCGATGCGCGGTGCGATTTCCGTACGGCCGACGGGTTTTTCCATGCTGGACAAAAGGTGCAAGTCGCCCACAACGCGCACTCCGCTCGCGCCGATACGTTCCGCCATCTCCGCCCCGATCCCGGCGGCGGCCTCGACGGCCCACCGCGGAGTGCCGATCTTCACGTCGTCGGGGCCGGGAGCGCACGCATTCTTCATATGCATCACGGCACCGTTCCGGACGAGTTGCGAATAGAGCTCCGCGGGCAGCTCATTGGCGCGGAATTCCTTATTAAGATTCCGCAGCATTTCGGTCTCGGCGAGGGTGAGCGAGCGATTCACCGCGTCCGCGACGGGGTGCAGAAGACGCGCGGGCAGTCCGAGCAGTGCCTCGAAGGTGCGCATCAGGCCGTCGCGGTCGCGGTCGTCCACCACGACGACGGTGACCCGCTGCGGGCCGACCACCCGGGCCCAGCGCCCGATCAGCCGGTCGTGCCGGTGCCGGCGCCAGAAACTGGGGTTGGGCTTTTCGTACGGCGGCTTTCCGAGCATGTGCTCCAGCCAGTCCTCGTAGCCCATGCGCAGGCCGTTCTGCACGTACTGCTGCCACTGCGAGGGCATGATCCTGGCCAGCGGGCGCAGGGTGACCAGGACGTGCACGCGGTCGCCGCCGAGCTGCCCGACGATCCGCTCGATCGTCTCGTCGTCGGGGGCGTCGGCGAAGAACTCGCTGCTGATCACGCAGGTGCGCCCGCCCGTCGCACGCACCCGCTCCAGCAGCCGCTCCCAGTGCCGCTCGGTGGGCTCGACGTCACCCATCATCCCGGTGCGGGCACAGGCGGCCAGGACCGCCTCCATGGGGTGCCGGGTGGTGGCCGGCCACTCGACGCCGTGCCGGGCCATGGCGTCCCTGGCCTCGAACAGCGCGCCCTGGATCGAGGTGGTGCCCGTCTTGTGCGGGCCGATGTGCAGCAGCCGGGTCCCGGCGGACAGCGGGGTGAGCACGCCGCCGCCGGCCGGGAGTTCATCTCTCGTGCAGTCCGTCTCCATGGTCAGAGGACGGTAAGAGCGCTTGCTGAGAGAGCGCTGAGAGTGACCTGGGACACGGATGAGTCCCAGCCCCCCATCAGGAGTCACCGGAGTCACACGACCTCGACGCCCGGCTGTCCCGCCTCCACCCGCAGCCGGGCCAGCGTGCTCGGCGTCGCCGTCGGCTGCCGGACGGTGTCCACGATCCTGACCTGAGCGTCGATGCCGTCGCGGCGGATGTCGAAGAGGTGGTAGCCCCGATGGGCGTCGAGCAGCTTCCAGTGCGGGTTGTCCGGGACGCGCGGGTCCCACTCCCGGTGGAAGGCGTCCTGGTCCTGGTCGCCGTTGCTGGAGATGGAGGTGCCCACGAACTCGGCGCCCACGACGGCGGAGTCCGGGTCGGCGTAGTCCTCCTTGAGGTCGCTGATCATCGTGAGGTGCCGGTCGCCGGTGAAGACGACGGGGTTGCGGACGTGCTTCAACTCGCCCATCAGTGCGTTGCGTTCGGCCTGGTAGCCGTCCCAGGCGTCGTAGTACCAGATCTTGCCCTCGCCGACCTTGAGATCGGTCTCGGCCATCATGATCTGGGAGCCGATCATGTTCCAGCGGGCCGGCGAGTGGCGCAGCCCGTCGATCAGCCACTCCCGCTGCTCGGCGCCGAGCATGGTGAGCGAGGGATCCTGGGCGCCTTCCTGGCTGGTGGCCTGGTCGCTGCGGTACTGCCGGGTGTCCAGCACGCTGAGCCGGGCCAGGCGGCCGAATTCGAGGCGGCGGTACATCTGGATGTGCGGGCCGTTCGGGATGGCGCTCGCCCGGACCGGCATGTGCTCGTAGAACGCCTGGTAGGCGGCCGTCAGCCGGGCCACGAAGGCGTCGTGCGGCTGCTTGTCCGGGTCCTGCGGGATCTCGCCGGCGAAGTCGTTGTCGACCTCGTGGTCGTCGAAGGTGACCACCCAGGGCGCGTTCGCGTGCATCGCGGCGAGGTCCGGGTCGGTGCGGTACTGGGCGTACCGGTTGCGGTACTGGACCAGGGTGTACGGCTCGTCGGTGCCCTCGTGGCGGCGCAGTGCCGTCGCCGACGGCCTCGACTCGTAGATGTAGTCGCCGACGAACAGGACGAAGTCCGGGTCCTGGGCCAGCATGTCGGCGTACGGCGTGAAGTAGCCGTGCTGCCAGTTCTGGCAGGAGGCCAGCGCCATCCGCAGCCGGCCGCCGGAGCTGTGCGGGTGGGGCGCGGTGCGGGTGCGGCCGGTGGGCGAGAGCTGGCCGCCGGCGCGGAAGCGGTACCAGTACGTACGGCCCGGGCGCAGCCGCCGTACATCCACGTGAACGCTGTGCCCCAGCTCGGGCCGGGCCTGGGCGACGCCCCGGCGCACCGGCTTTCGGAACCGTTCGTCCTCGGCTATCTCCCACTCGACCGAGACGGTGGTGTCGGGCATTCCGCCGCCGTTCAGCGGGTCCGGGGCGAGTCTGGTCCACAGGACGATGCCGTCGGGCAGCGGGTCACCGGAGGTGACGCCGAGGCTGAACACGCCGTCGGGCAGGGGCGTTTCGGTCGCCCGGGCCGTGGCCGGCAGCCACAGCTGGGCGGAGGCCGCGGCGCCGAGGACTGCGGCCCCCGCGGTCAGAAAGCGGCGTCGGTCGGGTGATACGGGCCCGGACGCTCCGGTCATCGGTGAACTCCCTTGCCTCGCTGGCCTCTTGGACTTCTGAAAGCTCACGCAGCCGGGCGGTCGGCCCGCTGAACCAGAGCCTTCGCGTGCATGACAAATGGGTAGACAACAGAAGACCCGTTGCGACACGGGAACAACAGGATGAACTTAGCCTTGTCGCAACGGGTCTGAAAGACCGTCAGTTAGTACCGGGCGGGTCCGGGGCGGGTCAGTTCGCGAACCCCGAGCCGAACCTGGCGTTCGTGCCGTCGGTGCCGAGGTACGTGTTGCCGAAGGCGCCCGTGGCGTTCGGCGTCACGATGAGGGCCGGGCTGGACTTGAAGTGCCAGATGAACCCGGAGCCGGTGTTCTCCCCCGGCGAGCCGACGGCCACATCGGCCAGCCCGTCGTGGTTGGAGTCGCCGAGGTGCACGGCCTTGCCGAAGACGTCACCCTTCTCGGCGGCCCCGGGCACATTGCCGGTGTCCTGCGTGACCACCCGGGCGCCGGTGCCGGTCAGCCCGGCGGCGCCGCCGTTCAGGACGACGACGGCGCCCGCGTCGGCGACGGAGCCCAGGTCCTCGCCGGGCACACCGGTGAGCACATCGGGGTAGCCGTCGCCGTTGACGTCGCCGATCTGGACGTCGGTGCCGAAGCGGTCGCCCTTCTCCGCCGTGCCGGGGACTCCGGCGCTGTCCTGGTGGAGGAAGACCGCCTCGACGCCGTCGGGTCCCTCGGGGGTGCCTGGGATCCAGGCGACCCGGCCGCCCTTGACGTAGGGGTTGTCCAGGTCGCTGTCGTAGCCGTCGACGGCACGGCCCACCACGATGTCGGCGTAACCGTCCTTGTCGAGGTCGCCGACGTCGAGGTTCTCGCCGCCCTGGAGGCCGGCCCCGTCGATGTCGTACACCAGCGTGTACGGCGTGAGCCCGTCCTTGGTGCCGTACCAGTACACGACCCGGCGGGAGTCGAACTCGTCACCGCTGTGCTCGGCGGCGACGACGTCGGTGATGCCGTCGCCGTTGACGTCACCGGCGGCCAGGTCCAGGACACGGCTGTCGTACGGGTCCTTCACGATCTGCTCGCCGCCGCCCGCGGAACCGTTCCGCCCGAAGGGCCCCTTGAGGACACGCAGGTCGTGCTCGTTCTGCACGGTCACCACGTCCGTCGCCCCGTCGCCGTCGATGTCGGCGACGGTGAGGTGGCCCTGGGCACCGAGGCGGTCATGGGCGCTCTTGCCGGTGGCCAGGGAGGAGGCCCCCGACAGCCCGTCGGCGCTGCCCCAGAGGACCTGCACATAACCGGAGTCGGTGCCCCCGGAGTCCGTGTCCTCGCCGCCGATGCCGACGATCAGATCGGCGTAGCCGTCCCGGTCGAGGTCGGCCGTGGTGAGCGCGCTGCCGAACTGGTCGTCCTTCTCGGCGGTGCCCGGTATGCCCGCGCTGTTCTGCGTGAACACCTTCCGGGCCCCGGTGACCCACCCGTACTGGGTGCCGTACCGCACGGCGACGAACCCGGCCTGTGTCCTGCCTCCGACGGTCGCCGAGGGCGCCGCGACGGCGAGATCGGCGTAGCCGTCACCGTTGAAGTCGTCCCGGAGCTCGGCGGTGGTGGGCTGGGTGTCGGCCACGGCGTGCGGCCCGGGAAGGGCGGCGGCTCCCGTGACGGCCAGGACGACGGCGAGACCCACGCGCCAGGCCCCCCGGTGTCTGCTCATGTCGCTCTCCTGTCTGCTGGTTGCGAGGAGGTGGCCGCCGTCAGTCGGCGACCGAGGCGCCGAAGCGGGCGCCGGCCGCGCGCAGGCCCATCGTGGTCGGGCCGAACGAGAAGGAGCCGCTCGCGGTGACGCCGCCGGAGGCCGAGGAGAAGACCCACACGGAACCGTTGCCGGCGTTCTCGGCGGGGGCGCCCACGACCAGCCCGTCCTTCTTGTCGCCGTTGGCGTCGACGAGGGCGGTCTGCTCGCCGAAGCGGTCCAGCTTCTCGGCGGTGCCGGGCACGCCGCTGGTGTTCTGGGTGAACGACTTGATGCCGGTGGCGGTCAGGCCGTTGGCGCTGCCGCGCAGCACGAGGACGCTGCCGGCGTCGGTGAGAGCGCCGAGGTCCTCGCCGGGCAGGCCCGTCGCCACGTCGAGATAGCCGTCGCCGTTGGTGTCGCCGACGGACAGGCCCGAGCCCATGCCGTCCCCGTGCTCGGCCGACCCCGGCACCCCGGCCGTGTCCTGGTTGATCCACACCGGCTTGCGGGTGGTGGAGACGCCGTCCGGGCCGCCGTACACGACGGCCAGCCCGCCGCCCCGGAAGGGGGGTTCGGCACTGTCGTACATGTCGTTGGAACGGCCGACGACGATGTCGCCGTATCCGTCCTTGTTCAGGTCACCGATCGCGGCGTCCTCGCCGCCGATGATGCCGCCCTGGGCATCCCTGAGCAGGCCCTTGGGGCTGAGGCCGCCGGGGCCGCCCGCGAGGAGGGCGGCCGCACGCGAGTCGGGCGAACCGTTGCCGCCCATGCGTACGACGAGGTCGGCGACTCCGTCGCCGGTGACGTCACCGGCCGTCAGCGAGTGGAAGTGCGTCGAGCGCTCGGGAACGACGCGGAAGTAGTCCTTCTTCACGGGCTGTCCGGCCCGGGTGAAGGGACCGTGCCACACCGTGCCGTCCCCGTTGTCCACGTCGGGGGTGTTGCTGTACCACTCGTCGGCGCTCGCCGTCACCACGTCCGGGTGCTTGTCGCCGTCCACGTCCGCGACGGTGAATCCGCCCTGCCACTCGAACTGCGGGGCCCAGGTCAGGGCCGTCGCCGTGGCCGAGAGCCCCTTGGGCCCGCCCCAGTTGACGACGAGGGCGTAGCCCTGGTCGATGTCCTCCCTGTACTCCCCGACGGTCGACAGCAGGTCCGCGTACCCGTCCCCGTCCAGGTCCGCGCTCTGCAGCTGTGTGCCGTGCCCGCTGTTGTAGGCGGGCACCGCCCGGTTCAGCACCTGCTTGCGCGAGGTCGACAGCCCCTGGGAGGAGCCGTACAGCACACTGACCGCGCCCACCTTCGTCTCGCCGTCCGGCGCCGTGCCCGGGGCGCCGATCGCCAGGTCGGGATATCCGTCTCCGTTGAAGTCGTCGTGCAGCCGCTTGGTGCTCGGCGTGGTGGTGGTCGCGGCCTCGGTGGCGGCGTTGACGGCGGGAATCGCCAGGGCGCCGGCGGCGACCGCGAGGCCGGTGGCGAGGACGAGCCGTCCGCGGCGGGAGAACGGGGTACGGCGGTGAGAAGGCGAAGCCATGTGATCCCTGATCCGGGTGAGTTGGGTGTGCTGGGGTGAAGGGCGGCGGGTCAGCGCGGGAACCGGTCGCCGAGGTGGGCGCCGCTCGGGACGGTGCCGAGGGCACGGGGGCCGAAGGCGAAGGAGCCCTTGGCCGTGACGCCGCCGGAGCCGGACCGGAACACCCACACGGCACCGGCACTCGTGTCCTCCTGGACCGCCGCCGCGACCGGCTCGGCCCGGCCGTCGCCGTTGCCGTCGACCACGTCGAGGTTGCTGCCGAAGAAGTCCTGGGTCTCGGCGGTGCCGGGCACGTCGGCGCTGTTCTGGCTGAAGACCTTGGTCCCGGCACCCGTCGGCCCGCCGGGTCCGCCGGGTACGACGGCGAAGGTGCCGGCGAAGTGCAGTCCGCCGAAGTCCTCACGGGGGATCCCGGCGAGCAGGTCGCCGTACCCGTCGCCGTCGACGTCCCCGATCGCCAGCGAGGAGCCGAAGTCGTCGGTCCTCTCCTGCACGCCCGGCACTCCGGGGGTGTCCTGGGTGATCACCTGGGGCGTCGCGGCGGCCGGGCCGCCGGTGGTGCCGTAGACGATCCTGAGGGCGTAACCGCCCATGACGAGGTCGGCGCGGCCGTCGCCGTTGAGGTCGCCGAGGGCCAGGGTGGCGTCGTGCGGGTCGATCCGCTCGCCCTGCGCGTCCTTGATCAGGACGGGCGGCAACAGACCGTCGCGGCTGCCGCGCACGTAGTTGAGGTAGTAGCCGTACTCGTGGTTGTCGTCCCAGTCGTACGCACGGGACATGCTGACGAGATCGGTGATGCCGTCCCCGTCCACATCTCCGGCCACCACGTCGAGGAGCATCATGTCCCCGTCGACGAGCTGGACGTCGCCGGTCGAGGCGGGCACGACATCCCGCCCGAAGGGACCGAACCGCACGGGACCGGCCCCCCTCAGGTCCTGGTGCCCGTCACCGTTGAAGTCACCGGCCAGGACGTCTCCGGCCTGATACGACTGGCTGCCGTGGGCGGGCATCACGTTGCCGGAGGCGAAACCGCCGGACCCGCCCCACAACACCGTGTGGTTGCCGTGCCGTGCGTTGCCGCCCTGCACCCACTGCTCGCCGGAGGCCTCGACGAGCAGATCGGTGAACCCGTCCCCGTCCAGATCGGCCGCGGTGAGCCCGGACCCGAAGTGATCGCTCGCCTCCGGAGTCCCCGGCACACCGGCAAAGGCCTGCGAGTACACCTTCTTGGAGACGGTGTTCAGCCCGCGCGGGCCCCCGTACAGCACGGCGACATAGCCGGCCTGGTACTTGCCGTCCACGGTGGCATCGGGTGCGGCGACGGCGAGATCCTCGTATCCGTCACCGTTGAAGTCCTGCCGCACGCCGGCCGCGGCGGCCTGGGCGTGCCCGCTCGGCACCACGCCCACACTCGCGGCGGCCAGAGCGACGGCGACCACAACCGTGCGCCGCATCCTGCGCGAAACAGCCTCGACCACGTCGACTCCGGGAATCTCAAGGGCAGTTGACCGCGGAGAGGGTGCAAGATCCTCATCCACGCGCCCAGTACGACTCACCGTGAGGCGAAGGGGTTGCCCTGAGATACGGCGCGAATTTTCCCGGCGTCAACCATTTCGGCCCGTCCGGCGACGGGGGACGAGGCCCGTTCGGGGACGAAGCGGGGGTCTGGGGACCGTCTGGGGACCACAACCCCCAGACGACGGCTACGACAACGCCGGACGCCGCTCGGGCCCGTCTTCCCTAGAACGGCTCGAAGTCGTCGAACTCCCGCACCGCTTCATCCCGCTCGGCCTGCCGGTCACGCCTGCGCTGCGCGGCCGGTCGCGGCGCGTCGAAGCGGTGGTCCTCGCCCCGGCGCCCGAGCATCTCCGCCCCGGCCATCACCGACGGCTCCCAGTCGAAGACGACCGCGTTCTCCTCGGGTCCGATGGCGACGCCGTCCCCGGACCGGGCCCCGGCCTTCATCAACTCCTCTTCCACACCGAGGCGGTTGAGCCGGTCGGCGAGGTAGCCGACGGCCTCGTCGTTGTTGAAGTCGGTCTGCCGCACCCAGCGCTCGGGCTTCTCGCCGCGCACCCGGAACAGCGGCTCCCCGCCGACGTCCTCGCGCGTCACGGTGAAGCCCGCGTCGTCGACGGCCTTCGGCCGGATCACGATCCGCGTCGCCTCTTCCTTCGGCTTCGCGGCCCGCGCCCTGGCCACCAGGTCGGCCAGCGCGAAGGACAGCTCCTTCAGCCCGGTGTGCGCCACCGCCGACACCTCGAAGACCCGGTATCCACGGGCCTCCAGATCCGGCCGCACCATCTCGGCGAGGTCCTTGCCGTCCGGTACGTCGATCTTGTTCAGGACCACCAGCCGCGGACGGTTGTCCAGCCCGCCGTACTCCCGCAGCTCCGCCTCGATGACGTCCAGGTCGGAGACCGGGTCACGGTCGGACTCCAGCGTCGCGGTGTCCAGTACGTGCACGAGCACACTGCACCGCTCGACGTGCCGCAGGAACTCCAGGCCCAGGCCCTTGCCCTGGCTGGCGCCCGGGATGAGCCCCGGCACGTCGGCGATGGTGTAGACGGTCGAACCGGCGGTCACCACACCGAGGTTGGGCACGAGGGTCGTGAAGGGGTAGTCGGCGATCTTCGGCTTGGCGGCGCTCAGCACCGAGATCAGCGAGGACTTGCCCGCGCTCGGGTATCCGACCAGCGCGACGTCGGCGACCGTCTTCAGCTCCAGGACGATGTCCCGGACGTCCCCCGGCTCACCGAGCAGCGCGAACCCCGGCGCCTTGCGCCGCGCCGACGCCAGCGCGGCGTTCCCGAGCCCGCCCCGGCCGCCCTGCGCGGCGACGAACGACGTGCCGTGCCCGACCAGGTCGGCGAGCACATTGCCGGCCCTGTCGAGCACGACGGTGCCGTCCGGCACGGCGAGGACCAGGTCCTGCCCGTCCTTACCGGACCGGTTGCCGCCCTCGCCCGGCTTGCCGTTGGTGGCCTTGCGGTGCGGGGAGTGGTGGTAGTCGAGCAGGGTCGTGACCGACTGGTCGACGGTGAGGATCACGTCCCCGCCCCGCCCGCCGTTGCCGCCGTCGGGCCCGCCGAGCGGCTTGAACTTCTCACGGTGGACGGAGGCACAGCCGTGGCCTCCGTTACCCGCGGCGACGTGCAGCTCGACGCGGTCCACGAAGGTGGTCATGGTTCAGTGCCTCCAGAAAACGTACGAATGTCTTTGGTCCAACAAGCGTGTCTTTGCTCTAACAAGCGAAAGGCGGACCCGCCTTCCCGACCGGGAAGTGAGGTCCGCCTCGCGAAAGTCGAACGAAACGCTCGGTCAGGCGACCGGGACGACGTTCACGACCTTGCGGCCGCGGCTGGTGCCGAACTGCACCGCACCGGCCTGCAGCGCGAACAGCGTGTCGTCGCCGCCACGGCCGACGCCGGCGCCCGGGTGGAAGTGGGTGCCACGCTGGCGGACCAGGATCTCACCCGCGTTGACGACCTGACCGCCGAAGCGCTTCACGCCGAGCCGCTGGGCGTTCGAGTCGCGACCGTTCCGGGTGGACGATGCGCCCTTCTTGTGTGCCATCTGTTCTCAGTCCCTTACTTCGCAGCCGTGGGGATCTCAGTGACCTTGATCGCCGTGTACTGCTGGCGGTGGCCCTGACGACGACGGTAGCCGGTCTTGTTCTTGTAGCGCAGAATGTCGATCTTCTGGCCCTTGTGGTGGTCCACGACCTCAGCCTGGACCTTGATGCCGGCCAGCACCCACGGGTCGCTGGTCACGGAGTCGCCGTCGACAACGAGCAGGGTCGAGAGCTCGACCGTGTCGCCAACCTTGGCAGTGGAAATCTTGTCAACCTCAACGATGTCACCGACAGCAACCTTGTGCTGGCGGCCACCGCTGCGCACGATGGCGTACACGCGGATCTCACTCTCTCGCTCGGGAACGGCACCCCCGCAGTCCAGCCGCCCGGCACGCGGGCGGCCTCTCCGGAACACCCTGTGCTCCGAAGGAAGAGGTTTACGGGGATGTGGCGCGCCTATATCCACGGACACGCCGACGGTCAAGGTTACGGGGCCGTGGCCGAGGGGGTCAAACCGGGCCGGGCCCCAGCGGTGTGCGGCCGATCACGTGGACCGACCGCACACCTCGCTGGTCAGCTCTCGTCGGTGGCGGCCGAGACCGTGGTCTTCTTCGCCGTCGACTTGGCCACGGCCGTCTTGGCGGTCTTCGCCGCCTTCTTGGCCGTCACCTTCTTGGCGGCCGTCTTCTTGGCCGCGGTCTTCTTGGTGGCGGCCTTCTTCGCCGTGGCCTTCTTGGCCGTCTTACGGGCCGTCTTCTTGGCCGGAGCCGCCTCCTCGGCGCCCTCCTCCGCGGCCGGGGCCTGCGCCGCCTCGGGCTCGGCCTGCGCCTCCGCCGCGGGGACGACCACGACGGCCGCCTCCGCGGGCGCGGTCGGCGCGGTGGCCTTGCGCACGGCACGGCGCCGCGGGCGGGCCGGAGCGGCGCTCTCGGCGACCGCCTCGGCCGGAGCCTCTTCGGCCTGCTCCGCCGGGGTCCCGGCCGGGGCCTCGGCCACCTGCTCGGGCGCCGGGGACGCCGCCTCGCCGACCGTCACCACGGCGGCCTCGGCCCCCGCGGGCGACCCGGCGGGCGCGGACACCTTGCGGGTCGCGCGACGCCGCGTACGGCCCTTGGGCGCGGGCTCCTCGGCGGCCGGCGCCTCCGGGGCCGGAGCCTCGGGCGCGGGGGCCTCGACGACCGCGTCCTCCACGGCCGCCGGCTCGGCCTTCGCCTCGGCGGCCGACTCCGGCTGCACCGGGCGCGCGACCTCCTCCTCGACGGTCACGTCCTGCGCCGTGGGAACGGCCTCGCTCTTCCTGGGCGCACCGGCCGGGGCCGACACCCGCCGGCCGCCACGGCGCCGCGAACGACCGCCGCGCGCGACCGCGGCCTCGGCCTCGGCGACGCTGCTGTACAGCTCCTCGTCGGGCGCGAAGGCGGGCTCGGGCAGCGCGACCGGCTCGGCGACCTCCGCGACGACCTCGGCCTCCGCCTCCGCCTCCGCCTCCTCCTCGGCCGTCTCCACCGGCTCGGCGGCGACCGTGGCCTCGTGCACCTGCTCGGGACCGGCACCGGCACGCGCGCGCTTCTTGCGCTTGCCGCCGCCACCGACGGCCGTCGGCTGCTCCATGTGCACGATGACACCGCGGCCGTTGCAGTGGACGCAGGTCTCGGAGAAGGACTCCAGCAGGCCCTGTCCGACCCGCTTGCGGGTCATCTGCACGAGCCCCAGCGAGGTCACCTCGGCCACCTGGTGCTTCGTACGGTCCCGGCCCAGGCACTCCAGCAGACGCCGCAGCACCAGGTCCCGGTTGGACTCCAGGACCATGTCGATGAAGTCGATGACGATGATGCCGCCGAGGTCGCGCAGCCGCAGCTGGCGGACGATCTCCTCGGCCGCCTCCAGGTTGTTCCTGGTGACCGTCTCTTCGAGGTTGCCGCCCTGACCGGTGAACTTGCCGGTGTTGACGTCGATGACGACCATCGCCTCGGTCCGGTCGATCACCAGCGAACCGCCGCTGGGCAGCCAGACCTTGCGGTCCAGCGCCTTGGCGAGCTGCTCGTCGATCCGGTACGTGGCGAAGACGTCGACCTCGCTGGTCCACTTCTGCAACCGCTCGGCGAGGTCCGGCGCGACGTGCGAGACATAGCCGTGGACGGTCTGCCAGGCCTCGTCACCGCTGACGATGACCTTGGAGAAGTCCTCGTTGAAGATGTCCCGGACGACCCGGACGGTCATGTCCGGCTCGCCGTACAGCAGCGTCGGGGCGTTGCCGTTCTTGGACTTCTTCTGGATGTCCTCCCACTGCGCCTGCAGCCGCTCGACGTCCCGGCGCAGCTCGTCCTCGCTCGCGCCCTCGGCGGCGGTACGCACGATGACGCCCGCGTCCTCGGGGACGATCTTCTTGAGGATGGTCTTCAGCCGGGCCCGCTCGGTGTCGGGCAGCTTGCGGCTGATGCCGGTCATGGAGCCCTCGGGGACGTACACGAGGTAACGGCCCGGCAGGGAGACCTGGCTGGTCAGACGGGCGCCCTTGTGCCCGATCGGGTCCTTGGTGACCTGGACGAGGACCGACTGGCCCGACTTCAGGGCGGACTCGATGCGGCGCGGGCCGTTGGCCATGCCCAGCGCCTCGAAGTTGACCTCACCGGCGTACAGGACGGCGTTGCGGCCCTTGCCGATGTCGATGAAGGCGGCCTCCATCGACGGCAGCACGTTCTGGACCTTGCCCAGGTAGACGTTGCCGACGTACGAGGTCGACTGCTCCTTGTTGACGTAGTGCTCGACGAGCACGTTGTCCTCGAGGACGCCGATCTGCGTACGGTCGCCGTGCTGCCGGACGACCATCACGCGCTCGACGGCCTCGCGGCGGGCGAGGAACTCGGCCTCGGTGATGATCGGAACGCGCCGACGGCCCTGCTCACGGCCTTCCCGGCGGCGCTGCTTCTTGGCCTCCAGGCGCGTGGAGCCCTTGATGGACTGCACCTCGTCGGACGGCTCGGCACCCTTTTCCCGCAGGGGACGGGGCTCGCGGACCTTGACGACGGTGCGCTCGGGGTCGCCCTCGCCGGGCTCGGTGTCGACGGTGGTGTCACCGGCGCGACGGCGACGGCGACGGCGGCGACGGCTGGTGGAGGTGGAGACGCCACCCTCCTCGCGGGCCTCGTCGGCGTCCTCTTCCTCCTGCTCGGCCGTGTCCTCGGCGTCCTGCTCGGCCTGCGCGGCGGCGAGTTCCTCGGCCTCGGCGTCCGCGGACTCACCGGCCTCGGCATCGGCGGCCTCACCACGACGGCGGCGACGGCCACCGCGCCGGCGACGCCGACGCGACCCGGTCTCCTCGGTCTCCTCGCCCTCGACGACGTCCTCGGCGGCCTCTTCGGCTTCCTCTTCCTCGGTCTCGTCCTCGGCGGCGGCCTCGACGGTCTGGGCCTCGGCCTCCTCGCCGTAGGCACCGCCACGGCGCCGACGACGCCGACGCGGGGTCTCGGGCTGCTCCTCCGGGAACTCCTCGACGTCCTCGGCCTCCGCCTCGGCGGCAGCCTCGGCAGCGGCCCGCTCGGGCGTCTGGAACTTCGGCTCGGTGAACACGGGCGCCTGGAACACGGCCACGGCGGGGCGCGCCGGCCGCGGTGCCTCGGCCGCCTCGGAGGCGGCGGGCTGTGCGGGCTCGGCGAACCCGGTGGCGGCCCGCCGGGCGACACGACGGCGACGGCGCGGGGCCGCTTCCTCAGCGGGCTCGGCGGGCTGGGCGGACTCGGCGGCGGGTGCCTCGGCGGGCACGCCGGTCCCGGTCACCGCGGCGGTCTCGACCTCGATGCCCGGGGTCACGGGGGTCTCCGCGGTCACCGGCGTCTCGGCCGGCGCGGGAGCCTCGGCAGCCGCGGGGGCCTCATCGGCGGCGGGCGCGGTCACACGGCGCGTGGCACGCCGACGGGTACGGCGCGGAGCGGCCTCCTCGGCGGCCTCGCCGGACTCGGCAGCCGCGACAGGCGCTGCTGCCTCAGCGGGCGCTGCCGCCTCGACCGAGGCCTCAGCGGCAACAGGGGCCTCGTCGGTCTCGGCAGCGGCAGGAGCAGCGGCAGGCGCGGCCACGCGACGCGTAGCACGCCGACGCGTACGGCGCGGAGCCGCCTCCTCGGCGGCCTCGGCGGCCTCGGCAGGCGCGGCGCTGTCAGCGGCGGCAGGCACCTCGGCGGCGGCAGGGCTCTCGGCTGGCGCACCAGCGGCACCGGAGACGACGGTCTCCGCGGTCTCCACCGCCTCCGTCGGCGCCGGAGCACCGGCAGGCGCCGACACCCGACGGGTCGCACGCCGACGCGTACGGGGCGGCGCCGCTTCCTCGGTCACCGCAGCGGCCGGCGCCTCGGCGGCAGCCGGGCTCTCCTTCTCGGCGACCGGCGCGGCGGCCGTCACCGGCACCACGGTCTCGGCGGCCTCGGCAGCCGTCGGCGACGCAGTCGGCGCGGACGCGCGACGCACCACGCGCCGACGCGGACGACCGGCGGGTGCGGCCTCCTCGGCGGGCTTCTCGGCAGCCTCTCCGGTCTCGGCAGCCGCTGCGGCTTCCGAGGACCCTGCTGCCTCTTCCGTCCCCTCAGCCTCAGCAGTCACCTCGGCCTCGACGGCCTCGATGTTCTCCTCGGGCTTCTCGGCCTCCGCGCTCTGCGCTGCCGCATCGGCGGGGTCGGCGACCGGTATGGCCGGCTCGACCACCTCTGCGGACTGCGGCTCGGCGGCAGCCGTCGGCGGTCCCGCCGGGCGGGACGCGGCACGGCGCCGCCGACGCGGCGGCAGGGTGTCGCTGGGGGTGTTCAGTTCGGAACCCTCATTGGGTTCGGTCGGCTCGAGCATGCGGGCGTTTCTCCCGTCAGGCTCCCGGGCGCCGCGCCTGGTCCGGCGATGTGCCGGTGACGTCCGCGGCTCGCGCATTGCGCGACTGCCGCCGTCCGGGGCGCGGGCGCCGCACGGGAGCTCTCTGTGTCCTGTCTCGCCGGTTCCGTACGCCTCATGCGTACGGCCTGGCGAAAGTCTTCTGGTCGGTGCGCTGCCCGACCCAGGTGGCTCCCGAGTACGAGGGCGGCGCTTCGACGACCGTCCCTACGCGGGACCTTCCTTACACCGGCGCCTTCGCGGCGGCAGCGGTCTCGGCCGTGGGTGGGGCCGTCGCTGCCTCGCGGTCGGGCGCGAGCGGGTCGGTCACCGTGCCGGTCTCCTCATCCAACAGCCCCTGCGCCAGCCTGGTCACCGCTGCGGGGACCGGCGGCGCCAGGTCGGCCACGGCGCGGAGACCGGACAGGACGTCGTCGGGTCGTACGGCAGGCGTCACGTGCCGAACAACCAGCCGCAGTATCGCACAGGGCTGGTCGGTCGGCCTATCAGCCTGCGAACTGTGCGTTTCTGTTCCGTTGCTGCTTTCCAGGTGGACGACCGCCGGGCGGGCGTCGAAAGTGCGCACGCCGTTCTTGGTCATGCGCTGGACCTCGACGGTCTCGGCGGCGTTGAAGGCCGCGACCGCGCGCTCGGCTTCGGCCGGGTCCACGCCGTCGAGCCGCAGCTCCCAGACGGACGCCGCGAGCCGGTCGGCGAGCCCGGAGGTCCGGGCCTCGACCGCCTCGATGACGTCGAGCCCGGCGGGCAGCGACTCGTCGAGGAGCACTCTGAGCTGTTCGGGATCGCGCGCCTCGGTGAGCGCGATCTCCAGGTACTCCGCCTCACTGCCCGTGCCGGTGGGTGCGGCATTGGCGTACGACACCTTCGGATGCGGTGTGAACCCCGCCGAGTACGCCATCGGCACCTCGGCGCGGCGCAGCGCACGCTCGAAGGCGCGCTGGAAGTCACGGTGGCTGGTGAACCGGAGGCGGCCGCGCTTGGTGTAGCGCAGTCGGATGCGCTGCACCGCGGGTGCGGGCGGCGGGCCTTCGGGCTGTCGCTTGCCCAGTGTCGTTCAGTCCTTCGTGAGAGCGGTCGTACTGCTACCAAGAGTACGTGTCTCGCGGCCGGGAGGTTCCCGCCGGGCCACCGCCTCCCGCTGCTCCGGCTCCCCGAACAGCATCCGCCGGAAGTCGGCCCGCGCCTGCCGTACGGACTCGCGGGCGGCGGTGAGGGCCTGCCGGGTGGCCCGGCTCACGCTGCGGGCGGCCTCGGCGACGGGCCGCAGCACCGCGTCCCGGACGACGTGCCCGATCGGTGTGAGCACCGTCCGGTACACCCACCGCACCGGCTCGACGAAGGTCCACCGCAAGAGCGTCGCGAGGAAGCGGCCGACGGCGAGCGAGATGCGCCCGGCGACCCGCCACGCGTGTCCGAGCGCGTCCCAGACCTCCCGGCCGATGACGGCGAGGAAGCGGCCGACGGGCGTGAGGACCCACCGGTACAGGCCCAGCGCGGGAAGCACGAACAGCACGCGGGCGGTCCAGTACAGGGCGATCCCGATTCCCGTGGCGACCGCGCTCACAACCCGCACGAGTCCCCTGGCGCACCAGGCGATCGCCCGGCCGACCGGCGTGAGGATCCACTCGTACACCCACAGGGCGGGGACGACGAGGAGATACCGCACCAACCACGCCACGGCGCCGAACACGCCGAGCCCGATCGCGGCGAGCACCGCGCCGAGCCCCCGCAGGACCCACATCACCGCATGCCCGACCGGAGTGAGCACGCGCGCGTACAGCCACGCCAGCCCGGGGCCGATCCCTCGCGCCAGCCACGCGCACGCGTGCCCGAGGGGAGTCAGCACGTACCGGTGGCACCACACCAGGGGCACGACGACGAGGACGTTCCCCAGCCAGGCCAGCCCCTTGCCGAGCGGCACTAGGAGGTACCGCCACAGTCCCACGAACGGCCACACGAACACCGCCCGCCCGAGCCACAGCAGTGCCCGCCCCACCGGCCGCAGCACCGTGTCGTTCAGGAACCGCCCGGCGACGACGAGCGCGTCCCACACCATCCGCACCGGCACGACCAGCACGAGCACGACGATCCGCACCGGGACGCGGATCGCGACCACCAGGCATCCTTCGGGGTCCTGGCGCCGCGGGGGCGGTTTTTCGAGATCCATATCGTCGTAGACGTCGGAGAAGCCCAGGTGGATGCAGCTCGGGCCGGGTGATGCGGATCGGTTACCGGGGGCCGGCGCGCCTACTGGGCGTGGGCCGTCAACAGCCCCGCCAGCAGTGCCGTACGCGAGGGGATGTGGTCGAGCAGGACGTGCTCGTGGCGGGCGTGGGCGCCGCCGCCGACCGCGCCCAGGCCGTCGAGGACGGGGCGGCCGAGCGCGGCGACGAAGTTGCCGTCACTGGCTCCGCCGACGGAGGTCTCGGAGACCGGCCGGCCGAGGTCGGAGGCGATCGACCGGGCCCGTTCGAAGAGGAGCCGGGACGCGGGGCCCGGCACCATGGGCGGGCGGTTCCAGCCGCCGGTGACGGTGATCCGGACGCGGGGGTCGGCGGGGCGCAACGCGGCCAGCGCGGCGTCGATCCGGGCCGCCTCGGCGGGTGCCGCGATGCGCACGTCGATACGGCAGTGAGCCCGCCCGGCGACGACGTTGCTCCCCGTACCGCCGCTGACCGTGCCGACGTTGACGGTCGTGCCGCGCTCCCGGTCGCCCAGGGCCGCGACGCGGGTGACCAGTTCGGCGAGGGCGTGCACGGCGCTCGCGCCCGCGTACGGGTCGAGACCCGCGTGGGCCTCCACGCCCACCACCGTCACCTCGAACAGTCCGACGCCCTTGCGGGACGTCTTCAGCGCCCCCTCCTGCCCGGCCGCCGCCTCGCACACCAGCGTGGCCGCGGCGTCCTCGCTGAGCCGCTCGATGTGCGGGCGGGAGGCGGGGCTGCCGATCTCCTCGTCGCCGTTGAGGAACAGCCGTACCGCGGGGCGCGGCAGGTCCAGTTCGCGCAGCAGCCGCAGCGCCCACACGGCCTGCACCAGGCCGCACTTCATGTCGAACACGCCCGGCCCGCTCGCCGAGCCGTCGTCGGTGACCCGGAACGGCCACTCGGCGAGGGTGCCGGCCGGCCACACGGTGTCGTAGTGGCACAGCACCAGCACGGTCGCGGCCCCCGGCCCGGCCGCCGCAGGATGCGGCGAGCCGGAGTACAGCAGTTCCAGCATGTCGCCGTGCGGGCCGCCGTCGTGCCGTCGGAGCAGGTCGGGCGGGCCGAGCCGTCGGTGCGTCCACCGCTCCACGGCCGCGAGGCCCTTGTTCAGCAACTCCTTGTCACGGCTGGGGGTTTCCAGCTCGACCAGGGTGCGCAGGTCGCCGGTGATCTCGGGCAGGGCGGTGCGGGCCAGGGACTCGACGCGATGCAGGGACACGGGCGGCTCTCCTCGGACGTACGGACGTGCGGTGACGGTCAGCGGACGGGGACTCCCGGCCCGAGTGGTATGCCCAGCGCCCACCAGGCGTAGAACAGCAGCGTCCAGGCCGCCAGCATGGCCAGGCACAGCGGCAGGGTCAGGGAGAGCAGCGTGCCGATGCCGGCCGAGCGGCGGTAACGCTGGATCACGCCCAGGGTCATGACGAAGTAGGCGCTCATCGGGGTGCCCGCGTTGGTGCAGGAGTCGGCGATGCGGTAGACCGCCTGGGTCACCTCGGGCGGGATGTCCAGGAGCATGAACATCGGCACGAAGATCGGGCTGACCAGGGCCCATTGCGCGCGACCGCGCGGACGGCCGCCTGGGCGACACCCTCCCGTGACGTCTCGGCCCATGTCGGCACGGGGCTCGAAGGCCCCGACGAAGCCCGCGCCGGCGGTGGGCCTGCCCACTCCGGTGAGCGGCTCGCACCCTCAGCTCCAAGAACAGAGGGCCCCCGACCACCCGGCCGAGGGCCCCGCTCGCCTCAGTGCGAGTGCCCGCTCGACGCCGTCGCGGCGTTCTTGACCGTCAGAGGCAGCAGCTTCTTGCCGGTCGGGCCGATCTGGATGTGCGTGTCCATCTGCGGGCACACCCCGCAGTCGAAGCACGGCGTCCACCGGCAGTCCTCGACCTCGGTCTCGTCGAGGGCGTCCTGCCAGTCCTCCCAGAGCCAGTCCTTGTCCAGCCCCGAGTCCAGGTGGTCCCAGGGAAGGACCTCCTCGTAGGTGCGCTCGCGGGTGGTGTACCAGTCGACGTCGACGCCGAAGGGGGCCAGCGCCTTCTCGGCGCAGCTCATCCAGCGGTCGTACGAGAAGTGCTCGCGCCAGCCGTCGAAGCGGCCGCCGTCCTCGTAGACCGCGCGGATGACGGCGCCGATCCGGCGGTCGCCGCGGGACAGCAGGCCCTCCACGATGCCCGGCTTGCCGTCGTGGTAGCGGAAGCCGATGGAGCGGCCGTACTTCTTGTCGCCGCGGATCTTGTCGCGGAGCTTCTCCAGCCGGGCGTCCGTCTCCTCGGCGCTCAGCTGCGGGGCCCACTGGAACGGGGTGTGGGGCTTGGGGACGAAGCCGCCGATCGAGACCGTGCAGCGGATGTCGTTCGAGCGGGAGACCTCGCGGCCCTTGGCGATGACCTTGGTCGCCATGTCGGCGATCTGCAGGACGTCGTCGTCGGTCTCGGTCGGCAGGCCGCACATGAAGTACAGCTTCACCTGGCGCCAGCCGTTGCCGTAGGCGGTGGCGACCGTGCGGATCAGGTCGTCCTCCGAGACCATCTTGTTGATGACCTTGCGGATGCGCTCCGAGCCGCCCTCGGGGGCGAAGGTCAGGCCCGAGCGGCGGCCGTTGCGCGTGAGCTCGTTCGCCAGGTCGATGTTGAAGGCGTCCACGCGGGTCGACGGCAGGGAGAGGCCGATCTTGTCTTCCTCGTAGCGGTCGGCCAGTCCCTTCGCGATGTCGCCGATCTCACTGTGGTCGGCCGAGGAGAGGGACAGCAGGCCCACCTCCTCGAAGCCCGTCGCCTTCAGGCCCTTGTCGACCATGTCGCCGATGCCCGTGATCGAGCGTTCCCGCACGGGGCGCGTGATCATGCCGGCCTGGCAGAAACGGCAGCCTCGGGTGCAGCCGCGGAAGATCTCCACCGACATGCGCTCGTGGACCGTCTCCGCGAGCGGGACGAGGGGCTGCTTCGGGTAGGGCCACTCGTCGAGGTCCATGACCGTGTGCTTGGACACACGCCACGGGACACCCGACTTGTTCGGTACGACACGGGCGATACGGCCGTCGGGGAGGTACTCGACGTCGTAGAACGCCGGGATGTACACGCCGCCGGTCTTGGCCAGGCGGAACAGCACCTCCTCGCGACCGCCCGGGCGGCCCTCCGCCTTCCACTCGCGGATGATCCGCGTCATGTCGAGGACGGCCTGCTCGCCGTCGCCGATGACGGCGGCGTCGATGAAGTCGGCGATCGGCTCGGGGTTGAAGGCCGCGTGGCCGCCGGCCAGGACGATCGGGTCGTCGATGGTCCGGTCCTTGGACTCCAGGGGGATGCCCGCCAGGTCCAGGGCCGTGAGCATGTTCGTGTAGCCGAGCTCGGTGGAGAAGGACAGGCCCAGTACGTCGAAGGCCTTCACCGGGCGGTGGCTGTCCACCGTGAACTGCGGGACGCCGTGCTCCCGCATCAGCGCCTCCAGGTCCGGCCACACGCTGTACGTGCGCTCGGCGAGGACGCCCTCCTGCTCGTTCAGGACCTCGTAAAGGATCATGACGCCCTGGTTGGGCAGTCCGACCTCGTACGCGTCGGGGTACATGAGCGCCCAGCGGACGTCACAGGACTCCCACGGCTTGACCGTGGAGTTGAGCTCTCCACCGACGTACTGGATCGGCTTCTGCACATGCGGGAGCAGAGCTTCGAGCTGCGGGAACACGGACTCGGCGGCCGCAGCGGCTTCGGCAGGCATGTCGCGAACCTTCGTGAGCTGGACTGAACTGACAGGGGTGACCATCTAGCCTAACGCGACCGCGACGGCCCCCCGCACGCTCAGACCGCGGCCCGGGCCTTGAGCCCTCCCCCGCACGCTCAGACCGCGGCCCGCGCCTTGATCTCCGCCCAGGCCCGGGGCAGCTCCGCCTCGTCCGCCGCCGCCCGCCGCTCCTCGTACCCGTACAGCAGCCCGTAGGTGAACGAGCTCTCCCCCGCCGCGTGCGCCTGCCGCGCCAGCTGCCGCAGCGCCTCCCGGGCCATCACGCTGTCCTGGTGGTCGCCGAGCAGGGACTGCAGGCTCTTCATCGACCGCACCAGCCCGGCGGCCGGATCGCCCAGCGCCGGCACCGCGGACTCCGCCGAGTACCGCGTCCGCTTCGCCTCCTTGCGGGCCTCGTGCAGGGCGAGATCGCGGTCCTGGCCCGGTGGCAGGGCGAGGGCCCGCTCGACCAGCCCGGACAGCCTCCCGAAGTCCTTGCGCACGGCCGTGCCGATCACCTTGCCCGGCTTCCCGCCGGCCGCCTTCAGCAGGGGCGGCCGCTGGACCAGGGCGTCGAGGCTCTCCAGCAGCCGCACATACCGCTTTCCGTCCAGTACGGCGACGAGCCGCCGCCGTGATCCGCCGCTGCGGGCGTGCGACCAGGTGCGCAGCCGGGTGCGCACGGGCCCGGACACCAGGGTGCGCGGCAAGTCGTCGATGGCCCCCGTCAGCCGCTCGGTCAGCACCTCCTGGTCCCGGTCGACGCCCAGCTCCGCGGCCAGCCACTTCAGCTCCTCGGCGATCGGGCCGGTCACGGCCGGGTCCAGCACCTTGCCGTACGACCGGAAGGCGCTGCGCATCCTGCGCGTGGCGACCCGCATCCCGTGCACCGAGTCGTACACGTCCCTGCGGACGGCGGGGTCCAGCTCGACGATGGCGTCCCGCTGGGCGCGCAGGTAGGCGAGAACGTGATCACCGGCCGTCACCGGCTCTCTCGTCACCCGCCCCTTGCCGCCCCGCTTCTTCCTGGGTGCCGTCTCCGCCAGGGCCCGCGCCAGCTTCGACGCCGAGGAGGAGGGCCGCACGCCCGCCTTCCGCAGCCGTTTCTCCACCTTGTCGAGGAACGCCGGGTCACCGCCGTCAGCCAGCTCCACCTCGATCTCGGTCCACTGGGCGGTGCCACCGCCGGTGAGCCGCTCGGCGCGTACCGCGTCCACGCCGACCTCTGCCAGCACCCGGCCGTCGGCGTCGACGAGATCACGTACGTCACGGTCGGAGCGCAGCCGGACCACGGGCAGCAGCTCGGCATCCCGGACCCGGGAGCGGACCAGGCCGGCGAGGGCGCGGGGCAGGGTGTCGGACAGCGGGGCCCGGATCTCGTCCCGGACACCCGGGGCGACGGGGAACTTCAGATGCCAGCCCGCGTCGGAACCGCCCGTCCTGCGGCGCAGGGTGACCGACGAGGCGGCGAGACGCTCGTCCGCGGTGTCGTAGTAGGTGGCGTCCAGGTGCGCGACCCCCTTGTCGATGACGGCCGCCACCCCGGCGACGCCGGTCAGGTCGGGCAGGCCGCTGTCGTCGGACTCGTACTTCCGCTCGATCTCGCGCTTCGTGTCCGCCATGGACCGAATCTAGTGGGAGTCACGAGGCGACAACAGGGCTCACCGGCCAGGAACCCCGGGGGCCCGAAGGGTGCCGGCAACGCGGCACCGGGCGGGCCGGAGGCAGGGCCACCGGCCCCGGCCCCGGCCCGTCGCAGCGGCTAGGCGGACATCGGCCGTTGCACCCGGATCGACTGCAGCAACCCCACCGCCACCCACACGGCGAACATCGACGACCCGCCGTACGACACGAACGGCAGCGGCAGACCGGTCACCGGCATGATCCCCAGCGTCATCCCGATGTTCTCGAACGCCTGGAAGGCGAACCACGCCACGATCCCCGCCGCCACGATCGTCCCGTACAGCTCGGTCGTCTCGCGGGCGATCCGGCAGGCCCGCCACAGGATCACGCCCAGGAGGACGATGATCAGTCCGCCGCCGACGAAGCCCAGTTCCTCGCCCGCCACGGTGAAGACGAAGTCGGTCTGCTGCTCCGGCACGAACTGTCCGGTGGTCTGCGAGCCGTGGAACAGCCCCGCGCCCATCAGCCCGCCGGAACCGATCGCGATACGTGCCTGGTTGGTGTTGTAGCCGACGCCCGCCGGGTCCAGTTCGGGGTTGGCGAAGGCCGCGAAGCGGGCGATCTGGTAGTCGTCCAGGACGCCCAGCTGCCAGACCGTGATCGCGCCGATCGTCCCCGCGCCGATCAGCCCGAAGACCCACCGGTTGGAGGCACCGGACGCGAGCAGCACGCCCAGCACGATCACCACCATGACCATGACCGAGCCGAGGTCGGGCATGAGCAGCACGATGAGCATCGGCACGGCTGCCAGGCCGAGGGCCTGCACCACCGTGCGGTGGTCGGGGTACTGCTTGTCCCCCGCGTCCACTCTCGTCGCCAGCAGCATCGCCATGCCCAGGATGATCGTGACCTTCACGAACTCCGAGGGCTGGAGCGAGAAGCCGCCGGGGAGCTTGATCCAGGAGTGGGCGCCGTTGATGGTGGAGCCGAGCGGGGTGAGCACCAGCAGGATCAGGAAGACCGAGACGCCGTACAGGATCGGCACGGCCGTGCGCAGGGTGCGGTGGCCGAGCCAGACCGTGCCGGCCATCAGGGCGAAGCCGATGCCGGTGTTCAGCAGATGGCGGACCAGGAAGTAGTACTGGTCGCCCTGGTTGAGCTCGGTGCGGTTACGGGTCGCCGAGTAGACGAGGAGCGTGCCGAGCAGCGACAGGGCCAACGCCGACAGCAGTATCGGCCAGTCGAGCCTGCGGGCGAGCGAGTCGCGGGCGAAGAGGCGGGTCCAGCCCGCCCGTTCCGGCCCGTACCCGGAGACCTGGAAGCTGTTGGCGCCGGTCATGTGAGCATCCTCCGGCTTCCCCGGCCGCGGTTCCTGCGTCGCCTGCGCCGAGTGTCCCGGTTCTCCGGCGTGGGCGACGCCACCGTCCCGGCGAGCTGCTGCTCGTCCGGCGCGGTCTCGTCCTTCTGGCTGGCCCGCTGTTCCTTCGCCGGGTCCTTGGAGACCTTGGGCGAGGTGATGGTCCCGTCCGTCCGGACCTTCGGCAGGCTCTTCTGCGGCTTGGGCAGCAGCGCGTTCTTCTTGTCGATGGTGCCGTCGTCGGCGACGCCGTACAGCGCGTCGTAGATGTTGCGCACGGCCGGACCGGAGGCGCCGGAACCGGTACCACCCTGAGAGATCGTCATGACGATCGCGTAGTCCTTGGTGTACGTCGCGAACCACGAGGTCGTCTGCTTGCCGTAGACCTCCGCCGTACCGGTCTTGGCGTGCATCGGGATCTTGTCCTGCGGCCAGCCGTCGTTCGCGAACCGCCACGCGGCCGTACCGCGGGTGGCGACGCCCTCAAGGGCCTCGTCCATCTGGGCCAGCGTCTGCCTGCTCATGGGCAGCTTGCCGTGCGCCTTGGGCTCGATCTCCCGGACGGCCTTGCCGTCGGCGCTGATGACGGCCTTGCCGACGGTCGGGTTGTAGAGGGTGCCGCCGTTGGAGATGGCCGCGTAGATGGTGGCCATCTGGATGGGGGTGACGAGGGTGTCGCCCTGTCCGATGGAGTAGTTGACGGAGTCACCGGCGCGCATCCGGTTGCCTTCGAGGCAGTTCTCGTAGGCGATCTTCTCGGCGTAGCTGCCGTCCTTCTTGCCGTACTTGCACCAGGCGCCCTTGTTGGCCTTCCAGTAGTCCTGCTTCCACTGGCGGTCGGGGACGCGGCCGGTGACCTCGTTGGGCAGGTCGATGCCGGTCTCCGCGCCGAGGCCGAACTGGTGGGCCGTCTTGTAGAACCAGTCGTTGGCGTTCTTCTTCGGCTTGGTGCCGCCGTCCCGCTTCCACTCCTCGTGGGCGAGCCGGTAGAAGACGGTGTCGCAGGAGACCTCCAGGGCGCGGCCGAGGCTGATCGGGCCGTATCCCTTGGACTCGAAGTTCTTGAAGACCTGGCCGCCGATCGAGTAGGAGCTCGAGCACTGGTAAGGGCCGTCGAAGGAGTAGCCGGCGTTGACCGCGGCGGCCGTGGGGATCACCTTGAAGACGGAGCCGGGCGCCGACTGGCCCTGGATCGCGCGGTTGAGCAGCGGGTAGTTGGAGCTCTTGCCGGTGAGCTTCTTGTAGTCCTTGGCGGAGATGCCGCCCACCCAGGCGTTCGGGTCGTACGTCGGGTTGGACGCCATGGCGACGATACGGCCGGTCTTGGCCTCCATCACCACGACCGCGCCCGAGTCGGCCTTGTACTTCTCGCCCGTGTTGCGGTCCCAGACGTCACGGGCCTTCTTCATCGCGTCGTTCAGCTCGTACTCGGCGACCCGCTGGACCCGGGCGTCGATGCTGGTGACGAGGTTGGAGCCGGGCTCGGCGGGGTCGGCCTTGGCCTGGCCGATGACCCGGCCGAGGTTGTCGACCTCGTAGCGGGTGACGCCGGCCTTGCCGCGCAGTTGCTTGTCGTACTGGCGCTCCAGGCCCGAGCGGCCGACCTGGTCGGAGCGCAGATAGGGCGAGTCGGTGTCCTGGGCCTGCTGGAGCTCCTCGTCGGTGACCGGGGAGAGATAGCCGAGCACCTGGGCGGTGTTGGCCTCGCCGGGGCTCGGGTAGCGGCGCAGCGCCTGTGGTTCGGCGGTGATGCCGGGGAAGTCCTCGGCGCGCTCGCGGATCTGCAGGGCCTGCTTGGGGGTGGCCTCGTCGGTGATGGGGATCGGCTGGTACGGCGAGCCGTTCCAGCACGGCTGCGGGGTCTCGGCGTCACACAGCCGGACCTTCTCCATGACCTCCTTGGGCTTCATGCCCAGCACACCGGCCAGCTTGGTGAGGACGGCCTTGCCGTCGTCCGGCATCTTCAGCAGGTCGGTGCGGGAGGCGGAGACCACGAGCCGTGTCTCGTTGTCGGCGAGCGCCACTCCGCGCGCGTCCAGGATCGAGCCGCGCACGGCGGGCTGGACGACCTGCTGGACGTGGTTGCCGGACGCCTCCTTGGCGTAGGCGTCGCCCTCGCGGATCTGCAGGTACCACAGGCGTCCGCCGAGGGTGCCGAGGAGGGAGAGGACGAGGATCTGGATGACGACGAGCCGGATCTGGACGCGTGGCGTCCGGCCGGTCTCGGGGATGTTGGTCACTGCGGCTGTCTCCCCCTCTCAGTGCGCGTACGAAGGCGTGGGTACGAGTGACGAACGCGAGCGTGTGTATGCGAGTGACGGACGTCGGCGTGTATGTACGAGTGACGGACGCCGACGTGGGTGCACGAGTGACGGACGCCGGCGTGTGTGTACGAGTGAGGAACGACAGGCCCACACGGCCGGGTTCCTCCCGGGCTCACCCGATCCGGTGAACTCTCCTGACATCACAGCCGCTTGACCCCCTTGATGCGCCCGGCGCGAGCCGTCCGCGCCCGCACCGCCTTCACCTTCAGACCGCCCTTCAGCCCGCCCAGCCCGCCGCGCCCGCCGCGCTGGCCGCCGATGCGCAGGCCGGTGCCGCCGGAGAGCCAGCCGGAGGAGATGTTGGGCTTCTTCGCCTGGGAGTTGGTCTCGGCGAGCGGGTCGTTCTCCGCGCGCCGGGCCAGCGCCATGATCCCGGGGACCACGAACGGCGCGAGCAGCAGGTCGTACAGCGCGGCCGTGAACAGCAGGCTGCCGAGGCCCACATGGCGGGCGGCGGTGTCCCCGACGAGGGCGCCGACACCGGCGTACAGCAGGGTGGAGCCGATCGCGGCGGCGGCCACGACCACCATCGGCCCGGTGGCCGACTTGAGCCGGCCGTTCTCCGGCTTGACGAGCCCGGCGAGATAGCCGATGACGCACAGCACCAGCGCATAGCGGCCGGCGGCGTGGTCGGCGGGTGGGGCGAGGTCGGCGAGCAGGCCGGCGCCGAAGCCGACGAGGGCGCCGCCGACATGGCCGTAGACCAGGGCGAGGCCCAGCACGGTGAGCAGCAGCAGGTCGGGGACGGCACCCGGGAGGTGGAGGCGGGCGAGGACGCTCACCTGGAGCACCAGGGCGACGACGACCAGGGAGGAGGAGAGCAGGATTCGGTTGACGCGCATCAGGCTTCAGCTCCTACTGCTCTTGCTCGTACTGGTTCTGGCCGTCGGCCGGGGGCTGGTACTGACCGTCGGCCTGAGGCTCGTACTGACCGTCGGCCTGGGGCTGGTTCTGGCCGTCGCCCGGGACCTCGGCGCCCGGCGTGACGGTGACCGTCACGGTAGGCGTCGGGGTCGGCTCGGGTTTGTCGGGGAGCACCGTGTCGCGCGGGTCCTTCGCGGGGGCCTGCACGACGACACCGACGATGTCGAGCTTGCTGAAGCCGACATACGGCGTGACGTAGAGGGTGCGGGTCAGGTTGCCGCCGGACGGGTCGACACGGGAGACGACGCCGACGGGGACGCCGGGCACGAAGGGCTTGTCGGCCTGCGAGCCGAAGGTGACGAGCCGGTCGCCCTTCTTCACCTCGGCCTTGCCGTTGAGGAGTTCGACGCGCAGCGGGCGGTCGCCCTGGCCGGAGGCGAAGCCGAGTTCGTCGGTCGACTCCATGCGGGTGCCGACGGTGAAGTCGGGGTCGTTGGCGAGGAGCACGGTCGCGGTGTTCGGGCCGACGGTGGTGACCCGCCCGACCAGCCCGTCGCCGTTCAGGACGGTCATGTCGCGCTGGATGCCGTCGTTCGCGCCGGCGTCGATGGTGATGGTCCAGGAGAAGCCCTGGGCCGCTCCTATCGCGATGACCTCGGCGCCCTTGATGCCGTACTGGCCCTCGCCGGCGATCTTCAGCATCTTGTCGAGCTGCTTGAGCCGGCTGCGGTTGCGGTCGTCGCTGCCGAGCTTCGCCTTGAGGGCGGCGTTCTCCTGCTCCAGCCGGGCGAGCCGGTCGTGCCGCTCACCGGAGTCGCGGATCGCGGCGACCGCGTTGCCGACCGGGTCGACCGCCGAGGACACACTGTTCTCGATCGGGCCGAATACCGCGGCCGCGGCGGACCGGGCGCCGTCGACAGGGGAATCCTCACCGCCGCGGATGTCCACCGTGATCAACGCGAACGCGATGGCGACCAGCAGCACCAGCAGCAGCCGGCTCTCTCGTGTGTCCCTCACGTGCGGCGGCCGTGCCCTTCCTCATAGGAAATCGGGAAACCCCCGGGAAACCCCCGAGGGGCTCTGCATGCGGAGTTTGTATACGGACTCGAAGCGAAGTCGTCTGTGCGGTTTCGAGGCTCTCCGGGAAGCTTATGCCTCTATATCAACGATCCGCCGTACGAGAGGAGATCATCCCGTACGGCGGAATCGAAGAGTTACGTCATCTGCGCGGCTGGGCGTCCAGCACCTGCTGCAACGCCTCGAACTCCTCGACGCACTTGCCGGACCCGAGCGCGACGCTGTCCAGCGGGTCCTCGGCGATGTGGATCGGCATGCCGGTCTCCCGGCGCAGCCGCTCGTCGAGGCCACGCAGCAGGGCGCCGCCGCCGGTCAGAACGATTCCTCGGTCCATGATGTCGCCGGACAGCTCCGGCGGGCACTTGTCGAGGGTCGTCTTGACCGCGTCGACGATCGCGTTGACCGGCTCCTCGATGGCCTTGCGCACTTCGGCCGCGGAGATGACGACGGTCTTCGGCAGCCCGGAGACCAGATCCCGGCCGCGGATTTCGGTGTGCTCGTCGGAATCGAGATCGTACGCCGAACCGATCGTGATCTTGATCTGTTCGGCCGTCCGCTCACCCAGCAGAAGGGAGTACTCCTTCTTGATGTGCTGGATGATCGCGTTGTCCAGTTCGTCGCCCGCGACGCGGATGGACTGGGCGGTGACGATGCCGCCGAGGGAGATGACCGCGACCTCCGTGGTGCCGCCGCCGATGTCGACCACCATGTTGCCCGTGGCCTCGTGGACCGGCAGGCCGGAGCCGATGGCCGCGGCCATGGGCTCCTCGATGATGTGCACCTGGCGGGCGCCGGCCTGGGACGACGCCTCGATGACGGCGCGGCGCTCGACGCCGGTGATGCCGGAGGGCACACAGACGACGACCCGCGGACGAGCCAGATACCGCCGCTTGTGGATCTTCAGGATGAAGTAGCGGAGCATCCGCTCGGTGATCTCGAAGTCGGCGATCACGCCGTCCTTCAGCGGACGAACGGCAACGATGTTGCCGGGCGTGCGCCCGATCATCTTCTTGGCTTCGGCACCGACCGCGAGGATGCCACCGGTGTTGGTGTTGATCGCGACGACGGACGGCTCGTTGAGTACGATCCCGCGACCCCTGACGTACACCAGCGTGTTGGCGGTCCCGAGGTCGACAGCCATGTCACGGCCGATGAACGACATTGAGTTCCCCATCAGGATTCGTCTGGCCTTCCTGGGAGCTTTTTGACAGCTTTTCAGGTCGGCGAAGTGGGTGCTGTGACGTGAAGGCTTCCATCGTAGACGCGCTTTCACGAACACTGCGGGAGGGTCTTCGCCATTGTCATCAGATGACGAGCCGCCCCGCTTGTGGAGACGGGCCATCGGGGGCACTCGTTCCCTCGATCGCCACGCATATGCCGCAGGGCGGCCGGGTTTCTACGGCCGCCCCAGGTCGGGCCGGGTCGGCGGGCTCAGGCGCGGCCCGGGAAGAAGATCTTCACCTCGCGCTCGGCGGACTCCTCGGAGTCGGAGGCGTGGATGAGATTCTCGCGGACGATCACGCCATAATCACCCCGAATGGAGCCGGGTGCGGCGGCGATCGGGTCGGTCGGGCCGGCCAGCTGACGCAGCCCCTCGATGACCCGCTCGCCCTCGACGATCAGAGCGACGACCGGGCCGGAGGCCATGAATTCCACCAACGGCTCGTAGAAGGGCTTGCCCTTGTGCTCGCCGTAGTGCTGCTCCAGCGTCTCCTGGTCCAGCGTGCGCAGCTCCAGCGCGGTGATCTGCCAGCCGGCCTTGCGCTCGATACGGCTGATGATCTCGCCGGTCAGGCCTCGACGGACGGCGTCGGGCTTGAGGAGGACGAGGGTGCGCTGGGTCACGGGAGGGCTCCTTCTTACTGCCGGTGTGCGGTGGGATGAGGTTACAGGGCTGAGCTGGACATCCGTTACGGAGTGTCAGCTTGCGCAGGTGCCGTCCCCGTGGGTCTCTCGCTCTCAAGCGCCGGACGGGCTGGTTTTGTCACTCTGCGCTGCGAATCGGGCCTTCGCCTCGTCGACTTTCCTCCCGAAGTGCACCGAAGCCCACCACAGTGCCGCGAAGACCACGCCCAGGAAGAACATCGTCGGGACGACGAACCCGGAGGCGATGAGGGCGATCTGGAGAGCCCAGCCGAGGACGACACCGCCGGGGCGGGTCACCAGGCCGCACAGCACCAGGCACAGGAACATCGCGATGCCGCTGACCGTCCACACCTGTGCCATGGACAGGTCGGGGTCCTTCATGGCGACCAGACCGGCGAAGCCGATGACGAAGAACTCGCCGATCAGGGTCGAGGAACAGAGCGTACGCATCTTTCGGACTCAGCCCTTCTTCAGCAGCAGCCGGGCCTCGCCGACCGTGATGACGGAACCGGTGACGAGCACACCGCCGCCCGCGAACTCGCCCTCCTCCTCGGCCAGCGTGATCGCGGCCTCCAGGGCGTCCGGCAGCCGCGGCTCGACCTGCACCCGCTCCTCGCCGAACACCTCGACGGCGATCGCGGCGAGTTCGTCGGCGTCCATGGCGCGGTGCGAGGAGTTCTGGGTGACGACGATCTCGGCGAAGATCGGCTCGAAGGCCTCCAGGAGCCCCCGGACGTTCTTGTCGCCGCTCGCGCCCACGACCCCGATCAGCCGGCTGAAGTCGAAGGCCTCCCCGACCGCCTCGGCGGTGACCCGCGCGCCGGCCGGGTTGTGGGCGGCGTCCAGCACGACGGTCGGCGACCGCCGTACGACCTCCATCCGCCCCGGCGAGGCGACGGCGGCGAAGGCCTTGCGGACGGTGTCGATGTCGAGCGTCTCGGCCCGCGCGGCGCCGACGCCGAAGAACGCCTCCACGGCGGCGAGGGCGACGGCCGCGTTGTGCGCCTGGTGCGCGCCGTGCAGCGGCAGATACACCTCGGTGTACTCACCGCCCAGTCCGCGCAGGGTGACCAGCTGCCCGCCGACGGCGACCTGACGGGACACCACGCCGAACTCCAGCCCCTCACGGGCCACGGTGGCGTCGACCTCCACCGCCTTCTTCAGCAGCACCTGGGCCGCGTCCACCGGCTGCTGAGCCATGATCACGGTGGCGCCCTGCTTGACGATGCCGGACTTCTCGCCGGCGATCTCGCCCGGGGTCTCGCCCAGCCGGTCGGTGTGGTCGAGGTCGATGGGGGTCACGACGGCGACATCGGCGTCGATGACGTTGGTGGCGTCCCAGGAGCCGCCCATCCCCACTTCCACGACGGCGACATCGACGGGCGCGTCCGCGAAGGCGGCGTACGCCATGCCCGTGAGCACCTCGAAGAAGGACAGGCGGTACTCCTGCGAGGCGTCGACCATCTCGACGTACGGCTTGATGTCGTTGTACGTCTCGATGAAGCGCTCGGCGGAGATCGGGGCGCCGTCGAGGCTGATCCGCTCGGTGATCGACTGGACGTGCGGGGAGGTGTAGCGGCCGGTGCGGAGCTCGAAGGCGCCGAGGAGGGCCTCGATCATGCGGGCGGTCGACGTCTTGCCGTTGGTACCGGTGATGTGGATGGAGGGGTACGAGCGCTGCGGCTCGCCCAGCACGTCCATGAGCGCGGCGATGCGGCTGACCGACGGCTCCAGCTTGGTCTCACCCCAGCGGGTGGCCAGCTCCGCCTCGACCTCGCGCAGGGCCTTGTCGACCTCGGGATCCTCCGGACGCGCGGGCACGTCGGCGCTCGGCGGGCCGCCCTGGGTGCGCAGGGTGCGGCTGCCGGCCTCGATGACCGCGAGGTCGGGGTCGCGGTCGGTCTCGGTCGCGATGATCTCTTCGAAGGAGTCGAGGGGGTCGGGCTCGTTCTGGTCGCTCACGAGGTCAGTCTACGGACGGGGACTGACAGAGTGCCCATGGAGTGGGGTGGTGTGTGTTCGCCGCGGCTGCGGGTCGGTGGGGCTGGTCGCGCCCATGCGGCGGAGCCGCATATTGATACAGCCCCGCGCCCCTGGGTAGGCAAAGGCCCCCGGCGCCATGCAGCGCCGGGGGCCTTCAGTCACGTTTAAAACGACTCACGCTTCCGGCAGCCGCTCCAGCTGCGCAGCAATCCGCGCGATGTCCTCCTCGGCCTTCGCCAGCCGCCCGCGGATCTTCTCCACCACGTGGTCCGGCGCCTTCGCCAGGAACGCCTCGTTGCCGAGCTTGGCCGTGGCCTGGGCCTTCTCCTTCTCGGCGGCGGCGAGGTCCTTCGCCAGGCGCTTGCGCTCGGCCGCGACGTCGATCGCACCGGAGAGGTCCAGCGCGACCTCCGCGCCCGCCACCGGCAGCGTCGCCGTGGCCGTGAAGGCGTCGCCCTCGGGCTGGAGGCGCAGCAGCTGGCGGATGGCCGGCTCGTGCGGGGCGAGCGCCGTGCCGTCCAGGGACAGGCGGGCCGGGACGCGCTGGCCCGGCTGCAGGCCCTGGTCGGCGCGGAAGCGGCGGACCTCGGTGATGACCTGCTGGAGCGTGGCGATCTCCTGCTCGGCCGCCGCGTCCCGGAAGCCACTGTCCTTCGGCCACTCGGCGATGACCACCGACTCGCCGCCCGTGAGCGTGGTCCAGAGGGTCTCCGTGACGAACGGGACCACCGGGTGCAGCAGCTTCAGCGTGACGTCCAGGACCTCGCCGAGGACACGCTTGGAGACCTCCGCGGCCTCACCACCCGCGGCGAACGTCGTCTTCGACAGCTCGACGTACCAGTCGAAGACCTCGTCCCACGCGAAGTGGAAGAGCGCGTCCGACAGCTTGGCGAACTGGAAGTCCTCGTAGAACGCGTCGACTTCGGCGACGACGGAGTTCAGCCGCGACAGAATCCAGCGGTCGGTCGAGGACATCTTCGACGGCTCCGGCAGCGGGCCGTCCACCGTCGCGCCGTTCATCAGCGCGAAGCGCGTCGCGTTCCAGATCTTGTTGGCGAAGTTCCGGGAGCCCTGGACCCAGTCCTCGCCGATCGGGACGTCGACACCGGGGTTCGCGCCACGGGCGAGGGTGAACCTGAGCGCGTCGCTGCCGTACTTGTCCATCCAGTCCAGCGGGTTCACCGCGTTGCCGAAGGACTTCGACATCTTCTTGCCGAACTGGTCGCGGACCATGCCGTGCAGGGCGATGGTGTGGAACGGCGGGGTGCCGTCCATCGCGTACAGGCCGAACATCATCATCCGGGCGACCCAGAAGAAGAGGATGTCGTAGCCGGTGACCAGGACGGAGTTCGGGTAGAACTTCGCGAGCGACTCGGTCTGTTCGGGCCAGCCGAGGGTCGAGAACGGCCACAGGCCGGAGGAGAACCAAGTGTCGAGGACGTCGGTGTCCTGGTGCCAGCCCTCGCCGCTCGGCGGCTGCTCGTCGGGGCCGACGCAGACGACCTCGCCGTTCGGGCCGTACCAGACCGGAATCCGGTGACCCCACCACAACTGCCGCGAAATACACCAGTCGTGGAGGTTGTCGACCCAGTCGAAGTAGCGCTTCTCCATCTCCTGCGGGTGGATCTTGACCCGGCCGTCGCGGACCGCGTCACCGGCGGCCTTGGCGAGCGGGCCGACCTTGACCCACCACTGCATGGACAGACGCGGCTCGATGGTGGTCTTGCAGCGCGAGCAGTGGCCGACGGAGTGGACGTACGGCCGCTTCTCGGCGACGATCCGGCCCTCGGCGCGCAGCGCTCCGACGATGGCCGAGCGGGCCTCCAGGCGGTCCAGGCCCTGGAAGGGGCCGTGGGCCGTGATGACCGCGTGCTCGTCCATGACGGTCAGGGACGGCAGGTTGTGGCGCTGGCCGATCTCGAAGTCGTTCGGATCGTGCGCCGGGGTGACCTTGACGGCGCCCGTGCCGAACTCGGGGTCGACGTGCTCGTCGGCGACGACCGGGATACGGCGGCCGGTGAGCGGCAGCTCGATCTCGCGGCCGATGAGGTGGCGGTAGCGCTCGTCCTCGGGGTGGACGGCGACGGCGGTGTCACCGAGCATCGTCTCGGCGCGGGTCGTGGCCACGACGATGGAGTCGTCGCCTGCGCCGTACCGGATGGAGACGAGCTCGCCGTCGTCGTCCTGGTACTCGACCTCGATGTCCGAGATGGCCGTCAGACACCGGGGGCACCAGTTGATGATGCGCTCGGCGCGGTAGATCAGCTCGTCGTCGTAGAGCCGCTTGAAGATGGTCTGGACGGCCTGGGACAGGCCCTCGTCCATGGTGAAGCGCTCGCGCGACCAGGCGACACCGTCACCGAGGCGGCGCATCTGGCCGCTGATCTGCCCGCCGGACTCGCCCTTCCACTGCCAGACCCGCTCGACGAAGGCCTCACGGCCCAGGTCGTGCCGGGACTTGCCCTCCTTGGCCAGCTCCCGCTCGACGACGTTCTGCGTGGCGATACCGGCGTGGTCCATGCCGGGCTGCCACAGCGTCTCGTAACCCTGCATGCGCTTGCGGCGCGTGAGGGCGTCGATGAGGGTGTGCTCGAAGGCGTGCCCGAGGTGCAGGCTGCCCGTGACATTCGGCGGCGGGATGACGATGGTGTACGGCGGCTTGTCGCTCTTCTCGTCCGCCTCGAAGTAACCCCGCTCTACCCAGCGCTCGTACAGCGGCCCCTCTACGTCGGCCGGCGCGTACTGGGTCGGCAGTTCGGTGTCGGGCGCTGGTGGCTGCTGCTGAGCGTTCTCGGTCACGGGCTCAGTTTAGGGGTGTCGCGGGCGTGTCCCGAAACGCGTTTGTTCTGTAACGGTGGGCACCCCGATGCCGTGCGGTGGCTGCGTTTGCGCCAGGATGTCGTGAACACATAAGCATCTGGAGGGGAACCCAGAAATGAGCTACAACCAGCCGGGCCCGTACGGCGGGCAGCCCCAGCAGCCCGGACCGTACGGCCAGCCGGGTCCGTACGGCCAGCAGCCGCAGGCGCCCCAGCCCGGCTACGGCTACCCCCAGCAGGCTCCCCCGGCCCAGCCGCAGCCCGGCTACGGCTACCCGCAGCAGCCCCCGCAGGGCGTCCCGCCCCAGCAGGGCTACCCCCAGCAGGGCTATGCCCAGCAGCCCCCGTACGGCCAGCAGCCGCCCTACGGCCAGGCCCCGTACGGGATGCCGCAGCCGCCGGCTCCGGGGGGCGGCGCCAAGAAGACCGGCCTGATCATCGGCGCGGTGGCCGTCGTGGCCGCGATCGGCGTGGGGGCGTACTTCGTGTTCGGCGGCGGGGGCGGCGCGGGTGCCCTGGAGGACGACGGCGCGCACAAGCTGACGACGCCGCAGACGGTGCTCGGCGACTACAAGCTGTTCACCAAGACCTCCTCCAGCTCCAGCTCAGGCGACAAGGAAGACCTGGAGAAGAGCGGCGTCAAGAACGGCACCGGGGTGTCGGGCATGTACTCGACGGCGAACCTGAGCGACTTCGACGCCAACGACCCCAGCACCATTCCCGACGCGTCCGAACTCGCGACGAACAAGACCATCACGCTCTTCGGCGCCTACGGTGAGATCGCCGATCCCGAGGCAGCCCTGGACAAGTTCTTCGCCCAGGCCGAGAAGGAGTCCCAGGAGAACTCCTCCGGCAGCTCCGCCCTCAAGACCGAGCTGGTCGGCGAGCCGGAGGAGGCCGACATCGAAGGCGCCGTCATGAAGTGCCAGGCGGCCAAGGGCACCGACCCGACCACGAAGAAGGAGAAGACCGACTGGTTCTGCGTGTGGGCCGACTACAGCACGATGGCCATGGTCTCCCCCGGTGACGCCACCCAGAACATGTCGAAGGACGCGGCCGCGGACATCACCGCGAAGCTCCGCAAGGCGATCCGCGTCAAGGCCTGACGCCCGGCTCGTCCACCACGAAGGGCCCCGGTCGGCTGACCGGGGCCCTTCGTACGTCTGCGGTACGGCTACGCCGTCTTCTGCTCGCCCGACCCGCGCCCGCGCGCATCCCGCGGGATCAGCGTCGGGTTCACGTTCGAGTGAACGACGTCCGCTGTGATGACGACCCGCGCCACGTCCTTGCGGGACGGAACCTCGTACATCACGGACATCAGGACCTCTTCCATGATGGCCCTGAGCCCGCGTGCGCCCGTCTGGCGGAGGATGGCCTGGTCGGCGATGGCCTCCAGGGCCTCGCGCTCGAAGTCGAGTTCCACGCCGTCGAGTTCGAAGAGGCGCTGGTACTGCTTCACCAGGGCGTTGCGGGGCTCCACCAGGATCTGGAGGAGGGCTTCCCGGTCCAGGTTGTGCACGCTCGTGATCACCGGCAGACGGCCGATGAACTCGGGGATCATGCCGAACTTGACCAGGTCCTCCGGCATGACGTCCTCGAACTGGTCCTTGGCCTCCAGCTCGCGCTTGGAGCGGATCGTCGCGCCGAAGCCGATGCCCTTGGCGCCGGCCCGGGACTCGATGATCTTCTCCAGACCCGCGAACGCGCCGCCCACGATGAACAGGACGTTCGTCGTGTCGATCTGGATGAACTCCTGGTGGGGGTGCTTGCGGCCGCCCTGCGGCGGGACCGAGGCCGTGGTGCCCTCCAGGATCTTCAGCAGGGCCTGCTGGACGCCCTCGCCGCTCACATCCCGGGTGATCGACGGATTTTCACTCTTCCGCGCGACCTTGTCGATCTCGTCGATGTAGATGATCCCGGTCTCGGCCTTCTTGACGTCGTAGTCGGCCGCCTGGATCAGTTTGAGCAGGATGTTCTCGACGTCCTCGCCGACATACCCCGCCTCCGTGAGCGCCGTCGCGTCCGCGATGGCGAACGGGACGTTCAGCATGCGGGCCAGGGTCTGCGCCAGCAGGGTCTTGCCGGAGCCCGTGGGGCCCAGCAGCAGGATGTTGGACTTCGCCAACTCGATGGCGTCCTCGCGGCTTTGACCGCCGCCGTTCTCGCCGGCCTGGACGCGCTTGTAGTGGTTGTAGACGGCGACGGAGAGGGCCTTCTTCGCCGCCTCCTGGCCGACCACGTATCCCTCGAGGAACTCGTAGATCTCGCGCGGCTTGGGCAGTTCCTCCCAGCGGACCTCACTGGTCTCCGCGAGCTCTTCCTCGATGATCTCGTTGCAGAGATCGATGCACTCGTCGCAGATGTACACACCAGGGCCTGCGATGAGCTTCTTGACCTGCTTCTGGCTCTTGCCGCAGAACGAGCACTTGAGCAGATCGCCGCCGTCACCGATGCGTGCCACGGTGTGCTTCCCCTTCGCCTGGGAGACGCCTGGACGTTTTCGAATCCAGCGGCTCCTGGTGCTGCCTTATGTCCGACGGTACCTTGCCTGACCCCCCGTTCGGGCCCCCCTTGGCGCGGTTCACTTTGACGTGCACCGTCCCAAACCGTGCCAAGGGGCAGCAGACAATACCCGGTCCGCGTCAGCGAACCTCGGCGTTGTTCATCTTCCGGGTGGAGATGATCTGGTCGATCAGCCCGTACGACAGCGCGTCCTCGGCCGTGAGGATCTTGTCGCGCTCGATGTCCTCGCGGATCTTCTCGATCGGCGTGGTGGAGTGCTTGGCCAGCATCTCCTCCAGCTGCGAGCGCATCCGCAGGATCTCGTTGGCGGCGATCTCCAGGTCGGAGACCTGACCGCGGCCGGTCTCGCTGTACGGCTGGTGGATCAGCACCCGGGCGTTCGGGAGCGCCATGCGCTTGCCGGGCGTGCCGGCGGCCAGCAGGACGGCGGCGGCGGAGGCCGCCTGGCCCATGCAGACCGTCTGGATGTCCGGCTTCACGAACTGCATCGTGTCGTAGATGGCCGTGAGCGCGGTGAAGGAGCCGCCCGGGCTGTTGATGTAGACCGAGATGTCCCGGTCGGGGTCCATCGACTCCAGGCACAGCAGCTGCGCCATGACGTCGTTGGCGGACGCGTCGTCGATCTGTACACCGAGGAAGATCACGCGTTCTTCGAACAGCTTCGCGTACGGGTCGTACTCGCGGATGCCCTGCGAGGTGCGCTCGACGAAGCGGGGGATCACATAGCGGGACTCGGCGACGGGCACCGTGCTCTCGGCGCGTGCGCGGTCGAACAGGCCGCTGCCGGGGAAGTCGTTCACTGTCTGTCTCCTAGGGGCTGAGGCGGTCGGCTGGGGGCTGTGCGGGGCGCTGTGGCCATCCGCTGGGGCTCAGGCCCCGGTGCCGCCGCCGCCCGGCATGCCGGCGGCCGTGGCGATCACGTCGTCGATGAGGCCGTAATCCTTGGCCTCGAAGGCGTCGAACCAGCGGTCGCGGTCCGAGTCCCGGGTGATCTGCTCGATCGTCTGGCCCGTGTGCTGCGCCGTGAGCTCGGCCATGCGCTTCTTCGTGTGCAGCAGCCGCTCGGCGTGGATCTTGATGTCCGAGGCCGAGCCGGCCAGGCCCGCGGAGGGCTGGTGGATCAGGATCTCGGCGTTCGGCAGCGCGAAGCGCTTGCCCGGCGTGCCCGCGCTGAGCAGGAACTGGCCCATCGAGGCCGCGAGGCCCATGGCGATGGTCACCACGTCGTTCTTGATGTACTGCATGGTGTCGTAGATCGCCATACCGGCCGTGATCGAACCGCCCGGGCTGTTGATGTACAGGTAAATGTCCTTGTCCGGGTCGGCGGCAAGGAGCAGCAGCTGCGCGGTGATCTTGTTCGCGATGTCGTCGTCGACCGGCTGGCCGAGGAAGATGATCCGCTCGTTGAGCAGCCGGTTGTAGACATGGTCGCCGAGGCCACCGCCGATGGAAGGCTCGCCGGCGGCGGAGGGCATCAGATTCGTCACGTATCCACCTGCTCGTCTTACGACGGCGCCGGGCCGTCTCACGTGTCCTGCGTGGGCAACGGGGACTCCCCTGCCCTCATACTCATGGACCCTAACGCGGTGGCCCTGCGCTGCAATCCCGGTTCTGGTGGTGTTCGCTGTGAGCGCATGGCTCCGCCGGTGGGGCGATTGCCCGCGCGGTTCCCCGCGCCCCCCTCAGGGGCGCGGCACAGCCGTACGACAGAAGGGCCCCGGGGAGCATGCCTCCCCAGGGCCCTTCGTACGGCTTACAAGGCTCCGTGGGCTCAGCCCTCGGACTTCTCCTCGTCGGCGGCGTCAGCGGTGCCCTCGGCGGCCTCCACCGTCTCCGTGGCCTGCTCGGCCTCGTCCTCGTCGTCCAGGTCGATGATCTCGCCGTTGGTGTCCTTGACCGTGGCCTTCTCGACCACGAGGGCCAGGGCCTTGCCGCGGGCGACCTCGCCGACCAGGAGCGGCACCTGGCCGCCCTCGACGACCGCCTGGGCGAACTGGTCGGGGGACATGCCGGAGGAAGCGGCGCGGCGCATGAGGTGCTCGGTGAGCTCCTCCTGGTTGACGTTCAGCTTCTCCTGCTTGACGAGCTCGTCGAGCACGAACTGGGTCTTGATGCCCTTGACCGCGGCTTCCTTGGTCTCGGTCTCGAATTCCTCGGCGCTCTTGCCCTGGATCTCCAGGTACTTGTCGAGGGTGAGGCCCATCTGGCCGAGCTGGTGGTGCTCCAGGTTGTGCTTACGGGTGTTGATCTCGTCCTCGAGCAGCTTCTCGGGGACGGGCACCTCGACGAGCTCCAGCAGCTTCTCCAGGACGCGCTCCTGAGCCTGCGTGGCCTGGTCGTACTGCTTCATGTTCTCCAGGCGCTTGCGGCTGTCCGCCTTGAGCTCGTCGAGGGTGTCGAACTCGGAGGCGAGCTGCGCGAAGTCGTCGTCCAGCTCGGGCAGTTCGCGCGCGGCGACCTGGGTGACCTTGACGGTGACCTCGGCCTCCTTGCCGGCCGCCGAGCCGCCCTTGAGCTCGGAGGTGAAGGTGGCCTCCTCGCCGGCGGACAGGCCCTTGACGGCGTCGTCGATGCCGTCGAGCAGCTCACCCGAGCCGATGGTGTAGGAGACGCCCTCGGCGACGCCGTCCTCGAGGACCTCGCCGTCGACCTTGGCCTGCAGGTCGATCGTGACGACGTCGCCGTCCTCGGCGGCGCGCTCGACCGGGGAGGTCGACGCGAAGCGCTCGCGGAGCTGCTCGACCGACTTCTCGACGTCCTCGTCGGTGACCTCGACGGCGTCGACCTCGACCTCGATGCCGGAGTAGTCCGGGATCTCGATGGCCGGGCGGACGTCGACCTCGGCGGTGAAGTTCAGCGTCTCGCCGTCCTTCAGCTCGGTGATGTCGACCTCGGGCTGGCCCAGGACGTTGAGCTCGGCCTCGTTGACCGCTTCGGTGTAGAACTTCGGGAGCGCGTCGTTGACGGCCTCCTCCAGCACGGCGCCGCGGCCGAACCGCTGGTCGATGACGCGGGCCGGGATCTTGCCCTTGCGGAAGCCCTTCACCGTGACCTGCTGGTTGATCTTCTTGTACGCCGCGTCGAGGCTGTCCTTGAGCTCCTCGAAGGGCACCTCGACAGTGAGCCGAACCCGGGTCGGGTTCAGGGTCTCCACGGCGCTCTTCACGGTTCGGTCTCCTTGTGGCTGACTTCTTGGGTTCTGCCGGAGCCAGACTGGTCCGGCGGATTTCGCCGCCCGGAGGACTTCATCAGACGAGAGACACACGGGCGCGCAGCTTGCATAGTAACCGCAGCCGACGAACGCCCCAAAAGGCGATCGGGCGTGGTGATCGCGCAGGTGGCCGATGACCGGCCGGTCGTGGTCGGGGTGGCGGGATTTGAACCCACGGCCTTCCGCTCCCAAAGCGGACGCGCTACCAAGCTGCGCCACACCCCGTGCTGGTGCGACACGTAGGGTACATGCCCGCAGGCAGTGGGGCCGTCGCATTTCGCGGCCAGGAACGGTAGGGCGGCTGCGCGCGGCAATGGGGTGTGCGTCGAGGGGGCCCGAACCGCTACGATGCCTGCAGTGCCGCGGTCAGCTGACCTGCGGCGCGTCCCTGTGCGGGCGTAGCTCAATGGTAGAGCCCTAGTCTTCCAAACTAGCTACGCGGGTTCGATTCCCGTCGCCCGCTCTGTACGGCCGAAGGGCCCGGTTCCGCGGAACCGGGCCCTTCGCGTTGCGCGGGTGCCCTTCCCGGGCCCTGGTCTCAGAGGTTGCGTACGTCCACGGAGTACACCGAACGGATGCCGTACGGGACGTACAGGGCGTCGCCGACGAGGACCAGGGGGGCGCCGACCCCGCTGATGCCGGCGGTGCCGCCGTCGTCTCGGCCCTGGAGGGTGGCCTCGACGGCGCCGGTGCGCAGGTCCAGGGCCGCCAGGCGGCCGCTGGGGGAGGCCAGGTAGAGGTGGCTGCCGGAGACGATCGGGGGGCCGGAGGACTCCACGGTGGAGTTGCTCTCCCAGATCTGGCGCCCGGTGTCCGGGGCGACCGCGCGGACGCTGCCGCTGGGGAAGGTGAAGTAGAGCCTGTCGTTCAGCAGGGTGGGGGTCGCGGCCTCGGGCTGGGCGGGGGACAGCCGTACGTTCGTCACGACGTGCGAGGCCGTGTTGATCAGGGTCACCTCGCGGCGGGTGCCGGTCGTGTCGAGCACGACGAGGCGCCCTGCGGCCGCCCCGACGATGTCCTGCTCCCCCGTGACCTGCACGGTCCAGCGGGGACGGCCGGTGGCCGGGTCGAGCTGCGCGACGCTCGTGCCGGTGATGTCCTCCTCGCTCCACTTCTGGCAGACCAGGTAGGCGTGCCGGGCGGCGCTGCGGAGCAGGCACATCTGGGTGTCCGGGTCGGGCATCGGGCGCTTCCAGCGGACCTTGCCGTCGACGGCGTCGAGCAGGGCGTACTGCTGCCCCTTCGCGCCGTAGACGGTGACGATGCCCTCGGGTACGGCGGCGGAGGCGCCGTGGTCGCTGTTCGGCTCGGTGGCCTCGTCGCTGTCGCCGGTGACCGTCTTCCAGATCACCTTGCCGGTCTCGGCGTCGAGCGCCTGGATCGTGTAGCGGGTCGGGTTGAACTCGTTCTCGCCGACGGTCCGGTCGTCGGCGCCGTAGACGTACACGCGGCCGCTGCGGGCGGCGATGATCGTGCCCAGATCGCCGCTGCCGAGATCGTCGGTGGTCTCGTCGATCGGCCGGGCCCAGGTGTTGCGGCCGTCGGCGAGGGCGAAGCGGGTCGCCATGACGTCGTCACCGGCGCACACGAGGGAGCTGCCGGTGGCCGCGCAGCGGCTGAACGGGGCGTCGGCGCCGATCGGGTCCTTGTCGACGCTCGGGTCCTTGGACTTCTTGTGCCAGGCCTGCCATCCGGTGGGCAGATCGCGCTCGGCCGGGGTCGGCTCGGCGTTGACCGCCACGACGGTGAGGGCGGTCGCTGCGGCCAGCAGCAGGGCGCTCACCAGGGAGGCGAGCAGCAGCCGTCTGCGGCCGCGTCGGCGGGGTGCGGCCGGCTCGTCCGGGGTGGGGCCGGTCTCGGGCGCGGGGCGCGGCTCGGGGAGCCGGCCGTCGCGCAGCAGGTCCAGGAGCTCGCCCGCGCTCGGCCGTGATTTGGGGTGCTTTTCCAGACAGAGATGGACGAAGGGGAGCAACTCATCCGGGACGCCGTCGAGTTCCGGGTCGCCGTCGACGACCCGGATGGCCGTCTCGTAGGGGCTCGGGCTGTCGAACGGGCCGCGGCCGGTGGCGGCGTACGCGACGACCGAGCCCAGGGAGAAGATGTCGGCGGCCGGGCCCACGTCCTGCGGGGAGGAGAACTGCTCGGGGGACATGAAGGGCGGGGTGCCCATGACGCGGCCGGTCTGGGTGAGGACGTCCTGGGCCGCGAACTCGGCGGCGCGGGAGATGCCGAAGTCGATGACGCGGGGGCCGTCCTCGGCGAGCATCACATTGGCCGGCTTCAGGTCCCGGTGGACCATGCCCGCGCGGTGGATGTCGCGCAGGGCCTCGGCGAGACCGGCGGCCAGTTCGCGGAGCTTGGGCAGCGGCAGGGGGCCATGGCGGCGGACATGGGTGCCGAGGTCCTCGCCGGGGATGTAGAGCGTGGCCATCCAGGGGCGCGCCGCGTCGGCGTCGGCGTCCACGACGGGAGCGGTGAAGGCGCCGCTGACCTGGCGGGCGGCGGCCACCTCGCGGCGGAAGCGGATGCGGAACTCGTCGTCGTCGGCGTACTGCGCGTGCACGACCTTCAGGGCGAGGCGGCGGCCGGAGGCGGAGCGGGCCAGATAGACCACGCCCATGCCGCCGGAGCCCAGGCGGTCCTCGATGTGGTAGCCGCCCACCTCTGCCGGATCGGTCTCGCGCAGCGCCATCCCGTACGTTCCCCCGTTCCGGACCGTTCGACGATCACGAACGAGGGTATCCGTACTCTTCCGGGCCGCCCCAGGGACCCTAGAACTGGATCGAGTTGATGGTCTCGGCTATCGAGTTGAGGAACCGCTGGATGTCGTCCGCCATGCCGGTCGAGGCGAGGAAGAAGCCGAACAGCACGGCGACGACGGCGGGGCCGGCCTTCAGTGAACCGCCACGGATCAACACCACCAAGATGATCGCCAACAGCAACACCACTGACAGCGAAATGGCCACAACAGATCACACCCTCGGTCGGTCCGCTCTCCCGGCCCGGAGATGCAACCCCGCGCACCCCCGCCAGAACCATCGTGCCACCAACCGGGCTTCGCTATGCGGCACGTGACGTTTCGTTCGCCACACCTGTGCCGGATCTGTGCGGGCCTCGCGCGGGCACCGACCTCTCCTGTCGCGCCCGTACGGTCCCGTACGGTATTTCGAAGGGGCACCCGGTGGGGGAATTCGACGGAATCGTTTCCATCGCCACACAATGTGTTCGCGTGCCTTTCGAATTCTTCCCACGCAGATCATTACACCGGAGTCACATCCTGGCCCTATCCACCCTTTAGTCCGGATGAATCCGGACAAGGTGGGTGCCCAACGGGTGTCAGACAGGTGCATGTTCGTTGTACACGCGCCATCGAGCGCAATACCCCGGAATGACCTCGCAGGTTTTACGAAATCACACAGGCGACGCTAGGGTGCCTCAGATGTTCCACGCTGCCTCGTCCCCCGCATGCGCAGCGAGGTCCTGGATCGACTCCCCCGGATTCCGGCGGGAGGGTCTGTGACGAACTCGCTGCGACCGCAAGGCCACAACAGAGCGCCACTCCCCCCGGCACAGTCGTCGGCGGACGGAGTGCCGAGTCCGCGCTCGCCCCAGAACCAGAAGGCTCAAGCGAACAGCAGACCCGCGTCCAGCGGCGCCAAGCAGCGCGACGCGTTCTTCGACAACGCCAAGTACCTGGCGATCGTGCTCGTCGCCATAGGACACGCCTGGGAGCCGATCAAGGGCGACAGCCGGATCCTGGAGGCCGTGTACACCGTCGTGTACACCTTCCACATGCCGGCGTTCATCATCATCTCCGGCTTCTTCTCGCGCAGTTTCGACGCGAGCCCCAGCCGGCTCAAGCGCCTGATCACGGGCGTGGCGGTGCCGTACATCGTCTTCGAGACGGCCTATCCGCTCTTCAAGCGCTGGATCGACGAGGACCCGAGCCAGGAGATCAGTCTTCTGGACCCGTGGTATCTGACGTGGTTCCTGTGCGCGCTGTTCATCTGGCGGATGACCACCCCCATCTGGAAGATGGTGCGCTGGCCGCTGCCGCTCGCGCTCGGCCTCGCCATGGCGGCGACCGTCACCCCGGAGATCGGGGACGACCTGGACCTGCAGCGGGTTCTGCAGTTCCTGCCGTACTTCGTGCTGGGTCTGTGCATGAAGCCCGAGCACTTCCACATGGTCCGTACGCGCACGGTGCGGTTGCTGTCCGTGCCGGTGGGCGCGGTCGCGCTGGCCTTCGGCTGGTGGGCGGTGCCGCGTATGAACACCGCGTGGTTCTACCACCGTGACGCGGCGCAGGAGCTGGGCGCGCCGTGGTGGAGCGGGCCGGTCATGGTGCTGGCGATGTTCGGCTGCTCGCTGCTGCTGACGGCCTGCTTCTTCGCCTGGGTGCCGCGCCGCCACATGTGGTTCACGGCGCTCGGCGCGGGCACGCTGTACGGCTATCTGCTGCACGGCTTCTTCGTGAAGGCCGGTGACTACCAGGGCTGGTTCGAGGCCGCCTGGCTGCACCGTCCGCTCGGGGAGATCTTCGTCACCGTCTGCGCGGCCGTCGGTGTCACGCTGCTGTGCACCAAGCCGGTGCAGCGGGTCTTCCGGTTCGCCATGGAGCCCAGGATGGAGTGGGCGTTCAAGCGGGACGCGGCGGAGCTGGCCCGGGAGCGCGAGAAGCGGGACGGTGCGGCCGCGCGCGAGAAGGTCAACGCCTGACCGCAAGCCGCAAGTCCCCGTCGCGGGACGTCACTCATCGACCAGACCGAGAAGGGCGCGCATCCGCGCGTACTTCTCGGTCAGTCGTTTCCGGGTGGTCTCGTCGAGGGCCGCGAGGCGTGCCGGGTCCGCGTTGTGCGCCAGGTCCGCCGTCTTCACCAGCAGTGCGCCGTCTGTGGCGAGGATGCGTCCGGCGTAGGCCTCGGGGGGCTCGTCCGCGCGCTTGGTGACCGCGCGGACGATGTCCTTCGTACGGGGGCTCAGGGCGGCCTCTTCCAGCCACTGCTCGGAGAGTGCGTCGTCTTCTACGGCGTCGTGCAGCCAGGCCGCGGCGATCTGGTCGGCGTCGCCGCCGCGGGAGCGTACGCCTTCGGCGACGGCCCTGAGGTGCTCGGTGTAGGGCTGTCCGGCCTTGTCCGTCTGGTCGGCGTGGGCGGCTCGGGCGATGGCCTCCACGGCGGCGAGGGAGAGCGGGGCTCGGGGAGTCTCGGTCACGCGTCCAGTGTCTCGCCCCCGCCGCCCCTACCCGTCCCATCCCCCAGGGGCTCCGCCCCTTCAACCCCGGACCCCCCTGGGGGCCTGCGACCCCCAGACCCCCGCTTCGGCCCTGAACGGGCCTCGTCCTCAAACGCCGGACGGGCTGAAAGATGCCGACCGGCGTTGAGACGTGACCGCCGCCGGGTGCGCGGCCACAGCGGGTGGGTGGGGGTTAGGGATGGGGCGGGCCTCGGCCTCGAACGCCGGACCGGCTGAGGGACGCCAACCGCGCTGGGATGTGACCGCCGCCGGGTGCCCGGCCACAGCCGGCGGGTGGGGGCTGGGGATGGGGCGGGCCTCGGCCTCGAACGCCGGGCGGGCTGAAGGCTGCTGGGCCGGCGTTGGGAAGGGACCATCGCCAGGGGGGTGCGGTCCCAGCGGGTGGGTGGGGGTTGGGGATGGCGTGGGCTCGGCCTCGGATGCCGGGCGGGCCGACTGGTGCCGAGCGGCGCCGGGAAGGGGCCGCCGTCGGTGTGCGGCCCCAGCGGGTGGGTGGGGGCTGGGGGTGGGTCAGCGTGGTGGGGGCTGGGTCGTTGGGCCCTCTCGGCAGATCAGTAGGAGGGCTCTGTCGTCGTTGACGTCCTTCGCCACCGCTTCGATGAGGTGCCAGGCGGCGCCGTGGAAGCCGCCGGCGACATAGCGGTCGGCCTCGCCGGTGAGGCGGTCTATGCCCTCGACGATGTCGCGGTCGGACGTTTCGACCAGGCCGTCCGTGAAGAGCATCAGGACGTCGCCGGGGCGCAGCGAGCCCTTCACGGGGTCGAACTGGGCGCCGTCGTACACGCCGAGGAGGGGGCCCTCGGCCGCCTTCTCCTCCCAGCGGCCGCTGCCTGCGCTCAGTTGGAGGCCGGGCGGGTGGCCCGCGGAGTAGAGCTCGTAGTCTCCCGAGTCCAGGTCCAGGACCAGGTGGATCGACGTCGCGAAGCCCTCGTCCCAGTCCTGGCGGAGCAGGTAGCCGTTGGCCGCCGGGAGGAACGCGTGCGGGGGCAGGCTGCCCAGGAGGCCGCCGAAGGCTCCGGAGAGGAGCAGGGCGCGCGAACCCGCGTCCATGCCCTTGCCGGACACGTCCGTCAGGACGACCTCCAGCGTGCGGCCGCCGTTCGTGCGGGCCGCCACGACGAAGTCGCCGGAGAAGGACTGGCCGCCCGCCGGGCGCAGCGCCATCTCGCGGTGCCAGCCGTGCGGCAGGCTCGGCAGCTTGCTCTGGACGCGGATGCGTTCGCGCAGGTCGAAGAGCATCGTGCCGCCGCGCCGCCAGGGCACGCCGACGCGGCTGCGGAACTGCGCGATCAGCAGGCCGAAGAAGCCGCAGGCGGCCACGACCAGGACCACGCCAGGGGTTACGCGGGACGGGCCTTCCGTGTACGGGCCCAGCTGCACGGACTCGACGATCAGGGCAGTGGCGGCAGCGGCGTACAGGCCCAGCAGGCTCGCCGGGCGCAGCAGCAGCCCGCCCGCCACGATCGGCAGGACCAGTGCGGCCGGGGAGAACCACACCGGGTTGGCCATCGTCAGGGAGCAGATCAGCGGCACCATCAGGAGGAGGCCGGCCAGGGCGATCCAGTCCGAGCCGTCCCCGCGGAAGTAGTCCACGGCGCTTCTGCGCACGCCGACGCGGGCCCGGTGCCACTGCATCTTCAACCGGGCCGTGAACGTCTCGGCCGCCGTGCGCCGCTCTCGTCCTGCTGCCATTAGTTCGGGACCCTATCCATCGGACCAGCTGCTTGGCACGGGAGGTCCCACTTGTCCCCCGTCCGAGGTTCGACTTCACAGTGAACTTCACGGAAAGCCGTCCCGCCGCCGCCAACGAGAAATTCCCTCGCTGGTCCCGCAATGCCCTGGTACGCATGGTTCATGGCGAAAGACAGTGCGAGCGATCCCGGTCAGTCCGGCCGTCCCGAACTGCGGGTGCTGCGGCAGGACGAGTGGAACATTTGGTACGACAGCCTGATCCGCGCCTTCAGCGGAGTCCCGGAGGCGTCCGAGGAGCGGGAGTTGTGGGACGCCCTCACCGAGCTCGACCGTTCCATCGGCGCCTGGGACGGGGACGCGTGCGTGGGGACGGCGGGCGCGTTCAGCTTCCGGCTCACGGTGCCCGGCGGTGCGTCCGTGCCCGCCGCGGGCGTCACGATGGTCAGCGTCGCCGCCACGCACCGCCGGCGCGGTGTGCTGACGTCGATGATGCGACAGCAGCTGGACGATGTGCGTGCGTGGGGCTGGCCCCTCGCCGTACTGACCGCCTCCGAGCCGGAGATCTACGGCCGTTTCGGGTACGGCGTCGGCACCTTCCATGTGAACGCCGAGATCGACACGACACGCGTACGGCTGTCCGTGCCGCCCGGCACCGATGACGTCCGTCTGCGGTACGCCGTACCGGCCGACGTCCTCGACGTGTGCGAGGCGGTGTACGCGCGCAAGGTGCCCGGCCGGCCGGGGATGCTCGCGCGGCTGCCCGGCTGGGAGCGGCTCGGGCTGCTCGACCCGGAGAGCGACCGGGACGGCGCGTCACCGCTGCAGTGCGTGCTGGCGGAGCGGGACGGCGAGGTCGTGGGGTACGCCCGCTTCCGCGTCAAGCCGGAGTGGGATGCCTCCGGGCCCAAGGGCTCGGTGCTGCTGCGGGACACCGAGGCCCTCGACCCGGCGGCGCAGGCCGCGCTGTGGCGGTTCCTGTTCGACATCGACCTGACGGCGACCGTGAAGGCGTACGGGCGGCCGATGGACGAGGCCTGGCAGCACCAGGTGTCCGACATCCGGCGGTGTGCGCCGCGGGTGCGGGACTCTTTGCACGTTCGGCTGGTGGACGTCGGGGCCGCGCTGGAGGCGCGGACCTATCAGGCGCCGGTGGATGTGGTGTTCGAGGTGGAGGACGCCTTCTGCCCCTGGAACGCGGGGCGTTGGCGGCTGTCCGGGGACGCCAAGGGCGCGTCGTGCGAGCGTACGACGGACGCTGCCGATCTCTCCCTGTCCGTACGGGAGTTGGGGGCGGCCTATCTCGGCGGCGTGAGCCTGGGCGCGCTGGCCGGCGCCGGGCGGGTGCGGGAGCTGCGGCAGGGGGCGCTGGCGGAGGCGTCGGTGGGGTTCGCGTCGGCCGTGGCGCCGTGGCTGCCGCACGGCTTCTGAGCCGGGGCGACTGCCTTACGGGGTCTGGCAGTCCGGGCACCAGAAGAGGTTGCGGGCGGCGAGGTCGGCGGTGCGGATCTCGCCGCCACAGATGTGGCAGGGCAGGTTGGCCCTGCGGTAGACGTAGACCTCGCCGCCGTGGTCGTCGACGCGCGGCGGGCGGCCCATCGCCTCCGGGGTGTGCTCGGGGCGGACGGTGTCGATGCGGTTGTTGCGCACGCCCTCGCGCATGAGCTCGACGAGGTCGGTCCAGATGGCGTCCCACTGCGCGGGGGTGATGTCCCTGCCCGCGCGGTACGGGTCGATGCGGTGCCGGAAGAGGACCTCGGCGCGGTAGACGTTGCCGACGCCCGCGATGACCTTCTGGTCCATGAGCAGGGCGGCGATCGTCGTACGGCTGCGGGAGATCCTCTGGTACGCGGTGTGCGGGTCCGCGTCGGCGCGCAGGGGGTCGGGGCCCAGGCGGTCGTGTATCGCCTGCTTGTCGGTGTGCGTGATCAGGGCGCAGGTGGTGGGGCCGCGGAGATCGACGTACGACGTGCTGTTCGCGAGGCGGAGGCGGACGGTGTCCGTGGGCGGGGGCGCGGGGGCGGCGCCGAAGTCGACCTTGCCGAAGAGGCCGAGGTGGATGTGGATCCAGTCGGCGGCCTCGGCGTCGCGGAAGCCGAGGAAGAGGTGTTTGCCGTGGGCCTCGGTGCGGGTGAGCTCCGAGCCGTTGAGGAGTTCCGCGGCGTCCGAGAACTTGCCCTGGGGACTGGTGACGCGGGGGGTCGTGCCGAGGAACGCGGCGGCGTAGTCCTGGGCCAGCCGGTGGATGGTGTGCCCCTCAGGCACGGTGGCTCCTTCTTCGTGTGCGGGTGAGGGGGGCGGCGTGTGAGGGTTTCGCCCCCGCCGCCCCTGCCCGTTCCCCTCCTGAGGGGGCTGAGCCCCTTCGACCCCGGCCAGGGGGCTGCCGCCCCCTGGACCCCGCTTCGGCGGGCCGCAATGCGCGGCCGGAGTCGCGCGGAAGCTACTGCTGCGGGTGGTGCGGCGGGATCGGGGGCAGGTCGCCCGTCGTCTCGTACTCGGCCAGCATGGTGATGCGGCGGGTGTGACGGTCGTCACCGGAGTACGGGGTGCCCAGGAACGTCTCGACGAACTTCGTCGCCTCTTCCGTGGTGTGCATGCGCGCACCCACCGCGACGACGTTCGCGTTGTTGTGCTGGCGGCCCAGCGCCGCCGTCTCCTCGCTCCAGGCCAGCGCCGCGCGCACACCCTTCACCTTGTTCGCGGCGATCTGCTCACCGTTGCCGGAGCCGCCGATCACGATGCCGAGGGAGTCGGGGTCCGCGGCCGTCTTCTCCGCCGCGCGGAGGCAGAAGGGCGGGTAGTCGTCCTGGGCGTCGTAGATGTGGGGGCCGCAGTCGACCGGGTCGTGCCCCGCCGCCTTGAGCCACTCGACGAGGTGGTTCTTGAGTTCGAAGCCCGCATGGTCGGAGCCGAGATACACGCGCATGGAATGAGTGTGACACGACCGTTTCGGGGCAACAGCGCCGGGTGTCGATCGCGTCAAATGTGACGCACGCTATGGAAGCTCAAGAAAACCTCAAGTAACAATCCCGAATCAAAGGTTCCCGAATCCGATCTCCTCCGATTCACTGGTCCGACTCGTACACCGCTCGTTCACCCCCGGTACGAGAACTGCTCCCCATGGCGCAAAGGAAATCCGTTCCATGACTTCGCAGCCGACTCAGAAGACGGCCCCGCCGGCCCCAGGCGGCCACGGCCTGCAGGCCGGACTGAAGAACCGCCACCTCTCCATGATCGCCATCGGCGGTGTCATCGGTGCCGGGCTCTTCGTCGGGTCCAGCTCCGGTATCGCCACCGCCGGACCCGGCATCCTCCTGTCGTACGCCCTCGTCGGCACGCTCGTGGTGCTGGTGATGCGGATGCTCGGTGAGATGTCCGCGGCCAACCCGACGTCCGGGTCGTTCTCCGAACACGCCGACCGGGCGCTCGGGCGCTGGGCCGGGTTCTCCATCGGCTGGCTGTACTGGTTCTTCTGGGTCGTCGTGCTGGCGGTCGAGGCGACCGCCGGTGCGGCGATCCTGGAGGGCTGGATCCCGCAGGTGCCGCAGTGGGGCTGGGCCCTGATCGTGATGGTGGTGCTGACCGCCACCAACCTCGTCTCCGTCGGGTCGTACGGCGAGTTCGAGTTCTGGTTCGCCGGGATCAAGGTCGTCGCCATCGCGGCGTTCATCGTCATCGGCGGGCTGGCCGTGTTCGGGGTGCTCCCGGGCGTCGACAGCGAGCAGGCCGGGCTGAGCAACCTCACCGAGCACGGCGGCTTCCTGCCCAACGGACCGGGGGCGATCCTCACCGGTGTGCTGCTGGTCGTCTTCTCCTTCATGGGCAGCGAGATCGCCACCCTCGCCGCCGGTGAGTCCGAGGACCCGCAGCGGGCCGTCACCAAGGCCACCAACAGCATCATCTGGCGAGTCGCCGTCTTCTACCTCGGCTCGATCCTCGTCGTGGTGGCCCTGCTGCCCTGGGACAGCAAGGCGATCGCCGACAAGGGCTCGTACGTCGCCGCGCTCGACTCCCTCGGCATCCCGCACGCCGGTCAGATCATGAACTTCATCGTGCTGACCTCGGTGCTGTCCTGTCTCAACTCCGGCCTCTACACCGCCTCCCGCATGGCCTTCTCCCTCGGCCAGCGCGGTGACGCGCCGAAGTCCTTCGCTCGGACGACCGGCAGCGGTGTGCCGCGGACGGCGATCCTCGCGTCTGTCGTGTTCGGCTTCGTGGCCGTCTTCTTCAACTACAAGTTCCCGGACTCCGTCTTCCTCTTCCTCGTCAACTCCTCCGGTGCGGTCGCCCTGTTCGTCTGGCTGGTGATCTGCTTCTCGCAGCTGCGCATGCGGAAGATCATCAAGGCGGAGGCGCCGGAGAAGCTCGTCGTGAAGATGTGGCTGTACCCGTATCTGACCTGGGCGACGGCCGCGCTGATCGTGTTCGTGCTCGGTTACATGCTGACCGACACCGAGCACGACGGGCGCAAGACCGTGCTGCTGTCCCTGCTCGTGGCCGCGGTCGTGCTGATCGTCGCCCTCGTGAAGGAGAAGATCGGCGGCGGGCGCGCGACGGCCTCCGTGGAGGTGCGTGACGACGTCAAGGTCGGCTGACCTCTGACTGCGGGCCGGGGGCCCTGTGGTGTCGTACGGCGCACCGCAGGGCCCCTTGGCGTGCCTCAGAGCACGGTGAAGCTGTCCCTGACCTCACCGTAGGTCCTCAAGGCCTCCCTCTCGACGTCCGGCTGGTACCAGGTGTTGATCTGGTACGACTTGCCGTCCGCGGTGAAGCCCAGCAGCCGGGCGTGCCAGGGGAGGCCCTGGAGGGTGAAGGTGTACTCCCAGACGACCGCGGGGTGCCCGCGGAACGTCGTCCGCTCCAGGCGGATCTTGCGGTAGTCCTGGCCCTGGTGGGCGTTCTGCTCCGACTTCTCCCAGGAGTCCATCAGGTCGCCGCGGGCCAGGGCCGACTTGGCGGCCAGTTCCTGTCTGCCGTCCGGTGACGTGTAGTGCACCTCCGACCCGGTCTTGATGTCCCGCCGCCAGCCCTCGGGCGTCACCCACGCGAACCCGCCCGCCTCCCGGCGCGCCCCGGGCGGCAGGCTCTGCGGCCGCGATGTGCCCTCGACCGTGGGCGACGGGCTGCTGCCCGGGGAGGACGCGGCCGAGGAGGACGGCGACGCGGGGGAACCGGCCTGATCGTCGTCCCTGGGTGACCCGGAGTTGGTCGCCAGGACGACCGCCACGACAGCGCCCGCGGCGAGGACTCCCACGGCGATCATCCCCGTACGGCGACGCTCGCGCCGGGGCCCGGCCGAGGCCACAGGGCCGGGAAACCCGCCCGGCGGCACGGCGGGATACGACCGGGCACCGCCGGACGCGCGCCCCTCCGCCGGGGCGGGCCGCCGCTCGGTCATCGCTTCGGCACGGGCCAGGGAGGCGCCGGCCCTGCGGGGTGCGGGGCCGATGGGAGAACGTTCGGTCGGGGTTGCGGAGCGCACCTCCGAGCGCGCTTCGGAGACGAGTTCTGTGGAGGCGTTGGGGGGCTTGGGGAGTTCTGGGGCGGGAGTGGGTGCGGGGGCGGCGGTGGCGGCTTGGGGTGGGGTGGCTTCGGACCGGGGTGCGGCAGGGGTCACCGAGGTCGGCGGCGCGGTCGTGCGAGTGCGGTCGGGGGCGGGAGTGGGCGTGGGGTGCCGCGGGGTGTCGGTGGGGGCGGGGCGGACGTCCGCGGTCGGGGGCTCCTCGCCGAGGGGCAAGAGCTGGGGCGGTATCGCGTCGCGTACGGCATCCGGCTGCCGGGGATGGGGCCGGGTGGGGACGCGGGAGGCCTCCAAGTAGGCCGGGGTGGGCGATTCCCTCGGGGAGTTCGGCCTCCCGGGGAGGTGAGGGGTCGCCGCATCCGGTGAGGGCTGGTTAGGGGTCGGGCGCGTCGGGGTGGCCGGCGCGGGGTGTCGGTTCGGGGCCGGGTGGGGCTCGGGGGGCGGGGTGGGGGCATGTGCCGGCGCGGGCTCGGACGTGGGGATGGGGGGCGGCGGCTTCAGCTCTGGGCCGGTGGGTTGCGCGGGGGGCTGTTCGGACGCGGGGCCGGGGGTGGTCTCCGGCTCGGGGAGGGGCACGGGTATGGGCACGGGGTGGTCGGGGCCGGGGGTGGTCTCCGGCTCGGGGAGGGGCACGGGTATGGGCACGGGGTGGTCGGGGTCGAGGTCGGTTGTGCCTTCGGGCGTAGGTGGACGTACGGCTTCCGGCCCACGGACGGCTCCGGGCTCAAGTCGCCCCACGGGCTGGGCTCCACGGATGGCATCGGCCTCAACACCACTAACGGGCTGGGGTCGACGGACGGCTCCGTCCTCAACGCCCCCCACGGGCGGGCCTCCACGGACGGCATCGGCCTCAAGACCCCCCACAGGCTGGGTCTCACTGCCAGCTCCGGCCTCAGCGCCACCCCCGGATTCAGGCTCACGTGCAGCTCCAGGCTCCGAGCCATGCCCGGCTTCGGGCCCTCGGCGACCCATCGCCCCAGTCCCCGGCACGCCCCCGCCCCACGACTCGGACGTGGGCCCGGACCCAAACTCGGACCCGGTCCCGACCTCAGACCCGGACGCGAGCCCGGCCCCAGCCCCGGACGCGGGCTCGACCCCAGCCCCGGACCCAGCCCCGGCCGGGGACCCGGACCAGGCCCCGGACGCGGCCCGAGACCCAGCCCCGGACTCGGACTCGGCCCCAGCCGGGGGCCCAGACCCGATCTCAGACCCGGACGCGAGCCCGGCCCCAGGCCCAGACGCGGGCTCGACCCCAGACCCGGACCTAGGCCCCGGCCCAGTCCCAGTCGGGGTCCCACACCAGGCCCCAGGCCCGGACGCAGACCCAGACCCAGCCCCGGCCGGGGGCCCGGGCCAGGCCCCGGACTCGGCCCGAGACCCAGACCCAGACCCGGACTCGGACTCGGACTCGGCCCCAGCCGGGGGCCCAGACCCGACCTCAGACCCGGACGCGAGCCCGGCCCCAGGCCCGGACGCCGGCTCGACCCCAGACCCGGACCCAGGCCCAGTCCCAGCCCCAGCCGGGGTCCCACACCAGGCCCCAGGCCCGGACGCAGACCCGGACCCAGACCCCGGCCCAGACCCAGCCCCGGCCGGGGGCCCGGACCAGGCCCCGGACGCGGCCCGAGACCCAGCCCCGGACTCGGACCCAGCCCCGGACTCGGACCCAGCCTCGAACCCCGACCCGGACGCACCCCCGAACCAGGTCCCGGCCATCACCCCTCCCCCCACCCCACCCCCTCCCCCAACCACCGGCATCGTCGGTGTAGGTGTCGGAAACGCCACCGGCTGTAGGGCCGTTTCCAGGTCGTCCAGGGTCGGGCGGGTGGACGGGTCCTTTTCCAGGAGGGCGGCCAGGATCTCGCGCAACGGGCCTGCGGAGGGCGGGAGTTCGGGCTCCTCATAGAGGACCGCGTGCAGGGTGGCCAGCGTCGTGTCGCGGGAGAAGGGGGAGTGCCCGGCGAGGGCCGCGCTCAGGGTGGCGCCGAGGGACCAGATGTCGGACGGTGGGCCCTGGGGGCGGCCGGAGATGCGTTCGGGGGCCATGTAGTCGGGGGAGCCGACCAGCATGCCGACCATGGTGAGGGCCTTGGCGTCCTGGATCGCCGCGATGCCGAAGTCGGTCAGGACCACCCTGCCCCGCCCCCTCGTCACCACCGACTCCACCAGGACGTTGCCCGGTTTGATGTCCCGATGGAGCACTCCCCTGGCGTGCACCTGGCGCAGTGCCGCCACCAGGCCCATGCCGATGCGGGCCGTTTCGGCCGGGCGCAGGGGGCCTTCCTCCGCCATGATGCGTTCCAGGGAGCGGCCGGCCACCAACTCCATGACGATCCACAGGCGTTCGCCCTCGTCGACCACGTCATAGACGCGTACGACGTTGGGGTGGTCGATCCTCGCCGTCGCCCGCGCCTCACGCAGCGTGCGCTCCCGGCGTGTGCGTGTGTCCTCCGGGTCGAGGCCGTCGATGCGCATTTCCTTGACGGCGACCAGGCGATCGAGTATTTCGTCGACGGCTCGCCACACCCGCCCCATTCCCCCCTGGCCAATACTCTCGACCAGTCGGTAGCGCCCTGTCACGAGTAGACCTGGAACCCCGCCGCTCCTCGTGTTTCCCGTATTTCCCGGCAATCCGCTGCACCCCCTCCACGACGCCTCTGACATCCCCGACCGAAACACAATGGTCACACTTCACGCGGTACCAGCATAGTGCGGAGAAATCTTGTGGTAGCTCTTCAAGTACTGCGAATTCAGACGCAGGCAAGGGGGACGAACATGAGTTCTCGTCGCACGACGACCATCGCGGGATCGCTGGTCGCGGCATCTTTCTCGGCAGTGCTGATCCTTTCCGCCACTGCCGGTGCGGATGACCAGGGACCGGGAAGCAGCAAGGGGGGAAAGGTCATCGACGAGGCGCCGGCAGGGGTGAAGCTCACCACTGCGCTGCCCGGAAAAATCTCGGTGGACAACAGTTCGCAAGAGGCCGACATCACCGCCACGGTGAAGAACGAAGGGACCAAGGACAGCGGAGAGATCAGGCTTTTGGTCGTCGGTTTCGACGGCCTCACGGTCAAGAATGTCGAGGGCTGTTCAGCGATCGAGAAAAACGGCCTTCCGGAGGGCTCGAACAGCGGTTTCAGTTGTTCCCTCGACAATCTCCCGGCCGGTGAGTCGAAGTCGTACGCCGTCGCCGCGACGTACGACCTGAGCAAGACGGGCAAGATCTGCCTTCCCGTCCAGAGCGGCGACGGCAAGAAGACGTACTGGCAGCAGGGCCCGGTGCCGTTCGGCACGACGAACCCGTCACCCGACGCCCCGGCCACCCCGCTGCTCCTCGGCACCGACAACAAGCCGGTCGCACCGGGCGCCGACAAGCTGCCCAAGACCGGCGTCGGCCGTGACGTCCTGCCGCTGGGCGCGGCCGGCGCGACGCTGATCGCGGCGGGCGCGGCCGGGCTGTGGTGGGCGCGGCAGCGGCGGCCGGAGCGCCAGGCGGACTGAGCGGAAGTCGGCGGCGGAAAGTCGAGCGACGAATCGGCCGGTGAATCGGCCGGATAACCTGACGGCACCTGTCAGGTTATCCGGCCACTGTGCAGGCCATGACCTCCACGCAGCAGCTGACAGATCTGTCCCTCCTCCGCCCCGGCGACCCCGGCTACGACGACGAACTCGCCGGTTTCCAGACCGGGTTCGCCCAGCGGCCCGACATCGTCGTCCCGGCCGGTTCCGCCGCCGACGTGGCCGCCGCCGTGCGGTACGCGGCCGAGCGGGGGCTGCCGGTCGGCGTCCAGGCCACCGGGCACGGGCTGCCCGGGCCGGCCGAGGGCGGGATCCTCGTCACGACCCGGCGTATGGACCGGGTGACCGTCGATCCCGAGGCCCGCACCGCCCGCGTCCAGGCAGGTGTGCGCTGGGGTCAGGTCGTGGCGGCAGCGGAGCCGTACGGGCTCGCGCCGCTCAACGGTTCGGCCCCGTCCGTCGGAGCCGTGTCGTACACGCTGGGCGGCGGACTCGGCATCCTGGCGCGGCAGTTCGGGTACGCGGCCGACCACGTCCGCTCGCTCGACGTCGTCACCGCCGACGGCCGACCCCGCCATGTCACCCCTGAGTCCGACCTGTACTGGGGCCTCCTCGGCGGCGGCCACACCCTCGGCGTCGTCACCGAGCTGGAGATCGGCCTCGTACCGGTCAGGACCCTGTACGGCGGCTCCCTCGCCTTCGACGGACGCGAGGTCGGCCCGGCGGCCGTACTGCGGGCGTACGAGGAGTGGACGCGGACCGTGCCCGACGGGCTGACCTCGTCCTTCGCCGCCGTACCGTACCCGGCCATCCCGGGGCTGCCGTCGCGGCTGCGCGGGCGGTACGTCATCTCGGTGCGGGTCGCGTACACCGGGGCCGACGGGGACCGGCTCGTCGCCCCGCTGCGGAGGATCGGGCCGGTGCTCGCCGACTCCCTGCGCGAGATGCCGTACGCCGAGAGCCACACCATCCACAGCGACCCGGACTTCCCGCACGCCTACTACGGGGACAGCGCGGTGCTGAGTGAGTTGGACACCGACAGGGTGGCCGGCCTGCTCGCCCGTACCGGGCCGGAGGCCGCGGCCATGTGTGTCGTGCAGATCAATCATCTGGGCGGGGCGCTGGCCGAGCCCGCGCCGAACTCGGTGCCGTACCGCGAAGGGACGTTCCTGGTGCGGCTGTTGACCACGGCGGACCGGGAGCGGGCCCGGGAGATCCTGGACCCCGCCTTCGGCCTGCTCGCTCCCGTCACGCTCGGCCGGGCGCTCAACTTCGCCCTCGGGGCCGGGGACCGGGGCGCGGGTCTGTACGACGCCGGGACGCGAAAGAGGCTCGCCGGGCTGAAGTCGCAGTACGACCCGGCGAACCTCTTCCGCAGGAACTACGGCGTCAGCGGTTGATCAGCTTCCAGGCGGTGGGCAGCGCGCCCATCGCCAGGGCCGCCTTCAGGGCGTCGCCGATCAGGAACGGGGTGAGGCCGGCCGCGATCGCGGCGGACGCCGACATGCCGGTGGCCAGGGCCAGGTACGGGACGCCGATCGCGTAGATGACCGCCTCGCCCAGCAGCATCGCGCCGGCCGTGCGCAGTGCGGTGCGGTCGGCGCCGCGGCGGGCCAGGGCGCCGACGACGGTGGCGGCGAGGATCATGCCGAGGACGTAGCCGAAGGACGGGGCGGCGGCGCCGGAGGTGCCCTCCGCGAACCACGGCACGCCCGCGATGCCCGCGAGCGCGTACAGCGCGAGGGAGAGGAAGCCGCGGCCGGCGCCGAGGGCCGTGCCGACCAGCAGCACCGCGAGGGTCTGGCCGGTCACCGGCACCGGGGAGCCCGGCACGGGCACGGAGATCTGGGCGGCGAGGCCGGTGAACGCGGCGCCGCCGGCGACGAGCGCGAGGTCGCGGACGCGGGAGGCCGGGAGCAGGTCGGCGAGGACCTGTCCGGTGCGAGCGGGGGCGGCGGCAGCGGTGCTCATGGGGACTCCGCGGGGTGAGGGCAGTACGGGACGCTGTGACGCTATCCCAGAGTGTTTCGCTCGCTCACCGTCAGTGGTCGACAAAGGCTCGTTCGCGGGCTTGGTGGGCTCCGGACAAAGGATGGGTGTTACACCTGGTACGAGGTGACGCCGGTCACGGAGGCAGGGACGTCGAGCTCACATCCGGGGCGCCGAGCCGACTGTAGGGATTCACCAATCGACTCCCGCAGGCCCCGCACCCGGTGCCGGTCGCCGGGTGACGGCTCCACCACTTACAGTGCGCCAGGTGTCCGCATAGTGGGCAACCTCTGCTTCTGAGCGGAGAGGCTGCCCAGACTGTGGGCGTTTTTGCCCATCTCACGCATTGGACGAGCCGCGCCCATGCCCAGCAGCACCACGGAGTCACAGACGCCGCCGAAGGCGGACGACGTCTCCCTGTCCCACAGTCTGAAGCAGCGCCACCTGTCGATGATCGCCCTCGGCGGTGTCATCGGCGCGGGCCTGTTCGTCGGGTCCGGCGCCGGTATCGCCGCCGCGGGCCCCTCGATCGTCGTCGCCTACATCCTCTCCGGCCTCCTTGTGATGCTGGTGATGCGGATGCTGGGCGAGATGTCGGCCGCGTATCCGTCTTCCGGCTCGTTCTCCGCGCACGCCGAGCGGGCGATCGGCCCATGGGCCGGCTTCACGGCGGGCTGGTCCTTCTGGGTGCTGCTGTGCACCGCCGTCGGCCTTGAGGGCATCGGTGCCGCGAAGATCGTCACCACCTGGCTGCCGCACACGCCGGAGTGGGCCTGGGTGGCCCTGTTCATGGTCGTGTTCTGCGGCGCGAACCTGGCCGCCGTGAAGAACTTCGGCGAGTTCGAGTTCTGGTTCGCGGCGCTGAAGGTCGGCGCGATCTCGCTGTTCCTGGTGCTGGGCGGCCTGGCGATCGCCGGCGTCCTGCCGGGCACGGACGCGCCGGGCACCGCGAACCTCACCGGTGCGGGCGGTTTCCTCCCGCACGGCAGCGAGGGCCTGATCATCGGCCTGCTCGCCTCGGTCTTCGCCTACGGCGGCATGGAGACGGTCACCATCGCGGCGGCCGAGTCGGAGAACCCGGTCAGCGGTGTGGCCAGCGCGGTCCGCACGGCCATGTGGCGCATCGCTCTCTTCTACATCGGCTCGATGGCGGTCGTCGTCACCCTCGTCCCCTGGGACTCCAAGGAGATCGTCGAGAAGGGCCCGTATGTCGCCACCCTCGACCACCTGGGCATCCCCGGCGCCGGCCAGCTGATGAACGTGGTCGTGCTGGTGGCCCTGCTCTCCGCCATGAACGCCAACATCTACGGCTCCTCACGCATCGCGTACTCGCTCGTCCAGCGCGGACAGGGCCCGAAGGCCCTCGGCCGGGTGTCGGGCGGCGTCCCGCGCATCGCCGTCCTGGCGTCCTCGGTGTTCGGCTTCGTGTGCGTGGTGCTCAGCTACTGGCGGCCGGACGACGTCTTCCCCTGGCTGCTGAACATGATCGGCGCGGTGATCCTGGTCGTCTGGATCTTCATCGCCGTCTCCCAGCTGCGACTGCGCAGGCGACTGGAGCGTGAGGCACCGGAGAAGCTGGTCGTGCGGATGTGGGCGTTCCCGGTGCTGACCTGGGTCGCGCTGGCGGGCATGGCGGCGATCTTCGTCCTGATGGCCCGGGAGCCGGACACGCGCGTGCAGCTGTACTCGACGGGCGGGATGACGCTGTTCCTGGCGGCGGTCGGGTACCTGTGGCAGAAGGCGCGCGCCAAGGGCCAGTGACGCCCACCTGACGGAACCGAAGCCCCCCGTGTGATCCACACGGGGGGCTTTTTGCTGTTAGCTTGTTATTGCGAACAGCTTGCAACAAGGCGTCCTGCCTCGTGATCGTCTTCTCACCCTTCACGAACGGCAGGCGGAAGGAAGGAAGCCCCCGCGAGGACAGGACTCGCGGGGGCTTCCCGTTGCCGGGCGGGCGTCAGGGCTTGCGGCCCACCCCGCCGTGCTGGCCGATCGGCTGCGGCGCCTCGTCGCTCGGCTCGGGGCGCCACAGGGGGACGGAGACGATGCCGGGCTCCACCAGGTCCAGGCCCTCGAAGAAGGCGGCGATCTGCTCGACCGGGCGCAGGAAGTACGGCACCGCGCCGGTCTCGTTGTAGGCGTCCTGGGCCCGCTCGTAGGCCGGGTCGGTGCCGCGGGAGCCCTCGTTGAGGGAGAGGTAGCTGCCGGAGGGCAGGCCGGCCAGCAGGCCGCGGACGAGGGCGCGGGCCTGGTCGTAGTCGGCGACGTGGCCGAGGATGCCGCTGAGGATCAGGGCCGTGGGGCGGGTGAGGTCCAGGGTCCAGGAGGCCGCTTCGAGGATCTTCGCCGGCTCGAACAGGCTCAGGTCCTCGTAGGCCGTCACGCCCTGCGGAGTCGAGGTGAGCAGGGCGCGGGCGTGGGCCAGGACCAGCGGGTCGTTGTCGACGTAGACGACCCTCGACTCGGGTGCGAGGCGCTGGGCGACCTCGTGCGTGTTGTCGACGGTCGGCAGCCCGGTGCCGACGTCGAGGAACTGGCGGACACCCGCCTCCCCGACCAGGTACCGGATGCTGCGGCCCAGGAAGGCGCGGCTGCTGCGGGCGATGGTGACGATGCCGGGGAAGACGGCGGTGTAGGCGTCGCCGGCCGCCTCGTCCACGGGGTAGTTGTCCTTGCCGCCCAGCCAGTAGTTCCAGATGCGGGCCGAGTGCGGTACCGAGGTGTCGATCTCCGTCATGCGCCCATGGTGCTACGGCACGTCCGCCTCGCAGGGCACATTGAGGGAGAGAAGTGCGGCGGATCCGTCGGGGTTCAGGCGAAGTTCGCTGATCGCCACGTTGCGCAACCTTGGGAACACTCTGCGGTACTCCCGGGCCGGGATCGACAGCAGCGTGCACAGCACCAGACGGAACAGCGTGTTGTGGGCGACGACCAGGACCCGCCCGCCGGGGTGGGCCGCGGCGATGCGGCGCAGGGCGGCGGCACCGCGCTCGGCGGCGGCGGCAGGGTCCTCCGCCGCCGGGAACGGGTGGGCCACCGGGTCGGCGCGGAAGGCCTCCGCGGCGGCCGGGTCCTCGGCCGCGAACTCCGCGAGCGTACGGCCCTCCAGCACACCGAAGTCGCATTCGCGCAGGCCGGCTTCCCTCTGCGGGGTGAGACCGAGGGCCCTGCAGGCCGGGGCGGCGGTGGCGACGGCGCGGGAGAGGGGCGAGGTCCAGATCGCGTCGACCGGGTGGGCGGCGGCCCAGCGGCCGAGGGCCTCGGCCTGGGCGCGGCCCGTGTCGGTGAGGGGCACGTCGCTGACACCGGCGTAGCGGTTCTCGGCGTGCCAGATCGTCTGTCCGTGCCGGGCCAGCAGCAGTGTCGTACTCGTGGTCATGAGTCCGCAGTATCCCCGTCCAGACGGGCGTGCGCGTGTGCCGCGACCGGTGGGGGCAGCCAGCCCCGGGCGGTCAGTTCGTCGACCAGGCGGGCGTACGGCTCGGCGAAGCGGGCGGTGCGGTCGGGCCGGGGGTGGACGGTCGTGCCGATGCGGACCATGCCTTCCGCCGCCGCCGCCAGTTGCTGTTCCGCACCCGCGCCGTACGCCGCCAACGCGGCCATCCCCAGCGCCGGTTCCGTCTGCTGCGGTACCCGGGCGGCGCGGCCCAGGATGTCGGCGCGCAGCTGGTTCCAGTACGGGCTGCGGGCGGCGCCGCCCGTGAAGGTGAGGGGGCCGTCGAGGGGTGCGCCCAGATGGTGCAGATAGTCCAGGCACAGGCGTTCCGTGAAGCCGACGCCCTGCAGGAGCGCGGCCCACAGGTCGGCGTCCGACTCCGGTTCGCCCAGCACGAGCGCGGCGGCGTCCGGGGCCAGGAACGGGAAGCGCTCGCCGGGTGACACCAGGGGGTAGGCGATCGCGCCGGACGGCTCGTACGCGGCGGCCCGCTCGTCCATGGCCGCCGGATCGGCGCCCGCGAACGCCGCCGTGAGCACTCCCGCGCCGACGCTGGAGGCGCCGCCCGGCAGCCAGCTCCCGTCCGGGGCACGGTGGTTGTAGACCACGCCCGTCGGGTCCCGGACGGGCGTCGGGGACGCGCCCTTGAGGACCAGCGTGGTGCCGAGCACCGAGTTCCAGGAGCCCGGGCGCAGGGCGGCGGAGGCGATCTGGGCCGCGCAGCCGTCGGTCATCCCGGCGACGACGGGGGTGCCGGCGGGGATGCCGGTGGCGTCGGCGGCGGTCGCGGAGACCTCGCCGAGCAGGGTGCCGGGGCGTACGACGTCGGGGATCGCCGTGTCGGGCAGGCCCAGTCGGGGCAGCATCGACGGCCAGGCGTCGCGCTCCAGGTCGTAGCCGGTCTTGAGGGCGTGGCTGGAGTCGGCCGGCGGCAGCTTGCCGGTCAGCAGGGAGACGATCAGGTCGGGCTGGTGGGTGATCCGGCCCGGTCCGTAGGCGCCGGTCAGCCACAGGGCCTTCGGCAGCGCCCAGGTGTCCTGCACCTTGAGCCCCGCCATCCGCGCCCGCGCCGCCTCCGCCGTCGCACGCCCGTCGTCGTACATCAGCGCGGGGCTCATCGGCCGCCCCGCCCCGTCGGTCAGCAGCACGGTCCCGGACGTCCCGCACACCGCGAGCCCGCCGACCCGCACCCGCGACTGCCCGCGCAGCGCGGCCCGGGACGCCGCGCACAGCCCGTCCCACCACTGCGCCGGATCCTGCTCGTGCCGCACCCCGTCGCGCCGCCCGGCCAGCGGGGCCGCGCCGCTGCCGAGGACCGTGCCGTCGCGTGTCACCAGCAGCACGCGAACGCTCTGGGTGCCCAGGTCGATCCCGAGCCAGGCCTCGTCCCCGAAACCGTCATCCGCCATCCGGAACCTCCCGCATATCGCGATCCGATCCGTGAACTTCTCACTCTGCACTGAGATTTTCCCGTGCGCGAGGGATTGACGGCCAACTTCCGCCGTTCCACCCTCGGTTAACGAGTCGACTCGCCGTGTTAACCCGCAGCCTGACCGAGCCCCACGTGGAGGTCACGGATGGACACGCACGTGCACGACCGCCGCCGCTTCCTCGCCCTGACCGCCGCGGCCGCCGCCACCCCGCTGCTCGCGGCCTGCGGGGCCGGGTTCGGCGGTGACGACAACAAGAGCGAGGGCTCGGCCGCGGACGACGTCACCGGCTCCTTCGACTGGAGGCGGGAGAAGGGGACGACCGTCAAGGCGCTGCTGAACAAGCACCCCTACACGGACGCGCTGGTCGCCGACCTGAAGTCCTTCACCGAGAAGACCGGCATCAAGGTGGAGTACGACGTCTTCCCCGAGGACAACTACTTCGACAAGCTCACCGTCGACCTGTCCAGCGGGCGCGCCTCCTACGACGTCTTCATGCTGGGCGCCTACATGGTCTGGCAGTACGGCCCGCCCGGCTGGCTGGAGGACCTCGGCCCCTGGATGCGCAACTCCTCGGCCACCGGCGCCGAATGGGACCAGGCCGACTTCTTCCCGAACCTCCTCCAGGCCGACCAGTGGTCGCTGAAGGCGGGCGCGCCGCTCGGGCAGGGCGGGCAGTACGCGCTGCCGTGGGGCTGGGAGACGAACGTCGTCGCCTACAACACGGACGTCTTCAGAAAACTCGGCCTGAAGCCCGCCGAGACCTTCGACGAACTGCGCGACATCGCCCGGACGATCAAACGGAAAGCCCCCGGCGCCGGTTTCGACGGCATGTACGGGATCGCCGTACGGGGATCGAGGAGCTGGGCGACGATCCACCCGGGCTTCATGACGATGTACGCCCGTAACGGCCTCAAGGACTTCACAGTCGCCGACGGGAAGCTCACACCCGCCATGAACACCCCGGAGGCCGTCGCCTTCACCGAGGACTGGGCCGGCATGGTCAAGCAGGGCGGGCCGCCGTCCTGGACGTCGTACACCTGGTACCAGTGCTCCAGCGACCTCGGCGCGAAGAAGGCGGGGATGCTGTTCGACGCGGACACGGCCGCCTACTTCCAGGCGGTCGAGGGCGCGAGCCCCGCCTCCGGGAAGATCGCCTTCCACCCCGGGCCGAAGGGGCCGGACGGGTCCCTCGCGACCAACATGTGGATCTGGTCGCTCGGCATGAACGCCAAGAGCAAGAAGAAGAGCGCCAGTTGGCTGTTCCTGCAGTGGGCGACCGGCAAGGAGCACCTGCGCAAGAGCGCGATCACCCACAACCACATCGACCCGGTCCGCAAGTCGATCGCCGACGACGCCGCCTACAAGGACAAGATGAAGCACCTGCCCGGCTTCATCGAGACCTTCGAGACCGTCGTCGACCAGACGAAGATCCAGTTCACGCCACAGGCGCAGTTCTTCGACGCGACCACCAGCTGGGCCGCCGCCCTCCAGGAGATCTACGGCGGCGGCAGCGCCAGGTCGGTCCTCGACGGGCTGGCGGGCGACCTCGCCGACAAGGTGGGCTAGCGCGATGGGATGGCGGCTCGCCCTGCGCCCGTACCTCCTGATCGTCCCCGCGCTGCTGCTGACCTGCGGGATCCTCTACCCCTTCGGACTCGGCCTGTACTACACGCTCTTCGACTTCTCGGCGAGCAAACCGCAGCCCGACATGGTGGGGTTCGAGAACTACGAGACCGTCTTCACGCAGGAGGCCTTCTGGAACTCGGCGTGGGTGACGGTGCTGTACGCGGTGGGGGCCGCCGCCGTGGAGACGGTGCTGGGCGTGGCCGTCGCGCTGCTGCTGCACCGGTCGACGCCGGCCGGGCGGGTGCTGGAGAAGATCCTCATCCTGCCGCTGATGATCGCGCCGGTGATCGCGGCGATCATCTGGAAGCTGATGCTCCAGCCGTCGGTGGGGGTGATCAACTACCTGCTGAGACCCTTCGGGCTGGGCGGGGTCCAGTGGACGGACACCCCGACCGGCGCGCTGCTGTCGTCGATCGCCGTGGACGTGTGGGTGTACACGCCGTTCGTGGCGATCCTCGCGCTGGCCGGGCTGCGTTCGCTGCCCACGTCGCCCTTCGAGGCGGCGGCCGTCGACGGGGCGGGCTGGTGGTACACCTTCCGGCGGCTGACGCTGCCGATGCTGTGGCCGTACGTCCTGGTCGCGGTGATCTTCCGGTTCATGGACTCGCTGAAGGTGTTCGACATCATCTACGCCCTGACGGAGGGCGGCCCCGGCGACTCGACGGTCGTCCTGCAGATCCGGGCGTATCTGGAGGCGATCCGCTTCCAGCGGTACTCCTTCGGGATCAGCTACACGATCGTGCTGTGGGCCGTGGTGTATCTCGCCGCGATGGTGCTGGTGAAGCACCTGGGGAAGATCCAGCGGAAGGCCGCGGAGGTGGCTGCCAAGTGACCTGGAGGAAACGCCTGTCTGGGTGGCTGGCGGATGCCGCCCTCATCCTCTACTTCGTCTTCGCGCTGTTCCCGATCGCCTGGATGGTGATCCTGTCGCTGAAGCCGGCCAACCAGCTCTTCTCCACCTACTTCTCCTTCTCCCCCACCCTCGACGGCTACCGCACGGTCCTCGGCGACAGCGAGGGCATCCCGTTCGTGCGGTTCTTCGTCAACAGCCTGGTCGTGTCGCTGGGCGCGGTGGCCCTGTCGCTGCTCGTCGGTCTTCCGGCGGCGTACGCATCGGCGCGCTGGCGGTTCAGGGGCTCCGAGAACCTGATGTTCACGCTGCTGTCGTTCCGGTTCGCACCCGAACTCACCGTGATCATCCCGCTGTTCGTGCTGTACCAGAAGCTCGGCCTGTTCGACACGTACGTCGGCATGGTGTGGGTGCTCCAGCTCGTCACCCTGCCACTGATCGTGTGGATCATGCGGTCGTACTTCGCCGACCTCACCCCCGAGCTGGAGCAGGCGGCGCTGCTGGACGGCTACAGCCGCAAGCAGGCGTTCTTCAAAGTGGCGATCCCGCTGGTCAAGCCGGGCATCGCGGCCGTGTCGCTGCTCGCCTTCATCTTCGCCTGGAACAACTTCGTCTTCCCCCTCATCCTGACCTCCAACGAGGCCCAGACCGTGACCGTGGGCGCGCTGTCCTTCCTCGGCGGCGACCGGCCCAAGTACAACCTGACGGCCGCGGCGGCCCTGGTCTCCGTCGTACCGCCGCTGCTGCTCGCGCTGACGATCCAGCGGTATCTGGTGCGGGGGCTGTCGTTCGGGGCGGTGAAGTCATGACGAGCGCCATTGCCGTGCGGGGAGTGCACAAGCGGTTCGGCAAGGTCAACGCGCTGGACGGGCTGGACCTGGAGGTCCGTGAGGGCGAGTTCTTCTGCCTGCTCGGTCCGTCGGGGGCCGGGAAGACGACCACCCTCAAGACCGTCGCCGGACTCGAACTCCCCGACTCCGGCACCGTCGAGCTCGGCGGCGCGGACATGCGCGGCGTCGAGCCGTACGACCGCGGCGTGGCGATGTGCTTCGAGAGCTACGCCCTCTACCCGCACAAGTCGGCGTACGACAACCTCGCCTCACCCCTGCGCTCCCCGCGCCACCGGCTGCCCGCCGCGCAGGCCCGCGAGCGCATCGGCGAGATCGCCGAACTCCTCGGCATCTCCGCCCTGCTGGACCGCCCCGTGGGCCGGCTGTCCAACGGCCAGCGCCAGCGCGTCGCCCTCGGCCGGGTCCTGGTCCGCCCGGCCCGCGCCTTCCTCCTCGACGAGCCCCTCTCCCACCTCGACGCCAAGCTGCGCCAGCAGATGCGGGCCGAGCTGAAGGCGATCGGGGCGGTGCGGCACACGACCACCCTCTACGTCACCCATGACTCCGTCGAGGCACTCGCTCTCGGCGACCGGATCGGGGTCCTGCGCGACGGGCGGATCGTGCAGACGGGAACCCGGGAGGAGATCTGGTACCGCCCCTACGACACGGAGGTGGCGCGGGCCTTCGGACGGCCCCGTATCAATCTGCTGCCGGGGGCCGTCACAGCCGAGGGCGGCTTCCGCTCGGCGGACGGGAAGGTCGAGCTGCCGATCCCGGCCGGGGCCGCCCCCGGCACGGAGGTGCTGATCGGCGTCCGGCCCCGCGATCTCAGCCTCGGCGAGGGCCCGGGACACCAGCTCACCGGCACCGTCTACGTCACCGAGGTGCTCGGCCGGTCCGTCGAGGTCACCGTCCGGCTGGGCGAGCAGCATGTGTCGCTGGTCGCCCCGCGCGGCGACGCGGCCGGTCTTCGCCCCGACGATCCGGTACGACTGTGGGTCCGGCCTGAGAACCTGCTGCTGTTCGAGGCCGACCGGCCGCAGCGTCCAGGACGAAGGATCGGGCAGTGAACAACGCACAGCAGGGCCCCGCCGCCCGCCAGGCCGCCATGGCCGAGCAGGTCCTCGCCGACGGCTCGGCGACGGCCGCCGAGCTGGCCGAGCGGTTCGGGGTGAGCCTGATGACCATCCACCGGGACCTCGACGAGCTCGAACGGCAGGGCATCGTCAGGAAGTTCCGGGGTGGCGTGACCGCGCAGCCCTCCGGGGTCTTCGAGTCGAACGTGCAGTACCGGCTGAAGACCATGCGCGCGCAGAAGGCCGCCGTCGCCGACCGCGCCCTGAAGCTCATCGAGCCCGGCATGGCGATCATGCTGGACGACTCCACCTCCACCCTGGAGATAGCCCGCAGGCTGCGCCTCGGCGAGGTCACCCCGCTCACGGTCGTCACCAACTTCCTGGAAGCGATCAATCTCCTCTCCGACCAGCGCGGCATCCACCTCATGGCCCTCGGCGGCGACTACGACCCGCTGCACTCGTCCTTCCTCGGCGTGTCCTGCGTCGAGGCGATAGAGCAGCTGCGCGTGGACGTCTGCTTCGCCTCGACGTCGGCCGTGCGCGGGGGCTACGCCTACCACCAGGAGCAGCACATCGTGTCGGTGAAGCGGGCCATGCTCGACGCGGCCGCCCGCAACATCCTCCTGATCGACCACACCAAGCTCGCCCGGGTCGCCCTGCACCGAGTGGTCCCCCTCTCCCGCTTCGACCTCCTCCTCGTCGACGACGGAGCGTCGGCGGAGGCACTGCGGGACCTGGACGAGCACAAGGTCCGTTACGAAGTCTGCGCGACGAAGGGCAGCGATGACCGAGCTGGAGCTACGTGATCTGCGCAAGACCTACCGGGCGCGGGGCCGTCCGGCGGTGGACGCCGTCCGCGGTATCGACCTCGCCCTGCGCTCCGGCGAGCTGCTCGGCCTGCTCGGCCCGTCGGGCTGCGGAAAGTCCACCACCCTGCGGATGATCGCCGGGCTGGAGACGGTGACCGGCGGAGACATCCTGGTCGGCGGCGCGTCGGTCATCGAGCGCCCGGCCCAGCAGCGCAACATCGGGGTCGCCTTCGAGAACTACGCCCTCTACCCGCCGCTGACGGTGGCGGAGAACCTGGCCTTCGGCCTGAGGGCACGCAAGAGAGCCCACCGGGGTGACGTCGACCGCAAGGTCAAGGAGATCGCCGAACGCGTCGACCTCACCGGCATCCTCGACGCCCGCCCCGCGGGCCTGTCCAGCGGCCAGAAGCAGCGCGTGTCCCTGGCCCGCGCCCTGGTCCGCGAACCGGACGTCCTCCTCCTGGACGAGCCCCTGTCCCACCTCGACGCGGCCCAGCGCGACACGACCCGCCGCGAACTGAAACGCATCCAGCGCGACCTCGGCCACACCACCATCCTGGTCACCCACGACCAGGAGGAGGCCCTCTCCCTCGCCGACCGGATCGCCGTGATGAAGGACGGCGTCATCCAGCAGCTCGGCACCCCGTACGAGATCTACGACAGCCCGGCCAACGTCTTCGTCGCGGACTTCGTCGGCGAGCCCGCGATCAATCTCCTGCCGGGCGCGGCCACGGACGACGGTCACGCCCGTCTGTCGGCCTCGGTGCGGATCGCGCTGCCGGTGCCGGTGGCCGCGGGCCGGCAGGTGGTGGTCGGCATCCGCCCGGAGGACCTGAGCCTGACCGGCGAGGACGGTCTGCCCGCCCGCGTGGTGGCCCACGAACCCCTCCTCGAATCAGGCATCGCCACCCTCGCCCTCGATGGCGTCGAACGTCCCCTCGTGGTCCTGACCGACCCCGAGGTCCGCCTCGCCCACGACGACCGCGTGCACATCACCGCCGACCCTCACCTCACCCATGTCTTCGACGCCGAGACGGGAGACTCCCTGCGATGACCAACGGGAACAGCGTGCGTGTGGTGGCCGCCGGCGACCACTTCATCCTGCCGTCGCTCATCACGGAGGCGCTCGGCCGCGAACTGGCCGCGGAGGTACGCGAAGTGACCCTCGGCTGGCCGCTGGAGCCCTTCGGCCCGGTGGCCGAGGTGACGGAGGCGAGCGACGCCGAGGACGAGCTGATCGAGGCGCTCGCGGGTGCCCAGGTGCTGGTCACCCAGATGGGCCCGGTGACGGAACGCGTCCTCGACGCCTGCCCCGGCCTGCGGCTGGTGGTCGTGTGCCGGGGCGGCCCGGTGAACGTCAACCTGGACGCGGCCAAGCGGCACGACGTCCGCGTGTGCTACGCCCCCGGCCGCAACGCGGCGGCCACGGCCGAGTTCACGATCGGCCTCATGCTGGCGGCCCTGCGGCGCATCCCCCAGGCCCATGACCTGCTCGCCCGGCAGGGCAGTTGGGAGGGGGCGACCTACTACACGTACGAGCACAGCGGCCTGGAGCTGGAGGACCTGCCGGTCGGGCTGGTCGGCTACGGGGCGGTGGGCAGCCGGGTGGCCCGGGTGCTGTGCGCCTTCGGGGCACGGGTGACGGTCTACGACCCCTACGTCCACCACCACGAGATCCACGGCCTGCGGGTTCCCACCCTGGACCGGCTCCTGCGCGACTCAAGGGTGATCACGCTGCACGCCCGCCTCACCGACGAGACCCGCGGCCTGATCGGTGCCCGTGAGCTGGCCCTGCTGCCGAAGGGCTCGGTGGTGGTGAACGTGGCGCGCGGACCGCTGCTGGACGAGGGCGCGCTGTGCGATGCGCTGGAGAGCGGCCACCTCTCGTCGGCGGCCCTCGACACCTACGGGCAGGAGCCCCTGCCCCCCGACTCACGCCTGCGCACCCTCGCCGACCGGGTCGTGCTGACTCCTCACCTGGGCGGCGCGTCCCGCGCGGTGGCGGAGAAGGCGGCCCGCATCGCCGCCGCGGAGGTGGGCCGCTGGGCACGCGGGGAACCACTGGCCCACTGCCTCGGGTAAGTGCCCGCCCACGCTCACCGTGCCGACCGCACCGGCCGCGAAAGGGCCGCAGGGGCGCGCCGGCACGTCTCAGCCGACCGAGCACCAAGCATGAGGAGCCGTCATGTACGTCGGGATCGATGTGGGCACGTCCATGGTGAAAGCCGCCGCGTTCGACGACACGGGCCGTGAACTGGCCGTCGCTTCCCGACCGGTGGGCCTCACCCTGCACGGCGGCGTCGTGGAGCAGGACATGGAGGAGGTGTACGGCGCGGTGGTCGCCGTACTGCGCGAGATCACCGAACGCGCCCCCGAACCGGTCGAGCTCGCCGGCCTCACCGGCCAGGGCGACGGCGTGTGGCTGGTCGACGCGGAGGGGCGTCCGGTCCGTCCCGCCGCCTCCTGGATGGACGGCCGGGCCCACGAGCTCGTCGACCGCTGGCTGGCGGACGGCACCTTCGAGACGGTGTTCCGGCGCACCGGCAGCGCGATGTTCCCGGGCTGCCCGGGCCCGCTCCTCGCCTGGCTGGACAGCCACGAGCCGAAGGCACTGGACGCCGCGAAAGCCGCCTTGTACTGCAAGGACATGGTGTTCCAGCGGCTGACGGGAGCCGGTCCGACGACGGACGTGTCGGACGCGTCGATGCCGTTCCTGGACCCGCGTACACGCACCTACGACAACCGGGTCGTCGAGCTGCTGGGCCTGACCCACCGCCGCGGCCTCCTCGCCCCCGTCAGCGACCCGGTCGCGACGGCGCGGACGCGCGGCGAGGGCCTGCCGTCCGGCACCCCGCTCGCGAACGGCCCGTACGACCTGCCTGCCTGCGCGCTGGGCGCGGGGGTGACGTCTCCCGGGGACGGTCTCCTGATCGTCGGCACCTGTCTGGCCAGCCTGGTCGCGACGACCGAACTCGACCTGACCGGCGAGCCGGCCGGCCTGTACATCAGCACCGACCGTCCCGGGCACTGGCTGCGCGCGATGCCGGCGATGGTCGGTACGGCGGCGCTGGACTGGGTGCTGTCGACGACGGGCGTCCGTCACGAGGAGGTCGACGGGCTGCTGGCCGAGACGCCGCCGGGGGCGAACGGCGTACGCGTGCTGCCGTACTTCGCGCCTTCCGGTGAACGGGCCCCCTTCGTCGAACCCCGCCTGCGCGCCGAACTCACCGGCGTCTCCCTGGAGTCCACCCCCGCCGACCTGATCCGGGCGACCTGCGAGGGCATCGGTTACGCGGCCCGGCACTGCCTTCAGGCGGCGGGGCTGTCCGGCACGCTGGCTGTCTGCGGGGGCGGCACCCGCAGCCCCGCCTGGATGCGGCTGCTCGCCGACGTCCTCGGACGGCCGCTGAGGGTCGTGGAGGGCGAGGTGGGCGCGCGGGGCGCGGTGCTGGCGGCGGCCGAGCGGTACGGGGTGGCGCTGGACGCGGAGGCGTGGACGCGGCCGACGGGGGTCGTCGAGCCGGACGGTGGGCGTGCGGCGTACTACGCGAAGGGCTTCGAGGAACACCTGTCCCGCCTGACGGAGGCGCGCGGCCGGGCCCGCGGCTGAGCGGCCGTAGCCGAATCACCCTGCGACGAAAGGGAGTCTCATGCAACCGAGCCGTAGATCCCTGCTGCTCGCGGCCGCCGGCACCACGGCGGCCGCTGCCGTACCGGAGACGGCCACCGCCGCCTCCCGCCCCCCGCGACCGCTCGTCATCGGCCACCGCGGTGCGGCCGGCTGGCGTCCGGAGCACACGGCGGCCTCGTACACGTACGCCGTGCAGACCGGCGCCGACTGGATCGAACCGGACCTGGTGCCGACGAAGGACCATGTCCTCGTCGTCCGGCACGAGAACGAGATCTCGCAGACGACGGACGTGGCCGCCCGCCCGGAGTTCGCCGGCCGCCGGACGACGAAGACGGTGGACGGCCGGTCGGTGACCGGCTGGTTCACCGAGGACTTCACGCTGGCGGAGCTGAAGACGCTGCGGGCGGTGGAGCGGCTGCCGCTGGTGCGCAACCGCAACACCGTCTTCGACGGCCGCGAGGAGGTGCTCACCTTCCAGGAGGTGGTGGACCTGGCGCGGCGCCTGTCGCGGGCGCACGGCCGGACGATCGCCGTCTTCCCGGAGACCAAGCATCCGACGTACTTCCGTTCGCTCGGCCTGCCCCTGGAGCCGGGGCTGGCGGCCGCGATACGGCGCAACCGGCTCGGCCCGCGCGAGTGCGTCGTGCAGTCCTTCGAGCCGACGAGCCTGAAGCGGATCGCGGCCGAGCGGCTGGGGGTGCCGCTGTGGCAGGCGCTGGGGACCACCGGTGGGCCGTACGACCTGGTGTCGTCCGGTGATCCGACGACGTACCGGGACATGATGACCCCGGCGGGGCTGGCGCGGATCGCCGAGTACGCGGACTGGATCGGGCCGGACAAGTCGTCGGTCGCCGGCACGTCCCTCGTCGGGGACGCGCATGCGGCGGGGCTGCGGATCGGGCCGTACACCTTCCGGGCGGAGAACCAGTTCCTGCCGGCGCACTTCCGGCGCGGTACCGGAGCCAACGATTTCGGGGACGCGTTCGCGGAGTACGCGTTGTACTACGGACTGGGAGTCGACGCGGTGGTGACCGACTTCCCGGATCTGGCGGTGATGGCGAGGAGGGGCTGATGAGAACACGCAAACTGGACTGCCCGACCTGCGGCACCATGCAGGTCTTCCGGTTCCTCGACGACGAGGAGAAGGCCGCGGTGCGGGAGAGGGAAGGGCCGCGTTTCTTCGTGGGCAACCTGTGGCGGTGCACCGCCAAGGGCTGCCTGACGTACTACCCCCAGTTCAACAAGGCCGGCTACGGCCTCCTCCCCGAGAGGTTCCGTGCGGAGGAGGCCGCCGGGGAGTGACTCCTACAGGTTGCTGAAGTCCGGGCCCTTGGTCCGGGTCCGCTTGATCTCGTAGAAGCCGGGGACGGAGGCCACGGCGAGGGTGCCGTCCCACAGCTTCGCGGCGTCCTCGCCCTTGGGGGCCGGGGTGACGACCGGGCCGAAGAAGGCGATCTGCTCGCCGTCGGCGCCGGGGAGCGCGATGACCGGCGTGCCGACCTCCTGGCCGACCTTCTCGATGCCCTCCTTGTGGGAGGCGCGCAGTTCGGCGTCGAACTCGAAGTCCTGCTGGTCGGCGTAGTCGATGAGGTCGGCGGGCAGGCCGACGTCGGCGAGGGCTCCCGCGATGGCCTCGGTGGTCGGGCCCTCGCCGTTGTTGTGGAAGCGGGTGCCGAGCGCGGTGTAGAGGGGGCCGAGGACGTCGGCGCCGTGCTTCTGCCAGGCGGCGGTCACCACGCGTACCGGCTTCCACGCGTGCGTGGCGCGCATCTCGCGGTACTCCTCGGGCAGTTCATCCAGTTTGTCCTCGTTCAGCACGGCCAGGCTCATGATGTGCCAGCGGACCTCGATGTCCCGGACCTTCTCCACTTCCAGCACCCACCGGGACGTCATCCAGGCCCAGGGGCAGAGCGGGTCGAACCAGAAGTCGACGGGAGTCTTCTCGGAGGGGGTCGTGCTCTCGGACATGGCGCTCCTCGGAAACGGTGTTTGAAGCGGCAACATCAACGGTCCGCGCGTCATTCCCTCCTGTCCGCCGTCAGGGGCGCATGGCAGGATCAGTGCTGTCCGCATACTGAACACCACCCCCAGGGAGTGCCACTCGTGCCCGGTGAGAATCTGTCCCGCGACGAGGCCCGGGAGCGGGCCGCCCTGCTGTCCGTCGACGGGTACGACGTGTCCCTCGACGTGCGTTCCGCCATCGGCGACCCGGACGCCGAGAGCAAGGCGCCGCGCACCTTCCGCTCGGTCACCACGATCCGCTTCCGCTGCGCCGAACCCGGCGCCACCAGCTTCGCGGACCTGATCGCGCCGAGTGTGACGGCCGTCTCCCTCAACGGCAGGGACCTGGACCCCAGCGAGGTCTTCGACGGCTCGCGGATCACCCTGGAGGACCTCGCCGCCGACAACGAACTCGTCGTCGACGCCCAGTGCGCCTACTCCCGCACCGGCGAGGGCCTGCACCGCTTCGTCGACCCCGAGGACGGCGAGGTCTACCTCTACACGCAGTACGAGCCGGCCGACTCCCGCCGGGTCTTCGCGGGCTTCGAGCAGCCGGACCTCAAGGCGCCGTTCCGCTTCGAGGTGCGGGCGCCCGAAGGCTGGACGGTGTGGGGCAACGGGGCCGGTGAACTCGCCGACGGAGTGTGGCGGTTCGCCGAGACCAAGCCGATCTCGACGTACATCACGTGCGTCGTGGCGGGCCCGTACCACTACGTCACGGACTCCTACTCGCGCACCTTCGCCGACGGCACGACGCTGGATATCCCCCTCGGCGCCATGTGCCGCAAGGGCCTCGCCCCCTACTTCGACGCCGACGACGTCTTCCTGGTCACCAAGCAGGGCCTGGACTTCTTCCACGACCACTTCGACTACCCGTACCCCTTCGGGAAGTACGACCAGGCGTTCGTGCCCGAGTACAACCTCGGCGCGATGGAGAACCCGGGTCTGGTCACCTTCCGGGAGGAGTTCATCTTCCGCGGCAAGGTGACGCGGGCGTCGTACGAGGGCCGGGCCAACGTCGTCCTGCACGAGATGGCACACATGTGGTTCGGCGACCTGGTCACCATGGAGTGGTGGGACGACCTGTGGCTGAAGGAGTCCTTCGCCGACTTCATGGGCGCGTTCTCGCTGGTCGGCGCGACCCGCTTCAAGGACGGCTGGATCACCTTCGCCAACCGCCGCAAGGCGTGGGCGTACCGCGCGGACCAGCTGCCCTCCACGCACCCGATCACGGCGGACATCCGTGACCTCCAGGACGCGAAGCTGAACTTCGACGGCATCACGTACGCCAAGGGCGCCTCCGTCCTGAAGCAGCTGGTGGCCTACGTCGGCCAGGACGCCTTCCTGGAGGGCGCGCGGCGCTACTTCAAGCGGCACGCGTACGGCAACACACGCCTGGGCGATCTGCTGTCGGTGCTGGAGGAGACCAGCGGCCGGGACATGGGCGCCTGGGCGCGGGCGTGGCTGCAGACGGCCGGCGTCAACGCGCTGACTCCGCAGGTGCTGCTGGACGCCGAGGGCCGGATCGAGGAGCTGGCCGTGCTCCAGGAGGCCGCCGAGTCCCACCCCGAGCTGCGCCCGCACCGGGTGGCGGTGGGCCTGTACCGGCGGAACGCGGACGGGGCGCTGGAGCGGTACACGCGGGCCGAGGTGGACGTCGACGGTCCGCGGACGGTCGTGGCGGAGCTGGCCGGGGCCGAGGCGCCGGAGCTGGTGCTGGTCAACGACGACGACCTGACGTACTGCAAGACCCGCTTCGACGAGACGTCCCTGGCGACGCTGCGGGAGCACCTGGGAGCGCTGACCGACCCGCTGGCCCGTGCCCTGTGCTGGTCGGCGCTGTGGAACATGACGCGGGACGCGCTGCTGCCGGCGCGGGACTTCGTGGCTCTGGTGCTGCGGTTCGCGGGGCGCGAGTCCGACATCGGGGTGCTGCAGATGCTGCACGCGTGGGCGGACTCGTCGCTGGTCCACTATGTGGCGCCGCAGTGGCGGCCGACCGGCGAACGCATGCTCGCCGAGGGCGCGCTGCGGGAGCTGCGGGCCGCGGAGCCGGGCGGCGAGCAGCAGCTGGCGTGGGCGCGGTTCTTCGCGTCGGTGGCGTCGCGGCCGGAGGACCTGGCGCTGCTGCGGGGGCTGCTGGAGGGCACGGAGAAGATCGAGGGCCTGGACGTCGACCAGGAGCTGCGCTGGGCGTTCCTGACCCCGCTGGCGGCCCACGGCGTCGCCGACGAGTCGGTGCTGGCCGCCGAACTGGCCCGGGACGACACGGCGTCCGGCAAGCGCCATCAGGTGCGCTGCCTCGCCGCGCGGCCGTCGGCGGCGGTGAAGGCGCAGGCGTGGGCGCAGGTCGTCGAGTCCGACGCGCTGTCCAACGCCCTCGTCGAGGCGACGATCGTGGGCTTCGCGCGGCCGTCGCAGCGGGAGCTGCTCGCGCCGTACGCAGAGAAGTACTTCGCGGCCATCGAGCGGGTGTGGGCCGAGCGGTCCATCCAGATCGGCATGGACGTGGTGCGGGGCCTGTTCCCGGCGTTGCAGCAGTCGCAGGCCACGCTGGACGCGACGGACGCGTGGCTGGCGGCCCACGAGGACGCGGCGCCGGCGCTGCGGCGGCTGGTGCTGGAGGCGCGGGACGATCTGGCGCGGGGGCTGCGGGGGCAGGCGTGTGACGCGGCGGCAGCTGACGCGTAGGAGCACCGGAGTACCACCTTTGGCCAACGATCACGGCCCTCCGTGACCGTTACGGAATTCAGGCAATCACAGCCGTAACCCCTGGCCCAACCCGATTGGACCAGGGGTTTTTCCGGCCTACTCGGCATCCGAACACCCGTCCTTTAGTAATGGGTTGTCCGTATTTGTCGACGGGCCTGTAACAGCGGTTAAAGAGCCGATCGGACGCGGGAACCTCCGGGTCATGAACCACAACGCCCCGCTCCCCCCGCTCTCCCCCCGCCCCCTGCGCCACCTCTCCGACGTGCACCGCCGCGTCATGACCGCCGCGCAGCTGAAGTCGCACGGGGTTCCGCCCGCCGAGATGAACGAGCAGTGCCGCCCCGGCGGCCCCTGGCAGCAGATCCTCCCCGGCGTCCTCGTGCTCCACCCCGGCCCGCCGACCAGCGAGGAGCGCCTGCACGCGGTGCTGATGTACGCGGCGCGGGAGCGCACTCCGGGAGTGCCGTCCCAGCCGAACGCGGGCGAGGGACACGCCCCCGCCTACGCCGAGGCGGTGATCACCGGCCTCGCGGCACTGACCCTGCACGGCTTCTCGGCCACGCCGCCACTGACCGCGCTGGACACCATCGACGTCCTGGTCCCCCGTATGCGCCGGCTGCGCTCCACGGGCTGCGCGCGCATCGTGCGCACCCCCGCGCTGCCCACTCCCGAGCAGGTCACGGGCCTGCCCGTGGCCCCGGTCCCGCGCGCCCTGGCCGACGCCGTGGCCGAGCTGACGGACGCGGGCGCCGTGCGCCGGCTGCTGACCGAGGCCGTGCGCGGCGGCCACTGCGAACCGGCGTCGGTGGTACGGGAGTTGAACCGGGCGAAGCTGCTGAGCCGCCCGCACGTGGTGGACGCGGTGGACTCCCTGCTCGCCGAGGGCCGCGCGATCGCGGAGGACCGCCTGTACGAGATGGTCCACGACTACGGCCTGCCCGACCCCGTCTGGAACGTCGACCTGCGTCTGCCGGGCGGCCCCCACCTCGGCGGCCTGGACGCCTACTGGCCGGAGCAGGCCGTGGCGGTGGAGCTGGACACGCGCGCGCCCCGCCAAGGGCATCGGCAGGACGACGACGCCCTGTGGTCGGAGTACGCCCGCAAGCGCGAGCACCTGGAGCGCCTCGGCATCACGGTCGTCCACCTCACCCCGAAGAAGCTCCGGGACGCGATGGAGCAGCAGGCGGCGGTGGTCCGTACGGCGCTGATGGCGGCGGCGGACCGTGATCCGGCCGCCTATGTCGTGGTGCTGCCCCGGTAGTGACGGACCGGGAGGGCAGCATCAGGAGGGGAGAGGAGGGGCCGCCGGGCACTGGGCCGGGTGGCCCCTCCTCGCGTTCGCCGGCCGGTTCCTCACCGGCCCTTGCCGCAGAATTCGGCCTCGATCACCGCGTCGCTGTCGCCCGACCAGTCCCCGTTGAAGTTGAACGCCAGGGCGTGGCGCCCGTCCACCGTCGTCACCGCGTCCGTGTTCGAGCCGTGGATGCCTCCGTCATGGCCCCAGACCTCGACACCGCAGCTGAGCTTGCGTTCGACGAGGCCCAGGCCGTAGCGGTTCGTGCCCCTGGCCCTGACCGTCGTCTTCATCTCCTTCAGCTGCTCGGGCGGGAGCAGCCTGCCGCGCAGCAGGGCCGTGTAGAAGCGGTTCAGGTCGGCCGAGCTGGAGATCATGTCGCCCGAGCCGAAGGCCAGCCGGGGGTTCAGTTCGGTGACGTCGTACGTCGGGCCCGTCGCCGTCCGGGCGAGCTTGGAGTAGGCGCGGCTGCTGGGCCGGGGGAGGGTGACCCGGGTGCCGGGGACCGATGTGGCCGTCAGGTGGAGGGGGGCGATGACGCGGTGGCGGATCTCGTCGGCGTAACTGTTGCCGGTGGCCTTCTCTATCACCCGGCCGGCCAGCGCGTAGTTCGTGTTGGAGTACCGCCAGGAGGTGCCCGGCGCGAAGTACGGCTCATGGGTCATGGCGATGGCGATGAAGTGCTCGGGTTCCTTCTGGTCGAAGCGGTGCTCGAAGAAGCCCTCCGCGGCCATGTACATCTGCTGGAAGGCCGGGTCCGCCAGATAGTCGTAGATGCCGCTGGTGTGGTTCAGCAGCTGGCGCAGGGTGATCCGGCTGCCGTCGTGGCCGTTGCCCCGGACCACTCCCGGCAGCCACTTCTCCACCGTGTCGTCCAGCGACAGCTTTCCCTCCGCCTCCAGTTGGAGCATCACGGTCGCCACGAAGGTCTTGGTGATGCTCGCGACCCGGTAGCGGTCGTGCGGCGAGCGCGGCTTCCCTGTCTCCAGGTCGCCCACGCCCGCGGTCGCCGTCCAGCCCCGCCGGCCGTCCTTGACCGTCGCCGTCACACCGGGAACGCCGTCCGCGACGGCTGCCTCCAGGGCCCGGCGGGTGGCCTCGTGGCCGTCCCCTCTGCCGGGCGACGCCGCGGCCGCCGGTCCCGCCAGAGCCGCCGACAGCACCACGGCCGTCACCGCCGTCATCGTCGTGCGCACAGTCATGACTACCCCCAGTCTCGCGCTCTGCTCGTTCGAGGGGACTGACCGGGGGCGCGAGACGAAGGTTGAGGAGCCGTGCGGCAGTTGGGCGGCTTTCAGCCCTTCTTCAGCACCAGCTCCGTGTTGCGGTCCCTGCGCTCCCCCGCCAGCGTCGTGCGCGCGCCCGGCGCGTTGAAGGACAGCTCGCGGTAGAGGGCGGCCAGGCCCGTCTGGGAGAGGTCCGTGAAGTCCGTGCGGTGCGGGGCCGAGGACTCGATCAGGGTGGTGAACAGGGAGAGCGTGCCGTCCTTGTTGTCCACGACCTCGATGATCCGGGCGAGTTGGGGGAAGTCGACGTGGGAGGCGGTGGAGATCTCCCAGAAGGAGCGGCCGTCGGGGGCGGAGTGCGGGGTGATGACGTTCTTGTGGATGTGGCCGTTCACCCAGGCGAGGACGTTGCGGTGACTGGTGAGCAGCTCCACCACCTCGGCGCCGCCCACCCGCCGCTCGTTCGGGCGGGCCGGGTCGCGGCGGAGGTTGTCCATCGTCTCGCTGGTGTGATGGCTGAAGATGATCGCGTACGAGTCCCTGTGCTCCCGCAGCGTCCGGTCCAGCCACTTGAACTGGGCCGCGCCGATGGACCCTTCGTAGTGGCCGCCGGGGTCGGTGGTGTCGAGGCTGATGCCGATGACGTCGTCGGCGATGCGGAAGCTGTAGTACTGGGTGCCTGCGTCCAGGTTGGCCGTCGAGTAGCCGTGCCCGACCGGGCCGAGGCCCCGGAAGGCCGGGTCGAGGTGGGCCCGCAGGTAGTCCCCGGGCGTGAACGGGGCCCGGCTCTCGTCGGGCGTGACCGAGCGCATCGAGCGGGCGTGCGCCTTGAGGAAGTCCTTGAAGACGGTGCCCCGCGGGTCCTTGTCCCGCTTCAGCGAGTCCTGGAGCTTCTTGGCGTCCGCCGCCGAGACGTTCATCAGCTTCTTGCCGCCGACGGCGAGGTCGGTGAGGTAGGAGTCGCTGTGCGAGGCGTAGGCGCCGAGCGGCATGGCGTCGTGGTTGCCGACCGTCGAGTACCAGGGGATGTTCAGGCCGGGGCTGCGCAGTTCCCGGATCGCGGCGGCCAGGAAGCCCTCGATGTGCGGGAAGCCGAGCTGCTTGTCGGCGTCGCGGACGCTGTCGTCGGCCTGCCAGTACAGCTTCAGGCCGCTGTTCTGGACGCCCTCGTAGTGCCGCGGGTCACCGGTGTTCGGGGTGACGCGGCCGCCGCTCATCACCGTCAGGAACCACTCCAGCTCGGACCCGCAGTTGTTGTCCGTGTTGTCGCCGGTGGTCATGGCGAAGTGCAGCGGGGCGCCGGTGACGGGGGCGCCCCGCAGCGCGTTGATCCGCTCGACCAGCGCCACCGCGCCCGGCACGGTCAGCGCCTCCTGCGGCCTCCAGGCGTGTACGTCCGTCGCGCGCAGGTACTCCAGCCGGAGCGGGTGCTGGGCGTCGATCAGATGCAGGTCGGTGAGCTGGACGAAGGCGGCGAGCGCGGTACGGCGCTTCTCGCGCCCCGACTTGGCGGCGGCCAGGTTCTCGCGGACGACGCGCCGCCAGCCGGGTCCGTGACCGAGCCGGCGGTAGCCGGAGGTGCCGCGCGGGGTGGCGACCGAGGTGAGGGTGGTCCCGCGGGTGTAGGGCGCGAGCGCGGCCGGGAGCTTGCGGGAGGCGCCGACGGGCACCTCGGCGGCGGCGCTGCCCGTGCCGCTGCCCGGCGGGCGCACGGTGCCCGTGGCCGTGGCGGCCTGACTGTCGGTGGGCCGCAGGGCGTAGCCGACGCCCGCGGAGAGGGCCACCGCTCCGGTGGCGGCGAGCAGGGTACGGCGGTGGACCCCCAGCGCGGAGCTGGCGACAGAGCGTATGCGCGACATGGCGCGATCTCCCCGAGTGCGAACGCGTCGGCAGTGGTCGCGAGCGTCCGCCGGTCGCGAACGTCCCGCTCACCGTGGATCGTTGGCACCCGGGGTGACCTGCGCATGAACATGACCGCAACGCGCAACGCCGATCACCATACGTGGATCTTGGACTACCTTGCGCGTTCACGGCCGCTCGTCGAACGGCCGGGGCCCGGTCACTCCGTGTTCATCTTCCGGGGTAGTGAAGCTATCTCCCGGCGGCCGGGATCCGCCCCGCGGCCGGCCTCTCGCGCCACAGCGACAGCCCCTTGTCGACCATCGACACCCTGGTCAGGCCGGTGACGTCGGCGAGCGCGTGCCAGGCGGCCATGTCCGTGGAGCCGTCGGCCTCGTGGCGAAGGTCGCCGCCGGTGATCCGGACCTCGTAGACGAGCCGCACGCCGTGATGGTCGACGGTCCGGCCGAAGCGGCCCGGGAAGCGGTGGCGGGAGGAGTCGACACCGAGCAGGCCGGTGGGTTCGACGAGGTAGCCGGTCTCCTCCTCCACCTCGCGCACGACCGTGTCGTAGGGGTCCTCGCCGTGCTCCATGCCGCCGCCCGGCAGCACCCACTCGAAGCCGCCGCGAGGCGCCGGGGAACGGGCGAGGAGGACTTGTCCGTCACGTACGCATATGACGTAGGCCGCCACCCTCAACTTCTTCCGCATGTAGGGACATTATCGCCAACAGCCGACTTACCCCTCTTTGTTACCCATCTCCCCAAAGTCCCTCGGGGGTTTTCCCCATCCGTCTATTTCGATTCGGTCAACTCTTCCCAAACATCCTTCCCTTGCATAAAGCTGTGCGGTCGTCCGGGATCACATACCGGACGACCCATGCTCCTTTACCAACAAGGGATGCCGATGACCCTCACCCCCCAGCGCGAGCCGCAGCCGGGCGCGAGACGCGCGGCCCGCATAGCCGTGGCCGCCGGCCTCGTCGCCGCGCTCTCCGCGGCCGGGCCGATACCCATGGCCGTCGCCGCGGACCCCGCGCCCGCCGCGGCGGACCCGAGCGTCAAGTCCGCGCACGACAAGCTCGGTTCGGACGACGCCGATCTGCTCGCCGAGGCCAAGGCCGACGGCGCCAAGAACGTCACGATGATGGTCGCGACCGCGCCCGGGCAGACCGAGAAGGTCTCCGAGCAGCTGGACGCGGTCGGCTCTGTGGGCCGTACCTACGACAAGCTCGGCTACGTCCGGGCCACCGTCCCCACCGGCAAGGCCGACTCGGCCATCGCCGCCGCGACGAAGCTCTCCTCGGTGCACGGCATCGACCTGCGCGAGGAGATACCTCTGGACGACCCCGCCGTCGACACGAAGAAGTCGACGGCCGCCGCCACCTCGTACTCCGCGCCGGACAAGAACACCCCGGCCGAGAACCCGTACAACCCCTCCTTCGAGACGGGCGCCGTCGACTTCGTCGAGGACCACCCGAAGGCGGACGGCCGCGGCATCACCATCGGCATCCTCGACAGCGGTGTGGACCTCGGCCACCCCGCGCTGCAGAAGACCACGACCGGCGAGCGCAAGATCGTCGACTGGGTCACCGCCACCGACCCGATAGTCGACAGCGACCGCACCTGGCGCCCGATGGTGACCTCCGTCTCCGGGCCCACCTTCACCTACGGCGGCAGGACCTGGACCGCGCCGGCCGGCTCCTACCAGGTCAGCACCTTCCTGGAGTCGTACACCACCGGCGGCGACGCGGCGGGCGACGCCAACCGCGACGGCGACAAGACCGACTCGTGGGGCGTGCTGTACGACGCGGCGGCCGGCACGGTCCGCGTGGACCTCAACAACAACAACGACTTCGGTGACGACACCCCGATGAAGCCGTACAAGGACGGCTTCCAGATCGGGTACTTCGGCACCGACAACCCGTCCACCGATGTCGCCGAGCGGCAGCCGTTCGTCGTGCAGATCCGCAAGGACGTGCCGATGGACCCGCTGGGCGGGACCTGGGTCGGCCAGAAGCGCGACTTCGTCAACATCGGCGTCATCGAGTCCGAGCACGGCACGCACGTCGCCGGCATCACCGCCGCGAACGGCCTGTTCGGCGGCGAGATGAACGGCGCGGCGCCGGGCGCCAAGCTCGTCTCCTCCCGTGCCTGCACCTGGACCGGCGGCTGCACCAACGTCGCGCTCACCGAGGGCATGATCGACCTCGTCGTCAACCGCGGCGTCGACATCGTCAACATGTCCATCGGCGGTCTCCCGGCGCTGAACGACGGCAACAACGCCCGCTCGGAGCTGTACACCCGCCTGATCGACACCTACGGCGTCCAGCTCGTCATCTCCGCCGGCAACTCCGGCCCCGGCGCCAACACCATCGGCGACCCGGCCCTGTCCAACAAGGTCATCTCGGTCGGCGCGACCATCTCCAAGGCGACGTGGGCCGCCAACTACGGCTCCGTCGTGGAGAAGAAGTACGCGATGATGCCGTTCTCCTCGCGCGGCCCGCGTGAGGACGGCGGCTTCACCCCGACCCTGGTCGCCCCGGGTGCCGCGATCAACACGATCCAGACCTGGCTGCCGGGCGCCCCGGTCGCCGAGGCGGGCTACTCCCTCCCGGCCGGCTACGGCATGCTCCAGGGCACCTCGATGGCCTCCCCGCAGGCGGCGGGCGCGTCCGCGCTGCTGCTGAGCGCCGCCAAGCACAAGGGCATCGCCCTCACCCCGGCGAAGCTGCGCACCGCGCTGACCTCGACCGCCGACCACATCAAGGGTGTCCAGGCGTACGAGGAGGGTGCCGGCCTCATCAACATCGAGGATGCCTGGGACTCGATCCGTGACGGCGCCACCGCCCACGAGTACACGGTGAAGGCCCCGGTCGACACCGCGATCGACCAGTTCCTGAAGACGCCGGGCTACGGCACGGGCGTCTACGACCGCGAGGGCGGCCTCAAGGCCGGGCAGAAGAAGACGTACGACGTCACCATCACGCGTACGTCCGGCGCGGACAAGGCGATCCGGCACGAGCTGCACTTCGAGAACAACGCCGGTGACACCTTCCGGATCGTCGGCTCCGACGAGATCAGCCTCGGCCTGAACAAGCCGGTCACCGTCCAGGTCGCCGCCAAGCCGTCCTCGGCCGGCATCAAGAGCGCGATCCTGGAGGTCGACGACCCGCGCACCGAGGGCATCGACAAGCAGGTCCTCAACACGGTCGTGGTCGCCGCGCCGCTCAAGTACACGTACTCGGCGTCCGGTTCGGTGCAGCGCAACAGCACCAAGCACTACTTCGTGACCGTCCCCGAGGGCGCCAAGTCGCTGGAGGTGGCGATCGGCGGGCTGAAGGACAAGAGCCAGACCCGGTTCATCGCCATCCACCCGTACGGCGTCCCGTCCGACCCGACCGGCACGCCGAACTGCTACAACAACTACCTCGGCGGCAACGGCTGCAAGCCGGACGTGCGTGCGTACGCCGACCCGCAGCCCGGCGTCTGGGAGATCGAGGTCGAGTCGCGCCGTACGTCGCCGCTGCTCGACAACCCGTACACCCTCGACGTCACCGTTCTGGGCGCGGCCTTCGACCCGGAGACCGTGACCGTCCCCGAGGCCAAGGTCGGCACCCCGGCCGCCGCCTCCTGGAAGGTGACCAACAACTACGCCGCCATCGACGGCAAGCTGGCCGGCGGCCCGCTCGGCTCATCGAAGACGGCGCGTCCGACCATCGCCGAGGGCGCCACCCAGACCACCACGGTCGAGGTACCCGAGGGCGCCACGTCGCTCGACGTCACCATCGGCAACGTCTCCGACGCCGCCGCGGACCTCGACCTGGTCGTCTACGACGCGGCCGGCACCGAGGTCGGCAGCTCCGCCGACGGTGACTCCGAGGAGTCGGTCAAGGTCGCGAACCCGGCCGCCGGGACGTACCGCATCGAGGTCATCGGCTACTCGGTGCCGGGCGGCTCGACGGCGTACGACTACCTGGACGTGTTCTACTCCGCCTCGCTCGGCACCGTCACGGTCGACGGGTCGGCGCCGGTGAAGCTGGGCACGGGTGACTCGGCCACGGTCACCGGCAGCGTCACCGCGAAGGCCGCCGCTCCGGAGGGCCGCGAGTTCTTCGGTCAGGTCCGCCTGGTGAACGCGCGCGGCACGGTCGCGGGCCTGGGCAACGTGAAGATCGAGAAGGTCACGCCGTAATCCGTGGTACGGCAGTGGGGGGCGGGCGTCCGTACGGGCGCCCGCCCCTCGTCATGCGCAGGTGAGTTTCCGTGCCTCGGGCAGCGCGGCGGTGATCCAGTCCCGTTCAGGGGCGATGTCCTGCTCGCCGACGGCCCAGAAGTCCGGTCCGGCGGCCCGCCGGGGAATGCCGACCAGGATGTGTTCGCCCTTGCCGACGGCGGCCTCCTCCATCAGGAAGGTCACCTCGTCCTCGCTCTTCTCCGGCTGGTAGGAGCGGGTCACCCGCAGCGTGATCCGCTCCTGTCCCGTCCCGGGAACCGGCAGCACGGCGGTGACGTCGCCCTCGGCGATCAGGCGGGCGCAGGCCAGGTAGCGGGGGCTGCCGAAGCCGGCTTCGGCCTGCTTGGAGCTCGCCTGGTCGGCGCTGCCTCGCGAGGACAGGCCGGCGTCCCCGGCCTGGGAGAGCAGCCAGCCCAGGCCGGCCACCACGGAGGCGACGGCGGCCACCGCGAGGGTGCCGAAGGCGAGGCTGAACCCACGCCGCCGGACGCGGGAGGGAGGGTCTCGTACGGGAACGGGTTCGGGCTCGGGAGCCGGGGCCGGGGCCGGGGCCGGTGGCTCGCCGAGTGCCCGCCCGACGATCTCCAGCTGCTCCCGCAGCAGCGTCACATCGGCGACGGCAGCGCGGTGCTCGTTCATGAAGGCGGCATCCGCGCGGGCCTCGTCCGGCAGCGGTTCGCCGGTGATCGCAGCCATCAGCGCGTCGGCGCCGGTACGGCCGTCACGGCCGTCACGGCCTTCGTGCTCGGCGGTCATCTCACACCACCTCGTCCTCGTGCAGGCGGGCGCGCAGGGCCCGTACCGCCGTGTGCAGCCTGCTCTTGACCGTGCCCTCCGGGATACCGAGCTCCTCGGCGATCCCGCGCACCGGCAGGTCGGCGTAGAAGCGCAGGACGAGGACCTGGCGCTGGGCGTCGGGCAGCTCGTCCAGGCCCCGGGCCACGGCGAGGGAGAGCAGGCTGGTGTCCTCGCCGGAGGGGTGTTCGAGCTGGCGCAGGGAGGCGAGCCGCTCCCCGAGCCGCTCCTGGCGCTTCTTGGCCCGGTGCCAGTCCATGGCGAGGTTGGAGGCGACGACCGCCGCCCACGCCGACACGTCCCGCGGCGCCTCGCGTCCGCTCGCGGCCCGCTCCAGCAGCCGCAGGCGGACCTGCTGCACCCCGTCCAGCAGGTCCGCCTGCGGCACCCCGCCCAGCGCGAGCACCGCGCGCACCCGGCGCTCCTGGGCCGCGTCCAGCGGATCGTCCAGCACGTCCTGGACGGCGCCGCCCCCCTGGCCGCGGCGGGCCTTTCTGCGCAGCACAGCCACCCCTCCCCTCGCCGTGTTGTCACTGTGACGCCGGGACGGGCCGAAACGTTCGGCGGAAGTCCCGGAGATTTCCCGGGACGGGACAGAGGCGTACGTCACACCGCCGCGTAGCCCAGTGGCGGGCGGGCAGGCGAGCTTGCGGCGCGGGGCGGCCGTAGGGCGAATTTCTGCAGCTCAGACCGGGTGGGAGCCGCAGAACCGCAACCGGGGCCCGGGCCCTGCGCGTCCCGGCCTTTGAGCATCCCGGTCAAACAATTGGACAGGCGGGCCGAGAGTCACCGCATGATGGAAACGCCTCGGCCATGCAGCAGACACAGACAAGCCACGTAGAAGGAGTCGCCGTGAGGGTCGGAATCGTCGGAGCCACCGGTCAGGTCGGCACGGTCATGCGCAGGATCCTCGCGGAGCGTGACTTCCCGCTCACCGAGCTGCGCCTGTTCGCCTCGGCCCGCTCGGCGGGGACGGTCCTGGACGGCGTGACCGTGGAGGACGCGGCCACGGCCGACTACACCGGCCTGGACATCGTGCTGTTCTCCGCGGGCGGCTCGACCTCCAAGGCCCTGGCCCCCAAGGTCGCCTCCCAGGGCGCCGTGGTGATCGACAACTCCTCGGCCTGGCGCCGCGACCCCGAGGTCCCGCTGGTCGTCTCCGAGGTGAACCCGCACGCGATCGCCGACCGCCCCAAGGGCATCATCGCCAACCCGAACTGCACGACGATGGCCGCGATGCCGGTGCTGAAGCCGCTGCACGCCGAGGCGGGCCTGGAGGCCCTGGTCGTCGCCACCTACCAGGCGGTGTCGGGCTCGGGTCTGGCCGGCGTCGACGAGCTGTTCGAGCAGATCAAGAAGGTCGGCGACGAGGCGCCCAAGCTGACCCACGACGGCTCGGCGGCGGAGTTCCCCGCGCCGAACAAGTACGTCGCCCCGATCGCGTACAACGTCCTGCCGATGGCCGGCTCGATCGTCGACGACGGTCTGAACGAGACCGACGAGGAGCAGAAGCTCCGCCACGAGTCCCGCAAGATCCTGGAGATCCCCGGGCTGAAGGTCTCCGGCACCTGCGTGCGCGTCCCGGTCTTCTCCGGCCACTCCCTCCAGGTCAACGCCCGCTTCGCCCGCCCGATCAGCGTGGAGCGCGCCAAGGAGCTGCTGGCCGGCGCCCCCGGCGTGGCCCTCACCGACGTCCCGACCCCGCTGCAGGCGGCCGGCCAGGACCCGTCGTACGTCGGCCGCATCCGCACCGACGAGACGGTCGAGCACGGCCTCGCCCTGTTCCTCTCCAACGACAACCTCCGCAAGGGCGCGGCGCTGAACGCCGTCCAGATCGCGGAGCTGGTGGCAGCCGAGCTCAAGGGCTGACGCCCCCACACACCCCGAGGGGGCGGCCACCAACAGTCGGTGGCCGCCCCCTCGTCGCCGCACGGCCCGCTACGGCCGGCCGGCCGCCGCATCCGCCGCCTGCGCCTTCAACGCCCGCTCCACGCCCGCCCGGGACTCGGAGACGAGGCATCGAGCGCGGCCTCGCCCTGTTCCTCTCCAACGACAACCTCCGCAAGGGCGCGGCGCTGAACGCCGTGCAGATCGCGGAGCTGGTGGCAGCCGAGCTCAAGGGCTGACGCCCCCACACACCCCGAGGGGGCGGCCACCAGCAGTCGGTGGCCGCCCCCTCGTCGCCGCACGGCCGACTACGGCTGATCGGCCGCCGCATCCGCCGCCTGCGCCTTCAGCGCCCGCTCCACGCCCGCCCGGGACTCGGAGATCAGGCGTCGCAGGGCCGCGTTCGGCTCCGCCGAGGACAGCCAGGCGTCCGTCTTGCGCAGGGTCTCCTCGGAGACCTGGATCGTCGGGTACAGGCCGATCGCGATCTGCTGGGCGATCTCGTGCGAGCGGGAGTCCCAGATGCCCTTGACGACCTCGAAGAACCTGTCCGTGTAGGGCGCCAGAAGGTCGCGCTGGTCGGTCTGGACGAAGCCGCCGATGACCGCCTCCTGGACGGCGTTCGGGAGCTTGTCGGAGTCGATCACCGACGACCAGGCCTCGGCCTTGGCCTCGGGCGTCGGGCGGGCGGCGCGGGCCGTGGCGGCGTGGCGCTCGCCGGCCGCCGTCTTGTCCCGCTCGTACTCGCCGGCGATCTCCGCCTCGTCGAACCGGCCCACGGCCGCGAGCCGCTGCACGAACGCCCAGCGCAGCTCCGTGTCCACGACCAGGCCCTCGATCGTCTGCGTACCGTCCAGCAGGGCCTCCAGCAGGTCCAGCTGCTCGGGGGTGCGGGCCGTCGCCGCGAACGCCCGCGCCCACGCCAGCTGGTGGTCGCTGCCCGCCTCCGCGGCGCGCAGGTGGGCCAGCGTGGCGTCCGTCCAGCGGGCCAGCAGGGCCTCGCGGGCGGCCGGGTCGGCGTACAGCTCGATCGCCAGCTTCACCTGGCGCTGCAGCGACTGCACGACGCCGATGTCGGACTCCTTGCCGATGCCCGACAGGACGAGGGAGAGGTAGTCGCGGGTCGCGAGCTCCGCGTCCCGGGTCATGTCCCACGCCGACGCCCAGCACAGCGCGCGCGGAAGCGACCACTCGAAGTCGCCCAGGTGCTGCGTCACGAAGGCGAGGGACTGCTCGTCGAGGCGGACCTTGGCGTACGACAGGTCGTCGTCGTTGAGCAGGACCACGGCCGGGCGGCGCTTGCCCACCAGCTGCGGCACGGCGGTCAGTTCGCCGTCGACGTCCAGTTCGACGCGCTCGGCGCGCACCAGCTTGCCGGTCGTGTCGTCGAGGTCGTACAGACCGACCGCGATGCGGTGCGGGCGCAGCGTCGGCTCGCCCTTGGCGCCGGCCGGGAGCTCCGGGGCCTCCTGGCGGATCGCGAAGGACGTGACGACACCCTCGGCGTCCGTCTCGATCTCCGGGCGCAGGATGTTGATGCCCGCCGTCTCCAGCCATGCCTTCGACCAGGTCTTCAGGTCGCGCCCGGAGGTCTCCTCCAGGGCGCCGAGCAGGTCGGACAGGCGCGTGTTGCCGTAGGCGTGCCGCTTGAAGTACGCCTGCACACCGCGGAAGAACTCGTCCATGCCGACGTACGCCACGAGCTGCTTCAGGACGGAGGCGCCCTTGGCGTACGTGATGCCGTCGAAGTTGACCAGGACGTCGTCCAGATCACGGATCTCGGCCATGATCGGGTGCGTGGACGGCAGCTGGTCCTGGCGGTACGCCCACGTCTTCATGGAGTTGGCGAACGTGGTCCAGGAGTGCGGCCAGCGCGACCCCGGCGCATGGGCCTGGCAGGCGATGGAGGTGTACGTGGCGAACGACTCGTTCAGCCACAGGTCGTTCCACCACTCCATGGTGACCAGGTCGCCGAACCACATGTGGGCCAGCTCGTGCAGGATGGTCTCCGCGCGGACCTCGTACGCCGCGTCCGTCACCTTCGAACGGAACACGTACTGGTCGCGGATGGTCACCGCGCCCGCGTTCTCCATCGCGCCCGCGTTGAACTCCGGCACGAACAGCTGGTCGTACTTCTGGAACGGGTACGCGTAGTCGAACTTCTCCTGGAACCAGTCGAAGCCCTGCCGGGTCACCTCGAAGATCGCGTCCGAGTCGAGGTACTCGGCCAGCGAGGGGCGGCAGTAGATGCCGAGCGGGACGGACTGGCCGTCCTTCTCGTAGACGCTGTGCACGGAGTGGTACGGGCCGACGATGAGCGCGGTGACGTACGTCGAGATGCGCGGCGTCGGCTCGAAGGACCAGACGTTGTCCTTGGGCTCCGGCGTGGGCGAGTTGGAGATGACCGTCCAGCCCTCCGGCGCCTTCACGGTGAACTGGAAGGTCGCCTTCAGGTCGGGCTGCTCGAAGGACGCGAAGACGCGGCGGGCGTCCGGGACCTCGAACTGGGTGTAGAGGTAGGCCTGCTGGTCGACCGGGTCGACGAAGCGGTGCAGGCCCTCGCCGGTGTTGGTGTACGCGCAGTCGGCGACGACCCGCAGGATGTTGCGGCCCGCCAGCAGGCCCGGCAGGGCGATCCGGGAGTCCTTGAAGACCTCGCCCGGGTCGAGCGAGTCGCCGTTGAGGGTCACCTCGTGGACGGTCGGTGCCACGAGGTCGATGAAGGAGTCGGCCCCGTTCTCCGCGACGTCGAAGCGCACCGTGGTCACGGACCGGTAGGTACCGCCCTCCTGCGCGCCGGAGAGGTCGAGATCGATCTCGTACGAGTCAACGGTGAGCAGCTTCGCCCGCTGCTGAGCCTCTTCGCGGGTCAGGTTTGTGCCAGGCACGCGGTCATCTCCTCGATATGTGTGGGTTGCGCCATCCTTCCATGGGTCCCGCGCGGAACGCGATGTCCGTTTACCGCCGGTGAGCGGGGCGGACGCGCGCGAGGCTGGGGACATGACGACCTCTCTCGTACGCCCCATCGATCCGAGGGCCCTGAAGGAGTTGCGCTCTGCTGACGACGCGGGGCGCCGAATGGTTCCCCTGACCGACGAGGAGGGCGGGCAACCGCTGCGCTGCTGCCTGCGCCACAGCGTGCCCGGTGAGCGGATCGCCCTCGTCTCGTATGCTCCCCTGCTCCGCTGGGCGGCCGAGTCCGGCGCCGATCCCGGGCCGTACGACGAGCAGGGGCCCGTCTTCATCCATGCGGAGGAGTGCGCGGGGCCCGGCGGGGACGCCCTGCCGTTCGGGACGTCGCAGCGCACGGTGCGCCGCTATTCGGCCGAGGGACGCATCCTGGGCGGACGGCTCGTCCCGGAGGGCGGGGACCTGGAGGCGGCCTTCCGGGAGGCGTTCGACGACCCGGCCGTGGCCTTCGTCCATGTCCGTGCCGTCGAGTACGGCTGCTTCCTCTACGAGGTGCGCAGGCGCTGAGCGAATACGAGGGGCGCGGAACGGAGCGGGTACGAGGCGCGGGACGGAGCGGGTACGAGGGGCGCGGGGTCCGAGCGGGGACTCCTCGCGGCTCAGGCACCGGACGCGGGTGAGCCGCGGGAGCCGCACTCCTCGGACAGCCCGGCCGCGGTCTCCCGCAGAGCGCTCAGCACCCGCCCCACCGCCGCCCCGGCCTCCGCGCCCTTGCGCACCGCTGCCACCACATGCCGGACCGGCCGTCCCTGCGCGACTTCCCGCATCACCACCCCGCCCCTGCCCACCGCGGCCATCCGCGGCACCAGCGCCACCCCCATCCCCGCCTCCACCATCGCCAGGATCGCCGTCCACCCGGCCGCCGAATGCCCCTGCCGAGGGCTGAACCCGGCCGCCTCGCACGCCCCCCGCGTGATGTCCGACCACGGCCCGCTCCCGCCGAAGATCCAGTCCTCCCCGGCGAGATCGGCCAGCCGCACCTGTCCGGCCGCCGCCAGCCGATGCCCCGGAGGCAACGCGACATCCAGCGGGTCGGCCAGCAACGGCACCCTCGTGAAGCGCGCGTCGCCCACCGTCGGCGCCTGCGCCGCGAGCGACAGCGCGAGGTCCACCTCCCCGCCGGCCAGCAGTTCGTACGCCTCCCCGGCCTCGGCCTCCCGGACCCGTACGACCACTCCGGGATGCGCCTCGCGCAGCACCCGCACGGCCGGTACGACCAGCGCGGGCACCGCCGTGGAGAAGGCCGCCACCCGCACCTCCCCCACCTCGCCGTGCACGTAGGCCGCCAACTCGGCGTCGGCCCGTTCCAGTTGCTCGAAGACGGCCTCGGCGTGCCGCAGCACCAGCCGCGCCGCGTCCGTCAGCCGCACCCGCCGCCCCTGCGCCTCCAGCAAGGGCACCCCGACCTGCCTGGCGAGGTTCGTCAGCTGCTGCGACACGGCCGACGGCGTCATCCGCAGCGCTTCGGCCGTCGCGGTCACGGTCCCGCGCTCCCGCAGCGTCCGCAGGATGTGCAGCTTGCGGATGTCCCACTCGACCATGGCGGCAACCTACGTCACCGCCGCGCCGCCGCGCCCAGGGCGACCCCGCCCAGGATCAGCGCCATGCACCCCGCCTGCGCCCAGCCGGTGGCCTCACCGAGGACGGCCCAGGACAGCAGGGCCACGCACACCGGCTGGAGGTGGTAGACGGCCCCGGCCCGGCTCGGGCCGACCAGCGCGATCGCCCGGTTCCAGGCGAAGAACGCGACGGCGGAGGAGGCGATGCCCACGTACAGGATCGGCAGGACCGTCCCGGCGGTCGGCTCGAAGCCGCCCTGCACCGCGAGGCTCACCCCGTGCGCGGGCAGCAGCAGCACCGTGCCCAGCAGGAAGGTGGTGAACAGGAAGGCAGTGCCGCCGAGTTCCGCCGGCTTGCGCCGCAACAGGCCGCTGTACGACGCGAAACAACAGGCCGCCGCCACCATCCACAGATCCCCGGCCGCGAAACCCGCCCCGCCCGTGCCTCCCCCGATCAGCAGCACGACCCCCACCCCGGCCGTCAGCAGCCCCACCACGCGGCGCGCCCCCAGCCGTACCCCCGCAGCCCGCTCGAACCCGGCCATCAGGACCGGTGAAGCGGCCATGATCATGCCCATGTTGGCGGCGGACGTGGTCGTTCCCGCCTGGTTGACAAGGGTGTTGTAGGCGGTGACTCCGAGCAGTGCGGCGAGGAGCACGAAGCCGAGGTGACGGCGGATCAGCTCCCGCTGCCGCCAGGCCTGCCGGGCCCCGAATGGAGCCACCGCGACCAGCGCCACCACCCACCGCCAGAACGCCTGCTGCACCGGCGGCACGCTGTCGTGCAGCGCGCGGGAGGTGACGAAGCTGCCGGACCAGACGACCGTGGCGAGGGCGGCGAGCGCGACGCCGAGGGCGGCTGCCCCGGGGAGGGGGGTCGGGGTGGCTGTCCTGGGGAGGACGACGGTCACGGAGATCCTTTCGCCGGCGGTGATCGGGCTCGATCTACCGTCGCAGCGCCAGATCCGTCACGTCCATCGAATCTTTTCGAGGCTTCTTTTCAGGAGAACTGAACGATCGCCGGGCCGCGGTCCGCGCACCCGCACCCACACTTGCACCCGCACCCGCACCCGCGCCCACTCCCGCGCCCGCGCCCCGCGCCCCGCGCCCGCACCGATCTGACCCAGGACCGTCGCCCCGAAGGCGAGAGCCATGCCCGCCAGCTGAAGCGGGGTCAGCGCCTGCCCCAGCGCCGCCCAGCCGACCACCGCGGCGGTCAACGGGGACAGCGGGCCGAGGAAGGTGACCTGAGTGGCGGCGAGGCGGCCGATGCCGCGGAACCAGAGCCAGTACGCGACCGCCGTGTTCGCGAGGGCCAGATAGAGGTAGCCGACGGTCGCCCGGCCGTCGAGCGCGGGCGGGGCGCCCTCGACCAGGAGGGCGAGCGGGGCGATGAGCAGGCCGCCCGCGGTGAGCTGCCAGCCGGTGAGGGCGAGCGGGCCGACACCCTCGGGGCGGCCCCAGCGCTTGGTCAGTACGGTGCCGGCGGACATGGCCGCCGTGGAGGCCAGGGCCGCCAGCACGCCGACGAGATCGAGGGCGCCGGCCGCCTTCAGCACGACCAGGCTGACGCCGAACGCCGCCACGATCCCGGTGAGGACGGTGCGGGCCGTCGGCCGCTGCCCCAGCAGCAGCGCCGAGAGGCCCACGACGAACAGCGGGCCGACCGAGCCGACCACGGCCGCCATACCGCCGGGCAGCCGGTAGGCGGAGAGGAACAGGAGCGGGAAGAAGGCGCCGATGTTCAGCGCGCCGAGGACCAACGCCTTCCCCCACCAGACACCGCGTGGCAGCACGCGGGCGGCGGCGAGCAGCAGCAGACCGGCGGGGAGGGCGCGCATCAGGCCGGTGAACAGGGGGCGGTCGGGCGGCAGGAACTCGGTCGTGACGGCGTAGGTGGTGCCCCAGGAGATCGGGGCGAGCGCGGTGAGGAGCGTCAGGGTGGCGCGGTCGGCGGCCATGGGAGGCACCCTTCGAGTAGATCAGTGAAAAGTAGCTTAGCAGTAAGCTACTTTCCGGCAAGCCACTTTCTTGCGGCCGACCCTCCCGACGCCCGATACTCGGCGCATGAACGCACGCTCGCCCCAGCGCAAGGACGCCGTCGACGCGATCATCGACCAGTGGGCGGCCGTGCGGCCCGACCTCGACACCGCCGCGATGGAGGTCTTCGGCCGGATCCACCGGCTGTCGCGCGCGATGAGCGACCGGGCGGAGAAGGCGTACGCGCCCTACGGCGTCTCACGCGGCGAGTTCGACGTCCTCGCCACCCTGCGCCGCGCCGGAGAGCCCTACGCGCTCTCGCCCCGCCAGCTCTCGGCGACGCTGATGCTCACCACCGGAGGCATGACCGGGCGCCTCGACAAACTGGAACGGGCCGGCCTGCTGCGCCGCTCCCCCGATCCGCACGACCGCCGCGGCCTTCAGGTCACCCTCACCGAGAAGGGACTGAACCTCATCGACGAGGCGGTCGGCGCCGGCCTCGCCCTCCAGACGGAGGCCCTGTCCGTCCTGAACGACGAACAGGCCGGCCAACTGGCCGACCTGCTGCGGGAGTTGCTCTCGGGAGTGCCCGAATCCCGGTAGGCGCCGGACCCGATGAGGGCCGGATCCCGGTAAAGGGCCGCGCGTCGGCACAGGCCTTCACTCACCCCACGTGCGCGGCGACCGCCCGCTCGATCCCCGCCGCGTCCGCGGCGTCCGCCGCCCAGGCCACGTATCCGTCGGGCCGCACCAGCACGGTCGTACGGCGGTCGCTCGCCCAGCGTTCCACGGCGAGCCTGTCCTTGCGGGCCGCCTGGCTCTCGTACGACGCCGCCTGACTCTCGTACGACCGAGAACCCCGCGGAGCGATCAGCACGAACCGCCCGCCGCGCAGAGCCTCATGCAGCCGGCCGCTCTCCAGCGCCACATCGGGGACACGGGTGCCGACCAGGCGGTGGGAGCCGCGCGGGGCCGCGTACCGGTAGCCGATGCCCGAGATCTGGCCGAGGACCTTCACCTGGGCGGGCCGGGCCGCGTTGACGAATGCCGCGACGACGGCGCGTACGGCGCGCAGCCCCGGGCTCTGGGCCCGCGCCAGCCGCACCAGCCCGCCGCTGCTGCGCAGCACGGCCTTGCCGACCGGGTGGCGCTCGGCCTGATAGGTGTCCAGAAGGCCGTCGGGCGCCCAGCCCTTGACGGCCGCGGCGAGCTTCCAGCCGAGGTTGGCCGCGTCCTGCAGGCCGGTGTTCATGCCCTGGCCGCCGGCCGGTGAGTGGACGTGCGCGGCGTCCCCGGCCAGGAAGACCCGCCCGACCCGGTACTCGGGCGCCTGCCGCTCGTCGCTGTGGAAGCGGGAGAGCCAGCGCGCGTCGTGCATGCCGCAGTCGCTGCCCAGGGCGCGGCGGGTGACCTCCCTGACCTCGTCGAGGTCGAGCGGGGTGTCGTCGGGGACCTCGTGGCGGCGGTTCCAGCCCATGACCCGGTACCAGCCGTCGCCGAAGGACACGATCCCCGCGAAGGCGTCGCCCGCGCCGTCGATGGTGAGCACACGGTCGGGCCGCTCGGTGAGCCGGACGTCCGCCAGGAACATGGACCTGATGACGGAGGCGCCGGGGAAGGGCAGGCCGACCGCCTGGCGTACGGCGCTGCGGTGGCCGTCCGCGCCGACGGCATAGGCCGCGCGATGCGTGCCGACCGTCCCGTCCGGGCCGCGCACGTCGAGGTCGACCCCGCTGTCGTCCTGCCGCAGCCCCACGACCTCGCGCTCGAAGAGGAACTCGACGCCGAGCTCGCGCGCCCGCCGCTCCAGCAGCCGCTCGACCTCGTACTGCGGAGTGACGAGCAGGAACGGGAAGCGGGACGGCAGCCTTCGCAGGTCGAGGGAGAGACGGCGGAAGAGACGCAGCTCGGTGATGGTGCTGCCGGTGGCGAGCAGGTCGTCGGCCAGGCCGCGGGCGTCCAGCTGTTCCAGGGTGCGGGCGTGGACGCCGAAGGCGCGGGAGAGGTTGCTGGTCTTGTGGCGGCGCTTCTCGACGAGGGTGACGGGGACGCCGGCGGCGGCGAGGTCACCGGCCAGGAGGAGACCGGTGGGGCCGGCGCCCACGACGATCACGGGGTCGGGGCCGCTGCCGTCGGTGCCGTCGCCGTTGCTCCTGTGGCTGTTGCTTTTGCTGTTGGTGCCGGTGCCGTTCATGGGGCCTCCTGGATGCCAACGCTCGTTGGCCAACATCCGTTGGTCAACGCTTGTTGGCAACCGTACGAGCCCCGCGACCGGAGTGTCAACACTTGTTGGCCCACGCACGTTGGCCTACGGTTGTTGACATGATGCAGAGCAAGCCCGCCGCCCCCGCCCGCCGCTCCGAGGCCACCCGCACGGCGATCCTCGACGCGGCCCGCGAGCGCTTCGCGGCCGACGGTTACGAGCGCGCCACCATCCGCGCCATCGCCAAGGACGCGAACATCGATCCGTCCATGGTGATGCGCTACTACGGCAACAAGGAGGGTCTGTTCGCGGCGGCCGTCGCCATCGACCTGAGGCTGCCGGACCCGGCGTCACTGCCCCGGGACGAGGTCGGCCGGGGCCTTGTGACGCACTTCCTGGGCCTGTGGGAGAAGAACGAGGTGCTCACGGCCCTGCTCCGGGTCGGCGCGACCAACGAGGCCGGGGCCGAGCGCATGCAGGGCATCTTCGCGGACCAGTTGCTGCCGATCTGCCGTCGGGTGTGCCCCGACCCCGAGCAGGCCCCCGCGCGGGCCGCGCTGGTGTCGTCGCAGGTGCTCGGGCTGGCGCTCACCCGCTATGTCCTGCGCTTTCCGCCGGCCGTGGCGCTGGCCCCCGAGGAGGTCGTGGCATGGCTGGGGCCCACGGTGCAGCGGTATCTGACCGCACCGCACCCGGCGTGACGTGACCTGCCGGGACGGCCGGAGAACACACCAGAACACACCGAGGGCGCCGGCCTCGTCGCATACGCGTACGCACGACGGGGCCGGCGCCCTCGGGCAAAGCTGGGACCGGGCGGAAACGCCCTGGTCAGGCCTTCGCCTTGGCCTTCACCTTCGGCTGGCGGTCCGTGGAGCGGTCCAGGACCATCACGAGGCCCGCGATGACCAGGAACAGCACGGTCGGGGCCACGACGAAGAGACCCAGCGTCTCGATGACGCTCAGGCCCGGACCGGGGTCGTCGCCGTCGTCACGCGTGAGCGCGAGCGCAGGGGACGACATGAGCAGCATCATCAGCGTCGTACCGGCGGCCAGGGCGCCGGCGCGCAGGGCGTTCTTCTTGTCCACGGGGCCAAAAGTACCGAACGCCGGAAGGCGCCGCGCGCCCGGGGTGCCGTATGGGACGCGACCGCCCGGCCGCCACGCCGGACCCGGCCGTCACCCCCGCCGGGCCACCCCGTCCCGCAGCACCTCCACCAACGCCCGCACCCTCGGCGAAGCCGCCAGCTCCTCCAGCGTCACCGGCCTCCCCGCCGCGTCCGCGATCGGCAGCCGCCAGTTCGGGTACTGGTCCCACGTCCCCGGCAGGTTCTGCGGCCGGCGGTCCCCCACGCCGTCCGGGAGCCAGACACCGACCATGCGGGCCGGAGTGCGCAGCAGGAAGCGGTGGACGGCCTGGATCTCGGCCTCCTCCTGCGAGGCGCAGTACCCGCCGTCCGTGCCCCGCAGCAGCCCCAGCCGGGAGAGCACCTCCAGCCACTCGCCCGTGTCCGCCGCCGCCTCCGCGCGCTCCTGTTCCAGGGGGCGGGTCGACAGGCCCAGACCGTCGCGGAGTTCGACGTGCTCGCCGGTGAGGCGGGCCGCGGTGGGCGGCAGGTCGTGGGTGGTGGCGGTGGCGAGGCAGTCGGCGCGCCAGGACTCCGGCGGCAGGGGCCGGCCGTCGCCGTCCCAGTCCCGCTCGAACCACAGCACCGACGTGCCGAGCACGCCACGCGAGCGCAGCCTCTCGCGGACCCCCGGTTCCACCGTGCCGAGGTCCTCCCCGATCACCACCGCCCCGGCCCGGGACGCCTCCAGCACCAGGATCGCGAGCATGGCCTCGGCGTCGTACCGGACGTACGTGCCCGCCGTCGGCGCCTGCCCCTGCGGCACCCACCACAGCCGGAACAGCCCCATGACGTGGTCGATGCGCAGGGCACCGGCGTAACGGAACAGCGCCCGCAGCAGTCGGCGGTACGGCTCGTATCCCGACGCGGCCAGCCGGTCCGGTCGCCAGGGCGGCAGCCCCCAGTCCTGGCCGCGGGCGTTGAAGGCGTCCGGCGGCGCGCCCACCGACATCCCGGCCGCGAGGTACTCCTGCTGCGCCCACGCGTCCGCGCCGCCGGGATGGACCCCGACCGCCAGGTCGTGCACGATCCCGACCGGCATCCCCGCCTCCCGCGCCACCCGCTGGGCGGCGGTCAGCTGGGCGTCGGTGAGCCAGGCGAGACGGCAGTGGAAGTCGACCCGGTCCATCAACTCACGCCGGGCGCGGGCGGTTTCCGGCGACCGCGGATCCCGCAGCCGCTCCGGCCACCGCTGCCAGTCCGAGCCGTACACCTCGGCCAGCGCGCACCACGTGGCGTGGTCCTCCAGCGCCTCCCCCTCCCCGGCGAGGAAGTCGACGTACGCGGCCCGCCGCCCGGGCCCCAGCGGCACCTCGCGCACCAGCTCCAGCGCCTCCCGCTTCGCCGCCCACACGGCGTCCCGGTCGATCAACGCCCCCTTCTCCAGTACGGCTTCCCGCAGCCGTCCGGCCCGCTCCAGCAGCGCCCGCACCCGCTCACGGTCCTCGATGTACGCGAACTCGGGCACGTCCTCGACCCGCAGGTGCACGGGGTCGGGGAAGCGGCGGGAGGACGGACGGTACGGGGAGGGGTCGGTCGGGTCTCCGGGTACGGCCGCGTGCAGCGGGTTGACCTGTACGAATCCTGCGCCGAGCGCCCGGCCGGCCCAGGCGGAGAGTTCGGCGAGGTCGCCGAGGTCGCCCATGCCCCAGGAGCGGCGGGAGAGGAGGGAGTAGAGCTGGACGAGGAGTCCGTAGGAGCGTGCGGTGGGCGTGGGCAGCCGGGGCGGGGCTACGACCAGATGACCGGCTGCCGTACGGCCGTCGGGTGCGGTGGCGGTCAGCCGGTGCACCCCGGGCGGGAGTTGGTCGGCGGCGGCGCGGGTCTCGCCCTGTTCGGTCTCGATGTGCAGCCGGGTGCCGGGCGGCAGCTCGGCCAGCGCCTCGGACTCGGCGCCGCTCCAGCACACCACCGTCGGCGGCAGCAGTCGTTCGCGCAGCTCACGCTCCCGCGCGGCGAGCGCGGCAACGACGGCGGCGGGCGTGCTCGTGTCGACGTCGAGGGCGGCCAGGGCGAGGGTGAGTGCGGTGGCGGAGGCCGTGACCGTGCGGTCCGCGGACGGCTGGTAGGAGGTGGCGACGCCGTGCAGCTCGGCCAGCCGGGACAGGTCGTCGGAGGGGAGGTCCTGGGGGCCCGGACCATCGGGGCCCTCGGCCGGGGTTTCGGCCGACCGCTGTGCTGTCATCTACGGCCTCGGGAGGTACACGTCCATGTCCATACCGGTGTCCATACCCATATCCATGTCCAGGTCCCAGGTCGCCGCCTCGCTCGTCAGCGGCGCGGCATCGGCGAGCGGCGGCTCGCTGGTGAGCGGCTCGGCGTCGGGGAGTGGCGGTTCGCTGGTGAGGGGGATCTCGGCGCAGGCGCCCTCGGCGCTGAAGACGCAGGCGTGCATCTCGGGCTCGATGGGCGCCTCGGGTTTGGACAGGGCCGATGCTGTGGCCACGGGGGCCTCCTCTTCGAGTGCGGCTCGGGATTACCGCAGCCCTACCCAGCAGGCGCGACGGCAGACGTACGGAACACAACAACGTGCCCCTCGTCACATCCGTACACCCGTTCCGCACATCTGTTCCGCACGTCCGTTCCGTCACCGCACCCATGCGCCCGGGTAAACCTCGGCGGACCGCGAACCGGCGGCGCCGAACTCGTCGATAGACGGGGTGTGAGACTGTTCCGCCCCATGGGGGGCCATCGGGAGAAGGACGAGGGGGACTCGGACGCGGCGCTGTTGCGTGCCGTCGCGGCCGGGGACTCGGCGGCGATGGCCGCGCTGTACGACCGCCACGCGGGGTGGCTGCACGCCCGGCTGAGCCGGCGCTGCGCCGATCCGGAGGTCGTGCGCGAGGTGCTGCAGGACACGTTCGTCACGGTGTGGCGGTCGGCGGACGCGCACCGGGGCGAGCAGGCCGGCGGCTGGCTGTGGACCATCGCGGCGCGGCGCCTGGTCGACGCGCTGCGCGTGCAGGAGCGGGCCGCGCGGCTGGAGACGACCCCGATGGACGAGGCGGGGGCCGGGCACGCCGCCGCGGCTGCCGCGCCGTCCGTGGAGGAGCGGGTGCTGGCGGGGCTGGAGTACGGCGATGTCGGCACCGCCCTCGACCGGATCTCGCCCGAGCTGCGCGAGGTGCTGCGCGCCACGGTCGTCGACGGGCTGACCACCCGGGAGACCGCCCGTCTGCTCGGTATCCCGGAAGGCACCGTCAAGTCCCGGGCGATGCGCGCCCGCGCCGAACTGCGCGCCGCCCTCGCCCAGTTGAACCCGTCCCCGTTGGGAGGCCCGGCATGACCGGCTGGCACGCGTCCGACGACCTCGTCACCCGTTACGCGAGCGGCTCGCTGCCGGAGCCGGACGCCTGGTCAGTGGAGAAACACCTGGAGTCCTGCGGCGGCTGCGCGGCCCGGGTGTCCCTGGCGGTACGGCAGACGGCGGCGGGGGTCGTGCTGGCCGACGTGCGGGAGGCGGTGCTGGGAGCGGGGCTGGGGACAGCGCTGGGTACGGCGCTGGGTACGGCGCTGGAGGCGGGTGCGACCCGGACGGCACCGGGTGCGCGGACGGGGCGAGGGGCGCGGGCGTCAGCGGCGCCCGGGGCACCTGCCCCCTCGACCCCCGTCACGTCCCGGGCCCGTCTGTGGGCGTCCCGCCGGCTCGCCCCTCCCCCCGCCGGATCCCGCGCGGCCCGTGTCCTGTGGGCCGCCGGCCCCGCCGTGCGCGGGGCCTGGCCGGTGGCCGTGCTGGGCGTGGCGCTCGCCGCGGTCCTACTGGCCCGGTTCGCCGACTTCGCGGGGGCGCGGCCCCTGTTGCTGGCCGTCGCGCCGGTGGTGCCCATCGCGGGGGTCGCCCTGTCCTACGGCGCGCACGCCGATCCCCTGCACGAGATCGCGGCGGCCACCCCCTCGGCCGGGCTGCGGCTGGTCCTGACGCGGACGGCGGCCGTGCTGGCGGTGAGCCTGCCGCTGCTGACCCTGGCCGGGTTCCTGGTGCCGTCGTCGGGTGCCCCGGGCGCGGCGGCCTGGCTGCTGCCCGGGCTCGCGCTGACGCTGGCCTCGCTGGCCCTGGCCGGTTACGTCGGCTTCCGTGCCGCCACGGCCGTGACCGGCGGCGGCTGGCTGTGCGCCGTACTGTCCCCGGTCCTCACCGCGGACGGCCGGCTGACCGCACGCCTGGCCGAACAGGTATCCGCCTGCCTCGGCGGCGCCACGGCCCAGGGCGGCTGGGCGGCGGCGGCAGTCCTGTGCGCCGCGCTGCTGGCCGCCCGCCGGTCGGCGTACGACCGCCTGGAGCGGCGTTGACGGCGGACCCGGGCGCCGGGCCCACCCCCGCCGCCGCCCCGACGTCGGTTCCGCCGCACTCCGCCGCGCACCCCCTCCGCCCCGAACCCGGCCGGTCCGCCCACTCGGCCCCCACCACCCCACCCCACTCATCTGGAGCCTCCTTGCCCACCATCCGCGTGACCGGCCTGCACGTCCGGCACCGCAAAACGGTCGCCCTCGACTCCCTGGACGTCGACTTCGGCCCCGGCGTCCACGGTCTGCTCGGTCCGAACGGGGCCGGCAAGACCTCGCTGATCCGCGTCCTCGCCACGGTCGCCGAACCGGCCGGCGGCCGGGTGGAGATACTCGGCGAGGACACCGGTGACCACCGGCGGCTCGGGGACGTGCGGCGACGGCTGGGTTATCTGCCGCAGGACTTCGGCTACTACCCGGGCTTCACCGTGCGGGAGTTCGTCGCGTATGTGGCGTGGCTGAAGGAGATGCCCGCCGCCGCCACCCCGTCCGCCGTCGAACGGGCCGTCGCCCGCGTCGGCCTCGCCGACCGGATCGACGCGAAGGTCAGGACGCTGTCCGGCGGCATGGTCCGCCGCGTCGGCATCGCCCAGGCCATCGTCAACGCTCCGCAGGTGCTGCTCTTCGACGAGCCGACCGCCGGTCTCGACCCGGAACAGCGCGTGGAGTTCCGGGAACTGCTGCGCGAACTGGGCACCTCGGCCACGGTCATCGTCTCCACCCACCTGGTGGAGGACGTGGCCGCGGCCTGCACGGAGGTCACCCTGGTCGACGAGGGCCGGGTCGCCTACCGCGGCACCCCGCAGTCCCTCGCCGCCCTCGGCGAGACGGCGGTGGGCGTCAGCGGCGACAACCCGATCGAGCGCGGCTACACGGCCGCACTGCGCGCCCACCGCGCCCACGGGTCCGCCGCCCAGGCGGTCCGCACCCTCGAAGGGACGGCGCGATGACCCTCGTAGCGGAGAAGAAGCGGGAGCACAGGCCGCCGGCCGGCGTCCCGGCCCGCGCGTCACGCCATCCCCTGCGCGCCGAGTTCCGCCGCGGGTTCGCCCCCTGGGCCGGCCTGGCCCTGCTTCTCACGCTCGCCGTCGCCCTGGCCGCCTCGTCCGCGCAGTGGCAGGGCGGCTGGGCCGAGACCCGGGAGCGGCTGCACACGACGGCCCAGCTGCTCGGCGTCCCGCTGGCCCTGGCCGCGGGCTGCTGGCAGGGCGGCCGGGAGCGCAGACGCCGTACCGAGGAGCTGATGGCGACGGCCGTGCGGGGCGGGCTCGCCCGGTTCCTGGCCGCCGCCCTGCCGGTCGTCTGCTGGGTGGTCGCCGGGTACGCGGTCGCCGCCGCCCTCGCCATGCTCGCCACCGGCCTGTATGCCACCGGTGACCGCCCGGACCTCGTCGCGCCGGTCACGGACGCGGTCGCCCTGGCGTCCGGCGCCCTGGCCGGGCACGCCCTGGGCCGGCTGCTGCCCTGGCGGCTGACGGCACCGCTGCTCGCGGTGGCCGGTTATGTCGTCCTCGGCGTCGTGGCGTACGACAGCCGGGGCCCCCTGCGGCACCTGTCCCCCATCGGCTACGCCTCGGACACCGACGTACCGGTGTGGTGGCAGCCGCCGGCGATGACGGTGTGGACGGGCGGTCTCGCGGCGGCCGTGGTCCTCGCGTACGCCGCCCGGCGCCGGTTCACGGCCCTGCTGCCGCTGGCCGCCGCGACCGCCGCGGGGGCGCTGCTCGTGCAGACGGGTGAGGGCCTGTGGCACACCAACCCGGCCGCCGGGCGCCAGGTGTGCGACACCTCCACCACCCCGCAGATCTGTGTCAACGGCCGCTACGAGGAGCTCCTGCCGCAGGTCACGGACGCCCTGTCCGGTCTGACGGGCCGCCTGGACGGCGTACAGAACCTCCCCGTCCGCTTCACCGATCTGCCGGGCGAGCCCGGCCCGGACGAGGCGCACCTGCCGATGATCACGCCGCTCGGCTGGTCCGTCGTACGGGGGCGGCTCACCGATCCGCAGCAGTTCGCGTGGGAGGCCGGACAGGCGCTGTACGGCCGGATCGAATGCGACGAGGCCGTGGGCCCGCGCGTGGCCGCGGTCGACGACGCCGTGGTGCACTACCTGGCGCCGAGTCCGGCGGAGCGGCGCTTCGACGAGCTGGCCGCCGAGGGCGACGCGGCCGCCCGCGCCGAACTGCGGGACCGGCTCGACGCCCGCGCCCGGCTGAAGGCGATGGGTGACGAGGAGCGCCGCGCCTGGCTGTCCGAGTACTTCGCGTCCGCGGGCACGTGCGACCCGAGCGAGGTGCCGGCGCTGTGACGACCTCCGGCCTGCTTCTCTACGCCCGCTCGCGCACGCTCCCGCGCACGGTCGCCGCGCTCGCCGCGACCGCGGCGCTGGCGGTCTGGGCCGCGCACGGCCTGGACGCCTACCTGGACCCCAGCCGACGGGTCCCGGTCGTCGCACTCGCCCCGCTGGCCGCGTCCGCGCTGATCGGCGCCAGCCTGTACAGCGCCTCCGACGAACTGGACCGCACGGCCGTACGCCCGTGGTGGCGCCGCCGCCTGGTCCACCTGCTGGCCCTCACGGCCCTCGCCGCCGCCCTGCTGCCGTGGGCGGTGCTCGGGCACACGTCGTCGTTCGGCCCGCCCGCCATGATCCGCAACACCCTCGGCTGCGTCGGCCTCACCGCGGCCTCGGCCGTGCTGCTCGGGGCCCGGCTGAGCTGGCTGCCGGTCTTCGCGTACGTCAGCGCGGTGTATGTGGCGGCCGCCGGTGTGGACGGGGGTTCGGTGCCGGCCTGGGCCTGGCTCATGCAGCCGGCCGGGGAGCGGGGCGCGTGGCTGGTGGCGCTCGTCGCCTTCGCGGCGGGAACCGTGCTGTACCTGCTGCGCGGGGCGCGAGCGGAGGGGACGCGCGACTGAGGCGGGGCAGGCCGGGTGCCGGACGCGGGTCGGTTCCCGCGCCCGGCACCGGGCCGCCGCACCGGCGTGCGCTTCGTCGGCGTATACCTCGTCGGCGCAGCCGCGTGGGCGTATGCCTCGCGGGCGTATGCCTCGCGGGCGTATGCCTCGCGGGCGTATGCCTCGCGGGCGTATACCTCGCGGGCGTATGCGAAAGCCCGGACCGTCAGGCGGAAATGCCGTCGATCCGGGCCATGGCGTCCTCCGCGCCGAACGGCTGCAAGTACGGCAGCCAGCGCGGGTCCCGATGCCCGGTGCCGATGATGCGCCAGGCGAGGCCGGTGGGGGGAGCGGGTTTGTGGCGCAGCCGCCAGCCCAGCTCGAAGAGGTGTCGGTCGGCCTTGACGTGGTTGCAGCGGCGGCAGGACGCCACCACGTTGTCCCAGACGTGCTTGCCCCCGCGGCTGCGCGGGATGACGTGGTCGACGCTGGTTGCGACGCCACCGCAGTACATGCACCGGCCCCCGTCGCGCGCGAACAGCGCCCTTCGGGTCAGAGGAACGGGCCCCCGATAGGGAACCCGGACGAATCGCTTGAGCCGGACCACGCTGGGTGCGGGGACTGTGACGGTCGCGCTGTGCAGATAGGCGCCGGACTCCTCAAGGCATACGGCCTTGTTCTCCAGGACGAGGACGAGCGCGCGGCGGAGCGGTACGACGCCGAGTGGCTCGTACGACGCGTTGAGGACCAGGACATGCGGCACGGATGCCTCCTTGGGCGTCGGCGGCGCGTGGCTCGCGCCGGGACGATCTGTAGTCAGTCTCCCCTCTTGCCTGGTGAAAGCGCCACCATGTCCCGGTAACGGGCTGGGAGTGTTTTCGACCACATCTGATTCATCCCCCGGACGGCGAACTGTTCATCCCACCAGTACATCCCCAGGTGGGCACGGTTTCTCCCTCGAACATCGCGACGATCCACACACGACACCCCGATAGTGTGGTGGACCTGCCCCACCGGTGACCTTTTCGTGACCTTGACCTCGTGACCCTGACCATCTGCCGGTGGGGCGGGCCGCTGCACTGGAGGTACCTGCCGTGTCCTTGCCCGCCGTCCTACTGGCCGTCGGTTCGACGCCGTCGCCGTCTCCCTCGGAGACGACGGCCCCGGCGGTTCCCACGATCCAGGACGCCCAGGAGAGCGCGAACCAGGCCGCGAGCTGGGTCGAGCAGAACTGGTCGACCTGGCTCGCGATAGGCCTGAAGGTCCTGCTGATCCTGGTGATCGCGGCGGTCCTGAGAGTGGCGATCCGGCGGGCGATCACCAAGCTCATAGACCGGATGAACCGCACCGCCCAGGCGGTGGACGGCACCGCCCTCGGCGGCCTCCTGGTCAATGTCGAGCGCCGCCGTCAGCGCTCGCAGGCGATCGGCTCGGTGCTGCGCTCGGTGGCCAGCTTCCTGATCATGGGCACGGCCGCCCTGATGGTCCTGGCCACCTTCGACATCAACCTGGCCCCGCTGCTGGCCTCCGCCGGTGTCGCGGGCGTGGCGATCGGTTTCGGCGCCCGCAATCTCGTGACCGACTTCCTCTCCGGCGTCTTCATGATCCTGGAGGACCAGTACGGCGTCGGCGACACCATCGACGCGGGCGTCGCCTCCGGCGAGGTCATCGAGGTCGGCCTGCGCGTGACGAAGCTGCGCGGCGACAACGGCGAGATCTGGTACGTCCGCAACGGCGAGGTCAAGCGCATCGGCAATCTCTCGCAGGGCTGGTCGACGGCCGGCGTCGACGTCACGGTCCGCTCCAGCGAGGACCTGGACAAGGTCAGGAGCACCATCGACGAGGTCGCCGAGAAGATGAGCAAGGAGGAGCCCTGGAACGAGCTCCTCTGGGGCCCGATCGAGGTCCTCGGCCTGGACAGCGTGCTGCTGGACTCGATGGTGGTGCGGGTGTCCGCCAAGACCATGCCCGGCAAGTCCCTGACCGTCGAGCGCGAACTGCGCTGGCGCATCAAGCGCGCCTTCGACGCCGCCGACATCCCGATCGTCGGCCGCGCCCCCGTCACGGCGGAGGAGGACTCCGCCACGGACCCGACCGCGACCATCGCCGCCCCCTCGGCATACTCCAACGCCTCCTCCCCGCAGGCCCAGGCGGCTACGCCGCTGACGCCGCCGAGTGTGACCAAGTAGGCCTCTCGCCGGAACCGACTCAGGATCAGGACTCACGTGACCTCCTTACCGAGCACCGCCGCGACCGACTCCCAGCCGGTCGCGGCGGTCGCGGGCGTCACGGTCCGGTACGGACCGACAACCGCCCTCGACGACGTCTCCCTCGGGTTCCCCTCCGGGGTCACCGGCCTCCTCGGGCCCAACGGAGCCGGGAAGAGCACCCTCTTGTCGCTGCTGAGCACAGCGCGCAGGCCCAGGTCCGGCACGGTCACCCTCCTGGGCGAGAGTGCGTCGGGACGGGCGCGCGTCCAGCGTCTCAGGCAGCGGATCGGGGTACTGCCGCAGTCCTTCGGGTTCTACCCCCGCTTCACCGCGCTGGAGTTCACCGAGTACGCGGCGTGGCTGCGCAAGGTGCCCGCGGCCCAACGGCGCGAGCGAGCCTACGAGGCGCTGCGCCTGGTCCAGATGGAGAAGCACGCCGACCGCAGGATGGGCGCCCTGTCCGGCGGCATGCTGCGGCGCGTCGGCATCGCCCAGGCCATGGTCAACGAACCCTCCCTGGTTCTCCTCGACGAGCCGACGGTCGGTCTCGATCCGGCGCAGCGGGTCGGGTTCCGGAGCCTGATCAAGGAATTGGGCGATCGGTGCGCCGTCGTCATGAGCACGCATCTCGCGGAGGACGTGGCGCACGTGTGCGACCGGGTCGCCGTCCTGCTGGAGGGGACGGCCCGTTTCACGGGCACGGTCGCCGAGCTGTGCGCACTGCCGGAAGGGGGCACGGCCTCCGAAGGCGCGGACCCGGACGAGGCGACGGGCACGGAAGTGGACGGGGGCGCCGTGGAAGCCGGTTATCTGCATCTGGCCGGCATGGAAACGGTGGCCACCTGATGCGCGTCCTGCTGACCGAGATGCGGCGCGGCGAGGCCAAGTGGGCCGCCGCCCTCATGGGGGCCGTCGGCGTCCACCACTTCACCTCCGAGGCCCCCGGCGACAGCGACTGGATCGGCTGGTGGAACCAGACCAGCCTGCACGTCCAGCTCTTCGCGGTGATCGTCATGGGCTCGGTGATGAGCGCCGCGGCCGCCTGGGGAGCGGGCCGCCCCTTCCGCCACCGCACCCACGTCTGGGCCGACGCGGCCGCCAGGAACGGGTGGTCGCAGGCGCTCCTGCTGTGGCTCGCGGCCTGGCTGTGGGCCCTGATCGCGTACGCCGTGTTCATCGCCGTCGCGTTCTCCCGCACCTCGGCGGTCAGCGATGTCAGTGCACCCGCGTGGGCACCCCTGCTGCTGGGCGCGGCGATGATGGGCCTGGAGATCGCCGTCGGGGTCGCCATCGGCTCAGCACTGCCGTCACGCGTGGTCGCGCCCTTCGCCGGGCTCCTGTGGTACAGCCTCTTCGTCTTCGTCGGGTTCGTCCCGGACACTCCCCTCGCCAAACTGTTCCCGGCGATTGACGAGTTCTGGAGCTCCGAGTTCGAGCCGAACAGCACCCGCATGCTGATCGCAGTCGTGTGGTGTCTGGCGCTCGCACTGGTGCTGACCACGCTGCCCGCGCTGCGGCGCCGTGCCGCGCTCGCGCCCCGACCCCTGGCCCTGGGGGCGCTCACGGTGGTGGCACTGGTCGCGGGCAGCACCCTCGTGGCGTTCCGCACCCCCGTGCCCGACTCGTACTGGGCGGTGCGCAAGGAACAGCCCGCACACCCGCTCTGCGCCGCCAGCGGCCGCACGAAGGTGTGTCTGTGGCCCGAGGACCGGCACCTGCTGGCGTCGGCCCGCGCCGCCGTGCAGACCGTCGACTCGTCGCTCGGCTCCCTGGCCGGGCTCAACCGCGGCTTCTACGCGAGCGGACTGAAGCGCCCGGCGGGCGACACCGCCGAGCTGTCCTTGATGTCGCCCGCGGTGAGCCGGGCCGAGCTGACCGACGGCATGTTCACGGCGGCCCTGCCGCAGCCCGCTTCGTCGAAGTGCCCGCCCCAGCTGCTGGACGAGACCGGCGGCTACCCCGACACGTTCCTCTTCGAAGCCGTCGTCCGTGCCCGCGTCGGCGCGCCCGGCGAGTACTACGGCGACAAGTTCGGCCGCGCCCTGGACCGCGTCACCAGCGCCCCGCGCGCGAAGCAGGACGCCTGGATCGAGCAGGCGGCCAAGGCGATCCGCGCCTGCCGGCCCGTCCCGGAGCTTCCCCGGTGAGCCCCGTAGCCTCCACGCCGAGCCCCGCGGCGGACCCCGTGAAGAACCGTCGGGGACGCCTCGCCCGCAGCCCCCGGCTGGGCGCGGTCATCGCCTTCGTACGCTGCCGGGGCCTGGCCCGGGCCACGGGGGTCGCGCTGCTCTTCGCCCTGGCTGCGACCGCCTTCGCGGGGCAGCGGGTGGCGGTGCCCGAGTTCCGGTATCTGGTCGACTTCAGCGTGCCGGTGGCCGAGGTCGTCCCGCTCGCCCACGCGGTGGTGCTGGCCACCACGCTGTTCTCGCCCATGGCCGACCTGGAGCAGACGTCGGCTCAGCCGATGAGCCGCCACCGGGGCGTGTACGTGGTGGTCCTCCTCTCCCTGGCCCTGAGCCTGAGCGCGCTGCCACTGCTGACCGGCGCCACAGGGGAGGTTTTCGCTTCCGCCGCCCGCAATGTGGTCGGCAGTCTCGGACTCGCCATGATCAGCGCCCGCCTCTTCGGCAGCGGCCTCGCGTGGCTGCTGCCGTTCGGCATGTTCGGGCCCACCCTGCTCCTCGGCGTGCGCAGCGACAACACCCCCGAGCCATGGGCCTGGTCGCTGCAACCGTCGTCCCATGCCTCGGCCGCTGCCGTGGCCGTCGCGCTCTGGGTGATCGGTGCGTGCGCGGCCGCGACGGGTCGGCCACGGCAGACGGAGCGGGCGGAGCAGAACTGATCAGTGGATGCTCGGGTGCTCACGGGATGCTCGGGTGCTCACGGGATGCTCCGGTGGTCGCGGCGAGTCGTGGGCCCGCTCCTTCCTGATCACGGCGCCACTTGTCCGAAGGGCCTCCCGCACGGGTGGCCCGGTCACCCCGGCCAGGCCGGCGTCCAGGTGTCGGTGGCACGGCGGGCGTCGGGGCGGGCCGCGGTGAGGTGGACGCGCAGGGCCGTGAGCGCGGGGTGCGGGTTGTCGGCGCGCCAGAGCAGGGAGTGCGGATAGACCGGGGTCGGATCGCGCAGCGGAATGCGGCGCAGGTCCTGGTCGGCGGGCCAGACCAGGCGGGTGTCCGCGCCGACGAACGTCGCCAGTACGGCGGAGTCGGCGATCGTGTCGAGGAGCGGCTCGGTGCCGAAGTCGGGGCCGGTCGCCTCGATGGTGAGGCCGAACTCGGCGGCGAGGGCGTCGTAGTAGGCGGCCCATTCGGTGCCCTCGACGATGCCGGGCATCCAGATCCGGTGTCCGGCGAGTTGAGCGGGTGTCACGGCGCGGGCTGCGGCGAGTTCGTGGCCCGGGCCGGTCAGGAGCTGCACCGGCTCGTCGTACACGCGGACGGCCTCGATGCCGTCGGGCAGCAGCCGCGCGGGCACGGTCACGGCGCGGAAGCACGCGTCGATCGTGCCGGCGCGCAGGGCGGTGACGGCCGCGTCGGCGTCGAAGAGGGTCACGACGTCGAGTTCGGTGTCGGGGTGGGCGCGGTGGAAGCCGCGCAGCAGGACCGCCGGGGCGAGCCGCCGGCCGATCACGTCGACGCGCAGGGCGCGCCGGCCGGGCCGTACGGAGGCGAGGGCCCGTTCCTCGGCCTGGAGGAGGGTGCGAGCGTGCGGCAGGAAGGCCTGCCCGTCGATGGTGAGCCGCGCCCCGCGCGCGGTCCGCGTGAACAGCCGTACCCCCAGGTCCCTCTCCAGTCCGGCGATGCGCTTGGAGACCGCCTGCTGGGTGATCGCCAGGGTCGCGGCGGCGTCCTGGAACCGGCCCGTGTCCACGGCGGCGACGAAGGTGCGTACGGCGTCGAGGTCCACGACGTCATCGTAGGTGCACAACCAGTGGTTGTGCGGTAGGGAGCCGCTCGGTTGTTTGAAAAGGGGGATCGTCCCTGGCTTGGATGGCCCGGGTCGACATGAGGTTGTGGCGGGCGAGCAGGGCGGGACGGGCAGAGCGACGTGGTGGCGGGGATGGGCGGCGCGGCGGGGACGGCGGGGCGGCGGTCACTGGGGCGGGGGTTCGGGTGGCTGTGGGCGGCGTACGGGGTCAGCACGTTCGGGACCCGGCTGGCCTTCGACGCGCTGCCGCTGATCGCGGTCGTCGTGCTGCATGCCGGGGCGACCGAGGTGGCGCTGCTGGCGGCCTCGGGGCTCGCGGTGGGGGCGGCGGTGGCGGTGCCGCTCGGGGCGTGGGTGGAGTTCCGCCGGAAGCGGCCCGTGATGGTCTCGGCGGACCTGATCAGGTGCGTGGCGCTGCTGAGCGTCCCCGCCGCGTTCGCGCTGGGCGGGCTCGGCCTCGGCCAGTTGCTGGTGGTGTCGATGGTGGTCGCCGCGGCGGACATCACGTTCACGGCGGCGAGCGGGGCGTATCTGAAGTCCCTGCTGCCGCCGGAGGACCTGCTCGTGGCGAACGGCCGCTTCGAGGCCACCTTGTGGACGGCCACCGCGCTCGGGCCACCGCTCGGCGGGGCGGCGATCGGGGTGTTCGGTCCGATGACGACGGTGCTGGCGGACGCGGCCAGCTATCTGCTGTCGGCCCTGGGGATCCGGGCGGCCGGCGGTAAGGAAAGGCAACAGTTCAGTCCTGATGTGCCGTCAGACCCCCGGCCGGGCACCCTGTCGGCCGCCGACCTCGCGGCGGGGTGGCGGCACATCCTCACCCACCCCACCCTGCGCCCGCTGTTCCTCAACACGGTCCTGGTCAACGCCCTGATCATGACACCGGCTCCCTTGCTCGCCGTCCTCATGCTCGGCCAACTCGGCTTCGCCCCCTGGCAGTACGGCCTGGCCTTCGCCGTCCCGTGCCTGGGCGGACTGCTGGGCTCGCGCCTGTCGCGCCGGCTGGTGGCCCGGTACGGGCGGCGCCGGGTGCTGCTCACGGCCGGCACCCTGCGCGCCTGCTGGCCCGTCGGACTCGCCTTCATCGGCCCGGGCACGGCAGGCCTCCTCCTCGTCATGACCGTCGAGTTCGGCCTGATCATCTGCGTGGGCGTCTTCAACCCCGTGCTCGCCACCCACCGCCTGGACCTGACCCCGCCGGACCGTGTGACCCGCACCCTGTCGGCCTGGTCGATCACCGGCAGGACGACGACCGCCGCGATGACCGCGCTCTGGGGCCTGCTGGCCGCCGTCACCGACACGCGCACGGCGATCGCCGTCGCCGGCGTGCTCCTCCTGGCCACCCCTGCGCTGCTGCCGCGCAAGTAACGGCTCCGGCTCCTTCGGAAGGTCTCTTGACGCCTCCTTCCTCCCGGGCTTACCTTCCTCCGCAAGCGATAGGAAAGTTTCCTAACAGTGCTCCTTTCGAGGTACCCCCGAATGGACGTGCCCCACGAGCCGCTGAGAAGCTGGTCAGCCGAAAGGCAGGTGTCGATCCCATGGCAGGAACCGCCGGTACGCCGGGCACCCCGCGCGTCCTGCGCGCCATGAACGACCGTGCCGCCCTCGACCTCCTCCTGGAGCACGGGCCGCTGTCCCGCACCCGGATCGGCAAGCTCACCGGCCTCTCCAAGCCGACCGCCTCCCAACTGCTGGCCCGCCTGGAGGCCGCCGGCCTGGTCCTGGCCACCGGCACCACGGAGGGCCGACCCGGGCCCAACGCCCAGCTGTACGAGGTCAATCCGGCCGCCGGCCACGCCGCGGGGCTCGACGTCACCCCCGAACGCATCCTCGCCGCCGTCGCCGACATCACTGGCCGCACGGTGGGGTCGTACGAACTGCCCACCCCCGGCAGGCGCCCCGCCCATCCCGTCGTCCGGCAGGTCACCGACGCCCTCGACGGCGCGGTGAAGGCGGCAGGCCTCGCCCGGGACGACGTCCACCGGCTCGTCATCGGCACTCCCGGCGCCTTCGACCCCAACACGGGCCGTCTGCGCTACGCCTCCCACCTCCCCGGCTGGCACACCCCGGCGCTGCTCGACGAACTCGCCGCCGCCCTGCCGATGCCGGTCGAGTACGAGAACGACGTCAACCTCGTGGCGGTGGCCGAGCAGCGGCTCGGCGCGGCCCGCGGCCACGAGGACTTCGTGCTGCTGTGGAACGAGGGGGGCCTCGGCGCCGCTCTCGTCCTCGGCGGGCGCCTGCACCGCGGCTGGACCGGCGGCGCGGGCGAGGTAGGTTTCCTGCCGGTGCCGGGTGCACCCCTGGTCCGTCAAGTAACCAAAGCCAACAGTGGCGGCTACCAGGAGCTGGCCGGTTCCCAGGCGATCCCCCAGCTCGCGCGCGAACTCGGCCTCTCCGGCATCCCCTCGGGGCCGTACGCCGAGGCCGCCGCCACCCTCGTCGAGCGGGCCGCCACGGAGGACACCGTCCTGCACCGGCTGCTCCTGCAGACCTACGCGACCCGACTCGCCACCGGTCTGGCCTCCCTCGTCTCCGTCCTCGACCCCGAACTGGTCGTCCTCAGCGGCGCCTCCCTCACCTCCGGCGGCGAGGTGCTGCGCGCCCTCGTCCAGGCCGAGCTGGAGGAACTGGCCGCGGCCCGGCCCCGCCTGGTCGTCGGCGACGTCCGCGAACACCCCGTGCTGCGGGGCGCGCTGGAGAGCGCGCTCGCCACCACACGCGACGAGGTCTTCGACACCTCCCGCTGACCCCCAGCCCCTCCCGCACCGCCCCCTCCCGCACTGCCCCCTGCCCTGCCCTGCCCTGCCCTGCCCTGCCCTGCCCTGCCCTGCCCTGGGAGATCGAACCATGCCCGGAATATCCCGTAAAACAGCCATCGCACTCACGGCTTCCGCCTCCCTGGCCCTCCTGGCCACCGCCTGCACCGGCCAGTCGGAGTCCGGTGCCACCGACGACCCCGACGCCAGGACGACGATCACCTTCTGGCACGGCTGGAGCGCACCCGCCGAGGTCAAGGCGATCCAGGAGAACGTCGACCGCTTCGAGAAGGCCCACTCGAACATCACGGTGAAGGTCGTCGGCAACATCAACGACGACAAGCTCAACCAGGCGCTGCGCGCGGGCGGTTCGAACGGACCGGACGTGGTGTCGTCGTTCACGACCTCCAACATCGGCAAGTTCTGTTCCTCCGGCGCCTTCCTCGACCTCAAGCCCTTCATCGAGAAGTCGAAGCTCGACCTCGACAAGCTCATCCCGAAGCCGATGCTGGACTACACCCAGTTCGAGGGCACCCGCTGCGCCCTGCCGCTGCTGGGCGACGCCTACGGCCTCTACTACAACAAGGACGCCTTCGAGAAGGCGGGCATCAAGTCCCCGCCGAAGACCTGGTCGGAGTTCGCGAAGGTCGCCAAGAAGCTCACCGTCACCAAGGGCGACAGCTACCGGCAGCTCGGCTTCATGCCGACCTACCACGGCTACGAGACGGTCGTGGACCACTACATGTCCCAGTGGGACCACGCCTACTTCGACAAGGACGGCAAGTCCAACATCGCCAAGGACCCGGCCTTCGCCGAGATGTTCACGTACCAGAAGAAGCTCGTCGACGACCTCGGCGGCTTCGCGAGACTGGAGAGGTACCGCAACACCTTCGGTGACGAGTGGGGCGCCAAGCACCCGTTCCACACCGGCCAGGTGGCCATGCAGCTCGACGGCGAGTGGCGTCTCGGCATGGCGAAGGACGCGGGCGTCGGCTTCGAGATCGGCACCGCTCCGATGCCCGTGGCCGACGACGAGGCCGACGAGTACGGCAAGGGCTTCCTCTCCGGCACGATCATCGGCATCGCCCCGCGGAGCGAGAAGCAGAACGCGGCCTGGGAACTGGTGAAGTACCTGACGACCGACACCGAGGCCGTCGTCTCCTTCGCCAACGCCATCCACAACGTGCCGTCCACCTTCGCGGCCCTGAAGTCGCCCGACCTGAAGGTGGACCCCGGTTTCAAGACGTTCCTGGACATTGCCCAGCACCCGCACTCGAACACGCCGCCGGCCTCCGTCAACGGCTCCACGTACCAGACGACCCTCCAGGACTTCGGCTACCAGTACGAGTCCGGCAAGGTGAAGGACCTCAAGGCCGGTCTGGAGAAGACGGCCCGGCAGATCGACACCGACATCGAGCAGGCGAAGTAGCCTCCCGATGTCCACGCACCCGCTCCGCGCGAAGCGCCGCAGGTCGGCGCTTCGAACGGTGGCCTTCCTGTCACCGTGGCTCATCGGTTTCGGCGTCTTCTTCGCCTACCCCCTCGTGTCCACCGTGTACTTCTCCCTGATGAAGTACGACGGCTTCGGCACACCGGTCTTCCGCGGCCTGGGCAACTGGGCCTACGTCTTCTACGACTACCCGCTGTTCTGGCCGGCCCTGCGCAACACGCTCTGGCTGGTCCTGGTGATGGTGACCTGCCGCGTCGTCTTCGGACTCGGCATCGGCCTGCTGATCACGAAGATCAGGACCGGCGCGGGCGTCTTCCGCACCCTGTTCTACCTGCCGTATCTCGCCCCGCCGGTCGCCGCGACCCTGGCCTTCGTCTTCCTGCTCAACCCCGGCACCGGCCCGGTCAACTCCGTCCTGGGCGACCTCGGGCTGCCGACCCCCGGCTGGTTCACGGACCCCGCCTGGTCCAAGCCGGCCCTCACCGCGCTCGCGCTGTGGGGCGTGGGCGACCTCATGGTCATCTTCATGGCCGCGCTGCTCGACGTACCGAAGGAGCAGTACGAGGCCGCGGAGCTGGACGGCACATCGGCCTGGCAGCGCTTCCGCTACGTCACCCTGCCGAACATCTCACCGATCGTGATGTTCGCCGTCGTCACGGGCGTGATCCAGACGATGCAGTACTACACGCAGCCCCTGGTGGCCGGAAAGGTCGCCTCCGGCATCATCGGCGGCTCCGGCCAGCAGTTCGAGCCCGGCTACCCGGACAAGTCCACGCTGACCCTCCCGCAGCTCGTCTACAACCTCGGCTTCCAGCGCTTCGACTACGGCTCGGCCTGCGTGGTCGCACTGGTGCTGTTCGCCCTGGCCATGGCGTTCACCGCGCTGCTGATGCGGCGCCGGGGCGGACTGATCCAGGCAGGTGACTGACGATGACCCAAGTACTCGACCCACCGGTCGGCCTGAGCCCGCCGCCCGTCGCCAGGCGCACGGCCCGCCGTAAAGCACTCCTGGAATGGACAGCGGTCCATTCCCTCGGCATCGCGGCCGCGCTCTTCTTCACCCTGCCCTTCGTGTTCGTCGTCCTGACCTCGCTGATGAGCGACCAGCAGGCGCTCACCCGCGACCTGGTCCCGGACACCTGGGAGTGGGACAACTACCGCAAGGTCCTCGACACACCCGGCTTCCTGACCTGGTGGAGGAACACGCTGCTCTACGCCGGGCTCGGCACGGTCCTCACCGTCGTCTCGTCGATCCCGGTGGCGTACGCCCTCGCCAAGTTCCGCTTCCGCGGCCGGAACGTCACCCTGATGCTGGTCATCTCGATGATGATGCTGCCGCCGCAGGTGATCATCATCCCGATGTACCTGTTCTGGGCGAAGCAGTTGGACCTCTCCGGCACGCTCTCGCCCCTGATCATCCCGATGGCGTTCGGGGACGCGTTCTCGATCTTCCTCCTGCGCCAGTTCCTGATGACGATCCCGAACGAATACCTGGACGCGGCAAGGGTGGACGGCTGCGGCGAACTGCGCACACTCGTCCGCGTGGTCCTCCCCATGGCGAAACCGGGGATAGCCGCCGTAGCCCTCTTCCAGTTCTTCTACGCGTGGAACGACTACTTCGGCCCCCAGATCTACGCGTCCGAGAACCCGGGCGCCTGGACCCTCTCCTACGGCCTGGAGTCGTTCAAGGGAGCACACCACACCGACTGGAACCTGACCATGGCCGCCACGGTTCTCGTGATGGCCCCCGTCATCCTCGTGTTCTTCTTCGCGCAGAAAGCCTTCGTAGAGGGCGTCACGCTCACCGGAGTAAAGGGTTGACCCAGACATGAAACTCACCGTGGTCGGCGGAGGCTCGACCTACACCCCCGAACTCATCGACGGCTTCGCCCGCCTCCGGGACACCCTGCCCCTCGCGGAACTGGTCCTGGTGGACCCGGCAACGGACCGCCTGGAACTCGTGGGTGGCCTGGCCCGCCGTATCTTCGCCCGCCAGGGCCACAACGGCACCATCACCACCACCACAGACCTGGACGCGGCGGTGGAGGGCGCCGACGCGGTCCTCCTCCAGCTCCGTGTGGGCGGCCAGGCGGCCCGCGAACGGGACGAGACCTGGCCGCTGGAATGCGGTTGCGTCGGCCAGGAGACGACGGGCGCGGGCGGTCTGGCGAAGGCTCTGCGCACGATGCCGGTGGTCCTCGACATCGCCGAACGGGTCCGTCGTACGAACCCCAGGGCGTGGATCATCGACTTCACCAACCCGGTCGGCATCGTCACCCGCGCCCTGCTCCAGGAAGGCCACAGGGCGGTCGGCCTGTGCAACGTGGCGATCGGCTTCCAGCGGAAGTTCGCCACGCTGCTCGGCGTGGCGCCGTCCGACGTCCACCTCGACCATGTGGGCCTCAACCACCTCACCTGGGAGACCGGCGTACGCCTCGGCGGCCCCGAGGGCGAGAACGTCCTGCCGCGGCTGCTCACCGACCACGGCGACACGATCGCCGCGGACCTGCACCTTCCCCGCCCCCTGCTGGACCGCCTGGGCGCGGTGCCGTCGTACTACCTGCGCTACTACTACGCCCACGACGCGGTGGTGGAGGAACTACGAACCAAACCGTCACGCGCCGCGGAAGTGGCCGAAATGGAAAGAAAACTGCTCACGCTCTACGCGGACCCCGCCCTCGACGAGAAGCCGGAACTCCTCTCCAAGCGAGGCGGCGCGTACTACTCGGAGGCGGCGGTGGACCTGGCGGCCGCGCTGCTGAACGGCGCCGGCAGCCCCTACCAGGTAGTCAACACCCACAACAGGGGCACGCTCCCCTTCCTCCCCGACGACGCGGTGATCGAGGTACCGGCGGCGGTGGGCCAGAAGGGCCCGATCCCCCTCGCCCCCGCCCGCCCCGACCCCCTGTACGCGGGCCTGATGGCCCAGGTGACGGCCTACGAGGACCTGGCCCTCGAAGCGGCCCTGCACGGCGGCCGCACCCGGGTCTTCAAGGCCCTGCTCTCCCATCCCCTCATCGGCCAGTACGAGTACGCGGACAAACTCACCGACCGACTCATCGCACACAACCGGGAGCACCTCGCGTGGGCATGACCGCACGTGTCCTCGCCGTAGACGCGGGCAACAGCAAGACGGACGTGGCGGTGGTGGCGGCCGACGGCACCGTCCTGGCCACGGCCCGCGGAGGCGGATTCCGCCCACCGACCGTAGGCGTGGAACCGGCAATGGAAACCCTCGCCGCCACCGTCCACGAGGCGTTCACCGCGGCAGGCGTGACCTCCGTCGACCACGTCTCGGCCTGCCTGGCCAACGCCGACCTCCCGGTGGAGGAGGAGAGACTCACGGCCGCCCTGCACGCGCGCGCGTGGGGCACGACAACGGAGGTCCGCAACGACACCTTCGCCATCCTGCGCGCGGGCGTGACGGAACCCCGCGGGGTCGCGGTCGTCTGCGGCGCCGGCATCAACTGCGTGGGCATGCGCCCCGACGGCCGTACCGCCCGCTTCCCCGCGCTGGGCCGTATCTCCGGCGACTGGGGCGGCGGCTGGGGCCTGGCGGAGGAGGCCCTGTGGCACGCGTCCCGAGCGGAGGACGGCCGCGGGGTGCCTACGGCGTTGAGGCACACCCTCCCCGCCCACTTCGGCCTTGCCACCATGTACGCCCTGATCGAAGCCCTGCACCTCGAACACATCCCTCCCATCCGCCGCCACGAGCTGACCCCGGTCCTGTTCACCACAGCAGCGGCCGGCGACCCCGTCGCCCGCTCGATCGTGGACCGCCTGGCCGATGAAGTGGCAACAATGGCAACGGTCGCCCTGACCCGGCTCGACCTCCTGGAGGAGAAGACCCCGGTCCTGCTCGGCGGAGGCGTACTGGCGGCACGCCACCCCCAACTGACCGAAGGCATCCACACCTTGCTGACAGCCCGCGCCCCCAAGGCAGTACCGAAGGTGGTCACGGCAAGCCCCGTGCTGGGCGCGGCCCTGCTGGGCCTGGACGCGGTAGGGGCACCCGCGGAGGCACATGCCCGAGTCGGTCAACACTTCGACACATGACCCGGGTTGCACGGCCACCCACACCACGGCTGACCGAGGACGGGCCGCGCGACCCGGCGCTGACGGGGCACCGCCCGCGCCCATGGGCGACGACGACCGGGTACGCGCGGGCGCAGCGGGACGGACATGGCTGGACGCCGCGGCCAAGTGGGCGCACGCGCGGCTGGACGGACATGGCTCGGCACGCCGGACCGCGGGTGCGCCACTGGCCGCACATAGCTGGGCGCCTCGGTCGGGCGGGCGTGCGCAGCTGGGCGGACGTGGCCGGTTGCCGGGGTGGCCACGCGCGGCTCCACGGACCCGCAGTCGCCCACGGTGGCAAGGGGACGTGCCGGGTGGTGTCCGCCCGCAGTGGCCGGCGTCAACACGCGGTTCCTCTTGGCCCAAGGGGGCCGCCGGTCCGAGGACGGACACCACCCGGCGCGGCCCCGACCCACGACGCAACCCAAGGCGCTACGCGCACCCCCACCCAGCCCCCACAGGCCGCCGCAGGCATCGCAGCCGCACCCCATACCACCGAACATGGAACCGAACAGATTCCCCCGGCGTATTCATGGGCAGTGGTGCGGATGTCAGTCCCGGCGGCGATACTTGCGGCGACGGATGACCATGGGGGAGGTCAACAGTGACACACTCGCCGAGAAGCACCGCGGCACCACCACCGGCCCAGACCTACGGCCAGCCCCAACCCCAGACCCAGCCCCCAGCCCCCCGCCGCACCGCCTTCGCCGAGGGCCTCGACCAGCTCCGCGCCGCCGCCACCACCGAACCCGGCCGCCTCCGCGTCATCGGCGCGTTCCTCGCCGCCCTCGTCGTGGCCTTCGGCGCCGTAACCGCCTGGCAGATGACCGACAGGTCCACCGCCGCGGACGACGTGGTCAACCGCAGCCAGCCCCTCAGCTCAGACGCGGCCGACATCTACCGCTCCCTCGCCGACGCCAACACCGCCGCCGCCAGCGGCTACCTCGCCGGCCTCCAGGAGAAGCCGGCCATGCGCGAGGGATACGAGAAGGACATCCGCACGGCCGCCGCCAAGCTCGTCAAGGCCGCCGCCAACTCCGAACCGGGCTCCGCCTCGGCGAAGACGATCGCGGAACTCAGCAGGCTGCTCCCGGAGTACAAGGGCCTGGTCGAAACGGCGAGGGCCAACAACCGCCAGGGCTACCCCGTAGGCGGCGCCTACCTGCGCACCGCGAACGAGATGATGCAGCAGAAGATGCTGCCCAAGGCCGAGAAGCTGTACCAGACGGAGAACCAGCGCCTCCGCTCCGACTACGCGGACGCGAAGTCCTTCCCCTGGGCCGCCGCAGGCCTCGGCATCGTCGCCCTGGCCGCCCTCGCCTGGGCCCAGCACCGCAACTACCTGCGCACGAACCGCGTCCTGAACCACGGCCTCGTCACCGCCACGGCCGCCTCCGTGGTCGTCCTGCTGTGGCTCACCGTCGCCCACACCGTCGCGCGCGCGGGCCTGAACGACTCCTACGACCACGGCGTCCGCTCGCTGAACGTGCTGAACGAGGCCCGCATCGCGTCCCTCACGGCCCGCAGTGACGAGAACCTGACCCTGGTCCGCCGGGGAGCGGACACGAAAACGGTCAGCGACAAGGTCGTCGACGCGTACGAGTGGGGCTACGACCAGCAGATCGACCAGCTCGCCAAGGCTCTCACCCGAGCGGAGGGCCTCGCCGACGACTCGGCGGGCAAGAAGCCCGTCCAGGACGCGAACGGCTTCATGAAGGTCTGGAAGGACCGCCACGGCCTCGCCCGAGTCGACAACGAACGCGGCAACTACCAGGCCGCCCGCGACCGCGTCATCGGCGCCGCGAAGGAGCCGACGAGCGTCTGCTTCGACAACGTCGACAAGGCCCTGGCCACGGCGCTCACCCACGAACAGAACGAGTTCAGGCAGGCGGCGGGCGACGGCCGTGACTCGCTGGCCGGCCTGCCGACCGGCGCCGCGGTCCTCGCGGTCCTGGGCGCGGCCGGCGCGGTGCTCGGTATCGGGCGCAGGCTGTCGGAGTACCGGTGAGAGGGGGCGTGACGATGAACACACGCGATGACACCGGCCGCCTCCACGACGCGCCCCTTCGGCGACGCCTGCGGGCCGCGCTGCGCGGCTGGGGCGGCGTGGGCGCGATGGCGGCCGTCTGCGCCCTGACGCTGGCCTTCGCGCTGCTGCTCCCCCTCACGCAGTCGCAGAGCCAGGACGCGGGCACGGCCATCACCGGCCGGGGCGTGGCTCACGGCAGCCAGGTGGAGGCGGAGGACTGCGAGAACCCGCAGAACCAGAGCCTGTCCCCGTCCGGCGGCGACGGCAGCACCCCGACCCTGGACGCCATCAAGGACCGCAAGGACCGCCGCCTGATCGTCGGCGTCGACACCAACAGCTACCGCTGGGGCTACCTCGACCCCAACAACCCCTCAGGTGAACTGGAGGGGTTCGACATCGACCTCGTCCACCGGATCGCCCAGGACATCCTCGGCGACCGCGACGCGGTGCAGTTCAAGGCCATCCCGACCAGCCGTCGCATTGAGGCAGTCCAGAAGGGCGAGGTCGACATGGTGGTCCGCACCATGACGATCAACTGCGCCCGCATCGAGCAAGTCGCCTTCTCCGCCCCGTACTTCGTCACCGGCCAGCAGGTCCTGGCGCCCAAGACGTCGACGATCACCGGGTTCGACAAGAGCCTGGCGAAGAAGAAGGTGTGCTCGGCGGAGGGCTCGACCGCGTACGACAACCTGGAAGCCGGCCAGAAGTCCGGCGACCTGCCCGCCTCCACCGACATCGGCACCACCGTCCCCAACCAGCTCGACTGCCTGGTGAAGTTGCAGCTCGGGGAGGTCGACGCGGTCGTGACCGACGGCGCGCTCGCCGCGAGTCAGGCCGCGCAGGATCCCGCGGTCGAGCTCAAGGGCGGCCTGTTCACCGACGAGTACTACGGCGTGGCGATGAAACGGGGCTCCGACGATCTGGTACGCCAGGTCAACCGGACCCTGGAGAACTACATAGAGGACGGCGGCTGGAAGGCGTCGTACGAGAAGTGGCTGCACCCGACCATGGACCAGGGCGACAAGAAGTCGGCGTCGGCGACCCCTCCCGAAGCGGACTACAAGTGACCGACCATCAACTGACCGACGATTGACAGAGCCACACGCGGAACCGACGGACCACACCGACGGACCACAACAGCAGCGAGAGGTGATCGATGGGCGTCACGGACCCCGCCGGGCCGGTGATGGACCGGGACGAGGTGGACCGTGCGCTGGCGCGGCTCGGCGCGGAGCACGAGGCGATCGAGACCTCGCTCCTCGCCCTGCAGGACCACGCGGGCCGCAGACTCCTGGAGGGCGCCGAGCTCACCGGCATCACCAAGGAGCGCTGGACCACCACGGAGGCGTCGATCACGCTGCTGTGGGCGTACTTCGACGCGTACACGGACGCGCTGCGCGCCGCCCGCGAGATCCGCGCCCGCCGCCGCTGGTCCAGCCGCGACGACCTGGTGGAGCTGACGGAGCTGCTGCGCGGCGAGTCCGTGACCGTCGCGGGCTCGGCGACCGCGACCGCCAACGCCCCGACGCTGCACGGCGGTTCGGGCAAGCTCAGCGAACAGTTCTCCCTGGCCACGCTGGTCGACCGGATGAACGAGCTGTACGCGACGAGCCTGGACATGGTCGTCGCTGCCGACGCGGTCTGGTCGGCGCTGCCCGCCCGTATCGATTTACTCGCCGCGGAGCTCCAGCGCACACGCCAGCTCGCGCACTCCGTCGGCGTACGCCCCGGCGAGCACCCGGCGGGCGACGACCTGGAGCGCATCACGCGCACGCTCACCAAGCTGCGCGCGGAGGTGGTGTCCGACCCGCTCGCCTACTGGGTCCCGGCGCAGGGGAGTTCGGCGCCCGGCGGCGGCAAGCCCGACACCACGGTCTACGACCGTGAGGCGCGCGCCCTGGAGGACGTACGCCGTGAGATCGACGCGGTCCTGACGGTCCGTCAGGACGCGGAACAGCGTCTGATCAAGCTGCGCGACGTGCTCTCCCGCGCGGACCGCACGCTCGCCGAGGCCCGCACCGCGCGCGGCGAGGTGCTGGCGAAGATCGCCGCCACGGAGGTGCCGGTCGTCAGCGGCCCGCCGACCGTGCTGCAGGAGCAGCTGGCGACGGCTGCCGAGTACCGCAGACGGGCGCAGTGGCACCGTCTGTCGCCGCTGCTGGAGTCCCTGGAGCAGAAGGCGGAGGACGAACTGCTGCGCGCCCGCGAGTCGTTGACCGCGGTCACCGCGCCCCTGGCGGTCCGTGCCGAACTGCGCGGCCGTCTCGACGCGTACAAGGCGAAGGTGGCCCGGCACGGGCTCGCCGAGGACCCGTTCCTGATCGAGCGGTACGACGCGGCCCGCCGCATGCTGTGGAGCGCGCCCTGCGACCTGCGCGTCGCCGAACAGGCGGTCCTGCGCTACCAGCAGGCGGCCGCCGAGCTGCTCGGCACCGGGCGCGTACCGGGGCCGCGCGGGCCCGAGGACCGCGGGGGTCAGGGGGCATGAGGGACAGGGGGGAGTCGTCGTCATGAGCCAGGCACAGCAGACCTGCCAGCGGCCCGACTGCGGCGGGGCGTACGAGGACGTCGGCGGCGGCGAGCTGTACTGCGACACCTGCGGTCTCGCCCCGGTCGTCTCCGCGACCGGCATGGTCGGTTCGCCGCCCACCGGGGTGACGGGCGGCGGCCGGGGCTCGGCGGGCAGCGGCAGCTCCCGCGCCGGCAGCCGGGGCAGCTCCCGTACGTCGTCGCAGTCGTCGAAGTCCCGGCGCTCGGTGTCGGGACGGCTGTCCCGCGCCCTGTCGGGCCGTTCCACGAGCCGCTCGGTGTCAGTGCGCAGCTCCGGCTCCACGGCCGGCTCCAGCGGCCGAGGCCGGCTGGGCGCCGGGCTGGTCCAGGTGCCGGACGTGCCGCGCCCCGACCCGCGCGCGATGGTGCTGGAGAACCCGGAGGTGCCGGAGCGCAAGCGGTTCTGCTCCCGCTCGGACTGCGGCGCGCCCGTCGGCCGGGCCCGCGGTGACCGCCCGGGCCGCACCGAGGGCTTCTGCACGAAGTGCGGCCACCCGTACTCCTTCGTCCCGAAGCTGAAGGCCGGCGACATCGTGCACGGCCAGTACGAGGTCGTGGGCTGCCTGGCGCACGGCGGCCTGGGCTGGATCTACCTCGCCGTGGACCGGGCCGTCTCCGACCGCTGGGTGGTGCTCAAGGGCCTGCTCGACACCGGCGACCAGGACGCGATGGCGGCGGCGATCTCCGAGCGGCGCTTCCTCGCGGAGATCGAGCACGCCAACATCGTGCGGATCTACAACTTCGTCGAACACCTCGACCAGCGCACGGGCTCGCTCGACGGTTACATCGTCATGGAGTACGTCGGCGGCAAGTCGCTGAAGGAGATCGCCAACGGCCGCCGCACCCCCGACGGCAGGCGTGACCCGCTCCCCGTCGAGCAGGCGTGCGCGTACGGCATCGAGGCGCTGGAGGCCCTCGGCCACCTGCACAGCCGCAACCTCCTCTACTGCGACTTCAAGGTCGACAACGCCATCCAGACCGAGGACCAGCTCAAGCTGATCGACATGGGCGCGGTGCGCAGGATGGACGACGACGAGTCGGCCATCTACGGCACGGTGGGCTACCAGGCGCCGGAGGTCGCGGAGGTCGGCCCGTCGGTGGCGTCCGACCTCTACACCGTGGCGCGCACCCTGGCCGTCCTGACGTTCGACTTCCAGGGCTACACGAACGTCTACGTCGACTCGCTCCCCGACCCCGACAACATCGAGGTCTTCCGCCGCTACGAGTCCTTCTACCGCCTCTTGGTCCGCGCCACCGACCCCGACCCGGCCCGCCGGTTCGCCTCCGCGCAGGAGATGACGGAGCAGCTGACGGGCGTGCTGCGCGAGGTCGTGTCCCTGCAGACGGGGCGGGCGAGGCCGTCGCTGTCGACCCTGTTCGGTCCCGAAGTGCGGGTGACGGACACGGAGTTGTTCCCGAAGCTGGACGGGGAGGTGTCGCGGCTGGGGGCGCGCGTGGCCCCGCCGGGGCGATGGCGTCGCAGGGCTGTGTCCGGCTCGGCCGCCTCCTCGGGCACGGGCGCCTTGTCGGGCACGGGCGCCTTGTCCGGCACGGCCGCCTCCTCCGGCGCAGGTGCCCTCTCCGGCACCGGCGCTTCCGCCGGCGCCACGGCCCTTGCGCTCGCGCCGCCCGCCCACTCCCCCACGGCGTCCCGCCCCGTCGGCATCGCAGGTGCCGCGCGGCCGGGCTCCGGAGGCTTCGGGGGCACAGTCGCGAACGGCCCGGTCGCCGGTGCCGCGGGCATCGTCAAGGCCGTCAACGCCCCCGCCGCCGCCCTCACCCTTCCCGTGCCCCGTGTCGACCCCACCGACCCCAACGCCGGTTTCCTCGCGGGCCTGATGACCACCGCGCCGGCCGAGCTGCTGGGCGCGCTCGCCGCCGCGTCGGCGCCGTCGACCGAGACACGGCTGCGGCAGGTGCGGGCCCGGCTGGAGAACGGCGACGCCGGCTCCGCGCACGAGACCCTGCTTGAGCTGGAGGACGAGCGGCCCGACGACTGGCGGGTGGTCTGGTACCGCGGTGTGGCAGCGCTGGTCACCGGCGACCACGAGGGCGCCGCGCTCGCCTTCGACGCGATCTACGACGCCTTCCCCGGCGAACCCGCCCCCAAGCTGGCCCTCGGCCTGTGCGCGGAGGTGCTGGGCCAGCTGGACAACGCCGCCGAGTACTACCACCTCGTGTGGTCGACCGACCCGAGCTATGTGAGCGCCGCCTTCGGGCTCGCCCGCGTCCAGCTCGCGAGCGGTGACCGCCGCGGCGCCGTACGGACTTTGGAGTCGGTCCCGGAAAGCTCCATTCACTACACGGCCGCACGTGTCGCGGCCGTCCGCGCCCGGCTGCGTGGGCGCACGGCGGTCGCCGCCGACGTACCCTTCCTGGACGACCTGACCGCCGCCGCGGGCCAGGTCGAGGCGCTGGACGCGTACGGTCTGGATCCGGCGCGCCGGGAGCAGTTGTCGGCGGAAGTCCTCGGCTGCGCGCTGGACTGGGTACTCTCCGGGGGCCAGGGTTCCGCCCCGCCCGCCTCCGGAGGACGGACGCTGCTCGGCAGCGGCCTGGACGAGCGGGGACTGCGTTTCGGCCTGGAGCGTTCGTACCGCACGCTGGCCCGGCTCGCACGGGGCGGCGAGGAGAGGATCGACCTGGTGGAACGTGCCAACCGTTACCGCCCCCGGACGTGGGTGTAGTTGATGTCGCAGATGCCCCAGCTGTCCGCCTGCCCGAGCTGCGAATGGCCGCTCGAGTCGGGTGACCGTTTCTGCGGTGCGTGCGGATACGACCTGTCCGCCGTGCCCGTACGGCCGGACGACAACCCGACCATCGCCATGAACGGCTCGGTGCCGCCCCCTGCCACGGGCGCGCCCGGCGCGGACTGGCCCGTCAGCCCGGCGCCGGACGGCTCGGGCACCCGCGCGGGCGCACATTGGCCGACGAGCCGTCAGGGCACCGACCCGGGCGGGTACGGACTGCCTCCGGGCACGCCCCCGCCCCCGCAGTCACCGCCGCACGGCGCGCCGGTGTCCCCGGCGGCGAGCGTTCCCGACGTACCGCCGGGCTTCCCGGCGTCCACCGGCCCGGGTTTCCCCGGCGTACCGGCCCCCGGCGGCCCCGGCGTCCCGTCGGCCCCGGGGACACCGCCGGCGCCCGCCGATCCGCCCGCCCCACCCGCCCCGTCCGGCTCCCCGGTCTCCGGCGTACGGTTCGACCACCCACCCGAGCCCGACGAGTACCCCCTGCAGGCGCCGGACCCGCGCATCGCCGCCGAGCTGCCGACGCCGCGCGAGGGCACCAAGGTGTGCGTGGCCTGCCGTGCGGGCCACGTCGACCACGACGGCTACTGCGAGAACTGCGGGCACGCCCAGCCGCGCGAACGCGACCACATGGAGCAGGACGCCGGCCCGGTCGCCGCCGTCAGCGACCGCGGTCTGCGCCATCACCGCAACGAGGACGCGTTCGCCGTCGGCTGCACCGAGCTGCCCGACGGCCGGCCCGCGGTGGTGGCGATCGTCTGTGACGGCGTGTCCTCGGCGACCCGCCCCGACGACGCCTCGATGGCCGCGTCCCGGGCGGCGAGCGAGTCGCTGCTGGCCGCCCTGCCGCGCGGCACGCACCCGCAGCAGGCCATGCACGAGGCGATCGTCGCCGCCTCGAACGCGGTCAACGCCCTCGCCGACGAACCGGCCACGGCCCGCGAACACGCCCCGCACCAGAACGCCCCCGCCTGCACGATCGTCGGCTCCGTGGTGACGCCCGAGCTGCTGATCGTCGGCTGGGTCGGTGACAGCCGCGCCTACTGGGTCCCGGTGGACCGGAGCTCTCCCCCGGCCCGGCTCACCGAGGACGACTCGTGGGCCGCGCAGATGGTCGCCGCGGGCCTGATGAACGAGGCCGAGGCGTACGCCGACGAGCGCGCCCACGCCATCACCGGCTGGCTCGGCGCGGACGCCTACGAACTGGAGCCGCACACGGCGTCCTTCAAGCCGGACCGTCCGGGTGTCGTGGTGGTCTGCACGGACGGGCTGTGGAACTACGCGGAGGCGGCCGAGCACATGGCCGAGGTCGTGCCCCTCGACGCCGCCGCGCGCCCCCTGCACTGCGCCCAGGTACTGGTCGGTCACGCCCTCGACGGCGGGGGCCACGACAACGTAACAGTGGCCGTCCTGCCGTTCCCGGCGCCGCCGATGGGGGCAGGATCGGCCTGAGGCCGTGGAGCGGGGACGGGCCTCATCGGACCGGAGGGGACCGGTCCGCCGACAGCCATGGCCCCATCATGGGGTTTTAGGGGGATTTGAGAACGCATGGCCAATTTCTCGAAGTCGAACGTGCCGCAGTTCTCGGTGGACGTGTATCAGAACGAGTACCTGCCGGAGGGCGGTCGCGAGGTCAACGCGATCGTCACGGTGACCGCGACCGGCGGCGGCACGATCGGAAGCGCGGTCGCGGCACCCCACCTCTACGCGCCGGGACAGGGCCCGTCCGCGGCTGTGGCGATCATGGTCGACTGCTCGGGGTCGATGGACTACCCGCCGACCAAGATGCGCAACGCCCGCGACGCCACGGCCGCCGCGATCGACACCCTGCGCGACGGCGTGCACTTCGCGGTGATCGGCGGCACGCACGTGGCCAAGGAGGTCTACCCGGGCGGCGGCCGGCTGGCCGTGGCCGACGCCACCACCCGTGACCAGGCCAAGCAGGCCCTGCGCAGGCTGAGCGCGGGCGGCGGTACGGCCATCGGCACCTGGCTGCGCCTCGCCGACCGGCTGCTGTCCTCGGCCGACGTCGCCATCCGGCACGGCATCCTGCTCACCGACGGCCGCAACGAACACGAGTCGCCGCAGGACCTTAGGGCCGCGCTCGGCGCGTGCGCCGGCCGTTTCACCTGTGACGCGCGCGGCGTGGGCACCGACTGGGAAGTGAAAGAAGTCACAGGGATCGCCTCCGCCCTGCTCGGCAGCGCCGACATCGTCGCCGACCCGGCCGGTCTCGCCGCCGACTTCACGCGGATGATGGAGACGGCGATGGGCAAGGAGGTCGCGGACGTCGCCCTTCGGGTGTGGACGCCGGTGGGCACGACCATCAAGTTCGTCAAGCAAGTCGCCCCCACGGTCGAGGAGTTGACCGACCGCCGCACCGAGGCCGGGCCGCGCGCCGGGGACTACCCCACGGGCTCCTGGGGAGACGAGTCCCGTGACTACCACGTCTGTGTCGAGGTGCCCGCCGCCGGCCTCGGCCAGGAGATGCTCGCCGCCCGGATTTCCCTGGTCGTCCCGCAATCCGACGGCACCGCCCAGCCGTTGGGCGCCCAGGGCCTCGTACGGGCCGTATGGACCGACGACATGACCGCCTCGACCTCGATCAACCCGCAGGTCGCCCACTACACCGGCCAGGCCGAACTGGCACAGGCCATCCAACAAGGGCTTGATCTTCGCAAAGCGGGAGATGTCGATGGAGCAACGGCCAAACTGGGCCGGGCGGTTCAGCTCGCCAGCGAGTCCGGAAACGCGGATACGGCGAAACTCCTTGCGAAGGTGGTGGACGTGGTCGATGCCGCGGCAGGTACTGTGCGACTGAAGGCGAAGGTCGCGGAGGCCGACGAGATGACTCTCGAAACCCGGTCGACAAAGACTGTTCGTGTAAAGAAGTGACTCAGTAGAGCCGCAGTAGTGCCCTGGTAGTGCCCAAGCAGGACCCTGAAAAGCAGCGAGCCTGACCCCTTGGGGTTGGAGAAATCCGGTCGAAACGGCCGGAAAGGAGAGGGGGAAGCGCCGACATGCCGACCTGCCCGAACGGACACCAGTCGGGTTCCGACGACTGGTGCGAGGTCTGCGGTCACCGCATGGCCGGTGCCGTACCTCCGCCCCCTCCCCCGCCGCCCCCGCCCGGCGGTGGCTACGGCTTCCCGCCCCCCGGTGGCCCCGGCGGTCCGTCCGGTGGCCCGAACCCCGGTCAGCCGGGCGGCCGTCCGCACCCGTCCGCCCCGCCGGAGCCGGAGCTCTGCCCGCAGTGCCGTACGCCCCGTGAGGGCGGTGCGCCGTTCTGCGAGGAGTGCCGGTGGAACTTCCTGACCAACACGGCGACGTCGTACACCCCGGCCGCCCCGCGCCCCCCGGCGCCCGGCCCGGGCCTCCCGTCCCACTTCCAGCAGCAGTCGGGACCCCCGCCGTCGTACGGCGGCGCTGACCCGTACGAGTACCAGAGCTCGCGCCCGTCGCAGGTGAACCGCCCGGCGGAGCCGATCCCGCCCTTCGGCGCGGAGCCGCCGGCACCGGGAGGCCCTGGCCGTCCCGGTGGCATGGGTCACCCCGGCGGTCCCGGTGGCATGGGTGGCCCTGGTCAGGGACCTGGCGGTGCCGGCGGCCCGGGCGGCTTCGGTCCGGGCCCCGGTGGCCCGGGCCCCGGCGGTCCAGGCCCTGGCGGTCCGCGTCCCGGCGGTCCTGGCGCGCCCAATGGGCCTGGTGGACCTGGTGGGCCCGGTGGGCCTGGTGGCCCGGGGATGAACGGCCCTTCCGGCTTCGGTGGCGACCCGTCGCGGCAGGTTCCGCCGCCGCCCGGCCCCACCCCGCCCGGCGGTCCCGGCGCGACCGGTGGTGCTCCGCAGGCGTTCCAGCAGCCCGGCCCGGCCGGCCACGGCGCCCCGTCGGCCCCGCCCGGATTCCCGCAGGAGACGAACCGCCCGCAGCCGGGCGGCCCGTCCTTCGGCGGCGGTGACGACGACTGGGTGATCTCCCCGCCGTCGACGGGCCCCGGCGGTCACGGTGGCCCCGGCGGCCCCGGCGGCCCCGGCGGCCCCGGTGCCCCTCAGGGCGGTTACGGCTACCCGCAGCCCGGCTCGACCCAGGCCCCGCCGCCGCCCGGCCCCGCCTTCCCGCAGCAGCCGGCGACCTGGACTGCGACCATCGGCCCGGACCGCGAGTACTTCATGGCGATGATGCAGCGCTCCGGCCCCGAGGCCGCGGGCCTCAACCTGCCCGCGTACTCGCCCGAGCAGCAGCGCACGCTCACCGGCAACCAGGTCACCATCGGCCGCCGCCGCCACTCCACCGGCGACACCCCCGACATCGACCTGTCGGTGCCGCCGGAGGACCCGGGCGTCTCGCACCAGCACGCGGTCCTGGTCCAGCAGCCGGACGGCAGCTGGGCGATCGTCGACCAGAACTCGACGAACGGCACGACGGTGAACGGCGCGGAGGAGCCGATCACACCGTTCGTGCCGGTACCGCTGCAGGACGGTGACCGGGTGCACGTGGGAGCGTGGACGACGATCACCATTCGGCGCGGCTAGCTTCCGGCAGCCGATCGACCGAGGAGGGGCCGGATGTCCGGCCCCTCCGGCGTTTCAGCCGGGCAGCGCCCAGGCGTACGGCCCCTCGGGGTCGTCGAGCCAGGCCCACTCGTGCTCGCCGCTCACCGTGATCCCGTACCGCTCCCGCTGCGGCTGCCCCTCGCGCTCCCACAGCGCGTACGCCTCCTGCGGATCGAGGCTGCCGCGGGTCAGGGCCAGCAGGAAGCGGAACAGCTCGTGCTCCCGGGCGCCGCGCGGCAGTCCGCCCACGTGGGCGGGTTCCCGCTCCGCCCGGCCGCCGAGCTCCCGGCCTCGTTCGAGCGGGGAGGTGCCCCCACCGCCGCGCAACGGCACGAAGTAGGCGGGCGTGTGCAGGAAGCGCCCCTCGGCGTGCTCGGCGTCCCGCACCGTGAGGGCGACCAGGCCGGTGGCCAGCGGCGTGAGGATGCGGGCCCCGGCCCGGCACTGGGCGAGCCAGGCGCGCGGGATCGACGGCAGGGCGCAGGTCGCGATGATCCGGTCGAAGGGAGCGCGTTCGGGTACGCCGCGTGCGCCGTCGCCGGTGACGACGGCGGGGTGATGTCCGGCGGCGGCCAGGTGCTGCCGGGCCGCCTCGGTGATCTCCGGCTCCAGGTCGACGGTGGTGACGAGATCGTCGTCGCCGAGCCGGTGGGCGAGCAGGGCGGCGTTGTAGCCAGTGCCCGCGCCGATCTCCAGGACTCGGTCGCCGTCCGCCACCTCCAGCGCGACCAGCATCATCGCCATCAGGGAGGGCTGACTGCTGGAGGAGAGCAGCTCGCCGTCGCGCAGCCGGGTGGCCAGCGGGGTGTCGGCATAGGCGCCGCGCACCCAGCGCTCACGCGCGGCCGCGTCGGGACTCTGCCCCCAGCGCCGCTCGTACCCGCCGGCGACGCCGACGTAGTAGTAGGGGACGAACAGATGCCGCGGAACCGCGGCGAAGGCCTCCCGCCACACCGGGTCGTCGGCCCACGCCCCGCTCGCGTCTATCTCGCGCACCAGTGCGGCCCGTGCCGCGGCGGCGAGATCGTCCAGGTCCTTGTCGAGAGCCTGTGCGCTCATAGGTCCACTGTGCTGCGGCGGGCGGCCCTAGGCGAGTGCCCTGGCCGACGGATCCGGGGCGGGTCACCCGGGACCGCCGGTCCTAAGCCTTGAGTCCTCCGTCTTCGCGTCTGAGACCATGGGGGATGTGAATGAGATTCGGCGCGGCACGCTTCAGGAGCAGACCTTCTACGAACAGGTCGGCGGGGAGGAGACCTTCCGCCGCCTCGTCCACCGTTTCTACGAGGGTGTCGCCGAGGACCCGCTCCTGCGGCCCATGTACCCGGAGGAGGACCTGGGCCCGGCCGAGGAGCGCCTCACCCTGTTCCTGATCCAGTACTGGGGCGGCCCGACGACCTACAGCGAGAACCGCGGCCATCCCCGTCTGCGCATGCGCCACGCCCCCTTCACCGTGGACCGGGCGGCCCACGACGCCTGGCTGAAGCACATGCGGGCCGCCGTCGACGAGCTCGGCCTCTCCGAGGAGCACGAGCGGACGCTGTGGAACTACCTGACGTACGCGGCGGCGTCGATGGTGAACACCGCGGGCTGAGCCGGGTCCGGCCGCGCGCCCGTCGGGCGGGGTCAGCGAACGCTGACGTCCAGCGCCCCGAGCCCCGCCCTGCGCACGGCGATCGACCCGTACGGCGTCCGCAGCCGCAGCCACGCCCCCGAGGACAACAGCCCCAGTTCGCCCTGGTCCGCCGCGCCACGAGGCCGTAGGAAGCCCAGCGACTGGGCGGCATGGACGGCCCGTACCGGCAGGCCCGTCTCCGCGACCGTCCGGGACCAGATCTCCCGTCCGATCCGGTCGAGCTCGGCCCGGGTACGCCGCTCCGGCGCCAGCTCCCGGGTACGGGACCGGAACTCGGCCACCGCCGCCCCGACCGTCGCCTGCAACTCGTCCGGCGCCGGCAGCCCCGCCTCGCGCCGCCAGCCGCCGCGTGGCGGGAGCACCCCGGCCCATGGCGGGCCGGTGACCGCGGCCGGGACGACGGCCGTGGCCGCCGCCTCGTCGACGGACTCCAGCAGCTCACCCGCGGACACGGTCACGTCCAGCGTGACGTCGAGCCCGTTCTCGTACGGCTTCGCCAGCCGTACGGCGCGGATCGCCAGCACCTCGAAGGACGGCGGCCGGCCGAAGACGGCGAGCGCGGTGCCGGCCGCCTGCAGGCGTACCGCTGCGGAACGGTCGTAGTGGAGCAGCCGGGAGAGGAAGGCCGCGAGATCCGCCGCCTCCCCCTCGTCGGCGAGGTGGAGCACCGTCATGCGGCGACGGCCTCCTCCTCGTCGTCGTCGTCCCTGTACTCCTCCAGGAACTCCCGCTCCTCAGCGGTGATCCGGCGAGGCCGCTGCGCCTCGAAGTCGAACGGCACTATCACCGTCGACGCCCGGACGTAGACCAGGTCGTCGTCCTTCACCTCGTAGGTGAGGGTGAAGGACGCGGCCCTGATCTCGGTGACCCACAGCTCGATGTCCACGGGGGTGTGCCGGTGGACGAGCTGCCGCTTGTAGTCGATCTCGTGGCGCGCCACCACGGACCCCTGCTTGAAGTCCTTCTCCGGGCGGAACAGGAAGTCGATGCGTGCTTCCTCCAGGTAGCGGAGGAACACCACGTTGTTGACGTGGCCGTACGCGTCCATGTCCGCCCAGCGCAGCGGGCAGCGGTAGATGTGCCGCAAGATCGATCAGCCCCGGGTCAGCTTCTTGTAGGTGGCACGGTGCGGACGCGCGGCGTCCGGGCCGAGCCGCTCGATCTTGTTCTTCTCGTACGACTCGAAGTTGCCCTCGAACCAGAACCACTTGGAGTCACCCTCGTAGGCGAGGATGTGCGTGGCCACGCGGTCCAGGAACCACCGGTCGTGGGAGACGACGACGGCGCAGCCGGGGAATTCCAGCAGCGCGTTCTCCAGGCTGGAGAGCGTCTCGACGTCGAGGTCGTTGGTCGGCTCGTCGAGGAGCAGCAGGTTGCCGCCCTGCTTGAGGGTGAGCGCCAGGTTGAGGCGGTTGCGCTCACCGCCGGAGAGGATGCCGGCCGGCTTCTGCTGGTCCGGGCCCTTGAAGCCGAAGGCGGAGACATACGCCCGCGACGGCATCTCGACCTGGCCCACGTTGATGTAGTCCAGCTCGTCGCTGACCACGGCCCACAGGGACTTCTTCGGGTCGATGTTCTCGCGGCTCTGGTCGACGTAGGAGATCTTGACGGTCTCGCCGACCTTGATGTCACCGGAGTCGGGCGTCTCCAGCCCCTGGATCATCTTGAACAGGGTGGTCTTGCCGGCGCCGTTCGGGCCGATGACACCGACGATGCCGTTGCGCGGCAGGGTGAAGCTGAGGTCGTCGATGAGGAGCTTCTCGCCGAAGCCCTTGCTGAGGTTGTTGACCTCGACGACGACGTTGCCCAGACGCGGGCCCGGCGGGATCTGGATCTCCTCGAAGTCCAGCTTCCGCATCTTGTCGGCCTCGGCGGCCATCTCCTCGTAGCGGGCCAGACGCGCCTTGGACTTGGCCTGCCGCCCCTTGGCGTTGGACCGCACCCACTCAAGCTCTTCCTTGAGCCGCTTCTGCCGCTTGGCGTCCTTCTGGCCCTCGACCTTGAGACGGGTGGCCTTGGTCTCCAGGTACGTGGAGTAGTTGCCCTCGTACGGGTAGGCGCGCCCGCGGTCGAGCTCAAGGATCCACTCGGCGACGTTGTCGAGGAAGTACCGGTCGTGAGTAATGGCCACAACCGTCCCCGCGTACTTGGCGAGGTGCTGCTCCAGCCAGTTCACGGACTCGGCGTCGAGGTGGTTGGTGGGCTCGTCGAGCAGGAGCAGGTCGGGCTGCTCCAGCAGCAGCTTGCACAGCGCGACGCGACGCCTCTCACCACCGGAGAGGTTGGTGACCGGCCAGTCGCCGGGCGGGCAGCCGAGGGCGTCCATGGCCTGCTCCAGCTGGGCGTCCAGGTCCCAGGCGTTGGCGTGGTCGAGCTCCTCCTGGAGCTTGCCCATCTCGTCGAGCAGCGCGTCCGAGTAGTCGGTCGCCATGAGCTCGGCGATCTCGTTGAACCGGTCGAGCTTGCCCTTGATCGCGGCGACGCCCTCCTGGACGTTCTCCAGGACCGTCTTCTCCTCGTTCAGCGGGGGCTCCTGGAGCAGGATGCCGACGCTGTAACCGGGCGACAGGAACGCGTCACCGTTCGAGGGCTGCTCAAGCCCCGCCATGATCTTCAGAACGGTCGACTTACCGGCGCCGTTCGGGCCGACGACGCCGATCTTCGCTCCGGGGAGGAAGTTCAGGGTGACGTCGTCGAGGATCACCTTGTCGCCGTGCGCCTTGCGCGCCTTGCGCATGGTGTAAATGAACTCAGCCAAGAGAAACCGTCCGGCAGCTTGAAATCTGGCAGTGGGCAGATACACCCCATCTTGCCCGACCGCTACCCCCTGGGGGAAACCCGTATGGCCGAGGGGCCCTGACCTGCGGTTCTTCGCAGGTCAGGGGAGGGTGGCCTGCGGGCTCAGCGCTGGGTCGGGGCTTGCTTCCTGCGTACGACGGTCAGGGTCGTGCCGCCGATCAGGAGGAGGGCTACGGCGATGCCGGCGATCAGGGGGGTCATGCTGGAGCCGCCGGTCGCGGCGAGGTTGGTGTCGTCGGAGGCCGTGCCGACCGTGGCGGGGCTCGGCTCGCTGAGGGTGTGGGTGGTGGTGCCCGCCTCGTCGGCCTCGCTCACCTGGGTCATGCAGTCCAGTACGCCGGTGAACCGCTTCTCGAACCCGCCCGGCCCCTTGATCGTGAAGTCGTAGGCCTGGTCCTCCTGGAGCGGGATCGTCACCGTCCGCGACTCGCCCGCCGGGATGGTGTGCTCGATGCCGAGCAGCTCGAAGGTGAACGCCGCGTCGCCCTCGTTGGCCGCGGTGATGTCGACACCGCCCTTGTCGCAGTTCTCGGCGGCGGACAGCGCGGGTATGGCGCCGGTCCTGGCCCAGCTCGCGCTCGCCGTGGCCGAGACGGTCGACTCGCTGGAGCCGGCCAGGATCTGCGTCTGGCTGCGGCTCTCGGCGGCGAAGGCGCGCCCCACCGGCACGGTCGTCGAGGCCTGCACGGTCAGCTCGGCCTGGCCGTCGGCGGCCTTCTCCGGCACCTCGAAGAACAGCTGACCGCCGTCCGCCGCGGACGTGACGGGCTTGCCGCCCTTGTCCACGATCCGCACGCCGCTGGTGGCGGCGTCCGCCGGTGGCGTCACCGTCACGCTGTCCGCGTTGGTGCGCACCGTCACCGGCCCGAGCCGCTCACCCGGGTGGCCGGAGAGCGCGGGCGGGTCGAGTGTCAGGGACGCCTGGGGCTCCGCCGCGTCCCGCGCGTTCTTCTCGAGGTAGTCCGCGAGCCGCTCCGCCTGGGGGTCGACGGCGTCGACCCGCACGCCGTCCGAGTAACGCCAGATGGCCACCTGGGTGCCGGCCGCCGCGTCCTGCTCGGTCAGACCGCCCTTGACGCCCGCCTTGCCGGCGAGTGCCGCGAGGTCGTTGACCTGCGGGTAGGAGTTCTGCAGGATCCAGCGGATCTTGCCCGCGTCCTTGTTGGCGCCCAGCGAGGTGCCCTTCCAGGGCGTCTCGTGGTACTTGGCGTCGCGCTGCGTGGGGTTGTGGATGTCGACGCAGTACGTCTGCAGGGTGCCGCCGCCGTCGACGGACATCTCGAACAGGCCCGCCGAGATCTCCTGGTCCCCGGAGTCGGCGTGCACGACCGCAGCGCCGTAGGTCTTCAGGCCGCCTATGGTGGCGGTCGCCCCGCCCTGGCTCCACGCTGTCCCGTCGGCCGCGGCCGGGCCGGCGCCGGCCAGCACCGAGGCGGCGACGAGCCCGGACACCAGGGTCGTGGCGGCGAGGCGGGCCGCCCCTCGCCCGCGCACCGACAGCGCAGAGAACGCAACAGACACAGAATTCCCTTCCGAGCAGGACCCGTTGACGTGGGGGGTTACGGTCCCACCAGCAGAATCAGAAGCCCCGAGAGCTATGCCCGGCATCCTAGGGACGCGGCGCACCACGCTTCCCTGTGATCCCGGCGGAGGGCGGATCCGACTCGGAATCGTTATCGCCAAGATCCCTTGCGAGCAGGGCTTATCGACAAATCCACCGGGGTCGTTCGGCGCGCATTCGCCGATAAGCCGCAGTTCGGTCAGCTCCGTCGCGTGACTGACGTCACGTCACTGCCACTGGTTCCGGGGCCTGTTGGGAGTCGGTGTCCGCGGGTGGCGTCTCCCAGTCGGGTTCGGGCCGGGCCGGTGCGGCAGCCGTCGCCGACTCCGGCCTGGGTGTGCGCCGGAAGGCCGAGGTGCCGCGCGCGAGGTCGTGGCCGATCGCCACCGCGTCGATGTCGGCCGAGGTCCAGCTCTGCCCCTCGCGTACGTCCGAGCGCACCTTCAGCCTGCCCTGCACCACGACGGGATCGCCCACGTTCAGCGACCCGGCGGCGTTCGTGGCGAGCTGCCGATTGGCCCAGACCGTGAAGAAGTTGGTGTGCCCGTCGGTCCACTCGTTCTTCCCCCGGTCCAGGTAACGCGCGGTCACCGCCAGCCGGAAGCGTGCGGACGGTCCCGTCGCGAGTTCCCGGTAGACCGGCTGTGTCGCCACGTTGCCCACGGCGCAGATGATCGTCTCGTTCATCTCGAACCCCTCCCTGGCCCGGCGGCTCCCGCCGGGTGGATACGCGTACGGGCCCGTCCCGTACGGCTGCGTCCGACGTGACGGCGCGCACCCCGGTGCGTCCTGGTACGTGCCCGGTGCTTCCCCGGCACCTACCGGTACGACTTTGATGCGCCGCCGTCACCGCGATCGACCGCCTCCGTCGCGATCGCCGCGAAGCCAGACTGCCTCCGCCGGGCCGAGCCCGCTGAGCCCTGTGGACCACCGGCCGGCTGTGGATATCCCCGCCACCCGACCGAGTGAGCGCCGTGCCCCGCCCCGGATCACCTCGCCACGGCCCCCACCCCCATCACCCGGCCGTACTGCTCCCGAACCTCCCGGTACCGCAGCAGCTCAGCCGCCACCGGATCCAGCACCCGGGCCCGCCCGCACCCGGCCGCCGCCTCCCGCAACCGCCGCTCCGCCTCCAGGCCGTACCGCCGCGCAGGCCCCCGTGCCGCCATCCGGCAGCCCCACTCGACGAACGGGCCGCCGACGATGCCGGCCATCATCAGCAGCACCGGCACGCCCAGGTTGGGCGCCATGACCCCGACGATCTGCCCGACCAGCCAGAGCCCGCCGATGACCTGAAGGATCGTCATGGCCGCCTGCACCAGCACGGCCGCCGGCCACCAGCCCGGCCGCGGCGGCCGACCCGGTGGCAGTCCTGCCCGCGCGGCCAGCTCGTCCAGCGCCTCGGGCAGTCCCTGGGCCCCGCGTACGGCCGCCTCGCGCACCGCCTGGGCCCATGGCGTGGGCAGCCCGGCCGACGCCTGGTCGGCGACCGTCCGTACCGCCTGTTCGACGCGCTGGCGCGCGGTGGCCTCCTCGTCCGTCTGGGCGCGCAGAGTCAGCCGTCCCGTCGGGGGTTCGCCCCGGTCCTGGTACCAGCGCCACAGCCGCAGCCAGGGCGTCCCGCACGCGCGGTTGGCGTTGCGCAGCCATGCCCGTTCGGCGGCCTCGCCCGCGGCGGTGGCGCCGATCGCGTCCGCGAGCCGGGCGGAGAAGTCGTCCCGCGCCTCCTCGCTGAGACCGGTCCGCCGCCGTGCGGCGTACACGGGCCGCAACCGCCATCCGGCGGCGTCCACGTCGGCCGAGATCCGGCGCGCCGCGGCCCCGCGCTCCGCCACGAACTGGCCGAGCGCCTCGCGCAGTTCCCCGACGCCGTCCCCGGTGAGCGCGGACAGCGCCAGCACGGTCGCGCCCGGTTCGCCGTGCTCGCCCAGCGCGATGCCGTCCTCGTCGAGCAGCCGGCGCAGGTCGTCGAGGACCTGGTCGGTGGCCTCCCCGGGCAGCCGGTCGATCTGGTTGAGGACGACGAACATGATCTCGGCGTGGCCCGCCATGGGCCGCAGATAGCGCTCGTGCAGGACGGCGTCGGCGTACTTCTCGGGGTCGACGACCCAGATGACCGCGTCGACGAGGGCCAGGACGCGGTCGACCTGCTCGCGGTGCTGTACGGCCGCCGAGTCGTGGTCGGGCAGGTCGACCAGGACGAGCCCGCGCAGCTGTCCGTCCGCCGCCGCGTTCTGGGCGGGGCGGCGCCGTAGCCGCGGCGGGATGCCGAGCCGGTCGATGAGGCCGGCCGCGCCGTCGCTCCAGCTGCACGCGAGGGGCGAGGCGGTGGTCGGCCGCCGTACGCCCGTCTCCGAGATGGTCACTCCGGCGAGCGCGTTGAACAGCTGCGACTTGCCGCTGCCCGTGGCGCCCGCGATGGCGACGACGGTGTGCTGCCCGGAGAGCCTGCGCCGCGACGCGGCCTCGTCGAGCACCTTGCCCGCCTCGGCGAGCGTCCTGCCGTCGAGCCGGGCCCGCGAGAGCCCCACGAGTTCGCGCAGCGCGTCCAGCCGGGACCGCAGTGGCCCGTCGTACGCGAGCGGCGTCACGACCTGCGGGCCGGAGGCCCGGGCCTCCGCGGCGGCGGGCTGCTCCGCGGCACCGGCCTCGCTCACCCGCCGTGCGATCAGCCCGTCGTCCCAGGGGGTGGCGGACTCGGTCCCGGAGGAGGAGCCCCCCGCACCGGAGGCGGACGCCGGGCGCGAGGAGGACTCCGGCCGCGAGGAGGACTCCGCACGACGGGAGGACTCGGTACGACGGGAGGTGCCGCCGTCCTTGCGGGCGCCGGGCTCGGGGACGCCGCCACGCGCGCGCGAGTCACCGTCCTTACGGCCCCCGGGTTCCGGCACACCGCCACGCGGTCGCGCGTCACCGTCCTTACGGCCGCCGGGGTCGGTCGTGTCCCCACGCGCGTGCGAGTCACCGTGCTCCACGCGCGCGTGGTCGTCGTTCGCCCGGCCCTCCTGATCCCCCCGCTTCCCCCAGAGCCTGCGCTTGTCCGGCTCCTCCGCCCTCGCCGAGCCCTCGCCGTCACGGGGGCGCCTGTCACCGGACCGGCTGTCCCCGGAGCGGCCGTCGCCGGACTCGCCCTCCGCTCGATCGCCCTTCGCCGGGCGGCCGTTCTCGGGCGCGCCCTCCGCGGAGGGGCCGCTTCCCGAAGGGCCGTCCCCGGGGAGGACATCTGCGTCGGCGTGCTCTACAGGGAGGCCATTTCTGTCAGCGTCCTCCACCGGGAGGCCCCTTTCGGCAGCAACCTCTACAAGGGCGTTGTTTCGGCGTTCGTCGTCCCTGGCGGCGCCGACTCTGCGGTGATCGGCGTGCCCCGTGTGGTCCTGGTCAGTGACGGCTGTCACCGGTCACCTCTCCTTCTGCAGTACGGACAGCGCGGCGATGAGTTCGGCCTGGGGGTCCGGATGGACCTCCAGGGCATCGAGTGGCGCGAGCCGCCGCTCACGTTCGTTGTGCATGACCCGGTCCAGATGTTCGGCGAGCAGCCGCCCGGCCCGGTCGCGCAGCCGCAGCGCCCCGTGCGCCCCGATCCGCTCGGCGAGCCCCTCCCCCGCGGAGCGCGCCCGGCGTGCGCCCAGCAGCGCCGTGGCGACCAGGGCGGCGACGACCTCGGGGTCCGGGGCGATGCTGCGGTCGAGGTCGCTCACCTCGTCCTCGGCGTACTCCTCCAGCTCCCGTCGCCATCGCCGTACGGCCATGCCGATGCGGTGTTCGACGCTCGCCGGTCTCGCGTCACGGCCCGTCAGTTCGGGGGCGTCGGCGGCCGGCTCGCGGCGCCAGGCGTCGTCGATGCGCTCGTCGGCCGCGGTGACGGCGCACAGCAGGAGGGTGCTCAGGCTCTCGACCAGCGAGTCGAGGAGCTCACCGGGGGTGCAGTCGAGCGGAAAGGCACGCCAGCGCTTCAGCGCGTCACCGGCGAGGACGGCACCGGCCTGCAGCCGGCTGCGCACGCGCGCGTACTCGCTGTCGTACGCGCTGTCCACCGCGGCGGTGAGCCGCAGCGCGGCCGCGTACTGGGCGGCGGCGGCACTGGCGAGTTCGGGCAGACGGACCTTGAGGGAGTCGAGAATGCCCTGTGCCGTACGGGCCATGGCGTGCTCCCGGGCCGCCGGGTCCTGGGCCTGATGAATGAGCCAGGTGCGCAGCGGCGCCACGGCGGTGGCCGGCAGCAGCCCGCCGCCCCAGGCCGACTCGGGCAGCTCGGGCACGGTGAAGCGGGGTACGTCGCCGAGGCCGGCTTTGGTGAGGAGCGCCCCGTACTGCCGCGACACCTCCGAGACGACCTGATGCGGGACCCGGTCGAGCACGGTCACGAGGGTGACGTCGTACTCCTTGGCGGTGCGCAGCAGATGCCAGGGGACGGCGTCGGCGTACCGGGCGGCGGTAGTGACCATGATCCAGATGTCGGCCGCGCAGATCAGCTCGGCGGCGAGGGCGCGGTTGTCGGCGACCAGGGAGTCGATGTCGGGCGCGTCGAGGAGGGCGATGCCGGGCGGCAGCGTCTCCGCGGACTCGATCCGCAGCACGCGCGCGACCTTCTCACCCGGCAGCATCAGCTCCTCCGCCGGATCGTGTTCGGGCACCCACACGCGTGTCAGGTCGGGCAGTACGCGCATCCCGCTGAACCAGTGATGGTCCTCCGGATGGCAGACCAGCACCGGGGTACGCGTCGTCGGCCGCAGTACGCCCGCCTCGGTCACGCGCCGGCCCACGAGGGAGTTGACGAGCGTCGACTTGCCGGCCCCGGTGGATCCCCCCACCACGGCCAGCAAGGGTGCTTCGGGCGCTCTCAGCCGGGGCACCAAATAGTCGTCGAGCTGCGCGAGCAGTTCGTCGCGGTTGGCACGCGCGCGTGGCGCCCCCGCCAGGGGCAGCGGGAAGCGTGCGGCGGCGACACGGTCGCGCAGGGCGGAGAGTGCGTCGAGCAGCTGAGGCCGTACGTCCAAGGTCACCACATGCGAAGAATGCCCAATTTTAGGGGATTTCTGAAGCATATGAGCATGTCTGCGCGCCGACGGAACACAAGGGACGGAAGGGACTACTGGGACACAGGCACAGTCCAGGCATAACGAGTGCACAACACCCGGTGTGCAAGAGGCCAAAAGCGGTGCACGATTCGTACCTGCCTGCGATTATCAGGACCGCTTCACCGAACCTCCACATTGAGCCATGGAGGCGAAGCAACAGGGACATGGATGCGGGAGCCCTATCCTTGTCCCCGGCAACGTCACGGATCAGCCCACACCCGGGCACCAGGCACGAGGCCACCACAACCGGCCCCCGTAGCTCAGTGGATAGAGCAGGCGCCTTCTAAGCGCTTGGCCGCAGGTTCGAGTCCTGCCGGGGGCGCATACAGCCTCTCACCTGCGGAAACGCGTGAGGGGCTCTTTCGTGTCCGGATGCACATCGCTCAATGAGCAGGCGCCTTCGCCTGTCCACGACCACGGGGGCACCTTGCGCCGTGGCGACAAGGACTCTCGTCAGCGAATCCACACCGGAATCACGATGTAGCACCTAGTAGCACACCTTCGCTATCGTGGACAGCATGACAGCGCAGCCGGAGATCACTCAGCGCGATCTGCGCACCCGTTCCAAAGAGATCATGGACGCCGTCCAGGGAGGACAGGCGTTCACCGTCACCCGCGACGGTCACCGCGTCGGCGAGCTGATCCCGCTCCGCCGCCGTCGCCGCTTCGTTCCGCGTGCCGAGTTCGCGGCCATGTCACGCACCGCCCCTGACATCTCGCTGGACGCCTTCCGCGACGACCAGGACGCCGTCGTCGAGCAGGAGTTGGACGACCCGTATGCCCGTTGAGTACGAGCAAGGCCTGCTCGACACCAACATCATGATCTTGCGCAAGTGGATCGACGCCGACGAACTGCCTGCCGAGATGGCCATCAGTACCATCACCCTCGCGGAACTCTCCGCGGGCCCCCACCAGGTACGCGGCGGCGGCGAGCAGAGCGACTACGACGAACACGCCGAGCGGGCCCGCCGCATGGACGTCCTGCAGCGCGCCGAGAACGAATTCGACCCCATCCCCTTCGACGTGGAGGCGGCCCGTATCTACGGCAGAATCTGCGCCGCCGTCGTCTCCGCAGGCCGCAAGCCCCGTCGCCGTGTGGCCGACCTGATGATCGCCGCCATCGCGGCCGCCGAGGAACTACCCCTCTTCACCACCAACCCCGACGACTTCAAGGGCCTCGACGACTTGATCACCATCGTGCCCGTAACGCGGCCCGAGATCCTGCACGACCGGTAGCACCGCGTCTGAGCGACCGCCACGGCACGACCGTATCGATCCGCCCGACGTCGGCGAGCGGCGCGCCCCCGCGTCGGGGGTGCCGCGGGGCCCTGCATACGACTCCGGCGCCGTGGTAAGCCGGGGCAGTTCCCAGCCAATGAGCGCAGGAAGTGACAGCAAGCGCCTTGACTGCTTTCGTTCGCGAGCAACCTGCGTTTACGCAGGTGAGCACATCGCTTAGGCTCTGACACCTTCTAAGCGCTGGCCGCAGGTTCGAGTCCTGCCGGGGGCGCCCATGCTCCGCCCTCCTTCGGGAGGGCGTTTTTGCTGGTCGGTCGCTTCGGGGCGAAGACGTCAGTCGTCCGTGTCCTCCGGACCGACGTCGCGGAAGACGCATCTGTAGTCACCGCTGCGCACCAGTTCGTCGACGACCTCCACCATCGCGGGAATGCCCCGGTCGCGGACGATCAGCCCGTCCCAGACGAAGAAGTACCTGCCGCCGAGGGACTCACCGGTCTGTCGCCGGTCGTCCATGGTCTGCCGGACGACCTCCAGGGTGTGGATCGTGCCCGACCAGCGTTCCCCGGTGTCGAAGGTCACCCACGAAGCAGATCTCGTAGCCGTCGCGCCGAACGCGGCAGAACGGCTCGTCCCACACCAGGTCGGCTTCCAACGACTCGGCCTCCCGAAAGCGGATGTCAGCCCTGCCCGGCCCGGCTCGACGGGCTGGTTCCGCCCCAACGGGCCGGTGGCGCGGGTCCACAGCCGCCGGCCGGCGCAGGTCGGGAGATCGTAAGGCAGGGTTGAGTGCCACCGCATCGCGGTTTTCCGCCCGGCTGTCAGGAGAGCCGCAGTCGTAAGGAGAAGCGCAGGGAAACCCCGCCGCAAAGGGCCGGGCTCGCACTCGTGATGCGCCGCCCGACCCCGACGACGGTTTCCTCGTGGGCGTTCCGCAGCCGCGTTCCGGCGCTCTCGGTGTCGTCATTGAATTCGGCCGGGGCAGGCCGGACAAGAATTTCCGGATTGGACCGGGTCCGAGACGCACAAGTGGACTGACCGGCGGCGCAGAAGGCGGGCCACCAGGGACGCACCGAGTCCCACGCACGCCGTGACAGCGATCGCGACGGCGGGCAGCGGGCCGTACGAAAGGGCCGTCATGCCACCGTAGCCGAGGGCCACGTACAGCGTGGTCCAGGAGGCCTCGGCCAGGACCATGGCGCAGGTGAAACCGCCGATGCGCATACCGCCCATGGCCGCGCCCACCGTGCCGGTGAACCGGCCCGCCGGCAGATAGCGCAGCACCAGCAGGAACAGCCCGCGCCTGCGCAGCCGTGCCGCGACCGAGCGGACCGCCGCCGAGCGCCGGCCCAGCGGGGGCCGGCGGGCCGCCGCGTAGAGCAGCAGATCGCCACCGAGGCCGCCGGTGAAGACCGCGGCCCACACCAGGGGCAGCAGCAGTTCCCCCTGCGCGGCGAGCGCTCCGCCGGCGACCACCAGGGCCGCGTTGGGCACGAGCGGGGTGGCCAGCGCGCCGACCAGCACCAGGTAGTACCAGGCGCCATGGGCGGCGGCCGACCCGGACAACAGGTCCATCCCTGTCCCCCCTAGTCCCCCTGTTTCGTCCGGCACCCCCGCCGGTCGCATGGTGCCCACGCTAGGGACGGGCCGGGGCCGGCGACAGCACCCCTGCTGTAGGACCGGGGTTCAGCCAGCTGAACCCCGGCTCGTGCGGAGGAGTTCGGCGGTGCGGAAGGCGAGGTCGAGCGACTGCCCGTGGTTGAGCCGGGGGTCGCACGCCGTCTCGTAGCGCAGCGGAAGGTCGTGCAGGCCCAGCTCGCTGCCGCCGCCGACGCACTCGGTGACGTCGGAGCCGGTGAGTTCCACGTGGATGCCGCCCGGGTGGGTGCCGAGCGCGCGGTGGACCTCGAAGAAGCCGCACACCTCGTCGAGGATGTCGTCGAAGCGGCGCGTCTTGCGGCCGTCCGGTGCCGTGAACGTGTTGCCGTGCATCGGGTCGCACACCCACGCCGCGCGGACACCGTCGGCTGTGGCCTTCTCCACCAGGGCGGGCAGCCGGTCGCGCACCCGGTCGGCGCCCATCCGCACCACGAAGGAGAGCCGGCCCGGTTCGCCCCGCGGGTCGAGCCGGCGTGCGTAGGCGAGGATCTCGTCGGGCTCCGTGTCAGGGCCGATCTTGACCGCGACGGGATTGTGGATGCCGGCGAAGAACTCCACATGGGCGCCGTCCAGGGCGCGGGTGCGCTCGCCGATCCACAGCAGGTGTCCGCTGGTGGCGTACCTGCGGCCGGTGCGCGGGTCGGTGCGCACCAGTGCCGACTCGTAGTCGAGCAGCAGACCTTCGTGACCGGCGAAGAACTCCGTCGCGCGCAGCCCGGCCGGGTCGGCTCCGCAGGCGCGCATGAACAGCAGGGAGCGTTCGATCTCGTCGGCGAGGGCCTCGTAGCGCCGGCCGGCGGGCGAGGATCCCACGAAGCCGCGGTTCCAGGCGTGCACCTGGTGGAGGTCGGCGTAGCCGCCCTGGGTGAGCGCCCGGACGAGGTTGAGGGTGTTGGCCGAGGCGTCGTACGTCCGCAGCAGCCGGCCGGGGTCGGGGCGGCGGCCGGCCGGGGTGAACGCCACGTCGTTGACGGCATCGCCCCGATAGACGGGCAGGGTGAGGCCGTCGCGGGTCTCGGTGGGGCTGGAGCGCGGCTTGGCGAACTGCCCGGCCATCCTGCCGATCTTGACGACCGGCACGGCGGCGGCGTACGTCAGCACCACCGCCATCTGCAGCAGGGTGCGCAGCTTCGCCTCGATCGCGGCGGCGGAGACGCCGTCGAACGTCTCGGCGCAGTCACCGCCGTGCAGCAGGAACGCCTCGCCGCGGGCCACGGCGCCCAGGCGCTCACGCAGCCGGTCGCACTCCTCGGCGAACACCAGGGGAGGCGCGGCGGCCAGGCGCGCGGTCACCTCGCGCAGCCGGTTCTCGTCGGGCCACTCGGGTTGTTGCGCGGCCGGAAGGGATCGCCATCGGTCGACGGCACCTTCCACGGCAGCGTTGGTCATCTCAACTCCCGCCATCGCAGGGACACCTGACACACAGGCACATGGGCAACTCACAACGGCGCACTGGGCGCCCGGGACATGCAATCCGTCCGCCGCGTGCCGGGGCAACGGAGGCGGGCAGTGGTCCGCAGTCCCGCCGTGCGAGTGGCCTGCGAGGCCGGGGCGGCCGGCCGTGGCTGCCTAGCATCCCGGCATCCGAGAGCACGCCCCGAGGAACGAGAGGAATGAGATGCCAGACGTCCCGTCCCGGGCGGCGGATGCGCGGCTTCGTGTCCGCCTCAGCTCCGCCCCACTGCCCCCGCACGACCCGCTGGCGCTCTACGGTGCGCTCGTCGCCGCGTCCGGGCGGCGCGAGGTCTTTCTGCTGGAGAGCCTGGCCGGAGCGGAGACCGACCGCCGCTCGGCGGTGGTCGGTCACGGCCGGCTCGCCGAGATCCGCGTCTTCGCGGCGCACGTCCAGGTGGCGGGGGCCGATGCGCTGCGCTCCGCCCTCGGGCGTGCGGCGCTCGCGGCGGGGCTGCGCCGCGCGCCGGGCGACGGTGACGGCGGGGGCGGCCGTAACAGCGGTGGCCACGGTGACGAGGGCGGCCTCGACCGTTACCTGTTCGACCAGCCGGCGCCGATGTGGGACTTCCTGGCCCGGGCACAGGCACTGTTCGCCGTGGAGACGGACGTACCGTCCACGGAGTTCGCGTTCGGGTTTCTCACCACGGTGGGCTACGCGGCCGCCTGGCACATGGAGCCGCTGCCCGCGCGCGAGGACCCCGAGCGCGGTGGGCCGGACCTCACGCTGACCCTGTTCGGCGAGACCGTCTGGTACGACCACCGGTCCGGTCAGGTACGGCGTCTCGTCGCCACCGGCCCGGACCTCCCGCCGCCGGCCGGGCCCGACGTGCCCGCCCTGGCCGCGCGGGCGGCCGGCCTGCCGCCGCAGACCTGCCCGCCGGCCCCCGCGCCCGTGAGTGTGCGCGACTCCGTGGACCGCGAGACGTTCCTTCGGTGGGCGGCGAGGTGCCTGGAACACATCCGGGTCGGCGACATCTACCAGATCCAGATCGGCCACCGGATCGACGTGACGACCGGGCTGCGGCCCGAGGAGGTCTACGCCCGGCTGCGCTTCCGCAACCCCTCGCCGTACATGTACCTGTGCCCGCGCGGGGACAGCACCCTGATCGGGGCCAGCCCCGAGCTGCACATCCGGATCGAGGGCGACCGGATCGTGATGCGGCCCATCGCCGGGACGGCGCGGCGCTGCGACGACCCGCAGGAGAACGAACGGCGGGTGAAGGAGCTGCTGGCCAGCTCCAAGGAGCAGGCCGAGCACGTGATGCTGGTGGACCTGTGCCGCAACGACATCGGCCGGGTGTGCCGGCCGGGCACGTTGTCGGAGGACGCGTTGATGACGGTGGAGGAGTTCTCCCACGTCTTCCATCTGGTGTCCACCGTCAGCGGCCGGCTGGAGCCGGGGGTCACGGTGTGGCAGGCCCTGGCCGCCACCTTCCCGGCGGGCACGATGACGGGCGCGCCGAAGCTGCGGGCCATGGAGATCATCGACGGACTGGAGCGGGAGCCGCGGGGCATCTACGCGGGCGCGGTGGGGCTGGTCGATGTGCGCGGCTGGTGTGAGCTCGCGCTGTGCATCCGCACGGTCGTGCACACCGACGGCACGTACGCGACGCAGAGTTCGGCGGGTGTCGTGGCGCAGTCGGTGCCCGACGCCGAGTGGCAGGAGACGCTGGCCAAGATGGGCGCCGCCTACTGGGCGCTGACGGGGGAGGAGTTGCGGTGAGGGTCCTGCTGGTGGACGCGTACGACAGTTTCGTCCACATCATCGACCAGTATCTGCGCACGCTGGGAGCGCGGACGGAGGTCGTGCGGTCCCGGACGCGTACGCCCGAGCAGCTGGCGGAGCGGGCACCCGACGCCGTGGTGCTCGGCCCCGGGCCGGGGCATCCCGCGGCCAGCGGCCATGTGGAACTGGTCCGGCACTTCGCGGGCCGGGTGCCGTTGCTCGGGGTGTGTCTGGGGCACCAGGCCATCGCGCTGGCCTTCGGCGGCCGGGTCGAGGTCGCCGACCATCTCATGCACGGGCGCACCAGCACGGTGCTGCACGACGGGTCGGGCGTGTTCGAGGGCCTGCCGGAGCGGACCGTCGTCACGCGTTACCACTCACTGATCGTCGAACGGCCGCTGCCTCCCGGCCTGCGGGAGACGGCGTCGTCGGTCGACGACGGCTATGTGATGGGCCTCGCCCACCGCGACCTGCCGGTCGAGGGCGTGCAGTTCCACCCGGAGAGCATCACGACGGAGACGGGACTGAGATTCTTCGAGAACTTCCTCGCCCGGGCGGCAGGGGTTGCCACCGGCTGACCGGAGGGGCGTCGGCGCCAGGCCCTGTCCGGCCGGGCTCCGGGCAGGATGACCGGCTCCGGCGACTGGGCCGGTCCGCGTCCGCGGCGGCGGTCACGTCGTACGCAGCCCTCGCCCGCCGGGCCGGTCACGTCGTACGGAGCTCTCGTCCGCCGGGCCGGTCACGTCGTACGGAGCTCTCGTCCACGGGGCGGCGTACAGGCGGGTGATGTCCAGGGACGTGCCACGCTCAGGCGCGTCCCGTCGGTCGCCATCGGGTCCCGGCCTCGGTTCGACAAACCCCGCCCCGGGGGTCCGCCAAGGCGGGCGTGGCCACGAGCAGCCACTCCGATCACGCCCTACGCAGCCCTCGCCCGCCAGGCCCGACACGCCGTACGCCCCACCGCCCACCGCCCACCGCCCACCGCCCACCGGGCAGCGCACTGCCGGTTGATGCCGGGGGACGAGCCACGCTCGGGCTCGTCTCGTCCCGTCGTCGTCCGGTCCCCCGGCCTCGGTTCGACAACCCCGCCCCGGGGCCCGCCAGGGCGGGCGTGGCCACGAGCAGTCGCTCCCGTCACGCCGTACGCAGTCGGTGCCCACCCGTCAAGTCCGCGCAGGCCTCGCCGAGTTCGCGTACTGCCTCCGCGAGTGCGCTGCGGGCCGGGGACGCGTAGCCGACGACCAGGCTGGGGCGGGCCAGCCAGGGGCGGTGGTGGTAGGTGCGGCCGCCGCGTACCAGGACCGAGCGGCGCAGGGCCTGGGCGACGAGCGACGGCTCGTCGACGCGGTGCGGAAGCTGGAGGCCGGCGTGCAGGCCGGCCATCGAGCCGGTGATGCGCGCCCCGGGCAGATGCCGGCGCACCGCCTGCTGGAAGATCTCCGCCCGGGCCCGTAACCGGGCGCGCCTGCGGCGCAGATGGCGGTCGAACAGGCCGGTGGCGAGGAACTCGGCGAAGGCGAGCTGGGTGAACGCCTCGCAGCCCAGGTCGCGGCGGGCCCGTGCCTCTTCCAGCGGTCCGCGCAGCCTGGGCGGGACGGCCAGCCAGCCCAGTCGCATGCCGGGCGCGAGGGACTTGCTGGCGGTGCCGGCGTACAGGACGCGGGAGGGGTCCAGTCGCTGCAGGGCCGTGGGCCGCCGGCCGTGCGCCAGCCACAGGTCGCCGTCGTAGTCGTCCTCGACGATCCAGCCATCCACCTCCTGCGCCCAGCGCACGAGCGCGGCCCGGCGTTCGGCGGAGAGGACCACGCCCGTGGGGAACTGGTGGGTCGGGGTGACGAGCACGGCCCGGGCGCCGCTGCGGGCGAGCGCCGCCACGTCGATGCCGTCCTCGTCGACGGGCACCGGCCGACAGCGCAGTCCGGACTCGCCGATGAACTGCCGCTGTTGCGGGTGGCAGGGGTCCTCGACGGCCAGCGTGCCGATCCCCAGCCGGGGCAGCACCTCGCACACCATGCCGAGCGCCTGCGCGAACCCGGCGACGACCATGATGTGCTCGCGGGTCGTGTGTACCCCGCGCGCCCGTCCCAGGTAACCGGCCAGCTCGGCCCGCAGCGCGGTGAGCCCGGACAGCGGCGGGTAGCCCAGCTCCCGCGGTTCCATGCGCCGTACGGCCCGCTGGTACGCGGCGAGCCACTCCCGCTCCGGGAAGGCGGCCGGGTCGGCGTTGTGGGCCCGCAGATCCCAGCGGGCCACGGGGGCGGGACGGGAGTCGGCCAGCAGGGTCGGCGTCTGGGGCGCCGTCGTGAGATGGGCCGCCACCCGGGTGCCCGAGCCCTGGGCGGCCTCCAGGTAGCCCTCCGCGACGAGTTGACCGTACGCCTCGACCACGACGCTGCGGGAGACGCCGAGGTCCTCGGCGAGCTGCCGGCTCGACGGCAGCCGGGTGCCCGGGTGCAGGGCGCCCTCGGATATCTCCCTCTTGATGTTTTCCTGAATCTGAACGGTCAAGGGGAGTACGTGCTCCCGGCTCACGTCGATGAGCGTATTCCACGGCATTCTTCGGGCTCACTTCCAGAATGGGCGGGCGTATGCCCGGAAACTGGTCCGGCGACAGCGCTGCCAACTGGTCTTCAGGCAAGGGTTTTTCGGTACGAGACTGAGTCGCGGTCACATTCGAGAAACAGACACCGGAAACATTCGGAAACACGCAGGAGAACACGGAGGAGACGTCCCGTGACGGAGCATTCGGATCCGGTCGACTGGCCCGCCCTTCTGACGTCCCTGCTCGACGGCCGAGCGCTCGCCGCCGAGAGCACGGCCTGGGCGATGGACCAGGTCATGCGCGGCCAGGCCGCGCCCGCCCAACTCGCCGGCCTGCTGGTGGCGCTGCGGGCGAAGGGCGAGACCCCCGAGGAGGTGCTGGGCCTGGTGCGGTCCATGCACGCCCACGCCGTGCGCGTGGACATACCGGGACCGGCCCTGGACATCGTGGGCACCGGCGGCGACGGGTCCGACAGCGTCAACATCTCGACCATGGCGGCGATCGTGGCGGCGGGCGCGGGCGCGCGGGTCGTCAAGCACGGCAACCGCTCCGCCTCCTCCGCCTGCGGTTCCGCGGACGTGCTGGAGGAGCTGGGGGTGCCGCTGCACCTCGCGCCCGAGGCGGTGGCCCAGCTCGCCACCGAGGTCGGCATCACCTTCTGCTTCGCGCCCGTGTTCCATCCGGCGGTCCGTCACGCGGCACCGGTCCGGCGGGAGCTGGGCGTACGGACGATCTTCAACTGCCTGGGACCGCTGACCAATCCGGCGGCGCCCACGGCCCTGGCGGTCGGGGTCGCGGACCCCGCGCTGGCACCGGTCGTCGCGCGCACCCTCGCCCTGCGCGGGGTGTCGGCGCTGGTGTTCCGGGGCGACGACGGCATGGACGAACTGACGGTCACCACTACCTCCCGGGTGTGGTCGGTGCACGAGGGCGGGGTGCGCGAAGAGTCCTTCGACCCGAGGGACGTCGGCATTCCCTTCGCGCCGGCGCGGGCGCTGCGCGGCGGCGGTCCGCGGCACAACGCCGACGTCGTACGGGCGGTGCTGGCCGGGGAGCGGGGCGCGGTGCGCGACGCGGTGCTGCTGTCGGCCGCGGCCGGACTCGCCGCGCTGGAGGCGTCCACGGCTTCCACGGCTTCCACGGCGTCGACGGCGTCGGGGCAGCCGGTCACCGGGACCGTCACCGAGCGCATCGCGGCGGGGCTGGCCCGGGCGGCGCGGGCCGTGGACTCGGGGGCCGCCGCCGACGTCCTGCACCGCTGGGTCGCCGTCGCCGGGAAGCTGTCGGGGACTACGGGCTGACCGGTGCGGCGGTGCTGCCGCCGCCGACCGGTACCGCGCGGCCCGCGTCGACCAGGGCGGCTACGGCGGCGGCCGGCCGGTCGTCCGTGACGAGGCTCTCCCCCACCAGGACGGCGTCGGCACCGAGTCCGGCCAGGCGGGCGACGTCGTCCGGACCGCGCACCCCCGACTCCGCGACCGTGACCACGTCGTCCGGGACCCTCGGGGCCAGCCGCGCGAACAGTGAGCGGTCGACCTCAAGGGTGCGCAGGTCGCGGGCGTTGATGCCGACGACACGGGCACCGGCGGACAGCGCCCGCTCCAGCTCCCACTGGGTGTGCACCTCCACCAGCGGGGTCATGCCCAGGGAGACGGCCCGCTCGACCAGGTCGGTGAGTTCGGGCTGGCGCAGCGCCGCCACGATGAGCAGGACCAGGTCGGCGCCGCAGGCCCGGGCCTCCCACAGCTGGTACGGGGTGACGAGGAAGTCCTTGCACAGCACCGGCGTGCCGACCGCGGCCCGCACCGCCCGCAGGTCCGCCTGCGAGCCGCCGAAGCGGCGGCCTTCGGTCAGCACACTCACGGCCGCCGCGCCGCCGGCCGCGTACTGGGCCGCGAGCGCGGCCGGATCCGGTATCGCGGCGAGGGATCCCTTGGAGGGGCTGCTGCGTTTGACCTCCGCGATGACCTGGACGCCCGTCGGGCGCCGCAGCGCCTCGACCGCGTCCAGCGGGGGCGCCGCGCGGCGCGCGAGGTCGACGAGGTGTTCGAGGCCCCTCTCCCCCTGTCTGCGGGCGGCGTCCTCGCGGGCGCCGGCCACGATGTCCTGGAGTACGTTCATGTCGGTTCTCCTCTCGGTGCGCGGATGCCGGCCGCCGTCGCGGCGGGTCCGTCGGGGGGTGTCGCGCGCGCTTCCCGCACGGCGGGGCAGCGCGCGGCGGTTCACAGGGCTTTGAGCTGGCGCGGCCGGCGATCGAGGTCGTCCGGCCGGACGGGGAGCGCCTCGGCGGTGTCGGTCTCGTCGGGGACGAGCCGGTCGATGAGCCACAGCAGCGGGCCGCTGAGCGCGGTGGTGACGAGGGCCATGACGAAGAGGGCGAGGAAGAGCGGCGGCGTGAGGATGCCGGCCTGGTATCCCGTCTGCAGGACCGCGATCTCGGTGAGCCCGCGCGCGTTGAGCAGGGCCGCCAGCCGCATGCTGGTCACGGGCGACCGGCCCGCGGCCCGGGCCCCGAGGTAGCTGCCGACCAGCTTGCCGCCGATCGCCAGCACCAGGGCCAGGGTGACGGCCTGCCAGGAGAAGTCGCCGAGCGGCGCCGCGCCCAGGGACATGCCGGTGACCGCGAAGAGCAACGGCAGTACGGCGCGGCCCCAGCCGCCGACGGTGTGCGCGGCCCTGGTCCAGGCGCCGCGGCCGTCGTCGGACGGCAGGGCGAGGGCGATCAGGACGGCGCCGAGCACGTCGGTCAGGCCGAGCCGTGCGGTGACGAGTGCCGCCGTGATCGCCGCTACGGCGGTCAGCGCGACCGGGACCGCGCCGGGCACCCTGGCCGCCCAGGAGCGGGCGGCGGCCGTAGCGCCGGCGCGGCGTACGGCCCAGGCGATCAGCACACCGGCGGCGAAGGCGGCGTACGGGGTGGTCTGGCCGCCGCCGGAGGCGAGGCCCACGGCGGCGGCGAGCAGCAGCCAGGTGACGGCGTCGATGGCGACGGCGACGGCCATGGCGAGCCGCCCGATGGGGGTGTGCAGCATTCGGCGGTCCGCCAGGATGCCGGCCAGGACCGGGACGGCGGTCACCGCCAGGGACACGGCGAGCATCAGCACCAGGGCGCTGGTGGGGGCGTCACCGCGCAGCTGCGGACCGCCGTACCGGAGCATCCAGGTGGCCAGCAGGGCGCCGCAGGCCAGCGGGAGCAGTGCGGAGCCGGCCGCGGTGAACGCGACGGTACGGCCGCGCAGTTGTCCGGCGCCGGAGCGGATCTCGTGGACGGCGCCCACGAGGAACAGGGCGAGTCCGAGATGGCCCGCCTTCTCCAGCAGGGCCCAGCCGGCGAAGTCGTGCGGCCGCCAGTCGAGCCGCGCGGCCAGGACCCAGCCGAGCAGCAGACAGGCCATGATCTCGCCGACGATCTCGGGCTGCCGCAGCAGCCGCGCCAGCCGGCGGCCGAGCAGGGCCACGGGGACGAGCAGCACGACCGTCGCCAGGGCGGGAATGTATGAGAGGCCGTCCACGGGCCTTCCTCTCTCGGGATGCCGCCCTGCCGTGCGCACGCCCCGTACGCTCCGCACTTTCGTGCGTGGTCGATACGGAGCGTGCGGCTGCGGCGTGCGCACGGCAGGGCGGTGGCGACCGGGGCCGCGGGGGTTCGGCCCCGGTCGCACGGCGGGGGAACGTCGTGTCCGCGCGAGGCGGTGCGGCACTGGGGAGCACCGGCGCGTGCGGTGGCATCCGTGACCGCCGGTGGCGGCACACGCGCTCGGTCGTGTCCCGCCGGGGATGTGACCGAGCACCCGGTCCGGGCCGGAGCGGCCGGTCAGGCCGGTGCGCCCGGCCGACCCGGACTTGCAGCATCCTGCTCGGCTGGGGCTTCCCGGACCAGGCCTTTTAGCCTCAGCGGAAACACGCACACCAGGCGGGGCGGACACCCGGGCGGCCCGGTTCCCGAGGCAGCGGGGGTGGGGGCGTTCGACGCCGGGCAGGCGCGGGCGGCTGCGACGGTGCGCGGGGAATGGGCGGCAGGGACACCAAGAGCCGCCCGGCGCCGGACAGATACGGACGACAGCCACGGGGCGCACGCTGCGCGGGGATCGAGCCGATCACCCCCAACCGCCCCACGCCCGACCGACACGGGCAGCCGCCACAGCGCGCACGAATCGGCCGACCCACCCCACCAAGAGCCACCCGCGCCGGACAGACACGGACGGCAGCCACGGGGCGCACGCTGCGCGGGGATCGAGCCGATCACCCCCAACAGCCGCCCCACGCCCGACCGACACGGACAGCCGCCACAACGCGCACGGATCGGCCAGCCACCGCCAAGAGCCGACCAACCTCGGACAGACACACGGACGGCGGCCACGGTGCGCAGGGATCGAGCCAGCAACGCGCCAACAGCCGCCCCCCGCCGCGCAGATGGACGCAGCCACCCCAACGCACACGGATCGCCAACGCCCGCGGGCAAGCCGAAGCGCGCCCTGTGTCGTGCCGGAGCAGGGCGCGCTGGGGAGTGCCCAGTGGTGTGGGCGGGGGTGGGAGGGTGGGGCGGCGGGGGTCAGCCGGCGCGGTCGGTGAGCAGCAGCGTGGAGACGGGCTGGTGGTCGGGTTCCTGGCCGACCAGGCGCTCGTGGATCAGGGCGTCACCCAGCGGGGTGAGCGCGTGCTGCACGCTGTTGGCGGTCCGGACCGTGGTGATGAGGCCCGCGGTGCGCAGCACGGACGTGTGCTGGCTGACGGTCGCGGACGAGACGCCGGCGCGTTCACCGATCTCGGTGGTGCTGCCGCTGCGGGTGAGCGCGAGGAGGACCGCCGCCCGGGTGCGGCCCATCAGGGCGCTGAGCGCTCCGCCGACGCCCTCGGAGGCCTGCCACAGGGAACCCGCCCACTTCGGGTCGATCGGGACGGGGTAGGAGAGGATCAACTGGCCGCTCTCGGCTCCGAGACCGGTCAGGATGGGCGGTCGTCCGGCGAGGAAGACGGACGGCGCCAGGACGAGCGTGGTGCCCGAACCCACGTCGTTGCCGCGGCCCGGAACCTCCAGCAGGGGCGGCTTCCAGCGGACGGACGGGTGGAGGGTGGCCAGCATGCGTCCGATGCCGTGACCCAGCATGATCTGGCCACGTGCGGTCCGGTCGGCGCTGAGCCGGCGGCTGATTCCTTCCCAGTACGGGAGCACCGCGACACGGCAGAACCGTTCGAAATCTCGGGCAATCCGGGAGCGGTTCCGCAATACGTCGGTGTCGGCTCCGGATTCCGGGTCCTCGTCCTGCATGACAAGCTGTCCGATATCGGTCAGCGGGCGAACGCTTCGCGCCAACCGGATGAGTTCCTTGACATCTTCCGAACCACCCAGCCGACGGCGCCATAACTTGAATGCCGAGCCACCCGCGCCTAAACTCAACATTTCCAGCGCGAAAAGCGCTTCCCGTTTGATACTCCCTTCCGGGAGCACGCTGACTCTCGACAGACCATCTGCTGTGAGACGTACACGACGCACAACCTACTCCTCCCCCGTGAAAGACCTTCGACAATCTGCAGTCGCCACAGACCCTTCGTGCCGACTCGAATTAACCCCGAGAGCCCTTCGGGACGCTACCATGGCCCTCCTGTGAAATACACAGGAGACTGTTCAATTCATTACTGTCCTTAATCCTGCACCTGCTTCCGGCCGAGCGCAGTACCGACCACGACACTGTCGAGGTACAGCTGGCTGTACCTCGACGGGTACAGCACAGCCGTCGTATCGATCTGCGAATGATCATTCCCCGGCCCGCGGGTGCCCGCCGAGTACCGGCAGCCAGTCGGCCCGTGCCCGCTCATAGGCCGTAATCCGGTCGGCGTGCCGCAGGGTCGCCGCAATCGGGTCCTCCCCGGCCAGCAGCCGCCGCCGTGCTCGCGGTTCGATCGCAAAGGGCCAGTCCCGGCCGGCCGCCGTGATCCGGCACTGCCGCAGGTCCACGGTGACCGCCAGATCGGGATCCTTTTCAGCCAGCTCCATGAGGGATTGCACCTCCGGTGCGGGAAGATCAACGAGAAGCAGGCCGTTATTGGTGGCATTACGCCGGAAGATATCGCCGAAACCAGACGCGACGACGACCGCGAAACCGCCGTCGCGCAGCGCCCAGACGGCATGTTCCCGCGAGCTGCCGATACCGAAATCACGGCCGGCCAGCAATATGCTGGCCCCGCGGTGCTCCGGCCGGTCGAGCACGAAGCCGGGTTCCTTGCGCCAGCGGGCGAAGAGCGCGTCGTCGTATCCGGTCTTCGTCACCCGCTTGCAGAACTCGCCCGGCACGATCTGGTCGGTGTCGACGTTGTCCCGGCGCAGCGCCACGGCGCGGCCCACGTGCAGGATGAACGGCTCCACAAATCCTCCTGAGCGGATGTCGGCCGGCGTCAGCCGAGGTCGGACGGTGCGGCGAGGCGGCCGGCCACGGCGGACGCCGCGGCGACCTCGGGCGAGACCAGGTGGGTGCGCGCCCGCGCCCCCTGCCGGCCCTCGTAGTTGCGGTTGGACGTGGAGGCGCAGCGCTCCCCGCCTCGGAGCCGGTCGGCGTTCATGCCCAGGCACATCGAGCAGCCGGGCAGCCGCCACTCGGCCCCCGCCCGCAGGAACACCTCGTGCAGCCCCTCGTCCTCGGCCTGGCGGCGCACCTGAGCCGAGCCGGGCACCACCAGCAGCCTGGTGGTGGAGGCGACCGAGCGGCCTCGCAGCACTCCGGCGGCGGCGCGCAGGTCCTCGATGCGGCCGTTGGTGCACGAGCCCAGGAAGACCACGTCGAGGGGGACGTCCCGCAGCCGGGTGCCGGGGCTGAGTTCCATGTACTCCAGCGCCCGCCGGGCCGCCTGCCGCGCCGCCGGGTCGGCGATCTCCTCGGGATCGGGGACCGTTCCGCCGAGCGGCACCACCTGGCTCGGGTTCGTACCCCAGGTCACCAGGGGGGTCAGGTCCGACACGTCGACGGTCACCGCCCGGTCGAAGACGGCGCCTTCGTCGGTGCGCAGACCGCGCCAGTGCGCCACGGCACGCTCCCACCGTTCTCCGGACGGTGCGTGGGGCCGGCCGGCGAGGTAGGCGAAGGTGGTGTCGTCCGGGGCGATCATCCCGGCCCGGGCACCCGCCTCGATGGTCATGTTGCACAGCGTCATACGCGCCTCCATGGACAGGGCGCGCACCACTTCCCCGCGGTACTCCACGAGATGACCCTCGCCGCCGTTGGTCCCGATCTCACCGATCAGCGCGAGCGCCAGGTCCTTGGCCCCGACGCCGGCGGGCAGCCGGCCGGTGAACTCCACGGCCATCGTCCGCGGCCGGTCGATGGCGAGGCACTGGGTGGCCAGGACGTGCTCGACGTCGCTGGTGCCCACGCCGAAGGCGAGCGCCCCGAGCGCACCGTGCGTCGAGGTGTGGCTGTCCCCGCAGACGACGGTCATCCCGGGCTGGACCAGGCCCAGTTGGGGGCCGACGACGTGCACGATGCCCTGGCGGTCATGGCCCACCCGGTACAGCTCGACGCCGTAGCGCTCGCAGTTGGCGCGTAGGGTCTCCAACTGCTTCCGGCTGACCGGGTCGTCGAGCCGGTGGGTGTCGGTGGGTACGTTGTGGTCTTCCAGGGCCAGGGTGAGATCGGCCCGGCGCACTGTCCGCCCGGCGAGCCGCAGGCCGTCGAACGCCTGCGGTGACGTCGCCTCGTGCGTCAGGTGCAAATCCACGTACAGCAGGTCGGGTTCGTCGTCCGCCTGGTGCACGACATGGCTTTCCCATAGTTTTTCGGCCAACGTTCTCGGCTTCGTCGCCGCAATCATTCCGCCTCCGTACCGGACTTGGGAATTCTCCTCACCCTCACATCGGCGCGAATGGACGGCGAGGACATTTAGCCGAGCTCGAAAATCGCTGATCAAATGGCGTTCCACGGGCGGCCGGTACAGCTTGCCGTAGCCTCGGCGTTCATTCTGTGTCACCCCCACCGGGGTTCTGCCCTCACTGTGTTTCCCGGCGCTCGACGGCACGATGACCAGCATGAGGGAGAAAGTCCGTGGGACGGGGGGCCGAAAATGACGCGTGTGGCGCGCTGGAAGCGCACCGGGGTCTCTCTCGTGCTCAGCGCCGTGGCGGTCCTGGGCGCGGGAAGCTGGACCGCCGGAGTCACGCAGGCCGCGGTCACCGGCCCGGCGCCGGGGGCGGCGGCATGGCGCGCCGACCGCGTGCTGGGCATGTCGTTGCCCGACCCGGCCACGGCCGCCCCGTCCCGCGTCGCCGGGTTCTTCGCCGGCCTCGACACGCGGGAGCGGGACCTGCTGGCGCGCCGCCATCCGCTCACGGTGGGCAACCTGGACGGGGCGCCGGTCGAACTGCGCTACCGGGCCAACGAGCGCGCACTGCGCGCCGAGTACGCCGCGCAGGTCGAGCGCTCCACCGACGCGTCGCTGCTCACGCGGGAACGCGAGCTCGCCGCGGAACGGGCCGACCGGGTCCGCAGGCTGCTGGCCGACGGGCGCCGCATCCTCGCCTTCGATCCGCGGGGCCGGGGCCAGGTCGCCGAGGTCTTCGGGGACCTGGCCCGGGCCCGGCACGTCGCCGTCGTCGTCCCCGGCTCGGACGCCGACCTGATGTTCTACGACGGTGAGGACGCCGACGCCGCCGACCCGTACGTCGGCTGGTCCGGGCGGGCGCGGTCGCTGTACGAGCGGATGACGGCCGACGCGCCCGGCACTCCCGTGGCGGTGGTCGTGTGGGTGGGCTACACCACGCCCGTCGGCCTCGGAGTGGACGCGGCGACCGACCGTCTCGCCGAGGCGGGTGCGCCGCGGCTGGACCGCTTCCTGACCGGCCTGGCCGCCGTCGGCACCCCCGTCCCGGCCGTGCTGTGCCACAGCTACGGCTCCGTGGTGTGCGGTCTCGCCGCGCCCCGGGCCGACCGGCACACCGTCTCGGACCTCGTCCTGTTCGGCTCGCCCGGAGTGCGCGCCGACTCGGCGGCGGACCTGGGCACGGATGCCACGGTGTGGGCCGCCCGGGCACCCTCCGACTGGGTGCGCACCGTGGCCGGCCTGCACCTCCTGGACCTCGGACACGGCACCGACCCGGTCGGTCCGGGCTTCGGCGCCCGCCGTTTCTGCGCCGCGAACGTACGTGACCACGGCGGTTACTTCGCCCCGAACAGCGACGCGCTGCGCGCGTTCTCCGCCATCGCCCTCGGCCGTCCCGTCGCCCCGTGCTGACCCCGCGGCCCGGACCGGCGCACCGGGCGCGGGGCCGCCGCCTCACCCAAGGACGTCATCCATGACCAGTGCTCTGTTCACCGCGCCGCGCGGCGTGCTGCGCCGCACGGTGCGCTCCGTGGAGGAACGCACCCCCGCCCGCCGCGACCGCGCCCTCGACGGATTACGCGCGTTGGCACTGCTCGCGGTGCCGCTCGGCCACTGGCTGCTCGGCGGGTTCACCCTGGACGCGGACGGTTCGCTGCACAATGCCAGCCCGCTCGCGGCGTTCGGCGGCCTCGCGCCCGTGAGCTGGGTCCTGCAGATGCTCGGCATCTTCTTCCTGGTCGGCGGTCATGCCACCGTGCTGTCGCTGCACCGGGCCCGGGAGCGCGGCCTGAGCGACCGGGCCTGGCTGGGCCGCCGGATGGCCCGGCTGGGCCGGCCGGTGGTGGCGGTCACCGCGGTCTGGGCCGTGCTGCTGCTGGCGCTGCGCGCGGCCGGGTTCCCCCCGGACACGCTGCGCAGCGCCGTGACACTGGTGGTCCAGCCGCTGTGGTTCGTCGGGGTGTACGTCGTGCTCACGGCCCTGACCCCGCTGTGTCTGCGCGTGGTGCGGCGGTGCGGGCTGTGGTCGGCGGCCGTGCTGTTCGCGGCGGTGGCGGTCGTGGACCTCCTGCGCTACGGCCCCTGGTCCGCGGCGCTGCCGGGCTGGCTCGGTCTGCTCACCGTGCTGCCGGGCTGGCTGTTCCCCTATCAGCTGGGCGTCGCCTGGGCCGAGGGGAAGCTGGACCGGCGCCGGGCGGTCGTGCTGCTGGTGGGCGGGTGCGCGGTGTTCGCCGCGCTGCTGACGGTGTTCGGCTACCCGGCCAGCATGGTCGGGGTGCCCGGCCAGGAGCGCACCAACTCCCATCCGCCCTCGCTGCTGGTGCCGGCGCTGGCCGCCGCCCAGTGCGGCGCGGCGGTCCTGGTCCGCGCGCGGCTGGCGCGGGCGCTGGCCCGGCCCGGGCTGTGGACGGTGACGGCGGTGGTGAACCTCTGTGCCATGACGGTGCTGTGCTGGCACCAGTCGGCGATGCTCGCGGTCGCCCTGCCGGCCTCACGGGCCGGTGCCGTCCCGGGGCTGATCAGCCCGCCGGACACGGTGGGGTGGATCGCGGCCCGGCTGCTGTGGCTGCCGGTGTTCGCGGTGGTGCTGTTCCTGATCACGGTCGTGACCCGTCGCTTCGAGCGGCCGTGGACGGGCATGGCACGCGCCTCGCGCACCGTCATGGGCGTGCTGTCCGCCGGGTTCGCGGCGTACGCGCTGTACGGGTGAAGGGCTCCGGGACGCGTGACGACGGCATTGCGGCGAGGCGGCGAGCAAGCGCGGCGGCGCGGGCAGGAACAGGAGCGCCGTACCGGTGAGGGCCGGCAGACCGGCGCGAGCACCACATCGCGGCCAGGGGGCAGGACAACTCGGCGGCGCAGGCGTCGACCGACACGCCGCACCGGCGACTGCCGACGGACCGGCACGACAGCCGCATCGCGGCCGGGCGGCACAGCAGCGCGACGGCACGCGCACGAACCGGCACCCCGTGCCGGAAAGACTCCGCCGCGGGGTTCCGGCCGACTGCGACTCGGCCGGAACTCCGCGGCGGGACCAGGCGAAGGATGCTCCTGCCCGGGATCAGTTCCCGGCCGGAACGGCGGCCGGCCGGGGCACCCGGCCGACAGGTGCCGCACGACGGCCGGAGCGGGCGGCCCGCTGGACGGCGGCCCACAGGGCCCGGCGGGCCGCGTCGGCAGGGCTCTCGTCGAGGCCGACACCCCAGACGGCCCGGTCGCCGGCGGTGAGCTCGCAGTAGGCGGCGAACTGCTCGCCGCCGCGGCCCGCGGGGGCCACCACGAAGTCCCGTACGGCGCCCTCCACCTGGGCACCGGCGAGGGCGGCGCGGGCCCAGTCGGCCCAGTCGCCGGGCGCGTCGTCCACCCGGCGGGCGGCGAGGACCGCGGTCCCGCCCCGGTCCGCCACCAGGCCGGGCAGGACGTACGTCTCCTCGAAGGTCAGCCACAGTTCATGGGCCGACACCTCGCCGCCGGCCTGCTCGCACACGCGCTGCATCACGGCGGCGAAGTCGATCTGCAGGCGCCGCGGCAGGTCCAGGCCGCGCTCGCGGCGCAGCAGATGCGCGATGCCGCCCTTGCCGGACTGGGTGTTGATGCGGATGAGGGCCTGGTAGTCGCGCCCGATGTCCCGCGGGTCGACCGGCAGATACGGCACCTCCCAGACCGCGGTGTGGTCGTCACCGGCCTCCTGTCGGGCCCGCAGCCCCTTGCTGATGGCGTCCTGGTGGGTCCCGGCGAAGGACGTGTACACGAAGTCGCCGGCCCAGGGGTGGCGCGGGGGAACCGGCATCTGGGTGCAGTCCTCGGCGATGCGGCGCACCCGGTCGACCTCCCGGAGGTCGAGCATCGGGTCGATGCCCTGGGTGAGGAGGTTCATGGCGAGCGTGATCAGGCAGACGTTGCCGGTGCGTTCGCCGTTGCCGAAGAGGGTGCCCTCCACCCGGTCGGCGCCGGCAAGGACCGCCAGCTCCGCCGCCGCGACCCCGCTGCCGCGGTCGTTGTGCGGGTGGACGGAGAGCAGGACGCGCTCGCGGTGGGCGAGGTTGCGGTGCATGTACTCGATGCGGTCGGCGAACTCCTGGGGCGGGAAGACCTCGACCGTGGCGGGCAGGTTGATCCGCAGGGTGGACCGGGCCCGGGGCGCCCAGAAGTCCAGGACGGCGTTGCACAGGTCCAGGGCGTAGTCGGGTTCGGTCTGGGTGTAGGACTCGGGGGCGTACTGGAGGTACAACTCGGTGCCGGGCAGGGAGTCCTGCAGCCGCAGGGCCTGCTCGGCACCGTCGAGGGCGAGGGCGCGCACCTCCTCGCGGTCGGCCCGCAGCACCAGTCGGCGCTGCACCTCGGAGGTGGGGTTGAACACCTGCAGGACCGCCCGGCGCGCGCCGCGCAGACAGTGCACGGTGCGTTCGATGAAGTCCTGGCGGATGGGTGCCATCACCTGGATGACGACGTCGTCGGCAATGGCGTCGCACTCGATGAGATGGCGGACGAAGTCGTGGTCGTCGCGCGACGCCGTGGGATAGCCCACCTCGATCTCCTTGAACCCCATCGACACGAGGAGGTCGAACATCCTGCGTTTGCGGTCGACGTCCATGGGGTCGATGAGCGCCTGGTTGCCGTCGCGCAGGTCCACGCTGCACCACAGCGGCGCCTTCTGCGCCACCCGGTCCGGCCAGGTCCGGTCGGCGAGCTGGATGGGCTGGTAGGGCAGGTACTTGGCGACCGGCATCAGGCTGGAGCGCTGCGCTCCCCGGTCTCTTCCTGGTTCGCTGGTGTCCATGTGCGCTGTGCCACCTTTCCGTTGATCTCTCATGGGGAACAGAAAGCGCCGTGCGGTAGGAGAGGGGAGCCGCACGGCGCTTCCGGATCAGGGGCCGGTTCGGCCGTCAGTCGCGCAGTTCGAGGGTGCAGCACTTCACGCTGCCGCCGCCCTTGAGCAGTTCGGACAGGTCGACGCCTATGGGCTCGAACCCTCGCTCGCGCAGCTGGTGCATCAGCCCGGTGGCGGACTCGGGCAGCACGACGTGGCGTCCGTCGCTCACCGCGTTCAGTCCGAAGACCGCGGCGTCGGCCGCGGAGGCGAGCACGGCGTCGGGGAACATCCGCCGCAGCACCTCCCGGCTGCCCGGCGAGAACGCGGCCGGGTTGTACATGACCTCGTCGCCGTCGAGCACCGCCAGCGCGGTGTCGAGGTGGTAGTAGGCGGGGTCGACGAGTTGCAGGCCGACGACCGGGCGGCCGAAGAACTCCTGGGCCTCGGTGTGGGCGTCGCGGGAACTGCGGAAGCCGTGCCCGGCGAGGACCCAGCTGTCGGTGACGAGGAAGTCGCCCTCGCCCTCGTTCACGTACCGCGGGTCGTGGCAGTCGAGGTAGCCGTTCGCCCGGAACCAGGCGAGGTAGGCGGGGCCTTCGGGCACGCGTTCGGTGTTGCGGAAGCGGGCGCCCAGCACCTTGCCGTCGACGACGGTGGCGCCGTTGGCCGCGTAGACCATGTCGGGCAGCCCCGGCAGCGGGTCGATCAGCTCCACCGTGTGCCCGAGGTCGCGGTAGAGGGAGCGCAGCCGCTCCCACTGGGCCACCGCGAGGGCGGTGTCGACCGGTTTGGCGGGGTCCATCCAGGGGTTGATGGCGTAGGTGACCTCGAAGGTGCTGGGCCGGCACATCAGATACCGGCGGGGCCGCGCCGTTCTGTGGGCGGGCCGGCTGCTGCCGGAGGGCGCGGTGGCTGCGGTCATGTCGCTCCAGACGGGTGGGAGGGGTGGACAAGGGCGCCCGCGCGGCGGTGCGGGGCGTGGCGCTCAGTCGACGGGCCAGGAACCGTAGGTACGCAGCCCGTACAGCAGAGGGCGCGGTTCGGCCAGTTCGGTGATGCGGAAGACCTCGCCGAAGACCATGCGCTGCCCTCCGATCCGTACGGAGTGCACGACGTGGCAGTCGGCGACGGCGTGCGCGGCCCGGGTCAGATGAGGGCCGCCGGCGCCTTCGGGCAGGGACCAGTCGACGGCGTCGAAGCGGTCGGGGTCGCCGGAGGCGAACAGCTCGGCGCTGCCGCGGCCCTCGGCGTTGAGCAGGTTGACGGTGAACCGGCCGCGCTGCAGGGCGGCGGCCAGGGTCGGGCTCTCGGCGCGCATTCCGACGGCGAGGGTGGGGGGCTCCACGGTGACGCTGCACAGCGCGGAACACGTCATGCCCCAGGGCTGGTCATGCTCGTCCAGCGCGGTGATCACGGTCACGCCGGTCGGGAAACCGGCCATGAGGGAGCGGAAGGCCATCGGCGTGCCGGGCCGGGCGCTGGAGGACAGGGAGGTCATGGGCGTGCCCCGTTCGGCTGGTGGGTGGGTGGTCCGACCGGGTCGTGCGGGCGAGGACGCGGCGGTGGCGGCGGAGCGGTGTGCACGCGTACGCGTCCGCCGCCGGTGCCCGTCCGCGTCCTCGGCGCAGGCCGGTCAGTGCATCTGGGCGAGATACTCGTACTGGCTGGGCAGGCGCTGTACGAGTTCGCGTGCCTGGTCCTTGATGAGCTGGAACTCCTTGGTCACGCGCGTGTCGTCCATCAGTGCCAGGGCTCCGGCGGGCTTCAGGTCGAGGCCGCCCAGGCCGAGCAGCATGGACAGGTAGGAGTACGACTCGAACCCGTGGTAGTGCGGGAAGACGGTCTCCTGCGTGGGGAGCTTGGCCTGCCAGGCCTCCAGGCGGGCGGCCAGGCCGTCGGGGATCGCGCGGGTCTTCGCGTCGCGCCAGTAGGCGTTGTCGCTGCGCGCGGCGCACCGGTAGTGCAGGACGAGGAACTCCCGTACGCCGTCCATGACGTTGGCCACCGCCTGGTTGTAGGCGTCGCGCAGCCGGGGGTCCCAGGTGGCGTCGGGGAAGTGCTTGACGAGTTCCTCGATGCCGTGCTGGATGAAGAAGATGCCGGTGGATTCCAGGGGCTCGACGAAGCCGCTGGACAGGCCGATGGCGACGCAGTTGTTCACCCAGGAGTTGCGGCTGCGGCCGACCCGCATGCGGATGTGGTTGGCCTCCAGCTCGTCGGCCTCGGGGCCGACGAACTCACGCAGCGTGCGCTCGGCCTCGTCGGGCGTGATGTAGTCGCCGGCGTACACATAGCCGGTGCCGATGCGCCCGAAGAGCGGAATCGTCCAGATCCAGCCGGCCTCCTGGGCGGTGGCGGTCGTGCACGGCCGCAGGCCCTTGACCTCCATGTCGACCGGCACGCGCAGGGCGACGGCGCTGTCGTTGGGCAGGGTGTCCTGGTAGGAGATGAACGGCTCCTCCAGCGCCTGGTTGAGCAGCATGCCGCGGAAGCCGGTGCAGTCGATGAACAGGTCGCCGGCGATGTCGCCGTGCTCACGCGTGCGCAGGTGGCTGATCCAGCCGCGCTCGTCGCGCACGACCTCCAGCACGTCGTCCTCGATGTGCCGGGCGCCGCGCTCGGTGGCGTACTCGGTGAGGAAGTCGGCGAGCAGCGAGGCGTCGAACTGGTAGGCGTAGGGGAACTGCGTGTTCTGCTCGGCGAGCGTGGTGCGCTCCAGCTCGCTCACCTCCCGCTGCTCGACGAAGTCCTGCTCGAACAGCCTGCCGTCCAGGTAACGCGGGGAGCGTTCGGCGTCGCAGATGGCGGACATCAGGAAGACGTCCTGGTCGAAGCGGTCGCTGGGCTTCTTCTGCAGCCACCAGTCGGTGAGCGGGAACCCGTCGACGACCCGGAGCCGCTCGAAGGGGTGGTAGAAGTAATGGCCCTTGTGCCGCCAGTTCTCGAACCGGATGCCGAGTTTGTAGGTGGCGTTGCACTTGGGCATCCACTCCGTCTCGGGCAGCCCGAGGTAGTCGAAGAAGTGGCGCACGGTGCTGAACGTCGCCTCGCCGACCCCGATGGTCTTGATGCGCCGGGACTCGACGAGTGTGACGTCGATGCTGTCGCCGAGAGCGGCCCGCAGATACGCGGCCGTCATCCAACCGGATGTTCCGCCGCCGACGATCACTACCTTTGAGAGCACAGGAATTCCTCCGCTACGAGCCGTTCGTGTGGTGATGGTTCTTCTGACAGATGTGGTGTGACAGGTGTCGTGCGGCACCGCTCGGTGCCGCGTGAGCCGCTATTCGGTGATCGACGCGACGGTGGGGTTCGCCAGCGCCCGGTAGTCCTCGGCGCGCAGGGCGACGGAGAGGTCGAGGCGGGCGGCGTTGAAGTAGAGGGTGGGTTCGCGCAGCAGGGCCGGGTCGGCCAGCACGTCGAGGTCCCCGTGCAGGGCGAGCGGGATGATGCTTCCGCTGACGCTGCCGGCCAGTTCCTCGGCCAGGGCGCGATCGGTGAAGCGCGCCTTGCGCCCTCCGTACAGCCGGGCCACCCGGGACAGGGCCACGCGCCGGTCCCCGGGTACGACCGCGAGGACGTGCCGGTCGGGGCGGTCGCCGCCCGGCACGGTGACGACCATGGACTTCGCCGCGGCCGACAGGGCGTGCCCGCGCAGCTCGCTCGCCCGGTCCGTACGGCCCTCGGCCGCGTGCGCCAGCAGTGCGTAGCCGACGCCGGAGGCGTCGAGCAGCCCGAGGAGCCGTTCGGACAGCGAGGGCCCGGTGGAGACCCCGGAGCCGCTCACACCGCACCCGCCGGCGCGGGGACGGTGCCGGGCACCGCACGCAGCCAGCCCCGGCGGTCGGGCACGGCTCCGCGCTGGATGGCGAACAGTTCGCGCGACAGCCGTGCCGTCACCGCTCCCATGGTGCCCTCGCCGACGGTCCAGGACGTCTCCGCGGTGCACACCTCGTTGACCGGGCTGACGCGGGCGGCCGTTCCGCAGGCGAAGACCTCGGTGATCTCGCCGGCCTCACATCCCTTGCGCCACTCCTCCAGGCTCACCGGTGCCTCGGCGACGGGCAGGCCGAGTTCGGGTGCGAGCCGCAGGATGCTGTCGCGGGTGACGCCCGGCAGGATGGTGCCGCCCAGCGGGGGTGTGACCAGGCGGGCGTCGTCCCCCGTGCCGAACACGAAGAACAGGTTCATGCCGCCCATTTCCTCGACCCAGCGGTGCTCGGCCGCGTCCAGCCAGACCACCTGGTCGCAGCCGTGCGCGCGGGCGGTCTCCTGGGCGAGCAGTCCGGCCGCGTAGTTGCCGGCGCACTTGGCCGCTCCGGTGCCGCCGGGTGCGGCGCGGCTGAACTCCTCGGTGACCCACACCCGGACCGGGCGCTGCGCCCGCCCGAAGTAGCCCTCGGTGACGCAGGCCAGGAGCAGATAGCGGTACTCGTGGGCCGGACGCAGCGCCAGTGTCGCCTCGCTCGCGAAGACCACGGGGCGCAGGTACAGGCTCATGTCGGGGTCGTCGGGCAGCCATGCCTGGTCCTGGGCCACCAGGGCGTCGACACTTTCGAGGAAGAGCTCCTCGGGCAGTTCGGGCACCATCAGCCGACGGGCGGACTCCCGCAGCCGGCGGGCGTGGTCCTCGGGGCGGAAGACGGCGAGCGAGCCGTCTTCGGTGCGGAACGCCTTGAGCCCCTCGAACACCACCTGCCCGTAGTGCAGTCCGACGGTGGCGGGGTCGAGCGACAGGGGGGCGTACGGCTCCAGCCGCGCGTCGTGCCAGCCGTGCGTGGTGTCGTGGCGGGCGGACACCATGTGCTCGGTCAGCACCGTGCCGAAGGCGGGCGCGGCGGTGCGCCGGGCCCGTTCGTCGGCCGGCAGCGGCCGGGCCGCCGGATTCCTGACGAGTTTCACAACGGACTCCTCGGTGGCGGGTCGTGGCGCCGCGGGACGCGGCGCGGGTCAGACCAGCGGGGTGTGGAAGTAGGTGTCCCGGCGGACGAAGCGCCGGTCCGTGTCGAGCACGAACACGTCGGCGAACTCCAGCGAGACATGGCGGCCGTCCTTGAGGTCGCCCTCGAACGCGCCGGTGACGGCGACCTTGCGGCCGTCGGCGACCACGGTGTCCAGGGTGTGCCGCCCGCGTTCGATGACACGCTCGCCGCGGTAGAAGGACTCCAGCCCGGCGTGGCCGCGGATCGGCGGGTAGCCGGGGCGGCGGTAGACGGCCTCGTCGGCGAAGAGGCTGACCAGGCCGGGCACGTCGGAGGCGTCCACCAGCCGGTAGTACTCGCGCACCCGGGCGACGGCGTCGCGCTCGCCCGGCGGATCGCGGTGTTCGGCGGTCACCGGTCGTCACCTCCCTTGCCGGCCATGGCCACCAGGGTCTGGCGCTGCCCGGTGTAGGGCCTGCGGCCGTGCGAGACGAGCAGGTTGTTGACCATCAGCAGGTCGCCCCGCTCCCAGGGGAAGGCGTGGACGCACTTCTCCAGGGCGGCGCGGATCAGGTCCATGTCCTCGTCGGTGATGGGCGTGCCGTCGCCGTAGTAGGCGGAGCGCGGCATGTCCTCCTCGTCGAACATCTCGCTGAGCGCCTCGCGGGTGGCCGGCGGCAGGTTCGAGGTGTGGAAGAGGTGGGCCTGGTTGAACCAGCTCTCCCGGCCGCTGACCGGGTCGGTGACCAGGGCGGGCCTGCGGTGCCGGGTGCGCAGCCCGTCGTCGGTCCAGGTGTACTCGATGCCGTGTTCCCGGCAGTACTCCTCGACCTGGTGGCGGTCCTCCGTCTGGAAGGACTCCTGCCAGGTCAGGCCCATGCCCTCGCGGTAGGCGCGGGTGTAGAGGACGCCCTTGTCCCGGAAGCGGGCCACCAGGTCGGCGGGGAGCTCGTCCACCACCGACCGGCTGTCCGCCAGCGGGGTCTCGCCGCCGGTCTCGGCGGGCACGGTCGAGGCGAAGAACAGCCACAGCGGGTAGCCGGCCGAGTAGGCGCTCTCGTTGTGCTGGACGATGGTCTGGTTCGCCGGGTACTCGGTGGAGGTGTAGACGTTGCCGCTGACCTGGCTGCGCGGGGTGGACCGCTCGGTGTAGGTCAGCAGTTCGCCGCCGACGGCCGCGGCGACCGCGTTCAGCGTCTCGGCGTCGTACACGGCGCGCCGGACGAGCACGGCGCCGTGCACGGCGAGGATCTCCATCAGCCGGGCCCGGTGGTCGGTGGCCCAGCGCACCGCGTCCAGGTCGCCGGTGTCGGGTTCGTAGACCGCCAGCGCGGTCAGGGAGGTGCCGTCCAGCCGTCCTCGGCAGTCACCGAGCACGGCGGGCGGCGCGGGCACGGGCCCGTTCATTGCCGTCCTGCCTTTCGTCTCGAAGGGTCGGGCTCAGGGGTCGCGGACCGGGGCGCGGTCAGGAACCCATCGCCTCGATCAGGCTCTTGGGCCGCATGTCCGTCCAGTGCTCGTTGACGTAGTCCAGGCACTCCTGGCGCGGGGCCGGGCCGAAGACGGCCTCCCAGCCGGCCGGCACGTCGGCGAAGTCCGGCCACAGGGAGTGCTGGCCCTCGGCGTTGACCAGCACGCGGTAGGAGGCGTCGTCGTTCTCGAAGGGGTTCGTCATGAGGGCCTCTCCTCAGGGCTGTTCGTCGGTTGGGGGGAAAGTCGGGGCGCTGTCACCGGCCGGCGGTGAGCGCGCGCAGCTCCGCCGTCAGGCGGGTGGCGAACCGGGCGATGGTCTCCGCGTCGTGCAGGTCGCGTGAGTAGCGCACGGCGATGCGGAGCCGGCCGTCCGCCACGGCCGCCGTGACGTCGAGCAGGTGGGGGCGCGGCAGGGAGCCGCCGTGCTGGTGGTCCGCCGCGGCGACCGACCGGACGAGCGAGCCGCCCGGCGTGCGGTCGCCGGAGTCGAACCGGCCGAGGTAGTTGAAGAGGATCCGGGGTGGGCTCGCGGGGGCCAGCTCCTGGACGCCGCGCAGGTGGCGCAGGACGCCGTAGCCGAGGCCGCGGCCGGGGACCGCGCGCACCTGGCGGGCCACGGCGCGCAGTCTGCTCCGTGCGTCACCCTCCGCCGGGACGGTCAGATGCAGCGGGTGGAGCACGGTGAACCAGCCGACGGTGCGCGACAGATCCGTCTCGCCGACGGCCTCGTCACGGCCGTGGCCCTCCAGGTCGAGGGTGACGCCGCCGGGGCCCGCCCAGGACTGGACCGCCGCGCCCAGCGCGGTGAGGAGGATTTCCTCGGTCCGGACCCGGTAGCGGCCCGGAACGGTACGGAGAACGGATTCCGTCTCCGCCTCGTCGAGTTCCACCGTGTATTCCGCCTCGGACGCTACCAGATTTTCTCCGGTCCTATCCAGGGGTATTTCCGGGAATTCACGGGAGACGGTCTCCCGCCAATACGGAATTTCCTCTTCCCAGGCCCCCGTTGCGGCTCGCGAGGACAATTCCGCGACCCATTCCGGGAACGTGGTCCCGACCGGCTCCAGTTGAATCTCCCGGCCTGCCGCGCGCTGTTCGCAGGCGGTGACGAAATCGTCCACGAGAATGCGGAGCGAAACCGCGTCGACGACGAGGTGGTGCATCACCAGCAGCAGCGTGGAGGGATTTCGCTCCCCGCCGTCGAGGAGGACGCAGCGGGCGACCGGGCCCCGTTCCAGGTCGAGGGACTCCTGGGCCCGGACCACCTGCCCGGCGACGGTGTCCTCCCACTGCTCCGGGTCCACCGCACGCAGGTCCTCGCGGTGCACGCGGACCGCCTCGCCCACCGGCGCCACGCTCTGCCGGTGCTGCCCGTCCTGTCCGCCGAACCGCAGCCGCAGGCTGGTGTGGTGGGCCAGCACGGCCTGGGCCGCGGCGGTCACGGTGTCGAGGTCGGCGCCGGGGGCGAGGGTGAGCCGGACGGACATGTTGTAGTGGGAGGCGGCGCCGTAGGAGTCGAAGAACCACTGCTGGACGGGTGACAGCGGCACCGGGCCGCCGTCGGCGGCCTCGTTCTCCTTCGGGCGGGGCGCGTCGTCGGTCTGTGCGGCGCCGTCGACCAGGGCGGCCAGCGCCCGCACCGAGCCGCCGCGGAAGACGTCCTTGGAGGTGAGGGTCACCCCGGCGCGCCGGCAGCGGGCGATGAGCTGGATGCTCAGGATCGAGTCACCGCCCAGCTCGAAGAAGTTGTCGTCGACGGAGACCTGTTCCAGGCCCAGGAGTTCGGCGAAGACGTCGGCGATGACCCGCTCGGTGTCGGTGCTGGGCCGCGCCCAGGACATCTGCGGGGTCCGGGCGGCCTCGGGGTCCGGGAGCGCGGCACGGTCGACCTTGCCGTTGACGGTCAGCGGCAGCGCCTCCAGGACGACGAAGGCGGACGGCACCATGTACTCGGGCAGCACCCGGCCGGCGTGGGCGCGCAGCGCGTCCGCGTCACAGCCGGGGCCGTCGGGGCGTGGCGCGGCGTAGCCGACCAGCCGGCGCCCCGAGGGGCCGTCGGCGGCGACCACGCACACCTGGCCGACGCCGGGGCAGCCGGCCAGGACCGCCTCCACCTCGCCGAGTTCGATGCGGTGGGCGCGGATCTTGACCTGGTCGTCGGTGCGGCCCAGGTACTCCAGCGTCCCGTCCGCCCGGCGGCGTACCAGGTCGCCGGTGCGGTACATGCGGGCGCCCGGCTCACCGAACGGGTCGGCGACGAAGCGGTCCGCGGTCAGCGCGGGGCGCCGCAGATAGCCGCGGGCGAGCTGCTCGCCGGACAGGTAGAGCTCGCCGGGCACCCCGGCCGGGACGGGACGCAGGTACCGGTCGAGGACATGGGCCCGCATGTTCCACGACGGGGTGCCGATGGGTACGGCGCCCGGGGCGTCGGGGTCCGCGGGGGACACGGTGTGCACCACGCAGCCGACGGTCGCCTCGGTGGGGCCGTACTCGTTCACCACGCGGGCTTCGGGGTGGCGGGAGCGCCAGGCGGCCAGCGTCTCCCCCAGCAGCTGCTCGCCGCCGACGACCAGGTCCCCCGCGGCGAGCACCTCATCGGGGAGGGACTCCAGCAGCGGGAGATGGCTCGGGGTGGCCTTGACGAAGGTCGGGGCCGGCCGGCCGGCCCACGGGGCCGGGTCGGTCTCGTCCAGGGCGCCGACGTAGAGGGTGCCGCCGACGGCGAGCGGGGCGAACAGGGTGGTGACGGTCAGGTCGAAGGAGATGGACGAGTGCAGGACCGCGCCGCCCGCGAGGCCGGGGTAGTTGCCCGCGCACCACTCCACGTAGTGGGCGAGGTTGCGCTGGGAGACGACGACGCCCTTGGGGCGGCCGGTGGAGCCGGAGGTGTAGATGACGTACGCGGCGTTCTGGCCGCGCAGCGGTGCCCGCCGGTCCTCGTCGCCGAGGTCGGTGCCGGACAGCGCGGCCAGCCGGCCGAGGGTTTCGGGTGCGTCGAGCGGCACGGTCGGGACCTCGGCCGTCCCGGCCGGGCCGGGCAGGTCCGCGTGCGTGAGCAGGCATACCGGGCGGGCGTCGGCCAGCAGCGTGGCGACGCGTTCCGCCGGGTAGGCCGGGTCGATCGGCAGGTAGGCCGCTCCGGCCTTGTGCACCGCGTACAGGGCGGTCAGCAGGTCGGCGGACCGCGGCAGGCAGACGGCCACCACGTCCTCGGGGCCCACGCCGAGCGACACCAGGTGGCGGGCGAGCCGGTTGGCGCGCTCGTTGAGTTCGGCGTAGGTGAGCTGTCCGCCGTCCCAGACCACGGCGGGCGCGGACGGGGTGCGGGCGGCCTGCCGCTCGAAGCGCTCGGCGGCCGTGGCCGCGCCCACCGGGTGCCGCCGGCCGGTCAGGTCGTGCTCGGCCCGCTCCCGCTCCGCCGGGGTGAGCATGGGCAGCCGGGACAGCGGCTCGTCGTCGGCGGCGCCGTCGAGCGCGTCCGCCAGCGTGGACAGATGGCCGACCAGCCGGCGCACGGTGCTCTCGTCGAACAGCTCGGTGCTGTACTCCACCGAGCCGCACAGGGTGTCTCCCTCCTCCCAGAAGTTGAAGGTGACGTCGAAGAGGGAGAAGTCGCGGGTCAGGGGCTGCTCGGACAGCCGCAGTCCGGGCAGGACCATCGGCTCGTCGGGGGTGTTCTGGAAGGCGACCAGCGCCTGCACGAGCGGCGGCCGGCTCAGGTCCCGTTCGGTGACCACGGCGTCCACCACCCGCTCGAACGGCACGTCGGCGTGCGCGAACGCCTCCAGCACCGTCTCGCGCACCGCCTGCAGCGACTGTCCGAAGGAGGCGGACTCGTCGACCTCGCCGCGCAGGACGAGCGTGTTGACGAAGAAGCCGATCAGCCCCTCCGTCTCGGCCCGGTCGCGTCCGGAGCTGAGGGTGCCCAGCGCGATGTCCCGCTGCCCGGACCAGCGCGCGAGCACCAGCCGGCTCAGCGCCGTCACCGCCATGAACAGGGACGCGCCGTGCGTGCGGGCGGCGCGGGTCAGGGCCGCGGTGGCCTCGGGCGTCAGCCGGAAGGGGTGCAGGGCGCCGGCGTAGCCGCGCACGGCGGGGCGGGGCCGGTCGGTGGGCAGCTCCAAGGGGGGCACGCCGGCCAGGCGGTCCCGCCAGAACGCGAGCTGGCGTTCGAGCTCGGACTGGGTGAGCCGTTCGCGCTGCCACACCGCGTAGTCGGCGTACTGCACCGGCAGCGGCTCCAGACCCGCGTGGTCCAGCACCTCGCGGGCGTCGCGTGCCCCGGTCTCGCGGGCCGCGCCGTACAGCGCCCCGAGTTCCCGGGCCGCCACGCCCATCGACCAGCCGTCGGTGACGATGTGGTGCAGGGTCACGGCGAGGACGTGCTCGTCGGGTGCCAGCCGGACCAGCAGGGTGCGCAGCAGCGGTCCGCGCCGCAGGTCGAAGGGGACGGCGATCTCCTCGCGCAGGACCGCGTCGAGTTTCGCGTCCCGCTGCGCCTCGTCGTCGCCGGTCACGAAGGTGACGCGCAGCCGCACCTCGTACGGGTCACCGACGACCTGCACGGCTTCGCCGTCGATGACGTCGAAGGTGGTGCGCAGCACTTCGTGGCGCAGCACCAGGGCGGACAGCGCGGCCGACAGCGCGCCGGTGTTGAGCTCGCCCGTCAGGCGCAGCACACCGCCCGCGTTGTAGGCGGCGTTGCCGGGCTCGAACTCGTCGAGGAACCACAGCCGGGCCTGGGCGAAGGACAGCGGCAGCCGTCGGTCACGGCCGGCCGGGACGATACGGCCGGTGTGCGCGGCGGCCCGGCCCTCGGCGACCAGCTGGGCGAGGCCGGAGATGGTGGGCCGGTCGAACAGGGCGCGCGCGGACAGCTCGATGCCGAAGGTCTTCCGCACCCGGGAGATCACCTGGATGCTCAGGATCGAGTTGCCGCCCAGCTCGAAGAAGTTGTCGGTGACGCCGACGCCGTCGAGGCCGAGCACCTGGGTCCAGATGCCGGCCAGCACCTCCTCGACCGCGGTGCGGGGCAGGACGCGGGTCGCGGCGGCGGCGAAGGCGGCGGGGTCCGGTGCGGGCAGGGCCTTGCGGTCGACCTTGCGGCTGCTGGTCATGCACAGTTCGTCCAGGGCCACCACGGCGGTCGGCACCATGAAGTCCGGGAGGCTACGGGCGAGCAGTTCCCGCAGTTCGGCGGTGCCGGGCGCGGTGGCGCCGGGCCGTGGGACGACGTAGCCGACGAGCTGCTTGCCGCCGGTGCGGCCCTCCCGGGCGACCGCGACGGCCTGGGCGACGTCCGGGTGCGCGGCGAGCGCCGACTCGACCTCGCCGAGTTCGATGCGGAAGCCGCGGATCTTGACCTGGTCGTCGGTGCGGCCCAGGTACTCGACGACCCCGTCGGCGCTGCGGCGTACCAGGTCGCCGGTGCGGTACATGCGGGAGCCGGGCGGGCCGAAGGGGTCGGCCACGAACCGCTCGGCGGTCAGGGCGGCCCGGTTGAGGTAGCCGCGCGCCAACTGCGGTCCCGCCAGGTGCAGTTCGCCCGGGACGCCGGCGGGCACCGGCCGCAGCAGCCGGTCCAGGACGTACACCCCGGTGTTGTGCACGGGCCGGCCGACCACGGGCCGGTCGCTGAGGTCGAGGCGGCACCACAGGGTGTCGACGGTGGCCTCGGTGGGGCCGTAGAAGTTGTATCCGGTGGTGGTGTCCCCGGCCTCGCGCAGGGTGCGCCACAGGGTCTCGCCGACGGCCTCGCCGCCGAGCATCAGCACCGCCGGCCGGTGCTCACCGGTGAGCAGTCCGGCGGCGACGACCTGCTCGGCGTAGGTGGGGGTGAGGTCGAGCAGGTCGACGCGTTCCTTGCCGACATAGGCGACGATCGCCTCGGGGTCGCGGCGGATCTCGTCGTCCAGGACGTGGAGTTCGTGCCCGGCGACCATCCACAGCAGCCCCTCCCAGGAGGTGTCGAAGGAGAAGACCGCGGTGAGGGCGACGCGGAAGCGGCGTCCGCCGGCCGCCCGCACCTCCGGCTGGATGAACTCCGTCAGGTGGTTGCGGTAGAGGTTGAACAGTCCGGCGTGGTCGGTCAGCACGCCCTTGGGCAGACCGGTGGAGCCGGAGGTGTAGATGAGGTGCGCCGGGTTGGCCGGACGCAGCGGGCGCACCCGGTCGGCGTCCGCGGGGGCGTGGGCCGGGCAGGCGGCGAGGAGTTCCCGGGTGTCCGCGGCGGCGAGGTCGAGGACCGGCACCCGGGCGAGCGCGTCCGCCCGGCCGTCCGTGAGGTCCTGGTGGACCAGGGCCAGGGCGGGCGCCGCGTCCTCGATCATGAAGGCGATGCGGTCCGCGGGCAGATCGAGGTCGAGCGGCAGGTAGGCGGCGCCGGCCTTGAGGACCGCGAGGATGCCGATGACCATGTGCTCGGTGCGGGGCAGGGCGAGCGCGACCAGGTCCTCCGGGCCGATGGAGCGGGCGGCGAGGTGGTGGGCGAGCCGGTTGGCGCGCTCCTCCAGCTCGGCGAAGGTGAGGGAGGTGGTGCCGCAGACGAGCGCCACCTCGTCGGGGGTGCGGGCGGCCTGGGCGGCGAACTCCTCGGGCAGGGTGGTCGTCGGCGCCGGGTGGGCGGCGCCGCTCCAGCCGCGCACGGCCAGGTCGTGTTCCTCGTCGGTGAGCATGGACACCCCGGCCATGGGGCGCTCGGGCTCCCGGGTGAGGCGCTCGGCGAGGATCCGCACATGACGGCAGAGCCGTTCGACGGTGGCCGCGTCGAACAGGTCGGAGTTGTACTGGACGGCTCCCAGCAGGGCGCCGTCCCGCTCCCAGAAGTCGATGTCGATGTCGCACAGCGCCTGGTCGCGTTCGAAGATGTACTCCTCCGACAGCAGGCCGTGCAGGGCCATCGGTTCGGCGGGGGCGTTCTGCAGGGACACCATGGCCTGCGCCAGGGGAGGCCGGCTCAGGTCCCGTTCGGTGACCACGGCGTCCACCACGCGCTCGAACGGCACGTCGGCGTGCGCGAACGCCTCCAGCACCGTCTCGCGCACCGAATCCAGGAACGCCCCGAAGGAGAGCGTCTCGTCGACCTCGGCGCGCAGCACGAGGGTGTTGACGAAGAAGCCGATCAGCCCCTCCGTCTCGGCCCGGTCGCGTCCGGACACCGTGGTGCCGACGGCGATGTCGTGCTGCCCGGACCAGCGGGAGAGCGCCAGTTGGCTGAGCGCGGTGACCGCCATGAACAGCGTGGCGCCGTGGGCGCGGGCCACCTCCGCGAGCCGGCGGGCGGTGTCGGCGGGCAGGGTGAAGCGGTGCTGGGCGCCCGCGGAGGTGCGCACCGCGGGCCGGGGGCGGTCCGTCGGCAGTTCCAGCGGCACGATGCCGTCGAGCTTCGACGTCCAGTACGACAGCCGGCGCTCCAGGGCGGGCCCGGTGAGGGTGGCGCGCTGCCAGGCGGCGAAGTCGGCGTACTGCACGGGCAGGGGCGGCAGCGCGCTGTCGGCGAGCAGCAGGCCGGGGTCGTAGGTGCCGGTCGTGGTGGACCGGTCGTAGAGTCCGGCGAGTTCGCGGCCGAGGACGCCCATGGACCAGCCGTCCGTGATGATGTGGTGCATCGTGATCGCCAGGACGTGCTCCTGGGCGGCCAGCCGGACCAGCAGGGCCCGCAGCAGGGGGCCGCGGCGCAGGTCGAAGGGGCGTGCGGCCTCGGCCCGCAGCAGGTTGGCCAGGACGGTGTCCCGTTCCTCGTCGGCGGGCCCGGGGATCGCGGTCACGGGCACCGGCACGGTGAACGGCTGCCCGATGACCTGGAACCCCTCCCCGTCGACGGCGTCGAAGGTGGTGCGCAGCGACTCGTGCCGGGCGACCAGGGCGGACAGCGCCGCCGCGAGGGCGGCGACGTCGAGGGCGCCGGTGAGGCGCAGCGAGAGGCAGGAGTTGTACTCGGCGCTGCCGGGGTCGAACTCGTCGAGGAACCACAGGCGTTGCTGCGCGTACGACAGGGGCGGTCTGCCGGTCCGCTCCACCGGTTCGATCCGGCCGCCGGCCGCCTGTGCGGTGCCGCCTGCGAGGCGTGCGCGCAGGCTGTCCCGCACATGCTCGGGCAGGGACTCGATCCAGCTCTCGCGGGATGCCGCCGCGTCCATGGGTGTCTCCTCCACGGGGGTTGCGAAGTGCGTTGGGGGGCCTGCCGGGTGTCGCCCGGCAGGCGGTGACGAGGTGTGCCGCGGGGTCAGCCGGTCGGTCCGGTGCCCTCGCCGGGACCGGCGGGCGGGGCGAAGCCCTCGGCCTCGGCGATCACCTGTGCCTCGATGGCGGTCGCCAGGTCGGCGACGGTGGGGTTGTCGAACAGTGCCCGGGCGGGCAGGTCGATGACGAACAGCTCACGGATGCGCGAGATGACCTGGATGCTGCGGATCGAGTCGCCGCCGAGGTCGAAGAAGTTGTCCTCGACGCCGAACCGCTCCACGCCCAGCACTTCGCCCCAGATGCCGGCGAGCAGTTCCTCGGCCGGGGTGCGGGGGGCCACCGTCTGCGGCCGCTCGCCCTGGGCTTCCTCCGGGGAGGGCAGCGCCCGGCGGTCGACCTTGCCGTTGGGGTTGAGCGGGAAGGCGGGCAGGACGACCACGGCAGACGGCACCATGTAGGCCGGCAGCGAGCGGCCGACGGCCTCCTTCAGCTCCTGCGGGGACAGCTCCCGGTCCACGGCGTCCGGTACGACGTAGGCGACCAGCCGCTTGCTGCCGGGCTGGTCCTCGCGGGCCAGCACCAGCGCCTGGGCCACCTCCGGGTGGGCGGCGAGGGCCGCCTCGATCTCGCCCAGTTCGACGCGCAGTCCGCGGATCTTCACCTGGAAGTCGGTGCGGGAGACGAAGTCCAGGTTGCCGTCGGGCAGCCAGCGCACGAGGTCTCCGGTGCGGTACATCCGCTCGCCGGGTGCGCCGTACGGGTCGGCCACGAACCGTTCCGCGGTGATGCCGGGCCGGTTCACATAGCCGCGTCCGAGACCGTCGCCGCAGACGTACAGTTCGCCGGGCACGCCGGTCGGCACCGGGCGCAGCGCGTGGTCGAGCACCCGCAGCCGCGTGCCGGCGATGGGCGTGCCGATCGGCATCGGGCCGGTCCCGCCGTAGTTGCCGTTCACCACGAACAAGGTGGTGAAGACGGTGCCTTCGGTGGGCCCGTACCCGTTGATCATGCGCACGCCCGGCAGTTCGGAGACCACCTTGCGGCAGTGGGCCGGGGAGAGGGTGTCACCGCCGGACATCACCAGCCGCAGTCCGGCCAGCACCTGTACGTCGGTGTCGACGATCTCGTGGAACAGCCCGGCCGTGATCCAGACCGCGGAGACCTCGGCACCCTGCAGGAACTTGCCGAGTTCGACGGCGGACATGGTGCGGGAGGGGCTGACCGCCAGGGCCGCGCCGTTGAGCCAGGCGCTCCAGATCTCCAGCGTTCCGGCGTCGAAGGAGACGGTGGCGAGCTGGCCGACGACGTCCTGTTCGGTCAGGGCGAGCTTCGGGTCGCGGGCCACGCGCAGCACGCCTCGGTGCGGGAGGACGGCTCCCTTGGGGCGGCCGGTGGAGCCGGAGGTGTAGATGACATGGGCCAGGTTGTCCGGGTGGACTGTCACCTCGGGCGCGGACACCGGCCGGGAGGCGATGTCGGCGGCCTCGGCGGGGTCGTCGAGGAGCAGCAGCGTCGCGTCGGTCGGCGGCAGCGCCGTCGCGCACTCGCGGTCGGTGACCACGAGGTCCGCCCCCGAGTCCGTGACCATGAACGCCAGACGGTCGGCCGGGTAGGAGGGGTCGAGCGGCACATAGCCGCCCCCCGCCTTGAGCACGGCCAGCAGGGTCACGAACAGCTCGGCCCGGCGCCCGAGGCAGACGCCCACGCGGGTGTCGGGGCGTACGCCCGCGTCGACGAGCCGGTGGGCCAGGCGGTTGGCCCGCGCGTCGAGTTCGGCGTAGCTGATCTCCCGGCCGTCGACGGCGAGCGCGGTGCGCGCGGGTACCCGGGCGACCTGTTCGGCGAACACGGCCGTGAGGGTCGTGCCGGCGTCACCCAGGGCGCCGCGGCCCCAGTCGTCGAGGAGGCGGCGGTGCTGGTCGGGGTCGACCAGGGTGAGGTTGCCGAGGGTGTGCTCGGGGTCGGCGTGGGCGACGGCGGCGGCCTGCAGGAGCAGGTCGTCGCGCAGCGCCCGCACCGTGTCCTCGTCGAAGACCTCCGGGTCGTAGAGCAGCGTCAGGGTGAGGCTGTCTCCGGTGTAGGCGGCCAGGTTGAGCGGGTAGTTGGTGGCCTCGACCGCCGTGACACCGCTGACCGTAAGGCCGCGGTCGGCTGCCGCGTCGGCGTCGACGGGGTAGTTGGCGAAGACGACCAGGCTGTCGAAGAGGCGCTGGTCGGGGTCGAGTTCGCTCAGTGCCTGGATACGGGTCAGGGGCAGGTAGTCGTAGCGGCGGGCCTGGACCTGGTCCTCCTGCAGGGCCCGCAGCCACTCCACCACGCCGCGGCGGGGGTCGAGGCGGACGCGTACCGGCAGGGAGTTGATGAACAGGCCGATCATGTCCTCGGCGCCCGGCAGGTCCGTGGGCCGGCCGGATGTCGTGGCGCCGAACACCACGTCCTGCCGTCCGCTGCGTCCGGCCAGCATCAGCGCCCACACGCCCTGCACGACCGCGTTCACCGTCAGCCGGTGCCGCCGCGCGAACGACTGGAGTTCGGCGGACAGTTCGGGGGTGAGCTCCACCTCGACCCGCTCGGAGGAACGCGTGTGGCGGGAGTGCTCGACGGGGCGGTCCACGGGCAGCGGCACCGGCTCGTCGAAGTCGGCCAGCGCCGTTCGCCAGTACTCCTCGGCGGCGGGGACGTCCTGCCGCTGGAGCCAGCGTGCCTGGTCGGCCAGCCGGCCGCCGGTGAGGACGGGGAGCCGTTCACCGTCCTGGGCGGTGTGGTGGTCGAGGACGAGGGACAGCACCCGGGCCAGGCTCCACCCGTCCAACAGCACATGGTGGAACGTGAACAACACCCGAACCCGTTCCTCGCCGACCCGGGCCAGCGTCAGCCGCGCCAACGGCACCTGCCGCAGATCCAGCCCCCGCTCCCGGTCCGCCACCACCAGCGCATCCCACCGGGCACCCACATCCTCAGCCCCGGCCCCACGCCAGTCCACCACCTCCACCGGCAACGTCACCGACCGATGCACCACCCGCACCGGCTCCGCAACGCCCTCCCACACCACCCCGACCCGCAACGCCTGCACCGCGTCAACCACCCGCTGCCAGGCCCCCGCGAACGCCTCCACATCCG
>NZ_KQ947985.1:0-688240 GCF_001513975.1 Streptomyces curacoi
TGGGCTGTCTTCGCGGCCGTTGGGCCGTTCCGACGTCTCAAACCTTAGCGGATCCTCTCGGCGATTCCCAATCGGGCCGCCGAGTCCCAATTCGAATTGAATTCGGGCACGCCGAAATCAACCCCGTCGGGAGATCGTGCTGGTGGTTTGGGTTGCCGCTTTCGCGGCGGGAGGTGCAGTCGCAGAACCGTTACGGCTCCGCGGCAACCCGAAGAACCTTACGGATCTGGCAGAGCGGTGTCAAGCGTTCCCTGTCAAGATCTTTTCCTGTGGGTCAGGGCTCGCGTCAGTCGAGGTCGCTGAGGCGTCCGCCGGCGTCCGGCTGGGCGTGTTCCACCCTGCGGAGCAGGCGGGTGAGGACCTCGCCCAGGGCCGTGCGCTCCTCCGCCGAGAGGTCCTGGAGCAGGTCCTCCTCGAAGACCGACGCCAGCCTCATCGCCTCCAGCCACTTCTCGCGACCCTCCCCTGTCAGCTCCACGATGACGCGGACGCGGTTCGACTCGTCTCGTTCCCGGGTTACCAGACCCTCGGCGACCATGCGGTCGATCCGGTGGGTCATGGCGGCCGGGGTGAGGCCGAGGCGCTTGGCGAGGTCGCTGGGGCCCATGCGGTAGGGGGCGCCGGAGAGGACGAGGGCCTTGAGGACCTCCCACTCGGCGTTACTGATGCCGAGGGCGGCGGTCTGGCGGCCGTAGGCGACGTTCATGCGGCGGTTCAGGCGGGACAGCGCCGAGACGATCTTCTCGACCTGGGGATCGAGGTCCTGGAACTCGCGCTGGTAGGCGGCGATCTGCTCTTCGAGTGTCGGCTCGCTGATGCCGGTGGTGTCGCCCATGGGCCGAGTATCGCATGGGCTTGCTTGGCCTTAAAGTCCTTCGATGTGTACTGTTTAGCTTCGAAGTTTAGGTTTGAAGTCTTCAGGTTTGCATGTGAGAGAGGTGAACGTGACCAGGGCGATGGGCGCAGCGATGCGCCGGATCCACGTGGGCAATGCACTCAGCGCGTTCGGGCTCGGCTTCACCGTCCCCTATCTGTACGTCTATGTGGCGCAGGTGCGGGGGCTCGGTGCCATGACGGCGGGGCTCGTCCTCGCCGTGTTCGCCGTGGCCGCGCTGGTCGTGCTGCCGTTCGCCGGGCGGGCGATCGTGCGGCGGGGCCCGCTGCCGGTGCTGCTCGCCGCTCTGGTCACCGCCGCGCTCGGGGCGCTGAGCCTGGGGCTCGCGGGGAGTGCGGCGTCCGTACTGCTGGCGGCGGCCGCACTGGGAGCGGGGCAGGCCGTGATGCAGCCGGCGCTCGCCACGATGATCGTGGACTGTTCGACGGCGGAGACGCGGTCGCGGGCGTTCGCGATGCAGTTCTTTCTGCAGAACCTGGGGCTCGGGGTCGGCGGGCTGATCGGTGGTCATCTCGTCGACGCGACGAGCGTCTCGTCCTTCACCCTGCTGTTCGCGATCGAGGCGGCGATGTTCCTGCTGCTCGTCGTGGTGATGTCGACGGTGCGGATGCCGCAGGCGCCTCGGATCGAGGGGGCGCCGGGGGCCGGGTCGGCGAAGGGCAGCTGGAAGCAGTTGCTGGGGAACCGGGCGATGGTGCAGCTGTGTGTGCTGGGCTTCGTGCTGTTCTTCGCTTGCTATGGGCAGTTCGAGTCGGGACTCGCCGCGTACGGGGTCGAGGCCGCCGGGGTGTCCACGTCCGCGCTCGGGACGGCGCTGGCTGCCAACACCGCGGTGATCGTCGTGGCGCAGTTCGTCGTGCTGAAGTTCGTCGAGCGGCAGCGGCGGTCGCGGGTGATCGCGGCTGTGGGGCTGATCTGGGCGGTGGCGTGGGTTGCCGCGGGGTATGCGGGGCTGGGGCACGGGAGTCAGGAGATGGCTGTGGCGGCCTTCGTCTCCACCTATGCCTTGTTCGGGCTGGGGGAGGCGATGTTGTCGCCGACTGTCGCTCCGTTGGTGGCTGACTTGGCGCCTGAGGGGATGGCTGGGCAGTACAACTCCGCTTTTGCTCTGGTCAAGCAGCTTGCGTTGGCGGTTGGGCCGGCGGTGGGTGGGCCGATGGGGGCCTCGCTGCATGGGCCGTACATTGTGACGTTTCTGGTGTTTTCACTGGGTATCATGGTTCTTGCGCTGCGGTTGGGGCGTCGGCTCACCGATGTGCAGGATCAGCCGTGGCTTGCGAAGAGTCGGGTGGTGGCGGAGGGGGCTGTCTCGCCGACGGGGCGGCCTCGGGCGCACGCCTGAGTTTTTCTCGCCCCCGCCGCCCCATCCTCCAGGGGCTCCGCCCCTTCGACCCCGGCCCCCCTGGGGGCCTGCGGCCCCCAGACCCCCGCTATCGGCCCTGAACGGGCCTCGTCCTCAAACGCCGGACGGGCTGGATGATGCCGACCGGCGCTGGGTAGTGGCCGTCGTCGGGTGTGAGGAAGGGGCCGCTGCTGGGTGTGGGGCCCCAGCGGGTGGGTGGGGATCGGGATGGGGCGGTCTCGTCCTCAAACGCCGGACGGGCTGACATTGCCGGACCGGCGCCGAGAAGTGACCGCCACCGGCTGTGGGAAAGCGACCGCCGCCAGGTGCGCGGCCCCAGCGGGTGGGCGGGGCCAGGGATGGCCACGGCCGCGTCCTCAAACGCCGGACGGGCTGAAACACACCGGGCGGGCTGGATGATGCCGGGCGGCGCTGCGAAGTCGCGGCTAGCGGGGTGCTGTCTTCGGTAGGACGAACTCGCACCAGACCGCCTTCCCGCCTCCCGGTGTTCGCCGGGAGCCCCAGGCGGAGGCGATGGTGGCGACGATGGCGATGCCTCGGCCGGATTCGTCGCCCGGTTCGGCGCGGCGGCGGCGGGGGAGGTGGTCGTCGCCGTCGGTGACCTCGATGATCAGGCGGCGGTCGGTGCGGCGGAGCCGTAGGCGCATGGGTGGGGTGCCGTGTTGGAGGGAGTTGGCCACCAGTTCGCTGGTGGCGAGGACGCCCAGGTCGTGGAGGTCGGTCGGGAAGCGCCAGCTCGTCAGGACGCCGGAGGCGAAGGCACGCGCGCGGGGGGCTGCCTCGATGCCGCCCAGGAGTTCCAGGGCGGCGTTGCGGAAGAGGTCGCTGTCGGGGCCCGTGCGGGACGGGTGCTGGAGGACCAGGACCGCCACGTCGTCGTCGTGGTCCGCGGTGACGCCTGCGCTGCGGACCAGGCGGTCGCAGACGACCTGGGGGGTGCCGGTCGCGCCGGCCAGGGCTCGTTCGAGGGAGGCGATTCCCTCGTCGAGGTCCTCGTCCCGGCGTTCCACCAGACCGTCCGTGTAGAGGACGGCCGTGGAGCCGGGGCTCAGGGCGATCGAGCCGGAGGCGTGCATCCAGCCGCCGGTGCCGAGGGGCGGGCCGGTGGGTTCGTCGGCGCGTTGGACCTCGCCGTTCTCGTCGCGGACGAGGATCGGGAGGTGGCCGGCGGAGGCGTACACCAGGCGGCCCTCGTTCGGGTCGTGGATGGCGTAGACGCAGGTGGCGATCTGGTTGGCGTCGATTTCGGTCGCCAGGCCGTCGAGGAGCTGGAGGACCTCGTGCGGGGGGAGGTCCAGGCGGGCGTAGGCCCTCACCGCCGTACGGAGTTGCCCCATGACCGCTGCCGCCCGTACGCCTCTGCCCATCACGTCGCCGATCACCAGGGCCGTGCGGCCGCCGCCCAGGGTGATCACGTCGTACCAGTCGCCGCCGACGGCGGCCTCCGTGCCGCCCGGGTGGTAGGTGGCGGCGATGCGCAGGTCGTCCGGTTGTTCCAGCTCCTGGGGGAGGAGGGAGCGCTGGAGGGTGACGGCTGTCTCGCGTTGGCGGCGTTCGCTGGCGCGGAGGCGTTCGGCGGCTTCCGCGTGGTCGGTGACGTCCGTGGCGAAGATGAGGACGCCGCCGTCTCCCTCCGCCACAGGGGTGCAGCTGAAGGTGTACGAACGGCCGTCGGGGGCCTTGCGGGACTTGAGGGTGCGGGGCTTGCCGCTGCGCAGGACCTGGTCGAGGAGGGGCAGCAGGCCCAGTTCGGCCAGTTCGGGGAGGGCGTCGCGGGCCGGTTCGCCCGGAGGGCGTACGCCGAAGGCCGTGGCGTAGGCGTCGTTGACGTACGCGAGACGGTGGTCGGTGCCGTGGACCAGGGCCACCAGGGCCGGGACGCGGTCGAGGACCTCGCGGACCGGCAGTTCGTCCACGGCGGGGATCGGCTTGGCGTCGTCGGTGAGTTGTTCGGCGCGGGCCGCGGGGACCGAGCCCGGGCTCTCTCCCCGGCGGTCCTGGGTGACTGCCGCTGCGGGTTCGGTCCGCGCTGCGGCGCGGCGCTGCGTTCCGGGGAGCCGGGCGCTCCAGCGCGTGAAGTTCACGAATCCTTGCCTCGTGTCGTCGTCTTCTGCCGGCTCCGGGCCCGGCCGGGGGGTCTGCGGGGTGGCGCCCCGGGGTTGCAGCACTGGGGGGAGAGCCTCGTGGGTCGGGATCGGTTCGGGATCAGTCTGGCAGTGCGGCCGACCTGGCCGACACCCGTCAGACGCCTGCCCGGTCGGTGGAGTTCCTGGGTCCGGTCAGGACGACCCCTTCGGGTTCCCTTCCGGGTTGTGAGGAGCCTTTCCACCGGCCGCGAGTTCGAACTCCGCACGGGGATGTTCGAGCGAACCGAGGGAGACGATCTCCCTCTTGAAGAGTCCCGACAGGGTCCACTCGGCCAGGACTCGGGCCTTGCGGTTGAAGGTCGGCACCCTGCTGAGGTGGTAGACGCGGTGCATGAACCAGGCAGGGTAGCCCTTCAGCTTGCGTCCGTAGACGTGTGCGACCCCTTTGTGGAAGCCGAGGGAGGCGACCGAGCCCGCGTACTTGTGGGCGTAGGTCTCCAGGGGTTCGCCGCGCAGGGCGTGGGCGATGTTGTCGCCCAGGACCTTCGCCTGGCGCAGGGCGTGCTGGGCGTTGGGGGCGCATTCCTTGCCGGGTTCGCCGGCGGTGGCGTCGGGGACGGCGGTGACGTCGGGGACGGCGGCGGCGTCTCCCGCGGCCCACGCGTGCGTGGTGCCCTCGATCGTCAGCTCGGGGGTGCACTTCAGCCTGCCGCGCTCATTGAGCGGCAGGTCGGTCCTGGCGAGGATCGGGTGGGGTTTGACGCCGGCCGTCCAGACGACCGTACGGGTCGGGAAGCGGGCGCCGTCGCTGAGGACGGCGATGCGGTCGGCGCAGGAGTCCAGGCGGGTGTTCAGACGTACGTCGATGTTGCGGCGGCGCAGTTCGGTGACGGTGTAGCGGCCCATGTCCTCGCCGACCTCGGGGAGGATGCGGTCGGAGGCCTCGACGAGGATCCACTTCATGTCCTCGGGGCGGACGTTGTGGTAGTAGCGCGTGGCGTAGCGGGCCATGTCCTCGAGTTCGCCGAGTGCCTCCACGCCCGCGTAGCCGCCTCCCACGAAGACGAAGGTGAGGGCCGCGTCGCGGATCGCGGGGTCGCGGGTGGAGGAGGCGATGTCCATCTGCTCGATGACGTGGTTGCGCAGGCCGATGGCCTCTTCGACGGTCTTGAAACCGATGCCGTGGTCGGCGAGGCCAGGGATGGGCAGGGTGCGCGAGACGGAGCCGGGGGCGAGGACGAGTTCGTCGTACGACAGCTGTTCGGTGCCTGTGCCCTCCTCCGCCGTCGCCAGGGTGGTGAGGGTCGCGGTGCGCTTCGCGTGGTCGATGGCGGTGGCCTCACCGACGATGACCCGGCACTGGGGCAGGACGCGGCGCAGAGGTACGACGACGTGGCGTGGGGAGATGGAGCCTGCGGCTGCCTCGGGGAGGAACGGCTGATACGTCATGTACGGGTCCGGAGTGACCACCGTGATCTCGGCCTCGCCCCGCCGCAGTTCCTGTTTGAGTCTGCGCTGGAGGCGCAGGGCCGTGTACATCCCGACGTAGCCGCCGCCGACAACGAGAATGCGCGCACGTTCCTTCACCATCCCATGACGCACCCGGCGCTTGCGTTTGTCCACAGGCTCGACAATTTGTGTGACCGGAGGCCGGCGGCGCCGCGATTTGGCCGAATTGCCGGAGTGCGGAGAAAGTTCGCAGGTCAATGGGTGTGCGCCGGGGGATCGCGGGTGGCGCAATCGGGACGTAAACGACCCGTACTCCGATCGGGGGGCGCTCCGTGCGGAACCTGCCCCTTCTGAATTGACCCCCTCTCAACTATGTTCGTGTGTCGACGGGGTGTAGGGGGATGCGCTCTTCGAGTCCGTGAGTCACACGGGACGGGCTCGTTGTCCGGGCTTGTTCCGCGACGCTCCGGCTTGCAATGACGGGGAGAGTCTCCGGGGGGAGACGTCATTACCGGGGGATCGCTTATGCATGTTCAGGATTCTCGTTGGGCTTCCGCATCCGCCCTCGCAGCGGGCGGCGGGGCGGTGAGCGGCACGATGAGCGCGGCGACGGGCAACGGACGCGGGGACCAAGCGCGTACGACGCCGCTGCGCGTGGACGCACAGCGCAATCTGGAGCACGTGCTGCGTGCGGCGCGCGAGGTCTTCGGCGAGCTGGGATACGGCGCGCCGATGGAGGACGTGGCGCGGCGCGCGCGGGTCGGCGTCGGGACGGTGTACCGGCGCTTCCCGAGCAAGGACGTCCTGGTGCGGCGGATAGCCGAGGAGGAGACCTCCCGGCTGACCGACCAGGCACGTGCGGCGCTCGGTCAGGAGGACGAGCCGTGGTCGGCGCTCTCGCGCTTCCTGCGCACGTCGGTGGCCTCGGGCGCGGGCCGGCTGCTGCCGCCGCAGGTGCTGCGGGTCGGGGTCGCGGATGACGTCGTGCTCGACGAGGCGCGGGTGCCGCAGCAGCGGATGCAGCCCGGTGCCGGTGAGCTGCGGCTGGTGCCGGAGCAGTCGGCGGCGGTGACGGCGCACCCGGCGGACGACGCGGGGGCGGCGGCGCTGCTCGACGTGGTGGGCCAGCTCGTGGAGCGGGCGCGCGCGGCGGGTGAGCTGCGGGCCGACGTGTCGGTGTCGGACGTCCTGCTGGTGATCGCGACGGCGGCGCCCTCGCTGCCGGATGCGGCGCAGCAGGCGGCGGCCTCCGCGCGGCTGCTGGACATCCTGCTGGAGGGGTTGCGGTCGCGGCCTCAGGCGTGATCCGGCCGGTGTGACGACCGTGGCTCGGCACGGGTGACCGGAGGCGGGGTGCTGCGCCGCCCTCGCCTCGAACACCCTCGCGAGCCATGCCGGGCATTTCGGTCGCCGCACTCGACTCCCGCCGGGCGAGTCTCGACTCCCGCCCGGTGAGGGTCGTTTGAGCTTTCCCCATACGGGTGATGGCCAGTACTGCCGTGCGAGAAAATCCCCACGGATGAGTGGATGGTCCGTACTGGTGGGTCCTGGACCAAAAGCCGATGTGGCACCCTGACCCGGTGTCCGGGACTGGTGGAGCTGGCGGCGGGGGCTTTCCGCGATGAGCGTTGACGGGTGGGACGAGTCACGCGGTGACGGTGACTCGGCGACTCCGCAGGTGCCGAGTCAGGGCGGACGGGCGGACCTGCCGCCACGCGGCGACTCGCCGGAGCGACGCACACGGGGCCGTGCGGAGGGCAGCGTCCCGGCACAGCGCGACCGGCGCGAGGAGAGCGTGCTGCCGCCACCGCGTGAGCTGCCGCCGTCGGACGCCGATCTGATCGGCCGGATGCGCTCCGACGACGACACCGCCTACGAGGAGCTGTACCGGCGCCACGCCGAAGCGGTGCGCCGGTACGCGCGCACCTGCTGCCGTGACGCCCACACCGCGGACGACCTCACGGCCGAGGTCTTCGCCCGCATGCTCCAGGCGGTACGCGGCGGCTCCGGCCCCGAGCACGCCGTACGCGCGTATCTGCTCACCTCGATCCGGCGGGCCGCCGCGGACTGGACGAAGTCGGCGCGGCGGGAGCAGCTGGTCGACGACTTCGCCGTGTTCGCCGCGCAGTCCGCGCGCGTCTCCGAAGTCTCGGACGACACCCTGGACCTGGGCGCCGATGTGCGGGCGATGCACGAGGCCGAGCAGTCCATGGCCATGCAGGCCTTCCGGTCGCTGCCGGAGCGCTGGCAGGCCGTGCTGTGGCACACCGAGGTCGAGGACGAGTCGCCCAGCGAGGTCGCCACGCTCTTCGGGCTCGACGCCAACGGCACGCGCGTGCTCGCCAGCCGCGCCCGTGAGGGCCTCAAGCAGGCCTATCTCCAGGCCCATGTCAGCGCCAGCCTCGCCAGCGACGAGGGGTGCGCCCGCTACGCCGACCGGCTCGGCGCCTACGCCCGCGGCAGCCTGCGCACCCGCGCCGAGCGGGGCCTGCGCAAGCACCTGGAGGAGTGCGCCAAGTGCCGGCTGGCCGCGGGCCAGATCAAGGAAGTCGCCAGCGGTATCCCCGCCGTCGTGCCGGTCGCGGTCATCGGCTGGTTCGGCGCCGCCGGGTACGCCAAGGCGGCCGGACTCATCGCCGGCGGTGCGGGGGCCGGTGCGGCCGGTGCCGCGGGGGCGGCCGCGGCGGCGGGTGGCGGGTCGTCGGGCGGGGCAAGCACGGGCGGCGGCGCGGCGGTCTCGGAGGGGCTGGGCGCGCCGCTGAAGGCCGGTGTCGCGGCCGGTGTGGTCGCCGTGGGCGTGGCGGCGGCGATCGTGATCGCGCTGTCCGGCAACGACAAGCCGGTCGACAACGCGGACGCCAAGCAGCCTCCCGCGCCCTCCCCCATCGTCGAGGAGACGCCGACGCCCGAGCCGCCGGAGAAGGAGTCCGCGCCACAGCCGCCGGCCATCGTGCCGGCCGCGGAGCCCGAGCCGACGCCGACACCCACACCGACTCCGCCCCAGTCACCCACCCCCACGCCCGATCCGCCGCGCACGCCTTCTCCGACGCCGCCCCCCACACCCACGCCGACGCCCACACCCCCGCCCACGCCGACTCCGACACCCCCGCCGGCCCCGGTCGTCTACCAGTGGAGCGAGCTGTCGTACGACGTCGCTGGTGACGGCACCGCGCCGGAGATGCGCATCGGCGGGAGCAGCTGGGTGTGGCAGCGGTACGGCATGTCCATCGGCGACAAGCACTACGCGCACGGCGTCACCGTGCACGGCCGGTCCTCCGTCACCATCGATCTCAACCGGGAGTGCTCCGCCTACGACGCGATGGTCGGCGTCGACGACACGAACCTGGGGCTCGGCACGTTCTCCTTCTCCGTTCACGCCGACGGCGTCCGGCTGTGGTCGTCCGGAGCGATCAAGGGCGGGGACCCGGCGGTGCCCGTCCATGTGAACCTGGCCGGACGCCAGACCGTACGGCTGGTGGTCGAGCCGCACAGCGCCTTCGACACCCTGCTGCTGGCGGACTGGGCGGAGTCCAAGTTCAGCTGCGTGTAGCGCCCTCGGCTTCGGGAGCTACGGGGCCCGCTCGGCCGGGTGGTGGAGATCGCGCACGGCCTCGGCGAGGTCGCGCTGGACGTCGTCCTGGGTGAGGGCGGTGCCCTTGGTGTGCTCGGCGGTGAACCGCTCGGCGCCGAGGGCGGCGCGGGCGGCGGCCTCGGCCCGCTCGGCGTGCGCACGCTCCGGCAGGGGGCGTGGATGGCCACGACGCCAGCGCTCCGAGGCAGCCAGCAGGCGGACCGAGCGCGGATGGTCGCCGAGGTCGGTCAGCAGATCCGCCGCGGCGTCCACGAGGGTCGTCGTGATCACATCGGCGCACCGGTTCGCCACGGCCAGGTGCAGCGTGTGGGCGAGGAGAGGCAGTCCGTGCTCCGGACCCGACTCGCCCGTCACGATCAGGGCATCGAGCGCGTTCAGCATCACCATGAACTGGGGCGGTGGCGTGCCATGGGCGGCCGCCGCGCGGGCCGCCTCGTACATCTCACGCGCGCGTGCGGTGTCCTTGTCGTCCAGCGCGATCCAAGCCCGCATCAGCAGCACGAACGCCCGTGAGTCCGCCACGCCGTACCGGTCGGCCGCGGCGCTCGCCTCGTCCAGCGCGGTCAGCGCTGCCGTACGGTCGCCCGAGCGGTAGGCGATCTCGGCGAGCCGGGCGACGATGAACGGGGTCTCGGCGTAGGCGCCCACCTCGTGGGCGAGGCGCAGCGCCTCCTCGTACTCGCCCTTGGCCTCCTCGAAGCGGCTGCGCAGCATGGCCGTCTCGCCGGCCGCGCTGCACACCTGGGCCCGCATCCAGCGGTCGCCGGTGCGGCGGCTGAGGACGCGCAGCTCCGCGAGGTCGTCGTCGACGCCTGCCAAGCCGCCCGGTGAGTCGACAAGCAGGTGCGTGCGGAACATCAGGACGCAGCCCACCTCCCAGTCGCCGCCGTGCTCACGGCAGTTGGCGAGCACGGCGTCCATGAAGGACCTGGCGTTCACCGAGTCGCCCACGAAGAGGTGGGTGAACGGCCAGACCAGACCCGGCATACGGGCCGCCTCCGGGCCGCCCCGGACGAAGTGGGCCCGCACCCGCTCGACGTACCGCCGCAGTCGCTCGTCCCGCCGCCGCTCCAGCGGTTCGAACTCGATGGCGAGAAACAGATGCAGGAGGCGGAGGTTCATCCGGGGCGCATGCCGCGGATGGTGTGCCTCCCCGTCCGGGGCGGCGAGGAAAGTGTCCACCGGGTCGGGGGTGGAAGGAGCGGCGGGGGTGGGTGGTCCGCCGGTGTCCAGGGCGGCACACAGGCGCAGCACCCGGTCGATCCAGGCCGCGCCCTCGACGCGGTAGTTGCGCAGCCACCAGAACCAGCCCATGGCGAGGGCGATGGAGGTGGCATCCGGCTCGTCGCCTGCCGTGAGGGCCCGGTCGAGGGCCGCCCGGATGTTGTCCAGCTCCGTCTCCAGGCGGGAGATCCACGGGAGTTGACCGGCGGAACGCAGGAGCGGATCGGCCTCCTCGACGAGCCCGCGCACCCACCCGCGGTGTCGGCGCTCGGCCGCGAGGCGCAGCTCGGGGACCTCGGCGGCGCGCTCGACGGCGTACTCGTGGATGGTCTCCAGCATGCGGTACCGCATCCCGTCGGAGCCGTCCCGCTCGCACGGGGCGGCCACGATCAGGGACTTGTCGACGAGCGCGCCCATGAGGTCCGCGACCGGTCCGGTGCACACGGCCTCCGCCGCCGTCAGGTCCCAGCCGCCCGCGAAGACCGACGCCTCGCGCAGCACTGTCCGCTCCTGCTCGTCGAGCAGTTCCCAGGACCAGTCGACGACCGCGCGCAGGGTCTGTTGGCGGGGCAGGACCGTACGGCTTCCGGAGGTGAGGAGGCGGAAGCGGTCGTCGAGGCGGTCGGCGATCTGCCGGGGGGTGAGCAGCCGGAGCCGGGCCGCCGCCAGCTCGATGGCGAGCGGCAGACCGTCGAGGCGGCGGCAGATCTCGGCGACGGCCTCCTGGTCGCGGCCGTCGCTCAGCACGGCGTCGGTGTCGGGGCGGACGGCCGCCGCGCGCTCCGCGAAGAGTCGGTGCGCCTGGTCGGGGGGCAGGGGCTCGACCGGGCGCACCGACTCGCCGGGCACGCCCAGGGGCTCGCGGCTGGTGGCGAGGATGGTGAGCCCTGGGCAGTGGGTGAGCAGGGTCTCGGCGAGGGTGGCGGCCGCGCCGATGACATGTTCGCAGTTGTCAAGGATCAGGAGTCGGCTGCGCGGCGCGCAGTACTCGATCAGCAGGGCGACCGGGTCGTCCTGCGGGGCCGTGAGCTCGTTGGTCATGAGCACGGTCTCGCGCAGACCGAGCGCGTTGACCACCGCGCCTGGCACCGCCTCCGGCCGGTCGAGGGGGGCGAGCTCGACGAGCCATGCCTGGGGGAGGCCGGCGGCGGCTTCCTCGGCGAGGCGGGTCTTTCCAGAGCCGCCCGGTCCGGTGAGTGTGACCAGTCGGGCCCTGTGCAATTCGGAACGGATGGCGTCGAGTTCGAGTTCCCGGCCCACGAAAGAGGTAAGGCGAGGACGGAGGTTGCCGTTGGGTTCTGGGGGGTGGGGGTGGGGGTGGTGGGGAGCTGGCGGGGTGGGATGCGGTTGGGGGGTCGGGTTGAGGGCCAGGGTGGGGGTCGGGGCCGGTTGTCGGTTGGGGCCGGCCTCGGGGTGCTCCGGTGTGAGCAGTTCCGTGTGCAGGGAGCGGAGTTGGGGTCCGGGGTCGGTGCCGAGGCCGTCGGCGAGGGTGCGGCGGGCGGTTTCGTACGCGGCGAGGGCGTCGGCGGTGCGGCCCGTGGCGCGCAGGGCGCGGATGAGGTGGGAGTGCAGCGGTTCGTCGTACGGGTGCGCCGCGGTGAGTTCCTTGAGTTCGGGTACGACGGCCTGGGCGCGGCCGAGTCGCAGGTCCGCCTCGATACGGGCTCGGGTCGCCTCCAGGCGCAGGGCGTCCAGGCGGGTCGCGGTGGTGGTGCGGTCGGGGAGGTCGGCCAGGGCGGGGCCGCGCCACAGGGCCAGGGCGGTGGCCAGGTCGCGGGCGGCTGTGGAAGGGGCGCCGTGGGTGAGGGCGGCGGTGCCCTGGCGTACGAGGCGTTCGAAGACGAAGAGGTCCACGTCGTCCTTGGTCGCCGTGAGTCGGTAGTCGCCGGGGGCGGAGGTGATGGTGGCCTTGCCGAGGGTGCGGCGCAGGCGGCCGATCAGGGCCTGGAGGGCGGCGGGGGCGTCCTTGGGTGGGGCGCCGGCCCAGACCTCGTCTATCAGGGTGTGGGAGGTGGTGATGTGGCCGGGGCGTAGGGCCAGGGCGGTGAGCAGGGCGCGCAGGCGGGGGCCGTCTAGGGATATGACGGTGCCGTGATCGTCTTCCGCCTGGGTGACGCCCAGGATTCTGTACCGCACCGGGTCATTGTCGCGGGGGTGGCTGTTGGGGGCACGGGTTTTGTGGGCTTGGGGGGCGTGGGGTGGGGGTTTGTGGTTGCGGTGGTCGCGTGGGTGGGCGCTGGGAGGGTTTTCGCCCCCGCCGCCCCTACCCTTCCCATCCTGAAGGGGCTCCGCCCCTTCCACCCCGCCAGGGGGCTCCGCCCCCTGGACCCCCAGGCCTTTGCCCACCCACCACCCGACTCGGTCCGCCAAGAGGCGGGCTCGCGGGTCTGCACCACTCGGTCCGCCAAGAGGCAGCGCCGCCGGACGGAACGACCACCGCCCCCACTGGCCAGCCAGCCCACAAGGAACTGGCCCCACCCCTCCGACGCCCCCTACCCCCTGCGCACCGCAGCCCCCGCCCCCAGCGCCCCCCGCTGGGGCGTGATCCCCGCCGGTACCGCTCGCTGGCGGGCGGGGGTGCCCGTCCAGCAGGTGCCGCGGCGGGCCAGTAGGCGGCGTAGCCAGAGTTCCAGGGAGACCAGGTCGGCCAGGCCGTCCAGGGGCAACGGCTCGCCCTCGGCCGCCGCGCGGAGGGCCTTGCGGACGACTCGGGCCTCCACCAGGCCCGCCTGGGCCAGGAGGGGGGTGCCGAACAGGGCCATCAGTGAGTCCGCTGCCACCCTCAGGCCGGTTCGCGCGGCTACCGCCGTGGGGGCGTGGGACGGGACGCCCCAGCCCGGTGGGAGGTCGGCCACTCCGGCGCCCTCCAGGACCGTGCGGAGGATTGCCGCGCGGGCGCCCGGCTGGACGCGCAGGGCCTCCGGGAGGGCTCGGCAGGCTCGGACTACCTGGTTGTCGAGGAACGGGGTGTGCAGGCGTTGGGAGCGGATCTCGGCGGCCTGTTCGAGGACGCGTAGGTCCGCCGCGTGGCGGGCCAGTGCCGCACGCGCGCGATAGTCGCCCGGACGCTGGCCCGGGCCCACTCCGTTGCGGTGTGTGGCCGCTTGCAGGCGAACCGATACTTCAGCCAGCGCCTCGCCGGTCAGCCAGCGGGCCGCCGGGCCCGGTCTGGCCCAGGTGAGCGCGGCGAGCGACGCCCCTACGGCACCTCCGGGCTCGTCGAAGCGGCGGTGGAGGAGGCGGTCCGCCAGGGATTCCAGGCCCGTTCGGTAGGGGGTGCGGGACAGTTTGCGTGCCGCGCCGTACACGCGCGCGGGGACCAGCACCGAGCCGTCCGCCTTCGTCAGGGCCGCGACCGGGCGGACCAGGTGGCGGCGTTTGCGGTCCATCAGGAGGTCCGCGAGGCGGGCGGGGTGGGCGTCGAGGACCTGGCGGGCGCCGTAGCCGGTGAAGTGGTCCGCGCTGCCGGACGCCAGGCGTGCGCGGTGCCTCGCCGCCGTCACCAGGCTCGGTCCCGGCTCGTCCGTCAGCGGGCCGTCCAGGTCGGCGTACGGCAGCGTCTCCTCGCCGCCGGTCACCACCACGTGGTGCAGGCGGGGGTTGGCCGCCAGGGTTCCGGCGCGTTCCATCTCGGCCTCGCGGCCGCCCACCGCCAGGTCGTTGAAGGTGACGGCCAGGAGGCGTTCCCCCGCGCCCGTGCCGTGGCCCAGGACCGTGCCCGGCATGCCGGGGAGGCCGGCGGCCAGCAGCGCGAGGGTTGCCGAAGCCGGTCCCCCGGACAGGTCCGCCCCGATGCCCGGAACCGGCATCCCGCGCGCGGCGCGCCGCTCGGCGGGGCCCATCCCCGGCACCGGCCCGGGGTCTATGTCGGCGCCGGGCACATGGCGGGGCGCGGACAGACGCGCGCGTACCGCCTCGATCAGCGCGTCCCGTACGGCGTCCACCGCGCTGTCCGGGTCCGCCGTGGGCGCGGCCACCGCCAGCGAGGCGACCGGCTCGTACCCGGCGATCTCCCGGGTCCCCGCGCGCAGGATCAGCGCATGTCCGGGCGGAATGCGCCGTACGCCGTCGTACGGGGTGGAGTCGTGCAGGGCGGCCGGTACGTCGGGGGCGGCGAGCAGGGCGGCGAGGTGCCCGAAGTCGAGGTTGGCCTCGATGAGGTCGGCGAGGGGGAGCGCGGCGGTCGCATACGCCGTACCGCCCGCCCACGGGGTGTAGAACACCGGCCGTGCGCCCGCCAGGTCGCCGCACACCGTGACCCTGCGGCCGACCTGGACGACGGCCGTGTAGCTGCCGGGCCACGCGGTCAGATGCCGAAGTGCCCCTCCGCGCGCGGCGAAGAGGCCGACCCGCAGCTGTTCGTCGGTGGCGCCGCATGTCCCCAGGACGGCGATCCGGTTCTGCGCGTCGGCCTTCACCACGCGCACCTCGTCCGGGCGCCAGTCACCGACCGCCCACAGCGGATCGGGGTCGCCCCACAGGAGTTGGGACCCCACCGGGTGCACGGTCTCGCCGTCGCTTCCGGTGGCCCCCGCGGAGCCGATCCGGGCGGCCACCGCGGCGGTGCTGCTCCATCCCACCAACCACCGCATCGACGCCTCCACAGGCTGTGGACAACCAGTGCACCGAACGAACCGGGTCACCATGCTGCCATGAAGGGCGCGCGCCGGAGCGGCGGCGGAGCCGCTCGAGATCCGGTAATCGCGCCTGCGCGGGCGCCCCCGTGCCGATCGGGGCGCGAGTCGGACACGGCCCGAACTCAAGGACGGGGCAAGGGGATCGATGGACGGCCGCGACGCGAATGCGCCCCCGGTACGCTCCCCGAAAACGCCCTTCGCGCCCTCAACTGCCATGGTGGGAGCGGTAATCACCCCAAGGCAGCGGGGTCGATTTTCGGCCAAATCGGCGCTGTAGAGACAGGCTCGCGCACACTCCGTGCAAGCCCTGCGGACTACTCGCCGTGCTCGGCGTGCGCGCAGTCCGGGGAACGGAGTTCGCCCCCCGGACCGTTCCGCCGCCCGCGGGGATGGAGGCGGCGGAATCCCCCAGCCCACTGGATCCAGTACAGCGGGCCGACCCACGCACGAGTCATGGAACCGTTCCCCGGATGGCCGGAGAAGAGCGCACGGACGGGCGCACGGCCACACAGCGGGAGCACGCCACAACTGTCCGTACAGAGGCCGTACTTCAGTACGGACCACAATCCCGCCATCCGGAAGAATGCCCCTTAACGCTTGGGATGCGGCGAACTACGCTGGGTTTACGAATGCCGCGTGGTTATGCCAGCGCGGCAGCCGTCTGTGTCGAGGGGTGGCGCATGTCCAGGGAGCAACGCGGGCCGAACGAAAAACTCGGCACCGTTCTCGCCCTCGCGGGAATCAGCAACGCAGGACTCGCCCGACGCGTCAACGACCTTGGCGCTCAGCGGGGACTGACTCTTCGCTACGACAAGACGTCGGTGGCGCGCTGGGTGTCGAAGGGCATGGTGCCGCAGGGTGCGGCGCCGCACCTCATCGCGGCCGCCATCGGCCAGAAGCTGGGCCGTCCGGTGCCGCTCCACGAGATCGGCCTGGCGGACGCGGACCCCGCACCCGAAGTGGGCCTCGCCTTCCCCCGGGACGTCGGACAGGCGGTGAAGTCGGCGACGGAGCTGTACCGTCTCGACCTCGCCGGGCGTCGCGCCGGCTCCGGCGGCATCTGGCAGTCGCTGGCCGGATCGTTCGCAGTAAGCGCATACGCAACGCCTGCCTCACGGTGGCTGATAACCCCGGCCGACAGTTCGGTGGCGCGCGAGGCGACCCCGGCCGAGGGCTCCGGCGCACCGCTCAAAGTCGGCCACAGCGATGTGCAGAAGCTGCGGGAGGCCGCCGAGGACGCCAGGCGCTGGGACTCCAAGTACGGAGGCGGCGACTGGCGTTCGTCCATGGTGCCGGAGTGCCTGCGGGTGGAGGCGGCACCGCTGCTGCTCGGCTCGTACTCCGACGAGGTGGGGCGGGCGCTGTTCGGCGCGAGTGCCGAACTCACGCGTCTGGCCGGGTGGATGGCCTTCGACACCGGGCAGCAGGAGGCCGCCCAGCGCTACTACATCCAGGCGCTGCGGCTCGCGCGGGCCGCCGCCGACGTCCCCCTCGGGGGGTACGTGCTGGCGTCGATGTCGCTGCAGGCGACCTACCGGGGCTTCGGCGACGAGGGCGTCGACCTCGCGCAGGCCGCCCTGGAACGCAACCGGGGGCTCGCCACGGCCCGCACCATGAGCTTCTTCCGACTCGTCGAGGCACGCGCGCACGCACGCGCGGGTGACGCGCAGGCGGCGGGCGCCGCACTGAAGGCCGCCGAGGGCTGGCTGGAGCGGTCCAGGGAGGGCGACAACGACCCCTCATGGCTCGGGTTCTACTCCTACGACCGGTTCGCCGCCGACGCCGCGGAGTGCTACCGGGATCTGAAGGCGCCACGGCAGGTGCGGCGGTTCACGGAGCAGGCGCTGTCGAAACCGACGGAGGAGTTCGTGCGCTCGCACGGGCTGCGGCTCGTCGTTTCGGCGGTCGCCGAGCTCGAATCGGGCAATCTCGATGCCGCATGCGAGCAGGGCGTGCGGGCGGTGGAGGTCGCGGGGCGCATATCGTCGGCCCGCACCACCGAGTATGTGAAGGATCTTCTGCATCGGCTGGAGCCGTACGGGGACGAGCCGCGGGTGGTGGAGCTGCGGGAGCGGGCACGGCCACTGCTCATGGCTCCCGCCTAGGAGTGAGTGCCCGACTGCCCCGTCAGTGCTCCCTCGGTGCCCCGTCGCCTGCCGGGGCGCTGTCCGCCTGCCGCGTTTGAAGGCGATGTCAGTGGCACAGTGCACTATCGGAAGCGGGAGGTGGTGCAGGTGCGGCCGGGGATCGCTTACGACTGCGATGTGCTCGTGATCGGGGGTGGGATCGTCGGGCTGTCCACGGCGTATGCGATCACGCGTGCCGCGCCGGGGACGCGGGTGACCGTGCTGGAGAAGGAGCCGGGGCCGGCCCGGCATCAGACTGGGCGCAACAGCGGGGTCATCCACAGCGGGATCTACTACCGGCCCGGCTCCCTGAAGGCGCGCTATGCGGTGCGGGGCGCCGCCGAGATGGTCAAGTTCTGCGCGGAGTACGGCATCGCGCACGCCGTCACCGGCAAGCTGATCGTCGCCACGGAGCGGGAGGAGCTGCCCCGGCTGCACGCGCTGGTGCAGCGCGGGCGGGAGAACGGCATTCCGGTGCGGGAGCTGGGCGCCGCGCAGATCGCGGAGTACGAGCCCGAGGTGCGGGGGCTCGCCGCGATACACGTCGGGACGACGGGCGTGTGCGACTTCGTCGGGGTGGCGCGGCAGCTGGCCGAGGCGTCGGGGGCGGAGATCCGCTACGGCGCGGAGGTCGAGCGCGTCGACCGGCGGGCGGAGCTGGGGGTCGCCGTACGGACCTCGCGCGGGGACGTCGTGCGGGGGCGGGTGCTGGTGAACTGTGCCGGGCTGCACTGCGACGAGGTGGCCCGGCTGACGGGGGACGAGCCGGAAGTGCGGATCGTGCCGTTCCGCGGGGAGTACTACTCGCTGGCACGGCCCGAGCTGGTGCGGGGGCTGGTGTATCCGGTGCCTGACCCGGCGTTTCCGTTTCTCGGTGTGCATCTCACGCGCGGGATCGACGGGAGCGTGCACATCGGACCCAACGCGGTGCCGGCGCTGGCCCGCGAAGGGTACGGGTGGGGAGTCGTACGGCCGCGGGAGGTCGGCGCGACGGTGGCCTGGCCCGGAGTGTGGCGGATGGCCCGGCGGCACTGGCGGTACGGGGCCGGGGAGCTGCGCCGGTCGGTGTCCAAGGGGGCGTTCGCGGGGGCGGTACGGAGACTGTTGCCGGCCGTGACGTCCGATGATCTGGTGCCGGCGGCTGCGGGCGTGCGGGCGCAGGCGGTGTTGCGGGACGGGACGCTGGTGGACGACTTCCTGATCAGGGAGGGGGACCGGGCCGTGCATGTGCTGAACGCGCCTTCCCCGGCGGCTACGGCGTCGCTGCCGATCGGGCGGGAGGTGGCGCGCAGGGCGTTGGCGGTGTTGCGGGGGGTGTGAGCGGTGTGGGGTGGTGTGAGCGGTGTGGGGTGGTGTGAGCGGTGTGGGCAGCGTGAGCAGTGTGAGGTGGTGTGAGCGGTGTGGGCAGCGTGAGCAGTGTGGGGGACCGCCGGCACTGGGGCCGTCTGGATGGGCTGGGCGATGGCGTCCGGGTCAGAGGATGATCGTTGGCCGCATGGAGGGCGATCGCTGGTCGCATGGGTGTCATCGGGCCCGGACACCGGGCGGCTCGTCGGCTTGGCGGCGCCGTAAAATCGGTTGCACTGTGTCTGACTCCCTCAACGCCCCCGACGTCCCCCAGCCCGGCACCACCGGTCGGTCCGACAACGACGGTGAGCACCCCCGCCACCTGCCCGGTGTCTCCGTTCGGCATAGCCGGGCCAAGGGTGAGCCCCGGTTTCCGGACGGGCCCAAGGCCGATCCCGCCGGGTCCCACTTCGAGCGGCGGATCCGGAGTTTTCAGCCGCGGCGGAGCCGGGTGACCGCGGGCCAGGCGGACGCGTTGCAGCGGCTGTGGCCCAAGTGGGGGCTCGACATCGACGGGCAGCGGGTCGTCGACCTCGGCGAGCTGTTCGGGAACGACAATCCCGTCGTCCTCGAGATCGGCTTCGGGATGGGCGAGGCCACCGCGCAGATGGCCGCCGCCGACCCCGGCACCAACATCCTCGCCGTCGACGTACACACCCCGGGGCAGGGAAACCTGCTCAGCCTCGCCGACCGGAACGGGCTGAACAACGTCCGCGTCGGCAACGGCGACGCCATCATCCTGCTGCGCGAGATGCTCGCGCCGGACTCGCTCGACGGGCTGCGCGTCTACTTCCCCGACCCCTGGCCCAAGAAGCGGCACCACAAGCGGCGGCTCATCCAGCCCGAGTTCCTCAGCCTCGCCGCGACCCGGCTGAAACCCGGCGCCCTCGTGCACTGCGCCACCGACTGGGAACCGTACGCCGAACAGATGCTCGAAGCGCTGACCGCGCACCCCGACTTCGAGAACACCCAGGCCGACGGCGGTTTCGCGCCGCGTCCGCAGTTCCGGCCGCTGACCCGTTTCGAGGGGCAGGGACTGGACAAGGGACATGTGGTGAACGACCTGCTCTTCCGCCGCGTAGAGCGGTAGGAGCAGCGGGAAGAAAGCGAAGAACAGCAGACCAGCACCGACAAGAGCACTGAGAGCAACCCCCCACCGGCGCCTGAGCCCCCTCGCGCTGCTGCGGGCGGCGCCCTTCCCTCGTTAGGGTCAATGCCGTGGCCACCTGTCCCCCGTATCCGACGCCCCCCACCGGTCCCACCGGCGGTGCACTGCGGCAGGCGCACTGGTGGCAGAAGCGGTGGGTGCGTTACGGCGCGCTCAGCACCCTGCTCGCGCTGTCCGGGCTGGTCATCCTCGCCCTGGTGCGTGAGCAGACCGGCACCGAAGGGTTCCTGGTCGGGCTGGGGCTCGCCGTCCTGCCCGTGCCGCTGCTCGTCGCCTCCTTCCGGTGGCTGGACCGGGTCGAGCCGGGCCCCTGGCGCAATCTGGTGTTCTCCTTCGCCTGGGGCGCCTGCGCGGCGGCGCTGATAGCGATCGTCGCCAACAGCTTCGCGACCAGATGGATAGCGACGGCGACCGCCGATCCGTCCCACGCGGACACGCTCGGCGCGACGGTCATAGCGCCCGTCGTGGAGGAGACCGCGAAGGCCGCCGCCGTCTTACTCGTCTTCCTCTTCCGCAGGCAGGACTTCACCGGGATCGTCGACGGCGTGGTGATAGCGGGGGTCACGGCCACCGGATTCGCCTTCACCGAGAACATCCTCTACCTCGGCACCGCCTTCGGTACCGACCAGCTCTCCGGCGACAGCGGCATCGCCTCCGTCACCGCGGCGACCTTCTTCGTCCGCGTCATCATGTCGCCGTTCGCGCATCCGCTCTTCACCGTCCTCACCGGCATCGGCTTCGGGATCGCGGCGCTGTCGGGCGAACGGCAGCACCTGCGCCGCGTCTTCCTCCCGCTTTCCGGGCTGCTGCTCGCCATGGGCATGCACGCGCTGTGGAACGGCTCGTCGACCTTCGGTGAGTTCGGGTTCTTCGCCGTGTACGCGGCTTTCATGGTGCCCGCGTTCGGGCTGCTGACCTGGCTGGTGATCTGGACGCGGCAGCGTGAGCTGAGAACCGTGCGGGAGGAACTGCCCGCATATGTCCTCGCCGGGTGGCTGGCGCCGGCGGAGCCCTTCGCGCTCGGGTCGATGCGGGCCCGGCGGGTGGCCCGGCAGTATGCGCGGCGCCATGGTGGGCGGGCGGCCGGCCGGGCGGTGGCGCAGTACGAGGCCTACGCGACGTCGTTGGCGTTCCTGCGGCATCGGGGGCGTCGGGGGCGGGCCGGGGCGGACTTCGTCGTGCGGGAACGGGAGTTGCTGTACGAGCTGTGGCGGCGTCGGGAGGTTGCTCGGCCGGCGCTGGAGCGGGCGGCGGGTGCGGCGCAGGCTTGGCCGGGGTATGGGTATGGCTATGCGGGGCCGGTGGCGGTTTACTGGCCGGCGTACGGGCAGGGGGGTGCTGGGCAGGTCCACGGGTCGGTGGCGCCGTATCCCGCGTACAACCCGTATCGGTCGTGACCGGGGGTTTTCCTCGCCCCCGCCGCCCCTACCCGTCCCATCCCCCAGGGGCTCCGCCCCTTCGACCCCGGGCCTCCTGGGGGCCTGCGGCCCCCAGACCCCCGCTATCGGCCCTGAACGGGCCTCGTCCTCAAACGCCGGACGGGCTGAGATCGCCGGGACCCGCGCCGAGAAGTGACCCTCGCCGGGTATGGGCAAGTGACCGCCGTCCCGCGCGCGACCCCAGCGGGTGGGCGGGGGCTGGGGGTGATGCGGTCTCGTGCTCGGACCTCGGAGGCCGGTGCAGGCCGATGCAGGCCGGTGCAGGCCGATGCAGGCCGATGCAGGCCGGTGCTCAGAGGTCGTGAGGTGGCCGGGGGATCAGGCCGACGCTTCCGTCAGGCGGGTGAGTTCCTCGTCTGTCAGGGTCAGTTCCGCCACGCCCAGCAGCGCCGGGAGTTGGTCGACCGTCCGGGCCGAGGCGATGGGGGCCGTGACCGTCGGCTGGGCGGCGAGCCAGGCGAGGGCTGCCGTGGCTACCGGGACCTCGTGGGAGTGGGCCACCTCGTCCAGGGCGGACAGCACCCTGCGGCCCCGCTCGGTCTCCAGGTGCTTGGCGGCGCCCTGGGCGCGCGGGCTGCCCACCGTGGTGCCGGCGCGGTACTTGCCGGTGAGGAAGCCGGACGCCAGGGCGTAGTACGGAACCGCGGCCAGGCCTTCGCGCTCGGCGAGGTTCTGGAGTTCGCCCTCGTAGGTGTCGCGTGAGACCAGGTTGTAGTGGGGCTGCAGGGCCACGTACCGGGCGAGGCCCTCGCGGTCGGAGAAGTCCAGGGACGCCTGCAGCCGCTCGGCGGAGATGTTGGACGCGGCGATGTGGCGCACCTTGCCCGCCTTCACCAGGTCGTCCAGTGCGCCGATGATCTCCTCGACGGGGACTTCGGGCTTGTCGAAGTGGGTGTAGTAGAGGTCGATGTAGTCGGTGCCGAGACGGCGCAGGGAGGCGTCGGCGGCGGCCTTGATGTTGGCCGCGGTCAGGCCCTGGAAGTCGGGGTGCTGGCTGACCTTCGTGGCGATGACGACGTCCGAGCGGTTGCCGCGCGCCTTCAGCCAGTTGCCGATGATGGTCTCGGACTCGCCGCCGACGTTGCCCTCGACCCACGCCGAGTACGCGTCGGCCGTGTCGATGAAGTTGCCGCCTGCCGCTGTGTAGGCGTCGAGGACGGCGAAGGACTCGGTCTCGTCGGCGGTCCAGCCGAAGACGTTGCCACCGAGGGCGAGGGGGAAGACCTCAAGGCCGGAGGAGCCGAGCTTGCGAAGAGAGACAGTCATGCTCCATATCAACGCCCTTGGCGGAGGCCGGGCTTCCGGGACCGCCGCAAAGATCCCGTAAACAAGCGAGCCGGCGCTCCGGACATGCAGGGCATCGGAGCGCCGGGTGAACCTCAAGGGTCGTTCAGGGCGTGAGGCCCTTGCCGCGCAGCCACGCCAGCGGGTCGATGCCGTTGCTGCTGCCGTCGGGGTGCACCTCAAGGTGCAGGTGGGCGCCGGTCACGTTGCCCGTCGCACCCACGCGGCCGATGACGTCGCCCGTGCTGACCTTCTGGCCCACGCTCACGCTGATCGAGGACTGGTGGGCGTACCAGATCTCGGTGCCGTCCTCCAGGGTGAGCACCGTCTTGTAGCCGTACGACCCGTCCCAGCCGGCGAAGGTGATCGTGCCGGTGTGCACCGCCTTGATCAGCGTGCCGGAGGGGGCGGCGAAGTCGAGGCCCGTGTGGTAGCCGGAGGACCAGTAGGCGCCGGCCTGACCGAAGGTCGAGGTGATGGTGTACGAGGAGGTCGGCAGCGCGAACTGCTTGGCCAGCTCGGCGAGGCGCTCCGCCTCGGCCTTCTTGCGGGCCTCCTCCTCGGCCTTGGCCTTCGCGGCGGCGGCCTTGGCCTCGGCCTCCTTCTCCGCCTTGGCGGCCGCGGCGGCGGCCTCCTTCTCGGCGGCGGCGACCGCGTCGGCGACGGCCTTGCTCTCGATCTGGTCCTGCTGCTGCTCGACCTGGGCCATGATCCGGGCCCGCAGCGCCTCACCGGCGTCGCCGGCGCCCTGCGTGGTCTCCTCGGTGACCTCGCCCATGGTGCTCAGCGCGGTCGCGGAGTCCTCGGGGTTGTCGGAGGAGTCGTCCGAGACGAGGGGCAGGTCGGGGATGGAGATGGAGACCGGCGGCTTGCCGGTCTGCGCGGTGGCCATGCCGCCCGCGCCGACGGCGGCTATGACGCCGACGCCGAGAACTGTGGAGCTGCGGGCGAGTCCCCCGCCGCGCTGCTTGGTGACGCGATGCCTGCCGCGGACCGGACGGATGGACTCCGCGGTGGGGTTCCACTCCTCGAACGGGGCCTCGTCGGTGCGGTAGCGGTCGTAGCCGAAGGTGTCGGTGCTGCGCTGACTCGGCACAAACGGGGCTTGCGGAGCAGGCCTGTTGGACGCCACGTGGGCGTACTCCTTTCCTTCCTTCTCGCCTACCGGGTTAGCTGACGGGTTCGGAGCAGGAAGGTCTCCTACGCGCGTAAACCGGCCGTGAGTTCACGGCGGTTTTCGCGCGATTCACCCCAGGGTGGTGGTTCCCCGGTTCCCGTACTGCGGTACGGGATTCGGCGCGTGCGCACGGAGCCGCCTCTTGTGACGGCTGGGACGACCGCGCTGCGTTATCGAACGTTAATAGACCCGGGGTAGGGATTCCAAGCTGTTCCACTTGATCGTTAACGATTTCCGCGTGGACTTACGGGTCACGAGCGGGCCAAATCGGGCGAGTTGACCAGAGCGCGAGGGGCGCGTCAGCGCTGACGGTTTGTCAGTTGTTATGCGGAGGGGGGTCGCCCGGTCACGGTTGGTGACAGGCGGGGATCAGGGCCGTCGTACGGCGAGGAGGGCCAGGTCGTCCGCCATGCCGCCGCCGGAGTGCCGGCGCACCTCCGCTTCGAGCTCGTCGATCAGCGCCGCCGGTTCGGGAAAGACGCCGGCCCGGCCCGCGAGCCGCACCTCGGGGTCGTAGAACCGTCCGCTGTCGTCCCGCGCCTCCGTCAGGCCGTCGGTGTAGAGCAGCAGCGTGGCCCCGCTCGGGAATCCGGCCTCCTCGGCCCGGTCGGGCCAGGCGCCGAGCTCGCCCATGCCGAGCGGCAGCGCGGGCTCGGTGGCGAGGAGCGAGGTCACGGTGCCGTCGGCGTACAGCAGCAGGGGTGGTGGATGGCCGCGGTTGACGATGCGGACGACGCCGTTGCCGTGCGGGAGCTCGGCCAGTACGACGGTGGTGAACCCCTCGTAGGACTCGGTTCCGTCGCGCCGTGTGCGCTCGCGGGCCAGCGCCCGCTCCAGGCGCTGTGCGACCGCCTCCAGTGTGGCCTCCTGCTCGGCGGCCTCCCGGAAGGCGCCGATGAGCACGGCGACGACCGCGACGGCACCCATGCCCTTGCCGCGCACGTCCCCCACGACGAGGCGTACGCCGTGCGGGCTGTCCTGCACGGCGTACAGGTCGCCGCCGATGGAGGCACCCTCCTGCGCCGCCTCGTACCGTGCCGCGATCTGGAACCCGCCGATGCGTTCCGGGGGTGCGGGCAGTACGGCCCGCTGGGCGGCCTCGGCGATCTCACGGGCGGAGGCGAGGCGCTCGCCGGTGCGGCGGACGAGGAGGTTGATGAGGACGGCCAGGCCGGAGACGGTCGCGATGGTGACGAGTTCGGTGATCGTGGTGGCGTCGAAGGCGACGCCGAGATGGATGCGGACGCCGAGTGCGACGGCGAGCGCCGCGATGCCTGTGAGGACCGTGTCGCGCCGGGAGTAGAGCGGGGCGGCGATGAGGGGGGCGGCGGTGAACAGCGGGGCGCCGGTGAAGTCCGCGGGGGTGACGTAGTCGTACACGCCGCCCAGCGCGATCAGGAGGGCAGGGAGCAGCAGAACGAATCGGCGGGCATAGGAGATCCGCCGCCCGCCGGCTCTGGCGTACGGTCCCTCCTCCACGTCACCAGGGTGGCCCGGGAGGGGGGTGGGTGGCGAGCGCTGAGGGCCGACCGGATGACATGGCCCGGGAAACACTCAGGGCCCGGAACTGATCAGTTCCGGGCCCTGAGCCTTCAGTAGCGGGGACAGGATTTGAACCTGCGACCTCTGGGTTATGAGCCCAGCGAGCTACCGAGCTGCTCCACCCCGCGTCGTTGAATCCATAGTACGCCATCCGCAGGACCCGAAGCACACGGCTTTCCGACGCCCGGCCGTGGCCTGCGGTTTTTTGGTCGGTGACGGGGCTTGGGCGGAGGGGTACGACAAGGGGTTTCCTCGCCCCCGCCGCCCCTACCCGTCCCATCCCCCAGGGGCTCCGCCCCTTCAACCCCGGCCCCCCTGGGGGCCTGTGGCCCCCAGACCCCGCTTCGGCCCTGAACGGGCCTCGTCCTCAAACGCCGGACGGGCTGGGTAATACTGACCGGCGTTGGGAAGTGACCGCTCTCACACCGCCAACGCCGTCCGGCCGTCAAGGCAGCAAGTGAGCGTTCGGTGCCTTGGCCTGGGTCTCGTACTCGGGCAGGACCAGGACGTCCACCCCCGCCGCCGCCAGCAGCCCGCTCCCGTCGGCCCCCGCCACGAACGTGTCCGGCTCTCGCCATGCCGTCACCACCCGCCGCACCCCCGCTTCGAGGATCAGCCGTGCGCAGGGCACCGGGCGGGAGGCCCGGTGGGTGCATGGCTCCAGGCTGGTGTACACGGTCGCGGAGGCCAGCCTGGGGTCGCCGGGCGCCAGCTTCGCGAGCGCCGCCTCCTCCGCGTGCACCACCGGGTCGTCGCCCTCGCGGGAGTGCCCGCGGGCCAGTTCCGTCCCGTCGGCCGCGACGACCACCGCGCCGACGCTGAACGCCGTCCGCGACGGTGGGCACTGGGCGGCCAGTTCGCACGCCAGCGCCAGCCAGTGGCGGTCGGCGGCGGAGGGGAGGGTGCCCGTTCCGGGGGCGGTGGGCTGGTAGCGCATCAGCACGACGTCCTCGATCCGGCGCGTCTCCAGCAGGCGCAGCCGTCCCTCCTGATACCCGCCCGGGCCGAACAGCCGGGGCGCGTCCGGGTCCCCCACGAACAGCGGCGCCAGCACCAGCTGCAACTCGTCGGCCAGCCCCTGCTGGAGCAGCTGCGTGTGGATCGTGCCGCCGCCCTCGACCATCAGCCGGTCGACGCCGCGCACCTCGTGCAGATGCCGCAGCAGGTCCCGCCAGTCCAGCTCCGCGCCCAGCGCGACCACGTCCGCCGCGACCGGCGTCCGCCGCAGCCGCTCCGCGCCCTTGTCCGTCGTGCAGACGAGCTTCTCGCCGCCCGTGTGCCAGAAGTTCGCCGTGGGGTCCAGCTCGCCCGAGGCGCTGACCGTGACCTTCAGGGGGTACTCCGGCTTGCCCGCCGCCACCCGCGCCGCGCGCCGCTCGGCCGAGTTCACGAGCAGCCGTGGGTTGTCGGCCCGGATCGTGCCGGCGCCGATCAGGATCGCGTCCACGGACGCCCGTACCTCGTCGACCCGGTCGAAGTCGGCCGGGCTGGAGAGGAGCAGGCGCTCGGGGGTGGTGTCGTCGAGGTAACCGTCGAGCGAGACCGCGGCGGACAGCAGGACATAGGGGTACGACGGCATCGGCGCGCTCCGGCTCGGCAATCTCGGTCTTGGTTCAACTTTGAAACAAACCTACACTGGTCGCATGACGACTCGCTGGCTCACTCCGGAGGAGCAGCGCGCCTGGCGCGCCTACATCGCCTCCGTCGCCCTCGTGGAGGACGCACTGGACCGGCAGCTCCAGCAGGAAGCCGGCATGCCCCACCTGTATTACTCCATCCTGGCCTCCCTCTCCGAGGCCCCGGAGCGCCGGTTGCGCATGACCGACCTCGCGGAGCGGCTGAAGATCACCCGCAGCCGGCTGACGTACGCCGTGACGCGGCTGGAGAAGGACGGTCTGGTGCGGCGCGAGGACTGCCGCTGGGACAAGCGGGGCAGCATCGCGACCCTCACCGACGAGGGGATGCGGGTCCTGGAGCGCGCGGCACCGGGTCATGTGGAGACCGTACGGGCGCTGCTCTTCGACCGGCTGACCCCGGAGCAGGTCGGGCAGCTGGAGGAGATCTTCACGGCGGTCGGCGAGGGGTTCCAGGGGGACAGCGCGCACGCCACGCCGGAGGACGTGCCCTGGCGGCGGCGCTCCCCCAAGTCCTGCTCGTGACCTGCGCGACAAACTTGTTGCTTCAAATTTAAAGCATGGGGTAGGGTCCTGAACCGAGGAACTGCTTCAAATCTGAAGCAGATGGCCACGTACGGAACCCGGAGAACCCGCATGCCCGACTTCACCGCCGCCGCCACCCAGCGCGCCCGTGTCCGGGTCCCGCTGCGCTTCCACGACGGCTACCGCGCCGACGCCGAACTCGTCACCTTCCACGGCCTGGCGGACGGCCGGGAGCACGTGGCCGCCGTCCTCGGCGACCCGGCCCCCGGCACCACCCCACTGGTCCGGCTGCACTCCGAGTGCCTGACCGGCGACGTCTTCGGCTCGGCCCGCTGCGACTGCGGCCCCCAGCTGCGCGAGGCCGTCGAGCGCATCGCCGAGCGCGGCGGCGTACTGCTGTACCTCCGCCAGGAGGGCCGGGGCATCGGCCTCTACAACAAGCTCGACGCGTACGCCCTCCAGGACCAGGGCCTGGACACCTACGCCGCGAACGCCGCCCTCGGCCTCCCGGAGGACGCCCGCGACTACACGGCGGCCGCCCAGATGCTCACCGCCCTCGGCGTCGGCGAGGTGGACCTGCTCTCCAACAACCCGGACAAGGCGGGCCAGTTGCGCGCCCTCGGCATCGAGGTCCGTGACCGCGTCCCCACCGGCGTCTTCGCCACCCCGGACAACGTCCGCTATCTGCGCGCCAAGGTCCTGCAGACCCAGCACACGCTGCCCCTGGGCGACCTCGCGGAACTCGGCGTCGGCTGACCGTACGGCAACGGGAAGGGGCGGGTGTCCGGCATCGGACACCCGCCCCTCACTCGTGCGATCACTCGCGCGAGACGGCTACAGCAGCCGTACGGCGACTACGGCGTGACCTTCTGGATCGTCACCCCGCCCACACCCGCGGTCGTGCCGCGCGTGTTCACCAGCCGTACCTCGCCGAAGAGCTGCCGGCCCTCGGGCACCGCCCGCGCGACGGTGACGTTCGCCGACACCTTCGCCGAGTCGCCCGTGCCGAGCTTCACCGGCGCCGAGCCGTCGACCGTGACCGAGCCGAGCGAGGACGAGAAGAACGCGTCCCGGTAGTCGAACGCGGTCGAGCCGGACGGCACCTCGAAGCCAACCACCTCGACGGTGTACGTACCGGCGGCCGGGTCGGCGATGGAGACGGACTCCTCGGAGTCGCCGTCCGCGGACTGGCCGACCAGGTCGCCCTTGGCGTCGTACACGCTCAGGTCGAGGTCGGAGCCCAGGTCGGAGACCTTGCCGATGGCCACGTCCAGCGACGTGGTGCCCTCGGGCACCTCGATCGTGCTGGTCTGCGTCGCACCGTCGGCGATGGTCGGCCGCGCGGTCCTGGACGAGCCGAGCGCGCCGCCCTTGAGGCTGCCCCCGACGGCCTCCAGCTTGTTGGTCACCGTCCAGGAGGCGGCGACCGGGGTGCCGACCTTGGCCTCCGGCACGGTCACGGACTCGGGGTCGAAGGACGCGCCGTACACGGTGGCGTTCAGCTTGTACGGGTTGTCCAGCAGGGCCGACGTACGGCGCGAGTCGACCTCGATCTCCCAGACGCCGGGCAGTGGGTCCTCGTACCGGGCGATGTCCGTGGTGTTCGGGTCGTCGTCGGCGACCTGGGTGCCGTACGGGCTGATCGCGCTGAACAGCGTCCGGCTGCCCTCCTTCAGCCCGCCCAGCGTGACCTGGAGCGACTTCGCGCCCTCGGGGACGGTCACGAAGTAGGACCTGAAGTTGTTGCGCTGCACCGAGCCCGAGGCGGTGAAGGTGTGCTGCACCGGCGTGGAGACCACGACGGTGTTGAGGATCTGCTTGTCGACGCCCACGGTCCGCGGGTCGTCGGCGACCAGGATCGCGCTCTTGATGCCCGCGCGCTTGGGCGCGGCCTGCACCTTGACGGTCACCGCCTTGTTCAGCGGCAGGTCGACGACCCTCGGGCCGGCGATCGAGAAGGTGCGGGCCTTGTTGTTCACCAGGCGCAGGGTGTGCGGGAGCGAGCCGGCGGGGCCGGACGTACGGGTGATGGTGACGTCGTACGTCTTCTTCTGCCCGGCCTTCAGGCCGCCCTCGCGGTCGTAGACGCCGGTGCCGAAGCCCGGCGTCTTCAGCGCCTGGTCGAGCGCGGTGTCGACCGGGGCCTTGACGGCGTAGTCGTGGGCGGTGGCGCCTGCCTTGATCGCCTTCCAGGCGTCGACGATGTCGATGAGGCCGGCACCCTCCTCGTACGCCTGAAGCCCCTTGATGTGCTTGGCGGTCGAGGTGAGGGCGGTGCGCAGCTTCTCCGGCGTCAGCTTGACGCCCTGCTGCTCGGCGGCGCTCAGCAGCAGCGCGCTCGCGCCCGCCGTCTGCGGGGACGCCATCGACGTGCCGTTGTACATGGCGTAGCCGGCCGGCAGCTTCCAGCCCGCCTCGGCGATGGGCGCGCCGGGCATCCAGGCCGGGATCGGGCTGACCGCGGAGCCGGGGGCGACGACGGTCGGGGTGAAGCCGCCGTCCTCACGGGGGCCGCGCGAGGAGAAGTTGAACAGCTGGTACCTGTTCTTCACGCCGGTGCCGTAGTTGGCGGCGAAGGTCTCCTTGGAGACGCCCGCGCCGACCGAGATGACCTTGTCGGCGAGGCCGGGGTCGCCGATGGTGTTGGCGCCGGGGCCGGAGTTGCCGCCGGAGATCACGAGCTGCACGCCGTAGGTGTCGATCAGGCGGGTGTACAGCTCGGCGCGGGCGTTGTTGCCGTCGTTCAGCGGCGGCAGGCCGCCGATGGACATGTTGACGACGTCGACGCCGCGGTTGACGACGAGGTCGATCATGCCCTCGGTCATCGCGACGCTGGAGCAGCCGGGGCCGAAGACGCAGGCCCGGGACGACACGATCGTCGCGCCGGGGGCGGCGCCGTTCATGTGCTTGCTGCCGAGCATGCCGTGCGCGGCGGTGATGCCGGCCACGTGGGTGCCGTGCGAGCCGGCGGTGAGGCCGATGTTGACGAAGTCGGCCTTCTTGCCGGCCCAGTCGCCGCCCAGCGGGTCCATCGGGACGTCCTTGCGGATCTCCACGACGAAGTCCTGGCTCTCGGGGATGTCCGTGGCCGGGTCGTCGGTGCCGAAGTGGCCGACCTGGTGGCCGTCCTTGTACGGCTTCATCGGGGTGTCGTCGGTGAAGTCGCCGTTGTCGTCGACGTCGACGGTGACCGTGCCGGCGGTGGGGTCGTAGAGGACGCCCCAGTCGTCGGTGGTGTCGCCGTCGCGGTTGACGTCACCGTCGGCGTCGCCGTCCGTGACCTTGCCCTGGTTGGTGACGGCCTCGCGGAAGGTGCTGATCCGGTACGAGCCCTCGGGGGCCTTCCAGCTCTTGCCGCCGTAGGTGAAGGACGACCCGGAGACGGAGGTGGTCATCGGCCGCCAGGTGCCGTCGCCGTCGACGATCGGGTCCGTGGCGGTCACCCAGTCGACGATCTTGCGCTCACCGGTCGTCGTCTTCTGCAACGACGGGCTCGCGAGGTCGACGCCGGTGTCGAGGACACCGATGGTCACGCCGCGGCCGTCGGCCTTGGGGTTCTTCTTCACGAAGTCGACGGCGCCCGTCTCGAAGGACGGGTTGTACGGGTTCTTCGCGGGGGTGTTCTCGTCCGGGCCGGGGTAAGTGGCCGCGGAGGCGCTGGTCTTGCTGCCGCTGTCGAGGCTCGGCTCCTCCAGGGGTATCTCGTTGCGCAGGTCGATGGCCTGCACGGAGGAGAGCTTCGCGGCGGCGGCGATGGCCGAGTCCGCCTTGCCGGTCGGCACGGTGGCCCGTACGTAGCCGAGCTTGTCGTAGGTACGGCCCACGGAGCCGCCCTTGATCGCGTCCAGCTCCTCGGCGACCTTCTCGGTCTGCCCGGGGGCCGTGGCGATCATCATCGTGACGGTCTTGTCGCGCTGTGCCTTGGCCTCCGCGAGGAGGTCGGCGTCGTCCGAACCGAGCTTGTCGTGCGCGGACTTGACGCCGGGGTCGGCCGCGGTGGCGGTGGAGCCGTCCGCGGCGAGGGCGAGGGGTATGGGCCCGGCCGCGGAGAGCGCGGCGACGAGGCCGGCGGCCACGGCGATACGGGCGACGCGTGTCGCGCCCGGTATCGGGGCCGGGTGGGGGGTGGTGGGCATGGTGATCCCTGGTCCTGAAGGAACGTAGGCACCGGCGGCCGTATCGAGCATCTTCGACCGCCGCGGTCCGGAATGTGATCCCAGATGATCGCCTAGCTTTCCTCAACGGACCGATTTCTGTTGATACTTCACGGACGCGAGATCGCCGACTGGCGGGAACTCGCCATACGCCACCGGGGATGTACCGGGCCAGTCTGTGACATTCCTGTGAGGTGAGGTGAGGTGAGGTGAGGCGAGGTGACCGGGCCGGGGACCGGGCCGGTGACCGACCGACCCCGCTCACGGTGGTCGCCCCCCGGCCGCCCCCACCGGGCCAATCCACCTCCCCGGCCTCCCAGTTCCGGCCGTCACACACTCTTGGCCCATTACTTCCCGGCGAATACCCCGAACAACTTCCGCAGCACCGCCGCCGAATTCTCACGACCTCCCGTACCGGGATGAATCGCGGTGACGTGTAACGCTCCTCCGGAGTGCGGCGCAGTTTTTGGCAAGGGCGCGCGAGTGCCCGCACGTCGCTCTTCCGTGCCGTCGAGGCGGTGCACACGTCAGTCAGATTGGGAACCCCGTGAGTAACACCGAACCCCGTTACGACAATCAGCAGTACGACCACAACCACCAGGGCCAGAGCCAGCCGTACAGAAGCCCCAGGGACGGCTCGGCCGCACGGCGAGCAGCCCTGACAGCCCACACCCTCGGCGACATCGCCGCCGTGTTCCTGGGCCTGTGGGTCCTGCTCTACCTGCTCGAAGCCAACCAGGCGAACGTGTTCGTCGAGTTTGTGAAAGACGTCGCCGACTGGCTGGCGTGGTGGTCGCAGGACATCTTCACGATGGACACGGAGGGCCTTCGCGTTCTGCTCAACTACGGCCTGCCCGCGGTGATTTATCTGCTGGTCGGGCACGGTATAGCAACGTGGATTCGGCGGCTCTGAGTGGCGGCTCCGAGTCGATCCACCCCACGTCGATTCTGTGAAGAATCCACGATGATTCGGCGGCGGATTTGAAACCGCATTTCGAGGGGTCCTGGGATTCGGTCGGCAATCCTGCGGAATTCGAGGAACGCCGGACCGGCCCGGGCGCCCGTCGGCCGAGGCACACCACCAGCAGGCAGCTGTCGGGGGGCAGGCCCCCGCCCGCCCGAGGGTGCTGTGACGTCGTGCGCTCCGAGTGCGCTGAAAGGTGGTACGGGTCGCCGCGTGCCCTGTGGGGCGCTCCCCGCACCGACGGGTACGGCGACGACAACAGGCGGGTACGGGGACGTGGTACGTGGTGCTGGTAGCGGAGCGGTACTGGCTGGAGCAGCCCCTCGGCCGGGGTGCAATGGGCGAGGTGTGGCGCGCCCGGGACGAGTTGCTGGGCCGCATCGTGGCCGTCAAGCTGCTCCTCGCAGAGGCGGACGAGACGGCGACCCGGCGTTTCCGCCGCGAGGCGGAGATCGCCGCCCGGCTGAACCATCCCCATGTGGTGGCCCTGTACGACGCCGGAGCCCACGAGGGCAGGCTCTTCCTGGCGATGGAGTTCGTCGACGGCGGCAGCCTGGCCGGACAGCTCGCGGTGCACGGTGTGCTGCCCCCTGAGCAGGTCGCCCGTATCGCGGCGCAGATCGCGACGGGTCTGTCCACCGCGCACCAGCAGGGCGTCATCCACCGGGACATCAAGCCCAGCAACCTGCTGCTGTCCACCGACGGCATGGCGAAGATCTCGGACTTCGGAATCGCGCGGATCGTCCACGAGACTTCGGCACCGCTGACCATGACCGGGCAGATCCTGGGCACCAGCTCCTACCTCGCTCCGGAGCGTGCCCTGGGACGCCCGGCCGGCCCCGCGTCCGACGTGTACTCCCTGGGCTGCGTGCTGTACGAGCTGCTCACCGGCCGGCCGCCCTTCCTCGCGGACACCGCCGCCGCCGTCGTGCACCAGCACGTCGATGCCCTCCCCACCCGGCCGGGCGAGCTGCGGCCCGGCCTGCCCGGCAGTTTCGAGGACTATCTGCTGCGCCTGCTGGCCAAGGAGCCCGGCCACCGGCCCACCGCCGAACGCGTCGCCGACTGGTTCACCGCCTGGCACACCGACCAGCACGCCCCCACGTCCGGGCCGCACATGGCGCAGCACGCCGCCGCGGCCACGCTGTCATCGCCCCCGCGGGCACGGCAGCACGCCCGACGGCGCACCACGCTGCTCCTCGGCACCGCCGGCGCCGTCCTCTTCGGCTCCTCCGTTCTGCTCGGCACCACCCTGGGCAGCCAAGCGGACGGCCAGCCGGGGGGTGCGGGCCCCTCCCCCACGCCCACCGCACCGACGACCACGCCCACCACGCCGACGACCACCCCCGGCGAGCCCTCAAGCCCGCGGCAGACCGGCGCGCCCACCACCTCGCCCACCACCGCACCACCGCCCGCTCATCGGACCAGCCCCACTCCGACGGCCCGCCCGACCAGCGCCACGCCGTCCGCGACGCCCACGGAGTCTGCGACCTCGCCGGAGTTTGCGACCACGCCCACGCAACCGGCCAAGAAGAAGGGCCCCAAGCGCAAGTCGACGGCCAGGTAGCCGCCGCCACGGCCGACATCGTCCGGAGCGCTTGCCCGGCGGGGCTGCGTCAGGGGCGGTGGCCGGGGCCGGGGGGGCGGGGACGAGGGTGCGGGCGGCGGGGACGCGGGCGGAGGTGCGGACGGCGGGGACGCGGGCGGAGGTGCGGACGGCGGGCCCGGGGGCGGAGGTGTGTGCGGCTGTGTGTGCGGGGCCTCGCCGGGCCAGACCAGGAGGACGGGGCAGGGTGCGTGGTCGACGACGAAGCGGGCGGCGTGGCCGAGGCTGTGCGGGCCGAGGCGGGTGGGGTCTCCGTCGCGGGCGCAGATCAGCAGGTCCGCGGCCCGGACCGCGGCGACGACCTCGCGCTCGACGCGCCCGGCGCGCTCCACGCGGGCGCAGGGACGTCCCAGGCGGTCGGCGGCGGCCCGCAGCAACTGCCGGGCGGAGGCGGCGGCCAGCTGCTCGACCCGGGTGCCGGGGTCGCTCCCCCAGCCGTCGGCCGGGCCGTGCCCCCGGGGGTGGCCGCGGCCGAGGAGGCCGGCGAAGGCGCCGTGCGCGGTCGCGGCGACGGTGTCGTCGTGGACGTAGAGCAGCACGGTCTCCGCGTCCGGTGCCGTGCGGCTGCGGGCGGCGTCCACGCAGGCGGGCCAGGTGCCCTCGGTGATCCAGACGATGACGCTCATGGGCGGCTCCGGCGCTGCGGACGGGACGGGCTCAGGTGCCGATGGTGTGCAGCATCCCCCACAGCGCCACGGTGGAAGCAAGCAGTGTGGCCGGTACGGTCACCAGGCCGAGCCGGGTGAAGTGGCCGAGGTCGGCGCGGGTGTCGTGGGCGTGCAGGATGCGCCGCCACAGCAGGGTGGCCAGCGAGCCGACATAGGCGAGGTTGGGGCCGAGGTTCACGCCGATCAGCACCGCGAGAACCGGGCCGGGGCCGCCGGGCGCGGTCAGCGGGAGCAGAGCCAGGACCGCGGGCAGGTTGTTGATCAGATTGGCGAGCAGGGCGGCCACACCGGCCACCGCCAGGAGCGCCGGCAGCGAGGTGCCGTCCGGCAGCAGACGGCCGAGCCCGGCTTCCAGGCCGTTGTTGACGACCGCCTGCACCACGATGCCCAACGCCAGCACGAACAGGCAGAACAAAGGGGCGGCGGCACTGGCCAGTTCGCGTACGCCGGTCCGGCGCCGCCTGAGCGCCCGCCCGCCGAGCACGAGCACCCCGCCGAGCGCCGCCCACGCCGGTTCGAGCCCGGCGAAGGAGGTCACGGCGAACCCGCCCAGCGTCAGCGCCAGCACGACGAGCGTGAACACCGGGAAGCCCCGGCCCTTCTCCTGGCTGTCCGGCGCGACGGGGACGGCGAGGTCGGCGCGGAAGTACCACCGGAAGACCAGGTACTCGACGGCGACCGCGGCCAGCCAGGGCAGCGCCATCAACGCGGCGAACCGGGTGAAGGTCAGGCCGCTGGCGCTGAGCGCCAGCAGGTTGGTCAGATTCGACACCGGCAGCAGCAGGGAGGCGGAGTTCGCCAGGTGGGCGGTGGCGTACACGTGGGGACGCGGCCGGGCACCGGCTCGGGCGGCGGTGACGAAGACGACCGGGGTGAGCAGCACGACCGTCGCGTCGAGGCTGAGGACAGCCGTGATCGCGGAGGCCACGGCGAACACCCCGGCCAGCAGCCGCGGCGGACTGCCGCCGCACCAGCGGGCCACGGCCGCCCCGGCCGCCTCGAACAGCCCCTCGTCCGCGCACAGCCGCGCCAGCACCAGGATGAGCGCGAGGAAGACGACCACCGGCAGCAGGCTCCGTGTCTGCTCCCAGGCGTCCTGCGGCGACACCGCGCCGACGGCCACGGCCAGCCCGGCAGCCGGAACGGCGGCCGCAGCCTCCGGCCAGCCCCGGGGGCGTACGACGGCGAAGGCGAGCACACCCAGCAGCAGGGCAGCGGAGACGATCCCGGAGACGACGGTGGCGGACAGCGGACTTTCTCTCCTCCAGCACCAGGGGGGCCGGACGGCACCCTTCGAACAGCAACGCTCAAAAGGCTCGCACCCCTGGGTAAGGCGGGAGTCAACGCCCCGGCCCCCAGTGGACCGGCCGGCACAACACCCCTCGCCCCACGCCGGTTTCGCCCTCCGTAGCCGTCGACCCTCGCCATGACGCCGGCGCACAAGGGCCCGGAAACGAGTCAGCGCCCGAGCCGACCGAAGCCGACCCGGACGCTGCGTAGCAGGTCAGAGGGCATATCCCCCGCCTACCACCGGTAGGCCCTGTGGGACTCGAACCCACAACCAATGGATTAAAAGTCCTGGCCAAAGCTTGCTGGGTGGTTCCGGACGCTGGTTCGGCGTCCAGAACCACCTGGTCAGAGCATGTGCGCCGTAAGTGCCGATCCGCCGCGTGGCCGGTTGTGCCGCACCGTCCGCTCACGCATCGCTCACGCGTTACACCTCGCCAGGACAGCCGCTGGAGGTGATGCGTGGGCGGCAGCCCTCGCGCCGACTTACGAACTAGTTTTGGCACGGGCCACCACGCGTTCTGCGAGCTTCAGCCGCGCTCGTGAGAGCTTCCTGATTTGCCGCAGTGCTGATTCGGCTCGCTCTGGTGCCGTCAGGCTTGTGCCCTGTTCCCTTTGCTGACGTCCTTGTGCGAGTTGTAGGGACGCCGACCTGTCAGTCAGTCGCTCGTCCAGTCGTTCCTCCGCATGCTCCGCCGCATCAGCGATGGACTCAAGTTGCTGCCTTTCCTCCTCCCCCAGAGTTGCTCCTCGCTGCTCAAGCCACGCGCGGATGTCGCTTGGGTCGACGTCAGCGAGGGCCGTCAGTCGCCAAAGCTCTTGCTCTTCCGACAACAAGTCGAGTGCCGCCGGCAGTACCGTCCACCACGAGACGTCATCGTCCTGCTCCGGCATACGTGCCCTTCGCCATGGGCTTGTTTCCTCCAAGCCGCTAACGACTTGCCTGGCAGATTCGGGAGGCCAGCCCTGGGGCCAATTCGATCGTGCTTCCCAAACTCGCAGGACCAGATCTTCGCAGTTACGCGCGGCTTCTTCCCGCACGGAGGCGTCATCGGCTTCCTCCACATCGCGCATGAGTTGCGCAATGCGCAGAGCCATCCACCTCGACAGCAGCGTGGAGTCGTCTCCGCCGAGCTCAGTTGTGATGCGCAGACCCAAGGCGAATGTGTCAGCTCCGAGAAGATGCTCTGCTGCCTGGCGCTGAGTGTCCTCGGCACTGTTGGTGTGTCTTTCGTCCATGCCGTTCTGTGGCTCTTTTCCGGCTTTGTTGGTCGCCGGTGGGCCAGCGGATGCGGTTGAGGTTCCTGCCTCAGCCTTGTCACCTGGGTGGTACGGCTCAGATGGTCTGGTCAACCTCGACGCTGACTCGCCGTCCGTCCTCGTGGAGGACGGTGTAACGGGCTCGCCGGTGTTCATCTTTCGCCTCCTGCTGGCTGCGGTTCATGAGATACACATGGGCGTCTGCTGCCAAGGCGAGGCTGAGGCAGCGTTCCTTGAGATATGCCATCAAGACGTCGCGACGTACCGAGAGGTAGGAGCCTGAATAGTCGTCGTATGTGTTGCGCTGACCGCGTTTGTTCTCGTCTCCCCAGCACGTCATGTGGGCGGCGATCTTTCCTTTCGGGTCGATGAATTGAGTGCCTGCCGCGTTAGCAGACAGATGAGCCCAAGCGAAAAAGTCCGTGAAAAGTGAGCGTTGAGCGGTAGTGATTCCACCCGTCAGCGGGTCGTCGCGGTCTAGGCCGCCGTCGTCTGACTCGCGATAAACGATCCAGCCGAGCAGTTGCAGCTTGGGTTCATCTATTTCGTCTCCCCATGGCGGCCCCTCGCCAGCCCCAGGCAGGCCCTGCGGACGTGTGCTGCTTGCCAGAGCAGCGAGTAGGGCGGCACTGGCTTCTGGGGTTACTAGAGCGCTGGTCAACCAGGCCGTACACGAATGGCGGTCAGAATAGGTGGTGATGGATGCGGACACTACGATCATTTCGGGATCGTCATCGAGCATGTCCAGTTCGCGGCATGCCTGTCGCGCTACAGCGGCTCCGTCGAATCCCCTCCGAACTGCTGAATCCGGATCAACAGCAGACGTGGAAGCATCCTGAGACGTCGTCGTTTGCACTGAGGTAATGGCGTCGTCTAGCTGGAGCCGATCCCACATACCGAGGGTGAGCGAGCGAGCCGGAACCGGTTCGCGGATATCGGCCAGCCAGTGGGTTGATGAGTGGGGAAGATGACCGGTCAGCCAGCCCGTCCACTCGTCGTCGTCACGCCAGTGTCTGAGCACGGGGTTTTCCCCGTCGATAAGTTCGCCAGCCACCATGTGGAGTGCGTGGTACTCCAGGTACTTCTGGAGCGTTTCCACAATCGGCAAGGAACCATGGTCAGCACTGATCAGCGCCCACGACCGCTCGTGTTGGGCCGCCCTGGGGTCCTGCCGTGTTTCCTCGGAGCTCCGGCCCCACCGCTCGCTGATCCACTTGTCTGCACTCTGCATGACGTCGGCGAGAAACACTCCGTCGAATGCCTCTGCCAGAGGGGAGTACCAGTACGGTACGACGTCCATAGAGTCGAAGTGGAAGCGCGTGTCGTAGTCGCCATAACGCGATCCAACGTTCCGTACGTCGCGTGAGGTGCTGCACAATCGAGGCCGATTCGCGAACGCGAGGTCGCTGACAACGTGCGCAGGCAATGCCTCAGGATGAGCTGCGGCCACGTCGAGCGCCGCTTGGCGTGCCAACTCGCGAATAGCTGCATGGGGCTGACTTCGGTCTACTGCCATTGCGGCTAGTTCAGTGGCCAGCGGCACTAGGACCAGTGGGGCTTCACTGGCTACCCGCGCGAAGACGATGAGCAGCCACTGTTGAGCTGATAGCGGAAAGAATTCAAGCGTGGCGGAACGGAAACTACCACCGGTGGAGAATTCCGTTACGCAGCGCCAGAGCGCGTCAGCCACAGAGCTGCCGTCGCTGCTTCGAGTCAGGATAATTCGTGCCGTGTGTGCAGCTCGCCATCGCACGCGCCGGTCGGGATGGCCGAGCAGGGCCCACAATACCGCTGCAAAGAGTGTGCTCGAGTCCTCTGGTGGTTCAGGCAAGGTCTCTCGGGCGGCCTTGATGTCAGCTGCGGAATTACTAATCGCCGAAGCAGCGGGAATCCGTGTGATAGGTGCAGAGTTGGGTAGAGACGGACGAGAGTCCAAAGCCCATTCGATGATTTGTGAAAGTGTGGACGTGGCCGGCAGTGTTTCTGCCAGTGATGCTGCCAACGTGTAAAGCTGGTTGGCAGTCAACTCATCGAGGTGAGCAGATGCTGACGGAAGGAGCCAATTTGACCATCCCGGTTCATTACTTGGCAATTTTAGCAATAGGCCGTAGTTGCCATGCCGATCTAGTCCGGTGGTGAATAGGTCGAGTAGATGTCGCGATACCCACATCGGCAGATGCTGGCTAGCCCAGTCACGCACGCTTGCGCTCGCACGCCATTCGTAGCATAGCCCGCTCACTACGCGCGCTACCTGGGGTGCGCGGGCGCCCCGCACCCCACGATCGGCGAGTTTTAGGAGCTCCTCCAGCGCCGTAGTACGTCCCGACGGGCCGGCGCGATGAGCCGCAGTCGTCAGGTAGGTGACTACGCGTTCATCAGAGGCATAATGAGCGACAAGTACGGGGAGATCCTGATCGGCTCGGATGAAACTCGCCGCACTGACTAGGCCAGCAATGTCCACTGCTTGCTCTTCACCGGATCCTCCCCAGTCCCGTGAGGAGCGGATGGCTGGCTTATTTGCGCTTAGGGCGGAAAGTTCCTGTGCACGGGATTGCAGTCGCTGCGCGGCCTGAATCTGACCCAGTCCCATTTCTTGAATGGCAGTATTGAGATTACGGGAAGCGTCACCTTGTTGGTGAGGCGGTAGATCGCGAACGACCCAGTCGGCGAGCGTTCCGAGGCACGTGACGGCCTGGCTACGACCCGCCGGTCCCTGGTTGAGGAGGCATCTGAGAACAGTGACCGCAGGGGTTACCACATCGGAGTGCTGACTGAGCAGCCGCAGCATCCAGAACGCCTCAAAGCCGCCGACTGTTCCTGTCTCGGCGAGGAGAGGAATGACCGTGCCAATGCCTTCAGATAGGCCCACGTGTCCGTCGTCCTCCCACCGGCAGGCGAGAGCTAGACCAGACGGCCCGTGGAGTCGGCTCGCCACGCTGAGAGCGAGCCGGTATGGCACTTGTTCCCGAGGGTCCGGCACAAAGGGGGTGGCGTCTTCAACTGCGTGGGCGAGCCGACGGGCGATGTGTGCACGGTCTCCGCCTGTTGTGGGGTCTGTTGGCCGATCGGGGATCCGGTCGGCAATCGTGAGCAGAGCCCGTAGCCTCAGGGCGACATCCACGTCCACGCCGCTGGCGGCATCTACTGCGGCAGCGAACAGGTCCGCGGCCAGAGCCGTGTCAGCGTGTTGCGCTGCCGCCGCTGCGTCCAGGAGTACGTCCCGCCGTTCTGTTGCCGGGACCGTCGCTGCACCCATGACGTCTCCCACCCGCTGAAGTAGCTGAAGAGCAACTTCTCGGGCGACCCCATTTTCAAGGAGGATACGGCTCATTTGCACCCACGCGTATGCCGACCCGTCGGCCAACTGCTGTCCGATGCTCTTCCCTACGTCTGCCAACAGATTTTCGATCTGCATCTGCATGGCATTTGCCTCTATGCTGGTGAACGCGGCCATGGCCCGTGCAGCTGATACCAATGCCTCGACCGCAGCCATGAACCAGACGCGTTGGCGATTACCAGGCCGGTCGAATCTATGCTCTGATCCCTGGGCCTCCACCCGACTACGCACGACCTGTACGACCTCTGCAGTTGCCAGCTCGACATCGTCAGCGCGGGATTTACGATCGGCGGCAACTTTCACACATTCGGCCTGTGTAGTTACTACAGGCAGCAAGTCATTAGCAATCTGCAAGAAAAGCCGACGTGTGGACTCATTCTTGTCATAACTTCGGTCATTATCGGTCGGTGGCCGCAAATTGTCTGGGAGCAGCTTCTCAGCTGTGATTTTGGAGCCGCGGATGGCGGCTTCCAGGCATGCCGCCTTCAACGGACTAAGCATCTCGCTGCTGCCGGTGTAACTATTGAGGTGAGACGGTACTGGCGGCGCAAAGCGCCGGAGTAGACGTCTCACCTTGGATTTGGCGGCACCATGCGCCAGCGCGATCTCACAGAACGGCATACCCCACTCGGCTGGATGGCTCACCGGGCGCAGAGGCAACCGGTCTAGCCGGGTCGCAACCTGCAGTACCCACCTGCCGGGCAGACTTTCCCCGGCCCGTGCGTAGGCGACTGCGAACTGGGCCTGGGTCCATGCACTGGCTCGTACCTGATTCAGGTCCCGAATTGCCTGCTTGACGGGCACATGCGCAGGTGCATGTTGGGCCACGTGCCACGTTACCTTGTCAACGAATTGGGGCGGATTCCAGCCGGCCGCCAGGCGATGGGCGCGATTTAGGCCACGCAGCACGTATGCCGCATGTACGCCGTAGGCGATGTCCTCTGCGCTCAGTTCCCAGCCCGCGTCCTGCCGCGACCAGGCCCGCAGCCACGCGTAGGCAAGGTCGAGTTGCTCGACCGCCTCTGCCGTACGTCCGTTCAGCCATGCAAGCATGGCTGCGGCCCGGAAGTGAGCGCGGCCTCGCCAAGTGCCCGATTCTTCTCGCAACAAGATCTCGGCGACTGTGCTCGCATCTGCATGTAGCAATGCGAGTTCCGGCCGCTGACGGACCGTGTCAACGAGGCTGGAATCGGTGCGGGCTGCGTCCCCTGCAGCCAGCAGGAGTCGGACCGCATCTCCGGATGCGTTGTTGTCATTGCGCTCCATGACCGCGCGCAGTGCCAGCGTGAGCCGGGTCCGTTGAGCTTGGGCTCGTGCTATGCCGTCTGCGATCGCCGCTGGCGCGCCTTCATCAAGTGCTATGGCGAGCAGTTCTTCGTGGCGGCCGGAGTTAAAAAGATGCTCACCAACCAGTCGTGCTGCTTCCTCGTCGACATGGCGGTGGTGAAGGAAGTCCTCAGCAAAGAGATCGTGGGCCTGGCGTACATCGGACACTGACAACTTTTGACGCAAATGATTCTCAAAGTCCTCGTCGGCGAAACCGACGGCGCCGTCGGAGATTCGCAGCGCCGGAAACAAGTCGTCGCACAGCTGCCGCACGCGGCCTTCGTTGGTCTTCAGTACCCGGGCGAGTGTCGAGGGCCGCGCAGGGCGGGCCATGGCAGCAAGGACGCCCATGTGCTGCTGCCGCACGTCGCGGTCATGGACGGTGGAGAAGGCGCTATCTAGGACCTCGTCGAAGATGGCTGCCAGGCCGGCTTCCGCGCGTACGAGTACGTCCTCGATATCCAGCATGGCTGGGGTTTCACTCGTGCCTTGTGACCGCTGCTCCCCAGCGCCCAGTGCGTATGTCTGGACGCGCGCCACTCCGTTGCTGGCGGCATGGAAGGCCGCGCATTGGTTATCCGTTGCGTTCGGATACATCGAACGCAACATCGCCGCGCTGGCCGAGGCATCAAATGCGCCAAGTGCTGTCTCAGTGATACCTGTCTCTTCGGCTCCAGCCAGGACGTCCGAGCGACGAGCGCTGCGTGCAGTCATCAGCACTCGCACGTTAGGCGGCAGTTGCATGTGCCACAGCCCACGCACGAACGGTTCAGCTCCACTACGGTGCGCCGCGAAAACGGCGTTATCGGCAGCATCGACTGCGACAACGAGGAGGGCGGACTCTGGCAGTGCGTCTGCCACCACGGTGAGCGTTCTCTCAAGTCCTCGCCAAAGCTCACTGTGGACGACTGGCCCATCGGGCACCACCAAGGGCAGAGCGCCGCCTCGAACCGCGACGTCGTTTGCGATCTGGACAACGGCCCGTTCGCTGTGCCGATCGTTGGCCGGATTGAGGTACTGGCCGTCGCCGTAGCAGTCGTACGCAACGAGGATCGATCCTGGTGGCAGTTCGGCTTCCAACGCAGTCAGAACGGTTGTCTTGCCGACACCCGGCCCACCGTGCGCCAGGAGCTTTCCGGCCGTTGCACCCGTTACAGCTGCGGCCAGACTCTGCGGCTGGGCCGTTGGTACAAGCTTCTTAGGCTTCGCCACAAGTGTGGGATAGGGAAATAGCGATCGTTCCCCGCTTGCACCCAAAGCGACGATGATGTCAGCGCGACTCAGCCCAGGGTCACCCGCTGTTTCTGGGAGCATCTGCTGGCGCATGAGTTCTATCAGCCCGATGACTCCAGGACGGGACGAGCCGACGAGGAAGGAGGATGCCTCCTGGTGGAGTGTCAGCGTCTGCAGTGCCCGGCTGTCAGCGCCACAGCCAGAAAGGTCCAATACCCGAACAAAATCAGTAAACCGACCACTCTTCAGCCCGGACGCCGAACGCAACTTGGTCAAGATCTGCTGGTGAGGCTTGGCCAGTGAAGCAAAGGCGCGTCCCGCGTGCGCACCCAGCGGTCGGTCCGCCAGTGCTGCCTGGGCCGATTTCAGCGCATTGAGGAGGTCGACGTCGGCTGGCTGGTTACTCACCAGTGCGACATTGATCTTGCTTACTACGGTCGACGCATCCCAGTCTTCTGCTAGCCCGCTGAACATGTCTGCCAAGCGGCGAAGCGGAGGTGCACCGCCAGGGGTCTTGGCCTGGCACAGTCTGGCCGCCGTCCAGGCTCGACCTGAGTGCTTGACGCTGTATTTCAGCTGAGTCAAAACCAGACGATTCGCTGTCGCGAAGGTGTCTCCGCCGTAGTATTCACTCAGGTCGCAGCCCAAGTAGCGATCATCTTCTTCGGCTGCGTCAGCTGGTGATAGCCCCTCCAACCGCAGAATCCTCAGGTCGGTGTGGGGCATCAGGAGTTGCAATGCACGCCGGGCTGCCCATAGCAGGTGGAAATCATCCCCGGCTCGTGATTCGCGAACAGAAATGACTCGCTCCGGACGGATCGGGCACGCAATGCGCGCTACTAGCAGACCTAGTTCATTGTCCCGCAGATCAGCAGACCAGGACCCGCGGAGCGAGTAGCGATCCCAAACTGACGGTCAAGATCTACTGCGATCGGCTCTGTAACGAATGGAGAGACGTCGGGATCAGCGAATGATGCGGATCATCACCGTGAGGACTGGCGAAGCCGGTGACGGTTGGCTCTGCCCGATGTCCTCGTACCCCCACGACTTGTAGAGCGCGTGAACCTTTCCGTCGCCGGCGGCCGGGTTGACCATGAGCGTGACGTACGGCTCGTCGCGGGTGGCGAGGAGGGCGTCGTGGATACGGCGGGCGGTGCCGGTCTTCCGCCAGGTCGGCCGGACGCCGATCTCCTTGAGGGCCACGGCAGGGCGCTCGGTGTACTTCTCGGCCGGCGTCGGGGTGGTGCGCTGCCAGTAGCGGTCGCCGTGTTCGATGGTGTTGCCGTAGGCGTAACCGACCGGGTGCCCGTCCGCGTACGCGAGGACGGCTGTGAACCCCGGCTCGGTGCTGTGTCGGTCCAGGCGTTCGCCGAACGCGGTGACGGCGTAGTTCGGCAGGTGGAGGAGCGGGGCGCGCACGTCTGCGTACACGTCGAGGAGGTCACCGCGGGCTGTGTCGAGGGTGGTGAAGGTGCGCAGTTCGATGGAGGGCGCCGTGGTCATGCGGCCATCCTCCAGGCGGCGGTGTGCTCGGTCCAGGTCTGCACGGTGGAGCTGCCAGGCGCGGTGGCGCGCAGTGCGGCCCCGAACTCCTGCAGCATGCGCGTGACCCGGGCGTGCTGGGTGGCGGCTTCGGCGGGGACTTTCATCGCGGTGGCCGTAGCAGCGTCGGGGGCGCCCTGGGCGAGCTGGGCGTGGGCGAGCCGGGTGGTGGTGATGGCGCGGGACCGGATCATGTGGGGTCGGAGGGCGGACAGGCAGCGGTGGGCGTGGTACTCGGCGGTCGAGTAGTCGCCGAGCGCCAAGTGTGCGGAGAGGGCCAGGGAGTCCAGTTCGGCCTGGTCGTAGAAGGCGAGCATCCACACCGGCCGGTAGTCGGCGGGGTCGGCGCGCAGCATGGCGTCCTGCGCCTGCTCGAACGCGCGGCGGGTGCCGGTGCGGTCCTGTGCCGTGCCGTGGATGGCCGCCTGGCGGGCCAGGCCGAGGGAGGCGAACAGGGGGTCGCGGCGGGTGAGGTGCAGGTTGCGGGCGACGTCGTTGGCGGCGAACGCGTCGGCGGGTCGGCCCATGTGGCGGTACATGGTGCCGGCGTGACTCCAGATGCGGAACTTGATCGCCTGGTCGCCGGACATCTCGGCGAGGGCCTGGGCCTCGCGCATGTGCGCCTTGGCGACGTCGTAGCGCCGGCCGTCGATGGCGGCCCACATCGCGGAGGAGCGGAAAGCGGCTGCTGAGGCGTAGAGGTTGCTGCGTACGCGCTGGGTGGCGCTGCCTGCGTTCTGGAGGTTGAGCGCCTCGTCGGCGAGGGCGGCGGCCCGCTGTTCGATGCCGAGTTGTCCGCCATGGCGGTGGTCGCTGGCGATGATCTCGGCGAAGCGCTTGTTGAGGCGGTTGACGTCGCTCATGCCGATACGGCGCGGCGATGCGGTGCCGGGTGCGGCTGCTGCTGCGGCAGCCGCCGCGATGCTGCCGACGAGGGTGCGGCGCTTCATGTCGGGGTCCTCCTGCTGCGGTGGGGCCGGGGTGGACGAAGGCCGGCTCCGTGGCACGAACCCTAAGGCGATGGCGGGTAGTCCGGTGACGTCCTCAAGTGCCTTGCGGGCGGCCGACTTTGGCCACGTGACCCGGCCCGCTTTCCATGCCCGGACCGATGAGCCGTCGAGTCCTCCAAGGCGCCCGGTCAACCGTTCAATGGCCCTGTTCACGGCCTCGGCGAGGCTGTTGGAGCTGTAGCCGTGCTCGGTCATCCACGCCTCAAGAACGGTGTTGCGGGTGGTGTCCATGCGGGCACGGTAGTCCGCGCGATCCCCACTCGCCAGGTAAAGGGGAGGTCAAAACGTCCTAGGTGGGTCCGTCGGCTGAGTGCCTGAACGTCCTAACCAACCTGCTGCGAAAGGGAGTTGTCTGGGTGCTGGTCGCCCGCCGCGCCCCACCGTGCGGGCGGCTGTTGACGGCCCGGCCCGCCCCTGAGGTTCCCCCGCGGGGGTGGGCCGGGCGCCGAGACGACACGAAGGCTCCACCCCAATGACGAGTCTGAAAACACCAGTTGAGGCCCTCTCCGTCGGCCACCCCACGTACAGCCAGACCTTCCCGTGCAAGCCGTCCACGGCCGAGCTCGGCCGCGAACTCGTCCGGGACGTCCTCGGCGTGTGGCACCTCGACGGCCTCGCCGACCGTGCCGCGCTGATCATCACCGAGCTCATCGCGAACGCCTCCAGGCACACTCCGTGTCCCGAGATCCGCCTCACGGTTGGGCGGCCGAGCGCGACTCGACTGCGTGTCGGGGTCGTGGACCGGGAACCATCGCGTCTTCCCATACTCAGCCAGGCGGCTGACGACGACGAATCGGGCCGCGGGCTGCTCCTCGTCGATGCTGTCGCCGACCGCTGGGGCTACGACCTGCACGGCTCAGGCAGACGCCCTTGGGGCAAAGAGGTCTGGGCGGAACTCCGCACCGGGGGCGGCGAGTGAGCATCCCCGCCACGGCACCCTCGCCCCTTCCGGACCTCGCCCGACTCCGGCCCCGCCAGCAGATGGCCATGGACTGCGCCCTCTGTGCCCGGCCGCTGGGAGCGAGCGGTCGACGGCTGGGCGAGATACGCCACCGGGGCCTGCCGTTCCAGCTCTGGGCCTGTGCTCCTGACTGCCAGGCCACCAGATCGACCATCCCGACCGGCTGAGAAAGGGGACGTCCTTCCATGGAGTGGCCGCGGATCACCGGTGATTGCTGGCTCGGCTGTGGGCGTACTGGAGTCCTGGTGATCTGGCTCGGCCCGGTGCAGTGGGACGGGCAGCACGCCCCCTTCTACCACATGCGAGCCGTGCCTCGATCGTCTCAAGGCCCAGGCACTCGCCTACTTCATGGAGCGGCGACCGGCATCCGCTTGATCAGACTCCCGGCACACGACTTCCCGGCGTGAGGCAGGCAGCCCGCGAGGACTTCCTACGCGGGGCACGTTGCCTCCCGCCGGGCGGCCAGGAGCCGTCCGGGGAGCAGCCGTCTGGCAACGCTCCCGTGACGGCACCTGGTGGGCGCTCCAGCCCAGTAACACCACAACGATTGCGAGGAGTTGCAGCATGACGCGCAGCACCGTAGTTCCCAGCCGCACCGAAGTACGCCCCCAGATCCGGGGGGCATCAGACGGCTTCGACCTGGACGTCTCCCTCGTCGAGATCGCCGACCCGGCGGGCCTGGTCAACCTGACCGACGACAACTGCGGGTCCACCTGCGGCGCCTGCACCACCAACGTCGCCTGACCCGGACCCCAGATCACCCCGGTCTGGTGCCGCCGCGTCTCCGCGCGGCGGCACCAGCCGCCCGCCCCCTCACCTACGGAGGTACTTGGTGGTTGCTCCGCCCGCAGCGTTCCGCACCGGTTCCACTGCTCTCGTGCGCGCCGTGGCCCGGCCCTCGCTGCCGTTTCCTCCATGTCCTGACCTCGATGACCGCTCACCCAGTGGTTCGTCTGCCCATGTGGCGTGGCTACGCGCGGTCTGGGCTGACACGGACGTCGCCGAGGCACTCCAGCACTCCAGCCCGGTCCTGGCCACGCAGGTAGGAGCCCTGTGCACGGCCGAGTACCCCGCCCTCCGGGATGTGCGGCGCGCGGTGCTGTCCGTGGCCCGCTACCTGCTGCGGACCCAGCACCGGGCGACACCCTTCGGCCTGTTCGCCGGCGTGGCCACCGCGGAGTTCGGCCCGCAGGCGCGGGCCGACTGGGGCGAGGAGCACGTGGCCGTCGGCCGCGCGGGAGCAGAGTGGCTGGCGGCCCTGGTCGCACGGTTGGAGTCGTGCCCGGACCTCCTCGAACGGCTGCCCGTCGTCATCAACAACACCGTGACATACCGGGGAGACCGGCTCATCGTGCCGTTCCAGCCCGACGTCCAGGACGACCGGACTCGCCCGGTCGAGGCGTCCCTGGCCCTGACCGGACCGGTGCACGCCGTCCTCGCTGCGACCCGACTGCCGATCCGGTTCGGCACCCTCGTGGACAAGCTCCAGGCGGAGTTCCCCGAGGCCGGTCCCGAGAAGGCGCGTCAACTGCTGGCAGAGTTGATCCGGCGGCGGGTGCTGATCACGGGCCTGCACGCTCCGAGCACTGAGACCGACGCCCTTGGGTATCTGCTCGGCCAACTCGACGCGATCGACGCTGGAACCCTTGCCCCGGTGGCGGAGACGGTGCGCGAGCTACGCGCGGTCCGGGCGGGCCTGGAGGAGTGTGCCACGCACGGAGGCCGGGACAGCGTCGCGGCGCGGATGCGAGACCTCGTCCCTGGTCTGCGTCGCCACCCCGTCGCGCTCGACCTCCGCCTGGACGCCCAGATCGTTCTACCGGAAGCGGTCGCCCGAGAGATCGAGCGCTCCGCTCTCATCCTGACCCACTTGAGTATCCGCCCGTACGGGACCGCCGCGTGGAACGCGTATCACCAGCGGTTCTACGAGCGGTACGGCATCGGCACGATGGTGCCGCTCGTGGAGGCCGTGGCGGACAGCGGCACCGGCTATCCCGACGGCTACCCAGGCGCTTCGGCCAGCGCACGCAGGCCCCGCGTCTCTGCTCGGGATGACGCCCTCGTACGGCTGGCTCAGGCCGCCGCGCTCGACGGCCGTGACGAAGTGATCCTCACGGACGAACAGATCGAGGCCCTGGATGCGGGTCCCGACGAGCCTCGGCTGCCGCCGCACTTGGAGATCGGGGTAAGGGTGCACGCGGCCAGCCTGGAGGAGTTGCAGCGCGGGCGGTTCCGGCTGGAGGTCGTGAGCGTCTCCCGTGGTGTCGGCGTCTCCACAGGCCGATTCCTCAGCGTGCTGGCCCCCGCCGACCGGGAGGCCCTGGTCGCAGAGCTTGCCGGCCTCCCGGCCGCAGACGGCAACACCGTGCCCGCGCAGCTCTCTTTCCCGCCCCTGCTCCCCGAGAGCGCCCACGTCACCCGCTCCCCACAGGTTCTACCCACCGTGATCAGCCTTCAGGAGCACCGCGCCCCGCAGGACACCGTCCTCACCCCGGAGGACTTGGCCGTAGGGTGTGATGGCCGCCGCATGTACCTCGCCGTCCCCGAGCGGGGCCACCGTGTTGAGGCCGTCGGGGTGCACGCGCTGAACCTGCGCACCCACACCCCGCCGCTGGTGCGGTTCCTCACTGAACTGTCCCGCGCCCAGTGCGCGCAGGTCACCGTCTTCGACTGGGGCGCCGCAGCGGCGATGCCGTTCCTTCCACGTCTGCGGTACGGCCGGACCGTGCTGGCCCCAGCGCGCTGGCGGCTGGAAGTGTCCGAACTGCCCGGCCATGCCCGCCCTCGGGCCGAGTGGGACGCCGCGCTCAGCGACTGGCGTGCCCGGCGGAGGCTGCCGCGCCGCGTCCATCTCGTCGAGGACGACCGGCGCCTCTTCCTCGACCTCGACGAGGCCGGCCACCGTGCGCTCCTGCGCAGACACCTCGACCATAGGCGCCTGGCCGTACTCGTCGAGGCCCCGGAACCGGAGGCGTATGGCTGGTGCGGCGGGCGAGCCCACGAGGTCGTGGTGCCCCTCAAAGCGACCAGGCCGTCGGCATGGCCGCCACTGCCCGCCCCCAGCCGCGCCCGTGCCCTGTCTGCGGCTCAGATGCAGACGCCTGCCGCTTCCTCGGTTGTTCTTGCCGCCCTGTACGGCGCCCCTCGCCGCCAAGACGTCTTGCTCTCACAGCACTTGCCCGGCCTCCTCGAACAACTCGGTAACCCGCCGTGGTGGTTCATCCGCTTCCGAGACCCGGACCAACACCTCCGCGTACGCATCGCCCTCCCCGACCCGGAAGCCTTCGCCGACACGGCCCGAACCGTGAGCGCTTGGGCCGACGAGCTACGAAGCATCGGCCTGCTGGCCGACCTGCGCTATCCCACCTCCTACCGCGAGATGGGCCGCTGGGGCTCCGGCACCGCATGGGAGGCGGCTGAGGAGGTGTTCCGGGCGGACTCGCGCGCCATCCTGGTCCAGCTTGCGCAGCCACAGCGCCCCGGACTGCGCACGCTGGTGGTGGCCCACACCGTCGCCATCGCCTCCGCGTTCCTCGGCAGCACCGCAGCCGGGATGCGGTGGCTGATTGACCACATCCCGCCGACAGCCCCCGCTCCCGTTCCGCGCCCGCAGTTCACCGACGCCGTACGACTCGCCGACCCGAGCGACGACTGGGCGGCGCTGCGCCAGGTCCCGGGCGGGGACGCCATTGTGTCGGGATGGGCAGACCGAGATGCGGCGCTCGCCGCGTACCGGCCGCACCTGCCCGGCCCGGACACCCAGGGCATCGCCGTCGACGACGTCCTGACCTCCCTGCTGCACGTTCACTTCGTGCGCCACGTCGCCGTGAACTTCCCGGAGGAAGAGGTGTGCCTCTACCTGGCGCGCGCCGCCGCCCTGGCCTGGACGGCCCGCACCCGTGGGAGGGCCTCGTGACCACCCACCCCGCGCTCGGCCTGGTCGACGCCATCGCCGCCCAGCTCGCCGACCCCGACACCGTGCCCCGCGGCTCCAGGGCGCTGTCCTCGGACCGGCAGCACCTTGCCTACGGCCCGCCCGGCATCGCGCTCCTGCACATCGAGCTGGCCGCGAACGGCCTCGGCCCGTGGCACCGCGCCCACGACTGGCTCGCCGCCGCCTCCCGGCAGCCGCTCACCAGCGGCCCAGCCAGTCACCCCTTCTACGGAGTACCCGCCTTCGCCCACGCCCTGACCTGTGCGGCCGACCACCTTCCCGGCTCCTACCAACGCGCCCTCGACGCGATGGACGCCCAGATCGCAGTCGACGTCGGACGCCGTCTCGATGCCGCACACCGCCGCATCGACGCCGGACGCCTGCCGCAGCTCGCCGAGTTCGACGCCATCCGGGGCCTCATCGGATACGGCGCCTACCTACTGCGCCGAAACCCCGGCAGCTCCACGATGCGCGCCGTTCTCGACTACTGCGTGCGCCTCACCGAACCGATCACCCACCACGGCGAGAGCCTGCCGGGCTGGTGGGCGGAGACCGGGCCCTCAGGCAGCCCGGACGACCGATTCCCCGGCGGTCACGCCAACACCGGTATGGCCCACGGCATCGGCGGCGTGCTTGCACTCCTGGCCCTCGCCGCTCGGAACCGCTCCGTCACCGATGGGCACCATGCAGCACTGCGCACCATCCTGGCCTGGCTGGACCGCTGGAAGGAGAAGACCAGCGGCGGACCGGTCTGGCCGTACTGGGTCACTCAGGGGGAGCTGCGCAGCGGGCGTCCCGGCTCGTCAGCCCCCAGGCGGCCCTCCTGGTGCTACGGCACCGCCGGCCTCGCCCGCGCCCAGCAACTTGCCGCGCTGGCCCTCGGCGATGCGAGCCGCCAGATCGCCGCGGAGAACGCGCTCGTGGCCGCCCTCACTGATCCCGAGCAGCTGAAGGCCACGACGGACAACGGCCTCTGCCACGGCTTCTCCGGCCTCGCCCACGCTGCCGCACGCACGGCCGACGACGCCCACCCCTCGACCGCTGGGAAACTCCGCGCCGCGATCCCGACCCTCCTGGCTGCGGTCATCCCACCGGGCACCGACCCCGAACTCATGGCCACGGCGCTCATCCAGGACGAGGAAGGCGGCCCCGGCCTACTCGACGGCGCCGCCGGCATAGCCCTGGCCCTCCTCGCGCCCAGCACCGCCGCACCACACCGGTCCGCCTGGGACGCATGCCTCCTCATCGCTTGATCCACCGACCGAAGGACCTCTATGCCTCCCGACCGCTGGCAGCAGCACAACATCACCTTCGTCGACCGCGAGATTGCCCAGCGCACCATCGCCGAACGCCTCGGCCCCACCCTGATCGAGGCGGAGGCCGACGGGCAGCTCACCGACTGGTGGTTCATGAACAAGCAGCCCTGGCCGCTGCGTTACCTCGCGGACAAGCCCTCACCAGCCATTGAGTCGCTCCTGAGCGATCTCGTCCGCGACAGCGTGGCCGTGTCGTGCCTGCCCTGCGTCTACGAGCCCGAGACCGACACGTTCGGCGGCCCGGAGGCCATGGACACAGCCCACGAACTGTTCCACAGCGACTCGCGCCACCTGCTCACCTACCAGCTGAGCCCGATGCATTTGGGACGTCGGGAGACCGCCGTCCTGCTGGCGAGCGTCATGATGCGCGGTGCTGGACTCGACTGGTTCGAGCAGGGCGATGTATGGGCGAAGGTCGCGGCCCTTCGCCCGGCCACCGCTCCACAACCACCTGAACGAACCGCCGAACTGACTCCGGCCATGCGGAAGCTCATGACCGCCGACGCCCACCGCCTCTGCCGCCCGGGTAGCCCACTCCACGCGCACGAGGAATGGGTGACCGCCTTCGAACGGGCCGGCGCCACGCTCGCTGACCTCGCAGCCCGCGGCGCCCTCACCCGCGGCCTGCGAGCCGTCATCGCCCACCACGTGATCTTCCACGCCAACCGCGCCGGTCTCCTCCGGGACGACCAGAGCGCCCTGTCCCACATCGCACGAGAGGTAGTCATGGGAACGAGTGACCACACCGAGTCGCCCACCGAGGCAACGGCCGAGATCGATAGCGTCAGCGCGGTGAACCCCGACACGATCGCCACCCCCACGGCGGACGCCGAGCGTCTCCGCAACGCCCTGGTCGACCAGCTCCGCGCGGACGGGCATGCCCGCACGCCCGCCGTCGAGACCGCGTTGCGGACCGTCCCCCGCCATGTGTTCGTGCCCGACGCGTCCCTCGAAGACGCCTACGCCAACGCACCGGTGCACATCAAATACGACACCCACGGCACATCGATCTCCTGCGCCTCCCAGCCGGGCGTCGTCGCCCTCATGCTGGATCAGCTCGACGCCCAGCCCGGGCAGCGCGTCCTCGAACTCGGCGCCGGCACTGGCTACAACGCCGGTCTGCTCGCCCACCTGGTCGGCGAGAGCGGACACGTGACCACCCTCGACGTCGACGACGACCTCGTGGAGGGCGCCCGCGCGCACCTCGCCGCCGCCGGGATCACCAACGCCGAGGCCGTGACCCGTGACGGAGCCCTCGGCTACGCCGAGGGAGCGCCGTACGACCGGATCATCGCCACCGTGGGCGCGCACGGCGTACCGCACGCCTGGCTGCAGCAGCTCGCCCCCGGCGGCCGGCTCCTTGTCCCCCAGCGCCTGAAGGGCACCGTCTCCCGTTCCATCGCCTACGAGCAGCGCGATGGCCGATGGGTGTCCCTCGGCAGCGAGATGAACACCTTCATGCCGCTTCGGAGGGGCATCGCCGACGACGACCGCCGAGTGATCCCGCTCAGCACGGACGGCACCGTACGACTCCAGGCCCCCGCCGGACTCAACATCGACGCCGACGCCCTCGCAGGTGTACTCGACCAGCCGCGCACCGAGGAGTGGACCGGCATGACGGTCCGCGCCATGGAATCGCCGGAGTGGATGGAACTGTTCCTCACCTGCTCCCTCTCCTCCGGCCTAATCCGGATGCTGTTCCCTCAGAGCGCCAAGGGCACTCTGCTCACCGAGGATCCCTACCCCTCGTCGACCGCCGTCGTCGACCAGGGCGCCGTCACCTACCTGGCGCGGCGGCTGTCGGAGAAGAGGACCCCCGAGGGCGGCAAGCTCTGGGAGTTCGGCGTCATCGGCCACGGTCCCGGCAGCGACGAACTGGCCGCGAAGGTCGCCGACGCCATCCGCACCTGGGACCGCGAATACCGCAGCCGTGAGGCCACGTTCGAAATCCAGCCCCTCGACGCCCCCAGCATCGAGCGGCGCCCCGGCCTCTTCGCTCTCGACACCCCGCTGAACCGCATTGTCGTCGACTGGCAGTGACGCCCCACGCGTAGCGGACGGTGCCCGTCGACACATGGCTGGCGGGCACCGCCGCCTCAGCATTCCTCACTCTCGACAAGGGGGATCCATGGACCCACACGGCTCCACAGCCCAGCGCTTCCCGCTCGTCGCCCGATTCCGACCCGCCTGCCTGCCCCTGCCTGAACGCGTACGCGCACTCGTCGACCTGGCCGACACCGCGGTGAAAGAGACTGACCAGGGGCTCGCATCAGCCGTCTACAACCAGGCCGCGCTCATCGCCTCCGACCTCGGCCTCCCCGACCTCGCCCGCGAGATGTGCCACCAGCACGCCGCCGCCTACCTTCACGCCTGCCCCCTGCCCGGCATGAGCGCGATCCGAGGACTGGAACCGGTCGTCAACCTCGCTCGCCTCCAGATCCGCGCCGGTCACGCCGATGAGGGTCGGCAGCGACTCCTCAACCTGTACAAGGCCGTCGAGGCGGGCGCAGCCGCCCGGTTCGAGCGCGTCACCGTACCCGCGAGCCTCACTGCGACCGGCGAAGACCGCCAGGAGGTTCGCGCGTGGCTGTGGCGCGTCCTCCTCGCAGACGGCACGCGCACCCTCACCACCGAGGGGCAATGGGCCGAAGCGCTGGCGCACATCGAAGCCCACCATGGCATCGGAAAGCGGATGCTCGACGGTCGGCAGGTCGCCGTCCTCGCCGCTCTCGTTGCGGGTGACACCGCGTGGGCCGCTGCCCTCCTTGCCGACACGATGCCCGGCGGCCCATGGGAACAAGCCGTCACGACATGCCTGACCGTCCTATGCCGCCGCGACGCCGGGCAGCCGATCGACGGGCACCTGGCGGACCTGGTGACGGTCTACTCCCGACGGAAGACCGAACCCGGGTGATCGTATTCGACACCCGGCTCGGACTTACGGCCCTCGACGCGATCGGTTCCGCCGAGGCGCTCGCCGCGCACCGCATCGTCGAGGACCTCCACCGCAGGACGACAGACGCCGAAGACGGCTATGCGGCTCGCGAGAGCTTGGCTCATCCTCTGTTCACCGAGACCGCCACGGACCGGCAAGGGCAGGACTGTCGCGCGCTGGTACGCGCCTGCGCCCTTGGCTCAGGGACCCTCCCGAACGAGCTGCGAGGAGAACTGACGGCGGCTCTGCGCGCCAGCGACCGCGTGATCCGGGAAAGCCTCGCACGTCCCTCCGATCCCGGAGGAACGCAACTCCTGCGGCTCTGACGGTGTCTAACGGCGCCATCGGTGCTGCTGCTCGGCAGGCGTCGTCGCCGCCGACGGAAGCTGACCGTTATGGATCTGCTGGACGCGGACCGAGGGTGTGATGGTCGAGCGTCGGCGGGCAGCTTCAGCGCGGCGGTTCGGGGCCGGGTTCCGGCCGGTGTGCTGAATACGGGTGATCAGCACTCGGGCCGGTTGGCGGGCGCTGGTCAACTCGCGCTGGACAGCGGCCTCCTTGAGGAGCTGGTGGGGTTGATGGCCACGGGCTTCGGCGTCGGCAAGGACGGTGGCGAGCGCGGGCCAGGCCGGGTCGGCGAGGATGCGCTCGGCGTGGTCGGGGACGGCTGCTCGTACGTCGTTCGCGAAAACGCGGCGCGTTTGCTCCCTGGGCGGTCGGGCTGTGAGTTCGGCGAGAGTCGGAGCAAGGGCACGGTCGGCGGCCGTCTGGAGGTGCTGGACGGCCTGGCCGGCGGCGTCAGCCTGGTGGGCGTGGTGCTTCGCTTCGTGCCAGCGCCTGGCGACGATGGTGGCCCAGACGAGGGCTGCGACCATGGCTGCCAGTGCGCTGCCGTCGGGGCCGGTGGCGGTGTGGACGATGTCGCGGGCCGCGCTGCGCAGGGCGTGGGCGGCGCGGTCTTCGGCTCGGATCTGGGAGCGCTGGGCTCGGGCGAACGCCTTGGCGGCGGCCTGGAGTTCGGTGCGCAGGTTGGCGGGTACCTTCTGGGCGGTAGCTTCGAGCAGTTCACCGAGGGCGGTGATGTGGGCCTGGGCGTGTGTGTCGGCGGCGAGGTCGCTGTGGAGGGTGTCAAGGGCGTCGGTCGCTTGGCGCCAGGGGGTGCTGGGGTGGTTGCGGCGGGCGGTGGGGTGTTCTTCGGGGCGGCTGGATTCGAGACGGGCCTTGATCTTGGGCAGGGAGAGGTCGGGGGAGATCTTGCTTCCGGGGTGGTAGATCTGCTCGCCGGCCTCGTTGACGTCGCCAGGTCGGCCGGCGGCGTAGCCGAGGAGGTCGCCTGACGGGCCGCGCCGGACCTGGACCTCGACGCCGCTGGCTTCGAGGTAGGCGATGAATTCCCCGGCGTTGGTCACGTGCGGGATGGCGGCGCGGATGCGGGCCTGGAGCCACTCAGGGCTGGGCTGTTCCCAGCCGAGGCGTTCGGCCTTGTGCATCTCGGCCTGGGTGGGGCGGCGGGTGCCGGTGCGGTCGCCCTTCTTTAGGCGGCGCAGCCCGTAGTCCTTCTCGGCCTCGCGGCAGGCGTCGCCGACGCGGATGCCGCTGTCGTGGAGCTTGGGGCGGCGTCCGTCTTCGCGGACGGTGGTGGCCAGGATGTGGATGTGGTCGTCGGCGTGGCGTACGGCGATCCAGCGGCAGGCCAGGTCGTCACCGGCCGGAGCGATGCCGGCCGCCTGGACGATGCGCTGGGCGATGTCGCCCCACTCGGTGTCGGAGAGATAGCGGTCCTCGGGGGCGGCGCGCACAGGGCAGTGCCAGACGTGGTCGGTGACCTTCCCGCCGAACTCGCTGTTGCGCAGCCGCACGGGCTGGTCGAGGTAGCGGGCGAGTTCGGTGAGGGTGGCGTTCTCGTCTCGGCCGGGGTCGGGCATGCCGAGCATCGCGAATCCCGCGACGATGTGCGGGTCGAGGTGCTCGTCGTGGTCGCCGGGGCCGTAGAGGTAGGCGAGCAGGCCGCGGGTGTTGGACCCGGCCGGTTTGATGGCGGCGATCACGCGGCTGACTCCGTCCCCGGATCGGTGGGCTGGCACAGAGCTTCGGCGATCAGCTCCAGCAGGTCGTGGAGTTCGGTCAGGCGCTGGCGGATGTCGGGTGGGGTGCGGTCGCTGTTGAGAGCGCGGGCGATCTGGTTGACGTTCACCCCGATCCGGTTGAGCTGGCGCAGCACCTGGGCTCGGAAGATGTGCGTGCGACGGCGGTCCTCCGACAGGGGCAGGTTGGCAGTGAACCGGCCGGTGATGAAGGCGAGGACGATGTCGGCGGCGAACCCGGAGTCGCCCTTGTAGCCGTGCTCGGCGGCGGCCTCCTGGAGCTGGGTGTGCTCGTCGCCGGTGAAGCGCAAGGGGCCGACGCGGACGACGCGTTTGGTGCCGGTGAAGCGGCGGATCGTGGGCTGGACGCTCTTCACGACGGGCTCACCGCCAACGCTCTCGGCGGTGTCGGTGGCGCGTACGGGGCGCAGGGTCTCGCGCTGGACGGTGTGGAGCGTGTCCTCGTCGGGGCCGCCCTCGGCCCCGACGTGCTGGCCTGGCGCTCCCTGGCGCTGGGCCATCTCCGCCACCCCCGGGGCGGAGATCCCCGATGCCCGGCCGTGAGTCGGACTCGGGGTACTACTGGCTCCGCCAGGGGCAGGTCGTCCGAACGCGCGGCGCCAACGGTCCAGCAGCGTAGGGGGCTTCGTCAGCGGGAGCGGCTCGTCGGGGGTGTTCTCGGGGTGGGGCGGGTCGTGCGTCATGGACGGTTCTCCGGAGAAAGGGTGGGAGGGCGTGCGGGTCACCGCGGAGATCAGATGGAGTTCGGGCGGCTGCCGCCTCGTCCACAGGTGTGGACGCTCGCGCGCTGCGCGGGGCGGTGGCCGGCGGGCCGGGTGACCGGAAGGGTTCCGGTCACCCGGCAGCGGTTGCGGTCAGCCGCCGTCCCGATCGGTCTCGGCTGGGGCTTCGAGTTCGGCCCGGAGGATGTCCATCACCTCGGTCAGCCGCTTGCTGCCGATCGTCAGCCCTTTGGCCTCAACCGCCGTTCGGACGACGACCCGGGTGAGCTTGCCCTGCTCAGCGGCCGCAGCCCGGCCGATCTCCACGAGTACCTCAAGCGGGGCGCCGGGCGGACGGCCACCGCGCGGCTTGCCCTCCGCAGCCTGGGAAGGCGATTCCGGCGACTGGCCGGATACAGCGATCGGCAGCCCAGTGATCCGACCGGGCTGAACCACTAGGTCGGCAGGCCGAACGCCCTCGGCCGGAGCCTCGGCAGACGGGCCAACCGCGGTGGCCGGCGCCTTGGCGGGGTGGACGGATGTGGTGGCCGGTAGTTGCGGCACGTGCGCTGAATCGGGGTCCGGATGGCCGGCAGCAGGCTGTGTGACGAGTTCGTGGATCTGCCGCATCAACACGCCGAAGGCCACCATCGCGGCGGCCGGGGGAACCGCGGCGACCACGTAGTCGAGCAACGGCACGCTACCGATGTCGCGAGTGCCGGTCACCCCGGCCACGTTGAGCCCGATGGAGCCGACTGAACCGATGGCGGTGACGCCGATGGCCCATTTGTCCTTGACGCGGCGCAGGCCCGCACGGAGCATGAGCAGCTCGCCCGCGACGATGAACGCGTCCAGCGTCGCGGGCCACGCCCATCGGCGGGTCGGCGAGTCACGGAGTCCATGCTGGGCGGCGACGTCCGCCAGGTGCGCATACGAGAGCCAGAACGCACCCGCGGTCAGGGCCACGATGACGACGCCGGCCATACGGAGCACGTACTGCTCCACGGTGAGCTTCGTCTTCGCCGGCTGCTCCAGGCCGGGCTGGTCGCCCCGCAGCGGGCGTTGTCGGTGACGGGACACGAGAGGGATCCTCAAGCGGGGTTCTCCTGGGGTAGTAGTGGGGTGCGTCTTTGCCGTCTTGACCGTTGCAGGCACAGGTCAGAGCAGGTACGGCAACCGCCTCTGCCATCCGTCCTGGCGGGTGCCGCCGACGCCGTGTTCCGAGCCGGAACACGACATCGGGGCGTCCTGGCGGGCCTGACCCGGGGTGGACCGTGTCCCGATTCGGGACAGAGGCGTTGCGTCTTCCGTCCCGGAGGGCAGAGCTGTGACCTGCGGCGATACGGCAGGACGGCGCGGGACGGCGCAAGACGGATGCGGGCAGCGTCTTGACGGCAGGCTGCGATTACGGATCGCTGTGCCGTCTTAGCCTCGGTTCCCGTCTTGGCTGCATGCCGTTTGACCTGCGAGATCACGGCAGGGACGGCAAGTACGGCAACAAGAGGAGCAGGGGTTCAGCCTGCGTCGAGACCGCCGGGCGGGGCGTTCACTCAGTGAACGGCAGGTGGTTCACCAGGCGGAGCCGCCTGAGTGTCCACCGGGTGGACGGTGGGGCAGTACCGGCGCCAGGCATCGAGGAACTTGTTGCGCATGTAGCCCTTGCGCTGGGTCCGGTCGGCCATGCGCACGTTGCCGGATTTGATCTCGTACGTGCGCAGCATCCTGCTCAGCTCACGCGCGGCCAGTCCGCCGCGTCCCCACTCCGCCCACGGAGCCTCGGGGTCCTGGCGCAGGTGGTGGAGGAGTTCCTCGGTGGACAGGCTGTCCACCTCGCGCTGGGAGTAGAAGACCCGGCGGATGTCGGCGAGGATCCGCGCACCACTGGGGTGGTCCTCCTCGGCCGCCTCTTCGGCGGCGACCATCCGCACACAGGCGACCCGCGCCAGCCGGGGCCAACGTCCACCGGCCAGGTCGGCGACGATGACCAGAGGCTCCCAGGTGTCGGCGGCGCGGTCCTCGACCGGCATGTCCGGCTCCAGGTTCGCGGCCTCGTCCAGCAGCGGCCTGGCCCACGCGGCGATGCGGTCGCGCAGATCATGCAGGGCCGGGATGTCGCGACGGGAGCGGAAGGGCTTGACCTTCTCGCCCTCGGCCCTCCGCCGCATGCGGATCACGATGGCCCGGTCCATCACCGTGTCGGGCAGGTCACCGATCCCCGCAATGGCCGCCATGGCGAAGGTAGCGAAGCGGTGCGGGGTGTGGTCGTTGCCGACGACCCGGGTGACGTACCGGTTGCGTTGGTGGCCGGCGTTGAGCAGGCCACGCATCTCCTCATTCTTCTCGGCCATCTTCGGGGTGCCGAAGATGGTGTCGGCCTCGTCCACCAGGAGTGTGGGCGGGTTCTCCTCGGTGATCGACCGGAAGATGGCCGCCGGTGTGGTGTTGATGGTGAGCATCGGTTCGTGGACCGTCTCGGTCAGCACATCCAGCAGCCGCGACTTGCCGCACCGCTTCGCCGGCCCCACCACCGCCAGGCGTGGGGCGTGCTGCCAGGCAGGCTGCAAGTGCGTCGCCGCCACCCACAAGGTGATCGCGTCCAGGGCTTCCTGCGAGGGCGGGATCACGAACTGGGCGATCTGCGCACGCAGTTCATCCAGCAGCTTCGAGCCGTGGGTCGGCTCCGCATCGGGTATCGCATCCGGGCCGCTCGGCGTCTCCGCCTCGTCGGCGCTACGGGCGTCCGCATCGCCGCTGAGGTCCGGATCGGCGTCGTCAGCCTGCGTGGCACGCAGGTGGGCGCCGGGCCGGCCGGGGACGGCGGTTGCGGGCCAGGTTGCCTTGGCGGGGGCGGAATAGGACTCGGGGTTCTCGGGTTGCACTCGGCAGCTCCTCGTCTGGCGGTGGCGGGCTCGCACGCCCTTGCCGCCGGGTTGGTTCTTCCAGGGCCGTTCGGGGGTGCTCGGGCCTCCGGCGTTGCACCGCCGGAGGCCCACCCCTTTCTCGCGGGCGCCAGGCCATCGCGAGGGAACACGGACCGTACGTCCACACCCGGCAGCAGTCCAGCGTTTCTGTGTCAGCTCAGCGCAGAACGGGCTGCTATGACTCCCCGCTCTCACGCGGCCAGGCCCGGCAGAGCCAGCAGGTCGGCGGTCACCACCCGGTAGGCGTTGCCCAGCCGCAGCACCTTGCACGGGTACTGGCCGCGCTTCGCCAGCTCGTACCCCTTGCTCCGCCCGAGCCCCAGCGCCCGATTACCCGTCTCCAGGTCAACGGCGGCGGGAAGCTCCAGCAGCTCCTCTCGACTCATGCCCTTCACTCGGCCGGCGAGTTCGTTCTCGCGCATACGCGCTCCATCCATGACTGAGCCCTCGGCGAACACGGCAATCGCGCTCGTCTCCAAGCCATGGAATCAACGTTAGGGAAGTTAATGTGTCCTCATGACACAACACGGTTGGGATGCTGGAGGGGACGAGGACGACGTCCCGGAGTGGGTGGACCAGGTGATGGCAACCGTGGCCGCCGAAGTCCGCAGACGAAGGAAGGAGCTAGGGATGAGCGCCCAGGACCTGGCGGACCGCTGTGAGGAGATCGGGCACCCGATCCCGCGCAACGTGATCGCCAACATGGAATCCGGCCGCCGAGCCAACCTGCCCCTGGTCGACGTCATCGTCCTCGCCGAAGCCCTGCGGACCTACCCGATCTGCCTGCTCTACCCCGTCGGCTACGTCGACCGAGTCCAGCGCCTTCCCCTTCAGCACTCCGAACCGGCCTGGGATGCCATGCGCTGGTTCACCGGTGACAGCGAGGACTTCGGCTTGGAAGACGACATGCTCCGTTCCTTCCGTGCCCACGTCCGCCACCAGCGCGCCGCCCTGGCCGCCCTGAAGGGCGAGAAGCACGAGCGCTGGAAGGCCGAGACGGCACCCAACCGGGCAGAACGCGAGGAAGCCGTACTCGCCCAAGCCGACTACGCAGAAAGGGCGTTGGAAGCCAAGTATCGGCTCCGCAGTGCCCGCGCCTTCATCCGCGAAGACGGCGGCACCCCACCGCACCTGCCACCGGAACTCGCCGACGTCGACCCACCCGAGACCGACCCCAGTACCACCGAGGAGAACGATCTTTGAAGGGTTCCACCCACCGCCGCTGCTGCTGCCGCGACCCCCACACCGGCAAGCCGCTCGGCAAGAAGTGCCCCAAGCTCTCCAGCCGCAAGCACGGCTCGTACTCCATACGCCAGGAACTCCCGCCCCGCGAAGACGGCACCCGCCGTTCCTTCAGCCGCGCCGGCTACGAGTCCCTCAAGGACGCGCAGGCCGACCTCGACCACGTCCGCTCCCTGCTCGCCCTGGCGGAGAAGGACGACCCCGACAGTCTTCAGCGCCTCGTCGACATGCTGGAGGAGGTCGCGGTCGAGAAGGCTCCACTCCCGGCCATCGAGGAGACCCGACGCCGCCTAAGGGCGGGCCTGGCCCTCCGTGGCAGCCTCACCGTCGGTGAGTGGCTCGACCAGTGGTTCGCCGCGAAGAAGCGCCGCAAGACCACGCTCAACGGTTACGCCTCCCACATCCGCGTCCATCTGAAGCCGCGCATCGGCCACGTACGCCTCGACCGCCTCAACGTCGGCCACTTGGTGGAGATGTTCGACGGGATCGCCGACGACAACGAGGTCATCGCGGCCGAGAACGAGGCCCGCCGCGAGCAGATCGCCCGCTGCAAGCCGAGTAAGCCCGGCCGCCCCGTAGGAGCTGAGCAGAAGCTGCTCGCGATCGAGCGGGCCAAGCTGGCGGAGATGAAGCCGTTCCGGAAGATCACCGGCCCGGCATCCCGTCAGGCGATACGCCGAACCTTGCGCGCGGCCCTGAACTCCGCGATCGCCCAGCAGCTCATTACCTTCAACCCGGCGTCCCATGTCGAGTTGGAGTCCGGCAAGCGCCCGAAGCCACTTCTCTGGACCGATGAGCGAGTCCGACGCTGGCGCGCGACGGGCGAGATCCCCGGCCCGGTGATGGTGTGGACCCCGCAGCAGTTCGGCGCCTTCCTCGACGCAGCCGAGGGCGACCGCCTGTACGCGATCTTCCACCTCATGGGTACCCGCGGCCTCCGTCGCGGCGAGGCGGTCGGCCAGGACTGGCACGAGATCGACCTCGACGCCGGCCTCATCACGCCTGCCAAGGAGATCGTGGTGGATGGCTGGGATCCCTACGAATCCGAGCCCAAGACGGACGGCAGCGCCAACACGATCGCGCTCGACAGCACGACCATCATGGAGTTGCGCGATCACAAAGTCCGCCAGGAGAAGGAGCGCGCGCAGTGGGGCGACGCCTGGCAGGACACGGGCAAGGTCTTCACCAAGGAGGACGGCTCCTGGCTCCACCCGGAGACCGTCTCCGAGACTTTCCGCCGCATCCTTGCCACGACCGACCTGCCGCCCATCACCCTGCGGGACCTACGCCACGTCGCCGCGACGCTCACGCACGGAGGTGGCGGCGACATCCACGCGGTAAAGGAAACCCTGCGGCACTCCACCATCGCGCTGACCTCGGACACGTACACGAGCCTGCTCCCCGAGTTGGACCGGGAGATCGCCGAAGCGGCGGCACGTCTCATACCTCGTGCTCGTCAGCCTCGGTGAAAATGCCAGCACGTCACGCCTCGACCGACCGCATGATGTTCACATGAAGGATGAAGGTGCCGAGCGAGTCGTGCTGTTCACGCTGGATCGGGTAACCGAGTGCCTCGTTCTTACGAGATCTGATCGTAAAGAAGCGCGAATCCCGCTGCAGCATCCTCCGTTTGAGGACAGCAGCGCGCTCGCCAGGCTGCACCTTGCAGCAGAGACCCTTGATGCTGTGGTGGCTGAAACGCTCCGCGGAGACTCGATCTACTTCGAGCTTCCTACAGCAACCCGTGTTGAACCGCTCGATGGTCGCCTCATCGTGTACCTCGACCAAAACAAGTGGAGCGAGATCAGTAACGCTCTGCACTCACCGGAAAAGGTCAGCTCCGAGAACCGTCGGGCATCTGCACAGCTACTCCAATGGGTGCAGGACAGGCTCATCGTGTTGCCGGCATCCGCCGGCCATTACGCCGAGACAGGCAAGAGGTTCAGCACCGAGAAGCGCTACGACCTCGCCCTGACCATCCTGCAGCACAGTCGTGGCTGGCAGATGCGAGATCCGCTCCAGGTCAGGCGCGAAGAGATTCAAGATGCTCTGTCCCGGCACACTGACGCCGAAAGTACACGTCAGGCACCCAACGTATTCACCCTCACCCCCGACTCTCTGTACGGCGCAGCACGTGGTTACACGGCCTACGCAGCTCCAGACCGAATGCCTCCGGATCTCACTCTGGCGATGGAGGCGTTCATGAATGCCGCAGTCTCCATCGACACCATGCTGGACAGCGCGCGTGTGGAGCCAGGTCCCGACACTGGTTGGGCAGCCAAGAACCAACACTTCAGCGACTGGCTGGATGGGGAGTCCCGGGATTCACAGCAGAAGAGGAAGACGATCGACGCGTTCCTGTTCGCTGACATCGGCGGTGAGCTGGCCGAGGCCGCGGCTCTGGCAGGAATGCCGGTTACCCAATTCCGCTCATGGGCAGAGAAAAGGGTCATGAGCGACATTCGTGCCCTTCCGTCACTCGGCCTCTTTCGCGAGCTGTTTTATGGCAGGCACATCAACAAGGGCACCAGGTGGCGCCCGAACGACTGCACCGACATGGTGTACCTGTCGTGTGCCGCCGGGTACGCCGACTTCGTCGTCTGCGAGCGGCACATGCGCGAACATCTGGCACACGGCCTGAGACGCGTAGCAAGCTCCACGCAGGTGTTCCGCCACCTCCACGAAGCGGCTGACGCCATCGCAGACCAGCTCGCCCAGTCATGATCGCCTCCTTGTGGCAACGACGCTCGGTATGCCTCCACGCCCTCCCACCTCTCCCGCTCGGCGCACCCGCAGTGTGACGGGCCGCAGCGACTTGAATCAGAAGGCGGCCTCTACGGGGCGATGGGGCGGGAAAGCTGTCGTACGACCAGGTTCTCGATAGCGTCGATGACTGCACGAGTGTCAAGCCTGCCGAGTAGATCAAGGTCGGCAAGCGGACCGCTGCCAGTCACGGTGAGCACTGCCTCGTCATTGACACGAAGGCTCCCGCTGATCGAGTCACCGGAATACCCGGGCAGGCGCACAGTGAACGTTGCCTGGGTGAGGTGCGCCAAGGGAGGACCGAAGTTCGGGTCGATCTTCTCGCACTCGCGGTCTGACACAGCCGATTCGTCGTCTTCACGCCGGTCAATGCGCTGGCTCAGGGTCAAGCGGGCTGCAGCCGCAGCTCTGCTGGCACACAGTTCGACAGAACGCAGTGCTTCCACCGCTCGCTCACTGCAATCGTCATGTCCTCCGGTCTTGCCCAGCTGCCACACCGCCCTGATCAGGTCCCCAAGAACAGGCAGGGTGGGGTGGGTGCGTTCATCATCGAGCAGACCGTGGCCAGGCAGAGCCTGATCTTCGATGGCGGCAAGGTGAAGGTAGGTGCCGTCAGTCCACCAGTCCGGACGGATCTTTGAGGCAGGATCGATGGCGCTCAAGGGATTCCCCACTCGAAGCATGGTCGTCGCCTGGGTGAACGCCACCGCTCCGCTGAGGATGCGTTCACTGGCCCACACGGAGCAGCTGATCGTGGAAAAGGTGCCGTGACACGGCACGATCGCGCCGTGTCTGGACGCGTACACGACCGCGCCCTGAGCTGGCCGCGAAATCGCCGAGAAGGCAGCGAAGCTGATCCCCCGGTCGCGCCCGACAGTTGCCGAACCGTCCGCCCAAACCGCAGCCGATCCGCAGGCCACAGGCACATCCGCTCACGCATCGCTCACGCACGACCCCGAAAACGAAGCAGCGCCCGACCCGACCGTAGCCGACTCGGACGCTGCATTGCAGGTCAGAGGGGGTAACCCCCGCCTACCACCGGTAGGCCCTGTGGGACTCGAACCCACAACCAATGGATTAAAAGTCCACTGCTCTGCCAATTGAGCTAAGGGCCCAGGCGATGTTGCCACCCCGAGCATAGCCGGACACGGCCGCGTCTCCGATCGGGTATCGGTGTCACGGCCGCGTCGGCGGTGGCGTGCGGCGCTCGAACGAGCCCTCGCGCGCCGCAGCACTACGGATCCACCGGGCCGAAGCGCTACGGATCCACCGTCTCCCAGGTGACCGGCGAGACCTGCGGCAGCATGAACAGCACGTACGCGTTCCAGCCGGCGACCAGCTTCGTGTACGCCATCGAAGGCGTCGGCGCCGGCCCGCACTTGACCTTGTAGCCGCGCAGCGAGCCGTCGCCCATCCGCACCAGCACGTCATCGCAGCGGTCGAGGTCAGCGTGCCCGAGGAGTTGAGGGTGAGCAGGTCACCGTTGCCGTCGGGCAGCCCATCCGCCCCCCGTGGTCATGGCGGGCGGGGCTGCCGTGCAGCAGCTTCACCGAGCCGCGCACCTCCCGAGGGCCGCCGACACTCAGCTCACCGCGCGCCGCACCACCTGCCGTAGACCCGGCCCCGGCCGTGCACCCCCTCAAGAGTGGGCTGATCCTACGGCTCCCCGCGCACCCGCCACACAGCAGAGCGCCGTGGCCCGGACAGGACCACGGCGCTCGCCGACACTCACTCAGGATCAGCCGTTGCGCTTCCAGCGCGGCTTGTCCTCGCGGCGCCCGAAGGAGCCGCCACCACGGTGGTCGTCACGACGCCCGTACGGGCGCTCGTGGCCGCCGGAACGGAAGCCGGGCCGGTCGTCACGGCGGTCGCGGTTGAAGGGACGGTCGCTGCCACGGTGACCGCCGCGCTCGTCCCGACGCTCGAAGGAACGCCCACCACGGTCATCCCGACGCTCAAACGAACGCCCACCACGGTCATCCCGACGCTCGAACGAACGCCCACCACGGTCATCCCGACGCTCGAACGAACGCCCACCACGGTCATCCCGACGCTCAAAGGAACGGCCACCGCGGTCATCCCGGCGCTCGAACGAACGCCCGCCACGGTCATCGCGCCGCTCGAAGGAACGGCCACCACGGTCGTCCCGACGGAACCCACCACGGTCACCGCGGTCGCCACGCTCCCCGCGGTCGTCCCGACGCTCGAACCCGCGCTCGCGGTCACGGTCCCGGTTGAACCCACCACGGTCGTCGCGACGCTCGAAGCCACGCCCACCACGGTCACGGTCGAACGAACGCTCGCGGTCGCGGTCCCGGTTGAACCCGCCACGCTCGCCCCGCTCGCCCCGCTCGTCCCGCCGCTCCCGACGCTCGTACGACGCCGAAGCCTCCGCACGGTCGTCACGGACCCGCTCGGCCCGGTCCACGTCCTGCGCCGCCGGCTGCTCGGGCACCGCCACCTCGACGGCCTCCGCCTGCGCCTCGGCCACCGCGGCCTCGGGGTCCTCGCCGCGCTCGCGGGCCACACGGGCCACCAGCCGGTCGGCCTCCTCGCGAAGCTCGGCGGCACGCCGCTGCGCCCGCTCCAGCTGCTTGGTGAGCTGAGCCACCTCACGCTCGGCCTGCTGGGCGGCGTTGCCCGCGGACTCCGCCTGCACCTCGGTCATCGAACGGGCGCCGGTGATCTCGGCGACCTCCGGATCGAAGGCGGCCCCGCCCTGGATGATGTGGCGCGAGGCGTCGACGCCCGCGTCCTCCATCAGCCGGAAGATCTGACGCCGCTGGTGCGGCAGCGACAGCGACACGACCGTGCCCGTACGCCCCGCACGCGCCGTACGGCCCGCCCGGTGCAGGTAGTCCTTGTGGTCACCGGCAGGGTCGACGTTCAACACGAGGTCGATGCCGTCGACGTGAATACCCCGCGCCGCCACATCGGTCGCGACGAGCACATTGACGTACCCGTCCTTGAAGTCGGCCAGCGTCCGCGTCCGCGCGCCCTGCGTCATACCGCCGTGCAGCGCGTCCGCCTTCACACCGGCGTCACGCAGCTGCTCCGCGACCCGGTCGGCACCCAGCTGGGTCCGCACGAAGATGATCGTCCGTCCCTTGCGGGAGGCGATCGCGGCCGTGACCGGCGCCTTGTCCTTCGGCTTCACGATCAGGATGTGGTGCGACATGGTCGTCACCGCGCCCTGCGCCGCGTCGACCTCGTGCAGAACCGGGTCCTTCAGGTACCGGTCGACGAGAGTCTTGATCTCGTTCTCCATGGTCGCGGAGAACAGCATCCGCTGGCCGCCCGGCGGAACCTGGTCCAGCAGCTCGGTGACCTCGGGCAGGAAGCCCAGGTCGGACATCTGGTCGGCCTCGTCGAGCACCGCGACCTCGACGTCCTCCAGGGAGCAGGCGCCACGGTTGATGATGTCGCGGAGACGGCCGGGGGTGGCCACGAGCACATCCACGCCGCGCTCCAGGGCGTAGATCTGGTTCCCCATGGACGTACCGCCGCAGACGACCTTCATCTTCAGGCCGAGCTGGTCGCCGTACGGCTGGAGCGCGTCCGCGACCTGCATCGCGAGCTCACGGGTCGGGGTGAGGATGACCGCACGCGGCCGGTGCTTCTCGGTACGGCCGCCGGACAGACGAGCCAGCGTCGGCAGACCGAACGACAGCGTCTTGCCGGAGCCGGTACGGCCACGGCCCAGGATGTCCTTGCCCGCCAGCGCGTCCGGGATGGTCGCGGCCTGGATCGGGAAGGGGACCGTCACGCCGTTCTGCGCGAGCTTGCGCACGACACCCTCGGGGAGACCGAGGTCCCCGAAGGTGGCCTCGGGAGCGGCGTCCTCGACGGCCGCGTTCTCCGCGTCCTCGGGCACGACGACGTGATCAGTACTGGAAATGGACATGCGTATGCGAAACCTTCCGGAGTCTCGTCGGCACGCGCCCGTCAACTCCGTGATTCGCAATACGACCGCCTCAATGCGGTCAGCCACGGCAAGGGAGAGTACGCGCCACACGGCGCGCTCTGCAGTGGCGCCGGGCAAATGGGATCAAACGATCTACCACCATACGCACCCCCAGCCCCCCAACGCAAACCGACCGCCACCCCTGTAGGCAACGTCACTTGCACCAGCACGCCAACCCCACCCAGCAGGCGCCCCCGATCACCACCCCCCGACACCGCCCCACCGTCACGCCGGCGCCCCCGCAGCCGGCGCCGGCTCCCGCTGAGCGAGCTGCGGCCCCGTCTCCTCATGCGCCGAAGACGACGGCTCGGCCTGCGTCGGAGTCGGCGAGGCGGACGTCGGCTGCACCGTCGGCGTCGGCTCCGGATCCGGCGTCCGCGTGGGCGTCGGCTCAGCCGGACGCGTCGGCTCCGGCTCCTCGCTCTGCCCCGGCCTCTCCGGCCCGCCCGCCGCAGGAGCCGACGCGCTCACCTCCGCCGACGGCGAAACCGAAGCAGACGCCGACTCCCTGGCCCCACCCTTCCCCTCGTCCTTGCCCTTGCGCTTCTCACCGGCCCGCTTGCCGTCATCCGCACGCGCCCCCTGCCCCGACCCGGCACCCGACACCGCCGAACCACCATCGGGCGCCTCACCGCCCCCCTGCCCGGCGGAACGCGACGGCTTCACACCCCCACCTCCGTCGTCATCGCCCACACTCATGCAGCCGGCGGCAGCGGCCACGGCCATGACCGTGACGGCCAGACGGACGGGTACGTACAAGGGGCGCACGGAAGCCACCTCCAAGGGCGGGCGAAGAAGTCAACCTGCCCAACTCCCGCCGCCCACAAGAGGACACGCGCCCCGCACCACCCACTCCCCGGCGCCCGATCACCCATACCCGAGCGCATGCAACCGAGCATCGTCGATCCCGAAGTGATGCGCGATCTCATGCACCACAGTCACCTCGGTCTCCTCGACGACCTCCTCCCGCGTCTCACACATCCGCAACGTCGGCCCCCGATAGATCGTGATCCGATCCGGCAGCACACCGGCATACCACTCCCCGCGATCGGTCAGCGGCGTCCCCTCGTACAGCCCGAGCAGCTCCGGATCATCCGCAGGCGGCTCGTCCTCGACGAACACCGCGACGTTGTCCATCAACCGCGTCAACTCCGGCGGAATCCGGTCCAGCGCCTCGGCAACCAGTTCCTCGAACTCCTCGCGCGTCATCTCCAGCACAGGCCCATTGTCGGGTACGACACAGCCACCAACGAGCCGCCGACAGCCCCGCATATCCACCCCCGCACTTGGGCATACGGGACCAATGGCCCGCGTCCCCGCCGCAGTCATGAAAATCTTCCGCCCCCTCCCCAGGGCCCCGCGCGCCCTCGCCCACCGCTACGCCACCCGCCGCCCCCTCCCCACCCCCGAACTCGTCACCCAGCCCCACCCCTGGACCCGCACCCTCGGACTCGTCACCGTCGTCCTTCTCGGCGCCTGGCTCGGCCTGCTGATCGTCGGCAACGTCCGCGTCCCCGTCGGCCCCATGAACACCACCATGACCCTGCGCCCGTCCCTCACCGGCGGCACAAAGATCAACATCTCCCCGCTCGGCGCCCTCCAACTCGACAGCCACATCGCCCCCGTCCGCCTGGACGTCAACGTCGACCAACTCGACCCCGCCCGCGCCCAAGCCCTCGTGGACCACCCCGAACGCCTCTCCGGCCTCCAGGACGAAGTCACCCAGGACATCACCCACGGCACCCGCGACCTGGCCCTGCGCTCCTGCGTGGCCGTCGTCTCCGGCGCCACCGCCCTGGGCCTCGCCGTCTACCGCCGCCCCCGCCGCGCCCTCGCCGCCGGCGGCCTCGCCCTCACCCTCCTGGCGGCCTCGGGCGGCACGGCATTCGCCACCTGGAACCCCGAGTCCGTCCTGGAACCGAAGTTCTCGGGCCTGCTGTCCTCCGCCCCGTCCCTGGTCGGCAACGCACGCAGCATCGTCACCGAATTCGACGTCTACCAAAAGGAATTGGCCCGCCTGGTCACCAACGTGACCAAGCTCTACGACGCCACCTCCACCCTCCCCGCCTACGCCCCCGACCCGTCCACGATCCGCGTCCTGCACGTCTCCGACATCCACCTCAACCCGGCGAGCTGGAAGATCATCGCCTCGCTCGTCGACCAGTACAAGGTCAACGTGATCGTCGACTCCGGCGACACCATGGACCACGGCACAGCCGCCGAGAACGGCTTCCTGGACCCCATCGAGGACCTCGGCGCCCCCTACGTCTGGGTCCGCGGCAACCACGACTCACGAGTGACCCAGCGCTACCTGGAAGGCCTCAAGAACGTCCACGTCCTGGACGACGGCAAGGCCAAAACCATCGCCGGCCTGCGCTTCGCCGGCATCGGCGACCCCCAGTTCACCCCCGACCGCTCCACCGTCCCCGGCGGCGACGCCGCCAACGAACTGGCAGGCGCCCGCCTGGCCACCTCCCTGCGCGACCAGAAAGCCGCCGGCACCCCCGTCGACGTCGCCATCGCCCACGAACCAGTGGCAGCACGCCACACAGACGGCGAAGTCCCCCTCACCCTCGCCGGCCACGTCCACCACCAGGAAATGGAACTCCTGCCATACGGCACCCGCCTCCGCATCGAAGGCTCCACAGGCGGCAGCGGCCTACGCGCGGTCGAAGGCAAACACCCCGACCCCATCCAGACCTCGATCCTCTACTTCGACCGCGACACCCGCCGCCTCCAGGCCTGGGACGAGATCGAACTCGGCGGCCTCGGCCTCACCACGGCAGAGGTACGCCGCCACCTCGTCGAGGAGAACCAGCCAGGCACACCCGACTCCCCCACCCCGACTCCGAGCCCCTCTCCGTAAACCGTTTTGGCGATACCTCCCGCCATCCCATATGCTTCTCACGTCCCCGACGCGCTGAGAAGCGCCCAGGCGGGCCGATAGCCCTCATCGTCTAGCGGCCTAGGACGCCGCCCTTTCAAGGCGGTAGCACGGGTTCGAATCCCGTTGGGGGCACGCAGTACGGTGTGCGACACTGTCGTACACATCGCTTGGTCCTGTGGAGCAGTTTGGAGTGCTCGCCACCCTGTCAAGGTGGAGGCCGCGGGTTCAAATCCCGTCAGGACCGCAAAGGCTTTACAAAAGGCCTTGACGGCTGGGTAGCTCAGTTGGTACGAGCGTCCGCCTGAAAAGCGGAAGGTCGCCGGTTCGACCCCGGCCCCAGCCACCGTCAGGACAGCCCCTCCGGGATCTCCCAGAGGGGCTGCTTCCATGTGCTCCGCGTCGCGGACCCCGCTCCACCGCCGGAGGCAAAACCGCCGGAGGCAAAAGCGTTCGCCATGGATTTCGCCGGGATGAGATCCTGGATCGCGTATGTCTACGCAGCCTGCCCCCGCCCTCGGCCCCCTCGCCCCCCGTCTGACCGAGCTCTCCCTGCGCGATGCGCATCGGCTCGGTCGGCGGCTCGAAGGTGCGCGCAAGATCCGTAAGCCGGAGGCGCGGGCCGCCGTGCTCGCGGAGATCGAGGCGGAGATCGCCAGGGGTGAGGAGCGTATCGCCGCGCGGCGCACCCGTGTGCCCGCCGTCAGGTATCCCGAGCAGCTGCCCGTCAGTCAGAAGAAGGACGACATCGCGGCCGCGATCCGTGATCACCAGGTGGTGATCGTGGCGGGTGAGACCGGGTCCGGTAAGACGACCCAGATTCCGAAGATCTGTCTTGAGCTCGGGCGTGGTGTGCGCGGCATGATCGGGCACACGCAGCCCCGCCGTATTGCCGCTCGTACGGTCGCGGAGCGGGTGGCCGAGGAGCTGGACACTCCGCTGGGCGAGTCGGTCGGCTGGAAGGTTCGTTTCACCGATCAGGTGAATCCGGACGCCACGTTTATCAAGCTGATGACCGACGGCATCCTGCTCGCCGAGATCCAGACGGATCGTGAGCTGCGTGCCTACGACACGATCATCATCGACGAGGCCCATGAGCGGTCTCTCAACATCGACTTTCTGCTCGGGTATCTGGCCCAGCTGCTGCCGAAGCGGCCGGATCTGAAGGTCGTCATCACGTCGGCGACCATCGATCCCGAGCGTTTCTCCCGGCACTTCGGTGATGCGCCGATCATCGAGGTGAGCGGGCGGACGTATCCGGTGGAGGTGCGCTACCGGCCTCTCCTCGAAGAGGACGGCGATGACGCGGACCGGGATCAGATCACCGCGATCACGGACGCCGTCGAGGAGCTGATGGGTGAGGGGCAGGGCGACATTCTGGTCTTCCTCTCAGGGGAGCGGGAGATCCGGGACACGGCGGACGCCCTGACGAAGAAGCAGTACCGCTTCACCGAAGTCCTGCCGCTCTACGCCCGTCTCTCGCACGCCGAGCAGCATCGTGTCTTCCAGCCGCACACCGGTCGCAGGATCGTTCTGGCGACCAACGTCGCCGAGACCTCCCTCACGGTGCCCGGTATCAAGTACGTCATCGACCCCGGCTTCGCCCGGATCAGCCGCTACAGCCATCGCACGAAGGTCCAGCGGCTGCCGATCGAACCGATCTCCCAGGCCAGTGCCAATCAGCGCAAGGGCCGCTGTGGGCGGACGAGTGACGGAATCTGTATCCGGCTGTACTCGGAGGACGATTTCCTCGCCCGCCCGGAGTTCACGGACGCGGAGATCCTGCGGACGAACCTGGCTTCCGTGATCCTGCAGATGACGGCGGCCGGTCTCGGCGACATCGAGAAGTTCCCGTTCATCGATCCGCCGGATCATCGCAACATCCGTGACGGTGTGCAGCTCCTGCAGGAGCTCGGTGCGCTGGATCCGTCGCAGAAGGACGTGCGCAAGCGGCTGACGGACACCGGTCGCAAGCTGGCTCAGCTGCCGGTCGACCCGCGGCTGGCCCGCATGGTGCTGGAGGCCGACCGGAACGGCTGTGTCCGCGAGGTCATGGTCATAGCGGCCGCGCTCTCCATCCAGGATCCACGGGAGCGTCCCGCCGACAAGCAGACCCAGGCGGACCAGCAGCATGCCCGTTTCAAGGACGAGACGAGCGACTTCCTCGCGTATCTGAATCTCTGGCGGTACATCCGTGAGCAGCAGAAGGAGCGCGGTTCGTCGTCGTTCCGCCGGATGTGCAAGCAGGAGTATCTGAACTTCCTGCGCATTCGCGAATGGCAGGACATTTACTCCCAGCTGCGGACGGTTGCCAAGCAGATGGGCATCCACCTCAACGAGGACGACGCCCCCGCCGACCGTATCCATGTCTCTCTGCTCGCCGGTCTCCTCTCCCACATCGGTATGAAGGATGTGAAGGAGTCCAAGGACTCCGGCGCCGGCGCGCGCAAGGACGGCGGCCGCAACGAGTATCTCGGTGCCCGCAACGCGAAGTTCGCGATCTTCCCGGGTTCGGCCCTGTTCAAGAAGCCCCCGCGCTTCGTGATGTCGGCGGAGCTGGTGGAGACGAGTCGCCTGTGGGCCCGGGTCAACGCGAAGATCGAGCCGGAGTGGGTGGAGCCGCTCGCCGGGCACCTTCTCAAGCGCACGTATTCGGAGCCGCACTGGGAGAAGGACCAGGCGGCTGTGATGGCGTACGAGAAGGTCACGCTGTACGGCGTTCCGATCATCGCGCAGCGCAAGGTCAACTACGGGCGGGTCGATCCGGAGGTCAGCCGCGAGCTGTTCATCCGCAACGCCCTGGTCGAGGGTGACTGGCGCACCCACCACAAGTTCTTCGCGGACAATCGCAAACTCCTCAGTGAGGTCGAGGAGTTGGAGCATCGTGCGCGGCGCCGGGACATCGTCGTGGACGACGAGACGCTGTTCGACTTCTATGACCAGAGGGTGCCCGAACACGTTGTGTCCGGCGCGCACTTCGACTCCTGGTGGAAGCGCAAGCGGCACGAGCAGCCGGACTATCTGGACTTCGAGCGGGAGATGCTCATCCGGGAGTCGGCCGAGGCGGTCACCAAGTCGGACTATCCGGACTCCTGGCGTCAGGGGCCGTTGAAGTTCCGGGTCACGTACCAGTTCGAGCCGGGTGCGGACGCGGACGGTGTCACGGTCCACATCCCTCTTCAGGTGCTGAACCAGGTCACGGACGAGGGTTTCGACTGGCAGATCCCGGGTCTGCGTGAGGAACTGGTGACGGAGCTGATCCGTTCTCTCCCCAAGCCGATCCGCCGCAGTTACGTGCCGGCGCCGAACTATGCGAAGGCGTTCCTGGAGAAGGCGGTGCCTTTGCAGGAGCCGCTGACGGTGACCATGGCGCGGGAGCTGAGGCGCATGGTCGGTGTCCCGTTCACGGCGGACGACTTCGACTGGTCGAAGGTTCCGGATCATCTGCGCATCACGTTCCGGATCGTCGACGAGCGGCGTCGCAAGCTGGCCGAGGACAAGGATCTGGAGGCTTTGAAGCTCCGGCTGAAGCCGAAGGCGCGCAAGGCCCTCTCGCAGGCCGCGGCGGCCACCGCGTCCCGCGAGGGCGGCGAGTCCCTGGAACGCGAGGGTCTGGCCGACTGGACCATCGGCACGCTCACCCGTGTCTTCGAGACCCGGCGGGCCGGCCAGCCGGTGAAGGCGTACCCGGCGCTGGTGGACGACGGGGACACGGTGTCGGTCCGCCTCTTCGACACGGAGGCGGAGCAGGCGCAGGCGATGTGGAAGGGCACGCGTCGGCTGATCCTGCGCAACATCCCGGTGAATCCGGCGAAGTTCGCGTCCGAGAAGCTGACGAACGCCCAGAAGCTGGCCCTGTCGGCCAATCCGCACGGCTCGATCCAGGCGCTCTTCGAGGACTGTGCGATGGCGGCGGCGGACAAGCTGATCGGTGACTTCGGGGGGCCGGCGTGGGACGAGGAGTCGTATCGGAAGCTGTACGACCGGGTGCGGGCCGAGATCGTCGACACGACGGTCCGTACGGTGGCGCAGGTGCAGCAGGTCCTCGCCGCCTGGCAGGCCGCTGAGCGCCGTCTGAAGGCCGTACGCAGCCCTGCGCTGCTCGCGAACCTCACGGACGTACGGAAGCAGCTGGACGCCCTTGTACGGCCCGGTTTCGTGACGGAGGCGGGTCTGCGGCGTCTGCCCGACCTGATGCGGTACCTGATCGCGGTGGACCGTCGGCTGCAGCAGATGCCGACGAACGTCCAGCGCGACACGACCCGCATGGAGAAGGTCCACGAGATGCAGGACGAGTACGCCTGGCTCCTGGAGCAGATGCCGCAGGGCCGTCCGGTCCCGCAGCAGGTTCTGGACGTGCGCTGGATGCTGGAGGAGCTCCGCGTCAGTTACTTCGCCCATGCGCTCGGTACGGCGTACCCGATCTCCGACAAGCGGATCGTGAAGACGATCGACGCGCTGGCGCCGTAACGGGGCGTGTACGTTGGGTGAGTTCGACCAGGGGGCTCACCCTCCTGTACAGTCTCTTCTCGCAGCGCAACGCAAGAATCGCGCAGCGAAACCTGGTCCTGTGGAGCAGTTTGGAGTGCTCGCCACCCTGTCAAGGTGGAGGCCGCGGGTTCAAATCCCGTCAGGACCGCAGCGAAGGAAGAAGGCCCGCACCCCCTGGGGTGCGGGCCTTCTTCGTGTCCGGGGGCCTGGGCCTGGCAACTAGGCCCTGAACGCCCCCGGCGGAGCTCCGCGCCACCTTGACGGAGTCACATTCGCTCGGTACCCAGAACTCAGGGCACCTTTCCGCGTGACCCCCCGGAGGTGGCGTATGGCGGCATCGGCTAGGCACGAGACGCGGGCACTTCTCCGCGCGCACCTGGCGGCCGCCTCCTCGTATCGGCATCTCACCCGCCACTGCCCGATCTGCCATCACCTGTTGCGGCTGGCGATGGCTTCTCCTCCGCGTACCGCTCGGACAGTCCCGGACGAGGTCGTCGAGGACGAGACGCCGTCCACCGCGTGACCGTCGCCGGCGCCAACTGCCGCCTGTCATGGGGGCTCTGGAGCACTCGGCTCCCTGTAGCGCACATAGGCCGGGGGCAACAAGCACTGTGGCATGTGACGGGTGTCACCGCATGAGTTTCTGGAAGTGCGGTACTTACACCCCACCTACAACTGGTCAATTTAATATGTGCAATTGCACCAGCTTCCAGGGGTCGCCCGCCGCGCCCCCGTGACCGTCCAGGGCGCGTCCACAGGAGACCCGACACCCCTCCCCAGAGTCCGACAAGCCCGCCCACAGGAGTGCCGGCCGGCACACGGTCCGCGCACAAAAAAGATCGCGCTGGACCCGGCGGAGTCCAGCGCGATCGACGACGCACCCTTGTTGCGTGCCTGCAGTGCTCTGTTCGGCTTGGGCGTGGGCTCTGTTGGGGCAGAACCCGCGTCGCTTGGAGCTAGGGTTCGGGCGCCGCGGCAGTTGGGGGAACTGCCGGTTTGCCCGGGTTATGCAGTTGTTCAGGCCTCGCTGCGCTGCTGCGGGATGCCCGCCAGCAGAGCGCGGACCTCGGCCTCGCGGTAGCGGCGGTGCCCGCCGAGCGTACGGATGGACGTGAGCTTCCCGGCCTTCGCCCACCGCGTGACCGTCTTGGGGTCGACGCGGAACATGGTGGCGACCTCAGCCGGGGTCAGCAGCGGCTCGGCATCAGGGGTGCGAGCGGTCATGAGCGGCCTCCTCGGGAGAACCGAACCTTCTCGGTTCTTTCCTCTAAATTCTGCACCTTGACCCGCGTTGCCCGAAATGGCGGACGCGAGTCGAGTCGGTTATAGGACGAACGGCTTGTCCTCGGCACTACAACTACACCATCTGTCCAGCCGCGTCGGCCAAACCGATGGAATTGCCCTCCCAGGTGTTCATCAGCGACGGAAGCCGATGGACCATGCCATAGCGGACAGTCACGCCACTGTGACGATCAGTCACAGTGGCGTGCAGGAGTCTCAAGACCCCCCAAAGCGTGCAATGTCGAGAGAGAGCCCTCCCCGGACTCCTTGTCCTATTTTGGCACGAGGAGGGGTTACCGGCGCAAGGGCCGCGTACGTGCGGTCCGTCACGCTTACGCGCGTTGAAGCACTCTTGACGGATACGCCCGGATCGGACCCTACGTCCGTTGTTGACGAGACATCAGGAACCTCAGTGCGAGCACGAAACCCCAAAACGGGCGTCTCGTCAAACGCCAGTTCGTTACGTCACACCGGTTCCGCCCGCCGGCCCCTCGCCCCGGATCACCCGGCGGACCGCTCAGTTCGCCGACCGCCGGTCCCGCACTGCCCGCCAGCGCTCCACGAGCCGCCCGTAGGCCGCCCCCGCGGCCGCCCCGTCACCGTGCCGCAGCGCCTCGATGCCGTCGGCCACATCGGCCGCCGAGTGATCGTCCTCCAGGTCGCCGGCCGACAGGGTGTGCACCAGGCCGCCGTAGTCCAGCTCGACCAGCGAGCGCGGATGGAACTCCTCCAGCCAGCGCCCGACGTCCACCAGGCCGTCGATGAGCGGCCCCTCGTCGATGGCGTCCCTCAGCGTCCTCAGGGCCCGCGCCACCCGCCGCCGGGCCTGCACCATCGGCGTCCGGTAGCGCAGCATCGGCGGGATCTCGGCCGAGCCCTTCTCGAAGCGCCGCTCCTCGTCCGACACCAGCACGAACCAGTGCAGGGGCACCTGCCAGGTCGAGGTGCGGATCCAGGGCCGGGCGTCCGGGTTGCGGGCCAGCCAGCGCTCGTAGTCCTGAGCCGCCTGGCGCCGTACGAGGGGCGGCAGCACCGCGTCCAGGACCGGCTTGGGCAGCTCCTCGCCCAGCTCCCCGAGCGCCTGCCAGCCCCGCAGCCGGGTCCGCCACGGGCACACGCACAGCACCCCGTCGACCTCCAGCACGAAGGCGTCGCTGCTCTCGTGCACCGGCACCGCAATGGGCGGGGTGGGCAGCAAGTCGGCGAGGGAGCGGCGCAGTTCGTCCTGGTACGAGGGGCGGTCGGGGCGGCGGGCGTAGCGGGCCCAGTGATCGCGCTCGGGCTCCGGGAAGGCGGCCAGCGGTTCGTACACGCGCAGATAGGTCGCGTACGGGACGACCACCGAGGACACCTTGGGCACGCCTGCTCTCTCCCCTGCCGTCTGCCGGGAAAACCTGCGGGACCCGCTGACAAACCAGCGGGAAAACTATGCAAATCGTCGCACGGCCTTACTCCAGGAGTAGGTGATCCTGAGCACTGCGGGATGGGTGGGCGCTCGCGGGTCTAATCTCATGCTCACAGCCCCCGCCACCCGTACGGGAGCTCGCTCCGATCGCCGCAACGTACTCAGGAGTCACCACAGTGACCGACGTAACACACGGCGTCCTGCACACCCTCTTCCACTCGGATCAGGGGGGTCATGAGCAGGTCGTGCTCTGCCAGGACCGCGCCAGCGGCCTCAAGGCCGTCATCGCCATCCACTCCACCGCCCTGGGCCCCGCGCTGGGCGGTACGCGCTTCTACCCGTACGCGACCGAGGAGGAGGCCGTCGCCGACGCCCTGAACCTCGCGCGCGGGATGTCGTACAAGAACGCCATGGCCGGGCTCGACCACGGCGGCGGCAAGGCCGTGATCATCGGGGACCCGGACCGGATCAAGACCGAGGAGCTGCTGCTGGCCTACGGCCGGTTCGTGGCCTCGCTGGGCGGTCGCTACGTCACCGCCTGCGACGTCGGCACGTATGTCGCCGACATGGACGTCGTGGCCCGTGAGTGCCGCTGGACGACCGGGCGCTCCCCGGAGAACGGCGGCGCGGGCGACTCCTCCGTGCTCACCGCCTTCGGCGTCTACCAGGGCATGCGGGCCTCCGCCCAGCACCTGTGGGGCGACCCGTCGCTGCGCGGCCGCAAGGTCGGCATCGCCGGTGTCGGCAAGGTCGGCCACCACCTGGTGGAGCACCTGCGGGCGGAGGGCGCCGAGGTCGTCATCACGGACGTGCGCGAGGAGGCCGTGGGCCGGATCCTCGCGGCCCATCCGACGGGCGTGACGGCCGTCGCCGACACCGCGACCCTGATCCGCGTCGAGGACCTCGACATCTACGCCCCGTGCGCGCTCGGCGGGGCCCTGAACGACGACACCGTGCCGGTGCTGACCGCCAGGGTGGTGTGCGGCGCGGCCAACAACCAGCTCGCCCACCCGGGCGTCGAGAAGGACCTCGCCGACCGCGGGATCCTCTACGCGCCCGACTACGTGGTGAACGCCGGCGGTGTCATCCAGGTCGCCGACGAGCTGCACGGCTTCGACTTCGAGCGGTGCAAGGCGAAGGCCGCGAAGATCTACGACACCACGCTGGCCATATTCGCACGTGCGAAGACGGACGGGATTCCGCCGGCCGCCGCGGCCGACCGGATCGCCGAGCAGCGGATGGCGGAGGCGCGCGGGGCACGCTGATCCGCCTGCGTCGCGGGGCCAGCCCGATAACACGGGTTTGGCCGGTACCCGTCGGTGGAAGTTGGAGAGAACTCTCACTTCTACCGGCGGGTCGACCGCCGATAAGTGGTTAAAATCGCGGTTGACCAGCGAGGACAGGGCACCTCGAAGGTCCTGTGCACACGCCTGTGCTGCGGGCGACGTACCGTATGGGCGCGGGCTCAGGTACCGTGGAAGCCCTACGGACCGGCCTCTCCACGGAGAGTCCGTTCCGGATCATGAACGCGTGTCAGACTCTGGGGCCGTCGAGCCCCGTCGTTGAGGGGGTCGAGCCATGGGGCGCGGCCGGGCCAAGGCCAAGCAGACGAAGGTCGCCCGCCAGCTGAAGTACAACAGCGGTGGGACTGACCTCTCACGCCTGGCTGAAGAGCTGGGCGCATCGACATCGAATCAGTCGCCGAACGGCGATCGTTTCGAGGACGATGAGCAGGACGACGACGACCTGTACTCGAAGTACGCCGACCTCTATGGGGACGACGACGAGGATCAGGACGAGGACCCCTCGGAGCAGCGTCGCGGCGCTTGACCTTGCATTGAGCACTCACCCGGTCGGTGACCTCGGTCACCGACCGGGTTCTGTGCTGCCTGCGGGGCTTCAGCTCGCGTAGTCGCCCACCAGGGCCGCGCCCGACTCGTGGTCACCGCGGTCGGTGATCTCGCCGGCGACCCAGGCGTCCACGCCTCGGTCGGCCAGCGTCGCGAGGGCCACGTCCGCGGACTCCTCCGGCACGATCGCGATCATGCCGACGCCCATGTTCAGGGTCTTCTCCAGCTCCAGGCGCTCGACCTGACCGGTCTTGCCGACGAGGTCGAAGATCGGGGCCGGGGTCCAGGTGGAGCGGTCGACGATCGCGTGCAGGGTGTCCGGGATCACCCGGGCCAGGTTGGCCGCGAGGCCGCCGCCGGTGACGTGGCTGAAGGCGTGGACCTCGGTGGTGCGGGTGAGGGCCAGGCAGTCCAGCGAGTAGATCTTGGTCGGCTCCAGCAGCTCCTCGCCGAGGGTGCGGCCGAGCTCGTCGATCCGTGCGTCCAGGGCCAGGCCGGCCTCGTTCAGCAGGACATGGCGGACCAGCGAGTACCCGTTCGAGTGAAGACCGGACGCCGCCATGGCGATCACCGCGTCACCCGTACGGATGCGATCCGGGCCCAGCAGCCGGTCGGCCTCCACGACGCCCGTACCGGCGCCCGCCACGTCGAAGTCGTCCTCGCCCAGCAGACCCGGGTGCTCGGCCGTCTCACCGCCCACCAGGGCGCAGCCGGCCAGCACACAGCCCTCGGCGATGCCCTTGACGATGGCGGCGACCCGCTCGGGGTGGACCTTGCCGACGCAGATGTAGTCGGTCATGAACAGCGGCTCGGCGCCGCACACCACGATGTCGTCCATGACCATGGCGACCAGGTCGTGGCCGATGGTGTCGTAGACGCCCAGCCGGCGCGCGATGTCGACCTTGGTGCCCACACCGTCGGTGGCGGAGGCGAGCAGCGGGCGCTCGTAGCGCTTGAGGGCGGAGGCGTCGAAGAGGCCGGCGAAACCGCCGAGGCCGCCGAGGACCTCGGGGCGCTGGGTCTTCTTCACCCACTCCTTCATCAGCTCGACCGCGCGGTCGCCCGCTTCGATGTCGACGCCCGCGGCTGCGTAGCTGGCACCAGTTGTCTCAGACATGGCTAATGAGAACCTTCGTGTCGTACAGCAGGTATTGCGGGCTGTCTACGGACGGCGGATCGCGTCGGCGGCGGCCGTGGCGGCCGGGCCGGCGGCCAGCTCCGTCTCCAGCAGCTGCTTGCCGAGCAGCTCGGGGTCCGGGAGCTCCATCGGGTACTCGCCGTCGAAGCAGGCGCGGCACAGGTTCGGCTTGGCGATGGTGGTCGCCTCGATCATGCCGTCGATGGAGATGTACGCCAGGGAGTCGGCGCCCAGCGAGGTGCCGATCTCCTCGATCGTCATGCCGTTGGCGATGAGCTCGGCGCGGGTGGCGAAGTCGATGCCGAAGAAGCAGGGCCACTTCACGGGCGGCGAGGAGATCCGGATGTGGACCTCGGCGGCGCCCGCCTCGCGGAGCATGCGGACCAGGGCGCGCTGGGTGTTGCCGCGCACGATCGAGTCGTCGACGACGACCAGACGCTTGCCCTTGATGACTTCCTTCAGCGGGTTCAGCTTCAGGCGGATGCCGAGCTGGCGGATGGTCTGCGAGGGCTGGATGAACGTACGGCCGACGTACGCGTTCTTGACCAGGCCGGCGCCGAAGGGGATGCCGGACGCCTCCGCGTAGCCGATGGCGGCCGGGGTGCCGGACTCCGGAGTCGGTATCACCAGGTCGGCCTCGACCGGGGCTTCCTTGGCCAGGCGGCGGCCCATCTCCACGCGGGAGAGGTAGACGTTGCGGCCGGCGATGTCGGTGTCGGGGCGGGCCAGGTAGACGTACTCGAAGACACAGCCCTTGGGCTTCGCTTCCGCGAATCGGGAGGTGCGCAGGCCGTTCTCGTCGATGGCGACGAACTCGCCCGGCTCGATCTCGCGGACGTAGCTGGCGCCGACGATGTCGAGGGCGGCGGACTCGGACGCGGCGACCCAGCCGCGCTCCAGGCGGCCGAGGACCAGCGGGCGAATGCCCTGCGGGTCGCGGGCGGCGTAGAGGGTGTGCTCGTCCATGAAGACGAGGCTGAAGGCGCCCTTGACCTGCGGGAGGACCTGGTGGGCGGCCTCCTCGATGGTCAGCGGCTTGCCGTCCTCGTCGACCTGGGCCGCGAGCAGCGCGGTCAGCAGGTCGGTGTCGTTGGTGGCCGCCACGCGCGGCGTGCGGCCGCCTTCCTGCTTGGGCAGGTCGGCGACCATCTCCGCGAGCTGGGCGGTGTTGACGAGGTTGCCGTTGTGGCCGAGCGCGATGGAGCCGTGCGCGGTGGCGCGGAACGTCGGCTGGGCGTTCTCCCACACGGAGGCGCCGGTGGTCGAGTAGCGGGCGTGTCCGACCGCGATGTGACCCTGGAGCGAACCGAGCGAGGTCTCGTCGAAGACCTGGGAGACGAGGCCCATGTCCTTGAAGACGAGGATCTGGGAGCCGTTGCTGACCGCGATTCCCGCGGATTCCTGGCCCCGATGCTGGAGGGCGTAGAGCCCGAAGTACGTGAGCTTTGCGACCTCTTCGCCCGGAGCCCAGACACCGAAGACGCCGCATGCGTCCTGGGGGCCTTTCTCGCCGGGGAGCAGATCGTGATTGAGTCGACCGTCACCACGTGGCACGCCACCGAGTGTAGGCGAGATCGACCACTGGTCCGAATTGGGGAATACCTGATCAGCGCTGCCGTAAAGGATCACTCAGCGGCGGTGGCGTTGATGTGCTCGCCGTTTTCGCTGGTCAGGACGAGATTGCGGTGATCCAGTTCGTACTTCACCGTGCCGTCGAAGAGGCCCAGGAGAGTCTTCTCCGTATTCATGAGTGAGGTGTCGCACATCATGCGCGTGGTGGACGCGGTGCCGAGCGTGATACGGCCGTCGCGGACCGTCGCCTCGGCCTTCACCTTGTTGCAGCCGAGGCTGCCGCCGACCTGTCCGGTCTTCTCGTCGAAGGTGAGGTGGGCCTTGCCGTCGGTGTCGGGGCTGGTGATGGTCCACTTCGTGCCGTAGAAGGGGGCCGCCTCCTGCTTGGTGAGGGTGACGCGGTCGCCGTCGGCCGTGGTGAGGGTCAGGCGATCGCTCGTGAGGGAGGCGGTGAGGTCGCCGTCGGAGAGGGTGCGGGCGAGGCTCTCCTCGAAGGCCGGGGGGACGCCCTCGCAGGCCATCTCGGTCGCCCTCATCCGGTCGAAGGTGACGTGGTTGTCCTCGAAGGCGGCTTCGGCGCCGAAGTTGTTGCAGCCGAGGTTGCCCTTGACCTTGCCGCCGTCGGCGATGCGCAGGTAGGCGTCGCCCGGCGCCTTGCTCCTCTTTCCGTCGACGGTGATGTCCTCGACGGCCCAGTGGACGCCCGTCGCGGAGGCCGACACGCCGGCACCGACCGAGTCGCTGCCCGCCTTCTCGCTGCCGCAGGCGACGGCGAGCGGGAGGAGGGTCAGCGCGGTGAGGGCGGCCAGTCGCTGCTTGTCCATGCCGAGTGTGTTCATGCCGGTGGGACGGGAGGGACACGGGACCGGTTCCGCTCGGTTCCGCTTGCCGGCCGTCACGGTTGCGCTTGCCGGCCGTCACCCCATGAGCGGCAGCAGCCCGCCCAGGTCGGCCCGCTCCCCGCTCGCGCTGACCTTGGCCTGCGCGAGGGCCTCCCGCCACCCCGTCCGCCCGGTCGCGAGCCGGATCCAGGTCAGCGGGTCGGTCTCGACGACGTTCGGCGGGGTCCCCCGGGTGTGCCTCGGCCCCTCGACGCACTGCACGACCGCGTACGGCGGGATCCGCACCTCGGTCGAGCCGCCGGGCGCCTTGGCGGCGAGGGCGTCGGCGAGGAGGCGGGTACAGGCGGCGAGGGCCTGACGGTCGTGGGGGATGCCGAGGCCGGGGACGGCCGCGTTCAGGTCGTCGGTATGGACGACGAGCTCGACGGTACGGGTGACCAGGTAGTCGGCGAGGGTCATCGCGCCGGTTCGGGCGGCGAGGAGGCGGTCGCCGGGCGCGTCCGCGAGCCGTTGCCTCAGGCGTTCCTCGGTGCGGGCGTAGAGGGCGTCGAGGTCGGGGCTGGCGGCGGCCAGGTCACGGGTGCCGTCGGCGATGTCACCGGCGCGGGCGGCGGTGGCGAAGGGCCACTCCAGGAGGGTGAGCTCGGCCTTCGCCGGCTCGTCCCGGTCGAGGTTGCGGCTGACGGTCTCCACGGCCATGGTCACGTGCGCGGCCAGGTCCCGTACGGTCCAGCCCGCCAGGCGGGTGGGGAGGGCGAGCTGCTCGTCCGTGAGGGTGCGTACGGCCTGCCGTACGTTCCCGAACTGGGTGAGCACCGCGGCGCGGATCTTGGCGGGGTCGTAGGTACGGGCGCGCTTCTTGGCCGGGGACATGGCGGCAGCCTATGCGGGCTGCGATGTTGTCGTGGGCACCTCGAAGGTCTCGCGGTTGCGGGGGACGCCGATGCCGCGCCAGGTGAAGGGGACGCCGCGGGCGGTGTCCGGGTCGGGGCCGTCCATCAGCTGGAAGTGGAGGTGGGGCTCGGTGGTGTTGCCCGAGTTGCCGCAGCGGGCCAGCGGCTGTCCGGCGGTCACCCGGTCGCCCTCGCGGACGGTGAGCGAGCCGCGTCGCAGGTGGGCGTAGAGCGCGTAGGTGCCGTCGCCGAGGTCGAGGATCAGGTGGTTGCCGACGATCCGCCTGACGCCGGCCAGGTCGCGCACGGACGCCTCCACGGCCATCAGGTACAGCAGCGCGGGCAGCGAGGTGCGGCTGAGGTGGTCGCGCTGGCTGTCGACGGCCCGGACGACGGTGGCGTCGGCCACGGCGAGGAGCGGGGCGCCGAACGCCGGGAAGGCGTCGGCTCGGCGGGCGAGCGGCCACAGCATGCGGAAGCCGGGACGGGTGTCCGGCTCGGGCTCGGCGACGACGTCGATGGCGTAGGTCTGGCCGTAGGCGTGGGTGCCGTGGCTCGGGGTGCGGTCGGCCGGGCTGTTCAGCGCGAGCCAGCGGCCGGTGACGGGCGGGTCGACCTCGACCGGTTCCCGGGCCGCGCGGGGACTGTCCGGTGCGCCGCCCCACCTGTGGGCCACGACGAGGATCAGGTAGGACAGGGCGATCGGCGCGAAGTTCCACCACCAGGGATAGCCCAGGTCCAGTGCGGCGTGGGCGATCACCAGGCCGATGAACGTCAGCTGCAGCAGGCGGTAGACGATCTTGACGAGTTTGCGTGCGGACAACGTTCCCCCAGTTCGGTTCGGTTACGGGCGGGCCGCCGACAGCGCCACCAGCAGCGGTACGACCCGCCCCGGCGGCACCTCGTAGCGGCCGCGGCCGGTCGTGTGGAGCCAGCCGGTGCCGGTGAGCTGGCGCAGGTGGTGGTAGATCTGGCCGGTCGTGCCGATCTCCTCCAGTGCGGCCAGTTCTGCCGCGGTGCGCCGGCCGCCGATGACCTCGCGCAGCAGCCGCAGCCGCACCGGATGGCCGAGCGCCGCGAACGACTCGGCGGCGCCCGCCCAGTCGTCGTCCAGCAGGCCCTCGGTCAGCGCGCCGTGCTGCCACTCGTACTGCTCCCCGGTCGGCAGCCGAACGGCGCCGGTGAACAGCACTCCTCCGTCGGCCGCTTTCAGCTGCGCCAGCTGCTCCTTGAGCCCCTGCAGGGCCCAGAAGTCACCCTCGCCGAGGCGGGGGGCGGTGTGCTGCGCGTTCTCCAGCGCTGCCAGCCGTCGCTCCAGGTCGGCGACGCGTTGCTCGAGTTCCACACCTCGATATTACGGAACTACGTAATTACGTGCAAGCAGAGAATCGCGCGCGGACCGGCGCACGACGAAGCCCCCGCCCGGCGGACCGGACGGGGGCTTCGGGGGTACGGAACTCAGGCGAGCAGCGCCGGGATGGTCTCCTCGTGGGCCTTCCGCAGCTCCTCCAGGGTGAGCGCGAACTCGCCCTGGAGCTCGACACGGTCGCCGTCGACGACACCGATACGGGTGGCCGGCAGGCCCCGCGCACCGCACATGTCGTTGAAGCGGACCTCCTCGGAGCGCGGCACGGCGACGACCGCACGCCCCGCCGACTCGGAGAAGAGGAAGGTGAAGGCGTCGAGCCCGTCCGGAACGATCAGGCGGGCGCCCTTGCCGCCGAGCAGCGCCGACTCGACGACCGCCTGGATCAGGCCGCCGTCGGACAGGTCGTGCGCGGAGTCGATCATGCCGTCGCGAGAGGCGGAGATCAGGATCTCGGCGAGCAGGCGCTCGCGCTCCAGGTCGACCTTGGGCGGCAGCCCACCGAGGTGGTCGTGCACGACCTGCGACCAGGCCGAACCGCCGAACTCCTCACGCGTGTCGCCGAGGAGGTAGAGCAGCTGGCCCTCCTCCTGGAAGGCGACCGGCGTACGGCGCGCCACGTCGTCGATCACGCCCAGGACCGCCACCACCGGCGTGGGGTGGATGGCCGCCTCGCCCGTCTGGTTGTAGAGCGAGACGTTGCCGCCGGTCACCGGCGTGCCGAGCTGCTGGCAGGCGTCCGCCAGTCCGCGCACCGCCTCCGCGAACTGCCACATCACCGCCGGGTCCTCGGGCGAGCCGAAGTTCAGGCAGTCGGAGACCGCGAGCGGCTTGGCGCCGGTCGTGGCGACGTTGCGGTAGGCCTCGGCGAGGGCCAGCTGGGCGCCCGCGTACGGGTCCAGCTTGGCGTACCGGCCGTTGCCGTCGGTCGCGATGGCGACGCCGAGGCCGGTCTCCTCGTCGATGCGGATCATGCCGGAGTCCTCGGGCTGGGCGAGGACGGTATTGCCCTGCACGAAGTGGTCGTACTGCGAGGTGATCCACTTCTTGGAGGCCTGGTTCGGGGAGCCGACCAGCTTCAGGACCTGGTCCTTCAGCTCCTCGCTCGTCTCCGGCCGCGGCAGCTTGTTCGCGTCGTCGGCCTGGAGCTCGTCCTGCCAGGACGGGCGGGCGTACGGGCGCTCGTAGACCGGGCCCTCGTGCGCCACGGTCCGCGGGTCGACGTCGACGATCTTGCCGCCGTGCCAGTAGATCTCCAGGCGGTCGCCGTCGGTGACCTCACCGATGACGGTGGCGATGACATCCCACTTCGCGCAGATCTCCAGGAACCGGTCGACCTTCTCCGGCTCGACGACCGCGCACATGCGCTCCTGCGACTCGCTCATGAGGATCTCCTCGGGCGAGAGCGTCGAGTCACGCAGGGGTACGTCGTCCAGGGTCACGCGCATGCCGCCGGAGCCGTTGGAGGCCAGCTCGGAGGTGGCGCAGGACAGGCCCGCCGCGCCCAGGTCCTGGATGCCGACGACCAGCTTCTCCTTGAACGCCTCCAGGGTGCACTCGATGAGGAGCTTCTCCTGGAAGGGGTCGCCCACCTGGACGGCGGGGCGCTTGGAGGGCTTCGCGTCGTCGAAGGTCTCGGAAGCGAGGATCGACGCGCCGCCGATGCCGTCACCGCCCGTGCGGGCCCCGTACAGGATGACCTTGTTGCCCGCGCCGGAGGCCTTCGCGAGGTGGATGTCCTCGTGCCGCATGACGCCGATGGCACCGGCGTTGACCAGCGGGTTGCCCTGGTAGCAGGAGTCGAAGACGACCTCGCCGCCGATGTTGGGCAGGCCCAGACAGTTGCCGTAGCCGCCGATGCCGGCGACGACGCCGGGCAGGACGCGCTTGGTGTCGGGGTGGTCGGCGGCGCCGAACCGCAGCGGGTCCACGACCGCGACCGGCCGGGCGCCCATCGCGATGATGTCGCGCACGATGCCGCCGACGCCGGTGGCCGCGCCCTGGTAGGGCTCGACGTACGACGGGTGGTTGTGCGACTCGACCTTGAAGGTGACCGCGTAACCCTGGCCGACGTCCACGACACCGGCGTTCTCGCCGATGCCGACGAGCATCGCGTCGGACTCGGGGGCCTTCTCGCCGAACTGGCGCAGGTGCACCTTCGACGACTTGTACGAGCAGTGCTCGGACCACATGACCGAGTACATGGCGAGCTCGGCACCGGTGGGCCGGCGGCCGAGGATCTCGACCACGCGCTCGTACTCGTCCTTCTTCAGGCCGAGTTCGGCCCAGGGCAGCTCGACGTCGGGGGTCGCGGCCGCGTGCTCGACCGTGTCCAGTGGCGTCCGGCTCATGCGTTGACCAGCTTCTTGAGGATCGAGGTGAAGAAGGGGAGGCCGTCGGTGCGGCCGGTGCCGATGAGCGGCTCCACGGCGTGCTCCGGGTGCGGCATCAGGCCTACGACGTTGCCGGCCTCGTTGGTGATGCCGGCGATGTCGTTGAGCGAGCCGTTCGGGTTGAAGTCGAGGTAGCGGAAGGCGACGCGCCCCTCGGCCTCCAGCTTGTCCAGCGTGTACTGGTCGGCCACATAGCGGCCGTCCATGTTCTTCAGCGGGATGTGGATCTCCTGGCCCTGCTCGTAGTCGCTGGTCCAGGCCGTGCCCGCGTTCTCCACCCGCAGCTTCTGGTCGCGGCAGATGAAGTGCAGGTGGTCGTTGCCGAGCATGCCGCCGGGCAGCAGATGGGCCTCGGTGAGGATCTGGAAGCCGTTGCAGATGCCGAGGACCGGAAGGCCGGCCTTCGCCTGCTCGATGACGGTCTCCATCACCGGCGAGAAGCGGGAGATGGCGCCGGCCCGCAGATAGTCGCCGTAGGAGAAACCGCCGGGCAGCACCACGGCGTCGACCTGCTTGAGGTCCTTGTCCTTGTGCCAGAGGGCGACCGGTTCGGCACCCGCGAGGCGGATCGCGCGCTGGGTGTCCCGGTCGTCGAGGCTCCCCGGGAAAGTGACGACGCCGATACGAGCGGTCACTTCACGGCCTCCGCGACTTCCTCCACCTTGACGGTGAAGTCCTCGATCACGGTGTTGGCGAGGAAGGATTCCGCAAGATCGTGGATGCGGGCGAGCGCGGCCTCGTCGACCGGCCCGTCAACTTCCAGTTCGAAACGCTTTCCCTGACGTACGTCGGAGATGCCTTCGAAACCCAGCCGCGGCAGTGCGCGCTGCACCGCCTGGCCCTGGGGGTCGAGGATCTCCGGCTTGAGCATGACGTCGACTACGACGCGTGCCACTGGCACTCCCGGTGTGTGGTGCTGAGCAGGTTCCTTCAGACTACCCGCACAAAATTTCTACGCGAGTAGAGTTGTAGGAACCTACGTGACAGCCGTCACGATGGGGTATCGAGGGGGCGCGTTCACGAAAAGTTACGGGAAAGATCCCCGATCAACCGCAGATAGCTATTGCGCTCGGACACGCGGACAGATTTAGTCGGGCTTCACATTGCATTGCCGGGCACTGTACAAATGAATTGGCAAAAAGCCGAAGACTCGGCACGTCATCCCAGCTGAGCTGTATGAGGTGCCGGACGAAGGGACCGATATTCGTGGCGCAGAAGGTCGTGGTCACTCTCTTTGACGACATCGACGGCTCAGAAGCGGCGGAAACGATCGCCTTCGGACTCGACGGCAAGTCGTACGAGATCGACCTGAATGAAGCCAATGCCAAGAAACTGCGTAAGGCGCTCGCGCCGTACGTGGAGGCCGGCCGCAAGCGGTCGAAGTCAGGCAAGGCGTACAAGCAGACGGAGGTCGCCCCGGACCCGGCGGCCGTCCGGGCCTGGGCCCAGGCCAACAAGCTGGAGGTGCCGGCCCGCGGCCGGATCCCCAAGAAGGTCTACGAGGCGTTCGCCGCTGCGCGGTGACGCAGGCCGGGATGGCGGCTCAGGGCCCGTCAGCGGGCCCTGGGGGCAACCGACTTGCGCTACCCCCCTGCAGATCAGCTAATGTCTGGGGCACGCCGCAGGGCAGGGCCGAAAAGCCCAGCTCGCGGAGGCTTGCGGGTGTAGTTCAGTAGTAGAACATCCCCCTTCCAGGGGGAAGGCGCAGTGTGCAATTCCTGTCACCCGCTCTGCACCGCCGTATGGACCACTGAAGTGGATCAGGTAGGCTGGTGCTCGCGCCGATCGGTGAGAGCCGGTCGGAGGCAATGCGGACGTAGCTCAGTTGGTAGAGCGCAACCTTGCCAAGGTTGAGGTCGCGAGTTCGAGCCTCGTCGTCCGCTCTGGTGAAAAGCCCCGGTCCAGTGGACCGGGGCTTTTTCATGTGCCCCGACCGTCCGCCTGACATTTGTCATGCGGAGAGGTGACAGCGCGCACTGCTTCACGCCTCCGGTTGCCGGGACGCTGGTGTCATGAACACAAGCGAACACGAACACGTGATTGAGGTCACTGACCTGCGGCGTGTGTACGGGGGCGGGTTCGAGGCGGTGCGCGGAATCACGTTCTCCGTGGCCCGCGGGGAGATCTTCGCGCTGCTCGGCACCAACGGCGCGGGCAAGACGTCGACCGTCGAACTGCTGGAGGGACTCGCCCGGCCGGCCGGGGGGCGGGTGCGGGTGCTCGGGCACGATCCCTACGCCGAGCGGGCCGCCGTACGGCCCCGGACCGGGGTGATGTTGCAGGAGGGCGGCTTTCCGTCCGAGCTGACCGTCGCCGAGACCGCGCGGATGTGGGCCGGGTGTGTCAGCGGGGCGCGGCCCGAGGGTGAGGTGCTGGAGCTCGTCGGGCTGGCCGGGAAGAGCGGCGTACGGGTGAAGCAGCTGTCCGGGGGTGAGCGGCGGCGCCTGGACCTGGCGCTCGCGCTGCTCGGGGAGCCCGAGGTGCTGTTCCTGGACGAACCGACGACCGGCCTCGACGCCGAAGGGCGCCGGGACACCTGGGAGTTGGTGCGGGGGCTGCGCGACGCCGGGACGAGCGTGCTGCTCACCACGCACTACCTGGAGGAGGCCGAGGGCCTCGCCGACCGGCTCGCGATCCTGCACGAGGGGCGCATCGCGGCAGCCGGGACACCGGCCGAGGTGACCGCCGCCCAGCCGTCGCGGATCTCCTTCGAGCTGCCCGAGGGCTACTTCCTGGGAGACCTGCCGCCGCTCGCCGAGCTGGGCGTGTCCGGGCACGAGGTCGACGGGCGGGTCGTACGGCTGCGGACGCGGCAGCTGCAACAGGCGGCCACCCGGCTGCTGGTGTGGGCCGAGAGGGCCGGGGTGGAGCTGCGGGGGCTGGATGTGCGGTCGGCCTCGCTGGAGGAGGCGTTCCTGGGGATCGCGCGGGAGGCGTCCGGCGGTTCTGTCGATGCGAAGGAGTACGTGGCATGAGGGGGACGGTGACCACGCCCTTGGGGCGTGTGGCGGCGCTCGGGCGGGCCGAGTTGACGCTGTTCGTGCGGAGCAAGGCCATGATCGTCGCGGCGGTGTTCGTGCCGCTGGTGCTGCCGTTCAGCGTGCGGTCGGTGGTCGAGGACATGGACCTGAAGGAGTCCGGGCTCAGCGTCGGGCTCGTGCTGCTGCCCGGAGCCATCGGGTTCTCGCTGCTCTTCGCGGTGTACTCGGCGCTCGTCAACATCCTCGTAGGGCGGCGCGAGGAGCTCGTCCTGAAGCGGCTGCGCACCGGTGAGGTGCGGGACGTGGAGATCCTCACCGGGGCCGCGCTGCCGGCCGTCACCGTCGGTCTCGTGCAGTCCCTGGTCCTGGCGGTCGGCTGCACCGCGCTGCTCGATCTGCCGGCGCCGAAGGCGCCCCACCTCGCCGTCGTCGGACTGCTTCTGGGGCTGGTGCTGTGCGCGGCCCTGGCCGCCGTCACCTCGGGCTTCACGCGGACCGTGGAGAGCGCCCAGGTGACCGCGCTGCCGCTGGTGATGGTCTCGATGATCGGCTCCGGGATCACCGTCCCCCTGGAGGTGCTGCCCGACCGGGTGGCCTCGGTCTTCGAGCTGTTCCCGCTGTCACCGGTGATCACGCTGGTGCGCGGCGGCTGGACCGGGAACCTGTCGCTGTACGAGGCGATCGGTCCTGTCATGACCGCGCTGGCCTGGACGGCCCTGGGCGTGTTTGCTGTACAGCGGTGGTTCCGCTGGGAACCCAGGCGCTGACATACGGGGAGCGGGGACATGCGCAAGGCGGGGGGCTGGTGGCGGCGCAAGAGCACGCCGGCGAAGTTCGAGACGTACGTCCGGTGGTCGTTCCACTCCCTGGCGGCCGTCGAGGTCCTGCTGGTCGGGCCGTCCGTCGTCGCCGGGGTCGGGGTCGAGCTGGGCGGCTGGGTGTTCCTCACGGTGTGCGTGCACGCGACGCTGTGCTGCCTGACCATCTCGCGGGCGCTGAGCTGGGTGCGCGGCCGACGTGAACAGCCCGTAGGACTGCTGTGGACGCTCGGCGCCGTCAGCGCGGCGGTCGCCACCGCGGCACTCGCCGTCACCCAGTACGGCCCCGGCGGTGAACGCGTCGACTCCGCGGCGGGCGGGATCTTCAGCGTCGTGCTGATCTACGGGGTGGGCGTCCTCGTGATCGGGGTGCGCAGCCGGCGCCGCGTCATCGCGACCGTCGGGAGCTTCGCCCTGGGAGCGGCACTCATGGCGCTCGCCCTGGGTGTGCCTGCTCCCGTCGCCGTGGTCGGTGCGCTGGGGGTGCTGGTCGGCGGCGGGGTCGTCGCCGCCAGCTCCGTCTTCTCGGTCTGGCTGGTGAACGCCGTCTACGAACTCGACGATGCCCGCGACACCCGCGCCCGGCTCGCCGTCGCCGAGGAGCGGCTGCGGTTCGGGCGGGATCTGCACGACGTCATGGGGCGCAATCTGGCTGTCATCGCCTTGAAGAGCGAGCTCGCCGTGCAGTTGGCGCGGCGCGGGCGGCCCGAGGCCGTGGAGCAGATGATCGAGGTGCAGCGGATCGCGCAGGAGTCGCAGCGCGAGGTGCGGGACGTCGTACGCGGCTACCGGGAGGCCGATCTGGGGGTCGAGCTCGCCGGAGCTCAGGGCGTGTTGAGGGCGGCCGGGATCGACTGTGAGGTGACGGCCGAGGACGCGGCCGGGCTGGCCGCCGAGGTGCAGTCGGCGCTGGCGTGGGTTGTGCGGGAGGCGACCACCAATGTGCTGAGGCACGGGGATGCCGGGCGGTGCGGGGTGGCAGTGCGGGTGCTGGAGGGGCGGGTGGTGTTGACGGTGGAGAACGACGGGGCTGCCGGTGCCCCCCACGGGGGTGGGGGCTCCGGGCTGGCGGGGCTGCGGGAGCGGCTCGCGGCGGTGGACGGGACGCTGGAGGCCGGGTGCGTCGGGGAAGGGGTGTTCCGGCTGGTGGCGGAGGTGCCGGTGGTGGGAGCGGGCGTGCGGGGGGTCACCGTATGAACGGCGGTACGACCGGGATGAACGGCGGTGCGACCGGCCCGGTACGGCTGCTGCTCGCCGACGACGAGCATCTGATCCGGGGGGCGCTGGCCACGCTGCTCTCCCTGGAGGACGACCTCCTGATCGTCGCCGAGGCCGCCACCGGGCCGGAGGCGCTGGCGATGGCCCGGGCGCACGAGCCCGACGTGGCCGTGCTGGATCTGCAGATGCCGGGAGCGGACGGTGTGAAGGTCGCCACATCCCTGCGGGCGGAACTGCCCGGCTGCCAGGTGCTGATCGTGACCAGTCATGGACGGCCCGGGCATCTGAAGCGGGCCCTCGCGGCCGGTGTGCGCGGGTTCGTCCCGAAGACCGTCAGCGCTCAGCGGCTCGCGGAGATCATCCGTACCGTGCATGCCGGAAACCGTTACGTCGATCCCGAGTTGGCCGCCGACGCCATCGCCGCCGGGGACTCGCCGCTGACCGCGCGGGAGGCCGAGGTGCTGGAGCTGGCTGCCGACGGGGCGCCCGTCGCGGAGATCGCGGAGCGGGCGGCGCTGTCGCAGGGGACCGTGCGGAACTATCTGTCGTCCGCCGTCTCGAAGCTCGGGGTGGAGAACCGCCATGCGGCAGTGCGTCTCGCACGCGAGCGAGGTTGGGTATAGTTGCTCTCGCGCCACGGCGCACTGCGGACGTAGCTCAGTTGGTAGAGCGCAACCTTGCCAAGGTTGAGGTCGCGAGTTCGAGCCTCGTCGTCCGCTCGGGAAACAAGACCCCGGTCCACTGGACCGGGGTCTTTCTTGTGCTGTCAGCTCCAGCTCGTGCCCGTCAGGCGTTCGTACGCCTCCACGTACTTCGCCCGCGTGGCGTCCACGACCTCCTGCGGCAGCGGTGGCGGGGGCTGCTCGCTCTTCCTGTCCCAGCCGGACTCCGGCGAGGTCAGCCAGTCGCGGACGAACTGCTTGTCGTACGACGGCTGCGCGCGGCCCGGCTCCCACTGGTCAGCCGGCCAGAAGCGGGAGGAGTCCGGGGTGAGGACCTCGTCGGCGATGACGAGCTCGTCGCCCTCGAAGCCGAACTCGAACTTGGTGTCCGCGAGGATGATGCCGCGGTCACGGGCGATGTCCCGGCCCCTGGAGTACACGGCGAGGGTCGCCTGGCGCAGCCGGGCGGCGGTGTCGGCGCCGACCTGACGGGCGACCTCCTCGTAGGAGACGTTCTCGTCATGCTCGCCGACCGCGGCCTTGGTAGCCGGGGTGAAGATCGGGGCGGGAAGTTCCGAACCGTCGACCAGGCCCTCGGGGAGGGCGAGGCCGCAGACGGTGCGGGACTCGTTGTACTCGACCAGGCCGGAGCCGGTGAGGTAGCCGCGGGCCACGGCCTCCACCGGGACCATCTGGAGCGACTTGCACACCAGGGTGCGGCCCGCCCAGTCGGCGGGGGCGCCGGCGGGCAGCTCGGTGCTCAGGACGTGGTTGGGGATCAGATCGGCGGTCTGGTCGAACCACCACAGGGAGAGCTGGGTGAGGATCCGGCCCTTTTCGGGGATCTCGGTCGGCAGCACCCAGTCGAATGCGGAGATGCGGTCGCTGGCGACCATCACGAGGTCGCCCGCCTCGTTCTGGTACAGCTCGCGCACCTTGCCGGTGTGCAGGTGTACCAAGCCCGGAACCTGGATCGGCTCGGGCTTTTCTACGAATCCGGACACGGTTCCTCCCCGTGGTTCTGTCCAAGTGGCTCGATTCTCCCGTATGCCGGAGATCGGTCATGGACGGGGGTGCCCTCAGCAGGGCTCAGTCACGTTTGCAGATGCGGTCCAGGAGGTTGGCGGTGGCGCGCTGGACACGGGCGTCGACGTGGCCCGGGCGGTCCAGTGCCGGGGACCAGGCGAACGTTCCGGACGCGAAGACCAGGGCGCCCGAGGGGGCGCGGTAGAGGGACGTCTCCTGGTGGCGGACGACGCCCTCGCGGTCGGTGTACGGGGAGTGGGCGAGCAGGACGCGCTCCTCGTGCTCGGGCAGCGGGGCGCGCGGGAAGTAGCGGTCGGCCTCGCCCGCCACCAGGCCCGGGATCTCCTCGCCCTCGTGGGCGCCGGTCGCCTCCCACAGCCAGTGGTCGGCGTTGCGGACGATCAGGGGGTGCGGCTCGGGGACGTGGCCCGCGTACTGGATGCCGATCAGTTCCTGCTCCGGGCGGTCGATCTCCCGCCAGAGCACCGGGCGGCCGGGGCCCTTGCGCTTGCGGCAGGTGAGCAGGCGATCGGGGACGCCGGACGGGGAGGGCGCCAACTCGACCTGCCAGTAGAGGGAGTTGGCGGAGAGGAAGACCAGGGAGGTGCCGTTCTCACGGGCGAGTTCCGTGGTGCGGCGCATGTTCGTCGACCAGTACTCGTCATGGCCGGGGAAGACCAGGCCGCGGTAGCGGGTGGGGTCGACATGGCCCGCGTGCAGGTCGCGGGCGTCGGCGTAGGCGAGGTCGTAGCCGTAGCGCTCGGCCCAGCGGATGAAGTCGTAGGCGTGGCCGACGTGGAGGGGCAGGCCCGCGCCGGCGTACGGGCGGTCGAAGGAGACGGTCGTCGCGGCGTCGGCCTCGCCGAGCAGCCGGCCGTCCTCGTCCCAGGCGTGGTAGAGGCTGGCGCCGGTGCGGCCGTCCTCGGGGTAGAGGTTGTAGGCCTGCCAGGTGACGTCGGGGAGGAGCAGGAGCAGGTCCGCGGGGTGGTTGTCGCGGACGGTGAAGGGGATGTGGGAGCGGTAGCCGTCGGCGGTGGTGAGGACGGCCACGTACGCGCCGATGCTCCAGTAGGACGGGATCTGCAGACGCCAGGACAGCCACCAGTGGTGGCAGGAGACCGTGCGGTCGGCCAGGAGCGGCGGGGGCTGCACGATGCCGGAGAGGCGGGGGCTAGTGGTGATCTTGGCGGCGCCGTCGCCGCCGTAGTGGCCGATGCGGTAGACGTCGACACCGAACTCCTGGGGCGGGTCGACCGTGATGTGGAAGTCGACGGCCTCGCCGGGGGCGACCGCGCCGGTGGAGGTGAAGCCCTTGATCTGGCGGTGGACGTCGTCGGCGGACCGGGGGCCGGCGCTTCGCGGGGCCGGGACCCTGGGGGTGTCGGCCGTCGGGGGGTGAGCCTGGCCGTCGACGTACCAGGGGACCACCTGGCCGGTGTCGTCGAAGTACGTCACGTTCCCGCGCAGCCAGGGGACGGGGCCCTGGCCGAAGGGGTCCGTCACGGCGTGCGCGAGTGCTCCCGACTCCCAGCGGCGGATCTGCTCCGACCCCATGGCCCTACCCCTCCCTTGATCCCCCGTGGTTGTGCGTTGAGCGTCGTTTGTGGTGCGCGTGTCCTGTGTGCTTGCGGTTTCTGTCGTGCGATGTGGGCTCTTGTATGTCTGTCGTATGTCGCAAGCCCTTGCCATATGCGCTATCGATCCCAGCACATCACATTGCGCACGCATGCTGTCACTATTCGTTGCGAATTGGCCGAAAGTGGAATCAGGGGTTCCGGCCGCTTACTGCCGTCCGTGGTCAGGAACGGTCGGACAGGGACGTCATTCAGACCAGTCGTACCGGCTTTTCCGGGCGTATCCCCGACTCCAGCAGCCAGGCCCGCAGGGGCGCCGGGTCGCCGTCCTCGATGAGGCTGAGGACTCTGGGGGTCAGGTCGGCGGCTCTCTCGCCCTTGATGAGGAGCGTGGGGCCGTCGAGCCAGTCCAGGCCCGGGGCCGCGCCGGCCGTGTCCATCGCGGCGCAGCACACCATCGCCGTCACGTGGTCGGTGAGCAACTCGCGGCCGGTGCGGGGCGGTTGGAGCGGGAAGAGAGGGAGCGCGCCGGTGTCGAGGAGGGTGGCGCCGGGTGCGGGGGACGCCGTGTGCTCCGCGGGGGTCGCCGCCTCTTCGCGGGCCAGCTCGGCGGTGAGGACTGCGGCGAGAGCGGAGCTGCGTTCGGTTTGCTGGCCGTCGGCGGGGGAGTCCTCGGCCATGGACGCGTAGGGGGGTTTGGGGGGCTTGGGGGGCTTGGAGGAGTTGGAGGGGTTCAGGGGCTGCGTGGGAGGGGTGTCGTGCGGGGTGCTGGGCTGGGCCTCGGTGGCATGCGGGCCGCCGGCCTCAGCACCGGTGGCTTGTGCGTCGGCAGGCCGGGGGGCGTCGGCGTGCGCGTCCGTGGTGCGGGGGCCGGTGGCGGGGGAGGCGGTGGGCTGGGTGCCGTGGGCGGGCGAGGCGGTGGGCTGGGTGCCGTGGGCGGGCGAGGCGGTGGGCTGGGTGCCGTGGGCATCCGGAGCTGCGCCGCCAGTATGCGGAACCGTCGGCTCGGAGCCGTCGGCGTGCGGGGCCGAGGTGTGGGGTAGTGGGGGGTCCGGAGGGGTCGACAGGTGGTCTATGACGCGGGCCAGGGTCGGGCCGTGGGTCTCGGGGCGGGTGTTCTCGGTGGTGCGGCGGACGCCGAGGGTGTCGAGGACGCGGTGGAGGCGGGCCGCGTCGGTGCGCCATTTGCGGTCGACCACCTCCTCCGGGTACTCCGGCCAGTCCACCGGGGACCAGTCCGCACCGGCCTCGGCCGGGCCCCCGTGGAAGAGGCGGGCGGCGAGGAGTGAGGCGGCCTCGTCGACCGCGCCGGGCTCTTCGAGCAGGTCACAGGCGGGGCGCTCACCCAGCCGGGAGGCGAATCCCTCGGCCAGGCGGTCCCGGCGGGACAGCTCGGTGAGGGCGGCGACGACACCCGCGTCCAGCCGGGACGGCCACCGGCCCATCCGCCAGGCCGGCAGTGCGACGCGCGTGAGCAGCCGGTCCCAGCCCGCGTACGCCAGCCCGACCTGTTCCTGGGCGACGATGCGCAGCCCGTAATCCACAGCCTGTGCACGCTCGGCCGCCGCGGCGGCCACGCCCCGCTCCATCTGGGCGGCGTGCTCCCGGCAGCTGCGCAGCAGCAGCCGGGCCACCCAGCCCAGGCCCGCGCACACCGCCCGCGACCCCGGGCAGCGGCCGCGCGTCGAGGCGACGGCCACGGCGGCGTCCAGGCCCCGGACGAAGCGCCGGGCCTGGGCTATGTCCGGGTGAGCGGAAGGTCCCGTACCGGCGACGACCGGGGCGAGGACCGCGCGCAGCTCGCCGACGCGCATCCACCACAGGAACGGGGAGCCGATGACGAGGACGGGGGCGACCGGCGTACGGCGGTGGGCTCCGCGCAGGCCCCCGCCACCGCGCAGGGCGTGGAGCTCGTCGCGGTCCTCGGGCGGGGGCGGGCCGTGGGACAGGTGGGTGCGGTCCTCCAGCCAGCTGTCGCAGTCCGGGGTGAGCGCTATCTCGGACGGGGCGGGGACATCGAGGCGGTCGGCGAGGTCGCGCACCAGCCGGTACAGGTCCGGCGCCTGCTCCTCGGCGATCGGGACCGTCGGGCTGACGGCGGGGCGGGCGCGGGCGACGACCAGGGCGATGCCCGCGGCGGCGAGCAGGACGAGGACGGCGACGGGGGTCACGGCCCAGCGGGCGGCGTCCCAGCCCGGGCCGACGAAGTGGCCGGTGGAAGCACCGGCGAGCAGCACCACGGCCACCGCCGCGGGCAGCAGCGCCACGGCCAGCGCCCGGCTGCGGATGCGCAGCACGGCGAGGGCCCGGGCGCGCGCGGCCTGCGCACCCGCCTCCACACCCATACCGGTCACGGCCGGACCTCACCCCCTCCGCGCTGCCCTGGCTGTCCGGACTGTCCTGGCTTTGCTCACTCCCCCACTGTGGCACCCACCACTGACATCGCAATGCCGGTGGGCCAAGTGCCGGAACGCTTGCGCCGCACCCTAGTTGGGGCTTCGGCCCACGTCAGCCGGATGGGGCATCGGTCACTCGATGGAATGGCTTTGGGGAGAGGTGGATGACGGACAGCGAGGATCAGGCCCCGGATCCTGAGACGGATCCGGGGCCTGCGGGGTTCATCGCGCGGCGGCCGACGGGGGTGTGGACGCGGCCTGGTTATGCGCCCGTCGCCGCCTTCGCGGCGATGTCCGTGCGGTGCTGGGAGCCGTCGAGGCGGATGCGGGCGACGGCCCGGTACGCGCGGTCGCGAGCCTTGGTGAGGTCCTTGCCGGTCGCCGTGACGGACAGGACGCGGCCGCCGGCGCTCACGATCGCGTCGCCGTCGCGCTTGGTGCCGGCGTGCAGGACGTAGGCGTGCGGGGCGTCCTCGGCGGCCACCTCGTCGAGGCCGGTGATCGGGTCGCCGGTGCGCGGGGTGCCGGGGTAGTTGTGCGAGGCGACGACCACGGTGACCGCGGCGTCGTCGCTCCAGCGCAGGGGCTCGATGTCGGCGAGGTTCCCCTTGGCCGCGGCCAGCAGGACGCCGGCCAGCGGGGTCTTCAGACGGGCCAGCACGACCTGGGTCTCGGGGTCGCCGAAGCGGGCGTTGAACTCGATGACCCGCACTCCGCGCGAGGTGATCGCGAGACCGGCGTAGAGGAGACCGGAGAAGGGGGTGCCGCGGCGGCGCATCTCGTCGACGGTGGGCTGGAGGACCGTTTCGAGGACCTCTTCCACCAGCTTCGGGTCCGCCCACGGGAGGGGGGAGTACGCGCCCATGCCGCCGGTGTTCGGGCCCTCGTCCCCGTCGAGCGCCCGCTTGAAGTCCTGGGCGGGCTGGAGCGGGACGACGGTCTCGCCGTCGGTGATGGCGAAGAGGGAGACCTCGGGGCCGTCGAGGTACTCCTCGATGACGACGCGCTCGCAGCCGGCGGCGTGCGCCTTGGCGGCCTCGATGTCGTCGGTGACGACGACGCCCTTGCCGGCGGCGAGACCGTCGTCCTTGACGACGTACGGGGCGCCGAAGGCGTCGAGGGCCTCGGCGACCTCCTCGGGCGTGGTGCAGACGTAGGAGCGGGCGGTCGGGACGCCGGCCGCCGCCATCACGTCCTTCGCGAACGCCTTGGAGCCCTCGAGCTGCGCGGCCTCCCCGGACGGCCCGAAGACCGGGATGCCCGCCTCGCGCACGGCGTCGGCGACCCCGGCGACGAGGGGCGCCTCCGGCCCTACGACCACGAGGTCGGCGCCGAGCTCCGCGGCCAGCGCGGAAACGGCCTTGCCGTCCAGGGCGTCGACCTGATGCAGCTCGGCGACCTCGGCGATGCCGGCGTTGCCGGGGGCGCAGTGCAGCGCGGTGACGTCGGGGTCGAGGGACAGGGAACGGCACAGGGCGTGTTCGCGGGCGCCGCTACCGATGACGAGGACCTTCACGGGGGTCAGCCTAACCGGGTTTTTGTGCGGGGCGATGAGCGGCCGGGGGTTGGTGACCTGTACGTTCCTCCAAGGACCGGCACCGGCCCAGGCCCCGGGCCCCGCTACTCGTTCATGAACTCCTCGACCACCGTCGCCCCCAGCTCCCGCACGATCAGCTCGTGGCCGGACAGGGCCGACTCGTTGAGGTCGGGGTCGTCGTCCTCGGGGATGTCGTCCTCAAGGGCGACCGGGGGCGCGGACGGGGGCGCCGGGGCGGAGGAAGGCCGGGGTGCCGGGGCGGGGGCAGCGCTCGGCGCCGAGGCCCCGGGAGGCGGGGTGGGTGCCGTACGCGTCTGCTGCGGAGGGGCCGGACGCTGGGCGGGCGTACCGCCACCGCCGTAACCGCCGGCGCCGCCACCGCCGTAGGCACCGCCTCCGCCTCCGCCACCGCCGAAGCCGGGGGAGCCGCCGCCCGGCGGGGGAGCCGAGCCACCGCCCGAAGGATCGACGATCGCCTCGATCTTCCACTGGACGTTGAACTGTTCGGCCAACGCCTGTCGCAGGACGTCCTCGCTGCCGCTGCTGGCGAAGTTGTCGCGCGCGCCGGCGTTGACGAAGCCGAGTTGGAGGGTGGTGCCGTCGAAGCCGGCCACCTGGGCGTTCTGGCTGAGCAGGATCCAGGTGAAGCGGCGTCGGTTCTTGACCGCCTCCAGGATGTTCGGCCAGAGCATGCGGGGGTCGAGGCCGCCGCTCGGGGGTGCGTAGGCGGATGCCGGGGCCGCGGTGGGAGCGGGTGCGGTCGCCGCGGGCTGCGGTGCGGGTGCGGGAGCGGAGGCGGGAGCGGGGGCGCCGCTCGACGCGGCCGGGGGCTGGGCGCCGCCGCCCGCCGGGGTTGCCGTGGGCCAGCCGCCGGGCCGTCGGCCACCGCCTGCGGGTGCGGCGGTGGGCCACGCGCCGGGGGCCGAGGCGGACGGCGCCTGCTGGCTCGCGGCGGCGGGAGCGGGCGTGGGGGTGGGGGTGGGAGTCGGGGCCGGGGCCGGGGTGGGCGGCTGGGCGGGCGGCTGGGCGGGCGGAGCCTGGGGAGGCTGCGGCCGCTGACCGCTTTGCGGCGAGTCGCCCGGGGCCGAGGGCGCGGACGGGGCCTGCCCCATGGGCGCACCCTGCCCCGCCGGTACGGCACCGGCAGCCGTACCGCCACCGCCACCGCCCGTCGTATCGCCGGACGGCGCCCCCGCGGCCCGTACGGCAGCCCGGGCCGCGGCGGCCCCGCCACCCGGCGGAACGGGCGCGGCGGCCGCTCCCCCATGAGCGTCGGGACCGGGCACATAGCCCATCGCGGGCATGCCGCCGCCCGCGGAGAAGTTGACGCCCCGCTCCAGCCGGTCGAGGCGGGCCTGCAAGGAACGCTCGTCCCCGTACGCCGCAGGCAGCAGCACGCGCGCGCAGATCAGCTCAAGCTGCAGCCGCGGCGAGGTGGCGCCCCGCATCTCGGTCAGTCCCGCGTTGACGAGGTCGGCGGCCCGGCTCAGCTCGGCGGCGCCGAAGGTGCCGGCCTGGGCCTGCATCCGCTCCAGCACGTCGACCGGGGCGTCGATGAGCCCCTTCTCCGCCGCGTCCGGCACGGCGGCCAGGATCACCAGGTCCCGCAGCCGCTCCAGCAGGTCGGCGACGAACCGCCGGGGATCGTTGCCGCCCTCGATGACACGGTCCACGACCTCGAAGGCGGCGGCGCCGTCACCCGTCGCGAAGGCCTCCACGACGGAGTCCAGCAGCGAACCGTCGGTGTACCCGAGCAGAGAGGTGGCCATGGCATATGTCACACCCTCCTCCCCCGCTCCGGCGAGCAGCTGGTCCATGACGGACATGGAGTCACGCACGGACCCCCCACCCGCGCGCACGACGAGCGGCAGGACGCCGTCCTCGACGGGGATGTTCTCGCGCCCGCACACATCAGCCAGGTAGTCCCGCAGGGTCCCCGGCGGGACCAGCCGGAATGGGTAGTGATGGGTACGCGACCGGATCGTCCCGATGACCTTCTCGGGCTCGGTCGTGGCGAAGATGAACTTCAGATGCTCGGGCGGCTCCTCGACGACCTTCAGCAGGGCGTTGAAGCCGGCCGACGTGACCATGTGGGCCTCGTCGATGATGTAGATCTTGTAGCGGCTGCCGGCAGGACCGAAGAAGGCCTTTTCCCGCAGCTCACGCGCGTCGTCGACACCACCGTGCGACGCCGCGTCGATCTCGATGACGTCGATGGAACCCGGCCCGTTGCGAGCCAGGTCCCGGCAGGACTGGCACTCCCCGCACGGGGTCGGCGTGGGGCCCTTCTCGCAGTTCAGACACCGCGCGAGAATCCGCGCACTGGTCGTCTTGCCGCAGCCGCGCGGCCCGCTGAACAGGTACGCGTGATTGACCCGGTTGTTCCGCAGCGCCTGCTGCAGCGGGTCAGTGACATGCTCCTGCCCGATGACCTCGGCGAACGACTCCGGGCGATAGCGGCGGTACAGCGCGAGAGACGACACGCATACGAGGTTATAGGCGCCCACCGACAACGGGCCCCGCCCGAAGATCCAGCCCCCGGCCCTGCCCCGGTGCACCGGCCCCGGAACCGCCCCGCCATCCCCTCACCCCGGAACGCAAGCGCCCCCCACGCACCCGCCAGAGCCAACCTACCCTTGCTGCCTTCCGGCCCTGGGGGAGTTCAGTCAGATAGCGCCGCGTGAGGGGCTCCGCACAGGTTACCTGATGTCGGCCGGAGGGAACGAGTTCGCGAGCACTCCTCTCGGTCATGTAATGTTTCCGGCGGAGGATTCGCCTAGAGGCCTAGGGCGCACGCTTGGAAAGCGTGTTGGGGGCAACCCCTCACGAGTTCGAATCTCGTATCCTCCGCCAGTGCCTCACCGGGCACGATGTCGAAGGGCCCCACCGCAAGGTGGGGCCCTTCGACGTTGTCCTCAGACCGCGTTGTCCTGGTTTTTGTCCACAGCGGGTGTTTCCGGGGTTCCCCAGATGGCATCGGCGATCTTCCGGGCCACGTCCTTGAGCATGGCGTCCGGCACGTGGAGGTACCGGGCCCGCATGCTCGCGGAGGTGCCCGGCTCCCAGCCCATGATCTGGTCGATCACGCGGGCTGGTACTCCGAGCAGCATGAGCACGGTGGCGGCCGTGTGCCGGGCGTCGTGCAGCCGGCCGTTCCGAACCCCCGCGTCTTCCAGCAGCCGCTTCCAGTCGTGATAGTCCGTGTTCGGGCTCAGCGGGCCACCGAGCGGCTTGGTGAACACGTAGTCCGACTCGGTCCACAGGTCGCCGGCCGCCTTGCGCTCTCGCTTCTGCGTCTCGCGGTGTGCACGGAGCATGGCGACCAGCGGGCCCGGCAGGGGCACGGCGCGGCGGCCCGCTCGGGACTTGGTGTTCTTGGTCTCACGCCGGACCTGCACTTTGCCGGGGCAGTACCCCGGCTTCCGGCCGCACGGCGAAGCTTCCGGGCAGCCGTGCTCGTACCTGGGACGCAGGCGGTTCCGACGCAGCTTCAGGTACTCGTTGTCCAGGTCGACGTCAGACCAGCGCAGTCCGAGCGTCTCGCCCTGGCGCAGTCCGAGGGCGAGAGCGAGCATCCAGCGGGCGCTGTTCCGGCGTTTGTTGGCTTCGAGCAACAGGCACTGAACCTCTTCCACGGAGTACGGCTCTACCTCGGATTCGTCCTCTTCCATCCGGGGCGGTTTCGCCAGTGCGGCGGCGTTCTTCGCCGCGTAGCCGCGCCGTACCGCCTCCCCCAGCGCGGTGCGCGCGGTGCGATGGGCCTGGTGAGCCGTACCGGCCTTGCGCTCCCCGTTCGCCTGCATGCGGCGATACAGGCTCTCCAGGTGCTCGGGCTGCAAGCGGTCAAGGCGGTGCTTGCCGACACCAGGCACGAGGTGAACGCGCACGGCGACCTCGTAGCCGTCGTAGGTGTTCTCGCTGACAGTCGGCTTGGCGATGTTCTCAACCCAGTGCTGAAGCCACTTCTCAACCGTCCACGCCTTGCCCGGCTGTTGCGCCGAACCCGCGTCGCGCTGCTTCTCCAGCTTTTTGACTTCCTCAACCAGGTCATCGCGCGTCTTGCGCGTCAGGTGCCGACGGTAGGGCTCCCCGTTGTCCTTGTAGCCCATCGGCACACGGGCGTGCCATCGGCCATCCGCCCCGAAATAGATCGCGGATTCGCCGTTGGCGCGGCGGGTGCCCTTCTTCTTCTCTGCCACAGGCAGCGCTCCTGTTTCGTGGTGTCGGGATGGGGACCGGGGCGGCGGGCTGTCCTGTCCGGGAGTGCCGCCGCCCCGGGTGTCGTCAAGCGGCGTGTTTGGCCGCGCGGAGACGAGCGACGTAGGCGGCCGGGGCGTCGGCGGGGACGCGGCGGAGACGGCCGACGGGTACGGACTCCAGCTCTCCGGAGCGGATGAGTGCGTAGCACGTAGTCCGGCCGATCCGCAGTCGCCGGGCGGCCTCTTCGACCTTGAGGAGAACCAGTGTCGGGTCGTCGTGTTCAGCGGTCGCGAGGGTGCCGTGTTCGTTCATGCAGGGATCTCCCTGGGGTGAGGAGAGACGGGCCGGGTGGTGGTTGGAGCCTGCGTCTGTCCGAGGTGCGGATTTCTGCGTCACCGCGTCACCTGCGTCACTCAGGCTTGTGACCTGCGGGTTTGGGGTGACGCAGAACGTTGGGGGTGCGTCACCCGTGACACAGGCTGTCCGTCACGCGTGACGCGGGTGACGCGGAGTGACGCAGGCAGCGGCCGTCTGCGTCACGGCCGTATGCCCAGGTCAAGCGTCGTTTTCCGAGACCCCGTGACGCAGGTGACGCAGCGTTTCCCACTTAGGAAAAAAGAGGGGGTGTCTGTGGTGGTGCAGCGCGGCTCAGGACGTGAAGAAGGAGCCGCTTCGCGGCGCGTCCCCGCAGGGCGGCGGCGCCGCCGAACAGCAAGAAGAGCACGCCGGGCCCGGGGTGCTCCTCTTGCTTGTGCCGTCGGACGTGCCGGTCAGAACGACTGCTGCTCGTGCGGGACCGAAGCGGGCGAGCGGGCCATCTCGATATAGCGGCCCTCCCTGGTGCGCCCCGAGTCGATGAGGACACCCCGGGCAGCCAGGGTCGGCTGGAGACGCTTGAGACGGTCGGAGAGGACTTTGCCAGTGGTCGGCCACCCCTTGGGCAGGGGACGGAAGTCCTCGCCCGCGTAGAGACGGGTGAGGCAGTGCAGCCACTCCGTGGAGGTCATCCGCTGCTCTGCGCCCGGCTCAATGTCTGCGGCGTGCCGGAGGACGGTCTGCGCCAACAGGTCGCCCTCAATGACGTCGTCGTTGAGGTCGTCCAGACTGGCCCGGTAGGCAGTGAGCGCCCCAAGGCCGGTAGCCGCGTCGAGCTGCGCGCACAGGTGCGCGAAGTCCGCCATCCGCAGGTCCGTTGGCGTCTCCGCCTCAACCGCACGGACCTTGACCGTCAGGTCCAACAGAGATCCGAGGACGACGGGCAGAACCTCTGCATACTCCGCCCACAGTTCCGCCTCGGTGCGCCGCACGCAGGGCCGCTCCAAACGCAACGGCAGGAGCCGTTCAGCCAGGTCGGGGCGGATGACTCCGACGTCGATACCGGTCAGGAGCAGGGGGCGCCGGTAGCGGGCCCGGAATACGTCCCCGTCGGTGAACAGGGCACGCTTGACGTTCTCGGCTCCGGTCACGATGCAGCACATGGCGTCGGACAGGTCCGGGGTCATGTGCGAGAGGTTGTCCAGCGCCGTGACCCATCCGGCGGCCACGGCCGCAATCAGGTTCTCCTCATCCTTCGGGGCCCGGCGCAGGTCGCCGCTCATCCCTTCGATGATCCTGACGAGCATCCGGCCGCCGGTGGACTTGCCGGCGCCCTGCGGGCCGGTGAGGAACGGGGCAGGGACGGGCACAGACGGTTCGAGGCAGCCGATCAGCCAGGCGATGGCCAGGCACTCGGTCTCGGCGGTGGCGAAGTTGCACAGCCGCAGCAGCAGATCGATGCCCTTGCCGTCGGTGTCCCGGGCGGGCAGGGGAAGTTCGCCGGTGAGCTGGGTGCGCCGCCAGCACACCTCACGCGGATCGGGGATGGCGATGTCCCAGCCGGTGGGGTGGATGCGGACGGACCGTCCGTCGGTGCGGCCCAGGTCCAGCCACGTCGCCCCGTCGAGTCCGGGCGCGACGCGGATGTGCACGGGCTGTACGTCCTCGGTCAGCGCGAGTGCTTCGATCAAGTCCAACGCCTCCTTGAGCGCGGTCCCGTTGAACACGCCGAGTCCGTCCCTGAACAGGCCGACCATGAGTTCCTGGCGGTGGCTGCCGGTCGTGCCCTGGGAGCGGATCGGGCGGGCCACGGGGTGGCCGTTCCGTTGCGCATACACGGTCCCGTCGGCAGTGCGGAAGTAGCGGAAGTGCGCTTGCGCGTAGTCGGTGATGACCTCGCGGGCAGGGTTCTTCTCGTCGTCGGACATGTCACAGTCCCAACGTGGTGCGGGCGTTGGTCCACGCATCGGTGCAGTGGCGGGGGGATTCGCCCTTGGCCTGAGCGGCGGTGAACAGCCGGGAGACGTGGGCGTCGGTGAGGCAGCCGCACCGGCCATGGGTGGACAGCACGGCGAGGAAGGTGCGGTACACGGTGGCGTGGACGGTGCTGCGGGCCTCGGTGATGCGCTGCTCTGCCATGGCGATGCCACGATCGAGGTACGTGGGCATGCGATGCGGGCACTCACCCTGCCCGCCCGTCAGGGGCACTGTGAGCGTCTGTGGCGCCCTGCGGGCCGGGGACGGCTCCTTTACTGCCAGCGTGCGCACAGCGTCTGGGAGAGCGGCCGTGGCGCCGGTTCCAGGCCGGAGCCAACGGGCGTATGCCATAAGGGATTTGATGTCGACGCCGGGCCGGACTGCGTTCGATGACGGCATGGTGCCCCGGTAGATCCAGTGCTCACCCCGCGTCGTCGGCACCGTGCGGGTGGCGGGCAGGGTCTCGCGGGCCCATGCGATGGCAGCCGCGTTGTCCAGGTCGACCACGGTCAGCCCGGCTCCGCCGGGGTGGTAGGCGACGGCCACCGCCTCACGCCACACCGGCGCCCACACGGGCGAGGTGAGGACGTGCGGGTCGGTGGTCGCGGCGGCCCACGCGTGGCACGGCGCGGGGCACCGGCAAGGGCCCGCCGTCTTCATGTTGGGTCGGCCACCGCAAGCGCCGTCCTTGCAGGAACGGCAGTTACCGAACGGAACCTTGCCCCGTCGCAGGGGCAGAACCGGGACACCGGCCTCCGCGAGGTGCAGCGCGGTGCGCAGGTGGTTCCCGTCCGGGTAACTCCCGCCAGCGGGCCGCCGGGCCTTGCAGTCAGGTGTCATGCTGTAGGTCTCCTGTTCTGCTACGTCGGGATTGGGAGACCGTGGGCGGCGGGCTGTCCTTGTCCGGGAGTGCCGCCGCCCACGGGCGTAGCTAGCCGTTGAAGTGGTTGCGCTTGAAGATCGCTTTGCGGATGTGGAACGTGTTGCCGCTCTTGCTGTCGCCGGTGGGCTTGAAGATCTGCACGGCGACGTATCCACCGAAGATCACGGCGGCGAGGGTGATGAGCTGAGTGATCAGCGCCGTGAGGGCGGTGATGAACGTAGTGAGCAGCAGCAGTCCGCCGCACACGGCAAGGAACCCGATGCCCCCGAGGGCGACGTTCACGGCCGCGCGGGAGACGGGAGGCTTGGCCGCGACCGGTTCGGGCTTCGCGGGTTCGAGGGTGTAGCCGGTGACCACGCGGCCGTCCGGCAGGACGATGCTCGCCACCGCCGGGACGGTGCCCGGCTGGACGGGAACGAGCGGCGTCGGCGCGACGGCGGCGCGCGTGATCGGGGTCGGGTGGTGGACTTCCACGGCCCGTTCGGCGGGCGCGTGGCGGACGGGTTCGGGGTACATGCGGAATCCTTTCCGAACGTGGGGCAGGGAGGCTCAGACACCCCCTTACGGGAGTGCTGTGGAGGGGGTTTCAGGGGGTTGACCTGCGGTGCCTCCCTACCTCCCTGAGTGATCATTCGTGCAGGTCAGGGCCAGGGAGGCAGGGCAGGGAGGGGTTCAGGGAGTTCTCCCTGCCTCCCTGCCCCGGGCGGGGTCGGCTCCCTGTCACTCGGCGGCGGAAGCGGAACCGTCGCCGTCGCGGTTGGCGAGGGCGCGGGCGAGGCGGTCGCGGCCCACGACCATGACGCCGTCGGACTTGTAGGGCTCTGCGCCGGTGCCGTCCAGGACGCGCTTGAGGTCGAGGAACGACCACTTGCCGTAGGCATCCGGGTTGAGCACCGCAAGCCGCTTGAGGACGTCCTGGGTGCGTACCCGCGTCGCGTCGCCGACCACGGTGGCGATGTCGGTGAGCGGGTCGCGCTCCTCGCCACGCTCGATGGCGTGCAGGGTGGTGACGCCGTCGCGCAGGGCCTTGGCGCGGTCGGTGATGGCTTCGGCCGCGTCGTCGTCGATGTAGTGCGTGCGCACCGTGATGGAGGACTGTCCGGCCGGGATGGTGATGCCGTCGGAGGCGACGACCAGGGTTCCCCGATCCAGGCCCGGACGCAGCAGGTTCGGCGCGGCCCCACCGTCGACAGCCTTGTCCCCCAGCGCCATACGAGCCTGAGATTCCGTACCCAGCGCGAGCGAAGCCCGCGTGTGGGCGCCCTCGCGCACGAGCTTGGGCAGGTTCTCGTTCGTCGGGTCCTGGGTGCCCTGCCACATCAGGACGTTGACCGCACGCCCCTGGTTGTGGATCTTGCGGACGGCCATGAAGTACCGGGAGTTGGCCTTCGAGCCGCCGTAGGGGCGCTTGTCCTCGTCCTTGGCCGGGCACATGAACGCGACCTGCGCCTCGTCCACCAGCACGATCAGCGGCGGGAACACCGTTCCGGGCGGTGCCTGGATCCGGCGGTTCATCTCGTCAACCGCGCCTTCGACCATCTCGGTCACCTGGATCACGTGCTCATCCGTCGGCCCCTGGATCAGCGTGGTGGCCAGGCCGTCGAACATGGCCCAGTCGCCCACGCCCTTGAGGTCGCCCATCAGGAACTGCACCGACTTGTCCAGCGACAGCCACAGCGCGAGGGAGCGCAGAGCGACGGTCTTGCCCTGATTCGACAGGCCAGTGATGAGCAGATGGCGCTGATACAGGCTCAGCGCTGCCGCGTCGCCGCGCAGGTCCTGACCCCACGGGGCGCGACCCTTGGCGTAGTCGGCGGTCATGGTCTCGTCGGTCACCAGCGGCGACGGGCCGATCGGCTCATCCAACGCGCCGGAATCGGCGATCCACAGCCGGACCGTGCGGGCCGCTTCGGGGATGGTGATGAAAACCTCGTGCTCGTGCCGGGTGAGGTTCTCCGCCAGCTTGCGCCGCCGGTTCTGCACCTCGTTCGTCGACACTCCGGAGGGGAGTGTGACGTCGACCTCGACACCGCATCCGGCGATCCGGATCGGCCCGAGCATGCCCGCGCCGGCGTCGCCCATCTCCTGGATGGCCTTGCGCAAGGCGGGGATGCCCAGGTCGCGCAGGGCCTTGACGACGATGGACGGGGTGATCGGCTCGCCCTCGCCGGAGCGGACGTTGTCCGGCAGCGCCCACTGTGGTGCGGCCTGCTGGTGGGCGCCGACCGACCACAGCCCGAGCAGGGTCACCAGCGGGCCGATGACGACCGCGTACGGCCACACGATCTGCACGATCCGGATCAGCGTGCCAATGAACTCGATGGTGGCCGCCAGCGGGGTGATGACGTCGGTGACGTCGTGGTTGTTGATGGCCATCACGACCCCGAGCGCGACCAGGACGCCGATGCTCATGCCGACGCCGACCCCGACACCCTTGGCCACGTCGAGGGGGGAGTGCAGCAGGTCCATGCGGCGGCGGTGGCGGGCGTCGCGGAAGCGCTGCAACCGCTCCTCCCACTCCTCGGCAACCTCGTAGTTGCCGGTGGCTTCAGCGGCGCGGAGCATCCGTTCGTAGCGGGCGCCGGTCCGGCCGTCCCAGGTGCGGCGGGCCACGATCCGGCCCCCGTTCACGGTGTAGAGGCCGTGCCGGGCGACGGCGCGGGCGGCGGTGCGGGTGCGCTCGTGGGTGACGGCCGTGCGGATGGCGCGACCGGAGCGCACCCACAGCGGCACGGGTGGGACAGGGGCGGGGTCGGGGACCACGGTCAGCGTGGTCACGGTGCCCGCATCGGCGGGAGGTTCGGGGTCCTTGTGGAGGCGTACGACGTTCTCGGACATGCTGGGCGTTCTCCTGACTGCCCCGATTGGGGCGGGAGTTGAGGGAGAGCGCCGGGGTGGTCGGATCCGTGGCAGGGATGGCCCCCCGGCGGCGGGTCAGCGGCCCTGACGGGCCCGGTTCTCGATGTCGCTGAGCTGCGACGGCTCGGTACGCGGGCCGTCGACCCAGCAGAACGGGCCGATACCGGCGGCGGCCGTGAAGACGCGAATCGCAGCCCCGGACGGAGCGTCCGGCAGTGCGTAGACGCGGCCCCCGGCGAGGGAGGCCAGCAGTCGGGCGCCGTGGTGCTCGCACCCGTCGGCGCCGGCGTTGACCGCGTCCAGCACGGTCACCACGACCGGGCCGACACAGGGCGTGGGGTCTTCCGGATGGGCGGCGGGGCAACGGCGTTCCACGCTCACCACCACTTCGACGCCTTCTTAGGCACGATGTGGGGGTGGCCGTTGACCATGTGGTCCACGCACTGCGGGCAGTCCTCGCGGGGCTTGAGGTGGCGGTGTGCGCGCCGGTCGTGGGCGTGCTGCCAGCACTGCGGGCACTCGCCCGGAGGCGTCTCCGTGCGGGCCATGGTCACCACCACCCCGACGACTTCTTGGCGGCCTTGGCCGTCGCGTGCTCGTTGACGATGCGCTGCCGCTCGGTCCGCAGGGCGGTGAGTTCGGCGGTGAGCCGGATCTGGGCGGCGTTCCAGACGTTCTCCAGCGCGCGTTCGGCGCGACCGGTGCTCTTACCGCGCACGACCCGGTAGGAGCCGCCGGCCAGAGCGCCGACGACCTTGCGCCGCTCTGCGCTGTTCAGCGGCCACATCTCCTCGTTCTGCACCGCTTCGAGCATGCGTTCCGTCTTCTGGATCTCACGGTCCAGACGGCGGGTGTTGGGTTTGCCCATGGTCAACCTCTCGTGGAAAAGGCGCCGTTGAGGCGTGTGTTCAGGGGGCGGGCCGTCGGGGCCCGTCACGTCATGCACCAACCGGAGTCACAGCCGGAGTCCCATTCGTCGAACGGCAGGGTGTCCACGCCGTCCGGGATGGCCTTGCGTAGCGGCCGGTTGAACCGGGTCAGCCAGACGTGGTCTTTGCCGAGTTCGTCGCGGCGGCGGTTGAGGAGTTCTTCGAGCTGGCACGCGCGCTCGAACAGCTCGGGTTCGTTGCGGCGCATGTCGTGCCAGGTCTCTGGGCGGTGGAACGGGCAGAACCAGCACGACGATTTCGGCGGCACCGGCAACCCGGCTTCACGGATGATGCGGGCGCAGTCGATACGGCGGATGCCGCGTTCCAGCAGCGGGTATTCGATGCGCTCGTGCGGCTCGCAGCGCCGCTTGTTCGCCCGGTCGATCTCGTCGAGACTGATGCCGATCCCGACCGTGGCCGGTGCGTCCTTGCTCGCCCCACGGCGTTTGAGTTCGTCCCCGACGACCTTGATTTTGAACTGCGCCGTGCACGATCGGGTGCCGGGGGCCCCGTTGGACATCCGCACCGGGATCTTCAGCGACCGCGAGCCCTCCCGGGTGAGGTCCTGATACAGCGTGCGGACCTCACCCGAGCGCTTCATCACCCGGTCCAGCACGACCAGTTCAAGGCCGTGAGCTTGGGCGTAGGGGATGGCGTACTGGCGCAGGTAGGCGAGGGTGCCGGGGTGTTCGGAGTCGTCCCCGACGTTCGCCATGAGGAACGTGCGATAGTCCAGCTCGCCCCTGGCCGCGAGGACCAGGGCCGCCATGGACTGCACGCCCCCGCCGAAGCTGAACGACTTCACCGGCGTGGTGCCGACGCTACTCATGCCGCCACCCGCTTCCACGCGGCCCGCAGGCGGACCTCGGATGCGGAGTGGCCAGCCGCGCGGAAGCGCGTAGCCATCTCACGGTAGGACAGGGCCGGGGTCTCGCTGTGCCGGATCTCGTCGACCAGCGCGTCAAGGGCCGCGTCGGTGAGCGCGGGCGCCGTCTCCAGCGCCGCGACCGGCTCCACAGGACCCCAGACCGGGAGTTCCCAGCGGGGTGTGACGCCGGGCGTGACGCACCTCGTCACGCTGGTCAGCGCCCTGCCGGTGTCCTCGCCCTGCCGTGCCGTCTCCAGCGTCGACCATGCCCCCGCGAGGGTCTTGGCGGTCTTGGCCTGGACGCGTGCGACGCGGGCGCCGGAGTGCGTCACGGCCGTCAGCCGGGTCTCCTCAGTGTCGGCCTCAGCGCGCAACCGGGCGCGGGCCACGGCCGCCTCGTCGCGGGCCTCCTGCTGGATACCCCGGATCGCGTCCAGTGCGAACGGGGTGAGCGCGGTGCGCTCCCACAGCCCGTGCACCAGCCACAGGGCCTTGGCTGCGATCGGCAGCCACGCCACGGCCAGCCAGGCCCCGGCGGATGCCTCAGCGGTCAGGGCGTGCGCCACCAGGACGCCGGAGGCGACCAGGCCGAAGAACCAGCCGACGCCGGTCACCACGCGGTTGTGGTCGCCCTGGGCTGCGAGGCGGCGTTCGTAGGCGAGGGTGGCCAGCCAGCCGCCGTCGATGCCGAGCCCGACCACCAGAGCGACCGGCCACGGCACCGCCGTGCCGAGCCACATCACGACAACGGCCAGGGTGAGCACCATGGACACCGCCGTCATCGCGACGGCGGGAAGGACGGTCTTGGCCTTCACGCCGCTTCCCCCGTCCCCGACCGGCGGTCGCGCACGGCACGCAGGAACGGCACGGTGCGGGTGAGGGCGTCGGCGTACAGGGCGTCCCAACCGGCGATGTCGTCACCGGCCTCCGCCTCCGTACGCAGGTCGGCGAGGATGTCACGGGCCGCGTCCTCACGGGCGGCACGCTCGGCGTCCGTCTCAAACTCCAGCGGGCCCCGGAACAGGTCGACGTCGATGCCGAGCGCCAGTTCCGCAAACTCGATGTCGCCGTGCGCCTCCTGGCCAGCGACGAAAGTGCGCATACGCATGGTGGATCTCTCCTCTTGGAACGTCGGGAAGGGCGCGGGGCGATCGGCTGTCCTGTCCGGGAGTGCGACCGCCCCGCGAAGAACGGGGGTCAGACGGTGGCGGTGATGAGCGCGGCGACCAGCAGCCACAGGTGATGGAAGGACTGGTCAAGCGCGTAGGCGCCGGTGCCGATGTGCGGGTTGTCGTCGCGGCCGGCGCGCGGGGCACCGAGCCGGTAGACCTCGCCCTTGCCGGTCACCCGGGCCAGCCACGCCAGCGTGGTGCGCCGGTCGGCCCACCAGTGCGTGACGGCGTCAACGCCGAGCCCGGCGACGATGCCGAGCACCGACAGGCGCAGATCCAGCAGCCAGACGACCGGCAGCAGGACGGCGACCTTGGTGGCGGTGAGAGTGGCGACGTGCCGGGCGTCCGCGAGGCGGCCGACCCAGCCGGGACGGCCCTTGTGCGCGGACTGGTGCGAGGTCTGCACCCAGTGATCCCCCACGCTGTGGGCGACGTACAGGGCGATGAACACGGCGGCGAAGACGGCAGAAGCCATCGGGGCAACTCCTGATTCGAGGTGGAAGGGCCAGCGATGGTTCAGCCGTTGCGGACGCGGCCGGAGACGGTGTTGGCGGACACGCTCAGGTGCCGGGCGTTAGAAAGGCGGACGTCGCCGGAGACGCTGTGGGCACTGATGTGCCCGGACGCGCCGTTGGTGGCCTGCACCTCGATGTCCCCGGACGTGGTGGCCAAGGTGGCGGCGTGGCCGTCGTACAGGTCGATGCCAATGTCACCGGAGACCGACTGCGCGGTGATCTGCTCGGTGACGCGGCCGACGTGGATGTCGCCGGAGGTGGTGTTGGCCCGCAGCTCCCGCACTCCGTCGGCGTCCAGGTCACCGGACACGGAACGGAACTCGATCCGGTCGACGTAGCCGAAGACTTCGGCGTCGGCGGACTGCGAGACGACCGCGAGGGAGGAGTGCGGGGGCAGGCACACCGTGGCCTCGATCGGGCTGACGGTCTGCATGCCGTTCATGCCGCCGGAGACGACGCGGCCGTTGATGATGGTCACGCCCGTCATCGAGCCGTAGACCGTGCCGACGTTCTGCACGATGTGGTTGCCGTGACGGCTCTGCACCATCACGTTGCCGGGCATCTCCGGCACCTCGATGCCGAACGCCTGCCCGTTCTGCGTACTGCGGGCCCGGTTGACGGCGTCGGCCGCCGGACCGGTGGCGTCGTCGGTGCGCAGCACCACGCGGGCGGCGGTCAGACTGTCGAGCACCTGGACGCGGACGCTGCCGACCGGCAGCGAGAGGCCCAGCACGATCGGGCCGGAGGTCTCGGAGACGAAAACGCGCTCGGTCATGGATGAACCCCTTGACTGTGTCGGGATGGAGACCGGACGCGGCGGGCTGTCCTTGTCCGGGAGTGCCGCCGCGTCGGGCATGGGGCCGAAACCGCGGGAAGCGGCAGGGCAAGTGCCCCGGCAAGGGAGTCGAACCCTGCCTACGACCATCGGGGCGGTGATGTGGTGTCTCCTTCGGGAGCGTGCTCCCGTTCCAGGCGTATGGAGACGTGAGACCTCTCGGTCTCAGCCCTCCGGTTGACCAGGGATCCGGGTCCCTCGGCCCGCTCTGTCCCGGGCCCCTTGTGGTGCACCTCAGCCGCCCGAAAGCGGCTGAGAACGGCGCTGCAACGGCAGCACCTGCACTCTTGCACTCATGTGCAGGAGTGACATGTACGAGAGTGCCCAACTCATGTACATGAGTCAACCCGCCGCGCGAAATTCGTGCGACGGGCCAGGGCTCAGGGGGCGGGCTGCTCAGTCGCCCGCAGGGATCCGGTACTCCAAAACGAACTGGTCAGCGGCCATGAAGGTGTCGCAGACCTCGACAACCCGACCCGCTTCAGATTCCGCGTTCCGAGTCAGGTGGATGATGGGCGAACCGGGGCTCAGACTCAGGGCGGCAACCTCCTGCTTCGTTGCCAGACGGACGCGGACCGTCTCCGTCAGCTCTTTCAGCGTGTGCCCGTGCTCCTCCAGCCGGGCGTAGATGCCACCCCCACCGGGGTTCTCTTCGAACAGTTCGGGGATGTCCTTGGCGATGTCCCACGGGAGGTAGGAGGTGGCTTCCTCCGTCGGGGTGCCGTCGCTGAAGTAGAGGCGGCGCCGTGCCAGCACCTTCTCACCGACCGGAACCGACAGCCTCTTTGCGATCTCTTCCGGCGCCTCGATAGGCCCGACGTACAGGACACTGACGCTCGGCGTACTGCCCGCCTGCTCCGCCTCAGCGAGGTACGCAGCCTTACCCGCCGTCCGGTGCGACCGCCGGAACCGGTCCGAGGACTTGCGGCTGACCGGAGGGCGCCTCTTCACGTAAGACCCCTTGCCGTGCCGCGTCTCGATGAGGCCTGTAGCGCGCAGCTCGGCGAACGCCTTGCGAACCGTTCCCTGGGACGCGGCGTACTTCTTCATGAGGTCGGCTTCACTGGGTACCTGGTCCCCCGGGGCCAGGATCTTTTCCTTGATCTGCTGGACCAGGTCGTCAGCGATCTGTAGGTACTTTGGTTTCCCCGAGTCTCGGGAAGACGTGGGCATGTCCTTCTGTTCCTCCTAAGCTCCTGTACATAAGCAACGCTACCCGGAGGGCGCGTCAATGCCGCTTCACTCGGTTTCGGTCGCGGGCGTGGTCGTACGTGATGACGGCCGTGTCCTGGCTATTCGGCGCGCGGACAACGGCACCTGGGAACCTCCCGGCGGGGTCCTTGAGCTGGACGAACGTCCGGAGGACGGTGCCGTGCGGGAGGTGCTGGAAGAGACCGGCGTTCGCGTCTCGGTGGAGCGTCTGACGGGCGTCTACAAGAACATGACCCGGGGCGTCGTCGCCCTTGTCTTCCGATGCCGGCCGGTCGGCGGTGTGGAGCGCACGTCCACCGAGTCGACCGCCGTTGAATGGCTAACCCCTGAAGAAGTCGAGAAGTGGATGGGCGAGGTCTACGCCGTGCGCGTCCTGGATGCGCTCGATGCCTCCGCTCCCCATGTACGAGCGCACGACGGCCGCCACCTGATTGAGACGGCTCCGCCGCAGGCCTGATCAACGCGACCTTGTCAGGCCCTAGCCATAGGTCGAGACTCGTTCCGTGGTTCGACAGCTGGTGAGCTTCACCAAACCGCGGTTCATCCCCCGGGATACCCCACAGCTATCCCTCGAGGTATCCCCAGGATGGGTCTCCGGGATAGCTGATCGGGATAAAGACGATGTAAGGAACGGGCTCTAGGCCGGCTCAGTCGTCGGGCAACAGCCACTCGTCGTCTTCGAGCTTCGGGCTCACGATGCTCTCGCCGTTGGACAACAACACGCGGAACCTCAGGTGCTTGCGTTCCTCGGGGTCCGTCAGCCGTCCCGTAGGCAGGTAGAACGGGTGCGTCACGCCATCGAGGGCGGGAACGACCGGGGGTTCGTCATGACCCGCATGGAACCTCTTGCCCTTGACCAGCTCCGGGTTCTTGGACTTGTACCACCGGGGATACGCCACCAGCTCGATGCGCTCGACCTTCACGGGGGTCGTTCCGGCGTTGCGGAACCGCAGGATGAACATGTAGTCGCTCGCCTCGGGGTTCCGCTCGGTACCCGTCCGCACGCCGGCCCGGAAGAGCGACACCTTCACCTTGGGACGGACACGGCGGTACGTCAGGGCCGTGAAGATGACGTTCGTGGCTGCCGCACCCGCAGCAGCGATAGCGATACCCCGGGCCACCCAGTCGGGTTCCATGGCTACTCCTCCTCGCCGCTACCTCGTTCCGCTTCGATGTGGCTCATTCTCTGCTCCACCAGCCTCCTATTCTCTTCCATGAGCAGCACCGCGTCTTCTACCCCCTTGTTGAACGATGCGACTTTTCGCTGAAGCCTCCGCCCTGACATCCATCGGGAACGCTTCCGGTATCCGTTCGCAAGCCTGACCTCGATGGCGTAGCTCTGGATGTTCGGCAGGATAAGATCAGGCCCCTTTATCTCCCACCACAGTCCGCCGAACGGGGTGAGATCCTTCTCCAGAGCATCATGTTGGAAGTCGTAGATTTCCGGACTAGCCGATGAGCCCACTCTGAACAAGGCGCCGAAGCTGCGCGTGCGCCGGAGCTTCGACATCACAAGAACCCTGCGAACCTTGGTTTCTGTGGGGCTCTTGCTCTTGACGTGAACATAGAAGCCGAAGGGGCGTGACGGTTCCCCCGTGATGGGGTTTATGTCTGGGTCCCCGATCATGGGGCCCCACTTGGCACTGATCTTCAAGCGGGGGTGCAGGCGCCTGTACGTAAGCGCCGAGACAAGCATGTTGGCCCCCGTGAAGAGGGCACTGACAGACGCGATGAGGATCGCTATGACACCCGTGGACATGAGCCAAGGGTGCCCAGCAGCAGGCCCGTTGCCCCCCGACTTGAGGAACCTCAGCGGTTGGCCCTCAAGCGCCCGTACGACCAGGCCGGCTAGCGGCTCCCGCCGTCTGTCTGTCCGTCCCGCAGCTCCCTCTCCTGCTGCTCCATGGCGTCGTCAAGGGTTGGCGCTTGCTCCTGCTGACGTCTTGCGCGGTATGCCTGGTTCACGAGGTACCGGTCCTCAGACGGAGGAAGAGGGACCGGACAAGGCAACGCTTGAGGGCATGGTGGAGCTTCTAGACCTCAAGTGCATTCCCGACGGAGACAAGGATGGGGTCTCAACAAGACCACAGATAGGCTCCGAGAGAACGGCTGCAAGGGGTCGACCAAGACCCTCGAAGACGCTCAGCGCACACGAAAGATCCGCTCCAACCACCAGATCGTTTGTGACGGATCTTGCGGATCAAGGTGAACAGGAGAAGCAATATGAAGGCAATTGAAACGCAGTACGCAGGATGTAGGTTTAGGTCGCGACTGGAAGCCCGTTGGGCCGTTTTCTTCGACGCGCTAGGTATCGAGTGGCACTACGAGCCAGAGGGCTTTGAGACAGCCTATGGCCGCTACCTCCCAGATTTTTGGTTACCAGAATCGAAGGCTTGGATTGAGATCAAGGGCGGGAAGCCCACAAAGCGAGACGTAGCGAGATGTGCTGAAGTAGCACGCGAAGAGTGGGGCAAAGGCCATCGCTTCAGGATCGTGACGGGAGACATCCCACGCTCACTCGTAGTTGCACCCGAAACGGGACCTATGGGAATCATGTGTCTCACATGGACAGCCCTCCCGAAAGGGGATGTCACCTTGCCCGAATTTGGTGCACCTAGAGAATTTGCTCCGATCACTCACATAGGGGATGAAGGGTCTGAGCAAGGTTTCGCAAGGGCGGGGTGGGTGCCGGTACATGAAGACGTTAAGGAACTTACGCAAGCTCTCGCCAAGGCCCGATCAGCACGTTTTGAGCATGGGGAGCGCGGATGAATGGAGAATGACTTACAGGCTCTACGTGGCGGCTCATCGACGGGCGACCAGGGGGAGGGTTTATGACCGCCGAGCAGTGGCCGCAGATTCGTATCTGGCTCTGGGTGGACGAGCATGGGCAACCGCAGGCCCGCGCTTCACCCAGTAGACGGCGTGAAGCACCGCAGCATCGAGCTGCCGCAGAACCCTCACCTAGTCATGCAACTTTTAGGACGAGTGCGGGGTGCCGTCCGTGCTTTGACCGGAATTGACGATGGCGAAGAGGCGCGGCTTGCTCTACGGAAGCAAGTCACAGCAGAACGGGAGCAGCGCTCAGCCGACACAGGCTCCACATCGGGATGGCGCACCACACCGGCCGAGGGAACGCCACCCGCTCAGGAATCGAGTCAAAGCATCCGCACCGTGTCAGGCGGCCTTCCAACGCTCGGCAGGCGTAGCCGCTGACTGCCCTGACTGGCAATTGGGTTGGCGTATTCAAACCCGTACACCAACGGCACAAATTCCGCTCAGGGATTGTTAGAGGTCACGGCCCTGAGAAGCGATAGGCACTTCTTTCCGAAATCGGTCAGGATCCACATCTCTGTATCCGAGCCGTCATCCGGGGGAAGTCTTCCAATACCGTCATCCTTGACCATTCCGGCTGAGGTTAGCCGCGCAATAGAGGCATCCAATACCGCACCAAAGCCAGGAAGTTCGCTGAGGATTTCCGGACGCCTCCACCCTGGCCAGTGCGCCTCTGCGTAGCCCTCGGGCGTCAGCCCAGTGGGCTGGTCAAGTACCTGCATCACCTTGACTTCAGTCGCCTCGATTTCAGCAAGCCCCCTTACATAGATAAACTCGGCATCCACCATGGTCTCATCCCGGACGCCGCGACCAAGGCACCTACCCAGTGCAATGATCTTCTCCTCAAGGGGCGTCTGCATCGCGGCCTGAACGGTTTCTGACATGAGGGTCAGCAGCTCGGGGCTGGTCTCAATTGTGTGAACCATCCGGTCTAGCGAAACTCCCGCTTCATCCGATCCAGCCGAAAGAGCGCTTAGCGCGCGCTGCTCCCGAATCGCGCGAACCTTGTCAAAGGCTCGGACAAGGTAGGGATCGATGAATTCTTTGGCGACCCCTGCGGCTACCCCAGCCACAGGGTCAGCCGCTCCGACTGCTCCCACCAGCGCGCCCGTAGCTGCCTTGACGGACGTCTCGCTCGAAGATTTGGACGGACCCGATCTTTGTGTGTCGTCGCTCACACGGGCGATCTTAAGCGGATCCACACGGCGCCGGGCCCCACTTGCCGAAGCTCATGCAACAGACCGTCCGGGCTATCGCAAGGCAGGCTCACTACCTGCCGACTCCGCTGGTCGAGGCTTGGCCGTGAGGGCAGCCGTGTGGACTACTGCCAACCGCACGGCTCTGTACGCGCGCCGCTGTGCAATCGCTGTGACACCACTACTGGCCTGGTTGGCGACCCCAAGTACGCCGGCGGGCGGAGAGCCGTACAGCCATAAGCCCCTCGGAGTGGTTCTCGAAGCAGTTTCCGTTTCGTTTATCATCGTATACGGCCGTCCTAAAGCGTCTGAACCCAGTGCGCGCGATTTCCGTATTGCGCTGGACGCAGAGGAAACGCCCAGATCACGCTAGGACAAGCACTAACTAACAAACCCGCCCTCGCGTCGATGTATCCGCTCACCCTTTGCGCGGAAGCGCTAGAAATTCGTGAACCAAATCAGCGAAATCCTTGTTTGCCATCATGGCGTGATGAATATCTACAGCCTCACCAAAACCGACCGGTATCTTCAGAAGCCATTCCAGCTCACTTGCTCTCAAGTCCCTACGTGTTACCCATACGGGAACCGGTTCCTCCCACCTCCAAAGTTCGCACTTACCTCCACGAGCCCACATCCTCGATATGATGGCCGCCTCATAAGCCCCGCGATAGATCTCACGGAAATCTCCATGCGCGATTTCGTGCGCAATCTTTCGCACGCTTTGCTGAGTTCCGCGAAAATATTCGGTCACGCGATCGGCATTATCATCACTGGACCACCCAAGATCAATAAGCGCTTGCCCAAATACGTCCGCACCTACTTCGTCGATACCGGCCCTCCAAGCCGCAAGGAAGTGCTGGTAGGCAGAGTTGAGAACTTCAGGCTCACCATCAAGCTGAACTTCGCTGAACTCGCCCGTACTAGTCAATGAAATGTAGTTGATCGCAATACTGCGAGTTCCCGAGATGCCAGCCTGTCCGACAGCTTCCCAATAGGCGCTATCGAGATCAACGACTTTCATGGAGCGCCTTTTCAACTCTCCGAGCATGCATAACCTAATCACCCGCTCCGAGACCACGTGAACGTCATATGCGGACCGAAACAGCGAAGAGTAGAACGCTCGTACGACATTCCTGTAGACATTGCGGCCCTGATCAGAGAATTGCGCAAGGGTAGCTGCACACAACTCCGCCTCCGGATGAGGCGCCGACGTTGACCCCCGACCCCGTCCCAGAGCTTTCCTGACGTTTTTAGGCATAAGTCCTAAGTGTCGCCATCGCTCCAATTGGTATGGACTTACCGCGTAACCGCGCCTGGCCAGGGCGGCGATGATCTGCACGTCGGCTCGACTGACGGCACCTCTCGGCATGACCCGAGTTTAGAACCCCGCGAAGGTTATCTGTGGAGTTCTTCGAGCCCTCCTTCAATGGCTGTGGCAGCCCAGCACGGGGCCGGGTTGCCAGATGGAGGGGATGTCACATGCTCGACTGCTGCTCTGACCGAGGTCCGACGGACTCGGAGGCAGGTGCAAAGAAGGCGTCAAGCCCGAGGGAGCCTCAGCTCACTGGGTGCCCGGCGAGGCTGTCCCACCACATCGAATCTCGAAGGGAACGATTCAGGCGTCGGATGGGCATGCTGATGCGATCCGCTGCCGACGAAGCGGTTCGGATGGCAGTCAAGGTGCTCTGCGGCGGACTGGGGCTACTTGCGGCCTACGTGTGGACCCACCGCTGACCACTCGGGCACTCATGCGCGGAAAGCCAGGGCCCTGAACCGCCGCTCGTTGTCCTGGTCTTTGTCCAGCGCGCTGACGTCCGCCACCGTTCACTGCCGTACGCGCACACCGTCTGACCTGCTCCGCGAACCCCTACGTACGCCCCCGTACGGCCGCGCGGACAGTTGGAAAGCGTGTTGGGGGCAACCCCTCACGAGTTCGAATCTCGTATCCTCCGCCAGTGCCTCACCGGGCACGATGTCGAAGGGCTTCACCGCTTGCGGTGGAGCCCTTCGGCGTTGTCCGTCTCAGTTTCCGTCTCCGTTGGATTTTTCTTCCCCCTGGCACGTCGGGCACCACACCGTCGTCCGGCCGCCCACCCGGGAGCGGCGCAGCGGGGTGTGGCAGCGGGGGCAGTGGGGGTTGGGGGTGTCGCGGTGGCCGGTGAGCCAGGTGGGGTGTGGGGGGACTCGGCCGGCGGTGACCGCGGGGCGGAGGGTGCGGCGCATCTGGGTGTACAGGCGGCGGCGTTCGGGCTCGGTGAGCGCGTTCGCCGGGGTGGTGGGACGTAGCCCCGCCCGCCAGAGGATCTCGTCGGCCAGGAGGTTGCCGAGGCCGGCCAGGACCGACTGGTCGATCAGGACCGCCTTGACGCGGCCCCGGTGGGACGCGAGCGCGGTCTCGAACTCCTCGCGGTCCACCGTGAGGGCGTCGGGGCCTTGGTTCCGCAGCAGACGTGCGACGTCGGAGTGGTTCTCGGCCAGCCACAGGCCCTGGAGTTTGCGCTGGTCGCGGTAGCGGAGCTGGCGGTCGCGGGCGACGGTGAAGAGGACGCGGTCGTGGGGGTCGGCCGCGTCGTCGGGGTGGGCGCAGAGCAGTCGGCCGGTCATGCCGAAGTGCAGGGCGAGGGTGGGGCCGCCGGTGTGGGCGAGCAGCCACTTGCCCTGCCGCTCGGCCCGGGTGATGCGCCGACCCTCCAGCGCGTCCCGCAGCCGGGGCGCGCTCACGCCGTGCAGTACGCCCGTGTCACGCACGTCGACCCGTCGGATGACCCTGCCCTGCGCGCAGGACTGGAGCACGTTCCGGAAACCCTCGACGTCTGGCAGCTCAGGCATGGCGGACCGCCTTCAGGAGGGGGAGGCATATATTGGCCGGCTGGGGTTGGCGGGGATTCGCGTGTATTTGCGTGTATTTGGTGTTTGCCCCGGTTTGGGGGGCATTCACCCCACGGGCCCCGCTCAGCGCCTCTTGAACTCCACCGGCCCCGCGTTCATCTGCACGGTCCCGTCGACGTGCAGGACCGGTCGGCGTTCCGTCATGCGGCCGCTGTAGGCCTCGACGTGGTGGATGGCCGCTCCGTCGGGGACCGTGAAGTCGACCAGGGCGATGGCCACCCAGTAACGGGTCGACGTGTTCTCGAAGAGCGGCACGGTGACGGTGGAGCCGCGCCCGTCGGTGACGACGACCTTCGCGCCGAAGCTGCGGAAGGACCCGAAGCCGTTGCTCACGGCGCTGTAGGCGCAGAGGAGGACGTAGCCCTGCTCGTCGGGGCGCACGATACGGACCGTTTCGCAGCCCGGGACGCGGGCGTCGCCGTCGAGGTGGATGTACGGCGGCTTCTTCAGCGAGCCGAGGTTCTTGTAGTAGACGACCTCGGCGCCGTCGCCCTTGTGCCGGGGGCCGGACTTCACGACGCTGCCGGGTGCCTTCTCGCCGCGTATCGCCTGGGAGGCCGGCACGAACAGGGCGTAGAGGTCGAGGTCGGCGCCTCGTCTGCGGCGCTGGTCGCTGCCGCCGTCCCACTCCAGGGTCGCCGTGACCACCAGCTCGCGGTCCGCCTTGTCCAGGCTCATCGAGACCTGGCTGCCCTTGTCGAGACTGATCGTGCCGAGCGGGGGCTTGCGCGGGCTCATGGGGGGTGGAGTGGGGGCCGCCGTCGTCTGTGGCGGGACAGACCGGCCGGGCTGCTCCGGCCGCGCAGACTGCTTCGGCCCCTCGGGCACATCCATCACAGCCACCGCCTCCGTCACAGCCCCCACCTCCGCCACCGTCTCCGCCTCCGCCACCTCTATGCCGAAGTCGGTGGCGAGTCCGGCCAGGCCGTCGGCGTAGCCCTGGCCGATGGCGCGCAGCTTCCAGGTCTCGCCCCTGCGGTAGAGCTCCAGGAGGAGCACGGCGCGTTCGCCGCCGGTGAGGGCGGGCGGGCGGAAGTCGACGGGGGCGGCGCCGAGTTGGGCGGCGCGGACCAGTACGTCCTGCACGTCGCGGAAGGTGCGGCTCGCGTCGTCGGGATCGCAGCTGCCGACCAGGACGACCCGGTCCACGTCCGCGGGAAGCGCGGCCGGGTTCATCTCGATGCGCTCGGGATCCGAGGTGTCGGCGGCGAGGTGCCGGACCGCGCCGGACTCGGCGGACGGCTGGTTGTAGAAGACCAGGTCGTCGTCGGACCTGACCTTGCCGTCCGCCGCCACCAACAGGGCGCTGAGGTCGACGGTGCCGCCCGCGGTGTGCAGTTCGGCGACGAGCGGCCCGGAGCCCACCACGATGTTCCCGCCCTTGCTGAGCTCCGGCATGCCGCCCCACCCCTCGAAAACCCCCGACGATGTCCCACCACCCTGCCACTCAGCGCGGCTCCCGCACCACCGCCGTCTCCCCAGCCGCAACGCTGACCGATCCCGGCAGCGCCTTGCCCGTCAGCAGTTCGGTGGCGTCCGGCGCGACCGCGACATGGGCGGGCCGGTCGGTGTGGTTGATCAGGAAGAGGTAGTCGGCGTCCGGACCGCGCCGCAGTACCGCCTCCACACCCTGTGGAGTACTCCGTACCGGCCGCACCCCCGCCTCCGTGCGGACGCGGTCCAGCAGACCGGCCAGCGTCGCCGGGTCCGGGAGCGTGGCCAGATACCAGGTCACGCCCGTGCCGTGGCGGTGGCGGGTCACCGCCGGTATGCCGGCCAGCGGGCCGGTCGTGTACGCGGCGATCGACTCGGCGCCGCACAGGCGCACCCGCTCCGACCAGAGGGTCCCCGTACCGCCTCCGCTCAGGCCCACCGACTCCCCCGGCAGCAGCGGGAACAGCTCGTCCGTCCGGATGCCCAGCGCCTCCCGGAACGCGCCCGGGTAACCGCCCAGCCGGACATGGCAGTTCTCGTCGACGGCGCCGCTGTGGAAGCCGACGGCCAGGGTGCCGCCGCGCTCCGCGAAACCCCGCAGGTTCGCCGCGCCCTCGTCGTCGACCAGGTACACGCTGGGGGCGAGGACCAGACGGTAGGCGGACAGATCCGCGTCCGGGCGTACGAAGTCCACCGCGACGCCCGCGCGCCACAGCGGCTCGTACCAGGCGCGGACCAGGTCCTGGAAGCGCAGCTCGGCGCTCGGCTGGGAGGGGAGTTCCATGGCCCAACGGGCGTTCCAGTCCCAGACGATGGCCACCTCGGCCGTACCGACGCTGCCCCGCACCTCCGCGAGCGCCCGCAGATCCGCGCCCAGTCGCACCACGTCACGCCAGATCTGGCTGTCGGTACCGGCGTGCGGGAGCATCGCCGAGTGCCACTGTTCGGCGCCCGCCTTCGCCGCCCGCCACTGGAAGTAGGCGATGCCGTCCGCGCCCCGGGCCACATGGGCCAGGGCGTTCCGCCGGAGCTCGCCGGGGCCCTTCGCCCTGTTCACCGGCTGCCAGTTCACGGCGCCCGTCGAGTGCTCCATCAGCAGCCAGGGGCCGCCCGCGAGGGAGCGGACCAGGTCGCCGCTGAGCGCGATGTCGATCTCCGACTCGGGGTCGGTCGACTGGAGGTAGTGGTCGTTGGAGACGATGTCCAGCTTCGGGGCCCAGCGCCAGTAGTCCAGCGCGTCGAAGTTGTGCATCACCATGAAGTTGGTGGTGGCGGGGGTCTGGGGGGCCGCCTCCAGCAGCACCCGGCGCTCCGCCTCGTACAGGGACAGCAGCTCGTCGCTGCAGAAGCGGCGCCAGTCCAGGCGGTGGGTGGGGTTCGGAACGGCGCCGGTGGCGCGGGGCGGGAGGATCTCGTCCCAGTCGTAGTACGACTGGCTCCAAAACCGCGTGCCCCACGCCTCGTTCAGCGTCGCCAGGTCGTCCCCGTACCTGGCCCGGAGCCACACCCGGAACGCCCTCGCGCTCTCGTCGCAGTAGCACTCCGCGTTGTGGCAGCCGTACTCGTTGTGGACGTGCCACATCACGACCGCCGGATGGTCCGCGTACCGGTCGGCCAGCGCCCGCGCCATCCGCAGGGCGGCCGCGCGGTAGGCGGGGCTGGACGGGCAGAACGTCTGGCGGCTGCCGTACGACAGTCTCCTGCCGTCCCTGTCCACGGGCAGCGCCTCGGGGTGGGCGCGGAAGAACCACGCCGGGGGCGCCGCCGTCGGGGTCGCGAGGTCGGCGGCGATGCCGTGGGCGTGCAGCAGGTCGAGGACGCGGTCCAGCAGGGAGAAGTCGTACGCGCCCTCCTCGGGCTCCAGCAGCGCCCAGGAGAAGATGCCGACGCTGACCATGCTGACCCCGGCCTCGCGCATCAGGCGCATGTCCTCGGCCCAGACCTCCTCGGGCCACTGCTCGGGGTTGTAGTCGCCGCCGTAGGCGATGCCGGGGACCTTCAGTTCCCGCTTCATCGGGCGGCCCCCGACGACAGCAGGCGGCGTGTCGTCTCCACGCCCCACGCGTCCAGGGACAGCAGGCGGTCGCTGGACGCCATCAGACCGCCGGTCGCCTCGACATGCGCGGCCCACCGCTCGCGGGTCTCCACCGCCGGACGGGCCATCAGGCAGTCGGGGTCGTTGATCCAGAGGCGGCCGTGCTGCCACTGGCGGCCGGCGCCCGTGAACTCGGCCGGGTCCTGGCCGGGCTGGCTGTAGTCGTCGGCCTCGGGGCGGCGGTGCGGGGCCGTGTCGGGGCTGACCCGCATCGCGTCGAACAGGCCGAGGGACGCCAGCAGGGGCGCCCCGCAGCCCAGCAGGTAGGCGTCCGCGCCGATCGCCTCGCGGATCAGGGCGATGCCCGCCCGGTACGCCGTCAGCGCGTCCACATGGGCGTCGTGCCGTACGCCGTCCAGGGCGCCCGCGTACAGGAAGTCGACCTTGAAGTAGTCGTAGCCCTCGGCGCGCAGCGTCCGGAAGACCTCGGTCAGATACGCCGCCGCCTCCGGGTGCGTGGTGTCCAGGACGCGCAGGTCGTGGCCCCAGTTGCGGCCGGCGTGCGCGAAGCCGCCCGCGGGGTCGCGGACCAGCCAGTCGGGGTGCTCGGCGGCCAGGTCGCTCGCCGGGTCGACCAGGAAGGGGGCCGTCCAGATGCCGGCCCGGCGGCCCCGCGCGCGGATGGCGTCCGCGATGCCCGCGCGGGAGCGGAAGCGGCCGGAGAGGGTGAGCCAGTCGCCGAGCGCCTTCTGGTAGCCGTCGTCGATCTGGACGACGTCGATGGGCAGGTCGAGGGTGTCCATCGCACGGAGGTTCTCGTGGATGTCGTCCTCGGTGACGGCGGTGAAGTACTCGTACCAGGAGCACCAGACGGTCGGTGCCGGGCGGGGGACCGGCAGCGCGAGGCTGTCGGCCCAGTCGCCCAGCACCGACTGGATGCTCGTACCCGTCCACTCCCGCACCGGGCCGTCGGCGCTCACGTCCGCCCGCCCGTCCCGTACGGCCAGGCGGATCGACGGCACCTCGCGCGTCGGGTCGACGGCCGCCCACAGGCGGACCGGTGAGCCGTCGCCGGGGTCGAGCGCGAGCAGGCCCTCGCCCTGGAAGGTGCCCTCCGGGACGGTGACGCCCGGGCGGTAACAGACCGTCGCCCAGTTGTCGTCGGTCGGGCGGTAGGGCTTGTCGCCGAGGGCGTAGGCGCCGCTGGGGCTCCAGGACTGCCAGCCCTCCTCGTGGACGCGGGCACTGGCCTCGTCCACGGGCACGGAGGCGACGGGGGTGAAGGGGTGGTGCACGGTGGTTCTCTTTCGGACGGGGCCGAGGTCAGCCCTTGTTGGCGCCGAGCGTGAGGCCGCTGACGAACTGGCGCTGGAGCAGGAAGTACACGATCAGGACCGGGACCGCGGTGATCAGGGCGCCGGCGGCGATCAGGTTGGGATCGGTGAAGTACTGCCCGGAGAGGTTGTTCAGCGCCGACGTGATCGGCATGTTCTCGCCGGTGGAGATGAGGACCAGGGCCCAGAAGAAGTCGTTGTAGATCCAGATGGAGAGCAGGGTCGCCAGGGCCGCCATCGCCGGTTTGCACAGCGGCAGGGTGATCTGCCAGTACAGCCGCCACACCGAGGCGCCGTCGACCAGGGCGGCCTCGGTCAGCTCGTGCGGGAGCATCTTCATGTAGTTGCTCAGCACGAAGGCGCAGAAGCCGGACTGGAACGCCACGTGGATGAGGACCAGGCCGAGCGCGGAGTCGTACAGCTTGCCGCTCATCGTGATGCCGGGCAGGTCGACGAGCAGGTACAGGCGGTACAGCGGGGTGATGATGACCTGCTGGGGGAGCAGGTTGCCGGCGGTGAAGACCAGGAGCAGGAACAGGTTGACGCGGAAGTCGAAGCGGCTGACGTAGAAGGCGACCATCGACGACAGGAACAGCGTCAGCAGCACGGCCGGCACCGCGATCAGCATGGTGTTGCCGAAGTAGTGCGTCATGTCCGACTGCGTGAACGCGTTCGTGAAGTTCTCGAAGGTCAGCGTGTCGGGCCAGGAGACGTAGCCCTTCTCGGACGTCTCGGAGTACGGGCGCAGGGCCGCGTAGACGGCCCAGAGCAGCGGGGCGAGCCAGGCCAGCGCCATGGACGCGAGGAAGACGTGCAGCAGAATCCGGGCCGGGCGGACGGGGGTGCGCTTCTTGACTGCGAGGGCCGTGCTCATGCGCGCCGCTCCTTCCGGAAGGTGGCCACCAGGTACGGGATGATCACGGCGAGGGAGATCAGCAGCAGGACGACGGCGATGGCGGAGCCGTAACCGATGCGGCTGGACTCGCCGATGATGTTGTTGGTGACCAGGATCGACAGCAGCTCGGTGCCCTCGGCGCCCTTGTTGAAGACGAAGACCAGGTCGAAGGCGCGCAGGGCCTCGATGATGGTGACGACCAGGACGATGGTGTTGGTGGGGCGCAGGGTGGGGAAGATGACGTTCTTGAACGTCTGCCACTCGCCCGCCCCGTCCAGGGCGGACGCCTCCCGCAGCGCGGGGTCGACGCCCTTCAGGCCGGCCAGGTACAGGATCATCATGTAGCCGGTGTGGCGCCAGGAGGCGGCGATGAGGATCGCCCAGAGGTTGAGGTCGGGGTCGCCGATCCAGTCGATGTACTTGCCGGGCTCGTTGGCCCCGATGAGGCTGTTGATCAGGCCGGTGTCGGGGTTGTAGACGAGCTGCCAGACGAAGCCGATGACGGCCATCGACAGCACGACCGGCAGGAAGAACGCGGTCTGGTAGACGCGGCTGAAGCGGATCTTCTTGTCCAGCTGCACGGCCAGGAACAGGCCCAGCGGCGTCGGGATCAGGATCAGGACCACGAACCAGACGACGTTGTGCTCGACGGCCGGCCAGAACTGCGGGTTGTTGGTGAACAGTTCACGGAAGTTGTCCAGCCCGACCCACTTGATGGCGTCGAAGCCGATACCGTCCCAGGTGGTGAAGGCCAGCGCGATCGAGGCGAGGGCGGTGACCCAGACGAGGGCCACGTGCAGGATCGTCGGCAGCCCGGCCATCAGGCCGAGGGTGAGCCGGTCGCGGCGGGTCAGCAGGCGCCTGTGCCCCTGCGGGACCCGCTTGGTGTCCGATGCGGTGCCCGGAGGCGGCACGGCGGCCGCCTCCGGGGACTTCGTAGGGGTGTTGGTCGTCATCTGGATCAGCCGGACGCGAAGATCGTCTTCTTCTGGCGCTCGATCGACGAGAGCAGGCTGTCGATCTGCTTGGGGTCGCGGATGAACTTCTGCAGCGCGGGCTGCATCACCGTGGAGGTGAAGTCCGGCCGGCTGTCGCGGTCCATGAACTGGGTCAGGGACTTGGCGCCGGAGATCATCTCGTACGCCTTCTTCTGCAGCGGGCTGTACGAGGAGGTGTCGGCCTTGGTGGAGGCCGCGACGACGTTCGGGTCGGACTTGAGGTAGCTCTCCTCGGCGGCCGGGGAGCCCAGGTACTGGAGCAGCTTGACGGCACCGGCCTTGTTCTTCGGGGCCTTGGAGAGCATGAAGCCGTCGGTGGGCGCCTCCACGGTGTCCTGGCCGTAGGCCGGGTCGATCTCCGGGAAGGCGAAGAAGTCGAGGTCCTCGCGGTCGGCGGCGTTGGTGAACTGCTGGCCCACGAAGGTGCCCAGCAGATACATGCCGGCCTTCTTCGACGCCAGCGTCTGGGCGGCGTCCTGCCAGGTGCGGCCCACGGCGCCGTCCTGGTGGTAGGGCAGGATCTCGGCCCACAGGTCGAAGACCTTGCGCACCTTGGCGTCGGTCCAGGAGGCCTTGCCGGCCATCAGCTCGACGTGGAAGTCGTAGCCGTTGGTCCGGAAGTTGATCTGGTCGAAGGTGCCGAGCGCGGGCCAGGCGTCCTTGTCGCCGAAGGCGATCGGGACGAGCCCGTCCTTCTTCATCCGCTTGCACAGGGCGACGAAGTCGTCCCACGTGGTGGGAACTTCGTAGCCCTTCTCCTGGAAGACGCTCTTGCGGTAGAAGAGCGCCCACGGGTAGGTGTACAGCGGCACGAAGTAGTACTTGCCGTCCTCGCCCTTGCTGAGCTTGTGCATCGCGTCGGGGAAGTTGCCCCCGATGGTCTTCCACACGTCGTCGATCGGCGTGGCCAGTCCCTTGGCCGCGAAGAACTGCATGCGGTAGCCGGCGAACCAGTTGAACACGTCGTCCGGCGTGCCCTGCAGATACGAGTTGATCTGCTCCTGGAAGGTGTTGTGGTCCTTGGTGTTCACGTCGACCGTGAGCCCGGACTCCTTCTTGAACGCCGCGTAGATGTCGGCGAACGCCTTCTTCGGCACCGCGTCCGACGCGTTGGACCCGACCGTGACGGTCTTCGGGTCACTCGCCGTGCCGCTGCCGCCACAGGCACTGAGCAGCGGGACACCGGCGCCGAGAACCGCGGCGCCGCCGATGCCGCGCAGCAGGGTGCGGCGGCTGGCGGAGGGGAGGGAGAGGCCCGAGGGGGAGGTGTGGTGCATCTGCGGCTCCTGAAGGCAGGGAACGGCCGGGGCGGTGACGTGATCTAGTCCCACGTAATCGACCAGAAACCAACTTGACCGAACACGGTGGCGCAATAACAGCCGCATGTCAGGTCATGCGTCAAGAGATGTCGATCGCCGTTTCGGAAACGTGACCGATATCTCGAACGGATGTGCAGAAGTTGAGATGATCGAAGTCGGGTACGGCGACGTGATCGCGCCGCTACCTTTCCGCCATGACGACATCGAGTACGCCCGCACCCGTGCCCTCCGTGGCCCTGCGCGGCCGTTCCGGCGCGCTGTGGCTGGAGGACGGATCACTGGTGCTGGAGCAGGACGGGGTGCGAAGACGCATACCGCTGCCGGCCGTGCAGGAGGTCCGTACGACGGACGGCCCGCGCGGCGTGGCCGTGGTGCTGACGGCCCCCGAGGGGACGAGCCCCACGGTCTACCGCCTCGCCCACCGCAGAGCCTTGGAGGTGGCGGTCTTCAGCGCCACCGTGAACGCCGCGCTGCCGGTGCGGGAGCACCGGGACGGGGCCGAGCTGGTCGTGGTGGAGCCGGCGGAGCCGGCCCGTACGGCGTTCTGGGCGTCCGGCGACTTCCAGCTGTGGGCCGTGATCGGGCTCGTGGGCACGGCCTGGCTGGCCGGCCTGGTGACCCTGGCCGCCCACGGCGACCTCATCGGCGTCCTCCTCTGGGTCCTCGGCACGAAGCCGCTGTTCATCGGCCTCCTCCTGTACGCCCTCTCCGCCATCGCGCTGTACGACCGCGCGATCCTGCGCCGCCGGGGCGTCACCGTCCTCGCGACGTACTCGCACCTCGCGGGCAAGAAGCGGCTGTACGGGTTCACGGACCTGGACGGCGTGGTCCGCCACTGCGAGCCGGACAGCGCGGCCGAGCCGGTCGGCACCGACCCCAGGCGTGTGCAGGTCTCCTACGACCCGCGCAACCCGGACCGGGTCAAGGCCCGGCTCCCCTTGCGCACCTGGGTGCTGCGGACCCTCGGCGTGCTCGTCTTCGGCACGCTCTTCCTCTACGCCGGGCTCTACATGGTCCCGTACCAGCTGATCCAGGTGCTCTTCTGACAGGCGATCGCCAATGCGCGAGGCCGGTCGCCTACCGGACGGTCACGCTCCTGGTCACACTCACCTGGTCGATCTCCGACGTCCGCACCGTCACCTTCATCTCCCAGGTCCCGGCGACGGGCAGGCTGACGAAGCTGTTGCCCCAGTAGCCGCCCTTGTCGGCGAGCTGGGCGTCGAGGGGGCCGATCTGCCGGTCCCGGAGGGTGAAGGACAGACGCAGCTCGGGCACGATGGCGATGCCGCCGTCGGGGCCGTAGACGAGGGCCTCGACCGAGTTGTCGCCGACCCGGCCCGGGTCGAGGGTGATCTGCACCTTGCCACGGCCGCCGGGGGTGCCGACGTCGAACGGGACCGTGGTGACGGACGCCCCGACCACCGCGGGCGCCCCCGCCGCCGCCTCGGCCTGCGCCCGGCCCGGCAGGGTGCTGGTGAGGACCGTGGTGACCGCCAGCACGGCGGCGCCGACGGCGACTTCGGCGAGGACGGAGCGGCGCAGGGCGCGGCGGACGGCAGGGTGGGGCGCATGGTCGTCGTCCGCCGACGCGGCAGCCTTGGCCGCCTCGGGCAGGGGCGGGCCGCCGACCGGTTCCGGGACCTTCTCCCGTACGACCGTCCCGGCGTCGACCGTCGCCAGCCGCGCCGTCCAGCGGCGGGACACCGCCGCCGCCCCCAGGAGCAGGGCCACCGCGGCCAGCTTGAGGAGCAGGAGCCTGCCGTACGTCGTGCCGGTGAGCGCGTCCCAGGAGCCGAGGCCGCGCCAGGACTGGTAGACGCCGGTGACGACCAGGACCGTCACGGAGGCGAAGGCGAGGCGGGAGAAGCGGGTGACCGTGGCCGGGGTCGGGTGGGCCCGGTACAGCGTGCCGAGCAGGGCCGTGAGGCCGCCCAGCCAGACCGCGGTGGCCAGCAGGTGCAGGGCCGAGGACGTCATCGCCGCGGGGACCTGGATGCCGGCGGAGGCGTGCTCGCCGGCGGCCCAGGTCAGGGCGAGGCCCACGGCGAGGGCGGCGCCTGCCCAGCCGGGGGGCTGACGGCGCCGCGACAGCCGTACGAGATGGACCGCGATCACCAGCAGGAGGGCCAGGCGGGCCAGCAGGACCGCGCCCGGGCGGCTGGTCAGCGTGCGGGTGAGGGAGTCGACGCCGAGGGACCCCAGGGGCCCCTCACCCGTCTCGTACGAGGCGCGCAGCACCAGCAGGGCGAGCGTGGCGGCGAGGAGGGTCCACCAGCCGGCCCTCAGCAGCCTGGCGAGCGCGGGGGTGTCCGGCGGGCGGCAGACCGCCATGAACGTCGCCGTGCCGATGAGCAGCGCGGCGGCGAGATAGGCCAGGTAGCGGGCGATGTTGTAGAGGCCCTTGGTCGCCGGGTCCTCGGTGGGGCCGGTGTCCACGGTGGCCGTGGTCAGGGAACGTTTGCCGACGGAGAAGGTGAAGGCTCCCGACACCGGGTGGCTGTCGGCCGACACCACCCGCCAGGCGACGGTGTACGTCCCCTGGGCGAGCTTCGCGGGCAACGTCACCCGGGCCGTGTCGCCGCCGCCCCGCCCATGCTGCGGCTCGCCCGTGCGCAGGCGGCGGCCGTCCGGGTCCAGGACGCGGAAGGAGTCGTCGAGCAGACCGACGGACTCCGTGAAGGTCAGGGTGAGGTGGCGGGGGGCCGACTTGAGGAGGCTTCCGTCCTCGGGGTCGGTGGCGCGGAGGGCGGCGTGGGCCGACGCGGGGACCGTGCCACCGAGAAGGAGCAGGACCAGCAGGGGGCCCAGCAGCACCAGCCGTTGAAGTCGCCGCCGCGAGCGGACTCGGCACCGCGATTGTGGTCGGTCATCGCACCCCACGTCAGTCACATCTCCGTCGTCGGACTTGCCGCCTCGCAGTTACGTACGGATCCGAAGCGTTCCACGCTCACCCGCACACCTCGAACCAGAGCAGCTTCCCGGCCCGACGAACGAAGGTTCCCCTCGCCGAGGGACACGCGCCCCAGCAGTCGGCGTATTGCTGTAGGAACCGGAGCCCGCGCCCCCTGTCGACGTGCGTCGGGGCGAGCGGGACGTGGTCGTGGGGTGGTCGGCCGAAGGGAGCGGGAATGCGGGGGTGGCTGTCCCAGACCCCGACGCGCAGACGTCCGTCGGCGAGCGCGGTGAGACGGAGCGATGCGGGGCCGTTGGTGTGCAGGTACGTGTTCGTCACCATCTCGGAGGTCAACAGCTCGACAGCTTCGACGATTTCGGGTCTGCCGTGGCTGGCGAGCACCGACCGTACGGTCATACGTGCGACCCGTGCCGCGCGGGGGCCGTGGGGCAATGAGTCTGCAATTGCCCCGTGTGGGTTACAAGAGCGCCGCGTCGCGGCCCGGAAGGAGGCGCCTTGCCACCCACCAACAACCCCACCCTCCGCCAACGGCGTCTCGGCGCCGAACTGCGCAAACTCCGCGAGCGTGCCGGGTTCGCCGTGACCGAAGCCGCGCACCTCGGGGTCAACCAGGGGCGCGTCAGCATGATCGAAACCGGACGTAGCCCCGTCAGCGCCGATCTTGTCCGAGCTGTGGCGTCCGCCTACGACTGCTCGGACGAAGCACTCATTGACGCCTTGGCAGCGATGACCGGACGCCGGGCGCGAGGCTGGTGGGAGGAGTACCGCGAGCATGTACCCGCCGCACTCGTCGACCTGGCCGAACTGGAGCATCACGCGTCCGCGCTGCGCGTGGCACTCGTCATCCACATCCCGGCGCTCCTGCAAACCACCGACCATGCACGAGCCCTCTTCCGGTCAGTGGTGCCGCCGATGCGGCAGTACGAAATCGAGCACCGCCTCACGCACCGCATCAAGCGGCAGGGCCTTCTGCATCGGGCGGATCCGCCCCCGTACACAGCGACCATCCACGAGACGGCGCTCCGCATGGACTTCGGCGGCCCTGTCGTCACCCGTGGTCAGCTCAAGCACCTGATCGACATGAGCGAACTGCCCCACGTCACGGTCCGGGTGATCCCTTTCGGCACGGACCGTTTCCCCACCACCGGCCAGTCCTTCGACTACATCGAGGGATCTGTCCCTCAGCTCGACACGGTCCAGCTGGACTCACACCACGGCGCCTGCGAATTCCTCGATGCTGAAGCACAGTTGAGCAAGTACAGGGCCGTACTGGACCGCATGGAGTCCTGTGCGCTCGACACCGCCAAGACGCGCGACTTCATCCACCATCGCATCCAGGACCTGTGAGGGAACCACCATGCAGACGCTCCACTGGCAGAAGTCCACCTACAGCGGCGACGGCTCGAACTGCGTCGAGATAGCCACCACCCCCACCACCATCCACATACGCGACTCCAAGAACCCCACCGGCCCGCACCTCACCCTCCCGCCCACCGCCTGGGCGCACTTCCTCTCGCACACGGCGGCCATGAGGCGGTAATGCAGTACCGCGGCCAGGCCGGCGGCAAGGCCGACCGCCAGGTTCCTGCCGAACCCCAGGCTGCCGCGCCGCAGCTCCCAGGCGACCGTGACCGCTGCGACGATGGCGAGGAAGGCGACATCGTCCACGCTCACCACCCGTTCGGTGGTCCACCGGAGCAGACACGAGATCAGCATCAGTGAGCCGATCGCACAACAGGCCAGCGCCGCCGTGCGGAGCAGTCGGCGGGCGAACGGAGCGCGGGCCCGCGCCCAGGACGCGGCGAACTCCTTGACGTCGTCGCCCACGACGTCCTGGGGCGTGCGGCCTGCGGCCACCGCGACCTCCAGATGAGCGGAGAGTTCGTCGAGCATCTCCCGGACCGATGCGTCGTCGATGCCCCGGTACTCCCAGTTGCTGCGGCAGACCGCGAGTATCTGCTGGTTCGTCATGGTGCGCTGGTCCGTCACGGTGCGCTTCCCCCTGTAGATTCCCTGTCGTTCAGAACCCGCTCCACACACCCGCTGAAGGCGTGCCATACGTCCCGGCCGCCGGCCAGTTCGGCGCCTCCCGCTTCGGTCAGGCGGTAGTACTTGCGTGGAGCGCCACCGCTGGCCGACGGGGCGCGGTACGAGGAGACGAGCCCCTCCCGCTCCAGCCGGGCAAGCAACGGATAGATACTGCCTTCGCTCACGAGGTCGAGTCCGTTGTCGGCGAGTGCCGCCACGAACTCGAAGCCGTAGCGCGGCCGTTCGGCGATCAGCGAGAGCAGGACTCGACGGCGTGGACAGGCGCCGGCCTCCGGTCACCACGTCGGCCGAGCCGACACCCCGCCGTCCACCACCAGGTCGTGCCCCGTCACCCACGACGCCAGCCCCGACGCCAGGAACACACACGCGTCCCCCACGTCCTCCGGCCGCCCCAGCCTCCCCGTCGGCGCCGCTCGTTCCCACCTCCGCACCCCCTCCGGCCACGCCTCCTCCAGCCCCTGCCGGTCGATCAGGCCCGGCGAGACCGTGTTGACGCGGATGCCGAAGGGGCCGTACTCCAGGGCGGCCGAGCGGGCGTGCATCACCACCGCCGCCTTGGAGGCGGAGTAGTGGGCGTGCAGGGGTGCGGGGCGGGTCGCCTCGATGGAGGCGATGTGGGTCACCGAACCGCCGTCGGGCTGCTCTCGCATGATCTCGGCCGCCGCCTGCGTGCAGGCGAACACGCTCGACAGGTTCGTGTCCACGACCGCCCGCCAGTCCGCCGCGGTCATGCCGCCCAGCTCCTGCGTCGGCTGCACGCCCGCGTTGTTGACCAGCGCGGTCAGGCGCCCGCCACCCCACTCGGCGGCCTCGGCGACCAGCCGTCGGCACGCGTCCTCGTCGGTCAGGTCGGCCTGCAGGACGACGGCCCGGCCGCCCAGCTCCCGGATACCCCCCTCGGCTTCGGCCGCCGCCCGCACCGCTGTACGGCAGTGCAGCACCACCGCCGCCCCCTCCTCGGCGAACCGCACCGCGATCCCCCGCCCGATGCCGCCGCCCGCGCCCGTGACCAGGGCGACCTGTCCTTCGAGGAGTCCGCTCATGGGCGGCACAGTTGCGCGATCCGGGCGGCTTCGGAGGGATAGCGCGCCGTCAGTTCGGCCAGGTCGCCGTGCTCGTAGCCCTCGTAGGTGAAGCCCGGCGCCATCGTGCAGCCGAAGAAGGTCCAGGACCCGCCCCGCACCACCCGCGCGCCCATCCACGTTCCGGCGGGAACGGTGAACTGGATGTGCTGGCCGTCCAGCAGGCGGGGGCCGAGGACCGCGGTGCGGGACGTGCCGTCGGGGGCGAGGAGCAGGAGTTCCAGGGGGTCGCCGAGGTAGAAGTGCCAGATCTCGTCGGACGGCAGGCGGTGCAGGGCCGAGAAGTCGTCCGAGGTGAGCAGGACGACTATCGCGGAGCCCTGCGGCCGGCCGTCGGGCAGCTCGGGCCCCGCCCAGGTGCGGCGGAACAGCCCGCCCTCGCGCGGGATCGGCTCCAGTGCGTAGTGCGCGACGAGGTCTTCAGGGGTCACGCCGGGAAGGCTACCTCCCGGGGGAGGAAGGCCAGTTGGGCGTTCTTCTGCGGGATGTACACGTCCGGGAGGTCGACCTCCGGCAGCACGACCGCCGGGCCCGCCGTGAAGCCCTGCCGGAGGAAGCGGGCGACGGCCTTCTCGTTGCGCACGTCCGGGTCGACCACGACCCGCTGCCGGTCCAGTACGAGGAAGACGTACGACGTGATGACCGTCAGGAGCGCCGAGGTCCAGCCGGGCCGCGCGCCCTCGGGGCCGGCCGGTGCGAGCAGCAGGTGGACGCCGATGTCGCCGGGTCGGACGTCGTAGCACTCGCTGACGCGGTCGGCCTCCGGCTCGTAGGTCTGGAGGAGCGCGACCGGGTCGGCGTCCCGCAGGACCAGGAAGGCGTGATGGGTGTCGAGGGTGGCCATGTGGGCGTAGATCTCGGCGACCTGGTCCCGGGTCAGGCCGTTCATGCCCCAGAAGGAGGCCCGTTCCTCGCTGACCCAGCCGTGCACCACCTCGGCGTCGGCGTGCGGGTCGAGGGGCAGGATGCGGACGGTGCCGAAGCCGTCGACGGCCTGTGCGTGGACGGGCGCACGGTCGGTTTCGCCGGCGGAAGCACGCACGGCCGTGGGCAGCTCAGACATCGGACTCCTTCTCGAACTGGGTGAAGTCGGTGACGACGGGGACCAGGTCTCCCTCCAGCCACAGAGGGAGCTGGTCGCGGTGGTGGGGTGAACCGGGGACTCCGCAGGCGCCGAGCGGCACCACCCAGAGGCTGGCCTCGCGGTCGGCCAGGTCCCAGACGTAACGGGCGGACGGGCCGCGCGCGCTCAGGTCGGTGAGGCCGGGGACCGCGGAGGTGCACAGCACGCAGTCGTGGTCGCCGGAGAGACTCGGTTCGTCGTAGGACGTGGTCGGGAGCGCACGCCAGGGGGCCAGGCGGTGGGTGTCGCCCCAGGTGCCGGTGGGCGGCTGCGCGGCCACCTCCTCGACCGCCGCGCGGACGGTCTCGGCCCGGTCGATGCCGTACAACTCCTCGGCGCTCAGCAGGTGTTCGAGGGCGAAGCCGATGCGCGGGAGCAGGGCCAGCCAGGGGAGGAGGACCTCCGGGTAGGCGGGCGCGACGGACAGCGCGGCGAAGGCCGGGTGCGCGGCGAGTCGTCGTACGACCGCGCTGCGCACCGCCGCGTACAGGGCCGCGGCCTCGCTGGTGGCGTCCATGCGGCGGTCCCAGGCGAGGAGGATCCGCCGGATGCGGGCGGCCTCGGGGGTGAGGGTGCCGATGGCGCTCAGGAGGTCCAGCAGGGGGGCCGCGGAGGCCAGTTGGGTGTCCATGTGGATCGCCGGCATGTCGGCGGCCGTCCAGTGGTCCTTCTCCCCCAGCAGGGCCGTGATGCGGTCGGCGCGGTGCGGCGGGGCGAACTCGACGCCGAGGGGGGTGGCGAGGCCGCGCTGGTTGGCCATGGCGGCGATGCCGTCGGTGAGGCCGCCGCGGGGCGGCTCGTGCCAGCCCTGCCAGTCGTGCCCGGGCTCCCAGGCGGGCACGAGCCGGGTGCGGTTGGCCGCGGAGCGCACCGGCACCCGTCCGGCGACCCGGTGCAGCAGGCCGCCCTCGGTGTCGGCGGCCTGGAGGACGTTGACGGGCTCGGCCCACAGGTCGACGGCACGGTCGACGTCGGCGACCCGGCGGGCGCGCAGGAGCGGGAGGAGCGCGCTGAAGCCCAGGTCGGCGGTGACGCGGGGTGGGTAGCGCAGGGTGATGGCGAGGGGTGGGGCGTCGGCGTCGGGAGCGTCGGGGAGGGCATCGGTCAGCCCACTGGAGAAACCTTCCGGCAGCCCCTCGGGGCCTCCGATGATCACCGGTCCCCGTGCCGTCTCGATCACCTCGACCTCGACCGGCTCCTCCCCCGCCACCTCCACGACCTCCGTGTGCCGCGCGGCGCGCCGCCACACCCCGTCCGGGTCCAGGGCCTCCACCCCGGCCCCCGTGCGCCGCAACCGCTCCCGATACAGGTCCTGGTAGTCGGCCATGGCGTTGGTGATGGCCCAGGCGACCGTGCCGGTGTGGCCGAAGTGGGCGATGCCCGGGACGCCCGGGACGGCGAGGCCGACGACGTCGAACTCCGGGCAGGAGAGGTGGATCTGCTGGTAGACGCCGGGCTCCTCGATGAAGCGGTGCGGGTCCCCGGCGATGATCGCGTGCCCGGTGCCGGTCCGCTCCCCGCTCACCAGCCAGCCGTTGCTGCCGGAGGTGCCGGGCCCGTCGGTGGCGAACAGCCCGACCGCGTCGGCGCCGAGATGCCGTACGACCTGCTCGCGCCAGAGCTTGGCCGGGAAGCCCGCGAAGAGGATGTGGACGCCGAGCCAGACGCCGAGCGGCGTCCAGGGCTCCCAGCGGCCGGGGACAAGGCCGGTCCGGGCGAACTCCGGTGTGCGGGCGGCCCCCTCGGCCAGCCCCTCGTTCACCCCGTCGACGTACGCCCGCACCCAGGCCGCCGTCTCCGCGTCCTGCCCCTCCAGCTCGGCGAAGCAACGTCTCGCCGTGTCGTCGAGGCGGGCCCGTCTGACGAACCGGTCCCAGGGCAGGGCCTCGGCGCCGAGGAAGGACGCGGACGTGCCCTGCGCACGGTGCCGTTCGACCTCCAGCTGCCAGGCCCGGTCGAGGGCGGTGACGCGGCCCTGCACACGGGCGAGTTCCCTCGCCCCGTCCGCGCGGAGATGCGGGATGCCCCAGGCATCGCGGAAGATCTCGCCGGTCACCTGTGTCCCTCCTTTGCTTTAGGTTAGGCTGTCCTAAGTCATTGGTGCGGGAATCGTACGCGAAGGGTGAAGACGCGATGGGGCAGGGGCACGGCTGGGAAGGCGCGGTCCTGAAGCTGCTGCGCGCGAAGGACTTCGTGTTGACGGTGACGGGTGCCGAGGACGTCACCGAGCACTACCGCCGGGTCCACCTCACGGACGGCGGCATGCTGGCGGCGACCGGCGTCCACCCGACCATGTGGGTGCGCCTGTGGTTCGACAACGCGGGCAAGCCCCACCAGCGCGCCTACACCCTGGTCGACCCGGACCCGGCGGCCGGCACCTTCAGCCTGGAGTTCGCCCTGCACGAGGGGTGCGCCAGCGACTGGGCGCGGGCGGCCAAGCCCGGCGACACCATCGAGGCGACCATCCACGGCACCGGCTTCACCGACCCCGACCCCGCCCCCTCCCACGTCTTCGCCGTCGCCGACCCGGCCTCCCTCCCCGCGCTCAACTCCCTGCTCACCGCCCTGGGCCCGGCCCCGGCGACGGTGTGGTTCGAGGGCGAGCGGGACGGCCTGCCCTTCCGCACCGACCCCGCCCGCCACGACATACGGACCCTGCCGAGGCACGACGCCGGCGCCCACCTCGTCGCCGAGGTGAAAGAGGCCCTGCCTGACCTCCTCGACGGCACCCCCGACCCGTACGTCTGGATCGCCTGCGACACGGCGACGACCCGGGCCCTCACCTCGTACGTCCGCAAGGAGCTGGGACTGCCGAAGCAGCGGGTGAACGCGCTGGGGTACTGGCGGGCCTGAACCGGCCGGGCGCCCGGCCCGCCGTGCGCACAGCCCTGCCTGAGCGCAGCCCTCCGTGCGCGCAACCCTCCCTGCGCGCCGCCGCACTACCCCTCCCCCCGGCCCGCGCGCGGCCCGGCCCGCGGCGCGGCATGATCGGGCCATGGACGTCACCCTTCACCTCGCCCAGGATCCGGAAGCCGACGCGCTCCTCGGAAGGTCTCCGCTCGCCGCGCTGGTCGGCATGCTGCTGGACCAGCAGGTGCCGATGGAGTGGGCGTTCAAGGGACCCCGGACCATCGCGGACCGGCTCGGCGCGGACGACCTGGACGCCCACGACATCGCCGCCCAGGACCCGGAGGCGTTCTCGGCGCTGCTGTCGCAGAAGCCGGCCGTGCACCGCTACCCCGGGTCCATGGCCAAGCGGATCCAGCAGCTCTGCCAGTACCTCGTCGAGCACTACGACGGTGACGCCGAGCTCGTCTGGAAGGGCGTCGACGACGGCCGGGAGCTGCTGCGCCGGCTGGAGGAACTGCCCGGGTTCGGCAGGCAGAAGGCGCAGATCTTCCTCGCGCTGCTGGGCAAGCAGCTGGGCGTACGGCCCAAGGGCTGGCAGGAGGCCGCCGGTTCCTACGGCGAACCGAAGTCCTTCCGCTCCGTCGCCGACATCACCGGGCCGGAGTCGCTGGCCAAGGTGCGGGCGCACAAGCAGGAGATGAAGGCGGCCGCCAAGGCGGCGAAGGCGGCCCGGAAGTAGCGTCAGCCGAGTGGCCCGCCCCGAATGGCGGGCCGGGCGGCCTCGTTCGCAGCATGGACCATGAGCGAGGCACCGACCGGCTCACCCTGGGGCCGGGACTACGACGACCGCCGGGTGCACTCCGGCCGCCCGCCCGGGCCCGGGATGTCCCACCCGCCCGGGCCGGGGCCGGCCCATGAGCCCGAGCCGGCCCTTGAGGGCCCCCTGCACGCCCTGTCCCGCGCCGCCTGGCAGGTCGTCCTGGCCACCGGCGCCGCCTCCCTCGTCCTGGGCGTCCTGGTCCTGGTCCGGCCGGGCGCCTCCCTCTTCGCCGCCGGTGTCCTCTTCGGCCTCTACCTGCTGGTCAGCGGCGCCTTCCAGCTGGCCGCCGCCTTCGGCACGCACCGGACGACCTCGCTGCGCGTGCTGGCCTTCGTCAGCGGCTCCCTGTCGGTCCTCCTCGGCCTGTTCTGCTTCCGCCGCCCGATGCAGTCGGTGCTGCTGCTCGCCCTGTGGATCGGCATCGGCTGGCTCATCCGCGGCATCACGCAGACCCTGGCCGCCGCCTCCGACGTCTCCATGCCGGCCCGCGGCTGGCAGCTCCTCCTCGGTGTCGTCACCTTCGTCGGCGGCATCGTGCTGATCGACGCCCCGATCCAGTCGGTCACGGCGCTCACGCTGGTCGGCGGATGGTGGCTGGTGGCGGTCGGCGCCGTCGAGATCGTCACCGGAGCGCGGATACGAGGGCGGGCCCGCCAGGTCCCGCACGAACTGTGACACCCCCCGCGCTCCGGTACGCCGTGCGGGCGGATCTGCCGCCCGGCGCGATGAAGGCCGTACGCCCGCCGGGGAGATGACTTTCCGTGAGTACCGCACGAAGCCGTGTCCGCAGCCGCGCCTGGCTGCGCGTCCTCGTGCTGCTGCTCGCCCTGCTCGTACCGGGCGCACACGCCCAGGCGCACGCCCTGCCCGTGGCGGCCGGTGTCGTCGGCGAGGTCGCCGAGTACGACGTCCTCGACACGGCCGTACGGCCACCTGCCCGCGCCGACCGGCGCAGCACCGTACGGCTGCGACCGGGCCCGGTGCCGCAGCCGCCACCCGGGGTCCCGGTGTGCCCGGCCCGCCCCGTGCCGCCCCGGGCGCCGTACGTCCCGCACATCCTGCGCACTGTGGTCCTGCGCTGCTGACAGACCCCGCGACGAGGTCCGCCAGTACGAGACAAGGAGCACAGCCATGCCCACTGATCCCTACGCCGTTCTGCGTGCCCTGCTGCGCGCGGAGGCCGTGCGCAACTCGCCGAAGCCGCAGGTGCGGAAGGACAAGCCGCAGCAGCCCGCGCAGGAACGCCGGCGCGGCTGACTTCGCCGCGGCGGAGGCGGGGCCCCTGCCGGACCCACCGCCTCCGCCGCGCCGTCCCGCATTGTCCACAGCCTGTGCATACCGGCCCGCGGGTACGTCCTTCCGGGTCTGCGCCACGCGGAAGACACCGACCTCTTTCGGGCGAACGGGGCGCGCGGTCTGCGGGAGGGGGTCGCGGAGCGCCCCGTCCGCCGCCGCGGCCCGCCGCTCCGGCGTCCGTTCGGGCCCGTTCCGGCTTCCGATCGGGGTCCAGTTCCCTCGCCCGTCACCGGTTCGCCCCGCTTTGTCGCAGCTTTTCCAACGCCGCACTCCGTCTCCATGGCTGCGCCCGGAACGTCTTGACCGGTAGGCTTTCCGTGTGATCTTCAAGCGCATCGGAAACGGCCGGCCGTACCCCGACCACGGCCGGGAAAGCACCCGGCAGTGGGCGGACGTCGCGCCGCGCCCGGTCCGCCTCGATCAGCTCGTGACGACCAAGGGCCAGCTCGATCTGGAAACCCTGCTGGCCGAGGACTCGACGTTCTACGGCGACCTCTTCGCGCACGTCGTGAAGTGGCAGGGCGACCTGTATCTGGAGGACGGCCTCCACCGCGCGGTGCGCGCGGCGCTGCAGCAGCGCCAGGTGCTGCACGCGAGAGTCCTGGAACTGGACTGACCCCGGGCTAACGCACTCGGGCGTCAACCAGTTGGCCCTTTCGGGTCGGACTGAGCGGGTCGAATGATCATCTAGTAGGCATCACCGCCCGGGCGCACTACGCTGCGCCCATGAGCATGCTGACTCCCCCGGGCATGGGCGGCCAATACCGGATCAAGGGGGACAAGTACCCGCGGATGCGCCCTCCCCGGCGGCGCGGGAGGCTCGTCGTCCTCGCGGTCGCCTCCGCTGCCGTACTCGGCATGATCGGCTGGGGCACACTGCAGCTCATCGACGTCTTCACCGGCGGCGGCAGAAAGGCTTCGGCAGCCGGCCCGAAGGTTGACTGCGGGACCGGGGCCACTCCCTCGGCCACCTCCCCGGCGGCGCTGCCCAAGCCGGGCGGGATCACCGTCAACGTCTTCAACGCCACGACCCGCAGCGGACTCGCCAAGCAGACCGCGGACGAGCTGAAGAAGCGCGGCTTCAAGATCGGTGACGTGGGGAACGCGGACAAGAAGTTCGACAAGAAGGTCAAGGGCACCGGGATACTGCTCGGCCCGGCCGCGTCCTTGAACACCTCACTGCCCGTCCTCGCCACCCAGCTCACCGCCGCCGAGCTCCGCACCGACGCCGCCCGCAAGGGCGCGGACGTCGACCTGATCCTCGGCAACGGCTTCAAGGAGCTGACGAAGAAGGCGGACGCCGACAAGGCACTGACCGCGCTGGCCGAGCCGAAGCCGACGGCCACTTCTTCGAAGAGCTGCTGAGAAGCGCCCCGTCAGGGGCGCTCAGGGGAGCGGGGCGGTATCGATACGCGGCTCAGCCGCGTGGGCGCCACCAGCCACAACGGACCGGCAGCCGCCGCACGTCCCTACGGCGCTGAAGCGCTATGCCGCCCGCGCGTTACTCGGCCGCGCCGTAAAGGCGATCCCCCGCGTCCCCCAGCCCCGGCACGATGTACCCGAGCTCATTCAGGTGGTCGTCCACGGCCGCCGTCACCACCGTCACCGGCGTCCCCGCCAGCTCCCGCTCCATCAGCTCGACCCCCTCGGGGGCAGCGAGCAGCACGACGGCGGTCACGTCGTCGGCCCCGCGCTTGATCAGCTCCTGGATCGCCGCGACCAGCGTGCCACCGGTGGCGAGCATCGGGTCCAGGACGTACACCTGACGGCCGGAGAGGTCCTCGGGCATGCGCGTGGCGTACGTGGAGGCCTCAAGCGTCTCCTCGTTGCGGATCATGCCCAGGAAGCCCACCTCGGCGGTCGGCAGCAGCCGGACCATGCCGTCCAGCATGCCGAGGCCGGCGCGCAGGATCGGCACCACCAGCGGGCGGGGGTGGGAGAGCTTGACGCCGGTGGTGGTGGCGACCGGCGTCCGGATGTCGACCGCTTCGGTGCGCACGTCCCGCGTGGCCTCGTAGGCGAGCAGGGTGACCAGCTCGTCGGCGAGCCGACGGAAGGTCGCGGAGTCGGTGCGCTGGTCGCGCAGCGTGGTGAGCTTGTGGGCGACCAGAGGGTGGTCGACGACGTGGAGACGCATGTCCACAACAGTAACGGTGCTCGCGTCCCCCTCGCGCTGGCATCAAACCGCCCATCGGAGGGAAAGTGGGAGGGACGTACCGGGGGTGGTGAGCCTATGCCTGATCCTGAGTCCCCAGAGGATCCCACGCAGGACACGCCGGAGGAGACCGACGCCGCGCGCCGTCGGCGCCGGGCCCAGTTCCTGCGGGATCTCGCCGAGGCCCGCGAACTGCGGGACCGCGTCCAGCCGCGCCGCGCCAAGGTGGCCCGCCTGCGCCACGCGATGCGTATGCGAACGTTCCGCTGGTAGGGCGAGGTGCCGGGGAAGATCACGGTCCTCGGCCGCGTTGCAGCGGTGGACGTGCGTGGACACCTGGAAAAGCCGCGTACGATCCGCACGTGGCGGCAACGACTGTGCTGGTGAGTCCTTCACGGACATGCTCGCGGAGCCCCTGGGGCCGACGCGATCAAAACTGCCGGACACAGGGAGCCGAAGACGTCCCCTGAACGCATTGTTTCTGCCACGATTCCGAGTGGGTGGGGCTCGGACCCGAAACCGTCCCGCCCAAACCTCCGCCGGGGGGACCCCCAACCGGCACGCCTATGACCAGTGGGAGAGTCACGGTGTACTTCGCCGCACTGCTCGCGCGCACCGAAGACGGGTGGGAAGCGAGCGACACAGAGCTCGACGATGTGGAGACCCTGTCGGATCTGGCCGACCTGGCCCGTGAAGCCTCACCCGAGGACGACACGGTGCTCGTGCTCATCGAGCAGGAGGACGCGTGGTTCGGCGTCGTCCGCGTCGACGGCGAGGACGACCCTCGTATCTACGTCTCGGACGCCGCCGCCGCTGCCCGCAGCAGCTACGGCGAGATCCTGCTCACCGACGAGTTGCTCGGCCGGGAACCCGGCGACGACGGCCCCGACCTGGACGCCCTCGACCTCGACGGCACGGAGGAGCCGGACGGCGACTCCGACGACGACGAGGACGGCGGTACCGCCGAGGCGGTCCCGCACAGCCCCGTCGGCGACGCCGAGATCCTCGACGACCTCGGCGTCAGCGAGAAGGAGCTGAAGGCCCTGGACGCCGACGACGCGCTCAACGCGATCGCCGAGGCCCTGGGCGCCTCGGAGGTGCTGGAGACCGTCCGCTGACCCCGTTCGAGAGGGGGCCGGCGCCCGAGATGCCCGACCCCGTACGCGACCGCTGGCGAGCCGCGATGCGGCTCGCCCTGGCCGAGGCCGAACTGGCCGTCCGGGGCGGGGACGTCCCCGTCGGCGCCGTCGTGCTGTCCGCGGACGGTACGACCGTGCTCGGCGCCGGCCACAACGAGCGCGAGGCGACCGGCGACCCGACCGGCCATGCCGAGGTGCTCGCGATCCGCAGGGCCGCGGCGAAGGCCGGCGAGTGGCGGCTGTCCGGCTGCACGCTCGTCGTCACGCTGGAGCCCTGCACCATGTGCGCGGGCGCCATCGTGCAGTCCCGTGTGGACCGGGTCGTCTACGGCGCCCGCGACGAGAAGGCCGGCGCGGCCGGCTCCCTGTGGGACGTCATACGCGACCGGCGGCTCAACCACCGGCCCGAGGTGATCGAGGGCGTTCTCGCCGACGAGTGCGCCCGGCTCCTCACGGACTTCTTCCGCACCCGGTGAATACCGATTTCGGAGCAGGGCCCACCGTGCTGTAAGGTCTCCCTCGGTAGCGTGTCCGAGCGGCCGAAGGAGCTCGCCTCGAAAGCGAGTGTGGCGCAAGTCACCGAGGGTTCAAATCCCTCCGCTACCGCTCAGGAGAGTGGCCCCCGACCTGCTTTCGCAGGTCGGGGGCCACTGTCGTTTCCGGGGCCGGGCGGGACGTGGCCTTCGCCGAGGGTGCCTCGCGTGTCCGTAGCGGTACCACGCCCCGCCCCATGGCGGCCCTCCGCGACCTCGCGCGAACCGGCCACGCTCGCCGGCTTCTCGATCTCGGAATCCGAGAATCCGTGAGCCTCGCAGATCCGTGCAGTGCAAGGACATGATCCTTTCGGCGTTCCCCCGCTCGGCGAATTATTTCCGCAGACGCCGCAGACACGAGACAGCGGAATCCAGGGGGAAACAGACACATGGAAAAGATTCAGCCACTCGACCGGATCGGTTCTGCCGTCGGGCGGGTCCTGATGATCTCCGGCATGGCGTGCAGCGTACTGCTGGCCGTGAACAGCGACGAGGTAATTCGGAATGAATCCCTCCGCTCGGATCAGGCGTCAGTCGCCGTCCTTGACCCCGGATGGGACTGACCGGTCCAGCGTCCATTCGCATTTCACGAATGCCCCGCGGCGGAAAACACCGCCGCCCTGCACACGCCCGAGGAGACAGACAGATGACCGTGACCCCCGTCCACCCGGCCGAGGCCACTACCGGCCCGGAGATAGAGCTGCGCAGCCGCATCACGGTTGAGCTCGTCGACCACGCCGCCAGCGACATCGGCGTGGTCCGTGCCGCGCGAGTGTCCACCGCCGGCGAGCGCGCCCACCGCGAGGAGCGCGGCGACGACTACATCGGTGGACTCATCCGGTACCTGATGCGCAGCCGCCACGGCAGCCCGTTCGAGCACAACTACATGACGTTCCTCGTCAACGCGCCGATCTTCACGATCCGGCACATGATGCGACACCGCACCTGGTCCTTCAACGAGGAGAGCGCCCGCTACAAGGACCTGGAATCGGTCTTCTACGTACCGGACAGCGACCGGCTGCTGAAGCAGGAGGGCAAGCCGGGCCACTACCAGTACGTCCCCGGCACCGAGGAGGACCACGAGTTGGTCACCACCTCGGCAAGCACCGCCTACCGGGCCGCCTTCCGCGAGTACCAGCGCATGCTCGACGCCGGCATCGCCCGCGAGCTGGCCCGCACCGTGCTCCCGGTGGCCACGTACTCGACCGTGTACGCGACGTGCAACGCCCGCTCGCTGATGCACTTCCTGTCGCTGCGCACCAACCGCGCCGACGCCACGTACGTGTCCCACCCGCAGCGCGAGGTGGAGATCGTGGCCGAGCAGATGGAGAGCGAGTTCGCCCGCCTCATGCCTCTCACCCACGCCGCCTACGAGAGTTACGGGCGCGTCAGCCCCTGATCTTCCCGGAGGAGGACGCATGCGTATCACCGTGTACGCCGGATCGGCACTGGGCAACCGGCCGATCTACCGGGAGGCAACGGAACAGTTCACCCGCGAGGTGGTCCGCGCGGGCCACGAGATCGTCTACGGCGGCGGTGCCGTCGGGCTCATGGGCGTGGTGGCCGACACCGCGCTCGCCGAGGGCGGCCGGGTCACCGGCGTCATGCCCCGGTCACTGGTGGACGCCGAGGTCGCGCACCGCCGTCTCACCGAGTTGCACGTCGTGGATTCGATGCACGAGCGAAAGCAGCTGATGGCGGATCTGGGCGATTGTTTCGTCGCCCTTCCCGGCGGTGTCGGGACCGTCGAGGAAATCCTCGAGGTATGGGCCTGGCTGGTGCTCGGACACCACCAGAAGCCGGTGACCCTGCTGAACGTCGGGGGCTATTGGGACCGTCTCGTCCGCATGTCCCAGCGGATGGCGATGAGCGGATTCCTGCGGCCCGAGGAAGAGGGCTCCCTGCTGCCCATCGCGAATTCCGCGGAACTCTTCACCGCGCTCGGCCAGTGGAAGCCCCCGCCACCGCGCTGGGGATGAAAACGGAGTGAATAGGAGTGGAATAAGTGACAGTCAATACGGCCGATTCGCCGGTGACCGTCCTTGACGGATACGTCCCCGTCATCGATCTCAGCGGTGCCCGCTCGGGGGACCCACAGCGTCGCGTCGAGGTCGCCAGGACCATCGACGAGGTGTGCCGCACCAGCGGCTTCCTGGTCGTGGTCGGCCACGGAGTGCCCGAGAGTGTGATCTCGGAGATGTACCGGGCCACCCGCGAGTTCTTCGCGCTGCCGATCGAGGAGAAGAACAAGCTGCTGGCCGACCCCGCCGACCCGCTGATGCGCGGATTCGGGCGGAAGGGCAGCCTGGCGGCCTCCAACGCGGACGCCTCCGTCCCGCAGGAGCGCGCCCTGCCGGACATCTCCGAGACGTACACCTACAACCGGCTGGGCGAGCCGACGGCCGTCGACGCGCTCCCCGCGGACGCCGACCCGCGGCTGCGGACCGCCAACCGCTGGCCGGAACTGCCGGGCTTCTCCGAGGCGTACCGCGCCTACTACGCGGCCATGGAGACGCTCGCCACCGAGATCATGCGGCTGTTCGCGCTCGGCCTGAACCTGCCGGAGCACTGGTTCGACGACAAGATCGACCAGCACATGACCAACCTGACGGCGAACTACTACCCGCCGCAGCCGGTCGCCCCGCTGCCCGGCCAGCTCCGCAAGGGCGTCCACAGCGACTGGGGCAGCCTCACGATCCTCTACCAGGACGAGGCCCCCGGCGGCCTCCAGGTCCTGGACCGGGCCAACGACACCTGGCTGGACGTCCCCGTCGTCGAGGGCTCGTTCGTGATCAACATCGGCGACCTCATGGCGCGCTGGACCAACGAGGCATGGGTCTCCACCGTCCACCGGGTCACCAACCCCAGCCGCGCACAGGCCCACACCGAGCGGTACTCGATGCCGTTCTTCCACCAGCCCAACTACGACGCGCTCATCGAGTGCATCCCCACGTGCACCGGGCCGGACAACCCGCCGAAGTACGCACCCGTGCGCTCGGGCGAGTACATCACCGGCAAGTTCCGCCGCGCCTACGGCGACTGACCAGGCGTCATCCACAGTAGAGACAGGAAGTCATGGAGCAGAGCACACCTGCGCCGACACAGCGAAAGGGGTTCCGGGAGGCCCTCGGGCTGCCGGATCTGACCGGTAACCGCCGGTTCCTCACAGCGAACATCATCGACAGTCTGGGCAACGGACTCGTCCTGGCCTTCACCGTCGTCTTCTTCGTCAAGACGACCTCCTTGCCCCTGGTGGAGATCGGCGCGGCGCTGACCCTGGGCCGCCTGCTCTGCCTGCCGGTCCCTGTCCTGGTCGGCCCGCTGCTGGACCGCTTCGGGTCCCGGGCGGTCGTCGCCATCGGCAACGTCGTGTCCTGTGTGGGCTTCCTGGGGTGCCTCTTCTCCAGCCAGGCATGGCACATCGTGATCGCCCAACTGCTCGTCCAGACCGGCTCCAACGTCTACTGGACGTGCAGCCGTGACCTGGTCGTGCTCGCCGCAAAGGACGGCGAGCGCACCCGGTGGTTCGGCCTCATCGGCTCGCTGCGCAACATCGGCGGCGGGTTCGGCGCGGCGGCCGCGGCCATCGCCCTGGCCGTCGCCGACACCGCCGGCCTGCGGGGCGTGGTCCTGGGCAGCTCGCTGGCGTTCCTCGTCGCGAGCTGGCTGATCGCGAGCTGGAAGCCCGCCGGGTCCGACGCGGCCGCCGTCGGCGGGAAGTCGGTGGGCCGGTCCGCGCAGGACCGCCCCTCCGGTGGCTACCTGGACGTCCTCAAGGACGGCGCGTACATGCGGCTCGTGGCCGCCAACCTGTCCTTCGTCTTCGCGGCCATGGTCCTGCCGGTGCTGCTGGCCGTCTACGTCACCGAGGCACTGGACACCGGCGCCTGGATCGCGGGCGCCCTGGTCGTCCTCAACATGATCCTGGTCGCCCTGGTCAACACGGTGGTCACTCGCTGGACGGAGAACCGTCGGCCGGCCCGGGTGCTGGCGCTGGCCGCCGTGACCAACGCCGTGGCCTTCGCGATCTTCGGCGCCCTGGCCGTGCTGCCGTCCTGGGCCGTGGTGGCCGGTCTGATCCTGGCCACCCTGGTCTACACGGTCGCCGAGGTGGTGGGCACCCCGCCGTCCAACGTGCTGAGCGTGTCGCTGGCGCAGGAGCACATCCGGGGCCGTTACCTGGCCGCCTTCCAGCTCTCCTGGACCATCGGCGGCGCGCTGGCGCCCGTCGTGCTCACCGCCCTGCTCGACGTCGGCCCTGTCTGGCCATGGGTGTTCCTGGCCGTGGCGAGCGTGCTGGCGGTGCCGCTGAGCCTGGGCCTGCGGGAGCCCTCCGCCGAGCCGGAACCGGCGCCGGCAGCGGCGAACTGACCGCGCTCACCGGACCCGCCCACCGGATCCCCGGGCCGCCCGGCCCGACCGCCCCGCCTCCATCCCACGAACGTCAACACGAGGAACGGCTCATGAGGAAAGTTCTGATCATCGAGGTACTCGGCACCGCGGGCGAGGACCTGCTCGACGCCGCGCAGGAACTCGGCGTGGAGGCGATCGTCGCCACCCACGAGGACGTCTACGAGGACTACAGCCCCGAGGTCAAGGCGAAGATCTCCGAGGTGGTCTTCACCGACTTCTCCGACCAGGACAAGGCGGTGGAGCAGCTCACCGAGTACGCGCGCGAAGCCGGGGTGAACGGCGTGGTGGCCTGCTGGGAGTTCCTCTCCCCGGTCGTCACCCGGCTCGCCGCGGCCCTGGGCCTGCCGGGCCACCGGGTCGACCTCGCCGACGCCTGCCGCAACAAGCGACTGATGGCCGAGGTGTTCGGCGAGGCCGGCGTCCCCGCACCGCGGACGCTGACCGCACACTCCCTGGCCGAGGCCGAGGCCACGATCCGAGACAGCGGCCTGGAATACCCGGTGGTCGTCAAGCCCGCCGAGAACGCCGGTTCGGTCGGCGTCTCGGTCGTCCACTCGGCGGCCGAGCTCCAGGAGGCGTTCGAGTCGGCCGGGGCCTGGCCGGTGGAGTTCCCGCACGGCATCCCGCTCGACACCACCGTGCTCATCCAGGAGTACCTCGGGGGCAAGGAGTTCAGCGTGGAGTCCGCGGTCCACCGCGGGACCATCCACCACCTGGCCGTGACCGAGAAGTTCACCACCGACGACGCCGCCCGGGCCGAGACCGGGCACACCGTGCCCGCCGCGCTGGCCCCCGCAGCCCGGGAGGCCGTACTGGACACGGTGGAGAAGGCCCTGAAGGCCCTGGGCTTCACCGACGGCATCGCCCACCTCGAACTGAAGCTGCTGCCCGAGGGCGTCGCGAAGGTCATCGAGGTCGGCGCCCGCCCGCCGGGCGACCACATCATGAAGCTCGTCCGCCATGCGCTCGGCGTCAGCGAGCCCCGCGCGTACCTCCAGATAGCCCTCGGCGACACGCCGGACCTCACCCCCACCCACGACGGCGCCGCCGCGATCCGGTTCTTCACCCCGCCCCGGGCCGGCATCTTCAAGGGCCTGCACGGGCTGCCCGAGGACCCGGCCGTCATCGAGACGGTCCTGTACCGGGAGCCCGGCGACGAGTTGAAGGACGCCCGCGACAACCTCGCCCGGGTCGGCCAGGTCATCCTGCGCGCCGACTCCGCCGAAGAGGTCAACCGGCTGGCCGACGCGCTGCTCACGGCCGTCACGGTCGAGGTCGAGTGATGAGACGGATCGCGTTCCTCCGCTCCATCGAGGTGCAGCAGGCCGCCCCCTACCTGGACGCGCTGCGGGACCTCCCGGACGGAGCCGAGGCCAGGCTCTTCTACACCGACGGCCACTGCGGCCCGGAGGACTTCCCCGGCACCGCCGAGCGCCTGAAGCCCGACATCACCCCGGACGAACTGGCCGATCGGCTGCTCGAATGGGGCGCCGACGGGGTGATCTCGCTGTCCATCCCGGACGAGCACGCGATGCGGGACGCCCTGGTGAAGGAGCTGCTGGCCGACGCGGGCGTGCCGGTGGTGATGACCGGTGCCGACGCCACGCACCTGCTCTCCGACAAGTGGGAGACCAAGCGGCTCCTCACGGAGCACGACCTGGTCACCCCTGAGGGCCTGCTGATCGACGGCGACCTGCTCAACAGCCGGGCCCTGCCCGTCCCCGCCTACGCCACCTTCCTGCGGTGGAAGGCCGCACAGCTCGGCTACCCGGTGCTGTGCAAGCCGCTGTGGGACTGCATGGGCAACGGGATCTCCTTCCTGGCCGGTCCCGAGGACCTCGACCGGTACCTGCTCAACCCGCACGACGGCAACGTGGTCATGGAGCGCTGCGTCAGCGGAGACCTGTGCTCGGTGGAGATCCTCGGCCGGCCCGGCGACTACCTCGTCCAGCCCCTGTGCTGGATGGGCCCGGCCGGCGGCGAACCGGAGTTCGCCTTCGGACAGCTGCGCTACTCGGCTCCGCGGCCCGCCGCCGACGCCGCCTTCGCCCCGGTCGCGGAGCGACTCACGAAGCTCTGCACCCGGCTCGGCGTCCACGGCGCCGTGGACGTGGACATGATCTACAGCGGGGGCACCTACCACATCCTGGAGATCAATCCCCGGGTGTCGGGCGCCACTTCGCTGTCGATCGCGGGCTCCTCGGTGAACACGTACGCCCAGCTGGTGAAGTTGCTCGACGGCACCTGGAGTGCGGCACAGGCCGCGGCCTCGGCCCACCGCCGGCTGGCCTTCCAGTTCCCGGTCGCCGAGCTGACCGCCGAACGGCTGGCGGCGGCCCGGGCCCGGCTGAACGTGGTCCGCGCCAACGACTTCCACATCGGCGGCCGCACCCACCCCAACATGCTCATCACCTGCGAGTTCGCCGATGCCCCGGCACTGGGCGCGGCACTTGACGGACTCCAGGCCCAGCACGGCCTCACCACCCCCGACGTGATCGCCGGGATCAAGGAGCTGACCGCCCGCGCCCTGGCGGAGCGGCAGGAGGAGGCCCACCGTGTGGCGTGAGCGGCTGGGGCTGCGCTGGACCGTCCACGGGAACGGCTCGGCGCCGCTGCCCGGCGCCTCGGTCATGCCCCACGAGCGGCTCAGCTGGTCCCGGACCGCGGGCATCGGAGCGCAGCACGTGGTGGCCATGTTCGGCGCCACCTTCGTCTTCCCCATCGTCATGGGCCTGGACCCGAACCTGGCCATCCTGATGTCCGGGGTGTCCACCGCGCTGTTCCTGCTGGTGGTCCGGGGCAGGGTGCCCAGCTACCTGGGTACCAGCGCCGCCTTCGTCGGGGCGGTGGCCGCGATCCGGGAGGCCGGTGGCGGCAGCGCCCTGGTCACCGGCGCGATCATGGTGTCGGGCCTGGTCCTGGCCCTGGCCGGGCTGCTGGTGCACCGGGCCGGCGCCACACTCGTCCACAGGCTCTTCCCCCCGGTTGTGTCCGGTGCCGTGGTGCTGCTGATCGGCTTCAATCTGGCGCCGGTGGTGGCGGAGATCTACTGGCCGCAGGACCAGTGGGTGGCCCTGCTGACCATGGCGGTGGTGCTGGCCGGCGGAGTACTGCTGCGCGGCTTCTGGGGCCGGATCTCGGTCCTTCTGGGCCTGGTCTTCGGCTTCGCCCTGTCCTGGGTGCTCGACCGGATCAGCGGCCCGCTGACCGGACCGGACGCCACCGGCAAGGTCAGCGAGCACTTCCGGGTGGACTTCGACCCGGTCGCCGCGGCCGACTGGTTCGGCCTGCCCTCGCTGCACGCACCGGCGTTCTCCACCTCGGCGGTCCTGCTGGCCCTGCCCGCGGTGATCGCGCTGGTCGCCGAGAACACCGGGCATGTGAAGGCCGTGGCCGAGATGACCCGGAGCGACCTGGACGGCTCGCTCGGTCGTGCCCTGGCCGCCGACGGGCTGGCCACCGCCCTCTCGGCGAGCGCCGGCGGCTCGCCCACCACCACCTTCGCCGAGAACATCGGGGTGATGGCCGCAACCCGGGTGTACTCCACCGCCGCCTACTGGGTGGCGGCCGGCACCGCAGTCCTGCTGGGCCTGTGCCCGAAGTTCGGCGCACTGGTGGCCGCGACGCCCGGCGGGGTGCTCGGCGGCATCACCGTAGTGCTGTACGGCATGATCGGGCTGCTCGGGGCGAACATCTGGGTGAAGAACAAGGTGGACTTCACCGAACCGGTGAACCTCGTGCCGACGGCCGCCGGAATCGTCGTCGGCATCGGTGGGGTCACCCTGGACGTCACGGACAGCTTCTCGCTGTCGGGGATCACCCTGGGCACCCTGGTCGTGCTGCTGGGCCACCACCTGCTGCGGCGCGGCTCGGGGGCTCCCGCACCTTCCGGCGACGACGTCAAAGAGCAGAGGAAGCAATTCGTATGAGCATCCATCAGGCGGCAGTGACCCCGTCCGGCGCGCGGCTGCGCTGGGTCGAACTGCCCGGCGCCGACCCGGTCCGTGTGTATGTGCACGGCCTGGGCGCGATGGCCTCGGCGTACTACGCCCGGACCGTGGCCCACCCGTCGCTGGCGGGCCACCGCTCCCTGCTGGTCGACATGCTCGGCTTCGGCCTCAGCGACCGCCCGGCGGACTTCGACTACAGCCTGGAGTCGCACGCCGACACGCTGGCCGTCGCCCTGCGTTCGGCCGGGGTGGCCCGGGCCGACGTCATCGGGCACAGCATGGGTGGCGCGGTGGCCATCGTGCTGGCCGAACGGCATCCGGAGCTGGTGGGCCGACTGGTGGTGGCGGAACCCAACCTGGACCCCATCGCCCCCGCCCGCAAGCCCGGCAGCAGCGGCATCGGCACCTACTCCGAGGCCGAGTTCCTCGACCGCGGCTTCGCGGAGACCCTCGACCGGGTGGACCCCGGCTGGGCGATGACCATGCGGCTCGCCGATCCGCTGGCCCTGCACCGCAGCGCGGTCCGGCTGGCCGCGGCGACCGTGCCGACCATGCGGGAGATGCTGACCGGGCTGCCCGTACCGCGCACCCTGCTCTACGGGGAGCGGGGCGAGGCCCCGGGCCGCGAGGAGGAACTGGCCGCTGCCGGCGTGCGGGTGCGGGAGATTCCGGACGCCGGGCACAACATCATGCTCGACCAGCCGGAGGCGTTTGTACGGGCCACCGTCGAGGCCTTGACGCAACCGGCGGACAGGCCCTGAGCGGGTCCGGCGAAGTCAGGTGCGCTTCGGCGGCGCCACAAAGGGACGCGGGGCTGTATGGATGTGCGGCGGAGCCGCTGGCCGACACCGCCGGCGCAGCGCTCAGGCCCCGCTCCTGGCCAGCTGGTAGCCGAGTTGGAACCGGGTTTCCACGCCCAGTTCCTCCTTCATGCGGGCCAGATGGGAGGCGTAGGTGCGCTGGCTCAGACCGATCCGCTTGGCGATGACGGCATCGCTTTCGCCCTCGATCAGACCACGCACGATCATCTGCCGCAGCTGGCCGGTGATCTCCACCGACCGCTCCGGGGTCCGCTGGCCGGTGAACTCCGTGGCCCGCTGCCAACTGCGGTCGAAGATGTCCGCCAGGAACCCGACGACCGCCGGCTCCCGCACCATCACCGCCTTGTTGCGGTCGGCGGAGGCGGGCAGGAAGGCGGTCCTGCGGTCGACGATGATCAGCCGTTCGAAGAACTCGTCCAGCGTTCGCACCTGGGCGCCGAGCCGGGTCATCTCCTCGACGAACTCCCGGGTGGGGCCCGCGTGCCAGGCCGTGTGCTGGTACAGGGTCCGCACGGAGACGCCCCGGGAGAGCGCCGCCCGCACGTTCGCCCGCACCGCGTTCAGGGTGTTGGCCGGGCGGCCCCCGCCGGGCTGAGCAGTGATCAGCTCCTGGGTGCAGTAACTGACCGCGTCGTCCACACAGGCGCTGATCAGCGCCTTGCCCTGGAGGTACGCCACGGAGTCGCCCTCCACGACCGGAGTGGTGTTCCCCTGGAACTCCGCGATCAGCGGGGACAGCGCCTCGGACAGGTCGCCGGCCTGTTCCAGCAGTTGGAGTGCCGCCGTCCGCCAGGTGGCCCCCAGCCGTGCCTCGGCCAGTTTGGGGTCCACCGGGACCAGTCGGCCCGGTTCGGTCTTGCTCTCCACGAGCAGACCGAGGGCGACCAGCCGGTCCAGGACGTCCGGGGGAGCGTCCCCTGGGGGGCGTCCCCCACGCAGACAGGCCGCGTACAGCTCACGGGCGGACGCGGTAAGAGCGGGGAATCCGGGGGCCGCCCCAGCGGTCGAGGGCAGCGGTGCGATCTCCGGCATACCAGTTACCTCTAATCCTACGAATGAATCAGGCACATCATTCCGGCCCACCGCCCGAACGCTAGGTGTTAAGTCGATCACGTTCAGAAGTCTGCTGACCTCCAGAAACCGGTCGATTCGGGACAACAGCCCCCACCGTCGACATCTTTCCGACCCTTCCCTCTTCGAAAGTGAGGCATCCCCATGGCCGCGAACCCCACGACTCGCGCCTATCTCGCGGGCAACCCGCCCGCGGAGTCCCTCGCCCTGCAGTGCGCCTCCGACGAGTTGCTGCGCTCCGCGCTCGGCGAGGGCTACCTGACCCGGCCGGCCTTCCTGGACCGGACGGTCGCCGAGGACCTCGGCGACCGGCTCAGCCGGCTCTACGACATCCTGCTCTCGCTGCCGGCCCGCCTGTACGACGGTGACATCCGGGCCCTCGCGGCCGCTGTCGGCTGGTCGCCCCTGCAGATCGAGACGGTCCTGCGGCCCGACGGCACCCCGCGCCGGGTCCCGCGCATGGCCCGCTCCGACCTCTACCAGGAGGCGGACGGCTTCAAGCTGCTGGAGCTGAACGTCGGCAGCCCTCTCGGCGGGTTCGACACCCAGTTGATGAACCACGCCATGCTGCGCCACCCGCACGTGGCCGAGTTCGTCGCGCGGGAGGGCCTCGACCACATCGACACCCTCCGGCTCCTGGTGGAGATGTGGCACGAGGAGTTCCCGGAGGTGGACTTCGACGCCCGCCCCGTGGTCGCCCTCGTCGACTGGCCCAACAGCTTCCCCACCCTCGAACCGCGCCTGAAGGTGATGGCAGGGATGCTGGACGCGCACGGCATCGAGGCGATCCCGTGCCACGCCGGCCAGGTCGAGGACCGCCCCGACGGCCTCTACGTGCACGGCCGGCGCATCGATCTGGTGCACCGCTGGTTCGTCATCGAGGACCTGCTGGGAGGCGACGACACCGAGCTGGCCGCCCCCGTCCTCCGGGCGGCCGAGGAGGGCCGGGTACACCTCTTCGCTCCGCTGGAGGTCGAGCTCTACGGCAGCAAGGGCTGCCTGGCCCTGCTCAGCGACGAGGCCAACCGGCAGCACTTCGACGCCGCCGAGCTCGCCCTGGTCGAATCCTTCCTCCCTTGGACGCGGATGCTGCGCGAGGGCAAGGTCGACGCCCCGGACGGCGAGCGGGTGAACCTGCTCGACCACGTCCTGGCGCACCGCGAGGAGCTGGTCATCAAGGCCACCGCCTCACACGGCGGCCTCGACGTGCTCGCCGGCTGGCGCACACCGGCCGACGAGTGGCGGGCGAAGGCGGAGCAGGCCCTCGGCGGTCCGTACATCGTCCAGCGCCGGGTACGCCCGGTGACCGAGGAGTTCCCGGTCGGCGACGGCTCCGGCCGCACCGAGCCGGTGGTCCTCAACTGGGGCGTGTTCCTTGCCGGTCACGGCTATGGCGGCTCCTTCATCCGCGGGATCGCCGACCCGGAGGCCGGCGTGGTAAGCCTCGCCAACGGCGCCCGGTTCACCACCAGTTTCCACACCCAGGCGTAAAGCTGTGCCGCACGACAGACCCCTTTGATTGCGTTTGTGCAGGTCAGAGGGGTCTGATCGGATGGAGCCCAGGGGAGCGGAACCCCTGACATCCCCTCTTGCCGCGCGTCACGCCGTTGATCTCCCCGAGAGGCGCGAAGGCTACACTCACCGCTGGCAGCAGGGGCCTCTTTCGGCCCTTTCGACTCATTCGGCACAGCAGCCACAGGGGAGGCCGCGATGGCGGTGAATTCGAAGAAGGTCGCCGTCTACGTGCTCGTGGTCTTCGTGCTCTACGTGATCATCACTGACCCGAAGGGGGCCGCCGGCTACGTCGAGATAGGGTTCGAGGGCATATCGGACGCAGCCAAGGCCATCGGTGACTTCATGACGTGGATCGCCGACGGAGGCGGCAGCTAGGGCCTGCCCCAGGGAGTACCCATGATCCGCCACTTGGTCCTCTTCAAGCTCAACGATGGCGTCGAGCGCGACGACCCGCGGGTCGTGGAGGGCGTCGAGGCCTTCCGCTCGCTCGACGGGAAGATCCCCGAGATCCGGCACTGGGAGCTCGGCTGGAACATCAGCGACCGCCCCATCGCCTACGACTTCGCCATCAACTCCGCCTTCGAGGACGCAGCCGCCCTACGCACCTATGTGGAGCACCCCGAGCACCAGGCGGGCGTCGCCCTGTGGCGGGAGTTCTCCACCTGGGTGATCGCCGACTACGAATTCTGAACCTCGGCACTCCCTCGGCACGCCCGGACCCACCCGTAGCCCTCCGCCGGAACGGCGGGGGGCTTTCGCGTGTCTTGCGCACCGATTCGTCCCCAACACGGAATTATGCGGTACTTGAACACAATGAACTGTCTTGTGATGCTATGACCGCTTTTGACGGATGAGTTGACGGATCACGAGGTGGAGTTGACCGTGCCGGCCAGTACTGCGCCTCAAGCCTCGACACAGGAGGAGTCCCCCACGCCCACGCCGCCCCGCAGCCGCGGCGCGGACACCCGAGCCCTCACCCAGGTGCTCTTCGGCGAGCTCAAGCAGCTGCAGCCGGGCACGCCGGAGCACAACCGCGTGCGCGGGGCACTCATCGAGGCCAACCTCCCGCTCGTGCGCTACGCGGCCGCCCGCTTTCGCTCCCGCAACGAGCCCATGGAGGACGTGATCCAGGTCGGCACCATCGGGCTCATCAACGCCATCGACCGCTTCGACCCGGACCGGGGCGTGCAGTTCCCCACGTTCGCGATGCCGACCGTCGTCGGCGAGATCAAGCGGTACTTCCGGGACAACGTCCGCACGGTCCACGTCCCGCGCCGGCTGCACGAGCTGTGGGTCCAGGTCAACAGCGCCACCGAGGACCTGACCACCGCCTTCGGGCGGACCCCGACGACCGCCGAGATCGCCGAGCGGCTGCGCATCACCGAGGACGAGGTGCTGTCCTGCATCGAGGCCGGGCGGTCGTACCACGCCACCTCACTGGAGGCCGCGCAGGAGGGCGACGGGCTGCCCGGACTGCTGGACCGGCTGGGCTACGAGGACCCGGCCCTGGACGGCGTGGAGCACCGGGATCTGGTCCGGCACCTGCTGGTGCAGCTCCCCGAACGCGAACAGAGAATCCTTCTCCTGCGCTACTACAGCAACCTCACCCAGTCGCAAATCAGTGCGGAACTCGGGGTCTCCCAGATGCACGTTTCGAGGCTACTCGCGCGTAGCTTCCAGCGGCTGCGTTCGGCGAACCGGATCGACGCGTAACCGCAAACAGGAGCGACCGGTAACCGGCGCGAGCGAATCCCTCACCAGGGCGGATCCCGACAGTTCTGCCCCGAAAGACCGTCAGACCCCCTTTATCCAGGGCGGATTCAGGTCTCACATGTCGACATGTCACTACAGCGTGTTGCCGACATGTGACATTCTTCGGGAAGCGCGTTTGCCGCGGCTTCGGCTCCGGTATTCAGGTGAAGGCTGGCGTTCCTCGATCCGGAGCGTTCGCCGCGACCGTCCCGCGACCCAAAGGGGGTGGCATGTCCGCAGACCAGGGCAGCTCGAAGGTGCTCACGCTCACGAAGAGCGAGTCCGCGCCCGACGCCGCGCTCGACGACGTTACGGCCCTTGAGGCCCTCCCGGCCCCGGCCCTGCCGGCCGCTGACGTCCCCGCCTTGCCGGCTTCGGCGAACATCGACACCCGCACCCTGTCCCGCTCCCTGTTCCTGCGGCTCGCCGCCCTGGACGAGAACAGCCCCGAGCGCGCCTACGTCCGGGACACCCTGATCGAGCTCAACCTCCCCCTCGTGCGCTACGCGGCGGCCCGTTTCCGCTCGCGCAACGAACCGATGGAGGACATCGTCCAGGTCGGCACCATCGGCCTGATCAAGGCGATCGACCGCTTTGACTGCGAACGGGGCGTGGAGTTCCCGACGTTCGCGATGCCGACGGTGGTCGGCGAGATCAAGCGGTTCTTCCGCGACACGTCCTGGTCGGTGCGCGTCCCGCGCCGCCTCCAGGAGCTGCGCCTGGCCCTCACCAAGGCCAGCGACGAGCTCTCCCAGAAGCTGGACCGCTCGCCGACGGTGATCGAACTCGCCACCGTGCTGGGGGTGTCCGAGGAGGACGTCGTCGACGGCCTCGCGGTCGGCAACGCCTACACGGCCTCCTCGCTGGACTCCCCGGCCCCGGAGGACGACGGCGGCGAGGGCTCCCTGGCCGACCGGCTCGGCTACGAGGACAGCGCCCTGGAGGGCGTGGAGTACCGCGAGTCACTGAAGCCGCTGCTGGCCAAACTCCCGCCCCGCGAGCGGCGCATCATCATGCTGCGCTTCTTCGCCAACATGACCCAGTCGCAGATCGGCGAGGAGGTCGGCATCTCCCAGATGCACGTCTCCCGGCTGCTGACCCGGACGCTGGCGCAGCTGCGCGAGGGCCTCATCTCCGACTGACCCCTTCCGGCCCCTTCATAATTGACGGAGCGTCAGCCACCATGGCCGGATGCTTCGCTCACCGTGGACGACCTGGACACATGGCCGTCGGTGCGCCCTGATCGGCGCGTCGGCGGCCGTCGTCTGCCTGGGCGGCGTACTGGCCGCATGCGGGGGCGGCGGCGGTGGTGACGGGTACGTCGCGACGGGGGCCGCGGGTGGGCCGCCGCGGGTGTCCGGTACGGCCGTTGCGCCGACCGGCGAGGTGACGCTGGTGCCGCTCGACGAATCGACCGGCGGCGAGGGCTCGGACTTGGGCGGTACGGCTCGGAGCAACGCCCGCGGACGGTACGGGAGTCAGGCGCCGGCCTCCCCCGAGCGGACGGCACGCGCCGCGCCACGCCCGAGCCGGGCCGTCGGACCCGCGGCGACACCCACCCCCACCGACTCATCCGCGCCGCCCAGGAGTTCACCCGCGCCTTCCGCGCCCTCCGCGCCGCCGTCGCCCGCCGCGCCCGCGCAGCTGACCGTGAGCGAGCCCGCGCGGGAACCCACCGACCAGCGCTGGTGCGAGAAGGTGACCGTCGCCTTCCACAACTCCGGGGGCACAGCCGTGCGTTCGGGCACCGTCACCTTCGGCACCCACATCATCGGCGCGCTCGGCATCGACTGGGCGACGGTCGAGTCGACGCACGAGCTCCCGGCGCCGATCGGGGCCGGCGCACGCGAGGAGAGGACCTGGACGGTGTGCGTCGAGGCGTGGCGGGTGCCGCTGGGCATGCACATCGAGACGCGGGACGTCTCCGTGCGGTGGGAGCAGTGACCGTACGGCCTACTTGAGCGCCAGCCAGGCCACCGCCGCCACGACCGCGACCACGGCGATCACGCCGACGATCAGGCCGATGCGCGGGCCGGAGGAGGCCTGCTGCTGCCGGCCCTGCGGAGCCTCGTCGACGAACGCGCGGAACATCTGGGTGCTGCCTGCGGGGTCGTGGTTGCCCTGGGGGCCCTGGGTGTTAGCCATGCCTGGAGACCCTAGCGAATCCGCTCGTTCGGCCCAAGTGGGGGCTCCGGCCCCGCACAGGGGCACACAGAACCCCCTCCACCTGCACATTTACGGTCGCAATACTTGCCTTTGCCAAGTTTTTGCGGCGCTCCCGATCCATTTTGTTTGCCTGTAACAACCAAGCGCTTCTATGGTTGCCCTAAGCAACAAACCGCGGAGGTGTGATGGCCGAGCAGGCGCAGTACGAGGAGCTGGTACGTCAGTTCAGCGCCTTCGGTGCCGTGAAGCGGGAGATGGGGCGGGTTCTGCCGTCCGACTGCCCCGCCGGCTCCGCCGCCGTACTGACGTTGCTGAACAGCCACGGCGACATGCGCATCAGCAAGCTCGCGGAACTGCTGGCCGTGGACATGTCGGTCACCAGTCGCCATGTCGCCCATCTCGTCGAGCGCGGCTGGATCGAGCGGTCCGCCGACCCCGCGGACAAGCGCTCACGCATCCTGCGCCTCACGCCCGCGGGCGTGGCGCAGGTGGACAGCCTGTCCCGGTGCACCACGCGGATGCTCGCCGAGCGCCTGAGCGACTGGACCGACGACGAGGTCGCACAGCTCACCCGGCTCATGGCACGGCTGAGGTCGTCCTTCGACGAGCAGTCCCCCCGTACACCCGCGACCACCCAGTAGGAAAAGGAAGCCCATGGCAACGACCACACCAGCCGGTGTGCGGGCCCACGCCAAGCACTCGGGGGGCCCGTCCGGCGGCGCCCCGATGTCGCACCGGCAGATCATGGAAGCGCTGACCGGGCTGCTGCTCGGCATGTTCGTGGCGATCCTGTCGTCGACGATCGTCTCCAATGCCCTGCCCGACATCATCAAGGACCTCGGCGGCGGCCAGAGCGCCTACACCTGGGTGGTCACCGCCTCGCTGCTGGCGATGACCGCGTCCACCCCGCTGTGGGGCAAGCTCGCCGACCTCTTCTCCAAGAAGCTGCTGATCCAGCTGGCCCTCGTCGTCTTCGTGGCGGGTTCCGCGCTGGCCGGTCTGTCGCAGAACGCCGGGATGCTCATCGCGTTCCGCGCGGTGCAGGGCATCGGCATGGGCGGCCTGTCCTCGCTGGCCCAGATCATCCTCGCGGCGATGATCTCCCCGCGTGAGCGCGGCCGGTACAACGGCTACCTCGGCGCGACCTTCGCCACCGCGATGGTCGGCGGCCCGCTGATCGGCGGTGTCATCACCGACACCGACTGGCTGGGCTGGCGCTGGTGCTTCTACGTCGGCGTGCCCTTCGCCGTGATCGCGCTCATCGTGCTCCAGCGCACCCTGCACCTCCCGGTCGTCAAGCGGAAGGTCAAGGTCGACTGGGCGGGCGCCTTCTTCATCACCGCCGCGGTCTGCCTGCTGCTGATCTGGGTGACCTTCGCCGGTGACAAGTACGACTGGCTGTCCTGGCAGACGTACGCCATGACCGGCGGCGCGCTCGCGCTGCTGCTGGTCTTCGTGCTCGTCGAGTCCAGGGCGAGCGAGCCGATCATCCCGCTGCGTCTGTTCCGCAACCGCACCATCACCCTCGCCTCGCTGGCCTCCCTGTTCGTCGGCGTCGCGATGTTCGCGGGCACGATCTTCTTCAGCCAGTACTTCCAGCTGGCCCGGGACAAGTCGCCGACCATGTCCGGCGTCATGACGATCCCGATGATCGTCGGCCTGTTCGTGTCGTCGACCGTCTCCGGCCGGGTCATCACCCGCACCGGCCGCTGGAAGGCATGGCTGATCGCCGGCGGTGTGCTGGTGACCGCGGGCCTCGGGCTGCTGGGCACGATCCGCTACGACACCGAGTACTGGCGCGTGGCGATCTTCATGGCCCTGCTGGGTCTCGGCGTCGGCATGATGATGCAGAACCTGGTCCTGGCCACGCAGAACCAGGTCGCCCCGACCGACCTCGGTGTGGCCAGCTCGGTGGTGACCTTCTTCCGCTCCCTCGGCGGCGCCATGGGCGTCTCGGCGCTGGGCGCGGTCCTCAGCCACCGGATCACCGACTACGCCGAGGACGGGCTGACCAAGCTCGGTGTGCGGGGCTCGTCGGGCCACGGGGAGATCCCCGACCTCGACGCGCTGCCGGCGCCGGTGCGCACGGTCATCGAGAGCGCGTACGGCCACGGCGTCGCGGACGTCTTCCTGTACTCCGCGCCGATCGCCTTCCTCGCCCTCGTGTTCGCCCTGTTCATCAAGGAGGTCCCGTTGAAGACCAAGGGCGCCCTGGCCCAGGCCGCCGAGTCCGCGGCGCCGGAGGCCGCCGAGGCTCCGGCCCGGGTCGCCGCGCAGGAACGGGTCCCGAGCTGGGCCGACACCTCCGCCGAGACCGAGGCCGCCCCCGAGGGCAACCAGCGGCTCGCCGCCGTCGCCACGGTGGCCCGGGCCGGGGAGCCGTCCGGCGGAGCGTCCGGCGGCGTCCCGGTGCGCGGCTTCGTCCGCGGTGCCGAGAGCGCGCCCGTGCCGCAGGCGGCGGTCACGTTGATCTCGCTGGCCGGGCGGCAGCTCGGCCGGTCCGTGGCGCAGGCCGACGGCGCGTACGCCGTGGACGCGCCGGGCGCGGGCTCCTACGTCCTGATCGCCTCCGCCGACGGTTTCCAGCCGCAGGCGTCCACGATCGTCGTCGGCGGTGACGAGCCGGTGGCGTACGACATCCTGCTCAGCGGCACCAGCGGACTGAGCGGTGTGGTGCGCACGGCGCAGGGCGCGCTGCCGGTCAAGGACGCGATGGTGATCGTCACCGATGTCCGCGGGGATCTGCTGGCCACCGCCGCCACCGGTGAGCAGGGCGAGTTCTCCTTCGCCGAGCTGGTGCCGGGTGCCGTGACGGTCGCGGTGAACGCCGCCGGGTACCGGCCGCGCGCCCTGCCCGTCGAGATCGGCGGCACCGGGGTCACCCGGATCGAGGTCGACCTGGAGGCCGGAGCCCAGGTCCAGGGCGTCGTACGGGCGCCGCACGGGCCGCTGGCCGACGCCCGCGTGACCCTGGTCGACGCGGCGGGCAACGTCGTCGGCACGGCCACCACCGGCGCGGACGGGGCGTACGCCTTCACCGACCTGGACGGCGGCGAGTACACGGTCATCGCGACGGGCTACCCGCCGGTGGCCACCGCCCTGACCGTCAGCGGTCGCGGCGTCGACGACCACGACATCGAACTCGCCCACCCCGGCGAGTAGTTAGAACCCCGGCCCGTGGCGGGAGGCGCGCTCTGAGCGGAGGTGCGCCCCGCCACGGGCCGGTCTCAATCGAGGAGCTTTGTGAGATGGGACTGACCGCGAGGATCCGTACCCGGGACGGATGGGCCGTGTCGCACGCGGTCGTCACGGTGACCGACATGACCGGAGCACAGGTGCTGCGCGTGGAGGCGGACGCGGAGGGAGCCGTACGGGACGCGAATCCGCTGCCCCCGGGGGCGTACACCGTCATCGTCACCGCCGTCGGCTACGCGCCCGCCGCCGCGAGCGCCATCGTCACCGCGAGCGGCCGGGCCGAGGTCGGCACGGTGACGCTGGCCCGGCAGGGCGGCACCGAACTGCCGCCGCCGGGGCCGTGGACCGTCGACCCGGCGCACTCCAGCGTGGCCGCCGTCGCCCAGCACCTGGGCATCTCCAGCGTGCACGGCCGGTTCACCCAGTTCTCGGGCGCCATCGAGATCGCCCCGGACGATGTCACCAAGTCCCGGGTGGAGGCGGTGATCCGGGCCGACTCGATCGACACGGGGAACGGGATGCGGGACGGGCATCTGAAGTCGCCGGACTTCCTGGACGTCGAGCGCTACCCCGAGATCGCCTACCGGTCGACGGGGATCACGGCCGCCGCGGGCTCGGACCGCTGGACCGTGCACGGAGAGCTGGGCATGCACGGCGTCGTACGGCCGGTGGACCTGGACCTGGCCTACCTCGGCACCGGCGCCGACCCGTGGGGCGGGACGCGGGCGGCGTTCCGGGCGACGACGGAACTGCACCGGGACGACTTCGCGATGAACTACAACCAGGTCGTCCAGGCGGGCATCGCGGCCATCGGTACGACGCTCAAGGTGGAGCTGGACATCCAGGCGGTGCAGGGGGAGTCCCTGCCGCCCGGCCTCTAGGCTGAGGCCATGGCACCGAACATCGCGACCAACACGCGCGTTTCGCTCGAAGAGCTGCTGGACTTCGTACGGCCCCGGCATCGCGCCATCCTGCTGACCCGGCGCGCGGACGGCAGCCCGCAGGCCTCGCCGTTGACCTGCGGGGTCGACGACTCGGGGCGGATCGTGGTCTCCACGTATCCCGAGCGGGCCAAGACGCGCAACGCCAAGCGGGATCCGCGGGTGAGTGTCCTGGTCATCAGCGATGACTGGAACGGACCCTGGGTTCAGATCGACGGGACGGCCGAGGTCGTCGACTCGCCGGAGTCCGTCGAGCCGCTGGTCGAGTACTACCGGAACATCGCCGGGGAGCATCCGGACTGGGACGAGTACCGGGAGGCGATGGTGAAGCAGGGCAAGTCGATCATCCGGGTCACGCCGGAGCGGTGGGGGCCGGTGGCCACCGGTGGGTTCCCTGCGCGGCTGGTTCAGGGGGACTGACTCTTCTCGACCATCGCCTCGATGCCCGCCACCAGCAGGTCCAGGGCGAACTCGAAGTCCCGCTCCCACATCTCCTCGACCGTGTCGCCGCCGCGGGCCGCCATGAGGTCCGCCGAGCCCTGGACCATGTCGGCGGCTTCCGGGGACTGGGTCACCACGCTCATGGCGTGGTGGAAGTAGCCGTCCGGGGTCATGCCGAACACCGCGCTGCGGGCGATGAAATGGCCCTCGATCGTGCCGAAGCCGTACACGAACTGGAAGACGGCCGAGATGGCGGCCACCAGACCGTGCGTCGGCAGCCCGGTCCTACGGATGATCCGCTGCACGACCCGGGAGAAGGCCAGGCTGTTCGGGCCGATGTTGACGTAGGTCCCGATCAGCGGCGACAGCCACGGGTGGCGGACCAGCAGCGCGCGGTATCCGCGGGCCAGCGCGCGCAGCTGGTCGCGCCAGTCCTCGCCGTTCTCCGGGTCGGGCAGGGCCAGTTCGCCGAAGGCGGCGTCGAGGGCGAGTTCGAGGAGGTCGTCCTTGGTGTCGACGTACCAGTAGACGGACATCGCGGTCACGTTCAGCTCGGCCGCCAGCCGCCGCATGGAGAACTTGGCCAGCCCTTCGGCGTCCAGCAGCCGGACGGTCACTTCCGTGATGCGGTCCCGGTCGAGCCCGGAGGGCTGTCCCCCGCCGCGTCCGCCCCGCCGGGCCCTGTCCTCCAGCCAGACGCTGGTACGCGCCGCCCGTCCGGCTGCCCTCACCATGGCGCACCTTCCTCGACTCCGTTGACTGATCAGGTTGCTAGGTCTCAGGCGAAGTCTGCCCTCTCCGCCCGCCGCAGCAACGCAGCGGCGACCAACCCCCCGAGCAACACGGCCACCGCCCCCACCAACTGACTGGTCGCCAGCCCCGAAGAGAACGCGTCCAGGATCCGCTCCTTCTCGGCGGAGCCGTCCGCCGAGGACAGGGCCGCCGGCAACGAACTCGCCGCCACCGGAATCAACGCCGCGAACCGCGAGTTGAGCACCGCGCCCAGCACGGCGACCCCCAGCCCGTTCCCGAACTCGGCCAGCGTGCCGTTGATCCCGGCCCCCACCCCCGCCTTCTCCGGCGGAATCGCACTCATGATCGCGTGGGCCATGGCCGGGTTGGCGATCGCGCAGCCCACCCCGATCAGCACCAGCCCGAGCAGTGTCCCGGCATAACCGCCGGAGGCGAGCGTGGCGATGGACACCAGGCCGAGCGACATCAGCACCATGCCCGACGCGATCGACACGGGCGTCCCCAGCTTCGCCGTCCACTTCGCCGACAGCCCCGAGAAGTTCAGCACCACGACGGACAGGGCCAGCGGAGCAGTGCGCAGACCCGCCTCCAGCGGGCCGTATCCGAGCACGAACTGCAGGTGCTGCGTGAGCAGGAACAGCGCCCCGCCCATCCCGAAGACGATCAGCACGGCACCCGCGACCGCGCCCGTGAAGCGCCGGTCCCTGAAGAAGTGCATGTCGAGCATGGGGTACGGGATACGGCTCTCCCAGTACGCGAACGCGGCCAGCACCGCCACCGCCACGGCCGCCGTGAGCAGTACCCGGCCCGACGTCCAGCCGTGCTCGGGCCCGGAGATGATGGCGTACACCAGCGAGCTCATACCGATGGTGGACAGGAGGGCCCCCAGCAGGTCGGGGCGGTCGCCGCGGGGGTTCTTCGACTCGGGCACGAGGGCCACGACCGCCACCAGGCCGAGCGCCACCACCGGCAGGTTGATCAGGAAGATCGCGCCCCACCAGAAGTGGTCGAGCATGACACCGCCGACCAGCGGACCGGTCGCGAAGCCGAGGGCGTTGACCGCGCTCCAGATGCCGATCGCCTTGGGCTGCTCCGCCGGGGAGAAGATCTGCATCGCCACGGCGAGGGTCGTGGTCAGCAGCAGCGCGCCGCCGACTCCCATGCCGGCCCGCGCGGCGATCAACTGGCCGGTGGAGTCCGCCAGTCCGGCGACCAGCGAGCCCACGCCGAACAGGGCCAGGCCGGCCAGCAGCATCTTCTTACGGCCGTAGCGGTCGGCGGCGCTGCCCGCCGTGAGCAGCAGGCCGGACTGCACGAGCGAGTAGGCGTTGATCATCCACTGGATGTCGGAGGTGGCCGCGTCCAGCTCGCGGGTGAGCGAGGGGATGGCCACGTTCAGGACAGTGTTGTCGAGCAGCACGGTGAGCTGGGCGAGACAGATGACACCGAGGATCAGCCAGCGCTGGGGGTGGCCCTGGGCCGGGGGCGGGGCCTGAGCGGCCGGGCCCTGACCGGCCGGGCCCTCACCGGCCTGGGACTGTTCCTGGGGGGACGTCGTCATGCTGTACACCGTAGAACAGTTCCCATACGGCGTACAACGCGGTTATGGGAAGGGGCGGTGGCGTGGGCCACCGCCCCTTCTCGGGAGACCGTCAGCTGTCGCTCTTGGGCTGCGTCAGGTCGTAGAAGGTGGTGCCGTCCACGGTCACCGACTCGAAGTTCTCCTGGACCCAGGAGCTGATCTGCGAGGAGGTGCCGCTGCTGCTGCCGCCCATGCCACCGCCGCTGCCGCTCGCGATGAAGTAGTGGATCTCGCCTTCCGCCACGTACTTCTTGAACTCGGCCGGCGTCGGGGACGGGTCGGTGCCGTTGAAGCCGCCGATCGCCATGACCGGTTCACCGGTGGAGAGCTGGTAGCTCGCGGCGTTCTGGGCGCCGATGGCCGCGGCGGCCCAGGTGTAGTCGCTCGCGTTCTTCTCCAGCAGCTCCTTGGCCTCGTCGCCGACGCTGGCGCCGTTGAGCAGACCGCCCATGCCGCCGGCGCCGCCCGTGCGGCCGCCTTCGCCGGTCTGGCCACCGCCGGGCATGCCCCCGCCGGGGAGCGTGCCGTTGGCACCCGGGAAGCCGTTGCCGTTCTGCTGGTTCTGGCCGCCCTGCGGGTTCTGGCCCTGGGTGTTGCCGTTGCCGTTCTGCTGACCCGGCATACCGCCGCCCGGGAAGCCTCCGCCACCGGGACCGCCCCCGCCGCCCGGACCACCGCGTCCGCCCGAGACCGCCGGACCCGCGGTGACGATCGAGCCGGTGTGGCCCTCGTTCACCGTGGTGAGGGTGTACGCGGTCGGGCCGGCCAGCGCGGCGACGAGGCCCAGGCCGACGACGCCCATGGTCAGTTGACGCCCGAGCTTGGTGACGAAGATCAGGCCGAGCGCGGCGGCGAGGCCGCCGACCAGGACCAGCCACTTCAGCCAGGGCAGGTAGTCGGAGGAGCGGTTGAACAGGACGTAGCCCCAGGCCGCGGTGGCCGTCATCGCGCCGGCCAGGGTGAGCGACGCCCAGACCTTGTCCCGCCTCTCCCAGAGCAGCGCCGCGCCCATGCCGATCAGCGGGGCGATGTAGGGGGCGAGGGCCACCGTGTAGTACTCGTGGAAGATGCCCTGCATGTAGCTGAAGACCAGCATGGTCGTGACCAGCGCGCCGCCCCAGACGAGGAACGCTCCGCGTGTCACGGACGTACGACGGGCCTTGCGGGTGGCTACCAGGCCCGCGACCAGCAGGATCAGTGCGGCCGGGATCAGCCAGGAGATCTGGCCGCCGATGCTGGAGCTGAACAGCCGGTCCCAGCCGGTCTCGCCCCAGTTGCCGCCGCCGTTGCCGCCACCGCCGCCGACGCTGCCGGTCTCCTCGCCGTTGAGCCGGCCGAGGCCGTTGTAGCCGAAGGTCAGCTCCAGGAAGGAGTTGTTCTGCGAGCCGCCGATGTACGGGCGGGATGAGGCGGGCCACAGCTCGACGATCGCGACCCACCAGCCGCCGGAGACGACGATCGCGGCCAGGCCCGCGGCCAGCTGGCCGATCCGCTTCTTGACACTCACCGGGGCGCAGACGCCGTAGACGAGGGCGAGCGCCGGCAGGATCAGGAAGGCCTGGAGGGTCTTGGCGAGGAAGGCGAAGCCGATGGCCGCACCGGCCCACACCAGCCACTTCGTACGGCCGTCCTCCAGGCCCCGGATGACGAAGTAGCAGGCCACGGCCATCAGCAGGGCCAGCATCGCGTCCGGGTTGTTGAACCGGAACATCAGCGCCGCGACGGGGGTGAGCGCGAGCACCGCCCCCGCGATCAGGCCGGCCGCGGGGCTGAACCGGCGGCGGACGGCCGCGTAGACGACGGTGACCGTGCCGACGCCCATGAGGACCTCGGGGAGCAGGATCGCCCACGAGCTGAGGCCGAAGAGCCGCACCGACAGGGCCATCGGCCACAGGGCGGCCGGGGGCTTGTCGACGGTGATGGCGCCCGCCGCGTCCAGCGAGCCGAAGAAGAAGGCCTTCCAGGACTGGCTGCCGGCCTGGACGGCCGCCGAGTAGAAGGAGTTGGCGTAACCGGAGGCGCTCAGGTTGTGGAGGTAGAGGAGGAAGGTGGCGAGCAGGAGGCCGAGGAAGGCCGGGCGCACCCAGCGCGGGTCCTCGGGTCGGCCGCGCCACAGCCGCCGTGCGAAGGGCTGCTTGGGTTCACCGGAGCCGGGGGCGGGTGCGACGGGCTCCGGTGGGGGAGCCGCCGGGGGCGGGCCCCATGTGGTGGGACTCGTACCTCTGGGGTGAGTGGTCTCTTCGTAGTGGGTGGTCATCGGAAGTCCCTCGGGTCGGTGTCGTGCGGGCGCACCGGCTGCAGCTGCACGGTGGCGTCCCGCCAGGTGCCGTCCGCGGCGTGCTGCGCCACGGGGCGCTGCGGCAGCGGCGGGTAGGTCTGCTGGTCGAAGGTCCGGGCCTGGTCGAAGGTCCGGGCCTGGTCGAAGGCCCGGGTCTGGTCGAAGGTCCGGGTCGAGTGCGTCGGCGAGGACGGATCGTGGGAGGCGATCACCATCGAGTCGGTGTCGCGTCGGTCCGGGAACACCCACGCCCGGAAGAGCAGGAAGCGCAGCACGGTCGCCGCGAGGTTGGCGGCGATCAGGACCGCCAGTTCGGTGGAGTGGGCGGGGTCGCTGCTGGCCGCGTTCAGGGCGGCGAGCGAGCCGCTGGTCAGGACGAGGCCGATGCCGAAGACGACCAGGCCCTGCGCCTGGTGCCGGACGGCGCCGCTACGGCCGCGCACCCCGAAGGTGAGGCGCCGGTTGGCCGCCGTGTTGGCGATCGCGGAGACCAGCAGGGCGAGCGCGTTGGCGGTCTGCGAGCCGGTGAAGACGCGGAAGCCGCTGTAGAGGAGGAGGTAGAACAGGGTGGACAGGCCGCCGACGACGCAGAAGCCGACGAGCTGGCGGGCCAGGCCCCTGGGTACGTCCTTGATCTCGCGGTCGCGCGGGTCGTCGCCGAAGGGGCGGGTGAGCCGGTCGAGTGGCAGCGAGCCGCCGGCCAGGGCCTTGCCGACCCGCCACACGCCCTTGAGGTCGTCGGTCGCCGTCTTCACGATGTGCACCGTGGAGTTCGGGTCGTCGACCCAGTCGACCGGGACCTCGTGGATCCGCAGTCCCGCCCGCTCGGCGAGCACCAGCATCTCGGTGTCGAAGAACCAGCCGGTGTCCTCCACCAGCGGCAGCAGCACCTGGGCGACGTCCCGGCGTATCGCCTTGAAGCCGCACTGGGCGTCCGAGAAGCGGGCCTGGAGCGAGCCGCGCAGGATGAGGTTGTACGAGCGGCTGATGAACTCCCGCTTGGCGCCGCGCACCACGCGCGAACTGCGGCTGAGCCGGGAGCCGATCGCGAGGTCCGAGTGGCCGGAGATCAGCGGCGCCACCAGGGGCAGCAGAGCGTTGAGGTCGGTGGACAGGTCCACGTCCATGTAGGCGAGGATCGGGGCGTTTGAGGCGGACCAGACGGTCCGCAGTGCCCGGCCGCGGCCCTTCTGCTCCAGCCGGAAGGACCTGACCTCCGGGATCTCCGCCGCCAGCCGCGACGCCACCTGGGGGGTGGTGTCCGTCGACGCGTTGTCCGCGATCGTGATGCGGAACGCGTACGGGAAGGTGCGCTTGAGGTGATCATGCAGTCTCAGCACACACGGCTGGAGGTCCTTCTCCTCGTTGTAGACGGGGATCACTACGTCCAGGACAGGCGTACCGGCGTCTCCGGCCGGGAGGTGCTCCCGCGCCGGCAGGGTGCCGGGAGAAGAGTCGGTTCGCATGGGACCGACTTTCGTCAGGCGCCCTGTTCCGCCCATGTGGTGACGCTGTGCTGTGCCTGTGAGTGCTGTTGCCGGCTCATTTCGGGGCTCGGCGGCGCGGGGAGCGCCGGCAGATGCACCGTGAACACGGTCCGCCCGGGCACGCTGTCGACGGTCACGGCACCGCCGTGCGCGGTGGCCACGGCCTGCACGATCGCCAGTCCGAGGCCGGTCGAGCCGGTGGCACGGGAGCGCGCGGAGTCGCCGCGCGCGAACCGTTCGAAGACGTGCGGGAGCAGTTCCGGTGGGATGCCGGGGCCGTTGTCCTCGACGTCCACGCACAGCCAGGGGCCACGCGGTTGGACACGGGCGGTGACCGTCGTCCCGGGTGGGGTGTGGTTGCGGGCGTTGCCGAGCAGGTTGACGAGGACCTGTTGCAGCCGTGCCGCGTCCGCCGCCACGAGGGCCGGTTCGTCGGGCAGGTCGAGGCGCCAGTTGTGGTCCATGCCGGCCGCCCGGGCGTCGCTGATGGTGTCCACGACGAGCGGGACGAGGTCGGTCTGCTCGAACTGGAGGGGGCGGCCGGCGTCGAGCCGGGCGAGCAGGAGGAGATCCTCGACGAGGAGGGTCATGCGCCCGGCCTCGGACTCGATACGCCCGAGGGCGTGTTTGGTGTCCGGCCCGACCTCTTCCCTGCCGCGTCTGGTCAGTTCGGCGTACCCGCGGATGGAGGCGAGGGGGGTGCGCAGCTCATGGCTGGCGTCGGCCACGAACTGGCGTACCCGCATCTCGCTCTGCTGGCGGGAGTGCAGGGCGGCATGGACGTGGTCCAGCATGCGATTGAGCGCGGCGCCGACCTGGCCGACCTCGGTGTGCGGGTCCGTCTCGGACTCGGGGACGCGTTCGCTGAGGTTCACCTCGCCGGTGTGCAGGGGGAGTTCGGAGACACGGGTGGCGGTGGCGGCGACGCGGCGCAGGGGGCGGGTGGCCACGCCGACGATGACGGTGCCGGCGATACCGGCGGCCACCAGGGCGGCGGCGGTGACGCTGGCTTCGATGATGACGAGGGTGTTGAGCGTGCTGTCGACCTCGTCGGTGGGCAGGGCGACGTAGTAGCTGTTGCCGTTGAAGGCGGTCCGGTACTCCACCCGGTATTCACCGAGGCCGGGGATGTCGACCGTGTGCTGCTCGCCGTCCTGGGCGACGGTGTTGAGCGCGGTGCGCGCGGCCTCGCTGAGGTCCTTGGCCTTCATGCCGCTGATGTCGGTGTTGTCGTCCGACTTCACACCGACCTTGGCGTTGGTGATGGTGCCGTTCTGGACCTGGGCGATGACCGTCCCCGCCTCCGAGCGCGGGCCCCGCTCGACGAACGCGCTGAGGTCGAGGGTCGGGGCGCTCTTGTCGTCGTCGGCCTTGGGGTCACCGCCGGGAGGCTTGCCGAACCCGCTCGCCCGCCCGGCGACATCGCTCAGCTTGGCGCCCAGCTGCTCGTAGAGATGCGAACGCAGGGCCAGCGTCGTCACCGTACCGATCACCGCGCACACCACGGCGATCAGCACCACGGACGCGACGACGAGCCGCGTCCGCAGGGTGCGCGGCTGCCCCACCCGCCGCTGCCGCTTCTGCGCACGCGGCCGTCGTCGCCCGCTCATGACGCGGCGGGCTTGATCAGGTAACCGGCCCCACGCCGGGTGTGGATCATCGGCTCGCGCCCGGCGTCGATCTTCCGGCGCAGGTAGGAGATGTAGAGCTCGACGACATTGGCCTGCCCGCCGAAGTCGTACGACCACACGCGGTCGAGAATCTGGGCCTTGCTGAGCACGCGCCGCGGATTGCGCATCAGGAAGCGCAGCAGCTCGAACTCGGTGGCGGTGAGGTGGATGGACTCCCCGGCCCGCGAGACTTCATGGCTGTCCTCGTCGAGCGTCAGATCGCCGACGACCAGCACGGAGTCGGACCGCCGGTCGGCGGCACCGGAACGCCGGATGAGCCCGCGCAGCCGGGCGACGACCTCCTCCAGGCTGAACGGCTTGGTGACGTAGTCGTCCCCGCCCGCGGTAAGCCCGGCGATACGGTCCTCCACGGCGTCCTTGGCCGTCAGGAACAGCACCGGCACGTCCGGCAGCTCCCGCCGCAGCCGCCCGAGGACGGCCAGCCCGTCCATGTCCGGCAGCATCATGTCCAGGACGACGGCGTCGGGCCGGAACTCCCGCGCGGCCTGGATGGCACCGGTGCCATCCCCCGCGCTCCGGATCTGCCAGCCCTCATAGCGAAGGGCCATGGACAGCAGTTCGGTGATCGACAGCTCGTCGTCCACCACAAGCACTCGGACGGGGCTCCCGTCCGGCCTCAGCAGTTCGGTGCGCCCCTGGGGCGAGGTCGTGGTCATAGTGGACACCTTGTCGGCGTCCTCTTAGAGCGCGCTTTCCCCAACCTGTGATTTTCCTGAGAAACGCACAGGAGGCTCTCAGGCAACGCCTGGGAAGTCCTTGGCCGACGATGCCACCGGTCTGCGGTAACGGGTCCTCCTGGGGTACGCCCCTGGTCAGGCAGCCGTACTGCCGACCATGAGGATCTTGATGGCGATGCTGCTGCCGTCGATCTCGTAGGTGGCTCTGTACGCACCGACGCGCAGCCGCCTCAGCTTGCTGGTGCATCGAGACTCCTCGGGATGTCGAGTTCCGCCCAGACGGTCTTGCCCACGGTGAGCTTCTCGACTGCCCACCGATCGGCGTACGTGCGGACGAGGAGGAGCCCGCGGCCGAACTGTTCGTCCGGGGTGGTGGTACGGGCGGTCGGGAATCGTTCACCCCTCGGGTCGCTGACGGCCACCCGGAGCGCGGCGCCGCTGAGGGACGTCTCGACGCGGAACAGACGGTCCCGAAGACAGCCGTGCAGTAAGGCGTTCGTGCACAACTCGCTTGCCAGGAGGGCTACGTCATCGGCGAGGGCGGGATGGCCCCAGTCGACGGCGAGTTGGGCGACGTGTCTGCGGGCGAGGGGGATGTTGCGGGGGTACGGGGTGTAGCTGACGGTGTCGTAGCGGTCGTAGGCCTTGGCCGTGCCTTTGACTTTGCGGTTTCCGGGAGGGCAGGAATCGGTCACGGGATCCTCCGGTGGGCTGGTGGGGGGTTGGGGTGGCTCCGCCGTGTGGGCAGCACGGTGCACTTCCGCCAACTGGTGCCGCTTGGTGGGCGATTGAGTACCCACGGTAGGCACATATAGGGTGCGGCAGCAATCGAACGTCGGCAGAAAATTCTCTGCCGAAGTTGTGAGGTGCTCGCAGGGGGCTACAGACTGAGGCGTCTCACTAAGGGGGATCGCTGTATGGGCAACAACCCTGACCGCGGACGGACCATCACGACCGTGCTCGGACGCAGGCTCGGCGGAGAGCTGCTGCAGATGCGGGAGGCGTGCGGTCTACGGCAGATGCATGCCGCCGAGGCGCTGACGGCGTCCGTCACGAAGGTGGCGAAGATCGAGCGCGGGCAGGTGCCGATGCGCGATCCCGACGTCAGGGCACTGTGTCACCTGTACGGCCAGAGCGACGAGGCCGTGATCGGCAAGCTGCTGGCGCTCGCGAAGGCGGACCGTGAGCGGCGCAAGGCGCACGGCTGGTGGAACCAGTACCCACAGTTGCAGGCGATGGTCGAGTACGTCGCACTCGAGGACATCGCCACCAACATCCGCACCTGGCAACTAGCCATCGTCCCAGGCCTGTTGCAGACGGCGGATTATGCGCGGGCGCTCGCCGTCGGCAACGGTCACTGGGAGGACCCGGACGAGATCGAGCCGTTCGTCGAGTCCCGGATGGCCCGACAGGCACGGCTGGACGGCGAGAATCCCCTGGAGCTCTGGGCGGTCGTCCACGAAGCGGCCCTGCGTCAGCTGGTCGGTGGGCGGGACGTCATGCGGGCGCAGTTGGAGCACCTACTGGATTTGGCACGGCGACCGAATGTGAAGCTGCAGGTGCTTCCGTATCTCGCGGGTGCCCATCCAGGCATGACCAGTGCCTTCACCATCGTGTCGTTCACCGAACCCGGCGCGCTCGACGTGGTCCACGTGGATACCGCCTCGTCGACCCTCTGGTTGGAGAGCAATACTGATGCCGACCACCACAACGGGCTCTTCGATCGCCTCACGCGGCTGAGCCTCGCGCAGCGCAACTCGGTCAGACTGATCGACGGGATCCTGAAGGAGATGTAGTCGGCGTGCCCGCATACGAGTTCGTCAGGTCCACCTACAGCGGCGGCAACGCCGGCCAGGAGTGCGTCGAGGTCGCCCGCAACGTCCCCGGCACCGTCGCCGTCCGAGACTCCAAGGACGCGGACGGACCGATACTCCAGCTCACGCAGGGAAGCTGGACGGCCTTCCTTCGTTCAGTCTCACATCACGGCTGAACGCCACCCGGCGAGACCGTCTCGCAGGGCCCAGCGGTCGGGGTGCTCCCCCGCTCGAACCCATTGCTGTGCTCGACCTTGGCGATGTGCAACGAGTAGCGCTCGTACCAGTGCGCACGCCCCTGCGCCTTGGCCGCGCGGTGCTCCGCATGGTCGCGCCACTGCTCGATCCCGGCGAGGTCCCTGAAGTAGGCGACCGTGATCGCGAGACCGCCGGGGGTGCGGGCGGAGTCCTCGCCGAGGAAGCCGGGGATCTCCTTGACGAGTTCGCCCATGCGCTGGGCGGTCGCGCCGTATCCGCCATCACTCTCGGTGCGCAGGGAGGTGAACACGACGGCGTAGTACGGAGGTTCGTGAGCAGGAACGGGGACAGGGGCGACAGGCGCAATGGATTGATCGCTCATGTCACCTACAGTCGGCTCCCGCACCACACGGCGTCCAGGTCCCTTGCCGAAAGGGATCCCGGAGGGATCCAACTCTTTACTGTCACCACCCCATCTGCCTGCCGTGCGCAGGTCTACCGGAAGGGGATGTTGAGCCAGTGGCTGCCGGGGTCGGACAGCAGAATCCGGTGAACGCTGACCATGTCCTCGTACCAGCTGCCGAATTTCTCGTTGTCGCGGCGGCGCAGACCCCCGCGGGCCAGGCAAGAGGCCCGGTGAACCGGCGGTGAGCCGTCGCTGCCGACGGCCCGAACGAAGCAGTGGGAAGTTGCTGCCACGTGCAGCCCGAAGTCGACACGAACACGATCGCAGCCAGCACCTCACGCGCTGCTGACGCTCCGTCACTTTCGCCGTGTTGCGTGATAGCCGTCAGCATCGAGATACTTCCGCCTAAAGGTGAACGGACCGGGAAATGAGGCGGTTTCTCTTCCCGACGGGGCATATCGGATTGTGTGCGGCGTTCCGACCGCAACCGCGAGAGCGACGGCGTCCTGGCCAGCGAGTTGGGAAAGAAAAGGCTGGACGGGCGACTTTACAGGGATATACTTTCATCCGTCTCCGGCGTGCAGAAGAAGGGGAATATGCGACGCGGCCAGTTTCGTTGACGCGCAATCACTGTGTGTATCCTCGTCAACTCGCCTATCGCATCTGCGTCGCCAGAGCACGACATTTTCAACCGTGACGACATGACCAGTCGTTGGATATATCGGTAGGAAAGATGAGGGGGAAACCATGAAGCGCACCATTGCCGTTGCCGTCGGCGCGCTGTCTCTGGCCGCTTCCGGCGTGATCGGCTTCAGCGCCGTCGCACAGGCGGAATCCGACCAGCGCGACACACGCGCCGGCAAGTTCACTCTGTATGAGCACGATGACTTCGAGGGCCGCCAGTGGAGCTTCTATCCGGACAACAACTGCTGGAAACCGAGTGGCTCCTGGGCGAGTTCGATGAAAAACGGCTCGGACCGGTGGGTGTGGCTCTACAGCGGGGAGCGCTGCACCGGCGACGCGGGCTACGGTGCGAGGCCTCACACCACGGACGATGACCTGACGGACAACGACTGGGACAACAGGACGAGGACTGTCAGGTAGCCTCCGGGCCGAGTGATCAACGCCCACGTCTCACCATGAAGGGCGCGGAAGTCGATTCGAGTCGTAGCGATGTAAGGCGGGGTGTGGTGCCTGCACCAGTGCTGCACCCTGCACGGTGTGAGTAGAGCACGAGGAGTACAGCGTGTCCGTTCGGCTCTGGGGTGCGGCCCTGCTGCTCGCGGTCGCGGCCGTGGGGTGTTCCACGTCGGGGTCGGATTCGCCGTCCGGGCCGCAGCAGGCAGGCGGCGGCTGGGAAAGCGGGACCGTTCCGCTGCCGGGCAAGGAGGCGCGGGAAATCACCGTGCCGTTCGATGAGTACAACATCTCCCCGGCGGACGCCATACGGATTGACACGGCTGAGGACTCCCTGGTCGGCGAGTGCATGCGGGAGCGGGGCATGAAGTGGACAGTGGCGCCGCTTCCCCCCGAGCGCGATATCGCCCCGCCCAATCGCCGCCGCTACGGCGTGGTTGAGCCGGACGCCGCCCGGGTCTTCGGCTTCCACAACCCGCAGGACAGACCATCCGTAGTCCGGCGCAACAAGGAACTCGACACCCGGGGCCGCAAGATCTCGCCCGAGGTTCGGCGGGCCGCGTACGGCGACGAGTCCAAGCCCGGCCCCGGCGGCTGTCTCAAGAAGGCCCGGGATCAGATGATGAAGGGGGCACCAAAGATCAACGTGTCCCTCTTCAACAAACGCAGCGGGCAGACTTTCGAGGCTTCCCAGCGCGATGCGAAGGTCGAGCGTGTCTTCCGCTCCTGGAGCGCCTGCATGAAGGAAGCAGGCTTCCGCTACAAGGATCCGCTGGCTGCCGCCACCGACGAGCGGTGGGGAACGGACCAGCCCTCCCGCAAGGAGATCCGTACGGCCCAGGCGGATGTGCGGTGCAACGAGAAGACGGACCTCACGGCCATCTGGATGGCGGCGGAGAAACGTATCCAGGACGACGTCATTCGCGAGCATCCCAAGGAATTTCGGGCGCTGAAGGTGACCAAGGACGTACAGCTCAAGGCAGCCCGCCGCATCCTCGGCTGACGACAAAAGACCTGACGGACAGCGGCTTCGACAGCAAGACGAGCTCGGTCAAGCTGAGCTGGGTCATCCCGACGCATCCGGATTCGAGATCGGCGTCCGGCCTGAACCACGGGCGCGGCCGTCGGCCCGCTCCGCGATCCAGCCCGCCATCGCCCGTACGCCGAGGAACGTGTACGTGCCGGGTACGGGGTCCAGGTAGAGGGCGAAGTCCTCGCCGCTGAACGGCTCGGCGGGGAAGCTCACTCCGGCACCCGCGTACGACGTGGCCAGCACGTTGAAGCCGTCGACGAGGAACAGCGTAGAAGCGCGAGTCGATCTCCTCCTGCGGCGCGTCGGTGGCACGGTCCGGGACCGTCTTGCGTCCGGTCGCTCCTGGAAACACAACCACGTCCGCGACGATGAGGGCCGCCGTGCCTCCCAGTCGGGCGATGCGGGTTCAGCTGAAGACGCCGGTCAGAACAACCCGTCCTGCACACTCCCCTCCCGTGCCCGGAAGTCCCGCACGGGCACAGCCAATTCACCGTCCCCACTGACCCCACTGACCCCACCGCCCGCACCCGTCGGCACCAGTTCCCACCCCCTCATCAGCCGCGTATCGAGCACGACGACCCCGCCACCCGTCTCCACATGGAGATCCGGCCCCGCAGCCGCCACCAACCGCCCGCTCACCGCCCCGCCCGCGACAAGCTCGGTCACCTCCCCGACCGCGGCCGGCAGCTCCGCCAGCCCAAACACCCGGCCGTGGTCGACCGGTTGGCAGGGCTCGCGGGTGAGGGACTCCGGCCAGTCGGGCAGGGCAACCGCCCTGGCGTGCAGGTCCGCCACCTCGGCCGCCCGCTCCGCTTCCGAGCGCGGCAGCGATGACCGCACCGCCCGCTTGGCGCCGTACGGAATCCGGTCCGGCACCCGTAGTGCCGCCCGCAACAGTTCCTCGGCGCGCCGGGCCGCCATCAACGGGCCGGCGCCCAGCCAGCTGAAGCAGACCGCCCCCTGTTCCAGCAGCCGGGCCGAGCCCCGCTCAAGGGCAGTGATGCCGACCTTGGTTATCCCGGGGCCGAACCACGCCAGATATACGTGGTACGGGCGCGGATCGTCCGCGATCGTGTCCGCGGCCACCGAATGCGCCCGGTCCAGCCGCGCACACTCCTCGCACCGCGCCCCCGTACTCCGCCCCGGCACGACCGCCCGCACCGGACACGCATGCCCCCGTGCCCCCACGCATGTCCGCACGCCCCCTTCCGCGACCCCGAAGGCCACCCGTTTCCCCCAGGTCAGCGCGGAGCGCCGACCTCCGTCCCACACCAGCTCAGGGCCGGCCGCCGACCATCGCAGCCCCGAGCATCTCCATGCCTGTGCCATCGCTCTTCGAGCCTAGGGGCTGCCACTGACAACGCCGCCGACAACGCCCCTTCAGTGACCGACTCGGCCGTCTCAACCGGCTTCCGCGGCAGCCGGCTCCGGCTCTCCCGCCACGGGCACCACACCGGACGACGCCACCGCGCCCGCACCCCGGCCCCGCCCCGCCAGCCGGCACCCCCAGCAGTCCGCATGCCCTCCCCGCGCCGCCAGGTCACGCGCCCCCATCCGCCACTCACCGCGCGGCCGGACGGCCGGAGGCTTGCCCCATCCGGTCAGGTGCAGGGCCCAGGTGACGAGGACGCTCGCCGCCAGGATCACCAGCCCGCCGCCGATCAGCGCGCCCGAGACGATGCATATCCCCGCCCCCAGCACGGCGGAGCCGATGGTCGCGATGGCGGTTCCGGTCCACCCCGCGACCGTGTGCCCCTCGTCATACTGGCTCACGTGCCCACCTCCCGAGAATCCCTCACTTCGTAAGAAGTTTAGAGGCTAAATCTCTCATCAGCTAAGGTAATCAGGAAAATGCCAGCCACGCCGCGCCCCACCGCCACCCCCGCCCAGGCGCTGGAGGCGATGGACTCCCTCATCGCGGCCCACCTGCTCGGCCAGCAGGAGATGGCCCAGCGGCTGGGCCTGAACATCACCGACCTGCTCTGTTTCGCCTGCGTCCTGAAGGCCGGCGAGAACCTGCTCACGGCGGGCGACCTCGCGGAGCACGCCCACGTCACGACCGGCGCGATGACCGGCATCCTCAACCGCCTGGAACGCGCCGGCTTCATCACCCGCCGCCCGGACCCGGCCGACCGCCGCCGCGTCCGCGTGGCCGCCGTCCCGGCCGCCGTCTCCCGCGTCGAGGCCCTCTACGGCCCCTACTACGGCCGCCTGAACGACCTTTTCGCGTCCTACTCCGCCGACGAGATCGCCGTACTCACCGACTGGTTCACGCGCACGACGGGCCTCGCCCAGGCCTATATCGACGAACTGCGCGAGAAGGAGGACCAGAAGGACAGCAGGAAGGACAGCAGGAAGGACACGGACAGCAAGACCGCCAAGAGCCGTGCGAAGAACAAGAACCAGGCCTGATCACCGGCGGCCGACGACCCGCGCGTCCTCCCGGGCGTCGTAGTCCGCGCGCGCCCGCTCGACCTCGGCCAGATTGACCGACCACTCCGAGAGCGCGGCGAACAACGGCGCCAGGCTGCGCCCCAGTTCGCTGATCTCGTACTCCACGCGCGGCGGGACCTCGGGGTGATAGGTGCGCACGACCAGCCCGTCCCGCTCCAGCTGCCGCAGCCGCTGCGTCAGTACCTTCGGCGTGATCGTGGCGATACGGCGCTCCAGTTCGACGAAGCGCTGACGGCCGTACTCGTGAAGTGCCCACAGGATCGGGGTCGTCCAGCGGCTGAAGACGATGTCGACGACGGGGGCGATCGGGCAGGCGCTCTCGGGATCACCGCCGCGCGGGGCCCGCTTCCCTGTGTCCTCCGTCACAACTACCCCTGTTCGCCAATACTTTCCTCTAGGTACCTACTACCCCCACAACAGTAGCGTCGCCGTACGAGATCCGCACTCGGAACGGAGACCGATGATGATCGTGGTGACCGGAGCAACCGGCAATGTGGGGCGGCCACTTGTGCGCGCCCTCGTCGAGTCTGGCGAGCAGGTGACTGCGGTCTCCCGCCGGATCTCCGCAGGAGATGTGCCGGCCGGAGCCCGCCCTCACCGTGCCGACCTGACCGAGCCCGAGCGCCTGAAGCCCGCCCTCGACGGAGCCAAGGCCCTGTTCGTGCTGACCTCCGGCGACTTCCTGGCGGTCGGCGGCGACCTCGGTGCGGTCCTGGATGCCGTACGAACCTCGGACGTGCGGCGCGTGGTCCTGCTGTCGTCGCAGGGCGTCGGCACCGGGGACCACCCCTCGGCCCTGGAGGACGCCGTCCAAGCATCCGGCCTGGAGTGGACGATGCTGCGCCCGGGCGGCTTCCACTCCAACGCCCTCCAGTGGGCCGACATGATCCGCGCGCGGCGAGAGGTCGCCGCTCCCTTCGGCGACGTGGCCCTGCCGACCGTCGACCCGGACGACATCGCGCAGGTCGCGGCCGTGGCGCTGCGCGAGCCGGGGCACCAGGGCGAGGTCTACGAGCTGACCGGCCCGGCGCCCGTCTCGCCCCGGCAGCAGACGGCCGCGATCGGGGACGCCCTGGGCGAGGCGGTCCGCTTCGTCGAACTGACCCGCACGGCGGCCCGGGAGCGGATGCTGGCGTTCATGCCGGAGCCGGTCGTCGAGAGCACGCTCGACATGCTGGGGGCTCCACCGGCCGCGTTGCGGCGGGTGAGCCCGGACGTGGAACGCGTCCTCGGCCGGCCGGCCCGTACCTTCGCGGACTGGGCGGCACGCAATGTCAGTGACTTCGCATAGCCCTCCGTCCAGGATCCTGACCTGACCGGCCCCCGGCAACACCCCTTTGTCACCCGCCTGTTGATGTCCTGTCGATTGCCCAGGTGAGGGCGGTGAGGATCTTGCGAAGCGTCGGTTCGGCCGCGGCCACGGCGGTAAAGTCCCCGGCATGAACGCTCGGCTGACACTGCTCAGCACGGTGGCCCCCGGTGTCGCGGAAAGCGAGGTCTTCCGGCTGGCCCTGCACCATGCGGTGGGCGAGCTGGGTGCTCTGGGCGGGATGGTTCATCTGCGGGGGCCGATGTCCGCGCTGCGTCTGGTCTCGGCGGCCGGGCTCCCGTCCGGCCTCACCCGGCCCTGGGAGATCATCGACGAGGAGGGCCCGCTGGCCCCGGCCCGTGCGCTGCACGAGGGCAACGGCGTGTGGGTTCCACTGAGTTCGACCAAGACGGCCGAGACCTCCGAGACCGCCGAGACCGCCGAGGCGGCCGAGACGGCCGACTCACCGGCCGCCGGCTGGCCAGGCACCGGCCTCGCCGCACTGCCGCTGCACAGCGGCGACCGCAGCACCGGCGCCCTCACCGTCCTGATGGGCGACGGAGGCGAACCGAGTCCCGGGCACTGGGAGTTCCTCCGCGCCGTCACCGCCTGGACCGAGGACCGTATGGTCCAGGCACCGCCACCGACCGAGCCCTGGCTGCCCGCGCAGCCGGAGCAGAACGGCGAGCGCCTGCGGCAGGCGCTGAAGGAGCTCAGCGTCGGCTCCTGGGACTGGAACATCCGCACCGGCGAGCTGATCTGGGACGAGGCGTCCCTGGAGCTCTACGGCACCCGCCCCGAGCACTTCACCGGCAAGGTCGACAGCTGGATGAGGATCGTCCACCCGGACGACCTGGCGGCGGCGCTGGCCGCGACGGACCGGGCGATCCGCAGCGGCGGCGTCTACGAGACCGAGTACCGGGTGCGCAAACCCGACGGCACCTGGGGCTGGACGCAGGCCCGCGGCCGGGTGACGTACGACGACAACGGCGAGCCCCAGCGGATGATCGGCGTGGGCTGGGACAGCAACAAGCCCCGCTCCGCCCGTGACGCGCTCGGCCGCGCCCTGCGCCATATGAGCGACGGCTTCCTCGCGATGGACGACGACTGGCGGATCACCTTCGCCAACCTGGAGGCCGAACGCACCCTGGGCTTCTCCGAGGCGGAGCTGATCGGCCGGCTGCTGTGGGACCTGCCCGCCGCCGAGCAGGTGCCCGGCCTGGAGATCCGCTGCCGGCAGGCCGCCGCCGCGGAGAAGTCGGTCAGCTTCGACGTACGGCTGCCGAACGGCCGCCTGTGCCACCTCCGGCTGGTCCCGGGCCCCGACGGCCGCACGATCTACTTCACCGACGTCACCGAGAAGCGGCGGCTGGAGGAGGAACGCAGGTGCGCGGAGCGCGCCGCCGCCGAACGGGCGACCCGGATAGCGGCGTTGACGACGGCGCTCGCCAAGGCGACGACCTCGAAGGACGTGGTACACGCGGTCGCCCGCGGGGTGCTGCCGCCGTTCGAGGCGACGGGCCTGGTGGTGCAGGCCGTGGAGGGCGACCGGCTGCACACCGTCGGATCCGTCGGCTACCCGGACGACGTCCTCACCCTGCTCGACGGCCGCGAACGCACCCGGTCCAGCCCGCTGTGGGACGCGATCCTGGCCGGCGCTCCGCTGTTCATGTCCTCCCCGCAGGAGTTCGCGGCCCGCTACCCCGAGCTGGCCGACCTGCCGGCCCGGGCCGGCAAGCAGGCCTGGGCGCTGCTGCCGCTGACGGCCTCGGGCCACACCTTCGGCATCTGCGCGGTCACCTTCGACCACCCGCGCCGCCTCACCGACGAGGAACGCACCCTCCTGACCGCGACCAGCGCCCTGGTCGCCCAGGCCCTGGAACGGGCCCGCCTCTTCGACGCCGAACACACCCGGTCCCGCGAACTCCAGCGCAGCCTGCTCCCCCGGGACCTGCCCGACCTCCCCGCGTGCACGGCCGCCGCCCGCTACCTCCCGGCAGGGCAGGGCATGGACGTGGGAGGCGACTGGTACGACATCATCCCGCTGTCGGGCGGCCAGGTGGCCCTCGTCGTCGGCGACGTCATGGGCCACGGCCTGCCGGAGGCGGCGACGATGGGCCGTCTGCGCACGGCGGTCCACACCCTGGCCGACCTCGAACTGCCGCCCGACGAGATCATGAGCCACCTCAACGACATCGTCGGCGCCATGGGCGAGGAGTCGTACGTGACGTGTCTGTACGCTCTCTACGACTCCACCACCCGCGTCTGCACGATATCCAGGGCCGGCCACCCGCCCCCGGCCCTGCTCCACCCCGACGGCACGGTGGTGTTCCCCTCCCTCTCGGCCGACCCGCCCCTGGGCGCGGCGGCACCCCCCTTCGAGACCACCGAGATACCGGTCCCCGAGGGCAGTGTGCTGGTGCTGTACACCGACGGCCTGGTGGAGTCGTCGAAGCGCGAGATGGACGAGGGCATGGCGGCACTGGCCGACGTACTCCGCGCATCTCACGCGGACGGCACGGCGGCGGACCTGGAGCACCTCTGCGAGCGGGTCACCTCCGCCCTCCTCCCCGCCGACCACCAGGCGGCCGACGACGCGGCCTTCCTGCTGGCCCGCCTGCACGCCCTGCCCACCTCCCACATCGCCTCCTGGCCCCTCCCCGACGACCCCAGGGCAGCGGGCCTGGCCCGCGGCCTCATCCGCGACCAGCTCGCGGCCTGGGGCCTGCAGGCACTGACCGCCACGACCGAGCTGCTGGCGAGCGAACTGGTCGGAAACGTCATCCGGCACGCCAGGGGCCCACTCCGCCTCCGGCTCCTCCATGGCGCCGACCTGATCTGCGAGGTCTTCGACGGAAGCCTGACGATGCCGCGGATACGCCGCGCGACGGAGACGGACGAGGGGGGCCGGGGACTACAGCTGGTCAGCGCGCTGTCGCAACGGTGGGGGACGCGGTACACCCCCACGGGTAAGTGCATCTGGACGGAACAGGCTCTGCACCCGCCGGAGCAGGGGCACGATGGACCGGCGGCCGACCCGCTGGAGCGCATGTTCCTGGGCATGGCGGGCCCGGGGGACGACTTCGACGGCGACCTGGACGCGCTGACGTTCTGGGACCAGGAGTTGTAGGGGCGGCGGTTGACGGTACAACGACGGGGAGGCCCGGAATCGGTCCGCGCCCCCTACGCGGCACCCACGGTCAGGGAGTAGTCCACGGCAACGGAGAAGTCCTGTGCCTGACCGCGAATCGCCAGTGTGTGCTTCCCGCGTTCCAACGGGGGCAACTGGACCCACAGGCCGCACCCGGTGGCAGCGAAGCGTTCGTCCGTGCCCGTGACGGGGTTGCCGGCGACGCCCTGCACGGAGATCGCCTCTCCTCGGATGATTTCCGAGTCGACCTTCTCGCCGTCCAGGACTGCGGAGCCCTTGGCCGTGCTCATGAAGTCGGCGCAGTCCGCCGGGTCACTCATCAGGTTCACCAGGGGCACCGCGACAGGAACCCCGGCAGGGATGCCGCACGTGCGCTCGACCCGAGTGCCGAAGGTGCCCGCCAGGAACCACACGTCCTGCGGCTGGTTGCGCGCGCACTCGCTGCCGTCCTCGTCAGCGACCGGGTTGGTCCGCTCGGGTTCCGACATCGCCCAGGTCCACCACCGGCTCTGCAGATCCGCGGGAGAGAGCCGGGCTTGCGCCGACGCCGGTGCGGCCGAGCCGGGCGCTGCCGACGCCTGCTCCGTCTCCGTCTCCGCCGAGCCCTCCGACCCCCCGGACGGGCTGCCCCCGCATCCCACCAGTGCCGCCAACGCCATGGTGACGAGTGCCGCTCCGCCGGTCCTGACCTTCATGGCTGCCCCTTGCCCCTCCCGTGCCGCACGAATGCCACGACCCCCCGGTCGCCGTGCGGTATGCGCGGCCACCCTATCCGCGAACCACCTTCTTCCGGACCGGCCGGTGACGCTCGTGATCGCGGATCCCTGGAGGCCGTCGTTGCCGCCGTCATCGCCATCACTCGGAGCAGGACCGCCTCCGGTCATCACATGGCGTGAGTGCCGGACAGGATGGCCACGGACCAGTGCACATCAGTGCCGTCAACCTTCACGGACAGGTGCTTCTGTTCGCTGGGCTCGGTGTGGACGCGGCCGATGGTGACCGGGTCACCGCATGTGATCTCGGAAGGGTCTGAATCTGGAAAGCCGCCGGTTCCAACTTGAAGGGGACAGGGCAGGGCCTCGTCTTCACCACGAAGAACGGCACCCCCATCGAGTCCCTGTAGCCGTCTGATCGGCTCCCCATCCGTGCCTCTGCCAAAGTCCTCTCTGCGTCAATGAGTAGGTCCCTATAGGCTTGCGTTTGCCGGTCGATCACAGGATCCAACTCTTCCCGCAGCGCGGTCAGCTCCTCCAAGGCCCGCTCTTGCTCCTCTACTGCTGCGTTGAGCTTTTCCATCACCTCCTCCCGCCCGCTAGTGTTGCTGTCGCGGAGAAAGTCTAGGACAGTTTCGAGCTGACCAGCAGCAACGTCAATTCTCCCATTTAGAACGTTCACTTGCGACTGCATGGAGAGGATCTCTGGATCCGTGAACCTAAAAAGGAGCTCGAATACCGCCTTCCGCTTTGGCTCGTAGTAACTGTCTCGACTGTCCGCGATATCCCTATTGATGGCATACTGTGGAACATATACGAACTTGAAAATATCACCAAAAGTAACACGACTTCCAGGCTTACTGCTTCTACTTTTCTGAGCAGCGGCGCGAACGTCGTCGGGGAATCCGAGCTTTTCGAGGAGGAAGCTATTGAAGCTGGACTCTCCGTCTCCTACGGAGTGGTCGGGGAGCCTTTCCCCAGTAGTCAAATCAGTTACTCGTACGTTCTTGCTCTTCTTTGCGTCCAGGCTGCGCACGATGAGGAACTGCTCTTTGCCGATACTGACGTCGATGGCGACATCGTGAACAGCTTCTGTTGCTACCGGTGCGAGCCGCGCCTCCCCTGCCGCGAACCCGTACTTGATGAGTTCAAGTAGAGTGGTTTTTCCCACTCCTGTGGGCCCCTCAAGCACCGTCAGGTCGGATCCGAACTCGTATCGAACCTGCCCCTCAGTGGTGTACAGAGAGAGTTCATTGATTCGAAAGTTCAGGGTCATTTGATTACCTGCCGATGCGGACGATCCATCAGGGTTTCGAGGCGCTGGTAGATGAGGTCTTTAAGGGCATTCCCAGTCTTGCCTGCTGACGCAGCGGCGATTGCTTCACTACGCTCGCTCAGCGCCCTCCAGTCGCGGGTCTTACTCATCTGCTCTGCGAGGCGCCGGCCCTCCTTGGTCGGAGCCAGAGCAACACTCCCTTTTCTCCCCTTGGTATACCGTAAAAGCCCACGACCCACCAAGGCGCCAATCACTGCATAGTATCGATCATCCCACGGCCCATATTTATAGCGCATCATCGGCGCTTCAACTTCTGTGGGGGCAGCTAGTTCCTCAGGGGAAAGATTAAGGCGACGATCAGATGCTGAGAGATCGTCAAGAACCTGCGCCGCCAAGGCTGGGTACCGAAGCAGAAAGTCCAATTTGGCAAGCTTCGTCAGACCATCAAGTTTCCCCGCATGTCCGGCCGCCTTGGATACTGCGTCTACGAGAAGAAGAACACGCGCCTGGTGATAGGCGAGGTCTTCTCTAAGTAATGCGAGCTTCAGATCATCGTAAGCAGAAGTCATGCCGCGCTCCCGCGGTTCTCTTCGCGGAGCCTGTCGAATTCCTCTGCCACATCGAATCGATCGCTGAACCATACCTGGCAAGCATTAGCGAGCTCACTGATTCCCCCAAGCAAGAGATCAGGATCCATCCCAGCAGGAATCCTCTCGGCGGGAATGGAGTCAAGTTCATCTTGTAGAAGGCGCCAGAACTCAAATCCCCAGATAGCTTGTGCACGTAGCGATGGAGTGTCAACCTTGTCACTCACTCGCAAGAGCAACCGCCGCAGTCTCTCGCGGTCGGCGAGCGCTGTGGGATCACCGGTTAGGCGGTCACGCCAATAACGCTGGTAATCCTTCCGCAGTTGCTCGCCGCGCTCAATACTGTTATCTGAGCACTGCCCCCTTTTCATTTTGATGGCCGCTCGACTCAACCTCACAGGAGACCCAAGGGACTCGTACGCGACAGGATTCGCGACGGCAGTCATGACGACGAGGTCGATATCCTGCATCGTGACTATGCGACCGGAGAGCTCCCTCTCCTTGTCAGCCGGCGTAGGCGGCCCTCCTCCGTTCACGAAGGCGAGCACTGGTGAAATGACTGCGTTGACTCGCGGTCCAGCGGCGCGCATACGGGTGTGGAAAATTCCGTAAACGGCATTCCATACGGATTCACAGGGTACGTCGTAACCCAGGTAATCCACGACGGGTTTCGCAAATTTACTCGGAGCAAGAAAACCAATATCCGCTCGCCTGGTCAAGCCGTGACGGATGTCCAACATAGAGAGGAAGCGCGCAACTTCCTCTTTTTGAGCTTCAGCGGATATCTCCTTGACATCCCCGTTTTTCCATTCAGGTGGGAGATGTTTTTCGCCGTGCGTATGAATAGCCGTGCGTAGTTTCGCAACCAACGTGGCATGTTCACCATTGACAGTGATCTGCTTGTCAGACAGTCGCATCTCACGAAGAGATTTGGTTACCGCCTCAAGGTCCTGAGGATCGCCGCTTAGGAGACCACCACTAGTTGCCAACCTGCAGGTCGGCTTCTCCTTCAGCGCCCGCCATCGCAGGAACAGGTGCGCCAGGCCGCCCTCATCGGCGAGCTGGTTCACGGTTCTGTACGCATCCATGGATGCGTCTCTGTGTTTGGCGGAGACGAGCTCTGCGGCGCCGCCTCGCATCGCAACCCAATCCTCGTGATACTCACAAAGGATTCGTCTGTCCTCGTCGTCGCTCAAGCGCTTGTTCGGCCCAAGGGCATCGAGGTAGAGCTGCAGGCCATCCGCAGCAGCCATCGCAGCCTGCCAGTCATAGCGGTCATGAGTGTTGGCCCCCGAGTCATCAGGTTGGGGTTCAGTGACCACCAGTTCTGCGGCCGTCGCCTCGGACTGCTCTGACGACTCTGACAACGCGCCCCCACACTGTCTCGGAGTAACAGTGGGTAGATCTTGGCACGCGACATAGCACAGGCGCAGCAGTCCGTGCGAAGACGACCTTGGATCAATCTGCAAGAGCATCTGTTCGGTGACCGCGCATCAAGCGGGTGCTGCGGATGCGATCAGCCGAGGTAGGGCCGCTCCCGGTGTTCCAGGAAGTGACGGATCCGGAGCCGCTGCGTGTGGTGCATCGGCAGCTGATCGATCTCCTCCGGCTGGATGAACCGCAGCTCCGTTGACTCGTCCGAGATCGCGAGCCGGCCCCCGACCACGCGGGCGGTGAAGCAGACGTTGAACTGCCTGCGCACTTCACCGTCCGAGTAGGCGATGACGTGGCGAGGGTCGGTGTACGTGCCCACGAGCCCGGTGATCTCTACGTCCAGTCCGGTTTCTTCCTTCACCTCGCGGACGGCCGTTCCTGGGAGTGAGTCGGTCATTTCCATGCCGCCGCCTGGCAGCGCCCACAGATCGTTATCCCTGCGGCGTTGAAGGAGTACGCGCCCTTCGTCGTCGGTGACCACGGCGGAGGCGGCGACCACCAGGCTGTTCGGCTCCGGTGCCGCTGGGTCGTTGTAGTACTCGGTCCGTGCCATAGTCACCCTTCTCGTATCGGCGTCGCGGTTTCCCACACCGCGTCGAAGCTGCTGGCGTAGGTGTCGAACATGCCGCCCTTCCCGCTGCGTCGGAGATGCCACACGGGAGCGCCGTAGGCGTTCACTCCCCAGACATGAGCATTGACCAGTGCTTGGTCATCCGCACGATAGATCGAGTTGTAGAGCGTGGTGGCATGGGTGCGCACCTCGATGCCAGGTACCCCGGCAAGCGGGCGGTAGTGCATGAGGGCGAGTCGGCAACGGGACTCGATCCCGTGGCCGAACCTCTCCTCCGCGCCGCGCTGTTGGACGTTCGCACTGTCCGGGTCGCCGATCGCGATACGGACCGCACACCCGTCGTCCGCTCGCTGTCGCAACAAGTCGTTGAGCCGCGGGTACGCCTCGTGCAGGAAGACGGCGGCGTACACCAACACGTCGATGTGCTCCTGAGCCTGGGTCAGCATGTCCACGAAGGTGGACACGGGGACGTCCGCCCGCTGGTCGTAGAGAGCCACAAGTTCCGGACTGACGGCGCGGGCAGGGCGTGCCTGCCGGAGCGCGGGCCATAGAGCGTGCACGTCTTCTCCAAGTATTTCCGCTGCCAGCATGGCCGTGGCACGGCGCGGCGTACGCCCCAGATTGACCCATCGCTCAACGGACTTGGGATCGACTTCGACCTTGCCCGCAAGGGCGGCGTACGTCCAACCGCCGGCCGCCATGGCAGCACGTAACCTCTCGTTCGGCATCCCAATCTCTCCTAACACTCAGGGACGGCACTAGGGACGTTCTACCCGACGCGGGACGTCCCGAAGTGGGGTTTGTCGGTGGTTCCGACGTCCTGGTGGGCGACGGGATGCTCGTCCGCATGGCGAGCAACCAGCAGACCAGGCCAGGCATCGGTGAACTGGCGAAAGACACTGCCAGTGGACGAATCGGCGTCGTCATGGGTGAGGTCGGCGCCCGGGTGCAGATAAGGCCCATCGGTGGCGGCGTCGAGTGGGACGCTCGGCCGGACGACGTGGTGGCACTGACAGCGCGCGAGGAACTGAGCGCCCGCCTTTCCATCAGGAACGGCAACAGCCGGGACGGGCTGTGATGCGCGCCATCGGCCGGTACGCGGGGGTTCTGTTCATCATCATGATCAGCGGGTCCTGTGACCTGGTGATCGGCATGGCCCTCGGTATCGGCCAGTAGACCGGTCGCCCCGAACGGGGTGCCACCTTCCTTGGGCTCCCCCTCCCCGTTCGGGGTCGGCCTTCCATTCCCCGGTCGTCATAGGCCGTGCCTCGGCGACCGATGCGGGCGCAAGTGCCAGAGCACAGCGACACTCAAGGAGTATTCGCATGACGGCAACGGCCAACGACCAGAGGACCGGCCGCGCGGTGGCTGGTGAGGAGCTGTTCGACAGCCTCACCCACTTCGTGATCGTCCACAACGGGCAGTCCCGCGAGCGGGCTGAGCGGATCGCGGACCAGGCGGTGGCCTTCGTGGTCACCGCTGCGAGCGCCACCGTCCCCATGGTCCCTTCGGACGACGTGGACCTCGGCCTGCACGCGCTCATCCTGCACACGAAGGAGTACGCGGAGCTGTGCGAGCGGTACGCGGGCCGCTTCCTCCACCACAACCCGAAGCCCGGCGGCGGGCCCCGCGACCCTGAGAAGGTCATTACCTCGGCGCGAGCCATGAAGGCGGCCGGGTTCATGGTCTTCGATGACTTGTGGACCGTGGACGGCAGGAACCTCGCGCAGTGCGACTCGGACTGTGGCCGTCCGTACGGTCAGGCGTAGCACACGACAGCAGCGACGCGGCCGGCCTCGACTCGTGGTCGGCCGCGTTCGCCCGGAAGGAGAAGCGAGTTGCCCGGCTCAACGCCTGAACTGCCGATCGTGGTGCTCGACGCGCTCATGCCCACGGCTCAGCGCCTGGTCCTCAATCGTCGGGGTTCCATGGTCTGGGAGGTGGAGGGTCCTCGGGGCCACCACGCTGTGAAAGTCGGCTATCCGATCGAAGCCACGGCCGACTGGCCCGCCCAGCCCTGGACTGCTCTTGCGCCTGCGCGCGAGGGTGTTGTGCTGTATCGCCTCGGCTTCACTGACTTCGCGTACGGCGAGTGGGAAGACGGGACGTGGAACTTCCAGCCATGGCGCGAAGGGCCGGACCTGTACCAACTGTGGGAGCCGTGCCGTAGGCCAGACTCCTCCATCGCACCGCACACCAGCGTGGCGCTGGGCTGCGTCGAGGCGCTGGCCGAACTCCATGCCAAGGGCTGGGCACACGGTGACGTACAGCCCGCCCACTTCATCGTCGGGCCGGAGCGGACGCACCTCATCGACCTCGCCCTTGCGCGGGGCGGACACGTGCCTGAGAGCTACGACTTCCCGTTCCGCGGCTGCCTCGTCCACTACGAGGCACCGGAGATCGCCCGGAGCGTACTCGACACCGGAGAGGCCGAGCCGACGCCGGAAGCGGACATCTACGCACTCGGTGCTTCCCTGCTGATCTCAGCCACGGGCTGGCGGGCGGTCGAGTATCCGGATGGCGCTCCGCGCCCTGTGCAGCGAGAGGCCGTGGCGAACGGTCGGCGTCGGCCAGTGAGGGCTCCTGATGAGCTAGGCGATTTGATCGACGCGATGCTCAGCCATGCTCCCGAGGATCGGCCCACCATCTACGAGGTGGGTAAGGCCCTGAGCTGATCCCGAAGCCTCGGTTCATCCGGCGCCTCTCGCGCGGCTGAATCCAACTACAAAAGACCGGACCACCGCTCAGCCTGGACAGCAATGCGGGGTGGTCCGGTCACGGAAGCCCTGATCAGGACCCCGGTGCCGATGGTATCGGGGTGGTTGGCATGCTCGAACGTGGGTGCGGCTGCGACAACCCCGGCCTCTTGTTGTCGAGTCAGAGGGGATGACTGTTGCAGTTCGGCCAATTGAAGCCCAGCTCGGACCTGAGCCACCGAAAGTCAGCCACGATGGCGGGGGTGCCGACTGAGCACCCGTCACGTGTGTTTCCAGCAACCCCCTACCAACCTCAGCCACGCTTCCTTCATGCGTCACGGCCCTCGTCTCCATCCCGGCCTGGACGTTGTCGACTTGGCCGCCTGACGCCTGGGCTCTGCCTGCGCCTCGACGGTCATCCGGCTGTGGAGCGTGGCCGGTTGGGCGGCGTGGCCGCACTTGGTCGGTCTCGGCCTGGTCCTGGTGCTCGGAGTGGTCGAGTTGCTTCCTGGTCCAGCTGTCCGCCTTGGCGATGCTGCGCGCTGAGCGGCGGGGGGCCGCCGGAGCGGTGGCGGAGACATGGAGCGGTGGCGGCCACGGGCCGCCAGCGCGCGCGGCCCGCCGCAGGCGGGCCGCCTTGATCCAGTAAAGAAAGTCTGCACAGCTCCGGCGCCCTGGGCTCGTGGCCGGTCGCGGGGCCATGCGCTGACCTCGCCTTACCATCCGTTCCGCTACTTCGAAGCCGCTATGACCTGTTATGGCCGTATTAATGGCCATTGGTTCTGACGGTCGGCGGAACTTATCCACAGCCTGGGGGCTGCACAGTTCTCGTGATGAGCAAGGGCAGCACCCGCCACCCGGCGTTATGAATTCTGTATGCACTGGTCTGCGAGATGAGGGCCACGGTGGCAAGACTCCGGCGCGAAACCAGCGAGATGCGGCAGGAAGTGTTCCAGCTCAGGGCTGCGGCTGCTGGGCCTTCTTCAGGGCCTCGACTTCCCGGCGCAATTCCTGGTGCGCCGCGCTGAGTTCGCGAACCTCGTCGCGCAATGCGATGAGCACTTCGGTGAGGGATGGCTCGGCGGCTTCGGGGCTGCCAGCCTCCCCCTCGCGGGAAATGCCGTACGCAATCTTCGCGCCTCCGGACACTCCATCGCCGGGCTTCCCCTCTCCGGCCTCATCGCCCGACTCGCCTCGACCCTTCTTCGCCAGGTACCAGGCCGGCTGGGGCTGCGCTGGTCGGACGTGGACCTTCACGAAGGTGTGCGCACCGTTCGGCAGGCCCTACAGCGCGTCGGCGGCGAACTGCTGATCGTCACGCCGAAGACTCAGCGGTCGGCCCGTCGTGTGGCCCTGCCCTCTGCGTGCGTGACGGCGCTCCGTGCTCAGCGCGCCCAGCAGATCGCCGACCGGAAAGCCGCCGGTTCCAACTGGAAGGGGACAGGGCAGGGCCTCGTCTTCACCACGAAGAACGGCACCCCCATCGAGCCGCGCAACCTGAACCGGTCCTTCGAGGCGCTGTGCGTCCGCGCCGGAGTCCGTAAGGTCCGCTTCCATGACCTGCGCCACACGTGCGCGTCCCTGCTTCACGAACAGGGCGCCGACGCCCGCATGATCATGGAAGTCCTGGGCCACAGCTCGATCCGCGTGACCATGGACATCTACACGTTCGTACGGCTCGACTCCCAGCGCTCCGCCTTTGATCGCGTCGGCGACGCGCTGAGGGCTGACGGCAACGATCCGGACGATGATGACGGCGCGGCCGGTGCCCCTGTAGCCGTCTGATCGGCTCCCCATCCGCCCTCTGAGGCGGTTGCCGTCAAACACGGCCGTCAAGGCAAAAGCCAGAGGCCCTGTAGATCACTCCACAGGGCCTCTGGTCTGCTGTGCACTCGGCAGGATTCGAACCTGCAACCTTCTGATCCGTAGTCAGATGCTCTATCCGTTAAGCTACGAGTGCTTGTTCTGTTTTCCCGCCGCTCCCGGCCCTTCCGGCCCGCTCGCGGCGACAGGAAGAACATTACATGACTGCCGCCGCCATGTGAAATCCGTTTGCCGCACCCCTTGTGACCTGCGGAAACGCCCCGAGGAGCCCGCGCAAACAGCGAAGCCCCGGTCCAGTGACCGGGGCTTCGTGATCAAGCGCGGAGGCGGAGGGATTTGAACCCTCGATGGGCTTTAAGGCCCAAACCGCATTAGCAGTGCGGCGCCATAGACCGGACTAGGCGACGCCTCCAGCACAGCCGCTCGCGCGAGCGCGAGTGGTGCGTGCAGATGATGACACAGTCGAGCGCGGTGTCACCAATCGCCCCCCACGGTACTAGGCGGGGAGGCCGCAGGGCAAAGCCCTTCTCCGGCGTGGGCGCGGGCGCAACGTCCGAGGGTGCGCGGCGTTAGTCAGGTCATGTTGCAGGTCAACCGTTCCGCCCGTGCCGCCCGTGCCGCTCGTGCCCCTCGGGGGCGAAATCTGCGGCGGGTTCTCTTCGCCGCCGCCGGTTCCGTCGTCGCCGGCACGTCCCTCGCCGCCGTGCCCGCACCGGCCGCGGCGCTGCCCGCCCTCACACCGCCGTCCCTCACACCGCCGTCCCTGACGCCGCCGTCCCTCCAGGGCCCGGGCCGGTCCGGTGATCACCTCACCGTGACCGTGCGGAACGGCGGTGGCGGCGGGCCGGACCGGACGTACGAGCTGTACTGCCATCCGGGCGGCGGCGATCACCCGGACGTGGGCGGGGCCTGTGCCGCGCTGGAGCGAGGCACCCGGTGGGGCGAGGACGCCTTCGCTCCGGTACCCGAGGGCAGCTTCTGCACCATGCAGTACGGCGGGCCGGCCACCGCGCATGTCACGGGGACCTGGGCCGGGCGCCCCGTGAACGCGCGGTACGACCGCACGGACGGGTGTCAGATCGCCCGGTGGGACCGGCTCGTACCGCTCCTTCCCGACCTGCGGCAGAAGGGGCAGTCGTGATCCATGCCCCCGTTCGTCGGGGAAGCAGGGGGTCCGGTACGTGTTCGTACAGGCTTTCCAAGGGGGAAGCACCGGCTCCGTAAAGGTCCCGCGAAGGTCTCGCGAAGCCGGAAGGAAGCTGGCAGGGAGCTGGAAGGACGTAGGCACAGGCGGTCATACGTTCTGGGTCACTTCGTCGTGCGACCTCCCTCTCATCCGGCGTCGCGAGCGCAACCCCAGCCCTTAGACTCCCTCGCGTGACACGCCGCGGGCCGGTTGGCAAGATGGCCCGAGCGGTCGGCAAGGTGCGGTAACAGGGAGGAAGCGTCTCGTGAGCAGCAGGCCATCCCGAGGCGCTGCTCGCCTCGCAGCCATACTCGACGCGCTTCCCGATGCGTTGGTGCTGGTCAACGCCAATGGGACCGTCGTCAACGCCAACACCATCGCGCTGGAGACCTTCGAAGCGCCCGGGACCGCGTTGGTCGGGCGCGGGCTGCTCGATCTGCTGCCGCACTTCGACTCCAAGCTGATCCCCGGATCCATGCGGCGGCCCGACCACATGGACCCGCAGGGGCGGACCAAGCCGACCCGGATGATGGCCCGGCGGACGGACGGCAGCGAGTTCCCGGTCGAGGTCACGTCCGCGAATCTTGAGAACGGGCAACAGGCCTACGACGGCTACGGCTACAGCGGTGACGAGCTGCTCATGCTCGTCGTACGGGATCTGACCGGGACCGTCGACACCGAGGCCGAGCTGGCGCGTTCGCAGCGGCAGACCGAGATGATCCTGCGGGCCGCATCGGAAGGCGTCGTCGGGACCGACACCGACGGGCGGATCGTGCTCGTCAATCCGGCCGCCGCTCAGATACTGGGTTACCGGGCCAGCGACCTGGGCGGGCGGGAGCTGCACACGCTCGTGCTGCACTCCCGTGCCGACGGGTCTCCCTTCCCGTACGAGGAGTCTCCGCTCGCCGACACCCTGCGCTCGGGGCGCAAGCACCGGGTGCGTGGGCAGGTGCTGTGGTCCAAGTCGGGCGACAAGGTGTCCGTCGACCTGACGACCGCGCCCGTTCGCGACGGTGAGCAGCTCGTCGGCGCCGTGATGACCTTCACCGACCGTAGGCCCTACGACGCCCTCGCCGAGGAGAAGGCCGCCGCGGAGCAGCGGCACGAGGAGGAGCTGGAGCGGCTCGCCGAGGAGCACGCCTCCGAGCTGACCGCCCTGCGGCAGAAGCATGTGACGGAACTCGAGGAGCTCAAGGAGCGGCACGAGGAGGAGCTCGCCGCGGGCGAGGAGCGGTACGCCGCGCTCGGGGAGCGGGAGAAGGACCGGTACGAGGCCCTCGCCGGACGGCACGAACAGCTGCTGACCCTGCTCGGGCGTTCGCTGCGCGGTCCGCTCGACGAACTTCGCCGTGAGCTGTCCGCGCTCGCCGCGGATGACGCGGGGCAGCTGTGGCCCGAGGCCAATCAGGTGCTGCATCACCTGTCGGCCGGTTACTCGCGCATCACGACTCTGATCGACAACGTCCTCCAGTACCAGCGCCTCGACTCGGGTGGCGACGGGATCACCCGTACGAAGGTGATGCTCGACGCCGTCGTCGCCGCCGGTGTCGACGGGGCCGTCGAGCTCATCGGGCCGGGGCGGGTGCAGTTCGCCGTGCACGCCCCGCCCATCGAGGCGGAGGTCGACCCGCAGAGCCTCGCCACCGCGCTCGCGCATCTCGTCGCGGATGTCGCCGGCGTCGACGCGACCGGCAACTCGCCCGTGTCGGCGGGCGGTTACCTGGACAACACCGTCGTCGTCGCGGCGGCCCAGCGCGGTGAGGTCGTACGGATCGAGGTGCGCGGGCCGTACGCCGGGGGAGACCCGGTGCACGAGCCGATCGTGCGCGGGATCGTGCGGGCCCACGGCGGTGTGCTGCAGACGCACGAGGTGCCGGGGATGAGCGGGAACGCGTACGTCCTCGAAGTGCCCATCGGGGGTGGGGCCGGGGCCGTGCCCGCCGCTCCCCCTGCGGCCGAGGCCGGTGACGGGACCGAGGGTGCCGCCGTGACCGACGTGACCGCCGAGCAGGGTGCCGGTGGCGGGCGGCGGCGGGCCAGGCGGTCGTCCGTCGACGCCTTCCTGGACAGCGACGCGCCCGATGCCGACGCCGAGGGCGGCACCGCGGCCGGTGATGCCGAGGGTGGTGCGGTGCCTACCGGGCGGCGGCGCAGGCGCGCGCCCGCGCCCGAGCTCACCCAGGGAGACGCCGGAGCCGAGGGCTCCGGCGGTACCGGACGGCGGCGTGGACGGCCGGCCGAGAGCAGCGGGGACGGGGTCGCCGAGGGCGCCGTCGTCACGGCCGCCGAGCATGCGGCGGGGACCGCGGCCGCCGGGAACGGCCTGGGCGGGACCGTACCGCCGCAGGGCGTGCCCGCGCCGCCCAGTGGGCGCCGTGCCCGGCGCGACGGCGGGGAGCAGCACGCTCTGCCGCCCGCGTTGCCCGCGGCCGGTGAGGCCGCCCAGCCTGTTCCCGGGGCCGGTACGGCCGCCTCGGGCGAGACTCCTCAGCCGACCGGGCGTCGTCGGCGTGCCCTGGCCACCGCCGCCGAGCGCGGTGCCGCGCAGGCCCAGGAGGCGGGCCCCCGTCAGGTGTTCGCGCTGCCGCCGGCCGAGGCGGACCGGACGGTCGACGCGACCGAGGAGCAGGGCGGGGCCGAGCCGGCTTCCACCGCCGCTCCGGCGGCAACTGCGGGTGCGGGTGCGGCAGCGCCGGGGACTCCCGTGACTCCGGGTGCTCCGGTTCCGGTGCAGGCTCAGGTTCCCGGCCAGGGGGCCCCGGGTGACGTGCTCGCCGACGAGGGCCGGCACGATGCCGTGCCGCACGACCAGGCCGGGGACCACACCCCGCCGCAGCCGCATCCCACCAGCGCGCCGACCGGCCGCCGCCGACGGGCCGTGGCCCAGCCGCCTGCGGAAGCCGCCGGGACTCCTGCGCAGGGGGTGCCCGCACAGGCTGCCGCTGGTCCGGGTGCTGCGGGTGCTCAGAGTGCTCCGGGTGCTCCGGGTGCTCCGGGTGCTCCGGGTGCTCCTGCGCAGGCGACTCCGGGGCAGGGCGTCCAGGTGGCCGTCCCTGGTCAGGCCGTGCCCGGTCAGGCCGTGCCCGCGGGGGCGGTTCCCGTGCAGGCGGTTCCGGCTGGGCAGGTGGCTCCAGGGCAGCCGGTTCCGGGACAGCAGGGTCAGCCCCAGCCTGTGCCTGGACAGTCTGTGCCTGGACAGCCGATGCCCGGACAGCCCGCCCAGGCCGCTGCGCCGACCCAGCCCGCACCGACCCCCGCCGTCCCGGGCCAGGCCCTCCCCGCCGAGGCGGCCCCCGGTCAGGCCGTCCCCGCGCAGGGCACCCCGGCGCAGGGGACCCCGGCCCAGGGCGTTCCGGCCCCGCAGCCGTGGCCGGCGGCCGACGGCACGCCCGGCGCCGGGACAGCCGTACCGGCCGGTGGCGCTGCCGCCACGCCCGTACCGCCGACCCCGAGCGCCCCCCAGCAGGCCCAGCCTCAGCAACCGGCGCAGCCCCAGCCGGCCCAGGGCACCCCGGCTCCGGGGACGCCCCTGCCTCCCGAAGCCGCGGCGGCGGGCGCGGCCGGCCAGCAGCAGCGTGCGGCCCAGCCCCTGCCCGCGGAAGCCGCGGCCCCCGCCGCTCCCGCCGCTCCCGGTGTCCCGGCCGCGCCCGTCGACCCGAACTCCACCCAGGGCCGGGCGATCAGTGTGCGGACATTGGGGCAGGGCGTGCCGTTCACGCGACAGGCGGCTCAGGTGCAGCAGCCCGCGCTGCCGTCGGCCACGCCTCCCCCGCACCAGACCGGCGGCGGTGGACGGCGCCGCAAGCTGGGTACGCCGCCCGACCCCGCCACGCGGACGGGTGCCTCGGCGGAGCAGGCGGCGCGCCCGCATCCGCCGGCCGAGCAGCCGGTGCCGGCACAGCCACAGCCGCAGCCGTCGCTCGGCGGGCAGGCCCAGCCGTCGCTGGCCGGGCAGTCGCGGCTGGCTCCGATGACCGAGGGCGCCGGGCGGTCGTACGCCATAGGCGCGCCGGACGAGAACGCCGCCGAGGGACCCGAGCCGCTGGACGGGCCGGGCGGTGCCGTCGAGGTCGCCGACACCCCGCGTCCGCAGCCGATGGACGACGAGCTGCCGCCGGAGCCGCTCGACAACCCGCGTCGGCTGCTGGTGTGGCCGGCGCCGGACGTCACCACGCAGCAGGCGCTCAGCGATCGTGGCTACCGTCCCGTCATCGTGCACTCGCGCGAGGAGGTCGACGCACAGATCGCGGCGTTCCCGGCCGCGCTGTTCGTCGACCCGCTGACCGGGCCGATCACCCGGACCGCGCTGCAGTCGCTGCGGCAGGCGGCGGTGGCCGCCGAGGTACCGGTGATGGTGACGGCCGGGCTCGGACAGGCCTCGCGGGAGGCGGCCTACGGCGCCGATCCCGCCGTACTACTGAAGGCGCTCGCCCCGCGGGACAGTGAGCAGCACCCGCCCCGCGTGCTGCTCATCGAGGAGCACGCGGAGATCGCGCTGGCGCTGACCGCGACGTTGGAGCGGCGCGGGATGCAGGTGGCGCGGGCCGCGAGTGATGCCGACGCGGTGACGCTGGCGGGCGACTTCCGGCCGAACCTGGTCGTGATGGACCTGATGCAGGTGCACCGCCGCCGGGCCGGGATCGTGGACTGGCTGCGCGCGAACGGGCAGCTCAACCGCACCCCGCTCGTCGTCTACACCGCCGCCGTCGACCAGGCCGACCTGCCGCGGCTGGCGTCGGGTGAGACGGTGCTGTTCCTCGCCGAGCGGTCCACCAGCGCCGAGGTGCAGTCGCGGATCGTGGACCTGCTGGCGCGGATCGGGACCAACTGACGCCGGCCCCGGGGACGCACGTCAGGGCGCGATGATCCGGCGCGCCGCCTCCTTGATCGAGGCGCGCAGCCGGTCGCGGTCGGGGTCCTCGCCGCCGACCAGGATGCGGCTCATCTGCGGCACGACGGTGGCCCAGTTGGCTATCGCGACCAGCAGGAACAGCAGGTCCTGGGCCGGGATCGCGTCGGTGATGACGCCGCGGTCCTGGCCGTCCCGGACCGCGGCGACCTTGTGGGCGTAGTGGTCCTGGCGCTCGGTCTCGTCGGGCAGTTCGGTGAAGCCGTACTGGATGCCCTCCCAGTAGAGGAGGCGCAGCAGTTCGGGGTGGGCGGCGTGGTAGTCCATCAGCCGGTCCAGCCAGCCCTCGATGTCGTCCGGGTCGACGGGGACGGCCGCCGCGAGGTCGACCATGCACCGGCCGAGGACCTTGGAGAACAGCTCCGCCTTGTTGCCGAAGTAGGCGTAGATGAGCTGCTTGTTGGCCTTGGCCTCGGCCGCGATGCGGTCGATACGGGCGCCGGCGATGCCGTAGCGGGCGAACTCGGCGACGGCCGCGTCGAAGATGCGGGCCTTGGTGGCCTCGGGGTCCCTTACTCCCATGGGATCAGGGTAGCGGGTAAGTAACCAACTGTTTGGTTGACAGAGAATTCGGCGGCGGAGCAGACTGTCGACCGTGCCAACCAACCAGTTAGTTGCTAGAGCGGGCTCGAAGGAGTCCGGGTTCGAAGGAGTTCCTCCGCTCATGCCGTCGACCACCACAGCTCACCGTCTCCGGGCGTCGGCCCCTCGGACGGAGACGTCCCGCCTCTTCCTTCCCCTCGTCGCCCTCTGCTCCGCCGTCACGGCCGCCAACATCTATCTCGCGGCCCCGCTGCTCTCGGTCATCGCGCGCGACTTCGGCACCGCTCCCTCGGCCGTCGCCTGGATCGCCTCGGTCGCGCAGTTCGGGTACGCCGCCGGTCTGCTCTTCTTCGCCCCGCTCGGCGACCGCGTGAGCCGCCGTCCGCTGGTCGCCGTCCTCTCGCTGGCCACGACGGCGGCCCTGGCCGTCGCCGCCGCGGCGTCCGGGACCACCGCGCTCGCGGCCGCCGTCCTCGTCGCCTCCGCCGCGACCGTCGTCCCGCAGCTGCTGGTCCCGCTCGTCGCCGAACGCGCCCCCGCCGACCGCCGCGCCCGCCATGTCGCCGCCGTCATCGCCGGACTGTTCACCGGCATCGTCGCGGCTCGCGTCCTCGGCGGCCTCGCCGGACAGGCCTTCGGCTGGCGGTGGGTGTTCCTGGGCGCGGCCGTCCTCACCGGCGTACTCGGCCTGCTGACCGCCGCCGCCCTGCCCGCCGAACGTCCCCGCCCCACCGGCGGCGGCCTCGGCGGTCTCCTCTCGGGCCTCACCGCGATGCCGGGCCTGGTGCGCCGCTCCCCTGACCTGTGGCGCGCCTGCATACGGCAGGCCGGCATGTACGGCGCCTGGAGCGCCCTGTGGACCTCGCTGACCCTGCTGCTGACGGGGCAGCCCTACGCCCTGTCGACCGCGACCGCCGGGCTCTTCGGCCTCTTCGGGCTTACGGCGAGTGCCGTGGCACCGCTCGCGGGCGGCCTGGTCGACCGCTTCGGCGCCGCCAGGGTCGTACGGTCCGCGTATCTGCTGGCCGCCGTGTCCGTGCCGCTCTTCTGGCTGGGCGGGCAGGTGATGGTCGCGCTGTTCGTGGCCGCCGTCGTCATCCACGCCGCCCTGGTCGCGTCCCATGTCGCCAACCAGACCCTCGCCCTGACGACCACGTCCTCCCCCGCGACCGCCAACAGTGCCTACGTCGTCGCCGGTTTCGCGGGCGGCGCCACCGCTTCGGCCCTGGCGGGCTTCGCCTTCGGGCAGTGGGGGTGGGGCGGGGTTGTCGCGGTCGCGGGGGTGTGGCTGGTGCTGGGGTGGGGGCTTACTGGCGTACGGCGGTGAGCCGTGCGGTAGTGAGTCGTGCGGTAGTGAGTCGTGCAGTAGCGAGCCGTGCAGCGCTGAGTCGTACAGCAGTGATTCGTACGGCAGTGTTCGTATGGCGGTGAGTCCCACAGCGGTGAGCCGTACGGCGGTGAGTCCCACAGCCGTGAGCCGTACGGCGGTGAGTCCCACAGCCGTGAGCCGTACAGCGCTGAGCCGTACAGCGTGAAGGCGTCGGTGGCCGGGACGAGTCCACCCCGTCCCGGCCGCCGTACACCTCTCAGAGCTTGGTGACGTCCAGGCCGCCCTCCGCGTACTGCTTGCGCAGCACCTTCTTGTCGAACTTGCCGACGCTGGTCTTCGGCACCGCCGGGATGACCGTCCAGCGCTCCGGGAGCTGCCACTTGGCGATCTTGCCCTCGTCGGCGAGGAAGGCGCGCAGGGTCTCGAAGTCGGCGGTGGCGCCCTCCTTGAGGACGACCGTGGCCAGCGGGCGCTCGCCCCACTTGTCGTCGGGGACGGCGACCACGGCGGCCTCGGCGACGTCCGGGTGGGACATCAGGGCGTTCTCCAGCTCGACCGAGGAGATCCACTCGCCGCCGGACTTGATGACGTCCTTGGCGCGGTCGGTGAGGGTGAGGAAGCCGTCGGGGGAGATGATGCCGACGTCGCCGGTCTTCAGCCAGCCGTCCTCGCTGAACTTGTCGGCGGGGCGCAGCGGTTCGCCGTCGGGGCCGTTGTAGTAGGCGCCCGCGATCCAGGGGCCCCGCACCTCCAGCTCGCCGGCCGACTCGCCGTCCCAGGGGAGGCGCTCGCCGCCGGGGCCGGTGAGGCGGGCCTCGACTCCCGCCGGGAAACGGCCCTGCGTGAGGCGGTACGCGAACTCCTCCGCCGTACCGACCGCGTGGGCCGGCGGGCGGGCGACCGTGCCGAGCGGGGAGGTCTCCGTCATGCCCCAGGCGTGGCAGACCCGCATGCCCAGCTTGTCGAACGCCTCCATGAGCGAGGGCGGGCAGGCCGAGCCGCCGATCGTCACCTGGACGAGGGTGGAGACGTCCCGGGGCTTGGCGGTGAGCTCGGCGAGCAGGCCCTGCCAGATGGTGGGCACGGCCGCCGCGTGGGTCGGCTTCTCGCCCTCGATCATCTCGGCGAGGGGCGCGGGCTGGAGGAAGCGGTCCGGCATCAGCATGTTGACGCCGGTCATGAAGGTGGCGTGCGGCAGGCCCCAGGCGTTGACGTGGAACTGGGGGACCACGATCAGCGATGTGTCCTGGTCGGTCAGACCCATCGACTGGGTCATGTTGACCTGCATGGAGTGCAGATAGACCGAGCGGTGGGAGTAGACGACACCCTTCGGGTCGCCCGTGGTGCCGGAGGTGTAGCACATCGAGGCGGCCTGCCGCTCGTCCAGCTCCGGCCAGTCGTACGTGGTCGGCTTGCCGGCGATCAGTTCCTCGTACTCGTGCACCTGGGCGGAGGCGTCCGCGAGGAGGGAACGGTCACCCGGCCCCGACACCACCACGTGCTCGACCGTCTTGAGGTGCGGGAGCAGCGGGGCGAGCAGGGGGAGGAGGGAACCGTTGGCGATGACGACCCGGTCGGCCGCGTGGTTGACGATCCAGGCCAGCTGCTCGGCCGGGAGGCGCAGGTTGAGGGTGTGCAGGATCGCGCCCATGGAGGGGATCGCGAAGTAGGCCTCGACGTGCTCGGCGTTGTTCCACATCAGGGTCGCGACCCGCTCGTCGCCGGTCACGCCCAGGTCCTCACGCAGGGCGTGTGCCAGCTGGGCCGCACGTGCACCGACCTCGGCGAAGGAACGGCGGTGCGGCTCGGCCTCGCCGGTCCAGGTGGTGACCTGCGATGTGCCGTGGATCGTCGACCCGTGGGTCAGGATCCTGGAGATCAGCAGCGGTACGTCCTGCATGGTGCTCAGCACGGCGTCCTCCCGGGGCGACATTGCCTACGCGGTAGTAAGGGCTGCGGAGATTCTGCGCGCATACCGCGCGGTATGTCACTAGGGTCGGCCGATCGATCATGTCACGTTGCGTTCATGCGGTTGTGCCGGTAACGGAGCCGTGCCTCCCCGCTAACGGACCAGCCCCAGCTCAGGGTCCTCGCGCAGCTTCCCGAGGGCTCGTGACACGGCCGACTTCACCGTGCCGACGGACACCCCGAGCACCTCGGCCGTCTGGACCTCACTGAGGTCCTCGTAGTACCGCAGGACGACCATCGCCCGCTGCCGTGCCGGTAGCCGCATGATCGCCCGCCACATGGCGTCGTGCAGCGCCTGCCGCTCCGCGGGGTCGTCGTCCTGGCTGGGTACGGGCTCCGGCTCGGGCAGCTCGTCGCAGGCGAACTCGTCCACCTTGCGCTTGCGCCACTGCGAGGTCCGGGTGTTCAGCAGCGCCCTGCGCACATAGCCGTCGAGCGCGCGATGGTCCTCGATGCGCTCCCAGGCGACGTATGTCTTCGTGAGCGCGGTCTGCAGCAGGTCCTCGGCGTCGCTCGGGTTCGCGGTGAGCGACCGGGCGGTACGCAGCAGCACCGGCTGGCGGGCCCGCACATACGACGTGAAGGAGGGGTACGTCGCGTTCGGGAAGGTCTGCCTCGCTGATGTAGCGGCGTCGGAAGCGCTGGTGCAGACGGGTGTGGTCATGGCTCCACGCTATGAGCGGCCCCTGCCTCGGCGGATCGGCCGCAGGTGCCGAAGCAGCGTCCGCCTCAGGTTGTAGGGGTGGGGCTGACTCCACCTCCTGAAGGTGGACGAGCGAGGGACACCTCATGCGGGATTACCCCTGGGGGTCACCCATCGGCACGGCAGGGTCAGGGCCGTCCGGCGGTGGGAGGGTCAGGGCCGTCCGGCGGTGGCAGACCCCGGGCCGTCCGGCGGTGGCAGACCCCGGGCATCCATCGGCGGGAGGCCCAGGTCACCACCCACCGGCGGGAAGGCCCAGGCGCCGCCCACCAGCGGGAAGGCCCAGGTCACCGCCCGCCAGCGGAATGGCCGTGGTCGCCCACCGGTGGGAAGGCCCGGTCGCCACCCACCACCGGCGACGAGGCCCAGGTCACCACCCACCAGCGGGAGGTCCGCGGTCACCCACCAGCGCTAAGGTCCCGGCCCCACCAACCGGCGGCAGGACCAGCTGTCCCGCCCGCGACAAGGCCCAGGTCACCCGTCGGCAGTAAGGACCAGCCCCGACGTCGGCACCCCCGTGCCCGCCGTCACCAGCACCCGGGCTGCCCCGGCTATCTGGTTCACGGACGTCCCCCACACCTGCTTCACCCCCTCCGCGATGCCGTTCATCCCGTGCAGATACGCCTCGCCCAGCTGCCCTCCGTGGGTGTTGAGCGGCAGCCGCTCCGCGGCGACGAAGTCTCCGGCCTCCCCCTTTCCGCAGAACCCGAACTCCTCCAACTGCATCAGTACGAACGGCGTGAAGTGGTCGTACAGGATCCCCACGTCGATCTCCCCCGGCCCCAGCCCCGCCGTCCGCCACAGTTGCCGCGCCACCACGGCCATCTCCGGCAGGCCGGTGAGGTCGTCCCGGTAGAAGCTCGTCATCTGCTCCTGCCCGCGGCCGGCGCCCTGGGCCGCCGCCGCTATGACGGCCGGCGGGTGGGGCAGGTCGCGGGCCCGGTCGATGGACGTGACGACGAGCGCCTGGCCGCCGTCCGTCTCCTGGCAGCAGTCCAGCAGCCGCAGCGGCTCGACGATCCAGCGCGAGGCCGCGTGGTCGGCGAGGGTGATGGGTCTGCCGTGGAAGTACGCGGCCGGGTTGGTCGCCGCGTACCTGCGGTCCATGACCGCCACATGCCCGAACACCTCCGGCGTCAGCCCGTACGTGTACAGATACCGCTGGGCCGCCATCGCCACCCACGACGCGGGCGTGAGCAGCCCGAACGGCAGCGACCAGCCGAGCGCCACGCCCTCCGCCGACGGCTCCCGATGCTGCACTCCCGAGCCGAAGCGCCGCCCCGACCGCTCGTTGAACGCCCGGTAGCAGACCACCACCTCGGCGACCCCCGTCGCCACGGCGAGCGCCGCCTGCTGGACGGTCGCGCAGGCCGCCCCGCCGCCGTAGTGGACACGGGAGAAGAAGGACAGCTCTCCCATCCCGCAGGCCTGGGCCACGGTGATCTCCGGGCTGGTGTCCATCGTGAACGTCACCATCCCGTCCACGTCCCCGGGCGTCAGCCCCGCGTCGTCCAGCGCGGCCCGCACCGCCTCCACGGCCAGCCGGAGCTCGCTGCGGCCCGAGTCCTTGGAGAACTCGGTGGCCCCGACCCCGACGATCGCCGCCCGCCCGGCGAGGGCGTCCCGCGCACGGACGCTCATGCCGGGCCCGCCGACGGGACTGTGGCCGTCGTCCCCGCCGGGACGGTGACCGTCACCGTGCCGGTCACATGTCTGCCGATGCTGTTCGCGCCGACCACCCGTACCGTCGCCGTGTCGTCGTCGACCTCCTCGACCGTGCCCCTGAGCACCATGGTGTCTCCCGGGTAGTTGGGCGCCCCGAGCCGTATGGCCACCCTGCGCAGTACGGCCGTCGGTCCGAAGTGATCGGTGATGTAGCGGCCGACCAGGCCGTTCGTCGTCAGGATGTTCATGAAGATGTCGGGGGAGCCCTTCTGGCGGGCCAGCTCCGCGTCGTGGTGCACGTCCTGGTAGTCGCGCGAGGCGATGGCACCGGCGACGATCAGTGTGCGGGTGATCTCCAGCTCCAGCGGCGGCAGTTCGTCCCCGGCGTTCATACCGTCTCCTCCCGGACCCGCCAGATCGGCAGCACCAACTCCTCGTCGTACTCCTGGAATCCGAGTCGCACCGGCAGTCCGATCCGGACCTTGTCGTACGGCACTCCGGCTACGTTGCCGATCATCCGCACGCCTTCCGCCAGCTCGATCAAGCCGACCGCGTAAGGAGGGTCGAAGGCCGGGAACGGCGGGTGGTGCATCACGACGTACGAATAGACCGTGCCCTCGCCGCTCGCCTCGACCGTGTCCCAGTCCAGGCCGCCGCAGGCGTTGCAGCCGGGCAGCCAGGGGTGGCGCAGGGCGCCGCAGCCGGTGCAGCGCTGGATGAGCAGTCTGTGCTGCCGGACGCCCTCCCAGAAGCCGGCGTTGTCGCGGTTCACGACGGGGCGCGGGCGAGAGGGCTGCTTCCGCGCGCCTGGCCGACCTGCCTGACGCCGGGGTGCGTACTTGAGGATGCGGAAGCGGTGAGTGCCCGCGAGGTCGGGGCCGGCGCGGATGTCCATGCGGGTCGTGACGAAGTAGCCCGTGCCGAGCTTCGTCGTCTTCTTCTCCGACACCGACTCGATCACCGAGTCGAAGGAGATCTCGTCCCCGGGCCGCAGGGGCCGTAGATAGTCCTGCTCGCAGTCCGTGGCGACCACCGAGGTGTACCCCGCCTCGTCGAGCAGACCGAGCAGCTCCTCGTACGTCTGGGTGCGTCCCGTATGGCCGGAGAGGCCGCCCATGGTCCACGCCTGGAGCATGGTGGGCGGGGCGATCGCGTCCGGTCCCGAGTACGCCGGGTTGGTGTCGCCCATGGCCTCGCACCAGTGCCGGATCATGGGCGCGTTGACGGGGTCCTTGCCCACGCCGGCTACAGCGGCCGGCCGGCCCTCATAGGCCTTCAGCCGTGTCTCCAGCTCGTCGATCGCTTCCCTGTCATGGCTCAGCCCCAGCTCGTACTTCACCGTCGCCCCCTCGTCCTCATCGCCCCACGGCGCATCGCGCTGACACTTCTGGTACACCGCGACCGCCGATCCGGTTCCCACGAGTTCGGGGCCAGCCGCTGCACTGCCACGAAGCCCCTACGAAGGTTTCTGACTGTCCGTCAGATAGCGCACGCTGTCAAGGCCGCCCGGAGACGCCTGAAAACGCCTGCGCGGCGGCACCGAAGTACCGCCGCGCAGACGCGTTACACCCCACAAAGCACACCCACACAAAGCACACCCACACAGAGCACACCCACACAGATCGAGAGGGCCGGTGCATGAGCACCGGGGCACCGACCCTCTCAGCTCACCTCAGCTCACCACCACAGCGGCGTGAAGTGGACGGCCGCGTTGTCGTCGCCCTGGTTGACGGACGTGGACGCGGAGCCGTTGACCTGGGCCGTGCTGCTCCGGTTCGAGGGCGGCGGCGAGCGGAATGGCGGAGACCGCGGCGATGACGCGGGCGGTACGGATGCTTGCCATGTCGTTCCTCCAGAACAGGTACGCCCAGGCTCCCCGCCGGGCGCACACGTGGTGCATGAAGCACTGCTCGTTCCAAGGCAGTTGGTCGACCGCCCCGGAGTCGTACACGACGTCGCGAGATCAGAGTTGCCCACCGAATCCCCGGCGAACCACCCTGGAAGCCGCTATTCGCCCTGAAGCGTGATGACTAGTCGATAAACCATTTTCGTCACTTCCAGCCCCCGGACCCGGGTAGCGCGAAGAGCTCCACCCAAGCCCCACCAGGGGCGAAGCACCCGCCGCAGACTTCCGGACCCATCCCCCCCCGACCCGCGAATCACCGACGGAGCACCCGAGTGCCCCTTTCCTTTTTCGAACATTCGTACGAACATAGAGGCATGGCCACCACCGACCGGCAGGCCACGACGCTGGCCCTCGCACACGCCCTGTCAGCCGCCGAACGCGGACTGGCCGTCATCCCCCTGTCCCGGACGAAGCTCCCGGCCCTGCGCTCCCCGCACCGCGACGACCCCGCTCCCGCCCCCTGCCACGGCGAGTGCGGGCGCTTCGGGCACGGGGTCTACGACGCCTCCACCGACCCGGCCCGCATCCGCGAACTCTTCGCGGCCGCCCCCTGGGCGACGGGCTACGGCATCGCGTGCGGACTGCCCCCGCACCACCTGATCGGCATCGACCTCGACACCAAATCCGGTACGGACTCCTCGGCCGCCCTGCGCGTACTGGCCCTTCGCCACCTGTTCACGATTCCGCCGACGGTGGTCGTCCTGACCCCGAGCGGCGGCCGCCACCTCTGGCTGACCGGCCCGCCCGACGTCGTCGTCCCCAACTCGGCGGGACGTCTCGCACCCGGCATCGACATCCGAGGAGCCGGTGGCTACCTCGTGGGCCCCGGCTCCCGCACCGACCACGGCGTGTACAGCACCGCTCCCGGCACCTCCCACATCGCCCCCGCGCCCTGTCCGCGCGCCCTCCTGCGCCTGCTCCTCCCCCCACCGCGCACCCACCACCCCACGCCCCCGTCGACCGGCGGACACGGGCAGGGGCTCGTCCAGTTCGTGCTCGCCGCCCACGAGGGTCAGCGCAACACCCGTCTGTTCTGGGCGGCCTGCCGCGCCTACGAGGACGGCATCGGCCCCGCCCTCGTCGAGCCCCTCGTCGAGGCGGCCCTCAACACCGGCCTGACCGAACGCGAGGCCCGCGCGACGATCGCGTCGGCGGCGCGGATGATGGGGCACCGGCCCTGACGGGGACCGGCCCGGCGTCCGACAGGCCTCGAAATTCAGGGGAGATCGATGCACCGCCGCCCTAGGGTGCCGACCATGTCGCTGACCCGCCTCGTCCTCATGTCCGGCCGCTCGATCGACCTCTCCGAGCTGTGGCTCTCCTCGACGTACGGCGGGATGCTGGAGGGCTACCCGTGCAAGCTGGTCAACGAGATGAAGATCAAGGGCCTCCTGCGCGCCGCCGAAGAGGCCCACCCCGCCACGCCGGTGCACCTCGTCCCGCCGCCCCGCGACTACCCCGACCAGTACGCCGGCGCGTTCGGACCGGTCGAGGTGATGCCCGCGGTGGCCTGCGTCGGCGCCTTCCGCTCCACGGCCCTCGACCGCGACCACGACCCGATCCTGTACCGCTCCGCCCTCACGATCATCTGGTTCCAGCCCACCCCGCACGTGCCGTCGGGATGCGACGCGGAGGAGGCGCTGCGGGAGGTTCCGTGGGAGGAGCTGGCTCGGGACTACGAGCTCTAAATACGGCCCGTGGCGGGAAACAGCGGCAAAACACGAAAAGTGGAGGGAAAAACGGCTTCGCGCGCAGGCAAGCAGGTATGCCAGGGTCGGTCGATGAGCGTTTCCCAACGTGAGCTGCTGCGCGGCAGTTCGACCTCACCTGGGCGTTGTCGAGTACCACCTTGACCGGCTCCGGCCCGAGGAGTTCCTCTGGGAACCGGCACCGCACTGATGGACGGTACGCCGGGCCGCCGACGGCACCTGGGTGCCGGACTGGGCCGAGACCGAGCCCGACCCCGTCCGGGTGCCGACCATCGCCTGGGTGAGCCGGCACATCGGCTTCTGGTGGAGCGTGGCCGCCGACCATCTGCGGGGCCGCCCGCCCAGGGAACGGACCGACATCACCTGGCCGGGCGGCGGAGAGGCCACTGTCGCCTGGCTGCGCGGCCTCCGTGTGGACTGGCTGGCGGCGCTGGGCCGACTCGACAACACGGACCTGGACGCCACGGCGCCGTTCCCCTTGGCCGAACGACCCCCAGTACACCGTCACCCACATGATCGGCTGGGTGAACGCCGAGCTGATGAAGAATGTCGCGGAGATCGGACAGCTGAGGCTGCTGCGGACACAGCGATCGGCACGCTGATCCTCACCACCGACGCTGGGTGAAGGGGCATTCCCGCGAGATGTCCCATCCGGCAAAGGGCGCCAAAATGGACAGCAGGGCAGTAGGGCAGTAGCTGCTGTTCGCTCTGGATCGGAGACGCCATGACGGACCTCAAGCTGGAGCAAAAGCGCTCGCTGTCGCGCCTTGAGGCGGCCGATCAGCTCGAGGCCCTCGCGACGGCGCTACGGCAAGGCGGGGATGCCGAACTCGCACTCGATCCATGGAAGCTGAGCCTGCGGATCCCCGCCGACCTGCGCGGCGAAATCGAGGTCGAGGTCAGTGAGGGCGAGATCGAGCTGGAGATCGAGTTCAAGTGGCCGACCGCATCGGCCGCCGGGACGTCGCCGGAGGCGGCAGCAGGGGCGGAGAAGACCGGGGACAGGCGGAAGAGCGCGGCTTCCCGTCCCAGGCGAACCGGCACCGGCGGAGGCAGAACGGCCAAGCGGACCGCCGCAAAGAAGTAAACGCCACGAAGTCCTGAGACGTGCCAGGAAGGGGCGCCGGAAACCCGGGCACCCCTTCTCACCTGGCCTTATGTCGCCTGACAAGCGGTGGGTGTGGGATTTGAACCCACGGTGACTCGCGCCACGACGGTTTTCAAGACCGTTCCCTTAGGCCGCTCGGGCAACCCACCTCGGCCCCGGCCCACCTGGGGCGGAGCGGCTACAGCCTACCGGCCTCCGGCGTCACGCGGGGGCCGTGGTCCGCACGGGGCCCACACCGCCGCACGACCCCCACGGGCCGCCACAGTCCAAAGGGGGTCTTGACCGAACCACAGGGAGGCCTGAACCAATCTCAGAGCGGCACGCCCGTGGGGTCCTTCACCTTGGGCAACTCCCGCATGGTGCGAACCGGTGAGAGGAGTACCGGGAAGACGCTCAGTGTCATGCCGGCTGCCCCGATCCACAACGTGGCCGTTGCCCCGAACACAGAACCCGAGGCCCCACCCACGACTCCGCCCACAGGAATGCCGCCCCAGGACACGAAGCGAGCTGTCGCACTCATCCGACCCAGAAGGCGGTCCGGTGTGAGGGCCTGTTGAAAGCTTGCTTGAGCCACGAAGCGGACGACTCCGCCCAGCGAAAGGGCCGCGAGTCCGAGCGCAGCCACATACACACTCCACCCCGGTCGCGCCAAGGGCATCAGAACTGTCAGCGGGCAGGTGACGAGTGACGCCAGCCAGATGACCGGACCTTGTCCGATCAAGTTCGAGACTTTGGTGGCCAACAGTGCACCCAGTAAGGCACCGCAGCCCATGCCCGACAGAATGAGCCCGATGCCGAAGGATTCAAGCCCTGCCTCCCTTTCCAAGAAGACCAGCAACATGGTCTGATACATAATCAGGAAGAGGTTGAATACCGCGTCGCCCAGCATGATCGCGCGCAGGGCGGAATTCCTGAGAACGAACTTCAGCCCCTCCTTGATGTCCCGCCCCAGTCGAGAGCCCTCGCTCGGCTCCGGCGTCTGTTCACGCTTGCGGATACGGATGGCCAGGAGACCGGACATGGCCATTCCGGCGGAACTCGCCAAGAGCGTCACCGGGGCTCCGACCCAGCCGATCAGTGGCCCTGCCACCGCCGGCCCGCCGATACTGGTCACCGAGCGTATTGCCGAGAGCTTCGAGTTCCCTTCCACAAGATTTGCGCGTCCCACCAAGTGCGGTAGATAGCTGACGTACGCGACATCGAAAAAGACGGTCAGCACTCCGTGAGTCAATGCGGCGGCGCAGAGCAACCAGATCGTCAGGACGTCTGCCCACCACGCCAGCGGTACCGTCAAAAGGACCAGCGCCCTTGAAAAGTCGGCTCCTATCATCACCGATCGCTTGCGCATACGGTCCACCCACGCGCCCGCCGGCAGCCCGACCAGGAGGGATCCTGCCGTGGTCATCGCGGTCAGCAGTCCGACCTGGAACTCATCGGCCTTCAAAGCCACGATGGCGACGAGAGGCAACGCCAGAAAAATGATGCGGTCGCCCAGCTGGCCGAGCGCGGTGGCGGCGAACAGACGCCCGAAGTCCGGATCGCGTAAGAGGCCGAGCCGGGACGGAATCGACATTCGGGTCACCTTTCTGTCGCTGCTACGGGCGGTCGACTGCGAATTCGTAAACCACTTCCCGGCGCGCGTCCGGAATGACGATGTCGGCGGTTTCCACCGGACGTCCGTCGGTGTCGTAGATGGTCCGCTCGATATGGAGCACCAGGTCTCCGACACTGATCCCCAAAAGGTTGGCCTGGGGCTGGGTGGCACGAGCGGGGCGCGGCAGCTCGACCACGGTCTCGACGACCACGCCGATCGAGCGCATACGCTCGACCACTCCCTTTCCCGCTAGGGGGCCCATTTCCGGCAGGACGATCGGCGTTCCGTCCGTGATGGCCATCGGCTCCCAGGACGCGGAAAGCTGGACGGGCTGGCCGTCGGCGAGGAACTCGTAATGGGTGTTGGCGCAGAGACCTCCGGGGCTGATGGCGAGCCGCTCGGCGATTGCCTCAGGTGCGGGGACGCGCACCTGGCTGTGGGAATCCCAGGCGTTGGCCCTGCCCCGCTCCGTTGGTGTGCCGATGCCGGAGGAAGCCCGGCGTTCGCGGTGCCGGGAACGGACTATCCGCAGACGCTCGCGCGGCACACGGACGTAGGTGCCCGACCCCGCCCGGCCTTCGAGAAGGCCCTCGGCGATCAAACGGTCCACGGCCCTCTGCATGACGTTGCGCCCGACCCCGTACTCCTGGGCGAGTCGTACGCGCGACGGCAGCCGCTCCCCGATCTGCCACTCTCCCGCGAGAATCCGTACGCGCAGCACGTCGGCCACGGCAAGGTACGGCGCCTCTCGGGGCATGTGGACTCTCCGGTTGCTCTGCTGCACGGCCGCGGGTGATTCCAGGCGGCGTTGGCAAGCTACTGCAGCGGACGAAAGCTACTGGAGTAGAAATACGTTCGGTGCTTGGCAGCGGAACAGAGCAGCGGAACAGAGCGGACTTGTCGCTCAGGACTCCCCACTCAGGACTCGTCGCTCAAGCGGACTCCGTTGGTGGCGGTGTCGAAAACCGGCCGGTACTTGTGCCATTCCGCGTCCGGCGCGGAGAGGTAGATCACGTACTGCGTGCCGTCGGCGCTCGCGAAAGCCAGTTCCGCCGCCCGGTACTTACGCGCCCGGCCGTCGAAGGTGAACTCCCAGTACCCGGCGGGCCGTCCGCGGAAAGTCGTCGCGGCCATCCTCACCCGTTCATAGCCGGGATTGTCGCGACGGGTCTGCTCCTCCTCCGTCTCCCGCCAGTGCCGTACGGGATCCGTGCCCGCGAACTCGACGACGTTGACCCGCAGGCCCACCAGTTCCGACGGGTCGATGTAGACGAGCTCACCACCGGGCAGCGTCTTCCTGCTCCAGCCGTCCCGCACGGGCACGGAGAGGCCGCTGCCCACCTTCTGGAGGTGGTATCCGGCGGGGAGCGGCGGCGGGGTCGTGGTGCTGGGAGAGGGGGTGGCGGCGTCGGCCCCGGACGCCTGCGTACGCCGCTGGTCCGCCCTGCCGTCGAGCCACCACAGGGTGCCGCCCGCCAGGCAGGCGGTGAGGGTCACCGCCAGGGCCGACAGCAGTACCGTACGGCGGCGGTTGCCGCTGCTGTTCCGTCCGGAAGGGGCGGGCTCGCCGGCACGCTCCGGCCGTGTGGGCGGATCGACGCGGGCGGTTCGGGTGCCGGCCACCTCGCCCAGGCGGCGCTCGACCTCGTGCACGTCCATGCGCCGGCCGGGGTCCTTGACCAGCAGCCCGTCGATCACCGGGGTCAGGTCCCCGGCGTTGCGCGGAGGCTCGTAGGGGTCGGTGACGATGGAGTACGCGGTCTCGATCGGGGTGTCGCGGCGGAACGCGTCCCGCCCCTCGACCGCCTGGTACAGCGTCGCCCCGAGGGCCCACAGATCACTGGCGGGGCCGGGCTCGGTGTCTGCGCTCCGGAGGCGTTCGGGCGCCAGGTAGCAGATGGAGCCGATCAGCTCGCCGGGCTTGGTCAGTGACGACGTTCCCGACTCCATGGCGATCCCGAAGTCGGTGAGGACGATCCGCCCGTCGTCGCCGAGCAGGACGTTGGCGGGTTTGACGTCCCGGTGCAGAACCCCGGCACTGTGGGCGGCGCGCAGGGCCGCGGCCATGGCACAGCCGATCCGGGCGGCTTCGGCGGGCGGCAGCGCACCCCGCCGCTTCAGGACGTCGCTCAGTGTGACGGAGGGTATGTACTCCATGACGATGCAGGGCAGGCCCTCGTCGTCGAGCACGTCGTGCACCACGATCACGTTCGGGTGGGTGATCCGGGCGGCGCTGCGGGCCTCGCGGCGGGTGCGCTCGTAGAGGGTGCGGATCTCGTCGTCCTGCAGGTGGGGCGGGATGTGCAGCTTCTTCAGAGCAACGTGGCGGCCCAGCAGCTTGTCCTCGGCCCGCCACACGGTGCCCATGCCGCCGCTGCCCACCCGCTCCACCAGCAGGTACCGGTCGGCGACGAGCCGCCCAAGATCGGACACCGCGAGACCGTCCCCTTCTCTGTGTCCCTGTCGCGTGGTGCTTCCCATTCGCGAACAGTCGAGGTCGAGAAGGCACGATAGTCCATCCGAGTGGATCGACACGGTAACCGGTCGCTCAACGGCCGTCGGCGCGCCTTCCACTGGTCCCCGCAAGGCGGGGACCAGTGGAAGGGGGACCAGAGGAAGAGAGGGGCACGCGCGCGTCGGGTCCGCTCTTGTCGGAGTGCGAGGTACGCGCGCGTGGCCGGTGGCGTCAGCTGTCGCCCGTACGTGAGCCCAGGGTGAGTTCGACCGTGCGGGACTGGCCGTCCCGTTCGTAGGTGATCGTGACCCTGTCGCCGGGCTTGTGGGTCCAGATCTCGCCGATCAGGGTGGGGCCGGAGTCGATCACCCTGTCGTCGAGCTTGGTGATGACATCACCGGGCTTCAGACCCGCCTTGGCTGCGGGGCCGCCCGCCTCCACCGCGTCCGAGCCTCCGGCGCCCTGCTCGATGATCTTCGCGCCGTCGGTGGTGTCCTCCAGGGAGACGGACGCACCGATCTTGGCGTAGACCGGCTTGCCGGTCTTGATCAGCTGCTTGGCGACGTACTCGGCCTGGTTGATCGGAATGGCGAAGCCGAGGCCGATCGAGCCGGACTGGCTGGTGCCGCCCAGGCCGTTGGCGGCGGACTGGATCGCGGAGTTGATGCCGATGACGTTGCCCTGCGCGTCCAGCAGCGGGCCGCCGGAGTTGCCGGGGTTGATCGAGGCGTCCGTCTGCAGGGCGCTCATGTAGGAGGCGTTGCTGCCGGTGCCGTCGCTGGAGGCCACCGGGCGGTTCTTGGCGCTGATGATGCCCGTGGTGACCGTGTTGGAGAGACCGAAGGGGGCGCCGATCGCGATCGTGGAGTCGCCGACCGCCACCTTGTCGGAGTCGCCGAGCGTCAGCGGCTTGAGGTCCGAGGGGGCGTCCTTGAGCTTGATGACCGCCACGTCGTAGCCCTGCGCGTGGCCGACGACCTCCGCGTCGTACTTCTTGCCGCTCGGGAAGGTCGCCGTGAGCTTGCCGCCGTCGACCGCGTCGGCCACCACATGGTTGTTGGTGACGATGTGGCCCTCGGTATCGAAGACGAAGCCGGTGCCGGTGCCGCCCTCGCCGCTGCTGCTCTCCGCCTGGATCGTGACGGTGCTGGGCAGCGCCTTGGCGGCCACGCCCGCGACCGTGCCCGGGTCGCGCTTGATGTCGCCCCCGCTGTCGGCGGCGGAGACGGTCGTCGAGGAAGTGGTGTCCTCGTTCTTGGCCAGGGTGTAGCCGAGGCCGCCGCCCAGGCCGCCCGCGACCAGCGCGGCGACGAGGACCGCGGCGAGCAGACCGCCGCGCCCGCGGCCGGACTTCGGCGCCGGCTGCTGGTAGGTGGCACCCCAGCCGGATCCCGCACCGGCACCGCCCGCACCGAAACCGGCACCGCCTGCGGCGGCACCGTGGTCCCCGTACGGCGGTGTGCCGGGCGGCGGCGGGGGCGGCCAGGAGGCGTCGGGGGCCGAGCCCTGGGCGGCCGGCGGCTGAGCCCCGTTCGCGGCCCCCTGGTGGGCGATCGGCGGGGCGGCGATCGGCTGGGCGGCGATCGGCTCGGCGGCGGTCTGCTGGTCGGCCGTCGGCTGGGCGGCGATCGGCTCGGCGGCGATCGGCTGGGGCTCAGGGGAGGCCGGCGGCTGGACTCCGTTCGCGGACGGCTGAGACCCGTTGGAGGCCGCCGGTGCGGCGTACGGCTGGGTGCCGTTCGAGTTCGCCGGCGTGCCGTTCGGCACCGGCGGGGGTGGGGCGGTGGGGGCGGCACCGCCCTCGTGAGCCGGGTGCTCCTGGGACGCCGGAGCAGCGGGAGCATCCACCGGCACGGGGGGTGCGGACGGGGCCGGGGGTACCGCGGCGCCCTCGTTCTCGGTGCTCACAGCTTCTCTCCTCGATCCACGGCTGTTGTCTTCGGTCGCACTCGGTCACGCCCGTTCACGCTTGTCCACGGCCGGTGCGCTCAGCTGTACATGCGCTTTGTGCATGCCTTTTTGTATGCCGTCAGCTTTTCCCACGGGCCGTCAGAGCACCATAAGCGGTGGCTGTGGGTCCGCGGCCACTCTTTATATAGGTCATGTGTGACTAAACGGGCGCAATCCCAGAGCCCTCACGACTCCTCCCGGTCGCACGTCTACCCACGCGCGGTGGCACCATGACGCGGTGACCCACGCACGGCAGCACCAGATCCAAGTCGTCGCCCACCGCGGAGCCTCCGAAGACGCTCCCGAGCACACCCTGGCCGCGTACAAGAAGGCGATCGAGGACGGTGCGGACGCCCTCGAATGCGACGTACGCCTCACCGCGGACGGCCATCTCGTCTGCGTTCACGACCGCCGCGTCAACCGTACGTCCAACGGCCGCGGCGCGGTCTCGGCCCTGGAACTCGCCGAGCTCGCCGCCCTGGACTTCGGCTCCCGCAAGAACCGCGACTCGTGGAAGAACCGCGCCGAGGAGCCGGACTGGGAGTTCCGGCCGGAGGACCCCGAGGACACCTCGGTCCTCACTCTGGAGCGGCTGCTGAAGCTCGTCGCCGACGCGGGGCGGCGCGTGGAGCTGGCGATCGAGACCAAGCACCCGACACGCTGGGCCGGGCAGGTCGAGGAGCGGCTGCTGCTCCTGCTGAAGCGGTTCGGGCTCGACGCACCCGCCTCGGCCGCCACGTCACCGGTGCGCGTCATGAGCTTCTCGGCCCGCTCGCTGCATCGCGTGCGTGCCGCCTCGCCGACGCTTCCGACGGTCTATCTGATGCAGTTCGTCTCACCCCGGCTGCGGGACGGACGGCTGCCGGCGGGCGTCCGTATCGCGGGCCCCTCCATCCGGATCGTGCGCAGTCACCCGGCCTATGTGGAGCGCCTGAAGCGGGCCGGCCACCAGGTGCACGTCTGGACCGTCAACGAGCCCGAGGACGTCGACCTCTGCGTCGAGCTGGGCGTCGACGCCATCATCACCAACCGCCCGCGCGCGGTGCTCCAGCAGCTCGGCCGCTGACCCGCGCGCGTCCCGAAGCAGACCCCGCACGACCCGCGCGCCCCCAGGCAAACCGCGCACCGGAAAACCCCCTAAACCTCACCAACCCCTGTCCGACCTCTTGACCCGGCAACCCCTCCAACCCCATCCTCCACTCTCGGCCACACCATCGAATTCCAGCCATCTCGATTACGGGGAGTGCTCCGGCGCGTTCGGTCCGTATTCGATCGTTGCGAATGCGTCCCCGGGCGTTGATTGGCCGGTTTCCGGTACAGGCCAATGGGGCATCCACACCGTGGCGTGGGGCAAAGGAGGTCTCGGGGGTGGCGTTGGTGGTGGCACAGGAGGTGCCCACGTCGTCGAGCATGGCCGTACCCCATGGCCCTGCGGGCGTGGGGGAAGCGAGACACCGTATGCGCTCTCAGTTGCGCATGGGTGGCGTTGCGGAATCGGTCATCGACGACGCCGTACTGATTCTTTCCGAACTCTTGAGCAACGCGTGCAAACACGGCCGACCACTGGGTGACGCGCTGGCCGGGGACGGCGACGTGCGGGCCGCCTGGCGTGTGGACGCGAGCGGCAGGCTCACGGTGGAGGTGACGGACGGCGGCGGGCCCACCCGCCCTGCTCCGGCCACGCCCTCGGTCACCGCGCACGGCGGCCGCGGGCTGAACATCATCACCGCCCTGGCCGACGACTGGGGCGTACGGGACGACGCCCGGGGCGAGGTCACCGTCTGGGTGGTGGTCCACGGGGACGTTCATGATCCGGACGCCGGGCACCGCCGCGACGACTTCGCTACGCGCGTCGCAGCGCCGACGGTGGGCGCGATACCCGGCCTCGACTTCGCGGACGCCTTCGACGACCTGGACTGAGAGTGCCGGGTCCGGCAGCGGGTCCGCAGGCGGCCCGGACCGCTCGGCTCCCGGCACGACCCGGTGGGTTGTCCACAGGCTCCCGCCGGTCATGGCGTGAACGGCTAGGCTCGCGCCCGTACGAGACGAGCCGTAACCGGGAGACACCCACGATGGCCAAGAAGCGACCCCAGACCAAGGCCAAGCGCCCGCAGCTCAGCGATGGAGCCCGCGCCGCAGGCGCTCATGGAGACGTTCCGGTTGTCGGCGCACGCGAGCCCTGCCCCTGCGGCAGCGGCCGCCGCTACAAGGCCTGCCACGGCCGGGCCGCCGCCCAGGCGGTGACCGAGCTGGTCCAGCGCCCGTTCGAGGGACTGCCGGGCGAGTGCGACTGGGTGGCCCTGCGCGAGCTCGTGCCTGCCGCCACCGTCGAGCTGACCCTGAAGGGCGGTCTCCCGGAGGGCGTCCCGTCCGTCACGCTGGCCACCGTCCTGCCGATGGCCTGGCCGGCCCTGCGCCGCGACGACGGCTCGGTGCTGCTCGGCCTGCAGAACGACACGGCGTCGGGTGACATCAGCCGCGACCTCGCCGACACCCTCCAGCAGGCCCTCACCGCACAGCCCGGCACACCGGTCCAGGGCCGCCGCGCCCCGGCCGACGGTCCGCGGCTGCAGGATCTGCTCGACCCGGATGGCACGTTCGAGCCAGTTGTGCACAAGGGCTTCGAGTTCTGGGTCCCGGACCCGGAGAACGCCACTCCGGAGGTGGCCGCCTCCCTGGAGCGGGCCAACGCCGCGGCCATCCCGACCGTGAAGCTGACCGGCGTGGACGCCGCCTACTGGTGCGAGACGTCGGACAAGAACCACCTGCGCTGGGTCATGCCGCACCCCGAGGAGCAGCTTCTGGACGCCCTCGCCCGCCTGCACGCGGCGGGGAGGTCGAACCTCGGCGAGGGCACCCGGCTCGTCGGTTCCTTCCGGGCGCACGGCCTCACGGTGCCGGTCTGGGACCTGCCGAGCGGCGTCGGCGCGGAGGACGTGGAGAAGCCGGCCGCCGAGTTCGCCGAGCGCCTCGCCGCGGCCCTGGCCACCGACGCTCCGCTCACCGCGGACGAGCGTCGCGCGCGTGGCGGTCTGACCAACCGGCAGGTCACGCTCAGCTGACGCGGGAGGCGGGGATCGGGTTCGGCTGACCGACCGTTCAGCCGAACCGGCCCCGTTCGGGAGTGGTGAGTCCGATCACAACTCCCATGCGGAGCAAGGGAATCCGTGACTGGAAAGCCCGGATCGAATTTGCGAACCGCCGATCTCTTGTTACCGTTCCAGTAGCCCGGTTGCTGGTGCATCCCCCGTCGCCAGCAACCGGGTCTTTTCCTGTGCGGGTCCCTTTACGGAACGACCCCGCATGTCAACTGCCGGTAGGCGCCCCGGAATTGCTCACGAGGAGTTGCTCGCGGACCGCAGCAGCAGCGCCCCGCGCCCGGCCCGCTCGGCGAACTCCGCGACCGCCGTGTAGGCGTCCCTGTCGCCCCGCACCCGCTCCCGGGGCGTCTCGCACGTCCCCGGCTCGTCATCGGCGGCCACGACGCAGCGCATCTGCAACGTGCGTCCGCCTGGCCCCATGAGGCTCAGTACGGAGTCCAGCGCACCGCCGGTCGCGTTGCGGAAGTAGGAGCGCGCCCACGTCTCGTCGCCCTGGGTGAGGACACAGGTCTGCGCCTCGACGCCCTCCGGCGAGGTGAGCTCCGGACCGCACCGGACGGCGGTGGCCAGGCCCAGGTCGAGCAGCAGCGGGGAGCCGGTGGGCTCGGCGGAGGACGCCTTGGCGTCGGGGGAGGACGCCTTGGCGTCGGCGGCGGAAGGACGTACCGAAGGGCGCACGGCCGTACGGGACGTATGCCCGGAGGCGCGCTCCTCGTCGTCCGCCGGTCCCGCCGACGCCACGGCCAGCGGCAGCGCGACCGCGCATGCCACGCCGCCGGCGAGGGCGAGCAGACGGACTCTTGAAGAGCTTGGACGGCGGGTCTGAGCGTGACGCGGCATACAGCGGAAGATAACGACCACGCACGCGTGCGCCGTTCCACGCGCGCCGGAGACCCCTAGAACTCGGGCGCGCTCACACCCGTACGAGTGAGGGCCTCGACCACGGCGTCGACCACCGCCTCCACATCCGGCACCCACGGGGAGGCCGAGCCGGGCAGCGGGGCGCACTGCCAGCTGATGGTGCCCTGGCCCGTCTCCGACGGCGGCAGGGCGATGTAGCCGCCCTCCCCGTGGAAGCGGAGGGAGCCGGGGACGAAGTCCTTGGCGTAGAGCAGCTCGCCCAGCTGTTCCATGGAGTACGGCTTCACCAGGATCGCCCAGCGGGCGGGCGAGGCGACGACCGGGCCGAGGCGCATGCCCATGCGGTCGAGTGCGGTGAGGGCGTGAGCGGCCGGCAGGGCGGGGAGGCTGACCGCGCAGGGGGCCTGGCCGCCGGTGGCGAGGATGATCGGCGCCGTGGGCCGGTTGGTCCACCACCAGCGCACCATGCGCTCGTCGGTGGTGGCCGCGAGGAGTCCGGGATCGAAGGGGTGCGCGCCGGGCACCGTGCACTCCGGGTTGGGGCAGCCGCAGCGGGAGTGCCCCTGCGATTGCGTCGTCACGCCCGGGAGTACCGGCCAGCGCCATTCCGTAGCGAAGGTCAGGGCCGCGCTGATCAATTCAGGCTGCCCGTCGCCGCGCAGGAGCCTGCGTCGCCTTCCGAGGATCTCGCGCATGAGCGCTCGTTCCTTTCCGTTGCACCGCTGGCAACACCGTGGTCCACATCACACCATGTGTCGATCACTTCACTGTGCGTACCTGTTGGCGCATCACACCCCTGCCACGAGCAAGGGGAACCCCTATGGGCCGAGCGTTGGCTGCTTCCGCGGCAGCCTCGTCCATACTGCATCCATCAAAAGCATGGGCGTGGCGTGGGGTGGCGAAGTCTGGCGTTCTGCCGTCCCGCGTATTTCTCTTCGCCTCCGCCACGGGAGGATGGGGCACGGCCGTCGGTGGCTAAGACGCCCGGGTCCGTCACCAGGTTCCGGGTGGTCGTCAACCACCCCTGGCCTTCACCGAGTACGTACCCATCACGACCGCTGTGACGCTCCGTCGAGCGAAACCAGTCGACCGCAATACCCCGTTCCCCGAGGCAGTTTTAAGCCAACTTTGCCTTAACGCAAGAGGTCTACGCCGAGTGCTCCGGTTACCCACGGACACCAGGAATCCCGGCAGGACAATGCTGGACATCCCCTCACGAGTGCGTGTACATGTGGAGACACTGCTAGCGGCGCAGAATGACATGGGGGTTTGCGATGCTTTTGAGCAATACGCACCGGTCGGAAAGCCGGACGCCATGAACGCCCCTCACCCTCCGAAAGTGGCCGGAATCGATTCAACGGTTCCTTCGCCCGCACACACTGTCGCGCCCGCGCACGCGGCCTCGGGTACCTCGGCGGTCCCGCCACCAAACGCACCCGGGGTGCTGCTTCAGGACCGTCTCGCCGGCTGGGTCTCGGACCTCACGACCCTCCACGAACTCACCGAACGCCTGGCCCGCACCGACGCCCTCCCCGAAGCCCTCCAGGAACTGCTGCGCGCCGGAGCCGCCCTCGTGGGCGCCCGGCGCGGTCTCGTCGTACTGGAACCCACCGACGGCCTGGGCCCCGACACCACCATCGGCCTCGGCCTCGCCCGGGCCGACCTCGGTCACATGGAGACCGTGCCGCGCAGCTCCCTGTCGTACGGCAGGATCCTCGACGGACTGCCGGGCTGCGACGGTGAGATCGCCCAGCCGGACCTGTTCGCCGAGGACGGCCTCGACCCCCGCCACCGCGAGGTGGCCGCCCGCCTCGGCTACGCCGCCAGCTACGCCCTCCCCCTGTCCACCAGGACGGCCGGCCGCCTCGGCGCCGCCGTGTGGCTGTACGACGAGCCCGCCGAACCCAGCGAGCGCCGACGCCACCTCGTCGGTCTGTACGTCCGCTACGCCGCCGAACACCTCGCCCGGCTCCTCGAAGTCGAGCGCACGCGCGCGTGCATGCGGACGATGGCCGAGGAGCTGCTCCCCTCCCGCCTGCCCCGCATGGCCGGCGTCCAGCTCGCCGCCCGGCACCGCACCGGCCCGCGCGGGGGCGGCGACTGGTACGACGCGCTGCCCCTGCCCGACGCCGCGCTCGGCCTGGCGGTCGGCTCGGTGACCGGCTCCGGGCCCAGCGCGGTCGCCGCGATGGGACGGCTGAGGGCGTCACTGCGGGCGTACGCCGTCATGGAGGGCGAGGACCCGGTCGCGGTCCTGTCCGATCTGGAACTGCTGCTCAGACTCACCGAGCCCGCCCGCTCCGCCACCGCCCTGTTCGCCTACTGCGAGCCCGCTCTGCGCAAGATCACCCTCGCCGGTGCCGGACACACCCCGCCGCTGCTGATCGGCGAGCGGCGCACGGAGTACGTGGAGACCTCCGTGTCCGCGCCGCTGGGCATGCTGGCCTGCTGGGAGGCGCCGAGCGTGGAGCTGACGGCCGAAGCCGGAGAGACGGTTCTGCTCTACACCGACGGGCTGCTGCACCGCACCGGCGACCCCACCGACCGCGCCTTCGCCCGGCTGCACTCGGCGGCGGCCGGGGTGCCGAGGGCCCTGCGGCGAGATCCGGACGCGGTCGTCGACCATGTCCTGCGGACGGTCCTGCCGGACGGGCGGGACCGGGCGGACAGCGAGGAGGACGTCGTACTGCTGGCGGCTCGGTTCGAGTGAGGCGGACATAACAGGTTCGGTGCCGTCGGCATAGCAGCTCGCCGTAACAGTCATTCTGGCCCTGAGCCCCCTTCTGTACGACCGTACGATGGAGGGGGTCCAGTGCCGTATCGAGGAGGATGACCGTGGCCGACGAGCTCACCCCGGCAGCAACTGATCCTGCTGCTACCGCAGCGGGCCCGGAAGAGAGCGCCGAAGAGCCCATCAAGCAGCGCAAGAACGGCCTGTACCCGGGCGTGTCCGACGAGCTCGCCGAGAACATGAAGTCCGGCTGGGCCGACACGGAGCTGCGCGACCTGGCGCCGATCCCCCAGGCCGGCGAGACCGCCGCGCGGCGCTCCGCGCTCTCGGCGCGCTTCCCGGGTGAGCGTCTGGTGATCCCCGCGGGCAACCTGAAGGTCCGCTCGAACGACACCGAATACCCCTTCCGGGCGTCGGTCGAGTACGCGTACCTCACCGGCAACCAGACCGAGGACGGCGTGCTCGTGCTGGAGCCCGTCGCGGGCGGCCACGAGGCCACGATCTACCTCCTGCCCCGCTCCGACCGGGAGAACGGCGAGTTCTGGCTGTCCGGCCAGGGCGAGCTGTGGGTCGGCCGCCGGCACTCGCTCACCGAGGCGGAGAAGCTGTACGGCATCCCCGCGTCCGACGTGCGCGAGCTGGCCGGCAAGCTGCGCGAGGCGACGGGCCCCGTGCGGGTCGTCCGCGGCTACGACGCCGGCATCGAGGCCGCGCTGACCGACAAGGTCACCGCCGAGCGCGACGAGGAGCTGCGTGTCTTCCTCTCCGAGGCGCGGCTGATCAAGGACGAGTTCGAGATCGGCGAGCTGCAGAAGGCCGTCGACTCGACCGTGCGCGGCTTCGAGGACGTGGTGAAGGTCCTCGACAAGGCCGAGGCGACCTCCGAGCGCTACATCGAGGGCACGTTCTTCCTCCGCGCGCGGGTGGAGGGCAACGATGTCGGCTACGGCTCCATCTGCGCGGCCGGCCCGCACGCCTGCACGCTGCACTGGGTACGCAACGACGGGCCGGTGCGCTCGGGTGATCTGCTGCTGCTCGACGCGGGCGTCGAGACGCACACGTACTACACCGCCGACGTCACCCGCACGCTGCCGATCAACGGCCGCTACAGCGAGATCCAGAAGAAGATCTACGACGCCGTGTACGACGCCCAGGAGGCCGGTATCGCGGCCGTGCAGCCGGGTGCGAAGTACCGGGACTTCCATGACGCGGCGCAGCGGGTGCTCGCCGAGCGGCTCGTCGAGTGGGGGCTCGTCGAGGGGCCGGTCGAGCGGGTGCTGGAGCTCGGGCTGCAGCGGCGGTGGACGCTGCACGGGACCGGGCACATGCTCGGGATGGACGTGCACGACTGTGCGGCCGCGCGGACCGAGACGTACGTGGAGGGCGTGCTGGAGCCCGGCATGGTGCTGACCGTCGAGCCGGGGCTGTACTTCCAGGCCGACGACCTGACCGTGCCGGAGGAGTACCGGGGCATCGGCGTGCGGATCGAGGACGACATTCTGGTGACGGAGGACGGGAACCGGAACATGAGCGCCGGGCTGCCTCGGCGGTCGGACGAGGTCGAGAGCTGGATGGCCGCTCTGAAGGGCTGACGTCGGATTGATGGCCGGGTACCGAAGGGGTACCCGGCCATCGTCGCGGTCTGGGGGTGGTGTGTGGCCGGTCGCGCAGTTTCCCGCGTCCCTGGCGGCGTCGGGGTGGACCTGCATCTGGATGCCGACGCCGGTGACGGGCGTCGTGCGGGGCTGGAGCGTGCCCTGCGCGATGCCGTTCGGGACGGGCGGCTCGCCCCTGGCGCTCGGCTGCCCGCCACCCGTCGGCTCGCGGACGAGCTCGGCGTCTCGCGGAACACCGTCAAGGCCGCTTACGACCAGCTCGTCGCCGAGGGGTACCTGACCGCGCGGCAGGGGTCCGGTACGCGGGTCGCCTCGCTGCCTCCCGTCGACGCCGAGCCGCCGGAGGCCGCCGCACGCGCGCGTGAGCCGCGTTTCGATCTGCGGCCGGGGAGCCCGGACGTGGGGGCGTTCCCGGCGGCTGCCTGGTTGCGGGCGCTGCGGCGGGCGATCGCCACGGCGCCCTCGCTGGCGTACGACTACGGCGATCCGCGCGGGCGTATCGAGCTGCGGACCGCGCTCTCGGGGTACCTGGGGCGGGCGCGTGGGGTGATCGCGCCGCCGGAGCGGATCGTGATCACCTCCGGGTATGTGCAGGGTCTGGCGCTGCTCACGCGCGTGCTGGAGGGCGGGGCCGTCGCCATGGAGGATCCGGGGCTGCCCTTCCACCGCGAGGTCGTGCGGCGCAACGGGGGCGTCGTCGTGCCCGTGCGTGTCGACGAACGGGGAGCGCGCGCCGAGGAGTTGGGGGACTGTACGGCCGTGGTCGTGACGCCCGCGCATCAGTACCCGACCGGTGTGACGCTCCACCCCGAGCGGCGGCGGGCGCTCGGCGACTGGGCACGCGCGCGTGGCGGGCTGATCGTCGAGGACGACTACGACGGGGAGTTCCGCTACGACCGCCAGCCCGTCGGGGCGTTGCAAGGGATGGCGCCGGGGCAGGTGGTGTATCTGGGGACCGCCTCGAAGACGCTCGGGCCCGCGCTGCGGCTCGGCTGGATGGTGCTGCCGCCGCACCTGGTCGACGCCGTCGCCGACGCCAAGCTGCACAGCGACCATCACACCGAGTCCATCGGGCAGTTGGCGCTCGCCGAGCTGATCGACAGCCATGCGTACGACCGGCATGTGCGGGCGTGCCGACTGCGGTACCGGCGGCGCCGGGATCAGCTGCTGGACCGGCTGGGAGCGCGTCGGCAGGTGCGCGGGATCGCGGCCGGGCTGCACGCGCTGGTGGAGGTCGACGACGAGGCGCGGGTGCTGGCGCGGGCGGAGGCGGAAGGGCTCGCGGTGGGGCGTCTGGGGGAGCACTGGCATGCGCCGGAGGGCGGGCAAGGGCGGCGGCAGGGGCTTGTCGTGGGGTACGGGACGCCTCGGGAGCGGGTGTATCCGCAGGCCTTGGCGGCGCTGGGGAAGGTGCTGGACGGGGCCTGAACTGGGCCCACTGAGGTGGAGGCCTGAACTGGGCCACTGAGACGCCCGTAATTGGGCCACTGAGATGCCTGTGTATTGGGCCTGTCGAGTGGCCCATGGCGGCTCTAGCGTCGTCGGCATGACAACCCGCCTCCTCCCGCCCGCAGGCCCGCGACGCGTCCTGGCGTCGGCCCAGTTGGCCAACTCGATCGGTGACGGCGCCTACTACGTGACCTCGGCGCTGTACTTCACCCATGTCGTCGGCCTCGCACCCGCGCGGGTGGGGCTCGGGCTGACCGTCGCATGGGCGGTCGGCTCGCTGGCGGGGGTGCCGCTCGGGCGGCTCGCCGACCGGCGCGGGCCACGGGGCACGGCGGTGCTGCTCGCGCTGGCGACGGCGCTGGCGGTGGCCTCCTTCCTCGTCGTCCGTGGCTTCGTGCCGTTCGTCGTGGCCGCGTGCGCGTACGCGACCGCCCAGTCGGGGCTGGCCGCCGCCCGGCAGGCGCTCCTGGCCGGGCTGGTGTCCGCCGGGGAGCGCACCGGGCTGCTCGCGTATCTGCAGTCCACTCTAAACGCGGGGCTGGCGGTGGGGGCGGCGCTGGGCGGGCTGGCGCTGAACGCCGGTACGCGGGAGGCGTATCTCGGCGTGTTCGCGTTGGACGCGGTGAGCTTCGTCGTGTGTGCCGGGGTGCTGACGAGGCTGCCGGTGGTGGCGCCCGGGCCCGTGCGGACCCATGACGCCCTCGGCGTCCTGCGTGACCGCCCGTACGCCCTGGTCACCCTGCTCAACACCGTCCTGCTGCTGCGGATGCCGCTGCTCAGCCTCGGGCTGCCGCTGTGGATCGCCGAGCGGACGGACGCGCCGGCGTGGTCGGTCTCCGCGCTGTTCGTGCTCAACACCGGGGCGGTGATGGCCTTCCAGGTGCGCTTGGCGGGCGGCGTCACCGGGCTTTCGTCGGCCACGCGCGCGGTGCGGTGGTCGGGGTGGCTGATGCTGGCGGCGTGCGCGGTGTTCGCGCTGTCGGCGGGAGCCTCACCGTGGGTGGCCGCCGGGGTGCTGGTGGCCGGGGCCGTGCTTCAGGTCGTTGCCGAGATGGGGCAGTCGGCGGGGTCCTGGCTGCTGTCCTTCGAGCTGGCTCCGGCGGATCGGGTGGGTGAGTACCAGGGGTTCTTCGGGACGGGGGTGACCGTGGCGCGGACGCTGGGGCCGCTCGTGCTGACCTCGCTGCTGGTGGGGTGGGGGACGCCGGGCTGGCTGCTGCTGGGCGCCTTGACGCTGGCCGCGTCGTACGCCATGGGGCCGGCGGCGAGGTGGGCCGCCGGCACCCGGGTGCGGCACGAGCTCACGCAGCCCGTGCTCGCGAACTGAGCGGCGCCGGAAGCGAGTCCAGGAACAGCGCCCCCGCGAGCAGTCCCGCACTCCCCCGCGGGCTCCACGCGCGCGCGTGCAGGTCGGCGTCGAGGGCGGCCAGTGCCGCCGCGCCCGCCTCGGTGGCCGTACCGCCCGCCGCCAGGACCCCGCGGGCGCCCGCCTGGACGTGCCGCAGGCCGAGTGGGCCTGCGGTGTGGAGGAGTTCGGTGTCCTGGAGGGTGGACATCACGGTGAGCAGGGCGTCCAGGCGGGCCTGCTCCTCCGTGGCGCCGGCCGAGCGGGCGATGGCCAGCGCGTCCAACGCCCGCCGTACGTGCGGGAATCCGGCCCGGGCCTCGCCCCGGGCGCCGGCGGCGCCGTACTTGGCGGACACCGAGGAGCCCCGGGACGGCCTGCGCGGGGCGCGCTTGTCGGTGTGCGCGGCGATCCGCTTGGCGGTCGCGGCGACGTCCCGCGCACCGGCCCGGGGGTCGAGCGCCGTCGCGGCGACCAGCAGGCCGAGCGCCCACAGCGCGCCCCGGTGCCCGCCGCCCGCGAGACGCACCGAGTGCTCGGTGCACCTGCCGATCGCGCCGAGTTCCGTACGGAGCCCGGGCGTCGGCTCGCCCGTGCGCCAAGCGACGGCGGCCATCGCCGCGAGGCCCGGCGTGAGCGCCTTGGCCGACCAGCGCAGCATGCGGTGGTCCCGGTGGGTGATGCGGGCGCCGAGGTCGCGGGGGTCGGGCAGGCCCGGCTTGGGAGCCAGGGCCAGCTGCCCGGTCAGCGCGGTCACGGCCGCCCGGGCCAGCGCCTCGTCCTCGCGGCTGCTCATGGCCGTAACCCCTACGAGGAGGCCGAGGCCGACGGGGCGTCGCTGGGCGGGGTACCGGTCGGCGCGCCACTCGGCGGCGTACCGCCCTCGCCACCGCCCTCCCCACCACCGCCGCTGCCCGCGCCGGTGTTCTCGGCGTCGGGGTCGATGCCGAGGGTGAGGAAGCCCTTGTAGCCCTGGGACGGGTCGGCCTTCTTGACCGGCTTGAGGGTCAGCAGGCCGCTGGAGGCGCCGCCGCCGTCGTACACCATGTCGTTGTCGAGGGTGGTGTAGCTGCCGGAGTGCTTGAGTAGGGCTCCAGCGTGAAGATCTCCTGGGCGATCCCGTCGTCGAAGAAGAGGCGTTGTCGTCGGCGGTCGAGCCGTCCTCGCTCTCCGCGGGCGCGGAGCCGCCGGGGTTGGCCGTGGTGTAGCCGGAGTAGTAGCCCCAGGCGTCGCAGTGCCAGATCTCCACGGCCGCGCCGGGGACCGGGGTGCAGCCGTCGGTGGCGTCGACGACGGTCAGGCGCAGCGTCAGCGGGACGCCGCTCTTGCCCTCGGTGATGTCCTTTCTCACCAGGGCGCCGTCGAGGTAGTAGGGGCTTCGGTGACGCTCGACATCAGCGTCATACAGGCGCCGGAGCTTTCCGAGGCGGTCGAGGTGGCCGTCGTGGCGGTGTCGTTGGTGGTCGTTCCGGTGTCGGCGGTGGTCGTTCCCGTGTCGGCGGTGGTCGTTCCCGTGTCGGCGAAGGCCGCCTGGTAACGGGCGACGGCGAGCCCGCCCGCCGCGACCGTGCCTCCGGTCACCGCGATGGCGCGGCGCCGGGTGATCGACCTGTCCCTGTGGTTTGTCGGCCTGTCCCTGTGGTTTCCCGTCATGGCCAGGAAATCAGGGACGTCGGCCATCAGCAGCTTGGGATGGCGCTGTGCGGTGCCTGTGAGTCCTCAGGAAGCTGAAGCCGGCAGCGCTACACCGCCACCAGCGGTGCGTCCTCCCGCCACTTGAGGATCTTGTCGAAGCTCACCACGGCCCCGCTCCGGCCCGGCTTGTTGCCGATCTGGACGTGGTCGGCGAGTTGCTCGATGAGACACAGTCCCCGGCCGTGCTCGGCCTCGGTCGCCGCCGGGCGGGGCGCGCGGTGCGGGGCGGTGAAGCCGGGGCCCGAGTCGGCGACCTCGATGTGGCACTTCTCGCCGTCCAGGTACGCCGTGACACGGTACGCCTCGCAGGTGCCGTCGGGTGCGGTGTCGCCGCCGTGTTCGACGGCGTTCGCGCAGGCCTCGCTGAGGGCCACGGAGAGGTCGTACGACACGTCCGGGTCGACGCCCGCGGTCTCCATGGTGCCGAGCAGCAAGCGCCGGGCGAGCGGCACGCTCGCGGCTTCCCGCCGCAGATGGAGTGACCACCAGATGCTCATGCTCCAGCCTCCTGGCCGCGGCTCGACATACCGTTACGTATTGCCCCGAGTGCCCGGGTGTAAGCACATCATTGACGTGATGCCGCCCATATGGCCGATGCGCCCACACGGGAATCGGTGTATGTGGGGGCGACCCACACCAGAGGGCGACCTTCCGGTCGTACGCCCCCTATGCCCCATACACACTTGAACGCCCGTACCTCATCTTGCGGACCTGCCGTATGGCGGTCATAAGGCCAGTGGGATGATGAGCCCGCCATGACTGCCCCCCACCCGCGCACGGTGCGCTCCGGAAGGGATCTGCGGATCTTGCGGGCCGCGGTGTTCGCCGCGGTCTGCGTCGTGCTGGCCGCGGTCGGCCATGTGCTGGGCTCCTGCGCCCCGATCCCGCTGTGGACGCTGGGCGCGGGCTTCCTCGGGGCCCTTGTGGTCACGGTGCCGCTGGCCGGACGCGAGCGCTCGCTGGCCGGGATCGGGGCGCTGCTCGCGGTCGGTCAGACCGTCCTGCACACGCTGTTCGGGCTGGGGCAGCACGGGACGGCCGCCGGGGCGTCCTCCGCCGCCACGGCCGACGCCACGCTCGTGCAGCAGGCCGCGCGCCTGGTGTGCGGGACCACCGCGGCGGCGATCAGCCCGGCCCAGGCCCAGCGCATCCTCACCGAGGCGCGACTGGGCCCGGCCACGGGAGCACACGCCTCCCACCAGTCGGCGGACGCCGCGTCCGCCGCCCCTGACTCCATCGCGTCACTGCTGCCGTCCCTGCCCATGGTGCTCGCCCACGTTCTCGCGGCGGTCGTCGCGGGATGGCTGCTGCGGCGCGGGGACATGGCCCTGCTGCGGATCGTCGAGATGTCCGCGCTGTCGGCGCACTCGGTCGCCGAGGGGGCGTCCGTACGATCCCTGCGCGGGGCGCTCGCGCTGGTGCGCGCCCTGCGTGCCGGGCTGCCGGGCGCGCCCGAGGCGGGCCCGCGTTTCCTGCGCACCGTGCCGCCCGCGCGGCCCGGGCCCCGCACCCTCGCACTCCAGCACACGGTGATCAGGCGCGGCCCGCCGGCCGGTGCCGCACTCGTCCTCGCCGCCTGACGCGACGCGACCTCCACTCCACTGCGTGGGATGAGGGCCGCCGTCGTGCGGCACGCGCGCGTACCCGGGTCCTCCGATCGATGGGCGCCTGTTTCCCGCCCGCCCGATCGAGGCTGATCGGGCCGGATCCGGCCTGATCCGGCCTGATCGGGCACCCCTGCGCACGCGTACTCCTCTTCACCACCGGAATTCCCGAATCTCACTCACAGTGGAGTGCTCAGCATGAAGGTCTCTCGCATCGCCGCCGCCGGCACCCTCGCCGGCACGGCCGTGCTCGCCTTGTCCGTCCCCGCCTTCGCCCACGTCAGCGTGCAGCCCGAGGGAACGGCCGCCAAGGGCGGCTACGCGGTCGTCGACTTCAAGGTGCCCAACGAGCGCGACAACGCCTCGACCACCAAGCTTGAGGTGACCTTCCCGACCGACCACCCGCTGGCCTCCGCGATGCCGGAGCCCGTCAACGGCTGGGAGATCAAGGTCACCAAGTCCGAGCTGGACAAGCCGATCGAGATGCACGGCGAGAAGATCACCGAGGCCGTCTCCAAGATCACCTGGACCGCCACCGGCGACGGCATCAAGGCGGGCTTCTTCCAGAAGTTCCCGGTCGCCATCGGCCAGCTCCCCGAGGACACGGACGAACTGGTTTTCAAGGCGATCCAGACGTACTCCAACAAGGAGGTCGTGCGCTGGATCGAGGTGCCGCAGGACGGCCAGGAGGAGCCGGAGAACCCGGCGCCGGTGCTCGAACTGTCCGCCGCCGAAGAGGGCCACCACGGCTCGTCGTCGTCCGAGGAGGCCGACGACTCCGAGGACGCCCAGGCCGCCTCCGCCAAGACCTCCACCACCGAACCCGCCGACAGCAGCGACACCACCGCCCGGGTCCTGGGCGTGGTCGGCATCGTCGTCGGCGCGCTGGGCGTGGCCTACGGCGTGCTCGCCGGCCGTCGGCGCACCAACGCCTGACGCCTCTTAGGCGCACGGCGCGCGCCGGGGCACGCCCCCGGTGCGCGCCGGAGCACTCACAACTGGGAAATTTCTATGCGCAAGAAGACCTTCGCCGCGGCCGCCCTGCTCGCCGCCGCCACCCTGACCCTCTCCGCCTGTGGCAGCGGTGACGACGGCAAGCAGCCCGTCACCGTGGTCTCCGAGGAGGCCGGCTCGGACAAGGCCGCCATCGTCCTCGACAAGCCGTTCGAGAAGCCGGACCTGGTCCTGACCGACACGAACGGCAAGAAGTACGACCTCCGCAAGGAGACCCAGGGCAAGCCGACGCTGATCTACTTCGGCTACACCAACTGCCCCGACGTCTGCCCGCTGACGATGAACAACATCGCCGTCGCCAAGAAGCAGCTGCCCAAGGCGCAGCAGGACGAGCTGCGCGTCGTGTTCGTCACCACCGACCCGGAGCGCGACACCGCGTCCGCCCTCGGCAAGTGGCTCAAGGGCATCGACCCGCAGGTCGTCGGCCTGACCGGTGACTTCGACACCATCCAGGCAGGCGCCCGCACCCTCGGCATCTCCATCGAGCCGCCGCACAAGGACAAGAACGGCAAGATGGTCTCCACCCATGGCACCCAGGTCGTCGCGTTCTCCCCGAAGACCGACAAGGGGTACGTCCTCTACACCGAGGACGCCCAGGTCGACGACTACACCAAGGACCTCCCCAAGCTGATCAAGGGGGCGAAGCCGTGAGGCGGTTGGCCCCGGTGACCGCGGTGCTGGCCGGAGCACTAGTCCTGGCGGGCTGCGGGACCGACTCCGGCTCGGGCTCCGGCTCCGGCTCCGGCTCCGGCTCGGGCTCCGGCACGGGTTCGGGCTCCGGTGATTCCCGGGCCGAACTGTCCGTCAGCGGCGCCTACATGCCGCAGCCCGTCTCCGACTCCATGGCGGCCGGCTTCCTGACGGTCACCAACAAGGGCGGTACGAAGGACGAGTTGACCTCCGTCACCAGCGACATCGGCGAGGTCACCGCCCACGAGACCGTCGGTTCGTCGATGCGGGAGGTCAAGGACCTCGACGTCCCCGCGCACGGTCAGCTCGTGTTCAAGAGCGGCGGCAGCCATCTGATGTTCGAGAAGCTGAAGCGGAAGCCGAAGCAGGGCGAGAAGGTGACCGTCAAGCTCCACTTCACCGAGTCCGGCACGGTCACGGTCGAGATGCCGGTGAAGTCCGCGACGTACAGCCCGAAGACCGGACACTGAGGGAGAGACCGCCTTGACCCAGACCATCGCCCCCCGCGTCCGGACCCTGGTGCTGCTGCTCCTGGCCGCCACCGGCCTGCTTCTCGCCGGTGCCGGGCCGGTCTCCGCGCACGCCGCGCTGACCGGCAGCGACCCCCGGCAGGGGGTGGTGGTCGACAAGGCCCCGGCACAGGTCTCGCTGACCTTCTCCGAAAAGGTCGCCCTGTCCGACGACTCCCTGCGCGTCCTCGACCCCAAGGGCAAGCGCGTCGACCGCGGCGACCCCGCCAACGTCAGCGGCACGACGTACGCCGTGAAACTCCACAGCGGCCTGCCCGACGGCACCTACACCGTCACCTACCAGGTGGTGTCCGAGGACAGCCATCCCGTCGCCGGCGCCTACACCTTCTCCATCGGCGCGCCCTCGCAGACCACCGTCTCCGTCTCCGGCCAGACGGCGGGCGGGGGGATCGTCGGCACGCTCTACGGGATCGGGCGGTATGTGTCGTACGCCGGCTTCATCCTCCTGGTCGGCGGCGCCGCCTTCGTGCTCGCCTGCTGGCAGCGCGGGGCCGGCGTGCGGGCGGTCCAGCGGTTCGTCGTCTCCGGATGGCTGGCCCTGACCGCCGCCACGCTCACGCTGTTGCTCATGCGGGGCTCGTACACCAGCACCGGCAAGGTCGGCGACATCTTCGACCTGGACCTGCTCGGGCAGGTGCTGCAGACCAAGACGGGCGCGGCGCTGGTCTCCCGGCTGCTGCTGCTCGCCGCCGCGGCGCTGTTCATCGCGGTGCTGTTCGGGGCCTACGACAAGCGCGAGGACGACGAGAAGCGCGACCTGACCTTCGGGCTCGCGATCGGCGGAACCGTCGTGGCGGCGGGGCTCGCGGCGAGCTGGGCGATGTCCGAGCACGCCTCGACCGGGCTCCAGGCCGGGATCGCGATGCCGGTCGACGTCGTCCATCTGATGGCCGTCGCCGGCTGGCTCGGCGGGCTCGCCGCCCTGCTCGTCGCCCTCTTCCGGGCGCCCGCGGACACACCGGTCGAGGCGTCTGCCGTACGGCGGTTCTCGCGCGTCGCATTCGGCAGCGTGCTGGCGCTGGTCGCGACCGGGATCTACCAGTCGTGGCGGCAGCTCGGGTCGTGGTCGGCGTTCACCGGCACGCGGTACGGGCAGCTGCTGCTGGTCAAGATCGGGCTCGTGGTGCTGCTGGTCGGGATCGCGTGGGTCTCACGGCGGTGGACTGCGCGGCTGGTGGACACGGCCGTGGTGAAGAAGGCGGACGCCGCCGACGAGGGTGAGACGGAGGCAGGTGACGGCGAGAAGGAGCACGCCGCCGCCCGGACCGGTACCTCCGCCTCCGGCGAGAAGGCCGCCTCGACTCCCGTCTCCGGCAAGAAGGGCGGCGACTCCGAGCGCGCCGCCCAGCTCGCCCGGCAGCAGGCCGCCATCGACACGGCACGGCGGAAGCAGCAGCGGGACGCCGACCCCAACCGGTTCGGACTGCGCCGCTCGGTGCTCGCGGAGGCGGGCGTCGCCGTCGTCCTGCTCGCCGTCACCACCATGCTGACGTCGACCGAGCCGGGGCGTACGGAGGAGCAGGCCAGGGCGGCCTCGTCCGCCTCCGCCGACGCGTCGGCGGCCGGGGCGCTGACCCTGGACATGTCCTTCGACACCGGCGGCGAGGACGGCAAGGGCGTCGTACGGCTCGACCTCGATCCCGCGCGCGTGGGCGGCAACGAGATGCATGTCTACGTGCAGCGGCCCAACGGCCGCGCCTTCGACATCCCCGAGGTGAAGATCGCCTTCACCCTGGAGTCCCAGGACATCGGGCCGCTGCCCGTAGTCCCCGACCACATCGCCACCGGACACTGGTCGGCGAGCGGGGTCCAGATCCCGATGGCGGGCGAGTGGAAGATCGCCGTGACCGTGCGGACCTCCGACATCGACCAGACCACTGTTTCCAAGAACGCGCAGATCGGCTGAACCCCACCATGGCTGACCAGTCCATTCCGGAGGCCCGTACGCCCGCGACGCCACGTGATGGCGAGACGCCGCTCAACGGCGAGACGGCACCCCATGGCGAGACGCCGCTCCATGGTGAGACGGCACTTAATGGCGGCGTTCGCGAAAGCTCCTCCCACAAGGAGGGCATCTCGCGGCGGCGGCTGCTCGGGACCGCCGGTGCCACCGGGCTGGTGCTCGGTGCGGCCGGCGGGGCCGTCGGATACGCCGCCCGGCCGGCCGAGGCGACGCCGCTCTCCTCGCTGGGCGCCGATCAGGTGATGTTTCACGGGAAACATCAGCCCGGCATCCTCCAGGGCCTCCAGGCACGCGGCCACCTCATCGCCTTCGACCTGGCGGCGGGCGCGGGCCGCAAGGAGGCGGCGGCACTGCTGCGCCGCTGGTCGGAGACGGCACGGCGGCTGATGGCGGGCGAGCCGGCACAGCAGGACGACACGGATGTCGCCCGGGACGCCGGGCCGTCGTCGCTGACGATCACCTTCGGCTTCGGGCACAGCTTCTTCGCCCGGACCGGCCTGGAGAAGCAGCGCCCTGTCGCCCTGGACCCGCTGCCCGACTTCTCCTCCGACCAGCTCGACAAGGCACGCAGCAATGGCGACCTGTGGGTGCAGATCGGCGCCCATGACGCGCTGGTCGCCTTCCACGCCCTGCGCGCGATCCAGAAGGACGCGGGTCAGGCCGCCAAGGTGCGGTGGCAGATGAACGGCTTCAACCGCTCGCCTGGGGCCACCGCGCACCCGATGACGGCTCGCAACCTGATGGGCCAGATGGACGGCACCCGCAATCCGAAGCCGACGGACGCCGACTTCGCCGAGCGCGTCTTCGTGCCGGAGTCCGGCTCCAAGGACCCGGCCTGGATGGCGAACGGCTCCTACGCCGTCGTACGCCGCATCCGCATGCTTCTCGACGACTGGGAGCAGCTCTCGGTCAAGGAGCAGGAGGACGTCATCGGACGCCGCAAGTCCGACGGGGCGCCGCTGTCCGGGGGCACCGAGACGACCGAGATGGACCTGGAGAAGACGGACAAGGCCGGGAATCTGGTCGTTCCCCTCAACGCCCATGCGCGCATCACCCGGCCCGACCAGAACGGCGGGGCGGCGATGCTGCGACGCCCGTTCTCGTACCACGACGGCATCGACGCGGACGGCGTGCCCGACGCGGGGCTGCTCTTCATCTGCTGGCAGGCCGACCCGCTGCGCGGCTTCGTCACCGTCCAGCGCAAGCTCGATCGCGGTGACGCGCTGTCGAAGTTCATCCGGCACGAGGCGAGCGGGCTGTTCGCGGTGCCGGGTGGGGCGGCGGAGGGCGAGTACGTGGGGCAGCGACTGCTGGAGGGATGACCGCGACGGCGGGCTCATCCCTTGCGGCGGCCGGGTGACATGTGCGCCCCGCCTTTCGCAAGGCCCATTAGGGTGAGGTCATGCCAGCGAGCTATGCCTATCTCGGCCCCGAGGGCACCTTCACCGAAGTCGCCCTGCGCACGCTTCCCGAGGCCGCGACCCGGGAGCTGATCCCCTACGTGTCCGTGCAGTCCGCGCTCGACGCGGTACGCGTCGGCGAGGCCGAGGCCGCGTTCGTGCCGATCGAGAACTCCGTCGAGGGCGGCATCACGACCACGCTCGACGAGCTCGTCGCGGGCGCGCCGCTGATGATCTACCGCGAGGTGCTGCTGTCGATCACCTTCGCGCTGCTGGTCAGGCCCGGCACCCGGCTCTCGGACATCAAGACGGTCTCGGCGCACCCGGCCGCCCAGCCGCAGGTGCGCAACTGGCTGCGGAAGAACCTCCCCGACGCCCACTGGGAGTCGGCCGCCTCGAACGCGGACGCCGCGCGCCTGGTCCAGGAGGGCCAGTACGACGCCGCCTTCGCCGGTGAGTTCGCGGCCGCCCGGTACGGCCTGGAGGCCCTGGAGACCGGCATCCACGACGCCGAGAACGCCCAGACCCGGTTCGTTCTGGTGGGCCGGCCCGCCCGGCCCGCGGCCCCGACCGGCGCGGACAAGACCTCCGTCGTGCTGTGGCAGCGCGACGACCACCCCGGCGGGCTGCGCGACCTCCTCGGCGAGTTCGCCACGCGCGGCATCAACCTGATGCTGCTGCAGTCCCGGCCGACCGGCGCGGGCATCGGCAACTACTGCTTCTGCGTCGACGCCGAGGGACATATCTCCGACCGCCGCGTGGCCGAGGCGCTGACGGGGCTGAAGCGGATCTGTCTGGAGGTGCGGTTCCTGGGGTCGTATCCGCGCGCGGACATGAAGCCGGGGGGTGTGCAGCCGCCGCGTCCGGGGACGTCGGACGAGGAGTTCGTGTCGGCGGCGGACTGGGTGGCGCGGTGCCAGGACGGGCGGTTCTGAGCGGCGGTGTTCGCCGGCCCGCAGGCGGTGGCTTTCCGCCAGTCCTATCAGCTGATTGTCGTTATCCACAGGGGTTATCCACAGGTCCCCTTCTCGACCTGGGGACAAGTCGACAAGCAAGCGTGACCCTGTCGACAAATCCGTCTCCAGACCCCTTCGGTGTCCACCATCACGCAAGTCACCCTTCGTCCACTCTTTTCCTTTGAGTAATCCTTTGGGGCGACCGCTTTCCACTCGAAAGTAGGGCTGAAGAGCGTTTGTCCTGGGAATCCTCCAGTTGCTCGACAGGTTGCGGAGTGATCAATTCCGAAGTCCACAGTCCATCCACACAGCCTGTGGATAACTCTTGGCGGGCTGGGGATCACTGTGGACAACCGAGGCCCAAGTCCCGTTCTCCACAAGGGAATCGAGTCAACCGGCCGCCTCGCACCTTACCCGTCCCAGGTAGTGAGACGCCTTTTATTGACACGTTTCGCAATTCCCCCATAACGGCACGTAAGCCTCAGTTCGGAATAGTGAGTCGTGGGCTGTCACCCCGCCCCGGTAGCCTTGAGCGCGTGATTGACCTTCGCCTGCTCCGTGAGGACCCCGACCGAGTGCGCGCCTCGCAGCGCGCCCGTGGAGAGGACGTCGCGCTCGTCGACGCCCTCCTGTCTGCCGACGAGCGGCGCAGGTCGTCCGGCGTCCGCTTCGACGAGCTCCGTGCCGAGCAGAAGCAGCTCGGCAAGCTCATCCCCAAGGCCTCCGGTGACGAGAAGGCCGAGCTGCTGAAGAAGGCGAGCCAGCTGGCCGCCGACGTCAAGGCGGCCGACGCCGAGCGCGACGCGGCCGACGCCGAGACCCAGGAGCTGCTCCTCCAGCTCGGCAACCTCGTGCACCCCGACGTCCCGGTCGGCGGCGAGGAGGACTTCGTCACGCTGGAGACGCACGGCGAGATCCGCGACTTCGCGGCCGAGGGCTTCCAGCCGAAGGACCACCTGGAGCTCGGCACGCTCCTCGGCGCGATCGACGTCGAGCGCGGCGCGAAGGTCTCCGGCTCGCGCTTCTACTTCCTCACCGGTGTCGGCGCCCTGCTGGAGCTGGCCCTGGTCAACGCCGCGATGGCCCAGGCCACGGCGGCCGGCTTCACTCCGATGCTGACCCCGGCGCTGGTCCGCCCCCAGTCCATGGCGGGCACCGGCTTCCTCGGCCAGGCCGCCCAGGACGTCTACCACCTCGACAAGGACGACCTCTACCTGGTCGGCACCTCCGAGGTCCCGCTCGCGGCGTACCACATGGACGAGATCATCGACGCCGAGAAGCTCCCCCTGCGCTACGCGGGCTTCTCCCCCTGCTTCCGCCGCGAGGCCGGCTCGCACGGCAAGGACACGCGGGGCATCTTCCGTGTGCACCAGTTCGACAAGGTCGAGATGTTCTCCTACGTCGCTCCCGAGGACTCGCAGGCCGAGCACCAGCGTCTGCTGGAGTGGGAGAAGCAGTGGCTGACCTCGCTGGAGCTGCCGTTCCGCGTCATCGACGTCGCCTCGGCCGACCTCGGCTCCTCGGCCGCCCGCAAGTTCGACTGCGAGGCCTGGATCCCGACGCAGGGCAAGTACCGCGAGCTGACCTCGACCTCGGACTGCACCGAGTTCCAGTCCCGCCGTCTGTCGATCCGCGTCCGTGACGGCAAGCAGGTCAAGCCGCTGGCAACGCTCAACGGCACGCTGTGCGCCGTACCGCGCACGATCGTGGCGATCCTGGAGAACCACCAGCAGGCCGACGGCTCCGTCCGGGTCCCCGAGGTGCTGCGCCCGTACCTGGGCGGCCGGGAGGTCCTGGAGCCGGTCGCGAAGTGAGCGCCGATTTTCCGTACAGACTGATCGCGACCGACCTCGACGGAACGCTCCTGCGCTCCGACGAGTCGGTCTCGCAGCGCACCCGTGACGCCCTCACCGCGGCCACCGCGGCGGGCGCCGCGCACATCGTCGTGACGGGCCGCGCGGTCCCCTGGACGCGGCACATCCTCGACGACCTCGGCTACCGGGGTCTCGCGGTGTGCGGCCAGGGCGCGCAGGTGTACGACGCCGGCGAGCACCGCCTGCTGACGTCGGTGACCCTGGACCGCCAGCTGGCGGGCGTGGCGCTGGCCAAGATCGAGGCGGAGGTCGGGCCGCTGTTCCTGGCGGCGAGCCGCGACGGCCTGGACGGCGACGTCCTGGTGGGCCCCGGCTACGCGGTGACGGGCACGCTCCCGTCGACCCCGTTCACGGACGCCTCGGATCTGTGGACCGCCCCGCTGAACAAGATCTACATACAGCATCCGGAGCTGTCGGACGACGAGTTGGCGGAGGCCGCACGGCAGGCCGCGGGCGGTTTCGTCACGGTAGCGATGGCGGGCGAGGGCATCGTGGAGCTGCTGCCGCTGGGCCTGTCGAAGGCGACGGGCTTGTCCCTGGCCGCCCGCAGACTCGGCCTGAAGGCCGCGGACACCATCGCCTTCGGCGACATGCCCAACGACATCCCGATGTTCGCCTGGGCAGCCCGGGGCGTGGCCATGGCCAACGCCCACGAGGAGCTCAAGACGGTGGCGGACGAGGTGACGTCCTCCAACGAGGAGGACGGAATCGCGGTCGTGCTGGAGCGTCTGCTGGGCTGAGGCAGCCTTGCAGCCGCGGACCGTGCGTGGCTGGTCGCGCAGTTCCCCGCGTCCCTTTCAGGTGGGCACAGTCGCGTTCGCAGCCAACCTCTGCTTGCAGCGCCGGCGCCTTCCGAAGGCACCCCAAGCCCTGCAGTACGGCCATGCCAAAGTGGCAACGTCTCGCGGAGGATGCACGGATCGAACGTGCGCGAGCCTTTCAGACCCGACCACGGCTGCATGTGATCAAACACAGTGCAGACCGGTGCCTTACCACTCGGCCAATCCTCCGGGTGGGCGGCCCACGCGAGAGCGACATCGCGTGCTCGAAGCGGCCGCCCCGGGCAGCACCCCGTGCGGTACGGACTCGACGGAGGGGTAGCGATTACTCCGGAGTCCGCCGCCGGCTGCCCTGTCGGGAGCTCGACGTACTGCCGTGCATGGACATCGTCGAGCTCCTCTCCCAGAATGTGGCGCCGAACTCACCGTCCGGCGGTGTGGACACAACCACTGTGCCGGTACGGCGAGTTGGGCGCCACCGATTAAAACCAAGGCCAAAGTCTGCGGCTACCGGCGGCGCCACCTGCGCCGACGCCCCTTGCTGAAGAACCACCCCGCAGGCGGTTCGTCCGAGCGCCACGGCTGCGGCTCCGGCTTCTCCCGGCGCCAGCGCGCGGCCAGCATCCGGGCGCGGGCGGACGGTTCGGAGGTCTCGGCCGACCGTATGAAGTCCTCGTCCAGGACGACGTCGTCCCAGGCGTCCTCGCCGGACCGCGCGTGACCGTGGTGGTGCGACGACTCGTCTGCCATCCCCGTTCCTCCCAGCCTTCCGCCCCGTGCATCCTCCCTTTGCCCAGTGTGCCCGGGCAGAGGTGAAGCCCCCGTCAAGAGCGGGCCCGTGCGAAGGCCCGCTCCCTCACTCCTCTCCGGCCAGCGTCAGCGACCGCAGCTTCTGACCCGCGTACCAGGTGGCGAGGACGGTGACCACCGTCAGCAGCACCGTCGCCGTGGGCAGTGCGACGTCCGACGTGACCATGTCCCCGCCGGCGACCTTCTGCGCCACGGCCAGCGACCACTGCTGGACGCTGAGGGTGCGCGCGCCTTCCACGAGGGAGCCGAACAGGGCCTCCCAGACGAGCGCGTAGACGAGCCCGAAGACCACCGCGTGCCGCGACACCGTGCCAAGCAGCAGGAAGATCGCCGCGTAGGCGATGGAGGCGACCAGTGCGGCCACCGTGTAGGCGACGGCGATCTGCTGGCCGTTGCCGTTGAGGATGAAGCCGGCGATGAAGGTCGGCAGCGCCGAGAAGACCATCGTCACGGCGATCGCCACGATCAGTTTGGTGAAGATGATCGTCGGCCGTTTCACCGGCTTGGACAGCAGGTACACCACCGAGCCGTCGTCGATCTCCGGTCCGATCGCGCCGGTTCCCGCGATGACGCCGATGATCGGCACCATCGTGGCGAGGGCGAGGCCGCCCAGCAGGTCGGAGGCCGTCTGGTCGTCCGCGCCGGCGAGGCCGCGTACGGCCACGGCGATCACGATCAGCAGCAGGGGCAGGGCGCCGAGGATGAGGGCCCGGCGACGGCCGAGCAGGGCTCGGTAGGTGAGTCGGGCGACTGTGGGGTCGTACATCTTCGGCCTCCTACGCCGCGACCAGATACGAGAAGACGGACTCGAGGGACTCGTCGGACGGCGAGACCGTGAGCAGACGGATGCCGTGGTCACGCGCCACCTTCGGCAGCAGGGCCGTGAAGCGGCCGAAGTCGACGGCCTGGATGTGCAGCGCGCCCTCGGCGAGGTCGACCTCGATGCCGGACGTCGACGGGTCGGCGATCAGCGCGGCCGCGAGGGCGCGGTCGTCGCTGGAGCGCACCAGGTAGCGGTGCGGGCGGTCGGTCATCAGACGGCGGATCTTGCGGAAGTCGCCGCTGGCCGCATGCCGTCCGGCGACCACGACCTCGATGTGCCAGGCGAGTTGCTCGACCTCCTCCAGGATGTGCGAGGAGAACAGCACGGTACGGCCCTCGTCGCCCATGCGTCGCAGCAGATCCATGAGCTGCATGCGCTGGCGCGGGTCCATGCCGTTGAAGGGCTCGTCGAGCAGGAGCACAGACGGGTCGTGGACCAGGGCGCTCGCCATCTTCACGCGCTGCCGCATGCCCTTCGAGTACGTCGAGATCTTGCGGTCCTGCGCGTACTCCATCTCCACCGTGGCCAGCGCCTTCTGGGCCGCCTTGGCGCCCAGGCCGTGCAACTCGGCGTTGGCGACGACGAATTCGCGGCCGGTGAGGAAGTCGTACATCGCCTCGTGCTCGGGGACGATGCCGATGTGCTGGTAGATCGCCTCGTTGCGCCAGACCGGCTGTCCGTCGAGGGTGACGGTGCCGGTGGAGGGGGCGAGGAAGCCGCCCATCATGTTGATGAGGGTGGACTTTCCGGCGCCGTTGGGGCCGAGGAGGCCGGTGACGCCGGGGCCGATCGTCATGGTGATGTCGTTGACGGCGACCACGTTGCCGAACCAGCGGGAGACGTGGTCGATCTGGAGCGTGGTCACAGTCCCACCTTCTTGTAGCGGCGCATCAGGAGGCCGTAGCTGGCGGCGATCAGGCCGAGGACGGCGAGGAGGTAGACCAGGCCTTCGCCGTTGCCGGGGCCGACGCCGCCGGGGAAGGCCGAGCTCGCGCCGAGGAACGCCGACTGCAGGCCGTCGATCAGCGTGATCGGCGAGAACAGGCCGATCCAGGCGATGGCGGCGCTGCTGCCCCCGCCGTCACCGAGGGACTGGGCGTCGGCGATGGCCTGGAGCGTGGAGACCGCGCCGTAGGAGATGGTCATGACGGCGATCACGGCCGCGATGCCGAAGCCACGGCGCGGGGTGACGGACGCGATGACCAGGCCGATACCGGCGAAGAGCAGCGAGAGCAGAGCCACCGAGACGAGTCCCTGTGCGAATCCCTTGGTCTGGTCGGCGAAGTCGAGCTTGGCCAGCAGCGCGCCCACATAGAGCACCAGCAGCGGGGCCGCGGTGAGGATGAACAGCGCGGAGGCCAGCGCGGCGAACTTCGCCCGTACGTAGTCGGCGGTCTCGATGGGCCGCGAGAAGTACAGCGGTACGGTCTTGAAGCGCAGGTCGCGCGAGACGGACTGGGGTGCCTGCGAGGCGACGTACAGGCTGATCACGGCCTGCATGATGATCGCGTAGCGCGTGTAGTCGACGGGCAGGTCCTTGGCCTTGGTGGCGACCGCGACGGCCACCATGATGGCCGCGGGCACGCACATCACCACGAACAGCAGCATCGGCAGCACCTTGGACTTCACCGAGCGGCCGAGGCCGTAGGCGCCGCGCAGGGACTGCGAGTAGAGGGAGCGGGTGGCGTAGGAGCGGCCGAGGCGGGGGCCGTCGTAGGTGCGGTAGCCGATGTTGTGGATGCGGGTCTGGTCACCCGACGACGTGACGGGTGTCCGCATGGGCTGCTCAACTGCCATGGCCGACCGTCTCCTTCCGCTGTGCGTCGGTGCTCTGCTCGCTGTTGGTGAAGACCTCTGCGATGTGGTGCCTGCGCTGTTCCATGCGCACCAGGCCGAGTCCGAGGTCGGCGACCACGTCCCGCACCAGGTCGTAGGTCTCCTCGCCCTGCGCCGTGAGCAGCAGGATGTGGCCGGCGCCGGGGAGGCCGCCGCTGCCGTCGAGGACGTCCACCCCGCGCGCGTGGAGCGCCTCGCGCACCGCGCGGGTGCCGTCCGGGTGCTCGTCGGTGTCGGTGACCTCGATCGCGAGCGTGGTCGTGGTCTGGGTGAAGTCGGTGGTGGAGCTGGAGCGCAGGAGCTTGCCGCCGTCGATGACGACGACGTGGTCGCAGGTGCGTTCCAGTTCGCCCAGGAGGTGGGAGGTGACCAGGACCGAGATGCCGAAGTCGGTGTGGATGCGGCGGATCAGGCCGAGCATCTCGTCGCGGCCGACCGGGTCGAGGCCGTTGGTCGGCTCGTCCAGCAAGACCAGCTGCGGGTCGTGCACCAGGGCCTGCGCCAGCTTCACGCGCTGCTTCATGCCGGTCGAGTAGCCGCCGATGGGTCGGTAGCGCTCCTCGTACAGACCGACGTGGCGCAGGGTGTCCGCGGTGCGCTCGCGCGCGGCGGTGGGCGGCAGGCCGGACATGCGGGCCATGTGCACGACGAACTCGGTGGCCGAGACGTCGGGCGGCAGGCAGTCGTGCTCCGGCATGTACCCGACCCGCTCACGGATGGCGGCGCCCTTGGTGGCGACATCGAGTCCGAGCACTTCGGCACGGCCCTCGGTGGCGGGGGACAGACCCAGCAGGATCTTGATCAGTGTGGACTTGCCGGCTCCATTGGCTCCGACGAGTCCGGTCACACCGGGCCCGACGTCCACGGAGAGCCGGTCAAGCGCGGTCACCCTGGGGAACCGCTTGCTCAGGCTTTCGGTCGCGATCACAGTCACGCTTCGAAGGTAGTGACGCGGACCACGCCGGTCGTCACCCCGCAGAGCTGTATTGAGGTCAGACTCCAGATGTACGGGACCCTAGGGGTCACCCTGAGGTCGAACAACGCGGCCCTGGTTTTCCACATCGGCCGGCTTTTCCACAGCCCCGCGGCAGCGCTATTGACGCAGCCTCTAACAACTGTCACATTCGCCAGTGTCAAGTTACGGGCACGTACCGCAGTCGACGTGGACAGGTGGGGCGGTGGCATGACTTCAGCGGTGACACGCGAGCTCTCCGCAGAGTTGCAGGGGTTCAGGGCGGTCCAGCGGCTGGCGTACGAGTGCGCGGAGGCCGTGGCGGCGAGGCTGGAGCCGGGCATCACCGAGCGCGAGGCGGCGCGCATGCAGCGCGCATGGCTGTGCGAGCGCGGTGTCCGGGACTGGTTTCATCTTCCCTTCGCCTGGTTCGGGGACCGCACGGCGTTCGTGAACTTCCGCGTGCCGCTGCAGTTCTTCCCCACGGGCCGCCGGCTGGAGCCGGGGATGCCGTTCATCCTGGACATGGCCCCGGTGTACGACGGCTACACGGCCGACATCGGCTACTCGGGCTCCCTCGGCATCAACCCCGTACAGGACAGGCTGCTGGCCGACCTGGAGGCGCACCGGGAGCTGATCCTGCGCGAGGTGCGCGAGCGGCGGCCGCTGCGGGAGATCTACGAGGACGTGGACCGGCTCATGGTCCGCCAGGGCTATGCCAACCGGCACCGCGCCTATCCCTTCGGCGTGATCGCGCACAAGGTCGACCGGGTCAGGCAGCGCCGCTGGTCACCGCATGTGTTCGGGTTCGGCACACAGTCCCTGAAGGGCCTGGCGAGCGACGCGCTGCACGGTCACCGCGAGGGCTGGTCCCCGCTGTGGTCGCCGTACCGATTCTCCGACCACCCGCCGCGGCCGGGCCTGTGGGCGGTCGAACCGCACCTGGGCTTCCGGGGTACGGGGGCCAAGTTCGAGGAGATCCTGGTCGTCACCGACTCCACGGATCCCGAGGAGAGCGCCTTCTGGCTGGACGACGATCTGCCGCATGTGCGGCGCTGGGCGGAGGAGAAGTGACGGTGCCGGTGACTCTTCAGGGCGCGCGCGAGCGCCGGGTGCGGACCGGTGGGGTCGAGCTGTGCGTCGCCGAGCTGGGCGATCCCGGCCAGCCGACGGTGGTCCTGGTGCACGGCTATCCGGACAGCAAGGAGGTGTGGTCCGAGGTCGCGCCGCGGCTGGCGGACCGCTTCCATGTCGTGCTGTACGACGTCCGGGGCCACGGCCGGTCGACCGCGCCGAAGCCGCTGCGCGGCGGGTTCACGCTGGAGAAGCTGACGGACGACTTCCTGGCGGTCGCGGACGCGGTCAGCCCGGACCGGCCGGTGCATGTGGTGGGGCACGACTGGGGCTCGGTGCAGTCCTGGGAGTTCGCCACGGTCAAGCGCACCGAGGGCCGGATCGCCTCCTTCACCTCGATGTCCGGCCCGTCCCTGGACCACCTCGGTCACTGGATCAACAAGCGTCTCAAGCGCCCCACCCCACGCCGGGTCGGTCAGCTGCTCGGCCAGGGCGCCAAATCCTGGTACGTGTACGCGCTGCACACGCCCGTGCTGCCGGAACTGGCCTGGCGCGGCCCTCTCGGCAAACGCTGGCCGAGGATGCTGGAGCGCTTCGAGCAGGTGCCCGGCGGCACCTACCCGACCTCGTCGCTGCCGACGGACGCCGCGCACGGCGCGTGGCTGTACCGCGACAACGTACGGGCCCGGCTGCGCCATCCGCGCACGGACGCGTACGCGCACGCGCCCGTGCAGCTCATCACGCCTCTCGGTGACGCGTTTCTGTCGGAGCGGCTCTACGACGAACTGGAGTCATGGGTCCCGCAGTTGACCCGCCGCACGCTCCCGGCGAAGCACTGGATCCCGCGCACCCGCCCCGACCAACTGGTGGACTGGATCACGGAGTTCGTGACGTCCGTGGAAGGCGGACGGCCGGACGGGGTGACGGCGAGCGGGAAGTACGCCGACCGCTTCGGCGGGCAGCTCATCCTGGTCACCGGCGCCGGCAGCGGTATCGGGCGGGCGACGGCGTACGCGTTCGCCGAGGCCGGCGCGCGCGTGGTGGCCGTCGACCGGGACGCCGAGGCCGCGGCCCGCACCGCGCAGATGTCCCGGCTGATCGGCGCCCCCGAGGCCTGGGCGGAGACGGTCGACGTCTCCGACGAGCAGGCCATGGAGAAGCTCGCCGAGAAGGTCGCCACCGAGTACGGCGTGGTGGACGTCCTGGTGAACAACGCCGGGATCGGCCTGTCCGGCTCCTTCTTCGACACCACCCCGGAGGACTGGAAGAAGGTCCTCGACGTCAATCTGTGGGGCGTCATCCACGGCTGCCGGCTCTTCGGCAGGCAGATGGCCGAGCGCGGGCAGGGCGGCCATATCGTCAACACCGCGTCGGCGGCGGCGTACCAGCCCTCAAAGGCGCTGCCCGCCTACAGCACCTCCAAGGCGGCCGTACTGATGCTGAGCGAGTGCCTGCGGGCGGAGCTCGCCGACCAGGGCATCGGTGTCACCGCGATATGCCCCGGCTTCGTCAACACCAACATCACCTCGACCGCGCGCTTCGCCGGAGTCGACGCCGAGGAGGAGAAGCGGCGGCAGAAGAAGACCGCGCGGCTGTACGGGCTGCGGAACTATCCGCCGGAGAAGGTCGCCGACGCCATCCTGCGGGCGGTGGTGCGGGGCGATGCCGTCGTTCCGGTGACGCCTGAGGCGCGGGGGGCGTATCTGATGTCCAGGTTCACGCCGAAGGCGCTGCGCAGGATCGCGCGGCTGGAGCCGCCGCTGTGAGCCACGGAGATCAGGAAGATCACGGAGGGGCGTGACCGTGGAGCGGGACAAGGGCAGCAGCGGAACTCGGGCGCGAGGCAGGGGAGAAGGCGCGACCGAGAAGCGCGGTGGGGTCAGCCGCGTGGCCGAGGACCCGGCTTCGCCCGCCTACCGGATCGAGGACCTCGCCCATCTCAGCGGCGCCACCGTCCGCACCATCCGCGCCTACCAGGACCGAGGCCTGCTCCCCCGCCCCGAGCGCCGTGGCCGCGCCAACGTCTACTCGGACGTCCACCTCGTCCGCCTGCGTCAGATCGCCGACCTCCTCGACCGCGGCTACACCCTGGCCTCCGTCAAGGAGCTCCTGGAGGCCTGGGACGCCGGTCGCGGCCTGGGTGGGGTGCTCGGGCTGGTCGCCGAGGTGGACGGGCCGTGGACCGACGAGGAGGCGGTACGCATCTCGCGTGCCGAGCTGGACGAACGGTTCGGCGGCACCCCGGACGACGCGGCGGTGGCCGAGGCCGTGGAGCTCGGCGTATTGGAGCAAGTCCCCGGCGACGAGGACTCCTTCGTCGTACCGAGCCCACAAGAGCTCGCCGTGGCAGTCGAGTTGCACGCCGCCGGAGTCCCTCTCTCCGCGATCTCCGACCACCTACGGGAGTTGAGGGGCCAGGTCGAGCACATCGCTGCCCGTTTCCTGGAGTTCACCACCGAGCATGTATTCGCTCGCTATCTCGGCGGACCGCTCCATCGGACGGACGCCGACGCGGCCGAGGCGGCCTCTCTCGTACGACGGCTGCGCCCACTCGCCCAGCAGACCGTCGACGCGGAACTCGCCCGCGCCATGCGCCTGTTGGCCGTCCGGCATCTGCGTCAGCACCTGGGCGCCGACGAGTCGCCGGAGCCTCGGAATCGGACGCGGAACGTGTCCATCCCCGCCGAGACAATGCAAGCCGTGGAGAGCCTGGTTGGCCCGGAGCAGGCTGCGACGTTCATCGCACTGTCGGCTGAACGGGAGGTACGGGCAAGGACCTTGGACCAGCTCGCCTCAAGTCACAGACCGTCAAATGATGTTGACGAAACCCTTTGAGCCGATGGCTCGTTGTCCACAGATTCGCCAATTCCCCTGTGGATAACCGCACTTGCTTGTGGATCAAACATCGGTTGCGAAATCGTTCGCGTGATTCCTGTCGCTCCCGGCAGGCTGGTGTCATGGACGAAAGACGCACCGTGAAGGTGTCGAAGTACCTCTCGAAGCACCTGCGCCACCAGCCCGAGCGGATCGGGCTCACGCTCGACGAAGGCGGCTGGGTCGAGCTCGACACTCTGATCGCCGCCGCGGCCGTGCATGGCTTCCGGTTCACCCGAGAAGAGCTGGACCAGGTGGTCGCCGCCAACGACAAGCAGCGCTTCGCGATCGAAGGCACCCGGATCCGCGCCAGCCAGGGCCACAGCATCGACGTCGATCTCGGGCTTCCCCCTGCGACACCGCCGCCGTATCTCTACCACGGCACTGTGGCCCGCAACCTGGACGCGATCCGCAGGGACGGCCTCAAGCCCATGAGCAGGCACGACGTGCACCTCTCGCCCGACCGCGAGACCGCGACCCGGGTCGGCGCCCGGCGCGGCCGCCCGGTGGTGCTCTCCGTGGACTCCGGTGCCATGCATCGCGACGGCCATGTCTTCCACGTGAGCGCGAACGGGGTGTGGCTGACGAAGGCGGTGCCGCCCGAGTATCTGCGCTTCCCCGAGTCGCGCTGACCGCCCGTTCGCGCTGACGACCCATTCGCACTGACCGTCCATTCCGCACTGACCGCACATTCGCGCCGACCGCCCATCCGCGCCGACCGTCCATCCGCGCCGACCGTCCATCCGTGCCGACCGTCCATCCGACATGATCAGTGGTATGGACCAATTGCCCACCGCCGAAGCCGCTGTCACTGCGCTACGCGCCATCGCCGCCGAGTACGCACGCGAGATGGAGGTGAGCCATGACATCGGCGCCGACCAGACCTCCCGCCGCACCGCCGCGGGCATCGGCGTCACCACGGACCCGGACGGCTCGCTGCCCCATGAGGCCTACGTCGAGCTGGGCGGCCTGCCACGCGTGAGTGTGCGGCTCTACCCGGAGGACGACGCGCTGATCACCGTGGAGGGCGTCGAGTGCCCCGACGTCCGACGGAACGACGTGCCCGCCTTTGTCCGCTCCCTCTTCGACGGCCTCGCCTATGTCAAGGCACGCCGCTTCCCGCCGGGCTACTTCCTGATCGTGCCGCTCCCGGGCGACCGGACGCACCGTGAGTACATGCCCTTGATCCACCTCAGTCCGTGGCTGAGCAGCCGCGTGCGGTGACTGTTTCACGTGAAACCCGTCCGGCCGCATAGGCTCGGCATATGAGTCTGCGCCTGAGCACCGTGATCCTCCCGTACCGTCGCTGGTCCGAGGGAGGCCGCGAGGCGTGGGGACGCGCGGAGCAGCTCGGCTTCCACGCCGCGTACACCTACGACCACCTGTCCTGGCGCAACTTCCGGGACGGGCCGTGGTTCGGTGCCGTGCCGACGCTGACCGCCGCCGCGGCCATCACCGACCGTCTGCGGCTGGGCACGCTGGTGACCTCGCCGAACTTTCGCCATCCGGTGCCCTACGCCAAGGAGCTGATCTCCCTCGACGACATCTCCGGCGGGCGCTTCACACTCGGCGTCGGCGCGGGCGGCTCGGGCTTCGACGCCACCGTGCTCGGCCAGGAACCGTGGACGCCGCGCGAGCGGGCCGACCGGTTCGCCGAATTCGTCCAGCTTCTGGACCGGCTGCTGTCCGAGGACTCGGTGTCGTACGAGGGCGACTACTACTCGGCGCACGAGGCGCGCGGCATCCCGGGCTGTGTGCAGCGCCCCCGGCTGCCCTTCGCGGTTGCCGCGACCGGGCCGCGCGGGCTGCGGCTCGCGGCGCGGTACGGGCAGGCGTGGGTGACCACGGGCGACCCGAAGCTGTACGAGAACGGCACTCCTGAACAGTCGGTTCAAGCCATTCGTGGACAGGCGGAGAAGCTGGCCGACGCCTGCGCCGAGATCGGCCGGGACGTTGCCGCGCTCGACAAGATCCTCCTCACCGGGTTCACCCCGGACCGGGGCCGTCCGCTGGAGTCCCTCGACGCGTTCGTCGACTTCGCGGGACGCCACCAGGAACTGGGGTTCACCGAGATCGTGGTCCACTGGCCGATCCCCGACTCGGACTTCGCCGCCGACGAGAAGGTCTTCGAGCAGATCGCCATGGAGGCGTCGGCGCAGCTGCGGTGAACAGCGACGTCCGCAACGGCGCTGGTGAGGGCGGTGCCGACGGCGTCCTCAAGGGCGAGATCTCCTCAGGCACCGCCTCAGATGTGCGGACTCCCGCACGGCCGTGCAGGCATATGCGGGAGAATGACCGGGTGACCTCAGCGACTCGACAGCCCGAGACCCCGGCTTCCTCCAAGCTCTCGACTTCGCTCGAGCAGGGAGAAACCCCCACCGTCCGCCCCCGGCTCATCGCCACCGACCTGGACGGCACCCTGCTGCGGGACGACAAGTCGGTCTCCCCCCGCACGGTCGCCGCGCTGGCCGCCGCCGAGGAGGCGGGCATCGAGGTCTTCTTCGTCACCGGCCGCCCGGCTCGCTGGATGGACGTCGTCAGCGACCACGTCCACGGTCACGGCCTGGCGATCTGCGGCAACGGCGCCGCCGTGGTCGACCTGCACGGCGGCCCCGGCTCCCACCGGTTCGTGAAGGTGCGGGAGCTGGCGCGGGAGAACGCGCTGGACGCCGTACGGCTGCTGCGTGACGCGGCGCCGGGCACGATGTACGCGGTGGAGCAGACGTACGGCTTCCACCAGGAGCCGGACTATCCCAAGCTGCACATGGAGACACCGGACGAGCTCGCGTCGGCCGAGGACCTCCTGGCCGCGGACGGCCCCGGTGCCGGCGAGCCGGTGCTCAAGATCCTCGCCTACCACCACACCCTCGATCCCGACGCCTTCCTCACCCTCGCCCGCCTCGCCATCGGCGACCGCGCCAATGTCACCCGCTCCAGCCCCAGCGCTCTGCTGGAGATCAGCGGCCCCGGCGTCTCCAAGGCCAGCACGCTCGCCCTGTGCTGCGCCGAGCGCGGAATCTCGAACGAGGAGGTCGTGGCCTTCGGGGACATGCCGAACGACGTGGAAATGCTGACGTGGGCGGGCCGGTCGTACGCGATGGGCAATGCCCACCCGGATGTCATCGCCGCCGCGTCGGGGCGGACGGTCGCCAACAACGAGGACGGTGTGGCGGTCGTGATCGAGGAGCTGTTGGCCGAGCGGTGCTAGAGCCCGCGACGCCGGCATGATCCGCCGGACAGGCCCTGGGCCTACCCGAGCCGCACCCCCCGCGCCGTCAGCCACGGCACCGGATCCACCGCCGAGCCCATCTCCGGAGTGACCCGCACCTCGAAGTGGAGGTGCGGCCCGGTGGAGTTGCCGGTCGTGCCCGACTGGCCGATCCACTGCCCGGTGTCGACCCGCTCGTCCTGGTCGACGGCGACGGAGGCGAGATGGGCGTACTGCGTGTAGTAGCCGCCCGCGTGCCGGACGACGACCTCCATGCCGAAGGCGCCCGCGCACGCCACCTTGACCACGCGCCCGTCCCCGACCGCCCGCACCGGCGTGCCGATCGGCACGGCGAAGTCCTGCCCGGTGTGCCGGTTCGCCCACCGCAGCCCGCCGCTGCCGAACGCCGCGGACAGCGCGTACGACTCCACGGGGGCGACCCACGCGCTCGGGAAGTCCTTCTTCGACTGGTCGAGCCGGACAGCACCAGGGCAGGAGCCTGCGGCCACGGCAGCATCGGCCTTCCCCTGCAACTGCCATCGCGCCTGTTCGAGCTTCTGCTCGATACCCTTCTTCAGCTCGGCGAGCTCGGCATTGCGTTTCTCCAGGCCCTGCCAGGCCGCCGCGGCCTTGGCCTCGTCCGCGGCGAGCCGTTTCTCGGCGCGGCGGCTCTTCTCGATGGCGTTGTTGACGACAAGGCTCGTCTGCGACAGGACATGCTGACCGCGCATCAGCTGGTCCGGGCTCTTGGCCAGGAGGATCTGCGCGGTGAGCGGCATCCCGCCGCCGCTGCGGTACTGGGCGCGCGCGATCCGGCCCAGGTCCTCGTGCAGGACGCCGATCTCCCGCCGCTCGCGGTCGAGCAGCGCCTCGATCCGCTGTGCCTCCGCCCGCTGCACCTCGGCCTCCTGCCGCCCCTCCTCGTAGCGCTGTGTCGCCAGAGCGGCGTCCTCGTACAGCTGCACCACCTGCCCGCTGAGGGCGGAGTCGCCGCCGGTTCCGGTGCCGTTGCGGCTCGGGGTGCCCTTGCCGTCGCCCATGGCGTGGGCGGGCCGGGCCATGGGCACGACGAGCGCGCACAACAGCGCCGGAACGACCAGGAGACGACGGCGACGTGAACGCATGTCAGCGATCGTGGCCCGTGGAGCGGGTCGCGGTCCTGTTCAGGTCGTACGCCTGGGGGACGTGTTGCTGCGGACGGGTCAGTACGGATGTTGACGCGAGCGGCGGCGGCACTGCGCCGGCACTACGACGCCGCCACCAGCAGATCCGCCTGCTCCTCCCGCTTCACCATCTCCCGCAGCGGCCCGTCCGCAGCGGTCAGCTCCGCGAACGTCCCCCGCTGCACCACACGCCCCTCCGCCAGGACGACCACCTCGTCCACGGCCTCCAGGCCGGCCAGTCGATGGGTGATGAGCAGTGTCGTACGGCCCTCGGTGGCGGCCAGCAGGTCGGCGGTGAGGGCGTCTGCGGTGGGCAGATCGAGATGCTCGGCGGGCTCGTCGAGGAGGAGGACGGGGAAGTCGGCGAGCAGTGCGCGGGCCAGCGCGAGCCGCTGCCGCTGTCCGCCCGAGAGCCGGGCCCCGTGCTCGCCCACGAGCGTGTCCAGGCCGTCGGGCAGGCTGTCGGCCCAGTCGAGCAGGCGGGCCCGCCTGAGCGCGTCGCGCAGTTCGGCCTCGGTGGCGTCCTTCTTGGCAAGGAGCAGGTTCTCGCGCACGGAGCTGTCGAAGAGGTGCGCGTCCTGCGCGCACAGCCCGACGAGCCGCCGTACGTCGTCGCCGTCCAGGGCGTTCGCGTTCACGCCTCCAAGCGTGTACGAGCCCGCGTCCACGTCCAGGAAGCGCAGCAGCACCTGCGCCAGGGTCGTCTTGCCGGAGCCGGACGGGCCGACGACAGCGATCCGGCGGCCCTCCTCCAGGGTCAGGTCCACGCCGGCGAGCGCGTCCCGGTCCTGACCTGCGTGGCGTGCGGTCAGGGCCTTCACCGCGACCGGGAAGGGCGACACGGGCGCCTGCCGGGGCCGCTCCGGTTCCCGTACGGGCTCGGGCGTGTCCAGCACCTCGTACACGCGCTCAGCGCTCTTGCGCACCCGCTGCCGGTACTGCACGGCGAGCGGCAGCCCCAGGACGGCCTCGAAGGCGGCCAGCGGGGTGAGCACGACGACGGCCGTCGTCACGCCGCCCAGCCGCCCGTCGGCGACCGCCTGGGCACCCACGAGGGCGGTGGCGGCAACGGTGAGCCCGGAGATCAGCGCGGTGAGTCCGTCGCCGAGCGCGGTGGCGGTGGCGGCCCGTGAGGCGATCCGGGTGAGCGTCCCGTCGGCCCGCCGCGCTTCGGCCGTACGGCTGGGCAGGGCACCGGCCACGGTCAGCTCCGCGGTGCCGGTGAGCAGATCCGTCACACGGGTCGCGAGCGCTCCGCGGGCCGGGGCCAGCCTGTGCTCGGCGCGTCGGGCGACCGCACCCGTGACGAGCGGGACTCCGGCCCCGGCCGCCAGCAGACCGACCGCCAGCACGGCACCGGCCTCGGGCAGCAGCCAGGCGGTGAATCCGACGGCGCCGGCGGACACGACGGTCGCGGAAGCGGCGGGGAGCAGCCACCGAAGCCAGTAGTCCTGCAGCGCGTCCACGTCGGTGACGAGCCGCGAGAGCAGATCACCCCGGCGGGTACGGCGCAGTCCGGCGGGCGCCAGCCGCTCCAGGCGCCGGTACACGGCGACCCGGGTGTCGGCCAGCATCCGCAGCACCGCGTCGTGCGACACGAGCCGCTCGGCGTACCGGAACACGGCCCGTCCAATGCCGAAGGCCCGCGTCGCCGTCACGGCCACCATCAGATACAGCACGGGCGGCTGCTGCGAGGCCCGCGAGATGAGCCAGCCGGAGGTGGCCATGAGCCCGACGGCACTGCCGAGCGCGAGGCTCCCGAGCAGCAGCGCGAGGGCGAGGCGACCACGCCGGGCACCGGACATCGCGCGGACGCGGGCGAGGACACCACGTGCGTCGGTCGTGATCGGCACGGACTCGGCATCGTGGGCAACGGAACCGCCGTGCACGCCGGGCTCGATCACACGGCCGACGGACGCCTTGTGCACGTCCTCCGCCGGCACGGGCGCCGCGGCTTCCGCGAGCCGCACCACCCGATCCGCCACCCCCAGCAACGCCGGCCGATGCACCACCAGCAGCACCGTCCGCCCCACCGCCAGCCTCCGTACGGCCTCCACGACCTCGGCCTCGGTGGCCCCGTCGAGCGCGGCCGTCGGCTCGTCGAGCAGCAGCACGGGCCGGTCAGCGAGAAACGCCCGGGCCAGCGCGAGCCGCTGCCGCTGCCCCGCGGACAGCCCGGCCCCGTCCTCACCCAGCACGGTGTCGACACCCTGGGGCAACGCGTCCACGAACTCCAGCGCCCCGGCGTCCGCCAACGCCCGTCGCACGGCAGCGTCATCGGCCTCAGGACGGGCCAGCCGTACGTTCTCGGCGATCGTCCCGGCATACAGGTGCGGCCGCTGCGGCACCCAGGCGATACGCGAGCGCCACTCCTCCAGATCGAGTTCGGCGAGATCGACTCCCCCGACCAGGGCTCGCCCCTCGGTCGGGCACACGAACCCCAACAGGACGTTGAGCAGCGTCGACTTGCCCGCACCGCTCGGCCCGACAAGCGCGACCGTCTCGCCGGGCTCGACGACGAAGGAGGCATTCGAGACGGCGTCGGCGGACCGTCCGGGGTAGCGGACCGAGACCCCCTCGAACGACACCGCCCCCGTCGGCACCGCCGCGCTCCCCGACGCCGGCACCGAAGTCTCCAGAACCTCGAAGATCTCCTCGGCCGCGGACAGCCCCTCGGCCGCCGCGTGATACTGCGCGCCCACCTGACGCAATGGCAGATATGCCTCGGGCGCCAGCACAAGGACGACCAGGCCGTCGTACAGATGCATCTCGCCGTGGACGAGCCGCATGCCGATCGTCACGGCGACCAGCGCCACCGAGAGCGTCGAGAGCAGCTCCAGAGCGAAGGACGAGATGAAGGCGATCCTCAGGGTCCGCATGGTCGCCCTGCGGTACTCGCCGGTGATCCGCCGGATCGACTCGGCCTGCGCCTTCGCCCGCCCGAACACCTTCAGGGTCGGCAGCCCGGCGACCACGTCCAGGAAGTGCCCGGACAGTCGGGACAGCAGCCGCCATTGACGGTCCATATGAGACTGCGTGGCCCAGCCGATCAGCATCATGAAGATCGGGATGAGCGGCAGGGTGCCGACGATGATGGCCGCCGAGACCCAGTCCTCGGTCACGATCCGCGCCAGCACTGCCACCGGCACGACCACCGCGAGCCCCAACTGCGGCAGATAGCGCGAGAAGTAGTCGTCGAGGGCGTCGACTCCGCGCGTGGCGAGGGCGACCAGCGATCCGGTCCGCTGTCCGCTCAGCCAGCCGGGTCCCAGCTCGGCCGCCCGGTCGAGCAGCCGCCCGCGCAGTTCCGACTTCACCGCCGCGCTCGCGCGGTGGGCGGCGAGCTCGGTAAGCCATGCGACCAGGGCGCGACCGATCGCGACGACGACCAACAGCAGTAGGGGAGTGCGGAGTTCAGCAGCGGACATCCCGTGCTGGAATGCACCCACCACGACCTCGGCGACGAGCATCGCCTGCGCGATGACCAGCCCCGCACCGACGGCACCCAGGCCGACGACCGCGATCAGAAAGAGGCGAGTGGCGCGGGCGTATCGGAGAAGACGCGGATCGATCGGTTTCACGTGAAACATGCCCTTCGGTCCAGGGCGGGGTGTTTCACGTGAAACATCGTCAAACACCCCACCCGCAGTGGACTCAGTGCGTGGCCCCCGCAGCGGCATCCGCGGCGATGTGCTGCGTGCCGATCCGCTTGCGGAACACCCAGTAGGTCCAGCCCTGGTAGAGCATGACGACCGGTGTGGCGATCACCGCGCACCAAGTCATGATCTTCAGGGTGTAGGGGCTCGACGAGGCGTTGGTGACCGTGAGGCTCCACTCGTCATTGAGCGAGGACGGCATGACGTTCGGGAAGAGCGTCAGGAAGAGCATCGCCACGGCGGCCACGATGGTCACGCCCGAGAAGGCGAACGACCATCCCTCGCGCCCGGCCTGGTTCGCAAGCAGAGCCACCACCAGCGCGGCCACGGCCACCACGAGCGCGACCAGACTCCGACCGTCGCCGTTCTCGATCTGCGTCCAGAGCAGGAAGAGCAGCGCCAGCCCAGCGGCGGCGAGACCGACCCACAGGGCCAGAGTCCGCGCCCGCTCCCGGATCTCGCCGACGGTCTTGAGCGCGGTGAACACCGCCCCATGGAAGGTGAACAGCGTCAGCGTCACCAGACCGCCGAGCAGCGCATACGGGTTGAGCAGGTCCAGCACACCGCCGACGTACTCATGGCTCTGGTCGAGCTTCACGCCCCGCACGATGTTGCCGAAGGCCACGCCCCACAGGAACGCCGGAATCAGCGAGCACCAGAAGATCGCATGCTCCCAGTTGCGCTGCCAGTTCTCCTCGGGCCGCTTGGCCCGGTACTCGAAGGCGACGCCCCGGACGATCAGGCAGACCAGGATGAGAAGCAGAGGCAGGTAAAACCCGGAGAAGAGCGTGGCGTACCACTCGGGGAAGGCGGCGAAGGTGGCGCCGCCGGCCGAGAGCAGCCACACCTCGTTGCCGTCCCAGACGGGGCCGATGGTGTTGATCAGCACCCGACGCTCGGGACGGTTCCGGGCGAGCAGCTTGGTGAGGACGCCGACCCCGAAGTCGAAGCCCTCCAGGAAGAAGTAGCCGATCCACAGGACGGCGATCAGGACGAACCAGACGTCGTGAAGTTCCATGACTGTGCAGCTCCCTCGGCCTAGTACGAGAAGGCCATCGGCTTGTCGGCGTCACGGGAGTCGCCGCCGATCTTCGTGGGCGGGTTCAGGTCGGCCTCGGTGAGCTCGGGCGGGCCGGCCTTGACGTACTTCACGAGCAGCTTCACCTCGACGACGGCGAGGATCGCGTAGAGCGCGGTGAAGACGATCATCGAGGTGAGGATTTCGCCCTGGGAGACACCGGGGGAGACCGCGTCCCGAGTGCGCAGGACGCCGTAGACGACCCACGGCTGGCGGCCCATCTCGGTGAAGATCCAGCCCCAGGAGTTGGCGATCAGCGGGAAGGCCAGGGTCCAGATCGCGATGCGCCAGTACCACTTCGTCAGCTTCGGACCGAGCGCCTTCTTCGGGAAGAGGACCAGATGCGGCACCTCGTCGTCACCGACCCTCAGGTGCTGCGGCAACATGAACTTCTTGCGGGTCAGCCACAGCCCGATCAGGCCGATGGTGAACGACGCCATGCCGAAGCCGATCATCCAGCGGAAGCCCCAGTAGGCGACGGGGATGTTGGGCCGGTAGTCGCCGGGCCCGTACTTCTCCTGCTCGGCCTTGTTGACGTCGTTGATGCCGGGGACGTACGAGGTGAAGTCGTCCTTGGCCAGGAAGGACAGCAGGCCCGGGATCTCGATCGCGACCTTGTTGTGGCCCTTGTCGACGTCGCCGACGGCGAAGACCGAGAAGGGCGCGGGCTTCTCGCCGTCCCACAGCGCCTCGGCCGCGGCCATCTTCATCGGCTGCTGCTCGTACATGATCTTGCCGAGGACGTCGCCACTGATCGCGGTGAGCATGCCGCCGATGACCACGGTGACCAGACCGAGCCGCAGCGAGGTCTTCATGTCGCGGATGTGCTTCTTGCGGAGCAGGTGGAAGGCGGAGATGCCGACCATGAACGCGCCACCGGTCAGGAAGGCCGCCGAGAGGGTGTGGAAGGCCTGGGCGAGCGCGGTGTTCTGGGTCAGCACGAGCCAGAAATCGGTGAGCTCGGCCCGCCCCTTCGCCTCGTTGATCCGGTAGCCGACCGGGTGCTGCATCCACGAGTTGGCCGCGAGGATGAAGTAGGCCGACAGGATCGTGCCGATGGAGACCATCCATATGCAGGCCAGGTGGATCTTCTTCGGCAGCTTGTCCCAGCCGAAGATCCACAGACCGATGAAGGTGGACTCGAAGAAGAAGGCGATCAGAGCCTCGAAGGCGAGCGGAGCGCCGAAGACGTCACCGACGAAGCGGGAGTAGTCGGACCAGTTCATACCGAACTGGAACTCCTGCACGATGCCGGTGACCACACCCATCGCGATGTTGATCAGGAAGAGCTTGCCCCAGAACTTTGTCGCCCTGAGGTATTTCTCCTTCTCCGTGCGCACCCAGGCGGTCTGCAGACCGGCCGTGAGGGCGGCAAGCGAGATCGTGAGGGGGACGAACAGAAAGTGGTAGACGGTCGTGATGCCGAACTGCCAGCGCGCCAGAGTCTCCGGCGCCAAAGCCAGGTCCACGTCGCCGCTCCTTAACTACGCTTGTGAAAGCGTTCACATTCACAAGCAATTATGCAGCACGCCTTTTCGGGCTTCGAAGGGGGGTCCCCCTTGCCTCAACCCCTTGGCCGCGACCTTCAACATATTGTTGAATCTGCGGCATGCAGACACAGACACCGCTACAACTACGGATCTCCTGGCCCGCGGGACACCTCACCGCGACCCTCGACGACACCCCGACCACGCAGGCCCTGGTCAAGGCCCTGCCCCTCGTCTCCACCGCCCGCACCTGGGGCGAGGAGGTCTACTTCGACACGGGCGTCGCCGTTCCACGTGAAACCAACGCCCGGCAGGTCGTCGATCCGGGCACGGTCGCCTTCTGGACGGACGGCGACGCGCTCGCCCTCCCCTATGGGCCCACGCCGATCTCGCGAGGCGACGAGTGCCGCCTCGCGAGTCCGTGCAATGTCCTGGGCCACCTCGACGGCGACCCCCGCCTGCTGGCGACGGTGCGCGACGGCGACCCCGTGCGCGTGGAACTGGTAGACGCCTGACCGCGCGCGGAGAACTCGCAGACGCCTGACCGCGCGCGGAGAACCCGTAGACGCCTGACCGCGCCCGCGGAGCCCTAGAGCTCCTTCCGGAAGCCTTCCACCACCTTCAGGAAGATGTCGTTCGCCTCGACCTCCCCGACCGTGACCCGCACACCCTCGCCCGGGAACGGCCGGATCACCACGCCCGCCTGCTCACACGCCTGAGCGAAGGCGACCGTGCGCTCCCCCAGCCGCAGCCACACGAAGTTGGCCTGGGTCTCGGGCACCGTCCAGCCCTGAGCGCGCAGCCCGTCGACCACGCGGTTGCGCTCGCACACCAACGAACCGACCCTGCCGAGCAGTTCGTCCTCGGCGCGCAGCGAGGCGATGGCCGCGTCCTGCGCGAGCTGGCTCACGCCGAAGGGCACGGCCGTCTTGCGCAGCGCCGCCGCGACCGGCTCATGGGCGATGGCGAAGCCGACACGAAGACCGGCGAGGCCGTAGGCCTTGGAGAACGTCCGCAGGACACAGACGTTCGGGCGCTCGCGGTAGATCTCCACACCGTCCGGCACCTCAGGGTCGCGAATGAACTCGCGGTACGCCTCGTCGAGCACCACCAGCACATCGCCGGGCACCCGGTCCAGGAACCGCTCCAGCTCGGCCCGCTTCACGACCGTGCCCGTCGGGTTGTTGGGGTTGCAGACGAAAATCAGCCGGGTCCGGTCGGTGATGGCGGCGGCCATCGCGTCCAGGTCGTGCACATCACCCGGCGTCAGCGGCACCTTCACGGACGTCGCACCGCTGATCTGCGTGATGATCGGGTACGCCTCGAAGGACCGCCAGGCGTAGATGACCTCGTCGCCGGGTCCGGCGGTGGCCTGCAGCAGCTGCTGGGCGACGCCGACCGAGCCGGTGCCGGTGGCCAGGTGGGAGGCCGGCACACCGAAGCGCTCGGACAGCTCGTTCATCAGCGCCGTGCACATCATGTCCGGGTACCGGTTGAAGGAGGCGGCAGCCGCGGTCACGGTCTCCATCACGCCGGGCAGCGGCGGATAGGGGTTCTCGTTGGAGGACAGCTTGTAGGCCACCGGGCCACCGGCCGCGGCGGGCTTGCCCGGCTTGTAGGTGGGGATACCCTCCAGCTCGGCGCGCAGCTTGGGGCTCGTCTCGCTCACCGCAGTCCTCCTCGCGACCACCGGCGGCCCATCACCACCGCCGGCTCCAATACTCCTCACCTTATGAGGATTCGGCGTCGATGCGTACAGGTGCGACGCCCCCGGCTTCAGGCCCCTTCTGTCACACCAGCATCAGGGGCATCGCTGTACGAAGGTGTACGAATTGGGGGGCGCGTCACACATATATCTATGCGCCGGTGGTTCACGCCGTGGCGCGCATCCCTCGTGAAGGTGAGTTGAGACCTCTTCGAAACATCGGACAGTTGGCAGGCCCATGCGTGCCGACAAGTCACGTCCTACCATTGGATCGTTCAACTACCTTGTTTTCAAAGGGATTTGACGCCTGATGACCTTGCAGAAACGTGCCTGTCAACGGCTGCATATGCGTCCGCACTACCCCACCGCATGAGCCCTACTATCGGCTCGCCATGACAGCAGCAGGGAAGCACCAGGTGAGCCGCGCGGAAACCTCACGTCGAGGCAGTCGGCCCGGCCGGGCGGGCATCAGAGACGTGGCCGCCGCCGCCGGGGTCTCCATCACGACCGTCTCCGATGCCCTCAACGGCAAGGGCCGGCTCCCCGACGCCACCCGACGCCATGTCCGCGAGGTCGCCGACCGGCTGGGCTACCGGCCCTCGGCCGCCGCCCGCACGCTCCGTACCGGCAAGTCCGGCCTCATCGGCCTGACGGTGACGACTTACGGGGATGAACCTTTCACCTTCACCGAGTTCGCGTACTTCGCCGAGATGGCCCGCGCGGCCACCTCGGCCGCGCTCGCCCGCGGCTACGCCCTGGTGATCCTCCCCGCGACCTCGCGCCATGACGTCTGGTCGAACGTCGCCCTCGACGGCACGGTCGTCATCGACCCGTCCGACCAGGACCCGGTCGTCAGCGAACTGGTCCGGCAGGGCCTGCCGGTCGTCTCCGACGGCCGCCCGGCCGGCTCGCTCCCCGTCACCGCCTGGGTCGACAACGACCACGAGGCCGCCGTCCTCGGCATTCTCGACCACCTGGCCGACGCGGGTGCCCGCCGGATCGGACTGCTGACGGGCACCACGACGGACACGTACACCCATCTGTCCACGACCGCGTACCTGCGCTGGTGCGAGCGGGTCGGCCAGGACCCGGTGTACGAGGCCTACCCGGCGCACGATCCGTGCGCCGGGGCCGTCGCCGCCGACCGGCTGCTCGCCCGCCCCGACCGCCCCGACGCGGTCTACGGCCTGTTCGACCCGAACGGCACCGACCTGCTCGCCGCCGCCCGCCGCTACGGCCTGCGCGTACCGGACGACCTGCTTCTGGTCTGCTGCAGCGAGTCCACCGTGTACGCCAACACAGAGCCGCCCATCACCACGCTCTCCCTGAAGCCGCGCCGCATCGGCACGGCCGTGGTCCAGCTCCTCATCGACGCGATCGAAGGAGTCGAGTCGGACCGGCCGGTCGAGCAGGTGATACCGACCGAGCTGATCGTGCGTACCTCGTCCCAGCGACGCCCGCCGCGTACGACGGTCAGCCCGCCTCGGTCTCCCGAGGAGCGGTAGAAGCAGGTCGGGGAGCGGCAGCAGCAGGTCGAGGAGGGACCGGAGCGGAGTCATCGGACGGTCGAAGCCCTGCCCAATCGGGGCGAAAGCCGCGGTGGACAGGAGTCCTGCTCCGATTCACCACCCCTGGGTCATCACATGGCGCGATCGGCATTCCTATGATGGGCCCACGACACCGCGGGCCGCTGCGACCAGGCAGTCCGATGCGGTGCAGCTGCGGCGCGATGGTGGAGGGGTCTGATGACTCAGGGGGCCGGTCAGGGACCCGAGGTGGAGCGGACGGCGACGTTGCGCGACTTCCGGGTGCCCGCGTACGTCCACGAGACCGGTCCGTACGGCCACAGCACGCACCCGGGCGAGGTCGCCCCGCCTCGCGAGGAGGTTTACCCCGAGGGGTACACACCGACCCAGCGCGACCTGCCGGTCATCAACCGCGGTGACACGGTCCAGGTGCACGTCGACCCCGCCGCCGCGCCGGCCCCCCAGTCGGTGGGCGGTCCCGGCCCGCTGTTCGTCGTCGGCGATGTGCACGGCTATCTCGACGAGCTGGTGGCCGCCCTCCAGGAGAAGGGGCTCATCGACTCGGCGGGGAACTGGTGCGCCGGCACCGCCCGGCTGTGGTTCCTCGGTGACTTCACCGACCGCGGCCCGGACGGCATCGGCGTCATCGACCTCGTGATGCGGCTGTCCGCCGAGGCCGCCGCGGCCGGCGGCTACTGCAAGGCCCTGATGGGCAACCACGAGCTGCTGCTGATCGGCGCCAAGCGGTTCGGCGACACCCCCGTCAACTCCGGCGCGGGCACCGCCACCTTCCAGGCGGCCTGGCTGCTCAACGGCGGTCAGAAGACCGACATGGACCGCCTCCAGGACCACCACCTGCAGTGGATGTCCCGGCTGGACGCCATGGAGCAGGTCGACGGCCATCTGCTCGTGCACTCGGACACCACCGCCTATCTCGACTACGGCGACTCGATCGAGGCGGTCAACGACACCGTCCGCGAGACGCTCACGCGCAATGACGCCGACGAAGTCTGGGATCTGTTCCGGAAGTTCACCAAGCGCTTCTCCTTCCGCGACGAGGGCGGCGCCGACCATGTGCGTTCGCTGCTCGATACGTACGGCGGCACCCGCATCGTTCACGGCCACAGCCCCATTCCGTATCTGCTGGGCGAGGTCGGCTCCGAGGACGGCGAGGACAGCACCGGGCCCCTGGTCGAGGGACCGCATGTCTACGCCGACGGCCTCGCCATCGCGATGGACGGCGGCGTGACCATGGCCGGAAAGCTGCTGGTCCAGCAACTTCCCCTGGATATCTGAACGTTCACCGGGCAGACGTCCCCGTATGACGCAGTGACGGAAGACGGCGCAGGCCAGGGCCCAATTTTGGCAAACCCCCTGTCACCGTGTGCCGTCACCGCTCTACCATCGGCTTATCCGTAGCAGGCTCCCCTCCGTTTCTGCCCGACGGCTCGTTGGCATGCGAGCCCCAAGCCCTACGGAGCATCGGGGGATGCACATGAACAGCGTTCCGCAGCACCTGCACAGCGAGGACCGCCAGGAGTACGAGCGGATCCTCGATGAGGCGCTGCGCTCCGCACCACACCGCCCGGAGCTGGCCGCTGTCGGACAGCGGCTCAACGCCGAACAGCTGCGCACCATGGCGCTCAACGCCACCGCACTCATCACGGCGGCCGCGGCGACCGAGTACCAGCACTACGTGAAGGTCCGCGAGGAACTGCGTCAACCGGCGCCGTCCACCCCGTCGTCCGCCCGCGAATCCGGCTCGGCCGAGTCGGGCTCGGGTGCGATGGGGCTCGCCACCACCATGGGAGAAGTCGCCGAGACAGCCGGCCCTGGCGTCACCGCCGTCGTCGCCGTCCTGGCACCCGTCCTCGCGGGCACCGCCGCGGCGATCTTCCTCCTCGTCGGTTACATCCTGAAGATGTTCGACCCCGAGCCGGCGTTCGCCCAGACGATGCTCACCACCGGATGGGTGTTCGGTGCCATCGCCGCGGCCGCGATCCTGGTCGCCGCCGTCGGCCTCCTGCTCACCGCCCTGCGCAACCGGCCCGCGTTGGACGCCGGGCCGTACGGCGAACTGAGCGAGGAGGTGGCCCGGGCCAGGGAAGCCTGGCGGGATGCCCTGCTGGAGCGCGGGATTCTGCCCTTCCTACGGGAGGCGCTCGCCGACCCCGGCACGGCGTCGGCACTGCACCACACGCCTCCATCGGCACCGGCCGGCCGTATCCCGCACCTCGGCTACGGCCGCCCGGGTTTCAGCAGCCCGGACGACGGAGCCTCCCCGGGCCCGCGCCCCAGCTTCACCAGCCCGGACTACACCAGCCCCGAATTCGGGGGGCCGGAACACCAGCCGGAGTGAGGCCGGCCGCAGTCGCCCCTCGGCTTGCACCCCACCGTGAGGAGGCCTCCACCAGGGGTCCCTCCTCCTCGGTGGAGCCCCGGGGAACCTCCCGGGGAGGCGCAAGCCGAAGACCGGGCCCTGGCATCTTTCGTACGGTGCTACAGGCGCCGGATGATCTGCGCCTCCACGCGTTCCACCAGCGTCCGGCTGAAGGCGTGCACGAGGGACAGATGGAACAGGGCCGGCGCCAGGGGTGCCCATCGATGCACACGGTCCTCCCGCAGCAGGTACTTGACCACGGGAGCCGGCCGGAAGGGCACGTACTCGATGGTCTGGTGCTCCCACCGGTCGGCGACGCCCCGGCTCATCCGCTCCTGGAGATCCGAGCTCTTCAGTTCCTTGAGCCTGGCGTGGAAGTGCGCGCTCCAGTGGCGTTTGTCGATGTCCAGCACGAACGCGAGCAGTTCGAGCGTGTACTCGTGCGGCTCCAGGGACAGTTCCTCCCGCATGCCCCGACGGGCCACCGCGTGCAGCTCTGGTGCACTCCGCCCGGAGGAGTCGATGTGCCGTGACAAGCCTTCGTTGACGGAGGAGTTCCACACGCCCGGCGCCATGCGTACCCGGTCGCTGCGCTGACTCACCACCAGCATGTCGTCGGCGGTGACCACCGCGATGTTGACCGCGAAGCTGCACTGGAGGAAGTCCGGCGCCTGAAGCGGCCTCTCCGGATCCAGGTAGCGGGAACGGGGAGTCGTGCCGTCGGGAAGCCGGCGGTCGAGCTGCTGAGCGGCCAGGAACGTGTAGTAGTCCGTTGCGCGCAGCCGCAGATGGACCTCGGGCGTCTCGTCCAGAGCGGTACGGGAGATGTCGACCGACTCGACCGCGTAGCGCGGTCCGTTCCACAAAGGGGTGCGCCCCTCGGCCCGCAGCCGCTCACTCTCCTCGACGATCTCCTCGCGCCAGCCGGCCATGTCCGACGGCAACTCCACCTCGCCGTCGAGCACATGCACGTACACCGCCTCCGGGGGTATCGGCTTGTCGCCGTCTCCCTCGACGATCAGCGCCGACGTCTGCAGCGGCCCCAGCGAGAACGTGCGCCAGGCGGGCCCGGACTCCTCCCTGCGCCCCAGGCTGCGCAACGCACTGGCCGACCGCCTGCGCAGCCGGTACCAGACGTCCTGAAGGGGCTGTTGGAACAGCACCGCGAACAGCATGCCGATGAAGGCGCCCACCACTCCGTTGGTGACATCGATCCCACTCACACGAGAGACACTAGAGATCTTGATCCGACCGAGCGGCGTCGTGCTCTTTCCGTGACCGGACGGGGGACTTACCGCGCGCACCGGGCAGGGGCGCCGTCGTATGCGTGGCCCCCCTGCCCGGTCGGTACTCCGCTCAGTCGGCGAGCGGCAGATACACCCGGTTGCCCGCCGCCGCGAACTCCTTCGACTTCTGCGCCATACCTTCCTCGATCTCCTCCTGACTGCCGCCGTGCTGCCGGCGGATGTCCTGGGAGATCTTCATCGAGCAGAACTTCGGCCCGCACATGGAGCAGAAGTGAGCCGTCTTGGCGGGCTCGGCCGGGAGGGTCTCGTCATGGAATTCCCGTGCCGTGTCCGGGTCCAGGGCGAGGTTGAACTGGTCCTCCCACCGGAACTCGAAGCGGGCGTCGGACAGGGCGTCGTCCCACTCCTGCGCACCGGGGTGCCCCTTGGCGAGATCGGCCGCGTGGGCGGCGATCTTGTAGGTGATGACGCCGGTCTTGACGTCGTCACGGTTGGGCAGGCCCAGGTGCTCCTTGGGCGTGACGTAGCAGAGCATGGCCGTGCCCCACCAGGCGATCATCGCGGCACCGATGCCGGAGGTGATGTGGTCGTACGCCGGGGCGACGTCGGTCGTCAGCGGGCCGAGCGTATAGAACGGAGCTTCATCGCAGATCTCCTGCTGAAGGTCGATGTTCTCCTTGATCTTGTGCATCGGGACGTGTCCCGGGCCCTCGATCATGGTCTGTACGTTGAAACGCTTCGCGATCCGGTTGAGTTCCCCGAGGGTCTTCAACTCCGCGAACTGCGCCTCGTCGTTGGCGTCCGCGATCGAACCCGGCCGCAGGCCGTCGCCCAGCGAGTATGTGACGTCGTACGCCGCGAGGATCTCGCAGAGCTCCTCGAAGTTCTCGTACAGGAAGCTCTCCTTGTGGTGCGCCAGGCACCACGCGGCCATGATCGAGCCGCCGCGCGAGACAATGCCGGTCTTGCGGTTGGCGGTGAGCGGCACATACGGCAGGCGCACGCCCGCGTGGACCGTCATGTAGTCCACGCCCTGTTCGGCCTGTTCGATGACCGTGTCCTTGTAGATCTCCCAAGTCAGTTCCTCGGCCTTGCCGTCGACCTTCTCCAGCGCCTGGTAGAGCGGCACCGTGCCGATCGGCACAGGGGAGTTGCGCAGCACCCACTCGCGCGTGGTGTGGATGTTGCGGCCGGTGGACAAGTCCATGACCGTGTCGGCGCCCCAGCGGGTCGCCCAGGTCATCTTCTCCACCTCCTCCTCGATGGAGGAGGTGACGGCGGAGTTGCCGATGTTCGCGTTGACCTTCACCAGGAACCGCTTGCCGATGATCATCGGCTCGATCTCCGGGTGGTTGACGTTGGCGGGAAGCACCGCCCGGCCCGCGGCGATCTCGTCGCGGACCACTTCGGGAGAGACGTTCTCCCGGACGGCCACGAACTCCATCTCGGGGGTGATCTCACCGCGGCGCGCGTAGGCGAGCTGCGTGACCGCCTTGCCGTCACGGCTGCGACGGGGCTGGCGCGGTCGTCCGGGGAAGACCGCGTCGAGGTTGCGCAGGCCGCCGCGTGGCGAGGTGTGCTTGATCCCGTCGTCCTCGGGACGGACGGGACGGCCCGCGTACTCCTCGGTGTCGCCGCGGGCGACGATCCAGTTCTCCCGCAGCGGAGCCAGGCCCCTGCGGACGTCTGTCTCGACCAGTGGATCGGTGTACGGGCCCGACGTGTCGTACAGCGTGACCGACTGCCCGTTGGTGAGGTGCACCTGTCGGACCGGCACCCGAATGTCGGGGCGTGAACCCTCGACATACGCCTTGTGCCAGCCGATGGACTTCCCGGCCTCCTGGGACTTGATGTCCTGGACGGAGGCAGGCGTGCGTGCGTCCCTGTTGGTCATGAGACCTACTCCCTACGCCGGCATTACCCGGTAACAGGTTCGGCGGTCGACGCAGCGGCTTCCGTCCGCCGACGTTTCGTGTGAAACATCACTCGTGATGGGTGATGTTTCATGTGAAACATCGCTGGGACGGAGGTCAGCGCCCTCTCAGCCCGGTGCTCCGAGCTCCCGCGTGTACAAAGGTGCCTCCACGCTAGCGTCAATTCTGGCGCGGTGAACAGGGGGCCCCGGTCGTTCTTGCGATGATCGGTCGGTGACCACGACGCATGAACCTCCGTACCCACCGCCCGAGCCGCCCGGCGGATCCGGCCCCGGAAACGGCTTCGGAAGCGGCCCCGCGCGGGGCAACGGCCGTACCGACGGCCGCGGTTCGGTGATTCCCGGAGCCAGATACGAGGGTGGGTACGGCCGTGCTCCGGGAGGCGGCCAGGACGGTCACGCGGCTGGATCCGGCGGCTGGCACGAACACGGTCCCAGCTCCGGCGGGAGCCGGGAGCACGGGAGCGGGCCCGGTGGCGGGCACGACCGTGAGCCCGCCCCCGGAGGCATGCACGACCACGGCCCCGAGTCCGGCGGCTCACCGGCGCAGGGACCAGATCCGGGTGGCGGGCACGGTCACGATTCAGGCGGCGGTCATGGACACGGTCCCGGATCCGGCGGCCGGCACGGCGGCGACAGCGGTGGCGGGCACGGACACTCGCACAGTCATGCCCACGGTCCGGCCGCCCCTGTCTCCCAGCACCTGCGCAAGGTCATCGCGGCGGTCCTGATCCCGTTCGCCGCGGCGGTGGTGGTGGGGCTCGCGGTGCTGTGGCCGGGCGGTGCCCCGCCGCACGAGCGCACCGGGGTCGGCTTCGACCGGCAGACGCAGCACGCCACGGTCACCGAGGTGGTCGAGGTGAGCTGCAAGACCGCCGGCGCCTCGGGAGTGCCCCCGACCGGCGACACCTCCACCGCCGAGGGTTCCGCCGCCGTGCAGCGGGAGAACGGCACCTGCAAGAAGGCGACGATCCGCGTCGACACCGGCAAGGACAAGGGCCGTACGTTCACGGAGATCGTGCAGCCCGACCAGTCGCGGCAGTTGCACGAGGGCCAGGAGGTCGTGGTCGCCTACGAGCCCTCCGCGCCCAAGGACCTGCAGTACTCGGTCACCGACGTGAACCGGCGTGTTCCGTTGGGGGTGCTGGCCGGCATCTTCGCACTCGCCGTCGTGCTCGTCGGGCGGATGCGGGGCGTCATGGCGCTGGTCTCGCTGGCCATCAGCTTCCTGGTGCTGAACTTCTTCATCCTGCCCGCGATCCTGCAGGGCTCGAACCCGCTGGTCGTGGCGGTAGTGGGGTCGAGCGCGATCATGCTGATCGCCCTCTATCTGTGCCACGGCCTCTCGGCCCGTACGTCGGTGGCGGTGCTCGGCACGCTGATCTCACTGCTGCTGATCGGCGTTCTCGGCTCGGCCTTCATCGACTGGGCCGCGCTCACCGGCAACACCGACGACAACACAGGCCTCATCCACGGGCTGTATCCGTCGATCGACATGAGCGGTCTGCTGCTCGCGGGCGTCATCATCGGTTCGCTCGGCGTCCTCGACGACGTGACGGTGACCCAGACGTCCGCGGTCTGGGAGCTGCACGAGGCCAACCCGACGATGGGCTGGCGCGGGCTGTACCGGGCGGGCATCCGTATCGGCCGTGACCACATCGCGTCCGTCGTCAACACGCTCGTCCTGGCCTATGCGGGCGCCGCACTGCCGTTGCTGCTGCTCTTCTCGATCGCGCAGAGCAGCGTCGGCACGGTCGCCAACAGTGAGCTGGTGGCGGAGGAGATCGTGCGCACGCTGGTCGGCTCCATCGGCCTGGTCGCCTCGGTGCCGGTCACGACGGCTCTCGCGGCCCTGGTGGTCTCGGCCGACCGGCCGGGGAAGGGGGCGGTGCCGGCGGGCACCCAGCCGGTCCCTGCGGGCGCACAGCCGACCGCGGGGCGCGGCGGGCGGGGGCGACGGCGGAAGCGGTGACGGGGATCCGGCCGCGACACATGCGGTGACATGCCTTCGGCAGCGCCGGAAGCGGTGGCAGGCACCCGACAGCGCCGGAGGGGGTGGCAGGCACCCGGCCGCGACGAATGCGGTGGCAGGCACCCGACGGCGGCGCAAGCGGTGACAGGCCCCGCCCGCGACGGAAGCGGTGATGGATCCGGCCGCGATGGAAGACACGGATCCAGCCGCGACCTCACGCGGCCAACCTCACCCATCCGGCGCAACGGGGCACGCCCGGCGCAGAAGAAGCGTTCCCGCACGCCCCCAGAGCGCGGGGCAAAGCGTTACGCCACCCACCTCGCTGCCGTGACGCATCACCCCGCGCTCTGCTCCTCCGCCAGGATGCGGTCCAGGGCCTCGTCGAGGTGGGCGTCGAAGTCGGCGAGCGCGCCCTCCTGCCCCAGCGGCACCAGCTTGTCGGTGCGGTCGAGGAAAGCCACCAGCGGCGCCACCGAGGAGCGGAACAGGGCCTGATCCGCTCCGACCTGCAGGCGGATCAGGACGTCGCCCAGCGTGTCGGAGCCGGCCGGCGAGACCCGCACGTCTCCCTCCCCGCATGGTCGGCCCACGCCATCGACCAGCAGTTCGCGGCCGAAGGCCCAGGTCACCGGGGCATCGCCGGGCAGGTGGAAGGTGAGTCGGACGGCGTAGGGATCACAGGTCTCGTAGCGCAGCTCCACCGGGATGCGGAAGGAGAGCTCCTCGGAGACGAGAAAGCTCATCATGACCTCTGCCTGTACGGAATCGCGCATCGCCTACCCCGTCGTTTGCCGTCGACTGGCCGGGAACGGACCCCGACACTGGTGGAATCTTGCTGAACGTACACGAGAGATCACAAGGAGTGAGTTTTCAGATACTGATAGAGATCGCCAGCGACCCCAGGAGCCGACCGACCTCCTCCTGCAGCTGTCGTGCCGCTGACATCAGACGGTCGGCCTGATGGGCGGGCAGTGAGATGGCCATCGTCCCGGCCGTGGTGCCGACGGTGATCGGAATCGCCGCGCACACCGTGCCGAGCGCGTATTCCTGACGTTCGGTCACCGGCTCCATGCGACGGGTCCGTTCGAGGCGTCGCAGCAGGGTGCGGCTGTCGCGCACGGTGTAGGGGGTGATGGACTGCACCGGATGGCGGTCGAGGTGGTCCCGACGGGCCTCCTCGTCCAGCTGGGACAGCAGGCACTGACCGATGGCGTGCGCATGGCCGGTCTCACGGAAGTCGGCCCATTCCTCGACCGCCGGATTGCCCGGGGTGTCGGAGACACACATGACCTCGATCTCGCCGTCGCGGTACTGGGCGTAGTAAACCGGGACACCGATGGCATCACGCCATTGGGCGAGCGCGTCGGCAACCGTGCTGCGACGTTTCTGCTGGGCTCCGCTGCTGCCCAGCCGAACGGCCGCGTCACCGAGGAAGAACAGCCCTTTGTCGCGGCGCAGATAGCCCTCGTGCACCAGGGTGCGCAGGAGGTGGTACGCGGTCGGCAGTGCGAGGCCCGTCTCGCGGGCCAGTTGCTTGGCGGGGGCGCCGTACGGGTGCTCGGCGACACATTCCAGCAGGCGCATGGCGCGCTGGACGGATCCGATGAGTGTCGTGGAGTGCGGCTGCTCGCGGGTGGTGGGGGAGGCCTGTCGCGGTACTTGGGGTACGGCGGAGCTGGGCCGTTCGCGGGGTGCGTGGGGGTCTGAGGGTGCGGTGTCAACCGTGGCCAAGGGTTACTCCCGAAGCGCGAGGGGGGCATCCCGTGCCGGGAAACACGGGAGGGGGTGTACGCCGCTCGCGGGGTCGTCCCCGCGTCGATTTCCGGACTCTATTCGTCCGCCACCGCTTGCAGACGCCCTGTCCGGAAAACTTCCCTCGCCCGAGGGAACCGGTGATTCCTGTTACCGGCCGCCGGTCCCCACGGCCCTCACCAGTCGCTGCGCGACGACGAACTCGATGTGAACTTCCGTACGACGTAAATCAGTCCACCGACCAGCGCCACGAAGACCAGCACCTTGAAGAGCAGTCCGATGACGAACCCGACGACGCTGGCGATCAGCCCGCCGAACACCACCAGGGCGATGACAGGCACCGCGATCCACTTCACCCACCACGGCAGTCCCGCGAAGATCTCACGCATCGCCCTCGTCCTTACTTCTCCGCCCGTCGCTGCGGGTCCTGATCCGATCCTTCGGAATCTGCTGATTCACTGCACTCGATGCTAGGACCGGCAGGTGCCCCGGCGGGGGCCTCGCAGCCCTTGTCCTCCCCTGATCGATCCCCTAGGGAACCCCGAGGCCAAAGGTCAGCTTTCCGGCGGAGAGAACACCACGAGCACCCGCAGGTCCTCGCTGATGTGGTGGAACTTGTGGGCGACTCCGGCCGGCACGTACACCACGCTGCCCCGCGCGACCTGCGTGGTCTCCATGCCCACGGTGATGTGCGCGCGGCCGCTCACAACGAAGTAGACCTCGTCCTGGTTGTGCGGCTTCTGTGGATCGTGCTCACCGGCGTTGAGCGCGTACAGACCGACCGACATGTTCCGCTCTCGCAGAAACTGCAGGTAGGCGCCCTCATTGGCGGCGCGCTCCGCCTCCAGTTCATCCAGCCGGAATGACTTCATCGCTGTCGTCCGCCCTTGTCACAGTGCTCATGGCCGATTTCGTCTGCCACGATCAGACACATGATGAATTTCGTAGTCAAGACGATCGCCAACGCGGGCGCCCTGGCGGTGGCCGTCTGGCTGATAGACAAGATCACCCTGACCGGTGACAGCACGGGCAAGAAGATCGGCACCCTGCTCCTCGTCGCGCTGATCTTCGGTCTGGTGAACTTCGTGGTCAAGCCGATCGTGAAGCTCCTGAGCCTGCCGCTGCTCATCCTGACGCTCGGCCTGTTCACCCTGGTCGTCAACGCGCTGATGCTGCTGCTGACCTCGTGGCTCGCCGACAAGGTCGACCTGAGCTTCCACGTCGAGGGCTTCTGGACCGCCGTCCTCGGCGGCCTGATCATCTCGATCGTCTCGTGGGCACTCAACGTTGTCCTGCCCGACGGGGACTGAGCGCCCGATGACCTACCGCGTCTGTTTCGTCTGCACCGGCAACATCTGCCGCTCCCCGATGGCCGAGTCCGTCTTCCGCGCGCGCGTCGTGGAAGCCGGGCTCGACGGCCTGGTCGAGGTCGACAGCGCCGGCACCGGCGGCTGGCACGAGGGTGACCCGGCCGACCCACGCACCGTGTCCGTCCTCGAGGAGCACGGCTACGACAGCGGCCACACGGCGCGGCAGTTCCAGCCGTCCTGGTTCGCCCGCCTCGACCTCGTCATCGCGCTCGACTCCGGCCACCTCAAGGCCCTGCGCCGCCTCGCGCCCTCGCCGCAGGACGCGGCCAAGGTGCGGCTGCTGCGTTCCTACGATCCCGCCGCGGGCGACGACCTCGACGTGCCGGACCCGTACTACGGCGGCAGGGACGGCTTCGAGGAGTGCCTCGAGATGGTGGAGGCGGCCGGCGCGGGCCTCATCGCGGCGGTCCGCGAACAGGTGGAGGGACAGGCGGCATGAGCGGTACGAATGCGCAAGGACTGTCTTCTTCGCAGGGGCCGGCTCCTTCGGAGGGACTGCCTCCTTCGCCGGGGCTGTCTTCTTCGCAGGGGCCGGCTTCCGGTGGCGGCGACGGGACGCGCGCGGTGCGGGCCGGACTGCCCGAGCCGGTCAAGCACGAGCCGGCCCTGCCGGGTCCGGTGTTCGCCGCCCACTACCACCTGCCGGGCGAGCCCACGGGGCCGTACAACTACGGCCGGGACGAGAACCCGACCTGGACGCACCTGGAGCGGGCCATCGGCGAGCTGGAGGCGCCGGGGGAGGACGGCGCCGAGACGCTGGTCTTCGCCTCGGGCATGGCCGCCATCTCCTCGGTGCTCTTCTCCCAGCTGCGCGCCGGGGACGCGGTCGTCCTGCCCAGTGACGGCTACCAGGCGCTGCCTCTGACACGCGCGCAGCTGGAGGCGTACGGCATCGAGGTGCGCACCGCGCCGACCGGCGGGGACGCCCAGCTCGGCGTCCTGGACGGGGCGAAGCTGCTGTGGATCGAGACGCCGTCGAACCCCAGCCTCGACGTGTGCGACATCCGGCGCCTCGTCGAGGAGGCCCACGCGCGTGGTGCCCTCGTCGCCGTCGACAACACGCTCGCGACGCCGCTCGGGCAGCGCCCGCTGGAGCTCGGCGCCGACTTCTCGGTGGCCAGCGGCACCAAGCAGCTGACGGGACATGGCGACCTGCTGCTGGGATACGTCACCGGCCGCGACGCCGAGGCCATGGCCGCCGTACGTCGCTGGCGCAAGATCGTCGGTGCGATCCCGGGGCCCATGGAGGCCTGGCTCGCGCACCGTTCCATCGCCACGCTCCAGCTGCGTGTGGAGCGGCAGAACGCCAACGCCCTGGCGGTCGCCGAAGCCCTGCGGGACTGGCCCGAGGAGCTCGGGGTGCGCTATCCCGGCCTGCCGGGCGACCCCTCTTACAAGATCGCCTCGCAGCAGATGCGGCGCTTCGGATGCGTGGTGTCCTTCACGCTGCCCACGCGCGCGCGTGCCGAGCGTTTCCTGCACGCCCTGCGGCTCGTCGACGACGCGACCAGTTTCGGCGGAGTGCGCTCCACGGCGGAGCGGCGTGGACGCTGGGGCGGCGACGCCGTACCGGAGGGCTTCATCCGCATGTCGGTCGGTGCCGAGGATCCCGACGACCTGGTGGCGGATGTGCTGCGTGCGCTGGACGAATCGGCTCAGTGACCGGGTACGCGCCTGCGCCCGTCATGTCCGGCTACGTCGAACGGACGGTCCGAGCCTCCCCCCTCGTGGCTCGGACCGTCCTCGGTTCCGCGCGCGAAGAACCGCGCGAACAAGGCTAGTTGACTCTCTGTCAGTGTCCAATCACAGTAGCGACAGCGACCTATCGACATATTTATAGTTGGGCCCTGCCCTGGGGGTGGGGAGAAGGGCGGGAAAGGGGAGGGTGTGGGATGGATCTGGCCTTGTTGCGCACCTTTGTGACCGTGCACCGGGCCGGCTCCTTCACCCGTGCCGCCGCGCTGCTCGGACTGTCGCAGCCGGCCGTGACCTCGCAGATACGCACCCTGGAGCAGCAGCTGGGCCGCCCCCTGTTCCTGCGGCAGGCCCGCGGAGTGACACCGACGACCATCGGCGACGAACTCGCCCACAAGGCCGCGCCGCATCTCGACGCCCTGGTGGAGATCGCCGAGACGGGTCTCGACGACGAGTCCTCCTTACGGTCCCTGCACCTCGCCGGCCCTCCTGAGTTCACCGCCGAACGGGCGCTGCCCGCTCTCATCGAGCTGACCGGCGAGGACGGCCAGGGCTTCGCGCTGCGCGCGTCCTTCGGCACCGCCGAGGAAACCCTGGAGGGGCTGGCCGCCGGGCATCACGATCTGGCCATCAGTACGGCCCGCCCGCGCGGCCCGCTGCTCACGGCGACTCCGCTCTGCGACGAGGAGCTTGTCCTCGTGGCCGCTCCGCGCTGGGCCGACCAGATCGGCCCGGAGAAGCCGCACCGCAGGGCGGCGCACCCGCTGGAGGACATCCCGGTGGTCGAGGTGCACGAGTCCCTGCCGTTCGTCTCCCGTTACTGGGCTTCGGTCTATGACTCCCGTCCTGCCGCTCCGGGCACCGTGATCGTCCCCGACCTGCGCGCGGTCCTCGCCTGCGCGGTGGCGGGGGCGGGGCTGGCCGTGCTGCCCCGCTACCTGTGCGCGTCCGCCCTGGAACGCGGCGATGTCGTCACCCTGCACGATCCGCCAGTGCCTCCGCTTCGGACGTACTTCCTGGTGGTCCGCACCGGCACGCTGGCGATGCCGCACATCGCGCGGGCCCATGAGTGGTTGCTGAGAACGGCCTGCGACTGGGCCTGACGAGCGGCTTCCGACCGGGCCTGACGAGCTCCTCCGCACTGGGGCTGACGCGCTCCTCCTCGCTGGGGCCGAGGAGCGGACCCCGACTGGGGCTGACAAGCGGCCTTCCACCGGTCCTGACCAGGCCATCCGCAGCCATCACACCGTGAGCTCGACCGGTGACGTTTCGCGATGTTTCACGTGGAACCAGCCGGGCCACATTTCTCCCATGACCGTCCGACCCGTGGTCAAGCGCACCGCCCGCGCCGTTCTCCTGGACGGCGACGATCTGATCCTGATCAAGCGCACCAAGCCCGGCATGGATCCCTATTGGCTCACTCCCGGTGGCGGGGTCGAGCCGACGGACACGACTGTGGTCGACGCCCTGCACCGCGAGGTGTACGAGGAGCTCGGCGCCAAGATCACCGACGTGGTGCCCTGCTTCGTCGACACCGTCGAGCACATAGGCGAGGACGGCGGAGCGACCGGTGTGAAAGTGCAGCACTTCTTCGTCTGCCACCTGGAGTCCATGGACCCGTCCTTGCGGCATGGGCCCGAGGTGGAGGAACCCATCGGCGAGTACGAGATCGTGCGGGTGCCGTTCACCCGGGTCGGGATCGCCTCCGTGCATCTCGTGCCGCTGTCGCTGCGGCACTATCTCGACGGGAACATCGAAGGTGTCCGCGCCATGCACGCTCCCGACCTGGGGTGACAGCCGGCCGGAAGAACTCCCGGCGAGGAGGTCAGCCCTCGGCGGCGACGAGCTCCTCCACCGAGTCATGGCGTATGCGGTCGGACGGAATGCCGATGTCCCTCAGCGCGTCCACACCGCTGCGGATCATGCCGGGCGGTCCGGAGACGTAGGCGTCGTACTCGTTCCAGGGCCCGTACTCGCGAATGGCGTCGGGAAGCTGGAGCAGTCCATGCCGGTCCACCACCGGGCGGACCTCCAGCCAGGGGTGGGCCTGCTGGAGCCTGAGCATCGTGTCGATGTCGTAAAGGTCATGGTTGGAGCGGGCGCCGTAGAAGACCTCGACCGGTCGCCGCTCGCCGTGCTCGGCGACGTCCTCCACCATTGCCTTGATGGGCGCTATGCCGGTGCCTCCGCCCACGCAGAGCAGACCGCTGTCGGTGGTGTGGTCCACGGTCATCGAGCCGGCGGGCGGACCGAGCCGGATGATGTCCCCCGGCCGGGCGCGGTGCACCAACGCGTTGGAGACCCAGCCCGCTGGCACGGCCTTCACATGGAACGTCAGCAGGCCGTCGGAGCGGGGCGCCGAGGCGAAGGAGTAGTGCCGCCAGATCCGCGGCCACCAGGGTGTCTCCAGGCTTGTGTACTGCCCGGCGAGGAAGGGGTAGGGCTGGTCGGGCCGGACGGTGAGGACCGCGACGTCGGAGGTCCTGAGTTCGTGGGAGACGACCTCCGCGTACCACCAGGCGGGGGCGCGCAGTTCATCCGCTGCCGCCGCGTCGATCATGACCTGGGAGATCGTCGTGTACGCCCGTACCCAGGCGGCCTCCGTCTCCCCGTCCCAGACGCTGGAGGCGTACTTGCTCAGCGCGCCGATGAGGCACTCGCCGACCGCCGGGTAGTGCTCGGCCCGGGTGCCGTACTTCCGGTGGCCGCGGCCGAGGTTCTGCAGATAGTCGACGAGGACAGGGGTGTTGTCGATGTGCTCGGCCGCGGTGAGCAGCGCTTTCAGCAGCCGGTCGCGCTGGGTGTCCATCGCGGCCGGGAACAGGGAGCGCAGGTCGGGGTGGCGTACGAAGAGCAGCGCGTAGAAGTACGAGGTCACCTTGTCGGCCACGGGGGCGACCTCGGACATCGTCCGGCGGATCAGGACGGCGTCCGGAGAGGCTGCCGGGGCCGGAGCAGGGCGCTGGGCGGGCACCCGCAGCTGGGCGGGGGGCGGTGCGAGCGGGGCGAGTCCTGATGTCTCCGGCCGTGCCGTCGTGGCCTGCGGGGAGGAGGCGGGCCGTGCTTGGCCTGCGGTCGGGGCGGGGGCGGGCGGCGACAGAGCGGGCGATATGTGGCTCGGGGCGGACATGGCGGGGGCCGATAGGGCAGTCGGTGCCCCTTGCTCCGCAGTCGGCGCCCCTTGCTCCGTGGTCGGTGCCCCTCGTCCCGGGCTCGGTGCCTCTCGTTCCTGGGTCGCCAGCTCCTGGGTCGCCGGCTCCGGGGCCGTTGCGCCGTCGCCCGTGTGGTGCGCGCCGTCGGGGCCGGCCGTCGTGCCGGGATGTGTGCCGTCGTGCTGGGCCGGCGGGGCCGCGGCGTTGCCCGTCGCCGTCCTGCCGACCGGGCGCATCGCGGCAAGGCGTCGCCCGTCGGCCGCCTCCTGTTCGCTGCCCGGAGTCGTCACCGGCTTCTTGCGCGGCGTGAACCAGCCGCCCCCGCCGCCGGAAGTGCCGTTGTCGGCCGACGTGGTGGTCGGAGCGTCCATGGTGTGCCTCGCCTCGAACATCTTTCGGTCGGTCTACGCACTTCCTCGATCGGAAGGTGCCTGATTCCCCCGCGACGGCTTGCTTTCCCAGTTCGTTGCCGCGACCCGATACGGCCATTCAACCCGTATTCACACTCGTTACGGACATGTAAGGCAAGAGTGTGACATTGGCCGCAGTGCCCTCACCGCAGCATCCCACCGCGCGTGGGCGCCTCTGCCGCATACCCGAGAATGCGGGTCTTCGATCTCTCCGTCCCGTTAGGCTGCATTACCTTGCGCTCGATCCGAGTTGGGAGTGTGCATCACAGCTCGGACACGAACCGGAGTCGACCATACCGGCCGCTGCCCCGATCACAAGTCCCCCCTTCCCCCCTTACGAATTGGGCGAGGGCCGAACGAGCAATTCCTTCAATTACCCGGCGTTGCGCACCAATTCATAGGCTTCCCACAGATCCATCCCCATATAAGAGTGGGTGGAGAGCCCGGCCAGATGGCGGTCCGCGTTGACCGCGACGGAGACCGGGACGGCGCCGAACAGGTCCTTGTCCGACAGTGAGTCGCCATAGGCAATGCAATCGGCCCGCGTCACACCGAACTCCTCACAAAGCCGGTCGGCGATCCGGACCTTGGCCGCGGCGCTGAGAACTCCCGCGGGGTCCACAGGCTGGGCGAACGGTACGGCCGGAAAGCGGGAACCGTAGGCCGCGTGCGCGCCCCAGCCTGTCAGTCGCTCCACGAAGAAGGAGGGCGAGAGCGATACGACGGCGCAGTAGTCGCCCTGTCCCCTGATCTCCGCCCAGACCTCACGGATCCGGGCCAGCCAAGGAGCGCCCTCGAAGGCGGCCGTCACATGGGCCTCGGTGAGATCCGCCCAGAGCGCGTGCACCCGCGTCGCATACTCCGGAGGCCCGATCAGCCCCGCCGAGATCTCCCGGTCGAGCGCCACCGTCTGCGCTTCCAGTCCGAGTTGCCGCGAGATCTCCACGGGGGCGGAAGTGCCGTGCAGGAGCGTGCCGTCGAGGTCGAAGAGGTGGAGTCTCGTCATGGGCCATGAGGCTAATGGGCCCTGCTGTCGGCCCCTTTGCCGGAGATCGGAAACGGTTCGACGATCGCCACGCATCTCGGCGAGCATTCGCCGACCGACTTGATGGACGCTCTGTGTTCGTCCATGTTTCACGTGAAACACCCGGCGTCTGTCGGCATGCTGTGCCGGATCGACCATGACATGGCCAAAAGCTCGTACGTCTACCCGGAAACGGCTGGACGACCAGGGCAGTCGTCAGACAGCCTGACCTGCGTGCCGACTCCTTCCCTCGCCGCTCTGCCCATCCGCCGTCTGACGCATCGCGACGTCACCGCCTGCGCCGACTTGTCCGAGGATCGGGGCTGGCCCCGTGAGGAACACAAATGGGGGTTCCTCCTCACCGCCGGGAAGGGTTACGGCATCGACGACCCGGACGGTGGGCTCGTCAGCGCCTGTGTCGTCACCGAGTACGGACCTCAGCACCGCCCCGATCTGGGGGCCATCGGCATGGTCCTGGTCGCCGGGCGGCATTCCCGCCAGGGCATCGGACGCCGGCTGATGCGTCACGTCCTCTCCGCGATGGGCCCGACACCGCTGACGCTGCATGCCACGCCGTACGGCCGACCGCTCTATGAGGAACTCGGCTTCAAGGTCACCGGCCGGGCGGAGATGCTGCGCGGGCACTTCACGCCCGGCACCTCGGGGTCCGCAGTCGCCACACGTGCGGCCACCGCCGAGGATCTCAGCATGATCCTCCGGCTCGACGAGGAGGTGTTCGGCGCCGATCGCACGCACATCATCACGCGGCTGCCCGCCTTCGCCGACCAACTGCGCGTCGCCGAGGAGAACGGGCGGATCATCGGATACGCGGGTGCCTGGCCCAACATGGACACACAGGTCGTGGGCCCGCTGATCGCCCGCGACACGGAGACCGCGAAGGCACTCATCGCCTCCCTGGCCGCCCACACCGACCGCCCGTTGCGCACCGACATCGACGTACGCCACGAGGAGCTGCTGACCTGGGCGAAGGAGCGCGGTCTGGTCTCCGTCGCCTTCAACGCCGTCATGACGCACGGCATCTCGGAACTGCCCGGTGACTGGACGCGGCGGTTCGCTCCGCTGACGGTGGCGGCGGGCTGAGGCGCTTCAGGGGAAACGCCGGTCCCTTGGGGGACCGGCGTCTTCCTCGTCGATATGGACGTGTCGTCAGGCGAGTGCCTCGACCGCAGCCGCCGCGAACTGGTGGTCCTGCTCCGGCGCACCGCCGCCGACACCGATCGCGCCGATCAGTCGGCCGTCTCGATGGATCGGCACGCCTCCCGCGATGAACAGCAGCGGCCGATCGAGCGCGGTGGGCAGCGTGTGGAAGGGGCCACCGGGCTGTACGGCGTCGACGAGATCGGCGGTGGGGGTGTCGAGCTGGAGTGCCGTGTAGGCCTTGCGGGTGCTGGTCTCCCCGGCGATCAGCACGGCTCGGTCGTTCCGCCGGAACGCGAGCAGATGGCCTCCGGCGTCCAGGACCGTGACGCTGACCGTCACCCCGGCGGCCTCGGCGGCCCGGTGGGCGGCGGCGACGAGGACGTCGGCGTCCTGGATGGTCAGAGGGGTGACGGCGGTGGCGGTGCTCATGGTGGGGGTTCTCCTTACGGTGTGGTGCTGAGGTGGACGGCGAAGTGACGGGGGACTGTCACGGAGCCGGATGTGCGGGGGCGGCCCTGACCCCGCACCGGGCTCGGCTCAGTGGTGTACAGCGGTTCGCTGCTCGGCGGGCGTGGTGCCGCTGACGACGGTGCTGGGTGCTGCGCCGTCGCGGCGCTCCAGTGCGGCCGAGAGGAATGCGAGCAGCAGCGCGGCCGCGGCGAGGGCGGCGCCGACCCAGTTGGGGGACGTGTAGCCGAAACCGGTCGCGATGACGAGGCCGCCGAGCCAGGCGGCCAGTGCGTTGCCCAGGTTGAAGGCGCCAATGTTCACGGCCGAGGCCAGCGTCGGGGCGCCGTGTGCCTGGTCGAGGACGCGCTTCTGCAGCGGGGGGACGGTGGCGAAGCCCAGGGCACCGATCAGCGCGATGGTGACGGCCGCGAGGACCTTGTTGTGTGCCGTCAGCGTGAAGAGGGCGAGCACGACGGCGAGGGCACCCAGGGAGACGTACAGCAGGGGCATCAGCGCGCGGTCGGCGTACTTGCCACCGATCAGGTTGCCGCCGACCATGCCGAGTCCGAAGAGGACCAGCAGCCAGGTGACGGAGCCATCGGCGAAGCCGGCGACATGGGTCATCATCGGCGCGATGTAGGTGATGGCCGCGAAGACGCCGCCGAAGCCGAGGACCGTCATCGCCATGGCGAGCAGGACCTGGGCGTTCTTGAAGGCGGCCAGCTCATGGCGCAGGTGGACGCCCTGGGGCTTGGGCATGTCGGGGACAAGCTTGGCGATCCCGGCCAGGCCTACGACCCCGAGGGCGGCGACGATGCCGAAGGTGACGCGCCAGCCGGCGGACTGCCCGACGAACGTGCCCAGCGGGACGCCGACGACATTGGCGACGGTCAGGCCGGTGAACATCATCGCGATGGCTCCGGCCTTCTTGTCCGGGGCGACGAGGTCGGCCGCGACGACCGAGCCGATGCCGAAGAAGGCACCGTGGGCGAGCGAGGCGATCACCCGGCCGATCAGCATCACGGTGAAGGCGGGGGCGAGAGCGGACAGCAGGTTGCCGGCGATGAACAGGACCATCAGCAGCATCAGCATCCGCTTGCGAGGGACCTTGGTGCCGAGCACGGTCATCAGGGGAGCGCCGAGGACCACGCCGAGCGCGTAGCCGGTGACGAGCAGCCCGGCGGTGGGGATGGAGACCCCGAAGTCGCCCGCGACCTCGGGCAGCAAGCCCATGATCACGAACTCGGTCGTTCCGATTCCGAAGGCCCCGATCGCGAGGGCCAGAAGCGCGAGAGGCATGAAGGGGGTACACCTTCCCAAAGATTGCAGGAGCGCTTAGCGACTCCTGACAATACTTGCGCACGCGTCATACTTGCAAGCGCGGGCTATTGTGACCCTGCTCTACCTGGCTTCAGCCCGCTCCGGAACGGAGGAAACCCCATGACCGCCACGGACCCCGCGCTCACCGCCCTCGCCCAGGGCTGGTGCGCCCTCTCCCTGCTGCACGGCAGGATCGAGACGCACATCGAGCGCGCCCTGCAGGCCGAGCACGATCTGAGCGTGCGCGAGTACTCCCTGCTCGACGTGCTCAGCCGCCAGCACGACGGCGAGGGCGGCCACCTGCAGATGAAGCAGGTCGCCAATGCGGTCGTCCTCAGCCAGAGCGCCACCACCCGACTGGTCACCCGCCTGGAAGACCGCGGCCTACTCTCCCGCTACCTCTGCCCCACCGACCGCCGCGGCATCTACACCGACGTCACCGAAGCGGGCCTCGAACTCCTCCAAGAAGCTCGCCCCACCAACGAGGCCGCCCTGCGCGAGGCCCTCGACGAGGCCGCGAAGAATCCCGAACTGGCCCCGCTGGTCAGGGCCGTGGAGTCGCTGCCTACGCCCGCATAGGGTGCGAGCATGGGAGATCTTGAGATACGAGCAGCCGTCGCCGATGACGTCCCCGCGATCGTTGCCATGCTCGCGGACGACCCCCTGGGCGCCCAGCGCGAGTCACCGGACGACCTGACCCCTTACCTGGCCGCGCTGGAGCGGCTCAGCAACGACCCGAACCAGCATCTGGTCGTCGCCGTCCGTGAGGGCCGCGTCGTAGGCACGCTCCAGCTCACGGTCATTCCCGGCCTGTCACGGCGCGGCTCCACCAGATCGATCATCGAAGCCGTACGTATCCACGCCGACGAGCGCGGCAGCGGCCTCGGTACTCAGCTCATCGAGTGGGCGATCGCCGAATCCCGGCACCAGAACTGCCAGCTGGTGCAGCTGACCTCCGACAGCACCCGTACGGATGCCCACCGCTTCTATGAGCGGCTGGGCTTCACGGCTTCGCACGTGGGCTTCAAGCTCCAGCTGTGACCCGGCGGAGCGCCTGTTTCACGTGAAACAGGCGCTCCGCGGACAGTCAGAGCGAGTCGCTCCCCCGCCATCCGTCGGGATCCACACCGCCCGGCACGGCAGCCCCCTCGTCGTACGGCTGACGCGTGAAGACGAACGACCCGAGGTCCAGATGGTCCACCGTCCCATCCGGGCGTCGTACGGCTGTCAGAAGCTCGCCGGCGTAGTAGCCCTCCAGCCCCGTCCATGTGCCGTCACCGTTGGCCCGGAACCGCGAACGGCGGCCCTTGCCGGACAACGGCTCCAGCGAGACGAGTCCGTCGGCCGTCAGACGCAGGGCGAAGGCATACGTCCCCCAGTACCACTGGCCCGCCAACTCCAGGGCGGCGTCGTCGACTTGGGGCATCGGCCGCCAGGGCTCGGGAATCCGCGGCTCGGCCTCGGCCACGATGCGGACGAGGTCGGCCGCGACCGCGGAGACCAGCGGACCAGAGGTGCAGTTGGCCAGCACCACGGCCGCGACGTCGTCCTCCACGCTGATGGCCAGACTCGCCAGGAAGCCCGGCAGCGACCCGCCGTGCCCCACAAGGAGCCGTCCTTCTCGGTGCTGGATCTGCATACCGAGGCCGTACGCCGCACCATCCGCCACATCGGCAGCCTCGGGCGGCGCCGCAGGCGTTCGCATCTCCCTCACGGTGTCGGCGCGCAGCACCCGGTCGTCGCCCTTGGCCAGGAAGACGGCGAACCGCGCCAGGTCGGCCGTCGTGGACCACAGCTGGCCGGCGGGTGCCATCCTGCCGAGGTCCTCGACCGGCTCGGGAAGCATCACGTCGGCCCAGGGATGCACCGCCCAGCCTCCGGCGTGCGGCGCCTGCGGTCGCGTACCTGTGCGGTTCAGGCCCAGCGGTTCGAGCACTTCACGCCGGAGTACGTCCTCCCACGGAGCCCCGCGCAGCTTCTCGACCAGCGCGCCCAGCAGTGTGTAGCCCGGATTCGAGTAGTGGAACCGGCGGCCGGAAGGGTGCAGGAAGGGCTGCTCACCCAGTACGTCGGACAGCTCGGGCCGTAGCGATCCAGCGGTCCGCTCCCACCAGGGTCCCGGCGACTCGGCCGCCAACCCACTGGTGTGCGCAAGCAGTTCGGCGATGGTGGCCTCCCCCGCGCCGGTCCCCGAAAGATGCTTCTCGAGCGGGTCACCGAGCTCGAGCAGGCCCTCGTCGCGCAGCCGCAGGACAAGAACGGCGGTGAAGGTCTTGGTGATCGAACCGATGCGGTACTGCACGGTCTCGTCCGGCGCGTGACCGCCCACCGAGGTACGCGAACCGTGCCACACCGTCCGTCCGTCCCGCACGACCGCGGCGACTAGGGAGGGCGCACGCCCTTCGGCCTGGGCCACAGCGATCCGATGCAGCAGCGCCCGGCTCGTGGCGGGAAGCAGCTGTTCCTGAGATGTCGTCATGGCCCCAGTCCACCCGGTGGACTCTCGGGAGTCGAGCGCATATCCCCCCGGTGGGATGGATCAGGTCTGCGCCATGTCCACGAACCGCGAGTAGTGGCCCTGGAAGGCGACGGTGATCGTGGCCGTCGGACCGTTACGGTGCTTGGCCACGATCAGATCGGCCTCGCCCGCCCGGGGCGACTCCTTCTCATAGGCGTCCTCGCGGTGCAGCAGGATGACCATGTCGGCGTCCTGCTCGATGGACCCGGACTCACGCAGGTCGGAGACCATCGGCTTCTTGTCCGTACGCTGCTCGGGACCACGGTTCAGCTGGGAGAGCGCGATGACCGGGATCTCCAGTTCCTTGGCGAGCAGCTTGAGGTTACGGGACATGTCCGAGACCTCCTGCTGACGGCTCTCGGCGCGCTTGGAGCCGCCGGACTGCATCAGCTGGAGGTAGTCGATGACGACGAGCTTGAGGTCGTTGCGCTGCTTCAGGCGGCGGCATTTGGCGCGGATCTCCATCATCGACAGGTTCGGGGAGTCGTCGATGTAGAGCGGGGCGGCCGAGACGTCCGGCATCCGGCGGGCCAGTCGCGTCCAGTCCTCGTCGGTCATCGTGCCCGAGCGCATGTGGTGCAGGGCGACCCGGGCCTCGGCGGACAGCAGTCGCATGGCGATCTCGTTGCGGCCCATTTCGAGGGAGAAGATGACGCTCGGCAGGTTGTGCTTGATCGACGCGGCTCTGGCGAAGTCCAGCGCGAGGGTCGACTTACCCATGGCGGGACGCGCGGCGATGACGATCATCTGGCCCGGGTGCAGGCCGTTGGTGAGCGAGTCGAAGTCCGTGAACCCGGTGGGAACTCCAGTCATCTCGCCGCTGCGCGAGCCGATCGCCTCGATCTCGTCGAGGGCGCCCTCCATGATGTCGCCGAGCGGCAGATAGTCCTCACTGGTGCGCTGCTCGGTGACCGCGTAGATCTCGGCCTGGGCGCGGTTGACGATCTCGTCGACATCGTCGTCGGCCGCGTATCCCATCTGCGTGATGCGGGTGCCGGCCTCCACCAGGCGGCGCAGCACGGCGCGCTCATGGACGATCTCTGCGTAGTACTCGGCGTTCGCCGCCGTCGGCACCGTCTGGACGAGGGTGTGGAGATACGAGGCGCCGCCGACCTTGTTGATCTCACCGCGCTTGGTGAGCTCGGCGGCGATGGTGATCGGGTCGGCCGGCTCGCCCTTGGCGTAGACGTCGAGGATCGCCTGGAAGATCGTCTCGTGCGCGGGCTTGTAGAAGTCGTGGCCCTTGAGGACCTCGACGACGTCCGCGATGGCGTCCTTGGAAAGGAGCATGCCACCGAGGACGGACTGCTCGGCGTCGAGGTCCTGCGGCGGTACCCGCTCGAAGGCCGAACCACCACCGTCCCACTCGCCGTTTTCCCGGCCTCGATCATGCTGCTCGTCGCGACCTCGGCCACCGTCGCTGCGTCGACGGGAGGCGGGCAGACGATCACTGGGACCGCTGTCGGCCCACGGGTCGTCCAAGGGCTCGGAAATGCTCACCGAGCCACCTCCTCCCGTCCGCCGAGCGGACCTCGCCGTGCCCCTCTGTTCTACGGCACGCCACTGACAAATGAGACGCCCAGCTCCGGTTCAGGCTCGTCGGTTTTCTGACGGTTTCACGACCGACGGACGGAGTGGGCGCCGGACAACGGTAGGCCCGCAGGCACCGTCAGCCAATCTGGTTATCCACAGGCCATGTGGACGACGGCCCGGATGCTGTGGAGAAGTCCGCAAAACCTGTGCACGACGCGGTGGACAGCCCTGTGAACAAGCCCTGGGCGATTGCCAGAAAACTCGCTTGACCTGCATCTTTGCCATCCACTGGCTGTGCAGAAGAAAAACTTCCCCAGTCGGACCAAGATCGCTTCGAACGGTGCTCGGAAGCACACAGCACGAGACGACAAGTAAGGGTCAGTACCTGATTGCATCTCTTACCTGTGGACGGTTAGATTGGTGGCCATGACACAGGCTCCCGCGACCCCCAAGGCCGCCCGGCGACAGCACGACCGAGAGATCGTCGCACTGGCCGTACCGGCCTTCGGCGCCCTCGTCGCCGAGCCCCTCTTCGTCATGGCCGACAGCGCGATCGTCGGCCATCTCGGCACCGCACAGCTTGCCGGTCTCGGGGTGGCCTCGGCCCTCCTCATGACGGCCGTCAGCGTCTTCGTCTTCCTCGCCTACGCGACCACGGCGGCCGTTGCCCGTCGTGTCGGCGCCGGTGATCTCCCGGCCGCCATCCGCCAGGGCATGGACGGCATCTGGCTGGCCCTCCTCCTCGGCGCCGCCGTAGTCGCGGTCGTCCTGCCCACTGCGCCGTTCCTCATAGAACTCTTCGGCGCCTCGGCCACTGCGGCTCCCTATGCGACCACCTATTTGCGGATCTCGGCACTCGGCATCCCGGCCATGCTCGTCGTACTCGCCGCCACCGGCGTCCTGCGCGGACTCCAGGACACCCGGACGCCGCTGTACGTCGCCGTCGCCGGCTTCGTCGCCAATGCCGCCCTCAATGTGGGCCTCGTCTACGGCGCCGACCTCGGCATCGCGGGTTCGGCGTGGGGCACCGTCATCGCTCAGTGCGGCATGGCCGCGGCCTATCTCGTGGTCGTCGTCCGGGGAGCCCAGGAGCACGGCGCCTCCCTCCGCCCCGACGCGGCCGGGATCAAAGCCTCAGCGCAAGCGGGAGTACCACTGCTGGTCCGCACTCTCTCCCTGCGCGCGATCCTGATGATCGCCACGGCCGTCGCGGCTCGGCTCGGAGACGCCGACATCGCGGCGCACCAGATCATCCTGTCGCTGTGGAGCCTGCTCGCCTTCGCGATGGATGCCATCGCCATCGCAGGGCAGGCCATCATCGGGCGGTACCTCGGTGCAGGCGATACCGAGGGCGCCCGGGCCGCCTGCCGCCGCATGGTGGAGTGGGGCATAGCGGTGGGCGTCGTACTGGCCCTGCTCGTGGTGATAACCCGGTCCTTCTTCCTGCCGTTGTTCACCAGCGACACGGTCGTCCAGGACACGGCCCTGCCGGCTCTGATCATGGTCGCGCTCTCCCAGCCGATCTGTGGAGTCGTGTTCGTCCTGGACGGCGTCTTGATGGGAGCGGGCGACGGCCCCTACCTCGCCTGGGCCATGGTGCTCACGCTGGCGGTGTTCACTCCGGTGGCCCTACTGGTTCCGGCGGTCGGCGGCGGCCTCACCGCGATCTGGGCCGCCATGACGCTGATGATGACGGTGCGCATGCTCACTCTCTGGCTGCGCACTCGCTCGGGCCACTGGATCGTCACGGGCGCGACGCGCTGACTGTTTCACGTGAAACACGCCGTTTCACGTGAAACGGACCCGATCCACTCTCTGCATCAGCGAACTCTGCATCAGCGAAGGGGCCGCACCCGGACGGGTACGACCCCTTCATTCAGCTGTTCAAGCCGAGCGCAGCGATCAGGCCGCGACAACCTCGATGTTGACCTTGGCGGCAACCTCGGGGTGCAGACGCACGGACGTCTCGTGGGCGCCCAGGGTCTTGATCGGCGCACCGAGCTCGATGCGGCGCTTGTCGACCTCGGGGCCACCGGCAGCCTTGATCGCGGAGGCGATGTCGGCCGGGGTGACGGAACCGAAGAGGCGACCGGCGTCGCCGGAGCGGACGGCCAGACGGACCTTGACCGCCTCGAGCTGGCCCTTGATCTGGTTGGCCTGCTCGATGGTCTGGATCTCGTGGATCTTGCGAGCACGACGGATCTGCTCGACGTCCTTCTCGCCACCCTTGGTCCAGCGGATCGCGAACTTCCGCGGGATGAGGTAGTTGCGAGCGTAACCGTCCTTGACGTCGACGACGTCGCCCGCGGCACCGAGGCCGGAGACCTCGTGGGTGAGGATGATCTTCATGAGTCGGTCACCCTTCCCTTATCGCGCGGTGGACGTGTAGGGCAGCAGCGCCATCTCACGGCTGTTCTTGACGGCCGTGGCGACGTCACGCTGGTGCTGCGTGCAGTTGCCGGTCACGCGGCGGGCACGGATCTTGCCGCGGTCGGAAATGAACTTCCGCAGCATGTTCGTGTCCTTGTAGTCCACGTACGTGACCTTGTCCTTGCAGAAAGCGCAGACCTTCTTCTTCGGCTTGCGCACAGGCGGCTTCGCCATGGTGTTTCTCCTGTGTGATCAAGAAGTTTGGGTAACGACCCACCCTCGACCAGGACCGCCCCGAAGGGCGGGAGCCCAGGTCTAGAAGGGGGGCTCGTCCGAGTAGCCGCCACCGCCGCCGGAGCCACCGCCCCAGCCGCCGCCACCGCCCTGCTGGCCACCGGCGGGAGCGCCGGTCGCCCACGGGTCGTCGGCCGGAGCGCCGCCGCCCTGCTGGCCGCCGCCACCGGGGCCACCGCCCCAGCCGCCGCCACCCTGGCCGCCACCGCCGCCGTAACCGCCCTGGCCACCGCGGCCGGCGGTCTTGGTGACCTTGGCCGTGGCGTTGCGCAGGCTGGCGCCGACTTCCTCGACGTCCAGCTCGTAGACCGTGCGCTTGACGCCCTCACGGTCCTCGTAGGACCGCTGCTTCAGCCGGCCCTGCACGATGACGCGCATGCCTCGCTGGAGCGACTCAGCGACGTTCTCCGCCGCCTGGCGCCAGACCGAGCAGGTGAGGAAGAGGCTCTCGCCGTCCTTCCACTCGTTCGTCTGGCGGTCGAAGGTGCGGGGAGTGGACGCGACACGGAACTTCGCGACCGCCGCACCGGAAGGGGTGAAGCGCAGCTCGGGGTCATCGACAAGATTGCCGACGACCGTGATGACGGTCTCGCCTGCCATGGGGGAACCTCTCGGCGGGTTTGCTGCTGGCTGCTTGTGCTGCTACTCGATGCCCGAGATCAGCTGAGCGGGAGAGCTCAGTGGGTCTCGGGACGGAGGACCTTGGTCCGGAGGACCGACTCGTTCAGGTTCATCTGGCGGTCGAGCTCCTTGACGACCGCAGGCTCGGCCTGCAGGTCGATGACCGAGTAGATGCCCTCAGGCTTCTTCTTGATCTCGTACGCGAGACGACGACGGCCCCAGGTGTCGACCTTCTCGACCTTGCCGTTGCCCTCACGGACGACGGAGAGGAAGTTCTCGATCAGGGGGGCGACAGCGCGCTCCTCCAGATCGGGGTCGAGGATGACCATCACCTCGTAGTGACGCATGTGGAACCCACCTCCTTTGGACTCAGCGGCCACGGTCGTTCCGTGGCAGGAGGGTTGTGATGCGTACGCAACGGTATCGGCCGCCACTGACAATCGGGGGCCGGCTGGCGGTTTCCCCTGCGTGGACTGGGCGGACTCCCTGGCATGGCCTGGGCAGACACCGGTGCAGACGGTACAGAGTACCCGCACACGTGCTTCCGGTTGAAATCAGCCCGGGGAGCCCGCCACTCTGTACACATCGGGTGTGTATGGCGCTACGATGCGCCGCCTTCCGCAGGAGGTGCCATATGGCACAGGCAATGCGACCCAACACCGTCGGAGGCCTCTTCGCCACGGACGGAAAGCCCCACCCCCTCCAGGACACCCTGCTCGCGGTGACCCTGGTGCTGGGCATCACATCCTTCGTCGTGGCCCTCATCGACGACGACCTGCACTTGCTCAGCTCCTGGACCGGCCTGGTGGGCATCCTCACCGGCGCCTACGGCCAGTGGATCTCGGAAACGACCCGTGAGCGCTTCGGCCTGATCCTGGGCCTCGGCGCCGCCGGTGTCGGCTTCTTCCTCGGCATGGCGCACGGCGGTCTCTTCGGCGGGGTCTTCGGCTGACGCCAGGGACACCATCCCCCGAACACACACAGAACACCGCCTCGAACGGAACCGAACACCTCGGCGGCCCACAGGCCGGGGCGAAGCTTCCGTACGCCCAGTCGGGGTGCTCCGAAGGCGCAGTAGGCTTCGGCGCGAGAGCCGGAGCCCCTGTACCCATGGGGACACACCAGCCCGAGGAGCGCCCCGAATGAGCCTGACCCTGAGGACGATCAGTCGCGAGCAGCATCTGGCATACATCCAGAGCCTGCCGTCGGCGAGCCACATGCAGGTCCCGGCCTGGGCGGACGTGAAGGCGGAGTGGCGCTCGGAGAGCCTCGGCTGGTTCGACAAGAGCGGTGAACTGGTCGGCGTGGGTCTCGTCCTCTACCGGCAGCTGCCCAAGATCAAGCGCTACCTCGCCTATCTGCCCGAGGGCCCGGTCATCAACTGGTTCGCGCCAAATCTGACCGACTGGCTGGAACCGATGCTCGCGCACCTCAAGCACCAGGGCGCCTTCTCCGTGAAGATGGGCCCGCCGGTGATCATCCGGCGCTGGGAGGCCTCCTCCATCAAGGCGGGTATCCAGAACCCGGACGTGAAGCGGCTGCGGGACATCGAGGCCGACTTCATCGAGCCGCGCGCATTCGAGGTCGCCGACAAGCTCCGTCGTATGGGCTGGCAGCAGGGCGAGGACGGGGGCGCCGGCTTCGGCGACGTCCAGCCGCGCTACGTCTACCAGGTGCCGCTGGCGAACCGGTCCCTGGAAGAGGTCCACAAGAACTTCAACCAGCTGTGGCGGCGCAACATCAAGAAGGCCGAGAAGGCCGGCGTCGAGGTCGTCCAGGGCGGCTACCAGGACCTCGCGGAATGGCAGCGGCTGTACGAGATCACGGCCGTGCGCGACCACTTCCGGCCGCGCCCGCTGTCGTACTTCCAGCGCATGTGGACGGCCCTCAACACCGAGGACCCCAACCGCATGCGGCTGTACTTCGCCCGCCACAACGGGGTGAATCTCTCGGCGGCGACGATGCTGATCGTCGGCGGGCACGTCTGGTACTCCTACGGCGCTTCCGACAACATCGGCCGTGAGGTCCGGCCCTCGAACGCGATGCAGTGGCGGATGCTGCGTGACGCCTACGCGCTCGGCGCGACCGTCTACGACCTGCGCGGCATCTCCGACTCGCTGGACGAGACCGATCACCTCTTCGGCCTGATCCAGTTCAAGGTGGGCACGGGCGGCCAGGCCGCCGAGTACCTCGGCGAGTGGGACTTCCCGTTGAACAAGCTGCTCCACAAGGCGCTCGACATCTACATGTCGCGTCGCTGACCTCGCGTTCCCTGCTTCGATACCGTCAACTGCTGCACCGTCGATAGCTTCCATATCTCTGATACACCGCAGCCACGAGAAAGGTTCCAGGTCCGGCCATGGCGCTCACGCTCTACGTCGACACCGCGCGCTGGCGGGCGCACCACAAGCACGTGCAGGAGCAGTTCCCGGGACTCGTCCCGGTCTGCAAGGGCAACGGCTACGGGTTCGGGCACGAGCGGCTGGCGGAGGAGGCCACGCGCCTGGGCGCCGACGTCCTCGCCGTCGGCACGACGTACGAGGCCGCGCGCATCAAGGACTGGTTCGGCGGTGATCTGCTGGTGCTGACGCCGTACCGGCGCGGCGAGGAGCCGGTGCCGCTGCCCGACCGGGTCATCCGCTCGGTGTCGTCGGTGGACGGCGTGTACGGCCTCGTCGGCGCCCGCGTCGTCATCGAGGTGATGTCGTCGATGAAGCGGCACGGCGTGAGCGAGCGCGACCTTCCGCAGCTGCACGCGGCCATCGAGAACGTCCGGCTCGAGGGCTTCGCCATCCACCTGCCGCTGGACCGCACCGACGGCTCGGACGCCGTCGAGGAGGTCATCGGCTGGATGGACCGCCTGCGTGCGGCCCGGCTGCCGCTGCACACGATGTTCGTCAGCCACCTCAAGGCCGAGGAACTCGCCCGCCTGCAGCAGCAGTTCCCGCAGACCCGTTTCCGCGCCCGCATCGGCACCCGGCTGTGGCTGGGGGACCACGAGGCCACCGAGTACCGCGGCGCGGTCCTGGACGTCACGCGCGTCTCCAAGGGCGACCGTTTCGGATACCGGCAGCAGAAGGCGGCCTCCGACGGCTTCCTGGTGGTCGTGGCGGGCGGTACGTCGCACGGGGTGGGCCTGGAGGCCCCCAAGGCCCTGCACGGCGTCATGCCGCGCGCCAAGGGCGTCGCCCGGGCCGGGCTCGCCACGGTCAACCGGAACCTTTCTCCCTTCGTGTGGGGCGGCAAGCAGCGCTGGTTCGCGGAACCGCCGCACATGCAGGTCTCGATCCTGTTCGTCCCCGCGGACGCCCCCGAGCCGAAGGTCGGCGACGAGTTGGTCGCCCATCTGCGGCACACCACCACGCAGTTCGACCGGCTCGTCGACCGCTGAGCGCCCGCCGCTCGGCAACGCCGTAACAGCGAAAGGCCGTACCCGGAGGACGTTCCGGGTACGGCCTTCTGCGTGCGCCCTATCAGCCCTGTTCGCTCAGAGCGAACCTTCGGCTGGGCCCCGGCTGCCCCACTCCACCTGCGGCCCGTCGAAGTGCGCCGCGTGCCGTGGTGGATGGGCCGCGGAGCCGATCACGAACACATCTTCCGCCCGGTCGAGGACACCGCCCGAGGGGTCGTCGTCGCCGGCCCGGCGCACCGGATCCCGTTCCGGCATCAGGATGTCCCGTACGACGAGGGCGCACAGGTACAGCGTCCCCAGCAGGTGCACACCGATGGCCCAGTGGTAACCGTCGGCCGGCAGCCCCTTGTGAGCGTCTCCGCTGGTCGTGTACGCGAGGTACATCCAGATCCCGAGGAAGTACGCCACCTCGCACGCCTGCCAGATGAGGAAGTCCCGCCACCTCGGCCGGGCCAGCACGGCCAGAGGCACGAGCCACAGGACGTACTGCGGCGAGTAGACCTTGTTGGTGACGATGAAGGCCGCGACGATCAGGAAGGCCAGCTGGGCGAGGCGCGGGCGTCGCGGTGCGGTGAGCGTGAGCGCGGCGATACCGGCACAGCACAGCAGCATCAGCAACGTGGCAAGTGTGTTGACGGTCTCGGTGCTCAGCGGGTCGCCGGAGTTCTGGGCCATGATCAGCCAGAAGGAGCCGAAGTCGACGCCGCGCTCCTGGCTGAACCGGTAGAACTGGGACCACCCGTCCCAGGCGAGGAGCATCACCGGAAGGTTCACGACCAGCCAGGCGACGACCGTGCCGCCCAGCGCCTTCCCGAAGTCCCGCCACTTGCCCGCGCGCCAGCACAGCACGAACAACGGGCCGAGCAGGAAGACGGGATACAGCTTCGCGGCCGTGGCGAGCCCCAGCAGGACACCGAAGGCGAGCGAGCGGCCGCGGGACCACATCAGCATTGCTGCGGCCGTCAGGGCGACGGCCAGCAGGTCCCAGTTGATGGTCGCGGTCAGCGCGAACGCAGGCGCCAGGGCAACCAGCAGGGCGTCCCAGGGGCGCCGGGCGTGCGTGCGGGCCACGCAGACGGCGATGACGGCCGCACAGACCATCAGCATCCCGGCGTTGACCATCCAGTACCACTGCTCCTGGTCCTGGATGCTGCCGGTACCCGGCGTGAGCCAGGAGGCGACCTCCATGAACACGCCGGTCAGCACCGGGTATTCGAGGTACTCCATGTCGCCGGGAAGCTTGTCGAAGTAGGGCACGAGCCCGTCGGCAAAGCCACGCCCCTGGTAAAGGTGCGGGATGTCCGAGTAGCAGGCATGGGTGTACTGCGAGCTGGCGCCGAAGAACCAGGCGCCGTTGTAGCAGGGTGCCTTCTGCACCAGACCGAGGGCGAACATCCCGATCGCCACGAGCGCGACGATCCGCACGGGAGTCCACCAGGACGTCCCGAGCAGGGCGCGCCGTCCGATGGGGCCACCGATCAGCTCACTCCCGCGCGCGGCAACCTCGTCCTCCTGGGTCGGCCGCACCGGGTCCGGCTCGTGCACGCTCGTGGGCGTCGTCTCTGCACTGGGCATGGGGCACATCCTGCCGTACGTGTCTGAGAACGGTGCGAGGACGATGGGGGTGCGACGCGCCGAGTGTTTCACGTGAAACCGACGTTTCACGTGAAACAACCTGCCGTAGGAGGCGCGGCCAGGGATCAAGCAGGTGGTGAGCCGGCCGAGCGGCAGGGACTGAGCAGCCGTACAAGCGGCAAAGGCCGGTGGCCGGCACCCACGTCGTAGGTGCCGGCCACCGGCCTTCCGCGTCGGGCGAACCCGCCCGTCAGCCTGACGGTCCGCCGAAGATGCCGCCGTTGCCGTTGGCATTGCCTCCGGTGTTGTCCGTCTCCGTCCCGGTGGGCGTCGGCGAGGAGGTCACGCCCCCGTCCGTGCCCGCCGTGTCGGCCCCGCCGTTTGTGTTGCACTGCCAGCCGAAGGTGCAGGACTCACTGGGCGTGGGCGACGGGGAGACTTCCGTCTCACTGGGCGATGCGCTCGGCGACGGGGACGCCGACTCGCTCGGCTCCGGCGTGAAGGACGGCGTCGGCGACGGCGCGCCCACCGCGTCATGGATCTCGCCGATCTCCTCGGCCTCCGGGAAGCCGGGGTCGCTCTTGCCCTCGAGCGCAACCTTCATGTACTCGGTCCATAGCTCGGTGGGGATGTCACCACCGTGGATGGAGTCCTTGCCGGCCGTGCCGTTCATGGAGAGCAGCCTGTGGTCCTTCGGGTTCTCCCGGAACATCGCGACCGCGGTCGAGAGCTGCTGGGTGTAGCCGACGAACCAGGCCGACTTGTTCTCATCGGTGGTACCGGTCTTGCCGGCCGCCGCGCGGCCCAGGGCCTTGGCGTTCTGAGCAGTGCCGTTCTCGATGACGTTCTCAAGGACGTCCGTGACGTTGTTCGCCACGTTCTCCGGCATCGCCTGGCTGACCTTCGGCTTCGTGAAGCCGGAGAGCGGCTGGCCGTCCTTCTTGACCTCAAGGACCGAGTACGGGTCGGTGTGCTTGCCGGACGCGGCGAAGGTCGCGTAGGCGTCTGCCATGCGGATCGCGCTGGGGGTCGACGTGCCGAGCGCGAAGGACGGGTTGAGCGTCGCGAAGCTGTCCTTCAGGATGCCGGAAGCCTGCGCGACGTCCCGCACCTTCGACATCCCGACGTCCCAGCCAAGCTGCACGAACGGCGTGTTGATGGACTGCTCCATCGCCTTGCGCAGAGTGATGTAGCCCCATGGACGCGGGCTCTCATTGCGCTGCAGGAAGACATTGTCGTCCTTGTCCAGGACATAGCTGCCGTCCTGGTTCCTGACCTTGAGCTTGTCGTTGCCGTTGTACTTGCTCATCGGCGACAGCGGGCCGTTGCTGTTGTACGTGCCGTGCTCCATGGCCGCGGCCAGCACGAACGGCTTCCACGTCGAACCGACGGGGACACCCGAAGTGTCCGCGTTGTTGGTGAAGTGGTTGTTCTCGTAGCCGGCGCCGCCGTAAAGGGCGACGATCGCACCGTCATTCGGCTTCACCGACGCGGCACCGAACTGGACGTGCTTGTCCAGCTCGCGATTCTCCGGGTCCAGTCGCTCCTTCTCGATCTTCTTGACGGCCTTGGTCAGGGCTTCGACCTTGTCCTTCTCGAAGGTCGTGTAGATCTGGTAACCACCCTGGTCGAACTCGGTCTGTGAGACGTTCGAGTGGTTGAGGACATACCTCTTGGCCGTGTCGACCAGGTAGCTGATCTGGCCGGTCATGCCCTTGGTCGCCTTGAGGCCCTGAGGCTTGGGGTACTCCTTGATGGCCTCCTGGTACTGGGCCTCCGTGAGACGGCCGTCCTTGCGCATCTCATTGAGGATCCAGCTCCAGCGCTCCTCGGAACGCTCGCGGTTCGCCTGAGGAGTCGCCGACTTGTCGAGGTTCTCGTTGCCCGCGGGGTCGTAGTACGTCGGGCCCTTGAGCAGCGCGGCGAGGAAGGCACACTCGCTCGGCGTGAGCTTGACCGCGTCCTTGCCGTAGTAGGTCTGGGCGGCGGCCTGAATGCCGTACGCGCCACGGCCGTAGTACGAGGTGTTGAGGTACCCCTGGAGGATCTCGTCCTTCGTGAGTTCGCCACCCACCTTTATGGAGATGAACAGCTCCTTGAACTTCCGGGAGAGCGTCTGCTCCTGGCTCAGGTAGGTGTTCTTGACGAACTGCTGGGTGATGGTCGAACCGCCCTGCGTGTCACCGCCTCGGGCCATGTTGGCCAACGCTCGGGCGATGCCCATGGGGTCGATGCCGGAGTCGTCGTAGAAGGTCTTGTTCTCGGCAGAGATCACCGCGTAGCGCATGGCCTTCGGGATCTTGTCGATCGTGATGTTCTGCCGGTTCTGGCCGCTGCCCGTGGCGACCATCTGAGTGCCGTCTTTCCAGTAGTAGACGTTGTTCTCAGACTTGGCGGCCGCGTCCTCCTTGGGGATGCCGACCATTGCGTATCCGATGCCCGCGACGGCCACCAGACTGCCGAAGAAGCCGATGAACAGGCCGGCGACCAGCCGCCACGACGGCACCCAGCGCGCTGCGCCGTACTTGCCCGCGCGCGGATAGTCGATGAACCGCTTGCTGGAGGGCGGGGCCGCGCGCCCTCTGCCCCGGCCGGGACCGTTCGGCCCGCCGGGCGCGGCACGGCGGCCGCCCCGGCCCGGGTCGGCCGCTCTGCGGCGGCTGCCCGTACCTCTCTGGGCCGCGCGTCGTGCCTCGGCGCGGCCGCCATAGGCACGTTCCTCGCCTCCCGAACCGTAGGAACCCGACTCATACGAGTCGGAAGGAGATCCGGTGGCGCCTCGCGGTGCCGCTCGGCGGCCGGAGGACGAGCCGGCCTGGCCGCGTCGGGCCGCGGCACGTCCGCCTCCCTGCGGCTGCGGCGGTTTGCGACGGTGCTCGCTCATCGAACGACTACTCCTCGGGCAGGCGCACCCCTGGGCGCCTGGCAACGGCGGCTGATTTCCGGTCCCCCCGAAGTACGGATGCGGTCGGTTCCGCATTCACCCGTACTGCACCAAGGACGACGACGCCCTCAGGTGTCACTCGGTTCCCGGTGGTGTGCATGGCGCACAGACTACGCACCGCCAAAGCCCGCCTAGCAACCGAACTTCACCCCAAATCAGGCAACTCGCTCCACATGAATCGTTGATGTGATCCCGTTCACCGTTCCTCCACTTGTCGCGTCCGGAAGGTCGTTCTATCGTCGTGATGTATCGAGTCGATACATCAGCGCGAGATACGACGAGGAGGCGAGGGGATGAGCCGACGTTCGGGGATCCTCGAGTTCGCCGTACTCGGACTGCTCCGCGAGTCCCCGATGCACGGCTATGAGCTGCGCAAACGACTCAATACGTCGCTGGGCGTCTTCCGCGCCTTCAGCTACGGCACGCTCTATCCCTGCCTCAAGACGCTGGTCGCCAACGGCTGGTTGATCGAGGAACCAGGGCACACCGCCGAGGACGCGCTCGCCGCACCGCTTGCGGGGCGCCGCGCCAAGATCGTCTATCGATTGACGGCGGAAGGTAAGGAGCACTTCGAGGAACTGCTCTCGCAGACCGGCCCCGACGCGTACGAGGACGAGCACTTCGCTGCCCGATTTGCCTTCTTCGGACGCACACCACAGGACGTGCGCATGCGCGTACTGGAGGGCCGCCGCAGCCGGCTGGAGGAGCGCCTGGAGAAGATGCGCGCCTCACTGGCCCGCACCCGGGAGCGCCTCGACGACTACACGCTTGAGCTCCAGCGCCACGGGATGGAGTCCGTGGAGCGCGAAGTGCGCTGGCTGAACGAGCTCATCGAGAGCGAGCGGGCCGGGCGGGATCTGAGAGGTTCCGCCTCCGGGGAGCCCGACTCGCAGGACACCACATCTGGAGCGCCGGGCGGCCTGCCCCGGCCGGGGGACGCCTCCCGGCCGGATACGCCCGACGACACCGCCACGTGAGATCCACTCGGACCTCACTCGTACACACAGGGAGCAACCGGAATGGGTTCGGTTCGCGTAGCCATCGTCGGCGTGGGCAACTGCGCCGCCTCGCTGGTTCAGGGAGTCGAGTACTACAAGGACGCCGACCCGGCGTCCAAGGTCCCCGGCCTGATGCACGTGCAGTTCGGCGACTATCACGTCCGTGACGTCGAGTTCGTCGCCGCGTTCGATGTCGACGCGAAGAAGGTCGGCCTCGACCTCGCGGACGCGATCGGCGCCAGCGAGAACAACACGATCAAGATCTGCGATGTCCCGCGCACCGGCGTGACCGTCCAGCGCGGCCACACCCTCGACGGTCTCGGCAAGTACTACCGCGAGACCATCGAGGAGTCCGCCGAGGCCCCGGTCGACATCGTCCAGGTCCTCAAGGACAAGCAGGTCGACGTCCTCGTCTGCTACCTGCCCGTGGGCTCCGAGGACGCGGCGAAGTACTACGCCCAGTGCGCCATCGACGCCAAGGTCGCCTTCGTCAACGCCCTGCCGGTCTTCATCGCCGGTACGAAGGAGTGGGCGGACAAGTTCACCGAGGCAGGCGTCCCGATCGTCGGCGACGACATCAAGTCGCAGGTCGGCGCCACCATCACGCACCGCGTCATGGCGAAGCTGTTCGAGGACCGCGGTGTCGTCCTGGACCGCACGATGCAGCTGAACGTCGGCGGCAACATGGACTTCAAGAACATGCTCGAGCGTGACCGCCTGGAGTCCAAGAAGATCTCCAAGACGCAGGCCGTCACTTCCCAGATCCCCGACCGGGAGCTCGGCGAGAAGAACGTCCACATCGGCCCGTCCGACTACGTCGCCTGGCTCGACGACCGCAAGTGGGCCTACGTCCGCCTCGAAGGCCGCGCCTTCGGTGACGTCCCGCTGAACCTGGAGTACAAGCTCGAGGTCTGGGACTCCCCGAACTCCGCCGGCGTCATCATCGACGCCCTGCGCGCCGCGAAGATCGCCAAGGACCGCGGCATCGGCGGCCCGATCCTGTCCGCGTCCTCGTACTTCATGAAGTCCCCGCCGGTCCAGTACTTCGACGACGAGGCCCGCGAGAACGTCGAGAAGTTCATCAAGGGTGAAGTCGAGCGATAGCGAGACCAGTTGCGGCGCGCTGAGCACAGTGCGCCGCACCGGAACGCTCCTGCCAGAGCTGCCGAGGGTCCCCGGGTTGTACCGCCCGGGGACCCTCCCCATATGTGAGGCTGGGGCCCATGTCCGTCGTACGCGACCTGCGGGTCCTGCTGCGCTTTGGGAACTTCCGACGCCTGCTCGCCGTACGCCTGCTCTCACAGGGCGCCGACGGCGTCTACCAGACCGCGCTCGCCACGTACGTCGTCTTCTCCCCGGAGAAGCAGACCTCAGCCGCCGCGATCGCCTCCGCAATGGCGGTACTGCTCCTGCCGTACTCCCTGGTGGGCCCTTTCTCCGGCGTCCTGCTGGACCGCTGGCGCCGCCGTCAGGTCCTTCTGTACGGCGGTCTGCTGCGCACCGTACTGGCCTCGGCGACGGCCGTCCTGATCCTCACCCCGGTCCCCGACTGGCTCTTCTACGTCTCCGCCCTGTGCGTCACCGCCGTCAACCGCTTCGTCCTGTCCGGCCTGTCCGCCGCACTGCCACGCGTGGTCGACGAGGAGCGGCTCGTGATCGCCAACTCCGTTTCCCCGACCGCAGGGACGCTCACCGCGATCGCAGGTGGCGGTCTGGCCTTTGTCGTACGGCTGGTGATCTCGGACTCCGACGCCGCCGTGGTGCTCCTGGCAGCCGTGCTCTATCTGTGCGCGGGCCTGGCGTCGCTGCGCATGTCACGGGAACTGCTGGGCCCCGACCTCGAGTTGGTGCAGCCACGCCTCGCGGCGGCCCTCTCCGGCACCGCGCGTGACCTGGTGGCAGGCGTACGGCATCTCGCCACGCCGCCGCGTCGACAGGCTGCCTGGGCGCTGTTCGCGATGACCCTGATGCGGTTCTGCTACGGCGCTTTGCTGGTGATGCTGCTGATGCTCTGCCGGTACGCCTTCTCCACGAACACCGAGGACGGACTCGCGCTGCTGGGCCTGGCGTTGGGGGTCTCCGGCGCCGGCTTCTTCGCGGCGGCCGTGGCGACCCCCTGGGCGGCGGGACGGTTCGGCGCCGGCCGCTGGATCGTCGCGTGTGCGGCGGCTGCCGCTGTCCTGGAGCCCGCCCTCGGCCTTCCGTTCGCCACAGCTCCCATGCTGGCCGCGGCGTTCGTCCTGGGCCTGACGACGCAGGGGGCGAAGATCGCGACGGACACGATCGTGCAGACGTCGGTCGAGGACGGCTTCCGCGGCCGGATCTTCTCCGTCTACGACGTGCTGTTCAACGTCGCCTTCGTCGGTGCCGCCGGAGTCGCCGCCCTGATACTGCCGCCGGACGGCCGTTCGACGCCGCTTGTCGTCACAGTCGCCGTTATCTACGCAGCAGTTGCTGCGGCTATGGCCCGCTTTGAACGTCGGTGAGTGTCACATCAGGGCTACAGAGGCAGTCCTGCCTACAGAGTTGTCAGTGGGGCCCGATAGCTTACGTGCGTCTTATATCGCGCATTGTTCGCGATCACGCATCCATGTTCTAGGGGGACCCCCAAGTGACAACTCCGCCGCCCCAGGGCAACCCGTTCGCCCAGGGCCAGAACCCGTACGCCCAGGGCCAGCAGCCCTACGGCCAGCCCCAGGGTCAGGCCCCGTACCCGCCCCAGGGTGGCTACCCGCAGCAGCCGGGACAGCCCGGGTTCCCCCAGCAGGGCGCGGCGCCGTACGCGCCGGTTCCGCCGGAGCGGCCGAAGCGTGGAATCAAGCAGTACCTGCGCATGGGCGCCATCGCTCTCGGCCTCATCTTCGTTGCCGTCGGTTGGTACATCGGGAACGACGACACCAAGAAGCTGGCTGTCGGCGACTGCCTGACCAACAACGGGACCGACACCTCCGTTGAGATCGAGCAGCTGGACTGCAGCGACGCCAAGGCCGACTACAAGGTGCTCAAGAAGGACGGCACCACGAGCGTGTCCACGCTCGCCTGCCAGTCGGTCAAGGGAACGACCGCTGCCATCGAGTGGACGGAAGGCAGCGACTCGTTCGTCCTCTGCCTGGGAGACAACAAGTAGAGCCTGCACATACGAGGGGCGGTGTTTCACGTGAAACACCGCCCCTCGGGCGTCCGGGCCCGGTCATGTTTCACGTGAAACATGACCCCGCCCTCACAGCCGCCTCAGGCCTGTCCGGCCCACCACTCCTTGAGCGCCGCCACCGCCTCGTCGCGCTCCATCGGCCCGTTCTCCAGCCTCAGCTCCAGCATGTGCTTGTACGCGCGGCCGATGACCGGGCCAGGCCCGACGCCGAGGACCTCCATGATCTCGTTTCCGTCGAGGTCGGGGCGGATGGCGTCCAGTTCCTCCTGCTCCTGGAGCTGGGCGATCCGCTGCTCCAGGCCGTCGTAGGCACGGGACAGCGCGGCCGCCTTGCGCTTGTTCCGCGTGGTGCAGTCCGAGCGCGTCAGCTTGTGGAGGCGGTCGAGGAGCGGCCCTGCGTCACGGACGTAACGGCGAACGGCGGAGTCCGTCCACTCTCCGGTGCCGTATCCGTGGAAGCGCAGATGAAGCTCGACCAGACGAGAGACGTCCTTCACCAGCTCGTTGGAGTACTTGAGCGCCGCCATACGCTTCTTCGTCATCTTCGCGCCGACCACCTCGTGGTGGTGGAACGAGACCCGGCCATCCTTCTCGAAGCGACGGGTGCGCGGCTTGCCGATGTCGTGCAGCAGCGCGGCCAGCCGGAGGGTCAGATCCGGGCCGTCCTCCTCCAGCGCCATCGCCTGCTCCAGGACGATCAGCGTGTGCTCGTAGACATCCTTGTGCCGGTGGTGCTCGTCGCTCTCCAGCCGGAGGGCCGGCAGCTCGGGCAGCACATGCCCGGCAAGCCCGGTGTCGACGAGCAGCGTCAGGCCCTTGCGCGGGTGATCGGAGAGGACCAGCTTGTTCAGCTCGTCCCGCACCCGCTCCGCCGAGACGATCTCGATGCGGCCGGCCATCTCCTTCATGGCCGTCACCACCTCGGGAGCCACCTCGAAGTCGAGCTGTGCCGCGAAGCGCGCCGCCCGCATCATCCGCAGCGGGTCGTCCGAGAAGGACTCCTCCGGCGTACCCGGGGTCCGCAGCGCTCGCGCCGCGAGGTCCTCCAGTCCGCCGTGCGGATCGATGAACTCCTTCTCCGGCAGCGCGACGGCCATCGCGTTCACCGTGAAGTCGCGTCGGACGAGGTCCTCCTCGATGGAGTCGCCGTACGAGACCTCGGGCTTGCGTGAGGTCCGGTCGTACGACTCCGACCGGTAGGTCGTGACCTCGATCTGGTAGCCGCCCTTCTGGGCCCCGACCGTGCCGAAGGCGATGCCGACCTCCCACACGGCGTCCGCCCACGGACGCACGATCTTCAGTACGTCCTCGGGGCGGGCGTCGGTCGTGAAGTCCAGGTCGTTGCCGAGCCGACCGAGCAGCGCATCCCGGACCGACCCGCCGACCAGGGCGAGTGAGAACCCGGCCTCCTGGAAGCGGCGGGCGAGGTCGTCGGCGACAGGCGCGACCCGCAGCAGTTCACTCACCGCGCGGTGCTGCACCTGGCTCAGGACACTGGGCTCTTCTTCGTTGGCGTTCGGCACAACAGAAGAGGGTACGTGGCCCCGGCGACCGTCAGCTCCTCCATTAAACGTGCACACTCCGCGCACAGACGGCTACGCCGATACGGGCACAAGGGCTGCCCTTGCGACGCACGGGAGCGCTCCTTCTTATACCCATACATAGGGGACAGGTCGACGGCTGGAGCCGATCTTGTGGCGCACTCCGCGGCACTTCCCCTCAGCGCGCATCGTTACCATGCGTGGACGCACATTCCGACGACCACTGACGACGACAAGGGACGGACGAGCGCGTGGCCGAGGCGGCAGACTTCCAGGGAATGAGTCCCTCACCTGCCCGCCGGTGGCTGCGGCGCACCGGAGCTCTGCTCGCCGGGGCGCCTCTGCTGGCCGGCCTGCTCCAGCTGCCCACGGCCGCCCCCAGCCACGCCGCCGCGCAGGACTCCGTGAAGGCCGCCGGCTCGGACACGGTGGCCGTCGCCGTGGACTCGCTCACCCCCGCGGTCCCCGGTGAAGACGACACGCTGACCGTGTCCGGCACAGTGACCAACAAGGGCAAGCAGGCGGTCACCGACGCGCAGGTGGACCTGCGCGTGGGCCCTCCCCTGAACAGGCGCTCCGACATCGACACGGTCGCCAAGCGCACGGACTACCAGGAGGGCCTCGACGGAACCCCGGTGGGCGGGAAGTACGTCAAGGAGTTCTCCAAGCTCACCCCGGGCGTCACCCAGCGTTTCAGCATCTCCGTGCCGGTCGACAAGCTGGACCTCGGCGGCGACGGCATCTACCAGTTCGCCGTCTCCCTGTCCGGTGAGACGTCCGCGCAGCCGTGGGACCACGTGCTCGGCATCCAGCGGACGTTTCTGCCATGGCAGCCCGACGAGGCCGACACAAAGACCCGGACGACGGTTCTGTGGCCGCTCGTCTCCACCGCCCACATGACGGCGCAGACGGGGTCGAACGAGTCGCAGACGCCGGTCTTCCATGACGACGACCTCGCCAAGGAGATCGCCCCGGGCGGCCGTCTGCAGCAGCTCGTGTCGCTGGGCAAGGAACTCGACGTCACCTGGGTGATCGACCCCGACCTGCTGGCCTCCGTGGACGCGATGACGGAGAACTACCGCATCCAGGGCGAGGGCGACACGACCACGGCGGGCACCCACCAGGCGGTCGCCAACCAGTGGCTGGCCGAGCTGCAGAAGGCGGTGCAGGACAAGGAGGTCGTCGCCCTGCCCTTCAGCGATCCCGACCTGGCTTCCCTGGCCCACAACGGCACGAACGTCAACGGTTCGCTGAGTCACCTCAAGGAGGCCACCGACGTCGCCAGCGACACGGTCGACTCGATCCTCCATGTGAAGCCGACCACCGAGTTCGCCTGGCCCGTGAACGGCGCCGTCGACCCGTCCATCGTCAAGGTCGCCACCTCCGCCGGTGCGGACAAGGTGATCGCCCGCAGCGACAGCCTGGTGGAGACGGGCGGCCTCCCCTACACGCCGTCCGCGGCCCGCCCCATCGGCGGCGGCACGACGGCGGTCGTCGCCGACGCACGGCTGTCGACGCTCTTCGAGCGCAACCTGACCCGGGCATCGAGCTCGACGCTCGCTGTGCAGAGGTTCCTCGCGCAGAGCCTGGCCCTCAACCTCCAGGCAGACAAGCAGCGCAGCATCGTCGTCGCCCCGCAGCGGATGCCGACGGCGAGCCAGGCCCGGACGATGGCCGAAGCAGTGACGGCCCTTCAGGGCAGCACGTGGTCCCAGTCCCAGGAACTCACGGCCGCGGCAACGGCCAAGCCCGACGCCGGCGCCACCACGAAGGTGCCGCCGGCGTCCAGGTACCCCTCGTCGCTGCGCAAGCAGGAGCTGCCGCGATCGGCCTTCGAGCAGATCGCGAGCACGCAGAACAAGCTCGACCACTTCAAGGTGATCCTCACCAACCAGTCGCGGGTGGTGACGCCCTTCGGGCGGGCTATGAACCGCGAGATGTCCACCTCGTGGCGGGGCCGCTCCGCGGAGGCGGCCGACTACCGCAACAGTGTCGAGGCGTACATCGACTCCCTGGCCAGCCAGGTCACGCTGATCGACAAGTCGGAGACCAAGCTCTCCGGACGCAGTGCCTTGATCCCGGTGACCGTGCAGAACAACCTGGTCCAGGGCGTCGAGCACCTGGTGCTGAGGCTCACCTCCACCAGCCCGAGGCGCCTCGAGATCGACGGCGAGGCCTTCTCCGAGCAGCGCGTCGCGGTCTCCGGCGGACACAGCCAGACGGTGAAGTTCACCACGTCGGCTCAGGCCAACGGACAGGCCGAGGTGATCGCCCAGCTGTACACGGAGGACGGCCAGCCGTACGGCACGCCCGTCAGGTTCGACGTGAAGGTCACCGAGTTCACGGCCACCGTGATGCTGGTCATCGGCGGTGGGTTCCTCCTGCTCGTTCTCGCCGGATTCCGTATGTACACGCAGCGCAAGCGGGCGGCGGCCCGTGAGGCCGGGGCGAACGGCTCCCAGGGGGCGGGCGAGGACGACGGCGACACGGAGAACCCGGAAGGCCCCGAGGACCGTCTCACGCCCGAGGACATCCTCGAGGAGGAGTCCGGCACCGGAACCCGGGCAGACGCTGGGGAGCAGCCGAGTGACCCTACACCGGACACCGCAGCGGAAAGCGCCGACCCGTCCGGCACGGGTGAGAGAGTGGACCGTTGAGCGATGTCGTGGCCGGTGGGCCCGGGACGATGAGGTGGGGTAACCATGAACGCGCCGTACGACGGTGACCGCGGCCAGGCCGCGGGCAGCTCGGGGCACCCCGAAGGCCCGCCGCCCGAGCACGGCCAGGTACCGCCGCAGCCGGCGGACATGTACCTCCAGGACGCCTACGACCAGGACCCCTACCGGGCACAGGACCTCTCCGCCCAGGACCCGGTCGCCGAGGCGCTCTACGACCGTGCCGCCCACCCGCCGCCCCCTCCGGGCACGTACCAGCAGCAGCCGTTGTACGCCCAGCCTCCCCAGTCGCCGTACGCCCCCGACCCGAACGTGTGGGCCCAGACCCCGGCTCCCGAGCCGGACGGCGCGACCCAGTACCTGCCGTACGGCGACGACCCCCGGACGACCCAGTACGTGGGCGTCGACGACCTCGTCACGCACTCCGCCGAGGAGCGCCAAGGACACGACGCCTTCGCACACCTCTTCCGCGACCAGCAGCAGGGAAGCGGCCACCCCCAGTATCAGCCGCCGATGGTTCCGGGGCCTTCCCCGGCACCGGTCGAGGGCCAGTACCCGGCGCCGACGCCACCGCCCGCGGACGAGGCCCCTGCCGCGACACCCGCTCCCGCCCCGGCGGCTCCGGCGAAGAAGGGCGGACGGGGCGGCGGTCTGCTGAAGTCCAGCGCGGTGATGGCGGCGGGGACGATGGTCTCCCGCCTCACCGGGTTCATCCGGTCCGCGATGATCGTCTCGGCGCTCGGCCTCGGTCTGCTGGGCGAGTCCTTTCAGGTGGCGTACCAGCTGCCGACGATGATCTACATCCTGACCGTGGGCGGCGGCCTGAACTCCGTGTTCGTCCCTCAGCTCGTCCGCTCCATGAAGGAGGACGAGGACGGCGGTGAGGCGTACGCCAACCGGCTGCTGACCCTGGTCATGGTGATCCTCGGCGGCCTCACGGTGCTCGCCATGTTCGCCGCACCGCTGCTGGTCCGGGCGTTGTCGACCCCGCTGGCCAACAACCCCGCGGCCAACGACACCGCCGTCACCTTCACCCGGTACTTCCTGCCCTCGATCTTCTTCATGGGCATCCACGTGGTGATGGGGCAGATCCTCAACGCCCGCGGCCGCTTCGGCGCGATGATGTGGACGCCGGTCCTGAACAACCTCGTGATCATCGTGACGCTCGGCGCGTTCCTGTGGGTGTACGGCACTGCCGAGCACTCCGGCATGAAGGTCACGAACATTCCGCCCGAGGGTCTTCGGCTGCTCGGCGTCGGCGTCCTGCTCGGCCTCGTCGTCCAGGCCCTGGCGATGATCCCCTATCTGCGCGAGACCGGGTTCAAGCTGCGGCTGCGCTTCGACTGGAGGGGCCACGGCCTGGGCAAGGCCGCGATGCTCGCCAAGTGGACGATCTTCTTCGTCCTGGCCAACCAGGCTGGCGCCCTCGTCGTGACCCAGCTGGCCACCGCCGCGATCACGGACTCCGGCGGCATCGAGGGCATCGGCTACAGCGCCTACGCCAACGCCCAGCTCATCTGGGGCCTCCCGCAGGCCATCATCACCGTCTCCCTGATGGCCGCGCTGCTGCCCCGGATCTCCCGCTCGGCAGCAGAGGACGACACGGGCGCCGTGCGCGACGACATCTCCCAGGGCTTGCGCACCACAGCGGTCGCGATCGTGCCGCTCGCCTTCGGCTTCCTGTCGCTCGGCATCCCGATGTGCACGCTGATGTTCGGCTCCTCGGGCACCAGCGAGGCGACCAACATGGGCTACATGCTGATGGCCTTCGGGCTCGGCCTCATCCCGTACTCCGTGCAGTATGTGGTGCTGCGCGCGTTCTACGCCTACGAGGACACCCGCACCCCCTTCTACAACACGGTCATCGTGGCAGCCGGAAACGCGGCCGCCTCCGCCGTCTGCTACTTGGTACTCCCGGCCCGCTGGGCCGTGGTCGGCATGGCCGCCTCTTACGGCCTGGCCTACGCGATCGGCGTGGGCGTCGCCTGGCGCCGGCTGCGCAAGAAGCTGGGCGGCGACCTCGACGGCACCCGGGTGCTGCGGACGTACGCCAGACTCGGTATCGCCTCGGTGCCCGCGGCGCTGCTGAGCGGTGCGGCCTGCTACGGGGTCTCCAAGACCCTCGGTCAGGGCGTGCTCGGCTCCTTCGCCGCCCTGCTGGCCGGCGGAGCCGTGCTGCTCGGGGTCTTCTTCGTCGCCGCCCGCCGGATGCGCATCGAGGAGCTGAACTCGCTGGTCGGCATGGTCCGCGGGCGTCTGGGTCGCTGAGGCGGGGGTACGCGCACAACCATCGTCCGCCGCCGTGTGTCGTGCATAGCGGCGGACTGTGGGCACAATTGGTTTCGGCGTCGGACGGCGCGCACTGAGTCGGACGGCGCGCAACGGATGGGGAGGCAGGAACGACGGTGGCGGAACGGAGCACGGCTGCCGTCGACGTGGCAGACAACAGCGGCGACGAGTCGCTGACCGCTCAGGCGGACCAGTCCACGGCCGACGGGGTGGCCAAGAATCGGGAGCGGGACACGGACATCGACGAGGCACAGGGGAGTGGCGGGACCGAAGGTCCCGGAAAGGCCTCACCGCCCGAGCTGCACAGCGGCCACAAGCTCGCCAGACGCTACCGGCTCGAGGAGTGCGTCACCCGTCTGGACGGTTTCAGCAGCTGGCGTGCGGTCGACGAGAAGCTCCGTCGTGCCGTCGGCGTCCACATCCTGCCCGCGGACCACGCGCGGGCCCGTTCCGTGCTGGCCGCGGCCCGCTCCTCCGCGCTGCTCGGCGACCCCCGCTTCGTCCAGGTGCTCGACGCCGTCGAGGAGAACGACCTCGTCTACGTCGTCCACGAATGGCTCCCCGATGCCACCGAACTGACCACGCTCCTCGCCTCCGGCCCGCTGGAGGTGTACGACGCCTACCAGATGGTCAGCCAGGTGTCCGCCGCCATGGCCGCCGCCCACCGCGAGGGCCTCGCCCATCTCCGCCTCAACCCGAACGCCGTACTGCGCACCTCGACCGGCCAGTGGCGCATCCGCGGCCTCGCGGTGAACGCCGCGCTGCGCGGCATCAGTTCGGACACGCCCCAGCGCACCGACACGGAGGCCATCGGCGCACTGCTGTACGCCGCGCTCACCCAGCGCTGGCCATACGAGAACGACGCCTACGGCCTCTCCGGACTGCCCAAGGACGTCGGTCTGATCGCTCCGGACCAGGTGCGCGCCGGCGTTCACCGCGGCCTGTCCGAGCTCACCATGCGCGCGCTGGCCAACGACGGCGCGACCGCCTCCCGTCACGAGTCCGCTTGCACCACGCCGGAAGAGCTGGTGAAGGCGATCGGCGAGATGCCGCGCATCCGCCCGCCGGAGCCCGCGTACACGGCCCCGCCGGAGTATCAGCGCACGACGTACCAGCAGGGCACGTACGGACGTCAGACGCCGCACCCGGGCGTCACCCAGCCGGTACCGGCCCCGCCGCCCCCGCTGCAGAGCCGCACGGGCAGGGCGCTGAAGTGGGGCGTCTCGGCCCTCCTGATCGCCGCTCTGGGCCTTGGCAGCTGGCAACTGGCGGACGCGCTCATGGACCAGGGCAACAACTCCGACGACACGAACCAGACGCAGACGACGGACGACAGCGACAAGAACAACGGCAAGACCAAGCCGGTCCAGCAGATCAAGATCGAAGACGCGCGGGAGTTCGTCGCGAAGGGCGGAGCCCAGGCGCCCGAGGACGTGGCCAAGACGTACGACGGTGACAGCTCGACGTACTGGCGCACCAAGAGCTTCGTCGACGGGCCGGACATGAACCCCGCCTACAAGCCGGGTGTCGGCATCGTCTACGACCTCGGATCGGCTCGCACGGTGTCGGCCGCGTCGATAAGGCTGCTGTACCCCGGCGGCCACACAACCGTCACGCTCTACGCGGCTGACTCCCTGACGCCGTCGTCGCTGGACTCGATGGAGAAGATCGGCACCGTCACGACGAACGGCACCAGTGCGACGGTGAAGGCCACCAAGCCGGTGAAGACCCAGTACGTTCTCGTGTGGCTCACCGCGCTGCCCTACGCGGACGGAGACCAGTACAGCGGCTCCGGGTTCAAGCAGGCCATCACCGACCTGAAGTTCACCGGCTAGAGCTCACCACATCCAAGGGGGAGGGGGTCCGATGGCAGACGGCACCGCACACCGCGACGCGAGCGACCGGGACCTCCTGGCCCGCCATGTGGAGGGTGACCCCGACGCCTTCGGTGAGCTCGTACGGCGCCACCGTGACCGGCTGTGGGCGGTGGCCCTGCGGACGCTCGGCGACCGCGAGGAGGCCGCTGACGCCGTCCAGGACGCCCTAGTCTCCGCCTACCGGGCCGCCCACACCTTCCGGGGCCAGTCGGCCGTCACGACGTGGCTGCACCGCATCACCGTGAACGCCTGCCTGGACCGCGCCCGCAAGGCTGCCTCCCGCAAGACATCTCCGGTCGATGACACCGAGCGGCTTGAGCAGCTGCTGGAGCCGCACGAGTCGGCCTCGGCACCGGCCGAACGCAACGATCTGCACCGCCAGCTGCTGGAAGCACTCGGCACGCTTCCGCCCGATCAGCGGGCGGCGCTCGTCCTGGTGGACATGCAGGCGTACCCGGTCGCGGAAGCTGCCCGGATCCTCGATGTGCCGACCGGCACGGTCAAGAGCCGATGTGCACGCGGCAGAGCCAGACTCCTGCCCCTCCTCACCCATCTGCGGCCGGAAAGCACCGGCGACGGCAAGGATCCCGGCGAGCGACGGAACCGGACGCAGGGGACATCCGTCCCACCGGCAGCGGATCCGCGTGCTACGGATCCACGTGAGACCGGCTCGAGTGATTCAGCTGCAGTGAAGGGCGGAGGTGGGCGAGCGTGACATCCACGACGGACACGGCCGGGCACCCGGACGTCGCCGAGATCTCCGACCTCACCGAAGGACTTCTCTCCCCGTCCAGGACCGCCGACGTACAGCGGCATCTGGCCGAGTGCGAGCTGTGCGCGGACGTCCACGCATCGCTGGAGGAGATCCGGGGACTGCTCGGCACGCTGCCCGGCCCGCCGCGTATGCCCGCCGACGTCGCGGGGCGCATCGACGCTGCACTCGCCGCAGAGGCTCTCCTCAACGCCACGGCGCCTGATGACATCGACGCCCCGACGCTCGCCGGCACAGCCCGCTCGATCTCCGACGCGGACGACAGCGTGCATGTTTCACGTGAAACATCGGCAGCCGCAGACCGTCCGGCAGGCCACGCCCGCTCCTCCACCACCGGCCCAGGCCGCAAGAACCGCAAGAAGGCCGGCCGACGCAAGGTCGCCGTCCTGAGCGCCGCGTTCACGGCCGCCGCCTTGGGCCTCGGCTCCGTGCTCCTGACCTCGCTGATGGGTGGCTCAGGGGCCGGTCCCACGGCTGGCGGAGGGCAGACCGCCGCCGACACGTTCTCCGCGGCGAAGCTGGAGAAGCAGGTCACCGATCTCCTCGCCAAGAGCGACAGCTCCCCAGGCGGCACCCGCAAGCCGGAACGCAGCATGGGCATGGAAGGCGGAGCTGACACCAAGAGCCCTCAGGTCTTCCGCAAGGTCACTGTGCCCGAATGCGTCCAGAAGGGCATCGGCCGCAACGAGGCGACGCTCGCCGCCGAGGAAGGCATCTACAAGGGCAAGCACGCTCTGCTCGTCGTTCTGCTCGATGCCTCCGACGTCACCAAGGTCAACGTCTACGTCATGGACGCGACCTGTGTGAAGCACCCGTCGTCCGCAACGGCCAAAGTCCTCCTGAAGGAGTCCTACGCGCGTCCCTGAGGAACCGGCGGTTTGTCGCCCTGCGGCGCGGCAACCCCATACGGTGTGGCGTCACCGTGTGCCCGGACACAGTGGGAATGCGGGCCCCTTAGGATCCGTTGGGTGGGGTGAGTGTTCTGACAGGGGCTCCCCCGGTCCGACGACGCAGTCCAGAGACGAGGAATCAAGCCGTGAGCGACGTCCGTAACGTGATCATCATCGGCTCCGGGCCCGCCGGCTACACGGCGGCGCTCTACACCGCGCGCGCGTCGCTGAAGCCGCTTGTGTTCGAGGGTGCTGTCACCGCCGGTGGTGCACTCATGAACACCACCGAGGTGGAGAACTTCCCTGGCTTCCAGGACGGCATCATGGGCCCCGAGCTCATGGACAACATGCGCGCCCAGGCCGAGCGCTTCGGAGCCGAGCTCGTCCCGGACGACATCGTCAACGTCGACCTGAGCGGTGAGATCAAGACCGTCACCGACACCGCGGGCACCGTCCACCGGGCGAAGGCCGTCATCATCGCCACGGGCTCGCAGCACCGTAAGCTCGGTCTGCCGAACGAGGACGCGCTCTCCGGACGCGGTGTCTCCTGGTGCGCCACCTGCGACGGCTTCTTCTTCAAGGACCAGGACATCGCCGTCATCGGCGGCGGCGACACCGCGATGGAGGAGGCCACCTTCCTCTCGCGCTTCGCCAAGTCGGTGACGATCGTCCACCGCCGGGACACCCTGCGCGCCTCCAAGGCGATGCAGGACCGCGCCTTCGCCGACCCGAAGATCAAGTTCGTCTGGGACAGCGAGGTGGCCGAGATCCAGGGCGACCAGAAGCTCTCCGGACTGAAGCTGCGCAACGTCAAGACCGGCGAGCTTTCGGACCTGGCGGTCACCGGCCTCTTCATCGCGATCGGCCACGACCCACGGACCGAGCTGTTCAAGGGCCAGCTGGAGCTGGACGAGGAGGGCTACCTCCAGGTCGATGCCCCCTCCACGCGCACCAACGTGACCGGTGTCTTCGGCGCCGGCGACGTGGTGGACCACACCTACCGCCAGGCGATCACAGCGGCCGGCACCGGCTGCTCCGCGGCCCTCGACGCCGAGCGCTTCCTCGCCGCCCTCGCGGACGAGGAGCAGGCCGAGCCCGAGAAGACCTCTGTCTGACCCCCATCCCGCCCCACGCACCAACAGTTAAGGAGCCCGCCGTGGCCGGCACCCTGAAGAATGTGACCGACGACTCCTTCGAGCAGGACGTCCTCAAGAGCGACAAGCCTGTCCTGGTGGACTTCTGGGCCGCCTGGTGCGGACCGTGCCGCCAGATCGCTCCGTCCCTCGAGGCGATTGCCGCCGAGTACGGCGACAAGATCGAGGTCGTCAAGCTGAACATCGACGAGAACCCGGGTACGGCCGCCAAGTACGGCGTCATGTCCATCCCGACGCTGAACGTCTACCAGAACGGCGAGGTTGCCAAGACCATCGTCGGCGCGAAGCCGAAGGCCGCGATCGTCCGCGACCTTGAGGACTTCATCGCCGAGTGACGTTTCACGTGAAACACGAATGGGCCAACCCCCTCGGGTTGGCCCATTCGCTTTTGAGCGACTATCCACTCCAGAGCGGCAACTCGTCTTAGAGCGGCCTCAGCGCAGGTTCCTTCTGTACGGCCCCCAGCAGCCGGTCGATCGCCATCTCCACGTCTTCCTTCCACGACAGCGTGGTCCGCAGCTCCAGCCGTAGGCGTGGAGAGGTGGGGTGAGGGCGAACCGTCTTGAAGCCCACGGCCAGAAGATGGTCAGCGGGCAGAACACACGCAGGCTCCTTCCAGCGCGCGTCTCCAAAGGCCTCAATCGCCTTGAAGCCCCGCCGCAGCAGATCCTTGGCAACCGTCTGGACCATCACTCGGCCCAGCCCCTGGCCCTGATAACCCGGCATGATGAACGCGGTCATCAGCTGCACGGCGTCCGGTGAGACGGGGCTCGTGGGGAACGCCGTGGAGCGAGGGACGTACGCCGGAGGCGCGTAGAGCACAAAGCCCACCGGTACGTCATCGACGTAGACAACCCGGCCGCAGGAGCCCCAGTCCAGCAGGACAGCAGAGATCCAGGCTTCCTTCTCCAGGGCGGCCGTGCCGGCTTTTACCGCGGCTTCACCGCTGACCGGGTCCAACTCCCAGAAGACACACGCGCGGCAGCGCTTGGGAAGGTCCTGAAGGTTGTCCAGCGTGAGCGGTACGAGCCGACGCCCCATGAAGGCTGTTCCTCGCTTCCTTCGCCCGCGGCGTCGCGAGCGGCTGTCAGGGCGCTTCGTTCCCTGAGCAGGCTGCCGACGAACCCGCCGATCGCGCCCAGCCCAAGACCTGCGCTCACCAGTCCGGTGCGGCTCACCGTTCGCATGGACCCCGCCTCCCCTTAGAGGTCACCAGGTGGATGCGCCATACCCGAACGCATCGTATCCACGATGTGATTCCATCGATACCGCCAGAAAGCAAAAGAGCGGGCCGAGTTCCGGACACTCCGGACACGGCCCGCTCAGCCTGGGCCGGGGATCAGCCCCGGCCTGCCAGGCCTCAGGCTTCCGTCTCCTCCGCGTCCTCGTCCAGAAGACTCTTCTGGAGAGCCAGCTTCTCGCCCGGGGCGAGCGTGCTGAGGATCCGCTCAAGGTCCTCCGGGGAGGCGAATTCGACGGTGATCTTGCCCTTCTTCTGACCCAGTTCGACCTTCACCCGCGTGTCGAATCGGTCCGAAAGACGGGTCGCGAGCTCGGACAGCGCGGGGGACGGCACCGAGCCGGCCCGCGGCCCCCTTGAACGCTGGGTCTTCTGCGGTCGGGAACCCATCAAGGTCACGATCTCTTCGACAGACCGGACCGAGAGCCCCTCGGCCACCACTCGGTAGGCCAGCCGCTCCTGCTCCTCCGGGTCCTCGACGGAGAGAAGCGCCCGGGCATGCCCGGCGGAGAGCACCCCGGCGGCCACCCGGTTCTGGACCTTGGGCGAGAGCTTCAGCAGGCGCAGGGTGTTGGAGACCTGCGGCCGGGAACGGCCGATCCGGTCCGCCAACTGGTCATGCGTGCAGTTGAAGTCCTTCAGCAGCTGATCGTAGGCCGCGGCCTCTTCGATCGGGTTCAGCTGAGCGCGGTGCAGGTTCTCCAGGAGCGCATCCAGGAGGAGCTTCTCGTCGTCGGTGGCCCGCACAATCGCCGGGATCGCCTCAAGGCCGGCTTCACGGCAGGCCCGCCAGCGCCGCTCGCCCATGATCAGCTCGTACCGGGAGGGGCCGATCTGCCGTACGACGATCGGCTGAAGGAGACCGACCTCCTTGATGGAGGTGACGAGCTCCTGCAGCGCGTCCTCGTCGAAGACCTCGCGCGGCTGTCGCGGGTTCGGTGTGATCGCTTCGAGGGGGATCTCCGCGAAGTGGGCGCCCATGGGAGATGCGGGCGCCTCCGCGGGGCCGTTCAGCGACGGCTCCTCGGTTTCACGTGAAACAGGCGGCAGTGTGGCTACCTTCGCCGCAGCCACCCCCCGGTCGGTCAGCACCGGGACAGCGGCCGGGGACGGAGAAGCGCCCCCCACTGCGGCCGGGGGCATCGTCTTCTCCGTCGGGGCAGCAGGGATCAGTGCGCCGAGACCACGGCCCAAACCCCTCCGTCGCTCGCTCACTGGATCCCCTCCACCATGCTCGGGTTGCTCTGGGCGCCGATGTGGGCGTGCGTCGGGTCATAACTGACTCCCACACCCTTCAGCGCGATTTCTCGTGCCGCCTCAAGATAGGACAGGGCACCGCTCGATCCTGGATCGTAGGTCAGCACCGTCTGCCCATAGCTAGGCGCCTCGGAGATACGGACCGAGCGAGGAATGCTCGTCCGCAGTACCTCGTCGCCGAAGTGGCTGCGCACCTCGTCCGCAACCTGGGATGCAAGCCGCGTCCGACCGTCGTACATGGTGAGCAGGATTGTCGATACATGCAGGGCGGGGTTGAGGTGCCCCCGCACCAGGTCGACGTTGCGCAGCAGTTGGCCCAGGCCCTCCAGCGCGTAGTACTCGCACTGGATCGGGATCAGGACCTCCTGCCCGGCCACCAGCGCGTTGACCGTCAGCAGTCCGAGCGAGGGCGGGCAGTCGATGAGGATGTAGTCCAGCGGCTGCTCGTAGGCCTGGATCGCCCGCTGAAGTCGGCTTTCGCGGGCCACCAGGGACACCAGCTCGATCTCCGCACCGGCGAGATCGATCGTGGCAGGAGCACAGAAGAGGCCCTCGACATCGGGGACCGGCTGGACGACTTCCGCGAGCGGCTTGCTCTCGACCAACACGTCATAGATCGAAGGGACTTCGGCGTGATGGTCGATCCCCAGAGCAGTGGACGCGTTGCCCTGCGGGTCGAGATCGATGACCAGCACACGGCCGCCATGAAGAGCCAGCGACGCGGCAAGGTTGACGGTCGTCGTCGTCTTACCCACGCCCCCCTTCTGATTGGCGACCACCATGACGCGGGTCTGCTCGGGCCGTGGCAGGCCCTCGCCGGCGCGGCCTAGAGCCTCCACCGCCAGTTGGGCAGCACGACCGATGGGAGTGTCGTCCATCGGGGGCGGTGTTTCACGTGAAACATCCTCCCCCATCGACTCGGTACGGGGGCCGGGGACCGGATCGGTCATCGGTCCCGCGATGTTGGCGTCGGACCGCAAGGATTCACTCTCCTCGACTTCAGGCTCGCAATGAACAGAGCCTCCCATGTCTTCGGGGTCGTGAACCAGTGAGGCCTGGTGTTCTGTGGAGAAATCCACCTCTGTGGAAAACTCCGTGCCCCTCAAGGGGGACGCAGTGTCATCGAAGGGACCCTCTCCGAGAGAGCCGAGAGGCTTTCGGTCGCGAGGTTCGGCCGCAGCCCGGCCGCGACTGATGATGCCGTGCAGCAGTGAGCGACGTTTCACGTGAAACACGATGCACAGCAGCCGTGGCCGAACTGCCGCGACACTCCGACCTGCGTGGGTTTGGCAGCTTGTGTGGAGTACGTCTCGTCGTCAGGACGGATCAGCGGCGACGGCGTGCTCGACCCGTCCGGGCCGCCTTCGCCCGCTTCGCCGCAAAGCGCACACCACCCGGGCTCTCCCCGACTTCCACCCGCACGACCGTCGACAGCGGATCCACGACGCCCTCACCCACATGCAGGATCGACGTCTCCACCGCACCCAGCTTGCTCAGGGCGGCGGCCGCGCTCTTCAGCTCCTCTTCGGCGGTATCGCCCTTGAGGGCGAGCATCTCACCGTAGGGACGCAGCAGCGGGATGCCCCAGGTGGCCAACCGGTCCAGCGGTGCCACCGCACGGGCGGTCACGACATGCACCGGCTGCAGCTTCCCCATGACCTCTTCGGCGCGACCACGGACGACCGTCACATGATCCAGCCCCAGCAGCTCCACAACCTCCGTCAGGAAGTTCGTACGCCGCAGCAGGGGCTCCAGCAGCGTGATCTTCAGGTCCTCCCGGACGAGCGCCAGGGGAATGCCGGGCAGGCCGGCACCCGAGCCGACATCGCATACCGTCACCCCCTCGGGAACGACCTCGGAGAGCACCGCACAGTTCAGCAGATGTCGCTCCCACAGGCGGGGCACTTCTCGCGGGCCGATCAGGCCACGCTGCACACCCGCCTCGGCGAGCAGTTCGGCGTAGCGGACCGCATCAGCGAAGCGATCACCGAACACCTCACGTGCCTGCTCGGGCGCAGGGGGGAGCTCCGCTGCCTCCGTCACGGGGACCGTCCTTCCGTACCGCGCCGGCGCACCGAGCGCCGACACCAGAACCACCAGAACTATCAGGCTGACAAAGTTCGGCCCCGCCTGCGGGCAGACGGGGCCGGGGGAATGTTCGGGCCGATCAGGCGGGAAGCACAACGACGAACCGCTGCGGCTCCTCGCCCTCGGACTCGCTCCGCAGGCCCGCGGCCTTGACCGCGTCGTGCACGACCTTGCGCTCGAACGGAGTCATCGGCTTCAGCTTCACGGGCTCGCCGGAGCTCTTGACCTCAGCGGCAGCCTTGGCGCCCAGTTCGGAGAGCTCGGCGCGCTTCTTGGCGCGGTAGCCGGCGATGTCCAGCATCAGGCGGCTGCGGTCCCCGGTCTCCCGGTGCACGGCCAGGCGCGTGAGCTCCTGAAGCGCCTCCAGCACCTCGCCGTCACGCCCGACCAGCTTCTGCAGGTCTCGGCTGCCCGTGTCGCTGATGATCGAGACAGCGGCGCGGTCGGCCTCGACGTCCATGTCGATGTCGCCGTCGAGGTCGGCGATGTCGAGCAGACCCTCGAGGTAGTCCGCCGCGATCTCGCCCTCCTGCTCCAGGCGGGTCAGGGTGTCTGCACCCTCGGCGGCGGCGGAGGTGGTGCCTTCCGTCACGGGATGGGCTCCTTCTTACTTCTTGGACGGGGACTTGGGGCGCTGCGGACCGCCCTTGCGCTGCCCGGACTGGGCCTTGCTGCGGGCGCCGCTGCCGGGCTTCGGCCCGGCCTTCTTGGCAGCGCCGGGCTTGGCGTCCTCGGGCTTGGCGTCCTCGGGCTCGTCGGACTTCTTCAGCGACATCGGCTCGCCGGCCTGCTTCGCGCCGCCGGACTGACGCTGGGACTTGCTCTGACGCTTCGGCTGCTGACGCTTGGGGGCGGCAGCGGTGGTCGGCGTGCCGTCCTCGGTCATGGTGGCCACAGCGCCCTCGCTCTTGGCCACGGTGCCGTCGGCCTGCGCGGCGAGACCCGCCTTGCTCAGGCCGTTGATGAACTTGCGCTCGTACTCGTTACGGTCACGGCCCTTAGCGACGATCGCCTTGATGATGACGCGCTCGCTACGCTTGCGGGCCTTGCCGTGGTGCGTGACGTGCTTGGTGAGACGCTCCAGGTACGCGGCCTGAGCCTTGGAACCCGGGGTCGGGTTGTTGTGGATGACGTACATCTGCTGGCCCATGGTCCACACGTTGGTGGTCAGCCAGTAGACCAGGACACCGACCGGGAAGTTGATACCGAAGACGGCGAACATGATCGGGAAGATGTACATCAGCATCTTCTGCTGCTGCATGAACGGCGTCTTCACCGTGGTGTCGACGTTCTTCGTCATCAGCTGGCGCTGTGTGTAGAACTGCGACGCCGACATCAGGATGATCATGATCGCCGTGACGATGCGGACCGTGGTGATCGAGGCGTCGAGCGCCGCGGCGTCCGCGGCACTGTCCGTGAAGGTCGCGGCCAGCGGGGCGCCGAAGATGTGCGCCTGCTGCGCACTGGCCAGCAGCCGCTCGTTGATCACGCCAACGGTCTCGTTGTTCGCGATGCTGTTGAGCACGTGGTACAGAGCGAAGAAGAAGGGCGACTGCGCCAGGATGGGAAGGCACGAGGAGAGCGGGTTGGTGCCCGTCTCCTTGTACAGCTTCATCATCTCTTCGGACTGACGCTGCTTGTCGTTCTTGTAGCGCTCCTGGATCTTCTTCATCTCCGGCTGGAGCGTCTGCATGGCCCGCGTCGCCTTGATCTGCTTCACGAAGAGCGGGATCAGGCAGATACGGATCAGGATCACCAGAGACACGATGGACAGGCCCCAGGCCCACCCGGTGTTATCGCCGAAGAGGGCGCCGTACACCTTGTGGAACTGGACGATGACCCAGGAGACGGGTGTCGTGATGAAGCTGAAGAGGCTGGCAATCGTGTCCACTAATCATGCTCCTTGGGCATGGGACGGGGTCTCTGCGGCCGGGCTCGAAGAAACATTCTCTTCGGTGGCCGTTTCGGCGGCGAAGGGCCCGCCCTTGCGTGCGCGCAAAGCGTTGCGCAGCATCTCGTGCCACCGTGGGCGCTTGCGCGGCGGGACATGATCCACGCCACCCAGCGACCACGGGTTGCACCGCAGGATGCGCCAGGCGGTGAGCGCCGTGCCCTTGATCGCACCGTGCCGGTCGATGGCCGTATAGCCGTAGTGCGAACACGACGGGTAGTACTTGCACACCGGCCCCAGCAGTGGACTGATCGTCCACTGGTACAGCTTGATCAGAGCCAGCAGCGGGTACTTCATCGCGCGCCCCCTCCCAGCAGCCGCTGCAGAGCGGCATCCAGGTCTCGGGCCAGCTGTGCATGGTCGGCGTCACCCGCACCGGGCAGCGCTCGTACGACTACCAGGCTACCGGGGGGAAACAGGTCGACTCGATCGCGCATCAGATGGCGAAGCCTGCGCTTCACCTTGTTGCGTACGACCGCGCCGCCCACGGCCTTGCTCACGACGAAACCCGCACGCGTCGGGGGAGCGCTCTCCCCAGGCGCGTGCGGGTCCGTGGCACCGCTACGAAGATGGACGACGAGGTGCTGGCGTCCTGCCCTGCGTCCTCGTCGTACCGCGGTCGCGAAGTCCTCGCGCCGCCTCAGCCGGTTCTCGGTGGGCAGCACGACGTCATGACCTGACCGGGATCAGGCGGACAGACGGGCGCGACCCTTGCTACGGCGGGACGCGAGAATCGCGCGGCCGGCACGGGTGCGCATACGCAGCCGGAAGCCGTGGGTCTTCGCGCGACGACGGTTGTTCGGCTGGAAGGTGCGCTTGCTCACTCGGGGGCTCCAGAAAAATTCGGTAGTGGCGGGGTGCCGTCCTGGCTGTCACCGTGCGCCCACGAGTAGCTCGCAGTTACGCCCGAGTGCACCGCTTCCCGATCACCTGACGCGATCTGTGCCCATCGGAGGCAGGCGGCAGCAGCCATCGACAACTCGACCTGGTTACGGTACGCGCGGCTACGCCATCCGGTCAAACCGAAGGTCACGGAGAGACACTATCCACAGGCTGGGGACAACAACTTGAACCGCACCCGCCGCCCTGACTACCGTGACTGAACTCCGATTCGTTCCCTTGTCCCCCTGATTCGGGCTCCACCCGATTTGAAATCCCGACCCGTCCCACATCACACGTTCGTGGGACCCGTGAGAGAGCGTGCCCTGTGGCTGACGTACCTGCCGATCTTGCCGCAGTGTGGCCACGAGTGCTGGAGCAACTCCTCGGTGAGGGCCGCGGCCAGGGGGTCGAGGCGAAGGACGAGCACTGGATCCGGCGCTGCCAGCCGCTCGCGCTGGTCGCCGACACCGCCCTGCTCGCCGTACCGAACGAGTTCGCGAAGGGCGTACTGGAAGGCCGCCTGGCCCCGATCGTCAGCGAGACCCTGAGCCGCGAGTGCGGCCGGCCGATCCGCATCGCGATCACCGTCGACGACTCCGCCGGCGAGCCCCCGGCCCCGCCGGTGCCTCCCTCCCCCAAGCTCTCGACCTCGTTCGAGCAGGGGGGACCCCCATCGCCCCAGCCGCGCTACGAGGAGCCCGAGCTCCCCTCGTACGAGGGCTATGGCCGCCACCGCGGCGACGACCACCTGCCCGGCACCTCCGCCGACCCGCTGCCCACCGCCCGCCCGGCCTACCCGGGCGAGTACCAGCGCCCCGAGCCCGGCCCCGGCAGCTGGCCGCGCCCGACCCAGGACGAGTACGGCTGGCAGCAGCAGCGCCTCGGCTTCCCCGAGCGCGACCCGTACGCCTCGCCGTCGCAGGAGCCGTACAGCCAGGACTCGTACTCCCAGGAGCCGTACGGCTCGCCTTCCCAGGACTACCGCCCGCAGCCGATGGAGCGGCCGTCGTACGACGGGCACCGCCCCGACTATGAGCAGCACCGCCCCGACTACGAACCGAAGCGGCCGGACTACGACCAGCCACGCGCCGACTACGACCGGGACGCCCGCCGCGACCTGCCCGAGCCGCCCCCCGGTTCCGGGCATGTCCACCGCGGCGGCCCGGTGGGCGCGAACCTGCCGACCACCGGCGCCCCCGGCCCGCTGGCCGCGCAGCCCGCGCCGGCGTCCGGCCCCGGCGAACCCACCGCGCGTCTGAACCCGAAGTACCTCTTCGACACGTTCGTCATCGGCGCCTCCAACCGCTTCGCGCACGCGGCCGCGGTCGCCGTCGCCGAGGCACCGGCGAAGGCCTACAACCCTCTCTTCATCTACGGGGAGTCGGGGCTCGGCAAGACGCACCTGCTGCACGCGATCGGGCACTACGCGCGCAGCCTCTACCCGGGCACCCGCGTGCGGTATGTGAGCTCGGAGGAGTTCACCAACGAGTTCATCAACTCCATCCGCGACGGCAAGGGCGACAGCTTCCGCAAGCGCTACCGCGAGATGGACATCCTGCTCGTCGACGACATCCAGTTCCTGGCGGACAAGGAGTCGACGCAGGAGGAGTTTTTCCACACCTTCAACACGCTCCACAACGCGAACAAGCAGATCGTGCTCTCCAGCGACCGGCCGCCGAAGCAGCTGGTGACGCTGGAGGACCGGCTGCGGAACCGTTTCGAGTGGGGTCTGATCACCGACGTCCAGCCGCCCGAGCTGGAGACGCGCATCGCGATCCTGCGCAAGAAGGCGGTGCAGGAGCAGCTCAACGCACCGCCGGAGGTGCTGGAGTTCATCGCCTCCCGTATCTCGCGCAACATCCGCGAACTGGAGGGCGCGCTGATCCGGGTGACGGCGTTCGCGTCGCTCAACCGGCAGCCGGTGGACCTGGGCCTGACGGAGATCGTCCTGAAGGACCTCATCCCCGGTGGAGAGGACTCCGCGCCGGAGATCACCTCGACGGCGATCATGGGCGCTACGGCCGACTACTTCGGCCTCACGGTCGAGGACCTGTGCGGCACCTCGCGCGGCCGCGCGCTGGTGACCGCCCGCCAGATCGCCATGTACCTGTGCCGGGAGCTCACGGACCTGTCGCTGCCGAAGATCGGCGCGCTGTTCGGCGGCCGCGACCACACCACGGTCATGCACGCGGACCGCAAGATCCGCAATCTGATGGCCGAGCGGCGCTCCATCTACAACCAGGTCACCGAGCTGACCAACCGCATCAAGAACGGCTGACACAGCCGGCCGGCGGAGCCGGTCGTACGGCGCTGAGGGCGCCCCCGGAGGAGGTTCCAGGGGCGCCCTTCGTCATGTCGCGGTCGTCGGCTGTTCGAATACTTGCCGGGTTACGGCCACTCTCCACAGATTCGGCGACTTTCTCCCGTCCACAGCCTGGGGACTGGGAAGTTGTCCATACGGTGTCCACAGGGGGGCCTGTTGAAAGACGATCAGACCAGGTCAGCTGCATGTGGATTCGTGGACGAACGATCTCCACAGTCTGTGGACAGAACGGTGATCCACAGGCTGTGCATCAAGTTGTCCACCGGCAACCCACAGGCTGAGGCCCGTTGTCCCCAATGATCCCCGGCTTCTCCACACCGCTGTCCACTGTTCGGCAACATGACGCGCCTTCTCACCGGGGCGAGTGAAAGGCGTCACACAAAGGTGCCTGGTTGGGCTGTGGGAAAGGTGGGTAAAGCTGGGGACGGCGCTGGGGAGAAGTCGCCTCAGGCTGTGCATGGGGTGTGCAGAACTTTCTGTTCTCCACAGAGACACCCGGTTGTCCACTGCTTCCACCCACAGGCCCAGTGGACAAAATCTCCGCTCTGAGCTGGGCAAACGTGGTTATCCACGGTATCCACAGGCCCTACTACTACTCCCAACCAGAGAGAGCGGGGAATTCGTTTCGAAGCGGGGCCTGTGCACAACTCGCCGTCCGGCTCCCGGCTGCCCCTCGTCACGACTTGACCCCGAGAGGCACCTACTGTCAGTGCGGTGCGTCAGACTGGTCCCCGGTGTCCTTCCCCTCACCGGGGCTCACGACACCGAGTCAGACGACGAAGGCGAAGCAGGGCGCGAACGCCGGCAACAGCAGGAGGCGGCTTACGGTGAAGATCCGGGTGGAACGCGACGTACTCGCGGAGGCAGTGGCCTGGGCGGCGCGCAGCCTCCCGGCCCGTCCGCCGGCGCCTGTCCTCGCCGGCCTCCTGCTCAAGGCCGACGAAGGTCAGCTGAGCCTGTCCAGCTTCGACTACGAGGTCTCCGCGCGGGTGAGTGTCGAGGCGGAGGTCGAGGAGGAGGGCACGGTCCTCGTCTCCGGCCGTCTCCTCGCGGACATCTCCCGCGCTCTCCCCAACCGTCCGGTGGAGATTTCCACAGACGGTGTACGAGCGACGGTGGTCTGCGGCTCCTCGCGGTTCACACTCCACACCCTGCCTGTGGAGGAGTACCCGGCGCTCCCGCAGATGCCGAACGCGACCGGCACGGTCCCCGGCGAGGTCTTCTCCTCCGCCGTGCAGCAGGTGGCCATCGCCGCCGGCCGTGACGACACGCTGCCCGTCCTCACCGGTGTGCGCATCGAGATCGAGGGCGACACGGTGACGCTGGCGTCCACCGACCGCTACCGCTTCGCGGTCCGCGAGTTCCTGTGGAAGCCGGAGAACCCGGAGGCCTCCGCGGTCGCGCTGGTGCCCGCCAAGACGCTTCTGGACACCGCCAAGGCGCTGACCAGCGGCGACAGCGTCACCCTGGCCCTGTCGGGCTCGGGTGCGGGTGAGGGCCTGATCGGTTTCGAGGGCGCGGGCCGGCGTACGACGACCCGTCTGCTGGAGGGCGACCTCCCGAAGTACCGCACGCTGTTCCCGACGGAGTTCAACAGCGTCGCCGTGATCGAGACCGCCCCCTTCGTGGAGGCCGTCAAGCGTGTGGCCCTGGTCGCCGAGCGGAACACCCCGGTGCGGCTGAGCTTCGAGCAGGGCGTGCTGATCCTGGAGGCCGGCTCCAGCGACGACGCACAGGCTGTGGAAAGGGTCGACGCCCAGCTGGAGGGCGACGACATCTCGATCGCCTTCAACCCGACGTTCCTGCTGGACGGCCTGAGCGCCATCGACTCCCCGGTGGCCCAGCTGTCCTTCACGACGTCCACGAAGCCGGCGCTGCTGAGCGGCAAGCCGGCGGTGGACGCGGAGGCGGACGAGGCCTACAAGTACCTGATCATGCCTGTCCGCCTGAGCGGCTGAGCAGCCGACAGTTGTCCACAGGCCGTGGAGCAGTGATCCCCGGCCTGTGGGAGAACCGCAGGTGAGGGTCTACGTCTGAGCGCGTATGCCCACGGATGTGCGCGTGCGTCCGGGTTTAGGCTCGTACGTGGGTACGAAGGTGCCACACACGCCACAGCAACCTAAGGAACAACTGATGGAGCTCGGTCTCGTCGGCCTCGGCAAAATGGGCGGCAACATGCGCGAGCGGATCCGCCGCGCGGGCCACACCGTCGTCGGATACGACCGCAACCCGGACCTCGCGGATGTCCACAGCCTGGAAGAGCTTGTGGGCAAGCTCTCGGGCCCGCGCGTGGTGTGGGTGATGGTCCCGGCCGGTGCCCCGACCCAGTCGACCATCGACGAGCTCGCCGAGCTGCTGGAGCCCGGTGACGTCGTGGTGGACGGCGGGAACTCCCGTTGGACGGACGACGAGAAGCACGCCGAGCAGTTGGCCGCCAAGGGCATCGGCTTCGTCGACTGCGGTGTCTCGGGCGGCGTCTGGGGCCTGGAGAACGGCTATGCGCTGATGTACGGCGGCGACGCGGAGAACGTGGCCAAGGTACAGCCGATTTTCGACGCCCTGAAGCCCGAGGGCGACTTCGGTTCGGTGCACGCCGGCAAGGTCGGCGCGGGGCACTTCGCGAAGATGGTCCACAACGGCATCGAGTACGCGATGATGCAGGCTTACGCCGAGGGCTGGGAGCTGCTGGAGAAGGTCGACTCCGTGACCGACGTCCGGGAGGTCTTCCGTTCCTGGCAGGAGGGCACGGTCATCCGTTCCTGGCTGCTGGACCTCGCGGTGAACGCCCTCGACGAGGACGAGCACCTGGACAGGCTGAAGGGTTTTGCACAGGACTCCGGCGAGGGACGCTGGACTGTGGAAGCCGCCATCGACCACGCGGTGCCGCTGCCGGCGATCACCGCGTCGCTGTTCGCGCGGTTCGCCTCCCGCCAGGAGGACTCTCCGCAGATGAAGATGATCGCGGCGCTGCGGAACCAGTTCGGCGGCCACGCGGTCGAGAAGAAGTAGCCCATCGAGACGAGAACAAGTAATCCACACCCTGGGGATGCCGGCCCGGCACCTTCAGGAGTGGCCCAGTTGTCCACAGCTGGGGACGGTTGAACCACAGGTTGGGGGAGGTCGGCGAACGACCATGCACGTCACGCATCTGTCGCTGGCCGACTTCCGCTCGTACGCCCGGGTCGAAGTTCCGCTGGACCCGGGCGTCACCGCCTTCGTCGGCCCCAACGGCCAGGGCAAGACGAACCTCGTCGAGGCCGTCGGCTATCTCGCCACCCTCGGCAGCCACCGCGTCGCCTCCGACGCCCCGCTGGTGCGCATGGGCGCGGAGCGGGCGATCATCAGGGCGCAGGTGCGGCAGGGCGACCGGCAGCAGCTGATCGAGCTGGAGCTGAACCCCGGCAAGGCGAACCGAGCCCGTATCAACAGATCCTCGCAGGTCAGACCACGTGACGTGCTCGGCATCGTGCGGACCGTCCTGTTCGCCCCGGAGGACCTGGCGCTGGTCAAGGGCGACCCCGGCGAGCGCCGCCGTTTCCTCGACGAGCTGATCACCGCCCGCTCCCCGCGGATGGCGGGCGTCCGCTCCGACTACGAGCGGGTCCTCAAGCAGCGCAACACCCTCCTCAAGACGGCCGCGCTGGCCCGCCGCCATGGCGGCCGCACGATGGACCTGTCCACCCTCGACGTGTGGGACCAGCATCTCGCGCGCGCGGGCGCCGAGTTGCTCGCCCAGCGCCTCGACCTGGTCGCGGCGATCCAGCCGCTGGCCGACAAGGCGTACGAGCAACTGGCCCCCGGCGGCGGCCCCGTCGCCCTGGACTACAAGCCGTCGGCGCCCGGCGAGGCGCACACGCGCGAGGACCTCTTCGAGCAGCTCATGGCGGCGCTCGCCGATGCCCGCAAGCAGGAGATCGAGCGTGGCGTCACCCTCGTAGGACCTCATCGGGACGATTTGGTTCTCAAACTCGGTCAGTTGCCCGCCAAGGGGTACGCCTCGCACGGCGAGTCCTGGTCCTACGCACTGGCGCTGCGTCTGGCGTCGTACGACCTCCTGCGGGCCGAGGGCAACGAACCGGTGCTGGTCCTCGACGACGTCTTCGCGGAGCTGGACGCCCGACGCCGCGAGCGGCTGGCCGAGTTGGTCGCGCCCGGCGAGCAGGTCCTGGTGACCGCCGCGGTCGATGACGACGTACCGGGTGTGCTGTCGGGGGCGCGGTACGCGGTGTCCGAGGGGACGGTGGAGCGCGTATGAGCGACAGCACCTCCGGGAGCCCCTCCGAGAACGCCCCCAGGAAGACCCCGGAACCTTCCGGCGTGGACCTGGCACGCGTGGCGCTGCGGGCGGCCAAGGAGCAGGCCCGCGCGCGTGGGGACGCGGCGCGGCAGAAGAAGCAGGCGCGGCGCGGGGGCCTGCGCTCCGGCGCGCGGGCGGACGGCCGCGACCCCATGGCGCTCGGCGCCGCCATCAACCGCTTGATCACCGAGCGGGGTTGGGAGACCCCAGCCGCGGTGGGCGGTGTGATGGGCCGCTGGCCGCAGATCGTCGGCGACGACGTCGCCAAGCACTGTGTACCCGAGAAGTACGACGAGGACGAGCGGATCCTGGTCGTGCGCTGCGACTCGACGGCATGGGCGACGAACCTGCGGCTGCTCGCCCCGACGCTGGTCGCCCGCCTCAACGAGGACCTCGGCCATGGCGCGGTGCGGCAGATCAAGGTGCAGGGCCCCGGCGGTCCTGCCCGCCGGTTCGGCCCTCTGCGTGCTCCCGGCAGCACCGGGCCCGGCGACACCTACGGGTGACCGGACCGGTCGGCTGCAGCAGCGCCCGGCGCCCGGTCCGCCCTCCGGCGCATCGTGTGACCTGCGTTACTGCAGCGGGCGAGCCGCGCCTGCCGAGCCGTCGCCACGGCGGTCTCTCCAGTCCCGTCGGCCACAGGTGAGCGACATCACATCAGCAGTCGTCGGCGGTCCCGGCGTACCGGCGCTGACCTCCCCGTCGTACAACCGCACGCGGTTGCGAATCACTACCTGACTCCGAAGTAGCCAAGGGTTGACGGCCGGAAGCGCTGAGTGGCTCCCTGAGCCTCTTGGAGCCCCCATCCGTATATCGGGAGTCGGCCGAGCCGGGTTCAGGGCGGCACATGAGGACTCAGGTACCGGCAAACCCCCATCACTGTCGGCGCAACCGGTAGACTGGAGGCCAATCCCGCCCCAATCGTGGGGACCGTCCGGGAAAAGCTGAGCAACGCTGATCAAGGCTTACCAACGCAACATGCCGCAGCCGCTCCGGCAACCCGCCGACGAGCCTGGCTCGTGCTGTGCCAGAAAGGGCGCTTCGTGGCCGATTCCGGCAACCCCAACGAGAACATCCCGTCCACCGACGCCGGCGCCAACGGCGCGGTGACCTCGTCGAACGGCGAGGTCACCGCCTCGTACGACGCCAGCGCCATCACCGTCCTCGAGGGTCTGGACGCGGTCCGCAAGCGACCCGGTATGTACATCGGCTCGACCGGTGAGCGAGGCCTGCACCACCTCGTGTACGAGGTCGTCGACAACTCCGTCGACGAGGCGCTGGCCGGGCACGCGGACACGATCGAGGTCACGATCCTCGCCGACGGCGGTGTCCGCGTCGTCGACAACGGCCGTGGCATCCCGGTGGGCATCGTCCCGTCCGAGGGCAAGCCGGCCGTCGAGGTCGTGCTGACCGTGCTGCACGCGGGCGGCAAGTTCGGCGGCGGCGGCTACGCGGTCTCCGGTGGTCTGCACGGCGTGGGTGTCTCCGTCGTGAACGCGCTGTCCTCGAAGGTCGCCGTCGAGGTGAAGACCGACGGCCACCGCTGGACGCAGGACTACAAGATGGGCGTCCCCACGGCGCCGCTCGCCAAGCACGAGGCCACCGAGGAGACCGGTACGTCGGTCACCTTCTGGGCGGACGGCGACATCTTCGAGACCACCGACTACTCCTTCGAGACGCTCTCCCGGCGCTTCCAGGAGATGGCGTTCCTCAACAAGGGTCTGACGATCAAGCTCACCGACGAGCGCGAGTCGGCGAAGGCCACTTCCGGGGCGGACGAGGCGGGCGCGGACGAGACCGCCGAGGTCAAGACCGTCACGTACCACTACGAGGGCGGCATCGTCGACTTCGTGAAGTACCTCAACTCCCGCAAGGGAGACGCGGTGCACCCGTCGGTGATCGACCTGGAGGCCGAGGACAAGGACAAGAGCCTCTCCCTCGAAGTCGCGATGCAGTGGAACAGCGGTTACAGCGAGGGCGTGTACTCCTTCGCCAACATCATCCACACGCACGAGGGCGGTACGCACGAAGAGGGCTTCCGCGCGGCGCTCACCAACCTGATCAACAAGTACGCGCGCGACAAGAAGCTGCTGCGGGAGAAGGACGACAACCTCACGGGTGACGACATCCGCGAGGGTCTGACCGCGATCATCTCGGTGAAGCTGAGCGAGCCGCAGTTCGAGGGCCAGACGAAGACCAAGCTGGGCAACACGGAGGCGAAGACCTTCGTGCAGAAGGCGGTCTACGAGCACCTCAACGACTGGCTGGACCGCAACCCGAACGAGGCGGCGGACATCGTCCGCAAGGGCATCCAGGCGGCCACCGCGCGCGTGGCGGCCCGCAAGGCCCGTGACCTGACGCGTCGTAAGGGCCTGCTGGAGACGGCGTCCCTGCCGGGCAAGCTCTCCGACTGCCAGTCGAACGACCCCACCAAGTGCGAGATCTTCATCGTCGAGGGTGACTCCGCCGGCGGTTCGGCCAAGTCCGGCCGCAACCCCGAGTACCAGGCGATCCTCCCGATCCGAGGCAAGATCCTCAACGTCGAGAAGGCGCGGATCGACAAGATCCTGCAGAACCAGGAGATCCAGGCGCTGATCTCCGCCTTCGGCACGGGCGTGCACGAGGACTTCGACATCGAGAAGCTCCGCTATCACAAGATCATCCTGATGGCGGACGCCGACGTCGACGGCCAGCACATCAGCACCCTGCTGCTGACCTTCCTGTTCCGCTTCATGCGGCCGCTGGTCGAGGCCGGGCACGTGTACCTCTCCCGTCCCCCGCTGTACAAGATCAAGTGGGGCCGGGACGACATCGAGTACGCCTACTCGGACCGCGAGCGCGACGCGCTGATCGAGATGGGCCGTCAGCGCGGCAAGCGTGTCCGCGAGGACTCCATCCAGCGCTTCAAGGGTCTCGGCGAGATGAACGCCGAGGAGCTGCGCGTGACCACGATGGACCAGGAGCACCGCGTCCTCGGCCAGGTCACCCTCGACGACGCCGCCCAGGCCGACGACCTGTTCTCGGTCCTGATGGGTGAGGACGTCGAGGCCCGCCGCCAGTTCATCCAGCGCAACGCCAAGGACGTCCGCTTCCTCGACATCTGAGTCGGTCTCAGCTGACCGCACCAGGAAGGACCTTCACCAGCAATGACCGACGAGAACACTCCCGTCACTCCTGACGAGGGACAGATCCTGCGTGTCGAGCCCGTCGGGCTCGAGACGGAGATGCAGCGCTCGTACCTCGACTACGCGATGTCCGTCATCGTCTCGCGTGCGCTGCCCGACGTCCGCGACGGCCTCAAGCCCGTCCACCGCCGCGTCCTGTACGCCATGTACGACGGCGGCTACCGCCCCGAGCGCGGCTTCTACAAGTGCGCCCGGGTGGTCGGCGACGTCATGGGTAACTACCACCCGCACGGCGACAGTTCGATCTACGACGCGCTGGTCCGCCTCGCGCAGCCGTGGTCCATGCGGATGCCGCTGGTCGACTCCAACGGCAACTTCGGCTCTCCGGGCAACGACCCGGCGGCGGCCATGCGCTACACCGAGTGCAAGATGGCGCCGCTGTCGATGGAGATGGTCCGTGACATCGACGAGGAGACCGTCGACTTCACGGACAACTACGACGGCCGCTCCCAGGAGCCGACCGTCCTGCCGGCCCGCTTCCCGAACCTGCTGATCAACGGCTCGGCCGGTATCGCGGTCGGCATGGCGACCAACATCCCGCCGCACAACCTGCGCGAGGTCGCGGCCGGTGCCCAGTGGTACCTGGAGAACCCCGAGGTCTCGCACGAGGAGCTGCTGGACGCGCTCATGGAGCGCATCAAGGGCCCCGACTTCCCGACCGGCGCCCTGGTGGTCGGCCGTAAGGGCATCGAGGAGGCCTACCGCACGGGCCGCGGCTCCATCACCATGCGCGCGGTCGTCGAGGTCGAGGAGATCCAGAACCGCCAGTGCCTGGTGGTCACGGAGCTGCCCTACCAGGTCAACCCCGACAACCTCGCGCAGAAGATCGCCGACCTGGTGAAGGACGGCAAGATCGGCGGCATCGCGGACGTCCGCGACGAGACGTCGTCCCGCACGGGTCAGCGCCTGGTCATCGTGCTGAAGAGGGACGCGGTCGCCAAGGTCGTCCTGAACAACCTCTACAAGCACACGGACCTGCAGACCAACTTCGGCGCCAACATGCTGGCGCTGGTCGACGGCGTCCCGCGCACCCTCTCCCTGGACGCGTTCATCCGCCACTGGGTGACGCATCAGATCGAGGTCATCGTCCGCCGTACGCGCTTCCGCCTGCGCAAGGCAGAGGAGCGGGCGCACATCCTGCGCGGTCTGCTGAAGGCCCTGGACGCGATCGACGAGGTCATCGCGCTGATCCGGCGCAGCGACACCGTCGACATCGCGCGTACGGGCCTGATGGACCTCCTGGAGATCGACGAGATCCAGGCCAACGCCATCCTCGAGATGCAGCTGCGCCGACTGGCCGCCCTGGAGCGCCAGAAGATCATCCAGGAGCATGACGAACTCCAGGCGAAGATCACCGAGTACAACGAGATCCTCGCCTCGCCGGTCCGCCAGCGCGGCATCGTCAGCGCGGAGCTCGCCGCGATCGTCGAGAAGTACGGCGACGACCGCCAGACCAAGCTGATCCCCTACGACGGCGACATGTCCATCGAGGACCTCATCGCCGAAGAGGACATCGTGGTCACCGTCACCCGCGGCGGCTACGTCAAGCGCACGAAGACGGACGACTACCGGGCGCAGAAGCGCGGCGGCAAGGGCGTACGCGGCGCGAAGCTGAAGGAAGACGACATCGTCGACCACTTCTTCGTCTCGACGACGCACCACTGGCTGCTGTTCTTCACCAACAAGGGCCGGGTGTACCGAGCGAAGGCGTACGAGCTTCCCGACGCCGGCCGTGACGCGCGCGGGCAGCACGTCGCGAACCTCCTCGCCTTCCAGCCGGACGAGGCGATCGCCGAGATCCTCGCGATCCGCGACTACGAGGCGGCGCCGTATCTGGTGCTCGCCACGAAGGCGGGTCTGGTGAAGAAGACGCCTCTGAAGGATTACGATTCGCCGCGCTCCGGCGGTGTCATCGCGATCAACCTCCGTGAAATGGACGACGGTTCCGACGACGAACTGATCGGCGCCGAGCTCGTTTCGGCCGACGACGATCTGCTTCTGATCAGCAAGAAGGCGCAGTCGATCAGGTTCACGGCCACGGACGAGTCGCTGCGTCCCATGGGCCGCGCCACGTCGGGTGTCAAGGGCATGAGCTTCCGTGAGGGAGACGAGCTGCTCTCGATGAATGTTGTTCGACCCGGTACGTTCGTGTTCACTGCCACCGACGGCGGGTACGCGAAGCGGACCGCCGTCGACGAGTACCGCGTCCAGGGTCGCGGTGGCCTCGGTATCAAGGCCGCCAAGATCGTCGAGGACCGCGGCTCGCTCGTTGGCGCGCTGGTGGTCGAGGAGACCGACGAGATCCTCGCCATCACGCTGGGCGGCGGTGTGATTCGTACGCGAGTCAACGAGATCAGGGAGACGGGCCGTGACACCATGGGCGTCCAACTGATCAACCTGGGCAAGCGCGATGCCGTGGTCGGTATCGCTCGTAACGCCGAGGCGGGACGCGAGGCGGAGGAGGTCGACGGCGACGTGGCCGTCGACGAGACCGCCGAGGGTGCCGCGACCACCGGCACGGACGAGGGTGAGGCACCCTCGGCCGAGTAGCACGAGGAGTGAGTCATCGTGAGCGGAGCCACGGGCGCCGGATCGTCCGGTACCTCGACCGGTCCCACGGCCGGTAAGGACACCGACGGCGGCGGCCGTGGCTCCGCCGCGGGTGCGACAGATTCGCACACGACCCAGCTGAAGGCGATCAAGTCGCCTCCGAAGGACTCACCCTCGCCCGACACACCTGGATCCCAGGGGGGAACCGTGACGGACACCCGAGGCCCGCAGACCCAGCATTACGCGGCCGGCGCGGGCTCGGCTGCCCCGGGCGCCCAGCCGCAGCCCGCGCCGACCGGGGCGCAGCAGGCGGCCCCCGCCACGTCGATGTCGCCCCTGCCCGGGGAACGGCCGCAGCAGTCCGCAGGGCCCTACCACCCGCCGCAGGCCTACCAGACGCCCGCTCCGGCGAGCGCCGCGGTACGCCGGCCGCGCACCGGCGCGGGGGCACGCACCACGCCCCGAACCCGTAAGGCCCGGCTGCGCGTGGCCAAGGCCGATCCCTGGTCAGTGATGAAGGTCAGTTTCCTGCTCTCCATCGCGCTGGGCATCTGCACGATCGTCGCGGCCGCCGTCCTGTGGATGGTCATGGACGCGATGGGCGTCTTCTCGACGGTCGGCGGCACGATCTCCGAGGCGACCGGCTCCAACGAGTCGAACGGCTTCGACCTGCAGTCCTTCCTGTCGCTGCCGCACGTGCTGATGTTCACGTCGATCATCGCGGTCATCGACGTCGTCCTCGCGACGGCGCTGGCGACCCTCGGCGCGTTCATCTACAACCTCTCCGCCGGGTTCGTGGGCGGCGTCGAGCTGACGCTGGCCGAGGACGAGTGACCTGCTGTTGAACCGCGGCTGACGGTCCCCCGACAACGGATTTTGGGACTACCCCGGTCGTGCGCTAATCTTCAGGAGTCAGCGCGCGGGACATTCACCGCAGAGCGCGGCGGGGCTATAGCTCAGTTGGTTAGAGCGCATCCCTGATAAGGATGAGGCCACAGGTTCAAATCCTGTTAGCCCCACAGCGAAAAGACCCCCGGTCCACAGGACCGGGGGTCTTTTGACATCGCCGGTGGACACCGACAGGCGGGGCCGCGTCAGGTGGCGTGGTTCGGGCCGTGGAGTGGTTCGGGCCGCGGAGTGGATCGGGTCGTGGAGTGGTTCGGAAGGCCGACCGGTCAGCCGCTGCGTGGCCTCCCGCTGAGCGCTGCAAGCGCCTGCTTTCGAAGCCCCGGTAGGCCTAGGCTGTCCGGATGACCTTGGAATGGGAACAGGTAATCGTTCACTCGGTGGATCCGGTGGCCTTGGGGCAGTGGTGGGCTGAGGCTCTTGGGTGGGTTGTGGTCTATTCCTCCGATGAGGAGTTCGAGATCCGCCCGGAGCCGGATCGCCTGCCAGGGTTGGACTTCGTCCGGATCGATGAGAGTAAGAAGGCCAAGAGCCGGCTGCATCTCGACTTCAGGCCAGATGACCAGGCCGCCGAGGTGGCTCGCCTGGAGGCTCATGGCGCGAAGCGTGTCGACATCGGCCAGGGTGACCAGTCGTGGGTCGTCATGGCAGACCCCGAAGGCAACGAGTTCTGCATTCTTGGCCAACGGCGTCAGTGAGAACCCCTCCACCGGGATAACCCCTCCACCGGGAGCCTCACGGAGCCCGGTTGTCAGTGCCGGATGAGAGCCTGACGGCATGATCGTCGAACGGGCATACGCGCATGTCGCCGAGGGCGAGCTGGGGGAAGGGAGCCCTTGGCCGTGGTCGGTGCCGTGCGTGCGGCAGCTGCTGGATGACGGCCTGAAGTTCACCGCGCCGGTGACGTTCCTGGTGGGGGAGAACGGCTCGGGCAAGTCGACCCTCGTCGAGGCCCTGGCGGAGGGGTTCGGGCTGGACTCCTGGGGCGGATCCGCGGGCTACCGGTATGCCAGTGCGCGCGAGCCTTCCGCTCTGGGCGGCCGCATGAGGTTCGAGGCGACGGCAGCCGGCCGCCGTATGCTGCGCGGGCCGCGCACGCGCCGCAGAGGCTTCTTCCTGCGGGCGGAGACCGCGCTGGACGCGCTGGGCCGGGAACGGGAGACGGGAAGGCTGTCCGGGGCCGTGGACGAGATGAGCCACGGGGAGGGCTTCCTGATGGCCTTCCGGGAGCGGTTCCAGGAGCCGGGGCTGTACGTCATGGACGAGCCCGAGGCCGCGCTGTCCTTCGCTTCCTGCCTTCAACTCGTCGGGCTGCTGCATGAACTGGGGCGTTCCGGCGCGCAGATCATCTGCGCCACGCACTCACCTGTGCTGACGGCGCTGCCCGGCGCCGAGATCATCGAGGTGGGCGACCATGGAATGCGTCCCGTGGAGTGGCGGGATCTGGAACTCGTCGACCACTGGCGGCGTTACCTCAACGACCCGTGGGCCTATCTCCGGCACGTCGTCCGAGCGGGATGAGCTCCGCCGAGGGTCCGTCGTCATGAGCGGTGCTGTGTACGCAAGCTCGCGGTGACGGTGCGGGGCCGGCAAAAGAGGGTTACGGCATGGGGTGTGCCCCGGATTCAGCGCTGGTGCGGGACCAGGGGCTGGGCCGGGGAAGCGGCGGAGAGGCACTCGCCGGGGGCCGAGGCGGACGTGGCCGCCTCCGTGTCCGTGAGCGGGCGGTGCCGGCAGCCGGGGGTCTTGCCGTGGGCCTCGGCGCGGATGCGCTGCTTCATCGTGGGAGGCAGTGACCTGGTGTAGGACCAGGCCCAGTGGGCCATCGCGGGCACCGGTGCCGTCAGCTGCGCGCCGCGGTCGCCGTCGTCGCTGTCGCTGTTGCGCGCCGCGCCGGTGTGCGGTACGGCCGCGGCGGCGGTCGGCGTGAGGAATCCGAGCGTGGTGCACAGCGCGAGGAAGGCGGTGACGATGGTGGTCCACAGGTTCATGACCTTGTTCCGGGTCATGGCCCCTCACTTTCGGGTTGGGCGATTTGCGTACTTTCCTCATGATGTGTATGAGGGCCGAGAAATCATGGACCGACGCCCGTGGCGCGTCGATCTTCAGATGAACAGCACTCGAATGGGTGCATGAAGCCCGAAAAGTGCAGGAAAGCCCAGGAAGGTAGAGGAAGGGGAGAAAAGTCACCCTCTGTCGAGGTGTGATCACCCTCCGATCGGAGCGGCCGGCTCCGCTCCTACTGCGGTCCATCAGACGGAAGTTGACCTCCGACGCAGGTCACCGATCGATATCGGTCGGTGTGTATAGTCGGGCGCCAGAGGTCCCCTACGTCAAGGAAAGACGAGGTCGCGCGGTGAAGAAGCTTCTCCTGGTCGCACTGGCCGCCATCGGCGGGCTCCTCGTGTACCGCCAGATCCAGGCGGATCGCGCCGAGCAGGATCTGTGGACGGAGGCGACTGACTCCGTGCCCACGGGTTCGTGAGTCACCCCAGCGGATTCTGAACAGACCCCGGCCGCCTCGCGGTCGGGGTTTTGTGTGCCCGGGCCCGTGGAGTGTCGTGGTTTCCGGTTGCGGGAGCGGCCCGGAGGCCTTAGCGCCGGAAGTTTCGGACGGTCGTACGGATTGCGTGGGTGACGCGTGGCCGGGCTGGGCAGGATGGGCGACGGTCCCATGGTCCGGCGACGACGAGGGGTGGCACGTGATGAGGCGGCGGCGTACGGCGCGGTGGCGCGGCGCGAAGGAGCGGCGCTGTCATCCCTCGGCACGCGCGCGTGCGGCCGTCGTAGGGGCGCTGCTGCTGGGTACGACGGCTGTTCTGCCGGGCCGGCCGGCGCTCGCGGCCGACACGCCGAGCCCCTACGCCTTCGCCCCCGACGCCCGGCCCGTCACGGGCGCGGCGAGCGCCAAGGATGCCGCCCTCCTCACGCCCGGCGCCACGTACAAGAGCTCCCTGCGGAGCGGCGGAAAGACCTACTACCGCCTCAGCCTCGACGCCACCTCTGACGCGTACGTCTCCGCGACCGCCATCCCCGCCCCCGGCAGCACCGCCTCGGACGGCGACGGCATCAAGGTGACCGTGCAGGGCCCCGACGACCGTGACTGCTCCCGCGACACCGAGACCTTCGGTGTCGCCCACAGCCCACGCCCGATCGTGGCGTGGGGCGCGCGCGAGGTCTCCGCCCACCGCTCCTACTGCCGGCGGGGCGGCACCTATTACGTGATCGTCGAGCGCGTGGGGACGGCGAACGCCACGTGGGACACCTGGGACCTGGAGCTCTTCGCCACCTCGGAGCCTCATCTGAAGCAGGCCGGCGCGACCCGCGCCCCCGAGGCCTGGAACTCCGCCTCGCCGACCCCCCTCACCGGCGAGGTCGTGCGCCGGGAAGGCGGCGCGGGCTTCGCCTCGGCGGTATCCGTCGGACAGGGCGTCTGGAGTTCCGACATCGCGCCCGGTGGGACGCTCTTTTACAAGGTGCCGCTCAACTGGGGCCGACAGTTGTACGCCACCGCCGAACTGGACAGCTCGAACAGCGGCGCCGGCTCCACGGCCGGCGCGCTGAACCTGTCCCTCTACAACCCTGCGCGCGGCCTCATCGACGACGTGAGCGCCCACTACAACGGCAGGCAGAAGGCCGCCGCCGAACTCCGCCCCCTGCCGCCCGTCGCCTACGAGAACCGGTACGACGGCCTCGCCCGATACAGCCGTATGCGGTTCGCCGGTTCCTACTACCTCGTGGTGCACCTCTCCGCCGAAGTGGCCGAGACGTACGGCGACGGGCCTTTTCGGCTGACGTTGCGCGTGCGGATGGAGGGCGCGACGGAGGCCGGTCCGGGTTACGCGGGGGAGTCCGAGCCCAGGGGCGTCTTCGAGGTTGCGGCAGGTGACCTGGGGGTGGCTGCGGGGGGCCAGGGCGGAGAAGGCGGGGGCGACGGGGGCACTGCGATGACCGTGCTCGCGGTGAGCGGGATCGGCGCGGGAACCGTGCTGCTGGGGGCGCTGGGGGTGTGGACCGTCGTGGCGCGGCGGAGGCTTCGGGCCTGGTAGGCGGGCGGTGGCCGGCATTGGGGTTCGAGGGGCGGCGCGATGTCCGGATTCGGGGGCAGGCGGCTCCGCCGCTGTAGGTGGCGTGGTGGGTGCTGGGCGGGCTCAGGGGTAGCTGGCGCTGGGCGGGCTCAGAGGTAGCTGGCGCTGGGTGGGGTCAGGCGTGGCGGGCGCTGGGATGTGGTTGGGCTTGAGGGCTTGGGCGCCGCAGCGAGCTCAGATGTGGGCCAGCGCCCAGAAACCCACGGCGTAGCAGGCCAGGGCCAGCAGCAGGAGCGGCACTGCCACCTTGGCGGGCGGTCCCGGGCGGCGTGCGCGGTCGCGGGCGGAGCGTCGGGCGGCGCGGTGGCCGCCGCGGCGGTGCGGCTGCGAAACCCGCGGTGCCGAAGGTGGAACCTGCGGGCTCTGAGCGGTGTACGAAGCAGTAGAGGCATCGACGCGATGGTCCGGCACCGGCGTCGGTGGCTGGGTCGGGTACTGCGGTGCGTGTGCTTGAGGGGAGGACAGGACGTGCGTGTTGTCGTAGGGGGAGGCGGGGGCGGGGGGACGGTTCGCGCCCTGTGGCTGGCCTGTCTGTCTCTGTTCCTGTGTCTGCCTTGGGGGTGGCGCCTGTGGTCGGGGTGGATGTGGCGCGTGCGAATGCGGCGGGGGTGTTGGGGTCTGAGGGGAGGAGGCGGTGGCCTGAGGCGGTGGCGGTGGCGGCGGCAGATGGAAGCTGCCGGTGTCCGACATGCTCGGAGGCTGGCGCATATGCGGTGCGGATGTGGACTCGGACGATGTGACGTCCGGGGCCGGGGCCGGCCCTGCCACGCCCTGGCGCGGATCGCTCGGGGCGGTGCCCGATCCGGTGCCTCGCAGAGCAGAGCCGGTGGCGGTCGCCACCGACCCGGTAGCTGTCGGCGCAGAGCGATTGTCACCCGGCAAGAAGCCGGTGCCCGTTGTCACAGAGCCGGTGTCAGCACTCCCCGCCGAGCCCGAGCCCGAGCCCGGGCCGAACTGCCGGGAGTCACCCCTGCTCTCCTCAAGCCCAGGCGCCGGTTTGAGCGGCCCGCCCGGCCCGAACCCTGGTGGCAGCGGCCCGATCTGGTCGAAGATCTCGATCAACTCGTCGTCGGGGCCGGGTTCCGGCAGCAGCTCGGCGGCCGAGGCAAGGGCCTTGCGCGCTCCCGTGGCCGTGCGGAACCGCGCGTGAGGATCCGGCTGCAGCAGCGAGGCCACGACCTGCCACAGCGGGTCGGGAATGCCCTTGGGAGCCCTGGGCGTTCCGTGCTCGGTGAAGTACTGGACGAGCGCCTTGGCGTCCGGTTTGGCGCCCTCCAGCAGATACAGCGCGACCAGCCCTACGGCGAACAGGTCGGCGGGGAAGTCCGGTTCCGCGCCCATCAGTTGCTCCGGCGCGAGGTAACCGGGCGTTCCCACCACGAGGTTGGTCTCGGTCAGGCGGGGCTCGCCCAGCCGCATGGCGATGCCGAAGTCGGACAGACGCAGTCGCGGGCGGCCTGTGCCGGTGGCTTCGAGAAGCACGTTGGCGGGCTTGATGTCGCGGTGGACGACACCCTCCGCGTGCACCGCGGCCAGCCCGGCGAGGAGCTGGTCGAGGAGCGTGCAGACGAAGGAGGGCGGCAAGGGGCCGTAGTCCCCGATGAGATGGACCAGCGAACCGCCGGCCACCAGGTCCATGGTGAACAGGACCTTGTCGTCGTCGGCGGCCCAGCTGGCGGGCGCGAGCACATGGGGGTGATCGATCCGCAGGGCCTGCTCGCGGACGAACCGCAGCAGCGAGTGCGCGTCGCTCTGCTGCAGCACCTTGGCGGCCACATACCGGCGGCGGCGGTGGTCCCAGGCACGCCAGACGGCGCCGACGCCGCCGCGTCCGATCGGGTCGACCAGTTCGTACCGGCCGGCGAAGACCTCACCCATGGCTGTGCGTCGCTCCTCCCCCTCCGCTTTCCCCCTTGCTTCCCCCTCGACGAGCGATACGACTCCCCCTCGCTCACTCCCCTTCGCGGTTCCCCCTGGCATTTCCTCGGTAAGAGACCCGCCCCCGTCGGGATCTCACCGTGACGGCCAGGCCACCCGCGTGACCTCGCCAGTGGGCCGCACGCCCCCGTGTCCCCCCCCACGACCTTGGCCGTCGGCCCGGCTGCCGAACCCCCTTCGGTGACCGGGCCTCGGGTTCAGTTCTGGTGGGACTGGTAGTGCGCGACCGCGTCGGAGGTGCGGCCCGCGCCGTACACCCGGAGGAACTCTGCCAGTTCCGGGTGGCTGGGGGCGAGGGTGTCCGCGGCCTCGAGGATGTCTCCGGCGGCCGCCACCGAGCGCAGCAGCGACTGAATCTCACGGACCACCCGCTTGACCGTGGGCGCTCCCGAACTGCTCGTCGTCTGTGTGGTGTTGCTGAGCACCGACCCCCCCTGCGACTTCTTGATCTCCTCCATGCGATCGGTGGCCTCGGCGGCGCTCACGCTGCCGTCCGCGACCTGCCCCGCCAGGTCCTGCAGCAGCTGCACCCGCTGGACCACGGCGGGATTGCCGATCTTCGCCCGCTGGCCGCTCATCAGCTGCGACAGCATCGGTGCGGACAGTCCCAGTACCCCCGCGAGACGAGCCTGGTTGAGACCAAGATCGTCGATGAGCTTACGGAAGAGCGCCCCCAGCGGCTCTCCGTACCAGTTCCGCTGCAGTTCCCGCGCTCTTGCGGTCGCTTCCTGCTGTGCGGCGTCCATTGCGTCTCCCCATCGCTTCCCCAAAAACCGCGGTTCGCTGTAGCGAACCACGCCGAGCATCTTACGGAGAGTGGTCGTTCATCGGGACCCCTAATCTTTTTGCGAGATACCGGGGGCGACCCGGTACTCTGGTCTGCGACGCCCGCCGGAGTGTGGTTCTTCCGGTCGGACGCTCCTCTTCGGGGCCTTAGCTCAGTTGGTAGAGCGCTGTCTTTGCATGGCAGATGTCAGGGGTTCGACTCCCCTAGGCTCCACACCTCGGACCGGTCAGACGCCCTCGCGGGCCTCTGGCCGGTTTTCGTATGCCCTGATCGCCCTAAGGGCGCCACTGGAGTGACCTGCGTCACGTCGCAGGGAGAGGGTGCCGTTGCGGATGTTTGCGCAAATTTGGCGGTGGCGTGAAGTCCGGGTGGTGGTTGCGCAGGCGGCCGACGCGACGCCGGGGTGGCGCGCTCCAGTGGGGAGACCTTGTGTGAGCTGGCGAGAAAGCGATCAGGTAATCAGATGGATGCGCTCCGTCAAGAAAGCGTGTGCGGGCCTTGCACACACAGGCCGTTGCAAACGTCATCGTGGGCGGAGGGCGTAAACAGGCCCCGTTCCGAGGCCGCCGGGGGTGTTCCACGTGAAACATCGCCGTGGGGCGGGAGACCTCAAGTCTCCCGCCCCACGGCGTAGTTCGACGTGCAGGCCGTCACCGGCCTTCACATCACGGGCCCTCGTCGCGCCGGGCCGCTTCCTCCTCGGCCTCCTTCTCCTCGACCTCGGGGTCGAGGACCGACTGGCCGGTGCCGTCCACCGAGGTGAGACGGCCCGACTCAGGGACCTCGGTCGCGGCGGGAGGCTCGACCAACCAGTCCGGGTTGGCCTGCTTGTCCCACCACTTCCAGGCGGCGAAAGCACCGCCCGCCAGAGCGCCGAGCACCGCCAGCGTCTTCACGGCACGGCCGGCCTTGGCGCGCCGCTGATGCTTACGGGCCAGCTTCTGGATCTCCTTCGGCGAAATCTGACCGCGCAACGCGGCCAGCGCGGCGGCACCGCGCGCGGCGGCCTCGCCCTTGACTGGCCCGGCCGCGGCCATCGCCTGCTCAATCCTCGGCCGGGAATAGTCGGCAGCCTGCCGGGCTGCCTGCCGGGCTGCCTGGCGGGTACGGGCGGCGGCCTCATGAGCGGCCTGGTCGACCTTCGGCGGCACATGCGAACGCGCCTGAACCAGGCGCGGCGCGACATGCGTGCCGTACTGCAGGCGGGCCTGCGCGCGGGCCTGCTCGGTGGCCAGCGACACCTTCGGCGCGAGCCGTACGCGTGCCTCGTGTGCGTAGTGGGCGGCCCTGTCCTTGGCGGTGTCGGCGTAGGGCGCCACCACTTCCGCGGCGTGCAGCACGCTGCCCTTCGCCGAGCCGGTCGCGGCGCGCACGCTGTCGATGCGGGTCACGGGTTCCTCCTCCTCGGTGGCGTACGGTATTTCGACTTTCCACCCTTTTACGGATCATGCCTGTCCGACCGCTCCGCGGCATATGAAGACAGGCATATGGGTGCCGATGGAGTTGATCGAGTGCAATAGCGGATCAATGCGGGGCAACGGGAGCTTGTCGTCGACAATGCCACGGATCGGCGCGCCGCGCCCCCCGTCCCGTGACTACTCGAGCAGTTTTCTGCAAGGGGATCGGCCCAGCCGCACACCGATGAACGAGCGTCGGGCGACGTACGCCGCCGTCCATGCGAGGATCGGGGGGTCACAGGAAGACAACGGAAGGCAGATCGTGGCTGAGCAGCTCTACGCCACCCTGAAGACCAACCACGGCGACATTGAGGTCCGGCTCCTCCCGAACCACGCGCCGGAGACGGTCAGGAACTTCGTCGAGCTCGCCAAGGGCGAGCGTGAGTGGACGAACCCCGCCACCGGCGAGAAGTCCACGGCCAAGCTCTACGACGGCACGGTCTTCCACCGGGTCATCAGCGGCTTCATGATCCAGGGCGGTGACCCGCTGGGCAACGGCACCGGCGGTCCCGGCTACCAGTTCAAGGACGAGTTCCACCCGGACCTCTCCTTCGACAAGCCCTACCTGCTGGCCATGGCCAACGCCGGACCGGGCACCAACGGCTCGCAGTTCTTCATCACCGTCTCCCCGACGACGTGGCTGAACCGCAAGCACACCATCTTCGGTGAGGTCATCGACGGCGCCAGCCAGAAGGTCGTCGACTCCATCGCGACCACCCAGACCAACCCGCGCACCGACCGCCCGCTCAACGACGTCGTCATCGAGTCGGTCGTCATCGAGGAACGCCAGGGCTGAGCCCGATACCTCCCGCAGGGAACCAAACGCCCCGCTCATCCGTAAGGATGAGCGGGGCGATGCGTGAGGCGTGCATCGCGTACGACGACCTAGGGGACCCCATGGACCAGCCGGCAGGCAGCTCGCAGGACGCACAGAGCCTGCCCGTCTGCTACCGCCACCCGGACCGCGAGACCGGCATCAGCTGCACCCGCTGCGAGCGGCCGATCTGCCCGGAATGCATGGTCAGCGCGTCCGTCGGCTTCCAGTGCCCCGAATGCGTGCGCAACGGCTCCGGCACCGGACACGCCCCCAGCGCCTCCCGCCCCCGCACCCTCGCCGGCGGCACCGTCACCACCGACCCCCGCCTCGTGACCAAGGTCCTGATCGGCATCTGCCTCGCCGTGTTCCTGGCCCAGCTGTCGATGGGCGACCCCTTCACCGACCGCTTCGACCTCATGGGACGCGCCTACGTGTCGGAACTCGGTGACTTCGAAGGCGTCGCGGAGGGCCAGTGGTACCGGCTGCTGACGTCGATGTTCCTGCACGGCAGCTACATCCACATCCTGTTCAACATGCTCAGCCTGTGGTGGATCGGCGGTCCTCTCGAAGCCGCTCTCGGCCGGATCCGCTACATCGCGCTCTATGTCGTCTCCGGCCTCGCGGGCAGCGCGCTCACCTATCTCATCGCGGCCCAGAACCAGTCCTCGCTCGGCGCCTCCGGTGCCATCTTCGGGCTCTTCGGCGCCACCGCGGTGCTCATGCGCCGACTCCAGTACGACATGCGCCCGGTCATCGCCCTGCTCGTGATCAACCTGATCTTCACCTTCGGCCTGGCGCAGATCGCCTGGCAGGCGCACATCGGCGGCCTGGTCGCGGGTGTGCTCGTCGGCTACGCCATGGTCCACGCCCCGCGCGAGCACCGCACCCTCGTGCAGTACGGAACCTGCGCGCTCGTACTGGCCGCCGTAGTGCTCTTGACGCTGCTCAGGACGGCTCAGCTCACCTGACGTACCCGGTTGTCCACAGCGTGTGGCGGATCTTGTGCACGCTGTGCGGGAACAACTGTGCCCCCTGTCACTGACCCGTGTTTCCGCAGGTCAGGCAGGGGGCGAACAAGTTTTCGGGAGTCGGTGTCGACCGGTAGTTCCGTCACACCGGCGTCAACGCTCGGCGGGTTATCCACAGATCGTCTTTCTTTTTCAACACTGTGGAAAACGGCTGTGGATAACTCAGTGGATAGCCCTGGGCAGAGCTGAGTTCACCACGACGGAACCGCCTCTTCGCCCGCTACTTCCACTGTGTGGAGACGCCGAATCCGGCGGCGATGAAGCCGAAGCCCACGACGATGTTCCAGTTGCCCAGCGCGTCGATGGGCAGTGAACCGTCGGTCACATAGAAGACGACGATCCAGGCGAGGCCGATGAGGAACATGGCCAGCATCACGGGGGCCACCCAGGCGCGGCTGTTCAGCTTGATGGCGGTCGCCTGCTTCGACGACGGCGGCGTGTAGTCGGCCTTCTTGCGGATACGTGACTTCGGCACGAGGGTCTCTCCTGTCGATGCGCTGCGTGGCCGCGCAGGGAACTGTGGCTGGCTCGGGGCAGCGTACAAGGGGACTCTGATTGCTCCCCCGGGCGTCCGTTAGCGTAGTGCTTCCGTGGCGCTGAAGGAGATAAGGGTACGTTGAGCAATTCTGCCGACTCTCCCGGGACGGGATCCAGTCCTGTCCGCAACCGCTTCCGGCCGGTGCGGGTGCTGACCGCGGCTGTCTTCGCTCTCGCGGGTCTCATTTTCTTCACCAGTTTCAATACGGCCAAGGGCACCAATATCCGTACGGATGCCTCGCTCCTGAAGCTTTCGGACCTCATCCAGGAGCGCAGCCACGAGAACCGCGAGCTCAACGAGTCCAATGCGGCGCTGCGCGGTGACGTCGAGGCGCTGGCCGAGCGGGACGACGGCAGTACCAAGGCCGAGGACGACAAGCTGGCGGCGCTGGAGAAGAGCGCGGGCACCCAGAAGCTGACGGGCGAGGCGATCACCGTCACCCTCAATGACGCCCCGCCGGACGCGACCGCCAAGCTTCCGGGTTATCCCGAGCCGCAGCCGGACTACCTGGTCATCCATCAGCAGGATCTCCAGGCGGTGGTCAACGCGCTGTGGGAGAGCGGTGCCAAGGGGATCAAGGTCATGGACCAGCGGCTGATCTCCACCAGCGCCGTGCGGTGCGTGGGCAACACGCTGATCCTGCAGGGCCGGGTCTACTCACCGCCGTACAAGATCACGGCGGTCGGTGATCCGGAGAAGATGCAGAAGGCGCTCGCGGCGTCTCGGGCGATCCAGAACTACATGGTGTACGTCAATGTCTACGGCCTCGGCTGGAAAGTGACCGAGGACGGGACGGTGACTCTGCCGGGCTACTCGGGCACAGTGGATCTGCAGTACGCCAAGCCCGTGGAGTGAGTCTTCTCTGGAGCTGCCGGTGCGTGTCGTCGTCAGGACCGTCAGCGAACTGTTCATCACCGCCGGCACCGTGATCGTTCTTTTCGTCGTCTATGTGCTCTTCTGGACCGGCGTGAAGGCCGACAACGTCATGGACGACCAGATCGACCAGTTGCAGGAGCAGTGGGCACAGGGAGCCGTACGGCCGACGGCTCCGGCAGCGGGGGGCGCCGTGAGCCCGGGGGAGAGCGCCGACGCGAGCCCGCCGGAGCCCGCTCCCTACACCGCGGACGAACCCTTCGCGATCATGTACATCCCGCGCCTTGGTTTCACGTGGAACAAGCCGGTCCTCGAAGGCACCGCCACCAAGACCCTCAAGAAGGGCCTCGGCCACTACGCGAACACCGCCCAGCTCGGCCAGAAGGGCAACTTCTCGGTTGCCGGTCATCGGCGGACGTACGGCGATCCGTTCAAGGACTTCCCGAGGCTGCGGCCGGGCGATGCGGTGGTGCTGACGGACGGAACGACCTGGTTCACGTATCGGATCGACAAAGGCCCCTACAAAACGCTGCCCACGGACATTGAGGTGATCGACCCTGTGCCACGTAAGTCGGGGTACACACGTGAAGGCCGCTATCTGACCCTGACCACGTGCGATCCGGAGTGGGGGCACAGTCATCGGTTGATCGTGTGGGCACATCTGGACTCCACACAGCCTGTGGAGGCCGGGAAACCGGAGGCGTTGCGCCGTTAGTCTGTTGGCTGTACGGCGTGAGTCTGGTGCCGTGGTGCGACGGAAGGGACGGCATGTACGGCTGGATCTGGCGGCATCTGCCGGGGAACGCGTGGGTGAAGGCGCTGATTTCACTCGCGCTGGTCGTGGCCGTGGTCTACGTCCTCTTCAACTACGTCTTCCCGTGGGCCGAACCGCTGCTGCCCTTCAACGATGTGACGGTGGACAACCAGTGAGCGCGCGCATTCTCGTCGTGGACAACTACGACAGCTTCGTCTTCAACCTGGTTCAGTACCTGTACCAGCTGGGCGCCGAGTGCGAGGTGCTGCGCAACGACGAGGTGTCGACGGCACACGCCCAGGACGGCTTCGACGGTGTGCTGCTGTCGCCGGGACCGGGGACGCCCGAGGAGGCCGGGGTCTGCATCGAGATGGTGCGCCACTGTGCGGCGACCGGGGTGCCCGTTTTCGGCGTCTGCCTGGGGATGCAGTCGATGCAGGTGGCGTACGGCGGTGTCGTGGACCGTGCGCCTGAGCTGCTGCACGGCAAGACGTCGTTGGTCGAGCACGAGGGCAAGGGCGTCTTCGCGGGTCTGCCGACGCCGTTCACGGCGACGCGCTACCACTCGCTGGCCGCCGAGCCGGCGACCGTGCCGGCCGAGCTGGAGGTCACGGCCCGCACGCACGACGGCATCATCATGGGCCTGCGCCACCGTGAACTGCCGGTCGAGGGTGTGCAGTTCCACCCCGAGTCGGTGCTGACCGAGCACGGGCACCGGATGCTGGCCAACTGGCTGGTGGAGTGTGGCGACCAGGGCGCGGTGGCGAGGTCGGCGGGGCTCGCCCCGGTGGTGGGCAGGGCCACGGCGTGACCGCGCTGCGCCCCGAGCGCGAGTCCGGCGCCGCTTACGGGGACTCCTTCACGGAGTCCTACGGCGACGTCGGCGACCAGGGCACCTCGTACGGGCAGGAGCCGTACGAGGCGTCCGGTGCGCTTGGGGAGTGGCACGGCGCGGCGGGCTACGTCGCTCAAGGGCAGGGCAACGACGGCTACGGCACGAGCGACGGGTACGGCGGAGAGGGGTACGCGGAGCCGTACATACCCCCCGTGGACGACGAGACCGTGGCGCTGCGGATACCGGATCCACCCGCAGGCGAGTCCATAGCGGCGTCTGCCGCCTCCTCAGCCCCTTCCGCCACAGGAACCACCGGAACCACCACCGGCGGCCGTGCGGCCCGTAGAAAGGCCGCCAAGCGGCGTCACGGGCGTCATGGGGGCTCCCGTCGGGCGGCGGAGGCCGTCGACAGCGACTCGGAGGCGTCCCAGGCCCCCCTGTCGCGTGTGGAGGCCCGCAGACAGGCCCGGGCGCGCAAGCCCAGCCCCGGGGTGTTCGCCAGCCGGGCGATCGGGGAGGTGTTCATCACCACCGGTGTGCTGATGCTGCTGTTCGTGAGCTACCAGCTGTGGTGGACGAACGTCCGGGCGCATGCGCAGGCGGACAAGGAGGCGAGCAGCCTCCAGGAGGACTGGGCGAGCGGCAAGCGCAACCCGGGGGTCTTCGAGCCGGGGCAGGGCTTCGCCATCCTCCACATCCCGAAGCTGGACGTCGTCGTCCCGATCGCGGAGGGCATCAGCAACAAGAAGGTGCTCGACCGGGGCATGGTGGGTCACTACGGCGAGGGCAAGCTGAAGACGGCGATGCCGGATGCCAAGACCGGCAACTTCGGGCTGGCCGGGCATCGCAACACTCATGGTGAGCCGTTCCGGTACATCAACCGGCTCTCCCAGGGTGACGCGATCGTCGTGGAGACGCAGGACAAGTACTTCGTGTACAAGATGGCGTCGATCCTGCCGGTGACGTCGCCGAGCAACGTGAGTGTGCTGGATCCGATTCCGCCGGGGTCGGGCTTCACCAAGCCGGGCCGCTACATCACGCTCACCACGTGTACTCCGGAGTTCACCAGCAAGTACCGGTTGATCGTCTGGGGCAAGATGGTCGAGGAACGGCCGCGCAGCAAGGGCAAGCCGGATGCGCTCGTCAGTTAAGGGCAGATGAATAGTGGCAGCGACCACCGACGGCACGGAAGAGCACACGGCGGCGCCCGCGTCACGGCGCCCCCCGGCACGCCGTCGCGGCATGGGCCGGATCGCGATGGCGGTCAGCGTCTTCGGCGAACTCCTCATCACGGCGGGTCTGGTGCTGGGCCTGTTCGTCGTCTACTCGCTGTGGTGGACGAATGTCCTCGCCGACCGCGCGGCGGACAAGCAGGCCGACAAGGTCCGTGACATCTGGGCCCACCAGGACGACGGCTCCGGCCGCCCGGCCACGTTCGACTCCAAGGACGGCATCGGCTTCCTGCATGTGCCCGCGATGAGTGGCGACGAGATCCTCGTCGAGAAGGGCACGACGTCGAAGATCCTCAACGACGGCGTCGCCGGCTACTACACCGACCCGGTCAAGGCGACCCTGCCCACGTCCGGCAAGAAGGGCAACTTCTCTCTCGCCGCCCATCGGGACGGGCATGGCGCGGAGTTCCACAACATCCACAAGATCGAGAAGGGCGACCCGATCGTCTTCGAGACGAAGGACAAGTGGTACGTCTACAAGGTCTACGCCCTCCTTCCCGAGACCTCGAAGTACAACGTGAAGGTCCTGTCCGCCATCCCGAAGGAGTCGGGCAAGACCAAGGCGGGCCACTACATCACCCTGACGACCTGCACGCCGGTGTACACGAGCCGGTACCGCTACATCGTGTGGGGCGAGCTGGAGCGGGTGGAGAAGGTGGACAAGGAGCGGACGCCGCCGGAGGAGCTGCGCGGCTGACGGATCGGTCCGGCCAAAAGAAAAGTCCCGGAACCTTTCAGGTTCCGGGACTTTTGCGTGGCGTAGGGACTCAGTCCTCCGTGCGGGCGGACGTTCCCGTCACGCCGCCGAAGATCCCGCCGTTGTTGCCGCCCCCGTTGTTGCCGCCTCCGTTGTTGCCGCCGAAACTGAGGGTGGTCAGCGTGACCTGGGTGTTCGCCGGGTCGTCGACGTCCTGGCCGGCCTTCGGGTCCTGGTCGGAGACGAAAGCGGTGTCGCTCTGGTCGCTGCCGTCGGCGAACTGGATGTTGGTGAAGCCGTTCGCCTGCAGGATCTGCTTGGCCTGGCCCACCGTCTGACCGACGACGTTCGGCACCTTGGTCTTCTGCTGGGCCTGCTTGCCGATCTGGATGGTCACCGTGGAGTTCTTCTCGGCCTGGCTGCCCGCCTCCGGCGAGGTCGAGATGACCTTGCCGACCTGGTTCGGGTCCTGCGTCTCCACTTCGACGCAGTTGCCGACGAGGTTGTTGGCCGTCATCTGGGCCTTCGCCTCGTCACAGGACTTGCCGAGGACGTCCGGAACGGTGGACTTCTCCTTCTCCTTGGCGACGGTGAGGGTGATCGTCGAGCCCTTCTCCTGCTCGGTGTCGCCCTTGGGATCCTGGCTGATGACAATCCCTGGAGTCCGGTCGGACTCCTGGGCCTTCTGATCGACCTCGAAGCCCTTGTCCTCAAGCTCGGCCTTGGCCTTCTCGAAGGTCAGGCCCTCGACATCCGGCACCGTCTCCTTCGGGGCGCCGGTCGACACCACGATGTTGACCGTGGAGCCCTTGTCGACCTTGGTGGGGGCGTCAGGGTCCTGGTCGCAGATCTTGCCCTTGGGCTGGTCCTCGCACTCCTTCGGCGTGACCGTTCCTATTTTGAGCTCGGCGTTGTCGAGAAGCGTCCTGGCGCTTTTCTCGTTCTCGCCGATGAGGTTCGGCACGGCGACCTGGTTGTTGCTCACGCCCTTGCTGTCGAACACCCACTTGCCGATCAGGACCGCGCCCACGAGGACCAGCACAGCGGCGACGACCAGCAGGATGGTCGAGGTGTTGGACTTCTTCTGCCGGCGCCGGTCGACGCGGTCGTCGTAGCCGAAGCCGCCCTCGTCGGGGTTCATGGGCGGCAGCATCGACGTGGCGCCCGCGTCCGTGGCGCGCAGGGCCGTGGTCGGCTGGTCGTCGGGGTAGCCGCCGTAGCCCACCGAGCCCATGGCGGCCGTGGCGGCGACGGGCTGGCCGTCGAGGCAGGCCTCGATGTCGGCGCGCATCTCGTCGGCCGACTGGTAGCGGTAGTTCGGGTCCTTGACCAGGGCCTTCAGTACGATCGCGTCCATTTCGGGCGTGATCTCGGGGTCGAAGACCGACGGGGGCTGTGCCTCTTCCCGCACGTGCTGGTACGCGACCGCGACCGGGGAGTCGCCGACGAAGGGCGGGCGGACCGTGAGCAGCTCGTAGAGGAGGCAGCCGGTCGAGTACAGGTCGGACCGGGCGTCCACCTGCTCGCCCTTGGCCTGCTCCGGTGAGAGGTACTGCGCGGTGCCGATGACGGCGGCGGTCTGCGTCATCGTCATGCCGGAGTCGCCCATGGCGCGGGCGATGCCGAAGTCCATCACCTTGACCTGGCCGTTGCGCGTCAGCATGACGTTCGCGGGCTTGATGTCGCGGTGGACGATGCCGTTGCGGTGGGCGTACTCCAGGCCCTGGAGGATGCCGATGGTCATCTCCATGGCGCGCTCCGGGAGCAGCTTGCGGCCGCTGTGCAGGAGCTCACGGAGTGTGGAGCCGTCGACGTACTCCATGACGATGTACGGGATCGACACGTTGTCGATGTAGTCCTCGCCCGTGTCGTAGACCGCCACGATCGCGGGATGGTTGAGCGAGGCGGCCGACTGGGCCTCCCGGCGGAACCGGGCCTGGAAGGACGGGTCGCGCGCGAGGTCCGCGCGCAGCGTCTTCACCGCCACGGTGCGGCCGAGGCGGGTGTCATGCGCGAGGTAGACCTCCGCCATGCCACCACGACCGAGCACCTGGCCCAGTTCGTACCGGCCGCCGAGGCGACGCGGCTCTTCCATAAGCTACCTACCAGCCCTCTCCGTCGGTCCCGCCTTCACCCTTGTGGGTTCGGCGGTGTGCCGTCCGGGCATACCGTACCCGGCTCATCTTGTGTGACCTGGCCAAGCCCGTAACCCGATACAGGACCGGTATCGCAACGTGCACCGATGTGAAGGGGACGTGAGCGGGGTCACTTCTTGTCGTTGATGACCGCCTCCATGACCTTCTTCGCGATGGGGGCCGCGAGGCCGCCGCCGGAGATGTCGTCGCGGTTGGCGTTCTCGTCCTCGACCACGACCGCGACCGCGACCGGCGCGCTGCCGTCACTGAGCTTGGCGTAGGAGATGAACCAGGCGTACGGCTTCTCGCTGTTGTCGACACCGTGCTGGGCGGTACCGGTCTTGCCGCCGACGGTGACGCCGTCCATCTGTGCGCTCTTGCCGGTACCGTCCTGCACGACCGTCTCCATCATCGACTGCAGGATCTGAGCGTTCTCCGGCGTCAGCGGCTGGCTCAGTTCTTCCGGCTTGGTCGTCTCGATGGGGTCGAAGTTCGGCGCCTGCAGTTCGTCCACCATGTACGGCTTCATCAGCTTGCCGTCGTTGGCGACGGCCGACGCGACCATCGCCATCTGGAGCGGGGTGGCGGCGGTGTTGAACTGGCCGATGGAGGACAGCGCGGTCTGCGAGGGGTTCATGTCGTTGGAGAAGACCGACGCGTTGGAGCGGACCGGCGTGAACTGCTCCGAGGTGAAGCCGAACTGCTTGGCCGTCTCCAACATGTCGTCGTTGCCGAGGTCCGATCCGATCTTGCCGAAGACGGTGTTGCAGGAGTACTGCAGGGCGACCCTCAGCGTCGCGTTCTTGCAGGGGATGTTGCCCTCGTTCGGCAGCTCGGTGGTGGTGCCCTCCATGACCCAGGGGTCCGGCGACTTGGTCTTTTCGTCCGCGCTCTTGTACAGGCCGTGCTCCAGCGCGGCGGCCGCGGTCACGACCTTGAAGGTGGAGCCGGGTGGGTAGACCTCACGCAGCGCCCGGTTGAGCATCGGGTCGTCCGGGTTGTTCTTCTTCTGGAGCTTCTGCCAGGCCTTGGTGTCCGTGCTCGTGGAGTTACCGGCGAACGACGAGGGGTCATACGACGGGTAGGACGCCAGGGCCAGGATCTTGCCGGTGGACGGCTCCAGTGCCACGACGGCACCCTTGCCGCGTTCCTTGAGGCCGTTGTACGCCGCCTTCTGGGCAGCGGCGTTCAGGGTGGTGACGACGTTGCCGCCCTGCTGGTCCTTGCCGGTGATCATGTCCAGGGTGTTGCGGAAGAACAACCGGTCATCGTTGCCGGTGAGGATGCCGTCCTCGATGGACTCCAGCTGGGTGGCGCCGAAGGCCTGGGACGCGTATCCCGTGACGGGCGCCCACATAGGCCCGTTCTTGTAGGTGCGCTTCCACTTGAAGTCGCTGCCCGTGGTCTCCACGGAGCCGGTGATCGGATTGCCGCCGACGATGATGTCGCCGCGTGGCTGGGCGTATCGCTCGATGGAGATACGGCGGTTGTTCACGTTGTCCTGCAGCGCGTCCGCCTTGACGTACTGGAGCCAATTGTCGCGGATGAGCAGGGTGAGGATGAGCAGTCCGCAGAAGATCGCGATTCGGCGCAGGGGCTTGTTCACGGGCGGACCACCTGGGTCATCTCGGCGTCGGGGTTGGAAACGGGGGCCGGGGCCGGGCGGCGTGCGGTGTCGCTGATGCGCAGCAGGATGCCGATGAGGGCCCAGTTGGCGATGACGGAGGAGCCACCGGCCGCGAGGAACGGCATGGTCATACCGGTCAGCGGGATCAGTCCCATGACGCCGCCGGCGACGACGAAGATCTGCAGGGCGAAGGCGCCGGACAGGCCGACCGCGAACAGCTTGCCGAAGGGGTCGCGGGCCGCGAGTGCGGTCCGTACGCCGCGCTCGATGATCAGGCCGTACAGCAGCAGCATCGCCATGACACCGGCCAGCCCGAGTTCCTCGCCGAAGGTGGAGAAGATGAAGTCGGAGTTGGCGGCGAAGCCGATGAGGTCGGAGTTGCCCTGGCCGAGTCCGGTGCCCATGACGCCGCCGGAGCCGAACGACATGATCGACTGGCCGATCTGCTCGCAGGCGCCGGAGGTCTTGTAGCAGCTCCAGGGGTCGAGCCAGGCGTCCACACGGGCCTGCACATGGCTGGCGAACGAGGCGACGCCGACGGCACCGGCAGCCGACATCAGCAGACCGATCACGATCCAGCTGGTCCGTTCGGTGGCGACGTACAGCATGACCACGAACATGCCGAAGAACAGCAGCGACGTACCGAGGTCGTTCTCGAAGATGAGGATGAGCAGGCTGACGGCCCAGATCGTGATGATCGGGCCGAGGTCACGGCCCCGCGGCAGGTAAAGGCCCATGAAGCGACGGCTGGCCAGGGCCAGGGCGTCGCGCTTCACCATCAGGTAGCCGGAGAAGAAGATGCCAATGATGATCTTCGCGAACTCGCCTGGCTGGATGGAGAAACCGGCGACGCTGATCCAGATCTTGGCGCCGAACACGTCGGCGCCGAGCCCCGGGACCAGCGGCAGGAGCAGCAGCACCAGCGCGGCCACCATCGAGATATAGGTGTAGCGCTGCAGGATGCGGTGGTCCTTGAGGAAGACCAGGACCACGACGAACAGGGCGAGCCCCACGGCCGAGTACATCAGCTGGTTGGGTGCGGACGGGCTGAAGACGCCGTAGAGGTTCTCCGCGAGCTGCTGGAGCCGCTGCGACTGGTCCAGGCGCCAGATGACGACCAGCCCCAGCCCGTTCAGCAGCGTCGCGATCGGCAGCAGCAGCGGGTCTGCGTACGGGGCGAACTTCCGTACGACTAGATGGCCGATGGCCGCGAGCAGGCCGAGCCCGAGGCCGTAGCCCGCGAGGCCGGCCGGCACTTCGTCGTTGATCGCCAACCCCACGTTGGCGTAGGCGAACACCGGAATGACAACCGCGAACACCAGCAGCGCCAGCTCGGTGTTGCGCCGGCTGGGCGCGCCGATGGCGCCGATCGTGGACGTGTGGTGCGTCGGCGAGTTCGTAGTACTGCTCATCGTGTGACGGGGCCTCTCACGGCTTGCCTACTGCGTACCGCAGTTCGAGACGACCTTCTGCTCTTCCTCCGAGAGAGTGGGGCCGGGGTTGGGCGTCGCAGTCGGTGTCGGGGAGGTGGAGGTGGACGGGTCGGGGGACTTGGACGCCGACGGGTTCGGTGTCGGTGTCGCCTTGGACGTGAGGGAGGTACGGGTGGTTCCCGTGGTGCCTCCGGCCTCGCCCTCGCCCGTCTTGGAGTTCTGCTCGCTCTCGGCGGCCTGCCGCTCGGTCCGCTTCTTGCACGCGGAGGCCTGCACGGCGAGTTCCTCGATCTTCGCCTGGGCGTCCTTCAGACCGCCCTCGGCGATGGTCGCCTCGACCAGCTTCTGCTGGTAGGGCGGCAGGTACTTGAGTTCGATCTCGGGGTGGTCCTTCTCCACCTTCGACAACGAGACCCAGGCCAGGTCCTGGCTGATCCCCCGGTACAGGGCGACGTGTTCCTCGTTGGCGCCGACGTAGTACTGGGTCTGCGTCCAGCGCCAGCCGCCGTACAGGCCGCCGCCGATCACCGCGAGCGCGAGCGTGATGTAGAAGGATCTCTTCAGCCACTGGCGGCCCTTGCGGGGCTTGACGAAGTCGTCGTCGGTGTAGTCGCCGAAGCTGCCGGCCGGGATGTAGCCGGTGGTGTCGCCGGAGCCGGGCGGGCCGAACTCGCCGCCGCCCTGTCCGGGCACCTGGCGGCCGAGCCCGGAGGCGCGTCCGGCCGGGGTCTGCATGATGCCGTTGTCGTGCAGGTGGTTCTGGTTCTCGGCGACGGCGCCGACCACGACCGGGGTGTCGTGCAGCTGTCCGGCGAGGGTGTCGCCGGTGTCGAGGTCGAGGACGTCGGCGACGATGACGGTGATGTTGTCGGGGCCGCCGCCGCGCAGCGCCAGCTCGATGAGCTGCTGCACGGTCTCCTGCGGGCCCTGGTAGCTGGCGAGGGTGTCCTCCAGGGTCTGGTGGGACACGACGCCGGAGAGGCCGTCGGAGCAGATCAGGTACCGGTCGCCGGCGCGGACTTCGCGGATCGACAGGTCGGGCTCGACGTGGTCGCCGCTGCCCAGTGCGCGCATGAGGAGCGACCGCTGCGGGTGCGTCGTCGCCTCTTCCTCGGTGATGCGGCCCTCGTCGACCAGGCGCTGCACCCAGGTGTGGTCCTGTGTGATCTGGGTGAGGACGCCGTCGCGGAGCAGGTACGCGCGCGAGTCGCCGACGTGGACGAGGCCGAGGCGCTGACCGGTCCACAGCAGGGCCGTGAGCGTGGTGCCCATGCCTTCGAGCTGGGGGTCGTCCTCGACCATGGAGCGCAGCTGGTCGTTGGCGCGCTGTACGGCCGTACCGAGCGAGGTGAGGATGTCGGAGCCGGGGACGTCGTCGTCGAGGGCGACGATCGTCGAGATGGCCTCCGACGAGGCGACCTCGCCCGCGGCGGCGCCGCCCATGCCGTCGGCGATCGCGAGCAGTCGGGGACCGGCGTATCCGGAGTCCTCGTTGCCCTCCCGGATCATGCCTTTGTGCGATCCGGCGGCGAAGCGCAGTGACAGACTCATGCGCACCTCGCCTGTCGGCTCCGGGTACATCCGCACGGTGCCCACCCTCCGGTCGGGAGCGCGCCGGGGCCCGTCGTGCGGTCCACCGCTGCGTGCTCGCTCCGCTCGCTCATTGTCGTACTACTTCCGCAGCTCGATGACGGTCTTGCCGATGCGGATCGGCGCGCCCAGCGGAATCGGTGTGGGGGTCGTCAGCCGCGTTCGGTCGAGGTACGTGCCGTTGGTGGAGCCCAGGTCCTCGACGATCCACTGGCCGTCGCGGTCCGGGTAGATCCTGGCATGCCGGCTTGAGGCGTAGTCGTCGTCCAGCACGATCGTGCTGTCGTGCGCCCGGCCCAGGGTGATGGTCTGGCCCTGGAGCGCGACGGTGGTGCCGGTGAGCGTGCCCTCGGACACGACCAGCTTGGTGGGGGCGTTACGGCGCTGGCGGCCGCCGCCCTGCTGGCCGCGCTGCTGCGGAGGCGCCGCCTGACGGGCGGCCTGCTGGGGCCGTGCGGCCTCGCGGCGCGACCCGCGCTGGGTGACGCGCGTACCGAACAGGTCGCTGCGGATGACCTGCACGGCCACGATCACGAACAGCCACAGGACGGCCAGGAAACCCAGCCGCATGACCGTGAGGGTCAGCTCTGACATTGCCCCCGCTTCACCCTTCGGCTTGCCTATAGATAACGGTGGTGCTGCCCACGACGATCCGCGAGCCGTCGCGGAGCGTAGCGCGGGTGGTGTGCTGCCCGTCCACCACGATGCCGTTGGTGGAGCCGAGATCCTGGATCGTCGAGGGCGTTCCGGTCCGGATCTCGCAGTGCCGGCGGGAGACGCCGGGGTCGTCGATCCGCACGTCGGCCTCGGTGCTGCGGCCCAGCACCAGCGTGGCGCGGGAGATCTGATGGCGGGTGCCGTTGATCTCGATCCAGTAGCGGGTGCGCCCGCCGGCCGCGGGGGCCGGGGGACGCTGGCCGCCCGCGGGCTGCGGGTAGCCGTAGCCGCCGGGGCGACCGCCGGGCGGCGGCGCGGCGGGCATGGGCGGCATGGGCGGGGCGCCCGCGGGCGCGGCGGCCGGCGGATAGCCGTAGCCACCGGGCCGCCCGGCCGGGGCGGCGGGTGCGGGTGCCTGCTGGCCCTGCTGGTCGGTGGAGCCGGCGAGCGTACGGCTGCGCACGCGGTACAGGCCGGTGTCGAGGTCCTCGGCCTTCTCCAGGTGGACCCTGATCGGGCCCATGAAGGTGTAGCGCTGCTGCTTGGCGTAGTCGCGGACCATGCCGGCGAGCTCGTCGCCGAGCTGGCCGGAGTAGGGGCTCAGGCGCTCGTAGTCCGGCGCGCTCAGCTCCACGATGAAGTCGTTGGGGACGACCGTACGGTCGCGGTTCCAGATGGTGGCGTTGTTGTCGCACTCGCGCTGGAGCGCTCCCGCGATCTCGACGGGCTGGACCTCGGACTTGAACACCTTGGCGAAGGTGCCGTTGACCAGACCTTCGAGACGCTGCTCGAACTTCTTCAGGACTCCCATGGGGCACCTCCTCCGTCGCCTGCTTCGTCCTGCACCCCGCCGGGCGGGTACTGCCTTACCTGGTACTGCTTACTGATCGTATCCACGCGCCGGTCAATCGGCTGGTTCCCCCTGTCGGCCCGGTCGACGGGTGTCGACGCCCTCGAAGTTCCCTCTGGAGCTCCGCTTCGAACTCCTCGGGTGCACAGTCCTGCCATGGATCGTAGAGGCGGCCGAAGACCAGTGTCCCGCACCTGACTGTGGACCCCGACCGGCTCCTGGGGAGATCGGTGCTACCGGTACGAGGTTGATACGTGAACCGGTCCTCGTCGATACGGAGCGGAGGGCGCCGCGGGTTCGGGCGGCGCCGGGCGGACGGCGCCGACTGCGCTGGTGGGCGGCTGCCTGGCCATAAGGGATGTGAACCCACCCTGGACGGCGTGCTAATGTTCTGGGTGTCGGAAGGCGCCAGGCCCCAAGGGGCAGAGAGCCGGAGGACACACCCAATGCGCGGGTGGCGGAATAGGCAGACGCGCTGGATTCAGGTTCCAGTGCCCGCAAGGGCGTGGGGGTTCAACTCCCCCCTCGCGCACCCTCGAAGAGGCGGCATCGTAATCAACGATGCCGCCTCTTCTGTTGTGTTCGCCACCTTGGCCGGCCCGGTACGGCGTCGTCCGGCGCCCGTGCCCTGTGATGAAGCTCTCAGGTCACGGCAGGGCTCAGCCGGCCGCGATGACCGTGGCGAGGGTCACTGCGGCGGGCAGGGCCTGCGCGAAGAGGATGCGGCGGTTGGCGGTGGCCGCGCCGTAGACGCCCGCGACGAGGATGCAGGACAGGAAGAAGATCTGGACGCGGTGACCGGTCGGGTCGTCGGCGATCAGACCCCAGACCAGGCCCGCGGCCAGGAAGCCGTTGTAGAGGCCCTGGTTGGCGGCCAGCGCCGCGGTGGAGCGGGCCAGCTCGGCGTCGAAGCCGGAGAAGCGGCGGCCCGGGCCGCGCTGCCACAGGAACATCTCCAGGACCAGGATGTAGGCGTGCAGCAGCGCCATGAGGGCGACGAGGACGACAGAGATCAGATGCATGCGGTGATTGTGTCGGGGCGGGACGTGGGGGCGACCGGGGGTGGGCTGCCTGCGGCCGTGGGGCGGTTCTTGGGCAGCCGGTCGGTCTTTCGGCTGAGCGGCTCGGTTCGAGAGCCGTGAACGGTGGCCGTTCGGCCGAGGTGGCCGCTGTCGCCTCGGCGCGAGATTGGAGCTCCCCTTCCCCAGGAGCCCACCGATGCCACCCGAGTCACTCTCCTTCGTCGCCGGAGTCCGGCCCGGCGCTTCCGTCCTGGCCCCCGCACGGCACGAGCCCCAGCTTCTCCAGGGCGGCCGTGAGTCGTCCGGCCGGGGCCCACGCGCACGTGTCCGTGTGCGCCGGGACGTGCTGTTCTGGCTCGGCTGCGCGGGGTTCGCGCTGTCGCTGGCCCTGGTCACGACCCTCACCCCGCACCGGATCTGGGGCGCCTGTGCCGCCGTCGGGTACGCCGTCGCGGCGGAGCTCGCCCGTCGGGCGCCGCGCGCCTGGAGCGGGCGCAGTGCCGTCGCCGCGCTGCTCGGAGCCGTCGTTGTCCCGCTGGCGCTGATGGTCGCGGCGGGTGCCGCGCAGGCGGAGGTGCACGTCGTCGAGCGCTCGGGCGGACTGCTGCTGCACTCCGGCAGCCCGTACCTGCCGCATCCGGCCGGCGTCGACGACTACAACCCCTATCTGCCCGGCATGGCGCTGTTCGGGATACCTCACGCGCTGTTCGGCGGAACGCCGCTCGCGGATGCCCGCGTGTGGTTCTGCGCGGCGTTCCTGGGGGCCATGCTGGTCGCCGCGCGGGGATCGGGCCGTCACTTCCTCGGGCGGGGTGGCACTTGGGGCACGGCGCACGGGGCGCCGAGGGCGAGCGCGGTGCTGTTCCTCGCGGCCTTTCCGGCCGTCGCGCTGCCGCTGGCCGTCGGCGGGGTCGACCTTCCGGTGATCGGGCTGATGTGCCTGGGTCTTGCCCTGGCGGGCCGGGGCGGCTCCGGTACGGCGGCCGGGCTCGCGATGGGGGCCGCGGCCGCGCTGAAGTGGACGGCGTGGCCGCTGCTGCCGGTGGGGCTGGTGCTGCTCGCGGTGACGGCGGGGCGGCGGGCGGGCCGTGCGGGCCGTGGTGGTCGCCGTGCTGGTGGCGGCGTTGGCCGTGGTGCCGGTCGCCCTCGCCGATCCGCACGCCTTCGTCGAGCACGTGGTGCTCTTCCCGCTCGGTGAGGGCGGGGCGCGTTCGCCGGCGGCCAGCCCGCTGCCCGGGTACCTGCTGGCCACGTACGTTCCCGGCGGCCACGTCCTCGCCATGGCCGCCCTCGCTGCCGCCGCCGTCGGCGTTGCGGTGTCGTTGGCGGTACGGCCGCCGCGGACCGTGGTCGCCGCGGCTGACCGGCTGGCGCTCGGGCTGGGGCTGGGGATGTGTCTGATCCCGGCGACGCGGTTCGGGTACCTGGTCTATCCGCTGGTTCTGGCCGCCTGGTTCCGGCGTGCGGAGCTTGTGACGGCTGCTCGTCGGGTCGGGCGGTCGTTGGTGGTCGGTCGTGGCTGAGGGGTGGCGGGGCGGGCGTTGCCGGGGAGTGCCCGGGCGTTCGGGCGCGGTGCCGGCCCGGGTCACCGCGCTCGCGGTGGCCGGCCTGGTCGTGGCGCTGTGCCTGCCGTCGGTGGGACAGCAGGCGGCGGGGGATGCGCCGAGGATCCCGAGGATCTCGACCGGTGTTCCGGATCGGGGAGGCGGCGACTCCCCGTGAGGGGTCGGGACCGACTGCCCGTGAGGGGTTGTGACCGGCTCCTTGTGAGGCGTCGGGATCGACTACCCGTGATGACCGGCTCCCCCTGCGGCGTCGTGACCGACGCCCAGGCACGCGCGCGTGCGGCTCGGGCCGTTGAAACGGGACCCACGCGCGCGTGCGGCCACCCTGCCGCGCTACGCCGCGAGCCGCTGGGTCAGCTGCCTCGCCTTCGAGGCGGCCTCGTCGAGGGCGCGCTCGCGGGAGGCCTCGAAGAGGGGGACCAGGCCGGCCATCTCCGGGTTGGCCGGGGCCATCGTGAGCTCGGGGACGATGAAGTCGACGTCAGCGCCGAGGAAGTCGGCCAGGACCGCCGACAGGTAGTTCTGCACGTACTCGTAGCCCTCGCGCGGAGTGCCCGGCCCATAGGCGCCGCCGCGGCTGGCGACGACGGTGATCGGGGTGCCCTTGACCGACTGGGTGTCGCCCGCCGTACGGCCGAACAGGACCACGTTGTCCAGCCAGGCCTTCAGCGTGGACGGGATCGTCAGGTTGTACATCGGGGCGCCGATCAGCACGGCGTCCGCGCGCTCCAGCTCCTTGATCAGCTTCACCCGCTCGGCGAAGGCGGCCGACTGCTCCGGCGTGTGCGTGGCCGGATCGGAGAAGCCGGCGGTGTGGGCGTGGGCGGTGATGTGCGGCACGGGGTTGGTGGCGAGGTCGCGGTGGATGACCGTGCCCTCTGGGTGCTCTTGCAGCCAGGCCCGGCGGAAGGCGTCGGTGACGGCGCGGGAGGAGGAGGCGTCGGTCGGGAAGACCGAGGAGTCGATGTGCAGGAGCGTTGCCATGGGGTTCTCCGGGTTCTCCGAAGGGACGGGAGCGGGCAGGGACAGCTGCCCGCAGGGACTGAAACTTTGTACCTGACTATGGATAACACAGTCACTTACTTTTTTTCATTCCCCTACGGCAACGCAGTACCCTGAAGGGCATGGCGGGTGAGCGGAGTCACGACGTAGCGGCGTGCAAGCGGGTCGACGGCGGCATCAGCCGGGTCTTCCAGCTGCTCGGAAAGCGCTGGACCGGCCCGATCGTGTCCGTCCTGGTCACGGGGCCCGCGTACTTCGTCTCCCTGCGCCGGGCGATTCCCGGCATCAGTGAGCGCATGCTCTCCGACCGGCTGACCGAACTCGCCGCCGCCGGACTGGTCGAACGCGAGGTGCACGAGGGCCCGCCGCTGCGGGTCGTGTACCGGCTGACGGAGGCGGGGGCCGCGCTGGAGCCCGCGCTGACCGAGCTGGGTGAGTGGGCGAAGAAGTATCTGCCGGACGACGAGCGGCCCGAGGGCTGCTGAGCCGTCGAGGGGCGTGGGCTCCCAGGGCCCGGTCGAGGGGCCGTGGGGCTCCCAGAGCCCGGTCGACGGACCGTGGGCTGCGATTTCCACAACCGGGGAGTTGTCCACAGGGTCTGACGCGTTTCGGCCCCCGGTTGTACCGTCGGCACGAGTTGATGTTCGTGCGTGAGCGGGGGAGGCGGTCGCGATGACCGAGGTCGGTGCACAGGCTGCGGCGGAGGCGGCCGTGGCGGTGTCGGAGGCGCCGTCGGTGTCCGTGGCGCCGTCGGTGTCCGTGGCGCGTCGGCTGCCCTGGGTGCGCGGCTTCGCCGAGTGGCCCGGTGGCGGCTCGCCCAAGGAGGAGGGCAAGGCACTGCGCGGGCAGGTGCCGCGGGACGAGCACGCGCTCTTCGACCTCGACGCCGCCCGCCCCGACGCCGTGGCCGCCGTCGAGGAGTCCAACCTCGGCCGGCTCCCCGAGCTCACTCCGATACGGGTGGGCCGGATGGCCGCGACGCCCTTCGCCTTTCTGCGCGGCTCGGCGGGACTCATGGCGTACGACCTCGCCCGCACCCCCGTGACCCGGATCCGCGCCCAGATCTGCGGCGACGCGCACGCGGCGAACTTCGGTCTGTACGGCGACGCGCGCGGCGGACTGGTCATCGATCTGAACGACTTCGACGAGACGCTGTACGGCCCCTGGGAGTGGGACCTCAAGCGGCTCGCCACCTCGCTCGTGCTCGCGGGCCGGGAGGCGGGCGCGGACGAGGACGCGTGCCGCAAGGCGGCGCACGACGCGGCCGGTGCCTACCGGCGCACGATGCGGTTGCTGGCCAGGCTCCCGGTGCTGGACGCGTGGAACGCGATCGCGGACGAGGAGCTGGTCTCCCACACCGACGCCCATGACCTGCTGGGCACGCTGGAGCGGGTCTCGGAGAAGGCGCGGGCCAACACCAGCGGGCGCTTCGCGGCGAAGTCGACGGAGCCGACTGAGGACGGCGGCCGCCGCTTCGTCGACGCCCCGCCGGTCCTGCGCCGCGTCCCGGACGCGGAGGCGGCAGCCGTGGCGGCGGCGCTGGAGCACTACGTCACCACGCTCTCCGAGGACCGCCACCCCCTGCTGGCCCGGCACGCGGTGCACGACGTGGCCTTCCGCGTGGTGGGCACCGGCAGCGTCGGCACCCGCTCGTATGTCGTCCTGCTCCTGGACCACCGGGGCGAGTCGCTGGTCCTGCAGGTGAAGGAGGCCCGCCCCTCGGCCCTCGTCCCGCACCTGGTGACGGCCGGCTTCGAGGCGCCGCAGGTGGAGCACGAAGGGCGGCGCGTGGTCCTCGGCCAGAAGCGGATGCAGGTGGTCAGCGACATCCTGCTGGGCTGGACGACGGTCGACGGACGGCCCTTCCAGGTACGCCAGTTCCGCAACCGAAAGGGCAGCGTCGACCCCGCCGCGCTGGCCGCCGACCAGATAGACGACTACGCCCGCATGACCGGCGCCCTCCTGGCCCGCGCCCACTCGCACAGCGTCGACCCCCGCCTGATCTCCGGCTACTGCGGCAAGAACGAGGAACTGGACGAGGCGATCGCCACGTTCGCGGTCACCTACGCCGACCGCACGGAGGCCGACCACTCCGCGCTGGTGGCGGCGGTGCGGGCGGGGCGGGTCGCGGCGGAGATGGGGGTCTGAGAGGCGGGCCGCCCGCTCCGGGCTCTCAGCGGCGCCGGCGTCGGCAGGGCCCCGGCCGGCGGGTGGCCTACGCTGGTCGGGTGACGACGCCGGAAGCTGAGCAGTCCCAGGCCGAGCCCGCTGGTGCGGGGACGCCGGGCGGTGCCGAGGTGCCCGCCGGTGGAGCTGAGCAGGGTGGTGAGGCGCAGGTGACCGCCGAGGACGATGGGCGTCCCCCCTTCTCCGGCGAGGCCGAGAATGTGGGGGAGGGACGGCCCGAGGCGCGGCTGGAGCGAGCCGTGCGGGCCGCCGAGCAGGCGCTGATCGAGTACGAGATCGCGGTGGAGACCTTCCGCGTCGAGGTGGACAACTTCTCCCGGCTGCACCACCAGAAACTCGGCCCGATGTACGCCCGGCTCGACGAGCTGGACGCGCAGATCGCCGAGGCCACGGCGGCTCGTACCGGCGACCCCGAGGACATCCGCAAGGCCGACGAGGCACGCGCCCGGGTGATGCCGATGCCCGGTGTCGAAGAGCTGTTCCATGGCTGGATGGACGGTGAGGGGCTGTTCCCGGAGGCCGCGGCGATGCTCACGGACCAGCCGGTCCAGCCGCCGCAGCGGGTACGCCCCAGCGACGAGGCCCGCAAGCTCTACCGCGAGCTGGCCCGCAAGGCCCACCCCGACCTCGCCCAGGAGGAGGCCGAGCGGCGGCGGCGTGAGGAGTTCATCACCCGCGTCAACGCCGCCTACGCCCGGGGCGACGAGGCGCTGCTGCGGGAACTGGCCGAGGAGTGGGCCGCGGGACCCGTGCCCAAGGAGCAGGGCCCCACTCCCGCCGAGGAGCTCTACGCCCGCCTCGAATGGCTCGCCCAGCGCAAGGAGATGCTCACCCTGGTCGCGAAGGAACTGGAGGAGAGCGCGATCGGCGCGATGCTCCGCCTGGCGCCGGAGGACCCGGACCGCCTCCTCGACGAGATCGCCGAACAGCTCCTGGCCCAGGTCGCGGAGCGCGAGGCGGAGCTGGCGGCTCTGCTCGGCTGAGCCGGCGGACCCACGCTCCCCTCAGCGGCCCCTGCCGCCCCCGCACCGGTCAGGTAGCGTCGGAGTCATGAACTTCGGAACTGCCGTGCCCACAGTCGAGGTCACCGACCTCAAGGACGACGACTTCCTCCTGGACGTCCGCGAGGACGACGAGTGGCAGGCCGGCCACGCCGAAGGCGCCCTGCACATCCCGATCAGCGAGTTCGTCGCCCGCTACGGCGAGCTGACCGAGGCCGCCCCGCAGGACGCCCGCGTCCATGTGATCTGCCGCTCCGGCGGGCGTTCCGCCCAGGTCACGATGTACCTGGTCCAGCAGGGCATCGACGCCGTGAACGTCGACGGCGGCATGCAGGTCTGGGCGGCGGCGGGACGTCCTGTGGTGAACGACGAGGGGCAGCCCGGGTACGTCCTGTAGGGCCGCCGGGCTCTTTGCCGGTCAGACCGGCCGGTCACCCTGGCCGGTCACCCCAGGGGATGCGCCGCCAGCAGCTCCCCCAGCGCCTCCTCGTGTGCCGCCGCCGGGCCGAGCGCCAGCTCCAGGTGCTTGGCCCAGGCGTGGTAGCGGTGCAGCGGATAGTCGACATCGGCGCCGAAGCCGCCGTGTAGATGCTGGGCGCTCTGCACGATCCGCCGTACGCCCTCCGAGGCCCAGATCTTGGCCACGGCCACGTCCCCGGCGGCGGGCAGCGCCCCCGCTGCCCCCGAGGTGATCCGCCAGGCGGCCTGCCACAGCGTGGCCTCCATCGCGCGCAGGTCGATGTAGCGGTCGGCGCACTGCACGGCGACCGCCTGGAACGTGGCGATCGGATGCCCGAACTGCTCCCGCTTGCTCGCGTACTGCGAGGTCATCGCCAGCACCCGCTCGCCCAGTCCGAGCGCCAGCGCACACGTCCCCGTGGCCAGCAGCTCCCGCAGCCACTCCCACGCGCCCTCGGCGTCGATGACGTCCCGTGCCGAAAGGCGCACCGACTCCAGCCGCAGCTCCCCCAGCCGCTCCCCGCTCGTCGAGAACTGCTCGCCGAGACCGACGCCCTGCGCACCGGGCGGCACCAGGGCCAGGACGGTCCGGTCGGCGGCCGTACGGGCCGGCACGACGACGAGATCGGCGTCGTACGCCCACGGCACCGCGGTCTGCACCCCGTCCAGGACCCAGTGGTCACCGTCCTGGCGAGCGGTCACCGCGAGTTCGGCCGGGTCGTGGCCGGTGCGGCCGTGCGCGGCGACCGTCAGTACGACCTCCCCGCGCCCGGCCCGCGCGAGCAGCTCGGCCTTGAGGTCTGCCCCGCCGTACGCCTGGACGGCCGCCGTCGCCGCGCTGCTCTCCAGCAGCGGCACTCGTGCCAGCACCTTCGCCGACTCGCGCAGCACCAGGCACAGCGCGACGGCGTCCAGGCCCGCCCCGCCGTGTTCCTCCGCGAGCAGCAGGCTCAGCAGGTCCGCGTCCGCGAGCCGCCGCCACAGCGGGCGGTCGAAGTCCTCGGCGACGGCGCCCGGCGTGAGCGCGGGAGAGGGCACCGCGTCCGGCGCGACCCCGGCGAACACCCCGCGCGCCGCCTCGGCCGCCGCCTGCTGCTCCTCGGTGAAGGTGAAGTCCACGGTCCCTGCCCTTCCACACGCACGGCCATCCGACGTATCTGACGGAGCGTCAAGATAGAACAGGTTCTAGAAGAAGGGAATGGTCCTCGTAGGACGCCCGTAACGTCTCCCTGGGCCCCCGTAAGGTGTGGACAACGGCGGCCCGACAGGGGCTGTGCCCGGCGGGTGGGCCTGAGTACCGTTCCCGTGCGAGCGCTGAGGGAAGACAAACGGAATCGGGGACGGGGCAGCATGGACGCGTACGACGCAGGCTCGACCGCCCGCCCTGGGCCGGACGAGGAGCCGCAGCACGCCGCGTCCGCCGTCGCGCCCCCGCCCGCCCCGCCGTCCCCGGAACCCCGCACCGGTGTGGCCGCCCTCTCGATGCGCTACCAGATCGGCGCCGCCCTCGCCCTCGCGGTCGTGGCGATCGCCGTCTGTGTCCACATAGGCATGGTCTTCCTGCACGTCGCCCCGCCGAACACGGTCACCAAGCAGCACGGCAAGGCGATCGACGACTGGATATACCCGGAGTTCGAACAGAACTGGAAGCTGTTCGCCCCCAACCCGCTGCAGCAGAACATCGCGGTCCAGGTCCGCGCCGAGATCGGCACCGCCGACGGCGGCACCCGCACCACCGGCTGGTACGACCTGTCCGCCCAGGACGGCCGGGCCATCGACGGCAATCTGCTCCCCAGCCACACCCAGCAGAACGAGCTGCGCCGGGCCTGGGACTTCTTCGTCGCCACGCACGACGCCCAGAACCGTCCCGTGGGCCTGCGCGGCGCCCTGTCCGAGACCTATCTGCGGCACATAGTGGAGCTGCGCCTCGACCGCGCCGACGCGGCCGGCGAGGGCGGCGTCGTCGAACGCGTCCAGGTCCGCTCCCGCACCACCCCTGTGCCCCCGCCGAAGTGGAGCGACGAGCAGGTCTCCGACAAGCCGACCTACCGTGTGCTGCCCTGGTGGTGGGTCCCGACGGACGGGACGGACCGTGCGAACGGGACCGACCCTGCGGGCGCGAGTGAGGGAGGCGCCCGGTGAACCGCTTCAGCCTCGCTGTCTCCACGGGCATCGCCCGTGTCACCGAGTCCGCCCTCGGCCCGTATCAGACGGCAGTGATCCGTATCGGCTTCACCGCGACCTGGCTGCTGTTCCTGCTGCGCGAGTTCCCGCACCGCCACGAGCTCTACGGCCCCGAAGGACCCTGGGACTTCGACCTGGCCCAGCAGCTGATCGGGACGAACGGCTCCTTCACCGCTCTGATCTGGTCGAGCAGCGGGCTGTGGTTCGAGGCCGTGTACGCCTTCGCCGTCCTGACCAGCGTGCTGCTGCTGCTCGGCTGGCGCACCCGCACGATGTCCGTGCTGTTCATGGTCGGCGTGCTCTCGCTGCAGAACCGCTCCATCTTCATGGGCGACGGCGGCGACAACGTCCTGCACCTGATGTGCGTCTACCTCGTCTTCACGCGCTGCGGCCAGGTCTGGTCGCTGGACGAGCGCCGGGCACGGCTCGCGGGCGAGGAACACGCGCGTGGCGAGCGCGTCGGGCCGGACCGGGTCGGCCCGGCCCTGTGGAGCGTGCTCGGGTTCGCGCTGGCCGCGGCCACCGTCGCCGGCCGCCTCGACGGCGACCTGACCGTGCCGGTGATCCTGTGGGGCGTCTGGCTGGGGCTGGGCGTGTGGTGGATCGTGGGCCGACTCGCGCGGACCGCCCAGCCGCGCATCCTGCTCGACGTCGTCGGCAACATCGTGCACAACGGCGCCCTGCTCGTGATCATGGCCGAGGCCTGTCTGATCTACGCCACCGCCGGCTGGTACAAGATCCAGGGCTCCCGCTGGCAGGACGGCACCGCCGTCTACTACCCGCTGCACCTCGACTACTTCTCACCCTGGCCCGCCCTCGCCGACCTGCTGTCGTCCAGCGGCGCCATGGTGCTGCTCATCACCTACGGCACGGTCGCGGTGCAGGTCGCCTTCCCCTTCACCCTGTTCAACCGGCGGGTCAAGAACGTCCTGCTGGCCGCGATGATCACCGAGCACGCCGTGATCGCGGTCGTCCTCGGCCTGCCGTTCTTCTCGCTGGCGATGATCGCGGCGGACGCGGTCTTCCTGCCGACGTCGTTCCTGCGCCGCCTGGGCGGCTGGGCGGCACGCGCGCGTGCACGCCTGTCCCGGCTGGTGACCCGGCGCGGTGACGACCGTACGCCACCCCCCGAGCCGCGCACCCCGGAGAACCCCGAGCAGGCGCACGTAGGCTTCACGGCATGACCCTGACCTCCTGGAACCGGCTCGCCGACACCTGCGTGCTGCTCGACGGCTTCCACGCCCTCAAGCACGCGGTGCGCTTCGGCGCCGAGGTCCCGGTGGCGGTCGCCGTCGACCGGGAGGCCGCGCTCGCCCTCGCCGAGGAACTGGCCCCGGACGTACGGAAGACGCTGGACGCGCTCCTGACCGAGGTCCCCGAGCCGACGTACGCCTCTCTCGTGCCGCGCCCGCACCCCACCGCGGTGGCGGCCCTGGCGGTACGTCCGTCCCGCGCGGCCAACCTGGAGAAGCTGGCGCACACCCCCCGCACCGCCCCGGTCGTGGTCCTCGACAACCCGCGCAACCTCGGCAATGCGGGCGCCGTGATCCGCCTGGCCGCCGGCTTCGGCGCGACCGGCGTGGTCACCACCGGCACCCTCGACCCCTGGCATCCCACGGTCGTACGCGGCGGAGCGGGCCTGCACTTCGCGACGGCCGTGGAGCGGCTGGACGTGGCGGAGCTGCCGCCCGGGCCGGTCTTCGCGCTGGACCCGGAGGGCGACGACATCCGGGGCATCGAGCTCCCGGACGACGCCGTCCTCGCGTTCGGGTCGGAGCGCAGCGGTCTGTCCGCCGAACTACGCGCGCGTGCCGACCATTTGGTGGCCCTGCCGATGCGTCCCCAGGTCTCCAGCTACAACCTGGCGACGAGTGTGGCGATGACGCTCTACCACTGGAGCCTCGGCGGCGTCTAGGCTTCCCGGCGCACCTCGACGACCCGGAACCGGTTCGCGACGAACGCCCCGTCGCACAGCGCCGAGTTGGCCGCCGGGTTGCCACCCGAACCATGGAAGTCGGAGAACGCGGCGGTCTGGTTGACGTACACCCCGCCCGTGAGGTTCAGCGACAGCTGGGCCGCCTCCTCCAGGCACACCTCCTGTACGGCCTGCTCGACCTCCTCGTCGGTGGTGTACGCGCCGACCGTCATCGCGCCCTTCTCGCGCACGGTCCGCCGCAGCAGCTCCACCGCGTCCGCGGCCGAGTCGACGGCGACGGCGAAGGACACCGGCCCGAAGCACTCGCTCATATAGGCGGCCTCGTCGTCCGGCTTGGCCCCGTCCAGCTTCACGATCACGGGCGTGCGCACGACCGCGTCCGGGAACTCGGGGTTGGCGATCTCGCGGGAGGCGAGGGCGACTTCGCCGAGCCCGGCGGCAGCCTCCAGGCGGGCCTTGACGCCCGGGTTGACGATCGCGCCGAGCAGGGCGTTCGCGCGGGCGTCGTCGCCGAGGAGGCCGTCGACCGAGCGGGCGAGGTCGGACACGACCTCGTCGAAGGTGCGGGGGCCCTCCTCGGTGCGGATGCCGTCCCGCGGGATGAGGAGGTTCTGCGGGGTGGTGCACATCTGGCCGCTGTACAGCGACAGGGAGAAGGCCAGGTTGGACAGCATCCCCTTGTAGTTGTCGGTGGAGTGGACGATCACCGTGTTGACGCCGGCCTTCTCGGTGTAGACCTGCGCCTGGCGGGCGTTGGCCTCCAGCCAGTCGCCGAACACCGTCGAGCCGGTGTAGTCGATGATCCGGATCTCCGGGCGGGTGGCCAGGGTCTTGGCGATGCCCTCGCCGGGCCGCTCGGCGGCCAGCGCGACCAGGTTCGGGTCGAAGCCCGCCTCGGCGAGCACCTGGCGCGCGACCTGGACGGTGAGCGCGAGCGGCAGCACCGCGCGCGGGTGGGGCTTGACCAGGACCGCGTTGCCGGTGGCCAGGGAGGCGAACAGGCCCGGGTAGCCGTTCCAGGTCGGGAAGGTGTTGCAGCCGATGACCAGGGCGATCCCGCGCGGGACCGGCGTGAACCGCTTGTTCATCGCCAGCGGGTCGCGCTTGCCCTGCGGCTTGGTCCACTCCGCCGTGTCGGGGGTGCGGACCTGCTCGACGTACGCGTACGCCACCGCTTCCAGGCCGCGGTCCTGCGCATGCGGGCCGCCCGCCTGGAACGCCATCATGAAGGCCTGGCCGGAGGTGTGCATGACCGCGTGCGCGAACTCGTGCGTGCGGTCGCTGATCCGCTTGAGGATCTCCAGGCAGACCACCGCGCGCATCTCCGCGCCCGCGTCCCGCCACGCGCGCTGACCGGACTTCATGGCGGCCAGCAGCACGTCGATGTCCGCGTGCGGGTACTCGACGCCCAGCTCGATGCCGTACGGGGAGACCTCGCCGCCCACCCAGTCGTCCGTGCCGGGCTGGCCGAGGTCGAGGCGGCCTCCCAGGAGGGCGTCGAAGGCGGCCTTGCCCGCCGCGGCGTCCAGGCTGCCGTTCTCGCCGTAGGCCTTGGGGTGCTCGGGGTGCGGCGACCAGTACGCGCGCGTGCGGATCGCTTCCAGCGCCTGGTCGAGGGTCGGCCGGTGCTTGGCGATCAGCTCGTGGGCGGTCAGTTCGGCGGCCATGCGGGACCAACTCCTCGTTTCCAGAGCTCTCCGTTGAGCTCATGACCTGGGCAGAAACATGGGCAGGAACAGGCAGTCAGAGTTAGAGTAACCGAACGATCGGTCGGTTCAAGGGGGTCCGCCGCATCTGTGGAAAACCCCGTGCGGGAGGATCGCGCCCATGACAGCACTCGACCTCAGCAGCCCCGTGGCCGTCGTCGGCACCGGCACCATGGGCCAGGGCATCGCCCAGGTCGCGCTGGTCGCGGGCCATCCCGTACGCCTGTACGACGCCGTTCCCGGCCGCGCTCAGGACGTGGCCGACGCGATCGGCGCCCGCCTCGACCGGCTCGTCGAGAAGGACCGCCTCACCGGCGCCGACCGCGACGCGGCCCGCGCCCGGCTGCACCCCGCCGAGACCCTCGCCGAGCTCGCCGACTGCGCCCTCGTCGTCGAGGCCGTGCTGGAGCGCCTCGACGTCAAGCAGGAGCTGTTCCGCGAGCTGGAGGACGTCGTCCGCGAGGACTGCCTGCTCGCCACGAACACCTCGTCCCTGTCCGTCACGGCGATCGGCGGCGCCCTCGCCCATCCCGGCCGCTTCGTCGGCCTGCACTTCTTCAACCCCGCACCGCTGCTGCCGCTGGTCGAGGTCGTCTCCGGGTTCGCCACCGACGTCACCTCCGCCACGCGCGCGTACGAGACGGCACGCGCCTGGGGCAAGACACCGGTCGCCTGCGCCGACACCCCCGGCTTCATCGTCAACCGCATCGCCCGGCCCTTCTACGCCGAGGCCTTCGCGGTCTACGAGGCGCAAGGAGCCGACCCGGCCACCATCGACGCCGTCCTGCGCGAGTGCGGCGGCTTCAGGATGGGCGCGTTCGAGCTCACCGACCTCATCGGGCAGGACGTCAACGAGTCCGTCACGCACTCCGTGTGGCAGTCCTTCTTCCAGGACGTGCGCTTCACGCCCTCGCTGGCCCAGCGCCGCCTGGTCGAGTCCGGCCGGCTCGGCCGCAAGAGCGGGCACGGCTGGTACGACTACGCCGAAGGCGCGGACCGGCCGGAGCCGCACACCGCGGAGAAGGCCCGGCCGCCCGCCTACGTCGTCGCCGAGGGCGACCTGGGCCCGGCCTCCGAGCTGCTCGGCCTGATCCGCGAGGCGGGCATCCAGGTCCGTGAGGAGGACGAGGACCACGGCACCCGCCTGGTGCTGCCCGGCGGGGGCCAGCTGGCGCTCGCCGACGGGCAGACCTCGGTCGAGTTCCGGGACGTCGTCTACTTCGACCTCGCCCTCGACTACCGCCGGGCCACCCGGATCGCCCTGTCCGCCTCCCAGGACACCTCCGCGCAGACCCTCGCCGAGGCCACCGGACTCTTCCAGGCGCTCGGCAAGGACGTCAGCGTCATCGGCGACGTCCCCGGCATGATCGTCGCCCGCACGGTCGCCCGGATCGTCGACCTCGCGCACGACGCCGTCGCCAAGGGCGTGGCCACCGAGGAGGACATCGACACCGCGATGCGGCTGGGCGTCAACTACCCGCTCGGGCCCTTCGAGTGGAGCCGCCGGCTCGGCCGCAACTGGGCGTACGCCCTCCTCGACGACCTGCACCTGCGCGACCCCTCGGGGCGCTACGCGCCGTCGCTCGCGCTGTACCGCCACGCGTACGCCACCGACAAGCGCGAGGGCAGCACCTCATGACCCGGGAGGGCAGCACCCAATGACGACCGCCAAGCGCGACACGTACACGCCCGAGACGCTGCTCTCCGTCGCCGTGCGGGTCTTCAACGAGCGCGGCTACGACGGCACCTCCATGGAGCACCTGTCGAAGGCGGCCGGCATCTCCAAGTCGTCGATCTACCACCACGTCACGGGCAAGGAGGAGCTGCTGCGCCGCGCCGTCAGCCGGGCGCTCGACGGCCTCTTCGGGATCCTCGGCGAGGAGCACGCGCGCGTGGGGCACGCCGCCGACCGTCTGGAGTACGTCGTGCGGCGCATGGTCGAGGTGCTCATAACCGAGCTGCCCTATGTGACGCTGCTGCTGCGCGTGCGCGGCAACACCGAGACCGAGCGATGGGCGCTGGAGCGGCGCCGCGACTTCGACCACCGGGTCGCCGAACTGCTGAAGGCGGCCGCCGCCGACGGGGAGGTGCGCGCCGACGTGGAGGTGCGGCTGGCGACCCGGCTCGTCTTCGGGATGATCAACTCGATCGTGGAGTGGTACCGGCCGGACGGGCGGGGCATGAGCGAGCGCGAGGTCGCCGACACGGTGGTGCGGCTGGTCTTCGGGGGGCTGCGGCAGGCGGGCTGACCGTCGGCGGTCGTGGCGGCGGCTGTCGCGGCGTCGGCGGTCGTGGCGTCGGCTGTCGCGGCGGCGGCTGAGTACGCGCGCGTGGCCGGATGAGTACGCCGCCCGATGGTCCGGGGCGGTGCCGGCTGGTGGGCTGGGACGCATGATCTCCGACGACATGGCGTCCGGCGCCGACGATCCGCGGTGGTGGCGGGCGCCTTTCGTGGCCACGCTGGTCGGGCTGCCGGTCCTCGCGTGGGAGTACGCCCTGTGGGGCGCGAACACCGCTGCCGTCCTCGGGGGCGTGGTCTGCTGGGCGCTCGTCCTGCTCGCGCTCGCCTGGGCGCTGCCGCATCGCCGGTCGGCACGGATGCTGCGGGGCACCGCGGCCGTGGCCGGTGTGGTGTGCGTGTGCCTGCCGCTGCTGGTCGTGGTGCTGATGGCCATGGCGATGGCCTCGGGCTGACGCCCGGGGGGCAAGGCTCAGCCCTGCGGCTCCAGGTCCTCCTCCTCGAACACCAGCAGCGTGCGCGTGCTGAGCACCTCGGGGATCGCCTGGAGCCGGGTGAGGACCAGCTCGCGCAGCGCCCTGTTGTCGGGCGTGTGCACCAGGAGCAGTACGTCGAAGTCGCCGCCCACCAGGGCGATGTGCGAGGCCCCGGGAAGCTGTCTGAGCTGCTCGCGCACCGTGCGCCAGGAGTTCTGGACGATCTTCAGGGTGATGTACGCGGACGTCCCGTGGCCCGCCCGCTCGTGGTTGACGCGGGCGCCGAAGCCGCGGATGACGCCGTCCTCGACGAGACGGTTGATGCGGGCGTAGGCGTTGGCGCGCGAGACATGGACCCGCTCGGCGACCGACCGTATCGACGCACGGCCGTCCGCCTGGAGCATCTGCAGGATGTCCTGATCAATGGCGTCGAGCGGGCGCGGGGGTGGAAGGGGGGCGTTGCCGTCCGGGCTCTCGGCCATTTGTTCAGGCGTCATGTCCCCCCACCTTCCTCCCGTGGACGTACTGCGTTCATTGGAGGCTGTGGAGAACCGTTTGTCCACAGCCTGAGGGGGCCTGTAGCCAAAATGTGCCGACGACCGAACAATCGGTAGGTGAGGCGCGTCACTGAAGCTGCGCCTCCCGTAGCCGCTCCCACGAGGAGGTGCCGTCATGACGGTCATGGAGCAGCGAGGCGGGTACCGGCCATCGCCGCCGCCCGCCTGGCAGCCCCGCATGGACCCCGCGCCGCTGCTGCCCGACGCGGAGCCCTACCGCGTCCTCGGCACCGAGGCCGCCGCGAAGGCCGACCCGGACCTGCTGCGCCGGCTCTACGCCGAGCTGGTGCGGGGCCGTCGGTACAACGTGCAGGCGACCGCGCTCACCAAGCAGGGCCGCCTCGCCGTCTACCCGTCCAGCACCGGCCAGGAGGCCTGCGAGGTCGCCGCCGCGCTGGCCCTTCAGGAGCGTGACTGGCTCTTCCCCAGCTACCGCGACACCCTCGCCGCCGTCGCCCGGGGCGTGGACCCCGTCGAGGCGCTGACCCTGCTGCGCGGCGACTGGCACACCGGCTACGACCCCTACGAGCACCGGGTGGCCCCCCTGTGCACGCCGCTCGCCACCCAGCTGCCGCACGCCGTCGGCCTCGCGCACGCCGCCCGCCTCAAGGGCGACGACGTGGTCGCGCTCGCCATGGTCGGCGACGGCGGCTCCAGCGAGGGCGACTTCCACGAGGCGCTGAACTTCGCCGCCGTATGGCAGGCGCCGGTCGTCTTCCTGGTCCAGAACAACGGCTTCGCGATCTCCGTCCCGCTCGCCAAGCAGACCGCGGCCCCGTCGCTGGCCCACAAGGCCGTCGGCTACGGCATGCCCGGCCGCCTGGTCGACGGCAACGACGCGGCCGCCGTGCACGAGGTGCTGAGCGACGCCGTCCGGCACGCGCGCGCGGGCGGCGGTCCGACGCTGATCGAGGCGATCACCTACCGCATCGACGCCCACACCAACGCCGACGACGCCACCCGCTACCGCGGCGACTCCGAGGTGGAGACCTGGCGCGGGCACGACCCGATCGCGCTCCTGGAGCACGAGCTGACCGAGCGCGGCCTGCTCGACGAGGACGGCAAGCAGGCCGCCCGGGACGCAGCCGAGGCGATGGCCGCCGACCTGCGCGAGCGCATGAACCAGGACCCGGTGCTCGACCCGATGGACCTGTTCGCCCATGTGTACGCCGAGCCGACCCCGCAACTGCGCGAACAGCAGGACCAGTTGCGGGCCGAGCTCGAAGCCGAGTCGGAAGGGTCGCACCGATGACCACCGTCGCCGTCAAGCCGGCCACCATGGCGCAGGCCCTCACCCGCGCGCTGCGCGACGCCATGGCCGCCGACCCCGCCGTGCACGTCATGGGCGAGGACGTCGGCACCCTCGGCGGCGTCTTCCGCGTCACCGACGGCCTCGCCAAGGAGTTCGGCGACGACCGCTGCACGGACACCCCGCTGGCCGAGGCGGGCATCCTCGGCACGGCCGTCGGCATGGCGATGTACGGCCTGCGCCCGGTCGTGGAGATGCAGTTCGACGCGTTCGCCTACCCGGCGTTCGAGCAGCTCATCTCGCACGTCTCGCGCATGCGCAACCGCACCCGCGGCAAGATGCCGCTCCCGATCACCATCCGCGTCCCCTACGGCGGCGGCATCGGCGGCGTCGAGCACCACAGTGACTCCTCCGAGGCCTACTACATGGCCACTCCGGGGCTCCATGTCGTCACACCCGCGACCGTCGCCGACGCCTACGGGCTGCTGCGCGCCGCCATCGCCTCCGACGACCCCGTCGTCTTCCTGGAACCCAAGCGGCTGTACTGGTCGAAGGACTCCTGGAACCCGGAGGACCCCCAGAGCGTTGAACCGATCGGCCGCGCGGTGGTGCGGCGCTCGGGGAGGAGCGCCACGCTCATCACGTACGGCCCGTCGGTGCCCGTCTGCCTCGAAGCCGCCGAGGCGGCGCGGGAGGAGGGGTGGGACCTGGAAGTCGTCGACCTGCGCTCGCTGGTGCCGTTCGACGACGAGACGGTCAGCGCCTCGGTACGGCGGACCGGGCGGGCGGTCGTCGTACACGAGTCGGGCGGGTTCGGCGGACCGGGAGGGGAGATCGCGGCCCGGGTCACGGAGCGCTGCTTCCACCATCTGGAGGCGCCGGTGCTGCGCGTGGCCGGGTTCGACATCCCCTATCCGCCGCCGATGCTGGAGCGTCACCACCTGCCCGGCGTGGACCGGATCCTGGACGCCGTGGGGCGTCTGCAGTGGGAGGCCGAGAGCTGATGGCACAGGTGCTCGAGTTCAAACTCCCCGACCTCGGGGAGGGGCTCACCGAGGCGGAGATCGTGCGCTGGCTGGTGGAGGTCGGCGACGTCGTCGCCGTCGACCAGCCGGTCGTCGAGGTCGAGACGGCCAAGGCGATGGTCGACATCCCCTGTCCCTACGCCGGTGTGGTCACCGCCCGCTTCGGCGAGGAGGGCACGGAGCTGCCCGTCGGGGCGCCGCTGCTGACGGTCGCGGTGGGGGCGCCCGCCGCCGGCGGACCGGCAGCGGGCCCGCGTGAGGGCACGGCCGGGGGCGCGGCCGGGAGTGCGGCCACCTCCGGCGGTACGACCGAGGGCTCCGGGAACGTGCTGGTGGGATACGGCACCTCCGAGGCCCCCTCACGGCGGCGCAGGGTACGGCCGGCGGCTCCGGTGCGGCCGCAGGCGGCCGGTCCCGCGCCCGCCACCGCACCCACCGGCCCCGACCGGACCGGCGCCCGCAACGGCAACCACGAGGGCCCCGTTCCGGTGATCTCCCCCCTGGTGCGCCGCCTCGCCCGCGAGCACGGCCTGGACCTGCGGGAGTTGCACGGTTCCGGACCCGACGGGCTGATCCTGCGGGCGGATGTGGAGTACGCGCTGCGGGCCGCCTCCGTGCAGGAGCGCGCGGCCAAGGCACCGGCGGTCACCCCGGCACCGGCTCCCCCCGCCCACGCCAAGGCCGCCCCCGAAGGCATCCGCACCCCCCTCAAGGGCATCCGCGGCGCCGTGGCCGACAAGCTCTCCCGCAGCCGGCGGGAGATCCCGGACGCGACCTGCTGGGTGGACGCCGACGCGACCGAGCTCATGCGGGCCCGAGCCGCCATGAACGCCGCCGGCGGGCCGAAGATCTCCCTGCTCGCCCTGCTGGCCCGAATCTGCACCGCCGCCCTGGCCCGGTTCCCCGAGCTCAACTCCATGGTCGACATGGAGGCCCGGGAGATCGTCCAGCTCGACCATGTGCACCTCGGGTTCGCCGCGCAGACCGAGCGGGGACTGGTCGTCCCGGTCGTGCGGGACGCGCACGCACGGGACGCGGAGTCGCTGACCGCGGAGTTCGCCCGGCTGACCGAGGCGGCCCGCGCGGGCACCCTCACGCCCGCGGAACTCACCGGCGGGACCTTCACGTTGAACAACTACGGCGTGTTCGGCGTCGACGGCTCCACGCCGATCATCAACCACCCCGAGGCCGCGATGCTGGGCGTCGGCCGCATCATCCCCAAGCCCTGGGTGCACGAGGGAGAGCTGGCGGTGCGGCAGGTCGTCGAGCTCTCGCTCACCTTCGACCACCGGGTCTGCGACGGCGGCACGGCGGGCGGCTTCCTGCGGTACGTCGCGGACTGCGTGGAACAGCCGGCGGTGCTGCTGCGCACGCTGTGACACACCCACCGCGGCCCACCCACCGCGGCCCACTGCCTCCAGCGCGTTCCCTGTGATCGTGGAGGCACGCATACTCGGGGGGTGACCGAGTTCCGACCGCCGGGCGCGCAGGGCGCCGCCGATCCCGGGGGCGACGCCGCGTACGACGCCGTCGTGCTCGCCGGCGGCGGCGCGCGGCGGCTCGGCGGCGTGGACAAGCCCGGGGTGCGCGTGGGCGGTCGGGCGCTGCTCGACCGGGTGCTCGCCGCCTGCGCGGGCGCCCGGACCACCGTCGTCGTCGCCGACCCCCGGCCCACCGCGCGGCCGGTGACCTGGGCGCGCGAGGAACCGCCCGGCGGCGGCCCGGTCGCCGCCCTGGACGCCGGGCTGCGGCACACCACGGCGGACCAGGTCGTGGTCCTCTCGGCAGACCTGCCCTTCCTCGACGAGGGCACGGTACGGCGGCTGCTGGCCGCCCTGCGCACGAGCGGGGCCGACGGCGCGCTGCTCACCGACCCCGGTGGCCGTGACCAGCCGCTCGTCGCCGCCTACCGCGCGCCCACGCTGCGCCGCGTGCTGAATGCGCTCGCCGAGGAACACGACGGCCTCACCGGCCTCCCCCTGCGCCGGCTGACCGGCGCGCTCGAACTCACCCGCGTCCCCGACCCCGTCGCGTCCTTCGACTGCGACACCTGGGACGACATCGCGACCGCCAGGGCACGTATCAGGGAGCATGGGCACGTGTTGGATGAATGGATCTCCGCAGTCAAGGACGAACTGGGCATCGACCTCGATGTCGACACCAAGGTGCTGCTGGACCTCGCCCGCGACGCCGCCCACGGCGTGGCACGGCCCGCGGCCCCGCTGACCACCTTCCTCGTCGGGTACGCGGCAGCGCAGGCCAAGGGAGGCGAAACAGGGCCCGAAGCCGTCGCCGAGGCGTCCCGCAAGGCCGCCGCCCTCGCCCTGCGCTGGGCCGAGGAGGCCGCCGCCGCCAAGTCGGACGCGGCCCCCGACGCCACGCCCGACACCCGCCCGGACGCCGAATGACCGCCCGCGGCATCCAGGCGGACGAGGACGCCGAGGACCTCGACGTCGAGGAGGTGCTCGCTCTCGTGAAGGAAGACAACGGCCACCCCACCCCCGGCGACCACGTGCCCGCACCCACCCCGCACGCCCCCCGCCAGCCGGACCGCCACCACAAGGCCACCCCCTGGCCCGAGGCCCGCGAGATCGCCGCCCGCGCCGCCCGTACGTCCGCCCGGTCCGCCCACCGCGCTCCCGTCTCCGTGCCGCTCGACGCCGCCCTCGGCCTCGCCCTGGCCGCTCCCCTCACCGCCCTCACCGACCTGCCCTCCTTCGACACCTCGGCGATGGACGGCTGGGCGGTCGCGGGCCCCGGCCCCTGGGCCGTACGCGACGAGGGCGTCCTCGCCGGGCACGCCGAGCCCGAGCCGCTCACCGACGGCGAGGCCGTCCGCATCGCCACCGGCGCCCGCATCCCCCCCGACACCACGGCCATCCTCCGCAGCGAGCACGGCCGCACCGACAGCAAGGACCGCCTGCACCCCACCCGGGAGATCGAGCCCGGCCAGGACATCCGCCCACGCGGCCAGGAGTGCCGTAGCGGCGATCAACTGCTCGCCGTCGGCACCCTCGTGACCCCGGCCGTGCTCGGTCTGGCCGCGGCCGCCGGATACGACACCGTCACCGTCGTACCCCGCCCCCGTGTCGAAGTCCTCGTCCTCGGCGACGAGTTGCTCACCGAGGGGCTACCGCATGACGGTCTGATCCGTGACGCCCTGGGCCCGATGCTGCCGCCCTGGCTGCGCGCACTCGGTGCCGAGGTCACCGCCGTACGCCGGCTCGGTGACGACGCCAAGGCCCTGCACCAGGCCCTCACCAGCTCCGACGCCGACCTGATCGTTACAACCGGGGGCACCGCGGCCGGCCCCGTCGACCACGTCCACCCCACCCTCGACCGGATCGGGGCCGAACTCCTCGTGGACGGCGTCAAGGTGCGGCCCGGTCACCCCATGCTGCTGGCGCGCATCAAGGAGAACCAGTACCTCGTCGGTCTGCCCGGCAACCCCCTCGCCGCCGTCTCCGGCCTGCTCACGCTCGCCGAGCCTCTGCTGCGCACCCTCGCCGCCCGACCGGCCCCGGAGCCGTACACGCTGCCCCTGAAGGAGGCGGCGCACGGGCATCCGTACGACACCCGGCTCATCCCCGTCGTGCTGCGCGGGGACCATGCCGTGCCGCTGCACTACCACGGCCCGGCGATGCTGCGCGGGATGGCGGCGGCCGACGCCGTCGCCGTCGTACCACCGGGCGGTGCCCGCGCCGGTCAGGAGACCGAACTGCTCGATCTGCCCTGGGCGACCGCCGGCATCGAGGTGTGTTTCACGTGAAACTTCCGGGCCAGGACGCGATCGCTCGTCAGGCGGAGGAGCGCGTCGCGACCTATCGGGTGAAGCTCCCGAAGAAGATCGTGGAGCACCCGTTCCGTCAGGTCGCCAAGCGGGTCCTGATTGCTCTGACGCTGCTCGTGACGACCGCTTTGATCGTCTACGCCGACCACGAGGGCTACAACGACAGCTCCGACGGTTCCGTCGACCTCCTCGACGCCTTCTACTACGCGACCGTCAGCCTCTCCACCACCGGATACGGCGACATCACCCCGGTCAGTGATGCCGCCCGGCTCACCAACATCTTCGTCATCACGCCCATGCGTGTGCTGTTCCTGATCATCCTGGTCGGCACCACGCTGGAGGTCCTCACCGAGCGGACCCGGGAGGAATGGCGTCTGAACCGCTGGAGGTCCACCTTGCGTGACCACACCGTCGTCGTCGGATTCGGCACGAAGGGGCGTTCGGCGATCCAGACCGTCTGTGCGACCGGCCTCCGGAAGGACCAGGTCGTCGTGGTCGACCCGAGTTCCAAGGTGGTCGACGCGGCGGTCGCCGACGGATACGCCGGTGTCGTGGGCGACGCGACGCGCAGCGAGGTGCTGAAGCGGGCCGAGGTGCACAAGGCGCGGAAGATCATCATCGCGACCCAGCGGGACGACACCGCCGTCCTGGTGACGCTGACGGCCCGGCAGCTCAACCGCGGTGCGAAGATCGTGGCCGCGGTGCGCGAGGAGGAGAACGCGCCGCTGCTGAAACAGTCCGGCGCCGACGCGGTCATCACCAGCGCCAGCGCGGCCGGCCGGCTGCTCGGCCTCTCCGTGCTCAGCCCCGCCGCCGGCATGGTCCTGGAGGACCTGATCCAGCAGGGCAGTGGGCTCGACATCGTCGAACGGCCGATCATAAAGGCCGAGGTGGGCAAGACCCCGCGCCAGACGGACGACCTGGTGATCAGCGTCGTACGCGGGCACCGGGTGCTCGGATACGACGATCCGGACGTCGGGACATTGCAGTTGACGGACCGGCTCATCACCATCGTGCGGGCGACGCCCAGCAGTCAGGTGGCGCCCGACGAGCGGCGTCTGCCTCCGGGCATGAAGCCCATCTGACGTCCCGAGGAGGTCATCCGTCGTCCCCGGGGGGTCATCTGACCTCCCCGGGGACGACGGCCTTCTGGCACTCGGCCCGGCTACTTGCGGTTGTACAGCCGCATCGTGATCGGCCCGAAGACCAGCACGAACAGGCCTGCCCAGCCCAGTGACCAGGCGATCTCGTCCGCCGGCCACTGACCCGCCATCAACTCGCGGACGGCCGAGGACAGATGGGTGATCGGGCTGTTGTTGACGAACGCCTGCAGCCAGCCCGGCATGGTCTTCGGGTCGACGAAGACGTTGGACAGGAAGGTGAGCGGGAAGATCACCATCATGCTGACGCCCATCACCGACTTCTCGCTGCGCAGCATCAGCCCGAACATCGTCCAGATCCACGAGAACGCGAACGAGAAGACGATCAGCAGCGCGATCCCGGCGACCACACCGCCGAACCCGCCGTCCGGGCGGTAGCCCAGGATGATGCCGACGGTGAGCATCACGACGGACGCGATCGTGTAGCGCAGGGCGTCGCCGAGCAGATAGCCGACCATCGTCGACGGCCGCCAGATGGGCAGCGACCGGAAGCGGTCGAAGACGCCCTTCTCGATATCGGTGTTCACCGAGACACCGGTGTACATCGTGATCATCACGACCGACATCACGAGAATGCCCGGCAGCAGGAACTGGATGTACTCCTTCGGCGACCCGGCCAGCGCGCCCCCGAACAGGTACGTGTACATCAGCACCATCATGATCGGGAACGCGGTGACGTCGAAGAGCTGCTCCGGCACATGTTTGATCTTCAGGACCGCCCGCCAGCCGAAGGTCAGTGAGGCCGACCACGCGCTGGGGCGCGGCGGCCGCTCCTTGGCGATGAGCAGCGCGGCCAGTGACTCGGTGCTGACCGGTGCGAGGTCCCTGCCCTCGGTGGTCGTCGCGGTGCTCATGCCGCCACCTCGTCCTTCTTGTCGTCGGCGTCGCGGGAGTCGTGCGTGTCGTGTCCGGTGAGGGCGAGGAACACCTCGTCCAGGCTGGGCTGGCCCAGCGAGAAGTTGTCGACGGTGATGCCGGCGCGGGCGAGTTCGTTCAGTGCGCGGGCGGCCTGCTCGGCCGCGGTGTCGTCGCTCGCCGCCGTACCCAGGCGGGCCGTCAGGGCCACGGGGTCGGGCTCCGGCTGCACATGCGCGTCGAGGGCACGGACCAGCAGGTCCGCCGCGAGGGACCGCTGCGCCGGATCGCGCAGCCGCAGATGTACGGAGCCTGCGCCGACGGACGCCTTGAGCTCGCCCTTGGTGCCCTCGGCGATGACCTTGCCGCGGTCGATGACGGCGATCCGGGACGCCAGCTGGTCGGCCTCGTCCAGGTACTGCGTGGTCAGCAGCACGGTGGTGCCCTGGGCGACGACCGCGCGCACGATGTCCCACACCTGGTTGCGGCTGCGCGGATCCAGGCCGGTCGTCGGCTCGTCGAGGAAGAGCAGGTCGGGGGTGTTCAGGATGGAGGCGGCGATGTCGATACGGCGCCGCATGCCGCCGGAGTAGTTCTTGACCTGCTTTCCGGCCGCCTCCGCCAGCCCGAAGGCCTCCAGGAGCTGCCCGGCACGCTCACGCGCCGCGTGCTTGCCGTGTCCGAGGAGCCGGCCCAGCAGGACCAGGTTCTCGGTGCCGGTCAGGTCCTCGTCCACGGACGCGTACTGGCCGGTGAGGCTCACCAGGCTGCGCACCTGGTCGGCCTCGCGGACGACGTCGTGACCGAAGACGTGGGCCTCGCCGCCGTCGGGTCGTAGCAGGGTGGCGAGCATCTTCACCGTGGTGGTCTTGCCGGCGCCGTTCGGGCCGAGGACGCCGTAGACCGTGCCGGCCGGAACGGAGAGATCGACTCCGTCGACGGCCCGGGTCTCGCCGAACGTCTTCACCAGACCCGCGGTCTCGATGGCCAGGCCGGAGGTGTGCTGGCTCATGGTGAGGTGTCCTTCCGCGTGCTTGGGCTACGCATGGGGAGACCTTCACGGTCGCGCAAACTCATCGGTCGCGCACAGGGATTTCTCGCGGGATCCGTCAAGGGACGGAGCGGAATCCGTCAAGGGACGGAGCGGAATCCGTCAAGGGACGGAGCGGAATCCGTCAAGGGACGGAGGGCAAGGGGACGGGCGTCGAGGAGTAGCGTCCTGCCCATGCATGCGATCACGATTCCCGAACCTGGTGGGCCTGAGGCGCTGGTGTGGGACGAGGTCCCCGATCCCGTGCCCGGTGAGGGCGAGGTACTGGTCGAGGTGGCGGCCGGGGCCGTCAACCGCGCCGACCTGCTACAGCGGCAGGGCTTCTACGACCCGCCGCCCGGCGCCTCCCCCTACCCAGGCCTGGAGTGCTCCGGCCGGATCGCCGAGGTCGGCCCCGGTGTCTCCGGCTGGGCCGTCGGCGACGAGGTGTGCGCGCTGCTCGCGGGCGGCGGCTACGCCGAGAAGGTCGCCGTACCGGCCGGCCAGCTGCTGCCCGTGCCCAAGAGCGTGAGCCTCACACAGGCCGCCGCCCTGCCCGAGGTGGTCTGCACGGTCTGGTCGAACGTCTTCATGGTCGCCCACCTGCGCCCCGGCGAGACCCTGCTCGTGCACGGCGGCTCCAGCGGCATCGGCACCATGGCCATCCAGCTCGCCAAGGCCGTCGGTGCCAAGGTCGCCGTGACGGCGGGCACTCAGGACAAGCTCGACCGGTGCGCCGAGCTGGGCGCCGACATCCTGATCAACTACCGGGAGCAGGACTTCGTCGACGAGGTCAAGAAGGCCACCGACGGCGCCGGTGCCGACGTGATCCTCGACAACATGGGCGCCAAGTACCTGGACCCCAACGTCCGGGCCCTCGCCGTCAACGGCCGTCTCGCCATCATCGGCATGCAGGGCGGCGTCAAGGGCGAGCTCAACATCGGCGCGCTCCTGGCCAAGCGCGGCGCCATCACCGCGACCTCACTGCGCGCCCGCCCGCTCACCGAGAAGGCGGCGATCGTCGCGGCCGTACGCGAGCATGTGTGGCCGCTGCTGGAGGCCGGTCACGTACGTCCGGTCGTCGACCGGGAGATCCCGATGCCCGACGCTGCCGAGGCCCACCGGGTGGTGGGGGAGAGCGGGCACGTCGGCAAGGTCCTCCTCGTCACGCCGTAGGGGGCTCAGGGGGAGGTACGGCCTAGCCGCGCCGCAGCCGCAGCCCGACGAAGGCAAGGCCCAGGCCGAGCCCGACGAGCACCAGCCCGGTGCCGAGGGGCAGGACCTGCAGCACGGGCTCGGTCGGGCCCTCGGCGTGGGTGGCGGGCTGCCGTACGGGCCGGGCCGGCACGGCGGAGGCGTGCTGGGTGGGGTCACCGGAGGCGTCCGGACTCTCGTACGCACCGCCGCCGTCGTCCTCGCCCGCCGCCTCCTCCTCCGGCAACCCCGAGCCGTCACCCTCCTCGGCGTCCTCACCGCCGTCCGGCCTCTTCTGCGCCGCCTCCTCGTCCTCCAGCGGAGGCTTCCCCCGACCCGGCCGCTCCCGCCCCTCCCCCGCCTTGCTCCCGGCCCGGGACGGCCGCCCGGAGGGGCTGGGAGAGGAGGCGGCGGGCCCGTGGGCGGAGGAGGCGGGGGACGCCTTGGGCTCCTCGGACGCGGCGGAGGATGCGGAGGGCGCTGCGGAGGTGGTCGCGGAGGCGCTGGGGGCATGCGACCCGGCCACGGCACTGGCGGACGCCTCGGTGTCGGTCCCGGGTTCCGTCGAGGGGACGGCCGCCTGTGTGGACAGCGGCGACTCCATGGGCGCGGTGGAAGCCGTCGGCGTTCCGGTGGAGCCGGTGGGTGCTCCGGTCGGGCCCGTACCAGGCGGGCTCTCGACGCCGTACGACGCCCCGGCCCCGCACACTCCGATGATCAGCCCCACCACCAACAGGAACAGCGTCCCCACCGCCCGCGAGGCCTGCGGGCCCCGCCGGGATCGCCCACGGCGCAGATCCGGTAGGGACCGCCGACCCCGCAGGTCGGGCACGGACCGCCGATCGCGCAGACCCGGCAGGAACCGCCGCCCCCGCAGAGACGGCGGAACCCTCAGAGTGCGCGGAGCCGGCAGCCCCTGAAGCACACGCAGAGACCGCCGACCCCGCAACACCCCCGGCCCCGCCCCGACCCCGCTCGCGGCGCTTGGTCGGGGGGAGGCAGGTGGTCCGCCTATGGCGCTTGGTCGGGGGGAGGCAGGCGGTCCGCCTACGTCGCCCAACCGTGAGGAGTCGGCAGGCCCGCTCACGCCGCCCAACCATGAGGAGTCGGCAGGCCCGCTCACGCCGCCCAACCATGAGGAGCCGGCAGGCCCGCTCACGCCGCCCAACCATGAGGCGGCGGCAAGCCCGCCCACGTCCCCCGGTCGGCCCAGGATCACCGCACCCCGCACGACGCCCCCGGCGGCAGCCGTCGGCGTCGGCCACGACAAGGTGCGCGGGGCACCGCGAGTCGCACGCGGTCGCCCCCGCAGCCCCCGCCGCACCCCCAGCCATGAAGTCATGGAACCACCCTCACCGCACCCCCCATCCCCGGCATTCCGGACTGAGCCACCCGACCGAATCCGGCGCACAATCCGGGTATGTCGATACGACACGGGCTGCTGGCGCTCCTGGAACCGGGTGCCCGCCCCGGCTCACGGCTGCGCGCCGAGTTCCAGACGCGTACGGGCGGGGCCTGGCCGCTGGACGTCGGCCAGGTCCATACGGCTCTCGGCGGGCTGGAGCGGGACGGCCTGGTCGTCCAGGACGGCGTGGACGAGGCGGGGCGGGTGCTGTACGCGCTGACGGAGGCGGGCCGCGTCGAGCTGCGGGCCTGGTTCGCGCGGCCGGTGGAGCGTGCGGCCCCGCCTTGCGACGAACTGGCGATCAAGCTGGTGATGGCGGTCGGGGCGCCCGGCGTCGACGTACGGGAGGTCCTGGAGACCCAGCGTCGGCAGGTGGCCGAGGCACTGCACGGTTATGTGCGGCGGCGGGCCGAGGCGCTGGCGCGGGCGCACGAGCACCCCGAGGAGCTGGCCCGGCTGCTCGTCCTGGAGCAGCTCGTCTTCCAGGCCGAGGCGGAGAGCCGCTGGCTCGACATCTGCGAGGCCCGCCTGCTGCGGCTCACCCGGTCCGAACGGGCCGAAGCCGCCGAGGGCTGACGGAAACTCCCGAGGCGTAAACGGTGGATCTCTCCCCAACGGGGGCACCACGATGATGAGCTGTACGGGTGCGAGAGAATGGCGGCATGGAGATGCCGAGGAACGAAAGGCCGTCCGAGAACCCCCAGATCCTGGTCGTGGGCCAGGACGGGATGGCGCTCACCGGCGGCAACGGAGACGAGGACTCCCGCGAGGTTCCGGTGACGGAGATGGTCGAGCAGCCGGCGAAGGTCATGCGCATCGGCAGCATGATCAAGCAGCTGCTCGAAGAAGTGCGCGCCGCTCCCCTGGACGAGGCGAGCCGGGTCCGGCTGAAGGAGATCCACGCCAGCTCGGTGAAGGAGCTGGAGGACGGTCTGGCCCCGGAGCTCGTAGAGGAGCTGGAGCGGCTCTCCCTGCCGTTCACGGACGAGGCGACCCCGAGCGACGCGGAACTGCGTATCGCGCAGGCCCAGTTGGTCGGCTGGCTGGAGGGCCTCTTCCACGGCATCCAGACCACGCTTTTCGCCCAGCAGATGGCCGCCCGGGCCCAGTTGGAGCAGATGCGCCGCGCCCTCCCGCCGGGCGTCGGCGGTCATGAGGACGGCGAACACCGCCAGGGCGGCCGCTCGGGCGGACCGTACTTGTAGGACACCCGCCACATGTAGGACACCCGCCACATGTAGGACACCCGCCACATGTAGGACACCCGCCACATGTAGGACACCCGCCACATGTAGGTCACCCGCCACATGTAGGTCACCCGCCACATGTAGGACACGCGCTCTTGTAGGGCATCCGCTCTTGTAGGACATCCGCTTCTCACCCGAAGGGCCCGGCAGCCGACGCTGCCGGGCCCTTTCAAGTCGCGGTCATCGCGGCCATCGCGGTCACCGCGGTCGTCACTGGGGGTTGCCCGTCGAGACCTCGAACGTGATCTCCGGCGGGTCGTCCGGGTCGAAGTCCTCCGTACGGGCCTTGGGCGACTGCCGCAGGACGGTGCCCTGGCCGTATGTGTTCTCGTCCACGTCGACCTTCTTGTACTCCCACCCGGCGGCCTTGAGGCATTCGAGGACCGACGGCCAGTACTTGAAGGTGAAGTCCGGCACCTGCACCTTGTCGGGGTCGAGGTAGGACTCCTGCGGCTCGGTGCACTCGGTCGTCTCGATCGTCTTCGTGCTGTCGCCCTCGCGGTAGCCCGCCGCCTTCGTCACCGTCGGGGTGCTGTCCCCGCCCGCGTCCTCGTCGGTGCCCCCGCCGTTCAGCGTCAGCGCCGCGATCAGGCCGCCGACCGCGACGATGGACACGATGATCGAGGCGATGATCACCGGCCGGTTGTTCCTGCCGCCGCCCGAGGGGCCCTGCGGCTGGGGAGAGATGGTGTACGGCGGCGGCGTCGGGTGGCCCGGCTGCGGGGAGTACGCGGCCGGCGCCGGCGTCTGGTAGCCCGGCTGCTGCGGGTAGCCGTACGCCGGTGAGGGCATCGACGGCGGCGGGGTGCCGTACGGGTTCGGCGCCGGGGCCGGCTGGTACGGCGTCTGTACGGGGCCCGAGGGCGGGGGCGTCTGACCGACCGGCGGGAACACCGCGGAGCCGACGCCCTGCCCGCTCTGCGACTGCGCGCCCGGCACGATGCTCGGCGGAGCCGCCTGGAAGGACGCCGCCACGCGCAGGCACTCGGCGCGCATGGCCTCGGCGCTCGGGAAACGCTCGTTCGGGTTCTTCTTCAGCGCGCGGGCGACCAGCGCGTCCACGGCCGGCGGCAGCGCCCGGTTGATCGAGGACGGAGCCAGCGGCTCCTCCTGCACATGCGCGTACGCGATCGCCAGCGGCGAGTCCGCCTCGAACGGCAGCCGGCCGGTGACGAGCTGGAACAGCATGATGCCGACCGAGTAGAGGTCGGAGCGGGCGTCCACGCCGCGGCCCAGCGCCTGTTCCGGCGAGAGGTACTGCGGGGTGCCGACCACCATGCCGGTCTGTGTCATCGACGTCACACCGGACTGCATGGCGCGCGCGATGCCGAAGTCCATCACCTTGACGACGCCGCGCTTGGTCATCATCACGTTGCCCGGCTTGATGTCCCGGTGGACCAGCCCCATCTCGTGGCTGATCTCCAGCGCCGCGAGCACATCGGCGGTGATCTTCAGCGCCTTGTCGGCGGGCATCGCGCCGAACTGCCGTACGTCCTCGTCGAAGACCGAGCTGAGCGGGCGGCCCTCGACGTACTCCATGACGATGTACGGCGTCGTCATGCCGTCCACCTCGTCCTCGCCGGTGTCGAAGACCGAGACGACGTTGGTGTGCGTGAGCTTGGCCACGGCCTGGGCCTCGCGCCGGAAGCGCTCGCGGAACGCCTGCTCGCGGCCGAGCTCGGTGTGCAGCGTCTTGACGGCGACCTGGCGGTCGAGCACCGAGTCGTACGCGAGATGCACCGAGGCCATGCCGCCCTGGCCGAGCAAGTCGCGCAGCTGATAGCGGCCGCCGGCGAGCGCCCGCCCCGCGTAGCGGCCCTGTGCGCCGTCCTGGCTCATCTTCTGCGTCCCCCGTGGCCTCTCCGGCGCCTGTGAGTGCCGTGGATCGTGATCCCGAATGATCCAATGCGCTATTTCCCGGCCAAGTCTGCCCCACGGCACTGACAGGTCAAGCGCGGTGCCCGTTCCGTGACCGTACGCGAAAGAAGCGTCGCGGAAGCGTTACCGGGGGCGTACGGCCGGTACACAGAATTTGCACGAGAGGACGGGGTAGCGGTTTGATGGCCGGTCCGTCTCCGTCCGGTTGGGGCGACCGTCTCGGACCGACGGCATGCGCGGAGGCTGTAGCGTGGCCGACGGAGACCGTAACAACACCGCGCGCACCGCGGGCAGAAACGACGGCGAGGACTGATGGCACAGCAGCAGCGCGCTCAGGGCCCGTCCGACCCCGAGGCGGCTGGCGGCGGTATGTCAGACGCGCCGGAGATGTGGGGTAATGGCGGGCTTGTCGGGGACGGCCGTTATCGGCTGACCCGCAGACTCGGCCGGGGCGGCATGGCCGAGGTGTTCGCGGCCGAGGACGTGCGCCTCGGACGTACCGTGGCGGTCAAGCTGCTGCGCTCCGACCTCGCCGAGGACCCGGTGTCCAAGGCCCGCTTCACGCGCGAGGCCCAGTCGGTGGCCGGCCTCAACCACCACGCGATCGTCGCCGTGTACGACTCCGGCGAGGACGTCGTGGGCGCCCACTCCGTGCCGTACATCGTCATGGAACTGGTCGAGGGCCGCACCATCCGCGACCTCCTCATCAACGCCGAGGCGCCCGGCCCCGAGCAGGCCCTGATCATCGTCTCCGGCGTCCTTGAGGCGCTCGCCTACTCGCACCAGCACGGCATCGTGCACCGCGACATCAAGCCGGCCAACGTCATCATCACCCACAACGGCGCCGTGAAGGTGATGGACTTCGGCATCGCCCGCGCCCTGCACGGCGCGCAGTCGACGATGACGCAGACCGGCATGGTCATGGGCACCCCGCAGTACCTGTCGCCCGAGCAGGCGCTCGGCAAGGCGGTCGACCACCGCTCCGACCTGTACGCGACGGGCTGCCTGCTGTACGAACTCCTCGCGCTGCGCCCGCCGTTCACCGGCGAGACCCCGCTGTCGGTGGTCTACCAGCACGTCCAGGACATCCCGACACCCCCGTCCGAGGTCTCCGACGGCGCGCCGCCGGAGCTCGACGGCCTCGTCATGCGCTCGCTCGCCAAGGAGCCGGACGACCGGTTCCAGACGGCCGAGGAGATGCGCGGCCTCGTCCAGTACGGCCTGCAGATGCTGTACGACCAGGGCGGCCACACCGGCACCTGGAACACCGGCCCGGTGACCGTGCACGAGGGCCGGCACACCCCGGCGGCGGGCTTCGCGCACACGACCGTCATGGGGCATCCCGGCGACGCCGGCGCCGGTACGACGCAGATCCCGCAGCCGATCCTGCCCACCGGGTACGGCGGCGGGGACGACGGTGGCTTCGAGGGCCACGGCAACAAGGGCAGCGGCCGTGGCAAGCTGTGGATCCTCGCCGTCCTCGCGGTGATCGCCATCGCGGCGGGTGTCGCGCTGGCGCTGAACAACGGCAACGGCACCAAGGGCGGCTCCGACACCACGCAGTCGCCGACCACCTCGCAGACCAAGGACGAGGACAAGGCCAGCGAGACGCCGAGCGACGAGGCGACCGAGGAGCCGACCGACGACTACACGGACGACGGCACCGGCACGGGCACCGACCCGGACTACTCGCCCACGCCCGAACCGTCGTACGAGCCGACCGAGACGGCCACGCAGGGGCCCACCGAGACACCGACCACGGCCGAGCCGACGGAGGAGCCGACCGAGGAGCCGACGGAGGAGCCGACGGAGGACCCGACCACGCCGCCGACCCTGCCGACGGCGCCCACGGACGGCACCGGCGGCTGACCGGTCCGCCGCACCGTCCCGCCGCGAAACGCCGAAAGACCCCCACGCGCGCGTGCGACCCGGAAACGGGCTGCACGCGCGTGTGCTGTTTTTACGCTGTTCACGGCGAAATTCTTGATCGTCTTCCGCGTGGCCGGAATCCGCCCACGCGATCTCCTCCTCGGTGACTCTTCCCGTGACCTGGGTCACCGATATAACGTGCCGTTGTTCCGGCCCCCTGCAAGGCTGTGACCAGGACTTGTTCCGGACTTTGGCGATTTACTTGGAAATCCAAGCAAAATCGCAGGTCAGGAGGGGTTTCACAGAAATGTGGAGCACTGGGTAACGTGCCTTTTGCAGGGCGCTCGCCGGGGCACCTGTCACGCCTGTCCCCATCGAGCCGCACCCCACCCCGTGCGTCCGAGGGCCGCAGGTGAGCCGCACTGGCGCCCGGCGAACCCGGGAGCCGGACCGACGGAGGAGCACACGTGACCGTGGAGAGCACTGCCGCGCGCAAGCCGCGACGCAGCGCCGGTACCAAGAGCACGGCCGGCAAGACCACAGCCGCAAAGAAATCGCCAGGCACGGACCCCGAGCTCGTACAGCTGCTGACGCCCGAGGGCAGGCGCGTCAAGAGCGCCCAGTACGACAGGTACGTCGCCGGCATCACCCCCGAAGAGCTTCGCGGGCTCTACCGCGACATGGTGCTCACCCGCCGCTTCGACGCCGAGGCCACCTCCCTGCAGCGCCAGGGCGAGCTGGGCCTGTGGGCGTCGCTGCTCGGCCAGGAGGCCGCCCAGATCGGCTCCGGCCGGGCCACCCGCGAGGACGACTACGTCTTCCCCACCTACCGTGAGCATGGCGTCGCCTGGTGCCGTGGGGTCGACCCGACCAACCTGCTGGGCATGTTCCGCGGCGTGAACAACGGCGGCTGGGACCCGAACAGCAACAACTTCCACCTCTACACGATCGTCATCGGCTCCCAGACGCTGCACGCCACGGGCTATGCGATGGGCGTGGCCAAGGACGGCGCGGACAGCGCGGTGATCGCCTACTTCGGCGACGGCGCCTCCAGCCAGGGCGACGTGGCGGAATCGTTCACCTTCTCCGCGGTCTACAACGCCCCCGTGGTGTTCTTCTGCCAGAACAACCAGTGGGCGATCTCCGAGCCGACCGAGAAGCAGACCCGCGTGCCGCTCTACCAGCGCGCACAGGGCTTCGGCTTCCCCGGCGTCCGCGTCGACGGCAACGACGTCCTGGCGTGCCTCGCCGTGACGAAGTGGGCGCTGGAGCGCGCCCGCGGCGGCGAGGGACCGACGCTGGTCGAGGCGTACACGTACCGCATGGGCGCCCACACCACCTCCGACGACCCCACCCGCTACCGGGGTGACGAGGAGCGCCTGGCCTGGGAGGCGAAGGACCCGATCCTGCGCCTTCGCCGCTACCTGGAGGCTTCAAACCACGCGGACGAGGGATTCTTCGCGGAACTGGAGGCCGAGAGCGAGGCGTTGGGCAAACGAGTGCGCGAGGCGGTCCGCGCCATGCCGGACCCGGACCACTTCGCCATCTTCGAGAACGTGTACGCGGACGGGCATGCGCTCGTCGACGAGGAGCGCGCCCAGTTCGCCGCCTACCAGGCGTCGTTCGCGGACGTAGAGGGGGCCTGACATGGCAGCGGAGACAGTCAAGGCTGTGACATCGAAGAGCATGGCTCTGGCCAAGGCGATCAACGAGTCGCTGCGCCGCGCCCTGGACACCGACCCCAAGGTCCTCGTCATGGGCGAGGACGTCGGCAAGCTCGGCGGCGTCTTCCGTGTGACGGACGGCCTCCAGAAGGACTTCGGCGAGAGCCGGGTCATCGATACCCCGCTCGCGGAGTCGGGCATCGTCGGCACCGCGATCGGCCTGGCCCTGCGCGGTTACCGCCCGGTCGTGGAGATCCAGTTCGACGGCTTCGTCTTCCCGGCGTACGACCAGATCGTCACGCAGCTGGCGAAGATGCACGCCCGCTCGCTGGGCAAGGTCAAGCTCCCGGTCGTCGTCCGCATCCCCTACGGCGGCGGCATCGGCGCGGTCGAGCACCACTCGGAGTCCCCCGAGGCACTCTTCGCGCACGTGGCGGGCCTGAAGATCGTCAGCCCCTCCAACGCGTCGGACGCGTACTGGATGATGCAGCAGGCCATCCAGAGCGACGACCCGGTGATCTTCTTCGAGCCCAAGCGGCGCTACTGGGACAAGGGCGAGGTCAACACCGAAGCCATCCCGGGCCCGCTGCACAAGGCGAAGGTCGTCCGCGAGGGCACGGACCTCACCCTGGCCGCGTACGGCCCGATGGTGAAGCTCTGCCAGGAGGTCGCCGACGCGGCCGCCGAGGAGGGCAGGAACCTGGAGGTCCTGGACCTGCGCTCGGTCTCTCCGATCGACTTCGACTCCATCCAGGCCTCCGTCGAGAAGACCCGCCGCCTGGTCGTGGTCCACGAGGCACCGGTGTTCTTCGGCTCCGGCGCGGAGATCGCCGCCCGGATCACGGAGCGCTGCTTCTACCACCTGGAGGCCCCGGTGCTGCGGGTGGGCGGTTACCACGCCCCCTATCCGCCGGCGCGCCTGGAGGAGGAGTACCTGCCGGGCCTGGACCGGGTGCTCGACGCCGTCGACCGTGCCCTGGCGTACTGAGGAGAGGGTCGTGACGACGATGACGGAAGCGTCCGTGCGCGAGTTCAAGATGCCCGACGTGGGCGAGGGACTCACCGAGGCCGAGATCCTCAAGTGGTACGTCCAGCCGGGCGACACGGTCACCGACGGGCAGGTGGTGTGCGAGGTCGAGACGGCCAAGGCGGCCGTCGAGCTCCCCATCCCGTACGACGGGGTGGTCCGCGAGCTGCACTTCCCCGAGGGCACCACGGTGGACGTCGGTACGGCGATCATCGCGGTGGACGTGGCGGGCGGGACGGCGGCTGCCGCCGAGGCGCCGGCCGCTCCGGCCCAGGCTCCGCAGGAGGAGGCCAAGCCGCAGGGCCGCCAGCCGGTGCTGGTGGGCTACGGCGTGGCCGCCTCCTCGACCAAGCGCCGCCCGCGCAAGGGCGCGGAGACCCCGCGCCAGGAGCCCTCGACGGCGGCCCAGGCACTGCAGTCCGAGCTGAACGGGCACGGTCCCGCGGCTGTGGAAAAGTCCCGCCCGCTGGCGAAGCCGCCGGTGCGCAAGCTCGCGAAGGACCTGGGCGTCGACCTGGCCACGGTGACTCCCACCGGCCCCGACGGCATCATCACGCGCGAGGACGTCCACGCGGCGGCGGCCCCGTCGGCCCCGGCCGCCGAGCCGGTGCCCCAGGCCGCCCCGGCCGCCGCTCAGGCCGCCGCCCCGGCGCCGGTGGCCACGTACGACACCGCCCGTGAGACCCGTGTCCCCGTGAAGGGCGTCCGCAAGGCGACTGCGGCGGCGATGGTCGGCTCGGCGTTCACGGCCCCGCATGTCACGGAGTTCGTGACGGTGGACGTGACCCGCACGATGAAGCTGGTCGAGGAGCTCAAGGAGGACAAGGAGTTCGCGGGCCTGCGCGTGAACCCCCTGCTGCTGATCGCCAAGGCCCTGCTGGTCGCGATCAGGCGCAACCCGGACATCAACGCGTCCTGGGACGAGGCCAACCAGGAGATCGTGCAGAAGCACTACGTCAACCTGGGCATCGCGGCGGCGACCCCGCGTGGCCTGATCGTCCCGAACATCAAGGACGCCCACGCCAAGACGCTCCCGCAACTGGCCGAGGCGCTCGGTGAGTTGGTGGCGACGGCACGGGAGGGCAAGACCAGCCCCGCCGCGATGCAGGGCGGCACGGTCACCATCACCAACGTCGGCGTCTTCGGCGTCGACACCGGCACCCCGATCCTCAACCCCGGCGAGTCCGCGATCCTCGCGGTCGGCGCGATCAAGCTCCAGCCGTGGGTGCACAAGGGCAAGGTGAAGCCGCGTCAGGTCACGACCCTGGCGCTCAGCTTCGACCACCGCTTGGTGGACGGCGAGTTGGGCTCCAAGGTGCTGGCCGATGTGGCGGCGATCCTGGAGCAGCCGAAGCGGCTGATCACCTGGGCGTGAACCGAGGACGGCCCCCGCATCGAGCGGGGGCCGTCGTGGTTTCCGGTCGGATCAGTCGCGCTGTGCGCCCTGCGGCAGGGTGCGCAGCTGCATCGTGCTCGCCGAGCTGGAGCCGAAGGCGTAGTCCATCAGCTTCGCGGCGTCCGTGAAGCGGTACTGGTCGTTGAGGAGGACGCCGATGACGGTCTTGCCGTCGCGGGTCCCGGCGAAGACCAGGCAGGGCCCGGCCGGGGTGTTGGTGCCCGTCTTCACGCCGATCGCGCCGCTGTAGGAGCCCAGCAGCTTGTTGGTGTTGTACCAGGTGTAGGTGCGGGTGCCGCCGGTGCTCGTCGTCGCGTACTGCACCGTCTTCTGCTTCTTCACGATGCCCGCGAACGTCGTGTACTTCATCGCGCTGTGCGTGAGCTTGGCGAGGTCGCGCGGCGTCGTGTAGTTCGTGTTCTGCGTCGAGTTGCCGTCGAACGAGTCGAAGTGGGTGTTCGTCAGGCCGAGGGCGTCGGCCTTGGTGTTCATCTTGCTGATGAAGGACTTGGTGCGCGCCGAGACGGTCGTACCGGTGCCGAAGGTGTCGGCGAGGGCCATCGCGGCGTCGCAGCCGGACGGCAGCATCAGCGCGTGCAGCAGCTGGCGGATGGTGACCTTGTCACCGGTCTTCAGGTCCGCGGTGCTCGCGCCCTTGGCGGCGACGTAGTCCCGGTAGGCCTGCTTGATGGTGATCTTCCGGTCGAGGTTCAGATCGGGGGTGCTCAGCACGACCCGGGCCGTCATGATCTTGGTGGTGCTCGCCATGGGCCGCTTGGTGTCGGCGTACTTGCTGTAGAGCGTGGAGCCCGTCGCGCTGTTGAGCATGAACGCGCCCTTGGCGCTGACCGTGGGGGCGGTCGCTGCCTGGGCGGGCGCGGACAGGGCGCCGCCCGCGACCAGCGCGCCGGTGGTGGCGACCACGGCGGCGGCTCGGCGGATACGTACGCCCTTGATGCCGGTTATCACTATGAACGCTCCGAATGTGCGAAATGCCCCGGTAGGCATCTGCGATGTGGAGGGGGGAGGCGCTCAGGAGACTCGCAAGGAACAAGAAGGGTTGTACGACGGACGGAAGTAATTTCATGTGACGAGGGCGACCACTGCGTGAGTGGTCGCCCTCCGACAGTAGAACGCGAGCGTCAGCTGATCTTGGCGTAGCCGTAGTTGATGAGCTTCTTCACGTCCTCCGTGCGCTTCGCCTCGTTGGGGGCGGTGAGGACGGTGCCCATCACCGACTCGCCGTTCTTGGTGGCGGCGAAGACGAGGCAGTACTTGGCCTCGGTGCCCGAGCCGGTCTTGACACCGAGCGTGCCGTTCCAGCCGAGCAGCAGGTTGGTGTTCTTCCACTCCGCCATCGTGCGGATGGAGCCGGTCTTCGTGATCGTCTTCGCCGTGTACTTCTTCGTCTTCACGACGGTCTTGAAGGTCGAGCTCTTCATCGCGCTGCGGGCGAGCTTCGTCAGGTCGCGCGGCGTCGAGTGGTTGGCGCCGTTGCTTATGCCGTCGAACGAGTCGAAGTGCGTGTTCGTCATGCCAAGGCTCTTGGCCATGGTGTTCATCTTGCCGATGAACTTCTTGGTGCGGGCCGCGACCGTCGAGCCGGAACCGAACTTGTCGGCGAGGGTCATCGCGGCGTCGCAGCCCGACTTGAGCATCATCCCGTACAGCAGCTGACGAACCGTGACCTTGTCACCGACGATCAGGCCGGCCGACGACGCGCCCTTGGAGACGATGTAGTCGCTGACGGCGCCCTTGATCGTGACCTTGGCGTCGAGGTTCAGGTTCGGCTGCGAGAGCACGACCTTCGCGGTCATGATCTTCGTGGTCGAGGCGGTGAGCCTCTTCGTGTCAGCGGACTTGGTGAAGAGCGTCTTGCCGTTCGTGCCGTTCATCAGGAAGGCACCCTTGGAGCTGATGGTGGGTGCCGTCGCGGCCTGCGCGGGTGCCGCGGTGAGGGCTCCGGTGGCGAGCACTGCGCCGGTGGTCACGGCGGCGGCTGCGGCTCTGCGGAGACGGAGGCCCTTGGTGGCGGTTATCAACTGAAATACCCCGATTGTGTCGAATGCCCCTGAGTGCGGCCGACTTGATGGTCGAGACAGATGGGCCGCACATGTGTGACACGTAACTAGCACAGAAGGTTGTGCGGCAAGTGTGACAGGTCTTCACGTCCGCATAATGGACGCATCGTGTCATGCGTACGTGTTGTATCTAAGCTGTGCGCATGCCTTCCGCTCCGCCCGCACCCGTGAAGCAGCAGTCGTTGAAGCAGCCCCCCGCGGCCGACCGCGTCTACACCCACGTCAAACAGGGCGTCCTGGAGCGTCGTTACGAGGGCGGGACGCTGCTCACCGAGGGCGAGCTCGCCGAGGCCGTCGGGGTCTCGCGCACCCCGGTCCGCGAGGCGCTGCTGCGGCTGGAGGTCGAGGGGCTGATCAAGCTCTATCCCAAGAAGGGCGCGCTGGTCCTGCCGGTCTCCGCGCAGGAGATCAAGGACGTGGTGGAGACACGGCTGCTGGTCGAGGAGCACGCGGCCCGCAAGGCCGTCCCCGCACCGGCCGGGCTCATCGCGCGGCTTGAGGAACTGCTCGCCCAGCAGAAGGCGCAGGCAGCCGCCGGTGACCTCGCCGGGGCCGCCGTCACCGACCGCTGCTTCCACGCGGAGATCGTCCGCAGCGGCGGGAACGAGATCCTGTCGCGGCTCTACGACCAACTGCGCGACCGGCAACTGCGCATGGGCGTCGCCGTCCTGCACTCCCACCCCGACCGGATCGCCAAGACCCTCGCCGAGCACGAGGAGATCCTTCAGGCCCTGCGCTCCGGGGACGCCGAGGCGGCCGTCGGGCTGGTCCACCGACACATCGACTGGTTCTCGCATCTCGCGCGAGGTGAGGAGCGATGAGGGCCACCGCGGTGCCCGGCGATCCTCCGGGCGGCCGGCGCGCCGTCGCCGTCTGGGGCATCGGCGTCTCGGTCTACTTCGTCGCCGTCATCTTCCGTACGTCCCTCGGGGTCGCCGGCCTCGACGCGGCGGACCGCTTCGACGTGAACGCCTCGGCCCTGTCGACGTTCTCGATCCTCCAGCTGCTCGTGTACGCGGGCATGCAGATACCCGTCGGCCTGCTGGTCGACCGGCTCGGCACCAAGAAGGTGCTGACCCTGGGCGTGGTGCTGTTCACGGCGGGCCAACTGGGCTTCGCCTTCTCGCCGTCGTACGGCATGGCCCTCGCCTCGCGCGCCCTGCTGGGCTGCGGTGACGCGATGACGTTCATCAGCGTGCTGCGGCTCGGCGGCCGGTGGTTCCCGGCCCGGCGTGGTCCGCTGATCGCCCAGCTGGCGGGGCTGGCGGGCATGGCGGGCAACCTCGTGTCCACGCTGGTGCTGGCACGGCTGCTGCACGGGGTGGGCTGGACGGCGGCGTTCGCGGGCAGCGCGGCGTTGGGTGTCGTCGTGCTGGTGCTGTTGGTGCTGTTCCTGAAGGACCATCCGGAGGGGCACGAGCCGGAGCCGGTGCCGCACCTGGGCGCGGCGTACGTACGACGCCAGATCGCCGCGTCCTGGCGGGAGCCGGGCACGCGGCTGGGTCTGTGGGTGCACTTCACGACGCAGTTCCCGGCGATGGTGTTCCTGCTGCTGTGGGGGCTGCCGTTCCTGGTGGAGGCGCAGGGGCTGTCGCGCGCGACGGCCGGTGAGCTGCTCACCCTCGTCGTCCTGTCGAACATGGTCGTGGGCCTGGTCTACGGCCAGATCGTCGCCCGGCGCCACGAGGCACGGCTGCCGCTGGCGCTGGGGACCGTGGGGGCGACGGCCGTGCTGTGGGCGACGACGCTGGCCTGGCCCGGTGAGACGGCGCCGATGTGGCTGCTGATCGTGCTGTGCGCGGTGCTCGGGGCGTGCGGTCCGGCCTCGATGATCGGCTTCGACTTCGCGCGGCCGGCGAATCCGCCGGAGCGTCAGGGGACGGCGTCCGGGATCACCAACATGGGCGGGTTCGTCGCCTCGATGACGACGCTGTTCGCGGTCGGCGTGCTGCTGGACGCGACCGGCGACGACTACACCGTCGCCTTCTCGGCGGTGTTCTTCCTCCAGGCGCTGGGTGTCAGCCAGATCCTGCGGCTGCGCGGGCGGGCGGCGCGCCGGGAGCGGGAACGGCTGGTCGCCAGCCGGGTGGAGACCGTGCACGTCCCCGCCTGAGTCAGCGGGCCGGAACCAGGGTGAGGTAGGCGAGTCCCAGGACTCCGCGGTAGCTCATCCACTGGGCGCGATGGCGGTCGAGGCGCTCGCGCGTCTCGGCCGCGAGCGGGTGGCCCGGGTGTTCGGCCAGCCACACCTCGACGTCCGCCTGGTACGCCGACTCGAACTCCTCCCACTCGTCCAGGCTCGCCGTCTCGGTCCTCCCCCAAGCTCTCGGCTTCGCTCGAGCAGGGGGGACCCCCATCGGGCGGAAACCGGCGGCCACGGTGAGATCGAGCAGCGTCGCGAGGTCGTGGTGGTCCGTGGCCGAGGCTCCCGGCCACATGCCGGAAAGCTCGGCGGGGGTCGGGGTGCGCTGCCAGAAGCCCTCCCCCAGCAGCACGCGCCCGCCGTCGGTGACGAGGCGGCGCAGTTCGCGGAGGGCCTCGGTGGTGTGGTGGGGCGGCTGGGCCGTGCTCAGGGCCTGGCTCGCTCCGACGCACAGGACCAGGTCGGCGGGGCCGCGGGAGGTTCCGACGGCGGACTCCTCGACGAACCGGGCCCGTTGCGTCAGCCCTCTCGCCTCGGCGTTGCGGCGGCCCCGGGCGAGGTCCTCGGCGTTGACGTCGATGCCTGTGCCCGTCGCCTCGGGCGCGGCGGCCAGGATGCGCAGCATCAACTCGCCCCAGCCGCACCCGATGTCGAGCACGGTGGTGGGGTTCGTCCGGGTGAGGCGCTGGACGAGGCCGTGCGCCCGGGTTTCGGACAGCGGGCCGTGGAAGGTGAGTCGGGTCAGGCGTGGGGGACCGCCGATTGCGGTGTGGGTGTCGGTCACGGCGGGACGTTAGCCGTGTGTGGGAAGTGGGCGACAGTGGATTTCGCCCCTGCCGCCCCCGCCGCCCCTGCCGGCCGTCGCTACGGCGTCACCGTGAAGTTGCGCAGGATCGCCGCCGTCAGACCGAGGTCGCCCTCCGCCTTCACCCGGTCCGCCACCGCCTCCGGCGTGACGCGGCCGCAGGCCAGGCGGACGTAGGTTTCCCAGTCGAGGGTGAGGGTGGCGGCGGGCCCCAGGGCGGGGGCCGTTTCGAGGGTGCCGCGGCCCTGGATGTCGATGCGGATCGTGCGGAGGAACTCGATCGGGCCGTGGACGTCGAAGACGATCGCCGAGCTGCGGGGCGCGTCGGCCTTCGTGGCGATGACGTCGGGCAGCTTGGCGAGCAGGACGTCACGGGCCACGTGCGCGCCGGGGGAGTCGAGGTTGCCGGGGCGGCCGAGGGCGGTGCGCAGGTCCTGCTCGTGCACCCATACGTCGAAGGCGTGGTTGCGCATCGACTCTTCCAGGGTGAGCTCCGCGCCGAGCGGGCCGCGCACCTTGGTGCCGGGGTCGCGGGACTCGTTCCGCAGCTGGCGGTTGCGGCGGATGACCGTGTACTCCAGCTCGGACGTCATCTCCGGCGCCGTGTGGTGGCGGCGGACGTCGACCTGCATCTCCATGTAGCGCTGGTGGTCGTTGGTGACGTGGAAGAGGTCGCGGGGCAGCGTGTGGATGGGGCGCGGGTCGCCGAGCATCTCGCAGTCCAGGCCGATGACGTGGGAGACGACGTCACGGACCGACCAGCCGGGACACGGGGTGCGCCGGTTCCACTCGCCCTCCACCAGGGGCGTCACCAGCTCGGATATCGCTTCGATGGAGTGGGTCCAGGCGTCGGCGTAGGGCTGGAGGGTGGGATGCAGACTCACGGAACGGGACCCCTCGGCGGTTGGTACGTCGGTACGCGGGCAGGTTGTGGCGGCGTTGCCAGTGGGAGGCGGCTGCTGTCGGCGGGTGTCTCGGAACGCTAAGTTACGCTGCTGTGAGGCACCCCGGCAGTGCTTTCGTGTGACGATCGTAGGCCCGCGGGGAAGCCATTGTGGACCGCTCGATTGCCAGGACGGTGGTAGTGTGCGCGCCTCTCTGCTCCAGATCGACGTCAACGAGGGCGAATCGGTCGAATCGCGTCGGCTGAGGGTCGCCTCGCTGGTACGGGAACAGGCCAGGGCGGATTTGGTCGTGCTGCCCGAGCTGTGGACCACCGGGGCGTTCGCCTACGAGGACTTCGGCAGCGAGGCCGAGCCGCTCGAAGGGCCGACGTACGACGCGATGGCCAAGGCCGCCAGCGACGCGGGCGTGTGGCTGCACGCGGGCTCGATCCCCGAGCGCACGGCATCCGACAGCGGCTCCGCCGCGGGCGACGGGCCGCTCTACAACACCTCTCTCGTCTTCTCCCCCTCCGGTGATCTGGCCGCCGTGTACCGAAAGATCCATCGGTTCGGCTTCGACAAGGGCGAGGCGGTGCTGATGGGCGCGGGGCAGGAACTGGTGACGGTTCGTCTGCCCTCGACCACCCTGGGCGTGGCCACCTGTTACGACCTCCGTTTCCCCGAGTTGTTCCGCGGTCTCGTCGACGCCGGCGCCGAGACCCTGGTCGTTCCGGCGGGCTGGCCGGAGCGCCGCCGGGCGCACTGGACGCTGCTGGCTCAGGCGCGGGCGGTGGAGAACCAGGCGTTCGTGCTCGCCTGTGGAACGGCCGGCACGCACGCGGGAGTTCCACAGGCCGGTCACTCGATCGTGGTGGATCCGTGGGGCGAGGTGCTGGCGCAGGCCGGCGCCGGGGAGCAGGTCCTCACGGTGGAGTTCGACCCGGGGAAGGTCGCGGTGACGCGCGAGCAGTTCCCGGCGCTGAAGGACCGGGTGCTGGGGCTCGGGACCCCTCGACGATGACCAGCGAGACCGACCCCGCCGGCCGTCAGCCGCAGGGTGCCGTCCACCACCGGCAGCGCCTCCGCCGCGGCACGGGACCCGGCCTCCAGGGCACGCCCGTCCGTCCGCAGCACCGCTAGGGCCCGTCTGACCCTAGGAGTCCCCCCGCTCCTTCTCCGCCAGGTGGATCACACACACCGTGACGGCGATCAGCAGCGCCGGGTCCGCGTCGTCCCGGACGACGTCCACGCCGTACGTCTCCAGCACATGCAGCCACCGGCGGGAGACGACGGCCAGCAGTTCGCCGTCGTATTCGATGGCGAACTCCCGGTCGAGGATCTTGCCGCTGACGTCGAGTTCCGTGCTGCCGTCGGCCAGGGACACCCGGTAGTGGTTGCGCAGCAGGGACAGCCGCTTGCGGCGGATCGTCGCGAGCGGTCGGCCGTCCCGCTCGATCACCATCGTGTCGCGCAGGGCGAACATCTTCTGGTGGATGTCGATGAGGACACGCCCCTGCGTGTCCTTCAGCTCGAAGGTGTCCCGCAGCCGCATCGCCTTGCCGTCGATGAGGAACACCTTGTTGCCCCGGTCGTCCTCGATCCAGTAGTCGTCACCGAAGCCGAGGAGCCGGTCGCGTACGAGGAATCTCATGGCACGAGGGATTCCCCGCCGCCCGGCCCGAAACGCCGTCTGTAGGCCGACGGGCTGAGTCCGGTCTCGCGGCGCAGGCGGGCGCGCAGGTTCGCCGCGGTGCCGAGTCCGCTGCGCGCCGCCACCACGTCCAGCCGTTCCTCCCCGCGCTCGATCAGCCGGCACGCCAGGGCCACCCGCTCTCCCGTCAGCCAGGCCAGCGGCGTCGTCCCGAGCTGCGCCCGGAAGCGGCGGTGCAGAGTGGCCGGCGACACCGCCGCCCGCGCCGCCAGGCCGGCCACCGTCAACGGTCCGCCCAGCCGTTCCTGCGCCCAGGCCAGCAGCGGGGCCAGCGACTCGTCCGGCACGTCCGGGACCGGCCGCTCCACGAACTGCCGCTGGCCGCCGTCGCGGTGGGCGGCGAAGACGAGCCGCCGGGAGACGTGGTTGGCGATCTCGGCGCCGTGGTCACGCCGTACGACGTGCAGGCCCAGGTCCAGTGCGGACGCGCTCCCGGAGGCCGTCAGGATGTCACCGTCGTCGACGAACAGGACGTCCGGCTCCAGACGGACCTGGGGGAAGCGGGCCCGGAAGGCCTCGGCCCACATCCAGTGGCACGCCGCGCGCCGCCCGTCCAGCAGCCCGGCCTCCGCGATCGTGAACGCCCCCGAGCAGAAGCCGAGCAGACGGGCGCCACGCGCGTGTGCCCGGCGTACGACGTCCAGCACCTCGGGGGAGCGGGGGGCCTCGGCGTCCGGCCGGTTCGGCACGATCAGCGTCTGCGCCTCCTCGGCGGCCTCCAGACCGGCCACCCCGGTCAGTGTGAACAGGCCGTCCCGCATCCGCGTCAGCGGCTCGGCGGCGCACAGCCGGAAGTCGTACAGCTCCCGGCCAAGTTCGGGGCGGCGCAGGCCGAAGACCTCGATGGCGCAGCTCATCTCGAAGGGGTTGGAGTTCTCGTCGACGACGAGGACCACGCGATGCGGCTGCTGAGAGGATCGTTGCGGCATATGCGATTTCTAGCACTCGTGCGGTGCCCGCACCACGGCCGACGATGAGCCCATGGAACCCATCTCGCTGTCCGACGCCCTCGACTCCTTCACCGACCGGTGGAGCCCCCGCATCGTCACCGCCGTCAACGACTACGACGTACGCATCGCGAAGGTCGAGGGAGAACACCTCTGGCACGTGCACGACCACACCGACGAGTTCTTCCTCGTCCTGGAGGGCGAGCTGCACATCTTCCTGCGGGAGCCCGCCGGGGAACGCACGGTCGTCCTTGCGAAGGGCAGCGTCTTCACCGTCCCGCGCGGCACCGAGCACAAGCCGTACGCCCCCGTCCCCACCGCCCTGCTCCTCTTCGAACCCACCGGCACCCTCACCGTCGGCGACCGCCACGACGACGTACCCGACCATGTGGACGCCACCACGGGGCACGCGCTGACGTGACTGTCGGTGCCGGGTGGCACGCTTGAGCCATGACCGACTCATCCCCGGCCCCGACCCCCCGTCGCGTCCGCGTCCGCGCCCCCGAGCTGATCGGCAAGGGCGGCTGGCTGAACACGGCCGGCCGCCCGTACGGCCTCGCCGACCTGCGGGGGCGCATCGTGATCCTCGACTTCTGGACGTTCTGCTGCATCAACTGCCTGCATGTCCTGGACGAGCTCAGGGAGCTGGAGGACAAGCACCGGGACACCGTGGTCGTCATCGGGGTGCACTCGCCGAAGTTCGTGCACGAGGCCGACCACCGGGCGGTGGTGGACGCCGTGGAGCGGTACGGCGTCGAGCATCCCGTCCTCGACGACCCCGAGCTCGCCACCTGGAAGCAGTACGCGGTGCGGGCATGGCCGACGCTGGTCGTGATCGACCCGGAGGGGTATGTCGTCGCGCAGCACGCCGGTGAGGGGCATGTGCACGCCATCGAGCGGCTCGTCAGCGAGCTGGAGGCCGAGCACGAGGCCAAGGGCACCCTGCGGCGCGGTGACGGGCCGTACGTGGCGCCGGAGCCGGAGCCCACGGTGCTGCGGTTCCCGGGCAAGGCCCTGCTGCTGCCGTCCGGCAACTTCCTGGTCAGTGACACCACTCGGCATCAGCTGGTCGAGTTGGCGGGCGACGGGGAGACGGTCGTGCGGCGGATCGGCCAGGGCAGCCGTGGCAGCACCGACGGTTACGCGGACCGGGCCCGGTTCCAGGAACCGCAGGGGCTGGCTCTGCTGCCGGACGGGACAGTGGCGGTCGCCGACACGGTCAACCACCTGATCCGGCGCTTCGATCCGGCGACGGGCAGGACCACAACCCTTGCCGGTACCGGCTTCCAGTGGATGCAGGGGCAGGCCACGTCAGGTCCCGGAAGGGACGTCAGTCTCTCCTCGCCCTGGGATGTGGCCTGGTGGAACGGCAGGCTCTGGATCGCCATGGCCGGCGTCCACCAGCTCTGGGCCTACGACCCCGCCGACGGCACCGTCTCCGTCATGGCCGGCACGACGAACGAGGGCATCGTCGACGGCCCCGCCCCCGAGGCCTGGTTCGCCCAGCCGTCGGGCCTCGCGGCGACCCCCGAGCGGTTGTGGCTGGCCGACTCGGAGACCAGTGCCCTGCGCTGGATCGACCTCGACGGCACCGTCCACACCGCCGTGGGCACCGGCCTGTTCGACTTCGGGCACCGCGACGGGCGGGCCGAAGAGGCCCTGCTTCAGCACCCGTTGGGCGTCACCGCACTCCCCGACGGCTCGATCGCCGTCAGCGACACCTACAACCACGCCCTGCGCCGCTACGACCCCGCGACCGGCGAGGTCACCACCCTGGCCACGGACCTGCGGGAGCCGTCGGACGCGGTGCTCGACGGCGACGACATCGTGGTGGTGGAGTCGGCCCGGCACCGGCTGACCAGGCTGCGCCTGCCGGAAGAGGCCGTACGCGTCGCGGCGGTCGCCCACCGCACCCAGCGCGCCGCCACCGAAGTCGCGCCCGGCAAGCTCCAGTTGGACGTGATCTTCCAGGCCCCGGCGGGCCAGAAGCTCGACACCCTCCCCCACGCTCGAACCGACTCGCGCGGGGGCACCCCCATCGGCCCCTCGACCCGCCTCCTGGTCTCCGCCACCCCGCCCGAGCTGCTGCTCTCCGGCGAGGGCGCGGACACGGACCTCTCCCGCACCCTGGAGCTGAACCCGGCTGTCGCCGAAGGCGTCCTGCATGTCTCCGCGATGGCCGCCTCATGTGACGACGACCCAGCGAACGAGTACCCGGCCTGCCATGTCCACCAGCAGGACTGGGGCGTCCCCGTCCGTCTCACGGCCGGGGGCGCCCCTCGCCTTCCGCTGGTGCTCGCCGGGATGGACGGCGCGATGGACAGCGGTACGGAGTCTCAGACGCCGTAACCGTCGCTGTATCCGTCCCGCCGATGGTGGTGGTGCGTCTCGTCGTTGATGACCGGCGTCGTGGGCGGCACCACCACGCGCCTGCGCCGGGCGATGCTGCTGAACGTCGTGGTGCCGATCAGACCCACGATCATCAGGATGATCCCGACCAGGTCGAGATTGACACCCTCCATCTCCCAGTCGGTCGCGAACGTGAGGATGGCTCCCACGGCGATGAGGATGATGCACCCGCCGAGGCCCATGAGTTGTCGCCTCCCTGTCCGGTGGTTCCGGTCGGAGGCGGGTACCCATACCCCGGCGGACTACCCCTCCAGGAACGCCACCAGCGAGTTCGCCAGCAGATGCGGGTCGTCCGTGCCGCACAGTTCGCGGGCGCTGTGCATGGACAGGATGGCCACGCCGATGTCGACGGTCTTGATGCCGTGCCGGGCCGCGGTGATCGGGCCGATCGTCGTGCCGCAGGGCATCGAGTTGTTGGAGACGAAGGACTGGAAGGGCACGTCCGCCTTCTCGCAGGCCGCCGCCCACACCGCCCGGCCCGAACCGTCGGTCGCGTAGCGGTTGTTGACGTTCACCTTCAGGATCGGGCCGCCGTTGACGCGCGGGTGGTGCGTCGGGTCGTGGCGCTCCGCGTAGTTGGGGTGGACCGCGTGGCCCGTGTCGGAGGACAGACAGACCGTGGCGGCGAAGGCCCGCGCCCGGTCCTCGTACGACCCCCCGCGCGCGAACACCGAGCGCTCCAGGACACTGCCCAGCAGCGGCCCGTCGGCACCGGTGTCGCTCTGCGAGCCGTTCTCCTCGTGGTCGAAGGCGGCGAGGACCGGGATGCAGGGCAGTCCGGCACCGGAGCCCGCCACCGCGGCCAGCGCCGCCGCGCCCGCGTGCACGGACAGCAGGTTGTCCATGCGCGGGCCCGCGACCAGCTCCTTGTCCCGGCCCAGATAGGCCGGTGCCTCCACGGAGTGGACCATCAGGTCCCAGCCGGTGACCTCGCCGGCCGCGATCCCCGAGGTCTCCTCCAGGAAGGCGATCAGATCGCCGTCGCGCACGTCGTCGCCCAGGCCCCAGATGGGCTGCAGATGGCGCTGCTTGTCGAGCTTGAGCCCCTCCGCCGACACGGAACGGTCCAGGTGGATCGCGAGTTGGGGAACCCGCAGCAGCGGACGGTCCACGTTCACCAGCCGCGTCGTGCCGTCCCGCAGCGTGAGGCGGCCCGCCAGGCCCAGGTCGCGGTCGAGCCAGGAGTTGAGCAGGGGCCCGCCGTAGATCTCCACGGCCACCTGCCGCCAGCCGTGCGCCCCGCTGTCGGGCAGCGGCTTGACCCGCAGGTTCGGGGAGTCGGTGTGCGCACCGACGATCCGGAACGGCGTGTGGGGGACCGCGCCCTCGGGGACGTACCAGGCCACGATCGCGCCACCGCGCAGCACGTACTTGCCGCCGCTCGACCCGTCCCAGGCGTCCGTCTCCGCGACCTGCCTGAAGCCGGCCTTTTCCAGCCGCTCGGCGGTGTTCGCCACGGCGTGGTACGGCGACGGGCTCGCCGCCAGGAAGGACATGAGGTCGTCGGTGTGGCCGCGGTCGAAGCGGGGGGGTTCGCTCATGGGGTTCACCTTAACGACGTACGAGGGCCCGCTCCCGGTCAAGGGGAGCGGGCCCTCGTAAGGGCGATGTGGATTGTCCGTGAGTGACTGGAACGGGTGGCTGGAACGAGCGGTTAGAACGCCGCCTCGTCCAGCTCCATCAGGTCCAGCTCGACGCCCTCGGCGAGCTTGCGCGCACCGGTCACGCCCGGCAGGACGTTGGCCGCGAAGAACTTCGCCGCCGCGATCTTGCCCTGGTAGAACGCCTTGTCCTTCGAGGAGGCCGTCTGCAGCTTCTCCGCGGCGACCGCGGCGCCCTTGAGGAGCAGGTAGCCGACGACGACGTCACCGGAGGCCATGAGCAGTCGGGTGGTGTTCAGGCCCACCTTGTAGATGTTCTTGACGTCCTGCTCGGTGGCCGCGAGGTCGGTCAGCATCAGACCGACGATCGCCTCCAGCTCCACGGCCGCCTTCGCGAGGTGCTCGCGGGCGGTGGCCAGCTCCTCGCCGCCCGTGCCGAGCGCCAGGAACTTCTTGATGTCCTCGGCGAGCGAGTTCAGCGCGGCGCCCTGGTTGCGGACGATCTTCCGGAAGAAGAAGTCCTGGCCCTGGATCGCGGTCGTGCCCTCGTAGAGGGTGTCGATCTTGGCGTCGCGGATGTACTGCTCGATCGGGTACTCCTGCAGGAAGCCGGAGCCGCCGAAGGTCTGCAGCGACTGGGCGAGCTGCTCGTAGCCCTTCTCGGAGCCGTAGCCCTTCACGATCGGCAGGAGCAGGTCGTTCAGCGCGTGCTCGGCCTTCGCGTCCTCGCCGGCGGCCTCCTTGACGGCGATCGCGTCCTGGACGGAGGCGGTGTAGAGCACCAGCGAGCGCATGCCCTCCGCGTACGCCTTCTGCGTCATCAGCGAGCGGCGCACGTCCGGGTGGTGGGTGATGGTGACCTTGGGCGCGGTCTTGTCCATGAAGTTCGCCAGGTCCGGGCCCTGGACGCGCTCCTTGGCGTACTCCAGCGCGTTCAGGTAGCCGGTCGACAGCGTGGAGATCGCCTTCGTGCCGACCATCATGCGGGCGAACTCGATGATCCGGAACATCTGGCGGATGCCGTCGTGCTTGTCGCCGATCAGCCAGCCCTTGGCCGGGTGCTGGTCGCCGAAGGTCATCTCGCAGGTGTTGGAGGCCTTCAGGCCCATCTTGTGCTCGACGTTCGTGGCGTAGACGCCGTTGCGCTCGCCCAGCTCGCCGGTCTCGAAGTCGAAGAGGTACTTCGGGACGAGGAAGAGCGACAGCCCCTTGGTGCCGGGGCCGGCGCCCTCGGGACGGGCGAGGACGTAGTGGAGGATGTTCTCCGTCATGTCGTGCTCACCGGAGGTGATGAAGCGCTTGACGCCCTCGATGTGCCAGGAGCCGTCCTCCTGCTGGACCGCCTTGGTGCGGCCGGCGCCCACGTCCGAGCCGGCGTCCGGCTCGGTGAGGACCATGGTCGAGCCCCACTGCTTCTCGACGGCGATCTGGGCGATCTTCTTCTGGACCTCGTTGCCCTCGTCGTAGAGGATCCCGGCGAAGGCCGGGCCGGAGGAGTACATCCACACGGCCGGGTTCGAGCCCAGGATCAGCTCCGCGTACGACCAGATCAGCGACGGGGGAGCGGTCGTGCCGCCGATTGCCTCGGGCAGGCCCAGGCGCCAGTACTCGGAGTCCATGAAGGCCTGGTAGCTCTTCTTGAAGGACGTCGGCACCGGCGCGGTGTTCGTCTCGGGGTCGAATACCGGCGGGTTGCGGTCGGCGTCCGTGAAGGACTCGGCCAGCTCGTTCTCGGCGAGGCGGGTGAGCTCCTCGAGGATGCTCTTCGCGGTCTCGGTGTCCATCTCCTCGAACGGGCCGGTGCCATACAGCTTGTCGCGTCCCAGTACTTCGAAGAGGTTGAACTCGATGTCGCGGAGATTCGACTTGTAGTGCCCCATGGCGACGGCTCCGTAGAGAGATCGGCGAGGCACTTGGATCCTCGCGCTAGTTCACGTACCAACAAGTAGCTACGATGATGCTACCCGTCAGTAATAAGACGCAACCCCGATCCCGACATCTGTGACGGGTCACACCGGAACCGTCAGCGTCGCCGTGTAGCCCTCCTCCGTGTCCCCCTTCATGATCGCCAGCTGCTGTTCGTGGCCGTCGCTGAAGATGCCGTCCGTCTCCAGGGAGAGGCTGCTCAGGTTGCGCACGCTCGCGTCGTAGCCGTCCGTGGCGTACACCGTGTCGCAGACGTCCTTCGGGAAGGCGAGCTGCGAGGTGTTCGTGATGGAGGTGGCCGCCGTGGCGTCGGCCAGGCTGCCGTAGACCTCGAAGTGGATGTGCGGCCAGCGGCCGGAGTAGCAGCCGGGGAAGACGCTCCTGAAGGTGACCTGGCCCTTCTCGTCGGTCTCCTGGACACCGCGCAGATAGTTCTCCTCCGTGACGCCCCCGGAGTACAGGGAGTAGTTGCCCTCGCGGTCGCAGTGCCACAGGTAGACGGCGGCGCCCTGCTTCGGCGTGCCGCAGCCGGACGCGGCGTCCACGACCGTCAGCGTGACGGTCAGCGGCACGCCCTCGGCGGTGCCGCCCGCGGAGTCGCCGAAGCTCTTGGTGATGTCGCTGCGGACGACCCCGCTCTCCTTCAGGACGTTCACGCCGTTCGAGCCGTCGCCGGGGAAGGGGCCGGCGGTCTCTTCGGGGATGGTCGCGCACTCGGCGGACGAGGAGGAGCCGTTGGAAGCGGCGGCCGAGGAGGAGGACGAGGGGGACGGGGAGGTCGCCGCGGTCTCCTCCTGCGAGCTGCATCCCACCAGCGGGACCAGGCTCGCGCCCGCCATCAGGCGGATCATGCGGCGGCGGGCGAGGACGGGAAGGTCGTAAGAGAGGCCTCTGTCGTGCTCGTGGACCTCGTCGTCGTGGTGTCGGCGCATGGCTGTCCCTCTCTCGGTGCGGGGCCGTTTCCGGAACTCCCTCGGCAGGACAGACGCTATGAGCGGCAGCTGTGCGAAACCAGGACGGTGGCTGTCAAGTCGCTGTCGGTTTGCCAGGGCACCCGTACCGGCCCGCCGGGCCGGCCGCTCTCGGTACGCTTGCGCCCATGTACGGATACGGCCAGCCCATGGATGGCGGTGCTGCACAGCAGCAGTACGCCCCGCCGCAGCAGCCCGGCGGCGTCGGCGGGTACGGCCAGCAGCCGCCGCTCTACCCCGAGCCGTCCCCGCCCTCGCTCGCGGACGCGGTGCGGGCCTTCACCACCGGGCAGATGTCCGCCGAGGACTTCCAGCAGGTCTTCGCCACGTCGAAGGTCTACTGCCCGCGCGGTGACAACCCCGGCTTCCTCGCCCTGCACAACACCCAGCAGCCGGTGATCCCGATGTTCACCTCGCTGAAGGAGCTGCGCCGGTACGCGGGCAAGGAGTCCAAGTACTTCGTCATCACCGGCGCCGAGGTGATCGACCTGCTGCCGACCGGCTACGGCTTCGTCCTGGACATGGAGGGCGAGCACCGGATGGTCTTCGACGCGAAGGCCGTGGAGCAGATGGTCGAGTTCGCGATGCGCCGGATGTACGGCTGACCTCAGCGGGCCAGCCGCAGGGCCAGTCCGTCGAGGACGACCTCCAGGCCGTAGGTGAACTTCTCGTCGCGGAGGGCTGCGGGGTCGAAGGCGGCAGTCTCGGCCTCGGCGTAGGAGGCGACGAGGTGGGCGTGGCCGGCGGCGGCCTGCTGGGCCGCGGGCATGAGACGGGCGATGAAGTCGGCCTCGGTCTCACCGGAGCGGGCGACCGTGCTCAGCCAGGCGGCCTCCGTGGTGCTGATGCCCATGACGTACGACAGCACGGTCTCGATCGCGCGCTCGGGCTCGGGGAACCCCGCAGCCGTGAACAGGGCGGCCAGCTGCTCGTTGAAGGACATCAGGTTGGGGCCGAGGTAGGCCAGCCCCGCCTGGCCGAGGACCGAGGACAGCCAGGGATGCCGTAGCGCCGTCGTGCGGAAGGAACGGGCCGCCTCGCCGACGGCCGCGCGCCAGTCGGGGCCGTCCGCGGGCGGTACGTGGATCTCGGCTGCGACCTCGTCGACGGCCAGCTCCATCAGCTCGTCCTTGGTGGCGACGTGCCGGTAGAGGGAGGCGGCGCCGGCGTTCAGCCGGGTGGCGAGCTTGCGCATGCTCAGTGCCTCGACGCCCTCGGCGTCCAGCATGGCGATCGCCTCGCGCACGATCGTGGCGCGGCTGAGCGTGGGCTGGTCGGGTTCGCGCTGGGGGCGGGCCCAGACGGAGGGGATGGGGCTCGGCTTCGTCGTCATCGGAGCTCCTTCTCGTACGGCCTCGTGTGCGGCTCTTGTACGGCCTCTTGCGGCCCGACCTGCTGCGTACGGCGTTCGCATTCAGCGTACAGGAATCACTGCTTGCGAACACCGTTCCGGTATGCGTACAGTGTTCGCATCGAAGGAACGGTGTTCACGAAGCCGGAGGGGAACGTCATGGACGCCTTGGAAACCCGTAATCCACGCCGCTGGTGGATCCTGATCGTGCTCTGCCTGAGCACGCTGGTGCTGGTCGTCGACAGCATGGCGCTGACCGTCGCGGTGCCCGTGATGACCGAGGACCTCGGGGCGAGCGCCCAGCAGACCCAGTGGATCCTGGACTCCTACATCCTGGTCTTCGCCGGTCTCCTGCTCACCTCCGGCAGCCTCGGCGACCGGTTCGGGCGCCGGAAGGTGATGCTGATCGGGCTCCTGCTGTTCGGAGCGGCCTCACTGGCGGCGACCTGGTGCACGAGTCCCGGCGAGGTGATCGCCGTACGTGTCGCGATGGGGGTCGGCGGGGCGCTGATCATGCCGTCCACCCTCTCGATCCTCATCACCGTCTTCGACGAGGAGGAGCGCGGCAAGGCGATGGCGGCCTGGAGCTCGGTGTCCATGCTCGGCCTCGTCGGCAGCCCCGTGCTGGGCGGTGTCCTGATCGACCACTTCTCCTGGCAGTCGATCTTCTTCATCAACGTGCCGGTCGTGGCGCTCGCGATCGTCGCCGGTCTGACGCTGATGCCGGAGTCCAAGGCCCCCTGGCAGAAGGCCGACCCGCTGGGCGCGGTGCTGTCGGCGGCCGGTATGACCGCCCTGGTCTGGTGGATCATCGAGCTCCCGCAGCACGGGGCGCTGGGCGGCCGCTCCACGGTCACCCTGGTGGTGGCGCTCGCCTCCCTGGTCGGCTTTGTGATCTGGGAGAACGTCACCAAGGCCCCCATGGTCCCGCTGGTCCTGTTCAGGCACCGCAACTTCAGCGGCGGCTCGCTCTCCCTGGCCCTCGTCCAGATCGGCAACGGCGGTCTGCTGCTGGTCCTCACCCAGTACCTGCAGTTCGTGCTGGGCTACTCGCCGATCAAGGCGGGCCTGGCCTTCCTGCCGCTGGCGGTCACGGCCCTGCTCGGCAACGGCGTGGGCGTCAAGCTCGCCGCCAAGTACGGCAACCGGTGGGTGATCCTCGCGGGGATGCTCGTGATGGTGGCCTGCTTCGCCCTGCTGACCACCGTCTCGGCGGACTCCGGCTTCACCGTCCCGGCGGTCGCCCTCGGCCTCCTCGGTCTCGGCGCGGGCCTCGCGATGCCGGCCGCGGTCGGTGCGCTGATGGGCACCATCCCCGAGGACAAGGCGGGCGTCGGCTCGGCCCTGAACGACACCATCCAGCAGGCCGGTACCGCGCTGGGCATCGCGATCCTGGGCTCGCTGCTGTCGAGCGGCTTCGCGGACCGGATGCCCGAGGGGGTGCGGGGCGAGGCGAAGCACTCGATCGCCGGGGCGGTGGCCGACGGCGACGCCGGTCTGGTCGCGGCGGCCCGCGAGGCCTTCATCGCCTCGATGTCCACCACCTTCACGGTCAGCGCGATCGGTGTCCTGGCGGCGGCGCTGCTGGCCACGCTGGTGATGCGGGACGACCGGCGGAAGCCGGAGGCGGCGGACCGCACCCCCGAGGGGGACCGTACGCCCGAGGAGCGGCCGGAAGCGGTCGTCTGACCCCGCAGGCCCAGCTCGTCCTGGGAGGCTGGGCCCCTCCCCACACACCGGGTCCTCACGACGAAGGCCGGCACCCCCCGCGGGTGCCGGCCTTCGGCTGTGTCCGGAGGGAATGCCCTCCGGGCTTCTCGTGTTGGGGTGGCTAGAAGTTCAATGCTCAACTAAACTGGCCGCACAAGGAGGTACCGACATGCCTGCAGTGACCGTCGAGAACCCGTTGACGCTGCCCCGTGTCGCCGCGCCCGCGGAGGCCGTGGCCCGTCCCGTGCTCGCCGTCACGACCGCGCCGAGCGGTTTCGAGGGCGAGGGCTTCCCGGTGCGCCGGGCGTTCGCGGGGATCAACTACCGCTACCTGGACCCGTTCATCATGATGGACCAGATGGGCGAGGTGGAGTACGCGCCGGGCGAGCCCAAGGGCACCCCCTGGCACCCGCACCGCGGCTTCGAGACCGTCACCTACATCATCGACGGGATCTTCGACCACCAGGACTCCAACGGCGGTGGCGGCACCATCACCAACGGCGACACCCAGTGGATGACGGCCGGCTCCGGCCTGCTGCACATCGAGGCGCCGCCGGAGTCCCTCGTCATGTCCGGCGGTCTCTTCCACGGTCTGCAGCTGTGGGTGAACCTCCCGGCCCGGGACAAGATGATGGCGCCCCGCTACCAGGACATCCGCGGCGGCAACGTCCAGCTGCTCACCTCCCCCGACGGCGGCGCGCTGCTGCGCGTCATCGCGGGCGAGCTGGACGGCCACCAGGGCCCCGGTATCACCCACACCCCGATCACGATGATCCACGCGACCCTCGCCGCGGGCGCGGAGATCACCCTGCCGTGGCGCGAGGACTTCAACGGCCTCGCCTACGTCCTGGCCGGGCGGGGCGCGGTGGGCGCGGAGCGCCGGCCGGTCCACCTCGGACAGACGGCGGTCTTCGGCAACGGCGGCTCGCTGACCGTCCGCGCGGACGAGAAGCAGGACGCGCACACGCCGGACCTGGAGGTCGTGCTGCTCGGCGGACAGCCCATCCGGGAGCCGATGGCGCACTACGGCCCCTTCGTGATGAACACGCGGGAAGAACTCCAGCAGGCCTTCGAGGACTTCCAGAAGGGCCGGCTCGGGACGATCCCGGCCGTGCACGGCATGACCGCGGGCGGACCGGCCGGGGCCTGACCCCTGCCGTACTGCGACCGGGCCCGGAGCCGCGACGCGATCGTCGCGGCTCCGGGCCTTTCGCCTCCCGTCACCCGGCCGGTCCGCCCGCACACGACAGCACGGCCCCGTTCATGATCCGCTGGAACCGTGCAGGCCCCCACCCCGCTGCTCCCCGACCCCGTCCGGCGGCTCGCCGCCTGGTGCGCCGTGGTGCTCCTCGTCGCCGGGGTCGTCTACGTCGGGATCCGGCTGGCCGACGAGTTCCGTACGGCCGTCGTGCCCGTGCTGCTCGCGCTGCTCGGGACGGCGTTGCTCGGGCCGCTGCACCGGCGGCTGGTGAAGGCCAAGGTGAACCGGTCCCTGGCCGCCGGGCTCACCTGCGTCGCTGTCGTGGCCGTCGTCGGCGGGGCCGTGTACATCGTGGCCGCCGCGATCGTCGCCAGCGGTGACGAGATCGTCGCCTCGCTCAAGCAGGCGGCCCAGGATCTCGCCGACCACTTCGGGGCCGCCGGGACGTCGTTGGACGACGTCGCCTCCAACGCCAGGGAACTGCTCAGCAAGTTCGGCGGGACGGCCGCCTCCGGGGTCATCAGCGGCGTGAGCGTCGTGGGCGAGAGCATCGCCATGGCCGTACTCGCGCTGCTGCTGGTCTTCTTCTTCCTGCGGGACTCCGACCGGGCGGCCGACACCTTGCGGTCCGTCGTCCCCGGCGGGAACGGCGATCTCGCGGAGGCCATGGCCCGGCGGGCGTTCCGGGCCGTCGAGGGGTTCATGCGGGGGACGACCCTCATCGCCCTCATCGACGCCATCTGCATCACCGTCGGGCTGCTCGTCCTCGACGTTCCGGGCGCCGTCGGGCTCGGGGCGCTCGTCTTCGTCCTGGCCTACATCCCCTATCTCGGCGCCTTCATCTCGGGAGCCGTCGCCGTGCTGGTCGCGCTCGCCGAGCGGGGGTTCGTCATCGCGCTGTGGGCGCTCGGCGTGGTGCTCGCCGTGCAGGTGCTGGAAGGGCATGTGCTGCAGCCCGTGATCCAGAGCCGGACCGTGCAGATGCACCCGGCCGTGGTCATGGTGGCGATCACCGCGGGGGCGTCCGTGGCGGGCATCCTCGGCATGCTGCTCGCCGTGCCCCTCACCGCCGCCGCCTTCGGCGTCGCACACGAACTGCGGGAGCGTTACGCGAACTCGGCGCCCACCGGCCCGCCCGAGCCTCCCGGTCCGTCGGCGCCCCCGGCACCGTCGGCGCCCTTGGACTCGTAGAGCTCGAACCAGATGCTCTTGCCCTCCCCGCGAGGGTCCACGCCCCAGGCGTCCGCCAGCAGCTCGATCAGCATCAGGCCCCGCCCGGACGACGCCAGTTCCCCGGGCCGGCGCTTGTGCGGCAGGTCGTCGCTGGTGTCCGTCACCTCCACACGCATCCGGCGGTCCCCCGGCTCGCCCCGCACCTCGGCGAGGAGCAGGGCGTCCGCGTCGGTGTGGACGAGGACGTTCGTGAGCATCTCTGACAGGAGCAGGACCGCCGAGTCCACCTGGTCCTCGGACCCCCAGTCGTGCAGCAGCTCCCGCAGGTGCTGACGGGCCACCGCGACCCGCTCCGGTTCGGCCTGCGCGACCGACAGCATGGTGCGGCGGACCGTCGGCCGGACGGCGACCGTGTCGCCGCAGCCGCACCCCTCCCCCTGCCGGCACAGCAGCAGCACCGCTATGTCGTCCTCGCGCCGGTCGGCGAGCGGGCCGGTGGTGTGGTGCGAGGACGGGCCGTGCACGGCCTGCACGAGGGCGTCGGCAAGCTCCTCCAGGTCGCCGTCGTGCTCCTCCAGGATCGTGCGGATGCGCTTCCAGCCGGTCTCCAGGTCGTGGCCGCCGGTCTCGATCAGGCCGTCCGTGCAGATCAGCATCGTTTCGCCGGGTTCCAGGGTGATCCTGGTCGTCGGGTAGTCGGCGTCCGGGTCGATGCCCAGCGGGAGACCGCCGGCCGTCGGGCGGGCCAGCACCGTGCCGTCGGTCATGCGGATCGCCGGGTCGGGGTGGCCGGCGCGGGCGATGTCCAGCAGGCCGGTCGTGGGGTCGACCTCGACGTACAGGCAGGTCGCGAAGCGCAGGTCGGAGGGGTCCTCGTCGACGGAGCCGAACGTCATCCCGTGCAGGAAGCGGGAGGCACGGGAGAGGACGGCGTCGGGCCGGTGGCCCTCGGAGGCGTAGGCGCGCAGCGCGATGCGGAGCTGGCCCATCAGGCCCGCCGCGCGGACGTCATGGCCCTGGACGTCACCGATGACCAGGGCGAAGCGGCCGTTGGGCAGCGGGATCATGTCGTACCAGTCGCCGCCGACCTGGAGCCCGCCGCCGGTCGGGACATAGCGCGCGGCGACGCTCATGCCCGGTATCTCCGGGCCCAGCTTGGGCAGCATCGAGCGCTGGAGGCCGTCCGTCAGTTCCTGTGCGGACTCGGTGGCCTCGGCGCGGGAGAGGGCCTGGGCGAGCATGCGGGCGACCGTCGTCAGCACGGACCGCTCGTCGGGCGTGAACGCGACCGGATAGGCGAAGGCCGCCATCCAGGCGCCCATCGTGCGGCCGGCCACGGTCAGCGGCAGGAACGCCCAGGACTGTCGGTTGAAGTGCGCGGCGAGCGGCCAGGTGACCGGATAGCGGTCCTTGTACTGCTCGGGTGAGGAGAGGTAGACGGCACGGCCGGTGCGCACGACCTCCGCGGCCGGGTAGTCCGTGTCCAGCGCCATGTGCGAGAAGGGGCTCTCGTCGCCGGGCTGGTGGCCGTGGTGGCCGATGATCGTCAGGCGGTCGCCCGTGACGCCGAACACCGCGAGGCCGTCCGGGGAGAAGCCCGGCATCGACAGGCCGGCCGCGACCCGCAGTACCTCCGCCGTCGACCGCGCCTCGGCCAGTGCCCGGCCCGCGTCCAGCAGGAACGCCTCCCGCGAGCGCCGCCAGTCGCCGGTGACCGCCGTACGCCCGGCGGGGGTGCCCGGCGTCGGTTCGGTGACCTCCTGGAGGGAGCCCGTCACCTCGTACGACCGTTTCTTGCGATCGAAGGAGGCGTGGAAGCGGCTGCGGCCCACCCGGACGACCCGGCCCCGCTCGTCCATGATCCGCACCCGCACCTCGCCGAGGGTGCCCTCGGCGACCGCGAGCTGGATCACTCCGCTGATCTCGTTCCAGTCGACCGGATGCAGCCGTGCGCGCACCTGGGCCTGGCTCAGGGTGCTCTGCTCGGCGGGCAGCCCGAGCAGCCGTGCCGCCTCCGCGTCGACCGTGACCAGTCCGGTGGCGGTGTTCCAGTGCCACAGTCCGGTCGCGAGGGCGGCGAGAACCTCCCCCACGGCGGGCAGGGCCTCACCAGTGCGCATTGCCCTACTTTAAGAACAGGTGATCGCACACTGCCACCGAAGCTGTATGGGGCATCCGGTCCGGAGGGAGCCCATGGGCGCGGGGAAATGGTGGGGAGGCGATCTTGGGGTCCCCGGTAGGCTTGGGGGAAGTTTCACGTGAAACACGCCCCCCGATCCGCGAAGACTGGATGAACGACGATGCATCGGTACAGGTCCCACACCTGCGGCGAGCTCCGCTCCTCTGACGTCGGCACCGACGTCCGGCTGAGTGGCTGGCTGCACAATCGGCGCGACCTGGGCGGCATCCTCTTCATCGATCTGCGCGACCACTACGGCATCACGCAGCTCGTCGCCCGTCCCGGCACGCCCGCGTACGAGGCTCTCGACAAGCTGTCCAAGGAGTCGACCCTCCGCGTCGACGGCAAGGTCGTCTCCCGCGGCGCCGAGAACATCAACCCCGACCTGCCCACCGGCGAGATCGAGGTGGAGGTCGGCGAGGTCGAGCTGCTCGGCGCGGCCGCCCCGCTGCCGTTCACGATCAACACCGAGGACGGGGTCAACGAGGAGCGGCGCCTGGAGTACCGCTTCCTGGACCTGCGCCGCGAGCGCATGCACCGCAACATCATGCTGCGTACGGCGGTCATCTCGGCGATCCGCCACAAGATGACGGCGCTCGGCTTCAACGAGATGGCGACGCCGATCCTGTCCGCGACCTCCCCCGAGGGCGCCCGCGACTTCGTCGTCCCCTCCCGCCTGCACCCGGGCAAGTTCTACGCCCTTCCCCAGGCGCCGCAGCAGTTCAAGCAGCTGCTGATGATCTCGGGCTTCGACCGCTACTTCCAGATCGCGCCCTGCTTCCGTGACGAGGACGCGCGCGCGGACCGCTCGCCGGGCGAGTTCTACCAGCTCGACATCGAGATGAGCTTCGTCGAGCAGGAGGACGTCTTCCAGCCCGTCGAGAAGCTGATGACGGAGCTGTTCGAGGAGTTCGGCGGCGGCCGCCACGTCACGTCCCCCTTCCCGCGGATCCCGTTCCGCGAGGCGATGCTGAAGTACGGCTCCGACAAGCCGGACCTGCGCGCCCAGCTGGAGCTCGTCGACATCACCGACATCTTCGAGAACAGCGAGTTCAAGGCGTTCGCCGGCAAGCACGTGCGCGCGCTGCCCGTTCCGGCCGTCCAGGACCAGCCCCGCAAGTTCTTCGACCAGCTCGGCGAGTTCGCGATCTCGCTGGGCGCCAAGGGCCTGGCCTGGGTGCGGGTCGCCGAGGACGGTTCGCTGACCGGCCCGATCGCCAAGTTCCTCACCGAGGAGAACATCAAGGTCCTCACCGAGCGTCTCGGTCTGGAGGCCGGCCACGCCGTGTTCTTCGGCGCGGGCGAGTTCGACGAGGTCTCGAAGATCATGGGCGCCGTGCGGGTGGAGGCCGCCAAGCGGGCCGGGCACTTCGAGGAGGGCGTCTTCCGGTTCTGCTGGATCGTCGACTTCCCGATGTACGAGAAGGACGAGGAGACCGGCGCGATCGACTTCTCCCACAACCCCTTCTCGATGCCGCAGGGCGGTCTGGAGGCCCTGGAGACCCAGGACCCGCTGGACATCCTGGGCTGGCAGTACGACATCGTCTGCAACGGCGTCGAGCTGTCCTCCGGCGCGATCCGGAACCACGAGCCGGAGATCATGCTCAAGGCATTCGAGATCGCCGGGTACGACCGTGAGACGGTCGAGGAGAAGTTCGCCGGCATGCTGCGCGCCTTCCGCTTCGGCGCCCCGCCGCACGGCGGCATCGCGCCGGGCGTGGACCGCATCGTGATGCTGCTGGCCGACGAGCCGAACATCCGCGAGACCATCGCCTTCCCGCTCAACGGCAACGCCCAGGACCTGATGATGGGCGCGCCGACGGAGCTGGAGGAGGCGCGGCTGAAGGAGCTGCACCTGTCGGTGCGCAAGCCGCAGCCGAAGTAGATCCCGGCACTGGAGTGGCTCGGAACCGGCGTCGGTTCCGAGCCACTTTCGTTCACGGCGCTCATGCAGGGCTCTCACCCAGCTCTTACCCATGCTCCTGACCGGCGCCGTCCCTGACTTCCCTGCCCATGACGGGAAACCAGACGGCCGAAGGGCCGAAAAAGAAGTCGTCGGTCTCGGAGGCGCCGGGGACGCCGGAGGTGGCCTGGCTGAAGGAGTACGAGCCGGTGCCGATCGCTCCCGAGGCGCGGGCCCGGGATCACCGTCACCGACCCCGCCCGGCGCTTGTCGCCGAGCGTCTCGCAGGGTGCCGTCACTCCTCCGCCGGCGGCCTGAGCGCCTCCTCCTCCAACAGCCGCTCCGCGATGTCGTCCGCCCAGGCCCGGGTCCAGCGGCGCAGTGCCGTGACCGACTCCTCGTCCAGGCCCCGGGCGGTGAACTCCCGGTCGTCCAGGAGCTCCGTGGCCTCCAGGCGGGAGAGGAGGTCGGCCAGGTCGAGTTCGTCCCAGGCGTGGCGGCGGCCCAGTTCCTCCAGGTCGGGGAAGGTCCAGTGGGCCGCGGCGGCGTGGACGTCGATCAGGTCGCGGGCTGCGCCTCGGTCGGCCAGGGCGCGGACCTTGGTGCCGATGAGGTCGTCGAGGGCGAGCGCCGGGCCCAGCTCCGTCATGACCGGTGGGCGCCAGAAGGTCTCCTTGAGGAGGTCGACCGTACGTTCCTCGTCCGTGTCGGGGTCCGTCACCAGCAGGCGGGCGGCGAGCGGGTCGGTCTCCAGCGGGCGCACCCGCCAGCCGCGTTCCGTCAGGCTGTAGCGGACCATGGCCGCGATCTGGTCCATGGGCTCGGGGTTCTCGGTCGCCAGCTCCAGCGGCGCCTTTCCCGGCGCCTCCTGGGTCAGGCCGTGTGCCCGGACCGCGCAGTCGCCGGCCAGGACGAGCGGGTAGCGGGCGCCGGCCGTGACGATGTCGGTCAGCAGATGGCTGGGCGAGGGCATGATGCCCCGATTATCGCGGTCGGGCCCCGTGGGCGGCCCGTCAACATGCGGCCGTACAGGTGCGGTTCACCGACCGGCCGAGCCGAGGCGGGTGGCCTCGGCTCGGCCGACGGGACCGGGCGGGTGGAGGTGCGGCGGGTTACTTCGCCACGAACACGGCGGGTTACTTCGCCACGAACTGCGTGAGGATCGCCTGCACCTCGTAGATGTCGACCCCCTTGGTGAACGTCTTCTGGATGGGCGTCGCCGACCCCGAGAGCCAGATCTTCAGCTCGGCGTCCAGGTCGAAGGTGCCGGCGGTCTCGACCGCGAAGTGCGTGATGCTGCGGTACGGGATGGAGTGGTACTCCACCTTCTTGCCGGTGATGCCCTGCTTGTCGACCAGGATCAGTCGGCGGTCGGTGAACAGGATGGTGTCGCGTATCAGCAGATAGGCGGCGTGCACCTGCTCACCGTTGCCCAGCAGACGCGCGTAGTCCTGCTGCGCCTGCCCCTGATCGATGCTGTGTGCGTTCCCGAACAGTGCCATGGATGGATCCCCCCACGCATTGGCTTGGATGTCTGGTCATGTCCCAGTAAGTCACTGGCTTCACATGATCTTCGCAATGTATAGCGCCTTGGGGGTTGCCCCGCATAGAGGCGAACGGCCGCGGAAGTGATCAGGTGTCGTACGTACCGTCCCAGGGCGCGCCGAAGCCCAGGTGGTCGGGGTAGAGCTCGGCCCAGGGCTCCCCGTCGTCCTCTCCGGTCACCAGGCCGAACAGCACGCCGTCGACGGTGAGTTGGAAGGGCCGGACGGAGATGTCCGTGTAGGTGCGCCGGGGGAGGCTGCGCAGCATGGTCGCCAGGTGGGCACGGGCGCGGGCGAGGACCGAGTCGGGGCCGTGCGGGGCGCGCTGCTGCTCGGCCCAGGTGCCGGCACACCAGATCTCCGAGTCGCGGTAGGTGCCGTCGGCGTCGAAGGTGTGCAGGACCGAGTAGAGGCGTTTGTGCTCTTCCCAGCCGGCGCCGAGGTCGAATCCCTTGGGAAAGGCGTAGGTGACCGATCCCATGAACTGCCCGTCCGCGTAACGGCCGATCGCCTCGGTACGGCCGTGCGGCTCGTAGGCGATCGGGATGACCTCAGGGACTGCCATGGCGGAAACCATACGGTCGTGGTGGGGGGCATGGTGGCGGCAGGGTGGGATCGATGCCAACCGGATGGGCAACATCCGCGTGATGTCCTCAACTTGGGCACCGATCGGCCAAGAGTTTCACGGCAACCTTTCCGATCTCCGCGACCACAGACCCTTCGGAAGCCCGCCCACGCGGGCTCGCTCGCCGGTGCGCGAGCCTCACCGAAGCACGTAAGGACTCATTCGTGGCAACCCCTTCCCACCGCCGTTCCCTCCGCAAGCGCCGCACCGTCGTGGTCACCGCCGCCGCCGTCGCGGCGGCCGGCATCGGTGCCGGTGTCCTCGTGATGAACGCGAACGCCGGGGTGGTCGACCTCTACCACCAGACGCTGCCCGCGAAGGACGGCTGGGCGGCCGCCGGCTCGGGTACGACGGGCGGCTCGAAGGCCGACTCCGCGCATGTGTACACCGTCAGCACCCGTGCGCAGCTGGTGAAGGCGCTGGGCTCGGTCTCCGACACCACCCCGCGGATCATCAAGGTCAAGGGCACCATCGACGCCAACACCAGCGACGCCGGCAAGGCGTTGACCTGCGCCGACTACGCCTCCGGCACCGGCTACTCGCTGTCCGCCTACCTCAAGGCCTACGACCCGGCCACCTGGGGCGAGAAGGCGCCGTCGGGCACGCAGGAGAACGCCCGTAAGGCCGCCGCGGAGAAGCAGAAGAAGAACATCGTCTTCCGGGTGCCGGCCAACACCACCATCGTGGGCGTCCCCGGCACGAACGCCGGCATCAAGGGCGGCAGCCTGCAGGTGCAGAACGTCAAGAACGTCATCATCCGCAATCTGACCTTCTCCGCCACCGAGGACTGCTTCCCGCAGTGGGACCCGACGGACGGCTCGGCCGGCGAGTGGAACTCCAACTACGACTCGGTGACCCTGCGCGGCGCGACGAACGTCTGGGCCGACCACAACGCGTTCACGGACGCGCCCCGCTTCGACGCGTCCCTGAAGACGTACTTCGGCCGCAAGTACCAGTTCCACGACGGCGCCCTCGACATCACCAACGGCTCCGACCTGGTGACCGTCGAGCGCAACGTGTTCGACTGCCACGACAAGACGATGCTGATCGGCAGCAGCGACTCCGACAGCAGCGGCAAGCTGCGGGTCACCATCCACCACAACGTGTGGAAGGGCATCGTCCAGCGCGCCCCGCTGGCCCGCATCGGGCAGATCCACCTCTTCAACAACCTCTACGACACGACCACGCTGAACGGCTACGCGCCGAAGTACAGCATCGACTCCCGTGCCAAGGCCCAGGTCGTCGCCGAGCACAACGCCTGGAAGCTGCCGTCCGGCGCCAAGGTCGCCAAGCTGCTGAGCGGTGACGGCACCGGCTCCGTCGCCGGCAGCGGCAACCTCGTCAACGGCACGGCGACCGACATCGTGGCCGCCTACAACGCCGGGAGCTCGAAGAAGATCAAGACGACGGTGAACTGGACGCCGACGCTCACGGCGGGGCTCCAGACGTCCGCGAAGAACCTGGCGGCCGAGCTGGCGAAGACGGCCGGCCCCGGGGTGCTCTCCTGACACCCGTGCCGGTCAACCGCGGCGGCGCCACCAGCGGCGGGGGCGTTCAGCGGGTGCGGAGGGGGTGGTCGGCGCGGTGGTGCGCAGGGAGTCCCGGATCTGGTCGAACGTCGCCACGCGGTGGCGGCCGAAGCCGTGGTCGTCGGGTGGGAGGGTCACGCCCGCGCAGACCAGCTTGAAGCCGTCGCCCTCCTGGGGCAGACCCAGGAAGACCGGGGCGCCCACGCAGCCCTCGGGGAGTTCGCCGCCCCAGCGGACGCTCTCGTCCGTGGCACGGGCCAGGGCGCCCACCGCGACCATCTGGCTCCGCTCCCCGCCCTCGCCCACGTCATGGCCGAGGACGTACGCCCGCATCGGGTCGCCGCCGATGCGGGCGATGTCCTGTGCGCGGGCCGCGATGCCGTCGGTTATCTCGTCGGTGGTCCAGGTCCAGCCCTTGCGCCGGGCGTATGCGTGCAGACCGGCGGCGGGCTGCACGGCCACACCGACGTCGTCGAGGTGTGTCCAGCCGTCCGCGAAGTCGGTCATCAGCAGCTTGCCGGCCGTGGGGGCTGGATCGCCCAGCTGGGGGCGGAGCGTCACCTCGGCGAGGTCCATGCGGGTCGGTTCGGCGGCCGTGACCAGATACTGCCGGACCAGCTCGGTGTCGCCGTCGTGGCCCACCAGGTCGTTGAACCAGAAGGCCGTCGCGTACGGCCCCGGGCGGTGGGCGCGCTGGAAGGGCAGGGTCGCGCGGGCGGCGTGGGCCAGGATCGCGTCGACGGTGGCCTGTTCGAGGCCCGGCAGATCGGACATGAGCAGGGAGCCTAATCGGCCGAGGGAGCTTTGATCCCGCGGGTTTCCTCGGCTCTCCGTCACACATCCGCCGCGCCCGGCGTCAGGGAGGCAGTGGACCCGCCGCACGGCACGGAACGTGCGGTACCGACTGCACCCGACCAGGAGTTCTCATGCGGATCGCGTACGTCGTCGTCACCCTCGTCGCCGCCCTGATGGCCGGCTTCTCAGGTGCCGTGCTGCTCCTGCGCGCCCAGTGGATCGTGAAGACGCTCAATGACTACGGAGTGCCCCGGTCGTGGTGGACCTGGCTGGGGCTGGCGAAGGCCACCGGCGCCGTGGGGCTGGTGGTCGGGCTGTTCGTGCCGGTGATCGGGGTGCTGGCGGGGGTGGGGCTGGTGCTCTACTTCCTCGGGGCGGCCGTGACCGTGGCCAGGGCCGGGTGGTACTCCCACATTCCGTTCCCGCTGGTCTACGCGGCGCCGGTGGTCGGCGCCCTGGCGCTCGCGTACGCGAGCTGACCGGCGGACGCACCCGGGCCCGGGGACCAGTCGTCCGAGACTGGTCCCCGGGCCCGGGTGCGTGCGTGTGTGCTCGTGCGTGCGTGTGTGCGGCTCGTGCTACGCCGTCGAACGCTCTACTCCGACTCGCCGCCGAAGCGCTCCTTGTAGGCCTCCAGGTCTTCGTCCGTGAGCTTGGCGAAGAGGACCGGGGGGACCGTGAAGGGGGTGCCGGCGGGGACCGCGTCCAGGGACTTGGCCTCGTCCGCGCTCACCCAGGTCGCCGTGTCGTCCTTCAGGGAGAACGCCTGGCGCATGGCGGCCGCCGTCGTCGGGATGAACGGCTCCGAGACCACCGCGTACAGGTGGATCAGGTTCATCGCCGTACGGAGGGTGAGGGCGGCGCCGTCCTTGTCGGTCTTGATCTCCAGCCAGGGGGCCTTCTCTTCGAGGTAGGAGTTGCCCGCGGACCACAGGGCGCGCAGCGCCGCGGCGGCCTTGCGGAACTGGAGGGCCTCCATGTGCTGCTCGTACTCGGCGAGAAGCTCGGCGATCTGCTCGCCCAGCCGCGCCTCCGCCTCGCCGGGCTCGGCGCCGGCCGGTACCTCCTCGCCGAAGCGCTTCTTGGAGAAGGACAGGACACGGTTGACGAAGTTGCCGAGCGTGTCGGCGAGGTCCTTGTTGACCGTCGCCGTGAAGTGCTCCCAGGTGAAGGACGAGTCGTCCGACTCGGGCGCGTTGGCGATGAGGAAGTAGCGCCAGTAGTCGGCGGGGAGGATCTCCAGCGCCTGGTCGGTGAAGACACCGCGCTTCTGGGAGGTGGAGAACTTACCGCCGTAGTACGTCAGCCAGTTGAAGGCCTTGACGAAGTCGACCTTCTTCCACGGCTCGCGGATGCCGAGCTCGGTGGCCGGGAACATCACGGTGTGGAAGGGGACGTTGTCCTTCGCCATGAACTGGGTGTAACGGACGTCGGTGTCCACGTCGTACCACCACGACTTCCAGTCGCGGTTCTCCGGGTCCTGGTCCGACCATTCCTTGGTCGCGCCGAGGTACTCGATCGGCGCGTCGAACCAGACGTAGAAGACCTTGCCCTCGGCCGCCAGCTCCGGCCAGGTGTCCGCCGGGACGGGGACGCCCCAGTCCAGGTCACGGGTGATCGCGCGGTCGTGCAGGCCCTCGGTCAGCCACTTGTGGGCGATGGAGGACGCCAGGTGCGGCCATACGCCGTCGTGCCGGGCGACCCACTCCATGACCTCGCGCTGGAGCTTGGACTGGAGGAGGAAGAGGTGCTTGGTCTCGCGGACCTCCAGGTCGGTGGAGCCGGAGATCGCCGAGCGCGGGTTGATCAGGTCGGTCGGGTCGAGTACGCGCGTGCAGTTCTCGCACTGGTCGCCGCGGGCCTTGTCGTAGCCGCAGTGGGGGCAGGTGCCCTCGACGTAGCGGTCCGGGAGGAAGCGGCCGTCGGCGGGCGAGTACACCTGGCGGATGGCGCGCTCTTCGATGAAGCCGTTCTCGTGGAGCTTGCGGGCGAAGTGCTGGGTGATCTCGACGTTCTGGGGGCTGGAGCTGCGGCCGAAGTAGTCGAAGGCCAGCGCGAAGCCGTCGTAGACCGCCTTCTGGGCGTCGTGCGCCTGCGCGCAGAAGTCCGCCACGGGCAGGCCCTGCTCCTTCGCCGCCAGCTCGGCCGGGGTGCCGTGCTCGTCCGTCGCGCAGATGTAGAGGACGTCGTGGCCGCGCTGGCGGAGGTACCTGGAGTACACGTCCGCCGGGAGCATGGACCCCACCATGTTGCCCAGGTGCTTGATTCCGTTGATGTACGGAAGGGCGCTGGTGATGAGGTGTCGAGCCATCGCGGGCTGCTCCCAAGTCGCTACGTGGGGTGACGGGCGCCGGGTTTCGGGGCGTCTGTCGTTGTTTTTTCGAACCTTGGAATCGTAGCCGACATGGGTGGGCCGCCCGCTTCCCGTTTTAGCGGGTGAGAAGCGGGCGGCCGGGTTTCGTGGGGGTGAGTGCTGCGGGTGTTACGGGCGCCAGTTCGCCAGGATGCCCTCGTAGAGCTGCTTGTCGGTCAGCTCCAGTGGGGTCTCGCCTGCCATGAAGTGGGCGGTGTTGTCCGTCTTGAGCTTGCGGAGGTAGTCGAAGGCCTTCTGGTCGGGGTCACCGAAGGCGACGAAGCAGAAGAACACGGAGGGGTGGTTCTTCGCGGCCACGGTGAGGGCGTGGGTGGCCGGGGTCTTGGCGTCGGGGGCGCCGTCGGTCTGGAAGATCACCAGGGCGTGGGTGTCGGGGGACGTCTTGTGGTGGTGGGTGATGACTTCCTCGACGGCCACGTGGTAGCTGGTACGGCCCATGCGGCCGAGGCTCGCGTGGAGCTCGTCGATCTTGTTCTCGTGGTCGGTGAGGGTGAGGTCGGCGGTGCCGTCGAGTTCCGTGGAGAAGAAGACGACGTGGACCGTGGGGTTGGCGGTCTCGGGGTCGAGGTGGGCGGCGAGGGCGAGGGTCTGGTCGCCGAGGGCCTGGGCGGAGCCGTCCTTGTAGTACGGCCGCATGGACGCGGAGCGGTCCAGGACGAGGTAGACCTTGGCTCGGGTGCCGGTGAGGTTGTGCTTCTTCAGGGCGGTGGCGGCGGCGCGGTGCGCTGTGCGCAGGGTTCGGGGGATAGGGGGAGCGGGGTTGGCTTCGGGGGTGGGTTCCGTGGCCGGTTCGGGAGTGGCCTCGGCTTCGCCTTCGGCCTTTGTGTTCCCACCCGCACCACCCGTGCGGGTTTCGTCGTCGGGTGCGGGTGGCCCCTGTGGGGTGTTCTCGCCGTCGGCGGCTGCGGGCTCGTTGGGGGTCGGTTCCGTGGCCGGTTCGGGAGTGGGCTCGGCGGTCACCGGCTCAGGGGCGGGCTCCTCGGCGGCCGGGGTCTCCGTGATGGGTTCCTCGGCGGCGGGCTGCTCCGCCACCGGCGTCTCCGTGACCGGCTCCTCGGTCACCGGCTCCTCGGCGACCGGCGTCTCCGTGACCGGCTCCTCGGCGACCGGCGTCTCCGTGACCGGCTGCTCCGCCACCGGCGTCTCCGTGACCGGCTCCTCCGCGGCGGGCTGCTCCGCCACCGGTGTCTCCGTGACCGGCTCCTCCGCGGCGGGCTGCTCCGCCACCGGTGTCTCCGTGACCGGCTCCTCCGCCACCGGCGTCTCCGCGGCGGGTTCCTCCGTCGTCGGCGGTTCCGTCGGCTCTGCGGGCTTGGGGACCGTGATGTTGTCGAAGGCGGCCGCGACCAGTTCGTGTTCTTCCTGTTCGGTCCGGTCCGACTCCGTCGGTTCCGTCCGCTCCGCCTGCTCGGGCACGGTCGGCTTCGCCGGCTCCGATGCCCGCGGTTCCGGCACCTGTGCGGTGGCCGGCGGCTGGGGCTCCGGGGTCGGGGAGGGGACCGTGGGCTGCGGTTCCGGCGAAGGAGTCACACCCTCTGCCTCGGCGGTACGCCCCTTGCGTGACCGGCCGAACGCGTTCCGCAGGAGAGTGAGAATGCCCATGTGCGCAACCCTTCGCGTGAGTTGATGCCCGTCGATCCCTGGCCAGGACGGACACGTAAGGTTAGCGGCCCCGGGTGGCGATCTTGGGGAGGGGCTGGCACGGCGGCCCAGGTACGTCAAGGGCTCCATCGCGCCGACTCCGGCCGCGTCCTCAACTCACGTACATCTACTTCTGGTTCACCTGTAGTTCATGCAGTCGCCCCACTCCCGCACAAACGTGCCCCTACCGTCCCCCACGCTGCACTCAAGGGGAAGCAGGGAGAAAGACACACCATGCGCATTCCGTTGCCGATCATCAGAACGAACAGTGACTCGCACCCTGGGGGCCGGGCCGCCCTGACCTGCCGGTTCCGGTGTGGTGACGCCTGTTTCCACGAGGTGCCCAATACCACCACGAACCCGTACGTAGGGGACGTAATCGCCGAAGCCGTCAGCCGCCGTACGACGCTGCGCGCCGCCGCCGTCGTCACCGCGGCCGCCGCCGTGGGCGCCTCCGCCACCGTCGCCGCGCCGAAGGCGGGCGCCGCCGAGGCCGCCGCCGCGACCGAGCGGACCGGCACCTTCGGCCGCGGCGCCCGTGGCCTGCGCTTCACGCCCGTCGCGCCCAACACGCACGACACCGTGACCATCCCGGACGGCTACGCGCAGAACATCGTCATCCGCTGGGGCGAGCCCATCCTGCGCGGCGCGCCCGCGTTCGACCCGGACAACCAGACCGGCGAGGCGCAGTCCAAGCAGTTCGGGTACAACAACGACTTCCTCGCCCTGCTCCCGCTGCCGGGCGAGCGGAACCGGCAGATCCTCGTCGCCAACCACGAGTACACCGATGAAGTGCTCATGTTCCGTGGCTACGACGCCGACAACCCCACCCGGCAGCAGGTCGAGGTCGCCTGGGCCGCGCACGGGCTGTCCGCCGTCGTGGTGGAAGGGGACCGCAGGAGCGGGAAGCTGACCGCCGTGCCGCGGCACCCGCTCAACCGGCGGGTCACGGCCACGACGGAGTTCAAGGTCACCGGCCCGGCCGCCGGCTCCGACCTGCTGAAGACCTCCGCCGACCCGAGCGGCACCAAGGTCCTCGGCACCCTGAACAACTGCTCCGGCGGTGTCACCCCGTGGGGCACCACCCTGCACGGCGAGGAGAACTTCAACCAGTACTTCGCCAACGCCACCCGTACGACCGACAAGCGGTACGGACTGGGCACGGGCGCGAGCGAGCGCAAGTGGGAGCGGTTCGACAAGCGGTTCGACGTGGCACAGGAGCCGAACGAGCCGCACCGGTTCGGGTACGTCGTCGAGCTCGACCCGTACGACCCCACCTCCAAGCCCCGCAAGCACACCGCGCTCGGCCGCTTCAAGCACGAGGGCGCGACCGTGCGGCTGACCGAGGACGGGCGGCCCGTCGTCTACTCCGGGGACGACGAGCGCTTCGACTACTTCTACAAGTTCGTCGGCAGCAAGCGGATGAAGAAGGGGTCCTCGCGGGCGGTGCGGGAGCACAATCTCTCGCTGCTCGACGAGGGGACGCTCTACGTCGCCAAGCTCACCGGCGACTCCCCGGCCATCGAGATCGACGGGAGCGGGAAGCTGCCCGCCGACGGCGAGTTCGACGGCAGCGGAGAGTGGATCCCGCTGGCCACCGCCACGGCCGACGGCGCCGTCTCGCACGTCGAGGGCATGACGGCGGACGAGGTGTTCGTCTTCACCCGCATCGCTGGTGACAAGGTCGGCGCGACGAAGATGGACCGGCCCGAGGACATCGAGCCGAACCCGCACACCGGCAAGGTGTACGTCGCCCTCACCAACAACTCCAACCGCGGCAAGAGCGGCTACGCCGGCGTCGACGAGGCCAACCCGCGCATCGGCAACAAGCACGGCCAGGTCCTGGAGCTGACCGAGCGCTGGAACCGCGCCGACAGCAAGAAGTTCGCCTGGTCGCTGTTCCTGGTGGCCGGCGACCCGAACGACCCGGCCACCTACTTCGCCGGGTTCCCGAAGGAGGACGTCTCCCCGATCTCCTGCCCGGACAACGTCGCCTTCGACTCCTACGGCAACCTGTGGATCTCCACCGACGGCAACGCCCTCGGCTTCCACGACGGCCTCTTCGGTGTCGCTACGCGCGGTGAACGGCGTGGTGAGCTGAAGCAGTTCCTGAGCATGCCGAAGGGCGCGGAGACCTGCGGCCCGGTCATCCAGGACCGCCGGGTGCTCGTCGCGGTGCAGCACCCGGGCGAGATCGACGGTGCGACGGCCGAGAAGCCGCTGAGCAACTGGCCCGAGGGCCCCGGCAAGCTCAACCGCCCGGCGGTCGTGGCGGTGTGGCGCAAGGACGGCTGCGACATCGGCGCCTGAGCCGGCAGCGACCGGTGACGGTGCTACGGGAGTGCTGGGACCGGCGGCTGCCGCTCGCCGTCGCGTTCCAGCCACTCCCGGTAGGCCGGTGCCTGCCGCGCCGCCTCCCAGTACGCCTCCTCCAGGGCGGGGTAGACGCCGTCCAGGTCCGTCTCCGTACGGGCCGCGAGGAGCAGCCGTACGCCGAGGGGGTCGCCGCGCAGGCGCCGTACCGCCATGGTGGGGGTGTCGGCGTGGGTCGGCTGGCAGACGGTGACCACCTCGCCGGTGGCCACCAGGGCGTCGGCCGTGTAGTAGTCGCCGTGCAGGACGTGCGGGTTGACGCCGGCCGTGCGGAACATCCGCTGGACGGCGTCCCACTCGCCGTCGACCGTGGGGTCGATCATCCAGCGGTCGTCGGCCAGGTCGCGCAGGTCGACCTCCGGTTTCGCCGCCGCCGGGTGATCGGCGGGCAGTGACACGAACTGCGGCTCGCGTTCCATCAGCACGCGCAGCCGAAGCTCCGGTGGGATGCGCAGGGGGTAGCCCTCCACCTCGTGCACGAAGGCGACGTCCAGCTGGCCGTCGGCGACCATGCGCAGCAGGGCGTTGGGGGAGACGTTCATATGGAGGGTCGGGTCCTGGCCGTGGCCGCGCAGCCGGCGCAGCCAGCCCGCCAGGGCCTTGCTGGCCGTCGAGCCGACGCGCAGCTGCGGGCCGCCCGCCGCGGCTGCCCTCGCCTCGGTGACCAGGGCACGCATATCGGCCACCAGGGGGCGGGCGCGGCTGAGGACGAGGCGGCCCAGCGGGGTGGGGCGGCAGCCGGATCTCGCGCGCAGGAACAGCGCGCCGCCCAGTTCCTGCTCGATCCGCCGCAGTTGGGTGCTGAGCGACGGCTGGGCGACGCCCAGTTGGCGCGCGGCCCGGTGCAGACTGCCGGTGTCGGCTATGGCGCACAGCGCGCGGAGGTGCCTCACCTCAAGTTCCATGCCCTTGGAGACTAAAGCGGAACCAAAGGTTTCACCAGCCGCACAAACCCCCTCGGAAGCCGGTCAATCCGGGCACCGATAGGACCGCGCTATCGCCGGTTGCCATCATCACAGCCGCCGCACAGGGGCCGAAACTCACGTGTTGAACGACTCACCCCCCACCTAGGAGTCCTTCGATGCGTATGCGCATGTCCCTGTCCGCCCGTACGGCGGCGGTCCTCACCCTCAGTCTGGCAACGGCCGGGCTGGGCACGGCGGTTCCCGCCGCCGCCGCTCCCGTCCACGCCGGCTACGTCGCCAAGTCCGCCGACTCCGAGGCAAGCCGGGCCTTCTTCCAGGCCGTCCTGGAGTCGGTCGCCGAGAAGCGCGCCGCGAACCCGAAGGCCGCCGCGGCCGTCACGGTCGTGTACGACGCCTCCCGCGCGCCCACCTTCCGCGCCCAGATAGCCCGCAGCACCGAGATATGGAACGGCTCGGTGTCGAACGTCAAGCTGCAGGAGGGCTCCAACGCCGACTTCACCTACCGTGAGGGCAACGACCCGCGTGGCTCCTACGCCTCCACCGACGGGCACGGCAACGGCTACATCTTCCTCGACTACCAGCAGAACCAGGAGTACGACTCCACGCGGGTGACCGCGCACGAGACCGGCCATGTGCTCGGGCTGCCCGACCACTACGAGGGGCCGTGCAGTGAGCTGATGTCGGGCGGCGGGCCCGGCCCGTCGTGCACGAACGCGATTCCGGACGCCAACGAGCGGGCCAGGGTCGAGCGGCTGTGGGCGAACGGGTTCGCTGCCGCGATGGACAAGGCGCTGCACAAGGCCGCGCGCTAGCGCGCCGTTCTCAAGGACCCACCCCCCACATGGCGCGGTCGCCCTCCTGCACAGGGCGGCCGCGCCGGCGTGTGGTCCGCCCAAGAGCTCGGGTGGTGTGTCGTGGTGGGCGGCTGCGGGTTGTGGGTGGCTGGTCGTGCAGTTCCCCGCGCCCCTTCGAGGTTGGCTTCAGTGCGGGGAAGCGATTGCTCGTGCCGCCGCTACCTCTTGCCGTAGTGGCTCCAGGACGCTCTCCGGTGAGCCTGTGAGGTCCGTGCGGACCGCGTAGAGGGTCTCGGCCTCCCGCAGGCCCTCCGCCAACTCCTTCAGCTGACGCGCCACCTGCGCCACCTCGCCCGCCGACGGCGGAGCCGCCCCGTGTTTCACGCGGACCCGTGCCGCGGTCGTCGCGTCCACGATGCGCTCCACGGCGACGACCAGCGGCCACCACGCCGCCGCCCGGCGTCCGGTGGGCGGCGGCTCGGTCAGGGCGCGCTGGAACTCCGTACGGATGGCGGAGAGGTCCCGGTAGAGGCGGCGCCGCATGCGGGCGCGGGCCGGCGGGTCGACGGCGTCCGGTCCGAAGGCGCCCTCCACATAGCGCGCGGTGTCGTCCACCGCGTCGGCGAGCCGGTCGCCGACCCGCGTGTGCCAGCTCTCCGGCCACAGCAGATAACCGGCGACGAGCGCGATCGCGCAGCCCAGGAGGGAGTCGACCAGGCGAGGCAGCAGCAGCGCGGTGCCCGCGCGGTTCAGGACGTCCGACAGGAGCAGGATGACGGGGGTGATGGCGGCCGTCTGGTAGCCGTAGCCGCGCGGGGTGAAGGCCGGGATCAGCGGCGCGAGCAGCAGCATCGCCGGTACGTCCCACCAGCCGCGCGGCACCTCCGCGAGCACCGCCGCCGCGATGACCAGGCCGGCGACCGTGCCGAGGGCGCGCAGCAGGGCGCGGGAGAAGACGGAGCCGAAGTCGGGCTTGAGGACGAAGGTGATGGTGAGGGCGACCCAGTAGGAGCGGGGGACCTGGACGAGGGAGACCAGCGCCTGGGCCAGCCCGATGCACAGGGCGAGGCGCAGGCCGTAGCGCCAGGAGGCGGCGGAGAGGGCGACGCTGCGGGTGGCGCGGGCGGCGCGGATGCCGAGCGTGGCCGGCCGGCCGAGGCGGTCGTCGATGCCGCGGGGGTCGACGTCCGGTGCGGTGACGACCTCGGCGGTGTGGCGCAGGGCGTGGTCGACCGCGCGGGCGGTCTGGGTCGTCGGGCTGGGCAGCCTCAGCCCGGCCGGTCCCGGGGAGCCGGTCTCCACGGCCTCGGCGAGGCGCCGTACGGCCTCCGGGAGCTCGGGCGGGAGGGGGCTGCCGCTGAGGTGTGCGGCGGGGGCGGCCTCCACGACCGGGGTGATGGCGTTCAACTGGGCGAGCAGCCGGGTCAGTTCGGGGCTGCGGCCGTGGTGGCGGGCGCGGTGGGCGAGGACGGTGTCGTACGACTGGTTCAGGGACTGGGTGACGGCGTGCCGGGCGTCGTCGTAGGCCTGGGTGCTGTCGCTGCCGCAGGCCGCCAGCAACTCGGCGACCGCCCGGTAGGTGCCGGCCACCGCGACGCGTTCGGGGACCCCGGACCGCAGCGGCCAGGCGAGCAGCGCGAGGAGCAGGACGAGCAGCCCGCCGCCGGACATCAGCAGCGGCGCGAGCCACCACTCGCCCGGCATCGGCAGGCCCGCGCCGACCACGCAGGTCAGCAGCAGCACCAGCCCCGACGCGGAGGCGACCGCGCCGATCGTCGAGATCATCCCGGAGATCAGCGCGACACCGGTGACGGCGGCGACGGCGACCCAGCCGTGGCCGTGCACCAGGGACCCCAGGGTGATGCCCACGGCGCCGAAGAGCTGGGGGATCGCGATGGTGGGGATGCGGACGCGGTAGGCGGTGGCGGTGTCGCTGATGACGCCGTTGAGGGCGCCCATGGAGGCGAGGGCGCCGTAGGCGGGGCGGTCGGCGGCGAGGCCGAGGGCCAGCGGGAGGGCCATCGCGATCGCGGCGCGGACCACGGCCGGCCGGTTGACGGGGGCCTGCTGGGCCCGGAGGTTCCTGACCAGCCAGTCGGGGGGCGTGAGGCTGACGGGGAACTCGCGGGGCATGCGCCCATTATGGGCGGCCTTGTTCACCTGCTCGGCGCTGGTGGAGCGTGACGTCGACGAGCAGGGCGCGGTGGTCGGTGCCGGTCAGGTCGAGGAAGCGGGCGGTGCGGGCGGAGAGGTCGGCGGACAGGAGCACATGGTCGATCTGCACGCCGAACGTCGGTGCGGTGCGGGCCGGCCAGCTGGGCGTGCGGTCGTGGCCGGTGAGCCGGGCGGCGTCGCGCAGGCCGGTGTCGAGGATGCGGCGGAAGGCGGCGTGGTCCTGGGAGGCGTTGAAGTCGCCGGCGAGGACGAGGGGCGTCCGGTCGTGCTCGGCGGCGAAGTCGTGCAGCGCGTCGAGTTCCCGCCGCCAGAGGCCGATCTGGCCCGGGAGCGGCGGCATGGGGTGCGCGAGCTGCAGCCGTACGGCGTGTCCGCGGACGTCGGCGACGGCGCCGGGCATGGCCATGGTGCCGGCGACCGCGCCCGCGGGCCGGAGCGGGAAGCGGCTGAGGACGACCGAGCCCGCCGAGCCGCCGGCGATCCGGGCGGCCCGGTGCGGATAGTCGCCGGCGAGGGCACTGGTGAGGGTGGCGTCGCAGGTGTACTCGCACTCCTGGACGAACACGAGGTCCGGCCGCTCGCGGCGGACGGCGGCCACCAGGGAGTCGGTCGCGTGCCCGAACTCGACGTTCGAGGTCAGCACGCGCAAGGAGACGAGCGCGGGCCCGTCCGGCCTACCGGTCTTCCCGTACGGCTCGATGTACCAGGCCAGCAGCCCCAGCAGGCCGACGGCCCACACGGCGCCGGTCCACCAGCGCGAGAACAGGGCGAGCAGCAGCCCGCCTCCGGTGGGCACCAGCAGCCACGGCAGGAAGGCGAGGAACTGCGGGACGGGGGTGATGCCGTCGGTGTCGGCGACACGGCAGCCGACGACCGCGCTGACGCCGAGGAACAGCAGGGCGGCCGACCAGGTGCCGAGCCGCCGTCGCATCACGGCCCCGAGACTACGGGTGCGTGTCGACCCGCGCCAGGAACTCCCCCAGCGCCTCGTTGAACTCGCCCGGCCGCTCCAGGTTCGGCATATGGGCCGCCCTCTCGATCACCCGCAGTGTCGAGTCCGGGAGGGCCGCGTGCATGGCCTCGGCGTCGGAGACGGGGGTGAAGGTGTCGTCCGCGCCCACGACGACCAGGGCGGGGACCGAGACGCGGGTCAGCAGGTCGCGGTAGTCGGGGCGTTCGGCGCGGCCGCGCAGGGCCGCCGCGGCGCCCTCCGGCGGGGTCGCCGTCATCATGCCGTGGACGTGGGCCTTGACCTCGGCGTCCGCGTACGGCGCGACCATCTTCTCCAGCACCTCGTCGGCGTATCCGCGCATGCCCTCGCGCAGCAGCCGGTCCGCCATGTCGCCCCGTGCCTTCCCGCCCTCGGGCGTCTCCGCCGCCGGGAAGGTGTCCGCGAGGACCAGGCCCCGGATGCGGTGGGGGAAGCGCTCGTAGGCCTCCATGACGATCTGGCCGCCCATCGACAGGCCCGCCAGCACGAAGGTCTCCACCTTCAGGTCGTCCAGCAGGGCGTCGATGTCGCCGGCGAAGACGGAGAGCGGTGTGACGCCGGGGACGACCGGGGAGGCGCCGTAGCCGCGCAGGTCGGGGGCGATCACTCGGCGTTGGTGGGAGAACGCCTCGATCTGCGGGGCCCACATCGTGCGGTCGAAGGGGTGGCCGTGGACGAGGACAAGGGGGGCCGCAGCGGTATCGGCGCCTTTGTCCTCGTATGCGAGGAAGGGGGTCATGTGGACGACCCTAGATCGGCCCAACTCCTCGGTGCAATAAGATCTTTGCCCTCGGTGCAATGTCAGGAGGACGCTCGTGCAGGACTACCGGCGCCTCGCCGACCGCATAGCCGACGACATCACCGCCGGGCGGCTCAGGCCCGGTGAACGGCTGCCTCCCCAGCGGGTGTTCGCGCGGCGGCGCGGGATCGCCGGGTCGACGGCGGGGCGGGTGTACGCCGAACTCGTACGGCGGGGACTGGTCGTCGGCGAGGTCGGCCGCGGGACCTTCGTCCGGGCGGCGGCGCAACCCGGGCGGAGCGGGCGCTCGCTCACCGAGGCCGCGACCGCCGCCGCCGTGAACCTGGAGCTCAACTACCCTGCCGTGCCCGGACAGTCGGAACTCCTCGCCCCCGCCCTCGCGCCCCTTCTCCGCCCCGACGTCCTCACCGAGGCCCTGCACCCGGCCGCCGCCACCGGCACGCCCGCGGCCCGGGAGGCGGTGGCCGCCCTCCTCGCCACCGCGGGCTGGCGCCCCGAACCCGACCGGTTCCTGTTCACCGGCAACGCCCGCCAGGCCATCGCCGCCACCCTCGCCTCCCTGGTCCGCCCCGGCGGACGCGTCGGTGTCGAACCGCTGACGTATCCCCTGGTCAAGGAGATCGCCGCCCGCCTCGGCATCACCCTGGTCCCGCTGGCGGCGGACGAGGACGGGGTCTGGCCGGAGTCCGTCGCAGCCCTCCACCGCAGTGCCCCGCTGTCCGCGCTCTACCTCCAGCCGACCCTGCACAATCCGACGTCCCGGACGATGAGCGCGGACCGCCGAGTGCACCTCGCCGCCGCCGTGAACGCCCTGAACATCCCCGTCGTCGAGGACCGCATCTGGTCCTTCCTCACGGACGACGACCCCCTCGCCGTCCACGCCCCGGACCTCACCCACGTCGTCGACGGCCTCTCCAAGCGCGTCGCCCCAGGACTCACCGTGGGCTTCGTCGCCGTACCCCGGCAGCGGGTCGAGACGGTGGCGGCGGCCGTGCGGTCGGGTGGCTGGAGCGCGGGACGGTTCGCCGTGGAGGCGGCCGTGCGGTGGACCGGGGACGGGACGGTGGAGCGGCTGGTCGCGGCGAAGCGGGCCGATGCGGCGGCCAGGCAGCGGATCCTCGGCGAGGAGCTGCGCGGATTCGCCGTACGGTCCGATCCGCGCGCCTACTTCGCCTGGTGGGAGCTGCCCGCCCCATGGCGAGCGGACACCTTCACGGCCGCCGCGGCCGAACACGGGATCGCCGTGACCCCGGGCCCTGCCTTCACCGTCGATCCGAACTGCACGCCGGATGCCGTCAGGCTCGGGCTCGGGTCGGTTTCGGAGTCGGGTCTGCGGTGGGCGTTGGGGATGCTTGTCGGTGTTGTGCGAGCGGTTGGGTGAGGCGGCAGAGGGGGGCGACTGCCAGGCCGAGGACACTTTCGCCGCCGTGGCGGCTGGGCGCGGGGTCGCCGTGAGGCCGGGGCCCCGCCTTCACCGTCGATCCGAACCGCACGCCGGATGCCGTCAGGCTCGGGCTCGGGTCGGTTTCGGAGTCGGGTCTGCGGTGGGCGTTGGGGATGCTTGTCGGTGTTGTGCGAGCAGTTGGGTGAGGCGGCAGAGGAGGGCTACTGCCAGGCCGAGGACGATGAGCAGCCAGGACACCGTGCGCAGGGTGGCGGTCAGGGCGTCGTAGACCGCGCCCGCGGCCGGGCGATGGGCCGCCTCGGTCAGGTCGGCCAGGGTGAGCTGGCGGCCGATCGCCACCGCGAGGAGCAGGAACGCGCCGCCGAGGGCCGTGCCCAGCGCGGTCGCCGTGACCGCGCGGCGGCGGCAGGCGGCGACGGCGATGCCCGTCGCGGCGAGGACGGCGGCCGAGACGGGCAGCCAGAAACCGGCGACTTCGAGCACGTCGTATCCCTTCCTGAGCCGGTCCAGCTCGTGCGCCGGGAGCACGGCGACCTCGGTGTGCTCGACCGGGATGCGGTGCGCCAACGGGACGTGGTCGTCGGCGAGGTGGCGTTTGACCTGCGCGGTGACCGGGGCCAGGTCGACGGTGACCGGGCGGTCGCGCCCGTCGTGGAGGGCGCTCAGCACCGCGTCGTGGATCGCCCTGTTGCTCGCGTCCCACGCCGTGTGGAAGGCCTCGCTCCGGGTGAACGAGCGCACCGCGTCGTACACGAAGGGACGCAGGGTGCCCTGCTCGTCACGGGTGCCGAGCCCGGGGTCGAGCCGTGGGGCCACCTCGTGCAGGATCCCGGCCCCGACGGTGTCCGCCACCGCGCCCTGCACGGCCGGATCGGCGGCCAGCGGCGCCATCGCGGTGACGTAGCGGCCCGTGTCGGCGAGCCCGTACGTCACCCAGGCCGCCAGCGCGCCGAACGGCACGAGGAGGCACGACAGGGCGATCAGCGCTGCCGACAGGGCGTTCCGCAGACGGGTGGGCACCTCTTCAGGCAAGGGTCACGGGGGTGGATGTGCCAGCCGCGTGACTGCATACGGCCGCACGATTCCGCTCTCCGGTGGAGCGTTCACCCGAACGGGTGTCTCATGGATCCAGGGCGTGTTCGTGGGTGGATGAAGGGGAATGGGGCGGCCCCGGCGCCAGTGGCGGCCGGGGCCGATCCGTGCTCGCCCCTCACCTGATCCGGTGGCCCTGGGCGTCCTCGTGGGTGTAGTAGCGGTAGAACAGCACCGCGAAGAAGCCCGCGCCGATCACGGCGCCCATGATCGCGGACCGGAGCACGGTCACGTCGGCCTGGCTGTACAGGAACCCGAACGCGCTGCCCGTGAAGGCGAACCACAGCAGTGCGTGCACCTCGCGGATCGTGCGCGAGGCGACCCAGCGCACGGCGATGTACAGCAGCGTGAACGCGGCCGCGGTGACGAAGCCGAAGAGCAGGTTCCAGCCGGTGATCTCGCCGCCGGAGCGCCGGTTGGCCGCGGCCCAGTAGCCGTAGAGGAGCCCGAGGACGATCGGTACGGCGACGCTCGCGACGCGGTGCGTCCGCGCGCTGAAGACGTCGGGCAGGCCACGCGCGCCGGTCGTCGTGTCCGTGGCGCTCGGCGCGCCCGTGGGGCCCGTCCTTCCGGCCCGTCCGCCGGGCGCGGGTGCCGCATGAGCCATGAGAGCTCTCCTCTCTCCTCGCCCCCGCCATCCAGCGCACACCTGAGACCGTCGGCCGGCAAGTCGGCGGCGGCCCCGGGCACGGCCACGGGAACCCCGGGTACCCGGATGCGGCTGAACCAACGGCGTGTTTCGCTGAAGCCCATGAGGGCCGTAAGCGACGGTGAAGCCGGCCCGCAGGACGACGTGCGCCGACCGCAGCTGCTGCGCGTGCGCGGTCGCAGTGTCGCCTGGGTGCCGCCGCTGCTGCTGCTCGTCGGCATCGTCCTGGTCGACTTCCGGACCAGCAGCGACTTCCGGATCCTCTCCTGGATCGTGCTGGTCCCCGGCATCGCCGCCGCGATCTGCGGAGTGTGGGGCACGGCCGTGTTCGCGGTGCTCGCGCCGGTCACGTACATCGCCGCGGACGCCGTCCTGCCGCACGAGTACCAGGCCGGCCTGCCCGACCTCGTCCTCGCCGGCATCGGCGGCGTCCTCGCCACGCTGGCCTGCGTGGTCCGGGTGCGCGGTGAGCGGCGCATGCTGCACATGGAGGACGTCGCCGCCACCATCCGCCGCACCGTGCTGCGCCCGCTGCCGCCGGGCTGGGGCGGCCTCGACCACGCGGCTGTGTATCTCGCGGCCGACAGCGAGGCCCGCGTCGGCGGCGACTTCTACGACATCCAGACCGGCCTGCACGGCACCCGCGTGATCCTCGGCGACGTCCAGGGCAAGGGGCTGGCGGCCGTGGAGGCGGCGGCCGCGCTGCTCGGCACCTTCCGTGAGGCCGCCTACCACGAGCCGGACCTGACGACGGTCGCCGTACGTCTGGAGGTGCGCATGCAGCGGCACATCCGGATGCGCACGGCCCTCGGCGGCGAGGACGGCGACCGGTTCGCCACCGCCGTCCTGCTGGGCTTCCCGCAGGAGCAGCCGGACGCGATGGACGCCGTCGTCCTCGGCCACGAGTCCCCGCTCGTCGTCGGCCCCGACGGCGTACGGTCGCTGCTGCCCGCCCACGGCCTCCCCCTCGGCCTCGGGGAACTCGCCCCCACCGACGGCCCGCCGCCCGTGCGCCGGGTGCCCCTCGCGCCCGGCGAGACGCTGCTGCTGACCACGGACGGGGTGACCGAGGCCCGGGACGGCGACGGCGTCTTCTACCCGCTCGCCACCGAGGTCGCCGAGGCCGTCGCCGCCGACCCGGGCATCGCGCAGCCCCGGCGCCTGGTCGCCTTCGTCCGGGAGAGCACGCTGCGGCACTGCGGCGGGCATCTCGCCGACGACACCACGGTGTTCGCGGTACGGCGGCGGGCCGGCCGGGGGAATGGGGAGGGAAACGGACGTTTGCAGCCCTGAGATCCCCTCTTTGCAGCCGCAGCGGTTACGGTGCTGCCGTACGTGATCGACGGGGGATGGGGAGGGACCGATGCCCGGAACCGTGCTGCTGCTGGCCGCCGCCCCGGCGGGCAGGGGCTGTCTGGTGGACGCCGCCTCCGTGCTCCCGGTGCTCGCCGCGGTCGCGCCGCCGGTGCTGTCCGGCACGGACACGGCGAACGTCGTGGAACTCGCCGACCCGCTGGAACCGCAGGCCGTCCTCACCCGGCTGCGCGCCGCCGCGATCGCCCCGGGCCCGCTCACCGTCTTCGTCACCGGCCAGCTGCAACTGGACCGCCGCCAGCACCTGCCCCACCTCGCGCTGGCCCGGACGACCCCGCCGACCGTCCGCTACACCGGCTTCCCCTGGCACTGGATCCGCGAGGAACTGCGCCTTCGCGCACCGGGCTCGACGACCCTCGTCCTCGACCTGCACGCCGACACCGAGACCTGGGAGTGGCTGCGCGCCCATCCCCTGGACTCGGGGCGCAACAACGCGGTCTACGGCCGTATCGCCCCGCCGCCGAACCGCCGTACGGTGGCGGCTCCGGCGTACATGAAGGCCGTCGCGACCCTGCTGCGCAGCGGCCACCGCCCGCCCCTCGACCAGCTCCACCAGCAGGCGCTGGCACGGATCTCACCCGAGGGCGGCATGGGCATCGACATCGTGCTCACGGCCCAGAGCGGTACGCAGATCCCGCCGCAGGGTCCCGCACCGGCCTTGCCGCCTCCGCTTCCGGGGAGTGCTGTGCCGGTCGAGGCTGTACCGGTCGGGGCCGTGTCGGTCGAGGTGTCAGAGCGTGCGCAGGCCGTGCCGCAGCCGCCGGAGCGTCCCCTGCCGAGCCCGGTGCCGGAACCCACGCTGGTTCTGCTGCCGGCGCCCCCGCAAGGTCCCGCGCAGATCCCTGCACCCGGCCCTGCGCCCAGCCCCGCCCCCGGTGCTCCCCCGATTCCCGCGCACAGCCCCGCTCAGGGCTCCGCTCAGACCCCGGCGCAAAGCCCCGCTCAGGGCTCCGCTCAGAGCCCCGCTCAGGGCCCCGCGCCGGTCGACCCGCACGCTGCCATCGCCGCTGCCGTGGAGGGCGGCCGGCACGGTGAGGCCGAGGCGTTGGCCGCTCACTTCGAGCAGGTCGCCCTGCGTGCCCTCGGGCCCGCGTCGGAGGAGGCCCTGCACTGGATCGAGGTCCGCGCGGATCTGGCGATGCTGGCGGGGGACGCGGTGCGCAGCTGCCGCACCTGGCTGACGGTCGCCTCGGCCCGGCTCTCCGCGGGACAGGCGCCGGACGCGCCCGCGGTCGAGGCGGCGGTGGACCGGGCCCACCACCAGTGGGGGCAGATCAAGGACGCCGCCCCCGCACGTGAACTCGGCCCCGTGCTCGCGGAGCTACGGGGCCGAGTGCCGGGACGACGGCGGGGCGCTCTGGAGAACGTCCTTCAGCAGCTGAAGCAGCTGCAGACAGGGGTCACTTCGTGAAGATGAAGTACTTCCAGGCGCCGTATGTCGTCGTGTTGACGTTGTCGCCCGACTTCGTGTCGATGTAGGAGGAGCGGAGCCGGAAGCGGACGCCGGTGGGCGGGGTGCCGTCCAGGACGACCGAGTCCTTGCCGTAGGAGTCGAGCGCGAAGTACTCGGTGTCCGTGGTGTGCCAGGCGCCGTCGGAGTAGGCCTGGACCTGGAACTGGTACTTGCGGCCCGGGTACGGCGTCATCGTGGTGTTGTAGACCGGGTCCTTGGACTGGCGGAAGTAGTAGTACGTCGCGTTCCAGGCGGTGGCCGTCTTGTAGGCGCCGCTCAGCGACGTCGAGATCTTCACCTTGGTGTAGACGGTGTTGGTCACCGTCTTCGCCGCGTACCGCGTGTCGCCCGTGAACTTCGCGCTGACCTTGGTGTCGCGGGTGAGGTGGACGGTCGCGGACAGGTTGCCGCTGGAGTCGGCCGTGCCCTTCTTCACGAGCGCGTTGGGCTTGTCGGAGCCGTACGGGTCGGCCCAGATCTCCACTGTGCGGTTCTTGTACGTGGTGCCGAGGTGCGCGGTGAAGGTGACGTAGCTGCCGTAGCCGTACGTCTTGAGGTTGTTGTCCAGCGTGAGGGTGGTCGCTGTCTTGGCCACGGACACCGAGTCCGAGGCCGTGGCGCCCGCGTGGTCCGCGTCGCCCGCGTACGTGACGGTGTACTTGACCGTGCCGCCGGCCGGCGGGGTGTCCGTGAAGGAATACGAGCCGTCCGCGGCGACGTTCGCCGTGCCGAGCGCCTTGCCGCTCGGGGACTCGTCGTCGGTACGGGTGACGGAGACCGTGGTGCCCGCCGGGAACGCGGCCGAGGAGGTCAGCGTGCCGGTGAGGGTGAGGGGCTTGGCGCGGGTGGCGGTGGCGGGGGCGTTGACCGTGAGGGTGCTGGACGTCTTCGTCGGGTCGTCGTGGACGTGCAGCGCGTAGCCGTCACCGGCGGTGCGGGACACCGCGAACAGCTTGCTCGCGTCCGGCGCCCAGGCGAGCCCGCGCGCGGTGAGCTGGTCGGAGCCGAGGTCGTACTCCTTCAGCGGGAGCGTGGTGCCCGGCTTGAAGACGTGGACGTCCGGCTCGTCCGTGGAGCTGGTGCCCGCCGCGACGTCGCCGTTCGGGGCGATGTCCACCGCGTTCGGGTACGGGTTGGTGGGGTACGTCCCGTCCTTGGACAGGTCCGTGAGCTTGTAGACGGCCTGGTAGTACGGGAAGCCGCTGGCCGTGACGACGTCCTTGCCGTCGGGCGTGACGGCCAGGTCCATCAGGTTGCCGCCGCCCGTGTCGCCGGGGTCGAAGGCGTGCGCGGTCTCGCTCGGCGTGCCCGAGGAGACGTCGTAGACCGCGAGGACGACCGGGCTCTGGTCGGGGGCGCCCGCGACCAGGGTGCCCGGGGCGCCGGCGGAGGCGTCCAGGATCGGGGCCGAGTACCAGGCGTTGGTGGGCGCCTGGTTCAGGGTGACGACCGGGTCGGTGCCGCTCAGGTCGAGGGAGCCGATGTTGCCCTGGGCGGCGCCGCCGTAGCCGAACCAGATCTTGCCGCCGGTCTCGGCGAGGTAGCGGGGGTCGGCGGTGCCGGTGGAGTAGCGGTGGGCCTCGGTCGCGGTCGCCGTGTCGATGGCCACGATCGCGTCGGCGTCGCCCACGGCCGCGTACACCGTGCCCGAGTCCGGCGACAACTCCAGGCCACGCACGCCGGGCAGCGAGCCGACGGTGCCGACGACCGCGCCCGCGTAGTCGGTGACGACGACCTGGCCTGCGGTCGGGTCGCTGATGAAGACCCGCTGGTGGACCCCGTCGACGACCATGTCGCCGGTCGACTTCAGGGGAAGGGACGTGCTGGAGTCGGCCGCGGCCGGCCCGGCGCCGGTCGCGACCAGGGCGACCGAGCTGAACAGGACCGCGAGCGCTGTCGCGGCAGGGAGAGTGCGTCTGCGCACGGTTTCGAACCCCCCGGAACGAAAGAAGCGAGAAGGGCGGCCGCGGCAGAAGAGGCCACGCGCGCCGCCGTGAGTGATCGAAGGCTAGGTCATGGCGCTGACAGCGGGGTGAAACGGTGCTTAAGAGGCGGGTGTGAACATGGAAGCCCCCGGCGGGACAGGGGGGAGTGTCCTCGCCGGGGCGGTTCGGGGTGGGGCGCGGGAAGTTGGCCAGGCCCCACTTGTTGTCGTCGCGCGCGTTGGAGTTCCACAGGGCGTCGCGCGGCGTCTTGGCCATGTTCTCCATGGTGACCAGGGCGGGCGTGTCCCACTTGCCGGTGCCCGGGTCCAGCCGGGCCGATTTCAATTAAGCCGCCGACCCACCCCCCACCCCCAGCCGTGTTGGCCCCTGACCAGGGCAATCAATTCAGTGGGAACCGGGGAATCGATTTACGCATCTCCTTTGTCAGGACAATTAAATTCCATGATCATTTCTGATTTGTCCGTCGGCTGCGTGGAGGTACGTACGCATGGGCCGTCCCGAAAGACCCCTGGACCCGGCGGCCGGTCCCGTCGCCCGGTTCGCCCACGACCTCCGCGAGGTGCGCAAGGCCGCGGGCAGCCCCTCGTACCGGCGCATGGCCGAGGCGGCCGGCTTCTCCGCGACAACGCTGTCGCAGGCCGCGGCCGGCGAGCGGCTGCCGTCCCTGGCCGTCGCCCAGGGGTACGTCAGGGCCTGCGGCGGCGACCCCGCCGAGTGGGAGGTCCGCTGGAAGGAGGCGGAGGCGGCGGTCGCCGAGGCGGTGCGCGAGGAGCCCGCGGACAGCGCACCGCCGTACCGGGGCCTGGCCCGCTTCGAGCCCGCCGACCGGCATCTGTTCTTCGGCCGGGACCGCATGGTCGAGGAGCTGCACCGACTGGTGTGCGACCACCGGTTCGCGGTGCTGTTCGGGGCGTCCGGCAGCGGCAAGTCCTCGCTGCTGCGGGCCGGGCTGATCCCCGCCCTGCGCGAGGAGATCGCCCGCCGCAGCCGCCCGGCGGTGCTGCGGGTGCTCACCCCGGGCGCGCGGCCCGCGCAGACGTACGGCCACCTGCTGGCCCCCGCCGAGGACGAGCCGGAGAGCTGGGTGGTGGTCGACCAGTTCGAGGAGGCCTTCACCCTGTGCCGGGACCGCGAGGAACGGGCCCGCTTCATCGACCTGCTGCTCACCGCCCGCGATCCGGACAGCCGGCTGCGGGTGCTGGTCAGCGTACGGGCCGACTTCTACGCCCGCTGCTCCGAGCACCGGGGCCTGGCGGACGCGCTGACCGGTGCCGGGCTGCTGCTCGGACCGATGACGGCCGACGAACTGCGGGCGGCGGTGACCAAGCCGGCGCAGGCCGCCGGACTGCTGGTGGAGCGGGAGCTGACCGCGCGGATCGTCGGGGAGGTCGTCGACCAGCCCGGCGGGCTGCCCATGCTCTCGCACGCGCTGCTGGAGACCTGGCGGCGGCGCAAGGGCCGGGTGCTCACCCTGGCCGCGTACCAGGCGGCCGGCGGGGTGCGCGGCGCGATCGCGGCGACGGCGGAGGAGGTGTACGAGCAGCTGACCGAGGCCCAGGCGCGCACCGCCCGGCATCTGCTGCTGCGGCTGGTCGAGCCGGGCCGGGGCACCCCCGACACCCGGCGCCCGCTGACCCGCGCCGATCTCGCCGAGTGGACCGACCCGGAGGTGCCGCAGGTGGTCGAGCGGCTGGCCCGCGCCCGGCTGCTCACCGCCGACGAGGACGGCGTCCAGCTCGCCCACGAGGCCCTGATCACCTGCTGGCCGCGGCTGTCCGGCTGGCTGGAGGAGGACCGCGAGCGGCTGCGCCACCACCGGCACCTGACCGAGGCCGCCCGCGCCTGGCTGGAGCACGACCGGGATCCCGGCGGGCTGTACCGGGGCAGCAGGCTGGAGCGCGCGCGGGAGATGTTCGCGGACGACGACGGCATGCTGACCGCGCCGGAACGGGAGTTCCTCGCCGCGGCGGTCGAGGCGCGGGCGGCGGAACAGCGGGCCGCCGCGCGCACGGCCCGCAGGTCCCGGGTGCTGGTCACGGCCCTGTCCGCGGTCCTGGCGGTGGCACTGCTGGTGAGCCTGGCGGCGTGGAGCCAGCACCGCGACAACGAGCGCCAGCGCACCGACACCGCCGCCCGCCGTATCGCCGCCGTCGCCGACTCGCTGCGCACCACCGACCCGCGCACCGCGATGCTGCTGGGCGTCGCCGCCTGGCGCGTCTCCCCGCTCCCCGAGTCCCGCCGGGCCCTGCTCGGCGCCCTCGCCCAGCCCGAGCAGGACACGTTCACCGACCCGGCCCCCGGCGACAGCCCCCGCCGCTTCCTCACTCCGGACGGCCGCACCCTGCTCAGCGTCGAGGACCGCACCTGGCGGACGTACGACGTGGCCACGCACCGCCGCACCGGCTCGGGCCGGCTGCCGGTCGGCGGCGACCAGGTGGGCGCGGTCTCCCCCGACGCAAGGGTCGTGGCGGTGAGCGGTGCGGACGGCATCCGCCTGTGGAACACGGCCACCGGACGCTGGACCGGCGGGCCGTGGCCGGCGTTCTCCGACGTCGGCATCGCGGGCGAGTCCTATCTGGTGACCGGCGCCGACGACGAACGGGCCCGTGTGCGCTCCCTCACCGACGGCCGGCCGCTGTTCGAGAGCGCCGCGGCCGGCAGCGCGGACCTGTCCCCCGACGCCCGCGCCGTCGCCGTCTGCCCCACCGGCCGCCAGGGCGCCACCCCCCAGGTGTGGGACATCGCCGGCCACCGCACCCTGCCCGGTGACTGGACGCGCGACAAGGAGGCGTGCGCCGACAACGACGCTCTGCTGGCCATGGGCGACGGACAGCGGCTGGCCGCCGTCACCCCGGCCGGCATGCGCGTCTGGGACACCGGCACCGGGAAGCAGCTGGCCGACCTCACCGTCCCGGGCGTCGAGTACACCGCCTTCAGCCGGGACGGGAGGTTTCTGGCGGCGGCCGACGGCACGGAGATCAAGGTGTGGCGGCTGTCGTCCCCCGACGCGCCGGTGTTCCGGCACTCCCTCAACAACCAGTACGTGTACGGCGGCCTCGCCTGGGACCCCGAGCGCCCCGTCCTGCGCTACCTGGAGGCCGGTACGGTCCACTCCCTGGACGTGGCGACGGCGGTGACGCCGGCCTGGCAGGACGACAACGCCCTGTCCGGCGTCCGGCTCGCCCCCGACGGCCGCACCCTCGCCACCGCCGAACGCACCGGCACCGGCACGGGTGCCGGCTACCGCTTCCAGCTGCGCGACATCCACGACAGGGCGAGTGCCGTACGGACGCTGCCCTCGCCGCCGCTCCCCACCGCTCGGAAGGGCACCGACCCGGTGATACCCGCCGACACCCTCGCCCTGACGGCGTTCAGCCCGGACGGCGGCCTGTTCGCGTACGGCGTCTCGGCGCCGGGCCGGGAGGCGGCCCCGCAGCGGATCACCATCTGGGACGTCCGCCGCAGCAGGGTCCGGGCCACCCTGGACCTGGCCTCCGCCGACTCCTCCGGGGCGGTCATCGGCCTCGCCCTGGGCTCCGGCGGCCGCACGCTGTACGCCGTGCGCACACCCGGCATCGGCGAGCTGCGCGACGAGGTGTGGGACACGGCGGGCCACCGCCGCGTCTCCGTGGTGACCGGTCTGGACAGCAGCCACCTGGCCGTCCGCCCCGACGGCGCACTGCTGGTCGGCGACAACCGCACCGCGCGCCTCCCACACGGCACGGTGACCGGGAAGGACCTCGTCCAGGGCGACCAGATCGGCGCCCTCGCCTTCAGCGGGGACGGCGCACGGCTGGCGGTGGGCGACGGGACCGGCCGGGTCGCGCTGTGGGACGGGGAGCTGCGGCACAAGGCCGGGGTCCTGCGGAGCGTCTTTCCGGCCCGGCTCGGCGACATCCCGGAGGGCGTCGGCGCGCTGGCCCTCAGCCCCGACGGCCGCACGCTCGCCGTGGGCGGCACGTCGGGAACGCTCCAGCTGTGGGACGTGGCCACCCAGCAGCCGCTGGGCGGACCTCTGCCGACGCCGGGCGAGGAGATCGACTCGGTGGCGTTCAGCGAGGACAGCGGCACGGTGTACGCGGCCGGGACGCACGTCCCCCTCCAGCGGTACGTCGTCGATCCCGAGCGGGTGGTGGAGCGGGTGTGCGCCCGGGTGGGCGGGACGCTGACGCGGGGGCAGTGGCGGACGTACGCGGGGGATGTGCCGTACCGGCAGGTGTGCGGGCACTGAATTGTTTGCCCTGATGAGAGGGGGTGCCGATCAACTCTCCGGCTGCCAGCCTCGGGGGAGCCGTGGCGCGGGCAACCTCCTCCGCTCGCGTCACGGCATGATCGCCCGGGCTTCGCGCCGAGCGAAGGCGGCCGGTCGTGGCGCGGAGTTCTAGGGCGCGGCCCGAACCGTGCCCTGGGTCTGTACGGCGTCCCTGACCTGGTACGCCGGCCCTGGGTCCGCCGCCCGGGCCGGGCCCGCGTTCGCCGCCAGGATGAGTGTCGCCACGGCCACCACGGCGGCGGCGACGCCTCGTGTATAACGCTCGGTGGTGCTGGTGCGTTCGAGCACGGCGACCTCTCACAGCTCTCAGCAGCAATGTATTAAGCGCGTTTAATACACGGTTTAACCTAGGGGTCGTCCAAGCCGAACGGCAAGGGTGCAGGGGGAGTTGGGGGCCATGGCCGAGCGTGACGACCCGGGGACCATCGGACGCCGCGTACAGCGGTTACGGGTCGAACGCGGGCTGACCCAGCGGCAGGTGGCCGAACCGGCCTACACGCCCGCGTACATCTCCACACTGGAGGCCGGCCGGGTGCGGCCCTCCGACGACGCGCTGAGGCATCTCGCCGAGCGGCTCGGCGTCGGGTTCGAGGAGCTGGCGACCGGGCGCCCGGCCCGCCTCGCCACCGATCTGCGCCTCAGGCTGACCGAGGCACAGCGCACGCTGGCCACCGGGGAGGCCGAGGCGGCGGCGGAGCAGTACGCCGCCCTGCTCGCCGAGGCGCGCGAGCACCAGCTCGTCGAGGCGGAGGCCGACGCGCTGCTCGGACTCGGCGAGTGCGGCATCGACACGGGCGAACTGACCGCGGCCCGGCGCTGCTTCGAGCAGGCCGAGCAGGTGCTCACCGCAGCCGATGCCCCGCTGCCCGCCCGCGTCCCCGCCCTGCGCGGACGCGCCGTCTCGCACTACCTCGCCGGTGAACTGCGCTACGCCGTCTACCTGCTGGAGTCCACCCTCGACGAGCTGAACCGCGGCGGACTGCACGACCCCGACGCCCTCCTCCTGCTCTACGCCAGCGTCATCGGCCCCTACATGGACATGGGCGCCCAGGCCCGCGCCGCCCAGGCCGCCGAGTACGCCCTCGCCCTCGCCCCGCAGGCCGGCGATCCCGCCCTGGTGGCCCGCATGCACCGCTCGGTCGCCCGCACCCTCCTCGCCGAAGGGCGGATCGCCGAGGCCGACGTCTCCCTCGCCAAGGCCGCCGAGCTGTACCGGCAGCTCCAGATCCGTACCGAACTCGCCAACTGCCACTGGATGCGCGGCTACGTCCACGCCCAGAACGGCGACCTGGAGAGCGCCGAGGTGGAACTGCGCGAGGCGCGGGCCATGCTCACCGCCCAGCGCGCCGCCCTCTACACCAGCCAGGTCGTCGTCGAACTCGCCGACGTACTGCACCGGCGCGGCAAGTCCGACGAGGCCGCCGCCCTCCTGCACGAGGTGCTCAGCGACCTCAGCCCCGAACGCGGCGCCCTGCACTCCGCCGCCGCCCACCGCCTCCTCGGCATCATCGCCGAGGACGCCCGCGACACCGAGACCGCCGAGGAGCACTACGTCCGCGCCCTCAGCCTGCTGGAGCGCGCGGGCGCGGCCGGCGACCTGGCCGACCTGTGCCGGCTGCTCGGCGATCTGCTGCGCCGCACCGGCCGGGTGGAGGCGGCGCTGGACGCGTACCGCACGGGGCTGGGACACCGTACGGCCCCCGGCACCACCACCCTCGGACCCGCACCCGCACAGCCTCCTCTGTGAGGAACCCGAGGCTGCGCACAGGCCGCACCGGCTGGCTTGCGCGAGGGCATCTCGGGGACATGACCGGCGGACGAGGACAGGCGCGTGGAGAACCAGCGGACGGTGGCCGACGGGCTGCGGATCGCCGTACGCGCGCTCGTGTACGCCGTATTCGGGGGCGCCGCGCTCCTCGCCATCGCCACGGTCGTCTAGGTCCTCGGCCCCCTGCTCGCCCTCGGCCTCTACACCCCGCCCGTCGCCGCCTGGTGGACCGTCTTCACGGCGATCGCGGTGCAGGGCGTGCCCTTCCTGCTGCTCGGGACGGTCGTCTCGGCGGCGATCGGGGCGTTCGTGCCGGAGCGGGTCTTCAGCCGGCTGCTGCCCCGCAGCCAGGCCCTCGCCGTGCCCGTCGCCGGGGCGGCCGGGGTCGTCCTGCCGGGGTGCGAGTGCGCGTCCGTGCCGGTGGCTCAGAGCCTCATGCGGCGCGGCGTCGCTCCCGCCGCCGCCCGCGCCTTCCTGCTCTCCGCACCGGCCGTCAACCCGGTCGTGCCGGTGGCCACGTCCGTCGCCTTCCCCGGGCAGCCGGAGATGGTCCTCGCCCGCGCGGTCGCCTCGCTGGCCACGGCGGTGACGATGGGCCGGCTGTGGGCCCGGTTCGGCCGCGAGGAGTGGCTGCGGCCACCCGAGCGGCACGCCGGTCCGACCGCTTCCGGCCTGCGCGCCTTCACCGCCGGGCTCCAGCACGACTTCCTGCACGCGGGCGGCTTCCTCGTGCTCGGCGCGGCGGCCGCCGCGACCTTCGACATCGCCGTACCGCGCTCGGTGCTGGACCTGTTCACCGGCTCGCCCTGGCTGTCGGTGCCGCTCCTGGCGCTGCTGGCGGTCGTCCTGTGCGTGTGCAGCGAGGCGGACGCGTTCGTCGCGGCCTCGCTGAGCGGGTTCTCGCCGACCGCGCGCCTGGCGTTCATGGTGGTCGGGCCGATGGTGGACCTGAAGCTGATCGCCCTCCAGGCGGGCACCTTCGGCCGCTCCTTCGCCCTGCGGTTCTCGTCCGTCACCTGGGCCGTGGCCGTGGCGAGCAGCGCGCTGGCGGGGTGGTGGCCGCTGTGAGGTGCTACGGACCGGCGGCGCTGCTGCTTCTGACCGGTGCGGCGATCCTGCGGATCTCCCTGTTCAGCGAGCTGTACCTGCGGTACGTACAGCCGGCGCTGCGGCCGTACCTGGTGGTGTCCGGCCTCGTCCTCGTCGCGCTGGCGGTGGCGGCGGCGGTCGTACGACTACGGGGACGACGGGGACGACGGGAGGGGCCGCAGGACGGCGGCCACAGCCACCACCCCCGTATCGCCTGGCTCCTCGCCCTTCTCCTCTTCCCGCCCCCGGCCCTCGGCTCCTACAGCGCCGAGCGGGAGGCGGCGCAGCGGGCGGCGCGAGGGGTCGGGACCTTCCCCGCGCTGCCGGCCGGGGACCCCCTGCGGCTGACGCTGGCCGAGTTCAGCTCCCGGGCGGTCTACGACAGCGGGCGATCGCTGTCGGGCCGCACGGTCCGGCTCACCGGCTTCGTCACCCGCGACGACGACGGCACCTGGTACGTCACCCGTCTCCTCGTGGCCTGCTGCGCCGCCGACGGCCACCACCGGCGAGGTCGAGATCCGGGGCGCCGAGGCCCCGCCCGTCGACACCTGGGTCGCCGTCACCGGCATCTGGCGGCACAAGGGCGCGCTCGGCTCGGACGGGGCCGGGCCGCCCGTCCTGGACGCCGTGTCGGTACGGCGGACCGCGCAGCCGGCGAACCCGTACGAGAAGCGGTGGACGCGGCAGTGGCCGTGGCCGTCGTGGGGTTTCGCAGGGCAGGCCACGGGTAGTCGGGCGTCGTCCGGGGCGGGCGGTGAGATGGCCGCCCTGCCCTTGGCGGAAGCAGGCCGCACTCGGTGTGAGGAGGCTGCCGTGCGTCCCAGGGACGATCAACGAAGTGGGCGAGGGCTCGACCGAGCCGACGCCGCAGACGCGATCGCCGAGGGCGTACGCGGTGTCGGGCCCGGTGAGATCCCGGCGCGGCTCTGCGATGTCGCCGTCGAACTGCTGCCCGTGACCGGCGCCAGCGTGTCGTTGCAGAGCGACGGCATGCCGGTCCAGTTGGGCGCGAGCAGCGCGCAGGCCGCGTATGTGACCGAGATCCAGGCCACCCTGGGCGACGGTCCCTGCCAGTCCGCCGCGGAGAGCGGCACCCCCGTGCTGGCCTGCGACCTGACGACCGGGCGGGACGCGCAACGCTGGCCGGTCTTCGCGCAGCAGGCCACGGCCGCCGGAGTGCGGGCGGTCTACTCGATGCCGCTCGGCAACGACACGGTGTGCGTGGGCACGCTGGACCTCTACCGTGACACGCCCGGCGATCTCAACAGCCGGGAACTGCACATGGCGCGGCTGATGGCCGGAATGATGACCGTGGCGCTGATGGCGCTGCCCCACGCCGAGGAGGCGGGCGAGCCGGGGGACGAACGGTGGCTGAGCGGTCTGGCCGCCGACCACGACCATGTCTACCAGGCCACCGGCATGATCATGGCCCAGCTGGGCGTCGCCACGGACGAGGCGCTGGCCCGGCTGCGCGCGCACGCGTTCGCGCACGGGCGTACGGCCCTGGACGTGGCCCATGACGTCGTGGCCCACCGCCTGCGGCTCGACCAGGATTAGGCCGTACGGGCTGCCTAAGATCGTCGACCATGGACATAGCGGTGTTGCTCTTCGTACTGGTCGGCCTCTGGGCCGTCCTGACCATCCAGGGCCGGGTCTCCCAGGCCGACCGGCGAGTCGCCCGGGTCGAGCGCAAACTCGACCTGATCCTCGACCACTTGGGGCTGCGGCACGAGGACCCCCGGATGGGCGAGGTCGTGGCGCTGCTGCGGGACGGCAAGAAGATCCAGGCGATCAAGGTCTACCGGGAGATCACCGGCGCGGGCCTGAAGGAGGCCAAGGACGCGGTCGAGGCCATGGCCTAGCGGCCGGCTGTCCGGGGTCAGATCTCCCTGCGGCCCTGCTTCCTGACCTCCGCCAGCCGCTGGGCGCCCACTTCCACGGCCGCCCGGGTGGCGTCGGCCGGTACGTCGCCCAGACCGCCGTTGGTGAGCGCGATCGCGTCGTCGCCCACGCGGACTGCGGCGACATGGAGGGTGAGCGTGGGCGCCTCCTCGTACTCGGAGACGGCGCTGAGGACGATGTGCAGCCCCTGCCGGGCGTCCCCGACCTCCGGCATCTCGACCTCGCTCACCTTGACGGTCATCGCCCCGCCGCGCGCGTCCGCCGTGAACTCGCCGCACTTGTCCGGCAGGCCGGCGAGCCACGCCAGCGTCCGGTCCATGTCCTCGGTCCGATGGGCCACGATCTGGTAGCGGAGCTGGGCCTCGTTCCACTCGTCGTCCAGACCGACCGACGCGCGCGTACGGGCGTCGGGGCCGAAGAGCTCCTCCGCGTACAGGGCGTCGAGCAGCCGCCGGCAGTCGGCCGACTCGGTGCTCGCCTTGAGCATGGAGTCCCGCCAGGTGGCGAAGCCCTTCGTGGCCACCCAGGGTTCCCCGAGATCGGCCTCACTGATGAGGGCGGCCCGCGCCTGGGCCTCGGTGAGCGTGGGGGCGGCGGCGGGAGTCTGCGGCGCGGTGGCGCTGGCCGCGGCGGAGTCCGGGGACCGGACGGCCGAGGTTGCCTGGTCCAGCCCGGCGACGGAACAGCCGGACGCGCTCAGCAAGGTCGCTGCCGAGAGCGTCGAGGCGATGACGGTGCGGGCCGGGGGACGGGGCATCGCGAGCCTCCTGTGCTGGCGTCAAGGGCACGCCCAAGATCGGGTACGTGTTCCTAAAGCACCACCACAGGAGTACGACCACCAGCGCGCCGGTCCGTCCGGGTGACGGCCCCGCTACCGCCCGGAGCTACTGGGCTCCGCCGACGTACCCGATGAAGGCGACGTAAGCCTCCGGCGAGAGCGTGAGTGTGCCGACCTCGGGGTCCTTGGAGTCACGGACGGCTACGCAGGGGGTGAGGTCGGCGACCTCGACGCATTCGCCGCCCGAACTGCCGCTGTACGAGGACTTGCGCCAGGCGACTGAGCCGAGCGGAGCGCACTCGACGCAGTCGCCGCCGGTGCTGCCGCTGTAGGACGACTTACGCCACTTCAGCTCCATAGCGTTCCTCCATCACGCGTGCGATCAGTGCCGCTGATTCCTTCGGCGAGAGGGCCTCCGCCTGAAGGCGAGCGTAACCGACGGAACGCTCCCTGATTACTGCGGGATTGGCCGTCATGTGCCCCTGGTCGTAGCTCTCGCTGTAGAACAGGTCGGGGTGATCGTCGAAGCGCAGGAGAGTGAAGGAGCCCATCGCCCCGGAGTGCTGTCCGACCGAGAACGGCAGCACTTGGACGTGCACCGACTGGTTGTCCTGGAAGCTCAACAGATGGGCGAGTTGCTCGCGCATGACCTCCCGTCCGCCGATCTCCCGATACAACACCGCCTCGTCCAGTACGACCCATAGCGAGGGCGGCTGTTCGCGCTCCAGGATGCGCTGCCGTTCCATCCGTGCCGCCACCATCTCGTCGAGCGTGTCGGTGTGGTCCACCTCCATCACCGCCTGTGCGTACGTCTTGGTCTGCAGCAGCCCGTACACCAGCTGGCACTGGTACGTGGAGATGTACGTCGCCTTCGCCTCCATGTCGGCGAACGGCTGGAACCACGTCGGCAACTGGCTGCGCAGCACCAGCCCCACCAACCGCGAGAACATCCCGTCCGTCACCAGCGCCGCATCCACCCGCTCGGCGAAATCCCGCGTCGGCACCTTCAGCGTGGTCTCGATCTGGCCGATCAGCGACCCCGAGCAGAACAGAACCGAGCCCAACTGCTTCAACGTCAGCCCCGCTTCCTCCCGTTTCCTCCTCAGCTCGTAGCCGAAGTAGTCCAACGGAGAGGCCGTGGGATCGAGTTGGCGAATGTGAACCAAGGCGTAACACCCCCAAGTCCGGTCTGTAGCTGAGCGTAACCACATGACTTCACGCTGGTGACGGGAACCGGAAAAATCACTGGGCCGCCCGGCCCGCCCCCTGTTACCGTCGCCCCATGCAGCGCGCCAATCCGTCTCTCACGACGACGCCGGACCCCGTCCCGGCGCGCTGACACCTGAGCGAATCTTCAAGCCCCGGGGCGAGTGCCCCGGGGTTTTGTCGTGGGTGCTCGTCCGTATCCCTGGAGGAGCAGCCATGCACGACCACCGCCGCCTCGGCCGCGAACTCGACCTCTTCGACACCGACCCCCTGATGGGCGCGGGCCTGCCGTACTGGCTGCCGGACGGGGCGATCGTCCGGCACGTACTGGAGGAGTACATCCGCGAGGTGGAACGCGAGGCGGGCTACCGGCACGTGTACTCACCCGTGCTCGGCAAGCGCGAGCTGTACGAGATCTCCGGGCACTGGTCCCACTACAGCGACGACATGTTCCCGCCGATGGAGCTCGGTGCGGAGCAGGTCGTCCTGCGCCCGAGCCTGTGCCCGCACCACGCCCTGATCTACCGCTCCCGCTCGCACAGCTACCGCGAACTGCCCTTCCGCATGGCCGAGTTGGGCGGCATGTACCGCTCCGAGCTGTCCGGCGTGCTCGGCGGCCTCACCCGGGTCCGCGCCATCCAGCTCAACGACGCCCATATCTTCTGCACCCTGGAGCAGGCCGTCGAGGAGGCCCGCGCCGCCCTGCACCTCATCGCCCGCGCCTACGCCGACCTCGGCATCCGCGCCGCCCGCCACCGCCTCTCCCTCCCGGGCGGCGGCGACAAGGGCAAGTACGTCGCCGACCCCGCGCTGTGGCGCCGGGCCACCGCGCTGCTCCGCGAGGTCCTCGACGGCTCCGGCATCGCGTACGAGGCCGCCGAGGGCGAGGCGGCGTTCTACGGCCCCAAGATCGACGTCCAGATCGCCGACCCGGCGGGCCGCGAGGCGACCCTCTCCACCGTCCAGATCGACTTCCACCAGCCCGAACGCTTCGACCTGCACTACATCGGCCCCGACGGCGCCAAACACCGCCCGGTCATGGTCCACCGCAGCATCATCGGCAGCGTGGAGCGGGCCGTCGCGCACCTCATCGAGCAGCACGGCGGCGCCTTCCCGGCCTGGCTGGCCCCCGTGCAGCTGGTCATCCTCCCCGTGTCGGACACACAGCTCGACCAGGCGGGGAACCTGCTGCGCCGGGCCCTCGGCCAGGGCCTGCGCGCCGAACTCGCCGGCCCCGAGCACGGCAGCCTCGGCGCCCGCGTCCGCGCGGCCCGCCTCGTGCCGTACCAGGCGGTGATCGGGGAGCGGGAGGCCGAGGCGGGCGGCGACGCGGCGGCCGTACGGCTGCGGGACGGGCGTCGGCCCGGCACCGTGTCCGGCGCGGAACTCCTCGCCCGGATCGCCGAGCGCGTCGCCGCGCGCGGTACCGGGCTGTGGGGCGATGAGTGACGCCGTAGGGTCACTTACGTAGGGCTTGCTGCCCCCGCGCGAAAGGAGCCTCGCCGTGCCGAACGACGGTCAGCCCATCCCGGTGATCATCGACTGCGACACCGGCGTCGACGACGCGCTCGCGCTGCTGTTCGCCGTACGCCACCCCGGGCTCGACCTGCGCGCCGTGACCTGCGTGGCCGGGAACACGGACGTGGACGGCGTCGTACGCAACACCCTGACCGTCCTGGAGCAGGCCGGCGCCCCCGACATCCCCGTCGCCCGGGGTGCCGGACGCCCGCTGATCGAGCCCGCGCGCTCGGCGCGGCACGTGCACGGCGAGGACGGCATGGGCGACATCGGCCTGCCCGCCCCGACCCGCGCCCCGGCCGACGTGGACGCGGTGACGCTGCTGCGCCGCGAGATCCTGGCGTCCCCGCGCCCGGTGACCCTCATTCCCACCGCGCCCCTCACCAACATCGCCCTGCTGCTGCGCACGCACCCGGAGGTGACCCGCAACATCGAGCGGATCGTGTTCATGGGCGGCGCCGTGGCCTGCGGGAACGCCACGCCGGTCGCGGAGTTCAACGTGTGGCACGACCCGGAGGCGGCCGCGATCCTGCTGACGGCCGAGGTGCACATCACCATGTACGGCCTGGACGTCTTCCAGCAGGTCGTCGTGCCCGGGGCGGACGTACGCCGCCTGCGGGCCAGCGCGGAGCCCGGCGCCCGGCTCGCCGGCGAGCTGCTGTCCCACCGCCCGGCCACGCCGGACGTCGGCGCCGACTCCGAGGCCGGCGGCATCGGCGACGCGGGCGCGGTCTGCACGGTCGTGGACCCGGCGGGCGTCACCACCCGCCTGCTGCCCGTGGAGGTCTCCCTGACCCCGGGCCCCACCCGCGGGCAGACGATCGTCGACCGCCGCCCCCGCCTCGGCGAGTCCGAACTGCACACCGGCACCCGCGACCAGCGGCTGGTGGACGTGGCCCTGGACGTGGACGTGGAACGCTTCGTGAAGCTGTACCTGGGGACGGTGGAGAGCGTCTGACGGCTCGTCATCGACGACAGGGGCCCGGGGTGATCACCCCGGGCCCCTTCTCATGCCGTTGTTCAGGAACGCCCGGCCGCGCGCCGCCGCTTCGTCGCCACCATGAGCGCCGCGCCGCCCGCCAGGAGCACCGCCGCGCCGATGGCGATCGGGCCGGTCGCGCTGCTGCCGCCGGTCTTGGCGAGGTCACCGCCGCCGCCGTTCGGGGAGGGCGCCGGGATGCCGGTCGACTCGGAGGCCTCCGGGGTCGGCGACTCGGTCGACGGGGTCTCCGTGGCCGGGGTCTCGGCCGGCGGCGTCGTCTCCTCCGCCGGGGTCGACGGCTCCTCCGACGGCGGCTCGGAAGGCTCCGCGGGCGGGGTGGTCGGCGGCTCCTCGGTCGCCGGAGGCTCGGTCGTGCAGTCCTTCGTGCCGCCGTTCCAGGCCGCGATCAGCTTGTCCTTGATGACCGGGCGGTCCGGGCCCTTGGGCAGGTCGCCGTGGACGAAGCCGTCGTTGGCGTCGAGCTTGCCGTCGAACTTGACCGCGCCCCGGTACAGGTCGATCTGCGCGAAGCAGCCCGCATCCGGGACGGCGATGTCGAGGGAGTCGGTGTGGCCGGGCTTGACCGTGACCGTGTCGAAGTCGACGAAGACCTGCTCGCCGGAGGTGGCGAACGTCGGCCCGTGGGCGAGGTAGGAGGCGAGCGAGGCGGTGCAGGTCGTGGCGTCCGGGGCGGTGCGGACCTTGATGTGGACCTTGCCGTCGTCGGTGACCTTCAGGCTCTGGTCGTCGACGCGGACGGAGTCCTGGAAGTTCGTGCCGTCGAGCGAGAACTGGCAGCGGTCGGTGGCCGTCTCCGTGCCGGCACCGGTACCGGGCTGGTAGGTGCCGCCGTGCTTCCAGCCGTCACCGCCGGGCGTGCCGGTGGCCCAGGCGCCGGAGGCGGAGGCGACGGTGGCCGCGCAGAGGGCGAGCGACGCGGCGCCCGTCCCCAGCAGGCGTCGCGTGGTGACACGTCTCGCTGTCAACATGCGTATCCCATCTTGGCGTGTACATGCTAAATGCATGGATGTGCAGGGGTGAGGGGCGCAGAACACCCTCATGGTCGAAGAAACGCCGGGCTCATTGGTCACATGCGCCACAGCGTGAGCACATGGTGGGTCCCTTGGCAGAACCCTGTCAACCTGCGGTAACGCGCCGGGAGTTCATCCGTCATCACAATTCCGCCACGTCAGGAACACATCGGGAAGCAACTACTCCGGGCGCCTCAGATGTTCACGTTTCCGGCGATGTGGACAGAGTTCTCGTTGTCGCCCGAACGTACCGGAGCATCGAAGAGGAGTCCGCGTGCCCGACCTCTCCTCCAGGAACCCCGACTGGTGGCGCCAGGCCGTCATCTACCAGGTCTATCCCCGCAGCTTCGCCGACGGCGACGGTGACGGCCTCGGTGACCTGAAGGGCGTCGCACAGCGCCTGCACCACCTCGCCGCCCTCGGCGTGGACGCCCTGTGGCTCAGCCCCTTCTACCCCTCCGAACTGGCCGACGGCGACTACGACGTCGCCGACTACCGCGCCGTCGACCCCCGCCTCGGCAGCCTCGACGACTTCGACGCCATGGCCGCCGAGGCCCACCGCCTCGGCCTGAAGGTGATCGTCGACCTGGTCCCCAACCACACCTCCCACCAGCACGTCTGGTTCCAGGAGGCGCTGCGGGCCGGCCCCGGCTCCCCGGCCCGCGACCGCTATGTCTTCCGCGACGGCCGCGGCCCGCACGGCGAACTCCCGCCCACCGACTGGCAGTCCGTCTTCGGCGGCAGCGCCTGGCGCCGGGTCCCCGACGGCCAGTGGTACCTGCACCTGTTCACCCCCCAACAGCCCGACCTGAACTGGGAGAACGAGGAGGTCCGCGCCGACTTCCGCACCACCTTGCGCTTCTGGGCCGACCGCGGCGTCGACGGCTTCCGCGTCGACGTCGCCCACGCCCTCGCCAAGGACCTGAGCGAGCCGCTGCGCGACCTCGGCGCCCCGGAGCTGAGCCGCGAGGACGCCCTCCCGCAGTTCCCGCCCGGCACCCACCCCTTCTACGACCGCGACGAGGTCCACGAGATCTACCGCGACTGGCGCAAGATCCTCGATGCCTACCGCCCGCCCCGGATGGCCGTCGCCGAGGCCTGGGTGACCCCGGCCGCCCGCCGCGCCCTGTACGCCCGCCCGGACGAACTGGGCCAGGCCTTCAACTTCGAGTACCTCCAGGCCGGCTGGGACGCGGCGGAACTCCGCCAGATCATCACCGACTCCCTGGCCACCGCCCGCTCGGCCGGTGCCTCCGCCACCTGGGTGCTGTCCAACCACGACGTCGTACGGCACACCTCCCGCCTGATGCTTCCGCCCGGCACCGACGACAACGCCTGGCTGCTCTCCGGCGGCCGGGCACCGGCCGTCGACGAGTCCGCGGGCCTGCGCCGCGCCCGCGCCGCGACCCTCCTCATGCTGGCGCTGCCCGGTTCGTCGTACGTCTACCAGGGCGAGGAACTCGGCCTGCCAGAGGTCGCCGACCTGCCCTTCGAGGTCCTCCAGGACCCGATCTGGGAACAGACGGGCCGCGTCCGCAAGGGCCGTGACGGCTGCCGGGTGCCGCTGCCGTGGACGAGGACGGGACCCTCGTACGGCTTCGGCGCGGGCGGGGCGTGGCTGCCGCAGCCACCGTCCTTCGCGCGGTACGCCGTCGAGGCCCAGGACGGCTTCGAGGGCTCCACCCTGGAGCTCTACCGCAGGGCCCTGCGCCTGCGCCGCAAACTGCTGGCGGGGGAGGAACTGGAGTGGGTACCGGACACCCCACCGGGCCTGCTGCACTTCACCCGCTCGGACGGCTGGCGATGCGTGACCAACCTCTCCACCAGGGCGGTCGAACTCCCCCCGGGCGAGGTACTGATCGCCAGCGCCCCGCTGGAGGACGGCCTGCTGGGGCCGGACACGACGGTGTGGCTGGCGTAGGCGTCCGGGGCGGAGCGTCCGGCGACGAGACGGCCGAAGGCCCGCCCCCGAGGGGGGCGGGCCGGGGGCGGCGTACGCAGGCTCCGCGAAGGGATGTCCGCAGGGCCGTGTGTCAGCGCTCGGCGCCCTTCCGGAAGGCCGAGCGGGCCCACAGGTGGCCCAGCAGGCCGATGCCGGTGCACCAGGCCAGGGAGATCCAGGCGTCGTTGCCGATTTCCGTGCCGAGCAGGAGGCCGCGCAGCGTCTCGTTGACCGGGGTGAAGGGCTGGTACTCGGCGAACCAGCGCAGACCGGTCGGCATCGAGTCGGTGGTGACGAACGCGCTGCCCAGGAAGGGCAGGTAGACCAGCGGCATCGGCGCGTTGCTCGCGGACTCGACCGTCTTGGCGACCAGGCCCATCGCGGCCGACAGCCAGCTCAGCGAGAAGGCCAGGAAGAGCAGCAGGCCCAGGGCGGCGGCCCATTCGACGGCCGTGGCGTCCGGGCGGAAACCGATGGCGTAGGACACCCCGGTCACCAGGGCGAGGATGAAGAGGACCTGGACCATGTTGGCGAGGACGTGCCCGGTCAGCACGGAGCTGCGGGAAATGGCCATCGTGCGGAAGCGGTTGATGATGCCTTCCGTCATGTCGGTGCACACCGACACCGCGACGGTGATCGTGCCCGACACCACGGCCATCAGGACGACGCCCGGAACCACGTAGTTGGTGTACGCGTCGCGGTCTCCGGCGCCGAGGCCGATGCCGCCGCCGATCGCGCCGCCGAAGACGTACACGAACAGCAGCAGCATCAGCACCGGGAGCATGACGATCTGGACCGTCATGGCCGGATAGCGCTGGATGCGTTTGAGGTTGCGGCGCAGCATGGTCATCGCGTCGCGGAAGGCGTGGGAGCGGGCGGTGGACGGGGTGGGGGCAGTGGCGGTGGCGGTGGTCATCGGAGATCCCCTCAGGTAGCGGTAGCGGTAGCGGTAGCCGTGGTGGCGGTCAGGCGGCGACGGACTTGCGGGGCGTCTCGGTCAGCGTGAGGAACACGTCGTCGAGGTCGGGCGTGTGCACGGTCAGCGACTCGGCCTGGACCCGCGCCGCGTCCAGGAGGTCGAGGACCGCGCGGACGGTGGCGGGCGTGCCGTCGCCGGGGATGTGCAGGGCGAGGTTCTCCGGGTCGCGGGAGGCGACGTCGAACACCGCGGCGGCCGCGTCGAGTTGCCGCTCGTCGGCGAACCGGAGCCGGAGGTGGCTGCCCGGGATGCGGCGCTTGAGCTCCTCCGCGGTGCCCTCGGCGACCAGCCGGCCGCCGTTCAGCACGGCGATGCGGTCGGCGAGCTGGTCGGCTTCCTCCAGGTACTGCGTGGTGAGGAGGATCGTGATGCCGCGGTCCTCGACCAGGCCCCGGATCAGCTGCCACAGCGTGCGGCGGCTGCGCGGGTCGAGGCCGGTGGTCGGCTCGTCGAGGAAGATGATGCGCGGCTCACCGACCAGCGTCATCGCGAGGTCGAGCTTGCGGCGCATACCGCCGGAGAAGGTGGCGGCGGTCTTCTTCGCCTCCGCCGTCAGATCGAAGCGGTCCAGCAGCTCCGCGGCCCGGCGACGGCCCTCGTGGCGCGGGAGGTGATGCAGGTCCGCCATCAGCAGGAGATTCTCCTCGGCGGTCAGCAGCCCGTCCACCGCGGCGAACTGGCCGGTCACACCGATCGACCGGCGTACGTCGTCGGCCTGCCGGGTCAGGTCGTACCCGCCGACCTGTGCCCGGCCGCCGTCGGCGCGGATCAGCGTGGACAGGATCTGGACGGTCGTGGTCTTGCCGGCGCCGTTCGGCCCGAGCAGGGCGAAGACGGAGGCCTCGGGGATGCGCAGGTCGATGCCGTCGAGGACCAGCTTCTCCCCGAACGACTTGCGCAGGCCCTCTGCGTGGATGGCGGACATGGTCTCCCCCTGGGGTGAGGTGTGGGTTGCCGTACTGGCTGTCGTCCTGGCTGCCGTCCCGCCTGTCGCCTTCACCTGTCGTCTTGCTTGGGCCGGGCGACTTGTACGGTGTTCAACTCCGACGACTTGAACACCGTAAAACCCCACTTGCACGGTGTGCAAGTCCTTTGGGTCACGAACTTTTACGGCGTGCAAGAGACGGTTACGCTGGCCGCATGGCGCGAGAGACCCTGAACCGTGAACAGATCGTCCGGGCGGCGATCGAGCTGCTGGACGCGGAAGGCATCGAAGGCCTGAGCATGCGCAAGCTCGGCCAGCGGTTGGGGTCGGCGGCGACGGCCATGTACTGGCACGTCGGCAACAAGGAGAACCTGCTGGTGCTCGCGGCCGACGAGGTGTGGAGCGAGGTCCGGCTGCCGGACGTCGCGACGGTGGGATGGCGGACGGCGGCGCGCGAGCTGATGTACGCCGCACGCGAGCTGTGCGACCGGCACAGCTGGCTGGTCCGCGTGATCACCTCGTACGCCGCCGCCGGCGAGGGCCTCGCCCGCTTCCAGGAGCGCGCGTACGAGACCTTCGAGGCGGCCGGGTTCCGGGACGCGGACCTCGACTGGGCCGTGAGCACCCCCTTCATGTTCGTGACGGGGCTGGCCATCATGAGCTCGTCCGACGCCGCCGAGGTCAAGAAGCGGGCGGAGCAGGACGCTGCCGCGCAGCCCGAGCAGGAGGCCCAGGCCGTCGCCCAGATGAACGCGCTCGCGGCGAAGTACCCACGGCTGGGCGCCAGCATGGCGGCGCAGGCGCAGCGCGGGCAGGGCTTTGTGGAGCAGGTCGACGAGGTCTTCGCGTTCGGCGTGGAGACGATCCTGGACGGGTTGACGGCACGGCTGGCGGGGCGTTCGGGGGCGTCTGAGTGAGAGGTGGGGGTGGCTCGTGGGGTGGGCCGGGCGGTTGCGGTCCGGGTGGGGCGGGGGCTGGGGTGGGGGCTGGTGTTGTCGTGCAGGTGGATGGCCTCGCGGTGACGTGGGCGCGGCTGGGCGTGTAGGAGCAGCGGGCGGTGCTCGGAGGCCGTCTGAGTGAGAGGTGGGGGGCGCTCGCGTGGCGAACGGGGCGGTGCGGCCCCGCTGCCTGAGGATCCGGACGCGTGGCACGCACCTTCGAAGAGCTGGTCGCCATGCAGCATGCGGCGGACCAGGCGCACAACAGGGTGGAGGAGCTGCGGGACCACTACGGTCCCCCCGCCCACACTCCCTGGTCCCAGCCCCAGACCGACACCTACGAGACCGCCTGGCGGGCCTGGCGTGAGCTCGCCCGCGACATCCAGGCCGCGGTGACCGAGTACGCGAAGGAGCAGGGCACCGCGCGCAGCGAGGTCGAGGCGGACGTGAAGAAGGCCGCCCGGCACGCGGCGCCCGAGGCGGACGAGTGACATCGCCGTCCCCGCGGCCCGTACGGCCGAACAGCGCGCGTCAGCCGCGGGGCGGGCCGCGAGAATCGCAGGCATGGTGTTGCCGACCTGCGTGTGAGGAGCTCCGCCGACGATGAGCACATCCTGGAAGACGACGATATTCGGATCGCTGGCCGTGGCGGGCGTGTTGGTCATGTCCGGGATGGCATACGGCGGTGAGGGCCCGGCCGGCGGCGATCTGTGGGCGGCCGCGACCATCGAGCCCGGGCGGGAGGGGATCGTCGAGGTCGGCGGGTACGAGGGAGCGCCGCTCGGGGCGGGTTCCGTGCTGACCCTGACGGCGCCGGCGAACGCCAGGGTGACGGGCACGCCGTTCGCCGCGGGCGGGTACCGGGGCTCGGTGGCACTGGGCGGCGGCAGCGGGACGTACACGTTCACAGGCGCGCCCGGTGCGGACGGCAAGCCGACGCCGGGGGCCTGGACGGGCCGTACCTTCCCCTTCGTCCTGTCGGTCAGCCGGGACGCCGAGCCCGGCACCCGTCTCCCCGACTGCACCCTGGTCCTCAAGGACGCCAAGGGCACCGTCCGGCAGTGGGGCACCTGCACCGTGACGGTCGGACTGCCCGCCCCGACCCTGTCCCACCCCCAGTCGGGCGTCCCGCTCGGCGCGTTGCCGAAGGCATCGGGGACGGCCTACCCGGGCGCCCAGATCACGGTCCGCGACGCGCGGGAGGAAGAGGTCTGCACGACCACCACGGCACCCGCCGGCACCTGGTCCTGCACCCCCGCCCTGCCCCTCCCACCCGGCCCGGGCCGCCTCCAGGCGACGGCGACGCTGAACGGCGTCAGCGCGACGAGCGAGCAGATCGACATCACCGTGGAGGCAAGCGCCGGGGCGCAGCCGGACACGGTGTCGGACAGCGGGGGCGGCCGGCTTTAGTGCCGCCTCCTGGGCGTATGGACGTTTTGCCGTACTCCCTGCGCCTTCTGCGGCTGGAGGTCAGTGGGTTCAAGCCAACGTCGCCCCGGAACCGCCCAGCACTCTTGACGGCCCTCACACCCTTCGGAAGCGTCGCGTGCAAGAAAGCGCAACCGACTTGATCCGGGAGGGCTTCGTGGACCTACAGTTCATCGGGATCGACCCGAACACCGGGGGCGAGGGGTCGCCGACGGCGTGGGTGGAAGAGAAGACGGCTGACCTGGTCCTCCAGGGCGTAAAGGCCGAGGAAGCGCTGGAGGCACTGGTCAGCGGTACGGAGTGGGTCGCCGGGCACGCGGTGGGGATTCCCGCCCACGAGACGGTGATCCGCATCCCCGCCCGCATGGTGCCGATCCTGAGGGAGGCGTGCGATGTCGCAGAGCGGCGTGCCGAGCTTCGCTGAGCTGCTGGCCGGTACGCGCCGCAGCGCGGTGCATCTGGAGATGCGCGACGCGTACGGCGTCGGTGACGAAGCCGAGGAGTTCGAGCAGTTCAAGCAGACCGGCCACGTCGATCTCGACCCGACGGCGCAGTGGTGGCCCGGTTGGCTGGGCATGGTGCGGGAGGCCGTTGGCCGTGGCGTGGTGATGCGACGGGCCCGGATCGTTTCCGAGCCCGTGACGGACTACATCCGGTGGGAGCACGCCGCCACCCCGCTGAACGTTGAGGCGGGCGAGCTGGTGCGCTGGCTGCCCCGTAGGCGGGCCGTGGACATCGCCCTGCCGGGAGCCGACTTCTGGCTGTTCGACGACCGTCTGGTGCAGTTCAACATCTTCACGGGGGACGGCGATTGGGCGGATCCGCCCAAGGAGTTCAGCGAGGACCCCGCCGTGGTCAAGCTGTGCTCCGACGCGTTCGAGGCCGTATGGGAGCGTGCCGTCGACCACGAGCAGTACACCGTCTGACCCGCACCTCACCCCATGCCCGCCTCCCCTTCGTCCAGCGCTCAAGCAGCCCGTGAAGCGCTCGCCGTACGCCTGACGCACCTGCGCAAGGACGCCGGCCTCACCGGGAAGGAACTGTCCGCCCGGTGCGGCTGGCACCCCGCGAAGACCACCCGCATCCAAAAGGGCGAGGTACAGCCCACCGACGTGGACATCCGCGCCTGGTGCGCTGCCTGTGACGCCGCCGACCAGGCCGACGACCTGATCGCCACGGCCCGAGCCGTCGACTTGATGTACGTGGAGTGGCGCAGGAACCACCGGACGGGCATGCGCAAGACTCAGGAGGACTTCTACGACCTCTACGCGCAAACCGGCGTCACACGCGCGTACGTCTCCAACGTCGTGCCTGGCTTCTTCCAGACTCCCGCCTACGCCACAGCCCTGATGGGGGCCATAACCGACTTCCAGGGCACCCCCAACGACGTCTCCGAGGCCGTCGCCGCCCGCGTCGCCCGGAGCCGGTTTCTGTACGAGGGCGGACACCGGTTCGTCGTGCTGATGGAGGAGTGCGTCCTGCGCTACCGGGTCGGCGACGCCGAGACGATGGCCGGACAGCTGAGGCATCTGCTGACCGTGATGCCGCTTCCTTCCGTCTCCCTGGGCATCATCCCCTTCACTGCGAAACGGACCATGTGGCCGCTGGAGGCGTTCTACCTCCATGACGCCACACGCAGCGTCGTGGAAACCCTCACCGCCGAGGTCAACGTCGTACAGCCGCGTGAACTCGCCGACTACCGCAAGGCGTTCGGGGAGCTGACCAAGATGGCCGTCCACGGCAACGCCGCCCGTGCATTGATCAACGCGGCGATCGGCTCCCTCGGATGATATTGCGCAATTCTCCGCAATTTCGTTGAGGTGAAACTCCGGCTCTCCGTACGGTCGTTGGCGTCGCCGGGCAGGTCTAGGCTCCCCCTCGGCGGCAGGAGGAGAGTCCCGCCCGTATTCCCCATGGCGGGCGGGGCGTCCCAACCCCGAGGAGACGACCCCGTGAGCGTCACGCCCAGACCCACTCCGCACGGAAGCCGACCTGGCGCTGGCGGATGCACGCACGGAAGACATACGCGCACCGAGGAAGACCCCGCCCGGTGTGCCCAAGGGCAGCCCTGGGCGATACGGCGCCCGCTCGTGTCCCCCAAGGTGGGCCGGCGCCGCTCCAGATCCGCTGTCGGGAACCGACACAGCGGGTCTGCTCAAGACCTCTCGCTCCGGGTGAGCGGGAGCAAGCCGAGAGAACAGGAGTGCACGATGCCTGAGAACGCCGTCATGCAGCCCGCCGAGGATGGACTGATCGTCTCCCGGAAGTTTATCGCCGCAGCCCGCTCCCGTGTCGACCAGCCGTCCGACGGCGGCTCGACCGGTGTCTCCGACTCCAACGACTGAGCGGAGCCGACAGAAGTGACCGCCTTCTCACAGGTGGTCGAACGCCTCGGTGGGGACTTCCCCACCGAGGCCTTCGGCCGGACTTATCGCACCTGGCGCGGCGTCGGCGACTTCTCATCCATCCTGACGTGGGACGACCTCAACACCGTCATCGGCCGGGGACGCCTGGAACCGCCTCGCCTCCGACTGCACCGCGACGGGGAACTCATCCCGCCGCAGCGCTACGCCACCACCGTCACAACCCGCAGAAACGTGTTGTGGCAGCGCATCCAGCCCGCGCGGCTGCACGGCCAACTCCATGACGGTGCCTCGCTGGTCCTGGACGCCGTGGATGAACTCCACCAGCCCGCCGAACGCTTGGCGCAGGCCCTCGAAGGCGTCCTTCGGGGGCGGGTCCAGATCAACGTGTACGCCTCCTGGACCCCGACGGAGGGCTTCGGTACCCACTGGGACGATCACGACGTCATCGTTGTCCAACTGGAAGGGGCCAAGCGGTGGCGTCTGTACGGACCGACCCGTATCAACCCGCTCCATCGGGACACTGAAGCTCCGGAGCCTCCGGCAGACGAGCCCCTCGAAGAAGTCGTCCTGCGCGCCGGCGACATGCTCTACCTGCCCCGGGGCTGGTGGCACGCGGTGGCGACCACCGAGGGCCGCTCCCTGCACCTGACGTGCGGCCTCCAGACCACGACCGGCGTGGATCTGCTGGGCTGGCTCTCGGACCGGTTACGGACCTCCGAGACCGTACGTGCGCAGCTGCCCGTCTTCGCCCCGCCGCAGGAACAGGCCGCCTACCTCGAACTCCTCCGCAACGAAGTCACGGACGCCCTCCACGAGGGTGCGATCGCAGACTTCCTCAGCGCGCGAGATGGCATCGAATCGGGTCGTCCCATGCCGTCACTGCCGTTCCTCGACGCCGTACCGGCGCGCGAGGACCTGCATGTCCGGCTCACCACCGCCCGAGCCCAGCTCACCGACAACGATCAGGGCCAGGTCATGCTCGTTGCCGGCGGTGAAGAGTGGACGTTCGCCCCGTCGGTACGCGCTGTGCTGTCCCCGCTCCTCGACGGCTCCTCGGCGCTGCTGGGGCACCTCGCGGACGCGAGCGGTCTCACCGTCGGACAGGTCGCCGGGCTCATCACCGAACTGGTCAACGCCAACGTTGCGGCGGTAAGCGAGCCATGAACCCCGACCTCGCCCTGGGGACGTACCGGTGCCGGGACGTCCCGCAGGCGGCCATCCACGCGGTCGCCTGCGGGGCATCCTGGATCGACACCGCCCCCAACTATCACCACGGCCGCGCCCAGGCCCATCTCCAACCCGTGTTCGCCGGGAACCGGGATCTGCGGGTCTCGACGAAGGTCGGCTTCTTCACCCCCGACATCGCGACAGCCGCCGGCGACGCCGGAGTCCTCACACCGGCCGAAGCCGATTCAGGCCATTGCCTTACTCACCGCTACGTCGCCTGGCAGAGCCGCCGCAACGCCGCGGAGCTGGGCCACACGCCGGACCTCGTCTTCGTCCACAACCCCGAACAAGCCGCCCGACCTCACGACGCCATCGCCAGCGCCTTCACCGCTCTCGAAGTCGAAGCCCGCGCTGGACGGATCGGCGGCTACGGCGTCGCCACCTGGACCGGGTTCGAAGGCGCGTTCAGCGTCGCTGACCTTCTCGACATCGCCACCCGTTGCGGAGGCCCCGGCCATCACCTGGCCGCCGTCCAGCTCCCTGTCTCGCTGGTCATGCTCAAACCGGTCGCGCAGGCCCTGGGCGGCATCGGCCCGCTCGCCGAGGCGATCGCGGCTGGCCTGGACACATTTGCTTCCGCCCCTTTGCATGGCGGAGAGCTCCCCTCCATGGTCACCGACGAACTCGTCCACCTCATTGACCCGGGCTCCACCCCGGCCGACGCCGCACTGCGTGTCACCGCGTCCGCCCCAGGGGTGAAACGCATCCTCCTGGGATCCGGGCGTGCGCAACACTGGGAGGCCGCCCAGCGCGCCCTCGCTCTGCCTCCGCTCTCGGACAAGACCCTGCACGAGGTGATCGATGTTCTCGGCGCCTGACCACGCCACCGCCCAGCGCATGCGTACCGCCAGGGCTTTCGTGTGCACCACCCTCACCCTGACCGACCTCGCCGAGAAACCCGTCTGGGGCTACGCCGGCCGGACCCTCTCCGGCGCCGTAACAAGCGCGCAGGGCACCGGCTGGCTCCGAGTCGTCGCGGAGCGCCTCGACACGGCGCACGGGAAACTCTGGGACGGCCCCAAGACCGCCCAGCAGCTGCTTCCTCCCGAGATCCCCCGCCCCGTCCTCCACCATGTCCACGACTGGGAGGCCGCCGACTGGGCCTACCGGGCGGAGCTGTATCAGCACACGGACGCCACTGTCGTCTCCCGCACACCGGTCCTCGAACACGGTCCGGCCCTCCCTGATGCATGGTGGGCGCAGCTGCGGACGGCACTCGACTCCCTTGCGGAAGCCCCCACCGAACGCATCGCGGTACGCGAGGAGTACATCCGCCGAGCCGTTCCCCGATACACGGGTCGGGACGTCGATGAGATCGAATGGTGCACCGCTCACGGCGATTTCCACTGGTCAAACCTCGGCGGGCCCGACCTCACCATCCTCGACTGGGAGGGGCTGGGGCCGAGCCCCGGTCGCCTTCGACGCCGCCCAGCTTTATCTCTACTCTCTCCACGCCCCCGCCACGGCAGCACGAGTGCGGGAGACTCTCACACACATCCTCGACACACCGGCCGCACGCGTGGCAGTACTGACCGTCTGCGCCCAGGTGATCCAGGCCGCCGACCGCACGCCGTTCTACCAAGAGCTGATGGGTCCGGTGAAGGAGTACCTGGACGCGACATACAAAAGGCGGACATCAAGTGCCTAACCCCCCGACCCTCGGCGCACGATCGCACGGCATGAGGGCAGGCACCGACTCGTACAGGGCGTCGGTGGAGATCAGATGCTGGGAGGTGCAACGGCGGGGTTGATCTGGCCTCTGCGTATTGCTTGGAGGAGGTGGGTGAGTGGGGCGCGGGTGGTGGTGAGGATCGTGGCGGGGTCGTCGGACTCGCGGAGGTGGAGGGTGGTGGGAGTGCCGGCCGCGAGTTCGACGCAGGTGTTGCCCTCGCCTCCGCCGGAGAACGTGGACTTCTGCCAGAGGATGGCCTGAGTCATGTGGGCGCCTCACAGTTCCTTCGTGATGCGGTGGATGAAGTCCCGTGACGCCGTGGGGTCCAGCGACGCCTTCTCCACCTTACGGAAGAGTGTTCGCAGCCGTTTCAACTGTGCTTCTGCATCAATGAACATGATTCCGATGGGGGCGTCACGGAGCCCAGTGTCCAGTTGGGGCACCGGACCTCCCATGTACACCATTGAGGCGTCGGCGCCGGCGAAGCCGTCCTGATCGGTCGGAATGACACGTACGGTGACGTGTCCTCGCTCGATCTGGTCCAGGATCAGGCGGAGTTGGGCCAGGGACGTCTGGCGGTCGGCCACGCGGATACGAAGGGCGAACTCGTGCACGATTGTCTCGTACGGGGTCGGGCTGTCACCTTCGATGACGGCACGTCGCCTCATCCGGTGTTCAACCCGTGGCGCCAGTTCGCTCTCAGGCAGCTCCGGACGCATGTATCCGAAGACAGCGCGTGCGTAGTCCGGGGTCTGGAGGAGCCCGGGAACATGGGTGATTACGACTTCCTGCAGGAACGTCGCATGATGCTCCGCCTCTGCCACGTCCAAGTTCACCTGCGGTAGGACTCCTCTGTACTCGTCCCACCAGCCCCGCGTGCGGTCGGTTGCGATGGCCACCAGGGCATCGATCAGCTCCTGGTCTGTGCAGGCGCAGTGAGCTGCCAGCCTGCGCAGCCGCTCCTCGCTGATCGCGGAACTGCCGGCTTCGATCTGACTCATGTGCGCCGAGCTCGACCCTAGGAGCGCGGCCACCTCCTTGGCCGGCTTCCCCGCTGCTTCCCGGAGTTTGCGCAGCTCTGAGCCCAGGCGTACCTGTCGTGCTGTGGGCTGGCTCCGCATGGTCATCCGAGTAACTGCCTCTCTGGGACTCCACGTTCGGATGTCAGATTACGCGAGGCAGTTGCGCGGGTAGTAATTTCTACCCTACGTTCAGTGATGCGGCGCACACGCTACGGAACGCAGAGCTCGGAAGCGCACCGCTCCGTCCTGCTATGACGGCTGCGGCAATGACACCGGCCCGGAAATCAACTCCCCTCCCCTCGAAGGAGCAGACGCATGCCCGAAACAGAAGCCACCGAAGCCTGGGAGTACTCCCTCTCCATCCCCCACGACCCCCGAGCCGTCACAGTCTGTCGCCGAACCCTCCGCCTGATCCTGACCATGCACGGACTCATCCGCCTCGCTGACACCGCCGAACTCCTCGCGGCGGAGCTGATCTCCAACGCCGTACTCCACACGAAGGGCCCCGCCATCCTCCGAGTCCGCTGGTCGGCCGGTGTCCTGCGTATCGGTGCCTGGGATGCGGATCCCGAACCGCCCGATCCGACTCGCGAGTTGCCCCTCCTGGACGACACCGAGCACGGCCGTGGCCTCGCCCTCGTACGGGCCTGCGCCGACCTGTGGGGCTGGCAGCCGCTGGCGAGGAACGGGAGTCGGGGCAAGTACGTGTGGTGTGACCTCGTCGCGGCGTAGTTCGTTGATCACTTCGTATGGAAACGGGGTGCGGATGGTCAGTTCGTCGCACGAGGGTCTGCATCAGCTCTGCATCCCGATTCCCGAACCACGCGAGTTCGCGGTCCTCAACGCGGACCTGACGGAGATCGAGCCGGTCGAGCGACGTGTGGACACGCTGTTGCAGGCGGAGACGGACGAAGGGACGTACCTGCTGGTCGTCGAGTCCCAAGGGAAGCGGGACGACGACAAGCGAAGCAGGGCGTATTACCTCTCGTATCTGTACGCGAAATATCGCTGGGAGCCGGTGCTGATCGTCCTCACCCAGAGCAAGTCCACCGCGCGCTGGGCGGCACAGCCGATCCGTCTGGGCCTGCCCGGTTGGCACTCGCTCACCGTACGACCGTTGGTGCTGGGCCCGGAGAACGTGCCGCTCATTGCCGATGAGGCGGAAGCCAAACGGGATGTGTTCCTCGCAGCGTTCTCGTCGAGTCATGCCTGGTCGATGCCCGGGCGAGGCAGATCTGGAAGGAGCTGATGATGCCGGTGAACTACTTCTTCCGGCATGAGGTCGCCGAGAAGGTCCGTGAAGAAGGCCGGGAAGAGGGCATCGAGCAGGAACGCGTCTCGATGATCCTCCGGATCCTCGACTGGCGCGGCATCCCGGTCCCGGATGCCGTTCGTGACCGGGTGAAGGCCTGTTCCGACTTGGATCAGCTCGAGGTCTGGGCCGAGCGGGCGGTCCACGCGACGATCGTGGAGGATCTGTTCGTCGACGACTGAGTCCGACTCGACGGCCGGACACACGGAACAACCCCCGTACCGCAGTCGCTGCCCGGCCGTGCGCCGGGGCCGTTCAGTAGCGCACTGCCCTGCCCACCTCTGCCCGCACCTCCCCGCCCAGGTCACGGGTGCTGCGTGCGGTGCCCTTCTCCGTGCCGCCCGCCGGTACGTCCGGCACGGTTGCCACGGTCGCGTCGAGCAGGTTGCCGTCCGCGTCGCGGAAGTCGACCTGTACGGCGAAGGACTTCGTCGAGCCGGTCGTGTTCCGCGCGGTGATCTCCACCTCGGTGCGGCCGTCCCCGTCGGTCGTCGGCTCGCCCAGCCGGACCGCGTCCTTGGCGTCGACGCCGCCCTTGATGTCGTCCAGCCGGCGGCCCGCCTCCGCTGTCGCCGAGGCGAAGGCGGACGCCGCCCTGCTCGCCACCGAGGAGGGCGTGTCCTCGTCGGTGCAGGACGTCAGGGTGGCGGCGACCACTGCGGCGGTCGTCGTGAGGATCGCGGCGGTCGTCCACCGCGTACGGTGACCGGGCATGGCGCCTCCAGCGGGTGCGTTCCGGCGCGCGTCGGAACCTGTGCGTCCGGGTTCCTCCAGTGAAGATCCGTACGCCTGCGCCCGCAGCCCGGACATCACTCGATCGGCCTTTCTCCCCTGGTGGCCGCCTCCCGGCGCGCGGATGGTCGTACCGACCGCAGAACACGACCGCGGAACACGCGAGAAGTGGGGTACGGCAGCCATGAGCCAGCAGCAGCCGCATGCGAGCGACGCGGCCCACAGCCCCCGTGGATCCCAGGCGACCCGGCCGCCCTCCGCCGAGGCCGGGCCGCCCTCCGCCGCACCCCGCGCCGGGGGACACCGGTCCGCGCCGTCCGCCGCCGGCTGGGCCACCGGCGGGCTCGTCTTCGCCGGTGTGCTGATGCTGGTGAACGGGCTCCTGGCCGTCCTCCAGGGCGTCTCCGCGATCGCCGAGGACGAGGTCTACGCCCGTATCGGCGACTACGTCTTCAAGGCCGGCCTCACCGCGTGGGGCGTCATCCTGCTCGCCCTCGGCGTCGTGGTCGCCGCGGTCGGCTACGGCATCCTCAGGGGCGAGTGGTGGGCCCGGATCGCCGGCATCTTCGTGGCGTCCCTCAGCATGGTCGCCCACTTCCTGTTCCTGCCGTACACGCCCGTCTGGTCGGTGATCATGGTGGGGATCAACTTCTTCGTGATCCTCGCGCTCGCCACGGCCCCGGACGCGCCCCGCGCTTCCCGGCGCGGTTCGCGGTAACGCCTCAGCGGCTCGGTGATCACGTAACCGGCGGGCGGGGCAGCCCCCGGGCTCCGTCGTCAGGGAGCTGCCCCTTCCCCTTCCGCAGCCGGGTTCAGACGTGCCCCAGGCCGCCGCCGCCGAAGGATCCGCTGGAACCGGGCAGCCAGCGTTTGCGGTGCTGGTCCTTGCCCCGCTTGGTGGCCGCGTGGTGCAGCTCGTGCGGCAGGAGCCGTTCCCCGCCCTGCGAGTGCGGCATTTCGTCCGGTTCCCTCATCTCCCGGATCTCATGGACCGGGCCGGTGTCCGGCAGATGCGGCTGCTCATCGGGCTTGGGCCGGGGCAGCTCCTTGTCACGGACCCGCATGCCGAGCTGCACGGCCCAGATCAGGGCGCCGGCGATGAACAGGCCACCCACAAAGGCGCCGACCACGTTGAGTACTTCTCCCGACGTGGCCGCTATTACAAACGTCGCCGTACTCATGCCTCAATTATCACAGAAATGGACGAATAGGCTCCTGCTGGGACCCGTCCGAACCCGGTTCCCGCTCGTCTACGCGCGTTCCTCGCCGGCCGGCCCGGCGGCCTCCAGCTCGGTGAAAAGGGTCAGCTGCAGGGCTCCGGGTGCTTCGAGACGGGAGTTCAGGGAGTTCCAGGGCGTGCGGGTGGGTTCCGCCAGGACCTCGGCTCCGGCAGCCGCCAGTCTGGCCGTGGTGGCCCGGGAGTCGTCCACCTGGAAGGCGACCCGGACATGGCCGGCCACCCGTCGGCCCACCTCGACCTCGTCGATGAACTCGGCGTGGTTCGGATCGGTCAGCTCCAGCGTCGCCCGGCCGGCGTCGAGGATCGTGACCCGGCCGTCGGGGGAGGAGAACGCCCCGCGCTCCGGCAGGCCGAGCACGTCCCGGTAGAAGCGCAGCGCCTCGTCGTAGTCGGCCGCCGTGACCACCAGACGGAGCTCGCGTACGGGGGATTCGCTCGGTGCGTCGGACATGTTCGGCTCCTCGGAGTCGGCGGCTGTGGGCAACCTGCGGTCATGACTCGTGAACCTCGGCTCCTGGTCCGGTGATTCCCGGCCGACCCGGCTCCGGAGACGTACGGCGGAGCCAGAACGTGACGACGACCCGAACTGCTCGGCATGGCTTGGAGTTGACCGGGAGCACGGTTCACACACCGAATTGTTGCCCAGTCAATTTACGCCCCAGTTTGTGTTCTTCACGCCCTGTGCAGGAGGTGATATTCGGGGTGTTCCGTAATAGATTACTCATGAGAGAGAGAAGGTGAAGAACATGCTGAGGTACACAACCCCGACTGTGGTCCGACTAGGACGGATCGAGGAACTCACCGGGCAGCTACGCCGCGGCGTTCCCGACCTCTTCGCTCACGGCAACATCCTGTGACGGACCGTCGGCCCGGCCCCTCACCTGCTGCGTCCCGCGGCCCGGGAGGGGCCATGGCGTCCAGCGTGGTCAACACCTCCGTGGCGTCGGGTGGTTGTTTTTCCTTTCAATGGTTGAGCCATCGTCTTCTTTTTGTCGGGCCGCCCGTGTTCCGTCCATCACTGGAATTCGTCCAGAGAATTACGGAGGCAACTGCCGAGGCGCGACACGAAATCCTCGCCCGCGTTCTCGGAGACCTGCCCGCGGAACTGTCCGGCTGTGTCGCCACACCGCACCGCACCCTCATATTCCGCGGGCTGTGCAGCCCCGACCAGATATTCCACCGAAGGACGGACGGCAACATCTCCTGGTCCACGGACCCGAGAGACCTCCTCGACACCCGCTTCGGCCTGACGGACCTCGACCGCGAGACGCTGTGGCGCAGTTGCCGAGGCGAGGACGCCTTCCTCTACCCGGGCCTCGGACCCCTGCTGCGCCCCGGCCAGTTCGTCACCCTGGGCCCCCGCTCCACCCACACCGGGACCTACGACCGCGCCACCCCCCTCGACCTCCCGCGCCACACCCCCCTGCGCGCGTACGCCCGCCTCACCTACGAGCTGCTGCTGGAGGAGACCCGCCGCTGCACGGGCCTCGGCCGCGTCGGCATCCTCCTGTCCGGCGGCGTCGACTCCGCCACCGTCCTGGCGGCGCTCACCGACCACGGCGTGGACGTGACGGCCTACCACATGGGAACCGACGACCCCTCGGCCGACGAGTCCGCCTACGTCCGCCAGGTGTGCCGGCACCTCGACGTGCCGCTGGTCACCATCGACCGCGTCACCGACGACGAGGACTACTTCCCCACGACCCGTGACCTGCCCCACCCCTTCAACCACGTCTGGCTGCGCACCCTGGAACGCCTCGCCGACCGCATCGCGGCCGACGGCATACGGTTCGTGGTGTCCGGCCTGGAAGGGGACACGCTGTTCGGCCCGCTGCGCTACGGGCTGCACGACATCCTCGCCGCGGACGTACCGCCGTACGAGAAGTGGCGCATGCTGCGCGGGCTGCTCGGCACCCGCTGGGAGCTGAGCCGGCTGCTGCGCAGCGCGCGGCCCGCCTACTCCCTGTACGCCGACCCGGAGGCCCTCGCGGAGACGGAACTCGGCAGCGACTTCCTCGTCCCGCATCCGGACGCCGCACCCGAGCCGTACGACCTGGACTACGAGCCCCAGGAGAACACCCTGAACCTCGCCCTGTGGCGGCCGCGCGGCATCCACCTGGGCAAACCGCTCGGCGGCCGGTCGCTGCGCTGCCTCGCGGCCCGGCTGCCCGACGCCTACCGCCTGATCCCGCACGCCGGGCGCACCATCGACAAACCGGTGCTGCGGCTGGCCGCCGCCCACCGGCTGCCGCCCGACGTGTGGCGGCACTACGGCCGGACCTGGCTCGGCTCCCCCGACGAGACCTGGTGCCTGCGCCACCCCGACGCCCTGGACCGCGTCCTCGGCGCCCCGGACGCCCGGCTGACCGCCCTGGGCGTGGTCGACCCGCACCGGCTCGGCGAGGTGCTCGCCGACCCGCGGGCGCTGCGCCGCAACGCCGAGAACCTGCTCTGTTCCGCGATGGTCGAGCTCTTCCTGCGCGACCTGGAAGCACGATGTCGACCGGTGTCCACGGCCGACGACCGGAGGTGACCCGCATGCCGCTGCTCCGCCTGACCGACCAGACCACCTTCGATCCCGCCGACGGCACGGGACTGCTCCTCGACGGCGCCGAAGGCACGTACTACGAGCTGAACCCCGTGGCCACGCTCATGCTCCAGGCCGCGCTCCGCTACGACAGCACCGACGAGGTCGTACGACACCTGGGCGAGCGCATCGACGCCACCGACGCGGTGCTGCGCGAGGGCCTGACCACGCTGACCGGCAGGCTCACCGAGTCCCACCTCGCCGAACCGGCGCCATGAAGAGCCTGAAGAACCCCACCGCCGACTGGGAGTTCCTGCTCTGGGACCCCGGCCCGCCACCGCCCCGCCCGCCCCGGTGGGCCCGGCTGCTCGCCGCCGCCCGCACCGTCCGGGCCGCCCGCCTGCTCAGACGGCGCGGCTGGCCCGCGGCCCAGCATCGGCTGCGCACCCTGCGACCGGCCGTACGGGACGTCCCCGCACCGCCGGAGGCGATCCGCGTCGCCCGCCGCGAGGTGCTGTCCTGCCTCACGGCCCTGCGCCTGGCCGACCCGGACGCGCTGTGCCTGCCGCGGTCGTACGCCCTCGCGACGTACTTCACGACCCTCGGCCTGCCGGTCCAGATCGTCGTGGCGCGGCAGCGCTCGTCGATCGGCGGGCGGTTCGCCTGCCACGCCTGGGCCGAGCTGTACGGGGAGGTGCTCGCGGACATCCCCGGCGTGCGGACCGGCTTCACGGTGCTCCAGCGGTTCGGGTCGGAGCATGTGCGCGGCGTCGACACGGAGGTGCCGGAGCGCCGTACGGCCGAGGGGCTCGGCGACGGGAGGGCCGTATGACCGATGCCCCGGCACGCACCGGAGCGCAGGAGATCCGCCGGGTGCTGCGCGGCCACGGCCGCCGGATCTGCGGGGCCGCGGCGCTGGCCCTGACGGGCTCCGCGCTCGCCCTCGCCCAGCCCCTGGTGGTCAAGCGGGTCATCGAGGCGGCGGGCACGGGCGGGCCGACGGGCGGGGCCGTCGGACTGCTGGTCGGGCTCTTCCTCGCGCAGGCCGCCGTGCAGGGGCTGGCCCGCTATGTGCTGGCCCGCACCGGCGAGGGCGTCGTCCTCGGCCTGCGCCTGGACATGATCGCCCATCTCCTGCGGCTGCCCATGCGGACGTACGACCGCCGCCGCACCGGCGATCTGATCTCCCGCACGAGCGCCGACAGCACCGCCCTGCGGCTGCTCGTCTCCGAGGGCTTCACGGACGCCGTCACCGGCAGCATCGGGCTCGTCGGAGTGGTTGTCCTGATGGTGTGGCTGGACTGGGTGCTGTTCCTGCTGGTGCTGGCCGTGATCGCGGTCGGCTCGCTTGCGGTGGCGTCGGTGCTGCGCGGCATCGAACGCGCCTCGCTGCGCGCCCAGCAGGCCACGGGCGCGATGACCGCGGAGCTGGAGCGGGCGCTGGGCGCCATCCGCACCGTGCGCGCCAGCCGCGCCGAGGAGCGCGAGACGCTGCGCATCGGGGCCGAGGCCCGGTCGGCGTACGCCCAGAGCGTGCGGGTCGGTGCCCTGGACGCGGTGGTCGCGCCGGCGGTGATGCTCACCATCAACGGCTCGTTCCTGCTGGTGCTGCTGATCGGCGGCATGCGGGCGGCGGGGCGGGACGGCTCGGCGGCCTCGGTGGCCGAACTCGCCGCGTTCCTGCTCTACATGCTGTATCTGATGGCCCCGGTCGCGGCCGTCTTCCAGGCGCTGAGCACCATGCGCCAGGGCCTGGGCGCGCTGCGGCGCATCACCGAGGTCCTGGACCTGCCACCGGAGCCGGAGGCGGAACCGCAACCGGTGACGGTCCCGAAGCGCTCGGCAGCCGCCGCCCCCGTACTGGAGTTCCAGCACGTCCGCTTCGGCTACGACCCCGCCCGCCCGGTCCTGTACGACGTCTCCTTCACCGTCCCCCCGCACGGCCACGTCGCCCTGATCGGCAGCTCCGGCGCCGGCAAGTCCACGGTCTTCGCGCTGGCCGAGCGCTTCTACGACCCCGACGCCGGCCGCGTCCTGTTCGAGGGCCGGGACGTGCGCACCCTGGACCGGGCCGCGCACCGCGCCCGGATCGGCCTGGTCGAGCAGCACGCGCCGGTGCTGTACGGCACGCTGCGCGAGAACCTCCTGTACGCCGCGCCCGACGCGGACCCGGCCGACCTGGCGAGGGTGATCGAACTGGCCCAGCTGACGGAGCTGGTGGCCCGCTCACCGCACGGTCTGGACACGGAGGCGGGCGAACGGGGCATGTCCCTCTCCGGCGGCGAACGCCAGCGCGTCGCCCTGGCCCGCGCCCTGCTCACCCACCCCGCCCTGCTGCTCCTCGACGAACCCACGGCCCACCTGGACGCGGCCAACGAGGCGGCGCTGCGCCGCTCGATCCGCCGGATCACCGAGGAGTGCGCCCTGCTGGTGATCGCCCACCGCTCCTCCACGATCCGCGCCGCCGACGCCGTCGTGGTCCTGGACGCCGGCCGGATCGCCGCCACCGGCACCCACGACGAACTGCTGGCGAGCAGCGATCACTACCGCCGTCTGTCCCAGGCCGGGGTCGCGGCGCACCGGTGAACGGCGGTGGGGCCGGGCCCCACCGCCTGCCGGCCGGTCAGCCCTTGCCGAGCAGCTTGTTCATCTCCGCGATCTCGGCGGTCTGGGCGGTGATGACGGCGTCGGCCAGCTTCCTGGCCGGCCCGTACCGGCCCTGCTCCTTCTCGGTGCCGGCCATCTCCACCGCGCCCTCGTGGTGCTCGATCATCATGGTCAGGAACATGGTGTCGAAGTCCTTGCCGGACGCCTTCTTCAGCTTGTCCATGTCCTCGGTGTCCATCATCCCGGGCATGTCCGAGCCGTCCGAGCCTCCGGAGTGACCACCGGAGTGACCGCCGGAGTGGTCCATGCCGGGCATGGACGAGGGCACGTCCTCGCCCCAGGACTCCAGCCAGCCGGACATCGTTTCGATCTCCGGGTCCTGGGCCTTCTCGATGCGGGAGGCGAGGTCCTTGACCTCGGCGGAAGAGGCCTGGGTCGCAGCCATCCCCGCCATCTCAAGGGCCTGCTGGTGGTGCGGGATCATGCCCTGCGCGAAGGACACGTCCTGGTCGTTGTGGGCTTCGGCGGTGGCGTCGGCGCTCGCCGAGGCCGACGTCCGCGCGCCGGAGCCGGTGTCGGAGCCGTTCCCGCCGCAGGCGGCGAGAACGAGGGCGGCGGCGGTGGCCGTCGCGGCCAGGGCGGCGCGACGCATGAGAGTACGCGTGCTGGTCATGCTGAGAACTCCTGCGAAGGATGTGGGTCACCGCGCCCATGAGGGCGTGGCACGGGCATGGCTGAGCGCCGTGCGCCCGCGACGGGGTCCGCGACGGGTTCCGTGACGGGGACGGCTCGGCCTTGTCCTAGGTCCGCAGGATCTGCAGTTCGGCCAGCGAGGGAGGGGCGCGCCCGCCGTCGGGCGCGACGGCCACGGAACGGTCGTCGAGGTCGCCCGTGACGGCCGTGTCGGCCGGATCGAGGGCCAGGGCCGGCAGCACGGGGCCCGCGCCGACGGCACCGGAGGCGCAGGTCGGGTCGGCGTGCCGGGCGTGTCCGCCGCCGGAGTCCGCGCTGTGGCAGACGGCCTCGTCGGTCATGGCCGTCATAGCCGTCAGGGCCGTCACATGGGCGCTCATGGGGCGCTCGTGCGCGTGGTGGGACGGGGCCGCGACCGCGTTGCCGGGGCCGAGCGCGTGCATCCCGAACAGTCCGGCGAGCAGCCCGAGCACCAGAAGCACCCGCCACGACCCCGGCATCCGGAGCGGCAGCGCACGGTGGTGCTGTGCACGGGCTGTCACGCCCTCATCGTACGTAGGCCGCCCCGGGCGGGTTCACCAGGCGTCAGAAGTTCGAGATCACGCTCGTCAGGACCTCCCTGATCGTCTCGGGATGCTCCCGGGCGTCATAGGCCCGGCCGCCGCTGGTGGTGGCGATCTGCTCCAGCACGCTCTTGCCGCTCGCGTCGGCCTCGTCCGCCTTGGAGCCGTAGGCGATGGTGAAGACCCGGACGCGCTCACCGGCTCCGCCGACCTTCTTCAGCACGTCCTGGAGCTCGGTGGGGTCGGCGGGCACCCCTTCGTTGCGGCCGTCGGTGAGCAGGACCACCGCGTTGATCGCGGAGGGGTCGTAGTCGGCGCGCATCGTGTCCACCGCCGCGATGGTCGTGCCGTACAGCCCCGTGGCCCCGTCCGGCACCAGCCCCTCCACCTCGGCGGTCAGCTGCTCGCGCCGGGTGTCGGCGGACTTGCCGGGCACGGGCCGGGCCATGGGGCCGATCGGCACCAGCTGCCGGTAGTGGTGCTCGTCGTCGGCGTACGGCGCGCTGGAGAACCGCCACAGTCCGACCTCGTCGGTGTCGGCGAACTCGTCGAACAGCGCGGCCTTCGCGTTCTTCAGCAGCTCCATCTTGGTCTCCCCGGAGCCCGGCACGTCCTCGTTCATCGACGTGGAGGTGTCGATCACCACCAGGACATGGGCCCGTCGCCGCAGCGCCGGCCAGACTTCGAGGAGCCGGTCGAGCACGGCGCCCTGCGGGGGGTAGAAGTCCTTCAGCGGGGTGTCGGGGAGGGCGCCGTTGCCCTGGTTGACGAGGTCGGGTGCCTTGTTCTCGTGGGTGCGGTAGCCGTACGGCGCGAAGTGCTTGTGGTGCACCTCGGGATCGTGCAGGTGGGCGAGGAAGTCCGCGGAAACCTTTCGCTGTGCCGGGTTCATGTTGTTGAGCTGCACATAGGGGTGGTCGCTGACCGGGGTGCCGTCCTCCGGGTAGAAGGACACGAGCGGTGTGGTCGGCCGGTCGGTCCGCGCGCAGCCCTCCTCCTCGCTGAGCGCCCCGCACGGATAGCCGTTGTTGTAGGCCACGACCGAGTTCTCCTCGACCGTGACGGCGGAGATGTAGTCCAGCGCCGCCTCGGCGCCGCCGGAGTCGTCGGCCGCGCGCAGGTTCTTGAGGAAGGTCAGCGTCGTGTCGCCGTAGTGGACCGCGGACTTCTCGATCTGCCGGACGAAGTCCTGGTTGGCCGGCTTCTCCAGGTCGGCGGCGGAGAGCTCGCCACTGGTGTCCGTCACCGCGTAGAAGGCCCCCACGGTGGCGTTCAGCCCCGAGGTCGAGTAACTGGGGTTGGTCTTGCCCAGCTTGAGCGGCCCCCACTGCTCCTGCTGCCGGTCCCGCCAGAAGTCCCGGGAGTTCTTCGCCCACTGGGCGAGGTCCTTCCAGCCGACCGTGCTCTCCGGCCAGCCCAGCGCCTCGGCCATCTTCTTGGGCATCGCGATGGTCAGCGGGCTCTTCACGATCGCCGGCGCCGACGCCGGGAACAGGCCCGCGGTCTTGTCGTCCGCGCGGGCGCGGGCGAGCGCCAGCCAGTCACTGCTGGCCGGCGACCACACGTGGGGCTCGTCGCCCTCGCCCCAGCCCTCGGCCAGACGCTCCATCCCGGTGCCGGAGTTGACGTCGAAGACCGTGACCCGGACACAGGACTTGCCGCTCAGGCGCGGGCCGTAGTCCTCGGCGGCCCGGCGCAGTTCCTCCGAGAGGTCGACCGAGGCGGCGATGCGCAGGGTGGTGTTCTCCTCCTGGCAGCGCGGCAGCCCCGCGTCCTCCGTGTCCTTGCCGCAGCTGCTGATGACCCATCCGCCGCCGGCGAACACCACGACGGCCAGTGCCGCGGCGGCCCACTTGTGCCAGCGTCCGGGCTGGGCGGGCGGCGGTGGCGGTGGCGGTGGCGGTGGCGGTGGCGTCTTCGAGCCGCCCTGACGCCGGGACCCGTCCTGTGCACCGGACCCCTGGGAGTTCCCCTGCTTGTTCTCCGCGGGGAGCGGCCCCTGGGCCCGGGAGAACTTGGCGAGGACGGAACGGGCGAAGTTGGCCGCGTTGGCGGCGGCCCGCTCCTGGGCGCCGGAGGCGTCGGAGGCACCCTTGCCGCCGTCCGCCAGGTCACTGATGCCCCGGATGATGAGGGTGTCCAGGCCCGCGACATGCCCGGCCTGGGCGGCGCCGGCGCCCTCCATCTCGATGGCGGCGGCGTCGTTGTAGTGCTGCTTGATCCAGTCCCGGAGCGCGGAGTCGCGGCTGTCGAGGAGGACGTCACCGGCGGCGATGGGCTTGGTGTGGACCCGCTGCTTGCGGCGCAGCTCGTACTCGGCGGACAGCGCGGCCTGGAGCAGCCGGTACGCCGGCAGATAGGAGGTGGGGCGGGCCTGGAAGGACGTACCGTTCGCCCGGGCGCCGTGGATCGCGTACACCTTGCTGGCGACGACGACGTCCCCGAGGCGTATGTCGTCCTTCAGCGAGCCGGCTATGCCCACGAAGAGCTGGGCCTTGGGGCGGAACAGCTGGTGGCCCTGCATGGCGACCGCCGCGGCGGAGTCGTTGCCCTCGCCGGTCCGGGCGAGCGCGACCTGCCACCGGGTGTTCTTCAGGTGTCCGTGGAAGAAGAGCGTGCCGTCGTCATGGTGGACTTCCCTGCCATTGACGATGAGCTTCCGTACGGCTTCGTACTCCACGCGGAGCGCCGTCAGGATCACCACGGTGGGAGAAGTGTCTGTCACGTGACCAACCGAACCTCGACTCCGGCCTTTCCGTACAGGGCGTGCTGCACACGGTAACCGCGCAGGCCACGGGCGTACCCAAGTTCACCAAGCCTGACGCCTGTTGAGCCGGAATCGTGACGGTGCCGCCCCGTTCGTGCACGGGCCGGTCCGTCCGCGAGGAGGCGGTACGGACCGGCCGGGCCGGAGTGCGCCAGGTCGTTACGGCGTCACCTGACTGCCGCCGAAGGTCACGACGAGACGCCCGTCCGAGGCGAAGGACCAGCCGAGGGCACCGGAGTAGGAGGAGCAGCGGGAGCCGTTCGAGCCGGACCAGAACTGGTTCGAGCCGTCGGCGTCGCCGATGATCCGGTCGTTCGTGCCGCTGCCGCTGCGGCACGAGGTGTTGTTGCGGAACACCGAGGTGCCGGCGTCGAAGCTGAAGTTGCGCTGGACGTTGTCGATGCTGACGTTGTCCGACACCGTCATCGAGCCCGGGTTGCTGTTGTAGGTGAACCCGTGCTTGCCGTTCTTGTAGGCGATGCTGCGCTTGACGACATGGTTGACGGGGATGTCCTCGCCGCCAAGCTTGTAGCCGTTGCGGTCACCGTTGCCGGCCTGGGAGCCGTCGCTGAGGGTGCCGTTGGCGTAGGCGAGGGAGTCCTCGATGGTCACCGGGCCGATGGCCCCGGTGTCGGACTTGGTGTAGAGGTCCCAGCCGTCGTCGATGTTGTTGTGCGCCACGGTGTTGCGGAAGACGTTCCCGTTGCCGGTGGTGAGCTTCGCGGCGAAGCCGTCGGCGTCCTCACCGTCGGAGTCTGCGTTGTCGTGCGACTCGGCGCTCACGATGAGGTTGTTGGACGGCCACTGGTCCTTGGGCGTGGTGGAGGCGATCCGCCCGAGCTGGAGTCCCGTGTCGCGGTTGAAGCGCGTCACCGTGCGCTCGATGACGTTGTTGCTGCCGCCGACGTAGATGCCGTTGTCCCCGGCCCGCTCGACGACGAGGCCGTTGACGTGCCAGTAGGACCCCATCACCTGCAGCCCGCGGTTCGACGAACTCTCGCTCTGCGCCGAGAAGTTCAGCACCGGCCGCTCGCCCGGGTAGGCGGACAGCTTGGTCCGGGCACTCGACGTGCCGTTGTTGCCCACCGGGATGGTGACGGTCGACGAGTAGTTGTACGTCCCTCCGCGCATGTAGATCGTGCCGCCGGCGGCGATTCGGCCGATCGCGGAGGTGAGGGTGGTGGGCGCGGACTGCGTGCCGGCCGCGCCGTCGGTGCCGTTCGGCGCCACGTACAGCACCGGCCCCGTCGGCTGCGGGGTGGTGCCGCCGCTCGTCTCGACGTCCACGTAGTCGACGTTGGGCAGCCCGGCCGAGGTGGTCGGGTTGAGCCGGACGGTGTTGCCGCCCGCCTGGAGCGGCACGCTGAGCGTCTTCGTCGCCCAGGTCGACCAGGCGCCGGTGCCCTCGAAGGACGCCGAGGCGACCGTCGAGCCGTTCACGACGACGTTCGCGGCCCGTGCGGTGGTGGTGCCGTTGGCGAAGCGGATGTTCAGGGTCGCGGTGCCCGCCGCGGCGGCGCTCACCGTGAACTGGGCATAGCCGCCGGTGGAGTTGGTGCCGTTGCAGAACCCGCTGCCGGAGAAGCCGGTCCAGTCGGAGTCGATGGTGCCGGTGCAGACCGCCGGGGCGGTCTCGGCCTCGTAGCGGGTGGTCGCGGCCTCGGCGGTGGTGCCGGTGAGCGCGACGAGGGTGCCGGTCAGGAGGGCGACGGAGGCGATGACGGGCCTGACGGGCCCGACCGGTCTGGCTGCTCTCAGGTGCATGGGGCTGACCCCTTTCTGTTGCGGCTCGGGTGTGGCAACGTGGCGGGGTTCCACAGTGTGAACGGGCCGCGTGGCCAGACACCTCATTCAGGCAGGGAAAGCGCTTTCTCTGGACCGTAGAGGGCTGTCGTATACGCGTCAATAGGCGTGTGCATGATCGCTGTTCACGACCATGAACAAATGGATGGCCGAGAACCCGCGAACGGCTTTGCCATCTCTTTACAACCCGCCCCGCTGCCGCGTCGTCTCTCCGCTCGACCCGTCACCCAGCCCGCCGCGTACACGTACGGCAGTACCGGCCGGCCGACGAAAGAGAGCGACTCGATGCGCCGAACAGTCCTCAGCGCCCTGGCCCTTACCTGCACCGCCCTGCTGGCGAGCACCACCCCCGCGTTCGCCGACGGGGCCTCCCCGACCTCGGTCCCCAGCCCGGCGCCCAGCGCCCCCTCGGCCACCGCCGTCCCCGCCCCCAGCGCCGAACCGAGCACCGCGCCCACCCGCGAGGCATCCGCCGTGCCCTCGCCGTCCGCCGAACCGACCCGGGCGCCGGACGGCGGCCAGGTCTCCGTCGTACCGTCCGGGGCGCCCGACACCGGAGTCACACCGTCGGCCTCGGAATCCGGGACGGCGCAGGGCGCGCTGATCGGCGGGGGAGCCGCCGCGGTGCTCCTCACCGCGGGCACGGTCTTCGTCGTACGGCGTCGGCGGGCGAACGGGGCATGACGCCGCTCTCCAGGCGCGCCTTCGCCACGGCGGGGCTGTCCCTGCTGGTGGCGGGGTGCGCGGGCCAGGGAGCCGGACAGCAGGACACGGCCGCATCCTCGTCGAGAACCGGGGGCACGGCCGCCGGAGCGGAGAGTCCGGTGGGCGCGGACGGCATGCCCCCGCGGCGGTCGCGCTCGGGATCCGCGGACTCCGCGCGCGCCCTCGGCCGTTCGGTCCCGGTCCGGCTGGAGATCCCCGCCATCGGTGTCGACACCCCGGTCATGCGGCTGGGCCTGGCGGCGGACGGCACCGTGCAGGTGCCGCCGGTCACGGCCGACGACCGGGCGGGCTGGTACCGGCACTCACCTACGCCCGGCCAGGTCGGCCCGTCGGTCATCCTCGGCCATGTCACGGTGGGCGCCCACGGGGACGGCGTGTTCCGCGACCTCGCCCGGCTGCACCGGGGCGACCGGATCGTGGCGCGCCGGGAGGACGGCTCGTCGGCACGGTTCGCCGTCACCGTCGTACGGACCGTCGCCAAGGCGGACTTTCCGGCGGACGACGTGTACGGGGACGTGGGCCGGCCGGAGTTGCGGCTGATCACCTGCGGAGGGCCGCGCAGCGGCGACGAGTACCGCGACAACGTGATCGTCTTCGCCGCGCTGAGCCCCACGACGCCCTGAGCCCCCGCCCGCACGCGCAGTCACGGCACGGAACCGGTGCCGGGCCCACGGAACGTACGCCGACGGCCCGGCATCCTCCCCCACGAGTGCCGTGCGCGCTTCCTCCCGACCCACCACGACCATGGAGAGCGTTGAAACGGTCCCGAGACAAGGCGGCGTCCGAGCTGTTCACCGCCCTGTACCCACGCCTCGCCGGCTGGTGCCGCCGTCTGGTCGACGACGACGAGACGGCCCACGAGATCGCCTCCGAGGCGTTCACCAGGCTGTGGGCCCGCTGGAGTCGGGTGGAGGAACCGCGTGGCTTCCTCTACGTCACCGCGGCGAACCTGGTCCGGGACCACTGGCGCAAGCTGGAGCGCGAGCGCAGGGCGATGCGCCGGGCCACGACGGAGGCGGTGGTCAACTCCCGCACCGAACAGGCGGATCCGTCCGTCCGCCTGCTCGTCCAGTCACTGCCGGAACGACTGCGCACCCCGATCCTCCTCCACTACTACGCTGACATGCCGATCCGGGAGGTGTCCGCGCTGACCGGACGCAAGGAAGGAACCGTCAAGGCCGACCTCCACGCGGCCCGCGAACTGCTCCGCGTCCACCTGAGGAGAAGCCTTGACCACACGCTTTGACGACGACGACCTGGACGACGCGGACGGCCTGGAGTTCGCCGCCGACGACCCCCTGGCGGTCATCCTCCGGCCGCCTTCCGAGCGCCTCGCTCCCCCGGCCGGCCGCTACGAGGCGATCCGCCGTACGGCATCGCGCCGCCGCCTGCTGCGGACGGCGGCCGGGGTGGGCATGACGTGCGCCGTGGCGCTGCTCGTCGCGCTGCCGCTGCGCCTGGGGGCCTCCGAGGCGCCGACGTCTCCCACGCCCCCGCTGGCACCTGCGCCCACGAGCGGCCCTACGACGCCTGCCGCTCCGTCAGCGCCGCCGACGCCGAGCCCTTCGGCGCCGTCGACCCGGTCGGCGCCGACGAGCCGGTCGGTGTCGCCTACGCCGACGGTGCCGCCCGGGACCGCCGGTGCCGACTCCTCCGCGAGGCCGCGTGCGGAGGAGGGCGGGGCGGCGGGTGACGGCCGGGTGGCGGGCGGTTCGGCGGTTCCCACGCCTGCGGCGTCGTCCACGCCGACGTCCATGCCCAGGTCTGCGCCGGCGTCTGCGCCGACGTCTGCGCCCACGTCTGCGCCCACGTCTACGTCGACCGGTGCTGTCCGGCCGTAGGAAAGTGGCGCGAATCCGACGTTGCCAAGGTGTCTTGTGGGGCGCAGCCTGAGCGTTATGGGAGCGCTCCCATAGTTGCTCGCATAAGCGCCCCCATGGCGTCGCACCCCCACATCCCCCCACTGTGCGAAGAAAGAGGGAGACCGTGCTGCACCGAGAGTCATGTCACGTCCCGCAAGCTTGTCATGACCACGCCATGCATCGCTCCGGGTGGCGGCGGGCGCCCCGCCCGGCGCTCCTCCTGAGCGTGCTGGCCGCACTGCTTCTCTGCCTGATCCCCGGGAGCGGCACCGCCGCCGCCCACGGCTCGGTCGTCGACCCGGCGTCCCGCAACTACGGCTGCTGGCTGCGCTGGGGCAACGACTTCCAGAACCCGGCCATGGCACAGCAGGACCCCATGTGCTGGCAGGCATGGCAGGACAATCCCAACGCCATGTGGAACTGGAACGGCCTGTACCGCAACGGCTCCGCGGGCAACTTCCAGGCGGTCATCCCCGACGGCCAGCTGTGCAGCGGGGGCCGGACGGAGGGCGGACGCTACAACTCCCTCGACGCCGTGGGCGCCTGGAAGACCACGGACGTCGCGAGCAACTTCACCGTCCGGCTGTACGACCAGGCCAGCCATGGCGCGGACTACTTCCTGGTGTACGTCACCCGGCAGGGCTTCGACCCCACGACCCAGCCGCTGCGCTGGAGCGACCTCCAGCTGGTCGCCCGCACCGGTAAGTACGCTCCCAGCCAGAACTACTCGATCGACGTGAGTACGTCGGGCCTCAGCGGCCGGCACGTCGTCTACACGATCTGGCAGGCGTCGCACATGGACCAGACGTACTTCCTGTGCAGCGATGTGAACTTCCGCTGAGCGGCTGGTCCTTGGCGGATGCGGTGGGTCGGCGAAGCCGCTGCTTCGGGCACCGAGGGTTGCGTGGCCGCCGCCGACCCACCGCGATCACTCAGTCAAGGCAACGCATGTCACGCACGTCAGTGCATGTAAACGCATGTCAGCGAACGTCAGCGAACGTCAGCGCACATCGACGAAGTCGCCGGCCGTCCTGACCGCTGGAGTGGTGGCCGTGCCGGCGAAGTTCCAGCGCCAGTAGCCGTCGCGGTTGGCGGTGACGCCCGTCCTCAACTTGCCCGCGCCGTCGGTCTTGACGGTCTTGACGGTGGTGTAGGTGCTGCTGTCCTTCGGGCGGAACTGGAGCTGTACGGACTGATAGGTGTAGCCCGCGTAGACGTAACGGTCCCAGTTGGCCCGGGCGAGCTTGCCCGTGACCGTGATCGTCTTGCCCTTGGCGACCGGCTCGGGTGAGGCGTCGACGTTGAGTGTGGAGCGCCGCTTCACCGGATGGGTGCCGTAGACGTCGCTGTAGAGGTCCCCGTCCTTGGAGGACAGCTGGACGTACACGTTCCAGGGCCCGGCAAGGGTGTTGCGGGGCAGGTCGATGTCCCTTTCGAGCTGGACCGTGAGCTTGCAGGTGGACGTGGTGGTGCTGCTGGCCGTGCACGAGGGGACGCCGTGGTACGACCAGTAGTCGTCCCCCTTCTCCCGCTCGATCTGCAGAAACGCGCCGTCCTTGCTGATCCCCGAGTCGTCGGAGGCGGTCACCGAGATGGTGAAGGACTCCGTCCGGGAGATACCGAAGACGATGCTCTTGCCACCGTTCACGGAGACCTTCTTGATCTCCACACCGGTCTCCGCGGCATGCGCGGGCGCGACGGTGAGAGCGGAGCCGCAAAGGGCGAGGGCGCCGGTGAGAACGGCGCCTATGGATGCTGAACGCATGAATCCCCACATTGTCGAGCCGGCCCACGATCCTGGATCCCCCCCTGGTCGCGGGCGCGGCGGGTGGCGTGAGGATACGGCACGGGATCTTGCGGTGTCGCGGGGCGGCGGAGGTGCCCGGCAGGCGGTCGTCGCCGCCATGGACGTCAGGCGGTCCGGGGGACGATGCTCACCGCGCGGTAGTCATAGCCGTCCTGCTTGAAGCCGGGGGCTTCCCAGTCGAGGTCCACGCGCTGCCCGGGTGACAGCGTGCGGAACCCTGCCGCCTGGATGTCGGAGAAATGGCCGAAGCATCCGCCGGGTGTCTCGGGGCAGTCGAGGACGCCCCAGCCTTCCTCCTCGTGCCATTCACGGACCGTCGCAGTCACCATGCGGCAACCTTACGGAAGTGTGGTCGCTGAGCTCGGCGGACGGCTCACTCCCGACGTGGGGAGGCGAGCCAGCGATCGTCCTCGAACTCGGCAGGTACGTCGTCCTCCCACGGATCGATCCCGCGACGCTCCAGCTCGTCGAACCAACGGTCCCGCTGCGACTCCGGCAGACGTCGTCCGCACCAGGGGCAGAAGCCGATGGTGATGCTCGCTGTGCCGCCGTCATGGATGATCAGCCCGTACTCCTGGAACCTGGCGCTGAAGCGGATCAGCGCGTCCGGGCAGGAGAAGAGGTCGTCGTGCTGGTCACAGCGCATGTTCACGCGGCTGTTCATCGCTTCGCAGGGTGGGCGGCCGACACCTTCGCCACGGCCGTGCCGCACCCCGCCGAGGACGCCGCCGACCTCGACCCGAAAGCCTGGCGTGAAGGCATGCTGCTGGGCAACCGGCTGAACCAAGGAACTGCCCCCCTGGGAGGAGCCGGGGCAGGACTTCCTCGAAGGCATCATCGCGGCGACGGCGAAGCCGGTGGTGTCCTGAGACCCGCCCGGCTCGCAAACGACAGGGCCTAGTGGTGCCAGGCACGCCCGCCGGTGTTGTGGATGAACCGCTGCAGGACCTTGAGGGTGGTCAGGTACTCCTCGTCGGAAATGCCCGCGTGCCGTTCCGCCCACAGCTCGTCCTGAAGGGCCGCCGCCTTGTCATACGCGGCCCTTCCGTCGGCCGTGATGCCCAGGCGTCCCTCGGCGTCCTCGGTGATCCAGCCGTGGGCGATGGTCCGGGTGATCTCCGACTCCATGGCTTCGGGGCCCGCGTCGAGGTAGTTAGCGAGGAGGCCGGACACCTCGTCGCGGGTCTTGACGGTCTCGGCGCGTGCGACCTGCGCGAGAACCCACCACTGCGGCTGGGTCATGCCGATCCCGGCGAGGGCGGCCCGCGTGCGGGTGACGACGGCCTTGTAGGCCGCCCAACTCCAGTAGCCGATGGGCTGCCGGATCAGTTCGGCGTCGCTGTGCGAGTACTCCATGGCCTGTCTCTCCATCTTCGCTAGAGCTGGCTCGACGAGAGCGACCGTAGAAGCTCAACTGAACTTGAGGTCAAGGTTGTTGGCCCAGTGAGTCCCGCATGGCGGCGCGCGGATGCCGCAAGGCGGTGTCGTACGGGATGTGGGTGTCTGCCTCACCTCGCAGACGCTGGGTGGCGCCACCAGAAGCACCTCGTACCTGGCGGCGTAGGTCGCGATACCGGTGGTCAGGGGTACGGGCGGCGCAGGGCACTGTGCTCAAATACGCGGGCGGGGAGTGGCCGAAAAAGGAGGGGCACTGTGGGGTCGGCGGGGCGCAGGGTGATGCGGATCGTGGTTTGGCTGCTGATCGGTGCCGTGGCTCTCGGCGCCGGGGTGGCGATGGCCTTCGAGGTGCGGGGAGCGCTGGAGCGGGAGCGGGAGTTCCGTGCCGCGCCCAAGTGCGTCTCCGTCCCGGTGAAGGCGTCGTCGTGCCTGTGGGAGCAGGAGTTCACTGTCCGGAAGGTCGAGACGCACAGCGGAAGAAGGAGGGGCGGGTCACCGGAGGCGGAGTTGTTGCTGCCTTCCGGCCGGCCGTGGGAAGTGACGTTCCGGCGAACCGATCCGGTCATGTCGGACATGGAGCCGGGCGACAAGGTCATCGGCCTGATCTGGTACGGGCGGGTCGTCGAGGTACGGGACGCCGACGGACGGCGGCAGCAGACGTCGGCCGGGCCGGTGGGGTGGCCCGATGACCGCCTCGGTGGTGCGTTCGCCTGTGTGTCGTTCGGCCTGACCGCCCTCGTCGGAGGGGTGTGGGCACTCCTCGCGCGGGGCGATCGGCGTCGCGCGGCAGCGGCGACCGTCGTGCGGTGGCACGGCGTCGGCATGGCTGCCGCGGCCCTCCTGACGCTCTGGGTGCGGGTGGCCAACGACTGGCCGATATGGGCGATCCCGGCGATCTGGGGGCCGCTCGCGCTGCTCCTCCTGGCCTCCATGGTGGCCTTCGTCATCGCCGCCCTGCGCGGCGACCTGGTCGACGACGCCCCGTCCACCCCCCAGGTGTCTCCGTCGTCGGCGGCCTGGCCCGGCGGTACGGCGGCGGGGGCCGGGAGCGGTCAGTCCTGATTCCCGGGGGCCGTGCGCCGGCCGCCGGACGCTGACGCCGGACGCCGTCGGCCCGTGCGGCGCCGGAGTCAGTGTGCCGCGAACTGCACCCGCGTCGGCTGCAGCACGTCCGGCCGTATCGCCACCCCGTCGACCGTCAGCGCCTCACCGTAGATGTCGGTGATCCGGATCGCCCCGCCACACCCGCCCCCCTGCTCGGAGAGGAAGTAGTTGTACTCCGTGCGCGGCAGCTGTCGCCAGCCGTTCCCCTCCCGGACCTCCAGCCGTGCCACCGGGTTTCGGTGCCCGACGACCTGGATGCCGCACCAGTGGGAGCTGGAGCCGGTCTTGTAGCGGATCGAGAGGGGGTCGGCGGAGCCGGGGCTCAGCAGTGTCCAGGTGATCGGGACCTGGCCCGCCGAAGGGGCGGCGAGTTCGGCGAAGGCCTCGGGGCTGAGGTCGAGCTGGCCGGGGGCGCAGGGGAGCGGGCATTCGTTGGTGATGCGGACCGTGACCGAGGCCCCGCCCGCCGCGCGGACACGTACGTACGCCCCGCACGCCTTGGCCGTCTCGTAGTCGGTGTGGTTCATCGCCGCGGTCATGACGTCGTCGGTCGGGCCGTACAGGCAGGCGCCGTCGCCGTTGCCGGTGTCATAGAAGGTGGCGACTCCCTCGTAGGTGACCTGGGGGCGGACCCGTCCCGCCAACGGCGCCGAGGCCGAGGCCGGCTGCGGGGCGCGGGCGGACGACGGGGGCGCGGAGGGTGTGCCCGTGGGCGGGGGCGGGGTGGTCTTGGCAGCCGTGGGGGTGGCAGCCGGCGTCGACGGCTTCGGCTTCGGACGCGGGTCTCGTGTCGTCGGCGCGGGTGTCGACCGCGCGTCGGCGACGGGGGTGGGTGTGGCATGCCCGGCCGTGGGCTCGGAATCGGGGCGCAGGGCCGTGAGCACGGTCGCGGCCAGCGCCACGGCAGCCACGGTGGCCACGGCGACCAGGGCGGTGCGGCGCTTGGAGTGGGGGCCGCGGTGGGATCCGGGGTGGCGGGGGCTACGGCTGGGCCTGCGGCTGGACCTGCGGTTGGGTGGGGATGCCACGAATGAGTCCTTACGCGGTTCGGCAGAAGCAGAGCACGTCGGTCTGGTGAGGCTCCCGTTCAGGGGGCCTCCTGCGTGTCAGTGGTCGCCGGGGCCGGAAAGGTTGCCGGGGGTGGGAGGGGAGGAGGGGGAGAGGGGAACGGTGGGGGCAGGAGGAGGGACAGCGGGTCGTTTGGCAGCGATTGACAGCAACCGGTTGTCAGACACGCCACCCCGCAGCACTCCTGATTCTTTCGAAAACTGGTCATACCCCTTGACCCGGCCTTCCTCGCCGCCGCAAGATCTGCCCGCCCCCTCCACCTCCAGCAGTACAACCCTGCTGTCGCCCGTCAGTCCTCCCGCACCTCCGCCCGTCGGACAACCGGTTGCCACAAGGAGCCGCCATGACCTCGCCTCTCTCCCGCCGATCCACCCTCCAGGCCGCCGGTGTCCTCGCCGTCGCCGGTCTCGCGAACAGCGTCGCCGGTACCGCCCAGGCCGCCACCGCCACCTCCGCCGCCACCTCGGACGAGACAGCGCGGGACATCGTTGTCACCCATCCCGCCCTCCCCTCCGTCCCGGTCAACAACTCCTTCACCGTCAAGGTCCGGCGCGTCGGCGGCAGTTGGCAGAGAGTCGGCGTCCACCTCGCCAAGCTCGCGCTGATCGACCCCGTCACCGGCAGCAACAGGGCCCAGAACTCCTCCTGGGCCGCCTTCGACTTCTCCGGCACCGTCGAGGTCGAGGTCACCTACAACCCGGGTGGCGCCGGGAAGTTCCGGGTCCGGCCGGACTCGTACGGCATCACCCCCGAGGTGCTCGGCAGCACCGCGCGGTTCACCCTGGACCGGCCCCGCAACGTCGTCGTCCAGGTCGACGACAAGATCTTCGACTGCCTGCACCTGCTCGCGAACCCCGTCGAGCAGATCCCGCCCGCCGAGGGCGACAAGCACGTCATGTACTTCGGACCCGGGCTGCACACCACCCCCGACCGGTTGCTGAAGGTGCCCAGCAACACCACCGTCTACCTGGCCCCCGGCGCGGTCCTCACCTCACAGGTGATCTTCGAGAACGTGGAGAACTCCCGGCTGACCGGCCGTGGCGTGCTCTACAACTCGCCCAATGGGGCGCTCTTCGTCCGCAAGACCGAGAACGTCACGATCGACGGCGTCACGATCCTCAACCCCCGATACGAGAACATCAGGGTCGCCGAGTCGCAGAACCTCACCATCAAGAACCTGCGCGCCTTCAGCCACCAGGGCTGGGGTGACGGCATCCAGCTCTACTGCTCCGAGAACGTCACGATCGACGGCTGCTTCCTGCGTACGTCCGACGACTCCATCGCCCTCTACACCCACCGCTGGGACTTCTACGGCGACACCCGCAACATCACGGTCCGGAACTGCTCCCTGTGGGCCGACGTCGCCCACCCCATCAACATCGGTGTGCACGGGAACTCCGACACCCCCGAGATGCTGGAGAACCTCAACTTCGAGAACATCGACATCCTCGACCACCGTGAGCCGCAGGTGACCTACCAGGGCGCCATCGCGTTCATGGTCGGCGACAGCAACCTCGTCCGGGACGTGCGGTTCGACAACATCCGGGTCGAGGACTTCCGCTGGGGCCAGCTCGTCCACATGCGGGTCGAGTACAACCCGAAGTACAACACCTCGGCCGGCCGCGGCATCGAGTCCGTCTACATCAAGGACCTCGGCTACAACGGCAAGAACGCCGACCTCTCGGTGATGATGGGCCTCGGCGAGGACCGTCTCGTCAAGGACGTCACCTTCGAGAACCTGCGCGTCAACGGCAGGGTGATCGCCGACAGCACGGGCAAGCCGAGGTGGTACCTGGCCTCCGACGGCGTGCCCATGCTGGTCAACGAGTACGTGCAGAACCTGCGGTTCCTGACCACCGAGGAGGCCGCTGCGCTGTAGTCGTCGTATTCGTCGTAGTCGTCGTATTCGTCGGCGGCTGGTCCGTCCGTTCCTTCGGCCCGGACGTCACGCCTCCTGCGTGGCGTCGATCTCGGCGATCAGGGCCTCGATGCGGGTCCTGATCTCGTCGCGGATCGGGCGGACGGCCTCGACGCCCTTGCCCGCCGGGTCTTCGAGGGCCCAGTCGAGGTACTTCTTGCCGGGGAAGATCGGGCAGGCGTCGCCGCAGCCCATGGTGATGACGTAGTCGGATGCCTGGACGGCTTCGGTGGTGAGGATCTTCGGCTTGGCCTCGGAGATGTCGACGCCGACTTCCTTCATGGCCTCGACGGCGGCCGGGTTGACCTGGTCGCCCGGGACGGAGCCGGCGGAGCGGACCTCGATCCGGTCGCCCGCGAGGTGGGAGAGGAATCCGGCGGCCATCTGGGAGCGGCCTGCGTTGTGGACGCAGACGAACAGCACGCTGGCGAGGGGAGCGACGGGCATGGGGTCTTCCTTCACGAAGTGATCAACAGCGGGTGCGGTGTGCGGTGCGGTGTGGGGTGCGGTGTGGGGTGGGGGCGGTGGTTCAGGCGGGCACGGGGGGCTGCAGGCCGGCGATGCGGGCCTCGATGGTGGCGCGGATGGCCCGCACGGTGGCGGCGACCGGCGCGCGGCGCCCGCTGTGGCCGGGACCTGCGCGGTGTACGGCTCCACCCGGCCGGCCGGGGAGTGCAGCGGCGGACATGGTGAGACCCTTCCGACGGGCCTATAGGTCAGCCCCGGCTGGTATCAGCAGCAGCTGGTATCAGCTTCGGGTGATGTGACAGTATCAGCCCATGATGACGTCAGTCGACGCTGACCTGATCCGGGTGCTGGCCGACCCGCTCAGGCTCCAGATCGTGACCCTGCTCGCCAAAGAGACGCTGTGCACCACCCACCTGGTGGAGGAGACCGGCGCCCGCCAGACCAACCTCTCCAACCACCTGAGAGTGCTGCGCGAGGCCGGGGTCGTCGAGACCGAGCCGTGCGGGCGCTTCACGTACTACAAGCTCAAGCCGGACGTCATCGCCTCGCTCGCCGGTCGGTTCGCCGATCTGGCCGAGTCCGCCCGCGCCGCCGCCGACAACAAGAGGGCCTGCCCGTGACCCGCACCGAAGCATCCGCGACCGCCGAGGAGTCCTCGGTCGTCGCGAAGCTGTCGACGCTCGACCGTTTCCTCGCTGTCTGGATCCTCGCCGCGATGGCCGTCGGTCTCGGCCTGGGGCGCGCCATCCCCGGCCTGAACGACGCCCTGGCGAGGGTCGAGATCGGCGGCATCTCGCTGCCGATCGCGATCGGCCTGCTGGTCATGATGTATCCGGTCCTGGCCAAGGTCCGCTACGACAAGCTCGACGCCGTCACCGGCGACAAGAAGCTCATGGTCTCGTCGCTGGTCATCAACTGGATCGTCGGACCGGCCGTGATGTTCGCGCTGGCGTGGATCTTCCTGCCGGACCTGCCCGAGTACCGCACCGGCCTGATCATCGTCGGGCTCGCCCGCTGTATCGCCATGGTCATCATCTGGAACGACCTGGCCTGCGGCGACCGTGAGGCGGCGGCCGTACTGGTGGCGCTGAACTCGGTCTTCCAGGTGCTGGCGTTCGGCCTGCTGGGCTGGTTCTACCTCGACCTGCTGCCCGGCTGGCTGAACCTGGGCGACGGCGAACACCTGGACATCTCCATGGGGAAGATCGCCCTGAACGTCGTCATCTTCCTCGGCATCCCGCTGCTGGCCGGCTTCCTCACCCGCCGCATCGGCGAGCGGAAGCTGAGCCGCGAGAGGTACGAGGCCGACTTCCTGCCGAGGATCGGCCCCTGGGCGCTCTACGGTCTGCTGTTCACGATCGTCATCCTCTTCGCCCTGCAAGGGAAGACGATCACCTCGCAGCCCCTGGACGTGGCTCGCATCGCGCTGCCGCTGCTGGTGTACTTCGCGGTGATGTGGTTCGGCACGTTCGCCCTCGGCAAGGTCATCGGCCTGGCCTACGACCGCACCGCGACGCTGGCCTTCACGGCGGCCGGCAACAACTTCGAGCTCGCGATCGCGGTGGCCATCGCCACCTTCGGCGTCACCTCGGGACAGGCCCTGTCCGGTGTGGTCGGACCGCTGATCGAGGTGCCGGTCCTGGTGGCGCTGGTTTACGTCTCGCTGGCCTGGCGGCGGAAGTTCAGCGCCGGCCGGCAGCTGACGGCCGCCCGGCAGGAGGGCTGAGGCACTGCCCGGACGGAACCGGCGATCGGGGCGCAGTCACCGCGGTCGGCGCCTGCGCCCGGCCGGTGCCGATCGGCCGTCTGCGCCGTACGCGAGTGATCGGCGGCGGCCCGGCGCGGGCTCGCCGCCGACTGCGGCCGCTCGGCCGGTGGTGACCGGGTCGGCCCGGACTCCGCCCCCCTGAGGGGCGTCGGGCGCCCCGCGCGGTCAGCGGTCCGTGAGGCCGGCCGGGTACTCGGCCGGCGGGCTCAGGCCGCGGTCGACGCGGTCGTCAGCAGTCGGCCCATCGCGGCGAGCACGGAGGGCTCGACGCGGTAGTACACCCAGGTTCCGCGCCGCTCGGAGGTGAGCAGGCCGGCCTCCTTGAGCTTCTTCAGATGGTGGGAGACGGTCGGCTGGGAGACGCCGACGTCGGAGATGTCGCACACGCAGGCCTCGCCGCCCTCGTGGGAGGCGACCGCGGAGAACAGCCGCAGCCGCACCGGGTCCCCGAGCGCCTTGAACATCCGCGCGGCCGTGTCGGCCTCCTCCGCGGTGAACGGGCGCTCGGTGAGCGGCGGACAGCACGGCGCCACGCCCTGGGCGTCGGATTCGAGCAGCGGCAGCACCTTCGTGTTCGACATGCATCTATGTTGACACATGTCGAACCAGGCCGACCAGTGGCCACTGTTTCGATGAATGTCTATGTTGACGTACGTCGATACAGGTGCCATGCTGGGCCGCCCAAGCCATCGACAGACGTCGAAACACGCAAGGAGCCGCCGTGAACGCGCCCGCCACCACCGAGCTGCCCGTCGTCGTGATCGGAGCCGGTCCCGCCGGCCTGGCCGCCGCCGCCCACCTCGTCGACCGGGGCATCGAACCCCTCGTCCTGGAAGCCGGCCCGGCCGCCGGGGCGGCGGTGCGCGAGTGGTCGCACGTCCGGCTGTTCTCCACCTGGGGCGAAGTGGTGGACCCGGTCGCCGAGAAGCTGCTCGCGCCGACCGGCTGGACGCGGCCCGACCCGGCGGCCTACCCGTCCGGCGGCGACTGGGCCGAGCAGTACCTCAAGCCCTTGGCCGACGTCCTCGGCGACCGAGTGCGCACCGGCGCCCGCGTCACCGGCGTCTCCCGCGCGGGCCGGGACCGGGTGGTCGACGCGGACCGCGACGCCCAGCCCTTCGTCGTGCACGTCGCCCACGCCGACGGCCGTGAGGAGCGCCTGTTCGCCCGCGCCGTCATCGACGCCTCCGGCACCTGGAGCACGCCCGGCCCGGCCGGCGGCAGCGGCCTGCCCGCCCTCGGCGAGCGCGCGGCCGCCGACTGCGTCACCTACCGCGTCCCGGACCTGAAGGACCCGGCCGTCCGGGCCCGGTACGCGGGCAGGCGCACCGCCGTCATCGGCTCCGGCGCCTCCGCCTTCACCGCGCTCGCCTCCCTCGCCGACCTGGCCCAGGCACCGGACGGCGCCGGTACGAAGGCGGTGTGGATCCTGCGCCGGGGCATCTCCGGTGCCACCTTCGGCGGCGGAGAAGCCGACCAGCTGCCCGCCCGCGGCGCCCTGGGGCTCGCCGCGAAGGCAGCCGTCGACGAGGGCCACGCGGACGCGGTCACCGGCTTCCGCACCGACGCCGTCGAGCGCACCGGCGACGGGCGCCTGGTCCTGGTGGGCGAGGACGGCTGCCGTCTCGACCCCGTGGACGAGGTCATCGTGCTGACCGGCTTCCGCCCCGACCTGTCCTTCCTGTCCGAGCTCCGCCTCGCCCTGGACGAGCGCCTGCAGGCCCCGGTCGGGCTCGCCCCGCTGATCGACCCCAACCAGCACTCCTGCGGCACCGTCTACCCGCACGGCCACCGCGAGCTCTCCCACCCCGAACAGGGCGTCTACCTCGTCGGCATGAAGTCCTACGGCCGCGCCCCGACGTTCCTGGCCCTGACCGGCTACGAGCAGGTCCGCTCCGTAGTCGCCGCCATCGCCGGCGACCTCGCCTCCGCCGACCGGGTCGAACTCACCCTCCCCGAAACGGGCGTGTGCGGCGGCGCCGGCCTCTTCGACGCCCCGGCCGCCGACCAGGCCGACGGCGGCTGCTGCGCCGCCCCGGCGCCCCAGCTCGTCCAGCTCGGCGCCCCGGCCGCCGCACCGGCTCCCGCCGCACCGGCACCGGCGGGCGGCGGCTGCGGCTCCTGACCGACCGCCCCCCATAGTCCTGGCGGCCGACCTCCCGGCCGATCCGTACTGCGTTCTCAGTACCGACGATTGTCGGCAGCCGCACGACGACACGGCACCCCCGCTCCCGAGAGCCTGGGCAGACGTTCGAGTCCCAGATGTGGAGACCCCCTGCCGTGGCTGATTTCCTGTATCGAGTGGGCCGTCTGGCCTTCCGGCGGCGCTGGTACGTCGCCCTGGTCTGGGCGGCCGTCCTGGCCGCCGTCGGGTTGGGTGCCCTCAGGTCCCCGGGAGCTTCCGACGAGGGGTTCTCCATGCCGGGCATCGAGTCCCAGAAGGCGTTCGACCTGATGGAGGAGCGCTTCCCGGGGGCGACGGCCGACGGCGCGACCGCGCGGATCGTGTTCGTCGCGCCGGCCGGTGAGAAGGTGACCGCCGCCGAGAACAGGAAGGCCGTCGAGGACGCCGTGGCCGAGCTGGGCCAGGGCTCCCAGGTGGCGTCCGTCGCCGACCCGTTCCGGGCGAAGGCGGTCAGCGCGGACGGTACGACCGCGTTCGCGACCGTCAGCTACAAGGTCGGGGCCAACGACCTCACCGACACCGGCAGGACGCACCTGGAGCGGGCGATCGACACGGCCCGGGACGCCGGGCTGACCGTCGAGGCCGGCGGGAACGCGCTGTCCGAGGCCGGCGGGGCGGGCGGGCTCGCCGAGGTGATCGGTATGGCGGTGGCCGCGGTGGTACTGCTCGTCACCTTCGGTTCACTGGCCGCCGCCGGGCTGCCGCTGCTGACCGCCGTCGTCGGCGTCGGCGTCAGCATGGCCACCATCCTGGCCCTGTCCGGCGCCCTCGGCCTGTCCGCCACGACCGGCACCCTCGCCATGATGCTGGGCCTCGCCGTCGGCATCGACTACGCCCTGTTCGTGGCCTCCCGCTACCGGGAGGAGCGCGGCCACGGCCGTACGCCGCAGGAGGCGGCCGGGCTGGCCGTCGGCACCGCCGGGTCGGCGGTCGTGTTCGCCGGGCTCACCGTCGTCATAGCGCTGGCCGGGCTGTCGGTGGTCGGCATCCCGATGCTCACCAAGATGGGCCTGGCCGCGGCCGGCGCGGTCGTCGTCGCCGTACTGATCGCGCTGACGCTGGTCCCGGCGTTCCTCGGCTTCTGGCCGAACGCCGTGCTCACACGCAAGGCCCGCCGCAGCGGCCGTATCGAGAAGAGCGGCAAGGACAACGGCGGCACCCGCTGGGCCCGGCTCGTGCTGCGGCGGCCCCTGCCCGTGCTGCTCCTCGGCGTGCTGGGCCTCGGGGCGCTCGCGGTGCCGATGACGGAGCTCCAGCTGGGCATGCCCGGCGACGAGGCCAAGTCGACCTCCACCACCGAGCGCCGGGCCTACGACGCGCTCGCCGACGCCTTCGGGCCGGGCTTCAACGGGCCGCTGACCGTCGTCGTGGACGCCAAGGACGACGCGGACCCCAAGGGCGCCGTCACGACGATCTCCGACGAGATCGGCGGCACGAAGGGGGTCGTGTCCGTCTCCCCGGCCCGCTTCAACGACGCCGGTGACACCGCCGTCTTCTCGGTCGTGCCCGCCACCGCGCCGACCGACGAGAAGACCAAGGACCTGGTGACCACCATCCGGGACGAGCGCAGCGGGGTCGAGGCCCGGACCGGGGCGACCTTCGAGGTCACCGGTACCACCGCGATGAACATCGACATCGCCGACAAGGTGCAGGCCGCGCTGGTCCCGTATCTGATCGTCGTGGTCGGGCTGGCCGTCGTCCTGCTGCTCGTGGTCTTCCGGTCGCTGCTCGTCCCGCTGAAGGCGGCCCTCGGCTTCCTGCTGTCGGTGCTGGCCTCCCTCGGCGCGGTCGTCGTGGTCTTCCAGCAGGGGCACGGCGCCGAGCTCCTCGGCGTCGAGCAGACCGGGCCGATCATGAGCCTGATGCCGATCTTCCTGGTGGGCATCGTCTTCGGGCTCGCCATGGACTACGAGGTCTTCCTGGTCTCCCGGATGAGGGAGGCGTACGTCCACGGCGAGGGGCCCCGCCGGGCGGTGGTCTCCGGGTTCCGGCACAGCGCCCGGGTGGTCGTGGCCGCCGCGCTGATCATGATCGCGGTCTTCGCCGGGTTCGTCGGGGAGAGCGACTCCATGATCAAGATGATCGGGTTCGGCCTCGCCTCCGCCGTACTGTTGGACGCCTTCGTGGTCCGGATGGCGATCGTGCCCGCCGTCCTCGCCCTGCTCGGCGACAAGGCCTGGTGGCTGCCGAAGTGGCTGGACCGGATCCTGCCCCGCGTCGACGTGGAGGGCGAGGCGCTCAGCCGCCGGCCGGAGACGGATCCGGCCCCGGACGCCCCGGCCGGCCTGGAACCCGCGCGCACCTGATCCGGTCGCCCGCCCTCACCGGGGCCGCCCGTGGCGAAGGACACGGTCGGCCCTTCGGTCGTTCCCCCGCCCGTCGACCACCATGGACCCCAGCCCACCGACCGGAGAGCCGATGTCCGAGAGCCCCATGCCCGAGAGCCCGCTGAGCATGAGCCGGGAGCGGCGCTACGCGGATCGCCTGGAGGACTTCGGGGACCGCCACCCCTTCGTCGTCGATCTGGCGATCGTCCTGGCGCTGATGGGCTGCGTGACCCTGGGCAGCTCGCTCACCCTGCCCGGCGCCGAGATGCCGGACCAGGGCGAGGCCGGCGTCGCCCTCGTGTTCGTGGCCTGCCTCGCCCTGCTCAAGCACCGCACCCACCCGCGCACGACCGTCGTGGTCACCACGGCGTGCACGACGATCGCGGTCGTACAGGGCTACCTGCTCACCCCGCTGCTGCTGGCCCCGATCATGGCCGCGCTCTACTGGCTGGCCACCCTCACCGACCGGAGGACCACCCGCGTCCACGGCCTGGCCACCATGGTTGCGGTGATCGTCGCGGCGGTCTTCTCCGACTCCATGGAGCACCTCTCGCTGCTGATCAGGACGATCGGCCCGGTCTTCTGGCTGCTGATGCCGCTCGCCGCCGGCAAGATGACCCAGCTGCGGCGCGCCTACCTGAAGTCGGTGCAGGCCCGCGCCGAGTACGCCGAGCGGACCCGGGAGGAGGAGGCACGCCTGCGCGTCACCGAGGAGCGCATGCGGATCGCCCGAGAACTGCACGACGTCGTCGCCCACCACCTGGCCCTGGCCAACGCCCAGGCCGGCACGGCCGCCCACCTGGCGCTCACCAGTCCGCAGCAGACCCAGAAGATCCTCACCGACCTGACCGGCACCACCTCCTCCGCGCTGCGCGAGCTGAAGGCCACGCTGGGGCTGCTGCGGCAGAACGACGACCCGGACTCCGCACCGCTGGAGCCGTCGCCCGGGCTCGCCCGCCTGCCCGAGCTGGTCTCGGCGTGCGCGTCGGCGGGGGTCGCCGTCACCGTCACCACGGAGGGGGTGCCGCAGCCGCTGTCCCCCGGGGTGGACCTGACCGCGTTCCGCATCGTGCAGGAGGCCCTCACCAACGTCACCAAGCACGCCGCCACCGAAGCCGCCCACGTACGGCTCACCTACTCCGGCACCCGGCTGCTGATCACGGTCAGCAACGACGGCGCCGCCGCCGCCCCCGCCCCCGGGACCGCGCAGTGCCGTGGCTTCGGCGTCATGGGCATGCGCGAACGCGCCCAGTCCATCGGCGGCGAACTGCACGCGGGACCCCGCCCCGACGGCGGCTTCGAGGTCACCACCGCCCTGCCGCTCCAGCCGCACGCCGCCGAGGAGAACGCGGCGCCCTGAGCGCGGGTGGGCCCGGGCCTGAGCCCGTACGGCGGCTCGGTGGGCGTCTCGTGGACCTCGCCACCGCCCTGCGGGCCCGCACCGCCACGCCCGCCTGGCAGGACTTCGCCGACGGGTGGAAGGGCACGATCGAGCCGGGCAAGGTCGCGGACCTGTGCGTCCTGGACCGCCCGCTGCTCGACCGCGATCCGCACGAGATCACCGACGCGCAGGTGGACCTCACCGTGTTCGACGGCCGCGTGGTCCACGAACGCTGAACCGCGCGGCCGGTCGGGAGACTCAGTCGGAGGTGATGTTCACCGTGACCGAGCCGTAGGCGTAGGCGTGGCGCGCGTCGCCGTAGTACTGGACGGTGTACTGGACATTGCCCTTGGCCTTCGGCCGGTCGGTGTAGCTGAACGTGCCGTCCGCGGCGACGTTCGCGGAGCCGATCATCGTGCCCTCGCCCGCCAGGGGGTCGTCGATCCGCCAGATGTCGACGGTGCTGCCCGTGCCGAACCCGACCGGCGCGACGAGCTTCCCGGTGAGGGTGAGGTTCTGGTTGCGGGGCGAGGAGGCGGGTGCCTGCACGGTGACGGTGGTGTCGACCCGCGGGTGGTCCAGGACCCGCAGCGTCAGGGACGAGGAGCCGCTGGTCTCGGTGACGGCGAAGATCCGGCCGGCGTCCGGGGTCCAGGCCAGACCGGCGGTCACCAGGGTGGTGTTGTCGTACTCGGAGGGCTCGGGGAAGTCCCAGTCCGCGTAGGACGTGGAGGTGCCCTGCGGGAACAGCTGGACGTCGGACCAGGAAGGCCCGTACACGCCCGCGGCGATCGTGCCGTCGGGGGCGATGGCCACCGAGTTGGGGGACCAGCTGGTGCTGTAGATGCCGTCGTCCGCCAGGTCGGTGGTGCGCAGGGCCTGGTGGTAGTGGGCCGCGGCGCAGGCGATGACGACCTGCCGGCCGTCCGGCGTCAGGGCGAGGTCCTGCAGGCTCTGGCATCCGTCCGGGCCCGGATCGGTGCGCCTGGCCTGGGTGTCGGCCCGACCGTTGCTCACGTCGTACACGGCCACGGTGGCGTAGTTGCCGTCGGACTCGGCGGCGACGAGGGTGTCCGGGTCCTGGGGCGTGGCGGCCAGGCGGGGCGAGCCGCGGAAGGTGTCGAGGCCCTGGTCCCGGGTGACGACCGGCTGTGCGCCGCTCAGGTCCAGGGAGCCGAGGGCGCCGCGCCAGGTGTCGAGGCTGTAGCCGAACCAGATCTTCCCTCCGGCGAGCGCCAGGGAGGTCGGACCGGCGTAGGCGCCCGCGCCGGTGCCGGTGTCGTAGCGGGCCGTCTCCTGCAGGGTGGCGGTGTCGATCGCGGCGATCGCGCCGGCGTCGCGCAGTGCCACGTACAGCGTCCGGGAGTCGTCGGAGAGCGCCATGCCCCAGGCCCCGGCCGCACCGCTGATCTGCTTCACGACCTGGCCCGTGTAGTCCGTCACCAGGACGCTGCCGCCGAACGGGTCGCTGAGAAAGACCCGCTGATGAGCCGCGTCGACGGCGATGTCCCGATACGAGCTGATCGGCAGTGCGGCACTGGTGTCCGCGGTGGCCGTGGACGTGCCGAGGCCGAGCAACGAGAGGCTCAGGGCAGCACAGAGTGCTGCCCGTTGTGCCAACTGTCTTATGCGCACGTGGTCGGTCGCTTCCTTCAGTAGGACGTCTGGAGGTGAGCTCCGCCCTGCCGTTCATGATCGACAGGCGGCACTTGTCCAGCGCACGGGAACGGCTGGACGTCACACCCCACTCGCGTCCACCGAGTGGTGCGCGCACCGACGGCGGTGCGGCGCGTCAGAGGCCGAACTCCTGGGCGGGCAGGCCGAGTACGGAGCACGCCTCGCGCAGGACCTGCTCCTCGGCGGGCGCGATGTATCCGTCCGCACCCGCGACGACGAAGCCGGTCTGGACGACCGCTCTGGCCTCCGTCGGCTTCTTCGCGGCCTTGGCGATCTCCTGCAGCGCCTCGGCCTTGCCCTGCTGGAAGTTGAACGCCAGCTGGTCGACGTGCTTGTTGAAGCGCTGGCGCAGCTGCTCGGGCGGGAAGTTCTGCAGGACGTCGTTGTGCAGGACCAGCGACTCCACGTGCTGCCGCTCGGCCGGGTCGACATTCCCGTCGGCGGCGGCGACCAGGGCGCACATGGCCATGCTGGCGTCCCGGTAGGCGCCGCTCTTCAGCTCCGTCTTCAGGGAGGTGAGCTGCGACTTGAGCGTGTTCACCAGCTGTGCCTTCGAGCCCCCGGCGGAGCCCCCGCCCGGTCGACCGTGTCCGCCGTGTCCGCCGTGTCCGCCCTGGCCACCGGCGCCCCGCATGCCCTGGGCCTGCTGCTGCAGACCCTTCGCCTGGTCCTTGATCCGATCCCACATCGCCATGCGTGCCACCTCGGGTTCAGCCCATGTCGTTCGGTCGTCCCCCTGGCAACTCCGCACGGCCCCCGAAAAGTTCCATGAGCACCGGACCGGCACCCCGATGGGCGTACGCCGGTCCCCGCCTCAGCCCTCTCGCTCCTCCTGCGGCGGCGGGGCCGTCGTGGCCCGGGGGATCACATGGGTGGGCAGGACGATGTGCCGTTTGTGGTCGGCGTCCGGGTCGTTGATGAGGCACAGGGCCAGTTCGCCGGCCTCGCGGCCGATGTCCGCGGGTGACTGGGCCACCGTGGACAGGTCGAACCAGTCGGCGATGGGCTGGTCGTCGAAGCCGAGGACGGAGACGCGTTCGGGCACCGGGATCTGTGTCTTGCGCAGGGTCCAGATGGCGGCGACGGCGACCTCGTCCTGTTCGGCGAAGACGGCGGTGGGCGGCTCGCGCAGGCTCAGCAGCCGGCCGATCGCCTCGGCGGCGCCGCGCTTGTCGCCGGGCTCGGTGGCGACCACCAGGTCGTCGTCGAGCGGGAGACCCGCTTCGGTGAGCGCCTGCTGGTAGCCGATCAGCCGTTCGTTGGAGCTGAACGAGAAGCCGCTGGCGCCGATGGTCTGCACGAAGGCGATCCGGCGGTGGCCGAGGTTGAGCAGGTGCCGGGTGCCGTGCAGGGCTCCGGCGACGTCGTCGACGTAGATGCTGGGGCGTCCCTCGACATGCTGGCTGACGTAGACGACCGGCATCCCGAGGTTGTCCAGGCTCGCCGTCTCCTCGTCGGTGAGGTCGAAGCAGAACACCAGCAGCGCGTCGGCGTTGCGCCGGGCCGGGAGGCGCTCGAAGAACGAGGTGCGCTCTGCCAGGTCGGGGATGACGTAGACGTTCAGTTCCATGCCCGCGGCCCGCAGCAGCGGGGCCAGGCTGGACAGGGCGGTTCCCATGAACCACGACTGGAGCGTGGGCACGAGCACCGCCACGTTGCCGGTCCTGCCCGTGACAAGGCTTGCGGCCTGCCGGGACACGGCGAAGTTCAGCTCGCGCGCGGCCTGCTCGACGCGGGCGCGCACCTCCGGGGAGACGGTGGACAGACCGCGCAGGGTGCGCGAGACGGTGGATGTGGAGACCCCTGCCCGTTCGGCTACGTCGGCCATCGTGGGGTGCCGCTGAGCTGGTGGCATGAGCGGACGGTAGCACAGGAGACACGGACTTCGGGGCAGTTCGTGACAGCGTTTTCATGCACCGTAAACCATCTGCTGCCCCGCATTACCGCGCGGTAACGCATTGACTTCGAGCAAATGTGCCCCCTAGCTTGCAAGCGTTGTCACGCCAAGGTCATGCACCAGCCTGCTGGGCCCTTCATAAGGGCTTTGACCTGTGGGTTTCGTTCACGAACACGCGTGACAACGCGGTCTCGCAACAGGGGCAGACGACCACGTACGACCACGTACGACCAGGAGACACCGTGAAGACCACAACCACCAGAGCGTTTCAGTGGGTGGGCATGCTCGCCGTCGGCGCCCTCCTCACCGCCTGCGGCGCGTCCGACGAGGGCGCGGCCGGACAGGCCGGGCCAGGGACCTTCGAGGGCCGCGGCCCCATCACCTACGTGGCCGGCAAGGACACCACCGGCTCGGTCCAGCCGATGCTCGACCGCTGGAACAAGCTGCACCCGAAGGAGAAGGTCACCTTCATCCAGCTGCCCACGGACGCGGACGCGCAGCGCCAGCAGATGATCCAGAACGCGGAGACGAAGTCCGACGCCTATACGGTGCTCTCCCTCGACGTCGTGTGGACGTCGGAGTTCGCCGCCCACCAGTGGATCGACAGGCTGCCCGAGAAGCGGTTCCCGCTGGAGAAGATGCTGAAGCCGGTCGTGGAGACGGCCAAGTACCGCGACGGCCTCTACGCGGTCCCGGCCAGCTCCGACGGCGGAATGCTCTACTACCGCACCGACCTGCTGAAGAAGGCCGGCATCAGCGAGCCGCCCACGACCTGGGCCGGGATGAAGGCCGACTGCGCCAAGGTGAAGAAGCTCCCCGAGGCCAGGGGTATGTCCTGCTACGCCGGCCAGTTCCAGAAGTACGAGGGCCTGACCGTCAACTTCTCCGAGGCCGTGAACTCCGCCGGCGGCGTCGTCACCGACCGGAACGGCAAGCCGGACGTCGACACGGCGGCGGCGAAGAAGGGCCTGGACTTCCTCGTCGACTCCGTCAAGGACGGCACGATCCCGAAGGACGGCATCACCTACCTGGAGGAGGACGGCCGCCAGGCGTTCCAGTCCGGCAAGCTGATCTTCCACCGCAACTGGCCGTACGTGTACTCCCTGGCCGGCAAGAGCGACATCAAGGGCAAGTACGCCGTCGCGCCGCTGCCCGGCCTGGACGGCCCCGGCTCCTCCAGCCTGGGCGGCCACAACCTGGCCCTGTCGTCCTTCGCGAAGAACAAGGCCACGGCCCTGGACTTCATGAAGTTCTTCAGCAACGAGGAGAACACCGCCACGTTCCTGAAGGACGCCTCCCTCGCCCCGCCGTACGCCTCCCTGTACGACGACAAGGCGCTGGTCGAGCAGTACCCGTACCTGCCGGTGCTCAAGGAGTCCATCCTGCGCGCCGTGCCCCGCCCGCGCGTCGTGCAGTACGGCGATGTGACCTCGGCGGTCCAGCAGGAGGCGTACGCCGCCCTGAGCGGCGCCAAGACCAGCGCTCAGGCGCTGAAGGACCTGCAGGAAGCCCTGCAGAAGTCCACCGGGCAGTGAGGGGCGGGGCCATGGCCGACACCAAGGTTCCACCCCCCGCCACCGCGGTGCGCCGGGAGCCCGCCGAGCCGGCGGACCGCCCCAGGCCCCGCAGGCAGCCCCGCGCGACCGCGGGCTCGGCGCGGATGGCCGCCCTGCTGGTCTCCCCGACACTGCTGGTGCTGACGGTCGTCGTGCTCTACCCGACGCTCATGGCGCTGCACGAGTCGCTGTACGGCCCGAAGGGCCTGGACCCGGAGACCGGGTTCATCCGCGCCACCGAGCCGTTCGTCGGGCTGCGCAACTACGCCGACATCTTCGGCGAGGCAGGGGAGAGGTTCTGGAACGCCTTCTGGAACACCACCTTCTTCACCGTCGTCACGGTCGCCCTGGAGACGCTGATCGGGGTGGCGATGGCCCTGATCATGCACAAGGCGTTCCGTGGCCGGGGCCTGGTCCGGGCCGGGATCCTGGTGCCGTGGGCGGTGCCGACGGCCATCTCCGGTCTGCTGTGGCGATGGATCTTCAACAGTGACGGCATCGCCAACGCGCTGATCGGCCATCAGGTCCTGTGGACCACCGAGGGCTTCCACGCCAAGGTCGCGGTCATCGTCGCCGAGGTGTGGAAGACGGCGCCCTTCATCGGGCTGCTGGTGCTGGCCGGGCTTCAGGTGATCCCCAAGGAGGTCTACGAGGCCGCCCGCATGGACGGAGCCGGCCCGCCGCGCCAGTTCTGGCACATCACCCTGCCCCTGGTGAAGCCCGCGCTGCTGGTGGCGATGCTGTTCCGCTGCATGGACGCGCTGCGCATGTTCGACCTGCCCTACATCCTCGTCGGCGCCCAGAAGCACTCGGTGGAGACCCTGTCGATGCTCGCGCAGAACGAGGCGTCCAACGTCCGCTTCGGACCGGCCTCCGCGTACTCGGTGCTCCTCTTCCTCTACGTCTTCCTCGTCGCGCTGGCCTTCGTACGGCTGCTCGGCGCCGATCTGATCGGCGACGTCGGCGCGGGCGGCCGTAGGCGGAAAGGCAGCCGCATCCCGGCACTGCGCCGCCGTTCGGAGGTGACGGCATGACGACGCTCACGGCGAAGTGGCGCAGCGGACTGCTGTACGCGGGGGTCATCGCGGTCGTGGCCTACTGCCTGGCCCCCTTCTACTGGATGCTGGTCTCCAGCCTGCGCCGCACCTCGGACATCTTCGACACCTCGCTGTTCCCGTCCGTGGTGTCGTTCGAGAACTACCGTGCGGTCTTCGATCCGGCGCAGGGGTTCGGCCGCGCGCTGCTCAACAGCCTGCTCGTGGCGGGTGTCACGACCGTCCTGGCCCTGTTGCTGGCCACCTTCACGGCGTACGCGATGGCCCGGCTGGAGTTCCGGTTCAAGCGGCTGATCCTGACCCTGATCATCGCCACCTCGATGTTTCCGGTGGTCTCGATCGTGGTCCCGCTGCTGAAGCTGTTCACGGACATCGGCTGGATCAACAGCTACCAGGCGATGATCGTGCCGAGCATGTCCTTCGCGCTGCCGCTGGCGGTGTGGAACCTGACCACGTTCTTCCGGCAGATGCCGGACGAGCTGGAGCACGCCGCCATGGTCGACGGCTGCACCCGCGGCCAGGCGTTCCGCAGGGTCATCATCCCGCTCGCGGCGCCCGGCATCTTCACCACGGCGATCATCACCTTCATCGCGGCCTGGAACGAGTTCCTCATCGCCCTGTCGATGACCAACAAGCCCGGCATGCAGACCGCGCCGGTCGCCATCTCGAAGTTCACCGGCGCCACGACGTACGAGACCCCCTTCGGCAGCCAGATGGCCGCGGGCGTCCTCGTCACGGTCCCGCTGGTGGTCATGGTGCTGGTCTTCCAGCGCCGTATCGTCGCCGGACTCACGGCCGGCGCGGCGAAGTAGACACGTCCACCCTTTCGACTCCCGAGGAGCAACCCACCCGTGTCCCCCACCGCACCCTGGTGGCGCAGTGCCGTCATCTACCAGGTCTACATCCGCAGCTTCGCCGACGGCAACGGCGACGGCGTCGGCGACATCGCGGGCATCCGCTCCCGACTGCCGTATCTCAAGTCCCTCGGCGTGGACGCCATCTGGATCAACCCGTGGTACAAGTCGCCGATGGCCGACCACGGTTACGACGTGGCCGACTTCCGCGAGATCGACCCGCTGTTCGGCACCGTGGCCGAGGCGGAGCAGCTCATCGAGGAAGCGCACGCGCACGGGATCCGCGTCATCCCCGACATCGTGCCCAACCACACCTCCGACCAGCACGCCTGGTTCCGGGCGGCGCTGGCCGCCGGCCCCGGAAGCCCGGAACGCGAGCGTTACGTCTTCCGGCCGGGCCGGGGCCCCGACGGCTCACAGCCCCCCAACGACTGGGTCTCCTGCTTCGGCGGCCCGGCGTGGACCCGGCTGCCCGACGGCGACTGGTACCTGCACCTGTTCGCCCCCGAGCAGCCGGACCTCAACTGGCAACACCCCGAGGTGCGCGCGGAGTTCGAGTCGATCCTGCGCTTCTGGTTCAGCCGCGGCGTGGACGGCTTCCGCATCGACGTCGCCCACGGCCTGATCAAGCACCCCGAACTCCCCGACCTGCCGCCCCGGCCGGAGCCGGACGACCAGCAGCCCTGGCGGCACGTCGAGCACCCGCACTGGGACCGCGACGAGGTGCACGACATCTACCGCGCCTGGCGCAAGGTGGCCGACGAGTTCCCCGGCGACCGGTGCTTCGTGGCCGAGGCGTGGGCGGACACCCCCGAACGCCTCGCCGCGTACGTCCGCCCGGACGGTCTGCACACCGCCTTCAACTTCGACTTCCTGATGTCCACCTGGGACCCCAAGGAGCTGCGCGCGGTCATCGACAACTCGCTGTCCATGCTCGGCGCGGTGGGCGCCCCGGCCACCTGGGTCCTGTCCAACCACGACGTCGTACGCCACCCCAGCCGCTACGGCCGCAGGAGCCCCAGCCGGCGGTGGGTGGCCAACGATATATACCGCCCCGAAGGCCCCCTGGACCTGGAACTGGGCACCCGCCGGGCCCGCGCCGCGGCCCTGCTCATGCTGGCCCTGCCCGGCGGCGCCTATGTCTACCAGGGCGACGAGCTCGGCCTGCCCGAGGTCGAGGACCTGCCCGAGTCCGTGCTCCAGGACCCGGTCTGGGAGCGCTCGGGGCACACCCAACGCGGCCGCGACGGCTGCCGGGTGCCGATCCCCTGGTCCGGCCGGACCGCCCCGTACGGCTTCAGCCCCGAGGGCGCGACCGCCGCGCCCTGGCTGCCGCAGCCGGCCGACTGGGCCGACCGCAGCGTGGCCGCGCAGACCGGCGACGAGACCTCGATGCTGGAGCTCTACCGCGCCGCGCTGCGTCTGCGCCGCGCCACCCCGGCCCTCGGTGACTCCGCACTGACCTGGCTGGACGCCCCCGACGGGGTCCTCGCCTTCCGCCGCGACCCGGGCTTCGTGTGCGTCGTCAACCTCTCGGCCGAGCCGTACCCGTTGCCCGGCCACACCGACGTGCTGCTGGCCAGCGGCTCGGTCGAGGCCGGGGTCCTGGCACCGGACGAGGCGGTCTGGCTCGCGATGTAGGGGCGGGCGGCAGGGGGGGGACCGCTGGTTTTCGGCCTGGTTCAGGGCCGTGCTCCGGGTCAGTGGTCCACCCCCAGCTGGGGTTACTTCACTCGCCCGCAGCTGCAAACGCGTTTATTGGCCAAATGATCTAGGGCCGTGCTATGTTCTCTGCGCGTCGAACGCCCGTTCTGACCAAGCGGGTTGAGGCGGAAGGACCACACGGGCAGTACCTGCGTGCGCGGCCTGATCAACCGCCGGTGGGTCTGTGAAGTGCGTCCGAAGAGAAGTAATCGGGGGAAGAAGTCCGCGGGGGGACCTATTCGGTTTCCACGCCAGTCCAGGTCGCCCACATGGGCTTCCTCCCCTTGCGATTGAACGCAAGGGAGACTCTACATGAAGCGCAATACGCTGCGTCTCGCAGCCGTTTCGGCCCTGGCCGCCGTGACTCTCGGCACCGGTGCCGGTCTGGCGCAGGCCTCGGAGACCACGCACGCCCGTACGGCGGCCGCCGCCGAGGTGACCCTCTCCGCGGCCGACGCCCGCGCCCTGCTCGCCAACCGTGCCGCCGTGGCCGGCCTGAACGCCGCGGACGTGCAGTCGGTGCGCGCCGTGGCCGACGGCACCGCCACCAAGGCGCAGACCCGTGGCGCCGCCAGCAGCGCCGTCAAGGCTCTGTACAACCTGCTGAAGCGGCACGGCGGCAAGCTCTACGACGACGCGGTCAAGGCCGCCAAGAAGGGCTGGACCAAGTTCCGTTCGTACATGAACGGCCTGCCCTGGTACCACCCGGTCCGCATCGCCTGGGTCGCTGCCGGCGGTGAGGTGCAGTACGCGCTGTGGAGCTACATCAACAGCCTGTTCTAGGAGATGAGGGGGTGCCCGGGTACCGGCCGAGCGGCGGCCGTGACCCGGGCACCGCCCGCTGCCGCGCACCGCGCGGCGTTTTCGTACGGCCCGGCTCATCGCGAGGAAGACACCCATGGCCTCCACCACCGAAATGTCCTCCGCCCTCAAGAACCTGTGGGCCTCGCCCCTGTGCTTCATCACGGCGGCGTTCATCGCCTTCTTCGTGGTCGGAAACAACGACGCGGGCTGGGGCCTGATGGCCGCCGGGCTCATCGGACCGCTCGTCGCCCTCGTCTGGGGGGCGGTCCGGCGGGAGCGGCCCGACTCGTTCGTGATCGTCCCGATGGGAGCGATGGTGCTGTTCACCGTGCTCTTCGCCATCAACAAAGGCCTCCCCTGGTCCTGACCTCCGGTCGGAGGGGGACGCGCAGGGCTATTCGTACGGAGAGGAACCCAGCTGTGCCGAAAGGCGACGTGCTGGTCGAAGCACAGCACCTCCGGCGCTCGTTCGGCAGCAGAACGGTCCTCGACGATGTGTCGCTGACCCTGCGCGCGGGCGAGGTGACCGGTTTCGTCGGCGCCAACGGCGCGGGCAAGACCACCACCATCCGGCTGATGCTGGACCTGGCCCGCGGTGCGGGCACGACCCTTTTCCTCGGCCGCCCGCTGCACGCCTGGGGTTCTCCGGGCAACGTCGTGGGCGCCGTCCTCGGCGGCATCGCCGGCCACCCCAAGCACCGGGTGCGGTCGCATCTGCGGATGGTGGCCGCCGGGTGCGGCGCGTCCGACCGGCGCGTCGACGACATGCTGGAACTGGTGGGCCTCACGCAGGCGGCCGGGCTGAGACTCTCCCAGCTCTCCCTGGGCATGGCCCAGCGCGTGGGCATCGCGCAGGCGCTGCTCGGCGATCCGCCGGTGCTCATTCTCGACGAGCCCGCCAACGGCCTCGACCCGCACGCGATCCGCTGGCTGCGCGACTTCCTGCGGGACCAGGCGGCGCAGGGCAGGGCCGTCATGGTCTCCAGCCATCTGCTGGGCGAGATGGAGCAGCTCGCGGACCGCGTCGTGGTGCTGTCGCGCGGTCGCGTGGTGGCCGCGTCGCCGGTCGCGGAGCTGCTGTCCCGGGCGGGCAGCCGGAGCGTGGTGACGGTGCAGACGCCGGACCTGGCCGGGCTCACGCGCCTGGTGGAGGAGCAGGGCGGCCGGCTGCGGCCGGCCGGCGGGCCGAGCGCCCACATCACGGGCCTGGACCGGATCCGGGTCGGCGCCCTCGCGGCGGAGGGCGGCGTGGTTCTGCACTGGCTGTCCGAGGACATGCCGTCGCTTGAGGACTTCTACCTGTCCATCGCGGAAGAGGAGTTCAGGATCTCGTGACCGCGCCCGTGACACACACCGAGCAGGACACCGGTGCGCCGGCGTCCCCGCCCCCCGCCCCTCGGGTCGTCCCGGCCGGAGAGGCGTTCCGCAACGCCTGCCGGTACGAGTGGCGGCACCTCGCGGCGCTGCGGTCCACGTGGGTGCTCCTCGGCGTGGTGGCCGTGCTGAGCCTGCTCACCGGCCCCAGCCTGCTCCTCGACCTGGACCGGACGCGGGCGATCGGCGCGGCCCAGATGGGCGACGTGCTGGCCTGGTCGCCGATGGCCACCCAGATCCCCCTGCTGTGCTTCTTCGTGCTGATCCTCGGCACCGGCCCGGTCTCCACCGACCTGGTGCGGGGCGCGGCGCGCACGACCTGGCTGGCCGTCAACGGCCGCCGCACGGCCTACGCGGCGAAGTGCGCGGTCGGATTCCTGGTGGGCGCGGGCGTGGCGGCGACGAGCGCGCTGGTGGGCGCGGTGTCGGCGGCGGTCGTTCTGGCCGCGGCCGGTGCGCCGCAGCCGGCGTGGGCCGCGGTCCTGCTGCCCGTGGTGCGGTTCGTGCTGTGGATGGGCTGCTGGGCGCTGCTGTGCACGGCGCTGGTGGCGCTGCTGCGGAACAGGATCACGCCGGTGGTGCTGCTCTGCCTGTGGCCGGTGCTGGGCGAGCGGCTGGCGGGTCTGCTGCTGGGGTACGTCCCGGGGCTGGACGGCGTGGGCGACTGGCTGCCGTTCGCGGTGGGCCGGGCGATGCTCACCGACGTATCGGCGTTTGCAGGCGACGACAAAGCGTTCGCAGAAGTAATGGTGGGGTCGGATCTCCCGACCCTGGCGGCCCTAGTGGTCTACCTGCTCTACACGGCCGCCCTGACGGCGGCGGGCTACTGGGCGTACTGCCGCCGGGAGGCCCCGACGGGCTGAGGCACGGGAACGCGCGGGGCGCGTTCGCCCGTCCCTCATGACGTACGGCGCAGGGGATGCCGTACCACCCGACGTGCTGGCCGCCCGGCGGACAGCGACAGCAAAGGAACGACCGCATGCCCAAGGACCCGGAGCCGGCACCCGTCACCGAGAGCGTGGTGGAGGACGACCTCTTCGGCGTGATCACCGTGCGCCTGGACGTACGGCAGGGCGAAGTGACCGTCGAGGGCGAGTCGGTGCCCCGCATCGTGCTGCGCCGCGCCGCCGGGACCGAGGCCGCCGACCACATCCCGGTCGGCACCCGCGACGGCGCGCTCCTCACCCTGACCGTGGACGGCGTGGAGGCCGCCGTCGCCCCGGCCAAGGGACGGCTCACCCGGCACTCGTACCGTGTCGACGTCCGCCACGCGGGCCAGGTTTGGCGGCTGGTGCCCGACTCCATGGCGGGCAGCCGGCTGCTCCGCGACGAGCGGCACATCGGGGACTTCTCCTCGCAGGGCGACGGAGGGGTCTGGGCCGAGTGGCGGCAGGACCCCGCCCCCGACCCGACGGACGCGGCCCTCGGTTACGCCCTCGCCACCGCGTTCGGCACCGGTGCCGACCCCATGTGGGTGATCGCCGTCCAGATGGTCGGCGATCTGACCCCCGGCTGACGTCCAGGGCCCGTCGGGGTCACCGCTGGTGCGGGGCCACCAGGCCCGACTCGTAGGCGAGCACCACGAGTTGGGCGCGGTCACGGGCGTGCAGCTTGGTCATGGCCCGGTTGACGTGGGTCTTGGCGGTCATCGGGCTGATCACCATGCGGTCGGCGATCTCGTCGTTGGAAAGGCCCTGCGCGACCAGGGCGACGGCCTCGCGTTCGCGGTTGGTCAGCTCCTGAAGCCCTCTGGCGGCAGCGGGGTGGAGCGGCTGGCTGACGTACCGGTCGATCAGCTTGCGGGTGATCGCCGGGGCGAGCAGCGCGTCACCGCGCGCGGCGACACGTACGGCGTGCAGCAGGTCCTCCGGCACGATGTCCTTGACGAGGAACCCGGCCGCGCCGGCGCGCAGTGCGTCGAAGACGTACTCGTCGAAGCCGTAGTTGGTCAGGATGACGACATGCACCCCGGCCAGGGCCGGGTCGGCGGCGATGCGCCGGGTCGCCTCGATGCCGTCGAGGACCGGCATCCGGATGTCGATGAGCACGATGTCGGGCAGGTGTTCCCTGGCCAGGGCCAGGCCCTCCGCCCCGTCGGCGGCCTCGGCCACCACCTCGATGTCGTCCTCCAGGTCGAGGAGCGCGCGGAACCCGCTGCGCAACAGCGGCTGGTCGTCGACCAGCAGGACCCGGATCACGACGTGCCGTCCACGGGGAGCTCGGCCTGGACGGTGAAGCCTCCCCCGCCGCGCGGCTCCGCGCGCAGCCGGCCACCGAGGGCGGTGACCCGTTCGCGCATCCCGAGCAGCCCGACGCCGGGCACCGGGGCGGTGTCCGGGGTGGCCCGGCCGTCGTCGTCGACGCGTATCGCGAGGGCGTCCGGACGGCAGTCGATCCGGACCGACGCCGTGGCGGCGTCCGCGTGCCGGGCGATGTTGGTGAGTGACTCCTGGACGATCCGGTAGGCGGTCCGGTCCACCGCGGCCGGTACGTCCTGCCGCTGCCCTTCGATCGTCAGCGTCGCGTCCAGCCCGATGGCACGGGCCCGTTCCACCAGCTCCGGGACGTCGTCGAGGCCCCGCGGCGGTGCCGTGTCGTCGTCGCGCAACGCCCCCAGGGTCGCGCGCAGTTCCCGGGTCGCCTCCCGGCCGGCCTGCTGGATCGCCAGCAGGGCCTCCGGCACCTGCTCACCGCGCTTGCGGGCCACGTGGACGGCGACTTCGGCCTGCACCTTGATGATCGAGATCTGGTGGGTGAGCGAATCGTGCAACTCCCGGGCGATGTGCAGCCGTTCCTCGTCGGCGCGGCGGCGCGCGGTCTCCTCCCGGGTGCGCTCGGCCTCGTCCGCCCGCCGCTCGGCCTGCCGCAGCGCCTCACCGGCGGCCCCGGCCGCGATCAGCCAGGCCAGCTCAAGAGCGCCCCGGGCCCGCGCGAACGCCTCACCCGTGTCGTGCAGGCCCGAGGCCAGGGCCGCGAGGGGGAGGGCGGCCAGCATGGCCACGCTCGCCGCCACCGTGACCGCGCGGTGTCCGGCCCGTACGGCGGCGTACACCGCGAACAGATACGCGACGGCGGGTACGTCGAAACCGGCCGCCTGGTAGCCCACCGCGCACAGCCCGGTGACGGCCAGGACCGGAACCGGGGCCCGGCGGCCCGCCGCCAGCGCCAGCCCGCCGGCCGGCAGCAGCGCCCAGCCGAGCAGGTCGATGCTCGTGGCGGAGTGCTGCCCGGACAGCCCGGTGACCAGCAGGGCCGCCGCCACGCCGACGGCGACCGCCCAGTCTCTGACCCCGGCCGGGACGCCGGACAGCCCAGTACGCATGCGCGCACCCTAACCGGACGCCGCCGCGGGCGAGTCCGGCTTGCGAAGGAGGGGCCGCTACCGCGCCCGCGGTACCCGGGCGGCGTCTGCGGCGTCCGCGGCACCCGGGTGCGCCGTCGGCGGCAGCGCGAAGTGCCTACGTCAGCGGGACGACCGGCGGCGCGGGCGGCGAGAGGATCAGCCACATCCACAAGAGACAGGAGAGGGACATGAGTTCGTCAGACGCCCTGAGATCGGTCCGACGTGTGTGTGCCGTGGCTGGAGCCGCCCTGCTCATGGGCATCGGGCTCGCCGCACCGGCCGCCGCGCACGCCTCGGCGCAGCCGGTCGCCGTCAGTGTCACCTACCTGAGTGCCGGGCGGCTCGGGGCCTCCGTGGCCGCCGTGGTGGCGCTGATCGGCGTGGTCGTCGGCGGCCTGGCGCTGGCCCGCCCCGCCGGCCGTCTCGCCACCGGCTCCGGGCGACTGGGCACCGTCGTGCCCCTGGTGGCAGGGCTGATCGGCGTGGGCCTCGGCGCGCTGGTCGTGGCCACCGCCGAGAGCGGCCTCGGCACCGGGAACGGGCTGGGCGGGGCCCTCGTGGCCCTGGTGGTGGGGCTGATCGCCCTGGTGCTGGGCGGGCTGACGCTGACCCGTTCCCGCCGCACCGGCTGACCGCCGACAGCATCGAGGCGCCGCCGCGGGGGCTCCCGCCCCGAGGTACTTGGTACTTGGTACTTGGTACTCCGTCTTCGGTACTCGGTACTTGGTACTCGGGAGAGCTGAGTACTTCCGCTCTGGTCGGTGACGCGGTGGGCCGAAACGCTGGGGGCATGCGTGAAGGTCTGATGAAACCCGCTCTCCGGCTGCTGCCGTTCCTCGTGCCGGCCGGAGCCGCGATGGCCCTGTGGGCCGCCTGGCTGGGCTGGGACCAGCAGTACGACGTGCGGCCCGACGGCACGACGACCGGCCCGTACGCGGCGTGGCAGGTGGTCGGGCTGGTGCTGACCCTGCTGGCACCGGTGTACTGGGCGGCGTCCCGGCGCCATGTCGTAGGCGCCGTGCTCGGCACCACGGTGGGTCTGACCGCAGCCGCCTTCTACGACTGGTCGGACGATGCCACCGGCCTCTTCGCGGTCGGCGTCGGGATGGTCATGGGAGGAAGCCTCGGGGCGACGGTCGCCGTGTCCGCGGTGATCGCCGCGGTGAAAGGGGACGGACGACAGCTCCCCGCGCAGGGGCCGGGCCCCGCTTGCTGAGCTGTCCGGCCCGATCCGGGCGCGGGCCAGGTCACTGGCCCACTCGGCCGTCGACCCGTTCGCGCAGCAGGTCGGCGTGGCCGCAGTGCCGCGCGTACTCCCCGATGTGCGCCAGCAGGGCGTCGCGCAGCTGGAGCTGCCCGCCGGGTTCGGGGCCGAGGTCGGAGAAGCCGGCGTTGCTGGTGCCGAGGTCGGTGACGTCGGCCAGGTACCGGTCGGTGTGCTCCACCGCTGCCCGCCACTGCCGCCAGGCGTCCGCCACGACCGCCGCGTCGGCGACCGCGCCGGCCATCACCCGCCGGAAGTGCCGTTCCTCCTCGACCATGTGCCGCACCAGCCCGAGCAGCGACATCGTGGACGGCGGTACGGAGCGCCGGGCCATCTGCTCGGCGTCCAGACCCGCGCACTTCATTTCCAGGGTGAGGCGGTAGTGGCGCAGGGCGTCGAGCAGCGTGCTGCGCTCGTCGACGAGTTCGACGTCGGTCTCGCGCGGGTCGTCGTCCGGATCGACCCACATGTCGGGGAAGACGGTGGACCGCGTCCATCGGGTCACCGAGGGTTCACTGGCGTGCTCCGCTGAGCCCATAGGCGCGTGGTGGACCGCGCCGGCGGAGGGCCGCCACGGTGCGAGGCGCGTGCGGCGAGGGAACTCGCGCTCCCGGCTGCCGGGCGGCTACCGGGCTCGGCTACCGGGCCTGGATGAGGAGCAGGGCGACGTCGTCGCTGCGGTGTGCGCACTCCCGGGCGTCGTGGACGAGGGTGTCGGCGAGGGCCTCCGCCCGCAAGTCGCCGGCCCGGGCGAGGCGGTCGGCCAGCGCTTCGGTGACCTCGTCGAGGTCGGCGCCGGGGACTTCGACCAGTCCGTCGGTGTACAGCAGGAGGACCGCGCCCGGCGGCAGGGCGATCTCGCGGGCCCGGTAGGTGGCGGTGGGGTCGATGCCGAGCAGGAGACCGGGAGGCAGGCGGAGCACCTCGGCGTGTCCGTCGGGGTGGCGCAGGACGGGCGGCGGGTGGCCCGCGGTGGCCAGACACGCGTGGTGGCGCGCGAGGTCGAGATGGGCGTAGAGGCAGCTGGTGAACAGGCCGGGGTCGAGGTCCGTGAGCAGGCGGTTGGTACGGGCGAGTACCTCGCCGGGGGGTGAGCCGGCCGTGGCGTGCACCGCGGTGCGGACCTGGCCCATGAGGGCGGCGGCCTGCACGTTGTGGCCCTGGACGTCGCCGATGGCCGCGGCGGCGGTCGTCTCGTCGAGGCGGATGAGGTCGTAGAAGTCGCCGCCGATCCCCATGCCGCGCCCGGCGGGGAGGTAGCGGGCGGCGACGTCGAGCCGCGCCACGGAGGGCAGGGCGTGCGGCAGCAGGCCCGCTTGCAGGCTGTGGGCGAGCTGGTGTTTGGCGTCGTAGAGGCGCGCGCGGTCCAGAGCCTGGGCGATCAGTCCGGCCAGCGAGATGAGCACGGAGCGTTCCTCGGGGGTGAACGGGTGGGGCCGGTCGTAGGCGAGGACGAGCGAGCCGACGGGGCGTCCGGAGGTGAGCAGCGGCAGGAAGGCCCAGGCAGCCATCCCGTCCTGGAGGACGGCCGGGGGATAGGCGCGCTTCAGTTCGGCGAAGGTGCCGAAGAAGCTGGGGGCGCCGGTGGTCAGGCAGCGCACCGCGGGCGTGTCCGAGGTCAGCGGCGCGCCGTCGAAGCGGCTCATGAGCTCGGCGGTGTAGCCGCGGTGGCCGATGATCCGCAGTCTGCCCTCTTCCGCGGTCATCAGGGCCAGCGCCCGGGCTCCGGTGCCGTGCGGCACCTGGTCGGCGACCCGGTCGACGACGTCCTGCACCCCGACGGCCTCGGCGAGGGTCGCTGCCAGATGCATGAAGTGGTACAGCGCGGCGGCCCGGCCCGTGAGGTCGGGAGGGGCCGGGTGCGGCGATGGCGTACGGTCCCGTTCCCGCGCCGCCGGAATCGGGGTGATCCGCACGCTGATGCCCGAGGCGTTCGGGTAGAGGCGGAAGGACAGCCAGCTGTCCGGTGGGCGCAGGGCGGTGAAGGACGTGGGGGAGCGGCTGAACACCGCGGCCCGGTATCGGTCCTGGGCGACCGGGTTGTTCAGCCAGGGCAGCACCTCCCAGGGCAGGGCCCCGAGCAGATCGGACACGTCGGCGCCGAGGAGATCGGCGGCGCTGGCGGTGACGAAGGCCAGCCGGCCGTCCATGTCCAGCGCGCAGCAGCCACCGGGGAGGCGCTCGGCGAACTCCGCGGCGGCCGGTGCGCCGGACGACTCGGACGCGCCGGTTCCCGGCGGGGGCACCAGACGCGGTTCGGCATCGGGCACGACAGGGTGGCCGCTGTCGGCGGCCGCCCGCAGGAGCCGGCCCAGGCGGTGGCAGGCGTCGCCGATCGCCGCACGCTCCTGGGGGCGCAGCTCCGGGGGGTGGGCGCCGGACCACTGGAGCACGAGACCGCCCCACTCCCTGCCGTCGGTGGTGAGCGCGGCGGCGGCCAGCGTGAAGGGGTACGGCAGGACGAGGGCCAGCTGCGGGTAGCGGCGCGCCAGTTCCTCCTGACTGCCGAGCCACACCAGGCGGCGTTCCCGCAGGGCGTCGGCGACCGGGGTCGCGCCCCCGAGGGCGACCCGCGCCCAGGGCGCGGCGATATCCCCCGGGACTCCGCTCAGCACCGCGAGCCGCAGCACCCGCTCGCCCGGCTGCAGCAGGTACACCGCGCCCACCCCGGCTCCCGTGTCGCGCATGGCCTGCGCCAGAGCGTGCTCCAGCAGCTCCGGACCGGAGGCCGGGCCGGCCATGGAGCGGGCGTCCGACACACCCTCACCCCCTGCCGGTGACGACGTCCGGGCAGCCGCGCCCCGGTGACGGGCCACTCGCCCGTCCCCACCACAGAGCGGCGCGCCGACCACCCCGAGCGTCCATAACCGGACAATACGCCCGCATGGTGGCGGTGGCATCCGGATGCCACGGCAGCCCGCGCGAGGGAGACGCGAGGGAGAAAGGAGAAGGACGCCCGGCGGTGGCGGACCTGGGTGTCAGCGGGTCAGCGTGCGCCGCCGCCCCTGCGCAGGACCTTGTCCATGCCGACCGCCACGACGACGAGGGTCCCGGTCGCCACGTCCTGGTAGAGGCTGTCGATGCCCGCCTGGGTGAGCCCGGAACGGAGCACGTTGACGATGAGCGCTCCGATCAGCGTGCCGACGACGCTTCCCCGGCCGCCGAAGAGGCTGGTCCCGCCGATGACGACGGCCGTGATGCTCTCCAGGTTCGCCGTCTGGTACGCGTTGGGGTCGGCGTTGGGGATACGGCCGAGGGCCTGCCAGGCGGCGATGCCGTAGAGGAGACCGGCGATGACGTAGACCGACAGGACCGTGCGCCGGACGTTGATGCCGGTCAGGCGGGCGGACTCGGGTGCGTTGCCGACGGCGTAGATGTGCCGGCCCCAGCCCGTCTTGGTGAGCACGTACCAGAAGAACGCGTACAGGCCCAGGAGCAGGAACGTCCCCCAGGTGACGAGCACGCCGCCGAGGTGGACGCCGTGCCCCCAGAAGTCGAGCAGGTCGCTGGTCACCGGATAGCTGCGGGAACCGGAGTAGAGCCTGCTCGTGGAGTAGACGACGCTCAGCGCGCCGAGGGTGACGATGAAGGGGGGCAGGCCCAGCCGGGCCACCAGCAGGCCGTTGACGAGCCCGAGTAAGGTCGCCACGACCAGGCCGAGCAGCAGCGCCGCCGCGGGGTTGCCGCCCTCGAAGACGAGCTTGGCCATGACGATCGTGCCGAGGACGGCGATGGCCCCGTTCGCCAGGTCGATGCCCGCGGTGAGGATGATCAGGGACTGCCCCAGCGCCAGGGTGCCGATCACGATGGTCTGCTGCAGCACCAGGGAGAGGTTCCCCGGCGTCATGAACGTGTCCGTCGTGAGCGAGAAGACGAGTACGGCGGCGGCCAGGGCGGCGAGCGGGCCGACCGTCGGGGTGCGCAGGGCGTACCGCAGCGCCTCCCGCAGCGCGGCGCCCGGCTCCGGCTCTGCGTCGGGGCTGGTGGTCCCGGGAGATCTCATGATCCTTCTCTGGTTCCTTCCACCGGTCGGCGCCCGCAGGTCATCCCCAGCAGCGCTGGAGTCCCCAGGCCGTGTCGTGGGACGCCAGTCCCCGCACCGGCTGGTCGGTGATGAGTTCCGTGCCCGTGTCGGTGAAGCCGGACGGCTTCTTGCCGCTCCTGGCGAACTCGGTGACCGCGGCCACGCCCCGCTCGGCCATCCGGACCGGGAACTGCATGACGGTGGCCGCGTACTTGCCGGCCTTGACGGCCCGTACGCCGTCGCAGCCGCCGTCGATGGTGCCGATGGTCACCTGCCGGGTGAGGTCGCGTGCGGCGATGGCGGTGGAGGCGCCGTCGGCCACCGGTTCGTTGATGGTGTAGACGGAGTTGACGTCGGTCGTGCGCTGCAGCAGGTTCTCCGTCGCGGTCTGGGCCAGGTTGCGGTCGCCGTTGGTGTTCGCCCGGCCGCGGATCGCCGGTGAGTCGTCGTCGATTCCGAAGCCCTCCAGGAACCCGTCGTGCCGCTGCCGGCTGACCGAGGAGCCCTCGGTGCCGTCCAGCATGATCAGCTCGGGGGCCCGGTCGCCCAGCACGGCCCTGACATAGGCGCCCTGGAGGCGTCCGGCCTTGAAGTTGTCGGTCGCGTAGGTGGCGTCCACGGCGTCTTCCGGGTCCGTGGCACTGTCCAGGGCGATCACCAGGATGCCCTGCCGCCGGGCCTCCGCGATGGCGCCGAGGACCCCTGTGGTGTTCGACGGTGTGATCAGGATTCCCTGGACGTCGCGGGCGATGAGGCTCTCCATCGCGGCGACCTGGCCCTCGTTGTCGCCGTCGAACTTGCCGGCCAGGGCGATGAGCTCGGCGCCGCTGCGCTCGGCCGCGTCCGCGGCGGCCTTGCGCATGGTCACGAAGAAGGGGTTGGTCTCGGTCTTGGTCACCAGACCGATCGTGACCTTCCGCGTCCCGCCGTCCTCCCCCGAGTCCTCGCCCCCGCCGCACGCGGCGGCGAGCAGCACCGTGCCCGCCAGGAGGAGCGCGGCCCACGGCCGGCGGCGGCCTGGCCGGCTGCGCTTGCGGACGGTGTGATGGTGCGCCATCGGTGACACCCTCCTCCGGCCGACGCACATGGGAAGATGATTAATGAATATCCCATTTGTTCCCCTGATGGTGATCTGTCTGACCTGTTCCCGCGATCGGGCGGAGAAGGTGAGATGCGCGTGACCGAACCGCCGCTGCTGTCACTGCGTGGAATCTCCAAGCGGTACGGCGCCGTCCAGGCCCTGGAGGATGTCGACCTGGAGCTCCACCGGGGGGAGGTCGTCGCGCTGCTGGGCGACAACGGTGCCGGCAAGTCCACCCTCATCAGGGTCATCGCGGGCGTCGACCCCGCCGACAAGGGCGTCATCGAGTGGGAGGGCCAGGCCGTCCACATCAGGACCCCCCGGATCGCCCAGCGCCTGGGCATCGCGACCGTGTACCAGAGCCTGGCGCTGTGCGACGACCTCGACGTGGCCGAGAACCTCTTCCTGGGACGGGAACGGCGCCGCCCCGGGGTGCGGGGCCGCCTGTTCCGGCTGATGGACAACGGCGGCATGCGCGCGGAGGCGCGACGGCAGCTCGACGCGCTGGGCATCCGGGTGCCCGACGTGCGTGCCCCGGTCGCTTCCCTGTCCGCGGGCCAGCGGCAGACCGTGGCGATCTCCCGCGCGCTCCTCGGCCGGCCCAAGGCCGTCCTCCTGGACGAGCCCACCGCGGCGCTGGGCGTCCCCCAGGCCGGGCACGTCCTCGACCTCGTCGACGAACTCCGCGACAGGGGCATCGGGGTGATCCTCATCAGCCACAACCTGGGCGACGTCAAGGCCGTGGCGGACGAGGCGGCGGTCCTGCGGCTGGGCCGCAACAACGGCTTCTTCCACGTGCCGACCACGCCCCAGGACAGGATCTTCTCCTCCATCGTCGGCGCCACAAGCAACGCCTGACCACCCGGACCCGCGACCCCGCCCGGGATCACGGACCCACCCCGCAACGCCTCTCGCACGACGGCCATGGACGGCGGCCACGTGAGGCACCGCCCGGCCCGACGCCCGACCCCGCCCCGCCCCCCGCCCGCCCCGGCAGCATGCGGGCCAACGACCGCCGCCCCGTCCCACGCTTTGACCACCCGGGCCCGCAACCACGACCCCGCCGCTGCGCCCCCGCTCCGGTTGCCCGGGCCGGCGACCATGACCCCGACGCCCGCTCACCCGGACCCGGCCGCCCGGGACCACGCCCTCCCCGCATGCCTCGCCCCGCAACGCCTCGGGTACGACCGCCATGGGCGGCGGCCACGTGAGGCACCGCCCGGCCCGACGACCGACACCGCCCACCGCCCGCTCCACAAGCACCGGGCCCACCGCCACCGCCTCCTCCCACGCCCCGGCCGCCCGGGCCCGCGACGTCACCGCCCGCTACCACGCCCGGCTGCCTGGGCCACCGACCGCGACCCGCGTGCCTCCGCCCCGCAACGCCTCGGGTACGACCGCCATGGACGGCGGACACGTGAGGCACCGCCCGGCCCGACGCCCGACCCGGCCCCGCCCACCGTCCGCCCCGGCAGCATGCGGGCCAACGACCGCCGCCCTCTCCCACGCCCCGGCCACCCGCACCCACGACCACGGCGCCTGCTCCCCCGGCCCGCTCCCACGGCCCGGCCGCCCGGGTCCGCAACCACGACCCCGCCGCCCGCGACCCCGCCCCGGCCGCCCGGCCGCCCGGCCCGCCCGGCCGGCAGCCACGACCCCGCCCCGGCTGCCCGGCCGGCGGCCACGACCCCGCCCCGGCTGCCCGGCCGGCGGCTTCGCCCCCGCCGCCCGGGATCACGACCCCGCCCCGCGCGGCTTCCCCCCACACAGCACCTCGCGTACGACCGCCGTGGACGGCGGTCATGTGAGGCACCGCCCGGTCTCCGCCCCCGTCCGGCACCGGTCGCCGGTGACCGACGGGCACGGCTGGTCCGTCGCCCCCGTCCCCTCGGCGCTCCGCCTCACCTCCCCAGCCGTCCGCATGCGGTGGCCGGGCTCTTGGTGAGGTCGGTTACTGTGCAGGGCTAAGTGGCACGAAGGGGGGCAGAGCACGCGGAGGGAAAGGCTGTGTCGGACGAGGGACGGCTCGTCGCCGGGCGCTACCGGCTGGTGGAGCGCGTCGGGCGCGGCGGTATGGGCACGGTGTGGCGGGCCGAGGACGAACTGCTCGCCCGCCAGGTCGCACTCAAACAGCTCCATCTGCAGCCCCACCTGTCCGACGCCGAGGTCGCCACCCTGTACGAGCGGACCCGCCGCGAGGCGCGCAGCGCCGCCCGGATCGTGCACCCCAATGTGGTCGTGGTCCATGACGTCGTCGAGGACGACGGACGGCCCTGCATCGTCATGGAGTACGTCCCCGCGCCCACCCTCGGCGACATCCTCAAGGGCGACCGGACCCTGCCGCCGGAGGAGGCCGCCCGCATCGGACTCGGCATGATCGCCGCCGTCCGGGCCGCGCACGCCGCCGGTGTCCTGCACCGGGACATCAAGCCCGGCAACGTCCTGCTGGCCGACGGGGGCCGGGTCGTCCTGACCGACTTCGGCATCGCGCAGACCGCCGGGGCCTCGACGCTCACCCAGACCGGGGAGATGGTCGGCTCCATCGACTTCATGGCCCCGGAGCGGATCCGCGGCCGGCGGCCCGGCCCCTCCTCCGACCTGTGGTCGCTGGGCGCGACGCTGTTCCAGGCGGTCGAGGGGCGCCCGCCGTACCGCCGTGACACCGCCATGGAGACGGCGTACGCCATCGCCGTGGAGCCGCTGCCGCCGATGCGGCAGGCAGGCCCGCTGGAGCCGCTCATCGAGACCCTGCTGGCGAAGAACCCCGAGGACCGGCCCACGGCGGAGCAGACGGAGCGGGCCCTACGAGCCACCTGGTCCGGCGGCTCGACCACCACGCCCCCACACCGCGAGCCTGAAGGCACCCGGGACGCGGAAGCGACCTCCGCGACGCGCCCCGCCCCGACGCCGCCGCCGGAGAAGGACGAACGCGACCGCCCCCGGGGCCGTGCGCGGCGGCGCGTCCTGCTGTCGACCGTGGCCGTGCTGGCCGCGTCCGCCGCGGCACTCACCCTGTACGCCTCCTCGCACGACGGCGGCACCGCAGGAGGCGCCCGCACCGGCACCACCTCGGCGCCACCCTCGCCGGTCCCCGACGGCTACCACCTGGTCCGCGACCGGGAGCTCGGCGTCTCCTTCCCCGTGCCGGACGGCTGGAAGCCGAAGAAGGGGCCCCACGACGAGGTCACCTACGTCGACCCGACCGGGCTGGCCGGCATCACCATCGGCATGGTGGACCCGGCGGGCTCGCACCCCATCGAGCACTTCGCGGACATCGAGGCGAACACCAAGGCCAACTACTCCACGTACCGCAGACTGCGCCTGCAGAAGACCACGTTCCGGGGTAAGCCGGCCGCGATCTGGGAGTTCACCTTCCACGGCCGCGCCCGCGCCTTCCGCGCCATCGACCTGGGATACGGCACGGCCGGCGGCCGGGAGTACGACATCTATCTGTCGGCCCCGGAGGCCGAGTGGGACACCTACCGTCCCGTCTTCGACGTCGTCCGGAACGGGTTCGCCGACTGACCGAGCGGCGGGCGCAGCCCAACGGGTGGCCCCCGGGGGCGCCGTACGGCCGTGGCACGGCAGCTACCATCCCAGGGTGAACACCTACTGGCACGTCGTTCTGCCGCCTCTCTGCGCCTGACGGGCGCAGACACCGGTGGTTTGACTCCCGGCCCCGACCGGCCCGCAGGGCGGTCAGGGTTCTCGTCGTGCGCCCGTTTCGGATCCGGTCCCCAGACGCATTCGACGACGGAAGTTCACGACTGTGCCGAACCGCACCACCCCTCTGACCCCCGCGCGCCCGGCCGACTCCGGCCCGCGCCGCGCCCTTGCCGGTCTCCTCGGCGGCCCCGCGCCCATCCTCACCTCGGCCGTGCTGTGGGGAACCACCGGCACCGCCGGCTCCCTGGCACCGGCCGGCGCACCGGCCGCGGCCATCGGCTGCGCCGGTCTCACCCTCGGCGGCCTGCTGTTGTTCCTCACCTCTCGCGGCGCCCGCTCGTTGCCCGCCGCCTGCACCCGCGCCGAGCGGTGGCTGCTCGTCCTCGGTGCCCTTGCGGTGGCCGGCTATCCGGTCACCTTCTACCCGGCGGTGGCCCGCACCGGAGTGGCGGTGGCGACGGTGATCGCGCTGGGCAGCGCGCCGGTCTTCGCCGGACTGCTGTCCTGGCTCACCGGACACGCCAGGCCGACCGCACGCTGGACCTGCGCCACCGCCGCCGCCGTGCTGGGCTGCACCCTTCTGGTGCTGGGCCCCGAACTCACCGGACACGCCACGCCGATGGACCTGACCGGCGTCGCGCTCGCGGCCTGCGCCGGACTGTCGTACGCCGCCTACTCGCTGATCGGCGGCAGGCTCATCACCCGCGAACACTCCTCCGACGCGGTGATGGGCGTGCTGTTCGGCGCGGCCGGGCTGCTCGTCCTGCCGCTCTTCCTGTTCGTCGACACGCACTGGCTCGCCACCACCCGCGGCGCGGCGGTGGCGGTGTACCTCGCCCTGTTCACCGTCTACCTGGCCTACCGGCTCTTCGGGCACGGACTGCGCCACACCCCGGCATCGGTGGCCACCACGCTGACGCTTGCGGAACCCGCCGTGGCGGCGGTCCTGGGCGTCACCGTCCTCGATGAACGCCTTCCGGCCGCCTCCTGGTGCGGGCTGGCCGTCCTCGCCCTGGCCCTGGTCCTCCTGACCGCCCCCGCCGGCAGCGGCCGCCGGGCCCGGTAGCCCCACCCCCGGCGCTCCTGCGGTCCGGCCCCGGGCCCGCTAGCGCTCGACCCACTCGCCGCCGCCCAGCGGATAGTCGTAACCGGGGCGGTCCTTGTCGGCGCTGGTGCGGAACGGGCTGCCGTTGTCGTCGATGTGGACGGTGCCGCGGCGGCTGCCGCTGGACCACTCCAGGGTGAGGTCCCAGCGGACGTCGTACGCCTTGGTGTGGGCGGTGACGTAGAAGACCTCCGGGTCGGATTCGCTGACCTGGTACGGGAAGTCGCGCTGGCCGTTCTTGACGGTGACCGTGGGGCTGCCGTGGTCGAGGGCGACGTCGAAGGACCTGGTGTCGACGCCGCCGCCGCAGCCGACACCCATCGAGTAGTCGTTCCAGGCGAGCGGCGCGCCCTTGGTGAGGACGCGTACGTGCAGCTTCTCCAGGACGACGGTGTCCTCGCCGGTGCCCTGGACGGTGAGGGCGACCCGCTGTTCGCCCGAGGAGACCGCCCCGTACGCGTCGGCCCAGCGCGGAGCGTCCTGCTCGGTCGCCGGCGGGCCTACCTGCTCGGGTTCGCTGTCGACGAGGAAGTGCTGGCTGCACGGGCTGTCGTACACGTAGGGACGGGTGCGGACGGTGAGCGGGACGGCGTCGACGGCGTTGCCGTCGGTGGGCCGGGCGGCGCCCTGCCTGCCGTCGCCCTTCGAGGCGCCGGACCCTGCGTCCTCGGAGGCCGTGGGGGAGGCGGAGGCCGCGGCGGGTGGCTTGTTGCCCTTTCCGCTCGGGGACGGGCCGGCGGAGGGCTTTCCGCCGTCCGCCCGGCCGGCGGTCGTCTCCGTCGCGGTGCCCGCCTGCCCCGCCACCGTGTCGTGCCCGCCGCCGTCGGACGGCGGCAGGGTGAGCACCACGGCTGCCAGCGCTGCGGCCACTGCGACGGAGGCGATCAGCGCGGTACGGCGACGGGGGAGCCGACGGGGACGACGTGGCGGCGCGAGCTCGCCCGGCACGCCGGCGACAACCGGGTCACCGTTCGCGCTCTCGTCCGGTCCGGGCGACACCGCCGGGCCGGACGCCGCCGTTTCCGGCCCAGCCGCCCTGCGCCCGCGTGCCGCGTCCGCCAGGATCCAGCGCCGGTGCAGCTCCACCAGCTCCTGCGGGGTGGCCCGGCAGACCCGGGCGAGGCGCTCCACCGGTGCGTACTCGATCGGCACCGCGGTGCCGTTGCAGTAGCGGTGCAGCGTCGACGTGCTCATGTGCAGGCGCTTGGCAAGGGCCCCGTAGCTCAGTCCCGAGCGGTCCTTGAGCTCCCGCAGCAGCAGCGCTAACGCCTCGGTCTCTCCCGCTTCCATTGCCCCCGACACCCGTTCCCCTCTTCCCCCGCGTTCCAGTCGCGTATTCCAGGGCTACTGCTTTCTCCCTGGTCAGAGTGCATTCCGGTGTTCCAGTGTCCCCAACTGCCCGCTGTGCGTGGCGGTTGGGACGGATCACCGCACAGGCTTCGGTCATCCAATCACCACCGCACCCGAACACCGAAGGGGCACGGCCTCATGTCCAGTCTCCGCACCTCCCGCACCCGTCTCGTCGGCGCCGCCGCGACCGCCGTTCTCGCCGCGCTCTCCCTGACCGCGTGCGACGACGGAACAGGCGCCCAGGACGAGGGCGCGGCGGCGACCGCCTCCGCGAGCCCGTCGTCCGGCGCGCCTTCTTCAGGCACGGGCTCCAACTCCCCGGACGCCACGGACGACTCCGCGGACTCGTCGAACTCCACGGGCGCCACCGGCGCCACGGGCTCCTCCGCCTCCAAGCCCGCCACCGACTCGACGCCTCCCGCGTCGAAGGCGCCCTCCTCCTCCGGCAAGCCGGTCACCTGCGAGGCATCCAACACCAAGACGGTCGCGGCCCTGCTGAACCGCCCCGTGAACCACATGCTGCTCACGGTGACCAACACAGGCGGCAGGAGCTGCCACCTCTACGGCTACCCGGCCGTCCGCTTCGGCGAGGCCCAGGCCGTGCCTCCGGTCATCGAGGAATCCCAGCCGCAGGCGGTCGTCACGCTCAAGCCGGGCGAGTCGGGGTACGCGTCCGTGAGCCTGTCCGCCACCGACGGCAGCGGCTCGAACGGCCACACCGTGAAGTCCCTGGCCGTCTACTTCCGGGGCCCCTCCGGCAACGAGAGCGTCGGCAGGGGCGCCCACCCCGCACTGCCCGCGAAGGGTGTCCACGTGGACGACTCGCTCAAGGTGACCTACTGGCAGCAGTCGATGGACGACGCCATCAGCTGGTGACACCTGAGCGGTTCGCCCACGGGGGCCGGTCGCGGGCCCGTCGGGCCTACTTGGTGAGGTGCTCGTCCAGGTCGGCGAGCACTTCCTCGGCGGCCGTCACGCCGAGGCCGAGGTACCAGGTCTCGTCCGGGACGTCGTAGGCGTGACCGGCCTTGACGGCGGCGAGGTTCTTCCACAGCGGGTTGCTCTGGGCCTTGGACTTGTCCGTGGCCTTCGGGTCGCCGTAGACGCCGGTGAAGATGTAGTCGCCGTCCGCCTGGTCGATGTTCTCGGCGCTGACCTCGGTGGCGAGGTCGTTGACCTGCTGGTTCTTGGGGCGGGGGATGCCGGCGTCCTTCAGGATCGTGCCGATGAACGAGGCGCCCGCGTACAGCCGGATGACGCCGTCGGGCATGTAACGGACCATCGAGACGGTCGGCTTGTCGGCGCCGAGCTTCTCACCCAGTGCCTTCGCCTTCTTCTCGTAGGCCGCGAGGTTCTGCTTCGCCTCGGCGGTCCTGTCGAGGGCGGCGGCGTTGAGGAGGTAGTTCTCCTTCCAGGTGAAGCCGGGGCGGAGGGAGAAGACAGTCGGCGCGATCTGCGACAGCTCGTCGTACTTGTCGGCGGCCCTCAGCTGACTGCCCAGGATCAGGTCGGGCTTGAGCCCGGCGATCGCCTCCAGGTTGAGGTTGTTGATCGTGCCGACGTTCTTCGGGCTGCCCGCGTCCTTCTTCAGGTAGGAGGGCAGTTCGGGGGAGCCCTCGGTGGGGGCGAGGCCGACGGGCTTGATGCCCAGCGAGACGACGTTGTCGAGTTCGCCGACGTCGAGGACGACGACGCGCTTGGGCTGGGCCTTCAGCTCGGTCTCGCCCATGGCGTGGGTGATGGTGCGCGGCCACTCGCCGGCCTTGGCGTCGGTGCCCATGGCGGCCGTCTTCCTGGCCGCGTCCGCGAACTCGTCCCCGCCCTGGGCGACCGCCTTCTTGTCGCCGGCTCCGGCGGAGGGCCCGGAGGTGCCCGCACCGTCGGAGGAGCCGCCGCACGCCGTCAGGGAGAGGGCGGCGGCGAGGGCGAGGGCTGCAGCGGCGGTGCCGCGGCGGCGGACGGACATGGAGGACTCCCGTCGTACGGTGGAATCTCGGGCAATTCTTAGGCGAGCCTTACCTTATGAGAATCCTGTGAAACGGCCACATCCGGAGGGTGTGGTTCCGATCACGCTCCGCGTGGGGGCCCCGCCTGGCGCGGCGGCCCGGGAACCACCAGCGGATCCCCCGTCACCGGATCCGGTACGACGACCGACGCCAGCCCGAAGACCTTCCCCACCAGCTCCGCCGTGACGATGTCGGCGGGCGGCCCCTGCGCCACGATCCTCCCGGCCCGCATGGCTATCAGGTGGTCGGCGTAGCGCGCCGCCTGGTTCAGGTCGTGCAGCACCGCCACCACCGTCCGGCCGCGCTCACGGTTCAACTGCCGTACGAGGTCCAGTACTTCCACCTGATGGGCGATGTCCAGATAGGTCGTCGGCTCGTCGAGCAGCAGCAGGTCGGTGTCCTGGGCGAGGGCCATGGCGATCCACACGCGCTGGCGCTGGCCGCCGGACAGCTCGTCGACCTGACGCTCCGCCAGGTCGGCGGTCGAGGTGCGTTCCATCGCCTCGGTGACGGAGGTCTCGTCCGTCTCGGACCACTGCTGCCACCACTTCTGGTGCGGCTGGCGCCCGCGCGAGACCAGGTCCGCGACCGTGATCCCCTCGGGCGCCACCGGCGTCTGCGGCAGCAGCCCGACCACCTGGGCGATCCGCCGGGTGGGGATGCGGGACAGATCGGTGCCGTCGAGGAGCACCGCGCCCCGACGCGGCTTCAGCAGCCGGCCCAGGGCACGCAGGAGAGTCGACTTGCCGCAGGCGTTGGGGCCGACGATGACGGTGACCTCTCCGTCCGGGATCTCCACGTCCAGGTCCTCGACGACCACGCGGTCCTCGTAGGCGAGGGTGAGTCCCTGGGCGGTGAGGCGGTTGCCGGTCACGCGGTTCCTCCGGTACGGCTGCTGCGGGCGCTGACGATCAGCCACATCAGATAAGGGGCGCCCACCAGGGCGGTGAACACGCCGACCGGCAGTTCCAGCGGCGCGAGGAGCCGCCGGGCCAGCAGATCGGCGACGACCACGATCAGCGCGCCCATCAGGGCGGAGCACATCAGCGGGATGTGCGGGGTGCGGGTGAGCCGGCGGGCGATCTGCGGGGCGAGCAGCGCCACGAAGTCGACGGGGCCCGCGGCACCGGTCGCCACGGACGCGAGGACGACGCCGAGGACGCTCAGGCCGAGCCGCACCCGGCCGAGCCCGATGCCGAGAGCGGTGGCCGTGTCCTCGTCGAACGCGGCCCCGCGCTGCGCCCGCGCCGCCCACAGCAGGAACGGCACGAGGAGCACGAGGACCGTCGCGAGCGGTGCCGCCTGGTCGTAGCCGCGGCCGTTGAGCGAGCCGGTCAGCCATGTCTTGGCCTGCTGGGCGACGAGATAGTCGCCCTTGGTCACGAACAGCCGGGCCAGCGAGCCGAGCGCCACCGAGATGCCGATGCCCACCAGGACGAAACGGGAGGCGGCGAGACCGCCCCGCCACGCGAGCACGTAGACGAGCAGGGCGGCGAGGAGGCCGCCCACGACGGACACGTACGGCAGGACCGCGTACGAGGTGAGACCGAAGGTCATCGCGGCGACCGTCGCCGCGCCCGCGCCGTGCGTCACGCCGATGACGTCGGGACTGGCGAGCGGGTTGCGGGCCACGGTCTGGATCAGCGCACCCGAGACGCCGAAGGCGGCGCCCACCAGCACACCGGTCACCAGGCGCGGCAGCCGGAGGGTGCCGACCACCAGCTCGTCGGGACTGGGCAGCCCCAGCAGCACGCGCACGACCTCGCCGGGCGCGACGTACGACTCACCGACACACAGGGACGCCACCACGGCGGCCGCCAGCAGGACGGCGAGCACGACGGCCACGGCCAGGGCCCTGCGGTGCAGCAGGAAGCTGCCGCGGTGTCCGGCCCGGACGACGGTGTGTCCGGCGGGGCGCACAGGCGACCGGCCGGACGGCCCGGCCGGGGGGAGGTACGTCATGCCGCCGCCACCTTCTTCCGCCGGACCAGCGCGACCAGGAACGGCACCCCGGCCAGCGCGGTCATCACGGCCACCGGCACCTCCGAGGGCCGTACGACGACCCGGCCGAGGACGTCCGCCAGGAGCAGCATCACCGGACCGAGCAGCGCGGCCATGGGCAGCAGCCAGCGATGCTGCGGGCCCACGAGCGCGCGGGCGATGTGCGGGACGGCGAGGCCCGTGAAGGCGATGGGGCCCGCGGCGGCGACCGCGGCACCCGTCAGCACCGTCGCGCCCAGGGCACCGGTCGCCCGCAGCAGCGCCACATTGCGGCCGAGGCCGCGGGCGATGTCGTCCCCGAGCGCGAGCGCGTCCAGCCCGCGGGCCATGGCCAGCACCAGCAGCAGTCCGGCGAGCAGAAAGGGCCAGACCTGGCCCGCGATCGACGCGTCGCGCCCACTGATCGAACCGACGTCCCAGAAGCGGAACTCGTCCAAGGCCCGGGCGTTGGTCGTCAGGACCGCCGAGATGAGGGAGGCGAGGAACGCGTTCATGGCGGCCCCCGCGAGGGCCAGCTTGACCGGCGAGGCACCGCCCCGCCCCCCGCTGGCGACGGCGTAGATGCACACCGCGGCGAGGCCGGCGCCCACGAACGCGTACCAGACGTACCCGGTCAGCGAGTGCACCCCGGCGAAGGCGATGGCGCAGACCACGCCCAGCGAGGCCCCCTGGCTGATGCCCAGGATGCCCGGCTCGGCGATCGGGTTGCGGGTGATGCCCTGCAGAACCGTTCCGGCGACGGCGAGTGCGAGGCCGACCAGCACACCGATGACCGTCCGCGGCACCCGCAGCGACCGTACGACCTGCGCGTCGTCGCTCATACCGCCGTGTACCAGGGCCTCCCAGACCACCGAGGGGGCGATCGCGCGGCTGCCGACGGCGAGACTCAGCATCACTGCCGACAGCAACAGCAGAAGGCCGAAGGCCATCCACCCCACGCGGCGGCTTGCGGCTCCTGACATCCACCCTCTCCGTAATCCCTTAGCCAAGGCTGGCCTAAGACTACGTGGGGCTTCCGGGCCGTCGCGGCCGACGTCGCAGGCGCGGCAGGAGGCGCGGCAGGGGGTCCCCGGCCCGCCTCCTCAGTAGAGGATCGAGGGCAGATACGCCCCAGTTGGCTCGTTGTAGAGACCGATGGTCATCAAGCTCAGCAGCTGCACCACTTTGAGGCCGTTGGCCAGGCACCAGCCGAGCAGCACGCTGTTGCTCGCGGGCACGAGGATGCCCGGGCCGCCGAAGGCGCGAGCCGAGCCGATCAGGGCCTGGAGGTCGGTGGTGGTCTCGGCCACCGCGTGCGCGAAGAACGCCAGATCGGTGGCGTAGCCCGTGACGCGCCCGTCGTGCTCGACGACCCGGGCCGTGCCTTGTTTGAGCGCGTCGACGACCTCGCCGCCCCGGTCGACGCCGTGGACCCGTCGGCACAGGTCGTTGCAGGCTCTGAGGTCGGCGTCCGTGGCCTCCCGAACGGTGTGCCCGGGCACCACACGCGCCACGGCCGGCCCCTGCATGCACGCGACCGTTTCCCGGAACGCGAAGCCCAGGCTCGCGTAGAGCGAGAACGACCTGTTGTGGTACCCGCTCTGCAACAGCCGGATCCCCGGCACCCGGCGCTCGGCGGCCCGGTTCATCACGTCCAGCATCAGCCGGCGGCCCACCCCGCGGTTCTGCACGGCGGGATCGATGGTGATGGGCCCGACGCCCACGACGGCCGAGCGCTCGTCGAGGAAGTTGCTCCCGACGACCCGGCCGTCGAGTTCGGCGACGACGCTGTAGAACCCCGGGTGGGTCAGGCCCGCCTCGATCAGCGCGACACCGACTTCGAGGTTGGGAACGTCGGGTGGAAAAGCATGCTCACGGGCGATCTCGGCAAAGGCCTCGAAGCAGATCCTGCCGCACTCCGCGGCGTCGTCCGCGGTGCCTGGACGCAGTACGAGATCCACGACGGCCATCCCCTTCCGTGCGCCGCCCCTGCGCACCGCAGGAGCTACGCAGGCGGGGCAAGGTCCCTGCCGGAGGCGCCGGGGGTTGAGTGCGGGAGGTTCTGGACGGCGCGGGCCGTACCGGCCTCGTGCGGCTCGCGGCTCTTGGCCGAACCGCTCGCCCTACGGGACGCGGTTCCTGCGTACGGCCCGCACACAGGCCGGGTGCCACATCCTGCGGCGTTCCACACCGCGCGCCCCGGATTACCTGCCGTCGTCCTCGAAACCGGCCTCGGCGAGTGCCAGCATGTGCGCGGCCGTCAGGGCGTTGCGCGGATCGGCGGCCGTGTTCAGCAGCCAGGCCGCCGCCGCGACCGACTCGCCGGGCGGGATGACCAGCAGCTCCCAGCGGCCCACCGCGCCACAGTCCAGGACGATGGCGTGCGCCTCCGCGTCCACGGCCGACAGGGTCACGTCGATCACCCTGCTCGGCGCCAAGACCGTGCGCGGGGCGTCGGGCCAGGCGACGGCGTCCACGATGACACGGGCGACGGTGCCGCGCCCGGGGTCCAGTGAGCCGACCAGGGCGGGCAGCTCCAGCTCCAGCAGGTCGCAGCGCGGCCACCAGGCCCCGTCCAGCGGACCGCGGCCGGCGCCCGGGGCGAGTGCCAGCCGGGCGAGGGGCATCCGGTAGGTGTGTGCTCCCTCAGGGGAGCCACCCTCGTCCGACGTGCCGGTGACGTTCATCATGCGGTCCCGTCCCGAGCGGCTCATGGCCGTTCGCTTCCGCCGTACGCCGAGAACGGCACCGCCATGGTCGCGCTGCGCGAGATGCCCTCGGTGGAACCAGCGTACGTGCGGGCCGCCGGCCCGCGCCGTCCGAAGCCCGGATGGGCCGGAAGGTGCCGGTGCGAGACGACGACCCGAGCGGAACGAGGAGAGCGCGGCGCCGGGGCCTCACTGGTCCGAGTAGCCGATGTCCCCGATGGTCCACGCGCTCACGTCCTCCAGCGCGACGCGGTACATGCCTCCCGTCTCGGGGATGCCGAAGCTCCCCTGGAGGATCCGGGCGACGTGGAAGTGGAGGTGCGTGGGCGGGCCGTCACCGTGCTCCGGCGGGCCGTCACCGTGCTCCGGCGGGCGGTCGCCGTTGCCCGGGGGCGGGCTGAACGCGGCGGCGAACCGCCCCAGGTGCTCGGAGTCCCGCAGGACTTCGGCCACGCGTTCCTTCCACAGGGCTTCCGGGGCGAGCCGTCCCGTGATGACGGCTCCGGGAATCACCACGGTCAGGGACATCTGACTGCTGTGCTGCGACTCCACCATCGCAGCGATGGCGACGAGCAGGTCGTCAGGGCGCTTCATGTCTCGGGAGCCTAGCCCGACGACGGGTGTCGGCGCACGGCCGGAAGCCGAGTCGTCACCAGCCCAGCATGCCTTCGTCGGGACGCGCGTTGCCGGCCGACCTGACCGGAGGGGTGTCGTGGCAGGTGAAACCGAGGCGGGTCAGTGCCCGGCGCATCTCACCCGAGGTGAAGTCACGGCGGTCCTGTTTGGTGATCACTTCCCCGACCTGCATCACGGGGTAGACGCGGCGGCCGATGGTCACGGCCACGCCGGTGACCGGTTCCGGCTTGATGCCGCTCATCGACTGCTCGACCTCACTCTTGATCAGGTCGAAGGGGAAACGGGCGATGACACAACGCATGGATGCCTCCACAGAGTTGGGGGATAAACACCGAAGGGGCCGACCGTGCGACGGCGGTCAGTGGCGGTCAGTATCAGTAGGGGAGCGCGAGGACGCCCAGGGCATAGCCGTGCTCGTCGATCACGGGGGACACGTCCAGGGCCCGGCCCCGCATCGCGGCCTCGGCCTCGCCGAGTTCGGCCCCGGAGGAGGTGAACGGCCCGCGGTCCAGCGGGATGTCCCGCAGCCGCGTCCGGTCGCCGTACCACGAGCCGCCGCGGTACGCGGAGAGCTGGGCCAGGGTGACAAGACCCGTGCACCGCCCGTCGTCGTCCTGGAGGAGCAGGTGCGGGACGCGGGCGCCGAGGAGCACGGACAGGGCCACGTCGACGGTCATGTGGCCGTCCACCTGGGGTCCGGGGGCGTCCATGGCGTCACGGGCGGTCAGGCCGGTGCCGTCGGCGGGCCGGGCCTGCGCCGGGGTCGGAATCGGCGTCAAGGGCTTCTCCTCTTCGTCGGGTCGGCAGGACGGGCCACGGCCCGTCCCGACCACGGGGAGCGGATGTGCGTGCCGGACTAGGGGTCGTTGCGCGGAGCGGAGCGCTGGCTTCGGACGGCGGTCCGTCCGGCCCCGCCCCGGCCCGCGGCCCGTCCCCTGCGGCCACGACCGCCGCGTCCCTTCCGGCCGGGATCGGCTGATCCCGTGCGGTCGCCCGGCCCGGCGGCCGGTGCGGTGACGGTGACGGGCACGCCGGAGGGGGTCCGGGCGCCGGTGATGCGATGCAGTGCGTCCTCGCCCGGGCGGATCTGGGCGGTGCGCGGCGTGATGCCGGCGTCGGCCATCAGACGGTCCACCGCGCGCCGCTGGTGCGGCAGGACGAGGGTGACGACGGTGCCGGACTCGCCGGCGCGGGCGGTACGGCCGCCGCGGTGCAGATAGTCCTTGTGGTCGCCGGGAGGGTCGACGTTCACGACGAGGTCGAGATCGTCGACGTGGATCCCGCGGGCGGCGACGTTGGTGGCGACCAGGGCCGTGACATGGCCGTCCTTGAACTGGGCGAGCGTCCGGTTGCGCTGCGGCTGGGACTTGCCGCCGTGCAGGGCGGAGGCGCGCACACCGACGGACAGCAGGTGCTTGGCCAGCCGCTCCGCCGCGTGCTTGGTGTCCAGGAACATGATCACTCGGCCGTCGCGGGCGGCGATCTCGGTCGCGGCGGCGTGCTTGTCGGCGTCGCGCACGTGCAGCAGATGGTGGTCCATGGTGCTGACGGCGCCCGCGGACGGATCGACCGAGTGCACCACGGGGTCGTGGAGGTAGCGGCGCACCAGGAGGTCGATGTTGCGGTCCAGGGTGGCCGAGAACAGCAACCGCTGGCCGCCGGGGGCCACTTGGTCGAGCAGCGCGGTCACCTGGGGCATGAAGCCCATGTCGGCCATCTGGTCGGCCTCGTCCAGGACGGTGACGCCGACGTCGTCCAGCCGGCAGTCGCCCCGCTCGATGAGGTCCTTGAGGCGGCCGGGCGTCGCCACGACGACCTCGGCGCCGCCGCGCAGGGCACTGGCCTGGCGGCCGATCGCCATGCCGCCCACCACGGTGGCGAGCCGCAGGCGCAGGGCGCGGGCGTAGGGGGCGAGCGCGTCGGTGACCTGCTGGGCGAGTTCCCGGGTGGGTACGAGTACGAGCGCGAGCGGCTGCCGGGGCTGGGCTCGCTGTCCGTCCAGCCGGGCCAGTACGGGCAGGCCGAAGGCGAGCGTCTTGCCCGAGCCCGTGCGCCCGCGGCCCAGTACATCCCGTCCGGCCAGCGCGTTCGGCAGTGTGGCGGCCTGGATCGGGAAGGGCACGGTCACGCCCTCGGCGCCGAGCGCGCTCAGCAGCCGGACGGGCATGTCCAGTTCGGCGAACGTGGCGACCGCCGGCAGCGGCTCGGTGAGGGTGACCGGAAGGGTGAACTCCTGCGGGCGTGTCGTGACGCGTGTCCGTGGGCCACCGTTGCGCCCGGTGGCCGGGCGGGGACTCTGCCGGCCCTTCTCCTGGGCGCGGAAGCGGCCGGCGCTACGGCCGGTACGGCGGGTGCGGTTCATGATGGAACCTTCCTCGATGCGGCGTATCGAGGAATTCCGTCCAGCGGTACACAGCCGCATGAGGATTCACAAGAATGAGCCGAGGGAATGCGAAAGTCGGCCCTCTCGGCACTGAAGCCGGGGGTTGTGAAGAATGCGAGAGATCCGGGAATCCCGGGAATCTGGAAAGTAACGAGCTGGGGCCCGCACCCCAAGAGTGCGGGCCCCAGTCACATGTTCGCGTCAGCGTCAGGCGGGAACGATGTTCTCGGCCTGCGGGCCCTTCTGGCCCTGCGTGACGTCGAAGGTAACCTTCTGGCCTTCCTGAAGCTCGCGGAAGCCGGAGGTGGCGATGTTCGAGTAGTGGGCGAACACGTCAGCGCCGCCGCCGTCCTGCTCGATGAAGCCGAAGCCCTTTTCCGCGTTGAACCACTTCACGGTGCCAGATGCCATATTGAATCTCCCTTGGGGGGCAGTGCCGGAATCCGCACTTTACGGATCCGAGTCGCCGCGATGATCACCCCTCCGGAAAGATCCGGAAAGCTCTGCAAAGAATAAAATCTCTGGCAACCAAAACTGCAACTGCTATCACGCTAACACAGATCGAGTGGAAGGCCCCACGGTTTTTCGGGGTCGATCAGGCGTTCTCATCCCGTGGCAGCCCGTATTTCTGTAGCGGCGGGACTAGGTATCCGCACCGTGCTCGCCCAGCCTCCGGCGCATTTCCCGGTTCAGGCGGAGGGCGTCGTCGAGCTGGTCCTCAAGCGAGATGATGCGGCAGGCGGCCTCGATGGGAGTCCCCTGGTCGACCAGCTCACGGGCCCGGGCAGCGATGCGCAACTGGCGGCGGGAGTACCGGCGGTGGCCGCCTTCCGAACGCAGCGGAGTGATCAGCTCCGCCTCGCCGATGGCCCGCAGGAAGGCCGGGGTGATGCCGAGAACGTCGGCGGCCCGCCCCATGGTGTAGGCGGGGTAGTCGTCGTCGTCGAGGTTCCCGGCGACCGGGGCGTTGTCAGCGGGCATAGCACCTTTGTTTCGGGGACGCGGCCAGGTGCCCGGGCGTGTGCGGCGCCCGTGCTGCGAAGGACTCGGCACCCTCTGCCTGGTGCGACAACCCTAACTCCGGCAGGCGCGAGGATGTGGCCCCGCCGCAGCAGACTTTCCGCTGCCGCGCGGGCAGGGCCGCGCACGGTCAGCGCACCGGGCGCCGGCGGGCGCGCCGGGACATCACCACGCCGACGAACGCGAGATCGGCCACGAAGAGCACGATGCCGATGGTCAGCAGGTACCCGAGGCCGTCCGCCGTGGCACCGATGATCCCCAGGGCGACGGCCCCCAGCAGGACCAGCAGAAAGGTCACCGGCACCCCGACCACCTCCTGGCGCGGTCAGCGCCGGGCGAGTTGGCGTTCACCATGCTCACCCGGCCGGTACGCCATGTCGTAGTAGCGGAAGATCGTCTCCTCCTGCTCGGCGGGCAGTACGTCGTCGGTCCCGATCGACGGTGCCTTGCGCACCGTCCCCTTGGCATGGGTGACCCTGACGTACCCGGGGCCCAGGACCGCCTCGTCGAGCGGTACGAAGACCAGACGCTGACGGGTGGGCAGCCCCGTACGGACCGTGGCCATGGTCGGTTCGTCCGTGGCCGTGTCCACGTAGACCGCTTCGAGGGTGCCGATCTTCCGCCCCTTGGGGTCGACCACGTCGTGTTCGCGCCACTCCCGGACATCGGCCGCGCGGATCATGCCCGCTCCGTGTCTCCGCCGCCGGAGGCGGTGGAGAGGGGCTCGGCACCGGTGTCGACGAGTATCCGCCGGGCTCCTTTGACGTTGTCGGCACGCACCGCCTGGGCCATCGCCGCCCGCGCCGCGGCGGGGGGTGTGTCAGGCGGTACGACGAGCAGGGAGAAGAGGTCCTGATCGCCTCGGGTGACCAGGACGGTGTCGTCGCCCACGGACGACGCGTCGATGTGCACGACCCGCCCGTCGACGACCAGCCGCGTCGGCAGTCCGTCCCAGGCGGCGGAGTCCAGGCCGACCCGGGAGACCGGCCCGAGGTGTTCGGTCAGCGCGCCGATCAGGCCGGGCAGCTCGGCGGCGATGTCACGGGAACGCGGCCACCACGCCCCGTCCAGGACGCCCCGGCGGTCATGCGTCGTCTCCATCCGCAGGAGGGCCGTCCCGGGGCGCAGGGACTCGTGGGCGCCGTCCGGGAGCAGTCCCGTCGCGGGCGGGGGATCGGTACCGGGCACTGTTCTCACCTGCCTGTGCGGTCCCGCCGGCGGCTCCGGGGTACGGGCGCGGCGGGGAGGCCGGGAAGATCTCCTGGTCTTCTCGTTCCACGCTACTCCTGCGGCTGTCCGGCGGCCGGACGCACCGGGTACGGGAACCGTGCGCGGCACGCCGCGAGTGAGCGCTCACCGACTCGTCGATCACGCCTGTATCGACCCGACTTATCGGCGTGTGTTTCTGGAACAGAGGAGGCGCTGTGATCACGAACTCCTCCATCCGCTCCCTGCAACGCATTCCGTAGACCGCGGCGGCGAGGGCGGTCAGCCGGGTGGTTCGGTCCCTGCCGCGTTCGACGGCGTCGGTACGACACCGGGCAGCGGGGCCATCACCCAGGTCCCGTTCTCCCAGGTGACCGTCTCGGTGACGCGGACGGGTCTGTCCTCGGTACGCGCGGTGCCGACCATGTCGACTCGCCATACCCCCTCGAACTCCGAGGTGCGGCTCCATCGGACGTCCCAGTCCTGTCCGCCGTACGCCTCGGTCCGGGCGCGGGCGTCCTTGTCGCCCTGAGGGTGGGCGTCGAGAAGGCGGGCCAGGCCGCTCTCGTCCGACTCGTTGAGGAGCTCCACGTAGTCGTGTAGGAAGCGGTCCTGGTCCGCCAGGTCGGGGGGCTTCACCTCAGCGCCGTCCCCACCACCGCACGCGGTGAGCAGTACCGCGCAGAGCACGGCCAGTCGCATTCGGGTACCGCGCCACACTGCTCCTCACCGACTTCCGGTAGGTGTTCGTCGAATGGTAGGCGGCGTAGGCGACTTCACCACCACCTTGCAGTCGATGGCTCCAACTGTGCTTGAAACCACAGAGCACGTGGAGTTCGTATGGCAACCGGAACGACAGACGCGCCCAGCAGCACATCCTCTGGAACACCGAACCGCGAACCTTCGAACTCTCCCACGCCTGGACCTGTCCGGCCGCGGCAGCGCCTGGAGGCGACATCCATGGCGACCGCACTGATAGGGGCGGTCGGTGGGCTGCTTGCCGCGCTGATCACGGGACTGTTCACCCTCGCAGGGACCGATCCCGGCCCTCCGGAAGGCCCTCCCAAGATCAGTCTTGACTCGTGGACCGAGCAGCCTGGCTCCACCCCGTCGAGCAAGACCTATGAGTTTTCGGGAACGGTGACCCGTGCCACGGAGGGCATGGTGATTCACGTCATTGCCGAGGAATCGCAGTCGGTTGCCGAAGCGGTGCCTCCGGCCGGCAGGTCCCACGAGTGGCGGGTCTCTCCCAGGGCGGACATCCTCCAGGACGGCCGGTGGAAGGTCACGTGGACCGTCGAGAACCCCCCGAGCAGGGCGCGCTGGAGGGCTGTTCTTGTCAATCCCGAAACGCAGCTGCCCCCGTCATGCGGCGAGTGCAGCATCAACGTCCCCTCTTACCTCGATGACCTGAGGAGTGAGGGCGTGCACTCGGAACGTGTGCTGACAGCCGGGACGGCCAGGGCGACCAGACAGTCCTAGAGGAGAACGGCAGCGGTGTGTCGACGACGATGCGGCTGATGCCGGGCCTGGACCGGGGAGCGGGTCTGCCGCGTCGGCGGGCGGACGAGGTGCTGGAGATGGCGGGCCTGGGGTCGGCCGCGAACCGGCGTGCCGGTGGTTTCCCACCCGGGATGCGGCAGCGGCTCGGACTCACCCACGACGGCCAGGCCCCGGAGGTCACCGTCCGCGACAACGGAGGCGGCGGCTCGGCTCAGTTCGTCCCCCGCTCCCGCCGCCCGTCCGTGCCGTACAGCCGTGCCGAGGCGTCGACATGGGCCAGTCTGCGCAGGGCGCTGAACACCGCCTCACCGAGTACGGTGCCGATCACCACGCTCTCCACCATGTCCTCGACCGCCACGCGCCGGTCCACGTCGGTGCTGATCCTCGGCCGACGCAGCGGGCGCCGGGATGGTCACGGTGTCGAAGGAGCCGTCGATGATCCGGGCGGCGAACTCCGCCAGCCGCAGGTGATGGGCGCGCGCGTACGAGCGGAACGCGGCGAAGGCCGCGTCCACACCGCAGTTCCACCGCTCGGCCAGCACGCCCTTGACCTGCTCGATGAGCACGCGGGCGGTGAGCGCATGCTCCACCTGGCTCTTCTCCACGTGCGCCTGCTCCAGGGTGCGCTGCTGGAGAATGGTGATAGTGGCCACGTCGGCGAGGGCCCGGGCGAGGGCGATGCCGTCGTCACCGAGCCGGCGCGGGGCGGTCTGGAAGAGGTTCAGCGCGCCCACGACCCGGTGGCGCAGCCGCAGCGGTACGGCGTGCGTGGTGACGTAGCCCGTGGCGCGGGCCTGCGGGGTGAAGCGGGGCCAGGCCGCGGCCGCCAGCGAGCCGGTCAGGTCGATGTTGGAACGGGCCGCGCCCGAGCGACAGCACTCGACACAGGGGCCCTCGTCGTGCTGGAGGGCGAAGAGCTCCAGGAGGCGGGCGTGCTCGTCGGAGGCGGCGATGGTCCGCAGTTCGCCGCGCGCGTCCGCGAGGACGATTCCCGCGGCGGCGATACCGAGCAGTTCCACGCATCGGGCCGACAGCCGCTGGAGCAGGTCGATGACGTCGAAGTCGTCGATGAGGGAGTCAGCCACCTCCACGAAGACTTCCGCAAGGCGTCGTTCGCGAGCCAAGCCGATCACCCCTTTCCAGCTGGACGCTGATCACCGGCCGTGTCCTGATCTCCGGGTCGAAGCGCCCTGGACGCGCTGTGCGGTGTTGCGGCCGTCGCCGGCACGCACGGGCGGGCCGCCCGTGGACCCTCGCCGAGCACTACGCCGTGGCTTCCGGCTCCCCTCACTCCGACCCGGGCCGGGAACGTGTCCCGTGCCAGGCGTCCTGGGCGGTGGCGTACCGGGGAAAGCGGCCCAGGAGTCCGCTCGCGCCCAGCACCATCCAGGCGCTGGCCGGGCCGCGCACCACCCGCACCCAGCCGTGCCGGGCACGACAGTCCGCCCAGGCCGCGCACAGCGCGTCCAGGGCGCTGCAGTCCATGAACGTCACGTCGCTCAGATCGACTATGAGGAAGAGCCGCCCGGCGCCCGCGCGGGCTTCGGCCAGGGTGCGGGCGAAGGCCGGAGCGGTCGTCAGGTCCAGTTCGCCGCGGGGGCGGACCACGCGGCACTCGTCGTACAGCTCGGGCGGGTCCGGAAGATCGGAGTGCGGGCACACACGGCCCAGCTCCCTCTGTCGCTGGTGATGCTCGCTGGTGCGCAGGGCCTCTGTTGCGCGGAAGGGACTGCACGGAGAGGGCCGGGGTCACGGGCGACCGCACGCTGAGCGTACTGCGCGGCACCGGCCGGGCGGTGCCGACCGGCGTAGCTCACGTCGGAGCAGTGCTATTTGACCGCCGGTGACCGTTCGTGACGCCTCACGCGCGGAAACGGCCGATACGTGACCGGTGCCGTCCCCCTTCGCCAGGCGCCATTTCCCTTGTCGATGGGGAGTACGGTGGAGGTGTCGAGGGCATCCCGCACACCGGTGACCGAACCAGTCTCGTCCTCGTCGCGCACCGACACGGACCGTTCCGGTCCGGGGCAGGGGCTGTCCCATGACATCCGAAACCACGCACCTTCCGGACCGCTCCGAGGGGGTGGGGGGCAGGGTGGAGGTGCGCATCGTCTCCGACGACGCCGAAGCAGCCCGGCGCGTCGCGGACGCGCTCCGGCTGATGTTCGCCGGCGACGAGCAGCGCAGCTATCCCGTGGGCCCCTCGGGGACCGGGACGCGACTGCACCTGACGCTCAACGCCGCGCATGCCGCCGGCCCGCTCCGCTCCTGGCTCGACACCAGCAGGCCGCCCGTCGACCGCACTCACCGGGGCGAGACCGGCTGACGGTCCACAATCGGGCGCTCACCCCGAAGAGGCGCAGCCCCTGCCCCCGGCCGCACTCTTCACGCCGAGGCCCGGGAGACTCCGTGTCCCCCAGTCCCACCAGCCCTTCGCGTGGCATCCCGTCGGACGGCACCCGTCCCGTCCGACGGACCGGTCAGGAGCTCTCATGACACTCGCCCCGCCACCCTCGGGTCCCTCCCCGACCGATGCCCGCCTGCGGCTCGCGGCCCAGACACCTCACGTCCGGCAGGCCCGGCGCATCGACGGCGCCTGGTGGCCCCGCTCGTACGACCTGATCACGGAACTCCCCAGCCTGCTCGGCGGATTGCCACCAGCCTGGGGACAGATCACCAGCATCGTCGTGAACGGCGGCAGGTGGACGGCCTCTCCCGGTCGGCTGCTCATCGCCAACCAGGTCGTACGTCTGCGCCGGACGAACGTCACACAGGCCGAGGACACCGTCTGCCTGCTGGCGCCGGGTCTCGGCCGGTGGGACCTGCTGGTGGTGCCCCCCGACGCGGCGGAGTCGGAGGCCGGGCAGCTGATGGACCGCTGCGTGTGAGGAAGCCACGGCATCAGGAGTCCGACCGGAACGCCGACTGGAACGCCGGCTGGGCGAACGGCTGGGGCGTGGCCTGATCGCGGTCGGTCAGGAGATCGTCAGCGCCGCCTGTCCGAGGCGGGCTCCTGTCCGTCCTCGGACAGCGAGGTCTCGTCCTCCCCGAAGTCCGGGGCCTGGAAGGGGTTGGTCGTCGGAGGCGGCAATGCCGCAGTGGAAGAGCGGGACTGCCCTTCCGGAGCGGAGAACAGCGATGTCAGATGGATGAGAGGTCTGCCTTTCGTTACAGGTCCCTGAAGGGACCTGGCGTGCCGTGACCGGGCACAGCGGTCCTACAGCTTGGTCATCTTGGCGTACGGGCTCAGGACCCGCACTTGCGTCGAGCCGAAATCGACGAGCACGGCGATTCCGTTTTCGAGGCCGATCACCCGGCCGAGGCCGTACATGTCATGGGTGACCTGGTCGCCCATGGCGAAGTGCTTGCGGATCGGTGTGGCCGGGGCCTTGAAGGGGCTGGTCGGCAAATGGCGCTTCGGTGCAGCAGGCTTTGTCATTGCCTCCAGTATGCGCCTACGAAAACTGGGCCACTGTCGGGACCGAATCCGGCCGACCGCGGCAAGACCGGATCGAAAACCCACTGATCATGGTCCGGAGCCCTCGCAGGCGACGAACGGCACGGCCGGGTGCGCCCTCCGCTCGACCAGCCGTTGCCGGTGGCGCGCTTCAGCCGGTCTTCGCCGACTCGTCGAAGAACCTGATGATCCGGGGCAGGGCTTGCCGTACCGATGCGTTGTGGTCGTAGTCGCCGACGTCGGTCAGCCGAGGCGCGGCGCCGTTCCTCGCCAACTGGTCGGCACAGTACGCCGAGTGACTGAAGTCGATGTCCTTGTCGCCCCGGCCGTGGAAGATCTCCACCGGTACGTTCGGCCGCCAGTCGCACGTGTTGTCCATCGGGCGCAGCTTCTCCTTCAGGACGCCGTCCGGCTTGCGGATCTTGTTCAGGAAGTCCTCGGTGAACAGGTCCCTGGAGGCCATGGGGATTTCGCTGACGATCTGCCCGACGGTGTGGTGGCCGTCGAAGAGACCCTCCACCTTGCTGTCGTAGGGGGAGCGGAAGGCGTCGCCGGGGGCTGTGTAAAGGCCGTACATCCTGTTCCAGGCGATGGCGAAGTAGGCGAGGTAGATGCTGGCTTTGGCGATCTTGTCGTCGGCCGCGGCGGCCTCGAAGGCCGAGAGGTTGTAGGGGCCGCTGACCGGGGCGAGCGCCCCCAGCCTGAAGTAGCGGTCGGCGCCCTTCTGCTCAAGCGCCCGGCCCACCAGCATGGTCGCGGGGCCGCCCTGCGAGAACCCGCTGACCTGAACCTTCCGCTTCAGCTCCCGGCCGGTGCGGTGGGCGAAGGTCCGGGCCGCGCGCAGGCCGTCCACCGACGCCGCGACGGTGGCCCGAGGGTCACCGTAGGGGTGGAAGCCCTCGCCCGAGCCGAGGCCCACGTAGTCGGGCGCCGAAACGGCCCGCCCGGTCGAGGCGAACAGCAGGGCGACGAGCCGGTCGTTCGACCTCGGATTCTCCGTGGCGACGTCCCCCCGGTAGACGGTGGTGCCGTGCAGCCAGGAGACGGTGGACAGGTGGCGGGCCCCGTTCTTGGGCAGGACGACGAGCTGGCTCGCGGTCGTGGGGGCGCCCGCGCTGTCAGTGGTGCGGTAGGTGACCCGATAGGCGGTCACGCCGTAACGGACTTGGGACGAGTCGATCTTTCCCCGGAGTTCCCCGGCCACTTCCTCCGCTGTGAGGTCGGCCGCTTGCTCGACGGAGACGACGGCCCCGCCTTGGGCCCGCCGCTCGCTGGGGGAGCCGGCCGCCGCCGAGACCGGGGCCGGCAGGGCGGACACACTGCCGAGGACCGCCGCACCAGCCAGAATCCGGATTCCTGTTCGCCGTAAAGTCATGGATGGATCATGTCCGTCGGGCGCTCCGCCGGGCCATGGAGCGACCCCCCGGGCTGCGAAGGGGGATAACCCCCTCGGGGCCCCCTAGGGGATGCCGGGGGGATGCCGGAGGCCCTCGGCAGCGGGGGAGGGGGCGGGCCGAGGGCGAGGTGACCCCCTTCTCAGCGCAGCGCGCTCTTCTGCTGCCACTCGGTCCACGAGAGGTTCCACGCGCCGAAGCCGTTCCCGGGGGCGACCACGCCCTTGGTGTCCTTGCCGGTGATCTCGAACGGGTCGCCCGGCCGCACCTGCCCGTAGAACCAGGCCGCGTTCGCGTCGCTCATCCCTATGCACCCGGAACTCTGGTTCGAGTTGCCGAAGTAGCGGGCGTTCCACGGGGCGGCGTGGGCGTACATGCCCGACCAGGTCAGCCGCATCGAGTAGTCGACCATCTTGTTGTAGGCGTCGGCGAGGCCCACCGTCTCGGAGTTCATGTTGATCGTGCCCTCCTTGGCCATGAGCACGGCGGTTCCGCGCCAGGAGCGCTTGTCACCGCCGGGCGTGCCGCCGGAGACCGGTATGCGCCGGACCGTCTCGCCGTCGCGTACGAGGGTGAGTCGGTGGCTGTCGAGGTCGACCTTGACGATCTGCTCGGCGCCGATGGTGAAGGTGGTCGTGTAGTCGCGTACGAACCAGCCGCCGGCCGCGCCCGAGTCGGTGCCGTTCAGCTCGGCGTTCAGCGTGACCTTGGTTCCGGGCTTCCAGTACGCCTTGGGCCGCCAGTCCACCCGGTCCCGGCCCGACCAGTCGCGGATCCAGCCCCAGGAGCCCTCGGTGCCGTTCGAGGTGGTGACCTTGAGCTGCTTCTCGACTTCCGCGCGGTTCTTGACGGGGTGGTCGAAGACCAGGGAGATCGGCTGGGCGACGCCGACGGTGGTGCCGGTGCCCGGCCGCCAGTCGACCTTGTTGACCTTGTCCGCCGGAGCCGTGGTGAAGGCGGATGTGGTGGTCTTGGTCGTCTTGGTCGTCTTGGTGGTCTTGGCGGTTCCGCCCTCGGGTCCGGTCGCCGCCTTCACCGTGTACGCCGTGCCGGGGACGGCCTTGCGGTCGGAGACCCACGACCGGCCGTCGGCGGCGACCTTGCCGGCGAGCCGATGGCCCTCGGCGTCGGTGACGGTCACCGAGATGAGTCTGCCGCCGGAGGCCGTGACCCGCACGGGCTCGCCCGCCGGGACCCGTTGGCCCTTGGGCGTGACGGTGACCGTGACAGGGCGGTCGTCGGCGCTCGGCTTCACCTCGCGGTGTCCGGGGCGCCGGTGGAGGCGCTCGACGAGCAGGCGGCGAGCGGTGCCAGCAGGGCGGCCACGACGGCGGCCCGGACGGCGGCCCGGACGCGGGCAGGGGCGAGTACGCGGGTGCGGGGCAACAGGACCTCCGGGAAGGCGAGGGACGAGGGCGGGACGAGTCGGCGATGTCGTGACTGTAGAGGCGGAAAACCCGAGGTCAGCCGCTATGCGGCTATGTGACGGCGACTGGTGAGGAACGGTCATCGTCCGGTCACATTCGCCGCGCGGAGCGGTCATGGGCCGCTGTGAGCCTTCTGTGCGTCCCCGCGACAGGTCCGGGGAGAAGGAGAGGCTCAGACTGTGTCAGCGCTGCTCGTGCCGCCCGGCCGCGTGTGCCAAGCACGGAACCGGGACGTGGCCCTGCGAACCATCACCGCGGAGACCTACCGCGCCTTCCTCGCGTCCCCCGACGGCGCCGCGCTCGGTGCCGGTTTCCTCCAGTGCCCGTCCTGGGCCGACGTCAAGGAGGGCTGGCGTGCCCAACTGCTCGGCTGGGGGCCGGATCCGGAGGCGGGCGCACTGACCGGCGTGGCGCTGGTGCTGATGCGTCAGTTCCCCGGCACCCGCAAGTACTTCGCCTACCTCCCCGAAGGGCCCGTCGCCGACTGGACCGCCCCCGACATCGACCGCTGGCTCGGCCCGCTGCTGGAACACCTGCGCCGCGCGGGCGCCTTCGCCGTGCGCATCGGCCCGTCGCCCGCCTACCGGCGCTGGGACGCCGCCCTGCTCAAGCCGCTCACCGGCCCGGGCCGACGCCTGGGCGACGTCCTCGCCAGTGAGGTCGACCCGCTCGGCACCGCCGTGGCCGAGCGGCTGCGGGCCCGCGGCTGGCGCCGCTGCGGGGGTGACGGGACCGGAGGGGGCGGGACCGGCGGCAGGGGAGCCGGCGGCAGCGGGGCCGGTGGGGACGGGGACGCCCAGCCCCGGCACGTCTTCCACGTGCCGCTCGCCGGCCGCACCACCGAGGACCTGTGGTCCGGGCTCAACCAGGAGTGGCGCCGCAATGTCCGCCGGGCCCAGAAGGAGGGCGTGGAGGTGGTCGTGGGCAGCGCGGCCGAACTCCCCGAGTTCTACCGGCTGCTCGGCATCACCGAACGACGCGACGGCTTCCGGCTCGGCCGCTCGCTCGCCTACTACGAGCGTCAGTACGCGGCGCTCAACGCCGAGGAACCGGGCCGGATGAAGCTGTACCTCGCCCGTCACCGGGGAGAGATCCTGGCCGCCCACACGATGATCACGGTGGGCCGTCGGGCCTGGTACCAGACCGGCGCCTCGGCCGACCACCGCCGCGAGGTCCGCCCCTCCAACGCCCTGCAGTGGCGGATGCTGCAGGACGCCCACGCCCTGGGCGCCGACGTCTACGACATGCGCGGGGTACCCTCCACTCTCGATCCTGGGGAACGTGCGTACGGACTGCTGCGGTGGAAGCTCGGCACCGGGGGACAGGTCGTCGAGACGTTGGGGGAATGGGAGAGGCCTTTGGCCGGCAGCGCCAACCACACGCTCTACCGCGCCTTCCAGGCGTACCTGAACCGCCGATGAGGCAGCCGACGCCGACCACGTCGACCAGTACGGAGACTGCGGAGACTGCGGAGACTGCGGAGACTGCGGAGACTGCGGAAACGACGGTGCCCCGGGCTCCGAAGGTGGGCTCCGCGGCGCGCGGCAGCGCCGTCATGGCCGCCGGATCCATCGTCGCCCGCGCCACCGGTTTCGCCCGGTCCGCCGTCGTCGCGGCGGCGATCGGCACCATCGGGCCGACCGCCGACGGCTACGCGGTCGGCAACGCCCTGCCCACCATCGTCTACATGCTGCTCCTCGGCGGCGCGCTGAACGCCGTCTTCGTACCCGAGCTGGTCAAGGCCGCCAAGGAGCACGAGGACGGCGGCGCCGCGTACACCGACCGGCTCGTCACCGTCTGCGTCGTCGCCCTGCTGGCGATCACCGCGACCGCGGTATGGGCGGCGCCCGCGATCGTCGACACGTACACCGACTACACCGGCGGGCAGGCGGCCATGACCACCGCGTTCGCCCGCTACTGCCTGCCCCAGATCTTCTTCCTCGGGCTCTTCACGCTGCTCGGGCAGGTACTCAACGCCCGCGGCCGGTTCGGCGCGATGATGTGGGCGCCGGTCCTGAACAACGTCGTCGTCATGACGGTCTTCGGCCTGTACCTGGCCCTGGCCATGGCCGGTGGGGCCGGTGGGGCCGGCGGGGGCACGCTCACCGCGACCGAGACCGCCGTACTCGGCTGGGGCACGACCGCCGGCATCGCCGCCCAGGCACTGGCCCTCCTCCCCGCCCTGCGCGCGGCCCGCTTCCGCTGGCGCCCCCGCTTCGACTGGCGCGGCAGCGGACTGACCCGCCCCCTGCGCTCGGCCGGCTGGCTGGTGCTGCTGGTCCTCGCCAACCAGGGCGCCTACTGGGTCACCACCCGGCTGGCCACCACCGCGGGCCTCGACGGCGGTCCCGGATACGGCGCGTACAACAACGCCTATGCCCTGTGGGTCGTACCGCACGGCATCATCACGGTCTCCGTGGTGACCGCGCTGCTGCCCCGGATGAGCGCCGCCGCGGCCGACGGGGACACCGCCGCCGTGCGGCGCGACGTCTCCCACGCCCTGCGCGTCAGCGCCTGCGCCGTCGTACCCGCCGCCTGCGCGCTGTTCGCGCTCGCCCAGCCGGTGATGGCCCTCGTCTTCGGGTACGGCAGGACCAGCGCCGCCGACACGGCCGCCATGGCCGGGATCCTGATGGCCTTCGCGCCGGGACTGATCGCCCTGTCCGGCCAGTACGTCCTGTCCCGCGCCTTCTACGCGCTCTCCGACACCCGTACGCCGTTCCTGCTCAACCTCGTGATCGTCGCCCTCAACGCGGGACTGTCCCTGGCCGCCGCCCACCTGCTGCCGGCGCGCTGGGCCGTGACGGGCATGGCGGCGGCGTACTCGCTGGCGCTGTGCGCGGGCTGGGCGGTGACCGGCCGGGTGCTGAGCCGTCGGCTCGCCGTCGCACGCCCCCTGCGCTCGACCACCGTCGGCACGCACGCGCGGCTGGTGCTCGCCGCCGTCCCCGCCACCGCGCTGGGCCACCTCGCGGCGCTGGGAACCGCACCGGCGGGGGCGGTGGTCTCCACGGTTGCCGGAGCAGCCGCGGTCGTCCTCACCTTCGCCCTGCTCGCCCGTCCGCTGCGACTCGCCGAACTCGACGCGCTGCTCTCGGGCGTACGCCGGCGATGGACCCGGACCCGACCGACCTGACCATCACCGAGGGAGAACCGCCGATGCCCCGCGTACTCCTCATCGAGGACGACCCTTCCGTACGCGAGGGGGTCGGACTCGGTCTGCGCCGCCGCGGCCACGAGGTACGGGCGGCCGCGACCGGCGAGGCCGGCCTCGCCGCGCTGGCCGAGTTCCGCCCCGATCTGCTGCTGCTGGACCTGATGCTGCCCGGAATGAACGGCGTCCAGGTCTGCCGGCGGGTCCGCGAGCACAGCCAGCTGCCGATCATCATGCTCACCGCGCGCGGCGACGACTTCGACGTGGTCGTCGGCCTGGAAGCCGGTGCCGACGACTACATCGTCAAGCCCGCCCGCACCGAGGTGATCGAGGCCCGCATCCGTGCCGTACTGCGCCGCCTGGACGACAGCGGCCCGGGCCGCCAGGGCCGCCCGGCCATCGAGGTCTACGGCGAACTCACCATCGACCGGGTCGCCCTGACCGTCAGCAAAACCGGCCGGCCGCTCGCGCTCGCCCCCTCGGAGCTCAAGCTCCTGCTGCACCTCTCCGCCGCCCCCGAGCAGGTGTTCAGCAGGCAGCAACTGCTGGAGCACGTCTGGGACCACAGCTACCACGCCGACGCCCGCCTGGTCGACGCGTGCGTCCGCCGCCTGCGCGGCAAGATCGAGGACGAGGCCGGCAGCCCTCGTTACGTCCAGACACTGCGGGGCTTCGGCTACCGCTTCGGGCCGCTGTGACCACCGGCTCCGGCGCAGGTTCCGGTCCAGGTTCCGGCTCCGCCACCGGCTTCAGCCCCGACCGCGGCCCCGATCCCGCCACCGGCTCCGGCCCCGACCGCGGCCCCGGCCGGTCACGGATCAGGGCGTTCGGGCTGCGCACCCGTCTGCTGCTCGCATTCCTCCTGGTCGCCGCCGTCAGTGCCGGCACGACGGCCGCGCTGACCTACCGTGAGGCCCGTAACGCGATGCTGCAGACCGCCCAGGACACGGCGGTCACGTCGTTCCGCGACCAGGTCCAGCAGACGGCCTTCGGGCTGCCCCTGCAGGGCGGGGAGGACCTGGAGGCAGTCCTGCGGGACATCGCCCGCAAGGGCAAGCCGCACCCCTGGGTGGTGTTCGCCGAGTACGGCTCGATCCGCGCCTCCTCGGGCGAGAACCCCGTCTCCACCGTCATCACACCCGAACTGCGCCGCGCGGCGCGGGCCAACCCGCACGGCAGCTTCGAGCGGGTCGTCAAGGACGGCGTTCCCTACCTGACCATCGCCATGCCCATGGTCTTCAAGGCGAGCCCGGACAGCGTGCTGCCCAGCGGACTCGTCCTCTACGCCGTCATGCGGATGACCGACGAACAGGTCAACGTCGACGCCCTCCTCATGGCCGCCCGGGACGGCGCCCTGCCCGGCCTCGCCGTCGCGCTGATCCCCGGCCTGATCGCCGCGCGCAGCGTGCTGCGCCCGGTGCGGGAACTGCGCCGAGCGGCCCGGAGCATGGGCAGCGGCAGACTCGACACCCGGATTCCGGTGCGCGGCAGCGACGAACTGGCGGACCTGGCACGCACCTTCAACGAGTCCGCGGCCCAACTGGAGTGCTCGGTACGGGAACTGCGCGAGGCCGAGGAGCGTGCCCGCCGCTTCGCCTCCGACGTCTCGCACGAACTGCGCACCCCCCTCGCCGGCATGCTCGCCGTCACCGAGGTCCTCGACGAGGACGCGGACCACCTGGACGCCGACACCGCCCGGGCGGTCCGGCTGGTCAGCGCGGAGACCGGAAAGCTCGCCGTACTCGTCGAGGACCTGATGGAGATCTCCCGCTTCGACGCCCGCGCGGCCGAACTGAACACCGACGAGGTCGACGTCGCCGAGGCCATCCGCAAAACCCTCCACAACCGGCACTGGAGCGACGACCGGATCCGCACCGAACTCCCCGACGGCATCCGCGCCCGGCTCGACCCCCGCCGCTTCGACATCGTGATCGCCAACCTCGTGGGCAACGCCCTGCGGCACGGCAGCGCGCCCGTCACGGTGAGCCTGCGCACCGAGACACGCTCCCCGTCCCCGCCCGTGCTGATCACCGAGGTGATGGACAGCGGCCCCGGCATCCGCCCCGAATCGCTCCCGCACATCTTCGACCGCTTCTACAAGGCCGACGCGGCCCGTACCCGCTCGGCGGGCAGCGGCCTGGGACTGGCGATCACCCTGGAGAACGTAAAGCTGCACGGCGGAACGATCCGCGCGGGGAACCCGCCCGGCGGCGGTGCCGTCTTCACCGTCGAGATACCGCTGCACGCGGAGGGGGCCCGGGGATGAGGCGCACGCGGACGCGCAGACGTGCGAGGGCCGTTGCCGCCGCCGTCACGGCGGCCGCACCGCTGCTCGGTGCCTGCGGCATCCAGGAGACCGACGTCATCGAGGCGGGCGGTCCCGCCTCCTTCCAGGCCTTCCTCAACCGCGACCACGACATGCTGCTCTTCTTCCGTTCCCCCGACGGAGGACTGAGCCCCGTGATCCGGACGACCGAGCCCTCGGCCGGGTTCGGCGACGAATACGTCGAGCCGGGCTCCGCAGACCAGAACAGCACCGACACGGCCGGACCGGTCCCCACGGAGAAGGCCGTCCTGGCGTTGCTCGCCGGCCCCCGGGAGGAAGACCGAGCCGCCGGCCTCAGCACCTCCCTCCCCGCCACCCGCCCCGGCGGAACCGTCGAGGTCGAGCCCCCCTCGAACGGCAAGGTAACAACCCGCCTCCCCCTTGCCCTGCAGGACCTGAACAGCACTGCTCTACACCAGCTGACCTGCACGATCGCCTACAGCCACAACACCGACGGCCAGGTCGTCGTGGAACTGACGGACCAGGACGGAACATCGAGGACCGGCACTTGCGGACTCGCTCCCCGCAACAGCGGGGAGGCGCCCGCGGAACCAGGGCCGAGCACTCGATGATGTGGGATGAGAGGGGCCTTTCCGGCCTGCAGGCGCAGTTGGCACACGAGATGCTGAGTCGTGTCACGGCGTTCTCGCTCGGGCGGGAAGTCCGGCTCGTCCGTGGGGTGGTGACTTCCCCGGACCGACGCGGTGTCGGTCGCGTGGTCCTGTGGGACGGGGCAGCAACTGGACAGCTCGGTCGCGTTCGACGTGCCGCTCACGGATCGGCACGGCGGAAACATCCCCTCGGGGGACCTTGCGGCCGCCCTGCGCGGCGCATTGGCCGCCTGCTCCGGACGCGAGGTCGAGGAGGCTCCACGTGACGTCTTCGGTATCCCGGTGATTGACGCTTCCGCCACTGTCCACGCCTTCGTCGCCCAGCCGCGGTTCCAGGTGGCGGATGCACTGCATGCCGCGGCGGCAGCGTTCTCCGTCCCCCCGGAGCCGGACGAGCCCGCGGAACTGCGCCTGTGCGGGTTCTTGCTCCTCGATCAGGCGACATGCCGTCTCTATCTGGACACCCCCGCGTCAGAGGGCGCTCCGCCATTCGGTGTCGACCTTCCCCTTCGGGACGAAGAAGGCACCGTCGTCGCCGGTGTGACGGCAGTGCACGCCGCCCTGCCGGTCCTTCTGCTGCTGGGGGAGTTGGAACGTATGCGGAAGAACGTCCACGACCCCTACTGCCGTGCCGTCTACGACTTGGTGGACTGGCTCTCGGGTCGCTGACTGAGCAGTCCCGGGGGTGCGGGGCGTCAGGCCTCGTTCGAGCCGTGCGCTGCGATGCTGCGGCGATCAGCCACGCGCAGGCGCGGACCGTTCAGCCGTACGGCAGCTCCTGGTGCGGGAGTTCGGCTGGGACCGGCGCTCGGGAACGAGCCGGGGAACAAGCCGGGTGGCCGACGTCGCTGTCCGCCCCGGCCGGAATGGGTCAGGTTGCGGTAATTCTCCCCGCCTCCAAGCATGGGCTCAGGTGAACAGCGACAGAGCCCGTGGGAGGGCACGTCCCGGGGAGACATGAGAGCCATGACGTTTCTTGCGGTTCGGTCCGCCGACCGTCGCCGGACCAGGCGCACGCGACCGGCGCGCGTGCGGTCGACATGACCGACGAGGGCAGGCCGCTATGACCGACGAGGACAGGCCGCTGCGCTGTCTGGTCACCGGCGCCACCGGTTACCTGGGCGGCAGGCTGGTGCCGGAGCTGCTGGCCGCCGGGCATTCCGTGCGCTGCCTGGCCCGCTCGCCCGGCAAGCTGCGGGACCATCCGTGGGCCGGGCGGGCGGAGACCGTGCGCGGGGACGTGACGGACGAGGTGTCCGTGCGCGCGGCGATGGAGGGAATGGACGTCGCGTACTACCTGGTGCACGCGCTGGGCACGGGGCGGGATTTCGAGGAGAGGGACCGGCGTGCGGCCAGGATCTTCGCCGAGCAGGCGCGCGCCGCCGGGGTCCGGCGGATCGTCTACCTCGGCGGGCTGACCCCTTCCGGAGTGTCCGAGCACGAGCTGTCGCCCCACCTGCGGTCCCGCACCGAAGTGGGCCGCATCCTCCTGGCCTCAGGGGTGCCGACCGCCGTACTGCGGGCAGCCGTGATCATCGGTTCGGGGTCGGCCTCGTTCGAGATGCTGCGGTATCTGACCGAGCGGCTCCCCGTCATGGTGACTCCGAGCTGGGTGCGCACCCGTATCCAGCCGATCGCCGTCCGCGACGTGCTCAGCCTGCTCGTGGGGTGCGCGCGGCTGCCGTACGACGTGAACCGCGCCTTCGACGTCGGCGGGCCGGACATTCTCACGTACCAGGACATGATGCGGCGGTACGCCGCCGTCGCCGGCCTGCCCAGGCGCGTCATCCTCCCCGTGCCGCTGCTCACCCCCCGGTTGTCCAGCCTCTGGGTCGGCCTGGTCACCCCGGTGCCGGGTGCCCTCGCCCGCCCGCTGGTCGAGTCGCTGAAGCACGAGGTGATCTGCACCGAGCGGGACATCGACCGATACGTGCCGGGCCCGCCGGAGGGACCCCTCACCCTCGACCGGGCGATCCGGCTGGCTCTCAGGCGCGTGCAGGACGCGGACGTGGCCACCAGATGGTCCTCGGCGTCGGCTCCCCGCGCCCCCAGCGACCCGCTGCCGACCGACCCCGACTGGGCGGGCGGAAGCCTCTACACCGATCACCGGGAGCGCACGGTCGCGGCCTCGCCGCAGGCGCTGTGGCGGGTGGTCGAGGCGATCGGCGGCGAACACGGCTGGTACTCCTCACCGCTCGCCTGGTCCCTGAGAGGGTGGCTGGACACGCTGGTCGGCGGTGTGGGCCTGCGCAGGGGCCGCAGGGACGCCACCCGGCTGCGGGTCGGCGACAGCCTGGACTTCTGGCGCGTGGAGGAGATCGAGCCGGGCCGGCTGCTCAGGCTGCGCGCGGAGATGCGGCTGCCGGGACTGGCCTGGCTGGAGATGGCCGTGGCCCGGGACACACAGGGCCGCACGGTGTACCGGCAGCGGGCACTTTTCCATCCGCACGGACTGGCCGGACACGCGTACTGGTGGGGCGTGGCGCCCTTCCACGCCGCGGTCTTCGGCGGCATGACCCGCAACATCGCCGCCGCGGCCGAGTCGGCCGCCGAGGAACCAGCCCGTGCGCACTGAAGGGGGCCAAGGAATCGTGCGCGTCTCGGTCGCCCTGTTCACCGCGGACCTGCGGGTGCACGACAACCCGGTCCTGGTGGCCGCCCTGAAGGGCTCGGAATATGTGGTTCCGCTCTTCGTCGTCGACACCGGCATGCGCCGCACCGGCTTCGTCGTACCCAACCGGGCGGCGTTCCTCGCCGACAGCCTGGCCGACCTGGACTCGGCCCTGCGGGCCCGGGGCGGCCGGCTGGTGGTGCGCGTCGGCGACGTGGTCGAGGAGACTGCCGGGTCGCGGCGCAGACCGGGGCCGCGGTGGTGCACATCGCGGGCGGGACCAGCCGCTACGCGGTACGGCGCGAGGACCGGCTGCGCACGGAGCTGGCCGGCGACCGACGCACTTCGGCTGCCTGTCACCGACCGAACTGCTGCACCGGGCCCGCGCCCAGGACAACCCCGGAGCGCATGCCTTCGTACGCCAACTCGCCTGGCGGGACTTCCACCACCAGGTCCTGGCGGCCCGCCCCGACGCGGCCACGTACGACTACCGCCCCCGGCGCGACCACTGGCGCCACGCCCCGGAGGAGACCGAAGCCCGGCAGGAGGGCCGCACCGGCTACCCCGTCGTCGACGCGGCCCTGCGCCAGCTGAGCCATGAGGGCTGGATGCCGGGCCGGGCCCGCCTGCTCGCGGCGAGCTTCCTCACCAAGACGCTGCATGTGGACTGGCGGGTGGGAGCCCGTCACTTCCTGGACCTCCTCGTCGACCGCGACATCGCGAACAACCAGTGGCTCCCCGAACTCCGAAACCTCGACGCCCCGATGATCCACCGCGCCCCGCACCTCGCCGCCGCCGCCCGCGCGGACCTGGACTACCCGGCCCCCATCGTGGACCTCGCGACGGCCACCGCCCGGTTCAGGGAGGGGCGGGGGCCCGCCGGGTCACATACGGCACGCGGGTAGAACACCCAAGGTCCAGCCCGCCGGAGCTTCGCGAGCGCACAGTACCGAGGCGTTCACAGCGTGACATGCGGGGCCGCGCGCGCGTCGGCGCGGCCCCGCGTGGTCAGTGGTCCCGTTCCGGACCGCGCCCGGTGCTCACATTCCTCCTGTGTACTCGAAGATGTAGAGCCCGTGGTCGCGGTCCGAGGCGGCGACGTACTCCTTGCCGCCCGACTCGAAGACCTGGGCGCCCCAGAAGTTGTTGCCGCTCTCGTCGATGTAGTGGCCCACCTCGACGATCTCGTCGTCGACGATCTTCGCGACGCGCAGACCGGCCGTGTAGTACGAGAAGTAGAGCAGGTCGGCCCGCTGCTCGGAGACGGCCACCTCATGGATGGAGAGGTCGCCGGAGCCCGACGCGTGGGCGGGGTCGTGCGCCTCGGGAACGGCGTAGGTGTCCAGCTCGGTGAGCTTGCCGTTCTCGTTGCGGTAGAGGTGCGCGTAGCCCCAGCCGTCGAAGTACGACGAGAAGGTCAGCCGGTCGCCCTTGGTACCGAGCGCCACCGGCAGCTGCGCCGGGCCCGTTCCCGCCAGGCAGGCCGCGTCGTCATAGGGCTGCCCGAAGATGGCGAAGCCCTGGCCGCGCGGTGCGACGCCGAAGGTGGGGATGTCGCCCTCGACGCTCATGCCGAGCGTCTGGTCGCAGGCGTCCGTGCCGGTGCGGTTGAAGACCAGCACCGCGTCGTAGCCGCCGGCCGCGACGACGCTCGCGACCTTCTCACTGAACGTGCACACGCCCCGTTCGACGACGGCGACGTCCACGGCGTTCGGGTCACCGGCAGGCACAGCCGGGTCGCCGGGGCAGGCCTGGCCGGCGAAGACGGAGTCGCCGGTGATGCTCTGGCCCTCCTCCAGGCGCGTGGTGTTGCTGCCCTGGCTCGCCGTCAGCTCGGTGCCGTCGGTGAGGTTGCGGGCGGTGAGCGCGTACGGCCCGAAGTCCTCGTCGGCGCCGATGACGTACTTGTTGTCGAGGGTGAACTCCGCCTGATGGGCGTTGCCTTCGGGCGCGACCTCCAGCCCGCTGTCCAGTGCCTCGGGGTCGAGCGCGGCGAAGTCGGTGTCGCCGAGGTAGGTCGCTTTGGTCGGGTCGGTCACGTCGAGGGTGACGTAGCCGCCGTCCCAGTAGGAGGCGAGCATGATCTGCCGGCCGCCGATCTCCTTGACGACCATGTCGTGCAGGAAGATCTCGGTGAGGTTGGCCGGGGCGTCCTGGACGATCTGCGGGAACGCCTCGTCGAGGTCGTACTCCGCGATGACCTTCGCCTTCTTCGGGTTGGTGATGTCGACGATGTCGACGTCCGGCCCCTCCTCGTTGTCGACGATGACGGCGTACGCCTTGCTGCCCGCGTCCCAGGCGTAGACGCTGTGGATGTCGTTGGCGTCCTTCTTGCCCTGGCCCATGACCGTCTTGTCGCCCAAGCCCTCCGCGAGCGGGGTGGGGTGCGCCGGGTTGCTGACGTCGTAGATGTTCATGCCGCCGAAGCCGGCGGCGTCCTTGCACTTCTCGTTGTTGCTGACCAGCACGTCGCCGTTGAAGTACGGGGTGTCGATGTGCAGGGTCTGGATGCCCTCACCCGGTGCGCTGCCCTCCTTCGCCTGGATGAAGGCGACCTCCTTCGGCGCGGCGGGCTTGCGGATGTCCACGACGTGCACGCCGTTGTACTTGCAGGTCGCGCCGCCCCAGGCGGCGAGGTAGGCGTACCCCTTGAAGACGCCGACGTCGGCGATCTTCTCCGGTTCGACGTTCTTCAGGCCCAGTTTGCTGACGAGGCGGACGTTCTCGCTGCCGGCGGGGAGGTGGCCCTCGTCACCACCGTGCTGGTGGCTGTGGTGATCGTGTGTGGCCCCGGCGTTGTCGATACCGCCGTCGTCGGCGGAGACACCGTCATGTGCTCGGGCGACACCGGCGAAAGCACCGGCGACGAGACCCGCCACCGCGAGACAACTCACGGCACGTACGCGGATCCTTGCTCTGCCCACGGCTCTTCCCATGGCTCTCCTTGGTATGAGAGTGAAGGGGCGCGGGGGGCAGCCAGGGCAACTTAGTCTGTGCGAGTCCTGTGAGGGAAGGGTTGTGCCACCGCGTCGACGTGATCGTATTCGCCGCTGGCTCGGAGGGAGCGTCAGCGGTGGGATGCCGGTGGTCTGGTGGGCCCGGGGGTTCTGCAGACCCTTAGCGGACGGTGGCGAGCGGGAGGCTCGTCTCACCATCGACACAGGCACCGCCACAGGCACAGACACTGACCAACGGTCTCCTCGCGTGTTCTGCTCCACCGAGTCGTAGACGAGGAGGGCGTCAGGGTTGCGGTATCCCCTCAGGTATCGGTACCTGCTGAGAGTCCTGCGCTCACTTCTCAAGCGCATCGCGGAGACCGCCGTCGACGATCCGAACCTGCCTCAGGGCCGCATTACCAAGAGCGTCGGCGGAATGCAGGAGGTGCTCGTCTCGGGCCACAATCTGGTCCGGATTCTCGATGTGTTCCGCACCGTCGCACATTCCGAGGATCCGGCCCGCGGTGCTCGGGGCAGGACGCTGTACGAGAGGATCTCGGCGGTGGCCGACATGGCGGATCCGGCTGACTCGGCGGGCAAGACCACTGGCTTCATTGTGCGTATCGACGACAGCTTGCGTGAGCGACACCCACAAAAGCCCTCATGGGCCCTGACCACGCCAGCTGCACTGACAACGACTCCGGCGTCCGCCACCGCCGTGCTACGTGGTTTGTTCAGCGTCGAGTTGGTGGTCGGCCCAAATGTAGCTTTCGGGGAGCAGGTCGGTGATGGAGACGGTCCGGAGACGGTCGTCTGCGCCGACGATGACCTTCAGGGCTGGGAAGTAGTCGAGAAGGACTTGGCGGCAGCGGCCGCATGGGGGAACGACCCCGCGGTCGCGGTCGCCGACGGCGACGATCGTGTCCAGCTCGTAAGCGCCCTGGGCAGCCGCCGCACCGATGAGGACCAACTCGGCGCACGGGCCTCCCGTGAAGTGGTAGGCGTTCACCGCGGTGACGATCCGTCCGTCCCGGGCACGGGCCGCGGCGGCCATGGTGTGGTTGTCGCCGCGGCATCGAGTGCGCGCGACGTGGGCTGCGGCCTGGATGAGTTCGTGGTCGGCGGGGTAGGGGTGTGTGGTCATCTTCTCTGCCTTCGTGCGGTGTCAGGCGACGTTGGCGCGAGTGACGATCGTGTGCAACCGAATATCGGCGGTGTGCTTGTTCCGCCAGATGATGTAGCGGCGGATCATGCTGCCTGGGCCTTGGGGGCGGGGTGGTCGGTGCCGTCAAGGGCGAAGTAGCGCAGGGCGGTGAACTGGGCCTCGATGCGGTTGAGCCAGGAGAGGTGTTCGGGGCGTAGGCGATCTCGACGTTGTCGGCCTCGGTCAGTCCGCCACCCGGCGGCACCGCTTGGTAGTCAGGTGCGGGGAGTAGTTGTCGCACACGATCGCAATGCGGACTGTGGTTGCAGGTCACGGTAGGTGGCGTCCGGGTCACGGCCGGGATCCGGGGCGAGCGCGTCCCAGGCGGCGACATCGAATTGCGGTCGGTTCTTCGAGGGGCCTAAGAAGACCCTCGGCTGGTTGGCCAGCCGAGGGAATCAGTCGCAGTAGCTATGTCTGCTGCTGGTGGCCTGCTGAGCCTATTCAGCCGTCGTGGTTCGAAGTCTCGTCCTCGCCCTGACTGTGCGGGGTACCACCGCGCATCGCCTGGACAGCCCGCCGCCACGAGCTCACGACTTCGGGTAGCTGGTCGAGGGCGCCTTTGACGACGAACAGCGTCACGGTAACCACGCTGGAGATCGTCAGCAGGGCGATGATCAAGCTGTCACTCAAGGCTCTGGCCTCTCTGATGAGCGGTCGAACCTCTCCCGGCGGGATCAGTTCGACCATTTCTGGGCATGGTCGAACTGGCTTCCCGCCGGCACAAGAATTCAGCTCGGGGGCTTCGGCCCCCACGTTGGGTACTGCGGGTCCTGCAAAAGGGGCGGCCTCGGAGAGGCCAACAGGGCCCAACAGGGAGTGGTGCCGGCCACTTCTCCTGCAGGCGTCTGTTCTTCCTGGCACCCCAGCACGAGGCCGGGCCGCCCAGGGCGCGGACAGGTACGTCGGAATCCGCACCTGAGATTGCCTGGAACCTAGCGCGAGCGCTTGGGATCCGCATCTTTCTCGGTGTTTGAGCACATATCAGCCCTGGTTCATGTCACGATGCGCCGCTGCTGCTTGGCGGCGATCCACGCAGACTGCTCGGCGAGCAGTGGCCCGGCGTCCCTGCCCGAGGACGCGGCGCCAGCGAGCGGGGCGATGTCTGCCGGCATCCGATCGCCAGGCGCCACAGCCTCACGGCCAGCCTCCGCCACACCCGCGTATCTCATGTGACGGACCCAGTGGGGGCTTCGCCGTATGCAGCCGGGGCCGCCCCACGCCACGTTCGCTCGACATCGGAGGGCTGTCGCGGGTGCCGGTCAGTGGCAGGCGCGGATCATCACTGCGAGGACGGGCGAGGCCGGCGACGGCTGGCTGTGTCCGATGTCCTCGTATCCCCACGACTCGTAGAGCGCGTGGACCTTTCCGTCACAGGCGGCCGGGTTGTCACTTCGCAGGACGGTGACGCTTCACCCCTCTTCCAGATCGAGAGCCGTTTCCTCAACTGCGAGGTACGTGCCTGTGGTTGCCGCCTCCAGGTATCCATCCCGGGCGGGGATCGCGGGCTCAGGGCTGAGGTCGATGAGCTGCTCCCACGTCCGCTCGTCCCCTTCTGCAAAGCCACGCCGAACAGCTGCCAGGTAGCCGCTCCTCTGCTCAGTCCTGAGGTGCTGCACCAGGCTTCGATCCTCGGCCGCTTGCTGTGCGTATCGCATGTCACTCACTTGCCGATCTCCATCGTCGGCGATCCGACGAAGTGGAGACTCCAGTGAACGGACATCAGCCGGTAGTGGCAATCCGCTTATGTAGGGCGTGTATTCGGGGCGCATCCTGCGAGCTTCTTCCACGATGCGGCGTTCCAATCCAGCGAGTTCGCGGCACGCGCTGTACAGCCGACGAGACATCCCGAGGACGAGGTCCGCTCCTGGAATTCTGCTGGTCAGCATGTCCAGGCCGTTCTGGTTACGGATCGTTCCCTCAGCGGCGGATTCACCGACCCGGCGGCGCAGATCATCCATAGCAGAGTCGCGTTCCAATAGGCGCAAGGGGTCCGAGCGCTGCGGACCTGTCCGGCCTCAGGTCTCCCGACGGGGGTGACTCGCAGCAGGGCCGGCGGCAGCGATGCCAAAGTGAAGTACGTCATCATGCGGGCACGCGCGAGTTCCAGCAAAACCTCACCGCTGTCCTGGGCCTGGTCGTCCGTCCCGGTTACGGCATCGTCGCCACCATGGTCCACCCTCGCCACGTCGATCATCATGAAGAGGCGTTTTTCGAGGCTCGTGCCACACAACACCTTGTGGTGCGGCACGGGGAGCAGGGCACCTACGTCCAACTACTTGGCCCCTTTCACGCGGGAGGGCGTTCGTAGCCAGCGGCCTCCCTTCGCCTGGGACAACCAGACTTCGGAATCTGCCGGATGCGTCCCGAACAGGTCGGGCAGGCTGCTGGTCTTCTCCCAATCCGGAGCAGCTCCGGGCGGTGCTGCGCTTTCCGCATGCGTCGTAGGGCCGAGCCCCATGAGTGTGCCGCAGGCCCACTCGGCCATCGTCATGCCGATGTGATAGCCGAACGCCGTACGGGTCGAGCTTTCTGTCCCGTGGGAGTAGACAGCACTCGGGATGCCGTTCCACCTCGGTCGTGCCCCTTGGCCCGTCTGCACGCTGTCGCGAACCAGGTAGGCCGACAGCGGATACCGCCGTGCCATGATCTCGCGGCGGGCCAGTCGGGGTACGGATGCCAGCCACGGGGTGATGTCGCGGCCGACTGTGGCGGTGGCGTCGAGCAGAGCACGCCATGTTGTGGTGACGAGGTAGTCCCCGTCTGGAGGGATGCTGCTCGATGTCGGCCAGGGCTGCTGGGCCTTCTCCACCTCTGTCCGCGACGGCCCTACGGTCTCGGGATCTGAGGCGCCACTGACCTGGAGCTTCATCATGGAGCGGGTGACGAGAATCGAACTCGCGCTCTCAGCTTGGGAAGCGATGGCGCTTGGGCGGGCCGATGGCTCTGACGTCCGCAGGCGGCTTTCGCTCGGGCGGTCGTGCGGGTCGGATCACACCGCTGTTGACCGTGGTCGTCCGCCCTTACGGGCACGCTATGGGCACGGTCACCATCAGTGGCCGAGGCATACGTGCGCGCGGCGCTTCGCACCGACCGGCGGGCTTCGTCTGCAGGGCTGATCTGAAGTGTCCGTTGCGACTGCAGATCCGACACTCAGACGCGGCCTCGTCGCTGAGCAGCGTTGAGCCGTCGCCGTCGAGGTTGTGCTCGGATCCGAGGAACCGGGAAGTGCGCGATGCCGGCAGGCCCGGCGATCCGCCCGAGCCGGGGCAGGGCGGGGCCGAGAGCCCAGACGGTCGTTCCGGCGGCCGTGGCCCCGTAGGCCGACATGCCCGGGCGCGCTGTTATGGGCGGACGCCCCGTCAGGACACAACCGGCCAGGGACGTTTGCGGCCATCGGATCTCTCTTCCGGCACCCCTGACCTGCGGCGAAAGTAGTTCCTGACACCGGGCGCCACACCCGCGAACAACCCTCACAGCTGCACCTGCAGGGCAGCTGTCCGGGCCAGGGACGTGCGTTCGCCCACTCGACTTCCGTGCCGCAGGAGAGACCATGAAGCTGAGCAACGTCATTCGCCGTACGTCCGCCGCCCTCGCCGTCGGGGCGATGTCCCTGGGGCTGGTCACCGTCGCCGGCGGGGCCGCGCAGGCCGTTGCCTCGTGCACCGGTGATGTGTCGATCTACGGCACGCTGTCGGACGGCCGGCTGACGTACACGCAGATCGAGCCGAACACCGGCGACCGCGTGAAGACGCTCATCGGCCCGGGCCTCGGATTCACGCCGAAGGCGATGGCGACGCTCAACTTCAACACGGTGCTGGTCACTTCGACGGCCGGTGACCTCTACCGCGTCGACATCCAGACCAACAACACCTCCCTCGCTCTCGCCGGAGTCACCAAGATCTGGGACGGCGGCTGGACCTTCGACAAGATGGTCTACGACGGCGCGGGCCACCTCTACGGCACGGTCGAAGGGCAGCTTCACCAGTACCTGGTGTCGCAGGACAAGCCTTCCGGGTCGGCCCACATAGGCCAGCACGTCGTGATCGACACGGGCTTTGTCCTCAAGACGCTGGCCGCCGCGGGCGATGACCGCATCATCGCCTCCACCTCGGACGGACGCCTGCTCAGCTACAAGATCAACGGTGTGAACGACTGGGACCGCGCGGTGCTGAAGTCGAGCGGCTGGTCGGCGGTCGACTCGCTGTCCTCCCCCGGCGGGGGCCTCTACTACGGCCGTACCAACGGCGGCATGTACTGGTACCACGACGCCGACCCCACCGACGCGGACGGCTCCGACATCGCGTACCACCCGAGCGACCCGGTGGACGCCTCTGGCTGGACGCAGACCCTGCTGTCGGCGTACGCGGACAACTGCGCCTACGTGCCCCCGGCCCCGCCGCACTCGGTGCAGGGCGGCACGATCTACCGCAGCGAGGTCATGAACCGGGCCAGGGACTGGTACAACCGCAACATCCAGTACAGCCAGACCGCTTACGCCACCGACATCGAGGGCGACGACACCTACCGCACCGACTGCTCCGGCTTCGTCTCCATGGCCTGGCACCTCACCTCCTCGCTGACGACGCGGACCCTCGACAACGCCGCCACGCAGATCTCCAAGGCCGACCTCCGGCCCGGCGACGCGCTGAACTCCAGCAGCGAGGGGCACGCGGTCCTCTTCGCGGGCTGGAAAGACCAGGACGCCGGCACCTTCTACTACTACTCCGAGGGCAGCCCGGACTCGGACATGAACTACCGTTCCGCGAACGCCTACAGCGGCACCATCGACAGCCACCCGGCCTCGGCGTATGTAGCCCTGCGCTACGACAAGATCGCCTGACGCCCCAGCCGCAGCCCCGCCCCGTTGCCCCCCGAGGGCCCCGCCGACACCGGCGGGGCCCTTTCGGCATACCTGGCCCAAAGCCGCCACGGCCATGGTCCGACCCAGGGCGCCAGCCTTGATCACTGTCGGCCGGGCGGGAAGATCGCCTACTGTCCGTGGAGCACCTACCCCACTCCGTGACCAAGGGAGCGACCCTACTCAGGACCGGCAGAATCCTCACCACCGTGGCCGCCGCGGCGGCCGGCCTGCTCCTGGCGGCCGGGCAGGCCGGGGCGGCGCCGTACTGGCAGACGGTCTCCACCAACTCCAACTGGACCATCTCCGGTGACGTGTACTCCGACTTTGCCCTGTCCGCCTCCTGCTTGTCGTACACCCTGGCCGTCGGCGAGCGCCGCGGCTACGGGGGCTCCGTGGAGCTCCGGGTCAACGGGATCGCCAACTCCACGGAGCCCCCCTCCACTGAGTGCGTGTCCTGACCCGCACGCCCGCCTGCCCGCACGCACGTCCGCCCGCACGCCCGCACGACACAAGGGCGGCGCCCCCTCCTCCGAGGGGGCGCCGCCCTTGTGTCGTGTCCGTAAGTCCGTAACTACCCGTCTAGTACCAGTTGTTCGCCTGCCAGAAGCTCCATGCGTTGCACGGAGAGCCGTAACGGCCGTCGATGTAGCTCAGGCCCCATCTGATCTGGGTCAGCGGGTTCTCGTGCCAGTCGTCGCCCGCGACGTCCATCTTGGCCGCGGGCAGCGCCTGCGGGATGCCGTACGCGCCGGAGGACGGGTTCGTGGCGTTCCAGCGCCAGCCGCTCTCGTGATCCCAGAGGTTCTCCAGGCAGGCCCACTGGGTGGTGTTGGCCCAGGCCGCGTCCTTCTCGTTCATCAGCTGCCGCCCGGCGGCCTTGACCTCGGTGATGTTGTCGCGGTCGACGGTGTCCACGGAGGTCGTGCAGGTATAGGTGCCGGGCTGCGCGGACAGCAGCTTCTGCGTCCAGCCGCTGGTGTTGACCGGGTCGTCGAGGTGGTACGTGATGTCCGCGCCGGAGCCGTCGGTCGGGTTGGCGTCCTTGTACCAGTACATGGCCCCGGTGGAGAGCCGCCCGTAGTACAGCCCGCTGCCCGGGGAGACGAGCTGGTTGAAGCCCGACCAGCCGGAGGACTTCAGGGTGTTGCTCTTCCAGGAACCGGCGCCTGCGACGGTGTAGTCGAGCAGCCGTCCATCCGCGGTGGTGGCGCCGAGCCGGTCGTCGCCGGTGGCGGTGAGGGTCTTCAGGACGAACCCGGTGTCGATCTCGGTGCGTACGCCGATGTGCTGGGAGCCGGCCGGCTTGTCCTCGGTGACGTTGTAGCGCAGCAGCAGGCCGGAGGTGGTGGTGCCGTAGAGGTGGCCGTGACCGTCGTAGGTCAGCTTGTCGTGGGTCCAGCCGCTGTCGGCGATCCTCACCGGCGGGTTCAGCAGGGCGAGGCTGGTGTTGTTGGTCTTGATGTCGATGCGGTAGAGGGCGCCGCTGGTCGATGTCATCAGTACGGTGTTGAAGTTGACGGTCGCCATGGCCTGCGGTTCGAAGCCGAGGTCCGGTCCGACGAGCACCTTGGCGAGGTCGCCGGTGGCCGGGTTGATCTGGCTGAACGTGAGCCTGCCGTCGGTGAGTACGCCGTAGATGTTGACGCCGCCCGAGCAGGTGGTCGCCGCGTCGGCGGTGGGGGCGGTCACCGTGAGGAGTCCGGTGCTCAGGGCGGCGGCGGTCAGCAGACCTGTGACTCTACGGCCGTTGGTGCGGATGTTCTTCACTTCTGGTTCCCCCGGGGGCGGTTGAGGTCGGGCAGGGCAGACGCACGCGTAAGGCGAACAGGCGGGCGTGGGACGCGGGCCGGCTGTGGCACTCGTGGGAGTCGCCGTCAGTGGCGCCGCGGACGGCTTACTGCCAGCCGGCGTCGGCCGGGGCGGTCTGCCAGCCGGCGTCCGCGGCGAGGACGGAGGAGGACTCAGCGGCGTCCGTCCCGTATGCCGAGGTGACGGCCGGGGCGGCGAGGGCCGCGGCGACGACGAGGGAGACGACCGCGGCGGCCTTGGCGATACGGATGCGAGGCATGGCTGTCCGTTCCTTCCGGGACGAGGTGTGAGGTCCGGCCCGCTGTCGCGTCCCGCGGTGACGCGCTTCCTGGCCGGTGATCACTAGGTTCGTCGCCGCCGGGGTCCATGAGAAGGGTTCCTCGGTGGACGGAAAGGGCCTTGGACCGATACGTCCACACAGGCCGCTTCAGTCCACCGGTTGCGCCTCGAACGCCAGAGGCATCAGTGGCACCCCGGCCCCCGTCAGTCGCGCTGTCGCCAACTGCGGGACTTCGCACAGCAGTCGGCCGCAGACGCGGACGGCCCGCTCCTCGGCCTCTCCCAGCCTGTCGGCCAGCAGGTAGAAGCCCAGGGTGAGCCGGGAGGGGGAGCGGGGATGCACGGCGACGTGCTCGACGTGGTCGCTGGGGACGATGGACGAGCGCACCAACTCACGGACATCCGGCGGCAGATGGTCGCCGGGAGGGAGTTCCAGATGCGCGTGGACGAGATACATGCGCTCCAGCGTCTCAACGGATGAGCTCGCCAAGTCGGCGCGCCGCGCGGCCGGTTGTGTCCCTGGCCCGTTCCGGCCTGCCTCTGTGACGAAACGTCTCTGTTCTGCGAAGATCAGCGCTGAAGAGGGGTCGTTGTGTGCAGAAACGGGGGGACGCACGTGCTGACCGCACTCGGACTCGACTCCGTCGCGGAGACGGTGTACCGCGCCATGCTCAGACATCCGGCCGCCGGTGTCGCGGACCTCGGCGACACCGTGGGGCTGTCCGAGGAGGAGGTGCGCGACGCCCTCGACACCCTGAGCGAGCTGGCGCTGGCGCGTCCCGCCGCCGGGGACGCGGGGCGGCTGCGGGCGGTCTCGCCGGACATCGGCATGGAGATCCTGATGGCCCGGCAGCAGGCCCAGCTGGCGGCGCAGCAGCAGCGCCTGGAGGCCTCACGGGCGGCCGCGGCCCAGCTCATCTCGGAGTACGCCGAGCTGCGGCCGGCCGCCAGTCACCCCGGCGTGGAGCAACTGGTGGGGCTCGACCAGATCCGCGACCGGCTGGCCGTGCTCACCCGTGAGGTGCGCAAGGAATTCCTGACGTTCGCGCCGGGCGGGCCGCAGACCGCGGAGAACATGGCCGCGTCCCGGCCGCTCAACGAGGACCTGCTCGGCCGCGGGGTGCGGATGCGCACGATCTACCTGGACAGCGTGCGCGCCAATCGGCCCACTGTGGAGCACGCCAACTGGCTGGCCCGGCTGGGCGGTCAGGTCCGCACGGTGCCGTCGCTTCCCACGCGGATGATCCTCATGGACCGGCGGATCGCCATGATCTCCGTCAGCAGCGACGACACCGCCGCCGGCGCGGTGCTCCTGACCGGACAGGGCACGCTCACCGCACTGTGCGCGCTCTTCGAGACCACCTGGGAATCCGCCCAGCCCCTCGGCCAGCTCGTCTCCACCGACGCGCACGGCCTCACCGGTCAGCAGGCCACCGCCCTGCGCCTGCTCGCCGAGGGTCACACCGACGAGGCCATCGCCAAGCGCCTCGGAGTGTCCCATCGCACCGCCCGCCGAATCGCCTCCGAGCTGATGGACCGCCTCGGCGCGCGCAGCCGCTTCGAGGCCGGCGTACGCGCCGTCCAGCAGCGCTGGCTCCCCGCCCACCCGTGAACAAGGAACCCCCAGGGTTTTTACCTGGGGGTTTCACATGGAGCGGGTGACGAGAATCGAACTCGCGCTCTCAGCTTGGGAAGCGACGGCGCTTGGGCGGGCCGTATCGCGCTGACGTGCGGGCGCCAAGACCGGTGGGCAGATCGTGGGGCAGCTCGTGTTCTCGGACGGGCTCGGTGTTGAGGCGGGCTCGGTCGGACGTCCGGTCGGGGAATGCCTTCGCGCGTGCGCAGGGCTTGAACGACGCCCGTCCTGCACTGCAAGGTCGATGGGCGCGGCTTTCTGCTCGACCATTTCGATGGAGGTCCAAGGACCCTCGTCCTGACGAACTCGCGCGCGGCATCCCGGTACTTCCCCGCGGAGTCGGTGGCCAGTTGGAAACGGATCCACAGCAGCAGTACGTGCTCCGGGCGGTGGGCAAGCCCGGGTCGTCCTCGCGCGGTCCCGGATCTCGACTTCGCCGAAGTCTCTCCGTTCCTTCACGCGTCGTTGCGCAGCCTCGCACTCCTGGAGAAGGGCGGTCGACGCGAGCCATGGCCGACCTGCGGGGGCCAGAAGAGCAGCACGGGTATCTGCCCGGTGCCCACGCGGCCGTCCGTCTCCCGGCCACCCCGCAGGTGCGGCTCTTCCGCGAGGCGTCACCCACCAGGAGGCGCTCCACCAGTACCGTCATCCCCGATCCGGCCTCTGCGGGGATGACCAGGCGGCCGGTGGGGATGCGCTCGGCCCTCCGCGTCATCCCCGCGAGCCTCCGCGCGTCGTCACACCACAGCGCCTGAATCCCGCGCCCGCCCGCGTCGCTCCAGCGGACCGCGCGCCCCGCTGTCCTCGCTGCGCCCGGGGCGCACCGGCGGCGCCGGGTGGCTGCCATCGAGCTGCACGGCGATCGGCACGGCAGTGAACACCGTCGACGCCATACCGATCACCACGCCGGCGATCAGCGCCACCGAGAAGTCCGCGAGCGAGTCACCGCCGAGCACGGCCAGGGCTGCCAGGATGAACAGCGCGCCCATACCGGTGTTCACCGTGCGCGGCAGCGTCTGGATGACGGCCTTGTTCGCGGTGGTTTCCAGGTCCGCCGCCGGATCGCGGCGGCGCGCCTCACGCACCCGGTCGAAGACGACGACGGTGTCATTGACGGAGTATCCGATGACCGTGAGCAGGGCCGCCAGGAAGACGCTGTCGACGGGCTTGCCGAGCCAGGCGAACAGGCCCACCACAAGCAGCACGTCGTGCACCATGGCCGACACCGCCGCGGCGGCGAACGTCCACCGGAACCGCACGCTGAGGTAGATCAGCTGGGCCGCGACGGCGATGCCGAGCGCGATGAGCGCGTGCCGGCGCAGTTCGTCGCCGAGGCTCGGGCCGATCAGCTCGTCCCGCTCGACGGTGACCTCGCCGCCCTCCTTCGCCAGCGCCGTTCTGATCGTGTGCTGCTCGTCGTTGCTCAGCTCACCGGTGCGTACCGAGATGTCCCCGTTCCCCGACTCCTGCACCACCGCGCGCGGGAACCCGGCGTCCGTGACCGCCGCCCGCGCCGCGTCCACGTCCACGGGCCTGCTGGTGCTGTACTCCACCAGACGCCCGCCGGTGAACTCCACCCCGAATTCCAGGCCGCGCAGGCCGATTCCGGCGACGGCGACCACGATCAGCAGCGCGCTGACGCCGAGCCAGCGGCGTCGGTGGTGCACCAGGCGGGGTTTGCGGTGCGCGAGCCAGGCACGCACCCGGCCGGTGGAGGTGATCCCGGTCAGGCCGGGCCGGTTGCGCACGAAGCGGCGCCGGATCGCGAAGTCGGCGAGGACCCGGGTAATCACCAGGGCCGAGATCATCGAGACGAGGACACCGATGGAGAGCGTGACGCCGAAGCCCTTGACGGGGCCGGTGGCGAAGAAGAAGAGCAGCCCGGCCGCGAGCAGCGTGGTCACGTTCGAGTCGACGACCGCGCTCCAGGTCTTGCCGAAGCCGGTGCGCAGCGGCTTGTCCAGGTGCGCCGAGGCCGACTTCAGGGCCCGGACTCCCAGATACTCCTCGCGGGCACGCTCGAAGACCAACACGTTCGCGTCCACCGCCATGCCGATCGCCAGGACGAAACCGGCGAGTCCGGGCAGTGTCAGGGTCGCGCCCAGAGCGACCAGTACGGCGTAGGAGATCAGCCCGTACAGCGCGAGCGCGATGGTGGCCAGGGCGCCCAGCAGCCGGTAGACGACGAGGATGAACAGCCCCGTCAGGGCGAGCCCGATGATCGCGGCCTGGGTGCTGGCGGCAATGGCGTCGACACCGAGCGTGGGGCCGACGGTGCGCTGCTCCACAACCTCCACGGGCACCGGCAGCGCACCACCCTTGACGAGCGCGGCCAGATCGCGGGCCTCTTCCCGGCCGAAGCCGCCGGTGATCTGCGTGGAGCCGCCGGAGATGCCGACCTTGCACGCCACATCCGCGTTGACGCCGGGCGCCGAGAGGACCTTGCCGTCCAGGACGATGGCGACGCGCCGCTCGGGGGCGCCCTGCGGGGCACAGGCCGCCGCCCCGGTGACCCGTGCCCAGTCCTTGCCTGCCTGCCCGCGGAAGGTGAGGTTGACCATCCAGCCCGACATCGTCTGCTGGTCGAGCACCGCCTCGGCGTCCTTGACGCCCTCGCCGGTGAGGGCGGTGGGCCCGAGCTTGAGGAACGCCCCCTTCTGGTCGGGGTCGGCCAGGGTGCGCGAGCCGTCCTTGGCCGGCTTCCCCTTGTTCTCATCCGGCTTGTCCGCCACGCCCTGCACCGGGTGGACGGTCAACTGCGCGGTGCGGCCGATGACTTCGGCGGCCTCCCGCGGGTCCTGCAGGCCGGGCAGCTCGACGAAAATCCGCTGCTGTCCGGACCGGTACAGGCTCGGCTCGGACACGCCGAGCGCGTCGACCCGCTGGCGGAGCACCTCCAGGGCCCGCTGGGTCGATTCGGCATTGGCCTTGACGACGGGTGAGTCCTTGGTCTCCAGGACGATCTGGGTGCCGCCGCGCAGGTCGAGGCCGAGGCGGGCGGACTGAGTGAGAGCGAAGAAGAGCGAGGCGGCGATCACACCTAGGGCGACGATCGCCCGCCACATGGGCGCGCGAGACATGAGTTCTCCACGAGGGGCAGGCAGACGGAATCGACGTCTGCGCCGGGCGCGGAGGCGAACCGTCAGGCGTCGATACGGACTTCAGTGCTCCATCGGGACGGCGGGCCGCGCGGGCGATACACGTGGCCGCCCCGGCTCGCTCCCGGGGCTGCGGCCGCCACGGCCACGGCGGGGCCGCCGACTGCGCGGTGCGGGGCTGCCTCCCCGGCGCCAGGGCCCAGGAAGCCGTGGATCGGGTACGGCACGGCGTGGGCGTGGGCGCGCACGGGGTGCGCCACGGTGACGGGTCGCTGCGCGTCGGCGGTCGCGGACGCCTGCGTGGGCGCCGTCGCGGCCGTGCCCGTCGAGGACGGGCGGGGCGCCGACTTGGCCGACACCGGCAGGAGGAAGGTCAGGACCGCGAGCAGCGCGGAGAGCACGACGGCGGCCGGAGGCGTGGGGTGTGCGCGGTGCTGCTGCACGCCTCTTGCCCCCCGGTCAAGTCGTCGTAAGCGATCGGCAGTTGGGCACTGCGAGCCGACGCTCGGCTCGTCCGGCCATCAGTGACACGAACGCCGTCGGGCGCCCGGAGGTTCCCGACTCACCGCAGGAATGTTGCTGTCGGCGAAGTGTGGCCCCCTGAGCCCGTGCCGCCGCACCTCAGCAGCCGGAGTCGGCTACGCCCCTTCTCTCGGACCGGGTTCCGCGGTGGTGCGGGTGATGGCGCGATCACCGCCAGGCGATGACGGTGTTCCGTCCGCCCACTGGATCGTGACCAGGCGCTCGTGCCGTACGCGCCTATCGGCGATGCGCTCCTGGCCCGGAAGGTGGATGAGCTCTCGACCACCACTGCGCGTCCGTCGAAGCGCCACCGCGTCATCGCGGCGAGTACGTCCTCGGCGACACCCGCGCCGACCGCGATCGTCGCGATCTCCTCGCCGGTGGCCAGCGCGGGGCAGCACCGGTTTGACCATGTCCGCCTCCCGGGTCGGCAGGCCCAGCAGAACAAACCCCAGGTCGCTGACCTGGGGTTTCATATGGAGCGGGTGACGAGAATCGAACTCGCGCTCTCGGCTTGGGAAGCGACGGCGCTCGTGAGGCGCATAGCTGCTGACCTGCGGGGATTCATTGTGGAGGGGCTATTGCACGGGCCTGATCGCACCGCTGTCGACCGTGGTTGTCCGCTCTTGCGGGCACGGATAGGGCACGGCGGCGACCTGTACCGTCGGCAGCGACCTCAGGCCCTCGGGGTGCCGTGCCGTACGCGGGTCAGTTCAGGCGTGTACGCACGGTATTGCTTGCGTGGTCGCGGCTGCGGTGTCGCTGTTCCAGCGGCGGTGGGCCTCGGCAAGCGTCCAGCAGTCACGCGCGCCATCAGCCGGGGCTCACGGGGAGGGGGGGCAGCCCACAGCTTGCCCATCGCTGCCATCCATGACTGCTCGGCCGCCACGGCCACCTGGTCCTTGATCGCCTTCACAAACGCTCATGATCAAGGTGGCCGTTCGGTTGCCCGCAGGTACCACCGCCGATCAGGGCAGGCCCTCGATGAGCAAGAACCGCGGCTGCCGTGTCTGTCTGCCCGGCGTTCCGGGAGGTAGCTTGGTGGAGAAGGCCCCTGAAGGAGGGCGATTCGATGCCGTGGTTCGTATGGCTGCTCGCCGCCGCGGCGCTGGGTGTCGCGGAGTTCTTCACGCTGACACTGGTCTTCGGATTGCTGGCGGGCGCTGCGTTGGTTGCCGCCGTGGTCGCCGGCGTGGGCATTGGCCTTCTCGGCCAGCTCGTGGCCCTCGGAGCAGCAGCGGCGGTTGGCCTCTTCATGGTCCGTCCTGTCGCGCTGCGGCATATGGCACAGCAACCCCTCACACGCGAGGGCAGTGATGCGCTGATCGGCAAGCGGGCTGAGGTCATGCAGGAGGTCACCGCGACCCGCGGCTTGATCAAACTCTCCGGTGAAGAGTGGTCCGCCCGCGCCCTCGACGAAAGCCTTGTGATCCCGGTGGGGGCGCTGGTGGATGTCATGGAGATCGATGGCGCCACGGCCATCGTCTACCCCCGCGAACTCCTTCCATGAACGGCTGAACACACAGCAACGGAGGCACTGTGGATCCAGTTGTCATCCTCACTCTTGTGGCGGCCATCGTTGTCGTCTTCCTCGTGGCCTCCACTGTGCGGATCGTCCCGCAGGCACGCCGCTACAACATCGAGCGGTTCGGCCGATATCGCCGGACGCTGCAGCCCGGCCTGAACCTGGTCCTGCCCGTGGCGGACCGCATCAACACCAAGCTCGACGTGCGTGAGCAGGTCTATTCGTCCGATCCCAGGCCGGTGATCACCGAGGACAACCTCGTGGTGAACATCGACACCGTGCTCTACTACCAGATCACGGACCCGCGGGCGGCGGCCTACGAGGTTGCTGACTACCTCCAGGCGATCGATCAGCTCACCGTGACCACGCTGCGCAACGTCATCGGCAGCATGGACCTGGAGGAGACGCTCACCTCGCGTGAGGAGATCAACTCCCGGCTCCGCGCCGTCCTCGACGATGCCACCGGCAAGTGGGGCATCCGGGTCAACCGCGTCGAGATCAAGGCCATCGACCCACCGCACACCATCAAGGAAGCGATGGAGAAGCAGATGCGGGCCGAGCGTGACAAGCGCGCGGCCATCCTGCACGCCGAAGGGGAACGGCAAGCCAAGATCCTTACCGCGGAAGGCACGAAGCAGAAGGACATCCTGGAGGCCCAGGGCACGCAACAGGCCATGATCCTGCGGGCGGACGGCGAGGCCAAGGCAGTGGAGCTCGTCTTCCAGGCCGTCCATCGCAACAATGCCGACCCCAAGATCCTGGCCTACAAGTACCTCGAGACGCTTCCGCACTTGGCCAGCAGCGACAACAACACGTTCTGGGTGATCCCGGGGGAGCTGACCGAGGCGGTCCGGACCGTCACCCGTGCGTTCGGTGACCAGTCGACGGCAGGCCCTCCCACTGTGCAACCTGGGGAAGCAGCCACTGCCGACGATGACGACACCTCGGACGAAATCCGGATTCCGCAGCTCGATGCAGGCTCGACGGCTTCCCTCGACGCCGCAACGGCTGCTGACGAGGCCGAGAAGCAGGCCGCCGCCGCGGTGAGCGATGCCAAGGCGGAGGCCGAGGCTGCGAAGTCGCCCCAAGTGCCGCGCCGGGGGCGGACGTCCGGCGATTGAGCTCACCCTCGGCTGTCGCCGGGGAGCGCCGTGAGGCGCGGATGCTGACCGAGATGACATGGCAGCTGCCACCCGAGACCTGCTGGATTGCTCACTCGCGCTCTCGATGGCGGCGTTCCGGCCTGGCGGGGGTTCCCAAGCCACTGACCTGGGGTTTCCCTCTGGAGAAGGTGACGACCGTGGCGTCAAGGGGCCCTTCGCGTCGGTAGCGGGCCCAGGGGAGCGAGAGACCCGACACCGAACCGCAACCGTCCACGAGTCTTGGCTCCCCTTCGTGCCCAGCCGTCGTACAGCAGGCACCACCGGATAGCTCCGAACGCTTTTGGAGCGATCTGTCCGGCTATTGCACGTCGACGTAGTCGCCTGACGCCGAAACGGCCGGGGTGGTCGACGTGCCGGCAAAGCTCCAGCGCCAGTAGCCGTCCACGGATGCGGTGGTCGTGGTTTTCAGGTCACCTGTGCTGGAAGTGTTCACCGTCTTGACGGTGGCGTAAGTGCTGGTGCCCGCGTTGCGGAACTGGAGCTTGACCGGCTGCGCGGTGTAGCCCGTGTAGGCGTCGGTATCCCAGTTCGCCCGGGTGAGCCTGCCCGTGACCGTGAGGGTCTTGCCCTTGGCTATCGGTTCCGGAGAAGCGTTGACGGTCAGCTTGGAGAACCGTTGCAGGCGGGTCGTCGTGTAGGCGTCCCGCTGGGTCCAGCTGTCGTCGTTGGCCCAGACCTCGACTCCGACCTTCCAGGTCCCGGCGTCGGCGTTGGTGAGCCACCAGTCCGGTTCGAAGGTGAAGGTCTTCGAGCAGGTGGAGGTGGTCGCACTGGAGGCCACGCAGTCCGCGGGGGTGGTGTCCTCATTCGGCGTGATGTAGCCGTCGGGGTTGCTGGGATCGGATCCGCGCCACAGGTGGAAGTCGGCGTCCCAGATGCCCGAGGGATCGGTGGCGGTCACCGAGACCGTGACCGTCTTGTCGGTGAGACCGACAACGATGTTCTTGCCGCCGTTGACCGAGACATTCGTGATCTGGATGTCGCCGACAGTCTCGTCCGCGTACGCGGCAGGGCCGAAGAACCCGCCCAGGGTGGTGGCGGCGAGCACAGCGAAGATCGCGCGTCTGCGCATGAATCTCCCAAGTGAAGAGGGTGAACCCGCCGGATACGGGACACGGCAGGTGGATGAGTGGCCAACGCTGGGCAGCCGAACGCGGTTCGACCACGTTTCAGTGATCCGAACTGAGCATGGGCTCCCTTGACGTCAGGCGATGAGATTGCGCACTTCTCCAGCGTTCGGTGCGACACAGCCGTCACACCGTCCGGGGTCTGACGGCGTTGTCGGACGTCCAACCGGCTTCGGGCCGTACCACTGGAGTGCCAGGCTGGTGCCTAGGTCGAAGGCACTCCTCTGCCGCGGCGCGCAATCGTCGCCGGCGCCGGGCGCCGCGATGTCCACGGAGCTGTCCGGCGCCGTTGTGGCCTCGCCGGCACGACCCGCCCGGCGGCGCACCACGGCGTTTCTCGGCATCGCCGGGGCGGTTCTCTTCGGAGTCTCGTTCCTGGTCGGCACGACCCTGAGCACTGAGGCGAGGGCCTCGCCCGGGACAGCAGCCCTCGACGCCGACGCCGCAGCAGACCACCTCCCGCCCCCGACGATCAGCCCGACAACCCGCCTGGCAGCGCACCGCCGTCCACGACCTCATCGCCCAAGCCGGGCAAGAAGTAGAGCGGCAAGCCCAGGCCGAAGGGCTGACCACGGCACCAGTGCCGGCCGCGGCCCGGGCGGCGACACGGGGGCGGGCCGGAGCCCCCGCAGGGGTGCCGGCCCGCCCGGATCTTCCGAGGGGGCCGCGTCAGCGGAAGCGGACCCGCACGCTGTCGCGTGCCGTCTCAGTGCCGCGTTCCACCAGACGTACGACGATGGTGCGGTGGCCGACGCCGTAGGAGGACGTGGTCAGCCGGAACGACCAGTCGGCGAGCCCCTCGGCGGGCCGCCAGGCGGCCGGGTCCACGGGAGCGTTGCGGCTGACGACCTGCCACTCGACGCGGGCATCCGGGACGACCCGGAAGCTCGTCCGGGTGGCCTGCGACGGAGTGCCGTCCCGCACCGCGCGCGCGTACAGCACGTGTTCGCCCACGCCGAGACGCCCGGCATCGGCCCGCCAGGTGCCGGTGGCCTCGTCGAGCTCCGCGGAGAGCGGGGAGGCGAAACCGGCGTCGTCCACGGACACCTGCACCCGGCGGGTTTCCGGTCGGCCGCCGACACCTTCGGGGTCGGTGCCGGCGTCGGGGAAGGCGAACCGGCCGCCGGCCACGATCGTCTCGCCCTCGCGGACCTCGCCGCCGTCGGCGGGTGCCTCGATGCCGGCGCCGAACTCCAGGCCGGAAGGCGGCAGCACCGCCGGGTCGGCCGTGAGCCTCGTCGCGTGGTCGCCCTCGTAGCCGACGGCGAGCAGCGCCGTCGTGTCGGACAGCAGCTGGACGGTCAGCTGCTCGCCCGTGAAGGCGTGCCGGGCGGTCTCGAACTCGATGGTGAGCTTCGTCCACGAGCCCGTGACCAGCTGGGTCGTCGCCTTGCCACGGCCGATCTCCCGGTCGGTGGCGAGGAGGACGACGGACGGGCCGACGAGTGCAGCCGGGGCGCGCGTCCGAACGTACAGCTCGGCCCGCACCTTCGAGCCCGCGGCGAGCGGTGCGTCCAAGGTGTCGGTGGACGGGTGCGCGGCCGTCGGCAGATACGGTGCCGCGGAGGACAGGGTGTCACCGACGGCGCAGCCGTCCGCATCGCCCGCCCGGTCGGTGCGGTCCATGGTCCGCTCGGCCCCGCAGCCGGGATCCTGGTGCAGGTAGTAGCTGAACGCCCGCTCCGAATAGGCCCCTTGCGACTCAGCGGTCTGCTGCGCGGCGAGCGTCCTGCGCAGTACGCCCAGCGTGCCGTCGAGCGTCGCCACGTCGTCGAGGCCCGCCGAGACGCCGCTCGGCAGCGGCGCGGGATCCTCGGTTCCGTCCCCGTCCCGGTCGTAACCGCCCCAGATGCTGTCGCGGACGGCCCGGTCGGCGGCGAAGAAGTCGTCCTCGACCGGGCGTTCGGGCAGCAGGGCGCGGCCGAGCAGGACATCCGCGGCGCGGCGCGCGGTCTCGGGTGTGGCGGCACCGTATCCCTCGAAGAGGACGTTGCCGGCCGTGTGCGGTGAGGCGAGCGGCCAGCTCGCGGACGGCAGGTCGTCCTCGCCGAGCGGGAAGGCGTTCTTCAGGACCGCCTCACGCAGCTCACCCCGGGTCAGCCTGCCGTCCCGCAGGTACACACTCCCGTCGAGCGCGGCGCCTTCGGCGACGACCTGGCCGCTCTTCTGCCCGGCCCGCCCGTCACCGATCGCCTCGCGCACCCGCTGAAGCGTCGTACCGAAGACACCGGCCGTGTACGGCGTCGCGGCCGAGGTCCCGCTGAACTGGTCCTGGCACAGCACACCGGTGTGGCAGGCCGAGGGCAGGCTTCCGATGCCCCAGGACGACAGGTGCACGGGGATGCCGTCCCCGACGACGGCCCGCTGGTCATCGCGGCGCAACGCGCCGACGGTGATGTTCCAGTCGGGTCCGGTCTGGTCCGAGTGCCAGGTGCTGACGGGCACGTCGAAGGCGTTGCCGACGCCGTTGCCCGCGGCGAACAGGACGGTCTGGCCGCGCTCGGCGGCCTCCTTGGTGACTTCCTCGCCGCTGAGCACGGGGCCGACGGGGGCGCCTCCCACGTACCCGAAGGAGTGCGAGGTGATGTCGACCCAGGGGTACTTGGTGGCGACCGTCTCGTCGAGTCCCTCGACCGTCACCAGCAGGCAGGTGGGGCAGTAGCCGTAGCGGTTGCCGGCCGAGACGGACGCGGAGCCGGTGCCGTGCCCGTGGTCGTCGAGGACCGGATGCGCGCCGTCGACGCTCGACGAGTACGTCCCGATGATCTTGGTCCCGGGGATCCAGTGGAGCTGTCCGCCCTTCACCCGCTCGCCGGTCCACAGATCCCTGTCCTCCTCGGGCAGATAGCCCTTGCCGAGGGTGACGGGGATCGCGGGGGCGGAGGCCGGGTAGCCGGGGATGTACTCCGAGGGGTGCCGGGTGAAGTTCTTCGTCAGCGCCAGCACGTCCGGGTCGGGGTAGGTGCGGGCGGAGAACTCCAGGTGGTAGGGGTTGATGCCGGTGTCGGCGATGCCGATGACGGTGACCGGCGGCGCCGCGTCCAGCCGGTCGGCGTCACCGACGAGCACGGAGGTGGTCTCGCGCCGTTCCAGGCCCCGGGCGTCGGTCGCCTTGAGGGTGACGAGGTGCCGGCCGTCGGGCAGCTGCGGGGTGACGGTGGTGCCCGTACCGTCGCCGAAGCGGCCGTCGCCGTCCAGGTCCCAGGCCGCCGCCACGGGGTCCGTGCCGCCGGTGATGGTGCCGCTGAGCCGTTGCTCGGTTCCCGTCTCGAACTTGTACGGGCCCCCGGCCTTCACCTCGGGCCGCGGGTCGGCGGTGATGCTGCGGGCCACGACCTGCGCGGTCACATCGGCGGCGACCGTGGCCCATTTGACGGCCACGACCTTCCAGGTGCCCTCGGCCGGGTCGGCCACGGACGTCTTCTCCGGATGCCCGGCCGATTCCGACTGCGCCACCACCTTCCCCGACGGGTCGGTGACGCGCAGGTCGTAGTCCTGCTCCGGCGTCGTCCAGGACAGGGTGACGTCCAGGGACCGGACGCCGGAGGGCACGTCGAAGGGGAACTCGACGCTCTGGTCGGCGGGGAAGACGCCGGGCGTCGGGTCGTTCCTCGTCTCGTCCAGCAGTTCGCTGCTCGTCTCCTCGCCCACGACGGCCTTGACGGTGTCGCTCGTGCCGACGCCCGCGGCATCGGTGACGGTGAGCCGGATGTCGTACGTGCCCGGGGCGAGGCCCGTCGTGTCGAAGGCGGGGCTCGCCGAGTCCGCGCCGGTGAGCCTGCCGTGCTCGGAGGTCCAGGCCCAGGTGTAGGGAGCGGTGCCGCCGTAGGCGCTGCCGAGGAGCGGCGCCTTGTCGCCCGCGGTGACGAAGGGGCTGTCGCCCGCGTCGGCGTGCAGTGGGCCGGGTTCGGCGGGTTGTTGCGGGGAGCCGGTGCGGGCGGTGCCGGCCACGTCGACCGTGCCGCTCAGCGGCTGCTTGACCGTGCCGTCGTCGGTGACCGGCTGACCGCCGACGGAGGAAACCGTGACGTCCGGGCCCTCCGCCGCGGCGGCGCCCGTGAGGGGGAGCAGCGAGAGGGACAGGGCAAGTGAAGTGAAGGCGGCCAGGCGCCGGAAGCGTACGCGCACGCGGCTCATCAGCTCTGGCTCCACTTCTGCGCGCAGGTCTTCAGATCGGCCTTGACGCGCTGACCGCGGTCGACCACGACGGGCACCTGTTGCAGGACCTTCCCGTTCCTCTCGCAGGAGAGCGTCCAGTTCTCGACGAGTCCGCCGACCTCCTCGGTGGTGGCGTCATAGAGGGAGGCGGTGAGCTCCCAACTCGGCGTCGCGGACGCCCAGTTCTCCACCCGCAGCACGTAGTCGCCCAGCGCGGGGGAGTCGAGGAGTACCCGCTCCTTCTCACCGACGGAACCGGTGGACCGTCCGACTTCCGTGAGCGTGCCGTCGGCGTTCTTGCGCAGTACGTACAGGTCGAGATCGTCCGGGGTGGGCCAGTCGAGCCGCACCTCCAGGAGGTCGGCGGCCCGGTCGACGGTGAACTCCCGCTCCATGGGCTGCGCGGGCAGCGTCGTACCCGTGTACGTCTGCCGCTTCAGCGGCTCGGAGCCGACCACCCGGATCTGGCGGGCCTTGACGACGGGCCGGGTGGAGGGGTTGACGTGCCAGGTGTAGCCGCCGCTCGCGCCGACGGTCATCGTCGTGTCCAGGGTGTCCGCGACGGCGCCGGACCAGGTGGGCGTGGCGAAGGTCTTCTTCAGCCGCAGCGTGGCTCCGGCGGGCGCCTTGCCGGTGATGACCGAGTGCGCCGCCGGGTCGACGGCGTTCTCCAGCGCGAGCAGGAACGCCTCACGGTTGCCCTTCCCCGCGTACTCGCCCGCGCCGAGGTATTCGTCGACGACCTCCGGGAATGGCGGGTGGAATTCGTCGGGCCCGATCTCGAAGGTGTAGCCGTAGCCGCCGGTCGCGTTGTACGACCAGTCCTCGGTGGTTCCGGTGGTGTCGTACAACTGCCAGCTGTGCTGGCTGGTGTAGCCGTTCTGCGCCGCCATCCGGTCACCGAGCTCCTTCATCGCGGCCTCGTCCGGCGGGTCGCCGAGGGGCAGTCCGTCCGGACCGGTGGTGTCGGGCGCGACGCCGTTCGGACGCAGCACCAGATTCGAGAAGGTGTGGTTGGTGATGAGCCCGGTGACCTGCCGCCCGCTGATCAGTTCGCGGATGTTCTGCGTCTCCGGCTCGGAGAAGGGTGCTGCCCCGCGGTAGGTGGCCTGCACCGGCTCCGCCGCCGCGCCCGGACCGCCCCAGAAACCACCGTAGTTGCGGTTGAGGTCGACGCCCGCGCCGAAGCCGCCGGGGCTGCTCGCGAGGGCGCACTCGTTCGCGAACGGGGCCAGTCCGTCGGCCATACGGCAGTTCTTGCGCTTGTACGCGTTGCCGGGCGTGGCGAGGATCGACCCGGTGCCGCCCTCGTCGATGCCGCGCAGGTCGACCAACTGCCCGTCGTTGAAGGACTTCTCGAAGCCGTCGACGTTGACCACGGGCACGACGATCACCCGTGCCTTCTTCAGCAGGGAGGTGATGCGGTCATCGCTGCCGTAGCCCCGGACCAGGTCGAAGGCGAACTCGATGGCGTGCTCGCCTGAGGGCCATTCACGGGCGTGGTGCAGCCCCATCATCAGGAAGACGGGCCGGCCGTCCTCGGGGGCGTCCACGTCGTGCGCGATCTCCACCGCGTACACGGTCTTGCCCTCGATGCTCTTGCGCGGCAGGGCGAACGTCCTCACGAGGCCGGGGTGTTCCGCGGCGAGACGGTCCATGTCGGCGTGGTAGCCGGCGAGTGAGCGGTAGGAGTCCCGTCCCGAGGGCAGGGGCGAGACCGCGGTGGAGGCGGCGTAGGCGCGGTTCGCCGCGTTGACGTCGGACTCGCGTTGCACCAGGTCGGGTATGCGCACCTGCCAGTCGAAGCCGGCACCGGCCAGCGCCAGTTCGTCGGCCGCACGGTGCAGGACGACCTCGACATAGTCGTGTCCGGCGTGCTCGGTCAGGTCGAGGCCGAGCGCGACGAGGCGGTCCTTGTCGGCGCGTGTCGGGGTACTCACCGTCACCAGTTGCGGGCGGAAGCCCTCCATCGCCACTGCGTCCGACGCCGGCGAAGCGGGCGCCGGCCAGCCACCGGCCACGACAGCGGTCACGACCACGGCGCAGGCGATCAGTCTGCGTCTGCGAGATCGTCGGGATGCACCAACCACATGAACTCCTACTCGCCAGGAGACACGCCGGCTGTCCCGAGCGCGCCTTGTGGGCGGCCGGTTCACCGGGCGTTGCCCGATCATGTGGGGGTGGCGGACAGAACCTACCCCTCCGGATACGGCCCGTACACAGGTTCGCGTGAACAGGGGAACGCTCGGCGTAGGAAGCTTCCATGAAGGGGACCTGTGACCACCCCTCGGTGTACGGACGTGCCGGTCAGGATGCGTTCAGGCAGCCGGTGGCACGGTCGGGACCCATGGCATACGAGACATCCGAGACTCCACGAACCCCCGCCGCCCCCGCCGCCCCCGCCCCCGCGACGGCCCCGGCCGGCCACCGTCTGCGCTGGAACAAGGTGCCCGAAGTCACCGTGTACTTCTGGGTGATCAAGGTGCTGTGCACGACGGTCGGCGAGACGGCGGCCGACATGCTGAACGAGAAGCTGGGCCTGGGCCTGACCGGTGTGTCGCTGCTGATGAGCGTGCTGCTCGCGGCGGCGCTCGTCTGGCAGTTCCGTACGACCGCCTACCGACCCGGTGTGTACTGGCTGGCCGTGGCCCTGATCAGCGTCGTCGGCACCCTGATCAGCGACAACCTCACCGACAACCTGGGGGTGCCGCTGGAGTTGAGCAGCACGGTGTTCGCGCTCCTCCTCGCTGTCGTGTTCGTCGTCTGGTACCGCCGCGAGCGGACCTTGTCCATCCACAGCATCGACAGCCTCGGCCGCGAGTCGTTCTACTGGCTCGCGGTGCTGTTCACCTTCGCGCTGGGCACGGCGGCCGGTGACCTGGTCGCCGAGCGCATGTCCCTCGGCTACTGGGTGTCGGCGCTCCTGTTCGCCCTCGCGATCGCCGCGGTCGCCGTGGTGCACTTCGCGCTCGGCTTCGATGCCGTGTGGAGCTTCTGGATCGCGTACGTCCTCACCCGGCCGCTCGGTGCCTCGGTGGGCGACTACCTGTCGCAGCCGACCGCGGACGGCGGCCTCGGCCTGGGCACGGTGGTCACCAGCGTGCTGTTCCTCGCCGTCGTCCTCGGCCTCGTCGTGTTCCTGACGGTGACGCGGAAGGACGTCACAGAGCCCGCCGCCGGGGACGCCTCCGAGCGGGGGCCGGTCATCCAGCGGGCAGGCTGATCACGAACCCCGCCCCGGGTGTGTGGCCGGAGGCGTGGGTCACCTCACCGCCGGCGGAGCGGGCCAGGCGTCGTGCGAGCGGCAGTCCCAGGCCCGCCCCGCCGTGCCCGTCGGCGGGATCGGCACGCCGCCCCGGCTGGAACAGCTGCCCGGCGAACGACGGCGGTACGCCGGGGCCGTCGTCGGTGACGTCGACGAGTACGCCGTCCGGCTGCCGGCTCGCCACCACGGTGACGTGTGAGCGCGCGTACCGCAGGGCGTTGTCGAGGAGAGGACTGACGATGCGTTCGAGGAGCGCGGACGGGACGCCGGCTTTCAGATCCGGGTGCGTGACGTCGACGACGACCTTCACGTGTCCGGGGATCCCAAGACGTTCGGTGAGCGGGCGCAGCACGGACAGGACGTCGGCGGTTCCGGGTGCGGTGGAGGCGCTGCCCCGGGCGTCGTCCAGCAGGGTGTCGCAGATCGTGCGCATGGTCTGGGCGGCGTCGGTGATGGCCGCGTGGGTGGTCCGGGTGTCGGCGTCCGAGCGCGGTCGGGCCTGCCACCAGTCGAGTTCGGCGATGATCCGGCTGAGCGGGGTGCGCAGTTCGTGGGACAGCTCTGCGGTGAGCTGCTGTTCGTGGCGCAGTACCGCCCGGATGCGGTCCAGGAGGGCATCCAGCGACACGCCGAGGCGGGCGAGTTCGGTGGGCTGTTCGGCGGCGCCGAAGCGTGCGGTGGAGGCGACGGCGCTCCATTGGCCGGCCTGGTCGGTCATCGTGCGGACGGGACGCAGCGCTCGGCCGACCGCCAGGCGCGTCAGCACGTAGGTGCAGGCGAGCACGACGGCGTCGAGGGCGAGGGACGCGAGGAGCAGGGTCTCGGCCGAGCTGCGGTAGGGGGACAGGTTCAGGGCGGTGACGACGGCTGCGGCGCCGCCTATGGCCTGCGCACACAGTCGGACGGGGTCACCTGGGCGCTCAAGGGTGGTGCAGTGCTGCCCGCCCCGTGCGGCGAGCCGGGTGGCGGCGCGGGTGACGGGGCTGGTGGGCGGGGCGGAGGGTGGCCGTTCGAGCAGACGGGTGCCCGCGTAGATCCACACGTTCGTGTCGAGGAGTTCGTCGTTCGAGGTCTCCCGGACTCGCACTCCTGTACTGCTGGTGTCGATGGTGGTGGCGACGGCCGCGGCCCGCGTGCGCAGTTCGTCGTCCGCCTGCTGCTGGAGGTGCCGGCCGACCACGGTGTTGAACACAACGGTGAGGATCACCATCAGGAACGCGGCGGTGGTGAGGGCCACCAGGGAGAGTCGGCCGCGCAGTGTGCGGGGCGCCAGACGGGCGAGCAGCGGGGAGGCCGGCCGGGAGAGCCGGGAGAGGAGTCCGGTCATGACAGGCGGTGGCCGATTCCGCGGGCGGTGGTGACGGTCAGCTCGCTGCCGCTGTCGCGCAGCTTGCGGCGCAGCCGGGTCAGGTACTGGTCGAGGGTGTTGTCGCTGACGTGCGCGCCCTCGGGCCAGCCCGCTCTGACCAGCTCGCGCCGGCGCACGAGGTCGCCGGACGCGGCCATGAGCGCGGCCAGCAGGCGGAACTCCGTCGGCGTCAGGTCCACTTCGGCGCCGCGGACGGTGAGTCTGTGCCGGACGGCGTCGAGGACCAGGTCACCGGTCGCGGCGGCCGGGCGAGGGCCGGCGCGTTTGACGGCGGCCCGCAGCCGGGCGGCGAGCTCGGCGAGGTGGAAGGGTTTGGGCAGGTAGTCGTCGCCGCCGGCGGAGAACCCGCTGAGCCGGTCGGTGATCCGGTGATGGGCGGTCAGGAAGACGACCGGGGCCAGAAAACCGTTCGCCCTCATCGCCTGGCAGACGTCCCGGCCGTCCGCGTCGGGCAGGCCGACATCGAGTACGGCCGCGGCGAGATCGGCGGTGGCCAGGCGCAGGGCGGTCGCCCCGTCCGGCGCGGGCACGGTGTCGAAGTCCTCGTCGCGCAGTCCGCGCAGCAGGACGTCACGCAGGGCGTGATCGTCCTCGACGACCAGGATCCTGGGGCGCATGCTCCGCCACCTCCTCCGTCGTGTCTGTCGTGTCTGTTGTTCCGTTCGCCGTCGTGTCTCCGGTACCGGCGATGACCTGCTCGGGCGCCCACCTGGCGACGGCGGCCAGGCACAGTCCCAGCCAGCCGATGCCGAACAGCCAGCCGCCGAGGACGTCGGTGAACCAGTGCACCCCGAGGTAGACGCGGGTCAGCCCGACCAGCGCGCCCCAGCAGCAGGCGGCGAGCGCCAGCAGGGCTTTGCCACGCGGGCCGCGCGCGAGCACCGCGACGACGAGCAGCCCGGCGGTGAGGGTGGCGGTGGTCGCGTGGCCGGAGGGGAACGACCACCCCGAGGCGTGCGTCGCCCACTCGGCCCGGGGCGGACGGGGCCGGGCTGTCAGCCGCATCACCCCGTACCGGGCCGCCTGCCCGGTCCCGAGGCATGCGACGCAGAGGGCGACGGCGAGCAGACGGCCGCATACGGCACGTGCGGCCACGAGACCCGCCAGCACGGCGAGGACGTACGGCACCACACCCGTGCCGGTGGCGGTGAGCCCACGGGCCAGCGCCACCGCCACGGCCGGACGGTGTGCCAGAGGCCAGGAGTGGAGGTCCTCGTCCGTGAACGGGACGGCGCCGTCGCCGCCGACCACGACAAGGGCCAGGAGCCCGAACGCCGTCAGGGCGCCCAGCCCTGTGCAGCCGGCCAGGTCGGCGACGTCCTTGCGGATCACGGTGCCACCAGCAGCGGACGCAGCCGCGTCGCGGTCAGCCGTCGCGCCAGCGCGTCGGGGTGACGGCGCACCACGGCCGTCAGCAGGAACGCGACGAGAGCCCCGACGAGGCCACCGGCCACGACGTCATGGGGGTAGTGCGCGCCGACCCAGACCCGGGAGGCGGCCATCGCGCAGGCGGCCACCACCGCGACCGTACCGAGCCGGCGGGAGACGAAGAGGAGTGCGACGGCGGCCGCGGCGGCGATGGCCGCGTGATTACTGGGGAACGACCAGTCACCCGGCGCGGGGCACGCTTCCAGCGTCACCACCCGCAGGCTCTGACAGGGACGGTCCTCGCGCACCACCAGCTTCAGCGCGTCGTTCACCGCGTACGCCACCACGACCGTCACCGGCGCGGCCAGCGCGATCAGCGCCGCACCGGCGCCCACGTGCCGCGCCCGCCACCAGCCCACGGTCATGAGGACGGCGAACACCGCGAGCCCGTACGTCGACCAGACCGACACGATGCTGTCCAGCCAGGCCGGGGAGCGGTGGGCGAGGTCCACCACGTCGGTGTAGGCGGAGCCGTCGATGACGGCTCCGTCGAAGGCGAGCATCATCCGCGTGCCTCCTTCGCCCTCGCCCGGCGGGAGCGGGAGAGCTCGGCGGCGAGGGGGACCAGTGACAGGGCGACGATCAGCGCGACCATCGGGAGCAGGTAGTGGTCCACGTTCGGTATGGAGGAGCCGAGGGCATAGCCGGCGAGGGCCAGGCCCGTGCTCCAGACGAGTCCGCCGGCCACCTGCCACACGGTGAACGTTCGTACGGGCACCCCCAGGGCGCCCGCCAGGGGATTGAGTACCGTGCGCACCACCGGGACGAAGCGGGCCAGCACGATCGCCTTCGCGTGCCCGTACCGCTCCAGCAACTCCTCCGCGCGCCGGGCTCCCTGGTGCAGGCGGGGCGAGTCGCTGCGGCCGAGCAGTGCTCCACCCGCCTTGCGCCCGATCACGTAGCCGCACTGGGAGCCGGCCAGTGCGCCCGCGGCGGCGACGAGCAGCAGCGGCGTCAGGGACAGGCGCAGGCCGCCGGGCGCTGTCCCGGTGCACAGCAGCCCGGCTGTGAAGAGGAGGGAGTCGCCGGGCAGGAAGAAGCCGATCAACAGCCCTGTCTCGGCGAACAGCACCACGCCGACACCCAGCACGCCGAAGGCGGAGAGCAGGGACTGGGCGCTGAGAGGATTCACCGCCAACTGCGAAGTCGCGGGCGCGGCCATGGTCGCGAGCCCTGCCAGTCCTGTCATACGCGAGCCCTCTCATACTGGACGGACGGGAGCACGTGACACGACACGGCACCCTACTGACTACAATCCTGTAGACGGTCTACTGCACTGTAGACGACGGCGGGGTGAGGATCGTTCCCATGACCGACGCGAAGGACGAACGCCGACCGGCGGGCGAGCTCGAGGCCAGTGTCATGGCCGCCCTGTGGGCCGCCGGCGCGCCCCGCACACCGGGGCAGGTGCAGGCCGACCTCGCCGTGGACCTGGCCCGCACCACCGTCACGACGATCCTGACCCGCCTGCACGACAAGGGCGTTGTCGGCCGCGAGCGGCAGGGCCGCGGCTACGCGTACTTCCCCGTCGAGGACGCCCCCGGCCTCACGGCCCGCCGCATGCACAGCGAACTGGAGCGGGACGCCGACCGCGAGACGGTCCTGGCCCGCTTCGTCGCCAAGCTCAGCTCCGACGACGAGCGGATCCTGCGGGAGCTGCTGGAATCGGGTGAGCAATGACCGTCCTGCTGCTGGTCGCCCCGCTGCTCCTGCCCTTCGCGGTAAGGCCGCTCGCCGGGCGCACGCTCGACCGCCTCGCCCCCGTCACCGCGCTGTGGACGCTGACCTTCACCGCGGTCGCGCTGGCCGGCGCGTCCGTCTCCGCGCTCGGCGCGCTGGTCCTGACCGGCCTGCTCAAGCTGCCTCTGCTCGCCGCGCTCGGCGAGCTCGTCCACCCCTTGCACACGCCGCCGGACACCCTCGCCCTGCCCGCGGCCGCCGCGGCCACCGGTGTCCTCACCGTCAGTGCGTGGACGCTGCTGCGTTCGGCCCTGACCCAGATGCGTGCCTTCCGTACCGCCCGGAGGCAGGCCGACCGCAGCGCCACCGCGGGCGACCTGTGCGTCGTCGACTCACCCCACCCGGACGCCTACGCCCTGCCAGGCCGGCCGCATCGCATCGTCGTCACCACCGGAATGCTCCGCAGCCTGGGCCCCGCCGAGCGCGAGGCCCTCTTCGCTCACGAGCGCGCCCACAACGCGGGCGGCCACTACCGCTTCCTGCTCGCCGCCGAGCTGGCGGCCCACTGTCACCCCGGACTGCGGCGCGTCCGCGACGCCGTCCGGCTCGCCGCGGAACGGGCGGCCGACGAAGCCGCCGCCACCGCCGTGGGCGACCGGCAGCTCACCGCCCGTGCCATCGCCCGCGCCGCCATCGCCTCCCACGCCTCGCCCTCCACCCGCCCCGGCTTCGCCTCCGCCGCGACCACCGGCCCCGTCCCCCAGCGGGTCGCGGCCCTCCTCTCGCCTCCCGTGCAACGTCCCCGCACGGCCTCCTGGATCGCCCTGCTCCTCGCCGCCTGCACGGCCGTCTCCGCCTGCGCCGCGGCCACCGGGATGATCGTGTTCCATCACGAGGTGGAGATCGCTCAGGGCGAGGTACGACCGTGACCGGCCATCGCATTCAGAACTTCCGGTAGTTAATGGCAACTTATACGCCAGAAGCCCCCAAACAATGGCAAAGGCATCTGGGGCAAGACCAGTTGACCATGCCATCGTGCGAGCCATGACGACTCAGCCCCTCCTCGATGACCGGCGCCGCGTTCCCCTCCGCCCGATGGCGAACAAGGTGCCCGAAGCGACCGCCTCCTTCTGGATCATCAAGATCCTGACGACCGGTATGGGGGAGACGGCATCCGACCTCCTGGCCCGCATGCTCGGCCCGGTACCGGCGGTCGCTCTGGGCGGACTTGCCCTGGTGGCCTCCCTGGCCGTCCAGTTCACCGTCCGCCGCCACATCGCCTGGGTGTACTGGACCGCCGTCGTCATGGTCAGCGTGTTCGGCACGATGGCGGCCGACGTCCTGCACGTCGGTCTCGGCGTCCCCTACGCGGTGTCGACTCCCGTCTTCCTCGCCACGCTGGCCGCCGTCTTCGTCCTCTGGTACGCGACCGAACGGACGCTGTCCATCCACGGCATCCACACCCGCCGCCGTGAGGGCTTCTACTGGGCGGCTGTTCTGGCAACGTTCGCCCTGGGAACGGCCGCGGGAGACCTCACCGCCACCGCCGGCCTCGGCTACCTGGGTTCCGTCATCCTCTTCGCGGCCGCGATCTGTGTGCCGGCCCTGGCCCACCGCTGGGCCGGCCTGAACGCGGTGGTCGCTTTCTGGTCCGCGTACATCGTCACCCGCCCCCTCGGTGCCTCCCTCGCCGACTGGATGGCGGTCGGCACCTCCCGCGGCGGCCTGGCGCTGGGCCTGGAGCCGGTCACCCTGGCGTGGACGGCGGCCATCCTGGGCCTCGTCGCCTACCTGGCCACATCGCAGCGCGACAGGCGCAGTGCCGTCGCAGCCTGAGCGGGTGTGACCCGGCCGCGCTGATCTACCAGCACTGCATGGTGTCTGACCTGCGCCTACGCGGTTTGAATCCCCATGCGCCAAGGGCACGACATCCGGCAGACGTGTTTCGGCCGCGGGGAACCGTTCCTCTCCGGTCGCGCGCCGACAACGCACGAGCCGACCGCGTGTGCCTTCGCTCATGCGCATCCGGAGAATCGTCCAGTAGAAGCTGTGGGCGGGTACCCGTGGTCTGGGCGCGTCCATGTCGTCGACCCCGGTCGTGGGGGTGGGCTCCGCCTGATGTCGCTGCATCTGAGCTGGTGTCAAAGGCCGGTGTCGATCAGGATCTGCTGGGCCTGCTTGGGGTTGCCGGTACGGACCGCTTCGGTCATCGCGGCTCGCGCCGCCTCGGGGGGCGTGTCCGGTGGGACCACGAGCAGGGAGAAGTAGTCCTGGTCCCCTCGGGTCACGAGCGCGGTGTCGTCGCCCACGGAGAAGACGTCGATGTGCACCACACGATCGTCGATGGTCATCCGCGTCGGCATTTCGTCCCAGGCCGCGGAGTCCAGGCCGATCCGTGTGATCGGCCCGAGGCGCTCGGTCAGCGCGCTGATCAGGCCGGGCAGTTCGGCGGTGAGACTCCTGGAACGGGGCCACCACGCACCGTCGAGGATGCCCCCGCGTTCGTGAGTGGTGGTGAGCCGCAGCAGTGCCGTTCCGGGACGTATGGATTCGTGCACACCGTCCGCCAGAAATCCTGCCGGAGGCGGGGAATCGGGATCGGGCATCGTGCTCACCTGCCTGTTCGAAGCCCTCCTCGCGTCCACGCTACTCCTGCCGTCAGGCGCGGTCGCTGAGCGCGGCGGTAATGATCGGCTCGGCCGCCTCCTCGGTGGTGCCGGGCGGCACGACCAGCAGGTCCCAGCGGCCGTGGCCGGGGGCGAGCAGGACGACGGTGTCCGGGGCGTGCACTGCGACCGTTTTCCGCAGTCGTACGACCTGGTTGGCGACGAGCATCCGGCCAGGTGCCGCGGACCAGGCCGCTCCGTTCACCGTGACGCCGGCGATGTGTCCCCAGGCGCGCGGCAGTGCGGCGAGCAGCTGCGGAAGCTCCGCCAGGAGGTCGTAGGAGCGTGGCCACCACACACCGTCGAGGCGACGTGGCAGCGCGCTGTGGGGCGCGAGGCGCAGGCGGAGGAGAGGGCGGGTGGGCGGTGAGGGTGGCGCTGTGGTGATCATGGTGTTTCCTTCGACGGGTTGTGGAGCGGTTGGTTCGCGTCAGGCCCGGCGGTCGGCGAGCCGGTCCGACGTGGGCCAGCGCACGTCGTGCACCCAGCCGAGGCGTTCGAGGAGGCGGATGACGGCGGCCGACGGGTCGATCTGGCCCCGGTCGACGCCGTGCCGGGCGCTGGTGGGGTCGGCGTGGTGGAGGTTGTGCCAGCTCTCTCCGAAGGAGAGCAGGGCCAGCGGCCACAGGTTGGTGGCCCGGTCGTGACGGCGGGTACGGAAGGGTCGCTTGCCCAGCACGTGGCACAGGGAGTTGACGCTCCACGTCACGTGGTGGAGCAGGGCGATGCGGACGAGCCCCGCCCACAGCGCGGCGGTCAGCGCGTGGACCCAGGTGCCGCCGATCGCCCAGCCGATCGCGAACGGCAGTGCGAGCGTGAGGACGCACAGGGCCGGGAAGGCGCGGGCGACAGCGCGTATGTCGCGGTCGGCCAGCAGGTCGGGGGCGATGGGGGTCCCCCCGCGCGAGCGAAGCCGAGCGTGGGGGAGGTCGGCGGGCGTGGGGTCGTTGCGGAACAGCCAGCCGACGTGGGCGTCCAGCAGTCCGCGCAACTGGCCGCGCAGATGGGTGCCGTAGCGGTACGGGGAGTGCGGGTCGCCGGGCCGGTCCGTGAAGGCGTGGTGGCGGCGGTGCGTGGCGACCCAGCTGATCACGTCGCCCTGGAAGCTCATCGAACCGGCCACCGCCAGCGCGATGCGCACCGGCCGGACCGCCCGGTAGCCGCCGTGGGTCAGGCCGCGGTGGAAGCCGACGGTGACGCCGAGGCCCGTGACCGTGTAGAGGACGAGTGCGAGGACGATGTCGGCGGGCCGGATGAGGCTGCCCCACAGCCACCAGCCGGCCGCGCCGAGCGCCAGGAACGGCAGGACGACGATCGCCGCCGTCACCGCCACGTACACGCGCTCGGCGCCGCCGCGGGCGGGCGCCGGGACGTCGGACGGGAAGGGCGTCGTTCCGTCGTACCCCTGAGGCGGGCGGGATCCGGCGGGACCGCCGCCGGTGAGGGAACGGTCGCGGAAGAATCGAACGGCATGACGGGGCTCCTCGGCCTCGGTGAAGGGGATTCCTCCCACTGGCCGAGACGAGGGGCCGAGGAAGGCGCGGCCGGTGCTCGGCTGCTGTGGTGACGTGGATGGGCGGCCGCAGGTGAGGCCACGCTCTCCTGCGCCGCTGGGGATGGGGCGGTGTTCCGGCTGCTTGCTGCGTGCCGGTCGCCTGCGGATCCGCGGTGCCACGACATCCGCGTCGAGGGCGGGCGGCAAAGGCTGCCAGGATGCGGAACCTGTCCGGGCGATGAACCGCCCGGTGTCGTGGTGCGCCGGGAGTGAGAGCCGGTCCGTCACCGGTGTACGTCGTGCCCTCGGTCCCTTCAGCGTACTTGGCGGGAAGCGAAAAGGGGGTCACGGACCGTAACAGTTGCGGGAGGGGAGAGCGGGGCCGAGTGGCGCCTCGGTGCTCCGCCCTCGTCTTCCCACTGCTCCATCTGCCCCCGCTCGCGTACGGCCTCGTCCTCGGCGTGGAGGCGTCGCTCGGCCGCCAGGAGTTCGCTCGCGGTGAGGTGGAGCGCGGGGTCGGCCGCTGCGGCCATGAGCCGCGCGGCCGTGGCGGTCTCGGTCCGGGGCGGGACGACGAGCAGGTCCCAGCGTCCGACGCCGTACGAGAAGAGTCGGATCATGTGCGGGTCGAAACCGGACGCGAACCACGCGGCCTTCACCGTGTGCCCGGTCACGGGCAGGTCGCAGGGCGCCGCCGGCCAGGTGTCGCGGTGGGACGCCATGCGCGACACGCGTCCTCGCGTCGTGTCGAACGCCTCGGTGAGCGCGGGCAGTTCGGTCATCAGGTCGTCGGTACGGGGCCACCAGGCGCCGCATACGGGACCGGGCGGGAAGGTCGGCGGGCGCAGGGCGAGCCGGGCAGGGCGCGGTGAGGTGCGTTCCGGGCGGGCCGGGGCGCGGTCGCCGGCCTTGGGCGGTGGGCCTGTGCCGGTGGGCGGGGTCATGGTCGCGGTTCCTGTCCTGGGGCGGCTGTCGTACGACTGCCGGTGCGGCGGTGGGCCGGGGTCGGCCCGGCTCGTCGGTGTGGGCGCGTCGTGCCTGGGTTCGTCTGTGCCGTGTGTGGTGCCGGTGCCGGTGCCGGTGCCGTGTGTGGTGCCGGTGCTGCGGCTGCGGCGGGGCGACGCGTGCATGGATGTGACCTCTGTCCTGTGGGGCATCCTGGCCTCAACGCCCTGCGGCCTTCGGCTTGTTGTGCGTGGTCCGGTCCCGGTGGCGGCGCGGTCGGAAGCGTCCCCGGCCGCCGTCGCGATGATCGCGACGTTCGTGCTCGGCGGCCGGGGCGGGCGGCGGTGGGGGCGGCGCGGTGTTGCCGGCGGCGCGGTCGGCGGCGGCTGGGCGGCCGGGAAGGAAGCGGCTGTAGGAACGCGAGGCGATCCTTTCGGCGTGCGCCGAGTTGAGCCGGTGGATCACGTACGCTCCGATGGCGATGAGCACGAGGAACGCGGCGATGGTGAGGGCGGTGTTCATGGCGGTCACGGCCTGACGGTCGGTCGAACGCGAGAAGCGCTGGGGAGAAGCGGGCCCGCCGTCCCACGGACGCGTGGTGCCGGTGGTGCAGTGGTGCCGGTGGTGAAGAGCAGAAGTACGGCCCTGCGCGGGTCGGGCTCTGGCCACGCGTCGGCGGCGGGGAACGTATCGAAGGCCGAGGTCATCGTGCTGACCTGTCTCCGGAAACCGCTGCCCTGCCCGGGTTCCGGCGAAGTGTCTCGCCGAGGACGAGACCGGCGCGGGAGCCGGTGTGCGACATGCCCTCGGTACGTCCACCGTACTCCCGCGCGCCCCCCTCCGATGGGGAGCGGACGGAACCCGCCGTACCCGCCTCGGCGTTCTCGGCCACCTTCGGTCCACAAGGGCGGCGCGGCCCCGGGAGTACGGTTGAAGACACCGAGGGCATGTCGCGCACCGGTTCCGACACCGGTGCCGCTCTCGGCGACCGACGATGCCGGGCCGGATCCGCCCGTGCCCGGGGCAGGGCTCGCCTGATGACCGTGAACGTGCCGGTTCCGCCGACTACCACAGAGTTCCTCGGGCGATCCGCCGGCCCGGACCGGCGCGGTACGCGGAATCCCAGCCCGTCCAGGCCGGAACGAGGCTCCTCGCCCCGAGAGGGGCAACGTGTCCGTCCGTTGACCCGGCGTCAGATAGAGGACCATCTGCAGGAACTGGGCGATCTGTACGCGGAGACGTCCGGCGGCGGCCCCTGGGCGTGGAACCAAGCCCGCGGCGCCTTCCTGCGGCGGCTGGCGGCCGACGTACGGCGACCGGGATTCGAGTTGCTGATCGCGGAGACCACCGCGCTGACCGGATGCGCCTACGGTTTCCCCGTACGCGGCGACGGCCCTTGGTGGGAGGGCTTCGACGGATACCTGCCGGGGAGGCTGCTCCGTCTCGCCGCCTCCGGACGCCTCTTCGTGATCTCCGGGATCCACGTTCCGTCCCGCGTACGCAGGCAGAACCAGGACCGTGCCTGGAACCTCGCCCGGCGCCTGCAGAAACGGCTGCTCACCGACCACGGTGCCGCCGTCGCCGTCACGCTGGTGAACCGCTCCGATCACAGGACCGTCGAGGCGCTGCGGTCCTGGGGGTGGCGGTACATCGAAGGCGACACACCTCGGACGGCCCCGCTCGGCCCGTTCCGCGTCCTGGTCCTCGAGACCTGAGCACCTGAGCACCTGAGCACCACGTCCCGCGTCACGGCGGTCACGGCGGTCACGGCTCTCACGGCGACGGCAGGCGCAGGGTGAGGAGGGCTACGTCGTCGGTGCTGCCGGGCGGCATGCGGGCGAGCAGTTGGTCGCACAGCGTGTCCAGCGGTTCGTGGGCGAGAGCGAGGGCGTGGCGGCGCAGACGGGCGAGGCCGGTGTCGAGGTCGCTGCCGGGGATCTCGATCAGGCCGTCGGTGTAGAGCAGCAGGGTGGAACCCGGCGGCAGGGGCTCCGTGGCGTTCGGCCGGCTGCCGCCGCCAGTGCCCGGAGGGGCGCCGAGGAGGAGTCCCTGCCCGGCTTCGAGGTACCGCGCCTGTCCGTCCTGGGTCAGCAGGAGGGGCGGCGGATGCCCCGCGCTGGTCCACCGCAGCGTCCACGGGCCGGTGTGCGGGCTGCCTTCGAGCAGGGCGAGGACGAGGGTGGCCATGGGGACGGTGGTGATGGCGGGCATGGCGTCGTCGAGGCGGTCGACGACGGCGCCGGGCGGGCCGCTGTGGTCCCAGGCCAGTGAGCGCAGGATGCCGTGCAGTTGCGCCATGCCGGCCGCCGCGGTCAGGTCGTGGCCCACCACGTCGCCGATGACCAGCGCGAGCGTGCCGTCCTTCCGCTCGAACGCGTCGTACCAGTCGCCACCGACCTGGGAGCCGGCCGGGGCGGGCTGGTAGCGGGCGGCCAGCCGGAGGCGGCCGGGCTGGGGCAGTGGGGCGAGCAGGTTGCGCTGCATGGCCTCGGCGACGGCGCGCTGGCGGCCGAAGCGGCGGGCGTTGTCGATGACCAGGCCGACCCGGCGGCCGATGTCGCTCACCACTTTCAGGTCGTCGGCGTCGAAGGGGTGGGCCGGGTCCGTGCGCACCAGCGTCAGGGCGCCGGTGGTCTGCCGCCGGGAGCCCAGCGGCACCGTGACGGCGGACGTCGCGCCGGCGGCCCGCAGGAAGCCGCTGTGGACGGCGGCCAGGGCAGATGCGGTCGGTGCGGCCATGTCCGCCTCGCGCTGCAGGACGGGATCACCGCCGTTCAGCACTTGGACCAGAGGGGAGCGGGCCTCCTCCCCGGCCTCGGGAAGGCGCTCGTGCCAGTCCTCCTGTGCGGCGTCCCGGCCTTCGGGACCCGTCACCGCCACACGGTGGACCTGTCCGGAACCGACCCGGAGGTCCACCGCCGCCCAGTCGGCGAGGCGGGGAACCAGCAGGCGGCCCAGCCGGGCGAGGGCCTCATCGGTCTCCAGCGTCTGACCGAGCACGTCGGTGATCTCCGCGACCAGCGTCAGCCGCTCGGTGAGGTCCTCCAGAGCACGGGTGTAGGCCGCACGCTCCCGACGCGCGCTGCGGTCGCCGGCGGCGTCGGTGAACAGCACGGCCATGCCCATGAAGGCGCCGTCGTCCGTCAGGGGAGAAGCGGACCAGGAGACCGCGATCAGGCGACCGTCACCGCGCAGACAGATGTCGCCCTCCCCCCGCGCCTCGGCCCTCTCGGCCACGGCCCGCAGCAGCGGGCACTGCTCCCGGGGGATCCTGCCGCCGTCCGCATCCCGGTGCAGCAGGTCGTGTGCGTCCTCCCCGCGCATCGCCGCGGCGGCGCGGCCCAGCAGCCGCTCGGCGGCCGGGTTGACCGCGAGAATCCGTCCGGCGGGGTCCACCACGATCAGGGCCGTGCCCAACTGCCCGACGACCCGCCGCCAGAAACCCGGCTCGGCCGCCGACCACCACCGCCCCTCATCTCCCACACCCTCCACCACGCCGCCCCTCCAGTCATGGAAACCCTCCGCGGGCGCATCGGCAGACCGACACACCGGTCGATCGATGGTTCCCCGACTTGGCTCGATCAACTCCGCGACCTTGCCTCCGGCCCGTGGTGTACGACGCGTACGGGTAGTGGTCGTCGCCGAGCCGGTCGGCGGCGTACGGGCGCCTTCGGCGTACGACCTGCTCCGGCGTGGACGGTGCCGGTCCGGACGGCACCCGCGCCAGCGCGGGGCCGGGCGCGGCGGCGCCCGGCCCTGTCAGGAAGGCCACGCGTTCCCGCGGGCGGGGGCCCTCACCCCTGCCTTGCAAGCCCTCGGAGACGCGGTTCTTGGCCGGTCACCAGTAGTGGCGTCGTCCGGCGACGGCGTGTCCCAGCGCGCCGAGGACCCACAGGATCACTCCGAGGGCTACGAGGACGATCCCGATGGTCCACAGGATGGATATGCCGGCGACGAAGCCGACGACGAGCAGTATGACGCCCAGGATGATCATGACGCCTCCCCTGTGGAGTAGTTCCGGTTCCACTGTGAACTGCGAGGGGCCCGGAGGGAAGGGGGGGACCGTGATGGTCGGCCTCCCGAGCCCTGTGCCCAGGGGCAAGTCCGGCGGCAAGCGCTTGCCCCGCTCTATTGCGCGCGGTGGGGTTTGTGGCGAGCGACGCGCAGCCGTGCCTCGGTGGGCATGCGCGGGGAGCCGGTGGACTGGTGGGCGGCGAGCAGCGGACCCTCGCAGAGTGCGTTGAGGACAGCGTCCGGTGTTCCCTGAGGGGTGAGGGTGAGGGTGATGTGGGTGCGCGGGTGGGCAGGCCGGCCTGTGATGCGGACGTCCGCCTGCTCGACGTCGGGCAGGGCGCGGGCCTCGGTGGCGATGGCGTCGCTGAGTGCCCGGTCGCGCAGTTCGACGCCTTCCTGCGGGGGTGTGCCGCCGACGGGCATCGCGCCGGGGTGGCGCCGGCGCAGTTGGGCGAGCAGCCACCACAGGGCGAGCAGGGTGATGAGAGCAAGCGTGGCGATGACTGCGGGCCACCACCACCAGCCCTGGCTGCTCCAGCGTGCCCGGTCGGCGGAGCTGAGCAGGATGTCGTCCGGGGTGGTCAGGGGCCAGCCGGCGGGCGGCGCCAGGTCGTGTCGCCGGTAGAGGTCGAGCCCGGCGGCCATGATCAGCAGGCCGCCGCCGAGCATTACCAGTCCGGTGAGGGCCAGCAGGATGCGGTTGAGCACGGGTCGCGGCGTCATGGTCGGGCTCCGTTGCCGGGTGTCGTCAGACGGTGCGTCGCCGTACACGTACGACGATGCGGGGAGGACGGGACAGGGCGAGCCGGTCGCGTTCCTCGTTGAGGACGGCGAAGAGGTCGTCCTTGACCTGCTCGGGGTCGCGGAAGCGGATGTCCGCGCGGGCTTTGACGCGGTGTCGACGCACCCGGATGCGAGCCGTGCTGACGCCCGGGACCCGCATGGCGGCGTCGCGCAGCAGAGCGGCGGCGCCGTCGCGGTCCAGTGATGCCCGCAGGTGGGGCGGGGGGCAGCCGGGAGGGGACCGCAGAGGCAGCAGGCGCCGTAGGCCAGGGGTGAGTGCCAGGGTGATCAGCCAGACGCCGACGGCAGCGGCCACGGCGGCTCCCGTGAGCATCCACACGTCGTCCACCGGTCGGGTGGCCAGTTCGTCGGCCAGGTGCTTTCGCCAGGCTGCTGCCTGGCGTCCGGCCCGTACGGCGACGACATCGAACAGTGCCGCGCCTGCCGCCACGAGAATCGCCGAGGCGACCAGGGCGGCCGGAAGGCGGCGCGCCGACCACGGGCGGTGGGTCGTGTGCTGTCCGTTGCGGTCGCCCGCTGCCGCGTCCGGTGGGGGCGCGTCGCGTTCGGGAGGTTCGGACTCGGCCGGCTCGTTCGCCGATGACATCGTGTCAGGGCTCATCGGTGGTGCGGACCTGCGGCCGGGAGGGCCCGGGTCGGGCGTCATTCCGGTTCTCCTTCGTGTGCGGCATGTCGGGCGACCGAGCGCGGCGGCTCAGCGGACCCGTCGCCGCTTCGCGTGGGTGGCGCTCACCAGTCGCCGGATGGTGAGGGTGACTTCTGCTACGTGCAGGCCGGTCAGTTGGGCCACCCGCTCGGCGACGTCGTGCTGTATCCGCTCACAGACGTGGGGGATGTCGGTGGGATACGGCAGGTCCAGGGCCAGGTGGAGGCGCACCGATCCGGTACGGATGGCGGCGGAGGCGCTCGGCGCTGCCGATCCGCTCCGGTCCTGCGGTAGGGCGGCACGCCGGGACTGAGCCGCACGTGCGGCCTGGGTGGCGATACGGGAGACCACCTTGTCGGGGATGACGGTGGCGCCCCGATCGGCCGGGGGCGGCAGGTCGACGGCCCGCGGCGATGGACTGCGCGCGGTGCCGGGGGGGCCGGCGGAGCCGGGTGGGGAGCTCACCGCTGCCTCCGTGCGGGAAGTTCGAGGTCACCCTGCAGGACGAGGCCGACGATCAAACCCGCCGCGCCCAGGATCAGAACGAGCAGGAACGCCCAGAAGCCGCCGAAGTAACCGGCGAAACCCAGGGCCATGCCGGCCGCGAGGCCCGTAGTCGCTGTGTTCATCACTCACTCACCCGTCTCGCGAGCGCCATCCAGTGATCACCCGCTCACGCCGGGACGCGGCGGTTGACCACGGCCGGATCACCTCACGCGGCCCTCATCCGGTTCGGACTCTTCAGACTCCTCCTCATCAGGGAGGTGGACGTCATCGACGGCGATGTTCACCTCGACGACCTCCAGGCCCGTCATCCGCTCCACGGCGCTGATCACGTTGGTGCGCACGTCACCGGCGACCTCGACGATGGAGACGCCGTACTCGACGACGACGTCCAGGTCCACGGCGGCCTGGCGCTCCCCGACCTCGACCTTCACCCCTCGCGTGACGCCGCCGCCTCCGCCCGGGACGCGCTCCCGCACGGCGCCGATGGCGCGGGCCATCCCCGCACCGAGGTTGTGGATGCCCGGTACCTCGCGGGCGGCCATGCCCGCGATCTTGGCCACCACGCCGTCCGCGATGGTGGTCTTCCCTCGTGTCTCCGCCGGAGCCCCGGCCCCGGTACGGCCCTTCAGCGCGCTCGTGTCTCCGTCGGGCCGGCTGCCCTTGCCGACGCCGGTGGTGTTGTCCGTCATGGCGGTCGCCTCGATCGGTCGGTCGGGCACCGGTGTGATGCCCGTCAGAAGGTTGGACATATGGGGCGGTCGGCTTCTCACATGCAATGAATGTGATGTGAATCACAGTCTCGGGGTGGGGTACACGTTCGTTCGCCCCGAGCCGTGAGCAGGAGCGGCATGATCGAGCGGACCGGTTTTCCACCTCTGGGATGCGACCTGCCGGACGGACTGCTGGCCGTGCGGGCGGCCGAAGGAGACGAGGACTCCTTCGCTGTTCTCGTCCAGCGGCACAGCCGGCCCCTCCTGGCCCTGGCCCGTTGCATGCTCGGCAACGCCCAGGACGCCGAGGACGCTGTGCAGGACGCCTTCGTCAGCGCGTGGCGGCGACTGCCGGAATACCGCCACGGTGCGCAGTTCCGCACCTGGATGTACCGGATCACCGTCAACCGTTGCCTGACCATGCGACGCCGCCGGCTGCCGCCCCTCCCCTTGGACGCCGTGGCCGAACCCGCGACGGGCGACGAGTGGAGCTCGCCCGCCCGCGCCGCGGAGCAGAACGCGGCCACGGCAGCCCTGGCCCGCGCGCTCGGCGAGCTGGACGCCGGACAGCGTGTCTGCTGGATCCTGCGGGAACTGCAGGGCCTGCCCTACAAGGAGATCGCCCACGTGACACAGACCAGTGAGCAGACCGTGCGCGGCAGACTGTTCAGGGCACGCCGGTCCCTGAAGGAGGCGATGGCCCCATGGCGCTAGACGACCCGCACGCGCGGCCGTCCGAACCGCCCGGAACCGACGGGCCTCGCAACGCCCCAGCCGTGGACGACGCGGTCCCGTTCGCAGGTGACGAGGTACTGCCGTGCGGCCGCCTGCTCAGCCGGGTGTGGGAACAGGCGCAGGACGCGGCGCCGGCCGCGGATCCGCACACCCTGTCATGTCCCCACTGCCGCGAGGCCGTCGAGGGACTGGCCACGGTGAACGTGGCCACGCGGGCGATGCGCGCCAAGGACCCGCCCGGCCTGCAGGCACTCGCCGACCGGGTCATGAGCGTCGTCAGGGCCGAGGTCCGCCTCGGACGGCTGCTGCCACTGGCCGACACGGATCTGGATCTGAGGATCGCCGAGAGCGCCGCGGCGAAAGTGCTGCGGCAGGCCGCGGACACGGTGCCCGGTGCGCGGGCCGCGACCTGCCGGCTCGTGCCCGCGGGTGAGGGCACCGGCGTGCGGGTGACCATGACCCTGGCTGCCGCCCTCGACCGCCCGCTGCCCGAGAGGGTCGATCAGGTACGCCGATCGGTCCTCAACGCCGCCGGCCAAGATCTGGGGCTGGCCGTGACGGCTGTCGACATCATCGTGGTCGACGTGCTTGAACCGTTCCCGCCCCTCGACCCCGCGGGCTCCGGGCACCTCACAGGCGGTGGTACGTGATGGCTGCCACCGACGCGACCCCTCTCCTGCGCGTCGCCGCCGAGGCGGCCCTCGCGGTTCCCGGCGTGGCCGGCCTGCAGCCACGCCTCGCCCACCGCCTCGCGGCGGCCGCCTCGCCCACGCGGCCGGAGACGACAGCTGAACGCATCCCGTCCGAGGCGAGCGTCCGCGTCGTCCGCATCGACCGGGCGCCGGACGGCCCGGGATGGCACATCGAGGTGCGCTGCGTCCTGGCCGAAGGCCCCAGGGCGTTGGACACCGCCCGGACCGTCCACCACCAGGTGCGGGCCGCTGTCATCTCCCACCTCGCCGCACACGGCGCCCCGGCGGCAGCCACCGTCACCGTCACGGTCACCCGTATCGTCGCCCCGCACCACTCACCATGAGCGCCACACGCGACGGCCACACGCCGAGGCCCCGACTGCTGCGTGCCCTCGGCGCGTCGGCGAACCGGTTGGTGCATGGTGTGTTACGGGATCGCCATGCGCCAGATGCGGGCTGTCGGGCTGTCGGGCCTCAGCCGTCACCGGCGGCGCCGGGCGCGGCTCGGGCCCGTGCCGCGCTGGTAGATGTCGGGGATGCCGTCGGCGTCCTCGTCGAGGTGCTCCTCCTCCCACAGCCTGCGGTAGATGCTGTTACGCCGTTTGACCAGCAGCGCGGCCATGCCGGCGGCGAGCAGTGAGCCGACCAGTACAGCGGCCTTGATCCGCTCGGTGTCAGCCGGTTCGGTGAAGGCCACCTCGCCGATGAGCAGTGCGACGGTGAACCCGATTCCGGCGAGAACCGCGAGGGCGAAGACGTCGGCCCAGGCCAGGTCGGGGTTGAGCCGGGCCCGGGTGTACCGGGCGGCGAGGTAGGTTCCCGCGAAGATTCCCACGGCCTTGCCGACGACCAGGCCAAGCACCACGCCCAGCGGCTCGGGACGGGTGAACACCTGGCCCAGCACGGGAACGGAGATGCTCACTCCGGCGGCGAACAGGGCGAACAGGGGGACGGCGACACCGGCTGATACCGGACGCAGCAGGTGCTCGGCGCGCTCCCCGGGCGAGACATCCTCGCCCGTACCCTGGTCGCGGGCGCAGCGAAGGATCAGTCCCATCGCCACCCCGGCCACGGTGGCGTGCACCCCGCCGTTGTACATCAGCGCCCAGATGACCACGGCCAAGGGCACGTACCACCACCATCCGCGCACCCTGAACCGTTGCAGCAGGTAGAAGACGACCAGCCCGCCGACAGCCCCTCCGAGGGCTACCGGGTTCAGGCGGCTGCTGAAGAACAACGCGATGACCAGGATCGCGCCCAGGTCGTCGACGACCGCCAGGGTGAGCAGGAAGGCCCGCAACGCGGTCGGCATGTGGGTGCTGAGCACGGCGAGGACCGCGAGTGCGAAGGCGATGTCGGTCGCCATGGGCACCGCCCAGCCGTCGGCACGGCCGCCACCGGCAGCGGCCGTGGCCAGGTAGATCGCCGCAGGAACCACCATGCCGCACGCCGCGGCGACCACGGGCAGGACCGCGGTCGCCGGGGTGCGCAGCCGGCCGGCCACGAGTTCGCGTTTGAGCTCGATCCCCGCGACCAGGAAGAAGACGGTGAGCAGCCCGTCGGCGGTCCAGTGCTGCACCGACAGATCCAGCCCGAGCGCCGCCACCCCGAAGTGGACGTCGCGCAGCGCCTCGTAGCTCCCGCGCCACGGGGTGTTCGCCCACACGAGCGCCACCAGGGCGGCGATCAGCAGCACCAGGCCACCGACCGTCTCCGTTCGCAGGGCCCGGGCCACCTGTATGCGTTCCGGCCAGGGCAGCAGTCCGAGGAAGACCGAAGGCTCGCGCGGGGCAGCAGGCATCGGGAGGACCTCCGGCCGCGGGCAACGGGCTGGGCACGAGCCCTCCGGTACCGACCGGACGTCCCGGTGCGATCGTGCCCTTATGGCTCATTCGTCACATCTCATCCACCGTAGCCCGCCCACAGCCGCCCGTGGTGCGGGACCACCAGGGGACTGCGCGAGGCGGCACCGGGGCTGTCGTCGGCGCATCAGCACCCGGGTCATCCCCGAATGAGCCGAATCCCGGGAGGAGCTGGCCGACGCCTGATCCACACAGTCCGGAGTCCGCCCGGTCGGAGATCACCTCCGGCGGCCACCGTGGTGCTTTCCGCCAGCCGGAATCGGGCGCGGTTGCGCGTGCACATCGCACAGCTGCGGAGCAGCACGCCGACCTCGGCGGCCACTTCTGTGCCCCGTCGCGCCCAGTGGCCCCCGCCCCGTTCCAGGACCACTCAGGGCGGTACCGCGCTCGTCGTCGCGGCCGTCGTCGGCAACCTGCTCGGCATCGTCGCCGCCTGGCGGCGCGGCGGCGTCCACGACTCCGCCTTCCCGCCCCTGCTGAATCTTCGTCGGCTGGTTCCCGTACTTCTGGCTGGCGATGGGCGCGCTGTACCTGTACGGGGTGAGCCTGGGCTGGTTCCCGCTGGGGCACGCGTACGACGCGGGGCCGAGCGGTGATGTCTACGCAGTCACCCGCTCCCGCAGCTCCGCCCTCGGCTCACGGACGACCGCGACGCCTCCCTCTGGGACGGTGACCGAGCCGGTGACCGGTTTGCCGGTGAGGAGTTCGACCCCGTCGGCGGGGATCTCGGCGCCGTGGCCGGCGTGGTCGATCAGGAAGAGGTAGTCCGCATCAGCGCCCCGTCGCCTCACCACCTCGACGCCGGCCGGCACCTCGCGCTCCGGGCACACGCCCGCCTCCTGGCAGATGCGCTTCAGGGCGGCGGCCAGGGTGGTGGGGTCCGGGTGGGTGGCGAGGTACCAGGCGGTGCCGCTGCCGTACGTATGGCGGGTGATGGCCGGGACGCCCGCCAACGGTCCGTCCGTGTACGTGGCGACGGCCTCCGCCCCGGTGAGCCGGATGCGTTCGGTCCACAGGTCGGCGGTCGCGTCCTGCGGGACCTGCCCGGTCAGGCCGACCGACTGGCCGGGCAGCAGGGGGAACAATTCGTCGCCGTGCACTCCGAGGATCTCCCGGAAGGCTCCTGGGTAACCGCCCAGGCGTATGTGACAGTTCTCGTCCACTGCGCCGCTGTGGAAGCCCACGGCCAGGGTGCCGCCGCGCTCGACGAACGCCGCCAGGTTGGCCGCTCCGGCGTCGTCGACCAGATACAGGCTGGGGGCGAGGACGAGCTGGTAGCGATCGAGGTCGGGGGTGTCGGGGCGTATGAAGTCGACCGCCACGCCGGCCCTCCACAGCGGTGCGTACCAGTCCCTCACCAGGTCCTGGAAGCGGAGTTCACCGCTGGGCTGGCAGGGCAGTTCCATGGCCCATCGCGCGTTCCAGTCCCAGACGATGGCGATCCGGGCCGGGCTGGTGCTGCCGCGGACTTCGGCGAGGGCCCGCAGGTCGGCTCCGAGCTGTACGACGTCCTGCCAGATCCGGCTGTCGGTGCCCGCGTGCGGGAGCATCGCCGAGTGCCACTGCTCGGCGCCCGCCTTCGCGGCCCGCCACTGGAAGTAGGCGATGCCGTCGGCGCCGTGCGCGACGTGGGCGAGCGCGTTGCGGCGCATCTCGCCGGGGCCCTTGGCCCGGTTGACGGGCTGCCAGTTGATGGCTCCCGTGGAGTGTTCCATCAGCAGCCAGGGTCCGTCGGCCAGGGAGCGGACCAGGTCGCCGCAGAGCGCGATGTCGATCTCCGACTCCGGGTCGGTGGAGAGCAGGTAGTGGTCGTTGGAGACGATGTCCAGCTCGGGAGCCCAGCGCCAGTAGTCCATGGCGTCGAAGTTGTGCATCACCATGAAGTTGGTGGTGGCGGGGATGTCCGGGGCGGCGTGGCGGAGCACGTCGCGTTCGGCGGTGAACAGCGACAGCAGTTCGTCCGAGCAGAAGCGGCGCCAGTCCAGCTGGTGGGTGGGGTTGGGGTCGGCGCCGGTGGCGCGGGGCGGGATGATCTCGTCCCAGTCGTAGTACCACTGGCTCCAGAAGGTGGTGCCCCAGGCGTGGTTGAGCGCGTCCAGGTCGTTGCCGTACTTCGCCTTCAGCCAGGTACGGAAGGCGGCGGCGCTGGTGTCGCAGTAGCAGGCGGCGTTGTGGCAGCCGTATTCGTTGTGGACGTGCCACATCGCCACGGCCGGGTGGTCGGCGTACCGCTCGGCCAGCGCGCCCGCGATGCGCAGCGCCGCGGTGCGGTAGGCGGGGCTGGACGGGCAGAACGTCTGGCGGCTTCCGTACGACAGCGTGCGGCCGTCGCGGTCGACCGGCAGCGCCTCCGGGTGGGCCCGGAAGAACCAGGCGGGCGGGCAGGCCGTCGGGGTGGCGAGGTCGGCGGCGATGCCGTTCTCATGGAGAAGATCGAGGATCTTGTCCATGCGGGAGAAGTCGTAGACACCCTCGGACGGCTCCAGCAGGGCCCAGGAGAAGATCCCGACGCTCACCATGGTCACCCCGGCCTCGCGCATCAGAGCCATGTCCTCGGCCCACACCTCCTCGGGCCACTGTTCGGGGTTGTAGTCGCCGCCGTAGGCGATGCCGGGCAGGCGGAGACGGCGTTCGGTGGTCACTGGTGGTACTCCGGGAGGTGTGGGGAACGAGTGGGAGGCGTGCTTCAGCCCTTGTTGGCGCCCAGGGTGAGGCCGCTGACGAACTGGCGCTGGAGCACGAAGTAGACGATCAGGGTGGGGATCGCGGTGAGCAGGGCGCCGGCGGCGACCAGGTTGGGGTCGGTGAAGTACTGACCGGAGAGGTTGTTCAGTGCCGAGGTGATCGGCATGTTCTCGCCCGTAGAGATCAGGACGATGGCCCAGAAGAAGTCGTTGTAGATCCAGATGGACAGCAACGTCGCCAGGGCGGCCATCGCCGGCTTGCACAGGGGCAGCACGATCTGCCAGTACAGGCGCCACACCGAGGCACCGTCGACCAGCGCGGCCTCGGTCAGCTCGTGCGGCAGGGAGCGCATGTAGTTGCTCAGCACGAACGCGCAGAACCCGGACTGGAACGCCACGTGGATCAGTACCAGGCCCAGCGCCGAGTCGTACAGCTTGCCGCTCATGGTGATGCCGGGCAGGTCGATCAGCAGGTACAGGCGGTACAGCGGGGTGATGATGACCTGCTGCGGCAGCAGGTTGCCGGCCGTGAACACCAGGAGCAGGAAGAGGTTGACCCGGAAGTCGAAGCGGCTGACGTAGAAGGCCACACACGACGACAGGAACAGCGTCAGCAGCACCGCCGGGATCGCCACCAGCAGTGTGTTCCCGAAGTAGTGCAGCATGTCCGACTGCTGGAAGGCGTTGGTGAAGTTGTCGAGGCTCAGCTTGTCGGGCCAGGAGACGTAGCCCTTGGTGCTGGTCTCGGCGTACGGGCGCATCGCCGCGTACATCGCCCACAGCAGGGGCGCGAGCCAGGCCAGCGCGGCACCGGCGAGGAAGACGTGCAGCAGGATCCGGGCGGGACGGACGGGGGTGCGCTGCTTGGCCGGCGCGCTCACGGTGCTCATGCGCGCCGCTCCTTCCGGAAGGTCGCGATCAGATACGGGATGATCACGGCGAGGGAGATCACCAGCAGGACCACGGCGATCGCCGAGCCGTATCCGATCCGGCTGGACTCGCCGATGATGTTGTTGGTGACCAGGATCGACAGCAGTTCCGTGCCCTCGGCGCCCTTGTTGAAGACGAAGACCAGGTCGAAGGCGCGTAGCGCCTCGATGATCGTCACGACCAGGACGACGGTGTTGGTGGGGCGCAGGGTCGGGAAGATGACGTTCCTGAACGTCTGCCACTCGTTGGCGCCGTCCAGCGAGGACGCCTCCCGCAGGGCCGGGTCGACGCCCTTCAGACCTGCCAGGTAGAGGATCATCATGTAGCCGGTGTGGCGCCACGACGCGGCGATGAGGACGGACCACAGGTTGAGGTCCGGGTCGCCGATCCAGTCGATGTAGTGGCCGGGCTCGTTCGCGCCGATCAGGTTGTTGATCAGTCCGGTGTCCGGGTTGTAGACGAGCTGCCAGACGAACCCGATGACCGCCATGGACAGCACGACGGGCAGGAAGAACGCGGTCTGGTACACCTTGCTGAACCGGATCTTCTTGTCGAGCTGCACAGCCAGGAACAGGCCGAGCGGAGTCGGGATCAGGATGAGCACGACGAACCAGACGACGTTGTGCTCGACTGCGGGCCAGAACTGCGGGTTGTTGGTGAAGAGTTCCTTGAAGTTGTCCAGGCCGACCCATTTGATGGAGTCGAAGCCGATGCCGTCCCAGGTGGTGAAGGCCAGCGCGATCGAGGCGAGGGCGGTGACCCAGACGAGGGCCACGTGCAGGATCGTCGGCACCCCGGCCATCAGGCCGAGCGTGACGCGGTCCCGCCGGGTGAGCAGCCGTCGGTGGCCCAAGGGCGCCCGCAGCCGCTTGGCCTGATCCGTGGTCACATTCTTCGGGTTGCCCGGGGGCGGTACTGCGGCCGTCCCCGGGGTACTGGTGGTGCCGGTCCCGGTACCGGTGTTCGGTGTGGCGGTCATGCGGACGCGAAGATCGTCTTCTTCTGGCGCTCGATCGACGCCAGCAGGCTGTCGACGCCCTTGGGGTCACGGACGAACTTCTGCAGCGCGGGCTGCATCACCGTGGAGGTGAAGTCCGGCCGGCTGTCGCGGTCCATGAACTGGGTGAGGTGCTTGGCGCCGGAGATCGTCTCGTACGCCTTCTTCTGCAACGCGGTGTACGAGGAGGTGTCGGCCTTGTTGGACGCCGCGACCAGGCTCGGGTCGGACTTCAGGTAGATCTGCTCGGCCTCCGGAGTGCCCAGGAACTCCAGGAGCTTGAGCGCACCGGCCTTGTTCTTCGGGGCCTTGGAGAGCATGAAGCCGTCGGTGGGCGCCTCGACGGTGTCCTGCCCGTACGCGGAGTTGATCTCCGGGAAGGCGAAGAAGTCCAGGTCGTCCAGGTCGGCCTTGTTGGTGAACTGCTGTGCCACGAAGCTGCCGAACAGGTACATGCCCGCCTTCTTCGATATCAGCGTCTGGGCCGCGTCCTGCCAGGTGCGGCCGACGGCGCCCTCCTGGTGGTAGGGGAGGATCTCGGCCCAGTGGTCGAAGGCGGTGCGGACCTTGGCGTCGGTCCAGGACGCCTTGCCGGCCATCAGCTCGACGTGGAAGTCGTAGCCGTTGGTGCGGAAGTTGATCTGGTCGAAGGTGCCGAGCGCGGGCCAGGCGTCCTTGTCGCCGAAGGCGAACGGGACGAGGCCGTCCTTCTTCATCTGCTTGCACAGGGCGACGAGTTGGTCCCAGGTGGTGGGGACCTCGTAGCCGTACTGCTGGAAGACGCTCTTGCGGTAGAAGACGCCCCAGAGGGACGTGGAGATCGGCACGAAGTAGTACTTGCCGTCCGCGCCCTTGCTGAGCGCCTTCATCGCCTCGGGGAAGTTGCCGCCGATCTTCTGCCACACGTCGTCGATCGGAGTGGCGAGCTTCTTGGCCGCGAAGAACTGCATGCGGTAGCCGGCGAACCAGTTGAACACGTCGTCCGGGGTGCCCTGGAGGTAGGAGTTGATCTGCTCCTGGAACGTGTTGTGGTCCTTGGTGTTCACGTCGACCGTGATCCCGGACTGCTTCGTGAACGCCGCGTAGATCTCGGCGAACGCCTTCTTCGGCACCGCGTCCGACGCGTTCGACCCGAGGCTGACGGTCTTCGGGTCGGCAGCCGTACCGCTGCCGCCGCAGGCGCTGAGCAGCGGTATGCCGGCGCCGAGGACGGCTGCGCCACCAATACCGCGCAGGACGGTGCGGCGGCTGGCAGCAGGCATGGGCCGACCGAGGGAGGAAGAGTGCATTTCGGCTCCTGACAGGGCGGCCGTGCCCAGGCGGCACGTCGGCCCGCGGGGTGTGACGGGGAAGCGGTCGTCCACGCGACCAAGACTCAACACGACCGAACAAATCCGACCGGCGGTTGCGAGGAAGACTGAACGCTCCGGGGAGTCGCTGTCAAGCCCCTTCGACCTGAGCTCAGGGCCGACCGTACATGTCGAGAAGTCGGACGGCTTACCGTCGGACGGGAACGGCGACTTCGTTTCGTGAGCGGACTTGCGAGTGAGCTTCTGCCGTTTGACCAGCATGTATAGCCGACAGAGGTGACCCCCTCGCGGTGGCTGCGCAACCCGTCGCCGACCAGCCGCCCTCCATCGGATCCGCTGCCGCCCACCGGAAATCGATACTGCGGGGACCCTTGACGTACAGCTGTCGGCTACGTAGACATGACCACGCGGTCAGACCGCGTGGTCATACAGTTGACCTCCTTCGATGCTGACGCACGGCCGTCGGGAGACTTCATGGCAGCAGTGGTGGGACGGAGCGAGGGCTCCTCTGTGCCGCGCAGCGCGGACGTGGCCCGCCTGGCCGGGGTGTCGCGCAAGACGGTGTCCCGGGTCCTCAACAACGAGCCGTATGTCTCCGAGGAGGCCCGCACCAAGGTCCTCGCAGCCGCTGAGGAACTCGGCTACCGGCTGAACCAGGCGGCCAGGACACTGGCCTCCGGGCGTACCGGCTCCATCGGCGTGGTCGCCCTGGGCACCGCCGGGTACGGGACCGCTTCACTGCTCGTGCACATCGAGCGGGCCGTGCGCGACGCGGGTTACGCGCTCCGCGTGGTCAACACGCCGGATGGCGACCCTACGGGTATCGCGGGTGCCGTGGAGTCGCTGCTCGAGCAAGGGGTGGACGGCGTCATCGTCTCCGAACCCATCGTGGAAGGGGACGTCAGCGTCCGCGTCGACGTCCCCGTCCTCTTCCTGGGGGCACCGCCCGCTTTCACCGCCACCCGCACCGTGACCATGGGTGTGGGCGCACACGAACTGGCGCGGGCGGCCACCGAGCATCTGCTGGATCTGGGGCACGCGACCGTTCATCACCTCGCCGGCCCGCGGCGCTGGTACGCCACCAAGGACCGTATCGAGGGATGGCGGGCGGCACTGGCGGCACGAGGCGCGCACGAACCGCCTCTGCTCAACGGTGACTGGTCGGCCGCCTCCGGGTATGCGGCGGGTCGCGAGCTGGCCTCGGACAGCTCGGTGACCGCGGTGTTCGCGGCGGGCGACGAGATGGCGATCGGCCTGATCCACGCCCTGCGGGAAGCCGGGCGGCGGGTGCCGGAGGAGATCAGTGTCGTCGGGTTCGACGGCAACCCGGTCTTCGCCTACGTCTCTCCTCCGCTGACCACCGTCCGTCAGCCCTTCGACGCCGCGGCGCGGCAGGGAGTCGGACTGCTCGTCCACGCCATCGAGAAACCGGACATGGAACTGCCGCCTGCGGGCGACCCACCGGTCGAACTCGTCGTCCGCGGCTCGACCGCACCGCCGCCGGCCCACAAGGGCCAGAGCCGTTTGCACACCACCTGAGCACTGAGCCCTTGGCCGACGCAGGACACACGCCGCACGCACCGCGGCAGCCCGCGCACAACGGCCATCACCCCGCAGCCGTCCCGCCACACGGATGCTGACCACGCCCTTTTTGTCGCGATGTCGTCCGGCCCTGCCGCCGGCCGACCCGCCCCTGAACCCTGCCGCCCCGAACCTGATCGTCCTGGGGCGGCGGGCCCGTAGGAAGAACCCCGCCCCGCCATCGGAGCCGCACATGTCCCCCGCACAGCCAGGCGCCAGACCCGGCGCCGCTCCGCGTTCCGTCCCCGCCGCTCTCCTGTTCCTGCTGCTGGCCCTGGCCGTCGCGGCAGCGACGCTGGTCCTGCCCGCCGCGGGCAGGGCGGACGCCCTCTCCCGCCCTGCCCAGACGCTCTACACCCCGCCCTCCGACGCGCTCTCCCCCGGAAGCTACTACCCGCGGGCCATGCGCCTGCAGCACAACGGCCCGGCCAACGGCACCCTCCTCGCCACGTTCGAGCAGTACCGCGTGGAGATGCCCGTCTTCCCGATCTACCGCAGCACCGACAACGGCGCCTCCTGGACGAAGATCTCCGAGGTCGCCGACACCCAGAACGGCTGGGGCATGCGCTGGCAGCCCGAGCTGTTCGAACTGCCCAGGGCCATGGGTGACTTCCCGGCCGGCACCATCCTCGCCGCCGGTGACTCGGTGCCGTACGACCGGGGCGGCAGCAAGATCGATCTGTACGCCAGCACCGACCGCGGCCAGAGCTGGACCTTCGTCACCAACATCGCCACCGGCGGTAAAGCCACGGACGTGAACGGCAACACCCCAGTGTGGGAACCGTTCTTCCTGGTCTCCGGCGACAGGCTCATCGTCTACTACTCCGACCAGCGCGACCCCGACCACGGCCAGAAGATCGTCCACCAGGTCTCCACGGACGTCCGCAACTGGGGCCCGGTCGTGGACGACGTCGCGATGCCCACCTACAGCCAGCGCCCCGGCATGCCGACCGTCGCCAGGATGCCCAACGGCAAATACATCATGACCTACGAGTACGGCGGTTCCGCCGCGGGCAACTTCGCCGTCCACTACAAGATCTCCTCCGACCCGGAAGGCTTCGACTCCGTCACCGGCATCCCGCTGCGCACCACCGACGGCCTGGTCCCCCAGGGCACGCCCTACATCACCTGGCTGCCCACCGGCGGCCCCAACGGAACCCTCGTCACCACCGCCCACAGCAGCGACGACCTGTTCGTCAACACACAGAACGGCGCCGCCGACACCTGGACGCGGATGCCCTCCAACGTCGGCGGCGGCTACAGCCGCGGTCTGCTTCCGCTGGCCGACGGCCACAGTCTGATGGTGTTCAGCGCGGGCTTCGGCGGTGACAACCGCCGCAACCCGGTCACGTACAGCACGGTCGACTTCGGCGGGAGCATCTCCGACGGCGCCACCTACACCATGACCAACGCGAACAGCGCCCTGAACCTCACTATCGCCGGCGGCTCCACCACCAACGGCACCACCGCCACCCAGCAGGACCCCACCACCTCCACCAACCAGCAGTGGCGCTTCGAGCAGCAGTCCTCGGGCTACTTCAAGATCTTCAACGTCGCCAGCGGCAAGGTCCTCGGCGTCCAGAACCAGTCCACCGCCAACGGCGCCGCCGTCCTGCAGTGGGACGACAACGGCACGCTCGACCACGAATGGGCCGTCGCGCCCCATCCGGCCGGCGGTTACAGCATCACCAACCGCATCAGTGGCAAGTTCCTCGAAATCCCCAGTGCCTCCACCACGGTCGGCACCGCCGCCGTGCAGTGGAGCGGCACCACCTGCGGCTGCCAGCGCTGGAACCTCGCCCAGACCGCCCTGCCGCCCCTGGGCACCGGTCAGTACGTCCTGGTGAACAAGAACAGCGGCAAGTACCTCGACATCCCGGCCGGCTCCACCACCGCCGGCACCGCCGCCAACCAGTGGCAGAACACGGCCTGTGTCTGCCAGCTCTTCACCTTCCAGTCCGCCGGCAGCGGCGCCTGGACCATCAAGAACGCGAGGAGCAACCTCAACCTGGACGTCCAAGGTGCCTCCAGTGCCGCGGGCGCGGCCATCGTCCAGAACACCGCCTCCAGCGCCGACTCCCAGAAGTGGACCCTCACCGACGCGGGCAACGGCTACTACAAGCTCCGCAACGTGAACAGCACCCTCGTCGCCGGCGTCGCCCAGTCCTCCACCGCCAACGGGGCAGCCGTCGTCCAGTGGGGCAGCGCCGACCTCGACGACCAGCTCTGGAAGATCGTCCGGATCAACTGACGGCTCCAACCGGGCCATGACCAGGCGCAGGAACCACGGGGCGAAGCGGTTCCTGCGCCTGGCGTCCGCCTCGGCCGATCGGCCGAGGCACAGCTGACCGCTCCTCCCTACAGTGACCGATGTGAAGCTCCTGCCTGCGACTGCCTACCCCACCACGACGGGGACCCGTCGGCAGGCTGCCTGCGTGCGGTGGATACCACCACGCTGGTCCTGCTGGCCGCCACGGACGTGCTCATCGCCGTCGCCGTCGCCGTCGCCGACGACAAGACGCTCTGGCCGGTGCTCGTGCTCCTGTCGCTCGGCCTCGCAGCAATTCTCTGGCCCTCCGCCCCTCGGCCCGCATGGCTCACCCCCCACTGCGCGCTGCCGTACCAGCGGGAATTTCCCTGGCCTTGAACGCCGTCGCCACGACGACCGAGCCGATACGCATGTTCGGCCCCGGTGAGGTGGCGGCGGTCCTGCTCTGCCTGCTGATGATCACCGTCCGTACCTGCCCACCGCTGTGGGCGGGCCTGTGCGCCGTACTCACCGGCGGGGCAGCCATCGCGGCGCCGCTGCGCTTCTACGCGACGGGCACCCAGGACGACCTCCTGATCCTGGGGCTCGCGCTGGTCGTCGAGCCGGATGTGGTCTTCGCCGACGAGCCGACCGGCGCCCTCGACCAGACCACCAGCGAGGAGGTCGTACGGCTGCTGACGTCCGTGACCCGCGAGCAGGGCGCCGCCCTGGTCATGGTCACCCACGACGCCGACGTCGCCGCTCACTGCGACCGGATCCTCCAGGTCCGCGACGGCCGGATCAGCAGCCACCCCCAATACACCGTCGCCTGACCATTCCCGCCCGCCCTCCTCGCCCGCCCTTTTCAGCGGAGATGCCGATGCGTTCCCCCGTCCTGCCCCTGACCTGGCACCTGGCCCGTCCTCCGGCCGCCGCGGCCTGCACAGCCACCTGCTCGCCGCCGGCGCCGCCGCCGTCGGCGCCTTCGTGCTGCTGGTGATGATCGACGCCACCCTCGGCTCAGGTGCTCGCGCCGACCACACGACCTGGCGCACGCCGGCCGCCGTGCCCGCCGAGCGGGGACCGCCGTCCAGGCCCGGGCCACGACGTACGTCCGCCAGGAGGTCGTCTCCGTGGTGTCGTTGTCCCAGCTGCCCGGCCGCGCGGCGACCCCCGCCCCGCCCGGTCTGAGCTCTTTCCCGAAAAAAGGCGAGGTGTACCTCTCCCCCGCGCTGGCCGAGTTGATTCACAAGCTGCCCGCGGGCCAACTGGCCGACCGCTTCCCGAAGCCGGCGGCCTACGGCACGATCGGCACGGCCGGACTCGCCTCCCCCGACGAGCTGGTCGCCGTCGTGGGCCGGGCGCCGTCCGACCCGCGGTGTCCAAGGCGGCCGGCGGCGGCAACTGGTACGACGAGGGGCAGACCGAGCGGGCCTACATTGCAGGGTTCTCCGCGGCCAAGCCAAGCCGAGCATATTCACCGGCAGCGACTGCCATAGCGCTCGACGATCACCTTGAGCCTTGGGTCACGTTCGGTCGCCACTTTGGCCGGCCGAGTGCCTCTACCGCTGGGAGGTCGGATCGAGTCGTCGATTTGAGTCCTGGCGAGTTCAAAGAGGGCTACGTTCCCCGGGCTGTTGAGCTAGCAGATGAAGTTAGCCGCTACGGACGGAACGTGATTTTGGATGGACCTGCTGAGCTTGAGCCGTCCGTGACCAAGGTCGTGGAGCTGTCCGGTGCTCTGGTGGCCGTCTTCCGGGTCAGACAGAGCCTGAACCGGATAGCCGACGAGGAGGGCAGGTTGATCGTGCCTACGACACTTCTGAGCTGCCAGACAAGCTCAAGCAGCTAGAGCGAGAGGTTCGGGAGTTCCTCCTCCAGGCTGGTGCGGCGCTGACCACGAGTTGGCACCAGGGGCGCGTGGTCAACGGCGTTTCAATGGCCAGGCAACTGATCACCGGTTCAGCTGGCCAGCCAGACGAAACGAGCCCACGGCACCGACCCAGATCGGTGCCCTGGGCTTCCGTTGTTGTTGATCCACGTCGGGCACACTCGTACGGTCCAGCCGCCCGGGCTCCACCGTCGGCTAACGCCAGCCTGGGGACATGACCGCTTCGTCCCGAAGTAACTTGGGCAGCAGCTGCGCCTTGCGCTGGCGTGCGTCTCACCTGTGCCGATGGTCCGCAGCCGTCCGCGCTTGTTCGCCGGTTGCGCACGCGTTGTCACGCCGTTAGACACTCCGCGCCCCCCTCGTCCTCCTACGTGCCGTCGTTCCGACGGGTTCGTACGGCGTGCCTCAGCTGGCTTTCCCAGCCTCGCCGATGAGTGATCCGTTCGAAGCCGCGACCGCTCCCAGCCAAAAGATCTACGCGTGATCTCTTGCTGAGTTCCTCCCAGTCCTCAAACATCACGTAGATCGCGTTCCCGTATCGTGCGTTCTCGAAGACGACTAGGTCCGGCGCGAACTGCGCGCCCACGTAGCGCTGGAAGCCGCTGGTGCCGTAGAGCATCCGCTCGGGACGGAGCGCAAGCAACGCTTCCAACCGGGCCTCTACGCCTTCTCGTCGAGGGTCGTCCCTGCTCAGGCGCAAGCGCCGAGTCAACTCACTGATCACAGCGTCCGTTTCACGGGTACCCACAGGGAGAAACTCCCAGTCAAGCGCCATCGCCCGCGCCCACTCATCTGTGGATGTAGTGCAGGCCACCACGTCTACGGCTCCCACGTTCTCTTGAAGCAGGCAGAGTGCGAAGAGTAGATCTGCGTCGTGGCCGGCGGCCGTGCGGTCGAGGACGCGGTCGACCCGGAAAGCGATGGTCACCTGATCGTCATTGCTCGACACCTCTTCCATAGCGATGACGATCTGCTGTCCGTACAGGTGCTCCACCTGATAGACCTGCCGCGTGAATGTGATGGGGTGACTGCCCTTAGACCAGTCACCGAAGTTTGGGGTTTCAAAGCCCCAGGATCGAGACACCTTCGGAAGGTCAGTTCGCCGCACGATCCTGCCCGCAAGGTTCCACCTCGAGAATCGCCCTCGTGCGGCGGGGGGAAGACTCGTCGGCGGGACAACTGGGCTCCCAGCCTGGACGGAAACCCCCAGGTGTGCCAGCAGGTCGGACTCAAGATCCGAGACGCGATACGACCGCAGGACACCAACCTGGTACTCGTCACTCGGCAGGTTGGCCACCTTGGACCGGACTGAGTCGGGGATCTTTCTGAAGCTCTTCTGAGCCATGCACGCCCCCTTTCAGGCGTGGACCGAGCTCCAGCCAGACGTCACTCTTTGAAGCTGACGCTTGCCGCTGTAGGGTCCGAGGGCGCCACCAACGCACTAGGCCCCATGTGGAGCTCGACACCAAAGTCGAGGCCCCTGCGTGGGGCCTTGTTGGTTCTTTCCAATATCAGTAGAGCACTCCTGACACTCCGCCAGCAAGCAACACCCCCATAATTTGTGCTTGGTGCTCAGCGTCGCCACTAGATGTAGTGTCGAGGGGTGTGTTGCTGGGAACCTTCCAGGCTATCGATTGGCACTGACAGCGAGGCTCCATGCAGGCTCAGTCCCTGTGCTCTGCAGGCTGTAGACGCGTCTGAAGAACGGGGACTTCGACCTCGTTCAGCACGCTTTCCAACTGTGGTGGTGGACTCTGAGGCTGCGCGCCGGCGGTCACTTGCGTTCGTGGAAGGCCCGTCGTGGGCCCGGCTACAGCCCTTGGTCAGGCAGGCTTGAGTAGCTCCCCGAGGGCCTCACGTGCTGCCTCAACGAAGTTGCTTAGGGCGTTGCCATACTCCGAATGACTGTCGTGCCAGGAGTCCAAAGGAGTTCGGCCGCGCTCGGGAATGTTCGAGTCCTCGCTGTGCCACCGGCGCAAGGCTCTCAGCTCGCGAGGCAGGTCACCGAGGGACCAGACGATGTGATAGGCCCGGTTGACACCAGCTCGGGCCCCTCCAACTGCACTTTGTGCATCGAGCCCCAAGCAGTCCTCAACGCCGAATCGGCTTCAGGCAAGAGGGAATTGATGTCGCTATCCGTGAGGTCCCCCTCTAGAACCTGGTCACCGAGGGCCTTCATGCGCTGGTGGGCTTCATGAACGTCGCTCAGGAACTGTTGATACACCTGACGGCGGTGATCGATCTGGAGCTCTCGTATCTGCCGTCGCTCTTCGGCCTGGAACTGCTCTCGTTGTTGCTGCTCAGCAGCTCGAAGCTGCAGCTCTTGCTGGCGGGCGAGGGCCGCATCCTTGCGCCTTTCCGACCGGAAGGTGATCGTGGCGGTCAGGCCGCCGCCGGCAAGGGTTCCGAGTACGCCAACCGCTGCCAGGAGTAGGGAGTCCGCCACGCAGGCAATGATGCCGCGTGAGGTCGACACTCGTCCTGAGAATGATCACTCTAGGTGGAGGGCGTCGGCTTCGAGTCCAAGCTGCGACGGTCTGGAGCCCAGTCGCGAGCAGGAGCAACTCGCCGTTCCTCTGCTCAGGAAGCTGGGCAGGCGCACCTCAAGGCTGAGACTGTCACTCAGCTCCCCTCTTCTATTACGCTATGTGCTCGCGCGTCGGTGACGCCGACTAGGGGGAGCAGCAAGAGAGACACGAATCGCCGCCCGTTGACCATTGAGATCTCGGCACACAGTCAACGGATCCTGTGACTAGGTCGGCGGAGCGGCTTTGGGGTGGCGCTGCTTTGGCGCGAGTGATCACAGCCCCGTAAGCTTCCGGCGCGTCGGGCAGTCTGTGGACCTGCCCGGTAAAGCGCGACGCTGGGGTCATGATCTTCGAGGCTCGCGCCAAAGTGGCTCCGTAAAGGCGCGTGAGATCGTCGGCATGCCCGAGGGTTTCAGGTTCTACGACCTTCGGCACACCGGACACACCCTGTCCACGCGCTCCGGCGCCACTCTCAAGGACACGATGGTCCGTGCCGGGCAGTCCTCCGAGAAGGCGGCGCTGATCTATCAGCACTCCGACGACGACCGGCAGCAGGAAGTTGCAGCCGGTCTCGACGCGACCGTACGCAAGGCACGCCAGGAAGCTGCTGCCGTGCCAGATGAGAACGCCGTTGATCCAAACGATCAGCGTTCTGGCACGAATCTGGCACGCGGCAAGTGATCACAACGGACAGCAAAAAGGCCCGGGTTTCTGACCTGGGCCTTAATCATGGAGCGGGTGACGAGAATCGAACTCGCGCTCTCAGCTTGGGAAGCTGATGTTCTACCATTAAACTACACCCGCGTAAGACGCCCGCCCGGCATGATCCGGAGGCGGTGTCCGATCGCTTCGTCACTGTACCTCATCCCCGGTCCCCGGCGCTGACGCCGTGGGGCCTGAGTGCGTTTCAGGGGGCGGATGTGACTGCGGGGGAACGGAGTTGGGGCGTACGGTGGAGGGGTGGGAGAGGGTCCCGGCGGGGGCGGAGTGCCGCCTGGAGGGTCGTCCTTTTGATCCCGTAATGTGGCCTTGGTCGTCAGGCAGGTAGCAGCCAGACGCGGCTCTTGGGGAAGGGACTTAAAGGACTTGATGGAGCGCACCGTCGTCCGTTGTGCCGATGGGCACGTGTTCAGCACCGCTTCGTTCCCGATGCAGCAGGCCGAGCGGCTCGGCCCCGGTCGGCTCGTCCGGTGTCCCCGGTGTGCCCGGCTCCGCAGTGTGGTGCCGGTGGCGCTGGAGAAGCAGTAGCGGTAGCGGGACCAGTAGTCGTAGTCACAGAAGTAACGGGAACACCAGCAGTGCAGAAGTACCAGCAGTAACGCCAGCTGTACCGCCCGGCGCGCGGAAGCCACGATTGTGGTCGTTCCGCGCGCCTTGCGTATCCTCGGGGCGTGCTTCTCTCAGACAAGGACATCCGGGCCGAGATCGACGCCGGGCGGGTGCGGATCGATCCCTATGACGAATCCATGGTGCAGCCGTCGAGCGTCGATGTGCGGCTGGACCGGTACTTCCGGGTGTTCGAGAACCACCGGTACCCGCACATCGACCCCTCCATCGAGCAGGCGGATCTCACCCGGCTCGTGGAGCCCGAGGGCGATGAGCCGTTCATCCTGCATCCCGGGGAGTTCGTCCTCGCCTCGACGTACGAGGTCATCACGCTGCCCGACGATCTTGCCTCCCGGTTGGAGGGGAAGAGCTCGCTCGGGCGGCTGGGGCTGGTCACCCACTCCACCGCCGGGTTCATCGACCCGGGGTTCAGCGGGCATGTCACCCTCGAACTGTCCAACCTCGCCACCCTGCCCATCAAGCTGTGGCCCGGCATGAAGATCGGGCAGCTGTGTCTGTTCCGGCTCAGCTCGCCCGCCGAGTTCCCGTACGGGAGCGAGCGGTACGGGTCCCGGTACCAGGGGCAGCGTGGGCCCACCGCCTCCCGGTCCTTCATCAACTTCCATCGGACTCAGGTGTGAGTGACGGTATGAGCGAGACAGGTGTGCGGGAGAATCTGACCTACGAGCGGTTCGGCGGTGCCATCCGCGAGCTCGCGCAGACCATCGCCGACGACGGGTACGAGCCGGACATCGTGCTCAGCATCGCCCGTGGCGGCGTGTTCGTCGCCGGTGGGCTCGCCTACGCCCTCGACTGCAAGAACCTTCATCTGGTGAACGTCGAGTTCTACACGGGCGTGGGGACGACCCTCGAAATGCCGGTCATGCTCGCTCCCGTTCCCAACGCCATCGACTTCACCGACAAGAAGGTGTTGATCGCCGACGACGTCGCCGACACCGGCAAGACGCTGAAGCTCGTGCACGACTTCTGCCTCGATCATGTCGCCGAGGTGCGGTCCGCCGTGATCTATGAGAAGTCCCACTCACTCGTGAAGTGCGAGTACGTCTGGAAGCGCACCGATGAGTGGATCAACTTCCCGTGGAGCGTCGAGCCGCCCGTCGTGAAGAGGGCCGGGCAGGTCCTCGACGCCTGAGGCGTCTGGGGCAATTCGAGTCGCCCAAGGCGTCTGGGTCACTCCGAGTCGCCCAAGGCGCCTGGCTCAAGCCGAGTCGCCTGAGCGGCACACCGGGATCCACCGGTTTTCGAGAAGCACAACGGAAAGGGCCCCCGGCCACGAACGCCGGGGGCCCTTTCGCAGCTCCGCAGTGCCTAGAACGTGCCCAGCTTCACGATCGACAGCAGCGCGACCAGCTGGATCGCGCTCGCGCCCAGCGCCTTCGGCCATGGCAGGTCGTGTGACTTGGACACCATCAGCGTCAGCAGGGCGCCGGCCGCCACCCAGGTCGCCCAGCCCAGGGCCTGGACGAACATCGCGTCGCCGCCGGCGAACATCGCGAAGACCAGGCGGGGGGCGTCCGTGAGGGACATGATCAGCATGGAGAGGCCGACCGTGGGCTGCCAGGCTCCGTCGCCGCCCAGCTGGCGGGCCAGGGTGTGGGTGACCACGCCCAGGACGAAGGACGACAGGACCATCGCGACGGCGGTCGTGAGGACGATGGGGACCGCGTTCGAGAGGGTCGCGTTGATCGCGTCCTTCCTCGCGCCGTCGAAGCCGAAGACCGCCAGCAGACCGTAGAGGAAGGTCACGATGAGGGCGGGGCCCCACATCGTGTAGTCCCGCATCTGCAGGAACGTCTGGCTGGGGGAGAGGAAGATGCCGCGGAGCAGTTGCTTCCAGTGCAGGCGGGGGCCGGCCGGGGCGGCCGGGGCCGAGCCGGCGTGGTAGGTCTGGCCCTGGCTGTAGGGGTCGTCGTTGATCGAGAACGCCCGGGTGTGGCCCGGGTTGTTCGCCGCGTACGGGTCCGGGGCGTCGCCCGGTCCCTGCGGGTACCCGCCGTCGCCGAAGTACTCCGGCTCGCCGTGACCGCCGGCGCCGGGGCCGCCGTAGCCTGCGCCGCCGGTCGCCTGCGGCCAGCCGCCCGCGCCGCCGGCCGAGCCGCCGTACGGCTGCGGCGACGGCGGGGGATAGCCGTACGACGGTCCCTGGGGCGCCTGCTGCCCGTACGGAGGTTGTTGGGGGCGCGTTTGCGGGGTGCCGTTGTTCCGGCTGCCGCGTCCGATCCTGAATCCAGCCACGTCTTCGAACGTACCTGGTCCCGGAGAGTCGCGTGCCGGGCCCGGTGGGTCGGGCCCGGCTTTGCTGCCGAGCTGTGACATCCCCTAAGGGGGTTGGCACGCCTTTCCCTTACTTCTCCCGTAAGGGAGTTCACCCGGGGACGGCGGGTCAGCCCGTCAGTACGTCGCCGAAGTACGCGAGGCCCGAGGGGCCGCCCAGCGTCGTGCTGCCGAAGGTCTTCGCGCCGGTGGCCGTGCTGCCGGTGGAGCTGCCGCGCAGGGCCCAGACGGCGCCCGCGCCGCCGTTCTCGCCGCGGGCGCCGGTGATCAGCTCCGCGCGGCCGTCCTTGTCGACGTCGGTGAGGAAGGCCGAGTGGCCGAAGTAGTCGTAGGACTCGGCGCCGCCCGGTACACCGCTGGTGTCCTGCGAGAAGGACTTGGCGCCGCTGCCGGTCAGGCCGGAGGCCGAGCCGCGCAGGACCACGACCGAGCCGGCGTCCGTCCTGCCGCTGAAGTCCTCGTTCGCGACGCCGGCCGCGATGTCGGCGTAGCCGTCGCCGTTGGTGTCGCCGGCGGCGAGGCTCCAGCCGAAGGCGTCGTTCTTCTCCGAGGCGCCCGGCACGCCCGTCGTGTCCTGCGTGATCCGGACCGGGGTGCGGGTGCTCAGGCCGTTCGCGGCGCCGTACGTCACGGTGATCGCGCCGCCGAGGCCGCCGTTGGGCTCGCTCGTGGACTTCTCCATGAAGTTGCCGGTGACGATGTCGCCGTAGCCGTCCTTGTCGACGTCGGCGATGGCCGCGTCGTAGCCGCCCGCGACCTTGCCGCCCGGGATCGGGCCGGAGGGGTAGCCCTTGTAGAGGACGCTGCGGGTGCGCTGGCCGCCGGTGATCTCCTCCTGGCCCATGACCAGGAGGTCCGTCATGCCGTCGCCGGTGACGTCGCCCGCGACGAGCTTCTCGGTGCTGACGCCGGTCTGCTCCTGGGTGTCGATGGAGAGGCACTCCACGACCTCGCCGGAGCGGGTGAAGGGGCCGTTCCAGATGTTCAGGGCGGGAGAGGAGACGCTCGCGGCGGCCAGGTCGGTGGCGCCGTCGCCGTTGAAGTCGCCGGCGGCGACGGACCAGCCGAGCTCGTAGATGTTCTCCGGGAGCGGCGACTTGACGTCGGTGCCGCTCTTGATGCCGGTCGCCCCGCCCCACAGCACCGTCAGCACGCCGAAGTCGTCGGTCGAGCCGATCCGTTCGCTGTGCACGCCGACGACGATGTCCGTGTAGCCGTCGCCGTCCAGGTCCCCGGTGGTGAGGCGGTCACCGAAGTGGTCGCCGGTCTCCGGGACGCCGGGGATGCCGTCGGTGAGCTGGCTGACGACCTGCCGCTTGCCGGTGTCCAGGCCGCCGGCGGTGCCGTAGACGATGCCGACGTAGCCGGCGTTGCTCCTGCCGTCGATCTTGGCGAGGGGCGCGCCGACGGCGAGGTCGCGGTAGCCGTCGCCGTTGAAGTCGCCGGACAGGCCCGAGGGCGCGGCGGTCGCCGTGGCGGCGGGCAGGGCGGTGAGCAGGCCGGTGGTGAGAGTGGCGGCCAGCAGGAGGGTGGTGCGTTTGCGCATGGTGAAGTCCGTAAGTCCGTTTCGGGTGTCAGGAGTCGAGGGCCGCGCCGTACGCCGGGCTGCCCGCCGTGGACACGCCCGTCGTCCCGGGGCCGGAGGCCGCCGCGAGGCCGGCGGTGGTGATACGCGTGCGCACGGTGAATCCACCGGCGGGCCGGCGGTGTGTCACTGGGCGATCACCGAGCCGAAGCTGCGGCCGTACTTGAGGGAGACGTCGGCGGCGGTCAGGCCCTTGGCGCCGGTCGTGGTCAGGCCGGTGGCGGTGCCGCGCAGGGTCCACACGCCGCCGGCGGAGTTCTCGCCGTCGACGCCGATGACGAGGTCGGCCTTGCCGTCCTTGGTCAGGTCGGTGAGGTCGACGGCGGAGCCGAAGCGGTCCCAGGCCTCGGCGGTGCCGGGCACGCCCGAGGTGTTCTGGGTGTAGGACGTGGCGCCCGTGGTGGTCAGTCCGGAGGCCGAGCCGAACAGCACGGTCACCGAGCCGGCCTCGTTCGCCGTGCCGAGGTCCTCGCCGGAGGCGCCGACCGCGACATCGGCGTAGCCGTCGCCGTTGATGTCGCCGGTGCTCAGCGCCGCGCCGAAGGCGTCGTCGGCCTCGCCCGCGCCGGGGACGCCGGCGGTGTCCTGGTGGACGACGGTCGGCGTCTGCGCGGGGTCGGGGCCGTTCGGGCCGCCGTACCAGACGGTGATCTGGCCGCCCAGGTGGCCGCCGGGCTTGTGGCTCGCGGGGTCCGTGTGGTCGCCGAGGACGAGGTCGCCGTAGCCGTCGCCGTTGATGTCGGCGATCGAGCCGGGGAAGCCGTCGGCGTTCGGCAGCTCGTTCAGGGTGTACCCGGCGCCGGGGCCGGAGCTGCGGTAGTAGAAGATCTGGCCGCCGGAGTCGCCGTCCACGGCGTGCGGGTAGACGCGCTCGGCGGCGCCGTCGCCGGACATGTCGCCCGCGGTCACCTCGAAGGTGGTGCCGAGTTCGCCGACGCGGTAGTGGCTCAGCGGGCCGCCGGTGCGGGTGAAGGGGCCCAGGTACAGGCGGGTGTGGCTCTGGCCGGTGAGGGTGACGTCCGTGTCGCCGTCGCCGTCGAAGTCGCCGGCCGCGATGCCCCGGGAGAAGCCGCCCCACTCGGCGAGCGTGGAGGGCTGCGGCAGGCCCTTGCCGCCGGACAGCCCGGACGGGCCGCCCCACAGGACGGTGCCGGAGCCGACGCCCTGGCGGTCGCCGATGCTCTCGCCCGAGGCGCCGACGACGAGGTCGGAGTAGCCGTCCCGGTCCAGGTCGGCGGCGGCCAGTGCGGCGCCGAACACGTCTCCCGACTCGGCCGTGCCCGGCACCCCGGTGGAGTTCTGGGTGATCACGGCCTTGCGGGTGGCGGAGACACCGGACGACGAGCCGTACAGCACGACGACGGCGCCGGCGCAGCTCGCGGAGCCGACATCGGTGCAGGGGGCGCCGACCGCGGCGTCACGGTAGCCGTCGCCGTTGAAGTCGCCGGCCAGCCCGGAGGGGGCGGCGGTGGCGGGGCCGGCGGGCAGGGCGGTGAGGAGGCCGGTGGTGAGGGTGGCGGCGACGAGGAGGGTGCGCTTGCGCAAGGGGAGGCTCCGGGGCGGGAAAGGGGCCGGGCCCGGGGGCCCGGCCTCACAGGTGGTACGACGGGGTGGGGTGGTCTGCGGGCCGCTCAGTCGGCGAAGTTGGAGCCGAAGTACGGCGCGCCGGTCGTCGAGACGCCGGACGTGCTCGGGGAGACGGTGCGGGCGCCGGTGGTGGTGATCTTCGTGCCGTTGGAGGGCAGGTAGAGGACCGCGCCGTTGCCGCTGTTCTCGCCCGAGCCCGCGATGAGGTCGGCCCTGCCGTCGCCGGTGACGTCGTCCAGCTTGACGTCCATGCCGAGCGCGTCGTCGTCCTCGTCCTCGCCCGGGACGCCCGCGGTGCTCTGGGCGAAGGACTGCGCGCCGGAGCTGGTGTTCAGGCCGTCCGCCGTGCCGTAGAGGATCGTGACCATGCCGGTGTCCACGGCGCTGCCGATGTTCTCGCCGGCGACACCGACCGCGAGGTCGAGGTAGCCGTCGCCGTTGACGTCGCCGAGGTCGAGTTCGTAGCCGAAGTAGTCGTTGCCCTCGGAGGTGCCGGGGACGTTGCCGGTGTTCTGGGTGATGCCGGTGGCCGACGAGGTGAGCGGGCCGCCGTCGGAGCCGTACGTCACCCAGACCTTGCCGCCGTTGGCGGAGTCCGGGACGGTCGTGCCGTCCTCCGTGGTGGCGTTCCAGTAGGCGCCGCTGACGATGTCGCCGTAGCCGTCCTTGTCGATGTCGCCGATCGCGGTGATCACGCCGGGCTTGAGGGCCACGGCCTGGGAGACCTGCAGGCCGCTCGCGCTGCCGGGGATGAAGTAGTTGCGGTTCCAGCCGTAGTCGGTCTCGGTCTCGAAGCCGTCGACGACCAGGTCGGTCTCCGGGCCGCCGTTGATGTTGCCGGCGGTCAGGTTCAGCGGGCCGCCCGCGTCGCCCCGGATCGCGGGCTTGAAGGTGTAACGCCCGCCGGCCGTACCGGAGCTGCTGAATCCGCCCTTGAAGACGTGGACGGTGGTGGCGGAGCTGCCGACGGCCAGGTCGGCCTTGCCGTCGCCGTCGAAGTCGCCGGCGGCGAGGGTCCTGCCCCAGCGGTCGTGGGAGGAGGGGGCCGGGTCGGCGACCGTGACGCCCTTGCCGGTGATGCCGGAGGCCGAGCCCCACAGGATGGCCAGGCCGCCGCCGTCGACGTCGCTGCCGACGTCCTCGCCCGGCGAGCCGACGGCGATGTCGTCGTAGCCGTCGCCGTTGAAGTCGGCGTACGCGGTGTCCGCGCCGAACCAGTCGCCGGACTCGGCGGTACCCGGGCTGCCGGTGGTGTTCTGGCTGACGGTGGTGCGCTTGGCGGAGGACACGCCGCTGCCGGTGCCGTAGAGGGCGACGATCTGGCCGGCGCCCTTCTTGCCGCCGACGTAGGCGTCCTGGGCCGAGAAGGCCACGTCACCGATGCCGTCGCCGTTGAAGTCGGCGTGCGGGACGGCGGTGGAGTCGGCGGCGGTCGCCGTGGCCGCCGTGAAGGTGAGCAGTCCGCCCGTGAGCGCGGCCGCGGTGGCCGTCGCGAGGGCGAGACGCAGGTGGTTCTTGTGCATGCGGGTTCTCCTGCTGCATGCGGGGACGCCTGGCGGGCATCCGCAGTCATTGGGGTGCGGACCGCGCCGTGTTCGCCGGGAGTTGTCCTCGGGTTCACGGGCCGGTCGGCGATCAGGAGACCTGCGGTGGGGCGCAAGGGTTGTACGTGAGTTCGGTAAATTTTGAGACCGCTGGGACTCCTCGTGATCCGGTGCCTGTGAAAGCGACGAGCCCGGGACCGTGATCACCACCCCCGGCCACCGGACTCGCCGCCCTCATACGTCACCTCAGTCGCTGAACGCCCCGCCCATCTCCGGCAGCTCCGTCAGCCCCGTCGTCGTCGGCCCACCGGCCGAGCCGCGCAGCAGCACGCTGACGTCCGCCGCACCGATGCCCAGGTCCGCCTTGCCGTCTCCCGTCACGTCACGCAGGCGGAGCGCGTAGCCGAAGGACTCGTGCGAGTCGGCCGCACCCTGAACCGTCTGCGGGATCCACGAGGACCGCGCACCGTCCAGGCCGCCGGAGCCGCCCCGGAACACATGGACGCCGCCCTGGTCCTCCAGCCCGTTCACGTCCTCGTGGGGCACGCCGACCACCAGGTCCGCGTAGCCGTCGCCGTTGGTGTCACCGGCCGAGACGGCGTAGCCGAAGTTGTCGTCCGCCTCGGGGCTGCCGGAGACGCCGGAGCTGGCCTGGTTGTACGTCATCGAGCCGCTCGGGCCGGAGGAGGTGCCGCGCCAGACGCTGACGATGCCCTTGCCGCCGTTGTTCTCGGGCAGGCCGACGGCGATGTCGCCGTAGCCGTCCTTGTTGAAGTCGCCGATCGCCGCGGTCCAGGGAGCGCTGGTGTACGTCTTGGAGGCGCCCGAAGTCAGGCCGCCCGAGGCGCCCTTGAGGAACCAGACGCGGGGGACCGGCTTGTTGTCGATGAACTGCTCGCCGAGCACCACCAGGTCGGTCTTGCCGTCGCCGTTGACCTTGCCGGCCGCGAGGCCGGAGGAGTACCAGCCCTGGCCCGTCTTGTCGATCTTGCTGACGCTGCCCGTCGTACCGGACTTCGTGAAGCCGCCGCGGTACAGCCAGGCCTCGCTGCCGCCGATGGCCGCGAGGTCGGGCGAGCCGTCGCCGTTGAAGTCGCCGGTGGCGAGGTCGCGGCCGAAGTAACTGCCGGCGCCGGACTTCGGGGTCACGTTGGTGCCGCCGGACAGGCCGGAGCGGGAGCCCCAGACGATGGTGACCGAGCCGCGGTACTGCGCGCTGCCGACCGACTCCATCGGGTTGCCGACGACCAGGTCCGCGTAGCCGTCCTTGTTGAGGTCGGCGCTGCTGATCGACTCGCCGAACATGTCGTCTTCTTCGCCGGTGCCGGGGACGCCCGCGCTGTCCTGGTGGACGACCTGGGTGCGGGAGGTGTCGAGGCCGCCGGCCTTGCCGTAGACGACGTTGACGGCGCCGCCCTCCCAGCCGTCGGCGCCGGAGATGCCCTTGAAGTAGTGGCCGTACGCCACGTCGCGGTATCCGTCGCCGTTGAAGTCGTCGTAGTGCTTGGCGACCGCGGCGGACGCCGGGGCGCTCAGGGCGAGCGGGGTGAGGCCCGCGGTGAGGAGGGTGGCGGCCAGGGCCGCCGAGGTGTGTCTGCGCATGGGTGGAGGGAGCTCCTTGGGTCTAGCCGGCCATGATCATGCCGAGTCGGGGGTCGTCGCCGGTGGAGATGCCGAAGGCGCTCGGGCCGTACGTCGTCGCGCCGGACGTCGTGATGCCCGAGGCCGAGCCCTTCAGGACGGTGACGAGGCCGTCGCCGTCGTTCTCGCCGTTCGCGGCGGTCACCAGATCGGCCTTGCCGTCCTTGTTCAGGTCGGTGAGCAGGGTGCTCTCGCCGAAGAAGTCGTTCGTCTCGGCGGAGCCGGGCACACCGGCGGAGTTCTGGGTGAGGGTCACGGCATCCGCGGTCGGACCCGCGGCGGCGCCGTGGTGCAGGTGGACGGCCCCGCCGACCGCCGCCTCGGTGGAGTCGTCGGGGTCGCCGAGCGCCAGGTCCTTGTGGCCGTCGCCGTTGATGTCGCCGACGGACGGGATGCCGGGCCACGGCAGCTGGAGCGTGGAGGTGACGCCGGAGGAGGAGAGGTACGACACCACCGCCGGGCCGTTGCCGGCCATCGTGCCGCCGGTCGCGGTCTGGGTCCAGCCGGTGACGACGTCGCCGTAGCCGTCCTTGTTCAGGTCGGCGATGGCGAGCTGGGTGCCGTACGGCAGTTCGCGCTGCCTGGTCGGGGCCGAAGTCGTGCCGAAGTAGAGGTGGTTGTGGTCGAGGTGGTTCTCGGAGGAGAGCTTGGAGCGGCCGCCGACGACGAGATCGGCCTTGGCGTCGGTGTTGACCTTGCCGGACACGAGCCGGCGTACGCCCCCGCTGCCGGTCCAGGTCGTCGTGTAGGTGATCTTCGCGCCCGTCGTGCCGGACTTGCTGAAGCCGCCCTTGATGATCCACTGGGTGGTACCGGTGGCGCCCACCGCGAGGTCGGGCCGTCCGTCACCGGTGAAGTCGCCGACGGCCAGGGCCTGTCCCCAGCGGTCGTGCTTGGTGGGCGCCGGGTCCTTGACGGTCGTCGCCCCCTTCAGACCGGTCGACGAGCCCCATACGATCACCACGGCACCGCCCTGCTCGTCGTCGCCGACCGTCTCGTACGGGGCGCCGACCACGAGGTCGCTGTAGCCGTCCTTGTTGAGGTCGCCCACCGCCACGGCCTCGCCGAAGCCGTCGTAGTCCTCGGCCGCGCCGGGCACACCGGTGGTGTTCTGGCTGACGGACGCGGTACGGCCGACGCCGCCCGAGGAGCCGTACGCGATGCCGACGGCACCCGCCCACCACATCCCGCCGACCCGGGCCTGGGTGGCGGCGGCGACGGCGTCCTTGTAGCCGTCCCCGTTGAAGTCGGCCGCGTACTGTCCGGTCGCGGCCGTCGCCGGCGTGGCCGTCGTGAGGGTGAGCAGACCGCCCGTCAGCGCGGCGGCGGTCGCCGTCGCGAGGACTAGGCGCGGGTTGCGCTTGTGCATGCGGGGTTCTCCTGCGGCATGCGGGGATGCCCGGCGGGGCATCCGCAGTCGGTGGGACGCCGGTCCGTCCGTGTGTGCCGGGAGTTGTCCCCGCGGTCACGGTCCGGTGGCGATCAGGAGACGCATGGTGGGGCGCAAGGGTTGTACGTGAGTTCGGGAAATTCTTGAGGCGGCGAGGCGATCGAGGCGATCGAGGCGATCGAGGCGGTCGAGGCAGATTGGCCCAGTGGGTTGCCGAGCAGGTTGGCCGAGGCGGGTTGGCCGAGGCGGGTTGGCCGAGGCGGGTTGGCTTTTGCGGCGATGCGCCGCCTCGGCTAGGCCCGGACCCACCGCCTCAGCGCCTCGACCGTGTCCTCCGGCGTCGTGTTGAAGCACAGCCGGATCCCCGGCGCCGTCTCGGTGAGGACGTTGACGAGCCGCTCGAACAGCAGGGTGTGCTCCGGCATCATGCGGACGCCGCCGCCGATCATCGCCAGCCCGAACGCATGCTCCTGGAGGTGCTCCCGGACGGCTGCCTCCGCGCTGTCCGCAGAGGCGTCGATCAGGCACGGGACGGCGTCGAACCCCGCCTCGCGCAGCGCCGCGTTCGCGGCCTCGATCCGGGCGGTGAGCCCCGCCTCGTCGACGCCGTCGGGCATCCGGCTGTAGTCGAGCGCGCGCGGATGCAGCCCGATGGACAGCACCTTGGTGCCGGCCGGCAGCGGAGTCGAGGTCGTCGGACGGTCCACAGGCGGTGGCCTTTCTGCTCGCGGGACGGTGATCTCCCCGGTGTATCACGGGAGTTGGGCGGACGGCCCGCTCGGTTCGAGAGCCTTGCGCAGGAGTGCGCCGAACTCGGCGGGGTGCGTGGTCAGGCCGGTGTGGCCGCCGGGGAAGTGCAGAAGGTCCGTGCCGAGACGCTCGGCCAGGCGGGCGGCCGTACGGTGGGGCAGCTCGCCGCGCGAGTCGTGGCCGCAGGCGAGCACGAGCCGGTCCGACAGCATCCGCAGCCGGGCGAGGTCCGGGACGTGGGCCATGAAGCGGGGCACGATACGGCCGACGAAGTACGGCAGGTTGGCCATCGTCCGCTCGGCCCGCGCCGCCGCCTGTGGCGGGAGTTCGAGCTCGGCCTTCTGTTCGGCGGGGTCGCCGTCCTTCTGCAGGCCGGCGGCGAGAATGGCCATCGCGGGCATGAGCCCCTCGGTGCGGAGCGTCTCCTGCACGCGGGCGAGGAGCGCGCGCTGGGCGGCGGCGTCGGGCAGGACCTCCACGGTCGGCGGCTCGTGCGCCACGACGCGTGCGACGCGGTGGGGATGTGCGGTGAGCAGGTGCAGGGCGGTGATCGCGCCCGAGCTGGCGCCGAACACCCGGGCCGGCTCGTCGGGCGACAGCAGCTCCAGCAGCCGGTACGCGTCGTCGGCGTGCTCGGCCACGTGCTGCTCGGCCTCGGGGTCGTCCAGCGGGCTGCGGGACATGCCGCGCGGGTCGTAGGTCGCGACCGTGTACTCGGCGGCCAGGTCGTCGGCGACGCCGTCGAAGGAGGCCGCGCCGCCCGCCCCGCCGGGAATCAGCAGCAGGAGGGGGCCCCGGCCGCGCACTTCGTAGTGCAGGGTCGCGCCGGGCACGCGCAGGCTGCCGGTGGCCGGGTCGGTCATGAGAGGGCTCCTTTTCTGGGCAGGGCTCAGCTTTCCTAGGGGCTCTAGGTATAACCTAGAGTCCCTAGGAAACCAAACGGAAGGCGTGCCCCTACGGCAGTCCCTACGGCCGTTCCAACGGCAGTTCCGACGACAGTCCCTACGGCACCAGGAACCCCGAGCTGGAGAACGTCACCGACGGCTCCGCCGCCAGCAGCCCCTTCTTCGTCCCCGGATACACGGCCACGGTGTCCTTCGTCTCGCCGACGTACGACCGCACCACCAGGTCCGCCCGCCCGTCCCCGTCGAAGTCGCCGGCCGTCACGACGCGCGTGGTGCCCCGCGCGGGCGGTGCCACGGTCACCATGCCCGACGTCGCGAGTCCTGCCGTACGGCCGCGCAGGACCCGCAACCGCGAGCCGCTGGAGAGGAGTTCGCTCAGGCCGTCGCCGTCGAAGTCGGCGGCGTCGAGCATCGAGCCGGGGACATCCAGGGTCGCGCGTACGGCGGCTGCCGGGAGGTCGTAGCGCAGCAACGTTCCGTCCATGGTGCCGATCGCCGCGTCCAGGCCGGACTTGTCCTTGCCGAAGGTGCCGAGGGCGACGTCGATGCCGGCGGGAAGGACGGCTCCCGTGCGGGTCGGGCCGGCCGGGCCGCCGAGGACGATCGCCGATCCCCCCGTGCCCTGCGCCGTACGGACCACCAGGTCGTCGTACCCGTCGTCGTTGACGTCGGCCGCCGGGCCCGTGGGGGCGTTGCCGGGTGCCGGGACGGGCGCGCCCGCGGCCCGTGGGGCGCCCTTGCGGCTGAACGGGCCGCGCAGAAAGCTCAGTTGGCCGCCCGACGCGTGCACGACCAGGTCCTGCGCGCCGTCGTCGTCGAAGTCACCGCACACCGGCTGGTCGGGCCAGTCGTTGCCGACCCGGGCGCGAGCCGGGATCACCAGCTTGACCGCCTTGCCGGTCAGGCCGTTCGGCGAACCGTAGAGGAGCTGCAACGGCACCGGGGGCCGGCCCTGGCCGTCGTAGGGCGGGTCGGTGGAGACGACCAGGTCCGTGAAACCGTCGCCGTCCAGGTCGCAGGACGCCTCCGCGTCGAAGACCGCGGGGAGCCGGCCCTTGGTCGGGGCCGCCTGCCGCCGGGGGCTGAGCAACTGCCGCGCGCCCGGCACGAGTCCGCGCTCGCTGCCGTAGACGATGCCGATGCCCGCGTCGTCCGCGTGGGCCTGGGCCTTGACCAGGTCGTTGAGAACGAGGTCGCGGTGGCCGTCGCCGTTGAAGTCGTCGGGGGTCTTGCTGCCCTTGCCCTGCGGGACGGGCAGTCGGGCGGGGGCGTCGGCCACCCGGACAGGGGTCTTGCGGGCCGCGGCGGGGTCGTCGCCCGGGGTGGGGCCGCAGGCGGCGAGGACGAGGGCGAGGGCGGTCCCGGTCACGGCCGCCGTGGGTCTCCCGTATTTCCCGTTTCTTCGCGTGCGCACCGCTCACCTCGACAGCATCAGGGGGAACAACTGCGCAATCATGCACGCGTTCGAGAGGGGGCGACAGCCCTGCGCAGGCCTTCTCGGCCCGGGGCGGGTGAGCGGGTGTGCTTTCCGGCCAACGAGTGCTTCGGGAATAACGAGTGCTTCGGGAATGTCGCCGGAGCTGTCACAGACCTGACCGCTGCCCTGTCCTGCTGGTGTGCGCCGTGGCGCACCGGGACCGGCGGGCGTCGCCGGTTCCCGTCGGGAAGTGAATCGGCGAACGGAGACAGTGATGAAGATCGTGGTCGTCGGCGGTACCGGCCTCATCGGCTCGCAAGTGGTGGCGCTCCTGCGCGACCGTGGTCACGAGGCCGTGGCGGCCGCCCCCTCCACGGGCGTCAATACCCTCACCGGCGAGGGCCTGGCCGAGGCCCTCAAGGGCGCCGACGTGGTCGTGGACGTGTCGAACTCGCCGTCCTTCGAGACCGAGGCGGCGCTGGACTTCTTCACCCGCTCGGCGCGGCACCTGATCGAGGCCGAGAAGGACGCGGGGGTCCGCCACCACGTCACGCTGTCCATCGTCGGCGTCGACCAGGTGCCCGACTACGGCTACTACCGGGCCAAGGTCGCCCAGGAGGAGGCCGTGCGCGGCAGCGGCGTCCCCTACAGCATCGTGCGCGCCACGCAGTTCTTCGAATTCATCGCCCCGGTGATGGGCATGTCCACCGAGGGTGCGCAGGTACGCCTGCCCTCCACGCGACTGCGTCCGATCGCTTCCGCCGACGTCGCCGCCGCCGTCGCCGAGGCGGCCCAGGGGGAACCGTCGAACGGCGTGCGCGACGTCGCGGGCCCCGAGGTCCACCGGCTCGACCGGCTCGGTGAGCTCACCCTGGCGGCGAAGCCCGACGGCCGCACGGTCGTCACCGACGAGACCGCCGGCCTGTTCGCCGGCATGCCTGACGGGGTTCTCGTCGGCGACGGCACCGCGCACCTCGCGTCCACCCGCTACGAGGACTGGCTGATGCGGAACTGACCCGTGGGCTACGGGCGGCCGGTGAGCCGGTGTGCCGACCGCTCGTACGCCCTCAGCTTGCCGGGGGCCAGGACCCAGTAGAGCCCGTCGACACCGTCCGCGCCGACGGTGACGCTCACCAGGGCGACCGTGACGCCGTCCTTGACGAGCCGCAGGCCGGGCCGGCCGTTGGCCTCGGCCACCGCGTAGTCGGCCCCGGGGAAGAACTTCCCGGCGAAGGCGGTGACCCTGGCCACGCGCTCGGCGCCCACGATCGCCAGCCGTGCCACGCCGCGCATACCGTTGCCGTCCGCGTAGGCGACGACGTCGGCCGACAGCACCTCCTCCAGCGCGGCGACGTCACCATGCCGCGCCGCCGCGACGAAGGCCTCGACCAGCCGCCGGTGCTCCGCCGTGTCGACGGGAGCACGGCGCTCGGCGGACAGCCGCTTGCGGGCCCGGCTGACGATCTGCCGGGTGTTGGTCTGGCTCAGCCCGAGCATGCCCGCGATGTCCTCGTACGGGTAGTCGAACGCCTCCCGCAGCACATAGGCCGCCCGCTCCACGGGGTTCAGCTTCTCCAGGACCAGCAGCACGGCCAGCTCCAGCGCCTCCCCGCGCTCCGCGCCCACCTGCGGATCCACACCGGTGTCCACGGGCTCCGGCAGCCACGGCCCCACGTAGGCCGCGCGGCGAACCCGTGCCGACTGGGCCACGTTGATCGCCAGCCGCGTGGTGATCTTCGCCAGGAACGCCCCGGGATCCAGCACCGCGCTCCGGTCGGCGCCCTGCCAGCGCACCCACACGTCCTGCACCACGTCCTCCGCCTCGGAGACGCTGCCCAGGACGCGGTAGGCGATGCCGAACAGCCGGGGACGCAGCCGCTGGAACGCGTCCGCCGCCTCGTTCAGCGAGTCGTGGCCGACCGGCTGCCGCTCGTCCATGGTGCCGATGCCTCCGCAGGTCGACCGCCGTGCTCCGGGACGGGCGCACCTCCGGCGCGAGGACGGCCCGCTCGCTGGATCCTACGGCGGCCTTGTCGGGCAAGCAGTCCGCCGGCGCGGGAACCGGATCGCGCGGCGCGGCGTTGAGAAGTACACGAGGCAAAGCCAGGAGTGGTCATGGCGTACGGATCGCAGTACGGGCCTGGGTCTCGGTATGGACCGGACGGCTCGGAGCGCCGCGCACCCGGGTCGCGGGGTGCGCGGATCAGGGACGCCGGCGTTCTGATGGCCGGCTGGGTCGCCCTGCTGTGGGTGCTGGAGGCCGTGGACGTGGCGAGCGGCCACGCCCTGGACACGTTCGGCATCAGCCCGCGCGAGGTCGGCGAGTTCCGGGACGTCGTGCCGGCCGCGTTCGTGCACTTCGGCTTCGACCATGTGGCCGCCAACAGCGTGCCGCTGCTGGTGCTCGGCTTCCTTGCCGCGGTGTCCGGCATACGCCGGTTCCTCGGCGTCGTCGCCGTGATCGTCCTCGCCGGCGGTCTGGGCGTGTGGCTGACGGCGCCCGCGTACTCCACCACCGCGGGCGCGTCCGGCGTCGTCTTCGGGCTGTTCGGCTATCTGCTGACGCGCGGCTTCGTCGATCGCCGCGTCGGGGACATCGTCGTGGGCCTCCTGGTCGGCGTGGTCTACGGCTCGCTGCTGTGGGGCGTGCTGCCGACGGCCGCCGGGGTCAGCTGGCAGGGCCATCTCTTCGGACTGCTCGGCGGAGTGGCCGCGGCCTTCGCCTTCCGGCGGCAGCGCGGAGCCTGACGAGGCCGGTGGCGTGCGGAGTCAGTCCTGGCGTATGGCGTCGGTGCCGGGTCCGCCCGAGAGGGTGCCCCTGCCCGGGCCGCCGTACAGCTTGTCGTTGCCGCTGTTCCCGTACACGGTGTCGTCGCCGCTGTTGGCGGAGTACGGCTGGCAGCTCAAGGACCCGGCGTCCCAGCGCCCGTCGACCGGACTGAAGCTGAGCCGCGTGGCGTGCGGGCAATGTCCTGGTCGTCCGCCTGGCTACCGTGGCCCGGCAGGCCGGGATGTGCCGCGCACCATGAACACATCCACCGGATCCTCCGTCTCGACGGTGAACCCGTGCCGCTCGTACAGCCGTCGGGCCGCGCTGCCCTGAAGGACGTTCAGCCGGACGGGGACACCGCCGCGGTCGCACCGCTCCAGCAGCTCGCGCAGCACGCCGGAGCCGATGCCGCCGCCCTGGTGACGCGGGGCCAGATAGAAGTGCTCCAGCCAGTGGGCGTCCCCGGCCGGTCGCAGGGCGACGCAGCCGGCGAACGTACCGCCCACCTCGATCACCCAGGTGTGGGCGGGGTCGAATCCGTCCCGCAACCGCTGCCGCACCCGCCGGTCGTCGTACCGCCCGAGCCGTTCCAGATCCGCGCGCAGCACCACGGCCCGCAGCTCGGCCACCGCCTCGACGTCCGACGCCACGGCCGGCCGTATCTCCCAGTCCGCCATGATCGGCACGCTAGCGCGCCCGGAATCCCGTTGAGATGCCGCCGTACGTCGGGAAGGGTCCGGGGACATGGAGTTCTTCTGCTACCACCGCGACCGGCCGGGCTCCGTCGCGCTGCGCCACGAACTGCTGGAAGCGCACTGGTCCTACATGGACCGGTACGCGGCGGAGCTGATCGCTCGCGGCCCGACCTTCGCCGCCGACGGGGAAACCCCCACCGGCAGTGTGCACATCGTCGACCTGCCCGACGCCGCTGCCGCCCGCGCGTTCGCCTTCGACGAGCCCAACTACCAGGCGGGCGCGTACCGGGACGTGCTGCTGCGCCGGTGGCGCAACCTGCTGGGGCGCACCATGTGGGAGTTCCCCGGCGGCCGGACCGGTGGCAGCCGCTACCTGGTGCTCGGCCTCGGCTCGGGGGAGCCCGCCGACCTCGTCGTCCCGGCCGACCGGGACGAGCTGATCGCGTACGGCCCGCTGCTGTCCGACGACGGCGCCACCTGGCTGGGTACGGCGGCACTGCTGAGGGCCCCGGACCCGGACACCGCGCGCGCCGTGCTGACCCGGGAGCGCTATGCCGGCATCGAGGTCCACGACTGGGAGTTCGGCGGGCGGCGATGACGCCCCGCACCTGCACGGGCTGTGGCTGCCGGAGGTCGAGATGCTGACCGAGCGAGCTGGGTGTTCCGCCAGGAGGGCGAACGGTGGTGACCGGTCTGGGCTATCCGTAATACCGCGGCATACATTTTCCGAATTTCAGCCCCGGACCGTGCCATTTGATCTTCCCGATAATCACCGTTACGCGTATTCCCCCGAATGCCAGATGTCCTCCCCCGTGTGGCGCTCGTTATGCGGGTCGTGACTTGGCAGGAAACACACGCAGGTGAGACCCGTCCGTTCCGCTCGCGCCAGGCAGTTGATCTGACCGCTACGGAAAGCATCACACACTGCTCGGATCTGCTCGAGGACTTCCTGAAAACCATCAGCCGTATGGAGCGTGAATATCTCCGGGCAGCGATGGAAGGGGATAAGTACTAGCAATGAGGGCCGACTATGACGCGGTAGACGAACAGCCTATTTACACTCAGCAGCTGGACATGCAGCACCTCTGGCAGGTCCCCGACCCGGCGATCTCGCCGGACGGGTGGGACCTGGACGAAGAGCTCGCGCAGATGCTGAGCACGACGCAGGGTCTGGATCCGCTTCGCCCGGATGCTCTCCGCCCGGATCCGGTTCCGCCCCCGCTGGAGAAGGACAGGCCCCCGCACCGCCCGGTCCATCACCGGCGGCCCCAGCCGAGTTCTCAGATCATCGGCGGAAACCCGAAGATCTTCACCGTCGGAATCCTGGTCACCCTCATCACCCTGTGCGCAGTGACGATGCTCACCTGGTCCATTTCGTATTCGTACGATCAGCTGCGCTCCATCGCGCTGCTCGTGGTGTCGCCGAAACTGGCGCATTGGTGGCCCTTGACGGTGTACGGGCCCTGGCTGCTGGCAGGTCTGTCCATTCTGCGAGCATCGTTTCAGCGCAGAACCGCTCGGCGGTCCTGGGCCGTGATGCTCATCTCCTCCGGGACGGCGGTGGCACTGTGCATCGGCCAGTCGGCCGATTCCCTGCTGGGGATGGTCGTCGTCGGCATTCCGCCGATCACCGCGCTGGTCTGCTTTCGCGAGCTGGTCGGCCAGTTCTCGTCGCGGCCCGGCCCCAAGCACGCCGCCGACACGGTGAACGGGCCCAAGCAGTCGAGCTCCTAGGACCGGTACGGCTGCTGAGGCTGCCCGTAGGGCTGCTGCCCGCCGGTGGCGGCCTGCGCCTGCAGCTGCTCCGCCTGCTCCTTGGTCACCTTCTGCTCGGCGCCACAGAAGGTGCACTGCGTCGCGTACTTGGTCGAGAACGGGAACAGCGGCACGAAGAACAGCGTGAACTTCGTGACGCGCTTCCTGAGCGTGTGGGCGGAGGGGTTGCCGCAGTGGCCGCAGACCAGCGTGAGTATCGCGAGCTGGTAGAGGTAGCCCTTGGTGCCGAAGATGATCACGCCGGGTGGTCCTTCCTGATCGATTCCTGCCGTACGTTGCCCACGCGCGACAGTATGTGGTCACACAGCCCAGTTTCATGCATGCCGAGCCCGTAAACCGCCAGGCCCGGCACGACGCGAGGCCCCCTGTCCCGCACGGGACAGGGGGCCTCGCAAGCCGCCGTCAGGGCCGGTAGCCGCCATCGGGGCCGTAGCCGCCGTCAGGGCCGGTCGTCACTTCGCCGGCGCCGGCTCCGGCTCGCTCTCGGTCTCGGCGTTGCCCGCCGGGGGCTCGTCGTCCGGGACCGGGGTCTTGACCGACTCCAGCAGCAGCTGGGCGACGTCGACGACCTGGATCGACTCCTTCGCCTTGCCGTCGTTCTTCTTGCCGTTGACCGAGTCGGTCAGCATGACGAGGCAGAACGGGCAGGCGGTGGAGACGATGTCGGGGTTCAAGGACAGCGCCTCGTCGACACGCTCGTTGTTGATGCGCTTGCCGATCCGCTCCTCCATCCACATCCGCGCACCGCCGGCGCCGCAGCAGAAGCCGCGCTCCTTGTGGCGGTGCATCTCCTCGTTGCGGATGCCCGGGACGCTGGCGATGATCTCGCGCGGGGGCGTGTAGATCTTGTTGTGGCGGCCCAGGTAGCACGGGTCGTGGTAGGTGATGATGCCCTCGACCGGCGTGACCGGGATCAGCTTGCCCTCGTCCACCAGGTGCTGGAGCAGCTGGGTGTGGTGGATGACCTCGTAGTCGCCGCCGATCTGCGGGTACTCGTTGCCGATCGTGTTGAGGCAGTGCGGGCAGGTGGCGACGATCTTCTTCGCCGACTTCGGCTTCTTCGACTCGGGCGTGATGTTGCCCTCGTCGTCCATCTCCTCGCCGAAGGCCATGTTCAGCGCGGCGACGTTCTCCATGCCGAGCTCCTGGAAGAGGGGCTCGTTGCCGAGGCGGCGGGCGGAGTCACCGGTGCACTTCTCGTCGCCGCCCATGATCGCGAACTTGACGCCCGCCATGTGCAGCAGTTCGGCGAAGGCCTTGGTGGTCTTCTTGGCCCGGTCCTCCAGGGCGCCGGCGCAGCCGACCCAGTACAGGTACTCGACCTCGGTGAGGTCCTCGATGTCCTTGCCGACGACCGGGACCTCGAAGTCGACCTCCTTGGTCCACTCCAGGCGCTGCTTCTTGGCCAGGCCCCAGGGGTTGCCCTTCTTCTCCAGGTTCTTGAGCATCGTGCCCGCCTCGGACGGGAACGCGCTTTCGATCATGACCTGGTAGCGGCGCATGTCGACGATGTGGTCGATGTGCTCGATGTCCACCGGGCACTGCTCGACACAGGCGCCGCAGGTGGTGCAGGACCACAGCACGTCCGGGTCGATGACGCCGTTCTCCTCGACGGTGCCGATCAGCGGACGCTCGGCCTCCGCGAGGGCGGCCGCGGGGACGTCCTTGAGCTGCTCCTCGGACGCCTTCTCCTCGCCCTCCATGGTCTTGCCGCCACCGGCCAGCAGATACGGCGCCTTGGCGTGCGCGTGGTCGCGCAGCGACATGATCAGCAGCTTGGGGGAGAGGGGCTTGCCCGTGTTCCAGGCGGGACACTGCGACTGGCAGCGGCCGCACTCGGTGCAGGTGGAGAAGTCCAGCAGACCCTTCCAGGAGAACTGCTCGACCTGGGAGACGCCGAAGACGTCGTCGTCACCGGGGTCGGTGAAGTCGATCGGCTTGCCGCCGGAGGTCATCGGCTGCAGCGCGCCGAGGGCGGTCTCGCCGGTGGCGTTGCGCTTGAACCAGATGTTCGGGAAGGCCAGGAAGCGGTGCCAGGCGACGCCCATGTTGGTGTTGAGCGAGACCGTGATCATCCAGATCATGGTCGTGCTCAGCTTGATCATCGCGAAGAGGTAGACGAGGTTCTGCAGCGTCGCGACGCTCAGGCCCTTCAGGGCGAGGATCACCGGGTACGAGGCGAAGTACGCGGCCTCGTAGTGGTCCACGTGGTGCAGCGCGCCCTCCAGGGCCCGCAGCATGTAGATGGCGAGGCCGATGGTGAGGATGATCCACTCGACGAAGTACGCCTGGCCCATCTTCGAGCCCGCGAACCGCGACTTGCGGCCCGCCCGCGACGGCAGGCTCAGCAGCCGGATGACCATCAGCACGGCGATGCCGAGGGTGGTCATCGCGCCGATGAACTCGATGTACATCTCGTACGGCAGGAAGCCGCCGATGACCGGCAGCGTCCAGTCGGCCTCGAAGAGCTGGCCGTACGCGGTGACGATGGTCGGCGGCAGGGTGAGGAAGCCGATCGCCACGAACCAGTGGGCGATGCCGACGATGCCCCACCGGTTCATCCGGGTGTGGCCGAGGAACTCCCGCACCAGCGTCACACTGCGCGCGTAGGGGTTGTCGGTCCGGCTGCCGGCCGGGACCGGCTGGCCGAGCCTGAAGTACCGGACGAACTGGCCGATGGCGCGTGCGAGCAGCGCAACGCCGACCACGGTCAGGACCAGCGACACGATGATCGCGGCGAGTTGCATTTCGGGGCTCCTCGGGCCTGCGAGGGGTTCTACGAGGGAATCTTCGAGATTACTAAGCGGTAACTTATGCAGTCCGTCTGAGACTACCCCCATCTTCCGTCGCACTGTAGCCAGCGGTGAGGTGATCTGAGTCGCTGAGGCTTGCCTTAAGGCCCGATCGTGTTATTCATCCCGAAATGGTATATACGGCACTAACCTAGGCCCGTGCTTTACGGGATCGCCGCCGCCACCAGCGCCCTCCTCCTCGCCGCCTTCCTCGCGGCGCTGTTCCGGCTGCCCGCTCTGCGCCTCGGCATCGTGGACCGCCGGCGGCTGAGACCCCTGCCGCTGCTCGGCGGTGCGGGTGTCGTGCTCGCGACCTGCATGGTCGTCGCCGGCATGGAGTGGACCGGAGCCGCCCCGCTGGGCCCGGGGATCGGGCGGCTGCTGATCGCCGCCGGCAGCGTCGCCGTGCTCGGGCTGGTCGCCGACGTGCTGCGGGTCAAGGCGCGGTTCCTGATCGGCGGTACGGCCGTGGCGGCGGCCTGCGTGGTGCCGTACCGCGAGACGGGCTTACCGCTCGGCCTGCTGGCCGTCGGCTGGATCGTCCTCGTCACCGTCGCTTTCAAGGCGCTCGACCACGCGGACGCGCTGGCCGGCACCGTCGGGGTCGTCACCGCCTTCGGTGTCGGTCTGTGCGCGGCGGCCGAGGTGATGGACGAACTCGCCGTGCTGCTGAGCGTGCTGGCCGCCGCCCTGACCGGTTTCCTCATGCACAACTGGCATCCCGCGCGGATCGGGCTCGGGGCGTGCGGGTCCCTGTTCGTCGGGTTCGTGCTGGCCTCGTCGGCCGTGATGACGAGGGCCGGGCACGATCCGGTGTCGAGCCTCGCCGTCCTCTATGCGCTCACCGCCCTCGCCACCGCCGACGTACTCCTCGTGGTGCTGTCCCGCCGGCTGGCCGGGCGGCCGCTGCTGCGCCGGGGGCCGGACCATCTCGCCCACCGGCTGCGCCGGCTCGGCCTCACCCCGCAGGGGGTGACCGTCCTGCTGGGTGTCGGGGCCTTCGCCGGGGTACTCGTCGGCGTCCTCGTGCACATGGGCTGGGTCGCGAAGTCCGGGGTGCTCTGGGTGGGGGCGGTGGTCCTCGTCGCCGTACTCGCGCTCCTGCACATCAAGCCCTACGGCCCCCGTCGTCAACCTTCATTTCCCGTCGGGGAACCCGTTCGAGTGCCCGACAGCGTTACATCTGCGCAGGTCAGGGAGCCGTTGCGTGTAAGGAACGGATAAGAGTTGAGTCCCGTCGACTCAGTTCTGTTGACCCGTTGGGGGCCGTCGTGCACACTTGAGTCCGTTCCACTCAAGTCAGCTGGAGGAATCAACCATGGCACGTGCGGTCGGCATCGACCTGGGCACGACTAACTCCGTCGTCAGCGTTCTGGAGGGCGGCGAGCCCACCGTCATCACCAACGCCGAGGGCGCCAGGACCACGCCGTCCGTCGTCGCCTTCGCCAAGAACGGCGAGGTGCTGGTCGGCGAGGTGGCCAAGCGCCAGGCGGTCACCAACGTGGACCGGACCATCCGTTCCGTGAAGCGCCACATGGGCACGGACTGGAAGATCCAGCTGGACGGGAAGGACTTCAACCCGCAGCAGATCTCCGCGTTCATCCTGCAGAAGCTGAAGCGGGACGCCGAGGCCTACCTGGGCGAGAAGGTGACCGACGCGGTCATCACCGTCCCCGCCTACTTCAACGACTCCGAGCGCCAGGCGACGAAGGAGGCCGGCGAGATCGCCGGTCTGAACGTCCTTCGCATCGTCAACGAGCCCACCGCGGCCGCGCTCGCCTACGGCCTCGACAAGGACGACCAGACGATCCTCGTCTTCGACCTCGGTGGCGGCACCTTCGACGTGTCCCTGCTGGAGATCGGCGACGGCGTCGTCGAGGTGAAGGCCACCAACGGTGACAACCACCTCGGTGGTGACGACTGGGACCAGCGCGTCGTCGACTACCTGGTGCAGCAGTTCAAGTCCGGTCACGGCGTGGACCTCGCCAAGGACAAGATGGCCCTCCAGCGCCTGCGTGAGGCCGCCGAGAAGGCCAAGATCGAGCTGTCCTCGTCCACCGAGACCTCGATCAACCTGCCCTACATCACCGCCTCCGCCGAGGGCCCGCTGCACCTGGACGAGAAGCTCACCCGGGCTCAGTTCCAGCAGCTGACGGCCGACCTGCTGGAGCGCTGCAAGACCCCGTTCTTCAACGTCATGAAGGACGCCGGCGTCTCCATCAACGAGATCGACCACGTCGTCCTCGTCGGTGGCTCCACCCGTATGCCCGCCGTCGCCGAGCTCGTCAAGGAGCTGACCGGCGGCAAGGAGGCCAACAAGGGCGTGAACCCGGACGAGGTCGTCGCCATCGGCGCCTCGCTCCAGGCCGGTGTCCTCAAGGGTGAGGTCAAGGACGTCCTGCTCCTCGACGTGACCCCGCTGTCCCTCGGTATTGAGACCAAGGGCGGCATCATGACCAAGCTGATCGAGCGCAACACCACGATCCCTACGAAGCGCTCGGAGATCTTCACGACGGCCGAGGACAACCAGCCGTCCGTGCAGATCCAGGTCTACCAGGGCGAGCGCGAGATCGCGGCGTACAACAAGAAGCTCGGCATGTTCGAGCTGACCGGTCTGCCGCCGGCGCCGCGTGGCGTCCCGCAGATCGAGGTCTCCTTCGACATCGACGCCAACGGCATCATGCACGTCACGGCGAAGGACCTCGGCACCGGCAAGGAGCAGAAGATGACCGTCACCGGCGGCTCCTCGCTCCCGAAGGAAGAGGTCGACCGGATGCGCCAGGAGGCCGAGCAGTACGCGGAGGAGGACCACCGCCGCCGCGAGGCCGCCGAGACCCGCAACCAGGGCGAGCAGCTCGTCTACCAGACGGAGAAGTTCCTCAAGGACAACGAGGACAAGGTCCCCGGCGAGGTCAAGACCGAGGTCGAGGCCGCCGTCGAGGAGCTGAAGACCGCCCTCAAGGGCGAGGACACGGCCGCGATCCGCGCGGCCACCGAGAAGGTCGCCGCGGTCTCGCAGAAGGTGGGCCAGGCCATGTACGCCGACGCCCAGGCCGGGCAGGCCGCGGGCGGCCCCGAGGGCGCGACCGCCGGTGGCAAGGCCGCTGACGACGACGTCGTGGACGCCGAGATCGTGGACGACGAGCGCAAGGACGGTGCCGCGTGACGGAGGAGACCCCGGGCTTCGACGAGAAGCCTGACGTCCCCTCCGGCGCCACCCCTGAAGACGCCGAGCCGGCGGCCGCTCCCCAGGAGGGGGCGGCCCCGGCCGGGGACGCATCAGCACAGATCGCCGGTCTGACGGCCCAGCTGGACCAGGTGCGCAAGGCGCTCGAAGAGCGCACCGCGGACCTCCAGCGGCTCCAGGCCGAGTTCCAGAACTACCGCCGCCGCGTCGAGCGCGACCGGATCACGGTCAAGGAGATCGCCATCGCGAACCTCCTGACCGAGCTCCTGCCCGTGCTCGACGACATCGGCCGCGCACGGGAGCACGGCGAGCTCGTCGGCGGATTCAAGTCCGTCGCGGAGTCGCTGGAGACCGTCGCGGCGAAGATGGGCCTACAGCAGTTCGGCAAGGAGGGCGAGCCCTTCGACCCGACGATCCACGAGGCCCTGATGCACAGTTACGCGCCGGACGTCACCGAGACCACCTGCGTCGCGATCCTCCAGCCGGGGTATCGCATCGGCGAGCGCACCATCCGCCCCGCGCGGGTGGCCGTCGCCGAGCCCCAGCCGGGCGCGCAGACCGTCAAGGCGGAGGAGTCCGACGAGAACACCGCGGCGGCCGACGACAAGGAGAGCGGTGGCCCGGACGAGGGCTGACGTTGAACTGACGAGCAACGCGATCAGGAAGGAGGGACGTCGAGGATGAGCACCAAGGACTTCATCGAGAAGGACTACTACAAGGTCCTCGGCGTCCCCAAGGACGCCACCGAGGCCGAGATCAAGAAGGCGTACCGGAAGCTCGCCCGCGAGTTCCACCCGGACGCCAACAAGGGCAACGCCCGGGCGGAGGAGCGCTTCAAGGAGATCTCCGAGGCGAACGACGTCCTCGGCGACCCCAAGAAGCGCAAGGAGTACGACGAGGCACGCGCCCTCTTCGGCAACGGCGGCTTCCGTCCGGGGCCCGGCGCGGGCGGCGGCTCCTTCAACTTCGACCTGAGCGACCTCTTCGGAGGCGGCGCCCAGGGGCAGGGGGGAGCCGGCGGCTTCGGCGGCGGACTCGGTGACGTCTTCGGGGGCCTGTTCAACCGCGGCGGTACGGGCACCACCCGTACCCAGCCCAGGCGTGGCCAGGACATCGACACCGAGGTCAGCCTCAGCTTCACCGAGGCGATCGAGGGCGCGACGGTCCCGCTGCGCATGTCCTCGCAGTCGCCGTGCAAGGCCTGCGCCGGCACCGGCGACAAGAACGGCACGCCCAGGGTGTGCCCGACCTGTGTCGGCACCGGCCAGGTGGCCCGGGGCTCGGGCGGGGGCTTCTCCCTCACCGACCCGTGCCCGGACTGCAAGGGGCGCGGGCTGATGGCCGAGCACCCCTGCCTGGAGTGCAAGGGCAGCGGCCGGGCGAAGTCGTCCCGCACCATGCAGGTCCGCATCCCGGCCGGGGTGTCCGACGGCCAGCGCATCCGCCTGCGCGGCAAGGGCGCGCCCGGAGAGCGCGGCGGCCCGGCGGGCGACCTGTACGTCACCGTGCATGTCGACGCCCACCCGGTGTTCGGCCGCAAGGGCGACAACCTCACGGTGACCGTCCCCGTGACCTTCGCGGAGGCGGCCCTCGGCGGCGAGGTCAGGGTCCCCACCCTCGGCGGACCGCCGGTCACCCTGAAACTGCCGCCCGGCACGCCCAACGGCCGCACCATGCGGGCGCGGGGCAAGGGCGCGGTCCGCAAGGACGGCACCCGCGGCGACCTGCTGGTCACCGTGGAGGTGAGTGTCCCCAAGGACCTGACGGGGAAGGCTCGTGACGCGCTTGAGGCGTATCGCGAGGCGACCGCGGGCGAGGACCCGCGGGCGGAGCTGTTCCAGGCCGCGAAGGGAGCATGAGTCAGATGGACGGTCGTCGACGCAACCCGTATGAACTGACCGAGGAGACCCCGGTCTACGTCATCTCGGTGGCGGCCCAGCTCTCCGGCCTGCACCCGCAGACGCTGCGCCAGTACGACCGCCTGGGCCTGGTGTCTCCGGACCGCACCGCCGGCCGGGGCCGCCGCTACTCGGCCCGCGACATCGAACTGCTGCGGACCGTCCAGCAGTTGTCGCAGGACGAGGGCATCAACCTGGCCGGCATCAAGCGCATCATCGAACTGGAGAACCAGGTCGCCGCGCTCCAGTCCCGGGTCGCCGAACTCCAGGCGGCCCTGGACGGCGCGGCGGCGGCGATGCAGCAGCGCGAGGCGGCGGTGCACGCGTCGTACCGCCGTGATCTGGTGCCGTACCAGGAGGTGCAGCAGACCAGCGCGCTGGTGGTGTGGCGGCCGAAGAAGGCGAAGGACTGACCGGCAGGCTGCGTATCCAAGGACTGACCGGCAGACGCAGATGTAGGACTGACCGGCAGGCGCACATGTGAAGGGGCCCGGAGGTTTCACCGAACCTCCGGGCCCCTTTCGCATGTTCCGTCAGACCAGGTCCGGCCGGATCACCCACGGGTGCGCGGCCGCGGTCTCGGTGCCGTCGGCGAGGACACCGACGACCCGGTAGTACGAGACCGAGCCCAGCGGCTGCGTCTGGTCGGTGAAGGAGTATTCCTTGGTGCCCGCCACCGCCGCCGCGGTGCCCACCGGCTCGTAGGCCTGCGTCGCGGTGTTCCAGCGGCTCACCCGGTACTCGGTGATGGTGTCGCAGACGTCGCCGTTGCACGACCAGCGGGCCGGGTTGAGCTGCTCGGAGACGGTCCAGCCGCCGCCGGCGGTCACCGGGCCGGTGTCCTTGCCGATGGGTTCGCCCGGGACGATGTCCAGCTCCGTCGCGGTGACGGTGGGGACGGAGGGGTCAAGGAGGGAGAGCGTGTTGCCCCAGACGTCCGTGGCGATCACCGTGTAGACGTAGGTCTCGCCGTCCGGGATGTCGATGCACATCATGGCCAGCGGGTCGTCGCCCTTGTCCGCGCAGCGCGCCGGCTCACCGAGCCACTTCACCGACCCGTCGCTCTGCCGCACCCCGCGGAACGCGCGGTAGGAGGCGATGTCGTCGTCGGCCGGCGGGTCCCAGCGCAGGACCGTGCCGTCGGCGCGGGGCGTCGCGGTGAGACCGGTGAGGGGCAGCGGCGGGTGGGTGTCCTCGGTGGTCACGGTGACCGTGTTGGAGACCGCCGACTCATTGCCCGCGCCGTCGGTGAGGGTGACGCCGTAGGTGTAGGTGGTGTCGAGCTCGAAGCTCTCGTCGGTGCAGTAGAGCGAGTACGTCTCCAGGCTGGTGTTGATCGACCGGTCCTCCTCCGCGCAGGTGACCCGCACCGGGTCGGCGCCGAGTGCGGTGCCCTCCGAACGGAGCACGCTGAAGCGCGCGCCGTTGGCCAGCTCGTCCTGCGTGGGGTTCTGCGGCGCGCTCCACCACAGACGCGTGACGCCGGACTCCGCCTTCACCACCAGGTTCTGGGGCGCCGCCGGGGCCGTCCGGTCGACGCCGTCGGAGGTGACGGACGCCGAGTACGCGCCCGCGTTCCCGGCCGTGTCGTAGGCGCGCACCACATAGGTGCGCGGCGTCTCCCGGTCGCCCACGCCGTGGACGTACGACGTGCCCGTGACCTTCTCGACGAGGGTGTACCCGCCGGTGGCCGAATCCTTCTCGTACAGCTCGTAACCGGCCGCGTCGGCCACCGGGTTCCAGCCGAGCACCATCCCGTGCAGATCGCCGTGCGCGGTGAGCCCCGTCGGCGCGGCCGGGCCCGTGCGGTCCGGGGTGACGACGGCGAGATCGGCGGTGCCCGTCGACTCGTTGCCGGCTCTGTCGTGGGCGCGGACCTCGTAGTAGTACGTCTGCCCGGTCGCGGGCGGGGTGTCGCTGTACGACGTGGAGGTGGTCGTCGCCAGCGGAGCGCTGCCGAAACTCTGGCCCTTGAGGCGGCGGTAGACGCGGTATCCGGCGAGGTCCATCTCCTTGTTCTTCGCCCACCGGATCGTGGCCTTGCCCGTCGCCGTGTCGTACGAGACGGAGGCGCCCGTGGGGGCGAGCGGCTTGACCTTGTCGACGGTCGCCGAAGTCCTCGGCGTGTAGGCGAACTTGACCTTGGCGCTGCCGGTCCAGTTGGCGTAGTCGATGCGCAGGGTGTGTTTGCCGGAGGGGATGGTGAGGTTGACGGTCTTGGAGACGGTTGTGGAGGTGTTCTTCCACAGGTCGATCTTGCGGGTGCCGTCGAGGTAGACCCGGATGCCGTCCAGCCCGGAGGCGGAAAGAGCGAACGGGCCGCCGGAGCCGAAGTCCCGTGTCACGCTCCAGCGGACGCCGAAGTAGTTGCTCGGCAGGCCGGAGGCCGGGGCGCCGGTGCCCCAGTTCTGGTCGATGACGCTGTCGCAGTCGGTCTTCTTCGGCGTGCCGGAGAAGGTGGTGTTCGCGAAGAACTGCCGTGTGAAGACCGGCGAGGTGCAGGTCGTGGCGGCGGAGGCGGGAGCGGCGGTCGCGGTGAGGAGGCCGCCCGCGGTGGCGAGCACGACAGCGGCGGCGGCCGCGGTGGTCGTGCTTCTTGCTGGGTTCATGGATCCTCGGTCGTGATCGTCGTTGGCCGGGGAAGGGGGGCGACGATCACGACTCGTGGAGCGGGCTGGGGGTTGTACGGGTTCGCCTGTGACTTTGGGCGGACTGCCAGGCGTCCAAGGCGTGCCGTGCCCGCCTCCGCCCACCTCCGCCGCACGAAAAGCGAAGGCGTGGTGCCGGGACTCGGTGCGATAGTGCGGACATGACCGTTGACCATGAGCCCACCGGCCCCTCGTTGCAGGTCGGTGGGGAGGACGAGGAGCTTTCCCGGCGGCTCGATCAGGAACTGACCGCGTTCAACGCCCGGGCCACCGGAGCCGGCGAACCCGTCGAGTTCTCGGTCCGGGCCACCGACGCCGCGGGTGAACTCGCCGGAGGCCTCACCGGATGGGTCTGGGGCACTCTGTGCGGCATCGAGATGCTTTGGGTGCGGGAGGACCAGCGGAACGCGGGATGGGGCACGAAGCTCATGCGGGAGGCCGAGGCGGAGGCGGGGCGCCGGGGGTGCACCGACATCCTCGTGTCGTCCTACTCCTTCCAGGCACCCGAGTTCTACAAGCGCCTGGGGTATCACGAGACGGGGCGCCTCGACGGGGTGCCGGGTGGTCATCAGGACGTGTACCTGCAGAAAACGGTCGGCGTGGACCGTTAGCGCCACTCATCACAGTCCAGGGACCCGTACGACCCCTCTCATTGCTCTGACCATTCGACAGGACACGACAGTTCAGTTCTCGCACGGTTCGGGGAGCACGACACCACCGACACCGACAGAAACGAGGGGCGTTCGAGGTGAAAGCCGTGGCATACGTCGCCGCCTCCGCGCAGTCGCTCGGCTGCGGAGTCGACCAGTCGGGCCAGGTAAGTCGTGTCGCGTTGTGTCTCGGCGGTGAACCGGGCTGAGTACTGGGCCAGTTGTTCTCCCAGCCAGGCCGCCGCCTCCTTCGGCTCGTGCCATGTTCCCCGCACCAGCGCTCGGGGCTTGATCAGCCAGTAGGCCGTCTCCAGTGGCGGCAGGTCTACGACGGGGAACTCTGCGACCACTTCCCTGTACCGCTGGATCAGCTCGGGTCGGCTTCCGGCCGGGGGCGGCTCGGGATGCGGAGGCCGCCGTAGGGCCTCCTGGTCGAAGCGCGCTTTCGGGCCGGTCCACAGATAGCCGTGATGGTGCACCCGTCGTTCCTGTCGGACTCGGAGGTGAAGGTGACCAGTCGGCCTCGTTGGGTGGACGGGGCCGACTGGAGGGGGGAGGGTCAGACGTGCAGGCCGAAGCGCGCGGGGTCGATGCCGGCGGCGTCCAGTTCCTCCGTGGTGAAGCGGAGCGGTTGCGCGTCGGGCTGCTTGCTGTCGCCGAGGGCCCAGGCATCGTCGCCGATTCGGGCCAGGGTCACGCATCCCTCGGTGCAGGGGCCGCCGCATGCCTTCGCGAAGGAGGCCCCGTTGATGTCGAGTGCGTACAGGTCGGTTCCGTTCAGCATTTACTGCACCTTCCTGCTCAACTGATCGCGGCCATGGCTGACCGCCGCCGCCCGGGGCGTCGGGCGGGAGTTCATGGGGGGGAGGAGGGCGGTTCAAGGGCCGGATCGCTTGCAGCGATGGTGACTGCTCAGGGTTTCGTAGTGATCGCACAGGGCGTTGAGGACGCGGGCGATACGCCGTGCGTAGGAGACGCCGGAGCTGAGCTCCGAAGGTGGGCTGATCCGCAGCCTTCCCCACGCCTCGCCGACGCAGGCGAGAGCGCAGTAGCGGAGGGCCTCGTTCTTGGGGATTACGAGGGCTGCCTGCTCGACTTCGGGGGCGAGAAGTTCCAGGTGCCCACGGAGCTTGAGGGTGAGCGTGTCCAACTCGGCACGGCTAGGGGGGAGCACGTCCGGCACCGAATCCGGGTCGAGCAGCTGGCGCGCGCTCTCCCGCATCACCTCAAGATCGGCACCTTGTCTCACGTTGGCGCTCCTCAGCGTCGGCCATGCCTCGGGGGGCGTGCTGCCTCGCCGAGGTCCGGTGGCAAGCCCGACGCTACGACGGTGGTGGGCAGTACGACCATTGATGTGCACCAATGTGCGTGGAGCGTAGTGACTGGCCAACTGGCCACTTCGTGCTCTTGACCCGGCGCCAATAGAGCTTGAGTGTGGTGCACATCCATGCACGGACCGCCAGGGAAGGCAGCCATGGACCTACAGTTCATCGGGATCGACCCGGACACAGGCAAGAACGGGTCACCAACGGCATGGGTGGATCTGGAGAGCGCGGACATCGTGATCCAGAGCTACACGGCCGACAAGGAGACACAGACCCAGTGCGTGGAGAACACTGCACCGGGGCACACCAAGGGCATTCCCGCCCACGAGACAGTGATCCGCATCCCTGCCCGCCTGGTGCCTGTACTCAGGGAGGCCTGCGATGTCGCAGAACGCGCTCAGCTTTGACGAGCTCATGGAAGCCGCACAACACTCGGCCGTGCACCTCGAGATGCGCGACCAGTACGCCGTGGGTGACGAGGCGGACGACTTCAACGCCTGGCTCCGTAACGGGCAGCGCGACGCCGATCCCAACTCCGAATACTGGGCGCCCTGGGTCGACATGATCTCCCGAGCCGTCGCCCGCGGAGTCGTCGTACGGCGTGCCCGCATCGTGTCCGAACCCGTCACCGACTACATCCGATACGAGCACGCCGGAACCGCAGTCAACGTGCAGGCCGGCGAACAGGTCCGCTGGTTGCCCCGCCGACGCGCCGTAGACCTGGTACTTCCAGGAGCCGACCTGTGGATCTTTGACGGGACGCAAGTCCTCTTCAATCACTTCACCGGGGATGGCAACTGGGGCGATCCGCCCATGGAACTGCGAGCCGAGCCGGGCATCGTCAAACAGTGCGCGGACGCTTTTGAGGCAGTCTGGGAACGCGCCGTCCCGCATGACGAGTACGAGATTCACTGACAGAAAGCACTACTGGCCAGCTCATGCCCCTCTCTCCGTCTTCCTCAGCCCAGGCCGCGCGCGAAAACGTGGCACGGCAACTACGCGATCTGAGGAAAAACGCCGGTCTGACGGTCACTGAGCTGGCCTCTCGATGCGGCTGGCACCATTCCAAGACCTCCCGTATCGAGAACGCAAGGACACCGCCATCGCCCACCGACATCCGTCTGTGGTGTCGTGCCACCGGCGCCACCGACCAGGCCCCCGACCTGATCGCAGCCTCACAGCATGCGGAATCCCTCTACCGGGAGTGGCGCCAGCGCGTGCGCACGGGCCTGCGGAAGCTGCAGGACAGTTACGTGGAGCTGTACAAGTCGACGAGCCTGCTGCGCGTGTACTCGCCGGTCTTGGTCCCGGGGCTACTGCAGACCGAGGGGTATGCGCAGGCTTTGCTCAGTAGCAACGCCCGATTTCTCGGCGTCCCCGACGATGCGGCTGAAGCCGCCGCAGCACGCCTGCAGCGCTCACAGATCATCCACGAACCAGGGCACCGATTCGTGATGGTCGTCGAGGAAGCCGTGCTCTATTACCAGCTCGGGGACTCGGAGGCGATGGCCGCACAGCTGGGCTACCTGCTCACCGCAGGCGCGCTGCCGGCGGTGTCGTTCGGCATCATCCCGATGTCGACGCGCGAGCGTGCCCTGTGGCCACAGGAGACGTTCGACGTGCACGACGACACACTCGTGTCCGTCGAACTTCTCTCCGCCGAGGTGAACATCACCCAGCCCTCTGAGATTGCCCTGTACCTCAAGGCCTTTGAGCAACTGCGCAGCATGGCTGTGTATGGAGCGGAGGCACGGGCCTTGATCCTGAAGGCCATCGAGGCCCTGCGGTGACGCAGCCTGTACGGATGGCCGGTGTCCAGCCATCAAGGGAGTTCAGATGAAGTTGGAACCAGCATCCGGGGCGGCCAGAGTCCAGCATGAACTCTCAACACCTTCACCCTGTACGACACCACTCTGGCGACGTTGGAAGGCTTCACCGGGCGCGCGGTGCTGCGCCAGGCGATGGACATCCCCACTACGACCGGATCTTCGACTACTTCGCCGAACACGCGCTTGCGGAGCGTGCGGCGAGACGGTCGCTCGCCGAATGGGCTGAGGTCTTTGAGGCCGGTACGTGACGATGCGGACGAGTGGTGGTGCCCTGACACGTCACTGATCGGCCTTAAGGGTGCGCAGGAGGGCGGCGAGGCCATCGGGGGCCGTGGTCAGGATGACGTCCGGGGCGTCGCTCTCGCGGAGGCGGATCGTTCCGTCGGGGGCGGTGGCGACGTAGAGGCAGTTGCCTTCGGGGCCGCCGCTGTATGACGACTTCTGCCAGTGCAGTTCGGGCATCCGAGCCTCCTCAGAGGGTGTAGAGCACGTGCTGAATAAGGGCCAGCGAGTCCTTCACCGAGTGTGCTTCGGGGGCCAACGATACGTCGATGGGCGCGAGTGCGTTCTCCGCGATTCGGTCGAACAGGGAGCGGTACTCGTCAAGTTCGTGCTGCTGCACCAAGTAGTGGGAGCCGAGGAGCTGTTCCACCACGACGGTGCCCAACCGCGGCTCGGCGGGGATGACATGCGCGAAGTTGCCGGTGAGTGCGGCATGCGCCTGTGCCGTGAAGGGATAGATCTGGATGGTCACATTCGGCAGTCGCGCCAGCTCGATCAGGTGCAGCAACTGCTCCCGTACGACCTTGGCGCTGCCGAACCTCATGTGCAACGCGGACTCGTGGATGATGGCGTGCACGGACGGCGGGTTGTCGCGCGTCAGGATGTGCTGCCGTTCCATGCGGAACCGCAACCCCTCCTCGATGTTCGTGAAACCCAGGTCGGGGCTCGTGAAGATGGAGCGCGTGTAGTCCTCGGTCTGGAAGAGGCCCGGGATGAACAGCGGCTCGTGCGTCCGGATGGCCACAGCCTCCGATTCGAGCTCGGCCAGGTTCAGGGGGTCGGGCCCGAGGTGCTTCCTGTATGTACGCCACCAGCCTTTGCCGCTGGCCTCGGACATGGCGACCAGTGCCTGGATATAGGGATCCTCCGAGCAACCGTAGATTCGGCATAGGTCGAGCAGTCGCTCGGTGAGGACCGACGTCCGGCCGGCCTCGATGTGGCCCAGCTGCCCGCGCGTCATGCCGATCCGGTCGGCAGCTTCAGTGGTGGTCAACCCGGCCTGCTCGCGCAGTTGTTTGAGCTCGAAGCCGAGTCGTCGCTGTCGTTCGCTGATGGTGGTGCGCAGTCCCACGGGTTCTCCTTGGCGGTCGGCCAAAAGTCTGCCCCCTCAAGAGGGGTTAGTCCATCGGCTACAGCGAACAGGTTGCTCGCGAGAACCCTATATCGCTACGGTGAGTGCGCTTCCGATAACAAGTCGGAGTCGCTCAACTTCCCCTGCCCATAAGCCGACAGAGCACCCGCCCCTCCCCCCAGGCGCGCGCGGGCGACGCCATCGCCGGGTGACGGGAATCCCACTCGACAGGAGCCACTGCTCATGGACGCATCCCGCCGTGCCGCCCACCGCTGCACTCAACTCAGCCACGAGTACAGCCTCTTCGCCCCCGGCGACGCCACCGCCCCCCGCGTCTGCCGCGACTTCGTACGCGCCGTCCTCTTCACCCACGACCGGGAGCACCTCGTCATGCCCGCCGCCCTGTGCACCTCCGAACTCGTCACCAACGTCCACCTGCACACCAAGGGCACCGCCATGCTCCGCATCCGGCTCACCCCGGCCCGCTTCCGGGTCAGCGTCTTCGACGAGAGTCCCGACCCGCCGGTCGTCGCGTACCCGGCGGGCAGGGTTGTCGCCTGCTGGGGAAGGGGGCTCGCGCTCGTCGAGGAGATGGCGGACCTGTGGGGCGTCGCCGAGGAGAGGGCGGGGCGGTTCGCCAAGGGGGTGTGGTTCGAGCTGGGTGTGAAGGGCGGGCCCCGCCAAGGGCGTCGTGACCGGGGTGGCGATCACGGGACCGAGGCGGGGCAGCGGTGGGTCAGCGGTTGACCATGAACTCCAGCGACGCGCTCTGCTGGCTCATGCGCCCGTAGGCGTCCACCGCGAACACCGTCGCCATGCAGGGGCCGTTGTACGGCGGCGTCCACTCGATGGTGCCCGTGGTGGACAGGCGGGTGCCGCTGACGCCGCAGGCGCCGGAGATCTCCCAGGAGTACCCCTTGAGCAGCCGTCCCTCGTCACCCGCGCCGGGCTTGGCCGTGATCTGGATGGGGAACCGGGTGCCGCCCGCGGACACCAGCGTCAGCCGCGGTGCCGCCGGGCCGATCTGGCTGGCCGGGGTGAGCCGGTCGACGGTGATCTCGGCGGAGGGCGCCGACTCGGCACCCGTGCCGCTCTCCACGGCGACGACGTAGTAGGACGCCTTGCCCGCCGGAGCGACGCGGTCCTCCCACCCGCCGCCACGCACACTGCCGATGGCGGTCCAGCCGCCGTCGGTGCGGCGGTAGACGTTGTACTGGCCGGAGTCCTCGGGCAGATCCCAGTGGATCTCGGTCCGGTCGTCGTAGACGGCGGTGGTGAGCCCGGTCGGGGCGGGGGCGCCTGAGGGCGCGGGGCGGGTGGCCGTCACCGGGGCGGAGACCGGGGAGACGTTCCCGGCGCCGTCGACCGCGTGCACCTTGTACGTGTAGCCCGTACCCGCCTCGGCGCGGCCGTCCGTGTAGGACGCGGCGAGCACGATATCGGGTCCGTCGGTGTCCTGCTGCCCGTCGGGCGCGGCCCACACCTCGTAGTGATGGACGTCCGTCGCGGCGGAGGCCTGCCAGGTGAGCGTGTTGCCCGCCGTGGTGCCCTTCGCCGTGAGGCCGGTGACCTGCTCCGGGCTGGTGCGGTCGACGGTGGTGACGGGCTGGTCGGCGGTGCCGGTCGAGATGTTGCCGGCCTTGTCGTAGGCGCGGACCTCGTAGTAGTACGTGTCGCCGGTCACCGGCAGGGTCGTGTCGGTGTACGTCGTCGCCGTCGTCGTGACCGGGGTGCTGCCGAATCCCTGGCCCTTGAGGCGGCGGTAGACGCGGTATCCGGCGAGGTCCATCTCCTTGTTCTTCGCCCAGGTGAGCTTCGCCGTGCCGGTGGCGGGGTCGTAGGAGACGGAGGCGCCCGTGGGGGCGAGTGGCTTGACGGTGTCGACGGTCGCCGAAGTGCGCGGTGTGTAGGCGAACTTGACCTTGGCGCTGCCGGTCCAGTTGGCGTAGTCGATGCGGAGGGTGTGTTTGCCGGAGGGGATGGTGAGGTTGACGGTCTTGGAGACGGTTGTGGAGGTGTTCTTCCACAGGTCGATCTTGCGGGTGCCGTCGAGGTAGACGCGGATGCCGTCGAGGCCGGAGGCGGAGAGGGTGAAGGGGCCGCCGGAGCCGAAGTCCCGTGTCACGCTCCAGCGGACGCCGAAGTAGTTGGTCGGCAGGCCGGAGGCGGGGGCGCCGGTGCCCCAGTTCTGGTCGATGACGCTGTCGCAGTCGGTCTTCTTCGGCGTGCCGGAGAAGGTGGTGTTCGCGAAGAACTGCCGTGTGAAGACCGGCGAGGTGCAGGTCGTGGCGGCGGATGCGGGTGCGGCGGTGGCGGTGAGGAGGCCGCCCGCGGTGGCGAGCACGACGGCCGTCGCGGCTGCGGCGGTCGTGCTTCTTGCTGGGTTCATGCGGTCCTTCAGTCCTGTTCGGCGACGGTGGTGATCACTGTCGCCGAACAGGACTCGCCGGGCCGGGGATTGGTTGTACGGTCAGCCGGCCGGTGCGGTGACCGCCCAGTCGCCCGCGGGCAGGGACTCGGTGCCGTCGTCGGCCACGGCGGTCACCCAGTAGTAGGACGTGGTGCCGCGGCGGGCGCCGGTGTCGAAGTACTGGACGGCTCCGGAGGCCGGGGCGGCGATCTTCTCGTACGCCGAGGTCGCCGGGTTCCAGCGGTAGATACGGAAACCGCCCGCCTGCTCCGGCGCGGACTCGCCCAGCCCGTGCCACTCCAGCAGGTTCCCCTCGTCGCCCTCCGCGCCGGTCGCGGTGAGCGTCAGCGGCGAGCCCTCCGGCGTCGCCACGCTCGGCGTCGTGTCGAACTCGGTCGCCGTCACGATCTGGGCCTCGCCGGTCCACTGGAAGGAGGAGTTCCCGGCGTCGTCGATGGCGTCGACGATGAAGCAGGACTCCTCGCCGTCCGGGAGCGTGGTGTACGCGTACGAAGTGGTGTCGGCCGAGACGTGGAAGCCCGGGTAGAGGGAGCACACCTGCTCCTCCTCGTCCCCCCACAGCTCGCCCCGGCGCACCGCGTAGCTCGCCAGGTCGGCGGTCGGGTTGGCGTCCCAGCGCACCTCGAAGCCGTACTCGGTCGGCGTGACGGTCACCCCGGTGACGGCGGACGGCGGTGTGAGGTCCCGGCGCTTTCCGGTGACGGCGGCGGACCACGGGGACTCGTTGCCCGCCGCGTCGAGGGCGGTCACCCGGTAGTAGTAGGTGGTGTCCTCGACGGCCGAGGCGTCGAGGTACGACAGCCCGCTAGTGGTCCCGAGGCGGTTGTAGGCCCCGTCCGCACTGGCCGCCCGGTACACCTGGTACGACGCCGCTCCCTCGACCGCGCTCCACCCGACCCGCAGCCCCTCCGCCTCGGAGGCGGTGCTCAGCCCGGTGGGCAGGGCGGGCGCGGACCGGTCGACGGTGGTGACGGCCAGATCGGCGGTACCGGACGACACGTTGCCCGCCTTGTCGTAGGCGCGGACCTCGTAGTAGTACGTGTCGCCGCTCACCGGCAGGGCCGTGTCGGTGTACGTCGTCGCCGTCGTCGTCGCCAGGGGAGTGCTGCCGAAGGACGCGCCCTTGAGGCGCCGGAACACGCGGTATCCGGCGAGGTCCATCTCCTTGTTCTTCGCCCAACGGATCGTGGCCTTGCCCGTCGCCGTGTCGTATGACACCGAAGCCCCGGTCGGAGCGAGCGGCTTGACGGTGTCCACGGTCGCCGAAGTGCGCGGCACGTAGCCGAACTTGACCTTGGCGCTGCCGGTCCAGTTGACGTAGTCGACGCGCAGGGTGTGGGTGCCGGACGGGATCGTGAGGTTGACGGTCTTGGAGACGGTCGTGGAGGTGTTCTTCCACAGGTCGATCTTGCGGGTGCCGTCGAGGTAGACCCGTATGCCGTCCAGGCCGGAGGCGGAGAGGGTGAAGGGGCCGCCGGAGCCGAAGTCGCGGGTGACCGTCCAGCGGACGCCGAAGTAGTTGGTCGGCAAGCCGGAGGCCGGGGCGCCCGTGCCCCAGTTCTGGTCGATCGCGGAGTCGCAGTCCGTTTTCTTCGGCGTGCCGGAGAATGTCGTATTCGCGAAGAACTGTCGCTTGAAGACCGGCGAGGTGCAGGTCGTGGCGGCGGAGGCGGGTGCGGCGGTCGCGGTGAGGAGGCCGCCCGCGGTGGCGAGCACGACGGCCGTCGCGGCTGCGGCGGTCGTGCGTCTGGCTGGGTTCATTCGGTCCTCTGGTCGAGAATTGGACAGCCGTCGAAGAAGCTGTCCTGATCACGACTCGCGAGGAATGGCGTTGGTTGTACGGATCTCCGACCGGTGTTCGAGGCGTAGGGGTGGAGAGGGCGTAAACGGTGTTTGGAGAGGATTCCGTCTTGTCTTCACGGGCGCAGCGGAGCGTGGTGTTGCGCACTCGTTAAGTAGTTCCGCTTGACGCTGGGGGCCGTCGGCGCGTTGGCTTTTCAGTCATCTGGGCGCAATGGCGCGCCCGTGACCCGATGGCACCAGAAGTGAGCTCCTCATATGCGTCCCATGCGCCCCATGCGCCGTATCGCCACAGCCGTGGCCGCCGCGTCCACGATGACCCTCTCGCTGGCAGCGTGCGGGGCACTGGGCGTCGCCGGGGACGGCAGTGAGGCGAGCCCGACCAAGGGCAACGACATCACGGTGGGGCTGCTGCTGCCGGAGACGGCGAACACGCGCTACGACAAGTTCGACTACCCCATCATCAAGAACAAGGTCCAGGAGCTCACGGACAGGCAGGGCAAGGTCGTCTACCGGAACGCCGACGCGGACGCGGCCAAGCAGGCGAGTCAGCTGCAGAAGATGATCGACGACCAGGTCGACGTGATCCTGCTGGACGCCGTCGACGCGCACGCCATCGCCGACGGGGTGCAGAAGGCCAAGGACGCCGGGATCCCGGTCATCGCCTACGACCGCCTGGCCGAGGGGCCGATCGACGCCTACGTCTCCTTCGACAACGAGCTGGTCGGCGAGGTCCAGGGCCGCACGCTCCTGGAGGCCATGGGCGGCACCGACGTCGACTCCGCCGACAAGATCGTCATGATGAACGGCTCGCCCACCGACCCGAACGCCAAGCAGTTCAAGGCGGGTGCCCTGTCCGAGCTCAACGGCACGGTGACGATCGCCAAGTCGTACGACACCAAGGACTGGAAGCCGGAGAACGCCCAGGCCAACATGGCCCAGGCGATCAAGGCGATCGGCTCGAACAACATCAAGGGCGTCTACTCCGCCAACGACGGCATGGCCGCCGGTGTCATCAAGGCCCTTGAGGCCGCGGGGGTGACCGAACTGCCGCCGATCACCGGGCAGGACGCCGAACTGGACGCCGTGCAGCGGATCCTGACCGGCGAGCAGTACATGAGCGTGTACAAGTCGTACCCGCAGGAGGCCGAGAGCGCCGCGGAGATGGCCGTGGCCAAGGTCCAGGGCCGGGACATCCAGTTCGACTCGCTCACCCAGGACCAGGTCGACAGCCCGACCGACAAGGACATTCCGGCGCTGCTGGTGCCCGTGGTCGCCCTGACGAAGAACAACATCGAGGAGACCGTCCTCGCCGACGGCATCTACCAGCTGTCCGAAATCTGCACCACCAAGTACAAGGCCGCCTGCCTGGCGGCGGGCCTCGACAAGTAGCAGCGCCCGGGCCCCGGGGCCCCCTTCCCCGGGCCTTCGCCCTGCCCCGTACCCCGCTGTCCGGCCTGACGCGGCCGCGGTGCCGCCCCGCCCCATCCCAACCGCGGCGGAACGGGCACACCACCTCTGCTTCACCGCTACCTTCAGCTTGTTGCACGGCAAGAGAACGGAGGGGGTGACATCGCACGCTTCATGGGGCGTTTCGGGCCATGGGCCGAGGCGAGCCGTGTTGCGGAGCAGAGACGGTCCGCGCATAGTTGCGCTGCGGAAGCGCGGGTGAGCGAGCCGACGCACGAGGCGGGAACCGGGGGTGGGATGGGCGATGGCCGGGCACGGGACGGAGGAGCATCCACACGGTGCCGACCGACTGTGCGAGGCCGGGGATCGCGTGTATTCCCGGGCCGTACGGCGGGGCCGGGTGCCGCGCCGGGACGCGGAGCCGGTGCCCTGCCTGCTGGAGCTGGCCCTGCTGCACCCCGACCCCGACGACATGGACTGGCTGGTGCCCACCTCCCCGCAGGAGGTCATGACCCGGCTGCTGCGTGGGGTGTACGACGAGGTCAGCGCGAGCCAGCGGCGGATGGGCTCGGCGGTTGCGGCGTTCGAGTGGTACGCCGGGCTCGGCCCCCGTCCGCCGCAGACGGCCGGCGCGGAGGGCACGGCGATCCGGGTACTGGAGGGTGACGCGCGCATCCAGGGCGCGCTGGACGAGGCCACCCAGGCGTGCACGACGGAGGTGCTGACGGTTCAGCCCGGCGGCATCCGTCCCGAGCACGAGCTGACGGAGGGCCTGCACCGGGCGCTGGCGCTGCGGGGCCGGGGCGTGCGGATGCGCGACCTGTACACCCATGTGGCCCGGCACGGCCAGGGACTGCTCAACTACCTTGAGCTGATGGGCGATTCGGTGGAGGCCCGCACACTCGACGAGGTGATCGACCGGCTGATCCTCTTCGACCGTACGGTCGCCTTCATCCCGGCGAACGCGGACCGCACGATGGCGCTGGAGCTTCGGCATCCGGCGCTGGTGCACTATCTGGTCACGGTCTTCGAGCGGCTGTGGCGGCTGGCGATCCCCCTGACGGCCCCGCTTCCCGACACCGGCATCGAGGGGATCTCCCATCGTGAGCAGTCCATCGCGGCACTGCTCGCTGAGGGCCACCAGGACGCGGTGATCGCGGAGCGGCTGGGGATAAGCGTCCGTACCTGCCGGGCGCACATCGCACGGCTCTCGGAGACGCTGGGGGCGGCGAGCCGTACGCAACTCGGTGTCCGTATCGCCCAGGTGGGGCTGGACGGGCGGCGCTCGCCGTCACCGGCCCCGGCGACAACGCCGGCGCAGTCGTCCGGCGGCGACGGGCCGGCCATGCTCAGGAGTCCTGGTCTGCCTGGTCAAGAATCCCGGACTGCCCGATGAGATAGCCGAGTTGGGCGCGGCTCTCGCTGCCCAGGGTGACGGCGAGTTTGGCGATGTGCACGCGGACGGTCCGGATGTTCATGCCGAGTCGGTCGGCTATGGACGCGTCGGTGTGGCCCTCGATGAGAAGGCTCGCGATGGCGCGCTGGCGCGGGGTGACGCCGTTCAGGGTGGGCTGCTGCACGGCCTGGGGGTACATGGGGGTCGCCAGCCGCCACAGCCGATCGAAGGTGGTGACGAGGTAGCCGATCAGGGCGGGGTGGCGGATCTCCAGGGCGAGGGTGCGGTCCTTGTTGCCGGGGATGAAGGCGACCGTACGGTCGAGGACGATGAGCCGGTCGGTGACCTCGTCCAGGGTGCGGGCCTCGGCGTCGCCTCTGAGCTGCTCGTAACGCGCCATGACGAGCGGCCGGTAGCGCTGTGTGTGCTGGTAGAGGGTGCGGATGCGGCCACCGCGGTCCAGCAGGGCCTGGTCGCGGTCCAGCGCGAGGGCCTGGGCGTTCTCGACGCGCCCGTCGCCGTGGTGGGTGGTGGGCTGGATGCTCAGCAGTTCCTGGGACGCGCTGGTCATGGCCTCGGTGATGGCCTCGTTGATCCGGCGGGTGCCGCTGAGCACCGTGATCGCCGGGTTGTCCGAGGCCGCCGTGCGCCGGCCGTCGATCCGCATGAGCGGCTCGAAGGTGTCGGCCAGCAACTGCTCGCGTCGCCGCTCGTCCGCGATGCGGTCCTCGGAGGCCCTCAGCAGTCGGTGGAGCACGACGGCGGGGGCGACGGGTTCCAGCCAGTCGAGGTCCTCCGCGGTGGGCTGGAGGAGGCCGAGATCGGCCAGGCAGGGGGCGGGCGCGGCGTCCTCGGCGCGCAGTCGGCCGTCGTGCAGGGCCCGTTCGTACAGCTTCAGGCCCGCCTCGCACAGTTCCTTGTCCGGGTGGGGATGCGCCTCGGTCACGGGTGGGCGTCTCCCCCCGGTATCGGGTGGTCCTCGTCCAGGAGCCCGGACTGGGCGATGAGGTAGCCGAGCTGGGCGCGGCTGCCGCTGCCCAGGGCGGTCGCGAGCTTGGCTATGTGGGCGCGGCAGGTGCGGACGTTCATGCCGAGGCGGCGCGCGATCGCCTCGTCGACGTGCCCCTCGACGAGCAGTCGCGCGATGGAGCGCTGGACGCCGGTGATGCCGTCGCGGGTGGGCTCGTAGGGGGCCTCCTCGCGCAGGGGGGTCGCCCGGCTCCAGAGGTTCTCGAACACCTTGATCAGGTACTTGACGAGCCCGGGATGCCGCAGTTCGAGGGCGACCTGCTGATCGTCGTGGGCCGGTACGAAGGCGACCGTCTCGTCGCAGATGATGAGCCGCCCTATGAGCTCCTCCAGCGTGCGGATCTCGACCTTGCCGCGTGACATGACGTCCACGTAGGCCATGGTCCCCAGGCTGTGCCGCACGGTGTGCTGGTAGAGCGTCCGCATGCGCACGCCCCGCTCCATCAGCGGGCGGTCCCGTTCCAGGGCCTGCTTGAGTATGTGCTCGCTGCGCCCGCCCCCCGGCTGCACGGTCAGCACCTCGTGGCGGCACTCGGCTGTCGCGAGGTTGAGCGCCGCGTTGATCCGCTTGGCTCCTTCGAGCACCGTGATGGCGTGCGTGGGCGCGGGCGCGAGCGCGCTGAGCGCCATGAATGGCTCGAAGGATTCGGTCAGTTCGATGGACATCCGCCGGCGGTCCAGGATCTCGCGCTCCAGCGGATGAAGACGCTGGGCGAGGACGACGGAGGGCGGAACCGGGCGCAGCCAGTTCTCGTCGTCAGGATCCGGGTGCAGCAGGGCGAAGTCGAGCAGGCAGGGGGCTTCGGCGATCTCGGCCCGTGCGATGCGGCCGGTGCTCAACGCGGTCGCATACAGCTGCGTCCCTTCCTCACAGAGATCTGTGATCGCATGGGGATGTATCCCTTTTGTGTGATTGTTAGGCAAATCTCCACCCCCCAGGGTCCTGAACATGCAGGAACATGATGCATCGCCCCTGTGGCATTGACGTGTCCGAATGAGCCATCGTCTTCGTGGCACGGGGGAAGGGAACTCGTTGAGTGAGGACGAAGCCGACTATGTTCAAGAGAATGCTTCGATCGGCGCTTGCCGTTGCCTTCTCTGCGGCCGTGGTCTTCGGTGCTGGGGCGGGAGTGGTGGAAGCGGCCAGCACGACCCAGACGGACACCGGCTGGGGGGCCACTGAGCCGAAGGGAGTCGTCGCGACGGACGACACCGGCTGGGGCTCCGCGCCGGCCGACCCGAGTGGTGCGACCTCATGACCAATCCACCCGACGATCGTTCCTTTCGTCGAGAAATGGCCACCGCCTACCGCTCCGGCTGGCACTTCATCGACCTGGTCACCGCGATCCCCCACCCCGGTGACTCGCTGATGGTGACCGTCTTCGGTGAGCCGGTCGTCGTCACCCGGGACGAGGACGAGGACGTCCGGGCCTACCGGTGTCTGCGGCGGCCTCGGGGGGCGCCGCAGCCCGTACGGTGCGCCATCCGGTACGGAATGATCTTCGTGAACCTCGATCAGCGCGACCACCGACTGGTGGAGCCGGAAGCCCCGGCTGCCCAAAGGACCATCTCAGCCACCCCCCGCAGTGCCTGACGCGATTCCCCCGTCGTAACAGATCGCTCAGGTGCTTCCCCCCGCAGCGGCGTCACCGTGACCTGAACACGGTGACGCCGCTGCAGTTTTCCGGGGACATTTCCCCGTATGCGCCGGTTCTGGCAGCGGCTGGAACCGATCGTCGGTGAACCGGTCAGCCCCGCCCCATGGCCCGCCTCAGCGCGATCTCGATCACCACCCGGTCGGGATTCGGCGAGGGCGTGCGCCCGTACCGCCGCGCGTACCGCCGCTCCGCCTCCGCGACCCGCTCCGGGTCGGTCCGCACGTGCGCCAGCCCCTCCAGCGTCGCCCATCTGCGCCCGTCCAACTGGCAGACCGCGACCCGCGCCCCGTCCGGGCCGGCGGCCAGCACATGGCCCACCTTCCGGCTCGACTTGTTCGCGATCACCCGAGCCAGCCGCGCCTCGGGGTCGTATGTCACTCCGACGGGTACGACATGCGGAGTGCCGTCCGGACGCAGGGTCGTCAGGGTGCACAGGTGCTTCTCCTGCCAGAAGGAGAGGTAGGGCGCGTCCGGCGCGCCGGGATCCTGAGGGTATGCCGCCATGGCCACGAACCCTAGACCCTGCCGCCCGAACGCCAGCCCTGGCCATCTTGAGCGGAATGGACTCAACTTTGTGTACGCTGATTCAGTCAGTACTGGGAGACGCTGACGCCAGGAGGAGAACGCCAACGTGGACGCCGAGCTGACCAACAGGAGCCGGGACGCGATCAACGCGGCCGGCAACCGGGCCGTGACCGAGGGGCACCCGGACCTCACCCCTGCCCACCTGCTCCTGGCTCTGCTCCAGGGGCAGGACAACGAGAACATCATCGATCTGCTGGCCGCCGTCGACGCGGACCAGGCCTCCGTGCGCGCCGGTGCGGAGAAGGTGCTCGCCGCGCTGCCCAGCGTGACCGGGTCCACCGTCGCGCCGCCGCAGCCCAACCGTGAGCTGCTCGCCGTGATCGCCGACGCCCAGGCGCGGGCCAAGGAGCTCGGGGACGAGTACCTCTCGACCGAGCACCTCCTCATCGGCATCGCCGCCAAGGGCGGCCAGGCCGGCGAGGTGCTCGCCCAGCAGGGGGCCAGTGCGAAGAAGCTGCTGGAGGCCTTCCGGAAGGCCCGCGGCGGGCGCCGGGTGACCACCGCCGACCCCGAGGGGCAGTACAAGGCGCTGGAGAAGTTCGGCACCGACTTCACCGCCGCGGCCCGCGAGGGCAAGCTCGACCCCGTCATCGGGCGCGACCAGGAGATCCGGCGGGTCGTGCAGGTGCTCAGCCGCCGTACCAAGAACAACCCCGTCCTCATCGGTGAGCCGGGCGTGGGCAAGACCGCCGTCGTGGAGGGACTCGCCCAGCGGATCGTGAAGGGGGACGTGCCCGAGTCCCTCAAGGACAAGCGGCTCGTCGCGCTCGACCTCTCCGCCATGGTCGCCGGGGCCAAGTACCGGGGTGAGTTCGAGGAGCGGCTGAAGACCGTGCTCGCGGAGATCAAGGACTCCGACGGGCAGATCATCACCTTCATCGACGAGCTGCACACCGTCGTGGGCGCCGGTGCCGGCGGGGACTCCGCCATGGACGCGGGCAACATGCTCAAGCCGATGCTCGCGCGTGGTGAGCTGCGCATGGTGGGTGCGACGACCCTCGACGAGTACCGCGAGCGGATCGAGAAGGACCCGGCTCTGGAGCGCCGCTTCCAGCAGGTGCTGGTGGCGGAGCCGACCGTCGAGGACACCATCGCGATCCTGCGCGGGCTCAAGGGCCGCTACGAGGCCCACCACAAGGTGCAGATCGCGGACAGCGCGCTGGTCGCGGCCGCCACGCTGTCCGACCGGTACATCACCTCCCGCTTCCTGCCGGACAAGGCAATCGACCTGGTCGACGAGGCGGCCTCCCGCCTCCGTATGGAGATCGACTCGTCCCCCGTCGAGATCGACGAACTCCAGCGTGCCGTCGACCGGTTGAAGATGGAGGAGCTGGCGCTGGACAAGGAGACCGACCCGGCCTCCCGCGAGCGCCTGGAGAAGCTGCGCCGCGACCTCGCCGACAAGGAGGAGGAGCTGCGGGGCCTGACCGCCCGCTGGGAGAAGGAGAAGCAGTCCCTCAACCGCGTCGGCGAGCTGAAGGAACGGCTCGACGAGGTGCGCGGGCAGGCCGAACGCGCCCAGCGCGACGGCGACTTCGACACCGCGTCCAAGCTGCTCTACGGCGAGATCCCGGCCCTGGAGAAGGAGCTGGAGGCCGCCTCCGCCGCCGAGGAGGAAGTCGCCAAGGACACCATGGTCAAGGAAGAGGTCGGCTCCGACGACATCGCCGACGTCGTCGCGGCCTGGACCGGCATTCCGGCCGGACGGCTCCTGGAGGGCGAGACCCAGAAGCTCCTGCGCATGGAGGACGAGCTGGGCAAGCGGCTCATCGGCCAGACGGAGGCCGTGCGGGCCGTGTCCGACGCCGTACGCCGCACCCGCGCCGGCATCGCCGACCCGGACCGCCCGACCGGCTCCTTCCTCTTCCTCGGCCCGACCGGTGTCGGCAAGACCGAACTGGCCAAGGCGCTCGCCGACTTCCTCTTCGACGACGAGCGGGCGATGGTCCGCATCGACATGTCGGAGTACGGCGAGAAGCACAGCGTGGCCCGGCTGGTCGGCGCGCCGCCCGGGTACGTCGGCTACGAGGAGGGCGGCCAGCTGACGGAGGCGGTGCGGCGCAGGCCGTACAGCGTGATCCTGCTGGACGAGGTGGAGAAGGCGCACCCCGAGGTCTTCGACATCCTCCTGCAGGTGCTCGACGACGGGCGGCTGACGGACGGTCAGGGCCGCACGGTCGACTTCCGCAACACGATCCTGGTACTGACCTCGAACCTGGGCAGCCAGTTCCTGGTCGACCCGCTCACGAGCGAGGCGGAGAAGAAGGAGCAGGTCCTGGAGGTGGTCCGGGCCTCCTTCAAGCCGGAGTTCCTCAACCGCCTGGACGACCTGGTGGTCTTCTCCGCCCTGACCAAGGACGACCTGGGCCGTATCGCCCGGCTCCAGATCGACCGCCTGGCCAAGCGGCTCGCGGAACGCCGGCTGGCCCTGGAGGTCACCCCGCAGGCCCTGGCCTGGCTCGCCGACGAGGGCAACGACCCGGCCTACGGCGCCCGCCCGCTGCGCCGCCTCATCCAGACCGCCATCGGCGACCGCCTGGCCAAGGAGATCCTGGCCGGGGAGGTCAAGGACGGCGACACGGTCCGGGTGGACGCGTTCGGGGACGGGCTGATCGTGGGGCCGGCGACGGCGAAGACGCTGTAAGGAGCGGCGCCCTGGCAGGCCCGTCACCCGCTGGGGGCCGCCCGTTGGTCATGGCCTTGTCACCCCCGATGACCGGATCGAGTCAGCTGAGGGCTGACAGGCCCGTCAGGGCTTGCCACCCCCCTCCCCGCATGGGGGAGGATGGCGGGATCCGTACGAAGGGAAAATCACGGTGAGCATCGACCCGTCCTCGATTCCGAACTTCGGGGGGCAGCAGCCGCAGCCCGGGCCGCCGCCCGGCCCCGTTGTCCCGGATCAGGACCTCGTGAAGCAGCTCCTCGACCAGATGGAGCTGAAGTACGTCGTCGACGACGAGGGTGACCTCGCGGCGCCGTGGGAGCAGTTCCGTACGTACTTCATGTTCCGCGGCGAGGGCGAACAGCAGGTCTTCTCGGTGCGGACGTTCTACGACCGGCCCCACAAGATCGACGAGAAGCCCCAGCTCCTGGAGTCGATCGACGACTGGAACCGCCGGACCCTGTGGCCCAAGGTGTACAGCCACACGCATGACGACGGCACCGTCCGCCTGATCGGCGAGGCGCAGATGCTGATCGGCACCGGCGTGAGCCTGGAGCACTTCGTCTCGTCGACGGTCAGCTGGGTGCGGGCCGCCATCGAGTTCGACAAGTGGCTCGTCGAGCAGCTCGGCCTTGAGCAGGAGGTCAACGAGGCGGAGAAGCCCGAGGACGAAGACGGCGAGTAAGCCGCCCGACAGCAGACGTGCCTACAGCGGCGTATCGGCGATCACGACCAGATACGCGCCGTAGGTGAGGGAGAGCCCGGCCAGGGCACCGGCCACCACGGCCGCGTGCCAGGGCCGGGCTCTCGCCGTCCGCACCAGCGCCCGCGCGAGCGGCAGCAGGAGCGGGAAGGCGGGCAGCAGGAAGCGGGGCTTGGACTCGAAGAACCCGGACCCGCCGAGCGCGACCAGCAGCAATACGCCGCTGTAGACCAGCAGCACCAGCGGGGCGCGGTCGGCCAGCAGCAGCCCGTACAGCAGGACCGCCGCCGCGACGATCACCATCGTCATCGGGAAGACGAAGCGGTCGCCGTGCAGGAGCACATGCCGGACGAAGCGCGCCGATCCCCGGCCGAAGTCGAACGTCGACCCCCACCGGCGCTGCACCTCGAAGTACCCGCCGAGCAGGTCGCCCGTGCGATGGCCCACCCACAGCACATACGCGGCCCAGCCGAGCGGCGCGAGCGCGGCGCCCGTCCACAGCCTGTGGGTGACCCCGCCGGTCTGCCGTCGGCCGCGCCACGCCTCGTACGCCGCCGCGGCCAGCACGGCCGCCGCGACCGCGAACCCGTTGGGCCGCGCCAGCCCCGCCAGCGCGGCCAGCGCCCCGGCCCACAGCCAGCGCCCGCCGAGCACCGCGTACAGCGACCAGGCGGCGAAGGCGGTGAGGACGGGTTCGGTGTACGCCATGGACAGCACGACCGAGTGGGGCAGCAGGCCCCACAGCAGCACGAGCGCCGTGCCCACCGCCCGCCCGTGCAGCCGGGCGCCGAGGGCGTAGACGCCGCACGCGGCCACCCCGGCCGCCGACCACGACACGAGCAGCCCGCAGGCGCCGCCGCCCAGCGGGGTCAGCGTGGCGACGGCCCGCACCAGCGCCGGGTACAGCGGGAAGAACGCCAGGTCGCTCTGGACGGCACCGGGCTCGAAGCGCAGGGTGCGGCCGTATCCGTGCGCGGCGATCCCCAGGTACCACAGCGAGTCCCAGGACCGTCCGAGCAGCGCCAGCGGCCGCTTGTCCCCGGTGGCCCAGGCGACGGCCGCGACCACGGTCAGGCCGGCGAGCCGGGCGACGGCGAACAGACCGAGAGCGGTACCGGCCGCGACCGGCAGAGACCTGCGAGGGGCCGTGCGCCCGGCGGTTTCGCGCGGGGTGACGGCGGGCGGCGCGAGGGTGCTGACATGAGTCACACCGGAACATTGCAGGGCAAAAGCGGCATACGCGAGCATTGCCCGTCCAGCGTGTACGGTTTCGCAGGGCTCACCCCGCCAGGGACTTGAGCCGCTTCACCGCCTCCTGGAGCACCTCCGCCTGCTTGCAGAACGCGAACCGCACGAAGGGTGCCCCCGCCTCCCGGTGGTCGTAGAAGACCGCGTTGGGGATGGCGACGACCCCGGCCCGCTCCGGCAGCGCGCGGCAGAAGGCGAAGCCGTCCCTCTCGCCGAGAGGGCGGATGTCGGTGGTGATGAAGTAGGTGCCCGCGGGCTTGAACACCCCGAATCCCGCCTCCGCCAGCCCCGCCGCCAGCAGGTCCCGCTTGGCCAGCATGTCCGCGCGGAAGGCCGTGAAGTAGCTGTCGGGCAGGGCGAGCGCCTCGGCGACCGCGTACTGGAACGGCCCCGACGAGACATACGTCAGGAACTGCTTCGCCGAGCGGGCCGCCGCCACCAGCCCGGGCGCGGCCGTGATCCAGCCGACCTTCCAGCCGGTGAAGGAGAAGCTCTTGCCCGCCGACCCGATGGTCACCGTCCGCTCGCGCATGCCCGGGAAGCCGGCGAGCGGCAGGTGCTCGGCGTCGTCGAAGACCAGGTGCTCGTACACCTCGTCCGTCACGACCAGCAGATCCCGCTCGACGGCCAGCTCGGCGATCGCGGCCAGCTCCGCGCGGGTGAGGACCGTGCCGGTGGGGTTGTGCGGGGTGTTGATCAGCAGCAGCCGGGTGCGGTCGGTGACGGCGGCACGCAACTCGTCGAGGTCGAGCCGGAAGCTCGCGCCGCCCTCGTCGACGTGCGGGCGCAGGGTGACCGGCACCCGCGTCCCGCCCGCCATCGCGATGCAGGCCGCGTACGAGTCGTAGTACGGCTCGAAGGCGATGACCTCGTCGCCCGGCTCCAGCAGCGCGAGCAGCGCCGCCGCGATGGCCTCGGTGGCGCCCGCCGTGACCAGGACCTCGGTGTCGGGGTCGTACGACAGCCCGTAGCGCCGCTCCTGGTGCGCGGCGATCGCCGTGCGCAGCTCGGGGATGCCCGGGCCCGGCGGGTACTGGTTGCCGCGGCCCTCCCGCAGGGCCCGCACGGCCGCCTCGCGGACCTCCTCGGGGCCGTCCGTGTCGGGGAAACCCTGACCGAGGTTGATGGACCCGGTCCGCAGGGCCAGCGCGGACATCTCGGCGAAGATCGTCGTCCCGAACTCGGCGAGCCGGCGGTTGAGCAAGGGGCGGGTGGTGGAGGTCATGGCGGTCATCCTGCGCCCAAGCTCTGGAGTTCCTCAACTCTGCTTCATTGATCGGCACCTGCGCCGATACCAGATGCACGGCTTCTGAGCAGGGGAGGAGCCGTCGCCGACTGTCGTCGTCTGTCGTCGTTGAGCACCCCCGCACGGCCCAGAGACGGCCCGGGCGGGGGTGTCGCGGTGCTCCTCGATGCGAACTACGGGCGGGACGGTTGCTGAGGCTTTCTGTACTGGTCAACCGGTTCGGGACAAGCAGGGACGGTCGGTGCTGTTCGGCGAGGTTGCTGTACATCGCTGCTGTACGGCATCAGCGGAGCCGTCGTTGATCTTGCGGCGGAACTTCTCTGACGATCTAATAGCCCGCCATGGATTCCGGGATAGCGGCAGTGATCGGGGCCGCAGTAGGTGCGGTGGGTGGACTCGGCGGCAGCCTGTTCACAATGCTCGGGCAGCGTGGGCAACAACGCGCAGATCGGGACCGTTGGCGCGACGACATGCGTCGTCAGGCATATACGGCGTTACTGGACTGCTGTGAGCGACTCGCAGCCGGATGGTGGGTGGCTGCTGACACCTTGCGCACCAACGGCGCTGACGAGGCGGTGCGTGAGGAACGTTACCTTCGAGCACATGAACTGTGGACTGAGTTCAGCTCTGCTGTCGCTGCAGTTTCTGTCGCTGGCCCTTCGCAGGTTACCGCTGCGGCCGAGCCTCTTATCAGTGCTCTCTTCGAACTAGACGCAGCAGGAACCGACTGGCGGGACGCTCTGAGGAGTGGTCGACAGCGGGGGCTGTCCAGATGGGAAGAAAGATTCGATGCCGCGATGGAGGCGATTCAAGCGCCCAGAGCAAACTTCAGGCGCGCCGTTCGGGAAGCCCTCGACACCGCCTAGCGCGGCTGCAACGAGGTCGGTGGAGCGGCTTTGGGCTGGAGCTGCTTTGGGGCGAGTGATCTTGGCCCCTTAAGCTTCCGGCGAGTCGGGCAGTCTGTGGACCTGCCCGTTAAAGCACGACGTTGGGGCCAAGATCTTAGAGGCTCGCCCCAAAGTGGCTGCCTAAAGCCGTGGAGCCGACCGCCCCAGCCACAGAGGGTTTCCCCGTCCCACGCCCCCGCAGTCGTCGGCGCCCCGCCGTACAGGCGGCGCGCTCCCGCGCCGTGCGCGGGGGCCTTGATGATGTAGGGAAACTTCCACCGCATGGCGCTTCGGGTGCCTAGATGACGGCACTCCGCTCGGCCAAGCTGCGCAGCGACTCGGGGATGCGAGGGTCCGAGAGCTGGATCAAGTCGCGGATGACCTCTCGGGCCAGGTGGTGGTCGTGGATCTGCTCGGGCGCCAGGGCTTCGGCCTCCATGAGTGCGGCTGTGGCCTCGCCGACGTGTCGCCGCTGCGCGTGTGCCCGCGCCACGTCAAGCAGGAAACGTGACTGCCGCTCAGGGGAAAGGCCTGATGCGTCAACTTGCTGGGCCACCTCTAGGGCAAGCCCCGCATCGCCCAACTCCACCGCCGTGCTCACGGCGTGGATCTCGACGTTCGTCGGCCCGAACTCCGTGTCGAAGTCGTTGCGGTCACCGCCCAACCGCGCTGCGATTCCGCGCGCTCGGTCGATGTGCTCATGGGTCCGCCCTCGGTTGCCCTCCCTCGCGTTGATCACTGCAAGAACGAGGTTCATGGCACCGAAGAGCGACAGCTCTTCCGCCGGGCACGTCGGGGACTCTGTCTTCGGACCCATGACGGCCACGGCGGATTGCGCTGCCTGCTCGGCCTGGTCCATGTGCTGCTGCCGCATGAAGGCGTGCGCCATTCGGAACAGACTCGCGACGACTTCCAACGGCTGCCCCGCAAGTTCGGCTGCCTGTAGTGCTCGGTCGGCCGCGACCCACGCCGCATCCGCCTGATCTTGCCGGGTGAAGCTTGCTGCGGCCACCTGGTACGCCTTGGCGCGTAGGGCGTGAAGTTCCGTGCGCTCGCCTGCTGGCGCGTGCCGTACGGCGGCCTCGATGCTCGGGAGCAGCTTGGCGAGATGATCACTCAGCGCCGCGTAACTCGACGCATGGACGAGAGTCCACGCCTCGTCTACTTGCTGACGGAACTCGGCAAGCGATGGAGTCGGTTCGGCCGGGGGCTGCTCGAAGAGGCTGCCCAGCGCGGGGTGACCGGTAAGGGCTACCCGCAGACCGTCGAGGTCGTTGCTCTTCGTCAGCTCCTCTGGCTCGGCTTCCTCCGCCGGAGCAGCGTCGGACCGAAGGTCGCGGAGGGGCACGTTGAGCGCATCGGCGAGAGCCTGAAGGACTGATAGCCGCTCGACGGGCTGTACGCCTCTTTCGACCTGCGAAACCCAGCTCTCGGAACGTCCCATCGCGGCGGCAAGGTCGCTCTGAGACATGCCTGCGGCGCGGCGCAGCTCCTTAACCCTCTGGCCGACAGTCTTGGTGTCTGAAGCCGTCACTTCTCGGCTCCGGCGGGGTACTTGCCTGCATACGGCTGGAGGCGGTCAACCTCGGTCTTTTCCACGTACTTGGCGCGCTCCGCCAGGAAGTGACGCGTGTGGGGCTGACGCTCGTGCTCCTCGAAGGCGGCCTGGTCGGCGTACAGCTCAAAGAAGATCCGCTCATTGGGTGCACCCTCGACCTCGTGGCACGCATAGACCAGCGTGCCGGGCTCGTGGGCCCGGATCCCTGCAGTGGTCTCTCGGATCAGCGCATCGAATGCCCCGCCTGCCCCGTCGCGCAGCGTGAAGCGAACAAAGAGCCCATAGTTGGCCATTCCTGTCTCCTCTCGTCGCACTCAGTCTCCCAGACTCGGAGTTCTGCTACTAGTCGCAGTTTTTCTGCGAGTAGCTTCGGTGGTGTCGCAACAACAAGCCGCCCCGGGCTGCGTGCCATCCGCCAAGATCACAACGCAGCCCGGGGCTCATCCCAAAAGGGAGACTCCATCATGCGTCAGATCCCCGTCGACACCTCCGCCGCGACCGTGATGGTCGCCAAGACCCCGCAGCCCAAGGTCAAGGACCGCCGTACCGGCGAGATCGCCACCGACGCCGACACCGGCGCGAAGCTGATGACGGTCGACGTGATGTTCGCGGCGAACGACGAGGTCGAGATCCTGTCCATCACCGTCCCCGAGCCGGGCATCTCCGGCGAGCTGGTGATGGGTACCTCGGTCGCGCTCACCGGCTTGATCGCCCGGCCGTGGGAGAACGAGTTCAACGGCCAGAAGCGGCACGGGATCGCCTTCCGCGCGGTCGCCGTCACGTCGTTGGCCGCCGGTGCCTCGAAGCCGAAGGCGGCCTGAGCCATGACGTGGCTGACCGTCGCCCTGGTGCTGGTCGTCGCCGCTGCGGGTCTCCTGCGGTGGCGGCGCCCCGCCTGGTACTGGCTGGCCTTCGGGGCCACCCTCGCCGCGTTGCGGGTCCTGGTCCGCTACCCGTCCGTGATGGACGCCTGCGGCCTGACCGTCCCGCCCTCGCGCTGGCGTCTGGCCCTGGCCCGGGCCACCGACTGGCCCGTTCCTGGTCCTCGCGCTCCGCGCATCCTGCGGCTGCGGCCGACCCGGACCGGCCTGGTGCTGCGGCTGAAGCTCCGGCCCGGTCAGGACGCCTTCGACGTGGCGGCCTCGTGTGACCGGCTGCGGCACTCGTTCGCCATGTACGGCGTCACCTCCCGTGAACTGCGCTCCGGCGTGGTTGAGGTGCGGATGACCGGCTATGACGTGCTCAAGCGGGTGCAGATGCCCGCCAAGACGGACACCCGCCCGATGCGGGTCCCGGTCGCCCTGCGCGAGGACGGCGCCGTGCACTACCGCGACTACCGGGCCGTTCCGCACGGTCTCACGCTCGGCGCCACGGAGTCCGGCAAGAGCGTGTATCAGCGCAACCTGGTGGCCGCGCTCGCCCCGCAACACGTCGCCCTGGTCGGCATCGACTGCAAACAGGGCGTGGAGCTGTTCTCGATGGCCCGCCGGTTCTCCGCGTTGGCCGACAACCCCGACAACGCCGCCGAGCTGCTGGATGCGCTGGTTGCCCACATGGGGGACGTCTACCAACTCATCCGGGCTGAGCAGCGGATCACCGCTGACGTGCCGGATGCGGAGATCGCCGCGAACATCTGGGACCTGCCTGAAGACCTGCGCCCGGTGCCGATCGTGGTCCTGGTCGACGAGGTCGCCGAACTCGCCCTGTTCACCAACAAGGAGGAAGAGAGGCGGCGGGACCGGATCATCACCGCCCTGGTCCGCCTGGCCCAGCTCGGTAGGGCTGCCGGGATCTACCTGGAGATCTGCGGGCAGCGCTTCGGCTCCGAACTCGGCAAGGGCATCACCATGCTCCGCGCCCAGCTCACCGGCCGCACCGCGCACCGCGTCAACGACGAGACCAGCGCGAATATGGCCTTCGGCGACATCGCCCCGGACGCCGTGCTCGCCGCCATCCAGATCCCCGCCGAGATGCGTGGGATAGCCATCGCCGCGGACTCCACCGGTGGCTGGCACCGCATCCGCGCCCCGCACACCTCGCTGCGCCAAGCCGTGAACACCTGCAACCGGCACGCCGACCTGACCCCGGACCTGCCCGCCCTGGCCCCGTTCCGGCCTGCCCTTGGCGGTCCGAAGTCCGTCCCGGGCCCGGCCGTCGAGTCCGCCCCGGCCGCTGCCTGATCACTCCTCGTTCCACGGTCTGCGCGACCGCTTCGCGCCACGTCCCTACCCGAGCCATGCCCAAAGGAAGGGAGAGCGCCCGCCATGTGCCCCCGCTGTGAGGACTTCGCCCGCACCGTGGCGCTGCTCGGCGACCTGGCCCTGTACGCCCACACCGACGGTGCCGACCTGGACTTCGTCGACGCCGTGGGCTCGTGCCTGGCCGTCTCGCTGCCCGAGCCGCCGCCCGGCTTCGACCCGAACGAGGGTCCCGAGTACCCCGGCCAGGGGTGGTGACCATGCCCGCCGCGAAGAAGCCCGCCGCCCGCCGCCGGACCGCGAAGCCGAAGCCCGCGACGTGCCCGGACTGCGACGGCAACGGCGAGATCACCGAAGCCGTCCGGGTCGGCACCCGCAAGGGCCGCACCACCGACGACCACCAGACCGGCCTGTGCCTGACCTGCTGGGGCACCGGCGAAGCCCCCACCGACTGAACACCGCCCGGGGCCGGGCGGCCGGACACCGATCCCCGCCCGCCCCTGGCCCAACCCCAGGAAGGAGACCCCGCGATGCGCCCCGCACTCCGCCCGGACGCCGTCCTCGTACAGGCCGTGATCGCCGGTGCCCTGTCGTTCGCCCACCTGCACGACCTTGCTGCCGCTGCCGGACAGACCGGCTGGAAAGCCTGGGCCTACCCGGTCAGCGTCGACCTGCTTTTGGTCGCTGCCTGGCGACGGCTGCGGACCGATGGCCCGTCCCGGCTGGCCTGGTGCTGGTTTGTCGTCGCCCTGGTGGCCTCGCTCGGCGCCAACGTCGCGACCGCCGGATTCCTCGACCTGGACCACCCGCCCGCCCTGCTCCGGCTCGGCGTCGCCGGATGGCCTGCCCTCGCCTTCCTCGGCGGCACGCTCCTTGCGCACTCGCCGACTCCGGCCCGGGACCGGGTGCCGGTTCCGCCGGCGCCCGCAGCCCCGGCCCCTGAGCACGATCCCGCTCCCGACTCGGAGCCGGTCCCGGCCGCCGACGACACCCCGGCCCTTCCGGTCGCCGGCCCCGCACTGGCCGTGTCGGTCCCGGCCGCGCTGGTCGACCACGCCCGCAAGGTCGCTGCCGACCACCAGGCCCGTACCGGCTCGCCGATCGACACCGACACCCTGCGCGCCCGCCTCGGCGTTCCCGCCTCCATGGCCGACGCCATCGCCGCCCAACTCGCCTGACTGACAAGGAGATCAGCTCATGCCCGCCCGTGACTTCTTCCACTCCGTGATGCGGATCGGCCCCGTGCAGATCGGCACCCACTGCGACCGGACCGGCCAGACCAAGCACGCCGCCGTGTGCACCGCCGACCGCTGCGGCTGGTCCGCCGACTACTCCAGCCAGTCCGCCGCCCAGCTCGCCGCCCGCACCCACCGCTGCAAGGTCCGCTAGGAGGCCACCGTGCAGGTTCCGCTCTGGCTCGCCCTGCTCGTCGTCGGCTACCTCGGCGTCAAGCTCATCCGCCCGCCCGCCTGGCTCATCGCCGTCCTCCTGCTCGGCGGCTTCCTCCTCGCCGACAGCGTCCTTGCCCCCGCCATCAACACCTTCGTCAAGTAGCCCAACTCTGAGGGGAGTTCACCGATGCTCCGCCCGAAGATCCCGACCATGCCCACCCCGACCGGCCACGTGACCCCGCCCGCCGTGGTGGAGCCGACCGCCATCGTCCCGGCCACCCAGACCCCGCCGCCCGCCCTGTTGGCTCCCGCGCCGTCCCGTCCCACGGTGCAGCTCACGCCCGGCACCGCGCTCGCCCTCGTCGGCGGCGGTACCGCCGTGGTCCTGGTCGTCGGCGCCGTCCTGGTCTCCATGCTCCTCGCGGTCGCCATCACCGGCGTCTCCGCCGCCGTGTGCGCCGTCGTCCTGCGCTCGCTCCTCGCCTCGGAGGCGAAGCGACGCTGACCGGCCCCCGGGCGGCTCCGATACCGCCAAGCATCCGCCGCCCGGGCGCCGTCCCTGTCCGATCTCTCAACCGGAAGGAACCTCCATCATGACCGGCCCCACCCCGGCCACCACCACAACCGCGCGGATCTGCCCGAACTGCGACGGCTTCGCCACCGCCGCCGTACCCTCCGGCACCCGCCACCGCGACGGCTCCCGCGTCCTCCTCCTCGTCGACTGCGGCACCTGCCACGGCACCGGCACCGTTCCCCTCCGCCCCCGCCTGACCGCCGCGCACGTGGAGGTGGCCGCGTGACGCATCCCGCGACCTTCGCGGGCCTGGACCCGGTCACCCTCGCCGACATGCTGAGGGTGGCTGGGGATCCGGGCTTCGACCGCTGGCAAGACCAGATCCGCCGCACCGGAGGCTGCGCCGACCCCATCCACCTGCGCGGCTGGGTGGTACACAAGGACAAGACCACCGGCGAGACCCTCCACCGCTACACGACCGAGGGTGAGCCGGGCGGACGGCTCCGTGTCGCTTGCGGCAACCGCCGTGCCTCCCGCTGCCCGGCCTGCGCCTGGACCTACGCCGGAGACACCTACCACTTGATCCGAGCCGGGCTCGTCGGCGACGACCGCCGCGACATCCCCGCCACGATCCGTGATCACCCCAGGGTCTTCGCGACCCTGACCGCACCGTCCTTCGGCCCGGTCCACAACCGGCCCGACCGAGGCGTCTGCCGCTGCGGCACGCGGCACACCCCGGACGATCCGGCACTCGGCACCGCCCTCGACCCGGCCACCTACGACTACGCGGGCGCCGTGCTGTTCAACAACCATGCGGGCGAACTGTGGATGCGCTTCACGAACCGGCTCCGCAGAGAGATCGCCGCCCGCGCCGGGCTCACCCAACGTGAACTCGCCGACATCTGCCGGGTCTCCTACGGCAAGGTTGCCGAGTTCCAGAAGCGCGGCGCCGTCCACTTCCATGCCGTGATCCGCCTCGACGGCCCGGACGGCCCCGACTCCCCGCCGCCGTCGTGGGCCAGCACTGATCTGCTCACCGACGCGATCCGGGCCGCCGCCGCGCACCCGTACACCACGATCACAGTGCCGCCCAACGAAGAGGCGGGCTACCTCGACGGCTGGCGTCTGCGCTGGGGCCGACAGCTCGATGTCCGGCCCGTGAAGGCGTTCGGCGACGGCTCAGAGCTGACGGAACAGGCCGTGGCCTCCTACGTGGCCAAGTACGCCACCAAAGCCGCTGAGAACACGGGCACCCTTGATCGCCGCATCGGCGAACTCGCTGAACTCGACCGCCACGGCGTCCCCGACCACGCCCGCCGCCTGATCACCGCATGCCGGGACATGGATGAGGTGTACCCGGACCGCCGTCTGTGGGCCTGGGCCCACATGCTCGGCTTCCGGGGCCACTTCAGCTCCAAGTCCCGCCGCTACTCGACCACCCTCGGCGCCCTCCGCCAGGCCCGCGCCGACTTCCGCGCCGCCCAAGAGCGCGAAGCTCTCGGCCTGGAGGACGTCGAGCCGGACACCGTCTTGGTCCTGGCCGACTGGCAGTACGCCGGACACGGCCACACCCCCGGGGAATCCGCCCTCGCCGCGTCCATCGCCCGAGATCTCCAGCTCAACCGCGAAACCGCCCGCGAAGCGCTCGCCGAACTGCCCGCAGAGGGGGAGTGGTGACGATGGCACGCGAACTTCCCGACCGTTACCTGACGCCGGTTGATCTCGCGGACTTGCTTGGCGTGCCCGTCGAGACCGTCTACCAGTGGCGCCGGAAGCGGACCGGCCCCCGCGGCTTCCGCGTCGGCCGTCACCTGCGCTACGACCCTAACGACGTGCGCGCCTGGGTCGGCTCCCTCGTGGAAGGGGCCGCGTAGTGGCCGGACACATCCAAGACCGTTGGTACAAGACCGAGAAGGGCCCGGACGGCAAGCCCGTCAAGGTCAAGACCGAACGGTACGGCACGGGCATGCGCTACCGCGCCCGGTACATCGGTCCGGACGGCTCCGAGAAGTCCAAGAGCTTCCCCGATGGCAAGAAGCGTCTTGCTGAGAAGTGGCTCAGTGCCATCGAGACGGACATGACGCGCGGTCAGTACACCGATCCCAAGTCCGTACGGATCACGTTCCGGCAGTACGCCGAGAAGTGGTTGGACAGCAAGACTCCGAGCCCGATGAGCCGGAAGGAACTCGGTCGGCGCCTGCGGCTGCACGTCTACCCGGTGCTTGGCTCCCGACCGATCGGGACCTTCCGGCCCGAGCACATCAGGGAGCTCCTCGCCGCGCTCGAGGCGAAGCCCGGCGTCGGCCCTTCCTACGCCCGGAACATCTTCGCGGACGTTCAGTCGGTTCTGGCTGCCGCCGTCGATGACTCGCTGCTGTCCCGCAACCCGTGCAGTGCACGGAGCGTTCGGCGGCCCAAGCGTGACGCGCACCTAGTGGTCCCATGGCAGTCCGCCCAGGTGTTCGCCGTTCGAGCGGCACTCCTGGAGAGGTACCGGGCAATGGTCGATGTCGGCGCCGGATGCGGGCTGCGCCAGGGCGAGGTGTTCGGGCTGGCAGAGGACGCTATCGACGCCGACGGGCGCACACTCCATGTGGTCCGGCAGATCAAGCACGTGGAAGGGCACCCGGTGTTCGCGCTCCCCAAGGGCGGCAAGAAACGGGATGTGCCGTTGCCCGCCTCTGTGGCGGACGCGCTCCGGGCGCACATGGACGTCTACAAGCCCGTAGAGATCACGTTGCCGTGGGACGTTCCGGAGGGGCCGAAGGTGTCCGCCCGTCTGATCTTCACGGCTGAGCAAGGGGGAATGGTGTGGCGGAGCAACTTCAACGGCAAGGAGTGGAAGCCCGCTCTCGCGGTCGCGGGCCTCATCCCGGAAGCGGATGAGAACGGCAAGTACGAGTCGGCGCGTGAGCACGGGATGCACGCCCTGCGACACTTCTACGCCTCCGCGTTGCTGGACGCTGGTGAGAACATCAAAGCCATCAGCGAGTACATGGGGCACTCTGACCCGGCGCTGACGCTGCGGGTGTACGCCCACCTGATGCCCGACAGCCGGGATCGCGCCCGCCGTGCCATCGACTCGGTGTTTCAGCATCACTCTCAGGAAGATCACGGCCCACAGACGGCCCAGTGAGGCACAGACGGCCCCTGACCTGCCCCTCTATGCAGGTCAGGGGCCGTTTCTGCGTTAGAACCCTCTGAAGTTCCTCAACTCTGCTTTGGGCCGTGAGGCGGCCGGGCATCTCACTCGCACGCACCGAGCGGAGGCGCCCACGGGGGGACGCCTCGATCCGCTTCGGGGGAACGGAAGGAGGCTGACGCCATGGGTACAGGCATCGTCGTGGCGCTGGTCGCAGTGGTGTTCGTGGTGATCTTCGTGTCCATCGCGCGCAGCGGCGGACGCCCGGCCCACCGCTCGCACGGCCGCAGGGGGCACGCGCACGGCAGCGGTAGCGGCAGCAGCGGCAGCTGGTGGGCCGGCGGAGGAGACGGCGGCTCGGGGGGTTCGTCCTGCGGTGGCGGCTCGTCCTGCGGAGGAGGGTCGTCCTGCGGAGGAGGGGGCGGGGGCGGATGCGGTGGTGGAGGCAGCTGACACGGGGCAGCTGAGCTCCCCGAGGGGGAACCGCATCCGGGAGGAGCGGGGCCGGTGCCTGGGACCGGCCCCGCTTTCCTGTTTCTCGTACGGCTCGCCCGCCCGGCTCCCAAGGGGATCGGCCGGGCCCCGGCGCACGCCTGGGCCGTACCGGCGTGCGCCGGAGTTGAACAGTTGAGCTGATAAGCCCTCGGAGGGATGGAAACCCTACGAACTTGGGTAAAAACGCTGTGACGGCGCGACAGTTCATGATTCCCTGAAAATCACCGATGCAGCCCTTCGGACGCCCCGCGGACCCCTTCTCACCGGCCGAACTGGGCTGACTGGGCCGATCTACCGGTGTCGTCCGGGGTGCGCCGAGACCGACACCTCCCCTTCCTTTGGTGCAAGCGGAGCCGATCCATGCTCACGACCCTGAACACCGCCTATACCGACACGCGCGCGGCCGACCTCGCCTGGGCCCTGGGGCGGGAGCCGCTGCCGGCGCTGGCCACGCTCGACCTCGAACTGACCGGCGCGAAGCTTCAGTTGAGACTGCTCGGCGCGTCCCACCAGGTGCTCCTGGAGGAGAAGCGGGGCGACTGCTCGGAGACGGTGGCCTGCATGCCGGGCAGCAGCACGCCCCTTCCGCTCGGGGTGGCCAAGCGGGTGGGTGACTGGGAGTACGAGTTCGCGGCACGGGTGGAGGCCCTGTCACCCGGTCAGTTCGCGGGCCGGGCACAGGAGTTGCTGGCCCTGGTCTCCGACCATCCGCACGGCCTCGCCGGCGTGTTCCCCGGCAGCCCGCACGCCTTCACGGCGATGCTGGCGCAGCACCACGAGGGGCAGGTGCACTGGCGGACATGGCACGCGTATCCCCAGGACAGACAGCTGGTGGCCACGCGGACCAGAGTGGGCGTACGGGTACCGGTGGCGCGCTTCGGCCAGTCCGGGGGTGCCTCCCGCCCGTTGGAGCTCGGGGGAGTGTGAGGGGACGGCAGCCCCGTTGACGGTCACACAAACGTGCCGCGCCCCAACAACACACGTGTGGGTGACGAAGCGTGCCGCAGACGTGACGTACCGTCGCAACGTGATCGAACCGCACGCCCCCGCCCCACCCGGCACCACGCCACCGCGGGGCGGCCGTGCGCGGCTCCCGGTCCGGCCGGCAACGGGACGGTTCCTGGTCCTCGCGTGCGTCTTCGTCTGCGCCGCCTGCGGGCTCGTCTACGAACTCCAACTCGTCGCCCTCGCCTCCTACTTGATCGGCGACTCGGTCACCCAGGCCTCCGTCGTCCTGTCCGTCATGGTCTTCGCGATGGGCATCGGCTCCCTGGTCGCCAAGCGTCTGCGCCCGCTGGCCGCGGCCGGCTTCGGCGCCATCGAGGCCGTACTCGCCCTGGTCGGCGGCTGCAGCGCGCTCGCCCTGTACGCGGTCTTCGCCTGGACCGGCGACTGGGGCGGCATGTGGGGCAACGGCCCCCGCTGCCTCCTGGTCGCCTTCTCCCTCACCATCGGCCTGCTGATCGGCGCCGAGGTCCCGCTGCTGATGGAGCTCATCCAGCGCATCCGGCGCCAGGACGCGGGCGGCGCGGTGGCCGACCTGTTCGCCGCGGACTACGTCGGCGCACTCGTCGGCGGCCTCGCCTTCCCCTTCCTCCTCCTGCCCCTGCTGGGCCAGTTGACCGCGGCCCTGATCACCGGCGCGGTCAACGCCGTGGCGGGCGGCGCGCTGGTCCTCGGCCTGTTCCGGGGCGACCTCACCCGCCGCGCCCGCTGGCTGCTGGTGATCGCCAACGTCACCGTGCTCGGCGTCCTCGCCTCCGCCGCCGTACTCGTCGACGACTTCGAACGGGCGGCACGGCACGCGGTGTACGGGCGGGACGTACGCGTGGCGCTCCAGACGGAGCTCCAGGAGGTTGTCATCACCGGCGGCACGCACGGCCGCCCCCTCGACCTCTTCCTCGACGGCCGCCTGAGGGTCAGCGGCCGCGACGAACGCCGCTACCACGAGGCGCTGGTCCACCCCGCGATGAGCGGTGAGCACAGCCGTGTGCTCATCCTGGGCGGCGGTGACGGGCTGGCGGCGCGTGAGGTGCTGCGCCATCCCGACGTGCACCGGGTCGACGTCGTCGAGGCGGACGCCGCGGTGGTGCGGCTGGCCCGCCGGGACCCTCCGCTGTCCGAGCTCAACGGCCATGCGTACGACGACCCCCGCGTCCACGTCATGACGGGCGACGCCTTCCGCTGGCTGCGGGCGGCGCCGCCGGCGACGTACGACGTCGTGCTCTCCGACCTGCCCGATCCCGGCATCACGGCCAGCACAAAGCTGTACTCACAGGAGTTCTACGGCCTCGCCCGCCGTGCCCTGACCCCGCACGGCCGCCTGGCGGTGCACGCCGGGCCCGTCTCGTCCCGCCCCCGCGTCTTCTGGACGGTCGACACGACCCTCCGCGCCGCGGGCCTGCGCACCGCCCCGTACCGCGTCACCGGCCGCGACTCCGGCTTCGCCCCCGGCCCCGACCGCTCGGCGGGCCCGACCGCCGCACCGCACGACTGGGGGTTCATCCTGGCGGGCCGGGGGCAGCGTCCGCCGTTGCGGCTCGGCGCGGGGGAGGGGACGCCGCGGCTGGTGACGCTGACGCGGGAGGGGCTGGTGGCGGATGCGCGGGCGGCGGAGGGGACGCGGGTCGGGGGGTTGGGGGCGTCGACGTTGGTGCATCCGCGGTATTGAGGGGGCGGGGAGCTGAGGGGGCGGGGAGCTGAGGGGCGGGGAGGGTACGCCTGGCGCGGCGGGGGACGGTGAGAATCCGCGGATGTGCGGGTGCGATTCACGCCATGCTGGGTAGGCTCGCTCAGCATGGAGCATGAGGTGTTCGTTCCGGTTGCGGCCGAGCGGCTCAGGGAGGTGCTGGCCGATCCCGTACGGGTGGCCCGGGCGGTTCCCGGGCTCCAGCAGGACGCCGGAGCCGAGCCTGTCGCCGGGCGATTGAAGGTGCGGGTCGGTGGTCACACCATCACCTATCGGGGCGCTGTGCGTGTCTCCGGGCACGAGGACGGTTCGTACGCCGTCGAGGGCGACGCCACCGAGGCGCGCGGGACCGGCTCCGTCAAGCTCGCGCTGACGCTGCGGGTCCGGGAGGCCGAGGGCGGCGCCACGCTGAGGATCGAGGGGACCGCTTCGGCTGACGGGCGCGTCACGGAGTTTGCCGCGGAGGCGGTCGGCTCCGCCGTGGCTCGGTTGCTGGACCGTTTCGGGGAGCAGCTGGGAGTTGTGGCGGGGGAGACGGCGTCGGAGGCGGAGCAGGAAGGCGCCGAGGCCGAGACGCTGGAGCCGGAGCCCTTGGCTCCCGGGGAGTTCGAGACGCGGGTCACCAGTGACTTCGAGACGACCCCCGATGCCGATGATGCCGCGGCGCCGGAGCCGGGGCCGACGTCCGTATTCGACGCCGAGGTTCCGCCGCCGTCGCCCGATCCGGTGGCCGACGAGACGCACGACGGGGGCGATGCGGAGCGGGCTGAGGGCGACAAGGGCGACGAGGGCGCTGCGGATGCCGGGGGCGGGGAGCCGCCCGTCGCCGAGGCGGCTCATGCTCGGCGGACGATGATCGGGCGCAGTGCGGAGGAAGTGGACCATGCCCCGCCGCGGGGGCGTTACGCGCCGGTTCCGGCGCCGCAGACCGTCATGCCGAGTTCCACGCTGCGGTGGGCGGCTCCGGCGGCGGCCCTCGTGCTGGCGTCGGCGATCGTGGTGGGGCGGATGCTGCGGCGGCGGCGCTGAGGCTGCCCGACGGGGGTGCCGCTGGGGGTTTCCTCGCCCCCGCCGCCCCTACCCGTCCCATCCCCCAGGGGCTCCGCCCCTTCAACCCCGGG
>NZ_KQ947985.1:688265-931730 GCF_001513975.1 Streptomyces curacoi
CCTCCTGGGGGCCTGCGGCCCCCAGACCCCCGCCATCGGCCCTGAACGGGCCTCGTCCTCAAACGCCGGACGGGCTGGAATGCCGGCACGGGCGCCGGGAAGTGACTGCCCGCTGAGTCTGCGGGCCCCTGCGGGTGGGTGGGGGCTCGGGATGGTGCGGTCTCGTCCTCAAGCGCTGGGCGGGCTGGTTGTTGTCGGCTCGGCGCTGGGAAGTGACCGCCACCGGGTGTGGGGCGCCAGCGGGTGGGTGGGGGTTTGGGATGGTGCGGTCTCGTCCTCAAGCGCTGGGCGGGCTGGTTGTTGTCGGCCCGGCGCTGGGAAGTGACCGCCACCGGGTGTGGGGCGCCAGCGGGTGGGTGGGGGTTTGGGATGGGGTGGTCTCGTCCTCAAACGCCGGGCGGGCTGGTTGTTGTCGGCCCGGCGCTGGGAAGTGACCGCCACCGGGTGTGGGGCGCCAGCGGGTGGGTGGGGGTTTGGGATGGCGTGGTCTCGTCCTCAAACGCCGGACGGGCTGGTTGTTGTCGGCCCGGCGCTGGGAAGTGACCGCCACCGGGTGTGCGGCGCCAGCGGGTGGGTGGGGGTTTGGGATGGGGTGGTCTCGTCCTCAAGCGCCGGACGGGCTGGAATGCCGGCACGGGCGCCGGGAAGTGACTGCCCGCTGAGTCTGCGGGCCTCAGCGGGTGGGTGGGGGGTGGGGATGGTGCGGTCTCGTCCTCAAGTGCCGGGCGGGCTGGAATGCCGGCACGGGTGCCGGGAAGTGACCGCCCGCTGAGTCTGCGGGCCCCTGCGGGTGGGTGGGGGTTTGGGATGGGGTGGTCTCGTCCTCAAGCGCCGGGCGGGATGGGCAATGCCGACCGGTGTGTAGGGACGGTGCCTCTCCTCGGTGGGGACCGGAATCGGAGCACCGTGCTCTTGATCGCCCCAGTAGGGTCGTCCCGTGAGTAACGAAGACATCACGCTGACCGCGGGTGACGCGGAGGTGACCCTGCAGCCGGGGAACGGTGGGCGGGTCGGTGGGCTGCGCGTCGGGGGGATCGAGTTGTTGCGGCGGGGGGAGCGGTTCGGGTGTTTCCCGATGGTTCCCTGGTGCGGGCGGATCCGGGACGGGCGGTTCCTGGACGGTGCCGTCGTGCGGCAGCTGCCGCTCAACGCCCCGCCGCACGCCATCCACGGCACCGCACGGGACGGCGCCTGGCGCATCGCCCGCGTCACCGGTGACGAGGCCGTCATGGCGTACGACCTCGTCGAGCCGTGGCCCTACTCCGGCCGGGTCACCCAGGTCGTCCGTCTCGCCGAGGACAGCCTCACGCTCACCATGGCCGTCGAGACGTACGACACCTCCTTCCCGGCCCAGATCGGCTGGCACCCCTGGTTCAACCGGAACCTCGGCGGCGAAGGCGCCCAGGACGTCCGGCTCGACTTCAGCCCCGCCTGGCAGGAGGAGCGGGGTGAGGACCACCTCCCCACCGGCAATCGCATCGATCCCGAGCCCGGCCCCTGGGACGACTGCTTCGGCATGCCCGGCGGAGTCGACGTCACCCTCACCTGGCCGGGGCAGCTGGAGCTGAAGGTGGCCAGCCGGGAGGAGTGGGTCGTGGTGTACGACGAGCAGGAGGCCGCCGTATGCGTCGAGCCGCAGACCGGGCCGCCCAACGGGCTGAACACCATGCCCCGCCTGGTCACGCCCCTGGAGCCGCTGGAGGCCACGACCGTCTGGAGCTGGCGGCGCCTCTAAGCTGGGCGGCATGACAGACGTACGCGGCGAGCTGCTGCAGCAGATCAAGGACAAGGCCGTGGTGCACGGCAAGGTGACCCTGTCTTCGGGGCTGGAAGCCGACTACTACGTCGATCTTCGGCGCATCACCCTCGACGGGGAGGCGGCCCCGCTGGTCGGGCAGGTGCTGCTCGACCTCACCGCGGAGCTGGAGTTCGACGCGGTGGGCGGGCTCACCATGGGTGCCGACCCCGTCGCCGCCGCCATGCTGCACGCCGCCGCCGCGCGCGGGAAGAGGCTGGACGCCTTCGTCGTACGCAAGGCCGCCAAGGCGCACGGCCTGCAGCGCCGGGTCGAGGGGCCGGACATCGCGGGCCGGCGGGTGCTCGTCGTCGAGGACACCTCCACCACCGGTGGCTCCCCGCTCGCGGCCGTCGAGGCCGTGCGCGAGGCGGGCGCCGAGGTCGTCGCCGTCGCGACGATCGTCGACCGGGCCACCGGCGCCGCCGAGAAGATCCAGGAGGGCGCGGGAGTGCCGTACCTGTTCGCGTACTCCAAGGACGAGCTCGGTCTGGACTGACGGGCGCTCGGAGCATCCCGGTTCGTCTGGAAAGATGGGGCCGACGACGACGTCACACACCCCCCAAGGTCTAGGTCAGGGCCGTAAGAAAAGCGCAGAGCAGCGCAGTAACGCTGTACGTCAACCCGCACACTCAAGGAGCGGACAGATGCCCATCGCAACCCCCGAGGTCTACAACGAGATGCTCGACCGGGCGAAGGCAGGCAAGTTCGCCTACCCGGCCATCAACGTGACCTCCTCCCAGACCCTGCACGCGGCCCTGCGCGGTTTCGCGGAGGCGGAGAGCGACGGCATCATCCAGATCTCGACTGGTGGCGCCGAGTTCCTGGGCGGTCAGCACAGCAAGGACATGGTCACCGGCGCCGTCGCCCTGGCCGAGTTCGCGCACATCGTCGCCAAGAAGTACGACATCACCGTCGCCCTGCACACGGACCACTGCCCGAAGGACAAGCTCGACGGGTACGTACGTCCGCTGCTCGCGGTGTCGGAGGAGCGCGTCGCCCGCGGCGAGAACCCGCTGTTCCAGTCGCACATGTGGGACGGCTCGGCCGAGACCCTCGCCGACAACCTCTCCATCGCGCAGGAGCTGCTGGAGCGCGCCCGCGCCGCCAAGATCATCCTTGAGGTCGAGATCACCCCGACCGGCGGCGAGGAGGACGGCGTCTCCCACGAGATCAACGACTCCCTGTACACGACGGTCGACGACGCGATTCGTACGGCGGAGGCCCTCGGCCTCGGCGAGAAGGGGCGCTACCTGCTCGCCGCGTCCTTCGGCAACGTCCACGGCGTGTACAAGCCGGGCAACGTCGTGCTCCGTCCCGAGCTGCTGAAGGAGCTCAACGAGGGCGTCGCCGCCAAGTACGGCAAGCCGTCCGGTTCCCAGCCGTTCGACTTCGTCTTCCACGGCGGCTCCGGCTCCACCGAGCAGGAGATCGCGACCGCGCTGGACAACGGCGTCGTCAAGATGAACATCGACACCGACACGCAGTACGCCTTCACGCGTCCGGTCGCCGACCACATGTTCAAGAACTACGACGGTGTCCTCAAGGTCGACGGCGAGGTCGGCTCGAAGAAGACCTACGACCCGCGGACCTGGGGCAAGCTCGCCGAGGCGTCCATGGCCAAGCGTGTGGTCGAGGCCTGCTCGAACCTGCGCTCGGCGGGTACGAAGATCAAGTAACCGGGCGGCTGCCGCACAGCCGACCCTCGCGAGCCGGGTGCCGTCGCACCCGGCTCGCTGTATACCTGGGGGCATGCCCGACGTCCGGCTGGCCTCACCGCAGGGCAAGTGGATCCTGCTCACCACCGTTCTCGGCTCCAGCATGGCCATGCTGGACTCGACCGTCGTCAACGTCGCCCTCCCCCGCATCGGCCGCGATCTCGACGCCGACCTCGCGGCGCTCCAGTGGACCGTCAACGCGTACATGCTCACGCTGGCCGGGCTGATCCTGCTCGGCGGTTCGCTGGGGGACCGGTACGGGCGGCGCAGGGTCTTCGTCGTCGGCGTCGTCTGGTTCGCCGTCGCCTCGCTGCTGTGCGGCATCGCACCGAACGCCGGGGTGCTCATCGCCGCCCGGGCCCTGCAGGGCGTCGGCGGGGCGCTGCTCACGCCGGGCTCGCTGGCCCTCATCCAGGCGTCCTTCCATCCCGACGACCGGGCGCGGGCGGTCGGCCTGTGGTCGGGGTTCGGGGGCATCGGCGCCGCGGTCGGCCCGTTCCTGGGCGGCTGGCTGGTGGACGGGCCGGGCTGGCGGTGGGTGTTCCTGCTCAACGTCCCGCTGGCCCTGCTGTGCGTCCCCGTCGCCGTCCGCCATGTCCCCGAGTCCGGCGACGGCGGCAGGCACGGCCGCTTCGACGTGCTCGGCGCGGCCCTCGGCGCCCTGTCCCTCGCCCTGGTGACCTACGCGCTGATCGAGGCCCAGGAGGGCTCGATCCTCGTGCCCCTCACCGCGGTGGCGGGCGTGGCCGCGGGTATCGCCTTCGTGTACGTCGAGAGGCGCCGCCCGGACCCGATGATGCCGCTCGACATCTTCTCGTCCCGCCAGTTCACCGCGGTCAACCTGGTCACGCTCTGCGTCTACGCGGCCTTCGGCGGCTTCTTCTTCCTCGCCGCCCTCCAGCTCCAGGTCGTCGTCGGCTACTCCGCCCTCGGCGCCGGTACGGCGCTGCTGCCGACGACCGCCCTGATGCTGCTGTTCTCGGCCCGCTCGGGCGCCCTCGCCGACCGGATCGGCCCGCGCATCCCGCTGACGGCCGGGCCGCTGCTGTGCGCGGCCGGACTGCTGCTGATGCTGCGGGTGGGCCCGGACGCCTCCTACGCCGTCGACGTCCTCCCCGCCCTGCTGGTCCTCGGCCTCGGCATGGTCACCCTGGTCGCCCCGCTCACCGCCACGGTCCTGGCCTCCGTGGACACCGCCCGCGCCGGCCTGGCCAGCGGCATCAACAACGCGGCGGCCCGGGCGGCGGGCCTGGTCGCGGTGGCCGCGCTGCCGCTGCTCGCCGGGATGGGGGAGGAGGCGTACCGCTCGCCCGGGGCGTTCGACGAGGCGTTCGGGCGGGCGATGGCGATCTGTGCGGGACTGCTGGTCCTCGGGGCCGGGGTGGCCCTCGCGACGGTACGGCCCCTGCCACCGGACTGCCGCAAGCCGGAATGCCTCCACCACGGCTCGATCACAGCACCGCCCCTGGAGGGGGTACGCAGCAAGCCGCGACTGTCGGTGGAGTCGGTGGAGGGGGACGGGCTGGGAGGGCCCGGTGGGGAGGGGCGGACGGGGCGGCTTGGGCGGTGATGGGGGGGACGGGGGCAGGTTGGCCTGGGTGGTGAGGGGTGGGCGGGCCGGCCTGGGCGGGGAGGGGCGGGCTGGCGGGCCGGGCGATGGAGGGCGGGCCGGTTGGGCCTGGGCGGTGAGGGGTGGACGGCGGGTCGGGCTGGGTGGTGATCGGGCGGCGGGCCTGGTCGTGGTGGCTGCGCTGGTTGGGCGAGGAGGGGTGGACGGGGTGGCTCCGGCGGTGAGAGGTGGACAGGTGGCTCGGGCCGTGAGAAGTGGACGGGTCGGCTTGGGTGGTGAGGGGCGGGCTGGCAGGTCTGGGCGGTAGGAGGTGCACTGGTCGGGCTGGGTGGTGATCGGGCGGCGGGCCTGGTCGTGGTGGCTGGGCAGGCTTGGGCGGTGACGGGTGTGCTGGCAGGCCTGGGCGGTGGAAGGCCGGCTGGCAGCTTGGGGAGTGAGGGGCGGAACGGGGTGGTCCGGGCGGTGAGAGGTGGACGGGTGGCTCGGGCCGTGAGAGGCGGACGGGTCGGCTGGGGTGGTGAGGCGGGCTGGCAGGCCGGGCGGTGGAAGGCGGGCTGGCAGGTGGGCGGTAGGGGGTGCACTGGTCGGGCTGGGTGGTGATCGAGCGGCGGCCTTGGTCGTGGTGGCTGCGCTGGTTGGGCGGTGACGGGCGTGCTGGCAGGCCTGGGCGGTGGAAGGCCGGCTGGCAGGTCTGGGGACTGCGGGGCGGACCGGGTGGGTCGGGCGGTGAGAGGTGGACGGGGTGGTTCGGGCCATTGAGAGGCCGAGGGGTCGGCTGGGGTCGTGGGGGCGGACGGGTCGGCCTGAGTGGTGAGCGGTGGACTGGCAGGCCGGGCAGTGAGGCGCGGACTGTTCGACCCGGGCCCTGAGGGCGGGGCACGGGGTTCGCCGGGTGGGGGGATGGCCCACACTTGGACCCATGGCCATTCACGAAAACCTGCTCGGGGGCCCGCCCCCGACCCACCTCCCCGACGACCCCGAGCCGCGCGAGCTGCTCGCCGGCGGCACCGCCCCCGCGGACGTCGCCGCGAAGTACCCGACCTCCTCCCTGGCCTGGGCCCAGCTGGCCGACGAGGCGTTCGAGCGGGGCAGCGTCGTGGAGTCGTACGCCTATGCCCGCACGGGCTACCACCGCGGCCTCGACGCCCTGCGCCGGAGTGGCTGGAAGGGCCACGGCCCGGTCCCCTGGGAGCACGAGCCGAACCGCGGCTTCCTGCGCGCCCTGCACGCCCTCGCCCGCGCCGCGGGAGCGATCGGCGAGCAGGAGGAGTACGAGCGCTGCACGCAGTTCCTGAAGGACTCCTCGCCGACCGCGGCCCAGACGCTGGGCTAGGCAGGCGGTCCGCGCGGCCCGCCCGGTCGGTGTGACCAGGGCGGGCCTTGCGATGTCCGGGGGCGATCCCGGAGTATGCGAGGTGGGGACCGGGGCCCCTTTGCCGATAACGGCAGGGCGGACCGCTACCCGGAGTAACACAGGAGACAGCGATGTCCCAGCAGGCTCACAAGTCCGTGGAGACGTCCACGGGGACTCAGGAGCCCGAGACCCCGAATCTCGACTTCGCGGGCACGACGCCGTACGAGGACTACGTCAAGGCGGACGTGCTCACCCATCTCCAGCACACCCTCTCCGACGATCCCGGAGAGATGGTCTTCCTGGTCACGACCCAGGTGATGGAGCTGTGGTTCACGGTCATCGTCCATGAATGGGAGACCGCGGCGCGCGCGCTGCGCGAGGACCGGCCGGGCGTGGCGATCGACGCCCTGAAGCGTTCGGTGCGCGAGCTGGAGGCCCTGAACGCCTCCTGGAAGCCGCTCGGCCAGCTCACGCCGGCCCAGTTCAACGCGTACCGCGGCGCCCTCGGCGAGGGCTCCGGCTTCCAGTCGGCGATGTACCGCCGTATGGAGTTCCTGCTCGGTGAGAAGTCCGCGTCCATGCTGGTCCCGCACCGCGGCGCCCCGCGCGTCCACGCGGAACTGGAAAAGGCGCTGCACGAGCCGAGCCTGTACGACGAGGTGCTGCGCTTCCTCGCCCGGCGCGGGTGCGCGATCCCGGAGTTCGTGCTGAAGCGGGACGTGACGCAGCGGTACGAGCCGTCGGAGGCCGTCGAGGCGGTCTGGACCGCGCTCTACTCGGGCGACCAGAACGCCGAACTTGCCCGGCTGGGCGAGGCGTTGACCGATGTGGCGGAACTGGTGTGGCGCTGGCGCAATGACCACCTGGTAGCCACTCGCCGCGCCATGGGCGCGAAGACCGGCACGGGCGGTTCGGCGGGGGTGGCCTGGCTGGAGAAGCGGGCGCAGAAGAACGTGTTCCCGGAGCTGTGGACGGCGAGGTCTCATGTCTGAGTTCGCCGAGACCGCCGAGACCGCCGAGACCGCCGAGATAGCCGGGATAGCCGAGACCCCCGAAATAGGCGAGATAGGCGAGACCGTCCAGACCGCCGAGTTCGCCGCGAAGGCCGAGAAGCTGGACGCGGCCGACGAACTCGCCGCCAAGCGCGCGGAGTTCGTGCTGGACGAGGTCGTCTACCTGGACGGCAACTCGCTGGGCGCGCTGCCGGCGAACGTGCCGGGCCGGGTCGAGGACGTCGTACGCAGGCAGTGGGGCGAGCTGCGCATCCGGTCCTGGGACGAGAGCGGCTGGTGGACCGCGCCCGAGCGGATCGGCGACCGGATCGCTCCGCTGGTCGGCGCGGCGGCGGGCCAGATCGTGGTCGGTGACTCGACAAGTGTCAACGTCTTCAAGGCACTTGTGGCGGCCGTGCGGATGGCCGGCGAGGACCGCGACGAGATCCTGGTCGATGCGACGACCTTCCCCACGGACGGGTACATCGCCCAGTCGGCGGCGCGGATGACCGGCCGTACGCTGCGGCCCGTGGCGCCCGCCGAGGTGCCGGCCGCGCTGTCCGGCCGTACCGCCGCCGTCCTGCTCAACCACGTCGACTACCGCACCGGCCGGCTGCACGACCTGCCGTCCCTCACCGCCGCCGTGCACGCGGCGGGCGCGGTGGCCGTCTGGGACCTCTGCCACAGCGCGGGGGCGCTCCCGGTGGGGCTGGACGAGCACGGGGTCGACCTCGCGGTCGGCTGCACCTACAAGTACCTGAACGGCGGCCCGGGTTCACCGGCGTACCTGTACGTACGCCGAGAGCTGCAGGATCGTTTCGACTCCCCGCTCCCCGGCTGGAACTCCCACGCCGATCCCTTCGGCATGCGGAGCGACTTCGAACCGGCGGCGGGCGCACCGCGCGGTCGCGTCGGTACGCCGGACATCCTCTCCATGCTGGCCCTGGAGGCCGCGCTGGAGGTCTGGGAGGGCGTGTCGATCGAGGCGGTGCGGGCGAAGTCGCTCGCGCTGACCGACTTCTTCCTGGAGTGCGTCGGGGCGTACGCGCCCGAGGGGGGCGTGGAGTCGGTGACTCCGGTGGCCCATGAGGAGCGCGGCAGTCAGGTGGCGCTGCGCTGCGCGGACGCCGGGGAGGTGATGAAGGCGCTCATCGAGCGCGGCGTGGTCGGCGACTTCCGGCACCCCGACGTGCTGCGCTTCGGTTTCACGCCCTTGTACGTCGGGTTCGCCGATGTGGAGCGGGCGGCGCGGGTGCTGGCCGAGGTGCTGCGGGGGGATGGGCCGCGGGGAGAGGCGCTGCGCTAACCGACGTACACCCCCGCCACGGCAGCCGCGTGCGCGGCTCGCGCTGCGCGCTCCGCGGCGGGGGCGTCGGGGATCACCCCGGTCGTCAGCAGCTGGTGGTAGAGGGGCGCCGACACCGCCCGTACGACCGCCGCCGCGTCCGTCCCGGCGGGCAACTCTCCTCGGGCGACCCCCTGTTCCACGCAGGGAGCCCACTCCGCCACCCGCACCTCGTAGAACCGCCCGAGCGCCTGCGCGGTGCGTTCGTCGCAGGTCGCCGCGGCGATGACCGCGCGGAACAGGGCGCCCTGCCGGGGGTCCGCCAGCGTCCGCTGGACCAGCGCTGCGTTGGCCCGCAGATCCCCCAGTACGGACCCGGTCTCCTCGCGCGGCAGGGACTGCTCGGCCATGTCGGCGAGGAGGTCGGCCACCAGGCCGGTCACCGAGCCCCACCGCCGGTACACGGTCGTCTTGCCCACCTCGGCGCGCCGGGCGACGTCCGCGAGGTCGAGGCGGTGGAAACCGTGCTCCGCCAGGACGTCCCCGGCCGCGCGCAGCACTGCCGCACGGACACGCGCGGTACGCCCTCCGGGACGTACGGTGCCGGGCTCGGCGGACATATCGGCCTCCTTGGTGCAGGTACGGGCTGTGCCGCCAGCGTAACGAAACAGCAGAACCGTTTGGTCCTCACCCAGCGTGACATCCCCGTGTCCGTGCACGTCACCAGCCTGATACCGTCCCCGCCAACGGCCGAATTCACCCCTGGTCCGCCACCCCCGCTTTCGTCCAATTCCGTTTCATCGCTGAGAGGTTGGAGCATGTCGGACGACGTCGCCGCAGCCCGGGCCGCCGCCGAAGAGGAGTCGGTCTTCTCGCACCCGCCCGTCGACCCCGACGCCATCGCGTCGTACGGCACCCACCCCGACCAGGTGATCGACTTCTACGCACCGCGCGGCGAGGCCCGTCCCGGCGGGCCGGCGCCGCTGGTCGTGGTCCTGCACGGCGGGGCGTGGCGGGCTCCGTACGACCGGCGGCATGTGACGCCGTTCGCGGACTTCCTGGCGCGGCGGGGGTTCGCCGTGGCCAATGTGGAGTACCGGCGGGGGGCGGAGGGCGAAGCGGGTGCCGGTCAGGGCGGGGCGGGTTCGGGTTCGGGTTCGGGTTCCGGTTCGGGTTCGGGCGCGAGTGCGGGTGCGGGTGCGGGCGGTCCGGTCGCCGGGCGCTGGCCGGAGACCTTCGACGACGTCGCCGCCGCGCTGGACGCGTTGCCGGCGCTCGTACGGGAGGCGCTCCCGCAGGCCGATCCGCGCCGGACCGTGCTCACCGGTCACTCGGCCGGCGGTCACCTGGCCCTCTGGGCGGCGGCCCGCCATGTCCTCCCCGCGGACGCCGCCTGGCGCACCGACCGTCCCGTGCCCCTGCGGGGTGTGGTCGCGCTGGCCCCGATCGCCGACTTCACGGTCGCCGACAAGCTCGACGTGTGCGGGGGTGCGGCGCGGCAACTCCTCGGCGGGGGCGAGGAGTTCGCCGAGCGTCGGCCCTATGCCGACCCCGCGCTCCTGCTCCCGACCGGCATCGCGACGACGCTCGTCCAGGGCCGCACGGACGACGTCGTCCCGCAGGCGGTCGCCGAGTCGTACGCGGATGCGGCGGCGAAGGCGGGGGAGGTGGTCGGTCTGACGCTGCTGGAGGACGTCGGCCACTTTCCGCTGATCGATCCGGCGGCGGACGCGTGCGCGGTGGTGGCGGAGGAGATCGCGCAGTTGGCGTGGTGAGCCACGTCGCGGGTGAGACGCACTCATGGGCGGGGGCTGCGACCGGAGGGCGTGACCCCGGAGGGCGTGACCCGGAGGGCGAGACCCCGGAGGGCGTGACCTCTGAGAGCCTGCTCCCGGAGGCCTGCCCCCGGAGAGCGTGACCCTCTCATACCCGTAGTACCTGAGAGCTACGTCGCAGGTGAGCTCCCTGGCACGACGCGGACGACGCGTACGGATCCGTAACTTCCCATCCTGACAAGCCCGATGGCCGGGCTGACCGGGAGGGAAGACGACCATGGGGCGTACGACGGGGGCTGCCGAGGCGAGCGAGCGGAACAACACGCCGCGCACCCACCGATGGCGCCGCGTTCTCCTCGCCGGCCTGATAACCGGCGCCCTGGTCGTGCCCCTGTCCGGTGCGGCCCGCCCCGAGATCCCCGCCCCGGCCCCGGCCGCCCCCGCACCGGTGACGGCGGCGACGCTGGACGAGACGTACGCGGCCAACCGCGCCAACGCCGCCGAGGCGTCCCGCATGGCCGCGGCCCACGGCAACCGCGAACGCGCCGCCGCGGACCGGGCGATGGCCGACCCGTCCCGCGACTTCCTCTCCTTCGACGGCCGCGGTTCCGGCCTCGCGACGGAGGTCTTCGGCGACCTGGCGCGGGCCGAGCGCGTCGCCGTGCTGGTCCCGGGCTCCGACACGTCCATCGACACATACGACCGTTTCCGCGACGCCGCCCGCGCCCTGTACCAACGGCTCGCCCGTGAGGCCCCGCAGGACACCGCGGTCGTGGCGTGGCTCGGCTACGAAACACCGGGCACGGTCAGCACGACGGTCGCGACGACGGGCCGGGCCGAGCAGGCCGCCCCGAAGCTGCGGGAGTTCATACGGCAGTTGCGCACCCTCACGGACCGGAAGCCGCGGGTCTCCCTCCTGTGCCACTCCTACGGCTCGGTGGTCTGCGGTCGCGCGGCGTCCCACCTGGACGTGGACGACATCGCGCTGATCGGCAGCCCCGGCACCGGCGCCGACACCGCCGCGGACCTGCGCACCGCGGCCCGCGTGTGGGCGGCGCGCGGCAGTGACGACTGGGTGGCGGAGGTCCCGCATGTGCGGCTGGACCTGCTCGGCACGACCGTCGGCTTCGGCACCGACCCGATGTCCCCGTCCTTCGGCGCCCGGGTCTTCGCGGCGGGCGACGGCGGCCACAGCGACTACTTCAGGCCGGGCTCGACGTCCCTGGCGAACCTGGCCCGCATCGCCCTGGGCGAGACCTCGGAGGTGACCCATGGCTGAGTCCCGCACCGCGATGCCGCTGCACGGCGCACGCCAAGGCCTGCACCGGGGCGCCGCCCGGGTCGATGCCGCCACGCCCGCGGACCGGGACCGGGCCGTCGACGCCCTGCGGGCCCTGGCCATCCTCGGTGTCGTCCTCGGCCACTGGCTGGTCACGGCCCTGGTGGCGGACGGCGGTTTTGGCCTGCGCACCGCGAGCCCGCTCCGCCACCTGCCCTGGCTGGCCCCGATCTCCTGGGTGTTCCAGACCCTCGCGGTGTTCTTCCTGGTCGGCGGCCATGTGGCAACCCGCGGCTACGCCTCCGCCCGAGCGCGCGGCACCACATACGGACAGTGGCTGACGTCCCGGCTGTCCCGCCTGTTCAAACCGGTGGCGGCCATCCTCACCCTGTGGACGGTGACGTCGGCTCTGCTGCTCCTCTCGGGCACGGACATCGACACGGTCCACACCCTGCTCAAACTGGCCCTGTCCCCGCTGTGGTTCCTTCTGGTCTTCGCCGCGCTGACGGCGGCGACGCCCCTCCTGCTGCGCGTCCACCCCCTCTGGCCCCTGGCCGTCGTTCTCCATGTGGACCTCTTCCGCTTCGGCCTGGGCGGCCCGGCCTGGCTCGGCTGGGTGAACGTGGTGGCCGGCTGGCTGGTGCCGTACACCCTGGGCGCGGCCTGGAGCCGGGGCGAGCTGGAGCACCGTCGCGCCGGCTGGATCCTGCTGACGGGCGGCGCGCTGGTGACGGCCGCGCTGGTCGCCTGGGCGGGCTACCCGGCGTCCATGGTCGGCGTCCCCGGCGCCCCGATCTCCAACCTCAGCCCACCGACGCTGGCCGCCGTCACCTTCGGCCTGGCCCAGTGCGGCCTGGCCCTGCTCCTGCGCGGACCACTGCGCCGTACGATGCGCCGCCCCCTGGTCTGGGCGGCGGTGGCCCTGCTCAACCTCTCCGCGATGACGATCTTCCTCTGGCACCAGACGGCCCTGATGGCGACCACGGCCACGGGCCTGGCGGCGGGCCACCTCCCCGGCCTGCACACCCTCCCCGACGACCTGGGCTGGGTGGCGGCCCGTCTGGCCTGGCTCCCGCTGTTCACCCTGGTCCTGGCGCTGTGCTGGACGGCGTTCCGCGCCTACGAACAGGGCCCGCGGCGCCCGACCGGTCGCCCTTCGCGCGTGGTCCGATCCCAGCCCGCCGCTCAGGGCGCCGAAGCGGAGGCACACCACGATGCCTAGGGTTGGCCATGTGACGGAGACGGGGATCCAGCGGGGCTTCACCAGTCGGGTCCGGCGCTGGCTGGGGGTGCTGCGCGAGGACCTGTGGACCGCCGAGTCGGATCCGCTGCCGCCCTCCACATGGCTGCGCTGGCTGCCGCACGGCGTGCTGTGCATCGTCGCGTTCGCGGTCGCCCTCGGCGCCGTGGCACAACTGACGGACAACGGCGGGGCGGGCGGCCAGGTCGCCTTCCTGATCGGGCTCGCGCAGGGCGGTGCGGTGGTCCTCGCGCTGTGGCGGCCTGTGCCCGGATGGTGGCTGTCGATGGCGGCCATGGTGGCGGGTGCCGTCGACGTGCGCCGTCACCTGCTGGCCGGCAGCGCGCACGACTTCACCTGGCCCTGGTCGTCGGCCGGGATCATCGGGCAGATGGCCGTGCTGCTGCTGCTCGCCCTGCGGGTGCGCACCCGGGTGTCCCTTGAGGCGCTGGCCCTGAGCGCGCTCGTCACCTACGTCATCCAGGGACTGTGGGGGGCGGGCGGCTACCAGCCCACCGGGGTGCTCGCGATCACCCTGTTCGCGGTCGTCGTGCTCCTCGGCATCGCCCTGCGCGGACGCCGCGAGGCGCGCGCCGAGCTGGTGCAGCAGACCACGCTGACGGCCGAGGAGCGGGCCCGGCGCACCCTGCTGGAGGAGCGCAGCCGTATCGCACGCGAGCTGCACGACGTCGTCGCCCACCACATGTCGGTGATCTCCATCCAGGCCCAGGTCGCCCCCCATCTCGTCGAGAACCCCTCCGACGAGCTGAGGGAGAACCTCACCGGCATCCGGCAGAACGCCCTGGACGCGCTCACCGAACTGCGCCGCGTGCTGGGCGTCCTGCGCTCCGAGAACCCCGAAGACCCCTACGGCCTCGGCGAACCCGGCAGCGCGGCCGCCCCCGACGCCCCCCAGCCCATGCTCGACCGGCTCGACGCCCTCATCGAGAACACCCGTACCGCCGGGCTGGACGTCGTCACCGACATCAGGGGCGAGGCCCCCTCGTATCCCACGGGCGTGGAGCTGTCCGCGTACCGGATCATCCAGGAGGCGCTGAGCAACGCCCTGCGGCACGCGCCGGGATCAGAGGTGCGGGTCGAGATCTCGCACGACTTCCACGGCCTGCATCTGGGTGTCGTCAACTCCCGTCCCCAGCGACCGGGTCCGCCCTCCCCGGGGGCCGGTCACGGCCTGCTCGGCATGCGTGAACGTGCGGCTATGCTCGGCGGCCATCTCATCGCGGCCCCGACCCAGCAGGGCGGTTTCGCGGTCTCGGCCTTCCTCCCGCGGGGCGACACCCCGCCGCCTGCCCACCCCTGACAGGAGAACCGACCCCATGACGAGCAGCCCCATCCGCGTAGTCATCGCCGACGACCAGCAGATGGTCCGGCAGGGCTTCACCGTGCTGCTCAACACCAAGCCCGACATCGAGGTGATCGGCCAGGCGGTCGACGGCCTGGACGCGGTCGCGAAGGTCGCCGAACTCGCCCCCGACGTCGTCCTGATGGACATCCGCATGCCCGAGCTCGGCGGCATCGAGGCCACCCGCCGTATCACCACCAGCACACCCCAGATCAAGGTGCTGGTGCTGACCACCTTCGACCTCGACGAGTACGTGTACGAGGCGCTGCGGGCGGGCGCCTCGGGCTTCCTGCTCAAGGACGCCTCCGCCGACCAACTGGCCGAGGCGGTGAGGGTGGTGGCGGCCGGCGACGCGCTGCTCGCGCCCGGCATCACCCGGCGGCTGATCGCCGAGTTCTCCCGCCTGGACAGCCGGCCCCGCGCCCCCCTCAAGGACCGCGTCGGCGACCTGACCGAACGCGAGACGGAGGTCCTCGCCCTGATCGCGCAGGGCTTGTCGAACGCGGAGATCGCCGAACGCCTCGTGGTGGCCGAGCAGACCGTGAAGACCCATGTGGGCCGCATCCTGGTGAAGCTGGGTCTGCGGGACCGGACGCAGGCGGCGGTGTTCGCGTACGAGTCGGGGCTGGTGCGGCCCGCCGGGTACTGAACGCGGGCCCGTACGGCCGGCACGGCGGTGACCGGGCGCGACCGGCGGGGATACCCGTAGTACCTGAGAGGGACCCGCCAGAACCCCTCTCACTGGGGACGACCACGACACCGCCCTGCGCCTACCGTTCTGTACGTGACCGAGACGACCCACACGCAGACACCGCCACCGGGAGACGGGGCCAAGCCGCGCAGCCCGGAGATCCGGCTGGCCGCGGGCGCCCTGCACGGGCTGCGGCAGGATCTGTTCCACGACGCCTTCGCCTACCGCCCGCTGCGCCGGATGAGCGTCGACGGCCCGCTGACCCGGCGACTTCCCGGCCGCATGCGTGAGTACGCGGCCTGGACCCCGCACGCCTTGATCGCCGCAGCGGCCCTGCTCACGATGGCCATCGCCACCGTCGACACCAGCGGCCCGGCCCTGCTGCTCGGCCCGCTCTGCGTGATCCCCGTCCTGCTGACCATGGCCCGGCCCGTCGGGGCGTTCTGGCTGTCCATGGCCGCCACCCCGATCGTCGCGGCGCTCAGCGGCAGCTGGGGCGACTGGCCGTGGATGCCCGGCGCCTTCGCCTGCCATCTGACCGTGCTGACGGTCGTGGCCGTGCGCACCAGGCCGCGTACGGCGGCGTGGATGTGGGCGCTGACGGCGGCGTACGGCCTCCTGGCGGAAGCCGGCTTCGGCCCGAGCTACTACTACGGCACGAACACCGGCCCCATGCTGGTCGTCTCCGCGATGGTCCTGCTCTGCGTCGCCGTCTGGCACATACGCCGCGAGGCCAAGGAAGAGGTCACCGCCCAGCAGACCGAGACCGCGCAGGAGCGCTCCCGGCGCACGCTGCTGGAGGAGCGCACGACGATCGCCCGGGAGCTGCACGACGTGGTCGCCCACCACATGTCGGTCGTCGCCATCCAGGCCGAGGCCGCCCCCTACCGCGTGGAGAACCCCCCGCCGGAGCTGGAGAAGGCCTTCGCCACCATCCGGGAGAACGCGGTGGCGGCCCTCACCGAGCTGCGCCGCGTCCTGGGCGTCGTCCGCGCCGAGGACTACGAGGCCCCGGACGCCCCGCAGCCCACCCTCGCCGACCTGGACGCGCTGCTGGCGAATGTGCGGGACGCGGGACTGAGCGTCGAGAAGGCGGTGACCGGCGCGGTGCGGGAGCTGCCGCCCGGTGTGGAGCTGTCGGCCTACCGGATCGTGCAGGAGGCGCTGAGCAACAGCCTGCGGCACGCGCCCGGCGCGAGCGCCCGCGTGGAGATCGGCTACGTCCTCGGCGGCCTCGGCCTGCGCATAGTCAACGGCCCGCCGCCCGCGTCGGCCCTGGTCAAACCCTCCCCGGGCGCCGGGCACGGCATCACCGGTATGCGGGAGCGCGTCTCCATGCTGAACGGCGAGATGACGGCGGGCCGGACGGACGACGGCGGCTATGAGGTGACGGTGTTCCTGCCGGTCGCCGCGACGACCGAGGACGGCTCATGACCATCCGCGTGCTGATCGCGGACGACCAGATGATGGTGCGCGAGGGCTTCTCGGTCCTGTTGAACGCGATGCCGGACATCGAGGTCGTCGGCGAGGCGGTCAACGGGCGCGAGGCGGTGGAGCGGGTGCGGGACCTCGCCCCCGACGTGGTGCTGATGGACATCCGCATGCCGGAGCTGAACGGCATCGAGGCGACCCGGGAGATCGTCGCGGCCGACGGGACGGCCAAGGTGCTGGTGCTGACGACCTTCGACCTCGACGAGTACGTGTACCAGGCGCTGCGCGCGGGAGCCTCGGGCTTCCTCCTCAAGGACGCCTCGGCGCGCCAGCTCGCCGACGGCGTGCGCGTGGTGGCGGCCGGCGAGGCGCTGCTCGCCCCGTCGGTCACCAAGCGGCTGATCACCGAGTTCTCCAAGCTGTCCGACTCCCCGCGCCTGATGTCCTCCGCGCACGCGGCGTACGGGGAGCTGACCGAGCGGGAGACGGAGGTGCTGGTCCTGATCGCGCAGGGCCTGTCGAACGCGGAGATCGCCGAGCGGCTGGTGGTCGCCGAGTCGACGATCAAGACCCACGTCAGCCGGATCCTGGTGAAGCTGGGGCTGCGGGACCGTACGCAGGCGGCGGTGTTCGCGTACGAGGCGCGGCTGGTCACGCCCGGCTGAGCCGGCCCGCCGCCCGGGCCACGGCGGGGGACACCCCTGGTCAGACAGGGGGAGGCCGGGCTAACGTCCGTGCATGGCAGCTCCTTCCGCCCTCGCCTTCGACCCGTGGGACCCGGCGTTCCTGGCCGACCCGTACCCCGCCTACGCCGAGCTGCGTGCCCGGGGCCGGGTGCACTACTTCGAGCCCACCGACCAGTGGCTGGTGCCGCACCACGCGGACGTCTCGGCGCTGCTGCGCGACCGCCGGCTGGGCCGGACGTACCAGCACCGGTTCACCCATGAGGAGTTCGGGCGGACGGCGCCGCCGCCGGAGCACGAGCCGTTCCACGTCCTCAACGACCACGGGATGCTCGATCTGGAGCCGCCGGACCACACCCGGATCAGGCGGCTGGTGTCGAAGGCGTTCACGCCGCGCACGGTGGAGCGGCTGAAGCCGTATGTGCGGGGGCTGGCCGGGGACCTGGTGTCGGCGCTGGTCGAGAAGGGCGGCGGGGATCTGCTGACGGACGTGGCGGAGCCGTTGCCGGTCGCGGTGATCGCCGAGATGCTGGGCATCCCGGAGTCGGACCGGGCTCAGCTGCGGCCCTGGTCGGCGGACATCTGCGGGATGTACGAGCTGAACCCGTCGCAGGAGACGGCGGCGAAGGCGGTCCGTGCCTCGGTGGAGTTCTCGGAGTACCTCCTGGAGCTGATCGCGGCCCGCCGCGAGGAGCCCGGCGACGACCTGATCTCGGGCCTGATCGCGGCGTACGACGAGGGCGACCGCCTCACCGAGCAGGAGATGATCTCGACGGCGGTCCTGCTGCTGAACGCCGGCCACGAGGCCACGGTGAACGCCACGGTCAACGGCTGGTGGGCGCTGTTCCGCAACCCCGACCAGCTCGCGGCCCTGCGCGCGGACCACTCCCTGGTCCCGTCGGCCATCGAGGAGCTGATGCGCTACGACACCCCGCTCCAGCTCTTCGAGCGCTGGGTGCTGGACGAGATCGAGATCGACGGCACGACGATCCCGCGCGGCGCGGAGATCGCGATGCTCTTCGGCTCCGCCAACCACGACCCCGAGGTCTTCACCGACCCCGACCGCCTGGACCTCACCCGCGAGGAGAACCCGCACATCTCCTTCAGCGCCGGCATCCACTACTGCATCGGCGCTCCGCTGGCCCGCATCGAGCTGGCGGCGTCCATGACGGCGTTGCTGGAACAGGCGCCGACGCTGCGGCTGGCGGTAGAGCCGGAGCGGAAGCCGAACTTTGTGATCCGGGGGTTGGAGGGGTTGCGCGTCGAGGTGGGATGATCACTCGTTCGGCTGATCGCTGAGCGAATCCCGGTCGATGGTCGGCGGTGGCTCGTCAAGCTGGTGCCTGCCTGCGAAGGGAGGCACCATGACGGTTATGGCAGAGCGTGCGTCAGATCAGATGTCGGTGGACCTGTTCGAGCGGATCGCCGAATTCGCTGCCCGTGAGGACGAGACCGTCAGCTTCGAGTTCATCGGCGGACGGATCGAGGTCAAGAAAGTGGCGGACGCCAGGCATGGCGAGATCGCGATGTGGCTGGTCTTCGAGTGCAAGCGGGCCCGGCCCGAACTCACCCTCTATGTAGCGAACCAAGGGCTGAAGGTGGAGGCATACCGGAAGGGTCGCGCGCTGCCTGACGCCGTGCTTGCACCTGTGGGTTACTTCAACCGCGAAGGCGACTGGACCGATCCCGACGGCGTGCTGATGGCCGTAGAGATCACGTCGTACGACTCGGACACCCACAAACGCGACCGCGTGGATAAGCCCCGGGCGTACGCCGAGGCGGGCATCCCGGTCTATCTGCTGATCGACCGGGACAACCTCTCGGTTCTTGTGCACAGCAACCCGAACCCGGAGTTCGGCTACCAGGACATCCACGTGGCCAGGCTCGGCGACAAGTTTGCTCTCCCTGATCCGGTCGGCATCGAACTCGACACCGAGGAATTGAAGCAGTACGTCGACTGAACCGGTCAGGTCGTCATGTCCCGGCGGCGCAGGCCGGTCAGCCCCACTGCGACCAGTGCCGCCGCCAGCCCCAACAGGACCAGCACCGGCCCCCACTCCATCCCCCCGCCCGGCAGCTTCGGCAGATGCCCGAACGGCGACAGGTCCAGCACCGCCTGCGGAACATCCAGCGCGGGCCCCACCCAGCCGATCAGCAGTACCGCGCCGGCCACGCCCCACGCCGCCATCGCGGCCCGCGGCAGCACCCCGTACAGCAGGACCGCCAGCCCGCCGATGACCCACACCGCCGGGAGCTGGACCAGGCAGGCTCCCAGGAGCGGGCCGACCTGCTTGCCGTAGCCGACGGCGAAACCCAGGCCCGCGAGCAGCATGATCAGTGCGGAGCCCGCGAAGGCGATCACCAGGTGGCCCGCCGCCCAGCGGAGCCGCCCCACCGCGTTGGCCAGCACCGGTTCCGCCCGCAGCGAGGTCTCCTCGCCGTGCAGCCGCAGCACCGACGCCACGACGTACAGCGCGGCGATCAGGCCGAGCATCCCGACCATCGACGCCAGGAACGCGTCCGTGATGCCCGACTGCCCGCCCATCCGCCGGAAGATCTCGCGGGCGTTGTCGTTGTCGCCGACCAGGTCGGCCACCCCGTCGGTCAGCCCGCCGTAGACGACCCCGGCGAGGAAGAAGCCGATGCCCCAGCCGAGCACGCTGCCGCGCTGCAGCCGCCAGGCCAGCGCACCCGCCGTGCCGAGGCGGCCGTCGGCCGGTCCTGGCCGGGTGGGCAGGAAGCTCATGCCCACGTCCCGGCGCCCGGCGAGTGCGTACGCCACCGCGCCCTGCGCCGAGGCCGCCGCCGCGAACAGCAGCAGCACCCACCAGCGCTCGTCCGCGAAGGCCCGCAGGTTCTCCAGCCAGCCCAGCGGTGACACCCACGTCAGCGCCGACGAACCGTCGTCCGACGCCGAGTCGCCCGCCGCGCGCAGCACGAACGCGGCGCCCAGCAGCCCCGCCGTCAGCCCCCGCGCCAGCCGGGCGCTCTCCGTGAACTGGGCGACGATCGCCGCCAGCGTCGCGAAGACCATGCCGACCCCGGCGAGGCCGAGCCCGAGGGCGAGCGCCCCGGAGGCGCCCTGGCCGGACAGCCCGGCCGTGACCAGCAGGGCCAGTACGGCGTTCGCGACCGCCGCCGTCAGCAGTGCGGCCGTCAGGGAGGCCCGGCGGCCCACCATGCCGGACGCCACCAGCTCCTGGCGGCCGCTCTCCTCCTCGTCCCGGGTGTGCCGTACGACGAGGAGGAGGCTCAGCACGGCCGCGAGCGCGCCCGCGTACACGCCGACGCGCCAGGCCGTGAGGGCGCCGACCGAGTCGTCGAAGACGGGGCCGATCAGGGCGCGGAAGGAGGCGTTGGCCGCCGTGTCCCGCACGAGGCCGGCGCGTTCGGCCGGGGTGGCGTACAGGTTCTCCAGCGTGTTCGGCATGGAGAGGATCATCAGCGCGTTCACCGCCACCCACACCGGGATCATCAGCCGGTCGCGGCGCAGCGCGAAGCGCAACAGCGTGCCGGTGCCCGCCAGTTGGCGCGAGCGTGTCGGCCGTACCGCGAGCGCCGTGGTGGTCATCGGGCCACCTCGCTCATGTCCGCCTGGTAGTGCCGCAGGAACAGCTCCTCCAGCGTCGGCGGCGTCGACGTCAGCGACCGCACGCCGGACTCGCTGAGCGAGCGCAGGACGGCGTCGAGTTTGTCGGTGTCGACCTGCAGCCGGACGCGGCGGCCCCGCACGTCGAGGTCGTGGACCCCGGGGAGGTGCGACAACCCGTCGGGCGGGCCCGCCAGTTCGGCCGTGACGCTGGTCCGGGTCAGATGGCGCAGGTCGGCGAGCGAACCGCTCTCGACCGTACGGCCCTTGCGGATGATGCTCACCCGGTCGCAGAGCTCCTCGACCTCGCTGAGGATGTGACTCGACAACAGGACGGTTCGGCCCCTGTCCCGCTCCTCCTCGACACAGCGCTGGAAGACCTCCTCCATCAGCGGGTCCAGGCCCGAGGTCGGCTCGTCGAGGATCAGCAGGTCCACGTCCGAGGCGAACGCGGCGACCAGGGCGACCTTCTGCCGGTTGCCCTTGGAGTACGTGCGGCCCTTCTTCGTCGGGTCCAGCTCGAAGCGTTCGACCAGCTCGGCGCGGCGCCGCCGGTCGAGGCCGCCGCGCAGCCGGCCGTAGAGGTCGATGACCTCGCCGCCGGAGAGGTTGCGCCACAGGGTGACGTCGCCGGGCACGTAGGCGATCCGGCGGTGCACCTCCACGGCGTCCGTCCAGGGGTCGCGGCCGAGCACCTGCGCGGCGCCCGAGTCGGCGCGCAGCAGGCCGAGCAGGACGCGGATGGTGGTGGACTTGCCGGCGCCGTTGGGGCCGAGGAAGCCGTGGACCTCGCCGGTCTCGACATCCAGGTCGAGGCCGTCGAGCGCGTGCGTCCTGCCGAACGACTTGTGCAGTGCGGAGACCGTGATTGCCCTCGTCATTCTTCAGAACGTACGCTTCTTTCAGAAATTTGTGAAGTTAAGGAAGCGTATGAATCGTGGATAGGATGGGCGCATGAGGGAATCAGCGCAGGCCGGGCGGGACGCAGAGGCCGTGTCGAAGTTCGTGGAGTCCTTCGCGGCGCAGCTCGTCGAGGCCGGGATGCAGCGCATGGCCGCCCGCGTCTTCGCCGCGCTGCTCTCCTCCGACAAGGGCGTGCTCACCTCCGCCGAACTGAGCGAACAGCTGCAGATCAGCCCCGCGGCGGTCTCCGGAGCGGTGCGTTATCTGGCCCAGACGCACATGGTGTCGCGGGAGCGGGAGCCCGGTTCGCGCCGGGAGCGCTATCGGGTCCACGGTGACCAGTGGTACGAGGCCCTGACCAACCGTGAAGCCGTCATCAAGCGGTGGGAGGGCGCTCTGCGCGAGGGCGTCAACAGTCTCGGCCCCGATACCCCGGCGGGCCGCCGCATGGCCGAGACGCTCGCCTTCTTCGAGTTCATCGAGGGCGAGATCGCGGCGATGATGGAGCGGTGGCGGGCGCACCGCGAGAGGACCTTCGGGCAGGGCTGACCCTCGGCTGACCGGGGCCCGCCCCGGAGTGCCCGGGATCGTCCCGCCCCCGGGATCGTCCCGCACCCGGGATCCTCCCGCTCACCCCTCCGGCAGCACCAGCCTGAGCCCGCCTTCCCCCACGGTCCACGTCCGTCTGCGCAGCGGCCCCGACACCGTCGCGTCCGCCGCGTACCGGAAGTGCGCCCCCGAGACGGTCACGGTCCGCCCCTCGGCCCGCAGCGGGGAGGCCTCCGCGCCCACCGAGGCCGGCCGTACCTCCACCGCGGCCACCCCGGCGGCTCCCGGGGTCACCGACACCGCCTCCACCGGCTGGCCGAGGTCCACCAGCGTCGCCCCGTCGACCTCGACCCGCAGCCGCGACGGCCCGGACCCGGCAGGGGAGGGAGGCCGGGCCGGCACGAGGGTCCGTACGAGGGACTGACAGGTCCGCAGCCACGGCCGCCCGGCACCCGACCCCACCGCGGTGGCCCCGGCCGGCGCGGCCGGGTCCCGTATCGGAGGGATCCGCAGCGCGCCAAGGACCACCCCGTCACTGTCGTCGACGAGCAGATCCAGCCGCCGCTCCACCCCGTCCAGCACCGCCCGGGCCGCCGCCACCGCCCCCGTCGGCACGCCGAGGGATCCGGCCAGCGACAGCGCGCCCCCGACCGGCACCACGGACAGCACGCATTCGGCCAGCTCCCGCCGCCGGTGCAAAAGCGACACCGCCCGCATCAGAGCCCGGTCGTCACCGACGACCACGGGCCGCCGCGAGCCGCGCCGCGCCAGTGCCCGGGCGAACTCGTCCGGCCCCTCCGGCAGGCACACCTTTGTCGCCGCACCCGCGCTGAGCACGTCTTTCGCGATCCTGACGGACTCCCCGTCCGTCCTCCGAGCGACCGGATCGATCACCACCAGCAGCTGATCGGACATCGCGAAAGTCGCCACCTCGGCCATGCCTCGCTTCCTCGGGTAGCATCTTTGTGCAAGAGCCCCTTGCGCTATTGCGCCAGGGGCTTCGTCTATTCCGGGGCCATCCGGTCGACGGTTCGCGGCCAATGAAGATCGCGGCCGGTCGTGGTGCACGCGGCGGAAACCCTACGCGTACACCCCTGACCTTGGACATGCCCCGCCCGGAAGGGGTGTACGCGCGTGCCCGCACTTGTGCTGCTCGGTGCTCAGTGGGGTGACGAAGGCAAGGGAAAGGCGACGGACCTGCTAGGCGGATCCGTCGACTACGTGGTGCGATACCAGGGCGGCAACAACGCCGGCCACACGGTAGTCGTGGGTGATCAGAAGTACGCCCTCCACCTTCTCCCTTCCGGAATCCTCTCGCCGGGGTGTACCCCGGTCATCGGCAACGGCGTCGTCGTCGACCCGTCGGTCCTGCTCTCCGAGCTGAGCGGGCTGAACGAGCGCGGCGTCGACACGTCGAAGCTCCTCATCAGCGGAAACGCGCACATCATCACGCCTTACAACGTGACCGTCGACAAGGTGACGGAGCGCTTCCTCGGCAAGCGGAAGATCGGCACCACCGGCCGCGGCATCGGCCCGACCTACGCCGACAAGATCAACCGCGTCGGCATCCGCGTCCAGGACCTCTACGACGAGTCGATCCTGACGCAGAAGGTCGAGGCGGCCCTCGACGTCAAGAACCAGATCCTCACCAAGCTCTACAACCGCCGCGCGATCGCCGTCGAGCAGGTCGTCGAGGAGCTGCTGGGCTACGCCGCGAAGATCGAGCCGTACGTCGCCGACACCGTCCTGGTCCTCAACCAGGCCCTTGAGGACGACAAGGTGGTCCTCTTCGAGGGCGGCCAGGGCACGCTGCTCGACATCGACCACGGGACCTATCCCTTCGTCACGTCCTCCAACCCCACGGCGGGCGGTGCGTGCACGGGCGCGGGCGTGGGTCCGACGAAGATCAGCCGCGTGATCGGCATCCTCAAGGCGTACACCACCCGCGTCGGTGCCGGCCCGTTCCCGACCGAGCTCTTCGACGAGGACGGCGAGGCGCTGCGCCGCATCGGCGGCGAGCGGGGCGTGACGACCGGCCGTGACCGCCGCTGCGGCTGGTTCGACGCGGTCATCGCCCGCTACGCGACCCGCGTGAACGGCCTGACCGACTTCTTCCTCACCAAGCTGGACGTCCTGACCGGCTGGGAGCAGATCCCGGTCTGCGTGGCGTACGAGATCGACGGCAAGCGCGTCGAGGAGCTCCCGTACTCCCAGACCGACTTCCACCACGCGAAGCCGGTCTACGAGATGCTGCCGGGCTGGAGCGAGGACATCAGCAAGGCCAAGTCCTTCTCCGACCTGCCGAAGAACGCCCAGGCGTACGTCAAGGCGCTGGAGGAGATGTCCGGCGCGCCGATCTCCGCGATCGGTGTGGGGCCGGGCCGGGACGAGACGATCGAGATCAACTCGTTCCTGTAGGCCTGTAGGCCTGTAGGCCTGTAGGCCAGTGGGCCTTGGTTCCGGTCAGTTCGAAAAGCTGCGCCGCGTCCGACTCCCGGGCGCGGCGCAGCTTTGTGTGTACAGGGCCTTCTCGACTACCGGACGGTGGCCAACCTCAGTCTGCGCACCTGAGTCGTGTAAAGAGCCGCAGACCACCAGTACAACCCGGCCCCCCAGATGGCCAGCGCCCATCCAAAAATGCGCGCAAACTGAGCCAACGAATCCCCGCCGTCGGCCAACAGGAGCAGTGGGAATGCGTACATGAGGTTGAAGGTGGCCGCTTTTCCGATGAAATTGACCTTGAGTGGACCGTATCCGATCCGCCGCAGGGTGGCGATATTCAGGGCCATGAATACGTCACGTGCGAGAAGCAGGACCAGGAACCACCAGGGAATGATATCCCGCAAGACCAGTGCAAGCAGCGTAGAAATCGTGTACAGCCGGTCGGCCGCGGGATCCAGGATTTGGCCGAGGCGAGTTATCTGATTCCAGCGGCGAGCTAGTTTCCCGTCAAGGTAGTCGGTGATACCGCTGACCACCAGAAGAGCAATAGCCCATTCGTCAAGGCTCGGGTTTCCGAAGTAGGGCTGGAGGACGAGCCACAAAAATACTGGAACCCCAGCGACGCGCAGGGCGCTCAAGGCGTTCGGGATCGTCAACACCTTGTCCAGGCGATCCTCTTCCACTTCCCGGCCTCCAACTGGGGCACCCAGGGCCCGAAATTTTCATTCCAAAGCAGACAGTACTTGATCTTATCAGAGTCCCCGTGCTATTCGAGGTCGCATGTTGGCATTTTAGGCCATAGCTGGACATTGGTGGCAATATTTCGAGATCTTGCAGTATGAAATCAGTACCTGTTAGATTGCCTGTACGTCGCCTGACCAGCGACATCTTTCATAAGGGGGTATTTCATGAACATGAGGCGCCTGACTGTGGTCCTGTCGACCACCGCGCTTACGTCTGCCGTCTTGCTGGCTGCTTCAGGTAGCGCCGTCGCGGCAAATCGGGTCACTTGGAAGAACGCCGCAACCGGCCGCTATCTCAGCATGGACACCGGCATCACCGGCACTGGGACCAAGGTGGTCACCGACGAGCGGAATGCCGGCGGATGGGTCGAGTCCAAGAACTCCGACGGCTCGTTCACTATTAAGTACGACGGCTTCAGCACGGGAGACAAGTGCCTGGACAGTAACGCCAGGGGGTCCGTCTACGGGATTTCCTGCAATGGCGGAAACAATCAGAAGTGGTTCGAAACGAAGACTTCCACCGGGTGGCGCCTGAAGAACAAGGCGACCGGACGCATCCTGGACAGCAACGCGTCCGGGTCTGTCTACACGAAGCCCGACAACGGTGGTAAGTATCAGCGTTGGCTCTGACACCTGCCAATGAAGGCGGCCCAGGCCTTGCCGGAGGCGGTGAGGTTTGGGCCGTCGGGGTTCTTGGAGTCGCGGATGTGGATGGTGGTGGCGTGGGGGCAGGTGGCGACTTCGAGGCAGGCGCCGCCGCTGCTGTCGCTGTAGCTCGACTTGAACCAGCGAAGGTTTCCGGTGCCGGTCATCGTTCCTCTCCTGCCAACCGCTCGATGAAAGCCAGTGATTCGTCGGGACTCAGGGCCTGTGAGCGGATCCTCGCATAGCGGTGCGCCAGTTGGGACACCTCGGCCGGATCGCTGACCAGAATCCCTTGGTCCTCGACCTCCAAGTACACGACGTGCTCATGGTCCTTGGTCTCCACGAGGTGCATGGGGCCGCAGGCCCCCGCGTATGTCCCGCGCAACCCGCGTTCCAGGGGCAGCACAGCACCAGACAAGCCTCGACATGCGCGGCCGCCGAGAAGGTGGTATACCGCCGGTATACTGTCCTCATGGCTGACACCACGATCAAGGTCGACCCCTCTGTCCGGGACCGTCTCCAGGAGCTGGCCCGGGAGCGCGGGATGAGCATGCGGGACTTCGTGGCGGAGCTGGCCGGGGCCACACCCACCAAAGAAGAGCTGCGCAAGCGGTACGAGGAGACCAGGGCGTACGTCGAGGAGCACTTCCTGGGCAGGCCGTACACCGACGAGGACCAGAAGGCCGGCGAGAAGCTGTGGGCCGACCTGGAAGCCGGACGCATCGGAGAGGTCCAGTGACTGACGAGGAGCGGTACCCGCTGCCGCGTGCCGTCATCTTCGACGACACAGCCGCGCTCGCCCTCGGCGGGGGGAACGTCATGGCCTCGCGGCTCGTGGTCGAGGCCGAGAAGGATCCCGCCCTGCGGGTCTACATCCCGGCGCTCAGCCTTGCCGCCGCCGAGCGCGAGCGGGCCGGAGTCGCCGAGCACCTGGGTGCGCTGCCGTCCGTCAACGTCGAAGGGCTCGACTTCGCGGCCGCTGCCGCCGTGGGCAAGCGCCTGCGGACGGCCGGCGCCGAGGACGAGGGCAAGGACGAGCCGGACTGGAGCGGCGCACATGTGCTGCACCTCGCGCTGCCCACCGTCGAGTGGCCACGCGGGCGTCCCGTCCTGACCAGGACGCCGACTCGCTACCGGGGCACAGGCATCCGCACCATCCGCATCGTCGAGCAGCCCTGACCCGACCGATGGAGGGCGCCCGCCGGATGCCCTCCCCTCGTGCCGCTGCTTCCGATGGACCAGTGAGCGAGCGAAGTGCGCACACCGCCCATAGCGTGAGGCCAAGAACGACCAGAAGAAAGGTGCGTGCCATGCGCATGCTGCTCAAGGCCAACATCGACACCGAGAAGTCCAACGACCTCATCCGCAGCGGCAAGATGCCCCAGGTGGTCCAGGAGATCCTGGAGAACGTCAAGCCGGAGGCCTCCTACTTCACCGTCGACCAGGGGCAGCGCACCATGCTCCTGTTCTTCGACATGAAGGAAAGCTCCCAGATGCCCCCGATCGCGGAGCGCCTCTTCCTGGAACTGGACGCCAGGGTGGATTACACGCCGGTCATGAACCCCGACGACCTGCAGAAGGGGCTGTCCGAGCTGCGCCTCAGCTGAAGACGATCATCGACCCCTGCGCCAGACTCCGCGTCGCCGCCGCGTGCAGCCCCAGCCAGACATGCCGTTCGCGGGCGAAGGGGCTCGGGTCGTAGGGGGCGGCACCGGCCGGTTCCTCCAGGGCCGTGGGCGCCAGCGGGGGCTGGGGGGCCGCCGGAGGGTTGGCCGGGTCGATGCCGATCACCGGGGCCACGAACTCCAGCTCCCGCAGCAGGGACTGGGAGGAGCCCAGCGGGCCGCCGCCGGCCAGGAGTTCGTCGTTGGCGAGCGGGTTGGGGAAGTCGACGGGGACGTAGGCGCCCGCGTGGTCGTAGTGCCAGACCAGGTGCGACTGCTGGGCCGTCGTCTCGAACATCTCCAGGAGCTGCTCGTAGTCGCCGCCCAGTTCGTCGACCGGGGTGACCGGCAGGCCGCAGACCTGGAGCAGGTACGCGCGGCGCAGGAAGTGCAGCGCGTCGTAGTCGAAGCCGGCGACCGGGGCGACGTCTCCGGACAGGCCCGGCATGTACTGGTACACCGGCACCGGCGGCAGCCCGGCCTCGGCGAGCACCTTGTTGTATTGCGCGAGTTCCTCGGCGAAGGGGTTGTCGGGCGTGTGGCACAACACGTCGACGAGCGGTACCAGCCACAGGTCACAGGCCAAAAGAGGGCTCCTCGCATAGCACGTTGGTCAGGGCAGGGTAATCGGTGCGGCGCGGGGTCGGCTCCCCTCGTGCAGGTCCCATACCCACACTCCGGCGACCCACCTCCCGGTCGGCCCCTCAGCTTCTGCACGGTCCGCCGTTCTCCGGCGTGCTCCGGGAGTTCGCGCACCCGCTGCCAGGCGCAGCCGGTCCCCGGCCCGTCTCGCCGGACGGCGTGGCCTTCGCGGCGGTGGCCGGCTCCCCCCGCGTCGCTCATCCGGCCGCCAGGCGCTCGATCAGGGCGAGGGACTCCGCGTCGTAGGCGGCGATGATCGAGCGGGCGGTGGGCAGGTCGCGGCGCATCAGGGCGTCGACCAGCTCGGTGTGCCGGGACCACAGGTGGCCGCGCAGATCGTCCAGGCGGCGCAGGTGCTGGACCGCGCAGACCCAGGACTGCACGCGCAGCCGGTGCAGGAAGTCGGCGAGGTAGGGGTTGCCGAAGAGGGCGCCGAGTTCGCGCCAGAAGCGCAGGTCGTAGCCGATGAGGACGGTGAGGTCGCCGGCGGCGGCGGCGCGCTGTGCCTCGTCGGCGCGGCGGCGTACGCCGAGGACGGCGGCGTGGACGCGTGGGTCGTCGGGGTCCCGGTGGCTCGCGCGGTCGGTGGCCAGGACCTGGAACATGCCGTCGGTGACCAGGCCGCGGGCCTCGACGATGCCGCGGTAGTCCGCCACGGAGTACTCGTGCACACGGAAGCCGCGGTGCTGGTCGGCTTCGAGGAGGCCCTGCGCGGAGAGGTCGACGAGCGCTTCGCGGACCGGCGTCGCGGAGACGCCGTACTGCTCGGCGATCTCCTTGACGGTGAACTCGCGCCCCGCCTGCAGCCGCCCGGCCAGCACTTCGTCCCGCAGCGCGTCCGCGATCTGCTGCCGCAGGGTGCTCCGCGTGACGGAGCCGTTGCCGCCGATGCCGGGCATGGTCAGGGCGTCTCCCGTTCGTCGCGATGAGGTGGCGTGCGTGTCTTCGCGTGCACGTATATGTCTACGAGCACGCCACCTTACGCGTTCGGGCCCGGGGGAGGTTTCTGTGGGGAACGGCTGGTTTTCTCGCCCCCGCCGCGCCTGCCCGTCCCATCCCTGAAGGGGCTGGGGGCCTGCGGCCCCCAGCTCCCTGCTTCGGCCCCTGAACGGCCTCCGTCCTCACCCGCCGGACGGGCCGAAACGATGCCTGACCGGCGCTGACAAGCGCACCGGCCTCCTACTGCGTGTACTCGTCCGCCACCGCCAGCGCAGCGTCCAGCGCCGCCAGGCCTTCCTTCAGCTCGGCCTCGCTCACGTTGCACGGCGGCACGACATGGGTGCGGTTCATGTTCATGAACGGCCAGATACCCCCGGCCTTCGCGGCGGCGCCGAACGCGGCCATCGGGGCGTTGGCCTCACCGGCGGCGTTGTACGGCACCAGCGGCTCGCGGGTCTCCCGGTTCTTCACCAGCTCGACCGCCCAGAACATGCCGACCCCGCGCACCTCGCCGACGCTCGGGTGCCGCTCGGCCAGCTCGCGCAGTGCCGGCCCGACCACCTCGGCGCCCAGCCGGGCGGCGTTCTCGACGATGCCCTCCTCGGCCATGACGTTGATCGTCGCGACGGCGGCGGCGCAGGCCAGCGGGTGTCCGGAGTAGGTCAGCCCGCCCGGGTAGGGCCGCTTGCCGAACGTCTCGGCGACGGCCCCGGAGATGGCGACCCCGCCCAGCGGCACATACCCGGAGTTCACGCCCTTGGCGAAGGTCATCAGGTCCGGCGTGACGTCGAACAGATCCGCCGCGAACCACTCACCGGTCCGCCCGAACCCCGCCATGACCTCGTCCAGGACGAAGACGATGCCGTACTTGTCGCAGATCTCCCGGACGCCCGCCAGGTAGCCGGCCGGCGGCACCATGATCCCGGCCGTCCCGGGAATCGTCTCCAGGATGATCGCGGCGACGGTCGACGGCCCCTCGAAGGCGATCGTCGTCTCCAGGTGCTCCAGCGCCCGCGCGCACTCCTGCTCCTCGGTCTGCGCGTAGAAGCGGGAGCGGTACAGGAAGGGCGCCCAGAAGTGCACGACACCGGCCGTGGCGCTGTCGGAGGCCCAGCGGCGCGGGTCGCCGGTGATGTTCACGGCCTGCTGCGTACCGCCGTGGTACGACCGGTACGCCGACAGCACCTTCGGCCGCCCGGTGTGCAGCCGGGCCATCCGTACGGCGTGCTCGACGGCGTCCGCGCCGCCGTTGGTGAAGAAGATCTTGTCCAGGTCGCCCGGCGTACGCTCGGCGATCAGCCGCGCCGCCTCCGACCGCGCCTCGATGGCGAAGGCGGGCGCGAAGGTGGTCAGGTGTGCGGCCTGCTCCTGTATCGCGGCGACGACCTTCGGGTGCTGGTAGCCGATGTTCGTGTAGACGAGCCCGCTGGTGAAGTCGAGGTAGCGCCTGCCGTCGTAGTCCCAGAAGTACGACCCCTCCGCACCGGCGACGGCGAGCGGGTCGATGAGCTCCTGCGCGGACCAGGAGTGGAAGACATGCGCACGGTCCGCGGCCTTCACGGCGGCGCCGACCTCGGGATCTGGCTGAGGGGTCATGCGGTGAGCGTAGGTATCCGGGACACGGGCGCGATATCGGCGTCCTGTCTGCGGTCGGCCGGTTTCCGCGACAGGTTGTCGACGCGGAGGCAGGCCATGAGTGCCATTGACAGCAGGCTGTCGAAGTGACAGCATTCTGTCATCTTCGAGGTCTCCAGGAGGAACCATGAGCAAGCCCGTGTACCTCGCCGTCTACGACACCCTGGCCGACTGGGAGCCGGGCTACGCCACCGCCCAGCTCGCGCGCGCCGGATACGGGATCCGCACCGTCGGCCCCACCCGCGAGCCCGTCACCACCGTCGGCGGCCTCCGCATCCAGCCCGACCTGGCCCTGGCGGACGTACGGCCGTCCGACGCGTCCCTGCTGATCCTCCCGGGCGCCGACTCGTGGGACGCGGGCGACGAGCTCGCCCCCTTCGCCCGCACGGCCCGCGCCTTCCTGGACGCCGGGGTGCCGGTGGCCGCGATCTGCGGGGCGACGGCCGGGCTGGCGCGTGAGGGCCTGCTCGACGACCGGGACCACACCAGCGCGGTCTCCTTCTACCTGGCCGCGACCGGGTACGGCGGTGCTGAGCGGTACGTCGAGGCCGACGCCGTCACCGACCGGGGGCTCGTCACCGCCGGCCCCACCGAACCCGTCGCCTTCGCCCGGGAGATCCTGCGGCTGCTGAAGGTGTACGACGACGAGGCCGTGGACGCCTGGTACCGCCTCTTCCACGACTCCGACGCGACGGCGTACGGCGTACTGGAGAAGGCCGGGGTGCTGTGAGCCGGGAACGCCAGGAGCTGCTCAGCCGCAGCGCGCTCGGGGTCTTCCGGCTCAACGGCCAGTTCCTCGCGGTCGCCGAGGAGCTGGCCCGGCCGGCCGGGCTGACGGCGTCGTGGTGGCAGGTGCTGGGAGCGGTGCTCGGCGAACCCCTCCCCGTGTCCGGCATCGCCCGCGCGATGGGCATCACCCGGCAGAGCGTGCAGCGCATCGCCGACCTGCTGGTGGACAAGGGCCTCGCCGAGTACCGGCCCAACCCGGCCCACCGCCGCGCGAAACTCCTCGCGCCGACCGAGCAGGGGCGGGCCGCGGTCTCCCGGATCGACCCCGGTCACGCGGCCTTCGCGGACCGGCTGGCGCAGGCCTTCGGGGAGGCGGAACTCGCCGATGCCGTAAGGGTTCTGGAACGGTTGTCGAAGGTGCTCGACCAGATCACCGTTCCTGTTACGGAACCGTAGACGCCGCCCCGTTCACCTCCCCGTATGCCGCACTATCGTGTGGCCGTCGGGTAGACGGGGGTTGGGGGGCGTGCGATGGAGAAACCGGGGGCCGGGGACCCACAGCTGATCGGGGCCTATCGGCTGCTGGCGCGACTGGGCGCGGGCGGCATGGGGGACGTGTTTCTCGCCCGGTCCGACCGTGGCCGTACCGTCGCCGTCAAGCTCGTACGGCGGGAGCTGGCCGCACAGGAGGAGTTCCGGGCCCGGTTCCGGCAGGAGGTGCAGGCCGCGCGGCGGGTCGGCGGGTTCTGGACCGCGCCGGTGCTCGACGCGGACACCGAGGCCGAGGTGCCCTGGGTCGCCACCGGGTACGTCGCCGGGCCCAGCCTCCAGCAGGTCGTCGGGCACGACCACGGGGCGTTGCCCGAGCGGTCGGTGCGGATCCTGGCGGCGGGGCTGGCGCACGCGCTCAAGGACATCCACGCCGCGGGGATAGTGCACCGGGACCTGAAACCGTCCAACGTCCTGGTCACCATCGACGGGCCCCGCGTCATCGACTTCGGGATCGCCCGCGCCCTGGAGACGGTGGGCGAGAGCGGGCTGACCCGCACCGGAGCGCTCGTCGGCTCGCCGGGGTTCATGGCGCCCGAGCAGGTGCGCGGGGACCGGATCACGCCCGCCTGCGACGTGTTCTGCCTGGGCTCGGTGCTCGCGTACGCCGCGACCGGCAAGCTGCCCTTCGGGTCCCTCGACAGCGGCGCCCACGCCGTGATGTTCCGGATCGCCCAGGAGGAGCCCGACCTGGCGGGGATGCCCGAGGGGATCGCCGAGCTGGTGCACGACTGCCTGCGCAAGGATCCGGGGGCCCGGCCGACGCTGGACCGGATCCTGGCGCGTACGGGTGCCGAGGACACCGTCGCCGACGGGCGGTCGCGGGATCCATGGCTGCCGAGTGCGCTGGTCGCGCAGCTGGGGCGGCACGCGGTGCGATTGCTGGACGCGGAGGATCCGGTGGGCCCGGCGCAGGGCGGGTCGGCGGGAGCGGGCTCCGCGGAGCCGACTCCCGCGGCCTCCCCCGAACACGCTCCGGCCGCCGGTGCGACACCGACGGACCAGCTCCCCACCGTGGCCGCCCCGCGGAGCGGGCGGACCGCGCCGCCCGGCCCGGCCGCACCGGCTCATCCGGCGTACGGCTCCCCGCAGCAGCACCCTCAGCAGCCGGCATACGGCTACCCGCCGCCGGACTCCGCTCCGCCGGCCGGCTCGACGCCGCCGTACGGTCCGAATCCGCCGCAGGGGCCGAATGCGCCGTACGGTCCGAATCCGCCGTACGGCCCGGGCCCGTCATACGGCCCCCCTCCGCCGTACGACGCACCCCTGCCGTACCTCCCCGCCGCCCCACCCGAAGCACCCCACCGAAGCGGCCGTTCCACGGTGGCCCTCGTCCTGGTCGCCCTGGTCGTCGCGCTCGGGGCCGGCGGCTCGGTGTACGCCCTCATGAACGGCGGCGGTGACGACCGGGCAGGCGGCGATCCGACCGTCTCCCCGACCGTCTCGACCGCCACCACCGGCCCCTCGCCCTCCGCCCCCACCGCCTCCGCCCCGCCCCCGACCGCATCGGCCCCGGCGGACGGCGTGATCCCGACGGAGTACCTGGGCACCTGGACGGCCTCGATCGACAACACCGGCGGCGAGAACACCCGCCGGCTGACCCTCCGGCAGGGCGAGGTCGGCGACACCGTGCTCACCCTCGTCGCCGACGGCTCCACCGGCAGCGGCAGCTACCACTGCGTCTTCGAGGCGGAACTGGCCCAACCGCCCGGCGAGAACGGCCCGTTGCGGCTCGGCCCGTCCACGGTGACGGCCGGCGAGCCGGCCACCGCCTGCTCGCCGGGCGCCGCCACAGAGGTCACGTTGCTGCCGGACGGCAGGCTGGAACGCGTGAACACGAGCAGCGGGGAGAAACTGACGTACACGCGCCGGTGATGTACGGCCGTCCCGCCGACCGCCGAACTCGCGTTCCCTGTACGGTCCTTGAACGTCCGGCGAACTTCGGCCGACGAGGCCGGAATCCGCCCTCGCACAGGCATACGGTGACCCCACGATCCGACTCCGGGGAGTGGCGGGGGCACCCATATGGAGTGGCTGAGCGCAGAGAATCTGGTGGCCGTGGGCACCGCCGTCCTCGGTATCGCCGCGTCCGGCCTCATGGTCTGGTACGAGCGCCGGGTGCCGCGCCGCAAGCGGATCGGCTACCGCGTGCAGATGGACAACCCGATCGGCGACGACGTACGGCTGGGCCGGGCCAACGTCCGCCTCGGCCTCTTCGACGAGGTCCCCGTGATGTCCGACGCCACCCTCGTCCTGCTGCGCATCGAGAACGACGGCTCCCAGAGCATCGCCGACAACGACTACACCGGCCGCGAACTCCACGGCCTGACCGCGGTGTTCACCGACCGCACCGTGCGCGGCGTGTCGGTCACCCAGCCGACCGAGACCGACCATCTGAGAGAGCACTTCACGCCCGCCGCCGGCTTCGGCTACGAGGGCAACACGCTGCGCATCCCGCGCGTCCCGCTCAACCGGGGCGACCACTTCAAGCTGCTGGTGCTGCTGTCGGGCGGTGACGTGGGCTGTCCGATACGGCTGCGGGGCGGCATCCGGGACGGCGCGGTGCATCCCAACCGCAGTGCGACGCCGGACGACAAGCCGCCGCTGTTCAGCCGTGCCGCCCGGCTGATCACCCTCATGCTCACGGTCAGCGTGGTGACGCTGGCGACGATCGTCGTGGCCCAGGACGAACACCGCCCGCCGATCGGCTGCGCGAGCGGCACCCTGACGATCACCGGCTCGACGGCCTTCGCGCCGGTGCTGCGGGAGGTGGCGAAGAAGTACGAGCAGGAGTGCGCCGACGGCGGCGACGGGGTCACGATCGAGGTGGACGCGCACGGCTCGACGGCGGGTCTGCGGGAACTCGCGGCGGCCGGCGCGCAGGCGGAGCGGGCGGACAAGGGCTCACCGCCGGTGGTGGCCCTGTCGGACGGCCCCAAGCCGAGCGGTCTGCCGCAGCTGCGGGAGAACCGGGTGGCGGTCTCGGTCTTCGCGCTCGTGGTGAACGACGACGTACGCCTGACGAACCTGTCCACGGCAGACGTACAACGGCTGTACCGGGGCGAGATCGCGAACTGGCGCCGGCTGGGCGGCCCCAACCTGCCGGTGCACCTCGTCAGCCGGGACGCCAACTCGGGAACGAGACAGGTGTTTCAGCGCCGGGTGCTGGGGCGGGGCGAGATCGCGAACTCGTCCGTCGACTGCGTGCACAAGGACGATGTGACGGCGCCGGTCATCCGCTGTGAACTCGACTCGACGGACCAGGTGCTGGCAACGGTGGCCGACCTCCCCGGCGCGATCGGCTACAGCGAGCTCAACGCGGCGACGAACGCCAAGGGCCTGCACCTGCTGAGGCTCGACGACGACACGCCGTCCGTCGACGCCATCGAGCAGGGCGAGAGCGCCTACCCGTACCGCGAGATCGAGTACGCGTACACCTACGGCCAGCCTCCGGCCGACTCCCTGGCGTCGAGCTTCCTGACGTACCTGTCCCGGGGCAACGGCCAGGACGTGATCCGCACCCACGGGCACCTGCCCTGCTGGACACCGGGGGGCCTGAGGCTGTGCGCCGCCGGTGCCGGCAATCGGCGGCCACTTCCCGGCGCTGGGTCGGCATCATCCAGCCCGTCCGGCGTCTGAGGACGATGGCGGTCACTTCTCGGCGCTGGTCCAGGCGATCTCAGCCCGTCCGGCGTTTGAGGACGAGGCCCGTTCAGGGCCGAAGCGGGGGTCTGGGGGCCGCAGGCCCCCAGGGCCGGGGTCGAAGGGGCGGAGCCCCTGGAGGATGGGACGGGTAGGGGCGGCGGGGGCGAAAATCCTCCCGGCCCCGTCACCGCGGCTCGGGCGGCCGCTGCCGAGGCATGTTCGGCCGCGCACCGTTCGCCGGCGGCACGGAGAACCGCCCCTGTCCCACCCCCACGTCCTGCCGAGCCCCACCGGCCACGGCCGACTGGATCCCCAGCGGCGCGGACCCCGTCCGGAACTCCACCATCCAGTCCGCCGTCTCCGCCCGCACCAGCTCGGTCACATCCTCGGTGAACCGCCGCAACACCCCCAGACACCGCTCCGCCGCCTCACTCGCCGTCCCCTCGGCCGGCCCCAGAATCTCCCGCACGCACTCCGTCGCCCAGTCGAACTGCAACGCCTGCAGCCGCCGCTGCACCGCCTGCGCCGTGGCGACGTCCCTTATCCACCCGGACGTCACCCCGAAGAACCGGTCGATCGCCACACACGCCACCGCCAGCAGCAGCGCCAGATATCCCCACGGCGCCACCCCGCTCGCGACCCCCGTCATATCGAGCAGAGGCAACGCGGCCCCCACGATCGCCCCCGCCGCGGCCCCGCCCCGCAGCGCCCGGGCGGCCCGCCGCTTCCACACCCGGTCCGCGAGATACCACGCGGCCGTGTTCAGCGCCCCCCGCTCCACCCACCGGTAGAGCTCGTCCAGCCGCACCGCCGGCTCCCCCCAGTCCCCGAGCGGAAACGCCCGCCCCATCAGATCACCCGGCCGCAGTCCGGCCGCCCCTTCGCCGCCCCGCCCGTCCTGTGGCGACCTCTCGGGCTGCATCTCCGGCTGACCCACCCGGCACTCCCTACTGATCACGGTGCGTGACACCACGTACACCACGTACGACCCGGGTAAGACCCCCACAGCGCACGCAACGTCACACAACACCTGAGGCTGACGCGCCGGACCCTTCCTACCGCCCAATGGGTGGCGAAGAGATGCCTTTCGCCTCTTTTCCGCCCGGAAGGGGGGTCTTGATCAGGTATAGGACAGCAGTTCCTCTCACTCGAAAGAGTGCCGGGGCGACGGCTGCGCGGACCACGTAGGCTCGTGCTGAACGGGAAAGCCGAGCGGAAACCCCGTACAGACACCCGTGCAGACACGCGTACACACGCAAGGAGCTGATCGTGATCCCCGGTGGTGGCCAGCCCAACATGCAGCAGCTGCTCCAGCAGGCCCAGAAGATGCAGCAGGACCTGCAGCGGGCACAGGAGGAACTGGCGCGGACCGAGGTCGAGGGTCAGGCCGGCGGCGGCCTGGTGAAGGCGACCGTGACGGGCGCCGGCGAGCTCCGGGCCCTGCAGATCGACCCCAAGGCGGTGGACCCGGAGGACACCGAGACCCTCGCCGACCTGATCATCGCGGCCGTTCAGGCGGCCAACGAGAACGCGCAGAACCTCCAGCAGCAGAAGCTGGGCCCGCTGGCCCAGGGCCTGGGCGGCGGCAGCGGCATCCCGGGCCTGCCGTTCTGACGTTCCGGCGTTCTCCGGCTTGCCTTTCTAAGACGGGCCGCGGCCAACTACCGTACGTACCGTAAGGAACCCCAGGAAGGACGGCAGTCCGTTGTACGAAGGCGTGGTCCAGGACCTCATCGACGAGCTGGGACGGCTGCCCGGCGTCGGTCCCAAGAGCGCCCAGCGGATCGCCTTCCACATCCTCCAGGCGGAACCGACGGACGTACGCCGCCTCGCGCAGGCCCTGATGGAGGTCAAGGCGAAGGTCCGCTTCTGCGCGACGTGCGGGAACGTCGCGCAGGAGGAGCTGTGCAACATCTGCCGGGACACGCGCCGCGACCCGGCGGTCATCTGCGTGGTCGAGGAGCCGAAGGACGTCGTCGCGATCGAGCGGACCCGGGAGTTCCGTGGCCGCTACCACGTCCTCGGCGGCGCGATCAGCCCGATCGAGGGCGTCGGTCCGGACGACCTGCGGATACGAGAACTTCTCGCGAGGCTGGCCGACGGGACGGTCACGGAGCTGATCCTGGCCACGGACCCGAATCTCGAGGGCGAGGCCACGGCCACGTACCTCGCACGCATGATCAAGCCCATGGGCCTGAAGGTCACCCGCCTGGCCAGCGGCCTCCCGGTGGGTGGCGACCTGGAATACGCGGACGAGGTCACCCTCGGCCGCGCCTTCGAGGGGAGACGACTCCTAGATGTCTGACGCCACGCTGCACGCGACCGAGCAGAACCCGGACGACTTCGCGGTCCAGATCGCGGACCAGATCGAGAGCTTCCTGGTCGCCGTCACGGAGGTCGCGAAGGGCGACGAGCCGGGCTCGACCGTGCCCTTCCTCCTGCTGGAGGTCTCCCAGCTCCTCCTGGCCGGCGGCCGCCTCGGCGCCCACGAGGACATCGTCCCCGACGAGCGCTACGAGCCCGACCTGGGCCCGGAGCCGGACGTCGACGAACTCCGCGAGAACCTCGCCCGCCTCCTTGACCCGGTCGACGTCTACTCGGAGGTCTTCGACCCCTACGAGCCCCGCAAGGCCCCGGTCCCGGCCCGGATCTCCGACGACCTGGCCGACGTCATCACCGACCTCCGCCACGGCATGGCCCACTACCGCGCCGGCCGCACCACGGAGGCCCTGTGGTGGTGGCAGTTCTCGTACTTCTCCAACTGGGGCTCGACGGCCTCCGCGACCCTGCGCGCCCTGCACTCGGTCCTGGCCCACGTCCGCCTGAACCAGCCCCTGGAGGAACTGGACGGCCTGGACACGGACCAGGGCGTGATGGGCGACGAGACCCTCGAATTCGAGGCCGGCAAGGTGATGGAGCAGGAGATCGGCGAGCAGCTGGGGCTGCGGCCGGCGCAGTAGGAGGCGGGCGGCGCGGCGCTTCCTGCGGTGGTGTGACGCGGGTTACAGCAAAAGGCTTCTGAAGCGGCGTAATGCACGGGCCCCTCGGGCGGTCTCACAGGCACCGGCACAACGGCCACCCCCGGCCGGTGCCCCCGCCCCCGAATCGGAGCCCGACCATGCACGTCACCCTGGAGCAGCCGACCGGCGCCCGCCTGATCACCGCCGCGGACCAGGCCATCGCGATACCCGCCACCCTCCGCTACACCTCCGCCGACCCGCTGGCCGTACACCTCGACTTCCCGCCCCATGTCACCGTCGACGGCGAGGTCACGACCTGGACGTTCGCCCGCACGCTCCTGGCCGAGGGCCTGCGCGCCCCGGCCGGGCCCGGCAGCGTACGGGTCCGCCCGTGCGGGGCGTCCCACACCTACGTGGAGTTCCACTCCCCGGCGGGCACGGCCGTGCTCCGCTTCACCACCTCGGACCTGTACCGCTTCCTGGCCCGCACGTACACCGTGATCGCGCCGGGGGAGGAGACCGTGGGGGCGGAGCTGGACCAGGGGCTGGCGGCGCTGTTCGGCGGACGGGTGTAACCGGGATCCTCCAAGGTGGTCGCAGGGCGACTCGGTCAACGGCGTTGGTGGGGACGGGAATCGGACTCTGCGTGACCGGGGCTCTGGGGTTGGTCGTGGGCGGCGTGCTGGACGTCGGCGCCGCGGATCCCTGGGCGAGCGTGGCCGGGGGAGCGGCGGGGCTGATCGGACTGGCGGTGACGCTGTACGCCTTCCTCGGACCGGCGCCCACGGCCGCCGCCGTGACCGCGAGCGGTACGCGTGCGGTTGCCGCGGGCGGCAGCATCGGCGCGGTGTCGACGGGGGACGGGACGTCGACCACGCCACCGCCGCCCACGACGCCCGGCTCGCCCACGCGGCCGGCGAGCGGGCCCGTCACCGCCTCCGGGGAGCGTTCCGTCGCGGCCGGCGGGGACATCGGTTCGGTGTCGGCAGGTGACGGGTGACGGGTGACGGGTGAGGGGTGACGGGTGAGCGGGTCTGTGGCGGCACTCAAGGAATTCGTGGACTGATCACAGCCCCCACAGGCCCTTCCCCACGGCCGTCACCCCGCCCGTCAGGGCCAGCAGCAGGACGAGCAGGCGGGCCCGCCCCTCCGGTATCCGGGAAGCGAGCCCTCTGCCGATGAGCCCGCCTGCCCCCATCGCCGCGGCCACCAGAACCCACTGCGCCCCGCTCAGCCCCGGCACCCCGTTCGACGCCACGGAGAACGCGTTCACGACCACGCCGTAGAACATCGCGTTCGGCACGAACTCCCGTACCGTCCACCCCGCGTTGACCGCGTACAGGGACACCGGCGGACCGCCCACCCCCGCCGCGGAGTTCATGAAACCGCCCACCGCCCCGGCCGCGACCGCGCCCTTCGCGCCCCGGAGGGCGGGGACGCGGGCTCCCCGCATGATCAGCAGCACGGCGAGCGTCACCAGGCCGCCCATGGTCAACAACAGGACCGGCTCGGGGAGTTGGCGAGTCAGCCAGGTCCCCGCCGGCACCGTGCACGCCGCCGCCGCGCACAGCGGCACCATCGCGCCCATCCGCACCCGGCGCCAGCCACCCGCGAGCCCCACGACACTGATCACCCCGGCCGCGCAGTTGGCCAGGACCACCCCTTGCGTCGGTCCCAGCAGCAGGACAAGGGCCGGTACGGCGACCAGTGCGAAGCCCATCCCCGTGAGCCACTGCACGCTGGAGCCGAGCAGGACGACCCCGGCCAGCAGTATGTCTCCCGCCCACTCACCCGTCACAGGTCGGTATCCTTCCGCCGCCGACAGCGCGTGATCAATGACTGCAAGGCGCGAATTGGACGAGCCCTTTCCCGGGGCTGTACGTCGCCTGCACGGGCCCTAACCAGTGCCACGCGAATCTGGAGTCACCTCCACCGCACAGAACGCGGAGGGAGGAGAAACACCAGGTCAACCCCCCTGCACTGGAGATGCGATGACCCGTCGTTCCGTAAGCAAGCGCGTAGCCGTCGTCACCGCCACCGCCGTCGTCGCCGTCGGTACCTTCGCCGCCGGAGTCGGTGTCGCCGGTACCGGAGGGGATGACAAGGCGGCGAGCAAGAAGCAGATAGCCGGGCTGTTCGACCAGTGGAACAGCACGCTGCAGACCGGCGACCCGAAGAAGGTCGCGGACCTGTATGCGAGCGACGCGGTGCTCCTGCCCACCGTGTCCAACAAGGTCCGCTCCGACCGCGCCGCCATCGTCGACTACTTCGAGCACTTCCTGGCGAACAAGCCGGTCGGCAAGAAGATCGAGACGCACGTCAACGTCCTCGACGGGAACTCCGCGATCGACGCGGGTGTCTACCAGTTCACGCTCACCGACAAGGCGACCGGTGAGAAGAGCGTCGTCAAGGCCCGCTACACGTACGCGTACGAGAAGCGGAACGGCGAGTGGAAGATCGTCAACCACCACTCCTCGAAGCTGCCCGAAGGCTGATCGTCACCTTCAGCCCGCCCCCGGGCGCGTCGGTCAGCGTCACGGTCCCGCCGTCGTCCGTCACCAGCTGTTTGACGACGGCGAGGCCGAGGCCCGAGCCGGACTTCCCGGTCAGGCCCTGGCCGCGCCAGAAGCGGTCGAAGGCGCGGGACTTCTCGGCGTCCGACATGCCGGGGCCCTCGTCCAGGATCGACACATCCACCACCTCGCCCCGGGGCTCCACCCGGACGGTGATCGTCCCGCCGTCCGGTGAGACCTCCAGGGCGTTGGAGAGCACGTTGTCCAGTACCTGGTCCAGAGCACCAGGGCTGGCCAGCACAGACGGCCGGCCGTCGGCACTCCCCCTGAGCGCGATGGTGACTCCGCGCTCGTCGGCGGCCGGCCTCCACACCGCGAGCCGTTCCCGCACGATGTCCATCAGCGGGAGCGGCTCGGCGGCCGTCACCTTGGCCTCGGCCCGGGCGAGCACCAGCAGGCCGTTGACCAGGCGGCTCATCCGGACCACCTCGGCGGTGGCCTGCTCCACGTCCTCGCGTACGAACTCGTCGTCCACTCCGTCCGCGATGTTGTCCAGGGACAGGCGCAACGCCGTGAGGGGGGTCCGGAGTTGGTGCGAGGCGTCGGCCACGAAGATCCGCTGCGAGGCGACGAGCGTGTCGAGGCGTTCCGCGCCCTGGTTCAGGGTGCGGGCGAGCGTCTGGGTCTCCGGCGGGCCCGTGACCGGGGAGCGCGCGGTCAGGTCGCCGTCGCTGAACTTGCTCGCCATGGAGTTCAGTTCGCGCAGCGGCGCGGTGATGCGGCGGGCGACGAACGCGCCGATCGCGGCGGCCGCGGCCAGCACGAGCAGGGCCAGTGCCGCCCGGAAGCCCCAGATCTGCCACAGCCGCGTGGTCATGTCCGAGGTCGAGTACACGATCCGCACGGCCGCATCCCCCTGGGCGGGGACGGGGACGGTGATCGTCAGGTGCTTGCCCCAGATGAAGTCGGAGCCCCAGTCGGTCGTCGGCTCGTTCCGCTCCACGGCCCGGGTCAGCGCCGCGTCCGCCGCGGGCTTGGGCAGGTCCGGAGCGCAGCTGCTGGTGGGAGTCACCTGGACGTTGCCGGGTGTCTCGGCGCCGTACGCCTTGGCCACCTTCGTCAGGGCGTCGCACGAGGTGGTGTCGCTGTTGCCCAGCAGCAGCGCCATGGTCTTGGCCTCGCGCAGGACGGACAGCTCGGTGTCGTCCCGCAGCTGCTTGGTGAGCGTGAAGGCCACCGGCACGGTGAACAGGAAGATGGCGACCGCGACGAGCAGGATGTAGCTGCGGATGAGCTGGCGGTTCATGAGGCGTCGCTGCCCTCGCCGTCGCCGCCCTTCGCGTCCCGGACGATCTCCAGCCGGAACCCGACCCCCCGAACCGCCTCGATCGTGATCGCCCCCGCCAGCTTCCGCCGCAGCGCCGCCACATGCACGTCCAGCGTCTTCGTCGGGCCGAACCAGTTGGCGTCCCAGACCGCCTCCATGATCTGCTCGCGCGACATCAGCGCCCCGGGCTCCTCGGTGAGGAAGGCCAGCAGGTCGTACTCCTTGGGCGCGAGGGACACCTCCTCGCCGTCCAGGCGGACCCGGGCCGCCTTGCGGTCGATGGTCAGGCGGGGGCCGTAGCGGTCCGGGCCGGCCTCGGCGGCGGCAGCGGGCGTACGGGGCTGCAGGCGGCGCATCACCGCTCGTATCCGCGCGATGACCTCGCGGACGCCGAACGGCTTGGACACGTAGTCGTCCGCACCGAGCTCCAGCCCGACCACCCGGTCCGTCTCGTCGCTGCGCGCGCTGATCACGATGATCGGCACGTCGCCGCGTTCGCGCAGCGCCTTGCAGACGTCGAGGCCGTCGGTGTCGGGCAGGCCGAGATCGAGGAGGACGACGTCGTAGGGGGCGTCGTGGCTCAGCGCCGCGGCACCCGTGGTGACCCATGCCACCTCGAAGCCGTAGCGCAGCAGGCCGCGCCGAAGCGACTCGGCGACCGGTTCGTCGTCTTCCACCAGCAGTACGCGCACATGCGCACCATAGTGGTTGAACTTTAAAGACGTCCGGTCGCCGATCCTGATAGCGGTCAATGGCTGGACATAATGGGTTAAACCTCGGCTACCACATCACCGGCAGCCGCTCCGGGATCCGCTTCATGAACCCGGTCCGCCACACCAGCTGCTCGATCGGCACCGCCAGCCGCAGCCCGGGCATCCGCTCCAGCAGGGTGTCCAGGGCGATCTCGGCGTGCTTGCGGCCGAGCGCGGTGGCGGGGCAGTAGTGGCGGCCCCCGCCGAAGGACAGATGGGCGGTGGCGTTCTCGCGGCCGAGGTCGACCGTGTGCGGGTCGGGGAAGGCGGCCGGGTCGAAGTTGGCGCCCTCGACGAGGACCAGGACGAGGTCGCCCGCCCGCACCTCCACGTCGCCCAGCCGTACGTCCTCGGTCGCCAGCCTCGGCAGGCCGTCGCCGATGGACAGGTTGATCCGCAGCAGCTCGTCCACGGCCGCGGGGACCAGGGTGCGGTCGGCGAGGAGGCGGGCGTGCAGCTCGGGGTGCTGGATCAGCGACACCAGGGCCATGGCCAGGAAGCCCGAGGTGGAGATGACGCCCGCGCCGAACATCGTCACCCCGACCGTGGCGAGCATCTCGTCGGTGAGATGGGCGTAGTCGGGGTCCGCGCGCAGGGCGGCGAGCTCTCCCATCAGGCCCATCGTCGCCGGGTCGTCGAGCCGCTCGGTCATGTACGCGATGTCCCGGTCCCAGTTCAGCCGGGCGCCCGCGATCGGGCAGGCCGAGTTCATGAACGCGATGTCCAGACTCCGCATCAGCCGGGGCGCGTCCGCCAGCGGGATGCCGAGGATGCGGCAGTGCATGCCCGCCGAGTACGGGTCGGCGAAGCCGCCCCGCAGATCCACCGGCGCGCCCTCGCGGACCAGCCCGTCGACGAGCTCGGCGGCGTACGACCGCATCCACTCCGCCAGACCGGGGCTCTTCGGATTGAGCGCCTTCAGTACGGCCTTGCGCAGCCCGGCGCCGGTGATGTTCCCCATGTTGTTGACGACCTCGGGCGGGATCGTCAGCGCGTACTGGCGGGGCACGCCCGGCGCCGAGGTGTCCTTCAGGCTGAAGCGCGGGTCTTCGAGGACCTGCTTGCACAGCTCGTACGACGACACGAGCCAGGCCTCGTCACCGGCGATGGTGCGCACCCGGCGCACGGGTGCGTTGGCGCGCAACTCCTCCACCTCGGCGGGGATTTGATCGCCGCGCCAGGAGAACGGGAAGTCGATGAGGGCTTCAGTCTGCATCGGTGGTCCCCTCGGCCGGAGTGACGATGGCGTGGCCCTGGTTGCGGGAGGCGCGCAGGCCGGCGCCGCGGGCGTAGAGCAGCTCGGCCATCGGCAGCAGCTGGTGGTAGCAGTTGAGGGAGGAGGGGACGTCGAGGATGGCGGGGGTGTCCAGGAAGAGGGGTGCCTCGGCGCAGACGTAGGCGAGGCAGACCTCGCGCTGGGCGTCGGTCGCGCGCCCCGCCCGGCCGGCCAGGAAGGAGTCCACGAGTTTCTCGCAGGTCGCGTGGAACGCGCCGTCGGTGGCGAGCCGGGCCTGGAGGTGGTCGTGGATCTCGCGGTACGCCGGGTTGCCGTGGAAGTCGGACATGGCGTGGGCGCGCAGCCGCGTGCCGTCGGGGTCCACCGCCTGGACGGCGCCCAGCACCTTGGCGCGCACGCCGCGCAGGTTCTTCACCGCCTTGCGGCGCGCGTCGTCGGGCGGATAGCCGGACGCCGCGTACATCTCGGCCACGTACAGGTCGGTGTAGACGAAGTCCACCCGCTCGAACAGGGCGAGGCCCCAGCGGGCGAGGTCGTGGACGCGGCGGGCGGAGAAATAGCTGTTGCCCGGGGAGACCCCGATGACGGCGTGGTCGCCGGCGGCGCGGATGACCTCGCAGTGCGGAGTGAAGGGCTGGACATCGAAGAGGCCGGCCGGAGAATCGGCCTCGGTATCGGCCCGGGTGACGTGCTGGATCTCTGGAACGGTCACAGTCGTCAAAGGAGGAGAGTCCTTCGCGTCGCTAGTCCCGATGGAGCCTTGTGCTCCTGGTGTGGCGACGACGACGCGAAGTTAGCGGTCGACTACGCAGAGCGTCAATGGCGGAGCCGGGCGGTCCCGTGCGCGGTCCTCACCAGGGCGGTCGTCAGACGACGGGGGAGAGGACGTTCGGGAGCCGAAGGAGGTCCGCGCCATCGGCGCCCACGTGGATGGCGCCGTTCGCGGCCGTGTAGAGCGTCCCTCCCAGAAGGTCGACGTGAATTTCAGCGTGGGCCGGGGCCGCCGGCGTCGCCGCGCCCGCAGTGAGCTCGCCCGACAAGCACGCGGCCGTGGGGGGTGCGGTGGTGAAGAGGTCCCAGTCGGAGGCAGGGGCGCCCGGCGCACGCTCTCGCATGCCGGGGTGCGGGCCCCAGTGACCTGCACCACTTCCCCGTATGCACTGCCGTCCACCGGGCAGGGACCACCCCGAGCGAACGAATCTCACCATCTGGGAACCCCAAGGTCGTTTTCGGGCGCTCGTTAGACTGAGCCGACACACACGGACTGAGCGAGGAGCGCACGTGGGCCTTGTCGTGCAGAAGTACGGAGGCTCCTCCGTAGCCGATGCCGAAGGCATCAAGCGCGTCGCCAAGCGGATCGTGGAAGCCAAGAAGAACGGCCACCAGGTGGTCGCCGTGGTTTCCGCGATGGGCGACACGACGGACGAGCTGATCGATCTCGCCGAGCAGGTATCCCCGATGCCTGCCGGGCGCGAGCTCGACATGCTGCTGACCGCCGGAGAGCGGATCTCCATGGCCCTGCTGGCCATGGCGATCAAAAACCTGGGCCACAGCGCCCAGTCGTTCACCGGCTCCCAGGCAGGTGTCATCACCGACTCGGTCCACAACAAAGCCCGGATCATCGATGTGACGCCGGGCCGGATCCGTGACTCGCTGGACGAGGGCAACATCGCCATCGTCGCCGGGTTCCAGGGTGTGAGCCAGGACTCCAAGGACATCACCACGCTGGGGCGTGGCGGGTCGGACACCACCGCTGTCGCGCTGGCCGCCGCCCTCGACGCCGAGGTGTGCGAGATCTACACCGACGTCGACGGCGTGTTCACCGCCGACCCGCGCGTGGTGAAGAAGGCGAAGAAGATCGACTGGATCTCCTTCGAGGACATGCTGGAGCTGGCCAGCTCCGGCTCGAAGGTGCTGCTCCACCGCTGTGTGGAGTACGCCCGCCGCTACAACATCCCGATCCATGTCCGGTCCAGCTTCAGCGGGCTTCAGGGCACGTGGGTCAGCAGCGAGCCACTCGTTCGAAAGACGCAGCAGCAAGGGGACAAGCAGGTGGAGCAGGCCATCATCTCCGGTGTCGCGCACGACACCTCCGAGGCCAAGATCACCGTCGTCGGTGTGCCGGACAAGCCGGGCGAGGCCGCCGCGATCTTCCGCACGATCTCCGACGCCGAGATCAACATCGACATGATCGTGCAGAACGTGTCCGCCGCCTCCACCGGGCTGACGGACATCTCCTTCACGCTCCCCAAGGCCGAGGGCCGCAAGGCCATCGACGCCCTGGAGAAGAACAAGAGCGGCATCGGCTTCGACTCGCTGCGCTACGACGACCAGATCGGGAAGATCTCGCTGGTCGGCGCCGGTATGAAGACCAACCCGGGTGTCACGGCCGACTTCTTCACGGCCCTGTCCGACGCGGGCGTGAACATCGAGCTGATCTCGACCTCCGAGATCCGCATCTCGGTCGTCACCCGCGCCGACGACGTCAACGAGGCCGTGCGCGCCGTGCACACCGCCTTCGGTCTCGACTCCGACAGCGACGAGGCTGTCGTGTACGGAGGCACCGGGCGATGACTCGTCGACCGACGCTCGCGGTCGTGGGAGCGACCGGAGCCGTCGGCACGGTCATGCTCCAGATCCTGTCCCAGCGCGCGGACATCTGGGGCGAGATCCGTCTGATCGCCTCACCGCGCTCGGCCGGCCGCAAGCTGGCCGTGCGCGGCGAGGAGGACGAGGTGGTGGCGCTCACCGAGGAGGCCTTCGCCGGGGTCGACATCGCGATGTTCGACGTACCGGACGACGTGGCCGCCCGCTGGGCGCCGATCGCCGCCGCCAAGGGCGCGGTGGTGGTGGACAATTCGGGCGCCTTCCGGATGGACCCGGATGTGCCCCTGGTCGTCCCCGAGGTCAATCCGCACGCGGTGCGGATGCGGCCGCGCGGGATCGTCGCCAACCCCAACTGCACGACCCTGTCCATGATCGTGGCCCTGGGCGCGCTGCACGCCGAGTTCGGGCTGCGCGAGCTGGTGGTGTCCTCGTACCAGGCGGTGAGTGGCGCCGGACGCGCCGGGGTCGAGACGCTCCGGCAGCAGCTGTCCCTGGTCGCCGGTACGGACCTGGGGACCAGCCCCGGGGACGTACGGCGGGCCATCGGCGAGAACACCGGGCCGTTCCCGGAGCCGGTCGCGCTCAACGTCGTGCCGTGGGCCGGGTCGCTGCGTGCGGACGGCTGGTCGTCGGAGGAGATGAAGGTGCGGGGCGAGTCCCGCAAGATCCTCGGGCTGCCGCAGCTGCCGGTCGCGGTGACCTGTGTGCGGGTGCCGGTGCTGACCGGGCACTCGCTGACCGTGCACGCCCGCTTCGAGGGTGAGGTCACGGTCGCCAAGGCGCGCGAGATCCTGGCCACGGCGCCGGGGGTCGTGCTGTACGACGACCCGGAGGCGGGCGAGTTCCCGACGCCCGCCGATGTGGTGGGCACGGATCCGACCTGGGTCGGGCGGGTGCGGCGCGCGCTCGACGATCCGACGGCGCTCGAACTCTTCGTGTGCGGGGACAATCTACGCAAGGGCGCGGCGCTCAACACCGCGCAGATCGCGGAGCTCGTGGCGGCGGAGTTCCTGTGAGACCCCCCGCGGTGCCGGAAAACACCTGGGCCCTGTCCGAATCGTTTGTAGGATCTGTGGGACCAGTGTGAGCCGAACGATGGTCCGGACCACTTGAACCGGGTCCGGCGGCAGCCGAAGATTTTCTCCCCGCCCTCTGCAACCGCTTGCAGGGCGGGGAGCGTCTTTGCGGTCGCCCTTATGGGGCGGGAAGACGCGTTTTTTTCTGGCGTGGGGACGCCATGGGCAGGGCGTGGGGACGCCCGTTCATATGGGACATAAGGGAAGAGCGGGTAGGCATGTGGGCGTTTGACGCACTGTCGGCTGTGCTGCCTGGCACGAGAGGGTCGGCTGCTGGGACTGGCGCAAAAGTGACGTCCGGCACGTACAACCCTCCAGGGGGGACGCGTGTCCAACAGGCGTGGCAGAGGTACTCGACTTCAGCGCGGCGACCCGCGGCACGGCCCTACGGCCGCCCCGCCGGCCCGTTCGATCACGCATGCCCGGCGCGCCCGGCGGCATGCCGGTGATCGCGCCCATGCCCGCAGCGCGGCCCGCCCGCATTCCCAGTCAGCGTGACGGTGCCGACGCCGAGAGCACCGCGGCGGCCGGTACGACCGTCGATCACCTCACCGAGACCTACCGGGCCCACTACCGCTCGCTGCTGGGTCTCGCAGCCCTCCTCCTCGACGACACCGCCTCCTGCGAGGACGTCGTCCAGGAAGCGTTCATCCGCGTCCACTCCGCGCGCAAGCGCGTCCGTGACCCGGAGAAGACGCTGGCGTATCTGCGCCAGACCGTCGTCAACCTGTCCCGCTCCGCCCTGCGCCGCCGGATACTGGGTCTGAAGCTGCTGTCCAAGCCGATGCCCGACATGGCGAGCGCGGAGGAGGGGGCGTACGACCAGCTGGAGCGCGACTCGCTGATCCGGGCGATGAAGGGCCTGCAGCGCCGGCAGCGCGAGGTGCTGGTCCTCAGGTATTTCGCGGACATGACGGAGGCTCAGGTCGCCGAGACGCTCGGCATCTCGCTGGGCTCCGTGAAGGCGTACGGCTCGCGCGGCATCGCGGCGCTGCGGGTCGCCATGGAGGCGCCGGCATGAGCGAGGACCATGAGGGGCGGCGTCAGCTGCACGTCCCCCACGAGCCCTATGAATGGCGAGAGCCGACGGGGCGTCCGGACAAGCAAGAGCCGAAGCAATCGCACGCTGGGAACGGAACTGTGAACCACGGCCCCGACGACCAGGGCCCCGAGGGGCTCGACTCGGACGAGCTGGCACTGCGCCGCATACTGCACCAGGCGGTCGAGGAGATCGAACCGCGTGACGGCACGCTGGACCATCTGCGGCGGGCGGTGCCCGCACGGCGGGCGCGCAAGCGGCAGGCGCTCGTCGGCGCGGCGGCCGCGGTGCTGTTCCTCGGCACCGCCGTTCCGGCCCTGGTGCACGTCTCCAACTCCACCGGCTCCAGCGTCAACTCCGAGTACGCCGGCCACGGCGAGCAGGCGCAGGGCGGGGCCGGTCAGGGCAAGGAGACCGAGGGCGGCGAGAGCACGTCCGGCGGTTCCTCGGGCAAGACCGAGGACAAGGGCAAGGGCAGCGAGAAGGAGAAGGACGAGGACACCGGCGCCGGTACCGGCAGCGGCACCGGAGGTTCCGACGACCCCTCGGCGGCCGGCCCGGCAGACGTCACCCCGTGCACCGCCGACCAGCTCGGCACGTCAGGCGGGACCACCGCCGCCCCCGACTCGTCCGGCACGGTGTACGGCACCTTCCGCTTCAGCAACATCTCCGCCACCGACTGCACGGTGAGCAGCCCCGGCGGGGTGAACTTCATCACAGCGGGAGCGGCGGACTCCACCAAGATCACCACGTCCCGCCATGTCGGCGGCGACGCGGCGGCCGGTCTGCCCGATCCCTCCCAGGAACTCACCTCGCTCGTCCTCAAGCCGGGCGCCGCGTACGAGGTGAGGTTCGCCTGGATCCCCTCGGAGACCTGCCCCACGACGACCGACCCCACCGAGGGCCCCGACGACCCCACACCCACCCCGACCCCGACCGAGAACCCCACCGGCACTACGGAGGGCACGTCCACGGGCGGTGACACAGGCACCTCCACCCAGCTGATGTCGCAGGACACCACGGCGGACGGAAGCGTCACGGTCACCAACACGGCGGAGGCGGGAGCCCCGACGGCCACGGCGTTGGTGTCCAACGCGTGCGCGGGGATCATCTACTACACGGGCGTGCTGGCCGGGGCGTAGCAGCGGGGCTTGACGGTCGTTCCCATGCGCGACACAGCGTGGCCGGCCCTCACGGGCCCGGCCGGGGCGGGGGAGCGCACTCGGCCGGGAGAGCGCGGGCCGAGCGGTACGGCGCTGAGCACCCCGGCACCGTGCCGGCGCCGGGCACACGGGCCCCGGCAGCCGCAGGCACCGGGCGCCGCGCAAACCTCCGCTCTAGGCGTTCGCCTTCTCCTGTGCCGGTCCCTCGCTCGGCTGCTCCCCGGTCTGCTGTGGGGCGCCCCCGTCGGCCGCTCCGTCCGGTACCAGGCCCAGCTCGGCGTCCCGGACGAACTCCACCTCGCGGCGGAACAGGCGGAACCACATGAAGACCACGAAGCCCGCGAAGACGAACCACTCGCCGGTGTAGCCGAGGTTCTGGAACGCCTTCAGGTCGAGGCCGGTGTCCTGGGGAGTGGTCGCCGGGACGGGCTTCATGGCGGAGTCGGCCTTGTTGAGGGTGACCCAGGCGTCGTAGACGTCGTACGGCACGAGGTTCACCAGCGACGCCGCGCTGATCGCCGCGGTCTGCCCGGACGGCAGGCCGCCCTGCGCGGGCACGCCGTTCTCGCCGGGCATCTCGGACGCCTGGAGCACGCCGGTGATCGTGACCTCGCCGGTGGGCGCGGCGGGGGCCTCGGCCCGGTCGGCGTCGCCGGGGAGCCAGCCGCGTACGACCGGCAGGGCCTTGCCGTCGTCGGTGCGCAGCAGCGTCAGGACGTAGTAGCCCCGCTTGCCGTCCAGCTCCCGGTCCGGCACCAGCAGCTGCTTGCCGTACCGCCCGCTCGCGGTGGCCTGCCTGCCCACCGTCGCCTTGTCGACGGGCAGCAGCTCGGTGAGCGGACGGGCCGCCTCCCGCTTGTTCTCCGCGGCCTGCGCACCGGCGCTGCGATGGTCCTCGACCCGCGCCTCGAACCGGCTCAGCTGCCACGACCCCATGAAGACGCAGAAGGGGATGGCCAGCAGCACGAAGACGTTGATCCCCCACCAACGGGGCGTCAGCAGAAACCGGTACACGCCTTCAACGGTACGGGGCTCCTGCGGAGGGCCGGGCCGCGGGGTCCCGAAGTTATCCACAGGCTGGGGACCTGGCCAGCGAATTGTCGGCCGGGCCAGGCACTATGGGGCCATGACTGAGAGCCACAGGTCCGATTCGCGGGATCACCTCAAGCAGGACAAGGACATGCCGGACTGGGAGAAGCGCTTCCGGGCGCCTCGGGTGTCGCTGCCCGACTGGGCGGAGGACGCACCGGACCGCTCCTTGTTCGTGTCGAACGCCACAGGGACGTACGAGCTGTACGCCTGGGACCGCGCGACGGGCGAGCAGCGCCAGGTGACCGACCGGCCGAACGGCACGACGGACGGCTTGCTCTCCCCGGACGGCGAGTGGATCTGGTGGTTCGACGACAAGGACGGCGACGAGTTCGGCGTCTGGCGCCGGCAGCGGTTCGGCGGCGGCGAGGACGAGCTCGCGGCGCCGGGCCTGGACCCGTCGTACCCGGCGGGCCTCGCCCTCGGCCGGGACGGCCGTACGGCGATCGTGGGCCGCTCCACGGACGAGGACGGCACCACGATCTACCTGACCCGCACCGGCGAGCCCCCGGTGGAGCTCTACCGCCACCGGGAGTCCGCGGGCGTCGGCGACCTCTCGCACGACGGCAGACTGATCGCCCTCGAACACACCGAGCACGGCGACGCGATGCACTCGGCCCTGCGCGTCCTGCGCCCCGACGGCACGACGGTCGCCGAACTCGACGACACCAAGGGCGGCGCCGTGGAGCTGGGCCTGGAGGTCCTGGGCTTCGCGCCGGTCGACGGCGACACGCGCCTGCTCATCGGCCACCAGCGCCGGGGCCGCTGGGAGCCGCTGGTGTGGGACGTGGCGACGGGGGAGGAGACGGACCTCGCGCTGGAGCTGCCGGGCGACGTGAGCGCCGAGTGGTATCCCGACGGGAGCGGTCTGCTGATCGTGCACAGCTTCGAGGCGCGCAGCGAGCTGTTCCGGTACGACCTGGCCCGGCGTGAGCTGGCGCGGATCCCGACCCCGGCGGGCTCGGTGTCGGGGGCGACGGCCCGTCCGGACGGCAGCGTGGAGTACCTGTGGTCGTCGGCGGCGGAGCCGTCCGCGGTCCGGTCGACGGCGGGGCATGTGGTGCTGGACCCGCCCGGCATGAAGTCCCCGGGCTCGGTGCCGGTGGAGGACGTGTGGGTGGAGGGCCCCGGCGGCCGCATCCACGCGCTCGTGCAGCGGCCGGCGGGCGTCGAGGGCCCGCTCCCGACCGTGTTCGACATCCACGGCGGTCCGACCTGGCACGACAGTGACGCGTTCGCGGCCGGGCCGGCGGCCTGGGTGGACCACGGGTACGCGGTCGTCCGCGTCAACTACCGCGGCTCCACGGGCTACGGCCGCGCCTGGACCGACGCCCTCAAGCACCGGGTCGGCCTGATCGAGCTGGAGGACATCGCGGCGGTCCGGGAATGGGCGGTGACGTCGGGCCTCGCCGACCCCGAGCGTCTGGTCCTGACCGGCGGCTCCTGGGGCGGCTACCTCACCCTGCTCGGTCTCGGCACCCAGCCGGACGCGTGGACGCTGGGCATCGCGGCGGTCCCGGTCGCCGACTACGTCACGGCGTACCACGACGAGATGGAAGCGCTGAAGGCCATGGACCGCACCCTGCTGGGCGGCACACCGGAGGAGGTGCCGGAGCGCTACGAGGCGTCCTCACCGCTGACGTACGTCGACCAGGTGAAGGCACCGGTCTACATCTCGGCGGGCGTGAACGACCCACGCTGCCCCATCCGGCAGATCGACAACTATGTGAAGCGGCTGGAGGCCCGGGGCGCGGTGCACGAGGTGTACCGGTACGACGCCGGGCACGGGTCGCTGGTGGTCGACGAGCGGATCAAGCAGATCAGGCTGGAACTGGACTTCGCCGAGAGGCACTTGAAGGCGCCGCGGCGCCCGTGACGCCACGGGGGTGAGGGGGCGGAGTCCTTTCGGCTCACGCCCCGGCCCCTCACGTCCCCGGCCGCTCACGCCCCCGGCCGCTCACGTCTCCGCCCGCTCACGTCCCCGCCCGCTCCCGCGACCGCCTCCCCAGCAGTTCCGCCAGGCCCCTGCGCGTAGCCGCCAGCACCACCCGGTCGTCCTTCTGGAGGACATAGGTGTCGGGCAGGTCCCACACCCACCCCGACGCCCCGCCCGCCCGGCCGTCCTCGTACGCCTCCTCCGCCGCAGGCTCCTCCCGGCGATCGTCGCGGCGCTCGTCCCGTGCGGTCCTGTCCAGGGCCAGCACCCGCCAGGCACCCGCCCGGAAGGCCTGGCCGACGGTCTTGTCCTCCAGCTGTGGATGGCCGGCCACGTCCACCGCCGCGAACAGCAGCACCCGCCGCTCGACGGGGATCGCCCCCAGGATCTGGCGGCCCATCATCGCCCCGGCGAAGGCGGGCGCGGCGAGATGGCTCACGCTCCGGCTGCGGGTGGACGCGTGGGGGTGCGCGGCGCGCAGGGTGCGGTAGACGGCGGTGGCGAAGTCGTCGTCGTACAGGCGCAGGACCACCCGGAGGTCGGGGCGCACGGAGCGTGCGTACAGGGCGGCCTCCAGATTCGTGGTGTCCGCGCTGGTCACCGCGAGCAGCGCGTGCGCCCGATGGATCTTCGCCGCCTCCAGGACGCCCTCCTGCGTGACGTCCCCCAGCACCACCGGCACCCGCAGCCGCCGGGCCGTCGCCAGTCCCCGCGCCTCGGGGTCGGCCTCGACGCACACCACGGGGATGTGCAGTTCCCGCAGCCGGGTGAGCACCCGGGTGCCGATCTTGCCCAGGCCCAGCAGCACCACGTGCCCGCCCAGCCCGCGCGGTGGTTTGCGCAGCGCGGACGCGGAGCGGAAGGTGCCCAGGGCCTCCAGCACCGCCGCCAGCAGCACCGGAAGGAGCAGCAGACCGATCAGCCCGGACAGCAGCTGGAGGATCTGCCGGGCCGTCGACTGGTGGAGCGCGGGTTCGTTGATGGCGAAGAGGTCGAGGAGGGTGATGTACGTCGCGTACAGCGGGTGTTGGCCGGTCACCAGGGTCAGCGCCACGGCCAGCGCCGCCACACAGCCCACCAGTCCCGCCAGCGACCACCGCAGCCGCCGGGAGAACAGCGACGCGAACGACGGCACCGCGCCTCGCCCCGACGGCAGCGAGGGCCCCGCGAACGACACCTGCTCCAGGACGACCGTCCCGCGCCCCCTGGCCTCCCGTACCGCCGCCGCGTCGGGCAGCAGCAGCGGACCCTGCTCCCCGCCGCCCTCCGAACCGTCCGCTCCCGCCGGGTCGTTGCCGGTCGAGGACAGCAGGGCCAGCGTGGCCAGCCCGGAAGGGGGCGCCTGACCGGGGCGCGCGGGCGGGCGCTCCACCGCGCGCAGCAACAGACCTTCCGCCTGGACGACCTTGGTGGTGCCGGCGACGGCCGCGGCGGCCAGCGCGGGGGCGGCCGTATCGGCGTCGGACAGGACGGTCGTGGAGGCGTCCAGCCCGATGTCGCCGAGTCCGGTCGCCAACGTGGCGGCCTGGTCGAGGAGTTCCTCGATGTGCTGGCCCAACCGGCGGTTGTACAGGCGCAGGACGAGCCGGAGGCGGGGGTTGAGGCGGCGGGCGGTGAGGGCGCCACGGATGTTGGTCTCGTCGTCGTCGTAGACGAGGGCGAGCGCGGCGGCCTGCTCCACGCCCGCCTCGGCGAGCTTGGCCTCGGTGGCCTCGGCGGCCTCCACCACCCGGATGCTCCCGGCCGGTTCGCCGCCGCCGACGGCCTGGCCGCCCGCGCGGCCCACGGCCGCGGTCACCACGCCGAGCAGCGCCGCCGACGCGGCCCGGGCCCGGCCCACGACCGGCGGCCGTACCGTGCGCTCGGAGGGCGGCACGACGAGCGTGACCTGTTCGCCGTAGACCCCCCGTAACTCGGCGGCCAGCCGGTGCGCCAGCCCGTCGTCGCCGCACACCACCATGTGCGCGGCCGTGTCACTCCCCGGACTCTGACTCGGAACGCTCCCCACGAGGGACAAGACTGCCTCATGTGACGGGTGGTTCCACAGGCGGTCGCCGCGCCGTTGAACGCCCGCTCCCCTCCGGCCGTACCGGAGGGGAGGGAAACCAGCGCCCTTCCGCAGCACCGGAGGTACCTCGCCCGTGGCGATCACCAAAGCCGCCCCGCGGCGGCCCGACGACCGCAGGGACCCGGAGCGGTCCGAGGAGGAGGGCCGGCACCTCAACTCCCCTCTGCTGCTGACCATGCTGCTGCTGACGCTGGTGCTGCTGCAGAGCCCGATCCGCCGCGCGCTGTCCGCTCCGGTGATGCAGAGCTGGACGACGGTGTTCGTCGCGGTGATGGTCCAGGCGCTGCCCTTCCTGGTCCTGGGCGTGCTGCTCTCGGCGGCGATCGCGGTGTTCGTGCCGCCGTCCTTCTTCGCCCGCGCCCTGCCCCGTCGCCCTGCCCTCGCCGTCCCGGTCGCCGGGGCGGCGGGCGCGGTGCTGCCCGGCTGTGAGTGCGCGTCCGTGCCGGTGGCCGGGGCGCTGGTCCGGCGGGGCGTCACTCCGGCGGCGGCGCTGGCGTTCCTGCTGTCCGCCCCGGCGATCAACCCGATCGTGCTGACGGCGACGGCAGTGGCCTTCCCCGGCGACCCGGAGATGGTGCTGGCCCGCCTGGTCGCCAGCCTGCTGGTGGCGTGCGCGATGGGCTGGCTGTGGCTGCGCCTCGGCCGTACCGAATGGCTGCGCCCCCAGTCCCGCGCGTCCCACGACGGCCAGAGCAAGGGCGAGGCCTTCTGGGGCTCGGTTCGGCACGACGTGATGCACGCGGGCGGCTTCCTGGTGGTCGGCGCGATGGCGGCGGCGACCCTCAAGGCGGTGGCCCCGGAGAGCTGGCTGAGCGCGGCGGCCGACAACCCGGTGCTGTCGGTGCTCGCCCTGGCGATCCTCGCCGTGGTGCTGTCGATCTGCTCGGAGGCGGACGCGTTCGTGGCGGCGTCGCTCACACAGTTCTCGCTCACGGCCCGCCTCACCTTCCTCGTCGTGGGCCCGATGATCGACCTGAAGCTGTTCGCGATGCAGGCGGGCACCTTCGGCCGCGCCTTCGCCCTGCGCTTCGCCCCCGCGACCTTCGCGCTGGCCGTGGTCGTGTCGGTGCTCACCGGGACGGTGATCCTGTGAACCGCCAGGCCCAGGCGGCCGTCCTGTTCCTGCTCGGCGCGTCCCTGCTGCACGCCGCCACCACCGACCTCTACCTGCGGTACGTCAAGCAGGGCCTGCGCCCGCTGGTGCTGCTCTCCGGCGCGGTGCTGATCGCGGCGGCGGTGGCGACGGTGTGGTACGAGCGGAAGCGGGCGCGGGGACGGGGGCGGGGGCGGAAGCACGATGACGAACCGGGTGACGGGCCAGGCCACGCCCACCACGAACCCCGTGTCTCCTGGCTCCTCGTCCTGCCCCTGTTCGCGCTGATCCTGGTCGCCCCGCCGGCCCTCGGTTCCTACAGCGCGACCCGCGCCGGTACCGCCCTCCAGGAACCCCTCGCCTACCCCGCCCTCCCGTCCGCCGACCCCCTGCGGCTCGGCGTCGTCGACTACGCGGGCCGCGCCGTCTACGACCACGGCCGCACCCTCCAGGGCCGCCGCGTGCAGCTCACCGGCTTCCTGGCCCTGGACCGCGACGGCACCCCCTACCTCGTCCGCATGGCCCTCAACTGCTGTGCCGCCGACGCCCAGCCGGTCAAGGTCGCCCTCGCCGGCCGGATCCCGCCCGTCCTCCAGCCGGACACCTGGCTGCGGATCACCGGCACCTACAGCCCGCGCCGCGCGAAGGACCCGGTCAACGGCGGCCCGATCCCGTTCATCGAGGTCACGGAGGCGAAACCGGTGGCGGCGCCGAAGGACCCGTACGACGAGAGCTGGAACGGCTGACGCCGAACGCCGACCCCGGTGAGCCCTTGGCGCAACTCCGGCCGGAGCACTACCCTGAACCCGAACCCAAATCTGATGGACCGTCAGATACTGCGACTCAGCGCTTCAAGGCACCGGCAGGCAGCAGCGCAGCAGCCAGGAGGTAGGCGTGGCCAGTACCGAGAGCGGCATCAAGGACCTGCCCAAGGTCATCAGCGTGGACGATCACGTGATCGAGCCCGCGCACCTCTTCGAGACCTGGCTCCCGGCCAAGTACCGGGACCGGGGCCCGAAGCCCCTCACCGCCGGGATCGGTGAACTGGAGTACGTCGGCGGGAGGTACCGCTTCACCACGGACCCGGAGGGCCAGCTCACCGACTGGTGGGAGTACGAGGGCGACCTCTTCCCGTACAAGCGCATCATCGCGGCCGTCGGCTTCTCCCGGGACGAGATGACGCTCGACGGCATCACCCGCGAGCAGATGCGGCGCGGCTGCTGGGACCCGAAGGCCCGGCTGGCGGACATGGACATCAACCATGTCGAGGCCTCGCTCTGCTTCCCGACCTTCCCGCGCTTCTGCGGCCAGACCTTCGCGGAGGCCAAGGACAAGGAGGTCGGGCTGGCCTGTGTGCGCGCCTACAACGACTGGATGGTCGAGGAGTGGTGCGGCGACAGCGGCGGCCGGCTGATCCCGCTGTGCCTCATCCCGCTGTGGGACATCGACCTCGCGGTCGCGGAGATCCACCGCAACGCGGCGCGCGGGGTGCGCGCGGTGACGTTCAGCGAGATCCCGACGTATCTGGGGCTGCCGTCGATCCACTCCGGCTACTGGGACCCGTTCTTCGCGGCCTGCGAGGAGACCGGCACGGTCGTCAACATGCACATCGGGTCCTCCTCCCAGATGCCGGCCGCGTCCCCCGACGCCCCGCCCGCCGTCCAGGCCTCGCTCAGCTTCAACAACGCCATGGCGTCGATGATGGACTTCCTCTTCTCCGGGGTCCTGGTGAAGTTCCCGCGCCTGAAACTCGCCTACAGCGAGGGCCAGATGGGCTGGATCCCGTACGCCCTGGAGCGCGCGGACGACGTCTGGGAGGAGCACCGGGCCTGGGGCGGGGTGAAGGACCTGATCCCTGAGCCGCCGTCGACGTACTACTACCGGCAGATCTTCTGCTGCTTCTTCCGCGACAAGCACGGTATCGAGGCGATCGAGACGGTCGGCGTCGACAACGCGACCTTCGAGACGGACTATCCGCACGTCGACTCCACATGGCCGGAGACCAGGCGGGTCGCCGAGGAGCACGTCGGGGGACTCTCCGACGAGGTGGCCTACAAGCTGCTGCGCGGGAACGCGATCCGGATGCTTGAACTCCCCTTTGATCAGGAGGGTTGAGCGGGCTCACCGGCTGGGCAGTCCAGTCATGAAGGTCCATGGCGGGAGTGCGTGCGACGGGAGCGCGGATGAGGGTGTCGATCGACCAGAACCTGTGTTACGGCTCCGCCGAGTGTGTCCACCGCGCCCCGTCGGTCTTCGAGTTCGTGGACGACTTCGGCGTCGTGCGACCGGGACGGGAGGACAGCGGCGACGACCCAGAGGTGCGGGAGGCCGTCGAGAAGTGCCCGTCCCAGGCCATCACCCTCACCGAGTAGCGGTCACCGGCCGGACGGATACCGCCACCCGAAGGCGGCCAGCGCACGCGCCCTCGCCTCCACCACAGCCATCCGCGCGGCCCGCTCCACCGGGTCGACATGGGCCGGCTGACCCGTCACCTGCCCCTCCCACTTCCGGTAGTAGAGCCCCACCTCCGCCGAGAACCAGCCCCGGCTCACGGAGTTGAGCGCGAGCAGCAGGCCCGTGTCCTCGGACGCCGGGAGCGCCATCCAGCCGCCGAGGGCGTGCAGCAGCTCCCGGCGGACGCAGAGGGTCGCCGGGTGGACCTGGGCGCGGAAGTCGTTCGCCGCCCAGAAGTCGAGGACGGCACCCCGCTCGATCGGCCCGTCGTCGGGGTCGCCGGGGAACCCGGCCGTGGAGCCGTCCGGCAGGAGGTCCAGGACCCGGGAGGTCGTCCAGCCGATGGTGCGGTCGGCTTCCAGAACGGCCAGGTCACGGGCGAGCGCCCCCGGGGTGAGCTGGTCGTCGGCATCGAGGATCTTCACGTACTCGCCCTCGGCGTGCGCGAGCGCGATGGTGCGGGCCACGCCCGGGCCACCTGGGCGGCCCTGACCGAAGGTCACGCGCGCGTCGTCGGGGACGTAGGGGGCGACCTCGTCCGTCCTGCCGTCCTCCTGGATCACCCAGTGCCACTCCCAGCCCGCCGGCAACTCCTGTGCGCGCAGCGACTTGTGGGCCTGGGGCAGGAAGGCCGCCGAAGGGCCGTGGACAGCGGTGACGACGAGGACGCGCCGGGGCACGGCGGCACTCACCACCTTTCCAGTGACGTGGTGAAGAGCAGTTCCGTACGGTCGCCGGGCAGCGTGACCTCGCAGATCTCCACGGCGCGGTCGGTGATGTCGTACGACGTCTTGCGCAGCAGGATCACCGACGCTCCCGGCGGCAGGTCCAGCTCCCGCGTCTCCTCGGGCGTCGGCGGCCGTGCGGTGATCCGCTCCTCGACCCGGTCCACCTCGATGCCGACCGTGTAGAGCTGGTTCTGGGTGCCGCCCGGCCAGGGCTCCCGGCTGTCGTCCAGGAGTTCGGGGTTCGCGGCGATCATGTAGCGGACCAGGTAGGACGTCACGAGGCTGAACGGGGCGCTCTCGGTGGAGCAGCGCGTCCGGTAGGTGCGCTCCAGCAGCGGGGTCCCGTCCGGCACGCGGAAGCGGGCCGCGAGCTCCGGGGGCGCGGCGACCTCGCGATAGCGCGCGTGGAAGACGAGGTCCCGCGGCTCCAGGCCGGTCTCGTGCTCCGTGGCCCCGGTCGCGGCCCGGGTCGCGAGCGGGCGGCGCGCCCGGTCCTTCTCCCACTGGTGCCGGTGGTTGTCGCGGACCATCGGGGTGCGGGGGCGGCGCAAATCGTCCGCGATCACTTCGTACGCCTTCGGCACTGGCGGTCACCGGTCCGTCGTCCGGGGTCAGACACGATCAGCGTACGACTCCTCAAGGGGATCTGCCGGTTCGTGCCCCCACCGGAGGGCCGCCCCGGACATGCGAACGCCCGATCGCTGGCGACGGGGGATGCACCAGCGATCGGGCTGTGCCCACAGTAACAAGGCTGCCTGCCTGGCGGGAGCCGCCTCATCGGCTGCGGGGACGGGTTGTGATCGGGATCACGGAAACCGCTGTCCGCCGAGCCCCCGTCATATCACTTGCGTCTCCGCTCCGTCACTGAGCGCAGGGAGCCCCTGTCGCGCCCCCGGCCACCGCTCGCGCACCGGGCTACTGCCCGCACGGCGGCTCGTACGAAAGCCGGGGCAGATACTCGTGCCACTTCTCCCGCGTCAGGACGCCCCGCGTGGTCGAGCAGACGCGGCGGATGGCCTCCTCGACGTCCAGGTTCCACAGCCGGACCGTGTCGGTGCCGCTGGAGACGCCGAGCATGTGGCCGACGGGGCTGAACGACAGGAAGTTGCCCGTCGTGGCGTTGGGGCTCATCGCCTGGCCGATGGGCGAGGCGTCGGAGGGGCGGGTGACGTTCCACAGCCGGACGGTGTTGTCGTTGCCACCGCTGGCCAGATAGTGCCCGTCCGCGCCGAACGTCAGTGACACGACCGCCTCGGTGTGGCCGGTGAGGGGAGAGCCCAGCGGGGTCGCCCGGCCGGGGTCGGTGACGTCCCACAGCCGTACGGTGTCGTCGTCGCTGCCGCTGGTCAGCGTATGGCCGTCCGGGCTGTACTCCAGCGCGTTGACGGGGCCGGTGTGACCGGTGAGCGCGCCGAGCCGGGTGGCGCGGCGCCGGTCGGTCACGTTCCACAGCCGGATCGTGCTGTCCGCGCTGCCGCTGGCGAGTGTGCGGCCGTCCGGGCTGAACGCCAGGGAGTTGATGTAACCGGCGTGCCCGGTGATCGGTGCGCCGAGCGGGACGACATGGGCGGGGTCGCCGACGTTCCAGAGCTGGATGGTGCGGTCGTCGTAGGCGGTGGCCAGGGTGCGCCCGTCCGGGCTGAACGCCAGCGCGTCGGGTCCCATGAACCGGGTGCGCAGGGTGAGGGGCGCCCCGAGGGCGACCGGCCGGGCCGGGTCGCGGACGTCCCACAGGTACACCGCGCGGCTGCCGGTCAGCACCGCGAGGGTACGGCCATCGGGCGAGAACAGCAGAGAGCGCTCGCCACCGTCGCCGGGCATGAACGGTTCGTTCAGCAGCACGGGCCGGGCGGGCTCCGCCACGTTCCACAGCCGCACGCTCCCGTCGCGCGCGGCCGTGGCCAGCACCCGCCCGTCCGGCCGGAACGCCCCGCTGCGGCCGATCATGTCCGACGTCGGGATCGACCACAGCCGGACCTTGCTGTCGCCGCTGCCGGTGGCGAGCGTACGGCCGTCGGGGCTGAACCCCAGCGCGTACATCTCCCCGCTGGCGCCCGCGAGCGGCTCGCCGACCTGCGAGGGATACGCCGGATCGCTGACGTTCCACAGGCTCGCGGTGCTGTCCGCGCTGGCGGCGGCGAGCATGTTGCCGTCCGGGTTGAAGGCCACCGACCAGATGGGGCCGGTGTGCCCCGTGAGCGGTGCGCCGAGGGAGGTGGCGTGGCGCGGGTCGGAGACGTTCCACAGCCGGATGCTGTCGTCCGCGCTGCCGCTGGCGAGGGTGCGGCCGTCCGGGCTGAAGGCCACGGAGTGCACCAGGTCGGTGTGCCCGGTCAGCGTGGCCAGTGCCTTCGGCCGGCCCGGTGCGGTCACGTTCCACAGCCGGATGGTGTCGTCGTCGCCCCCGGCCGCCAGCGTGCGCCCGTCCGGGCTGAACGCCACCGACCGCACGGCGGCCTTGGCACCGGTCAGCGTGGCGAGCGCCTTCGGCCGCTCGGGATCGGCCACGTCCCACAGCCGTACGGTCCGGTCCTCGCTGACGGAGGCGAGCGTACGGCCGTCCGGGCTGAAGGCGACCAGGTAGATCGTGCCCTCGTGCCCGGTCAGGGGCGCCCCGAGCGGACGCGGCCGGCTCGGGTGCCGTACGTCCCACAGCCGGACCGTGCCGTCGTCCGCGGCGCTGGCCAGGGTGCGGCCGTCCGGGCTGAAGACCGCGCTGCTCACCCAGCTCGTGTGACCGGACAGGGGCTTGCCCAAGGGCCTGGGCCGCTCGGGGTCGGCCACGTCCCACAGGCGTACGGTCCGGTCGTAGCTGGCGGTGGCCAGGAGCCGTCCGTTCGGGCTGAAGGTGGTGAGGTAGACGGCGCCGGTGTGGCCGAGCAGGGGGGTGGCCAGCGGGGCGTTCACGATCGAGATCAGCCGGCTGTTGGTGTCCTCGTCGTCCGGGCGCAGCCGGTGCGCCACCAGGTCGAGCTGGGCGGACAGCGACGGGTCGCTGTACTGGAAGCGGTCGGCCTCGGCGAGCACCTGCGCGAACACGGCGTCGTCCCGCTGCTGCCAGGCCACCACCGCCGAACCCACGGCCAGCAACGCCAGCGCGACCAGCGCCGCCACCGCACCCCGGCTGATCCAGACCGTGCGCCGGCGCAGCCGCACCGAGGCGGCGAGGAACTGCACCGCGCTGCGGGTCAGCGCCGTGTCCCCGACGGACCGCGCCCAGCTGTGGGCCTGCTCCAGCCGGGAGCCCCGGTACAGCAGCGACGAGTCCCGGCCTGACCCCTCCCAGGCCCGGCCGTCCTCCTCCAGCCGCTGGCGCAGCAGATGGCCCTGCCGGTCGTCGTCGATCCAGTCCCGCAGCCGGGGCCAGGCATGCAGCAGCGCCTCGTGCGTGATCTCCACGGTCTCCGAGTCCAGCGTCACCAGCCGGGCCCGCACCAGCGCCTCCAGCGACTCCTCCGTCTTGCCGGGGTCCGTCGACTCCGCCGCCAGCTGCCGCCGCGTCCCGCGCCGCCGGGTCGCCTGCGTGTCCTCGCCCAGCCGGACCAGCCTGAGCAGCAGCAGTCGCGCGGCCGTACGCGCCGCCGGATCCAGGCCGGACCAGGCCCGCTCGGCGGTGGCCGCCACGGCGCCCTGAATCCCGCCGGCCGCCCGGTACCCCGCCACCGTCAGCCGCCCCGCCTTGCGCCGCTGCCAGGTGGCGAGCAGCGCGTGCGACAGCAGCGGCAGCGCCCCCGCGTCATGCGTCCCGCGGGGCCCGTCCGCGCTCACCTCCCGCACGATCAGCTCCGCCAGCCCCGGCTCCAGCTCCAGCCCCACGGCCTTGGCCGGCCCGGTCACCGCCTCCCGCAGCTCCGAGGTCGTCAACGGCCCGAGCACCATGTGCCGGTGCTGCAGCGCGTCGGCCAGCTCCGGGTGGGCCAGGCACTGCTCGTAGAAGTCGGCGCGGATACCGAGGACGACGACCGCGGGGGCCGGGGCGCCGGGCTCGGGGGGTGTGCAGGCGGCGTGGAGGAGCTGGACGAAGGTACGGCGGTCCGCTTCGTCGGGGCAGAGGGTGAAGGTCTCCTCGAACTGGTCGACGATCAGGACGGGAGGGGCGGTGGTGGTGGGAGGGGCGGTGGTGGACGGAGGGGCGGTGGTGGATGGAGGGGCGCCGGTGAATGGAGGGGCGGGGGCGACGGAGGACGCTTCGCGTTCGGCCCAGGCGCGGAAGGCGTGGCGTGCGCCGTGCCCGAAGCCTGCGCCGCCCGCCGCTGTCTGCTCGTCCGCCGCCTCTTGAGCCGCCTCTTCCGGAGTCCCTCCCGAGCCCTCCGGCTCTCCTTCCGGCTCTCCTTCCGACTCTCCTGAGGAAGAGACGAGGTCCGCGAGTTCCGGAATGCTGCGGGTCAGCTCGCCGAGCGGATCGCTGCCCGGCACGAGCTGTACGACCGCACTCGCGTGGCCGCTTTCGCCCCCCAGGGCGCCGTTGCGCAGGGCGGGCACGAGACCGGCGTTCAACAGGGAGGACTTCCCGGCCCCCGACGCACCCACGAGCATGACCAGGCCCCCGGTCTTCGCCGCCGCGCGAAGCTGGGCGACGAGGGCGTCGGTACTCCGCTCCCGGCCGAAGAACCACCGGGCGTCCTGCTGCCGGTACGAGGCCAGCCCCCGATACGGACACACCCCGCCGGACATCGCGGGGGCCTCGACCGGAGCCTGCTCCTCCTCTTCCCCGGCCGTCGCCCGCTCCCACAGCCGCTGCCAGTGGCCGACGTCGTACAGCCCAGCGGACACCGGGGTGGGCCGCGCGCGCCGTGCCTGGGGGATGAGGACGTGCAGTACGGCGGACAGGGCGGCGAACTGGGCTGGCACGTTCTTCGCCCGCCGCCAGTCACTGATCCGCTGAGCGGACACGCGTACGGGGCGCCCGCGCTCATCGACCCGCTGAAGCCGGACGACCGCGTCGGCGACGCTCTTGAGCGGAGGGTTGCCGGCCTCCTTGTAGAGCAGCGCGAGCCGTTCCGCGAAGGCTGTGCGTGCCCCCGAGTCGGAACTCAAGCCTCCACTCCCTTACTCCCCCCGCCGCCAGGACGTCCGGACCGGAAAACTCACTTTATATGGCTGACCTGCGGTAAAGGCGCCGTCCGCAGACCGGAAGCTCCTCGCCGGCGCGCTGCGACTGGCAGGATCACGACGCAAATGCGCAGCCCTCGCGCGTCGCCCAGGCAGGCCACCAGCCAAGAGCTCGGAGAGACCACTCATGGCGCCGCATGTTCTCGGTCACCGTTCGCAGGATCCAAATCCGCAGGATCAACGTCCGCGGGATCAACATCCACTGGTTCTACGTCCGCAGGATCAACATTCGCTGGTTCTACGTCCGCAGGAGCTATGAGCACCTAGCGCCGCTCTCGCCCTGGCTCCGGCCTCGGCCCTCGACTCGCTCGATCCTCACTGACCCGCCGCCCCACCACAACGGCACGTCACGGATCGACCCCGCCCCCGCCGTCCGGCACCGGTCCCCACGAGGGGAGGGACCGGTGCCGGACGGCGCGGTATTCACCCGTATTCACCCGTATTCACCCGGCCCGTCGGCAGGGTTTGTGGAGGTCCACCCGGCAAGCGTTTGTGCGGGTCCGCCACCAGGAAAGATGACTGTGGGGCCTGCAGTGGGGCGCGAGTTCCGGGCTGTGCGCGGAACCAGCGGTACGCCCTCGCCTCCCAGAAGTGTCGTACGCCGACGGACTGCCGGACTGCTGTACTGCCGGCCTGCCGCGGCTGTTCTCACCGCCCTTTTCGTGCACGACGCCTGCCCAAGAGGACCACCCATGGCGCCGGCCGCCCACCGTCTCATCCCGTTCCGGGACGGCGACAGGGTTTCCGGGAAGGAGGAGCCATGCCCCAGTCCGACGATGAACGTCTGGTCGCTCTCGAAGCACGTATGAGGCGTGATGACCCCCGCTTCGCCCGGGCACTCGGCGCAGGACGCCCCGCCCGGCCCAGGGAGTACCGGCGCAGCGGCGTCTGGTGCATGCTGGCGGTCGCCGTGGCCGTGCTGGTCACCGGCATCGTTCTCGCCGACGGACTGCTCATCGCCACGGGCCTGGTCCTCGCCGGTATCGCCGTGGAACTGTGCGACCCGCATCGCGTGCGGAGGGCTGGGCGCCGCGGACCTCCCTTACCCTGACGCCCCGAGGGCGGCGGCTGAGTGCCTGTCAGGAGAGCGGGCCGAGCCGCCGGTACGGCCGGTACGGCCCTGTCGCTCGGGCGACGATGGAACGACTGTGCGCCCGCTTCGTATCGATACGTCAATTTCCGTATGATTTTCGGCCTTTGGGGTGCGCTAGAATTCTTTACCGAGCCCTTACGCTCTACTGAGCGAGGGTTCGCTCAGTCGTTGGGGTGGTGGTCGCTGAATTTCGGGCCGTACGGGATGGGGGCGTGACATGGGTCGAGTCATCCGCGTACGCAACAGCATCCCCGCGCGCGTCGAGAACGCCGCCCGCGACGGCGTCCCTGATACCGACAGCGCCACCGGCTCGAACGGCCGTTCGGCGCGCTGACGTAGCGCCCCGCCCGAGGGGACAAGAGGCCACGGCACGGTCGGCTGTATGCCGCCGCGCGGTCGGGGTCTCTGGCCGGCGGGACCTCTCGGCCGGCCGCAGGTCACGCCGCGGTCCGGATCTCCGGATCTCCGGATCTCCGGCCCGCCAGCCGGCCGGCCCGAGCCCGCTACCCGTACACGGCCTCGCCTCGCTTCTCGCTGAGCGTGCCGTGCGTGCCGCGCCGCTCAGCCCCGCACACGATGCTCAGCGCCCCCGCCCGGGACACGGCACGAAGCCGACCGGCCCGAGCGATCACCCGTTTCAGCGACAGCACCCAAGGCCGTCCCGTCCGGAGCTCAAGCCCGACCGCCGGCACCCGCCAAGGCACAGACGCCGCCACCGAACCGATCCACGGAGGTCAGACGCCCGTGCACGACACCACCGCCATGCTCATCGAGCTCGGGGCGATCATCCTCGCCCTCGGGTTGCTGGGGCGCCTCGCCGGACGGGTGGGCTTCTCACCCATACCCCTGTACCTGCTCGCCGGGCTGGCCTTCGGCCAGGGCGGCATCCTGCCCCTGCAGGCCAGTGAGGAGTTCGTCGCCACCGGGGCCGAGATCGGCGTCATACTCCTGTTGCTCCTGCTCGGGCTGGAGTACAGCGCCTCCGAGCTCGTCACCACTCTCAAGACCCAGTACCCCTCCGGCGCGGTCGACTTCGTCCTCAACGCCGCGCCCGGCGCCGCCATGGCCCTGCTGCTCGGCTGGGGCCCGGTGGCCGCCGTCGCACTGGCCGGTGTCACCTGGATCTCCTCCTCCGGCGTCATCGCCAAGGTGCTCGGCGACCTGCGCCGGCTCGGCAACCGGGAGACGCCGGTCGTGCTCGGCGTGCTGGTCCTGGAGGACCTCGCCATGGCCGTCTACCTGCCGATCCTCACCGCCCTGCTGGCCGGGGTGAGCCTGGCCGGCGGCGCGGTCACCCTGGTGATCGCGCTGGGCACCGTCGGCGCCGTGCTGTATGTGGCGCTGCGCCACGGCCGCCTGGTCAGCCGTGCGGTCTCCTCGGACAGCGCGGAGATGCTGCTGTTGGTCGTCTTCGGCCTCACCCTGCTCGTCGCGGGCATCGCCCAGCAGCTCCAGGTGTCGGCGGCGGTCGGCGCGTTCCTGGTCGGCATCGCCCTGTCCGGCGAGGTCGCCGAGGGCGCCGGAAACCTCCTCACCCCGCTGCGGGACCTGTTCGCCGCGGTGTTCTTCGTCTTCTTCGGCCTGCACACCGACCCCGCGGACATCCCGCCCGTACTGGCGCCCGCTCTCGCGCTGGCCGCCGTCACCGTCCTGACGAAGATCGCCACCGGCTACTGGGCGGCCCGTCGGGCCGGGATCTCGGTCAAGGGCCGCTGGCGCGCGGGCGGAACCCTGGTGGCGCGGGGCGAGTTCTCCATCGTCATCGCCGGACTCGCGGTCGGCGTCGAACCTCGCATCGGCCCCCTGGCCACCGCCTACGTGCTGATCCTGGTCGTCCTCGGCCCGCTCGCCGCCCGCTGGACCGAGCCCCTGGCCCGCCGCCTCACCCGCCGCCGCGCACACGAGTCGACGGCCCCGACGGCGGTGACCGAGCCGGCCGAGGCCGCCCATGCGAACAGCTGAGCACGGCGGGACCGGTCAGGCGGGCGCGGCATCGGACGTATCCGGGCCGCCGGTGGGACGGCGCCGGAACGCGGGGCCGACGGCGACGGCCGTTCGGAAGAGGGGGACTTGACCACCGCAACGCCCCCGAGGTGTTCCTCGACGGTGTCGAACAGATCCTGGCCACCGCCACCGCCACCGCCACCGCCACTGCCACGACCCCCACCATCGGCGCCCGCCTGCTCAAGTGGCCCGCCAGACCCCTGTTCTGCCCGCCAGACAGACGGTCGGAGCGGGGACCAGCGGCACCCGTCCCGCGGCACCCGCCCCGGCACCCGTCCCGCTTCGCCGACGCGCCCCCGGCCGCCGGCATCGGTCATGACCGCCCGAGCGCGTCGCGATCGTCCAGCGCGTCCTGGGGCTCCGAGCCCCGACTCCCGGCCGGCACCGGGGCCGCGGCCTGCGCGGTCTTCCGCACGCCGCCGCCCGTGAGACGCATGGCCACGGGCTCGGTCCAGCGGGCGGTGAGTGGGCCGAGGATGACCAGGATCAGCACATACGCGGTGGCCAGGGGGCCAAGCGACGGCTCGATTCCGGCGGTCACGGCGAGTCCGGCGATGACGATGGAGAACTCGCCGCGGGCGACCAGGGTTCCACCGGCCCGCCAGCGGCCCTTGGCGGATATGCCTGCTCGCCGGGCGGCCCAGTAGCCGGTGGCGATCTTCGTGCCGGCGGTGACGACCGCCAGGACGAGCGCCGGGAGGAGCACCGGCGGGATGCTGGCCGGGTCGGTGTGCAGGCCGAAGAAGACGAAGAAGACGGCGGCGAACAGGTCCCGCAGCGGAGCGAGCAGATTGTGCGCGCCCTCGGCCACCTCGCCGGAGAGCGCGATGCCGACCAGGAAGGCGCCGACGGCGGCGGAGACCTGGAGCTGCTGGGCGAGTCCGGCGACGAGGAGGGTGAGGCCGAGCACGACCAGCAACAGCTTCTCGGGATCGTCACTGGAGACGAACCGCGAGATGTGGCGGCCGTAACGCACCGCCAGCAGGAGGACCAGCCCGGCGACGCCGAGCGCGACGGCCAGGGTGACACTGCCCGCCGCCAGACCCGTCCCGGCCAGCAAGGCGGTGATGATCGGCAGGTAGACGGCCATGGAGAGGTCCTCCAGGACCAGGATGCTCAGAATGACCGGGGTCTCCCGGTTGCCGAGCCGCCCGAGGTCGCCGAGCACCTTCGCGATGACGCCGGAGGAGGAGATCCAGGTGACCCCGGCGAGTACGACGGCGGCCACCGGACCCCAGCCGAGCAGCAGCGCCATCGCGGCGCCGGGCAGGGCGTTGAGCGCCGCGTCCACCAGTCCGGCCGGGTACTGGGTCTTGAGGTTGGTGACCAGGTCGCTGGCCGTGTACTCCAGGCCGAGCATGAGCAGCAGCAGGATCACGCCGATCTCGGCGCCGATCGCCACGAACTCCTCGCTGGTGCCCAGCGGCAGCAGCCCGCCCTCCCCGAAGGCCAGCCCGGCCAGCAGATACAGGGGGATCGGCGAGAACTGGAAACGTCCGGCGAACCGGCCCAGCAGCCCCAGACCGAGAATGATCGCGCCGAACTCGATCAGGAAGACCGCGGACGAGTGCACCGCGTATCACTCCCGCCCGAGTATCGCGGCAGCCGCCTCGACGCCCTCACGCGTGCCGATCACGATCAGCGTGTCCCCGCCGGCCAGCCGGAAGTCCGGCCCCGGGGAAGGGATCGCCTCGGCCCGGCGCAGTACGGCCACGATGGACACGCCGGTCTCGGTGCGCATCCGCGTGTCGCCGAGCAGCCGCCCGTTCCAGTGCGAGGTGGCCGACAGCTCGACCCGCTCCGCCACGAGTCCCAGTTCGGTCGTCGACAGCAGGTTCGGGCTGTGGTGCGCCGGCATCAGCGCGTCGATGAGCGCCTCCGCCTCCCCCGAGCTGAGCCGCACCGACAGCGCGCAGGCGTCCGGGTCGTCCTCCTGGTAAGCGTTCAGCGTCCGTGACCCGTCCCGGTGGGCCACGACCGACAGACGGCGTTGCTCCCGCGTGGTCAGGTCGTAGCGAACCCCGATCCCCGGCAATGGCGTACTGCTCACACGTGCGGCGCCCACGGTGGTCCCCCTGTCCGACTGTCTGGTTTGGCTGTTTCTCTGGAAAACCGTCGATGCCACCCTAACGAGACCCCCGAAAACCGGCCGCCAGGCCGCAGGGGCACCACAGAGATCAGTGGGACAATCCCCCATCCCTGCTCGGGGCCGGCAGGGGAGGACCGGAAGGAAGCACGCGCGTGATCGAATGGGTGTCCCTCGGCACCGGAGCCAGGCCCGTCCCGCAGCCCATGGCCACACCGCTCGTGTGGGCCGGGGCCTTCGGCGGCGCGCTGGGACTGGTGGCACTCATCAACGCCGTCGCGGGCACGGGCCGCCCCTCACTCGCCCTGACCGCGCTGTCCCTGCTGGCCGCCCTCCTGGGCCTGTGCGCACGCTTCAGCGCCGCCCCCGGCACGGCCGTACTCTGCTGGCTGTTCCTCAACGGTTTCGCCATCCCACCCGCAGGCACCCTCACCTGGACCGGCCCCCGCGACACCTTCTGGCTCGCCTGCCTGCTCACCGCCGCCCTCATCGGCACGGCACTGGCCCGCGTCGTCCACGCTCGCGCCGCTTACCGACGTATGAGCACGGGCCTCACCACCAGCACGACAGAACCAGCCGACGACATCCGGGCCCCCTGACAACCTGACAACTCACGACGACCATGTGACGTGAATTCCTCACCTCAGGGGCTTCGCGCTCAAGGAGTTCAGCAGAGCCGCGCCCCGTTCGGCGTCGTCCACACTTACGGCGAAGTCCTTGCCCTTGGCACGGACCACGAGGATCAGCGCCGGAAGCGGATCGACCAGACCTCCTACGGCGGCCACGGCGGCGGCGAGAGCCACGAACCCCGTGACGCCGGAGGCCATATGAAGCCACGGGTTGGATGTACGGGAGAGCCACACCAGCCGCTGGCCGTCAGGGATGTCCATGCTCGCCGCCGGCCTGGCCCCCCACCTGTTCTGACTCAACCCGGCGCAGTGACCGGACGGGAGTCCGCCGGATCCAGGTCATTCCTCTGGCACTCCGAGATCGCCGTGACGATGGAGGTCCACACCCACGTGCATTCGGCGGATCCTCGGAAGGCACTCCGAAAGCACTCCGAAAGCTGGGCAACGCCTTGGGCGGCAGCATTCCTGCCACTCCACTGCGTACAGACGCTCAGAGGCCCATTCACGATCACGCGAATGGGCCTCTGAGCTGTGTCGGGGGGCGGGACATGAACCCACGACCTTTCATCCCGAACGGAGGTCGCAGAGGTCCGGTGCCTGCCGGTATTTCGTTTATCCAGCAGCAAGTTTGCGTGTACCGGGCCTTATCTGGTGTTGGGTGGCTTCGGCCACTCCTCGCCCTTTGCAGCGGCCTGCAGGACATCCCCCAGCCGCAACCATGCGGTCGGACCGGAGTAGGACGCCGGGCTGGTGGCAAAGCGGGACCACGCATCGTCGTCGTTGCTGAGCGCGATGAGGACGGTTGAGGCGACGGTGGTGTGGGCGGTTCCGTGGCGGGCTCCTCCGACCGTGAGGGCGCTCCACGCCGGCAGGGCCCGTACAAGCTCCGGCGTGCAGTTCGGGAGTGCCAGAACCTCTCGTGTCCAGGTCTCCCTCAGGTTGGGGCCGCCGCCTAGTCGCCGACGGAGGTCCATCGTGATCTGGAGCAGGGCCGCTTCCGGCGCGGAATGACGTGCCAGGACATCGGAGAAGGAGAGCCCCGACCGGTACGAGCGCCAGGCGAAAGAGAGCAGCGTCTTCTCGACGAGATCGTCGTCGGCATGGCGATTCAAGTAGTCGCGTAGGGCCTCGTCGGGAGCGTTGGCCAGATCCCGTACGGTGACCTGCTTGGGGTCTCCGAGTGCTGACTCGCGGGACGCCGTGGAGGGATCCGCCAAGATCCGCTCGACGGCGGCGCGCAGCTCGGCCAGCCGCTTGTCGTTCTGCTGTGTGCGGAAGTCTGCGTAGTCCCATCGGCTACGAGTGCGCGGCCGGACGTGCCGGACGACGGCCCTCGCCTTCTCCTTCACCTCGTCCGTCAGGTGCGGGAGGTGTAGAAGCATGGCGTGGACCCACTGCAGTTGTCGGGGGCCCGGATCGCCGCCGGGCTCCGGGTCGAGCTCCCACAGGCGCAGAGCCTTGATCGCCGTGTCCGCGAAGCGTTGACCGAGCCTGACGAGAAGTTCTTCCGACGCGAGCCACGTATGTGGTTCCCCGTAGCGGGTCTTCGCCTGTGAGGCATCCTCACTCCTGCCGGGCTCCGCATGCTGGACTTCGGGCATCGCCTGCGCCACCGACGCCTGAACTCCTGCAGGATGCCCGAGACCCGGGCATCCTGGGTCGCGGCCTCGCCGGGACATTAGCTCTATGGGGAGGAGCGGAACTGATCACGGCGCTGCTTGCGCCTCGCGCAATGCGGCACGTTGTTCGGGGTGCACGTAGACGAGGACGACCGCCTCCTCGATGAGTGAGGCGACATCCCTCACTTCATCGTGGGACCACGAACCGAACCTTCGACTTCTTGCTCCGAAGCGCGGCGGCGAAGGCTTCGCTGTCATCGCCTTGGGGCAGATCCGGGCCCCACTGCTGGTGGAGCACGGAAGTCTTGCGGTACCGCTGGCACGACAGAACGTGTTCCACCACACGCCACATATACGGCTCGGCGGCAGGCGCCACGGAAGCGGCGCTGCCAGCAGTGACGTCGGCGCCACTCCTCCCGGTACCGACTGGCATGTCGATCAGCTCGGGCCAGACCTCGGGCCGGCTCAGGTGGTCGAACGCCACGTTCAGCTTGAAGTTCGGGCACTCACCTGCGGATACGCCTCCCCTGCTGCGTGCGCCGCCCAGTTTCGATGTCACCAACTCGACGTCGTCGCCTCGCTGACGTGGTGCTCGTGGGCGACCGCACATCCCGGCGCGTGAGACGCGCACTGCCAACATGGCTGAGGCCGAGTCGGCGACGCGTTTCACATGATCTACCGTGGGCGGCAAGTAACGCTGTGGGTACGGAAGTTCCGTGACGGATGACGGAGACGGGGGCTGTGGTGCGGACCGAGTTTGTCGACCGCGTGGAGCACATGGACGAGCTGCGCTCGCTGATGGCGGACGTGGCCGAAGGCCGCGACGGCCGGGCGCTTGTGATCGACGGTCCCTCGGGCATGGGGAAGTCGGCGCTGCTGCGGGCGTTCGAGGCGGAGGTCGCAGCCTCTCCAGGGAGTCTTCGATCGATGGACAGCTGTCGCGTCGTGTCCGTGCGGTGCCGCCCGTCGATCGGATCGCAGCTTCACTACGGCGCCATCATCGACGTGCTCCTGCAGCTGGCCGAAGAGCAGGAGATCAGGCAACCTGGCGTCTTCCGCAGGTTCCTGGGCTACACCCGGCAGGGCGTCGTCCGCTCCGCGCCGGAGGTGCTGTCCGCCATGGTGCCCGGACTGGGCGCCCTGTTCACCCTGGGCAAGGAGGTCGCGGAGGCTTCGCTCGCCTCGGGATCGATGCCGTTCGACAGCTTGCTGCCCTTCCAGCAGGGAGCAGCCGCGCAGATCGCGGACGCCGTGCTGGATCTCGTTCGGCAGGGTCCGCCCACGGTCGTCCTCATCGACGACATCCAGTACGGCGATCCGAGCAGCCTGCTGATCCTCGACCGATTGCTGCGCAGGTTGCCCGACGAACCGCTCGGCTTGGTGCTCAGCCACACGACTGACGGGGCGTACGCCGACGGCCCGGGAGCCATGGTCGAGGAGCTGCTGCACGACTGGGCGAAGGACGGCCTGCTGCGCCGGCGGGCGCTGGACGGCCTGCCACGGGAGGCGGTCGCCGAGCTGGTGCGCTCTCGGCACCCGGAGGCTCCCTCAGCCCTGTCGGAGCAGCTGAGCCGGCTGACCGCAGGCCATGCCGTGTTCGTCACGCTCTGCCTGGAGGACTGGCGTCCGGACATGGGCCCAGGCGTCGATCTGCCCGACAGCCTGAAGCGGATCGTGGAGGACCGTCTGCGGCTGCTCACCGAGCACGAACGTGAACTGCTCATGATCGGAGCGACCCAGGGCGAGACGTTCCTGTCCCGTACGGTCGCCGAGGTCAAGGGAGAGCCGCACGACGACGTGATGGAGCGGCTGCGGCTCATCGCCGACCGGCACCGGCTGATCCTGCCGGCACAGCTTCCCGGGTGGGCCCGGGGGGAGGCATCCGACTGCTACCGGTTCGAGCACGCTGCCCTGTGGGGTGTGGCGTACGACCGGCAGACCCCCCAGCAGATGCGGTCCCGGCATGCCCGTATCGCGGCGGCGCTCACGTCCGGTCCGCTGGACGGGATGCCGCTGGAGCGCCGGCTGGAAATCGCCCGCCATCTCCGCAACGGCGGATCCGAGTGCCTCCTCACATCGGCCGAGGCACATTATGGGCTGGCCCGGGACGCCGCGATGGAGGGGCTGTCCTTCGCCGAGGCTGAGCGGCACTGCGAAGAAGTGATCAAGGCGGTCCGCGACCTGCCGGAGCACGAGGAGAGCCGCGACCGGTGGCTCATCCAGGCCGTTGAACTGCTGCTGTCCCTGACCGAGGTGCGTTGGCGAGGCCAGCACCGGCCGGCCGGCGGCCCGGACATCGACGCCCTGGCCGCCGAGGCCGAAGCCGCGGCCAGACGCTGTGGCACCCCGGAACTGGCGATCCGTACGACGCTGCTGCGCGGCAAGACCCTGCTGGCGACCCAGGGCCTGGTGCCTTCCCTGGACAAGCTCCGCTCGGCTGTGGAACTGGCTGAGGAACACGACGATCCGGTCCCGCTCTTCGTGGCCCGGGTGGAGTACGGACGGCAGGTCTCCAAGCGACGGCTGGCCGACGGCCTGGCCCAGCTGCGGGAGGCCGAGCGCCTGTACGCCTCCGATCCACGCCTCGGTGGCACCGGTGATCCGGTTCTCCAGCACGCGCGCAACCTCGGCGAGATGCAGCTCGGCATCACCCTCTACGACAGCGGGCACCTCAGCGAGGCGCTGACCCGGCTGAGCCGCTGCGTCCAGCGGCTGCGCGACGAACCGCTCAAGGCCGAGCTACCGATCGCGCTCAACTACCTGGCACAGGTGCACACGGGCCTCGGCGCCTACGAGGACGCCGAGCAGGTCCTGCGGGAGGCTCTGGACTTCGAGGCCGGCCGCGGAGGCGACAGCGGCTGGCACGCCTACAACAAGGCGCTGCTCGCCCACCTCCTCGTCCAGCGGCCGGAAGGGCGGGACCAGGCCCTGGAACTGATCGCCGACGCATGGGCGGAGACAGAGCGGACCTGGCTGGCCAACCTCGTTCCCATCGTCCGCAACCTGTACGCCGAGATCCTGCTGCTCGCCGCCGGCGGCCCCGGTGAACTCCTGGACCAGGCCGACCGGCTCGCGGTCGCCACCTGCGTCGAGACCCAGCGCAGCGGCATGATCCGCAGTGAGATCGCGGCCCACTCGCTGCGTAGCCGCATCCTGCTCCGGCAAGGCGACACGGTCGCAGCCCAGGATCAGGCCCGCCAGGCTGTTCGCATCCTGGACGAGGTCGGGGACATGCCAGCACTCCGTACGGAGGAGGTGCTGTACCACTCCGCCGTGGTGCTGGCCGCAGGGGGCGTACGGGAGGAAGCGCACGCGCTCCTTGAACGGGCTCGACGCGAGGTCGCTCGCAAGGCGGACCTGGTCACCGACGATCCGCTGCGCGACCGCTTCCTCACGCGAGTCCCGCTCAACAAGTCGATCCGTGAGGGCGAAGGGATCGGTCAATGACCAGGGCTGATGGCCGGCGGGGTGCCTTGACAGCGGCTGGCAGACTGGAGCCGTCATGCTGAGGATCACCAAGGAGTTCCACTTCTCGGCCAGCCACGTACTCGACCGGCTGCCGAGCTGGCACCCCTGCGCCCGCATGCACGGCCACAACTACGTCGTTGTGCTGGAGCTCTCCGCCCGCCGCGAGGACCTCACCGACGCGGGGTTCGTCCGTGACTACCGAGAGCTCGATGCCTTCAAGAAATGGATGGATGAGACCCTCGACCACCGTCACTTGAACGAGGCAATGGGGGGGGGGGTATCTCCCCGTCAGCGGAGAATTTGGCTGCATGGATCTTCGACCTCTGGATCGATCGGTATCCTGAGTTGACCGCAGTCAAGGTCTCGGAGACGCCCAAGACGTGGGCTGAATACCGGCCGTCGCGGTGAACGGTGACGGCCACGCCCTGCGGCTTGGGGCATTCGCGTAGTGCTCCCGAATAGGGCTGCCTCTTGTCGGCCGTGAGTGGCGCCGGCAACGGGTCAAGACGGCCGCTATGCCCGGCTGGATTCCTGCGTCATGCCAGTGCAGCGCAACCGGCGTCCGTGGGTTCGACGAGGTGGGGTGACTTCCGTCGGCGGGAGTGACGACGTGGACGAGGCCCTTCTTCCACAGCTCTGCAGAGACGCCGTACCAGGCCAGCTGCCGCTCGACCCATGCCTCGTGGCCGGGGTCGGCTGCAGCAGGTCGCGTTCTTCGCTGCTCAAGACCAGGTGGCCAGGCTATGGCAGGGCTTCCGGCAGGACAGCAGCTTGGAGCGGTGCAGTGTAAGGACGTAGCTGCACCACTTGGCTCGCTGCCTCACGTGAAGGCGAGTTCACGGAAGGCGTTGCGGCCGTCGGCCAGAGACCGCGGTCGCGGGTGTACTAGAGCTTGTTGGTGAGAAGCACCGTCCATCGGTCCTCGCTGGGCGAAATCCACATCCCCGTGCCGGTGAAGCCGTAGTGGACCCACACGTTCTGTTCGGTGGCGGTACTTGGGGCGGATGCCAGAACCGCCTACGGGCTGGCTGGAGTCCGCCGGTCTGGATGGTCAGGGAGCAAGCGGTCCACTCGGTCCCGAAGCCAGCACGGGTGCGGGATGTGGAGGCGTCGAGGTTGGGGCGCAGCGGGCAGTTGGTCCAAGGTCTGGGCTGGAGAGGTGTTCGGCGAGGTAGCCGAGGATGACGGCGGTCCGGTCGCTGTACTCGACCGCTTCGCCGAGGGCCGGTGGAGCTGCTCGTGCAGTACGCCGCTGCGGATGTCCTCCGTACTGGTGCCGTAGAGGTTCTTCCACTGGGCCCGCAGCGGGACGCCGGCCGTGTGCGTCAGCAGTTGCCCGGCGGTTACGGCACCAAGCGGGTGGCCGGTGGCCTCGGGCCAGATGGTTCCGAGCGGCTGGTCGAGGCCGAGGCTGCCGTCCTCCCAGAGGGCGCCGATGGACGACCACACTTCCGTTGCCTCGCCCCTCCCGGCCAACCACCCCGACGGCCGCAGCCCGACAACCGACGCGCTGTCTCCGAAAGAGAACAAGGAGGAACTGATCTGATGCGCACGCGCACTTCGTGGGCTCCGCCGCAGGGATACGTCTACGAGGCCGCATGGCTGGCAACCTCGAACTCGAAGGCTTACTGCGAATCCCAGGGAGAAAAGGGAATCTCGGAGGGGCCTGGACCGCCTATGTGTGCCAAGAGGAATATCGCGGGGGCGCGAACATTCCTCTCCTCTTCCAGGTGCTGTACGTGAAGAAATGAACCGAGGGCGACACACACCGGGACCGATGCACGACCCTGCCGGTTCTGGCTCAACGAGCCGTGCCCAGGTGATCGCGACGTGTCGTAATCACGGTGCGCCATCGTGCACGTGTCCGCCGGGAGTCTGATGCGCGGGCTGACCGATCAGTGGACGCATCCCTCGCTGTTCGTCGAGTCATGCTCGATCGGCTGCTCCGGGCTCGCGGGTAAGACGTACGGAGAGCGGCGGAATCCCCGGTACGGCACCGTACTGGGATTCCGCGTGTGCCCCGACCTCATAGGTCAGGGCGCGGAGTCGGTGGCCGTAGTCGGAGGCCGCCGGTTACAGGCTTACTGGTCTGCGGTCTTGCTGAGGTCGAGGCTCCGGCTCCGCGCCGCCTCGGATTCGCGGACGCGTAGGGCGCGAGCCGGCCTATGGCACGTCTCCGGACGAGGCGCCGGGCCGCCACTTGGGAGACGCCGACCAAGAGCTTCTCTCAGTTTTCTCCCAAACGATCACCGGAGACGCAGGAAGGGCCTGATCCTCAGTGAGGATCAGGCCCTTGACCTGGTGTTTCTGTGTCGGGGTGGCGGGATTTGAACCCACGACCTCTTCGTCCCGAACGAAGCGCGCTGCCAAGCTGCGCTACACCCCGATGTCACTGCTTGTCGCGGCGACGACGTTTACTTTAGCCCACTGGCGGCTGGAGACGAAATCCGGTTTTCGCGCGGTGGTGAGCGCGGTAGCGGAGTGTGTGGGGGCGGGTGTGGTCGAGGGCTACCAGGAGGATGGCCAGGGCGTACATGGCGAGGCCGAGGAGGAGGGCGTTGCCGAGGACGCTCTTGTAGCCGTGCTGGTCGACGTCGAGGAAGGGGTAGAGGTAGCGGGCCGGTGTGCCGGGGAGGAGGAGTTCGCCCCGGATGAAGGTGAAGGCCAGGTAGGTGAGGGGGTAGAGGAGCCAGCTCGCCGCCTGGCGTAGGTGCAGGTGGCCGGGGGCGGTCAGGAGCAGCCAGTCCAGCAGGGCTGCGATGGGGATCGCCGTGTGCAGGACGTGGGTGGTGATCGCGTGCCAGCCGGTCGGGGCGGCGGGCTCGCTGGTGAGGACGCCGGGGAGGGTGAAGGGGCTCGCGGCGTTCGCCAGGAGTAGGTGGTAGACGAGGCCCGTGGTCATGGCGTAGAGCAGCGCGGCACCCGTCAGGGCCGAGGGGAGGGGGCGGCGGGCCGTCCAGGCGCGGCGGGCGGAGGCGGTGAGGACCAGGGCCAGCAGGATGTTGCTCTGGATCGCGAAGTGGCTCAGGGTGCGCAGGGGGCTGCCGAGGGCCAGTTCGACCGTGACGGCGGCGGCCGCGGCCAGTGCGACCAGCAGGCGGTATACGGCGACCAAGGGGCGGTGCGCGGGGGCCCTCACCGCCGAGGCGGGGACATGGGAGGGCAGCAGTGTGGGCATGCCCGGTATCGCGGGGAGGTTCGGCATGTCCCTGGGTATCGGGGCGGTCATGCCCTCACGCTAGGCAGGGTGGGCAAAAGGGGCGATATGGGTGGTCCGGGCGGGTGATGTCGGGTGGCCGTCGCCGCGTCGCCGTTGCCGTCGTCGCGTCGCCGTTCGCCGTCGCCGTCGCCGTTCGCCGTCGCCGTCGTCACGTCGTCGTGGCCGGCCGCCCGTCTCCTTCCCGCCCGGCCCCCGTCTCCTCCCCACCCGGGCCCCACCCGGGCTCCGCCCCTCCTCGCCTCTAGTCCCGCGCCACCAGCGTCAGCAGCGTCGCCTCCGGAGGGCATGCGAAGCGGAACGGGGTGTAGCGGTTCGCGCCGCAGCCCGCCGAGACGTGCAGGTAGGCCGTACGGCCCTGCGCCGTGTGCGTGGACAGGCCCTTGACGCGGTCCGTGTCCAGGTCGCAGTTGGTGACCAGGGCGCCGTAGAAGGGGATGCAGACCTGGCCGCCGTGGGTGTGGCCGGCCAGGATCAGGGGGTAGTCGTCGGCCGTGTACGCGTCCAGCACCCGCAGATACGGCGCGTGGACCACGCCCATCGCGAAGTCGGCGGCGCCCGACGGGCCGCCGGCCACCTGCTCGTAGCGGTCCTTCTTGATGTGCGGGTCGTCGAGGCCGGTGAGCTCCACCGAGAGGCCCTCGATCTTCAGCGTCCCCCGCGTGTTCGTCAGGTTGAGCCAGCCCGCGGCGTCGAAGCCGTCGCGCAGGTCCTCCCAGGGGTTGTGGATCGCGCCGACGACGGGCGGGTTGCCGTTCAGGCCGTGGCGGCCCTGGACCTTCTCCAGCAGGTAGCGGGCGGGGTTGCGGGGCTTGGGGCCGTAGTAGTCGTTCGAGCCGAAGACGTACGCGCCCGGGAACTCCATCAACGGGCCCAGCGCGTCCAGGACCTCCGGCACGCCCTCCGGGTCGGACAGGTTGTCGCCCGTGTTGATCACGAAGTCGGGGCGCAGGCCGGCCAGGGAGCGCAGCCAGCGCTGCTTCTTGCGCTGGCCGCCGACCATGTGGATGTCGGAGACCTGGAGCACGCGCAGCGGGCGCATGCCGGCCGGCAGGACGGGGACCGTCACCCGTCGGAGGCGGAAGGAACGGGCCTCGAAACCCGCCGAATACAGCAGACCGGCGGCACCAACCGCCGTGATTCCCAGGGGTACTCCGTATCGCGCGCGCATACGACCCATCGTGTCAGACCGCGGGGAGTGCCCCGGACCCGCCGGTCCCGCCGGTCGTCCCCGCCCGCACTCGACCTCCTCCGATACGGCGCCTCCATGCAGGCCCCTTGAAATCAACGGGCGTTCCGCTCCCCACACCTGCGACAATCAACCCCATGACCACGCTCAAGTCGAAGCTGCAGGAAGACCTCAACGCCGCGATCAAGGAGCGCGACGAGCTCCGCTCCTCGACGCTCCGGCTGACGCTCGCCGCGATCACCAAGGAGGAGGTCGCGGGCAAGGAGAAGCGCGAGCTCTCCGACGACGAGGTGCAGAAGGTGATCACCCGCGAGGCGAAGAAGCGCCGTGAGGCGGCCGAGGCCTTCGCGCAGGGTGGTCGTGGGGAGCAGGCCGAGCGGGAGAAGGCGGAGGGCGAGGTGCTCGCCGCGTACCTGCCGAAGCAGCTCAGCGACGACGAGCTGAACCAGATCGTCGCCCAGGCCGTCGAGGAGGCCAAGGCGGCCGGCGCCGAGGGTCCGCGGGCCATGGGTGCCGTCATGAAGATCGTGAACCCGAAGGTCGCTGGTCAGGCGGAGGGCGGTCGCGTGGCGGCGGCGGTCAAGAAGCTGCTGGCCGGCTGACGCCCACAGGCACGCGGCGCGGGCCCCGGCCCACGGCCCCGGGCCCGTATGACTTACGGCCCCTCTCCCTTCGTACGACACGAAAACCTCGTACGAAGGGAGAGGGGCCGCCTCTGTCTCAAGCGCCGTCTCTGTCCCAAGGGCCCTCGGCGTCCCCAAGCGCCCTCGGTCGGCCCGGCCGGCCGCGTCAGTCGCGGCCCCCGTTGCCGTTGCCGTTGCTCTGGCCCTGCCACCAGCCCTCCGGGATCGAGAAGGTCGGTGTCGGGAAGGCGCCGCCGTCCGTGCCGCCGGTGTTGCCGCCGTTGACCAGGCCGCCGATGACGTTGTCGCCGTTGTCCCCGTCGTTGTCGCCGTTCCCGTTGCCGTCCTCGTCGCCGCGGTCCCGGGGGTCGGCCCGCGGGATGTCGACGAGGTTGAAGCTGTCCACGGGCTTGCCCTCCAGGGCGCCGGCCATGGCGTCCCGCCAGATCGGGCCGGGGACCCGGCCACCGAAGACCAGCTCGTTGTACTGGCCGCCGATGTAGATGTTGCGCATCTTGACCTTCTGGGTGGCGCTGCCGACCCAGACGGCGCCCGAGAGGTTCGGGGTGTAGCCGACGAACCAGGCGTTGCGGCGCTCGTCCGTCGTACCCGTCTTACCGGCGCTCTGGCGGTCGGTGAGACCGGCCTCCTGGCCCGTACCGGAGTCGACCACACCGCGCAGCAGGGTGTTGATGGTGTCCGCGGTCTTCTCGGACATCGCGCGCGAGCAGGTCGACTTGGGCACCTCCAGGGACTTCTGCTGGCCGCCGATCTTCTGCGTGATCGACTCGATGGCGATCGGCGTGCAGTACATGCCGCGGGAGGCGAAGGCCGCGTACGCGCTCGCCATGGTGAGCGGCGAGATACCGGTCGAGCCGAGCGTCATCGACGACGGCACCTCGGGGATCTTGTCGCCGTTGCCCTGCCGGACGTGCAGCTTGTCGGTGATGTTGACCACCGGGCACATGCCGATGTCCTCGATCATCTGCACGAAGTAGGTGTTGACCGACTTGGCCATGGCGTCCTCGAGCCGGTAGGGGCCGACCTCGGACTCGTTCTCGTTCTCCAGCTTGTAGCCGCCGTCGTTGACCCAGGGCTTCTCGCAGCCCCGCACCGTCTTCGGATACGGCATCTCGTACGGGGCGGGGTACTCCTGCGTCGGGGGCCGCCCCTCCTCCAGCGCGGCCGCCGCCACGAACGGCTTGAACGTCGAACCGGTCGGGAAGCCGAAGTTGGAGCCGCCGTACGCCTTGTCGACCGAGAAGTTCAGCTCGGTCTCGTTCTTGCCGTAGCCGAACGGCTTCGACTGGCCCATGCCGAGGATCTTGCCCGTGCCGGGCTCGACGAGGGTGGCCGCGGCGGCGACCTTGTCCGACTGGTAGACGTGGTCCTTCAGCGAGGACTGGACCGACTCCTGGGCCTGCGGGTCGAGGGTCGTCCTGATGGTCAGGCCGCCCTGGTTCCAGATCTTGGCGCGCGCCTCGCGGTCCTTGCCGAAGACCGGGTCGCTCTTGAAGACCTTCTCGACGTACTTGCAGAAGAAGCTCGCGCCCTTCACGGCGGTGATGCAGCCGTTCTTGGGCTTGCTGACCTTCAGCTCCAGCAGCGTCCCCTTGGCCTTGTCGGCCTCCGCCTGGGAGATGTCGCCGACGTCGGCCATGCGCTGCAGCACGACGTTGCGCCGCTTGGTGGCCTCGGCCTCGTCGTTGACCGGGTCGTAGCGGCTGGGCGACTGCACGATGCCGGCCAGCAGCGCGGCTTCCTGGAGCTTGAGGTCCTTGGCGGACTTGGAGAAGTAGCGCTGGGCGGCGGCCTCGACGCCGTACGCCTGCTGGCCGAAGAACGTGATGTTCAGGTAGTTCTCGAGGATCTTCTTCTTGCCGAGCTCCTCCTCGACCTGGATCGCGTACTTCAGTTCGCGGATCTTGCGGCCGAGGGTCTGCTGGGTGGCCTGCGCGACCTTCGTCGCGTCGTCGCCGGCCTCCTCGACGAAGACGTTCTTCACGTACTGCTGCGTGAGCGTGGAGGCGCCCTCGGTCACTCCGCCGCTCTGGGCGTTGCGGTTGAGGGCGCGCAGGACGCCCTTCAGGTCGACCGCGCCGTGCTGGTAGAAGCGGGCGTCCTCGATCGCGACGATCGCCTGCTGCATGTACGGCGAGATGTCCTTGAGGTCGACCACCGTGCGGTCGCGCGAGTAGACCGTGGCGATCGTGCCGCCGTTGGCGTCCAGGATCGTGGTGCGCTGGCTCAGCGGCGGGGTCTTGAGGTTGGCCGGGAGCTCGTCGAAACTCTCGACGGATCCCTTGGCCGCGAGTCCCAGCGCGCCGACGGCGGGCAACGCGATGCCGGCCAGTACGGCTCCCGCGAGCACACTGACACCGAGGAACTTGGCGGCCTGCTGCGTTGGCGACAGACCACCGCCCGAGCGCTTCTTTGGCATGGGGGCAGCCTAAACCGTAGAGATGAGCGAACCGAGAGCCGACGGTGTGAGCACGGCACAGGTCTGCCCGCTCTGCGCCGCCAGGCGCAGCTCGCTGATGGATGCAGCCCATTCGCCGGACAGGCGTGCAGGCCTTGGCCTAAGCTGCTCTCGACTGTCACAGCAGTGCGGCCACGTATCTATACGTCCGGCGACCCCGAATCGTTCCGGAGGTTCCCCAACTTTTTTGGTGGGGGCGTGTCCGAATCCGCCTTGTGTGTCATCCGGCGTCCGTTGTGACTCAACAGAACTGTCCCGGTTTGCCGGGAAGGTCGCGCATGTCGCCAGCTCACTCCCCCGGGTGATCTGCCGCTTACCCATAGTCCGTTCGGGCCATTCAAGATTGGGCCCGCTGGGGGTGTTGCGCTGTGCCCACCTTCCGTAACGTCCTCAACTGGCGGCGGTGAATATGCCGCTGCCGCCGTGGGGGAGCCTCGATTCGGGAGAGGACGGCGCCGGTATGGGCTGGGTAACCGACTGGAGTGCGCAGGCTGCCTGCCGCACTACCGATCCGGATGAACTGTTCGTTCAGGGAGCAGCGCAGAACAGGGCCAAGGCGGTGTGCACGGGATGCCCGGTGCGCACGGAGTGCCTGGCGGACGCGCTCGACAACCGCGTCGAGTTCGGCGTGTGGGGAGGCATGACGGAGCGGGAGCGCCGCGCACTGCTGCGCAGGCGACCCACCGTCACCTCGTGGCGCCGGCTGCTGGAGACGGCTCGTACGGAGTACGAGCGCGGGGCAGGCCTGGTGCCCCTCGACGACGACCAGGTGTACGAGAACTACGCGGCGGTGAGCTGAGGCGGCCCACGAGGTCTCCCCTCAGGCGCCGGCCGCGGGGTCGGGCAGTTCCGGCCGGTTGGCCGCGAGCCGGTTTCCGATGTCCCGCAGTCCCGCGAGGTCATGCACATCGCCGGGCAGCGCGGCCACTTCGGCCACCGCCACCTCGGGGTGGAGCGCGGTGAAGCGGTCACGGGTGCGCTGCTCGCGGGAGAGCAGCTGCATACGGTCGGCGTGCAGCCTCAACAGGCCTGCCGTGAGCTGGTCGACGGACCGCTCCAGATGCGGGGCGACGGGCTGCGGCTCGTCCGTGGCCGCGAGTCGCTCCAAGTCCGTGACGGCGGGGGAGCCTTCGTCAGGAGCCGATGCTTCGGGAGCGGGCGATTCTGAACTGTCGTATGTCTCGGGGGAGTTACGAAGTCCAGCTTTCCCGCCCTCCTGATCCACAATGCGAGGCTCTTCAAGATTTTCCGCGGCGGCGAGCGCCCGCTCGGCCGACAGCCGGTCGGCGCCGCTGCCGTGGACCCGGTTGAGCACCAGACCGGCGAGCGGCATGTCCTCGGCCGCCAGCCGCTCCACGAAGTACGCGGCCTCCCGCAGCGCGTCCCGCTCCGGCGCCGCCACCACCAGGAACGCCGTGCCGGGCGCCTGCAGCAGCTTGTACGTCGCGTCCGCGCGCGTACGGAACCCGCCGAACATCGAGTCCATCGCGGCCACGAACGTCTGGACGTCCTTCAGCAGCTGCCCGCCGAGCAGCTTGCCGAGCGCCCCCGTCATCATCGACATGCCGACGTTCAGGAACTTCATCCCCGCCCGCCCGCCGACCTTCGCCGGGGCCAGCAGTACGCGGATCAGCTTGCCGTCCAGGAACGAGCCGAGCCGCTTGGGGGCGTCCAGGAAGTCCAGCGCCGAGCGGGACGGCGGCGTGTCCACGACGATGAGATCCCACTCGTCCCTCGCCCGCAGCTGCCCCAGCTTCTCCATCGCCATGTACTCCTGCGTGCCCGCGAAGCCCGCCGAGAGCGACTGGTAGAAGGGGTTGCCCAGAATCGCGGCGGCCCGCTCGGGGTCCGCGTGCGCCTCGACGATCTCGTCGAAGGTGCGCTTCATGTCGAGCATCATCGCGTGCAGCTCGCCGTCGCCCTCGACGCCCTTCACCCGGCGTGGGGTGTTGTCGAGGGAGTCGATGCCCATCGACTGGGCGAGCCGGCGGGCCGGGTCGATGGTGAGCACGACGACCTTCCGGCCCCGCTCGGCGGCTCTGAGCCCGAGCGCCGCCGCGGTTGTGGTCTTGCCCACACCGCCCGAGCCGCAGCACACCACGATGCGGGTCTTCGGGTCGTCGAGCAGCGGGTCCAGGTCGAGTACGCGCGCGGGGGAGAGGTGCTGGGGGTGGTGCGGCTGGCGAGCGGTGTCGTGCGTGTGGGCCGGTTCCGGACGACTCATGACATCCCCTGCTTCCGACGTACGGCGTACCGCTCGCACCTGGTCAACGAACTCATGTCAGACCCTGTTCCCGCAGCTCGCGTGCGAGTTCGTACAGGCCCGCCAGGTCCATGCCCTCGGCCAGCAAGGGCAGCTCGTGCACGGGCAGACCCAACTCCTCCAGCACCGCCCGCTGTTCCTGCTCCAGCGCATACCGCTCGGCGTACTCGTCGGCCTGCGCCAGCAGCGGGTCCACCAGCCGCTCGGCGTTCCCGCCGCGCCGCGCCCCACCGAGCCCGGCCGAGGAGAGCGACTTGGCCACGGCGGCGCGCGGAACGGTTCGTACGAGTTCCAGATCGCCGGCGTCCAACACCTCGGGCCGCACCATGTTCACGATGGTCCGCCCCACCGGCAGCCGCGCCCCGCGCAGCTCGGCGATCCCGTCCGCGGTCTCCTGGACCGGCATCTCCTCCAGCAGGGTCACCAGATGCACGGCCGTCTCCGCCGACTTCAGCACCCGCATCACGGCCTGCGCCTGATTGTGTATCGGCCCGATCCTGGCGAGCCCGGCGACCTCGTCGTTGACGTTGAGGAAGCGGGTGATGCGCCCGGTGGGTGGCGCGTCCATGACGACGTAGTCGTACGCGAACCGCCCGCTCTTGTCCTTGCGCCGCACCGCCTCGCATGCCTTGCCGGTCAGGAGTACGTCCCTGAGCCCCGGCGCGATGGTGGTGGCGAAGTCGATGGCGCCGAGCTTCTTCAGCGCCCGGCCCGCCCCGCCCATCTTGTAGAACATCTGGAGGTAGTCCAGAAGGGCCAGTTCGGGGTCGATGGCGAGGGCGTACACCTCCCCGCCCCCTGGAGCGACGGCGATCTTCCGCTCCTCATAGGGCAGCGCCTCTGTCTCGAAGAGCTGCGCGATGCCCTGCCTGCCCTCGACCTCGACGAGAAGCGTCCGCTTCCCCTCGGTCGCGAGGGCGAGCGCGAGCGCGGCGGCGACCGTGGTCTTTCCGGTCCCGCCCTTGCCGCTGACGACCTGGAGCCTGCTCACGTCTTCGAGCCTAACCAGTCGGTGCGCCGACTACGCGACAGCCTGTGGACAACGTGACCGCGGCCGGCCGCTCGGCCGCCGCTCGACCCCCGCCGGGCAGCGGATAAAGTCGGCCACATGACCAAGTGGGAATACGCAACCGTGCCGCTGCTCGTCCACGCCACGAAGCAGATTCTGGACACCTGGGGCGAGGACGGCTGGGAGCTCGTCCAGGTCGTGCCCGGGCCGAACAACCCCGAGCAGCTCGTGGCCTACCTGAAGCGGGAGAAGCAGGCGTGAGCGCCGTCGAGGCGAAGCTCGCCGAGCTGGGCCTGACGCTCCCGGAGGTGGTGCCTCCGCTGGCCGCCTACCAGCCGGCGGTCCAGTCGGGCGTGTACGTCTACACCGCCGGCCAGCTCCCCATGGTGGAGGGCAAGCTGCCGGTCACCGGCAAGGTGGGCGCCGAGGTCACCCCCGAGGAGGCCAAGGAACTCGCCCGCACCTGCGCCCTGAACGCCCTCGCGGCCGTGAAGTCGGTGGCGGGCGACCTGGACCGTATCGCGCGGGTGGTGAAGGTGGTGGGCTTCGTGGCTTCGGCCTCGGACTTCACCGGCCAGCCGGGCGTCATCAACGGCGCCAGCGAACTCCTCGGCGAGGTCCTCGGCGACAAGGGCGTCCACGCGCGCAGCGCGGTGGGCGTGGCCGTGCTTCCGCTGGACGCGCCGGTGGAGGTCGAGGTGCAGGTGGAGCTGACGGAGGCGTAGGCCTTCGGCGGTGGGGGCCGGTTCGGGGCCGGTTCGGGGTATGTCCGGGGCCGGGCTGGGGCCGGGCCGGGACAGGCTGAGCGGCGGTGAGCGGCGGTGAGCGGTGCTCAGGAGCGCTGAGCAGTGCTGAGCAGTGCTGAGCAGTGCTGAGCAGTGCTGAAGAGCGCTGAGCGGCGCCGAAACAGCCGCCGCTCGGACTCCTGGCAGGGCACAGTGACCCCATGGCCGAAAACGTTCCCGGCAGAGGGCTCGACGCTCAGGGGTACATCGCGCGCGAAGGGTCCCTCGGGCGTGTCGCGCCTGCGTTCGGCCCTGTCGTCGCCGCCGCGCGGGAACGCCTGCCGACCGTGTTCGGGGCACGGCTGCACAGCGCCTACCTCTACGGGTCGATTCCGCGCGGCACCGCGCGCGTGGGGCGCAGCGACCTGGATCTGCTGGTCGCCCTGCACGAGGAGCCGACTGAGGCGGACCGGGCGGCCGCGCGCGGCCTCGGCGAGGGGCTGGACAAGGAGTTCGGGCAGATCGACGGGGCCGGGACGCTGCTGTACAGCCGCGGGCGGCTGCTGAGCGACCTGGAGAGGTACGACCTCGGGTGGTTCGTCGCCTGCCTCTGTACGCCCCTGCTGGGGGCCGATCTCGCCGAGTCTCTGCCCCGCTATCGGCCCGACACGCTGCTCGCGCGGGAGACCAACGGTGACCTCGGCCGCCTGCTGCCCCGCTGGCGGGAGCGGATCGCCGGCGCCGGCGTCGGCGTCGGCGTCGACGTCGACGCCGGCGCCGGTGACAGCGATGACGCCCGGCGGCCGCTCGTGCGGTTCATGTCGCGGCACCTGGTGCGCACGGGGTTCACGCTGGTCATGCCTCGCTGGGGCGGGTGGACCAGCGATCTGAGGAAGATGGCGGAAGCCTTCGGGGCGTACTACCCCGCGCGGCCGAGCAGATGCGGACGGCGGCCGTGCTCGGGTACGAGCCGACGGGGGACGTGGGTGTTCTTCGGTCGTATGTCGAGGATTTCGGGCCGTGGCTGGCGGGGGAGTACGCGCGCGTGCACGGGGTGAAAGCGCCTCGCCCCGATGCGTGGACGTAGCCCCGATGCGTGGACAAGAGGACCTGGACGTGGGTCAGATGAGGCCGTGCTCCTCCAGGTAGTCCATCTGAGCCCGCACCGACAGCTCGGCCGCCGGCCACAGGGAGCGATCCACGTCCGCGTACACGTGGGCCACGACCTCGGCCGGAGTGCGGTAACCGTCCTCGACCGCCGTCTCGACCTGGGCGAGGCGGTGGGCGCGGTGGGCGAGGTAGAACTCCACGGCGCCCTGGGCGTCCTCCAGGACGGGGCCGTGGCCCGGGAGGACGGTGTGCACGCCGTCGTCCACCGCGAGGGACCTGAGCCGCCGTAGCGAGTCCAGGTAGTCGCCCAGGCGGCCCTCGGGGTGCGCCACGACCGTCGTACCGCGGCCCAGGATCGTGTCGCCGGTCAGGACGGCGCGGTCGGCCGGGAGGTGGAAGGAGAGCGAGTCGGCGGTGTGGCCGGGCGTCGGTACGACGCGCAGCTCCAGCCCGCCGACGGTGACGACGTTCCCGGCAGCCAGGCCCTCGTCGCCGAGCCGGAGCGCCGGGTCGAGCGCACGCACGCGCGTGCCGGTCAGTTCGGCGAAGCGGGCGGCGCCCTCGGCGTGGTCAGGGTGGCCGTGGGTGAGCAGGGTCAGGGCGATGCGCTTGCCGGACTTCTCGGCCGTGTCGACGACGTTGCGCAGGTGGCGCTCCTCCAGGGGGCCCGGGTCGACGACGACGGCCAGGTCGGAGTCCGGCTCGGAGAGGATCCAGGTGTTGGTGCCGTCCAGGGTCATCGCGGAGGGGTTGGGCGCGAGGACGTTGACGGCGCGGGGGGTGGCGGGGCCGGAGAGGACTCCGCCTCGGGGCTGGCCGGGGAGGGCGGCTGCGTCCGTCATACGAAGGGGCCTTCCAGGGCTGCGGGCACTGCGGGTACTGCGTGGACGGTCATGCGGGGGCTCCGCCGGTCGGGATGTGCTTGGTGAACTCGTCGTGCCCCGGCCAGGAGAGCACGATCTCGCCGTCCACGAGGCGGGCCTGCGCCAGGACCGGGGTGAGGTCGCGGTCGGGGGCGGCGGCGAGGGCCTGGGCGGCGCTGTCGTACGGCGTCAGCTGGCGCAGGGTCGCGATCGTGGGCGGCATCATCAGCAGTTCGCCCTTGTCGTACGAGGCGGCGGCGTCCGTGGGCCGGATCCAGACCGTGCGGTCGGCCTCGGTGGAGGCGTTGCGGGTGCGTTGGCCCTCAGGGAGCGCGGCGACGAAGAACCACGTGTCGTAGCGGCGGGGTTCGAACTCCGGGGTGATCCAGCGGGTCCAGGCGCCCAGGAGGTCCGAACGGAGGACCAGTCCGCGGCGGTCCAGGAACTCGGCGAACGACACGTCGCGGGCCACCAGGGCGGCGCGGTCCGCCTCCCAGTCGTCGCCCGTGGTGTCGCGGACGACGGAATCGGGGGTGGGGCCGGCGAGGAGCACCCCTGCCTCCTCGTACGTCTCCCGTACGGCCGCGCAGACGATCGCCTGTGCTGCCCCCTCGTCGACGCCGAGCCGGTGCGCCCACCACGCGCGCGTGGGGCCCGCCCAGCGGATCTGGTGCTCGTCGCGCGGGTCGACGCCGCCGCCCGGGTAGGCGTACGCCCCGCCGGCGAAGGCCATGGACGTACGGCGGCGCAGCATGTGCACGGCGGGGCCGGCGTCAGCGTCTCTGAGCAGCATGACGGTGGCCGCGCGCTTGGGAACGACAGGCTTGAGGCTTCCTTCCGCGAGCGCACGGATACGGTCCGGCCACTCCGGTGGGTACCACTGCCCGTTTGCCATGGGCGGAGGCTATCTCTTGGGGCGCGGATGTTCGAGGGGGGCCTGTGGGGGTGCGCGTGTGAATGCCTGCGGCGGCCTGTGGGGGTGGGGTGGGGGTGCGCGTAGCGCCTGCGGTGGGTTTGTGGGTCGGGGCCGCGCCGGGGGGTGTCCGTCCTCGGACCGGCGGCCCCCTTGGGCCAAGAGGTGCCGCGTGTTGACGCCGGTCACTGCGGGCGGACACCCCCCGGCACGTCCCCTTCCCGCCGTGGGCGACTGCGGGCCCGTGGGGGGTACGCCGCTGCCCCTCTGCATGCCGGTCGGCGTCTTTCAGCCCGTCCGGCGTTTGAGGACGAGGCCCTTTCAGGGCCGAAGCGGGGGTCCAGGGGGCGGCAGCCCCCTGGCGGGGTCGAAGGGGCGGAGCCCCTGGAGGTGGGACGGGTAGGGGCGGCGGGGGCGAGGAAAGGCCGGGGCGGCAACCACAACGGGGCCCCGCCTCGCAGTGAGACGGGACCCCGGTGTCGTAGGACTCGGCGTGACTACCGCGACCGCTTCGCCAGCCGCTCCACGTCCAGGAGGATCACCGCACGGGCCTCCAGTCGCAGCCAGCCACGCTGGGCGAAGTCGGCCAGCGCCTTGTTCACGGTCTCGCGGGACGCGCCGACCAGCTGCGCCAGTTCCTCCTGCGTCAGGTCGTGCACGACGTGGATGCCCTCCTCGGACTGCACGCCGAAGCGGCGGGAGAGGTCCAGGAGCGCACGGGCCACGCGGCCGGGGACGTCCGAGAAGACGAGGTCGGACATCGCGTCGTTGGTGCGCCGCAGGCGGCGTGCGACGGCGCGCAGCAGGGCGCCGGCCACCTCGGGGCGGGCGTTCAGCCAGGGCTGAAGGTCACCGTGGCCGAGCCCCAGCAGCTTGACCTCGGTCAGCGCGGTCGCCGTCGCCGTACGCGGACCCGGGTCGAAGAGGGACAGCTCACCGATGAGCTCACCGGGACCGACGACGGCCAGCATGTTCTCGCGGCCATCGGGTGAGGTGCGGTGGAGTTTGACCTTGCCCTCGGTGACGACATACAGCCGGTCACCTGGGTCGCCCTCGTGGAACAGGGAGTCACCACGTGCGAGGGTCACCTCACTCATGGAGGCGCGGAGCTCCGCGGCCTGCTCGTCGTCGAGAGCCGCGAAGAGCGGGTTGCGCCGCAGAACGTCGTCCACGAGTTCTCTCCTTGTCGACCTGCTCAGGGGATCTTGCTCCCCCGTGTACCAGGGGACCGTGGTGCCCATTCTGCCGGACGGTCCAAACAGTGTGATCTGTCACAAGGATGCCGCACAGGTGTCCCGGGGTACGCGGCAGGGGTCCAATTGGGCGCCGATCTTCAGGGTCCGGGGCGGATGTCGGTGTCGGGCTTTAGGCTGGCCGGGTGTCCAAATCGCCGGTGAGAGCACAGGCCAAGGGGGCTGGGCGGGTGGTTGTACGTCGCGATTCCGCTGTGGGCGAACAGGACCCTGGTGGCGGAAGGAAAACGGCAGAAGCGGCGAAAACGGCGCCGGAGGAGGTGGCGGCCGGTGGCGAGAAAGCGGCGGTGAAGAAGGCCGCGCCCACCAAGAAGGCCGCGCCCACCAAGAAGGCCACGCCCGCGAAGAGGGCGACGGCGAAGAAGGTGTCGGGCAAGAAGGCCGCGCCCGCGAAGAAGGCAACGGCGAAGAAGGCATCGCCCGCCAAGAAGGTGATCGCCAAGAAACCCGTCGTCGCCCCCGAGAAGGCCACCGCCGCGGTGAAGGGTGCCTCTCCCGTCAGGACCGTCACCCCGAAGCCCCCTACGGCCGAGTCCCGTACCGCCCTCGTCCGCCGGGCCCGCCGTATCAACCGCGAACTCGCCGAGGTCTACCCGTACGCCCACCCCGAGCTGGACTTCGACAACCCCTTCCAGCTCCTGGTCGCCACGGTCCTGTCCGCTCAGACCACCGACCTGCGCGTCAACCAGACGACCCCCACGCTTTTCGCCAAGTACCCCACGCCCGAGGACCTGGCCGCCGCCAATCCCGAGGAGGTCGAGGAGATCCTCCGTCCGTGCGGCTTCTTCCGGGCCAAGACCAAGTCGGTCATGGGTCTGTCGAAGGCACTGGTGGAGAACCACGGCGGTGAGGTTCCGGGCCGGCTCGAGGATCTCGTCAAACTGCCCGGGGTGGGGCGCAAGACGGCCTTCGTCGTGCTCGGCAACGCCTTCGGCCGCCCCGGCATCACCGTGGACACGCACTTCCAGCGGCTGGTGCGGCGCTGGCAGTGGACCGAGCAGACGGACCCCGACAAGATCGAGGCCGAGATCGGCGCGCTGTTCCCCAAGAGCGACTGGACGGACCTCTCGCACCATGTGATCTGGCACGGGCGCCGTATCTGTCACGCCCGCAAGCCCGCCTGCGGAGCCTGCCCCATAGCGCCGCTCTGCCCGGCGTACGGCGAGGGCGAGACGGATCCGGAGAAGGCGAAGAAGCTCCTGAAGTACGAGAAGGGCGGCTTCCCGGGCCAGCGACTGAAGCCCCCGCAGGCTTATTTGGACGCCGGCGGCAAACCGGCCCCGCCGCTGGGGGCGGGATGACGCAGCGAACCGGACGAGTCGGGGCACCTCCGTGCGGTCGTACGGCAGCACCGGAGCGGGCCGGGTGGCGGCAGGCGGGCGGCCGTAGGGATGGGCTGGAGTGGTTCGGGTACCGGCAGGTGTGTCGCCGTGAGACAAGCCCGGAGCGGGCCGGGTGCGGGCACGCGGGTGGTCGTACGGCCCGGCTGGAACGATCTACGTGCCGTCAGGCGTTGGACTCGGCAGGACGACGGGGGTGGCGATGACGCGCGCGAGCGGTACGCAGGACGGGCCGGTGGTGCTCAGCAAGGACGGGCTGCCGCACTGGCTGGATCCGGTGGTCCGGGTGGTCGAGACGGTCGAGCCGGTGCAGCTGAGCCGCTTCCTGCCGCCGGAGAACGGCGCGGGGCGCCAGTCCGCCGTACTGATCCTCTTCGGCGAGGGCGAACGCGGGCCCGAACTGCTGCTCATGGAGCGGGCCAGTTCCCTGCGGTCGCACGCCGGGCAGCCGTCCTTCCCCGGCGGCGCCCTCGACCCCGAGGACGGTGACCCGAAGGCCGACGGGCCGTTGCGGGCCGCTCTGCGGGAGGCCGAGGAGGAGACCGGGCTCGATCCGAGCGGCGTTCAGCTCTTCGGCGTCCTGCCCAAGCTGTACATCCCGGTCAGCGGTTTCGTCGTGACGCCCGTGCTGGGCTGGTGGCGCGAGCCGAGCCCGGTCGGCGTCGTCGATCCGAACGAGACCGCCCGGGTCTTCACCGTCCCCGTGGCGGATCTCACGAATCCGGACAACCGCGCCACGGCCGTCCACCCCAGCGGCCACCGAGGTCCGGCATTTCTGGTCGAATCGGCCCTGGTCTGGGGCTTCACGGCCGGAATCATCGACCGTCTGCTCCATTTCTCGGGCTGGGAGCAGCCCTGGGACCGGGACAAGCAGGTCCCGCTCGACTGGCGGTCATGACAGGGTGTCTGCCGTGCCGTGTTGCCCGGGGCGCCCCTGTGCCGGGTCCTCCCGGCCGTTCTGTGGTGATCGGAAAGTGATGAGGCGAGGCCTGAAGCAGTGAACGTGGTGGACATCCTGTTGCTGGTCGCCGCCGTCTGGTTCGCGATCGTGGGCTATCGCCAGGGCTTCGTCGTCGGCATCCTGTCGGTGATCGGCTTCCTCGGCGGCGGCCTCGTGGCCGTGTACCTCCTCCCGGTCATCTGGGACGCGCTGACCGACAACGCCGAGGTGAGCACGACCGCCGCCGTGGTCGCGGTCGTCGTCGTGATCGTCTGTGCGTCCGTCGGCCAGGCCCTGACCACCCACCTCGGCAACAAGCTGCGCCGATACATCACCTGGTCCCCGGCCCGCGCCCTGGACGCGACCGGCGGCGCCCTGGTCAACGTCGTCGCCATGCTCCTGGTGGCCTGGCTGATCGGCTCCGCCCTCGGGCAGACCACGCTGCCGGGGCTGGGCAAGGAGGTCCGCAGCTCCAAGGTGCTGCTGGGCGTCTCCGAGTCGCTGCCCGACCAGGCCGACACCTGGTTCAAGGACTTCACCTCGGTCCTCGCGCAGAACGGCTTCCCCCAGGTCTTCAGCCCGTTCGCCAACGAGCCGATCAAGGAGGTCGCGCCGCCCGACCCGGCCCTCGCCAACAGCGCGGTGGCCACCCGGGCCCAGCGCTCCATCGTCAAGGTCATGGGTACGGCGACGAGTTGCGGCAAGGTCCTGGAGGGCACCGGATTCGTCTTCGCCGACCGCCGCGTGATGACCAACGCGCATGTCGTCGGCGGCGTCGACGAACCCACCGTCCAGATAGGCGGCGAGGGCAGGAAGTACGACGCGACGGTCGTCCTCTACGACTGGGAGCGCGACATCGCGGTCCTCGACGTGCCGGACATGAAGGCGCCCGTGCTGCAGTTCACGACCTCCGACGCCGAGAGCGGCGACAGCGCGATCATCGCGGGCTTCCCGGAGAACGGGGCGTACGACGTGCGCGCCGCGCGCGTGCGCGGGCGCCTGCCGGCCAACGGCCCGGACATCTACCACCGCGGCACCGTGCGCCGTGATGTCTACTCGCTGTACGCGACCGTCCGCCAGGGCAACTCCGGCGGTCCGCTGCTCACGCCCGAGGGCAAGGTGTACGGCGTGGTCTTCGCCAAGTCCCTCGACGACGCCGACACCGGTTACGCCCTCACCGCGGACGAGATCCAGGAGGACATCGTCAAGGGCCGTACCGCCAACCAGCAGGTGGACAGCGACAGCTGCGCGCTGTAGCCCGTGCGGAAAGGCTGTACCGGGTCGGGAGAGGCGGCTGTTGAGGCCGATCGCGGAGCGGGCGGCTGCTCAGCCGCGCGGGTGGCGCAGGCGTACCGAGACCCAGCGGGCCCGGCGGCGCAGAATGCGCGGAATGCCCACCCGGAGGTCCGAGCCCGGCATCTGCGGGGCGCTGTCTCGCTCGTGGGAGCTCAGCCCACCGGCCGAGCGGCGATTGCGTGCTGCGTCACTGTAGTCGTGCGTCCAGCCCATACCCCGACGTCTGCCCCTGCCGCATGGTCGATAACCGCCTCCGGCGCCCCCAATTGGCCTATGCGCCGGGCAATTGGCTGTTCGTAGGACAGGTGTTCAGCTCCGGATACCGGGCGCATCGGCGCGGTCACCGAACGGGTTCGGGGTCTTTCCGCCAATCGGCCGGACCGCCGACCGCCCCGCCGTGCTCACCGCGGCGGGCCTCAGCGGTCGGGCTCGGGGTCCTTCAGCCAGTTGATGAGCTCCGCGGAGAACGCCACCGGGTCCTCCTCGTGCGGGAAGTGCCCGAGCCCGTCGAACAGCCGCCAGCGGTACGGCGCTTCGACGTACTCGCCGGAGCCGGCCGCGCTGCGGGTGCGCATCACCGGGTCGAGCGAGCCGTGCAGATGCAGTGTCGGCACCCGGACCGGCCGCTTCATACGCCGGTTGAACTGGATGCCGTCGGGGCGGGCCAGTGAGCGCACCATCCAGCGGTACGGCTCGATGGAGCAGTGGGCCGTCGACGGGATGCAGATCGCGCGGCGGTACGTCTCCACCGCCTCGTCGTCCGGCAGGCGCGGGCCCGACCAGTCCCGGATCAGGCGGCCGACGAGTGCCCCGTCGTCGGCCGTCAGCTGACGTTCGGGAATCCAGGGCCGCTGGAACCCCCAGATGTAGGAACTCGCACTCGTCTGCTTGACGTCCGAGAGCATCGCCGAGCGCCAGCGCCGGGGATGCGGCATGGAGGCGACCGCGAGCCGCCGTACGAGCTTGGGGCGCATCACGGCCGCCGTCCAGGCCAGGTATCCGCCCAGGTCGTGGCCGACCAGCGCGGCGTCGGGCTCGCCGAGGGAGCGGATCACGCCGGTGATGTCGAGGGCGAGGTTGGCCGGGTCGTAGCCGCGCGGCGTACGGTCGCTGCCGCCGACGCCCCTGAGGTCCATCGCCACGGCCCGGAACCCCGCGTCGGCGAGGGCGACGAGCTGATGCCGCCAGGTCCACCAGAACTGCGGGAAGCCGTGCAGCAGCAGTACCAGCGGCCCGTCACCCAGCTCGGCGATGTGGAAGCGCGCGCCGTTCGCCGCGACGTCCCGGTGCGTCCAGGGACCGTCGAGACGTACGACTGAGGCAGGTTGCGCCGAAGGGGCGGCGGGATCCGTCATGACGACGAGCGTGCCACAGCCTCGATGGCGGCGGGCGCCCGGTCCTCCAGCTCAGGCGTCCGGGCCGGACGCGGATGCGGCTTGGCCTTCTGCAGCACGCCCGCCGTCTCCTTCACCGAGGCGGCGACCTTCTGCGGGCCCTTGCTCTTCTTGGCCTTCTTCGCGAAGACCACGCCGATCAGCGCGAGGGCCCCGGCGATGAGGACGTTCGCCGCGAAGGACAGCAGGAAGCAGATCGCGAGGTTCCAGTTGCTCCAGGTCCGAATGCCGTACGCCAGGGCGAAGTTCAGCATCGGCAGCGAGAAGACCAGCACGGCGCCGGCCACCATGAACGCGCCGCCGCTCGTCGCGCCGCGCTTGACGTCCCTCTTGAGCTGCGCCTTCGCCAGCGCGATCTCGTCGTGCACCAGCGCGGACATCTCGGTCGTCGCTGAGGCGAACAGCTGGCCGATGCTGCGTTCGGCGCCGACCGGGCTGCCGTCGGGTGCGCTCATCGCGGTCTCCCTCGTGTGTACGGTTCCGTCTTCTGCCTGAGTGCGTACGGTTCCGTCTTTTGTACCGTCCCGTCAGATCATGCCCGACGGTGCTCCTCCTCGCCTGCCCCGCCCGCCACTTCGGCAAGCGCGTGGCGCGCCGCGGCCTTCTCCTCGGCGATACGGCGGTGCTCGGCGGCCTTGCGGTCGTAGAGGGCGGCCATGCGCAGGTGGTACTCCGGCTCGTCCTGCTCGTAGATGTCCGGGATGCCGCTCGCGTCGTCGTCGCGCTCCTCCTCTTCGACCATCCGGCGGTACTTGGTGTTCCGTATCTTCAGCAGCACCGTCGCCAGGGCCGCCGCGATGAGGGAGCCGATGAGTACGGCGGCCTTGACCTCGTCGGTCAGTGCGGCGTCCCCCTCGAAGGCGAGCTCGCCGATGAGCAGGGAGACGGTGAAGCCGATGCCGGCGAGGGTCGCGACGGCGAACACGTCGGCCCACTCCAGGTCGTCGCTGAGCGAGGCCCTGGTGAAACGCGCCGTCAGCCACGTACCGCCGAAGATGCCGATCGTCTTGCCGACGACGAGCCCGAGGACCACACCGAGCGTCTCCGGCTGGGTGAACACATCGCCGAGCGCGCCGCCGGAGACCACGACCCCGGCGCTGAAGAGCGCGAACAGCGGCACGGCCAGCCCCGCCGAGAGGGGGCGTACGAGATGCTCGATGCGCTCGCCCGGGGAGTGCTCCTCGCCCTCGTGGCGGTGGCAGCGCAGCATCAGGCCCATCGCGACGCCGGCGATGGTGGCGTGGACGCCGCTGTTGTACATCAGCCCCCAGATGACCAGGGCGAGCGGGACGTACAGGTACCACCCGCGGACGCCCTTGCGCAGCAGCAGCCAGAAGACGGCCAGGCCGGCGGCGGCGCCGCCGAGCGCGGCGAAGTTGATCTCCGAGGTGAAGAAGACCGCGATGATCAGGATCGCGAAGAGGTCGTCGACGACGGCGAGGGTGAGCAGGAAGGCGCGCAGCGCGCTCGGCAGGGAGGTGCCGATGACGGCGAGCACGGCCAGCGCGAAGGCGATGTCCGTGGCGGTCGGGACCGCCCAGCCGTCTGTCGAGCCGCCCCCGGTGAGATTGGTCAGCGTGTAGACGAGCGCGGGCACCACCATGCCGCAGAGCGCGGCGACAACCGGCAGTACGGCCGCCTTGGGGTCCCGGAGATCACCGGCGACCAGTTCTCGCTTGAGCTCGATGCCGGCGACGAAGAAGAAGATCGCGAGGAGTCCGTCGGCGGCCCAGTGCTCGATGGAGAGGTTCAGGCCGAGGGCCTCGGGGCCGAGGTGGAAGTGGCCGACGGTCTCGTAGCTGTCGTGCAGCATCGGCACGTTCGCCCAGAGCAGCGCGGTGAGCGCGGCGACGAGCAGGAGCACGCCACCGACGGTTTCGGTGCGCAGCGCGTCCGCCACGAAGTTCCGCTCGGGGAGGGACAGCTGTCCGAAGACCTTGCGGGCGGGGGCGGGGGTGCGGGGCGCGGCCACGGGGGAGACCTCCGGTCGGTGGGCAGGACTGAGCACATGCCGACCAGACTTCCCGGCGCACCTGAGAGTGAGACTGTTTTGGTTAGTTTAACTAAGGGTGCACCGGAGTGCATCCGTGGACGTCCACCGTACGTACACGAAGGGCACCCGGCGCGCTTGTCACCGGGTGCCCTCGCCGGCCGTGCTCATTCCTCGGCCGGGCTCCGACGGGCTTGATCCTCGGCCGGGCTCCGACGGGCTTGATCCTCGGCCGGGCTCCGACGGGCTTGTTCCTCGGCCTGCTCGTTCCTCGGCCGGGCTCAGTCCTCGCTAGGCGCCGCCGGGAGCTTCGCCTGGATGAGGTCCATGACGGTCGAGTCGGTCAGCGTCGTCACGTCACCGAGCTGGCGGTTCTCGGCTACGTCCCGCAGCAGTCGGCGCATGATCTTGCCGGAGCGGGTCTTGGGCAGCTCGGCCACCGGCAGGATCCGCTTGGGCTTGGCGATCGGGCCGAGGGTGGCGCCGACGTGGTTGCGCAGCTCGGCGACCAGGCCCTCGGTCTCGGCGGCCGTACCGCGCAGGATGACGAAGGCGACGATGGCCTGCCCGGTGGTCTCGTCCGCGGCGCCGACGACGGCCGCCTCGGCGACAGACGGGTGGGAGACCAGGGCGGACTCGACCTCCGTGGTGGAGATGTTGTGGCCGGAGACGAGCATGACGTCGTCGACGCGGCCGAGGAGCCAGATGTCCCCGTCGTCGTCCTTCTTCGCCCCGTCACCGGCGAAGTACTTGCCCTCGAACCGCGACCAGTACGTGTCGATGAACCGCTGGTCGTCGCCCCAGATGGTGCGCAGCATCGACGGCCACGGCTCGGTGAGGACCAGGTAACCGCCACCGCCGTTGGGCACCTCGTTCGCCTCGTCGTCGACGACGGTCGCGGAGATACCGGGCAGCGGCGTCTGGGCGGAGCCGGGCTTGGTGTGCGTGACGCCCGGCAGCGGGGAGATCATCATCGCGCCGGTCTCGGTCTGCCACCAGGTGTCCACGATCGGGGTGCGGTCCCCGCCGATGTTCTTGCGGTACCAGATCCACGCCTCGGGGTTGATCGGCTCACCGACCGAGCCGAGGATGCGCAGGCTGCTGAGGTCGAACTTCGCGGGGATGTCGTCGCCCCACTTCATGAACGTACGGATCGCCGTGGGCGCCGTGTACAGGATGGTCACCCCGTACTTCTGCACGATCTCCCAGAAGCGGCCCTGGTGCGGGGTGTCCGGGGTGCCCTCGTACATGACCTGGGTCGCGCCGTTGGCCAGCGGCCCGTACACGATGTACGAGTGCCCGGTGACCCAGCCGACGTCGGCGGTGCACCAGTACACGTCCGTCTCCGGCTTGAGGTCGAAGACGGCGTGATGGGTGTACGACGCCTGCGTGAGGTAGCCGCCGGAGGTGTGCAGGATGCCCTTCGGCTTACCCGTCGTACCGGACGTGTAGAGGATGAAGAGCGGCTGCTCGGCGTTGAAGGCCTCGGGGGTGTGCTCGGCGGACTGCCGCTCGACGATCTCGTGCCACCAGACGTCGCGGCTGTCGTCCCAGGCGACGTCCTGGCCCGTACGGCGGACGACGAGCACGTGCTCCACGTTGTCGACCTTGCCGATCGCCTCGTCGACGGCCGGCTTGAGCGCGGACGGCTTGCCGCGCCGGTAGCCGCCGTCGGAGGTGATGACGACCTTGGCGTCCGCGTCCTGGATACGGGTCGCGAGCGCGTCCGCCGAGAACCCGCCGAAGACGACCGAGTGGGCCGCGCCGATCCGGGCGCAGGCCAGCATCGCGACCGCCGTCTCCGGGATCATCGGCATGTAGACGGCGACCCGGTCGCCCTTCTGAACACCCAGCTCCAGCAGGGCGTTTGCGGCCTTGGAGACCTCGTCCTTGAGCTCGGCGTAGGTGAGGGCGCGGCTGTCGCCGGGCTCGCCCTCGAAGTGGATGGCGACCCGGTCACCGAGCCCGGCCTCCACATGCCGGTCCACGCAGTTGTACGCGACGTTGAGCTCGCCGTCCTTGAACCACTTCGCGAACGGCGGGTTCGACCAGTCCAGCGTCTCGGTCGGCTCCTTGGCCCAGGTCAGCCGACGGGCCTGCTCGGCCCAGAAGCCGAGCCTGTCAGCCTTGGCCTGTTCATACGCCTCCGCGGTGACATTGGCGCCTGCGGCCAGGTCGGCGGGGGGTGCGAACCTGCGCTCTTCCTTGAGCAGGTTGGCCAGGCTTTCGTTGCTCACGACATCTCCCTTTCCCAGGGTGTCCGTTGTGTCCCAGGCCACAGCTCATCAGACCCAGGGGCCCGGTGACAAGGGTCGACGGGGAATTGGTTTAGACCTGTGTCCGGTGTTTCTGTGCTGCTGGTGCGGCTGTCTCCCCCACCGCGTTCGGCAGCCGGGGAGTCATCCGTACCCACGGACGCCGACCTGGCAGAGTTCAGCCGCTGTAACGCCTTTCACATTCCGGCCCAGGTGCAGGTGAAGCGCGCGGCGTGTCGTGAACCCCCGCCCGGTCGCGGACCTGTCGGCCGAGATCTTCCCCGCGGACGCTGAACGCAGGGTGTGGGTGTGCGGCCCGGGCCGAGCCGCACACCCATGTCGGGCGCCGGGATCACGCCGACAAATCCGCCACCCCCACGTGGTCGAACACCTTGTCCTCGCTCCCCTCGGTGAGCAGGTACGCCTGTGCCTCGCCGACGTGGAAGTACATGCCGTGCAGCTCCAGTGCCCCGGCCCGCAGGGCCCGGGCCACCGACTCATGGGCGCGCAGATGCTCCAACTGCTGGACCACGTTCGTCAGTGAGAGCTGCTCGACCGGGTCGGCCGGTGCCCGCCCGGCGAGTCTGGCCCACGGCCGGCTCTCGTCGGACATCCGCTCCAGGCTCGGCCGCCCGTGCCGCAGCCACCGCCTGAGCGGGGTCTGTTCACCGCCGGGCGCGGAGTTGAGCAGCGCCTGCATGGCCCCGCATCCGGAGTGCCCGCACACCGTGATGGACCGCACCCGCAGGACGTCAACCGCGTACTCGATCGCGGCCGCCACCGAGTCGTCCCCGCTCTCCTGTCCGGGCGGCGGTACGAGGTTGCCCACGTTGCGCACCACGAACAGGTCACCGGGACCACTGGAGGTGATCATCGATGTGACCAGCCGCGAGTCGGCGCAGGTGAGGAAGAGCTGGGAGGGCTGCTGCCCCTCCCGCGCCAGCCGCGCCAGCTCACTCCGCACCAGGGGCGCGGTGTTGCGCTGGAACGCGCTGATGCCACGGGCGAGTTGGTGCGCGCTCGGTCGGTTCCCGTCGGCTCCGCCGGACGCGTCGGACCTGCTCTCACCGCGCCGGCCGGAGCCGGTGGGCCCGTCGGCACCGCTGGACCCGCCGACCGTGTCGAGCTCGCCGGTGGGGGAGGCGCCGGTGCCACGCGGCTCGTCCGGCCCGTCGGTGTCGCTGGTCCCGGGCGCCTGCGCTGCTCCGGTGGGCGCGTCGTGGGACGCGACGGACTCCGGGATCTCGCACTGGTGGTTGCGCCAGGGCGTCCAGGGGTGGCAACGGCAGTCGGCCGACTCGGCGGCGGCCGTCCCCGCGTCGAGATGGAGGCCGACCGGTCCCGTCGGCTCGCCGATCCGGACCCCGGCCCTGCGGCCGGTCAGCTCGACGGAGCCGCCGTGCGCGGTGTGCGTGTTCTGCCAGTCCTGCAGTGACTCGTACGCCGCGTGGTCCATGAAGGAGCCGTCCAACTCGACGACCACGTGGACGCCTTGGGGTACGAGGTGCAGGACCCGGCTGAGCCGGGGCACCGCGAGGAACGTCAACTGGCCTCGTACGTGTACGTAATGGACTCCTTCCTTCTCGTCATGGGTGATCCGGGTGCGGGTGAGGCGGTGCAGGGCGACGGCGACGGCCATGGCGATCCCGAGTGCCACGCCCTCCAGGACGCCGAAGAAGACCACGCCGAGGGTGGTGACGGCGTACACCAGCACCTCTCGGTGGCGGGTCACCGTGCGGATGTGGTGCAGGGACACCATCTGGATGCCGACGGCCATCACCAGGGCGGCGAGCGAGGCGAGCGGGATGAACTCCAGGATCGGGACCATCAGCAGCGCGGCGACTACTACGAGAACGCCGTGCAGCATGGTGGAGTTCCGGCTGACGGCACCGGCTTGCACATTCGCGGAGGTGCGCACGGCGACCCCGGCGACGGGCAGTCCGCCGAGGGCGCCGGAGACGATGTTGGAGGCTCCCTGGCCGAGCAGTTCGCGGTCCAGGTCGGAGCGCCCGACGCGGGCGGACAGCTCCGGCCGGGCGGCCACCAGCTTGTCCACGGCGACGGCGCCCAGGAGCGACTGCACGCTGCACACCAGCGTGATGGTCAGCACGGCGGCGACCAGCCCGAGCGCCGGGCCCTCGGGCAGTCCGGCCAGGGCGTGACTGCGCCAGGACGGCAGGTCGACCTTGGGCAGGCTGAGCCCGGCGAGTGACGCGGTGACGGTGGCTCCGGCCACGGCGACGAGTGCGGCCGGCACCTTGCGCAGAAGGCGTCCGGCCCGGCCGGGAAGGCGCGGCCAGAGCAGCAGCGCGGCGAGGGTGAGCGCGCTGACCGAGAGGGCGGCCGGGTGCAGACGGGCCAACTGCGCGGGCAGTTCGCGCACGTTGTCCATGACGGAGCTGTGCGGGGTGCCGCCGAGGACGATGTGCAGCTGGGCGACGGCGATCGTCACGCCGATACCGGCGAGCATGCCGTGCACGATGGCCGGGCTCACGGCGAGCGCGCCCCGCGCCACGCGCAGGAATCCCAGGCCGAGTTGGGCGACGCCGGCGACGACGGTGATGGCGCAGGTCGCACGCCATCCGTACTGCTGGATGACGTCGGCGGTGACGACGGTGAGTCCGGCGGCGGGGCCGCTGACCTGGAGCGGGGCGCCGCCGAGCCGTCCGGCGACGAGCCCTCCGACGGCGGCGGCGACGAGGCCGGCCTGGAGGGGGGCGCCGGTGGCGAGGGCGATGCCCAGGGACAGGGGCAGGGCGATCAGGAAGACCGCGATCGAGGCCGACACATCGGCGCTCGCGATGCGGTGGCGGCGGGGCCGGGTCGGGGGTGGGCTGTGGGGTTCGTGGGTGCGTTCCGCTCGACTCGGGTCGTCGGCGCGGGTGGGGACGCAGGCAGACATGTTTCCCGTCTCCTCCGGGGCAGCGCGGTCGCGGATCTGGTGGTCCCCCGCTTCGGGCGGGGGGTCGGTCGCGGCCGTGTGGTCACGGCATGCAGCGGCGGGATGCATCAACAGTCAGTAAACGGATCGTAATGCAGAGTAAAGGACCGGCATAGGTTTTCCGGGCAAATGGACTAATAAATCCCCCTGAAGGGTGAAGTGCCTGATTAGTCGGCTTGTCGTACTAATTCCTTTTCTGTCCCATGCGACCTTGGCGGCGCTGTCGGCACCCGAGAGAAGGAAGAAGGTGGACGGAACATGGCCGCGACCCACAGGATCGCCGCGGGCACCGCGCTCGCCGCGGTCTGCGCCGCGTCGCTCGCCGGTTGCGCGATCGGCACCGGCACCGGCACCACCCGGCAGGGGGCGTCCGGACCGCAGAAGGAGAAGCCGGCGGCGCCCGCGCCGAAGAGCGCGATCCGCCTGATCGGCGACGGGTCCACCGCGTACACCGGAGCGCAGCCGAATCTGCCCAGACCCGAACGCCTGAAGCCCGGTCAGAAGCCGCCGCAGTTCGTCGTGTTCTCCTGGGACGGCGCCGGCGAGGACGGCCAGAGGCTGTTCTCCCACTTCCGGGAGGTCGCCAAGGCGAACAACGCGACCATGACGTACTTCCTCAGCGGCGTGTACATGCTGCCCGACCACAGACGCGACCTGTACCGCCCGCCCCAGCACTCCCCGGGCCGCTCCGACATCGGCTTCAACGACCTGCAGGGCATCGCAGACACCGTGGAACAGCTGCGCCTCGCATGGCTGGAGGGCAACGAGATCGGCACCCACTTCAACGGCCACTTCTGCGGCAGGGGCGGCGGAGTCGGCGAATGGTCGGTGGAGGAGTGGAAGGACGAGATCGTCCAGGCGAAGCGGTTCGTGAAGTCCTGGAAGACCAACACCGGCATGACGCAGGCGCCGCCCCTGCCCTTCGACTACGACAAGGAGCTCATCGGTGCCCGCACGCCCTGTCTGGAGGGCCGGAAGAACTTTGTGAAGGCCGCAAGCGAGCTGGGCTTCCGCTATGACTCCAGCGGCGTCAACAACCAGGTCTGGCCCTCGAAGAAGGAAGGCCTGTGGGACTTGTCGATGCAGCTCGTGCCGTTCCCCGGGCACTCCTACGAGCAGCTCACCATGGACTACAACTTCATGGTCAACCAGTCGGGCACCAGGACCCAGGGCAACCCCGCCAAGCACGCCCTGTGGGGCGACCAGATGCGGGACGGCCTGCTCATGGGCTTCCACCGGGCCTACCACGGCAACCGCGCGCCCCTGATCATCGGCAACCACTTCGAGTCCTGGAACGGCGGCACCTACATGCGCGCCGTCGAGGAGGTCATCGAGGCCGTCTGCAACAGGCCGGACGTGCGCTGCGTCTCCTTCCGGCAGCTCGCCGACTGGCTGGACGCCCAGGACCCGGCGACCTTGGAGAAGCTGCGCACCCTGGGGGTGGGCGAGGCCCCGAAGCAGGGCTGGGCGCTCTTCCTGTCGGGGAGCCCGGCCCCGGCCCCCAGGGGTGCGCCCGGGGCGCCGGCGGTCAGGCCGTAGGGGTCAGGCGGGCGTCGCCCTCGGAGGGGGCGGTGACACGCTCACCGAGCACGAAACCGGGGTCGATCTGTGCCGCCAGGTCGGTCCCGGTGCGCTCGTTCCCCCAGGACCGGGCGTTCTTGAGGTGGAAGTGCACCATCTGGCGCGTGTAGCGCTCCCAGTCACGCAGCTCGTACGTCGCGTCCACGGCCGTCCGCAGGCGGCACAGGGCGAGGTGGTTGGCGTCCTCCAGGAGCTCGAACCGGGGCGGGCGGCCCTTCTCCATCGCGCGCACCCAGTCCGAGTGTCCGACCGTCACCAGCAGGTCGTCCCCGACCTCGGCGCGGAGGAAGTCGAGGTCGTCCTGACTCTGCACCTTGTTGCCGACGACCTTCAGGATGACTCCGAAGTCGCGGGCGTACTCCTTGTACTGGCGATAGACGGAAACCCCCTTCCGGGTCGGCTCGGCGACGAGGAACGTGATGTCGAAGCGGGTGAACATGCCGGAGGCGAAGGAGTCCGAGCCCGCCGTCATGTCGACCACGACGTACTCGCCGGGGCCGTCCACCAGGTGGTTCAGGAACAGCTCCACCGCCCCCGTCTTGGAGTGGTAGCAGGCGACCCCCAGATCGGAGTCCGTGAAGGGGCCGGTGACCATCAAACGGACGGTGCCGCCGTCGAGTTCCACCGGCCGGGCGCAGGCGTCGTACACCGGGTTGTTCTCGCACACCCGCAGCAACCGTGAACCCTCGCCGGGCGGCGTCGTCTTGATCATCGTCTGCGCGGAGGCGATCCGCGGGTTGGAGCCGCGCAGCCAGTCCTTGATCAGCTGCAGCCGCTCGCCCATGGCGGGCAGTGCGGCGGCCCTCGCCTCGTCGAGGCCGAGCGCGGCTCCCAGGTGCTGGTTGATGTCGGCGTCGACGGCGACGACCGGCGCGCCGGTCGTCGCGAGGTGGCGGATGAACAGGGACGACAGGGTCGTCTTGCCGCTGCCGCCCTTCCCGACGAAAGCAATTTTCATGTTCACGAAGGGTAGTCGCGCGATAGCTGTACGTGGCAGGGGGGCGTGAAGAAGGCCACTCGATCGTGGGGCGCGGGGCCAGGGTGCGTAGTGTCGTACTCATGAGTACGACAGGTGCGACCGCCGATCCGCTCGCGGCCCTCGGTTCCCTGCCCGGTGTGCCCGAGTCCGTGGAGTCCGTGCGCAAGGCAGTGGACCGGGTGTACGGGCACCGGATCATGCGGCGCCGCAGCAACGAGATCACCTCCGAGGCGGCCCTGCGCGGCGCCCGCGGCTCCGCGGCGCTGTCCGGTGCCGACTGGGCGCTCGAAGAGGTGCGTCGGCGCACCGACTTCAGCGGTGACGACGAGGCGCGCGTCATGGGCGCGGCCCTGCGGCTGACCGCCGAGGCGGGCCAACTGCTGTCCATCTGGCGGCAGTCGCCGCTTCGGGTGCTGGCCCGGCTGCACCTGGTGGCGGCGGCGAGCAAGGACGACCGGGTGGGGCGCCCGCGTCAGGAGGGCGAGCCGGTCGACGAGCCGCTGGTCGAGCTGGAGCCGCCGAGCGCGGCGGAGGTGCACGGCCGGCTGGAGGGCCTGTCCGAGCTGATCATCGCCGGCGGTTCGGCGCCCGCCCTGGTGACGGCCGCCGTCGTGCACGGCGAGCTCCTCGCGCTGCGCCCCTTCACCTCCCACAACGGCCTGGTCGCGCGCGCGGCCGAGCGCATCGTCCTGGTCGGCAGCGGCCTCGACCCCAAGTCCGTCTGCCCGGCCGAGGTCGGCCACGCCGAACTGGGCCGCGCGGCCTATCTGGCGGCGCTCGACGGCTACGTCTCCGGCACCCCCGAGGGCATGGCCGCCTGGATCGCCCACTGCGGCAAGGCGATCGAACTCGGGGCGCGTGAGTCGACGGCGGTGTGCGAGGCGCTGCAGCGCGGGGCGGCGTGACGCAGGCACCCGCAGGACGGCATCAAGAAAGCCCCCGCGGGGGCTCATACGAGTTGCGGCGGTACGAGGATTCGTACCGCCGCTGGCATGTCCACCGGGTTACCAAGCGTCCTCGATATGTTGCCCATCAGGTCGGGAACTCAGCCCGTCACCTGGTGCGGCTGGCCCGTAATCGACGGGTCGACGTCGCGTGGGTGCCCGGTGTCCATGCTCGGTCCGTGGGGCCAAATGCGTATTTAAGGTGATCCTCTCGGATGTCCTTGGTCTCGCGGGCCGTTGAGTCCTTTGTACTCCCAGACTCAACCAAGTGGAAGGCCTGGCTGCGGTTCTTTACTTGCACTCTCAAAAGGTGCCGAACGGGCGTCGACAGGCCGGTCGAGGCGCGCGGAATTCCGGAGGCGCAGGTCAGGCGAGCGCCGTACGGCGTCGGCTGGCGTACCAGACGAGGCCCGCGGTGGCCGCGGCGGCTCCTATGGCCGCCGCCGCGACAAGGGCGGGGCGCGGCGGTACGGAGAAGGAGGGCAGCCGCTGCTTGAGGCGGACCGGGCGGTGGAAGTCGAGAATCGGCCACCCGCGCGCGAGTGCCTCGCGGCGCAGCGCACGGTCCGGGTTGACGGCGTGCGGGTTGCCGACCGCCTCCAGCATCGGCAGGTCGGTCGCCGAGTCGCTGTAGGCGTAACAGCGGGAGAGGTCGTAGCCCTCGGACGCGGCCAGCTCCCGAATCGCCTCGGCCTTGGTCGGGCCGTAGGCGTAGTACTCCACCTCCCCGGTGAAGCAGCCGTCGTCGCCCACCACCATGCGGGTGGCCACCACGCGGTCGGCGCCGAGCAGCTCGCCGATCGGCTCGACCACCTCGGCGCCCGACGTGGACACGATCACCACGTCGCGGCCGGCGGTGTGGTGCTCCTCGATGAGGGAGGCGGCCTCGTCGTAGATGATCGGGTCGATCAGGTCGTGCAGGGTCTCGGCGACGATCTCCTTGACCTGTCGGACGTTCCAGCCGCGGCACAGCGCGGACAGGTACTGGCGCATGCGCTCCATCTGGTCATGGTCGGCGCCGCCCGCCAGGAAGACGAACTGGGCATATGCGGTACGCAAGACGGCCCGGCGGTTGATCAGACCGCCTTGGTAGAACGACTTGCTGAAGGTGAGCGTGCTCGACTTCGCAATGACCGTCTTGTCCAGGTCAAAGAAGGCCGCTGTGCGGGGCAAGGAGTGGTTTTCCACGACCCTGAGCATAGGGGCAGCCCATTCGGCGTAAGGTGGGCGCGTGGGTTTGCCTGAGAGGGCTCTCGGGTACACCATGGAAGTCACGGATCGTTCGCGACCGTGCTAACCCGGACCGACTCCTCCCCCCCCGAGTCGGCCGTGGAGACGACCCCCGCTCTCCCCCCCGGCGGGGGTCGTCGCATGTCCGGGCGGGTTTTCTTCTTCTGAGTGCGGCTGCGCGGCCGGCGTGATGCTGCTGCGGGCCCTCCTTCCTCCACGTCCATGATCCGTAACTGTGGGTAGTCGTCGCGCTGCTCTGCGGAAGTCGCACAGGGGTCGGTGCGAGGGTCACCGGTTTGGGTGATGGCGATATTCACAGCCCCCGAGTTGTCCACAGTTATCGACCAAGATCCACAAGATTTCCGGGATCGCTGCACCGTGATTCCAGCGCGTCCCGCTCGGGCCGACTTCATGGCTGGTTCCGGTTAGTCGGGCGTGTTTGGCCGGTTCGTATCGGCCGCTCATATGGAGGCCGGTTGCCGGTTCTTCACATCTTTGGGAATCGCGGGGCCGCAGGGCCGCGCGAGTGATCCAGCGAAGGGGGACGGAAACCGTGACCGCAGCCGTCACACACGATCCGCCGTCCGCCGCCTCCGGGCGGCCGGGCAAGCCGTTGATCGTCACCGAGGACGTCGAACTGCTCGACGACCTGCTGCGCCTGTGCGCGGCGGCCGGCGCCGCACCGGAGGTCCACCACTCAGTGCCCGAGCCCAGCGGGAGCTGGGAGGGCGCGCCGCTCGTCCTGGTCGGCGACGACGCCGCACGCCGCGTGCGCGGGGCGGCGCGCAGACGCGGAGTGGTGCTCGTCGGCCGGGACCAGGACGACTCCGGGGTCTGGCGCCGGGCCGTCGAGATCGGCGCCGATCACGTCCTGATGCTGCCCGACGGCGAGCAGTGGCTGATCGACCGCATCGCCGACGTCGCCGAAGGCGTCGGCAGGCCCGCCCTGACCGTCGGGGTCATCGGCGGACGCGGCGGTGCCGGAGCGTCCACGCTCGCCTGCGCCCTCGCCGTCACCGCCGCGCACGAGGGGCTGCGCACGCTTCTCGTGGACGCCGATCCGCTGGGCGGCGGACTCGACGTGCTCCTCGGCGGCGAGACAGCCGAGGGCCTGCGCTGGCCCGCCTTCGCCGGCTCGCGCGGGCGGCTCGGCAGCGGCGCCCTGGAGGAGTCGCTGCCGAAGCTGCACTCCCTGCGGGTCCTGAGCTGGGACCGGGGCGAGTGCGTCGCCGTCCCGCCGCAGGCGATGCGAGCGGTGCTCGCCGCCGCCCGGCGCCGGGGCGGCACGGTCGTCGTCGACCTGCCCCGCCGGATCGACGACGGTGTCGCGGAGGCGCTCGTCCAGCTCGACGTCGGGATCCTCGTCGTCCCCGCCGAACTGCGCGCCGTCGCCGCCGCCCGGCAGGTGGCCTCAGCGGTCCGGATGGTCCTGCGGGACCTGCGGGTGGCGGTACGCGGTCCCTACGCGGCCGGGCTCGACGACCGCGAAGTGGCCCGGCTGCTGGAGCTGCCGCTGGTGGGCGAGGTGCCGGTCGAGCCGGGGCTGCTGCGGCCACACGAGAGCGAGGCTCCGCCGGGGGCGATGGGACGGGGGCCGCTGGCGCGGTTCTGCCGGGAGTTCTGGGAGCGCGCGTTGCTTGAGGCGAGGGCGGCATGAGTACGACTTCGGGGCTTGACCGGGTGAGCGGTGGCGGGACTGGTTCCGTGCGGGCCTCGCCGGAGGGGCCGCGGACGGGTGGGCCGGCCGCCGGCAGCGTGCGCAGGGGCGCGCCGCGGTGGGCTTCGGACGACGGGGTCGGTTCGTCGGCTGTGCGGTGGGCGTCGGGTGATCGGGTCGGTTCGTCGGCTGTGCGGTGGGCGTCGGGTGATCGGGTCGGTTCGTCGGCGGTGCGGTGGGCGCCGGGTGGCTCGGAGAGCGGGGCTGCCGGGCGGCCGGGGGCGGAACGGGTGGCGGGTACGGACACTGCGGGGTGGGGGTCGGTCGAGCGGTCGCCCAGCCCGGAAGGGGCGGCTGTTCGGAGGGAGTTGGCCGACCGGGTCGGTTCGTTGGCTGTGCGGCGGGAGTCGGGCGACGGGGCCGGTTCGTCGGCGGTGCGGCGGGAGTCGGATGGCTCGGAGAGCGGGGCAGCTGCGCGCCGTGGGTCGGAGCAGGTGGCGGGTACGGCCACTGCGCGGTGGGAGCCGGCCGACCGGGTCGGTTCGTCGGCTGCGCGGTGGGCATCGGGCGGAACGGCGGCCGGGGCGGGCATGCCGCCGGGGCTGCTCGACGGGGTGCGGCAGTGGCTGGCCGAGAGCGGGGCCGAGCCGACGCCCGCGCGCGTGGCGCAGGCTCTGCGAGAGCAGGGCAGGGTGCTGGGGGACGCCGAGGTCCTCGGCGCGGCCGAGCAGTTGCGGTCCGAGCTGATCGGCAGTGGCCCGCTGGAGCCGCTCCTCGCCGATCCGTCGGTGACGGACGTGCTGGTGTCCGCGCCGGACCGGGTCTGGGTGGACCGGGGCGGCGGCCTGGAGCTGACCTCCGTCTCCTTCCCTGACGCGGCGGCCGTACGACGCCTCGCGCAGCGCCTCGCCGCGGTGGCCGGGCGACGGCTGGACGACGCGCGGCCCTGGGTCGACGCCCGGCTGCCCGACGGGACCCGGCTGCACGCGGTGCTGCCACCGGTCGCCGTCGGCTGCGCCTGCCTGTCGCTGCGGGTCGTACGGCCACGGGCGTTCACCCTCGACGAGCTGGTCGCGGCGGGCACGGTGCCGCCCGGCGGGGACCGGGTACTGCGGGCGCTGGTCGACGCGCGGCTGTCCTTCCTCATCAGCGGCGGGACCGGCAGCGGCAAGACGACGCTGCTGAGCGCGTTGCTCGGCCTGGTCGGGGCGGGCGAACGCATCGTGCTCGCGGAGGACTCGGCGGAGCTCAGGCCGGACCATCCGCATGTCGTACGGCTGGAGAGCAGACCCGCCAACCAGGAGGGCGCCGGGCTCGTCACCCTTGAGGACCTGGTGCGGCAGGCACTGCGGATGCGGCCGGACCGGCTGGTCGTGGGCGAGGTGCGCGGACCCGAAGTGGTCCATCTGCTGGCCGCGTTGAACACGGGCCACGAGGGAGGTTGCGGGACCGTCCACGCCAACGCGGCGGCCGACGTGCCGGCCCGGCTGGAGGCGCTCGGCACGGCGGCCGGGCTCGACCGGGCCGCGCTGCACAGCCAGTTGGCGGCCGCGCTGTCGGTCGTACTCCATCTCGTACGCGACCGGACCGGGCGTCGGCGGATCGCCGAGGTGCATGTGCTGGAGCGGGATCCGTCGGGGCTGGTGCGGACGGTTCCGGCGCTGCGGTGGGGCACGGAGGCGTTCGCGTACGAGCGGGGGTGGGAGCGGCTGCGGGGGCTGCTTCGGGGTGGGAGCGACGAGGGGTGAGGAGGCCGTGCGGGTGCCGGTGAAGCCGGTGGTGCCCTGGCGCGGTGGCGCGGTGGCGCGGTGGTGCCCTGGCGCGGTGGCGCGGTGGCGTGGCGGTGCGGCGGTGCGTGGGGTGGTCGGTGACGTGAGGGGTTCGGTGGTCTGAATGGGTGAGATGTCGTTGGGCGCGGCTGCGGTGTGCCTCGGCGCGGCGGTCTGCTTGCTGGGCGGGCCGGGGCCCGGGGCGCGGCGGGCGCAGCTTCTGCTCGCAGGCGGTGGGGTGGTGGGAGCAGGGCCGCCCGACTGGGGCCGGATGGCCGGGGAGCTGCGACGGCTGTGGGGGCGGCTGCGGGTCGAGTGGTGGGCGCCGGCCATCGGGTTGGTGCTGGCCGTGCTGGGGTCGTCGGTGCTGCCGGTCGTCGCGGGGGCGGCCGGGATGGCCTTGCTGCGGAGGGCGCGGCTGGCCCGGGAGGCGCGGCGGGTCCGGGAGCGCCGCGGGGACACGGTGATCGGCCTGTGCGGGGCGCTCGCCGGTGAGGTGCGGGCCGGGCGGCAGCCGGGTGAGGCGCTGCTGCGGGCGGCACGGGACTGCGGCGGGCTCGGCGAAGCACAGGCCGCGGTGCTGGCGGCGGCGCGGTTCGGCGGAGACGTGCCGGGCGCGCTCGCCTCCGCGGCCCGGCAACCGGGCGCCGAGGGCCTGTTGGGTCTGGCGGCGTGCTGGCGGGTGGCCGTGGATCAGGGCGCGGGGCTCGCGGCCGGACTCGAACGGCTGGAAGGGGCGTTGCGCGCCGAGCGGGACCAACGCGCCGACCTGCGCGCCCAGTTGGCGGGGGCCAGATCGACGGTGGTGATGCTCGCCGGGTTGCCGGTCCTCGGTCTGCTGCTCGGTGCCGTCATGGGGGCCGACCCGCTGCATGTCCTGCTGCACACCGGGGCGGGGTTCGGGTGCCTGGTGGTCGGCGGAGTGCTGGAGGGGCTGGGGATGTGGTGGGCGACGCGGATCGTACGGGGAGCGGAGGCGGCGTGAGGACTCGACTCGATCAGAGGCGTGAGAGGGAGGTGACGGGGTGAGCGGGGAGGTTGTCCACAGGCTGGGGACGGCCGTTGGGGCTGCGCTGGTCGTCGGTTGGCTGTTGCGGTGGCCGGCCGCGGCCCGGCGCGAGCGGAGGGCCCGGCGACGGCTGGCCGGGTTGATGGCGACCACTGACGTGACGTCGACTCGTCGGCGGTTCGACGTCCGGCAGGGCGTGCGACGAGGGCTGCCCATGGTGGCGGTCGTGGGCGCCGGCTGGGCGCTGGTCGGCGGTGTCGCCGGGCTGGTGGTGGGGCTGCTGGTTGCGGCTGGGCTGTGGCTGTGGTCGCGTCGGCAGGGAGCCGGTGGTGACCTGGACCAGGCCGATGCCGGTGACGTGGCTCGCCAACTTCCGGTCGCCGCCGATCTCTTGGCTGCCTGCATCGCGGCGGGAGCCGGCCCCGTGGTCGCCGCGCAGGCGGTGGGCGAGGCCCTGGGCGGTCCGTTCGGGAACGCGCTGGCGCGAGGTGCCGCGGAAGTGCGGCTGGGCGGTGAACCGGGCGAGGCGTGGCGCCGGTTGGCCTCGCTGCCGGGGGCCGGCGCGCTGGCGCGGTTGCTGGAACGGGCCGATGTGTCGGGGCTCCCGGCGGCCGGGCCGGTCGCGCGGCTCGCCGCGGACGCCCGCGCCGACTGGGCGCGCGCTGCTACAGAACGGGCCCGGCGGGCGGCAGTCATGGTCACGGCACCAGTGGGGCTGTGCTTCCTGCCCGCCTTCATCGCGATCGGCGTGGCGCCGGTGGTGATCGGGCTGGCGGGCGGGGTGCTGGGAGGGAGCGGGGGATGACGGGGGTGGTGGGAGGGGTGAGGGGGTGAGCGCGACGAACGGGCGCAGACAGCGGCAGTGATCCAGCAGCAGGCATTCGACGGCTGTTTTCAACGGGACTGAACCTTACGGGGGTTGAGATGTGCAAGGCGGTACGGGCGCGGATGCGCGCGTGGGTGTGCAGGGTGCGGGCGGCGCGGAGGGATGCGGGGATGGTCACCTCCGAGTACGCGATGGGGATCGTGGCGGCGGTGGCGTTCGCCGTGGTGCTCTACAAGGTCGTGACGAGCGGGCAGGTCAGCGCGGAGCTGCAGGACATCGTGAAGCGGGCGCTCGATGCGCGGATGTGAGCGGGAGGCGAGAGAGCGGGGGCCGCACCGGAGGTGGTCCCTGGGGTCGGACCGGGGGTTCGTGACGGCGGAGTCGGCAGTCGTGCTGCCGGTGCTGGTGATGTTCGCGATGGCGCTGGTGTGGGGGCTGCTGGTCGTGGCCGCGCAGATCCAGTGCGTGGACGCGGCACGGGCGGGCGCCCGCGCGGCGGCCCGGCAGGATCCGGCCGACGCGGTCATCGAGGTGACGCGTGAGGCGGCACCGCGCGGGGCGGCGGTCACCGTCGGCCGGGAGGGTGACGAGGTCCGCGTGGTCGTCGTGGCCAAACCGCCGGTGCTGCGCGGACTGCCCTTCGAGGTACGGGAGGAGGCCGTGGCGTCGGCGGAGGAGATGGTGGGGGCGGGGCCATGAGAGCGGGCTTGGCAGTGAGCGGACAAGCGGACCAGGGCCATGCCGTCCACCGACAAGCGGACCAGGGCCGTGCCGTCGGCCTGCGCTCCGACCGCGGTTCCGCCACCGTATGGAGCGTCGGCGCCATCACCGTGCTCTGCGTCGTCTTCGGGGTCGTACTGGCCCTGGGGCAGGCCGTCGTGACCCGGCACCGTGCGGCCGGCGGTGCCGATCTCGCGGCGCTCGCGGCGGCCGACCACTGGGCGCAGGGCGCTACGGCGGCCTGTGCCCGGGCGGACCAGGTGGCCCGGGCACAGGGCGTGCGGCTCGTGCGGTGCGCACTGGTGGGCGAGATCTCGGACGTGACGGCGGCGTCGGGCCGGGGGCCGTTCGCGGCGGAGGTCAGGGCGAGGGCGGGACCGGCCGACCCCGCCTCTCCTCCTGGGCCGGTGCAGGCTCCCCCTCCCCGGCCAGGCCCGACGACTCTCCCTTCTCCTCCGGTGCCCCCCGAAGCAGCACCGTGAGCAACCGCACCGCCCCTCTCTTGTGCAGCGGGTCGTTCCCGTTGCCGCACTTGGGGGACTGGATGCAGGACGGGCAGCCGGCGTCGCACTCGCAGGAGGCGATGGCCTCGCGGGTGGCGGTGAGCCAGGCGCGGGCGGTGTGGAAGGCGCGCTCGGCGAAGCCCGCGCCGCCGGGGTGGCCGTCGTAGACGAAGACCGTCGGGAGCAGCGTGTCGGGGTGCAGCGGGATCGAGACGCCGCCGATGTCCCAGCGGTCGCAGGTCGCGAAGAGGGGCAGCAGGCCGATCGAGGCGTGCTCGGCGGCGTGCAGGGCGCCGCCGAGGATCTCCGGGTTGATCCGGGCCTCGTCCAGCTGGTCCTCGGTGACCGTCCACCACACGGCGCGCGTGCGCAGCGTACGAGGAGGGAGGTCGAGTTTCGTCTCGCCCAGTACTTCACCCGTGATGAGCCGACGACGCAGGAAGGAGACGACCTGGTTGGTGACCTCGACGGAGCCGTAGCACAGGCGGCCGTCGCCCCAGGGGACCTCGATGTCCGTCTCCAGGACGGAGATCGACGTCGTGTCGCGGGCGACCGTCGAATACGGCGGGGCGGCCTCCTCGACCAGGGCGACCGAGTCCTCCAGGTCGAGGGAGCGCACGAGATAGGTGCGGCCCTGGTGCAGATGGACCGCACCCTCGTGCACCGTGCCGTGCGCGGCGCCCGCGTCGACCGTGCCGAGCAGCCGGCCCGTCCCGGCCTCGACCACCTGGACCGGGCGGCCGCTCTCGCCGCGGATGTCGGTGAGGTCGGCGGCCCGTTCCCGGCGCGTCCAGTGCCATGCCTTCGTCCGGCGGCGCAGCAGCTTCGCCGCCTCCAGTTGCGGCAACAGCTCCTCGGTCTCCGGGCCGAACAGGGCCAAATCCTCTTCCGTCAGCGGGATTTCCGCGGCGGCGGCGCACAGGTGCGGAGCCAGCACGTACGGGTTGTCGGGGTCGAGGACCGTCGACTCCACCGGCCGGTCGAACAGGGCCTCGGGATGGTGGACGAGGTAGGTGTCCAGCGGGTCGTCCCGGGCCACCAGGACGGCCAGCGCGCCCTGCCCGGAGCGGCCGGCCCGGCCCGCCTGCTGCCACAGGGAGGCGCGGGTGCCCGGGTAGCCGGCGATCAGTACGGCGTCCAGGCCGGAGACGTCGATGCCGAGCTCCAACGCGGTCGTGGCGGCGAGACCCAGGAGTTCGCCGGAGTGCAGGGCCTGTTCCAGGGCGCGGCGCTCCTCGGGGAGGTAGCCGCCGCGGTAGGCCGCGACACGCCGGGCCAGGGAGCGGTCGACCTCGGCGAGGCGTTCCTGGGCGATGACCGAGATCAGCTCGGCGCCGCGCCGGGAGCGGATGAAGGCGACCGTGCGGATGCCCTGCACGGCGAGGTCGGTCAGCAGGTCGGCCGTCTCGGCGGTGGCCGTGCGCCGGACGGGCGCGCCCTTCTCGCCCTGGAGTTCGGTGAGCGGGGGCTCCCAGAGGGCGAAGACCAGCTCGCCGCGTGGAGAGGCGTCGTCGGCGACCTCGACCACCGGGAGGCCGGTGAGGCGGCGGGCGGCCACCGCGGGCTCGGCGGCGGTCGCGGAGGCCAGCAGGAAGACGGGCGAGGCGCCGTAGCGGGCGCACAGGCGGCGCAGGCGGCGCAGGACCTGGGCGACGTGGGAGCCGAAGACGCCGCGGTAGGTGTGGCACTCGTCGATGACGACGTACTTGAGCGCCTTCAGGAAGGAGGACCAGCGGGGGTGGGACGGGAGTATGCCCCGGTGCAGCATGTCGGGGTTGGTGAGGACGTAGTTGGCGTACTGGCGGATCCACTCGCGTTCCTCGAATGGAGTATCGCCGTCGTACACAGCCGGGCGTACGGAATTGCCCAGCGGATGTGAAAGTTCCTTCACCGAACGGCACTGATCCGCCGCAAGCGCTTTGGTCGGAGCCAGGTAGAGGGCGGTGGCGCCACGGCCGTTCGGGGCCTCGGAGCCGTCCAGGAGCGCCGAGAGGACCGGCACGAGGTAGGCCAGCGACTTGCCCGAGGCCGTGCCGGTGGCGACGACCACCGAGTCGCCGTCCAGGGCGTGCTCGGCAGCCCGTGCCTGGTGGGCCCAGGGGTGTTCGATTCCCGCGTCCCGCACGGCGGCGATGACCTCGGCGCGGATCCGATCGGGCCAGACGGCATGGCGGCCCTCGCGCGGGGGCACATGCTCCGTATGAGTGATGCGCGAAGCCCGGCTCGGCCCCGAGGCGAGCCGGCCCAGCACCGTGCCCGGGTCCGCCCGGGAGACGGGGCCCGTCGGGGATCGATCGGATCGGTGATTCTTGGCCATCGGCACCGAGTGTGTCACTGGCGTGACGGACAATGGGACCAAGGCGTCGTGCACGCCTGCCGGTAAGTGATTGAATGCCATCGCGGCTGGCGAACCGTCCTTGGGGCTGCAAGCCGAGGTGTCCCGAGGGACGACCGCTCGATAGCAAGGTGCTGGAGGATCCGTGGACCTGTCCCTGTCGACCCGTACCGTCGGCGATCGTACGGTCGTCGAGGTCGGTGGCGAAATCGACGTATATACCGCGCCCAAGCTGCGCGAGCAGCTGGTCGAGCTGGTGAACGACGGGAGTTTCCATCTCGTCGTCGACATGGAGGGCGTGGACTTCCTCGACTCCACCGGGCTCGGCGTGCTGGTCGGCGGCCTGAAGCGCGTGCGTGCCCATGAGGGCTCACTGCGCCTGGTCTGCAACCAGGAGCGCATTTTGAAGATCTTCCGCATCACCGGTCTCACCAAGGTGTTCCCGATCCACACCTCGGTCGAGGAAGCGGTTGCGGCGACCGACTGACCACCGGACCCGGGCGCGCCGCAGCGCGTGCCCGGGGGCGGCAGAAGTTGAAAGAGAAGGGGGGCCGGGCTTTCGGCGGCCCGGTCCTCCGGACAGCACGCCCGTAGTTCCGAGGGGGATGCATGGCCACCGTTGAACTCCGCTTCAGCGCGCTGCCCGAGCACGTCAGGACCGCCCGGTTGGTGGCGGCAGCGGTGGCGCGCAGGGCCGGAGTGGACGAGGCCGTACTGGACGAGGTGCGACTCGCCGTCGGCGAGGCGTGCTCCCGTGCCGTCGGACTGCATCAGAGTGGCGGCATCACGGCGCCGGTGAAGGTGGCGCTGATCGAGGAGGAGAAACAGTTCTCCATCGAGGTCGGCGACGAGGCGCCGCACTCCACCCCGGGCGAGCGGGCATCCGGCGCCGCGGGCGACGACGGCGACGTGGAGGCCGAGGAGGACGAGATGGGCCTCGCGGTCATCAGCGGGCTCGTCGACGACGTGGAAGTCTCCGCCGGGGAGCACGGCGGTCTGATCCGCATGACCTGGCCGACCGCACCGCCGGCCGCAGTGCTCTCCTGAACCCACCTCATCTCCACCCGTTCATCGCGAAGGGGCCCTGCTGAGCAGGGCCCCTTCGCGATGTTTCGGCGAGCCAGGGGAATTCGTGAAGGAATTCACGATCAGTCTGCCGATAATTTGATCAAGTCAATGCGTGCGTCAATGGTTTTAGGGCGTTAGCCCTTTCGGGTTCAGTGGCGTGACGTCGATCATTTGCTGAACGGCACCTGAAGGCCAATTCCGTTTACCGCCATCTGTTTTGATCAGGTTCCGGTACCTAGAATCCGTCCACATCTTGAGCTCAGCCCAAGCGTCAAGGAGGACGAATGGCGGGGCTTTCTACCCCTCATCAGCTTGACCACCCCACAACCCTCGCAGCCGCGGTGCTGACCGACGACAACCGGATCATCATCACGATCATCGGCGTCGTCGCACTGGCAGCGCTCGTGGTCGCCGGCGTCCTGGTGCGCCAGGTGCTCGCGGCGGGCGAGGGCACCGACAGCATGAAGAAGATCGCGGCAGCCGTCCAGGAAGGTGCGAACGCCTATCTGGCCAGGCAACTGCGCACGCTCGGCGTATTCGCCGTCGTTGTGTTCTTCCTGCTCATGCTGCTGCCCGCGGACGACTGGAATCAGCGCATCGGCCGATCGGTGTTCTTCTTGATCGGCGCCGCGTTCTCGGCGGCCACCGGTTATATCGGCATGTGGCTCGCCGTCCGCAGCAATGTGCGCGTCGCCGCGGCCGCACGGGAAGCGACCCCGGCGCCGGGAGAGCCGGAAAAGGATCTCACCGCCGTCTCGCACAAAGCCATGAAGATCGCTTTCCGCACGGGCGGCGTCGTCGGCATGTTCACGGTGGGGCTCGGTCTGCTGGGCGCCTCCTGTGTGGTGCTGGTGTACGCGGCCGACGCGCCGAAGGTGCTCGAAGGATTCGGTCTCGGCGCCGCACTGATCGCGATGTTCATGCGTGTCGGCGGCGGCATCTTCACCAAGGCCGCCGACGTCGGCGCCGACCTGGTCGGAAAGGTCGAACAGGGCATTCCGGAGGACGACCCGCGCAATGCCGCGACCATCGCCGACAACGTGGGCGACAACGTCGGCGACTGCGCGGGCATGGCGGCCGACCTCTTCGAGTCGTACGCCGTGACCCTGGTCGCCGCCCTGATCCTCGGGTCGGCGGCATTCGGCGACTCCGGGCTCGCCTTCCCGCTGATCGTGCCCGCGATCGGCGTGATCACCGCGATGATCGGCATCTTCGCGGTGGCTCCGCGCCGCTCCGACCGCAGCGGCATGACGGCCATCAACCGCGGGTTCTTCATCTCCGCGGTGATCTCGATCGTGCTGGTCGCGGCCGCCGTGTTCATCTACCTGCCGTCGTCGTACGCCGACCTCGACGGCGTCACCGACGCCGCGATCGCGGGCAAGGACGGCGACCCGCGGATCCTCGCGCTCGTCGCGGTGGCGATCGGCATCGTGCTGGCCGCTGTCATCCAGCAGCTGACCGGCTACTTCACCGAGACCAACCGTCGCCCGGTCATGGACATCGGCAAGACCTCGCTGACCGGCCCGGCCACCGTCGTCCTCGCCGGTATCTCGGTCGGTCTCGAATCGGCCGTCTACACGGCCCTGCTGATCGGCCTCGGCGTCTACGGGGCGTTCCTGCTCGGCGGTACGTCGATCATGCTGGCGCTGTTCGCGGTGGCGCTGGCCGGCACCGGTCTGCTCACCACGGTCGGCGTGATCGTCGCCATGGACACCTTCGGGCCGGTCTCCGACAACGCGCAGGGCATCGCCGAGATGTCCGGCGACGTCGAGGGCGCGGGCGCCCAGGTGCTCACCAACCTGGACGCGGTCGGCAACACCACCAAGGCCATCACCAAGGGCATCGCCATCGCCACCGCCGTCCTCGCGGCGGCGGCGCTCTTCGGGTCGTACCGCGACGCCATCACCACCGGCGCGCGGGACGTGGGCGAGAAACTCAGCGGCGAAGGCGCGCCGATGAGCCTGATGATGGACATCTCGCAGCCCAACAACCTCGTCGGCCTGATCGCGGGCGCGGCGGTCGTCTTCCTCTTCTCGGGACTCGCCATCAACGCCGTCTCGCGGTCGGCGGGTGCCGTGGTCTACGAGGTGCGGCGGCAGTTCCGCGAGAAACCCGGGATCATGGACTACAGCGAGAAGCCGGAGTACGGCAAGGTCGTCGACATCTGTACGAAGGACGCGCTGCGAGAGCTGGCGACTCCCGGGCTGCTCGCCGTGATGGCGCCGATCTTCGTCGGATTCACGCTCGGCGTCGGCGCCCTCGGCGCGTTCCTCGCGGGCGCGATCGGCGCCGGCACGCTGATGGCGGTGTTCCTCGCCAATTCCGGCGGCGCCTGGGACAACGCCAAGAAGCTCGTCGAGGACGGCCACCACGGAGGCAAGGGCAGCGAGGCCCACGCCGCGACGGTGATCGGCGACACGGTCGGCGACCCCTTCAAGGACACCGCCGGTCCCGCGATCAACCCGCTGCTGAAGGTGATGAACCTGGTGGCGCTGCTCATCGCGCCCGCGGTCATCCAGTTCAGCTACGGCGAGGACAAGAACGTCGGCGTACGGGTCGCGATCGCCGTACTGTCGCTCCTCGTGATCGTCGGCGCGGTGTACGTCTCCAAGCGGCGCGGCATCGCCATGGGTGACGAAGACAACGCCGAACGGGTGGCCAAGTCGGCCGATCCCGCGGTGGTTTCATAGGCAGTCTCACGACGGCCCAGCTCAAGGGGCGGGCGGGCGGCGCACAGCGATGCGCCGCCCGCCCGCCTCGTGCTTGTTCACGCCCTTGCCGTGACCCTTCTCTCACATGGTGCAAAGAGCACGAAAAGTCATACATGGAGCATTCGGCGTGTGGCTGTCTTGTGCGCGGTGTGTAAAGTCCGGGGGCCGAGAGCCATGGAAGGGACCGATCCGGTGAACAAGAAGCTCGCGGCCGCACTGTCCGGCGGTGCGGTGCTGGTACTGGCACTGACGGGATGCACGAGCGACGAGGGCAACCCGGAGCTGGACGCCTGGGCCAAGAAGGTCTGCGACGCCGTGCCGACGCAGAACGCGAAGATCTCGGCGGCCTACGTCGCGATCACGAAGGCGGCCAAGGACACCACCAGCACGCCCAAGGAGCTCCAGCAGGCCGACTCCAAGGCCTTCCAGGACCTGGCCGACGGCTACAAGGCGCGCGCGACGCTCATCAGCAACGCCGGGGCGCCCCCCGGCGTCGAGGGCGGCGCGCGGATCCAGAAGGACGTCGTCAAGAAGCTCACCGCCCTCTCCGCGGCCTACGCCGACCTGAAGAAGCAGGTCGACGGGCTGAACACGAAGGATCAGGCCAAGTTCGCGTCCGGTCTGAAGGACGTGTCGGCGGAGATGAAGCAGGTGGAGACCCAGCGAAAGAGCGCGGTCAAGGCGCTGAAGAAGCTGGAGTCGGGCGACACCAAGAAGGCGCTGGCCTCGCAGGAGGGCTGCAAGCAGGCCGCGTCGGCGTCCGCGTCGGCCCCCGCCACCGACAGCTGAGCCGCCCTCGGGGGCGGGCGCGGGTGACAATGAGGGCGTGAGTGACTCCCGCCTGTCTGCCCTGCCCGCCACCGACCGCCCCGATGTGGCCGCCCGGCTGCGTGACGCCCTGCTCGGGGCCTCCTTCACCGCCGACGGGTTGCTCGAACTGCTCGGCGCGCCCGCGTACGCGGCGCTCGCGCGCAGCGAGACCGTGCCCGCGCTCCGTGCGACCCAGGGGGACACACCGCTGGAGGCGCTCGTACGGCTGTTCCTGCTGCAGCAGCCCGTGCCCCACGCGCGCGTGGCGGGCGTTCTGCCCGTCGAAGCCTGTCTGGAGAGCGGGTGGCTGGTCCGGGTCGGTGGCGACCTGGGCGGCGACCTCGCCGCGACCGTGGACGTGCGGCCGTACGGCGGGCCCGGCGGCGAGGACTGGTTCATCGTGTCCGACCTCGGGTGCGCGGTCGGCGGGGCGGGCGGCATCGGCAGCAAGGAGGAGGGCGTCGTCCTCGGCGTCGGCGGCGCCTCCACGACCCTCGCCGGCATCACCGTCCGTACGCCCGTCGCCTCCGCCCTCGACCTCGGCACCGGCTCCGGCATCCAGGCGCTGCACGCCGCACAGCACGCCACGCGCGTGACGGCGACCGACCTCAACCCGCGCGCGCTGCACATCACCGCCCTGACGCTCGCGCTGTCCGGGGCCCCGGCCGCGGACCTGCGGGAGGGCTCGCTGTTCGAGCCGCTCAAGAACGGTGAGACGTACGACCTGATCGTGTCCAACCCGCCCTTCGTGATCTCGCCGGGCGCGCGGCTGACGTACCGCGACGGCGGAATGGGCGGGGACGATCTGTGCCGGTCGGTCGTTCAAGGAGCGGGGGAGCGGCTGAACGAGGGCGGGTTCGCGCAGTTCCTCGCCAACTGGCAGCACGTGGAGGGGGAGGACTGGCAGGACCGGCTGCGCTCGTGGGTGCCGAGCGGGTGCGATGCCTGGATCGTGCAGCGCGAGGTGCAGGACGTCACGCAGTACGCCGAGTTGTGGCTCAGGGACGCCGGTGACCACCGCGGTGACGTGGCCGAGTACCAGGCGCGATACGACGCGTGGCTGGACGAGTTCGAGGCGCGCAAGGTCAAGGCCGTGGGGTTCGGCTGGATCACCCTGCGGAAGACGTCGGCCGCCGTGCCCACGATCACGGTGGAGGAGTGGCCGCATCCGGTCGAGCAGCCGCTCGGTGACACGGTCCGGGCGTACTTCGACCGCCTCGACTACCTGCGGGCACGTGACGACGCGGCCCTGCTGGCAGACCACTTCAAGCTCGTCCCCGAGGTCGTGCAGGAGCAGGTCGGGCTGCCCGGCGCCGAGGACCCGGAGCACGTGGTGCTGCGGCAGAACCGCGGCATGCGCCGGGCCACCAAGGTGGACACGGTCGGCGCGGGCTTCGCGGGCGTGTGCGACGGCTCGCTGAGCGCGGGCCGCATCCTGGACGCGATCGCCCAACTGATGGGCGAGGACGCCGTGTTGCTGCGCGACCGTACGCCCGCGCAGATCCGGCTGCTCGTGGAGCAGGGGTTCCTCGAACCTGTGCGGTGACGCCGCGCGGGACACGCTCCAAGGAGGGAACACACTCCAAGGAGGCGGAGCGCACCCCAAGGAGGCGGAAGACACCGCAAGAAGAGGACGACGGTTACGACGCCCCGCTCGGCGACTGCGCCAAACCGCACACCGACCAGGTCATAGGCGCTGTTCGCGAGCCGGTGAAATGAGCCACAAGAAGGGCGCCGACAACGCGGTCAAGCCGTGCGGCAACAAATACGAGTCGATCTCAACGCCGGATGCGGAGCGCACCGGCTACGGCTGGATCCCGGAGTGGGTGGACCGGGATGAGGGTTGGGAAGAGGCTTCAAGAAGATCGTGTTCACGGTCAGCCGGACCGACGACAAGAAGTCGACCGGAAAGATACTCATGGCCCGCGTGCTCTGAGGTTTGCGAGGCCGGTGAGGACCGCGGGGGTCGTGGGGCTGCCGTGCCCTTCTGGGGCCCAGGTTCCGCGAGTCGACTGCCGCGTCGGCCCGGCGTTCACCTGAGGTTCGCCTGAGCGCTGCCCGGGCGTGTCAGTCTCGCCGGGCTGGGCACTCGCGGACGGGAGAAAAGGGGCAAGCGGAACCATGGAAAGGGGACCGGCGATCTTCGCTGGGGTGGTGTTCGCCCTGTTCGGTGGTGGGCTGCTGGCATGGACCACGGTCCGCGTACGGCAGCGCCAACCCGTCGCTCACAGTGTGAGCCCCGTCGCATCTGCGACGCTCGCCGGCCTTGTCTCGGTGATCGCGCTGATCATCGGAATCTGGTGCTTCACCCGCCTCTGAGAACGGCCCGCGAGCTGCGAGGCCGATAATTGGGAGGACGCCTTCCGGAAAGGCTCGAAAAGGACGGTGGGCACTCCGGGCGGCAGGAATGACGGAAGTCGGGTTACCGTTCGAGTGGCCGTTGCGGGCTTTTCCCGTTTGACAACGGGGCGGGATGTACCGTCACACTCCGCAGCGTCACCACCCACCCGACCCCGGGACGTAGGCCTGGGGAGGCCCCAGCGTCGACCGGAGAGAAGAGCGAAGTTGTCCCCGACCAGCGAGACCGCACAGGGCGGCCGCCGACTCGTCATCGTCGAGTCGCCTGCCAAGGCGAAGACGATCAAGGGCTACCTGGGCCCCGGCTACGTAGTCGAAGCGAGCGTCGGGCACATCCGCGACCTCCCCAACGGCGCCGCGGAGGTGCCCGAGAAGTACACCGGCGAGGTCCGCCGCCTCGGCGTGGACGTCGAGCACGACTTCGAGCCGATCTATGTCGTCAACGCCGACAAGAAGGCCCAGGTCAAGAAGCTCAAGGACCTGCTGAAGGAGTCCGACGAGCTCTACCTCGCCACCGATGAGGACCGCGAGGGCGAGGCCATCGCCTGGCACCTCCAGGAGGTCCTCAAGCCCAAGGTCCCGGTCAAGCGGATGGTCTTCCACGAGATCACCAAGGCCGCGATCCAGGCCGCCGTGGCCAACCCGCGCCAGCTCAACCAGAAGCTCGTCGACGCCCAGGAGACCCGCCGCATCCTCGACCGCCTCTACGGCTACGAGGTCTCGCCGGTCCTGTGGAAGAAGGTCATGCCGCGCCTGTCGGCCGGCCGTGTCCAGTCCGTCGCCACCCGACTCGTCGTGGAGCGGGAACGCGAGCGCATCGCGTTTCGTTCTGCTGAGTACTGGGACCTGACGGGCACCTTCGCGACCGGCCGCGCGGGGGATCCGTCGGACCCGTCGTCGCTGGTCGCCCGCCTGCAGACCGTCGACGGCAGGCGAGTCGCGCAGGGCCGCGACTTCGACTCCCTGGGACAACTCAAGAGCGCGAACACCCTCCACCTCGACGAGGCGAACGCCCGCGCCCTCGCCGCCGCCCTGGAGAACACCCGCTTCTCGGTGCGGTCCGTCGAGTCCAAGCCGTACCGCCGCTCGCCGTACGCCCCGTTCCGTACGACGACGCTGCAGCAGGAGGCGAGCCGCAAGCTCGGCTTCGGCGCGAAGGCCACGATGCAGATCGCGCAGAAGCTGTACGAGAACGGCTACATCACGTACATGCGTACCGACTCCACGACGCTGAGCGACACCGCCATCGCCGCGGCTCGTGCCCAGGTCACGCATCTGTACGGCGCCGACTACCTGCCGCCCCAGCCGCGTACGTACGCCGGGAAGGTCAAGAACGCGCAGGAGGCCCACGAGGCGATCCGCCCCTCCGGCGACCGCTTCCGCACGCCTGCCGAGACCGGGCTGACCGGCGACCAGTTCAAGCTCTACGAGCTGATCTGGAAGCGGACCGTCGCCTCCCAGATGAAGGACGCGACCGGCAACAGCGTGACCGTGAAGATCGGCGGCGCCGCCGCCGACGGCCGGGACGTCGAGTTCAGCGCGTCCGGCAAGACGATCACCTTCCACGGCTTCCTGAAGGCCTACGTCGAAGGCGCCGACGACCCGAACGCCGAGCTGGACGACCGCGAGCGTCGCCTGCCGCAGGTCAACGAGGGCGACGCGCTGAGCGCCGAGGAGATCACGGTCGACGGGCACGCCACCAAGCCCCCGGCCCGCTACACCGAGGCCTCGCTGGTCAAGGAGCTGGAAGAGCGCGAGATCGGCCGCCCGTCGACGTACGCGTCGATCATCGGCACGATCCTCGACCGCGGCTACGTCTTCAAGAAGGGCACGGCCCTGGTGCCGTCCTTCCTGTCCTTCGCCGTGGTCAACCTCCTGGAGAAGCACTTCGGGCGGCTCGTCGACTACGACTTCACCGCCAAGATGGAGGACGACCTCGACCGCATCGCCCGCGGCGAGGCGCAGGCCGTGCCGTGGCTGAAGCGGTTCTACTTCGGCGAGGGCACCAGCAACGGCGACGCGGCCGACGCCGGCAACGGCGACGGGGACCACCTCGGCGGCCTCAAGGAGCTGGTGACCGACCTGGGCGCGATCGACGCACGCGAGGTGTCGTCGTTCCCGGTGGGCAACGACATCGTGCTGCGGGTCGGCCGCTACGGCCCGTACATCGAGCGCGGCGAGAAGGACACCGAGCAGCACCAGCGCGCCGACATCCCGGACGACCTCGCCCCCGACGAGCTGTCCGTCGAGCTGGCCGAGGAACTGCTGGCCAAGCCCAGCGGTGACTTCGAGCTGGGCACCGACCCGGCCACCGGTCACACGATCGTCGCCAAGGACGGCCGCTACGGCCCGTACGTCACCGAGGTGCTCCCCGAGGGCACCCCGAAGACCGGCAAGAACGCCGTCAAGCCGCGTACGGCCTCGCTGTTCAAGTCGATGTCGCTCGACACGGTGACGCTGGACGACGCGCTCAAGCTGATGTCGCTGCCGCGTGTCGTCGGCACCGACGCCGAGGGCCAGGAGATCACCGCGCAGAACGGCCGCTACGGGCCGTATCTGAAGAAGGGCACGGACTCGCGTTCCCTGCAGTCCGAGGAGCAGCTCTTCACGATCACCCTCGAAGAGGCACTGGCGATCTACGCCCAGCCCAAGCAGCGGGGCCGCGCCGCCGCCAAGCCGCCGCTGAAGGAGCTGGGCGCGGACCCGGTCAGCGGCCAGCCGGTCGTCGTCAAGGACGGTCGCTTCGGGCCGTACGTCACGGACGGGGAGACCAACGCGACGCTGCGCTCCGGCGACAGCGTCGAGACGATCACCCCGGAGCGGGGCTTCGAGCTGCTCGCCGAGAAGCGTGCGAAGGCGCCCGCCAAGAAGACGGCGAAGAAGGCCGCCGCGAAGAAGACGACCGCCAAGAAGGCCGCCCCGGCCAAGAAGACGGCCGCCAAGAAGACCGCGGCGAAGAAGACGACGACGGCTGCGAAGAAGACGACCACGAAGCGGGCGGCGGCCTCGAAGTCGTCGGCGGAGGACTGAACCGCCCCCTCCGCGCCGCCCGACGGGCCTCTGTGAAGGCCAAGAGGGCTCTCGCAGGGGCCGGTTGACGGCCGGTCGACGGCCGGTCGACGGTCCGGCTCTTCACCACCGGTTCGCAAAACGAACGCCTCGGCATCAGTTTGGTGTCGGGGCGGGCGTTCGTTCGGACGGGCGCGCCGGGCTGTCAGTGCGTCCCGATAGGCTGAAAGCATGACGCGAGCCGAGCAGCCAACGGCCCCCAACACCGCACCGGACGACGCCCTCGCGGTGGACTCCCGCGAGCGCGCCGTCCGCGCCCTGCTGCGCCGACCGCAGCTCAGGCGCTTGTGGAGCGCGCAGTTGGTGGGAGGTGTCGGTGACATCCTCGCGCTCCTGGTGCTGGTGCTGCTGGCCCTTCAGGCGGCGATCGCCGAGGGGTCCTTCGGCGGCGGCTACCGGGGCGTGGCGTTCGCAGTGGCGACCGTCTTCGGGGTGCGCATCCTGGCGACGCTGCTCTTCGGTGCCGTACTCCTCGGCCCCCTGACGTCGCTCACTGCCCAGGAGGGTCCGCTCGACCGGCGCTGGACCATGGTCGGCGCGGACGGCCTGCGGGCCGCCCTGCTGATCGTCGCGCCGCTGTGGATCGACTGGACGCCGGACAACGCACTGGCCGTCCTCCTGGTCACCGTCTTCGTGACCGGCGTCGCCGAGCGTTTCTGGACGGTGTGCCGGGAGAGCGCGGCCCCCGCCCTGCTGCCGCCTCCGCCCCCGGAGGGCGCGACGGTACGACCGCTGCCGGACCACATGGACGCCCTGCGCCGTCTGTCGCTGCGTACGGGCTTCGTCGCGATCCCCCTGGCCGCCGCCGCACTCGTCGTCGCGGCGCTGCTGAACAACCTGCTCGGTGCCGGACTCGACTGGTTCGGCCAGCACCAGGCGGCCCTCGCGTCGTATGTCGCGGCCGGCCTGTTCGCCGCGTCCCTGTCCGTGCTGACCTTCCTGGAACTGCCCGGCACACGCACCCCCCGCGCGCGGTCGCCGCTTGAGGGGCTGCGTCGGCCCAAGACCGGCACGGGCGTCGACAAGGGCCGTACCGGCGCGATCCCGCTGCTGGTGACGGCGTGCGCGGCCGTCGCCGGGGCGGTGTCCGCCGGGGTCGCGGTGGCCGTGCTGCACGCCAAGGACCTGGGCGGCGGGCCGGTGCTGTACGGCCTGCTGGTGCTCGCGCTGACCGGCGGCGTGGTCGTCGGCATCCGTACGGCTCCCTCCGTGCTGCCCGCCCTGTCGCGGCGCCGGCTGCTGGCGCTGGCGATCGCCTTCACCGGCATCGCGCTGCTGGCCGCGGGACTCGTCCCGGACGTCACCACCGTGCTGCTGATCGTCGCGCTGTCCGGGATCGGCGCGGGCGTGGCCGCCAACACCGGGCACACGCTGCTCGACCAGGAGGCCGAGGAGTTCCGGCGGCCCCGGACCACGGAGCATCTGCACGCGGTCGCCCGGGTCTGTGTCGCGCTCGGCGCGGTGCTCGCGCCGCTCGTTGCCGCGCTCATCGGGCCGCACCGGCTGGAGAGCGGCAAGTTCGTCTTCGCGCACGGCGGTGCCGCGTTCACGCTGATGCTGGTCGGCGCGCTGCTGCTGCCCCTGGCCGCGCTGGTGCTGGCCAAGGCCGACGACCGTTCCGGTGTGCCGCTGCGGCAGGACCTGAAGGACGCGCTGCTCGGTGGGGACGACCCGGAGCAGGTGCCCGCGACGTCCGGCTTCTTCATCGCCCTGGAGGGCGGCGACGGCGCCGGGAAGTCCACCCAGGCCGAGGCGCTCGCCGAGTGGATCAGGAACAAGGGCCACGAGGTCGTCGTCACGCGCGAGCCCGGGGCGACGCCGGTCGGCAAGCGGCTGCGGTCGATCCTGCTGGACGTGTCGAGCGCCGGACTGTCGCACCGCGCGGAGGCGCTGCTGTACGCGGCGGACCGCGCCGAGCACGTCGACACGGTGGTCCGGCCCGCGCTGGAGCGCGGCGCGGTCGTGATCTCGGACCGCTACATCGACTCCTCGGTCGCCTACCAGGGCGCCGGCCGTGACCTGTCCCCGACGGAGATCGCCCGGATCAACCGCTGGGCGACCCACGGCCTCGCGCCGCATCTGACGGTGCTGCTGGACGTCGCGCCGGAGGTCGCTCGCGAGCGGTTCACCGAGGCTCCGGACCGGCTGGAGTCGGAGCCGGCCGAGTTCCACGCGCGCGTGCGGTCCGGTTTCTTGACCCTGGCCGCGGCCGACCCCGGCCGGTACCTGGTGGTGGACGCGGGCCAGGAGCCCGAGGCGGTGACGACCGTCATCCGGCACCGGCTCGACCAGATGCTGCCGCTGTCCGAGGCGGAGATCCAGGCGCAGGAGGAAGCGCGCCGCAAGGCCGAGGAGGAGGCCCGCCGCAAGGCCGAGGAAGAGGCCGCCCGCAAAGCCGAGGAGGAGCGCCTGGAGCGTGAGCGCCAGGAGCAGCTCGCCCGGCTGCGCGCCGAGGAGGAGGAGCGCAAGCGGCGCGAGCTGGAGGAGGCACAGCGCCGCGAGGCCGAACGGCAGGCGGAGGAGGCCCGGCAGCGGGCCGAGGAAGCGCGTCGGCGGGCCGAGGAGGAGCGCCAGCGGCTCCTCGCCGAGGAGAAGGCCCGCGCCGAGGAAGAGGCGCGCCGCAAGGCCGAGGAGGAACGGCGCCGCAAGCAGGCCGAGGAGGAGGCGCGGCTGCGGGCCGAGGCCGAAGCACTCCGCCTGGAGAAGCAGCGCAAGGCGGAGGAGGCTCTGCTGCGGGCCGAGGAAGCCCGCCGGCTGGCCGAGCAGGCGGCGGCTCAGGCACAGGCGGGGCCGAGGCCGGCGGGGCCCGGGGCGGGGGTCGCCGCGGGAGACGCGGCGACTGTGCCCACACCGGTGGTGACGCCGGGGAAGGCGCCGGACGGGGCGTCGGACGAGACGACCGTGCTGCGGCCGGTGCGGGACGAGGAGCGGGGCGGTGAGCGATCCGCCGCCGACCGTGCTCCCCGGGAGTCCGACTCCGAGGTGACGACGAAGCTGCCGCAGCCGCCGGTTCCTCCGGGGGCGGACGAGACGTCGGTGCTTCCGCCGGTGGTGCCCGGTGCCGCGGACGAGACGTCGGTGCTTCCCCCGGTGGTGCCCGGTGCCGCGGACGAGACGTCGGTGCTTCCCCCGGTGGTGCCCGGTGCGGCCGACGAGACGACAGTGCTTCCGCCGGTTCCGCCGGGGGCCGCGGACGAGACGGCTGTGCTGCCTCCCGTGTCGGGGGAGCCCGCGGATCGCGTTCCGCCGGGGCTCTTCCGGAACGACGAACGCACTCGTGAGATGCCTCAGGTCGACGAGACGGGTGCGCCTCGGCAAAGGGCTCGCTCCGACTGGGCCGAGGAGACGCCGCTGGACGATCTGCCGACGTTGGCGGACGAACTGCTGGGGCCGCACGAGGACGAGTACGACGACGAGGGCGGCCGGGGACGGGGCCGGCGGCGCTGAGCGGTGCCTCTTGGTCACACGCTTGGTCTGCCGCTTGGTTCCGCTGGGTCTGACCGCCCAGCGGTCGGCCGCGGAGCTGCCGGGCAGCGGTGCCGGGCCTGTTGTCAGTGGGCCCCCGCACAATGGATCCCGCACCGCGAAATGTGAGCGAAGGGCGGCGTGACCGTGACCGTATGGGACGACCTGGTCGGCCAGGAGAAGGTGAGTGAGCAGCTGGCCGCTGCCGCTCGGGACGCCGATGCCCTCGTCACCGCAGTCGCCGCCGACGCGCCGCTGCCCGAGGCGTCGAAGATGACGCATGCCTGGTTGTTCACGGGGCCGCCAGGAGCGGGCCGGAATCAGGCGGCGCGGGCCTTCGCCGCCGCCCTGCAGTGCGTCAGCCCCGATCGGGCTCTCGGCGGAGTCCCCGGCTGCGGTTTCTGCGACGGATGCCATACGGCGCTCGTCGGCACGCACGCCGATGTCACCACCGTCGCCGCCGTCGGCACCCAGATCCTCGCCGACGACATGCGCGACACCGTCCGCAAGTCGTTCACCTCACCGGCCATCGGACGCTGGCAGATCATCCTCGTCGAGGACGCCGAGCGGCTGAACGAGAAGTCGGCCAACGCCGTCCTCAAGGCGGTCGAGGAGCCGGCCCCGCGGACGGTCTGGCTGCTGTGCGCCCCCTCCATCGAGGACGTCCTGCCCACCATCCGCTCCCGCTGCCGCCACCTGAACCTGCGCACCCCCTCGGTCGAGGCCGTCGCCGACATGCTCGTCCGGCGGGAGGGCATCGAGCCCGACGCCGCCGCCGCGGCGGCCCGCGCCACGCAGGGGCACGTCGACCGGGCCCGCCGCCTGGCCACCGACCCGGCCGCCCGTGAGCGCCGGGCCGCCGTCCTCAAGCTGCCCCTGCGCCTCGGCGAGATCGGCGGCTGCCTCAAGGCCGCCCAGGAACTCGTCGACGCCGCCGCCGAGGACGCCAAGCAGCTCGCCGAGGAGATGGACGGCAAGGAGACCGAGGAGCTGAAGGCGGCGCTGGGCGCGGCTCAGGGCGGCCGGATGCCGCGCGGCACGGCGGGCGTGATGAAGGACCTGGAGGACAAGCAGAAGCGGCGCCGTACCCGGACGCAGCGCGACAGCCTCGACCTCGCCCTGACCGACCTGACCGCCTTCTACCGTGACGTCCTCGCCCTCCAGCTCGGCTCCCGCGTCGCCCTCGCCAACACCGACGCCGAGGACGCCCTGGAGCGCCTGGCCCGCGACAGTTCCCCGGAGTCCACGCTGCGCCGCATCGAGGCGATCGCCGCCTGCCGCGACGCCCTCGACCGCAATGTGGCGCCGCTGCTGGCGGTGGAGGCGATGACCATGGCACTCAGGGCGGGCTGAACACCGGAGTCCACGCAGTCCCCTCCCGCCCCTCCCTCCTCCCCCCCCCGCAAGTGATCAACGGAGGTTGACCATGTAACTCGTACGAGCCGTGGTGTGCACGCACGGCATCCGAGCCGCTGCGCAGAGTTACGCTCGCCTGATGCACACCAGGCGCAGCTCCCTACTCAGCCAAGCTCCGAGCCCGAGCGGGCGCGGTCCACGCCAACGCCGCTCGAACCCCCGCCGAGCACGCACCGCCGGCGCCCTCCTGGCCGCCGCCACGCTGCTCGTCTCCGCCTGCACCGCCGGTGGGCGGCCGAGCAGTCCGGGGCGCCCGGCGGCCGAGGCGGCGCTGACCGCGCTGCCGCGGTCGACGCCCGCAGCGGTCGCGTCGTACTACGGGCAGAAGCTGAAGTGGCGCGACTGCGGGGCACCCGGCTTCCAGTGCGCCACCATGAAGGCGCCGCTCGACTACGCGAAGCCCGACGCCGGGGACATCCGGCTCGCCGTGGCCCGCAAGAAGGCGACGGGCCCGGGCGAGCGGCTCGGGTCGCTCCTTGTGAACCCGGGTGGCCCGGGCGGCTCGGCGATCGGCTACCTCCAGCAGTACGCGGGGATCGGCTACCCGGCCGATGTGCGCGCCCGCTACGACATGGTCGCGCTCGACCCGCGCGGAGTCGCCCGCAGCGAGCCCGTCGAATGCCTTGGCGGGCGGGAGATGGACAGGTACACGCAGACGGACTTCACACCCGACGACGAGCAGGAGACCGGCGAGCTCGTCGACGCGTACAAGAGGTTCGCCGAAGGGTGCGGCGCGGATGCGCCGGGCCTCCTGCGCCACGTCTCCACCGCGGAGGTGGCCCGGGACATGGACATCCTGCGGGCAGCGCTGGGCGACGAGCGGCTGACGTACGTGGGCGCGTCGTACGGCACCTTCCTCGGGGCGACGTACGCCGGGCTCTTCCCGGACCGGGTGGGCCGGTTGGTCCTGGACGGCGCGATGGACCCCTCCCTGCCCGCCCGCCGGATGAACCTCGACCAGACGGCGGGCTTCGAGACGGCGTTCCAGGCGTTCGCGCGGGACTGCGTCCGACGGCCGGACTGCCCGCTGGGCACGAAGGCGAGCGACGTCGGCGCGAACCTCAAGGCCTTCTTCCGCAAGCTCGACGCACGGCCCGTACCGACCGGCGATCCGGACGGCCGCAAGCTCGGCGAATCCCTCGCCACCACCGGCGTGATCGCGGCGATGTACGACGAGGGCGCCTGGGCGCAGCTGCGTAACGCGCTGTCCGCGGCGATGGAGGAGAGGGACGGCGCGGGCCTCCTCGCCCTCTCCGACAGCTACTACGAGCGCGACGCCGACGGCCGCTACACGAACCTGATGTTCGCCAACGCGGCCGTGAACTGCGTGGACCTCCCGGCGGCCTTCGCCACCCCCGACGAGGTCCGCCGATCCCTCCCCGCCTTCGAAAAGGCGTCCCCCGTCTTCGGCGAGGGCCTCGCCTGGGCCACCCTGAACTGCGCGTACTGGCCGGTGGCGCCGACCGGCCAGCCGCACCGGATCGAGGCGCGGGGCGCGGCCCCGATCGTCGTGGTCGGCACCACCCGCGACCCGGCGACCCCGTACCGCTGGGCCCGCTCCCTCTCCCGCCAGCTCTCCTCGGCCCGCCTCCTCACCTACGACGGGGACGGTCACACGGCGTACGGACGGGGCAGCACCTGCGTCGACAAGACGATCAACGCGTACCTGCTCCGCGGGACGCCGCCCACCCGCGACAAGCGCTGCTCATAGCCCCTGGCCCGGCCCCGGACACCGCCGTGCCGGGGCCGGGCCAGCGGCCGCACAGCGTCTGGGGGTGGGCCCGGGGCGGGCCGGTGCGGGCCCGGGTGCGGGGCCGGAGGGGGCTGGTACGGAGCACCTCGGAAACTGTGTAGACTTACCGACGTTGCTGATCGCACCATAGTGCGGACGGCGCGCCGCCTTAGCTCAGATGGCCAGAGCAACGCACTCGTAATGCGTAGGTCTCGGGTTCGAATCCCGAAGGCGGCTCTTCTGAAACCCCAGGCCAGACGCATCTGACCTGGGGTTTTCTGATGTGACTCAGGGGTGGGCGGACCGAGGGCCTCGTTCGCGCTCCCGGTAGCGGTTGTCACGCGTCGGCCTCGGGGATCTGGGTCGCGGACGTCAATCCTTGGTGGGGCAGGGCGGTTGTCTGGGGGCTTCGGGGCGGAGTTGATTGCGGACTGTCGGCGGGTAGCGGTCTCCGACGGCCTGGCAGAGGCGGGCGACCAGGGGGCCTGACTCCAGTGGCACGGAGACGGGGCCGACCAGCCCGTATCCATGGAGCGCTGAGCTTCGAAACTCCCACACGGCTACGTTGGTCAGGCTGGTCAGGCCGGCGATGCGCCGGCCGTCGGTGTCCCAGATCTCGATGGACTCGTAACCGCCTGGGTTTCTGGAGACGTACATCGCGATGCGGTTCTTGCTGAACGCCGCGATCGAGGACAAGCCTGCCACCCGCACATGGCGCACTTCTCGACCAAGTCCGGGTTGCCAGAGTGCGAGACCCGCGTTTGTCAGCACGGCCGCCGTGTCGCCCTCGGCGTTGAAGAGTGCGCTGTCTTCGGCCGCTGCCGCATACTCCGGAATGCGGTGGGACTGGGACCTGATGCGCTGCTCGCCGGCAGGGGGAAGGTGCCAGAGTTCGGCGACTCCGTCTCCACGCACCAGCAGAAAGTCGTCGTGATGGGCGGGCCGGGCCACCAGATGAGTGCACGTTCGGCTCTGCGGGCCGGTCGAAGGGGGTGCGCACTTCGGTCCTTCGAAGTCCGAGAGCCTCCCGGTGGTGCCGTCGAGCCGGTGCAGTCCCCTGCTGTCGAGCAGAAGGAAATCGCTGTCGCCAAAAGGTTGAACGGAGATAATTTCGTCACCCGACCCCGATGCTCTTTCGATTTCGTGGAGTCCGTTCACCTCGTACAGGCCCCAGCTGGAATATCCATGTGTGAGCAACATGGCGGAGTCATTGCTGAACAGAGGGTGTGTCGAATGGTCCGCTTCGACGTGCACCGTCCTCTGCTCAAGATTGCGCAATGCGTTGCCGGGGCTCGCGATCGAGAGAACCGCTTTGGCTTTTTCGGTGGGGACCAGCGCCGCGATCCGTTTTCCGCTGGGGGACAAGGTCATGTCCTCCATAGCGCTGCTCGGATCGAACCCTGGAAAGGGATGACGTGTCTGCTCCATCAGGGCGTACAGCACGTCTGCGCCCTGCGCCGTGACCATGAAGGTTCTGCCCCGGTCCTCGCTCACGACGACTCCGACGGGTTCCTGGGTGTAGGGGAGGACTCCCGAGTGGCGTTTCCCGCTTCCGCTGTCGTGCCAGAAGGCGAGAGTCGCCTCGCCCTCGCCGAACGTGCCCTGTCCACTCTTCCCGAAATACCTCCCGGTGGCATCGGATTCCTCGACACCCCAGGCTCGGCCGCCCGCGGGGACTGGTTTCGCGGACGTGGGGCTGTGGAAGGTCCAGGATCCGTCGGGCTGCCTGAACGCGAGCGTCCGGCCACCGCTGCCCGTGACCACATCGTGCAGGCTCTGCTTCTTCCAGACCGGCTGTCCGGTGTCCACATCGGCGAGGCGTACGGAATACCTGCTCTCGACACGGTTCTGCTCGCCGGGTACGGGCACATCAAAACCCGAAATGACCAGTATCGATTCGTTGCTCGCAGCAGGGCTCGCAGCAGGGCTCGTAGCAGCGCTCCCAGCAGGGAGTGCCACCGTGTCCGGACATTCGTCCGCCCCAAGGAGACCGTCCGGCAGAGAGACGGTCTTTGCGGCGTCGATCTCCCGAAGGTGCAGTCTTGTCCTTGTCTCGCCCTTCTCACCGCACACGGTGTCGTAATTGTTGTGCGACATGAAATGCAGCAGTCGTCGGCCGTCCGCCGAGAAGTCCAGAACCTCGGTGGTCGCTGCATGCTTGCCCGGCTTCCAGCGCCAGTCCGCGATCCGCTCGCCTGAATCCGCCGCCCACACCACGATGCGCCCCTCGCTCGTGGCGGCAGCGATCCGACTCCCGTCGTCACTGACAGCCACGGCCTCGGTCTCGGCCGGCGTGCCTGCCAGGCGCCGCTCGGCCGGATGGGCGGCGTGGATGCCGGCGACGGAGACGACTTGGGAGCGACCGTAGGAGCCGTACAGCACAGCGAGTCGGCCGGCGTCCCGGGAAGCCTGAATGCTCCGCACGGCGCCGCTCACAAAACCCGGGCGAGCCTTCGAGACCGAGAACATCCGCTGGTACTGACGCAGCAGTGCCTCATACGCCCTGGGCGTGTCGGCGGAGCCCCGTGCGGCGAGGGCCAGGAAGACGCTGTTCACGGGGTCACGCTGCGCGTACTCGTCGGACAGCGCGGCGAGACGCTCGGAGTCCCTCTCGGCGGCCTGGCGGTCGTCGGCCCGCTGAACGGCGAGGATGAGAAGGCCGGCCAGCACGCACAGGGCCGTGACCAGGCCGACAGCGGTTCGGCTGCGGACCAGGCCGCGACGGTGACGTCGTTGGCTCGCGGCGAGGAACTCCCTTTCGCGCTCGGTGAGTCGGGTGGAGTGCTTGCCCGCCTGGACGCGGGCGGTGGTGAGGTCCCTGCCCTGTAGAAGCAGCGCGGGGTCGCGGTCACCGTCGCGCCATTCGCCGAGGCGGCGGCGGAACTGCTCCTGCCAGGCGCGGAAGTCGCGGGACTCGTCCAGCCAGCTGCGCAGCCGGGGCCACGCGCGTACCAGGGATTCATGGGCCAGGGTGACCGTTTCCTGACCGGCGCTGTCACGGCCGAGGACCACAAGCCGTGAATCGGCCAGGATGTCGGCGGCGGCACGAAGGTCGCCGGGCAGGTCGGCGAGAGCGAGCGAGGTGAGACCGTATCCCGCCTCGCCCGTGGGGATGGCCAGTTGTTCGAAGAGGCGACGGGCGGCGGTCTCGTCGAGTCGGCCGCCCGGCCGGCACACCATGGCGAGGCGCTGCTCGGCGTACGTGGACAGCGCGCCCCACACGCCACCGATCTCCTGATACGCGCAGTGGGTGAGCAGGCCGTTGGTCCTGCGTTCCCAGAGTTGGGCGAGGACAAATTCGATCATGGGCAAGGCGCCGGGCGCATGGCCGACGTCGGCGCCGGCGTCGGCGAGGATCCGCTCCGGCAGCCCGGTCTCGAAGGCGGTCCCGGGCAGGCTGCGCACCGGAGCGCTGATGATCTCCGCGAGTTGACCGGCGCTCATGGGGGCGAGCATCTGGACGCGCACGCTGAGCGTTTCGGGTTCGTGCGAGACGACAAGGTCCTCCAGGGAGGCGGACCGCAAGGTCGCGAGCACACGCAGCCGTCGGCCGTCCGGTCCCGTCGCACGGGTCATGGCGAGCAGCGTGTCGAGCAATTCACGTGCCTGGTCCGGATGCGCGCCGACCACTTCCTCGAACTGGTCGAGCAACACCACATGACCGGCGTGGCCCGCGTGCTGAAGCAGATGAGCCGCGAACAGTACGGCGGTCTCGGCCCGCGCCGCGGCACTGTCGGCGTTCGCACACACTTCACCGGCCAGCTCGGCGAGGAGAACCGCATGGGGGAACTGGCCGCGCAGGGCGGTCAGCAGGACGCGCGTGGGGTTCGCCCCCGGCTGACGGACAAAGTCGGTGACCGTGTACCCCGTCCCGCGCAACAGGGGCAGCACACCGGCTCGGACGAGGGAGGACTTGCCGACACCGGAGGCACCTGCCACCGGGACGAAGGCGGTGTCGGCGACCGCGTCGGCGATGCGGACGGCGTCCCTGGTCCGCCCGTGGAAGACGGACGCGTCCTCTTCGCGAAACGCCTGGAGGCCGCGGAAAGGGCATGTGCGTGAGGCCGGGTCGAGCGCCAGCAGGGTGGCGGTGGGGATCAGATAGGCGGTGGTGGCCGCCTCGCCGTGATCCGCGGCCACGGTCATGCCGACCACGCCGCCCTGCCTCAGATCCCACACCGGGGCCCCGCTGAAGCCCTTGCCGATCGGGGCACCCCAGGGTGAGGGCCGGGTTTCCATCGCCGTCCAGCCGTTGCCGACGGGTGCGCGCAGCCGGCCACTGACCCAGACACCGTGGTCACTGTGCTGGGGGAAACCAAGCACGCGAAACGGGTGACCCCACACCGGCGCGTCGCCCGCCAACGGCAACGAGCCGGTTCCCGGAACCGGCTCGGGCAGTCTCAGCAGGGCGATGTCCCCGCCGCCATCCGCCCGGACGGGCACCCACCGCTCCACGACCGCACGGGCATCGGTCCGTACCTCGCTGAGCAGAGGGAAGTCCACACACACCGGGTCCGAGGGCGGCACCACATCGGTCTCGTCGGTGCCGAGTGCCTGGGCTACCACATGGGCGCACGTGCACACCAGGTCGGCGCCGAGGAGGAATCCACTGCCGATGACCTCGCCGTGGACGCTCCACACGCGAACGGTGCCACGGACGATGACTTCGTCGTCAGCGGGCCCCGGTGGCATCCGCGGACTCCGGTCCGTCTGCGGGGGCAGGCGATGGCGCCCATTCCATGGAGACCGTGAAGTTGGCCTCCGTGGTGCCCCGCGCGATCACCACGCCGACTTCGGCGGAAAGCGAGATGCCGAACTCCACCGTCACCGCGCTCGGAGGTTCGGTAAGGCTCCGCGCTGTCTCCATCACGGCACTCAGAGCGGGTCGTGTCCGAGCCAGGGCCTGCTGCAACGTCTGTGCCGCGCCGACGACCACCCTGTCCCCGCGCCCCACGCGATCGACGCCACCGGGCCTGGCCCCCGACACCTGCACCAGCACCCGATCGCCGCTGTCGAGGAGCATCTCCCCAACCCACTCCATCAACGCCCCCCTGCCGTGGCTGCGCGAACCGTCCTCCTGCGATTACAGACCGAGCGCCCTGCCGCGGCCACCGAGATGAGAGGCGTTCACCGCCATGAACGACATACAGGGAAAACGTCCCGCACCGACAGGGGGTGGATGCTAGGGGCCGCCTCCCCGCCCGCGCCTCAACCGGTTGAAGCACCGGCAGGAGTCTTCACCTGCTGGGAGAAGACCGCGGCTCCACCTGGCTGGCAAGTCGCCGACCACGGGCCCGCTCTCCCGTGGAACGGGTCAGCCGTGGAACGGGTCAGTGCGTCAGGGACACGATCGCCGGGTGGGTGCCCATGAGGCTGACCGTCTGCTCGTCGTGGACGTGCAGACCCGCCGATTCGGCGAGGCGCAGGTGTTCCTCGGCGTTGTGCAGCAGCAGTACCGCTCGTCCCGTGCCGGGCTTCAGTACGCGGCGGACCTGCTGGTAGAACGCGGACGGTTGCCGGGCGAGTACGCCGGCCGGGTCGACCTGGAGACCCCAGGGCGGGTTGCCGATCACCCGGTCGATGGTCCCGTCGGCGACCGGCAGGCGTCCGGCGTCGGCGACCGCCCAGGCGATCGGGTCCTGCCCGGCGGGCCGGGCCGCGGCGGCGTTGGCGGCGGCCAGGGCCAGCGTGGCCGGGTCGTGGTCCGTGCCGAGCAGCCGCAGGCCGCTCACCGACAGCTGGGATTCGATGAGGAGGGTGCCGGTGCCGCAGGACGGGTCCAGGACTCGGGCGCCGGGGAAGAGGTCCGTGAGTCCGGCCATCGCCGCGGCGAGCGGGGGGTGCAGCGTGCCGCGTACCGACTCCTGCTTGTACGTACGCCGGTGCAGGGGCCGTTCGGCGATCCGCACGGCCAGCACGGCCTGATCGCCGTCGAGCGTCACCCGGACCGGGAAGGCGGTGCCCTCGTCGCGGACCGGGCCGTCGCGCCGGGAGCGGTAGGGCAGCCCCAGGACGGCCGACACCTCGCGGCCGACGGCGTCCTCGATGTCGTACCGGTTGAAGTTGCGCTTGCCGAGGTAGGACGCGACGACGTCCACCCGGGTGGCGCCCTCCGGGCCGCCGCACCGGTGGCGCAGCCGCAGCAGCTCACGCCACTTCGCGGTCCGCGCGGGCTTGTCGAACCGGGCCAGGTCCGCTTTGGTGTGCCCGACTCCGCCCAGCGTCGCCGCCACCAGGAACACATCGTCCACGGTCCGCAGTTCCAGCAGCCTGCTGTCGGGCTCCTCACAGGAGAAGTGGACCTCACGGTGCCGCAGCCGCTTCACGACGCCCAGACCGCGTGAGGTGATCTCCTGGGCGGCGATCTCCTCCAGCCCTCGCAACGTCCGTGCCAAAAGCCGCACGTTCACGTGCGATTCCTCCCGCTGGCTGTGCATGGCGTCCAGGAACCGCTGACCTCCCGGAACCCGAGAAGTGTACCGGGGTCGCCGCGCCGGACCCCGGGGCCGCCGCCTCGGCCGGAAGTGGCGCAGTGCGCGGGTGCTGTCCCAATGAGGGCACGGCGGCGCGTCAACGCGTGCGGGCTCTCTTCTTCATGACCTTCCAACTGCCGGGCGCGCCAGGAGCGTTGACCAGCCGCGTGTGCGCCAGCAGAATGAGCGCGCATCTGTGAGAGCGCTCTCAAGACCGAGGGAGACCCATGACCGGCAGGACCGGCAGGACCGGCAGACCAGGCCCGGCGGTCAGTCGGCGTACGTTCATGGGGGTGAGCGTCGGCATCGGTACCGGCGCGCTCACCGCGGTCGGTGCCGGCGGGGCCCGCGCGGCCGGATCCGGGGCCCCCGCCCAGCGCCGGGGCCACGCCTTCCTCGCCGCCGCCATGGACGCCTACCCCGACCACGGCGCCATCCGCCTGGCCCAGAGCTACACCGACCAGGCGGGCCTGTTCAGCACCGCCTTCACCTACGACAACGCCCTCGCGATCCTCGCCCACCTCGCCGCGCGGACCCCGGACGGGCGGGCCCGGGCCATGGTGCTCGGGGACGCGCTGCTGTACGCCCAGGAGCACGACCCGGCGCACGACGACGGCCGGCTCCGGCAGGCCTACAACGTAGGGCCGTACACCTTCTACGACGGCTCCCGGCAGCCGGACGGGTTCGTGCGGGCGGACGGCACCGCCAACGTGGGGACGCAGTTCGGCTTCACGGGTACGGCCGTCGGGGACATGGCGTGGGCCGGGATCGCGCTCGGCGCGCTCGCCCGGCGAACGGGGGAGCGGCGGTTCCTCGCCGGTGCCGTGCGGATCGGGGAGTGGATCGAGCGCAACGGCCGTACCGACGAACCCCTCGGCGGGTACAAGTTCGGGGTCGACGGGGCGGGCCAGAAGCTGCCCTTCACCTCCACCGAGCACAACACCGACCTCGTCTGTCTCTTCGGGCGGCTCGCTCGGCTCACGGGGGAGGGGGTGTGGCTTGAGCGGCGTGCTCGTGCCCGGGCGTTCGTCGAGAAGATGTGGGAGCCGGCCGGCGGCTTCTTCTACACCGGGACCAATGACGGGGTGACGGTCAACAAGTCGCCGATCCCCGAGGACACCCAGACCTGGACCCACCTCGCCCTCGACTCCCGCACCCACGCCCGTTCGCTGGACTGGGCCGCGCGCGAGCTGGCCGTCCTCGACCACGCCGACCGGCCCAACAGCACGGTGCCCGCGGGGCAGTCGTACGAAGGTGTCACCTTCAGCTCCGCCAGTCTCCTCGCCAACGAGGACGCCCCGATCGCCGACTCCCAGCCCAGGCCGGACCGCAACGGTGTGTGGTTCGAGGGGACCGCCCATCTCGCACTCGCCCTGCGCGAGCGGCGGGGGCGTGGTGACGAGGCGCGTGCGCGGCGGTTGATCGGCTCGATCGAGCGTGCCCAGGATCTGCTCGGCCCGGGCCAGACCGTGGGCGGCCGGGCGCTTCCCGAGCGGTCCGGGATCGTGTCGGCGAGCAGCCCGCTGGACACCGGTTTCGGGTTCGGTTACTACCCTTACCGGCATGTGGGGGCCACTGCCTGGTACGTGATGGCCGTGGCCCGCTTCAATCCGTTGCGGGGCTGAAGTCTGTCGTGTGCCGTGGGCTTGACGTCGGTCGTGTGCTGCGGGCTTGACGTCGGTCGTGTGCCGTGGTCTGAGCCCGGTCGTCTGCCGTGGGTCTGAGGCCGGTCGTCCGGCGTGGGCTTGACGTCGGTTCGTTTGCCGTGGGTCTGAGGCCGGTCGTCTGCCGTGGGTCTGAGGCCGGTCGTCCGGCGTGGGCTTGACGCCGGTCGTTTGCCGCGGGTCTGAGGCCGGTCGTTTGCCGCGGGTCTGAGGCCGGTCGTTCGCCGCAGGCCTCGCCCCGGTCGTCTGCCGCCCGGCCCTGGTCAGCCGGTGCCGCCTGGTCGTGGTCAGCCGGTGCCGGCCCGGCAGTGGTCAGCCGATGCCGCCCGGCCCTGGCCAGCAGATGTCGCCGGCCGTGGTCAGCCGACGCCGGCCCGCCCTCGTCCGCCGGCGCCCGCCCGGTCCTGGTCAGCCGACGCCGGCCCGCCCTCGCCCGCCGATGCCCGCCCGGTCCTGGTCAGCCGATGCCCGCCCGGCCTGGGCAGCCGACGCCCGCCCGGTCCTGGTCAGCCGACCGGCAGGGGCTGCTCCGCCCAGATCGTCTTGCCGGTGGGGGTCTGGCGGGTGCCCCAGCCCTGGGTGAGCTGGGCGACCATGTGCAGTCCGCGGCCGCCCTCGTCGTAGGTGCGGGCGCGGCGCAGATGCGGGGCGGTGCTGCTGGCGTCGGACACCTCGCAGATCAGGGTGCGGTCCCGGATCAGGCGCAGTCCGATGGGGACGTCGCCGTACCGGATGGCGTTGGTGACCAGCTCGCTCACCACCAGCTCGGTGACGAACGCCGCCTCCTGAAGCCCCCACGCCGCGAGCTGCCGCGAGGCCTGCGCGCGGGCGTCGGCCACGATCGCGGGGTCGGACGGCAGGGCCCAGGCGGCGACCTGGTCGGCGTGCAGGGCGCGGGTGCGGGCGAGGAGGAGCGCCACGTCGTCGGCGGGGCTCTCGGGGAGCAGGGCGTCGAGGACGGCGTCACAGCTGGCTTCCAGCGAGGGGACCGTGGCGGCCAGGGCCTGGCAGAGCCGTTCGAGGCCGAGGCCGACATCGCGGTCGCGGGCGATCAGGCCGTCGGTGTAGAAGGCGAGCAGGCTGCCCTCGGGCAGTTCCAGCTCGGTCGCCTCGAAGGGCAGGCCGCCCACGCCGAGCAGTGGGCCGGGGGTGAGGCGGACGATGCTGACCGATCCGTCGGGCAGCAGTACGGCGGGCGGGACGTGGCCGGCGCTGGCCAGGGTGCAGATCCGGGAGACCGGGTCGTAGACGGCGTACAGGCAGGTCGCGCCGACGCCGCCGGTGTACGGCAGGTCCCGGACGATGTTGTCGTCGTCCGAGGTGAGATGGGTGACCAGGTCGTCGAGATGGGTGAGGAGCTCGTCCGGGGGCAGATCCACGTCGGCGAGGGTGCGTACGGCGGTGCGCAGCCGTCCCATCGTGGCGGAGGCGTGGATGCCGTGTCCGACGACGTCGCCGACGACCAGGGCGACGCGGGTGCCGGACAGCGGTACGACGTCGAACCAGTCGCCGCCCACGCCGGCGCCCGTGCCGGCGGGCAGATAGCGGTACGCCACCTCGACGGCCGCCTGCTGGGGCAGGTCCCGGGGGAGGAGGCTGCGCTGGAGGGTGAGCGCGTTGGTGCGTTCGCGGGTGTAGCGGCGGGCGTTGTCGACGCCGACGGCCGCCCGGCCCGCGAGTTCCTCGGCGAGGACCAGGTCGTCCTGCTGGAAGGGCGGCGAGCCCTTGGCACGGACGAAGACCGCGACCCCGAGGATGATCCCCCGGGCCCGCAGCGGCACCGCCATGACCGAGTGGAAGCCGTGCTCCCGGACCACGGCGGCCCGCGCCTCGTGCGCGGCGACCCACCGGGTGAAGTCGGGGTCCTCCTTGCCGCTGAGCACGGGCCGCCCGCCGGCCAGCGAACGGGCGGGCGGCGAGAACGGGGGATAGGTGTCGATGCCGCCGAGCTCGACGGCGGCCTCCGGCACGTCCGCGCCCTCGGTGACGGACTGGTGCGCGACCCGGCGCAGCACCACGGCGGCGTCGACCGGCCCCGGCACCGGCTCCTCCCCGCGCATCACGGAGTCGAGCAGGTCCACGCTGGCGAAGTCGGCCAGCCGCGGGACGGCCAGGTCGGCGAGCTCCTGGGCGGTGCGGCCGACGTTCAGGGTGGTGCCGACGCGGGTGCCCGCCTCGTTCAGCAGGGCCAGCCGCTGCCGGGCCGCGTACTGCTCGCTGCTGTCGAAGGCGGCGGTGCCGACCCCGGCCACCTCGCCGGAGCCGGGGTCCCGGACGGGCCACAGCTCCACGATCCAGGAGCGCCGGCGGGCGGCGGCGGAGGAGGGCGGGGCCGGGGTGAACACCTCGTACCGCATCGGTACGGCTTCCTCGGCGACCCGCCGGACGCACCGCAGGAACCCCTCGTCGGACCTGGCGTCGCCGAGCGGGTCGGCCCGCGCGCCCGAGTTCAGCCGCCACGAGTCCGACGAGGCGTTGTAGGTGGACAGGGCGATCGAGGACTGCGCGAAGGCCCACTCCAGCATGCGCCGGTCGCGGGCCGAGCCGGCGGTGCCCGTGGCGGCGGTGACGACGAACGCCTGGGTCGCGTCGGCGCGGTCCAGCAAGGGGCGGGCGTGCAGGGTCAGTTCCACGCGGTGGCCGTCGCGGTGCCGGAGCGCCGCCGTGCCCGTCCACTCCTGGGAGCCGACCGCGGTGAAGCCGGTCGCCTCCCGGTCCACGAGGAGGTCGGCCGCGGCCCGTCCCACGGCCTCGGAGGCGCGGTACCCGAGCAGACGCCGGGCTCCCTCGCTCCATCCCGTGACGACGCCCTCCAGGCTGATGGTGGCGGTAGCGGCATCTGGTGACCACCCGTAGTGACCGAGCTCCTGATCAAAAGTGGCCATCACTGCTCAATTCGCGCCGGTGATGTTACTCACGGTTCCAGCGTGCGCGTCACGCGAGCATCGGACAAGTCGGATTCCCGTGCATGGAGATGCCCTGGACATGCCTCTGGAGATGCCTCTGGAGATGCCTCTGGAGATGCCTCTGAGATGCCCCAGCAGGTGCCCCCTGGAGATGCCTGTCACCGAGAACGCGCTGCGCGGCAAAACGGCGTACTCAAGACGTCCCCACCGTGAACGACTAGCATCCGCCGGTAGTTGCAGCCGGGACGAAATGAGGGCAGGGCATGGCGGAGCCGAGGATCGCCGTCGCCGTGGTGAGCATGGGCAACCGCCCCGCCGAGGTCGACGCGCTGCTCCGGTCCGTGGCCAAGCAGGATCTCGCCCCGGCGCGGATCGTCGTCGTCGGCAACGGCTGCCCGCTGCCCGAGTTCGCCGAGCGGCTGGCGCTGCCCGGCGAGGTCACGCCGATCGAGCTGGAGGAGAACCTGGGCTGTCCGGGCGGCCGGAACGTGGCCCTCGGCCGCCTGCGCGAGTTCGGGGACGTCGACGTCGTCGTCGAGCTGGACGACGACGGGCTGCTCGTCGACGCCGACGTCCTGCGCCGCGTACGCGATCTGTACGCCGCCGACGACCGGCTCGGCATCGTCGGCTTCCGCATCGCCGACGAGCACGGCGAGACACAGCAGCGGCACGTGCCGAGGATCGGCAGGTCGGATCCGCTGCGGGGCGGCTATGTCACCGGCTTCCTCGGCGGCGGCCACGCGCTGCGCATGGCGATGCTGGCGGAGACCGGGGACTGGCCCGCCGAGTTCTTCTTCGCCCACGAGGAGACCGACCTGGCCTGGCGGGCCGCCGACGCGGGCTGGCGCATCCTCTACGCCCCCGAACTCCTGCTCCAGCACCCGAAGACCTCGCCCGCCCGGCACGCCATCTACTACCGGGTGAACGCCCGCAACCGGGTCTGGCTGACCCGCCGCCGACTGCCGCTCGCGCTCATCCCCGTGCATCTCGGGGTCTGGATGCTCCTCACCCTCGTACGCAACCGGTCCTCGCCCGCCGGGCTGCGCGCCTGGTTCGGCGGCTTCCTGGAGGGCCTGCGGGAGCCGGCCGGTGAGCGGCGGCCGATGCGGTGGCGCACGGTGTGGCGGCTCTGCCGGCTGGGACGGCCGCCGGTCATCTGACAGCAGGCCATGGGAAGGCCGTGGGCAGGCCGTGGGAAGGGACGCGGGCCCCGGTCGTTCACCTCCGCCGACCGGGACCCGGATGCGTCCGCGGATCCGGCCGCGGCGGCGACACTCCCCCGAGTTACGCGTTCTACGCGCGCACCGTCGGGCCAGATCCGATGAAGTGATCACATCAGGCCGCACCAACGGATCGCTAACATGTGGCCAACGATGTTCCGTTTCGGTGTCGTTCAATTGGCGCGAAGTCGACGGACGGTACCGGGAAACGGCCCGGATGGGAACGGTTTCCGGCCGACAGACGTCAAGAAGTGGGTGGCGGGAAACCGTCGTACATGGGGCGGATCTTCGCCAGGCACGGTGGTTTGACGTCGTGCGGTGGTCTCCGTCGTGGAGCGCGGGTGCGGGTGCGGGCCCGCCGCGTGGGAAGGCAGTGGCGGCGTGAAGCGGTGCGAGCTGCGGTTCGGACTGCTGGGGCCGCCGGTTCTCTACGAGATCGAGCGGGTCCAGCCGGTCCAGCCGGTCCAGCCGGTCCGGAACGGTTCCTACGACGGCCAGGGCCCCGACGACGACTCCGCGGGCGCGCCCGACCGCGCCGTCCGCACCATCCGCAGCCCCAAGGTGCGGGCCCTGCTCGCCGCGCTGCTGCTCGAAGGCGGTCGGGTCGTCTCCGTGGCGTCACTGACGGACGCGCTGTGGGGCGGGGCCCCGCCCGCGTCCGCGCGTGCCTCGCTGCACAACCACGTGGCCCGGCTGCGGCGGCTGCTCGACGACCCCGACCGGCTGCGGGCGGTGCCGCCCGGCTATGTGCTGCGCGTCGACGAGGGCGAGCTGGACGTCGACGTCTTCGTGAGCGGCGTCGCCGCGGCCCGCGCCGCGCATGCCGGGCGGGACTGGGAGCGCACGGTGCGCGAGTCCACGGCGGCGCTGGCGCTGTGGCGGGGTACGCCGCTGTCCGGCCTGCCCGCCGAGGTCGGCGGTTACGCCCTCGTGCAGCGGCTTCAGGAGGCACGGCTGCTGCTCCTGGAGTGGCTCCACGACGCCGAGCTGGCCGTCGCCGGCCCACGACTCGGCGCCCTGATACCGGAACTGGCGGCACTGGCCGCCGAGCACCCCCTGCGCGAGTCCTTCCACCGCCACCTGATGCTCGCCCTCCACCGCACCGGCCGCCGTGCCGAGGCCCTGGCCGTCCACCGTGATCTGCGTACGCGACTGATCGAGGAACTCGGTGTGGAGCCGGGGGCGGGCGTGCAAGCGGCGCATGTGGAGGTGCTGCGAGGCGATTCGGAGCCGGAATCCGGCCGGAATCTGCCAGGAGCCGTGAAGGGCGCAACCTGCGAGGCGGGCATGCCGACCGGTCGGTCCCTCCATGTGGCGGAAGCGTCTGCCGCTGCGGCCGTCGGCGGTGCGGAGGAGTCGGCTGTTCCGGCGTTGCGGGAATCGAGCGGCCCCCACCCCGCCCAACTCCCCCCGCCTCCCGCCCACTTCACCGGCCGTGCCGCCGCCCTGCGCGACCTGCTCCGCAGCCTCGACCCCGCTCTGACCGGGCGGCCCATCCGCACGGTCGCCGTCATCAGCGGTATGGCCGGTGTCGGCAAGAGCGCGCTCGCGCTGCAGGCCGCGCATGGGTTGGCGAATCGTTTCCCTGACGGGCAGCTCTACGTCAATCTGCACGGCGCCACCCCCGGCATGCCCCCGCTCACCCCCGGCCAGGCCCTCACCGCACTGCTCCGCGACCTCGGCGCCGACCCCCGCTCCATCCCCGAACACCCGGACGCGGCCACCGCCTTGCTGCGCTCGCTGCTCGCACCGACCCGCACGCTCCTGGTCCTGGACGACGCCGCCAACGCCGCGCAGGTACGGCCGCTGCTCCCGGCCGGCCCCCACTGCGCGGTGATCGTCACCAGCCGCTCTCCGCTGACCGCCCTGGACGGCGTCCGCCGCTTCCCGCTCACCCCCCTGAACGCCGAGGACAGCGCGGCCCTGCTGCGTGCGGCCTCGGGGCGCGACGGCCGTGAGGCCCATGACGCCGTCGATGATGCCGTCGGCGGCGAAGGCGGGCTGGACGGCGACGGCATCGACGCCGTTCACCCCCTCGTCGCACTGACCGGCGGCCTCCCCCTCGCCCTGCGCGTCGTCGCCGCCCGGCTGGCCGCACGACGCGCCCTCACCCCGGACGTACTGGCCGAGCAACTGGCCGCCACCGAGGGCAGGCTGCACCACCTGGAATACGACGACCTGAGCGTCCGCCGCTCCCTCGCCGTCGCCCACGACGCCCTCGCCGCCTCCGACCGCGTGGCCGACCGGGACGCCGCCCTCGCCCTGCGCCGGATCGGCGCCCTCGACCTGCCCACGTACGGCGCACCCCTGCTGGCCCGCCTCACCGGCACCGACGAGCGCCGTGCCGAGGCCGCCCTCGACCGCCTCGTCGACGTGGCCCTGCTGGAGGAGACGGCGTACGGCCGCTACGCCCCGCACGACCTGATCCGCGACTTCGCCCGCGAGCTGGCCCGGGAGGAGGGCGACGGCGACGCGACCCTCACCGCCCTGCGCTGGTACGCCGCCGTCGCCGAGCGTGCCCTGACCGCGGTCGTCGAGCCGGGCCTGGATCAGGACGACCGCCTTCGGCCCACCGCGGCGCAGCCGCCCGAGCATGCCGACCACGTCCGTGCCGTGCCGGCCTTCCGGGGTTCCGACGAGGCGTTCGCCTGGGGGGAGCGGGAGTCGGAGAACGTCGTCGCGCTCGCCGAGCGCTACGCCGACGTCCCCGACGACCTTATGGCGGCCCACCTCTCCACCCTCATCCGCCTCTTCTTCCCCTACGTCCAGCGCAGCGGCCGCGTCGCCGAGATGGAGGTGCTGGGCCGGGCCGCGCTGCGTGTGGCACGGCGGCTCGGCGACGAGGCGGCCGAGGCGTACGCCCTGAACGACCTCGCCGGCCTGCACTTCCTGACCGGCCGCCAGTCCGAGGCCCTCGACCTCAACGACCGTGCCCTGACGATCTGGCGGCGGCTCGGGGTGGTCTCCTGGATGCGCCGCTGCCTCAACAACCGGGGCCTGCTGCTCGAAGGGCTCGGCCGCCACGCCGAGTCCGGTCGGGCGCTGCGTCAGAGCCTTGAGTACTCACGGCAGTTGAACGACCCGCACGGTGAGGCCGTGACCTACAGCCACCTCGGCAACCTGTACGAGCACACCGACCCCCGGGCGGCCATCGAGCAGCACCGCCGCTCGCTCGCCATCGGCGACGAGATCGGCAACGTCATCGTGCAGCACTCCGCCCACTGCAACATCGGCTACGCCCACCTCACCCTCGGCGAACCGGCGGCAGCGGCCGCGCACTTCGAGGAGAGCCTGCGCATCCTCGGCGGCCACGGCGACTGGCACGGCGAGTCCCAGACCCGTCTCGGCCTGGTCCGCGCCCTGCGCCTCCTCGGCCGCGCCGACCGCGCCACCCACGAATGCGCCGAACTCCTCACCCGCGCCGACGCCCGAGCCGACCGCTACACGGGTGGCCTGGCCCGCCACCAGCAGGGGCTTTTGCTGCGGGAGCGCGGACGGGTCCGGGAGGCGCACGCCGAGTGGCGCGCGGCCCTTGCCGCGTTGGACGGTACGGACGAGAAGTCGGTCGTCCAGGAGCTCCGGCAGCTGCTGGACGCGCCGGACGTACGGTGATCACTTCGCGTCCGCGTAACACTCCACCACCGCCGTGGTGAACGGAAACCGCACCGGCGTCCGGCCGAACGTCAGCCGTCCCGCCAGGTCCGCCGCCTCGCGGATCGCCGTCACGACCGCTTCGGCCTCCTCCTCCGGACAGTGCACGATCACCTCGTCGTGCTGGAAGAAGACCAGTTCCGCCGCCATGTCCGCACAGGCCTGGCGCAGCGCGGCGAGCAGCAGCAGCGCCCAGTCGGCGGCGCTGCCCTGGACGACGAAGTTGCGGGCGAAGCGGCCCCGGGCGCGGGCGTTGGTGGAGGCGTAGCCCGGCACCCACTCCTGCGGACCGGAGCCCTCGGCCGGTTCGTCCTGGGTGTCCGGGGCCGGGATCCCCGCCTCCTCGGCCGCGTCGTCCGTCGCCCCGGCGGCCGGCGGGCAGGTCCGCCCCAGCCAGGTCCGCACGAGCCGTCCCTCCTCACCGGCCCGCGCCGCCTCGTCGACGTACGCCACCGCCTTGGGGAAACGGCGTCTGAGTGCGGCGAGGTTCTTGAGCCCGTCGCCGGAGGTCTGGCCGTAGACCGCGCCCAGCACGGCGAGCTTGGCCTGGGCGCGGTCCCCGGCGAAGGCGCGGTCGGAGACGGACTGGTAGAGGTCGCTCTCCCGCCCGGCCACCTCCATCAGCCCGGGGTCGCGGGAGATCGCGGCGAGCACCCGGGGCTCCATCTGGTCGGCGTCGGCCACGACCAGCCGCCAGCCCGGGTCGGCGACGACGGCACGCCGGATCACCTTCGGGATCTGCAGCCCGCCCCCACCGTTGGTGACCCACCGCCCGGTGACCGTCCCGCCCGCGAGGAACTCCGGCCGGAACCGCCCGTCCCGCACCCAGTCCTGCAGCCAGGACCAGCCGTGCGCCACCCGGATCCGGTACAGCTTCTTGTACTCGACCAGCGGTTTCACCGCCGGGTGGTCGAGGGACTCGATCTCCCAGCGACGGGTCGATCTGATCCTGATCCCGGCCTGCGCGAAGGCCTTGATGACGTCGGCCGGCAGATCGGGCCGGACCCGGCGCCCGAACGCGGCCGACACCTCGTCGGCCAGCTCGGCCAGCCGCCGCGGCTCACCCCCGCCCGCGTACCGCTCGCCCAGCAGTTCGTGCAGCACGCGGCGGTGCACCTCGGCGCTCCACGGGAGCCCCGCCCGGTTCATCTCGGTGGCGACGAGCATGCCCGCCGACTCGGCCGCCGTCAGCAGCCGCATCCGCTCCGGGTGCGCGGTCTTGTCGTGCCGGCGCTGCTGGTCGGCGTACACCTCGATGAGGTCGGCCAGCGGCACATGGACCGACTGCGGCTCGAAGAGCGGGGACTGCGAGCCGGGTGCGGCGGAGCGCTGGGGCGGATCGGGCGGGACCGGGCCGCCGCGCAGCCGGGCGAGGGCCGCGGCGGCCGACCTCGGTTCGCCGTACCGCCCCTCGTGGCCGAGCAGGAGCGTCTCGGCGTCCTCGATGTCGTAGCACCGCTCCACTCGCACCCCCGTGGCGAGCAGCCGCGGATAGACCTCGGCGGTGGACCGCCACACCCACCGCGTGACCTCCGGACGCTCCCGCACGGCCCGGGCGAGATCCGGCTCCCGCCGGACCGGCCCCGCGGGCAGCCCGTCCCGGCCGAGGGGGGCGAGCTCCACGCCGCCGTCCTCGGCCGGTGCGAGCGCCCACCGGTCGGTCATGCTGCGAGTGTGGCACCCGGGTCTGACAACGCCCTCAGCTCTGTTCCTCCTCCTGCTGGCTGATCTTGAGGAACTGGGCCAGCGCCTTGACGACCCACTCCTCCACCGCCTGCTTGGTGATGCCGAGGCCGGACAGGACTCCCTCGCCGTTCTCGAACTCCAGCAGGGCCAGCAGGATGTGCTCGGTGCCGATGTAGTTGTGGCCGAGGCGCAGGGCCTCGCGGAAGGTGAGCTCTAGGACCTTCTTGGCGTCGGAGCCGTAGGGGATGAGCTCGGGGACCTCGTCGGCGGCCTCGGGCAGCGCGGCGGTGGCGGCCTGGCGTAGGGAGTCCAGGAGGACGCCCTGCGCCGTGATCGCCTTCGCGGCCAGGCCGTCCGGCTCGGCCAGCAGGCCGAGTACCAGGTGCTCGGGGCGGCCCTCGGGGTTGCGGGCCGCGGTGGCCTCGTTGTGGGCGGCCACCACCACGTTGCGGGCGCGCGGCGTGTAGCGGCCGAAGCCCTGCTGGGGGTCGAGGTCGGTCGACTCCTTCGGCACGAAGCGCTTCTGCGCGGCCTGCCGGGTGACGCCCATGCTCTTGCCGATGTCGGTCCAGGAGGCACCCGAGCGCCGGGCCTGGTCCACGAAGTGGCCGATCAGGTGGTCGGCCACCTCACCGAGGTGATCGGCGGCGATCACCGCGTCCTGGAGCTGGTCGAGGGGCTCGTCGTGGACCTTCTTGATGGCCGCGATGAGTTCGTCGAGACGTACGGATGAGGTGATGCTCTGGTTCGTCGACATATGTCAACCGTAGGTTGACAGTCAGAGAGGTGTCAACCCGTGGTTGACATCGGGCTCCGCGAGCTGAGCGGCCCCTGGGCCGCGGCGGCAGGCGCTCTCCTCCGCCTTCCCCGACGCACTTACGATCCCTTGGTGAGCACGCCCAGCACAGTCGACCGCGCCTTCGAGACCGCCCTCTACGACACCGAGCACACCACGCTCGACACCGGCGCCTCCCTCCTCGCCGCCGACCCCGCGGCGGACGCCGAACTCGCCCGGCGCGGCCAGGAGTTCCTCGCGGCGGCCTGGCGGCGCGGCTGGCAGCCGGCGGATGTCGTACGGCTCGTGCGGCGCGACCTGGACGACGTACACGTACGACTGCTCTCGGCGCTGATCCGCGCCCAGGCGCCGGACGACCGCCCCCGCGGCCCGCGCTGGCAGGCACAGCTCGACGAGCTGCCGGCCGGGGCCCCGCCGCGCACCGACCGCTTCTCGCACGCGACGGCCGTGCTGGAGCTGTACCGCCTCCTGCTGCGACTGCCCGCCCTGGAGTCCCTGGACGAGGTGGCCGGGCCCGCCGCCCGCCGCTCCCAGCCCGAGTCCCGCATGCTCAGCCGTATCCGCGCGCTGCTGGCGAAGGCGGAGGCGACCGGTTTCCCCGAGGAGGCGGAGGCGCTCAGCGCCAAGGCTCAGGAGCTCATGGCCCGGCACAGCGTCGACGAGGCGGTGCTCGCGGCCCGCGACCACGTCAGGAAGGACGCCCCCAGCGCCTGCCGGATCGGTGTGGAACCGCCGTACGAGCAGGCGAAGGCCGTCCTGCTGGACGCGGTGGCGACCGCCAACCACTGCCGGGCCGTATGGAACGAGCCGTTCGGCTTCTCCACGGTCGTCGGCTTCGAGGCCGACCTGGAGGCGGTCGAGCTCCTGTACACCTCGCTCCTGGTACAGGCCCAGACCGCGATGACGAAGGCGGAGGCGGCCCAGCGCGCGGGCGGCCGCAAGCGGACCAAGACCTTCCGGCACTCGTTCCTGGCGGCCTACGCCCACCGCATCGGCACCCACCTGGCCGCGGTGGCCCAGACGCAGGTGACCCAGGACCTGCTCCCGGTCCTCGCCTCCCGCGAGGTGGCGGTCACCGACCGCCTGGAGCGCATGTTCCCGGAGACCACCACCACCCGCCTGCGCGGCGTCAGCGACGAGGCGGGCTGGGTGGAGGGTTCCGAGGCGGCCGACAGGGCGCAGATGAGACCGCGTCGGCCGCTGCGCTGAACGGCGTCACTCGCCGGTCTGCTGGAACCCGCTCACCGAGGCGTCCGGGGCCTGTCCGTCGCTCTTCAGCGCTACATCGCCGTAGGACCACTTGAAGCTGTGTGTCTCCGTGGACCCGGGCAGAGAGATCTTCGCCGTCTGCACGGCGAGGCTCTTGGCGCCGCCCTCCGCGCCCCGGACATAGGTGAGAGTGAAGGCGGTGGAGGCCTCCTCGGCGAGGGTCGTCTTCTTCGCCCTGGCCGCCTTGTCTGGCTCGACGGCGGCCGAGGTGCCGCCCGCCTGGAACGCGACGGCGGGCAGACCGTCCAGGGTGCACTCGGAGCCGCTGCGGTTGGTCAGGGTGACGGGCACGTTGCCGGTGTCCCCGGCGGCGGGTGCGGTGTTGGCGGGCCCGACCCGCACGGCCATCTCGCCGATCCGGCAGGCGGAACCGGCCGTGCTGTTCTGGCTGTCGTCCCCGTCCCCGCCCTCGGTGCAGGCGGTCAGGAGGAGGGCCGCGGCGAGGGCGGCGACGGTGACGGAAGTGGTCGCGCATGAGGTCCTCTGGCAGTGACGGAGGTGACCGGGCGGGCCGCACCGGTCGGACATCACGATCCCAGACCGGCCGTGGGCAGGCCCGTCGGCAGCTTCCCGCCCTCCGCCTTGGTGTACGTCTCCGTGCCGAGACCGCCCTCCCAGGTCACCTTCAGCCGCGTCCTGCTGACGGAGTCGACCGTCCCGCTCGCCCGCTCCTTGCTGCCGCCGGGGCACTTGAGGCGGATCGTGCGCGTTCCGTCCACCTCACCGGCGGTGCCGCTGCACACGGTCGCGCCGGTCGTGAAGAGCGCGGCCTCCTTGCCGTCGACCATGAGCACCACGGCCTTGCCGTCGGTCGTGGCCAGCCAGCTGCCCTCCAGCTCATCAGCCGCGGACGCCGACCCGCCCGTGCCGCCGCCCGCGGTCGCGGAGGCGTCGGCGGTCGCGGAGGCGCCGGCACCGGCCGAGGGGGAGTCATCGGCGCCGGAGTCGCCGTCGCCGCTGCACGCGGTCAGCGCGAGCGCACCCGCCAGGGCCGCGGTCACGGCCGCGACCCGCATCCGCCGGGCCGGCATCGTGCGGGTGCGCGAGAAGGTCGCCGAGGTCACTGGAAGCTCCCAAGCTGTAGCGGTCGGCATACGGCCGAGTCGGCCCGCCGGGCCGAACCGACCGCAGCAAGCTACCAGGGAGTACCGGCCGCAGCCGCAGAGCCGGCGAGACCTACCAGGACGCCTTGCGCACGCCCGGCAGATACCCGGCGTGCGCCTGCTCCCGCAGACTCACCCGGGACAGCCCGAACGCACGGAAGTACCCGCGCGGCCGTCCGTCCGTCTGGTCGCGGTTGCGCACCCGCGTGGCGCTGGCGTCCCTCGGCTGCCTGCGCAGCTCACGCTGGGCGGCGAGCCGTTCGGCGTCCGTGGACGACGGCCTGCGGATGATCTCCTTCAGCTCGGCCCGCCGCGCGGCGTACCGGGCAACGGTCTCCTGCCGCTTCTCGTTCTTGGCGATCTTGCTCTTCTTCGCCATCAGACCTTCACCCCCCGGGCGCGGATCCGGGCGACGGCCGCCTCGACGCCGATGACGTCGACCGTCTTGATCCCCCTGGCGCTCAGCCGCAGCCGCACATACCGGCCCTCGCTGGGCAGCCAGTAGCGCTTGGTCTGGATGTTGGGGTCGAAGCGGCGGGAGGTCCGCCGATGGGAGTGGGAAATGGTGTTGCCGAAACCGGGCTGGGCGCCGGTCAGCATGCAGTGGGCGGACATGGTGACGAACCTCTCCTCAAACGCTCCTGTTAATGGAATTCATTTTCAGTAAGATAGCAGCATGGCACGCAACGAACTCCGCCCGGTCATCAAGCTCCGGTCCACCGCCGGCACCGGCTACACCTACGTGACCCGAAAGAACCGCCGCAACGACCCGGACCGCATGACCCTGCGCAAGTACGACCCCGTCGTCGGCCGTCACGTCGACTTCCGAGAGGAGCGCTGAACCACCGCCATGCGCAAGGGAATCCACCCCGAGTACGGCCCCGTCGTCTTCCGCGACCGCGCCGCGAACCACGCCTTCCTCACCCGCTCCACGCTGGCCGGCGTCCCGACCGGCAAGACGATCGAGTGGGAGGACGGCAACACCTACCCCGTGGTCGACGTCGAGATCTCCAACGTCAGCCACCCCTTCTACACCGGCACGGCCCGCGTCCTGGACACCACCGGCCGCGTGGAGCGCTTCGAGCGCCGGTACGGAAAGAAGGGCTGAGGTGCCCGAGCTCTCCGTCGTGATCGTCGGCGGGCTGCACGCCGACGCCCGCAGGGCGACCGTGGCACAGCTGCTCGCCGACGTCCCCGACAGCGTCGTACTCCACCACGACCTGGCGACGGCCACCGCCGGCACGGTGGTGCGGACGATCAGCGACGCCACAGGAGTCGTGTCCGCCGGCGAGGCGCCCCTCGTCAACGACTGCGCCTGCTGCGCCCTGCGCGAGGACCTGGTGCCGGAGCTGCTGCGGATCCGGGACGCCGGCGGCACCCGGATGGCGGTCGTGGAACTGTGGGACTCGGTCGAGCCGAAGGCCATGGCCGAGGTGGTCACGGCCGGCGGGCTCACGGTCACCGGTGTGATCACCGCGGTCGACCCGGCGCTGGTCCTGCCCTACCTGGGCAACGGCGACGACCTGGCCGAGCGGGGCCTGGCCGCCGCGGCGACCGACCAGCGCACGGTCGCCGACACCTTCGCCCGCCAGCTCGAATACGCCCCCGTCCTCGCCGTCGTCGACTCACCGGAGGCCGACGACGAGGACCGCGAACTGCTCGCCCAGCTCCACCCGACGGCCCGCCAGGTCCCGATCGGCCACGGTGACCTGGCGGGCGCTCCGGCCCCCGGCGCGATCGCGCCGGACCCGGCCGAAGGGGGCCTGACGGTGCCCGCCCCGCGCCGGCGCCCGCTGTCGCCGCTGGCCCAGGCGGCCCTCGCCGGCTTCGACGTCGAGGCGGCCGACGCCGCGCAGCACCCGGCGTGCGCCCTGCTCCCCGCCGAGGCCGACGCGCATGGTGTCTCCACCTTCGTCTGGCACCGCCGCCGCCCCTTCCACCCGGAGCGGCTGTACGCGGCGCTGGAGGACCTGACCTGCGCGGCGGCCCGCAGCCGGGGCCGGTTCTGGCTGGCCGACAAACCCGATGTCCTCCTCCACTGGGACGCGGCGGGCGGCGCCCTGTGCGTGGAGAGCGTGGGTCCCTGGCTCGCCTCCCTCCCCGACGCGGCCTGGGAGATGGTCCCGCCGGTCCGCCGGGCCGCCGCCGCGCTGGACTGGCACCCCGAGCACGGCGACTGCTGCCAGCACCTGGTCTTCACCTCGCCCGGCCTCGACCGCGACGGCCTGGCCCAGCTCCTGGAGTCCTGCCTGCTCACCGACGCCGAGTACGCCGCCGGCCGCGACGCCTGGAAACAACTCCCGCCCGCCTTCGACACCCTCCTGGAGGTCTGAATCCCCATGCCCCGCAAGACCGACCGCAAGCCGGCCAAGAACCGCCCGAACCCCCTGGACCAGGCCGGCATCACCTATGTCGACTACAAGGACACCGACCTGCTCCGCAAGTTCATCTCCGACCGCGGCAAGATCCGCAGCCGCCGGGTCACCCGGGTGACGGTCCAGCAGCAGCGCCAACTCGCCAAGGCCATCAAGAACGCGCGCGAGATGGCACTTCTGCCGTACGCGAGCCGCTGAGGCCGCCGCACCGCATCCCCCGGGGGCTGCCGCCCGGTTCAGCCAAGTGGACCGCCGCTTGTCGGATGGAACACGATGGCCACGTATCGCGTCTCTTCCCAGTGCACGCATGTGAGGCGATCCCCGGGGCTTGCACTGGAACGCATATGGAGCCGCGTACGTCACAGGAGTAACCACAGCACCACCCCGCGTGCACGTGCATCTGCTCGCGCAGCCGCACGTGAAACAGGGCTATGATCCGGGAGCGGTTGACAGCTGCACGACCACTGCACCACCTCTCGCATCATTGGCCTCGAAGCCACCGCACCACCGGGGAGCGACCTGTGGACCACGACGTGTACAACGGCATGGCAGCCACGGATCTGAACGGGGTGGCCTGGCAGAAGAGCAGGCACAGCAACTCGCAGGGCTCCTGCGTGGAGTTCGCGCGGCTGCCCGGCGGTGACGTGGCGGTGCGCAACTCCCGTTTCCCGGACGGCCCGGCGCTCGTCTACACCCGCGCCGAGATCGAGGCGATGCTCCTGGGCGTCAAGGACGGCGAGTTCGACCACCTGGTCGCGGGCTGACCAGCCAGGGCAATCGACGCCTTTTCGTACCGTAACGGCTGTCCAACGCGCCGTAACGCGCGTAGAACCGCGGCGTCAGCGAACGCCGCGGTTCGTCATTCCGCCGGAGCCGGGACCACCCCGGGCCGCGCGGGCTGCAGGCGGAACAGCGCCCAGACCACCTTGCCGCTGAGCGTCCCCGCGAGCGGATGCCATCCCCAGCTGTCACTGAAGGAGTCGACGAGGAACAGCCCGCGACCGGACTCCGCCGAGAAGTCGTCGGAATCGCGCGCGACCGGACTGTCGTGGCTGGGGTCGCGCACCGCGCACACCAGCCGCTCGGTCCACCGCATCAGATGCAGCCGCACGGGCGGCGTCTGCTCCGGCATCCGCTGCGCGCTCGCCGGCAGCGCATGGCGCAGCGCGTTGGTCACCAGCTCGGAGACCACGAGGCAGACGTCGTCGAAGCGCTCGCCCAGATCCCACTGGTCAAGGGTGTTCCGGGTGAACTTCCGCGCCTCGCGCACCGCTTCGTAGCGGGCGGGCAGAGCGCAGGAGGCGGCGTTGGACACGGTCGCGGGATCCAGCGGCGGAAGGCCCTGCCGTAACGGCTCGAGCATGGTCGATCCATTCGTCCCCATGCGAGGCACTCCCGGGAGTTCGCGGTCGTTGCGATGCAGCGGTTGCGCGGGACCATGGTTTCGGATGCGCAGAGCAGATGCAAGGGCAGATGCACGTGCACGTGACCGAATTGGACGCCCCCGTACCGCTTGTTGGCCATTTTTTCCGCCAACTTCACTGCCTCTTCTTGTCTTCCCTTGCCACCTTCCTGAGTGGAATCCTTGGCTTCTTTCCGTCTCTGTAATCGGACGAGTACTGCTCGAAGTGATTTAGTGGCAGACTGCGGGCCCTGAGGACGGTTGGGGAGGCTGGCGAACGTGAGCGCGGGAGAGCCCGGATCGGTGGTGCGGCGCATGCTGCTCGGCTCGCAACTGAGGCGACTGCGGGAAGCGCGCGGGATCACGCGCGAGGCCGCGGGGTACTCGATCCGTGCGTCCGAGTCGAAGATCAGCCGGATGGAGTTGGGCCGGGTGAGCTTCAAAACACGGGACGTCGAGGACCTGCTGACGCTGTACGGCATCACGGACGAGCAGGAACGCAACTCGCTCCTCTCCCTCGCCCGCGAGGCCAACGTCGCGGGCTGGTGGCACAGTTACTCGGACGTCCTGCCCAGCTGGTTCCCCACCTACGTGGGCCTGGAGGGCGCCGCCAGCCTCATCCGGGCGTACGAAGTGCAGTTCGTGCACGGGCTGCTGCAGACGGAGGCGTACGCCCGCGCGGTCGTCCGGCGCGGCATGAAGGGCGCGAGCACGGCCGACGTCGAAAAGCGCGTGGCGCTGCGCCTGGAGCGGCAGAAGTGCCTCGTCGCCGAGAGCGCCCCCGAGTTCCACATCGTCCTGGACGAGGCCGCCCTGCGCCGGCCCTACGGCGACCGCGAGGTGATGCGCGGTCAGCTCCAGTACCTGATCGAGATTTCCCAGCGCCCCAACGTCCGGCTGCAGATCATGCCGTTCAGCTTCGGCGGCCACTCCGGCGAGTCCGGCGCCTTCACGATCCTCAGCTTCCCCGAGTCGGACCTCTCCGACGTCGTCTACCTGGAGCAGCTCACCAGCGCGCTCTACCTCGACAAGCACGAGGACGTCGCCCAGTACGAGAAGGCGATGAAGGAGCTCCAGCAGGACAGCCCGGGGCCCGACGAGAGCCGGGATCTTCTCAGGGGACTCCTTCAACTCTCTTGAAACGCAAGTACGATGACGTGTGATCACACCGTGAAGGCGATCGAGGCCCGCCGCGCAGCGGCTGTCGAATGCAGCTGGCCGATCGGATGTCTGCCAGAGATTGAGGGATCACATGTCGTCCTACTTCACCGACCTGGCTCAGCAGTACATCGACGGTGAGTGGCGTCCGGGCACAGGCTCCTGGGACATCATCGACTTCAACCCGTACGACGGCGAGAAGCTGGCGTCGATCACCATCGCCACGGTCGACGAGGTGGACCAGGCCTACCAGGCGGCCGCCCGCGCCCAGAAGCAGTGGGCCACGACCAATCCGTACGCCCGCCGGGCCGTCTTCGAGAAGGCGCTGCGGCTGATCGAGGACCGCGAGCAGGAGATCACCGAGGCGATCATCGCCGAGCTCGGCGGCACCGGGCTGAAGGCGGCCTTCGAACTCCACCTCGCCAAGGAGTTCCTGCGCGAGGCGATCCACCTGGCCCTGCGCCCCGAGGGCAAGATCATCCCGTCGCCGGTGGACGGCAAGGAGAACCGCGTCTACCGCGTCCCGGTCGGCGTCGTGGGTGTCATCAGCCCCTTCAACTTCCCCTTCCTCCTCTCCATCAAGTCGGTCGCCCCGGCCCTCGCGCTCGGCAACGGCGTGGTCCTCAAGCCCCACCAGAACACCCCGGTCTGCGGCGGCTCCCTGGTCGCGAAGATCTTCGAGGACGCGGGCCTGCCCGCCGGCCTGCTGAACGTCGTCATCACGGACATAGCCGAGATAGGCGACGCCTTCATCGAGCACCCGGTCCCGAAGGTCATCTCCTTCACCGGCTCCGACAAGGTCGGCCGCCATGTGGCCACCGTCTGCGCCTCGCACTTCAAGCGCTCGGTCCTCGAACTCGGCGGCAACAGCGCGCTGGTGGTCCTCGACGACGCCGACATCGACTACGCCGTCGACGCGGCGGTCTTCAGCCGGTACGTCCATCAGGGGCAGGTCTGCATGGCCGCGAACCGGGTGCTCGTGGACCGCTCGATCGCCGAGGAGTTCACCGAGAAGTTCGTCGCCAAGGTCAGGTCCCTCAAGGTCGGCGACCCGCGCGACCCGCAGACCGTCATCGGCCCGGTCATCAACTCCTCCCAGGCGGACGCCGTTTCGGGCGTGGTCGAGCAGGCGATCGCCGAGGGGGCGACGGCCCTGGTGCACGGCACGACGACGGACAACCTGGTCGAGCCGTCGGTCCTCACGAACGTTCCCGCGGACTCCGCCCTGCTGAAGCAGGAGGTCTTCGGGCCGGTCGCCTTCCTCATCCCGTTCGACGGCGAGGAGGAGGCCGTACGCCTCGTCAACGACACCCCGTACGGCCTGAGCGGCGCCGTCCACACGGGGGACATCGAGCGCGGTGTCGCCTTCGCCAAGCGGATCGACACCGGCATGTTCCATGTGAACGACGGCACGGTCCACGACGAGCCGATCGTCCCCTTCGGCGGCGAGAAGCACTCCGGGCTCGGCCGGCTGAACGGCGAGACGATGCTGGACGCGTTCACGACGACGAAGTGGATCTCCGTGCAGCACGGCAGGAGCGGCTTCCCCTTCTGAGTCAGGAGCGGCTTCCCCTTCTGAGTAACGCGGCGGACATATATCCAGGTGTACACTAGATGCATGTCTGCTACGTATCCCATCGCGGAGGCGAGGGGTAGGCTCGGTGAACTTGCCCGTCGGGCTGCCCAGCATGAGCACATCACCCTGACGGACCGCGGTGTTCCGGCCGCCGTCCTCATCTCGCCCGCGGAGCTGGAGGACCTTGAGGACGCGCTCGCGCTCGCCCGCCTTGAGCGCGATCGTGCCCTCGGGCGGGCCGAGACTCCCATGCCGCATGACGAAGCCCGCCGCGCGCTGCTCGAAGCGGCGGGGCGGGGCGAGTGACCTGGCAGGTCGTGTGGGAACCGGCGGCCCTCAATGCCGCCGTAGGGCACCTCAAGGGCGACCCGCACAGCGTCGACGCGCTCCTGCGGGCCGCTGACCAGCTCGCGGAGAATGAGCGGCCAGAGGGGTCCCGTGCCTGGGGCGCCGAGCACCGCCGCCTCCACCATGGGCCCTGGCGCATCCTCTACCGCGTCGACCCGGACACACGCACCGTCCACATCGAGCACGTAGGGCGCACCGGTGCCTGAAGAGGAACCGGTCGCTCGCGGGGTTGCTCTCGGGCCCCTACCGCCCCGGCTCTAATCTGGACCGCATGTCAGCGATCCGTCTCCTCGTGCTCGGCGCGGTCCGGCAGCACGGGCGGGCCCACGGGTACCAGGTGCGCAACGACCTGGAGTACTGGGGCGCGCACGAGTGGTCCAACGCCAAGCCCGGCTCGATCTACCACGCCCTGAAGCAGATGGCGAAGCAGGGGCTGCTGCACGCCCACGAGATCGCGCCGTCCACGGCCGGCGGGCCGCCGCGCACGGAGTACGAGATCACCGAGAAGGGCGTCGAGGAGTACTTCGGGCTCGTGCGCGAGTACCTCACGGCGTACGACCAGAGACCGGACGTGCTCACTGCCGCGCTCGGTTTCATGGTCGACCTGGACCGCGCGGAGGTCCTCGCCCTCCTGGAGGAGCGGGTGCGCAGCATCGAGGAGTGGCGCAAGTCCGTCACCGAGTACTACACGCCCGAGGACGGCCCCGGCCAGCTCGGTCACATCGGCGAGATCATGAACTTCTGGGTCCACTCCGCCGACACCGGCGCCGAGTGGACCCGCGGCCTCATCGAACGCATCCGGGGCGGTGCCTACACCTTCTCCGGAGAGGGCGACCCGTTCGTCGGAATCCTCGCCGAGGACCAGGAGAACCCGTACGCCACGGGGGAGCGGCATCCCCGGGGCGACAGCTAATCAAGTTTGACCAATCGCCCCCCGGGGCATTAACGTCGGGGCGGGTAGTCAAGTTTGACTAGCGAGGGAGTCTCAGTGGCCGACGCGACGATCATCGTCGAAGGGGCACGTAAGAAGTACGGCGGCAAGAACGGCAAGAACGCACTGGACGGGCTCGACCTCACGGTCGCGCGCGGCACGGTGCACGGAGTGCTCGGGCCGAACGGCGCGGGCAAGACGACCCTGGTCCGGATCCTCTCCACGCTCCTGCGGCCGGACAGCGGCCGTGTCGAGGTGGCCGGACACGACGTGGTGCGCCAGGCATACGACGTACGCCTGCGCATCGGCCTGCTCGGCCAGCACGCGGCGGTGGACGAGGAGTTGGGCGGCCGGCAGAACCTGGAGATGTTCGGCCGCCTCTACCACCTGGGCGCCCGGCACGCGCGCGTGCGCGCCGACGAGCTCCTGGAGCGCTTCGGCCTCGCCGACACCGGCCGCAAGCCGGTCAAGCAGTACAGCGGCGGCATGCGACGGCGACTGGACCTGGCCGCCTCACTCATCACCGACCCGGAGGTGCTCTTCCTGGACGAACCCACCACCGGCCTCGACCCGCGCGGCCGCGCCGAGGTCTGGTCCGCCGTCCGCTCACTCGTCGGCGGCGGCACGACGGTCCTGCTCACCACCCAGTACCTGGAAGAGGCCGACCAGCTCGCCGACCGCATCTCCGTCGTCGACGCCGGCCGCGTCATCGCCGACGGCACGGCCGACGAGCTGAAGGCCCTGACCGGCGGCGACCGCATCGACGTCGTGCTGCGCGACGCCGGCCGGCTGGGCGCGGCGGCGGCCCTGCTGCCCGTGCCGAAGGACGACGTCTCGGTCGACCCCGACCGCCGCCTGCTCAGCGCCCCGGTCACCGACCGGATGGCGGCGCTCTCCGGTGTCGTACGGGCGCTGGAGGAGGCCGGCATCGAGGCGGAGGACATCGCGCTGCGCCGCCCGACGCTGGACGAGGTGTTCCTGCATCTGACCGGGCGCGAGGACCGAGTGAAGGAGGCCGCGTGACCACGTACGCCCTGACCGACTCCTGGACCATGACCCGCCGCGAACTCGCCCACTGGGCACGGCAACCGGTGCAGGTCGTGGTCAACCTGGTCTTCCCCGTCATGCTGCTGCTGATGTTCGGCTACCTCATCGGCGGCGGCCGGGGCGTCCAGGGCTCCTACATCGACTATCTCCTCCCCGGCATGCTCGCGCTCACCATGGCCTTCGGACTGGAGGGCACGATGATCGCGGTCACCCAGGACCTCAACAAGGGCGTGGTCGACCGCTTCCGCTCCATGCCGATGGCCAACGGCGCGGTGCTGGTGGGCCGTTCGGCGGCCGACATGCTCCAGTCGGCGCTGGCCCTGCTCGTCCTCATGGGCGTCGGCTACGCCCTCGGCTGGCGCGCGGACGGCGGCCCGGGGGCCTTCCTGGGCGCCGTGGGACTGCTCCTGCTCTTCCGCTTCGCCATGCTGTGGATCGGCATCCATCTGGCCCTGGTGGCCGGAAAGCCGGAGATGGTGCAGGCCGTGCAGATCCTGGTCTGGCCGATCGGCTTCCTGTCCAACGCCCTCGCCCTGCCCGAGACCATGCCCGACTGGCTGGGCACGGTCGTCGAGTGGAACCCGATGTCACAGACCGCGACGGCCGTACGGAACCTCATGGGCGGGACGGGCACCGAGCACGTAGGGGCGGCGATCGTATGGCCGTTGCTGCTCCTGGCGGTGTTCTTCCCGCTGGCGGTACGGCGGTTCGCGCGCCTGAGCCGCTAGCTCGCCGGCTGCTCAGTGATGGAAGCCGGTGGCCGCCTCCTTGTCCCGGGTGAACGGATGCGGCTGCCGGCGCAGCTCCGGCAGCAGTCGGCCCAGGTCCTCCACGAACAACTCGGCGAGGTCGGCGGAGAAGCCGTTGCGGCACACGACCCTCAGCACGGACAGATCCTCGCGGTGGGGCGGGAAGGTGTACGCCGGCACCAGCCAGCCGCTCTCGCGCAGCCGCCGGGAGACGTCGAAGACGTCGTACGCCCGCACGTCCGGGGCCGTGGTGAAGGCGAACACGGGCAGTTGGTCGCCGCGGGTCAGCAGCCGGAAGTCGCCGAGCTCCGCCACGGCCTCGGCGACCTTCCCTGCCACGTCCCGCGCGGCCTGCTGCACGGCCCGGTAGCCCTCCCGCCCCAGCCGCAGGAACGAGTAGTACTGCGCGACGACCTGCGCGCCCGGCCGGGAGAAGTTGAGCGCGAAGGTGGGCATGTCGCCGCCCAGGTAGTTGACCCGGAAGACGAGCTCCTCGGGAAGTGCCTCCCGGTCCCGCCACAGCGCCCAGCCGACGCCCGGGTAGACGAGCCCGTACTTGTGCCCCGAGGTGTTGATCGAGGCGACCCTCGGCAGCCGGAAGTCCCACACCAGGTCCTCGTCCAGGAAAGGCGCCACCATCGCCCCGGACGCCCCGTCGACGTGCACGGGGACATCGAGGCCGGTCCGCTCCTGCAGCGCGTCCAGGGCGGCACACAGGTCCGCGATCGGCTCGTACGACCCGTCGAAGGTGGAGCCGAGGATCCCGACGACCCCGATGGTGTTCTCGTCGCACAGCTCGGCCGCCGCCTGCGGATCGAGATGGAACCGGTCGCCCTCCATGGGCACCTGCCGGGCCTCCACCTCCCAGAAGTTGCAGAACTTCTCCCAGCAGACCTGGACGTTGACGCCCATGACCAGATTCGGGCGGGCGTCGCGCGAGGGATACCGGTCGGCGTTGCCCCGCGCCCAGCGCCGCTTCAGCGCCATCCCGGCGAGCATGCACGCCTCGCTCGACCCCGTCGTCGAACAGCCCACGGCCGCCGCCGGGTCGGGCGCGTGCCACAGGTCCGCGAGCATCGCCACACACCGCTTCTCCAACTCGGCGGTGCGCGGGTACTCGTCCTTGTCGATCATGTTCTTGTCCCGGCACTCCGCCATCAGCACCCCGGCCTGCGGCTCCATCCAGGTGGTGACGAAGGTGGCCAGGTTGAGCCGGGAGTTGCCGTCCAGCATCAGCTCGTCGTGCACCAGCTGATACGCCGTCGACGGCGGCAGCGGGGCGTCGGGCAGCCGGTGCCTGGGCGGGGCCTCGGTCATCCCGCCGACCGGATTCGCCTCGCCGTGGAAGGGGTTGACGGCGAGCCGGCGCCGGCCGCCCTCGTCGTCCGGTGCTTCGCTGTCCCCACGATGCAGTGGCATGCCTACGACGGTAGGTCCGCGCCGCCGGGCTTGCACCTCACGCGACGTGAGGACTCACCGTGGAGTGCGTAAGAAGAAGGGAGCGGAAGTGAGCTACTCCGTGGGACAGGTCGCCGGCTTCGCCGGAGTGACGGTGCGCACCCTGCACCACTACGACGACATCGGCCTGCTCGTGCCCAGCGAGCGCAGCCACGCGGGCCACCGGCGCTACAGCGACGCCGACCTCGACCGGCTGCAGCAGATCCTGTTCTACCGCGAGCTCGGCTTCCCGCTGGAGGAGGTCGCCGCCCTGCTCGACGACCCGGACGCGGACTCGCGCGAACACCTGCGCCGGCAGCACGAGCTGCTGACCGCCCGGATCGAGAAGCTGCAGAAGATGGCGGCGGCCGTGGAGCACGCCATGGAGGCGAGCAAGATGGGGATCAACCTCACGCCGGAGGAGAAGTTCGAGGTGTTCGGGGACAAGGACCCCGAGCAGTACGCCGAGGAGGCCGAACAGCGCTGGGGCGGCACGGAGGCGTACGCCGAGTCGCAGCGCCGCGCGGCCCGCTACACCAAGGAGGACTGGAAGCGCATCCAGGCCCAGGTGAACGACTGGGGTGAGCGCTACACGGCCCTGGTCGCCGAGGGCGAGTCGCCGACCGGCGAGCGCGCCATGGACCTGGCCGAGGAACACCGCCGGCACATCGGCACGTGGTACTTCGAGTGCCCGTACGAGATGCACAAGTGCCTCGGCGAGATGTACGTCGCCGACGAGCGCTTCAAGGCGTACTACGACTCGATGCGCGAGGGTCTCGCCGAGCACCTCAAGGAGGCGATCCTCGCCAACGCCGCCCGGCACACCTCGTAACCCCCTGGCCCGGGGGTGCTACTCCCGGGCCAGGACCACCGCGGTCCCGGCCCCCTGACGGCCGCCACTCTTCGATGCCCATGACTCACAGCTTTGACCCGGCAGGGGCACAGTGCATCCTGAGGGGGTCCAAGGAACCTGGGCGACCGGTGCAGCGTTGATATTTTGAGCAGTCAGCTGCACTTCGCCCGCCCCCACCCAGCAGGAGCCACAATCCCGTGACCACGCTTGCGCTCGGCCCCGAGTGGCTCGACCCGAACTATCTGATCGAGACCTTCAGCCTCCCCGGCATCCTGCTGATCGTCTTCGCCGAGTCCGGCCTCTTCGCGTTCCTGCCCGGTGATTCGCTGCTGTTCACGGCGGGCCTGTTCGTGGCCCAGGGCCAGTACATCAGCCAGCCCCTGTGGCTGGTCTGCACGCTCATCGTCCTGGCCGCTGTCATCGGCGACCAGGTCGGCTACATGATCGGCAAGTTCTTCGGCCCGAAGATCTTCAACCGCCCCAACTCCAAGCTCTTCAAACAGGAGAACCTGGAGAAGGCCCACGAGTTCATGGAGAAGTACGGCCCCAAGGCGATCGTCCTCGCCCGCTTCGTACCGATCGTGCGCACCTTCGCCCCCATCGTGGCGGGCGCCGGCCGTATGCAGTACCGCACGTTCTTCACGTACAACGTCATCGGCGGCATCGCCTGGGGCACCGGCGTCACCCTCGCGGGCTACTGGCTGGGCCAGATCGAGTTCATCAGGACGAATGTCGAGGCGATCCTCGTCCTGATCGTCTTCGCCTCCGTGGTCCCGATCATCATCGAGTTCCTGCGCGAGCGCGCCAAGAAGAAGCGCGCGGCGGCCGAGACCCCGGCCCCCGTCCAGCAGCAGCCCATGATGGACGACGCGACGACCCAGCTCCGCCGCGTCCCGTCCGACGACCAGCCCCAGCCCCAGCAGCAGTACGGCAACCAGGGCCAGCAGTACGGAAACCAGGCGCAGCAGTACGGCAACCAGGGCCAGGAATACGGCAACCAGGGCCAGCAGTACGGCTACGACCAGCAGCACTACGGCCAGCAGCCCCAGCAGCAGCCGTACGCCCAGCAGTACCCCCAGGGCTACGGCCGGCAGCAGCCGTACGGCACTGAGCAGAACCAGCAGTACCCGCCCAACCAGGGGTACTGAGGCGCCGGTAAGGGGCGCCGAAGGACACAGCCGGCCGAGCGCGTGGGCACGCGGCGTCAGAACCCGCGTGTCCGCTTCGCGGCCTTGCGCCCCGCGTCCGATCCCCCCGGAATCCGCAGGAACAACCGCGAGATCTCGGACCCGAGGTTCACCCCGATCGCAATGGCCATGGCCAGTGACGCGGCCGTGGCCAGCGAGACAAGCCCCGCGTCCACCTCGTTCTGCGCGATCGACAACAGCCCGAAGTACGTGGCGGACCCCGGCAACAACGGCCCGATCGCCGCAGTCGTATAGGGCAGCGCCGACGCGAACCGATACCGCGCCATCAGCTGCCCGAACAACCCCACCAGCCCGGCCGCGACGGCCGTGGAGGCCACCGGCGAGAACTCACCGACGTAGTGCATCGCGCCGTACACCACCCACGCGACACCCCCGTTGAGCGTCACGGCGAGCACGGTGGACCGTTCCTGCTGGAGCAGCACCGCGAAGGTCAGCGACAGCAGCATCGACGCCGCGATCTGCCAGTACGGCCGCTCGGAGGCGTGCAGGGCCTCGTCCGGGGTGAGCTTGGCGCCCAGGTTCACGCCGAAGTACAGGATCACCAGCACGCCGACGACGATGCCGACGAAGAAGTACATGACCTCCAGCAGGCGCGCGGACGCGGTGATGTAGAAGCCGGTCAGCCCGTCCTGCACGGCCGCCACCAGCGCCCGCCCGGGCAGCAGCGCGAACAGCCCACCGGTGATGACCGCGGACGCCTTCACATCGACGTGCGCCAGCGTCAGCGCGACCCCGATCGCGGCCGGCGGCATCGCCGCCACCGTGAACTGGTAGAACTCCGGCAGTCCGCGCCCCGCGCACAGCCACGCCAGCCGGTCGCCGAGCATCGCGCCCAGCATGGCCGCGATGAAGACGATCACGTCACCGCCGACCAGCACGGAGGCCGCGCCGGCGAGCAGCCCGCTCGCCCCGGTCAGCACCCAGGTCGGGTACGGGTGCCGGTTGCGGCGGATCTCCGCGAGCCGCCGGTAGGCCTCCTCCAGCGAGAGATGGCTCTCCGGGTCGCTGAGGTCGTCGACGAGCCGGAAAACGGCCGCCAGACGCGTGTAGTCGGTACCGCGCCGCCGTACCGTACGCGCCGCCGACACCGGATCGTCCACCAGCGACGGCTGGTACGTGATCGACAGCAGGGTGAAGGTGACGTTCGGCTCGCAGCGGTCCAGGCCGTAGGACCGGCAGACCGCGAACATCGCGGCCTCCACGTCCTCCGCGCCCTCACCGCCCGCCAGCAGCAGCTCGCCGATACGCAGCGTCAGGTCCAGCACGCGCGGGACGGCCGGACCCTCCTCCTCCGCCTTCGGCATCCGCTCCGGCGCGGGCCGCTCGGTCACCGGCATGCGCAGCATCGTGCGCATCCGGTCCTGCCACGGCAGGTCCTTGGTCAGGCTGACCAGCGGAATGCCGGTGGGGGGAGTGAACGCGGTGAGGGCGTCCTCGGGGCTGTAGACGCTCGGCGTGCTGAACGCAGACCCCTCGGGTTCCGGGGACGGCGGCTGCGGTGCGTCCAGCCCTCTGGGGAGGGCGAACTCGGAGGTGGTCTCCGACTCGCTGTCCCCCACCTCGACCCCGGCGGGCGGCGCGAAGGCCATCCTCGCCTCGTCCGACTGCGGCTTGCGGTCCTCCGCGTCCGTCACCTGAGTAGCGCTCCCTGTACGACACCTCCTGCCGCCCTCAGTATGCGCACAGACACACGAACGGGCCGCACGCGCATGCGTACGGCCCGTCTCACACGGCTCGAAGGCTACGGGTGCCGGGTGCGTGAGGTGCCTCAGTGGCCGCCCTGCTCCTTGAAGCGCTTGTACGACCGCTCGATCTCGGCCTCGGCGTCGACGCGGCCCACCCAGTTGGCGCCCTCGACGGACTTGCCGGGCTCCAGGTCCTTGTAGACCTCGAAGAAGTGCTGGATCTCCAGGCGGTCGAACTCGGAGACGTGGTGGATGTCACGCAGGTGCTCCACCCGCGGGTCCGTCGCCGGCACGCACAGCAGCTTGTCGTCGCCGCCGGCCTCGTCCGTCATACGGAACATGCCGATCGCGCGGCACTTGATGAGGCAGCCCGGGAACGTCGGCTCGTCCAGGATGACCAGCGCGTCCAGCGGGTCGCCGTCCTCGCCGAGGGTGTTCTCGACGAAGCCGTAGTCGGTCGGGTAGGCGGTCGAGGTGAAGAGTCGACGGTCCAGGCGGATCCGACCGGTCTCGTGGTCCACCTCGTACTTGTTCCGCGAACCCTTCGGAATCTCGATCGTGACGTCGAACTCCACCGGTGGCTCCTCCATGATCAGCACATAGTTCTGGTGGTTAAGTGTCCCTCACGCAGGTGTGTGATCGCGAAAGGGGCTGGTGGTCGTGCCAGAACTGAGGCCGTGGCGAGCCGCGAGACCGCATGTGACGCGGGTCGCGGGCGCCGTACGACCGCGTCTGGCACGTGCCGCGGAGGCCGTACGCCCACGTCTGGCACGCGCCGCGACGGCCGCCGGGCCACGGGTCGCACGGCTCGCGCGAGCCGTCTCCCCGCAGGCCGCGCGGACACGCAAGCCGAAGACCTGGCAGTACACCGCGGGCGCCGCCACCGCCGGACTGGCGCTGGCCGCCGGAGTGGTGACCGCCGCCGGCCCCTGGGACTCCACCGGTCAGCGTACGGCCGAGCGGGACTGGGCGGCCGCCCAGGAGCGCACGGGTGGCGCAGATCACGGCCGTAATGCCGATAGGTCCGACACGTCCGATACGGCGGCCGGGGCGCCGCGCCCCGCGCCCAGCGCCGCCTCCGTCCTGACCGGCCTGGGCGGCGGCACCGGCACCCCGAGGAGCGATGCCCTCGCCGACCTCCTGGGCCCCCTCCTGGACGCCCCGGAACTCGGCGACCGCAGCACGGCGGCGATCGTGGACGTGGCCACCGGCAAGCGCCTCTACGGCGACGGAGCCGCCGAGGCCCTCACCCCCGCCTCCACGACGAAGATCGCCACCGCCGCGGCCGCCCTCGCCGCGCTGGGCCCCGACCACCGCCTCACCACCCGCACCGCCCTGGAACCCGACACCAGGGAACTGGTCCTCGTCGGCGGCGGCGACCCCACACTGACCGCCCGCAAGAAGGCCGACGGCTGGGCGAGCCTGCGCGAGCTGGCCGACGCCACCGCCGAGGCGCTCAAGAAGCGGGACCTGCGCGAGGTCACCCTCTCGTACGACAAGACGCTCTACGCCGGCCCCGAACTGCACCCGATCGGCAGGAACGTCAATCTCGCCCCGGTCAGCGCCCTGACGGCCGACGAGGGCCGCACGGACGACTCCACCAGCGGCACGGCGATCCGGGTGACGGACCCGGCGAAGGACGCGGCGGACAAGTTCGCCTCCTTCCTCGCCGACCACGGCATCAAGACGACGCCCCCCGGCCCCTCCAAGGCGACGAACCGGGCCGAGTCCCTCGCCGAGGTCTCCTCGCCCCCGCTCTCGACCCTGGTCGAGCGCATGCTCACCAACAGCGACAACGACATCGCCGAGCACCTCGCCCGCCAGACCGCCGTGGCGAGCGGCGCGCGCGCCGACTTCGACGGCGCGGGCGAGGCGATCGCGGCTCAGCTGAAGAAGCTCGGGCTCCCGGTGACGGGCGCCGACTTCAAGGACGGCAGCGGCCTCAACCGCGACGACAGACTCACGGCGGATCTCCTGACGGCCCTCCTGGCCAAGGCGGCCGACCCCACCCACCCCGAACTCCGCCCGGTCCTGACCGGCCTCCCCGTGGCAGGCTTCACCGGCACCCTGACCAGCCGCTACACCGACGGGGCGGCCGGCGTCGTCCGAGCGAAGACGGGCACCCTGCACGGCGTGAACTCCCTCGCCGGCACGGTCGTCGACCAGGACGGCCGCCTGCTCGCCTTCGCGTTCCTGTCGACGGGCGAGGACACGGAGGCGGCCCGCGCGGCACTGGACAGAACGGCAACGGCCCTGGCGTCTTGCGGCTGCGGCTAGCCACTTACCGGCATGGGCCGCGGTCGGTCGGCCACCACGACGGCCACGCCGCGGCCCCCCGCTCCCGCCGCGCGGCAGCTGTCTGTCTCGGCTGCGGGCGCAGCCGTCCGTCTCCGCCGCGCGGCAGTCGTCCGCTTCCGCCGTGTCGCAGCCGTCTGTCTCCGCTGTGGCCGCAGTCGTCCGCTTCCCCCGTGCCGCAGCCGCCTGCTCCCGCCGCGGGGCAGGGGTCCGTCTCCGCTGTGGCCGCAGTCCTCCGCTCCCGCTCTGCCGCAGCTGCCCGCTCCCGCCGCGCGGCAGCTCTCCGCTCCCGCTCTGCCGCAGCTGCCCGCTCCCGCCGCGCGGCAGTCGTCTGTCTCCGCTGTGGCCGCAGCCGTCCGTCTCCGCCGCGCCGCAGCTGCCTGCTTTCGCCGCGCGGCGGCTGTCCGCGTCACCGTGGGCAGTCGTTCCGCAGGGCGGAAGGGGTGGGCACGGCCTGCGGTGACGGGCGCAGGCCGGACTGGCGTCGGCCCCTGCCGGCGCAGGTGTGCCACCCATAACGCCGAGCACCCACCCAAACGCACCGTGGCCCCGCCAACCCCCACGGCCTGCCCCAAGTGGGAACGCTCACGTACGGTTGACACATGACGAGCATCGGTGGTGCCGAGATGGTCGACTGGAATCTCGCGGTGGCGACCGCGACCCGGCTCGTACGGCCGGGCCCCGAGGTGAGCCGCGACGAGGCCCGGGCCGTCGTCGCCGAGCTGCGCCGACATGCCAAGGCCTCGGAGGAACACGTCCGGGGCTTCACTCGTATGGGCACGGAGGACACCCACGACACCCCCGTCCTCGTCGTCGACCGCCCCGGCTGGGTACGGGCGAACGTCGCCGGCTTCCGCGAGATCCTCAGGCCCCTGCTCGAAAAGATGCAGGAGCGGCGCAGCGGCAGCGCCGGCGGCGCGGTCCTCGGCGCCGTCGGCGGCAAGGTCACCGGCGTGGAACTCGGGATGCTGCTGTCCTTCCTGGCCTCCCGCGTCCTCGGCCAGTACGAGACCTTCGCCCCCGCCACCCGCGAGCTCCCGGCGGGCGAGAACGGCGGCGGCCGCCTCCTCCTCGTCGCCCCGAACATCGTCCACGTGGAGCGCGAACTCGACGTACAGCCCCACGACTTCCGCCTGTGGGTGTGCCTGCACGAGGAGACGCACCGCACGCAGTTCAGCGCCGTCCCCTGGCTGCGGGACCACCTGGAGGGCGAAATCCAGTCGTTCTTGGGAGAGACGGACGTCGACCCCATGACCGTCCTGGAGCGCATCCGCGAGGCCGCGCAGTCCCTCGCGGGCGGCCGGCCCGAGGCGGAGGAGGACGACGGCGGACGGTCCTTCGTGGAGCTGGTGCAGACCCCGGCCCAGCGAGAGATCCTCGGCCGCCTCACCGCCGTGATGTCGCTCCTGGAGGGCCACGCCGACTTCGTGATGGACGGCGTCGGTCCCCAGGTCGTACCGACCGTCGCGGAGATCCGCGAGAAGTTCCAGCAGCGCCGCGCCAAGGGCGCCTCCCGGCTCGACATGGCCCTGCGCAAGCTGCTCGGTCTGGATGCCAAACTCAGGCAGTACCGCGACGGCGAACGCTTCGTACAGGCCGTCGTGGAGCAGGTCGGCATGGACGGCTTCAACCGCGTGTGGACCTCCCCGAACACCCTCCCGACCAAGGCGGAGATCGCCAAACCGGCGGACTGGATCGCGCGGGTGCACCGCAAAGCAGAGTCGTGAATCCCACGGGGGGTTGTGCATCTCATACGAATGTCGTGAACCGAATCCGGCCGACGGCAGGCGAACGCCCCACCAATCACCCGTCCGAGGGACCGTGAGCCATGGGTAGGCGTGCAATGCTCGGGGAACGGCCCGGTTCTGTCACCATCTACACACTCTGAGTGACCGAGCTCGGGCTCACCCCCCGACAATTTCATGAAGGGAACCGGACAATGGGTCCCCATCCTGCGGTCGCGGCGATACGCCTGGCGGTCCGCCGCGTCCTCCACGACATCCTCACCGAACACAGCCGCATCACCGACGCACTGGTGTCCGGCAGCCCGCGCGCGATCGCGTACGCGACGCCGGCCATGCCGTCGGCCGGCGCCACGTACGACACGGCGCACGAGCCGTCGTACGAACTCCCCGGCCGGGCCCCACAGGAACCTCCCCGCACAGCCCCGCACGAGCGTCCCCCCTCCCCGCTCGTGCTCGTGGCGTGCTCCGGCGGCGCCGACTCCATGGCCCTCGCCTCCGCCCTCGCCTTCGAAGCCCCCAAACTCGGCATCCGCGCCGGCGGCGTCACCGTCGACCACGGTCTGCAGCCCGGCTCCGACCTGCGCGCCGAGGAAGTCGTCCAGCGCCTGCGCGAACTCGGCCTCGAACCGGTCGAGTCCATCGCCGTGACCGTCGGCCGCGTCGGCGGACCCGAGGCCGCCGCCCGCGACGCCCGCTACGCCGCCCTCGACGACGCCGCCGAACGCCATGGCGCCCACGCCGTCCTGCTCGGCCACACCCGCGACGACCAGGCCGAAACCGTCCTCCTCGGCCTCGCCCGCGGCTCCGGCATCCGCTCCCTGTCCGGAATGGCCGCGGTCTCGGGGGCCGGCGGCCGTTACCGCCGCCCCTTCCTCGGGCTCGACCGCCAGACCGCCCGCAAGGCCTGCATGGTCCAGTCCCTCCCGGTCTGGGACGACCCCCACAACGCGGATCCCGCGTACACCCGCTCCCGCCTGCGCCACGAGGGCCTGCCCGCCCTGGAGAAGGCGCTCGGCAAGGGCGTCGTGGAGGCACTCGCCCGCACGGCCCAGCTCTCCCGCGACGACGCCGACGCCCTCGACGCCTGGGCCGGCCAGGCGGAGGCCGCCGTACGCGACTCGGCCGGGCTCCTGGAGTGCGCCAAGCTGTACGCGCTGCCGCCCGCCGTACGCCGCCGCATCCTGCGCCGCGCCGCCATCGAGGCCGGTGCGCCCGCCGGTGCGCTGTTCGCCCGCCATATCGAGGAAGTCGACCGCCTGATCACCGGCTGGCGCGGCCAGGGAGCCATCAATCTCCCCGGCAAAGTCGTCGCCCAGCGACAGGGTGGCAGACTGGTGATTCGGCAAGGCTGAAAACGCCCGTCTCAGGGAGACACCGGAACCCTTCGGACTCCGAGCCAATCGGACGCCTCCGATGCGGGCCCGGGTCTCCCCGCCGGGGAGACCGTCAGCCGCTGGCCGTAAGTGCGGGACGACCGAAAGTGATGCGGGTGGACGCGAAAGACATGGGTGCCGACCTCAAGCAGGTACTCATCACCAAGGAAGAGATCGACGCGAAGCTGGCCGAGCTGGCCGCGAAGATCGACGCGGAGTACGCGGGCAAGGACCTGCTCATCGTCGGCGTGCTCAAGGGCGCGGTGATGGTCATGGCCGACCTCGCCCGGGCGCTGTCCACCCCCGTCACCATGGACTGGATGGCCGTGTCGTCGTACGGCGCCGGCACCCAGTCCTCCGGGGTCGTGCGGATCCTCAAGGACCTCGACACCGACATCAAGGGCAAGCACGTCCTGATCGTCGAGGACATCATCGACTCCGGCCTGACCCTGTCCTGGCTGATCAACAACCTCGGCTCCCGCGAGCCCGCCTCCCTGAAGGTGTGCACGCTGCTGCGTAAGCCGGACGCCGCGAAGGTCGCCATCGACGTGGAGTGGGTCGGCTTCGACATCCCCAACGAGTTCGTCGTCGGCTACGGCCTCGACTACGCCGAGAAGTACCGCAACCTCCCGTTCGTCGGTACGCTCGCGCCTCACGTCTACGGCGGCTGAGCCCGAGGGTCCGAAGATCCGGACCCGAAGGGCCCAACCCCCGTATGAAGATCGGGAACCCCGGCGGGCCTCGCGGCGTTGGAGCATGCAGACGGGCTTGCCAGCCGTCCCGTGCGGCTACGGGCGTCAAAGCTGGGGTACCGTCAGAAGAACTGTCTTATCAAACTCACTATGGCAGGAGGGACGGGGCGGCACCGCTCCGTATGGATGGACGTGAAGCGATACTTCCGTGGGCCGGTCATGTGGATCGTGCTGGCCGTCCTTGCCGTGGTCGTGTTGATGCAGGTCGTCGGCTCGTCCGGCGGCTACAAGACGGTGGACACCGGCCAGGTCGTCCAGGCGATCAATGAGAACAAGGTCGAATCGGCCAAGCTGACCACCGGCGACGAGAACACCATCAAGGTGCAGCTCAAGGACGGCGAAAAGGTCGAGGGCGCCACCAAGATCCAGGCGAGCTACATCGGCGACCAGGGCGTGACCATCGCCAGCACGCTGCAGAACAAGTACGACCAGAAGCAGATCCCGGACGGCTACACGGTCTCGCCGTCCAAGCAGAACCCGTTCGTCGGCATCCTGCTCTCCCTGCTTCCCTTCGTCCTCATCGTCGTCGTCTTCCTGTTCCTGATGAATCAGATGCAGGGCGGCGGCTCCCGAGTCATGAACTTCGGCAAGTCCAAGGCGAAGCTCATCACCAAGGACACCCCGAAGACGACGTTCGCGGACGTCGCCGGCTCGGACGAGGCGGTCGAGGAGCTCCAGGAGATCAAGGAGTTCCTGCAGGAACCGGCGAAGTTCCAGGCCGTCGGGGCGAAGATCCCCAAGGGCGTGCTGCTGTACGGCCCGCCCGGCACGGGTAAGACCCTGCTCGCGCGCGCCGTCGCGGGCGAGGCCGGCGTGCCCTTCTACTCGATCTCCGGTTCCGACTTCGTCGAGATGTTCGTCGGTGTCGGTGCCTCCCGAGTCCGAGACCTGTTCGAGCAGGCCAAGGCGAACGCCCCGGCGATCGTCTTCGTCGACGAGATCGACGCGGTCGGCCGCCATCGCGGCGCCGGCCTCGGCGGCGGTCACGACGAGCGCGAGCAGACCCTGAACCAGCTGCTCGTCGAGATGGACGGCTTCGACGTCAAGGGCGGCGTGATCCTCATCGCGGCCACCAACCGCCCCGACATCCTCGACCCGGCCCTCCTGCGCCCCGGCCGCTTCGACCGCCAGATCGCGGTCGACCGCCCGGACATGCAGGGCCGTCTGGAGATCCTCAAGGTCCACCAGAAGGGCAAGCCGGTCGCCCCGGACGTCGACCTGTCGGCGGTCGCCCGCCGCACGCCGGGCTTCACCGGCGCGGACCTCAGCAACGTCCTCAACGAGGCCGCGCTGCTCACGGCCCGCTCCGACAGGAAGCTGATCGACAACCAGATGCTGGACGAGGCCATCGACCGCGTCGTGGCGGGCCCGCAGAAGCGGACCCGGATCATGTCGGACAAGGAGAAGAAGATCACCGCGTACCACGAGGGCGGACACGCCCTGGTCGCGGCGGCCTCCCCGAACTCCGACCCGGTCCACAAGATCACGATCCTGTCGAGAGGCCGCGCCCTCGGCTACACGATGGTCCTGCCGGACGAGGACAAGTACTCCACGACCCGCAACGAGATGCTGGACCAGCTGGCCTACATGCTGGGCGGCCGCGCGGCCGAGGAGCTCGTCTTCCACGACCCGACCACGGGTGCGGCGAACGACATCGAGAAGGCCACGGCCACGGCCCGCGCGATGGTCACGCAGTACGGCATGACCGAGCGGCTGGGCGCGATCAAGTTCGGCGGCGACAACACCGAGCCGTTCCTCGGACGTGAGATGGCTCACCAGCGCGACTACTCCGAAGAGGTCGCCGCGCTGGTGGACGAGGAAGTCAAGAAGCTCATCGAGAACGCGCACAACGAGGCCTGGGAGATCCTGGTCGAGAACCGCGACGTCCTCGACAACCTGGTGCTTCAGCTGCTGGAGAAGGAGACGCTGGGCAAGGAGGAGATCGCCGAGATCTTCGCCCCGATCGTCAAGCGTCCGCCCCGGCCCGCCTGGACCGGCTCCTCCCGCCGCACGCCGTCCACCCGTCCGCCGGTGCTCTCCCCGAAGGAGCTCGCACTGACGAACGGCGCCAACGGCGCGACGCCGGCCATCAGCACCGCGAAGTCGACGGTGGCGGAGCCCGCCCCGGCGGCCGAGCCGGCCCCCGAGGAGCGTCCCGAGAGCTGATGCCAGGCCCCGGTGACCCCACCGGGCCCGGAATGGATGCCGCGCCCCCCTGGTTCTAGCCTGGGGGGCGCGGCATTTCCGTATGCCCGCAGTTCAGACGCGTGCCCCACACGCGCCACCCGCAGAGGAACGAGGCACCACATGACCGACCCCGTGACGCTTGACGGCGAGGGCCGCATCGGCGAGTTCGACGAGAAGCGCGCCGAGAACGCCGTACGCGAACTGCTGATCGCGGTCGGCGAGGACCCGGACCGCGAGGGGCTGAAGGAGACTCCGGCGCGGGTGGCGCGGGCGTACAGGGAGATCTTCGCGGGGCTGTGGCAGAAGCCCGAGGACGTACTGACGACGACGTTCGACATCGGGCACGACGAGATGGTGCTCGTGAAGGACATCGAGGTCTACAGCACATGTGAGCATCATCTGGTGCCGTTTCGGGGTGTCGCTCACGTCGGATACATTCCGGCCACGTCCGGCAAGATCACCGGGCTGTCCAAGCTGGCCCGGCTGGTGGATGTCTTCGCCCGTCGGCCGCAGGTGCAGGAACGTCTCACTACGCAGATCGCGGACTCCCTGATGGAGATTCTGGAGCCGCGCGGAGTGATCGTGGTCGTGGAGTGCGAGCACATGTGCATGTCGATGCGCGGCATCCGCAAGCCCGGCGCGCAGACCATAACGTCGGCCGTGCGCGGGCAGCTCCGTGACGCAGCGACGCGCAACGAGGCGATGAGCCTCATCATGGCCCGCTGAGACGCGGTGCGCTGATCCCGCTCTACACCGTCGGCGCCGTCCCCGCGCCATTGTGTTCGTCGTCCTCCGGGAGTTTGCACACGCGCTCCAGGAAGAGGGCCGCCGCTATCACGCCGATGCCGGCCAGGAGTGAGAAGCCGGCGTAGATGGCCTGGTCGCGGCGGGCGGGGATGTCGAGGGACTCCAGGAGGAAGACGCCCGTGCCGCCGTACATGCCGGAGACCAGGGCGGCCACCAGGGCGCTGGCCTGGCCGAAGACGACCGCGCGGGCGGCCATCAGGGGGTCGACGCCCTTGGCCTCGGGGCGGCGTTCGCGCTGGGCCTTGAGGCGGGCGCGGATCGAGAGCGCCGTGGACAGGAGCACCACGGCGATCAGGGCGAGGACGATGGGGGCGGCCAGGGGGACGCTGGGCAGGGTCCCGACGGAGTTCCATAGGCGGGCGCCCGCCCAGGACAGGACTCCGGCCACGACGAACACGCCGACCAGCATCCTGATGCGCAGCTCTCTCACGGTGTCCCTTCAGCTCCCCCGGTCCCCACGGACGGTGTCGTCTTGACCTTAACGACTATTCGGGCAGCCGGAGTTCCAGGTCCTTGCGTGGTGCGACGCCTTCGCGAGTGACACCGGCCAGGAGGTCGGCCACCGGGCCGTGTCCCGGGAGCTGTGCCTGCGGCTCGATGTCGTGCCAGGGGGCGAGGACGAAGGCCCGCTCGTGGGCGCGCGGGTGGGGGAGGGTGAGGGTCGGGTCGTCGGAGACGACGTCGGCGTACGCGACGATGTCGACGTCGAGGGTGCGCGCGCCCCAGCGTTCGTCCCGTACGCGGTGGAAGGCCTCCTCGACCGCGTGCGCCCGCTCCAGGAGGGAGGACGGGGGGAGGGTGGTCTTCAGGACCACGACCGCGTTGAAGTAGGAGGGCTGGCTGCCCGGTGCCACGCCCCACGGCTCCGTCTCGTACACCGGGGAGACCGCCTTCACGCGGACGCCCGGGGTGTCCTCCATTGCGTCGATGGCGCCCTGGAGGGTCTCCAGGCGGTTGCCCAGGTTGGAGCCGAGGGAGATCACGGCCCGTTTCGGGTTGTGGAGGGTGGTGTCGGCGGCGTCTACCTTCTCGACGACGGAGGCGGGTACCGGCTGTACGGTCGGGTCGCTGGGGCCCTGAATGAAGGGTGCAGTCATACTCGGCTCCGGGTGATGGTGACGGTCACGTCGTCGAAGGGGACCGTGATCGGCGCGTCCGGCTTGTGGACGGTGACCTCGACCTCCTGGACCCCCTCGTGCTTCAGACAGGCCTGGGCGATGCGCTCGGCGAGTGTCTCGATGAGGTTGACCGGTTCGCCCTCGACGACGGCCACGACCTCCTCCGCCACGATGCCGTAGTGCACGGTCTTCGCCAGGTCGTCGTCGGCGGCGGCCGGCCGGGTGTCCAGGCCGAGGACGAGGTCCACGACGAAGGTCTGGCCCTCCCTGCGCTCTTCGGGGAACACACCGTGGTACCCGCGGGCCTTCAGACCGCGCAGCGCGACACGATCCACGCGAATCACTCCTGCAATCGTCGGTGACGGCCGGTCCGTGCCGCGTGCGGGCGGCACACCGGCCTCGAACGAATCTACCTGCGGGCACGGACAGGGCCGGGCCGCGGGGGCGCGGGCCCGGGCCGGGGCCAGGAGGATTCATCGCGTGTTTCCCCTGGGGAACCCGGCGGCTCACGGGTTGGTAGCCGCCCCTACCCGCAGACGCGTGATTCCAACCACTTCTTGGTCCCGGCGGGGCCCCGAGGGCCGCCGTGCGGGTGGCTCCCGCGAGTCGTCCCTGCGTTCCCTGTGGTCGTCCTGTGGTCATCCCTGGGGCCGTCCCTGTGGTCGTCCCCAAGGGTCGCCTACCCACTCAAGAGGGGGTGTCGTCGCTGTCTTCCTCGTCGTTTTCGGCCATAACCGGTGAGGCGTGGTGCGACCAGATCTTCCAGCCGTCGGGAGTGCGGCGGAACACGTTCGTGGCGACCACCAGCTGGCCGACGAGTGGGCCGAGCTCCTCCCCGGCCTCGGGTGCCGGGCCGCCGCTGAGGATGTTCTCGGTGCAGGTCACCACGGCGGTGTCGCCGGTGACGGAGACATGCACATCGGTGAGGAAGAACTGGATGTAGTCGGTGTTCGCCATGATCAGCGCGTACGACCGGAGGACCTCGCCGCGTCCGGTGAGCACCGGCCAGCCGGGGTGCACGCAGGAGATCACTCCGGTGTCGGCCGGGTCGTGGTACGTCTCGTCGACGCCAAGGTCGGACGGGGTGAGCCAGAGCGAGGACAGCTCTTCGAAGTCGCCGCGTTCCATCGCCTCGTAGAAGGCGGTGTTGGCGGCCTCGACTTGTTCGACGTCGGTGTGGGGGGCGCTCACCGGGCTCCTTCAGAGCCGGGCGCGCCTCCGCTCTCGGCGTGCGAGCCGGGCGCGTTCTCGGCTTCGCGCGCCTCCTCGATCGCCCGCGCGACGCGTACCGCGTCCGCCGTGGCGTGCACCTCGTGCACGCGCACCGCCCACGCGCCGGCGTGCGCCGCGAGCGCCGAGACGGCGGCCGTGGCGGCGTCGCGCTCCCGGGCGGGCGGCGGGGCGCCCTCGGGGCCGGCGAGTACGCGGCCGAGGAACCGCTTGCGGGAGGCGGCGACGAGGAGCGGGTGGCCGAGGCCGAGCAGGCGGTCGAGGTGGGCGAGGAGGACGAGGTCGTGCTCGGCGTCCTTGGAGAAGCCGAGGCCGGGGTCGACCACGATGCGGTCGGGGGCGATGCCGCCCTGCAGAACGGCGTCCACGCGCGCGTGGAGCTCGTCGACGACTTCGGCGACGACGTCGTCGTACACGCCCTTGACGTTCCCGCCCTGCAGGAAGCCGCGCCAGTGCATGACGACGAAGGGGGCGCCGGCGTCGGCGACGACCGGGATCATCGCGGGGTCGGCGAGGCCGCCGCTGACGTCGTTGACGAGGGCGGCGCCGGCGGCGAGGGCCTGTTCGGCGACAGAGGCGCGCATGGTGTCGACGGAGATCGTGACGCCCTCGGCGGCGAGGCCGCGGACTACGGGTATGACGCGGCGGAGCTCCTCGTCCTCGTCGACCCGGGTGGCCCCGGGGCGGGTGGACTCGCCGCCGACGTCGACCAGATCGGCGCCCTCCTCGACCAGCGCCAGACCGTGCTTGACGGCGGCCGTCGTGTCGAACCAGCGGCCGCCGTCGGAGAAGGAGTCGGGGGTCACGTTGACGACTCCCATGACCGCGCACCGGTCCCAGTCAGGAAGGCCCGCGACGCGCCCGCGTCCGCTCTGCTTGCTCATACGTTCAGCGTAGGCCCAAGCCGGTGCCGCGACGTGCCGTGGCCCGAGCGGGAGCCTCCGGGGCGTGGGGGGGGTGGGGCTCCCGCTCGGGCCGGTCCCGGGCGGCTTTGCGGTCAGGCCGCGCGCACGTCCCGCTCGGCCACCGAGTGCGGGCACGGGCGCGCGGTGGCCGTACGGCGGCGCAGGAAGCGCGGCAGCGGCAGGGCCAGGTTCACGAAGCCCTCCGCCTGCATGGCGGCGAAGCCGAGGCGGGGCAGGTCGGCGGAGGCCCGGTAGACGACGAAGCGGGGCTCCCAGCGCGGCTGGAACTTGGCGTTGAACTTGTACAGGGACTCGATCTGGAACCAGCGCGACAGGAAGACCAGCAGCCCGCGCCAGGCGCGCAGCACCGGGCCGGCGCCGATCTTCTCGCCGCGTGCCAGTGCCGAGCGGAACATGGCGAAGTTGAGCGACACGCGCGCGATGCCGAGCTTCGGGGCGGCTTGGAGGGCGGCCACGATGAGCAGCTCGTTCATGCCGGGGTCGGCCGAGCGGTCGCGGCGCATCAGGTCCAGGGAGACACCGTCCGTGCCCCACGGCACGAAGTGGAGGATCGCCTTGAGGTCGCCGTACGGACCCGGCTCCTCCTCGGCCTTGTGGGCGGTGGCGATGAGGCAGTCGCCGTCGGCCGGGTCGCCGACGCGGCCGAGCGCCATGGAGAAACCGCGCTCGGTGTCGGTGCCGCGCCAGTCGTCGGCGGCGCGGCGGATGCGGTCCAGCTCGGCGTCGCCGAGGTCACGGACGCGCCGTACCCGGGTCTCGTAACCGGCGCGCTCGATGCGCTTGACCATCTGACGCACGTTGCGCATCGCGCGGCCGGCGAGCGAGAAATCCGGGACGTCCACCACCGCCTCGTCGCCCAGTTCGAGGGCGTCGAGCCCGGTCTCGCGGGTCCAGACCTCGGCGCCGGTCTCGGAGCAGCCCATGACGGCGGGGGTCCAGGAGTGGGCCTTGGCCTCGTCCATGAAGCGTTCGATGGCGCCCGGCCAGGCCTCGACGTCGCCGATGGGGTCGCCGCTGGCGAGCATCACGCCGGAGACGACGCGGTAGGTCACCGCGGCCTTGCCGCTGGGGGAGAAGACGACGGCCTTGTCGCGGCGCAGCGCGAAGTGGCCGAGGGAGTCGCGGCCGCCGTGCTTGGCCAGCAGGGCGCGCAGGCGTTCCTCGTCGTCCTCGGTGAGGCGGGCGGCGGGGTGTTCGGGGCGGAAGGCGAGGTAGATCGTGGTGACCGCGGTGATCCAGCCGAGGGCGCCCAGGGAGAAGGCGACCGTCCAGGAGGTGTTGCCCGCGTAGTCGACCGGACCCTCGAAGCCGAACAGGCCGTACAGGACGTGGGTGATGCGGTCGGCCAGGCTCGGGTCGCCGACCAGCGTCTCCGGGTGGGCGTTGACGATGATCAGGCCGAGGGCGAGGGAACCGGCGCCCATGAGGACGAAGTTGGCCAGCGCGCGCCACCTGCTGCGCGGGTCGGGCAGCGCCGCGAACTGGTCGCGGTGGCGCAGCAGCATGGTGAGCAGCACGACCGATATGAGCACGCCCACGAGGGAGTGGCGGTATGTGAACTGCGCCACCGCGCCGGCCGGCAGCAGGACGACGGCCGCGCGCCACGCCCGCCGCTTGCCCCGCTTGAGGCCGTGGGCGAGCAACAGCAACAGCACGCCCGCGCTGAGCGACAGTGCGGCCGCGAACGGGCCGAACGAGCCGGGCAGCACCTCGGCGATGGCGTGCATACGGCTGTGCCGGAAGCGGGGGAAGACGCCCGCCGCGATGTCCAGCAGGCCCACCAGGGCGCAGGCCCGGCCGACGAGCAGGGGAACGGCCTCGGGGCGCGGGCCGCGCAGCACGTGCCGTACCCGGCTCGACAGATGCCCTACCTGGCTCGATCGTTGAGGAACCTTGCCCGACATTTCCACATCTGTCCTGACAGACATCGCATCCCATAGTTCTGCGAGAGACCTTGGATCCGGTGCCGATTCGGGCATCCGGCGACATTGCGCCCTCTAGGACGGTGTCTTGAGGGGAGAGGTTCACTCGGCTCCCCAAAACCGTTTCAAAGGCCAAGGAAAGTCCGGGGCAAGCCCTTGCGAAGGAGTGGGGGAGGCAGTGCGGGGGGCAGGTGTCCGCGCGGTCCGGACGGAAAGTGCGGACAGGTAACCATCGATGGGTCTCACGAGCGACAAGGTGCTGGCGCTGGCGGTCATGGCCGCCGTAGGGCTGTTCGTCGGCACGGTGTGGCTGTGGCCACGGCTGGCGCGGCGCGGCTGGCGGGCGGTGACGGGCCGGGTGGGGATGCTGCTCTCCACCCAGCTGATGCTCTTCGTCGCGGTCGGTCTCACCGCCAACCAGGCCTTCGGGTTCTACGCCAGCTGGGCCGACCTGTTCGGACAGGAGACGGACCAGGGTGTCGTCGTTGATCACACGCCGGAGCGCGGGCCGCTGCGGGTGGTCGACACGCGGCGGGTGCCGGGGGCGGCGAGCGCCAGTCCGCGGACGGGCGGGCAGATCCAGAAGGTCGACATCGTGGGCCGTACGACCCACATCGCCACACCCGCGTTCGTCTATCTGCCGCCCGAGTATTTTCAGCCGGAGTTCCGCACGCGTATGTTCCCTGCCGCCGTCGTTCTGACCGGTTATCCGGGCACGGCCCAGGCGCTGGTGGACAAGCTCGACTATCCGCGTACGGCCGCGAGGCTCGCCGCGGACGGCCGGATGCGGCCGATGATCCTGGTGATGATGCGGCCGACCGTGGCGCCGCCGCGGGACACGGAGTGCGTGGACATCCCGCAGGGCCCGCAGACCGAGACGTTCTTCGCCAAGGACCTGCCGGACGCCGTGGGCGGCCACTACAGGGTGAACCGGAAGCCGGGCGGCTGGGGCATCATCGGGGACTCCACGGGCGGCTACTGCGCGCTCAAGATCGCCATGCACCATCCCGGTGTCTACGCCGCCGGGGCGGGACTTTCCGCGTACTACAACGCGCCGATCGACCCTACGACGGGGGATCTCTTCCACGGCGACGAGGAACTGCGCAATCGCGCGAACCTGTGGTGGTACCTCAAGCACATGCCCGCTCCGGACACTTCACTGCTCGTCAGCAGCAGCAAAGTTGGAGAATCCAACTACATGGACACGTTGAAGTTCATTGAGCGCGTGAAGGCCACGAACCTGACGCGGATCTCGTCGATCATCCTCGAAAGCGGAGGGCACAACTTCAACACCTGGCGGCGGGAGATTCCGGGGACGTTGGAGTGGGTCAGTGAGCGGTTGACCGGCAGGTGACGGGGCCGGCGGGCTTAGGGATCTTGCTTCTTGGCCAATTCGGCGCCGGACCCGATTCCTGATGCCGCGTGAGTGTCTCGGGATGGCTGTGTTTTTACGGGGCGGGGCAACAAGATTCGCCTACGCGCGGTAAGTTTCTGGCCATGCCACGTGGACGTCACCGTCATTCCCCGCCCTTGCACAGGCTGCTGCCCCCGTCGGCCATTGCAGGCGTCTCCGTCGTCTGTGCGCTGGCCCCCTGGGTGTTCACCGAGCCCGTGGTGCTGCGCGGCCTCGCCGCGGCCGCCGCGGCGACGGCGGTCGTCGGCGCGGTCGTCATGCGCCGCTGGGACGCGCAGGCCGGCAAGAAGGTCGCCGACCTCACGCGCGCGCGTGCGAGTGACGAGTGGCGCTACGAGGAGCGGGTCGCCGAGTTGGAGACCGACCTTGAGGAGTCGCGCGAGCTGCGGGTGAAGCTGGAGCAGCGGTTGCGGGCCAAGCGGGCGGAGCTCGCGGGGCTGCGCAATGAGCATGCGGCGCTGTTGCGGCGGTACGCCACGGCGGAGGCCGAGCGGGCGAGTGTCCTGGAGGAGCGCCGGGTTCTGGAGATTGAGGCGGCCACGCCTGCGCGGGCGTTGCCGCCGGTGCCGGTTGCTTCCCCGGAGGGGGCGGGAGCTGTGGCTGCTCCTGCTGAGGCCGAGGGCGTCGACGGCGCCGAGGGTGCGGAGACCGAGTCCGTCGAGGAGAAGCCGGCGGCTCCGGCCGTCTTCTCGCCGGAGGGGTCCCGGCTGTTTCTGCGGGCCAAGGCGGCGCTGGCGCGGTTCGATGGGGACGAGGCCGCGACGGAGAGCGAGGCCGGGCAGGAGAGCGAGGCTTCGAAGGAGAACGAGGCCGCGACGCAGAGCGAGGTCTCGAAGGACGGCCAGGTCTCAAAGGACGAGTCCCCCAAGGACGAGCCGCCGAAGAACGACCCTCCGAAGAACGACCCCCCGAAGAACGACCCCCCGAAGGGTGACGGTCCTTCCGACGGGCCTTCCGATGACGAGGCCGTGAAGGTCGGAGCGGGTGCCGCCGAGGCGGGAAGCGCCGGCGGTTCCGAGACGGAGACCGCGGTGGAGGACGACCCGCAGGGGAAGTCCGGGGCGGTCGACGGGCATGAGCGCGCGGCCGCCATCCCCCCGGCGGGCGCGGCCCAGCCTGCCCTGCCTCCGGCACAGCAGCCGGCGGGGCACTTCATCGCGCCGACTGCCGTGGCCGTCGTACCGGCGACGCCCGTGCGGCGTCCGGCTGTCGAGGGCGGCTTCGACTTCTTCGGTACGAAGCAGGGTGCGGCGTCCTCCGCGTTGGAGTCGGTCCAGAACGAGGACCTCGCCGATGTCGTCGGCCAGGAGGCCCTCGCCCTGCACAAGGCCGAGTCCGAGGCCGAGTTCAAGCCGGCGGACGAGGAGGCCCGGGGGATCGGGCAGGTCATCGATCTGACGGCTCATGACGAGACGGAACAGATCGATGTGCAGGGGTTGCGGAGCGCGGCTTCCTGACGAGTGACTCCCCTGCGGTGTCTCGTGGGTGGTGCCCCCGCACCGCGGCGCAACGGCCGCTCACGCCATCCATCGGTCCGGCCGCGCGTCCCTGCGCCCCGTGCGTGATCTCGCCGCCTGCGCCCGGAGCAGCTGTGCCGCCTCCGCGGCGTCTCGCAGGCGGGCCGTCACCGTCTTGTTCGCTCCGGTGTCCACGTGTACGTCGGCCACGCCCCACAGCCGCTGCCACGGGCCCTGGGCCAGCCGTACGCTCTGGACCTTCGCGTGCGGTACGAGCGCCAGGGACCGCCGGAGGAGGCCGGTTCGGGCGGCGAACACGGCGTCCGTGACCGCCAGGCCGTAGCCACGCCACCACACCGGCACGCACCGGGCCGCCCGGCGGGGCGGACGGGAGACGGCCGCGCCCGCTGGGACCGTCACCCCGGGCAGTACGCGTGTCACGACCGACTCGGCGACCTCGCGCGGGGCGACCGGGAGCAGGACCGAGTTGGCGGAGCCCGCCACGTCCAGTTCCACGCGGACCCAGCCGCGCCGCCGCCACAGCAGTGGTTCGACGATCCGTACCGTCTGGACGCGGCCGGGCGGCACCGTCTCGTGCGCGCGGTCGAGCAGGCCGTGGTCGAGGCGCAGGCCGTCCGGTGCCTCGCCCACCGTCCAGTCGTACTCGGTCACGAACCGCCCCACGCTGCTCGCCCCCGCCGCGCCGAACAGCGGAACCGCGGTCGCCAGGACCGTCCAGACGCTTTCGGTGGCCAGCCAGAGGACGGTGGGTACGACGAGTGCGGCGGCCAGCGTGCCCCAGGTGGCGCCGGACAGGACGAGGGAGACGGCCAGGACGCCCGGTGGCACTCGCAGCAGTTGCGTCGAGGGCGCCTCGCCCACTTCGTGCGCCGTCTCGGGGGCGAAACCGGCGGCGCGGGCGAGGAGTTCCGCGCGGAGCGTGCGCGCCTCTTCCGCGCCCAGGAAGGCGAGTTCGTCCTTCTTGTCGGTGCCTATGACGTCGAGTTTGAGCTTCGCGACGCCCGCCACGCGCGCGAGCAGCGGCTGGGTGACGTCGATGGCCTGGATGCGTTCCAGCCGGATGTGCGCGGTGCGCCGGAACACCAGGCCGGTGCGGATGCGCAGTTCGGTGTCCGTGACCGCGAAGTGGGTGAACCACCAGGTGAGGAAGCCGTAGAGGGCGGCTGCGGGGACGACGACGGCCAGCGCGATGAGCAGTGTCGTGGTCGTCAGCCGCGTCAGCTGGCGTTGCGCCTGGTCGGGGTCGTGCGCCGCCCATCCGATGACTACGGCTACCGGCGCCCACGCGCGTCTGAGCGGTGTCACGGGGTGCAGTCGGCGTTCGGTCACGGGGCGCTTCTCGCGTACGGCGTCGTCGACGCCCGGCGTCGTCACAGGCCCGCCGATCGTGCCTCGCCCAGCTCGGTGAGCCGGTCGCGCAGCCGTTCCGCCTCCGCCGGGTCGAGGCCGGGGATCGTGGCGTCGGTCGCGGCGGCGGCCGTGTGCAGTTGCACGCTGGCCAGGCCGAAGTGCCGCTCCACGGGGCCCGAGGTGACCTCGACCAGCTGCATCCGGCCGTACGGCACGACCGTCTCCTCGCGCCACAGCACGCCCCGGCTGATCAGCAGGTCGTCCGCGCGCTCGGCGTAGCGCCAGGAACGCCAGTTACGGCCGATCATCACCCAGCCCCACGCCATCAGCGCCAGGGGCAGCAGCGCGAAGGCGGCCCAGCCCGGTCCGGCGAGGGTCCCGAGGAGGAGGGCCAGGCCGATCGCCAGCAGCCCCAGCCACACCACCAGCAGCAGGCGGCGCATGCGCAGCAGACCCGGTGGCAGCCCGGTCCACTCCGGCTCGGTCACCGCTCGCTCGTCTCCCGCCGTCCCCGTGTTCTCCGGGCTCCCCGTCTCCATGAGGCCAGCGTACGTAGGAGAGACTGTGTCCATGACTCCTACGACGGAGACCATGGTCGGTATCGGCGGCGCCGCGGAGAGCACCGACATGGTGCTCAACATCGGGCCTCAGCACCCGTCCACGCACGGCGTGCTGCGGCTGCGGCTGCTTCTCGACGGCGAGCGGATCACGTCCGCGGAGCCGGTGATCGGCTATATGCACCGCGGTGCGGAGAAGCTGTTCGAGGCGCGCGACTACCGGCAGATCATCATGCTCGCCAACCGCCACGACTGGCTGTCGGCCTTCTCCAACGAGCTGGGCGTCGTCCTCGCCGTGGAGCGCATGCTCGGCATGGAGGTGCCCGAGCGGGCCGTGTGGACCCGGACGCTGCTCGCGGAGCTCAACCGCGTGCTCAATCACCTGATGTTCCTCGGGTCCTACCCGCTGGAGCTCGGCGGGATCACGCCGATCTTCTACGCCTTCACGGAGCGCGAGGAGCTCCAGCATGTGATGGAGGAGGTCTCCGGTGGGCGTATGCACTACATGTTCAACCGGGTGGGCGGCCTGAAGGAGGACCTGCCGGCCGGGTGGACCACGCGCGCGCGGGCCGCCGTCGCCGACGTGCGCTCCCGTATGGACCGCTTCGACGACCTGGTCCTCGGCAACGAGATCTTCCGGGGGCGCACGCGGGGCGTGGGCGTCCTCCCGCCGGAGACCGTGCACGCGTACGGCGTGAGCGGGCCGATCGCGCGCGCCTCGGGCGTCGACTTCGATCTGCGTCGGGACGAGCCCTATCTCGGGTACGGCGAGCTGCAGGACGTTCTGAAGGTGGTGACGCGACAGGAGGGGGACTGCCTCGCCCGGTTCGAGTGCTTGCTGGAGCAGACCCACCATGCGCTCGACCTGGCCGACGCCTGCCTCGACCGGCTCGCCGAGCTGCCGCCGGGGCCGATCAACCAGCGGCTTCCCAAGGTGCTGAAGGCACCCGAGGGCCACACGTACGCGTGGACCGAGAACCCGCTCGGCATCAACGGCTACTACCTCGTCAGCAAGGGCGAGAAGACCCCGTACCGGCTGAAGCTGCGCTCCGCCTCGTACAACAACATCCAGGCGCTGGTCGAGCTGCTGCCGGGGACGCTGGTCGCGGACATGGTGGCGATTCTGGGGTCGATGTTCTTCGTGGTGGGGGACATCGACAAGTAGGGCGGGGCCACCGGTCAGGCCGCCGGTTCGAGGGGGTTCGGAATGCCGACCGGCTGCACCAGCCACCCGAAGTCCCCCAGCCCGCTCGCCGCGGTGAGCTCGGCGGCTTCGCCCGCGGTCGCGAGGGCTCGTACGTAGTCGGCCGGGTGGGTGGAGGCCAGTGCGAGCGGGGGGCGTGCGCCGGTGATGCCCAGGGCGTGCAGTGCGTCGCGCTGGGACAGCAGGCGTGCGCCCGGCAGCGCGCACGCCGTCGCGCAGGCGTCCAGCGCGACGTGCGCCGTGATGTCGCAGGAACCGTCGGGCACGGGCGCCGTCTCGCGCCCCTCCCGGAAGCCGGTGAGCGTTCCGAAGGGCGGCCGGGCGCTCACCGTGTGCGCATAGTCGACGGCGACCGCCAGCCCCCGCTCCAGCGTCGCCACAGCGGCGGCCCAGGCCTCGTCCCGCGGCAGCCCGATCTCGGCCCGCAGCCCTTCCACGACCGGCGCGCCTTCCCTATCCGTCGCCGCGTCCCGGCCGCCCAGCGGCCACCACCGCGCGAGCCACCGCGCCTCCGCGCCGGCGACCGGATCCCCGAGGCGCTCGGTGCCGTCCCGTCGTACGAGGACCAGGCGCGGTACGCCCGCGGAGTCCACCTCCGCGACCTCGACGGGGACGTTGTCCAGCCACTCGTTGGCGAACAGCAGCCCTGTGATCCGCCGCGGCGGCTCGGGCAGCCACTCGATCCGGTGATCCAGCGTTTGCGGGCGTTCGGCGATCTCGACGGCGTACGCACGCGTGCGTGCCGCCACCTCGGCGGGCAGCGCGGCCAGGACGCCGGAGACCAGCTCGCCCCGCCCCGCCGCCATGTCGACGAAGTCGAGCGACCCGGGGCGGCCCAACGCCTCGTCGACCCGGCACAGCAGCCGGGCCACGGCCGTGGCGAAGAGCGGCGACGCGTGGACGGACGTACGGAAGTGGCCGGCCGGGCCCTCGGGCCGCCGATAGAAGCCGCCCGGCCCGTAGAGAGCGGCCTGCGTCGCCGCACGCCACCCGTGCCATTCGCCCGTCGCCTCTGCTGTCACCGGCCCAGGCTAAGCGCACAGGGGAACGCGGCCTCCACCTTGGGGAGTACGCGCTCGTGGTGCGGATCGGCCCTCCGGTTGACCCCTGCACACATCTCACTTCCCTACGCTGGGTTACGTGCAGCGCCTCTATGACTTCCTCCGCAGGCACCCGACAGGGGTCGACAGCTTCTGGGCCGTCCTCCTTTTCGGGATCTCTGTGATGACCACGGCCTTCGAGCAGGCGGCCGGGCAGGAGGCTCGGGGCACCGAATCCGCGCTGGCCGTCGTCCCGGTCGTCCTGCTGCTGTGCCTGGTCATCGCGCTGCGCCGGCGCATGCCGGAGAAGATGCTGCTGTTGGCCATCGGCGTGGGACTGGCACAGATGGCGCTGGACGTGGCGACGACGGCCGCGAACTTCGCCTTCCTGGTGATCACCTACACCGTGGCCGCGACGGGCGCCCGCTGGGCCTCCCGGCTCGCGCTCGCCATGGGCCTGTCGGCCGCGCCGCTGGCACAGCTGCGCTGGCCGGAGCAGGAGTCCAGCGTCCTGGGCACTGTGGCCCTGGTGATCTTCATGACGGTGCCGTTCGCCCTCGCCTGGGTGCTCGGCGACTCGATCCGCACCCGGCGCGCCTACTACGAGCAGCTTGAGGAGCGCGCGACCCGGCTCGAAAAGGAGCGCGAGGCGCAGGCCAAGGTGGCGGTCGCCGCCGAACGCGCCCGTATCGCGCGCGAGCTGCACGACGTCGTCGCGCACAACGTCTCCGTGATGGTGGTCCAGGCCGACGGCGCCGCCTACGTCCTCGACTCCGCCCCCGACCAGGCCAAGAAGGCCCTGGAGACCATCTCCTCCACCGGCCGCCAGGCCCTCGCCGAGATGCGCCGCCTGCTCGGGGTGCTGCGCACCGGTGAGCACCAGGAGGGCGGCGAGTACGTCCCCCAGCCCGACGTCGAACAGATCGACGAGCTCATCCAGCAGTGCCGCAACTCCGGCCTGCCGGTCGACTTCAAGGTGGAGGGCACGCCGCGCCCGCTGCCCAGCGGCGTCGAGCTGACGGCGTACCGCATTGTGCAGGAGGCGCTCACCAACACCCGCAAGCACGGGGGTCCCAACGCGGGGGCGAGTGTGCGCCTGGTCTACTTCGACGACGGTCTCGGCCTGCTCGTCGAGGACGACGGCAAGGGCGCGCCGCACGAGCTGTACGAGGACGGCGGCGCCGACGGCAAGGGCCACGGTCTGATCGGGATGCGCGAGCGCGTCGGCATGGTCGGCGGGACCCTGGACGCGGGGCCGCGCCCGGGCGGAGGATTCCGCATCAGTGCGCTGCTGCCGCTCAAACCGGCACACTGACGCCTGCGCATGCCCTTTGTTGACACCTGTAACGGCCCTGTAGACGGATACGGAAGACACGGAAGAGGACCCCGATGACGATCCGCGTGATGCTCGTCGACGACCAGGTGCTGCTGCGCACCGGGTTCCGGATGGTGCTCGCCGCCCAGCCGGACATGGAGGTCGTCGCGGAGGCGGGTGACGGCGTCGAGGCCCTCCAGGTGCTGCGCTCGACTCCGGTCGACGTCGTGCTGATGGACGTGCGCATGCCGAAGCTGGACGGTGTGGAGACCACCCGCCGCATCTGCTCGGAGCCCGATCCGCCCAAGGTGCTCATCCTGACCACCTTCGACCTCGACGAGTACGCCTTCTCCGGGCTGAAGGCGGGCGCCTCCGGCTTCATGCTCAAGGACGTGCCGCCCGGCGAACTCCTCGCCGCCATCCGCTCGGTGCACAGCGGCGACGCGGTGGTGGCCCCCTCGACGACCCGGCGGCTGCTCGACCGGTTCGCGCCGATGCTGCCCTCCGCAGGCAAGGAGCCCCAGCACAAGGAGCTGGAGCGGCTCACCGACCGGGAGCGCGAGGTGATGGTGCTGGTCGCCCAGGGCCTGTCCAACGGCGAGATCGCGGCCCGGCTGGTCCTGTCCGAGGCGACGGTGAAGACCCACGTGGGCCGCATCCTGACCAAGCTGGGGCTGCGCGACCGGGTGCAGGTGGTGGTGCTGGCGTACGAGACGGGGCTGGTCCGGGCGGGCGGGCACGGCTGATTCCCGGGTACGTCACCCGCGCGTGACCGACGGGCACTAGGGTCTGCGCATGCTTCTGTGGATCAACGGACCCTTCGGGGGCGGCAAGACACAGACCGCACACGAGATCCAGCGCCGACTGCCCGGCAGCGTCGTCTGCGACCCCGAGCACGCAGGGTTCGGCCTGCGGCGCATGCTCCCGCCGGAGCTCCGTGGTGATTTCCAGGACTTGACGGCCTGGCGGCAGGGCGTCGTCGAGGTACTCGACCTCGCCCTCACCAAGCACGACGGCGTGGTGATCGCCCCCATGACGGTCACCCGCCCCGACTGCTTCGCCGAGACGGTCGGCCGGCTGCGGGAGATCGGTCACGACGTACGTCACTTCACGCTCCTCGCGGAACGCGAGACCGTGCTGAAGCGGCTGCGCGAGCGCGGCTTCGGGCACCTCCTTCAGTACGTCGCCGGGAAGAACGCCGGGCTGCGGCGGGAGAGCTGGGCCGTACGGCAGCTCGACCACTGTCTGGAGCGGCTGCGCGAGCCGGAGTTCGCCGAGCACCTGTGGACGGACCACTCGACCGTGCCGAAGACGGCGGACCGGATCGCCGTCCTGGCCGGGCTGAGACTCAGGCCGAACAACGAGGGCGCGCTGCGGACGCGGCTGCGGCAGGCGGGGGTCGGGATCAGGCACATCCGGTTCGACTGACGCCCGGCCCGGCCACGGGCCCTATCGGAGGATCCCCTCCAGGAAGTCGCTGCCCAGCCGGGCCACCACCGTCACGTCCAGTTGGTGCATGACGTACCGCCCGCGGCGGCGTGTGGTGATCAGGCCCGCCTTCTTCAGGACGCCCAGGTGCCGCGATATCTCCGGTGCCGTCATGCCGTGCGCCTGCGCCAGTTCGCCCGTGGTGTAGGCGCTGCGGGCCAGGTTGCGGCAGATGCGCATCCGCACGGGGTGGGAGAGCGCGGTCATCCGCAGGGTGAGCTGCTCGACCGTGGGCGGGGCGGCGAGCTCGGGGGAACCGACCGGGTAGTGCAGCACCGGCTGCCAGCCGTGGCGGTGCAGGACCATCAGGTGGGGCCAGCCCAGGCTCGTCGGGACGAGGAGGAGGCCGCCGTCCTCCGTGGCCGTGTGGTCCTCGCCGAGCTTGTCGACCGTGATCCGGGCGGCGGCCTCGTCGAGGGTCACCGCCGGGGACACCGCGGCCAGCGCCTCGGCCAGGCCCCTGTGCCGCAGCAGGTCGGTCTTGTGGCGGGCGTCCGCCGCGAGCTGGTGGCGCTGGCGGGACCACGCCTCCGCGAAGAACGCCTCGTCGCAGTCCTGGAGGAACTGCCGCAGCCAGGCCCGGATCCGCGGCGGTTCCGTCAGCAGCCGCTCGCTGAACCGCAGTTGCCGCGGCCCGCGCGCGGCGGCGAGCTCCAGCGCCCGTCGGCGCACCCCGGGGTCGGAGAGCGCGTCGGCCCCCTGTGTGCCGTACGGCGCGGCACAGGTGAACTCCAGGGCCGCCTCCACGAACTGCTCGTCCGTCAGCTTGTCCAGCAGGTCCAGGTCCTCGGCGAGCGTGGCGCCCGGGAGAGTGCTGCGGCCCGGGATGCCCGCGAAGGGCATGAAGAGGTCCGAGAACGTCGTCCGCCACAGGAAGTCGGCCTCGCACATCCGGTCGGCCAGATGCGAGTCCAGCCGGGCCGTCACGCCCGTCACCCAGCCCTGCAGGCCCGGGTGGTGCCCCGGCTCCGACAGCGCGTGCAGCGCCATGCCGAGCTCGGCCAGGGGGGAGGGCACGACGGCGAGCCTCTCCGGCCGCAGCCCCGTGATGTCGATGCTCACGCTCATGTCCTCATGGTGCACCCCGCCACTGACAACGCGGCCGTCGATTGACGACGGCCGTCAATCGACGCGACGTGGCGTTCGCAGCCGAGCAACCTGGGACCACCGGGGCAGCCGCGGAGCCCGATCCCCACCTCTCCTACGTCCCGACCAGGCGATCCGTCATGAGCATCACGCAGCACCACCTCCTCGACACCTACCGCGCCCGTCAGCTCGGCGAGCCCGTGCCTCCGGCGCCTGGCGCCCACGACTGGCAGGTCGTGCGCGAGTGGCGCGACCACCGGCAGTTCCGCGCGGCCGTCGCCGGGCGACCGGCCCACGGGCGGATACGGCAGGCCCTGGGGCGGTGGCTGCATATGCGGCCGCACTCCCCTCGCTGATCCCGACCCGGCGCCGCTACGTGCCGGCCTCGCCGGGGAGCCGGGCGACGAACTCCGCGACGGCCGCTGTCACGTCGGCGGCCGTCCACTCCAGACCGGCGGCCCGTACGTAGACCTCGGTGAAGGCCAGGCCCGGCCCCTTGGCCTCCCATCCGTTGGCGAAGAGGGCGGTCTTCGTCTCCTCGGCCTGCCGGATCGCGGCCTCCGCGAGGGCGTCGGCGTCGTACGGCAGCCAGACCTGGAACTCGTTCGTGTGCGGCGGCTCGGGGTGGACCCGCGCCCAGGGCACCCCGGCCGCCGCGAAGCCCTCGCGCAGTGCGGCGGCCACCACGCGCGCGTGGGCCACGTACTCGGGCAGCCGGGGCAGCTCCCGCTCCAGGCCGGCGAGTGCCGACAGAGCGGTGGGGAACTGCTGGAACACCGTGCCGCCGTAGCGGTGCCGCCAGGCCTTCGCCTCGTCCACCAGCGCTTGCGGACCGGCGAGGGCCGCGCCGCCGAAGCCGTCGAGGGACTTGTAGAACGACACGTACACGCTGTCCGCCAGGCCCGCGATCTCCTCCAGCGGGCGGCCGAAGTGCACGGTGGACTCCCACAGGCGCGCGCCGTCGAAGTGCACCACCGCATCGCGCTCCCGCGCCGCCTCCACCACGTCCGTGAGCTCCTCCCATGAGGGCAGCACGAAACCGGCGTCCCTAAGGGGGAGTTCGAGCATCAGCGCCCCGAAGGGCTCGTCGAAGTCACGCACCTCGGCGGCGGTCGGCAGTCGGGGCTCGCTGGTCACATGGACCGGGCGCAGGCCGCTGACCTGGCTGAACGCGTTCCGTTCATGCACTTCGGGGTGGGCCAGCGGGTGCAGGGCGACGGTCGGGGTGCCGGTCCGGCCCGCCCAGCAGCGCAGGGCCACCTGCTGGGCCATCGTGCCCGTCGGGAAGAACGCGGCGGCCTCCTTGCCGAGCAGCCCGGCGGTCTTCTGCTCCAAGGCCTCGACGATTCCGTCGCCGTAGAGGTCCGACGGCTGGTCCAGGTCGTGCACATCCAGCGCGCGCGCCTCGTCCAGCAGCGCCAGGCGCTCGCGGAGGGTGCCCAGGAAGCCGGGGCGCGCGAGCACGCGCTGCGCGCCGCGGTGGGCGGCATTGCGCCGTTCGCGGCGCCGTTTGCGCCGCTCGTCGTCCGACAGCTGCCCGCCCGACAATTGCTCGTCGGGTGACGGCTCGTCCGGCCCCGATTGCTCGTCGGGAGACCACTCGTCCGGCCCCGTCCCTGTCCGCTGCCCGCCCTGCTCCGCCGTATCGCTCATGCCCGGATCATGCCGCGCGTCCGCCCACGCGGGCACCCGCGTTTCGGACGCCGGGGCCCCCGCGTTGCCCCCGCGTGCGAAGGCGTGGGGAAACCCACAGCCTGTGGACAACCGAACGCCTCTCGAACCGATCGCGTTAACATGACGAGAAATCGTCCGGTACCCAGAGCGGACTGGAACGGGAAGGCCGCCGTCGAGTGAGTACAAGCCAACAGCCAGATCCCAAGGACCGCCCCGCGCGGCTCACCGTCGGTGTCGTCGGCGCCGGCCGCGTGGGCCCCGCGCTCGCCGCGTCCCTCCAGCTCGCCGGGCACCGCCCGGTGGCCGTCTCCGGGGTCTCCGACGCCTCCCGGCGACGGGCGGCGCAGCTGCTCCCCGACGTGCCGCTCATGCCGCCCGCCGAGGTCCTCCAGCGCGCCGAGCTGGTCCTGCTCACCGTCCCGGACGACGCGCTGCCGGGCCTGGTCGAGGGCCTCGCCGAGACCGGGGCCGTACGGCCGGGGCAGCTGCTGGTGCACACCTCCGGGCGCTACGGCGCGAAGGTCCTGGACCCCGCCCTGCGCGCGGGCGCGCTGCCGCTGGCCCTGCACCCGGCGATGACCTTCACCGGCACCCCCGTGGACGTCCAGCGCCTGGCCGGCTGCTCCTTCGGCGTCACCGCGCCCGAGGAGCTGCGGCTGGCCGCCGAGGCCCTGGTCATCGAGATGGGCGGCGAGCCCGAGTGGATCGCCGAGGAGATGCGCCCGCTGTACCACGCGGCCCTCGCGCTGGGCGCCAACCACCTGGTGACGCTGGTCGCCCAGTCCATGGAGCTGCTGCGCGAGGCGGGCGTGGCGGCCCCCGACCGCATGCTGGGCCCCCTGCTCGGCGCCGCCCTCGACAACGCCCTGCGCTCCGGCGACGCGGCGCTGACCGGCCCCGTCGCGCGCGGGGACGCCGGCACCGTCGCCGCGCACGTCACGGAGCTGCGCCGGCACGCCCCGCAGACCGTCGCCGGCTACCTCGCGATGGCACGCGCGACCGCCGACCGGGCACTCGCCCACGGACTGCTCAAGCCGGAGCTCGCCGAGGACCTCCTCGGGGTACTCGCCAACGGGACCAACGGCGCCGAGGGAGACGGCCGATGACCACCACCCTGCTGCGTACCGCCGACGAGCTGCACGCGCGCGTGCGCAAGGGCCGCCGCGCCGTCGTGATGACCATGGGGGCCCTGCACGAGGGCCACGCCACCCTCGTCCGCACCGCGCGCGAGATCGCCGGACCGGACGGCGAGGTCGTCGTCACCGTCTTCGTGAACCCGCTGCAGTTCGGCAAGGGCGAGGACCTCGACCGCTACCCGCGCACCCTGGAGGCCGACCTCAAGCTCGCCGAGCAGGCGGGCGCGGACGCCGTGTTCGCCCCTTCCGTGGACGAGGTCTACCCGGGCGGCGAGCCCCAGGTCCGCATCAGCGCCGGCCCCATGGGCGAACGCCTGGAGGGCGCCTCCCGGCCCGGCCACTTCGACGGCATGCTCACCGTCGTCGCCAAGCTGCTCCACCTCACCCGCCCCGACGTCGCCCTGTACGGCCAGAAGGACGCCCAGCAGCTCGCCCTGATCCGCCGCATGGTGCGCGACCTGAACTTCGGCGTCGAGATCGTCGGCGTCCCGACCGTGCGCGAGGAGGACGGCCTCGCGCTCTCCAGCCGCAACCGCTACCTCTCGCCCAAGGAGCGGCGCACCGCGCTCGCGCTCTCCCAGGCGCTGTTCGCCGGCCGCGACCGGCACGCGGCCCAGGAGGCGCTGCGCGCGCGGGCCCGCGAAGTGCCCGCCACGCGCGCGCGTGCCGAGGCGCTCAGCGCCATAGGGGAGTCCCGCGCGGCGGCCGACGCGCACGCCGTCGCCAAAGCCGTCCCCGGCGCCGCGGCAGCCGTCCGCGCCGCCGCCCGCCTGGTCCTCGACGAGGCCGCCCGCCTCGACCCGCCGCTCGAACTGGACTACCTGGCGCTCGTCGACCCTTCCGACTTCACCGAGATCGAGGACGACTTCACCGGCGAGGCCGTCCTCGCCGTCGCCGCCCGGGTCGGGACGACCCGGCTGATCGACAACCTCCCCCTCACCTTCGGAGCCGCCTCGTGACCAGCACAGGCATACGACTGCACGCGCCCGCGCCCGGGTGGTTCATCTCCGCGGACGTCGTGGTCGTCGGCTCCGGCGTCGCGGGCCTCACCGCCGCCCTGCGCTGCGAGGCCGCCGGCCTGAAGACCGTCGTGGTCACCAAGGCCCGCCTCGACGACGGCTCCACCCGCTGGGCCCAGGGAGGCATCGCCGCGGCCCTCGGCGAGGGCGACACCCCCGAACAGCACCTCGACGACACCCTGGTCGCGGGCGCCGGCCTGTGCGACGAGGAAGCGGTCCGCATCCTGGTCACGGAGGGCCCCGACGCCGTACGCCGGCTGATCTCCACCGGAGCCCAGTTCGACACCGACGACGAGGGCGACATCGAGCTGACCCGCGAGGGCGGCCACCACCGCCGCCGCATCGCCCACGCCGGCGGCGACGCGACCGGCGCGGAGATCTCCCGCGCCCTCGTCGAGGCGGTACGCGCGCGCGGCCTGCGCACGATCGAGAACGCACTCGTCCTGGACCTCCTGACGGACGCCGAAGGCCGCACGGCGGGCGTCACCCTGCACGTCATGGGCGAGGGCCAGCACGACGGCGTAGGGGCGGTCCACGCCCCCGCGGTGGTCCTCGCGACCGGCGGCATGGGCCAGGTCTTCTCGGCGACCACCAACCCGTCCGTGTCGACGGGCGACGGCGTGGCCCTCGCCCTGCGCGCGGGCGCGGAGGTGAGCGACCTCGAATTCGTCCAGTTCCACCCCACCGTGCTCTTCCTCGGCCCGGACGCCGAGGGTCAGCAGCCCCTGGTCTCCGAGGCGGTACGCGGCGAAGGCGCCCACCTGGTCGACGCCCACGGCGTGCGCTTCATGGTGGGCCGGCACGAACTCGCCGAACTCGCCCCCCGGGACATCGTCGCCAAGGGCATCATGCGCCGTATGCAGGAGCAGGACGCCGAGCACATGTTCCTCGACGCCCGCCACTTCGGCGCCGACATGTGGGAGCACCGCTTCCCGACGATCCTCGCCGCCTGCCGCGCCCACGGCATCGACCCGGTGCACAACCCCATCCCGGTCGCCCCGGCCGCCCACTACGCCTCCGGCGGCGTACGCACCGACTCCCACGGCCGTACGACCGTCCCCGGCCTGTACGCGTGCGGCGAGGTCGCCTGCACGGGCGTCCACGGCGCCAACCGCCTGGCCTCCAACTCGCTCCTCGAAGGCCTGGTCTACGCCGAGCGCATCGCGGTGGACATCGCCGCCGCCCGTGCGGCCAACGGCCTCCACGCGCGCGTGCCGCACCCGGTGCCGTACCCCGAGACGCCCGAGCACCCCCTGCTCACCCCCGAGGCCCGCTTCGCGATCCAGCGGATCATGACGGACGGCGCCGGCGTCCTGCGCTCCGCCGACTCCCTCGCCAAGGCCGCCGAACAGCTCCAGCGGCTCCACACCGACGCCCGCGACGCCCTCGCCGAGAACGGCAAGACCGCCGAGCCCGGCGTCGACACCTGGGAGGCCACCAACCTCCTGTGCGTGGCCCGCGTCCTGGTCGCCGCCGCACACCTGCGCGAGGAGACACGGGGCTGCCACTGGCGGGAGGACGAGCCCGACCGCGACGACACGGCATGGCGCCGCCACATCGTCGTACGCCTGAACCCGGACCGCACACTGGCCGTGCACACCACCGACACCGCAGACTTCCCCCCGACCCTCCCCCAAGCCCTCGGCCTCGCCCGAGCAGCAGGGGCCCCCATGCCACAGCAGGAGCAGTGACAGAAGTGACCACCCCCGACCTTCCCCTCGCCTCGAACGGCGGCTGCGGCGACGACTGCGCCTGCGGTGCCGACGAGGAGTACCTGGAGTGCGGCCTCGACCCCGCGCTCGCCCAGCTCCTGGCCGACGCGGGACTCGACCCCGTCGAGGTCGAGGACATCGCCAACGTGGCCATCCAGGAGGACCTGGCGCACGGCGTGGACGTGACGACGGTCGCGACCATCCCGGAAGAGGCGGTCGCCACCGCCGACTTCGTCGCCCGCGAGACGGGCGTGGTGGCGGGCCTCAGGGTCGCCGAAGCGGTGGTCTCGATGGTCTGCGAGGACGAGTTCGAGGTGGAGCGCCACGTCGAGGACGGCGACCGCGTGGAGCCCGGCCAGAAGCTCCTGTCGATCACCACCCGCACCCGCGACCTGCTCACGGCCGAACGCAGCGCGCTGAACATCCTGTGCCGCCTGTCGGGCATCGCGACGGCCACGCGCGCGTGGGCGGACGTACTGCGTGGCACGAGCGCGCAGGTCCGCGACACCCGCAAGACGACGCCGGGCCTGCGCTCCCTGGAGAAGTACGCGGTGCGCTGCGGCGGCGGAGTCAACCACCGCATGTCCCTGTCGGACGCGGCGCTGGTCAAGGACAACCACGTGGTGGCGGCGGGCGGCGTGACCCAGGCCTTCAGGGCGGTCCGCGAGGCCTTCCCGGACGTCCCGATCGAGGTCGAGGTCGACACCCTGCACCAGCTGCGCGAGGTCGTGGACGCGGGCGCGGACCTGATCCTCCTGGACAACTTCACGCCGGGCGAGTGCGAGGAGGCGGTGGCGATCGTGCACGGCCGCGCGGCGCTCGAAGCCTCGGGCCGCCTCACCCTCTACAACGCCAGGGCGTACGCCGGCACGGGCGTCGACTACCTGGCCGTAGGAGCCCTCACCCACTCCTCGCCGATCCTGGACATCGGCCTGGACCTGCGAGCGGCGGAGTAGGAACGGGCATGCTCCTCACGATCGACGTAGGCAACACCCACACCGTCCTCGGCCTCTTCGACGGCGAGGACATCGTCGAGCACTGGCGCATCTCGACGGACGCCCGCCGCACGGCCGACGAACTGGCGGTCCTCCTCCAGGGCCTGATGGGCATGCACCCGCTCCTCGGCGAGGAACTGGGCGACGGCATCGACGGCATCGCCATCTGCGCGACGGTCCCCTCGGTCCTCCACGAACTGCGCGAGGTGACCCGCCGCTACTACGGCGACGTCCCCGCCGTCCTCGTCGAACCGGGCGTGAAGACGGGCGTGCCGATCCTCACGGACAACCCCAAGGAGGTCGGCGCGGACCGCATCATCAACGCGGTGGCGGCGGTCGACCTCTACGGCGGCCCGGCCATCGTCGTCGACTTCGGTACGGCGACGACGTTCGACGCGGTCAGCGCGCGCGGCGAGTACATCGGCGGTGTCATCGCCCCTGGCATCGAGATCTCCGTCGACGCACTCGGCGTCAAGGGCGCCCAGCTCCGCAAGATCGAGGTGGCCCGCCCGCGCAGCGTGATCGGCAAGAACACCGTGGAGGCGATGCAGGCCGGCATCATCTACGGCTTCGCCGGCCAGGTGGACGGCGTGGTCAGCCGCATGGCCCGCGAACTGGCGGACGACCCCGACGACGTCACCGTCATCGCCACGGGCGGGCTGGCGCCGATGGTCCTGGGCGAGTCCTCGGTCATCGACGAACACGAGCCGTGGCTGACGCTGATCGGCCTGCGCCTGGTCTACGAACGCAACGTCTCCCGCATGTGACTCCGCCGGCCGGGCCGGGGGACCTGCCGCCGCCCGCTGACGGGTTGCTCGGCGCCGCGGCCGACCGGGGGTGGGTCGCGGCACGACTGCCCGCGGCCGGGCGGCAGGACGCACACCCCCCGGCACGGCTTGCGCACGCATCCGAGTGGCTCCCCGCGCCACACCAGCTCCCTACGCCGCGTTTGTCTGATTAGCGCGTATCGTCGCCGCATGCCCACGCCATACGGATCCCGCGGCGGCATGGCGTTCGGCGTGGAGGAGCTGCGTGTGCTCCGCCGCGCTCTCGCTCTTGCCCTTCACCCCAGCCCCGCCTCGGCCGAGGACGTCCAGGAGTGTCTCCACCTCGCCGAGTCGCTCGACGAGGCGATGCGCGAGGGCGCCCGGCTGCGTGCTTTCTTGGTGGCCGACCTGGCCCGCTACCGCGCCGCCCTCCCCGGTGCCACAGCCGGCTACCTCACCCTCCTGGAGGAGGTCCTCGACGCCGGGCACCACCCGAGCCCCGACGACCTCGCCGCTCTGCACGCGCTCCGCGCCAACCCCACCGCGGCCGCCCTCCTCGACCGCTGCCAGACCTTGGCCACACCGACCGTTCCCGCGGCCCGCACGCGCCTCCTGGCCCTCCCCGGCGGCCTCTCCGGCCATTCCCCCGGCACCACGGTCGACCTCCCCGCCCAGCCCACCGGCCAGGAGCCCGCCAAGCAGCCGCGGAAGAAACCCGCCGAAAAGCCGGCCGCGCCCAAACCCGGCCCCGGCCCCGAGTCCACACCCGCCGCCCCGAGGCCGAGCCGCCCCATCCCCACCCCCGGCGAGGTCTTCCCGCGCCGCAAACCGACCCCGCCCCCCGCGAACCCGCCCCAGCAACTCGCCGCAGGCTGAGAGCAGCCGCAGAGGCTCCCCGGCGGCCCCCCGACACGCGCCCCGGCCCTCGCGGGCCGGGCAGCGCGGCCCCACCGCCTCTCCACCCTCACCGCCACCCCACCCCACACCTCACCCCAATCCACCCCAACCCGGCCCCGGCCGCGCCCCACCCCCTGGCTACCCTGGACGCATGGACTACGTCTCCGCACTCCTCCCCCCGGCCGTCATGGCCGTGTTCTTCATCGGTGTGATCAGGGTGATCGTGAAGACCCAGGGCGGAGCCAACAAGGCCAAGGAGGACGCGGCCGTCGACGCCGCCCTCGCGCGCGTGGAGGGCACCCGTCAGGCCCCCGCGAACCCGGACGCCTGACCCCGACGCCTGACCCCGACGCTCCGCGGCGTACGACTCCCAGCCCAGCGCTTTGCGAGTCGTACGCCCTTTTTGTCGCCATTTGTCAGGTAAAGCGCACGTCCGGCACGCCAACATCGAGATCTCCCACTATTGTGCTGAGTTGTGCCTCGCCCATTGGGAGAACTCGAAGACGCGGTCATGACGCGGGTGTGGAAGTGGAACCGCCCGGTGACCGTTCGAGAAGTCCTGGAAGATCTTCAGCAGGAACGGTCCATCGCCTACACCACGGTGATGACCGTTTTGGACAATCTCCATCAGAAGGGCTGGGTGCGCCGCGAAGCGGAAGGCCGGGCCTATCGATATGAGGCAGTCTCCACGCGGGCCGCCTACGCCGCCGCCCTCATGAACGACGCCTGGTCGCAGAGTGACAACCCCGCCGCCGCACTCGTTGCCTTCTTCGGCATGATGAGCGACGAACAGCGCCGGGCCCTGCGAGACGCCGTACGCATCGTCCAGGGCCCGGAAACGCCGGAACCCGCGGAACCCCCCGATACCCGCCGCGTTACGAGCACGGATACGAGCAGCGCCGATACCGGCACCGATACGCCCACGGATACCGACCGTCAGAACCCCGGCTCGGCGCGGGAGCCCGGCGGGCGATAGCGTCCGCTCATGTCAGCAGAGAGCCACTCGGCCGAGACCCCCGCGGCGGAGAGCCCAGAAGTCACCGCAAAAGCCATCACCGTCCGGCGGGCCCGCACCAGCGATGTCCCGGCGGTGCGTCGTCTCCTTGACGAGTACGTCCGGCGTCGCATCCTGCTCGACAAAGCCACGGTGACGCTTTACGAGGACATCCAGGAGTTCTGGGTCGCGGAACGGGACGACAACGGGGAGGTCGTCGGCTGCGGCGCCCTGCACGTGATGTGGGAAGACCTGGCGGAAGTGCGCACTCTCGCCGTGAAGCCCGGCCTGAAGGGCGCCGGCGTCGGCCATCAGTTGCTGGAGAAGTTGCTGCACACCGCGCGCTGGCTCGGCGTTCGCCGGGTTTTCTGCCTGACCTTCGAAGTGGACTTCTTCGGCAAGCACGGCTTCGTGGAGATCGGCGAGACGCCGGTTGACACCGATGTCTACGCGGAGCTGCTCCGTTCCTATGACGAGGGCGTGGCGGAGTTCCTCGGTCTCGAACGAGTGAAACCGAACACCTTGGGCAACAGCCGGATGCTTCTGCATCTGTGATCGCCGGCCTCTATTCCGGCGGACGGCCCTGCCCGGGTGCCCTATGTCCGAAACGCGCATGTTTCCGGGCCGTGGGCGGGCTGTGGGTCTCTCCCGGGGGTTTGTGTTTTTCCAGCAAAAGCGGTTTGCTTTCCGACGTACTGCAGTACTGCATATAACAGGGGACGGTGAAACGGCGGACGCCGCAGACCCCCGGCCCTCAAGTTATCGATGAAAGGAAATCCGGTGGCACAGAAGGTTCAGGTCCTTCTTGTCGACGACCTCGACGGCGGCGAGGCGGACGAGACCGTGACGTTCGCGCTGGACGGCAAGACGTACGAGATCGATCTCACGACTGCCAATGCGGACAAGCTCCGCGGCCTTCTCGAGCCTTACGTGAAGGGCGGTCGTCGTACCGGAGGCCGCGCTTCGGGTGGGCGTGGAAAGGCGCGCGCCGCTTCCGGTGGCAGCCAGGACACCGCGCAGATCCGCGCGTGGGCAAAGGAGAACGGTTACGAGGTCAACGACCGCGGCCGGGTTCCCGCGTCCATTCGCGAGGCATACGAGAAGGCGAACGCCTGATCTACGGACAGCCCGACGGCTGTGCGCACACGCGTCGCAGCCGCAGGCGGTGGCAGTGCGTTGCCACCGTGTCCAGCACCCGCACGAGATCGGGGGCGCTTCCACCGCCCCCCAAGGCCGACAGCGTCGGCAGCGAGGCCTCGACCTCGCCCCCAGGCTCGGGGGGCCGCAGCCACACGGCGGCCCCCTGCACGGCAGCGGAGCGGCCCCGGGGAAGCAGCCGCACCCCGCCGTGCCCCGGCAGGCCAGGACGCCGTACGGCCCCCTTCGGTCCGGGATCGACGGGGTGCCGTACGTCCGCGGCGGCGGCCGGTCCGGCCCGTTCGAGCGGCCGTACCGCCATGGCCGGTCCCTGATCGGGTGGCAGCGGCGCCTCCATGAGGTCGCCCTCGCCCAGCGCCGTCAGGTCCAGGGGCAGGGCGCCCCACTCCAGCCAGTCCAGCACCCCCGGCACCTCCTGTGCGCTGCCCGCGGCCACGAGCAGCCGCAGCCGGTCGCCCCGCACGGCCACCGGAGAGCCCGGCGTCAGATGGCGCAGTGCCGCGCGGCCCGCCTCGGCCGGAACGTCCAGGACGTCGAAGCGCAGACCCACGCGAAGGCTCAGCGGGGAGCCGGGCGGCCCGGGCACCACGGGCCAGCCCAGTTCGTTCTCGTACCACCGCCGGACCTGATCGCTCGGATCGAGCGGCCGACGGGGAAGGGGGAGCGCTACGACGTCCGTGGTGATCGCGGGGCGAGGGCCGGCCATGCATGGTGCAACCACCGAAAGGGCGTACGGGTTACGCTGGGTGTCTTTGTGGATGCGTACAGTGCCGAGCGAGGGGGCGTGCGGGGGTGTGAGGTGGCGCAAGGTTGTTCGCCCGTAGCGGAGGGAACCGGGGGGCGCGGCATGGAGTGTCAGTCCCAGCGGGTAAGACATCCCTAGTGGGAGGGGGCGACACGCAGGCAAGGGGCGTCTCACGTTCGCCATCGGCGTACTGATGGTGAGGGTAACCACCTGGCCTGCGGGAACATCGTCTCGCACCATCGGGTTGGAGCAGATGTCGGCGTTAGCGGGGTCAGGAGGCCATCGACGGTGTCGGCAGTTGGAATGAGCGGTCCCCGCTTGCGGGACTAAGCTGCGGAAGGACAGGGAGGGGAAGTTCCCCCCACTGCCTGACCGCTCTGAGGAGCGATTAACGATGTTCGAGAGGTTCACCGACCGCGCGCGGCGGGTTGTCGTCCTGGCTCAGGAAGAAGCCCGGATGCTCAACCACAACTACATCGGCACCGAGCACATCCTCCTGGGCCTGATCCACGAGGGTGAGGGTGTCGCCGCCAAGGCCCTTGAGAGCCTCGGGATTTCGCTCGAGGCGGTCCGCCAGCAGGTGGAGGAGATCATCGGCCAGGGCCAGCAGGCCCCGTCGGGTCACATCCCCTTCACCCCCCGTGCCAAGAAGGTCCTGGAGCTGTCGCTCCGCGAGGCCCTTCAGCTGGGCCACAACTACATCGGCACGGAGCACATCCTGCTCGGCCTGATCCGCGAGGGCGAGGGCGTCGCCGCCCAGGTCCTGGTCAAGCTGGGCGCAGATCTGAACCGGGTGCGGCAGCAGGTCATCCAGCTGCTCTCCGGTTACCAGGGCAAGGAGACCGCCGCCGCCGGCGGGCCTGCCGAGGGCACGCCCTCGACGTCCCTGGTCCTCGACCAGTTCGGCCGGAACCTCACCCAGGCCGCTCGTGAGTCCAAGCTCGACCCGGTCATCGGGCGCGAGAAGGAGATCGAGCGGGTCATGCAGGTGCTGTCCCGCCGTACCAAGAACAACCCGGTCCTGATCGGTGAGCCCGGCGTCGGCAAGACCGCCGTCGTGGAGGGCCTCGCCCAGGCCATCGTCAAGGGCGAGGTGCCCGAGACCCTCAAGGACAAGCACCTCTACACCCTGGACCTCGGCGCGCTGGTCGCCGGCTCCCGCTACCGCGGTGACTTCGAGGAGCGCCTGAAGAAGGTGCTCAAGGAGATCCGCACCCGCGGCGACATCATCCTGTTCATCGACGAGCTTCACACGCTGGTCGGTGCGGGTGCCGCCGAGGGCGCCATCGACGCGGCTTCCATCCTGAAGCCGATGCTGGCCCGTGGTGAGCTGCAGACCATCGGTGCGACCACGCTGGACGAGTACCGCAAGCACCTGGAGAAGGACGCGGCCCTTGAGCGCCGCTTCCAGCCCATCCAGGTCGCCGAGCCGTCCCTGCCGCACACGATCGAGATCCTCAAGGGTCTGCGTGACCGGTACGAGGCCCACCACCGCGTCTCCATCACCGACGAGGCGCTGGTCCAGGCCGCCACCCTGGCCGACCGTTACATCTCGGACCGCTTCCTCCCCGACAAGGCGATCGACCTGATCGACGAGGCGGGCTCCCGGATGCGTATCCGCCGGATGACGGCTCCGCCGGACCTGCGCGAGTTCGACGAGAAGATCGCCGGTGTCCGCCGCGACAAGGAGTCCGCGATCGACTCGCAGGACTTCGAGAAGGCCGCCTCTCTCCGCGACAAGGAGAAGCAGCTCCTGGCCGCCAAGGCCAAGCGGGAGAAGGAGTGGAAGGCCGGCGACATGGACGTCGTCGCCGAGGTCGACGGCGAGCTGATCGCCGAGGTCCTCGCGACCGCCACCGGCATCCCGGTCTTCAAGCTGACCGAGGAGGAGTCGTCCCGCCTGCTCCGCATGGAGGACGAGCTCCACAAGCGGGTCATCGGCCAGAACGACGCCGTCAAGGCGCTGTCGAAGGCGATCCGCCGTACGCGTGCCGGTCTGAAGGACCCGAAGCGTCCGGGTGGTTCGTTCATCTTCGCCGGCCCGTCCGGTGTCGGTAAGACCGAGCTGTCCAAGGCGCTCGCCGAGTTCCTCTTCGGTGACGAGGACGCGCTGATCTCCCTCGACATGTCGGAGTTCAGCGAGAAGCACACGGTGTCGCGTCTCTTCGGTTCGCCCCCCGGCTACGTGGGCTACGAAGAGGGCGGCCAGCTGACCGAGAAGGTCCGCCGCAAGCCGTTCTCCGTCGTCCTCTTCGACGAGGTGGAGAAGGCCCACCCGGACATCTTCAACTCGCTGCTGCAGATCCTGGAGGACGGTCGCCTGACCGACTCCCAGGGCCGGGTCGTGGACTTCAAGAACACGGTCATCATCATGACGACCAACCTCGGCACCCGGGACATCTCCAAGGGCTTCAACCTGGGCTTCGCGGCCTCGGGTGACACGAAGACCAACTACGAGCGCATGAAGAACAAGGTGTCGGACGAGCTCAAGCAGCACTTCCGCCCCGAGTTCCTCAACCGCGTCGACGACGTGGTGGTCTTCCCGCAGCTGACCCAGGCCGACATCCTGCGGATCGTCGACCTGATGATCAGCAAGGTGGACGAGCGCCTGAAGGACCGTGACATGGGCATCGAGCTCGCCCAGTCCGCCAAGGAGCTGCTCGCGAAGAAGGGCTACGACCCCGTTATGGGCGCCCGGCCGCTGCGCCGGACGATCCAGCGCGAGATCGAGGACTCGCTGTCGGAGAAGATCCTCTTCGGCGAGCTGCGCCCCGGTCACATCGTGGTCGTGGACACCGAGGGCGAGGGCGAGGCCAAGACCTTCACCTTCCGCGGTGAGGAGAAGTCGGCACTGCCGGACGTCCCGCCGATCGAGCAGGCGGCCGGTGGAACGGGGCCGAACCTGAGCAAGGAGGCGTAAGCCTCACCAGCTGAAGGGGCCGGTGCTTTCGAGCGCCGGCCCCTTTTGCGTTGCCGTCACTCACCCCACGACGATCTCCGCGTCAGGGAAGACGTCCGTGTACCACTCGGCCCGAAGTACTTCGACACCGGGCATTCGCGGGGCGTCGTCGATCCAGTCCAGCACCGAACCCGCCCAGGACAGATGCAGATCGGTGAGCCGTGTGCTGGCGAGCGGCGACAGGTCACTGATCGCGGGACAGCGGTCGCTCATGCGGCCCGCTGAAGCGGATCCAGGGCCGTGGCCCGAGCCGGGGCAGGGCCTGGACCTCGGCGCCCTCCCGCACCGTGAGGACGACGTCGGTGGCGCTGACATGTGCGAGGACCTCGTCGGCTCTTGCGGGGGGCCGCGCGCTCCTCGTCTGCCGTCGCCTCCAGGCTCAGGCAGGCGACTTCGAGGGGCCAGCGGTCGGGAGAGTCGCGCAGGTCGATGCCGTAGATGGTGATGTGGTTGTGCTGCTGCTCGACATGGCGCAGGTAGCGGTGCTCGAACGCGGTGTCCCGGGCGAAGGGGCGCGGCGTGCGGGCGGTCAACTCGTCGACCCTGGCCATCAGTTCGGACTGCACGCGGCTCTGCTCGACCAGGGTCCGGGTCACGAACGTGGAGCGGCGGTGAAGAACTCCAGGATGTGCAGGCCGTCGGGGGGCGTGGCGTGGCGGTGCAGCTTCCGGGCGAGTCCGCGATTGCCCAGGCGTACGGCCTGGACGTCGTCCATGTCCAGGTCGCCCAGGGCGAGCAGCCGACGGGCCAGGGTGTCGGTCACGGCCGCTTCCTCGTCGGGCGGGAACGGCCGCTCGCCGGGTGAGGCCACGGCCTCCGCAATCAGCTTGCCGGCGAGTCTGCGGACCTCCGCCTCCCCGAGGGTGCGCTTCTCGCCCCGGAAGGACACGAGATGCGACAGGCGTACGGGCTTGTCGACCAGGCCGGCGCCGGGCGCATCCTGGACGAACAGCTGTCTCACCAGCGGGCCGACCAGGCTGGACACCAGTCGGCCGCCGAGTACCGCGGGCTCCATTCGCCTCACCCCCGTGATCGCGCGAACGGGGGTGAGGCTACCGGGAGTTGACGGGACCGGTCAGGAGAGCTGGCCGTCGTAGTCAGGCAGCTTGTAGGTCTTCTCGGCGTGGCCGCCGGACAGGTCGGTGGCGCTGTTGCCGATGTTCGCGATGATCGTGTAGCCCTTGGACTCGATGTCGGCGCGCTGGGCCGTCTTGTACTCGGCGACGTTCTTGAAGAGGTCGAGGAAGCTCCGTACATAGAGGCCGGAGACCTGGTAGCCGACGTGCTCCAGGTTGTAGTCGGTCACCGAGTAGATGATGCCGGGGCGGGCGGTCACGAAGAACAGGGAGACGCCGTGCTCCTGGGCGTACTCGGCGACCTCCAGGACCGGCTGGTTGGGCGGCTGCGGGTAGCTGAAGCCGAAGTCCGTCTCCAGGGTGGTGTTGTCGATGTCGAAGACGATCGCCTGCTTCTCACCCGGCTTGGTGTTCGCGATCCGCTGCTTCAGATAGGGCAGCGCCTGGTCCATCACCGCCTGGCAGTCCTTCTGCCAGGTGTCGTAGTCGACATCCGCCGAGGACACTGCCGTGGTGGTGGCGGTCGAGGCGGCGGGGGAGGCGCTCGTCGCTGTCGTGGCGGCTTCGGCGGGGACCGCGAGGGCCACGAGGGCCGCCGCTGAGGCGGTGCTGACCGCGATTCGGCGTGCCCAAAGGCGAAGCGTCATGTGGGGGGTCCTCTCACGTCACGTGCGCTGTGGTTGTCGCGTGCATGTTCGTGCGCAGGGATGGCTGGTGGGGAACCAGCTGGTTACCGGACGGTAGCTCAAGTTGAGGTGTCCATCACAGACCGGCGACGGCATTCATTACCGAAGGCGGAGGGGGGCGTAGCGCCCGTCACATTCCGGGGTTCCGTGATTGCGCTCAGCGGTGACATGCCGCACAGGCGATTTGTCCGCTACTAGCGGGAATAGTGGAAACGGCCCCTGGGGCAAAACGGACTTCTGTCACGGAATCCGTCCGGCGGATTGGGTATCTGTGCCTATTCGTCCCTAATGCGGGCTCTGTCAAGATGCAGGGATTTTTGTGGCGGAGTACTAGCGTCCGTCGTAGATAGCGGGTTTTGGGGTTCGCCCGGACGGGGGTTACCAAGGGATGGCCATCCGGCGACCGCTTCGTGCGTCGGGTGGTTTTCTCTGCCGTCGTCCCCGTGAGGTTTCGAATGTCCCCGCGCTTCTCGTTCCGTTCGTCCCGTACGTCCTCGTTCCGCAACCGTGCCGCTGTGCTGGCCGCCGGCCTGGGGGCCTCGGTCGTACTGGGCGCCGGGGGCGCGGTCGCCGCTGAGATGACCTCCGCCACCGGCGTCTCCACCGCCGTACAGGCGCAGAGCGCCGCGGTGAAGAAGGCCGCCGCCAAGAAGGCCGCCTCCTGGGTGAGCCCGGTGAAGAAGTACACGAAGACCGCCAGCTTCGCGCAGGCCGGCGCCAGGTGGCAGTCCACCCACAGCGGGCAGGACTTCGCCGTGCCCAGCGGCACCCAGGTCGTGGCCGCGCACGGCGGCACCGTCGTCAAGGCCGGCGGTAACGGCGCCGGTGACGGTCCCGCGTACGGCAACGCCGTCGTCATCAAGCACGGCAACGGGGCCTACTCCCAGTACGCCCACCTGTCGCGCATCGACGTGAAGGTCGGCCAGGTCGTCAAGACCGGTCAGCAGATAGCCCGGTCCGGCAATACCGGCAACTCCAGCGGGCCGCACCTGCACTTCGAGATCCGTACCACCGCCAACTACGGCTCCGCCGTCGACCCGGTGGCCTTCCTGCGGGCCAAGGGTCTGACCGTCTGAGACGCCTGCTGTCTTGGGCGCCTGACCGTCTTGGATGCCTGACCGTCTGGGACGCCGAGCCGTTCAGGCGCCCTTGTGTGCCTGGGTGACCAGGTCCGTGGCGACCTCGAGGATTGCCTTGCGCTTCTCCTCGGGGTCGCCTTCGACGTCCTTCAGTACGAACATCCCGGCGTGCATCGTGAACAGGGCGCTGATGCAGCGGACCTGGTCGACCAGGTCCGCGTCCGGATCGATGATGATGTCGCGCATGCCGAGCATCCGCTCCTTGAACATCTCGCCGATGCTCAGCTCGCGGACGGTCGCCTGGTTCTCCTGCATGAAGCGGAAGAGCGGGGCCGCGTCGGTCAGGGTCTGGCTGTAGCGGCGGATGATCTCCTGCTTGGTGTCGAGGGTGTGCGGCTGCTGTCTGCCCCACTCGATCAGGTCCTCGATCGGCTTCGTCAGGTCCTCGAAGAGGCTGACGATGATCTCTTCCTTGGTCTTGAAGTGGTAGTAGAGCGCCGCCTTCGTCACGTCCAGACGCTCGGCGATCTCGCGCAGGGAGGTCTTCTCGTAGCCCTGCTCGGCGAAGAGTTCGAGGGCCACGTCCTGGATGCGCTGGCGGGTGTTCCCGCGGCGCCGCTGTTTGGTGCCGTCCATGGTGCCGCCCATCCTCGCGCTACTCGGCTTTCCGGAAAACTTACTTGACGACCGGCTAGTTACGCCCCTACCTTCCCGGAGTGTAGACAACTTGCCGGGCGGCAAGTAAGTAGCTGGGGGAGTGGGAGTCATGGCGGACACACAGGCCGTGGACATGGAGGCGGAGCCAGGAGCGGGACCACCGGGGGCCGGGCCGACAGCCGGACAAGGCGCCGGGTCGGCAGCCGGACAGGGCTCCGGGCAGGACGCCGGGAAGCAGCCCAAGAGCGTGCGGGTCGTGCTGCTCGCGCTGATGATCACGATGATGCTCGCGATGCTCGACAACATGATCGTGGGCACGGCGATGCCGACGATCGTGGGTGAGCTGGGCGGGCTGGAGCATCTGTCGTGGGTCGTCACGGCCTACACCCTGGCGACCGCGGCCTCCACTCCGCTGTGGGGCAAGCTCGGTGACATGTACGGGCGCAAGGGCGTCTTCATGTCCTCGATCGTGCTCTTCCTGATCGGGTCCGCGCTGAGCGGGATGGCCCAGGACATGGGGCAGCTGATCGCGTTCCGGGCGGTTCAGGGGCTGGGCGCCGGCGGACTGATGGTCGGTGTCATGGCGATCATCGGTGATCTGATTCCGCCGCGGGAGCGGGGCAAGTACCAGGGCATGATGGCCGGTGTCATGGCGCTCGCGATGATCGGCGGGCCGCTGGTCGGGGGCACGATCACCGATCACTGGGGCTGGCGCTGGGCGTTCTACATCAACCTGCCGCTCGGTGTCGTGGCGCTGGCCGCCATCAGTGTGGTGCTGCATCTGCCGAAGAAGCGGGCGCAGGCGCGGATCGACTATCTGGGCGCGGCGCTGCTGACCGTGGGGATCACCTCGATCGTGCTGGTCACCACGTGGGGCGGTACGGAGTACGCCTGGACGTCCGCGGTGATCATGGAGCTGATCGGGATCGGGGTCGCCGCGCTCGTGGGGTTTGTGTTCTGGCAGACCAAGGCTGCGGAGCCGGTGGTTCCGCTGCATATCTTCCGTAGCCGGAACTTCACGCTGATGTCCGTGATCGGGTTCGTCACCGGGTTCGTGATGTTCGGTGCGACGCTGTTCCTGCCGCTGTACCAGCAGTCGGTGCAGGGCGCGTCCGCGACGAACTCCGGGCTTCTGCTGCTGCCGATGCTCGGGGCGATGCTCGTCACCTCGATGGTCGCCGGGCGGGTGACCACGAACACCGGGCGGTACAAGGTGTTCCCGGTGTTCGGCAGTGTGGTGATGGTCGTCGGGCTGTATCTGCTGTCGTTGATGGACACCGGGACCAGTCAGTTCACGTCCGGTGTGTACATGGCTGTGGTGGGCGTCGGTATGGGGTGTCTGATGCAGATCACCATGCTGGTCGCGCAGAACAGCGTCGAGATGAAGGACATGGGCGTCGCGTCCTCGTCCGCCACGCTCTTCCGTACGCTCGGGTCCTCGTTCGGGGTCGCCGTGATGGGGGCGCTGTTCAACAGCCGGGTGCAGGACGTCATGGCCGAGCGGGCCGGGGCGCTGGGGGCGAAGGTGACCGAGCAGTCGGCGCAGTTGGATGCGGCGAGCCTGGCGAAGCTGCCGGAGGCGGCGCGGGAGGCTTATCAGCAGGCGGTGTCCGCGGGGACGCACTCGGCGTTTGTGCTGGGGGCCGTGATTGCCGTGCTGTCCCTGGTCGCGGCTGTGTTCGTGAAGGAGGTGCCGCTCAAGGGGGCGGGGCCCAAGGGTGACGCTGCCTGAGCGGGTGGTGATGGGGAGGTCCTCGGGTGATGTGCCGGCCCGGGGGCCTTCCCTTTTTGGTTTCCTCGCCCCCGCCGCCCCTACCCGTCCCATCCTCCAGGGGCGCTGCCCCTTCGACCCCGTTCCCTGGGGGCCTGCGGCCCCCAGACCCCCGCTGTCGGCCCTGAAGGGGCCTCGTCCTCAAACGCCGGACGGGCTGAGATTGCCGGGGCCGGCGCCGGGAGTGGTCGCCGTCGGGGTGTGCGTCCCCAGCGGGTGGGTGGGGGTTGGGGATGGTGTGCCCTTGTCCTCGTGCGCTGGATGGGCTGGGATTGCCGGGGCCGGCGCTGGGGAGTGGTCGCCGTCGGGGTGTGCGTCCCCAGCGGGTGGGTGGGGGTTGGGGATGGTGTGTCCTCGTCCTCGTGCGCCGGATGGGCTGGGATTGCCGGGGTCGGCGCTGGGGAGTGGTCGCCGTCGGGGTGTGCGTCCCCAGCGGGTGGGTGGGGCTGGGGATGGTGTGCCTTTGTCCTCGTGCGTTGGATGGGCTGGGATTGCCGGGGTCGGCGCTGGGAAGTGCCCAGGGGCTGGGGATGGTGTGCCCTCGTCCTCGTGCGCCGGGCGGGCTGGGATACGCGGCCGGTGTTGTCAGTGCCCCATGTCACCATCGGTCGCATGGACAGGATGCGGCAGTTGCGGCTGGCCAAGGACGCCATGGATCGGGACTGGGCCGATCCCGGGCTCGATCTGGACGCCGTCGCTGCGCATGCCGGGTATTCGCGGTATCACTTCGTGCGGCTCTTCAAGGCGGCGTACGGCGAGACGCCGGGGCAGTATCTGACGCATCGGCGGATCGAGCGGGCCGAGGAGTATCTGCGGGGGGCCAATCTGACCGTGACGGAGATCTGCCATCTGGTCGGGTTCAGCAGCCTCGGTACGTTCTCGGCGCGGTTCAAGGCGCGGACCGGGCTGACGCCCAGCGAGTACCGGGACAGGCATGTCGGACGCGGCGCCTCGTTGATACCGGGGTGCTACGCGATGCTGTGGGCCGGGGGCTTCCGGCGCCGGGCGGCGCAGGGGCAAGGGCAAGGGCAGGAGAGCAACTCTGGAGAAGCGCGCTGACGGGGCCTCTGCCTACCGTGACGGTCAGGAACAGCAGCCGGAGCACGGGAGGCGTCGTCATGATCAAAGGGCTGGGCATCACCACCGTATGGACGTTTGACCAGCAGCGCACCAAGGCGTTCTTCACCGAGAAGATCGGCTTCGAGGTGCGGAATGACCTCTCCATGGGCGATATGCGGTGGGTCACCGTGGGCGCCAAGGACCAGCCGGATGTCGAGCTCGCGCTGATGAGCCTCGATGGGCCCGGCCTCGATCCCGAGTCCTCCGAGGCGTTGAAGAAGCTCGTCGGGAAGGGGGTCATCGGGGCCGGGGCGTTCCGGACCGACGACTGCCGGGGGGACTACGAGACCTTCAGGGCGCGCGGGGTGGAGTTCATCCAGGAGCCGCAGGAGCGGCCGTACGGCATCGAGGCGATCTTCCGTGACGACAACGGCAACTGGTACTCGCTGACCGAGCGGAGCGAGGAGCTCGACTTCTCCAAGTCGTTCGGGTGAGCCCCAGCCCCCCGGGCGGCCGCTACGGCAGCATCGGGTAGCTCCCCGTGTTCGTCGGGGCGTGCTCCGGGAGCCACAGGACGGCCACCGCGCCCTCCGACGGGACGTGCTCCGGGGCGCCCGCGGGGCGGATGTTGCGGAAGGTCAGGCGGGCGCCGAGGACTCGGGCCTGACCTGCCGCGATCGTCAGGCCGAGGCCGTGGCCGTGGCCCGAGCGGTCGCTGCTGCCCGTGCGGAAGCGGCTGGGGCCCTCCGCGAGCAGGTCCTCGGGGAAGCCGGGGCCGTGGTCGCGGACCCGGATGACCCGGCCCTCGACGGTGACCTCGATGGGCGGCCTGCCGTGCCGCGCGGCGTTCGCCAGCAGGTTGAACAGCACCCGCTCCAGGCGGCGCGGGTCGGTCGTGACCTCCGACTCGTGGACGACCCGCACCTCGATCTCCGGGTCCTTCGCCGCGACCCGTCGGCTGACGAACTCGCCCAGCATGATGTCCTGCAGCTCGGCCCGTTCCGAGGCGCTGTCCAGCCGGGCCACCTCCAGGACGTCCTCGACGAGGGTGCGCATGGCCTTCGCCCGGTCCAGGACCAGTTCGGTGGGCCGGCCGGGGGGAAGGAGTTCCGCCGCCGTCAGCAGACCCGTCACCGGCGTGCGCAGCTCGTGCGCGATGTCCGCCGTGACCCGGCGCTCCGCCTCCAGCCGTTGCTGCAGCGCGTCCGCCATCGCGTCCACCGCGCTCGCGAGATCGTCGGTCTCGTCCCGTACGACACCCCCGATGGCGTCCCGCACCCGGACGTCCGGCTCCCCGCTCGCGACCTGGTTCGCCGCGGCCGCCGCCTTGCGCAGCCGGCGCGACAGCTGCCCGCCGATCAGCACGCCGAGCGCGCTGCCGCCAAGAACCACCGAGATGGAGCCGATGATCATGGCCTGGTCGAGGCGGTTGAGGATGTGCTCGCTGCGGTCGGTCCAGCCGGTGCGCAGCGACAGGACATGCCCGTTGTTGAGCGGTACGGCCGCCCAGATGTCGGGCGCGCCGGTCGGTGAGTCGGTCACGTACGTCGCCCGCCGGCCCTCCTCGACCTTCTCCCGCAGCGCCGCCGGCAGCTCCGGGTCGTCGATCGTGGCGTTGGGGAAGTTCAGCCGTTTGGACTGCTCGTAGCTGCGCTGGGCGATCAGGATGCGTTCGTCCGCGAGGTCGCGCGCGCTGTCCAGCATGGAGACCCGGGCCTGGTTGTGCACGACCAGGCTGAGCACGATCGCCACGAGCGCGCCGACCAGCGCGATCGCCGCGCTCAGCTTCCACCGCAGCCCCGTGCGAATGGCCACCCGGCCGCCGATACGACCGCTCAGATCCAAGCCCGTACGACCGCTCCGGCGCAGGCCCGCACGACCACCCGCACGACCGTGCGTACGACCAGCCGCCCGACCGTCCGTACGACCCCCCGGGCCACCGCCCGCGCGCCCTTCCATGCCACCGCCCGCCCGCGCACCCGCACGGACATCCGTCCCTTGGCCCGCACCATCCGCCGCGTCCGCCGCGTCCGTGAGGATCGCGCGCCCCGCGCCGGACGGAGCCGGGCGTCTGAACATCCCCCGCATGCCCGCCCCGCTCAGGCCTTCAACTTGTAGCCGAAGCCACGGACCGTCTCGATACGGTCCTGGCCGATCTTCTGCCGCAGCCGCTGCACATGCACGTCGACGACGCGCGTGTCCCCGCCCCAGCCGTAGTCCCACACGCGCTCCAGCAGCTTGTCCCGCGACAGCACCGTGCCCGGCGCGGAGGAGAACTCCAGCAGCAGCCGCATCTCGGTCGGCGTGAGCGCCACGGGCTGCCCCGCCCTGCGCACCTCCATGCCCTCGGTGTCGATCTCCAGGTCGCCGAAGGTCAGCACCCCGCCGCCGGCGGCCGAAGCGGCCTCGTCCGACCGGTCCCCGCCGCTCGCGTGCCCGAAGCGGCGCAGCACGGCGCGGATCCGTGCGACCAGCACGGCACCGTCGAAGGGCTTGGTCACATAGTCGTCCGCGCCCGCCTCCAGGCCCAGCACCACGTCGATCGAGTCCGCGCGCGCCGACAGCATGATCACCGGCACGGTCGACTCGTCCCTGATCCGGCGGCACAGGCTGACGCCGTCCAGGCCCGGGACCATGACGTCAAGCAGCGCGATGTCCGGCCGGTTCGCCCGGAACGCCGCCAGGCCCGACAGCCCGTCGGGCATGGCGGTGACCGCGAAGCCGTCCCGCTCCAGGGCCAGCTGGGTGGCCTCGCGGATGACGTCGTCGTCCTCGACGAACAGAACGTGGGTCTGGTCTGCCATCCCGGTGCTCTCAGTCCTCGTGGTTCTCTGTGGTCTGCGTGTGTGCTGGGGGAGCTCAGCCGCCGGGCGCCGCCGACTCCTCGCCGTCGCCGAGCGTGCCGTAGTCGGTGTGCGTGCTGAACTTCTTCACGAAGCGGCCCGCGGTCCAGAGGTACGAGATCACATTCTCGCTGGACGGGTTCGACACCTGGTCGTTCTTCTCGTACACCTGCTTGGTCACCACCAGGTAGCCGCGGTCGATCTCCGCGTAGACCGGAGGCTCCTCGGCCTTGAACACATTCTCGTACCGGCCCCCCTGCTCGCGATACACATACGAGCCGACGCCGACCCCGTCGCCGCAGGAGAGGACGTTGACCACGATGTCGCTCGCCGGCCCCCCGGTCAGATCGCCGGAGGAGACGTCGACGGGGTAGTCGTCGGAGACGCACGGCTTGAGGTCGCGCTTCACGTCCACCGAGACCGCCGGGTCCGCCTTGACCAGGCGGACGGCCTCCAGGGGATCGGGGACGGCCGAGGCCGAGGGCGTGAACGACGCGACGGCCGAGCCCGCCGAGTCGGCGTGCGCGGGTCCCTCGTCACGGGCGCCGGTGCCGCCGGTGGCGCACGCGGAGACGAAAAGGGCGAGGGCGACGACCACGGCCACCGCCGTGAACGCCGCCTGAAGTGTCTCCCGGGTCGGTGCGGGCCCGGGCCGTTCCGGGCCGGTGTCCTCGCCGTCCCCGTCTCTGTCCCGGCCCATGCCCGTGTCCGTGCGCCCGGTGCCGCCCGCCGTCGTGCCTAGGCCGCGCAACGCTCCCGCTCCTCACGCTCCAGCGCGCGTGCGTCCAGATCGCGGCTCTCCAGCTCCTCGCGGAGCCGGGCGAGCGCCCGGTGCAGCGTGCTCTTGACGGTTCCGGCCGACATGCCGAGGGCGGCGGCCGTCTCCTCCGTGGACATCTGCTCCCAGTGTCGCAGCACCACGACGCTGCGCTGCTTGGGAGCCAGCACCTTCATGATGTCCATCAGCAGGGCGCGGTCCGCGTGCTGCTCGGTGGAGTCGTCGACCGAGGCGTCCGGCAGCTGCTCGGTCGGCACCTCCTCCAGCTTCCGCGCCCGCCACCACTCGGTCCGCGTGTTGATCATCACGCGGCGGAGGTAGGCGTCCGCGAGCCGCTTGTCCGCTATGCCGTCCCAGCGGTGGTACGTCCGCACCAGCGCCGTCTGCAACAGGTCCTGGGCGTCCACCGGGTCCGGGACCAGTCGGCGTGCGCTGCGCAGCAGCGCGTCCCGCCGGGTGCGGACGTACTCCTCGAACTCGAGCACCTCGCCCTGCGCCATGTTGACCGCCTCCCGATTCCCCGTTCCCGGCCGGCTCGTTCGCCGTCGGTGTCACTGCCTGTGGTTCGTAGTCGTCCCCGTCTGTCGGGTACGGAAATGAAGCTACGGAGGCGTTGTCACGGGGCTGTCCGAAGCAGCCTTCGGCTAGCGCTCGGCTGTCCGTCGGTTGTGTAACGGAATCAGGAAAGGGGCAAAACGGTCGAGGAGTTGGGGCGGGTATGGGGTGATTTGCCCGTGTGGTGGCTGTGCAACGGCCATGTAGGAGGTGTTGCAGAGCCTCCAGGGCTGTGATGTGGCTGTGTGCCGGTCAGCTCAGCGGCAGTCGGTACATCCCACCCGGCAGCGGCTCCACCAGACCGTCCGCGACGAGACCGTCCAGGGCGCGGGCGCGCTGCACCGGCTCGTGCCACACCCGGTCGAGGGCAGCCTGCGGGACGGGCGTGTGGGCGTCGCGGAGCACGGCGAGCAGCTTGCCGCGCACCTGACGGTCCGTACCGGCGTACGTCTGCCCGCGGCGCGGCGGCCCGTCGTGCTCCGGTTTCCCGGCCAGCCGCCAGGCGCACTGCGCGGTGATCGGGCAGCGATGGCACGACTCGTTCTTCGCCGTGCACACCAGCGCGCCGAGCTCCATGGAGGCGGCGGCCCAGCGCGCGGCGGTGCGTTCGTCATCGGGGAGCAGGGTGCGGGCGAGCTTGCGCTCGGCGGCCGTGGTGGCGTTCGGCGGGTACTGCACGCCGGTGACGGCACGGGCGAGGACCCGGCGGACGTTGGTGTCCAGGACGGGGTGGCGCTGACCGTAGGCGAAGGAGGCGACCGCCGCGGCCGTGTACTCGCCGATGCCGGGCAGCGCGAGCAGCTGGGCGTGGTCGGTCGGTACGTCCCCGCCGTGCCGTTCCGCTATGGCGACGGCGGCACCGTGCAGCCGCAGGGCGCGGCGCGGGTAACCGAGCCGGCCCCAGGCACGCACGGCCTCACCGGGGGCCTCCTTGGCCAGGTCGGCGGGGCGTGGCCAGCGGGACAGCCACTGCTCGTAGACGGGCAGGACGCGGTTCACGGGCGTCTGCTGAAGCATGAACTCACTGACCATCACCCCCCAGGGGCCGGCCTCGGGGCGCCGCCAGGGGAGGTCTCGGGCGTGTTCGTCGAACCAGCCGATGACGGTTTCCTGCAGAGGCTGAGCGGTTTCCTGCGGAGGCTGAGCGAGTTCCTGCGGAGGCTGAGCGGGTTCCTGCGGAGGCTGAGCGCGGGGGGCGTCCCAGCCGGCGTCGGAGGGGTGGCTGTGCGGGGGCTTCGTGGGCGCAGTCATGGCTTTCCGATCCTGCCACGTCGGGGGCGGTCGGGCGGGTAGGCGGCGGTGCCGGTGCGTTGTGGCCGCGCACCGCACCTGACGATCGGCAGCAGTGGCACCCCGCCCCCCGCTTGTAGCGTCGGCCGGATGGAACGTCCTCGCATATGGCGGGCCTGCCTCCTCTGGGCCGTCCTCGTGGTGCCCGCGCTCACGGCCGACCGGCTCGGGATGAACGAGCCGCGTGCCGCCTGGCAGCAGGCCGCAGGGCTGGTGGTGCTCGCCCTCGCGGTCGCCGTGGCCCGGCGGTACCCCTGGGCGGCCTTCGCACTGACGGCCGTACTGAGCCTGGCCGCCGCCCCCGCCCTGTTCAGCGTCTCGTACGGCCCGGCGCTCGGTGTCTTCGCGCTGCTGCTCGGCCTGCGCGCGGCCCGGGCCCGTCCGGCGATGGCCGCCTTCGGGCTCGTCGGCTGTCTCGGCACGGCGCGGATCGCGCTCTTCGGAGTCGATCCGGCGCCGGAAGCGGTGGTGCTGACCGGCACGTTGCTCTTCTGCTGTGTCTTCCCGTGGCTCGGCGGACGCTACTGGCGCCAGAGCCGTCAGCTGGCCGAGGCCGGCTGGACGCGAGCCGCGCGGCTGGAGGGCGAGCAGCGCATCGCCGAGGAGCGCGCCCGACTGCGCGAACGGGCCCGGATCGCCCAGGACATGCACGACTCCCTGGGTCACGAGCTGAGCCTGATCGCCCTGCGCGCGGGCGCCCTCCAGGTCGCCCCCGACCTCCCGGACCACCACCGCGCCGCCGCCGCCGACCTGCGCGCGGCCGCCGCCGACGCCACCGACCGGCTGCACCGCATCATCGGCGTCCTGCGCGAGGAGGACGAGCCGGTGTCCCTGACCCCGCCGGGGGAGACCGTCGGGCAACTCGTCGCCCGCGCCGCCGAGTCGGGGCTGCCGGTGCGGTGGGGGGACGTCGCGGTGCTGGAAGCGGGCGGAGTCGCCGAGCGGGTCCTGTACCGGGTGGTCCGCGAGACGCTCACCAACGCGGCCCGGCATGCCCCGGGTGCCGACGTCACCGTGGCGGCGGCCAGGGAGGCCGACGGCACGACGGTCACGGTGACGAGCGGACCGGGACCGGAGGCCGGCGGCACGACGCTTCCCGGCACGACTGTTCCCAGCGGGCCCGCCACGGCACCGACCGCCGGCGGCACCGGCCTCCAGGCCCTGCGCGCCGCCGTCACCGCGGTCGGCGGAACCTTCGAGGCCGGCCCGCACCGGGACGGATTCCGCGTGCGGGCGTACGTCCCCGAGCAGGCCGTCACCGCACCAGTACGGCCGTCCCCAGCTCCGTACGCCCCCTTCGCGCACGCCCGTCGCCGTGTCGCCCTGGCCTTCGTGGCCGCCGTCGGCGCGGGCGTCGTCCTGGTGACGGGCGCGGCCTCCTGGTACGCGTACACGGAGACCCACTCGGTGCTGCCGCCCGCCGCGTACGCCGAACTGCGGCTGGGGTCCTCCGGCGACGACATCGCCCACCTCCTGCCGGACCGAACCGTGCGTGACGCCCCCGTCGAGCGCGCGCCCGTGCCGCCCCCGCAGGGCAGCGACTGCCGCTACTACCGCGCGAGCGGCGAACTCCTCGTCTCCGTCGACCACTTCAGGCTCTGCTTCGACGGCGCCGGGCGGCTGGTCGCCAAGGCCGTGATCCCCCGCGCCGGATTGTCCCAACGTCCGCCCACGGATGAGGAGTTCATACGGTGATCCGGGTACTGCTGGCCGACGACGAGGCGATGGTGCGGGCCGGGGTGTCCGCCATCCTGGCGAGTGGCGGCGAGATCGAGGTCGTCGCGGAGGCGGGTGACGGGCGCGAGGCCGTCGAGCTGGCCCGGACGCACCGGCCGGACGTGGCCCTGCTGGACATCCGTATGCCCGGACTGGACGGACTCGCCGCCGCGGAGGAGATCGTACGGACCGTCCCCGGCACGGCCGTGGCGATGCTCACCACCTTCTCCGAACAGGCGTATGTGGCCCGCGCCCTCGGCGGCGGCGCCACCGGCTTTCTCCTGAAGTCCGGGGATCCGTACGAACTGATGGCGGGCGTAAGGGCGGTGGCGGGCGGTGCGGCCTTCCTGTCGCCGAAGGTGGCGCGGTACGTCATCGACGGGCTGGGCGGCAGTGACGGGCGACTCGGCCGGGAGGCCGCCGCACGCGCGCGCGTGGCCGGACTCAGCCCGCGTGAGCGAGAGGTGCTCGGCCTTGTCGGCGCGGGCCTGTCCAATCCGGAGATCGCCGCCCGGCTGTACCTCGTCGAGGGCACGGTGAAGGCCTATGTGAGCGCGGTGCTCGACCGGTTGGGCGTGCGCAATCGGGTGCAGGCGGCGATCGTGGCGTACGAGGCGGGGCTGGTGGAGTCGTGACGCTCAGCGCACGCCGTACGAAGGGACGCGCTGCGACCCCGGACCCGTGAACCACCGTGCGGCTGGCGCCGACGAGGCCCGCATCGCCTCGGCCAGCCGGACCGCCGGACGGGTGCCGAGCCTCACGGCGGCCGCCGCGACGACCGCGCCGAGGACGAGACCCGCGACGACGTCGTGCGGATAGTGGACCCCGACGAAGACGCGGGAGAAGGCCATCAGCAGGGCCAGCGGCGCCGTCAGCCGGATGAGCACGCGCCGGGTCAGGGCCAGGGTGACGGCGGCGGCGCCCGCGATGGTGGCGTGGTTGCTGGGGAAGGACCAGTCGCCGGGTGGCGGGCAGGCGCTGAGCGGGGCGGTCGCTTCCGGCACCGCCCGGCACGGTCGTTCCTGTGTGACAACGGACTTGAGGAGTTCACTGCACACGTACGCCACAGCCGTGGCCAGAGGTGCAAGGGCCGCGATCGCGAACGCCCGGGCGGTGTCGCGCCGGGCTCGCCACCACATGGCGACGAACAGAGCGGCGAACAGCAGCAGTCCGGCCTCCGTTCCTGTCTCGGCGGTGTGCTGTACCCACGTTGGGGTGTCGTGGGCGTAGTCGGTGATGTCGCGGTAGAGCTCGGCGTCCTCGAAGTCCATGGTCACGGACCGTAGGCGGCGGGCCGATACCGTCACATCCTGCGATCGTCAGGTGCCGACCCTGACGGAAGACAGGGGCGGCGCAGCCGGTACCGGGTGGTTTCCGGGATGATGATCCGGAAAAGTTGCGGCCTTCGGCGGCGGGTGGAGCGAGTCAGCGCACCGATCTCTCGTACAGTTTGCGCCGTGGGATCTCTGCGCAATCCGGTCGGGCCGCTTCCCTCCTCCATCTACTGGCGACGGAGGGCCGTACTGCTGTCTGTGATCGCCCTGTTGGCGCTGCTGACCACCTGGGTGCTGGTCTCGGGCGGCGGTGGCGACAAGAACAACGCGGACGGGTCCGACGGCAAGAATCCCGCACCCTCGACGATCACACCGGGCCCGTCGGGTTCGGGGCCGGCGATCAGTCAGGCGCCGGGCGGGCGCGACGAGTCACCCGGCGGCGACTCCGGCGGGTCGGGGGCCGGTGACGGTTCCGGGACGGGAGCCGGGGACGGCAGCGGGTCCGGCGTGGGCGCCGGCGGCGCGGGCAGCGGAGCCACAGGCGGCGGCTCGGGCATCGGCGTCGGCGCGGGCGACACGGTGCCGGCGACCTCCACGCTGCCCGACTGCACCGCGGGCGCGGTGAAGCTGACGGTGCGCAGCCTCCACAACGCCTACGAGCCCGGGCGGACGCCCACGCTGCTGCTGACCGCGACGAACTCCTCCACCTATGACTGCAAGGTCGATCTCGGCCCGAAGAGCACGGTGGTGACGATCACTCAGGCAGGGGCCGAGGACGCCTACTGGTCCTCCGCCGACTGCCCCAAGGTCTCCGGCAGCCTGCGCTTCCGGGCGCCCGCCGGCACGAGCATCACGTACACCGTGAAGTGGGACCGCAAGCCGAGCGCTCCGCAGTGCGCGACGCCTCCGGCGGGGTCGGCCGGGGCGGGGACGTATCTGGTGGAGGCGAAGGCGCCGGGGTTCGGCACGGCACAGACGTCGTTCGTGCTGGAGAACGACTAGCGACGGCTCCTCGCGAGGGCCGGGCCGGACTGCGTGCAGCTGGGTGACGCCCCGGCCTCGGCGCAACGCCGGGTACCGGCGCTGCACACGGCTCGCTGACCAGACGTACCGCTCCGACCAGACCTACCGCTCCGACCAGACCTACCGCTCCGACCAGACCTACCGCTCCGACCAGACCTACCGCTCCGACCAGACCTGCCGTTCCGACTAGACGTACCGCTCCAGAATCGAGCTCTCCGCCAGCCGCGACAGCCCTTCGCGCACGCTGCGTGCCCGGGCCTCGCCCACGCCGTCCACGGTCTGCAGGTCGTCCACGCTCGCGGCGAGCAGCTTCTGCAGGCCGCCGAAGTGCTCCACCAGGCGGTCGATGATCGCCCCCGGCAGTCTCGGCACCTTGGCCAGCAGCCGGAAGCCCCGCGGAGACACCGCCGAGTCCAGTGCCTCCGGCGACCCCGTGTAGCCCAATGCCCGGGCCACCGTGGGCAGTTCGAGAAGCTCCGCGTGGGTGAGCGCGTCCAGCTCGGACAGCGCCTCGTCCACCGTGCGGGAGCGCTTGGCCGTCGGCTCGGGGACGTAGTCGCGCACCACCAGCTCACGCTCGGGCTCCACGCCCGCGATCAACTCGTCCAGCTGGAGCGCCAGAAGGCGGCCGTCCGTGCCCAGTTCCACCACGTACTCGGCGATCTCGGTCGCGATCCGGCGCACCATCTCCAGGCGCTGGGCGACCGCCGAGACGTCGCGGACCGTCACCAGGTCCTCGATCTCCAGCGCTGACAACGTTCCCGCGACCTCGTCGAGGCGGAGCTTGTAGCGCTCCAGGGTCGCCAGGGCCTGGTTGGCGCGGGAGAGGATCGCGGCCGAGTCCTCCAGGACGCGGCGCTGTCCGTCGACGTAGAGGGCGATCAGCCGCATCGACTGGGAGACCGAGACGACCGGGAAGCCGACCTGCTTGCTGACCCGGTCCGCCGTACGGTGCCGGGTGCCCGTCTCCTCCGTGGGGATCGTCGGGTCCGGGACCAGCTGGACGCCCGCGCGCAGGATCTTCGACAGGTCGGACGACAGCACGATGCCGCCGTCCAGCTTGCACAGCTCCCGCAGCCGCGTCGCCGTGAACTCGACATCCAGGACGAATCCGCCCGTACACATCGCCTCGACGGTCTTGTCGGAGCCGAGCACGATGAGCCCGCCCGTGTTGCCGCGGAGGATCCGCTCCAGGCCGTCGCGCAGCGCCGTGCCGGGTGCCACGGCGCTCAGTGAGGCGCGCATCAGGCCATCGGCACCGGAGCTCCCGCCGGACTTTCCGGGAGCTGCTGCCCGGTCGTTGGCTGCCACTGCACTCCTCCGGTCACAGGTTCTGGGGCGCTCCCGTTTCGCACACTCTCTTCGTACGGACGGGCGAGACCAGGGCAAAGTCTACCGGCGGTCCTCCTCGTCCCGCGGGGCCTCTCGGCGACGCGAGCGCGGAAGGACTCGGAGGGCGTCCCCTATGTCGGCCACTTCCAGCACCTTCATGCCGGCAGGGATCTTGCCCGGGTCGCCCGGCACGAGCGCGTGCGTGAAGCCCAGCCGGTGCGCCTCGGCCAGCCTGCGCTGCACGCCGGTGACCCGTCTGACCTCGCCCGCGAGGCCCACCTCGCCGATCGCGACGAGGTTCTTCGGGAGCGGGGTGTCGCTGGCAGCGGAGGCCAGGGCGAGGGCCACGGCGAGGTCGGCCGCGGGCTCGGAGAGCTTCACTCCGCCGACCGTCGCGGAGTAGATGTCCCGCTTGCCGAGCGCGCTGATCCGGCCGCGCTGCTCCAGTACGGCCAGCATCATCGAGACGCGTGACGTCTCCAGGCCGGAGGTGGTGCGGCGGGGCGAGGGGATCTGTGAGTCGACGGTGAGCGCCTGCACTTCGGCCACCAGGGGGCGGCGGCCCTCCAGGGTGACCGTCAGACAGGTGCCGGGAACCGGTTCGTCACGACGGGTCAGGAAAAGTCCGCTTGGGTCGGCAAGGCCCGTAATGCCCTCGTCGTGCAGTTCGAAGCAGCCGACCTCGTCCGTCGCGCCGTAGCGGTTCTTGACGCCGCGTACGAGACGCAGGCGCGCGTGCCGGTCGCCCTCGAAGTGCAGCACCACGTCCACGAGGTGCTCCAGGAGGCGAGGTCCGGCGATGGCACCGTCCTTCGTGACGTGCCCCACGAGAAGCGTGGACATGCCGCGCTCCTTGGACGCCCGGATCAGGGCGCCGGCCACCTCCCGGACCTGGGCCATGCCGCCGGGGGCGCCGTCGATCTCCGGGGAGGCCACGGTCTGTACGGAGTCGAGGACGAGCAACGACGGCTTCACCGCGTCCAAGTGGCCGAGGATGGCGGCCAGGTCGGTCTCGGCGGCGAGGTACAGATGGTCGTCGAGGGCGCCGATGCGGTCGGCGCGCAGCCGCACCTGGCTCGCCGACTCCTCGCCGGTGACATACAGCGTGCGGTGCTCGTCGCTCGCCGACTTGGCCGCCACGTCCAGCAGCAGTGTGGACTTGCCGACGCCGGGTTCGCCCGCGACGAGGACGACCGCTCCGGGCACGAGCCCGCCGCCGAGCACCCGGTCCAGCTCGGGCACGCCGGTGGGCCGCGCGGTCGCCTGCCGCCCGTCGACCTGCCCGATGGGCAGCGCGGACGTCGTCACCCGCCCCGGCGCCGTCGTACGGACCGCGGGCGCGCCGTACTCCTCGACCGTCCCCCATGCCTGGCACTCGGGGCAGCGGCCGAGCCACTTGGCCGTCTGCCAGCCGCACTCGGTGCAGCGGTAGGACGGGCGGTCCTTCGTGGTCTTGGTACGGGCAGCCATGCGAAGAACCGTAACCGAGCCCACTGACAAAGCCGTACGGCGAAAGCGCCTCGTCCTGGCCGTCTCGCCATGGACAAGTCATGGAATCCGGTGCTCCCGTCCCCGATTGAGGGATCGTTTCACCCGTATGGATTAAAAGAGCTCAAGCAGGGAGAAGGCGTCGGCCGCGGCCCCCTACGGTCCACCAATGATGAGCAGCAGTCCGGAAACCTCGACCCGCACCGCCGGCGCCCATCGAGCGCACCGGGAGGCGCGTGATCGGGCGGCGGCCCGCACGGTGGCGCAGCGGCCGTCCGCGCGTTACGAGCCGTATCTGGACGGGCTGTTCACCTACTGCCTGTCCGTGCTGTGCGACCACGACGCCGCGACCGCCGCCCTCGGTGACGCCCTCGCGCTCGCCGAGCGGCGCGGCCAGCGGGTGCCGGAGGCCCCCGCGGACCGTCGGCCCTGGCTGTACGCGCTGGCCCGCTGGGCGTGTCTGCGCAAGCTCGCCGAGGCCAAGCAGAAACGTCAGAGCAGCCATGCCGCGGGCCGGCCCGGCACCCATCGGCAGACAAGGGCGCAGGCCGCCCGGCCGCCGGTCTCGGAGGAGGTCCAGGAGCAACGGCGCCGTGAACTCGGCCTGCTGGCCTGGCCGGAGGCCGCCGGCACCACTCCGGAGCAGCGCGAGGCCCTCGAACTCGCCGTACGCCACCATCTCGCGGCCCACGAGGTCGCCGCCGTCCTCGGCATGGACACGGCCGCCGCCCGCGAACTGCTCGCCTCCGCCGCCTGCGAGGTCGAGCGCACCCGCGCGGCCCTCGCCGTCGTCGAGACCGGGGCCTGTCCGAGCGTCGCCCGGCTCACCGGCGACAACCAGCTCGTGCTCAGCACGGCCCTGCGCCGCGAACTCGTCCGGCACGTCGACGACTGCCCCCGATGCCGCCGCACCGCCGAGCGCGCGGTCCCCGGCCGCTGGCCCGGCGCGACCGTCACGCCCGCCGAACTGCCCGTCCTGGAGGCACCCCGTGCGGCCCTGCGCGGGGCCCTGGCGCACCACCCGCGCGCGCGGGGCGCCGCCGTGCCGCGCTTCGACCGGCGCGGATTCCCGATGGACCCGAAGGATCGTGCCGCCCGCAGGGACCGGCTACGCGCGCGTGCCGTCACCACGACCGTCGTCGCCACCGTCGTGGCCGCCCCGGTCCTGGCCCTGTGGGCCGCCTACCGGGGCACGCCGACCGGCGAGGCAGTCGACGGCAGCTCGGCCAGCGCGAGCGAGGCGCACGGTCCCGGCGCCCTCGACGGAGAGACGGCGGCGAGCGGCTACGAGAACGCCGGCAACGCGAGCGCCGAGCGGGGTGATCGTTTCGGCAAGCGGGACAAACCGGATGTCTCCGTGGAGGTCGTCAGCGTCAGCGGCGCGCTCGGCAAGGGCGCCGGGCACCTGGAGGTGTCGGCAGGCAACAGCGGCGACACCACACTGGTCACCCTCACCTCGACCGGGCGCGCGCCGGTGCGCTGGTCCGCGACCACCGGCGCGCACTGGCTCTATCTGAGTCAGTCGGCGGGAACCCTGGCGCCCGGCGAGTCGTTGACGATCAAGGTGTACGTCGACCAGCTGCGCGAGCCCTCCGGGTACTGGAGCGCGCGCGTGGCGGTCGCACCCGCCGGCGCCGTCGTCTCCATCGACGGCTACGGCACCGCCCCCAGCCCCTCCGACCCGGGCCCGTATCCCACCCGGCCGACCGACCCCGGAACCCCCGGCAGCCCGCCGCCCTCGTCCTCCGGTCCCGATCCGGCGCCCACGACCTCGGCCCCGCCCGACCCCACTCCCAGCGACCCGCCGCCCTCGTCGCCCGACCCGTCGCCCACGGCCGGCGATCCGTCGCCGTCCGGCCCGGCCGATCCGGGGGGCCCGACGCCGCCGTCCGGCGGGAGCGGTGAGCCGAGCCCGTCGACGCCGTAGTACACCGGCCGCCGCCCAGCGAGTGGTCTGAGTGAGCGCTCTGAACGAGTGGTCTCAGCGAGTGGTCTCAGTGAGTGGTCTGGTCGACGGGATCCGCCGGATGCGGTGCCAGCAACGGCAGCTGCGACGCCAGCCGTGCCTCGCACAGCTCGACCAGGCGGTCGTAGCCGGCCTTGCCCATCAGCTCCGTCAGCTCCGCCCGGTAGGACACGTACACCGGCTCGCCCGCGCCGTGCGCCGAGGTCGCCGATGTGCACCACCAGTGCAGATCGTGGCCGCCGGGGCCCCAGCCGCGGCGGTCGTACTCGCCGATCGACACCTGCAGCACACGCGTGTCGTCGGGCCGGTCGATCCAGTCGTAGGTCCGCCGGATCGGCAGCTGCCAGCAGACGTCCGGCTTGGTCTCCAGCGGCTCGCGGCCCTCCTTCAGGGCGAGGATGTGCAGCGAGCAGCCCGCGCCCCCGGCGAAACCGGGCCGGTTCTGGAAGATGCACGAGCCCTGGTACGGGCGCGTCTGGCGGTCGCCGTCCTCGTCCTCCGAGACCCAGCCGTGCTCCACGCCCTCGTCGTGGTGCTGCCAGATCTCGGGCGTGAGCCTCGCCACGTACTCGGCGACCCGCTTCTCGTCGTCCTCGTCGGAGAAGTGCGCCCCCAGCGTGCAGCAGCCGTCGTCCGCGCGGCCCGCCTGGATGCCCTGGCAGCCGCTGCCGAAGATGCAGTTCCAACGGGAGGTCAGCCATGTCAGATCGCAGCGGAAGACCTGCTCGTCGTCCGCCGGATCAGGGAACTCCACCCATGCGCGCGCGAAGTCGAGCCCCTTCTCGTCCGGTTCCGGGGAGCCCTTTCCGGGCTTCTTCGACGTCGTGGCTGCCGTCGCCTGCGAAGAACCCTTGGCGGATTTGGCCGTCTTGTCGGGCTTCGCCTTTTTCGTCTTTGGCACGGAACCAGGGTACGGCGTCCGTACCCGCGGCCTCGAGGACGGAGGATCGCCCAGGTGGCAGTAGCGTTCCGTACATGAGACTCGGTGTCCTCGACGTTGGATCGAACACGGTGCATCTGCTGGTGGTGGATGCGCACCCCGGCGCGCGCCCGCTGCCCGCCCACTCGCACAAGGCCGAGCTGCGCCTCGCCCAACTCCTCGACGACAGCGGGGCCATCGGTGCGGAGGGGATCGACAAACTGGTCGGCGTCGTCCACGAGGCCCTGCAGGCGGCCGAGGACAAGGGCGTCGAGGAAGTGCTGCCCTTCGCGACGTCCGCGGTGCGGGAGGCCACCAACGCCGATGACGTACTCGCGCGCGTGAAGGACGAAACCGGCGTCGAGCTGCAGGTTCTCACCGGCGAGGAGGAGGCTCGGCTGACCTTTCTCGCCGCCCGGCGCTGGTTCGGGTGGTCGGCCGGGAAGCTGCTGGTGCTGGACATCGGGGGCGGGTCCCTGGAGATCGCGTTCGGCATCGACGAGGAGCCGGACGCGGCGGTGTCGCTGCCGCTGGGCGCCGGGCGTCTCACGGCCGGCTGGCTGCCGGGCGATCCGCCCGACCCGGAGGACATACGAGCGCTGCGACGGCACGTCCGGGCCCAGATCGCCCGCACGGTCGGCGAATTCAGCCGCTTCGGAGCTCCCGATCACGTGGTCGCCACGTCCAAGACCTTCAAGCAGCTGGCCCGCCTCGCCGGCGCGGCCCGCTCCGCGGAGGGCCTATACGTCCAGCGTGATCTGAAGCGGGAGTCCCTGGAGGCCTGGGTGCCCCGGCTGGCCGGCATGACCGTGGCCCAGCGCGCGGAACTGCCGGGCGTCTCCGAGGGGCGCGCGGGACAGCTGCTCGCGGGCGCGCTGGTGGCCGAGGGGGCGATGGATCTGTTCGGCGTGGAGCGGCTGGAGATCTGCCCTTGGGCGCTGCGGGAGGGCGTGATCCTGCGGAAGCTGGATCATCTGGGGTGACATCGGAGCCGGTGCTTTCCGGACTCGGGGAGTGAGCGGCCGGTACCCGGTGGCCGGCCCAGCGGCGGGTGTCCGACCTCGGGGGGCCGAGGCCGCCGTCCCGGCGTGAACCCCGCCGTCCCGGCGTGAACCCCGCCACACCGCCGCCCCGCGCCCTCGCTCCAGCCCCTCGGCATATGCCCAGTTCGCACACCTGGCTGGTTGTGTGCCCTCGTGGCGGGGCCGCAGCCATCGGTTCCCCGGCGTCCGGTGCCGCCCCGTACTCTGTCCCTCGTGGCAGAACCAGTGGTCCGCATCCCGGATGCGAAGGTCGCCCTGTCGACGGCCTCCGTCTATCCGGAGTCGACGGCGACGGCCTTCGAGATCGCCGCGCGCCTCGGGTACGACGGTGTCGAGGTCATGGTGTGGACCGACCCGGTCAGCCAGGACATCGAGGCGCTGCGCCGGCTCAGCGACTACCACCGCATCCCGATCCTCGCCGTCCACGCCCCCTGTCTGCTGATCACCCAGCGCGTGTGGTCCACCGACCCCTGGACCAAACTCCAGCGCGCCCAGGCGGCCGCCGAGAAGCTGGGCGCCGGCACGGTCGTCGTACACCCGCCGTTCCGCTGGCAGCGCCAGTACGCCCGCGACTTCGTGGCCGGTATCTGGCGCATGGCGAACGAGACGGATGTGCGGTTCGCCGTCGAGAACATGTACCCCTGGCGCTACCGCGACCGCGAGATGCTCGCGTACGCCCCCGACTGGGATGTGACCAAGGACGACTACCGTCACTTCACGATCGATCTCAGCCATACGGCGACCGCCCGCACCGACGCCGTCCAGATGATCGACCGGATGGGCGACCGGCTGGGGCATGTGCACCTCGCGGACGGCCGGGGCTCGGCGAAGGACGAGCACCTCGTCCCCGGCCGCGGCACCCAGCCCTGCGCCGAGGTGCTGGAGCGGCTCGCCCTGACCGGCTTCGACGGCCATGTCGTCATCGAGGTCAACACCCGCCGCGCGATGTCCGGCGCCGAACGCGAGGCCGACCTCGCCGAGGCCCTCGCCTTCACCCGGCTGCATCTGGCCTCGGCGGTCAGGGTGCCCCGGCCGTGACCGACACCACCCCGGGCCGGGGCGGGATGAGCTCCCGACGCCGGGGCCGGCCCCCTCGTACGGAATCCGCCGACACCCGCGACCGCATCCTGGACGCGGCCCGCGAGGAGTTCTCCGAGCGCGGCTACGAGAAGACGTCCGTGCGCGGCATCGCCAAGGCCGCCGGGGTGGACTCGGCGCTCGTACACCACTACTTCGGCACTAAGGAGCAGGTCTTCGAGGCCGCCGTGGAGGTCGCCTTCGCACCCGCCCTGAAGGTGCGGGACGCCGTGCTGGAAGGGCCTCTCGACGCTGCGGGCGAGCGCATGACCCGAGTCATCTTCGGGCTCTGGGAGAACCCCGTGACCCGCAAGCCACTGCTCGCGATCGTCCGGTCGGCGGTCAACAACGACGCCGCGGCCGCCGTCTTCCGCCGGCTCGTCTCCGCTCAGCTGCTGCGCCGTATCGCCGGAGAGATCGACGCTCCGGACGCGGAGCTGCGCGCCGAGCTGGCGGCCGCGCAGCTGGTGGGCATCGCGATGATGCGGTACGTCATCAGGATCGAGCCGATCGCCTCGGCGGACGTGGAGCAGATCATCGCGCGGGTGGCGCCCGTGGTGCAGGGACATCTCACCGGCCGCTGACGCCTGGACGGCCGCGCGGCAGCTGTTCCGCGAGACATACATCCCGTATTCCGGACACCTCGTCCCGACACCTGGATGACCGGCGTACGCTCGTTAGCAGTCAGAAGTCTCTGATCGCAGTCCCTGCAGTCCCTGAAGGAGCGAGCGACGATGCCCGAGCTGAGGTCCCGCACAGTCACCCACGGCCGCAACATGGCGGGCGCCCGCGCCCTTATGCGCGCCTCCGGTGTACCCGGTGCGGACATCGGCCGGAAGCCGATCATCGCGGTGGCGAACTCCTTCACCGAGTTCGTGCCCGGCCACACCCACCTCCAGCCCGTCGGCCGGATCGTCAGCGAGGCGGTCAGGGAGGCCGGCGGCATCCCGCGCGAGTTCAACACCATCGCCGTCGACGACGGCATCGCGATGGGACACGGCGGCATGCTGTACTCGCTCCCGTCCCGCGACCTCATCGCGGACAGCGTGGAGTACATGGTCGAGGCCCACTGCGCCGACGCCCTGATCTGCATCTCCAACTGCGACAAGATCACCCCGGGCATGCTGAACGCCGCCCTGCGGCTGAACATCCCCACGGTCTTCGTCTCCGGCGGCCCCATGGAGTCCGGCCGCGCCACGCTGGTCGACGGCACGGTCCGCACCCTCGACCTGGTCGACGCGATCTCCGACGCCGTGAACGACAAGATCTCGGACGAGGACATCCTCCGTATCGAGGAGAACGCCTGTCCGACCTGCGGCTCCTGCTCCGGCATGTTCACCGCCAACTCGATGAACTGCCTGACCGAGGCCATCGGCCTGTCCCTGCCCGGCAACGGCTCGGTGCTGGCCACCCACACGGCCCGCAAGCAGCTGTACGTCACGGCGGCCCAGACGGTCATGGACATCACCCGCCGCTACTACGAGCAGGACGACGACACGGTCCTGCCGCGCAACGTCGCCACCTTCGCGGCCTTCGAGAACGCCATGGCCCTCGACATCGCCATGGGCGGCTCCACCAACACGATCCTGCACCTGCTGGCCGCCGCCCAGGAGGCGGGCGTCCCCTTCGGGCTGGAGCAGATCGACGCGGTCAGCCGCCGGGTCCCGTGCCTGGCGAAGGTCGCGCCGAACGTCGCCAAGGACCGCACGTACTACATGGAGGACGTGCACCGCGCCGGCGGCATCCCCGCCCTGCTGGGCGAGCTGCACCGCGCCGGGCTGCTCAACGAGGACGTGCACGCCGTCCACAGCCCGTCCCTGGCGGACTGGCTGAAGACCTGGGACGTGCGCGGCGGCTCGCCCTCGCCGGAGGCCGTCGAGCTGTGGCACGCGGCCCCGGGCTGCGTCCGCTCGGCGGAGGCCTTCTCGCAGTCCGAGCGCTGGGAGGCCCTCGACGAGGACGCCGAGGGCGGCTGCATCCGCAGCGTCGAGCACGCGTACTCCAAGGACGGCGGTCTCGCGGTCCTCAGGGGCAACCTCGCCGTCGACGGCTGTGTGGTGAAGACGGCCGGCGTCGACGAGTCGATCTGGACCTTCGAGGGCCCGGCGGTCGTCTGCGAGTCGCAGGAAGAGGCCGTCGAGAAGATCCTCAACAAGCAGGTGACCGACGGAGACGTCGTCGTCATCCGCTACGAGGGCCCCAAGGGCGGCCCCGGCATGCAGGAGATGCTCTACCCGACGTCCTTCCTCAAGGGCCGCGGCCTCGGCAAGACCTGTGCCCTGATCACCGACGGCCGCTTCTCCGGTGGCACCTCGGGCCTGTCCATCGGCCACGCGTCCCCCGAGGCCGCGTCCGGCGGCACGATCGCGCTGGTCGAGGACGGCGACCGCATCCGCATCGACATCCCGAACCGCTCGATCGAGCTGCTCGTCGACGACGCGGAACTCGCCCGCCGTGAGCAGGCGTTGAACGGGGCGTACGCCCCGAGGAACCGCGAGCGCAAGGTGTCGGCGGCGCTGCGGGCGTACGCGGCGATGGCGACCAGCGCGGACAAGGGCGCGGTGCGGGATGTGACGAAGCTGGGCTGAGGCCCGTATCGAAGGGGCCGTCTCCTTGGGAGGCGGCCCCTTCGAGTGCTACTGGGCCGACGGGGCTGTCACCAGGCCGAGGGATCGCGGCCGTCGACGGCGAAGACGGTGCCGTCCGGGGCGGTGGCGTAGAGGCGGCCCGCGCCGAGCACGGGCTCGGACACGTCGGCCGCCAGCCCGTCCGAGTCCGCGCTCAGCCGGGCCGGCGTCTCGCCCAGGAGCAGGCCGTTGCGGGCGTCCACGGCGAGCAGCCGGCCGTCGGGGGCGCTGACGTACACATGCCGGCCGTCGGCGACCGGCGTCGACGTGCGCAGTACGGACGTCTCCATCCGCCAGAGCTGCCTGCCGGCCGCCATGTCGACGGCGACCAGCGAACCGCCCGCGCCCACGAGGTAGACCACCGTCCCGCGTACGGTGCCGCGCGCCTGCTGGAGCGGGACGGGCAGCGTCACACGCCGGGAGGTGTCGTCGGCGGGGGAGTAGCGGACCACGGTTCTCGTGTCGCTGTACGTCCCGTCGACCGAGGCGAGGAAGACCGATCCGTCGGACGCGCCGACCAGCTTCAGGTTCCCCTTCAGCCGGGCGTCCCAGCGCACGTCGCCCGTGGCCGGGTCCACCGCGGTGACCCGCGTGCTCGACCCGTCGGCGGACGCGCTCGCCGTGTACGCCAGCGGATCTCCGGCGAAGGAGAGGAGGTACGGCGCCGGGTGACCCGGTACCGGGCGGCTCCACATCGTGTCCCCCGAAGCGCCGTCCACGCCGGTGACCTCGCCGTCGGCGCCGGTGACCAGCAGCATGCCCCCGGCGGTCACCGGTCCGCTGTACGCGGGCATGTTCTGCCGCCAACGCGCCGTGCCCGTGGCGGGGTCGAGCGCCTCCAGCCGGTGGCCCCGCACCGAGGACGGGTGCACGAGGCCGCCCGCCATGGCCGGCGGTCCGCTCACGAGCGACGTGTCGACGGGATGCCGCCACAGCAGCCGGCCGTCCCGCGGGTCGAGCGCGAAGACGAGCCCGGTCTGGGCGCACAGCACCTTCCCCGCGCTGTAGGAACACAGGGGCGCGCCCTTCTTGGCCGCCGGTGTCGCCGTCCAGGTGCCGAACCCGGCCGACGTGGTCCGCGGGCTCTGCCCCTTCGGCGTCGGGTCCGCACCGCCGAGAAGCTGTACGGAGGCCAACGCGACGACAGTGGCCAGCCCGGCGGCCCCGGCTCCGAGGGCCAGCAGTCTGACCCGGCGTCTCCAGGGCGGCCGTTCGGACCCCTCCTCGACACGGCGCTTCGGCTCGGGCTCCGGACCGGGCTCGGGATCGGCACCGGCCTCGGCCTCGGACGGCACCTCCGTGGTCCGCTGGGCCGGAATGAACGCCTGCGTGTCGTACGACGCCGCCACCGACCGCAGCTCCCGCATCAACTCGTCGGGCGTGGGCCGGTCCTCGGGCTCCTTGGCGAGGCACCGCAGCACGAGCGGCGCGAGATTCTCCGGTACGCCGGTCAGGTCCGGCTCGTCATGCACGACCTGGTAGGCGACGACGTACGGACTGTCCGAGTCGAACGGCCCCCGCCCCGTCGCCGCGTGCACCATCACGGATCCGAGCGCGAAGATGTCGGCCGCCGGCCCCACCTCCCGGGGCCGCCGGAACTGCTCGGGCGCCATGAAGGGCGGCGTACCGATCAACTTCCCCGTCTCGGTGCGCAGTTCGCTGTCCGTTGGCCGAGAGATGCCGAAGTCGATGACCTTCGGCCCGTCGTCGGCGAGCAGCACATTGCTCGGCTTGAGATCCCGGTGCACGACGCCGACCCGGTGGATGTCGCGCAGCGCCTCCGCCAGCCCGGCCATCAGCCGCCGCAACTGCGCCGGGCTCATCGGCCCGTTCCGCTTCACCTGGTCGGACAGGGTGGGGCCCGGGATGAACAGCGTGGCCATCCAGGGCCGTTCGGCCTCCGGATCGGCGTCCACGACGGGCGCGGTGAAGGCACCGCTCACCCGGCGCGCCGCGCCCACCTCCTGCCGGAACCGCCCCCTGAACTCGGGGTCCCTGGCGAACTCGGCATGCACCACCTTCACCGCGAGCTGCATGCCCGAAGTGCTCCGGGCCAGATGTACGACGCCCATGCCGCCGGACCCCAGGCGCGACTCCAGCCGGTAGTGACCGGCGTACTCGGGAAGTTCCGCTTCCGCGCCCGCTCCGGCGTTCTGCTGTGGCGCCATGGGACCACCCCCGTGCTGTTCGTCCGCGCGCGCGACGCACGGAGCCTAGTCGATGACTCGTACGAGACAGAGGCGGCTTGCTAGCCTCCGTGTTCCCATCACGCACATGTGTGCGTGGCGTGATTTATGGGAATCAACGGGACCCCCATGGCTGTCATGGGGATCAACGGGGGAGGTTTTCCATGTCTGCAGACCGCGTCGAAGAGGTCGAGAGAGCCGAAGGCATCCGCGGCGGCGAGGAAGAGGCCGTCACCACCATGGCGGCCACGACCACGACGACGGCCACGACCACGGCGGTGCGCTACTACTCGGTCGCGCCGGGCGTCCGCCTGAACGTCCGCCGGGGCCCCGGCACCAGCTACCCCATCGTCCGCGTCCTGCCCGAGGGCGCCAAGATCCCGATCTACTGCCAGACGCCCGGCACGACGGTGACGGGCCCCTACGGCACGTCGTACATCTGGGACAACATCGACGACGGCGAGTTCGTCTCGGATGCCTATGTGAACACGGGGAGCGACGGCTACGTCCGTCCCCGCTGCTCCTTCTGATCCCGGTCCCGGTTCGCCGGAACCCGTACGGAGCCCGCGGCCACGCCGGAGCCATAATCGACGCGTGAGCGAGAAGAACGGCACCCCGGACACCCCCGCGGGCTCCACCGGCCCCCGCCCCGAGCCCCTGCGCTTCTTCGGCACGACCTGGGTCGACCACGCGGGCGGCTACACCGCCCGCCGCATCGCGGTAGCCATCGGTTCCCTCGCCACCGCGGTCGCTGCCTGCCTGGTCCTGCGCTTCGCCTACCAGGGGCTCCAGATCGCCGGCACCGGCAGCTTCGTCACGGTCCTGATGGTCGTGATGTTCGCCGTGTGCAGCGCCCTCGCCTTCCGCCACACCTGGGACGGCTTCACCAAGCGCCCCGACCCCGACCGCCAGTCCAGCCTCCGCGGCCTGCTCACCATCGGCTTCGTCGGCTCCCTCCTCGCCTACTTCTTCCGCTCCCTCACCGAGGCCCCCGGCGAGAAACTCCACCACGAGGAATACGAGACGGCACGCAAACAACACGAAACCCGCACCACCCGCCGCACAGGCAACCCAGCGAGACGCCGACGGCGGGCGTAGCCGAAGCCGCCGCACCGACCGCTGCCGGGGGAGGGAGGGGGCCCCACGCCCCACCTACACGCAAACTCGGTGCGCACACCACCAACCACGGCCAACATGGCCGTATGACGGCCCCCTCCCACACCGAACGCGCCCGCTCCTTCGACGCCGCGGCGGCCCAGTACGCCGCGAACCGCCCCTCCTATCCGCCCGCCCTCTTCGACGCGATCGAGGAACTCGCCGGCCGTCCCCTCACCGGTGCCCGCGTCGTCGACGTCGGCGCCGGCACCGGCATAGCCACCGCCCTCCTCCACCAGCGGGGCGCCGACGTACTGGCAGTGGAACCCGGCGACGGCATGGCAGCCCAGTTCCGCCGCAGCCACCCCGACATCCCGATCGTCCGCGGCAACGGCAACGCCCTCCCCCTCGCCGCCGCCTCCGCCGACTTCATCACCTACGCCCAGGCCTGGCACTGGACCGACCCCGCCCACTCGGCCCCGGAGGCCCTCCGCGTGCTGCGCCCGGGCGGCGCGCTCGCCCTGTGGTGGAACACCACCCCCCTCGACATCCCATGGCTCGCCGCCCAGGCGGCCCGCATCGACCGCCGCTTCGGCGCCCACCCCGCCGTCGAACAGAACAGCAGCGGCGCCCGCGCCGCCCTGGCCGACCCCACCGGCCGCCTCGACTTCACCCGCCGCAAGGTCCGCTGGAGCCGCCGCGTTCCCCTCGACACCCACCTGGCGAACATCGGCAGTCACTCGGTCTTCCTGGTCCACGGCACGGAGGCGAGCACCGCCTTCCTCGCCGAGGAGAAACGGCTCCTCCTCGACGCCTTCCCGGACGGAATCATCGAAGAGACCTACGACGTGGACCTCCTCGTCGCCCCCATCACCTGAAACCCTCGCTGCACCCCCCTCACGCCCGCCCTCCCCGCACGGCCTCGCACCAACGCAGCGCCGAGCCGACGAGGGCGGGCGACTTGTTCCGGCGCCCGGCCGGCCATGGCACGAACAGTCGGCCCCGCCCAGCCCGCCGCCCACCCCGACGCTTGACGAGGCACCCCCACCGGAGGATTATTCATCGTGTGATGAATTACTCTTCCGTCCGATCCGACCCCCCTGACGACCCCGCCATCCGAGCCAAGGCTCTGAACGTCGTACGCGGCCCCCGCCAAGTACTCCGCGACCTCCACTTCACCGTCCCGCGCGGCCAGATCACCGGCCTGCTCGGCCCGTCCGGCTGCGGCAAGTCGACCCTGATGCGGGCGATCGTCGGCACCCAGGCCAAGGTCACCGGCGCCCTCGACGTCCTCGGTCACCCAGCCGGCCACCCCACCCTGCGCACCCGCATCGGCTACGTCACCCAAGCCCCCTCCGTCTACGACGACCTGACGGTCCGCCAGAACCTCGCCTACTTCGCCGCGATCCTCGACCCCGGCCACGCCGCCGCCGACCGCCGCCACGAGAACGTCACCCGCGCCATCGCCGACGTCGACCTCACCAGCCACGCCGACGCCCTCGCCGGCAACCTCTCCGGCGGCCAGCGCAGCCGCGTCTCCCTGGCGGTCGCCCTCCTCGGCACCCCCGAACTCCTTGTCCTGGACGAACCCACGGTCGGCCTGGACCCGGTCCTGCGCCGCGACCTCTGGGCCCTCTTCCACGACATCGCCGCCACCCGCGGCGCCACCCTCCTCATCTCCTCCCACGTCATGGACGAGGCCGAGCGCTGCCACCGCCTCCTCCTCATGCGCGAGGGCCAGATCCTCGCCGACGACACCCCGGACGCCCTCCGCACCCGTACGCACTCCGAGACGGTCGAGGCGGCCTTCCTGCACCTGGTCGACGAGGCGACCGCGGCCGCCCGCGCGAAGGAGACCACGCGATGACCACGACGACGAGCCCCGGCACGCCACTCCGCCCGGCCCCCACCGGCGCCCTGAACCTCTCCCGCACGACCGCCACCGCCGCCCGGGTCCTGCGCCAGCTCCGCCACGACCCACGCACCATCGCGCTGATGATCCTGATCCCCTGCGTGATGCTGTTCCTGCTGCGCTACGTCTTCGACGGCAGCCCGCGCACCTTCGACAACATCGGCGCCTCCCTCCTCGGGATCTTCCCGCTGATCACGATGTTCCTGGTCACCTCCATCGCCACCCTGCGCGAACGCACCTCGGGCACCCTCGAACGCCTCCTCGCCATGCCCCTCGGCAAGGGCGACCTGATCGCCGGCTACGCCCTCGCCTTCGGCACCCTCGCGATCATCCAGTCCGCCCTCGCGACCGGACTCGCCCTCTGGTTCCTCGGCCTGGACGTCACCGGCAGCCCCTGGCTCCTGCTGCTCGTCGCCCTGCTCGACGCACTGCTCGGCACCGCGCTCGGTCTCTTCGTCTCGGCCTTCGCGGCCTCCGAGTTCCAGGCCGTCCAGTTCATGCCGGCCGTGATCTTCCCCCAGCTCCTCCTCTGCGGCCTCTTCACCCCCCGCGACAACATGCACCCGGCCCTCGAAGCCATCTCCAACGTCCTCCCCATGTCCTACGCGGTCGACGGCATGAACGAGGTCCTCAAGCACACCGACATGACCGCCGACTTCGTACGCGACGCCCTGATCGTGGCGGGCTGCGCCCTGCTGGTCCTGTGCCTGGGCGCGGCGACGCTGCGACGCAGGACGGCCTGACCGACCACGGCGGCCGATGCGGCACACACCGGCCCGTCACCCGCCCGGGCCCGCCGCACACCCGTCCCGCCCACCGGACACGCCACCTCGAAAGCCGCCCCCGGTGCGAGGATGAACCCGGACGACGCAACCCCCGGAGGGCACCCCAGCCATGACCCAGAAAGTCGCAGTCCTCGGCACCGGCAAGATCGGCGAAGCCCTGCTCAGCGGAATGATCCGCGGCGGCTGGGCGCCGGCCGACCTCCTGGTGACGGCCCGCCGCGCGGAACGAGCCGAGGAACTCCGCACCCGCTACGGAGTCACCCCGGTCACCAACGCGGAAGCCGCCAAGACCGCCGACACCCTGATCCTCACGGTCAAGCCGCAGGACATGGGCACCCTCCTCGACGAACTCGCCCCGCACGTCCCCGCCGACCGCCTGATCATCAGCGGAGCCGCCGGCATCCCCACCTCCTTCTTCGAGGAGCGCCTCGCCCCCGGCACCCCGGTCGTCCGCGTCATGACGAACACCCCCGCCCTCGTCGACGAGGCCATGTCCGTCATCTCCGCCGGCACCCACGCCACCGAGGCCGACCTCGCCCACGCCGAGGAGATCTTCGGCGCCGTCGGCAAGACACTCCGCGTCCCCGAGTCCCAGCAGGACGCCTGCACCGCCCTCTCCGGCTCCGGCCCGGCGTACTTCTTCTACCTGGTCGAAGCCATGACCGACGCCGGCATCCTCCTCGGCCTGCCCCGCGACAAGGCCCACGACCTCATCGTCCAGTCCGCGATCGGCGCCGCGACGATGCTCCGCGACAGCGGCGAACACCCCGTCAAGCTGCGCGAGAACGTGACATCCCCCGCCGGCACCACCATCAACGCCATCCGCGAACTCGAGAACCACGGCGTACGAGCCGCCCTCATCGCCGCCCTCGAAGCCGCCCGCGACCGCAGCCGCGAACTGGCCTCCGGCAACAACAGCTGACGCCCGGCCGCCCCTGCCCCCAGGGGCGGCCCAGCGCCACTCCCGAGCAGGCGCCCCTAAGCAGTCACGCCGATATCGGCAGCCGCAGCCGCCGGCAGCAACCCGATCGCCCGATACGCGGCATCAACGGTCGGCCGAGCCATCGCCCGAGCCTTCTCCGCCCCATCCCGCAGCACCCCCTCCACATAGCCAGGATCCGCGCACAGCTCCCTGTGCCTCTCCTGCACGGGCCTGAGGACCTCGACCACGGCCTCCGCGGTGTCCTTCTTCAAGGCGCCGTACGACTCATATACACCGCTCAGCTCCGATGGGTTCCCACCCGTGCAGGCCGCCAGGATCTCCAGCAGATTCGCCAGCCCCGGCCGCGCCTCCCGGTCGTACACGACCTCCCGCCCGCTGTCGGTCACGGCCCGCATGACCTTCTTCCGCACCACGTCCGGCTCATCGAGCAGATAGACGATCCCCGGCCCGGAGTCGTCGCTCTTGCCCATCTTCGACGCGGGATCCTGCAGGTTCATCACCCGAGCCGCGACCTGCGGAGGCGTGGCCCGCGGCACCACGAACGTATGCCCGTACCGCTGGTTGAACCGCACCGCGAGATCCCGAGCGAGCTCCACATGCTGCGTCTGATCGTCCCCGACCGGCACCTCATCGGCCCCGTACGCCAGGATGTCCGCCGCCATCAGCACGGGATACGTCAGCAGCGACAGCCGCACACTCCCGCCCCGCACCCGCTCCCGCGCGGCCTTCTCCTTGTACTGGATCATCCGCCGCATCTCGCCGTCCGTGGCCACGCACTCCAGCACATACGACAGCCGCGCGTGCTCATCCACATGACTCTGTACGAAGACGGTGCACAGCTCCGGATCAAGCCCCGCCGCCAGCAGCAACGTCGCCGCCTGCCGACTCAGCCTGCGCACCCGCGCCGGATCGTGGTCCACGGTCAGCGCATGCAGATCCACGATGCAGAACAGCGCGTCGGCCTCATGCTGATCGAGCGCAGCCCACCGCTGCATGGCCCCCAGGTAGTTCCCCAGCGTCAGATGCCCCGTCGGCTTGACTCCACTGAAGACCCGCGTCATCTCTCCACCTCCTGGTCGAGACCGCCGCACCCGCCGGCCGGCCCTCAGGAGGGAGAAACAAGAACGGCCGCCGAGGCGGCGGCCGTTGAGTGCATACGTGAGTACGGCCGCCGTCAGGCGGCCCACCACAGCTGGGTGCACGTATGCGTCGTCATGCACCCCAGGGTACGCCCCCAGGGTGCCGCCAGGAGCGAAGTTGACACGCCCTGGCCCCATCCGTACTGTTCTCCGAGTTGTCCGACGTGAGCGCCGACCTCGGTCGGTCCCCGGACAGCCACTCCGCAAGTACCAACCAACACTCGACGACAGTCGTTCTGTCTGCCGTCGTTTCTTTGGCGTGCGTATTTACGGAATGAGGAATCCGCGTTCGTAAGAGCGCAGCCCCCGATTAGCTCGGGAGCCGGGAATCCGCTAAAGTCTCACTCGTCGGAACGGCCCAACAGCCGCGAAGACAACCCT
>NZ_KQ947986.1:0-226050 GCF_001513975.1 Streptomyces curacoi
TCGTCGAACACGGCCTGCTTCTGCTCGTTGTGGAACGACATCAGCGGCATCACCAGCGCCGCGGTGGCGTTGCCGCCGAGGAAGCCGTAGCGCTCCACGAGCACGACGTCGGCGCCGGCGTCGGCCGCCGCGTAGGCCGCCGCGGTGCCGGCCGGGCCGCCGCCGACGACCAGGACGTCCGTGCGGCCCCCGTGGCGGGCCGCACGCGGGGGCAGGGTGACGGTCCGGGCGGGCTTGAGTGGTTCCAGGATCGGCATCGCTTCTTCCCGTCGACTCGGGGTCGGTTGCGGACGGCGCGCTCCGGCGGCCCGGTGGCCCTGCGAGGTCCCGGTGTCACCCCCCGTGGCCCCGCAGATCGGCCGCCCGGGAGCCCGGGGTCAGGATCAGGTCGGCGCCCTCCGCCCGCCGTGCGCCGCGTGCGCCGCCGTCGATGGAGTCCAGGAGGACTCCGCAGCGGGCGCAGGTCTCCCGGGCCAGCGCCCGCAACCCCTGTACCCGGGTGTTGAGGTTCTCCTGCCGTTGCGGGAACTCGTCCCAGAGCCGGTCCACCTCGGCGAGCAGGAGTCCGGCCTGCTCCCGCGCCACGCCGACCAGCGCGGGCGCCCCCGTACGGCGGGCGAAGTCGAAGACCTTGCCGGAGTACGGCAGCGGCAGCACGGGCAGGCCGGAGAGCGCGGCGAAGATCACGACGTGCAGGCGCATGCCGACCACCATGTCCAGGTGGCTCATGAAGCCGAGGACCTGGCCGGGGCTGTAGGAGTTGTGCAGGATGCGGCCCAGGTCGGGGGCGCTCATCCGGGACAGCACGCCGTGGGCGTGCCGGACGTCCTGGCGTTCCATCGGCACGAACACCACATGGGCGTCCAGGCGCCGGGCGAGGAAGTCCGCGACGTCGGCGAGCAGGGCGTGGTAGTCGTCCTCGTCGAGTTTCTCCGCCGCCCGGCCGGGCTCACGCACGGACATGCCGACCAGCCGGGCGCCGAGCGGGAGGCCCTCCTGCCGCATCATCTGCTCGGTGAAGGGTTCCGGGGTGAGCAGCAGCGCCGGGTCGGCGGTGACGGTGAGCTCGCACTCGACGCCGACCTCCTCCAGCACGAGGCGTGACTCCTCGTCGCGTACGACGACCTCGTCCATCTCCGGCAGCACCTTGCGTACGGCCTCCCGGTCGTCGGCCTCGCGCAGCGGGCCCGCGCCGACCGCGTAGGCGAAGGTGGGCACGCCGCGCTCCTGGGCCGCGCGCACCAGCCGCAGATAGCGCCGCGCCTCTCCGTCGTAGAGGATCCCGCCGCCGCCCAGCACCAGCAGGTCCAGTCCGGCCAGGGCGTCGAGGACGGGTTTCTGCGGGACGTTCTCCCAGTCGACCACCTCGTCGGCTTCCGGCTGATGGGTTCGGGTGTGGTCGGCGTTCCGGCTGAAGACGACGAGCCGGGCATGCGGCCGGTGGGCTCGCAGGCAGCTCAGAACACACATCAAAATCGCTTCGTCGCCCATGTTGCACCCGCCGTAGGAGCCGAGCAGGCCGATCCGCAGATCGGACGAGGCAGGCGACGGGTGCTGGTTGATCGTCATCCGGAACTCCCGTTCGAAGGAGGCGGGCGGGACCACTGGGCAGTCCTCGACGACTTCCGCGCCCGGGGACTGCCGGGGTCTTCTGGCTGGCAACACGCCGTCATGGCGTCGGGCCCGGGTTGCCCGGGCCTTTCGGAGGAAACCTCACCTCGGACTTTCCGGGGCCGCCGGTCCGGCACGGCGGCGGGGCACGGGCGAAGAGGTGCGCCCGTAGAGACAGTATGGGTGCTTGCGCACCGGCCGTCCTTTCCGCCGCCGAGCCGTACCGCCGGACGGGTACCCGCTCTGCGGCGGCGATGCGTGTGGGCCGCGCCGTGTCACCGGGGTGAGAGGGGGGTACACGGTCCTGCGCTCGACGGTGCCGGGCTCCTCCCCCGCCCCGGGGAGGGCCGACCGACCGTCCCGTGCGCAGGAGGGACCACGATGAGCCACCACACCCCGTCGCAGGCCGAGGGCGAGCGGGAAGACACCGACACCCCACGGGCCGACCATCCGACTCCGGAGTACACGACACCGTCCCAGGCCGAGGGCGAGCGCGACGACGCCCCCGAGACGACCGAGGACCTCGGCGGCCCGGACATGGACCGCCCCGGCACGCTGTCCTGACGCGGCCGGCACCCTGCTCATCCCACGTACCGGCGGGCCGGCGAGGAACGCCGGGCGCGCTGCAGGGCCGTGAGCCGGTCCTCGATCTCCGGCGGTACCGGGTCGCGCTGGCGCAGCACCCAGGGCAGACCGGCCGCCGCGCGGGCGAAGGCGCGGGCCGAGGCCACGTCGTGCGGGACGGTGGCCATCAGATGGGCCGTACGCCGCAGGGCGGGCAGGAGCGGGCGGCGCAGCCAGGTGAACCAGAGGGTGTTGCGCAGCCCGAGGATTCTGCGTGCCGTGCTGTCCCGCAGCACGGAAGCCTGGTGATGGACGGTCAGCTCCTCGGCGTAGCTCAGCCACCAGCCCTGCCGCTGCAGATCGGTGGCCAGGAGTTCCTCCTCGCCGCCGAGCCACAGCCCCGGGTGGAAGCCGCCCCCGGCGCGGAAGGCTTCGGTGCGCATGACGGTGGCGGCCGCGAGGAAGGAGCCGAGGGCCGGTCCGGGCAGCCAGTCGGGTCCCGTCAGCGGTGATTCCCTGAGTTCGGGTACGACCGGATCCTCCGAGCCGTTCGGCTCCACGAGGATGCGGGCGGTGACCGCCGCGAGCCGTGGCCGTCCGTCGAGCAGGTCCGCCGCGCGCCGCAGGCTGCCCGGTTCCCACCAGGTGTCGTCGTCGCAGAAGGCGACGTAGGGCGTACGGACCAGGCGCACCGCCAGATTGCGGCCGACCGCGCCCAGGTTGCGGGCGGGCCGCAGCAGCAGGACGTCCGGGAACTCGCGCCGCACGGCTTGGGCGGTTCCGTCGGTGGAGGCGTTGTCCGTGACGATGACCCGCGGTCGCTCGGGCAGCTCGCGCAGGCGCCGGAGGGTGTGCAGGAGCTCCGCGCACCGGTTGTGGGTGATCACCACGACGGTCGTGCGGTCGTCCGGCCCGCCCAGGGCGGGGTGCGGTGCGTTCATGCGGGCCTGCTCCCCTCCCCCGGCCCGAGCGCACCGCTCCCGTCGAGCAGGCGGGCCGCCTGCTCGACGTGCGCCGGCAGCGGCGTGCGCCGTGCAAGGGCGGCGGGGAGCCGCGCCAGCACTCCGCGCAGGGCCCGGCGGGCGTCGGGCTCACCGGCGACGGCGGCGGCCGTCAGGCGCGCGCTGGCCCGCAGGGCCACGGGGAGCGGTCGGCGCAGCCACAGGGTCAGCACTTCGTTACGGCGTTCCAGATGGCCGCGGCCGTCGCGCCCCGCCGGATCCGGCTGGTGACGGGCCGTCAGTGAGGGCTCGTAGGTGACGCCCCAGCCGCCGGCCGCGAGGTCGTAGGCGAGCAGGGTCTCCTCGCCGCCGAAGAAGAGCAGCGGATGGTAGCCGCCCGCGGTGAGGAAGGCGTCCCGGCGCACCACGCAGGCGCAGCCCAGGAAGCCGAGCACCGGGCGGCCCGGCAGGTCGGGCTCGGCCGGCAGGGGTGAGGCGGCGAGGACGGCGTTGAGCGGGTCCTCGGCCCCGTCGGCGCCGACCAGGGTGCGGGCGGCCAGCAGGCCGAGGCGGGGGTGCGCGTCGAGCAGGTCGGCCGCCCGGCGCAGCGCGCCCGGTGTCCACCAGGAGTCGTCGTCGCTGAACGCGACATAGGGCGTGTCCGCGTGCCGTACGGCGAGGTTGCGGCCCAGGGCGCCGGTGTTCTCGCGGGGCCTGAGCACCCGGGCGGCCGCCGGGTGGCGGCGCACCGCGACGCAGGTCGAGTCGTCGGAGCCGTTGTCCACGACGATGACCGGGGGCCGCTCCGGCAGGGCGGCCAGGGCGTCCAGGGTGCGCAGCACGCTCGCGGGGCGGTCGCGGGTGATCACCGCGACCGTGACTCGCCCGTCGGGTCCGTCCGCGCGAAGGGGCGGCGCGTCAGGAGCGGACTGATGGGCCACGGATGTCATCTCCTTTCGGTGGCTGCGCGGTCGTCCGGTGGGATGGCAGCAGGCTCAGCGCGGCGGTGACGACTTCCTCGGTGCCGATCCGCAGCAGCTGCGGGTCGGGGACGTCGCCGTGCGGGTCGCCCGGCGGGCCGGGTTTCCACAGGGCGATGTGGTGCTCGGCGCGCGGCGGTCCCCACAGCCGGGGGGACACCGGTCCGAACAGGGTCACGGACGGTGTGCCGTGGGCCACCGCGAGATGCGCGAGGCCGGTGTCGCCGCTGACGACGAGCGCGGCACGGGCGACGAGCGACGACAGCGCGCCGAAGGGCAGCCCGCCAAGCAGCATGTCCCGTGGGGGCAGGTCGGCGCGTTCGGCGACGTCCAGGACCAGCGCGTCCTCGGCGGGTCCGCCGGTGAGGACGACGCGATGGCCGGCGGCGCGCAGCCGCCGTACGACGACGGCGTACCGCTCGGCCGGCCAGCGGCGGGCCGCGGACTCCGCCCCCGGATGGACGACGACGGCGCCCGGCGCCGGGGAGGGCGCGGCCGGCGGGGGCAGCCGTACGTCGTCGGGGTCCGCCGGGATGCCGTACGCCCCGAGGAAGCGGCACCACCGTTCCCGTTCGTGTTCGTCCGGCCGCCACACGGGGGGCCGGACGAGGCCGTGGTCCGGTTCGGCGTACGCGAGCAGCCGGCAGGGTTCGAGGGCGGCCAGTGCGTCGCGGCTCTCGGGTCCGTTGCCGTGCAGGTCGACGGCGATGTCCGGGGGCGGCCCGGTCCAGTGCCGCAGCGACGGCACGCCCCGGCCGGGTGCCTCGGCCGGGAGGACGCTGTCGACGGCTCCGGTGGCCAGGGCGGCCTCGCCGAGTGCGGGCGGCAGCGCCAGCACCACCTCGTCCCGGGCGAAGGCCCGCCGAACGCCCCGCAGCGCGGGGACCCCGGCGAGCAGATCGCCCAGCCCGAGCGCCCGCAGCACCAGCACGCGGCGCCGCTGCGGTGGATCGGTCACCGTGACCTCCGTCCACTGCCCGCCGCCGGGCGGGTGCCCGGCGTGCGCGTGCGTGGGGCCAGGGCCGCTCGTTCGGCGATGCCGGTGGTGGAGCGGCCGTCGAGGTAGGGGAACAGCACGACCTGGCCGCCCCAGCTCTCCACGAGGGGCGCCTCGGGCAGGCTGGCCATGGCGTAGTCGCCGCCCTTGGCCCAGATGTGGGGGCGCAGCTCGGCGAGGAGGCGTTCCGGTGTGTCCTCGTCGAACACGGCGACCGCGTCGACGCATTCGAGTGCGCGCAGCACGCGGATCCGGTCGGCCTCCGGGACGAGCGGCCGGCCGTCGCCCTTGCGCCGGCGTACGGAGGCGTCGGAGTTGACGCACACCACCAGGCAGTCCCCGGTGCGCCGGGCGGCCTGCAGCAGCGCGACATGGCCCGCGTGGAGGAGGTCGAAGCAGCCGCCCGCGGCGACGACGGTGCCGCCGGCGGCCCGTACCCGGGCGGCCGTGCGCAGGGCGTCGTCCGTAGGTTCGCCCTCGGACGGCGGACCGGCCGGTTCGGTCGGCGCGGGGTCCGTGGCGAGGGTCCGGACGCCGCCTTCGGCGACGTAGCGGGTGGCGGCGTGCACGGCGCCCCGTACGGCCGTCTCGACGAGTTCGCCGTCGGCCAGGAGCCCGGCGGCGGTCGCCGCGAACCGGTCCCCGGCGCCACAGGCGTCGCCGTCGGCCGTGACCGGGGACGGCACCAGCAGCGGTGTCGCGCCGTGCGACAGCAGCGCGCCGCGCCCGCCGAGGGTGACCGCCACGGAGGCCGCCCGCCAGGCGCGGACGAGCCGGCCGGCGTCCTGCGCGGCGGTGTGCAGCTCGCTGCCGTGCCCGGCTTCCTCGGTGTCGTCGGCGGGGCCCGCGAAGGCGTGTGCCTCGGCGGCGCACGGCGTCGCCAGCCGGACGCCGGGGACCGGTGGCCGGCCCCGGGGATGCGGATCCCAGACGACGGGCACCCGTGCCGCCGCACCGGCCAGCGCCTCGCGCAGGACATCGGCGGTGCCGCGGCCGTAGTCGGCGACGAGTACGGCTCCCGCCTCGGCGATCGCCCGGGCCGCCTCCCGGGTCCCTTCCCGGGCTCTGCCCTCGCCGTCGTCCAGGCGCAGCAGCGGCCGGCCGTCCGCGAGGACCCGGGTCTTGCTGGACAGGGCTCCGGTGAGGGGCAGTTCCACCAGCTCCAGCCGGTCGGCCAGGAGTTCGCGCAGGGTGGCGCTGTCCGGGTCGTCGCCCAGCGCGGTGACGAGGGTGACCGGTCGGCCGTCGGCCGCCGCGAGGCAGGCGGCGAGCGCGGCGCCGCCGGGGCGGGTGGCGCGCCGGGGGCCGCTGACGACCGGTACGGGCGCGTCGGGGGCCAGCCGTTCGACCCGGCCGCAGACGTCGCGGTCGAGCAGGGCGTCCCCGACGACCAGCAGGGGGGCCGGTACGGTCATGTGGCCTCCTCCTCCGTGAGGAACGCCCAGCGCTCCCGGTGCCGCCGCTCCGTGGTCTCGCCGCGATCGACGGTCCCGTACCGCCGCTCCGCCGCCGCCCTGCGTTCGACCGCCTGGTCGAAGGCCTCGCAGAGCATGTGCACGGCCACGAGGTGCAGCTCCTGCACCGTCGCGGAGGTCGCCGCGTCGACGCACAGAGCGTCGTCGGCGGCGCCCGCCAGCGGGTTGGGCGCCGGGCCGGTCAGGGCCAGCACGGTCATGCCGAGGCGGTGGGCCTCGCGCGCCGCGACGAGCAGGTTGGCGCTGGCGCCGCTGGTGGACAGCAGCGCGAGGACGTCCCCGGCGCGGCCGTGCGCCGCGACCTGCCGGGCGAAGATCTCCTGGACGCCGTAGTCGTTGGCGATGGCGGTGGTGGAGGACGTGTCGGCGTGCAGCGCGAGAGCGGAGAACGGCGGGCGGTCGTCCCGGTAGCGGCCGACCAGCTCGGCCGTGAGGTGCTGGGCCTGGGCCGCGCTGCCCCCGTTGCCCGCGACCAGGAGCCGGGAGCCCGACCCGAGCCGGGAGGCGAGGGAGATGCCCCAGCGCTGGACCACGGGGGCGGCGTAACCGCGGAATCCTTCGAGTGCCTTCATCAGGTCGTCGCAGTGCGTGACGTCGGTGGCGAGTTTCATCGGACGGCTCCCGAGAGTGAGGGGACGGAGGAGACGGCGCTGTAGGCGCGGGTGACGCCGTCGGCCACGCGGTCCCAGGTGTAGCGGGCCATGACACGGCGCCGCCCGGCCGTGCCGTAGCGGGCGAGCAGTCCGGGGTCGGCCAGGAGGCGGCGGATGGTGCCGCTGATGTCGTGGTCGTCGTCGGGCGGGACGAGGACGCCCGTGATGCCGTCCACAACGGTGTCGAGCTGCCCGCCGACGGCGGTGGCGAGGACGGGCGCGCAGCAGGCCATGGCCTCGACCGGCACGATGCCGAACGGCTCGTAGCGGGGCAGGGACAGCACGAGGTCCGCGCTGGACATCAGCTCGGGCATCTGCTCCCGGCTCACCCCGCCCAGGAGCGTGACCCGGTCGGCGACCCCGCACTCGTCGGCGATCGCGCGCAGCCGCTCGGCCTCGGGTTCGGCGAGGAGCAGGGCGGCCTCGGGCCCGCCGGCGATGAGGAGTTCGGCGTCGGGGACGTCGGCCAGGGCGCGGATGGCGCGGTCGAAGCCCTTGCGGGGCACGAGCCGGCCGACGGCGAGCAGCCGCCGGGGCGCGGACGCCGGCCTGCGGGCCGCGGCGACCGGCGCGAACTGCACGGGGTCGACCCCGCAGGGGACGACGGAGATGTGCCGCCGTGACAGTCCCATGGCCTCCAGTTCGGCCACCTCGTCCTTGCAGGTCGCGATGATGCGGCTGCACTCCCGGCCGACGGCGGTCTCGATCGCGATGCGGTCGGGCGGGCTGGTGTCGGCGGCGCCCTGGTAGCGCCTCTTGACGGTGCCGAGCGCGTGGTAGGTCTGCACGACGGGCACACCGAGGCCGCGCGCGCCGGCCAGGGCGGCCCAGCCGGACATCCAGAAGTGGGCGTGTACCACGTCGGGCGGTTCGGTGGCCCACTGCCGGGCCAGGAAGTCCCCGAACTCCGGCATGTACGGCGGCAGTTCGTCCTTCGGTATCGGAGCCGCCGGTCCGGCGGGCACATGGACGACCCGGAACCCGTCGGGTGTGGTGACCCGGTCCGGCAGCCGGGGGTCGTCCCGCCGGGTGTACACGGTGACCTCGTGCCCCCGGCGGACCAGTCGCCCGGCGAGTTGCGCCACGTACACGTTCTGCCCGCCCGCGTCCGGCCCGCCGAGCGCGGCCAGCGGACTGGCGTGCTCGGAGACCATGGCGACACGGCCGGCCGAGGGGTGGGTGCTCATCGGGTGACCTCCTTGATCAGGCGTTCCCAGTCGTCCCGGAAACGCCGCTCTCCGTAGCGGGCCTGTACCGCGGCCCTGGCGGCCTCCCCTGTCAGCCGGGCGTCCGCGGGATCCGCGAGGAACCCGCGCATGGCGTCCTGCAGTACGTCGAGCCGGTTCGAGACCACCCCGGCTCCCTCCGGGACGGCCTCGCGCACCTCGGTGGTGTCCAGTGCCACGACGGGCATCCCGAGGAACATGGCCTCCAGCAGGGACAGCCCGAGGGACGTCCACCGGACGGGGTGGAGGTACATGCGGCAGCGGGCCATCGCCGGGTGCAGGCTGCTCTGGGGCAGGTCGCGGCTGCGGAGGCGGTCGGGCGGCAGTCCGAGGTGGTCCCCGAGCCCCTCGGTACGCATGCCGAAGACGTCCAGCGGCACCGCGCGGGCGAACGTCGGCAGCAGGTCGGTTCCCGTGGTACGGCCGCGCCGTACGGGCTCGTTGACGACGACGGCGGCGCGTGGCTCGTCGCCGGTCCACAGGTGTCCGGGGTCGATGATGCCGTGCTCGATCACCGTGGTCGGGGCCCGGCCGTTGTCCCACATCAGCCGGTTGAAGTGGGTGACGTGCACCAGGGTGATGTCGGTCCGGTCGGCCAGCGGGTGCCGGGTGTCGGTGGGCGTCTCGTGCGGGCTGTTGTGCTCGACGTAGACGGCGGGCACGTCGATGCCCGGGCGGCGGCCGGTCCACCGCCGGGCCAGTTCGATCTCGTGCGGCCGTTGCAGCACCATCAGGTCGATGTCCGCCTCGCGCAGTTCGGCGGGGCTCAACTCCCGTACCGTGGGCGGCCATTGCCATGTTCTGGCCCGCCCCAGACCGTCGGGGCCCCGGTCGGGGGTGACGGGGACGAGGAAGGTGTGGGGGCCCTGGACGAACGACGTCAGCCAGGAGCCGTGCACATGCCAGACAAGGACGTTCATGTGGTCTCCCCCATGAGTTTCTGCACCGCGGCCACGACGTCGTGGGCCGTGACCTCGTCGAGGCACGGATGGCCGGGCACGGGACAGCGCAGGGCCCTGGTGTCGGCACAAGGCGCGTGCTGGTCGCCGAGGAGCACGCTCGGAACGCCGTAGGGCGCCCAGCGCTCCGCCGGGACGACGGGAGCGAACAGGGCCACGACCGGCGTGCCGACGGCCGCGGCCAGGTGGGTGGGGCCGGTGTTGCCGCACACCACGACGTCGGCGGTGCGCAGGACCCCGGCGAGGGTGCGCGGGTCGGTCTTGCCGCCGAGGTCGACCGCGGTGTCGCCGCTGACCTTCCGGGTGAGGCCGGCCTCGTCGGGGCCGCCGGTGACGACGACCCGGTGGCCGGCGTCGGCGAGCAACTCGACGGCCTCCGCGCAGCGTTCGGGGCTCCAGGCGCGGGCGGGCGCGCTGGCGCCGGGGTGCAGCACGAGGTAGGGGCCGTTGCCGGTCAGCGCGATGGTGTCGGGCGGCGGCAGCACGCGCAGCCGGCCGTCGTCCCCCGGGTGCGGCAGGAAGCCCATGGCGGCGGCGGTGTCCAGGGCGGCCTCGGCCTCGTGGCGGCCGGGCAGCCGCCGGTGCCGTACGTCGAGGAGGCGGCCGGGATGGTCGACGCTGTCGGCGCCGATGCGCGGGACGCCGGACAGGCGCAGCAACAGCGCGGTGGGCAGGGGGCTTTGATGGAACGAGGTGAGCACGAGCGCGGCGTCGAACGCCGCGTCCCGCAGGCGCCGTACGAGGCCGTCGACGTCGGCCTCCTGGACGGTGGGCGGGTCGAAGCCCTCCCACGGGGCCTCCCACACGATCACGTCGTCCACGCCGGGCAGCAGCCGCGCGGCGGGTTCGCCGCGGGGGCCGCACAGCATCGTCACCTGGGAGGAGTGCGCCGCCACCGCCCGGACCGCCGGTCCGGCGAGCAGCACGTCGCCGAAGCTGTCGAGGCGTACGACCAGTGTCTTCACGAGCGACCACCCCGCGTCTCGGTGAGGAGCCGCCGGACCGCCGTGAGCAGGTCGGGGGCGGTGCTGGGTGCTGTCTCGACCTCCCCCGGCAGGGTGGCCGCGTTGGGCACGAGCACGCCCCGGGCGCCCGCCGCGCGCGCCGCCTGGACGTCGGTCGCGATGTCGCCGATCACCACGCAGTCCGCCGGGGCCACGCCCAGGCGCCGGGCGGCCTCGATGACCAGTCCCGGGCGGGGTTTGCGGCAGCCGCAGCCGGCCTCGGGCGAGTGCGGGCAGTAGAGCCAGGTGTCGAGGCCGCCGAGCAGGGTGTTCGCGCGGTCGTTGACGCGTCGGACGTCGGTGTCCGTGAGCAGTCCGCGGCCGATGCCGGACTGGTTGCTGACCACCCCGGTCGGGATACCGGCGGCGCGCAGCAGGTCCAGTGCCCGCCGGGCGCCGGGCAGCGGGCGTACGCGGGCGGGGTCGCCGTTGTAGGGGACATCCTCGACGAGGGTTCCGTCGCGGTCGAAGAGAACGGCGGCGACGCGCCCGACGTGTGGGGTCGGCGAGTTCACGGCGTGCTCCTCAGGGGCGTGACCCGCCGGTGGCGCAGCAGGCCGTCGAGCCAGTGGCGGATCGCGAGGGGCGGGATGACCACGCTGGTGGCCACCATGGTGGTGATCTCCCGCGGGGTGCGCGGCCCGGGCTTGATGCGGGCCAGGGCGAACTCGGCAGTGCCCAGCGCCCACAGGGCCGCGGCGGCCCCGGCGGCGCGGCGCCGGCCGGCCAGCGCGAGCGCGGGTGCCGTCAGTGCCATGGACGTCACGAGCGCATGCCGGGGCAGTCGTCCTCGGGGGGCCTGGGCGCGCGCCCACCAGTCGGGGCCGTGCAGTCGGGTCATCAGGGCGTCGTCGGCGTTGCCGCGTTGGGCCCGGACCGACACCCAGGGGTCGGCCGCCCGCACCGGATGGCGTGTCGTGCGCCGGCCCCGGTGCAGCGACCATCCGGCCTCGCACACGCGCAGCGCCAGGTCGGCGTCCTCCCGGAAGGCCCGGCCGAACCTCTCGTCGAAGCCCTGGACGCCCGCGAGTGCGGCGGTGCGGTAGGCCATGTCCGCCGTGGCCCAGGCGGCGTGTTCCAGTCCCGCCGTGCCGCGTTCGAAGTCGGTGGGCCGGCGGTCCTCGGGCAGCGGGACGCGCAGCCGCCCCTGGATGCCGCCGGTGGAGGCACCGGCCGCGGCGAGGTCCTGCGCGAGGCGGCGGGACCAGTCGGGCAGCACCTGGACGTCGTCGTCGAGGAAGACGGTCCAGGGTGTACGGACCGTGCGCCAGCCGGCGTTGCGGGCGGCGGCCGGGCCCCGGCCGCCGGTACGCAGCGTGCGGAGCCGTCCGCGCAGTGCGCCGGCCGCCTCCAGGGGCAGTACGCCGCCGGGGTCGGGGCGGTCGTCGACCACGACGACCTCCTCGGGCGGGTGGCCGGTGGCCTCGGCGAGCGCGCGCAGGCAGTCGGCGAGGCAGGGACGCCCGATCGTCGGGATGACGACGGAGTAGGCGGGAGCACCCGTCATGCGAACACCTTCTTCCGCCGGACCGCGAACGGTCCGAGGGCCAGCAGGTCCACGGGCGCGGAGCCGAAGCACTCCAGGGCGTCGCGCGGATCGTCGACCATGGGCCGGCCCGCGGTGTTGAGACTGGTGTTGACGACGACGGGGAGTCCGGTGCGACGCTCGAACCCGTCGATCACACGCGCGACCAGGGGTTCGTCTCGCCGGTCCACCGTCTGGATGCGGGCCGTGCCGTCCACGTGGACGACGGCCGGGATGCGGTCCCGCCACTCCTCGGCGACGTCGTGCACGAACAGCATGTAGGGGCTGGGCAGCGGCCCGTCGAAGAGCTCCGCGGCCCGCTCGGCCAGGACCATGGGCGCGACGGGACGGAACTCCTCGCGGCCCTTCACGGCGTTGAGGCGTTCCAGGTTGGCCGCGCGGCCGGGGTGGGCGAGCAGGGAGCGGTGGCCGAGGGCCCGGGGCCCGTACTCGCTGCGGCCCTGGAACCAGGCCACGATGCCGTCCGCGGCGAGTTCGGCGGCGACGGTCTCGGCGATGTCGTCGGGTTCCTCGTAGGGCACGGCCGCCCGTTCCAGCCAGGTGCGCAGTTCGTCGTCGCTCCAGCCGCGGCCGAGAGCGGCCGTCGGCATGGCCTCCACGGCTTCCTTCTGGTTCGCGACATGGAGCGCGGCGCCGAGTGCGGTGCCCGCGTCTCCGGCGGCGGGCTGCACCCACACGCGGCTGAAGGGTGTCTCCCGGTGGATGCGGGTGTTGGCGACGCAGTTGAGCGCCACACCGCCCGCGAGCGTCAGCACGTCCTCGCCGGTACGGTCGTGCAGCCAGCGTGCGAGGCCCAGCAGGACCTCCTCCAGGCAGGCCTGCGCGCTGGCGGCGATGTCGGCGTGGTCCTGTGTCCAGGCGCCGCCCGGCACACGCGCCGGGACCAGCGTCCCCCAGGGGACGGGGCGGGCCCGGAAGCCGCCCTGGCCGTCGAGGTGGACGTACTCGCGCAGCTGGTCGAGGAAGCGGGGCTCGCCGTAGGACGCCAGCGCCATCACCTTGAACTCGTCGCTGCTGCGCAGGAATCCGAGGTGCTGGGTGAGGTCCTCGTAGAACAGGCCCATCGAGTCGGGCAGGGACTGCGAGCCCAGCACGGTGAGTTCACGGTTCGCATAGCGGCCGGCCAGGTGGGAGCCGCACTCGCCACGACCGTCCAGCACCAGGACCGCGCTGTCGGGATACGGGGCGGCCTGCCCGGCGGAGGCGGCGTGCGCGACGTGGTGGGCGACGAAGCGGACCTTGTCCTGGCCGAGTCCGGGCAGGGCCTCGGCGAGGAACTCGGGGGCGCGGCGGGCGTACTCCTGACGCAGGTGGTCCCAGGGGTCGTACAGACCCAACTGCTCCGGCGGGCGGGCCAGTTCGGGGTCGTAGGAGTAGGCGACCGCGTCCAGGTCGGACGGGGACAGGCCGGCCTGCTCCAGGCACCATCGGGCGGACAGTTCGGGCAGTTCCCAGGCGGAGAAGGGGACGGGCCGCTTGCCGTGCTTGCGCCGGCTGAAGCGTTCCTCCTCCGCCGCTGCCACTATCTGGCCGTCCACGACGAGAGCGGCGGCGGGGTCATGGAAGAGGGCGTTGATTCCCAGGACACGCATGCGATGCCTCCGTGCGGCGTACGGGAAGGGGCTGTCCTGCCTACGGGGCCGGGTCGCCCGCGGACTGTGCCGTGGCGAAGTGGGCGATGGTCTGCTTGATGCCTTCCTCCCAGGGCACGCGGGGCGTCCAGCCCAGCAGTTCACGCGCGAGGCCCGTGTCGGGGCGGCGTCGCTGCGGGTCGTCGGTCGGGCGGTCGACGTACACGATGCGGGAGGAGGAGCCGGTCAGTTCGACGACGCGACGGGCGATCTCGCCCACCGTGACCTCGTCGCTGCCGCCGATGTTGACGGGGCGGACCGAGTTGCTCGCCGCGACCAGCAGGACTCCCTCGACCGTGTCGTCCACGTAGCACAGGGACCGTGTCTGCCGGCCGTCCCCCGCCACGGTCAGCGGTTCACCGGCCAGGGCCTGGCTGACGAACGTGGGGACGGCTCGCCCGTCGTGCGCGCGCATGCGCGGTCCGTAGGTGTTGAACAGGCGGACGATGCCCGCGTTCGCGTCCTTCTCGCGCACATGGGCGGTGACCAGGGCCTCGGCGAACCGTTTGGACTCGTCGTACACGCTGCGCGGACCGACCGGGTTGACGTTGCCCCAGTAGTCCTCGCGCTGTGGATGCCGCAGGGGATCGCCGTACACCTCGGACGTCGAGGCGAGCAGGAAGCGTGCCCCGTCACGCTCCGCGACGGCCAGCATGTTGCGCGTGCCCAGGCTGCCGACGTCGAGCGTCTCCAGGGGCAACCGGAGGTAGTCGGCGGGTGACGCGGGGCACGCGAAGTGCAGGACCAGGTCGTACGGCCCCGGCAGTCGCCGTGGGGCGTCCGGTGCCGAGACGTCGCACTCGACGAACCGGAATCCGCGCCGGTCCTCAAGGTGCGCGATGTTCTCGCGCGCGCCGGAGGACAGGTTGTCGGCGCAGTCGACTTCGACCTCTGAATTCAGCAGGCGCTCGCACAGATGGCTGCCCAGGAAACCGGCGCCGCCGGTCACCAGGGCACGGTGCCATGTGCACGTCGGGACAGCGTTCATGGGGCTTCCTTCGTCCGCGCGCGCAGGCACAAGGGAGCGACGCCCTGGGCACACCGTTCGGCGCGGTACAAGAGGGGTTTTCGGGGATGCGGAAAGCTTCGCGAGCTTTTCCGGAGCTATGGGCGAGAGTGAAAGAGCATGTCGCTGACTGCGCTGAGCGGCGGAGCCGCTTCGGCGGGTCGCCGTTCTCCGGCGACGCAGAGACCGGGGTTCCCGGGTCAGTTGTTTTCACACGTTGATTCCCACTATGCGCCGGTTCGCAGATGCTCGCGACTCCCCGTGTGAGTGCGCCGACCGCGGGCACTCGGAGCCGCGGCGGATCCGTCCGGACCGCCGCCCAAGGCTGGAGGTGAAGGACATGGGTCATGGTGGGAACGTCATCGACGAGCTGATGACCGATCACCGCGAGGTCGAGGAGCTCTTCGGCCGGATCGAGGGGCTGCCGCCCGGGGCCAAGGACCGCAAGGTCTACGCCGACCAGGCCACGATGGAGCTGGTGAGGCACTCGGTGGCCGAGGAGGAGTACCTGTACCCGGCCGTGCGGGAGCACGTGGCGGGCGGGGACGCCATGGCCGACAAGGAGATCGACGACCACTCCAAGGCCGAGCGGATGATGAAGGACCTGGAGGGGTGCGACGCCGACGATCCCGAGTTCGACCGGCTCATCGGGATGCTGATGAGCGAGGTCCGCTCGCACATCGCCGACGAGGAGCAGAACCTCTTCCCCAAGCTGCGCGCGGCGTGTACCGCTCAGACCCTCGACGACCTGGGCGACAAGGTGCGTCAGGCGAAGAAGATGGCGCCGACCCGCCCGCACCCGTCCGCCCCGGACAAGCCGCCGGCCAACAAGCTGCTGGCCCCGGGAGCCGGCCTCGTCGACCGTATGCGCGACGCGCTGACGGGACGCGGCAAGAAGGACTGAGCGCACCGGGCGGACGGCCGTGCGGGCCGGCCGCCCGAGGGCTGTGAGCAACCACACTCGATCACCCAAATACGGGAGCTTTCCGGGCAGTTGGCCCCCGGGACGGCGGCGCGGCAGGGCAGGCGTCGTCGACTCGGGGGTCCCGTCTGTCACGATGGTCCGCGCCGTGACCGACTCGGTGGAACCGCCGCGCAGTGCAGCCGGTGATTCCGGTTCCCCCCGGTCCCTCCTGTGACTCCTCCTGGTTGTCGAGTACCGCACTGTGTCTTCCACCACCCCTGCCCTGCCCCCGCCTGCGCCGAAAACCGTCTCCGTCCCGTCCAAGGGCGCGTCCCGCTCGCCGTGGCGGTCGCTGAGGTACCGCAGCATGCGCTGGTGGTCCGTCGCCAACTTCCTGTCGAACGCCGGTACGTGGATGCAGCTCACGGTGCAGAACCTGCTGGTGCTCCAGATCACCGGCTCGGCCGCGGCGACGGGTCTGTCGATGTCCGTGCAGGCCGCTCCCGCCCTGTTCATGAGCCTGCTGGGCGGCACCGCCGTGGACCGCTGGCCCCTGAAGCTGACGGCCGCCGTCAGCCAGGCCCTGCTCGGCGCCGTCGCCTTCACCACGGCCGTGCTGGTGGCGCTGGACCAGCTGGACATGACGTCCCTGATGGTGCTGGCCGCCGTGACCGGCGTGATCGCCACCGTCGACGGGCCGGCCTGCGCCCTGCTGGGCAACGACCTCGTCCCGGTGGAGGACGTCCCCTCCGCGATCGGTGTCGGCGCGCTGGTGCACAACGCGGGCCGGCTCGTGGGGGCCGCCCTGGCCGGTGTGACGGTCGGCTTCCTCGGTACGGCCGCCGCGTACGCCGCGAACGGTCTGTCGTTCCTCTTCGTGGCCTCGGTCATCCCGTTCCTGCGTGCGGCGCCCGGCGCGGTCCGCCACGCCGCCCAGGTGCGTGCCGCTCGCGGGCGCGAGCGCGGCGAGCCGGGCCACGACCTGACCGTCCGCCAGGGCCTGCTCTTCTTCGCCCGCCGGCCCCGCCTGGTCGCGCTCGCCGCGGTCACCGGCGTCAGCTCGGTCTTCGGCCGGAACTACGGCCTCACCCTGGCGGTGCTCGTCACCGGACCGCTCGCGGGCGGCGCGGGCTCCTTCGGCACGGTCTCCACGGTTCTCGCCGTGGGCGGCATCCTGGGCGCGGTCCTCGGCGCCCGGCTGCGGCGGCCCTCCGTCCGGCTCGTGGGCACCCTGGCGGCCGCGGGCGGTCTGTTGCAGGTGGCGGCCGGGCTGTCCCCCTCGCTGGCGGTGCTGCTGGTCCTGGTCCTCCCGATGGCCGTCGTGGAGTCCGTCTCGGACACCGCCGGAACCTCCGTACTGCAGACCGACCCGCCCGCTCACCTGCGTGGACGTGTGCTGGGCGTGTGGAGCAGCATCGGCACGGTCTGGGGCCTGGGCGGCCCGCCGGCCCTCGGCCTGCTCATGGAACTGGCCGGGGCCCGCGGCGCCCTGGTGACGGGCGGCCTGATCATCGCGGGCGCGATCGGAACGGGCCTCGCCCTGCGCACCCGCCGGACTCCGACGCCGGTGCCCCTGCCGACGAAGGACGGCGACGTCACGGACCGGGCGGCACTGAGCACGGCTGCCTGACGGGGCGGTGCGGCGGCCGAGCCGTATGTGCGGGGCGTACGGCCGCTGCGGGGCGGGCGGCCCGTGACGCGGGGCTCAGGGGACAGGGCCTGGGCCGGGTCGAGGCGCTCGTGGAGCGCGGGGCTGCCGTAATCGGGCTCAGCGGAGTGCAGGGCGGCCGTAACCGGGCGCAGGCGATGAGTTGCGGCGCAAGGCGGCCGTAACGCGGGGGCCAGCGATGAGGGCCTGGGCCGGGTCGAGGCGCTCGTGGAGCGCGGGGCTGCCGTAATCGGGCTCAGCGGAGTGCAGGGCGGCCGTAACCGGGCGCAGGCGATGAGTTGCGGCGCAAGGCGGCCGTAACGCGGGGGCCAGCGATGAGGGCCTGGCCGGACCGAGACGCTCCCGGAACGCCGCACGAAACAAAGCGGGCCACTCCCCCCCCCGGCTCAGGCGATGAGAGCCTGCCCCGGATCCAAGCGCTCATGGAGCGCCGTGCGGTGCAGGGCGGCCACGGGGGCGAGGAGGTCGGGGTGGCGTAGCAGGGCCGCTGCCTGGCGGTCACGGGTGTCGGGGGACACCAGGCGCCGGAACGCGATCGGTGCGCCGGTCGAGTGGCCGCCGTCGGCGAGCGCGGCGACCGCCAGCCGGGCCAGTTCCTCGTCGGTGAGCAGGCAGGCCGCCCAGCTCGCCACGACCTCGTCCACCCAGGTGCGCCAGGCGAAGTCGTCCGCCTCGTCCTGCGGGGTCGCGTCCGCGCCGGTGATCCAGTCCAGGCCTGCCGAGCCGCCGGGGCCGGCCATCTGGACCAGGGCGGCGTCCGTCGGCGTCGGATAGCGCAGCCAGGCCGCGACCGTGACGGCCTGCCGGGCCTGCACCTCGCCCAGGGCGGCGGCGAGCGCGCCGCCGCACGCCGGGTAGGAACGCGTCAGCCACTGAGTCGTGGCGGCGATGAGCGGGGAGAGATCTGCGAGCACTGCCGGGCCGTCCGAGGTACTGGCGATGAACGGGAATCCCTCAAACGGTAGCCCGTCGTGCCGGACGGCGGACATGCCTGTGACCTCGTGAGCGACGTGGCCTCGCCCACACCGGGACAATCCGAAGCACGGCCGGAACGCGATGGCGGCCTGCGGCGCGTGCCGGCGGACGGGGTGCACGACCTGCTCGAAGAGCAGGAGCAGCTGCTCGGCCTAGCGGATCCCGCCGCCGATCAAGACCACGTCCCACGGACGCTCGGTCAGTGACGTGACGAGGGCGGACTCGGCCGATCCGTCCGACACGACCAGCGTCATGGCCGCGTCGATGCCGTGCTCGCCGAACCGGGCCAGCTCCGCGTCGAGAGCGTCGCGAAGGGCCTTGCCGTCGACGCCGGATATCGCCTGCGGGTCGTACCCGACCACCAGTACTGAGGACATGCGGCCCTATCGGGACCCGTCCGAGCATGATCCACCGGTCGGCGCCCCGCTCAGCCCGCTCGGTCGTCCGGGGGGCCGGCCGTCGCCCGCTCGGGTCCCGCGAGGTGGTAGACGTGGAAGGCCCGGCCGATCACCGGCTGCGCGACGTTGCGCACCTTCACACCGCCGCTGGTCATGCCGTGCTCCGTACCCAGGTGCGCGTGCCCGTGCACCGCGAGGTCGGCGCCCGCCGTGTCGATCGCCTCGGCCAGCAGATAGCTGCCGAGGAAGGGGTAGATCTCGGGCGGCTCCCCGGCCAGCGTGTCCGGCACCGGGGAGAAGTGCGTGAGAGCGATGCGTACGTCGCAGTCCTGACCCTCCAGTTCCTGCAGCGAGGCCCGCAGGGTGTCGGCGCGCCGGCGCGAGTACCTGACGAACTCCTTCATGATCGGCTCACCGAACTCCCCGGCGCACCGCCCCACGAATCCGCCGCCGAACCCCTTCGTACCGGCCACGCCGATGCGCGCGTCACCGTTGCCCACGACGGTCGCCTGCCCCTCCAGGACTCGCACGCCCGCGTCCCGCAGCACGGCGGCGACCTCGTCGGCGAGATCGGCGTGGTGATCGTGGTTGCCCAGCACCGCCACCACCGGGACCGCCAGGCCCTCGATCTCGCGCGCGACCACCCGGGCCTCCTCCGGGGTGCCGTGGCGGGTGAGGTCCCCGGCGAGGAGCAGGACGTCGGCGCAGTCGGGCAGGGTCTCGAACGAGGGGCGGAGCGAGCCCTTGCTCTCGGGTCCCATGTGGATGTCCCCGACGGCCGCTATCCGGATCATTCGACCTCCTCGGCGTGGTCGGGCGCGGAGGTGTCCGCGACCATGATGTCGCTGTGGACGAGGGTTCCCGGCAGCTCCTGGCGGGCCAGGCGCAGGACATCGTCACGGCACTGCGCGGACGGCACGGTGCCGGTCAGCAGGACCGCCTCGCCGCGGATCTCGATCCGCACGCCCAGCTCGCCGAGGTCCCCGGCGGCCAGGTGGTCGGCGAGATGGGCCACCCGGTAGTCCAGGCTCGCTCCGCCGGCGCCGGGAGCCGGGTGTGCGCCGTAGCGGCTCATCGGGACTCCTCCCGTGGGGCGATCACGTTCAGGCGTTCGAGGAGGAAGAAGAACGCGGCGGGCATCGGCTCGTCCCCGCAGGAGCGCCGTACGTCCTCCCAGTCGACCTTCTCGCGCAGGGCGCGGGCCGCGGCGAGCACCGGCCCGAAGTCGCAGTAGTGCTCCGAGAAGGGCTCGATCAGCGCGCGCATGAGGTCGGTCGGCGCCAGGACGGGCATGCGCACCGAGTCGACCGGCAGGTCGTGCGCCCGGGCCAGGATGTCCGTGGTGACCGGCCGGTGGGCCAGCTCGAAGAGGATGTCGACGTCCTGGCCGAAGCACGTCGTCTTGATCAGCCAGTCCTCGGGGGGCGTACGGACCGTGAGGCCGGCTTCGGTCAGTGTGCCGGCCACCGCTTGCGCGTCGGAGCGGCGGATGCAGAAGTCGGCGTCGTGCTGGAGATGGCCGCTGCCGCCGTGGGCGTAGACGGCCACGCTGCCGGCCAGGGCGAACTGGTGGCCCGTGCGTTTCAGGAGCGCGCCGATCTGCTTCGCCGCCTCAAGGATCGCCTGGCTGCGATCGCGGGGCAGGTCCTGGTTGGTGCGCGGCGGCGACTCCTGCGGCGCCGACTCCTGCAGCGGCGGCTCCTGCAGCGCCGACTCGTGCAGCGGAGGCTCCTGCATCGGCGGCTCCTGCATCGGCGGCTGGACCGGGCTCTCCCCTACCGGGCGCAGCTCGGGAACGCCGGGTCGCCGCGCGGGCGTCACACTCTCCCGGTTCTGCGTCATGACGACTCCATTCGCCATCCGGCCGTCCGGCGCAGGTCCCTGCCGGGACCCTGGGCGGGCTCGAAAGCCTCCGAGTACCCGGCACCCGCGATTTCGATACGACACGTCTTCGCCACGGTTCGTCCGGCCCGGGCTCCGGCGTCGCTGCCGGCGTTCGGGTGTGAGGATCCGGTCCTGCGCGGTCGGGAGCGTCGCGCGGGGTGCCGGCGGCGCGGTCACTCCCGCGCGGTCCGGCCGCGACCGAGCGGACGGCGTCGACCCCGGCCACCTTCGAGGGCCCGTTCAGCCCCTACGGTCAACCCGCCTCCGCCGGCGTCCTGTTGACGAAGGAACTGGAGATCGCTGCCCGGGATCGCTCACGCCGCCGTGTAGCCGAGCTGGCGTCTCATATAGGGGGTCATGAGGGTCTTGGCCTTGGCGAGGGTGGTGGTGCGGCTGCCGAGGACCGCCGTCTCACCACCCGGCACGGGCAGCAGGGTCACTCCGTCGGCCGGGCCGAACGGGACGATGAGCGGGGTGCGGTGGATCGGCCGGTAGAAGCGGGGCTCCTTGCGGTGCTTGCCTCCGCTGTTGAGGTAGGCGCGGATGTTGTGGGCGGCCAGGTCCGCCTGGGCGAGCGCGGCGGGCGTGATCTTGAGCTCGGTGGCGTCGTTCACGTCGCCGACCGCGAAGACGTCGAGCCACCCCTGGACCCGCAGTGCCTGGTCGACCTTCACGTGCCCCGCCGCGTTCAGCCAGTCCCCGTGTCCGGCCAGGCGCAGCCAGAGCGTGTTGGGCGTGGTGCCGGTCGCCCAGAAGGAGCGGTCGGCCTCGATGATGTCGCCGCGGGCGTCGCGATAGGTGCCGAAGTCGTTGCCCGGCGCCGTGAAGGCGTCGAGCCGCACCTCCACGTCGTGGGACTCCAGCCAGGCCCGCGCCTTGCGCCCGGCCCGTGCGCTGCCCGTGGAGTGCAGCAGCTCCGGTCCGGAGTGGGCGAGCGTGACCCGGGCGTCGGGCCGGGCGAGACGGATCTCGGCACTGAGCTCGACCCCGGAGGGCCCGCCGCCGACGACCAGGATGTGCTCGGCGGCGGCGATGTGCTGCTGGTGCGTGGCGAAGGACTTCGCCGCCTCCTCGGCGGTGGTGCCGGTGAAGCGGGCCGGTTCCGGATAGTCGGCGCCGGTGGCGATCACCAGCACGTCGTAGCGGAGCCGCTCCCCCGTCGCCAGCGCCACCTCCCGCGCGGTGGTGTCGATGCGGACCGCCTTGCCCACGGCCACGCGGCCGTTGCGCAGCAGCCGGTCGTACGGAATGAACGGGGTGGCCGACCACTCCGGACGCACCCCGGCGCGCAGGGAGGCGATGCGGTGGAAGAAGACCTCCTTGCGGTCCACCAGCGTGACCCGCGCCGTCGTGTCCAGTCGCTTCGCGAGACGGACGCCCGCATAGCCGCCGCCGATCACCACTACGTCGCCGTCGAGCACGCCGAGTCTCCTGTGCTGTGGGGGAAGGACCAGAGAGAGGCGAAGCGTAGCTCTTGAAACTTAAAGAGACTGATGGGGCCTGGTGTGCGTTGTGTGAAAACTGCGGCATGTGAGGTGCGAGCGCCCCGCCCGCATACGACGACGTCCAGGCCGACCCGGTGCGGGGCCGGCCTGGACGTCAGGCGGTCGGCGATCAGACGAGGTCGAACCGGTCCAGGTTCATGACCTTGACCCACGCCTCGACGAAGTCCGTCACGAACTTCTCCTTGGCGTCGTCGCTCGCGTAGACCTCCGCGAGCGCGCGCAGCTCGGAGTTGGAGCCGAAGACGAGGTCGGCACGGCTGCCGGCCCACTTCAGCTCGCCCGTGGCGGCGTCACGGCCCTCGAACGTGGTCTGGTCCTCGGACGTCGACTTCCAGGTCGTGCCCAGGTCGAGCAGGTTGACGAAGAAGTCGTTGGTCAGCGCGCCCGGGGTCTTGGTGAGGGCACCCAGCTGCGACTGCTGGTGGTTGGCGCCCAGGACGCGCAGGCCACCGACGAGGACCGTCATCTCGGGCGCGCTCAGCGTGAGCAGGTTGGCGCGGTCGAGCAGCAGGTACTCGGCCGGCAGGCGGTTGCCCTTGCCGAGGTAGTTGCGGAACCCGTCGGCGGTCGGCTCCAGCGCGGCGAAGGACTCCGCGTCCGTGTGCTCCTCGGTGGCGTCGACCCGGCCCGGGGCGAACGGCACCTCGACGTCGAAGCCGGCGTCCTTGGCGGCCTTCTCCACGGCCGCGGAACCGCCGAGCACGATCAGGTCGGCCAGCGAGACCTTCTTGGCGCCGGAGTTCGCGTTGAACTCCTGCTGGATGTTCTCCAGGGTGCGCAGCACCAGGGCCAGCTGGTCGGGGTCGTTGACCTCCCAGTTGCGCTGCGGCTCCAGGCGGATGCGGGCGCCGTTGGCACCGCCGCGCTTGTCGCTGCCGCGGAACGTCGAGGCCGACGCCCAGGCGGTGGAGACCAGCTGCGAGACGGTCAGACCGGAGTCGAGGAGCTTGGCCTTGAGGGCCGCGATGTCCTCGGCGTCGATGGCCTCGCCCTCGGCCTCGGGCAGCGGGTCCTGCCACAGCAGGGTCTCCTCCGGGACCTCCGGGCCGAGGTACAGCGACTTCGGGCCCATGTCACGGTGGGTCAGCTTGTACCAGGCGCGGGCGAAGGCGTCCGCGAACTCGTCCGGGTTCTCGTAGAACCGGCGCGAGATCTGCTCGTAGATCGGGTCGAAGCGCAGCGACAGGTCGGTGGTCAGCATCTTCGGGCGGTGCTTCTTCGACGGGTCGTGCGCGTCCGGGACGATCTCCGGGGCGTCCTTGGCCACCCACTGGTGGGCGCCGGCCGGGCTCTGCTCCAGCTCGTACTCGTACTCGAAGAGGTTCTTGAAGAACCCGTTGCTCCACTGGGTCGGCGTGGTGGTCCAGGTGACCTCCAGGCCGGAGGTGATGGCGTCCGCGCCCTTGCCGGTGCCGTAGGTGCTCTTCCAGCCCAGGCCCTGCTCCTCCATGGTGGCGGCCTCGGGGTCGGCGCCCACGTGGTCGGCCGGGCCGGCGCCGTGGGTCTTGCCGAAGGTGTGGCCACCGGCGATCAGGGCGACGGTCTCCTCGTCGTTCATCGCCATGCGGCGGAACGTTTCACGGATGTCGCGGGCCGCGGCGATCGGGTCCGGGTTGCCGTTCGGGCCCTCCGGGTTGACGTAGATCAGACCCATCTGGACCGCGCCGAGCGGGTTCTCCAGCTCACGGTCGCCGGAGTAGCGCTGGTCGTCCAGCCAGGTGGTCTCGGGACCCCAGTAGACGTCCTCCTCCGCCTCCCAGACGTCCTCGCGACCGCCGGCGAAGCCGAAGGTCTTGAAGCCCATCTGCTCCAGGGCGACGTTGCCGGTGAGGATCATGAGGTCGGCCCAGGAGATGGACTGGCCGTACTTCTTCTTCACCGGCCACAGCAGACGGCGGGCCTTGTCGAGGTTGCCGTTGTCCGGCCAGCTGTTGAGCGGGGCGAAGCGCTGCTGGCCGGCGCCGGCGCCGCCGCGGCCGTCGCTGATGCGGTAGGTGCCCGCGCTGTGCCAGGCCATACGGATCATCAGCGGGCCGTAGTTGCCGAAGTCGGCGGGCCACCAGTCCTGCGAGCTGGTCAGTACCTCGGCGATGTCCCGTTTCACGGCCGCGAGATCGAGGGCCTTGAACGCCTCGGCGTAGTCGAACTCCTCACCGAGGGGGTTGGCCACCTCGGGGTTCTTGGCGAGGATCTTCAGGTTGAGCCGCTCCGGCCACCACTGACGGTTGCCGCCGCCCTGCGTCGGGTGCGCGGCGCGACCGTGCGCGACGGGGCAGCCACCGGTGCCCTCCGTCTTCGCGTCAGTGACGATCGCATCGGGGTTCTCAGCCATGGGAAACCTTCCGGACTAGGTGGATCACAGCGCTCGGGGTGCGCTGTTGGCGGTGGAACAGTCGGGGCACAGGCCCCAGTAGATGACCTCGGCCTCGTCGATGGCGAAGCCGTGGTCGTCGGACGCGGTCAGGCAGGGCGCTTCGCCGACCTCGCAGTCGACGTCGGCGACGGCACCGCACGACCGGCAGACGACGTGGTGGTGGTTGTCACCGACGCGCCCCTCGTACCGGGCCGGGCTGCCGGCCGGTTCGATACGGCGCACGAGTCCCGCCGCGGTGAGTGCGTGGAGGCCCTCGTACACGGCTTGAAGCGAGACATGACCTACGCGATCACGCACTCCGGAGGCGATGGCCTCGACGCCGAGGTGGTCACCGGCCCGGACGGTCTCCAGCAGCGCTACACGCGCCGCGGTCACCCGCAGGCCGGCACCGCGCAGCTCCTCGGCGGGGGCAGGAGTCTGGGATGCGGTCATGGCGCCAACCTACCGGCATAAACACGAATGATTCAAGAAAACGAATGATGAAAGTTTGGTGAGTGACGCCGGGGACGGGAGCCGGCCTCCCGCGAGGGCGGCTCGCGCACGTCACGGCCGGGGCGCAGCTCACGTACCGCCTCTCGTGTGATCACTCCGCAAGCCATGGCGATTTCAGGCACTTTGCCCGTTTAGCATGCGTGATCCGTTCTCCCGGGCCGGCGCCACCGCGCGACGGGGCCCGGGCGCGGACACGTGTGCCGGATCGCCCGGATCCGATGCCGGCGTGCGTGAGGGGCGACCACCCGGGACCCACCGGCCTTGCGTGCCGTTCGCCCCTGGACGTGCCTCGATGCCGTCCGCCGACGCAAGGAGCGCCATCTCTCGGGCGCCCCCCAACGCGCGAAAAATCATCTCTTCTGACATCGATTCACGCCGTTCCGTCAAGGCCTGGACATGGTCGCAATCCCATCCGTATTCGACGGAGGTACATCGCATGCTCGGAAGACATACCGCGGCTGGTCGCCGCATCGCCCTGACCGCCCTCGGCACCCTCGTCCTCACCGGGGTCACCGCGGCAGCGGCGGCCGCGCCGCCACCCAAACCCGCGCCCGCGTCCGACGCCGCGCAGACGGTCGGTGCCGACCGGCCGCCCGCGGCGCTGCTGCGCGCCCTGGAACGTGACCTCAAGCTCAAGCCGGGCCAGGCGGCCGAGCGGTTGGTCAACGAGGCCGAGGCGGGCGTGCGTGCCGGCCGTCTCCGCAACGCCCTGGGCCAGCGCTTCGCGGGAGCCTGGGTGCGCGGGGCGACCTCCGCCGAGCTGACCGTCGCGACCACGCGTGCCGCCGACGTGTCCGCCATCCGCGCCCAGGGCGCGAAGGCCGCGGTCGTCAAGCGCCCGCTGAGCGAGCTCCAGGCCGTCAAGAAGAAGCTGGACCGGGCCGCCGCTCGCATCGGGGCACGCAACACGCCGGTCTGGTACGTCGACGTTCCGGCGAACCGGGTCGTCGTCCAGGCGACCCAGCGGTCGGCCGCCACCGCCTTCATCGAGGCCGCCGGCGTCGAGAGCAAGGGCGTGGGCGTGCGTGTGTCGACGGTACGGCCACGGCTGCTGGAGGACCTCATCGGGGGCGACGCCTACTACATCGAGAGCTCCGCCCGCTGTTCGATCGGGTTCTCCGTCACCAAGGACCAGCAGCAGGGCTTCGCCACGGCGGGCCACTGCGGCAGCCAGGGGGACAACACCGCCGGCGCCAACATGGCCGAACAGGGCTCGTTCCAGGCCTCCACGTTCCCGGGGAAGGACATGGCCTGGGTGTCCGTCAACAGCAGCTGGACCGCCACGCCCGACGTGGACGGGGAGGACGGCAAGCGGACGCAGATCACCGGCTCGGTCCAGGCGCTCGTCGGGGCGTCGATCTGCCGTTCCGGCTCCACCACCGGATGGCACTGCGGCACCATCAAGCAGCACGACACGAGTGTCAGCTACTCCGAGGGCACCGTCGACGGCGTGACCGAGACGACGGTGTGCGCCGAGCCGGGTGACTCCGGCGGCCCGTACGTCTCCGGCTCCCAGGCACAGGGTGTGACCTCCGGTGGCTCCGGTGACTGCACGGACGGCGGGACCACCTTCTTCCAGCCGATCAACCCGATCCTCAGCGACTTCGGCCTCGTGCTGAAGACCGCGTCCGACCAGGCGGGCACGCCCGCCCCGGAGGACAACGGGGCGGCACAGGCATGGGCCGCGGGCCGGGTCTACGAGGTCGGTGCCACGGTGACCCACTCGGGCGTGCGTTACCAGTGCCTGCAGAGCCACCAGGCCCAGGGTGCGTGGTCGCCGGGCTCCACTCCGGCCCTATGGCAGCGGTTGTAGCAGTCGTCGTACGACTCCTCCGGTGCGGGGCCCGGTTCCCGCACCGGCCGCTCCCCTGCTTCCCTTTTCCGTCACTCCCCCGCGAGCAGCGCGTACGCGGTGGGGACGAAGGAGTCACGGGCGCGGAAACGGCGCGTGCAGAGCCCGACCAGGGCGGTGCCCGTGTCGGGGCGGAAGCCCAGGAAGGCCTGCTGGCCGAGGGTCGCCCCGCTGTGGAAGTACATCGGTCCGCCGTTCGTGGGGTGCCTGAACCACGTCACCGTGTGGACGTGCCGGTGTCCGAGGCCGCGCCGGAGCACGGGTGTACGCACCGCCCGCAGTGCGCCGGGCAGCGGGGAGGCGGCCGGGTCGAGGTGGGCTTCGAGGAAGGTCAGCAGGTCGTGCGGGGTGGCGCGGAGCGCACCCGCCGCCTGGAAGCCGCCGGCGTCGAAGGCGGGGGTGGGCGTGCGACCGTCCTTGCCGTGCCCGACGGCGTCGGTCTTGGGGTCCTCCGCCCGCAGGGCGGTGCCGGTCAGGCCGAGCGGTCGCAGGACGTGTGCGCCGAGCAGTTCCTCCCATGCCGTGCCGGTGGCCGCGGCGATGGCGTGGCCGAGTACGGCGACGCCGAAGTTGGAGTAGTACCACCGGGTGCCGGGCCGCTGCCGGGGGCGCCGGCGCAGGAAGGCGTCGGTCACGGCCTCGGCGGGATAGCGGCCGTAGGGGTTGGTACGCCAGGCGGGCAGCGCCCGTAGGTAGAAGTCGGCGGGCAGGGCGGGCAGTCCGGCCGTGTGCGTGATGAGGTGGGCGAGTGTCACGGGGTCCGCGCCGGTTCGCCGCCCCGGGTCCAGGCAGGCGGCGGCCGGTTCGCCCCCGGAGAGCAGGCCGCGCTGGATGAGCTGGGCCAGCAGCAGTCCGGTGAAGGTCTTGGAGGCCGAACCTATCTCGTAGCGCAGGTCCCCCCGGGGGACCGGCGGGGGCGGGGCGGTGCCACCGCATATCAGGGTGCGGCAGCCCGACCGCGAGACGGCGAACACGACGTCGGGCGCGTCGACGGCGTCGACGGCACGCTCCAGCCGCTCCCGCAGCGTCTCGTCCGGGCCGGGGACGCCGTCCGCACCGGCCTGTTCCGTGTCGTCGGCCAGGTCGCCCGGCCAGGGCGTGGACCGGCCGGTCATGAGGTGGCGTGCGTCAACGCGCTGAGGGCGCGGGAGGTGGCCAGCACCGAGGCGAAGGCGGCGACGAGCGTCGGGTGGTAGACGATGTCGAACACCTCGTCGGGCTCGCCCTCGGGCATGGTCCGCACGGCGGGCATGGCGCCGTCGGGCTGCTGCGCGGCGGCGAAGCCCTCCCAGGCCCGTTCGTCCAGGGTGGGGCGGGGCAGGCAGGCATCGACGACGAGGAGTTCGCCGAGCAGGTCCCAGCGCTTCAGGTCCAGCCAGTCGTCGATCCAGACCGGCAGCCAGGTGGCGAGGTAGTCGGCGATGTCCGGCGGCAGGCCGTCGGGGCGCTCTCCCCAGTCGGTGAGGTGGAACACCGCGTGGGTGACGTCGTAGGCGATGTGCCCGCTGACCGTCCAGGGCTCGGGTGTGCGGGCCAGCCAGGTCGGGCCGACGAGGTCCGCCTCGGGCGGGTGGGGCGTCAGGCCGAAGCGGCGCTGGAACGCGGCCAGTCCGAGGCGCCGGGTCGGGTCCAGTTCGAGGGCCGACCAACTCCTCAGCCGGTGGTAGAGGACGGTGGCACGCTCCACCTCGGGTTCGCTGTACCCCATTTCCTTGTACGGCAGGTACACCTCGAACGGGATGGGCGAGAGCGGCTCGATGCGCTGGCCGCGCACCAGCATGCGGCCGCCGTCCAGGGTGTGCCGCCAGGTGTGGTCCAGCAGCCGGCGCGCCAGGTCGGCCTGCCGTGATCCGGCCACCCCTTCGCGGAACAACACCTGGCAGATCAGGGCCAGTTCGCCGATCGGTTTGAAGCGCTCCAGGAAGCCGACCTCCGGATCGACGTCGGGCTCCAGGCGGAATCCGTCGCGATGGGACCACAGCCATTCCAGGGCGCGGACGCCGACGGTGTGCATCAGACGGGTGTCGGTCATCCGGGCACTCCTTGTCCGCCGTACCGGTTGTGTATGCCGTCCAGGTGCGGTCCGCGGCCGTCGCCGCCGGTGCCGTCGCGCTCGCCGGTGAGGCGGTTGACGGTCTGTGCCGCCGCGAAGGCGGCCATCAGGGTGGAGTGGTAGCACCGCAGGAAGTCCGGCTCCTCGTCCGCTCCGGCAGCGTCCTGTGGGGCCTGCTCCGGGAGCGCGCCGGAGTCGTACTGCGCGCGGGCGATGCGCGTCCACGCGTCCTGCAGGGCGGCGGGGTCGGGCGGGTCCGGCAGGCTCGCCGCCACGATCAGCAGTTCGCAGCTCAGGTCCCACATCCCGGCGTCCAGGCAGGTGTCGAGCCAGGGCGGCAGCCAGTGGGCCAGGTAGGCGGCCAGGTCCGCGGGGACGCCGGCGGGGGTGCGGCCCCAGTCGGTGAGGTGGAAGACGACGTGGGTGAGCGCGTATCCCGAGGAGCGCTCGAACGTCCATGGTTCCGGCAGCCCGCCCAGCCAGGTGCGCCGCAGTGCCTGCGCGGCCTGCTCCGGCCGGTGGATGCCGCTGCGCCGCTCGGCGCGCAGGACGCCGAGCCGGCGGGTCGGTTCCTGCTCGGTGAGGCGCCAGCCGCGGGTGCGGGCCGTCGTGGCGGCCGCGGCCTCGTACCCGGGGTGCCTGAGCCCGGCCGCGGCGAAGACGGAGTAGATCTCCAGGGGGTAGGTGGCGAAGGGCTCCAGCCGCTGGAGCCGGAGGAGGAGTTCGCCCCGGCCGGTCTGCTGCCAGGCGAACCGCAGCAGGTCGGACGCGCAGGCGTACAGCGGGTCCGACGGCGGGGTGTGCGCGCGAACGCTCGTGCAGGTCTGGGCCAGTTCCCCGAGCGGTTTCCAGCTGGTGTCCACGTGGCCGTCCGCGGTGAGCGCCTCCTCGCCCAGGGCGAAGTCGCCGCGGTGCGCAGACAGCCAGGCGAACGCGGCGGCCCCCACCTCCCGGATCTCCCTGACGCCCATGGCCGTCATACGAACGCTCCGGCCGCCCGCATGACCCGGGCCGCCTGCACCTGCAGGGCCACACGCGGGTCACTGCCGCCCATCAGCTCCACGAAGTCGAGGCCCGCCTCAAGCCCTAGGGTCTCGGGCACCTCGGGGAGCAGGGTGAGCCAGCGTCCGGCTCCGGCTGCCTGCTGCCAGTCCCTGCGGCGCACCGCCCGTACGAAGCCGCGGGCCACGTCGACCGGGCGGCGCCGAGCCGCACGGGCCACCGCGCAGTCCTCGCCGGGCACGGCGAGCGGGGCGAGGACCGCGAGCTGGTGCGTCAGCACCTGCCAGGTCGCCTCGTCGAGCCAACCGGCGTCGGGTTCCGCGGCCTCCTGCACGGCGGGCGAGCCGGTGAAGGGCGGGTCGAGCCGCGCCAAGGTGCGACTCATGCCCCAGTGGCTCCACTTGACGGTGGGGCCCGCGTCGGCGCGGGGCGGGAACGCCTCCACCGTCGCCCGGAACGCGGTGAGCGCCTCCGGGGCCGGGGGGACGGGGAAGAGCACGTGCGGCAGCAGCGTGTCCGCTCCCAACACCCGTACGGCCGCGAGGGCGAGGCTGCCCTCCGGGTCGTCCACCGCTCCCGTGCCGGACAAGCGCACGTGGTCTCCGCCACGAAGGGCGGAGACCACGTCGGACGCAAGGTCCTGCACCGCGCCCTGCAAGAGAGCCGAAGTGCCTGACTGCTCCATCAGCCGCTCCCGTCGGTCCGCTCAGCCCTTCTTGGGGCGAGGAGTCGGCGGGGACAGGAACAGCTTGAGGTCTGCGGAGAGGAGCGCCAGCCCGGCGCACTCCCGGCTGTCACGGTAGACGCCGTCGGACTCGACAGGGTCAAGTGCCGCCTCTAGGTCGGTCCGGACGCCCGTTATGTCCTCGATCGCCTTGTCCATGGAAGGCATATCACCATCTCCTCTGGGTCAGCCATAGCCTTCACACCTCAGAGCACCACATGGTCACAAAAAGCGCATCTTTTCCCAATAAACCCGCATGTCACTGATTCGGCATTTTTACTGAGCCGCCAGGGTTCCTCACTGCCGAGCGAAGGACGGAACCTGGGCGAACTGTCCTGTGGCAGGAGCCCCTTGGAGGACGTACGTCAACAGCTCGCCACGGCGACGACCTCGCTGAAGTGCGCGAGCGCGCCGATGAGCCGGGGCGCTCCCACCCTCGACGGTCGCCGCTACGCCGCCTGCGGTTGCAGGAAGCGGGCCAGCAGGTCGTCCAGCGTCACCATGCCGGTGAGCCGGCCCGACCCGTCGCGGACCATGGCGAGCGAGGTCCGGCGCCGGCGCAGCAGGTCGATCGCGTCGGCCACCGTGGTGTCCTCGGTCAGCTCGGGCACCGGGCGGGCCAGCGAGCGGGCGTCGGCGGGTCGTTGCTGGGCGCGGGCGACCAGGACGTCACGGGCGTGCAGCGAGCCGACGACGGTGCCCCGGTCGCGGACCAGGAGCCGGGTGCGGTCGTTGGCGGCGGCCAGCCGGAGGATCGCCTCGGCGCCGGCCGCCGCGTCGACCCAGGAAATGTCGTCGGCCGGCACCTGGAGCTCGCGTACCGGAGTCTCGGGCTCGGTCAGCGAACGGGTCAGCAGGACCGAGTCCGCCTCGCTGATCAGTCCGAGCCGCTGGGACTCCTCGACCAGGTGGGTGAGCTGTTCGCGGTTGTGCACCGAGGCCAGCTCGTCGCGCGGGGTGACGCGGCACAGCCGTACCAGGCCGTTGCTCATCTTGTTCAGCACCCGGATCAGCGGACGCACGGCCCTGACCACGCCCCGGAAGGCGGGCGCGAGCAGCATCGCGGAGCGCTCGGGGTGGGCGATGGCCCAGGACTTGGGTGCCATCTCGCCGACGACCATGTGCAGGAACACCACGACGATCATGGCGACGGCGAACGCGACGCCGTAGCTCAGCGCGTCGGGCAGGCCCAGGTCGTGCAGCACGGGGTCGAGTGCGTGCGAGATCGCGGGCTTGGAGACCGAGCCGAGGCCCAGTGTGCAGACGGTGATGCCGAGTTGGGCGCCGGCCAGCATCAGCGACAGCTCGCGCATGCCGGCCACCGCCGCCCCGGCGCCGCGCCGCCCCTCGGCGGCGGCCTTCTCCATGCGGTGCCGTTTGGCGGCGACGAGCGCGAACTCGGCCGCCACGAAGAACCCGCTGCCGATCAGGAGCAGCACGGTGACGAACAGCGCCATCGGGAAACTCATGCCGGCTCCTCCGCCTTCTGTGCCACCCGCTCGACCCGCACCCGTTCGGGCACGTGCCGGTCCAGGGTGCGTACGTCGATCACCACGCCGTCGCCGTCGGGCAGCGCGACCGTCAGCCGGTCGCCGATGGTCGGGAAGCGGCCCAGCCGGTCCACGACCAGGCCGGCCACGGTGTCGTAGTCCTCCTCCTCGGGCAGCTCGATGCCGGTCGCGTCGGCCACCTCGTCGAGACGGCGCCCGGCATCCACCAGCCAGCCCTCGCCGTCCGCCACCGCGATCTCGGTGACGGTGTCGGTCTCGTCGGCGATGTCACCCACGAGTTCCTCGGCGATGTCCTCGTAGGTGACGATGCCCGCCACACCGCCGTGCTCGTCCAGGACCACGGCGAACTCGTCGTCCCGCGTCCGCATCTGCGCCACGGCGTCCGGCAGCGGCAGGGTGTCGGGCAGCAGCAGCGGCCGACGGGCCGCCGAACCGGCCGTGGTGGCCGTCAGCCGGTCGGCGGCCAGTCCCATCAGCTCCCGTACGCCGAGCACGCCCGCGACGTCGTCCGGATGGTCGCCGAGGACGGGGTAGTTGGAGTGGCCGTGCCGGGCGATCAGGTCGATCGCCTCGGCGGCGGTGGCGTCCTTGCGGACGAAGACGGCGTCGGCGCGCGGGACCATCACCTCGTCCAGCGTCCGGTCGGAGAACTCCAGGGCGTGGTCGAGCAGTTCGGCGGTCTCGCGGGGCAGCTGTCCCTGTTCGTGGGACTCGCCGATCAGGTGGCCCAGCTCCTCCAGGGTGGCGCCGTGGTGCAACTCCTCCACCGGCTCGATACCGGCCTTGCGCAGCAGCCGGTTCGCGGCGCCGTCGAAGATCCGCACCACCGGTCCGACGACCTTCAGGTATGCCAGTGTGGACGCGGCCAGCGACTTCGCCAGCCGCTCCGGGACGGCGATGGCGAGGTTCTTCGGGGCCAGTTCGCCGAGCACCATCTGCACGACCGTGGCCAGCACGAAGGCGAGCACGACGGAGACGCCGCTCACGGCGGCGCCGGGGAGGCCGAGTCCGGACAGGGCGGGCCTGAGCAGCGCGGACACCGACGGTTCGGCGATGAAGCCGACGACCAGGCCGGTCACGGTGATGCCGAGCTGGGCGCCCGAGAGCATGAAGGACAGCCGCTCCAGCACCTTCAGGGCGCGGGCGGCCTTCTTGTCGCCGGCCTCGGCGTCACGGGCGAGGGCGAGCCGGTCGGCGGAGACGTAGGCGAACTCCTGGGCGACGAAATAGCCGGTGCCGGCGGTCAGGACGAAGACGGCCAGCAGGCCGAGTGCGGCACTCAACCAACACCACCCCGCCGCGTGCCGTGCTCAGGGGAAACCTGGCGGGATGGTCGGGGACTGTGCCCCGGAGGGTCCGTCGGTCTGGCGGACACGTGCGCGCTCCTAGTCTCGTTGTTCGTCTGTTCAACGATTCTGGCCGAATCTGTGTTCCCGCCCATGGAGGGCATACGCCATGCGGGGGTGCGTCACCCAGCCGAAGACCCGCTGGACAGCGGGGGTGCACAGCGCGGTCATGACCGCCGCCGCGACCAGCGTGACGGTGATCTCACCGAGGGGCCGCCGGATCCAGGCGGGGTCGTACCAGCCCAGGTACTTGGCGCCCTGGGCGACGAAACCGTGCAGCAGGAAGCCGTACAGGGTGCCGGCGCCCAGCACCGTGCACCACGTCCGGCGTCCGGGCACCCAGGCGAGGAAGCAGACGACCAGGACGGTCGAGCAGCCGAAGGTGACCAGCGTCATCAGGGGCCGTACCAGGCGGGCGCGGCGAGTGCCTCGGCGCTCTCGCTGTGGAAGAACCAGGCGTAGTTCATCCGCGGGACCGCCCAGTACGCCACCGCGAGGGCGCCGGCCCAGACCGGCAGGGCCAGGACGCGCGCCGCGCGGCGGCGGACGAGCCGGAAGTGCTCCGGCCTCAGCAGCAGGCCGAGCACGAAGTACGGCAGGAACTGCAGGACGCGTTGCAGGCCGAGGTCGTTGCCGATGGACGGCGAGAGGGTGGCGAGCATCGCGATGGCGAGTGCGAACGGCAACGGCCACCGCAGGAGCCGCCAGAGCGGGCTGGTCAGCCGCCACAGGAACAGCGCCGCCAGGAACCAGGTCAGATACAGCGGGTCCAGCAGGCTGACGGGGCGGTCGGGGCCGTCACCGGCCCATCGGACGAACAGGGTGTACGCCAACTCGAAGAGGACGTACGGCACGGCGACGCCCCGGACGAGACGTGCGAGGCGCTCGGTGCTCGCGTGCCAGTCACGCGAGAAGTAGCCGCACAGGACGATGAACACCGGCATGTGGAAGGCGTACACGAGCATGTACAGCGCGGTGACGGCCCGGCTGCCCTCGCGCAGGGGCTCCCAGGCGTGACCCGCCGCCACCAGCACGATCGCCAGGTACTTGGCGTTGTCGAACAAAGGGACCCGCTCGCCGGCCCGTCTGGCCGACGCCCGTGCGACCGGCAGCGGTTGCTGCTGTCGCTCCGGTGCGCGTGTGGCTACGGGGACTGGCGTGGCGTCAGCGGACATCGCAGCACCCTAAGCACACGTCCGCACGCCGGCTCAACCTCGCCGTGTGCGAACGCACACCTTATGAGCCACCCCAGGCGCCGGTACGCCCGGGGGCCCCACGCCCAGGCGGCAGAAACCCTCCTGCTAACTTCTACACCACTGTAGAAGTCAGGGAGTGGCCGCTCGACCCGGGCGGCCACCGAACCCCCGTACCCGTTTGGAGTTCTCATGGCCCTGTGGGACCGCATCAAGGAGTCCGCGTCGACGATGCAGACCCAGCTGCTGGCGAGGAAGAACGACCTCAAGAGCGGCGCCTTCCGCGACGCGAGCATGGCCATGTGCGCCCTCGTCGCCGCCGCGGACGGCACCGTCGACCCCTCCGAGCGGCAGCGCGTAGCCCAACTGATCGCCACCAACGAGGTGTTGCAGAACTTCGCCGCCGACGATCTGCGCCGGCGTTTCGAGGAGAACCTGCACCGGCTCACCACCGACTTCGACTTCGGCAAGGTGAGCGTCATGCAGGAGATCGCCAAGGCGAAGAAGAAGCCCGCCGAGGCACGGGCCGTCATCCAGATCGGCATCGTCATCGGGAGCGCCGACGGCGACTTCGACCAGGACGAGCAGGCCGTGGTACGCGAGGCGTGCTACGCGCTCGGCCTGCCGCCGCACGAGTTCGACCTCTGACCGACCGGCATCCGTGCCGGGCGCGAGCGGCGTCCGCCCGGCACGGCCGGTCAGCGGATGCCGTCGGGGTCGAGGTCCTTGCCCACGACCAGGGTGACCACGTCCGCCGTGGCGTCCGGCGCCTGCGTGGCCCTGACTCCGGGCAGCCGGGCGGCAAGTGCCTTCGCCGACTTCTCCAGGCCCGCCGGGTAGGTGACCGTCGTGGTGCCGGTGGTCTCCGGAGCGTTGCCCGTACCGGTGACCGTGAGGCCGGCCTCGCGCAGCTTCCCGGCCACGGTGGCGGCCAGTCCGGAGACTCCGGTGCCGTTGAGGACCTGCACCCGCACGGAGGAGGCGTACAGGGGGTCCTTGGCGTCCGCCTCCAGTCGCTTCTTGTCGACCTCCCTGTCCTTGGCCAGGGAGGTGAACAGCTCGGCGGCCTGCGGGTACTGCCAGACGACGTTGGCCCTGTCGGTGGCCACGTCGGCCTCACGCGGGTAGTTGGGGACCGTGAGGAAGGTCAGGCGATCGCTCGGGATTCCCTTGAGCTCCGACGCGAGGCTGTACAGCGGCTTGATTCCGGCCAGATCGGGGTCCGTGGTCAGGGACTTGGTCGCGGACTGCAGGAAGCCGTAGAGCGCGTTCGGGCTGGTCAGCTTGTCCTGGGCCTTCTCGGCCAGCGCGTCCATGAACTCCTGCTGGCGGCCGATGCGTCCGATGTCGGAGTTGTCGCCGACGCCGTAGCGGACCCGCACATAGCCGAGGGCCTTCTCCCCTCCGACCGTCTGGCAGCCGGGCTCCATGTCCAGGCGGGCCTTCTTGGAGTGGATGGCCTCCTCGGGGCAGACCTCGATGCCGTCCAGGGCGTCGACCATGCCCTTGAAGCCCTGGAAGTCGACGGACATGAAGTGGTCGATGCGCAGGCCCGTGTGCTCCTCGACCGTCTTGATGGAGCAGGCGGCGGCCCCGGCGACCTCGCCGCCTGAACCGCCGATCGCGAACGCCTCGTTGATCTTCGCGTGGTGCGGGTCGGAGGTGCTGCCGTCGCCCTTGTCGCAGGCCGGTATCTCCACCCAGGAGTCGCGGGGGAACGACACGACCGCGGCCCATTTACGGTTCGCGGGAACATGCAGCACCATCAGCGTGTCCGACTGCATGGTGGTCAGGTCCTTGCCGTACTTCGCGTTGGCGCCGTCGCGGCTGTCGGACCCGACGACGAGTATGTTCTTCGAGCCCGGGCTGAGGTTCTCCGGACGGTCCCCGCCGATCTTGTCGTCGACGTCGGCCGACCTGATGTTGTTGTTGAGGTCCTGGTAGACCCAGGCGCCCACCCCGGCGACGCCGAGCACGACCGCCGAGGTCACCCCCGCGCTCCACGCCAGTATCCGCCCCCGCCGCGTCAGCCGGGCCTTCCCCGTATCGCCCGACTCACGTCGACGCTTCCCCGTCCCGCTCATCCGCGCCCCCTCTGTAGACATATGGCCGGAAGCCCGGACCCCTCACCATGAACAGACGACGATCTTCGCAACATCCGTTGCCCGCGACCGCACGAACGCACGAATTTCCCGGCGGAACCGCACGCCGCCCCACGGCCGACGCGACGCCCGATCCCTCGCCCCTCGTTCAAAGAGGCGTCGCCGCCTGCAGGATGAGGACCATCGTCACCGCCGCGTTCGCGGACGACATCGCCGATACGGCCGTCCCGGCGGCGGCGCACCATGCCGCCAGGCCCACCGACGTGAACAGCGACGGCCAGCGGCGCACCGCCGGAGCGGGCCCGAGCAGCGCGGCCACCCGGCGCGGCACCGGCCCAAGCGCCGCGAAGCCCGCCAGCGTCGCGACCGGAGTCCCCCGGGAGACCAGCGCCGCCTTGCCGATCGCACAGGCCACCGTACGACGGCTGCCGACCGCCTGGGCCGCGGTTTCGTCAGCCCACCGTTCCGCGGTGTACGACACGGCCGTACGCAGCGGGCGCAGGAACGGGTTGGCGCGGGCGGCCAGTTGGACGGTGAGCAGGAAACGGTGGTGCCGCGCGGCCAGATGGGCCCGCTCGTGGGCGAACAGCGCCCGGCGTTCGGCGGGTTGGAGGTGGTCCAGCAGGGCGGTGGTCACCACCACCCGGTCCCGGCGTCCGCCCGGCAGCGCGTACGCGTACGGCACCGCGTCGGGGAGTACGGCCACGCCGGTCCCCGGCAGCCCGGCCAGTGCCCGATGGGCACGGCGACGCACCCGGCAGTGCCGCCACAGCGTCCGGCCGCAGGCCGCAACCACCGCGCACAGCGCCGGAATCGCCGCCTTGCCGACGACCTCGTCAGTACGGCACCGCCGCCCGCACCTCGGGGTCCGACCAGCCGTCGGGCAGCGGATTGCCGGGCAGTTGGGCGGTGCCCACCACCATCACCAGGCCCAGGCACACCGTGCTGCACATCGCCATGACCGCGGCGACGCCGGTGAGCAGCCTCGTCGCGGTGCGGGGATGAAGATGCTGCTCGGCCAGGCGGGCGATCGGCCAGGCCGTGAGCGGCAGGACGAGCGGCAGAAAGACGAAGACCCCCATGAGGTGTCAGTTCTCCCCTTCGCTCCGGGCCTGCCCCAGCAGCTCACGCAGCAGCCGCTCGTCGTCCGGCCCGAGGCCCGTGACGAAGCTGGCCAGCACCGCCTCCCGGTCGCTCTCGGCGTCCAGCACCCTGCGCATCCGGTGCGCGGCGAGGCCCGCCTGGTCCGACGCCGGCGTCCAGGCGAAGGACCGCCCCGTGCGCTCCCGGGTCACCGCGCCCTTGGCCAGCAGGCGGGTCAGGATGGTGATCACCGTCGTATAGGCGAGATCCCCGCCGAGCCGCTCCTGCACCCAGCCGGCCGTCACCGGACCGTCCGCCTCCCGCAGGGCCGACAGGACCAGCACCTCCAGCTCGCCCTGCCCCCGCCGGGAACGCCGCCGGTCGTCCGCCATGCCCCGTCTCCCTTCCGCTGCCCCGCACGTCACTGCCCTGCCCCGAGCGATACATCGTAAGGAAAGGTGCGCCGGGCCCGGCCACCGTCCCGGCCGCCGCTGCCGCGCCCGGCTCGGCCGTGGGATGCTGCCCTGCCTGCGTCACCACCTCACCCAGCGCACCGGAAGGACAGAACCCAGATGTTCGGACTGAGCGAACTCGCCGTCATCCTCATCGTCGTCGCAGCCGTCCTCTGCGCGAAGAAGCTGCCCGAACTGGCGCGTTCGGCGGGCAAGAGCGCGCGCATCCTCAAGGCCGAGGCCAGGGCGATGAAGGACGAGGACGAGCCGGCCGAGCACCGGGTGATCCAGGGTGAGGTCGTCGCCCCGGACCGGCAGGGCGCGCAGCGGCGTCGGCAGTGACCGGCGGACATCGGACGCGGGACCTCCGCGGCGGGCGGCGGTCCCACGGCACCGGCCACGGCCGCGACCGGCCCGTGTGGAAGACTGCGAGACCGGAGCCACGGGGAGGAGGGGCGCGGTGACCGCCCGTACGCGACTGTCGCAGGCCGCCGTCGAGGAGCGCGGTGAGACCCGCCGGACCGCCCCGTACGCGCACCGCACCGTGGCCGGCCACAACGCCGTCGTCACCGGCACCGCAAGCCCCACCTCCGCACGCGCGGCCGTGCACGGCCTCCCAGTCTCCGTCCAGACCGTCGAGCCCGAAGAGCCCTCCCTGTGATCCACACCCTGTTCGAAACGCCGAGCACCTACCGCCCCAGCGATGCCGAGATGGCCGCGCCCGTGCCACCGGTCCGGGCCTTGCTGTTCGACTTCAGCAACACCATCTTCCAGATGATCGGCCTGGAGTCGTGGCTGCGCCGGGTCGGCGCCGCCGCCGGCCGCCTGGCCGTGCTGGACGAGCCCGGTGCGGTGGCCGAGATCTCCGGCCAGCTGCGCGCCGCCTCCCTGCTGCCCTCCGTCGTCGCCCTCCAGGAAGGCCGTGACCTCTCCGCCGAACAGCACCGCCGCGCCATGCGGGGCTGGTGGGAGCGGGTGGACTTCCTGCGCGGCGCGGAGGAGGCGGCGTACCGGGAACTCACCGCCCCGGACGCCTGGGTGCCCTATCCCGACACCGAGCCGGTCCTGCGTGCCCTGCGCGAGCGCGGACTGCGCATCGGCGTCGTCAGCGACTTCGCCTGGGACCTGCGCGGCCACCTCGCCCACCACGGGCTGGAGGACCTGATCGACACCTGCGTGCTCTCCTACGAGCAGGGCCGCGAGAAGCCCGACCCGCAGCTGTTCCTCAAGGCCTGCGCCGACCTCGGCGCCGATCCACGCGCCACCCTCATGGTCGGCGACAACCCGGTCCGCGACGGCGGCGCGTCCGCCTGCGGTCTGCGCACCTACATCCTGCCGGCGGAACCCCGCACCGGTGAGCGCGGCCTGGCGGACGTGCTGCGGCTCGTGACCTGACCTCAGGTCCGGTGTGCCCCGCGCCGGAGTTCGTGGGCCTCGGCGAGCAGGAGATAGCTGCTGGCGGTCCAGGTGTAGGCGCGGTCGCGCAGGCCCGTTCCGGTGAGGGCGTCGAAGTTCTCGGCGAAGCCGTGGGTTTCGCACAGGGCACGGAAGCGGGCGCTGATCTCGTCCGCGAGGCGGTGATGCCCGGCGCGGCGCAGGCCGTCCTCGATCAGGACGGTGACCGGGGCCCAGATCGGGCCGCGCCAGTAGCCGTCGGCGAGGTAGTGCGGTGAGGTCGTCAGTTCGGTGGCGAGGCCGTACGGCGTCAGGTGCGCCTTGATGCGGTCCGCCAGCGCGCTGCCGACATCGCCGGGCAGATGCTCGCCCAGCACGACGGGCATCAGGTCCAGCAGGCTGGAGCTGCTCCATGTGTCCCCGGTGGCGACGCCCCGCGCGACGAACCTGTCTTCGGTCCAGAGCTGCTCGAACAGGGCCGTCCTCATCTCCTCGGCCGCCCGCGCCCACCGACGCGCCTCGTCCGGCCGGTTCAATTCCCTGGCCAGATCGGCGAGTTCGCGCAGTTGGAGGACGAGAAAGGCGGCCAGGTCGGCGGTGACGACCACGCGCTCGGGGTCGAAGGTGGTGGCGTTGTCCCAGCCGCTGTCGTTGCCGTGCTGGTAGTGGGCCAGTTCGGCCCCGGGGGCACGTCGTGCGGTGAGCCAGAAGTCCGTCCAGCGTCGCAGCCGGTCGTACACCTCGGCCAGTTCGTCCTGGCCGAGGGCCGTCGGCAGCCGGCGGCGCAGGTGGCCGAAGGCCCAGCCGTGGATGGGCGGTTTGACGAAGTTGTGCAGGACCTCGGAGTGGGTGACCGAGTCGGGCAGGGCGCCGCTGTCGTCCTGGTGGTCGAAGGGCAGGGCGAACTGGTCCCGGGCCAGGTCGGGGCGACCGGGGGCAAGGGCCAGGGCGTTGAAGCAGTGGTCCCAGCTCCAGACCTTGTCCATCCAGTGCTTGGACATCAGCACGGCGGGCCGGGTGACCAGCCCCGCCGGGCGCACGGTCGCCGACCAGACGACGTAGGCGGCGAGTTCGGCGGCCGGGGTGGCGGAGGAGCGCCAGGGGGCCACGGCGTCGACGAAGTCCGCGAACGCGTCCCGTGCGGACTGAACGACGGCGTCAAAGGCCGCCGGGGGCGTGTACGGCGGCCGGGCGGTGTCGAGTTCCTCGATCGCGATCTCCCAGGCGCCGTCCGCCTCCCCGGCCAGGACGAGGCCGCGGTCGCCGCTGCCCAGGGCCTGGGCCCCGGCCGTGTCGGCGACGGTGCCGGCCAGCACGGTGACCCGGTAGCGGCGTCCCGTCTCGTACGACGTGAACACGTACGCGTCCGCGGCCGGGTCGTGGAAGAAGTACGTGCCGCTGAACGGGGTCAGCGCCTGCGCGGCCGCGGCGACGCCGAAACCGAGGCCGCTCCCCCGCAGGCGTACGGTGTCCGGCGACTGGTAGGCGAGGTCGACGCGCCCGGCCGGGCCGGTCCAGCTGAGCAGGGCCGGTGTCGCCTGGACACCGGTCTCGGCGCGCGCACCCGTCGCCGCGTCCAGGGGGACCAGGCGCAGGACGGCGTGCATGCCGTTCTGGTGCGAGACGAGGTGGAGGTCCTCGGCGTATGTCTTCTCCGCCACCACGGGCGAGATGTCGAACCAGGATCCGTATGCGCTGAACGGAATGTCGTGGACGGAGAAGGCCGGGCCGGATCGGGCGGCGGTCATGAAGCGTCACTCGTTTCTTCTCGGGCAGGGGCGGCCGGCCGTCCGGGGTGCGGACGGCGGGAGCCGTGGCGAGGTGGAAGGGGTCAGTCCTTGACGGCGCCGGCGGTCACACCGGCGGCGACGTAGCGCTGGGCGAGGACGAGGATGACCGCGGCCGGCAGCGAGGCCACGACGGCGGTGGCCATGATGGCGTTCCACTCCTGGTTGTTGTTGCCGATGTAGTGGTAGATGCCGAGGGTGATCGGCTCGTGGGCGCCGCCGTTGACCAGGGTGCCGGCGAGCACGAAGTCGGACCAGGACCACAGGAACGCGAACAACGAGACCGTGACGACGGCGTTGCGGCTCATGGGCAGGACGACGGACCGGAAGGTGCGCAGAGGTCCTGCTCCGTCCATCTGCGCGGCCTGGAGCAGTTCGCCGGGGATGCCGGACATGAACGCGGTGAAGATGAGCACCGCGAAGGGGACGGCCAGGGTGGAGTCGGCGACGATCAGTCCGGGGACGGACTGGAGCAGGCCGAGTTGGAGGTAGATGGCGTAGAAGCCCATCGCCATGATGATGCCGGGGATCATCTGCGCGGCCAGCAGGAGGAAGCCGAGGAGGCCGCCGCCGCGCGGGCGCAGCTTGGCCAGGGCGTAGCCGGCGGGGGCGGACAGGGCCACGGTCAGGACGACGGTGCCCAGGCCGATGGCGAGGCTGGTGCCGAGGTAGGGCAACTGCTCGTCGAGGACCGTGCGGTAGCCGGCCAGGGTGGCGTGGGCGGGGAACAGGTCCGGTGGGCTCTTGCGCATGTCCTGGTCGCGGGTGAAGGACACGTTCAGCATCCAGTAGACCGGGAAGAGCATGGTTCCGGTCAGCAGGAGGCCGATGGCCGTCTTTCCCCAGGTGCGCTTGCCGCTGCGGCTCATGACAACGCCTGCTTTCTCTGCACCCGGACGTAGACCAGGCCGAAGACCAGGGCGGCGACGACCAGCAGGTTGCCGACGGCCGCGCCCGGGCCGAAGGCGGGCAGGAGGTTGCCGAAGCCGAGCTGGTAGGACCAGGTGGCGAAGGTGGTGGACGATTCCGCCGGGCCGCCCTTGGTCATGATCCAGATGATGTCGAAGACCTTGAGTGTGTAGACCAGGCCCAGCAGCAGCGTGATGGCGGAGACCGGGCGCAGCAGCGGGAAGGTGATGCGCCAGAACCGCTGCCAGGCGTTCGCCCCGTCGAGGGCCGCCGCCTCGTACAGCGAGTGGGGGATCGACTGCAGGCCGCTGTGGAGCACGACCAGGTTGAACGGGACGCCGATCCAGATGTTCGCGATGATCACCGAGGTCAGCGACCAGGACGGCGAGGTCAGCCAGTTCACCGGGTCGATGCCGACGGCGTGCAGGGCGGCGTTGACGACGCCCGATTCACTGTTGAGCATCCACGACCAGGTGGACGCCGAGACGATCAACGGGAGCAGCCAGGGCACCAGGAACAGGGCGCGCAGGGTCGCCGACAGACGGAAGTGCTGGTTGAAGAAGACCGCGAGGGCCAGGCCGATGGCGTACTGGAAGGCCAGGCACACCGCGGTGAACACCACGGTGTGCAGCAGGGCCGGGGCGAAGGTCGGGTCGTCGAAGACGGTCCGGTAGTTCTGCAGGCCCGTGAAGGGGGCGTCGCCCTGGACGAAGGAGCGGACCGTGTAGTGGCGCAGGCTCAGGTCGAGGTTGCGGTAGAGCGGATAGGCGTAGAAGAGGACGAGGTAGAGGGTCACCGGGGTGAGGAAGGCCCAGGCGGCCCACTGCTGGGAGGCGGGGCGGCGCCGTGCCGGGGGCTGTGCGGCGGGGGCCGCACCGCTGCGGTCGGGCACGGGCCGGCGATGCGGGACCTGTGTCGTGTGAGTCATGGGAAAGGGCCCTGGACCGCGGTCACTTGACGGCGGACTGGGCGGCGCCCAGCGCGTCCTTCGGAGACTTCGAGCCGCTGAGGGCGGACTGGACGGCCTTCCACAACTGCTCGGAGATCTTCGGGTACTTGGTGCCCAGGTCGTCGCTGGTGCGGCCCTTGGCCGCCTTGACCGCCTCGATCCAGGGCTTGAGGTCGGGGTCGGCCGCCACCTGCTTGTCCTGGACCTCGGCGGTGGGGGCGACGTAGGACAGGGTGGTGTCGGTGTCGTACAGGTTCTGGGTGCTGGTCAGGCAGGTCGCCAGCTTCTGCGCGGTGGCGTAGCGGCCGGTGTCGCCCTGGACCGGGATGGTGACGAACTCACCGCCCGTGGGGGCCGCGGCGGTGCCTCCGTCGGCGGCGGGTATGGGGAGGACGCCATAGTCGAAGCCCGCCTTCTTCGCGTTGGCCAGCTGCCAGGTGCCGTTCTCGGCGAACGCGTAGTCGCCGCTCGCGAACTCCTGCCAGCTGGTCGTCTGGGTGTTGTTGAGGACCGAGTTGGGCGCGTAGCCCTTCTTCGTCCAGTCGGTCCACAGGGTCAGGGCGGAGGCGGCCTCGGCGGAGTCGAGCTCGGTCAGCTTCGCGCCCGAGCCCCAGAACCACGGCAGGAACTGGAAGCTGCCCTCTTCGGTGCCGATCGCGGAGAAGGTGATGCCCTTCTTGCCCGCCTTCTTCACCTTGTCCAGAGCTGCCGTCAGCGACTTCCAGTCCTTGACGGAGGCCGGGTCGACCCCGGCCTCCTTCAGCACCTTCTTGTTGTAGTAGAGGGCGAGGGTGTTGGCGCCGATCGGGGTGCCGTAGGTCTTCCCGCCCGACTGGCCCGCGGCGAGCAGGTTGGGGTCCACCTTCGAGGTGTCGAGCTTGTTGTCGTCGGTGCTGGTGAGCACGCCCGCCTCGGCCAGGGTGGACACCACCGGGTTGTCGACGATGAGGACGTCCGCGGAGTTGTCCTGCTGCGCCGCCAGCAGGGCCTTGTTGGACAGGTCGCTGGTGTCGAAGGCGGTCCGCTTGATCTTCACGCCGGCCTGGGTGCCGCAGTCGTCCAGCAGCCTCACCCAGGCCGAGCCCTTGGCGAACTGCGGGTACGGGTCCCAGATGGTGTACGTGCCGCTGTCCGCCGCCTTCGCTCCGGTGCTGCCCGAGCCGGAGCCGCAGGCGGTGGCGCTGGTGGCGACGGCCAGGGCGGTCAGGGCGGCGGCGGTCAGACGGCGGCGTCCGGAGGAGCTGTTCATCGCGGGTTCCTTCTGTTCTGGCATGCGGGTGCCGACTGTTTTCGGCATGCGGGTGCCGAGGCGAGGGGTGGAAAGCGGGCACGCCGAACGGCGCTGAGGGGAGGAGGGTGCTCACAGGGAGGAGGGCGAACCTCTGCTGGGGGTGCGGTCAGGCTGTCGTATCGGGCCCGGCGTCCGGGGTGGGCGGGGCGCCCGCGGGTCCGGTGCTGGCCCGCAGGGAGATGGGGGGCGCGAGGAGGTGGTGCCGGGGTGCCGCGTCGGGCTGGTCGAGCCGCTCCACCAGCAGCTCCACGGCCAGCCGGCCCATGTCGGCGGCCGGTACGTCCGCCGCGGTGAGCTGCGGGGTGACCGTCTCGGCCCAGCGGTTGGCCACGACGCCGGTGACGGAGAAGTCGCGCGGCACATGGCGGCCCGCCTGGGCGAGCCCCCGGTAGAGGCCGCCGAGCGCGGCCTCGTTCAGGGTGACCAGTGCCGTGGTGGCCGGGTCGTCGTGCAGGATCCGCTCCACGCAGGCCTGGCCGGAGGCGGCGTCGTCCCCGCAGCAGTACGTCCGGACCGTCAGCCCGCGCTCGGCCGCGGCCTTCGTGAATCCGTCCAGGCCGCGGTGCGCGGACTCGTAACCGGCCCGCAGCAGTTGCTCGGGGCGGTTGACGAAGGCGACCCGGCGGTGGCCGAGGTCCGCCAGGTGGTGGACGCACGCCGCGGCCAGCGCGGTGTGGTCCAGGCCCACCCACCAGCCGCCCTCGGGACGCGCGGTGCGGCCGATGGCGACGGCGGGGAAGCCCAGCTCGGCCAGGTGGTCGACCCGGTCGTCGGCCAGCCGGATCTCCATCAGGATGGCGCCGTCGACCCGCCGCTCCCCCAGCAGCCGCTGGAAGGAGCGGTCACTGTCCACGCCGCTGGGTGACAACAGCACGTCGTAGTCGTAGGCCGCGGCGGCCTCCACGACACTGCCGATGAAATCGAGCTGCATCCCGGTGTAGTGGTTCCCGGCCGGCGGGAAGACCAGGCCGATCGTGCTGGTGCGCCCGTTGGCCAGGGCGCGGGCGCTGGCGCTGGGCCGGTAGCCCAGCTCGTCGACGACCTGCTGGATCTTGCGGCGCGTCTCCTCCGAAACCGGGCGCTTGCCGCTCAGCGCGTAGGACACGGTGCTGCGTGAGACACCGGCCCGCTGGGCGATCTCACCGATGTTCACGGCGACTCCTTGCTCGAACCGGTTCGACAGCTCGCTCGGGGAGCGCTCGCCGGTCGTCAGGCTGGGGGATGGTGAGGAGGCGCGAGGACCGGTCGTCGAACCGGTTCGCGTGAAGCGACGGTAGGAACCGCACGAACGCCTGTCAACACCCCGGGCCGCCCTTTCGGCTCCCCGGCCGGAGCCCGGCAACTCCTGGCGTCGGGGGGATTGCTGGCCGGATCTCCCGGTGCTAGCTTCGCCGAACCGGTTCGATGAAGCGATCCTTCCGGCGACCGTGGCCCTCGCGTGCGCACAGCCCCCGAGGCGTGGGGCCGCCACCCTCAGCACCTCGATGGCTCCCCGCCATCGTGACCCCTGTGATCGAACCGGTTCGGCACGACGCACTCGCCCCGGACTTCCTCGCCGGAACGGCACGGGGAAGAGCCGCCGGCCGGGATGGGCCGACCGGAACCCGTTACTCAAGGATTGAGGACGCAGTCCATGCCATCCGCTGACAGATCCGCGCGGCGCCGAGCTCCGGCCGCCGTGGCCCTCACTCTCGGCGCGGGCCTGCTGGCCGCACCCGCCGTGCCCGCTCAGGCGGCCGAGGCGCCCCAGCCCGCCGCCCGCTACACCTTCGACCAGGACGACCTCGCCTCGGGCAGGATCACCGACAGTTCCGGCAACGGCCTGACGGCGAGCCTGGTGAACGGCTCCACCGCCCAGTCCGTCCCGGGCACCGAGGGAGGCAGGGCACTGGCCCTGCCCGGCGGGGCGCCCACCTCCGACGGCGCGTATGTCCGCCTGCCCCGGGAAGTGGTCGGCACCGCCGCCGACCTGACGGTCTCCGCGCGGGTGAAGTGGAGCGGCGACAGGTCGTCCTGGCAGCGGATCTTCGATCTGGGAACCGACACCTCCAAGTACCTCTTCGCCACCCCGTACAACAACGGCGGGGTGCTGCAGACCTCCGTGACCACCGGCGGAGGGGGCGCGGAGGCACAGGTGCGCGGTTACGCGATGCTTCCCGCGAACGAGTGGCGGACGGTCACCGTCACCCTGGACAGCTCCGCCCGCCGGCTCACCACCTACCTCGACGGCGTGGCGGTCTCCTCCGTCGAGACCGGCATCAAGGCCAGGGACGTGCTGGCCGCTTCCGCCACGGCCGCCGGCTACATCGGCAAGTCCTTCTGGCCGGATCCGCTGCTCAAGGGCGCGATCGACGACTTCGCGGTGTGGCACACGGCGCTCAGCGCGGAGCAGGTGGCCGGTATGGCCGGGGCCGTGCCGACCGTCCGGGAGCTCTCGAAGACGTCCTTCGAGGTCCGCACGACGACCGGCACCGCCCCCTTGCTCCCCACCGCCGTCCGCTCCTCCTTCTCCGACGGCTACGACCGCGACACGCCGGTCACCTGGGATGCCGTACCGTCCGAGAAGTACGCCCGGCCGGGCACCTTCACCGTGGCGGGAACGGCGGCCGGGCGGGCGGTGAAGGCGACCGTCACCGTGGTCCGCGAGGGGCAGCTCACCGTCGACCTCGGCTCGGACACGGGCGCGTTCCACGGCGGCGCCTCCGGCACCCTCTACGGCGTGTACGGACCGGACGTGCCCACCAACAACCTGATGGCGGGCATGGGCCTGCGCACGGTCTCCACGAAGGCCCAGGACGGTCCTCAGCACCCCGGTGCCGACGCGCTGGAGGTGGTCAAGCCGCTGGCCGACTCCACCGACGGCGACGTGTACATCTACATGACGGACATCCACCGCGGCTTCCCGTACCAGTGGCCGGGCGACACGCCCCAGGAGAAGGTCGGGCTCTACGAGGAGAAGATCGCGAAGCAGGTCGACCAGGTCCTGCGGCTGCCGAAGCAGTACCAGGACAACATCGTCTTCGTGCCGTTCAACGAGCCCGAGGGCAACATGTTCGGCACCGGCGAGTGGAGCTACGACAAGGTCAGCTGGCTCGACGACCCCGACGACTTCTTCGCCGCCTGGGACTCCGCCTACAGGCTCATCAAGGCCAAGATGCCGGACGCCCGCATCGCCGGCCCCAACACCAGCGTCCTGTTCAACCAGGTGAAGGGCTTCCTCACGCACACCCTGGCCGCCGGCACCCTGCCCGAGGTCATCACCTGGCACGAGCTGAGCCACCCGGAGGCGGTGCGCGAGAGCGTCGCCAAGTACCGGGCGTGGGAGAAGGAGCTGTTCAAGGGCACCGACAGGGAGGGCACCCAACTCCCCGTCAACATCAACGAGTACGCCTTCAACTACCACACCTCCGTCCCCGGCCAGATGATCCAGTGGGTGTCCGCGATCGAGGAGTCCAAGGTGGACGCCGACATCGCGTACTGGAACATCGACGGCAACCTGTCCGACTCGGCGGTGCAGTCCAACCGGGGCAACGGCCAGTGGTGGCTGCTGAATTCGTACGCCTCGATGAGCGGGCACACGGTGGAGGTGGCCCCGCCGTTCCCCGGTGAGAACTACACCATGCAGGGCGTCGCCACGCTGGACGAGAAGAGGCGGCAGGCCCGGCTGATCTTCGGCGGTTCCACCGGCAAGGGTCACATCACCTTCGCGGGCGTCCCGAAGAAGGTCTTCGGGGGCCAGGTGCACGCCTGGGTGCGGGAGATCGAGTGGAGCGGGCAGGTCGGCGACTCCTCCGGCCCGAAGCTGCTCACGGAGACGAACCTGAAGGTCGGTGACGACGGCACGGTCGTCGTCGACTTCGGCGACGGCACGCTGCCGAAGCTGAAGGAGTCCTCGGCGTACGAGATCGTCCTCAGCCCGGCCGGAAAGGCGAAGGGCACGCAGTCACCGCCCGTGCGCCGGCAGGCGTCGTACGAGGCGGAGGACGCCGCTCACACCGGGTCCGGCTACTCGAAGAACGGCCCCGAGGGGTCGCCGCGCGACGTGTCGAAGTTCTACACCTCCGGCGGCTACGACGTGGGCGGCCTGCGCACCGGCTCGGACGTCACGCTCGACTTCACCGTGGACGTGCCCGAGGACGGCACCTACGACCTGAGCGTGTTCGCCAACTCCCTCAACACCTTCGACAAGGTGAAGGAGCAGGGCCCCACCAATGTCTTCCTGCGCGTGGACGGCAAGGCGGACGGCGAGCAGGAGCTGCATCTGCCGCTCGGCTACAAGTGGGTGGTGTGGGACCACACCGACACCAAGGTCCGCCTCACCAAGGGCAAGCACACGCTGACGCTCGCCGCGAAGAGCCTCGACGGCAAGCGCGCCACCAAGGGCGACGCCATCGTCGACCGCCTCACGCTGTCCCTGCCGGAGGCTTCGGCCGGCACCCAGGTGTACGAGGGGGAGCTGGCCTGGCCGGCCGGCGGGGCGCGGCCCGTCTACGACCTTCCGAAGCACGCCGCCACCCCCGCCACCGGCTCGGGCGCGGTCCGGCTCCCGAAGGAGGGGACCGCCACGTTCTGGGTCTACTCCCCCGCCGACCGTGAGGCCACGCTCAGGGTGGACACCCTCGGCGGCTCGGGAGCCCGGCTCTCCGTCAACGATCATGACGTCCTGCGCCTGGCCAAGGGCAGGCACAGCGTTGCGGTCTCCCTCTCGGGCGGCGTCAACAAGGTGACGTTGACGGGGGGTTCGTCGGCCACCCTCGTCGACCGTCTCACGGTCACGCCGACCGAGGGCGCGCTCCCGTCGCGTACGTACGAGGCGCAGGACGCCGCGCTCGCCGGCTCGGCCACCCTCGCTCTGCTCTCCCTGGCCACCGACGGCACGGCGATCACCGGGATCGGCGGCGACCCGGGCAACGGCAACACCGCGACGTTCACCGTCGACGCCGACCGGACCGGCCTGTACGCGCTGCGCGTCCGCTACTCCAACCCGGAGCAGTCGGAGGCCACGCACTACAACCCGGACCCGCTCGCCCGCCACGCCGACATCACCGTCAACGGCGGCGACAGCCGGCGCGTCGGCTTCCCGCACAGCTTCCACCAGAACAACTTCTGGGAGCTGACCGTCCCGGTCCAGCTGAAGAAGGGGCGCAACACCGTCGCCTTCCGCTCCGAGGAACGGCCCAACTTCGACGGCACCACATACGCCTCGGACACCTTCCCCGGCGTACTGCTCCGCTCCCGCTACGCGCCGCTGATCGACCGGATCACCGTCGCGCCGTATGCGCGGGAGGCGCGCTGAGGTGACTCACCCCCGGCGGCGAGGTGGCACGCGCGGCGGCCGAACGGCGAGGCACCGCCTCCCCACGCCCCGCCCGGCAGTGCCGGGCCCACCTCGCCGCCGGTGCCGCGAGAGCGGGTTGCCCGCCGCCGATCGCGACAGCACCACGTCCCGGGCCGGGAGACCTTCAACGACCGCCCGGGGCTTTCGCGCGCAGCCGTCCATGATGAGGGCCGGCCCTCCTCGGGACCCATGCCCCACCCGCCGGCCCGAGCGGAAAACTGTCCGCTCGCCCGGCGGCCAGGCAGGCGCCGGCCCCGCGAACAACGGGCCGTGAAGTTGCAGGTCCCGGCCGGCGCTGTGGGGCTGCACCGGCGTGACCAGTTGAAGTACTGGTCCGGTTGTTCGTCGTACCGGGGCGACAGGATGTCGTACATGCCGGGCCGGACATGGCCGTATCGATCCAGGAACGCGGCTTTGTCGAGCGTTTCCCGGCCGTCCTCACGGACATGCCTGCGCCGGCCAGAACGTGTGACGCAGGCAGGCGTTGGAGTCGAAGAGGCAGGGGCCGTGGTCGGCCCGGTCACCGGCGGCCCTCTGCCCGCCCACCATCACCACGGTGGGCGGGCAGACTCAAGCCCCGCGCGGTCGCCGACGCGAACCAGGCGGTGCCGGTCAGGTGCCGGGCTTGGGATACAGCTGGTTCAGCACGGCGAAGTCGTCCGACGACGGGTGCTGCGGGAACTCGGGCACGGACAGGCAGCTGTTGGTGGATCCGTTGTGGTCGAGTCCGAGGGCGTGGCCCATCTCATGGCAGGCGACGCTGCGCCGCGCCGCGTAGGTGTTCGGGGTGACCTGGTCGTTGAGCTTGACCGTGACGCTGCCGTCGACGAAGTAGCCGCCCGACGTGGACGCCTCGGTCACGCCGTACCAGGCGGTCCCGTAATTGCCGCTGTACACGTGGACGCAGTGCCGTCCGCCGCCTGGGCATCCGGCGGTGTGCCAGCGGTAGTAGGCGTCGATGCCGGGGGCCTGGTACCAGTCGACCCGGGCGTCGGTCACGGGCCACGAGTCGCCGCTGTGGTCGAGGAAGTACACCTGCGGGTCGTTGAACGGTCCGTAGGCCCACTTGTGGCCGCACCAGGCGGAGGCGGTGCCGACGAAGGGTGCGCAGCCGGCGATGCCGACGTCGGCGGCACTGTTCGCGTCCTGCACGCCGCGGACGCCCTGGCGGCGCAGGATGCTCCGAAGTTCTTCGCCGGTGACGCCCGGAGCGGGTTCGTAGATTGCGGTGTACGTGGTGCCGTCAGAGCGGGGCTGGATCACGTAGACGGCGTCGTCCGCCGCGGCGCGGGCGGGCGTCTGCCCCGCCGGCGCAGTCGTGTCCGCCTGCACGGCTGGGGCCGAGAGCGCGACGACCAGCGCGGTCACCGCCAGTCCGATCGCGGTTCTTGTTCTTCGCAGCACGGTCCTTCCCCCTATCGCCCGCGGCCGCCTCCCACCGCTTCTTCGCGGCGGGACGCGTGAGCGGCCATGGACAGCGGGCGCAAGACTGGCATGTCCTCGACAAGGAGGAAAGCGTTCCGCGCCCGCCACCACAATTGCCCCGCTCAGCAGAGCTACAGCTCAGGCCCAGGCGGTCACCGGCACGAACGAACTGTCCTGCCGGAACAGGTCCGTCCCGTCCGACCGTTGCACCCGCAGCTGGTAGCTGTAGTGCCGCAGGTAGTAGCCGGGATAGTTGTACGACTCGAAGCGGACCGAGCCGCTCGACGTGCCCGTGCGGGCGATGAACGTGGCGTCCTTGGCGAACGTCGACGTCCCGTCGTTGGCGTCGAAACGGGCCCGGAAGTCCCAGTGGCGCAGATACCTGCCGGACGCGTCCCGGAAGGAGTAGCCGTTCGCGTCGGCCAGGCCCGCCACGACCGTGAACGTCGAGGCCTGCTTCTCGGCGGTGGTGCTGGTGCCGCTGACCACGGGGAGGTTGAGCAGGGAGGACTGCACCTGCCAGTACCGGGTGGAGTAGTTGGCCGACCGGAAGGAGCGGGTGACGTTCCTCGCCAGGGTGGGACCGCCCGAGACGGTCTCCTTGATGACCGTGAAGTGGCGGGCCGTTCCCGAGACGGCGGGCAGGGCGGCCGGGGCGGACCAGGTGGCGAAGCCGTCGTAGCTGTCGCTGTAGTAGTAGGTGCCGTCGCCGTAGCCGTCGAAGAAGAGCCGCCAGCCGCCGTTGTCGAGCTGCACCAGGGCGGGGCCCTCGCGGTAGCTGCCCCAGCCCGCCCAGTCGCCCGTACGGGAGATGCGGTAGGGGCCGGCGAGGTTGGACGCCGTGGCGTACTCGATGTACTTGGTCGTCTCGTTCTTGGTGAAGGCGTGGTAGGTCGAGCCGGTCTTCACGATGAAGGTGTCGATGTGATTCGCGCCGATGCCGGACAGCGCCACCGGTGAACTCCACGCCGTCAGCGCGGAGTTCGTGGCCCTCAGCAGATACGGCGTGAAGATCCACTCGTCGTTGGTGGTCGAGCAGGACACGATGATGTTCACGCTGCCGTCGCTGTCGACGAACCACTCCGGCGCCCAGGCCCGGGAGAGGTTCGCGATCGGGACCGTGTAGTCGTACAGGAACGTCCAGTTGACCCGGTCGGTGCTGCGGGCGAAGCCGATGGTGGTGCTGGTGTCCTGCCAGGTGTGGGTCGTGTAGGTGATGTAGTAGGAGCCGTCGGTGTGCTTGAGGATGCTCGCGTCGCGGATGCGGTTGCTCGGCGGTGTGTACGCGGAGGCCTTGGCCAGGCGGAAGTCGGTGGCGTCGTCCGACTGGTAGACGTTCACGGTCCCGTCGTTGCTGTTCAGGAACGGCACGATGGTGTAGCGCGTGGCCGAGCCGCTCGGCGGTGCCGCCGCCAGCGCCGTGCCGAGCAGGCCGGGGGCCTCGCCCAGGATCAGCGCCGAGGCGGGCAGGGCGGCCATCGCGCGCAGCAGGGTGCGGCGGGACGGGGTGTGGGGACGTCTGGTCACGTGCGGCTCTCCCTACGGTTCAAGGGACAACTCCGAATCCGTGTATGCGACATCCGTGTATTCGAAATGCCGAACGCGGTTCGGGAAGTCGATCAGAAGGTAGGGGTGAGGGTCGGGCACGTCAATGGGTTGCGCAGGAGGAAGCGAGACCTGGGATGAACCGCGGGGGCACACCGGGCGAAAACGTTCCGCCACCACCCTCCGAGAGGTTACCGTTCGGTAGACAACGTCGTCCCGGAGGTGCCCCGTATGACACCTGACCGTGCCGCAGGCCTCGTGGAGTCCGCCCGTGCGCTGGCCGCCGGGGAGGTGACGTCGCGGACGCTCGTCGCGCAGGCGCTCGCGCGGATCGAGGCGACCCAGGCCTCCCTGAACGCCTTCCGGGTGGTCCGGGCGGAGGCCGCACTCGCCGAGGCCAAGGCCGCGGACGTGGAGCTCGCCGCCGGAGTGCGCCGGCCGCTGCTCGGGGTGCCGGTCGCGGTGAAGGACGACATGGACGTGGCGGGCGAGCCGACCGCGTTCGGCTGCTGCGGGGAGTTCCCGCCCGTCGCCGAGGACGGTGAGGCGGTACGCCGGCTGCGCGCGGCCGGGGCCGTGATCGTCGGCAAGACCAACACCTGTGAGCTGGGGCAGTGGCCGTTCACCGAGGGGCCCGCCTTCGGCGCGACCCGCAATCCATGGAACCCGGAGCACACCCCGGGTGGTTCGTCCGGCGGTTCGGCCGCCGCCGTCGCCGCGGGGCTCGTCCCCGCCGCGCTCGGTTCGGACGGCGCCGGCTCGGTGCGGATCCCCGCCTCCTGGACCCACCTGATCGGCATCAAGCCGCAGCGCGGCCGGATCTCCACCTGGCCGCGCGGTGAGTCCTTCCAGGGCATCACGGTCAACGGCACCCTCGCCCGTACGGTGGCCGACGCGGCCCTCCTGCTGGACGCGGCCGCCGGCAACCACGCCCTCGACCCGCACCAGCCACCGGCCGTCGACGCCTCCGCGGCGGTGGGCCGCGACCCCGGCCGGCTGCGCGTCGCGCTCTCCCTCAAGCCGCCGTTCACCGCCGTGCCCGCACGTCTGCAGCCGGAGGTGCGGGCCAGGGTCGTCCAACTCGCCGAGCGGCTGAGCGCGTTGGGGCACGTCGTCGAGGAGGCCGATCCGCCGTACGGTCAGATCGGGCTGACCTTCATCCCCCGCGCGACGGCGGGTATCGCCGAGTGGGCGAGCGAGGCGCCGTCCCCCGCGCTGCTCGACCGGCGCACCCGGGACGCCGCCCGGCTGGGCCGGTTCCTCGGCGGGTTCCCGCTGCGGGCGGCCCGGCGCGCGGAGGCGGTCCTGCACCGGCGTATCGGCGCGTTCTTCGAGTCGTACGACGTGGTCCTCGCGCCCACGACGGCCGCTCCCCCGCCCCGTATCGGCGCGATGCTGGAGCTCGGCGGGTTCGCCACCGACCGCGCGATGATCGCCGCCTGCCCCTATGCCTGGCCCTGGAACGTGCTGGGCTGGCCCGGGGTCAACGTGCCCGCCGGATTCGTGGGCGGCCTGCCCGTCGGCGCCCAGTTGCTCGGGCCGGCGAACAGCGAGCCCCTGCTGATCTCGCTGGCCGCGCAGTTGGAGGCTGAGCTGCGCTGGCAGGAGGCGTGGCCGCCGGTCACGGTCGCCTCGGATTCGCCCGCCGCGTAAGGGGGTTGGGCCCGTACTCTTGGCCCATGGCGGATGCGTCGATGGTCGGGCTCATGGGGCGGGTCACCGGCACGATCGGGCCCGGGCTCGTCGGCGAGGTGATCGTGCGGGTGCGCGGGGGTGCCGAGCACTTCCTCGCCTATCCGGCCACCGGCACGGACCGCATCGAACGCGGCACGGTGGTGATGGTGGTGGAGTACCAGCCGCCGCGAACGGTCTACGTCCAGGCGGCGTACGACAGTTGAGACCACTGCTTCGCAGGTGAGAGACGGCTGCGTCAAGGTTGCCACAAGGATCCGTCAACACCTGTACCTCCGCCTCGCACAGGCGCACACTCCCCTCGTTCGGTGCTGAAAGGGCACCAGGCAAAGGGGGCGAACGCGGATGGTCATCGGCGTCGTGGCGGGGGCGGCGGCAGTCGCCGTCCTGGTTCTGATCGGTGTGTTCAAGATGATGTGGCGGGTCGCGGAGCCGAACGAGGCGCTCATCATCTCCGGTTCCAAGCACCGCACGGAGGGCCTGGAAGAGGGCATGGGTTTCCGTATCGTCACCGGGCGCGGCACGCTGGTGCTGCCCGGTGTGCAGGCGGTGCGCAGGCTGTCGCTCGACCTGAACGAGACGGAGCTGCAGGTGGACTGCGTGACCCACCAGGGCATTCCGCTGAAGGTGCGGGGCGTGGTCATCTTCAAGGTGGGCGACGACTTCGTGTCGATCGCCAACGCGGCCCGCCGGTTCCTGGACCAGCAGAAGCTGATGTCGGAGCGGGTGCACAACGTCTTCGCCGGTCATCTGCGGTCCATCGTCGGCGGGTTGACGGTCGAGGACATGATCCGCGACCGGGAGAAGCTCACCGGTCAGACGCGGGCGGCGTGCGGTACGGAGATGGAGAAGCTGGGGCTCATCGTCGACTCGCTGCAGATCCACGAGATCGAGGACCCGACCGGGTACATCCAGAACCTGGCCGCCCCGCACACGGCGGCCGTCCAGCGGGACGCGCGGATCGCGCAGGCGGAGGCGAACCGGCTGGCCACCGAGGCGGAGCAGCAGTCGTTCGCGCGGATGGCGGAGGCCACCCGGGACAGCGAGATCCTCCAGGCCGGCTACCAGGCCGAGCGCGACAAGGTGGCCGCCAAGGCACGGCAGGCCGGTCCGCTGGCCGAGGCCGCCGCCCGGCAGGAGGTCGTCGTCCAGGAGACACGGGTCGTGGAGCTGGAGGCGCACCGGCGCGAGCAGCAGCTCCAGGCGGATGTCCGTAAGCCCGCGGACGCGCAGGCCTACGAGAAGCGCACCCTGGCCGAGGCCGAGCGGGACGCGCGGATCTCGGCGGCGCAGGCCAAGGCGAAGGAGACGGAGCTGGCGGCCGCCGCCGAGGCCACCCGGGTCAAGACGGCCGCGGGCGCCGAGGCCGAGGCGACCAAGACGCGCGGCGCGGCGACGGCCGCGGCGACCCGGGCCACCGGCGAGGCGGAGGCCGCCGCCGCTCAGGCCAAGGGCCTCGCGCAGGCCGAGGCGACCAGGGCGAAGGGGCTCGCGGAGGCGGAGGCCATCAAGGCCCGCGCCGCCGCCCTCGCGGAGAACCAGGAGGCCGTGGTCGCCCAGCAACTCGCGGAGAACTGGCCGGAGATCGTCAGGGCCGGCGCCTCCGCCTTCGGCAGCGTCGACCACATGGTGCTGCTCAACGGCGCCGACGGGATGGCGGACATGTTCGCCAAGGCGCTCACCATGGGCGGTACGGGGCTGGGGCTGGCCCGGCAGCTGCTCGCGTCGATGAACCAGAACGGGCAGGCGCCGAACGGGGCTTCGCCGCTGGACGGGGTGGCGTCGCCTCGCGCGGCGCGGAAGGTGCCGGTGGACGAGAAGTGACCCGGCGCAGGTGTTCACGGGTGGCAGCCTCTAGGGTGCCCCCGTGAGCACCTCCACCGAAGAGAACGTGCCGGGCCGTCACGGCTCGACAGCCACCACCGAGGCCGATCCCCGCGAGGTCGGCCGGGTACGCACCGAGTACTCCCCCGCCCACGACGGCGACCCGGATCCCGGGGAGATCGTCTGGACCTGGGTCCCGTTCGAGGAGAACGACGGGCGGGGCAAGGACCGTCCGGTGCTGGTGGTGGCCCGGGAGGCGGCGGGGACCTTCCTCGCCGTGCAGTTGTCGAGCAAGCGCCGTGACGGGGACCGTGAGTGGGTCGCCATCGGGAGCGGGCCGTGGGACCGGTCGGGGCGCGACTCCTGGGTGGATGTGGACCGGATCCTGCGCCTCCACGAGGAGGGCATGCGCCGGGAGGCCTGTGCGCTGGACCGGGGGCGGTTCAACCTGGTCAGGCACCGGCTGCACGAGCGCTACGGCTGGCGCTGACGCTCCGGGAACGCCCGTAGGAACGCCTCGCGCACCGCGCTCCCCGGCGTGCGGTCCAGGACGCCGAACACCACCTGCTCGAAGGCCGAGGCGAACCGCCCGCCCGGCCCGAGCAGCCCCCGGAACGCCCCCGCCACCTGCGCCGGGTCGTTCTGGAACACCCCGCAGCCCCACGCGCCCAGCACCAGCCGCCGGTATCCGTGCGCCGCGGCCGTCTCCAGCACGCGCTCGGCCCGGGTGGCGAGCGCGCGCGGCAGCTCGGCCGTGCGCTGCGGGGCCGTACGCCGGACCACTCCCGCGTTCGGCGCGGCGGCGGTCAGGAAGCCGGCGGTGTACGGCTCGTCCAGGAGGCGACCGCGGTCGTCACGGAAGACGGGCACGCCGGGCGAGTGGATGACACGGTCGGTGTAGAACGGGTCTCGGTGGGCGCGGTGGTGGTCGTAGAACGCGCGGGCCCCGAGCAGGCAGGTGTACAGCGCCGAGGCGCGGCACAGGGCTTCCTCCTGGGCCTGGGCGCCGTTCAGATAGCCGCCGCCGGGATTGCGCGCCGAGGCGAAGTTCAGGACGGCCACCGGGCCGGGGAGGCGGCGGGCGGCCTCCAGGCTGCTCTCCCCCGTGACCTCGAAGAACGTCTCCGCCGCGGAGATCCGCGGTACCGGCACCGGGTCCGGGCCGTGCATCCGCGTGCCGGCCCGTGCCGCCTCGGTCGCCGCCCGGACGGACACCTCGCGGCCGTCCGGCGCGCGGTACGCGCCCGCCGCCACGATCTGTTCCGTCTGCTGTGCGATGCCGCGCAGGCGTGCGCTCATGGCGCCACCCCCGTGCGCGCCATGACCGTGCGCCTGCGTCGGCCGCGCGCGATCTCCCCCGTCGTGCTCACACCGGCATCGTGAGCGATGCTGGTCCTGCGGTGCAACAGATTTTCCCGTGCCGTACAGACGGCCGGGAACGACCGGGAAAGGCCCTGCGGACGCCTGGACAGCGGAGATTACGGACCTCGGAACGTATCGGGACGCACCCTTGTGCGAAACGACGCGAGGGTTTTGGGTGGGACGAGTGCGCCGGCCCGCCCACAAGATCCGGGCCGGTGACATCGTGGACTCTCAGGAGGATTTCGCGACATGTCCGATTCGGTAAGTGGCTGTACGGAGCAGCCGCGCTCCGCGGTCACCGAAGCCGAGGTGGAGGCCCTGGTCCGGGGCATCTGCTTCAAGACAGGCCCGCCCCGCACGCTCGGGGTCGAAGTGGAATGGCTCGTCCATGAGCTGCGCCGCCCGCAGCTCCCCGTGACACCCGAACGACTCGAAGCGGCCTACGCCGCACTGCGGACCGTGCCCCTGAGGTCGGCGCTCACCGTCGAGCCCGGCGGCCAGCTGGAGCTGAGCTCGCCGCCCGCCGCCTCGCTGATGGAGTGCATCGGCACCGTCTCCGCCGACCTCGACGCCGCCCGCGCGGTACTGCGCCGGCACGGTCTCGGCCTCGTCGGCATCGGCAACGATCCCTGGCACTCGCCCCGCCGGTTCCTGCGTCAGCCGCGCTACGACGCCATGGAGACGTATCTGGACCGCGCGGGTCCGGCCGGTCGCGCCATGATGTGCACCTCGGCCTCCGTGCAGGTGTGCCTGGACGCCGGTCACGAGGAGCCCGGCCCGCTCGGGCACGGACGGCGCTGGTGGCTGGCCCACCAGCTGGGCGCGGTCCTGGTCGCCGCCTTCGCCAACTCCCCGCTCGCCGGGCACGAGCCCACCGGCTGGCTGTCCACCCGGCAGCTGCTGTGGATGGAGATCGGCGCGGACCGCGCGGGCGCGCCCCCGCTGGACGGCGATCCGCGGGCCGCCTGGGCCCGGCACGTCCTGGACGCACCCGTGATGTGCGTACGGCGGGACGGTGGACCGTGGGACGTCCCGGACGGGCTGACGTTCCGGGAGTGGACCAGGTCGCGGGCGCCCAGGCCGCCGACGCACGAGGACCTCGACTACCACCTCACGACGCTGTTCCCGCCGGTCAGGCCGCGCGGCCATCTGGAGCTGCGGATGATCGACGCCCAGCCCGGCGAGGACGGCTGGATCGTGCCGCTGGCCGTGACCGCGGCCCTCTTCGACGATCCCGAGGCCACCGAGACCGCCTACCGGGCCGTGAAGCCGCTGGCCGAACGCGCCCTGGCGCTGCCCGCGCCGCACAACCCGCTGTGGATCGACGCGGCCAGATCCGGGCTGGCCGACCCCGAACTGCAGGAAGTCGCCCTGGAGTGCTTCGCGGCGGCCCTGGAGGCGCTCCCCCGGCTGGGAGCGACAGCGAAGGTCACGGACGCCGTGGCGGCGTACCGGGACCGCTATGTCGGCGCGGGCCGCTGCCCCGCCGACGACCTGCTGGACGAGCTCCGCGGCACGGACCGCACCCTGATGCACGGGAAGGACATCCGCTCATGACCGACCCCGCCCTCGACGCCGAGACGCTCCGCGAGCGGGCCCTGACCACCCTGATCACCGCCCGTGCCCGTACCACCCTGCTCACCTCCTGCGTCGACGACCCCGACCTCACCGCCCAGCACTCGCCGCTGATGTCCCCGCTGGTGTGGGACCTCGCCCACATCGGCAACCAGGAGGAGCAGTGGCTGCTGCGGGCGGTCGCCGGGCGGGAGGCGATGCGGCCCGAGATCGACGGCCTCTACGACGCCTTCGAGCATCCGCGCGCCGAACGTCCCAAGCTGCCGCTGCTCCCGCCGGCCGAGGCCCGCCACTACGCGGCCGAGGTGCGCGGACGCGTCCTGGACGTGCTGGAGCGCACCGCGTTCCACGGGACGCGGCTCACCGAGGCGGGTTTCGCCTTCGGGATGATCGCGCAGCACGAGCAGCAGCACGACGAGACGATGCTGATCACCCATCAGCTGCGCACGGGCCCGCAGGCCCTGACCGCCCCCGACCCGGACCCGGCACCCCTGTTCACGGGACCGTCCGAAGTCCTGGTGCCCGGCGGTCCGTTCACCATGGGCACCTCCACCGAGCCCTGGGCGCTGGACAACGAACGCCCGGCGCACCGGCGCGAGGTGGCGCCGTTCCACATCGACACCACGCCGGTGACGAACGCCGCGTACCAGGCGTTCATCGAGGACGGCGGCTACGACACCGAACGCTGGTGGGCGCCCGAGGGCTGGGCGCACATCCGGCAGCACTCCATCCACGCCCCGCTGTTCTGGCGCCGGGACGGCAAGCAGTGGCTCAGGCGCCGCTTCGGCGTCACCGAGGTGGTACCGCCCGACGAACCCGTGCTGCACGTGTGCTGGTACGAGGCCGACGCCTACGCCCGCTGGGCCGGCCGCCGGCTGCCCACCGAGGCCGAGTGGGAGAAGGCCGCCCGCCACGACCCCGCCGGGGACCGCTCGACGCGCTACCCGTGGGGCGACGCCGACCCGGCGCCCGAGCACGCCAACCTGGGTCAGCGGCATCTGCGCCCGGCGCCGGCCGGCAGTTACCCGGAGGGCGAGTCGCCGCTCGGGGTGCGGCAGTTGATCGGTGACGTGTGGGAGTGGACGGCGAGCGACTTCCTGCCGTACCCGGGGTTCCAGGCGTTTCCGTACAAGGAGTACTCGGAGGTGTTCTTCGGGTCCGAGTACAAGGTGCTGCGCGGCGGTTCGTTCGCCGTGGACCCGGTGGCCTGCCGGGGCACCTTCCGCAACTGGGACTATCCGATCCGGCGGCAGATCTTCTCCGGGTTCCGTACGGCCCGCTCCGCGGGAGACGTCTGATGTGCCGCCACCTCGCCTACCTGGGTCCCGAGGAGCCGCTCGGCAGACTGCTCGTGGAGCCCCCGCACGGCCTGTACCGCCAGTCGTGGGCGCCCCGGCGGCAGCGGTACGGGACCGTCAACGCCGATGGTTTCGGGGTCGGCTGGTACGCCGAGGGGGATCCGGTGCCGGCGCGGTACCGCCGGGCCGGGCCCGTCTGGGCGGATCTGTCCTTCGCCGATCTGGCCCGGGTCGTCCGGAGCACCGCGGTGCTCGCCGCCGTGCGGGACGCGACGGTGGCGGGCGCCGACGGGGAGGCCGCGGCGGCGCCGTTCGCCGCGGGCCGCTGGCTGTTCAGCCACAACGGCGCCGTGGCGGGCTGGCCGCATTCTCTGGCCCCGCTCGTGCCGAGCCTGCCCGCCGTGGACCTGCTGTCGCTGGAGGCCCGCAACGACTCGGCGCTCGTCTGGGCGCTGGTCCTGGCCCGGCTGCGCGGCGGTGACGACGAGGGGCAGGCGCTGGCCGACACGGTCGTGGAGGTCGCCGAGGCGGCCCCCGCGTCCCGGCTGAACCTGCTGCTCACCAACGGCGAGACCATCACCGCGACCGCCTGGGGCGACACCCTCTGGTATCTGGCCCGGCCCGGCGGCGGCACCGTCGTGGCCTCCGAGCCCTACGACGACGATCCGCACTGGCGGGAGGTCCCCGACCGGACCCTCCTCGTGGCGAGCCGCACCGATGTGCTGCTCACCCCGCTCAAGGACCCGAGCGACACCCTGGCCCCCGCACCTTCCAAGGAGCCCAGCACGTGAGCCCGTTCGTTCTCACCCGCACGCTGCCCGAGGACGCCACCGACGCCGCACTGCGCGCCGACGTCCTGAAGGGCCTGACGAGCACGCCCAAGACGCTGCCGCCGAAGTGGTTCTACGACGCGCGGGGCAGCGAACTGTTCGAGCAGATCACCGAGTTGCCCGAGTACTACCCCACGCGCGCCGAGCGCGAGATCCTCATGGACCGGGCCGGCGAGATCGCCGCGGCGACCGGCGCCCGCACGCTCGTCGAGCTGGGCTCCGGCTCCTCGCGGAAGACGCGGTACGTCATCGAGGCGCTCACCGGGTTGCACACGTACGTCCCCGTCGACGTCAGCGAGAGCGCGCTCGGCCAGGCCGGGCACGCCCTCATCGCGGAGCGGCCCGGACTGGACGTGCACGCGCTGATCGCCGACTTCACCGGGGGGCTCTCCCTGCCGGACACGCCGGGGCCGCGGCTGGTGGCGTTCCTCGGCGGCACGATCGGCAACCTGCTGCCGGCCGAGCGCGCCGCCTTCCTCGCCTCGGTCCGGGCCCTGCTCGCCCCCGGTGACGCGCTGCTGCTCGGTACGGACCTGGTCAAGGACGAGAAGGTGCTGGTCGAGGCCTACGACGACGCGGCCGGGGTGACGGCCGCGTTCAACAAGAACGTCCTGGAGGTGATCAACCGTGAGCTGGGCGCCGACTTCGATCCCGCTGCCTTCGAGCACGTGGCGCTGTGGGACACGCGGAGCGAGTGGATCGAGATGCGGCTGCGCTCCCGCACGGCGCAGACGGTGAAGGTGCCCGCGCTCGACCTCGCCGTGGACTTCGCGGCGGGCGAGGAGATGCGCACCGAGGTGTCGGCGAAGTTCCGCAAGGAGGGTATGCGCGCCGAACTGTCGGCGGCGGGGCTGGAGCTGGCGCACTGGTGGACGGACGGTCAGGGCCGTTTCGCGCTGTCACTGAGCGTGGCGCGGTGACGGACGGCTCGCGCGATGTCCCGCCGTGGGGCACGGTGGAGTGACGCGTGTGAGAGGAGCACCCACATGTCGAACCACACCTACCGGGTCACGGACATCGTCGGCACCTCGCCCGAGGGCGTGGACCAAGCCATCCGCAACGGCATCGCGCGCGCCTCGCAGACCCTGCGCAATCTGGACTGGTTCGAGGTGACCGAGGTCCGGGGACAGCTCGACAACGGTCAGATCGCGCACTGGCAGGTGACCATGAAGGTCGGCTTCCGCCTGGAGGACGCCGAGTAGCACGCCAGACCTCAGGTCCGCCCCTCCCGCTCCTGCGCCACCTTCAGCGCGGCGGACGGGGCGGTCCAGCGCGCCCGTACGACGGTGAACCCGGCCCGCTCGGCGTCCTCGCAGACCAGTTCGTCGTCGTCCACCAGGACCCGGATCTCGCGGGTGGCGGCGAGGCGGCGCAGGATCTCCAGCTTGGTGCGCCGGGCGGGCCTGCGGTCGTCGTTGCGCCGCATGTACACGCGTCCCTCGGGCAGCCCGTGCGCCGCGAGCCAGGCGAGGGTGTCGCGCCGGCAGCGCTCGGGCCGCCCGGTCAGATAGCGCACCTCGCACTCCTTCGCGCTCTCCAGCACCAGCGCGATGCCCTCCGCGAGCGGCGGATCCTGCGGGGCGGCCGCGAAGAAGCCGTCCCAGTCGCGGGGTTTGCGCTCCAGGAAGTGCTGCCGGTGTGCCGTGTCGGCGAGGGTGTTGTCCAGATCGAACACGGCGAGCGGGCGTTTGCTGCTGTCGGTCACACGGCTCACCCTAAGGGCCTGTCCGGCGGATCATGCCGGCGTCGCGGGTTCTGCTCGGCCGGTCAGCGCTGTTCCTTGCCGCCGGCCCGATCCGCCGGACAGGCCCCGGACGGGTCCCGCAACCCGGCAACCTCCGCGCCCCCGGCGGCCACTGCTGTGCGACACGGCACGCAGGCGGAGGCGGGAGGCCCCATGCGCAACACGGCGAGCGGCATGCGCGGTACGGCGATCTGGACGGCGGCAGCGGTGGGCGCGGCCCTGCTGACGGTGCTGGGCCCGGCGAGCGAGGCGTCCGGCGCGACGACCCTGGTGGTGGCGACCGACGGGAGCGACTCGGCGCCGGGCACCGTGGACCGGCCGCTGCGGAGCATCCAGCGGGCCGTGGACCTGGCGAAGCCCGGTGACGTCATCTCCGTGCGCGGCGGCAGGTACGCCCTCACCGACAACATCACCATCACCGCCTCGGGCACCGCCTCCCAGCCCATCACCCTCGGCGCCCACCAGGGCGAGCGCGTGATCGTCGACGGCGAGCAACTGCCCGCCAGTCACACGCCGGTCGGCGGCAGCATCCCGCGGGCCGAACGCGGCGCGATCCACATGGAGGCCTCCCACTGGCGGATCTCGGGCCTGGAACTCGTCAACGGCCCGTACGGCGTCTACTGCGACGGCTGCAACAACAACGTCTTCTCCCGGCTGTCCACGCACGACAACTACGAATCCGGCTTCCAGCTCCAGGGTTCGTCCAGCAACAACCAGATCCTGAACCTGGACAGTTACGGCAACCGCGATCCGCGCAAGAACGGCGAGAGCGCCGACGGTCTGGCCGTCAAGGAGGGCAGCGGAACCGGCAACGTGGTGCGCGGCGCCCGCCTGTGGAACAACGTCGACGACGGGTTCGACGCCTGGAAGTTCGCCTCGCCGATCGTCATCGAGAACACGGTCGCGTACGGCAACGGTTTCAACCGCTGGAACTTCCCGGACTTCGCGGGCGACGGCAATGGCTTCAAGATGGGTGGCGGTACCCCGGCCCCGGCTGCGGGCCATACGCTGCGCAACACCGTCGCGTTCAGGAACGCGGCGCACGGTGTCACGGACAACGGCAATCCCGGCGCCCTGGCTCTGACCCGCAACACGACCTGGGCCAACGCCGGCACCGGCTTCGACGCCGATGTGCCGGGCGGCACCGCCACCCTCACGGCCAACCTGTCCGTCGCCGACGCACGCCCGGCGGCCGTCGGCTCGGGGACGGTCGTCGGCGGCAACTCCTGGAACCTCGGCGGCACTTGGAACGCCGCCTCGGTGCTCAGCACCGACCCGGGCGCGATCACCGGTGCGCGCTCCGCCGACGGCTCACTGCCGTCGGCCCCGAGCTTCCTCGTGCCACACAACGGCGCGGCCGTCGGCGCCCGCTTCTGAACCGCTCGGCCGGGCCGTCCCGACGCGGGATGTCCGCGACAGCCCGGCCGAAAGAAATGGTCCGGACTATTTCCCCGATGCCTGCAATTCGCCTTGCCCGGTTGATTGTTCAAAGAGCCCACTGCCATACTCCGGCTTCCGGCTTCACCGCCGTCCCCTCTTCCCCGTACCCAGAGCCCGCCCCCCCATATATCCGGCATGCCGCAGCAAAGAAGGTGCGCCTGTGCCCGAGTTTTCACCATGGCACGACAATTCCCCCACATACAGTCCCCCCAATAATGGGCCCGCTCCTTCGCAGCGCATATCCGAGGACCCCGAGTTCCACTCGCTGCGCCGCGCCCAGCGCAGGTTCGGGATCCGCGCGACGCTTCTGTCGGTGGGCGGATACCTGCTGTACGTCCTGCTGTCGCATTCAGTCCCCGGTCTGATGAACCAGCGCCTGCTGGGCCATCTCACGCTCGGCCTCACCCTGGGCCTCGGGCAGTTCGTGGTGATGGGCGTGACCGCCTGGTGCTACGTCCGGCACATGCGCGCCCGGGTCGACCCGCTCGCCCGTGGTCTGGGCTCGCGACTGCACCAGCACGAAGCGGCCTCGCTCCGCGCGAGCGCACCTCCCGCCGAGGCGGGGCAGTCCGTCCGGCCCGGCGCCAAGGAGTACCGCACGTGGTGACCCTGTCCGAAGGCATCGTCGACCGGTTCAGCCTGCAGCTGACGCTCGTGCTGTTCCTGTCGGTGGTCGTTGTCACGCTGTTCATGGCGCTGCTGACGGCCCCTCAGCGCGACGAGATCAGCGAGTTCTACCTCGGCAACCGCACCATGTCCCCGCTGCGCAACGGCCTCGCCATGTGCGGCGACTACCTGTCGGCCGCCACCCTGCTGGGCAGCACCGGGCTGGTCGCCCTCACCGGGTACGACGGACTGCTGTACCTCGGCGGCACGGTCGTCGCCTGGATGATGGTGCTGCTGCTGATCGCCGAACCGCTGCGCCGCGCGGGCAGATTCACCCTCGGCGACACGCTCGCCCTGCGCCTGACCCGGCTGCAACGACCGGCGCGGCTCGCCCTGGCCGTGTGCACCCTGGCCATCGCCACCCTCTATCTGGTGGCCCAACTCGTCGGCAGCATGGCCCTGTTGACCCAGTTCACGGGCGAGCCCAGCGCCAGCACACGCACCCTGTGCGTGATCGTGATCGGCACCGTCGTCATCGTGTACGCCGCGATCGGCGGCATGCCCGGCGCCACGGTCATCCAGATCATCAAGGCCGTGATGCTGGTGGCCGGCGTGACGGTCACCGCGGTCATGGTGCTCCACCGCTACGACTGGAACCCGGGCGCGCTGCTGACCGCCGCCGCGGACCACAGCGGAACCGGCACCCGGTTCCTCGAACCCGGGCTGCGCTACGGCGCCAGCACGACCAGCAAGGTCGACTTCTTCAGTCTGCAACTGGCCATCGTCCTGGGCCTCGCCGCACTCCCCCATGTGCTGATGCGGCTGCTCGCCCCGCGCAAGATCGACGTGCTGCGCTCCTCCGTGGTGTGGGCGGTGGGCCTGGTCGGCCTGGTCTGCCTGGGGGCCGGCATCCTCGGCCTCGGCGCCACCGCCGTCGTCGGCCGGGGCACCATCGCGAGCACGGACCCCAAGGGCGACGCCGCCGTCCTGCTCCTCGCCAACGCCCTGGGGGGCGGCATCCTCACGGCCCTGCTGTCCTGCCTCGCCTTCGTCACCCTGCTCGCCGTCGCGGCCGGCCTGACTCTCGCCGCGGCCTCGTCGCTCGCCCACGACCTGTACGGCGAGGTGATCCGCAAGGGCCGCGCGAGCGAGACCGAGGAGCTGACCGTCGCCCGGCTGTCCGCGGCGGTCATCGGCGTCCTCGCCATGATGCTGGCCCTCGTCTCCTGGGGCGCCAACACCGCGACCCTGGCGTTCCTCGCCTTCGCCATCGCCGCGTCCGCGATCCTGCCGACGATCGTGTACACCCTCTTCTGGCGCCGCTTCACGGGCGAGGGGGCCCTGCTCAGCCTCTGGGGCGGCCTGGTCTGCTCGGTGCTGCTGGTCCTGTTCTCCCCCGTGGTCTCCGGCGCCCCCGGCTCGTTCTACCCGGACGCCGACTTCGCCTGGTTCCCGCTGCAGAATCCCGGCATCGTCTCCATCCCGGCGGGCTTCTTCCTCGGCTGGCTCGGCACGGTGCTGAGCGAGCGTCAGGACGCGCGGGAGGACGCGGCCTACGAGGAGTTCGAGGTGCGGATGCTGGTGGGCGCCAAGGAGTGAGACCCGCCGTGACGCACCGCACACCCACCCCCCGCGCGGCGTGATCGACGCACCCCGCATGCTTCTGTCATGCCTACTCGTACGTTCCTGATCGGCGCCGCCCGCGAGCGCCCCTGCACCCTCGTCGTCTGCCGGGGCTGCTGCTGCGGCAATCCCCGCAAGCACCCCCGCACCGACCACGCCGGGCAGGTGGAACGGCTGCGCGCCGCCGGGGCCGAGCACGGCTTCCAGGTCCGTACGACCGACTGCCTGGGCCCCTGCGACCAGGCCAACGTGGTCGTCGTCCAGCCGTCGGCCGCGGGGCGCCGATCCGGCGGGCGGGCCAGGTGGGTGGGTTTCGCGATGGACGACGACTGCACGGAGGAGCTCGTGCGGTGGGCCGCCGCGGGCGGGCCGGGCCTCGCCGAGCCGCCCGCCACGCTGGAGTTGCAGTTCATCCGGCCGCCGCGGGACGCGCGCGTACGCTCGCGTCGCTGATGCGCGGCCGGGCGGCCGAACGAATTGTTAATGGGATCCATTTTCATGTAGCGTCCTCGGTGTTCACCCACCGAGGAGGTCCGTCATGGCTGTCCCCAAGCGGAAGATGTCCCGCAGCAACACCCGCCACCGTCGCGCCCAGTGGAAGGCGAGCACGCCGCAGCTGGTGCCGGTCACCATCGACGGCGTCAGCCATCTCGTGCCGCAGCACCTGGTCAAGGCGTACGAGCGCGGGCTGCTGCGCCCCGAGGGCTGAGCGGGGATGCCGTACGAGAGCCGTCTGCCCGTCACCGTCCTGTCCGGCTTCCTCGGGGCGGGCAAGACGACCCTGCTCAACCACGTTCTCGCCAACCGCGAGGGCCTGCGCGTGGCGGTCATCGTCAACGACATGAGCGAGGTCAACATCGACGCCGCGCTGGTGCGGGGCGGCGAGGCCGCGCTGTCGCGGACCGAGGAGCGCCTGGTCGAGATGACCAACGGCTGCATCTGCTGCACCCTGCGCGACGACCTCCTGGAGGAGGTCGACAGGCTGGCCCGCGAGGGCCGCTTCGACCACCTCCTCATCGAGTCGTCCGGCATCTCCGAACCGATGCCCGTGGCCGCCACCTTCGCCTTCGCCCGCGACGACGGCGCCACCCTCGGCGACCTGGCCCTCCTGGACACCATGGTCACGGTCGTCGACGCCGCCAACTTCCTGGCCGAGCTGGACAGCGGCGACGAGCTCGCCGAGCGCGGCCTCGACCAGTACGAGGACGACGAGCGCACCGTCAGCGATCTCCTCGTCGACCAGGTCGAGTTCGCCGATGTCCTCGTGCTCAACAAGCTGGACCTGGTGGACGACGCGACGGCGGACCGGCTGCGGGCGGCGCTGGGCCGGCTCAACCCCGCCGCGCGGATCGTCGACGCCGTACGGGGACGAGTGGCGCTCCAAGAGGTGCTCGGCACCCGGCTGTTCGACCTGGAGCGTGCCCAGCAGGCCCCGGGCTGGGTGCGGGAACTCAACGGCGACCACGTCCCGGAGACCGAGGAGTACGGGATCTCGTCCACGGTGTTCCGCTCCGAAGCGCCTTTCCACCCCGGCCGCTTGTGGACGTTCGTCACCGAGCGGCTCGACAGCGGCGCGTACGGGAAGGTGCTGCGCTCCAAGGGCTTCTTCACCCTCGCCAGCCGCCCCCAGGTGACGGGGCTGTGGTCACAGGCGGGTTCCGTCGCCCGCTTCGAACCCAGCGCCGCGCGGGACACGGACGCCCCGTACGCGCAGGAGCTGGTCTTCATCGGCACCGGGCTGCGGGCGGAGGCGCTCCGGGCCGCCCTGACCGACTGCCTGACGGCGGACGGCGAGGATCTGCCGGCCGACGACCCGTTCCCGGCCTGGGACACCTACGGCATCGACGACGCCTGCGACCACGAGCACGCCGCCGAGCTCCACGTGTCCGCTCACTGACTCCCCCGGCACCCGCCCGCCTGTTCTGGTGAGGGGCCGGTCCTGCTCGCAGCGCGCGAGAAGGGAGCCGCGGGTGACCGAGCGGACGATCGACAGGGCGGCCGCGGACACCTTGCGGCAGGCCAGGGACGCCGCCGCCCATGAGGCGTGGGCCGAGGCGTACCGGCTGCTGGGCGGCTTGGACGCCGGCCGCCTCAGGCCCGACGATTTCGCCGCGTTCGCCGACGCCGCCTGGTGGACGAGCCGGATCGACGAGTCGATCGTCCAGCGGATGCAGGCCTACTCCGGATATGTGGCGGAGGGGGCGGCCCGGCAGGCGGGGCTGATGGCCTGGCTGCTCTTCTACGAGCACCAGCTCGCGGGACGCACGGCCGTGGCCGCCGGCTGGCTGCGCCGGGCACGGCGGCATCTGCGGGGCGAGCCGGAGTGCGTCGAGCAGTGCTATGTGGCCTGGGTCGATGCCGAGGACGCTCAGCAGCGGGGTGCGTTCGACGAGGCGATGGCCGCGGCCCGGCACATGGCGGGGATCGCGCGGCGCTGCGGCAGCCCGGATCTGCTGGCCATGAGCGTGCAGGCGCAGGCGGGCGTCCTGGTGGCCCAGGGGCGCCTGCGTGACGGGCTCGATCTGCTGGACGACGCCATGTGCTCGGCCATGGCTGGTGAGCTCAGCTCCTTCTTCACCGGCTGGACCTACTGCCTGGGCCTCCAGCAGGCCAAGGCGTGCATCGACCTGGAACGCGCCGCCGAATGGACCGACGCGGCCATGCGCTGGTGCGCGGCCATGCCGGAGGAGAACAACTACCGGGGCCTGTGCCGGGTACACCAGGTCCAGGTGCTGGAGCTGCGCGGCAGCTGGTCCGAGGCGCTGGCCGAGGCCGGACGGACCTGCGAGGAACTGCTGCCGTACGAGCGGCGGAGCGCCGCCGAGGCGGTCTATCTCGTCGGCCAGATCCAGCGGCGGCGCGGAGAGCTCACCGCGGCCGAGGAGTCGTACGACCGGACGCACGAACTCGGCCGCGACCCGCAGCCCGGACTCGCCCTGCTGCGGCTGGCCCAGGGGAAGGCCGACGCCTCGGCCACGGCCCTGGCACTCGCCGTCGCGAGGCGGACGAGAGTCTCGGCGCCGTGTTCGTCGTCGGCCTCGGGCCGCCGGTGCCGTTCCTGCCCGAACGCTGGCACGGGCGACCGCTGTGCGGCATGGTCGCCTGCTGGACCGGTCCGGAGGACGAGGACGACAGGATCCGGGACCGGGTCGCCGCGCTCGGGCCAGTGCTCGGCAGGCACCTGGAGCGCATGCCGTATCCGGTGATCAACACCCTCTTCGACGACCTGGTTCCCGCCGGGCTCCACCACTACTGGAAGGGCTCCTTCACCCGGGGCCTGCCGGACGGCGCCATCGACGCGTTCGTCGAGTACGGGGCCGACACCCCGTCCATCCAGAGCGTGACGGTCGTCTTCCCCCTCGACGGCGCCTGCCACCGGGTCGGACCGGAGGAGACCGCATTCTCCTACCGCGACGCCGACTTCTCGATCGCGCTCAGCCCCACCCTGACCACACGTGAGGAGTGCGAGGCCCAGAAGGACTGGGTGCGCGCCTACCACCGGACGCTCGAACGGCACTCCATGGGCGGTGGGTACGTGAACTTCATGGACAGTGACGACCAGGACCGCGTACAGGCCAACTACCGTGACAACCGTGCCCGTCTGACTGCCCTGAAGCGGCGCTACGACCCGGGCAACCTGTTCCGCCTGAACCACAACATCGCACCGTGAGGAATCCTGCGGCGGCGTCGTTGTTGAACACCGCATGAGCTCCGTGATCGCGGCGACCCGCTTCTCCGTCCTCGACCGCTCCCGCACCCGCGAAGGGCATACCAACGCCGAGGCACTGCGCGACACCGTGGCGCTGGCGCGCGAGCTGGAGGACCTGGGCTATCACCGCATCTGGGTCTCGGAGCACCACGGTGTGCCCGGCGTCGCGGGTTCCGCGCCGACCGTTCTGGCCGCAGCCGTGGCGTCCGCGACCCGCACGATCCGGGTGGGGACCGGCGGGGTGATGCTGCCGAACCACCAGCCGCTGGTCGTGGCCGAGCAGTTCGGGGTGCTGGAGTCCCTCTTCCCGGGGCGGATCGACATGGGGCTCGGCCGCTCGGTCGGCTTCACCGACGGGGTGCGCAAGGCGCTCGGGCGGGACAAGGGGGACGCGGAGGACTTCGCGGCCCAGATCCGAGAGCTGCTCGGCTGGTTCCGCGGCACCTCCCCGACGGGGGTGCACGCACGGCCCGCCGAGGGACTGGCCGTGCCGCCGTTCGTGCTGGCCATGGGGGAGGGCGCGGACATCGCCGCCCGCGCGGGCCTGCCGATGGTCATCGGCGACCTCAGGAACCGGGCGAAGATGCAGCGCGGCATCGATCACTACCGCGACCGCTTCCGGCCCTCCCCCTGGGCGAGCGAGCCGTACGTCGTGATCTCCGGCACGGTCGCCGTGGCCGCCACGCCCGAGGAGGCCCGGCGGCTGCTGATCCCGGAGGCCTGGTCCATGGCGTACTCCCGGACACACGGCACCTTCCCGCCGCTGGCGTCCGCCGAGCGCGTCGAGGCGCTCACGATGACCGGCAAGGAGCGCGGCTTTTACGAGTCCGGGCTCGCCGGGCACATCGCCGGCACCGAGGAGCAGGTCGCGTACGAGCTGGAGACGGTGCTGAAGGAGACGGGGGCGCAGGAGGTGCTGGTCACGACCAGTACGTACGACCGTGCGGCGCTGCTGGACTCCTACCGGCGGCTCGCCCGGATCACCGGCTCGGCGTGATCCGGGCGAGCCTGGGGCGTCGGTTCAGTCCGCGTCGCGCGGGTCGAACGACTCGGTGTCGATCGTCAGCGGCTTCGGGAACGCGCCGGCCACCGACTCCCAGCCCGTCAGCTTGAAGCCGGTGCCCTCCCGGTCGCCGTCCGCCGGGGTGGCCTCGCCGTCGTGGGTGACCAGCAGGCCCTCGGGGAAGGACCGGCCCAGCGGGACGTTGACCACGGTGGAGCCGTCGGAGTGCTGCACACCGTCGGTCGCGGGGCCGTCGGTGACGGCGAAGGAGCCGAGATAGCGGTTGGCGCCCTGGCGCTCGTACACCGCGAAGGTGTTGTCGCCCTGGCTGGAGGCGAGCAGATAACCGGTGCCGTCGGCGGCGTGGTAGATCGTGGCGCCCTCGGCGTCGGCGCTCAGGTGCTCGCCGCCGAAGCCCGGGTCACCGGCGGTGTCGATGACGCACTCCTCTTCCTCGGCGTCGTACGTCCACGGGGTGCCGTACTCGCGCACCCGGTCGATCAGCTCCGGCCGCTCGAACTCCTCGTCGTCGAGGCCGACCCGCCACAGCCCGACGTCCTCCTGCGCCGCGTACAGGACGTGCTCCTCCTGGTCGACGACCATGCCCTCGACCTGGGGGCGGTCGCCGGGGTCGGCGCACGGTGTCCAGTCGGTCCCGTCCGGCAGGGTGAAGGAGGCGGGCAGGTCGAGGGTGTCCTCGGTCCGGTAGCCGATGCGCCCGCCCCGGTCCTCCAGCCGCAGCAGTCGTACGCGGGTCTCCGAGCGGCGCGACACCACCACATACGCCTCGTCGTCGTCGCTGAACGCGGCCAGACCGTAGGCGGTGCGCTGGTCGTCCACCTCGGCCTCGCTCGCGGAGAAGACCGGCGCGGCATCGGCCGCCGTCACGTCCTTCAGCGGGGGACGGCCCGCCGCCACGGCGGCCGGGTCGATCGCGTAGGCCCGGACCCGGTCCCGGCCGCGGTCGCTGACCAGGGCCAGGTCGGTCTTCCTGCCGCCCAGGGAGAAGCCGTAGACGACGTCGACGTTGTTGAAGCGGCCCGGCGCGGTGTCCTCGCCCGGCGCCGTGGGCGCGGCTATGTGCTGCAGGCGCCTGCCGTCGAGGCCGTAGACGTCGAGGCCGGCCTCCTTCAGGGTGCCGATCACGAGGCTGCGCCCCGGGCGGTCGGGGTCGACCCAGACGGCCGGGTCGTCGGCGTCGGCATGGCCGCCCGCCTCGTCGTCGTGGACGGCGGGCGTCTCCACGCGCGCGGCGACGGAGACCGGCTGGGGGGCGGGGGCGCCCGTGACCATCAGCAGCGCGGCGGTCAACGTGCTCAGAGCAGAAGCGCTCACGATACTCCTCGGTGAGAAGAGGGACTGCCGAGACGTTATGGGCAGTCGGTGTGGGTGATCCGACGGCCTCATGAACGCCAGGTGGCCCGCCGCAGGGCGCCCGTCCCGTTCGCATAGAATCGCGGGGTTTGCCCGCGCCCCTCGATCCCCGACCCGCGCCGATCCGCACCGCCCCGGAGCCTTCACCCCATGTCTTCCCCGCACGACCCGTACATCCGCGTCCGCGGCGCCCGTGAACACAACCTCAAGGGCGTGGACGTCGACATCCCACGGGATGTGCTGACCGTGTTCACCGGCGTGTCCGGCTCCGGGAAGTCGTCGCTGGCCTTCGGCACGATCTACGCCGAGGCCCAGCGCCGCTACTTCGAGTCGGTCGCGCCGTACGCCCGCAGGCTGATCCACCAGGTCGGCGCGCCCAAGGTCGGCGAGATCACCGGGCTCCCGCCCGCCGTCTCCCTCCAGCAGCGCCGCTCGGCACCGACGTCCCGCTCCTCCGTCGGCACGGTCACCAACCTCTCCAACTCCCTGCGGATGCTGTTCTCCCGCGCCGGCCACTACCCTCCCGGCGCCGAACGGCTCGACTCGGACGCCTTCTCGCCCAACACGGCGGCCGGGGCGTGCCCGGAGTGCCATGGGCTCGGACAAGTGCACCGTACGACGGAGGAGTTGCTGGTCCCCGACCCGGCGCTGTCGATCCGCGAGGGGGCGATCGCCGCGTGGCCGGGCGCCTGGCAGGGCAAGAACCTGCGCGACATCCTCGACGCGCTGGGCCACGACGTCGACCGGCCCTGGCGCGACCTGCCCGCCGAGCAGCGGCAGTGGATCCTGTTCACCGACGAGCAGCCGGTCGTCACCGTCCACCCGGTACGCGGCGCCGACCGCATCCAACGGCCCTACCAGGGGACGTACATGAGCGCCCGGCGCTACGTCATGAAGACGTTCTCCGACTCCAAGAGCCCGACGCTCAGGGCCAGGGCGGAGCGGTTCCTCACCTCCGCGCCCTGCTCGGCGTGCGGCGGCAGCAGGCTGCGGCCCGAGGCACTGGCGGTGACCTTCGCCGGCCGCACGATCGCCGAACTGGCCGCACTGCCGCTCACGCAGCTCGCGGGCACCCTGGACGGCACTGCGCAGCCGGCTCGCGTCCTCACCGAGGACCTCAAGTCCCGTATCGCGCCCGTCGTCGAGCTCGGCCTCGGCTATCTCAGTCTCGACCGCGCGACCCCCACCCTCTCGGCGGGCGAACTGCAGCGTCTGCGGCTCGCGACCCAGCTCAGGTCCGGGCTGTTCGGTGTCGTGTACGTCCTCGACGAGCCGTCCGCGGGGCTGCACCCGGCGGACACGGAGGCGCTGCTGAGGGTGTTGGAGCGACTGAAGGCCGCCGGGAACACGGTGTTCGTCGTCGAGCACCACCTCGATGTCGTACGCGCCGCCGAGTGGCTGGTCGACGTGGGCCCGCGTGCGGGTGAGCACGGCGGGCAGGTGCTGCACAGCGGGCCGGTGGCGCAGCTGGCGGCGGTCGCGGAGTCGGCGACAGCGCGGTACCTGTTCGACGGCTCCCCAACCGCGGTACGCCAAGTGCGCACACCGAAGGCCCGGTTGAAGGTCGGACCGGTCACCCGGCACAACCTGCGCGGGGTGACGGCCGAGTTCCCGCTCGGGGTGTTCACGGCCGTCACCGGTGTCTCGGGCTCGGGCAAGTCCACGCTCATCGGCGAGATCACCGAGGACCTGGCGGGTGTGGGCCGGCTGGTCTCGGTCGACCAGAGGCCGATCGGCCGCACCCCGCGCTCCAATCTCGCCACCTACACCGGGCTCTTCGACGTCGTACGGAAGGTGTTCGCGGGGACGGACGAGGCACGGGCGCGTGGCTACGGGGTCGGGCGCTTCTCCTTCAATGTGGCGGGAGGGCGCTGCGAGACCTGTCAGGGCGAGGGGTTCGTCGGCGTGGAGCTGCTGTTCCTGCCGAGCACCTACGCCCCGTGCCCGGACTGCGGCGGGGCGCGCTACAACCCCGAGACGCTGGGCGTGACCTACCGGGGGCGGAACATCGCGCAGGTACTGGACCTCACGGTCGAGGCGGCCGCGGACTTCTTCGCGGACACCCCGGCCGCGGCCCGCAGCCTGGGCACCCTGCTCGACGTCGGCCTCGGCTATCTGCGGCTCGGCCAGCCCGCCACCGAGCTGTCCGGCGGTGAGGCCCAGCGCATCAAGCTGGCCGGTGAGCTGCAGCGGGTCCGTCGCGGCCACACCCTCTACCTCCTCGACGAGCCCACGACCGGACTCCACCCGGCCGACGTGGAGGTGTTGATGCGCCAGTTGCACGGGCTCGTCGACGCCGGGAACACGGTCGTCGTGGTCGAGCACGACATGTCCGTCGTCGCGGGGGCGGACTGGGTGATCGACCTGGGTCCGGGCGGCGGTGACGCGGGCGGGCGGGTCGTCGCGACGGGTACGCCGGCGGAGGTGGCACGGGTGGAGGGGAGCGCCACGGCGCCGTATCTGGCCCGTGTGATGCCCTGAAACCCTTGGTGGGCGCGGCACTTGTGCCTCGCCTCGTAGAATCACACTGTGCGTTGATCCTCGGTGCGGCGGCATGTGCCGTCGCGGACGGTGTGGGCGCCCGGACGTTCCGTGGCCGCCCCGGTAGGCATATTCGTCACCCTTTCCCACCGGAGATCACGCATGCCCGCGCAGCAGCCCCTCGCCTACGACGCGTTCGTCGAACTCGCCACGGCCGACCCGGCCGTGGTCGGCCTCGTCCTCAAGGGCTCCCGGGCCCACGACGGCACGGCCACCGAGCACTCCGACCACGACCTGTACGTCGTCCTCGCGGACGGCGCGGCGACGGACCTCCGTCGCTTCGCCGGCCACCGCACACCACAGCTGGATCTGATGATCGTCTCCCTCGGCGAGTTCCGGGCCGCCGGAATGCCGGGACACGAGCGCTACGCCCTCGCGCGGGCGCGGATCGTGCTCGACCGGCTGGACAGCGAGATCGCCGAGATCCTCGCCGCCAAGGCGCGACTCGGCGCCGACGAGGCGTTCCGGGCGGCCGGCGGTTGGCTCGACGCGTACGCCAACTCCCTCTACCGCTCCGTCAAGAACGACCGGGACGGCGAGCCGCTCGCCGCCCGGCTCGACGCCACCGACAGCGTGGGGCACCTCCTGGAGCTGCTGTTCGCCCTGGACCGGCGGCCTCGCCCGTACAACAAGTACCTACGCTGGGAACTTGCCCGCCATCCGCTGCCCGGGTGGGACGGCGACGCCCTGCTGCGGGACGTGGACCGCATCTGCGCGAGCGGCGATGTGGCGGTCCAGCGACGGCTGTTCGCCCGCGTGGAGGCCTCGGCCCGCCGGGCGGGCCACGGGGCGGTACTGGATGCCTGGGGTGAGGATCTCCGGCTGATGCGCCCCCGGTAGTGCGGACCGTTCGGCGGCCCGGGCCAGGCAGCGGCGGTCGGCATGACGGCCCGGCGCGATCGCTTCCCCGACCTGTACCTCGGCCACCAGCCCCCGCGCCGTCGCCACCCGCCACACCGAGGTGAGCAGCGAGTCCTCGCCGACGAAGGCCGCCGCCGTGCTGGGCCCGCCCCCGGCCACCCGGCGGTACCGCAGGTGCACCGGCTGCACGGCGACGCCCGCGTCCAGGGCGGCCTGGAAGGCGGCCCGGCGGAAGCGGCCCTGGGCGCGGCCGCACCAGGTGCTGCCCTCGGGGAAGACGGTGACCGCTTCGCCGGCCCGCAGCGCCTCGGCGATCCGGGCCACCGTCTCGGGCAGTGCGCGGATCCGGTCCCGGTCGATGAACAGGGCGCCGCTGCGGGCGGTCAGCCACCCGGCCACGGGCCACTGCCGGATCTCCGACTTGGCGAGCATCCGGGCCGGGCGTACGGCGGCGAGGAGCGGGATGTCCAGCCAGGAGACGTGGTTGGCGACGAGCAGCAGCCCGCCGTCGGGCACGGCGCCGCCGTCGATGCGTACCCGGACTCCAGAGGCGCGTACCACCCAGCGGCACCAGCGTCCGACCAGTCCCCCGGGGATCCGGGCGGCGAGCGGGCCGGCCAGGAACCCCAGGACCAGCAGGGACAGCACGGCCACGATCCGCAGAACGGCAAGCGGTACGGCCCTGGCCGTGCCCGCCGTGTCCACGCACGCCTGTGGGGTGCAGGGGGCGCTGGGCCGCCAGAGGTTCGCCGCCTCGCCGGGGTGGGCGCCGGTGGTGCCGAGGGCGGGGGTGGTGCGTATGGCCGCCGCCAGGTCGTTCACGCCGGTACCAGGGAGAGGAAGTGCCGCAGATAGCGCGGGTTGACCCGGCGCATCGACAGCAGCACATACAGGTCGGCGACCCCGAACTCAGGGTCGTGCGCCGCCTCGCCGCACACCCAGGCGCCGAGGCGGAGGTAACCGCGCAGGAGGGCCGGGAGTTCGGTGCGGCCGGCGGGGGGCTCACCCGGCGTCCAGGGCCGCAGCGGCCGTACCCGGTACTCCTCCGGGGCCAGGTGCCTGTCCTGCACCCGGTCCCAGGTCGCTGCCGCGAGCGTGCCGCCGTCGGCCAGCGGGATCGAGCAGCAGCCGGCCAGCCACTCGTGGCCGCGGTCGACCATGTAACGGGCGATGCCGGCCCAGATGAGGCCGATGACCGCGCCGTCCCGGTGGTCGGGGTGGACGCAGGAGCGGCCGACCTCGACCAGGTTCGGGCGCAGCGCGTCGATGCGGGAGAGATCGAACTCGCCCTCCGAGTACAGCCGGCCCGCGACCGCGGCCCGCTCCGGCGGGAGCAGCCGGTAGGTGCCGACGACCTGCCCGGAGACCTCCTCGCGGACGAGCAGGTGGTCGCAGTACGCGTCGAAGGCGTCGATGTCGTGGCCCGGCTGCGGGGTGGCCAGCAGGGCACCCATCTCGCCGGCGAAGACGTCGTGCCGCAGCCGCTGGGCGGCGCGCACGTCCTCCTCGTCGCGGGCGAGGCCGACGGTGTAGCGGGTGGGTGCCGTGGGCTGCGGGGGACGTTCGACGGTCAGTACGCCGGTCATGGCTACTCCTGGTCACGGGCCGGGGACGGCTGGCGGAGGACGATGGGGAGCGGTGGGATGTGCCGACCCTGTTCTTCCGATGCCGGTTGGCGTGTGCGTGACCTGTGCCAGGAGAGCGGATGTGCGAATGTTGAACTCGGCGGGCGCCGAAAGGCGAGACGGGGCCGGGGAGCACCACTCCCGGCCCCGCCCGTCCGCACCTGTCGGCGAACGTCTTTCCTTTTCGAGCGCTCTGTGGCGCTACCGCTTGGCCTTGCGAGCAGCTCGCAGCCACTCCTTGTTCATGCCGGTGATGGACATGAGCGGGATGCCCTTGGGGCAGGCGGTGGCGCACTCACCGGTGAGCGTGCACCCTCCGAAGCCCTCCTCGTCCATCTGCGCCACCATGTCCAGCACCCGCGTCTCCCGCTCGGGAGCCCCCTGCGGCAGCACGTTCAAGTGATTGATCTTGGCGGAGGTGAACAGCATCGCCGCCCCGTTGGGACACGCGGCCACGCACGCCCCGCAGCCGATGCACTCGGCGTGCTCGAAGGCGAAGTCGGCGTCCGGCTTCGGCACCGGGGTGGCGTGGGCCTCGGGAGCCGAGCCCGTCGGCGCGGTGATGTACCCGCCCGCCTGGATGATCCGGTCGAAGGCCGACCGGTCCACCACCAGGTCCTTGATCACCGGGAAGGCGGACGCCCGCCACGGCTCGATGTCGATCGTGTCGCCGTCCTCGAAGGACCGCATGTGCAGCTGACAGGTGGTCGTCCGCTCGGGCCCGTGCGCATCGCCGTTGATCACGAGCGAGCAGGCGCCGCAGATGCCCTCACGGCAGTCGTGGTCGAAGGCGACCGGGTCCTCGCCCTTGAGGATGAGCTCCTCGTTGAGCGTGTCGAGCATCTCCAGGAAGGACATGTCGGAGGAGATCCCGTCCACCTCGTACGTGGACATGGCGCCTTCGGCGTCGGCGTTCTTCTGCCGCCAGACGCGCAGGGTGAGCCTCATGCGTAGCTCCGCTGGGTGGGGTGGACGTACTCGAAGACCAGGTCTTCCTTGTGCAGCACGGGAGCGGTGCCCGTACCGGTGAACTCCCAGGCCGCCGCGTAGGCGAACTCGTCGTCCTTGCGGGCCGCTTCACCGTCCGGCGTCTGCGACTCCTCGCGGAAGTGGCCGCCGCAGGACTCGCTGCGGTGCAGCGCGTCGAGGCACATCAGCTCGGCGAGCTCCAGGTAGTCGACGATGCGGTTGGCCTTCTCCAGCGACTGGTTGAACTCCTCACCGGTGCCGGGTACCTTGACGCGCCGCCAGAACTCCTCGCGGATCTGCGGGATGCGCTCCAGGGCCTTGCGCAGCCCGGAGTCGGTGCGGGCCATGCCGCAGAACTCCCACATCAGCTCGCCGAGTTCGCGGTGGAAGGAGTCCGGCGTACGGTCGCCGTCCACGGCCAGCAGCAGGTTGAGCCGGTCCTCGGTCTCGGCCAGCGCCTCCTGCACGGCCGGGTGATCGGCGGTGACCTTCTCGTGGTGCGGGTTGCGGGCGAGGTAGTCGTTGATGGTGGCCGGCAGCACGAAGTAGCCGTCGGCCAGGCCCTGCATCAGGGCACTGGCACCGAGCCGGTTGGCGCCGTGGTCGGAGAAGTTGGCCTCGCCGATCGCGAACAGGCCGGGGATGGTCGTCTGGAGGTCGTAGTCGACCCACAGCCCGCCCATCGTGTAGTGCACGGCCGGGTAGATCCGCATCGGCACCTCGTACGGATCCTCGTCGGTGATCCGCTGGTACATGTCGAAGAGGTTGCCGTACTTGGCCTCCACGGCCTTGCGGCCCATCCGCTCGATGGCGTCGGCGAAGTCCAGGTACACGCCCTGCCCGCCCGGGCCCACCCCCCTGCCCTCGTCGCAGACGTTCTTCGCGGCACGGGAGGCGATGTCGCGCGGGACCAGGTTGCCGAAGGACGGGTAGATGCGCTCCAGGTAGTAGTCGCGCTCCTCCTCGGGGATCTTGTTCGGGGGCCTGTCGTCGCCCTTGGCCTTCGGCACCCAGATCCGGCCGTCGTTGCGCAGCGACTCGCTCATCAGCGTCAGCTTGGACTGGTGGTCGCCGGTGCGCGGGATGCAGGTGGGGTGAATCTGGGTGAAGCAGGGGTTGGCGAACCAGGCGCCGCGCCGGTGGGCCCGCCAGATGGCGGTGGCGTTGGAGTTCATGGCGTTCGTCGACAGGTAGAAGACGTTGCCGTAGCCCCCGGAGGCCAGCACGACCGCGTCCGCGAAGTACGTGTCGATACGGCCGGTGATCAGGTCCCGGGCCACGATCCCGCGCGCCCGCCCGTCGACGACGATCAGGTCGAGCATCTCGGTGCGCGGGTGCATCTCGACGTTCCCCGCGGCGATCTGCCTGCTGAGGGCCTGGTAGGCACCGAGCAGCAGCTGCTGGCCCGTCTGGCCACGGGCGTAGAAGGTCCGCGAGACCTGGACGCCGCCGAAGGACCGGGTGTCGAGCAGGCCGCCGTACTCGCGCGCGAACGGCACGCCCTGCGCCACGCACTGGTCGATGATCTCCACCGAGATCTGCGCGAGCCGGTGGACGTTGGACTCGCGGGCCCGGAAGTCGCCGCCCTTGACGGTGTCGTAGAAGAGCCGGTGGATGGAGTCGCCGTCGTTGCGGTAGTTCTTCGCGGCGTTGATGCCGCCCTGTGCGGCGATGGAGTGGGCGCGGCGCGGGGAGTCCTGGTAGCAGAACTGGACGACGTGGTAGCCCTGTTCGGCGAGGGTGGCCCCGGCGGAGCCGCCCGCGAGGCCGGTGCCGACGACGATGACCGTGTGCTTGCGGCGGTTGGCGGGGTTGACCAGCTTGGCCTCGAAACGGCGCTTGTCCCAGCGCTCGTTGACCGGGCCGGTGGGGGCCTTGGTGTCGACGAGGGGTTCGCCGGTCGCGTAGTCGGTGTATTCAGTGGTCATGTTCAGCTCACCACTCCGGTCATGACGCCCACGGGTACGGCGATGAAGCCGGCCGTGAGCAGCAGCGCGAGGACGCCTGCGCCGGTCTTGAGGGCGCGGTCGCGGGTGCGGCTGCCCGCGCCGAGGGTCTGGGCGGCGCTCCAGAAGCCGTGGCGGATGTGCAGGCCGAGGGCGAGCATCGCGACGATGTAGATGACGTTGCCGTACCAGGTGGAGAAGGTGTCCACGACGTTCTGGTACGGGTGGCCCTCCTGGAAGCCGCCGGAGTGCACGGTGCCGGTGGTCAGGTCGAGGATGTGCCAGACGATGAACAGGCCGAGGATGATGCCGCCCCAGCGCATGGTGCGGGTGGCGTAGGAGGCCCGCGGCTTGCGGTGCACGTACTTGGCGGGGCGCGCCTTGATGTCGCGGCGGCTGAGCTGGTACGCCGAGACCGCGTGGGCGACGACGGCGACGACCAGGACGACACGGATCAGCCAGAGCGTCCACTCGTAGTGCATGAACGGCTCGCCGACCGTGCGCAGCCAGTGGCCGTAGGCGTTGAACTCGCCCGCGCCGAAGTAGATCTTCAGATTCCCGATCATGTGGGCGACCAGGTACAGCAGCATGATCAGGCCGCTGATCGCCATCACGGTCTTCTTGCCGACGGTGGAGTCCCACACCGTGCGTGCCATGGACGGCCGTCGGTCCGTCCGCGTTGCCAGAGCCATGCTCAGGACGTTAGGGCCGGACCACCCCATCGGTCCAAGACATGGTCCAGCTCGTTTCGATAGGCAGCACCTATGCTTGCAGGATGCAGTTCCAGCAGCTCCAGTACTTCGTGGCGGTCGCCGAGACCCGGCACTTCACCCGGGCCGCCGACCTGGTGCATGTCGCGCAGCCCTCGCTGTCGCAGCAGATCAAGGCGCTGGAGCGGGAGTTGGGCGCGGACCTGTTCCTGCGGGCGCGCGGCAACATCACGCTGACGGACGCCGGAGAGGCCCTGCTGCCCCTGGCCCGGCGCATCCTCGCCGACGCGGACACGGCACGGCACGAGGTGCAGGAACTGGTGCAGCTGCGCCGGGGCCGGGTCCGGCTGGGCGCGACGCCGAGTCTGTGCACGGGCCTGCTCCCCGACGTGCTGCGCGCCTTCCACGACCGCTACCCCGGCATCCAACTGATGATCGAGGAGGGCGGCTCGCACGACCTGGTACGGGGGCTCGCCCGCGGCGCCCTCGACCTGGCCCTGGTCGTCCTGCCCCTGCCCACCCCCTCCCCCGCGCTGACCACGGTCGAGCTGCTGCGCGAGGACCTGGTGGTCGTCTCCTCACCCGAGGCGCCCCGCCCGGGCGGCGGACGCCGCACCGTGCATGTCGCCGACCTGGAGGGCGAACGCCTGGTGATGTTCCGGCACGGCTACGACCTGCGCGAACTGACCGTCGCCGCGTGTCGCTCCGCCGGGTTCGAGCCGGACTTCGCGGTCGAGGGCGGGGAGATGGACGCGGTGCTGGGGTTCGTGCGGGCGGGGCTGGGGGTGGCGGTCGTGCCGCGGATGGTGGCCGCGCGCTCCGGGCGCGGGCTGCGCGTCACGCCGCTGGCGCGACCGGGGCTGCACCGGACGATCGCGTTGGCACATCGCAGTGACGTGGCGCCGCCGCGGGCCGCGCGGGAGTTGCAGCGGATGCTGCTGGAGCGGTGAGCGTCAGGAGCCGGTGCGGGTGGTGAGCAGGTCCGGCATGCCGATGCGCTCGTAGAAGTCGGCGCGCACGCCGTCGGCGACATCGCTGACCTTCTCCGAGCCGTCGTCCACCGGGTCGATGGTGGTGCGGAAGGGCCGCTCGCCCTTGGGCGTGCCGACGATACGGACGATGGCGCGGGCGACCTCCGAGACGTCGGCGTCGGCGGGCGCGAGAGCGGCCAGCCGTGTGCCGACGTCCGCCATCAGCCCCGCGTACAGGGTGTCGTACGCCTCCGCGGTGGCCGTGTCCTCGGGGTGCATCGCGTGGGCGAAGTGGTTGGTGCCCGAGGTGAAGGAGCCCGGAACCACGATGGCCGTGTCGATGCCGAAGCGGCTGAGCTCGACCGCGTAGCTCTTGGCCAGGTGGTCCATCGCGGCCTTGGCGCCGAAGTAGGGGCCGAGGTAGGGCGGGGTGCCGCCGTAGGTGCTGGACGACCCCACCCAGAGCAGCAGGCCGTCGCGCCGTTCCCGCATCTGCGGCAGCACGGCGCGGTTGACGCGCTGCGTGGACAGCACGTTGGTGTCGTAGATCTCGGCGATCTGCTCCGGCGTGAACGACTCGGTCGGACCGAGCACCATGTGCCCGGCGTTGTGGACGACGACGTCGATCCGCCCCGCCTCGGCCGTGACCTGCGCGATCGCGGCGTCCACCGACTCCTGGCCGGACACGTCGAGTTCGACGCTGCGCAGCGCCACGCCGTGCCGGTCGGCGTAGGCCCGGGCGTCGGCGACGGCCGGGGCGTTGCGGCCGGTGGTCTGCCGGATCCCGGCGTAGACGATGTGTCCGGCGTCGGCGAGGGCTCGGGCGGTGAGGGCACCGAAACCGCTGGAGGCACCCGTGACGAGGGCGACGTAGGGCATGGCGATCTCCTTGCGGGAACTTGCGAGAACGTGGGAAAAGGGGCCGGAGCACCGGTGTGGGCCGCGCGCTCTCACCGCAGGCGGAATCTCACGTGTGGCGCCCCGGACGGACGGCGGGCCGGCGCGCGGCGGCCCGCTGCCGTGCCGGCCGGCCGGTCGGTCACGCGAAACTGATCACGCTGCGGCCGCGCGCGGACCCGTCGGCCATCGCGTCGAGGACGGACGGTGCCTCGTCAAGGGCGATCGGTGTGACCTCGGGCAGGATCCCGTGGGCCGCGGAGAAGGCCAGGGTGTCGCGCAGGTCGTGGGGTGAGCCGGAGGGGGACGCGGCCACGTGCAGACGGTTGAGGATCATGGGCTGGGTGGGCAGCGTGAGGGGTTCCGAGCCGTAGCCGAGGAGCAGCAGGGTGCCGTCGGGGGCGATGCCGCCCAGGGTGGCGGCGGCCGCGGCAGTGGAGGGGGCGGCGTTGAGGACGAGGTTCGCGCCGCCGTCCCACGCCTTGAGGGCCTCGGCGGGGTCGGACTCGTCGGTGGCGACGAACAGTTCGGCGCCCAGCGCCTTGGCCTGGTCCTCGCCGCGCCGGGAACGGCCCACCACGGCGACCCGGGCCCCCATGGCGACGGCATAGCGCACGGCCAGGGCGCCCACTCCGCCGAGACCCACCACGGCGACCCGGGCACCGGCCTTCGCGCCGCCCTGGCGCAGGCCGTTGAAGGCGGTGAGGCCAGCGCACATCAGCGGAGCCGCGGCCACGGGGTCGAGGCCGTCCGGCAGCGGGGTGACGAAGTCGGCCTTGAGCAGGACGTACTCGGCGTAGCCGCCGTCGGCCACGATGCCGGTGATGCGCTTGCGCGGGCACAGGATCCGGTCGCCGCGCACGCAGTAGTCGCAGTGCCGGCAGGAGTCGTACAGGAACTGGGCGCCCACCACGGTGCCGACCTCGGGCCAGGTCACGCCCTCGCCGACAGCGGTCACCACTCCGGTGATCTCATGGCCGGGGACGACGGGGAACCGGGCGAAGGGGTAGTGGCCGCGCAGCAGGTTCAGGTCGGAGAAGCAGACGCCGCAGGCGGTGACCTTGACGAGGACCTCGCCGGCGGCGGGCTGGGGGACGTCGAGGGTGTCGAGGGCGAGCGGAAGGTTCGCGCCGGTGGCGACGGCAGCACGCATCGCGGGCTCCAGGGGGCTAGGGGTACTCCAGGGAGTTCCTGGTACCTCCGAGTCTTGGGGCCCGCCGCGGTACCGTCCAATGCCTGTCATCGCTCGATTGATGCCATCTCGGCATCGGCGCAGGTCTGGCAGGCGGCCGCGGATCACCGGCCCGCCCTGGCCCCGCTCTACGCCGTTCCCCGCGCCCGCGCGCCCGCCCGCACCGCCTCCACGAAGCTCGTGATGAGCGGTGAGTGACGCGAGCCGTTCCAGGCCAGGGCCACCTGCCCCGGCGGCACGTCGGCGACCGGGACGTACGCGATGTCGGACCGGGGGAACGCGGCCGCGACGGAGTTCGGTACGAACGCGATGCCGCGCCCGCCCCTGACGTATCCGAGGAGCTCCTCCATGTCGTGGAAGGCCGGGCCGTGGCCGGGCCGGGTGCCGTCGGGGCGCGGGTCGGCGTTCCAGACGGCCGACCATGCCTCGGCCGCCTCGGCGTACTCCAGCACGGGGTCGTCGGCCAGGGCGGCGAGGGCGACCTTGGCGTCATGTGCCCGCGGATGGTCGACGGGCAGGACCGCGGTGAGGTGCTCGGGGTAGAGGGGAAGCAGCTCGACGCCGTCGGCTTCGAGGGGCGGCCGCACGAACCCCACGTCGACACTGCCGTCCAGCAGGACCCGCGCCTGGCTCCACCAGCGCAGCCGGACCAGCTCGATGGAGACGTGGGGATGCTGCCCGGAGAACGCGTTCAGCGCGAGGCTGACGTCCGTGCCGAGCATGAAGCCCACGACCAGTGCGTCGTCACCGGCACCGATGCGACGGGCCCGCTCCCGAGCGGCCTCCGCGGCGGAGAGCAGCGCCTTGGCGTCGCGCAGGAACTGCTCGCCGGCCGGGGTGAGCGTCACCTCGCGGGTGCTGCGGGTGAAGAGATCGACCCGCAGGTCGTGCTCCAACTGCCGGACTTGCCGGGAGAGCGCGGGCTGGGTGACGTGCAGGGCGACGGCCGCCCGCCCGAAATGACGGCGCTCGGCCACGGCCACGAAGTAGCGCAGCTTGCGCAGATCCAGATCGATCGGCCCGTCAGGCATGGCTTCACGCTATACGACCGTCAGGAGGCCGTACGGGAGCGGAGAAGCCCACCTCTGTCCCGTACGGCCCCGCCGTTCAGCCCGTCGCGTCCACCAGCGCCAGCTCGTGCAGCCGCTCCGGCGGGCCCGGGCGGGCGTAGTACCAGCCCTGGGCCGTGTCGCAGCCCAGAATCCGCAGCTGCTCGGCCTGGGCGCCGGTCTCCACGCCCTCCACCGTCACCGCGAGGCTCAGGCTGTGGGCCAGGGAGACGATGCCCTCGACGATCTTGAGGTCGACGGGGTCGGCCGGGAACTGCTGCATGCCCTGGGTGAAGGAGCGGTCCAGCTTGAGGATGCTCACCGGCAGGCGGCGCAGGTTGGCGAGGTTGGAGTAGCCGGTGCCGAAGTCGTCCAGGGCGATGTCGACGCCCATCTCGGCCAGCCGGCGCAGGGGCTTGAGCAGGTCGTCGTCGGCGCCGATGAGGGCCGACTCGGTGACCTCCAGACAGAGGGCGTCCGGCGCCACGCCCGCGCGCTCCAGGATGTCGACCGTGTCCTGGACCAGCCCGGGGTGGGTGAGCTGGCACGGCGAGAGGTTGACGTTGATGCGGAGCGGGCCCGCGTCGTCGTGGCGTTCTCGCCATTCGCGCGCCTGGCGCACCGACTGCTCCAGGACCCAGCGGCCGAGCGGAACGATGAGTCCGGTGTGCTCGGCGAGCGGGATGAACCGGTCCGGGCCGAGGATGCCGTGCTGCGGGTGCAGCCAGCGCACCAGGGCCTCCGCGCCGCGCACGCTGCCGTCGCCGAGGTGGACCAGCGGCTGGTACTCGATGAAGAACTCGCCCCGGTCCAGGGCGGTCGGCAGCGCCGTGGTCAGCCCGTGCCGGGTGATGGCGTGCGCGTCGGCGACGGGGTCGGCCAGCTCGAAGCGGTTGCCGCCGGCCGACTTGGCCCGGTACATGGTGATGTCGGCGCTGCGCAGCACCTCGGCCGGGCTGCGCTCCCCGGCCGGGCCCTCGACGATGCCGATGCTGCCGCGCACGGTCAGCTCCCGGCCGTCGACGCTGATCGGGGCGATCAGCGCGTTCATGATCCGGGAGGCGAGCTCGTCGACCTCGCGCTCGGTGTCGGGACCGGTGGTCAGCGCCACGAACTCGTCGCCGCCGAGCCGCGCGACCATCTCGCCGGGCGCGGTGGCGCAGGACTGCAGCCGGTCGGCGACCTCGACGAGCAGCCGGTCGCCGGCGGCGTGGCCGAGGCTGTCGTTGACGGTCTTGAAGCCGTCCAGGTCGAGGTAGCACAGGCCGAAGCGCTGGCCCTCGCCGGCGTTCAGCGCCTTCTCCAGGCGTTCGAAGAAGAACGTGCGGTTGGGCAGCCCGGTGAGCGCGTCGTGCGTGGCCTCGTAGCGCAGCCGCAGGTTGAGCAGGCGCCGCTCGGTGGTGTCCTCCATCAGGGCCAGCTGGTACTGCGGGTTGCCGTCGGCGTCGCGCAGCAGGGAGACCGTGAGGTTGGTCCACAGGACGGTTCCGTCGGGCCGGTAGAAGGCCTTCTCGACGTGGTAGTGCTCGCGCTCGCCGCGGACGAGTTCGTCGTAGAGCTTCCAGGTCTGCGGCGCGTCCTCGGGGTGGGTCCACTCCATGACGTTACGGCTGCGGACCGTGTTCTCGGAGAGGCCGAACATGCGCAGCAGCGCGCCGTTGACCTGGAGGACTTTGCCGTCCAGGTCGGCGATGCCGATTCCTATGGCCGCGCCCTCGAAGACCGCACGGAAGCGTGCCTCGGTGGCGTGCAGCGCCTGCGCCACCACGCCCTGCGCCTTGAGGGCCGCGGCCGAGATCGCCTCCTGCTCGGCCAGCGTGCGCTCACGCAGCGCCTGGGCGAACCCGGCGGCCATGGCGTGCTGCAGCCGCGCGGAGCGCGCCCGCAGGTCCTCCTGGTTGCCGTCCGTGCCGCAGTAGAGCACGAGGTAGGCGTCCACGCAGTCCAGCGAACGGCTGAGCGCCTCGGGGTCGGTGCAGTGCGCGGCGACGAGCGCGGCACCGACCGCCTTGCCCGCGTTCGCGTCGAAGGTCCTGGCTCGGAGCGCCTCGCTCAACCGCCGGGCCAGCGGCAGCAGTTGCTGCTCGAACTCCGGCCGGGTCGACGACGTCGAGGTCACCGGGAAGACCGCCCGGCTCCAGATCGTCGCGAACCGGCGCAGTCTGTCCTCCGGCCCGTCCGGCCCCGCGCTCACGCCGTACGCCCCACGCCGGCGAAACCGGAGAAGGCATACGGATCCTCGTCCTCCGGTGCGGTGTCCGGCCGCCAGTGCGGCATCGGCACCAGTCCGGGCTCCACCATGTCGTACCCCTCGAAGAACCGCGCGATCTCCTCGCGCGAGCGCATGATCAGCGGGTTGCGAATGTCCTTGTATACGTCGACCGTGCCCTTGGCCCGCTCCTCGGGCAGCGGGATTCCCTCGTACGAGGCATGCGTGAGCACCAGCAGGCTGCCGGGCGCGAGTGCGTCGCGCAGCTCGGCCACCGCCCCGTACGGGTCGTCCTCGTCCTCCACGAAGTGCAGTATGGCAACGAGAAGCAGGGCGACCGGCCGGTTCAGGTCGATGAGGCGCTCGACCTGCGAACTGCCCAGGATGTCCTGCGGCTTGCGCAGGTCCGCGGCGACGACGTCCGTGTCGTCGTTGCCCGCCAGGACCGCCTGGCTGTGCGCGACGGCGACCGGGTCGTGGTCGACGTACACCACGTGGGCGCCGGGGCTCGCCGCCTGGGCCACCTCGTGGACGTTGCCGAAGGTCGGTATGCCGGAGCCGATGTCCAGGAACTGGGTGATGCCCTCGTCGACCGCGAAGCGCACCGCGCGGCGCATGAACGCCCGGTTCGCCTGCATGATCTTGGGGAGCCCCGGCATGAACTCCATGGCCTTGCGGGCCGCTTCCCGGTCGACCTCGAAGTTGTGCGAACCGCCCAGGTAGTAGTCGTAGATACGCGAGACACTGGGCACCGAGATGTCGATGCTCCGTGGGGCCCAGGCGGGACGCTCCATCTATCTCTCCAAGGCGTAGGCGATCCGGTGTTCGAGCTGAGGCTACTGATCGCCCGCCAAAGGAGCGAGCGGAAACGGAAATTGACCATCCGTTCCCGGTCACTGCCAGCGGCACGTGCCGAATTGATACCCCGCACACCCTCTGCGAAAAGCATCCGAAGCATTCCACAGAGCCGCGAATCATGGCGAAAGAGCATGAAGAACCAGGGTGAATGACGGCAAACCGGTCCGCCCCCTGCGCGTGGAGCCTCAGGGGGCGGACCGGTGGGTGTGATCCTCTACTGCTCCGACGCGCCGACCGGCTTGCCGTCGGGGCGGATGGCGAACCAAGTGCCGCCCACGCCCTGACCGTTGGTGTCACCGGGCTTCTTGTCGCCCGCGAAGGTGTAGATCGGTACGCAGTCGATGGACTGCTGCTTGATGCCGTCGGGGCGGTCGAAGACGACGTAGCCCCGGTTGGGGGTGGACCCCTGCAGATCGATGCCCTCGGTGTCCTCGGCGTCGACCGGGGCGACGACGGGCCACTTCTCCAGGCAGTCGCCGGTGCACTTGGTGGACATCGGCCACTGCGTGTCCTTCATGAAGCGGTAGACCGTCATGCCGTTCTTGTCGATGACGATCTCACCGAGCTTGGGGTCCTTGCGCGTGGACAGACCGGGCAGATCGGCAGCCCCGGCCTCGCCTCCCGCCCCGCCTCCCGCCTTCTTGCCGTCGGGCGCGAGGGCGTACCAAGTGCCGCCCACGCCTTGGCCGTTGACGTCACCGGCGTTGAGGTCCTTCGCAAAGCGGTACGCCGGCCAGCCGTCGACCGTCAGCTGCTTGGTGCCGTCGGACCGGGTGACCGAGCCGAGCAGTGCCTTGTCGATGCCGGCGCCGGCCGTGGCATCGTCCGCGGGGACCGGCGGCCACTTCTTGGCGCAGTCGCCGTCGCAGTTCGACTTGGCCGGGTCCGCGGTGTCCTTGTCGAACCGGTAGAGGGTCAGACCGGCGCTGTCGGTCAGCACCTTGCCGAGTTCCTGACTGGTGGCAACGGACAGCTCACCGGCCGTGGCGGCCTGCGTGGCGGAACTCTCCTGGCCCGCCGCGCCGGCGTCGAAACCGGAGCCGTTCCCGAGGCCGGTACCGGCGCTTCCGTAATCCCCGGCCGCGGCCGTGGCACCGACGTTCTGGCTGCTCGCCGGCGGGGCCGTTTCCTGTCCACATGCCGTCGTCAGCGCCAGTACAGCCACGGCGCTCACCACGAGCGAGGCGCTCCGCCACGAGGTCTTCATTGTCAACTCCCCATAATCACAAGGGTGTTGCAGCGCCCTGCTGCGCCGCCGCACGACATGGGGTACGCACGAGAGCCACGCCCGTGTTCAACGGACGCACAAATTTCTTTCCGAAAGCTGTGACACCGGCCCTCCGAAAGCTGTGACACCGGCCCTCTCGCCCCGCACGCGCGTGCGCCTCGCCGGTTACGCGCAAGCCCCCTGATCAAACCTTTCGTGAGCCATCCGTCGCCCGTTCGGGGCAATCCGCCCGCGCTCCGGCGCACGAGAGCGAGCGCTGGGCACAGGATCTTCGTCGTGCATGGACTCGAACCGACCCAATCCGCCTTGGCGAAACGGGCGTTGACGGTGGTGACGCTGACCTGGCTACTGCTGGCGGCACCGGCCGGCGCGGCGGTGGCCGACGTCTGCGCCTACGCCGACACCGGCCCGGACGGCACACAGGCGGTGGCGGTCGTCGGCAGCCTCACCTGGCCGACTCCCCCACAGTGCCCGGCGCCGACACCGACCCCCACACCCACCCCGACGCCCACGCCGACCCCGACGCCGGATCCCCCACCACCGCCACCACCCCCGAAACCCGAGCCCACGCCGAAACCCGAGCCCCCGCCTGTCCCGCCGCCACCGCCCCCGGCGACGCCGACTCCCCGGCCCGCGCCGCCCCGCCTGCGGCCGGCCCCTCCACCGCCGCCCGCACCCGCCCCGGCCCCCACCCCGGAGAAGTCGGTCAAGCCCACGCCGAGTCCGTCCATGACACCTGTGCGGTACCCGCCCCACCGCGCCACCTCGCACAAGCGGCCGGCGCACGACGCCCCGTCGCCCCTCACCTTCGTCCTGCTCATCGCGGCACCGGCGATCGTCGCCGTCGCCGCGCTGCGTCCGCGCTGAACCTGGAGGCATGTCTTGCCGGAATGGCTTGTTCTCACCCTCGCGATGCTGGCCGCCTGCGCCGTGGTGGTCCTCATCACCTTCGTACGGCACCGCACGGCCCCCGAGGACGAGGATCCCTCCGAGACCCCGGACGTCATCGAGTACATGACGATGTGGATCGGCGTGGTGTACGCCATCGTCCTGGGCCTGGCCATCGCCGGCGTGTGGGAGGGCCGCAGCGCCGCCCAGGACCACGTGCAGGCCGAGGCGCTGGCGCTGCACGAGATCTCGGAGCGGGTCCGGGTCTATCCGGCCGACGTCCGCGACCGCATCCGGGACGATGTCAACACGTATGTCGGCCACGTCGTCACCACCGAGTGGAAGACGATGGCCGAGCACGGCGAGGTCACCGAGCGCGGCACCGAGCTCCTGCAGCGCGTCCGCGAGGACGTCACCGACTACGAGCCCAGGACGGACTTCGAGGCCCAGGCCTACCAGCCGCTCGTCGACCAGGTGACGGCCGCGGACCAGGCGCGCAACGCCCGCGCGAACTCGACCGGGGAGACCATGCCGGGTGTGGTGTGGTTCGGGCTGCTGACCGGTGGCGTCGTCACCATCGGCATGGTGTTCGCACTGCAGATCCGGCGTACGACCCGTGAGCTGGTCCTCGCCGGGCTGTTCTCCGCGCTGATCGCGTTCCTGCTCTTCCTGATCTGGGACTTCGACGCGCCGTACAGCCGTGGCGTCACGGCGTCGGCGGAGCCGTTCCTGGATCTCTTCCCGCACGTCAAGGGCTGACAGGCCCTCAGCCGACGGGCCGCCGGGGGGTGACGGCGATCGCCGCCCATCCCCTGGGCGGCCCATGTGTCTGCCCCATTCGCCCGACAGCGATCGCGCGGGTGTGCGCGTCTTCCTAGCGTTTCGGTCATCGAGGTGCATGTCCGGCGCGAGCGGAACAGGTCCGCAGCTGCTCCTCGGGGATCCGGAGGAAACACCATGCGCGCGATACCCGCCGCGTCGGCCGCCCTGCTGGGCGTCGGCGCCCTCGTCATGACCGCCCCCGCCGCCCAGGCGCACGGCGACACCTCCGGTTTCCGGGGCAGTGTGCTGCCCGCCGTCATCGCGGCCGGCGGTCAGGTCACGCTGCGGGCGACCGGCTGCGAGCAGAGCGTGACCGTCTCGTCGGCGGTCTTCGACACGGTCACCGTTCCCCGGGGGCGGACGACGGCCGGGGTCAGGGTCGACCGGGACGCCGAACCGGGCGCCGTGCACGAGGTGTCGTTCTACTGCGGCACCTTCTGGCAGAGCGTCGACCTCACCGTCGCCGGCGGCCGGCCCGTCACCGCGGATCACCCTCGACGGGGTGTGCACGCGGGTGAGGGCGGCAGCCTCGCCGGGCTGAACCTGAAGGAGATCGGACTGGGCGCCGCGCTCGTCGTGGCCTCGCTCGGAACGGCGTACCAGCTCTCCCGGCAGCGCGCCGACGAGGACGGCGACGGCACCTGACACCACGGCCCGGCGTACGGGGCTTCGCCCGGCCCATCCGTACAGGTCTTCGCCCCGATCCCCACGTGGGGGCCGGGGCGAAGGCCGGTGAGCGTGCGACCGGTAGGGCGAAGGGCAGCAGGTCAGGTCCGCTTCTCCGCTCGCCGCCGCATCCAGAAGACCCCGCCACCGATGACGGCCACGGCAATGAGCCCACCTCCGATGGCCATGTCCGTCGGGGTCGCCCCCGTGGAACTGCTGCCGCCGAGGCCGCCGCGGACGCCGCCGATGACGGTGAAGGCGTTCGGGTTCGTCAGGGTCCTGCCGCCGCAGTTGACCGTGATGCTGTGCGCACCCGGCCTCGCGTGGCGGCTGACCGTCGCCGTTCCCTTCGCCGTGCTGCCGCCGACCGGGGTCAGCGGCGTGGACCCGAACGCGTCCGAGGTCGCGGTGCCGCCGTGCGGGCAGCCGTCGACGGTGATGGTCAGCTGCCCGCCGCGGGCGATGACGCTGGGCAGGGCGACGATGTTGCTCGGTCCGAGCATGCCGTCCCGGGCGACGGCCGCCGGGGCGGCGAGGCCGAGAGCGGCGACCGCGGTGGCAGCGGCCGCCAGGGCTCGTGTAGTGCGCATGTGATCCTCCGCGGAAGACGCCCCGGGAACCGTTCCCGGTCGATCGGCGAGAAAGCGCCTCCCAGAAAGACCCTCAGATGCGCTGCGCGAGGCCGCATTTCGGCGATGGTCCGTCCTGGTGAGAGGACACGCCGACCGATGACCCCACAATCGGATATTGCCGCAGGTCACGGACCGTCAGAATTTTCCGGTCGGCGGCAACTCGGATGGCGCACCGAAAGGGCCGGGCCCACCCGTTCGTATCTGCCCCGTCGCCGGTTCCGCGCGCCGGACTTAGCGTTCTCGTATGCGCGAATGGCGTGGCGACGGCCGCGTCGAGAGGGGAAGTGGAATGTCTGGGTCCGAGCTGGCCGAAGAGGAGGAGCGGCGCAGGAAGCGTGCTCCTTGGGGCGTGATAGCGCTTGTTCTGCTGACCGGTCTCGCACTCATTCGCAACGGCTCGGGGGAGTTCGACGAGGGGCCGCCGCAGCCCGCGTCGGCCGCCGCCGCGGACAGCCGGCTGCCCAGCGGCGTCTTCGCCGGGATCGCCCAGCCGCTGCCGTACTCCCTGCCGGACCGGGTCAGCATCCCCTCGATCCAGGTGGACGCGCCGATCATCCCGGTGGGTCTGGACGTGGACGGCTGGGTCGGCGCCCCGCCGCCGGAGGACCCCAACCTGGCGGGCTGGTTCACCGGCTCGGTCTCCCCCGGCGAAAAGGGCACATCAGTGCTCGTCGGCCATGTCGACAACCATCAGGGGCCGGCTGTTTTCTACGGTCTCGGGGCCCTTGAGCGGGGAAATCGCGTCGAGGTCGCCCGCAAGGACGGAAAGACGGCCGTATTCGAGGTCTACGGGGTCGAGGTGTTCGAGAAGAACAATTTCCCCGGTGACCGGGTCTATGCCTCGAAGGGGAACGCCGAACTGCGGGTCATCACCTGCGGCGGCGGTTTTTCGCAACAGAACGGCTATGACGGGAATGTCGTCGCCTTCGCCAGTCTCGTCGAGGTCCGCTGAGGGGTCTTCCCGGCTGAGGGTTCTTCTCGACTGAGGGCTCTTCTCAGCGCGGCGGGCGAAAGCCGTCAGGTGTCCTGCCGGGCGGGGACGGTGACGTAGTACCCGGCATCCAGCAGCTGGGGCAGATAGGCGCGCAGCGCCCGGACGCTCTGGGAGCGGTCGCCCCCGGCGTCGTGGGAGAGCACCACGACGCCGGGGGCGGCGCCGTTCTCGACGCGGTCGACGATCCGGTGGGTGCCGGGGGTGGTCCAGTCGAGGGTGTCGACCGTCCAGGCCAGCGGTTCCATGCCCAGTTCGGCGCCGAACTGGAAGGTGGTGCGGTTCCAGGCGCCGTAGGGCGCGCGGAACCAGGCGGGGCGTTCGCCGTACGTCTCCTCGATGATGTCGCAGGTGCGCTCCATCTCGGCGTGGATCCGGGCGCGGCTGAGCCGGGTGAGCAGCGGGTGGGACCAGGTGTGGTTGCCGACGACATGGCCCTCTTCGGCCATCCGTGCCACGAGCTCCTTGCTGTCGGCGACCATCTCGCCGCACACGAAGAACATCGCGCGGACGTCGTACTCGCGCAGGATGTCCAGGATGTACGGGGTGTAGCGGGGGTCGGGTCCGTCGTCGAAGGTCAGCACCATGGTGCGGCCGCGTCCGGACACACGCAGGAACGGCTTGTGCCTGACGAGGAGCCGGCGGGGCGCCGCGCGGGGCGGGCCGTACCCCATCAGGGGCTGGAGGCGGTAGGTGGAGGGCTTGAGCGCGCGGTGCGGCCGCGGGCCCGCGGCCGGGGCGGGCGCCCGGACCGGCTCGTCGCCCGCCAGCGTCTCGAACAGCCCGGCGGCGCCGGCGGCTCCGACGGCGGCGGCACCGGCGAGCAGCGCGCGGCGCCGGGTGAGCGGACGGGTGGGCAACTGATCCTTCGTCATGACTCATCAGTCGCCCGGTGAGGGACCGACGCACCACGACGACACCGGTTCGGCGGCAGGAAAACGCCCGAGCGGACCAGCCGTGGCGCCCATGACACCCGGTCAGCGGCGGCGCACCAGGGGGAACGGCAGGGTCTCGCGGATCGTCAGGCCGGTGAGGAACATGACCAGCCGGTCGACGCCGATGCCGAGGCCGCCGGTGGGCGGCATGGCGTACTCCAGGGCGTCGAGGAAGTCCTCGTCGAGTTCCATCGCCTCGGGGTCTCCCCCGGCGGCGAGCAGGGACTGGGCGGTGAGGCGGCGGCGCTGTTCGACCGGGTCGGTGAGCTCGGAGTAGGCGGTGCCGAGTTCGGTGCCGAAGGCGACCAGGTCCCAGCGCTCGGCGAGGCGGGGGTCCTGCCGGTGCTGACGGGTGAGCGGGGAGACGTCGGTCGGGAAGTCCTTGTAGAAGGTGGGCAGCTGGGTGTTCTCCTCAACGAGCCGCTCGTACATCTCCAGCACGATGTCGCCATGGCCGTCGTCGCCCGTGTACGGCACGCCCGCGCGGTCGCAGTGCCGGTGCAGCCGGAGCAGCTCGGTGTCGGGGCCGATCTCCTCCCCCAGTGCCTCGGAGATCGCGCCGTACACCGTCTTGACCGGCCACGGCCCGGAGATGTCGTACTCCGTGCCGTCCTTGCGGGCGACCGGCGATCCGAAGGCGGTGGTGGCGGCGCGCTGGACGAGTTCGCGGGTGAGGTCGAGCATCACGTCGTAGTCGGCGTACGCCTGGTAGGCCTCCAGCATCGTGAACTCGGGGTTGTGCTTGTAGGAGACGCCCTCGTTGCGGAAGGTGCGGCCCAGCTCGAAGACCTTCTCCAGGCCGCCGACGCACAGCCGCTTCAGATACAGCTCGGGCGCGATACGCAGGTAGAGGTCGAGGTCGTAGGCGTTGATGTGGGTGTGGAAGGGGCGGGCGTTGGCGCCGCCGTGGATCTGCTGGAGCATCGGCGTCTCGACCTCCAGGAAGCCGCGCTCCAGCAGGCCCTGGCGCAGGGCCTGGACGGCGGTGGAGCGGGCGCGGACCACGTCGCGGGCGGCGGGGCTGGAGACCAGGTCGAGGTAGCGCATGCGGACCCTGGCCTCGGGGTCGGCGAGGCCGCGGCGTTTGTCGGGCAGGGGGCGCAGACACTTGCCGACGAGCTGCCAGGAGGTGACGAAGACGGTCGGTTCGCCCTGGTCGCTGCGGCCGGCCAGGCCGGTGGCGGTGATGAGGTCGCCGATGTCGGTGTCGGCGGTGAAGCGGTCGAGGGCGGCGCCGGAGTCCTTGCGGGTGAGGGCGAGTTGGTGGTCGCCGGACCAGTCGCGCAGCACGACGAAGACGATGCCGCCGAAGTCGCGCACCACCATGACGCGGCCGGCGACGGTGACCTGCTCGCCCTCGCGGACCTCGGCGAGGGCGTGGGTGCGGGCCGGGACGCCCACCGGGTAGGGGTCCACGCCGCCCGCGCGCAGCCGGTCGAGGGTGTGGTGCCGGATGCGGACCTGCTCGGGCAGGCCCGCATCCGGCCGGGCGGCCCCGGCCTCGTCCCCTCCGGCGAGGCCGAGCGCCGCCAGCGAGGGCAGTCCTTCGGTGGTCGCGGGACGCGGTCCGTTTCTCGGGTGCCCCTTTCTGCGGAGCTTGTGCAGGGACGGTACGGAGACGAATCCCTCGGCGATGCCGGACGCGAGTCCGATGCGGGCGAGGGAGGCTGCCTCGCCGTAGCAGAGGAAGCGCGGGAACCACTGAGGGCGGTACTTGGCGTTGGAGCGGTACAGGGCTTCCAGTTGCCACCACCGGGAGAAGAACAGCAGCAGGCGCCGCCACAGCCGCAGCACGGGGCCGGCGCCGATGCGGGCGCCCTCCTCGAAGACCGAGCGGAAGACGGCGAAGTTCAACGAGATCCTGCGCACACCCGACTTGGGCGCCGCCGCGCACAGTTCCGCGATCATGAACTCCATGACGCCGTTGGGGGCGGCGCGGTCACGGCGCATCAGGTCCAGGGAGATGCCGTCCCTGCCCCAGGGCACGAAGGAGAGCAGGGCGAGCAGCTCGCCGTCCTCGCCGAGGGCCTCCACGAGGAGGCAGTCGCCGTCGGCCGGGTCGCCGAGGCGGTCCAGGGCCATGGAGAAGCCGCGTTCGGTCTCGGTGTCGCGCCAGGCGTCGGCCTTGTCGATCACCCCCTCCATCTCCGCGTCGGTGAGGGCGGAGTGGCGGCGGATACGGCAGTGGGCGCCGGTGCGGCGGACGCGTCGGACGGCCTGCCGGGTAACCCGCATGTCGCGGCCGTCGAGGTCGAAGTCCGGCACGTGCAGGATCGCCTCGTCGCCGAGCTGGAGGGCGCCGAGTCCGGCGCGCGCGTAGGCGGTGGCGCCTTCCTCCGAGGCGCCCATCGCGGCGGGCACCCAGGCATGTCGGCGGGCCGCGTCCAGCCAGACGGCGATGGCGTGCGGCCAGGCCTCCCGGTCGCCGACCGGGTCGCCGCTGGCGAGGCACACACCGGCCTCGACGCGGTAGGTGACGGCGGCCTTGCCGCTGGGTGAGAAGACGACGGCCTTGTCGCGCCGGGTGGCGAAGTAGCCGAGGGAGTCCTGGTCGCCGTAGGCCCCGAGGAGGGCGCGGATGCGGGCCTCCTCGTCGTCGTGCAGGGCGGCCTCCATGCGCTGCGAGCGGAACAGTGTCGCGGCGGCGTTCAGCAGGGCGAGCGCGCCGAACAGGCCGAGCAGGAAGAACAGGGCGCGAGGGGGCCGTCCGTCGAAGGAGGCGCCGGAGACCAGGCCGCCGCACACCCGGTCGGCGGCCCACGCCAGCCGCTCGCCGCGCGCCAGCGTGCCGGGGAACAGCTCCACCAGCCCCCAGCCGACCAGGACCCCGGCGGCGAGCCCGGCGACCAGGACGCCGAGGGCCCGTCGTACGGCGCCGTGGCGGGAGGCGGCGTAGAACTCCTTGCGGGCGACGATCAGCAGGATCAGGGCGAGGCCGCACACGATCAGGGATGGGACGGAGTCCGCGTAGTAACCGAGCCCCGCGCCGAGGGCGTCGGTCAGCACCAGCAGTCCCAGATAGACGACGACCAGCCACCAGGCGATCTTCTTGCGGGCCGCCGTCGCGGCGGCGAGCAGGAAGAGGAAGACGGCGTAGGCGAGGTTGGCGCTGACGGGGACGATGAGCTGGTCGAGGGTGCGCACGACCGGGCGGAGCCCGGTGCGCAGCGGCGGGATGAGGGCCAGCAGGACGCAGAGGAGTCCGAGGGCGCCGAAGAACGTCGCGAAACCCTCCGGCACCCGGCTGAGGAGGCCGTTCCCGGCCGGCCGTATCGGGCCCCCGGTGTCCTTCGCCGGGGCGGCCTCCACGGTGGCACTCATGTTCCGACTGTAGGAAGCCCCCGGCGTCCTCGCCCGTCGAGCGTCCCGCCCGGCAGCGGGACCTGCGGTTTCCGATAGCCTCCGTGCCGTGACGGAACAGCACTCGCACCGGTTCGAGCGGGGCACCGACGGGCCCAAGGTCATCGTGGTCGGGGTGGACGGCTCCGACTCCTCGCTCCGCGCGGCGGCCTACGCCGGAGGTCTGGCCAGACGGCAGCACGCGCTGCTCGCCGTCGTGTACGTGCAGCCGGTGATGGCGGCGGGAGCGGCCCTCGGGGCGCCGGTCGCGGAGACGGCCGACGCGATCGCCGAGGACCTGATCGCCCAGATCCGGGACGCGACCGAGCGGGTCAAGGGGATATTCGACGTCCGCTGGGAGTTCCACACCCTCCGCGGCGACCCCTACAGCGGCCTGGTCCAGGCCGCGGACGACCTGAAGGCCGACGCCGTGGTGGTGGGCGCCTCGGAACAGGCCGGGCACCGGATCGTCGGTTCCGTCGCGGTGCGGCTGGTGAAGGCCGGGCGGTGGCCGGTGACGGTCGTGCCGTAGGCCCCGGGTCGTGGGTCGCCGGTCGGTGTACGGGAGTCGTCGACGAACGCGCCCCGGCGACGGGGCTTGCACTACCTGTACGACGATCCGGCGGAGCGTGGAACGGTGTGGCTGCGGGTGGAGCCCGCGTCGCTCAGCGCGCAGGACCTGAGTTGCGTGGCCGCGCGCTGAGCCGACGGGCGTCAGAGAGAGCGCAGGAAGTCGAGGAGGATGCCGTTGAACTCCTCGGGCTTCTCCATGTTGGGGTAGTGCGAGGTGCCCTCGATCAGCACCGAGCGTCCGTTGCGGACGGTGCGGGCGTAGCGTTCCGCGTCGGCGATGAGGTCGGGCGCGTCGAGCGCACCGTTGACGGTGAGCACCGGGACGTCGATCTTCGGTACGCGGGACCAGGTGTCGGTCATGGGAACGTGCCAGTTCCGCTCGCCCGGCGTGTGCTTGGAGAGGGTGTGCAGGGCCATCTCGGTCACGCGTTCCAGGATGCCCGGGTCGACCTCGTCGGTCGTGCGCCGCGGACCTGCGACGGCCTGGCGGAACCCCTTCAGCCAGCCCTCGACGTCGCCCGAGTGCAGCATCCGGGTGGACTCGGCCATGAACTCCCGGGGCTGCGGGTCCGTGTACTCGAAGTCGCTGACCGACGCCCCGCTCAGCACGATCCCCCGGACCAGCTCCGGGTACTCGATCGCGGTGTCGCCGGCGATGCCCCCGCCCATCGACACACCGACCAGGGCCGCGGGGCCCGCGTCGAGGTGGCGCAGCAGGTCGGCGAGGTCGTCGGCCCAGCGGAAGGGCTTGGTCGCGTTGGCGGTGAATCCGTGGCCGCGTACGTCCACCGCGATGACGCGGTACTCGGCGGCGAGGGCAGGTATCTGGGCCTCGAAGACGCGATGGTCGACGAAGCCGGAGTGCAGCAGGACCACGAGGTCCCCTTGTCCGGCGTCGACGTAGGCGATGTCCCCGTCGGCAGATGCGAAGAAGCTGAGTTCCGAAGCAACTCTCATGACAACCAAGGTGTCATCTTTCCCGCAACTTGGCAACCAAGGTGTCATGATGGCGGGGTGAGCGATCTGGACAAGCCACTTCCCCCCGACGAACTCGGCCACCGCCTCACCGAGGTCTTCGACCTGATCGGCCCCCTCTACCGGCGCGCCCTGCGCAAGGTCGAGCAGGGCGAACAGGTCGAGGGCGCCTCGGTCGGCGTGCGCACCGTGATGGATCTGCTGCGCCGGCACGAGGCGCTCACGGTGCCGCAGATGGCGCGGGCCATGGCCCTGAGCCGGCAGTTCGTGCAGCGCATGGTCAATGAGGCGGCGGCCAAGGGCTGGGTGGAGATCACCCCCAACCCGGCGCACCAGCGGTCGTCCCTGATCCGGCTCACGGAGGAGGGCCGGGCCACCATCGCCGCGATCCTCGGCCGTGAGCACCACCTGAACCGGCAGGTCGGCGGCGACCTCACCGACGCCGAGGTCCGGGCGTGCGTCCGGGTACTGAGGGAGATGCTGAAGACCTTCGACCACGAGGACGCGGACTGACCTACTCCCCCATCACCAGCCCGTCCTTCCCCGCCCCCCGGCTCAGCACCACGTCACGGATCCGGTCCCGCACGCCGCGTACGTCCGCGCCCTGGGCGAGCGCCCGGTTGAGGTTGACCACGCGGCCGGCGTCGATGTCGAACAGCTGGGGGATGAACTCGGCCTTCGTCACTTCCCAGCGCCCGCCCGCCCGGCCGGGCGGTGTGAAGGTGAAGCGGGCGAGGGTGGACTGGTTGCCCCGCGGGTCCTGTACGCCCTGGTGGTTGTACATCGCGCCGGCGACCTGGTCGCCCATCCCGTAGACCACCCAGGTGCCGTTGACCTTCTCGTACGCCTGGGGGACGTGGGCATGGGTGCCGAGGATCAGGTCGATGACGGGTCGCTCGTCGTCACGGGCCGAGGTGAGTCCGCGGGCCAGGTTCAGCTGCTGGTCGTCGGGCGCGTCCTGCCATTCGGTGCCCCAGTGCAGCGACACGACGACCACGTCGGCGCCGGCCGTCCGGGCGGCGCGGGCGTCCGCCAGGATCTTGGCCTCGTCGATGAGGTTGACCGCCCAGGGCTGCCCCGGCGGGAGCGGAAAGCCGTTGAGGCCGTACGTGTAGGCGAGGTGCGCGACCTTGGCCGGACCTGCGCGCAGCACCGTCACCTCGCGCGCCTCGCCCTCCGTGCGCGCCGTTCCGGCGTGCCGTACGCCTGCCTGGTCGAGGGCGTTCAGAGTGCGCAGGATGCCGGCGGCGCCGTCGTCGAGGCTGTGGTTGGAGGCCGTGGAGCAGCCGTCGTAGCCGGTGGCGGCCAGGCCCCGGGCGACCTCCGGCGGGGACTTGAAGGTGGGATAGCCGGTGTACTTGCCGTTCGCCCCGTACACGGTCTCCATGTGACACAGCGCCAGATCGGCGCGCGAGACGACGGGTTGGACGCCGGAGAGCATCGGGCGGAAGTCATAGCCGGAGCCGCCCGCGTCGTAGCGGGCACGGTCGATGACCGAGGTGTGCGGGAGGACGTCGCCGGAGGCGACGAGCGTGAAGCCGCGCGGGCCCTTGACGGAGGGGCCCGAGCGCCCTGGGGCCTCGCGGTTGTGGGCCTGGCAGGCTGCCCCCGCGGCCAGGACGGTTGTCAGAGCGAGGGCCACAAGTCGACTGCGTGCAATCATCAGCTCACCCCGTGTGGTCGTATATACGGACCAATAGGTACGAATCTGTGCCCACCCGCAAACAATCCGGCAACCTCCGTTAGCCCGTCCGGCGCGCCCCGGGATGCGGAAGGGACCGTTCGTCGAACCGTTCGCCGACGCGATCGACCGTCCGCCGCAGATCCGTGTGCGTGCTCTGTCCCGTCGGCAGCCGCCTGCGATGCCATACGGCCATGACGGCCGGAACCACCCTCACGAACGGGACGACCGCCGAGCACGAGCTCGCCGCACTGCAGCGCGAGCACGGCCGGCCCCTCTTCGCGCTGCTGCTCCGGCTCTGCGACGGCGACCGGCAGCGGGCCGAGGACCTCGTCCAGGAGACCCTGGTGCGCGCCTGGCAGCATCCCGAGGCACTGCGCGCCGACGACTTCGACTCCGTACGGCCATGGCTGCTGACCGTCGGGCGGCGGCTCGCGATCGACGCGCGGCGGGCCCGGCTGGCACGCCCGCCGGAGGTCGGGGACGCGATCCTGGAGAACGCGCGGGTGATCTCCGACCACGCCGAGCGGGCCGCCGAGATGCTCGATGTGCGCGAGGCTGTGAAGACACTCACTCCCGAGCACCGTGAAGTCCTGGTGCTCGTGTACTTCCAAGGGGCCAGTGTTGCGGAGGCCGCGGAAACCCTCGGTATTCCGCCCGGTACGGTGAAGTCCCGCGCTTACTACGCGCTGCGCGCCCTGCGCAGGGTGCTTCCGGGTTACGCGGCCGACCTGCGGTGAAACCAATGGCTGAGTCAAACCTCCGTAAAGCGCCTTGCTGAAGACACCGGTTGAGTAATCGGCTGTCCTCATCCGTGTTCCGGATTGGGCCCCCAGGGCCCGACGGCCCCGGGTCGGGCGACGCACTCACCGGAGGAAGGCAGGAAGGGATGCTGCACAGAGGTCAAGAGAGCACGGACGGCACCGGCGGCGGTGAACTGACCGTCCCCATGGCGTGGTTGTACGCCGAGTACATCGCCGACGAACTGCTGCGCACCGGCGATCTCATGCCGCCGACGTCCTTCGAGTTCCGCGCCGGGCGTGACGCCCTGGCGCTGACCATCTTCCTGTCCGACACCGACGGCGAGCTCTCCGGCATCCGGGTCGTGACCCAGCTGGAGACCTGGCTGTCGCTGACGGCCTACGACCAGCCGTGGCAGGACTGGGTGCGCGAGCGCATGGCGGGCCTCGCGGCCGAGGCGGGCGAGTCCGGCGGGCCCGCGCCCGACCTGGAGCTGGCCGAGGCGGCCTGGCGCTGGCTGCAGGAGACCGAGCTGCTCGCACCCGATCTGAACGCGGTGCCGGGCGGCGGCGCGGTGGTCGGTGAGGACGAGGGGCCGAAGGTGTGGACGCCGGCGTGGCAGCTGGGGCTGCCGCTCGGACACCTCGCCATCCATCTTTTTTAAGTTCTTTTCGCCTCGGACCAATCCTCGGCGCCGGCCGCTCCGAATCCTTTGGTTGCGATTCGGTGTGCGGCTTGAGTGATTCGACTGTCTGGTGCGTACCAGTGGGTGCAAGGAGTAACCCACCCCGCACCCAACGGCACGAGGATTCGGCATGAGGTCCCTGGAGAGGCATCGCGACGTCGCCGCGTACGCGCTCGGCGTGCTGAACGAGGCGGAGGCGTTCCGCTTCGAGGACCACCTCATGGAGTGTCCGCGCTGCGCGGCACACGTGACCGAGTTCGGGCCCGTCACCCGCCAGTTGATGCTGTACCGGCGGGCCACGCCCCGGTTCGTGCACCCCATGGCCAAGCCGGGCCCGCAGATGCTGAACCGGCTGCTCGAAGCGGTGGCGGTCCGCCATCGTGCCCGGCGCCGGCGCATGCTGTACGCCGTGGCCGCCTCGGTCGTGATCGCCCTCGCCGGGCCCGGCGTCGCGGTCATGGCGGGCGGCGACGACAGCGCCGTGCGGGTCGTGGCGGCGACCGACGAGCGGTCGGGTGTGTGGGCGCAGGTCACGACGGAGAACGAGGTCTACGGCAGCCAGGTGGAACTGAAGGTGAAGGACGGGGCCGGGCCGCGCGCCTGCCACCTCGTCGCCATCGGCCGGGACGGCTCGGAGGAGACGGTGACCAGTTGGTCCGCCGCCCACCACGACGCCCGTGAGAACACCATGACGGGCGCCTCGGCGATGCACACCGACGAGATCGTGCGCTACGAGGTGCGGACAGCGGGCGGGGAGCATCTGGTGACCCTGGAAGCCCCGTTGAGCCGCTGATCCGGTGCCGGCCTACTTCAGCAGTCTCGACAGTCTGCGGTCCGCCAGCGGCTTCCCGCCCGTCTGGCAGGTGGGGCAGTACTGGAGCGAGGAGTCGCTGAAGGAGACCTCGCGGACGGTGTCGCCGCACACCGGGCACGGTTCGCCGGTGCGGCCGTGGACGCGCAGGCCGCTCTTCTTCTCGGCCTTCAGGCGTCCGGCCGCCACCCCGCGCGAACGCTCGACCGCCTCGGTGAGGGTCGTGCGCAGGGCCTCGTACAGCCTCGACGTCTCCTGCGGGGTCAGGGACGACGCCAGCTTGAACGGGGACATCCGCGCCGCGTGCAGGATCTCGTCGCTGTAGGCGTTGCCCACCCCGGCGATGAGGCTCTGGTCGCGCAGGGCTCCCTTGAGCTGCCGGCGCTCGTCCTTCAGCAGCGCCGCGAACCGCGTCTCGTCGAAGTCGTCGGCGAGCGGGTCGGGGCCCAGGCGGGCCACGCCCGGGACCTGCCGCGGGTCCTGGACGACGTACACCGCGAGGCGCTTTTGGGTGCCCGCCTCCGTCAGGTCGAAGCCCGCGCCGGTCTCCAGGGCCACACGCAGCGCGAGCGGGCCCTTGCCGGGGCGGGGCATGCCGCTCGGGAGCTCGTCCTTCCAGTGCAGCCAGCCCGCCCGGGCCAGGTGGGTCACCAGGTGCGGGCCGTCCGCGGTCTCCACGTCGAGGAACTTGCCGTGCCGGTGCACGGCGGTGACCTCATGGCCCTCGACGGCGGTGACCGGCGGGTCGTACGTCTTCAGGACGCTGATCGCGACGGGCAGCACGCGCACGATCTCGTGCCCGACCAGGTTCTCGGTCAGGAAGTCCTTGAGCGCTTCGACCTCGGGGAGCTCCGGCATACGTCCAGAGTGCCACCGGAAACCGAAGTGCTCAGGTCCGTTCCGGCACCACGAACTCGCACCACACCGCCTTGCCGCCGCCGCGGGCCTCCACGCCCCACACGTCCGTGAGCAGGTCGACCAGGAGCAGACCGCGGCCGGAGACGCCCGACTCCCCCGCCTCGCGGCGGCGCGGCAGGGCGCTGGAGGAGTCCTCGACCTCGACGCGCAGCCGGCGCTCGGAGCCGGTGAGGACCCGCAGGGTCACGATGGCGGAGCCCTCGGTGTGCATCAGGGCGTTGGTGATCAGCTCGTCGGCGACCAGTTCGATCTCGTCGGCCCGCTCGGCGGCGCCCCAGGCGCGCACGGCGGCGCGGATCATGTGCCGGGCGCCGGTGAGGGCCTCGGGGTCGCCGGGGGCGACATGCTGCTGGAGGCGCCCGCCGGGCTGCGCGGCGTCCAGGAGGCGGCGGCGGAGCAGGAGCAGGGCCACGTCGTCGTCACCGCCGCGTTCGTCGGCCACGTCGATCAGGCGGTCCGCGAGGTCCCGTACGTCGTCCGGGCCGGTGGCGATGAGGGCGGTGAGGGTGTGCATGCCGTCGTCCAGGTCGGCGCCGGGCTGTTCGACCAGGCCGTCGGTGCACAGCAGGAGGGTGTGGTCGGCGTCCAGCTCCAGGGTGCTCACCGGGTACTCGAGCCGCCCGAACTCCGCGGACAGGCCGAGTGGCAGCCCGCCCTCGACCGGGACGCGCCGGCAGGCGCCGCCGGGCTCCCTGATCAGCGGGTCGATATGGCCCGCCCGGACCACCTGCACCACGCCGGTGGACAGGTCGGCCTCCGCGTACAGGCAGGTGGCGAAGCGGTCGGTGTCCAGTTCGTGCAGGAACACCGAGGCGCGGGCCATCACCGTGGCCGGGGTGTGCCCCTCGGCGGCGTAGGCGCGCAGGACGATGCGCAGCTGGCCCATGACGGCGGCGGCGTGGGTGTCGTGGCCCTGGACGTCGCCGATGACGGCACCGACCCGGCCGCCCGGCAGCGGGATCAGGTCGTACCAGTCGCCGCCGATGTCCCGGCCGAGGGCGCCCGCGGCACCGGCCGCGCGGTAGCGGACGGCGACGTCGGCGCCGGGGACGCTGGGGATGGTGCGCGGCAGCATGGCCTGCTGGAGGCCGGTGGCGAGGTCCTTCTCCTGTTCGTAGAACATGGCCCGCTGCAGGCTCTGCGCGATGCTGCTGCCGAGGGCGACGAGCACGTTGCGGTCCTCGGTGGAGAAGCCGTCGCGGTCGCTGTAGAGCAGGCCGATGGCGCCGATCGGCCGGGCCTGGGCGATCAGCGGCAGATAGGCGGCGGCGGTGATGTTCAGGTCGGTGATGTGCGGCCAGAGGATCGGGTAGCGGGCCGCGAACTCCTCCGGCGACTCGATGAAGCGCGGGGTGAGGGTCCGTACGACCTCGCTCATCGGGTACGGCTCGTCGATCCGGGTGACCAGGGTGCCGGGCACGAAGCTGCCCGCGGGGCCCTCGGCGACCAGCCGGATCCGGCCGGCCTCGACCAGGCCCATGACCAGGCTGGTGGCGCCGAGGTGGGTCAGGCCGTGGGTGTCCTTGAGGACGTCGATGACGTCCTGGACGGTACGGGCGTGGGCGAGTGCGGCCGTGGTGAGCTGGACGACGTTGGTCTGCCGGCGGCGGGCCTCGTCCTCGGCCGCCTGTTCGCGCCGCTCCTCGCTCTCGGCGAGTTCGTCGGTGGCGTCCCGGACGATGCCGATGATGCGGCGGGGGCGGCCCGTCTCGTCGCGGCGTATGTAGCCCTGGGTGTGGGTCCAGCGCAGGGTGCCGTCGCGGCAGCGGATGCGGAAGTAGGCGCCGTAGTTCTCGCTGCCGTCCTTCATGGCCTGGGCGACCAGGCCGTCCAGCCGGTAGGCCTCCGGCGGCGGCACCCGGACCGCCAGGGTCGCGGGGTGTCCGTCGAACTCGTCGGGGCGCAGGTCGAAGACCTCGTGGGCCTGGGCGTCCATGTGGAAGAGACCGGTGTCCAGGTCCCAGTCGAAGCTGCCCATGCGGTTGAGCGCCAGGATCGGATCCGGGTGGGCGGGCCAGTCGTCCGGGAGTGACAGGGCGCTCGCTCCCCGATCAACCATGGGGCCACCTTGCCAGGATTTGCCGGATTCTTCGACTGGGGCGACGGAACCGCTTTCGCTGAACACCGGGGACCACGTCTCCTGCGTCGGTCAGCCGTCGAAGACGTCGGTGGGGCTGCCGAAGATGCTGTCGGAGCTGTCCGGGGCGTCGGGGATCAGCCCGCCGCCGTCGGGCAGGTCGGGAGTGTCCGGGACGGCGTCGGGGCCGACCTCCTGCGAGGAGCCCGGGGAGGTCTCCGGTGCGGTCCCGGAGTCGGGCACGCCGGTCTCTTCGGGTGACGTGAGTCCGCTGTCGGGGCGGGCCGTCGAGGGCGGCGTCGTGACGGTGGCCGTGGGGCAGTCGGCGGGCCCGGCCTTCGGCGTGGCCGGGGGCGGCTCGGTCCGCATGTCGTCGGTGGCGCCGGGGGTGACGGTGACCGTCGGGGTCACACAGTCGGCCGGCGACTCCTCGGGGGAGGTGCGCCCGCCGGACGGGGTCGCGCTCTCGCCGGTGGGGGGCGTGCCGTCCTCGCCGGGCCAGTCGCTGGAGGCGCTGTCGTGCGGGTTGGGGACCGGGGTCACCGGCTTCGGCCGCGGCAGGGCGTGGTCGCGGTCGTGGCCGCGATGGCCGGTGGGCCGCTCGATCCAGGTGTTGTGGGTGATGTCGATGATCGTGATGTTGGTGATCACCTGGGTGGCCGGGGCCACCACGATCACCTGGTTCGGCCGGTACCCGGGCCAGGGCCGGCCGCTGACGGCCTGAGTGCCCTTCACTTCGGCGGGCGGGGCGAGCGGGTTGCCGCAGGCGCAGCGGACGCGGGGCACACCGCGGCTGTCGACGAGCACGGCGGTGCCCGCCTGCAGGACGGACTGGTGGTGGGTCCCCCGGCCGTCGCGGAAGCCGTGGTTGGTGACCCGGGTGTCGGCGCGCAGCACGACCGAGGTCAGGCCGCGCAGATAGCCGGGGATCGAGGTCTGGGGGATGCCCGCGGCCTGGGCGAAGACACGGCCCCTGGCCTGGTCGGAGGTGAGGTGGGCGATCTGCCGCGGGACATCACAGCTGCCGGTCCCGTGGGTGCCGGCGTAGAGGCCGGGCGTGCCGCCGGACAGGGACTGCGGTCCGGTTCGCCCGGAGCGCGCCGGCGAGGGCGTTCGGGTGACCGGGGACGGGGCGGCCGTCGAGGTCGCTGTCGAGTCCGTGAAGGGATCCGGTCCCTGCTCCGCCGCGGGCTGGAGGAAGACCTTCCCGCTCGGTTCCTTGTCCTTTTCGTCGTTGCCGCCGCAGCCGGCGACGACGAGGGCCGCCGAGAGTGCGCAGGCCGTGACGAGGGTTCCGGTAGGTGTCCGCACCACGCCCTCCCGCCTTCTTTTCTGGCAGTTCGTCACTATTGTCTGTTTCACTCGCTCGGGTTACGCAAGCCGAGAGGTGGTATACGCAGAGTCACCTGGGTCTGCGGCGGGACAATGGGGAGAAAGGAGCGCACGGGTCGTGGAGTGGTTCATCGCACCGGACTACTGGACGAGCCGGCTGGTCTTCCAGCGGGCCCTGGCCGGCGTGTATCTCGTCGCGTTCCTGACCGCGGCCCTGCAGTTCCGGGCGCTGATCGGTGAGCGAGGCATGCTGCCCGTGCCGCGCTTCGTCGAGCGGGTGCCCTTCAAGGCCGCGCCGAGCCTGTTCCAACTGCGCTATTCGGACCGTTTCTTCGCCGGCTGCGCCTGGTCGGGCTGCGCGGTGTCGGCGGCGCTGCTGGCCGGGCTGGACTCCGTCGTCCCCCTGTGGGGCGCCATGCTGCTGTGGCTGATCCCGTGGGTGCTGTACCTGTCGATCGTCAACGTCGGCCAGACCTGGTACTCGTTCGGCTGGGAGTCCCTGTTGCTGGAGGTCGGCTTCCTCGCCGTCTTCCTGGGCAACGACGAGGTCGCTCCGCCGATCGTGGTGCTGTTCCTGCTGCGGTGGATCCTCTTCCGCGTCGAGTTCGGCGCGGGCCTGATCAAGATGCGCGGCGACGCGTGCTGGCGGAAGCTGACCTGCCTGGAGTACCACCACGAGACCCAGCCGATGCCGGGCCCGCTGAGCTGGTTCTTCCACCATCTGCCCCGGCCCCTGCACCGCGTCGAGGTGGCCGCCAACCACATCACCCAACTCGTGGTCCCCGTCCTGCTCTTCACCCCGCAGCCGATCGCGACGGCCGCCGCCTCGCTGATGATCGTCACCCAGCTGTGGCTGGTTCTGTCGGGCAACTTCTCCTGGCTGAACTGGATCACCATCGTGCTGGCCCTGTCGGCGGTGCGGTTCCCGAGCGATCCGCCGGCCGTGCCCGACGCGCCGCTGTGGTACGAGGTCGTGGTACTGGCGGTCGCCGCGCTGCTCCTCTGTCTGAGCTACCACCCGGTCGCCAACATGATCTCCCGCCGCCAGGTCATGAACCGCTCCTTCGACCCGCTCCACCTGGTCAACACCTACGGCGCGTTCGGCAGCGTCAGCAGGATCCGCTACGAGGTGGTCATCGAGGGCACCGCCGACGACGTACCGCGCGCGGACTCGGACTGGCGGGAGTACGAGTTCAAGGGCAAGCCGGGTGATCCCCGGCACTGGCCGCGGCAGTTCGCGCCGTACCATCTGCGGCTGGACTGGCTGATGTGGTTCGCCGCGCTGTCGCCCGCGTACGCCGGATCGTGGTTCGGCGCACTGGTGGAGCGGCTGCTGGAGAACGACCGCGACACGCTGAAGCTGCTGCGCCGCTCACCGTTCCCGCCCGACGAGCCGCCCCGCTACATCCGCGCCCGGCTCTTCCTCTACCGCTACACGACCTGGCGCGAGCTGCGCGAGACAGGCGCGTGCTGGGAACGGACCTATGTGCGGGAGTATCTGCCGCCCACGCGGTTGGCGGGCGTGACTCAGAGGCTGTAGACGCGGGTGGCGGGGCGACTCAGAGGCTGTAGACGCGGGTCGCGGTGGTTTCGAAGATCCGCGTACGATCGGCCGGGCCGGTCAGCTCCTCCGCCGTGGCGAGCACCTGCCCGTACGACGCCGCCAGCGTGCACACCGGCCAGTCGGAGCCGAACATCAGCCGGTCCGGGCCGAAGGCGTCCAGCACCACGTCGGCGTACGGGCGCAGGTCGTCGACCCCCCAGGAGGCGAGGTCGGCTTCGGTGACCATGCCGGAGAGTTTGCAGACGGTGTTGGAGAGGGCGGCCAGGGAGCGGACGGCGGTTTCCCAGGGTTCGAGGGCGCCGGAGGCGATGGGTGGTTTGCCCAGGTGGTCCAGGACGAAGGTGAGGCCGGGGTGGTCCGCGGCGGCCTTGACGCACGCCGGCAGCTGGTGCGGCAGCACGACCAGGTCGTAGACCAGCCCCGCCTCTGCCACGGCGGCCAGTCCGCCCCGTACGTCCGCACGCAGCAGCCACTCCGGATCGGGCTCGCCCTGGACCTGGTGCCGGATGCCCTTCAGGTACGGCCCACCGGGCAGCTCCCGCAGCCGGGCCAGCTCCTCGGCGACGTCCGGACGGGTGAGGTCGGTCCAGCCGACGACGGCCGCGATCAGCTCCTGCTCGGCGGCGAGGGCGAGGAACTCCGGGGTCTCCTCGGCGGCGGTGATCGTCTGGACGAGGACCGTACGGTCGACTCCGGCCGCACGGGCCTCGGGGGCGAGGTCGGCGACGGTGAAGTTCCTTCTCAGCGGATGGAGTTCGGGACCGGTGATCCAGTCCTGGTCCCGGACGGAGAGGTCCCAGACATGATGATGGGCATCGATGACCGTCACGGCAGCTCCCATACGACGGGCAGGCCGGCGTCCGCGCCCTCGCCGGAGTAGTCGTGCACCACGTCGAGCAGCTCGGCCATACGAGCCTGCCAGGCCACGTTGGCCGGGAGTTTCTCCAGCTCGGCGAGGAGGCGGCCGTAGTCCTCGCACTCCAGGACGTGGAAAAGGTCGGTCCCGCTGCGCCAGATCGTCCAGGCGGAGGCACCGGCGGCCCGGATGGCGTCGGTGAGTTCCCTCGGGACCTCGCGGTGGGCGGCCTCGTACTCGGCGACGCGGTCCGCGCGGACCTTGGTGTGCAGGGCGACTCTCATCACGGCTCCTCGGCGGGCACGGGGGCGTCGGGCGGCAGGAGGCCGGTGTCGCGCAGCTCCTGCCAGAGGGCGGCGGGCACGGGCGCCGCGAACTGGTGGGCACAGTCGACTACTTCGTGTGCCGAGCGGGCGCCGACGAGGACGCTCGCGACCGCGGGGTGGGCTGCGCAGAAGGCCAGGGCGGCGGCGCGCAGCGTGGTGCCGTGGCGGTCGGCGACCGACTTCAGGCGCAGGGCGCGGTGCAGCAACTCGGGTGTGGCGGTGGCGTAGTTGTAGGTGGCGCCCGGTTTCGGGTTCGCCAGCAGGCCGGAGTTGAAGGCGCCGCCGATCACGACCGAGGTGCCGCGTGCCTGGGCGGCGGGCAGCAGTTCGGTGAGGGCCCGCTGGTCGAGCAGCGTGTAGCGGCCGGCGCACAGCACCACGTCGACGTCGGTGTCCTGGACGAAGCGGGTGAGCATCTCCGCCTGGTTCATGCCGGCGCCGATCGCGCCGACGACGCCCTCGGAGCGGAGTTTCTCCAGCGCCGGGTAGCCCTCGCGGAAGGCCCACTCGGCGTGGTCGTCGGGGTCGTGGAGGTAGACGACGTCGACGCGGTCGAGGCCGAGCCGTTCCAGGCTGGCCTCCAGGGTGCGGCGTACGCCGTCCTCGCTGAAGTCCCAGACGCGGCGGTGGGTGGCGGGCACGGCGAAGCCGTTCGCGAGGTCGTCGCCGCCCTCGTCCGAGGGCTCCAGGCGGCGGCCCACCTTCGTCGAGACGGCGTACCGGTCGCGGGGGCGTTCGCGCAGGGCCGCGCCCAGGCGGCGTTCGGACAGGCCTAGGCCGTAGTGCGGGGCGGTGTCGAAGTAGCGGATGCCGCGCTGCCAGGCGGCGGCCACCGCCTCGTACGCCTGCTCCTCGCCGACCTCGGTGTAGAGGTTGCCGATGCCGGCGGCGCCGAAGGCCAGCTCGCTGACCTCGACGCCGCTGCCGCCGAGCCGCTTCACCGGCCCACCGGCCGCAGCCGCAGGCCCTGCATGCCGCCGTCGACGGCGAGGGCGGTGCCGGTGGTGGCGCCGGAGAGTGGGCTCGCCAGGTAGGCGATGGCGCCCGCGACCTCGGCGGCCGAGACGAGGCGGCCGGTGGGCTGGCGGGCCTCCAGGGCGGCGCGTTCGGCGGCCGGTTCGTCGGCGGCGTCGAGCAGGCGGCCGACCCAGGGGGTGTCGGCGGTGCCGGGGTTGACGCAGTTGACGCGGATGCCCTCGCGGACGTGGTCGGCGGCCATGGCGAGGGTGAGCGAGTACACGGCGCCCTTGGTCGCGCTGTACAGGGCCCGCTGCGGAAGTCCGGCCGTGGCCGCGATGGAGCAGGTGTTCACGATCGCCGCGTGTGACGACTCGCGCAGGTGCGGCAGGGCCGCCCGGGCGACCCGCACCATGCCGACGACGTTGACGTCCATGACCCGGTGCCACTCGGCGTCGTCGTTGTCCTCGACGGTGCCCTGGGCGCCGATGCCGGCGTTGTTGACCACTACGTCCAGTCCGCCGAGCCCGGCCACGGCGGCGGCCACGGCCTCGCGTACGGAGGCGTCGTCGCTGACGTCGGCGCGGAAGGCGAGCAGCGGCTTCTCGACGGACGACGGGTCCAGGTCCAGGACGGCGACCTGGGCACCGCGCGCGGCGAGGAGTTCGGCGGTGGCCCGGCCGATGCCGGAGGCGCCTCCCGTCACCAGCGCCCTGAGACCCTCGAAGTCGCTCATGCCGCGTGCTCCTTCCGCTGATCGAGATCGGCGGCCCAGAAGGCGCCGTCCGGGAACGTGTACCGCGCGATCGACTCGGGCCGCATGGCGGCCGAGAAGCCCGGCGCGGTGGGTGCCGTGTAGTGACCTTCCCTGATCACCACCGGGTTCAGGAAGTGGTCGTGCAGATGGTCGACGTACTCGATGACCCGGTCCTCGGTGGTGCCGGTGACCGCCACGTAGTCGTACATGGACAGGTGCTGGACGAGTTCGCACAGCCCGACGCCGCCCGCGTGCGGGCACACCGGCACGCCGAACTTGGCGGCGAGCAGCAGGATGGCCAGGTTCTCGTTGACGCCGCCGACGCGGGCCGCGTCGATCTGGACGACGTCCAGGGCGCCGGCCTGGAGCAGCTGCTTGAAGACGACCCTGTTCTGGACGTGTTCGCCGGTGGCCACCTTCACCGGGGCGACGGCCCTGCGGACGGCCGCGTGGCCGAGGACGTCGTCGGGGCTGGTGGGCTCCTCGATCCAGTACGGGTCGAACTCGGCGAGGGCCTTGGTCCAGCGGATCGCCTCGTCGACGTCCCAGCGCTGGTTGGCGTCGATCGCCACGCGGATGTCCGGCCCGACCACCGAGCGGGCGACGCGGCAGCGCCGTACGTCGTCCTCCAGGTCGGCGCCGACCTTCAGCTTGATCTGCCGGAAGCCGTCGGCGACGGCCTCGGCGGCGAGGCGGGTGAGCTTGTCGTCGTCGTAGCCGAGCCAGCCCGCGGAGGTGGTGTAGGCGGGGTAGCCGCGCTCCAGGAGCCGGGCGGTGCGCTCCCCCGTCCCCTCACGGCCGCGGCGCAGGATGGTCAGCGCCTCCTCGGGCGTGAGCGCGTCGGTGAGGTAGCGGAAGTCGATCTGACGCACGATCCACTCCGGGTCGGCGTCGGCGAGCAGGCGCCACAGCGGCTTGGCGGCGCGCTTGGCGGCCAGGTCCCACACGGCGTTCATGACCGCGCCGATCGCCATGTGCATCACGCCCTTCTCGGGGCCGAGCCAGCGCAGCTGGCTGTCGCCGATCAGGTCGCGGTTCAGGGTTCCCGGGTCGGCGCACAGCTCCTCGACGGACCGGCCGACGACATGCCCGCGCAGTGCCTCGATCGCGGCGACCTGGACCTCGTTGCCCCGCCCGATGGTGAAGGTGAACCCGTGCCCCTCCGGCCCGTCGGCCGCGTCGGTACGCAGCACGACGTAGGCGGCCGAGTAGTCCGGGTCCGGGTTCATCGCGTCGGAGCCGTCGAGCTCGCGCGAGGTGGGGAAGCGGATGTCGTAGGTGTCGACCGCCGTGATGCGGGCGGGGGTGCCGGGGGTCGGGGACACAGAGGGCCTTTCGGTCGGTGACGTCGATGGTGGGGAGGGCGCGCGTCAGTCCTGGGCCCGGCCCGTCGTCACGCGGGCGATCATGAGGGCGACCAGGATGATCCCGCCGTAGATGGCCTGGATCCAGAACGACGGCACCTGGGCGAGGGTGAGCAGGTTCTGCACGACGCCGAGGAGGAGTACGCCGGTCAGGGCGCCGAACATGGTGCCCTTTCCGCCGTCCAGGCTGATGCCGCCGATCACCGCGGCCGCGAACACGGTGAAGATCATGTTGTTGCCCTGGTTGGCGCTGATCGCGCCGACATAGCCGGTCTGGATGATCCCGCCGACGGCCGCGAGGGTGCCCGCGACGACGAACACGCCGAGCATCACCCGCTCGACCCGGATGCCGGCCGCGCGGGCGGCGTCCGGGTTGCCGCCGATGGCGTACAGGGCGCGTCCGATGCGGTGGTACTTGAGCACGAACCCGGCGATCGCGAAGGCCGCCGCCGCGAGCCACACCGACATCGGGACGGTGAGGAAGGTGGTGGTGGCGAGGGAGTAGAAGCTGTCGGGCATCCCGAACAGCGTCTTGCCCTTCGTCGCGCCGACCAGCAGTCCGCGCAGGACGATCAGCATCGCGAGCGTCACGATGAACGCGTTGAGCTTGAACTTCACGACCAGGATGCCGTTGAAGGCACCGACGGCGGCCCCGACCACGAGGATCGCCAACAGGGCGAGGGCGGCGGGCAGTTCGGTGCCCCAGCCGGACTGGGCGGCGGGCAGCACGAGGAGCGCTCCCACGGCGGGCGCGATGCCGACGACCGATTCGAGGGACAGGTCGAACTTGCCGGTGATCAGGACGAGCGACTCGGCCAGCACGACCATCGCCAGGGCGGCGGAGGCGCCGAGGATGGAGATCAGGTTGCGCTCGGTGAGGAACGAGTCGTTGACCACGGCGCCGAGCACCAGCAGGAGCAACAGGGCGGGGACCAGGGCCAGTTCACGGGCGCGGCGGAGCAGGACCGTCCTGGCGGCACGGGCGTCCGGCACCTTCACGGGCAGGGCCGGTGGGGCCTTGGTGTCAGCCATGGTTGTCCACTCCTTCGATGGAGGCGATCAGCTCGTGGTCGCGCCAGCCCGCCGGGTGCTCGGCGACGACACGGCCGTGGAAGAGGACGAGGACGCGGTCGCAGCGGCGCAGGTCGTCGAGTTCGTCGGAGACGACGAGTACGGCGATGCCGTCCTCGCGGGCGCTGTCGACGCGGGCGAGCAGGGACTCCTTGGACTTCACGTCGACGCCGGCGGTCGGGTTGATCAGCACGAGCAGGCGGGGGTCGGAGGCGAGGGCGCGGGCCATGACGACCTTCTGCGCGTTGCCGCCGGACAGGTCGGAGACGGGCTGGTCGGGGCCCTCGGTGTGGATGTCGAGGCGTTCGATGAGGGCGGTGGCGACGTCACGCTTGCGTTCGGTGCCGACGAAGCCGAAGCGGCCGAGCCGGTCCAGGACGCTCATGGTGGCGTTGTCGCCGATGGTCATGCCGGCGACGAGGCCCTGGTCGTGCCGGTCCCGGGGCACGCAGGCGACGCCCGCTTCGAGGGCCGCCCGCACATCGCCGAACGGGAGCCGCGCACCGTCCAGTCGAGCGGTCCCGCTCGTCGGGGTGTGCAGCCCCGCGAGGGACTCGGCGAGCTGCACCTTGCCGCTGCCGCTGATCCCGGCGAGCCCGACGACCTCGCCGCGGCGGACGGTGAGGTCGACGTTCTCGTACGCCGGTGAGGTCAGCCCGCGCGCTTCGAGGAGGACGGGGGCGTCATGGTCGACGTCCCCGGGGTCCACCGCCTGTTCGGCGATGACCTCGATGGACTCCCCGGCCATGGCCTCCACCAGGGCGCGGCGCGGAAGTTCGGCGACCGGGGCGGTGGTGATCCAGCGGGCGTCACGCAGGACCGTGACGGTCTGGCAGACCTCGTACACCTCCTGGAGGTGGTGCGAGATGAACAGGAAGGTCACGCCGGAAGCCTGCAGCGCCCGCATCCGGGTGAACAGCCGCTCGATCTCGCGCTTGTCCAGCTGGGCGGTGGGCTCGTCGAGGATGATGAAGCGGGCGCCGAAGCTGAGCGCCCGGGCGATCTCCACCATTTGGCGGTCCTCGACCTTGAGGTCGGCGGTGCGGGCCTCGGGGTCGACGTGCACGTCCCAGGTGGCGAGGAGGTCGGCGGCCCGCGACCGCAGCCTGCGCCAGCTGATGAACCCGCGGTTGAGCGGCTGCCGGTTGATGAACAGGTTCTCGGCGACCGTCAGCTCCGGGACCACCGTGGGCTTCTGGTAGACGCAGGCCACCTTGCGGCGCCAGGCGTCACGGTCGGCGAGCGGGGGCGCGGGCTCGCCGTCGAAGCGGACCTCGCCCTGGTCGGCGGCCTGGAGTCCGGTGAGGATGGTCACCAGGGTCGACTTGCCGGCGCCGTTGCGGCCGACGAGGGCGTGGGACTCGCCGGGCAGGACGGTGAGCCGGCCGTCGGCGAGGGCGGTGGTGGGGCCGTAGCGCTTGACGATGCCCCGCGCATCGACGAGTGGCGTCGTCATTTGACCGTGTTGCCCCAGAGCTTGGGGTCGTCGACGTTGTCCTTGGTGACCAGCGGGGCGGGCAGCTGGTCCTCCAGGATGCCGCTGGGCAGCTTGACGATGGTGGAGTCGTGGTCGGTGGGGCCGGGCTTGAAGGTCTTCCCCTCCATCGCGGCCTTGATGTAGTACATGCCGTACTTGGCGTACAGGTCGGCGGGCTGGGAGACGGTCGCGTCGATCTCGCCCTTGCGGATGGCGTCGTACTCCTGCGGGATGCCGTCGTTGGAGACGATCGTGATGTGCCCTGGCTGCCCGGCCTTCTTCAGCATGCCCTTCGACTTCAGGGTCTGGAGGGTCGGCGCGAGGTAGACGCCGCCCGCCTGCAGGTAGATGCCCTTGATGTCGGGGTTGGCGTTGAGGAGGGTGTCCAGTTTGGAGGCCGCGGTGTCGGACTCCCACTTGGCAGGTATCTCCAGGACCTTCAGCTTGGGGAAGTTCTTCTTCACGCAGGCACGGAACGCCTCGGAGCGGTCGCGGCCGTTGACGGAGGCGAGGTCGCCCATGATCTGCACGACCTTGCCGGAGGGGATCTGCTCGCCCAGGTACTGGCAGGCCTTCTCGCCGTAGGCCACGTTGTTGGCGCGCACCACCATGGCGACCTTGCCCTTGTCCGGGGCCACGTCGACCGCGACCACCGGCACACCCTTGCGCTCGGCCTGGTCCAGGCCGGCCTCGATGGCGGCGCTGTCCAGGGGGGCCACGACGAGGCCCTTCACGCCCTGGTTGAGCTGGTTGTTGATGTCGGTGATCTGCTGCGAGGGGTCGCTGTTGGAGTTGACCGTCTTGAGCGTGTCGACGCCTTCGGACTCGGCCATCTTCGGCACGTAGTCGTTGTACGACTGCCAGAACGGCGAGGTCAGCAGGGGCAGGATCACCCCGACTTTCCCGCTGCCGCCACCGCCTTCGGCACTGGTGGCGCCGGTGTCCTTGGTGCTGCCGCACGCGGCGAGCACGAGCGAGGCGCCGACGGCCAGGGCCATCGCGCCGACGTTCCGTGACCTGTTCTGCTTCCGCGCTGTTCTGCCGGGCATCTGGCGGCTCCTCGTTGAGCGTGTTCGAGCAGATGCCCGCATATTTATCAGACCACTTCCGTGGAACAACACCCTCCAGCGGCAGGTTTTCCCGCATCGCGACTGTATTGGTCGGACCACCTCGCTGGTTAGACTGCGCCGCACCGGTGACAGGAGGAATGGCGTGAACGTGGACGAGACAGCCCCGCAGAAGGGCACCGTGACGCAGCGCGCCATCGAGCGGATCAAGGCGATGATCGCCGAGGGGCGGCTGGAGCCGGGGCAGCGGCTGCCGACCGAGCGCGATCTGGCGGCCCAGCTCGGCATCTCCCGCAGCTCGATGCGCGAGGCGATCCGGGCGCTGACGGTGCTGGGGGTGCTGGAGGCCCGGCACGGTTCGGGCATCTACGTCACACAGCTGGAGGCCGGCGATCTGCTGGAGACGTTCGGCGTGGTCGCCGACCTCTCCCGGGGCCCGCGACTGGTGGAGCTGCTGGAGGTGCGGCGCATCCTGGAGTCGACGGCGACGGCCATGGCGGCGGCGCGCATCACACCGGACCAGCTGGCGGAGGTCGAGAAGCACCTGACGGCGATGAACGCCACGGACGACCCCGAGGAGATCCTCGCCCACGACCTGGCCTTCCACCGCGAGATCGTGGCCGCCGCCGGCAACGAGACCATGGCGGCGATCCTGGAGGGCCTGTCCTCCCGCACGTTCCGCGCGCGCGTCTGGCGCGGCTACCAGGAGGAGGGCGCCTTCACCCGCACCCGCCGCGAACACGCCGCGATCCACCGCGCCCTGGTCGCCCGCGATCCGGAGGCGGCCCGGGCCGCGGCGGCCGCGCATGTGGGCGAGGTGGAGGAGTGGCTGCGGACCCAGCTCGGCGGCTGACCCGCGCCTTTGGCGTCGGAGGGGGCCGGTCCCCTCTCCTCCCGTACGAGGGGAACGGCCCCGCCCGACGCGCAGGGGTCCTACGGCTTCACGTCGAAGCCGTGACGCCGGCCGAGCCGGTCCAGGGACGCCTGGCCGGGGATGCCGTTGGCGTCCGCGCCGGAGAAGCCGCACCGGTGCTGCCAGGCGGCGTACGCCTTGACGGTCGCCCCACCGAAGTGGCCGTCCACGTACTTCGCTTCGAGCAGGCCCTCCGCGACGAGCGCCTTCTCCACGGTCTTCACTCCCGCGTACGACACCGGCGTGCCCGGCTTGGCCGGGTCGTGCAGGGCCGCGGCGACCACCTTCGACAGATCGACCACCGGACGTGCGGGGCCGGGACCGGTGCCGCCCGAGCCGCCGCCGGGCCGCGGAGCTCCGTCCTGCACCCACGCGTACAGGTGCTTTCCGGGGCATGCGGTGGCGAAGCCGTCCTTGTGCCCCTTGATCTCATTTCCGGCCCCGTGGCGGCGCAGCAGCTCGATGCCGTCGCGGATCGCGCCCAGCATCGCGTCCGTGGGCTTGGTGAGCCCCTCCGAGCCGACCAGCCCGACGATCGCGTAGTGGGCGCGGTTGAGGTCCTGGTTGCCGTTGGCCCCGGTGCGCTTGCGCAGGCCGCGCCCCTCCAGGAGATGACCGTGCGGGCAGGCGCCGTAGTTGTAGGCGATGTCCGAGTAGTTCTCCTTCGGATTGGCCAGATGGGCTGCGCGGATCGACTTCCACCTGGCGATGCAGAGGTCGTGGTCGTCGAGGAGTTTCGTGCTGACGGGCGCGCCTTCGTAGTGGACCTTCACACCCTTGGCCGAGGTCTGGGCCGGTGCGGCGGATGCGGGCCAGCCGAGCTGGGCCCGTGTGACGAGCTTCATGAGTGCCTCCAGGGCGCCGAAGTTCCGGACATCACGGATGTCACACCAACTGCCCTGAGTGTGACGTCAGTTGGCGCCCTGTATCACGACGGCACGCCGTCGTTCGGTTTCACTGCGCCCGGACCCGGCGCAGCCGCAGCGTCACCAGCTCGAAGGGCCGCAGGCGCAGCGCGACGCGCCGGCCGTCGTACGGCGGCGTCTCGGGCAGCGGGCGCTCCAGCAGGTCCGTCGCCGTCACGTCCGCGAACTCGAAGTCTGCCGTCAGGGTGGCCCGTACCCGGCCGCCGTGGGCCTCGTGCAGGCGCACCACCACGTCTCCGCTGCCGTCGTCGGCCAGCTTGAGGGCCGTCACGACCACCGCGTCCCGGTCGACGGCGACCAGGGGAGCGACCTCGGCGACGCCGCCGGTCACCCGCCGGGCGGGCAGGTTGACGCGCCAGCCCTCGCGCACCGCGTCACCGATGTCCGCGCCCGGCACCAGGGCGTGCCGGAAACGGTGGACGCCCTGGTCGGTCTCGGGGTCGGGAAAGCGCGGGGCGCGCAGCAGGGACACCCGGACCGTGGTGGTCGTGCCGCGGTCGCCGTCGGTGCGGACCGTGCGGGTCACGTCATGGCCGTACGTCGAGTCGTTGACGACGGCGACACCCCAGCCGGGCTCCTCCACATGCACGAAACGGTGGTTGCAGGCCTCGAACTTGGCCGCCTCCCAGCTGGTGTTGGTGTGGGTGGGGCGGTGGAAGTGCCCGAACTGGGTCTCCGACGCGTACCGTTCGGCGTGCACGTCGAGCGGGAAGGCCAGCTTCAGGAACTTCTCCCTCTCGTGCCAGTCGACCTCCGTGTCGATCAGCAGCCGCCGCTCCCCCGGTGCGAGCGACAGCCGCTGGGTGACGCGCGAGGCGCCGAAGGACCGGACGATCCGCACCGACGCCCCGTCGTCGGCGGGCGCGATCTCGTCCGCCTCGGTCAGGTCGGTGACCGTGTGACGGTAGAACTCGTCGACGTCCCAGGCATCCCACATGTTCGGGAAGTCGGGGTGGAGCTGGAGGAGGTTCGCGGCCCGGCCCGGGGCGATCGTCTCGCGGTCGGCCCCGATGTCGTACGCGGACACGACCAGGCCCTGCGGGTCGATCTCGATGCGCAGCAGGCCGTTGTCGAGGACGAAGCCGCCGCCCGGGCGCGCCGTGAGAGCGGTGCGGCCCTCGCTCACCCGGGGGCGCGCACCGCCCGCCGGTACGCCCTCGCGGCTGTGCGGGGCGGCGTTGAAGACGAGCTCGGTCTCTCCCTCGCCCGCCAGGGCGCGCTGGGCCGACTCGATGATCGCGGTCAGCTCACCCGCGAGACGCTCGTACGTCGCGCGTGCCTCACGGTGCACCCACGCGATGGACGAGCCGGGCAGGATGTCGTGGAACTGATGCAGCAGCACCGTCTTCCAGATGCGGTCCAGCTCCTCGTACGGGTAGGGGAATCCGGTGCGTACGGCGGCCGTCGCGGCCCACAGTTCGGCCTCCCTCAGGAGGTGTTCGCTGCGGCGGTTGCCCTGTTTGGTCCTGGCCTGGCTGGTGAGTGTGGCGCGGTGCAGTTCGAGGTAGAGCTCGCCGACCCAGACGGGCGGGTCGGGGTGTTCGGCCTCGGCCTTCCGGAAGAAGGCCTCCGGCGTCTCCCACACGACGGTCGCCGAGCCCTCCAGGTCCCGCAGCCGCGCCGCCTTCGCGACCATCTCGCGGGTCGTGCCGCCGCCTCCGTCGCCCCAGCCGGTGGGCGCGAGGGAGTGCCGGGCCACTCCCTTGTCCTTGAAGTTGCGGGCCGCGTGGGCGATCTCGCTGCCCTTCATCGAGCAGTTGTAGGTGTCGACGGGCGGGAAGTGGGTGAAGATCCGGGTGCCGTCGATGCCCTCCCACCAGAAGGTGTGGTGCGGGAACTTGTTCGTCCGGGACCAGGAGATCTTCTGGGTCAGCAGCCACTTGGAGCCCGCCGCCCTGATGATCTGGGGCAGTCCGGCGGCGAAGCCGAAGGTGTCGGGCAGCCATGCCTCGTCGTTCTCGATGCCGAACTCGTCGAGGAAGAACCGCTTGCCGTGCACGAACTGCCGGGCCATCGCCTCCGAGCCCGGCATGTTGGTGTCCGACTCCACCCACATCCCGCCGGCCGGCACGAACCGCCCCTCCGCCACCGCCTTCTTCACCCGCGCCCACACCTCGGGCCGGTGCTCCTTCACCCAAGCCCACTGCTGGGCCTGCGACATGGCGAAGACGAAGTCGGGCTCGTCCTCGATGAGCGCGGTCATGTTGGCGGTCGTACGGGCCACCTTGCGCACGGTCTCGCGCAGCGGCCACAGCCACGCCGAGTCGATGTGCGCGTGCCCGACGGCGCTGATGCGGTGGGCGGACGGCACGGCGGGGGCGGCGAGCACGTCGGTGAGCCGTGAGCGGGCGCGGCTCGCCGTGCCGTTGACGTCCTGCAGGTCGATCGCGTCGAGCGCCTTGTCCACCGCTCGCAGAATCTCCCAGCGCCGCGCCGACTCCACCGGCAGCTCGGCCATCAGCTCGCCGAGCACCTCCAGGTCGATGACCAGCTGCCAGACGTTCTCGTCGAAGACGGCGAGGTCCATGCGGGTGAGCGTGTACTGCGGCTCGCTGCCGGCGGTCTCCTTGTCGCCGAGCTGCGTGGGCAGGAAGGGGTGGTAGTCGAGGATGACGGGGTTGGAGGCGGCCTCGATGTGCAGCCGCACCCGCTCGCCGCCCTCGACGGGCGCGCCGATACGCACCCACTGGTTGCGCGGGTTGAGGCCTTTCACGGGGGTGCCGTCGGGCCGGTGGACCAGGCCCTCGCACTGGAAGCCGGGCATGTTCTCGTCGAACCCCAGGTCGAGGAGGGCCTCGACGGTCCGGCCGGCCCACGCCTCGGGCACGGTCCCGGTGACCCGGAACCAGCTGGTGCCCCAAGGGGCACCCCAGCGTGCGCCCACCTGGATCGGCTCGGGCTCGGCGGCGAGTCCCTCGGCGACGGGCACCGGCTCGCCGGGCGCATGCCACACCGCCACCTCCAGCGGCACTGACTCCGGGTACACGGCGGGGCGGACGCGTTCGTCGAGGACGCGCTTGAGACGGGCTTCGACCAGGCTGCGGTCGTCATGCATGCGGGGTGCTCCGTGGGTCGTCCGAGGGAGAGTGATGGTGGTGAGCGGTGGTGGTGAGCGGTGTGCTGAGTGGTCGTGTGGGGCGGGTGGTCACCAGCGGTGGGTGACGGTCGCGGGGGCCGATGTGGTGTAGAGCTCCCCTACGGCGCGCAGTTCGAACCGTGCCGCGCGCTCGCCCTGTTCGGGCTCCTGGCCGGCGACGAAGTAGGCCCGTTGGCAGGTGCCGCCGAGGAAGCGGCGGGTGCCGTCGGGCAGGAGGCGGTGCAGGGTGTAGTGGCGAACGTCGCCGGGGGCCGGGTTCCAGGCGAAGCGCAGGTCGCCTCCGGAGGCGGCCGTGACGCGCAGCCCTGACGGGGCGGCCGGGGTCCGGGACGCGGTGCGGACGGCGAGGCCGCCGAGGCGCCAGCGCACGGGACCGCCGTCGGGCGGCGCGGTGAGCCGGACGCCGATCGCGTGCACGGTGCCGGTCAGGCCTGTGAGCCGTACGGTCGAGGTCTGCCAGCTGTTGACCGAGTTCACAGGCAGATACGTGTACGGCGGTGTCGCACCCGGCCCTCTCGGTTCAGCCGTGGCCACCGCCAGCTCGGCGTTCACACGGCCGGCGTCGGTCCGGCAGGTCAGCTCGACAACCGTGTCAACACCCACCGGCAGCCGTGTCGCATACACATCCACGATCACCGGCTCGTCCAGTTCACCCTCGACGAGGACACTGCTCCCGCCACGCCAGGCGTCCGCGAAGTCGAAGTTCACACAGGGGCGCTGCCCGTCGGTGTGCACGGCCCAGCGCCGCGACGGCAGCCGGTCCTGCAGACCCAGATGGTTCCACGGTGCGTCCGACGTCACCTCCCCGTCCTCGTACCACCGCAGCCCGTGCCCGGTGTTGAACACGCTCGCGAACGGCACCGACGTGACCGTCGACCGGTCGGCGACCGACACGGCCGGCGCCCGCCAGCCGTCGGTGCCGTCCGGCCGCGACGGATCCAGTGACCGCCCGGTCCAGAACCGGTCGTCGGCGGCATGGAAGTCCTCCGGGGCCCGCTCGTCCGCGGGCAGGTGATTGCGGGTCCACTCGGGCCGGTAGAAGCCGACCGACACGACGTGCGGCCGGTCGCGCGGCACGATCGCGTCCCAGTTCACGGCGGAGTTCCAACCGTTCGCCTCGACGTCGACGCCCGCCCACAGCGCGTATCGGCTGCGGCCTAGCTGCTCGGCCCGCTGCCCGGACGCGGACAGGCTGCCCGCCGTCCACCGGAAGTCGACGAACATGTCGTCGGCGGCCTGGAAGAACGCCTCGTTCTGGGCGTTGAGCGCCCCCTGCCAGCTCACGGTTCCCTGCACGGTCATCGAGTCGTACCAGGTCACCCGTTGCCCCCTGCCCCGGGCGAGCGCCCTGAGCTCCCGCATGAAGCCCAGCATGTCCGCGCCCAGCGAGGCGTCCCCGCCACCGGTCTCGGCGTTGACGAACCACCCGTCGAAGCCGTATGCCTCCGCCACCGCGACCAGCCGCGCGGCGAGCGGGTGACGCCCGTGCGCGTCCTTCTGCACCAGGTCACGCGTCCACCGCAGCTGCCCGCCGTAGGCGACGGGCGGCAGGAAGATGTTGCCGAGGACCGGCACACCGTGCCGGTGGGCGGCGTCCACGACGGGCGCGTTCGGCGCGAGGATCAGCCCCTCCCCCGACGAGCCGCCCCAGAACACCAGCTCGTCGATGTACGCCCAGTGGGTGAGGGCGTAGTAGTCGGCGGTGGCCGAGCCCTGGGAGGGGTTGCCGGACGTGGGCCCGAAGGACACCAGGGACTGGACCCGGGCCTGATGTGTGCGAGCGGTCGTGTTGGCCGGAGTCGGGGTGAAGCGCGGTGCCAGCGGTACGGTCGCCGCGTTGAAGGCGAGGTCCGGGTCGTCGGCCGGACGCCAGGACTTCAGGCTGCGCCAGGTGACGCCGGTGTCCGGGGTGCCGGAGGGCAGGGAGTCCGGATACCAGTAGGCGGCGTACGGCTGGAGGGTGGCGGTCTCGGGCTTCGGTGCGGCCGCCGCGGGCAGCGAGGGCGACAGGGCGGCCGCGGCGCCGGCGAGCAGGACCGTGCGTCTGGTGGGGTTCACGAGCGGGTGCCTCCTGGGTGTCCTGGTGGGGCGGGGAGTACCTGATCGGGAGTGACGACCTCGGTGATGCCCCGCGCGGCCAGGTGTCCCTGGTCGTCCGTCCGGGTGTCGAGGACGGTGGTGGGGCGGGCGCCGTCGGCGGTGAGCCGGAAGTAGGCGTCGAAGACGGGGCCGCCCGGGGCGCAGGCCGAGCGCATGGCCGGGTCGGCGGGGACGACCAGCGCAGTGGTCCGGGTCGCGGGCTTGTACGCGTGCCGTTCCCGTGCCGCCCGCGCCAGCACACCGGCCGTGTCCTTGGGCCTGCGGTCGTTGGTCAGCAGGCCCAGGCCGTACTCGAGTCCGGGGAAGTCGGCCAGCGCACGGGACACGTCGTGCGAGCACCACCAGGTGATGCCCCACAGGCCGGGGCAGTCCACAGCGTTCGCGACGGTCGCCTCGGTGAAGGCGGCGGCATGCTCGGGCGGGATGAGCGGTGCGGGCGCGCCGACCTCCTGGAGCCAGACGGGCCGGTGCGGGTCGTCGGCCCAGGCCTTGCTCAGTTCGACGAGATACGCGGCGTGGTGCTCGGCCGGGACGGAAGTACGGCCGTGGCGCTGGGCGGTGCCGTTGAAGACCCAGGAGTGCACGGCCGTGACGGCGCCGTGCCGGGCGGCCTGGGCCGGGGTGAACGGCTGGTCGTCCTGGTACCAGGTGGCGTCGTACTCGGCGTGCAGGTGCAGCCTGCCGGGGGCGCCCTCCTCGCAGGCGGCCAGCATGCGCGCCAGCCAGCGGTCGATCTCGTCCTCGGTCGCCCGGTCGGGGTCGGGATGCGGGCCGGCCGAGAACTGGTTGACCTCGTTGCCGAGTGTCATGCCGAGGAAGCCCGGGCGGTCGGCGAGCGCGGCGGCGAGGGTGCGCAGGTAGGCGGCCTGGCCGTCGAGCACGTCCGGGTCGGTGAAGAGGTTGCGCCGGTGCCAGGTCCGCGTCCAGGCCGGGAGGAAGTCGAAGCTGCTCAGGTGGCCCTGCAGGCCGTCCACGTTGACGTCGAGGCCGCGTTCGGCGGCGGCGTCGACGAGCTGTACCAGCTGCTCGACGGCGCGATGGCGGATCAGGGTGCGGTTCGGCTGGAAGTACGGCCACAGCGCGAAGACCCGGATGTGGTCCAGGCCCAGCGCCGCGATGGAGTCGAGGTCGGCGCGTACGGAGTCGAGGTCGAAGTCGAGCCAGTGGTGGAACCACCCTTCGCTCGGGGTGTAGTTGACGCCGAAGCGCACGGCAGCAGGCATGCGTGTCCTTGTGAGGGGGGTACGGGAGGTCAGGGAGGTCAGCCCTTGACGGCGCCCTCGCCCACGCCGCGGAAGAAGTACCGCTGGAGACAGGCGAAGAGGGCGATCAGCGGCGCCACGGCGATGATCGTGCCCGCGGCGACGAGGCGTTCGTCGCCCGCGAAGGTGCCGTGCAGATAGTTGAGGCCGATGGTCAGCGTGAACCTGGAGGGGTCGCTCAGCACGATGAGGGGCCACAGGAAGTCGTCCCAGGCGCCCATGAAGGCGAAGATCGCGACGACGGCGATCGTTCCCTTCACGGACGGCAGGGCGATGCGCAGGAACCGCTGCCAGACGTTGGCGCCGTCGACGTAGGCCGCCTCCTCGATCTCGTACGGCAGGTTGAGGAAGGCGTTGCGCATCAGCAGCACGTTCAGGGCGCTGATGCAGCCCGGCAGGACGACACCGACGAGGGTGTTGTTGAGGCCGAGCTCCCGCATGGTCGTGAACTGGGCGATGATGATGCCCTCCACCGGCACGAGCATCGCGAGGATGAAGACGAGGGTGGCCACGCGTCGGCCCCGGTAGCGCAGCCGGGCGAGGGCGTAGCCGGCGAGTGCCGAGCCGACGCAGTTGGTGACGACGTTGGCGGTGGCGACCTTCAGCGAGTTGAGGGCGTAGTCCCAGACGGGGATGGTGTCGGCGACCCGCTCGTAGTTGTGCAGGGTGGGGTCGCCGGGCAGGAACTTCGGCGGGGAGCTGAAGATGTCCTCGGTGGGGCCCTTGAGCGAGGTCGACAGCTGCCAGAGGAACGGGCCGACGGTGAGGGCGAGTACGGCGAGCAGCAGCAGGTAGCGCAGGACGAGCTCCCACACTCGTATGCGGCGGCCGTGCTCGTCGGTGACGCGGGGGGCACGGGCGAGGGCCGGCGGCCTCGCAGCGGCGGGCCGTACCTTCTCCAGCGCGCTCATGACTCGTCCCTCCGGTCGGCGCGCAGCACGAGCAGCATCAGGGCGACGGTGACGACGAAGACGACGACCGAGATGGCCGAGGCATAGCCGACGCGGCCGGTCAGGCCGGTGCCGGTGCGCTGGACGAGCATGACGAGGGTGGTGTCCTCGCCCGCCGGTCCGCCGCTCGGGCCGGCCATCAGGTACACCTCGGAGAAGACCTTGAAGGCGGCGACCGAGGAGAGCGCTCCGACCAGGACCATGGTGGAACGCACGGCGGGCACGGTGACCGTGAGGAAGCGGCGGACCGCGCCGGCTCCGTCCACGGCCGCCGCCTCGTGCAGTTCGCGGGGGACGTTGGCGAGCGCGGCCAGATAAATGATCATGTAGTAGCCGAGCCCCTTCCAGACCATGACGGTCATCGCGCTCAGCAGGAGCAGCCACTGGTCGCTGAGAAAGCCGACCCGGCCGACCCCGACCGTCTCCAGCAGGGAGTTCACCAGGCCGCGTTCGTCGAGCAGCCACACCCAGATCAGCCCGACCACGACGATCGAGGCGACGACCGGGGTGTAGAAGGCGGACCGGAAGAAGGTGATGCCGGGGATGTTCTTCTGCACGAGCAGCGCGAGCAGCAGGGGCAGTACGACGAGGGCGGGGACGACTCCGACGACGTACAGCGTGCTGTTGCGCAGGCCGATCCAGAACATCTCGTCGTTCAGCAGCTCGCGGAAGTTAGCGAGGCCGACGAACCGCCCCGGGACCAGGGTGCGCCGGTCCGTGAAAGCGTTGACCAGGGTGGAGACGAACGGGTAGAGGATGAAGGCGCCGGTGATCAGCAGCCCCGGCGCGGCGAACAGCCACGGGCTGACGGGCAGTTGGCGCCGCACCCGGGAGACGGTCGACATGGCCATCGCGCGCTACCCCTGCTGCTGAAGCAGCGTGTTGCAGGCCTTGACAGCGTTGTCGAGGGCTTCCTCGGGGCTCTCCTTGCCCTGCAACGCCTTCGCGACCTCGTTGCGCAGCGCGGTCTTCATCTGCTCGCTGAACAGCACCGGCGTGTAATTGACGGCGTTCTTCAGCGACTTGGCGGCGGCGACGCGCACCCGCGTCTCGTCCGTCCCGTCCTGCTTGGTGAAGTACGGGTCGTCGAGGGAACCGGCGGTGCTCGGGAAGATGGCCACCTTCTTCGCGAACGACATCTGGTGCTCGGCGTCGGTGACGTAGTGGGCGAAGGCGACCGCGGCGGGCGTGCGCTTGGTCTGCGCGTTCACCATCACCCCCATCACATACATGTTGACGTGCCCGGTGCTGGTGATCTGGTCGGTGATGCCGATGTTCTTGTAGAGGTTCGGCGCCTGCTTCTTGAAGTTGCCGAGGTCCAGGGCGCTGCCGGGGTTCATGGCGACGGCCCCGGTGAGGAACTTCTTGCCGGACGACTCGGGGGTGGCGGTCAGCGCCTGCGGGTCGAGCGCCCTGGCGTCGTACAGCTCCTTGTACCTGGTGAGGAGTTCGACTCCCTTGGCGTCGTTGAAGGAGAAGGCGGTGCCTTCCTTGTTCATGAGCTGGACGCCGTAGCGGCCGAAGTCCTCGATGGTGGGCACGTTGGCGAGCGTGGCGACCTTTCCGTCGGTCTTCTTCGCCATCTGCAGGGCCGCGGCGAAGACCTCGTCGTACGTCTTCGGGGGCCGGTCGGGGTCGAGTCCGGCCTCCTCGAAGAGGGACTTGTTGTAGAAGAGCGGGCCGGTGTTGAGGTACCAGGGGAAGGCGTACGTCCCCTTCATGCCCGGTATCCGATGGCTGGCCCAGGCTCCTTTCAGATACTCCTTCTCGTACCGCCCGGCCGCCTTGTCGAGGTCGAGCGCGAGGCCGGCCTTGGCCAGCGGGGCCACCAGGTCCGGTGAGACGTTGACGACGTCGGGCAGGGTGCCGCCCGCCGCATCCGCGCTGATCTTGTCGGCGTAGCCCTCGGCGGGCTGGTCGATCCACTTCACCCGGGTGCCGGGGTACTTCTTCTCGAAGTCGGCGATCAGGCCCTCGAAGTAGTCCTTGAAGTTGGCGCGCAGGTTCCAGGTCTGGAAGGTGATGTCGCCCTCGATCTTGCCGGAGGCGTCGGCCGTGCCGCCGTCGCCGCCCGACGAGCCGCAGGCGCTGAGCGGCAGGACGACACAGACGGCGAATGCGGCAGCGAGGGCTCTACGGGAAATGGGCACAGTGAACCGGCCTCCTTTGCGGGCGAGTTGGCCAATGAGGCAGACCCTGCACGCCGCTCCACGGGCCCGTCAATGGCTCTCACGGAGCTAATTTCATTAGTGACTAATACGCATTAGGGCAACTGAGCTGAACCGCATTAGTGCATACTGCTCCGGGAATGCGTCGCCGGAATGGGGGAATGGCCATGTCGGGCAAGCGGTCACCGGCCCGTCGGCCGACGATGAAGGACATAGCGCGGCACGCCGGGGTCTCCCAGAGCGCGGTCTCCTTCGCCCTGAACGGCCGGCCCGGGGTGTCGGAGGAGACCCGTGACCGGGTGCGGCGGGTCGCCGAGGAACTGGGGTGGCGGCCCAGCACGGCGGCACGCGCACTGTCCGGGGAGGGCGCGGCGACGGTCGGCTTCGTGCTGGCGCGTCCGGCCGACACACTCGGAGTGGACTCCTTCTTCCTGCAACTCGTCTCGGGCATCCAGGAGGTGCTGGCGGAGCGTCATCTCGGCCTGCTGTTCCAGGTGGTCGAGGACATCGGCGACGAGTGCGCGGTGTACCGGCGCTGGTGGGCCGAGCACCGCGTGGACGGCGTCCTTGTGGTCGACCCGCGCACCGACGATCCCCGCCCCGACCTGCTCGACGAACTCGGTCTGCCCGCCGTGGTGATCGGCGGCGCGCCCGACGAACGCCACCCCGGCCTCTCGACCGTCTGGGCCGACGACGCGGGCGCGATGGCGTCGGTCGTGGACGGCCTGTACGCCCTCGGCCACCGGCGGATCGTGCACATCGCCGGGCTGCCGGGGCTCGCCCACACCGAACGCCGAGTCCGCACACTGCGCGCCGAGGCCGGGCGGCGCGGTCTGTCCGAGGTGGAGTCGGTCAGCACCGACTACTCCGACGCCGAGGGCGCGGCTGTCACCTGCCGGGTGCTGAAGAGGCCCGCTCCCCCGACGGCCCTGATCTACGACAACGACGTGATGGCCGTCGCCGGGGCCGCCACCGCCGCCGAACTGGGCTTCTCGGTACCGGCGGACGTCTCGGTGGTGTCCTGGGAGGACTCGGCGCTGTGCCGCATGGTCAAGCCCTGGCTGTCCGCGCTGTCCCGGGACAGCGTGGCGTTCGGACGCACGGCGGCCCGTGAACTGACGGCTCTCCTCGACGGAGGCTCGGCACGGGCGGTGCGGGTGCCGGTGCCGCGGTTGGTCGAGCGGGGCAGTACGGGGGTGGCCCGGGACGCGTGACGGCCTCGCGCCCTCTCCATCGGGACGCCCGCATCGCGTCACCACCCCCGGGCGGGCAGCACGGCGCCGCCGTCATCCGGCAGACAGCATCGCGGCCAGGGCGTTCGGCACGGCGGTGAACAGGTCGTCGTAGGAGCCCTGAATCTCGCCCATGCGCCCTGTCCAGCCCGCGCCGCCCGCCTCGGTCATCCGATGGGGACCGCCTGCGACCGGTACAGGCGGAACTCCGCGAGCCGCGCCGCGGCGCGCGAACCGGTCACCCGTACCCGCCACCGCCGGGCCCGCACCGGCGCCGCCAGCAACAGGATCCGGCTCGCGCCGATCGTCCCGGCCCGGGTCACCTCCGTCCAGGCACCCTCGCGGTGCGCCTCGACGACGAAGCTCTCCACCTGCTGCCCGTACCCGATGTCCTCCGCCAGCCGGATCCGGTCCACCTCCCGCTCCCTGCCCAGGTCGACGGTGACACGGCCCGGCGAGACGGTGGTCCGGGCGCCGCGCGCCAGGTCCTCCGGGAGTTCCCGGTCCACGCGTTCGCGGAACTCCCGCAACCGCGCCACGTCGGCGGCGGGCAGCAGGCCGTGCGTGTCCGGCGGGATGTTGAGCAGGAGCACCGAGTTGCGGCCCACCGACCGGAAGTAGATGTCCCTCAACTGGTCGACGCTCTTCGGGTGTTGGTCGGCGTGGTAGAACCAGCCGTCCCGGATGGACACGTCGCACTCGGCCGGCCACCACTGGAGGTGGTCGGCCACGGGCCGGGCCTTCACGAGGGCGTCCCTGCTGCCCATGTCCGGGGCGTCGTAGGACAGCGCGTAGTCCGTCCGGCCGTAGTCCTTCTCCCGCACCGGCACGACGCTCCACTCGTCCTCCCGGGCCAGCCCGCCCTCGTCGCCGACCCAGCGCACGTCGGGGCCGGACACGGCGATCACGGCACCGGGCGCGAGCGAGCGGACGAGGGTGTACCAGCTGTCCCAGTCGTACTTCTCCACCTTGTCCGGCGGGATGCGCCCCTGCGCGCCGTCGAACCACACCTCGTCGACCGGGCCGTACTCGGTGAGGACCTCGTAGAGCTGGTTGAGCATGTGGGCGCCGTAGTCGGTGGCCGGGAGGGTGTACGACCGTGCCGGCGTGCGGTCGTCCCCTTCGACCGGGGCGGGGATCGTGCGGTCGGCGCGGGCGCTGCCGTTGGCGTACACGCCGTGGAGGTACTGGTTCTCGTCGGCGGGCGAGATGTAGACGCCGACCTTGATGCCGTGCCGCCTCATGGAGTCGGCGAAGGAACGCAGGACATCGCCCCGGCCTTCGCGCCAACTGCTCGACGCCACCGAGTGGTTGGTGTAGCGGGACGGGTAGAGCACGAAGCCGTCGTGGTGCTTGACGGTGAGGATGGCGAGCCGGAAGCCGCCGTCGCGCAGGGCTCGGGCCCACTGGTCGGTGTCGAGGCCGACCGGCTGGAACACGTCCGGGTCCTCGTCGCCGGTGCCCCATTCCAGGCCGGTGAAGGTGTTCACGCCGAAGTGCAGGAAGGCGGTGCGTTCCAGGCGCTGCCAGGCGATCTGCCGTGCGGTGGGCCGGACTTGGGAGGCCTTGCGGACCAGGTCGGCCTCGGTGTCGTCGGGGCTGACGGGGATGCGGTAACGGGGGTCTTCCGTGGCGGCGGGTGCCCGGTGTGCCGCCAGGGCGGGTCCGGTGGCGCCGGTCGCGGCGAGGACGGCGGCTGTGGCGATGAAGACACGTCGGGAAACGGCCATGGGACGGCTCCTCGGGTCGGGGCTCAGCTCAGGTGCCATACGGCGGGCGTGCGCCGGTCCGGCGGGTACTGCACGAACCGGCCGTCGTCCGACACGCTCACCGCCATCCGGGTGATGGCGTTGACGAGGCGGTGGCCGCCGGCCGCGGGCTCCAACTGCCAGCGCTGGAGGGTGTTCGCGGGGTCGCACGTCCGCGGCGCAGCCTCGACGCCCGGCTGCAACGGCACGTTGAGCGTGAGCTTTCCGCCGCGCACTTCGAGGCAGCCGTCCGCCGTCCGCACGGTCACGTAACCGTCGGCCGTGCGCGCGACCTCGGCGGTGAAGGAGCGGCCGCCCGTCTGGAAGGTGTACGACCCGTCCGCCACCGGCACCCGGGTCAGGTCCCGCCACCCGGGCGCGTGCCCGACAGCGGTGCCCCGCGCCACGAAGGCGCCGTACGTGTCGTCGGGGTGCGGATCGCCCCAGGTCGCCTGCGCGATGTGCCGCAGCGCGGGCCACAGGGCGACGGCGACCTCGTTCTCGGTCTCGCCCCGGCCGTTGTCGGGCCACAGGCTGATCTTCGCGCCGGTGATGCCCTCGCGGGAGGCCAGCTTCTCGCCCTCGAAGCTGCGCGGGTCCCAGCGCTGGTCGTACAGGCCCTCGGTGTCGCTGTGGAAGCCGCCGCGGACCAGGTACAGGGCGTATGCGGCGTTCATCAACGGATGGCCCTGGGCGAGGAGCCGGCTCGGCTTCGTCGCCACGTTCAGCCAGTGCTCGACCGTCGTCCCCGCGGCCACCTGGACGGTGTTGGCGCCGGTGAGCCCGTCGTTCCAGATGCGCAGCCTCTTGCCCTTGCCCGCCGTGTAGGCGTGGACGCGGTTGACGAAGTCGATGAACGCGTCCTGGGGTGTGGCGTCGGGGCCATAGGTGTCCCGCGCGTACTTCAGGATCTGCGGGTACTTGGCGAAGTCGGAGCCGAGCATGTACTCGTCGGCTCCCATGTGCCAGGACGTGGCGGTGAAGACCTGCGCGTACTCGTCGATCAGGCTGGTGTAGTAGGTGAAGGACTCCGGCCGGGTGATGTCGAGGCGCGAGGGCTGCCTGTTGCCGTCGGAGTCGGTGAGTTGCAGGTCCGGGCGGTTCTCCAGCCATGGGTCCATGTGGCCCGGCGAGTTGATCTCGGGGATGATCTCGACGTGGTACCTCTCGCCGAGGGCGACCAGACGGCGTATCTCGTCCTTGGTGTAGTAGCCCCAGGTGTTGGCCTCGGGATGGGTGTCGCTCTTCACCTTCAGTTCGAGGAGCAGCTGGTTGAGCCTGTGGTACGCCATCTCGCGGACCAGGTTCTCCAGCCAGGGCATCGAGACGTGGATGTAGCAGGCGCAGACCCCGACACCTCGCTCCTTGTAGCGCGGTACGTCGACCGTGCGGCCGGCGGGGACACGGTCGCCCTGGGCGAGGAGCTGCAGAAGGGTGCGGGTGCCGTAGAAGGCGCCGGTGTCGGTCGCCGCGGTCACGGACAGGCGCTTGCCGGCGCGGAGTTCGTAGCCCTCGGCGCCGAGGGAGGTCCGGGAGGGCTGGACGTCGATAACGATGTCACCGGCTCGGGCACCGCCCGGGACGACCGGCACCCGGCCGTGCCCCGCCGCGCGAAGATCGTCGGCGAGGGTGCCGGCGACCCGGCGTTCGGTGGCGCCGTCGGCCACGAGCCGGGTCCGCGTGCCGTAGTGGTAACTGCCCGACGCGGGCGTCCAGTCGGCGAGGGCGGGCACCGTGACCGGCGCCGCCGGCTCCTCCGCCGCGACCGCCGGTGCCGGTGCCGCCAGGGACAGCGCCAGCACGGCCAGGGCACCGACCAGCCTTGAGTGTCTCCTCATGAGCGACCCCTCATTCATCGGATGTCTGATGATTGGACTGGCCCCATAGGCTGTCAATGGGGCCTGGAGGGAGCCCAGTTGGCTCATTGATCGGATGATGCGCAGGTCAGCAGGGCGGCGCCGAGGAGGGGAGGTGCGAAAAGTCCAAGAAGACCCTCCCGAATATCCAAGCCCGGCGCCCTCTCGACGCCGGGCCCGCCGCCCGGCAGAGTTCTCCTACATACTCGCGAGTAAGCACTGAGGAGCGCCCGTGACCAGCTGGATCGGCCGGACCGCCGCCGAGATCGCCGCCGCCGTACGCGAGAAGCGGGCCACCCCGCGTGAGGTGGTGGCCGAGCACCTGGCCCGCATCGAGCGGCTCGACGGCCACGTCGGCGCCTTCCGCGCGGTCCGGGCCGAGGCCGCGCTCGCCGAGGCCGACGAGGTCGGCTCACGTGCCGACCTGGCCGAACTGCCCCTGGCGGGTGTGCCGGTGGCCGTCAAGGACAACCTCGCGGTGCGCGGCGAGTCCAACCGCGTCGGCTCCGCGGCGACGCCGGACACCCCGGCCGACCACGACCACGTCACCGTGGCCCGGCTGCGGGCCGCCGGCGCGGTGGTCGTGGGGCTGACGAACGTACCGGAGCTGTGTGTCTTCGGCACCACGGAGGGCGTGCACGGCACCGCCCGCAACCCGTGGGACACCTCGCGCACGGCGGGCGGCTCGTCCGGCGGCAGCGCGGCCGCGGTCGCCGCGGGCATGGTGCCGATCGCCCTGGGCAACGACGGCATGGGCTCCCTGCGCATCCCGGCCGCCAACTGTGGCCTGGTCACCATCAAGCCCGGCACCGGGGTGGTCCCGGCCGGCGTCAGCGACGGCGACTGGTTCGGCATGTCGGAGAACGGCCCGCTGGCCACGACGGTCGAGGACACCCGCCTGATGCTGTCGGTCCTCGCGGGCACCGAGGTCGTAAACCCGAACGCGCCCGCCACGCACCGGATCGCGGTGTCCCTGCGCAGCCCGCTGGCCGGGATCGCCATCGGCAAGCCGTACGCGAGCGCCGCCCGCGAGGCCGCGGGGCTGCTCATCAAGGCCGGTCACCAGGTACGGCGCGCCGACCCGCCGTACCCGATGTCGCTGGGCGTCACCGCGCTGACCCACTGGACGGCGGGTACGGCCGTGGACGCCGAAGGCCTGGACCCGCGCCGCCTCACCCGCCGCACCCGGGTTCACGCCGCCGTCGGGAAGCGCTTCGTCGAGCGGGTGCGGGGCGGTGAGAGCCGGGCACGGCTGCGCCGCCGCCTCGAACCGTTCTTCGCCGAGTACGACGTGCTCCTCACCCCGGCTCTCGCCCGCCGCTCCCCCAGGTCGGCGCCCTGGCACGAGCGCGGCTGGCTGCGCAACATCATCGCCAACAGCGCCTACTCACCGCTGACCCCGCCGTGGAACCTCACCGGCTGGCCCGCGATGTCGATCCCGGTCGGCACACTGCCGTCCGGCGCCCCCTGCGCCGTCCAGCTGGTGGGCCGTCCCGGCGCGGAGGCGGAGCTGCTGGCGCTGGCGGAGCAGATCGAGAAACTGCGCCCGTGGCGACGGACGGCGCCGCTGGACTAGGACAGGCCCTAGGACGGGGGCGCGAAGGGCCCGTCGGCGGTGAACGCCAGGCGTGCGAAGCGTTCGCCGATGCGGCGGTGGGTGGCCGCGTCGGGGTGGAGCTGGTCGGGCAGCGGCAGTTCGTCGGCGTCGGCCTCGCCGTAGAGGTCACGGCCGTCGAGATAGTGCAGGTTCGGGTCGTCGGCCGCCCGCTGCTTGACGATGCGGGACAGCTCGTCCCGGATGACGCCCAACGTCAGCTTCCCGCTCGCGCGTTCCGCCGGGTCGCCCATGGCCACGAACCGCAGGCGGCCGCCGCTGAGGCCGCTGAAGTCCGGGGCGCAGGGGCCGGGCGTGTCCTCGTGCATCGGGCACAGGATGGGCGACACGACCAGCAGCGGTGTCGTCGGGTGACCTTCCCGGATGGTGTCGAGGAAGCCGTGGACCGCGGGGCCGAAGGCGCGCAGCCGCATCAGGTCCAGGTTGACGAGGTTGATGCCGATCTTGACGCTGATGAGGTCGGCGGGGGTGTCGCGCAGGGCACGCGCGGTGAACGGGTCGAGCAGGGCGCTCCCGGCCAGGCCCAGGTTGATCAGCTCCACGCCGCCGAGGGAGGCGGCGAGCACGGGCCAGATGCCGGTGGGGCTCGCGGCGTCGGAGCCGTGGCTGATCGAACTGCCGTGGTGCAGCCACACCCTGCGGCCCGGGTCCCGCGGGGGCTCGACGGGGGCGTCGGTGCGCAGGGCGATCAGTTCGGTGGTCTCGTTGTGCGGCAGCCAGATCTCGACGTCCTTGTCCCCGTCGGGCAGCCCGGTGAAGCGCACGGTGCCGGGGCGGCCCGGCCGGTGCTCGGCGGTCCCGGCGATCATGTCGACGACCACGACGTTGCCGTCGGTCACGCTGCCCTGACCCGCGAGGCGCCCGTCGACTATCAGGTCGTACACGCCGTGCGGGCGGGGCGGGGCGCCCACATAGGCGCGCTTGGTGGGCAGCGTGTCGAGTTCGACGGCGGTGGCCCGGGTGCGGAAGGCCAGCCGGACGCCGGAGGCCTGTGACTCGGCCATGGCCAGCTGTCCGTCGGTGTTCTGGGCGCGGGCCCGGGCGGGCAGCCGATGCGGCAGGACGCCGTGGTCGGTGTGCTCGACGTCGAGGGCGCCGCGCAGGAGGCCGGCTGTGACGGGCGTGGTGATCCAGTCGTACTCGGTGTCCATGTCCTCAGCCTGTCGGTCAGGGAGTGGTGGGCTCGGTCGGCCAGTTGCGCAGCAGGGCGTCGAGGGCGTCCAGGATCCGGACCCAGGTCTCCTCCGAGTCGGGGGCACTGTGGCTGAAGCCGCCCGCCGTCTCCAGGCCGGCGTAGCCGTGGAAGACGCTGCCCAGCAGCCGTACGGCGTGCGTGGCGTCCGGCTCCGTCAGGTCGTAGCCGCGCAGGATCGCCCGCGTCATCTGCGCGTGCCGGACGCCCGCACTCGCGGCCGCCGTCTCGGGGTCGAGCCTCAGCCGTGCGGCGGCGGCGCGGCCGGGGTGCTCACGGCCGTAGTCGCGGTAGACGTTGGCGAAGGCGACCAGGGCGTCCTTGCCGGCCCGCCCGGCCAGGGCGTCGGCGGCCCGGTCGGCCAGCTCCTCCAGGGCGAACAGGGCGATGCGGGTCTTCAGGTCCTGGGAGTTCCTCACATGCGAGTACAGGCTCGCGACCTTGACGTCGAACCGCCGGGCGAGCTCCGAGACCGTCACCTGGTCGAAGCCGACCTCGTCGGCCAGTTCGGCTCCCGCCCGGGTCAGCAGGTGCGGAGTGAGTCCTGCGCGTACCATGCCCTCTCCCTCCCTCGGCATGGTTGATTATGTATTTACCTAAAGTCTTTAGGCAAATACAAAAACCCCTCCCCGCACTGCCTGTACATGATGGGCCGCCAAGCCGATGCGCAGGTCTCATCGACGGCGACGATCCGGCCCCAGAAAGGCCGAATCCGCGGCCGGTGAATCGGCCGCGGCTTCTCTGATCAGCATGGGCGTGAGTCTCACACGCCCATGCGGTCGGCGATCGCGAAGGGCTCTGCCCGCTCAGTCGACGCTGGGCAGGATGTGGGGCTCAGCCAGGTCGTCCTCGTAGCCCGCCAGTCGAATGGGGGCGGACCTGGCCCACACATCGAGACTGCCGATCTCCTTCGGCCGGCGGCCCGAGCGCTCCGTGCGTTCCTTGGGGCGCTGTTCGCGATTCGTCTTCTCAGGTGTCACCGCGCACTCCTTCTGTGTCGGATCACCCTCGGGGCGGGGCCGGCCCAGTCTGCGGTCCGGTACCTGACGCCCGCTCGGGTCTTACTCAAAGTCGGTTCGGACGCGGTGGCGCCGGTAACTGGTGTGCAAGCAGGCCGTTGTGCACCGGCTTGTCCCGGGACGGACCATGGGTGTGGGTTGGGACCCTGTAGTGATGTCCGTCCGCTACAGATTAACCAAATGAGCGGGTACCCGCTCGATGGGGCTGCAAACAAGCTGTAACTTTCCGAAGTCGACCGGCATACAACCAGCCGCTATTCGCCGTTCTGTCCCGGAACGCCCCAGGAACAAGTCACCCGTTCGGGTCAGCCTGTTCCTTGCCGCCGGTGCGGGGGCCCAGCACGCCGCGCAGTTCAAGTCCCGTTGGCCGATTCGCAAGGCGGCCATGATCTGCTGGCGGACGGCAACGGCTTGCCCGGCGGGAGGACTGACGCATGGAGCTGCGCAGCGTCGAAGAGCTGATGGATCTGCTGTACGCCTGCCGGGGCGCCAGGGACGCCCCCGGCCCCGGCACCACCCGAGTCGATCTGCACCAACACGCGCTGCGGACGGCCGCGCTGCTGCGCCGCGCCCGCCCCGCCGACAAGGAACTCCAAGTCGCTGGGCTCGTTCAGGCCATCGGCCCGCTGCTGCGCCCGGGCGACGCGACCGCTCACGCCGCCTGCGCGGCGGACGCGGTGCGGCCCCTCCTCGGCGCGCGCGTCTCCCGCCTCGTCCGTGACCACCGCCGCGCCCGCGACGGCGCCGACGAGGACCTGCTGCGCCTGCGCCAGGCGGACGAGGAGGGCCGCGACACCGAGTTCGACGCCGGGGTCCTGGAGGACTGGCGCACGGTGCTGGAGCTGGTGGCGGCGCGGAACTCGCCGCTCCGGGCTGTTGACTGACGACCCGTCATGAGATCGTACGGCGATGACGTCCTCGTACGGACTCCAGGGCAGGGCCGCCCTCGTCACCGGCGCCACGCGCGGCATCGGGCTCGCCGTCGCCCGGCAGCTGGCCGCCGCCGGGGCGCTGGTGTGCGTGACCGCGCGGGACGCCGAGGACGTGCGGCGGACGGCTGCCGAACTGGGCGGCGTCGGGGCAGCCGGCAGCGTGGCCGACGCAGAGCATCTGCGGGCGCTCGTGGAGCTCACCGTGCGCGAGTTCGGCCGGCTCGACGTGGTCGTCAACAACGCCGCGACGAACCAGCCGTACGGGCCGCTCATGGACGTGGATCCGCAGGCCTGGCGCGAGGCCTTCACCATCAATGTGGAGGCGCCCCTGCGACTGGTGCAGTCGGCCTGGCGGGCCTGGATGCGGCAGCACGGCGGCGCGGTGGTCAACGTCTGCACCGAGGGCGCGGCGCATGTCGGGCCCCACGTCGGCGCGTACGGCACCAGCAAGGCTGCCCTTCTCCACCTCACCCGGCAACTCGCGGGCGAACTGGCGCCCAAGGTGCGGGTCAACTCCGTCTCCCCCGGGCTGGTCCGCACCGAGATGGCGCGGTTCGTCTGGGAGCCGGGCGAGGAACAGGTGGCCGCCGGGCTGCCGCTCGGGCGGATCGGGGAGCCGGAGGACGTGGCGCGGGCGGTGGTGTGGCTGGCGTCGGACGCGGCCGAGTGGGTGACCGGGGCCGATCTGCTGGTGGACGGGGGGACGCGGGTGCGGGCCGCGCACGACTCAGGGACGTACGCGATCCACGACCGCTTGCGCACCGGGTTCCTCCGACGCGGTTGAGAGGCAGTGCTCGATCACTCAGGGCGCGTACGCCGGCCAGGTCCGCCGGCTACCACTTGCCCGGCTCGTAGTCCTTCAGGAAGACGCCGTACACATCCTCGCCCGCCTCACCGCGGACGACCGGGTCGTAGACGCGGGCCGCGCCGTCGACCAGGTCGAGGGGGGCGTGGAAGCCGGCCTCGGCGAGGCGCAGCTTGTCGAAGTGGGGGCGCTCGTCGGTGATCCAGCCGGTGTCGACGGAGGTCATGAGGATGCCGTCGGTCTGGAACATCTCCTGGGCGCTGGTCCGCGTGACCATGTTCATCGCGGCCTTGGCGGCGTTGGTGTTCGGGTGGCCCGCACCCTTGTAGCCGCGGCCGAACACGCCTTCCATCGCCGAGACGTTCACGACGTACGCCCGTCCGCTCGTCGCCTTCCGCGCGGCGTCGGCCATGACCGGGCGGAGCTTGCTGATCAGGATGAACGGCGCCGTGTAGTTGCACAGCTGGGTCTCCAGCAGCTCCACCGGGGAGATCTGCTCGATGGTCTGCACCCAGGTGTTGGTGTCGACGACGTCGGGGACGAGGCCGCCCGCGTCGATGGCGGTGCCGTCGAGGTGCCGGGCGACGCTGGCGTTGCCCGCGACCAGGGCGAGGTCGGCGACCTTCTGCGCGTCGAGGCCGCTGGTGCCGACGGGCAGGGCCGCCAGACCGTCGACCGCGCCGGAGTTGAAGGCGCCGATGACATGGTGGGCGGGGAGCTCGCCGGCGGGCAGCGGGGCGCTCTCGCCCTCGACCAGGGCGGCGTACGCGGAGGGCAGGCGGCGTACGGTCTGCGTCGCGTTGTTGATCAGGATGTCGAGGGGGCCCGCCTCGGCGACCTGGTCGGCGAGGGCCACGGCCTGGGCCGGGTCGCGCAGGTCGATGCCGACGACCTCCAGGCGGTGCAGCCAGTCCGCCGAGTCGTCCATGGCCTTGAAGCGGCGGATGGCGTCCTTGGGGAAGCGCGTGGTGATCGTCGTGTGCGCGCCGTCGCGCAGCAGCCTGAGCGCGATGTACATGCCGATCTTGGCGCGGCCGCCGGTGAGCAGGGCGCGCTTGCCGGTGAGGTCGGCGCGGGCGTCGCGCTTGGCGCGGTTCAGGCGGGCGCAGTCGGGACAGAGCTGGTGGTAGAAGTAGTCGACTTCCACGTACCGGGTCTTGCAGGTGTAGCAGGAGCGCGGGCGCTGGAGTATCCCCGCGATCTTGCCCTCCGCCGTGGCCGACGAGGGCAGGAGGCCCTCGGTCTCGTCGTCGATGCGCTGGGCGGAGCCGGTCGCCGTGGCCTCCGTGACCGCCTTGTCGTGGGCGGTCTTGGCGGCCCGGCGCTCCTGGCGGCGGCGCTGCTTCACGGTGCGGTAGAGGCCCGCGGTGGCCCGGCGCACAGTGATGGCGTCCGGGTGGTCGATCTCCAGCTTGTCGAGCTCCTCGAGCACGCTGAGGCAGACGGCGAGCCGCTCGGGGTCGATGCCGGGGCCGTACACGACCTCGTCACCGGGCTTGTGCACGACCTCGTCCGTGGTCGTCGCCGAGCCGTCGTCTGTCACCGTCATCGCCGCTGCCGTTCCCTGATCACCCGCGGCGCTCCGACCGCGCCCCGCTTTCGAACGGGGAATTCTACGGAGCGCCGGGCCGGTCCGCCAAAATCCGCCGGGGTCAAGGACCGCAGGCCGTGATGAGGGTCTCCACCTCCTCGGACACGGCCTTGGCGAGCACATCGAGGTCCGGTACGGCCTTGGCGTCGGCGACGAGGCCGTAGTGGACGCGTCCGCGGTAGGTCGAGACGGCGATCGCGAGGGACTGGCCGCGGGCGAGCGGGGCGAAGGGGTAGACCTCGGTGACGGGGTGGCCGCCGAGCTTCAGGGCGATGCCGGGCAGCGGCACGCTGGTGACCAGGATGTCGAACCAGAGCCGGGCGGCCCCGCCGACCAGCGGCCCGCCGAGCCGGTGGCCGAGCGCGGGGACGTGGTCGGCGAGCAGGGCGACGGCGCCCGCGCCCCGGTTGGGGCCGGCGTCCTTGTTGCGGTCCATGGCGGTGCGGACCGTGGCGAGGCGGCGCAGCGGGTCGGGGTCGTCGACCGGAAGCCGTATCAAGTAGCCGGAGAGCCGGTTGCCCTGCGGGTGGGCGGTGCGCGGCCGGCGCTTGGAGACGGGGATCAGGGCGCGGGGCGCGACGCCCTCGCTGCCGTCGCCGCGTTCGTCGAGCCAGCGGCGCAGGGCGCCCGCGACGACCGCGATGAGGACGTCGTTGACGGTGCCGCCGACGGCCTTGCGGATCACGTGCACGTCGTCGATGTCGACGACGACCCCGGCGGTACGGCGGGTGCCGCTGGGCTCGGCGGACAGCGCGGCCGACGAGCGCGTTGCCAGGGTCGACACGGCGACGGAGGCGCCGATGTCCAGGGCCCGGCCCACCTCGGACAGGGTGCCGCGCAGCAGGTCCGGCAGCTTGCGCACATCCGGGAGGCGAGCGGCCCGGGGCTCCTCGGGGCGCGGCTTGCGGGCGGGCATGTCCATGGGGTCCAGGACGGCGGCGGCGAGGGTCAGCGCCCGCAGCCCGTCGGCGAGGGCGTGGTGGAACTTGAACAGCACCGCGAACGACACGCCGTCCTCGCCCGGCAGCACATGCGCCTCCCACGGCGGCCGGCCGCGCTCCAGCGGGCGCTCCATGAGCCGGCCCGCCACCGCCTGGAAGTCGGCGGTCGGGGCGTGCAGCCGCACATGGTCGAGGGGGTCGAAGTCGGGTGCGGGCTCGCGGGCGGCGCCGCCGAAGGAGAACGGCCGCAGCAGGCCCCGCGGCTGCCATGCGTCGCGGATGCGCATCCTCAGCCCCGGCACGGCGGCGGCGCGGGCGGCGAGCAGGTCGGCCGCGTGGGCGCCCGCGGTGGGCGAGTGCGCCGAGAAGACGCCCAGCGCTCCCAGGTGCATGGGGTGTTCGGCGGACTCGATGTTCCAGAACGCCAGGTCGAGAGGTGCGAGCAGGTCAGAAGTCAATGGCTTGCCTCGCGTCGACGACGGGTGGATCAGCAGTCAATCGCCCTTGAGTGATTACGGTCAAGTACGATCAAGCTACGCACAGTTAACAGCAGATTAAGTCGCGCCCCAAGCGAAAGGGGCGGGACTCATGGTGCATACGAGGTCACTTCAACACGGGTTGCGGCGCCGGGCATCCCGTCCGTGTCACCCGGGAGGCGTCACGAATCAGCGCCCTCGGCGCAGGCCACCGGCTCGCGGCCCCAGTGGCGGGTCTGCGCCACACAGGCGCCCTGCAGCTGCTGACTGCCCCGGGCCCGTACCACAGCGACCTCTACGCCATCCAGCAGTACAGGCGGTGATCCGGCCCGTCGGCGCCGCGCACCAGTTCGGCCAGATCGCTGAGGATGCCGGTCGCGATCCTGGGGTCGAACGACTCTCCGTCGGCCGCGCGCTGCCGAACCCACCGCCGGCTCACTTCGAGGAGCCGGGTCCGGTCGGCGGCGGCGAGCGCGGCCTGCAGGGCTCGGGAGGCGGCGAAGACCACGGGGCCTTCCCCGCCGTCGGGGCCGGCGACGGATTCGGGTTCATCGGCGGCGACGAGTTCGTCGAAGCCGCGGCCGGTGAAGAGGCCGTCCCACTCGAGCAGCGCTTCCTCGGCGTCGAAGTTGCCGCACGCCGACGACTCGAAGGCCCGGTCGGGACCGCCGTCCACGACCGCGGCCGCGGCTTCGTGGCTCGGCGCCACGAAGAACCTGATGATGATGCTCACCGAGGCATGGTGCCCGCCCGGCCGCCCCCGGTCCATCCGCCGTCGATCCGCGGACCGCGGACCGCGGACCGCGAGCTGCCGGCTAGGAGACCTGCTGGCCCTTGCCCAGCGCGATGACCCCGCCCTTGGAGACGGTGTACAGATCGGCGTCCCGCTCCGGGTTGACGCCGATCGTCGCGCCCGGGGGCACCTCGACGTTCTTGTCGAGCACGGCACCGCGCACCACCGCACCCCGCCCTATGCGCACGTTGTCGTGCAGCACCGCCCCCTGCACCACGGCGCCCGGGTCGACCACCACCCCGGGTGAGAGCACCGACCGCGTGACCTGCCCCCGGATCAGGCAGCCGGCGCTGATGATGGACTCGCCGGCCATACCGCCCGCGTTGAAGCGGGCCGGGGAGAGCTGGCCCGAGTGGGTGTAGATGGGCCAGCTGCGGTTGTAGAGGTTGAAGGCGGGGCGCTCGGCGATCAGGTCCATGTGGGCGTCGTAGTACGCGTCCAGGGTGCCGACGTCCCGCCAGTAGCCACGGTCGCGGTTGGTCTCGCCGGGGACATGGTTGGCGCTGAAGTCGTACAGCTGGGCCTCGCCCCGGTCGGTGAGCTGGGGCAGGATCGAACCGCCCATGTCGTGCACGGAGTTCTCGTCCTCGGCGTCCCGCTGGAGCGCCTCGATCAGGGCCTTGGTGGTGAAGATGTAGTTGCCCATCGAGGCGAAGACCATCTCCGGGTCGTCGGGCAGCCCGGGCGGGTCGGTGGGCTTCTCCAGGAAGCGCTCCACGGTCAGGCCGTCCGAGCCCGGACTGATGACACCGAAGGAGGAGGACTCGATGCGCGGGACGCGGATGCCCGCCACCGTGACGCCCGCGCCGCTCTCGATGTGCTGGGCGAGCATCTGGCGCGGGTCCATGCGGTACACGTGGTCGGCGCCGAACACCGCGACGTACTCGGGGCGGTCGTCGTAGATGAGGTTCAGGGACTGCAGGATCGCGTCCGCGCTGCCCAGGTACCAGCGCGGACCGAGGCGCTGCTGGGCCGGGACCGGGGTGACGTAGTTGCCGAGCAGGCTGGACATGCGCCAGGTGGTGGTGATGTGCCGGTCCAGCGAGTGCGACTTGTACTGCGTGAGGACGCAGATGCGCAGGATGTCGGCGTTGACGAGGTTGGAGAGGACGAAGTCGACCAGGCGATACGTTCCGCCGAAGGTGACCGCGGGTTTCGCGCGGTCCGCGGTGAGCGGCATCAGGCGTTTGCCTTCTCCGCCCGCCAGTACGATTCCGAGCACCGAAGGTCCGCCACGACGCATGGCCGCTCCCCTCACCCTGGTTGATCCCAGCCTGCCCCTGAGTAGCGCGCGCTAAGCCTGTTTGAGGATCTCCCCGTAGAGCCCGGCCGTCCGGCGCGCGACGGCGTCCCAGCCGAACTCCCCCACCGCGCGCTCCCGCCCGGCCTCACCCATCCGCCGTGCGGTCTCCGGGTCGCCGATGACCGAGTCCAGCGCCCGCGCGAGTCCCGCCTCGAAGGCCTCGACGTCGTCGTCCAGCGGCACGAGCAGGCCCGTCCTGCCGTCGTCGACGACCTCGGGGATGCCGCCGACCCGCGAGGCGACCACCGGAGTACCGCAGGCCATCGCCTCCAGGTTGACGATGCCGAGGGGTTCGTACACCGAAGGGCAGACGAACACGGCGGCGTGCGTGAGGAGTTGGATCACCTCCGGGCGCGGCAGCATCTGCGGGATCCAGTGCACGCCTTCGCGGACGCGGCTCAGCTGCTGGTAGAGGTCGCGGAACTCCTGATCGATCTCGGGGGTGTCGGGAGCGCCCGCGCACAGGACGACCTGCGCGGCCGGGTCGATGTCCCGCACGGCGCGCAGCAGATGGGGGACGCCCTTCTGCCGGGTGATGCGGCCGACGAACAGCACGTACGGGCGGTCGGGATCGAGGCCGAACCGGCGCAGGACGTCGGTGCCGTGGTCGGGCCGGTAGAGGGTGGTGTCGATGCCGTTGTGCACGACGTGGACGCGGTCCGGGTCGAGCGCCGGATAGCAGCCGAGGATGTCCTCGCGCATGGCCCCGGAGACGGCGATCACCGCGTCGGCGGCCTCGACCGCGGTGCGCTCCGCCCAGCTGGACAGGGCGTATCCGCCGCCGAGTTGCTCGGCCTTCCAGGGGCGCAGGGGCTCCAGGGAGTGGGCGGTCATCACATGCGGGATGCCGTACAGGAGCTTGCCGAGGTGGCCTGCGAGGTTGGCGTACCAGGTGTGGGAGTGGACGAGTTCGCGGCCTTGGAGGCCTGCCGCCATGGCGAGGTCCACGGAGAAGGTGCGCAGCGCGTCGTTGGCGGTGTCGAGCGCGGACCAGGAGCGGTGGCGCAGCACGCCCACCGCGCGGCCCTCGCCCCAGCAGTGCACCTCCAGGTCGACGAGCTCCCTCAACTCCCGGGCGAGGAACTCGACATGGACACCCGCGCCGCCGTACACGTCCGGCGGGTACTCCCGGGTCAGCAGTCCCACTCGCACCCGGAACCCCCTGTTCTCAGCGGCTGGTTGCCCTTTCATGGTCACCCAGATGTGGCGCGTGGGGAAGAGCGCGGGGGTCGTGTGAAGCAACAGTCACCGCACACGCCACCGCCGGGCACACGGTAGTAGAGGCAGCAGCTGCGGCGCCGGAACGCGGTTGCGGTGAGGGTGCCGGTGCCGGCGAGGAGGGGGTGGCTGAGAAGTCCGGCGGTCAGGGAGCGGGCGCGGGCCGCGAGGTCGGTACGGCCGTTCGCGCGCGCCCACCCGTCCAGTTGGCGGGCCGCGCCCGCGAGGGCGGAACCCGCGTTGCCCCACAGCAGGCCCGCCGCGACGTGGTAGCGGGCGCGCAGGGCGGCGGTCAGCGGTTCGAGGTGGGCACGCAGGACGACGTCCGCGACGGTCGCCGGGTCCGCGGGCAGGGGGCGCACCTCGGCGAGCCACAGGTCGTCGGGGGCGCTGCCGTCGGGGTCCCACTGCAGCAGCCGCGGGTCGAGGTCGGGGACGCGGCCGTACAGGGCGGCGCAGCCGAGCGTCACCGACCACAGCCGGGCCGCGAGCCCCTGCTGGGCCACCGAGGCGGCGATCCGCGCCTCGGGAGCGCGCAGAGCGTGCGCGACCTTCTGGACGCGGCGCGTCAGGGGGTCCCCGTAGGCGTCCGGCGAGGGTTGCCCGTACGTCCGCGCCAGGGTCGCAAGTGGCCGAGGTGCCGCCCCTGGTGTGCGCAGGACGAAGAAGCCTCCGAGGGGCCGGAGCGCGGCGAGGTCGGGGTCGAGGTCCACGAAGAGCAGTAGTACCAAGTCCCCTCGGGGTTCTCACCTGGGGGTCTCCACCCGGGGTCACCCGCCCTGGGGATGAGACCGCCGTCGTCGTACTCCATCGGCAGTACGACACAGTACGTGCTGTGGGACGACGACGGGAAGAGCCTTTCGCGGCATCGTGTTGATTATGAAAGCCGACCGCTCGCCGCACCGGGGCCACCGTCCCCGCCTCACGCAGAGGAGCAGCTCATGAGCGCCCTCGCGTTGTCCGTGCTCCTGTCGCTCATCTCCGCGGTCGCGTACGCGGGCGGGGCGATCATGCAGGAGCGTGTCGCGGTGTCCTCCCCCGGCCAGCAGTACGCTCCGCTGCGTCGGCCGGTCTGGTGGGCGGCGGTCGCGCTGAACGGCCTCGGCGGTCTGCTGCACGTGGTGGCGCTCGCCTTCGGCCCGCTGAGCCTGGTGCAGCCGCTGGGTGCCCTGACGATCGTGTTCGCGCTGCCGATGGCGGCGCTGTTCGTGGGCCGCAGGGCCGGGGCGACCGCCTGGCGGGGCGCGATCATGGCGACCGTGGGTCTCGCCGGGCTGCTGTCCCTCGTCGGCGCCTCCGAGTCCCAGTCGCTGGACACGGCCCAGCGGGTGGGTGTGGCCCTGGTGACGGGCGGCATCGTCGTGACGCTGATGATCGCGGGCCGGGCTGCGCACCGGCACCCGGCGGTGCGCAGCGTGCTGCTCGCGACCGCGTCCGGCATAGCCTTCGGCATGTCCTCGGTGTTCACGAAGATCGTCGCCGTCGACTGGAACGGCGGCGTGTCCGCGGCCGACCTGCCGGCCCTGGGGACGATAGGCGTCTTCGCCACGGCCGGTCTGCTGCTGTCCCAGGCCGCCTACCGGGGCGCGGGCCTCGCGGCACCGCTGGCCACGCTGACGGTCGTGAACCCGGTGGTGGCGGCCGCGGTCGGCATCACGATGTTCGGCGAGACCTTCCGGTACGGCACCACGGGCACCGCGCTCGCCCTGGGCTGCGGTGTGGTGGCGGCGGGTGGCCTGATCCTGCTGACGACGGAGCGGCTCGCCCAGACGGAGGCACGGGCCGAGGCGGCACTGCCCGAGCCGGTCGTGGGTCCGGTGCCCGCGCGGGAGCTGCTCGCCGGCCTTCCGGGGCAGGCGGGGGCGATGCCGCGCGAGGAGTTCGGCATACCGGACCGCGAGAAGCTCGTCGTACCGGACAGGATCGAGGACATCCTCGTACCGGCCCAGGTCGCGGAGGGCGCGTACGAGGCCGGGGAGCCGCCGCATCGCGAGGGCGAGCCCCCCAACCTCTACGGCCCCTTCTACGGCGGCCCCTACATCCCGACGCCAGTGCTCGACCGGCACCGCACACGCGTCAAATCCTGACACCGCCGGCCCGGAGATAGGCCACCGGGTCGATGTCGGAGCCGAATCCGGGCCCCGTCCGTACCTCGAAGTGCAGATGCGGGCCCGAGCTGTTGCCCGTGGACCCGGAGCGGCCGAGGCGCTGGCCGGCGCCCACCGACTGCCCGGCCTTCACGGAGATGGCCGAGAGGTGGGCGTACTGGGTGTAGCGGCCGTCGGCGTGCCGGATCACCACCTGGTATCCGAAGGAGCCACCCCACCCCGCGTCGACCACCTGACCGGCCCCGACGGCCTTCACGGACGTACCGGTCGGGACCGGGAAGTCGACGCCGGTGTGGTAGCCCTTCGACCAGGAGGATCCGGCCTTGCGGTACGGGGTGCCCGCGGGGGAGCTCACCGGGGCGACGAGGCTGCGGCTGGAGGCCGTGGCCTGCTCCTGCCGGTCCGCGGAGGTCTTCGAAGAGGTCTTCGCGGAGCTCTTCGGAGAGGTCTTGGGAGAGGTCTCGGGAGAGGTCTCGGGAGAATTCGGAGATTTCGGCGAGGTCTTCCCGGGCGAGGCCTTGGGGGCGGACGTCGTCGGGGGTGTCGTCGGGGCGGACTTGCCGCGCAGCGCCAGCCGCTGCCCCGGCAGGATCAGGTCGGGGTCCGCTCCGATGGCCTCGCGGTTGGCGGCGTACAGGCCCTGCCAACCGCCCCTGACCTTCTGCGCGTCGGCAATCCCAGAGAGGGTGTCGCCGCGGACGACCGTGTACATCTCGGCGGTACCCGCACGCGACTGGGGTGTGGTCTGCGGCTGGACGTCCTGGACGGCGGTCTTTTTGGCGGTGCCGACAGGGTGGACGTCGGGCGTGTCCCCGCCCCTGGTCAGCCCCGCCCGCACCGAGCACTGCGGCCAGGCGCCGGGCCCCTGCCCGTCCAGTACCTTCTCCGCGACGGCGATCTGCTGGTCCTTGGTGGCCAGATCCGCCCGTGCCGCGTACCGCGGCCCGCCGTACGCCTCCCAGGTCGACTGGGCGAACTGCAGCCCGCCGTAGTAGCCGTTGCCCGTGTTGACGTGCCACCGGTTGCTCGACTCGCACGCGGCGACCTTGTTCCAGGTGGCCACGTCGGCCGCCTGCGCGGCGCCGGTGCCGATGAAGGGGAGCGCCATCCCGGCGCCGCCCGCGGTGACGGTGAGTGAGGCGCGGTTGATCCTGTTCGGCTGGTACCGGCGGTGCCGGCCGCGTACGGCCATGACGGAGCCCCCCATTGACATGCGTCAGGAGCGGCAAAAGTAAGCGCTGCGAACAGGCCATGACAAGACGGCAAATCAGCCGCTCGTTCCCGCCAAGTGGCGAGGAATCGACGCACGTTGCCCGAGGTCCGGACCAGCGTGCGCGACGGCTGAGTGCGGCGCGGCCTTCCGTGCGTATGTGCCTGCGACAACGCGGCCACCCCGGATGTGCGGCCGGAGAACCGGCACGTCAGGATGGACGATGGGGCAATACTGGCGGGCATGACCGGCACCGCTGATATCTCGAGGTCACTAGGAGCCAACGCATGAGCACTTCGGCGCAGATCGGCGTCACGGGTCTCGCGGTCATGGGCCGCAACCTCGCCCGCAATTTCGCCCGCAACGGCTACACGGTCGCGGTGCACAACCGGACGCCGGCGCGTACGCGCGCGCTGGTGGAGGAGTTCGGGAACGAGGGCGATTTCATCGCGGCCGAGACCGCCAAGGAGTTCGTGGCGGCGCTGGAGCGGCCGCGGCGGCTGGTCATCATGGTGAAGGCCGGTGAGCCGACCGACGCGGTGATCCAGGAGTTCGCGCCGCTGCTGGAGCCCGGCGACATGATCATCGACGGCGGAAACGCGCACTTCGCCGACACCCGGCGCCGGGAGCGGGAACTGCGCGAGCAGGGCATCCACTTCGTCGGCATGGGCGTCTCCGGCGGTGAGGAGGGCGCGCTGAACGGGCCCAGCATCATGCCGGGCGGCCCGAAGGAGTCGTACGACTCGCTGGGCCCGATGCTGGAGAAGGTCTCGGCGAAGGCGGCGGACGGTGCGCCCTGTGTGACGCACGTCGGTCCGGACGGTGCCGGGCATTTCGTGAAGATGGTGCACAACGGCATCGAGTACGCCGACATGCAGCTCATCGGCGAGGCCTACCAGCTGCTGCGCGATGTCGCCGGATACGAGCCGGCGCAGATCGCGGAGATCTTCCGGACCTGGAACACGGGCCGTCTCGACTCCTACCTGATCGAGATCACGGCCGAGGTGCTGTCGCACGTGGACGCGGCGACCGGCAGGCCGTTCGTGGACGTGGTGGTCGACCAGGCGGAGCAGAAGGGCACCGGCCGGTGGACCGTGCAGATCGCGCTGGACCTGGGCGTGCCGGTGTCCGGCATCGCGGAGGCGGTCTTCGCCCGCTCGCTGTCCGGGCACGCGGCGCTGCGGGACGCTTCGCGGGGGCTGGCGGGGCCGAAGGCGTCGCCGCTGAGCGAGTCGGAGGCCGCGGCGTTCGCCGACCGGGTCGAGCAGGCGTTGTACGCCTCGAAGATCGTGTCGTACACGCAGGGCTTCCACGAGATCGACGCGGCGCGCGCGGAGTACGACTGGGACATCGACCTGGGCGAGGTCGCCTCGATCTGGCGTGGCGGCTGCATCATCCGGGCGGCCTTCCTGGACCGCATCCGGGCCGCGTACGACGCGCGGGCCGATCTGCCGAGTCTGCTGGCGGACGAGACGTTCGTGCAGGAGATCGCCGAGGCGCAGGACGACTGGCGTGAGGTCCTGATCGCCGCGACCCGGCAGGGGGTGCCGACGCCCGGCTTCGCGGCGGCCCTCGCGTACTACGACGCGCTGCGCGCCGAGCGGTTGCCTGCGGCGCTCACGCAGGGGCAGCGGGACTTCTTCGGGGCGCACACGTATCGGCGGACCGACCGGGAGGGGTCGTTCCACACGCTGTGGGGTGGGGATCGGTCGGAGGTGTCCGCCTAGTAGCTCGGCGGGTTCGGTCACGTCGCGGGTGCGGGGACGGGTGCGCGGGAGCTTGTCGCGCGGTTCCCCGCGCCCCTGAGGGCGGTGCGGTGGGCGGCGATTTCATGCCGCCCACCGCTTTCCGTTCTCCGGCTCAGGTGAGGGGCGGGCCCGGCTCCGGGTTCGGTACCGGCTCCGGCCCCGGTGGGATCGGGGACGGGGAGGGCTCAGGAGGGCCCGGCGGGGCCGGGGGTGAGGGCGGGGACGGTGCGGGGGGTGGCGGCGGGCCCGGCGTGGGGGGCGGCTCGGGAGCCGGTGATGGCTCCGGAGGCGGGACCGGGTGCGGCTCCGGGTGCTGTGGGTCCGGGCCAGGTGTGGGTCCCAGAGGTACGGGGTCCGGGTACGGGTTCGTCATGGCGTCCTCCAGCCAATCGGTGCACGTCGGCTCTGGACTACTCCCACGCGTACCCGACCGGGGCGCCACCAGTCACTCACCCGCGTCAATACGGAGGCCCAGGTGGGCCTGTCGCGGGTGCACCGCGTCCGCTCCGGCCGCCAGACCCGGGCGCGGGCTGGACAGTACGGGCACCGGCGTCGTCGTCAGCTGCTGGGCCGGGGCGATGGAGACCTGGGCGAGCACGACCGCGTCGGCGTCCCTGACCCCGTCCGCGGCGGACGCCACCAGCCGGGCGCACCCCTCGATGTCCCCCGCGTCGAAGCGCTCCCACGCGCCCTCCACGAGGCGGGTCCGCACCTCGACGGGGCGCCCCGCGCGGCGGGCCTCCTCCTCGATCAAGGCCACCGTCGGCCCGAACGTGCTCTCCACGGTGGCGAGGACGACGACACGGGAACCCTCGGCCACCGCCGCGGCTGCCATCGGCCGGTCGACGCGCAGCACCGGCACCCCCGCCTCGGCGCCGGCCCCCTCCGCCACGCCGCCGATCGTCGAGCAGGTGCACAACACCGCCCGCGCGCCTTCGCCGACGGCCTTGCGCAGCGCGGCCCGGACGTCGTCCGCCACTGCTTCGGGGCTCTCCCGGCGGGCCCGGGCCAGCAGTTCCTCGTCGACGAAGTGCCGTAGCTCCAGGCCTTGGTGGTCCTCGTCGCGCAGGGCGTCGAAGACCGGCACGTGCAGGGGCGAGGTGTGCAGGAGGGCGAGCATGGGCGGCGGACGCCTTTCTTCAGCAGTGCTCGGATCTTCAGCATTGCCCGGATCTTCAGCCGTGCCGGATCTTCAGCAGTGCCCGGACCGTACCGCTCAGAAGCGTCCGGGGTGCGCCCGCAGCCAGTCCGTCGCGGCCTCCAGCAGCTCCGGGGCGGGCGCCGGGGCCTCGTCGGGGTGACGCTCGGCCCACTTCGCGACGTACGGGCACAGCGGCGCCACGACGACTCCCTCGCGTGCCGCGATGCCGTACAGCTCACGGGCCAGCGAACCCGCGATGCCCTTGCCCTCGTGAGCCGGCTCCACGATGGTGTGGACGGGGACCAGGGCGCGCGCCGGGGACTCCAGGACGAAGTACTCGATGCGGCCGACGACTTCGTCGCCCTGGAGGGCCTCCAGGCGGCCGGGCGCCCGGTCGTCGCGGATCTCGATGTCGCTCATGGCACGCTCCTGGTCCGTCTTCGGTCTGCTGTTGTGCACCGGGCCGCCGGCGCTCAGGCCACCGGCACGGCCTGCGGGCCGCGCTCCTGGTCGGAGCCCGGCACCGGCTCGGACGGGTCGGCGCCCAGGGCCACGATCCGGTTGGCGCCGTCCACGTGCACGACTCTCGGCTCGAACGCCCGTGCCTCGGCGTCGGTCAGCTGAGCGTAGCTGATGATGATCACCAGGTCGCCGGGGTGGACGAGATGGGCGGCGGCGCCGTTGATCCCGATCACCCCCGAGCCGCGCTCGCCCTCGATGACGTAGGTCTCCAGGCGGGCGCCGTTGGTGATGTCGACGATGTGGACGAGCTCGCCGGGCAGCAGGTCGGCGGCGTCGAGCAGGTCCGCGTCGATGGTCACCGATCCCACGTAGTGCAGGTCGGCCTGGGTGACGGTGGCGCGGTGGATCTTGGACTTGAATAGAGTACGCAGCACTTTGGACTCCTGGAAGACGGCTCCCTGCCTGCTTTGTACAGGTCAAGGGCGTTCTTCACTGTACACCGGCGTGCATCGTACTCGAAGGTTGTGAGGAACATCGTTCTCTCTAGCGAGAAGGCTTCCTTCCTGCGCTTTCGTGCGAAACCTGGCTGTCGTGACGCCACTGAGCTGGCGTCTGCGTGAACAGTACTTTCGAAACCTCGGGGACTGATGCTGATCAGATGCTGACCCGCTTGACGACGCGTCAGGTAAGTGAGGTGGCCGGACGACTTGCTTCCCCCAGAACACTTTAAAGCGGTAGTTTTCACCTTTAATGCTCTATAACGGACGGCTTCTTGCCCCGTGTGCTTCCGTCGTCGTTGCTGTGCGCTTGGGCGCACTCGATGTAGAGCGGTACGCCGGAAGCATGCCGATGCGACGCCCGTATCCGAGCGATCTGTCCCAGGCACGCCGGGAGTTGATCGAGCCGGTCCTTGCCGCTTGGCGCCTCGAGCGCCGACGTAGGGCCCTGCGCTTTGGACGCCCGCCCGAGCACGACCTGCGCGACATCATGGATGCGATCTTGTACGCGGACCGCACCGGCATCCAGTGGCGCTGCCTCCCACACGACTTCCCGCCCTGGAACACGGTCTACGGCTAATTCGCCAAGTGGACGGACGAGGGCGTGTTCGTCCAGCCCACCGGCTTGCTCAGGCAACTACTGAGGCAGGAGGAAGGACGGGACGGCGAGCCGTCGGCCCGCGTGATCGACGCGCAGAGCGTCAAGACCTCCACCAGCGTCCCCTCCTTCAGTTCAGAGCATCGACGCCGGAAAGAAGATCGTCGGACGCAAACGCAGCATCGCCACCGACACGCTCGGCCTGCTGCTCGCCGTGCTGGTCACTGCGGCGAGCAGCAGCACTCCGTCGCCGGCACCCTGCTCCTAGACCAGGTCGCCGCCGACCATCCCGGCATCCCCAAGGTGTGAGTCGACGGCGGTTACCGCCAGCAACTCGTCAAACATGCCGCCGCGCTTGGTGTCGATATGGAGATCACCGCCCACACCCCTGGGACCAAGGGCTTCACCCCCATCCCGAAACAGTGGACGGTGGGACGGACCTATGGGTGGATCATGCTTCATCGCCGCCTCGCCGGTGACTACGAAACTCTTCCTGCTCGCTCCGAAGCCATGATTCACGTCGCCATGGTCAGCCTCATCACCGGCGAGAGCACCATCTCCTGGCGCGACCCGACGCCCCAGACCAAACAGTTGCTCCCGGATAAAACACTGGGAGAAAACGACCTCTTAGGCCCGTCGCGCATCCGCGCTACGGGCCGGTGCTGGCCGAGGAAGACGTCATCGGCACCAAGGTGCACTCCGGCACGATGCCAAGTCACACTCAGGAAATGGCGGTCGAAGCCTGTTGCCGGGTGCCGTCACCGAACGCCAGCGGCGACGACGACACTGACAACTGCGATGACCAGCGCCATAGCGGCCAGGGCGATTGTCACCGGTTGGGTGAGCACTGGCATGCGGTGAACGGCGTAAGCCAGAGCACCGACGACCAGCAGGCTGACCAAAACCAGCAGCAGGACGACCAGTATGACAAGCGTGAGCATCAGGGTCTTCCTTCTTACGAAAGGACGGGTGTTGAGACGGAGATTGAAAGGCTGGGTGTGGGCTCGCCCGGGAATGCAGTGACCGGCAAGCGGATTAGTGGGGCTGCCGGCCACGAAACCGATTACCCTGCCTGCAACCCAGGCGACGTTGAAGCCCGTGCATCTGCGATCGGGGGGATCGGCTCATCCACGCTTGCGGTGCGCACAGCCGAAGGCTGTGACGACGCGCCTTCCCACAGACACGAAAGCCACGAGCTGCAGGGGCTTGCCCATTTCGTCACCTCTCGCGTGTCGAAAAGACGGCGTTCGCTCACGTATCGATCAACACGGTGCGTCAGATGGGGCGGCGCACGGAGCTTAGAACTCAAGAGAAGTCACTCCTCACATTCCATGTGCGAAAGCAACACAAATCAGGCTGCTTGCGCCGCACGCATGCTTTGGCGGGCTACAGCCACGCGCACCACGGTAGCGGCACCCCGACACTGGAACAGCCGTTTTCGGCGCTCTCGAGAACGCATTCCGGAATTGACAGACGATCTTCCGCTTAGAAAATTGGAAGCGCACATCAGCCGGATCTCGCTCACGTTTTCAAATTCCTGAATCGGGCGAATGTTACCAATTCGAGCGAAGCGGTCGTGACTGCAGGATCAAGACAGGTGACTCCACGCCTCGGATTTGCTTCGCCAGCGCGAGAGGCGGCATCATCGTCGCGTGCTCGCGCGCGCGTTACACGCGAGCGAGGGCTGCGTTTTCACACTCCGGGCTCATGTTTCACGCTTTGCATGCCAAGGTGTCCCGCGGCATGGCGTGTGGCGTTGTCCAGACGTGCATGGCATCCCCTTTCGGATGCACAGCGTTGGGCTGCGCGTACGTCAAACGCGTCGCCCTGCCGGGCGCTCAAGAGCCGGCGCTTAGGGCGATCCGAACACGGAACGCGAGATGGCGTGTCTCATGCAGGGAGGCGGGGCGCATATAGTCCATTACCTCGAGCCTGCCCATCAGGCAGTGCCTGAAGCAGGCGCTCGTTCCGGGGCTTGCGGAGCTGATCGCTACGGGAGAGCGCCCTGCCGAACGCCACACGGTCCGTGCACTGCCGTAGGGGTGCAGCAACCTGCACAGCACCCCACCGCTGTGCGAGGGTCTATCTTTGCGGTGAGACTCTTCCCCGTGTTAGCGCGTTAGCACTGCACCCCCAAAGGCACTGTGACGGCGGTTGCCATCTCGTGTGTTCGCAGGGTTCAAGCGCAGCGCACGGCAGGTGAGTGCGGGTACGCCAGATACAAACCGAGCACCGGGTGCAGGTCTGCTGCCGTTTCCCGTAGCGTCACACCAGGAAACGGCACAGTCCGAATTGCCAGAACAGTTTGCGGCGCCCATTACGGAATTCTAAGCATTCCTTCTCATGACGCTTACTGAACGGCAGCGCAGGAAGGGAGCTACCAGGCTCGCGAAGGAATTGCGAGTCCTCTTTTCGGTGCGCCTGTCCGTGAAAGTTCCATCACCTGTTCTCTGTTTACCTTCACCTTACCAGTCGAGGTCGGCGGATGATATGATTGCCCCTACCTCGTCATCTTCTTCGGGCGAGGCGAGGGCTTCCATAACGAGATTGCCGATGAGAACATCCAGGTCACGTGTAGCAGCGGTGTTGAGTTCGCCGCGGATGTAACTGAGTCCACCGTTGGCGTATTCCTCGAAGATGCGCACTCGTTCATCGAGTCGATCATCGGCAAGAATTTTTGGGTCTTCCTGGACTTCCACGGCTGCGATCATATCAATCAGGACATCACCGTATAGGCGGCCCTCCATGAGGGCGAGCCTAATGGGTTCGCCTGGCTTGTCGAACTTCTCCCGCCGGCTTTTACGCTGGCCGAGGGCGGCGGCGAACATGAGGGCTTCGACCAGGGTGCGGAAAGGGCCGTCCTTGCTCGTCAGGTCGTTGAGCAGGTCCTCGTGCTGCGCTGGTCTGCGGAAGCGGTCGACGGTAGGCATCAGACGGTCACCTTCTCCAGAATGGTGTGCTCGAAGTCTCCGTGGGAGACGTAGGCAACGGCACGGTTGTTGATTGTGATGGTCTCTTCCTGGGCCTGCCGGTTGGGGGTGATGGAACGCAGGACGTACATGCTGCTCGCGGATGCCTGGAGGTTGTCCATGACCTTGCCGCGGGCTTGCGACTGGGACAGGAGGGTGACTATCTGGGAGGTGAGCTCGGGCAGGGCGCGGGAGATCTGTTCCTGGTAGGTGAGGTCGAGGCTGCCGAAGGGGGCGTCCATGACAACGGGGTAGATGCTGCCGCCGGCGGCGAGCGTGTCGTCGGTGCCGGTTCGGCGGTCGCGGAGGTTCTTGGCGACTTCGGAGACGGCTCCGACAAAGGAGAGGCCGAGGATTTGGTTTTCGCCGGTGGAGCGGATGGCTACACCAGCGGGTGACTTGAGGTGCAGTTCGAAGGAGTCGTCGATCTCCGGTATGTAGGACTTGATGAAGATGCGGGAGAACACCTCTTTGATCTTGCGGTCTAGTTCCTCGCGGACCTCTTCGGTCTTCAGGACCAGGATTTCGGTGAACGCTTTTGCCACCTCCTCGACCAGGTTGACCTGCCGCTGGACGCGGCGGGACTTCTCGTTTGCGCCCTCGGCATGCTTGAAGAGGCGCTTGGCGGCATCGATCTGCTTGTCGAGCTCGGCGAACTCGTCCTTACGCTGCTGGTGTTCGATGAGGGCCCGGGTCTTCTTCTCCAGGTATTCCTTGCGTCGCTGCTCCAGGCGCTGGACGTCTTGGACGTCGACGCCCTCCAGCTGCCGGTCGACGTCGCTGCGTTCGGCGTTGAGCCGGTTGATGGCCTCGTTGACGGCCAGGATGTCCTGAGCGTTCTGCTTCAGGTCCTCCAGGAGTGCTTGGCGTTCGTCTGCCAGATTACGCATCTGCCCGTCGACGTAGACCCAGCGGGCTTCGACATCGGCCAAGCCGGCGTTGTAACGACGTCGTTCGAGTTCCTCATAGGGCGAGGTGTGGGGTTCGAGCGGGCGCCCGCACATGCACTGGCGGTCTTCGAGGAGGCCGTCGATGAAGCTGCGCTGGATGCCTGCGGGCAGTTCCCGGCGCTGGCGCATGCCTTCGGCCAGCTTCATGACCGTCTCGTCGTTGCCTTGGGTGAAGGCGAGGAAGCCGCTTTTGGAGAGCCGTTCCCGCTTGCGGGCTTTGAGTTCCGCCAACTTGTCCTGCTCGGCTGTGATCTGGCGGGTCAGACGGGCGCGCTGTACCTGAAGGGGGGCAGCCTGACTGTTGGCGCGCAGCTGTCGCTCGGCTTCGTCCACCTCGTTCTGGTAGCTGCTGGCGTCCTTGGACAGCTTCAGAGCTGCCGCGTCGACGGCGGCATGCTGCTGTTGGAGGCGTTCGATGGTGTCGCTGAGTTCGCTGAGTCTGCTGTCGCTCTTCTTGTCGATCTCCCGGGCCAGTTTCTTAGATGCTTCAGGAAGATGCTTGTTGATGGCGCGCTCGATCGACTCCAAGTTGAGGAGGGTTTTGATGGCGCGCTTTACCTCGTCGTTATTCTCCTCGCCGGTGAACATTTTTTCCATGCGCTCACCGTTGAAGAAAAAGAAGCGGCGCAGTCCCTCGGGGAGGATTTTCTCGATGCGGTCCTGCCCGTTGGGGACGGCTCTGGTCTCGCCGTCCGGCAGGGTTTCGAACACGGTGAGCCGCGGGGTGACGGGAGCCTGGTCGTCCGCGTTCTTTGTGACGGTGACGTCGCGGGTGACCGTGAAGCGAGTGCCTTCGTGTTCGAAGTCGAGTTTCACCGAGCTGCTGATCGTCTCTCCGAAGGCAGTGTCGGACCAGGCTTGGTCGTGGATGACACGGTGCTGTTGTTCGACGTCTTCGGAGAAGGTGCCGTACAGAGCCCAGGTGAAGGCGTTGAGCAGGGTGGTTTTGCCGGCGCCGTTGTTGCCGAAGATCAGCACGGCGGGTTTGCCGTCCTGGGTGGTCAGATCCAAGATCTGTTCGCCATAGAAGGCGCGGAAGTTGTTGAGGGTGAGTTGGCGCAGTTTCATTTGACCAGTCCCTTGACCGCCTCGACGATGCCGGGCACGACCTGCGTCGGGTTGTTGATGTGCAGGTATTCGTTCTCCAACTGCGTCACGATCTGAGCCAGCTGGCGTGCCTCGGGTGACAGTTCGCTCAGCACGTCGCGGGCGGTGCGGCGCAGGGCGGGCGGTGCGGGCTCTGTGGTCAATTCGGCTCCAGCAGCTGATGGGCGGGGTCGGGGCGGGGGGCGGCTGATCATGTGTCGAACAGACCGTAGCGCTTGCGTAGCGGGCGCAGGAGGTCGAGGGTGTCGGCTTCGTTGTCGGCGAGGCGGGCGAATTCCTCGACGCGGGCGAGTTCTCCGCGCAGCATGCGGCGTTCCGTCTCGTGCTGCAGGGCGCTGGCGCCGCCGGGGGGAACGACGATGAAGTCGATGATGTCGGCGGTGTCTTTGCCGTCTGCTTTGCGTAGGACGCGGCCGCGTCGCTGGATGAACTGGCGTGGGTTGGAGGAGCTGGCCAGCAGATAGGCGGTGCGGGCGGCGGGCACGTCGACGCCTTCGTCCAGGCAACGCATGGAGACCACTGCCTGCAGGTCCGTTCCGGTGCTGAAGCGGCGCAGGACGGCTTGCCGCTCCGCACGGTTGGTGTCGGAGATGTAGCGGGCTGCGGGCATGTGCAGGTCGGTGCCGACCATGGTCATGACCTGGTCGAGTTGGGTTGGCTCGTCGAGGTTGTGCTCGTGGGCGAGGGGGTGGCGGCCTTCGGCGCAGTAGATCAGCTGGTGGGGCTGGGTGCGTCTGGCCTGGAGTTCCTTGTGCAGCGCGGCAAGTTTGGCGCGGGCGTGGCCGAGGATGTTGGCGCGTTTGCGTAGTAGTGCGCCCAGCGGGCTGTCGTCGTCCAGGGGGGCGGTGCCCTGGTGGGCTGCTATCAGCCTGGCGATCTTGGCGGTGACGGTGACGTACAGCTCGGCTTCTTCGTCGTCGAGTTCGACCAGGACGGGGTGGTAGGAGTAGCGACACAGGGCGCCGCGCTGGATGGCTTCTCCCATGCCCAGCTCGAAGACGATGTCGCCGAAGTAGTCGGTGAGGGCTTCGGTGCCGGCGTCGTCGAACCAGCGCTCGGGGGTGGCGGACAAACCCAGGCGGTAGTGGGCGTTGGGCGGGAGTTTGGTGCGCAGCCGGGCGGCTCCGAGGTTGTGGGCTTCGTCGGCGATCAGCAGGAGCGGGCCGGTGTAGTCGGCGAGCAGGCGCTGGAAGGGGGCGTCGCCGAAGGTTTTGTTGGTGGTGACGATGACGCCTGCGCGGGCGACGCCGAGTGTGAGGGCGTGGCCGAGGTCGGAGGCGCGTGCGTACCAGTTGCTGGTGGCTTCGTAGGCACGGATGGGTGTCATTCCGAAGCGGGCGATGTCCCCGGCCCACTGGTCGACCAGGTGCTGGTAGGGGACGACAATCACCGTGAGGAGCGGTTTGTTCTGCCTTGCCAGCATAGTGGTCAGCTGCGCGGCGGCGGCCAGGGCAGTGAGGGTCTTCCCGGTGCCGGTCGCCATGCGGAACAGGCCGCGGCCGCGGTGGGTGAACCAGTTGTGGACGGCCTCTTTCTGGTAATCGCGGACGATCAGGTCGCGGGGTATGGCGAGCGTGCCCGGGGTGTCGTTGCGCGGTTCCTCGACAGCCACGGGTGCCCCGTGGGGCGGGAGGTGGTCGAGGTCGGCGCGGGCGGCGGTGCGGTGGGCGGCTTGTTCGATGACCTGCCTGGCGGCGTGAGTGAAGGGCAGGACGCGCAGTAGGGGGGTGCGGTCGTGCCACAGGTCGTCGAAGTCCTCGCTGATGCGCAGGGCACGGTCGGCGTCGCGGGGGTCCCAACTGCGGAAGACTTCGATGGATTCGAAGTTGCCGACCAGACCGGAGCGGGTTTCGTTGGCGCTGCCCTTGAAGGCAACGAGATCACGGCCGTCGCGGAAGATGCCGATCTTCTCGTGGTACATGCCTACCCGGTTGTTGCTGGCGACGTAGGCGAGTTTGAACTCCACCCGGCTCTCGGCGACCAGGCGGCCGAGTTTGCCGAGGCCGCGTGCGGCGTGCGGCTCTTCGACGGCTTGGGTCAGATCGCGCAGGGCCGCTCGTTCCAGCACCACACGCAGGGCGTAGCCGGCTTCGATGTCGGCGATGTCCTGCTGTTCGAGGTAGGGGGAGGCGATGATGCGTATCGTGCCGCCACGGTCGGTGAAGTCGTTGAGTCCCTGGCCGAGAAGGGCGAGGCTGGAGGAGGTGAAGTAGCCGACTGCGCGGTCGTAATGGGATGCCGCGCGCAGGGCCGGCAGATAGAAGTCCTCGATGATGTTCCCGCGGTCGCTGCGGTATTCCGGGGCCGGGTCGGTGTCGCGCAGCATGGTGGTGGGTTGCATCAGATTAGTCCCATGCTCTTGATCAGGTCGTCCGCGGTGGGGACGTCCTCGTCAGTGACTTCGGTGGGGCAGGTGTGGGAGCTGGGAGCGGGGGGGTCTTCGACCTCGGCCAGGCGGCGTACCACTCCCCCACGGGCGGTGAACGGCGGGGAGGACATGACTTGCCGCAGGCTGGCTTCTTTGATGCCGAAGTCATTTCGCAGCTGGTGGATGACCGCTTCGGCGTCGACGGAACCGCCGTGGCGGTCGACCAGGTCGCCGACGAGTTCCTTCATGGGTTTGTAGACGGGCAGGTCCCATTCGGTGAGCGCCCACTGGTCCTTCGCGCTGCGCTGGAAGCGGGGGTCGGCGTCTAGCTTCTGTTTGAGGTAGGCGTTTTGAATGGTCAGGCGGGCGCGTTGTTTCAGCTCGGCAGTGGACAGCGAGTGCCCGGCGGTGGCCAGTGCCTGAGCTGCGCTGTCGAGGTGAGGGTTGGCGCGGGGCGACGGCTGCGGGGCGGGGGCGTCCGGCGAGAGCAGGGCGGCGCTGAAGGTGTCGTGTGCCACCACCAGGATGTGCGGGTCGTCGGCCAGGATCTTCCGCAGAGTGCGCAGGTGAACCTTGCGGTTGAGGCGGGCGGCGATCTGTGCCGACGTCAGGGGGGTGGGGTGGCTCAGCAGGACGGTGCGCGCGTCGTCTTGCACGGTGCGCAGCCAGCGGGATCGGTCCGTGGTGTCCCCGGCGGCGGGGGGCTCGCTGGCGGTGGGGCGGTGGGTGAGGTGCGCCTGCAGCTGGTGCAGGTTGGCAGCGAGGCGGTGTAGCCATGCCGCGCGGGTGTGGCCGTCGCCGGCGGCAGGGTGGCGGACGGCGGTGGTGTTGGCGGCGGGTGCGCCCAGCTGGGCAGGGAGGGGCGCTGTGGGTGGCAGGCTGCTGCGGCGCGCGTCGCCGGTGCCCGCCGTCCATGTGCCGGGCGCGGCTGCTATGGCGTCCCGCACGGCGCGGGCGAGCTGCCCGAGTTCGCCCTCCAGGTGATCCGCCCGCGTAAGAAGGTCCCCGAGGCTGATTCCGGACGAGGTGGCGGGATGGGCGGGTTGGGCGTGCAAGAGCACCGAGAGGCGCGAAAGGCAATGTGAGAGCAACAGCGTGGGTGGTGGTGTCTCGTTTTCTATCTGCGTCGCACCACCGCATCCGTTACCTTGTGTGATTGAGGGGTGGAGTGCGGCAGGACGGCAGACCATGGTGGCACTGCCGTCGGGGGCGGGCTGGCAGTGCAGTCCGCAGTAAGCGAGCCAGCATTGCAGGCGTGCTGGTTCAGGCGGGACGGGCACGCCCGCCTGGGCAAGGCGGCGCCGGACCGTCTCCAGGCTCATGCACTCCAGAGGCTGCAGTGCGAGCGCGGCGAGGGTGGCTACTTTACAGTCCTCGATGTTGTCGTCGAACAGCCACGTCTCCTGCAGCGCGTCGGGCCAGCGCAGCCCGAGCAGGAGCTGGAGTGCGGTGAGGTGATGCCGGTCGCTGACCGCTGCTGCCAGCCACGGGTGGCGGGTGACCATCTGCCGCCAGTCGGTGGGCACGCGTAGTTCCTGGCCGACTGCGTCCACCGCGGCGTGTGCCGCCGCGTCCTGGTTAAGCGCCTGGTCGAGTGCACCCGGGAGCTGGTTGCGGGTCTGCCGCATGACGTGCCAGGGCACACCGTGCTCGGCTGCCAGACGGGTGAGAGTGAGTGGGTCCTGGGTGCAGACGTGGCGCAGCAGGAGGTCTTGTTGGCTCGTGGTGAGGTGGGTGAACCAGCTGTACAGCAGGGCAACCGCAGGGTGGTGGGCGGGTGTCGCGGCATCGTGCCAGTAGATCTTCATGCGCGCCGCACCGGTGCGGCGCAGCCGCCGGCCAACGCGCCGCGGCTCGATCGCGTCCGTGTCCCGGCCTGCGGATGCGGTGACGCTGCGGCCCGGGCGCGGGCTGCATGCGGATCGGGGCGAAGGTTGGGCATTGGTGCTGGTTCCGGTCCCTGCTGTCGAGCGGCTGCGTACACCCCGCTGCGAGGCGGAGTGGAAGGTATTCGGTGCCACTCGAGCTGCCCCGTGGGGCAGGTGCCGCCACGGGGCGCTGCCGTGCGGTCGAACGTCCCCCTGCCCTATAAGACACCCGACTCCCGCCGAAGTTGTACAGCAGGACAGGCTTTTTTCAGCCAGGCCTGTGGCCGCGACGCGGCGTCCCGTAGGCAGTGCCGCTACCGTCCGGTCACCGGGTGCGGCGGTGGGCCGCCGCACCGCGGGGTATCCGTCCGCAGCTACCGGCAGGCCAGGTATGCCCGCAAGCGGGCGTCGTCGGGTTTCTTCCCCCTCCGACGCCAGCCTCCACCGGGATGGGCAGGCCCCCGGCCTAGCCTGGCGGCATGGCTGGGGCGCCGTGTTTCACCGTTGAAAGTCTGCGCCGGCCAGCACCCGCCGGTCAGGCGGGGATGACGGTGCGGACCATTCCTTCGGCCGTGGCCATCTCCTTGTCCGCTCCCAAGTAGCCGATGCCGCGGTGAAGGTGCACCGTCAGCATGCGGGCGACGTTCTCGTCCGAAGGGTCCTCTCCGATCGCCACGCAGCGCTGCTTGAGCAGGGCCAGGTAGATGTCGCCGTGCTGACCGGCGAAGGTCTTCCAGGTCATCTCCACGTTGGAGTCGGTGACGATGTCCTTGACCAACGGGGTAGACGGGTCTTTGAGGGAGAGCATCAGCGCCCAGCGGCACAGCACGTTCCACTGGGTGATGCCGGTGGTGCGCTTGAGGTAAGTCAGGCGGTCCTTGGCCGGCTGCGAGAGGCGGACGGTGTCAACGGACATGCGGGGCTCCCTCACTCCACCAGTAACCCTCGACGACACTGGTGGTGAACTCGGTGTCGTCGTGGACCAGAGTGTAGGTATGGGCGACGGACTTCTTCAGGCGGCCCAGCAGGTGTTCGTCGATCTCTTCGTCGGTCGACAGCAGCAGGACCTGGTCACTGGCGTGGGGGAAGTAGCGGTCGACGAGGTGCTCGCGGTGGCGGGAGTCGAGCCGCCCCAGGGGGGTGTCGATGACACTGGGCAGCCGGTTTCCGGCGACCCGCATCAGTCCCCAGAGCAAGGATACGGCCAGCAGTTGGCGTTCGCCGGCGCTCAGGCGGGCGGGGTCGATCCGCTCGCCGTCAGTGTCGGTGAGGGTAAGGGTGAACTTGTCCGTATCGATACGCAGATCCTGGACGAGCCCCTGCTTGCGCATGAGCATCTTGAAACTCTGCAGTACGGCCACTTCGAGCCGGCTGATGTGCCGCTTGAGGAGGGCAGAGCCGAAACGCTCGAGGGTGTCGCGGGCTTTCTCCGAGTACTTGATGATGCGTTCGACTTCTTCTGCCTTGACCTTGGTTCGCACGAACTCGTCATGAGCCCGCTTCAGCAGGGTGGTGACGTGTTCGCGGCGCCGTTTAAGCTCCTCCAGGCGGATGGCGGCGCGTTCGTGGTCGGCCCGGCGCTGGGCCACAACGACCAGTTGTTCTTCACGGGCATGCTGGAGGGCTTCGACCTTGTGCTGGGCGGGCACGCCGGCCAGCTGGCGGTCGAGCTGATCCAGCTGCTCAGTGAGTTCGGCAGCTGCGCTCAGCAGGTGGTGACTGCGGCGGGTGTCGCGCTCGAGAAGTTCCTCAAGGATGGTGAGCTGGGTCAGCGCATCGTGCGGCAGCTGCAGATCGACCTCGAGCTGCGCGGCGGTCGCGCGGCTGGCGCGGTCTGCTTCCAGCTGCGCGAGCAGTCTTTCCCGCTCGGTTTCGGACAGCAGCTCAAGCAGCCAGGTGTCGCGCTCCTGCAGCACCTGAAGAACCTGCGCCGACTGCTGGGCCTGCTGTTCCCTGGCGGCTTGGGCGCGAAGGTCCGCAAGCAGGGGGGTGACCATGAGCAGCGGCAGCGGGCCGGCGGCGAGCTGGACCAGGTCGGCACGTACCTGGTCCAGCTCGCCGGCGACCTGCTTGCGTTTGTTTTCCAGCTCTACCCGCCGGGTGAACAGGTGGCCGCCTTCTTTGGCGAAGGCTTCTTCCAGGCTCTCCAGCTTGCGCTGTGCCTTGCCCAGGTCGGTGTTGGCCTGGGCGAGTTCCTGGTGAGCGACGTCGTAGGCGTTTTTGACCTCCTCACGCTCGCGCTCCTGGGCGCGGATGTTGTCCAGGAGGTGCTGTTCCTCCTCCGACAGCTTCTGCCGCCGCTGCAGCGCCAGCAGGTCGGTGCGCAGCTGCTGGACGGTGCTGACGCCGAGCAGGGAGTGCACGGCGGATTCGATCACGGATGCGGCGCGCTCGGGGTCAGCGAGGGATTCGATTTTCTCGCCGTCGAAGAAGGCGAGTGAGGCGATCTCCAGCGGCAGCAGGGACTCAACGTGGTCGGCCCAGCCCTCGCTCAGCAGTCGGTTGAACCTGGCCTCGGGCTTCGGGGTACGGCCTTGGGGGGCGCGTTCGCCGTAGTTTTCGTCGACGTAGACGTTGAGGAACTCTTTGAGGGTTTTTCCGCTGGTGTGCCAGCTGCGGACGACGCGGTAGTAGTGTTCCTGGCCGCCGGAAAGGACGGTGAACTCCAGCGTGACGGCGGAGCCGCGGGCGGGGTCTGCCTGGCGGTTGATACTTTCACGCAGATAGGTCTCATACGTCTTGGTGCCACGACCGCTACAGCGGGCGCGGTTGCCGTAGAGCGCCAGCTGGATGGCGTCGAGCAGGGTCGTCTTGCCGCACCCGTTAAGCCCGCCGATCAGGATAACCGGCTTGTTCTTCTTCGGGGTGAGGTTCAGCGACTGCTTTCCGCGGTAGGCCCCGAATTCTTCGAGGGTGATCTTACGCAGGAGCATCGAGTTCGTTTTCGTCGTCGAAGGTCAGGTTCTCGGCGATGTCGTCCCGCCACTGCTTCTTGCGGGCAGCGAATTCCACCGCGTCCTCATGGCTGTCGTAGTAACCCTTTTGCACGGCCTTCTCCAGTGCCTGGAAAAGTCCGGAGCGGCGGGCCATGGTGCGGTACTTGCGCTCGACGGCCAGGAGTTCGCGCACCATGTAATAGTGCAGGTCGTCGCCGTCGCAGACCTCTTTGAGCACGTCCATCTCGTCAGAGCCCATGACGAGTTGCTCGTCGAGCGGTCCGCCGGGGAATGCCTCCCCCGTGGCCTGCTGGTAGATCCGCGGAACGCTGTCTTCGACCTCGTGCTTGTCGAACACCCAGATGCGGCGGATCTCGTGGAGTTCGTCGAGGGTGATCAGTTCGATGTTCTGGACGTGTTCGGGAGCGTGCGCACGGATCCAGGTCTGGGCCTCCAGCAGGTCCTGCAGCCACTGCTCGCGGTAGGACTGAAGGTAGGGGCCGTGGATGGCGTCGTCCTTGAACAGCATCACGGAGCCGTTCATCCGGCGGAAGTCCCGGGCGGGCTTGTCTGGGCGAGGGTCGCCCGGCTTGCGGTTCGGCGGGATGTCCTCATCGCCCTCCTTGTAGTGGCCGAAGGGGGCATCCAGCTTGTTGCGCAGGTCCAGCAGCGGGAGCATCCACTCCTTCTCCTCATCGTTCTGGATCATCGCGGACATGGATTTGTCCTCTTCGACGAGGGTGCAGGTCCAGCAGCCGAAGCGGCTGGAACCGCAGGAGGGGGTGGTGGAGTCCACCACCAGCGGGCACTCGCCGTCGCCGGAGGCACCCTGGTACATGGTGAGCAGGTCGTGGTTGTTGTAGCCCCAGGGGTTTTGGACCTGCATCAAAAATTCCCACACGTCGTCGTTGGTCCAGTCCTCGACGGGACTGTAGACGAGGGAGTTGGGCAGGTTGGCGTTGGGCGAGAGACGGTCGCGCACGCGGCGTTTCTCGTGCTTTTCCATGGCCCGGGCCCGGGCCTGGCTTTCCGCCTTACGGATCCCCAACACCATGATCGCTTCGCCGTGTGCGGCGACCACGCTGCGGATGAAGGAGTTCGACGGCTTGATCTTCAGCCGTTCGGTGCACCAGCGGAACTTCGGCCGCGGGGCGGGGTAGCCGCGGCCGATCAGGTTGACCCAGAAGGAGTCCTTGATCTGCGGGGTGAGCCGGTGCGGCTCGATCGGCAGCTCCTGTGCGCGGGCGGCGTCCGCCATGGTCTTGAGCGAGGTGGACACCCAGGCGGCCACGACGGGGTTTTCCACCAGGGTGTCGGTGCTGATGACGTGCACGGTCTTGGTGCGCTGCTGCGGCGGCAGGCTTGCCAGCGCCAACCACACCAGCTGCAGGACGGCGGTGGAGTCCTTGCCGCCACTGTATCCGATGACCCAGGGCACCTGGTCGGCGGTGTACAGCTCGCGGATCTCGTCCGTCAGCTGCTCGGTCACCTCGTCCAGCGAGCGGCCGTTGAAGGGCTTGCGCCGCACGGGGGTGAGTCCGAGGTTGAGGGGGATGGTGCTCATGCATCGCCTCGCAGGTATGCGTCTTCGACACGCTGCTCCTCGGGGCTGAGGGGCAGCCCGAGATGCTGACGCAGGTAATTTACGGTGAGTGTCACGTTTTGATGGCTTTTGGAGACGCGGCCTCCGACGATGGCCCGTCCCTCCCAGTCCGCGTTCGCCCGGGACCAGTTCACGTCCTTCAGGGGCGCGATGCGCTTGTTCCACTTCGCAGCGCTGGTGGTCTCACGCAGGATCGTGTTGGCGACCCGACCCAGGGCGTGTAGGGCGATGCCGTGGCTGTGGATGAAGTCCCGGCGCATTTCCTGCGCGGACAGCTGCCGTGAGCGCACCTGCTCCCACTCGGGCAGCAGGCGGTCGGCGGCCTCCCAGAACGCGCGCGCCAGGCTGGTGGCCTCGTCCTGGTTCAGCTCCAGCCCCTGCAGCAGCGCCTGGTTGCCGTAGTACAGGGCGCTGAGGGTGAACATCTTGCGCGAGCGGGCGGAAAGGGTGCTCTTCTCCATCTCCACGAAGCCCTTGAAGACAGCCGAATGCTCGGTGAGCGCACGGGCGATCTGGGCGTTGGGGTCGCGGTGGTCGTACAGGACACCGATGGAGCGGGCCGGGCGGACCGCATGCCGGTTGAGATCGGCGAACATCTGCTGGGAGCGGGCGAGTCCGGCGTCACAGAAGAAGACGACGGCGATCGTCTCGTCGCCCAGGTCCGGGTTTTCCTTCAGGGCGAGCTCGATGGCGGCGCGGCGGTGCTGCCCGTCATTGATCAAAAAGCGTGCGTCCATCGGGATGCGCAGCTGCCCGGTGCGGTGGGCCACACCCTCGCCGCCCTGGCTTTCGAAGATCATGTCCCCGTCCACCGAGGCGGTCAGGGCGCTGAAGACGTAGTCGTCGGGGTTATCCAGGATGTAGCGGGCGAGCGCCGGCAGGCGCCCCTTGTTCAGCACACGCTGGGCCCGCAGCTCCGCCGAAAGATCATCTTCGTCGAAGAGGAAGATCTTCGGGATGAGCCGGAGCGGGCACATCGACGCGTAGAACTCCCGCCCAGCCTGCACCCCCCGGATCGCCGGGAAGGTGTATTCGAATCCTGTTGAGGCACGCGGGACCACCCGCCCCGCGGCTCTGCTCGCCGCCTCCGTCTTCACCCGTGAACTGTAGCGCAACGTACGTCTCCCATAAAACGTACGTCACCTCTTCACCGACGTACTCAACCCGCCAGGTAACGTACGGACCGGTGCAGCACCGTACTCCTGCGACGGAGCCCAACGCGGGGGCAGAGGAGGGAAGATGAGACGTGTGCGCGCCGCTCAGCATGCCTGAGGGGCATACCTGGGCGTTGCCGGAGGGGTGCGTCGCACTCCGTCTCGTCGGCGTGTACGTTAAGCACTTGACGTGCTGGGTGGACGGACGGCTCTGAGGCGGGTGAGCGCTCATGGTGGCGTATCTGGATGCGGCGGCGACGACCCGGGTGGACCCGCGGGTCGCCGACGTCGTGCTGCACTGGATGACCGAGGAGTTCGGCAACGCCGGCAGCCGCACCCACGAATACGGTGCCCGCGCCAAGAAGGCGGTGCAGCAGGCGCGTGCCTTCATCGCCCGCACGGTCAGCGCCAAGACGGAAGAAGTGATCTTCACCAGCGGGGCGACGGAGTCCAACAACATCGCTCTGCTCGGGCTGGCGCCGCACGGCGAGCGCACGGGACGCAAGCACATCATCACCTCCGCCATCGAGCACAAGGCGGTGCTCGAGCCACTGACCCATCTGCGCGATGCCCGCGGTTTCGATGTCGACTTCATCTCCCCCGGCCCCAGCGGCCGCATCACGACCGACGCGGTGCTGGAGCGGCTGCGCCCGGACACCCTGGCGGTGTCACTGATGCACGTCAACAACGAGACCGGCGTCATCCAGCCGGTCGCTGAGCTCGCCGAGAAGCTCCGGGCCACGCCCACCTACCTACACGTCGACGCCGCCCAGGGCTACGGCAAGGTTCCTGCCGACCTGACGGCCCCCATCGACCTGATCAGCATCTCCGGCCACAAGATCGGCGGGCCGAAGGGCGTCGGCGCGCTCGTCACCCGCCGACGGGGATGGGACAAGGCGCCGCTGGAGCCGATCATGTTCGGCGGCGGGCAGGAGCGCAAGCTGCGCCCCGGCACCCTCGCGGTGCCTTTGATCATGGGCCTGTACGAGGCCGCAAAACTCTTCGCCGAGAGCCGGAAGACATGGGAGCGCCAGGCGAGGGCAATGCGCGAGCGGATCCTTGCCGCGCTCGGCACGACCCGTTTCCACCTCAACGGAGACCCCGAGCACAGCGTCCCCCACATCCTCAACATCAGCTTCGACGACCTCAATGCCGAAGCGCTCATCGTCCGGCTCAAGGATCAGGTCGCCGTCGCCACCGGCTCCGCCTGCACCAGCGCCTCCTACACTCCCAGCCACGTCCTTCAGGCCATGGGCCTGGACGACGCCGTGGCCGCCAACGGTCTGCGCCTTTCCTGGTTCCCACCGCAGACGGCCGACTTCGACCCCTTCCCGCTCGCCGAGACCATCGCCCGCATGCAGCCGGCAGCGAGGTGATCACTCCGGGCCACCGGGGCGGCGCACCAGACGGTGCCCGCGCAGCTGCCGGCCGCACCGGGCCAGTTCTGCCTCCCAGCCCACCTCCGTGCCGATCAGATGCGGGTGCTCATACAGACCTGCCCGCACCTCCGCCTCGGTCAGCCGCCGGTAGCGGGCTGCATCCGCATCATCCGCGGCCAGGAACTCGTGCTTGCGGTGCAGCAGCGGCCGGTTGGAAGAGCCCGCATACGACAGGTGCGACGCCTCCAGGGTGTGCAGGTCCACCAGATAGGAGGAGGCCAGACGCGGATGCGGGTCGGTATCGAAGTCGGGGTAGTCAAGCCACGACACCGCCCGCCCCCGGTGCTTGAGCTTCGCCACCGTCCACTTCGCCGGCCGCCCCGCAGCGATCGACGCGCAGTGCTCATACAGCCGCAGCACCGTCGGGATCCGCTCAAGCGCCCGGCGGTGCACGTACAGTGCCGTCGGCGTCAGCTTGCCGGCCGCGGAGGCATGCATCGCGCCTCGGACATAGGCGTCGTCGCGCAGCTTCAGCAGCAGCCGGTCCGCCCGCTGGCACGCCTCCTTGTAGGATCGGAAAAAGGAGCGCACATCCTGCTGCAGTGCCACCGGCAGACCGGCAAAGGGACCGCGGCCGTGGAAGAGCTGCACCGCCAGATACAGCAGGGCGTTCAGGGTCGAACGCCGGGCGCCCTCCGTCATCCGCCCGGTATCCGCACCGTCCCGTACCAGACGAGTCAGCTCCACGGGCTTGAGATGCGCCAGCATCTGCGCCACCTCCGGCGGCATCTCTTCGATCAGCGGAAGCCTGCCCCGCCGTTCACAGAAATCGACCAGTGCGCTCACCGCCGTAGCGGTGTCCTGCGACGCCAGCCACTGTGTATCCGGCACCACCCGGTGCGCCAGGTAGTCCAGGCGGGCACGGTCGTCCTTGAACGCATACACCACCCCCGGCGCCGCAGACACCACGCGGACACCGGTCGCCTGCTGCACGTACTCCCGCAGCTCGCCGGCACCATACAGGTGCTGGAACGTCTGCCGAGTGGTCAGCAGCCCGTCGCCGAACTCCTCGCCACGGACCTTCGACCTCTCCCACGTCAGCCGCGCGGACACCACCAGCAGCGTCGAGGCCAGCTCCCACGCCCGCACCAGCGTGCGACGGCGCTCCGCCGGATCCTCGATCACATTCAGTACATACGTCAGCAGCACCACATCGCTGGCCCGGGGCTGCGGCTCGGGACAGTAGAAGGGATCCCAGCCCGCCACCTGGCACTCCAGCCGCTGAAGCGCCCGCACGTCGTCGCCACGCCCGCAGCCGTAGTCCAGCACCGTACGACCGGACAGCAGCTGCCGATCCGCCAGCGCCTGCCGCGCCGGCAGCGACAGCACCGCCCGGCCGATCGCCGTCCGACGCCGCTCGCTGCCCCACACCCGCTCCATCGCCACACCCGCACTCAGCCCGAAGCACCGTTAGCGGCAGCGTAGAAGGCCCACGGCCATCCCGCGCGCGCAACCGGCAAACCTGACACCTCCAGCCCCCCACCGCAGCGGGAGCAGGCAGTAGCCGCAGTCAACACCCCGGGCGTCGCCCGTGCGTAACCGCCGAGACTTCTCCCTGGCGGCGCCGGTGCAGGAAACAGCCCTGTCACAGCGATAGCAGCTAACGGGCTTCGCCACAAACGGACCCGGCCCGTCAGCGGCCGAAGCTGCGGTGACCCGTCTGCCGACCCGCGCCCCGGTATACCGCCGGGCCGCCAGCTTCCTCCGTCCCCGCGCTTCTGAATGCGGGTGTCCTTCGCGTTGTACGTCCTCCCATACTCCGAGCCGCCGCGGGACCCTCAGCGCGTTGCCCTGCAGGGTGATTCCCAACCCCCAGGGCGGTGCTGTCGGGTTTGCGTTCCCACGAGATCGACGACGACGCCCACTTCGGCAAGCAGGGTCGCGGCGTGGGGGCTGGGCTGGCGCCTTCCTCAGCGCGGCCAGGTACGCACCGCGAGTGCCGCCAGACGCTCCTGCCTGGTCTGGATCTGCTCAGGGGTCCAGGCGGCGCACTCTCCGACCTCACGTGTCAAGGTCAGCTGCGAGCGCTTGAAGGTCTCGGCTTTCTCCTTGAACGGCTTATTCCCCAAGCGTGAGTTGGATCCCGCCGTCAGCAGCACCATGTTACCCAGCCGGTAGATCCAGCTATCGGCGTCCTCCCGGTTGCCGCTGTGCGCGAGGAACTCCAACCAGTCCTCGGCCAGAGCATTTTGCGGGTAGACGTGTTCGAGATTGACCTCGTTGGGATTGTCGTTGGGCACGAACTCCGGCTGCCCCTCCTTACGGGCCGTCCTCTCCAACGCAATCAGGTAGTACCTGGCTATTTTGCTGGCCTCGCCGCGTCCGAGGGTCGCCAGGCCGAACTGCGCCTTGAAGTCACTGTCCGAGGGAATAAGCTCGTTCACTCGCTGCCGGATCTGCGGCACCGTCGTGATCTCGCCCTTCCTGATAGCCATGGCAATCTGGGAGTACAGCTCCTCGTACCGGCCCCGGTTGATGCCGCCGGTGACCATGCCGCGCACCGACCAGCCGATCATCGCCTTCAGCAGCTTCTCGATCTGCAGCGCCGTCAGACACTCGACCGCGGCCAGCAGCAGAATCTTGTTAGGGACGAGGTTGAACAGCGCCAGGGTGTCCAGCGCCGGCTTACGCGCCGAGCACTTCTCCGCCCAAATTTCATGGCCCGAGTCGGACAGCGCAGCATAGATCCGCGCCGCCGTCAGCAGCTCCTCTGAGAAGGAGAGGGCATCCTGACTGCGAACAACCTCCTTGCGCATCTTCGCATACAGATCACGCTCGGTGACCTTCCCAACCCGCGAACTCCAGTAATGACGCAGGAACTTAGTGAACTTGTCATTCGCCGCCGTCAGCGACAGAGCCCCAATGGCCTTGTGCCAGTTGTTGCGCACTGAGTCCAGGTGCCCCTTTGCCGCGCCGAAGAGATGGTTCTTCAGCAAGTCGGCGGTCGTCAGATCCGCACCGCGATTGTTGAGCGTCTCGAAAATGACGTAGGCGTCCGCCTCCGACGGCGTCTCCACCACCGCGAGCTGCGCCCGGTGCTGCACATACTTCACCCACTGCAACAACTCGCGGGTGGCCTCTGCGCCGTAGCGCTCGCTCAGCTCCTCCAACTCCCGGCGGAAAAAGCCGTACGCCTTAACGATGTCGGAGTCAGCACGCTTGGCTGGCAGCACAGGCAGCGCACTGCGCGTCACGATGGCATGAAAACGCGGATTGTCCTCCTCGTTGAGCTTGAGGTGCGGCTCCGTCCCTTCCGCATCCCACGCCTGACTCGCCAGGAACTCATCACCGATCAACTGCGCGCGGCCGTGATTCAAACGATGCAGCTCATCACGGATCGCGGCAATAAGCAGCGAAGACGTCACCAGACGCTGCTGGCCATCAATAATCTTCTTCCGATCCTCCGCACCGTCCTGGGTCAGCACAATCGTGCCGAAAAAATACTCCTCCTCTGCCCCCGAACGAATCGCACGACTCAGATCCGTCCAGTAGTCCAGCACCTCCTGGTCTACCTTCCAGCAGTAAGCCCGCTGAAACTGAGGAACAATCAACCGATCATTGCGCAGAATCTCCCCGATACCTACCAAGTTGAGCTGAAGCGTCGTACTGCCGTGACCCGATGCCATGACCAGTAGTCTAACCAGTCGCAGCACCATCTTGTATGACCTTTCATCAGGGGCCTTAACGTGACGACACCGGTGACATCGACGTCTCCCTCGGTCTGGACGTCGGCAAGAGTGAAACCACGCCACCGCCGTCACCCTGGATGGGAAGATGGCGTTCGACAAACGCCTGCCCAACACCGAACGCAAGCTCCGCGAGCTGTTCGCGAAACTCCGGGCCAGGCACGGAACCGTCCTGGTTGTCGTCGACCAGCCGCCCTCGATCGAGGCATTACTTCTGACAGTGGCCCGAGTCATGGGCTGTGAGGACCAGGCGATCGCCGAGCTGGAGTTGATCGTCGGCTTCGACGACGACCTGGCCGGCGAGGCCACCGGGGTAGCAAACCGGCTGCACGGCCCTGTTGACGCAGATCCACCCGTCGCTGGAGCAGTGCTGGGGCCGCGGTTACAGCACCCAGCCGTCCTCACCCTGCTGGAACGATTAGGGTCACCGACGCGGATCCGCAAGGCTGGCCGTCGGCGGCTGGTCACCCTGCTGCGGCCGAAGGCGCCGAGGATGGCCGAACGGCTGATCGATGAGATCTTCGCTTCGTTGGACGAGCAGACCGTGACGGCCCCGGACGCCGAGGAGGCCGCGTTGATCGGCCAAAGACTGGCCGGTTCACTGACGGCCGTCCTTGACCAGCGCAAGCTGCCCGGGCCTCCCCGTTGCGCAGCCGCATCCCGCCCTCATCACGATCTCCAGCGCGAGATCGTCACCCGCGACCACCAGTGCTCTTGGACCCCTTTCACCGGGTCGTCCGCCATCGCCCCCTTGTCATAGGCGTCCCGCAGAATCGTCTTCAGGACGCGGCAGTTGTTGACCTGATTCTCCCGGCCTACCCCGCCCGCCTCCAATTCGTCCAGGAAACAGCTCGATGGCGAGCGGCGTCACGGTATTCAGCTTTCGCGAGCCCAGGCGCGGAAATATGTGCACGTTGAGGGGACTGTCGACGTGCTCGCCTGTGGAGTACTGAGGCATCTTCCGCTGCCGGGTCCACCACTGATTCGCGTATTCCGCCACCGTCTTCTGACCCAGCTCGCGGCGGGTCTCCGCCACGGACGGATCCGTGCGCTTCTTCTCCGTATAGATCTGCGCCGAGGCGTTCGTTCGCGTCATCCTGCGTGCCAAAGCCGCCCTCCTCGGACCGCTTTCCCAGACCGTTCCGGAAACGGATTGTGTACGAGTGCGGGCACCGAGAGGGCCGCGCGCAGCTGCAGTCCTTGAAGAAACGACCCCATACCGCTGGCGAGCTGACGAGCCACGAAACACGCCCTTCCGCACGCGAGCCGGAACATCCGCGCCCAGGCCCCGCCGCAACGGTCACCAAGTCAGCAAGCCGGGACGCCTCCGCGCCCAATGCTGACCGTTTGCTGACCCGAACGGTCTGATCATGCCTCTGACCTGCACAAATGCCCGGATGCTAGATCTTGGACTTGAACATGGTGCGCAGCATGGAGTGCTCCGAGTGGTCGGCTCCCTGCCTGCTGGTGCAGGTCAAGGGCTGTTCTGTGCACGGGCGGCTCCAGGGTACGCAGCGGGGCCCCGGCTGTGCACCGAGACCCCGGTCACGTTCGATCACTCCACGGCGGTGGGCCTGCGCGAGGCCGCCATGGCCTCGCCGAGGTCGGTCAGCGGGCGCAGCCGGTAGGTGTAGGAGTAGTCGCGGGAGGCGAACAGCTTGTACTCGTCGTGAGTGTGGGCGCCCCAGCTGTTGTCGCCGCCCACGCCCATCTGCCGGTGGGCGAGCCGCAGGACGACCTCGTCGCGCGGGGTCAGCTGGTAGTCGTGGCGGGCGCCGACGGACAGGTCCTCCGGGGTGAAGTGGGAGGCGTTGACCTCCAGGAGCGGCTCGCCTGAGACCAGCAGACCGGTGCCGTCGCGGCCGGTCAGCGCCACCCAGCGGACGTCGGTCCTGTTGCCGTTCTCCTGCGGGCGGATGTAGGGCTCCCACTGGCCGGAGACGGTCCCCGAGTAGCGGCCCACGTCGGTGCCGTTGTTGCGGTCGATGTGGTTCTCCTCGGGGCCGCGGCCGTAGTAGTGCAGGCGCTCCAGGCGGCCGGGAAGGAACAGCAGGGTGCCGACCTCCGGGATGTAGGGCAGGGAGGTGGCGCCGGGGTGGAGGGTGTTGTCGACCTTGATCTCGCCGTTGCCGAAGACCGTGTACGTGGTGGTGTACGACGACTCGGTGGTCGTCGGCAGGGTGCCGCTGACCTTGATCTCGACGGCCCTGCCCCGTAGGCCGCGCACACCGACGTCCGTGACCTTGCGGTTCGCGCCGGCGTCGCGCCAGGTCTGGTTGCGGACGTGCTGGCCGTTGCCCTTGTCGTTGTCGGTGGGGGCTCGCCAGAAGTTCGGGGCGGGACCGGAGGCGATCAGCTGGGCACCGCGGGCCTTGTACGAGGTGATGACGCCGGTCTTCTTGTCGACGGTGACGGAGAAACCCCTGCCCGTGACGGTGACCGACTCGGCTCCGTCCTCGAAGGCCAGCTCCGGGACGCTGTCCAGCGGCACCGGGGTCACGGCAGGGCTGTCCGCGTCGACGGCGAGCTGCTGTCCGGCGACCTCGAAGCCGGCCTTCGCCCACTTCGTCGTCTCCTTGGTGGTGAAGGACAGCTCAAGGAAGTACTCCGCGCCCGGCGCCGGCGAGTCCGGCACCTCGAAGGGCACATGGATCTCGCTGCTGGACAGCGGGGCGACGTCCAGCTGAGCCCGGCTCAGCCTGCCGCGCTGCACCACCTCGCCGTCGGCGAGCAGCGCCCAGCGCCCGTCGAACTCGCGCAGGTTGGTGAAGAGATTCTCGTTGGTGAGGGTGACCGCCGCCCCGGGGGCGAGCCGGTCACCGGAGGCCGGGGCGGCGTTGATCGCCTGGTAGACACGCTTGATCTCGGCGGCCTTGCCGGTGTGTCCGCGGTCGGCGGTGACGATGCCGTCCGCGACGAAGTTCCCGTCGTTGGGGTTGTCGGCCCAGTCGCCGCCGTAGGCGAAGAACGTCTTCTGGCGGGGCCGCTTCTCGGTGAGACCGGCCGTCGCCGCGTCGAACCAGAACCGCACCCCGTCGTCGCCGGGACCACGCCCGTCGGACGCCAGCTCGGCGGCGCTCAGGGCGCGGGCGTACACACGTGCCCGGCGGATGGTTCCGCTGAACTCACGGGTCCAGTTGTCGGCGTCGGTGGCGAGCGCGAGGGGGGCGGTGTTGCTGCTGGGGCGCCGGGTGGTGGTGCGGGTGGCCTTCGCCTCACCGTCGACGTAGAGGGTGAGCGTGCCGGCGTCCGCGTCGTAGACGCCCGCGATGTGGTGTTCGGTGCCGGTCCAGCCGTCCGGCAGCGCCCAGCTCGCGGTGATCCACTGGCCGCCGCCGTGGATGAAGAACTCCAGGTTCTTGTTGGTCTGCTTCAGGGCGTACTGGGTGTCGCCCTTGGCGAGGACGGGCTGGTGGTAGCCGAGGACGTGCGGGGTGATCCACGCCTCCAGCGTCAGGGAGCCGGTGAGGTCGAGGCCGGCGTCCCGCGCGAAGACCGTGCCGCCGGCGACGCCCTTGGCGCGGTCGAAGGTGCCGCTGGGGGCCATGATCTCGCCGCGCAGCCGGCCCGGCCCGGTCTCGGTGAGGAGCTTGCGGGTCGGCGTGGGCCAGCTGAGGGACTGGTCGACGAAGTCCCAGATCCAGCCGCCCTGGAGGACGTTGTAGCGGCGGATCAGGTCCCAGTACTTCTTGAAGTTGCCGTTGGAGTTCCCCATCGCGTGGGAGTACTCGATCATGACGTACGGCCGGGTGTCGCCGGTGTTCTTCGCACGGGACTCGACGGTCGCGGGGCTGTCGTACATCTCCGAGCGGATGTCGCTGATCGTCGGCCGGTCGTCGCCCTCGTACTGGACGACGCGCGTGGGGTCGTACGACTTGATCCAGTCGCGCATGGCGACGAAGGTGCTGCCGCCGCCCGCCTCGTTGCCGAGCGACCAGATGACGACCGAGGCGTGGTTCTTGTCGCGGTGGACCATGTTCTGGGCACGGGCGACGCAGGCCTCGGTCCAGTCGGCGTGGTTGCCGGGGTACTCGCCGCGGATGCCGTGGGTTTCGAGATTGGTCTCGTCGACGAGGTAGAGGCCGTACTCGTCGGCGAGTTCGTACCACACCGGGTTGTTCGGGTAGTGCGAGGTGCGGACGCTGTTGATGTTCATCCGCTTGATGATCGTGATGTCCTCGATCATGTCCGCGCGGGTGAGGGCCATGCCCCGGTCGGGGTGCATCTCGTGCCGGTTGGTGCCGCGGAAGGAGACGGGTTTGCCGTTGATCCGCATCAACCCGTCCTTGAGCGCGAACTCTCGCAGGCCCACGCGGTGGGACAGCGTCTCGATCAGTCGTCCGGCCGGGTCGCGCAGCCGCAGAACGGCGGTGTAGAGGTAGGGGTGCTCGGCCGACCAGAGCTTCGGCGCGGGGACGGACTTGGCGGCCGTCGCCGTCGCGTCCTCCCCCACGGCGCCGACCCTGACGGGGATTTGCAACGGGCGGGACCAGACGGGATGGCCGTCGGCGTCGTACACCTGGGTCTCGACGGTGTACCGTCCGGCGCCGCTCCCGCCGTAGTCGCGCACGCTCGCGGTGACCGACAGGTCGGCCGCCCGGTAGTCGTCGCTCAGCGGGGTGTCCAGCTTGAAGTCGCGCAGGTGCACGGCCGGGGTGGAGTACAGGTAGACCGAGCGGAAGATGCCGCTCAGCCGGATCATGTCCTGGTCCTCCAGCCAGTCGCCGTCGGAGTATCGGTACACCTCGACCGCGATCTGGTTGGTACCGGGCTTGAGGTACTTGGTGATGTCGTACTCGGCGGGGGTGAAGGAGTCCTCCTTGTACCCCACCAACTCGCCGTTGATCCACACGTAGTGGGCGGACTTCACGCCCTCGAAGTGCAGGAAGGTCCGGCGGCCCGACCAGTCCTTCGGGACCGTGAAGGTTCGTCGGTACTGGCCGACGGGGTTGTAGCGGGTCGGCGCGGCGGGCGGCTGCGGGTCCTCGCCGAGGCCGTTGGGGCCCCAGTACGGGTAGGTGATGTTGACGTAGATCGGGCGGTCGTAGCCGTGCGTCTGCCAGACGGACGGGACGGGGATGGTGTCCCAGTCACGGTCGTCGACGTCGGTGCGGTAGAAGTCGGTGTCGCGGTCGTCGGGGCGCTCGGTGTAGGCGAACTTCCACTTGCCGTCGAGGCTCAGGCGGTACGGCGAGCGGGTGCGGTCGGCGGCCAGGGCCTGTCTGACGTCCGCGTACGGCATCAGCGTGGTGTGCGGCGGCTCGGCGCCCACCTGGAAGAGGCTGATGTCACCGTTCCATTCCGGAGTGCCGGCCGCCGCTCCGTCCCCGTCGGCCGCGTGCACCGTGGCGGTGGACGCTCCGGACAGGGCGAGCGCGCCGAGCACGGCGGCGCCGCCCTCCAGCAGACGACGGCGGCTGACGGGCACGCCCCGCGGGCGGATCGGGTGACCGGCGTAGGAGTCGAAGGAGTGCGGCATGACCGTGGCCTTCCTCGGGACGACAGTGCGGTGCTGTACGGCTTGGAGGGAGCGTCAGATCCTGTGCGGTGCTGTTGAGAAACCGAACGCACACTAGGTTGTGAACACAGGTGAAGCAATGATGCTGTCGAGGTTTGTGTGTTCCTGGGGGGTCACGCTGCCGACCTTGGCCGAATCCCGCCCCTCGTTCCCGGCTCCGCTCCCGCCCGCTCCCCCGCTTGCCCCGCCCCCGCTTTCGCGGCTCTACGCCGCCGCCTCGATCTCCGTCACCTCACCGGATCGCTGCTCGAACTGCGTTCGGTACAGCTCGGCGTAGCGTCCGTCGGCCGCCAGCAACGCGTCGTGGGTGCCGCGTTCGACGACGCGGCCGGCCTCGACGACCAGGATCAGGTCGGCCGCCCGTACGGTGGACAGCCGGTGGGCGATGACGAGCGCGGTCCTGCCCTCCAGCGCCTCGGTGAGCGCCTCCTGCACGGCGGCCTCGGAGGTGTTGTCGAGGTGGGCGGTGGCCTCGTCGAGGATGACGACACGCTGGCGGGCCAGCAGCAGCCGGGCGATGGTCATGCGTTGACGTTCGCCGCCGGAGAGCCGGTAGCCGCGCTCGCCGACGACCGTGTCCAGGCCGTCGGGCAGAGACCGTACGAGATCGTCGAGCCGGGCGCGGCGCAGGGCGTCCCAGAGCTCGGCGTCGGTGGCGGCGGGGCGGGCCAGCAGCAGGTTGGCGCGGACGGTGTCGTGGAAGAGGTGGCCGTCCTGGGTCACCATGCCGAGCGTGGCGCGCAGGGCCTCGGCGCTCAGGTCACGGACATCGACGCCGCCCACGCGTACGGCCCCCTCGTCGATGTCGTACAGCCGCGGCAGCAGCTGGGCGACGGTCGACTTGCCCGCGCCGGACGAGCCGACCAGGGCGACCGTCTGCCCGGGCTCGGCGCGGAAGGAGATGCCGCGCAGCACCTCGGCGCCGCCGCGCGTGTCGAGGGTCGCGACCTCCTCCAGGGAGGCGAGGGAGACCTTGTCGGCGGAGGGGTAGCCGAAGCGGACGTTCTCGAACTCCACCGAGACCGGGCCCTCGGGGACCTTCTTCGCGTCCGGCTTCTCCTCGATGAGCGGCTTGAGGTCGAGCACCTCGAAGACGCGCTCGAAGCTCACCAGCGCGCTCATCACCTCCACACGCGCCCCGGCGAGCGCCGTGAGCGGCGCGTACATCCGGGTCAGCAGCAGCGCCAGCGAGACGACGGCGCCCGGCTCCAGCGTGCCGCGCAGGGCGAACCAGCCGCCGAGGCCGTAGACCAGCGCGAGGGCCAGAGCCGAGACCAGGGTGAGCGCGGTGATGAACACCGACTGGGCGGTGGCCGTGCGCACACCGATGTCCGCGACCCGGCGGGCCCGGGCCGCGAACTCCGCCGACTCCTCCTCGGGACGGCCGAAGAGCTTGATCAGCGTGGCGCCGGGCGCGGAGAAGCGCTCGGTCATGCGGGTGCCCATCGCCGCGTTGAGCGCGGCCGCCTCCCGCTGCATACGGGCCATGCGGTGGCCCATGCGCCGGGCCGGGATCACGAACACCGGGAGCAGGACGAGGGCGAGCAGGGTGATCTGCCAGGACAGGGTGAGCATGACCGCCAGGGTGAGCAGCAGCGTGACGAGGTTGCTGACCACTCCGGAGAGGGTGTTGCTGAAGGCGCGCTGGGCGCCGATGACGTCGTTGTTGAGACGGGAGACGAGCGCTCCCGTACGAGTACGCGTGAAGAACGCGACCGGCATGCGCTGCACATGATCGAACACAGCCGTACGGAGATCGAGGATGAGGCCCTCCCCGAGGGTCGCCGAAAGCCGCCTCCCGAGGATGCCGAGCGCCGCCTCCGCCACCGCGATCAGGGCGATCAGCAGGGCCAGGCGGACGACCGTGGCCTCGTCGCCGCGGGTCACGATCGCGTCGACGACGCGTCCGGCGAGTACGGGGGTGGCGACGGCGAGGAGCGCGGTCACCACCCCGAGCACGACGAAGAGCGCGATCCTACGGCGGTGCGGGCGGGCGAACGCGCCGATGCGGCGCAGCGTGGCGCGGGCGAACGGGCGGCGCTCCCGCTCGGCGTTCATGACGCTGTGCAGCTGGGTCCAGGCTGTGGTTTCCATGCTCATGGAAAGAAACCTAGAACCTCAAGCAATCTTGAGGTCAAGGGCGTTCTCGGGGCCGAGAGTGCTGTCGGGGCCGAGAGTGTTCTTGAGGCCGAGGGTGCCCCCGGCGCCGAGAGTGTTCTCGGGGCGTCCTCGCTGTCGCAACCCGCCGTTGGCGCAGAGTGGAGAGCCTCTGCGGATGTGACAGCGGTACGACTCTCCCCGGGACGCCTGCTCCGGCGTGTCCCGGTCCGCCGGATACTGTGCCTGCTCCCGCTCGCCCTCGTCGCCGCGGTCGCGGTGCGCCACCGGTCCGTGCTCGCCGAGGGCGTCGGCCATCTGGCGACGGCGAAGTGGCCATGGCTGCTCGCCGCGGCCTGCGCCACCTGTCTGACCTGGGTCGCGGCGGCGGTGACCCGGCAGGGCGCGGTCGTCGACCGGCTGCCGAGACTGCGGCTGCTCGCCACGCAGTTCGCGGCGGGCTCGGCCAACCACCTGCTGCCCACCGGCCTCGGCGCGAGCGCGGTCAATCTGCGTTTCATGACGGTCTGCGGGCTGCCGCTCGCCCGCTCCTCGGCCGCGCTGGCGCTATATCTGCTCGCGGAGAGCGTGGCCCGGGTCGGCCTGCTGGCAGCGCTGCTGATCGCCTTCCCCGACGCGCTGCGTCTCGGGCCACTGCTGCCGACGGGGGCGTGGGGGCCGCTGCTGGGTGTCATCGCCGCCGCGGCGGTCGTGGTGGTGGCCGTCTTCGCACTCGTACGCCGGTTGCGCACCGCAGTGCTCACGTTCCTGCGCACCGCGCTGCACGAGGCACGCTCGGTGCACACCCGCCCGTCCCGGGCGCTGGCGCTGTGGGGCGGTTCGCTGGCCTTCCCCGTGCTCCAGGCGGCCGGGCTGGTCCTGGTCGGGCTCGCCCTGGGACTGCCGGTGCGGCCCGTCCACATGGCGCTCGCGTATCTGGCGGCGACCGTCGCCGTCGCCCTGGTGCCCACGCCGGGCGGCCTGGGCTCGGTCGAGGCGGCGCTGGTCGTGGCGCTGGTGGCGGCGGGTGGCCCGGTGGCGGTGGCGACGGCGGTGGTGCTGGCGTACCGGATCATCACGGTGTGGCTGCCGCTGCTGCCGGGGGCGTTGACGCTGGGTGCGCTGGTGCGGTGGAAGGTCATCTGACCGCCCAGTAACGTGCGGGGTCGGACTCACGGAAAAGGGGCCCCGCCATGCCGGTCCGCGTCGAGCGCCAGGAGCACGTCACCACCGTCGTCCTTTCCCGGCCCGAGGTCCGGAACGCGGTGGACGGCCCGACCGCGGCCGAACTCGCCGCTGCCTTCCGGGAGTTCGAGGCGGACGACGAGGCGCGGGTGGCGGTGCTGTGGGGCGAGGGCGGCACGTTCTGCGCGGGCGCCGACCTCAAGGCGCTGGGCAGCGAGCGGGGCAACCGGGTCACGCCGGAGGGGGACGGTCCGATGGGGCCGACCCGGCTGCGGCTGTCGAAGCCGGTGATCGCCGCGGTCGCGGGGCACGCGGTGGCGGGCGGCCTCGAACTCGCCCTGTGGTGCGATCTGCGGGTCGCCGAGGAGGACGCCGTCTTCGGTGTGTTCTGCCGCCGCTGGGGCGTGCCGCTGATCGACGGCGGCACGGTACGGCTGCCCCGGCTGATCGGCACGAGCCGCGCGCTGGACATGATCCTGACCGGACGGCCGGTGCCCGCGCGCGAGGCCCACGAGATGGGGCTCGCCAACCGTGTCGTGCCGACGGGCCGCGCCCGCGCCGAGGCGGAGGAGCTGGCCGCCACGATCGCCCGGTTCCCGCAGGACTGCCTGCGCGCCGACCGTGCGTCCGTGCTCGACCAGGACGGGCGGGCGGAAGAAGCCGCGCTGCGGGGTGAACTCCGCCACGGCATGGGGGTGCTGGCAACGAGCCTGGAGGGCGCCGCCCGGTTCGGGTCCGGGGCCGGGCGGCACGGCTCGTTCACGGACCTGTGACGGCGCCGTCCGGCCACTGCCACCGGCGCATGCGGCGGTGAGCGGCCCTCGTGCGACGCCCGAGCATCCAGCGCGCCTCCCGAAGCAGCCGTTCGGCCCTCCGAAGGAGCCCGAGTTCGCTGGAGAATGCCCGAAAAGCAACCGATGAGGCCGTCCGGCTGACGCTCCCGGCACGAACACGTGTACCCGATACGGCAGGATGAGCCCTCGCGCCGGTCTCGGGGGAAGGGGTGGCCGGCGCGACGGCACATCGCGGAAATCGAGCAGGTGACAACGTGACGAGACCTCACATCCGGCCGTCGGCGAAGGAATTCGCCGCAGCTCTTGCTTTCGGGGGTGACCGGTGAAGCGAGCGCTCACTGTGGACGACCTGGTCGTCGCCGGGATCGCGCTGGCGGCCGGTCTGCTCGCGGCCTTCCTGCTGCGGATGCTGCTGCGCTGGCTGGGCAAGCACGCCGACCGCACCCGCTGGAGCGGCGACGACCTCATCGTGGACGCGCTGCGGACCGTGGTGCCGTGGGCGGCGTTCCTCGGCGGCGCGGCCTCCGCGGGCGCGGCGCTGCCGCTGACCCGCACGGTCCAGCACAACGTCAACAAGACCCTGACCGTGCTGTTCATCTTCGTCGTGACGCTGGCGGTGGCCCGCGGGGTCGCCGGACTGATGCGGACGGTCACCCAGTCCCGCCCGGGCGTCGCCGGCTCCGCCACCATCTTCGTCAACATCACCCGGATCCTGGTCCTGGCCATCGGCTTCCTGGTGGTGCTGCAGACGCTGGGCATCTCCATAGCGCCGCTGCTCACCGCCCTGGGCGTCGGCGGTCTGGCGGTCGCGCTGGCCCTGCAGGACACGCTCGCCAACCTCTTCGCGGGCATCCACATCCTCGCCTCCAAGACCGTCCAGCCCGGCGACTACATCCGGCTGAGCAGCGGCGAGGAGGGCTACGTCGAGGACATCAACTGGCGTCAGACGACGGTCCGCAACCTGTCCAACAACCTGGTCGTGATCCCCAACGGGGAGCTCGCGAAGACGAACATGACCAACTTCATGCGGCCCGAGGAGCAGTTGACGATCCTGGTCCAGGTCGGCGTCGCCTACGACAGCGACCTGGAGCATGTCGAGCGGGTGACGAACGAGGTCATCGGCGAGGTGATGACCGAGGTCGAGGGGGCCGTACCGGACCACGAACCGATCATCCGCTTCCACACCTTCGGCGACTCGCGGATCGGCTTCACCGTCATCCTGGGCGTCGGCGAGTTCAGCGACCAGTACCGGATCAAGCACGAGTTCATCAAGCGCCTGCACAAGCGCTACCGCCTGGAGGGCATCCGCATCCCGGCACCCACGCGGACGGTGGCGATCCAGCAGGGGACGGTGGCCATACCGCAACAGCGCGGCCCGGAGGAGGCGGACGAAGTGGCCTCCGTCCGCCTCGACTGAGCTCGCTTGTTCGGCTGAGCTCTCCTACAGGGTGGCCGAGTTGTCGTGGTGGCGGCTGCCCCGTCGGCGGCGCGGTGCGGACTGGGACGGTTTCACCGGGGTGACCGTCCAGTCCGGGTGGTCGGGCATGCGCGGCGTCCTGGTGCCGTACAGCCAGTCCCGCAGGAAACCGGACAGATCCTGCCCCGAGACCTCCGAGGCGACGGCGATGTAGTCCTGCGTCGTCGCCGAGGAGTCGCGGTAGCGGTCGAGGAAGGCGCGCTCCAGAGCGTTGAAGGCCTCCTCGCCGACGAGATTGCGCAGCGCGTACAGGACGAGGACACCGCCCAGATAGCGCTGGCCCTCGAACAGGTTCACCGCGTTCGGCGCCGCGACCGGCCCCCAGTCGTGCCGCCACTGGTCGCCGAGAGCGTACGTGTGCTTCATACGGGCTTCCAGGGTCGTCATCCCGAGGGAGTCGGCCCAGCCGCGCTCGTAGCGGTACAGCAGCCCGTAGAAGTCGGCGTGGCCCTCGTTCAGCCACAGGTCGGCCCAGGTGGCGGGGCTGACGCTGTTGCCGAAGTAGGAGTGGACCAGCTCGTGCATCATGTGCGAGGCGATCCGCCGCTCCTCCTGGAGCAGGTAGTTCGGCTTGTAGATCGTGAGGGTCTGGGTCTCCAGGCCCGTGAAATCGAAGGCCTCCGGGTTGTCGGAGTTGCAGGGCAGCAGTCCGTACGTCTCGAACGGGTAGGCACCCAGCCGCGCCTCCAGCCAGGCCACCAGCCCGGGGGTCAGCGCGAGCGCCGGTTCGAGCGCCTCGGCCCGCGCCGTCGGGACGACGTCCCGCAGCGGGAGCCCGTGCGGGCCCTGCCGCTCCTTGATCACGTAGTCGCCGACCGTGATCTGCACCAGTTCCGTGGCCATCGGCTCGCGGGAGCGGTACGTGTACGCCGTCCGGTCGCCCGCCAGGGTCTCCGTGCGCACGAGCGAGCCGGTCGCGACACCGCGCAGGCCGTTCGGGACGGTGAGGCGGAAGGAGAAGTCGGCCTTGTCGGACGGGTGGTCGTTGCAGGGGAAGACGGTGTGCGCCGAGTTCGGCTGGCAGCACACCGCGAACCCGTCCGGCGTGTCGACCCAGCCCGTGTGCGCCAGGGCGCGGCGCGGGTCCGCCGAGTACTCCACGCGGACGGTGACCCAGCACTTGGCCGGGAGGGTCCGTGCGGGCGTGATGCGCAGCTTCTCGTCCACCTGCTCGTACGTCGCCGCACGGCTGCCGACCCGGACGGCGCGGATGTCGAGGCCGAGGGCGTCGAGGGAGAACCGGCTCAGCGCCTGGGTGGTGTGGATCTTCAGGGTCGCGGTGGCGTCGACCAGGTGCGTGGTGGCGTCGTACGCGAGGTCGAGGTGGTAGGCCGAGACGCGGTAGCCGTCGTTGCCGAGGTTCGGGTAGACGGGGTCGCCGAGGGTCTCGGGGCCCGGGGTACCGGAGGTCCGGGCGGCCGACGTCCCCGTTCGCGTCGGCGTGGCCTGGGCGGAGGGCGCCGTGGTCAGGGCCGCCGCCGTGCCTATCAGGGCGGCCGCGGGGGCCGTCACTCTGGTGCGATATCTCAATGGTCCGCTTTCGTTCGGGCGGGCCGGGTGGTCAGGGCCGGCCGCCGGATCGGTGATCTCCCTGCATGACGGCCCGAGCAGGCGATCGGGTTGCACGGAGGCGGTGCCTCCCCTTGTGGGGATTCCTCAGGCCGGCAGCCGTGCGGCACGACTGTGCGGACCCCTGTCGAGGACGGGTCGGTCACGAGATATCTTGATGTCGAGCAATGTTGCAGACGTGGAGCGGAGCACCCGGTGACTGACTCGACCATCATCTATACGCACACTGACGAGGCCCCGGCCCTGGCGACGTATTCCTTCCTGCCGGTGGTCCAGGCGTACGCCTCGCAGGCGGGTGTCGCCGTGGAGACGCGGGACATCTCGCTGGCCGGCCGCATCATCGCGGTGTTCCCGGAGTACCTGACCGAGGACCAGCGCATCCCGGACGCCCTGCACGAGCTGGGCGAGCTGGCCAAGACGCCCGCGGCCAACATCATCAAGCTGCCGAACATCTCGGCGTCGATCCCGCAGCTCAAGGCCGCGGTCGCCGAGCTGCAGGGCCAGGGCTACGCGCTGCCGAACTACCCGGACGACCCCAAGACCGACGAGGAGCGGGAGATCAAGGCCCGCTACGACAAGGTCAAGGGCTCCGCCGTGAACCCGGTCCTGCGTGAGGGCAACTCCGACCGCCGCGCCCCCGCCTCGGTCAAGAACTACGCCAAGACGCACCCGCACCGCATGGGCGCCTGGACCTCCGAGTCCAAGACGAACGTGGCGACCATGGGCCAGAACGACTTCCGCTCCACCGAGAAGTCCACGGTCATCGCCGAGGACGGCACGCTCAGGATCGAGCTGGTGGGCGAGGACGGCTCCACCACGGTGCTGCGCGAGTCCGTACCGGTCCTCGCCGGTGAGGTCGTCGACGCCTCCGTGATGCGCGTCGCCGCGCTGCGCGAGTTCCTCAAGGCGCAGGTCGCCCGCGCCAAGGAGGAGGGCGTCCTGTTCTCCGTGCACCTCAAGGCCACGATGATGAAGGTCTCCGACCCGATCGTCTTCGGCCACGTGGTGCGCGCCTTCTTCCCGAAGACCTTCGAGCAGTACGGCGCGGCCCTGGCCGCCGCCGGCCTGTCCCCGAACGACGGTCTGGGCGGCATCCTCAAGGGCCTGGACGCGCTGCCGAACGGCGCCGAGATCAAGGCGTCCTTCGACGCCGAGCTCGCCGAGGGCCCGGCGCTGGCCATGGTCGACTCCGACAAGGGCATCACCAACCTGCACGTGCCGTCCGACGTGATCGTCGACGCCTCGATGCCGGCCATGATCCGCACCTCCGGCCACATGTGGGGCCCGGACGGCCAGGAGGCCGACACCCTCGCGGTGCTGCCGGACTCCTCCTACGCCGGCGTCTACCAGGCCGTGATCGACGACTGCCGCGCCAACGGCGCCTACGACCCGTCCACCATGGGCTCGGTGCCGAACGTCGGCCTGATGGCGCAGAAGGCCGAGGAGTACGGCTCCCACGACAAGACCTTCGAGATCCCGGCCGCCGGCACGGTCCGCCTGGTCGACCAGGCCGGCAACGTCGTGATCGAGCAGCCGGTCTCCGAGGGCGACATCTTCCGCGCCTGCCAGACCAAGGACGCGCCGATCCGCGACTGGGTCAAGCTGGCCGTCACCCGCGCCCGCGCCACCGGCGACCCGGCGGTGTTCTGGCTGGACGAGACCCGCGCCCACGACGCGCAGCTGATCGCCAAGGTCAACGCCTACCTGGCGGAGCACGACACCGAGGGCCTGGACATCCGCATCCTGCCCCCCGTCGAGGCCACCAAGCTGTCGGTGGAGCGCATCCGGCGCGGCGAGAACACCATCTCCGTCACCGGCAACGTGCTGCGTGACTACCTGACCGACCTGTTCCCGATCCTGGAGCTGGGCACCAGCGCCAAGATGCTGTCGGTCGTCCCGCTGATGGCAGGCGGCGGCCTGTTCGAGACGGGCGCCGGCGGTTCCGCGCCGAAGCACGTCCAGCAGCTGGTCAAGGAGAACTACCTGCGCTGGGACTCCCTCGGTGAGTTCTTCGCCCTGGTGCCGTCCCTGGAGCAGTACGCGACGGCCGCCGACAACCCGAAGGCCAAGGTTCTCGCCGACACCCTCGACCGCGCCACGGCGACCTTCCTCAACGAGGACAAGTCCCCGACCCGTCGCGTCGGCGGCATCGACAACCGCGGCAGCCACTTCTACCTGTCCCTGTACTGGGCGCAGGAGCTGGCCAAGCAGACCGACGACGCGGACCTGGCGAAGGCCTTCGCCCCGCTCGCCGAGACGCTCACCGCCAACGAGCAGAAGATCGTCGACGAGCTGATCGCCGTCCAGGGCAAGCCGGTCGACATCGGCGGCTACTACCAGCCCGACCCGGCCAAGGCCGCCGCGGTCATGCGCCCGTCGGCCACCTGGAACGAGGCGCTCGCGTCCCTGAGCTGACACGGGTGCCCTGACGGGCACAGAGCGGGCTGACGGGCACCGAGAGGCCCGACAGGGCCGCTCGGCCCCGTCCCGGCCCGTCCGCCCCGGCCGGCGCATCGCGCCCGGCCGGGGCGGAGCCATGTCCGGCGCGGCTACCGTGGCTGTACGAGCTCCAACTCCAGCCAGCGTGCGAGGTCCTCGATCTCGTGCCCGACCGCCTCGGTCACGGCCTCGGTGAACGGCTCATCCTCGTGGATCGCGTTGACCTCAAGCACTCCGGCCTTGCGGTCGGCGGTGGCGTCGAGCTTGCCCACCAGCCGGTCGCCGTACAGGATCGGCAGCGCGAAGTACCCCCAGCGGCGCCTGGCGGCCGGCTTGTACATCTCCAACTGGTAGTCGAAACCGAAGAGTTCGGTGGTCCGCCTGCGGTCGTGGATCAGCCGGTCGAAGGGTGACAGCAGGGCGACCCGCCCGGTGAACGGCTGCCCCAACTGCGCCGGATCGACCCGCCACTCGCCCCGCACGCCCTCGACGACGGCCCGCTCACCGGCCTCCCCCACGTCCGCCGGCTCCACCGGGCACTCCGGGCCCCGCGCGCGGGCGATGCCCAGGGCGCGCAGTCGTCGCCCGTCCCGGATGCGCACCGCCTCCGCCACCGGGACCGCGGGTGTGCCGGGGTAGACCCGCTCGGCCAGGTCCCACAGCCGGTCCCCGCCGCTGCGCCCGGCCACCGCGACCTCACCGCGCCGCACCATGAGCTCCAACAGGTTGGTGACATTGCGGTTGTTGCTCCAGCCGCTCGACTTCCACGGCAGCTCGCAGGTGTCGGGAAGCTCTCGGGAGGGCAGCGGCCCCGAGGCGGCGAGCCGGTCGAGCAGGTCCCGCCGGCAGTCGTCGTTGGCGCCGACCCACTCGCGGTGATACTTCCGCCGGAGGGCGGCGTGCCCCGCTCGGGCCACTCGGCCACCTCGGCGCGGTACAGCGCGAGATCCTCACCGGGCCGGATCATCGCCCGCAGCTCCAGCAGGGTCCGGTCCGCGAGGGCGGCGGTCAGGTCGGCCGGTGAGTACCCCGAGGACCCGAGCCGGCTCCACGCCACGAGGTCGGCGTTGGGCGCGATGGCGGCGGTCGGGTCGATCTGCAACAGGGTCAGCTGCCGTACGACATCCAACAGCCCGCCCGCCGGGGTGCCGTCCAGCAGCTGGGCGCGCACGGCGATACGGCGGGCGTCGGTCCGCGAGAGCTCGTGGACGGCCACCGGCGTCACCGGTCCCTCCTCGCGATCGGTTCCGGCACCCGCTGACGGTCGATCCGCATACCGCTCCCCCTGTCCCTGGCTCTTGGTCGGCCCGCGATGTGGCACCTTGATGCTGCCGCACGCCACTGACAACGCCCCTGGAGCAGCCTCATGACCGACGCCCCGCCCTCCTTCAAGCTGCTCCCCGGCGCGGGCGACTCCCCCGTGATCCTGCATGTGCCGCACTCCGCACGGGAGATACCGCCGACGGTCCGCGAGGGCATCCTGCCGGCCGACGACGCACTGTCGCGCGAGCTCGACCACATCACCGACGCGCACACGGCGGAGCTCGCCGAAGCCGCGGCCGAGCGGGCGTCACGCACTCCGTGGCGGTTCGTCAACCGGCTCTCGCGGCTGGTCGTCGACCCGGAGCGGTTCCCGGACGAGCGGGAGGAGATGCTGGCCGTGGGCATGGGCGCCGTCTACACCCGGACCACGCACCTGGCGGAGCTACGGCCCGCCGACACCGACCCGGAACCCCTCGTCGAGCGGTACTTCCGGCCGTATGCGAAGGCGATGACGGACGCCGTGGCCGATCGGCTGGCCGCCACCGGCCGAGCGGTGATCATCGACGTCCATTCCTACCCGAGCGCCCGCCTCCCCTACGAGCTGCACGGCGAGGGGCCGCGCCCGCCGGTCTGCCTGGGCACCGACGCGTTCCACACGCCGCCCGGCTTGCTCGCCGCGGCCCGGGACGCGTTCGCCGCCTTCGGGGAGACGGGGCTCGACAGCCCGTTCAGCGGTACGTACGTCCCGCTGGAGTTCCACGGCACCGAAGCCCGCGTCACCGCGCTGATGATCGAGATCCGCCGGGACACCTACATGACCGAGCCGGGCGGGCCCGCCGGCCCCGGGCTCCCCCGGCTCGCTGAGGCGCTGGCGACCCTCGTCGACGCCGTGTCCCGCTGATCCCGTCTCAGGCCCGCAGCCACTCCGTGACGACGATCTCCCCGCCGGTCCGCAGCCGCAGGGCGAACGGCCCGCTCGGCGGTGCGTCGCTGCTGAAGCGGCCCATGTCGTCGGCCATGACCGGCGTGGCCGTCTGCGGGCCGCCGAGCACCTCGATGCGGGCCTGCTGGGGCGGCAGCACCTGCCCCATCAGCCCCTGCGCGGTCACCTCCACGTCGACGGTCACCTCGCCCGCGCGGAAGGTCAGCATCCGCGGCACGTCGGTCGCCCCCCTGACCGGAATGGCGTCCACCACCGAGTCGAACGTCAGCTCGGCGATCCGGGCGTCGAGGTCGTGCAGCGCGTAGGCCTCGACGGCGATCTGCCGCAGCTGGGGCGGCACTGGGTCCAGGATCGCGGCGGCCTGCCGGAGTTCCTCCTCCAGCAGCTCGACGTCGAACCCGTCGTCGGCGAACCCGTCCTCGCCGACGGGCTCTTCGCCGGTCGCTTCGTCGTGCATGTCGTCGTTCACAGCGCTCCCCGTGCGTCGAGTCGGGCCCGAAGACGGCGCAGACAGCGCTGGCGCAGCGGCCCGATGCTGCCCACGGCGATGCCCAGTGCGGCGGACACCTCCTGGTAGCTGGGCGGCGGCGAGGCCATCAGGACGCGCAGCAACTGGCGGCAGCGGTCGCCGAGTTCCTCGAACTCCTGCCACATCCAGCGGATGCGTTCGGTCTCGGCGGCGGCCTCCTCGGAGTCCAGCAGCGACTGTTCGGGCGTGCGGTCCTCGCTGACCCGGTCCAGCAGCTGGGGATCGCTCGTCACGGTCAGCCGCCTGAGGCTCTTGAGCACCTTCAGGCACTCGTGCCGTGCGGTGCTCGCGAGCCATGACCCGGCCTTCTCGGGTTCCCGGATGCGCCCGAGGTGCTGGGCGAAGCGGAACCAGACGGTCTGGTAGACCTCGTGGCCGTCGGCGTCGTTGAGCCGGTGTGCGCGCACGACGGACCACACCAGTGGGCTCAGCCCTTCCACGAGCGCCTTCCAGGCCGCCGCGTCGCCGTCGACGGCGGACTGGACCAACGCACCGACATCTGCTCGGTCCACAGCCCCACCCCTCGTGTACGGCAAGTCATCGTACGCCGCGGAGGGGACGGTTCCGACCCTCATGACCGAGGAGCCGGCGGCACGACGGGCACAGGGCGCCAGGTCGGGGGCCGAAGCGCCGGTACGTGCGCCCCCCGGACCTCCGCGTACCCGGCGTTCGCCGCGAGCATCTTGTACCGGGCGACACGCGGGTCGCTCTCCTGCTGTGTGGTCATGTGCGCGGCGATCATCCCGGCGACTATGGGCGTGGCGAACGAGGTGCCGCTCCAGTGCGCGAACCCCTCGAACATGACCTGGTCGGGCTTGGTGGTGCAGCTCTCCTCGCTCAACGCGCCGGTGTGGCGCGGGGACTGGCAGGTGCAGGAGTAGCCGAAGCCGTACCGGCAGGCGTCGTAGGTGGAGTGCTGGTAGACGTACGGCACGGGCGTGTCGAAGCCGGTGAGGACGCTGGTGAGCCGCTCGCCGGGGGCGTACGCCTTCACCCAGCCTCCGTGGTTGCTGAAGCAGGCGCCGAACTCCCCGTCGCTGCGCAGTGCTCCGACCGACAGCACGACGTCCTGGTACTCGGGCAGGTCGGCGTAGGCGGCGGGCCAGAAGGGCGTGGCGCTGCCGTTGTTGCCGGCCGCCGCGACGAGCAGGGTGCGCTGGTCACGCAGCTCCTGCATGAAGGCCTCGACGCCGAGCAGGCCGTCGGTGCGGCCGTTGGAGGTGCCGGCGGAGAGGCTGAGGATGTCGGGCCAGCCGCCCGCGTCGACGGCCTCGAAGAGCTTCTCGCCGAACTCGGACTCCAGGATGGCGCCGACGTCGTTCAGGGAGTTGCGGACGGTGATGTTCGTGTTGGGTGCGACGGCGGCGACGAGTCCGGCGATGAACGTGCCGTGCCCGACGTACTCCTGGAGGACGCCGTCGTCGTCGCACTCCTTGATCTGTGCGTCGCCCTCGGTGTGGGCCAGCAGGGGGTGGGAGCGGTAGTCGTGCATGAGGCCGGTGTCGACGACGAGGACGCCGACGGCGGTGTCCGCCTCGTAGGTGCCCTCGGCCGCCGCGGGGTTGAGACCTTCGCCGAGCGGGACGGGCGCGGGTTCGTCGCCGGGGCAGGAGTTGACGCCCGCGATCGCCACGAGGTGGTTGCGGCTGACCAGGCGCCGTCCGGCCCGGCCCTCGGTCTCCCGCAGGGCGCGCAGGGCGTGCGCGACGGTGCGGTCACCGGCCCGGTCGCCCTCGCCGGGGTCGCCGACCTGGATGCGGGTGATGCCCGAGCGGTTGGTCCGCGGGCTCGCGCGGCGCACATGGTCCTGGACCAGGTCGGGTTCGGCGGTGAAGTGCGCCCGTACGGTGTCCTCGACGAGGCGGGCCTCCTCCCCGTCCCGGACCAGCACATAGCCCTTCTCGTAGATGAACTCCGCGGAGTCGTCCGGTCCCATCGCGAGGGGAACGTCGGGCATGGAGCGCTGGATCTGCTCGAACTGCTCGTGGAATCGCTGTGGTGCCATGGCGGGTCCTCCCCCTGAGGCGACGGTCGTCAGTCAGAGCCGTGCGGTCGCTGATTGATACAGCGCCAAACCTGTGTGACACGGTTCCGGGGCAACTACCATCCGTGGAGTGACAGCGGGAAGCGACTCGGTTCTCGAACTGCTGCCTATGGTGTTCGCCGCCCCCAACGACGCGCTGGCGAGGGCAGAAGGGGTGCTCGACGCCGACCCGTCGCCCTTGCACGCCTCCGTCGCCCACCAGGTGATCGGCATCTGGCAGCGGGACTGGGGCGACATGCGCATCGCCCTGTACCACCTGCGGCGTGCCCGGGATCTCGCGGCACGCGCGGAGTCGGCGGACCGGGAGGCGGACGTCCTGGCGGCGCTCGGGGTCGCGTTGGTGCACGCAGGGCGCACTCAGCAGGGGTTGGCGTCGCTGGAGCGCGGGATCGCGCGGGGCAGCGGGCACACCCGGGCGCGGGTGCTGTTCCGCCGGGCCTACGCCCGTTGGGTCCTCGGCCATCACCGGGAGGCGCTGGAGGACGTACGCCGGGCGATACCCGTGCTGCGGCAGGCGGAGGACGTCATCTGGACGGCGCGGGCGCTGACGCTGCGCGCCACCGTGCATCTGGCACTCGGTGCGGTGGACCGGGCGGATGCCGACTTCACCGCGGCCGAGGCGCTGTGGGACACCACCGGCCAGGAGCACGACAAGGCCGACGCGGTGGAGAGCCGGGGCCTGGCCGCGTTCCGGTCGGGCGACATCCCGGCGGCGCTGCGGCTGCTCGACGAGGCCGAGGAGCGGTACGCCAAGCTCGGCACGCCGACGTTCATGCTGAACATCCGCCGCTGCGAGGTGCTGATGGCCGCCGGGCTGGCCCCGGAGGCGCTGGCCGAGGCGGACGCGGCGATCGCCGTGCTCGACGGGATCGGCGGCCAGTCCACCCGCAAGGCCGAGTTGCTGCTGGCCGCCGCGCGTGCGGCTCTGCCGGCGGGCGACGCGCACACCGCGATCGCGCGCGCCGACATGGCCGTACGGCTGTTCGCGGGGCAGCGGCGCAGCTGGTGGGAGTCGCATGCCCGGCTGGTGCTGATCGAGGCGCGGGTGGCCGCCGGGCGCAGTTCGGGGCGGCTGGTGGCCGACGCGGCCGCGGTCGCGGAGCGGCTGGCCTTCTTCGGCGCGCCGGCCGCGCCGGAGGCCTCGCTGCTCGCGGGCCGGATCGCGCTCGGTCTGGGCTGGCGGGCGGACGCCGAGCGGCATCTGGCCGTCGCCGCGCGCAGCAGACGCAGCGGGCCGCCGCTGGCCCGGATGACGGGCTGGGCGGCGCAGGCGCTGCGGGCCCGGGTGGCGGGGTCGGGGCGCGGTGTCCTGGAGGCCTGCCGGCGCGGCCTGGACGTGCTCGACGACCACCGGATGACGCTGGGCGCCTCCGAACTGAGGGCCCGGGCCACCGCGCAGGGCGCGGAGCTGGCCGCGCTGGCCCAGCAGGCCAGCCTCGACTCGGGCAGTCCCCGCCGGCTGCTGGTGTGGAGCGAGCGCTGGCGGGCCACCGCGCTGTCCGCCCCTCCGACCCGGCCGCCGGCCGATCCGCAGCTGCAGAGCGACCTGACCGCGTTCCGGGAGATCGCGGCCCGCGCGGAGGCCGCCCGGATGGAGGCCCGGCCCGTTCCGGCGCTGGAGCGCGAACAGCGGCGCCTGGAGCGGGAGATACGCTCGCGGACCCTGCACATGCGCGGCGACACGCCCGGCGACGGCTACCGCTTCGACGCGGGCCGGCTGCTGCAGCGGCTGGGCGACGACGTACGGCTGGCCGAACTGGCCGTGCTGGACGGGCGGGTTCAGGTGCTGCTGTGCGGGCAGGGGCGGGTGCGCCGGTTCGAGGCCGGGCTGCTGGCCGAGGCGGAGCGAGAGGCCGAGCATGTCCAGGCCGGGCTGCGGCGGCTGGCGCATCCGGGCGCGGAGGGCCGGCTGCCGGTGGTGGAGGCCGCGGGGCGGCGCCTGGAGGAGCTGCTGCTCGGGCCGGCCGCGGCGCATCTGGGCGACGGCCCGGTCGTGGTCGTACCGCCGGCGCGGCTGCACCGGGTGCCGTGGGCGCTGCTGCCGTCGCTGCGCGAGCGGGTGCTCAGCGTGTCGCCGTCGGCGAGCGGCTGGCTGCGCGCCCGGGAGACCGAGCCGCCGCCCGGTGGCCGCCACGTGCTGGTGCGCGGGCCGGGGCTCGCGACGGGCGGCGCGGAGGTGCCTCATCTGGCCTGCCGGTACGGCGGTGCCGTCGTGCTGGAGCACGCCGACGCGCGCGTGCCGCGGGTGCTGGAGGAGCTGGACGGTGCGGCGCTGGCCCATATCGCCGCCCACGGCACGTTCCGCGCGGACAGCCCTCTGTTCTCGTCGCTGCGGATGGCCGACGGGCCGCTCATCGTCCATGACTTCGAACGCCTGGACCGCAGCCCGTACCGGATCATCCTGTCCTGCTGCGACACCGCCCGGTTCGCCTCGGTCGGCGCCGACGAACTGCTCGGCCTGGTCACCGCCCTGCTGCCGCTGGGCACGGCGGGGGTGGTGGCGAGCAGCGCGCCCGTGAACGACGCCGCGGTGGTGCCGCTGATGCTGGCGCTGCACAAGGGGCTGAGCAAGGGCCTGTCCCTGGCGGAGGCGCTGCGCGACGCGCGGGCGGCACTGCCGGGCGACGCGCTGCACCAGGCGACGGGGTGGGCGTTCTCGGCGTTCGGCGCGGCCTGACGGGCGGCCCGAAGGTCTGATCCGACTCCTTTACGCCGACTGCGCGTCCGGCAGCTCCACCAGCCACGGCAGTGCGCCGCGGTCACCGGCGCCGAGGCGGGCGTAGGCGCTGTAGAGGTGGTTGCCGACCGTGCGGACGGACAGGGTGAGTTTCTCGGCGATCTGCCGGTTGCTCAGGCCCGCGGCGGCCAGGGTGACGATCTGCCGTTGCCGGGCGGTCAGTTCCCCCAGGACCAGCCCGGCCAGGGCCGGGGTGCGGGCACCCTGGCAGCGGCGGGCCAGGGCGACGGCACGCGTGCGTGAGGTGCGGGCGGCGCGCGGGTCGCGGTGGGCGCGTACGGCCTGGGCGTGCGCCTCGGCGGCGAAGAGCAGGAAGCCGCGCTCCCGGAGCTGTTCGGCCACCTGGTCGAGGGCGGGACCGTCGCCGCGGGCGAGCGCGGCGGCGTGCGCGGCGAAGACGCCGCTCAGGCGGCCCGCGGCACGCTCGGGGGCGCCGCGGCGGACGGCGTCGTAGGCGTCGCCGCTGATCGTCTCGACTGCCGCGTCGGCGTCGCCGCGGGCCGTTGCCAGCCGGGTGACCGCCCCACCCCCGTCGGGGCGGCCACCCAGGATCATGTGCGCGGCCGGCACATCGCCCGACTGCGCTGCGGCGAGGGCGAGTTCGAGGCGGCAGGACGGATCGTCACCGCCGTGCCGCAGCCCCTCCCGCGCCCATGCCGCCGCCTCGCGCAGCTCCCCGCGCAGCCGCGCGAAACGGGCGCGTACGGCCGCGTATGCGGCCGGCACCGGCGCGCCCTCCGCGACCAGCCACTCCCCCACGGGCGCCGCAGACGTCCGTACGTCCGCCCGCTCGATACGGCGCGTCAGCGCGGCCCGCTCGGCGTCGAGGGCGGGCCCGCACCGGTCCTGCGTACCCGACAGGTCCGGCGTACCCGACAGCCGCCTCGCCCGCAGCCTGCCGGCCGAGGCCCGCAGCACCGGGCCGTGCAGGGGGTGGGCGAGGCGGACGGCGCCCCGGTCGTCGACGTGGACCAGGGAGTCGGCCTCCACGTGTTCGAGGGCGCGAAGATCGAGTTCGTCGAGGTCCAGGGGCAACGGCTCGGCGAAGGCGAGGCGTTCGAGGATCTCGCGCTCGTCGGGGCAGTGGCGGTCGAGGACCCGTGCGGTGCGCTCGCGTACGGTCGCGGTGATCGGCACGGGTCCGCGCCACGCCCACTCGTCCGAGTCCGGGACGCGGGTCAGCAGCCCCCGCTCGCGCACCGCGCCCACCAGGTCGCGCAGCAGCCGCAGGTCCCCCTGGCACAAGCGGTGCAGCCGGTTCACGGTGAGCGGCTCCGGGCCACCGCCCCCGGCCACGTTCGCCAGCAGCTCGGCGGTCTCCTCGCGGGGCAGTGGCGCCAGAGCGAGGCGGGGCAGGAGTTCGCCGGTCCACAGCCGGGAGATCGCGCCGGGGGCAGGGGCGCCGTCGGTGGTGACGACCAGGAGACGCGTGCGGCCGTGCACGGCCAACTGGTGGACGAGGGCGGCCGAGGCGTCGTCGAGCAGATGCGCGTCGTCGACCAGCAGCAGCCGTACGCCGGACAGCCGCTGGAGCGCCTCGTGCAGGGAGGACGTCTCGGGCACGAGGTGCGCGAACGCGGCGAGGCGGAGCGGGCGGGTCTCGGGAGTGCCGGCCACCCTGGCGAAGTCGGTGCCGCGGACGGCCTCGGTGACGAGGCGGGTCTTGCCGCAGCCCGCCGGCCCCGTGATCACGATGCCGTGCCGGCCGGCGGTCAGGGACCCGCGGAGCAGTTCGAGTTCGTCCTCCCGTCCGGTGAACGGCCAGGGCAGTTCCAGGGTGTTCGCGTCGCGTTCGAAGGTCGTCACGGCAATAGGAGCGCGGTGACTCACGCTTGATACACCGGTACTTGAGTAGCCCCCGACTCAGGCGCCCGCGGCGGGCCGACGGCACCCTGTTCGCATGACCGCTCGCTACTGCTCCCTCGCGCAGCAGTCGGCGCCCGCCTTCGCACCGGGGCTGGCCGCCGAGCGGCTCAGTGCGCTCGCCGGCGGGCGCCGGATGTGGGTCAACGGCACCGTGCTCCACTACTGCTTCTTCGACCGGGACTCCGACTCGTCCGTGCTCTCCGACCCGGAGACCGGCAGGACGCAGCGCGTGTCGTGGGTCGGCAGCAAGGAACAGCGGGACGTCGTGCGCGAGTGCTTCCTGGAGTGGCACAGCCTCGGTATCGGGCTGTCGTTCGTGGAGGTGGGCGACCGCTCGGAGGCCGAACTGCGCATCGGCTTCCAGTTCGGCGACGGATCCTGGTCGACGGTGGGCAAGGACGCGCTCCGGGTCGGCCTGAACGAACGCACGATGAACTTCGGCTGGGACCTGACCGCGCCCGGGGAGCGCGGAACGGCGCTGCACGAGATCGGGCACGCGCTCGGCATGCTGCACGAGCACCAGAGCCCGTTCGCCGGGATCCACTGGGACGACGAGGCCGTGTTCGCCGATCTGGCGGGCCCGCCGAACTTCTGGAGCCGGGACAAGACGTTCTTCAACATCCTGCGCAAGCTCGATCCGAACGAGGTCAACGGCTCCGTCTGGGACCCGCACTCGATCATGGAGTATCCCTTCTCGGCCGGGCTGATCCTGGAGCCGGAGCAGTTCCGCGCGGGTCTGAACCCGCCGGGTGTCCTGTCCAAGGCCGACAAGGAGTTCGTCCGCCGCTGGTACCCGCCGGCCGAGGCGCCGGGGCCGCGGGAACTGGTGCCGTTCCGCTCGGTGCCCCTGCGGCTCGGCCCGGCCGGGCAGGCCGACTTCGTGGTCGAGCCCCCGGAGACCCGCGAGTACACGGTGGGCACCTTCGGGCACAGCGACACGGTGGTCGTGGTCTTCGAGGAGCGGGGCGGCGAACCCCGCTACCTCACCGCCCGGGACGACGGCGGCACCCCGCACAACGCCACCGTCAGGGCCCGACTCGTCAAGGGCCGCCGTTACTTCGTCCGGGTGCGCCTCTACTCCAGCTGGGGTTCGGGGGAGACAGCGGTCATGTGCTGGTGAGAGCACGGATCCGCTGCCGCGCGGGACGCCGTATACCACTGTCCGGCGCCGGGGGAAGCGGCTGGGGACGGTCACCTTCGGGGGAATGTGTCGCTTGGACACGGAGGTGACCGCCCCAGCCAGCGGGGTCCGCCGCACGGGGGTAGCGGCGGACCCAGCAATCGCCGTGCGCGCCGAGCGTGCACGGATGCCAACCGATCCGCTGCCCGACTGGATTCTCGCCGTCCGCCGCGAGATCGGGGACAACGTGGGAGCCGCCCGTGAGTGGCGCGAGCTCTCTCAGGAGAGGCTGGGCGAACTCACCGGCCTCGACCGCAAGACCATCAACCGGATCGAGCAGGGCACCCACGGCACGATCATTGATCACCTTGTGCTCCTCGCTCACGCCCTCGACGTGCCGCGCGCAGATCTCGTGGGGTGACCGCCGCCGGGTGACAGGGGTTGCACCCGGCGGCGGCCCCGCGCGGCCACCCTGTCTGGTCGCAGAGCGGCCGCGCTCTTCCCGCTACCGGCGCGATCGGTGCGCCGCCGGCAGTGGGGCTCATATGTCCCAGGCGTCCGCCGGGTCGTCGAGCTGTCCGCGGTGACGGTCAGGCCGAACCGGTCGTAGCCGGGCTCGCCGGCCTGCTGCCACCAGTCGAGCGCGGCCGCCACCTCGTCCCAGAGCCTGCGCGGCCCGGACTGCCAGACCTGGGCTTCGTCCTGGCCGTCGCGGAACATGACGCACGCCCACGACTTGTCGGTCAGGCCGTAGAACCACACGGGCCGTGCCCCGTCACGCTCGGCTGCCGCCTGGCGGTAGCAGTCCCGTACGCGCAGGCCCACGGCGAACGAGCTGACGGCGAACCGGTCGCCGAGCAGCTGGTCCACGGTGACGGACGTCGTGGAGCGGTCGGCCCCGGTGACCCCATGGGGTACGTACACGTCGTGCCCAGCGAAGGGCAGCCGGTGGGAGCGCAGCTTCATGAACTCCACCGGGCCGGTGAACCGGCCCTCAGCGTGCTTGCCGTCCTCGGCGACCTCCAGGCGCACGACGGCGTCCTGTGCGCAGTAGTGCGTGCCCCACGGCGCGACGATCAGCCCGCCGGGCCAGGCCTGGGCGATCCAGGCAGGCGGGATGCTGCGCAGTCCGGCCGTGGCGATGATCCGGTCGTACGGGGCGCCTGGCTCGTCTCCTTCCTCTCCGTCCCGGGCCAGCACGAGGACGGGGAGCCCGCAGCGGGCGAGCCGGTCTCGTGCCGCCGTGGCCACGGCGGAGTCGATCTCGATGGTGACCACGTTGTCGTGGCCGAGCCGGTGAGCGAGCAGTGCCGCGTTCCATCCTGTGCCTGTGCCGATCTCCAGCACGCGCTGCCCGGCCTGCACGTCCAGGTCCCGCAGCATGCGGAAGACCACGGACGGCATGGACGCGGATGATGTCGGTACGTTGCCGCGGCCCTCGGCCTTGCCGTCGTCCCACTGCGTGACGATCGGCACGTCGGCGTCGGCGTAGGAGAACCACAGGCTCGGCTCGTCCCGCAGGTCCACGGTGACGGTGGTGCCTGAGTCCATGTCGTACGGCCACATCAGTTCCGGAAGGAAGTCGGCTCGCGATATGGCAGCGAACGACGGGACCCAGTCAGAGGTCAGCGTCTTGCGTTCCAGAAGGGAGCGGCCCAGCGCGGACCGCCCCTCCCCTACTCCGTCGAGCGTCATCTCAGCCGATGGCCTTCGGTCCGCCGTCGGGGGGCGGGGGGTCCTGCGGGCCGGGCCACGGCTCGCCGGGTAGGCCGTCGCCTCCCTGGCCGCCTCCGCCGCCTCCGGCCATCCGGCAGATCATTTCCCTCATCGGGTTCTCCTCGTGGTGGGTTTCATCGTGCTCGCCGCCAGCCCGCGGTGGGAAGGCGGCTCCGGCACCTGCGCGGCGTGCCCGCCGGTACTCGTCGTGCAGCCGGTCGCCTTCAGGGCAGGGCAAGTTCAGATTCGCGCCCGTGTCATCCACCGCCCGGCAGGTCGCGCACCTCAGCTGGTGATCCCCCAGGCGCCGGAAGGCAGCCTGCTTCCGCGTCTCACCGTCGACGCCGAGCTGCTCGTTGTGGTCACACAGCGCGTCCAGGACGCGGGCCAAGCGGCGGGCATGGCCGACAGCGCCGCCGGTCCTGCTGCTCGGCTCGGCCTCCAGTCGGCTCCGCGCCTCCCACACACATTCGAGCACGCTCCAGCGGCGGCGGCCCGGCTTGAGCCTCATGGCGGCCTGCTCCACTTCCGGGGCCAGCAGCTCGATGTGCCCGCGCAGTTGGAGTGTGAGCGTGGCGATTTCGTCGGCGGCCGGGGGCAGTGCCTCGGGTACAGCGTCCGGATCGAGCAGGCGGTCCACGGCCGCGCGCATCGTGGCGACGTCCACGGGCCGTGTGGTGGGCGCGGCCTCTTGCGGGGTGCGGTTCATGCCGAGGCTCCCGTCCCGTGCTCCGAGCCGGCTCGGGGGCCGAATGCGTCCTCGATGGCTGCGCGCAGAGCGTCCGGGTCGGTGTGCCAACTGCCGTCGCCCGGGCACATCCGCCAGTGCGGGCCAGGCCCTTGCGTCCGTCGCGACGGCGGGATCGTCACGGCGCTGCCGGTGCCGAGCGCGCGCGTGTTCTCCACCTCCCATCCGGACGCCGTGCCGACGAGGGTGAAGAAATACACGGCAGAAACGGATTCCTCGACGACGGCTCCGCAGCGGGTGCCGAGGATCGCCATCGCTGCTAGGCCGACGCTGCGCGGTACGCGGATGGCGTCCCAGTCGTGTCCGGCGTCGTACAGAGTCCACCCTGCAGCGGACTGTAAGCGGCTGGTCGGCATGTGAGTCTCCTCGGCGCCTGTCGTGATCAGGTGCGTACAAGAGTGGTCCTCATGAGGGGCGCCGCCGAGGACTTCAACAGGCCTCTTTGGGAACCAAAAGAGGACTTTCGTTGGGTCCTACGGGTGACGGCTGGCCAACCTGAGGGCTTGCAGCGACACTTACCGCAGTGCTCGACATGGAGGTGCAGCAGTGGCACGGCCCGCAGGCAACACCCGCCTCAAGTCCGCTCGCATGGCGGCCGGTTACCACTCTCAGCAGGCCCTCGCCGACGTCCTCCGAGTAGGCGTACGGCAGGTCCGCCGGTGGGAATCAGACAATCCGCCGTGGCCGCAGCCCGAGGTGGGCCAGGCTATTGAGCGGCTGCTCGGGCAGCCGCTGGACCAGCTGGGCTTCACGCCTGCGGGCGGTGTGGCGACCGATCGCAGCCGCCGCACGGTGCTCGCCGCGACGTTCGGCGCCGTCGGTCTGGCCGCTGTGCCCACCCACCCCACCGCGGTGCAGCCCGCGACCGCCGCGGACGATTACCGGGCCGTGACCCGGTCGCACCGGCGACTGTACTGGTCCGTCGCCCCAGCCACCTTGCACCCTGCCGCGCTCGCGCACGCCACCCTCGGGTGCGCGCTGCTTCCGGAGGCCACCGGGCAGACCCGGCAGCGGATCGCCGCGGCGCTCGCCGAGTCGTATCTGCTGGCGGGCCGAATCGAGTTCTTCGACCTGCGCGACGCCGATCGCGCCCAACAGACCCTCCTGCGTGCGCTTCAGGCTGCGGGCGAGGCCGATGACCCGCTGCTCGGGGCCGCGGTCCTGGCGCACATGGCCTTCATCCCCGCCTGGACCGGCGACCGGGAGGCGGCCGCGGAGCGGATGGTGGCCGCGCGGACCTATGCCCCGCGTGGCCCTGCGTCAGCCGAGCTGCTGGCGTGGCTGGACGCCGTCGAGGCCGAGTGCGAGACCCGGTGCGGCAACACCAGGACGGCGCTGCACCTGATCGGTCACGCCGAGGACATCCTCGGCGCTGGCAGCGCGCACGAGAGCCCTGAGTGGCTCGACTGGTTCAGCCCGGTCCGGCTCGCCGCTTTCAAGGGGAACACGCAGCTCAAGGCGGGGCACCTGCCGCAGGCACGCGAGACCCTGCTCCGTGTCCTCGACTCGCTCGACCCGGCAGAGGAGAAGCAGACCACGGTCGTGCTCGGCGATCTGGCCGCCGTCGAGGCCGCGGCCGGCGATCCCGAGGCGGCGTGCAGGTACGCGCTGCGTGCGCTCGATCAGCTGGAGCGCACGTGGTACGCGATGGGCATGGACCGGGTGCGGGAGGTGCGGCGCGCGCTGGCGCCGCACCAGCACGAGCGGTGTGTGCGCGAGTTGGACGATCGGTTGTACGGGTGGTCGACTACGGTCAGCGCTCTCGCTCGTTGAACTCGCGGATCAAGCCCGGCAGTTCGAGGAGGCCCTCCACCCGGAAGGTGGGGAGCTTCTCTGCTTCCTGGGTGTTCCACTGAATCGTCGCCCACGGCCCGCGGTGCACGAGCGCCGTGTGCATTCCCGCTTCGCGGGCGGGGCGGATGTCATTGTCGACGCGGTCTCCGACGTAGAGAATCTCGTCGTTGGCGAATGGGGTCACATCGGCGACGCGGACGAAGAACTCGGCGTCGGGCTTACTGGCGCCCCAGTCGTCAGAGGTGCCGATCAGGTCGACGTCAGCAGTGAACAGCTCGCGAAGGAGCCCGCCCGCGCGCACCGTCTGGTTCCCGGCGATGCCCAGCCACAGGCTGTCCGCGCGGAGCGCCGCGAAGGCGTCTCGGACGTCCGGGTACAGGTCCCGCTCCCCGAATGTCTCCGGCTTGCCAGCCTCGGCGCGGCGCTCGCGTTCAGCGTAGAGGTCGAAGCCCGGCTCGAACTCCTGGAAGGTCTCGCGGTAGTCGCGGCCCTGGGCGATGACGGCGCCGAACATGGCGGCGAAGGTGTGACGGGGTACGCCGAGCCAGTCGGCCCAGGTGCCGTATTCGGTCGTCTCGTCTACGAGGCACTCGCCGACGTCGAAGATCACAGCACGAATCATGAGGGCAGCGTATCCAGCGGGGTCCGGCTGTCAGGAGGCGCCCGTAGGTTTGTCCCATGTTCCCCGACTCCCCGGCCCCGGGCCCGTTGCGGCCTGCTGCGGTCGTGAATGAGGCGATCCGCGCGTAGGCGCGGGCGGCATGGGGGCGGCCGTTCACGGATGAATAGCGGGCGGAGTACGAGTGGCTGGTGGTCAAGTGGGCGGAGGCCTCACGAAGCGAGGTCGTCGAAGCCGCGTAGCTACAGGCGCCTGTTCGGGAAGCCACCTCGCATGGACCGGCGGCGCGCAAACTAGGAGGCCTCAACTACACAATCGGGAGGGTGACCGGCCCCAGCCACGCCACGCAGGTGAGTGCCTGGCGCCCGCGTCGGCTACAGATCCCGGGTGAACACCACCATCGGCCGGCCCGGCCCGTCGTAGTCCTCCTCGACCCGCGCGTCGAAGCCGAGGCTGCGGTGGAAGGCGATGGAGCCCTTGTTGCCGAGGGAGGTGATCGCCTTGAGGCGGACCGCGCCCTGGCCTCGGGCCGCCTCCGTGAACTCCCCGTAGAGGCGGCGCCCCAGACCGGTGCCGCGAGTGTCGTCGCGGGTGGCGATGAGGTGGACGTACCCGGTGCCGTCCGGGGTGACGAAGCCGATGACGTATCCGCGGATGCCGTCCTCGGCGCGGGCGACCAGACAGGTGGCGCCGAACTCCCGCACCAGCACCGGCTGATGGAGTGCGCGCAGGTCCCGCTCGCCCCAGTAGCGGGCGTGGTCCTCCACCACCTGGTGCAGGTCGGCGACATCGGCGGGGACGATCTCCAGCGGCATGGACCCGATCATGGCACGGGCGGCGCGGGCGGCCGGGGGGCGGGCCGCGGGCGCCGCGCGCTGTGCTCGCGCCTCGGGCGGTTCGAGGACCTCCCCCGTCGGGGGCGAAGCCCAGCAGGCGCCGGGTCGCGGGCGTGGCGGAGTCGAAGTGGAGGACCAGGCGGTGCCGGCCGGGGGCCGGGGCGGGGAGGGCGCGGGCGGCGGCCGTGGTGCCGCCCAGGGCTTCGGGCAGGGCAGCCAGGCCGGTCGCTGTGGGGCGTATGGTCACGGGAGTCGGACGAGGCTCGCCTCGAACTCCGTGGTCCGCGCGGGTCCAGATCTCCGCCAGGTCGAAGTCGGCGGTGCGATCGCGCTGCGGCAGCGTCCGTCTGCCCGCGGCCGACGTCAGGGCGCGACCGGGGAGGCGGGCGGCGGCTGGCTCTTCGTACAATTTGAGGCCGAACGACATCTGCTCCGCGTCCGGCACCCGCTGTCCGGCGCACCGCGGCCGAAGGAGTGTGCCCATGCCCGGCCAACGATCGATCACCGAGGCCGAGAAGCTGGCCGAGGCCAAGCTCGGCGGCATCCCGCTGCACCGGGAGCAGATGGCCGTCGTCGCCAACATCCACCGCGCGGCCTCGGCGGTCCGCCAGCACCTGGAGAACTCCGTGCTGCGCGGGGCCGACCTGACCTGGACGGCGTTCGTGGTGCTGTGGGTGGTCTGGGTGTGGGGCGAGTCGGAGACCCGGCATGTCGCGGAGGAGGCCGGGATCTCCAAGGGGACGCTCACCGGCGTGGCGCGGACCCTGGAGGGGCGGGGGCTCCTGCAGCGGGCCGGGCATCCGACCGACGGCAGGCTGGTGCTGCTCAGCCTGACCGAGGAGGGCGAGGCGCTGATGCGGCGGCTGTTCCCGGCGTTCAACGAGGAGGAGGCCTTCGTCGCCGGGCGGCTCAGCGACGAGGAGTGCCGGAGTGTCGCGGAGGGGCTGCGCCGGGTGGTGCTCCAGGTCGAGGAGCGGGGCGAGGAGCGCAGGCTCGCCCTGCTCGACGGGGCCGAACCCGCGCCGCGGCGCAGCGGACGCCGGCCGCGGGCCTGAGCATCGCCCGCCTGCTCAGCGGCGCTCGCGGGCGGCCCGTACGAGGGCGTCGAAGAGACCCTGCTGGGCCGGATCCCGGTGCGCGGTGTCCTCGGGGTGCCACTGCACCGCGGTGAACCACCCTTCGGCGCCCGGGAGTTCGAGCCCCTCCACCGTGCCGTCGGCGGCGCGCGCGGTGACCGTGAGGCCCGAGCCGAGGCGGTCCACCCGCTGATGGTGGTAGCAGGAGGCTTCCGCCTTCTCGGCGCCGGTGGCCTGTTCCAGCAGGGTGCCGCGCCGGATCGGCACCGGGTGCCTGCCTGGGCAATCTGCTCGCCCGTACCGAGATCCGCATCATGTTCGAGGAGCTGATCCCGCGTCTGGCGGACATCCGCCTGGGCCGGAGACGTGCCGCGGGTCCGCTCCAACTTCGTCAACGGCATCAAGAAGCTGCCGGTCGAGGTCACGCTCGCCTGACCGAGAGGGCGTGGTGGAAGACGTCACGGGGGTCCCACCGCGCCTTGACGCGTTGCAGCCGGCGGTAGTTGTCGCCGAAGTACAGGGCGTGCCAGGGGGCGCCCGTGTTGCGGGCGGGGTCGGCCAGGTCGGTGTCCGGGTAGTTGACGAACGCGCCGTCGGCCGCGGCGGGGGCGCCGCCGGTGTCGGCGTACAGGTCCTCGTAGAGCTCGCGCAGCCAGCCGATGTGTCGGGCGTCGTCGCGCGGGTCCTCCCATCCGTTGACGTAGAACATCTTGATGCTCGCGCCACGGTGGGGTGTCGCGGTCGCGTCCGGCGCCACGGTGTTGACCTTGCCGCCGTGGGTGTAGAGGCTCAGGCTGCCGCCCGGGTGGTCGTAGTCGGACCGGGTGAGGTGGTGGTGGATGACGCCGATCTGCCGGTCGGTGAAACCCCGGCGCAGATAGCCCGACTTGACCTTCAGCCGGTAGACGGGGCCGGGGTCGCCCGGTGAGCCGGCCAGGGCCGCGGCCAGCCAGGGCTGGTTCCGCACCGTGCGGAGCGGCCGCACCGGCACGCCCCGGTTGATCGCGGCCAGGTGCTCGTCCAGCATCCGTCCGGCGCCGGAGTCCGCGGCCACCTGGCCGATCATGACGACCGTCCCGGAGGCGCGGCGGGTGAGGGCGAGTTCGCTGTAGAGGGCGAGGTACGGCGAGTCGGGGGCGCTGTGCCGTTCGGCCCATTCGCAGTGGTTGCGGACCAGCCGGGCGAAGGACGTCCGGTCGAGCTCCTGCCAGTCCCAGGAGACCGAGAAGCTCAGCACACCGGAGGGCGGTGCGGGCAGCAGGCCGGACGGGTCGTCGCCCTGTGCGCCGGGTGTGCGGAACCAGTAGCGGGTGACGATGCCGAAGCTGCCGCCGCCACCGCCGGTGTGCGCCCACCACAAGTCCCGGTGCGGGTCGGCGAGTTCACGTGTGGCCACCACACTGCGCGCCCTGCCGTCGCGGCCCACGACGACCACCTCGACCGCGTACAGATGGTCGACCGACAGGCCCATCAGCCGCGACAGCGGCCCGTAGCCGCCGCCCAGCACATGTCCGCCCACGCCCACGGTGGCGCACCAGCCGGCCGGGACCGTCACTCCCCAGCCCGCATACAGCCTCCGGTAGACCTCGCCGAGCAGGGCCCCGGCCTCGACGGCGAAGGCACGGCGGCCCGGGTCGTAGGAGACGCCCGTCATGGCGGACATGTCGACGACCACCTCCACGGCCGGGTCGGCGACGAAGCTCTCGAAACCGTGGCCGCCGCTGCGGACCGTGATCCGCCGGCCGCTGTCGACCGCCTGCTGCACGGCCCGTACGACATGCGCGGTCGTACCGACCACCCAGACGTGCTCCGGACTGCCCACGAACCGGCGGTTGTAGCCCCGGGAAGCCAGGGACCGGTGACGCGGATCGCCGCGTCCGACCATGGCCGGCCCGGGCGGCGCAGGGCAGGACGTCCGGTCCGGGGCCGCCGCGGCGGCTGCCGTGACCGGACCAGGGGCCGCGATCCCCGCCGTCGTGGCGACCAGCCCGCCGCGCAGCACGTTCCTCCTGCTGAACAAGGTCATGGAGACTCCTCGGGGCTCCTCGGCACTCCTCGCTCCGGACGGACACGAACGTAGGCGGCGGGGAAGCAGGCGTCAGTCGTCCCAGCCCCACCCGCACGGTGGGGCCAACCCCCGGAAAAACCGGGTGCCCAGGCGGGGCGAGGAGCAGTACGGTCGCGGAATGCCTGACTCGGACGGCTACTTCGGAGAGAACATCGCGGCCACCTACGACGAGTCGACGGCGGAGATGTCCCGCCCCGACGTGGTGGAGCCGGCGGTCGACGTACTGGCCGAACTCGCCGGCGACGGCCCGGCGCTCGAACTCGGCATCGGGACCGGCCGCATCGCGCTGCCGCTGGCCGCGCGGGGGATCGCGGTGCACGGCATCGACATGTCCCGCGCCATGGTGGACCGGTTGCGCGCCAAGCCCGGTGGCGATGCCATCGAGGTGACGATCGGGGACTTCGCGACGACGCGGGCGGGGGGGCGAGTTCGCGCTCGTCTACCTCGTCTTCAACACGATCGGCAATCTGACGACCCAGGACGCCCAGGTCGACTGCTTTCGCAACGCCGCCGCCCAGCTACGGCCCGGTGGCTGTTTCGTCGTCGAGGTGGGCGTACCCGATCTGCGCCGGCTGCCTCCGGGACAGAGCGCCGTACCGTTCCACATCAGTGACACACGTTGGGCGTTCGACACCTACGACGTCGCCACCCAGGCGATGAGCTCGAACTACGTCACCATCGTCGACGGCCGCGCCGAGCACTGGTCCATCCCGTTCCGGTACGTCTGGCCGGCCGAGCTGGACCTGATGGCCCGGCTCGCCGGACTGCGCCTGCGCGACCGTTGGGAGGACTGGACGCGCGAGCCGTTCACCAGCGAGAGCGGCAAGCACGTCTCGGTGTGGGAGAAGCCGGTGGCCTGACCCGGGAGCGGGCAGCTGGGCCGGTGCCGCCGGTCAGGGATTCGTCCACGCCTCGGGGTCGTCCGCGAGGCTCAGGACGTCGTCGGGCAGCTTGGCCGCGGCCACCTGGGCGAGGGTGACCTCGCCGAGGATCTTGCGGACGTTGGCGCGTACGGCGATCCACAGCGGCAGCAGGGACTCGGCGGGACCGGTGTAGGAGAGGTCGGGTGGGCGCACGCCGCGCACCGAGACCAAGGGGCCGTCCGCCACGCGGATCACATCGGCGATGGCGATCGAGTCCGCCGGGCGGGCGAGCCGGTAGCCGCCCTTGCCGCCGCGCTGACTGGTCACCAGGCCGCCGCGGCGCAGGTCGCCCAGGATGCCTTCCAGGAACTTGTGCGGGATGCCCTGTGCCTCGGCGATCGCTTCGGCCTTCAGCGAGGTGTCGTCTCCCGCCGCGGCCAGCTCCAACGCCGCCCGCACCGCATAGTCCGCCTTGGCCGAGATCCGCATGCCGCGATTATCCCCCACCGCCGTGCTGGTCTTCGGCGGCCGTCTCCTCGGTCAGCCGGGGAGCCTGGACGGGTCAGCCGGGGAGCCTGAAACGGGTCAGCCGGGGAGGCTGAACGGCGGGTGGGCGCCGTTGAGGAAGTAGTCCCCGACCTCGCGCAGTCTGGGGGCGACGGGTTCTCGCAGGGTGTGCGTGCGGGTGTCGCGCCAGAAGCGGTCCAGGCCGTGTCGCGCTAGGGCGGCCGGCATACCGACGGCGTCCAGGGCCCGGGTGGTGATCTCCTGCGCGGTCCGGGAGGCGGCCGCCTCGGCCGCGCTCGCGAGGACCGCGATCTCGGCGCACTCCTCGTCGTCGAGTTCCTCGCCGCGTGCGAGGCCGCGGGTCAGGGCCTCCACCGCCTGGTCGGCGAGGGCGGACGCGGCACGTGCGGCGACGGCGAGTTCGCCGTACGCGGTCAGCACGTACGGGTCCTGCGGCGGGCCGCCCGGCCAGGGCTGGGGAGAGAACGTCTGCCAGGCCGACCGCGCCGCCCTTCCGTGCTCGCGGACCTCACCGAGCAGTCCCTCGGCGACGCCGAGACAGACCTGGGCGGAGACCAGCCGTGCGGTCGGCGCGGCGAGACCGGCGAAGGGCGACAGGACGCCCTCGTCCGCGCAGAGGGAGCCGAGCACGTCGTCGGCCGCGACCGGCACCGAGTGGAACCCCACGCCGCCGCCGGCCGCCAGGCGACGGCCGAACGTCTCGCCGCCGCTGCCGTTCACCAGGCCCGGGTGGGCGGGGTCGACGAGGACGGCGAGGGGCTCGCCGGTGCCGGGCACGGCGGCGCGGACCACCAGCCGGTCGGCGATGCCGGCTCCGGAGCCGTACCACTGGTGGCCGTCCAGCAGATAGCCGCTCGCCGTGGGGGTCAGCGTCAGCGGCGGTTCCTGCGAGGCGAGCCCGCCTCCCCAGTACCACTGCCCGGCCGCGAACGCCCGCTCGACGCCGGCGGCACGGTCGGGCGCGGCGAAGAAGCGGGGGGAGCAGGACAGGAAGTAGTGGCTGCCCAGCAGGTGGCCGATGGCTCCGTCGGCCGTGGCGATGGTCCGTACGACCGTGTAGGCGGTGCGCCAGTCCGCGCCGCCTCCGCCGTGTGCGGCCGGTGCCAGCAGCGTCAGCAGTCCCGACTCGCGCAGCCGCGCGACCTCGTCGAGCGGTCGTTTGCCGGCCTGCTCGCGCTCGACCGCGTCCGTGGCCAGGTCGTCCGCCAACTCGCGGGCTGTGTGCGGCCAGTCGGCCGGCCCGGTTTGCGCTTCGGTCGCCCCGTCGGCCGGCGGTGCACTCGTCATGGGCGTCATCCTCACTCGCTCCGCTTCGAGGGGTCAACGATTTCCCAGTAAGTCGATAGGAAATCTAGGGAATGACGCCAACAAGTGAGACGCTGTCGTCCATTATGTGAACGCCCCCTTGGGGCGGACGCAACCTTCTGCCACGATCCCCATCAACCAGGTAGGAAAACTAGGGATCTGTGGGGTGGGGTGCCATGCGAACGCGCAACCGCACAGACCTGTCCCTGCCTCTCCTGACCTCGCGCCGCCACATCGACTTCGGGCATTCGTCCAGCGCCATCTGTCGGCCCGTCTGAGACCGTCCGCAGCACCTGCCTGCCCGCACCGCGACACCGCAGTACTCCCTGCCATCCCCGCCGTCCGGCCGCCGTCCCCTGCCGGGACGGCCGACGAGTGGCGGACCGGTGCGCGCCCACAGGCTCCAGGCCCCCCTTGCCGTACCGCCCTGAACACCTCCCTGAACACCTCCCCTGAGAGGACACCCCTGTGTCTGCCGCAAGACCGCTCACCACCCTGCGCACGTTCGCCGTCACCGCGGTGCTCCCGCTGCTGCTGACCGCCTGCGGCTACGGCGCCGCATCCACCGATGACGGCAAGCAGACCGAGGTCGCGGCGGACGCCGAGAAGCTCTCCGCCGACGAAGTGAGGATCGGCTACTTCCCCAACCTCACGCACGCCACCGCCCTGGTGGGCATCCAGGAAGGCCTGCTCCAGAAGGAGCTCGGCGGCACCGAGCTCAAGCCCTCGACCTTCAACGCCGGCCCCTCGGAGATCGAGGCGCTCAACTCCGGCTCCCTCGACATCGGTTGGATCGGCCCGTCCCCGGCCATCAACGGCTACGTCAAGGCGAACGGCAAGAACCTGCGGATCATCTCCGGTTCGGCCTCGGGCGGTGTGAAGCTCGTCGTCGACCCGGAGAAGGTCAAGTCCCTGAAGGACGTCAAGGGCAAGAGGATCGCCACCCCGCAGCTCGGCAACACCCAGGACGTCGCGCTGCTCAACTGGATCGCCGAGCAGGGCTGGAAGGTCGACGCGGAGAGCGGCAAGGGTGACGTGTCGGTGGTCCGTACGGACAACAAGATCACCCCGGACGCCTACAAGTCCGGCTCGATCGACGGGGCGTGGGTGCCCGAGCCGACCGCGTCCAAGCTGGTCGCCGAGGGCGGCAAGGTGCTCCTCGACGAGGCCGACCTGTGGCCCGACAAGAAGTTCGTGATCACGAACATCGTCGTGCGCCAGGCGTTCCTGAAGGAGCACCCGGACGTCGTCGAGGCGGTCCTGCGCGGCTCGGTGAAGACCAACGAGTGGATCAACGCCCACCCGGACCGGGCCAAGGCCGCGGCCAACGAGGCCCTGAAGGAGCTGTCGGGCAAGGCACTGCCCGCCGAAGTCATCGACCCGGCCTGGAAGTCGATCACCTTCCTGGACGACCCGCTGGCCGCCACCCTCGACACCGAGGCGGAGCACGCGGTGAAGGCCGGTCTGCTGGAGGCGCCCGACTTGAAGGGCATCTACGACCTCGCACCGCTCAACAAGGTCCTCAGGGCCGAGGGCAAGGACGAGGTCGACGACGCCGGTCTCGGCGTCGAGTAGCGAGCACGGCACCCTGCGAGTCCCCAGGATATGACGACCATGGCCACTACGACGGCCACGACCGCCACGGACGCCACGGACGCCGCGGACGCCGCGGCGGTGACGTACGCCGCCCGTGTCGAGCACGTCTCGAAGTCCTTCCCGGCGCCGGGCACATCCGGCGGGCGGCAGCTCGTGCTGGACGACATCACCCTCGATGTCGCGCCCGGCGAGTTCGTCACCCTCCTGGGGGCCTCCGGCTGCGGCAAGTCCACGCTGCTCAACCTGGTCGCGGGCCTTGACCTGCCGTCCGCCGGGTCGATCCGCACGGACGGCAGGCCCGCCCTGACGTTCCAGGAGCACGCGCTGTTCCCGTGGCTGACCGCGGGCGGGAACATCGAACTCGCCCTGAGGCTCAGGGGAGTTCCCAAGTCCGAGCGGCGCCGGGAGGCGGAACGGCTGCTGGACCTCGTCCGCCTGCGGGGTGCGTACGGCAAGCGGGTGCACGAACTGTCGGGCGGTATGCGCCAGCGGGTCGCACTGGCCCGGGCGCTGGCCCAGGACAGCCGGCTGTTGCTGATGGACGAGCCGTTCGCCGCGCTGGACGCGATCACCCGGGACGTGCTGCACGACGAACTGACCCGTGTCTGGCGGGAGACGGGCGTGTCGGTGCTGTTCGTGACGCACAACGTGCGTGAGGCGGTGCGGCTCGCCCAGCGCGTCGTCCTGCTGTCCTCACGGCCGGGCCGGATCGCCCGGCAGTGGACGGTCGGCCTGCCGCATCCGCGCCGTATCGAGGACACCGCGGTCGCCGAACTGTCCGTACAGATCACCGAAGAACTGCGTGGGGAGATCCGCCGCCATGGCCGGCACTGACAACGGCATCGCCATCGACAAGGACGGCGCCGAGGACCTGGCGGGGCTGGAGGCCGGGCTCGACGCGCTGGACTCGGTCCAGGTCGGCCGTACGCCGCTGCGCGAGACCCTGATCCGCAAGGTGGTGCCGCCCGTCACCGCCGTCGCGCTGGTGCTGGTGGTCTGGCAGTTGCTGGTGTGGGCCGAGGTCGCGCCCGCCTACAAGCTGGCCTCGCCGTCCGACGTGTGGGGCGAGGTCCGCGAGGCCTGGCTCCAGGGAACGCTCCTCGACTACATCTGGACGTCCGTCTCGCGGGGCCTGCTCGGCTTCCTGCTCGCCCTCGCCATCGGCACGCCGCTCGGTCTCCTGGTCGCCCGGGTGAAGTTCGTCCGGGCCGCCGTCGGCCCCATCCTGTCCGGGCTGCAGTCCCTGCCGTCGGTGGCCTGGGTGCCGCCGGCCGTGCTGTGGCTGGGCCTGAACAACTCGATGATGTACGCCGTGATCCTGCTCGGCGCGGTCCCGTCCATCGCCAACGGCCTGGTGGCGGGCGTCGATCAGATCCCCCCGCTGTTCCTGCGGGCCGGGCGCACCCTGGGCGCGACCGGGCTGCGCGAGGCCTGGCACATCGTCATGCCGGGGGCGCTGCCCGGCTATCTGGCGGGCCTGAAGCAGGGCTGGGCCTTCTCCTGGCGCTCGCTCATGGCCGCCGAGATCATCGCCTCCTCGCCCGATCTCGGCGTCGGTCTGGGCCAGTTGCTGGAGAACGGGCGCAACAACAGCAGCATGCCGCAGGTGTTCCTGGCGATCTTCCTGATCCTGCTCGTCGGCATCGCCGTCGACCTGCTGTTCTTCAGCCCGCTGGAGCGGCGGGTGCTGCGGCGGCGGGGGCTGCTGGTCGCTCGCTGAACGCCGTGGACCGGACCGCCCGGGCCGGCCCGTCACGAGCGCTTCGGCGGCTGGATCCAGCCCAGGGACCGCTCGACGGCCCGCTTCCAGCAGGCGTACTCCCAGTCCCGCCGTTCGGGATCCATGTCGGGCAGCCATTGCGCGGCCCGGTGCCAGTTGCGCCGCAGGACCCGCAGGTCCGGCCAGTAGCCGGCCGCGAGTCCGGCGGCGTAGGCGGCGCCCAGCGACACCGTCTCATGGACGAGGGGCCGGACCACGGGCACGTCGAGCACGTCGGCCAGGATCTGCATGAGGAGGTGGTCGGACGTCATGCCGCCGTCCACCTTGAGCTGCTTCAGGGCTAGCGCGGAGTCGGCGTTCATGGCGTCGACGACCTCGCGGGTCTGCCATCCGGTGGCCTCCAGGACGGCGCGGGCCAGGTGGCCCTTGGTGATGTACGAGGTGAGGCCGACGATGACGCCGCGGGCGTCGCTGCGCCAGTGCGGTGCGAACAGACCGGAGAAGGCGGGGACGATGTAGCAGCCGCCGTTGTCCTCGACGGTGCGTGCCAGCGTCTCGATCTCGGGGGCGCTGTGGATCAGGCCGAGCCGGTCGCGGAACCACTGCACCAGCGAGCCGGTGACGGCGATCGGGCCTTCCAGCGCGTAGACCGTGGGTTGGTCCGCGATCTTGTACGCGACCGTGGTGAGGAGTCCGTGCTGGGACCGTACGAGGTCGGTGCCGGTGTTCATCACCAGGAAGCTGCCGGTTCCGTAGGTGCACTTCGCCTCGCCCGGTGAGAAGCAGGTCTGTCCGAACAGAGCCGCCTGCTGGTCGCCGAGGGCCGCCGTGATGCGGACGCCTGGGAGCAGCGCGCGGGCCTCGCCGTAGCTCTCGGCCGAGGGCCGGATCTCCGGCAGCATCGAGCGCGGCACTCCGAAGAAGTCCATGAGCGCCGCATCCCAGCTCAGCGTCCGGATGTCCATGAGCATGGTGCGGCTGGCGTTGGTGGCGTCGGTGATGTGCAGGCCGCCGTCCGTGCCGCCGGTGAGGTTCCAGATCAGCCAGCTCTCCATGGTGCCGAAGAGCACCTCGCCGTCACGGGCGCGCCGCTCCAGACCGTCGACGTGGTCGAACAGCCAGCGGATACGGGGCGCGGAGAAGTAGGTCGACGGAGGGAGGCAGCAGTGGTCGAGGAAGAACTCGTCTCCCGGGTCCTTCCTCAGTTCGTCGACGAGCGGCGCGGTACGGGTGTCCTGCCACACGATCGCCCGGCCCAGCGGGACACCGGTCCGCGGGTCCCAGAGCACCGACGTCTCACGCTGGTTGGCGATCCCGATGGCGGAGATCTGCCCGGCGTCGATCCCGGCGTGGGAGAGCGCCTCGGGTACGACGCGCTGGAGGTTGCGCCAGATCTCGACGGCGTCGTGCTCGACCCAGCCGGGCCGGGGGAAGTACTGCTGGTGCTCCCGCTGGGCGACCGACGCCAGCCGTCCGCCGTGGTCGAACAGGATGCATCGCGTGGAAGTGGTGCCCTGGTCGATGGACATCACATACCGCTCAACCATGATCGACCCTGCCTTCCGAAGTGTCGCGGAGTGCCGGTGACCTACCAGCGGGCCGCACCCAGGTCTCTGGAGATCGCGCGTGCCGCCTCCCGCAGCACGGTGATCAGGGCCGGCAGGGGCCGGCCTTTGGTGTCGCAGATCCGCTCGACGGCGCCGGACACGCCGATCGCACCGACCACGAGACCGCCCTGCCCCCGGATCGGGGCGGCGATGCCGGCCTCGCCCATGCTCATCTCCTGGACCTCGGCGCCCCAGCCGAGGTCCCGTATCTCGCCGAGGGCACGGTTGATCTGCTCGGGGTGGACCAGGGTGTGCCGGGTGTACGCCTCCGGTTCGTCCGCCAGCAAGGAGTCGACGGGGCTGGCCCCGAAGGCCAGCAGGACCTTGCCGAGCGAGGAGGCGTGCAGCGGCAGCAGCGCGCCGACGTCCAGGGTCTGGAGGGTGTCGTCGGGGCGGAAGACATGGTGGATGACGAGCACCCTGCCCTCCAGAGGCGTGCCCAGACGGACGGCCTCCCCGCTGCGGGCGGCCAGCGCGTCGGCCCAGTTGATGGAGCGCGAGCGCAGTTCGTTGACGTCGAGGTAACTGGTGCCGAGGTGCAGCAGAGCGGCCCCGAGCTGGTATTTCCCGGTCGCCGGGTCCTGCTCCACGAAGTCCACGTGTTGCAGGGTGCGCAGGATTCCGTGGGCGGTGCCCTTGGCGAGTCCCAGCGACGACGCCACCTCTCCCAGCCCCAGCCGACGGGATCCGCCGGCGAGCAGGCGCAGGATCGCCGCCGCCCGCTCTATCGACTGGACTGGGCCGGCCATGAAGCGATGGTAGTCCCGCTTTTTCCGATTTGGGACTCTCGTTCGGTAATGCCGACCCGGGTTCGTTGACCGCTCATACTTCCCTCCTTAGCGTGCCTTCATGCCCGGTCTTCGGCCAGGCGGGCTTTCCCGAGGAGGAGGACACATGATCACAGCGCAGCTCGACGCCGCGCCTCGCGGGGAAGTCGAACACGTCTTTTCGCTGCCGCACACCCCGGGGGCCGTCGCCGGCATACGTCGCCGCATCCGCGGGATCCTCGCCGACTGGAACCTGGCCGCGGACATCGCCGAGGACATACTGCTGGTGGTCTCGGAGCTGCTCACCAACGCGATCGTGCACGCCCTGCCGCCGGCGACCCTGCGACTCTCGCGCAGCCGACTGGACCTGTACGCAGCCGTACGCGTCGAAGTGACCGACATGGGTCCGGCAACCCCGCCGACCCGGCCGGCCTGCCCTCCCGATCCCGACGAGCACGGCCGGGGCGTCGGCATCGTCACCGCCCTGGCGACCCGATGCGGCGTCCATGCACACGCCGACGGGACCAGCCGCTGGGCAGAGCTGCGCTTCACCGAAAGCTGAGGACGACGGGCGAGCCGGTCGCCCGCACTGGGCGACACCCAGAGCGTTCATGCTCATGCCAATATGCCCTGATTACTGATACCCCACTGGCCGACCGCCGACCAAGGTGTCAGTACGCCCTGGTTCGGTCGAAGTCGGTGATGTTGATCTTTACGTTGGTGTCGTCAAGCGTTGTGGGAGAGTCACCGGTGGTCGTCTGACCGGGCTGAACATCGGTTACGAACTCGGTTGAGTTGGCCACACGGGTGCCGTCAGGAGCGATGGCTTCCCAGCTCCAGGAGTAGTTGGATTTCTCAGAACTCTGGTTCTTGATCGTCCAGGTTACCCAGATGTTGGCGAACCCAGCCTGTGAGCGGTCATCAAGCCTGAAGCTCTGGAGATCATCACGCTCGTTGGGCTCGGGCTCCTCCCGTCCGCCTTGCGGCGACTCCTCTTGTTGCTCGGTCTGCCGCTCCTCAGTCTGCGTCTCCCTGGTTGGCGCTGGGGTGGAGTCATCGTCCTCGGTGGTGCATCCACCGAGCGTCAGGCCGCCTGCTGCGGCAAGTGCTACAAAGACTGATGCAATACCTCGGTGCTTCATGGTGTGCCTCTTCGTGGTGCTACCACCACGTGTACACCCAACCGACGTGTTGCGCTCTCCTGGCTTTTCGGGGGCTCACCGCGAGGGCTGTCATGGGTCATCAGAACCTCGTCGACAGATCTAAGGGCTGGTCAACAGCATGGTGTTGTGAGACGAGAGCCCCGGAAACGATCAAGGGCCTCGTCTCACATGATGTGATCCAAGGCCCTGACCTGCGATGACAGTCCATCGAACTGTCGGGACGACAGGATTTGAACCTGCGACCCCTTGACCCCCAGTCAAGTGCGCTACCAAGCTGCGCCACGTCCCGATGCGTGTCGCGCGGCGGACCGCGTGATCATGCAGGTCAACCCTACCTCATCCCTGTACGGCCCCCACCAGCCTCCGGCTGCCCCTTGACCGATAATTGTTGTCGCCCATAATTGCTGAACCAAAGAGATCCCTCGCCGGGCAGGCCCCCGGGGCCGCGACCGAACGGAGACCCCATGTCCTTCCTGGCCCGGCCCGCGGTGGCCACGCTCGTCGCCAAGGCCATGCAACAGGTGACCGTGCGGGCGGAGCGCCGCTCGGGCGGTCGGGGCTCCGCCGCCGCGTCGCACGCCCGCTTCCCCGAATTCCCGCACAGAATAAGAGAGTTGACGATCCCGACGTCGATCGCCCCGGCCCGGGCCACCGTGTATCTGCCCGCGAGCGATGAGCCGGCTCCCCCGGTGCACGTCAACTTCCACGGCGGCGGCTATGTCATGACGCTGACCGAACTGGACGACCCGCTGTGCCGGTTCCTCGCCGCCGAGGCGGGGGCGGTCGTGATCAACGTGGACTATGTCGTCGCCCCCCGGCATCCGTTCCCGGCGCCGCCCCGGCAGGCGTACGAGGTCGTCCGGTGGGTCGCGGAGCACGGCGCCGAGCAGGGCTGGGACGGCGGCCGGCTCACCGTGGGCGGGCAGAGCGCGGGCGGCGGGCTCGCGGCGGCCGTGGCGCGGCAGGCCCTCGAAGAGGGCGGGCCCTCGATCGCGCTCCAGGTGCTGCACTATCCCCCGCTCGACCTCGCCACGAACGCTCGGGACAAGCGCGCCGCCATCGCCAGGCCCATGCTGCGTCCCTGGATGGCCGACGTCTTCGACACGTCGTACGTCCCGGATGTGCGGCGGCGCGCCGACCGGCTCGTGTCCCCCGCGCATCCGTCGGACACCGCGGATCTGAAGGGCATCGCCCCGGCTCTGGTGGTCACCGCCGAGTACGACCTGTTGCGGGACGAGGGTGAACGTTACGCCGAGCGGCTTCGCAAGGCGGGTGCGCTGGTCGAGCACCACGAGGTGGTGGGCGCCGATCACGGGTACGACGGGCAGGACGACGACAAGGCCCGTGAGGTCTACGCCGTGATCGCTCGGCATGTGCGGGAGGTCGGAGCGGGCCGCTCCATCTGACCTCAGCCGTTGCGCACCATCGGTGACTGGTCGGCGGGCGTCTTGTCCGGCGTGTACTCCTCAGGACAGGTGACGCGGACGTGCGCGGAGACCGGCCGGGCTGCGGAGCCCCCGTCGGCCGCGAACCATGCGGGCTCCCGCGCCGGTCCGGATGGCGTGGCGTTCCTGGAGCCCTTTCCCGGGCTCCAGGATCTCCCCGCCGCGAACCCCGCCGTCAACAGGGCAACAGCCGCCACCACCCACCAGGGGAGCCCGGCCGTGGCCATGAACGCGACGACAGCCACCACCGCGAGAAATGCCGTCACGGCCCCGTTCCCCCTTCACCAGCAACTCCCCTGCCCCGGACGTCCCGAAGGCCGCCCGCGTCACAGCAGGCATATGACGCAACAATACGCGATACCGTCGTATAACCCAGTTCGGACCATCAGTACATATGACGGACGCCAACCACCGTGTGTGCGCCGGACGGTGGCGTCCGTCCACGAGGCCGGCCCAACCGGTCAGTGCGCGGCGATCAGTTCTTGCTCGCTGTCGGCCCTGGACGCCCGCTTCGAGCCGCGCAGTGCGGCCATGCCGATGAGGACCATGGACGCCAGGCCCGCGAGGGCGAAGGCGGTGAACCCCCAGTCGCCCCGGTTCGCGGCGAGCAACTGGCCGCCCAGCCACGGCCCGAAGACGGCGCCGAAGCGGCCCATGCCGGAGGTCCAGCCGACGGCGGTGGCACGGTTCTCGGGACGGGAGCGGATCGAGACGGTCGCGTAGATCATGGTCTGGGCGCTGTTCAGGAACACTCCGGTCAGGAACACCACCGTGAAGGTGAGCGCCAGCGGCATGTGGACGCTGAGGAGGAAGACCCCGGCGGCGGTCAGCGCGAACCAGACCGCCGAGATCCGCGGGGCGCCGAACCGGTCGGAGGCGCGTCCGGCGACCAGCATGCCGACGATGCCGCCGAGGTTGAACAGCACCACGAAGGTCAGCGCGGAGCCGAGGTTGTAGCCCTCGCCGCGCATCAGGGTGGGCAGCCAGGTGGCGACGCCGTAGACGAGGAGCAGTCCGCCGAAGGAGGCCGACCAGTACAGCAGGGTCTGGCTCCACTAGCCGCCGCGGAAGAGGTTGGCCAGGGAGTTCCAGCGGTCGGCGGCGGGCTCGCGGCCGGCCGGGGCGGCGGGCAGTTCGACGTCGTAGCGCAGGGCCGGCTCACCGGCCTCCTCGCCACGGCCCTTGGCGACCAGGAAGCTCAGCGACTCGGGCAGGGACCTCACCAGGACCGGCACGAACAGCAGCGGGAGCACACAAGTCCCAGAACGCGGCCCGCCAGCCGAGCGGTTCTACGACCCACAGGGCGACGTAGGCGGAGAGGATGCCGCCCGCGTGGTGGGCGGTCATCAGCAGGCCGATGGTGAGGGCGCCACGGCCGCGCGGGGCGTAGTCGGAGACCATGCTGATCGCGGCGGGCAGCAGACCGCCGAGCCCGACACCGGCGAGGGTCCGGCCGAGAGCGAACACCTCGACACCGCCCGCCATCGCGCACAGCCCGGAGGCCAGCGAGAAGAGCGCGACGCAGGCGACCATCGGCTTCTTGCGGCCGATCCGGTCGGCGACGGTGCCCGCGGTCAGGGCGCCGACCAGCATCCCGAAGGTGGCGTAACTACCCAGGTCGCCGGCCTGGTCGGGGGTCAGGCCGAGGGCCTTCTCCGCCAGCATGTGGGGCAGGACCGAGCCGTAGATGAACATGTCCAGGCCGTCGAAGAGGACGGCCAGCCAGCACAGGCCTACGGCCAGGACGGCCAGTCTGCCGCCGCGAGCGGTTGGGGAGGGGCAGGGACGGGGCCGTCTCAGGCGACCGGCAGTGTCCCGTGCGTATGGAAGGACTCGATCGTCTTCAGGCCCCACGCCTGCCCCTTGGCCCGCTCAGCCTCGGTCCAGGTGATCAGCGGCCAGTCCGGGGCCAGCACCAGCCGGGTGAGCGGGTTGCACAGCTCGACGCGGTTGCCGCCGGGCTCGTAGACGTACAGGAAGAAGGTCTGCTGGATGGCGTGCTTGTGCGGGTCCGTCTCGATGAACACGCCCGTGTCGATGGTGAGGTCGGCGGCGCGCAGGATCTCCTCGCGGGTGTCGGTCGCGAAGGCGATGTGGTGCAGCCGGCCGGAGGAGCCGGTCCAGTCCGAGGTGTAGACGACGTCGTACGACTTGTTGGTGAAGGTCAGCCAACGGGCCGCGATCTTCCCGGAGTTCAGCCGGATCTGCTCGGTGGGCCGCGCGCCCAGCACCCGCTCCTGGAACTCGGCGTTGGCGAGCACGTCCGCGGCGAGGAAGTTGACGTGGTCCAGGCGCCGCACCCCCACCCCCCGGTCGGGCTTGGCCTGCGGCTGGTTCTTCAGCGTCGGCCGCAGCTCCTGCGGCGCCCGGTAGTGCTCGCTCTCCCAGTACAGGGCGTGCTCGTGCCCGTCGGGGTCGGTGGTGAGGTACAGCCTGCCGATGCCGGGCTCGTCCTCGACCCACCTGCCGGAGCCGCCCGCCGCCTCGACCGCCTCGACACGGCGGTGCAGTGCCTCCTCGCTGGAGCTGCGCAGGGCGAGCCGGCCGAGGCCCGGCTGGGCGCGGGCGGTGAGGACCAGGCTGTGGTGCTCGTAGTCGTCGAACGTACGCAGGTAGACGGTGTCGCCGTCCTGGCCGTTGACGGTGAGCCCGAGATAGTCGGTGAAGAAGGCGACGCTGGCGTCGAGGTCCGGGGTGAACAGCTGGGCGTGGCCGATGTGGGCGATGTCGCCGAGCGGCGGGGTCATCGGGGGCCTCCAGGGAAGTGTGCGGGCGTCTGGGCCGGCTCGGCGGGCCTGGGGAAGACGGTGCCGTCGAAGATCTTGCGGGCCGTCCGGACGACGGCCGTGCGGCGGGCGGTGGGGAGTCCGTCGGGGTCGGTGGCGAGGCTGCTCTCGATGTCCAGGAATCCCGTGGGGTGTTCGATGCGGACGCGGTCGCCCGTGGCGGGCAGTCGTGCGAGCTGCACGCCGACACCGCCTTCGATCCGCAGCCCGGCGGCCACACTGGCCGCGCCGAGCACACCGATCGACGTATGGCAGCGGACGGGGATGAAGGTGCGGGTGGTGACCGCGCCGCCGCCCCGGGGCGGGGCGAGGAGCGTGAGCTTGGGGACGGTCGTGTCCGAGACGTCCCCGAGGCCCATCAAGTGGCCTGCCGCCAACCGGAGCTCGCGCAGCCGGTCGGCGAGTGCGCGGTCGTTCTCCAGGACCTTGGGAGTCTCGTAGCCGGTGACCTCCAGCGCGGCGGCCGGGACGAGGACGGTCGGCATGCCGTTGTCCACGCAGGTCACCGGGATGCCGTCGAGCATGTCGCGGACGTTGCCGGTGGGCAGCAGCCTCCCTTCGCCGGCCGGGAACTCGATCACCACGGGAGCGGCCGTGCCGGGCACGCCGGAGATCTCGGCGTCTCCCGTGCAGTCGACGCGGCCGCCCGGCGTCGGGAAGGACACGGTGGCGAAATCGCCGCTGTTGACCATGCGGATGCGCACGGAGGTCCGTTCCCGCCCCGCCGGGACGAGGCCGCGCTCGACGGCGAACGGCCCGACGCCCGCGAGGATGTTCCCGCAGTTCTGTCGGTCACTCACCTCAGGCTCCACGACGGCCACTTGGAGGAAGAGGTAGTCGACATCGGCCCTCGGATCCGACGAGCGCGAGACCACCGCGACCTTGCTGGTGAGCGGGTGAGCCCCGCCCAGGCGATGGTGATCTTCTCGCCCCGGGCGGCGGCCAGGGCGATGGCTCCGCCCGCCCGCCACACGAAGTCACCGGCGTGCGCGGTGACGACGAGGGTCGAGCGGGGCGGGGCCGGGGGTCCCCCCGGTTCGAGCGGGGTCGAGAGCTCGGGGGCGGGCGCATGGGCGTGCGTCATCGCTGGTTCTCCTTGGGCGACAGGTGTGCGCCCGCCTCGAACGCTCGGTCGCCACGACTTGTCCGGCTCACTCGCCCCGACTTGTCCGGCTCACTCGCCCCGACTTGTGCGACTCAGTCGCCACGCCTTGTCCGGCTCACTCGCCACGCCTTGTCCGGCTCACTCGCCACGACTTGTGCGACTCACTCGCCGTGACTTGTACGGCTCAGTCGCGCAGCGCCTCGATCACGCTGGTGAGATGGGCGCGGACGGCCGCCTCGGCCGCCTGCGGGTCCCTGGCCGTGATCGCCTCGATCATCGCCAGATGCTCGTTCAGGGAGTGCTGCGGACGTCCCGGCCTCAGCGCCAACTGGAAACGGTGCCGCACCAGTTGTGCGTTCAGCCGCTCCAGCAGCTCCACGGCCGTGCGCTGGCCGGAGAACTCCTGGATTCTGGCGTGCAGTTCCTGGTTGAGCTCGGAGTACGTCATCGGCTCGCCGTCGGCCACGGCCTTGGTCATCGCCGCGCCCAGGTCCGCCAGCCGGGTCAGCTGCTCGTCGTCGGCCGCGACAGCCGCCTTCGCGGCGCACAGGCCTTCCAGGACCATGCGGCACTCGGTGATGGCGACCGCTTCCTCGACGCTCACCACCCGCACCCGCGAACCGCGGTTACGGATCCGCTCGACCAGGCCCTGAGCCTCCAGATCGATGAGTGCCGCCCGGATGCTGGCCCGTGTCACACCGAACTGCTCGGCGAGTTCGTTCTCCACCAGCCGCTGCGCCGGTGCCATCTCGCCGTGCAGGATCGCCTGCCGCAGCTGCGCGAGCGCATGCTGCTTGGCCTGCTCCCCGGTGCCCGGACGGGCTTCGTTCGGCATCTGCCCTCCCTGAGTGAGTGCCTGTCGAACGTAAATCTAGCCAAACAGAATTGTCAACAATTTTGTCAGCCGACCTTCCTCGGGAGAGCGACCAGGAAGGCAGCCGGCCGACGGCCCCCGGACATGACGGAGCCCATGTCCCGCGAGGCCCAGCACTCTCAGTTCCCGGCCGGAGGTGCCGTCGAGCCCCGGATCTCCAGGGCCGGTGTGGCGAGTTGGACCCGGCCCTCACCCCCGGCTCCCTCGAAGCGCTCCAGGAGGCAACGGGCCGCGCGGCGGCCGACCTCGTGGCTGGTGTTGTCGACCGTGGTGAGCCACACGTGGCGCAGGCGGGCGATGCTCGTGTTGTCGTAGCCGACCACGGACAGGTCGCGCGGGACGCGCAGGCCCAGCTCCTCGGCCGCGGACAGCGCGCCGATGGCGGCGATGTCGTTGACGGCGAAGACGGCCGTGGGCCGCTCGGGGCGGCTGAGCAACCGGACGGTGGTGCGGTAACCGCCCTCCTCGGTCATGTCGCTGGGCTCGATCACCGCCTGTTCGGCGAGGCCGTGCTCGCGCATCGTCGCCTCGAAGCTGCGTCGGCGCAGCTCGCCCACCGCCCCGTACCCCGCGATGTGCGCGATACGGCGGTGCCCGAGGCCGATGAGGTGCTCGGCGACCAGGCGGGCGCCCTGCTCGTCGTCGTTGGCCACGACGTCGACCCCGGACGGCACCGGTTCGCGCGCGCCGGCCACGACCACCGGGATCCGCCCGGCCACCGCCCCGAGCGCGGCGGGGTCCGGCAGCGTGCCGACCACGACCAGGCCGTCCACGCTCAGGTCGAGCAGGGGGCCGGCCGGGTCCTGGCCGGCGCGGCGGTTGAGGCGGGCGTCGGCGAGCAGCATGTGCAGGCCGTTGTCGTGCAGCAGCGAGTTGAGGCCGTCGAGCATGTCGACGAACCAGGGATTGCGCAGGTCGTTCAGGAGGACGCCCACCGTGCGGGTGCGCTGCTCGCTGAGGCTGCGCGCGGCGGCGTTGGGGCGGTAGCCGAGTTCGCGTACGGCCCGCAGGACGGCGTCCCGCTTCTCCGGCCGTACCTGATCGGAGCCGCGCAGCACCAGCGAGACCAGTGACTTGGAGACGCCGGCCCGGTCGGCCACGTCGCGGATCGTCGGCGGTCTCATGGGATGGACCGTTCCATGAGGCTGCGCCGCTTGTCAAAGGGTTGACACCGGCAGATACGGCGCCCAAGGTGGGCTGGACAGAAAATGGACCGGTCCAAAAGAGGGGCTGTCATGGTGGAATCGCTCGGTGTCGCCGTCATCGGATTCGGCTGGATGGGCCGGGTGCACACCCAGGCGTACGCCCGCCTCCCGCACCACTACCCGCGGCTGCCGCTGCGCCCGCGGCTGGTGACGGTGGCCGAGGACGTGCCGGGCCGGGCCGAGGAGGCCGCCGCGCAGTTCGGCTTCGCCGACACGACGCGCGACTGGCGCGCGGTGGCCGCAGACCCGCGGGTGCGGGCGGTCAGCATCACCGCCCCGAACTTCCTGCACCGCGAGATCGGTGTGGCGATGGCCGAGGCCGGCAAGCACATCTGGATCGAGAAGCCGGTGGGCCTGACGGTCGCCGACGCCCAGGCGGTCGCCGACGCCGTCGCCAAGGCCGGCGTCCAGGGCGCGGTCGGCTTCAACTACCGCAACGCGCCCGCCGTCGAGGCCGCCCGCGACCTCATCGCCTCCGGCGAGATCGGCACCGTCACACACGTCCGCGTCCGCCTCTTCAGCGACTACGCGGCCCACCCCGAGGGCGCCCTGACCTGGCGGTACGAGAAGGAGCGCGGCGGCAGCGGGGTGCTGGGCGACCTCGCCTCGCACGGCGCCGACCTGGCCCGCCATCTGCTCGGCGACATCGCCTCCCTGACCGCCGACACCGCCGTCTTCATCCCCGAACGGGCCCGTCCCACCGGCGCCACCGCCGGCCACACCCGCGCCGCCGGCGGCGAACTCGGGCCCGTCGAGAACGAGGACTACGTCAACTGCCTGCTGCGCTTCGCCTCCGGCGCGCGCGGCGTCCTGGAGGCCTGCCGGGTCTCGGTCGGCGAGCAGAACAACTACGGCTTCGAGGTGCACGGCACCAAGGGCGCGGTCTTCTGGGACTTCCGCCGGATGAACGAGCTGGGCGTCAGCCGTGGCACGACCTACCAGGACCAGCCGGTCAGCACGGTGTACGTCGGGCCGGGCGCCGGCGAGTTCGGCGCCTTCCAGCCGGGCGCGGCGAACGCCATGGGCTACGACGACCTGAAGGTCATCGAGGCCTACCGCTTCCTGCGCTCGGTCGCCGAGGGCACCCCGCACGGGGCCACCCTCCAGGACGCCGTGCACAGCGCCGCCGCACTGGACGCGATGGTGCGGTCGGCGCAGAGCGGTGCGTGGGTGACGGTGGACGCGTAGCCGGGACGGCACGGTGGTCGCGGCGGGGCGGTCATGGCACGGCGGTCGAGGCGGGACGGTCACGGCACGGCGGTCGGGGCGGGACGG
>NZ_KQ947986.1:226712-906880 GCF_001513975.1 Streptomyces curacoi
CGGGACGGTCACGGCACGGCGGTCGGAGCGGGACGGTCACGGCACGGCGGTCGGAGCGGGACGGTCATGGCACGGCGCCGCCCGGACAGGCGCCCGGCGCCCAGCGCCGGACCTACAGCAGCGAAGGCCATGGTCGAGCGCCGCGCCCGCCTCTCAGCCGATGGACGTCGGCATGTTGTACGGCGTCACGACCTGGATCGCCGACGGCAGGGTGGGTCCGGCGGGCGGCAGCGCGCCGTGGGCCCGCATGACGATGTGGCAGGCCTCGCGCATGTCCTGGCGCAGATCGTGGTGGAGCACGGCGGACAGCCGCTGCTCGCGGAGCAGGCGGGTGTTGTCGTGGTCGAGGTCGTGCGCGACGAACACCGCGCACTCCCGGCCCAGGTCCTCGAAAGCCCGCAGGGTGGCGATGTTTCCGCCGCCGATCGAGTAGACCGCGCGGATCTCCGGGTCGCGTTCGAGTGCGGCCCGCACGAGGTCGTACTGCGTGGCGTCCAGGCCCTGTCCCTCGGCCAGTTCGACCAGGGTGCGCTCGGGATGGCGGGCGCGCATGGCGCTGCGGAAGCCCATCTCGCGCTCCTCCTCGTTGCGGAAGAAGCCGCTGCTGAGGCTGGTGAGGACATGCCCGGGGCGGTCGCCGAGCCACTGGCCCATGAGGTACGCGGCCGTCGCCCCGGCGGCCCGGTTGTCGATGCCGACGTAGGCGAGGCGGGGTGTGGAGGGCAGGTCGGTCACCAGGGTGACCACCGGTATGCCCGCCTCCGCGAGCCCGGTGACGGCGGCGGTGACCTCGGGGACGTCCGGGGCCTTGAGGATCACGCCCTGCGAACCGCGCCGCGCGATCCGCTCCAGCGTCCGCGTCAGTTCCTCCACGGGCCCGGTCTCCCTGAAGTGGAAACGCGAGCGCACGACCGCCGGGTGCAGGGCGGGCAGCTCGGCCTCCAGGGCGGCCCGTACGGCGGTGGAGAACCGCTCCGGCGCCTGCATCACGATGTCGATCATGAAGGTACGGCCCACAAGGCGGACCTGGGTGCGCTGCCGGTCGAGGTCGGCGATGGCCTGGTGGACCTCGCGCGCGGTGCTCTCGCGCACCCCTCCCCTGCCGTTCAGGACCCGGTCCACGGTGGCCTCGCTCAGACCTGCCTGACGTGCGATCTCCCGGATCGGGAAGGGGTGGCCCATGCGGATGCTCCCGGAGCTCGGTCTGAGGGGTTTTTGATGGCCGCCTGCTGGTTGTTCGACGGGTTTGTACTGACAAGAATGACAGCACTGAGTCGCCCCTGTCACCGAGAGGACGCCGATGTCCTTCACCTCCGTACAACGCCGTGCGTGGCTGTCCGAGCAGGACTGCGACCTCGCTGACTTCCGCGAACTGGTCGAGCGGACCACCGACCTCGCCGACTACCCGTACGCCTCCTCGGTGGAGCGCGCTGTCCTGGTCTACGACAGTGACCGCCTGCGCGCGGCCGAGGATCCGCGCGCGGTGCGGGCCGAACTGGTCCGCGCCCTCACCGACGGCCCGGGCATCGTGGTCTTCCGGGGCGCCTTTCCGGACCCGGAGACCGTCGACCGGCTCAGCGCCGTCTTCGACGCCCTGATCGCCGAGCAGCGCGCCTCGGGCGCGCACGCCGGTGACCACTTCGCCAAGCCGGGCGCCAACGACCGGGTCTGGAACGCGCTGGAGAAGGCGGCGCTCTATGACCCCGAGGCGTTCGCCGACTACTACGCCAACGACATCCTGGCGCTCGTCTCGGCCGCCTGGCTCGGGCCCGGCTACCAGGTGACCTCGCAGGTGAACGTGGTCAACCCCGGCGGCACCGCCCAGACCGTGCACCGCGACTACCACCTGGGCTTCCTCTCCAACGAGGCCGCGGCGGCCTACCCCGCCCATGTGCACGTCCTCTCCCCCGTGCTCACCCTCCAGGGCGCCGTAGCGCACTGCGACATGCCGGTGGAGTCCGGGCCGACGATGTACCTGCCGTACTCGCAGAGGTACGAGCCCGGCTATCTGGCCTGGCGACTGCCCGAGTTCCAGGCCTACTTCGAGGAACACCACGTCCAGCTCCCCCTCGCCAAGGGCGACGCGGCCTTCTTCAACCCGGCGCTGTTCCACGCGGCCGGCACCAACCGGTCCGCGGACATCCGGCGCATGGCGAACTTGCTCCAGGTGTCCTCCGCGTTCGGGCGGGCCATGGAGACGGTGGACCGCGAGGCGGTCGCAGGCGCGGTCTTCCCGGTCCTGCTGAAGCGCCGGAGCGAAGGCGTGGACGAGGCCTGGCAGGCGAACGTGATCGCCGCGAGCGCCGAGGGCTACCCCTTCCCGACGAACCTCGACAGCGATCCGCCGGTCGACGGGCTGGCCCCGCCCTCGCAGGCGGACGTGGTACGGCGCGCGCTGCGCGAGGCATGGACTCCCGAGGCTCTGCGGGCAGAGCTGCGGGCCGGCGCCGAGCGGCGCCAGAGCTGAAAGGACCCTCAAAGACATGGGACTTCTCGACGACAAGGTCGTCCTCGTCAACGGCGGCAGCCAGGGCGTCGGCGCCGCCATCGCGCGGGCGGCCGTCCGCGAGGGGGCGGTCGTGGCCGTCACCGGGCGGCGCGCCGAGCCCGGTGAGGCACTCGTGGCCGAGCTCGCCGCCGAGGGCGGCAAGGCCATGTTCGTGCAGGCCGACCTGTCGGACGCCGAGCAGGCCAAGGCGTCGGTGGCCGAGGTCGTCGACGCGTACGGGCGCATCGACTGCCTGGTCAACTCGGCGGGGCTGACGTCCCGGGGCACGCTCCTCGACACCACGCCCGAGCTGTTCGACCAGCACATCGCGATCAACCTCAAGGCGCCGTTCTTCGCGATGCAGGCCGCCGTGCGGGACATGGTCGCGCGCAAGGCGCCCGGCACGATCGTCAACATCATCACGTCCTCGGCGCACGGCGGGCAGCCGTTCCTCGCACCGTACGTCTCCGCCAAGGCCGGTCTCATCGGGCTGACCCGCAACGCCGCGCACGCGCACCGCTGGGACCGGATCCGGATCAACGGCCTGAACATCGGCTGGACGGCGACCGAGGGCGAGGACGCCACACAGAAGGCCTTCCACGGAGCCGGCGACGGCTGGCGCGAGGAGGCCGCCGCCAGGCTGCCGATGGGCAAGCTCGGCCAGCCGGACGAAATCGCCGACTTCGTGGTCTTCCTGCTCTCGGACCGGTCCGGCGTGGTCACCGGGTCGGTGATCGACTGGGACCAGAACGTGCTCGGCGGCCTCGACTAGATATCCCGCAAGCCCCCTCGCAAGACTCGCAAGACCCGTACTCAAGGAAGCGAAACACCCCCATGCGTATCGGAATCCTCGGCCTCGGCCGCATCGGCGCCTTCCACGCCGAGACCCTCTCCGGACTCGACGCGGTCGACTCCCTCGTCGTCACCGATCCGTTCGCGGATGCCGCCAAGGCCGCCGCCGAGCGGTTCGGCGCCGAGGTCGTGGACTCACCTCAGGCGCTGCTCGCCGCCGGCGTGGACGGCATCGTCGTCGCCGCCGCGACCGACGCCCACCCCGCGCTGATCCTGGCCGGGGTCGAGGCCGGCATCCCTGTCTTCTGCGAGAAGCCCGTCGCCAAGACCATGAGCGAGGGCGTCGAGGTGCTGAAGGCCGTCCAGGGCAGGGACGTGCCGATCCAGATCGGCTACAACCGCCGCTTCGACGCCGGGTTCGTCGCCGCCCGGGCCGCCGTGCACTCCGGCGAGCTGGGCAAGCTGCACACCGTACGGTCGACCACGCTGGACCCGGCGCCGCCGCCCGCCGCGTATGTCGCCGCCTCCGGTGGCATCTTCCGCGACTGCTCGGTGCACGACTTCGACATCATCCGCTGGGTGACCGGCCGCGAGGTGACCGAGGTCTACGCCGTCGGCGGCAACAAGGGCGCCGACTACATCAAGGAGGCCGGCGACGCCGACACCACCGGCGCCGTCCTCACCCTGGACGACGGCACGATCGCGGTGGTCTCCAACTCCCGCCACAACGGCCGGGGGCACGACGTCCGCATGGAGATCCACGGCTTCCAGGACTCCATCGCCGTCGGTCTGGAGGACAAGCTGCCGCTGCGCTCGGTCGAACCCGGCGTGACCTTCCCGGCGGGTACCCCGCACGACTTCTTCATGGACCGCTTCACCGAGGCCTACCGCGCCGAACTCACCGCGTTCACCGAGGTCGTCGCCGGCAACCGGCCCTCCCCGTGCACGATCGAGGACGCCCTGGAGGCCGGCTGGATCGCCGAGGCGTGCACACTGTCGCTGCACGAGCACCGCCCGGTGACGATCGAGGAGGTACGGCAGGGATGAACGAGTCGGTCCAGGAACCGCTGCGCGTCGGAGTACTGGGCGCGGCCCGCATCACCGAGCTCTCCCTCGTCGGCCCGGCCCGGACGACCGGCCACCGCCTCGTCGCGGTGGCCGCGCGCGACCGGTCCCGCGCCGAGGCGTTCGCCGAGGAGCACGACGTGGAGCGGGTGGTGGACTCGTACGCCGATCTGCTCGCCGACCCCGAGGTGGAGGTCGTCTACAACCCGCTCGCCAACGGCCTGCACGGGCCGTGGAACCTCGCCGCGCTCGCGGCCGGCAAGCACGTCCTGACGGAGAAGCCGTCGGCGAGCAACGCCGAGGAGGCGGCCGAGGTGCGGGAGGCGGCGGCGAAGGCCGGGACCGTCTTCATGGAGGCCTTCCACTACCTCTTCCACCCGGTCACCCGCCGCCTGCACGAACTCCTGGCAAGCGGTGAACTGGGCGAGCTCCAGCGGGTGGAGACGCTGGTCGCGATTCCCGCGCCCGACGACGCCGACCCGCGCTGGTCGCTGACCCTCGCGGGCGGCGCCGTGATGGACCTCGGCTGCTACAGCCTGCACGCGGTGCGCATGCTCGCGCCCTGGGCGGGCGGCGCCCCGCGCCTGGTCTCCGCGCGGGGCGGGGAGCGGGCGGGCGCGCCGGGCGTCGACGAGTGGCTGGACTCCGACCTGGAGTTCCCCGGCGGGGCGACCGCGTCGGCGCGCTGCCACATGGCGTACGGCGAGCTGGAGATGAGCTGCCGGATCGTCGGCTCGCGGGGCGAGGCGTTCGCGCCGAACTTCGTGCTGCCGCACCGCGACGACCGGGTCGTGGTGCGTACGGCGGACGGCGAGCGGACGGAGCGGCTGGGCACGCGCTCGTCGTACACCTACCAGCTGGAGGCGCTCGCCGCGCACATACGCCGGGACGCGCCGCTCCCGCTGGACGCGGACGACGCGCTGGCGACGATGTCGCTCATCGACGACGCCTACCGGGCGGCCGGGTTCGAGCCACGCCCGCGCACCACGCTCGCGGACTGACCCACGGGCACGAGAAAATGAGGGCCGGGGAGCATCTCCCCGGCCCTCAGCCGTCCGCTCGTGTCAGGGAGCCGACGACACGTCATCCCCCGTACAGCGCGGGCCTGTCGACCAGGTCCACCGCTGCCCTGCCGCCCTCCTGCAGCGACCGTACGCCCGCCTCGCAGACCGCGGCGACCGCGTACCCGTCCCAGGCGCTGGGCCCGGTGACCTCGCCGCGCCGGGTGGCGTCCACCCAGGCCTGGACCTCACGGTCGTAGGCGTCGGCGAACCGCTCGATGTAGTCCTGGGCGATGATGCCGCCCCAGCGGCCGGCCGCGTGCGTGATCATGGCGTGGCCGTCGCCGACGCGGGCGGTGCCGCGTTCGCAGACCACCTCGGCCTGGACCTGGTAGCCGAAGCCGCAGTTGACGTAGATCTCGACGTCGACGATCGCCCCGCCGTCGGTCTCGAAGACGACGAACTGCGGGTCGCGGATGCCGTCCGGCGCGTTCCCCGACGGGGACGGGGCCAGCACGGTGACGGCCGTGATCTCGTGGCCGAGCAGCCAGCGGGTCACGTCCATCTCGTGGGTCACCGAGTCGTTGATGAGCATCTCGCTGGTCCAGCCGGGCGGGCTGGCGACATTGCGGTGCCGGTTGTGCAGCATCAGGGGACGGCCCAACTGGCCCGTCTCCAGCAGGGCCTTGAGCTTCATGTACTCGGCGTCGTAGCGCCGCATGAAGCCCACCTGGACCCGGCGGTGGCCCAGCTCCTGCTCGGCCCGCAGCACCCGCAGCGCGGAGGCCGAGTCGGGGGTGAGCGGCTTCTCGCACAGCACCGGCAGGTCGTGCTCGAAGGCTGTGAGGAGCGCCGCCTCGTGGGCGGGCCCCGGCGAGGCGATCAGCACCGCGTCGACCTCGGCCGACGCCATCGCGGCGGCCGGGTCGGTGTAGGCGGTGCAGTGGTCGACACGGGCCGCGACGGCCTTGGCGCGTTCCGCGTCGACGTCCACGACGGCGGTCACCCGTGCCCCGCTGGTGACCTCCTCGATACGGCGCACATGGTCGGCGCCCATCTTTCCGGTACCGATGACTGCGACTCCGAGCGTTTGTGCGCGCTGAGCCATGGTGATCGGCCGTCCTTTCCGGTCGTCAGGCGCCGCAGGACCTCAGGAACTTACGGGTACGGACCGCGATGGGCAGGGGCTTGTCCGGCTCGCACGGGTACATGTCCTGCTCGACGATGGCGAACAGCTCCACGTTCAGCTTCTGCGCGGCCTCCAGGACCGGGCCCAACTCCGGTACGCCGGAGGGAGGTTCGCACATCACGCCGCGCTGGACCGCGGGCCCGAACGGCACCCCGTTGCGCACCACGTCCGCGAGGATCTCCGGGTCCACCTGCTTGAGGTGCAGATAGCCGATGCGCTCGCCGTAGGTCTCGATCAGCTTGACGCTGTCGCCGCCGCAGTAGGCGTAGTGACCGGTGTCGAGGCAGAGGTTGACCAGGTCGGAGTCGGTCGAGTCGAGGAAGCGCTCGACGTGGGCCTCGGTGTCGATGTGGGTGTCGGCGTGCGGGTGCACGACGATGTCGAGGCCGTACGTCTCCTTCACCTCGTGGCCGAGCCGCTCCATGCCCTTGGTCAGATGGGCCCACTGCTCGCCGGTGAGCTCCGGCGGCTCCAGGATCTCGGCGGTCTTGTCGTCCCGCCAGAAGGAGGGGATCACCACCAGGTGCTTCGCGCCCATCGCCTGGGTGAGGGCGGCGACCTGGCTGACGTGCTCCCAGGTGGATTCCCAGACGGAGGGGCCGCGGTGCAGGCCGGTGAAGACCGTGCCCGCCGAGACCTTGAGGTTCCGCTTGTTCACCTCGTCGGTGAGTCGGGCCGGGTCGGTCGGCAGATAGCCGTACGGGCCCAGCTCGATCCACTCGTATCCGGCCTCGGCGACCTCGTCGAGGAAGCGTTCCCAGTGCACCTGCACGGGGTCGTCGGGGAACCAGACTCCCCAGGAGTCGGGCGCGGAGCCGACCCGGATGCGGTCCAGTACAGGGGGCATGTCAGGACTTCCCTTCCGAGGTCGCCACGGGTGCGGTGAGGTCTTCCTCTTCCGGGAGCTCCTCGACGTCCACGCCGCGGACCTGGGCCAACTCGTGCTTGAGCGCGGCCAGTTCGGTGCCGCCGGCCATGTGGTTGGTGAGCTCTTCGAGGCTGACCTCGTCACGGGAGGCGTTGAGCTCCATGGTGCCGAGGCGCAGGACGCTGAAGTGGTCGCCGACCATGTAGGCGTGGTGGGGGTTGTGGGTGATGAAGATGACGCCGAGGCCGCGGTCGCGGGCGGCGGCGATGTACTTCAGCACCACACCCGACTGCTTGACGCCGAGGGCGGCGGTGGGCTCGTCGAGGATGAGCACGCGGGCACCGAAGTAGACGGCGCGGGCGATCGCCACGCACTGGCGCTGGCCGCCGGAGAGCGTGCCGATGGGCTGTTCCAGGTCATCGAGGACGATGCCCATGTTGCGCAGCTCTTCGTCCGCGGTCTTCTTCATCTTCTCGATGTCGAGACGGCGGATGGGCCAGGGGCCCTTCGTCATCTCCGAGCCGAGGAAGAAGTTGCGCCACACCGGCATCAACGGCACGACCGCGAGGTCCTGGTAGACGGTGGCGATGCCCTTGTCGAGCGCCTCACGCGGAGTGGAGAAACGTACCGGCTCGCCGTCGACGAGGAACTCGCCCTCGGTGTGCTGGTGCAGACCCGAGATGATCTTGATCAGGGTGGACTTGCCGGCGCCGTTGTCGCCCAGGACGCAGGTCACCTGGCTGGGGAACACCTTCAGGTCGACGCCGTGCAGGGCGCGGATGTTGCCGTAGGACTTGCCGGCGCTGCGGAGTTCGACGACGGGGCCGTCCTGCTCGGGGGCCTTGTCGACGATGACGGCGCCGTGGGTGCCGGTTCCGTTGGTGGATGTCATGGGGTCACCTCCGGGTCGCCGTGCGCTGCACGTAGAGATTGATCAGGACGGCGCCGAGGAGCATCACGCCCAGGAAGGCCTTGAACCAGTCGGGGTTCCAGCCGGCGTAGACGATGCCCTGCTGCACCATGCCGAACATGAAGGCACCGAACACCGGGCCGATCGCCGAACCGGCACCACCGGTCAGCAGACAGCCGCCGATGACCGCCGCCGCGATGTAGATCAGCTCCTGCCCGACACCCTCACCGGACTGCACGGTGTTGAACGAGAACAGCTGGTGCATCCCGACGAACCAGGCACCGAAGCCGACCAGCATGAACAGCGAGATCTTGGTGAACGTCACCGGCACACCGACCGCGCGGGCGGACTGCTGGTTGCCGCCGACCGAGAAGACCCAGTTGCCGTACTTGGTGCGCAGCAGCACCCAGGTGGCGATGGCCGCGAAGACCAGCCACCACACGACGGTGATCTTCACGTTGACCCCGCCGACGTCGAACGTCGAGGCGAAGATCGCCTTGGCCTGGTCGAAGCCGTCCATGTCGCTGATGTCGTCGGTGGCGACGTTGCCGGTGATCAGCTTGGTCACCGCCAGGTTGACGCCCTGGAGGATCAGGAAGGTGCCCAGCGTGACCAGGAAGCTCGGCAGCCCGGTCTTCACCAGCAGCCAGCCGTTGAACAGGCCCACCGCGAGCGACACGACGAGCGCGGCGATCACGCCGACCCATACGTTCATCGTCAGCTGGTAGCTGAGCATGCTCGCGGTCAGCGCCGAGGTGATCACCGCGACACCGGCGGAGAGGTCGAACTCGCCGCCGATCATCAGCAGCGCGACCGGCAGCGCCATGATCCCGATCGTCGACGACTGGTACAGGATGTTCGCCATCGAGCTGCCGTCGCGGACCGGCGGTGCCGTGATCAGGAAGAAGACCAGGACCGCGACGGCGCCGAGGAAGACGCCGACCTCGGGGCGGGCCAACAACCGGAGCGCCAGGGGGCGTTCGGCCGTGCGCCCGTCCTTCTCCTTGCCGGGGCCGGGGGCCGGCGGTGTGGTCACCGCCGGCTCAGCCTGTTGGGTCATGCTCATCACCGAGTGCCCTTCGCGGCGTACTTGTCGATCGTCTCGACGTTCGTCTTGTCGACGAAGGCCGGTCCGGTCAGCACCGGCTGCTCGCCGCCGCCCATGTAGTTGCCGTTGTTCTTGTAGAGCCACAGGGAGTCGATCGCCAGGTAGCCCTGCAGGTAGGGCTGCTGGTCGACGGCGAACTCGATGTCGCCCTTGCTGATCGCGCCGGTCAGTTCCTTGTTGAGGTCGAAGGTGGCGACCTTCGCCTTGGCGCCCGCGTCACCGATCGACTGCACCGCGGTCAGCGCGAACGGCGCGCCGAGGGTGACGACGTAGTCGAGGTCGCTGTCCTGCTTGAGCTTGGCGGTGATCGTCGACTTCACGGACGGCATGTCGGTGCCGTTGACGTTGAGGTTCTCGACGTCACCCTCGAAGGTCTTCTTCACACCCGCACAGCGCTGCTCCAGGCCGATGTTGCCCTGCTCCTGGATGACACAGACGGCCTTCTTGGCGCCGGCCTCGTTCAGCCGCTTGCCGAGCGCCTCGCCCGCGACGGTCTCGTCCTGGCCGAAGAACTCCATCAGGCCGAGCTTCTGCCACTCGCTCACACCGGAGTTGAGGCCGACCACCGGTATGCCGGCCTTCTTCGCCTTGCTCACGACGTCCTTCATGGCGTCCGGCTTGGCGAGGGTGATCGCGATGCCGTCGACCTTCTGGTCGATCGCGTTCTGGACCAGGTTGGCCTGGTTGCCCGCGTTGGGGTCGTTGGAGTAGATCAGCTTGATGTTGTCCTTGGCCGCGGCGGCCTCGGCGCCCTTGCGGACGATGTCCCAGAAGGTGTCACCGGCCGACTGGTGCGTGACCAGGGCGACCGTCATCCGGGGGGTGTTCGCCTTGCCGGCGGAGGCGCCCTCTGCGCTCTCCTCAGCCTTCTTGCCACCGGAGCTGCTGGAGCATCCTGCGAGCGTCAGCGCTGCCGCTGCGGCGACGGCCACGACGGGGGCCAGGCTGCGGGAGCGAGAGTAAGAGCGGTCCATCTTTCCAGCACCTCACTGTGCGACGGGGGTGTGCGACGGGGGGAAAGGGAGTGATCAGGATCCATGTCCCGGACCCTTGGGAAGCCCGGGTCATGTGCCGTGGAACACGGCGGTTGCGCTGGGACGGGATCCAATCCCTAGATGCGCTCGCTGTCAATACTTTGTTAAGACATCATTTCACAAGCAGGTCCGAATGTAAGTACAAAGTATTGACAGCGCCGGGCTCCACGCCCTACACCTGGGAGGCGGCAGGCCCCCTGGGGGCCCCACCCCCAGCCCAGCTCTAGGAGCGTTGCGCATGGCCGAGTCAGCCAAGCCCTTCGACTTGATCACGATGGGAAGAATAGGAGTCGATCTCTACCCCCTGCAGTCTGGCCTACCTCTGACGCAGGTGGAGACGTTCGGCAAATTCCTCGGAGGGTCGGCCGCGAACGTCGCCGTGGCCGCCGCCCGGCTCGGCCGCAGCACCGCCGTGATCACCCGCACCGGCGACGACCCGTTCGGCGCCTATCTGCACGAGGCCCTGAAGGACTTCGGCGTCGACGACCGCTGGGTGACGCCCGTCGCGGCGTACCCGACGCCGGTGACGTTCTGCGAGATCTTCCCGCCGGACGACTTCCCGCTGTACTTCTACCGGCAGCCTAAGGCGCCTGACCTGGAGATACATTCCGACGAGCTGGACTACTGGGCCATCCGCTCGGCCCGGATCTTCTGGATCACCGGCACCGGCCTGAGCGAGGAGCCGAGCCGCTCCGCCACGCTCGCCGCCCTCAAGGCGCGCGACAAGGCGGGCACCACGGTCTTCGACCTCGACTGGCGCCCCATGTTCTGGAGGGACCCGGAGGAGGCCCGCCCGTACTACGCGGAGGCGCTTCGGCACACCACGGTCGCCGTCGGCAACCTGGACGAGTGCGAGATCGCCACCGGCGTCCGCGAGCCGCGCGCCTGCGCCGAGGCGCTGCTGGCGGCCGGCGTTGAGCTGGCGGTCGTCAAACAGGGCCCCAAGGGCGTGCTGGCGGTGCACCGCGACGGCACCGAGGCCGAGGTGCCGCCGGTGCCGGTCGAGGTGGCCAACGGCCTGGGCGCGGGCGATGCCTTCGGCGGCTCGCTGGTCCACGGGCTGCTGTCCGGCTGGGAGCTGGCCACCACCATGCGGTACGCCAACGCCGCCGGCGCCCTCGTCGCCTCCCGCCTGGCCTGCTCCTCCGCGATGCCCACCGAGTCCGAGGTCGCGGACCTCCTCACGCGGGCGTCGTAGCCGAGCCCCTCGCGCGGGCGTCGTAGCCGAGCCCTCGGCCGACCGAGCCACCCTGAACGGAGCCTTCCTTGAGCATCAGCATCCCCGACCTCACCGCGATCAGAGCCCGGCACCCCGAGGCGATCGCCGAGGCCGCCGCCCGCAGGACGCGCCGCCCCCTGATCGGCGACAGCGGCCGCCTGATGATCGTGGCCGCGGACCATCCCGCGCGCGGCGCCCTGGGCGTCGGCGACCGCAGGCTGGCCATGGCCAACCGGGCCGATCTGCTGGAACGTCTCTGCATCGCGCTCTCGCGACCCGGCGTCGACGGGGTGCTGGCCACCGCCGACATCCTGGAGGACCTGCTGCTGCTCGGTGTCCTCGACGACAAGGTTGTCATGGGCTCCATGAACCGCGGGGGCCTGGCCGGCGCGTCCTTCGAGATGGACGACCGCTTCACCGGCCACCGCGCCGAGGACATCGCCCGGCTGCGCTTCGACGCGGGCAAGCTGCTGGTCCGTATCGACTACTCCGACCCGGGCTCCCTGACCACCCTGGAGTCCACGGCCCGCGCCATCGACGCCATGGCCGCCCTCCGGCTGCCGTTGTTCGTCGAGCCGTTCATCTCCCGGCGGATCGACGGCCAGGTGCGCAACGACCTGTCCGCCGAGGCCGTCACCAAGTCGATCGCCATCGCCTCGGGGCTGGGCGGCACCTCGGCCTACACCTGGCTGAAACTGCCCGTCACCCATAACCCCGACGACATGGCCGAGGTTCTGGAGACGTCCACGCTGCCCGTCGTCCTGCTCGGCGGCGAGGTCGGGGGCTCCGCCGAGGATCAGGCGGCCGCCTACGAACGCTGGCGCAAGGCGCTCGGACACCCCACCGTCCAGGGCCTGGTGGTCGGCCGTTCGCTGCTCTACCCGGCCGAGGGCAGCGTGGAGACGGCGGTGGACACGGCCGTCGGCCTGTTGTGATCCGGATTGTGAGGCGGAGAACTCGATGACCTATCACCTTCCCGCGGGAAAGGCGCTCGGCGGCCCGTACGTCGTGGACGTCACGCCCGAGAAGGCCGGCTGGGGCTACTCCAGTCTGCGGATCCTGGAGCTGCCGCCCGGCGGCAGCCACAACTTCGACACCGGCGACAGCGAGTGGATCGTGCTGTCGCTGACCGGCGGCTGCACGGTCGAGGCCGCGGACGACTTCGGCCACGACACGTTCCGGCTCACCGGCCGGGACAGCGTGTTCAGCGGCGTGAGCGACTTCGCGTACGTGCCGCGCGACGCCCGTGCGACCGTCTCGTCCACCGGCGGCGGACGGTTCGCGCTGACCGGCGCGCGCTGCTCGCGGTGGCTGCCGGCCCGGTACGGACCGGCGTCGTCGGTGCCGGTGGAGCTGCGCGGCACGGGCAACAGCAGCCGCCAGGTCAACAACTTCGGCGCGGCGGGCGTCTTCGAGTGCGACAAGCTCATCGCGGTCGAGGTCATCACGCCGGGCGGCAACTGGTCGTCCTTCCCGCCGCACAAGCACGACGAGCACAAGCCCGGCGAGGAGTCGGTGCTGGAAGAGATCTACTACTTCGAGTTCGCCGATCACGAGGGCATCCCCGGCCTCGGCTACCAGCGCGTCTCCCCGTCCGGGCACGGCCGGGGCACCGACGTCCTGGCCGAGGTGCGCGGCGGAGACGTCGTGCTGATCCCCGACGGCTGGCACGGGCCCTCCATGGCCGTGCCCGGCCACCACATGTACTACCTCAACGTCATGGCGGGCCCCGAGGACGAGCGCGCCTGGCTGATCTGCGACCACCCCGATCACGCCTGGGTCCGCGACACCTGGCCGGACCAGCCCGTCGACCCCCGTCTGCCCCTCTACACCGCCCCGTCCCAGTGAGGTCCCCGATGAGCCAACCCACGAGCGTCCGCCTGACCGTCGCCCAGGCGCTGGTGCGGTTCCTGTCCGCCCAGTACACCGAGCGCGACGGCGTACGGCGCCGGCTGATCGCCGGTACCTGGGGCATTTTCGGCCACGGCAACGTGGCCGGCATCGGCCAGGCCCTCCTTCAGGCGGGCGAGGACGTGATGCCGTACCACCAGGGCCGCAACGAGCAGTCCATGGTGCACGCGGCCGTCGGCTACGCCCGCCAGCTCAACCGCCTCTCCGCGCAGGCCGTGACGACGTCCATCGGCCCCGGCGCGACGAACCTCGTCACCGGTGCCGCCCTGGCCACCATCAACCGCCTGCCGGTCCTGCTCCTCCCCGGCGACTACTTCGCCTCCCACGCCCCCGACCCGCTGCTCCAGCAGCTGGAGCACCCGACCGAGGCGGACGTGTCGGTCAACGACACCCTGCGCCCGGTGTCGAGGTACTTCGACCGGATCACCCGCCCCGAGGCCCTGATCCCGTCCGCGCTGAACGCCATGCGGGTCCTCGCCGACCCGGCCGAGACCGGCGCGGTGACGCTGGCGCTCCCCCAGGACGTGCAGGCGGAGGCGTACGACTGGCCGGAGGAGTTCTTCGCCGAGCGCGTCTGGTACGTACGGCGCCCCGCGCCCGACCCGGTCGAGCTGACGGCGGCCGTCGAGGCGATCCGGGCCGCCGAGCGCCCCCTGATCGTCGCGGGCGGCGGCGTCCACCACAGCGAGGCAGAGGCCGCGCTGAAGGCCTTCGTCGAGGCCACCGGCATCCCGGTCTCCTCCACCCAGGCGGGCAAGGGCTCCCTGCGCTACGACCACCCCGCCGACCTCGGCGGCATCGGCCACACCGGCACGTCGGTCAGCGACGACATCGCGCGCGCGGCCGACCTGGTGATCGGCGTGGGCACGAGATACACCGACTTCACGACCGCCTCGGGCACGCTCTTCCAGAACCCTGACGTGCGCTTCCTGAACCTCAACATCACCGGGTTCGACGCGCACAAGCTGGCGGCGCGGACGCTGGTCTGCGACGCCAGGGCCGGTCTCGAAGGGCTGGTGGAGGGACTGGCCGGGTACCGCGTGAGCGAGGCGTACGAGGCCGAGTACCGCGCCGGCAAGGAGCGCTGGGACGCCGTCGTGGAGGCCGCCTACCGGGCCGACGACGAGAGCGCCGTACCGACGCAGACGCAGGTGCTGGGCGCGCTGGACGCGGTCGTCGGCGACGACGACGTGGTGATCAACGCGGCCGGTTCGCTCCCGGGCGACCTGCACAAGCTGTGGCGGTCCCGCAGCCCGCGCCAGTACCACCTGGAGTACGGCTACTCCTGCATGGGCTACGAGATCCCGGCCGGGATCGGCATCCAGCAGGCCGCCCCGGACACGGCCGTGTGGTCGCTGGTCGGCGACGGCACCTACCTGATGATGCCGACCGAGATCGTCACCGCCGTCCAGGAGGGCCTGCCGGTCAACATCGTCCTGATCCAGAACCACGGCTACGCCTCCATCGGCGGGCTGTCGGCCGAGACCGGCGGCGAGCGCTTCGGCACCGACTACCGCTACCGGGCCGCCGACGGCACCTTCACCGGCGCCCCGCTCCCCGTCGACCTGGCCGCCAACGCGGCCAGCCTCGGCATGGACGTGCTGCGCGCCAAGACGGTCCGCGAGCTGCGCGAGGCGCTGGCCACGGCCCGCGCCTCCGACCGGCCGACCTGCGTGTACGTCGAGACGGACATCATGAACCCCACCTCCCCCGGCGCCGAGGCCTGGTGGGACGTACCCGTCGCCGAGATCGCCTCACGCGAGGCCGCCGTCGAGGCCCGCGAGCGCTACGACCAGCACGTCGCCGGACGCCGCCACCACCTCTGAACTCCCCCTTACGAAAGGCCCTTTCGCACCATGAAGACCATCACCCACTGGATCGACGGCAAGCCCGTCGAGGGCACGTCCGGCCGCTTCGGCGCCGTCTACAACCCGGCCACCGGCGCCCAGGAGAAGCAGGTCGCCTTCGCGACCGTCGACGAGGTGGACGCCGCCGTCGCCTCCGCCAAGGCCGCTTTCGAGAGCTGGGGCCAGACCTCCCTGGCCAAGCGCACGCAGATCCTCTTCAAGTACCGCGAGCTGCTGGACGCCCACCGCGACGAGATCGCCGAGCTGATCACCGCCGAGCACGGCAAGGTGCACTCCGACGCGCTCGGTGAGGTGGCGCGCGGCATGGAGATCGTGGAGCTGGCCTGCGGGATCAGCGTGCAGCTGAAGGGCGAGCTGTCGACGCAGGTGTCGAGCCGGGTGGACGTCGCCTCGATCCGCCAGCCGCTCGGCGTCGTCGCGGGCATCACGCCGTTCAACTTCCCGGCCATGGTGCCGATGTGGATGTTCCCGCTGGCGATCGCGTGCGGCAACACCTTCGTGCTGAAGCCCAGCGAGAAGGACCCGTCGGCGTCCTACCGCCTCGCCGAACTGGCCGCCGAGGCCGGGCTGCCCGAGGGTGTGCTGAACATCGTCCAGGGCGACAAGGTGGCCGTGGACCGGCTCCTGGAACACCCGGACATCGAGGCGGTCTCCTTCGTCGGCTCCACCCCCATCGCCAAGTACATCCAGCTCAAGGCGGTCGAGCACGGCAAGCGCGTCCAGGCCCTCGGCGGCGCCAAGAACCACATGCTGGTGCTGCCCGACGCCGACCTCGACTTCGCCGCCGACCAGGCGATCAACGCGGCGTACGGCTCGGCGGGCGAGCGCTGCATGGCCGTGTCCGTCGTGGTCGCCGTCGGCGACACCGGTGACGAGCTGGTCGCCAAGATCGCCGAGCGCGCCAAGAACCTGAAGATCGGCCCCGGCAACGACCCTGCCTCCGAGATGGGCCCGCTGATCACCCGCGAGCACCGCGACAAGGTGGCGTCCTACGTGTCGTCGGCCGCCGAGCAGGGCGCGCAGGTCGTCGTCGACGGCACGGGCTACTCGGTCGAGGGCCACGAGGACGGCTTCTTCCTCGGTGTCTCGCTGCTGGACAAGGTGCCGCTGACGGCGGACGCGTACCGGGACGAGATCTTCGGTCCGGTGCTGTGCGTGGTGCGTGCGGAGACGTACGAAGAGGCCATCAAGCTCATCAACGACTCCCGCTGGGGCAACGGCACCGCGATCTTCACCCGCGACGGCGGCGCCGCCCGCCGCTTCCAGCTGGAGGTCAAGGCGGGCATGGTCGGCGTGAACGTGCCGATCCCGGTGCCCGTCGGCTACCACTCCTTCGGCGGCTGGAAGGACTCGCTCTTCGGCGATCTGCACATCTACGGCAACGACGGCATCGCCTTCTACACCCAGGGCAAGGTGATCACCACGCGCTGGCCGGACCCGGCCGACGCGGGCATCAACCTCGGTTTCCCCAGCAACACCTGACACGCCCGCAGAGGGACTGCCACCCGCAGCGGGACTGCCACCCCGTAGCGGGACCATCCAAGGGAGGGACCCATGGCGAAGGCCCGCGGCTCCGCACGAGCCGTGTCCGCCCCCGCGCTGGACTCGCTGGACTTCGCCCTGGACCGGGGCAGTCCCGTGCCGCTGTACTACCAGCTCGCCCAGCAGCTGGAGGCGGCGATCGAGCACGGGAGTCTCGCCCCGGGCAACCTCCTGGGCAACGAGGTCGACCTGTCGGTGCGGCTGGGCCTGTCCCGGCCCACCGTCCGGCAGGCCATCCAGTCCCTCGTCGACAAGGGACTGCTGGTGCGGCGACGCGGCGTGGGCACCCAGGTGGTGCACAGCCAGGTGAAGCGCGGGCTGGAGCTCAGCAGTCTCTACGACGACCTGGAGGCGGCCGGGCAGGGCCCCACCACCGAGGTCGTCCGCAACGAGCGCGTCCCGGCCACCGCCGACGTCGCCGCCGCGCTCGGCATCGGGGAAGGCGCGGAGGTCACGGTCCTGGAGCGGCTGCGCTGCACGCACGGCCAGCCCGTGGCCATCCTGTGCAACTACCTGCCCGCGAGCCTGCTCGAGCTCGACACCGCCCGTCTGGAGTCGACCGGCCTGTACCGGATGATGCGCACCGCCGGCATCACCCTGCACAGCGCCCGCCAGTCGATCGGCGCCCGCTGCGCCACCGCCGAGGAGGCCGAGCGCCTCGACGAGAAGGAGGGCGCGGCGCTGCTGACCATGCAGCGCACGGCGTACGACGACACGGGCCGGCCGGTCGAGTACGGCACGCACATCTACCGTGCGTCCCGGTACGCGTTCGACTTCCAGCTGCTGGTCAGGCCCTGAGTCCGGCGGTGAACGGCGTGACCGGCCGCTGCAGGCGCTCGCCGTCCACGGTGAGGGCCACGGCCTCGTTGTAGAAGGCCAGCAGCCCCTTGACGGGGCCCACCGCGGGCAGCGGCTCGGCATAGCTCCACAGGAGGTTGCGCGGGACCTCGTCCTCGCCGCGCCAGGTCCAGTACTGGGCCCGGCCCTTGTACGGGCACCCGGTGCGGTGGTCCGTGGGCTCGAACAGGTCGAGACGGACGTCCTCGCGGGGGATGTAGTACCGCGTCGGCAGCCCGGTCTCGAACAGCAGCACCGGCCGGTGGGTGTCCGCGACGACCGTGCCGGCGATCTCGACCTGGACGTGACGGCTGCTGGGCATCGCGTCCACCCGTTTGTGCGGGTCGCGGGGGTGGACGAAGATCTCTTCCTCCTCCTCGTACCAGTGGTCGAGGCCGCTGCCCCAGCGGTGGAACCACTCGAACGCGATGTGCCCGGCCAGGTCGGCGGCGGGGAACGTCCAGGCCGCGTTCTCCACCAGGGCTCCGTCGGCCTGAAGGTCGTAGAAGATCTGCGAGCCCGTGTGCGATCCCGTCGGCGGGTTCTTCGCCGGGCGGAGGAGGTCCGTGCGGACCTCCTCGCGCGGGAACGCGTAACACGGCACGGGCAGCTCGGGTTCCCAGACCAGGACGGGGTGCCGGCTGTCGACGACGGTGACGTCACCCTTGCGGCCGCGCACCCAGCGCTCGCTGGGCTCCCAGAGGAGGCCTTCGGGGGTCGTACGGACCGATCGCTCGGTGGGGAACAGAGGCATGGCCCACTCCCTTCGCGCCTCTTCGGAGCCTACTGCGGCGGCGTACGACCGGCGCGGTCAGTGGACGGAGTCCAGCCGGGCCCGCTGCTCCGGGCTCAGCTCCAGGTCCACGGCGGCCAGGTTCTCCTCCAGCTGGGCCACGGAGGACGCCCCGACCAGCGGGATGATCGGCAGCGGGCCGCCCAGCTGCCAGGCCAGCACGACCTGGTTGACGGTGGCACCGGTCTCCTGGGCGACCTCGCGCAGCACCTTCAGGCGGGCCGGGGTGCCCGGGTGGTCGAAGTCCGCGGGCAGCCGGTCCGGGTGCGTGTAGGCGCCCTTCAGCAGCGGCGAGTAGGCGACCAGGGTCAGGGCGGGCTCGGCCCGCAGGTAGCTCAGCAGGTCGGGGCCGGCGTGGCCCAGGCTGCCGTCGGGGAACAGGCCGTCGGGGACGTCGGTGCGGGGCCGCAGGTGGGTGTGGGCGTACTGGAGCACCTCGTAGCCGGGCAGTCCGGCCGCGGCGGCGAGGGCGCGGGCCCGTTCCACCCGCCAGGTCGCGTGGTTGCTGACGCCGAGGAGGCCGACCGTGCCCTCGGCCACCAGCTCGGCGAACCCCTCGACGGTCTCCTGGAGGGGGACCGTCCGGTCCTCGATGTGGGCGTAGAGCAGGTCCAGCTTCGCGACCCCGAGCCGGTCGCGGCTGCGCTCGGCGGACTCTCGGATCACCTTCGCCGACAGTCCCTCCGCGTTGTCGACGTAGCTGGTGCCGGGGGCCAGCGGGCGGGCGCCGAGCTTGGTCGCGAAGACGATCTCGTCGCCGATGCCGCGGCTGCGCCGCCACCGGCCGAGCAGTTCCTCGCTCTGGCCGCCCTGACCGCCGTCGATCCAGAAGGCGTAGTTGTCGGACGTGTCGATGAAGTTCCCGCCGGCCTCGACATAGCGGTCGAGGACGGCGAAGGAGGTCTCCTCGTCGGTGCGCGAGCCGAACAGCATCGCGCCGAGCGCGAGCACGCTCACGTCCCGTCGGTTCTTCGGGTCGGTGCCGATGGTGCGGTACTTCATGGATGAATCCCTCCCGTTCGCGTGCCCGTCTCGGGGCCACGAACGGGAGTCTTCATCTTGAAGCGCACTTCAAGTCAAGAGCGCGGCCGGTCACTTGGCGAACGGGCCCTCCAGCGCCGCCCATTGCAGCAGCATGATGGTCTTGGCGTCGGCGATCTCCCCGGTACGGATCATCTCCAGGGCCCGGCGGAAGGGCAGTTCGATGATCTCGATGTCCTCGCCCTCCTCGTCCAGACCGCCGCCCTCGTGGGTGCGGGTCGAGGGCCCGTACTCGGCGGCGTAGAAGCTGACGCGCTCGGTCACGGATCCCGGGCTCATGTAGACGTCGAAGACGTGCCGGACCTCGCCGATGGTGTGCCCGGTCTCCTCCACCACCTCGCGCCGTACCGCGATCTCGGGGTGCTCGTCATCGTCGTCGAGCAGACCGCCCGGCGTCTCGACGAGCATGCCGTCGGGGTGGCCGTTGACATACGCCGGGAAGCGGAACTGGCGGGTGAGCAGGACGGTTTCGCGTTCGGCGTCGTACAGCAGCATGGTGGCCCCGTTGCCGCGGTCGTGCGTCTCGCGCTGCTGAGTGCTCCAGGTGCCGTCGGCGTGCTGGAAGTCGAAGGTGGTGGCCCGCTCGACGTACCAGTGGCAGGACAGCAGTTCCACGTCCCGCACCTTGACGCGGGGGTTGCCGGTCAGGTCCCGGCCGGCCTGGTCGAGTCCGGTGCGGCCGCGGCGGTCGGGGGTGTCGATGCCGGCGGTCATCGGGCACCGGCCGGATGGATGAGCGAGTTGGTCATGGCCCGCTTCTACCATCCCGGCCCGCGCCGCGTCGCGCGGGCCGGGTGACCGGTGCCGTCGGCCAGGGGCGGGCCGGGTGACCGGTGCGGTCGGTGAGGGGCGGGCCGGACGGGTGGGACCTCCCGTGTTCCAGCCGTCAGGACCGCGGCGGCACGGCGTGCTCGAAGCCGAGGTCGCGCAGGGCGGTACGGAGCTTGTCCGCCGCCTCGTCCAGCGCCGACATGTCCTCCTCCGGCTTGGCGTCGGCGAAGTTCAGGTCGCCCATGCCCCACATGGGCGCCACGTGGATGTGCAGGTGCGGCACCTCGAAACCGGCGATGAGCAGGCCGGCCCGCGGCGCGCGCCACGCCCGCTGCACGCCCTGGCCGACGGCCTGGGCCACCTTCATGCAGTGGGCCAGCAGTTCGCCGTCGGCCTGCGTCCACTGGTCGACCTCGCGCCGGGGCACGACGAGAGTGTGACCGGGCGTCAGCGGCGCGATGGACAGGAACGCCGTGGCCTGCGAGTCCTGCCAGACGAACCGGGCGGGCAGCTCGCCGTCGATGATGCGGGAGAAGACGGTGGTCATGCCGGCTCCTTCGAAGCGGGAGATCTCACGGCGCGAGCCTACGCACCGAGCAGCGCGAAAAGGGCCTCCGCGGGCTGCTGCCCGCGAAGACCCTTCACACCGTCGGGACGACAGGATTTGAACCTGCGACCCCTTGACCCCCAGTCAAGTGCGCTACCAAGCTGCGCCACGTCCCGATGTGTGTCGCGCGACGAACCGCGTGATCACGCGACAGCACTTTACCCCACGCCGGGGCTCACACCGAAGTGGGCGTCCGGCGAGGGGCCGGGGCGATGGACAATCGGTGTATGGGCACCACATCGTCAGGACGGCAGGCAGGGGCACGGGACCGGGACCACGAGGGGCGGGCGCGCAACGCCCGGCCCCGGGACGGCCTCGGACGTCCGCTCCCCTACGGCGCGGAGGGTGTCGCCCGCCAGCCCGAGGGCGTCGTACGCACCCCGGAGCAGAGCGTCGCCGAGGCGCAGCAGTTGCTGGACGCGGGCAAGCCGTTCCATGCGCACGAGGTCTTCGAGGACGCGTGGAAGACGGGCCCGGCGAAGGAGCGGGCCCTGTGGCGAGGGCTGGCTCAGCTGGCGGTGGGGCTCACGCACGCGGCCCGGGGGAACGTGACGGGCGGGGCGAGGCTGCTGCGGCGGGGGGCCGGCGCCGTGGCGGAGTGGGCGTCGGGTGCCGGGGAGCAGCGGCCGTACGGGATGGATCTGGCGGGGCTGGTCGCGTGGGCGCGGGAGCTGGCGGGGGACGTGGAGGAGAGCGGCGAGGCCGTGGACGCGCGGGGGCGGGCGCCGTGGCTGCGGGGACGGGTGTGAGGAGGGCCGGGCGGGGGTGTCAGGGCCTTGCCGCGGCCGGTGTGGACGCGGTGGCGGCGTCGTCGGTGGTGTGCGGCAGACTCGGGCCGTGCGAAAGATCCATGTCATCGGCATCGGCGCGGGCGACCCGGAGCAGCTGACGCTGCAGGCGGTCCGGGCGCTGCGGAGTACGGACGTGTTCTTCGTCCTCGACAAGGGCGAGGCGAAGTCGGACCTCACGCGGCTGCGCCGGGACCTGCTGGACGCTCACCTGCCGGAGGGGACCTACCGGGTCGTCGAGGCGCGGGACCCCGAGCGGGACCGGTCCGCGGGAGGCGCCGCGTACTCCCCCGCCGTCGGGGACTGGCGCAGCGCCCGCGCCGGGATCTATGAGCGGCTGATCGCCGAGGAGCTGGGCGAGGACGAGACCGGCGCGTTCCTGGTGTGGGGTGATCCGGCGCTGTACGACAGCACGCTCGGGATCCTGGAGGAGGTCCTGGACAGGGGCGCGGTGGACTTCGCGTACGACGTGGTGCCCGGCATCAGCAGCGTCTCCGCGCTCGCCGCCCGGCATCGGACGGGGCTGAACCGGGTCGCCCGGCCGGTACAGATCACCACCGGCCGGCGGCTGGCCGAGGGCTTCCCCGAGGGCGTGGACGACGTGGTCGTGATGCTCGACGCCCACCAGGCCTTCCGGCAGTACGCCGACCGGGACATCGACATCTACTGGGGTGCCTACCTGGGCACTGCGGACGAGATCCTCGTCTCGGGACCGATCGCCGAGGCCGCGCCCCGTATCGAGCGGCTGCGCGCGGAGGCCCGGGAGCGCAAGGGCTGGATCATGGACACGTATCTGCTGCGCCGCGATCCGGGGGACCGGTAGCGGGGCGGCGCAGGGCGTACGGGTGGCGGCCGCGAACACTATGAACACAACGATCAGATCGTGGTTCCTCGGCTTCTCGCTCCCTAGCATCGCGGCGCACGGCTCGACGACGCGCCGACGAGGACGAGGAGCAGCGTCTTGGACTGGACGAGAACGCACGCACTGATCCGCAGGTCTGTCCCCTCGGCCGCACGGCGGCGTACGACGCTGTCGGCGGTGCTGGCCGGGGCCCTCGCCGTGGGCATCCTCGTCGGCGCCTCGAACGCCCGCGGGGACAGCGCGGGACCGTCGTCCGCCGCATGCCCGGCCGGACTCGTCGGCGAGGCCGACTGCTACACCGGCCGCGACGCCGACGGCGCCCACTACGCGATCGCCGTCCCGCACGACTGGAACGGCTCCCTCGTCGTGCACGCCCACGGCGGCCCCGACCTCGGTGCGGCCTCCGACCCCGGCCGCGGCGTCGAAGACCTCGGCCGCTGGTCGGTGATGGTGAAGGAGGGGTACGCCTGGGCGGGTTCGTCCTACCGCCGGGGCGGCTACGGGACGCGGATGGCCGCCGCCGACACCGAGAACGTGCGCCGAGTGTTCGTGGCGAGGTTCGGGCAGCCGCGGCGGACGTATGTGCACGGCCAGTCGTGGGGCGGGAACGTGGCCGCGAAGGTGGTGGAGACCTACGGCACCCGCAGCGGCCCGTACGACGGGGCGCTGCTCACCAACGGTGTCCTGGCCGGCGGTTCGCGCGGCTACGACTACCGCGTCGACCTGCGCGTGGTCTACCAGTACTACTGCCGCAACCACCCCCGCCCGGCCGAGCCGCAGTATCCGCTGTGGCAGGGGCTGCGCGCCGACTCGACGATGACGTCCGCCGGGCTCCGTGCCCGCCTGCAGGAATGCACGGGTCCTTCGTCGCCGCCGCAGGAGCGGACCGCGCTGCAGCAGCGCAATCTCGACGACATCCTGGCCGTCACGAAGATCCCGGAGCGCACGCTGGAGTCACATCTGCGGTTCGCGACGTTCACGTTCCGCGACATCGTGCACGGCCGGCTCGGCGGCCGGAACCCGTTCGGCAACCGGGGTGTGCGGTACTCCGGTTCGCACGACGACGTAGCGCTCAACGCCGGTGTCGAACGGTTCGCGCCCGACCCGACGGCCGTCCGGGATCTGTCCTACGACAGTGACCTCACGGGCGAGGTCCCGATCCCGGTGCTGACCCTGCACGCGATCGACGACCCGACCGCGTTCGTGGAGCACGAGGCCGCTTACCGGGCCACCCTCCAAGGGGCCGGAAGGGACGGCGCGCTGGTGCAGACGTTCACGCGGGAGCGCGAGCACAGTGAGCTGAGCGACGCCGAGTACGCCACCTCCATGGCGGCGCTTGAGGCATGGGTGCGGACGGGCGAGCGGCCCACGGCCCGGTCGGTCGCGGCCTCGTGCGCGGCGTTCGACCGTGCGTACGACACCGGCTGCTTCTACGACCCGGCGTTCCGCCCGTCGCCGTACGCCTCCCGCGTCGAGCCGCGGCCGGGCGGGCTGCGCTGGCCGGCCATGACGGGGGCTCAGGAGCGGGCGTGGAGCAGGATCGAGGGTGTCGGGATCGCGCCCTGAGCGCTGTCGGGGAGATCGATGGCTATCGTCCTGGCATGGAATCCGTACGTGACAGGCGATCCGTGCGTGCCGTCCTGATCGACATCGACGGGGTCCTCACCGTCTCGTGGCAGCCGCTGCCGGGTGCGGTCGAGGCGCTGCGGGAGATCCGGTCGGCAGGGCTCGGTGTCGCGCTGGTCACGAACACCACCTCGCGCACGCGGGCGTCGATCGCCGAGGCGCTGGCGGACGCCGGGTTCCCGGTGTCCGCGCGGGACGTCCTGACCGCGCCCGCCGTCACCGCCGCGTATCTCGCGGAGCACTGTCCGGGGGCGCGGTGCGCGCTGCTGAACAGCGGGGACATCGCCGAGGACCTGGGTGAGGTGACGGTCGTGAGCGGCGAGGAGGAGGACGCCGCTGTGGACGTCGTGGTCGTCGGGGGTGCCGGGCCCGAGTTCGGCTACGCGGCGCTCAACCGGGCCTTCGGGCATCTGCTGCGCGGGGCGCGGCTGGTGGCCATGCACCGGAATCTGTACTGGCGTACGGACGAGGGGTTGCAGCTGGACACCGGCGCCTTCCTGGCCGGGCTGGAGAAGGCCGCCCGGGTCGAGGCGGAGATCACGGGGAAGCCGTCGGCGGCGTTCTTCGAGGCGGCGCTGGCGCATGTCGGCGTCGGCGCGCGCGAGGCGGTGATGATCGGCGACGACATCGAGTCCGACGTGCTGGCGGCGCAGCGGGCCGGTGTCACCGGGGTGCTGGTGAAGACCGGGAAGTACCTGCCGGAGACGCACCGAGCCGCGAGCGGCACGCCCGACCATGTGCTCGACTCCTTCGCCGGTCTGCCCGCCCTGCTGGCGGAACTGCAGGAGTCAGCGCAGCAGTAGTTGCAGGCCGCCCACGACCGTCGCCGCGATGACGAGTTGCTCGAACAGCCGCTGGTTGATCCGGTTCACAGCCCATTTGCCGAACAGCGCACCGGGTACGACGAACCCCACGAGCGCGGCGTCGAGCAGCAGCGAGGGGCCGTCGATCAGGCCGAGGCCGACGCTGAACGGCACCTTGGAGACATTGACGATCAGGAAGAAGAAGGCGGACGTTCCCAGGAAGCCGAGTTTCCGGAAGCCCGCGGAGAGGAGGTACATCGACATCACCGGGCCGCCCGCGTTGGCGACCATCGTGGTGAAGCCGCCGAGGACACCGTAGGAACGGGCTTTGACCCGGCCGGCGCGCCTGGTGACCGAGTCCGGCTCGTCCTCCTGCTCCGCCGTGCGCCGGCGCCACACCGTCACGGCCGCCATGAGCAGCAGGATGGCGCCGATGGACGTCCGCACGATGCCGTCGTCCGCCCACATCAGGAACAGCGTGCCGAACACCACGCCCGCCGCGACCGCCGGGAACAGCCGCCACAGCGTCGGCCAGTGGGCGTGGCGCCGGTAGGTGAGGACGGCGAGCACGTCCCCGGCGATCAGGACGGGCAGCAGTACACCGGTGGAGGCGCGGGCGGGCAGCACGGCGGCGAAGATCGCGAGGCTGACCGTGTTGGCGCCGCTCACGGCCGTTTTGGAGAAGCCGACGAGCAGGGCCGCGAAGGCGAGCGCGGCGAACTCCCCACCGGTGATGTGCCAGAGAGTCATCGTGTCCATGCGGGGACCGATGCTATGCGCACGCATCAGGCCGCGTAAGGACCGTCTCGCCAGTTGGCATCGTCAGACGCCGGACGGGCCGGCCGGACTAATGCCTCTCGACCAGTACCGCGCTGCCTTGTCCCACGCCCACGCACATCGTCGCCAGTCCCCGCTCCGCTCCCGTCCGCCGCATCCGGTGCAGCAGCGTCGTGAGGATGCGGGCGCCCGAGCAGCCCAGCGGATGGCCGAGCGCGATCGCGCCCCCGCTCGCGTTGACCAGCCCGGGGTCGATGCCGAGCTCGTCCACGCACGCGAGCGCCTGCGCCGCGAACGCCTCGTTGAACTCGGCCTCCTGGATGTCGCCGATCGTCCAGTCGGCGCGGGCCAGGACCTTGCGGGTGGCGGGGACCGGGCCGATGCCCATCACATCGGGGTGCACCCCGGCCGAGGCGCCGGCGACGTAGCGGCCCAGGGACTCCAGGCCCAGTTCGTTCAGGGCCTCCTCGCTGACCAGGAGGAGTCCGGCCGCGCCGTCGTTCATCGGTGAGGCGTTGCCCGCGGTGACGGTGCCGCCCTGTCGGAAGACCGGCTTCAGCCGGGACAGCTTCTCGTACGAGGTGTCCTCGCGGATGCACTCGTCGCTGTCGACGAGCACCCCGTCCGGGCGCTCGACCGGCAGGATCTCGTCGTCGAAGTGGCCGTTCTTGCGGGCCTCGGCGGCCCGTTGGTGGCTGCGCAGGGCGAACTCGTCCTGCCGCTCGCGCGGGACGCCGTACCGCTCGGCGACCTCCTCGGCCGTCTCGCCCATGGACAGCAGGCCGTGCAGGTCCTTCATCGCCGGGTTGACCAGCCGCCAGCCGAGCCGGGTGTCGGCGGTCTCGATGCGGTGGGGCAGCGCCTCGTCGGGGCGGGGCAGGACGAAGGGGGCGCGGCTCATGGACTCGGAGCCGCCGGCGAGCACGATGTCGGCCTCGCCGGCCGCGATGGTGCGGGCGGCCGTGGTGACGGCTTCGAGGCCGGAGGCGCACAGCCGGTTGACCGTCGCGCCCGGCACCGACTCCGGCAGGCCGGCGAGCAGCGCGGCCATGCGGGCGACGTTGCGGTTGTCCTCGCCGGCCTGGTTGGCGGCGCCCCAGTAGACGTCGTCGACGCGGGCCGGGTCCAGTGCGGGTACGTCGGCGACGAGGCCCCGGATCACGGTCGCCGCGAGGTCGTCGGGCCGTACCGACGACAGCGCTCCGCGCAGTTTGCCGATGGGGGTGCGGCGGGCGGCCGCGAAGTGGACGGGACGCACGACAGGTCTCCTGACCGGACAGTGTGAACGGCACCCTCTTAATTAGCACCGCTAGTTTTCGACTATAGACCGGCCGTCCGCGCCCTGGGAAGATCCCCGGGTACCTTCACCGACCCAGCCGGAGGAGCCATGGCCGACGCCCGCGAGCATGTCGTCGAGGGAAGCCGCGGATCGATCGTCGTACGCGAATGGCCGCACCCCCGGCCCCGCTGTCTGGTGCTCGTGGTCCATGGCTACGGCGAGCACGTCGGCCGGTACGCCGAGGTGGCGGAGGTCCTGGTCGCGCACGGTGCGGCCGTGTTCGGGCCCGACCACGTAGGCCATGGGAGGTCGGCGGGTGAGCGCGTGGTGATCGAGGACTTCGAGGACGTGGTCGCCGATGTGCACGCCGTCGCGGGCCTGGCCCGGGCCGCGCATCCGGAGGTGCCGGTCGTGCTGATCGGGCATTCCATGGGCGGACTGGTCGCCGCCCGCTACGCACAGCTCCACGGCGCCGGGCTCGCCGCACTGGTGCTGTCCGGGCCCGTGATCGGCGACTGGGCACTGCCCCGGCGGCTGCTCGCCCTCGACGAGATCCCCGACACCCCGATCAGCCCGGCCGCGCTCTCCCGCAACCCCGGCGTGGGCGCGGCGTACGCGGCGGATCCGCTGGTCTGGCACGGCCCGATGAAGCGGCCGACGGTGGAGGCGTTCGACCGGATGCTGGACACCGTGTCCAAGGGCGGCCGCATCGGGGCTCTGCCGCTGCTGTGGCTGCACGGCGAGGACGACCGGCTGGTGCCGCTTCCCGGCAGCCGGGCCGGCATCGAGGAGCTCCGCGGCGACACGCTCACCGAGCGCGTGTATCCGCGGGCCCGGCACGAGGTGTTCCACGAGACGAACAAGGCGGACGTCTTCGCCGACCTGCTCCACTTCCTGGACGGCGTGCTCGCACGCTGAGACGCGCCGCGTTTGCACCGGTTCGCCCTGGGCACCCGCGCCCGCATGGAGTGGTTGCGGAGCGCGGCCCGCGCGGGTGAGGACCCCGAGTCGTTCTCCCCGGTCAGCGCGTCGGGACCGGCGCCGCGGGTACGCGACGCACTGCTCCGTACGGCCAGGAGCACACCAGAAGCCACAAGGAGGAGCTCGGTATGACCGTGGTCAAGAGCACGCTCCCCGAACCGGCTCGCCGGGTCGCCGGGGACGCCCTGCAGAGCACTCTCGTCGATCTTCTGGGGCTGTCACTGATCGCGAAGCAGGCGCACTGGAACATCGTGGGCCCGCGCTTCCGCTCGATCCACCTGCAGCTCGACGAGGTGGTGTCGGTGGCCCGCTCGTACGCCGACACGGTCGCCGAACGTTCGGCGGCGCTCGGCCTGCCGCCCGACGGCCGGCCGGAGACCATCGCCGCGGCCTACACGCTGCCCGGCCCCAAGGACGGCTGGCTGCGGGACACCGAGGTCGTCCAGCTGGTCGTGGACGCGCTGACGGCGGCCATCGAGCGGCTGCGTGAACGCATCGCCGCGACCGCCGAGCCGGACCCGGTGACGCAGGACCTGCTGATCTCCCTCACGAGCGAGCTGGAGAAGCAGCGGTGGATGTTCGACGCGGCGAACTGGCCGCGCGACGACTGACGCCACCCGTACTTCCCGTACTGAGAGAAGGGGCACCCCCCCATGACCGACGCCCTCGAACTCGACGCGCTCTGGGACGACTTCCACCGCGTGGTGAACATGACCTCGGCGGAACTGGCGGCATGGCTGCGCGTCCGGTACGCCGACGAGGAGACGGAGCCGCTGCCGGAGCACCCGGGCTCGCCCACCGGACAGCACGTCCTGTCGATCCTGCAGAAGCGCCGGATGGACCTGACCGACGACGACATCCGCGTGATGCGGAAGGTCGTGGACACGGTCACCTCGCAGGTCGACCTGGAGAACGAGCCGGAGGCCGAGGACACCGCACTGCGGCACCGGTTGATGACCATCGGGCACGATCCGCTCAAGGCATAGCCATGACCGACGACAGGCGCCTGCTGCGGGAGCTCGTCGACGCGCACGGGCAGACGTTCGCCGAGGAGGCGGGCATCCCCCTCAAGGACACCCCGCAGCCGCTGTACCGGCTGCTGGTGCTGGCGCATCTGCTCAGTGCCCGGATCCGCGGCTCGATCGCCGTCGACTCCGCCCGCGAGCTGTACGAGGCGGGGCTGCGCGATCCGCGCCGGATGGCCGACGCCGACTGGCAGGAACGGGTGGACGCGCTGGGCCGGGGCGGCTACCGGCGCTACGACGAGCGCACCGCCACCCAGCTCGGTGACGCCGCCGAGTTGTTGACCGGCCGATGGGGCGGCGACCTGCGGCGGCTGCGCAGGGAGGCGGACGGCGACGTCGCCGAACTGCGCCGCCTGCTGCGGGAGTTCCCCGGCATCGGCCCGGCCGGCGCCGACATCTTCCTGCGCGAGGTCCAGCGGGTCTGGCCGGAAGTGGCGCCCTACCTGGACGACAAGGCCCTCTCGGGCGCGCGGCGGCTCGGCCTGCCCGAGGGCCCGGACCGGCTGGCCGACCTGGCCGAAGACATCGAACCGGCCGTGCTGGCCGCCGCGTTGGTGCGGGCCTCGCTGGACAAGGAGGTGGCCGAAGACAGCCTCCGCCGGGCCGCATGATCGTGAAAGACTGCTCGCACCCGCCGTCGTCGAGCAGAGGAGACCCGCGTGACCGGGACCGGGCCGGCCATACCGCGTCTCGACACGAGCAGGCCGCATCCGGCCCGGGTGTACGACTGGTTCCTGGGCGGCAAGGACAACTACCCCGTCGACGAGGAGCTCGGACGGCGGATCACGGCGATGCAGGGGGACGCTCCGCGGCACGCGCGTGCCAACCGCCGGTTCATGGAACGGGCCACGCGGGCGGTCGTCCAAGGCACGGGGATCCGCCAGTTCCTCGACATCGGTTCCGGCATCCCGACCGAGCCCAACCTGCACCAGGTCGCCCAGTCCGTCGTCCCGGACGCGCGGGTGGTCTACGTCGACAACGACCCGATCGTGCTGGCCCACGCGGGTGCCCTGCTGCGCGGCACTCCCGAAGGGGTGACCGAGTATGTGCAGGCCGATGCGCGCGAGCCCGAGCGGATCCTCGAACGGGCCGCGTCCGTCCTCGACTTCGACCGGCCCGTAGCCCTCTCCCTGATCGCGCTCCTGCACTTCATCGCGGACGAGGACGGCGCCCACGAGCTCGTGGACACGCTCGTAGGCGCGCTGGCACCGGGCAGCTGTCTGGTGCTGTCGGCGATGACAGCCGACTTCGACCCGGAGAACGTCAACCGGGGTATCGCGGCCTACACGGCGAGCGGGGTGACGCTCGTGGCCCGGTCGCATGCCGACATGGGCGTGTTCTTCAACGGCCTTGAGCTGATGGAGCCGGGGATCGTCTCCCTGTCGCACTGGCGCCCCGAGCCGGGCGAGGACGGGGAGACGGAAGAGCCGGTGTCGCTGTACGGCGCGGTCGGCTTCAAGCGCTGATTGCGCGCCCGCCCGCACCCTCGCTCAGCCGAGCAACCATCCCCCGTCCACGTTCAGTTCGACGGCGTTGACCGACCCGTTGCGCAGCAGGAAGTCCACGGCGTCGACCACGTCGGCCATGGTGGCCAGCCGCCCAGTGGGAGTCTCGGTGCGCAGGGCGGCCAGCACCTTCTCCGGCTTGGCCTGCCAGTAGGGGCTGTCCCCGACGACTCCCGGATGGACGGCGTTCACCCGGATCGGCGCGAGTTCGACGGCGAGGGTGTTCACCAGGCCGCCGACGCCCGCGTTGACCGTCGCCACCGTCGTCGCCCCCGGGTAGGGCCGCTCCTTGGCCTGCCCGCCGAACAGCACGATCGCGCTGCCGGCGTGGAGCCGGTCCTGCAAGGCGTGCACGACCTCGGTGTAGCCGACGAGTTTGAGGGTGACGAGCCGCAGGGCCGCGTCGATGTCGTATTCGGTGACCTTGTTGTCGTCGCGGGAGACGCCCGCGATCACCAGGTGGTCGAGGCGCCCCACGCCCCGCAGCGCGGCGGCGATGTCATGCGGCCGCGAGAGATCGACGGCAATGCCCCGGAGCGCGCCGATCTCCTTGGCGACCGTGTCGGCGCGAGGGGCGTCCCGGCCGGTCAGGACCACCTCGTCGCCCCGTTCCGCGCGGAAGCGGGCGAACTCGCGGCCGATCCCGGATGTGCCGCCGACGACGAGGACACTGCTCATGAGTCCAGGGCCTCCCTCAGGTACTCCCAGTCCCGTGTGAACCGGTAGGAGTGGCGCGGCGGCGGCTGCGGCGCCTGCGTCTCCAGCCAGCGCACCGGCCCGTCACCGGCGTTGGCGAATCCGTGCACACAGCCGGCGCCCGCCCAGGCGAGATCACCAGGCCCCAACCGGTACCGCTCGCCGTCGAAGGTGGCGTCCGTGACGCCTTCGAGGATCAGGTACGTCTCCTCGAAGGGGTGGTCGTGCGGGCCGGCGACGCCGTCGGGCGCGTACTGCACCATGAACATGGTCGAGGCGACCGCGCCCAGATCGCTGTCGACCATCATCTTCACGGTGATACCGCTGTACACGAGCAGCGCGGTGCGCATGCTCGCCGACACCGCGAGCAGATCCTGTGACTGCTTGCCGGGGTCCATCTGCGCGGGCTCGAAGTGGCCGAAGGACCGGGTGCGCGGGTCGCGGACGTCGATGCGGACGGGATCGCGCTCGGGCAGTGCGGGGACCGCCTGGGTGTCGTGGCCGTAGCGGGCCCGCGGTACCGGGGCGAGCATGTCGGCCCAGCGGCCGACGGTGTCCCCGGCGCCGCGCCAGGCGTGCGGGACGCCGGTCGGCAGGAGGCCGTAGTCGCCCTCCGCGAGGAGGTGGGAGCCCTCGGGCACATCGAGGATCACGGTCCCGTCGAGCACATGGAAGCTCTCCTCGTACGAGTGCACATGCGCGGCCACCCGGCCGTCCGGCCGTATCTCGCAGAGGCCGAAGCCGGTGTGCACACTGCCGTCGTCCTCACCGACCAACGTCCGTCGCCGGTGGCCGAGTTCGTCGTACGGCGGCTCCGGGACGTCGGTGGCCCGGCGCACCAGGTGTCGGGTCATGCCGCGCGCTTCGCCTCCTTCGCCGCGAGGAGCCGGTCACGGGACTCCTCGACCAGGCGCCGGGCCCGGCCGACGTCGGCCAGGAGCCTGCCGTCCCGCTTGCGGATCACGCCGTCGACGATGACCGTCTCGACGTTGGAGACGTCCGCCGACAGCGTCACCGCGGCGGCCGCGTCGTGCACGGGGGCCACGTTCAGCGCGGTGGCGTCGATCGCGACGACGTCGGCGCGCTTGCCGGGGGTCAGGGAGCCGGTGCGGTCCTCGACGCCCGCGACGTGGGCGCCGTTGCGGGTCGCGATCTCCAGCATCTGACGTGCCGTCAACATGGTGTCCGGCACGGGCAGGTTGGCCTTCCAGCAGTCGGCGTTGACGCGGGCGCGCTCGGCGCCGAAGGCCGCGCGGATCTGGGTGAACATGTCGCCGGGCACGGTGGTGACGACGTCGATGCTGAGCGACGGCCGCAGTCCGTACTCGATGGCCTTCATCACGGGCGGCCAGCCGTGCCCCATCTGCACCTCGACCTGCGGCGCGACCGAGACCGTGCCGCCGCTGTCGGCGACCATCTGCCACTCGTCCTCGTGGAGGTAGCAGCAGTGGATGTAGGTGGTGTCGGGGCCGAGCAGACCGAGGTCGTTCAGCTGCTTGACCATGCCGAACCGGCCGGCGAGCCGCCCCATGGCCACGTGCAGGGTGACCGGGATGCCGAGCTCGCGGGCGAGGGCCCATTCGGCGGTGACGACGTCGTTGGTGCAGAAGCCGGGGCCGCGGGTGGCGAGGGCCATGGTCAGCAGGCCGTCGTCGGCGGAGAAGTACTCGGCGCGGATCCGCCGTACGTCGTCCCCGGGGATGGCGATCTTGCTGTCGAACCAGTAGTCGGCGAGCGAGGTGTTGGCGCTGCCGTAGGCGTACTGGGCGCGGATGCCGGTCTCCTTCAGGGCCTGGATCGCCGCGTCCGGATGCGCGGGCGTGTTGTTGATGTGGGACCAGTCGACGAGGGTCGTGATGCCGGCGTTCAGGCACTCCAGCGAGCCCGCGAGGTTGCCCGCGTACACGTCCTCGGGGGTGTACAGCGGGGCGAAGGTGTCGAGGATGTCGACGAAGTAGTCGTCCAGGGTGGCGTCGGGGGCGACGCCCCGGATGGGCGCCTCCCAGGTGTGGCGGTGGGTGTCGACGAAGCCGGGGATGACGATCCGGCCGGCCATGTCGAGCACCTCGGCGTCGGCGCTGATCTCCCGGTCCACGGCCGCGATCGTCCCGTCCTCGATGAGGACGTCCCCCTGGGGCAGGTCCCCGATGTCGGGGTCCATCGACAGCACGTGACCGGCGCGCAGAAGTATTCGATGGGTCATCGCCGTTCCTCCCATGGGGTTTCAGTAGGCGGCGACGTCGCGTACGGCCGCCACGACCTTGTCGACGGTGGGGATCACCCGCTCCTCCAGCGCGTCGGCGAACGGCAGCGGGACGCACTCCCCCGCCACCCGTCTGACCGGCGCGTCCAGCAGGGCGAACCCCTCGTCGGCGACGAGCGAGACGAGCGTGCCGCCCCAGCCGCCCTGGTACGGGTTCTCCTCGACGGTGACGAGCCGCGAGGTCCTGCCGAGCGAGGCCAGCACGGTGCTCACGTCCAGCGGCACCAGGCAGCGCAGGTCGACGACCTCAGCCTCGATGCCCTCGCCGGCCAGGAGATCGGCGGCCTTCAGCGCGAGCGGCACCATCGAGGCGAGGGCGACGAGCGTGACGTCGGTGCCCGGGCGGACGACGGCGGCGCGGCCCAGCTCGACGACATGGTCCGGCGGCGGGGGCGCGCCCTTGGTGGCGAGCAGCGCCTTGTGCTCGAAGAAGACCACCGGGTCGTCGCTGCGGATCGCCGCCGCCATCATGCCGATCACGTCGGCGGGGGTCGCCGGTGCGGCGATCTTCAGACCGGGCACGGTGAACGCCCAGTTCTCGGTGGCCTGGGAGTGCTGGGCGCCGAAGCCGAGCCCGCCGCCGTTGGCGGTGCGCACCACGAGCGGGACGGTGACCTGCCCGCCCGTCATGTACCGCACCTTCGGGATCTCGTTGGCGAGGTAGTCCCAGCAGCAGGCCAGGAAGTCGGAGAACATGATCTCGGCGACCGGCCGCATCCCGGTCATGGCGGCGCCCATCGCCGCGCCCACGATGGCCTGCTCGGAGATGGGCGTGTCCCACACCCGCTCGGGCCCGAACTCCGCTCGCAGCCCGACGGTCGTCTTGAACACCCCGCCCGCCTCACCGATGTCCTCGCCCAGGCACACCACGGCCGGATCGCGCCGCATCTCCCGCGCGATGCCCTCGGCGACCGCCTCCCGGTAGGTGATCACGTCCGCCACGCCGCACCTCCGTCCGCCCATACGTCGGTCAGCGCCTGGTCCGGATCGGGCGGCGGAGCGGCTTTCGCGGCCTCGACCGCCTCCCGTACGACGGCACTCGCGCGCTCGTCGGCCGCGGCGACCGTCTCCGGCGGCACCCCCAGCCCGACGAGCCGGCCGCGCGCCAGGTCCAGCGGGTCGTGCTTCAGCCAGCGTTCGACCTCCTCGGCGGGGCGGTAGGTGGCCGGGTCGGCGCGGCTGTGCCCGAAGTGCCGGTAGGTGTGCGCCTCCAGCAGCGCGGGCCCGTCCCCTGCCCGGGCCCGCCCCGCGAGCCGGGCCACGGCCTCGTGAACGGCGTCGACGTCGTTGCCGTCCACCACCTCGCCGGGGATGCCGTACGCGGGCGCCCGGTCGGCCGCGGGCCGGGCCACGGCCGTCACGTCGGCGATCGGCGTGTACTCCATGTACAGGTTGTTCTCGCAGACGAACAGCGCCGGCAGCTTCCATACGGCGGCCAGGTTGAGCGTCTCGTGGAAGGCGCCGATGTTGGTGGCGCCGTCGCCGAAGAAGGCGACCGCGATCTGCTCGGTGCCCCGCAGCCGGGCCGACCAGGCGGCGCCGGCCGCCATGGGCAGATGGGCGCCGACGATGGCGTAGGAGCCGAGCATGCCGGTGGACGCCTTGGTCAGGTGCATGGAGCCGCCCTTGGCCCGGCACAGCCCGGTCGCCCGGCTCATCAGCTCGGCGAGGCACTCCTCGGGGGTCGCGCCGCGGGCCAGGGCGTGGTGGTGGCCACGGTAGGTGGCGAAGACGTAGTCGTCCGGGCGCAGTGCCGCGCTCGCGCCGACGGCGATCGCCTCGTGTCCGGCGGCGAGGTGGGTGGTGCCCTTGACCAGGCCCTGGAGGAACAGGTCGTGGGCGGCCTTCTCCGTACGGCGGATGAGGGTCATCTGCTCGTAGGCGGCGAGGAGTTCGGCCCGGTCCATCAGCGCGTCCCGTCGCCGTGCGGGGTGTTGAGGTGGGACTGCGACTCGCGGCGGGTGTTCAGCTCGCCGCCGACCGTCCAGTACTTGCGTCCCGCCACCAGCAGTTCCTCCGCCGGGAACTTGGTGATGACCTCGCAGCCGTCGGCGGTGACGACCAGTTCCTCCTCGATACGGGCGGCGGACCAGCCGTCGGCGGCGGGCCAGTAGGTCTCCAGGGCGAACACCATGCCCTCTTCGAGGACCTCGGGATGGTCGAGGGAGACCAGACGGCTGAAGATCGGCTTCTCCCAGATCGACAGGCCGACGCCGTGCCCGTACTGGAGGGCGAAGGCGGCGGTCTCGTCGGGGAAGCCGAACTCCTCGGCACGTGGCCAGACCTGGACGATGTCGGCGGTGGTGGCACCGGGGCGGACGAGGGCGATGGCCTGGTCCATGTACGCGCGGCAGCGCACGTAGGCGTCACGCTGGGCGCGGGAGGCGCTGCCGACGGCGAAGGTGCGGTAGTAGCAGGTGCGGTAGCCCAGGTGGCTGTGCAGGATGTCGAAGAAAGCGGGGTCGCCGGGGCGGATCAGACGGTCGCTGTAGACGTGCGGGTGGGGTGAACAGCGCTCGCCGGAGATCGCGTTGACGCCCTCGACGTACTCGCTGCCGAGGTCGTACAGCACCTTGCTGACGACTCCGACGCACTCGTTCTCGCGCACGCCGGGGCGCAGGTAGCCGTACAGCTCCTCGTACGCCGCGTCGACCATGGAGCAGGCCTGGGCGAGCAGGGCGATCTCGTCGCCGGTCTTGATGCGGCGGGCCTCCAGGAAGACCTGCTGTCCGTCGACGACCTCGATGCCCTCGGCGCGCAGGGCGGCCAGGATCGGCATCTCGGCGACGTCGATGCCGAGGGGTTCGCCGGCCAGACCGTGTTCGCGCAGTTCGGTGGCGATCTTCGAGGCGACGTCCTGGGCGATCCCCGCGTCCGGGTGGAAGGCGCCGCGGAGGGTGGAGATGCCGGCGCGGGCGCCGGTGGGCGGGCCGCCTTCCTTGCCGTCGCTGTAGTCGAGCCACGGGTTGTAGAGCTGGTGGTGACGGGCGGCGGAGCCGAAGTCCCAGACGACCGGCTCGCCGCCGCGCACGAGCAGGGCGAAGCGGATCAGCTTGTCCATCGCCCAGGTGCCGATGTGCGTGGCGGTCATGTAGCGGATGTTGGCGAAGTCGAAGCTGAGGACCGCGCCCAGCGCGGAGCGGTTCAGGGTGTCGTTGAGGCGGGCCAGCCGCTGTCTGCGCAGCCGGTCCAGGTCGACGCGCTCTTCCCAGTCGACGGCGTTGGGTCCGAATGTGCGGATCGCCATGGCGACCACCCCCACTCCGGAGTGAACGACCGCGTGCCGCGAGTGTCAAGTGTCACTGAACACGCACCAGACGCCCACGGCCGGTACGGCACCATCATTGCGGTAGCGGTGCGGGGTCGTCGACTCGAAGCAGACGGCGTCGCCGGGGCGCAGGGTGTACTCGTCGAAGCCGAGGGTGAGGACGAGTTCGCCCGAGGTCAGACAGCCGTACTCGGTGCCGGTGTGCCGCATGAGGCCACCGGTGCTTGAGGAGGCGCCGCCGGGCCGGTAGGTCACCATCAGGAAGTCGACGTCGGTGCCGGGGACATGGCCGAGACGCTCCCATACGACGCCCGAGTCCAGCTCCAGCACCTCCCGCTCGTCCGGCGTGACCACGGGGCCGATGCGGCGGCCGGGATCGGCGGCGAAGGCGGCCAGGGCGTGCAGGACAGTGCCGGAGGCGGCGGCGGTGCCGGGCGCGGTGGCGGTACCGGCGGCGGTGGTGGGCGCGGTGGCGGTGCCGGGCGCGGTACCGGAGGCGGCGGTGGCGGTACGGGGCGCCGTGCCGGCCGTTGTCGCCACCGGGGTCGCGGCAGCGGCCTCGCCCGCGGCGAAGAGCGACTCGACGGAGATGCCGAGGGCGGTCGTGATGGCGTACAGGGTGCTGACCGACGGCTGGCTCCTGCCGTTCTCGATCTGCGAGACGAGGCTCGCCGAGACGCCGATCTCACGGGCGAGCGCCCGCAGGCTCGTCCCGCGCTGGAGGCGGGCATGCCGGATGCGCGCACCGACGGGCGGCACGGCGGCGGGGGGCATGGGCGGCTCCTCTCGGCGGGCCGGGGCAGGGCCCCGGGTGTTCGCTCTCATTGAACAGCGAGGGGACGCTCAGCGGTATCGATGCCGTCAGGATCTCCGCGCCGGAAACACCGCCCGCACCTCCCATCCCACGTCGCCCCGCGGCCCGGCGTGCAGTTCGCCACCCAGCGCGGTCACCCGCTCCTTCAGGCCGACGAGGCCGAAGCCGCCGCCGTGGGCGGCCGCCGGAAGCTGGGTGCCGCCGCGGCCGTCGTCCGCCACCGACACCTCCAGCCGGCCGGCGTCGTCCCGCAGGCCGACCTCGATGTGTGTGGCGTCGGCGGCGTGCCGGCGGATGTTGGTGAGCGCCTCCTGGACGACCCGGAAGGCCGCGGCCTGCACCTCGTGGGGGAGGTCGTCGGAGACGGCGGGGTCGCGGCGCAGGGTGACCTGCTGGGCCGGGCTGGCGAATCCGTCCGTCAGATCGGCGATGGCCGCCAGGTCGCCGACCGGGCGGTGGTCGGCCGCCTCCTCCCCGGTGTCGCGCAGCACACCGACCGTGCGGCGCATCGAGGCGAGGGCTTCGGTGGCCGCCCGCTCGATGCCGGCCAGGACGGGATCGAGCTCCCTCGGCCGGGTCTGCGCCATCATGCGGGCCACCTGCGTCTGCACGAGGATCCCGGTGACATGGTGGGCGACGAAGTCGTGCAGGTCGGCGGCGATGGCGAGGCGTTCGGCGCGCCGGGTCCCGCTGACGGCGAGCGTCCGCCGGTAGTCCAGGGTGCGCAGGTACACGGCGAGCCCGGCGAAGAGGCCGATCAGCACCAGGCCGACCAGCGCGAAGGCCTGCGTGTCACTGCCCACCGACCGCAGATGGCGCACCGGCAGCAGGAACAGGGCGCCCGCGTCGAGGAGCGCGCAGACCACGGCCCACCGCGGCGGGCAGTGCCGTACGGCGACGAACAGCAGGCACAGCGTGATCACGACCTCGCCGGGGCCGAAGGTGATCGCCCTTCCGGTCAGCAGCGAGCCCACCGAGTAGAGGGCCGAGACGAGGGCGGGTACGGCGGTGCGCACCTGCGGCGTGAGCCACTCGGGCCGCCGCTCGGTCGGCCACAGCACGGCGGCCAGACCCACCAGCAGCACGGCCAGGGTCGGAAGGACGGGGTCCGCCGTCGGCACGACGCTCGTCCCGTCGGCACCCGCGTAGAGGACGTCGACGACACAGGCGGCGAGCAGGACACCGACGGCGAGGCCCCGGGCGCAGCCGCGGGGGGAAAGGGACTTCATGCCGATCACCGTAGGTGAGGCCGTGCGCGGCGGGATCGGCCGATCGGCCGAGGGAACAGCCGTGGGCCGCCGCTGACTCCGGCCTTATGGCCGAGGCGCGCGCCCGGGCCCGCGGACGCGGGTGGTGCCGGATCCTCACCACGGACCTCAGGAGTACGCGATGCGGCGCAGCAAGTTCCTCGTCGGTGTCGTCGGCGGCGCGAGCGCCGTGGTCGCGCTGGGCGGCCTCGGCACCTTTCTGCTCTCCGGCACCGAGTCGACGAGCAGACTCGACGAGTACAGCACGGCATCGGTCGACGGCCACCGGGCGCTCGCCGCGAACGTCGTCGCGGGCCGCACCGAGAGCAAGTTCCACCCGCTGCCCTGGGTCGGCGACAAGCTCTCCGGTGTCATCTGCCCGTCCGGTCTCAAGGCCGTGGCCGGAGCCGGCATCACGTGCACCGGCAAGACGAGCGACGGCGGGACCGTCGAGATCCCCGTGCAGGTGACCAAGGCCGACGGCAAGAGCGTCACCTGAAAGTTCACGCGCTGAGGAGGAGGCCGCGCCACGCCACGAGCGCCCTCCTGGGCGGGCCGGCGTCGACGTGGAGGTCCGCGAGCGCGGCTCACTGACGATGACGGGCCCGTCGCCGGGGGCGGCATGGTCGCCGAGGACCACCCACCAGCCGTCGCGGTGCGGCCGACCGCCGGCGGCCGTCCCTCCGTGAACCCCATAAGGCATGATCGAGCCATGACCACCCCACCTCGGTCCGGGGCGCCGATCCGCGTCCTCATCGCCGACGACCAGGAGATGGTCCGCACCGGCTTCCGCTTCTTCCTCGACGCCCAGCCCGACATCACCGTGGTCGCCGAGGCCGCCGACGGCGAGGAGGCGGTGGCGCTGGCCCGGCGGGAGCGGCCGGACGTGTGTCTGCTGGACATCCGGATGCCGAGGCTGGACGGGCTGGAGGCGACCCGGCTGCTGGCGGGGCCCGAGGTGGCCGACCCGATGCGGGTGGTCGTGGTGACCACGTTCGACCTCGACGAGTACGTGTACGGGGCGCTGCGCGGCGGCGCGTGCGGATTCCTGCTGAAGGACTCCGGGCCCACTCTCCTCGCGGAGGCGGTCCGCGCCGCCGCGGCCGGCGACTCGCTGGTGTCGCCGTCGATCACGGTCCGCCTGCTCAAGCACGTGACCGCCCCGCAGGCCGGGCCCGCCGCCGTGGTCCCGGCCGCGAAGCCCGGCTCGCTGACGGAGCCCCTCACCGACCGTGAACTCGACGTCGTCCGCCTGGTCGCGCTCGGCCGTACGAACGCCGAGATCGCCGCCGGGCTGTATGTCTCCCTCTCCACGGTCAAGACGCACCTGTCGAGCGTCCAGCTCAAACTGGCCGCCCGGAACCGGGTGGAGATCGCGGCCTGGGCCTGGCAGCACGGGCACGCGCAGCCCGGCGCCTGAGCGCCCGCGCTTGCGGTGGCCCTCGGTTTGCGGTGGTGCTCAGTTTGCGGTGACCCTCGGCTTGCGGTGGTGCTCAGTTTGCGGTGACCCTCGGCTTGTGGTGGCCCTCACTCGAACGGTCCGGTGCCGCTGGTGGCCCGTGGGGTCCGGTGGTGCGCTGGGGACACGCGTCACGTCCTCAGGAGGCACCTGCGATGACCCGTCGTCCGTCCCGGCTTGCCCGCGTTCTCTCCTCGGCTCTGGCGGCCGGCGCGCTGCTGGCCACCGCCGCCTGCTCGGACGACGGTGACACCGAGGGTTCGCGGGCCGCGGGCGTCTCCGCGTCACCCGTCGCCCAGAAGCGGCAGACCCCCTCCCCCACCGCCACCCTCGGCGAGGCCGGCGCACAACGGGCTCTGATCACCGAGGCGGACATCGAGGACGACTGGACGCAGGTCAAGGACACGGAGGCCGAGAACTGGCACGACAGCCTGCTCATCGGCACGGTCGACGTCTCCGACTTCCTCACCGCCAAGGCCGACACCGCGGACTGCCAGCGGCTCCTCGACTCCCTCTTCGACGACGACCTGCTGGGCAGGCCGTCGGGAGCGTCGGCGCTGCGCGGCTTCACCCAGGACGACTCGCGCCTGCTGTACCAGGTCGCCTCCTACGACCGGACCGATCCGCAGGACTCCCTGAACTGGCTGGCGGCCCTGCCGCGGAAGTGCGACCGGTTCACGGTGACCGACGACGGGGAACAGCGCACCGTCCAGGTCATCGAGACCTCGCTGCCGGAGGTGGGCGACGCCCGTGAGGGGCTGCGGGTGACGGTGCGGGGCACGACCGGGGGCGCGCAGGCCACGCTGACCCTGGACGTCGCCGCCGTACGCGTCGGCAACGACGCGATCACCGTCACGGCGGGCGGCCTCGACGGGGACGAGGACGACTCCGTCGAACAGGCGGTGAAGCAGGGCACCCAGCGTCTGAAGGACGTCCTGGCCGGACGGACGCCCAAGCCCGCTCCGTCCGAAGTCGAGTGACGCCCACGGCACTTCCGTTCCCTCGCGTGCGCCGACCTCACTTCCTTCCCCTCGCGTGCGCCGGCCTCCGTGACCGCTGTGCCGATTCCCGGGACAGCGTGATCAACGGAACGGCACAATGGCGGCGATGGCCGGTTTCGGTCGTACGTGCGAGGAGAGGACGAGTCGTGAGCGATGGCCACACCCCGTCGGGCGGGTCGGCGAAGCTGAACACCGGTGTGGCGCACAACGCGCGCGTGTGGAACTACTGGATCGGCGGCAAGGACAACTACGAGGTCGACCAGCAGGTCGGCGAGCATGTCGCCGGGATGTTCCCGATCATCCGGGACATCGCCCGCGCGGACCGCGAGTTCCTCGGCCGGGCGGTGCGCTTCCTGGCGGAGGAGCGTGGTGTGCGGCAGTTCCTGGACATCGGCACCGGGCTGCCGACGGCGGAGAACACCCATGAGATCGCCCAGCGGGTCGCGCCCGACTCACGGATCGTGTACGTCGACAACGACCCGATCGTCCTCGTGCACGCCCGTACGCTGCTGACCGGCACCCGTCAGGGCGTCACCGACTACATCGACGCCGATGTGCACGACCCGGACGCCATCCTCGAACGCGCCGCGCGGACCCTGGACCTCACCGAGCCCGTCGCGGTGATGATGCTGGGCATCCTGAACTTCGTCCTGGACCACGACAAGGCCCGCGAGATCGTACGGCGTGTCCTGGCCGCGGTCCCCTCCGGCAGCCATCTGGTCCTGACGCACCCGACCTTCGACTCCGAGCTGGGCGGCGAGGGCCAGATCCCGGCGATGAAGTTCTGGAACGAGAACGCCACGCCGCCGATCACGGCCCGCAGCGGCGAGGACATCGCCGCGTTCTTCGAGGGCCTGGAGCTGCTGGAGCCGGGCATGGTGTCCTGCTCGCAGTGGCGTGCCCCCGACTCTGCCACCCCGGTGCCGCAGTACGGCGCGGTCGCCGTGAAACCCTGACGCCCGGCCGTGCTTCGACACCTTCCTGGCGGACGACTCCCTGCATGCATCCCGTCGGCACCGCGACAGAGCGTTCGCAATTCCCGGAAAGTATGATCAAGCAATGTCTGACATGACCGAAACCACGCCCGGCTGGCTGACGACCGACGAGCTGGAGCAGGCACGCGCCCGCATGCCGATCCTGTACGTCGAGGCCGTGCCCGTGCGCGTCGACGACAGCGGCGAGGTCACCAGCATCGGCCTCCTGCTGCGCATCGGACCGGACGGTACGGTCAGCCGGACCCTGGTCTCCGGCCGCGTGCTGCACCACGAGCGCGTCCGCGACGCCCTCCTGCGCCACCTGGAGAAGGACCTCGGCCCGGTGGCACTGCCCCGCGTCCCGACCTCCCTCCAGCCCTTCACCGTCGCGGAGTACTTCCCGACGCATGGCATCACGCCGTACCACGACCCGCGTCAGCACGCGGTGTCCCTCGCCTACGTCGTCCCGGTCACCGGCGACTGCCGCCCCCGCCAGGACGCCCTCGACCTGGTCTGGTTCAGCCCGCAGGAGGCCCTGTCCCCGGCGGTGCAGAGCGAGATGCCGGGCGGGCACGGGGTGCTGCTGAAGCAGGCGCTGGCGCATGTGGGCTGCGTGATCTGACCGGCGAGGGGGCCGCGGGCATGTCCGTCGCCGTGATCGGCGCCGGGCTCGTCGGCGCGTCCGTGGCCTACCACCTGGCGCGGCGTGGCACGCCCGTGACGCTGATCGACCGGGGAACCGCACCGGCGGCCGGGGTGACCGGGGGCTCCTTCGCGTGGATCGGGGGTTGCAGCGGGGACTGGCCCGGTGGCGCCGAGGATCTGCGAGGCTCGGTCCTGGCTGACTACCGGCGTCTGGAGGCCGAACTCCCGGACGTCGCGGTGCGCTGGAGCGGTTCGCTGGCATGGGACGGTGCGTCGGCGGGGCCCGGCCCGGGCGAGGGCCGGTTCCTGGTGGGAGCCGACGAGATCAGGACGCTCGAACCCGGCCTGTGCCTGCCTCCCGACCGGGCCGTGCACACGCCGTCCGACGGTGGGGTGGACGCCGTCGCGGTCACGGGCGCGTTGGTGCGGGCCGCTCACGGGCTGGGCGCGCGGGTGGTGCTCGGTGCGGAGGGGGTGGCCCTGCGGACCACCGGCCGGAGGGTCACCGGGGTGATCTCGTCCGCCGGACTTCATCCGGCGTCGACGGTGGTGCTGGCGGCCGGTACCGGGGTCCCCGCACTGATCGCGCCACTGGGCGTCGAGCTGCCCATCGACGCGTCCCCCGCTCGTCTGGTGCGGCTGGCGGCACCGCCCGGCCTGGTGCGGACCATTGTCGCTGGGCCGGACTTCGAGGTGCGGGAAGAGCGGCCGGGGCACCTGCTGATGACCGTCCCTGTGACGTCCTCCGGCGACACCGCGCTGCGCCGTCTACGAGCGGCCTTCCAAGGTGCGGACGACTGCCGCGTCCTGGACTCCCGCATCGGCGCCCGCCCCGTCCCGGTCGGCGGGCCGCTGCTGGGCCCGCTCACTCCGGACGGATCCGTGTACGTCGCGGTCCTGCACTCGGCGGTCACCCTGGCCCCCACGGCAGGACGACTGGTCGCGAAGGAGATCGTCACGGGCGAACCGGCCGCCGAGCTGCGTCGCTGCCGCCCCTCGGTCTGAGAGCCCTGTCTCAGGATTCAGGTCTGAGCGGGGCGGCCCGGAGGGCCTGGCCGCAGGCCTGGACGCAGGCCTGGACGCAGGCCTGGACGCAGGCCTGGACGCAGGCCTGGACGCACTGCTCGACCGCTTCGCGGAGAACGCCGCGTGAGCCGAGTACGGCAGCCCGGCGGGCCCCGGTGAGGATCGCGGGGAAGACCGCGCCCTGACGGCGCGGCCCTCACCGATGTGTCATCGAGTCGGTCCTGTCATCCGGGCTTGATGCGGCCGCGCCAGGCTCCGGATTCGGAACCCCGGTGCTCGATGAAGTCCTTGAAGCGCCGCATGTCTCCCTTGACGCGCCGGTCGATCGTTCCCAGCATGTCCGCGGCCTTCTCGGCGGCTCCGCTCGGCTCGACGTCCATCACGAGCTCCACCCGGGTGTGGGTGTCGTCCACACGCTGGAAGCGGACCGTGCCCTTCTGCTGGGTGTCGCCGCTCGTGGTCCGCCAGGTGATCCGCTCGTCAGGGAGCTGGTCGACGATCTCGGTGTCGAACTCCCTGCGGACCCCGCCGATCTTGGTGGTCCAGTGATTGTGGCGGTCGTCGACCTGCGTGACCTCCTCGACGCCCTCCATGAAGTTCGGGAACTCCTCGAACTGCGTCCACTGGTTGTAGGCGATACGGACCGGAACCTCGACTTCCACTGCTTCTTTGACCGTGCTCATCTGGGACCTCCTTTCACCCCGCGGCGAGTACCCAGGAGGCGTCCACCTACGAGTGACCCGCCCACATCGGCTGACGCGGGAGGCCGTCACGGGTCCCGAAAACGCATCCAGCGGGTCTGCCATGATCGGCAAACCCGCTGGTCAACACCGTCGGGACGACAGGATTTGAACCTGCGACCCCTTGAACCCCAGGAGTGAGGGCCATGGGAACTACCTCACATATCAGGCAGAAAGAGGGTGCAGAAGGTGCGTCCCCGCGCGTGCTGTTCAGGGTCGCGAGCACCGTGTGGTCCCCAAATGGTCCCCAGGGCAGTGGTAACAGCGTGGGTATCTGCCTGCCCGTAGACCAATAGGTTCCGGACGGATCGAGCCATGCTCGATCCGTGTCTAGGTCCAAACTCGCCCGTGAGCGACCGACGGAGGGCTTGCCGCCCGAGGCTCGTTATCCACGCTGTGGATAACGGGAGGAACGACTGACAGCCCAGGCGCGGCAGAGCACCCAGCCCTGTTAACCAGCCCCCTTGAGAAGATCACCGTACGACGCCGGCGGCTGGCTACGAAGCTCCAAGACGTGTCATCTGCGACCGCAGCGGAGCCTCACCGAACATCGGTACGTGACCAAGGCGACGTCCTGCTGCAGGGCCCCGATGACAGCCTCTGTGGTATCGCGTCGGCGGATCTTACAGTCTGGTCACCGAACGGTGCCCCCCCCCGGCCAACCGGCAGGGCCGGCAGGGCCGGCAGGACCGGCGGCCAACCGTTATGACGCCCGTCCGTACCGGATGCCGTGTTACCTCACCTCGAGTGGCTGACGAGTTCGGCGTAGATGGGCCGTGAAGTCGTGCTCAGTGCGCCCGGCCCGCCCATGCTGTGTTCGGCTCCGGTATCAGTCCTGCTTGCCGCGCCCGGTGAGCGCGTCGCGAAGCCGGTCGACCATTCCGGTTCCGGGGGCGAGGAGTTTGTTGAGCGGCGGAGTGTCCGGGGCTGCGGGGTGCGGGCGGGTCGGGGCGGTCTCTTTGGCCTTGCGTACTTTTTCGCCCAGTTCATCGAGTGTTTCCGGGGGGCAGGCATCGGCCAGCAGGTGGAACAGGCGATCTTCTTCGTCCCTTACGTGTGCGGCGACCGAGGACTTGAGCTGTGCGATGAGGGTGTCGAACTCCGCGTCGCCGGGCTGGCGGTCCTCCAGTTCTTTCAATAGCCGCTCCACTTCGCTGTGGTCGGCGATCTCCTTGTCGGCGAGGTCGTCACCGCCGTCGACGTACCGGCGGACCGCCGGGTACAGGTGCTCTTCCTCGGCCACCGAGTGCCGTACCAGCTCCATGGTCAGATGATCGGCCAGCTCACGGCGCTTGGGGTCAGCTCCGGCGTGGGTTTCCATCTGCGCAAACAGCGCGTCCACTTCCCGGTGGTCCGCTGTGAGTTCCTGGATGACGTTTCCTCCGTGCCCCATGTGCGAGTGCTCCTTTCATTCATCTGAGCCAAACCTGGTGTCCGCTCAGGGCTCGGCTGCTTCGCCGACGACAGTGCCGAGCACTACCTCCCGCCGAGCTACAGGGGCTTGGGCACTGCGGTCGCCGTCCGCCGGCTGACCGAGGCGCCTACGGAAGGCGTCGGTAGGCGCATGCTGCCCTGGCAGGGGCGGGACCCGTTGGCTGCCGGTGACCAGGTGGCGCGGTGCAGCTGCCTCATGGTTCGAGGAATCTCTCCGCAGGGCTGTGCCGACTGGTCAGCTCCTGGCGGCCTGGCGGCGACGGCCTGATGCGGGCCCCGTTTCCAGGAGCGTGTCACATACCAGGGTGGGCCGCCTGGCGACGGCCGCGGCGGCCCGCCAGATGGGGGACGGAGGCGTGTGAGGGCGGCCGTGCAACGTTCAGGCGCCGCCATCAATGGGCGACAGGACAGAGTTCGTGGGCGAAGTCATGGGCAGCGGGATCGGCGCCGCAACCACGGCCGCCTGCGCATCGCCGCGTTCGCCGACCTCGGCCTCGGCCCCACCCGGATCCTCCAATACCTTGAAGTGATCACAATCAAGGCTGGCCATCGCCAGCTGCCTCTGCGCCGCCGCCGACGATCCCCGCTGCGCCGAGTGCCACATCGGCCGGCGCCGATCACCTGCCGGCGTCCTCATGCGCAGCGGCCGACGCGATCAATGTGCTCGAGCTGCCCAGCGGCACCCCGCTCGGCGTCAGCGGTATCTCCTTCGAAGGCTCCGCCCCCAGCGCACCCTCGGGCCGGAGCATCCGTCCCGTCGCTGGGCCCGTGCTTCACCACCTGGCTCGGCCTTCTCCGTGGCGCGCCGGGCGTAGGCGACCGGTGACGGGGCGATGTGGCCGTTTCCGGTAGCGGCCCAGTCTCATGCCAGGGCGTTCACCGCTGCCGCGAAGAGGCGTGGCAGGCGTGTGGCCGTGGGCACGATGCGCGGGGCGAGTGCGGGCTGCTGCCGGGCCGTGACCAGGAGTTCCGTCAGGAGACGGTGGTGGCGGGTCGCTCGTCTCCAGTCGGTCTCGTAGCGGCTCGGTGTGCCGCGGCGCACGTTGCCGACCAGGGCCTCAGCGCCGCTGAGGGCGAGAGAGACGCCCTCACCGGTCAGCGCGTCGATGTATCCGGCGGCGTCGCCGACGAGCAGGACCCTTCCGTACGAGCGGGTACGGGCCCTCTGGCGCAGCGGTCCCGCGCCTCGCACCGCGGTGACGGCCGCTCCCGCAGGAAGGTGGGCCGCCAGGTCGGGGAAGCTCTCGAGTTGGGTGGTGAAGGGGGCTCGCCGGGCCGTCAGCAAGGCGACGCCGACCAGGGCGGGGCCCAGCGGGGTGACGTACGCCTCTGCCTCGGCTCCCCAGTACACCTCGACGTACGGCGACCACGGGGGCACCGCGTAGTGCCGGCGCAGCCCGTATCTGGGTGTCCCCCGGGTCTTCACGCCCAGGCCGAGACAGCGGCGCACGGGTGAGTGCAGGCCGTCGGCGGCGACCAGCCACCGGGCGCGCAGCCCCGTGCCGGGGACGGTCACGCCCACGGCGTCCTGCCGTACGTCCTCGACCCGCAGGGGCAGTACCGGCACTCCCGCGTCCAGGACGGCCCGGTGCAGGGCGCTGTGCAGGCCGGTGCGGCGCGCACCGAGGCCCAGGCCGGACCGGAATGCGGCCTGGACCTGGTGGGGTCCCTGGATGTAGCGGATGCCGGCGATGGGGTGGCCGGGGACCTCCAGGCCGAGGGCGGCGAGGGCGCGGACGGCGCCGGGCATCAGCCCCTCACCGCACGCCTTGTCGACCGGCGCCTGGCGTGGCTCGGCGATGACGGTGTCCAGGCCGGCGCGAACGGCGTACAGGGCGGTCGCGAGGCCGGCGGGTCCGCCTCCGACGATCAGCAGGTCGTGGCAGCCGCTCACGCGGGCACCGCATGGGTGAGGGCCGCGTTCTCGCAGCGGACACGAATCGTGAGCAGCACCGCGTTGGCGACGCTGAACACCGTCGCGGTCAGCCACGCGGAGTGCACCAGGGGCAGGGCGGCGACCTCTACCACGACCGCCAGGTAGTTGGGGTGGCGCAGGAAACGGTAGGGCCCGGCGCCGACCAGGCGCGCTCCGGGAACGACGATGACCCGGGTGTTCCAGTACGGTCCGAGCGTGGTGATGCACCACCAGCGCAGAGCCTGGGCCCCTGCGGCGAGCGCCAGCATGGGCCACCCCAGAGCGGGCACGAACGGTCGGTCGGCGAGCACGGGTTCGAGCAGACAGCACGCGAGCAGTCCTGTGTGCAGGACCACCATGACCGGGTAGTGGCCACGGCCGTGCTCCACACCGGCGCGGGCGAGGGTCCAGGCCGCGTTGCGCCGGGCGACGGCGAGTTCGGTGACGCGTTCGGCGGCGACGGCGAGGACGAGCAGCGTGTACCACGGCATGAGGAACATGAGGACCACTCACTCACCAGCGCAGCAGGACGAGTTCGGAACAGAATCCCGGGCCCATTGCCATGAGGAGCCCCCACGTACCTGGCTCGGGCCGACGGGACTCCCACGTGTTCTGCAAGACGTGCAGTACGGAGACGGAGGACATGTTCCCCGCCGTCGCCAGGGAACACCGCGCGGAGTCAAGAGCGTCGCCGGGCAGGCCGAGGGAGTCGGTCACGGCGGTGAGGACCCTCGGCCCTCCCGGATGGCACAGCCAGGTCCCGATGTCGTCGGTGGTGAGGCCGTGTTCGGCCAGGAAGGCACGCAGGTGCCGCCCGAAGTGTTCCCGCACGATGCCGGGAACACCGGCGTCGATCACGACGCGGAATCCGCTGGCGCGGATGTCCCACCCCAGGAGCTGTTCGGTGTCCGGGTACAGGCGGCTGCGCGTGGCGACCACCGAGGGCCCGGCTGCGCCCGGCCCGACGCTGCCGCTTCCGCGTGCGACGAGCGCTGCCGCACCGTCACCGAACAGGGCGCCGGCGACGAGGTTGGCGCGGGAGTCGTCGCGCTTTTGGAGCGTCAGCGAGCACAGTTCGACGGTGAGCAGCACAGCGGTGTCGTCGGGGTGGCCGCGCAGGTAGTCGTGGATCCGGGCGAGGCCGGCGGCACCCGCGACGCAGCCCAGGCCGAACACCGGAAGCCGTTTGGCGTCGGGCCGCAGTCCGATGCGCCCGGCCAGCCGGGCGTCGAGCGACGGGGCGGCGACGCCGGTGATGCACACCAGGAGGTCGACATCGGCTGGTCCGAGCCCCGCCGCCTGCAGCGCGCCGGTGAGGGCTTCCTCGCCCAGTTCGAGGCCCGCCGCCAGCCACGTGTCATTACTCTGCCCGAAGTCGCCGAGATGGGCGTACCGCTCGATCGGCAGGGCGAGATGACGCGTGCGCACCCCGGCGGACGCATGCAGGCGGCGCAGCACGGCGCGATCCGCCCCCGGGGGCAGGCACAGGTCGCCGATCGGCTCGGTGAGGTCGTCCTGGGCGTATCGGTGCGGCGGCAGCGCGGTGCGGACGGCGGCGATCGTGGTCGCCGCGGGAGGCACGGTCGTCCGGCGCGGCGCAGTGGGAGGGGAAGGGGCAGGATCGACGATCACGGGGACACGCATGTCGTTCATGCCTTCCTCGCCCGGGATGCCCGATTACCGTGCCTACGTGTCTCTCCACCCGTCTGGGGTTCTCTCGCGCACAACGCACCGCCTCCCAGTGTTGCTGCGCTCCTGCCATCCGGAGCCGGCGCTCGCCGTCACGGTGTTCGTGACCGCCCTGGCCGTGGCTGCAGACCGCGGGGCGGCGGGCTCGGCGGCGGTGGCCGCGGCCGTGCTGGCCGGCCAGCTCTCGGTCGGCTGGTGCAACGACGCGCTCGACGCGCAGCGCGACACGGTATGCGGGCGCTCCGACAAGCCGGTGGCCACCGGCGAACTCCCGCCCCGGGTAGCGGCTGTCGCGGCTGGGACGGCCCTTGGACTGTGCGTGCCACTGTCACTGCTGAACGGCGCCGCCGCGGGAACGGCACACCTGGCGGGCGTGGCCGCGGGCTGGATCTACAACCTGCGGCTGAAGCACACGGTGCTCTCACCCCTGCCGTATGCCGTGGGCTTCGGCTCGCTGCCGGCCTTCGTCACCCTCGGTCTGCCATCGCCGTCCTGGCCCGCCTGGTGGGCGGTGACAGCGGGGGCATTGCTGGGCATGGGGGCGCACCTGGTGAACGTCCTTCCCGACATCGAGGACGATCTCGCGACCGGAGTCCGCGGGCTGCCGCAGCGGCTGGGCCGCCCGGCCTGCCGGTGGCTGACCCCGCTCGTCATGCTGGCGGCCGTGAGCGTGGTCGCCGCGGGGCCGCCCGGCGCGGCGGAGACCCCGGACTGGGTACTGGGGGCCGCGGCCGGGATCGTCGCGGTCGCAGGTACGGCTCTGCCGTCGGCGGCCCAGAGCCGGTGGCCGTTCCGGGCGGCCATCGTGGTCGCCGGCATGGCCGTGGCACAACTCCTGCTACGAGGCTCGGACATGACCTGATCCGGCCCCCAGACCTACCCGGGGCACACGGCGACCGTTGGGGCCGATCGGACGGGACGTCCGTTCAGCGAGCTCTGCCATCCGGCCGTCGCGCAGGCGCCCCGGTACACGGCCTCCCGCCGGTCGACGATGTCGGCCGCCGCTGTTCCGGCGATGGAATGTCGTCCGCCCTCAGCTCCGGAACGCAGTGAGCGGTCGACGTCCGTCGTGCGCCCGGTGTACCTCAAGGTCGACCAGGATCAGGCGCCGCTGCTCGACCAGCAGCGGCGGCTGGAAGGGGTGCCAACATCTGGCGCGCCGGCCTCCCCAGATCACAGACGGACGACTGGCTGCAGCAAACGACCGCCGGGCTGCTGGCCACCAGCGGCTGGAGCCTGCTGCGCGCCCCGTCTGGACCGGCCGGCCTGGCCCGGGCACGCCGCACCGGCCTGGGCACAGCCGCGACGCTGCTCGCAATCGACCTGGTCTACGTGCCGCAGGGCCGTATCCGCCCCACCTACCTGGTGGACGCGGCGATGCAAACCGGCTGGCTGGTGGCCTGGTGGCGCTGCGGCCGCCTCCGCGATCACTGTGCGGAGAGCCGATGAGACCGACCTGGGGCAGGACCCTGCTGCGCGCCAGTGCGGTGGCCACCGCACTGGCACCGTGGGCCGCCGACTGGAATCGGGGACACACATTCGGCCCCGGATACGGCCCGCACTCCCGCGCTGCGGACCACGGTCGCGACGTTGCTGCCGCTGTTGCGGTACGGCGCGTTCAATCTCGCCCTGGCCGTGCCGGGGACGCACCGTACGAAGAGGGACGCCCGCCTCTTCGGATTCTTGGTCTGCCGGCCGCGCTCGTCGCACAGGACACCATCGCAGGTCTGGCTCTCACGGTGGCTGGACCGCCGCGCCCGCCGCGGATAGCCGTAGACGGAGAATGCTTCCATCGCCGACGTCCGGCCAGCGGCGTGGCCAAAACTCCGGCCGATGAAAGCAGCAGTGCGGTCACCTGACCTTTTCGGCCGTCGCCCACATGGAGCGGGGACTCATCACCAGGAAGTCCGCCTACTGTCCTTGATCCACAAGACCAGGAAGATCATCCGCGCGGGATACTCGGCGTTTCGCCCGGCGTCCCGCGGCCCTGCCGACTGTAACGGCTGGCGAGTCGCGCTGCTCCGAGCCAGAGGCCGGCAGGCTGCGCAAGTATTGGACGTTTTCGCTGGCCAAGGCAGGGGACTCGACGTCTGTGGTCGCGTATGGAGCTGAGCAGCGAGTGCGCGTTCCGGCCTTGCAGGCGGGCTGGCTGAGGCAGACGTTCGTCCACTGGCCCTACCCTCCGGACGAGGTCCAGGTATTGCTGCCCGAAGAACTGATCGTGGACGAGTACGAGGGTGCGGCGTGGGTGGGGCTCACCCCCTTCGTCATGGCGGACGTGCGCCCTCCCGGGGTGCCCGCCCTGGTGCCGGGGCTCCCGACGTTCGCGGAGACCAACCTGCGCACCTATGTCCGGCACCGGAACGGGCGGGACGGGCTCTGGTTCCTGTCCATCGAGGTGGCCTGGCCACTGATGCTGGCGGCCCGGGCCGTCGGCGCCCCGTACAACCCGGGCACCCTGAGCGTATCCGTGAACGGCGATGCCGTCTCCTACACGGGTTCGAGATGGGGCGGCGAAGTCTCCTACCGACTGGTCGTCCGCCCCGGCGAACCGATCAGCCCGACAGAGCGTGACGTATGGCTGACCTCGCGCTGGCGGGCGTACACACGCCGGCTCGGCATGCTCTGGGAGACGCCGGTCGAGCATGAACCCTGGCCGCTCTCGCGTGCCGCCGTCGACGTGCTCGACGAGACGCTGACCACCGCCGCGGGCCTTCCCGCGCCCACCGCCGAGCCCCTGGTGCACTTCTCTCAAGGGGTTCGGCACGTGCGGCTGGGAGTGTCCAGACCGTGTGTCCCGACGCCAGGTCTTTACGGGGAGTAGGACCATGAGCCGGACGCGCGGCACACCCGGACGGCGCCCGCGGCTGCGCTTCGACGGCTGGATCGCGGGCATGGGCTCCTCCTCCGGGACGCGTATCGTGCTCGGGTACTGGCAGCGGTCGCCGTTCGGGCCGTTCAGCGACGCGATGATCGAGCGGGCCGACGGGGAACGGCTGCTCCTGGCCCCCTCGCGCCGGACGGCGGACTTCGTCAGCAGCACCTACACCTTCGACAGGGTGCACGTCGTGCCGGTCCGCGTGAGCGTCGCGGACGACACCTGGACGGTCATCGCGGGGTCACTCGCCCTGCGCTTCACCATCGGCCCACGAGGGGTCCAGGGGATGTTCCTGCGGGCCGTGCCCGGCGCATTCGCCGCCCGTCCGGTGTGGAGTGCGCTGACGTATTGGCCCGCTCGCCTGATCCCACCCGGCGTGCGGACCCGCGGCAGCGCCGGTGCCGGCCGCCGCGAGTGGTACGGCGTGCGGGATCTGCGGCCGGTCGCCGCGGTGTCGGCGGTCTTGGAGGGCCACGACCTCGGTGCCGGGGCACCCGTCGAGCCCCCCGTGCGCTTCGGGTTCGGTTCGGTCCCCCGGAAACCCACCATCGTGCGGGTCACCACGACGGTGGAGCTTGGCTCGTGACCGCCGTTTCCCGCCGGACCGCCGGGTACCCGGCGGCCTTCCGAGGGAATACGAAGGGACGGCCCAAGGGCAAGGCGAGAATTCCAGTCTTCGTGCGCGACTGCCGGATCTATCGGCCGTAGGCGTCCTTGCCGGGAAGGGGTCCGACGTCGGCGTGGCGGCCGGGGCGGAGGGCGACGTGGCGTTGTCCGGGGCCGGGGCCGCTACGGGCAGCGAGAGCGCCGGTGACGAAGGTGTGGACGGCCTTGTGAAGGTGCGGGTGCGAGCTGACCGTGACCAAAGCGGCCCCGCCGACCTGCACGGGCCAGCACAGCCCGACGTGCTGCTGCGGCAAGTCCATGGTCAAGAAGACCGAGCAGGCATCCGGCAGGGGCGCGCGCCCCTGCCGGATGCCGGGCAGCCCGCCCCGACAGGGTCCCGCGTGCCACCGGGGCCCGGCCGTTCCCGACCGTGGTTGCGTGGCAGCCCCGGGGACCCGTGCACGACGAGATTCTGCTCCCCGTCCAGGGCTATCCGGCTTCATCGTGCAGGGGGGCCGGGTCGAGGACGATGATGCGCCCGCGGGTGAGGCGGAGCAGCGCCCACTGCCGGCCGCCGCCCTGTTCGGCGTCGGCCCGGCCACCGCCCGCACCGTCTCGCGGCCTGGTAGGACGTCTACGGGCCTGGGGGTCTCGACGTCGCCGAGGACGGTGCCGTAGATCCGCCCCTTGTGGAACGCGAACTCGTCGGTGCCCTCGATCCCGCCCATGACGTCTCGTGCTGGATGGTCCGCTCGCGCATCGCGCATGCGTGAACTGCGTGAGTGCCTCCTTGGACGTCCACTTCCGCTGTGGACTGCGACTCGCGTGCGGTTGCAGGCTGACTGTTTCAAGTCGGCGGCGTGGTAGAGAGTTCGGCATCGCGATTGCCCGCCGAGCCCGGAAGCTGCGGTCGTTGCGCGGCCGTAGCGCATAGCGGGGAGGGCAATCTCCGGCAGGTGGTGTTCGTGGCCCTGGCGCAGCCTCACCGCCTGATCGTCGTCCCTGTCCGAGCCGACGGCGTGTCCTGCTACACCGGGGGCGTGCGCGGCTGTTTCCGCGCCGGCAGCGGCCGTCGAGAGCTCTGCAGGGATGGCCTGTGCCGGGGCGGCCCGGCGCTTCTCTCTCCGCCCCGGAACGACAGGACGGTCGAGGGCCTGAGTCCTCGACGCCGGGGCCATGGGGCTGACGGTCTCAGCTGCGGGGACCGCCGACGGCTTGCTGGTAGCGAAACAGGCCGGTGGGGTCGTATCGCCGCTTTACGGCGACCAGGCGGTCGTAGTTGATTCCGTAGTAGGCATGCTGCCAGTCGTGCAGGTCCGGGTCGGGGAAGTTGACATAGGCCGCGCGGGTGGAGAGGCGGCGGCGGAGCATGTGGTGGGCGGAGCGGGTCTGTTGCAGGAGGGCGCGGACCTCGGCCGGCGGGGTGCCGGGCTTCCAGTGGGTGCCGACGTCGATTACGAAGGTTGCACTGCGATGGGGGTAGGCCGTCTCGTCCGGGCGGGGCGTGGCGCTTTCGCCGCCCATGGCGAACAGGGTCACGTAGCCGGTGGCCATGCCGGGCCCCGGCTGCCAGCCCCGGGTCCAGTCGGCCACAGCGGCCACTGTGTCGGGATCGGGCCATCGGTCGGGGACGAGAGACTTGGAGGCGTAGGCGTCCTTCGCTCCGGGGGTTTCCATGAGGTAGTCCTGCGCGGACCAGAATCCGCGTTCCGTGATGAAGGTCCGGGTCGGTCGCAGTTGGAGGAGGGGTGTGAACAGGCGGCGCAGGGTGTCCTCGTCGCCGAGTCGCTGCCCGAGGAGCACCAGCGAGGTGCTGCCGTCGCCGGCGTGCTTGAAGCCGATCCGCACGTCGAAGTCGTCGCCCCGGTCCGCGTCGAGGATCTGCCGCAGTTCTTCCATCACCCGGACGCCCGCGTGCAGGCCGAAAGCCAGATCGAAGACGGTGGCGCGCAGTCGGCCGACAGGCACGGCCTCGAAGACGAAGCCTGTGTTGATGCCGAAGTTGCCGCCGGCCCCGCCCCGACAGGCCCAGAACAGGTCGGCGTTCTCGTCGTCGGTCGCGCGAACCAGCGTCCCGTCCGCGAGTACGACCCGGGTCTCGGTGAGCCGGTCGCAGGTCAGGCCCCACTTACGGTCGTTGAAACCGAGCCCGCCGCCGAGCGTCAGCCCGGCGACGCCCACTCCCGGGCAGCGCCCACCGGGGAAGTACAGGTTCGCCGCACGGGTCGCGTACACGTCCGAGTTGGTGGCGCCACCGCCCAGGCGCAGGCGCCGCCCTTGTGGCGCCACCTCCTTCAGCGCCCGCAGACTGATCACGAGACCGGGGGTGGTGGAGTAGCCCGCGTAGTTGTGTCCGCCGGAGCGAGGGGCGAAGGGCACTCCGTGCTTGGCGCACCACCGGATCGCTGCGGCCACGTCGCCCTCGGTCGCGCAGACAAGGACGCCGGCCGGACGGACGGAGGCGTAACGCTGGTTGTCGGGCGTGGCCTGTGCCGTGTACTCCGGAATCCCGGGGCGGTACAGGGCTGCCGCAGGACTGAGGCACCGCCTCAGTTCGCGCCACGCGGCCGGCTCGACACCCTCACCCGCGACGGGCGGACGGTCGGCGGCTGCATCGGAGCGGGTGCGAGCAGCGGCCGCACCGCCGCCCAGACCGATCAGGCTCCCGGCGGCCGCAAGGGCCGCTCCGCTCCTCAGCACTTCTCGTCGGTCGGTCTCCACAGGTCGTCCCCTTCGCGGTGAGCCCGGACACCGGGCAGCAGGCCCAGGTACGGAGAGCAGCGGCCCTGGTCGGCGGGCCGGATCCACGATGGGCGCGCATCCAGGCAGACACCGACTGTGGCACCCGGACAGGACCGCAATTCACGCGAACGGAGCCCGACGCCCGTTCTGGCCTTGCCAGCGGCGGAGTCGCTGCGGTCGAAAGCGAAACGCCTGGTCGCCCGCAGCTGGCTCGCCAAGCCTGCGCCGGGCCGGTTCACCCTCGCTGCGGGCGTGGCCGGGCCAGGCGGCGGGCCATGAGCAGGATCATGGACCAGTAGATCAGTGCCTCCGCGCTGGTCGTGCGGCGCTCGTGGTCACGCGCCAGGCGGCGAGTGCGCATCAGATGGGCGCAGAACCGCTCCACGATCCACCGCTTGAGGCAGCACCACTAACCCCTTCCGACCATCGCTGCGCTTGACGATCGCCAACACCAGCGCCAACGCAGCCAGGCAGTACTCAACGAGGCTGCCGGTGTATCCGCCGTCGGCCCAGACCAGCTCCAGCAGGTCGCGCGTCGGCCACTGGGTACCGCGGGCTCCCACCAGTCGCGGGCAGTGTTACGCCTGCGATGAGCCCTCGCCTGCCGCGCCGCTCGCGCGGCAGGCGAGGGCTCGCAGAGCCGGCTTCGCTCACTCGGCTCAAGATCGATGCAGTGGCTGGCTGGTTTCACCGGGGCAGGACGGTGCCGGTCAGTGGCACTGGGGTCTGTGCTCCGCGCACCGCGCTCGCTGCCGAGCCCGATCGTCGTGACCCGCTGACCTCGGTCAAGGACGCCGGTCCCCAACTGGTCCCCAAGAATGATCAAGGGCCGGTTTCGGATGCCTCCGAAACCGGCCCTGACCTGCGACTGTCTCCAGTCGGGACGACAGGATTTGAACCTGCGACCCCTTGACCCCCAGTCAAGTGCGCTACCAAGCTGCGCCACGTCCCGGTGCCGTCCTGACCTGGGGTTTCCCCCGGCCGAACGCGCATGGAAACAATACCGCACTCGGGTCGGTGGTCGCGCACCCTTTATGCGGTCGCGCACCCCTTCGTACAGAGCGTGGGGGGATCACTTTCATACGGAGCGGGGTGATCACTCTCCTGCGCTCTCCTGCACGGAGCGGGCGATCACCCTCCGGCCGACAGGCCCAACTCCGGGTACGCCTCCAGCAGGCGGGACGGGGCCGCCTGTCGCCAGGAGTCGGCGAGGATGTCGCGCAGTTCGCCCTCGTCCTCCAGGGCGGCGAGCCGGGCCCGCACCCACGCGAACTGCGCCTCATGGTCGGCGATCCAGAACTTCCCCGGCTCGGCCAGGACCAGCTCGTCGCGCTCCTCCTTGGGGCAGCGCACCGCGATGGAGGTCTCGTCCTCGGGCAGCGTGGCGAACATCTTGCCCGCGACCCGGAACGTGGGCATGCTCCAGGCGATCTTCTCCGTGGTGTCCGGCAGGGACAGAGCGATACGGCGTACGTCTTCGGCATCCGGCATGAGACGCACCGTAGCGGCTGCCACTGACAATCACCTGGTGAGAGCGGCTGCACCCACGTACTTGTAGTAGATCGTCGTCGGCCGCAGCACCCCGGCCGGGCTCGCCGCGTAGTCGGGGATCACCCCCGCCCGGGTCCAGCCGGCCGAGCCGTACAGGCGCTCGGCGAGGCTGTCGGTCTCCGTGTCCAGGTGGAGCAGGGTGACTCCCGCGCGGGCCGCCGCCTCTTCGGCGGTCGTCAGGAGTCTGCGGCCGAGGCCCTTCCCGCGCGCGTCCCGGTGCACCATCAGCTTGACCAGTTCGGCACGGTGGCGGCTGTTGGGCTTGTCGGAGAAGGCCAGGCCGACCGTGCCGACCGTTCGCCCGCCCTCACAGGCCGCCCACACCGCCAACTGCCCGGCGGCAACGGCGCCCGCGCGCTCCTTCCACCAGGCCATGGCCGCCGTACGGTCGAGGGGAGCGAGGAATCCGATGGAGGCGCCGTCCTCCACGGTGTCCACCAGAAGGCCGGTCAAGTCCTCTGCCCGCTCCAGCAGTCGGGCCTCGTCCAGGCGCGTCACCATCACGGCAGCACCACCACCAGCGCATACCGCACCGCCTCGGGCCCGGCACACCGGAAGCGCGTCGCCCCCCACACCCGCATCCGCAGACAGTCACCGGCGACGAGATGGTGCTCGGTCTCCTGAACCGTCACGTCGAGCGCCCCTTCCAGCACCCAGATGTGCTGCTCCAACCCCGGCACGGGCGGCCGGTCGTACGCGATGTCGGCGCCCGAAGACAGCCGCCCCTCGACGAGTTCGGCACGCAGCCCGGCGTGCGGCGGTGACACGGACCGCCGGACGAATCCGGAGGCGCGGTCCTCCCAGACCGGCTGCTCGGCCGCCCGTACCACCAGCGCCGGCTCGGACTCGACCTCGCTGAGCAGCTGGGACATGGTCCGGCCGTAGACATGGCACAGGCGGTTCAGCAACGAGGCGGTGGGACTGATCTCCGCCCGCTCGGCCCGGGACAGGGTCGAGCGGCTCACACCGCTGCGTTCCGCCAACTCCCCCAGGGACCAGCCGCGTTCGGCCCGCAACTCGGCCAGGCGGGCACCGAGGCGGGCGTCGACCGCGTCCGGGGATTCGCCGACATCTGCGCTTTGTTTCATATCCGGGACGTTATCCCATATCTGAAACAGCGGTGTTACGGGAAGCTCACTCCCCCGCCGCCTCCCCGAGCGCCTCCAGCACGGGCCGGATCAGCGGATGTTCCTCGGCGCCCCTGCGTATGGCCGCGAAGACCCGGCGGGTGGGCGCCACCCCGTCCACGGGCCGTACGACGACTCCCGCCAGATCCATGCCGCGCAGGGCCGAGCGCGGCACGAGGGCCACGCCCGCGTCGGCCGAGGCGAGGGCGACGACCGCGCGGAAGTCGTCCGAGGAGTGTTCGAGGCGAGGCTGGAAGCCGGCGTTCTCGCAGGCCAGCACGACCACGTCATGGCAGGGATTGCCGGGGTACGGGCCGATCCAGGCGTCCTTGGCCAGCTCGGCGAGCGGGACCTCGTCGGCGTCGGCGAGCCGGTGGGTGACCGGGACGACCGCGTCGAAGGGCTCGGCGTAGAGCGGTACGTGCGTGAGGCGGGGGTCGTCGGCGGGCGGCGCCCCGCGGTACTCGACGGCGACCGCTATGTCGACCTGCCGGTCGAGCACCATCGGCAGACTGGCATCGCCCTCGGCGTCCTGGACGCGGATACGGATACCGGGGGACGTCGAGGCGAGGCGGGCCACCGCCGGCGCCACGACCAGGGCGATGCCGGTCGCGAAGGAGGCCACCGTGACCGTGCCGGCCGCGCCCGAGCTGTACGCCGCCAGCTCGGCTTCGGCCCGCTCCAGCTGGGCGAGGACGGCGTTGGTGTGACTGAGCAGGATCTCGCCGGCCGGGGTCAGCCGGACGCCCTTGGCGCCGCGCTCCACCAGGCGGTGACCCGTCTCCTGTTCCAGGGCCGTCAGCTGCTGGGAGACCGCCGACGGGGTCAGATACAGCGCGGCGGCAGCCGCCGTCACCGTGCGGTGGTCGGCCACCGCACGGAGGATGTGGAGCCGCCGCGCTTCGATCATGGGATCGATTATCGCAATATGTCGGGGTCGCCCGGAGGTCAGGCTTCCAGTTCCGCCCGGGCCGCCACGAAGGCGTCGACGGCACGGTTGACGTCGTCCGTCGAGTGCGCGGCGGACAGCTGGACACGGATGCGGGCCTGGCCCTGCGGCACGACCGGGTAGGAGAAGCCGATCACGTACACGCCGCGCTCCAGCAGCAGCTCCGCCATGCGGCCCGCCTTCGCCGCGTCGCCGATCATCACGGGCGCGATGGCGTGGTCGCCGGGCAGGATGTCGAAGCCCTCCGCCGTCATCCGGCGACGGAAGAGCGCCGTGTTCTCGGCGAGGCGCACCCGCAGGTCGTCCGCCGACTCCAGCAGGTCGAGCACCTTCAGGGAGGCGGCCGCGATCACCGGGGCCAGCGTGTTCGAGAAGAGGTACGGCCGTGAGCGCTGGCGCAGCAGGGCGACGATCTCGGCGCGGGCGGCCACATAGCCGCCGGAGGCGCCGCCGAGGGCCTTGCCGAGGGTGCCGGTGATGATGTCGACGCGGTCCATGACGCCGTGCAATTCGGGGGTGCCGCGCCCGCCGGGGCCGACGAAGCCGACCGCGTGGGAGTCGTCGACCATGACCATCGCGTCGTAGCGGTCGGCGAGGTCGCAGATCTCGCGGAGGGGGGCGACGTAGCCGTCCATGGAGAAGACGCCGTCGGTGACGACGAGGCGGCGCCGCGCGTCGGACGCCTCCTTCAACTTCGCCTCCAGGTCCGCCAGATCACGGTTGGCGTACCGGAAGCGGCGGGCCTTGGACAGGCGGATGCCGTCGATGATCGACGCGTGGTTCAGCGCGTCGGAGATCACCGCGTCCTGCTCGCCGAGGAGCGTCTCGAAGACACCGCCGTTGGCGTCGAAGCAGGACGAGTACAGGATCGTGTCCTCCTGGCCGAGGAACGCCGAGAGCCTGGCCTCCAGCTCCTTGTGCACCTCCTGCGTGCCGCAGATGAAGCGCACGGAGGCCATGCCGTAGCCCCAGCGGTCGAGGGCCTCGTGGGCGGCGGCGATCACCTCGGGGTGGTCGGCGAGGCCGAGGTAGTTGTTGGCGCAGAAGTTCAGGACCTCGCCGGGTCGGCCGCCCGCGGAGACGTTGACGGTCGCGGACTGCGGGGTGTCGATGACGCGCTCGGGCTTGTGCAGGCCGGCGGCGCGGATCTCGTCGAGGGTGGCGCGCAGGTCGTCGCGCACGGAGTCGAACATCATCAGTCCTTGAATTCAGTTCTTGGGTGTCGTCAGAGGGTCCAGTCGAGGATGACCTTGCCGCCGCGGCCGCTCGCCGCGTCGGCGAACGCCGCCTCGTGGTCGCGGAAGCCGTACCGGCCGGTGATCACTGGGGCGAGGTCGAGTCCGCCCTCCAGCAGCACCGACATCGCGTACCAGGTCTCGAACATCTCGCGGCCGTAGATGCCCTTGATCGTGATCATGGAGGTGACGATCCGGGACCAGTCGACCGCGAACTCCTCGGTGGGCAGGCCGAGCATCGCGATACGGCCGCCGTGCGTCATGTTGGCGATCATGTCGCGCAGCGCCTCGGCGCGGCCGGACATCTCAAGGCCGATGTCGAAGCCCTCCCGCAGGCCCAACTTCCGCTGCCCGTCGGCGATGTCGGCGCCCGAGACGTTCAGCGCGAGGTCGACACCGATCTTGCGCGCGAGGTCCAGGCGCTCCTCGCTGACGTCCGTGACGACGACGTTGCGGGCACCGGCATGGCGGGCGACGGCGGCGGCCATCAGGCCGATCGGGCCCGCGCCCGTGATCAGCACGTCCTCGCCGACCAGCGGGAACGACAGCGCGGTGTGCACCGCGTTGCCGAACGGATCGAAGATCGCCGCCACGTCGAGGTCCACCGTGACGCGGTGCACCCACACGTTGGACGCGGGCAGGGCGACGTACTCGGCGAAGGCACCGTCACGGCCGACACCGAGACCGACCGTGGCCCGGCACAGATGGCGCCGCCCGGCCAGGCAGTTACGGCACTTGCCGCACACCAGATGGCCCTCGCCGCTGACCCGGTCGCCGATGGCGATGTCGGTGACGTCGCGACCCGTCTCGACGACCTCGCCGACGAACTCGTGCCCGACCACGAGCGGGGTGCGGATCGCCTGCCGCGCCCAGCCGTCCCATGACCGGATGTGCAGGTCGGTGCCGCAGATGCCGGTGCGCAGCACCTTGATCAGTACGTCGCCCGGTCCGACGGCCGGTTCCGGAACGTCCGCGAGCCAGAGCCCGGGCTCCGCCTTCTCCTTGACCAGCGCCTTCAACGCTACGGCTCCTGTGGGTGAGTCCCGGCCCACGGACATGCCGAAGGAGCCCGTGGCCAGGGAGAGGGGTGGAATCGCGTAGCAATCTGCCGTACGGCGGCGCCCCGGTCCATCGAGGATTTCTTAAGCGGCGCCACAGCTTTCCTTCACGCCCTTCCCCCGCGCCCCTCCCATGCCACGCGCCCGCGCCCCCTCACGCGACGCGCCCGTGCTCCCTCACGCGATCTGCCCGTCCTCGAAGTACGCGATCAACTCCGGCTCCAGCGGCGGCACTTCACGTACGCCACCTCCCGTGCGAAGCCACTCGGTCGCCCCGAACCCGGCCGCCACCGCCATCCGCGCGGCCACCGGTGAGGTGTCGGTGCGCCCTCCCTGTCGTACGAACCGCACGAACTCGTCGATGATCAGCGGGTCGGCGCCGCCGTGCCCGGCGTCCTCCGCCGCATCCGGCACCGGATACTCCGTGTCGGCCCGCGCGCGGTGGAGTGAGCGCCGGGAGTTCCACACCCGCACCACCGCGCCGGGCCCGTCCCCGAAGTTCTCCAGACGGCCCGCGTCGCCGATGACGGTGTAGTTGCGCCAGTAGTCAGGGGTGAAATGGCACTGCTGGTAGGCGGCCAGCACCCCGTTGTCCAGGCACATGTTGACCAGGGACACATCCTCGACGTCGATCACCGGGTTGAGTGCCCGCTGGCTGTGCGGCGGCCAGTGGCCGTCCTCCGTGTACCAGTCGGCGGTCTTGGGCTCGCCGGGGGCCCGGCGGTGCGGGTTGCCCCGAACGCCTGTACCTGGCGCGTGTACCCGCCCGTGAGCCAGTGCACCACGTCGATGTCGTGGGCGCCCTTCTGCAGCAACAGGCCGGTGGTGTACCGGCGTTCGGAGTGCCAGTCCTTGAAGTACCAGTCGCCGCCGTAGCCGACGAAGTGGCGCACCCAGACGGTCCTGACCTCGCCGATCTCGCCGCGCGCGACGATGTCGCGCATCAGCCGGACCACCGGCATGTGCCGCATGTTGTGCCCGACGTAGAGCCGGGTGCCGGTCTCGCGGGCGGTGCGCAGGATGCGGTCGCAGCGCTCGACGGTGATGTCCAGGGGCTTCTCGACGAAGACGGGCTTGCCGGCGCGCAGGGCCGCGCAGGCGAGGTCGGCGTGGGTGTGGTCGGGGGTGAGGACGAGCACGGCGTCGACGTCCGGGGCGTCGATCACCTTGCGTGGGTCGTCGACCGTGCGCACTCCGGGGATACGGGCCGTGGCGTCGTCCCGTCGTGCCGGGTCGGGGTCGGCGACGACGGTCACACGTGCGCCGTGGCCGGGGCGGTGCGCGGTGCGGGCAAGGGCGCCGCGCAGGCCGAACCCCAGGACGCCGAGACGCAGGTCCGTGGTGTCCCCGTTCCTGGGAGGGCCGCTCACAGCGGCAGCCCGTCGGCCGCCCGCCGCTCCAGCCGCGCGACGAGTTCCGCCGCCGACGCCTTGATCGTCTCCAGCCCGGCCCTTCCCCACGGTCGCGGCTCCACGTCGACGACGCTCACCGTGCCCAGCGCCATCCCCGTGGAGTCGATGAGCGGGGCGCCCAGATAGGAGCGGACACCGAACTCGTCGACGATCGGGTTCCCCGCGAACCGCGGATAGTCGCGGACGTCCTCCAGGACCAGCGCCTTGCGTCGGACGACCACATGGGGGCAGAACCCATGGTCGCGCGCCAGATGGCGGCCCAGCTGCGGCTTGGCGTCGTCGGCCCGCACAAGGGTCATGGCCTGCCGCACATGCAGGCCGGCGAAGAACTGCCGGTTCTCGCCGATGAAGTTGACCATGGCGTAGGGCGCCCCGGTGAGCTCGGCGAGCTGGTCCGCGAAGACGTCCAGAGCCGGGTCCGGGTGCTCTCCCAGGCCCAGTCCGAGCAGCCGCCGGGCGCGGGCGGGGGCCTCCTTGTCCTCGGGGGTGAGCAGCAGGCGAGCGACCGGGCGGGGTGGGCCGTAGCTCATGAGCGGATTCCGTCGCTGTGGGCGTACGTCATATGCGGCTCCGTGCCTTGTGTGCGGATGTCACATGTGGGCGCCGTGGCTCGGCGCGTGCGCCGGCGTGTGGGCGATGAGGTGTCGTACCAGGGTCAGCAGGGTCTGGACACCGGAGCTGGAGATCCGGGCGTCGCAGCGGACGATGGGGATCTGCGGGTCGAGGTCGATGGCGGCGCGCACCTCCTCGGGGTCGTACCGGTAGGAGCCGTCGAACTCGTTGATCGCCACGATGAACCCGAGGCCCCGCTCCTCGAAGAAGTCGACGGCGGCGAAGCAGTCCTCCAGGCGCCGGGTGTCGGCGAGGATGACCGCGCCGAGCGCGCCCTCCGAGAGCTCGTCCCACATGAACCAGAACCGCTCCTGTCCGGGCGTGCCGAACAGGTACAGGACGTGTTCCGGGTCGAGTGTGATACGGCCGAAGTCCATCGCCACTGTCGTCTCGACCTTGTTCTCGATGCCCTCGAGGTTGTCGGTCGCGGCGCTGACGGTGGTGAGCAGTTCCTCGGTGCTGAGCGGCGCGATCTCGCTCACCGCGCCCACGAAGGTCGTCTTGCCTACCCCGAACCCTCCCGCTACCAAGATCTTCAGCGCGGTGGGGAAGGGGTCAGAGCTGTCGTCGTAGTCCATCGAGCACTGCCTCCAGAAGGGCCCGGTCAGTCGGGTTGTGGTGGAACTCGGGGGGCTTGGTGGTGAGCGCCCCGCAGTCGAGGAGGTCCGACAGCAGCACCTTGGTGACCACCGCCGGCAGCTTCAGGTGGGCGGCGACCTCGGCGACCGAGACGGGGGCGCGGCACAGGTCGATCGCCTGCTCGTGCTCGGGGCCGAGGTAGCCGAGGGGGGTCGCCCCGGTGGCTCTCACCTGCGACATGAGGTCGAGCGCGATGGTGGGCCGGGTACGGCCGTTGCTGACCGTGAAAGGGCGCACCAGCCGTCCGGCCGCGTCGTCGAGCCAGGGCCCGTCGCCGGCCGCCGTCACGTTCAAGGCCTCATCGCCGACGGTTCGACGGAGTGCTGCCGGGGGGCGGTGACCAGGTAGGGGCGGACACTCTTGACCAGCATCGCCATCTCGTAGCCCAGCACCGCCGCGTCGGCCTCGCGGCCGGCCAGCACGGCGAGACAGGTCCCGGAGCCGGCTGTGGTCACGAACAGCAGGGTCGAGTCGAGCTCGACGACGACCTGGCGCACGTCGCCGCCGTCGCCGAAGCGGACCCCGGCGCTGCGGCCGAGGGAATAGAGGCCGGAGGCCAGGGCTGCCATGTGGTCGGCGCTGTCCGGATCGAGGCCGTGAACCGACTTCACGAGCCCGTCACAGGAGAGGAGTACCGCGCTGGTGGTGTGCGGTACGCGCTGCACGAGGCCGCTCATCAGCCAGTCGAGATCGGAGACATGGGCCGTCGGCGCGTCGCTCGCCATGATGGATCGACTCCTTGAGGTACGAAGGTCTGCGGGAGCGCTGGGGGTGGGAGTGCTCGTCCAGGTGGACTCGGAGCTGGTCATGGGCGTGGTCATCCGGCTGGTGCGCTCCCGTCGTGCCGGGTGGTGTGGTCCATGGGCGATACGTCCATGGGTGGCCGGGTGGTCATGGAGGTCACGTCTGTGTGGAGTGCGTCCAGGGAGGTTGGGCGCAGGCCTGTGGGCTGCGGGCTCCCCGTGTCGAGGCTCGTCGGCTCCAGGCGGATCGACGCCGGGCGCACGGACTCCAGGCGGGTGGGCTCGGAGGACGTGGGGTCCAGGCGGGTCGGCTCGGACTCGGGCGACATCGGGTCAGGGGTGATGGGCGTCGAGGGGGTGTAGGCGGATGTGCTCGGGCGTGGGGTGAGGGTGTGTGCCGAGCCCATGTGGCCGAAGTCCATGTGCCCCGAGTCCATGTGGCGTCCGTCCACGGGACCTGAGTCCATGTGGCGTGCGTCCAGGGGACCCGACTCCATGTGGCGGGCGTCCGCGTGGCCCGAGTCCATGTAGCACGTGTCCATGTAGCGCGTGTCCATGTGGCCCGACTCCACGTGGCCGGACGTTGTGTGGCCGGACGTTGTGTAGCCGAAGGTCGTGGGGCTCACCGTCGTGTGGCCTGACGCCGTGTGCGGGGCATCCATGTGGTCTGCTGCCCCAGGCCGCGTGTTCATGGACCCGCCGCCGCTGTGACCCGGTTCCCCGCGGTCCGATTCCCGCCGCCCCGACTCCGCGGATCCGCCGACCGTGTGCGCGCCGCCCATGGGCTCGGCACCCATGTGCCCGCCACCCATGTCTTCTGCGCCCGTGTCCTCGGCGCCCATACGCCCGGGCTCCACATGCCAGGCCTCTACATGCCCGGCATCCAGGTGTCCGGCCTCCAGATGCCCGGAATCCCCATGCGCCGACTCCATGTGAGCCGACTCCATGTGCTGCTGCGTCTCGGCGAGTCCGATGCCCCGCTGGAAGGCCGCCATCAACCCGGGGTCATGCCCGGCGAGGTGGTCGGATTCCTGGCGCGGTGCGGGGCCGCCACGGAGCTGGGGCGCGATGTGTTCCTGGGCGCGGCGCCGGGGCAGCTGGGGCTTGCCCATGGTGCCGCGGACGGTACTGGTGCGCGGGGTCGGCGGTGCGACGGTGTTCTCGGCGAGGAGCCGGCGTTCGTCGGGCCTGATGCCGGGCACGGCCTCCGACGGGTTGGGCCGCTCCTCCTTGGCGCCGCGCACGGGCAGCGGTGCCGGCCCGCTGCCGTCCGTCCTCGCGTCCGCGCCCCGTCCGCCGGTCCGCGGCTGCTGCCGACGCGGCGTCCCCGGCGACGCCTCGGCCGCGCCCCGCTGTCCGCCCTCCGATGCGGCCGGGGCGGCCGACGCGGGCTGCCGATGCTGCTGGGGCGGCACCGGGGTCTGCTGCGCAGGTGCCTGCGAGGTGGTGTGCGGAGGCACGGCCGTGCCCGCCGCTCCCTGCGGTTCCTGCGTGCGCGCCGCGCCTCCGCGGGCCCCCGGCTCCCTGCCCAACACCCCTTGCGGCACGACGAGTACGGCCTGGACACCGCCGTAGATGTTGGTCTGCAGGCGCACCTGGATGCCGTGCCGCTTGGCGAGCTGGGACACGACGAACAGCCCGATCCGCCCGTCCGCCAGCAGGCTGGCGACATTGACCTGGTCGGGGTCGGCGAGCAGGGCGTTCATACGGTTCTGCTCGCCGACGGGCATGCCGAGCCCGCGGTCCTCGACCTCGACGGCGAGCCCGGAGGTCACGAGGTTGGCCCGGAGCAGAACCTGGGTGTGCGGGGCGGAGAAGACCGTGGCGTTCTCGACGAGTTCGGCCAGCAGGTGGATGACGTCGGCGACGGCGTGCCCGCGCAGGGTGCCGTCGATGGGCGGCACGAGTTTGACCCGCGAGTACTGTTCGACCTCGGCGATGGCCGAGCGCAGCACCTCGGTCATGGAGACCGGGTTGCTCCACTGCCGGCGGGAGACGGCGCCGCCGAGCACGGCGAGGTTCTCGGCGTGGCGGCGGATGCGGGTGGCGAGGTGGTCGACGTGGAAGAGGCCCTTGAGCAGGTCGGGGTCCTCGATCTCGTTCTCCAGCTCGTCGAGGATCGAGATTTCGCGGTGCACGAGCGACTGAAGGCGCCGGGCGAGGTTGACGAAGACCTCGAGCTTCTGTTCGCTGCCCGCCTGGCTGGAGAGCTGGGAGGCCTGGACGACGGCGGTGACGGCTCCGTCGTGGGCGCGGGCCAGGTCGGCGGCGAGCAGTTCGAAGTCGTCGGCGCCCTCTGGCGGACCGCTGCGCGACTTGCGCTTCGGCGGACCGTCACCGCGCCGAAGCGCCTCGACGAGGGCCCGTAGATCGGCCTCGCCGCGTGCGCTGCTGCGGCGCAGGGCGCCGATGCGGTCGCTCACGGACTTGGCGGTGCGGCGCGCGGCGACCGCGGCGATCAGGATGGCCGCGAACGTCACCGAGACCGCCCCGGCGAGCACGCTCCACAGGGTGAGGCTGGGCCGTGGTCCCGTGGTGCGCACGACGAACAGCACGGCCGCGCAGGCGCTGAGGGCCACCGCGATGGGCGGCAGCACGGCCAGCCGCAGCAGTTGGGGCCGTATGTGGGTCTCGGGCAGCGCGGGCGCGGTGCGGGCGGCCGGGCGCCCGTGCCGCCCGCCCTCACGGCGGTCTGCGCGTGCGGCCGGGGCGCGGAGTTGAGACATCGGGGTCCTCGTACTGGTCCGTCGGTCGGGGCCTTGGGGAGTGCGCGCGGTCTGCGCGGCCCGGGGCATGCGCCATCGTGATGTCGGTCGACGGAGCCGATGAGTTCGGCTGCGTGTCGCCCGACGGACACTCACAGTAGTCGGCTCCGCATCATGTGCGGGGGGCAGTTGACAAAGTCCCGCAGGCAGCGTCCCGCTCTGGTATGAGGGCTCGTACGACAGACCGATAACCCGCTCCACCGTTCGCCCACAGGGAGCAGTCGAACGATCAGACCTGGTCAGAAGTGGTCACGCGGAGAAGTCGAGGCGTCCGGCACTCCCTTCGCCCCGGCCCTCGCCGACCCTCTGTTTCCGCCCCCGTGCCCACCCCGGCCGAGACGATTCAGCACCCAGCACGCCCCACACCCCGACCGTCCGCACTTCACCGGCCGTAGCGGCGCACATCGCACGGCGGGCGCCCCGGACGCGCTCCCACACGCCCCGCACGAACCGTCCCGCAGGGGCGCGCGAACTGTGGTGACCGCCCGCACCGTGCGCACCGCGCAGTCGCCGAGGCGGCGCCAGGCCGCCAGGGCGGGAACCCGGCGCGGCGCCCGAGGGGAGCAGGACCGCAACCGAGGGCACACCACACCGGCCTCGCCCGCTCACCACACCGAGCTCGCCGCTCACCCCTCCCGAGCCGAGCGCAGCCGCTCGTCGCACCACTCGCGGGTCGCCTCCGCGACCTGCTCCAGCGCACCGGGTTCCTCGAAGAGATGCGTGGCGCCCGGCACCACCCGCAGCGCGTGCGGCGCGTTGAGACGCCGGCCGGCCTCCTCGTTGAGGCGGAGCACCTCCGGGTCGTCACCGCCGACGATGAGCAGGACGGGCGCCCGTACGGCGTCCAGGGCATCGTCGGCGAGATCCGGGCGTCCGCCGCGGGACACCACGGTCAGCACCCGATCCGGCCGCTCGGCGGCTGCCACCAGGGCCGCGCCCGCGCCGGTGCTGGCGCCGAAGAGGACGACGGGCAGGTCGCGGGTGTCGGGCTGACCGCCGAGCCAGTCGATCGCCGCCACGAGGCGACGGCCCAGGAGGGGGATGTCGAAGCGATACTCGGCGGTCCAGTCGTCGCGGCGTTCCTCGTCCTCGGTGAGCAGGTCGATCAGCAGGGTGCCCAGCCCCGCCTTGCGCAGCTCGGCGGCCACCCATCGATTGCGCCGGCTGTGCCGGGAGCTCCCGCTGCCGTGCGCGAACAGCACCACGGCCCGCGCCCGGTCGGGCACCACCAGATCGCCCGGGAGTGCCGCGCTGTCGGCGGGGACCCGGACCAGTTCGGAAATCATCGAGATCAGCTTCTTCCGTGCGCCATGGCTGGGGGCACGGCCCGGTGAGCGCCGTGCGGTCAGGTCAGTTCCGCATGGCCGAAGAGTTCGGCGTACCGAGCCGGAAGCCGGCTGATGATCTTGTTCAGCTCGCCTCCCGACACCGTCTCCCCCAGCACGGTGAGCACGGCCTCCGCGTGGGCGCGGGCGGCCTCCTGGTCGTCGCCGGACGCGACGGCCACCTGGCGCACGAACTCCCCCACGCCCCAGGTCCGTCCACGATCGCCCACGTCCGTGAGCGCGGCGCCGATCCCCGTCGGCAGCTGGTCCGCCAGGTGCTCCGCCACGGCCGGTTGCAGCCGTGCGCCGAGGGTGCTCAGCACGGCCTCGGTGACGCGTGCCGCCTCGTCCAGATCGTCGTAGGCGCCCCGCGCGCGTACCGCGGCCAGGAATTCCTTGTACGGCATGGGCCGCTCCTCGACGTCGGCCGGATGGGAGTCGTGGCCGGGCAGAAACGCCCGGGCGCTCCTTCCCGGACGCGCCCGGGTACCCGCCCCCGAGTCGGCTGAACCGCGCCCGGCCGTCGTCTGGGTACCGGTCAGTGTCCGCCCGCGAGGTCGAGGTCGCTCTGGGCGACCGCCGCGCCGTCCGGCACCGACGCGACCGGCGGCCATGCGGGCCACCCCTCGGCGGGCGCCTCGGCCACATCGCGCCACCACGGCGTCACCGGCGGCACCGCGCCCGGCTCGAAGGGCTCACCGCAGCGCGGAGCCGCCATCGTGACCCCGGCCTTGTGGGTGGCCCGCATCGTCCACTCCCCCGGCTCCGCCCAGGGATGCGTCGCCAGATTGAAGGTGCCCCAGTGGATCGGCAGCATGACACCCGCACCCGGGTCGCCGCCCTGCAGGTCGAGGTGGGCCCGGACGCCCTCGTCGGGCGTCATGTGGATGTCGGGCCAGAAGTCCGAGTAGGCGCCGATCTGGATCATCGTGGCGTCGAACGGGCCGTGCTCGGCGCCGATGTCCTTGAAGCCCTCGAAGTAGCCGGTGTCACCGCTGTGGTAGATCCGGTGCTCCGCCGAGGCGACGGCCCAGGACGCCCAGAGGGTGTGCTGGGTGTTGCGCAGTCCGCGGCCGCAGAAGTGGCGGGCCGGGGTGGCGGTCAGGGTGAGTCCGCCGACCTTCGTCGTCTCGTGCCAGTCCAGCTCGCGCAGCCGGTCGGCGGACACGCCCCAGTGTTCGAGGTGGGCGCCGACGCCGAGCGGTACGGCGAAGAGCGTGTCGGTGCCGGCCAGTGCCTTGATCGTGGGCAGGTCGAGGTGGTCGTAGTGGTCGTGCGAGATGACGACGACGTCGACCTGGCCGAGCGCGGCGAGCGGCAGCGGGACGGGGTGCAGCCGCTTGGGCCCGGCGAAGGGGAACGGGGAGCAGCGCTCGCCCCATACGGGGTCGAAGAGCACCCGGTGACCGTCTATGTCGGCGAGGACGCTGGAGTGCCCCAGCCAGGTCAGGCGCAGCCCGGTGGCGGGCGGCTTCGCCAGGTCGGCGTAGGTGGTGGGGTGCACCGGCACGGTCCCCTTCGGGGCGCGGCGGGGCCGGGTGTCCTTGTCGAAGAAGACCTTGGCGAACTCCAGCATCGAGCCGGAGGGGCGGGTCCGGGCGGCGCCCCCGGGGTTCTGGAAGACCCCGTCCCGGAAGTGCGGCGATCTGCGGATGCGCGCCATGCGCTCCCCGCTCGGGTCCACACCGAAGGCCGCGGGCCGCAGGGCGCGAAGCCCGGGGCTCGGGGAACGGAAATCGGCCACGGTACCTCCAGGTGGAGTCGGTGAGGGGTTCCATTATGGTCGGCCCCTCCGACAACGCCGGTTGCCCCGGGAAAGCTTCCTCCCCACCGAACACCTGTGCCGCATTGACATGTCCTCGTCTCGTTTTGATACTGACTCATCGTTCAGTAACCGCGCACCCGCGCGGGCCCGTGGCCCCCGGAGACCCCATGACCACCCCCCTGCTCTCGCTCACCTGGACCGACGACGTCACAGGGCGCCAGGGCTTCCTGGTCGTCGACCGGCTGGTGCGCGGCGTCTCCAGCGGCGGGCTGCGGATGCGGCCGGGCTGCACGCTGGACGAGGTCGCCGGGCTCGCCCGGGGCATGAGCATGAAGGAAGCCCTGCACTACGACCCCGAGGCCCGGTACGTCCCGCTGGGCGGCGCCAAGGGCGGCATCGACTGCGATCCCCGGGACCCGGAGGCGTACGGGCTCCTGGTGCGCTACCTGCGGACCATGCGGCCGTACGTCGAGAGTTTCTGGGCCACGGGCGAGGACCTGGGCCTCACCCAGGCCGTGCTCGACCGGGCGGCGGCCGAGGCGGGGCTCGTCTCGTCCGTCCAGGCCGTGTATCCGCTGCTCGACGACGAGGCCGGCGACCGGCAGCGGCTCGCGGACGCGTTCGCGGTCGAGGTGGACGGATTCGGGCTCGACGAGCTGGTCGGCGGCTGCGGAGTGGCCGAGTCGGTGCTCACGGCCCTGGACCGGGCGGGTGTGCCGTACTGGAGAACGCGGGTCGCCGTGCAGGGACTTGGGACCATGGGCGGGGCCACGGCACGCTTCCTCACGCGCGCGGGGCTCGCGGTCGTGGCCGTCGCCGACATCAAGGGCACGATGGCCAACCCGGCCGGCCTCGACATCGAGCGCCTGCTGGCGGCGCGGGACGCGTACGGCACCGTCGACCGCGCCGCGCTGCGCCCGGGCGATCGCGAACTGCCGGGCGAAGCCTGGCTGTCGGCGGAGGCGGAGGTGCTGGTGCCGGCGGCCGTGTCGTACGCGATCGACGTGGCGAACCAGGGCCGGATCACCGCCCGCTGGATCGCCGAGGCGGCCAACATGCCCGTACGGCCGGAGGCGGAGGTGCTGTTGGCCGCGCGGGGTGTCACGGTGCTGCCGGACGTCGTGGTCAACTCGGCGACGAACGCCTGGTGGTGGTGGACGCTGTTCGGCGACATCGCGGCGGACGCGGACGAGGCGTTCGCCCACACGCGACGTTCGATGCGCGCCCTGACCGACCGCACCCTGGCCCGCGCCGAGACCGACGGGACGACGCCCCGGGCCGCGGCGCACGCCATCGCGGCGGAACGGCTGCCGGTGATCGCCGAGCGTTTCGGCCGGCACAGGTGACTGCCGTGGCGGCAAAGGTCACCAGCAGGTTCACAGCCGGCCGCCGTGAGGCACCCGGCGCGTTCCCCACGGCTGCGAGGCCGCTCGGCCAACCCTTCGCGACGCCCTCGGGAGCACATGCGGATCGGACTAGGGTGACCGCGTGGCGAGAATGCGGTTGAGCGTGGCGGAGCGGCGTGAGGAACTGCTGCGGGCCGCCGTCGAGCAGATAGAGGCGCGGGGTGTGGCGGCGGTCCGGATCGCCGACGTGGCCTCGGCGCTCGGCGTGAGCAACGCGCTTGTGCTGTATCACTTCGCCACCAAGGAGAAGCTCGTCGCCGCCGCGTTCACCCACGCGGCCAAGGGCGATCTGGCCCATCTGCGCAAGCTCCTCGCCCGCCGCACCACGGCGCTGCGACGGCTGCGGGCGGCCGTGCGCTGGTACGCGCCGACCGGTCAGGCCAAGGGCTGGCGGCTGTGGATCGAGGGGTGGGCGGCGGCGCTGCGCGAGCCCACGCTGCAGGATGTCACGCGGGACCTCGACCGGCAGTGGAAGGCGGCCATCGCCGGGGTCATCGAGGAGGGCGTGGCCGCGGAGGAGTTCCACTGCCCGGACCCGACCGGTACGGCCCTGCGCCTCACGGCCCTTCTCGACGGGCTCGCGGTACAGCTGACGTCGTACCCCGGCGCGGTCTCACGCGCGCGTGCCCAGCAGTGGGTGGACGAGGCGCTCGCCAGGGAACTGGGGCTGGAGCGGGAGGCGTTGACGGCACCGCGACGGTGACCGCCAACAGCCGTGCGGGCCGCACCGGTCACACACCGGCACGGCCCGCACGCACGCGGACGCCGACAAGCATCCTCAGGCAGCTCTCAGGCCACCGCCGCGATCCGCATCTTGATGTCGTCCGGCGACAGCTCGCCCTTGGCCGTCACATGGTCCCCCGACGACTCGCCGCGCAGGCGCCGCCCGATCCACGGCACCAGGTACTCACGCGCCCAGTGGACGTCGTCCCGGCGGACCTCAAGGGTGCCGCGGGGCGGGAGCGGCGGCCAGGGCTGCTCCGGGTCGGCCGGGACCTCCAGGCCGAGGACCTGCCCCGCACGGAGCGCCACGCGCGTGTGCCCTTCGGGAGACAGGTGGAGCCGGTCGTCGTCCCAGGCCCGGCGGTCCTGAACGGCCTTCAGGGACCACAGGTCGAGCACCGGACAGCCGTACCGGTCGGCGATCGCCCGGACATGGCCGTTGTACGTGGCGATCTTGCCGCGCAGATGCTTCAGCAGGGGCACGCCACGGGTGTCGAAGCCGGTCGTCACCATGACGGTGCCGGCCGCGTCCGCAAGCCGGGCGATCGCCCGCTCGAAGCGCTCGGCCACCTCGTCGGGGTCGGTGCCGGGCCGGATGATGTCATTGCCGCCCGCACAGAACGAGACCAGGTCCGGGGCCAGTTCGACGGCCTTCGGGAGCTGGTCCTCGACAATCTGGTCGAGGAGTTTGCCGCGCACGGCGAGGTTGATGTAACTGAAGTCGCCCTCGGGCCGCCGGTCTGCGAGCAATACCGCGAACCGGTCGGCCCAACCGACGAACGCCCCGTCGGGGCCGGGATCGCCGACGCCCTCGGTGAAGCTGTCCCCCACCGCGACGTACGACCCGATCACTGATCTGCTGTCACTCTTCGAATCGTCTGCCACACGGGCATGATTCACCTTCGAATGTGACCTACGCGACCGTAAGGAAGGGTTGACGGACGGTGAGATAAGCCACTCCTAAAGTGTTGGCCAAACCTGGAATAAGCCCCTGATCAGGGGTGTTGTGGACTCAACCGCCACACCCGGAAGCCGCTGAACCGGAAGTGGCTCCAGGTGGTCCGGAAGGCGAAGTGCCCACCGGTGTACGGCTGCGGGTCGGTGTAGTCGAAGACGAGCCGCCCGTTGTTCCACCACCGCACCGTCGGACCGTCGGAGACGATCCGCACCCGGTTGGGCTCGTTCGCCACGAGCAGCGGCTCCGGATAGTCGTAGATCAGCGGACGGACCCCGGCCTCACCGACGTACCGGCGCAGCCGCGTTGTGGTGTTCGTGTTGGCGCCGTAGCCGACGTAGTACGTCCGGAGATGGTCGTACTCGGCCAGCACCCCGCCCCGTGGGGTGGCGAAGAGGTCGTCCGGGGAGCGGACGTCGGTGGCGTTCCAGAAGTTGTTCAGGTCGGAGACGCGGTCGTTGACACCGCCTTCCGACACGGGCGTGGCCGTGTACTCGATGACGTACGGCCCTTCCAGCCGCTTCCTGAACCAGACCGTCGCACCGGCGGGTACGTCGACCTCCAAGCTGCCTCGGGAAGCGCTGACGGTGCCGCCCTTCTCCAGTTCGACGGCCCACTGCCCGAGGCCGTGCCGGAAGTCGTCGTGGGCGATGAGCCGACGGTGGCGCGGCGTGGCGGCCGCCGCTCCCGCCGGGGCGAGCGCCGCGAGGGCGGCGCCTGCTGTCAGGGCTCCGAATGCTCTACGCGTGGTCGTCACGGGAGACGACTCCTTCCGGGAGACCGATCGGCGGCACGGAGACCTCCGTGGGCCGGGGCGGGAGCATGGAAAGCGCTTGCTCCGTACGGAGGTCACTCTGCCGTCCATCCGCCCTCGCTGTCGACGCCACGGACACGCCTGCCACATGAAAGCAACACGGCGATCAGGAACGGGCGGACGCGAACACACCGAAGGCCGGACCCGGGGATCGGGGTCCGGCCTTCGGCGGCGTGTCAGGCGAGGGGAAGTCGGCGGGGGTCAGCCGATGGCGATGCCCTTCGCACGGAGGTAGGCGACCGGGTCCACGTCCGAGCCGTAGTCCGGGGAGGTGCGGATCTCGAAGTGCAGGTGCGGGCCGGTCACGTTGCCGGTCGCGCCGGAGAGACCTATCTGCTGACCCGCGCTCACACTCTGGCCGGTCGAGACGGAGAGGGAGGACAGGTGGGCGTACTGGGCGTAGTGGCCGTCGGCGAGGCGGATGACGACCTGGTTGCCGTACGCGCCGCCCCAGCCCGCGGAGACGACCGTGCCCGCGCCCACGGCCTTCAGCGAGGTACCGGTCGGCGCCGCGAAGTCGACGCCGGTGTGGTACCCGCTCGACCACATGCTGCCCGCCACGCGGTAGGCGGTGGCGACGGCGGCGCCGTCGATGGGGCTGCTGAAGCCGGCGGTGCTGGTGGACTCGGCGCTCTTGGCGGCGGTCGACGTCCGGGCCGAGGACGACTTCGACGAGGACGACTCGGAGGAGGACGACTTCGAAGAAGACGACTTCGACGAAGATGAGGAAGAGGACGACGGGGAGGACGACTTGGGAGTGCTCGTCGTGGCCTTCTTGCCGATGCTGAGCTTCAGGCCGGGGTGGATCAGCGACGGGTCGTCGCCGACGGCCTCGCGGTTGTCCGCGTAAAGCTTCTTCCAGCCGCCACTCACGTGCTGCTCTTCGGCGATCTTCGCGAGGTAGTCGCCGGCCTTCACCGAATAGGTCCGCACACCGGTGTCCTTGGCGGCGGCCTTCTTCTCGGCGGCGGCCGGTGCGGACTGAACGGCCTTTTCCGAAACCGACTGGGAAGCGGACTGCGGCGTAGCGGCATGGGCGCCGGTGGCCCCCAGCAGGGGCAGGGCGAGAGCGGCGCCACCGGTTCCGGCGACGGCGATGGAGCGGGTGAAACGGGGGGACTTCGGGCGGCGGTGCTTACCCTTCGCGGGCATGACGAATTCCTCTCCGGCGCCTGCGAGGTGAGCTGTCGGGTGCGGGCTGGAGATGCCCGGTCGCGCCGAGACGCGACTTGACCCCTAGCCGTTCCGGAGACCGGAACAGGCGGTTGTACCTGTGGGTCCCCCGCTCCTGCCGGGCACGGGTGGGTTTGCGCGGGCTCCGGGCGGCGGCAGGATTCGGCGTTCCGTCCGGATTGGTGGCGAACGTAAGCGACGAAGACGCACAGGAACAAGTAAGGGGTTCCCTGTGCCCGCATTTCTGTTGATCCGCTGAGGGAATTCCCTGTCACCCTCCGTGCATTAGGAGGACACCGCCCGAGCCAAAACCCCTAAAAAGCATGTGGATTACGTGAACATGACGGGCAACCCTCGGTCACGAATATGACCCTAATCACGTGACACCGCTCCAGCTTTCCTTAATCCAGAGCGAGTTGGAATGAAAGCCAATGAAGGGCACCTAAGGCCCACTAAGACCCTCTAAGACTCTCCAAGCCCCTCCAAGGCCACTGAAGGCCCGAAGGCACTGAAGGCTAATGAAAGCATCCGAAGTCGCCTATCGGCGCCAATACGGACAGAAGCCCTAGATGCGGCGCAGCCGGATGACTGCCGCGTCGAGGTCGCCCCGCAACCCCGTCCGCAGCCCGTGATGCAGCAGCACGGCACCTCGGTAGACTTCGCCCGTTTCGCGGCATTCGTACGACGCCGTCGGGTCGAGCCCCCGCAACCGCAGCGCCGGTACGGCCTCGCCGTAGCTCTGCGCCTGGAGCCAGGCGAGGACGACGGTCTCGTCGCCGAGCAGGTACTGCACGGCGCTCAGCCCGCCCCGCGGCGGCCGCAGCCGGTAGAGGTCCCCGCGCTGCACCAGGGGCCGGATCTCCTTGTAGAGCTCCACCCACTCCCGCGCCTCGGCAAGCTCCTCCTCGCTCCACCGCGCCAGGTCGCCACCGACGCCGAGCACCCCGGCCATGGCGCTCACGAACCGGAAGCGCAGCGAGCTGACCCGGCCGTTGAGCTGGCTGTTGGGACTGTCGGTGACCCAGGCGGCCATGACCCGGGCCGGATGGATCTGACTGAAGCCGTGCTGGATGGCGAGCCGGTCGAGCGGGTCGGTGTTGTCGGACGTCCACACCTGGTCCGTACGGCTCAGCACCCCCAGGTCGATCCGGCCGCCGCCGCCCGAGCAGGACTCGAAGGCGACGCCCGGGTGGGCGGCGCGCAGCCGGTCCAACAGGGCGTAGAAGGCACGCACATGGTCGACCCAGAGCCGCTGCGGATACGGCTCGCCCGGCCAGCCCGCGTCACTGAAGCAACGGTTGAAGTCCCACTTCACATAGTCGATCGGGGCGCTGGAGAGGAGACCGTCGAGCTGCCGCCAGAGGTAGTCCCGGACGTCTTCGCGTGCGAGGTTCAGTACGAGCTGATTGCGGAATTCCGTCCGCTTTCGCCCGTTCTGATGCTGGACCCAGTCCGGGTGGGCGCGGTAGAGCTCGCTGTCCGGATTGACCATTTCCGGCTCGACCCAGATGCCGAACTGCATGCCGAGCGCGTGCACGTAGTCGGCGAGCGGCTTGAGGCCGCTGGGGAAGCGGTCGGGGTTGGGCGTCCAGTCGCCGAGCCCGGCGCGGTCGCTGGTGCGCGCCCCGAACCAGCCGTCGTCGACGACGAACAGCTCCACGCCGATCGCGGCGGCCCGTCGCGCGAGGGTGGCCTGCTGCTCCTCGGAGATGTCGAACTCCGTCGCCTCCCAGGAGTTGAACAGCACGGGCCGGTCCTGATCGGCGTCAGGGATCACATGGGCGCGCTGATAGGCGTGCCAGGCGCGGCTCGCGCCCCCGAAGCCGCCGTCGCTCCACAACCCGGCGAAGACGGGGGTCACGAACGACTCCCCCGCCGCCAGCCGCAGCAGCCCCGAGTCGTCGTACCCGACCCCGCCGGTGATCTGCACACGCGCGTCCGGCAGTTGGGCCACCGCGATCCGCCAGGAGCCCGACCAGGCAAGGGCACAGCCGTACACCTCGCCGTGCTCCTCGGTGGCGTCGGTGTCGAGCGCGACCCAGGGCAGGAGGGGGTGTCCGGTGTGGCCGCGACGGCTGCCGATGACCTTCTCCCCGTAGGTGAGGGAGGACCGCGTCAGCCGGGACTCCGCGGCCCAGCGCCCGTGCAGCTGCGACAGCCGCCAGTCCTCGCGGTCGGGCAGGGTCCAGGTGGCGGAGTCGGCGCGCAACAGCTCCAGGACGGGCCCCTGGTTGTGCAGGGTCACCCAGCGCTCCACGACGTCGTCGCGCATCCGGTAGTGCAGCGTGATGCCCAGTCCGCCGTCCCGGAACCGCAGCCGCAGCTCCTCGCCCTCCTCACCCTTGGCGCCCTCGGTCTCGTACGTCTCGAAGGTCCACTCGGTGCCGCGCCGCTCGTCGGTGCGTACGGACAGGGCCGGCCGTACGAAGCGGGGGCCGCCCTCGACCGGGTACTCCTCGTGCCCGTCGAGCTGGGACTCGAAGCCGCGGTAGTCCGGGAGCGGGCGGGCGGCCAGCTCCTCGGCATCGGCGAGCGCGATACGCGCGCCCCAGTGGAGGTGCAGCAGTTCGTCGCCGTCCGTGAGATGGAGGGCGTAACTGCTGGTCGGCCCGGAAAGAACCCAGATACGTCCGCCGTCGGAGATCTCCAGCATCAAGCCCTCACACATTCGAACAGGTCCGATCAAGCCCCAACATCATCAAGGCCGACGGCCTCGGATGCAACGCCTGTGGACAACTCATTGCCCCAGACATCCATGTCGTATGGTCGAGAGCGCACCCCGTCGGCCACACCGCCGAGCCTGCCGACGGGGCCGACTGGGAGGAGCCCCCGTGACGCAGCAGATCCCGTCGACCGAGCCCGAGCTGGCCGGAGTCCGCAACTTCCGCGATGTGGGCGGCCTGCCGACGGTGGACGGACGGCGGGTGCGGTACGGGGTGCTGTTCCGCAGCGGCCACCTCGCGCACGCGACCGAGCAGGACGCCGCCTTCCTCGCCTCCCTGGGCCTGCACACGATCTTCGACTTCCGCAACGCGGCCGACCAGAAGCTAGAGGGGCCGGACGTCGAGCTGCCGGGGGTGCGCAATGTGAATCTGCCGCTGAGCGACCCGGCGGACGGCGCCGAGTTCTGGAAGATGGTCCGCGACGGCGACATCGACCAGCTGCGGGAGATCCTCGCGGACGGCAAGGCCGCGAACCGGATGATCGCCTCGTACCGGATGATCGTCCAGGAGCGCACCACCGAGCACTCCCAGGTGCTGCACTCCCTCGCCGAGGACAGCGTCCCGGCCCTGATGCACTGCGCGGCGGGCAAGGACCGCGCCGGTCTGTCCATCGCCGTGACGCTGCTCGCCCTCGGCGTCGAGCGCGAGGCGATCCTCGCCGACTACCTGGAGTCCAACGCCAAGCACCGCCGCTACAAGGTGCACCGCAGCAGCAGCGACGCCTCGGCCTACTCCCCCGAGGTCATGGAGCTGCTCAGCCCCCTGTTCGACGCGCGCGCCGAGTATCTGACGGCCGCCTTCGAGACCATCGAGGAGAAGTGGGGCGACGTCGACACCTACCTGGAGCAGGGGCTGGGTCTCACGCCGGAGGCCCGGGAGCGACTGCGGGAGCGGCTGCTCGACTGACCGGGGCTGCGGCCGGGCTCCACCACCGCGGCTCCTGCCCGGGGTTGCTGCCGGGCTCCACCACCGCGGTTCCTGCCCGGCCCCGCCCCGCACCCGCGCCTGTTTCGCCCTCGCGCCTACTTCGCCCCCGCCTCGAACAGCAGGTAGACGAAGGCGGCGAAGACATGCCCCACCGCGATGTAGATGATGAGCCGCACCCACAGGGCGCGCGGGAACTTCTCCTCCATGTCGGTCATGGCGTCTCTCCATGGGTGGGGCCCAGGCACAGCGTGGCCGTGGGGCTCTGCAGCAGGGTGTGGACGAAGAGGAGCTCGACCCCGCCCTGGTCCTGGGCGGCGATGCGGTGCGGGGTGAGCGAGTCGAAGTGCGCGCTGTCGCCGGGCGCGAGCCGGTGCGTGGTGTCCCCGAGGCGCAGCCGCAGCCGCCCCTTGAGCACGTACAGCCACTCCTCGCCGGGGTGGACGCGCACGATGTCGCCCTGCGCGCCGTACGGCACATGGACGCGCAGGGCCTGCATGCCGCGCCCGGGCGCGCCTGCCTGCCAGTACGTCCAGCCGCCCGCCGCGGTGGGCTCCATGTCGGCGGCGTGCACGACGGCGTCCCGGTCGGCGACCCTCTCGCCGAGCAGCTCGGAGACGGTCGTACCGTAGATGCGCGCGAGCGCGAGCAGCATCGGCAGCGAGGGCTGGCGCTGCCCGGTCTCCAGGCGGGAGAGATGCGCGGGCGACAGGCCGGCGGCGCGGGCCGCGGCCTCCAGGGTGAGGGAGGCGCGGCGGCGCAGGGCGCGAAGCTGGGGCGCGACGACGGGCAGGGCTTCGTCCGGCCCGGTCGTCGGCCCGGCCCCGGCCTCCGGTCCGCGCCCGGTCCCGTCCTCGGGTCGGGGCTCGATCTCGGGAGAGCTCATGCTCCCATTCAGTCGCGGTCTTGCCTGTGCGGCAAATTCCTTGCCTCAGAGGCAAAAGCGCGAGGGCCGCCCGGCCGTCACCGGTTGGCGACCGCCTGCTTGATCAACGTCTTTCCGAAGTCCCACATCAGCCCGCCACCACTGTGCGCGTCGTCCATCACATCCGTGAAGGCGTCGACGAACCGGTCCACCTCCCGCTCACCGATGATCAACGGCGGAATCAGCTTGATCACCTCCAGGTGGTCGCCGGAGACCTGGGTGAGGATCCGGTGCCGCCGCAGCAGCGGTACGACGACCATCTGCGCGAACAGACCCTTGCGCGCGGCCTGGAGCATGGTCCAACGGCTGCGCAGCTTCAGCGAGTCGGGACGGCCGAACTCGATGCCGACCATCAGGCCCCGGCCGCGGACGTCGGCGAGCAGTTCGTACTTGTCGGTAAGCGCCGCGAGCCGGGACTTCAGCTGCTCCCCGGTCGCCCGCGCGTTCGCGACGATCTGCTCGTTCTCCATGACGGACAGCACGGCGAGGCCGGCCGCCATGGCCTGCGCGTTGGACCCGAAGCTCGCCGAGTGGACCAGGACGCGGTCCATGGACGAGTAGACCTTCTTGAAGATCCAGTCCTTGCCGACGGTGGCACCCACCGGCACATAGCCGCCGGACAGCGCCTTGGCCACGCACACCAGGTCCGGCTCGACCCCGTCCTCGTGCTGGTAGGCGTAGAAGCAGCCGGTGCGGCCCAGCCCCGTCTGCACCTCGTCGGCGATGAGCAGCGCCTTGTGCCTGTGCAGCAGCTCCTGTGCGGCCCGCAGATAGCCGGGCGGTGCCTCGTGCACGCCCTTGCCCTGGATCGGTTCGACGATGAGGGCGGCGACATCGCCCTTCTTCAACTCCCGGGTGAGGGCGGCGAGATCACCGAGCGGTACGGCCGTGTCCGGCAGCAGCGGGGCGAAGCCGTCCCGGAAGCCGGATTCGCCGTTGACGGACAGGGAGCCGGTGGTCAGGCCGTGGAAGGCGTGGTCGCAGTACAGGATCCGCGGCCTGCCGGTGACGAACCGCGCGAACTTCAGCGCGGTCTCCACCGCCTCGGTCCCGCTGTTGCCGAAGAACACCCGGTCCAGGTGCGGACTGTGCGCGAGCAGCTTCTCGGCCAGCAGGCCGGGCAGCGGCTGGCAGTCGAAGCGGGTGAGATCGGCGAGGGAGGCGTCGAGGACGTCGTGCAGCGCCTTGCGGACGACGGGGTGGTGGCGCCCCAGGCCCATCACCCCGAACCCGGCGAGCATGTCCAGGTAGTCGTCGCCGTCCGCGTCCCAGAAGTAGGCGCCCTCGGCCCGCTCGTAGACCTTGTCGAAGCCGATGGTGTGCAGCATGCGCGGGAGCTGGTGGTTCAGGTACCTGCTGTGCAGCTCGTAGCGCTCGGCTCCGCGCTCGGCGAGGAGTCTGCCGAGGTCGAACTCGGTGGTCATTCGGCTTTCTCCTTGACTGGCACGACGGCATGACCGTCAGGGCTGCCGTCCGCCTGCTCGGCGCCCGCCAGGCTGTCCTCGGCCTCCTTGACGGCCAGGCTGGCGCTGATCCGGCCGGCGACCTCGACGGGCGTGAGCCCGATGTCGGCGAGCACCTCGCTCCGCTTGGCGTGCGCGAGGAACTGCTCCGGGATGCCGAACCGCCGTACGGGCACGTCCACGTCGGCGTCGCCCAGCGCGAGCGCCACGGCGGCGCCGACCCCGGCGGAACGGCTGTTGTCCTCGACGACGGCCACCAGCCGGTGCTCGGCGGCGAGGCCCGGGATCGCCGGGTCGACGGGCTTGACCCATCGGGGGTCGACGACCGTGCAGTTGATACCGCGGCCCTGAAGCAGCTCGGCGGCCTGGAGGCACACCGGGGCCATCACGCCGACGGCCACGAGGAGGACCTCCGGCTCGCCCGCGTCCCGGTGCAGCACGTCCAGTCCGCCGACCCGGTCGACCGCCGGGATGGACGGCCCGACCGACTCCTTCGGGAACCGCACCAGCGTCGGCGCGTCGTCGACCGCCACCGCCTCCCGCAGCTGTGCCCGCAGCTGGTCGGCGTCGCGTGGGGCGGCGATCCTGAGGCCGGGCACCACCTGGAGGATCGACATGTCCCACATGCCGTTGTGGGAGGGCCCGTCGGCACCCGTGACACCGGCCCGGTCCAGCACGAAGGTCACCCCGCACCGGTGCAGGGCGACGTCCATCAGCAGCTGATCGAAGGCGCGGTTGAGGAAGGTGGCGTAGACGGCGACGACGGGATGCAGCCCCCCGGTCGCCAGCCCGGCCGCCGACACGGCCGCGTGCTGCTCGGCGATCCCGACGTCCCACACCCGGTCCGGGAACCGCTCCGCGAACTTGCCGAGCCCGACGGGGTGCAGCATGGCCGCCGTGATCGCCACGACGTCCTCCCGTTCCTCCCCGATCCGCACGATCTCCTCGCCGAACACCGAGGTCCAGGACGGCCCGCCCGTCGGCACGAGCGGCGCGCAGGTCAGCGGGTCCATCACGCCGACGGTGTGGAAGTGGTCCTCCTCGTGGGCGAGGGCGGGTTCGTAGCCGCGCCCCTTCTCCGTGAGGCAGTGGACCAGCACGGGTCCGTGGAAGCGCTTGGCCCTGCGCAGTGCGGACTCGACGGCGCCGATGTCGTGCCCGTCGATCGGCCCGACGTACTTCAGCCCCAGGTCCTCGAAGAGCCCCTGCGGCGCGAAGGCGTCCTTGAAGCCCTTCTTGGCGCCGTGCAGGGCCTCGTAGACGGTGGTGCCGATGACGGGCGTGCGCTGCAGTACGTCCTTGCCCCAGGCGAGGACCTTCTCGTAGCTGTCGGTCGTGCGCAGGGTCGCGAGGTGGTTCGCGAGGCCCCCGATGGTCGGCGCGTACGACCGCTCGTTGTCGTTGACGACGATGATCAGCGGGCGGTCCTTGGCGGCCGCGATGTTGTTCAGCGCCTCCCAGGCCATGCCGCCGGTCAGCGCCCCGTCGCCGATCACCGCGACGACGTGCCCCTTGTCCCCCTGCACCTGACGGGCCTTGGCGAGCCCGTCGGCCCAGCCGAGGGCGGTGGAGGCGTGGCTGTTCTCGACGATGTCGTGCTCGGACTCCTCGCGCGAGGGATAGCCGGACAGGCCGCCCTTGCCGCGCAGCTTGGAAAAGTCCTGACGTCCCGTCAAAAGCTTGTGTACGTAACTCTGGTGACCGGTGTCCCAGACGATGCGGTCGACCGGTGACTCGAAGACTCGGTGGAGCGCGATGGAGAGTTCCACCACCCCCAGATTGGGCCCCAGATGCCCGCCGGTCCTGGCGACCGCGTGCACCAGGAACTCTCTGATCTCGTCGGACAGTTCACCGAGTTCCGTCTCGGACAGCGCCTTCAGGTCGCGTGGTCCCCGGATGTTCTCCAGAATCGTCACGCTCGGGCCCCCTCTCGGTCCATGCCTTGCTTCAACTCACGGTCACTGCCGGTTTCCCCGTGACGGTGGGGGCGCCCGATGCGGCCCCGTCCTGCTCCAGTTGCTCGGCGATCTTCATCGCCTCCTCGATCAGGGTCTCCACGATCTTCGACTCGGGGACGGTCTTGATGACCTCGCCCTTCACGAAGATCTGGCCCTTGCCGTTGCCGGAGGCCACCCCCAGATCCGCCTCCCGCGCCTCGCCGGGGCCGTTGACCACACAGCCCATGACGGCTACCCGCAACGGCACTTCCATGCCTTCCAGGCCGGCCGTGACCTCGTCGGCCAGCTTGTACACGTCGACCTGGGCACGCCCGCACGACGGGCAGGAGACGATCTCCAGACGCCGCTGCCTGAGGCCGAGCGACTCCAGGATCTGGATGCCGACCTTGACCTCCTCGGCGGGCGGCGCGCTCAGGGACACCCTGATCGTGTCGCCGATCCCCCGCGACAGCAGGGCGCCGAAGGCGACCGCCGACTTGATCGTGCCCTGGAAGGCGGGACCGGCCTCGGTCACCCCGAGGTGCAGCGGGTAGTCGCACTGCTCGGCGAGCAGCCGGTAGGCGTTGACCATCACCACGGGGTCGTTGTGCTTGACCGAGATCTTGATGTCCCGGAAGTCGTGCTCCTCGAAGAGCGACGCCTCCCACAGGGCGCTCTCCACCAGCGCCTCGGGGGTGGCCTTGCCGTACTTCTGGAGCAGCCGCCTGTCGAGCGAGCCCGCGTTGACGCCGATGCGGATCGGGGTGCCGTGGTCCTTGGCGGCCCGCGCGATCTCCTTGACCTTGTCGTCGAACTGCTTGATGTTGCCGGGATTGACGCGTACGGCCGCACAGCCCGCCTCGATCGCCGCGAAGACGTACTTCGGCTGGAAGTGGATGTCCGCGATCACCGGGATCTGCGACTTGCGGGCGATCGTCGCGAGGGCGTCGGCGTCGTCCTGCGTCGGGCAGGCCACGCGCACGATCTGGCAGCCCGACGCCGTGAGCTCGGCGATCTGCTGGAGGGTGGCGCCGATGTCGGACGTACGGGTCGTCGTCATCGACTGCACCGACACCGGGGCGCCGCCCCCGACCGCCACCGGTCCGACCTGGATCTGCCGCGACACTCGGCGCTCGGCGATCGGCCGGATGGGTACCTCGGGGACGCCCAAGGGGATGGCGGTCATGGTGTCACTCCCGGTTTCCGGAGACCGTCTCGCGCATCGCGCGCAGCGACTCCTTCAGCGATCCCATGGTGGCGAGGACGGCGGTGGGCTCGTAGCCGCAGTGCGCCATGCAGTTGGCGCAGCGCGGGTCCTTGCCGCGGCCGTACTTGTCCCAGTCGGTCTCCTCGATCAGCTCCCGGTAGGTGGGGACGTACCCGTCGCTCATCAGGTAGCAGGGGCGCTGCCAGCCGAACAGCGAGTAGTTCGGGATGGCCCACGCGGTGCACGGGAAGTCGACCTTGCCCTCCAGGAAGTCCAGGAAGAGCGGCGAGTGGTTGAGCCGCCAGCGGCGCCGGTTGCCGCCCGCGAAGGCCTTCCTGAACAGCTCGCGGGTCTGCTCGACGCCCAGGAAGTGCTCCTGGTCGGGCGCCTTCTCGTAGGCGTAGGCGGGCGAGATCATCATCTCGTCGACCTTGAGGTCGTCGTTGAGGTAGTTGAGCACCTCGATGACGGTCTGCGGGGTGTCGGTGTTGAAGAAGGTCGAATTGGTGGTGACCCGGAAGCCGCGCCTCTTGGCCTCCTTGATCGCCTCCACGGCCTCGTCGAACACGCCTTCCTTCGCCACCGACTCGTCGTGGCGCTCGCGCAGGCCGTCGATGTGCACGGCGAAGGCGAAGTAGGGAGAGGGCTTGAACTTGTCCATCTTCTTGCGCATCAACAGGGCGTTGGTGCACAGGAAGACGTATTTCCGCTTGGCCACCAACTGCCGCACGATTTCATCGATCTGCGGGTGCATCAGGGGCTCACCGCCGGCGATGGACACCATCGGTGCGCCGGATTCGAGCACCGCTCCCACGGCCTGCGCGACGGGCATGCGCTGCTTGAGCACTCCGGCCGGGTGCTGGATCTTGCCGCAGCCCTCGCACTTCAGATTGCAGGCGAAGAGCGGTTCCAATTCGACGATGAGCGGAAACTTGTCCCGCCTGCGGAGTTTCTGTTCGGCCAAGTAAGTAGCGACCTTGATGGACTGACGCAGCGGCATGGCCATCTGGCTCACCTCCTGGGGAGCAGCAAAGAACGGTGCCATTCATAGAAAGCGGGCAGAACGGAACGAAGAACGCGGAAAGCCGATATTCCACCGCGCAACGTGCCGATCCGGACGAGTTCATGTTCTGGAGCGTCCACGACCACTCGGACGGCCGCAACCGGGCGCTCGCCCGCGCGTACGGCGCTCAGGAGCGTGGCGGCCGACTCCATGTCGACCGCGATTGCGCCGGTCGAGAGCAGGTCGGACCGTTCCTGACCACGAATGACGTGGTCGGAGCCGGTGAGCGGTCCGGTGTGGACGGTGCGGCCGGGAACGGCCCGCGCCAGCTCCTTGACGAGCAGGTCGGTCCCGACACACGCAACGGTCCCGCCCGGATCCCGGGTCTCCTCGGCGACGACCAGATCGCCGGGGTGCATACCGGGAGCGAGCCCCGCGCAGAAGCCCGTGGCGAGCACCGCGGCCCCGCTGAGGGCCGGGTCGGCCAGCACCCGGGTGACGGAGCGCTCGGCAGCCTTGGGCCCCATGCCCGTGCGGAGCACGGTGACCGGCCCGCCGGCGCCGCCGCTGTCGCTGGTGCGCAGGGCGAACTGCTCGATGCCGAGCGCGCAGGCGATCAGCAGCGGCACCGGGGCGGGCGGGGTGCTCATCAGCTGCCCTTGTGCCGGTCGGAGAAAGGCTCTCCGTGGACGTACCGGCCCAGTGCGGTGAGCGGGAACACCTGCCGGTAGAGGTGGTAGTTGATCGAGAAGTCCCACGGGAAGCCCGTGCCCGTGAAGTACGGCTCGTCCCAGGAGCCGTCCTCCCGCTGGGTGGCCGCGAGCCACTCGATGCCGCGCTCGACGGCCTTGGAGTCCTTCTCCCCCGCGGCCAGCAGGGCCATCAGCGCCCACGCCGTCTGCGAGGCGGTCGAGGCGCCCTTGCCGCTCCACTCCTTGACGTACTTGTAGGAGCGCAGGTCCTCGCCCCAGCCGCCGTCGTCGTTCTGGACGGACTCCAGCCAGGCCACCGCGCGGCGGATCGCGGGGTGGGAGGCGGGGATTCCGGCGGCTGTGAGGGCGGGGACGACCGACCCGGTGCCGTAGACGTAGTTGACGCCCCAGCGCCCGAACCACGAGCCGTCCGGCTCCTGTTCGGCGAGCAGCCACTGGATGCCGCGCCGGGTGCGCGGGTCGTGGGCGAGGCCCTCGACCGCCAGCATCTCGACGACGTGCGCGGTGACGTCCGCCGACGGCGGGTCGATCACCTCGCCGAAGTCGCAGAACGGCAGCCGGTTGGGGAACGGGCTGGTGTTGTCGACGTCGAAGGCGCCCCATGCCCCGTTCTTCGACTGCATCCCGAGGTTCCAGCGCACCCCGCGCCCGATCGCCTTCTCCACCCGCTGCGGGTCGTGGTGCTTGACCCGGCGCAGCGCGAGGACCACCTCGGCGGTGTCGTCGATGTCGGGGTAGTTGTCGTTGTGGAACTCGAACGCCCAGCCACCCGGCGGCAGTTGGGGCCGTTTGACCGCCCAGTCGCCGGGCCGGACGATCTCCTCGCCCAACATCCAGTCCGCGGCCTTCACGAGCTGCGGATGGTCGGCGGGCAGGCCCGCGTCCACGAGCGCGATGGTCGCCAGGCAGGTGTCCCAGACCGGTGACTGGCAGGCCTCGATCATCCGGGCGCCGTCCTCGCGCCAGACGGCGAAGCGGTCCAGCGACGCCAATCCCTCGCGCATCACCGGGTGTTGGAGGTCGTAGCCGAGCAGGTGCAGGGCGATGATCGAGTACACCGCCGGTGGCTGGATGCCGCCCCAGCAGCCGTCGTTCTCCTGCCGCTCGATGATCCAGCGGGCCGCGCTGTTCATGGCCGCCTTGCGCAGCCGGCGCGGCGCGACCTTGCGGAGCTGGTGCAGCGCCTTGTCGAGCCGCTGGAAGGCGCCGTCCCAACTCGCCGCGGGGGCGAGGGGCCTGGGCGGACCGGGGTTGGCCGGGTCGGTGTGCAGCTCGTCGAGCGGGAACGGCGCGGGCCGTACCGGCCGCTTCGCGGAGACGATCGTCAGCGGGACGATGGTCTGCCGGGCCCAGCAGCCGAAGTCGTAGATGTTGAGCGGCAGCCACTTGGGGAAGAAGATGAGCTCCGGCGGGAGTTCGGGCAGGTCCTCCCACTTCCACCAGCCGAACAGGGCCAGCCAGATCCGGGTGAAGACCCGGGCGGCGGCGATGCCGCCCTGCTCGCGGATCCAGGCGGAGGCCTTCGCCATGTGCGGGGCGTCCGGGGCGTCGCCGGCCAGGCGGAGGGCGACGTACGCCTCGACGGTGGTGGAGAGTTCGCCGGGGCCGCCGTAGAAAGTGGCCCAGGTGCCGTCCTCGCGCTGCTCTCCCCGGATGAAGAGCGCGGCGGCCTGTGTGGTCTTGTCGTCGCGGATGCCCAGGAACTGACGGAGCAGCAGGTCCTCGGCGTCCATCGTGACGTTGGTCTCGAGGTCGCCCTTCCACCAGCCCTGGGCGTCCTGCTTCGCCAGCAGGAAGTCGGTGGCGCGCCGGACCGCGCGTACGGCGGCTTCGTGCACCCCGGCCGCCACGGGGGTCTCGGTGTCGGTGGCCGCGGCTGCCCGGGGCGGCAGGGCCCCGGTGCTTCCGTCGGTCGTCGCTGTCATGGCTTCCCCTTCGTGCAGTGCTCCAGGTAGTGCGTCTGCTGTGGGTCCGCCGTCGGCCGGTGCGCTTCTTCCAGCGGCACCGGCCGGCGACTACGCGAGGGCTATTCGACCGATACTGATCATCTCTTTTCGCCCGGGAATCATCTCTTTCGTACGACGACGAAGTCGGCGAGCGCCGTGAACTGCGCCCGGACCTGCTCGGGCATGTCGACGGCGTCGAGGGCCTCGACGGCGATGGTGTGCTGACGGCGTGCCTCTTCGGCGGTCCACTCGCGGCCGCCCGCCTCCTCGATGAGGGCGGCGCGGGCGGCGAACTCCTCCTCGGAGAAGTTCTCGAAGTCGCTGCTCTTGGCGTCCGCGGCGAGGATCTCGCCGAGCCGCTCGGAGGCGGACCCGCCCGCGGCGAGCGCGGCCACCACCGGCAGGGACTTCTTGCGCTGGCGCAGGTCGCTCCAGGTCTGCTTGCCGGTGGAGACCGGGTCGCCCCAGATGCCGAGCAGGTCGTCGACGGCCTGGAAGGCCAGGCCCAGGTGGTAGCCGTACTTCTCCAGGGTGTCGGCGGTGCCGTCGTCCGCGCCGCCGAGCACGGCGCCGATGGAGCTGGCGCAGGCGAGCAGGGCGCCGGTCTTGTTGCCCTCCATCTCCAGGCACTCCTCGACGCTGACGCGGTCGCGGTGCTCGTAGGAGATGTCCTGCGCCTGGCCGTCGATGAGGGCGCGGGTCGCAGTGGTCAGGCGGCGGGTGGCGCGGCCGGCCTCGACGGTGCCGAGTTCCAGCAGGACCTCGTTGGCGAGGGCGAACAGGGCGTCGCCGACGAGGATGGCCTGGGCGGGGCCGTGCACCTTCCAGACCGTGTCGCGGTGGCGGCGCTGTTCGTCGCCGTCCATCAGGTCGTCGTGCAACAGCGAGAAGTTGTGGACGAGTTCGACGGCGACGGCGCCCGGAATGCCGACCTCGGGCGCGGCACCGGTGACCTCCGCGGAGAGCACCGCGAGGGCGGGGCGTACGGCCTTGCCGCCGTCACCGGCCGTGGGGTTGCCCTCGGCGTCGATCCAGCCGAAGTGGTAGGCGGAAACGGTGTCCATGGGAGGGGCCAGGCGGTCGATCGCCGCCCGCAGTACCGGTGTGGCCAGGGTCCTCCCGCGCTCCAGGAGCGCGGTCACGTCCACCGCGGTCTCTCGAGCGGCCTTCGAGGCCGGGGGCACAGTGGGCACAGTCTCTCCTCTTGTTGCGGTACCGGGGGTGCGGGGGCCTGCCGCCGTGCGCTCATTCAGCATCACGCCGCCTCCTCGACGTCGAAGAGGTGGCTGGGGCGGGGCCGGCCCAGGGCGCTCAGCGCGGCGCCCGCCGCACTCACGCCACTGCGGACCGCACTCTCCATGGTCGCGGGCCACCCTGTGGCGGTCCACGCTCCGGCCAGACAGAGGCCGGGGGCCTTGGTACGGGCGCCGGGCCGCAGCCGCCCGACGCCGGGGGTGGGAGCGAACGTCGCAGTGCGCTCCCTGGTCACGAAGAAGTCCTTCACTTCCGCGCCGCGCGCCCGGGGCAGCAGCCGCTCCAGCTCGGGCAGATACCGCTCGCGCAGTACGGCGACGGGCTCGTCGATCTCGTCCTGCGCGGCCGACTGGGACAGGGCGAGGTACTGCCCGTCCCGCAGCCCGGACGCCTCGGTCCGGTCGAACACCCACTGCACGGGGGTGCCGAGCGCGGCGAAGAACGGCCGGCTCAGCACCTTGCGGTCGTACACGACATGGACGTTGAGGATGGGCGCCGTGCCGATCTCCAGCAGCTGCCCGGGCGCGTCGAGGGCACCCACGGGCAGCAGCTCGTACGCCTCGCGCTGCGCAACGGCGAGCACGACGGCGTCCGCATGGAGCGTCTCGCCGGGAACCTGGACGCTCCAACGTCCGTTCTCATCAGGGGAGATGGAGGTGACGCGTGTACGGACCTCGATACGGACACCCGCCGAGTCGAGCGCCTTGCGGGCCAGCCGGTCATGCAGTTCGCCCAGCGGGACATGGGCCCAGCCGATGTCGGCCGCGCCCGGGTCGGACAGCAGACCGGTCTTGAACACCATCGCGGCGAGCCCCAGCGAGGCGTCGGAAGCGACCGCGTTGAGGGTGGCGACCCCGACCAGGTCCCACAGGGCCTCGACGGCACGCGCCGACTGGCCGTGCGCGGCCAGCCAGCTGCCGAAGTCCTGCGTGTCCAGGGTCGGATCGGCGAGGTCGAGCGCCTTCAGCGCGAGCGCGGCACGCCCGACCTTGGCGCGATCGGCGAGCGAGAGATGCGGATAGGTCGCGAGGCTCCGGCCCAGGTGCAGGGGTACGGGCAGCGCGTCGCGCCGCAGCCTGCCGAGCCGCCGCCCCTCGGGCCGCGTGACGTCGAGCACGGGCACGTCGAGACGATCCTGCAGCGGAGCCAGCGCCGTCCCCTCGATCCGGTCGAGGAACCAGCGGTAGGCGGTGCAGCAGCGCAGGTACACGTGCTGTCCGTTGTCGACGGTGAGTTCGCCGCGCTGGAAGGAGAAGGCCAGGCCACCGAGTCTCGGCCTGCCCTCCAGCAGGGTGACGCGCACTCCGGCGTCGGCGAGCGCGAGCGCGGCGGTGATGCCGGCGAGCCCGCCGCCGACCACGACGGCGTCCCGCCCGGAGCACCCGGGGATGTCCGCGAGCGGCCCCTCGGACCGCGTGCCGTCGGTCATCGTGCACCCTCCCCTGTTCGACCGCCGTGCCGGTGCTCGAACAGTGCGCGGCCGGTCGTCTCAGTCAGGGACGCCGCCCGGCGGCGGAGGGTTGCCCGCCGCTTTTCTCCGGCGGCATCACCTTGGACCGGAATGTCCATCAGGCACGCCTCCTGACGGCACGACGGGTGATGTGCCGGGTGTCCAGACCGCTCAGACCGCGCACGGCGACATACGCCTTCTCGCGCCCGGGCAGCGAGACCCGGCCGCGCAGCACGGCCTCGGGGTCGCGCTCGATGCGGTCGAGGAGGCGGCGGTAGATGCCGGCCATGGCGGCGACGCAGGCGCCGCTGCGCCGGTCCAGCATGGGGAGCAGCCGGTAGCCCTCGGCGAAAAGGGCGCGGGCCCGACGCACTTCGAAGTGCACGAGGCCCGCGAAGTCGGAGCCCTCCGGTGGTGTCGGCCCGCTGAAGCCGACCGAGCAGCCGAATTTGGCGAGGTCGTCGGAGGGCAGATAGACGCGCCCGCCCACGGCGTCCTCGCGGACGTCCCGCAGGATGTTGGTGAGTTGCAGCGCGAGCCCCAGCGTGTCGGCGTACTCGGGTGCGCGCTCGGCGCCGCGCGCCCCCGGTTCCGTGCCGAAGACGCCGAGCGAGAGGCGCCCGATGGCGCCCGCCACGCACCGGCAGTACACCTTCAGGTCGTCCCAGGTCTCATAGGTCTCGCCGCGCACGTCCATCAGGACGCCGTCGATGAGCTCGTCCAGACCGCCCAGCGGGATCGGGAAGGTTTCCGCGGCGTGGGCGAGAGCGACGGCGACGGGGTCGATGTCGTCCTCGTCGACCGCCCCGTCGCGGATCCGGGTCAGCAGCTCCCGGGTGTCCTCGAGTCGGGCGACCTTGACCTCGTCGGTCAGCGCGCCGTCGCCGATGTCGTCGACGCGGCGCGAGAACGCGTACAGCGCCGACATCGCCCGGCGCTTGGGCGTGGGCAGCAGTCGGATGCCGTAGGCAAAGTTACGGGCCTGCTGCCCGGTGACGGCCTCGCAGTAGCTGTAGGCGGCGAGTACCGGTGCGGACACGTGTGGTGCAGACTCCACGGTCCGGATCACCCCTCTCCTCGCAGAGTCACGCCCACCTCGCGCAGCAACCGGAGCTTGCTGGCCTTGGGCGGGCCGGGAAGTACGTCGTATTCGGCGGCGGCGATCGCCCGGATCGCCGCCCTTCCCCCCGCCACGAAACCCGCGAGCAGCAGCTTGAGCCTGCCGTGGACGCTACCCACCAGGGGGGTGCCTTCATTCAGGAGGTGCTGGGCACGTTCGGCTTCGTATGCAACCAGGGCGCGCACCGATGCGCCCGCTGTTTTCGCCGCGAGATCGGTTTCGTCGACGTGAAAGCGCTTCATGTCCGCGGCGGGCAGATAGATCCGGTCACGGCCGAGGTCCTCGGCGACGTCCTGGAGGTGCTCGACGATCTGCAGCGCCGTGCACACCGCGTCGGAGCGGCGGATCCGCTCGGGCGTCTCGGTGCCGGTGACGGCGAGGACGAGACGGCCGACGGGATTGGCGGACAGTTCGCAGTAGGCAAGGAGATCGTCGTAGGTCTCGTAGCGCCCCACGAGCTGGTCCTGGCGGTTGGCGGCGATCAGCCCGAGGAACGGCTCGGGGGTCAGCGAGCGGCGGCGGACGGTCGGCTGGAGGCGGCGCAGCAGGGGGTGGCGCGGGGTGCCGTCGAAGACCCGGCGCAGGTCGGCCTCGAAGGCGTCGAGGAGGACCAGGCGGTCCTCGGCCTGCTCTGGCGGCACGCCGAGCAGGCGGGCGTCGGCGCCGCCGGGAGCGAGATCGCCGTCGCCGATGTCGTCGACGAGGCGGGCGAAGCCGTAGACGGCCATGAGGTCGGTGCGCCAGGCCCTGGGCAGGAAGAACGGCGCCACGGGGAAGTTCTCCGCAGCGGCCTTGTCGAGCGTGCCGCGCTCTGGATCAGCTGTGCGCGCGCCGGTTCCCGTCACCGCTGACTGCCCGGCGCGGGGACGGCACATGCTGCGTGGAGCTGGGGAGTTTCCGTAGCCATTGCCGTCACATCTCCCGTTCTACACCGCCGACCCAATGCACACTATTTCGGACACGCCGCCCAGCCGTCCGCGCCGCAGCCCCGAGAGAGGGTGTCGCGCCTTATCGCCCCACTTGCCGCGTTTCGGTACCGGTACAGCTTACGTTGTACAACGGGGCGGGGCCTGTGCGGGTGTCCTGCACATCACAACAACGCACCGATTGACGCCAAGATTCCTATGGCCGACCGGAGTTGACGTTTCCTTTGCAGACGCGGGCCCCGCCGAGGCAGTTCCGGCGGGGCCCTGGGAAGCGTCCTGGGCCGCACGGCCCATGTCCGGGGGGACTACTTGCCCGTGAACTTCTCGTACTCCTTGAGGACCTCGTCCGTCGGTCCGTCCATGCGCAGCTCACCGCGTTCCAGCCACAGGACGCGGTTGCAGGTGTCGCGGATCGACTTGTTGTTGTGGCTGACGAGGAACACGGTGCCGGCTTCCTTGCGCAGCTCGCGGATGCGTTCCTCGGAGCGCTTCTGGAACTTGCGGTCACCCGTGGCCAGCGCCTCGTCGATCATGAGGACGTCGTGGTCCTTGGCGGCGGCGATGGAGAAGCGCAGCCGGGCCGCCATGCCGGACGAGTACGTGCGCATCGGCAGGGTGATGAAGTCGCCCTTCTCGTTGATGCCGGAGAAGTCGACGATCTCCTGGTAGCGCGCCTTGATCTCCTCGCGGGACATGCCCATGGCGAGCCCGCCCAATATGACGTTGCGCTCGCCGGTCAGGTCGTTCATCAGCGCCGCGTTCACGCCGAGCAGTGAGGGCTGTCCGTCGGTGTAGACCTTGCCCTGCTCGGCCGGGAGCAGGCCGGCGATGGCGCGCAGCAGGGTGGACTTGCCGGAGCCGTTGGAGCCGATCAGGCCGATGGCCTCGCCGCGGTAGGCGACGAAGGAGACGCCGCGCACGGCGTGCACCTTGCGCACGCCCCGCTCCTCGCCGCGCTTGAGGATCCGGCTGAGGGCAGCGGTGGCACTGCCCTTGCCGCTCTTGGCGCCGTTGACGCGGTAGACGATGTGCAGGTCGTCGGCGATGACGGTGGGGACGCGCGGGCCGTCCTTCTTGAGCTCAGCCACGGCCGTACCTCTCTTCCGCCTTCCAGAAGTAGACGAAGCCGACACCGCCCGCCAGCAGCGCCCAGCCCACCGCGAAGGCCCACACGTGCGCCGGCAGGAAATCGGAACCGTATCCGTCGATCATGGCGAAGCGGACCAGGTCCATGTAGATCGCGGCGGGGTTCCACTGCAGGACGTCGGTGATCCAGCCCGGCCAGTTCTTGTCCGCGAGCATCGCCGGGATGCTGAACATCACGCCGGACGCGTACATCCACGTGCGCAGGATGAACGGCATCAGCTGGGCCAGGTCGGGCGTCTTGCTCCCCATGCGGGCGAAGATCAGCGCGAGGCCCGCGTTGAAGACGAACTGCAGGGTCAGCGCGGGCACGACCAGCAGCCAGGACAGGTCGGGGAAGCTGCCGAAGGCCATCATGATCACGACGAGCACGGCCATGGAGTACAGCAGCTGCTGGAGCTGCTGGAGCGCGAACGACAGCGGCAGCGAGGCCCGGGGGAAGTGCAGGGCGCGCACCAGGCCGAGGTTGCCGGAGATGGCGCGCACGCCCGCGAGCACCGAGCTCTGGGTGAAGGTGAAGACGAACACGCCGGTCACCAGGAACGGCACGTAGATGCCCTTCGGGATGCCCTCCCGGGCGCCCAGCAGCATGCCGAAGATGAAGAAGTACACGGCCGCGTTGAGCAGCGGCGTGGCCACCTGCCACAGCTGGCCGAGCTTCGCCTGGCTGTACTGGGCGGTCAGCTTCGCCCGCGAGAACGCGAGGATGAAGTGCCGCCGGTCCCAGAGCTGGCGGACGTACTCGGACAGCGAGGGGCGGGCGCCGCTCACGGACAGCCCGTACTTGGCGGCGAGCTCTGCCGCCGTGAGGCCCTCGTCGGGCGACGGAGGCGCGCTCACCGCGACTCCGCCGTCGTGCGTTGTCTCACTCACCAGTTGAAACTTTCGTCTTCGAGATGCGCAGCCTGTGCGGGCATGGCATGAACCTGGGGCCCGGTGGGGGCCCGGGGGCTCTCAGGACCGAGCTTGTCAGATGACGGGAGGTCGGCCCAGTCGAGTCAGCCGCCACACCGTACGCCACTTCATGGGCCGGCGGGGACCGCACGGGGTGGTCCAGCCTTCCCGGAATCCGCCGAACCATGCCCTCAGGGCGGGGCGGGAGGGGCGCCGGACGAGGGTGAGCAGCATCCAGACGCCCAGATAGACCGGGACGAGCGGGAGAGGGAGGTTGCGGCGGGCGAGCCAGACACGGTTGCGGGCGACCATGCGGTGGTAGACCGCGTGCCGCGAGGGCGCGGTCGTCGGGTGGTACAGCACCATGTCGGACCGGTAGTCGATCATCCAGCCCGCGTCGAGGGCCCGCCATGCCAGGTCGGTTTCCTCGTGGGCGTAGAAGAATTCGTCCGGGAGCCCGCCGACTTCGGCGAAGACCTGGGTGCGCACGGCGTTGGCGCCGCCCAGGAAGGTGGTGACCCGGGAGGAGCGCATCGGGTCGGAGGCCCGCAGCCGGGGGACGTGCCGGCGCTGGGTGACGCCGGTGTCGGGGTCGGCGATGCGGAAGCTGATGATGCCGAGCTCGGGGTCGGCCTCGAAGGCCTTGCGGCACAGCTCGGCGGTGTCGTGGTGGGCGAGGAGGCCGTCGTCGTCGAGGAAGAGCAATATGTCGACATTCCGGCCGCTGGGGCCGAAGGCCTCGATGCCGACGTTGCGGCCGCCGGGGATGCCCAGGTTCTCGGGCAGCTCGATGGTGCGGACGCCCTCGGGGACGTCCGGGACCGGGGAGCCGTTGCCGACCACGACGACCTCGACCGGGTCGCCGTCCTGCTTGGCGACCGAGTCGAGGAGGGCACGGAGCTCGTCGGGGCGGTTGCCCATGGTGATGATGACCGCGCCGACCTTCAGCGCGGATTCCGGTGAAGTGCCCATGCCGCTCACTTCAGCCTGCTGGAGGCGAGGATGGACACCAGGTGCAGCACGGTCTGCAGCAGCGCGATGCCGGCCAGCACCGCGACGCCGAGCCGCGAGAAGAACAGGTCGCCGCGGACCTGGTCGGCGATCGCCAGGGCCAGGATCAGCAGGGACGCCTCGATGCCGAGGATCAGCCGGTGGAACTTCAGCGCGGCGGCGGCCTTGCGGGCCAGCGCCATGCCGGAGGAGCGCATCTCGGCGGCGGCCTCCTTGACCGGCGGCTTCCCGGCCTGGTGGCGGGCGACGCCGACCAGGTCGGTCTCGGCCTTGATCAGGATGGCGCCGAGGGCAGCCAGCGTGCCGAGGAACGCCCACAGCCAGTCGATACGGCCGCTGCCCCACAGGTCGGCGGCGCGCAGGCCGAAGCCGACCAGGACCGCGGCGTCGGTGAGGTAGGCGCCGACGCGGTCCAGATAGACCCCGTTGAGGGAGTACTGCTTCTTCCAGCGGGCGATCTCGCCGTCGACGCAGTCCAGCAGCAGGTAGAGCTGGACCATGACCACGCCGAGCACCGCCCCCCAGATCCCCGGCACCAGGAGTGCCGGGGCCGCGAGGACACCGCAGACGGTCATCAGGTAAGTGAGCTGGTTGGGCGTGACCCTGGTGTTCACCAGGTAGCGGTCGACCCGCAGGGACACCTCGCGCATGTAGAGGCGTCCCATCCAGTGCTCACCGCTTCGCCGGTCCTTCACCCCCGCGGGGTGAACGACGGGGCGGAGTTCAGCTACCGATGGCCTTGACATAGTCGGCGTAGATGTCCTTGATCTGGTCGGTTGTCAGGTCGAGGTGTTCGAGGATCGTGTAGCGGCCGGGCCGGGTCTGGGGAGCGAACTCCACGACGCGGACGAACTCGTCGTGTGTGAAGCCGATCTCCTGGGGCAGTACCGGCAGCCCGTGCCGACGCAGCACCTCGGCCATGTAGGCCGACTCCTCGTGGGCTCCGCGCAGGTACATGGCGAAGGCCGCGCCCAGTCCGCACTGCTCGCCGTGGGCGGCCGCGCGCTTGGGGAACAGCAGGTCGAAGGCGTGGTTGATCTCGTGGCACGCGCCGGAGGACGGGCGGGAGTCGCCCGACACCGACATGGCGATACCGCTGAGCACCAGCGCCTCGGCCAGCACCTGCAGGAAGTCGGTGTCCCCTATACCGCCGGGGTGCCTGAGCACCGCCTCGCCCGCCTGGCGGGCGATCGCGGCGGCGAGGCCGTCGATCTTCTCGCCGTTGACGCGGTTGGCGAGCTCCCAGTCGGCGATCGCGGAGATGTTGGAGATCGCGTCACCGATGCCGGCGCGCACGAAGCGTGCCGGAGCGTCATGGATGACGTCCAGGTCGATGACGACCGCGATCGGGTTCGGCACGCCGTACGAGCCGCGGCCCGCGTCGTTGTCGAGGGTCGCGACCGGCGAGCACAGACCGTCGTGCGCGAGGTTCGTGGGTACGGCGACCAGGGGCAGGCCGACGCGCGCCGCGGCGAACTTGGCGCAGTCGATGATCTTGCCGCCGCCGAGCCCGACGACCGCGTCGTAGTGGCCGGCCTTTATGGCACCGGCCAGCCGGACCGCGTCGTCTAGGGTGCCGCCGCCGACCTCGTACCAGCTGGCGCCGGGCAGGGCCGGAGCGAGCCGCTCCTTGAGCCGGGCGCCGGAGCCGTTGCTGACCGCGACGGCCAGCTTGCCGGAGTGCGAGATGCGTTCGTCGGCGAGCACACAGGCCAGGTCGTCGAGGGCACCCGGGCGGATGTCCACGACGACCGGCGAGGGAATCAGCCGGGTCAGTACTGGCACGCGATCTCCCGTCCGCGGGCGAGATCGTCGTGGTTGTCGATCTCCACCCACTTGACATCGCCGATCGGCGCCACGTCGATACGGAAGCCGCGGTTGACGAGCTCCTGGTAGCCGTGCTCGTAGAACTGCTGCGGGTCCGTCTCCCACACGGTCTTCAGGGCGTCGGCCAGCTCGGGGGCGGCGTCGCCCTCGATGAGGGTCACGCCGATGTACTCGCCGGTGGCCTCGGCGGGGTCCATCAGCTTGGTGATCTTCGTCATGCCCTTCTCGGGGTCGACGACGACCTTCATCTCCTCGTCGGCCAGGTTCTTGACCGTGTCCAGGGCGAGGATGATCTTCTTGCCCTCGCCGCGGGCGGCGAGCAGCGTCTTCTCGACGGAGACCGGGTGCACGGTGTCGCCGTTGGCGAGGATCACGCCGTCCTTGAGGGCGTCACGGCCGCACCACAGGGAGTAGGCGTTGTTCCACTCCTCGGCCTTGTCGTTGTCGATGAGGGTGAGCCTCAGGCCGTACTTCTGCTCCAGGGCGGCCTTGCGCTCGTACACGGCCTCCTTGCGGTAGCCGACGATGATCGCGACCTCGGTGAGACCGATCTCGGCGAAGTTGCCGAGGGTGAGGTCGAGAACCGTGGGCTCGCCGTCTATGCCCGCGGGCCCCACCGGCACCAGCGCCTTGGGAAGGCTGTCGGTGTAGGGGCGAAGACGCCGTCCGGCGCCGGCCGCCAGCACGAGGCCGATCATGCGGGTTCTCCTTCATCGTGTACGGCGGGCGCCCCTGAGGACACCCAGAAGCGGGTGCTCTCGACGAGCACCACCAGGGCCACGACCACGGCGAGGGCCGTGAGCGCGACCGTGAACTGCGAGGCGGAGAGCACCGCGGCGAGGACGGTGACGAGCAGCGTCCGTCCTTCGTGCCCCCCGATGGCGCGCACCAGCCAGGCCGGGGGCGCTCCGGCGTTGCCGCGGATGCGGTACACCGTGTCGTAGTGATGGTAGGCGACCGCGGCCACCAGGCCGAAAGCCGCAGGAAGGGCTCCGTTCACGTCCGCTTGGGCCGCCAGCACCAGGACGGTGCCGTACTCGGCGGCCCGGAGGAACGGCGGGACGAGCCAGTCGAGGGCGCCCTTGAGGGGGCGGGCGACGGCCAGGCCGCAGGCGAGGGCGTGGAGGAGGGCCGCGACGACGACCCACGGTGTGCCGAAGCCGGTGAAGGCGGCCGTCGCGACCAGTACGGCGCCGCCGAGGAGGGCGACGGCCGGGACGGCGAACCCGGGCAGCCGCCGGGCGGGGTTCTTCAGCGCCTCCGCGAAGCCCTGTGCGAGCGGCCCGGAGTCGGCCAGGTCCGCCAGGGCCTGCGCCGCCCGGTCCGTCCGCCGCGCCCTGCGCGTCAGGGACCGCAGCACCCGCCCGGCCGTCGTGTACGTCGCCGCGAAGGCGCAGCCGATGAGCAGCGCGTAGAAGGTGATGCGCGGAGTGGTGGCCGCCGTCAGCAGCGCGATCATCGCCCAGCGCTCACCGATCGGCAGGACGATCATCCGGCGCACCCACACCGTCCAGCCGACGCTGTCGAGCTTGTCGGAGAGGGCGGCCGTGGGACTGGTGTTGGCGGTGGCGTCGTGGTTGGCCTCGTTGAAGGAGAAGTCGACGACGTGCCGGCAGGTCTGCAGGACCATGGCGCCCAGCGCCAGCGCCCATACGTCGTCGCCGCCGCGGGCCGCGCCGAGGGCGAGGCCGGCGTAGTAGGCGTACTCCTTGGCCCGGTCGAAGGTGGCGTCCAGCCAGGCGCCGAGCGTGGAGTACTGCAGGTCGTAGCGGGCGAGCTGGCCGTCGGTGCAGTCGAGCACGAAGGACGCGAGCAGCAGGACCCCGGCCGCTATGAAGCCGCCACGGGTGCCGGTCGCCGCACAGCCGGCCGCGATCAGCGCGGTCAGCAGCGACGCGGTGGTGACCTGGTTCGGGGTCAGGCCCCGGCGGGCGCACCAGCGGGCGATGTAGCGGGAGTACGGGCTGATGAAGAAAGTGGTGAAGAAGCCGTCGCGGGACTTCACGGCCGACTTCAGGCGTACGGCCTCGTCGTCGACGGCGGCGACGGCCTGCCGTGCCTCGTTGCGGGCCTGGGGGTCGGTCGGTACGGCGGCGACCAGGCTGCCGAGCTCGGGGCGGTGCACGTCGGTGCCGTCGGCGTCGAGGGCGGTGGCGATGCGGTCGGCGAGGCTGTCCACCAGGGTCGTACCGGCGCCTGCCGAGTGCTCCCTGGCCATCGCGCGGGTCAGGGCCTGCCGGCCGGCGGGCTGGGCGGTCACGGCGCCCGGGATCGCGGCGAGCGGGAAGCGGGGGTCGGTCAGGCCCAGACGCAGTGCGTGCAGGTGGCCGACGAAGCGGGCGTCGACGACGGCGACCCGCTGGTCGCCCGGCACCTGGGCGAGGAGGGTCTCGGCCTCGGCCGGATCGGCGGCGACCCGGACGTCGTAGCCGAGGGACCGCAGATCGCCCTCGATCGACGATCCGGGGACCGGCTGACCGGTGAGGATGGCGGTCGACAACCGAACTCACTCCCTGGGTGCCGGCGTGTCCGCGCCGGTCATGTGCGCGTGTGGGGGCGCCCGTTGCCTTCAGCGCCCGGGCGGCATGTCGGCAGAGGCTATCGGATGGTCGGAAGCCAGCGTTCACCACCCGTTTGGCGGAGCGATCAACGTGGTTTGCCCAGAGCTTTGCCGCGATCATCATCGGGGATTGCGGGTCCCGCCCACAAACCCGCGCCCCCAGACCGGGGCATCGGGGACATTGCATACGCCGCCGAGGTCTCGGCATAGGGTGGGCGACCATGACATGGCTGATCACAGGCGGAGCCGGCTACATCGGGGCACATGTGGCGCGGGCCATGACCGACGCCGGGGAGCGCGTTCTCGTGCTGGACGATCTCTCGGCCGGGTTTCCCGCGCGGCTTCCGGCGGACGTACCGCTGGTCGAGGGTTCGTCGCTGGACGGTGAGCTGCTCAAGCGGGTGTTCGCCGAGCACGCGGTGAACGGTGTGGTGCATCTCGCCGCGCGCAAGCAGGTCGGCGAGTCCGTGGCGCAGCCGGCCCGCTACTACCGGGAGAACGTGGGCGGTCTCGCCACACTCCTGGAAGCGGTCGCCGAGGCCGGGATCAGGCGGTTCCTGTTCTCGTCGTCCGCCGCCGTCTACGGCAACCCGGACGTGGACCTCATCACGGAGGACACTCCGTGCGCGCCGGTGAACCCGTACGGCGAGACCAAGCTCGCCGGCGAGTGGCTGGTGCGGGCGGCGGGGCAGGCGCACGGGATCTCCACCGTCTGCCTGCGCTATTTCAACGTCGCCGGGGCCGCCGCGCCCGAGCTGGCCGACACGGGCGTCTTCAACATCGTCCCCATGGTCTTCGACCGGCTCACCCGCGACGAGGCGCCGCGGATCTTCGGCGACGACTACCCGACGCCGGACGGCACCTGCGTCCGCGACTACATCCATGTCGCCGACCTCGCCGAGGCGCACCTGGCGGCCGCCCGCAGGCTCACCGATGCGGACGCGAGCGGCGATCTGACCGTCAACATCGGCAGGGGCGAGGGCGTCTCCGTGCGCGAGCTGATCACCGTCATCGGCGAGGTGACCGGCGACCGGCGCCCCGCCGTCGTCGAGGCCCGGCGGCCCGGGGACGCCCCGCGCGCGGTCGCCTCGGCCGCACTGGCCGCCGAGGAGCTGGGCTGGACGGCGCGGCGCGGGGTGCGCGAGATGGTCGAGTCGGCCTGGCAGGGGTGGCTGCTGCATCACGGCGCCTGATCGGCTCAAGGCCCTGACCTGCGGATCGTTTCCGCAGGTCAGGGCACATGACAACGGTGTTCAGTGCCGCGTTGCCCGATACCCCCCACCCGTAGTTCACTGTGATCGCGGACCGAAGTTCCGATCGTCTGACGACCACAGAAGGGCGGCTTTTCCATGGGGGCTGGGCACGATCACGGGCACGCGCACACGCACGCGCCCACGACCGGCACGGCGGCGGCCGCCTACCGCGGGAGGCTGCGGGTCGCGCTGTCGATCACGCTCGGCGTCATGGTGGTCGAGATCGTCGGCGGCGTGGTCGCGGACTCGCTCGCCCTGATCGCGGACGCGGCGCACATGGCGACGGACGCGCTGGGCCTGGGCATGGCCCTGCTCGCCATCCACTTCGCCAACCGCCCGCCGAGCACGAAGCGCACCTTCGGCTACGCCCGCGCGGAGATCCTCGCCGCCCTCGCCAACTGTCTGCTGCTGCTCGGTGTCGGCGGTTATGTGCTGTACGAGGCGATCCAGCGGTTCTTCACGCCCGCGGACACCGAGGGCGGCCTGATGGTCGTGTTCGGCGCCATCGGTCTGGTCGCGAACATGATCTCGCTGATGCTGCTGATGCGGGGCCAGAAGGAGAGCCTGAACGTGCGCGGCGCGTTCCTGGAGGTGGCCGCGGACGCGCTGGGCTCTCTCGCGGTGCTGATCTCGGCGGCGGTGATCCTCGCGACGGGCTGGCAGGCCGCCGACCCGATCGCCTCCCTGGTCATCGGCCTGATGATCGTGCCGCGCACCTTCAAGCTGCTGCGCGAGACCCTGGACGTGCTGCTGGAGTCGGCCCCCAAGGACGTCGACATGGCGGAGGTGCGGGCGCACATACTCGCCCTGGACGGTGTCGAGGACGTGCACGACCTGCACGCATGGACGATCACATCCGGTATGCCGGTGCTGTCGGCGCACGTGGTGGTGAGTTCCGAGGTCCTGAACGCGATCGGCCACGAGAAGATGCTGCACGAGCTCCAGGGCTGCCTGGGCGACCACTTCGACGTGGAGCACTGCACCTTCCAGCTGGAGCCGGGCGGGCACGCCGAGCACGAGGCCCGGCTCTGCCACTGAAACAACCGTACGGTCCGACAAAACGCCCGTACGGACGGAATGCAGCGATCCGGTGGTCGGTCGCGTCCTCATGCCCACAGCACACCTCCGGACGGTTCCGTGCCCGCCGCGCCGGGCACGATCAACTGCCGGGAGTGCCGGATTCGTACGGCACACTTGGGGCGCGAAGACCGACGTGAAGGATGGCTATGCCGATCACACCTGCGACCGCGACACACAGTCCGTCGAACGGCGCCGCAGACGCGATTTTGCTGGAACTGGTCGACGAGAACGGTGTGACGATCGGCACCGCGGAGAAGCTCGCCGCCCACCAGCCGCCGGGGCAGCTGCACCGCGCCTTCTCCGTGTTCCTCTTCGACGAGTACGGCCGGCTGCTGCTCCAGCAGCGGGCGCTCGGGAAGTACCACTCCCCCGGCGTCTGGTCCAACACCTGCTGCGGTCACCCCTACCCCGGCGAGTCGCCCTTCGCGGCCGCGGCCCGGCGGACCCACGAGGAACTCGGGGTCTCCCCGTCGCTGCTCGCCGAGGCGGGCACCGTCCGCTACAACCACCCGGACCCGGACTCGGGCCTGGTGGAGCAGGAGTACAACCACCTCTTCGTCGGCCTGGTGCAGTCCCCGCTGCAGCCGGACCCGGAGGAGGTGGGCGCGACGGCCTTCGTCACCGCCGACGAGCTGGCGGAGCGCCACGCGAAGGACACCTTCTCGTCCTGGTTCATGACCGTGCTGGACGCGGCCCGTCCCGCGATCAGGGAGCTGACGGGACCGTCGACCGGCTGGTGACGCGCCCTAGGGCACGTGGACGGGTTTGAGCGGCACGGCGGCCCAGATCACCTTGCCGCCGCTCGCCGTGTGCTCGACGTCGCATACGCCGCCCGCCTCCCGGGTGATCTCGCGCACCAGGAGCAGCCCGCGACCGCCGGTCTGGCCGTGGTCGGCCTCCAGGGCGGTCGGGCGGTAGGGGTGGTTGTCCTCGACGGACACCCGCAGCCAGTCGGCGCCGACGGCGACCTCCACGGCGAGCATCGGCGACAGCAGCGCCGCGTGCCGGACGGCGTTCGTGACCAGCTCCGAGACGATCAGCAACAGCCCCTGGACCAGGTCGTCGGAGACCGGCACGCCCTGCCGGTACAGCAGGTCCCGTACGGCGTGCCGCGCCTGCGGGACCGAGGCCTCGACGGCGGGGGCGGTGAACCGCCAGACACCCTCGTACGGCAGTGGATTCGGCAGCTGCTGACCGAGGGTCTCGTCCGCGCCGCCCGCTGGGCGTGGGCCGGACCCGCGCCCGTGGTTCTCCATCGTCCGGTCGCCACCCTCGCGCTCGATTGTCACCACACGTCGAGTGTTGGTAACGGGCAGGTCCGGACCGTAGAACTGAACACAAGTCGGCTGATATCGAGCGTTTCTGATCGTTGGCGTATGACACGGTCAGTTGTGGGACCGCTCCTGTCCCGCTGGTGCCGACTTGGCGAACTATTCGGGTTGTACGGGTTTGGCGTACGGCTTCCATCGGAGCTGCTGGATCGGCCGTTCGGCGCAGCCGGATAGCATCCGGCGCATGGAGCCCCGCCTGCTGCACAGTGTCGTCGACTCGGTCGCCACCGTCGTCATCCACCATCCGGCCAAGCGCAACGCGATGACGGCCGCGATGTGGCGGGCGCTGCCGCCGCTGCTCGGCACGCTGGCCGCCGATCCGGACGTACGGGCGCTGGTGCTGACCGGTGAGGGCGCGACGTTCTGCGCGGGTGCCGACATCTCCACCCTCCAGGGGTCGCCTCAGGAGGCGCAGGGCCTGGCCGTGGCAGCGGAGGAGGCGCTGGCCGCCTTCCCGAAGCCGACGCTGGCGGCGGTCCGGGGGCACTGCGTGGGCGGCGGGTCGCAGCTCGCCGCGGCATGCGATCTGCGGTTCGCCGAGGAGGGCTCGCTGTTCGGGGTGACGCCGGCCAAGCTCGGGATCGTCTATCCGGCCTCGTCCACGCGGCGGTTGGTGTCGCTGGTGGGACCGGCCACCACCAAGTACCTGTTGTTCTCGGGCGAGTTGATCGGCACGGAGCGGGCGCTGCGTACGGGCCTCCTGGACGAGGTGCTGCCCGAGGGCGAACTCGGCAAGCGGGTCGCGGAGTTCACCCGGATCCTGGTGTCGCGCTCCCAGCTGACGCAGGCCGCGGCGAAGGAGTTCGCGGACGGGCGCACCGACCGGGACGACCACTGGGCGGCGCAGGCGCGCGGCAGCGGCGACACCGCGGAGGGGGTCGCCGCCTTCCTGGAGCGCAGGCAGCCGCGCTTCACCTGGACTACGTCAGAGTGAAACGGCTCTTCGTACGGAACTCCTCGACGAGGTGCGCGGGCGCCTTCTGCGGAGAGCCCGCGTCGTAGGGCGGCTGGGGGTCGTACTCGATCATCAGCTGGACGGCCTGGGCGTGTTCGTCGCCGGCGATCCTGCCGACGAGGGCGAGCCCCATGTCGATGCCGGAGGAGACGCCGGCCGCGGTGACGTACTTGCCGTCGGTCACCACCCGCTCGCCGGTGGGCTCGGCGCCGTACTGCCGCAGGAAGTCCGCGGCGAGCCAGTGGCAGGTGGCGCGGCGGCCCCGCAGCAGGCCCGCGGCGGCCAGCAGCAGCGAGCCGGAGCAGACGGACGTCGTCCAGGTGGTGCTCGCGTCGACCGCCCGCAGCCAGTCCAGCAGGGCCTTGTTCTCGGCCTGGGCGAAGGTGCCGGGTCCGCCGGCCACCACGACGGCGTCGGGGTGCGGAACCTCCTCCAGGGACTTGTCCGCGGTGAGGGCGAGGAACCCGTCTCGGTGCGTACGGGACCGGCCTTCTCGGCCACGAAGTCGATGCGCACGTCGGGGAGACGGCTCAGGACCTCGTAGGGCCCTACGACGTCCAGGGCGGTGAAACGGTCGTAGACGACCATCGCGATCTGCATGGGTTCCCCCTTCAGCGGGCTTCGGTGGCCAGGACGGGACGGAACCGGCGGCGGTACTCGACCGGGGCCGTCCCGAGGGTTCTGACGAAGGCGCGCCGCATGGCTTCGGGGGTGCCGTAGCCGCTGGCGCGGGAGATCTCCTCGACGCCGTCGCTGGTGTCCTCCAGGAGGCGGCGGGCGTGTTCGAGGCGGACCCGGTCGACGTACCGGCCGGGCGTCATACCGGTCTCGGTCTGAAAGGCGCGGGCGAAGTGGCGCGGCGAGAGACTCGCGCGGGCGGCGAGCGCCTCCACGGTCAGGTCGGCGTCGGGATGCTCGGTGATCCAGCGCTGGACTTCCCTCAGGGGTTCGCGCTGGGCGGTCTGGGCGGCGAGCTGGGCGCTGAACTGGGCCTGGTTCCCGGGCCGGCGCAGGAAGACGACCAGGTGGCGGGCTATGGCGAGGGCCGCATCCCGGCCCAGGTCGTCCTCGACCAGGGCGAGGGCGAGGTCGATGCCCGAGGTCACGCCGGCGGATGTGGCGACATGTCCGTCGCGTACGTAGATGGGGTCCGGGTCGACCTCGACGGCCGGGTGGTCGCGGGCGAGCTTGTCGCAGTACGCCCAGTGGGTCGTGGCGCGGTGGCCGTCCAGCAGGCCCGCCGCGGCGAGCAGAATCGCGCCGGTGCAGACGGAGACCAGACGCTTCGCACCGGGGCCGTGCTCGCGCAGCCAGTCGGTCAGACCCGGCTGAGGACTGCGCGTGCCCTGGCCGCCCGGGACGACGAGGGTGTGCGCGTCGAGCCGGTCGCCGAGGGCCTGGTCCGGTACGACGGTCAGGCCGCTGGAGGTGCGTACGGGAGCGCCGTCCAGGGAGGCCGTGCGGATGCGATACGTGCCCGGAGTGTGCTTCTCGGCCCCCGTGAAGACCTCCAACGGCCCTGTGACATCGAGGCTCTGCACGTCGTCGAAGAGCACGAAGAGAACGGTTCGCTGCGCCATGCCAACGATTCTTCGGACCCCGCCGTACAGCCGCAATGACGAGCTCCCCACCTTTTCTGCCATGCCGCGCGCACCCCTGATGGCCGTACCAAGCGGTTGGTAACCTCCGACCATGACGACTGCCACCCTTGAGCCGCGTGCCGGCCGCCGCTGCCACAACGTGCTCAACACCCTGCACGCGACGTCCTACTTCGCCCCCGAACTCGGCAAGGAACTGGCCGCCCTGGGGATCACGCACCCCCGGGCCGTGAACTTCGCGGTACGCGCGGCCGCGCTGGGGCCGGTTGGTGCGGGCGCGGTGACGGCGATGTTCTACAACTACAACCACACTCTGGTGGCCCGGCACGTCCCCGCGGTCTGGGCGATCGCCTCGCCCGAGGACGTCCTGGCGGCACGCGCGCGTGCGGTCGACGCGTCGCTGCGGCGGCTGCTCGGCGAGGAGACGGTGACGTCCCCGGAGATGTCGGAGGCCGCACGGCTCGCGCTCCGGGCCACCGAGGCCTGTTCCCGCAGCGCCCGGCCGCTCTACTCGGCCCACGCCGACCTGCCGGTCCCCGAGGAGCCGCACCTGGCCTACGTCCACGCCGCCACGCTGCTGCGCGAACACCGGGGCGACGGGCATCTCGCCGTGCTGATGTCCAACGGGCTCGACGGTCTCGAAGCGGTGGTCACCCACACCGCGACCGGCAAGGGAATGGCACCGAAGTGGGTGTTCACCACGCGTGGCTGGACCCAGGAGGACTGGGACGCGGCGTCCGAACGACTGCGTGGGCGCGGGCTGCTGGACGGTACGGGCGAGCTGACGTCGGAGGGCATCGCCCTGCGCGCCGAGATCGAGTCCGAGACGGACCGCCTGGACCGGGCACCGTACGAGCACCTCGGAGCGCAGGGGGTGGCACGGCTGACGGAACTCGGAACCACCTTCGCCCAGACGGCGGCACTGGCGGGCGCCTTCCCGGCGGACCTGATCGGCAAGGGCTGACTGCGGCTGGGGGGGGTGAGTCGCCCCAGGCGGCACAACTGCGTGCGGCTGGGCGGACATGGCTGGCTGCCGGAGCCACGCGCGGCTGCACGGACCCGCAGTCGCCCACGGCGGCAAGGGGACGTGTCGGGGGGTGTCCGCCCGCAGTGGCCGGCGTCGACACGCGGCACCTCCTGGCCCAAGGGGGCCGCCGGTCCGAGGACGGACACCCCCCCGGCGCGGCCCCGACCCACAACCGCACCCCAGGCGCTACGCGCACCCCCACCCAGCCCCCACAGGCCGCCGCAGGCATCGCACGCGAACCCCCACCCGCATGCACCCACCCTGCATGGCCCGCCCGAGCCGCGGTACCCGGTCCTCGACCGGACGTAGTGAACCGGAGAGGAAAGGTGAACCTAGTGTTCCGTGCAATCGCAGACGTGTTGCGACAGATCGGCGGCGCCATCGCCACCGTGGTGACGCTGCCGTTCCGGGCCCTGGCCCGGCTCTTCGGAGGTGCCTCGGGCAGTACGCGCAGCCGCAGGGCCTGATTCCGTCCCGCCGCGACCGGCCGGGGAGCCGCCCTGATCCCCGGTTGTCGGTGTCACCTGCCACAATTGCCGCGCAACCTCAGTGAGAAGGCGGGACGGGATCGTGACGACACCCCTCGTAGGGTCCATCGAAGGCAGGATCGCCGCGGAGCTCGGCGTACGAGAGCGGCAGGTGAAGGCTGCCGTAGAGCTGCTCGACGGCGGTTCGACGGTGCCCTTCATCGCCCGCTACCGCAAAGAAGCGACCGAGATGCTCGACGACGCGCAGCTGCGCACGATCGAGGAGCGGCTGCGCTATCTGCGGGAGCTGGAGGAGCGGCGGACCGCGATCCTCGACTCGGTGCGCGAGCAGGGCAAGCTGACCGAGGAGCTGGAGGCCCGGATCCGGGGCGCCGAGACCAAGGCGCGTCTGGAGGACATCTATCTGCCGTACAAGCCGAAGCGGCGGACCAAGGCGCAGATCGCCCGCGAGGCGGGACTCGAGCCGCTCGCGGAGGGGCTGCTCAGTGACCCGACGGTCGAGCCGCTCGCCGCTGCCGCCGCGTTCGTCGACGCCGACAAGGGTGTCGCCGACCCGCAGGCCGCCCTCGACGGCGCCCGGGCGATCCTCACCGAGCGTTTCTCGGAGGACGCCGACCTGATCGGTGAGCTGCGCGAGCGCATGTGGGTGCGCGGCCGGCTGGCGGCGAAGGTGCGGGAGGGCAAGGAGGAGGCGGGCGCCAAGTTCGCCGACTACTTCGACTTCGCCGAGCCGTTCACCGAGCTGCCCTCGCACCGCATCCTGGCGATGCTGCGCGGCGAGAAGGAGGAGATCCTCGACCTCGTCCTGGAGCCCGAGGAGCCCACGGACGGTCCGTCGTCGTACGAGGGGATCGTCGCGTCGAAGTTCGGGATCGCCAACCGGGGCCGCCCCGCCGACAAGTGGCTGACGGACACGGTCCGCTGGGCCTGGCGGACCCGGATCCTCGTCCACCTCGGCATCGACCTGCGGCTGCGCCTGCGCACGGCCGCCGAGGACGAGGCGGTCAACGTGTTCGCGGCCAACCTCCGCGACCTCCTGCTCGCCGCCCCCGCCGGCACGCGCGCGACGCTGGGCCTGGACCCGGGCTTCCGTACGGGCGTGAAGGTCGCGGTGGTCGACGCGACCGGCAAGGTCGTCGCCACGGACGTCATCTACCCGCACGTCCCGGCCAACAAGTGGGACGAGGCCATCGCCAAGCTGGCCCGGCTGGCGAAGGAGCACGCGGTCGAGCTGGTGGCGATCGGCAACGGCACGGCGTCCCGCGAGACGGACAAGCTCGCCGGTGAACTGATCAACAGGCACCCGGAGTTGAAGCTCACCAAGGTGATGGTGTCCGAGGCGGGCGCCTCGGTGTACTCGGCGTCGGCGTTCGCCTCACAGGAGCTGCCCGACATGGACGTGTCGCTGCGCGGCGCGGTCTCGATCGCCCGCCGTCTGCAGGACCCGCTGGCCGAGCTGGTGAAGATCGACCCGAAGTCGATCGGCGTCGGCCAGTACCAGCACGACCTGTCCGAGGTGAAGCTGTCGCGCTCGCTGGACGCGGTCGTGGAGGACTGTGTGAACGGCGTCGGCGTCGACGTCAACACCGCCTCCGCGCCCCTGCTCGCGCGCGTCTCCGGCATCACCTCGGGGCTGGCCGAGAACATCGTGGCGCACCGGGACGCCAACGGCCCGTTCACCTCCCGCGCGCAGCTGAAGAACGTGGCGCGGCTCGGCCCGAAGGCCTACGAGCAGTGCGCCGGCTTCCTGCGCATCCGCGGCGGCGTCGACCCGCTGGACGCCTCCAGCGTGCACCCCGAGGCGTACCCGGTCGTCCGGCGGATGGTGAAGACCACGGGCCAGGAGGTGGCCGCGCTCATCGGCAACACGGGCGTGCTGCGCTCGCTGAAGCCGCAGGACTTCGTGGACGAGACGTTCGGTCTGCCGACCGTGACCGACATCCTCAAGGAGCTGGAGAAGCCGGGCCGCGACCCGCGACCCGCCTTCAAGACGGCCACCTTCAAGGAGGGCGTGGAGAAGATCTCCGACCTGGCGTCCGGGATGGTCCTGGAGGGCGTCGTGACGAACGTGGCGGCGTTCGGGGCGTTCGTGGACGTCGGTGTCCACCAGGACGGGCTGGTGCACGTCTCCGCCATGTCGAAGACATTCGTCAAGGACCCGCGGGACGTGGTCAAGCCCGGCGACATCGTCAAGGTGAAGGTCCTCGACGTGGACATTCCACGCAAGCGGATCTCCCTGACGCTGCGGCTCGACGACGAGGCGGCTCCGCAAGGCCCGCAGCAGGGCGGGGGCGGCGGCGAGCGCCGGCAGCGGGGCGGACGGCCGCCGCAGCAGCGGCAGGGACGCGGCGGTGGTGGCGGTGGCGGCGGTTCGCGCCAGGCGCCGCCCCCGGCCAACAGCGCGATGGCTGACGCACTGCGCCGCGCGGGTCTGCTCGACCCGAAGCAGGGCAGGCGCTGAGACGACACGCGGGCCCGGACGCTCCGGTACGACTCGGAGGGTCCGGGCCTGTTCGCCCGTAGGGTGACGCCATGCCGACGTCGCGCGTCATCACCTGGGAAGTGTCGGAGAGCCACGGCATCGAGACCGCCTGGATCGACCTCGGCGGCGGCTCGCTGCGGGCCCGCGGCCGGGCGGTCGGGACGAAGCCGGAGCCGTACTGGATCGCGTACGAACTCGACACGGCCGACGCCTTCGTGACGCGTCGGCTGCACGTCGGCGTCGAGTCCGCGGCCGGAGCTCGCACGCTCGACCTGCGCCATGACGGAGCGGGTCGCTGGACGGCGAACGGTGAGCGTCTGCCCGACATGGAGGGCGCCGTCGACTGCGACCTGGGCCTGTGCCCCCTCACCAACACGATGCCGGTGCTGCGTCACCGGCTCCATCTCGTGCCCGGCACACAGGAGTTGCTGATGGCCTGGGTGTCGGTCCCGGACCTGACCGTGCTGCCGTCGCGGCAGACCTACACACACCTGGGGCACGGGAGGATCCGCTTCGTCTCCGGCGACTTCCGCAGCGACCTCGGCTTCGACGAGGACGGCTTCGTCGTGGACTACCCGGGGCTGGCGACGCGACTCGGCCAGTCCGCAGGGCGCGGCTGTTGAGCCAGGTGCAGTAGCACGGGCGGCTGCGCCCTGGGGGGGCGGGCGAAGCTGGACGCCCAGTCCCCGTTCCCGCCGCCGCTCCGGGAGAGCCCATGCCGAAGCCCGCCCCGTCCAGCCCCTGCCGTCCCCCGCTCGGGCCCCGTCTGGGCGCTGCCCTGGCCGTCGCCGCCTGTCTGACGCTGCTGTCCCCGACCGCCGCCGACGCCGCCGCACCGCCCGGACCGCACCCCCACGCCGCGCTCCAGCAGCAGTTGGAGGAGCTGGTGCGCACGCCGGGCGGCCCGCCCGGTGTCATCGCCGTCCTCCGCGACGGCAGGGGCAGCCGGGTCGTCCGGGCCGGCGTGGCGGACCTGGCCACCGGCCGCAGGCCCGCCCCCGGCGACCACATGCGCATCGCCAGTGCGGCCAAGGCGTTCAGCGGCGCGGTGGCGCTGTCCCTCGTCGACCGCCGCTACCTGAGCCTCGACGACACCCTGGGCGAGCGGCTGCCGCGGCTGCCGCGGGCCTGGGGCGCCGTGACGCTGCGCCAGCTGCTCCACCACACCAGCGGCCTGCCCGACTTCTCGCGGTCTCCGCGGTTCATGCAGACCGTCATCGCCGACCCGCGCCATCGCTTCGACTCCCGCCGGCTGCTCGACTACGTCGCCGACCAGCCGCTGCGCTTCCGGCCCGGCACCCGGTACCAGTACTCCAACTCCGACAACATCGCGGTCGCCCTGATGGCGGAAGCGGCGACCGGCACGCGGTATGAGCGGCTGCTGGAGCAGCTGGTGTACCGGCCGCTGGGCCTGCGCGACACCAGCCTGCCCCAGGGCCACCGGATGCCGCGCCCCTACCTGCACGGCTACGACGTCAGCCCGCCCGCGCCGCCGGAGGACGTCAGCGAGGTGCTGAGCATGTCCGGAGTCTGGGCGTCGGGCGGCATCGTCTCCACCCCCCGCGACATGACCCGGTTCGTCCGTGGCTATGCCGGGGGCCGGCTGTACGGCCGCCACCTCGTGCGCGAGCAGAGGCGCTGGATCCCCGGGGCGGCGTCCGAGCCCGCCGGGCCGGGGCGCAACGCCGCGGGGCTCGCCCTCTTCCGGTACACGACCCGGTGCGGCGTGGTGCTGGGGCACACCGGCAACACCCTCGGCTACACGCAGCTCATCGCGGCCACGCCGGACGGGCGCCGGTCGCTGACCTTCTCCGCCACCACCCAGATCAACCAGGCCATGAAGCCGGCTCTACTGCAAAAACTCCGTGCCGTACAGGAGAACTTCGTCTGTGCGCTGTTGCGCCACAGGCGCTGACCCCGACGCCCTAGCGTTCCGTCACCTTGCCGTCGGCGACCTCCAGACGGCGGGTGACGTGCACCGCGTCGAGCATGCGCCGGTCGTGGGTGACCAGGAGCAGCGTGCCCTGGTACGAGTCCAGGGCCGACTCCAGTTGCTCGATGGCCGGCAGGTCGAGGTGGTTGGTGGGCTCGTCCAGGACCAGGAGGTTGACGCCTCTGCCCTGGAGGAGGGCGAGGGCCGCCCGGGTCCGTTCGCCCGGGGAGAGGCTCGCCGCCGAGCGCAGGACGTGGTCCGTCTTGAGGCCGAACTTGGCCAGGAGCGTGCGCACTTCGACCGGTTCGGTGTCCGGGACCGCGGCGCGGAAGGCGTCCAGCAGGGACTCCTCGCCGTGGAACAGCTTGCGGGCCTGGTCGACCTCGCCGATCAGGACGCCCGAGCCGAGCGTCGACTGTCCCGCGGTCAGCGGGACGCGGCCCAGCAGGGCGCCCAGCAGGGTGGACTTGCCCGCGCCGTTGGCGCCCGTGACCGCCACCCGGTCCGCCCAGTCGATCTGGAGGGAGACCGGGCCGAGGCTGAAGCCGTCGCGTCGTACCTCGGCGTCCCGCAGGGTGGCGACCACCGCGCCCGAGCGCGGGGCCGAAGCGATCTCCATGCGCAGTTCCCACTCCTTGCGCGGCTCCTCGACGACCTCCAGGCGCTCGATCATGCGCTGGGTCTGGCGGGCCTTCGCGGCCTGCTTCTCGCTGGCCTCGCTGCGGAACTTGCGGCCGATCTTGTCGTTGTCGTTGCCCGCCTTGCGCCGGGCGTTCTTGACGCCCTTGTCCATCCAGGAGCGCTGCATCTGCGCCCGGTCCTGGAGGGCGGTCTTCTTGTCGGCGTACTCCTCGAAGTCGTCCCGGGCATGCCGGCGGGCGACCTCGCGCTCCTCCAGGTAGGCCTCGTAGCCGCCGCCGTAGAGGTTGATCTGCCCCTGGGCCAGATCGAGTTCGAGGACCTTGGTGACCGTGCGGGCGAGGAACTCGCGGTCGTGGCTGACGACCACCGTGCCGGCGCGCAGGCCGGTGACGAAGCGTTCGAGGCGTTCCAGGCCGTCGAGGTCCAGGTCGTTCGTCGGCTCGTCGAGCAGGAAGACGTCGTAGCGCGACAGCAGCAGCGAGGCGAGTCCGGCTCGCGCCGCCTGGCCGCCCGACAGGGAGGTCATCGGCTGGTCCAGGTCCACCGCCAGGCCCAGTGCGTCGGCGACCTCCTCCGCCCGCTCGTCGAGGTCGGCGCCGCCCAGCCCCAGCCAGCGCTCCAGGCTCGTGGCGTACGCGTCGTCCGCGCCGGGTGCCCCGTCGACGAGGGCCTGCGTCGCCTCGTCCATCGCCCGCTGGGCCTCGGTGACTCCGGTACGGCGGGCCAGGAACTGCCGTACGGTCTCGCCGGGGCGCCGCTCCGGCTCCTGCGGGAGGTGTCCGACGGTCGCGGTCGGCGGGGAGAGCCGCAACTCGCCCTCGTCCGGTGCGGTCAGCCCGGCGAGCAGGCGGAGCAGCGTGGACTTGCCCGCGCCGTTGGCCCCGACCAGGCCGATCACATCTCCGGGCGCGACGACGAGGTCGAGCCCGCTGAACAGGGAACGGTCGCCGTGACCGGCGGCGAGGTTCTTGGCGACGAGGGTGGCAGTCACAGACCGCGATCCTAGTGGCCGCGCCGGGCCGCGGGCACCTCGGTTTCAGCGTGCCATCGCCTCCACCAGCACGCTCCCCGAGGTCCGCGCCACCAAGAACGCCTCCCCCTTCACCGCCTTCGCGTCCAGCGCGATGCGGTGCCGGCCCGGCTCCAGGACGCCGTCGAAGACCTCGTGGGTGTGGGTGCGGTAGAGGCGGTCGATGCGGTACGCGGTGAGGCGGACCCGGCAGGGCGAGGTGACCTCGACGCCCGCCTCGCCGTCGGCGGCCACCAGGCGGGTCAGCCGGCGCCGCTCCACCGGGCTGCGGTCCAGGGCGTGCTCGATCTGCGCGACCAGCAGCGGCACGATCGGGGCGAGGCCGTCGACGTACGCCACGTCGACTCCGGCGTCCGCGAAGGCACGGCGTACGGCGGCGCGCCGCTCCTCGCGGATCGCGCGGCCGAAGGCGACGGCGCCGTAGGCGCGCAGTTCGTCGGCGGGGACACCGCCCACGTCGTCGGTGATGTCGGCACCGATGCCGATGGTGCGCAGCGCGGCGGCGAGCTTGGCGAGGAGGGCGACGCGGGCCCCGATGAGGAGCACCCGGCGGCGTGGCGCCTCGGAGTCGCGGTCGAGCAGGGAGCCGAGCGCCGCGCGGTAGTCGGCGCCGCGGAAGCGGAAGGGCCCGATGCCGTGGTAGCCGTTGAGCTCCAGGTCGGCGTGCTCGTCGGTCTGCCAGGCGAAGTCCCGCCAGATGTAGTCGTCGCCCTCCTTGTCGATGACCGCGGTGACGGCGCCGCAGGCGAGATCCTCGCACTCGGGGCAGCCGTAGATGACGTACCGGCTGCCCGGCAGCGGGGCCTCCGCCTCCAGGAGCAGGCTGCGGACCTGGGCGGTGAAGATGGCGGGCGGGACGTCGGAGGCGAGCGGGGAAACGGCGTCGAGGTCGGAGAGCTGGAACAGCAGCGGGCGTCCGTCGACGATGAAGTCGACGAAGTCCCGGTGCACCTGGTAGTCACCGTTGGCGAGGACGCCACCGGCACGCATCGCCGGTGCCAGGCCGAAGGTCGCGTACGCGGCAGACATGCTGTGAGTATTCCCGGCATGGGACCGATATGAGCGCGGCATGACATATTCCGCTAACGTCCCGACATGGGAAACGAACAGTCGGGCGACGTCATCGTGGTCGGCGGCGGGGTCATCGGACTCACGACGGCCCTGGTTCTCGCCGAGCGCGGGGCACGCGTGCGGGTATGGACCAGGGACCCCGTGGAGCGGACCACCTCGGCGGTTGCCGGTGCGTTGTGGTGGCCGTACCGGATCGAGCCGGTCGCGCTCGCGCGGACCTGGGCGCTGCGCTCCCTGGACGTGTACGAGGAACTGGCCGCGCAGAGCGAGCTGACGGGCGTACGCCTGGTCGAAGGGGTACTGGGCGAGGCGACCCTGGACGAGGCCGACGGGTGGGCCACCGCCCGGCTGCCCGGCTTGCGTCCCACGACGGCCGAGGAGTACGGCGGTTCGGGGCTGTGGGCCCGGTTGCCGGTGATCGACATGACGGCGTTTCTGCCGTGGCTGAGGGAGCGGCTCCTGAAGGCGGGCGGCGTGATCGAGACACGGACGGTGTCGTCCTTCACGGAGGTCGGGGCGCCGGTCGTGGTCAACTGCACGGGCCTGGGCGCCCGCGAGCTGGTGCCGGACCCGTCCGTGCGTCCGGTGCGCGGGCAGCTGGTCGTCGTCGAGAACCCCGGCATCCGCACCTGGCTGACCTCGACGGACGACGACGGGGAGATGGCGTACTTCTTCCCTCAGCCGGGGCGGCTGCTGCTGGGCGGCACCGCGGTGGTGGACGAGTGGTCGCTGGAGCCGGATCCGGCGGTGGCGGAGGCGATCGTACGGCGGTGTGCGGCGCTGCGGCCGGAAATCGCGGGGGCGCGGGTGCTGGGGCACCGGGTGGGGCTGCGGCCGGTGCGCGACGCGGTCCGGCTGGAACGTGAACTCCTGCCCGGTGGCCGGACGTTGGTGCACAACTACGGCCACGGCGGCGCGGGCATCACCGTGGCCTGGGGCTGCGCGGAGGAGGCGGCCGGGCTGGCCGCCTCCTCCACAGCCTGAACTCTCAGCAGGCGGTGTCGGGTTCGCCCGCCGTGATGTGGTACGGCGCGCGCTCGTCGAGGAGCAACGGGACGAGGGCGCGCAGGGACTGACGCAGTGGCACGTAAGCGCCCGATGCGGTGGCCTTCGACTTCACTCCGTGGAGGGCGAGTTCGTCCTTCACCCCCGTGTACTGGTCGGCGGTGAGCCGGTAGCCGCAGGGCGGGTCCTGGATCACCTCGGCGGGTTCGGGCGGGTCGTTGTCGGCGCCGCCGAGGTAGACGGGCCCGGTGTCGGCATAGCCGGCGAGGCGGGCGGCGCCGGTCGCCGCCTCGACCTGTCCGCGGCGGGCGTCGGTGAAGCCGAACAGGCCCTTCAGCGCGGCGAGTTGGGAGCTCACCCGGCGCCGGTTGTTCAGGGCCTCGTCCGCCTTCTCCGCATCGGTGAGCGGGTCGACGCGGCTCTCGATGAGCAGGCCCACCGAGTGCTTGATGCCGGACATGTTCCGCAGGATGCGCTCCTGGCCGTCGCCGGCGACCTGCCGGATCGGCTCACCGGTCTCGGGGTCGGTCCAGATGCCGTACGTGCCGGTCGAGTAGCCGGCGCCGGTCGCGGCGGGACGTACGTACGACTCGGACAGGGCCTGCGCCTCGTCGTGGACGTGCGCGTCGGTGTTGAGGTTGCGCGGCCACAGGTCGAACAGGTCCTTGTCGTAGTACGGGGGTGTGGCGCCGTACTCGTGCAGGTCGTAGACGACATCGGGGCGTTGGTCGCGGATGACCGCGGCCAGCGCCCGGCCCTCGGCGGTCCGGAGCGCGATGTGGTCGCGGTTGATGTCCACGCCGTCGCTGTTGCCGCGGGTGTCGGCGGCCCGGCCGTCCGGGTTGGCGGTGGGCACGACCAGCAGGGTGGTGCGCTCCAGGAAGCGCCGGGTCTGCCGGTCGTTCGCGTAGGCCAGGTCACGGATGGTGGACAGGCAGGCCTCACGGCCGGAGGGTTCGTCGCCGTGCTGGGTGCAGACGAGCAGCACCTTGTTCGGGGCGGGGAGGGTGCCGATCCGTACGAGCTGGAGCGGGCGGCCCTGCTTCGTCGTCCCGATGCGCGAGACGGAGACCCGCTCGCTCGCCCTGTCGACGGCCGACAGAAGTGCCTGCTCCTCGGGCTGGCTGGTCCAGCGCGCGCCGTCGGACTCCTCGAAGCCGGTGCGGGGCGGGGAGTCGGCGGCGTGGGCGGGGACGGCCACCAGGGACGCGGCGAGGGCCGCCGCGGTCAGGGTGAGGGCTCGGATACGGGTCACTGGCCTCCCTCCGGGATGCGGTGGACGGTGCGCGGCGCCCGCACGCCGTCGAGGGGCGTGGCCTCGGGGGTGGCGGCCGGCGAGCCGGCGGTGGCGCGTGCGAAGGCGTGGGCGCCGCCGACCAGCGGGACGCGGGCCTTGGTGCGGGACAGGTCGAGCGTCAGCGTGGGGGTGGTGGACGGGGGGTCGATGAGGTCCTTGTCGGTGCCCGCGACGATCAGGGCGAGGCGGTGGCCGGCCGGGACCACGTGGTCGGTGGCCGCCAGGTCGAGGGTGATCGTGTGCGGCCTACCCGGGGTGAGGGGTACGCCCTTCAGGTCGGAGGCGTGATTACCCAGGTCGGCCCAGCCGCGGCTGACGATCGTGTAGTCGACGTCGGCGGTCTTGGCCTTCGTCTCCTTGAAGCAGGCGCTGTCGCCGGTGGTGCTCACGCCCCAGCAGGTGCGGTCGGTGAGCGTGGTGATGCCCTCGCCGCTCGTGGCGTAGTCGCGGATGGTGTCGGGGCCGAGGTCCACGAGGACGGCGGAGAGGTGGGCCGTCGAGGTGGTCGGGGTCGCGGTGACGGTGACCTTCGAGGAGCCGGACAGGCGCAGGTCGCGGGTGAGCGGCCCGGTCACGAAGCCCGCCTTGTCCGGGGTGGGCGTGTCGGTGTGGGCGGCCCAGTCGGTCTCGCTGCGCTGCGGGTCGTCGGTGAAGGTCTCGGTGCCCTTGCCCTTGCCCAGGCCGAGGGTGCCGACACCCGCCTGGGTGCCCTTGGCGGGGCGCAGGGTGGTGGTGTCGGTGCCGCGCGGCGGCCAGACCTTGGAGGTGACCCACTGGTCGGGGTGGCGCTCGATATCGGCCATCGGCTCACGGTCGATGCCGTTGTCGTAGCCGAGGAGTTCGTGGTCGAACCAGCGGTGCAGGGTGTCGACCCACTGCGCGCGGCGGAAGTCGAACGGGTCGACGTGGCCGGTCTGGGAGAGCCAGATCTTGCGCTCGACGCCGTTCTTCGCCAGCGCGTCCCACCACTGACCGACGTGCTTCATACGGACGTTGAGGTCCTGCATGCCGTGGATCAGGAAGACGCTGGCCCGGACCTTGCTCGCGTCCTTCACGTAGTCGCGCTCGGTCCACAGGGGCGTCCAGTCGCCGCTGCGCGGGGCCCCGTCGACGAGCATCTGCTGGACGGCGCCGCACTTGGCGCGGGCGTCGGGGCTGTCGACGTAGTCGGACAGCCAGTCGGGGCCGGAGTCGTACAGGGGGGCGCCCTGCTGGAAGTAGTAGTCGTACCAGGAGGAGATGGCGCTGATCGGCACGATGGTCTTCAGGCCCTCGACGCCGGTGGCGGCGACGCCGTTGGCTATGGTGCCGTCCCAGCTCTTGCCGATCATGCCGGTGCGCCCGTTGGTCCACGTGGCCTTGGCCTTGGTGGTGCCGGTGCGGGTCGTGTACGCCTTCGCGCGGCCGTTCAGCCAGTCGACGACGGCCTTCGCGGAGAGGATGTCGGAGCGTCCGCCGACGTCCACGCAGCCGTCGGAGCGGTTGGTGCCGGCGAGGTCGACGCCGACGAAGGCGTAGCCGCGGGGCACGAAGTAGTTGTCGTAGAACAGTGGCATCTGGACGACGTCGCCGTCCGCGTCGTACGTCTTCTTCTGGCTCTCGTTGCCGCGCCCGCAGCAGGAGTAATACGGGCTGGCGTCCATGATGACGGGTATCTTGCGGCCCTGCTGGGCCGTTTCGCGGGGCCGGACGATGTCGACGGCGACTCGGTCGGTCTTTCCGTCGCGGTCGTGGTCGAGTCCGGTGTCCACCCATACGGCCTCGCGGATGGCGTTCTCGTACGAGTGGACGGGGCTGCTCTCCCGCGGGGCGGCGGTGGCCGTCGCGGGTGCCAGGGACGTGGCCATCAGGGCGGCCGTGGCCGCCGTCGCGAGCGGTCTCCAGATCGTGAAACGCGTGCGTATCGGCATGCGCGGACGGTACATCGGGCAACTCCCGCGCAGAAGAGGGCGGCTGATGGCGTATGAGGTCCCGTGTGGCCGATAAACGCCCCTGGGGCGGGTCCGCTCATGTCGGCCGAATGGCGTTCGTGTGACCGGGGTGGTCATGGACACAACGGGGCCACAGATGGTGAATAGGCTCCGGACAGACTTCGGTCCCCTACGACTTGGAGCTTTCGTGCACCGCAGAATCATGGCGCCGGGCGCACTCGCGGCTGCCTCTTTGATGCTGGTGATCCCGGCCTCGGCCGCGAGCCACTCCCCCGGCGCTCCGGGCATCGGCGACCCCTATTACCCGGCCTACGGCAACGGCGGATACGACGTCTCCCACTACGACCTCCGGCTGAAGTACCAGCCGGCCACGGACGAGCTGGAGGGTACGGCGACCCTGCTGGCCAGGACCACACAGGACCTGTCCCGCTTCAATCTGGACTTCCTGCTGGACGTCAGCGAGGTCCGGGTCAACGGCGCGAAGGCGTCGTTCGCGACCTCGGGCGAGCACGAGCTGGAGATCACGCCGAAGAACCCGCTGGCCAAGGGCACGGCCGTCACGGTGGTCGTGCGCTACCGGGGTGTGCCGTCGTCGAAGGAGGCGTACGGGTTCAACGCGTGGCTGCGCACGGCGGACGGCGGGGTCGCCGCGGGTGAGCCCGAGGGAGCCTGGTGGTGGTTCCCGAGCAATGACCACCCGCTCGACAAGGCGACCTTCGACGTGTCGGTGCAGGTGCCGAACGGCACCCAGTTCATCTCCAACGGAACGCTGCAGTCGACGAGTTCGCGGGCCGGCTGGACCCGCTACAACTGGCGCTCCAACAAGCCGCAGACCACCTACCTCGCCACGTTCGCGGCGGGCAGGTTCGACGTCACCACGGGGACGTCCGAGGGTGGTATTCCGGTCATCAACGCCTACAGCAAGGACCTCGGCGACAACTACGGTGCCGCGCGGGCGAGCATCGAGCGGAGCGGGGAGATCGCCGACTGGCTGAGCGAGTACTTCGGCCCCTATCCGTACAACTCGGTCGGCGGGTACGTGCCGAACACCCCGTCCGTCGGGTACGCCCTGGAGACGCAGACCCGGCCGTTCTACAGCCCGCGAGGGTTCTCGAACGGGACGAACACGTCTGTCGTCGTGCATGAGCTGGCCCACCAGTGGTACGGCGACGACGTGTCGGTCGAGCACTGGAAGGACATCTGGATCAACGAGGGCTTCGCCCGCTACGCGCAGTGGCTGTGGTCGGAGCACGAGGGCGAGGGCACGGCGCAGGAGATCGCCGACTACGTGTACGCCTCGCGTGCGGCCGACGATCCGTTCTGGACGGTCCGGCCCGGTAACCCGGGGCCGGAGAACCAGTTCCACATCGCGGTCTACGACCGGGGCGCGCTGGCCCTGCAGGCGTTGCGCAACGAGATCGGGGACAAGGCGTTCTTCGAGATCCTCAAGGGCTGGCCGCAGAAGCACGCGTACGGCAACGCGTCGGTGGCCGACTTCCGGCGGTACGCCGAGGAGGTGTCCGGGCAGCCGCTGGCGGCGCTGTTCGACACCTGGCTGTTCCAGCCGTCGAAGCCGGCCGCTGCCGTGGCGCGCGGCGCGTCCATCGCCAGGTCGGCCACGGCCCCGGCGCAGCCCAGGTCCTGGAAGAAGATCGCGGCGACGAACGGCGTGCACGACCACGGGCGCGAGCACGCGGACGGACACGCCGAGCACGAGCACGAGCGGTGACGTCCTAGGCGGCCTCGAACCAGGCGACGCGATCGAGAAGTTCGTCCCGGCCCATCGCGTCCGTCTGCGTCGACGGCACCACGCAGGCGTGGGCGCCGGCCACCGCGCCGTACAGGGCACATCGGTGCGGTGGCTCGCCGGACAGCATGCCGTGGAGGAAGGCGGCCGCGAAGGCGTCGCCGGCGCCGTTGGAGTCGACCACCGGCGCCGGTGGGGGCACCGCGGGAACGTGCGTGATCTCTCCGGCGGTCAGGAGGTGGGGCCCTCGGCTCCGGCGGTGGCGACGACCACCTCGGCCCTGCCCCGCTCGGCGATACGGCGCATGGTGCGCGCCGGGTCGGTCAGGGCGGCCGCGGAGAGGAACACCACGTCGGCCGCGTACGCGAACGGCTCGTGGTACGGGTTCTCCCCGTCCCAGTTGTGCAGGTCGGTCGAGAGCGTGACGCCGGCCTCGCGGAGGACGGGCAGGGCGTGGGCGCAAGGGTGGGTGATCGACACATGCGCGTGACGGCTCGCCCCGGCGAGGGTGCGCAGAGTGTCCTCGGGGAAGCGGTCGTCCGCGTGTGCCCTGCTGGTGTCGTACAGGGACAGCCGCCGTCCGTCCGGCCCCACCAGGTTGACCGCGCGCTTGGTGCCGGCAGGCTGCGGGATCGCGGTCAGGGCGATGCCGCGCTCGCGGTGCAGGGCGCGGACCAGGTCGCCCTCGGGGTCGTCACCGAGGAAGTCGACATGGTGGACGCGCAGGCCGAGGCTGCACAGACCGACGGCCACGAAGTCCCCTGTCTGACCGGCGCGGGTGCGGACCCCACTGTCGATCATGTAGCTGTCGGCGTACGGGAGCGGCAGCTCGGGGACGTACACGATGGTGTCGACCCCGGCGCCGCCCAGCACGAGCACGTCGATGTCGTAGCTCAATTCCGGCCCTCCCCGCGGTCGTGGACGGTGACGGCGATCTCACCCGGCGGAGCGGCACGCGGGGGAACGGTGGGGCGTGTGCGGGTCGCAGGTGGCCGGTCGCGCAGTTCCCCGCGCCCCTTCGGGGCGCGGCAGACATGGGCGATCATCTTGACGCCCGTCACCGACGGAACGGTGGCGTCACCCCGGATGCAAGTGATCTCCGACATGACGCCACCGTAGAGGCCGCCACTGACAGCGGCCGCTGACTACTTCGTGAGCTCGCTCAGCTCCCGGTCCTCCTGGCGCGCCACCCGGCGCCGGATCGCGAACCAGCCGCCGACCAGCATCGCCGCGATCACCGGGATGAGGAGGAGGGTCTTGCGGCCCACCTCGGGGTCGTTCCACATCAGGCCGAGCACGGCGAGGAGGAAGGCGATCGTCACGATCTCCGTGACCGGGCTGCCGGGGAGGCGGAAGCTCGGCCGGGTGACCAGGCCCGCCTTGGCGCGGCGGACGAAGATGAAGTGGCAGATCATGATGATCACCCAGGTGCTGATGATGCCGAGGGAGGCGACGTTCAGCACGATCTCGAAGGCCTGGCTGGGCATGAGGTAGTTCAGGCCGACACCGAGGACGCAGACCGCGCAGGTGAGCAGGATGCCGCCGTAGGGCACCTGGCTGCGGTTCATGCGGGCGGTGAACTTCGGGGCCGAGCCCGCCATGGCCATGGAGCGCAGGATGCGGCCGGTGGAGTACAGGCCCGAGTTCAGGGACGACATCGCGGCGGTGAGGACCACCAGGTTCATCACATCGCCCGCGCCCTCGACGCCGATCTTCGACAGGACCGTCACGAACGGGCTCTCGTCGGCCGAGTAGACCGAGCCGGGCAGCAGGAGGGCGAGGAGCACGACGGAGCCGACGTAGAAGAGGCCGACGCGCCACATGATCGAGTTCACCGCGCGCGGGACGACCTTCTCCGGCTCGGCGGTCTCGCCCGCGGCCACACCGACCAGCTCCAGGGCGGCGTACGCGAAGATCACGCCCTGCATGACCAGGACGACGGGCATCAGGCCGTGCGGGAAGACGCCGCCGTTGTCGGTGATCACGTCCAGGCCGGGGGTCTGGCCGCCGACCTTGTGCTGGGTGGCGAGCAGGAAGATGCCGACGAACATGAAGGCGACCAGCGTGGCGACCTTGATGATCGCGAACCAGAACTCCATCTCGCCGAAGATCTTCACCGAGATCAGGTTCACCGCCAGGACCACCGCGAGGGCGGCCAGGGCGAGCACCCACTGCGGGATGTCGGTGAACATGCTCCAGTAGTGCGTGTAGAGCGCGATCGCGGTGATGTCGGCGATGCCGGTCGTCGACCAGTTCAGGAAGTACATCCAGCCGGCGACGTAGGCGCCCTTCTCGCCGAGGAACTCGCGCGCGTACGACACGAAGGAGCCGGACGAGGGGCGGTAGAGCACGAGCTCACCGAGGGCCCTCACCACGAAGAAGGCGAAGATGCCGCAGACCAGGTAGGCGATGGCCAGGGCCGGGCCCGCGTTGTGGAGGCGACCGCCGGCGCCGAGGAAGAGGCCGGTGCCGATGGCCCCGCCGATGGCGATCATGTTGACGTGGCGGGCCTTGAGGTCCTTGCTGTAACCGGCGTCGCCCGCGTCCGCGGGCATCTGGGCCGCGTCGGTACGGGGTGCGGCCACTGCCGTGTTCACGGCGTCCTTGCTCACGGGGGTACCACTCTCTGGTGCGCCCGAGCGGGTCTCGCTCGGGTGGGCCGGACGTACGTATGGTCTGCGCCTCTGTAAAGGCACAGACCAGGGGGCCACCTTCCCCCAAGCCGGCCGGATCACGCGGTGGCGGATGTCACAGAGCGTTGCTTCTCACACGGCCTTCGGGTGGGTCGCCGGAGGTGTCACAGCACTGGTGAGACAGCGATACTGCTGCACATGACGACCGACGCCGGGGCACCTGTCCTCACGATCGACGAGCTGGCCGCGCGGGCGGGGGTGACGGTCCGGACGGTGCGGTTCTACGGCACCAAGGGGCTGCTGCCGCCGCCGGTGATCGGTCCGCGCAGGGTGGGGCACTACGGGCGCGAGCACCTGGCGCGGCTGGCGCTGATCGAGGAGCTCCAGCAGCAGGGCATGACGCTGGCGGCCATCGAGCGGTACCTCCAGCAGCTGCCGCCGGACCTGGACGCCCATGACCTCGCCATCCACCGGGCCGTGGTGGCCTCCTGGGCGCCGGACGCGGTGGAGACGGTGCCGAGGACGGAGCTGGAGCGGCGGGCCGGGCGGGCGCTCGGCGACGACGACGTGGAGCGGCTGGCCGCGATGGGTGTCGTCGAGGCCGCCGAGGGCGGCTACCGGGTCGATCTCGGACTGCTGCGGCTGGGGGCCGGGCTGCTGGACGTACCGCTGTCGCAGGAGGCGATCCTCGCGGCGCGCAACGTCCTCATCGAGCACTCGCGGGCCGCCGCGCACGAGCTGTCGCAGCTGTTCCGCGGTGAGGTGTCGGAGCGGGCGGAGCGCGACGTGAAGTCGGTGAAGTCGCTCTCCGCCCATATGCAGCCCTTGGTGGTCCAGGCCCTGTTGACGACCTTCCAGCGATCGCTCAGGGAGGAGCTGCGGGGGTGGCTGGGCGGGGTGCAGAAGGACGGGTAGGGGCGGCGGGGGCGCCGCGTCCGTCAGCGGCTTCGCCGCCGGCCTCCCCCGCCGCTCGCCGTCACGCGTCCTGGAACCGCTCCCCCTTCTCCGCCTTCTCCACGAGCAGCGCCGGCGGCGTGAACCGGTCCCCGTACCGCTCCGCCAGCTCACGCGCGCGTGCCACGAAGCCGGGGAGGCCACCCTCGTATCCGTTGATGTACTGCAGGACGCCGCCCGTCCAGCCGGGGAACCCGATGCCGAAGACGGAACCGATGTTGGCGTCGGCGACCGACGTCAGCACGCCCTCCTCCAGGAGCCTGACCGTGTCCAGGGCCTCGGAGAACAGCATGCGTTCCTGCATGTCCCGGAAGGGGATCTGCGCGCCGTCACGGGTGAAGTGCTCGCGCAGGCCCGGCCAGAGCGCCGCCCGCTTGCCGTCCGCGTCGTAGTCGTAAAAGCCGGCCCCGCCGCTGCGACCGGTCCGGCCGAACTCGTCGACCATGCGGTCGATGACCGCCTCGGCCGGGTGGGGCGTCCAGGTGCCGCCCGCCTCCTCCACGGCCCGCTTGGTCTCGTTGCGGATCTTGCGGGGCAGGGTGAGCGTCAGTTCGTCCATCAGGGAGAGGACCTTGGCGGGGTAGCCCGCCTGGGCCGCCGCCTGTTCGACCGAGGCGGGCTCGATGCCCTCGCCGACCATCGCCACGCCCTCGTTGATGAAGTGGCCGATGACCCGGGAGGTGAAGAAGCCGCGGGAGTCGTTCACGACGATCGGCGTCTTGTTGATCTGCCGGACCAGGTCGAAGGCGCGGGCCAGCGCCTCCTCCCCGGTCCGCTCGCCCTTGATGATCTCGACGAGCGGCATCTTGTCGACCGGGGAGAAGAAGTGCAGGCCGATGAAGTCGACGGGCCGGTCCACGCCCTCCGCCAGCATGGTGATCGGCAGCGTGGAGGTGTTGGAGCACAGCAGCGCGTCCGGTTCGACGATGTGCTGGATCTCCTGGAAGACCTTGTGCTTGAGCTCCGGGTTCTCGAAGACGGCCTCGATCACCGCGTCGCAGCCGGCCAGGTCCTGCGGATCCGCCGTCGGCGTGATGCGGGCCAGCAGCGCGTCGGCCTTCTCCTGCGTCGTACGGCCCCGGGAGACCGCCTTCGTGCACAGCTTCTCCGAGTAGCCCTTGCCCTTGAGCGCGGCTTCCAGGGAGACGTCCTTCAGGACGACCTCGATGCCCGCGCGGGCGCACGAGTAGGCGATGCCCGCACCCATCATCCCGGCACCCAGGACGGCGACCTTGCGGACGGTGCGCGGCTCGATGCCCTTGGGGCGGTTGGCGCCGGAGTTGACGGCCTGGAGGTCGAAGAAGAACGCCTGGATCATGTTCTTGGACGTCTGACCCGCCGCCAGCTCCACGAAGTAGCGGGCCTCGATGACCTGGGCCGTCTCGAAGTCGACCTGGGCGCCCTCGACGGCGGCCGCGAGGATGTTGCGCGGGGCCGGGTAGGGGGCGCCGTTCGTCTGCTTGCGCAGGGTGGCCGGGAATGCGGGCAGGTTCGCCGCGAACTTCGGGTTGGCGGGTGTGCCGCCGGGGATCTTGTAGCCCGGCCGGTCCCAGGGCTGCTGCGATTCGGGGTGGGCCTCGATGAAGGCGCGGGCCTTGGCGAGCAGTTCCTCCTGGGTGGCGGCCACGTCGTCGACGAGGCCGTTCTGCAGGGCGCGCTGCGGGTTGTACTGAGTGCCCTGGAGGAGGACCTTCAGCAGGGCGTCGGCGATGCCCAGGAGGCGGACGGTGCGTACGACGCCGCCTCCGCCCGGCAGCAGGCCGAGGGTGACCTCGGGGCAGCCGATCTTGGAGCCGGGTGCGTCGAGGGCGATGCGGTGGTGGCAGGCGAGCGCGATCTCGTAACCGCCGCCGAGGGCCGCGCCGTTCATCGCGGCGACGACCGGCTTGCCGAGGGTCTCGATGCGCCGCAGGTGGCGCTTGATCTCCATGCCGCCGTCGAACAGCTCCTGGGCGGTCTCGGGGGTGACGCGGATCAGGTCGCGCAGGTCGCCGCCGGCGAAGAAGGTCTTCTTGGCGGAGGTGATGATGACCCCGCGGATGGTGTCCTTCTCGGCCTCCAGACGGTCCGTGACCACGGCGAGCGAGTCGCGGAAGGCCTGGTTCATGGTGTTCGCGGACTGGTTCGGGTCGTCGAGGACGAGGGTGACGACGCCGGTGCGGTCCTGTTCCCAGCGGATGGTGGTGCTCTGTGTCATGACAGGGTCTCCGTAGCAGTCTCTTGGTTCCGCCGGGGTCGGTCAGACGCGCTCGACGATCGTCGCGATGCCCATGCCGCCGCCCACGCACAGCGTGGCGAGGCCGTACCGCTTGTCCTGGCGCTCCAGTTCGTCGACGAGCGAGCCGAGGATCATCGCGCCGGTCGCGCCGAGCGGGTGGCCCAGGGCGATCGCGCCGCCGTTGACGTTGACCTTGTCCAGGGACAGGCCCATGTCCCTGACGAAGCGCAGGACGACCGCCGCGAACGCCTCGTTGATCTCGACGAGGTCGATGTCGTCGATGGTCAGCCCGGCCTTGGCGAGCGCCTTGCGGGTGGCGGGCGCGGGGCCGGTGAGCATGATGGTGGGCTCCGAGCCGGACACGGCGGCGGAGACGATCCGCGCGCGGGGCGTGAGGCCGTAGCGCTCGCCGACCTCCTTGGAGCCGATGGCGACGAGGGAGGCGCCGTCGACGATGCCGGAGGAGTTGCCCGCGTGGTGGACGTGGTCGATCTTCTCGACCCAGTGGTACTTCTGCAGCGCCACCGCGTCGAAGCCGCCCAGGTCGCCGATGTCCGCGAAGGACGGCTTCAGCTTGGCGAGCGAGTCGGCGGTCGTGCCGGGGCGCATGTGCTCGTCGTGGTCCAGGACGACCAGGCCGCTGCGGTCCTTCACCGGGACGACGGAGCGGTCGAAGCGGCCCTCCTTCCAGGCCGTGGCCGCCCGCTCCTGCGAGAGGGCCGCGTACTCGTCGACGTCCCGGCGGGAGAAGCCCTCGATGGTGGCGATCAGGTCGGCGCCGATGCCCTGGGGCACGAAGTTGACGGCGAGGTTGGTCATCGGGTCGTTGAACCAGGCGCCGCCGTCCGAGGCCATCGGCACCCGGGACATCGACTCGACGCCGCCCGCGAGGACCAGGTCCTCCCAGCCGGAGCGCACCTTGGCGGCGGCCAGGTTGACCGCCTCCAGGCCCGAGGCACAGAAGCGGTTCTCCTGCACGCCCGCCACCGTGTCCGGCAGCCCCGCGGCGATGGCGGCGATGCGGGCGATGTCGGAGCCCTGGTCCCCGACCGGGCCGACGACGCCCAGCACGATGTCGTCGACGGCGGCCGGGTCCAGGCCGGGGAAACGGGCGCGGATCTCGTGGATGAGGCCGACGACCAGGTCGATGGGCTTGGTGCCGTGCAGGGCGCCGTTCGCCTTGCCGCGGCCGCGCGGGGTGCGGATCGCGTCGTACACGTACGCTTCGGTGCTCACGGTGAGGCCTTTCGATGAGGGTGGGCCGAGCAAGGGACGTCAGCTCAGCAGGGAACGGCCGATGATCTCCTTCATGATCTCGGTGGTCCCCCCGTAGATGGTCTGGATGCGGCCGTCGGTGAAGGCCCGGGCGACCGGGAATTCGCTCATGTAGCCGTACCCCCCGTGCAGTTGGAGGCAGCGGTCGGCGACCCGCTTCTGCAGTTCGGTCGCCCACCACTTGGCCATGGAGGCGTGCACGGCGTCGAGCTCGCGGCGGTCGTGGTCCGCTATGCAGCGGTCGAGGAAGGTGCGGGTGACGGCGCACTCCGTGGCCATCTCGGCGATCTCGAACCGGATGTGCTGCTTCGTCGCCAGTGGCCGGCCGAAGGCCTCGCGCTCCTTGACGTACTCGGTGGTGATCTCCAGCAGGTGCTCGGCCGCCGCGATCGCGGAGACGGCGATGCTCAGGCGCTCCTGTGCGAGGTTCGTCATCAGATGGACGAAGGCGCCGTCGAGCTCGCCGAGGAGGTTCTCCTTGGGCACCCGGACGTCGTGGAAGAACAGCTCGGCCGTGTCCTGTGCCTTCTGGCCGATCTTGTCGAGGTTGCGGCCGCGTTCGAAGCCGTCCATGCCGCGCTCGACGACGAGCAGCGACAGTCCGTGCGCGCCGCCCTCGGGGGTGGTCTTCGCGACGACGATCACGAGGTCGGCGAGGATGCCGTTGGAGATGAACGTCTTGGAGCCGTTCAGCACCCAGTGGTCGCCGCGGTCCTCGGCGTGGGTGCGGATGCCCTGGAGGTCGGAGCCGGCGCCGGGCTCGGTCATGGCGATGGCCGTGATCAGCGTGCCGTCGCAGAAGCCGGGGAGCCAGCGCCGCTTCTGCTCCTCGGTGGCCAGGCCGGTCAGATAGGGGCCGATGATGTCGTTGTGCAGGCCCAGGGCGAGGCCGGGGGTGCCCGCGCGGGTGAACTCCTCGGCGAGGACCGCGCTGTAGCGGAAGTCGGGGGTGCCGCCGCCTCCGTACTCCTCGGGCACGGCGAACCCGAGCAGGCCCTGCTTTCCGGCCGCGCGCCAGGCGTCACGGGAGACGATGCCGTCCCGCTCCCACTGCTCGTAGTGCGGCAGCACCTCCCTGGCCAGGAAGCTGCGCACGGTCGCGCGGAACGCGTCGTGCTCGGGGGCGAAGATCTGCCGCTTCATTCGAGGCCTTTCATCAGCTCGGGTACGCCCCAGTCCCGGGCCACCTCCGCCGTGTCGGCGCCCGGCTGCGCGGGCCCGGTGCGTACGGCGGTGGGGGTGGCGGAGAAGCGGGGCGCCGGGGCGGGCTGGGTGATGCCGCCGTGGTCGGTGAAGGTGCCGCGGGCGGCGAGGTGCGGGTGGTGCGGGGCCTCGCGCAGGGACAGCACGGGGGCCACACAGGCGTCGGAGCCCTCGAAGACGGCCGTCCACTCCTGCCGCGTACGGGACTTGAAGCGGGCCGCGACCGCCGCGCGCAGCTCGCCCCAGCGCGACCAGTCCTTGCGGGCGGACGCGTGCTCCTCGATGCCGAGCAGCCGCAGGAACTCGGCGTAGAACTGGGGCTCCAGGGCGCCGACCGCCATGTACTTCCCGTCGGCCGTCTCATACGTGCCGTAGTACGGGCAGCCGCCGTCCAGGAGGTTGGCACCGCGCCGGTCCTGCCAGCCGCCGGCGGCGAGCATGCCGTGGATCATCGCGGCCAGGTGGGAGGTGCCGTCCACGATGGCGGCGTCGACGACCTGGCCGGCGCCGGTCGCGCGCGCGTGGTGGAGGGCGGCGAGGACGCCGACGACGAGGTAGAGGGAGCCGCCCGCGTAGTCGCCGACCAGGTTGGCGGGGACGGCCGGTGGCTCGTCGGGGCTGCCGATCATGCCGAGGGTGCCGGTGAGGGCGATGTACGCGATGTCGTGGCCGGCGCGGTGGGCGAGCGGGCCCTCCTGGCCCCAGCCGGTCATGCGGCCGTAGACGAGCCGGGGGTTGCGGGCGTGGCAGGCCTCGGGGCCGACGCCGAGCCGCTCGGCGACGCCGGGGCGGTAGCCCTCGACGAGGATGTCGGCGCGGGCGGCGAGGTCGAGGACGCGGGCGGGGCCGTCGGGCGATTTGAGGTCGACGATCACCGAGCGCTTGTTGCGGTTGGTGATGTCGTACTCGGTGTCGATGGCCAGTCCGGTGCCGCCGGGCCGGTCCACACGGACGACGTCGGCGCCCAGGTCGGCGAGGAGCATGGCGGCGAACGGGCCGGGCCCGATGCCGGCCAGCTCGACCACGCGGACGCCGGTGAGCGGGCCCTGTCCTGGCGTCGTTGCCATCCAGCCCCCAGGGATAGGACACGAGAGATCGCGAACATACGTGTGACACCACTGCTGTAACACCAGTGATGTTAAGAACATGGCCCGGCGGGCACAAGAGCAAGCGCTTAGGAAGTTACCCGGCGGAAGCCCGACTGCGAACCGGCTCCGCCGGTGTCAGCGTCCGTCCAGCTCCGCTATCAGCCGTTTCGGCGCGATCACGCGGTAGCTCTCCTCCACCCAGTCGCACAGCAGCTCCGCCGCCGGAGCGCCCTTCTCCGCCAGCGGAATGCTCACCCAGCCGGACTTGCCCAGGCCGTATCCGGCGGGTTCGGCGCCCGGGCAGGTCAGGGCGTGGGCGTGGGCCGACTCGTCCTTCAGCTTGACCGTGATGCCCAGCGGATAGCTGCCGTCGTCGGTGCCGAGGAAGACGAACACCTTCTTGTTGACCTTCGCGACCGTCTCGCCCCAGGGGAACTCCTCGGCGGCGCCCGGCAGCCCGAGGGCGAACTCGCGCACTTTCTCCCATTTTCTGAGGGCGTTCCTGGGCACGGCCACCGCATACCTCCGGGCTCGTCGTCGGGCTCCGCACCCCTCACGCTAGCCTCGGCCACCGACAACGGCGCGTGCTGCGGAGCAAGGGGTGTCATGAGCAGGCTGGACAGGACGGACCGTCCCTACGACATCGTGCTCTTCGGAGCCACCGGCTTCGTCGGGACACTCACCGCGCAGTACCTCGCGGCACACGCGCCCGAGGGTCTGCGCTGGGCGATCGCCGGCCGCGACGGGAAGAAGCTGGAGCTGCTGCGCGAAGCTCTGCCGGGCGGCGCGGAGGTGGGGCTGCTGGAGGCGGACGTGTCCGATCCGGCCTCGCTGCGGCGGCTCGCCGAGCACGCGCGCGTGGTGGCGACTACGGTCGGACCCTATGTGACGTACGGCGAGGAACTCGTCGCGGCCTGCGCGGACACCGGCGCCGACTGTCTCGACCTCACCGGTGAGCCGGAGTTCGTGGACCGGGTGTACGTCCGCTACGACGCACGCGCGCGTGAGACCGGCTCACGGCTGGTCCACGCCTGTGGTTTCGACTCCGTGCCGCACGATCTGGGCGTGTACTTCACCGTCCAGCAGCTGCCGGCGGGGGTGCCGCTGACGGTGGACGGGTTCGTGACCGTCGACGCGGCCTTCTCGGGCGGTACGTTCGCTTCGGCGCTCACCCAGTTCTCGCGCGGCCGGCAGATGTGGGCCGCCGCCCGGGACCGCGCCCGGCACGAGCCGCGGCTGGTGGGGCGCCGGGCCCAGGCCCCGACGGGTGCGCCCCGGTTCGCCAAGGAGGTCGGCGCCTGGGCGCTGCCGCTGCCGACGATCGACCCGCAGATCGTCCGGCGGTCGGCGAAGGCCCTGGAGCGCTACGGCCCGGACTTCCGTTACCGCCACTACGCCGCCGTACGGCATCTGCCCGTCGCCGTCGGCGGGGTCGCGGCCCTCGGCGCGCTCGCCACGGCCGCCCAACTGCCGCCCGCGCGGCGCTGGTTGTCGGAGCGGCTGAAGCCCGGGGACGGGCCGAGCCCGCAGAAGCGTGCGAAGAGCTGGTTCTCGGTCCGGTTCGTCGGCGAGGGCGGCGGCCGACGGGTGTTCACCGAGGTGGCGGGCGGCGACCCCGGGTACGACGAGACGGCGAAGATGTTCGCCGAGTCGGCGCTGTCCCTGGCCTTCGACGACCTGCCGCCCACGGCCGGGCAGGTCACGACGGCGGTCGCGATGGGGGACGCGCTGATCGAGCGGCTGCGCCGGGCGGGGATCACCTTCCGGGTCGCCGCGACCCGGTGACCCGATGTCGCCGCCACCCGCTGAACCGCTGTCGCGGCGGCCGTTCCACCTGACCGCGGAACGGCCGGGCCCCTAGAGCGGCCACCCCGCGATGGTGTAGATCATCCCGACGATCCAGCCGAGCCCCGCGAGCGTGGCGAGGACCAGCGCGGCCGTCACGGCACGCTCGACGGGGCGGTCGGGGTCGGCGAGGGGCTTCGGGGAGTGGTGCGTCGTCATGGGGCCCAGCCTGCCGATCACCGCAGGGGGCGACATCCGTACAGGTACTCAGGCGACGTACTCAACCGGCGTCGTCGGTCTCCGGCCAGTCCCCCAGCGCTTGCGCGATCCGTTCCCGCACGGACGGATCGGACGCGGCGGTGGCGATCCGGACGGCCAGGGGGCCGATCTGCCGGCCCGCGTGATGGTCGTAGAAGGGCGGGGGCCCCGCCTCGTTGTGGGCGACCTTGCCGACCAGCTCCGCGAGACGGACCAGCAGTCGATGTTGTTCGGTCGGATGCTCCCAGGCTTCCAGCCCTCGCCCGCGGACCAGCCCGAAAGGGCAGCGGCTGACGCTCGAACAGGGACCGCCCTCAGCTCCGAGTGGGGTCCGCAGCCGTCCGGGCGGCGAGTTCCGGACTCCGACCGGTCGCCTCCTTCAGTGCCCGTCGGCACAAGGAGTCCGCTCGGCGCGTCGTCTCCGGAAGGCGGTAGGCGGGGGTCAGCGCGAGGGTGTGGGCGCAGGCGTTGTCGAGGCTCACCCGGTGGCCGACCGAGACGAAGACGGGTTTGACGGAGTCGCGGGTGCGCAGTGCCCGGCCGACCACCTCGTCGCCCGCCGTCAGCGGCGTGCAGGAGCCGCGGGGCGCGTCCGGGTCGTCGTAGGTGAAGGTGAACGGGTTCTTGGCGACGCCGATGGTCGGGAGGCCGGTGAGGACGCCGAGGTGGCTGGCGAGGCCGAAGCGGCGGGGGTGGGCGAGGCCGTAGCCGTCGCAGACGACGAGGCCGGGCGGGCACGGCAGGGCGTCGAGGGCGGCCAGCACCGTGGGGATCTCGCGGAAGGCGAGCAGGCCGGGGACGTAGGGGAAGGAGATCCGCCCGACGGCCGTGGCCTCGGCGACGGCCTCCAGGGTCGCCGCGTCGAGGACGACCGCCGCGGCGGCGACCACGTCCCGCTCGTCGTCGTAGGCCACGTCGACGCCGGTCACGTGCCCGGCTCCGGGCGGCGGCCCCGGCTCGTCGAGCACCACCCGCTCCCGCAACTCGTCCTGAACGGCGCGGGCTTCGTCCTCGGTCGCGGGCCAGCCCGCGGGAATGCGTACGGTCGTCATCGTGGTCACGAGGGTACGGGGCCGCCGCCGGCCGGCGTCGGCCCCGGGGGTAGGCTCGCGATCATGTTCGTACTCGAGCTGACCTACACCGCACCGCTCGACGCCGTCGACGCCGTGCTGGAGGCTCATGTGGCGTGGCTCGACGAGCAGTACGAGAAGGGCCGTTTCCTCGCGTCCGGGCGCAAGAATCCCCGCGACGGCGGGGTGATCCTCGCCGTCGCGGAGGACCGGGCACGGATCGAGGAGATCGCCGCGAGCGACCCGTTCGTGGCCGCCGGGGTCTGCGCGTACCGCATCACCGATTTCACCGCCACGAAGACGGCGCCGGAACTGGAGCGGTACCGCGAGACGCTCGCCTGAGCCTCACTTGCCCAGGGCCTGCTTGAGCTGGCTCTTGTTCATGTCCGAACGGCCGTGGATGTTGCGCTTCTTGGCCTCCTCGTACAGCTGGTCGTAAGTGGGCCCCTGGGAGCCCTGGCCGGACCGCTGGCCGCCGCGCCGGCCGGAGGACTTGTCCTGGGTGGAGGTGCGGCTGGCGGACTTCGACTCGCCGGACCGGGCGCGTTCCTTGTTCACCGTCCGCGCCGCGATCTCCTTGGCGCGCGAGGTGCTCTCGCCCCGGTCCTGGGCGCTCTTCTTGATGTGCTCGTACTGGCGTTCCCGCTTGGAGCTCGAACCGGCTGGCATGTGAGTCACTCCTCTCGCAGTCGGCGTCCGAGTACCCACATTCCGGTTCAGCTCTCCAGCCGTGCGACCCGGCCCTTCTCGCCCGCGGCCCAGCAGCCCAGGTCCGGCGCGCAGTCCACCGTGTCGTACGAGCCGGTGTCGACGGTCCGCCAGGTGCGGCCGCCGTCCGTCGTCAGATCGGTGCCGGTGGGGCCGACCGCGAGGGCGGCGGTGCGGCTGTGCGGGAGCCAGGCGACGCCGGAGCGGTAGGCGATCACCGGCGTCGCGGCGGGCCGCCAGGTGGCGCCCCCGTCGCCGGTCCGGGCGGCAGCCCGCGGGGAGGCCTGGTCGGGGCGGTAGTCGCCGCCGACCGCGAGGCCGTGGGTGCGGTCGCGGAAGGCGAGGGCGAAGACACCGCGGGCCGGATCGCCCGCCGGGACCGGTACGTCGGCGGCCGTCCAGGTCAGTCCGCGGTCGCCGGAATGCAGCACACGCGCGCGTGCGGCCCCGCCGGTGGCCAGCCAGACGTCCTTCGGCCCGGAGCCGACCAGGCACTGCCCGCTCGCCGCGAAGCCGGCCTCGCCCTCCAGCGCGGCGGGCATCCCGTCACTCGGCAGCACCTTCCAGGAGCGTCCGCCGTCGCTGGTGGACAGGATGCGGAACTTTCCGTCCACGGGGTCGCTCATCGCCAGGCCGTGGCGGCGGTCGAAGAAGGTGAGGCAGTCGTAGAAGGCCCGCGCGTCGGTGTTGCGGAAGGACTCGGTCCAGGTGGTGCCGCCGTCGTCCGTGCGGTACACCCGGGACGCCTCGCCCTCACCGATGGCCAGCACCACCGCGCGCCGCGCGTCGAACGCCTCGACGTCCCGGAACTGCAGCTCGCCGGCGCCGGGCGGTGAGACGTTCCGCCAGGTCGTGCCGCCGTCGGTGGTGCGCAGGACGGTGCCCTGGGTTCCGGCCAGCCACGCGGTGTTCCGGCCGACCGCCGACAGCCCCCGGAAGCGCACCTCGGGGGTGCCGCTGTCCTTGAGTTCCCAGTGCGGTGCCCGGCGCTCCGGCTGGTGCGCCTGGGCGGGTACGGCCGTCAGCGCGGCCAGCGCCGCCCCGCACGCCGCCCCCGCGGTAAGTGTCCGAAACGTACGCCCCGACCGTCGCGTGCTCCCCGAACGCCTCATGGCGGGCGAAGCTAGCCGACCGCCCCGGTGCCGTCCAGATGGCCCCGGCGGCCACATGTGACTTTCCAGGCACAGAAGGGCGAACCCCCCACGGCCGTGCATGAAGGCGGTGACAGAGGTCACTCGGCATGGGTGTGCACGGATTGGCCGATTCCGTCGTCTCTACCAGTGCCCGGTCTCGTCCGCCCGGATGTCCGTCCAGTCGTCACAAGGGAGCAAGGCGTTGTCCACCGTCATCGAGCAGCCCGTTGAGGCCCGTCTCGTCGCCGCCGCACCGCGGATGCCGAGCATTCCCGCGACCCTTCACTACGACCGGCGTGACCCGTTCGCCGTCCGGATGACCTTCCCGGCCCCGGCCACCCTGGAGGGTGTGGAGGTCTGCTGGACCTTCAGCCGCGAGCTGCTCGTGGCCGGCCTGGAGGGGCCGGAGGGGCACGGCGACGTCCGGGTGCGGCCGTACGGCTTCGACCGTACGGTCCTGGAGTTCCACGCGCCCGAGGGCACCGCGGTCGTGCACATCCGCACCGGCGAGGTACAGCGCTTCCTGCGGTCCACCAGCGAGCTGGTGCCTTTCGGCCTGGAGCACCTCCAGCTCGACATGGACCGTGACCTGGCGGAACTGATGCGGGACGCCTGCTGACGGCGGAAAGGACGCGGGGCGTGCTGAGCCGCCCCTCCGGGCCCCTTTAAATACGTTGACACCCTCATAGCTCCCTCCTACGGTGTACGACGGTCCTGTTGCCGTCGATTGGAGAAGGACGTTGCTCGTCTGAGGTCCTGAGACACCGCGTCACACACCTGAGGTGTGTGTGCGCCGCGTGCGACCTCGGCGTTCGAGCCGTCCTCCGGAAACAGGGCTTTTCTCATGCCCCCCTGAGGCCTCCCCGGTGGTCGCCGGTGTCTCGATACGCGTTTGCCCTTGATCGCTTCGAGCATCCGCGGAGGCCCGTATGTCTACTTCCATCACCTGTACGTCCCTTGCCTTCACCTGGCCCGACGGCACCCCCGTCTTCGAGGGCCTCGACGTCGCCTTCGGCCCCGGCCGTACCGGGCTCGTCGGCATCAACGGGTCGGGGAAGTCAACCCTGTTGAAGCTCATCGCGGGTGAACTGCCCCCGGCCGACGGCGCGGTGCGCGTCGCGGGCGAGGTCGGCTACCTCCCGCAGAACGTCACGCTGGACACCTGCCTGAAGGTCGACGAGGCCCTCGGTATCGCCGCCAAGCGTGTCGCGCTGCACGGCATCGAGGCCGGTGACGTGGCCGAGGAGCACTTCGAGACCGTCGGCGACGACTGGGACGTGGAGGAGCGTGCCCTCGCCACCCTCGGCGAACTCGGGCTCGCGCACGTCGAGTTGGACCGCACGATCGGCGAGGTGTCGGGCGGCGAGTCGGTACTGTTGCGGCTCGCCGCGCTGCTGCTGCGCCGACCGGACGTCCTGCTGCTCGACGAACCCACCAACAATCTCGACCTGTACGCGCGCCGGCGGCTGTACGCGGCCGTCGCGTCCTGGCCGGGAGTGATGGTGGTGGTCAGCCACGACCGAGAGCTCCTCGAACTCGTCGACCAGATCGCCGATCTGCGCTCCGGGGAGATCACCTGGTACGGCGGCAACTACTCCGCGTACGAGGAGGTGCTCGCCACCGAGCAGGAGGCGGCCGAGCGGATGGTGCGGGTGGCCGAGGCCGACCTGAAGAAGCAGAAGCGCGAACTGGTCGACGCCCAGGTCAAGTTGGCCCGCCGCAAGCGGTACGGCCAGAAGATGTGGGACCAGAAGCGCGAGCCGAAGATCGTCATGGGGGCGCGCAAGCGCGCGGCGCAGGAGTCCGCGGGCAAGCACCGCATCATGCACGAGGAGAAGCTCGCCGAGGCCAAGGAGCGGCTCGACGAGGCGGTGGAGGCCGTACGGGACGACGACGAGATCCGCGTCGACCTGCCGTACACGGCCGTACCGCCGGGCCGGCAGGTGCTCACCCTCCAGGACCTGGAGCTGGCGTACGGCGCGCGCGTGAGCGGCGGCTTCGATCTGCGCGGTCCGGAGCGGATCGCGCTGATCGGGCGCAACGGCGCGGGCAAGACGACGCTGCTGCGGACGATCGCCGGGGAGCTGGAGCCGGTGGCGGGCGAGGTGCGGGCGCATGTCCCGCTCCGCTTCCTGCCGCAGCGGCTGGACGTGCTGGACGGCGAGAGGTCGGTCGCCGAGAACGTGGCCCGGTTCGCGCCGGGCGCCACCAACAACCGGATCCGGGCGCGCCTCGCCCGCTTCCTGTTCCGGGGTGCCCGCGCCGACCAGAAGGCGGCGACGCTGTCCGGCGGCGAACGCTTCCGGGCGGCGCTGGCCGCGCTGATGCTGGCCGAGCCCGCGCCGCAGCTGCTGATGCTGGACGAGCCGACGAACAACCTGGACATGGCGAGCGTACGGCAGCTCACCTCGGCCCTGGAGTCGTACGAGGGGGCGCTGATCGTGGCGAGCCACGACCTGCCGTTCCTGGAGTCGATCGGCATCACGCGCCGGCTGTTGCTGGAGGACGGAGAAATGAAGGAAATCACGTCAGAAGCTGTCGGGTATCCCGCCTAGCTTCGGCTGCATGCCCGATTTCATCACCATCACCGGAGCCAGGGAGAACAACCTCAAGGACGTCACCCTCCGCATCCCGAAAGGCCGGCTGACCGTGTTCACCGGCGTTTCGGGATCGGGGAAGTCGTCGGTCGTCTTCGACACGATCGCGGTGGAGTCGCAGCGCCAGCTCAACGAGACCTTCACGTGGTTCGTGCGCAACCGGCTGCCCAAGTACGAGCGCCCGCACGCGGAGGAGCTCCAGGACCTCTCCCCCGCGATCGTCGTCGACCAGCGGCCGATCGGGGGCCACTCCCGGTCCACGGTCGGCACGATGACAGACATCTACTCGGTGATCCGGGTGCTGTTCTCCCGGCACGGCACCCCGAGCGCCGGCCCGGCGACCGCGTACTCGTTCAACGACCCCTCCGGCATGTGCCCCGAGTGCGACGGCCTGGGGCGGACGGTACGGCCGGACTGGGACCGCATCCTCGACCCGGACCGTTCGCTGGCCGACGGGGCGGTCCGCTTCCCTCCGTTCGCCGCGGGCACCTGGCAGGGGCAGGCGTACACGAACAGCGCCGAGCTCGACCCGCACAAGCCCGTCGGGCGGTTCACGGCCGCCGAGCGGGAGTTCCTGATGCACGGCCGCCCCGGCAGCAAGGTCACCGTGACCGGCTCGGGCGGCACCTGGACCACCGACTACGAGGGGCTGGCCACCCGCTTCGAGCGGCTGTACCTGAAGCGGGACCTGTCGGCGATGAGCCAGAAGACCCGTGACCTGGTGCGGGAGTTCCTGGCGGAGGGCAGCTGCCCGGCCTGCGACGGTGCCCGCCTCAACGCGGCGGCGCTCGCGACCCGGATCAACGGCCGGAACATCGCCGACTGCACGCGTATGCAGGTCACCGACCTCATCGCGGTACTGAAGGAGATCGACGACCCGGTCGCCGGACCGATCGCCCGCGCCGCAGTCACCGCCCTAGAACGCGTCGACGCCATCGGCCTCGGCTATCTCAGCCTCGACCGCGAGACGTCCACGCTCTCCGGCGGCGAGGGGCAGCGCCTGAAGACGGTCCGCCATCTCGGCTCCAGTCTGACCGGGATGACGTACATCTTCGACGAGCCCAGCGTCGGCCTGCACCCGCGCGACGTGGGCCGCCTCGGCGAGCTGCTGCTGCGACTGCGCGACAAGGGCAACACCGTGCTGGTGGTCGAGCACGACCGGGACGTCATCGCGCTCGCCGACCACGTCGTCGACATGGGGCCGGGGGCCGGCGCGGACGGCGGGCGGGTGGTGTTCCAGGGGACGCCGGGCGAGCTGGCGGAGTCGGGCACGGTGACCGGACGGTGCCTGGGGCGTCGTACGGCGCTCAAGGAGGACGTACGGGCGGCGAGCGGGGTGCTCTGGGTGAAGGGCGCAGGCAGGCACAACCTGCGGGACGTGACGGTCGGGTTCCCGGCCGGGGTGCTCACCCTGGTGACCGGGGTCGCCGGATCCGGCAAGAGCACGCTGGTCGCCGAGTTCACCGCCGCGCACACCGACGCGGTCGTCGTGGACCAGTCGTCAATCGGGATCTCGGCACGGTCGACTCCGGCGACGTATCTGGGAGTCATGGACACGGTGCGGAAGATCTTCGCGCGCGAGACGGGTGCCGAGCCGGGCTTCTTCAGCTTCAACTCCTCCGGTGCGTGCGGGACCTGCGAGGGCCGCGGGATCATCTACACCGACCTCGCGTTCATGGACCCGGTGACCACGACCTGCCACGACTGCGACGGGCGGCGCTTCAAGGACGAGGTGCTGCGGCTGACCGTTGACGGCCGCTCCGTCGCGGACGTGCTGGAGATGACGGCCGGCCAGGCGCTGGAGTTCCTCCAGGACCCGGGCGTACGACGGCGCCTGCGCGCCCTGCGGGACGTGGGGCTGACGTATCTCACCCTCGGGCAGCCGCTGTCCACGCTCTCCGGCGGTGAGCGGCAGCGCATCAAGCTGGCCACGCGGCTGCACCGCACGGGAGCGGTGTACGTCCTCGACGAGCCGACCACCGGGCTGCACATGTCGGACGTCGCCACACTGCTCGGCCTGCTGGACCGGCTGGTCGACACGGGCAACACGGTGATCGTCGTCGAGCACAACCTGGACGTGGTGGCGCACGCCGACTGGATCATCGACCTGGGGTCCGACGGAGGCCGGGACGGGGGCCGGGTGATCTTCGAGGGAACCCCGCGACAGCTCCTCGAAGCCCGCGGCTCCTTCACCGCGGAGCATCTCAGGAGGGCCACAGCCTGACCATGAGGGTTTTGTGTGGGCGGACGGGCCCTGCATGATGGCGGACCGGTGTCCTGTGCATGATGGGCGCCGAAACCTGCCACCGACCCGGAGATCCCCGTGCCCAGCAAGAAGGCCCTCGTCCGCCGCCCCAGCCCGCGCCTCGCCGAAGGGCTGGTGACGCACATCGAGCGGGAGAAGGTCGACGTCGATCTCGCGGTCGAGCAGTGGGAGGCGTACGTGGCGGCCCTGCGTACGCACGGCTGGGAGACGGTCGAGGTCGACCCGGCCGACGACTGCCCGGACTCGGTGTTCGTCGAGGACACGGCCGTCATGTACAAGAACGTCGCGCTGATCACCCGGCCCGGTGCCGAGTCCCGGCGCGCGGAGACCATCGGCGTCGAGGAGGCCGTGGCCTCGCTCGGCTGCTCCGTGAACTGGATCTGGGAGCCGGGCACGCTGGACGGCGGCGACGTGCTGAAGGTCGGCGACACGATCTACGTCGGCCGCGGCGGCCGCACCAACGCGGCCGGCGTCCAGCAGCTGCGGGCCGCCTTCGAGCCGCTGGGGGCGCGGATCGTCGCCGTGCCGGTGAGCAAGGTGCTGCACCTGAAGTCGGCGATCACGGCGCTGCCCGACGGAACGATTCTCGGGCGCATCCCGCAGCTGGACGTCCCGTCGCTGTTCCCGCGTTTCCTGCCGGTGCCGGAGGAGTCCGGGGCGCACGTGGTGCTGCTCGGCGGCGACAAGCTGCTCATGGCGGCGAGCGCGCCGAAGACCGCGGACCTGCTCGCCGACCTTGGCCACGAGCCCGTCGTGGTCGACATCAGCGAGTTCGAGAAGCTCGAAGGGTGTGTGACATGTCTCTCGGTGCGGATGCGGGAGCTGTACGCCTGACCCGCTGAGCGACACGCTGTTCAGCCCCGGGACCTGCGGGTCCCGGGGCTTTTCGCATACCCGGGAATTCCCGGGCGGAACGGCGGCTGATCAGCAGTCTTTACGCCACTCTTAACCTACGGCTTCGTAACCTACGGATTCGTAGCCTACGATTCCGTAGGTTCCCGGCAACCGCTCGCCGGTCACCTCTGGCCCATGTTGTGCGTCCCCTGGAGTTCCCGTGACGATTACTTCCCCTCACCTCGGCAGTCCCGCCGTCTGGACCGACGCCCGGCTGTTGTACGCGCTGGAGGAAGTGGTCGAGAAGGAGCTGAACCGTCATCTGCAGGTCGCCAAGGACTGGATGCCGCACGAGTACGTGCCGTGGACGGACGGCCGTAACTTCCCCGGCCTCTTCGAGGACGGCGAGGCCTGGGACAAGGAGCAGTCCAAGGTCACCGAGATCGGCCGGATCGCGCTGGTCGTGAACCTCCTGACCGAGGACAACCTCCCCAGCTACCACCACGAGATCGCCTCGCTCTTCGGCCGTGACGGCGCCTGGGGCACCTGGGTGCACCGCTGGACCGCCGAGGAGGGCCGGCACGGCATCGTGATGCGCGACTACCTGCTCACCTCGCGCGCGGTCGACCCCGACAAGCTGGAGCAGTTCCGCATGTCCCACATGAGCGAGGGCTTCGAGTCGGACAACCGGCACTCGATGCTGCACTCGATCGCCTACGTCGCCTTCCAGGAGCTGGCCACCCGCATCTCGCACCGCAACACCGGCCACCAGTCCGGTGACCCGGTGTGCGACCGTATGCTGGCGCGCATCGCGACCGACGAGAACCTGCACATGGTCTTCTACCGGAACCTGCTGAAGGCCGCGTTCGAGCTCGCCCCCGACCTGACCATGCAGGCGGTGCGGGACGTCGTCGTCAACTTCCGCATGCCCGGGCACGGCATCCCCGGCTTCGAACGCGCCGCCGCCCAGATGGCCATCGGCGAGGTCTACAACCTGCGCATCCACCACGACGACGTCCTCCAGCCGGTGCTGCGCTTCCTGAAGGTCATGGAGATCGACGGCCTCGGCCCCGAGGGGCAGCAGGCGCAGGAGGAGCTGGGCCTGTTCATGGGCGGCCTGGACGCGGAAGCCGCCAAGTTCGACGAGAAGCTCGCCGCCCGCAAGGCCCGGATGGCGGCTCGCGCCGGAGGCTGACCCCAGGTACCCCGCATCGGCGTGGGCGGGCGAGCGGGTGGCGGTGGACGCACACCGGTCCCCGGGACCCGGCGGTCAGCGTGACGTACGCCTGAGCGCCAGGCGTTCCTTCTCCGACAGGCCGCCCCAGACGCCGAAGCGTTCGTCGTTGTCCAGCGCGTACTCCAGGCAGGCGGAGCGGATCGGGCACATGCCGCAGATCCGCTTCGCCTCGCGCACGGAGCTGCCCGGCTCGGGGAAGAAGAAGTCCGCCCCGGTCTGCGCGCACAACGCCTCCTGCTGCCAGGCGAAGTCGGGCGGGGTGATCGTTGCGATCGTTTCGATGTGCATGCGCAGGATCGTGCCGGTCGGCGAAAAACGTTGGATCAACGCGGGATCAACGCCGTACCGCAGGGCCTCCGGCCGATCCGATCGTCTCCCGGTGCGCCCCGCGGCGCACGGCGGCGCGCGGGAACGGGTGAAAGCGACGAGCCCCCCACCGGTCACCGGGTGACCGCTGCGGTGAGCCGCTCGACGGCTGCGTTCCGGCGGCGATTGTCAGTGGGCGGTGCAAGACTCGGCAGAACAGACACGGGACCCTGCCGAGGAGGGCGACGATGCTCACCACCCGTTACGTCACCGGCGCGCCGAACTGGATCGATCTCGGCACACCCGACATCGAGGGCGCCAGTTCCTTCTACGGCGGCCTGTTCGACTGGCGGTTCCAGCCGGGCGGCCCCGAGACCGGAGGGTACGGCCTCTTCCAGCTCGACGGCAGGACGGTGGCCGGCGGTATGCAGACCGGCGAGGAGCAGGGTCCGCCGTCCTGGACGGTGTACTTCCGGACGCCGGACGTGGACGCCACGGCGAAGGCGGCCGAGCAGGCGCACGGCTCGGTGCTGATGCAGCCCATGGACGTACTGGACCTGGGCCGTATGGCCCTCCTCGCCGACAAGGCGGGGGTGCCCTTCGGCCTCTGGCAGCCGGGCACCACCAAGGGCCTCGACGTCGTCCAGGAGCCCGGCTCACTGTGCTGGCTGGAGCTGTACACGACGGACGTGCCGGCCGCGGCGGGGTTCTACAACGCGACGCTCGGCCTGGAGACCTTCGCCGTCGACTTCTTCGGCGGCACGTACACCACGTTCAACCCCGCCGGGCAAGGGGAGGACGCCATGTTCGCCGGGGTCGTCGACAAGGCCGACGATCCGGCGGAGGCGGCGGGCCCCGCCTACTGGCTGCCGTACTTCGAGGTCACCGACACGGACGCCACCGTCGCCAAGGCGCAGGAGCTGGGCGGCACGGTCCGGATGCCCGCCACACACCTGCCGGACATCGGCCGTGTCGCCAAGCTCGCCGACCCGTACGGGGCGCGCTTCGCGGTGATCAAGAGCGAGCCGGCGGAGAGCTGAGGCGGCCGGCGCAGGCCCGGGCTGCGGGATGTCCGCGGACGGCCTCACGCGGACGCGCGCCGCACCAGCGTGGTCGGCAGCACCACGCTGGACGGCGCGGCGCCGACGCCCTGCTCGGCGGCGCGCCGGTCGGGTGCCCGCAACAGCAGGCGGGCCATCAGCCGGCCCATCTCCTCGATGTCCTGACGGACCGTCGTGAGCGGCGGGTCGGTCTGCTCCGCGACCGGCAGCATGTCGTCGAACCCGACCACCGCGACGTCGTCCGGCACCCGGCGCCCGGACTCGCGCAACACCCGCAGGGCCCCCGCCGCGGTGAGGTCGTTCGCGGCGAACACGGCGTCCAGGTCCGGGCAGCGTTCGAGCAACTCCCGCATCGCCCCTTCCCCACCGGCCGGTGTGAAGTCGCCCTCGGCGATGAGCCGAGGATCGGCGTCGACCATGACATCGCGGTATCCGTCGAGCCGGTCCACCGCCGACGTCTGGTCGAGGGCGCCGGTGATGTGGGCGATCCGGGTGCGGCCGAGGCCGGCCAGGTGACGCACGGCGTCGCGGGCGCCGCCGCGGTTGTCGCTGTCGACGTACACCACGCCGCGCCGGTCGCCGCTCCAGCCGGGCCGTCCGCCGAACACGGTGGGGATCCCGGCGCGTTGGATCAGCCCGGGCAGCGGGTCGTCGAGGTGGAGCGAGAAGACGAGGGCCCCGTCGACGTGCCCGCCGGCGAGGTAGCGGGCGACGCGGGCGTGGTCGTCGCGCCCCTCCGTGAGGAGCAGTACCAGCTGGTTGTCGTGGGCCGTCAGCTCCTTGCTGATGCCACGGAGTTGCAGGGCGAAGAAGGGGTCGGCGAAGACACGGGTCTCCGGTTCGGCCACGACCACGGCGACGGCGTCGTGCCGCCGGGTGACCAGGCTGCGGGCGGCCTGGTTGGGCACGTACCCGAGTTCCTCGACGGCCTTGCGGACCCGCGCGACGAGGGGCTCCCTGACCCCGTCCCCACCGTTGACCACCCGGGACACGGTGGCCCGCGAGACCCCGGCCCGGGCGGCCACGGCCTCAAGGGTGGGGCGCGGGGCGGTGTCGGTCACTTCGGGGCTCCTTGTCGGGGGTTGCGGATCAGGATAGCCCTGGCGGGAGACGGAGGTGAGAGCGCTCTCCGAGCACCGGAAGCCACGTACGCCGGGGATCAGGAAGCCGCGTACACCGGAGATCCGGAAGCCGCGTACACCGGAGATCCGGAGGACGGCACGGAAGTCCGTACGACCAGGTGATCCGTTCGGCCGATCCCGTCTGGCAGTCCCCGGGACGGCAGCGGAGGCTGCTGCTGACAGCCGCCCCGGGGAAGCGGGCGGCACACCCCCGGAACAGGAGACGCCATGCGGAGCACGCCCAGAAGAGAAGCAGTTGCGCGGGGACTGCGCCGAGCCGCCGTCACCCGCAGATGGTGGCTGCTGTTCTCGGTCGGCGTGGCCCTGGGCCTCATCGGTTCCAGCAGCTCGTAGCCCGCCGACGGCGGCACGCCGACGTCCCGCCGCTGAGGCCGGGCACCGAGCGGTGTCGCCGTCCAGGACCGCTGCCGTAGCTTCGGGGCGGTGCCCGGGCTGATGCCGGACCGCGGTTCGACTGGCGCCCGGCACGGACCATGTCCGCCTGGTCCGGCCGATGCAGGCGCGCGGCAGCCGCCGATGTCTCCGACCGGACCGCGATGCCGGCGCACGGCCGTGATCCGCCCGCCTCACCGACGTTCGACACTGCACCACCCGGCCGCCCGCGGCGGGAGCCTCCGCATGCGACGAGCCCTCGGCCGGACGAAGACCGACACCTTCGCCAGGACCTGCTCGGCCACGGCCGCTCCACCCGGTTCGACACCGGCCTCGACCATCCCGGCGATCCGAGCCTCAAGCCCCGTCTCGCGGACGGCCCCCCGCTCTCCGCACACGGCTCAGCCCAGCAGGTCGACCCGCTGTCCGACGCCCTGCCGCTCCGCCGCCCGATACGCCACCCACGCCAGTGCCAGGTCCTGCCAGGGCAGGCCGACGGGGGCGTAGACGGAACGGGCGGCGGCGCTCGTACGGCCCGGGTGGATGCCGTGCAGCACCGCACCGAGGGTGGTGTCGGCGGCTTCCGCGGGCAGGTCTGCCGCCGCCAACGCCCCCATGGCGGCGGCGAGTTCACGGTCGTCGACGACGAGCAGCGCTGCCTCCAGCAGGTCGGGCGCCAGTTCCTGCTTGCCGGGCTCGTCGGCGCCCAGGCTGGTGAAGTGCTGCCCTGGCCGGGTGTCGGCCAGGGACAGCAGCGGGGACCGTGACCAAGTGGCCAGCAGCACGGTGTCGGCGACCGCGACGACCTCCCGCGCCGAGCCCAACAGCCGGCCGCCGTGGCGTGCGGCGAAGTCGGCGGCCCGGTCGCCGTCCGTGTCGTGGACGGCCAGGTCGCCGTAGGCGCGCAGCGCGCGGAGCCCGCGCAGCATCAGCTGGGCCTGCGCCCCCGCGCCGATCACGCCCAGCACATCGCCGGGACCGGCGAGGTGGTGGGTTCCCAGGGCCGCGGCCAGCCCCGTACGCCAGGCCGTGATCGTCGCCGAGTCCAGCAGAGCGAGCAGCTCGCCGTCCGCTCCGCCGTGCAGGCAGAGCACTCCCCGCAGAGCGGGCCGCGCACCCGGGAACTTGGCGTTGACCTTCACCGTGTACGCCTCGATACCCGGCAGCAGACCGGGCAGCAGTGCCGTCGCCGTCCCGGGGAACGGCAGGTCGGTCCGTACCCGTCGCCCCGCGACCGGAACGGCGTCCGCGTCCCGGAATCCCTCCCGCAGCGCGGCCAGACAGCTCTCCGGCTCCAGTACGGCTTCCAGGTCACTGCGCGTCAGAAGAAGGGTCACCCGCCCATGATCGGTCGGTGCTCGTGCTCGTGCGGGTCATGGCCCGGGATCGTCCCGTCCGCCTTCTTCACCAGGAACAGCCCGACCATCCCCATGTCCGAATGGCTCTGCACATGGCAGTGGTACATCCACGCCCCGGCCCCGACCCCCTCCCCCGCGATCACCTGGAACCCGAACGAGTCCGCCGGGCCGACGATCTTGTTGTCGATGACCTGGCTGGGGTCGTCGGGCCCGGTGAGCAGGCCCGTGCGGTTGTCCGCCCAGCGATGACCGTGCAGGTGGAAGGTGTGGTAGTACTCGCCGTGCGTGATCACCACGAACTCGACCCGATCGCCCACCGTCGCCTCGAAGTTCGGGCCGCTGTGGGCAGGCTTGTTGTTGATCAGCATGTCGTTGAAGACGACGGTGTGGGTCGCGTCCGGGAGGATGTCGCCCTTGCGCCGCACGATCACCGGCCCGTACAGGCCCTTGCGGATGCCGCCCGTGCCGTGCTCCGTGCCGACGACGTGGTCGTGGTAGTGCCAGTACCCCGCGCTGCCGGCCCGCCAGGTGCCGTCCTTGCGGCGGCCGGGGGCGTGGGTGCGCCAGGTGTAGGTGCGGGTGCCGCCGGGCTCGACGTGGCTCTTGTTCAGCTTCGTGCCGTCGCTGGAGATTTCGTAGTCGAGGCCGTGGACGTGCAGGCTCACCGGTACGTCCATGGTGTTCTCGAACTCGATGTGCAGGGTGTCGCCCTCGTTGAGCTCGATCAGCGGGCCGGGGATCGTCGCCTTGCCCTTCTCCAGGCCGTAGCCCATCTGCCCGTCGGCGAGCCTCTCGGCGTACAGCTTGAGGTGCCTGACCTCGCCGCCGGCCGGTGCCGTCCGCGGCGGCGAGTCGGCGCTCACGGCTTCGGGCGCCTGCGCCAGGGACAACGATGTCGCGACGGTCGCGCCGCCCAGCAGCACGCGTCGGTTGAAGGTACGCCTGTCGAGGCTGCGTCTGTTCATGCCGAACTCCCCACGGCGGTACGGAAATTACGGGGATGAACCGCTGAGACGGTACCGGCCGTCCTCCCGTTTATCCACAGCCAGGACAAAGTTCGTCCCGGTGCGGTCATAGGTATTGGCGAGTGGCGCAAAGGGGTCTAGCTTCCTTGTCGCTGTTCCTGTGACCGTGGAGGTGCCCATGCACTTACGAGGGTGGAGCACGAGAAGACCGACCTGGGTGACCACCGTGACCGCCGGGATGGTCGCCGCCGGACTGGTGTCGGCCCCGGCCGCCGACGCGCGCCCGGCCCCGGAGCCGTCCCTGACAACGATGTCCGTCAAGTCGCCGCCGGGCGGCGCGAACGTACGGGTGCTCATCTTCTACGGGTCCGCGGCCGCCGGCGAGGAGTCACCCGTGGTGAACGCCGGCATCGAGGCGATCGAGAAGATCGGCCTGTCGGGCCCGGCCGACCAGCGCTTCAAGGTCGAGGCCACGAACGACGCCTCGGTCTTCACCGACGAGGCCAGGCTGGGCCGCCTCAACACGATCGTGTTCCTCACCGGCGGCGGTGATGTCCTCGACCCGGAGCAGGAGGCGGGGCTGGAGGCCTACATGGAGGCGGGCGGCGGTTTCGTCGGCGTCCATGACGCGGCCCGCGCCGAGCCGTACTCGGACTGGTTCACCGGTCTCGTGGGCGCCCGTCCCGCGGCCGGCGGCCCGACGACCGTACAGCGGGCCGTCGTCGAGGTCGGCGACCGGCAGCACCCGGCCACCAAGGAGCTGCCGTTGCAGTGGAAGCGGCCGGACAAGTGGCTGAACTGGGTGAAGAACCCGTCGGGCCAGGTGCATACGGTCGCCCGCGTCCGTGAGTCGTCGTACCAGCCGGGGTCGAGTGCCAACGGCTGGGACCATCCGGTCAGCTGGTGCCGTGACTACGACGGCGGGCGCTCCTTCTACACCGGCATGGGCGGCACGGTGTCGTCGTACGACGAGACCGACTTCCGTGCGCATCTGCGCGGCGCCCTGCTGTGGACGACCCGCCTGACGCGGGCCGACTGCAAGGCCACCATCACCGGCAACTACCGGGCCGAGCGCCTCACCCGGCCCAACCAGCCGGGGCAGAACGACCAGATCGGCGAGCCGCACGGCCTGGTGACGGCGCCCGACGGCCGCGTCCTGTACATCGGGCGGGGCGGCGCCGACTCCTCCCAGCCGGTGATCACCGACTGGAACAACCCGGACATCGGCAAGGGCAAGGGGCAAGTCCACGTCTATGACCCGCGGACCAAGAAGGTCACGCTCGCGGGCGAGTTGACCGTCTTCGGCAACAAGGGCGGCGGTGACGAGCTGACCAAGGTCGAGGAGGGGCTCCTCGGTATTGAGCTGGACCCGCGCTTCGAGGAGAACGGCTGGGTGTATCTGCACTACACGCCGCACTCACAGATCAACCGCGAGACGCGGATGGCCGAGCGGCGCGTCTCCCGCTTCACGCTCGACCCGGCCACCGACAAGCTGGACCTGAGCAGCGAGAAGGTGCTGCTCAAGTGGCCGGTGCAGATCCACAGTTGCTGCCACGCGGGCGGCGGGATGACCTGGGACTCGAAGGGCAACCTGTACATCGCGACCGGCGACAACAACTCCAGCCGCTTCAGCGACGGTTACTCGGGCAACAACCCCGAGCCCGACTACAAGGGCGTGTCCTTCGCCGACGCGCGCCGCACCGCCGGCAACACCAACAACCTCAACGGCAAGATCCTGCGCATCCACCCGGAGCCGGACGGGACGTACACGATCCCGGACGGGAACCTCTTCACCGGCGAGGAGACCGACGAGGGCGGCGGCAAGACGCGCGGTGAGATCTATGTGATGGGGGTCCGCAACCCCGCCCGCATCTTCGTCGACCAGAAGACCGACATCCTGTACGCGGGCTGGGTCGGCCCGGACGCCTCGGCTCCGTCCCCGACCTGGGGCCCGGCCAAGTACGACACGTTCGCGGTCATCACCAAGGCGAGCAACCGGGGCTGGCCGTACTGCATGGGCAACGAGCAGCCGTACCGGGACCGCAATCTGCCGGATCCGACGAAGCCGCTGGGCTGGTACGACTGCGACCACCCGAAGAACGAGTCGCCCAACAACGACGGCCTCGTCAACCTCCCGCCGGTCACCGGCAACAACATCTGGTACTCGCCCCAGGGCGGCGCCCCCGACTTCCCGCGCGACGCGAACGGTGTCCCGTCGTACCAGCAGGAGGAGGCGAAGTACCTGCTGCCGTGGCTCAAGGGCGGCGGGCAGGCCGCGATGAACGGGCCGGTCTACCGCTACGACACCGTCTCAGCGACCAGTGACGTCAAGTGGCCGGCGTACTGGGACGGCAAGTGGTTCGTCGGCGACTTCTACGACGCCGACCAGCCGCGCAACGCGGTGATCACCGACCCGAAGACGCACGGTGAGGGCGGACTGCCGGTCCACTCGGAGTCGCTGAAGAAGATCGTTCCGATCGGCACCGACGGCATCAAGAACCTCATGGACTGGAGGTTCGGTCCGGACGGTGCGCTGTATGTGCTCGACTACGGCCGCGGCTTCTTCACCTCGGACGCCAAGTCGGCGCTGTGGCGGGTCACTTACACGGGCGGCGGGCCGACTCCGGCCGCCGACCGGCTGGCGAGGGGAGGAGCACAGTGATACGCCGACATCAGCGACGAAGAGTCTGGACGGCCCTGCTGGCCGTACTGCTGGTGATGCTGGGACTTCAGTCCGCACCAGCCGTCGGACAGCCCGGTCCCCCGTCGGGGACGGCGGCCGCCGCGCAGGTGCTCACCTGGACCGCCGGTGACGACATCACCAAGTACACGACGGCGCCCGCGACCGCGGTCGCCGGACCGGCGACCATCGTCTTCGAGAACAGCACGGCGACCGGCAACACCACCGGAATGCCGCACACGTTGACCTTCGACACGTCCGACCCCGAGTACAACAACGACGTCCAGCTCAACATCCTCGCCAACCCGAACGACGACCAGGGCGGCCGCCACACCGCCGAGGTCACGCTCACCCCCGGCCGCTATCGCTACTACTGCACGATCCCCGGCCACGGCCAGATGCAGGGCATCCTCGTGGTGACCGAGGGCAGCGGCGAGGACACGACGGCACCCGAGGCGTCGGCCCACGTCAGCGGGACGCAGAACACGCAGGGGCAGTACGTCGGTTCGGCGAGCGTGGCGGTCCACGCCACCGACGAGGGCGGCTCCGGGGTCGACCGGGTCGAGTACGCGGTCGGCGACGCGGGCGTCTGGCAGCCGTACACCAACCCGGTCGTCGTCGACCAGGTCGGCGACCACAGGATCCGCTACCGCGCCTTCGACAAGGCGGGGAACGTCTCGGCGGAGAAGAGCGTCGCGTTCACGGTCGTGGCACCGCCGACCGACGACACGACCGCGCCGGAGACGTCGGCGACGGTCAGCGGCGAGCAGAACCCCGACGGCACCTACATCGACATGGCGACCGTCACCGTCTCCGCCTCCGACACCGGTTCCGGCGTCAACACCGTCGAGTACGCGATCGGCTCCGGCGCCTGGCAGACCTACACCGCCCCCGTGATGGTGCACCAGGCCGGCACCCACACGGTGCGCTACCGGGCCACCGACAAGGCGGGCAACGTCGCCGCCGAGAAGAGCGTCGAGTTCACGGTCGTGGCGGCGCCCCCGCAGGACACGACACCGCCGGTGACGGGCGTGACCGTGGAGGGCACGAAGAACTCCGACGGGGCGTACATCGGCAACGCGAAGGTGACCGTCACGGCGGCCGACGAGGGCGGCTCGGGCGTCGACCGGATCGAGTACTCGCTCGACGGCGGGCCGTACCTGGCGTACGGCGGTCCCGTGGTCGTCGACCGGGCGGGCACGCACACCCTCGCCTACCGGGCCACCGACAAGGCCGGCAACACCTCCACGGCCCGTTCGGTGACGTTCACCGTGGTGTCGAGTCAGGTCCCGGCGCCCAACTGCCCCGAGTTCGACGAGCGGTCGACGGTGATCGTCGGCACGGTCGACTCGGGTGTGCCCAACCGGGTCACCGGCAACCGGTGCCGGATCGGCGAGCTGATCGAGGACGAGAAGGAGTGGACCTCCCACGCGCTGTTCCTCAAGCACGTGAAGACGGTCCTGGACAGGCTGCTCAAGGAAGGGGTCGTCGACGAGCGCGAGTACGACGCCGTCCAGGAGGCCGCCCGCGCGTCCGGGATCGGCAGGCCCGGCCAGACCGAGGGCTACCGCAAGATCCTCGACGGCAGCGCGGAGTCCTTCGCCAAGTGGCAGCACGTGGGCGGCGGTTCCTTCGCGCTGGGCGCCGACGGGACGATCACCAGCGGCACCACGAGGCCGGGGCTGGGCATGCTGTGGTTCCCGCAGCGCAAGTACGGCGACTTCTCGCTCCGGCTCCAGTGGCGGGACGACGCTCCGGGCACCGCGAACGCCAACTCCGGGGTGTTCGTGCGGTTCCCGTGGGTCCACGACCACCCCGAGGAGTCACGGCCGGAGTGGGTCGCCATCAAGTACGGGCACGAGGTGCAGGTGCTCGACCGGCCCGACGGCGACATGTACAAGACGGGCTCGGTCTACGGCTTCGACCGGGTGGGGCTCGCCGGTGCCGGAGTCACCCAGAAGGGCACCTGGAACGACTACGAGATCCGGGTCGTCGACCAGCACTACTCGGTCTACCGCAACGGCGTGCTGATCAACAAGTTCGACAACACCGGCGGCCAGGACTTCCACCCGCCCCGCTCGGACGACCCGGGCACGGACGGACGGCGGTTCGCCTCCGGCTACATCGGGCTCCAGGTGCACGGCACGACGGATGTGATCTCGTACCGGGACATCCGGATCAAGGAGCTGTGAGCACGGCCCGCGGGCGCTCGGCCGGCTCTCCGGTCGCCGCCGGGTGATCGGTTGTCAGTGGCGTGCGGCATGCTGTGATCAGTGGCGGTCGCACGCCATGGACGACCGACCGTCACGCGGGGTCGCGCTTGGCCCGGCTCGGCTGGACCCGCTTGGGCTCCCCCGGCATCTTCGGATACTCGGGCGGGTACGGCAGATCGCCGAGCCCGTGGTCGCGCTCGTCCTTGTTGGCCAGGTCCAGCAGCGCGTCCAGCGAGAAACGTTGGTCGTCCATGTCGGCGTGCACGTCTCCGAGTTCGGCGAAGCGAGCCGGCATGGTAGCGAGGTCGAAGTCGCGGGGGTGCGCCTCGCCCACCTCCTCCCAGCGCAGGGGTGCGGAGACGGGGGCGTGCGGGCGGGGTCGTACGGAGTAGGCGGAGGCGATGGTGCGGTCGCGGGCCGTCTGGTTGTAGTCGATGAAGATCCGTTCGCCCCGCTCCTCCTTCCACCACTTGATCGTCACGTGCTCCGGCATCCGGCGTTCCATCTCCCGGCCGACCGCGATGGCGGCGCGCCGTACCTGGGTGAAGGTCCAGCGCGGCTCGATCGGCACGAAGACGTGCAGGCCGCGCCCGCCGGAGGTCTTGGGCCAGCCGCGCAGTCCGCCGAACTCGTCGAGGACGGCACGCAGTTCATGGGCGGCGCGGACGGCGTCGGCGTAGTCGGTGCCGGGCTGTGGGTCCAGGTCGATGCGGAGTTCGTCGGGGTGGTCGACGTCGTCGCGGCGGACCGGCCAGGGGTGGAAGGTGAGCGTGCCGTACTGGGCGGCCCACAGGACGGCGGCCTCCTCGGTGGGGCACATCTCGTCGGCGCTGCGGCCGCTGGGGAAGGTGATGTGGGCGGTGGGGATCCAGTCGGGCATGTTCTTGGGCGCCCGCTTCTGGAAGAACCACTCGCCGGTCACGCCGTCTGGGTAGCGCTCCAGGGTGGTGGGGCGGTCGCGCAGAGCACGCAGGATGCCGGGGCCGACGGCGACGTAGTACCGGGCGAGGTCCAGCTTGGTGAAGCCACGCTCGGGGAAGAAGATCTTGCCCGGGTTGGACAGGCGCACGGTCCTGCCACCCGCCTCCAGCTCCACCGCTTCACCCATGCGAGCCACGGTAGGCGCCCCGGGGTCGGCTCGCATACCGGGCGTTCACTGGCGTATGCGCGCAGAATCGGAGCATGGACCTGCCCGTGATGCCGCCCGTGAAGCCGATGCTCGCCAAGTCGGTGGCGAAGATCCCGCCGGGCATGCAGTACGAGGCCAAGTGGGACGGGTTCCGGGCGATCGTGTTCCGCGACCGGGACGAGGTCGAGCTGGGCAGTCGTACCGGGAAGCCGCTGACCAGGTACTTTCCCGAGCTGGTGGCGGGGCTGAAGGAGCGGCTGCCGGAGCGGTGCGTGCTGGACGGGGAGATCGTGATCGCGCGGGAGGGGCGGCTGGACTTCGACGCGCTCACCGAGCGCATCCACCCGGCGGACTCCCGGGTGCGCATGCTGGCCGAGAAGACCCCGGCGTCGTTCGTGGCCTTCGACCTGCTGGCGCTGGCGGACGAGTCGCTGCTGGAGACCCCGCTGGCGGACCGGCGGGCGCTGCTCACCATGGCGCTGTCCGGGATGACGGCGCCGGTGCATGTGGCGCCGGCGACGACCGACCTCGCGACGGCCCAGGGGTGGTTCGAGCAGTACGAGGGGGCCGGTCTGGACGGGGTGATCGCCAAGCCGCTCACCCTGCGCTACCTCCAGGACGAGCGCGCCATGTTCAAGATCAAGCACGAGCGGACGGCGGACGTCGTCGTCGCGGGCTACCGGCTGCACAAGAGCGGGCCGGTCGTCGGCTCCCTGCTGCTGGGCCTCTACGACGACCGGGGCGCCCTCCAGCACGTCGGTGTGTCGGCCGCGTTCCCCATGAAGCGGCGCGCGGAGCTGATCGAGGAGCTGGAGCCGCTGCGCATGGACGACGTCGAGGGGCATCCCTGGGCGGCCTGGTCCGACGAGGCGGCCCATGAGTCGGCCCGGCTGCCGGGCGCGCCGAGCCGCTGGTCGGGCAAGAAGGACCTGTCCTGGGTGCCGCTGAGGCCGGAGCGGGTGGCCGAGGTGGCGTACGACCACATGGAGAACGGCATGCGCTTCCGGCACACGGCCCGTTTCCGCCGCTGGCGCCCGGACCGCACGCCCGAGAGCTGCACGTACGCGCAGCTGGAGGAGCCGGTGCGCTACGACCTCGCGGAGATCTTCGCGCCGCAGGCCTGAGCACCGTAGGTCGGAGTCCCGTAGGACTGAGTCCCGTAGGTCAGAGTGGCCGTAGGTCAGAGTGCCGTAGGTCAGAGGTCCCTTGGGCCGGACAGGTCAGAGTCCCGCAGGCCTGGGTCAGGGCTTCATCAGGACCTTGACCGCGCCCTCCTGCTTGCGCTGGAACATCTCGTACGCGTGCGGGGCGTCGCTCAGCGGCACGCGGTGGGTGGCGAAGTCGTCGACGCCGAGAGGGTCGTCGTCCGTCAGGTACGGCAGGATGTCGTCGGTCCAGCGGCGCACATTGGCCTGCCCCATCCGGATCTGGATCTGCTTGTCGAACAGGGTGAGCATGGGCAGCGGGTCCGCCGTGCCGCCGTACACGCCGGACAGGGAGATCGTGCCGCCGCGCCGCACCAGGTCGATGGCGGTGTAGAGGGCGGCGAGCCGGTCGACGCTGAAGCGTTCGGCGAGCGGACCGCTCAGTTTGCGGGGCAGCATCGCCGAGGCCTGCTGGGCCAGCCGGGCGGCCGCGCTGCCGTGGGCCTCGGTGCCGACCGCGTCGATCACGGCGTCGGGGCCGCGGCCGTCGGTCTCGTCGCGGATGGCGGCGACGAGCTCCTTCTCGTTGTGGAAGCTCCGCAGGTCGAAGGTCTCCACACCCCGCTCGCGCGCCCGTTCCAGCCGCTCGGGCACCAGGTCAACGCCGAACACCCGCCCGGCGCCCTGCGCTTGGGCGACCCGGCAGGCCATGTCGCCGATGGGGCCGAGGCCGAGCACGGCGATGCTGCCGCCCTCCGGGATGTCGGCGTAGCGGACGGCCTGCCAGGCGGTGGGCAGGACGTCGGAGAGGTAGACGAACCGGTCGTCGGGCGGGCCTTCCGGGATCTTGATCGGGCCGTACTGCGCCTGCGGGACGCGCAGATACTCGGCCTGGGCGCCCGGCACCGCGCCGTACAGGCGGGTGTAGCCGAACAGGGCGGCGCCCATGCCCTCGCCGGTGACCTGGGTGGTCTCGCACTGGGTCTGCAGCCCGGTCAGGCACATCCAGCAGTTGCCGCAGGCGATCTGGAACGGCACCACGACGCGGTCGCCCGCCTGCAGGTCCGGCACTCCGGCGCCGACCTCCTCGACGATGCCGATCGGTTCGTGGCCGAGGATGTCGCCCGGTGTCATGAACGGGGTGAGCACCTCGTACAGGTGCAGGTCGGAGCCGCACAGCCCGGTGGACGTGACGCGCACGATCGCGTCCGTCGGCTCCTGGAGCTGCGGATCCGGCACGTTCTCCACGCGGACGTCCCGCTTGCCCTGCCAGGTCACTGCCCTCATCGCCCCGCACTCCCTCCGTCACCTGTGCGCGTCCGCTCGTACGGTGGCCGCCGGGTACCCCCGCGCTCCCCCGCCGAACCGCTCGGACGGACCGGCGACACGCCCCTCGGGGTCGGCGGTCCGCGGGGTACGCCGGTCGGCGGTGGCCGGGGTAGGCCGATCGGCGGTGGCCGGGGTAGGCCGATCGGCGGTGCGTGGCAGGGGCCGATCGGCGGATCACCGCGCACTGCCGGGGACGATCCGGGTATGGCCACCTATGAACTGATAAGCGCACAATTAACGACACGGACAGGGTGGGTGGCTGCGGGTGACGACGGTGGGCAGGCAACGAGCGGCACACAAGAGACGTGCCACGACGATGGCGGGGCTACTGGCCGCCGTGCTGGCGGCTTCCCTGGCGGCGGGGTGCACGACACCCGACGGCGCACGCGACGACGGCCGCGGCCAGGAGCAACCGTCATCGCCGGGCGAGCGCGAGAGCGAGAGCAGGAAGAACGGCGCCTCGCCGCTCGTCGTGAAGATCGACAATGTCCGCGCGGCCCGGCCCCACACCGGCCTGAACGCCGCGGACATCGTGTACGTGGAGGAGGTCGAGGGCGGACTGAGCCGTCTGATGGCCGTGTACGCGCAGAAGTTGCCGAAGGTCGTGGGGCCGGTGCGCAGCGCACGCGAGAGCGATCTCGAACTGTTGCGCCAGTTCGACCGGCCGACGCTCGCCTTCTCCGGGGCGCAGAGCAAGCTCATGCCGCTGATCAACAAGGCACCGCTGCGGGCGGAGCCGCCCGGCAAGGCGTCCGACGCCTACTTCCGCGGCTCGAAGAGGCCCTCGCCGCACAACCTCTATCTGCGGCCCCACAAGCTGATGCCCTCCGCCCCGGGCACGGACGCGCTGACGACCGGCTTCCGTTTCGGCGCCGCCCCGGCGGGCGGCAAGGCCGAGACCTCGCGCACGGTGCGCTACAAGCTGGCCCGGTTCACCTTCACCTGGTCCGGGAGCCACGACCGCTGGCTGGTCGCCATGGACGGCAAGGCCGCCAAGACGACGGACGGAAAGCGGGTGACCGCCGGCACGGTCGTCGTGCAGGACGTGAAGGTGCGCAGGTCCACCTTCCATGACGCCCTCGGCAGCAACACGCCGTACACCCAGACGGTGGGCTCCGGCAAGGCGAAGGTGCTGCGCGACGGACGCTCCTACGACGTCAACTGGGAGCGCCCGAAGGCCACGGACGGCACGAGGTTCACCACCCGCGACGGCAAGCCGATGAACTTCCAGCACGGCCAGGTGTGGGTGGTGTTCGCGAAGGCGGACTGAGTGCCGGCGAGGGCGTCCTGATCATGGGCGAAGGCGTCCCGAGTGCCCGCGCCGACGAATGTCCGGGCCGCCGGTCTCAGGGTTGCGCGGCGAAGGGTTCCGCCGGGTTGCGGAGCCCTTCGGCCGCGTCCGCGACGCGCCGGATCAGGTCGAAGAACAGCGCCTGCTCCTCGGCGGAGAGCGGGGCCAGGAAGACCTGGTTCATCCGGGCCGTGCGGACGGTCAGCTTCTTGTGGGTGCGCAGCCCCTCGTCCGTCAGGCGCAGCAGGAAGCGACGGCCGTCCTGGGGGTCGCGGACCTTGTCGAGGAGTCCGCGGCGGCCGAGCCGGCTGATCACCTCGGCGATGGTGGACCGGTCGAGACCCACCCGCTCCCCGACCGTCCGCTGGTCCAGGCCCGGCTCGGCGACGAGGGTGTTGAGGACGGCGAACTGGGGCGAGGTGATCTCCTCGGAGACCATCGTGTTCCACAGCAGGTAGTGCGCCTGCTGGAGCCGCCGGGCCAGATGCCCGGGGTGGGTGCCGAGGTCCACGGCGGCCATGTGCGCTCCCATGGTCGTATTCGTCGGTGCACTGAACAATACCCGACCTCGACGCGGCTGTCTTCGGCCCGCACGACCCGTCGACCTTGATGTTCGCCAAGGCCTTGACGGCTCCCCGGCCCGGTGGCAGCGTGAAGGAGAACCTCGCGGAAATACTCAGTGCCCTGACTAATCCGGGTGCTGGTAGCTCGGAAGAGATGGGGCTTCTCGGATGGACAAGGTGGTCGCCACGGCCCTGGAGGCGGTGGCCGATGTGGGCGACGGCGCCTCGCTCGCGGTGGGTGGCTTCGGGCTGAGCGGTGTGCCGAACGTGCTGATCCAGGCGCTGTACGAACGCGGCGTGTCCGGGCTGTCGGTCGTCTCCAACAACTGCGGGGCGATGGAGTCCGGGCTGGCGGTGCTGCTGTCGGCGGGGCGGATCGCGCGGGTGACCGGCTCCTACATCGGCGCGAACAAGGAGTTCGCCCGCCAGTACCTGGGCGGGGAGCTGGAGGTCGAGATGATCCCGCAGGGCACGCTGGCCGAGCGGCTGCGGGCCGGCGGGGCCGGGATCCCCGCGTTCTACACACCGGCCGGGGTGGGCACCCAGGTCGCCGACGGCGGGCTGCCCTGGCGCTACGACGGCTCCGGCGGGGTCGCGCTCGCCTCCCCGCCGAAGGAAGTGCGGGAGTTCGACGGCACCGAGTACGTGCTGGAGCGCGGGATCCGCACCGACTTCGCGCTGGTGCGAGCCGCGAAGGGCGACCGGCACGGGAACCTGGTGTTCAACAAGTCCTCCCGGAACTTCAACCCGCTGGCCGCGATGGCCGGGCGGGTGACGATCGCCGAGGTGGAGGAACTCGTCGAGCCCGGGGAGATCGATCCGGACGCGGTGCATCTGCCGGGAATCTTCGTCCAGCGGGTGGTCGCGCTCACCCCGGAGCAGGCGGCGGACAAGGGCATCGAGCGGCGCACGGTTTCCGCGCCTCCGGCACGAGGGACGGTGGGTTCCTGATGGCGTGGACACGTGAGCAGATGGCGGCCCGTGCGGCGCGCGAGCTCCGGGACGGGCAGTACGTCAATCTCGGCATCGGCCTGCCGACCCTGATCCCGAACTACCTGCCCGAGGGCGTCGAGGTCGTCCTGGAGTCCGAGAACGGCATCCTCGGCACCGGCCCCTACCCCACCGAGGACGCCGTCGACCCGGACCTGATCAACGCGGGCAAGGAGACGGTGACCGTCCTGCCGGGCGCCGCCTTCTTCGACTCGGCGCTGTCCTTCTCGATGATCCGGGGCGGGCACATAGATGTCGCCGTGCTCGGTGCCATGCAGGTGTCCGAGAAGGGCGACCTGGCGAACTGGGCGATCCCCGGCAAGATGATCACCGGGATCGGCGGGGCGATGGACCTGGTGCACGGCGCCCGCACGGTCATCGTCGTGATGACCCACACCGCCAAGGACGGCTCCCCCAAGATCCTCGCAGAGTGCGCGCTGCCGCTCACAGGCAAAGCGTGTGTGAACCGGATCATCACCGATCTCGGCGTGCTGGACGTCACCGGCGACGGCCTGGTGCTCGTCGAGACCGCGCCCGGCGTGAGCGTTGACGAGATCACCGCCAAGACCGACGCGAAACTCACCGTCGCGGAGAACCTGCTGTGAACTCTGTTTACATTGTCGACGCCGTCCGCACACCGATCGGCCGCTACAACGGCGCTCTCGCCTCCGTGCGCCCCGACGACCTGGCCGCGCACGCCCTCCGCGCACTCATCGGCCGTACGCCCGTCCTGGACCCGGCCCGCATCGAGGACGTCTACTTCGGCAACGCCAACGGCGCCGGCGAGGAGAACCGCAACGTCGGCCGTATGGCCGCGCTCCTCGCCGGCCTGCCCACCTCCGTACCCGGCGTGACCGTCAACCGGCTGTGCGCGTCGGGACTCGAAGCCGTCGTCCAGGCGGCCCGCGCCATCGCGGTCGGCGACGCCTCCATCGCCGTGGCGGGCGGCGTGGAGTCGATGACGAGGGCACCGTACGTCCTGCCCAAGTCCGACAAGCCGTTCCCGGCCGGGCACACCGAGCTGTACTCCACCACCCTCGGCTGGCGCATGGTCAACCCGAGGATGGAACCGCAGTGGACCATCCCCCTGGGCGAGTCCGCCGAGCTGATCGCCGAGAAGCACAAGATCAGCCGGGAACAGCAGGACGAGTTCGCCCTGCACAGCCACCGCAAGGCCGCCAAGGCCCAGGCGGAGGGCCTGTTCGACGCCGAGCTCGCGCCCGTGTCGATCCCGCGGCGCAAGGGTGATCCGGTCGTCTTCGGCGCCGACGAATGCGTACGGCCCGATGCCTCACTGGAGGCGATGGCGCGGCTCAAGCCGTCCTTCCGCACCTTGGAGGGGACCGTCACCGCGGGCAACGCCTCCCCGCTCAACGACGGCGCCGCCGCCCTGCTGCTGACCGACGAGGAGGGCCTGAAGGCCACCGGCCGCGAGCCCCTCGCCCGGATCTCGGCCACCGGTGTGTCCGCCCTCGACCCGCACTACTTCGGCCTCGCCCCGGTGGCGGCCGTCAACCGGGCCCTCGCCAAGGCGGGCAAGGCATTCGACGACCTCTCGGTCCTCGAACTGAACGAGGCCTTCGCCGCCCAGGTGCTGGGCTGTGTCGCCGAATGGCCCGCGTTCGACCCGGCGGTCCTCAACCCGCAGGGCGGCGCCATCGCCCTCGGCCACCCGCTCGGCGCCTCCGGTGCCCGCCTCGCCGGCACCGTCGCCCACCAACTCGCCCGCAAGGGCGCCGGAGTCGGCGTCGCCACGCTCTGCATCGGCGTCGGCCAGGGCCTCGCCCTTGTCCTCGAACGCTAAGAAACCCAGGAACCCGCAGGGACCCCCATGACTCTCACCCAGCACGACATCGACCAGGAGATCGCGGCCGAGCACGCCGCGTACGAGAAGCGGATCGCCGACGGGGCCCCCGTCGAGCACCACCCCCGCCGCGACTACCCGCCGTACCGCTCCTCCGTCCTGCGCCACCCCAAGCAGCCGCCGATCGCCATCGACGTCACCAAGGACCCGGAGCTGGTGGAGCTGTCCTCCCCCGCCTTCGGCGAGCGGGACATCACCGAGATCGACAACGACCTCACCCGGCAGCACAACGGCGAGCCGATCGGTGAGCGCATCACCGTCTCCGGCCGTCTCCTCGACCGTGCCGGCCGCCCGATCCGCGGCCAGCTCATCGAGATCTGGCAGGCCAACTCGGCCGGCCGCTACGCGCACCAGCGCGAGCAGCACGACGCCCCGCTGGACCCGAACTTCACGGGCGTCGGCCGCACGCTGACCGACGACCGCGGCTGCTACGAGTTCACCACCATCCAGCCGGGGCCGTACCCGTGGCGTCAGCACCTCAACGCCTGGCGGCCGGCCCACATCCACTTCTCGGTCTTCGGTACGGCGTTCACCCAGCGGCTCGTGACGCAGATGTACTTCCCCAGCGACCCGCTGTTCCCGTACGACCCGATCATCCAGTCGGTGACGGACGACGCGGCCCGGCAGCGGCTGGTGGCGACGTACGACCACAGCCTGTCGGTGCCGGAGTTCTCGATGGGCTACCACTGGGACATCGTGCTCGACGGACCGAACGCCACCTGGCTCGAAGAAGGACGCTGACCTGCCATGACGAAGATCGACACGAGCCGTCCGGAGACCGTGCTGCCCACTCCGTCGCACACGGTCGGCCCCTTCTACGGCCACGCCCTGCCCTTCCCGGGCGGCGGCGACATCGCCCCGGTCGGCCACCCCGACACCATCGCCCTCCAGGGCTACGTCACCGACGGCGAGGCCAAGCCGCTGCCGGACGCCTTCCTGGAGCTGTGGGGTCCCGACCCGGACGGCAACGTGCCGCAGGTCGACGGCTCCATGCGGCGCGACCCGGCCAGCGGCGGCTTCCTGGGCCGCAACGGCGTGGAGTTCACCGGCTGGGGCCGCGTCCAGACCGACGCGGGCGGCCACTGGAGCGCGCGGACGCTGCGGCCCGGGGCGCGTGGGCGGAGTGCGCCGTACCTCAGCGTGTGCGTCTTCGCTCGCGGGCTGCTGGTGCATCTGTTCACCCGGATCTATCTGCCGGGCGACGAGGCGGCGCTGGCCGCCGACCCGCTGCTGTCCCGGCTGGACGCCGAGCGCCGCGACACGCTGATCGCGGTGGACCGGGGCGACGGGACATACCGTTTCGACATCCGCCTTCAGGGCGAAGGCGAGACGGTCTTCCTGGAGTTCCAGTGACACCACCGGTCGAACCCACCGCGGCGGAATCCGACACCGGCCTGCTCTCCCCCGGCTGGGCGGGCTCCCCCGCCGCGACCGCGACCAGCGACGCCGCCTACCTGCGGGCGCTGCTCGACGCGGAGGCGGCGCTGACCCGGGCCCAGTGGGCGCTGGGGCTCGCCCCGGCGGAGGCGGCGACGGCGGTGACCGAGGCGGCCGACGGCCACCCCTTCGACGTGCGGTCCCTCGCCGAACGGGCCCGCGCGGGCGGCAACCCGGTCATCCCCCTGGTCGCGGATCTGACGAAGGCGGTCGGCGACGCGTACGGCCCCTATGTCCACCGGGGCGCGACCAGCCAGGACATCATGGACACGGCGACGATGCTGGTCGCCGTGCGCACGCTCGACCTGATCCTCGGCGACCTCGGCCGCACCGAGCGGGCGCTGGCCCGGCTGGCCGCCGGGCACCGCGACTCCGCGATGCCCGGGCGGACGCTCACCCAGCACGCCGTACCGACGACGTTCGGGCTGAAGGCGGCCGGTTGGCGGTCGCTGGTGCTCGACGCGCGGGACCGGATGACGGCCGTACGGGACTCGCTGCCCGCCCAACTCGGCGGCGCGGCAGGGACGTTGGCGGCCTTCGGGGCGTACGGCGCGAGCGATCCGACCGAGCTGCCGGCGACGTACGCCCACGAAGTCGGGCTGCGGGCGCCCGACCTGCCCTGGCACACCCTGCGCACGCCCATCGCCGATCTCGCCGGGTGCCTCGCCCTCACCGCGGGCGCCCTCGGCAAGCTCGCCGTGGACGTGCTCACCCTCTCCCGCACCGAGATCGCCGAGGTCGCGGAGGGCAGCGGCGGGGGTTCGTCCGCCATGCCGCACAAGTCCAACCCCGTACGGTCCACCCTGATCGCCTCCGCCGCGCGGCGGGCACCTCAGCTCGCGGCCACGCTGTACGGCTCGCTGGCGGCCGAGGACGAGCGGCCGGCCGGGTCCTGGCAGGCGGAGTGGGAGCCGCTCAGGGAGCTGCTGCGGCTGGTCGGCGGGGCCGCGCGGGATGCCGTCGAGCTGGCCGAGGGGCTGCGGGTCAGGGCCGATGTCATGCGGGCACACCTGGATCTCACGCACGGGTTGATCGTCTCCGAGCGGCTGTCCGCCGAGCTGGCCCCGGTGCTGGGCCGGGCCCGGGCCAAGGAACTGCTCACCCGGCTGGCGGCCGAGGGCAAACCCCTGGACCAGGCGCCGGAGCTGACGGACGTCGACCTGGATCCCACGCACTACACCGGCTCCGCCGGAGCCCTCACCGACCGCGCTCTGGAGCGACGTTGACACTCCTCAACCACCGTGCCGAAGGGCCCGCTTCCGCGCCCCCGCTGCTTCTCGGCCCCTCGCTCGGCACCTCGTACGCCCTGTGGGACGAGGTCGCTCCCGAGCTGTCGATCACCCATCGGGTGGTCCGCTGGGACCTGCCGGGACACGGCGGCTCGGCCGCCGGCCTCATCCGCCCGGGTGCCACCGTCGGTGACCTCGCCGACCTGGTGCTCGCGCTCGCCGACTCGCTCGGCATCGAGCGGTTCGCCTACGCGGGTGTGTCGCTCGGCGGTGCGGTGGGGCTGCACCTCGCCGTGCACCACCCGGCGCGGGTCACCTCCCTGGCCGTGATCTGCTCGTCGGCCCATTTCAACGGCGCGCAGCCCTGGCAGGAGCGGGCGGCGCTGGTGCGGCGCGAGGGGCTGGCCGGGCTGGCGGAGAGCGCGAACGCCCGCTGGTTCACACCGGGCTTCACCGTGCCCGGCCTTGTCGCCGATCACCGGGGCGCCGACCGGGACGCCTACGCCGCCTGCTGTGACGCGCTGGCCGCCTTCGATCTGCGCGACGAGCTGCCGTCCATCACCGCGCCCACCCTGCTGATCGCCGGGCGCGAGGACCCCGCGACCCCGCCCGCGCATCTGCGGGAGATCGCGGACGCCGTGGCCGGGGCCGCGCTCGTCGAGATCCCGGGGGCGTCGCATCTGGCGCCGGCGCAGTGCCCGGAGGCCGTCCTCACCGCGCTGCGGGCCCACTTCGACGGTGGCGCCCGGCGGGGCATGGAGGTGCGGCGCGAGGTACTCGGCGACGCCCATGTGGACCGGGCGCAGGCCCGGCAGACCGCGTTCACGGCGCGCTTCCAGGACTTCATCTCGCGCTACGCCTGGGGCGAGATCTGGACCGACCCGACGCTCAGCCGCCGCGAGCGCAGCATGATCACCCTGACGGCCCTGGTCGCGCACGGCCACTACGACGAGCTGGCCATGCATGTCCGGGCGGCCCGGCGCAACGGGCTGACGCCGCAGGAGATCGGGGCCGTACTGCTGCAGACCGCCGTGTACTGCGGGGTTCCGGCGGCGAACTCGGCGTTCGCGGCGGCCCAGCGGGTGCTCGCCGAGGAGTCCGGGGCAGATCCGGGCAGCTGAGGGTGACCCTGGCGGTCCTGCCTTCGGCAGCACCTCGCACATGCCTCCAACCCGTGCCTACGGTGGAGGCATGTCCACCCTCCTGATCACCGGCGCCACCTCGGGTCTCGGCCGCTACGTCGCCTTCGAGCTGGTCCGTTCCGGGCACCGCGTGCTCGTCCACGGACGGGACGCGGGCCGTACGGAGCGGCTCGTGGCGGAGCTGCGGGCCGAGGGGGAGGCCGAGGGGTTCGTCGCGGATCTGGCCTCGCTGGAGCAGGTGCGTCAGCTGGCGGCCCATGTCGCCGGTGCGCATCCCGAGCTCGACGTGCTGATCAACAACGCGGGGGTGGGCTTCGGTTCGCCCGGCACGGGTCGTGAGCTCAGCGCCGACGGGCACGAACTGCGCCTGGCGGTCAACTACTTGGCGCCGGTCGCGCTGACCCGCGCCCTGCTCCCGGTCCTGCGCGCGAACGCGCCCGCGCGGATCGTGAACGTCGGCTCGGCCGGCCAGGAGCCCCTCGACTTCGACGACCCCGAGCTGACCCGCGGCTACGACGGCGTCTCGGCGTACTGCCGCAGCAAGTTCGCTCTCGCGGCCCATACGTTCGCCCTGGCCGAGGAACTCGACGGCACCGGTGTCTCGGTCAACGTGCTGCACCCGGCGACCTACATGGACACGGCGATGGTCCGCGAGGGCGGGATCACGCCCTGGCACACGGTCGCCGACGGCGCGCCGGGCGTCCTGGCCCTCGCCACCCGGGACCTGGGAACGGGCGGCTACTTCGAGGGGACGTCCCGGGCGCGGGCGCACGAGGGGACGTACGATCCCGCCGTGCGGAGGCGGCTGGCCGCGGTCACCGACCAGTTGCTGGCCCTCTGACCCGCCTCACCCCACGCCCGACAGCAGCGCCGCCTCCGCCTGTGCCACCAGCCCGTCCGCCCCGCACGACCGCGCCAGCGTCAGCCCGCGCCGGAGTTCCGTGGCCGAGCGGGCGGCGATGCCGTACTCGACGCGGGCCGCGGCGTGTTCGTACTGGCAGGGCGAGGCCTCCAGATAGGTGACGGCCTGTTCGGCGAGGCGGACCGCGCGCTAGCCGGTCTCCAGGGCGGCGGCGCAGCGCAGGGCCTCGCCGATCGCGGTGTCGGTGCCGAAGCGCTCGGCATGACGGCGGACGTCGGTGGCGAGCCGGCCGGCGCGCGCCGGGTCCTCGCTCCGCAGGGCGCGGGCCAGGTCGACGGCCCACGGGACCATCACCGGGTTGTGGTGGCCGCGGACGGCCGCCGCCTTCTCCGCTTCCTCCAGTTCGTTGACGCCCTCCTGGACGCGGCCGACCGCGAGGAGCAGACGGCCGCGGACCGAGCGCGGGTCGGGCAGGACGATGGTGGACGGGTACGGCGGGGCGAAGCCGTACTGTTCGGCGACGTCCCAGGCCTCGTCGACATGGCCGCGGGCGAGCAGTGTGTCGACCAGGTTGCAGGTCGCGGACCAGTAAAGGGGCAGCCGGCGGCCGACGCGCTCGGCGAGCGCCAGCGACTTGCGCAGGGACGCCTCGGCCTCACGGAGCCGACCGCGTCTGCGGTGTCCGACGCCGACGTAGGCGTGCGCCAGGGAGAGGTGGCCGCCGCTCCAGCCGGCGGACTCGTACGCGCGCAGGGCCTCGGTGTAGAGGGCCTCGGCCCGGTCGAGGCGGTCGGTGAAGGCGTAGGAGTTGGCCAGCATCATCAGCAGCTCGATGCCCCACTCGGGGTCGGTCCAGCCGAGCCCGGGGGCGAGGCGGCCGTTGACGAGGGCGCGGTCGCACAGTTCGACGACCTCCTCGGCGTTCTCGCCGCGGGCCATGGCGTCGAAGCCGCGCAGGATGAGCAGGGCGCGCTCGGAGTTGTCGCGGCCGGTGCAGGTCCCGGCGAGGGCGGCGAGGCGTTCGGAGCGTCCCGGGGAGGTCGCCTCGCCCGCGTAGATGCCCTCCCACATGAACTGCACCGCCTGCAGCCGAAGCTTGGCGGGCCCGGCCCGGTGCCGGGCGGCCTCCGCCTCGACCGTGCGGACGGCCTCCTCCAGCTGGTCGTTGTGGAGCAGGGCCTGGGAGAGGCGGTAGACGGCGTCGACGCGTTCGTCACCGTCGAGTCCGGGCATGGCGAGAGCGGTCTGGAGGTGGTCGATGGTGGTGGCGGGCGCGGTGAGGAGGGTGGCGCAGCCGAGCTCGTGGAGCACGTGCGCGTGGACCTCGGGTGCGGGCGGCTCCAGCAGGGCGCGCTCCAGGCAGCGGCGGGCCGCGTCGGGCGCGCCGACGGCGAGGTGTTCGCGGGCGGCCTCACGCAGCTGCTCGACGAGTTCCTCGTCGCTGTCCGGGTGGACCTCCAGCAGGTGGCGGGCGGCGACGGCGGCGCCGCGGCCGTTGTCGGTGACGACGCGGGCGGCGATGCCGTGCATCGCGGTGCGCAGGGCGTCGGGGATGGAGTTGTAGACGGCGGTGGCGATCAGCGGGTGGACGAACTGCAGCTCACCGTCGTCCGGTTGGACGCTCGCCGGGTCGGGCTCGGTGAGGATGCGGGCGGTGCGCAGCAGGTCGGCGCAGCGCACGGCGTCGCCGAGACTCATGGTGGCGAGCTCGGCCACCAGGTCGACCGAGATGCCGGTGCCGAGGATCGCGGCCGCCCAGGCGAACCGGGTGGCGTCGACGCCCAGCGTCTCCAGGCGGGCGACGAGTCCGCCGCCGCGCGCCGCGCGGTTCAGGGCGCGCAGTTCGCCGGCCGCGGCCTCGGTCGGCTCGAACTCGCTGTCCTGCACCTTGGCGAGGAGTTCGACGGTCTCGTACGGGTTGCCGCCGGTGACGGCCCAGACCTCGCGGCAGAACGGGGCGTCCGCGTGCGCGCCCAGGGTGGCGCGGGTGAGGCCGGCGGTCGCGTCCGGGGTGAGGGCGCTCAGCGTGGCGACGGACGAGCCCGCGGCGGCGACGGTGTCGAGGTGGCGGGCGCTGTCGCCGCTGACCTCGCCGGGGCGGCGGGCCACCACGACCAGGACGTTCTGTTCGCCGAGGCGTTCGGCGAACGCGGCCAGCCAGCGCAGGGTCTCCTGGTCGGCCCAGTGGGCGTCGTCGATCAGCAGCACCAGCGGCCAGTCGCGTCGGGCCAGTCGGCGTACGGCGGCCACCAGGCCGTCGCACACGCCCTGCGGGTCGGCCTGGCGCTCGCCGGGGTCCGTTATGCCGAGGGCGGGTCCGGCGATGTCGTACCAGTCGCCGAGGTACTCGCGTGCTTCCTCCGGCATCAGCGACAGCAGCGCGGGTTGCAGCAACTGCCGTACGACGTTGAAGGGAACGGAGCTCAGGGTCTCGCTGCCGCGGGCCGACCACACCGTGCAGCCGCGGGCCTCGGCGATGCGGCGGGTCTCGGCCAGCAGCGCGGTCTTGCCGAGTCCGGCCTCGCCCCGGAGCAGCAGGAGACTGCCCGAGGAGGACTTGTCCGCGCACAGGGTGTCGAGTGCCCGCTCGACGGCGGCGACTTCCTCGTCGCGCTCCCACAGGGAAGCCGAGGCGGCCTGCGTGAGCCGTACCTCCGTCATCCCGCTACCTCCCCAAGTCGCCCGAACGACGTACAGACCTTGAGCGTAGCCGTCCGATTGCCTGAGTGGAGGCCCGTCGGGGCAGCTGTTGCCGTGATGGGTGACAGCAGGTGCGGGCGGGCGACGCGAAGGGCCCGCGACCTGCCCCGGGAAAACTTACCGAGAGTCAAAAACCGGTGGTGGAATCGACAGTGAGGAGGCGCGGCAATGACGCCGACCGTCCAGGACCGAGGCACGGTTCGGTCCCGCAAGGCGCTGGTCGCGGGGTCGGTGGGCAACTTCATCGAGTGGTACGAGTTCGGTGTCTACGGCTACTTCGCGACGATCATCGCGGCGCGGTTCTTCACGCCGGAGGGCGGCGGCGAGGTCGAGGCGCTGGTGAAGACATACGCGTCGTTCGCGCTGGCGTTCTTCTTCCGGCCGGTCGGCGCCGCCCTGTTCGGCCGGCTCGGCGACCGGATCGGCCGACGGCCGGTGCTGATCCTGGTGATCAGCCTGATGACCGGCGCGACGACGCTGATCGGCGCGCTGCCGACGTACGACACGGCCGGGGCTCTGGCGCCGTGGCTGCTGACGTTCCTGAGGGTGCTTCAAGGGCTCTCGGCGGGTGGCGAGTTCGGGGGCGCCGTGTCGGTGATGACGGAGTTCGCGCCACCCGGCCGACGGGGCCTGTACGGGTCGTGGCAGTCGTTCACCGTGGCGCTGGGGCTGCTGGGCGGTGCGGGCGCGGCGGCGCTGCTCGCCACCGTGCTGACCGAGGAGCAACTGGGCGACTGGGGCTGGCGGTTGCCGTTCCTGCTGACGCTGCCGCTCGGGCTGGGCGCCCTGTGGCTGCGGCTGAGGCTGGACGAGACGCCGGCGTTCCGTCGGGAGGGGGAGGCCGAGCGGCCGCCCGGGCGTGAGGTCGCGGGGGCGATCGCGCTGGGCGCGGGGCGGATCATGGGCTGGGCGGCGGCCGGGTACACCTTCCTGGTGGTGCTGCCGTCGTATCTGCAGTCCACCCTGGACGCGACCTTCCAGCAGGCCCTGATCGCCACGGTGCTGGCCAACCTCGGGTTCGCGGTGACGATCGTGCCGGCGGGGCTGCTCAGCGACCGGCTGGGCCGGCGGACGGTGATGCTGACGGGGGCGCTGCTCGTGGTGGTCCTCGCGGTGCCGCTGCTCAACCTTCTGCAGAACCCGGGCGTTTCCCTCACCGTGAAGGGTGCGGCGGTGTGCGGCGCGGGTGCCGTGGTGGGGCTGATGGCGGGGCCCGGTCCCGCGATGCTCGCGGAGCTGTTCCCGACGAACGTGCGCTGCATGGGGCTGGGACTCGCCTACGCCCTGTCCAATGCGGTGTTCTCGGGATGCGCCGGGCTCATCATCACGGAGACGATCGAACGGACCGGCAGCGTGGACATCCCCGCCTACTACGCGGCCGCGACCTGCGCGGTGAGTGTCCTCGCCCTGGCCAGGGCACCCAGGACCCGCGCCGGGAAACCGAAGGCTCCGGTCGAAGCCCTGGTCGAGGCTCCGGGGCGGGAAGGTGAGGTGAGGTGAGCGCATGCGGGTGATCGGCCTGATGTCGGGTACGTCGTACGACGCCGTCGACGCGGCCGCGGCCGAGCTGGGCCTCGTCGGCGACAGCCTCGTCCTCAGGCCGCTGGGGCTGGTGAGCGACGGGTACGACGACGCGCTGCGGGAGGCGCTCACGGCGGCACTGCCGCCCGGGACGACCTCGATGGCCGAGGTGTGCCGGCTCGACACCCGCATCGGGCAGGCATTCGCGGCGGCGGCCGTCCGGGCCGACCGTGAACTCTGCGACGGGCAGGCCGAGTTGGTCGCCTCGCACGGGCAGACCGTGTACCACTGGGCCGAGGACCGGCAGGTGTACGGCACGCTGCAGCTGGGGCAGCCCGCGTGGATCGCCGAGGCGACCGGGCTGCCCGTGGTCGCCGACTTCCGGCCCCGCGACATCGCCGCCGGCGGCCAGGGCGCACCCCTCGTCAGCCTGGTCGACCTGCTGTGGCTGCGCGGCCGGCCCGGCACACCCGTCGCCCTCAACATCGGCGGCATCGCCAACCTCACCGCGCCCGACGGCACCGCCTTCGACACGGGGCCCGGCTGCGCGCTGATCGACGCGGCGGCGCGGGGGTTCAGCGGCGGGCGGCTGGCCTACGACGTGGACGGGGCGCTGGCCGGTCGCGGCAGCGTCCATGAGCCGCTGCTGCGGCTGCTGGAGGAGCCGTACTACGCGCTGCCCGCCCCCAAGACCACCGGCAAGGAACTGTTCCACCTCGGCCGGCTGCGGGACGCGCTGACCGGGATCGGGACGCTGCCCGCCGAGGACGTCGTCGCCACCCTGACCATGCTCACGGCACGTACGGTCGCCGACGCAGTGCGCTCGGTGGGCGCGACGGAGGTGATCGCCTCGGGCGGCGGGACGCGCAACCCCGTGCTGATGAGGATGCTCGGGCAGCGGCTGCCGGGGGTGGCGCTGCGCACCTCCGACGCGCTGGGGCTGCCGGCGGCCTCGAAGGAGGCGTACGCCTTCGCCGTGCTGGGGTTCCTGACCGTGCACGGGCTGCCCGGGACCGAGCCGGCGGCGACCGGCGCCCGGCACGCGCGCGTGCTCGGTTCGATCACCCCGGGCCGGGACGGGCTGCGGCTGCCGCCGCCCGTGCGACAGCGGCCGGTACGGCTCGTCGTGGAGTGACGTCGGGGCTCGTTCTGGAGTGAAGTCGGGGCTCGTTCCGAAGTGACGTCGGGCCTCGTCCTGAAGTGAAGCGGGGACCCGTCCTGGAGTGGCGTCGGCCGAAATTCGTGCGCCGGGGCCGGATCCTCTCATCCGGCTTTCACCGACACCTCATACGGTGGGCACATGACGCAGGTGACTCCTCCCGGCTGGTACCCCGACCCCGGCCAGAAAAGTGACGGTCCGCCCACCGAGCGCTGGTGGGACGGCAAGGCATGGACGGACCAGGTCCGGCCCGCGGGGTCGGCCGACTGGGGACCGCCGGGGCAGCCGCCGGCCGACGGGGCTTTCCCGGCGTATCCGGTGCATCCGGGTTATCCCGGCCAGTTGCAGTCGGGCGGGCGGCGCGGTCTGCGCACGGGCATAGCCGTGGGGGTGGCCGCGGTGGTCCTCGCGAGCATCGGTGTCGGCGTGTACGCGCTGACCGCCGAGGACGGCTCGGGGGGCGGCAGCGCCACCTCCCAGCAGCGAGGCCAGGACGGCCCGGGCGGGCCGGGTGGCGGTCAGGGCGGCCCCTTCGGCGATTCCGGCGGCGGCAGCGGCGGTTCCGGGGGCGGCGACGGCGGTTCCGACGGGCGGTCGCCCGCACCGGACGCGTCCGAGGCGCCGAAGATCGACAGCGGATCGGTGAACGACGGACTGAGCGGGATCAGCCTGCCCATCCCGGACGGCTGGTACGGCCAGGAGTTCCAGGTCGGCGCGCAGGTGACGTCGGACGAGGCGTACAAGTGCCCCGGCGACACCTCCGCGTCCTGCACGAAGGGCGGGGCCTACTCGGCCCCCGCGCTGGCGCTCGGCCTCAGGGGCGACACTCCGGAGGAGGTCGCCAAGGCGGACATCGCCAAGAACGCGGAGAAGTCCTACGGCGGCAAGACGTACGGCGGGATCACCTCGCACGAGGTGCTGGCCTCCAAGGCGGTGACCGTGGCCGGGCAGAAGGGCTACCTGGTCCGCTGGAAGGCGATCACGAGCAAGGGCGCGGACGGCTATGTCGAGTCCCTCGCCTTCCCCTCGCCCGTCAGTGAGCGGCAGATCGTCGTGGTCCGGTTCGGCGTCGACGTCGGGGAGCAGCAGTCGGTGATCGACGAGATCACCAAGGGCATCGAGGCGTACACGGGCGGCAGCCCCGGCCAGGACGTCTGAGCTGCCCTGACCCCCTGGACGAAGCGGCCGGGTGGGGCGCCCCTCCGCTCAAGGGGAACCCCACCCGGCCGGGGGGTGCGCGCCGCCCCCGTCCCCACGGTGCGGCGCGGTACAGGTCGCCGTCCAGTCATCCCGTGGACGGCGCCTGGGTCTCAGTCGAGGCCGAGGGTCGGCAGTACGGCGGCCTCCACGAAGCGGACGATGTACTCCGGGTCGGCGTCCTCGCCCTCCAGGACGGGGCGGGCCCGCAGCACGCCGAAGATCTGGGCGGGGACGTACTCCAGCGCCGGGTGGTCGGCGGCCACCTCCCCGCGCTCGACGCCGCGCCGGAGGATCTCCTTCAGCGCGTCGAGCTCGGGGTCGACGAGGGCCTCGCGCAGCGCCCGCCGGAGCTCCGGGTCCTGCATGACGGCGTGGCCGAGGGCCTGGAAGAGCCGGGTGTCCTTGCCGGACCACGCTCCCGCGGCTCGGGCGGCCTCGCGCAGGTCCCCGGCGAGTGTGCCGGTGTCGATGCCGTCGAAGCGGGTGCGGCGGCTGGCGCGCAGGGCGGCCGCCACGAACTGCGGCTTGGTCTTCCACTGCCGGTAGAGCGTGGACTTGCTGCAGCGCGTGCTGGCGGCGACGCCCTCCATCGTGACGGAGTCGTAGCCGCACTCGCGGATCCGTTCGAGCACGGCGTCGAAGAACTCCCGCTCACGCTCCGGCGTGATCTTGGAGCGGCGCGAGGCGGCGACCGTCTGCGGTCCGTCCGCGGCCTGCGACGTCATGTGCTCTTCTCCTCGCTCGGGTGCGGCGCCCCACGCCGGGACGGGCCTGCACTACCAGTGGGTCGTACGTCTATCGATACGCCACTGTACCGGAACGCTCCCGTATCGGTACAGTGACGTATCGGTACAGGGGCGTTTCGGTACGTCTCCGTATCGATGAGTTCGCCGAGCCCGCGGAGTCACCGGCTCGACAGCTCGGCAAGCACCACTCACCGTCAGCGAAAGGGCCGGGGGATGAATGCCCGCACCGAGCCTGCGGAGACGGGGACCGACGCGATAGCGCGGCCCCCGCTCGTCCGGGAGCTCCTGCTCGTCGTGGGGCTCTTCCTCGTCTACAAGTTCGGCCGTCTGCTCGCCACGAGCCACACCGGCGAGGCCTTCCGCAACGCCGACCGGGTGTGGAACCTGGAACGGGCCGTCCATCTGCCCGGCGAGGGCTCGGTGCAGAACCTGCTGCTGCACGGCGACACGCTCGTCCACCTCGCGAACACCTACTACGCGACCGTCCACTTCCCGGCCACCGCGGCCTTCCTGATCTGGCTCTACCTGCGGCGCCCCGCGCACTACGTCCGGGCCCGCCGTGTCCTCGCCGTGGTCACCGCCGCCGCCCTGGTCGTGCATCTGGCGTTCCCGCTCGCCCCGCCGCGCATGCTCGCCGCGACCGGGCTCGTCGACACCGCGCAGGTCTACGGCCCCTCCGTGTACGGCCCGCCGCGGACCGACCACCTGGCGAACCAGTTCGCGGCGATGCCGTCGCTGCACTTCGGCTGGGCGCTGATGGTGGCGATCGGCCTGATCGTGGCGACCCGGTCGCGGTGGCGCCTGCTGTGGCTGCTGCATCCGCTGCTGACCCTGCTGGTGATCGTGGGCACGGCCAACCACTATTGGCTCGACGCGCTCGTGGCGACGGCCATGCTCGCCCTCGCGCTCGCGGCGATCCACCTGCCGCACCGCACGGTGACGACGGCCGGACGCGGCGCCGGGACGCTCGTTCCGGCGGCCCGGGACGAGGACGCGGCACTGGTGGGAGCGGGCCGATGAACGCCACGCTCCTCGCCGTCGTCCTGTCCCTGTTCTCCGCCGTCGCCTACGCCGCCGCGGCCGTCGCCCAGGAGCGGCTGGCCTCCCGCGCCCCGGGATCGGGCCTGCTGCGGCTGCTCGGCTCCGGCGCCTGGTGGGGGTCGGTCCTGCTCAACGGCTCCGGCGCGCTGCTGCACGTCGTGGCCCTGAAGTACGGTCCGCTGACCGTGGTCCAGCCGCTCGGCGCGCTCACCCTGGTGGCCGCGGTGCCGCTGGGCGCGCGGGTCGCCGGGCGGCGGGTCAGCGCGGTCGAGTGGCGCGGTACGGCGCTGACGCTGGTCGGCCTGGCCGCGATCCTCGTCACGGCGTCCGGGCCCGCGCCGGAGGCCGTGCTGAGCACGTCCGAGGCGCTGGCGGTCGCGGCGGTGACGGCGGCGCTGATCGGCATGCTGTCGCGGCCGGGCGCCCGGCCCGGTCTGCGGCACGCGACCGCGTCCGGCTTCGCCTCCGGGGTGGCCTCGGCGCTCACCCAGACCGTGACGGTGGCCGCGACGGACCGGTCCGACTCCTTGCTCGGCCTTCAGGTGATCGGGGTGGCGCTGCTGGTCGCGGCCTTCGCGGCCTGCGGACTGCTGTTGTCGCAGACGGCCTATCGCGGTGGGCTGGGCGCACCCCTGGCGGTGGTGACCATGGCGAACCCGGTGGCCGCCGCGGTGATCGGGCTCGTCCTGCTCGGCGAGCGGCTGCGGGGCGGCGCGGCGGGCATCCTGCTCGCGCTGGCCGGAGCGGGGCTCGCGGCGTGGGGTGTGGTGCTGCTCAGCCGGGCGACACCCGACCCCGCCGGCACCCACTCCCCCGACACCGACGACGAGCACCCCGTGGCCGCCGTACTGGCGCTGGAGCCCGGCTCGGCCGCGCAGGAACCGGTGCTGGTGCCCCGGCAGCCGGAACCGGGGCACCTCACACCGCTCCAGTCCGGACACCGCTCCAGTCCGGACACCGCTCTGATCCGGGCGACCCGGCCGCGACGGCCGGTTACTCGGTGATGATCGCCGGGTCGCTCACACCCGGCCGCCCGTTCTCGACGTGCCCGGCGAACCGCCGCAGGAACGCCGGATCGGCGTGCGAGGTGACGGTCAGGTCGTACCAGCGCCGGCTCGCCGCGAGGTCGACGGTGCGCCGCACGGTGGCCCCGGGCCGCACGGTGACCGTCGTGGCGGGACCGCCGTAGCCGTTGGTGACCTTCAGGCGGACGCTCGCCGTTCGCTTGTTGGTGAACGTCAGCTGGATGTCGTCGCCGGTGTGCCGGGCGGTGACCTCGGGGCCGGCCGCCTTGTTCGAGCCCTTGAAGCAGCGCACGAAGCCGTTGGGGCCGTGCACGGTCAGGTCGTACGAGCCGTTCGAGTACGCCGAGTTCCAGGTGTCCCCGATGGTCTTGCCGGCCTCGGTGGTGTACATCCAGGGCCCGTCGGCGCGGTTGCCGGAGGTGACGTGGAAGGCGGCGCCGGCCTTGGCACCCGAGGCGAAGGTGAGCGTGAACTTTCCGGTCGCCGCGTCGACGGAGCCGTCCACGTACGGGGCGTACCCGAGCGGCCGGGCGGGCCGCAGTCCGCGCTCCTGCCTGGGCATGTCCGGGTCGGCCGGCGGCGTCGGCCGGTAGTCGGGGTGACGCTCGCGGTCCGGCGGCTCGTAGGCGTCGGTCTCCGGCAGCGCGGCCGGGCGGGTGTCCTTGCGGGAGAAGTCGAAGGCCGAGGTCAGGTCGCCGCAGACGGCACGCCGCCAGGGCGAGATGTTGGTCTCCTCGACGCCGAAGCGGCGCTCCATGAACCGCAGGATCGAGGTGTGGTCGAGGGTCTCGGAGCAGACGTAACCGCCCTTGCTCCACGGCGAGACGACCAGCATCGGCACACGTGGGCCGAGGCCGTACGGTCCGGCCGGGCGCCTGCTGTCGCCCGGGTAGAGGTCGAGGGAGACGTCGACCGTGGACCTGCCCCGCGAGGCGTCCTTCGGCGGGAACGGCGGCACCACGTGGTCGAAGAAGCCGTCGTTCTCGTCGTAGGTGATGAACAGGGCCGTCTTCGACCAGACCTCCGGGTTGGCGGTGAGCGCGTCCAGGACCTGGGCGATGTACCAGGCGCCGTAGTTGGAGGGCCAGTTGGAGTGCTCGGAGAAGGCCTCGGGGGCGGCGATCCAGGAGATCTGCGGCAGCTTGCCGGCCTTGACGTCGGCCTTCAGCCGGTCGAAGTACCCGTCGCCGTTCTTGACGTCGGTGCCGGTGCGGGCCTTGTCGTACAGCGGGTCGCCCGGCTGGGCGCCCCGGTACTTGTTGAAGTACAGCAGCGAGTTGTCGCCGTAGTTGCCCCGGTAGGCGTCCTCGATCCAGCCCCAGGAGCCGGCGGAGTCGAGTCCGTCGCCGATGTCCTGGTAGATCTTCCAGGAGACGCCCGCCCGCTCCAGGCGCTCGGGGTAGGTCGTCCAGCCGTAGCCGAGCTCGTCGTTGCCGAGGACCGGGCCGCCGCCCGTGCCGTCGTTGCCGGTGTAGCCCGTCCACATGTAGTAGCGGTTCGGGTCGGTGGAGCCGATGAACGAGCAGTGGTAGGCGTCGCAGACGGTGAAGGCGTCGGCGAGGGCGTAGTGGAAGGGGATGTCCTCACGGGTCAGGTACGCCATGGTCGTGGTGCCCTTGGCGGGGATCCATTTGTCGTACTTGCCCGCGTTGTAGGCCTGCTGGCCGTCGGTCCAGCCGTGCGGGAGGCCCTCCAGGAACTGCATGCCGAGGTCGTCGGCGTCCGGGTGGAACGGCAGGATCTCCTTGCTGCCGTCCGACTGGTGCCAGATCGACTTGCCGTTCTCCAGTTTCACCGGGCGCGGGTCGCCGAAACCGCGGACGCCGCGCAGCTTGCCGAAGTAGTGGTCGAAGGAACGATTCTCCTGCATCAGGACGACGATGTGCTCGACGTCCTCGATCGACCCGGTGCGGTGGTTGGCGGGGAGCGCGGCGGCGCGCTGGATGCTGCTCGACAGAGCCGAGAACGCCGTGGTCGCGCCCGCGAGTTGAAGGAATCTGCGCCGGTTGACTTCGGGCATGAGCGAGGGACCTCTTCCCATTGAGGGTGTTATGACCGGCCGTTGGTGATGGAATGCGCGCGGAAGGAGTGTTCCAGGAGCACCAAACGTCAGGGAAGGGTCCGGTGGCGCTCATGTGAAAGTCGTCGGTACGGGAGGTGTGCCGGGCCCGGGGTGCGGGGATGGTCGCGATCATGACAGAGACGACGCGCACGGACTCCCCGCCGGCCTCCCGGCCCGTACGCCAGCTCCTCGCCGCCTCGGTCGGCAATGCCGTGGAGTGGTACGACTGGTACGCCTACACCTTCCTGGCCACCTACATCGCGGCCGAGATCTTCCCCAAGGGCGCGGACAACTCCCTGGTGCCGCTGCTGTCGACCTTCGCGGTGTTCGCGGTGGGCTTCTTCATGCGGCCGGTCGGCGGGCTGCTCATGGGCGCGATCGCGGACCGCCGCGGCCGGCGCGCCGCCCTGACCGTCACCATCCTGCTGATGGGCGGCAGCAGCCTGCTGGTCGGCCTGACCCCGACGTACGAGGCGGCCGGCGTGCTGGCTCCGCTGATCCTCGTCGTGGCCCGGCTCCTGCAAGGTCTGTCGGTCGGCGGCGAGTTCGCGGCGTCGACGACGTTCCTGGTCGAGTCGGCGGGGCCGGGCCGCCGCGGCCTTTTCTCCAGCTTCCAGTACGTGTCGACGACCGCGGGCCAGCTGGTCGCGTCAGGCATCGCGACACTCCTGGTGGACACGCTGAGCGACGGGCAGATGAACGGCTGGGGCTGGCGGGTGCCGTTCGTCCTCGGTGCCTTACTCAGCCTGGTCGGCTTCTGGATCCGCCAGGGCGCGGAGGAGACGAGGAGCACCGAGCAGCAACAGGCCCCCCGCCCCGGCCTGTTGGAGGCGCTGCGCCGCCACCCGCGCCAGTCCCTGCTGATCTGCGGGATCACGGCGGGCGGCACCATCGCTTACTACACCTGGACGTCGTACCTGCCGACGTACGCCGAACTCAACGCGGGCATCGAGAAGTCGGACGCCCTCCTCGCGGGCACGATCTCGCTGGCCTTCTTCGCCCTGCTCCAGCCCCTGGGCGGCCTCCTCTCCGACCGCTACGGCCGCCGCCCCCTGCTCCTCTTCTTCGGCCTGGGCTTCACCCTCCTCACCGTCCCCCTGCTGCACGCCCTGCGCGACTCGTTCGCCGTGCTGCTGCTCGTGCAGTGCGCGGGCATGGTGCTGCTGACCGGGTTCACGTCGATCAGCGCGGCCGTGAACGCCGAGGTGTTTCCGCCACGGGTGCGGGCGGCGGGCATCGGGTTCCCGTACTCGCTGACGGTGGCGCTGTTCGGCGGGACGGCCCCGTATGTGGGCACGCTCTTCAAGGAGTGGGGACACTCCGGGTTCTTCCCCTGGTACGTGGCCGTCCTGTGCCTGGGCTCCTCCCTGGTGTACCTGCGCCTGCCGGAAACCGCGCATGCGGAGCTACGGCGATGAGGACGGCCGGTGAGGGTCCGGCACAGGTGCACTGTCCCGACGCGCCGGGGTCGCCGCCCCCGCTACCCTGCTCTCCGGTTGAGCGGGGAACGATCACATGTCGGGGGCAGGGGTGGCGCGCCAAGTACCTTTACGGCGGGGCTGGTCGGGATGGTCGGCGGCACTTCGGACAGACACCGGACGGACAGCCGCCTGGTTCCTTTCCTGCCTGGTCGGCTGGGCCCTCTTCCTGCCGTTCGTCGGACCGTGGCCGGCACTCCTCGGCCTCGTCGTCCCGTTCGTCGTGCACTCCCCCGGGCCTCCGCTGTTCGCCGCGTGGAAGGCGGCCAGGACCGGTGGGGCGACCGCCGCGTGGTCGGGACGGCGGCTGCTGAGACCGCAGGCCCTCGCCCCACTGCTCGGCGTGGCCCTGGCCGGCTCCTGGCTCGTCAGGGCGCTGCCCTACGGAAGCTTCCTGTTCTGGGAGTGCCTGCTCCTGGTGGCCGCCTCCCTCAGCTTGCTCGTCCTGTGGTCGGCACTCGAGGTGACGGTCGACGGGGTGCGCCTGGGGCAGGAGCAGTCCGGCCCCGCAGGCCGCCGACGGGCACGCCCCTCGGGCAGGTCGCTCGCCGCGCAGGCCCTCGCCCTGGCCACGGCGGCCGGCATCGCCGCCTGGCTCACGCGGCTGATGGGTCACACGCTCAGGTCCCGCGCCGCCGCCTCACCTGACGCGGAAGGCATCGCAGACGTCCTTCGACGGCTCGACGCCCACTTCTCCGGCAGTGCGTTCGGGCCGACGTACGAGCGTCACCAGTACTGGGCGGCACTCGTCGCCGGTGCCGCGCTGCTGGCCGCCCTCGTCTCGCGCCTCCTCCGCGATCTCGCCTCGCGGACCGGCCCGGTGGAGGATCCGTTCAGCGGCAGCGGCTCCGGACAACGGTCCGACGCCCCGCTCGCGCAGCCCACGGGCAAGGTGTTCCTCAGCTACTCGCGCCGGGACACCGAACTCGCCCGGAGAATCACCCGCAGCCTGGAAGGAAGGCTGCAGGACATCTGGGTCGACTGGGAGGCGATCGAGCCTTCCGAACAATGGCGTCGGGCCATCAGGGAGGGCATCCGCCGCTCGGACGCCCTGATCGTCCTCCTCAGTGAGAACTCCCTGCGATCTGCGTACTGCCGTGACGAATGCGAGTACGCGATCGAACTCGGCAAACGGGTGCTCCCGGTGCTCGCCGACCCGTCTCTGGACGGCCGGACCACCGCGGTCATGCGGGAGCACGACTGGGACCGCCTCCTGGCCTACCAGCGACTCCCCATGATCGAGGAGGGCGACGAGGCGTTCGAGCGGGGAATCGAGGGCATCGTCTCCTTCGTCACGCAGGAGTACCGCTGGGTGGCCTTCCACACCCGGCTCGGAAACCTCGCACACGAGTGGTGGGACAGCGGCTGCAAACGCGGTCTCCTCCTGCGCGCCGAGGAGTTGTCGCTGGCCCGGCAGTGGCAGGAGCACCCCGTCCACGCGAAGCTCCGGGTCAGCCTGACCGAGCAACAGACCCACTACCTCGGCGAGAGCCGCCGCGCGGCCAGGCGCCGCACCTTGCTGGTCAGGTCCGCTCTCGCCGCGGTCACCGCGACCGTCGTCACCGCCGGCTCGCTGGCCGTGACGGCACAGGGAGACGCCGACGACCAGCGCCGCAAGGCGCTCTCGCGGAACCTCGCGGCCGCCTCGCTCAGCCTGGCCGAGACGGAACCGGAGAAGGCCGTACAACTGGCGCTGGCCGCCTACGGGCAGGCCGGAACGACAGAGGCGCGCGGCGCTCTGGTCTCTCACCTGGCCCGGCTCGACCACGTGCGGACGATCATCGCGCCCGGCAAGGGAGAGGTGTCCTTGCTCTCCATGAGCCCCGACGGCCGTCTTCTCTTCATCGAGCGTGACCACGCCACCACCCAGATCTGGGATATGCGCGCGGCGCGCGGCCGGGGGACCGTGAAAGGCCGCCTGCTGAGTTGGCAGGACGGCGGGGCCCGGTCCGTGACGGCGGACGGCCGGACTCTGGCTCTGCGCGTCGGGCAGCGTGGTGAGCGGATCACACTGGTGGACACCACGACCTTGCGGACCAAGGACACGTTCTCCTTCTCGCAGAGCGGCGCGGGCACGTCGATCAGCGACCAGGGCGGAGGACTGAGCCCGGACGGCAGCCATCTGATGGCCGCGGCGAACGATGAGAGTGATTCCGTGTCGGTGTGGCATGTGCCCGGTCACCGGACCGTGTCCACCCTGTCGTGCGAGTCGATGCGGATGGCGCCGTCCGGGAAGACCCTCGTGTGCGGTCGAGGTGAGCAGGTCTCCGTCCTCGGGCTGCCGGATCTGCGGCCCCGGCGAACCCTGCACACCTCCGCGTGGAGCTTCGAGGGGTACACCGTGGACGACGGTGTGGTGGTCGACTACGGGCAGAGCGTGAGCGCGGACGGTCACGACGACCGCCCCGGCCAGGCCCGGGTGTACCGGCCGGGATGGTCACAGCCCTGGATTCCCGGGCGTGACCTGACCCTGGACTCGGGGATGGTGCTGCGCGACGGGCGGCACGCCCTGCTCCGGTCGACAGACATGAAACGCTGGGAGCTGTGGGACCTGCGCACCCGCAAGAGGGTGCGCAAGGCCGCCGACCAGAAGAGTGCCGTCCACGGCATCAGAGCCACGGCGCCCCTCGAAGCCGAGTACAGCGACACCGCCGGCGACAGCGAATCGGCAAGCGCGGACGGCAGCACGGTCGCCACCCTGACCAAGGACGGGTCGGTGGTCATCTGGGTTCGCGACGGCTCCGGCCACCTCACGGAACACCGTGCCTTCCCGCCGGCCGAACGCCCGTACAACGGCTTCGCCGTCAGCCCTCGTACGGACACAGTGGCCATGACCGATTCCCGACGTCCCGTCGTGCACCTGCGCAGCAGCCGCACAGGGCATGCGTCCGGTTCGATCAGGTTGGCCGCCCTGGGCACCAACGTCGCTTTCAACGAGGACGGCACACTGCTGGCCGTGGCCGAACACGCCGGGGCGGGCAAGCAGTCCCCGGTGGAGGTGTTCCAGATCCCGGGTGGCCGTCGCGTGGCCGGAATGCACTACACGCCCGGCCTGAAGAGCGGGCTTCCGAGGCTGCTGTTCTCGCCCGACAACCAACTGCTGTACGGCGTCCTGCAGGGCGAGTCACGCGTGACCGCCTGGGATCTGTCGACCGGCGCGGAGACCCACGACTACGCCGCCGATCCTCTGGGCGACGGATACGCCGACCAGGCGGACCTCAGCGCCGACGGAACCAGGCTGGCCCTGACAGGGCGCCAACAGACGGTGATCCTGTGGGACACGGCGAGCGGAGAGCGGCTGCCCTTCAAGGTCCGCGACGCCAAGTACGCGGCTCTGGGTCCAGACGGTCGCACCCTTGCCACAGTGAACATGGACAACGGTGCCCTGGACAGCTGGGGTGGAGGGTCTGTCTCGCTCTGGGACATCGGCACAGGAAAGCGGACGGGCAGGAGTTTCGTGCCCGAAGGAGGTGTCTTCGGTGTGTGGTTCAGCCCCGACGGAAACACCTTGGCCGTGATCAGTGACAGCGGTCCGGTCGACGTGAAGCTCAGCCTCTGGGACGTGGCCGGCCACCGGCGCATCGGCCCCGACCTGCTGACCACGCAGCGGGACGCCGCGGTCAGTTTCACCGAGGACGGCTCCCGGCTCGACATCGCGGACGCAAGCGGAAGCACGAAGCTCCATGTCACTCCTGAGGCATGGGTGTCCGCACTGTGCGGCATGCTCACCGGGCCGCTCGACGACGCCGACTGGCGGCAGGCCGCACCGGGCGGGCAGTACCGGTCGCCCTGCTGACAAGGGAGACTGTGGGAATCCGCGGACCTGCTGAAACGCGGCAGCGAGACCGGGGCCGACTGGCTAGGCCGGGCCCGGCCGGTCATGTGACTGGCTCTGCGGAAAAGGCACCGGGGTGTGCGGCTCACCGGATGCCACCTCCAGGACCGCCTTGCCGGAGATCCGACGTGCGCGAAGCGCCTCGGCTGCCTCGTCGAAGCGGTGCCAGGGTCCTTGCCAGCCGATCTCGACGCCGAGGGCTCCCTCGGCGGCCAGCTCGGTGAGAGTCGCCAGGTCCGCGTCGACATCGCCGTCGATGACGAAGGAGGTCAGCGACTTGGCCGGGCCGACCGTCGCATACGGCGGAAAGACCGCCGGTTCCCCGGAGGTCCAGCCGACGCTCTGCACGCTGCCGCCGGGAGCGAGCAGGTTCCATGCCGCGACCAGTTGGGGGCCGCCGACGCTGTCGATGACCACGTCGACCGGGTGCTGGAGTCCCTCCAGTCCGATCAGCACCTCGTCGGCGCCGGTCTCGGCCAGCCCGTCTCCCCGGGCGGCCGAGCCCACGGACGCGATCACGTGGGCACCGGCCCGCGCCGCCAGCTGGACGGCGAACCGGCCGACCCCGCCGGAAGCCCCGGTGACCAACACCCTCTTGCCCGGCCCGAGCCCGGCGGCCCGCAGCGAGCGCAGTGCCGCCACTCCGGCGACCGGCAGCGCTACCGCCTGCGCCAGGTCCAGTCCCTTCGGCACCTCGGCCAGCGCACCCACGTCGATCGCGACGCGCTCGGCGAACGCCCCCGCGGTCAGGGCCACCACCCGGGTGCCCACCGCGGGGCCGGTTCCGTCCGCCGCGGCCCGAACGACCACGCCGGCGGCGTCCGAACCCAGCACCGCACCCACCGGGACCCGCCCGGAGCGGGCGTCGTTGAGGTCGCCGTAGTTCAACGAGGCGTGGGAGACGTCCACCAGGACCTGGTTCGGCCCGGGCACGGGATCGGGTACCTCGGCGAGGCGGACGGCGGCGGATGCGGATGCGGATGCGGATGCGGATGCGGACGGATCGACGACGAGAGCGCGAACCGACATGGTTTCCCCCTTGGTTGACGACTTGTAACAGCAGTCATCATCGATAACCATGCTTCCGATCGGAAGGAGGCACTTTCATGTCACGCAGTCACACCCGTGTTACCGAAGCGATCAGGGACGAAGCATGTCCGGTCACCGAGGTGCTCGACCGCGTGGCGGGCAAATGGAGCATCGGGATCCTGATCGCCGCCGCCCACGGCCCGGTGCGCTTCACCGAACTGGAACGCGCCATCGAGGGCATCAGCCGGCGGATGCTCACCCTCAATCTGCGCAGGCTGGAGCGGGACGGACTGCTCGTGCGTACCGTGTATCCGACCGTGCCGCCCAAGGTCGAGTACAGCCTCACGCCGATGGCGCAGGAGCTCCACGCTTCGCTGACCGGTCTGGTGAGCTGGGCCGAGCGGCACCGGTCCGCCATCGCCGAGGCCCGCGCCGCCTACGACAGCGCGGCAGAGCACAGACCCGACGCCGGCTGAACCGGCCCGGACCGGCTCGTACTTCTGCGCGTCCGCACGGCGAAAACGCTGCACGTGCGTGCGCCGATCTGACAGCGTGGGCGGATGGCCTCGCTCTTCATCAGCCACAGCTCTCGGGACCGAGTCCTCGTCGCCGGGATTCTGCGCCGGCTGAGGAAGGAGGGCTTCGAAGGCGTCTTTGTCGACTTCGACCCGGAACTGGGTATACCCGCCGGCCGTGAGTGGGAGCCGGAGCTGTACGCGGCGCTGGAGAGGGCCGACGCGGTGCTGTTCGTCGGCACGGCGGCCTCGGCCGAATCGCGTTGGTGCTTCGCGGAGTTGGCGCTCGCGCGGGCGACGGGCAAGCCGCTCTTCCCGGTGCGGGCCGAGGAGGGGGCGACCCATCCGCTGATCAAGGACGTGCAGTGGGTGGATGCGATCGCGGAGGGAGAGGCGGCGTACGCGCGGTTGTGGTCGGCGATGAGGAGGCGGAGGCTTGATCCCGCGGATTCGTTCGACTGGGACCCCGGGCGCCCGCCGTATCCCGGTTTGAGCGCGTACGCCCCGGGCGCAGGTCAGATCTACGCGGCTGCTTTCTCCCCCGACGGCGCCCGGATCGTCGCCGCGGCACAGGACGGAACCGCCGTCGTGCTCGACGGCGAGCAGGGCGACCGGCTGTACACGCTGGGGCCGCATCCGTCAGCGGTCCTGTCCGCCGAGTTCTCACCCGACGGCTCACTCGTCGCCACCGGCGGCGAGGACGGCGCGATCCGGCTCTGGCACACCGCCGAACGGGGAGGAGTGCTTGTCGTCCAGCATGACCAGCCGGTCTACTCCGCCCGCTTCTCGCCCGACGGCACTCGCATGCTCACAGCCTTCGGCGAGACGGCCGCCGTGCACCACACGGCCGACGGCCGACGGCTGCTCTCCGTCGGTGGCCACATGGGCGACATCGTCTTCGCCTCTTTCTCGCCGGACGGCTCGCGGATCGTCACCGCCTCCAGCGACATGACGGCATGGGTATCGGACGCGGTGACCGGGGAGGAGGTCGTCCGGTACTGGGGGCACAACTCACCGGTGCAGACCGCCACATTCTCACCGGACGGGTCCCGGGTCGTCACATGTACGGCAGGACGGGGGGTCGGCGGATTCGTGTTCGGCCGCATCAACATCTGGGCCGTCGACACGGGGAACACACTCGTGAGCATCTCCGCCGCCGAAGACGAGTCCGTGCTGTGCGCCGATTTCTCTCCGGACGGTACCCGTGTGGTCGGGTCCCTGGGGGACCACACCGTACGCGACTGGGACGCCGCCGACGGAAGACACCTGCTCACCCTCTCCGGTCACACCCAAATCGTCCGCTGGGCGCACTACTCCCCCGACGGCCTCCGTCTGGTCACCGCGTCGGACGACGGAACGGCACGCGTCTGGGACGCCGTGGACGGTCGGGAACTCGTCGTGCTGGACGGCCGCGGCCACCGGCCGAGTTCGGCGCTGTTCTCCCCGGACGGGACGAGGATCGTGACCGCCTCGACCGACGGGTCGGCGCGGGTCTGGGACGCGGCCGCGGGTGCCCAGGTCGCCCGGCTGTGGCACGGAGCACCGCTGATCTGGGCCGAGTTCACGCCCGACGGCACTCACATCGTCACCTCCGGAGGGGACGGCGCGGCCGTCATCTGGAGGCACTACGGCGTCGAGGAGCTGATATCCCTGGCCAGAACCCGGGTCTTCCGCACCGCGACCGATGCCGAACGCCGTGAATACGGTCTGCCCGTCAAGGCCATGGGGTGACCGCCGGGGCAAGTGCAGTCCGCCGCTTGGCGAGCCGCTTTCGTCGGTCCCCCACGGGGCCGACGGCGGTCGTTCTCCCGGCGCCCTCCCGTCCGCCCCGCGGGCCCCGCGGCTAACCCACAGTCCACCGGATCATCCACGCTTCGTTCTGGATGGAGATGACCCCTTCGCACTCGGAGACGAACGCGTCGGTGAAGTCCTCGGAGCGTTCGGTGGCCGTCGTCCAGCGCTCCAGCAGTCGCTCCAGTTCCTCGGCGGTGCGGGTGAACTCCAGGTGCTGGTAGGCGTATCGCTGAGCGACCGCGTGGGCGGTCACGGCGATCGAGATCGAGGCCACGACCGCCACCCATGCCGCCACCCAGTCCACCGAGAAGGCACCGGAAGCGGCGGCCAGTACGCCGCCGAAGCAGCCCAGCGCCAGCTCGGTCCGTTCGACGAAGCGCACCTTGCGGTGCATCGCCTGTGCCTTCGGCCGGTAGTACGACGTGATCTGCCGGCGCAGGCGATGCTCCACATAACTGTCGGCGTCCACCACCGCCGGCACCGGCCGCTGTCGCGCGCTGACGCCGGCGGTGTAGTGCACGAGATTCACCGCGTCCGAGCGGTAACGGCGACTGCGCTCGGCGAGCAGTGCCGGCGCCGATGCCGCGTCCCGGTAGGCGCCGACTCCGGCCAGGTAGGTGTAGACCTCGGTCTTGAGCGCTTCGGACACCGCCCGCAGCCGCGTCCAGTCGCTCAGCCGGTTCGGCCCACCGCGCAACGCCACCACCGGCGCCGTTCCGGCTGCGGCGGCGGCAGCGAACGCCAGTGCCTTGCCCAGCAGCGAGTTCCAGCCCATCGCCTGGGAAGCCGCCGCGCCCAGGGCCGCCGCGGCTGTCCCCAGGGCCAGCGCCCACAAGCGTGCCCGGCCGACCGACGCCTTGAGCCGATCCGCGCTCTGAGACCAGATGCTCTGCTGGTCCCACACCGCCGCTGTCACCGAATCCTGCGAGGTCTGTGTCACCGGCTGATTCTGACGCTCCGCCACCGCACGCGCCAAGGCACCTCACGGCCAGCCGGTGCCCATGTGGCATGTTGGTGGTGCGAGAACTCACTGTTGCGCGACGGGGATCGGAGACCGAGGTGTTACGGGGGGCGCACAGCGATGTCGGGAAACGGCCGGTGCTGTCAGGGGAGTTCCGCTGGAGCAGACGCGTCGCCTGGACGGCCGCCTGTGCACTGACATGGGCCGTCTGTTGTCCGTTCTACGGACCCGCCCTCGCGCTGATGGCGCTCGTCGTACCGGGCCTCGTGTTCAGCCCGGTCCTCGCCAACTGCGGCGTGGTGCTGGGCAACCGCGGATTCAGCAGCCTCGAACTGGACTGGTCCTGGCGACGGCTCGCCGCTCCGCAGGCCTGGCTGCCGGCTGTTCAACTGGCCGTTGTGGCCGCACTCGGCAGCCACTTCGTCCGGCCCCTGGGACCCGCCTTCCTGTGGACGTACGCCGTGCTCGACGCGCTGCTGGCGCTGAGCTGGCTCGCTGCCGCCGGCGTGCGGGTGGTGGGCCGGAGCGAGGACACCGGGCGGCGTAGGGCCTCGACGCCGGAGCGGCTCATGGTGCTGAGCGCCCTGGCCGGTGCCGTCGGCATGGGCGTCGCGGCGTGGGCCGTCCGCCTCGTCGTCCTGCCGATCACCTACGGCGCGGTCACTCCCGGCCCGCCATGGCGATCGGCGACCTGGGTCTACGCCTGGCTGGACGAGCAGATCGGCGGCAGCTTGTTCGGCCCGTCCTTCGAGCAGCCCTACTGGCCACTGCTGCCGGCCGGTGCCGGCCTCGTTTCCGGGCTCCTCGCGGCGGCCACACGGCAGGCCGCCGACCGTGCCGGGGGTGCGCGCAATCCCTTCGCCCAGGCAGAACACGGCATCGGAGGCAAGGTCTTCCTCAGTTACTCGCGCAGCGACACCGAGTTCGCCCGCGCCCTCACCGAGTCTCTTCGAGGGCGGGTGCGAGAGGTGTGGGTCGACTGGCAGGCGATCAAACCCTCCGCACGCTGGCGCAAGTCGATATCCGACGGCATCCGGGAGTCCGACGCTCTGATCGTGCTGATCAGCCGCAAGTCCCTGGCGTCCGTGTACTGCTGGGACGAGTGCCTGCAGGCGATCGCGGGGGGTAAACGGATCCTTCCCGTGGTCATCGACCCGGAGTTGTCGTCGGGCGCCGGGGCGGCGCTGCGTGAAGCCGGCTGGGAGGAGCTGACTGCCTTCCAGCGCCTCGACATGTCCGACCCGGACCGCTTCGAGGAGGACACGCGGCACATCGTGGCCTTCACCGCTCAGGAGCACCGGTGGGTGTCCGGCCACACCCGGCTCGGACTCCAGGCCCACGAATGGCGGGAGAGCGGCAGGAGTGACGGTTTCCTGCTCCGGGAGGACGAGCTGCGCGCCGCCGAGTGGCTGCGTGACAACGTACCGGCGTCACCGGCCTTCATGGCCCGGCTCACCGATGACGAGCAGGAGTTCATCGACAGCAGCCGACGCGCCCTGCGACGGCGGAGAGTACGTTTTCGGATCAGCGCCGTAGCGGTCCTGCTGGCGGTCGTGAGCCTGTCCTCGCTGGTGGTGGCCGTCCAGTCCGGGGCGGAGGCCGACCGGCGCGAGTCCCTCTCCCGTCTGCTCGCCGTCGCCTCCCGAAGCCAGTCGGGCGGTCGCCTGGACACCTCGTCGCTGCTCGCCGCGGCGGCATACGGCGTGTCCGACACGGCGGAGGCGCGCAGTGCGATGGCCGAACGGCTCATGCAGTTCAACCACGTCGCGAAGGTTCTGCCGGGCCCGGACACGAAAGGCGCGGGCTGGCCCGTGTTCAGCGCGGACGGCTCGACGCTGGCCGTGGGGCGCACGGACGGGACGACACAGATATGGGACGTCGAAGGATGGCGGCTGCGCGGTACGTTCCGGGGCCGGCTGCCCCAGGAGGGGCGCCGCGGCCTCACCTCGGACGGTCGTGTGGTCGCCCTGTTGACCGGCACGCGGGTCACCGTGAACGACACCGCCACCAGGCGCACGGTGGCCTCCTTCGGGCTCGCGGAGGACGGCCCGCCGTTCGGCTGGAGCGGTGGGCTGAGCCCCGACGGCCGGATCCTCGTGGCATCGACGTCGTACCAGCGGGCATGGACGTGGAGCGTCCCGAGCCGGCGGCTCCTGGCTCGGCACGTCTCGGAGTGCGCCTTCAGCTCGCTCAGTCCCTCGGGCAGGTGGCTGTGGTGTCAGTCCGGTGAACAGGGCCGGCTTCACGATGTCCTCACCTCCTCCTCGGCATCGGACGTCCCTGTCGGGCTGAGCGCGGCGTGGCAGTTGCTGGGCTGGACCGCCTCCGACGAGCCGGTGATCGACACCGGTGACGGCCCGCCGGAGGTCCTGCCGGCGGGCGGCAAGGGCACACCGTGGGTTCCGGAGCGGGGCATGAGCATCAGCAGCGTGTCCGCGGACGGCCGACGCGCCCTGTTGTCGGACGCCCACGGCCACCGGTTCGCCGTGTGGGACCTTCGAGCCCGCAAGAAGCTCGGCGACGTCGAACCCGCCGACCTCGACGGCGTCAGTGGTACCGACAGCGATGAGCAGGTCGCCGCACTGACCGGCATCGCTCCCACCCACGGCATGTGGCTGAGCACCGGCGGAGCGCGGGGCACGGGTGTGTGGGACCTCTCCGCCCCCACCCCGCCTCATCCCTATGTCGTCTTCAGTCCGGACGGCCGTGCCGCCGTCTCCGTCACCGAGACGGGCGTCGTCGCCTGGAACCGCACCGCCGCCGGCCGGCTTGTCTCCGAGATCCCCCTCAAGGGAGGGGACTCCGCAGCGCGCCCTTGGTCCACCGTCAGTCCCGACGGGCACACCGTCGCGAGCGTGAGCGGACGCACGGTGCACCTCTTCGACACGCGCACCGGAAGGCTTCGGCAGACCATCCGGCTCAAGGGGTCCGGCAGCGGCATCACCTACAGCAGGGACGGCACCCGGCTCGCGGTGAGCGAGACCGTCTCCCTCCCGCCTGCGAGAAGCGGGGAAAGGACCCTGACCACCATCGTCGAGGTGTTCGCTCTGCCCGCGCGCAAGCGAGTCGCGCTCATCGAGAGTGTCGGCCCGAACGGTTCGCCGCAGGAGACCACCGGCCTGTCCCTCTCGCCGGACGGCCGGCTGCTGTACCTGGCCGTCTCCCAGGACCACACCATCCATGTGTGGGACACGATCGCCGGACACATCGTCAAGAGCTACAACCTCGGCGAGGTGGAAGCGGTGGCGCTGAGCCCGGACGGTCACTGGCTGGCCGCCGTGGACCGTCAGGGCGTGCTGCACCAGTGGAACACCGCGACCGGCCGGTCCGTCCTGTCCTATCGGGGCGCGGCCCGAACAGTCGCCTTCAGCCAGGACGGTCGGACACTCGTGGCCGCCTCCGAGTCCCTGCGCTCCTTGCTGGTCTTCGATGCCGAGACGCAGCGCAAGCGTGCCGCGGACGTCGACACCGGGGCCACCATCCGTGCGGTGCGGCTCTCGGACGCCCAGGGGGTGGCGGTCATCACCCTGGACCCCGAGTCCGACGGCGGCGCGGTCATCGTGTGGGACCTCCTCCACCACGCCAGGACCGGACCCGTCCTGGCGCGGGTGGGCGGCGGAGCCGTCGCGGAGTTGACCGCGGACGGGAAACGAGCGGTGGGGCTGGCTCCGGGCGCGATCGTCACCGGGGTGGTCGACCCACGGACGTGGCAGAGCACTCTCTGCTCCGTCGTGGGCCGTCCGCTCCTCGGACAGGAGTGGCACGCGGTCGTCCCCGACCAGCGCTACACCCCGGCGTGCTGAGCTCCGGCGACGGACTCTGGGGCCACGCCGTCAGGGGAGGTCGGGGCCGCGGTACTCGCCCATCGCGTCGATGAGCCAGCGGGCCAGGTAGTCGGCGAACGAGGAGCGCGGGAACAGGCGGTACGTCGGCACGTCGTCGACCTGCCAGAGCAGTACGGCGACGGGACCCACCGTGGTCGACACGGCGCGGCCGGGTGCGAAGACCCGCGGATGCAGGTCCAGTGGGCAGCCCTTCTCCAGCACCTGCCGGGCGGCCGGGCCGCCCAGTTCCAGCGTGGTGCGGTTCGCCGAGACGTCCACGACCGAGCCCGGGTCGCCGCCGAGGGCCTCCCGCAACTCGGCGGTCACCGCGGCCGGTTCGGCCCGGGACAGCACGAGCCACTCGTCGGGGCCGAGCCAGGCGACCGTGTGGGGGCCGGCCGCGGCGGTGTGGCCGCACTGCCCGGGGAGCGGTGCGCCCAGGGTCTTCTCGATACGGTCCGCCGCCTCGGACGCGGGGTCGACCCGCAGGTTCACCATGGTGAGGAACGGCCGCTCGGTGAGCGTGACACCGCGGGCGCCGGTGACCGCGGCGGCGCGCATCCGCTCCTGCAGGTGGGCCAGCGGGCTCACCCGTGCGTCGATCGTCGGCTCAGCCATCGCGCTTGGTTCCTTCCGGGTCGTAGAGGACGCAGTCGGCCACCTCGACGGGCACCAGGTCGTCGCCCACCGGAGCCAGCAGGGTCTCGCCGATCCTTGCCCGCCCGTCGGCGACCAGGGCGAGGGCGAAGGGGCGGCCGAGGGCCGGGCTGTGGTAGCTGGAGGTGACGTGGCCGAGCATCGGCACGGGCACCGTCTCCAAGGCGGTGGCGGGAGCGACGAGTTGGGTGCCTTCGGGCAGCCGGGTCGTGCGGTCGCTCGGCAGCAGGCCGACCAGCTGCTTGCGGTCGGTGCGGGAGGTGTCGGCGCGGGAGAAGGACCGCTTGCCGATGAAGTCCTTCTGCTTGGAGACCACCCAGGACATGCCCGCGTCCTGCGGGGTGACGGTGCCGTCGGTGTCCTGGCCGACGATGATGTAGCCCTTCTCGGCCCGCAGGACGTGCATGGTCTCGGTGCCGTACGGGGTGATGCCGTACGGCTGCCCGGCCTGGTACACCTGCTCCCACACCGTCAGGCCGTACCACGCCGATACGTTGATCTCGTAGGCGAGTTCGCCGGAGAAGGAGATCCGGCAGATGCGGGCCGGGATGCCGCAGGCCAGGGTGGTCTCGCGGAAGGCCATGAAGGGGAACGCCTCGGCCGACAGGTCGACGTCGGGCGCGAGTTGGGCGACCACCGCTCGCGACCGCGGTCCCACGACGGCGACCGTCGCCCACTGCTCGGTCACCGAGGTGCAGTGCACGTCGAGTTCGGGCCACTCGGTCTGCAGCCACTCCTCCAGCCAGTCCAGGACCCCGGCGGCGCCGCCGGTCGTGGTGGTCATGAAGTAGCGGTTGTCGTCGAGGCGCAGCGTCACGCCGTCGTCGAAGATCATCCCGTCGGGCTTGCACATCACGCCGTAGCGGGCCATGCCGGGCTTGAGCTTCTTGAAGGCGTTGGTGTAGACGCGGTTGAGGAACTCGCCCGCGTCCGCGCCCCAGATCTCGATCTTGCCGAGGGTGGAGGCGTCCATGAAGGCCACCCCCTCGCGGGCCGCACGGCACTCGCGGGCCACGGCCGTGTCCATGTCCTCACCGGGCTGTGGGTAGTACCAGGGGCGTTTCCACTGCCCGACGTCCTCGAACTCGGCGCCGTGGGCCACGTGCCAGCTGTGGATGGCGGTGGTCCGCTCCGGGTCGAACAGCTCGCCGCGCTCACGGCCGGCCAGGGCGGCGAAGGCGATCGGCGTGTACGGCGCCCGGTAGGCCGTGGTGCCGATCTCGCCCAGGGAGCCGCCGAGGGCCTCGGCGATGACACCGATCGCGTTGACGCCGGACGTCTTGCCCTGGTCGTTGGCGGTGCCGAGCGAGGTGTAGCGCTTGACGTGCTCCACGCCGCGCATACCGGCGCCGGTGGAGCGCCAGACGTCGGCGACGGTGACATCGCGCTGGAGGTCGACGAAGTGGGTGTCCCAGGTGCCGGGTTCGCCGTCGGGGGCGGGGACCAGCCACAGGGCACGCACAGGGCCGCAACCGGTCCGGGCGTCGCCGCCGGGCGACGGTACCGGCACCGGGAACCCGGCGTCCGTCGCGGCCCGCGCACCCGCCCGCGCTCCCTCGGCCAGAGCGCCGTCGAGGTCGTACGTCCCGCGCGCCGCGCCCACGACCTGCTGGTCCCGTACAGTGCCGTCGGGGACGAAGGCGACCAGGTCCGCGTCCCAGCGCAGCCGTCCCTGACGCTGGCTGTGCAGGTGCACCACCGGGCTCCAGCCGCCCGAGACGGCGAGCAGGTCGCAGTCGAACGACTGCGGGGCTCCGGTGAGCCGGCCCCCGGCGTCGAGGGTCTGGACGGTGACGCCGGTGAGCCGGGGGTCCCCCGCGGTGTCGACCACCGCGCTGCCCGTCAGCACCCGCACCCCGGTGGCAACCGCGACCTCGGCGGCCCGGTGGGACAGCTCGGGGCGCGCGTCCACGACGGCGGCGATGTCGACGCCGGCGGCGTGGAGGTCGGCGACCGTGTCGTAGGCGCTGTCGTTGGTCGTGGCGACCACGGCCCGCGAACCCGGCGCCACGGCAAACCGGTTGAGGTACGTGCGCACGGCCCCGGCGAGCATCACCCCGGGCCGGTCGTTGCCGGCGAAGGTCAGCGGACGTTCGTGCGCGCCGGTGGCCAGGATCACCTGACGCGCCCGTATGTGCCACAGCCGCTGGCGTGAGACCCCCTCGGGAGCGGCGGCTCCGAGGTGGTCGGTGCGCCGCTGGAGGGCCAGTACGTAGTTGTCGTCGTACGACCCGAAGGCCGTGGTGCGGTGCAGTACGACGGCCTCGGGGGCGGCGTCGAGTGCCGCGCGGACGTCGGCGGCCCAGTCGAGGGCGGGCTGCGCGCCGGCCGTCTCGCCGCTCCCGGAGAGCAGCGAACCGCCGGGCTCGGGCTGGTCGTCGAGGAGGATCACCCGGGCTCCGGAGCCGGCGGCAGCGGCGGCGGCTGCGAGGCCGGCCGGTCCGGCGCCGACGACCAGGACGTCGGTGTGCGCGTACTTCTTGTCGTAGACGGCGGGGTCGGGGGTCGGGTCGAGCCGGCCCATGCCGGAGAGCGTGGTGGCGGACAGGCCGTCGTACAGCTCCACGGTCGTGGCCGGGAGCATGCCCTCCGAGCACGGGCCGTCCAGCTGCACAAGGGCGTTGGGCTCCTCGACGCCCGCGGCGACGATGCCGCGCGGGCGACCGCGGTAGAGGGAGGGCGCGACCTCGACGAGGCCGTTCGCCAGCATCGCCGAGGCGACGGTGTCTCCGGGGTGGCCGGTCAGCTCCCGTCCGTCGACGGTGAACCGCAGCACGGTGCCCCGGTCGATACGGCCGCCCCGCTGGAGCCGGAAGTGCTGGTCGGTCATCGGTTCCCTCCGGCGTGGGGCAGTTCGGGGCGGGGCTCGTCGATCCGGTACGAGGTCAGCACCTCGTGGGTGGCGGTGTCGCGCAGGACGTTGAACCAGCGGCGGCAGCCGGTGCTGTGCACCCACCGCTCGGCGAAGGGGCCCTTGGGGTTGTCGCGGTAGAAGACGTACTCGGCCCACTGCCCGTCGGTGAGGTCCGCGGGGGTCTCGGGGTAGGGGACGTGGGCCTGTCCGCCGTAGTGGTACTCGGTCTCGTCCCGGGGACCGCACCAGGGGCAGGTGATCAGCAGCACGGTGTCCTTCTCTCAGCAGGCTGTCAGTGGGCCACGGCTGCCGCGCCGTGCTCGTCGATCAGGGCACCCGTCGTGAAGCGTTCGAGGGCGAAGGGGGCGTTCAGCGGATGCGGCTCGCCGGTCGCGATGGTGTGCGCGAAGGTCCAGCCGGCGGCCGGGGTGGCCTTGAACCCGCCGGTGCCCCAGCCGCAGTTGACGTACAGGTTCTCGACGGGGGTGGTGCCGATGATCGGGGAGGCGTCCGGAGTGACGTCGACGATGCCGCCCCAGGTGCGCAGCACATGCGCCCGCGCGAAGACCGGGAACAGCTCGACGGCGGCGGCCATCTGCTGCTCGATCACATGGAAGGAGCCGCGCTGGCCGTAGCCGTTGTAGGAGTCGACGCCCGCGCCCATCACGAGCTCGCCCTTGTGGGCCTGGGAGACGTAGACGTGCACGTGGTTCGACATGACCACCGTCGGGTGCACCGGCTCGTGCAGCTCGGAGACGAGTGCCTGCAGTGGGTGCGACTGCACGGGCAGCCGTACGCCCGCCCGCTCGGCCAGCACACTGCTGTGCCCGGCGGCCGCGAGGCCGATCCGGCCGGCGAGGATGCGGCCGCGGTTGGTCTCGACGCCCACGACCCGGTCGCCGTCCTTGAGGAAGCCGGTGACCTCGCAGCCCTGGATCAGGTCGACGCCCATCTCGTCGGCCCGGCGGGCCAGCGCCCAGGCCACGTGGTCGTGCTTGGCGATGCCGGCCCGTGGCTGGAAGGTGCCGCCGAGGACCGGATACCGGGTGTGCGGGGAGACGTTGAGGATGGGACAGACCTCGGCGACCTCGTCCGGATCGAGCCACTGGGCGTCGACGCCGTTGAGGCGGTTGGCGTTGACGCGGCGCACGCCCTCGCGGACGTCCTGGAGGGTGTGCGCGAGGTTGAGGACGCCGCGCTGGCTGAACAGGAAGTCGTAGTCCAGCTCCTCGGGGAGCCCCTCCCACAGCTTGAGGGCGTGCTCGTAGATCGCGGCGCTCTCGTCCCAGAGGTAGTTGGAGCGGATGATCGTGGTGTTGCGGGCCATGTTGCCGCCGGCCAGCCAGCCCTTCTCCAGGACGGCGACGTTGGTGATGCCGTGGTTCTTGGCGAGGTAGTAGGCGGTGGCCAGGCCGTGGCCGCCCGCGCCGACGATGACGACGTCGTACGAGGTGCGCGGCTCGGGGTTGCGCCAGAGGAAGTCCGGGTGCTCCGGCAGCGGCTGCGCGGTCATGCCGCGGCTCCCTTCAGGTGGGGGTAGAGGGGGAACGCGCCGGCGAGCTTCTCCACCCGCTCGCGCAGCAGGCCCGCGCGGTCGTCGCCGAGCTGCTCCTCCTTCAGGACCTGGGCGATGATGTCGGCGACCTCCCGGAACTCCGCCTCGCCGAAGCCCCGGGTGGCCAGGGCCGGGGTGCCGATCCGCAGCCCGGAGGAGACCATCGGCGGGCGTGGGTCGAACGGCACGGCGTTGCGGTTGACGGTGATGCCGACGCGGTGCAGCCGGTCCTCGGCCTGCCGCCCGTCGAGCGCGGACTTCCGCAGGTCGACGAGGACCAGGTGGACTTCGGTGCCCCCGGTCAGGACGGTGATCCCGGCCTCCGCCACATCGTCGGCCAGCAGGCGGCCGGCGAGGATGCGGGCGCCGTCCAGCGTGCGCTGCTGGCGCTCCTTGAACTCCTCCCCCGCCGCCACCTTGAAGGCCACCGCCTTCGCCGCGACGACATGCTCCAGCGGGCCGCCCTGCTGGCCCGGGAAGACCGCGGAGTTGATCTTCTTGGCCAGGTCGGCGCGGCTGAGGATCACCCCGCCGCGCGGGCCGCCGAGGGTCTTGTGGGTGGTGGTCGTGACGACGTCGGCGTACGGCACCGGGCTCGGGTGCAGGCCCGCGGCCACCAGCCCGGCGAAGTGCGCCATGTCCACCATCAGATACGCGCCCACCGCGTCGGCGATCCGGCGGAACGCGGCGAAGTCCAGCCGGCGGGGGTAGGCCGACCAGCCGGCGACGATCATCTTCGGCCGGTGCGCGAGGGCGAGCTGCTCGACCTCGTCCATGTCGATGCGCATGTCGGACTCGCGTACGTGGTACGGCACGACGTTGTAGAGCTTGCCGGAGTAGTTGATGCGCATGCCGTGGGTCAGATGGCCGCCGTGCGCCAGGTCGAGCCCGAGGATCGTGTCACCGGGCTGGAGCAGCGCGAACATCGCTGCCGCGTTGGCCTGGGCGCCCGAGTGCGGCTGCACGTTCGCGGCCTCGGCGCCGAAGAGCTCCTTCACCCGGGCGATGGCCAACCGCTCGATGACGTCGACGTGTTCGCAGCCGCCGTAGTAGCGACGGCCCGGGTAGCCCTCGGCGTACTTGTTGGTGAGGACCGAGCCCTGGGCCTCCATGACGGCGGCCGGGGCGAAGTTCTCCGAGGCGATCATTTCGAGGGTGGACTGCTGGCGGTGCAGTTCGGCGTCGACGGCCGCGGCGACGTCCGGGTCGAGCTCGCTGAGGGGGCGGGAGAGGGGCGAGGTGAGCGACGGGTTCGTTGCCATCTGTGCACCATCCTGGAAAAGGCATCCTGGGAGCCGACTAATGCGCAACTGATATATCAGACTCTGCGGTACGGTATGGGAGCTCGCCGGACAGGTCAAGGGGGCATCCATGCAGCAGGTGGCGACCGAGCCCGTCAGCGAGGAGCTGACCCTCGCCGAACGCGCCTACCGTGCCATCCGGGACCGGCTGGTCATGCTGGAGATCCGGCCGGGCGCGCCGATCAACGAGGAGCAGCTGGCCCAGTCGCTCGGCGTGGGACGGACCCCGGTGCGCGAGGCCCTCAAGCGGCTCCAGTACGAGCGGCTGATCACGACCTACCCCCGGCGCGGCACCTTCGCCACCGACGTCAACATCACCGACCTCGCCCATATCTCCGAAGTGCGCCAGGAGCTGGAGCCCCTGGCCGCCGCGCAGGCCGCGCGGCGCGCGACGGCCGCGGACCGGGCGACTCTGACGGGCCTGCGGCAGGAGCTGGGGAGCGCGGATGCCCGCCGGCAGGACGCCTCCGAGCTGATGCACCTGGACCTCCAGGTCCACCGCGCCATCTACGCCGCCGCGCACAACCCGTACCTGGAGGACACCCTCGTCCGCCACGACAACCTCGCCACCCGCATCTGGTGCCTGTTCATCGACCGCCTGTCCGACATGGCCGGCCATGTCGAGGAGCACGGACCGCTGATCGAGGCGATCGTCGCCGGTGAGCCCGAGAAGGCGGCGCGGCTCGCCCGGAGTCATGTCGTCGGCTTCGAACGGGCCGTTCGCGAGGCCATCTGACTCGCGCTACCCGGCTCCGCGCCAAGAGTTCTCAGTGCGCGGCGCCCCGCGCCTCCTCCCGGCCCGGGCGGGGCCGGCCCGCCAGGGTGGTCCACAGGTGCGGGGCGATGTCGTCCTCGGCGAGCTGGGCGATCATGTAGCGGACGCAGCGCTCGATCTTGACCCGCCACAGGCGGGCCGCCTCGTTTCCGTCGGCGTCGCGCAGCGCGTCGAAGACGACCGTGTCCTCGTTGAGGATGGTGTCGCACGCCTGGATGTAGTCCATGTCCAGAACGGTGACGAACATGCGCAGCCGGGCCGTGAGGCGTTCGAAGGTACCGGCGGCCTGTGGGAGGTCCGCGGTGCGGGCAAGGGCGTCCTGGAACCGCAGGTCGACCTCCCGGATACCGAGGTGGTCCCTGGCCCGGGCGGCGGCGCGGACCTCCGCCAGTGCCGCCGAGGCAGGGCCGAGGCGCTCCGGGCCGAGCATGGCCACGCGGCGGATGAGCAGCGCACCGAGGCTGGCGCGCAGCGCGTAGAGATCCAGGACGTCCTTCGCCGTGAAGGCGGGGACGGCGGTCGCGCCGCCCGGCAGCAGATCGAGCATGCCCTCTCGGCGAGCGCCCGCAGCCCGGCACGGACGACCCGGCGGGAGAGGCCGAGGCGCGCTGCGAGCGGCGCCTCCCGGACCCGGTCACCGGGCAGGTGGCCCCCGGCGAGGACGGCTTCGCGCAGCAGGCCGACGACGGGGTCGGCGGTGAGGGGGGCGCCGGGCGGCGCGTCGGGGGATGCGATCCGGGTCGCGGCGGGGAGGCGGGGGTCGGCGAGTGCGCGCGTGATCCGGGCGTTCGAGTCGTTGTCACGGCCGCAGATGGCCGGGGTGTCGTACGACGGCCGCGGAGCGGCGACCCGGGTGAAGGGGGCCGCGGCGGGGGTCCATGTGGTGGACCAGGTCAGCAGTGCGTCGCGGAGGCGGTGCGGGTCGGCCGCGGCTTCACGCGTGACCTGGGCGTCCGCGGCAAGGAGGCGTCGGATCTCGTCGATCCATGCCGCCGGGTCGGGTGGACGGTGCCAGCGCAGCCGCGGGGGCACGGCAGTGTCCGGTGCCTCGCAAGCCGGAGCCGGCATGCCGTGCGTCAGCAGGTGTACGACCTCGCCGGCGCCCGCCACCGACCCCACCTGCTGGAGGAACGCGCCCAGGTCGAGCGGGCCCGGTGTCTGTCCGTCGCCCCGGAGTGCCGCGAACGCGCAGGCCACGGCCAACACGTGGGACGCCTCCGGGTCCTGGCCGAACAGGCGGCCCGCGTCGGTCGCGGGAGAGGTGCGCAGGGCGCGGCCCCGTCCCGTCGCGGCCGTCACGGCGAGCACGCACACGGGCGGGGCGATGAACAGACCGACCACCTCCTCGGCGTGGTCCGGCAAGGACCAGGCCTGGCGCGGCCCGACCGCGGCACGCGCTCCCGGCTGGACGCCGTACGTCCGCCAGATCCGGTTCACCGTGCTCTGGCTCAGGCCGGTCTCGGCGGCCATGGAACGGGTCGACCAAGCCTGCCTGGCGCCGGCGGCGGGGTCAGGGTGCGGACGAGGACGTGTGCCACGGTGTCGTCGTCGGCCGTGGGGGGCCGGGGCGGGGCTGTTCGTCCAGGCCGTCCAGCCGTTCGGCGAGGAAGCGGGCGCGCCACTTGCCGAGGGTGGACGGGCCGCCGACGACAAGATCCGCCGGATCTACCTCGACGACCTGGACCAGGTGCTGCCCGGCTTCGCCGACCACGTCGTCGAGGCCGAGGTGCAGCGCTGGCCCACGGGTGCGCCGTACTGCTTCCCCGGCCGCGGCAGGCTCCAGCAGACGCTGACCCGCCGCAGCGGCCGGGTGCTCCTGGCCGGTGACTACCTCGGCACCCTCTGCACCGAGACCGCGATCCAGAGCGGCCTGTCCGCCGCGCAGGAGGCGCTAAGTCTGCTGGCCACCGACCGGCAGAACGCCCGGCACGGCCTGGCGCCGGCGGGCGCCGCCCGGTGAATCCGCCTCCCCGTTCACTGCTTTGCGGAGCCTCCAGAAAATGTCATCACAGCTGAGCGGTGTCCTGACCGCACTCGCCACGCCGTTCGCGCCGGACGGGGAGATCGACGAGAAGACACTGCGCCGCCTGGTCGACCGGAGCATCGACGGCGGGGTCGACGGCGTCGTCGCCTGCGGATCGACCGGCGAGTTCGCGGCGATGAGCGCGGCGGAACGGCGCCACCTGGTGGAGACCGTCATCGACCAGACGGCCGGACGGGTGCCGGTCGTCGCCCAGACCGGCGCTCCGAGCTCGAGGGAAGCGGTCGGCCTCGCCCGGCACGCGCAGGCCGCCTGAGCCTCGGTGCTGATGGTGGTCACCCCGTACTACGAGCCGCTCACGCTCGACGAGACCCTGCGCTATCTGCGTACGGTCGCGAGTGTCCGTTGACGGACTGGAGGAAACGCTCAAGGACGGCGCGGTGTGCCGGCTCGATGGCGAGGAGCGGCCCCGACTGCGCCGCGATCGCCTGCTGGACGTCGGCCAGGCAGTCCCTCAAGGCCGATGCGAGTGATCGGCGCAGACCCCCCTTCCCGCTGTCAGAGAGCATCGGATCCGCGCCTCGCCCAAGGTGTCCTCGCTGCGCGCGCACCCCCGAACCAACTGGAGCGCCGAGGGCGGCCTGCGATCATGGGACGGCTCATCGTGGCTGCTGGCCTCTGACGAGCGCAGTGGGCAGTGACGCGTCGAGGATCAGATCACGCGGCAGCGCCAGTTCGAAGCGCCGCTCCAGAACGGCGAGCGAGGCACGGTGCGCCGTGTCCCTCTCCCTCTCCTCCGGGATTCCGGCCGCGTCGATTTCAGCGCGGACGAGGTCGGCGCCGGGGCCGGTGATCTCCTGCGACCAGGTGTACATGTACATGTCGAAGCCGCACACATACTGGTCGTCGTGGAAGTAGGCGAATGCGGGTGGCGGGACTTTCGGGTTCTGCTTCTCGTAGTAAAGCTCGAAGACGTGGACCCCGTCTCGGGATGTCCCGTCGTGGTACGCGGGTCCGAGGACGGACGGCCAGTGGCCGTAGGCAATGGCGAATCCCAGGCCGGCGTGGTCGCCGTAGCGCACGGCGATGCTGTCGGCGTCGCCGCGCTCCGCGTCGAGCCCGTCGATGAGCGCTTCGACCTGCGGCCCGGTGGTGGCCTGGACCGGTACGGGGCCGCCGGGAGCGGCGAGGCGGGCGGCGAGCTGTTCGCCGGTCAGGCCCCGGGCCAGCTTGATGTAGTAGCCGAGCCAGGAGATGTCCGCGTCGGCTATCCATGTGATCCCGCCGGAACTCACTGCGTGTCTCCGTTCTCCGGTGTGGCGTGGCCCGGGGTCGGCCCTGCGACCGGCCCCGGGCCGCACATGCGGTGTGCGTCAGTATCCTGCTACCGGATGTCGCACTTGATCGTCGGCTTCGAGGCGTCGCACTTGTCGAAGCCCGGCGTCCTGACGAAATACGCGTCTTGATCGATCAGCCGGAGCTCCTTGGCGAACATGGGGAAGCGGCTCATCGAGGTGGAGTTGACCCACCCGGACATCGCGGACCGGCCGCATACTTCGGACCACGTCGGCGCGGCCGTGCGCTCGTCATCGTACAGACGCCAAGTACCGTCCGACAGCTTGGTGGCGTAGGTCTGCGCGCACTTGTCGCCCGAGGTGACCGGGTTGGTGCCGCCCATGTCGGAGGGCATCCCGCCGCTGTTGTAACTCGCCGCGAAGGTGAACTCGTCACAGGACGGCTTGTCGCCGGCGGAGATGTCGGTCACCGGTGTGGTGTCCGGGTGGCCGGATTTGGCGGCCCAGCCGTCCGGGCAGATGACCCTGCGGTTGGCGTCGGGGTCGCGGCCGTACTTGTTGCGCTCACCGTGCTCGCCCGTATCGCCTCTGCGGTCGGGGAGGTAGCTCAGTGGCGCACCTTCGCGGATCTTGGCCTGGATCAACCAGGCGTGCGCGGCAGCCGCCGGGGTCTTGGCGGTGTTGAACACATAGCCCGGCATGTAGTCCCGGAACACGCAGCCCGCCGGGGAGTACACCATGTCGCAGCGCACGAACACCGGGTTGCCGAGGAAACCCTGACTGTTGTCTGTGGGGAACGTCTCCGGCACCGACGTGGAGAACGTCGCGTACGGTGCGAACGCCAGCGCCTGGGAGAGGTCGGAGTCCTTCTTCCCGGACTCATCCGGGACCCCGCCGGACCACTGCACGGTGGCCGTAGCAGTTTCCTCGTGGGGGTCGATGTCGTAGGAGCCGCCCCACATCAGCTTGCCGTCCCAGGCGTAGGAGGGTTTGTCCGCGCACCCGGCGGAGCACTGCGGGGAGATCGTCAGCTTGATCGCCCCCGGCTGAGCGGGGAACGGCAGGTGTCCGGCGGGCATCGGCAGCGGTGTGACACGGGCCCACAGTTTCAGCTCCGTGCCGGTCAGCGCCGTGCTCATGTGAGAGGAGTACAAGAACTCCTGATAGCCCTTCTCCTCCAGGGCCGCCTCATCGGTGACCTGGACGGAGAACTTCCCGTACATGCACGCCTTGTCGCGGGTGAAGACCGACAGGTAGGTGCCCTGAGTGGCGCCCACTTCGCAGGAGTCGTGCAGCGGCGGGTTCGCGGCCCGCGGGGACTTCAGCCTCGCCCTGGATTCGCGGGCGGCTTCAATGTCTTCCTTCGTGGCCGGCTCCCAAGCGATGCACAGCCGGTCACCCTTCGCGGTCGCCTCACAGTGCTGTTCACCTGCGGCGTCCCTGGTCTGCACGGAACCCCAGCCGGGGACCGGCTGCCAGGAGGTGTCGAACGCCGGGTCCGTCGCGTCCTTCTTCGGCGCCGGGAGGGTGATGTCGACCTGCCGGGCCCGGGTCTTGAACGTCGCGTAGGGCGACCAGTCCGTCTCGTACAGAGAGCCGTCGTAGGCGGAGGTACGGAACGCGTAGGTGGTGGCGGGCTTGAGGTTGCCTTGCGGGACGGTGACCGTGGCCTTCGACCCCGAGGCCACCATCTTTGACACGATGACGCCGTACTCGGCGGACACGTCGCCCTGGTTGGCCGGGTCGGCGTTCTGGCCCGTGAGCTTCACCTTGGCCTTCGGCTTCCCGGCCGAGTCGACGGTCCACACCTCGAAGGTGAGGTTCGCCTTGTCCCCGTCCGGGTCCGTGACCGAGTTGCGCAGCTGCGCCACGGTGCGGTCGACCTGCCACACAGTGCCGCTCTGCTTCCATGTGGGTCCGGCTTCCGGCTTGCTCCCCGAGGCGGGGCGGCCACCGGCTCGGGTGCCCTTTTCCGGCCCGGCGGCCGGCCGCGACGACGGAGCATAGTTCCCGTCCCCGTTGGGAGCCTGGCCGTCGGCGGCAGACGCCACGCCGGTGCCGAGTAACAGGGCCCCGGCGGTGACCGTGGTGGTTATTCGTAACAGGCAGCGTCTTCTTTTCGTCTGTCCAGACACGCTGGTTGGTCCCTTCAGGCCCCGTCCCGCGAGCTCATGGTTGTGCATGCCCCCGGGAAGCAGGCTGGGTTGGTGGATTGAGTCGCGCTGGAACTTTCCTACAGGCCGCCGCGTTGCCGTTCCTAGGTCATCAACTGGGGCGTTCAGCCTGAAACGCAGGTAGTGGACGTGATGAGGCCGACGTTTAGCGAGGGTTGCAGCGCGAATCCTCCAAACCCTGAGCAGCCGCCGCTGTGGATGTCCACCAACCCGCCTGCAGGCATTGAGGGTCAGAGCCGGGGGTGGTGGCTCCCGGCCGGCGGCTACCGTGAGCGACACGGATGACTCCGCGCATCGCTGGTCATCCGCCGCGCGGTCAACCCGGACAAGCGCACGCCCACTTGGGCACCGGTGGCGAGTGGAATGGCCGGTCGACGGTGATCCGGTCGATCGGCGGCAAGGTGCCGTGCCAGGTCACGATGCCTTGGTGACGGCTGTCTTCATCGCCTCGGCGAGGGTCGGGGCGTGGGCGCCCAGAACCTCTCGGCGATGTACCGGTAGGCGGTGGTGGTGCCGACGCCCGGGCCCCGGCGGTGAGCTGGGCGTAGGTGTGCCCGCAGTGCAGGTGGGCCGGCGCCGGCAGGGCCTGCCGACCGGCGGTCAGCCGCCGCCAGCCGGTACCGCGTCGCCGGCGATGGTCCCGCAGCCTGGCCGACAGCAACCGCAGAGCGGAACAGGATTCCGGACGGGATCGCCACGATGACCGCCACCCGGATCCCGCCTCGGAAGATCCGGACCAGGAGCGGGCCAACTCCGCTCCCCGCCAAGCGATTTCATTCGTCTCCGCAAGTCAGAAGCACATGTGGCCGTGCACTACCAGCAGACGAAGAATCCGCTGACGATCGCCGCTCAGGGGCCGCAAGTTCAGCGGCCGCTCTCACGATCCCACTGTCATTCACGGCACTGACCAGCGACACAAGGCGCAGGCGAAGAGCAGAAGGCAGGGCTACGCCTTACACGAGGGTCGGGCACCGGGGCCGCATACAGATCAATCCTCTGAACAGGACTTTTACATCGATCCTTCCGTGAGACGGAAGCCGTATTGCGCCCCTGTGAGCCCGTTCCGGACCATGTCGCCACGACACAGAGACGGGAGCCGGCCCCCATGCCTCACATGACCGCCTTCGCCAGGAACCAGTGGTACGTCGCCGCCTACAGCCATGAGGTCGGGCGCGAGTTGCTCGGCCGGACGATCCTCGGTGAGACGCTCGTCCTCTACCGCACTCAGGAGGACGGGACGCCGGTCGTCCTGCACGACCGGTGTGTGCACCGCCGCTACCCGCTGTCCGAGGCCCCGACCCGCCTCGACGGCGACCGGATCGTGTGCGGGTACCACGGGTTCACGTACGACACGACCGGTGCGTGTGTGTATGTGCCGGGGCAGAAGCGGATCCCGCGGACGGCGCGGGTGGCCTCGTACCCCGTCGTCGAGCAGGACTCCCTGATCTGGGTGTGGATCGGCGACCCGGCGCTCGCCGACCCGCAGGGCATCCCGCGGGCCAGGCACCTCGACTCCCCCGGCTGGGTCACCGTGCGCGGCATGGAGCCCATCGACTGCGACTACGGCCTCCTCGTCGACAACCTCCTCGACCTGTCGCACGAGACCTACCTCCACGGCGGCTACATCGGCTCCCCCGAGGTCGCCGAGACGCCGATCACCACCGAGGTCGACGAGGGCGCCGGGATCGTCCGGGTGAGCCGCCACATGGACGACGCCGAGTGCCCGCCGTTCTACGCCAAGTCGACCGGCATCAGGGGCCGGATCACGCGCTGGCAGGACATCGAGTACCACGCGCCCTGCCTGTATCTGCTGCACAGCCGGGTCGCACCCGTCGGTGTCCTGCCCGAGGCGGACGGCAGCGACCCGAACGGCTTCCACACCGAGGTCACGTACGCCATCACTCCGTCCGGCGACGGCAAGGTGTACGACTTCTGGATGGTCTCGCGGGACTGGGCGACGGACGACGAGGAGGTCACCGAGTTCCTGCGCGGCAACAACCACACCGTCGTCATGCAGGACGTCACCGCCCTCAACCTCCTCCAGAAGACCCTCGGCACCGAGCGCCACGGCTACCAGGAGCTGAGCATCAACATCGACACCGGCGGTCTGGCCGCCCGCCGTATCCTCGCCCGGCTGGTCGAGGAGGGCGAGAAGCCGATGGAGAAGGTCCAGTGACGAGCCCGACCGGCGAGATCTACCGCATCGACTGGCTGCCGGGCACCGACGTCCTGCACGGCACCTGTCACTGCGGCCGTGAGTACACCGCGCAGGACCCGGTGGAGATGTGGGAGTGGATGCTCGCCCACCCCCAGGGGCACTCCCTGGACCAGTCGCAAGGAAGCAGCTCATGACCGTGTACGAAGCCGAACTCGTCGTCGACCGCAAGGAGTTGGCGGCCGACGGCGTGCTCGCCCTCACCCTGCGCCACCCGCTGGGCGAGCAGCTCCCGGCCTGGGAGCCCGGCGCCCACATCGACGTCGTACTCGGGCCGGAGCTGGAGCGGCAGTACTCGCTGTGCGGCGATCCGGCGGACCGCACGCGGTGGCGGATCGCCGTCCTGCGGGAGCCGGACGGGCGGGGCGGATCCGCCCATGTGCACGAGCAGCTGGGGCAGGGCGACAAGGTCCGGGTGCGCGGTCCGCGCAACCACTTCCGGCTGGAGCCCGCCCCTCGCTACCGCTTCATCGCCGGCGGCATCGGCATCACCCCGATCCTGCCGATGCTGGCCGCGGCCGAGGCGTCGGGCGCCCAGTGGACGCTGCTGTACGGCGGGCGTACGCGCCGGTCCATGGCGTTCACCGAGGAGTTGGGGCGGTACGGCGACCGGGTCATGATCGCTCCGCAGGACGAGTCCGGGCTGCTGGATCTGGCCTCGGTACTGGGCGAGGTGCCGGACGGCACGCTCGTCTACTGCTGTGGCCCCGGACCGCTGCTGGACGCGGTGGAGGAGCGGTGCCCGGCCGGGGCGCTGCACGTCGAGCGGTTCCAGCCGAAGGAGCAACCGGGCGGGGAGGACGGCGAGTTCGAGGTCGAGCTGGACCGGAGCGGTCTGACGCTCACCGTCGCACCGGGCGTCTCCGTGCTGGACACGGTGCGGGCGGCCGGTGTGGAGGTGCTCTACTCCTGCACCGAGGGCACCTGCGGGACCTGTGAGACCGACGTGCTCGACGGGACCCCGGACCACCGGGACTCCGTGCTCACGCGGGAGGAGCAGGAGAGCGGCGAGACGATGATGATCTGTGTGTCCCGCTGCCGGGGGAAGCGGCTGGTCCTGGATTTGTGACCGGCTTTGTTATCCGCAGGTCGGCCTCGATCCCGGCGACGGTCGCCAGCAGGGGCGGCAGCAGGTCCCGGCGCACGGAGTCGACGGAGGTGCGGCCGGCGTGCACGGCGATGTTGACGGCCGCGATCACCTCGCCGTCCCGGTCCCGCACCGGGGCGGCGACCGATCTGAGCCCCTCCTCCAGTTCCTGGTCGACGACGGCGTAGCCCTGCCGGCGGACGCGGCGCAGCTCCGCCCGCAGGGCGTCCGGCGCGGTGAGGGTGCGCGCGGTCAGGGGCCGCAACTCGGCGCGGGACAACAGGACTTCGGCCTCCGTCTCCGGCAGATGGGCGAGGATCACCCGGCCCACCGACGTCACATACGCCGGGAAGCGGGTGCCGACCGTGATGGACGCGGTCATGATGCGGCGGGTCGCCACCCGGGCGACGTACACGATGTCGTCACCGTCGAGGACGCACAGTGACGACGACTCCCGTACCTGCGCGACGAGTTGCTCCAGATGCGGCTCGGCGATCTGGGGCAGCGTGTAGCTGGAGAGGTAGGAGTAGCCGAGTTCCAGCACGCGCGGGGTGAGGCGGAAGAGCCGGCCGTCCTGGTGGACGTAGCCCAGATCGGCCAGGGTCAGCAGCAGGCGGCGGGCGGCGGCACGGGTCAGATCGCAGGTGTGGGCGACCTCGCTGAGCGTGCGCGTGGGATGGTCCGCGTCGAAGGAGCGGATGACGGCGAGGCCGTGCTCGAAGGACTTCACGAAGTGCGGGGCGCGGGCTTCGGCGGACATCGCCACCTCCAGAAGTGTCAACAATGCTGTCGGCGAACCCATTGACCTGATCTGTTTGAGACTTCTACCTTCCCGCTGAGCAACTCCGCGCACTACTGTGCGCCTTGCGCACAACCTGTCGGAACACCGTTGCACCGTTGTCTGTACAGGAGGAGCCATGCGTCGTCTGTCGGCCGGTCTCACCGCCGGCGTCCTGCTGCTCGTCGCGACGGCCTGTGGCTCGTCCGACGGCGGTTCGCCGGAGGCGGGGGCGTCGTCCGGCGGTGTCACCACCGTCGAGCTCGGCCTCATCCCCATCGTCGATGTCGCGCCGCTGTATCTCGGCCAGAAGAAGGGCTTCTTCGAAAAGCGGGGCCTGAAGCTGGAGTTCACGACCGCTCAGGGGGGTGCGGCGATCGTGCCCGGCGTGGCCAGCGGGCAGTTCCAGTTCGGGTTCAGCAATGTGACCTCCCTGATGGTCGCCCAGAGCAATGGCGTCCCCGTGAAGGCCGTCGCCAACGGCATCGCGTCGACCGGTGTGCGGGGCAAGGACTTCAACGGCCTCATGGTGAAGAAGGACAGTCCCATCAAGTCGCCGAAGCAGCTTGAGGGCAAGAAGGTCGCCATCAACACCCTGAAGAACATCAACGAGACCGCGGTCCGCCAGGCCGTGCGCAAGGCGGGCGGCGACCCGGACAAGGTGGACCTCGTCGAGATGCCCTTCGACCAGATGCCCGCCGCCCTCGACAACGGCCAGATCGACGCCGCGTGCGTGGTCGAGCCGGCCACCGCCACCATCCGGAGCCAGGGCGGCCGGGAGATCGCCTCGCCGTTGATCGACATCGCGCCGGAGATCACCGTCGCGATGTACTTCACCTCGGCGCAGTACGCGCAGCAACACCCGGACGTCGTCAAGAAGTTCCAGGACGCCACCGCCGAGTCCCTCGCCTACGCCGAGGCCCACCCGGACGAGGCCCGGCAGATCGTCACCACCTACACCAAGATCCCGGCGTCGGTGCTGGACCAGGTGATCCTGCCGAAGTGGCCGAGCGAGCCGAACCGCTCCTCCATCGAGGCCCTGATGAAGCTCGGCCAGGAGGACGGCCTGTTCAAGAAGACGCCCGATCTGGACGCGCTGCTGCCGTGAGGGACGTGGACCTATGAGGGGTGCGAACGTCGCCCTCGGTACGGCCGGGCTCGCGGCCTTCCTCGCCCTCGGCGAGGCGGCGCCGCGCCTCGGCCTGGTCAAGGAGGCGTACTTCCCGCCGACGAGCCGCATCGCCGAAGCGCTCGCGGACGAGGTCGGCGACTCCACCTTCTGGCAGGCGCTCGGCGACACCCTCACCGGCTGGGCGCTGGGCCTCGCCATCGCGGTCTGCGCCGGAGTCGTCGCGGGCGTGGTCGTCTCGATCGTGCCGTACCTGCGCGAGGCGACGGCCTCGACGATCGAGTTCCTGCGCCCGATCCCGTCGGTGGCGCTGATCCCGCTGGCGGTGCTGCTCTACGGCACCGAACTGCAGTCGGTGCTCCTGCTGGTGGTGTACGCCTCCTTCTGGCAGGTGCTGATCCAGACCCTGTACGGCGTCCAGGACGTCGACCCCGTCGCCGAGGAGACGGCACGCAGTTACGGCCTCGACACCTGGGCGCGCGTCCGCCATGTGCTGTGGCCGACGGCCCTGCCGTATGTCATGACCGGTGTACGGCTCGCCGCCGCGGTGGCGCTGATCCTCGCGATCACCGCCGAACTCGTCATCGGCGCACCGGGGTTGGGCCAGCAGATCGCGGTGGCGCAGACCTCGCAGGCGGTGCCGGAGATGTACGCGCTCATCGTCGTCGCCGGGCTCCTGGGGCTGCTCATCAACGTCGGCGCGCGTACGGTGGAGCGGCGGGCGCTGGCCTGGCACCAGTCGGTGCGCGGGGAGGTGGCGGTGTGATCGGGCGCCTGCTGCTGAAGCTGTTCTTCGCCGTCGCGCTGCCCGTGGTGCTCGTCGCCGTGTGGTGGGCGGCGTCGGACGGCAGCAAGGACCCCTTCTGGCCGCCACTGCGGACGATCCTCGACACCTTCCCGGACGTCTGGACGGCGGACCGCCTGCGCACGGACGTCGTGCCGAGCCTCCTGCGGCTCCTGGGCGGCTATGCGACGGCGGCCGTGGCCGGTGTCGCGCTCGGCACCGTCATCGGCTCCTACCGCAGGGTGCGCGCGGTGTGCGAGCCGGTTCTGGAGTTCCTGCGGGCCGTGCCGCCGCCCGTGCTGGTCCCCGTCATCATGCTGTTCGCGGGCATCGGCGACACGATGAAGATCGTTGTGATCGCGAGCGGCTGCGTCTGGCCGATCCTGCTCAACACGGTGGAGGGCGTGCGCGCGGTCGACTCGGTGATGCTGGAGACGGCCCGCTCCTACGGTGTCACGGGAGCCGCCCGCCTGCGCCATCTGGTGCTGCGCTCGGCGAGCCCGCAGATCTTCGCCGGGCTGCGCCAGGCACTGTCCATCGGCATCATCCTCATGGTCATCAGCGAGATGTTCGCCGCCAACAACGGCATCGGCTTCACCGTCGTCCAGTTCCAGCGCAGCTTCGCCATCCCCGACATGTGGACCGGGATCCTCGTCCTCGGTCTGCTCGGCTTCCTGCTCTCCGTCGTCTTCCGACTGGTCGAGCGCCGGGTGCTCGGCTGGTACCACGGTCTGCGCGACACCACCCGGCGGTCCTGAGTGAGCATCGTGGAGGGGCGGTCCATGCTCGACGTACGCGGCCTGAAGAAGGTCTACGAGGGTTCCGGGCGGCGTGTGGAGGCGGTGCGCGACCTCACCTTCACCGTCGACGCGGGCGAACTGGTCTGTCTCGTCGGCCCGTCCGGCTGCGGCAAGACGACGCTGCTGAAGTGCATGGGCGGTCTGCTCACGCCGACGAGCGGCGAAGTGCTCCTGGAGGGGCGCAGGGTGAGCGGTCCGCCGCCCGGGATGGCGTTCGTCTTCCAGGAGTACGGGCGCAGTCTGTTCCCGTGGATGCGGGTCGGCGAGAACGTCGAACTGCCGCTCAGGCAGAAGGGCTTGAGCAAGGCGCGGCGCCGGGAGCTGGTGCGCGACGCGCTGGAGTCGGTGGGGCTGGCGGATGCCGAGGGGGCGTATCCGTGGCAGCTGTCCGGCGGTATGCAGCAGCGGGTCGCCATCGCCCGGGCGCTGGCGTACGAGCCCCGTGTGCTGCTGATGGACGAGCCGTTCGCTGCCGTGGACGCGCAGACGCGGGCCGATCTGGAGGACCTGGTCCGGGGGCTGTGGCGGGAACGCGGCATCACGATCCTGTTCGTCACCCATGACATCGACGAGGCCGTCTACCTGGGCGAGCGGGTGATCGTACTGTCCGCCTCCCCCACAGTCGTGCGGGAGCAGCTGAAGGTCGATCTGCCCGCCGAGCGCGACCAGTTGCACACGCGGGTGGATCCGCGCTTCGCCGAACTGCGTACCCATGTGTACGAGCAGATCCAGGCGGCGAAGCGCGGAACACCTCAGGCCGCGGTCGGGACCACGGTCAGGACAGATACGCCTCCACCTCGCTGAACTGGGCCGCGGACCACCCCGTGTTGCCGGTGACGTGCAGCCTCAGGTGACGCAGGCTCGTGCCGCTCGGCAGCGGGACGGTGACCGTGTTGCCGGTCGCCGGGTCGAAGCGGTAGTCCCGCGCCGGAACCACGGTCGAGTACGTCGAGCCGTCCGTGCTGCCCTGGACCGACAGCGTCTGGGTGCGGGCCTGCCAGACCGACTGCGGCGGCAGCTTCAGCACCAGCCGGCGGACCGCCTCCGTGGAGCCCAGGTCGACGGTCCAGGACTGCGGGAAGGCGTTGTTGGCGGACTCCCAGTAGCTGCCCGCGTCGCCGTCGACCGCCTTGCCGGGCGTGTAGACGTCCTGCGATCCGGTGGCCGTGGCCGGGCGGCCCTTGGCGAGGTTGCGGGCCGGATCCGGGTCCGGGTTGCCCTGGCCGGGCTGGGGCCAGGTCGAGCAGTCGGACCAGGTGCTGCTCCAGCCGGAGTTGCCGCCGCCGTCGGTGAGGGTGAAGGTGCCGGAGCCGGCGGGGTAGGGGCAGTTGTAGATCCCCGCGGCGCCGACGCCGGTCGCGGTGACGTCGCGGAAGGTGGCGGCGCCCTGGGTCTCGGCCTGGACGACGACCGTGCCGGTGTTGCGCACGGTGGCGCCCTCGACGGTGATGTTCTTGGCCGCGTACCCACGCCCGCTGCCCGAGACGAACTCGAAGGCGCTGTACGGGCTGTCCGTGATCGTGGTGTCGGTGATCCGGACGTTCGCCTCGATGGCGCTGTCGTAGGAGTCGACGCGCAGGGCGCCCATCGGATGGTTCCAGTTGGGGTTCATCGCGCCGGTGCGCACGAGGGTGTTGCCGTCGACCGTGATGGTGCCGGCCAGCGGATGGAAGGGGTCCAGGAACTTCTGGTTGGAGATCGCGATGCCGCTGCCCAGGGCGTTGGTGTCGGAGATCAGGTTGTCCTTGACCGTGATGTCGGTGCCGCCGTAGATCGCGATGCCGTTGGCGAGGTTCGGCTGTGTGATCGTGTTGTTCTCGAAGCTGCTGTTCGTGTCCGGCGCGTACAGCGACCACATGGCGAGCGCGTCGTCGCCCTGGTTGCGCAGGAAGTTGTGGCGGACGCGGACGCCACGCGCGTTGCCGTTGAGGTTGAGTCCGTCGGCGGTCATGTCGAGGAAGCGGCTGTTCTCGACGACGAGGTTGTCGTTGTTGCCCATCAGCCAGAGGCCGACCTTCAGGTGCTGCAGCCACATGCCGGAGACGGAACTGTTCGGTCCCAGCGACCCGTTGACGAAGTTGTCGGGGTTGGCGTCGACCCGCTCGGTCACCTCGCCGATCACCGCGAAGTCCTTGATGTGGACGTTCCCGGAGGAGCTCGACTGGTCGATGAAGCGGGAGGTCCGCACGACGGAGTGCCAGTGCCCGGCCCCCTGAAGGGTGACGTTCTGCACGCCGTTCAGGGACGAGGTGAGCCGGTACTCCCCCGGCGGGATCCACACCACCCCGCCCTGCGCGGCGGCGATGGCGTCCCGGAAGGCCTGCGTGGAGTCGCCCTGGCCGCTCGGGTCGGCGCCCTTGGAGGTGACGGAGACCGATCCGGCGGGTTGGCTCGCGGGCCCGGCCGCCTGCTCGAAGTCGGCCACGTCGACGGTGACCTGGACATCGGTCGCCTGGACGGCCACCTTGTCGCCCGCCTGCACGTTCTCGCCGAGCAGCAGGCGGGCGTTGTCGTAGAAGTGGTGGGTCCTGGCGCCCGGGATCCAGCCGGTGTCGACGTAGGAGTACTTGGAGGTGACCGCGAGGGTCTTGGCGATCCGCCGGCCGTTGACGTACACGTCGAGGGTGCCGGACTGGCCGTCGGGGACGCTGTAGGCGACGTTCACGGCGTTGGCCGCGCGCGGCACCGTGAACTCGACACGCTGGCCGGCTGCGAGGCGTACGGCCCGACGGCCGGAGGCCTCCGAGGCGAGGGTGCCCTGCGTGTGGTCGGGGCCGATCTTCGTGCCGGTCGTGGTGGCGGACTCGGCCTCGACCGAGATGAAGGGGAGGGTGGCGCCGGCGGCCGCGTGAGCGGTCGGGGCCGTCGCGGTGAGCAGGCCTGCGGCGAGGGCTACGACCACCGCAGATGGCATGCTCCTGACGGAACTGCGCGTGTGATACGGCATGTACTGCATGTGCTGATCCCTTCGTGGTGGGGGTACGGGGACAGCGGGCCGCGGTCTCAGGCACGCAGCCAGACCGCGGTGTCCTTCGGCAGCCGTCCCTCGTCGTCCAAGGGGCCGCTGGCCAAGCGGAGTTCGGCGTGGGCGGGCAGGTCGGCGGGGGTGTCCCCCAGGTTCACCACGCAGATCACGCCCGGCGCGCGGGTGAAGGCGAGGACGCCGTCGGGGGCGGGCAGCCAGCTGAGGGGGGCGTCGCCGAAGACCGGCCGGAGCCCGATCGCCTCGCGATAGAGGCTGAGCATCGAGCGCGGGTCCTCGGCCTGCCGGTCGACCGCATACGAGGGCCAGTCGACCGGCTGCGGAAGCCACGGCTCCGCGCGCGAGCCGAATCCCGCATACGGCGCCCCGGCCGCCCACGGCAACGGCACCCGGCAGCCGTCCCGCCCCGGGTCGGTTCCCCCGGAGCGGGCGTGCATCGGGTCCTGGATGCGGTCGACGGGGATGTCGGCCTCGGGCAGGCCGAGCTCCTCGCCCTGGTAGACGTAGACGGCTCCGGGCAGCGCCAGTGACAGCAGCGCCGCCGCCCGGGCCCGGCGGGTGCCGAGGGCGAGGTCGGTGGGGGTGCCGAAGGCCTTGGCGGCGAAGTCGAAGCCGGTGTCGGCGCGGCCGTAGCGGGTGACCGTACGGGTCACGTCGTGATTGCACAGCACCCAGGTCGCGGGGGCGCCGACCGGGGCGTGCTCGGCGAGCGTCTCGTCGATGGCCGCGCGCAGCCGTCCGGCGTCCCAGGGGCAGGTCATGAAGGAGAAGTTGAAGGCCGTGTGGAGTTCGTCGGGGCGCAGGTAGCGTGCGAAGCGTTCGGTGTCGGGGAGCCAGACCTCGCCGACGAAGACGCCGTCGTACTCGTCGGCGATCGCGCGCCAGGAGCGGTAGAGGTCGTGGAGTTCGTCCCGGTCGACGTACGGGTGCGGGTCCTGCCCCTCGGCGAGGTCCGGCAGGCGCGGGTCCTTGACCAGGAGCGCGGCGGAGTCGATGCGGACTCCGGCGACGCCCCGCTCGAACCAGAACCGCAGGATGTCCTCGTGCTCCTGGCGGACGGCCGGGTGGGACCAGTCGAGGTCGGGCTGCTCGGGGGCGAAGAGGTGGAGGTACCAGTCCCCGTCGGGCACACGTGTCCAGGCGGGGCCCCCGAACTGGGACTGCCAGTCGTTGGGCGGCAGTTCGCCGTGCGGGCGGCGTCCCGGGCGGAAGTGGAACAGGGCGCGCTCCGGGCCGCCCGCGAGGGCGGCGCGGAACCACGGGTGCTGGTCGGAGACATGGTTGGGCACGATGTCGACCAGGGTGCGGATGCCCAGCTCACGTGCTTCGGCGATGAGTTTCTCCGCCTCGGCGAGGGTGCCGAAGGCCGGGTCGATCGCGCGGTAGTCGGCGACGTCGTAGCCGCCGTCCTTCATCGGTGAGACGTACCAGGGCGTGAACCACAGGGCGTCCACGCCGAGTCCTGCGAGATACGGCAGCCTGGCGCGGACGCCCGCGAGGTCGCCGGTGCCGTCGCCGTCGCCGTCCGCGAAGCTGCGGACGTAGACCTGGTAGATGACGGCGGAGCGCCACCACTGTGCCAAGGCGTGCCGGGGCTGTGCCACGGGGCGGCCCTTTCTGGTCGGAAGGATCGAAAGCAGGGCCACGTCAGCCCTTGGTGCTGCCCGCGCCGATCCCGGCGATGATGTGCCGCTGGAAGACCAGGAACAGCGCGACCATGGGAATACCGGCGATCACCATCGCGGCGATGAGCACCGTCAGCGGGATGTTCTGCGACAGCTGGACGAGCGCCACACTGATGGGCTGTTCGTCGGTGTCGGAGAAGACCATCAGCGGCCAGAGGAAGTCCTGCCAGACGGCCACCAGGGCGAAGATCGAGACCACGCCCAGGACCGGCCGGGACATCGGCAGCACGATCGACCACAGGGTGCGCAGCCTCCCGGCGCCGTCGATCCCGGCGGCCTCCAGGACATCGCGAGGGAGCTGGTCGAAGAACCGCTTCAGGAGGTAGAGGTTGAAGGCGTTGGCGACGGCGGGCAGCCAGATGGCGACGGGGTCGTTGAGCAGGCCCAGGTCCGCCACGGTCAGGTACTTCGGTACGACCAGTGCCTGGGCGGGGACCATGAGGGTGGCGAGGATGCCGCCGAGGATCACCTTGCCGAAGGCGGGCCGCAGCCTGGACAGCGCGTAGGCGGCGGCCGTGCAGAACACCAGCTGGAACAGCCAGGCGCCGGCGGCCTGGACGACCGTGTTCCACAGGTGCGTGGGCAGCCGCATCAGGTCCCAGGCGTCGGTGTAGCCGCTGAGCTGCCACCGCTCCGGTACGAGCGTGGGCGGGGTCCGCGCCACCTCCTCCGGTGACTTCATCGCGCCCGTCACCATCCAGTAGACGGGGAAGAGGAAGGCGAGCGCGAACAGCAGGACGGTGCCGGTGAAGACCGACCAGTAGACGGCCCTGCCGCACGGGCGGGCCAGGGTCGCCGGGGAGACGAGGGTCCGGGTGGTCATGCGGCCTCCCCTGAGGTGCGCGTCAGACGCAGGTATACGGCGGAGAAGGCGCCGAGGAGCCCGAGGAGCAGGACGCTGAGGGCGCAGGCGCCGCCGAAGTCGTTGTAGAGGAAGGCGTACTTGTAGATCAGGTAGAGGACGGTCACCGTGGCGTTCTCGGGCCCGCCGCCCGTGATCACGAATGGCTCGGTGAATACCTGCATGGTGGCGATGATCTGAAGGAGCATCAGCATGAGGATCACGAAGCGGGTCTGCGGGATCGTGATGTGGCGGATGCGCTGGAGGAGGTTCGCTCCGTCGAGTTCGGCCGCCTCGTACAGCTCCCCCGGGATGGACTGGAGCGCGGCCAGGTAGATCAGGACGGTGCCGCCCATGTTGGCCCAGGTGGCGACGATGACGAGGGAGACGAGGGCGGTGTCGGCGCCGTTGGACCAGTTCGAGGTGGGCAGGTGCAGGAAGCGCAGCGCCTCGTTGGCGAGACCGGTGCCGGGGTCGTAGAACCACTTCCACAGCAGGGCGCCGACCACCGGCGGGATCATCACCGGCAGATAGACGACGACGCGGAAGAAGGCCTTCGCGTGTCTCAGCTCGTTGAGGACCAAGGCCAGTACGAAGGGGATCGCGAAGCCGATCAGCAGGGCGAGCAGGGTGAAGGTGAGGGTGTTGCGCCAGGCCGCCGCGAACTCCGGGTCGGCGAGGACGCGGGTGAAGTTGGCGGTGCCGACCCACTCGGGGTCGCTGCCGGGTGTGTACTTCTGGAAGGCGAGCACGACCGCGCGGATCGCCGGGTACCAGGAGAAGAGTGCGAAGCAGACGAGGCCGCCGAGCAGGAAGCCGTAGGCGCGGGCCTGGTCGGTGAGGCGGCGCCGCCTCCGGTCCCCTGCCGGGGGCCGCGCCTGCACGGGGCGGACCGCTGCCTTCTCGACGGTCCGCCGCTGAGCCGTCCTGGTCATCGTGCGTCAGCCCCGCGCCAGGATGCCGTCGATCTTGCCTGAGGCGTCCTTCAGGAGCCGGTCGATGTCGGCGTCCTCCTTGGTGAGGACGGCGGAGACGACGCCGTCCAGGACGGAGTAGATCTGCTGGGCGTGCGGCGGCTCGATCTTCATGTCGAGGTTCTGGTTGCCGTCGAGGAAGGCCTGGTAGTTCTCCACCGGCACATTGGCGTTGGCCTTCTTGACCTGCTGGTCCTTGGCGTCGGCGGGCCCGGTGAACAGGCGCGGCTCCGGCAGGCCGACCGGCGCGTCCGCCTTCCTGGCCCGGGCGTAGTCGCCGAGGAAGCCCTTGCCGGGGGTGAGGAACATGTGGTCGAGCCATTTCAGGGCGGCACGGATCTGCGCGGGGCTCGCCTTCTTGTTGACCATGTAGCCGTCGCCGCCGATGAGCGTGCCCTTGCCGCCGGGCATGGGGGCGAGCGCGAGGTCCTTGTAGTCGCCGCCCTTCTCCTTCACCAGGATCGGGATGTTGTCGGGCGCGGCGAGGTACATCCCGAGCCTGCCGGAGCCCATCATCTGCTGGACGTCGTTGATGACGAGGAGCTGCTTGCTGCCCATGGAGTCGTCCGTCCAGCGCATGTCGTGCAGGTTCTGGAGCACGGCGCGGCCCTCGGGGGTGTCGATGGTGGCCTTCCCGCCGTCGGCGCTCACCACGTCACCGCCCTGCGAATACAGCTCGGCGGTGAAGTGCCAACCGCCCTGGTTCTGGGCGCTGTAGTCGGCGTATCCGACGATGCCATCGCCGAGGGAGGCGATCTTCTTGGCGGCGGCGCGCAGCTCCTGCCAGGTCGCCGGGGGCTTGTCGGGATCGAGGCCGGCCTCGGTGAAGAGCCTCTTGTTGTAGATCAGACCCATCGAGTAGCCGGTGCGCGGGATGCCGTGGACCTTGCCGTCGACGGTGTAGATGTCCCGCAGCTGCCGCTGGATGGTGCCGTAGCTCTCCAACTCCTCGATGTACGGCGTGAGATCGGCCGCCTGGTCGATGTCCACGACGTGCCGGGCGTCGGTGAAGTACGTGTAGAAGACGTCCTCCATCTGCCCGCCGGCCAGCTTGGCGTCGAAGGTCTTCGGGTCCTGGCAGGGGAACGCGTCGTGGGCCACGACGTCGATGTCCGGGTTCCGCTTCTCGAAGGCGGCGACGTCCTGCTCGAAGAACCGGCGGTCGACCTTGGCGCTCTTGGGCGGCATGCAGTTGACCGTGATGCGGGTCCTGCCGCTCGCCGAATCCCCGCCGGATCCGCAGGCGGTGAGGGCGAGGCAGCAGAGGCTTAGCGCGACGAAGGCATGGCGGAACCCGGTGCTTCTCATGGCTGGACCCCTCTGGGCAGGAGCGGTGGGCGCCGCACACTCAAGCACCGGCGACATTGGTCCGCAAGATGTCGCGCTATAATTGCAATTTTTTAACAGCTTGTGGAGTCTCGAAGGCAGAGGCCGGCGCGCTCAGCGACGGGGCGAGTGCCGGGGCGCCTGTGCCGTCGACCCGCGCACCACGAGCTCCGGCTCGAAGAGCAGCTCCTCCGCCGCTACGACGGTGCCCGCGATCTGCGCGTTCAGCAGCTCCACCGCCGCCCTGCCCATGGCCTCGATGGGCTGACGGACGGTGGTGAGCGGCGGTTCCGTGCAGTTCATGAACGCCGAGTCGTCGTACCCGACCACGGAGATCTCTGACGGTACGTCAAGTCCCTTGCGGCGGGCGGCTCTGATCGCCCCCAGCGCGAGCGGGTCGCTCGCGCAGATGATGCCGGTCACCCCCCGGTCGATCAGCCGGGAGGCGGCGGCGTGACCGCCCTCGATCGAGAAGATGGCACGCGCGACGTGCTCCTCGGGCAGTTCCCCGGCGACGCTCCGTGCAGCGGCCAGCTTGCGGGCCGACGGCACGTGGTCGCCCGGACCGAGCACGAGCCCGATGCGCTCGTGGCCCAGGGAGGCCAGGTGCCGCCAGGCCTGCTCCACGGCCACGGCGTCGTCGCAGGACACGCCCGGGAAGCCCAGGTGCTCGATGGCCGCGTTGACCAGGACCACCGGGATGTTGCGGTCGGCGAGTTCCCTGTAGTGGTCGTGCGGCGCGTCCGCCTGGGCGTACAGCCCGCCGGCGAAGACGACGCCGGACACCTGCTGTTGCAGCAGCAGCGTGACGTAGTCGGCCTCGGAGACCCCGCCCTTGGTCTGCGTGCACAGCACCGGCGTCAGGCCGAGCTGGGCGAGCGCTCCCCCGATCACCTCGGCGAAGGCGGGGAAGATCGGGTTCTGCAGCTCCGGCAGCACGAGGCCGACGAGCCGGGCGCGTTCGCCGCGCAGCTGGGTGGGCCGCTCGTAGCCGAGGACGTCCAGGGCGGACAGCACCGCCTGCCGGGTGGCCTCGGAGACGCCGGGCTTGTCGTTGAGCACCCGGCTGACCGTGGCCTCGCTGACCCCGACCTTCTTCGCCACTTCAGCAAGTCGTCGTGTCATGCGCGCAAGAATAGCGCAAGCAACGCAAGCCGCTTGCGTAACCGAGTCAACGGTCTCCGCGGGCGGCCCACAGACCGCGGACGTGTCCGAGGTGACGGGTCATGACCTCCCGTACGGTCTCCTCGTCGCGGGCGATCAGTGCGTCGAGGAGTTCGAGGTGCTCCTCGGCGGAGGCCAGCAGGCGGCCCGCCTCGACGAGCGCGGTGAGCCCGTAGAGGCGGGAGCGCTTGCGCAGGTCGCCGACGACCTCGACGAGATGGGCGTTGCCGGCGAGGGCGAGCAGTCCCAGGTGGAAGCGGGTGTCGGCCTCGACGTAGGCGATGAGGTCGGCGGAGACGGCGGCCTGCACGATCTCCCGGGCGGCGGGGCGCAGCGCCTCCAGGGAGACCTTGTCGGCGGTCCTGGCCAGCTCCACCACCGTGGGGATCTCGATGAGGGCGCGGATGTGTTTGTACTCGTCGAGCTGTTTCTCGGAGACCTCGGTGACCCGGAAGCCCTTGTTGGGGACGGTGTCGACCAGGCCCTCCTTGACCAGGTCCAGCATGGCCTCGCGCACCGGTGTCGCCGAGACGCCGAAGCGGGCGGCGAGGGTCGGCGCGGAGTACACCTCGCCCGGGAGCAGTTCGCCGGCGATCAGCGCGGCCCGCAGGGCGTCGGCGACCTTCTCCCGGTAGCTGCTCTTCTTGCCGCCCAGGGTGGGCAGCGCGGGGGCGGCTGCGGCGGGCGGGGCGCCGGTGCGCTGGGCGGCCATGGGTCTCCTAGCTGTGCAATGTCACGCGGTACGCGCCTCATTATCCTCGACGTTCAGCGCACCGGTCCCCGGCGTTCAGAGCACCGGTCCCCGGCGTTCAGAGCACGAACCCCGCCGGGAACGGATCGGACGGGTCGAGCAGGTACTGCGCGGTGCCGGTGATCCAGGCGCGGCCGGTAAAGCTCGGCAGGACGGCCGGGCGGCCCGCGACCTCGGTGGTGCCGAGGAGACGTCCGGTGAACCGGGTCCCGATGAAGGACTCGTTCACGAACTCCGTGTGCAGGGGGAGTTCGCCGCGCGCGTGCAGCTGGGCCATGCGCGCGCTGGTGCCCGTACCGCACGGCGAGCGGTCGAACCAGCCGGGGTGGATCGCCATGGCGTGCCGGGAGTGCCGGGCGGTGGCGCCGGGGGCGATCAGGTGCACGTGGTGGCAGCCGCGGATGGACGGGTCCTCGGGGTGGACGGGCTCCTCCTCGGCGTTGATGGCCGCCATGAGGGAGAGGCCCGCCTTCAGGATGTCGTCCTTGCGGGACCGGTCGAAGGGCAGTCCGAACTGGTCCAGCGGCAGGATGGCGTAGAAGTTGCCGCCGTACGCCATGTCGTATGTCACCGTGCGTCCGTCGGCCAGTGTGATCTTGCGGTCGAGGGCGACGGAGAAGGACGGCACGTTCTGGAGGGTGACCGCCTTGGCGGCGCCGTCCTCCACCGCCACCTCGGCGACGACGAGCCCCGCCGGGGTGTCGAGCCGGATCGTGGTGACCGGCTCGACGACCTCGACCATGCCGGTCTCGACGAGCACGGTCGCCACGCCGATGGTGCCGTGTCCGCACATCGGCAGATAGCCGGAGACCTCGATGTAGATCACGCCCCAGTCGCAGTCGGGACGGGTGGGCGGCTGGAGGACGGCGCCGCTCATCGCCGAGTGGCCACGCGGCTCGTTCATCAGGAGCTGCTTGATGTCGTCGCGGTGCTCACGGAAGTACAGGCGCCGCTCGTTCATGGTCGCGCCGGGGATCGTGCCGATGCCGCCGGTGACGACACGGGTGGGCATGCCCTCGGTGTGCGAGTCGACGGCGTGCAGGACGAGTTTGCTGCGCACGGTCCAGCCTCCTTTGCGGTTGCGCGAGCGCGGTTACGCGAGTCCTGCGGCGACGGCCTTCTCGGTGGCGGCGCGGACCGCCGCCTCCTGCTCGGGCAGCAGCGGAACGCGCGGCGGGCGGACGGGGCCGCCGGGCCGGCCGACGATGTCCATGGACAACTTGATGGCCTGCACGAACTCCACCTTGGAGTCCCAGCGCAGCAGCGGGTGCAGCTGCTCGTACAGTTTCCTGGCCGTGCCGAGGTCGCCGCCCACGGCCGCGCGGTACAGCTCGACGCAGGACCTCGGCAGCGCGTTCGGGTAGCCCGCCACCCAGCCCTTCGCACCGGCGATCGCGAGCTCCAGCAGCACGTCGTCGGCGCCGATCAGCAGGTCGAGTTCCGGGGCGAGCTCGGCGAGCTGATAGGCGCGGCGGACGTCGCCGGAGAACTCCTTGACGGCATGGATGCAGCCCTCGCCGTGCAGCTTGGCGAGCAGTTCGGGCACGAGGTCGACCTTGGTGTCGATGGGGTTGTTGTACGCCACGATCGGCACGCCCGCCTCGGCGACCTCGGCGTAGTGCGACAGCACCGACCGCTCGTCGGCGCGGTAGGCGTTGGGCGGCAGCAGCATCACGGACGCGCAGCCGGCGTCGCGCGCCTGCTCGGCCCAGCGGCGGGACTCGGCGCTGCCGTAGGCGGCGACGCCGGGCATCACGCGCGCACCGCCGATGGCGGCGACGGCCGTCTCGACGACCTTGGCGCGCTCCTCGGGGGTGAGGACCTGGTACTCGCCGAGCGAGCCGTTCGGTACGACGCCGTCGCAGCCGTTCTCGACGAGCCAGGCGCAGTGCTCGGCGAACTTGCCGTGGTCGACGGAGAGATCGTCGTTCATCGGGAGCGCGGTGGCGACGAGGACGCCGCGCCAGGGGCGGTGCTCGGTGTGCTCGGTGTGCTCGCTGTCGGTGGCGGTCATGTGGGATTCCCATCCTCAATAGGGTGTGACATTTTACTGATGTCGGCAGTCAGGGACAGGCTGCCTGCTTCTGAAGGCCGGCCCGTGGTCAGTCGCTCTCGGGCTCTCCGGCGCGGGCCAGCACCCCGAGCGGTACGGGCCGGGCGAACGGCCGCCGGGACGGCGTGAGCTCGCACCCGGCGAGACCCGCGACCGCGGGCGCGCACACCCGCCCCTGGCACCAGCCCATTCCTGCCCGCGTCAGCAGCTTCACGGTGCGCAGATCCCCCGCGCCGAGCTCCGCCACGGCCTGTCGGACCGCACCGCCGGTGACCTCCTCACAGCGGCAGACGACGGTGTCGTCGGTGACCTGCTCGGTCCAGTGCGCGGGCGGGGCGTACACGGAGTCGAGCGCGGCGAAGAACGCGCGCAGTCGGTCACGGACCTTCGCTGCCGCCGCCCATGCGCGCGGGTCGGGCTCGGTGCCGCGCAGGCGCGCCGCGGCCGAGCGGCCGGCGATGTGCCCTTCGGCGAGCGAGAGGGCGGAACCGCCGATGCCGGTCGTCTCACCGGCGGCCCAGACGCCGGGGACATCCGTGCGCTGTTCCTCGTCGACGTACACGGCGAGTCCGTCGAGCCGGCAGCCCAGTGTCCCGGCGAGATCGGTGTGCGGGAGCATGCCGTGCCCGACGGCCAGGGTGTCGCAGGCGATACGCCGCTCACGGCCATGCCTGACCCGCCCGTCACCGTCGAGCGCGGCGACGGTCACGGCCTCCAGCCGCTCGGTGCCGTGCGCCTCGACGACCGTGTGCCGCGCGAGGACCTTCACCCGGTGACGCAGCAGTCGAGCCGCGTACCCGGCCCCCTCGGCGAGCTTGCCGGGCTGCGCCGCCAGCGCGCCAGTCCGCCCCGCGAAGGCCTTGGGGTCGGCGGACTCGACGAGCGCGGCCACCTCGACCCCGGCCGCGGCGAGTCCGGTCGCCACGGGGAGCAGCAGCGGCCCGGTCCCCGCGACCACGGCGGTGCGGCCGGAGACCGCGAGGGCGCCCTTGAGCATGGCCTGGGCACCACCCGCGGTGACCACCCCGGGGAGCGTCCAGCCCGGGAACGGCAGCACCTTCTCGTATCCGCCGGTGGCCAGAAGTACGGCGTCGGCGCGCACTTCGACCGGCTCCTCCTGCTCCGGGCCGAGGAGCGCGTGGACGGTGAAGCCCTCGGAGCCGCGCTCGACGAGCCAGACGTGATGGTCCGTCAAGTGCCGTACGGCTCCGGCGTCGACATGTGTCCTCAGCCCGTTCCGCAGTCGCTCCCATGTCCGCCACTCGTGGTGCAGGGCCTGCGGTCGGCGGGCGCGCAGCTCGGCCGCGGGCTGACGGTAGAACTGGCCGCCCTCCTGGGCCGCCGAGTCGAGCAGCGTGACCCGGACACCGCGGGAGGCGGCGGCCACGGTCGCGGCGAGCCCTGCCGGTCCCGCGCCGATCACGGCGAGGTGCGGGAGTACCGCCGCGTGGTTCGGGTCGTTCGGGTCAGTCATGGTGTCCCGTCCCTTCCTGCGTGCGGATGGCGTCGCCCGGGTGCAAGGGCACCAGGCAGGCCCGCTGGTTGGGGCGGTCGTTGACGGTGACGAGGCAGTCGAAGCACACGCCGATGCCGCAGAAGACGCCGCGCGGCCGGCCCTCGCCCCGGGTGCCGCGCCACGAGGTGACACCGGCCGCCCAGAGCGCCGCGGCCACCGTCTGGCTGGGCAGCGCCTCGATCTCACGGCCGTCCAAGGTGACGGTGAACGCGGGGCCCGGCTGGGCGTCGGCCAGTTCCACGGGGGATCTCACGCGGCCTCCTCGGCGAAACGGTCGGGGCGGAAGGGCGTCAGGTCCAGGTCGGGTGTTCCGCCGGTGAGCGCCTGCGCGATCAGCCGGCCGGTGCCGGTGGCCAGTCCGATGCCCGCGCCCTCGTGACCGCAGGCGTGGTACAGCCCGGGGACGCGGGGGTCCGGTCCGACGGCGGGCAGGTGGTCGGGCATGTAGGGGCGGAAGCCGAGGTAGGACCGCAGGGCACGCACCTGTTCCAGGAACGGGAACAGCCGGGTCGCCCCCGCGGCCAGGGCCCGTACGGCCGGCAGCGAGAACGTCCGGTCGAAGCCGACCCGCTCACGGCTGGCCCCGATGAGGATCGGCCCGGCGGCCGTGCCTTCCACCACCGGCGAGGTCTGCAGTGCGGCCGAGTCGCTGGCGACGTCGGCCACGTAGTCGGCGGCGTACACCTTGTGGCGGACCTTGCGCGGAAGGGGTTCGGTGACGAGGACGAAGCCGCGCCGAGGGAGGACGGGCAGCGGGACGCCCGCGAGTGCGGCGAGTTCCCCGCCCCAGGTGCCGGTGGCGTTGACGACCGCGGGGGCGTGGATGTCACCCCGGTCCGTGCGGACCCCCCGCACTGGACCGTCCGGCGCGCGCAGGACGTCGGTCACGGTGTGGCCGGTGAGCAGGCGGGCGCCGGAGGCGCGGATCAGGTGGGCGGCGGCGAGGGCGGGCATGACCTGGCAGTCCTGGGGGTAGTGGACGGCGCCGGGCAGGCCCGGGGCGAGGTGCGGTTCGAGCTCGTACAGCGCGTCGCCCGCGACCGGTTCGGCGACGACCCCCGCGGCGCGCTGCCCTTCGGCGAACCGCTCCAGTGCCGCGAGCCCGCCGGACGACGAGGCCACGACCACGCCGCCCTTCGCCTCGTACTCGACAGCGGCCCCGAACTCCTGCGCCAGCTCGGCCCACAGGCGGCCGGACAGCAGCGCGAGATCGAGCTCGGGGCCGGGCTCCTTGTCGGAGACGAGGAGGTTGCCCTCACCGGCCCCGGTGGTGCCGCCGGCCACCGGGCCACGGTCGACGAGGACCACGTCGAGGCCCGCCCGTCCCGCGTACAGTGCGCAGGCCGCGCCCACCATTCCGGCTCCGACGACCACGACGTCGCAGGTCAGTCGCTTGCTCACGCCAGTACTATGTCACATATCCATGGCGCTGGGAATGAGGGAACGTCCTCGGATCGAGCGAACGAGGTAAGGGGGTAACGGAATAAGGGATAAGGGATTAGGGATAACGAGGCAGCGGGACAACGAGGTGAACCGCGGAACGCCGCCCGACACGCAAGGCAGGGACTTCACCGCGCCGAACGGGGCGCCGTCGACGACCTGAACGCCGACGGTGCCCCGTTCAGCCCTCGGAGGTGGGCACTACTCTCAGATGGTTCGCGACGCGACGCGCCCCGCGCATCCTGGGCCGGTCGCGGCGCACCTCGCGCAGCACCAGCGTCTGCCGGGTGTAGCCCATCTTCTGAAGCGAACTGGGCGTCTCGTCGACGACCCGGCACTCGGTCGCGCCCCAGCGCGGGTCGGGGTGCAGCAGCGGGCGTACGGAGCCGTCCTGCACGACGGCCTGCTCGCCGACCGCACGGATCCAGTGCGGCAGACCGTGCCGGTAGGCCGCCTCCATGATCGGGTCCTGGGCGATCTCCCGGCGGATGGCCTGCAGCCCGTGGTCGTGGCCGTGCCGCTCCACGGCGGCCGCGAACTGCGCCAGCATCGGCAGGCACCAGCTCGACTCGTGCTCACCGAGCACGGTGCTCGCGTCCGGGTGGAACAGCACGAACCTCAGGAAGTTGTCGTCGGGCATGGCCGTCGGATGCTGGCCCACACCGCGGAAAAGTGACGCGAAAGCGGTGTTCGCCAGAACGACGTCCCAGCGGTGGTCGAGGATGACGGACGGGAAGGGCACGGCCTCCAGAAGGGTGGCGTAGTCCCGTAGATACGCCTGGCCCTCGGGACTCTCGGGGACGGGCCGCGGTACGGACCGCTGCCCACCTGCCTGATACGCCATCGGGAGGTCACCCCTCTTGCCTATGCGGCCTTCACGTGGCGCCTTGATCCTGCTGCCCGCGCCCGAGCCGTGTCAACTATCGTGGCATTTCGTGCCTGTTGACGGCTGAAATTGGCCACAGTTGTGGCGAGACCTGGATGTGAGTTCGAACTACCCGGTAATCTCCACCAAGTTCACGGCAACCGCTTGTGAGAAGCCTGTGAGAGACGTAGGAGATCTGTCGGTGACGGATGGCATCGAGGGTCCGGGCGCCACGCAGACGGCCGCGCTGCCGGCCGTGGTCGCCCGCGTCACCGCGCTCGCCGACCGGCTCGGCGTACCGCACGCGGAGGTCTTCGACACCGGCCGCCTGTCCGTCGCCTCCGGCGTCCCCGAGCCCGTGGTGAAGTCCCTGCTCAGCGGCTGCCCCGCGGGCGAGCCGGACGTCCAGGCCCGCTTCCTGCAGCGCCTGGACCTGCTGCGCCGCACCCGCCTCAAGCCCAACGGCCGCAAGTACACCCAGCAGGAGATCGCCGACGGCGCGGGCATGTCCCGCCAGCAGGCGGGCGCCCTCATCAACGGCGACCGGCGCCCCACCATGGAGCACTGCGACGCCATCCAGCGTTTCTTCCGCGTACACGCCGGGTTCCTCACGGCCGAGGACCCCGAGGCGCTCGCGGGCGCCCTCCAGCGCACCGAACAGGACCTCCTGCAGAAGCTCGCGGAGCGTGAGGCGGCGCAGACCACCGACGACCCCTTGGAGAGACTCCTCCAGGACCACGGCGTGCGCGGCATCGCCTGGCGGGCCGCCCAACTGCCCACCGACCAGCACCGCGACAAGGTCGCCGAGTGGCTGGACATGCTCCTCGAAAGCGTCAAGCGGCCCGAGTCGTGATCCGGGGAGAACGGGAGATCTGTGGGCATCGGTAGGGAAATGCGCCGCCTGTGCGGCGAGCTCGTCGCGGAGCTGACGCTGCCCGCGCCCGCGGCGCCCGAGGAGCTGTACGGCGCCCTGTGCGACGCGATGAGCAGACGCCGCGGCCGTCCCGTCCGGTTCCGTACGGCCGCCTTCCCGCCCGGCACCGCCAGCGGGCTGTGGCTCGACATGGCCGACCAGGACCTCGTCGTGATCGAGGAACGCACCGCGCCCGAACACCAGTTGGTGATCCTCGGCCATGAGCTGTGGCACATGAAGGCCGGCCACTGCGGCCACAGCGTCGAGGGGGCCGCGGTCGCGGCCCGCCTCCTCGACGACGGCGCCGACCTCCAGGCCACGGTGCTGAAGGTCGCCGCCCGCAGCCACTTCGACCAGGCCGAGGAGCAGGAGGCGGAGTCCTTCGGCCTCCTGCTGGCCAGCAAGTGCCGCACTTGGCTGGCGGTTTCGTCGGTCAGGGGCCAGCGCGACCACCTGGCGGGCCGGATCGAGGCGTCCTTGGGCTATCTGGGCCCCCAGTCCTGACATCTCGGGCCTCCAGTCCTGACCGTCGGGCCCCCTGAGCCGTCGGGCCCCCAGTCCCCCCCGGGCGCCGGGCCGGCCCCCCAACCTGCCCCTTCGGTGATGTTCCGCCTCCGCTGAGCGGGCGAACCGGCCGGTGACCGACCCCGATTGTCAGTGGTGGACGGCAAGCTGGTGGTACGCCCCGATCTGCGGGGCGTGCTGCGATTGACACCGACTCGGGGAGAGCCGACCGATGCCCACCGCCGTACTGACCGACCGCGAGCGCACCGCCGTCCAGGCCTACCTGCGGCTGTTGCACACCGTACGGGCCGCGTTCGACGGTCCCCCCGGCTCCCGCCGACCAGCCGTCGTCCCGCCCGCCGTGCTCGCCGAGGCCGAACAGGCGCTGGCGGCCGCGGGACTGACCGGCAACGAGGAGGAGTTCTTCCGGCTGCTGCGGAGCTGGTGCCCGGAGCGGCCGTAGCGGATCTCGCGTCAGGCCCGAGGGGGCTCAGGTGTGCGGCACGCTCACGGCGGTCGCCACCAGCCCCCGCCCGACCGTCCACCGGCCGTCGAAGTGGTCGAGGCGACGGTCGCCCACCCACGGGCCGGGCACGAGGAGCCGGGCGCGGAAGCCGCCGCTGTGCTGCTCGCCGCGGTCGGCGAAGACGTCGATGTCGGCCTCGCTGAAGTCCAGCCACTTCCCGGTGAGGGGGAACCACGCCTTGTAGACGGACTCCTTGGCGCTGAACAGCAGCCGGTCCCAGTGGACACCTGGATGGTCGCCGGCCAGACGGCGCAGCCGGTCCGCCTCGGCGGGCAGGGCGACGGCCGGCAGGACGCCCTCCGGGAGCGTCTGGTGGGGCTCGGCGTCGATGCCGAGGGAGGCCAGGTCGGCGGCGCGGACCAGCGCGGCGGCGCAGTAGCCGTCGCAGTGGGTCATGCTCCCGGCGAGGCCGGCCGGCCAGGCGGGGGCTCCGCGTTCGCCGGGCAGGACCGGCTGGGGCGGCACGCCGAGTTTCTCCATGGCGCGGCGGGCGCAGGAGCGTACGGCGGCGAACTCCCGGCGGCGCTTGGCGACCGCCTGGGCCACCAGCGCCTCCTCCTCGGGGTACAGGGCCGCGTTCGGGGGTTCCTCGTCGCCGTAGGTCTCGACGGCGACCACCGTGTCCGGCAGCAGTTCCTCGATCAACGGGCCCCGTCCTCCCTGGGCAGAATCCGGCGCAGCTGTCCCGGCGGGTCCGGCCGCTTGCGCCACTCGCGGGGGTATCCCACCGACACCTCCTCGAAGCGGACCCCTTCGTGCCAGGTGGTCCGCGGGATGTGGAGGTGGCCGTAGACCATGGTCTCGACGCGGAACCTGCGGTGCCAGTCCGCGGTCAGCCGGGTGCCGCACCACATGGCGAACTCGGGGTACCACAGGATGTCCGTCGGGTGCCGGTCCAGCGGGTAGTGGTTGACGAGGACGGTGGGCAGGTCCTCGGGGAGTGCGGCGAGCCGGCGCCCGGTCTCGGCGACCCGGGCCTCGCACCAGGCCTCGCGGGACGGGTAGGGGTCGGGGTGCAGCAGGTACTCGTCGCTGCACACGACGCCGGTTCCGTGCGCGTACTCCAGCCCCTCCTCCTTGGTCGAGCAGCCGGAGGGCAGGAACGAGTAGTCGTACAGCAGGAACAGGGGCGCAACGGCCACCGGACCGCCGGGGCCGTCCCAGACGGGGTACGGGTCCTCGGGGGTCGTCACGCCGAGTTCCCGGCACAGCGCGACCAGGTGCTCGTAGCGGGCGACGCCGCGCAGGGTGACGGAGTCCTTCGGGTGGGTCCACAGTTCGTGGTTGCCGGGCGCCCAGACGACCTTGCGGAAGCGGCCGGCGAGGGTCTCCAGGGCCCAGCGGATGTCGGCCACGGTCTCGGCGACGTCACCGGCGACGAGCAGCCAGTCGTCATCCGAGTCGGGCCGCATCTTCTCGACGAGGGCGCGGTTGTCCTCGTAGCCGATGTGCAGATCGCTGATGGCCAGCAGTCGTCCGGCACCGCCGGCCGTCGATGTCACCCCGTGCCCCTTCCGATCACTCGAACGACACCACGAGAACACAGGGTGCCGCGACGGTACAAGGCGAGATCACGTCGGCGAGAGAGCGGGCCCGCGTCGGCGGCGGCGCGGCGGGCGATCGGCGGGTGTCCGCTCCAGGCACATGATCGGATCCGGGCACATGATCGGAGAATCCGTAACCCGTACGTTGCACGCGGCACCCCTTGAAAGCCGTATGATCGCCCCAACACCACCGCCATGAAACGTCCCTTCGCACGGGGCGGTTTGGTGTCCCTCCATCTACCCTGCCCGGGCACGGGCCTGCTTCGCCCTGCCCGCGAACCCTGAAAGGCGGCCTGCATGGTCTCTCGCGTACGCGTCTGGCTCAACCGCACGTACGCGGAGAACGTGTTCTTCATGGATCAGCTGCGGAGAAATCCCAGCGATCGTGCGGTCGAGATCCATGCGACCCACGGGGACGCCGACTCGCCGGTGCTGGCCGCCGCCGACACCGCCGAGCTGGAGCCGGAGGGCCTGTCCCCGGCCGCGTATGTCGAGTACGCGCTCGACCAGTGCCGGCGCCGCGGCATCGACGTGTTCGTGCCCCGGCTGCACCAGTCGGCGATCGTGGCGCACCGCGCGGACTTCGAGGCGGCCGGTACGGCGCTGCTGGCGCCGCCGCCGCAGGCCGTGGCGGTGTTCCAGGACAAGGTGATCGCGTACGAGGCAGTGCAGTCGGTCGGGGTGCCGGTGCCGCCGTGGTGGCGGGTGCGCACGGCCGATGAACTCCTCGCGGCGGTCGAGGAGTTGGAGGCGGCCGGTCACAAGGCCTGCTTCAAGCCGGCGTCCGGTGCGGGCGGGGTGGGCTTCCGGGTCATCACGCGCGCCCCCTTCTCGCTCGTGCACCTCAACGGCTTCCCGACCCCGTATGTGCAGCTGGATCTGGTGCTGGACGCGTTGCGGCGGGCCGACGAACCGGTGGACTGGCTGGTCATGCCGCGGCTGGAGCAGCCCGAGGTGTCGGTGGACTGCCTCACCGGTCCGGACAACCGGGTGCGGCTGGCGATCGGCCGGCTCAAGAACGGGCGGCGTCGTGGGTTCACGCTGCAGGAGCAGTGGCTGGAGCCGGCGCGGCTGATCGCGGAGGGGTTCGGGCTGCACTATCTGTCCAACATCCAGTTCCGGATGTTCGGTGAGACCCCGGTGCTGATGGATGTCAACACGCGGCCGGCGGGCGGGTTGCACCAGCTGTCGCTGTGCGGGGTCAATGTGCCCTGGCTGGCCGTGCAGTTGGCGCTCGGGGAGGATCCGGGCGAGGTCGCGCCGCCGTTCCTGGGGCAGGACTACACGGTGGTCTCGGGGCCGCGGCCGCTGCGGCCCGTGTCGGTGCCCCACCAACGCGTCGAAGGGTCGGAGGCGTTGCTGCCCGCGGTTCCGGCACCGGTCGAGCCCGTCGAGGTGTCGGCTCAGGCCCTGCCGCTCTAGGTCCCTGAGGACGTCCCCTCACCCGGTATGGACCGATCCCGGCGCCGCCGCTTGACAGCCGGATTGGTCCATACCAACTTGGTTGCGCACCGTTCTGCGTTTCTCTGCACTCCCGAACACCCCACAGCCTTCAGGGAGATCGCGTGCGCCACTCACTACTCAGACGTTCCAGACGTCGACTTCTCGCCCTCCTCGGCTCCGCCGCCCTCGCGCTCACCGGAGTCGTCGCCCTTCCCGGCCCGGCCCAGGCGGCCAACATCCTCGCCAACCCCGGCTTCGAGTCCGGCGGGCTCTCCCCGTGGTCCTGCACCGGCAACCTCGGGTCGGTCGTCTCCTCCCCCGTGCACGGGGGCTCCAAGGCCCTTGCCGGGGCGGTGAGTTCCAGTGACATCGCCAAGTGCAGCCAGACGATCGCCGTCCGGCCCGGCACGACGTACGCGCTCAGCGGCTGGGTGCGCGGATCGTACGTCTACCTCGGTGTGGACGGCGGCGCCTCCACCTGGACGTCGTCGCCGTCGGCGTACAGCCGGCTGTCCGTCTCCTTCACGACCGGTGCCTCGCAGTCCAGTGTCACCGTCTACGTCCACGGCTGGTACGCGCAGGGCGCCTACCACGCCGACGACATCGGCCTCGACGGGCCGGGCGGCGGTTCGGACGGTCAGGCGCCGAGCGTGCCGGGCGGCCTGCGGGCCACCGGCAAGACGTCGTCCAGCGTGTCGCTGGCGTGGAACGCCTCGACGGACGACGTGGGGGTGACCGCGTACGACATCCACCGGGGTTCGAGCCGGGTGCTCAGTGTCTCCGGTACGAGCGCCACGGTCGGCGGCCTGGCGCCGGGCACGAGCCACACCTTCACGGTGAGGGCGCGGGACGCGGCCGGGAACGTCTCGGCGGCCTCCGACGCCGTGACCGTCACGACCGACCCGGGTGGCGGCAGCGGCTTCAAGCAGGCCGCGCCCTATCTGTACCTGGGCTGGGGCGACCCGCCGAGCGCGACCTCGGTCATGAACGCGACCGGCATCAAGTGGTACACGATGGCGTTCATCCTGTCCTCCGGCGGCTGCAACCCGGCCTGGGACGGGCAGCGCCCGCTGACCGGCGGGAACGACCAGAGCGTCATCGACTCCATCCGCTCCGCCGGCGGTGACATCGTCCCGTCGATCGGCGGCTGGAGCGGCAACAAGCTCGGGCCGAACTGCTCGTCGGCGCAGGCGCTTGCCGGGGCGTACCAGAAGGTGATCGACGCCTACGGGCTGAAGGCGATCGACGTCGACATCGAGAACACCGACGAGTTCGAGAACGCCACCGTGCAGGACCGGATCCTGAACGCCCTGAAGATCGTCAAGGCGAACAACCCGGGGCTGCGGACCGTCCTCACCTTCGGCACCTCGACGACCGGGCCGACGTACTGGGGCAACCGGCTCATCGAGCAGGCCAAGGCGCTCGACGCCGGCATCGACGTGTTCACGATCATGCCGTTCGACTTCGGCGGCGGCGCGGACATGTACGGCAACACCGTGAACGCCACGGAGGGGCTGAAGAACAAGCTGCAGTCCACCTTCGGGTGGGACGACGCCATGGCCTACGCCCACATCGGCATCTCCGGCATGAACGGCCTGTCCGACCAGCAGGAGCTCACCTCGCCCGCGACCTGGACCCAGATCCGCGACTGGGCGAACTCCCACCACATCGCCCGGCTCGCCTTCTGGTCGGTCAACCGCGACCGGCCGTGCCCGGGCGGCGGCGTGACGAGCAACTGTTCGGGGATCAGCCAGAGCACCTGGCAGTTCACCTCCATCACGGCCGGGTTCACCGGCTGAGGAAGCCGCAGGCTGAGAGAGCCCCGGACAGGCTGAGAGAGCCCCGAAAAAAAATTCTCCGAGGGTGTATCAGGGCGCGAGCCCCGCGCTCATAAGAGTGAAAGCAAACGGGGGAACGCACCACCACGGGGGAACCCACGGGGGACTCGGGTCGGTCGGCCGCTGGCACGGGGGACGGACGGCCGACCCGAAACAAGCTCGTCAGAAGCGGCCCGACCCGCGGTACAGCCGCAGTTCGCCTTCCAACTCCACGGCGAGCACGGTGGCGTGCGGGTCGAGGTCCGCCTCGCTGGGCGGGTCGATCCAGAGCACCCCGGGTGTCTCGTGCAGGCCGCCGGTGACCCGGTGGGCCAGTTCCGTACCGCTGCCGAGCACCGTGACCCGGCGTACCGGGCCGAGCAGTCCGCGTACGTTGATCTCGGCGCGCGGGGCGTCGAAGAGGACCAGGTAGAGGGTGCGGCGGTCCCTGGACAGGGTGCTCGGGCCGTAGTGGTGACCGGCCGGGAGGCCGCGCTCGGTGCCGTACACCGCCTCCGCGTGCCTGGCGATCCAGTCGCCGAGCCCCTCCAGGCGCTCGGCCTGCTCGGCCGGGATCGTGCCGTCCTCGCGCGGCCCGACACTCAGCAGCAGATTGCCACCGCCGCCGATCGTCTCCGTGAAGTAGCGGATCAGCTGGCCGACCGACTTGTGGTTGTGGTCGTGGTGCTGGTGGCCCCAGGAGTCGTTGATCGTCAGGCACAGCTCCCAGGGCCCCTCGGGCGGGACGACCGGGGCGCCCTGCTCGGGCGTGGCGTAGTCGCCCTCGCTGAGCATGCGGGCGTTGAAGACGACGTCCGGGACCTCGGATCGGATCAGCGCGGCCAGCTCCCGGATGCGCCACTGTTCCTCGCTGCGGTCCCACTCGCCGTCGAACCACATCAGGTCCGGCTTGTAGCGGGACGCCAACTCCCGCACCTGGCCGTCCCGGTAGGCGAGGAAGCGTTCCCAGGCCGCCAGGTCCTCGTCCTCGGCGGCGGCCTCGGAGTACCGGTTGTCCTCCAGCTCCGGCGGGCGGCCCGGCTTGCGCGTGGAGGCGTAGTCGGGGTGGCTCCAGTCCGAGTGGGAGTAGTAGAGGCCGACCTTGAGGCCCTGCTCGCGCAGGGCGTCCGCGTAGCCGGCGATCAGGTCGCGCCCCACGTTCAGGTCGCCGTGGGCGGTGTCCCACAGGGCGACGCCGTCATGGTGGCGGCTGGTCAGGACGGCGTATCGGGCACCGGCCCGCGCGAAGAGCCTCGCCCATGCGCGCGGGTCGTAGCGGGAGGCCGTGAAGCGGTCGAGCTGGGACATGTACCGGTCGTACGGGACGGTGTCGTCGTAGAACGACCAGGACTCCTGGACGCCGTCGACGGCGTAGATGCCCCAGTGGATGAAGATCCCCAGTTTGGCGTCGGTGAACCAGGGTTGCATCGGCACCCGGCTCAGCTCCCTTCCGCTCGCCGCAGGCGCAGGGTCAGGATCTGGAAGGGCCGCAGCGAGACCGGGACCCCGCCGTCGGCTTCGAGACCGGCGTCCTGCAGCGGGCGCTCCAGCAGGTCGGTCACCTGGGCGCCCGCGAGCGGGAAGCCCGCGCGCAGGACGCCGGTCGCGCGACCGCCGTTGGACTCGTAGAGGCGTACGACGACGTCGCCGGAGCGGTCGTCGGCCAGCTTGACCGCCTCGACGGTCACGCCGTCGCCGTCCACGGAGACGACGGGCTCGGGCGCGCCCGCCGAATCGGCCACGCGCAGGGGGAGGTTGAGGGCGTAGCCCTCGGCGACGGCGTCCTCGATGCTCGCGCCGGGAAGCAGGGAGTAGGTGAAGCGGTGCCTGCCCTGGTCGGCCTCGGGGTCCGGGATGCGCGGGGCGCGGACCAGGCTGAGGCTGACCCTGGTGGTCGTACCTCCCCCAGCCTCCGGCCGGGGGGACCCCCAACTCGCTTCGCTCGCCTCGCGGACGGTGCGGGAGACGTCGTGGCCGTATGTCGAGTCGTTGATGACCGCGACGCCGTAGCCGGGTTCGGCGATGTGCACCCAGCGGTGGCCGGAGACCTCGAAGCGGGCCGCCTCCCAGCTGGTGTTGGTGTGGGTGGGCCGCTGGATGTGGCCGAACTGGATCTCGGCGGAGGAGTGCGGTGCCCGGATGTCCACCGGGAAGCCCGCCTTGAGGATCTTCTCGGCCTCGTGCCAGTCGATGTCGGTCTCGATGTCGATGCGCGGGCTGCCCGCGCGGACCGTGATCGTCTGGGCGATCCTCGACCCCTTGCCGAAGGCGCGCTCGACGCGGATCGCGCCGACGAGCGGGCCGTCCTCGACGACCGTGACGGACTCGGCGTCCAGCAGGTCCGTGTAGCGGTTCTTGTAGTGCTTGTCGATGTCCCAGGCGTCCCAGTAGTTCGGGAGGTCGGTGTGCAGGCGCAGCAGGTTGCCCTTGTCCGCGAGGACTTCGCGGTTCGCCCGCAGGTCGAAGACGGACGACAGCGTGCCGTCCGCCGCCACGTCCACCCGGACCAGGCCGTTGTCGAGCACCCGGCCGGTGACCGTCACGGGCTGCGGGGGCGTGGCGTCGCTCAGGGGCGCGCTGCCGCTCGCGGGCACCTCGACGTACGCCGGTGCGCCCTCGGCCGTACGGACGACCTCGGCCCGGGCGTAGGGGCTCGTGTTGAACACCCGCGCGGAGCCGCCGCCCAGCGCGGCGACCGCCTCGGCCGTGAGCGCCTCCAGTTCCTCGGCGACGCGTGCGTACTCGGCCTCCGCCTCGCGGTGCACCCAGGCGATCGAGGAGCCCGGCAGGATGTCGTGGAACTGGTGCAGCAGGACCGTCTTCCACAGCCGGTCCAGCTTCTCGTACGGGTACGTGTAGCCCGGCGCGTGCAGCGCGGCCGTCGTCGCCCACAACTCGGCCTCGCGGAGCCGGTGTTCACTGCGCCGGTTGCCCTGCTTGGTGCGGGCCTGGGAGGTGTACGTCGCCCGGTGCAGCTCAAGGTAGAGCTCGCCGACCCAGACGGGGGCGTCCGGATACTCCTCGCGGGCCTTGGCGAAGAACTCGTCGGGGTGTTCGACGACGACCTTCGGCGAGCCCTCCAGGTCCGCCAGCCGGCGGGCCCGCTCCATGATCTCGCGGGTGGGGCCGCCACCGCCGTCGCCCCAGCCGAAGGGGGCGAGGGAGCGCGTACCGGCGCCCTTCTCCGAGTAGTTGCGGACCGCTCGGTCCATCTCCTCGCCGCTGAAGCGGGCGTTGTAGGTGTCGACCGGCGGGAAGTGGGTGAAGATGCGGGTGCCGTCGATGCCCTCCCACCAGAAGGTGTGGTGGGGGAACTTGTTGGTCTGGTTCCAGGAGATCTTCTGGGTGAGGAACCACTCGTTGCCGGCGAGCTTGGCCAGCTGCGGGTAGGCGGCGGTGTAGCCGAAGGAGTCCGGCAGCCAGACGCCCTTGGTCTCGACGCCGAAGTGCTCGATGAAGAACCGCTTGCCGTGGATGAGCTGGCGGGCGATCGCCTCGCCGCCGGGGAGGTTGCCGTCGGCCTCGACCCACATGCCGCCGACCGGCGCCCACTGGCCCTTCTTCACCGACTCCTGGATGCGGGCCCACACGTGCGGGTAGTTGTCGCGCACCCACTCGTACTGCTGGGCCTGGGAGCAGGCGAAGATGAAGTCGTCGTACTCGTCGGCCAGGGACGTCACGTTGGAGAAGGTGCGGGACGTCTTGCGCTTGGTCTCGCGGATGGGCCACAGCCAGGCCGAGTCGATGTGGGCGTGGCCGACCCCGGAGATCGTGTGCGCGCTGGCATGGGCGGGTCGGGCCAGGACGGGGGCGAGGACCTCGCGTACGGCCGTGGCGCTGCCGGAGATGTCGTCCAGGTCGAGGGTGTCCATGGCCCGGTCGAGGGCGTGCATGATCTCGTGGCGGCGCGGCTCGTGCTCGCCGAGGTGGACCATGAGCTCGCGCAGCACCTGGACGTCGAGGTCGAGGTGCCAGACCTCCTCGTCCAGGACGGCTAGGTCGGCGCGCCGGAAGGTGTAGAGGGGCTTGTCGCCCGCCGTCAGGACGTCGCCCAGTGGGGTCGGGGCCGCGAAGTTGTCCGCCAGGATGTCCGGGTTGGAGGCGGCCTCGACCAGGTAGTCGATCTCCTCGCCGCCCGAGACCGGGTTGCCGACCGGCACGTACTGGTTGAGCGGGTTGACCGCCTTCAGGGGCCGGCCGTCGGGCAGGTGGACCAGGGCCTCGGCCTGGTTGCCGGGCCAGTCGCCGACGAAGCCGAGGTCGATGACCGCCTCGACCCGCCGTCCGGCCCACTCGGCGGGCACCCGGCCGCGCATCCGGAACCAGGTCGTCCCCCAGGGCGGTCCCCAGGGGGTGTCCATCGCGAAGGGCGTGTACCGGGCGGCGGCGGCCTCCTCGAAGGAGACCGGCTCGCCCGGCGCCTGCCAGGCCTCGACCTCGAAGGGGACGGTGGCCGAGTAGATCGCGGGCTTGATGCGCTGGGTGTGGAGGCGCTCGACGCGCTCTTCGATCCGGCGGCGTTCGTCGTGCATGAAGGTTCTCCAGGGAGCCGGGAGGGAAAGCTGGGGCAAGCGCTTACCGACAGGCGCTCACTTAAGGTACGCCAGGCCAGGGTGCACGGCCGTGTAGCCCTCGACCAGCCTGCGGGCCACGTTCACGGAGTCGACGAGCGGGTGCAGCGCGAAGGCCTTCACCGCCGTCGTACGGGAGCCGGACTCGGCGGCGGCGAGCACCTCGCGCTCGACCGCCTTGACGGCGCAGACCAGCCCGGTGGCGTGGTCGGGCAGCGGGGCGACCGCGACCGGGTGGGCGCCGTTGGCGTCGACCAGGCAGGGGACCTCGATGACGGCGTCGGTGTCGAGGACGGACAGGGTGGCCTGGTTGCGGACGTTGAGGATCAGGGTCGTGCGCTCGTCGCGGGCGATGGCCCGCATCAGCGCGAGCGCCACCTTCTCGTAGCCGCCGGAGAGGTCGTCCGGCTCGCGCTCGCCGGCGCCGGCCGTCTGACGGTTCTCGGACATGTAGGTGGCCTCGCGCTCGGCACGGGTGCGGTCCCAGACGTCCAGGGCGGAGACGTCGGCGCGCCGGGCCTCCTCGTAGAAGCGGGCCTGCTGGTCGCGCAGGAAGGCGCCGCGGGTCTTGTCGGCCTGCTGGTAGGCGCGGACGGCTTCGCGGTTGAAGTAGTAGTAGTGCAGGTATTCGTTGGGGATCGCGCCGAGCGAGCGGAGCCAGTCGACGCCGAAGAGCTTGCCCTCCTCGAAGGAGCCGAGCAGATCGGGGTCGGCGAGCAGGCGCGGGAGTTCGTCGCGGCCGGCGACGCGCAGGCCGCGGACCCAGCCGAGGTGGTTGAGGCCTACGTAGTCGATCCAAGCCTCGCCCGGGTTCTGCACGCCGAGGACGCGGGCGATACGGCGGCCGAGGCCGACCGGTGAGTCACAGATGCCGATGACGCGGTCGCCGAGGTGGCGGCTCATGGCCTCGGTGACCAGGCCCGCCGGGTTGGTGAAGTTGATGACCCAGGCGTCCGGTGCGAGCCGGGCCACGCGCTGGGCGATGCCGACGGCGACCGGGACCGTGCGCAGGCCGTAGGCGATGCCGCCGGCGCCGACCGTCTCCTGGCCGAGGACGCCCTCGGCGAGCGCGACCCGCTCGTCGTTCGCCCTGCCCTCCAGGCCGCCGACGCGGATCGCGGAGAAGACGAAGTCGGCGCCGCGCAGGGCCTCGTCCAGGTCGGTGGTGGCGGTGACCTGCGGTGCGTCGGACACGGTGGCCGCCTGCTCGGCGAGCACGCGGGTCACCGCGGAGAGCCGCCGGTCGTCCAGGTCGTGCAGCACGACGTGGGTGACCCGGCCCTCGACGCGGTCGCCGAGGAGCGCCCCGTACACGAGCGGCACGCGGAATCCGCCGCCGCCCAGGATCGTCAGTTTCACGTTTGCACCTTTCCTGCCACGACCACCTCGACGCCCGCCTCCTCCAGGGAGGACCGGGTCGCCGGGTCGACCGGCGCGTTCGTCACCAGCACGTCCAGGTCTTCCGGACCGCACACCTTCGCCATCCCCGTCCCCGGGAACTTCGCCGCGTCGGCGAGCAGCACGACCTTGTCGCCGGCCTTGATCATGGCCCGCTTGACCGGCACCTCGACGACCGTCGTGTCCATCACCTGCCCGCCCGGCCGCACTCCACTGGTGCCCAGGAAGAGCCAGTCGGCATGCAGCTGGCGCAGGTTGTCCTCGGTGAGGAAGCCGACCAGGGAGCGGTACTCGCGGCGGACCATGCCGCCCAGCAGCACCAGCTCGATGCCCTCGTCGTCGGCGAGCTCCTCGTAGACGACCAGGTTGCTGGTGATCACGGTGAGGCGGCGGCCGTGCAGCTGACGGGCCAGCCGGAAGGCGGTGGTGCCGATGTCGAGCAGCACCGACTGACCGTCCTCGATCATCGCGGCGGCGTGCGCGGCTATGGCGTCCTTCTCGGGCACGCGTACCTCGGCGACCTCGGCGAAGGGCTGGTCGCCCTCCTCCACGACCGCGCCGCCGTGCACCCGGGTCAGCAGGCCGTCCTCTTCGAGTTTGACCAGGTCACGCCTGATCGTGGCCGGGCTCACTCCCAGCTGCTCGGAGAGATCGGTCACGGCCGCGGGGCCGCCGGAGCGCAGGGCCCGCAGGATGAGTTGGTGTCGTCGTTCAGCCAGCACGGAGTGAACACTACTCGTCATCTTCAATCATCGCCATGCTCATTTCTGCTCGGGTATTGACGCATCCCGCCGAGCGGCGCACGATTCCGGTCACCGAATTGAAGAGTTCTGACGAACTCCGAGCTCTCCCGAGCGGGAGTCCCGACCGAGAGGACGCGATCCGTGGACGACGACCGGCCCGATGTGCTGCTGACCGGGCTGCTCTTCTACGACCTCGTCCTCACGGGACTGGGAAAGCCGCCGGCACCCGGCGAGGAGATCTGGACCGGCGGCATGGGCTGCGGCCCGGGCGGCATCGCCAACCTGGCGGTGGCCGCCGCCCGCTTCGGCCTCAAGACCTCGCTGGCCACGGTGTTCGGCGACGATCTCTACGGCGAGTACTGCCGGGACATCCTGTGCGACCAGGAGGACATCGACCTCTCGCTCTCCCGCACGGCGGACGGCTGGCCCACCCCGGTCACCGTCTCCCTCGCCTACGGCCACGACCGGGCCCTCGTCACCCACGGCCAGGAGCCCCCGTACTCGCAGGACGCGCTGATGGGCGACCCTCCCGAGGCGCGCACGGCCCTCGTGCACATCGAGGCCGAACCGCGCGCGTGGCTGGCCAAGGCCGCCGCGAACGGCACCCGGATCTACGCCGACGTCGGCTGGGACCCCACCCAGCAGTGGTCGGCCGACCTCCTCGACCAGCTCTCCCTGTGCCATGCCTTCCTCCCCAACGAGACCGAGGCCATGGCCTACACCCGCACCGACAGCGCGGTCGCGGCCCTCGGCACGCTCAGCGAGCTGGTGCCGGTGGCCGTGGTGACCCGCGGCGGGGACGGCGCGGTCGCCGTCGACCAGACGACCGGTGAGTACGCGGAGGTGCCCGCCCTGGATGTCGACGTCCTCGACGCGACGGGCGCCGGGGACGTGTTCGGGGCGAGTTTCGTAGCGGCCTCGCTGGACGGCTGGCCGCTGGAGGAACGGCTCAGGTTCGCCGTACTGGCCGCCGGCCTGTCAGTCAGGCACCACGGCGGGGCCCTGGCGGCCCCCGGCTGGTACGGCGTCGACCGCTGGTGGCGCTCCCTGACCGACCCCGAGCTGAAGCGGGCGTACGGCTTCCTGGCGGACCGGCTCCCCGACGACCCGGGGCCGCCGGTCGCGTACGCCCCCGTGACCCCACCGGCACGGCACAACTGACTTTCCCCCCATGCCCCTTCTCATGCGAAGTCCCGAACAGATCCGAAAGGCGGTGGGAGCTGTGCGGCTCTCACGAAGAGGCCTGCTGCGCGCGGGCCTGGCCGGTACGGCCGCCACGGCGCTCGGCGGCCTGGCGTCCGGCTGTGCCGTACCGACCGGCTCGACCGGTCGGAACATGGTCCTGTGGTACTGGAGCGGCGGTCTGAGCGACACGGTCGTCAAGAACGCCAAGGCGCGTTACGACCGCTCCGTGGACCTCGACGCCATCCAGATCGGCGGCTACTACCGCTCGAAGCTGATCACCACGATGGCGGGCAACGCCCACATCCCCGACATCGCGGGCCTCAAGGGCGAGGACATGGCGTCCTATCTGCCCAACGCCGACCAGTTCGTCGATCTGCGCACACTCGGCGCCGACAAGTACAAGAGCCAGTACCTGTCGTGGAAGTGGGACCAGGGCATCGCCGACGACGGCTCGATGGTCGGCTTCCCGATCGACTGCGGGCCGGTCGCGCACTTCTACCAGTACGCCGTGTTCCGGAAGGCGGGACTGCCGCACGAGCCCGAGGACGTCTCCAGGGAACTCGACACCTGGGAGAAGTTCTTCGCGGCGGGCGAGCGGCTCAAGAAGCGGATCCCGGGGACCTATCTGCTCACCGACGTCAACGCCGTCTTCGAGAACGTGGTGCAGCAGGGCAGCCGGCGGTACGTCGACAAGGACCGCAACTTCGTCGGTGACCGGGAGCACGTCCGCAACGCCTGGGCGCTCGCCGTGGAGGCCAAGCGGCGGGGCATCGTCTCCAGCATCGTCAACGGCACCCCGGACCAGATCTCGGCCAAGGAGAGCGGCCGTCTGCCCAGTCAGCTCGGCGCCTCCTGGGCCACCGGCGACCTCAAGAACGAGGTGCCGAAGACCGAGGGCCGGTGGCGGGTGGCGCAGATGCCCGTGCGGCCCTCCAACAACGGCGGGTCGTTCCTGTCCATCACCAAGGCGTGCCGGGAGCCCGAGCGGGCCTTCGAGATCATCGCCTGGCTGCTCAACGCCGACAACCAGGCGCAGGGCTTCGTCGACGCGGGCCTGTTCCCCTCCACGCCCGCCTCGTACGGCATGAAGAAGCTCCAGGAGCCGGACCCGTTCTTCGACGGCCAGGTCACGATGGACGTCTTCGGGCCCGCCGCGCAGAAGATCGCGGTCGCCTACAACAGCCCGTACGACGTGGCGTTGGGCCAGCCCATCAAGGACGAGATCAAGAACGTCGGCGTCCTCGGCAAGGATCCGAAGCAAGCCTGGGAGGACGCCATGAGCAAGTGCCGGCGGATCGCCAAGCATCTGGGGGTGAGCTACTGATGGCCACCGTCCCCGCACTGGAGAAGCCCACGATGACCGTGGCGGACGCGCCCGCCGTGCAGCCGAAGACGGGCTTGCGCAAGTACTGGCACCTCTACGCCGCGATCTCCCCCTTCTATCTCCTCTTCCTCGCCTTCGGCCTGGTCCCCGTCGGCTTCTCGCTCTATCTGTCCTTCCACCGCTGGGACGGCCTGGGCTCGATGGAGTGGGCGGGTCTGTCGCAGTACCAGTACCTGCTGAGCGACAGCGACTTCTGGCAGTCGATCGGGACCACGATCGTCATCTGGGCGCTCGCCACCTTCCCGATGATCTTCCTGGCCATGGTGACCGCCGTGATGCTCAACTCGGCGGTCCGCTACAAGAACCTCTACCGCTTCGCGTACTTCCTGCCGAACGTCACCTCGGTGGTGGCGATCGCGATCGTCTTCGGGTCGATCTTCTCCACCAACTTCGGCCTGGTGAACGCCCTGTTGCAGGCCGTCGGCCTGGACCAGGTGGCGTGGCTGAACACCCCCTGGGGCATCAAGGTCGCCATCGCGACGCTGATGACCTGGCAGTGGACCGGCTACAACGCCATCATCTTCCTCGCCGGACTCCAGACCATCCCGAGCGACCTGTACGAGGCGGCGCGCATCGACGGCGCCGGGCCGGTGCAGACGTTCTTCCGAGTGACCCTGCCGCTGCTGCGGCCGACGCTGCTGTTCGTGCTGGTCGTCTCGACGGTCACCGGTCTGCAGAGCTTCTCGGAGCCGCAGGTGCTGCTGCAGACCACGGCCAACGAGTCGACGTTCTCGGGGGGCCCCGACCACGCCGGCCGGACGATGGTCCTCTACTTCTTCCAGCAGACCTTCGACAACAACGACTTCGGCTACGGCGCCGCCGTGGCGTGGGGCATCTTCCTCGTCGTCGTCCTCTTCTCGATCATCAACTGGCGCCTGCTGCAGCGCCGGGGCGAAGAACAGTGAGGCCGCTCACCATGGCATCCATCAAGGGTTCTCGGCGCCGGGGCATCGCCCTGCACGCGGTGTTGATCGTCGGTCTGCTGCTGTCGGCCTTCCCATTCTACTGGGCCGTGATCATGTCGACGCACACCTCGTCGGAGATCTTCTCGTACCCGCCGAAACTGCTGCCGGGTTCGCACTTCCTGGAGAACGTCCGCAACCTGTTCGACGCGATCGACTTCTTCGGGTCGATGTGGAACTCGCTGCTGGTAGCGACGACGGTGACCTTCCTGGTGCTGTTCTTCGACTCGCTGGCGGCCTTCGTCTTCGCCAAGTTCCGGTTCCCGGGCAGGAAGCTGCTGTTCGCGCTGCTCATGCTGATCTTCATGGTGCCGGCCCAGCTGGCGGCCATCCCGCAGTTCGTGATCATGGCGAAGATCGGCTGGATCGGCTCGATGACCGCGCTGATCGTCCCCGCGGCGGCCAACGCGTTCGGCATCTTCTGGATGCGCCAGTACATGAAAAGCGCCATCCACGACGAGCTGCTCGACGCCGCGAAGCTGGACGGCGCGAACTTCATGCGCCAGTACTGGCACGTGGCCCTCCCGGTCGTCCGGCCGGGCTTGGCCTTCCTCGGCATCTTCACCTTCATGGGCCAGTGGAACGACTACGCCTGGCCGCTGATCGCCCTCACCAACCCGGACAACGTCACCCTCCAGGTCGCGCTGTCCCAGCTCAACGGCACGCACGGCACCACCGACTACGGCATGGTGATGACCGGCGCGGTCCTCGCCCTCGTCCCGCTGCTGATCGTCTTCGCGATCGGCGCCCGGCAGATCATCGGCGACCTCGCGAAGGGGGCCGTGCGCGAATGACGAGCGATCCCCTGATCGCCCTGCGCCCCTGGGAGGCACCCGAGGTGACCTCCTGGGGGCGGCTGCCCATGAACGCCGTCGACCGGCGCTCCGGAGCACTCCCCCTGGACGGCGACTGGCGCTTCCAGTTGCTGTCCGCTCCGCACGAGCCGGTCGGCGGCTCCTGGTCCTCGTCGTACGTCCCCGGCGCCTGGACTTTGCAGGGCACCGACGACCTGCCGCGGTACACCAACGTCCGCATGCCGTTCGCCGAGTTCCCGCCCGCGTCGCCCACCGCCAACCCGACGGGCGTGTACGAGCGTGAGGTGGACGTCCCCGCCGAGTGGGCCGGACGCCGGATCGTGCTCCAGGCCGGGGCCGCCGAGAGCGTGCTGCTGGTGCATGTGGACGGGCGGCCCGTCGGCATCTCCAAGGACTCCCATCTGGCCGCGGAGTTCGACCTCACGGGTCTGGTGCGCCCCGGCTCGCCCGCGACCGTACGGCTCACGGTCGTCAAATGGTCCGACGCCTCGCACATCGAGGACCAGGACCAGTGGTGGCACGGCGGGATCACCCGCTCGGTACTGCTGTACGCGACGGACCCCCTGTACCTCGCGGACGTCACCGTGCGGGCGCGGTACAGCGGTGAGCTGCGGGTCGACTGCCTGGTGCGGGACGCGGGCGGTGCGCTGCCCGAGGGGTGGTACGTCACCGGGGAGCTGGACGGTCGGCTCCTCACGCAGGACGCCGAGTTCGACCGCGCGAACGCCGAGGACGAACGCGTCTCCGGCTTCCTCGGCGAGGCCCGGCTGCTGACCGTCGTCCCCGAGGTGCGCACCTGGAACGCCGAGACGCCGGAGTTGTACGACCTCACCGTCCGCCTGCACCGCGCCGACGGAACGGTCACCGACACCTCGTATCACCGCGTCGGCTTCCGCGACGTGACGATCGTCGGCCGGGACCTGCTGGTCAACGGCGAGCGCGTCTTCGTCCGGGGCGTGAACCGGCACGACTTCCATCCGCTGACCGGGCGGACGGTGTCGTACGAGGACATGCGCGCGGACCTGGTGCTGCTCAAGCGCTTCGGCTTCAACGCGATCCGCACCGCCCACTACCCGAACGACCCCACGCTGTACGACCTCGCCGACGAGCTGGGTTTCTACGTGGTCGACGAGGCGGACATCGAGTCCCACGACCACGCCCATGAGATCGCCGACGACCCGCGCTATCTGAACGCCTTCGTGGACCGCGTCTCGCGGATGGTGCTGCGCGACAAGAACCATCCGTCGGTCATCATCTGGTCGCTGGGCAACGAGTCCGACTACGGCGCCAACCACGACGCCGCGGCGGGCTGGGTGCGCCGGCACGATCCGACCCGGCCGATCCAGTACGAGGGCGCCGCCAAGCGCGGCTGGGCGGACCCCGAGCTCGCCTCCGACATCGCCTGCCCGATGTACGCGCCGCTGGAGGACTGCGTGGCCCACGCGCTCTCCGGCGAGCAGACCAAGCCGCTCATCCAGTGCGAGTACTCCCACGCCATGGGCAACAGCAACGGCACGCTGGCCGACCACTGGGCCGCCATCGAGGCCACGCCGGGTCTTCAGGGCGGGTTCATCTGGGAGTTCTGGGACCACGGGATTCTGCAACGCGTGAGCGACGGAAGACCGGCCGGGCGTGGGGGCGCCGGGCTCCATGACAACGGTGTTGCCGCGCCCGGCCATCGGTGGGCGTACGGCGGCGACTTCGGGGAGTCCGTCCACGACGGCGCGTTCATCGCGGACGGCGTGGTGTTTCCGGACCGTACTCCCAAGCCGGTGATGTACGAGCATCGGGAGATCGCGGCGCCGGTGCGGATCGAGTGCTTCCGGCACGAGGGGATCGTCCTCTCCAACCATCAGCACTTCCGCGGGCTGGACTGGCTGGCGGGCGAGTGGGAGCTGGTCCTCGCCGACGGCACGACACTGACCGCGCCCGCCGAACTGCCCGACCTGTGTCCCGGCGAGACGGCCGCCGTACCGCTGCCCTTCGAGGTGCCGCGCGACGGTGGCGAGGCCTGGCTGACGCTGCGGGTGACGACGGCCGAGGACCAGCCGTGGGCGCCGCGCGGCACCGAGCTGTGCCTGCCGCAGATCCGGCTGCGCGGGCTCGCCGTCGCCACTGACGTGCCCGTGGACCGGCGCGTCGAGGTCGACGCCGAGGGCCTCCTCGTCCACCCCCTGCTGACGGCCGCGCCCACGCTGTCACTGTGGCGGGCGCCCACCGACAACGACGAGCTGGGCGGCATCGCGCCCCGCTGGCAAAGCTGGGGGCTCGACGCGCTGGTGCGCAAGGTCGTCTCCGTGCGTGAGGGCGCCGGCGGAGTGACGGTGGAGGCCGAGTACGCGGGTACGACCGGTGTCGTACGGCACCGGCAGGTGTTCACACCCGTCGAGGGCGGGATCCGGGTCGCCGAGGAGGCCGAACTGCCGGAGGCCTTCGACGACGTGGCGCGGGTCGGCACGGTCTTCGAGACGGTGGCGGGTCTGGACCTGCTGGAGTGGTTCGGGCAGGGGCCGTGGGAGTCGTATCCCGACCGCAGCGCGGGCGCGCCGGTCGGCCACCACCGCGTGCCGGTCGACGCGTTGTTCACCCCTTATCTGCGGCCCCAGGAGAGCGGCGGCCGGCACGGTGTACGGCACTTCACGCTGTCGGCGCCGGACGCCACCGGGCTGCGCGTCGCGCTGGACCGGCCCCGCCAGGTCTCCGTGACCCGCTACCGCGCCGAGGACCTCACCGCCGCGCGGCACCACGACGAGCTGGTCCCGCGGCCCGGCTGCGTGGTGCACCTCGACGCCGCCCACCGCGGTCTGGGCACCGCCTCGTGCGGGCCCGACACCGCGCCGTCGTATCTGGTCGCGCCCGGCCTGCATCGCTGGAGCTGGACCCTGCGCGCTCTCTGACTCCTCCCCCGCCGTCGCCGTCACCTCTTCTCACGGAGCACACGTGTGTACTTCGCATGACCACATCCAGGGCGAGGCCGCGCAGGCCGGCGCCGCAAGACGCGGCTTCCTGCGGGCCACGGCGCTCCTCGGCGCCGCCGCCACCGCCTCGGTCGCCCTGCCGGCCACCGCCGAAGCGGCCTCCGCGGAAGCGGCCACCGCGGACCGCCGGCGGCCCGACCCCGACAGCCGGCGCTTCACGCTCGCCGTCATGCCCGACACGCAGTACCTCTTCGACGGGCCGAGCATCGACAAGGCGCCGGTCGAGGCGTCCCTGCGCTATCTGCTGGAGCACGGCCGGGAGGAGAACATCGTCTTCCTGTCCCACCTCGGCGACCTCACCCAGAACGGCACCCGGCCCGAAGTCACCGCGATCAGCGAGGCGTTCCGGCTGCTGGACCGGCGGGGCGTGGGCTACAGCGTGCTCGCCGGCAACCACGACGTGAAGTCGTCCACGACCGACCAGCGCGGGGCGACGCCGTATCTGGACGCCTTCGGGCCGCAGCGGTTCGAGGGCGGGAAGACGTTCGGGGGTGCCTCCCCCGACGGTTACAACACCTTCCATCTGTTCCGGGCGGCCGGGCGTGAGTGGATGGTGCTGGCGCTGGACTGGCGGCTGTCGGCCCAGGGCCACGCCTGGGCCGAGGACGTCCTGGCCCGGCATCCGAAGACGCCCGTCATCCTCACCACCCACGAACTGGTCGTCGAGGACGACTCCCTGTCGGCCTATGGGCAGCAGCTGTGGGACCGGCTGATCGAGGACCACGACCAGATCTTCCTCACCCTCAACGGGCACTACTGGCCAGCCGGCCGGGCAACGCGCAAGAACGCGGCGGGGAACGACGTACACCTGCATCTGACGAACTACCAGAACCGCTACTTCGGCGGCGCGGCGATGATCCGGCTGTACCGGTTCGACCTCGACCGGAACGTCATCGACGTGGAGACGGTCTCGCCGTGGATCCTCGGCCGGGCCGCCAAGGGGCTCAATGAGCTGGAGCGGCAGGAGATCGAACTCAGCGGTGACGCCGACCGGTTCACCGTGGAGATCGACTTCGCCGACCGTTTCTCCGGCTTCGATCCGGTGCCCGCACGCCCGGCGCGCCCCGCGTCGCGGATGCTGGTCCCGGGCACGGTGGCGTACTGGCGGTTCGACAAGCCGGTGGAGGGCACCGTCCGGGACCTGTCCGGGCGCGGCAACGACCTCACGCTCGTCACCGTGGGCGGCGGCAAGCTGGGCTGGTCCGCCGACCACCACCCCGACCAGCCCGGCCACGGCAGCCTGGAGTTCCAGGGCCACAAGTCCCCGCTGAAGGGCGCGTACCTGCGCACGGTCGACGGCGCACCACTCAACTCGGCGACCTTCGGGGACGGTTACACCATCGAGGCGTTCTACCGCCTCCCCGCCGACTGGGACCCCTCGCACAACGCCTGGTCGGGCTTGGTCGGTCGTACGGGCACGGGCGGCGCCGCCGGCAAGAGCGCCGACGACCCGGACGAGCCGCTCGCCACGCTCTCCCTGTCGAACGACCGGGAGCCGCAGTGGGCGATGCGCCCGCTGAACCAGGAGGGCATCGCCACCAACTGGGGCCAGGAGACCCCGCTGGAGACCTGGTGGCACCTCGCGGTCGTCAACGACGGCGCCCACACGACGATGTACGTCGAGGGCTGCCCGGTGGTCCGCAACCCCAGGGCAGCGGCGGTCGGCATCACGTCCGTCGGGCTGCCGTGGCTGCTCGGCGGCTACGAGTACGGCGGCACGATCGACCAGATCCTGTACGGACGCCTCGGCGATGTCCGGATCGTCGCCCGGGCGCTGCCCGTCACGTCCTTCATGAACCACTGACGCCCCAAAGGACCACCATGACCGAGCAGCAGTTGCCCAGCTGGGCCGATCCGTCCGTCTCCCCCGCCGAACTGGACCCGCAGGGCATGTCCAGACGCGGACTCCTGCGCCGCGCCGGCCTGTTCGGCGCCGCGTTCGCCCTCGGATCCGCCACCCCGGCGCTCGCCGCCGACGACAGACACCTCGGCGGCGACGATCCCCGCCTCGCCTACCTCGTCGGCGACCACCACATCCACTCCGTCTACAGCCACGACGCCAAGTACACGTTCTCCCAACTGGCCGCCGCGAGCGCCAGGTACGGCCTCGACTGGATGGTGTTCACCGAGCACTCCAACTTCGGGCACGCCAAGTACGGGGCCGTGCTGGAGCACGAGGAGATCCTCAAGGCCCGCGCCGAGAACCCGCGTCAGCTGATCTTCCAGGGCCTGGAGTGGTACATCCCGGCCGCCGAGCACTGCACGGTCTTCGCGGCGCCCGGCCCCCACGAGGTCGACCTGCTCACCCGGTTCGAGACCGCCTACGACGGCAAGCTCCTCGGCTACACCGACGGCTCCGCGGGCGGCGCCGACACCGCCCGCAACGAGGCACACGCCGTCGAGGCGATCCGGTGGCTGGCCGAGCAGCGCCGCACCGGCTGCATCGACGACGTACTCGTCCTCGCCAACCATCCGATGCGTCTCGGCATCGACTCCCCGCGCGAGATGCGGGGCTGGCGGGACGCCGCCCCCGAGATCATGATCGGCATGGAGGGCGCGCCCGGCGCTCAGGGCGCCGCGATCCCCGGCTGGCGCGGGGCGACCTCGATCCGGGGCGAGTACGAGAACAGGCCGTCGGCGCAGTCCTGGGCCGGCTATCCGGCGGACGCGTATCTGACGTACGGCGGTTTCGACTGGGCGACCGCGACGGTGGGCGGTCTGTGGGACTCGATGCTGGCGGAAGGCAGCCTGTTCTCGATCACGACGAACTCCGACGCCCACCGCATCGTCTTCGACACCTGGAAGAACGGGGACTGGCCCGCGGGCCAGAACTTCGACACCACGGGCAAGCTGCCCGACCCGGTGAACACCGACACCCCGCAGCCGGGCAGCGACTTCTGGCCGGGGCAGTTCAGCCGCACCCACGTCGGCGTCACCCGCTACAGCTACCGCGCGGTGATGGCGGGCCTGCGCGCGGGCCGGGTGTGGCTCGACCACGGGCATCTGCTCGACGGCCTCGACGTGCGCCTCAAGCGGGACTGCGACCTCGGACGGGGCGTCACGCTGGGCGGCCGGCTGCGGGTGCGCAAGGGCGAGAAGCTCACGCTCGACATCACCGTGACGACCGCCTCCCGGCCCAACCCGCAGGGGATCCTGCCGGAGTTGGCGCACGTGGACGTCATCCGGGGCGCGGTGCGCGGCCCGGTGACCGACCGGGACACGTGGCGGGCGCCGGACACGAAGGTCGTGCGCACCGAGGACGTGACGGGCCGCAGGGGGACGTACACCCTGCGCGTCCCGCTGACCGCCGGGGACGGGTCCTTCTACGTCCGGCTGCGCGGCAGCGACGGCAACCGTCACGGCGCGGGCTACCTAGGCGCCTCGGTCGACCCGCACGGACCGGTTCCGCACGAGCCCGGAAACGGTGACCCGTGGGCGGATACGTGGTTCTATTCGAACCCCGTATTCGTCGATGTGGCAGGAGTCTGATGAGACGTCATTTATTCACCGTGGCTTGCATGTTGGGCGCCGTCACGCTCGGCGCGGGGACGGCGACCGCCGCCGGTGACCCGCGCTGGGCCGAAACCGGCACGGCGTACACGGACACGCTGGGCGGCGGACAGGGGCTGGCGAGCCGCGCGGACGGCTCGCTGCTGTACCGCGGGCTCGCCTCCATCCCCCTGGATCTGCGCATCAAGGGCTGGAACCACATCGGCGACCCGGACGTCGCACGCGGCCATGTCTTCGACGCCTACCAGGGCCCGGACACGGCCACGTCCAAGATGTTCGCGGTGACGACGCCGGCCGGGAAGCGCTACGAGTACGTGCATCGGCTCAACCCGGGCGAGAAGCTGAACAACTCCTTCGCCACCGTCTCGCCCGACGGGCAGTGGCTGGTGTCGGGCGAGTGGGGGGAGCAGAAGAGGCTTCAAGTCTTCCCCGCGCCGCTGCTCAACCCGGCCACCCCGCCGACGGGCGGGGAGCTGACGGAGGCCTGGCAGATCACCCTGGACAAGCCGGTGCGTGACATCCAGGGCTGTGACTTCGTGACGGAGACCCGCCTGGTGTGCGCCTCGAACGACACCTCGGGGACGCTCTTCCCGGAGATCCGTCCGCTGCTCCAGGTGGATCTGCCGCGCAAGGTGGACGGTCAGCCGGTCACAGGGGCGGTGAAGAGCCTGTTCGCGCTGCCGCAGCGCAGCGTGTGCACGGGCGCGTTCGAGACGGAGGGTGTCGACTACGACGTGCGCAGCGGCACCCTGCGCACGCAGATGATCCCGCCGGGCGTGTGCAAGGTGGCGACGGCCGTCCACTCGTACCAGCAGGTCACGGACTGATCGGCCGGAGGTACTGTGGGCCGCGTGACCGGTGAAGAGTCGCTGCGGCCCCAGTCCCTCATGCTGACGTTCCTGGGCGACCAGGTGCTCGGGCGGGACGTCTGTGTGTACTCGGGCAGCGTCATCGACGTCTTCGCGCGCGTGGGCGTCGGTGAGCAGGCGACCCGCTCGACCCTGACCCGGATGGTGAACCGCGGTCTGCTGCGCCGCCAGCGCGAGGGGCGCCGGATGTACTTCGGGCTGACCGAGCGTTCGGCGGCCGTCCTGCGCGACGGAGAGCACCGCATCTGGCAGACCGGCGCCGTCAACCGCCACTGGGACGGCAGCTGGACCCTGCTCGGCTTCTCCCTGCCCGAGTCGTGGCAGCGCCAGCGCCACGATCTGCGCTCCCAGCTGACCTGGAGCGGCTTCGGCCCGCTGTTCAGCGGGCTGTGGATCGCGCCCGGCGAGGTCGACGTGTCGTCCCTGGTCGCCGAGCTCGGCCTGTCCGCCCATGTGAAGGTCTTCCGCGCGCATGCCGACGCCGGCATGGACATCGGCGCGATGATCGAGGAGACCTGGGAGCTGGCCGAACTGGCGGCGCGCTACGCGGCGTTCGTACGACGCTGGCAGCCGTGGCTGACGGAGCGGGCGGACGCCGAGGACGCCCTCGCGCTGCGGCTGAGGTTGCAGGCCGAGTGGCTGCGCGTGATCCGCCAGGATCCGCGGCTGCCGGTCAGGCATCTGCCGGACGACTGGCCGGCCGAGGAGGCCGAGAAGACGTTCCGGGCGGTGCACGAGCGGTTCACACCCCTTGCACGGGAGGCCTCGGAACGCCTCCTCGACCTGGTGCCCGTACGGGACGGTCAGGCGTAGAAGCGGGACAGGCTCTGCAGCACCGCCGCGGGCTTGGCGCCGCCCTCGATCTCGATGGTGCCGTCGACGGTGATCTGCACCCCGCCCGGCACCTCCTCGACCTCGGCCAGCTTCCCGGCCAGCCGGATGCGCGAGCCGACCTTGACCGGGGCGGGGAAACGCACCTTGTTCAGGCCGTAGTTGACCTTCGTGGTGACGCCCTGGACGTCCAGCAGCTCGGTGAACAGGGGGATGAAGAGGGAGAGGGTGAGGTAGCCGTGGGCGATGGGGGCGCCGAAGGGGCCCTCGGCCGCCCTCTGCGGGTCCACGTGGATCCACTGGTGGTCGCCCGTGGCGTCGGCGAACGTGTTGACGCGCTCCTGGGTGATCTCGATCCACTCGCTGGTGCCGAGGTCGCTGCCCGCCAGCTTCTTCAGCTCGTCGAGGCCGTTCACGGTGATGCTCATGCGGTTCCTTAACTGTTGCCGTACCGGGTACGGACACGGGACTTGAGGAGTTTTCCGGAGGCGGTGCGCGGGAGTTCGTCCGCGAGGACCACCGATTTCGGGATCTTGTACTTGGCGAGCCGGCCGGCGAGGGAGGCGAGGATCTCGTCCGGGTCGGGCGCGGCGCCCTCGCGCGGTACGACGACCGCGCGCGGTACCTCGCCCCACTTGTCGTCCGGGACCCCGATCACCGCGCACTCGACGATGTCCGGGTGGGCGAGGAGCAGGTCCTCGATCTCGGCGGGGTAGATGTTCTCGCCGCCCGAGATGATCATGTCCTTGATGCGGTCGACGATGTAGACGTAGCCGTCCTCGTCGATCCGGGCCGCGTCCCCGCTGCGGAACCAGCCGTCCGCGAAGGAGGCCGCCGTCTCCTCGGGCAGGCCCCAGTAACCGGGCATGACATGCGGGCCGCGGACCACGACCTCGCCGGTCTCGCCGACCTCGACCGGCGCCGCGTCCGGCCGCACGACCCTTACGTCGCTGAAGAAGTGCGGTACGCCCGCCGAGCCGGCCTTGCCGACGGCGTGTTCGGCGTCCAGGAACAGGGTTCCGGGCGCGGCCTCCGTCATGCCGTAGCCCTGGAGGAAGGTCAGCCCGCGCTCCTGGTACGCGGCGATCAGCGGCGTCGGCACGGGCGAGCCGCCGCACGTCAGGATCCGCAGGCTGGACAGGTCCGCGTCGGGCCAGCGCGGGTGGCGGGCCACCTGGTCGAACATGGTCGGCACGCCGAACATGAAGGTGATCCGGTGCCGTTCGATCAGGTCGAGGGTGGCCCCCGGGTCGAAGGCCTCGACCAGGACGCAGGTGCCGCCCTTGAGCAGGACCGGCAGCGTCAGCATGTTCAGCCCTGCGGTGTGGAACAACGGGGCCGAGACCAGGGCGCGTTCGTCGGCGATCAGGTCGGTGTCGACGAGGACGTTGATCGCGTTCCAGGTGATGTTGCCGTGGGTGAGCATCGCGCCCTTGGGGCGGCCGGTCGTCCCCGAGGTGTACATGATGATGCAGGTGTCGTCCGGGGTGACCGGGGCGTCGACGGGCTCCGCGGAGGCCGACGCGAGCGCCTCCTCGTACTCGGCGCCCACTTCGACGTACGTACGCACGTCCGTGCTGCCCGGCAGACCCGCGACGAGCCCGGCGTGCGAGGGGCCGTAGACGAGGGCCTTGGCGCCGGAGTCGGCGAGCTGGTGGGCGATCTCGGGGCCGGCCAGGCGGGTGTTGAGCGGGACGAAGACCGCGCCGAGCGTGCCGGCCGCGAACAGGGTCTCCAGGTAGGAGGGGTGGTTCGGGCCGAGGTAGGCGATGCGGTCGCCGCGGCGCACGCCCCTGACGCGCAGGGCGTGGGCGAGGCGGGTGGTGCGGTCGTACAGCTGCGCGTAGGTGCGGGTGGTGTCGCCGTGGACCAGCGCGGTGCGGTGCGGGGTCTTGCGGGCCCGGCGTGCGGGCCACGACCCCAGTCCCTCGTTGCGCATGTCACGCCCCTTACGGTTTCGTCAGCCCGAGCAGTCGGGCGGCGTTCTCCTTGAGGATCTTCGGCCTCACCTCGTCCTTGATCGACAGCTTCGCGAAGTCGGCGAGCCAGCGGTCGGGGGTGAGGACGGGGAAGTCGGAGCCGAAGAGGACCTTGTCCTTCAGCAGGGTGTTCGCGTACTGCACGAGCTGCGGCGGGAAGTACTTCGGCGACCAGCCGGACAGGTCGATGTGCACGCCCGGCTTGTGGGTGGCGACGGCGAGGGCCTCGTCCTGCCAGGGGAAGGACGGGTGCGCCAGGATGATCTTCAGGTGCGGGAAGTCGGCCGCGACGTCGTCCACGTGGAGGGGGTTGGAGTACTTGAGGCGGATTCCGCCTCCGCCGGGGACGCCCGCGCCGATGCCGGTCTGGCCCGTGTGGAAGAGGGCGATCGTGCCCGTCTCCTCGATGACCTCGTACAGGTCGTACGCCACCGAGCGGTCGTTGGGGAAGAAGCCCTGGATGCTGGGGTGGAACTTGAAGCCCTTCACCCCGTACTCCTCCACCAGGCGCCGCGCCTGCCGCACGCCCGCCCTCCCCCGGAAGGGATCGATGGAGGCGAAGGGGATGAGGACGTCCGCGTTGGCGGCCGCGGCCTCGGCGACCTCCTCGTTCGGGACCGGTGGCGTGCCGGTCGCGGACTCGGCGTCGACCGTGAAGATCACGGCGGCCATCTTCCGCTCGCGGTAGTAGGCGGCGGTCTCCTCAAGGGTCGGCTTGCGCTTGCCCTCGACCTTGAAGTAGGCCGAGGACGCGTCGTGCAGGTCGTCGTCCAGGGAGGAGTGGCCCTTGGAGGAGACCTCCGCGTGCGTGTGGACGTCGATCGCGACCAGTGACTGAAGGTCCATCACGCCTCCGGGAACCTGGGCGCCGCAATGCCGACCGACTGGAGCTCGGCGCCGACCGAGGTGGGCCAGACGTCGGCCAGCGTGTCGGGGGTCCAGCCGCCGTCCGCGTACGCCGCCGCGATCTCCTGCGGATGCGACCAGAGTGCCACCTTGTCGCCGCCGATGCCGATGCACTGACCGGTCACACCCCGGGCCGCCTCGGAGGCGAGGAAGGGGACGAGGGCCGCACAGTCCTCGGGGGTGCCGAAGCCCTCGCCCTTGCGCAGGAAGTCCGGCAGGGGCTCGCCGTTCCTCATGGCCTCGATGTACGGGGCGAAGGCCGGGATGGTCTCGGTCATGGCGGTCGCGGCGACCGGCACGATCGCGTTGACGGTGATGTTCGCGCGGCCCAGCTCCATCGACCAGGTGCGGGCCATGGCGGCGATACCGGCCTTGGCGGCGGCGTAGTTCGTCTGGCCGAAGTTGCCGCGCTGGCCGGCCGGGGAGCCGACCAGGATGAGGCTGCCGCCCTCGCCCTGCTCGCGCATCCGGACGGCGGCGGCGCGGGCACAGGTGAAGGTGCCCTTGAGGTGGGTGGTGAGCACCGCGTCGAAGTCATCGTCGGTCATCTTCCACAGGACCTTGTCGCGCAGGATGCCCGCGTTGGTGACCAGGACGTCGAGGCGGCCGAACTCCTCGACCGCGCGGCCCACCAGCCGGTCCGCGGCCTCGGTAGTACCGACCGGGACGACTTCGGCGACCGCGGTGCCACCCGCCTCGGTGATGGACTTCACGGCCGCCTCGGCCACGGCCTCGTCGACGTCGTTGACGACCACCGAGGCGCCGTGGGCGGCCAGGGCGTGGGCGTAGGCGAGGCCGAGGCCCCGGCCGCTGCCGGTGACGACGGCGGCCTTGCCGGTGAGATCGATGCTGGGCACGGGCGGGGTCCCTTCACATGGGTGCGACATAGGTACGACATGGGTGCGACTGGCTGCGACGTGGGTGCGACGCCGAGTCACACGGGTGCGGCTTCGAGATCGAAGCTAAGAGCAATAATTGATGACGTCAATAGTTGTTGATGGCTTACGGGTGCGACATGCTGGAATCTCCAGGACCGAATCTCCAGGACCGATCGAGCACAGGGAGCCCGCCATCACTCGCCAGCACGCCACCCCGAAGCCCATCGACGCGAACGAGCCGTGGATGCGTGGGCTGCACGCGGACACGGGCTACCTGCTGTACCGGCTGGGCCTGCGGTCCGGACAGCTCTTCAACTCCTTCCTCCTGGAGTCGGGACTGCGGCTGCGCCACTACGCGGTGCTGCGCTTCCTCGCCACCAGCGAAGGGGCGTTGCAGCGTGAGCTGAGCGCCCGGCTCGGCTACGACCCCAGCGCGATCGTCGGCCTGGTCGACGACCTGGAGAAGCTGGGCTTCGCCGAGCGCCGCCCCGCCCCCGACGACCGCCGCAGCCGGATCGTCGTCCTCACCGAGGGCGGCCGCGCGTTTCTGCGCGACACCGACGAGGCGGGCCTTCGGGTGACCAACGAACTGCTGGACCCGCTGGACGCCGCCGAACGGGAGACGCTGCACGCGCTGCTGCTGCGGATCGCCGAGGACGGACTCAGCTGATGTTGTGCAAATGATTGACGGCCGCAGGGGAGATGCCTAACTTCACGGAGCAACCGAGACCCGTCCCCAGGGAGCTCACCGTGCAGCCATCCCCCTCCACCGCCCAACCGCCCTCCGATGCGCGGCAGTTGCGTCGCGTCGCCCTGTCGGGCCTGCTCGGCACGGCAGTCGAGTTCTACGACTTCCTCGTCTACGGCACCGTCGCCGCGCTGGTCTTCGGCGACCTGTTCTTCCCCCGCGCCGACACCGCGGTCGGCACCATCGCGGCCTTCGGCACCTTCGCCGCCGGCTATGTCGCCCGCCCGCTCGGCGGCATCGTCTTCGGCCACTTCGGCGACCGGATCGGCCGCAAGTCGATGATGCTGCTGACCATGGTCCTGATGGGCTGCGGCAGCTTCCTCATCGGTGTCCTGCCCACCTACGACGCGATCGGCGTGTGGGCGCCCGTACTGCTCGTCACCCTGCGCGTGGTGCAGGGCCTCGCGATCGGCGGCGAGTGGGGCGGCGCGACCCTGATGGTCGTCGAGCACGCCGAACGCACCCAGGGCGCGCGGCGCGGCCTGTGGTCCAGCTTCACCCAGCTCGGCGCGCCGCTGGGCTCGGTGCTGTCGGCCGGCGTGGTCACGCTGGTGTCCGCCCTGCCCGACGGCGAGTTCCGCGCCTGGGGCTGGCGGGTGCCGTTCCTGCTGAGCATCGTGCTGCTGGGCGTCGGCCTGTTCGTGCGCCTGAAGGTCGCCGAGAGCCCGCTGTTCGCGCAAGCCAGGCACGAACCCGAGCCCGGCAGGCCGCCGGTGGTGGAGGTGCTGCGCCGCCCGAAGCCCGTGCTGCTCGCTGCGTGCGTCGGCATCGGCGCGTTCACGGCCCAGTCCCTGCTGACCGGATTCATGATCTCGTACGCGGTCCAGCACGGGTACACCCGTCCGCAGGTGCTCACCGCCGTGACCGTCGCCTCCTGCGTGGCGCTCGTCGTCCTCCCCGCCGCCTCCGCGCTGTCCGACCGGGTCGGCCGCCGCCCGGTGGTCCTGGCCGGTGCCGTCGCCTCGGCCGCGCTCGCCTTCCCGGTGCTCGCGCTGGTCGACTCCGGCTCCCCCGGCCTGCTGATCCTCGCCCTCGCGCTGGGCCACGGCGTCGCCCAGTCGACGATGTACGGCCCGCTCGGCGCGCTGCTCAGCGAGATGTTCGGCACGCGGGTCCGCTACACCGGTGCCTCCCTCGGCTACCAGGCGGCCACCCTGCTCGGCGCCGGGTTCTCACCGCTGATCGCCAGCAGCCTGCTCGCCTCGTCCGGCGGCGGCAGTGCGCCCGTCTCGCTGCTGCTGTGCGGCGGGGCGGCGATCACCGCGCTCACCGTGTGGCGGCTGCGCGAGACGCACGCCGACACGCTCGACGCTCCCCCGTCCCGCACCACCACCCCCACTCCGGAAGGGACACTCCGTTGAGACTCCGCACCCGTATCGCCTTACTGACCGTCGCGGCCGTCTGCGCGACGACCGCCGTCGCCTCACCCGTACAGGCGGCGACGGACACCCACCTGGAGGGCGAACTGCCCTCGGGCGCCGCGTACCTGATGGACGTACCCGCCGACTGGAACGGCACCGTCCTGCTGTACAGCCACGGCTACCGCCCGGCCGGCGCGCCCGGCAACCCCGCCCAGAACGCGCCGAGCCCGGACGCGCTGACCCGCCTCCTCGCCGCGGGGTACGCCCTGATCGGCTCCTCCTACGCGACGCAGGGCTGGGCCGTGACCGACGCCGTGCCCGACCAGCTGGCCACCCTCGACCTGTTCACGGAGAGGTTCGGGGCGGCCCGGCGGACCCTCGCCTGGGGCACCTCGTACGGCGGCCTCGTCACCACGATGCTGGCCGAGCGGCACGCGGACCGCTTCGACGGCTCGCTGTCGATGTGCGGTCTGGTGCAGGGCGGGGCGGCCAACTGGAACAGCACCCTGGACCCGGTCTTCGCGCTGAAGACGCTGCTGGCCCCCGCCGCGGACATCCCGCTGACCGACTTCCCCGACCAGGCGGCCGCACAGCGTGCCGCGAGCGCGCTGGCGACGAGGACCGCGGCGGCCCAGGAAACCGCTCAGGGCCGCGCCCGCATCGCCCTCGCCGCCGCCCTGCACAACATCCCCGGCCACAACGACCCCACGCAGACCAAGCCCGGGCCGACCGACTGGCAGGCGCAGCAGGCCAACCAGTACACGGCCCTCACCGGCCTGATCCAGCTCCCCGCCTTCAGCTGGCGGCAGGAGGCGGAGAGCCGCGCCGGCGGCAACATGTCCTGGAACACCGGCGTCGACTACACCGCCATGCTCGGCCGCTCCCCGCTGTACAAAGAGGTGAGCGAGCTCTACAGGGAGGCGGGACTGTCCTTGCGCACCGACCTCGCGGCCCTCAACCGCGCACCGCGGATCTCCGCCGACGCCACGGCCGTACGGTGGATGCGGCACACCAGCGTCTTCTCCGGCCGGCTGACCGATCCGCAGCTGAACATCCACACGACCGGCGACGCGCTGATCCCCGTACAGGCCGAGAGCGCCTACCGGCGGGCCGCCATCGCGGCGGGCTCCGGCCCGCTGCTGAGCCAGGCCTACGTCGACGCCCCGGGCCACTGCACCTTCACCTCCGGCGAGATGATCGGCGCCCTGCACACCCTGGAACACCGGCTGGACACGGGCCGCTGGGACGCCTCGCCCGAAGCGCTCAACTCCCGTGCGCGACAGGAGGATCCGGCCACCGCGGCCCGCTATCTGCACTACCGGCCCACCCCCTACCCCCGCCCCCACGACCTCGCCCACCCGGCGGACGTCCGCACACCTTCCGGAGACGCCCGGCCATGACCACCCGCTCCGCGCCCGACCGGCTGCTGTCCGTGCTCGCGGCCTTCGACCTCGAGCACCCGGCGCTGAGCCTGACGGACATCAGCCGGCGGGCCGGACTCACCCTGACCACCGCGCACCGGCTCGTGGCCGCCCTCACCGACTGGGGCGCCCTGGAGCGGGACGAGGCGGGCCTCTACCACGTCGGGCTGCGGCTGTGGGAGGTAGCGGCACTCGCGCCCCGCGGGCTGGCGCTGCGGCAGGTCGCGCTGCCGTATCTGGAGGACCTGTACGAAGCGACGCACGAGAACGTGCAGTTGGCGGTGCGGGACGGCGGCGAGGTCGTCTACATCGAGTGGCTGTCGGGCCGGTCGGCGGTCGGCGTGCACATCCGCGTCGGAGCACGCTGGCCGCTGCACGCCACCGGGGTCGGGCTCGCGCTGCTCGCACACAGCGCCCCGGAGTTCCAGGACGAGTACTGCGCCGGTCCGCTCGCCTCCTTCACGCCGTACACCGTCACCGAGCCGGCCCGCCTGCGCCGCATGCTGGCCGAAGTGCGCCGCACCGGGGTGGCGGTGAGCAGCCGCCAGGTCACCGACGACGCGCTGTCGGTGGCCGCCCCCGTGCGCGGCCCGGACGGCACGGTGGCCGCCGCCGTATCGGTCGTCGTACCGCAGGCCGACGCACAGGTGCCGGCCCTGGTACCGGCAGTGCGGCTCGCGGCCCGCGGGATCTCACGCGGGCTGGGGTGGCAGCCGGAACAGGAGCCGTAGGGGTCTTCACGGACAGCCCGGCCGGACGTCCGGCCGACAGCCACAGACCTACCGCGGACAGCTCGGCAGATCATCCGCCCAACGACCACAGGCCGCAGACAGCTCAGCCGGGGCACCCGCCCGACAACAACACGCCCACCGCCGACAGCCCTCTCGTCGCACGATGCCCTTCCCCGAGTTCACGGTCGCGGTCAACCTGACCGCGCTGCTGATGTTCCCGAGCGACTTCCTGCGCAGCACGGGTCTGGCCATGGGGCCGTGTTGGTCGCCGACACGTCCCCGACGCCGCTGCCCGCGCTGCTCGCCAGACTCGGCGAGTGCATCACCCCCGAGAAGGTTCGGCCGAACCGCAAGGAGGGCCGCCTTTCGCGCGCGCCCGGCCCGCTTCTCGGCCCGCCGCCGCGTCGCCGTACCGGCCACTGTCGCCCCGGCGCTGCCGGTCCTGGCGCTACCCGTCACCGGAACAACGATCAGCCTCAGGGACGCCAAGCGACTGCCGACGGCATCGAGGCGCGGCTTCGCCCCGTCCTGCGGCTCGGTCCCGGCTCGACCGTCGCGGTGCCGGTCGACAATGACGGCCGTACGGACGCTGATCCTCCCCGCGACGACAGCGCTGCTCGGCCGCCGCGTCTGATGGGCGCCGAGACCACCGCGCGGGCGCGCGAGCAGCCGCCGGCGCCCGCGCCGTCCGTGACGGCGAACGCCTGACGCCTCCTCGGTGCGGCGCTGGCGCCACCCGCCTGCCGGTGCCCCGCGGCCGGCCGCGCTAGAGGCGGACGGTCAGTTCCACCGTCACCTCGTCTCCGGACCCGAGGCCCCGCGGCTTGCGCACCGCGCTCTTCAGGGGCAGCAGGTAGCCACCGTCCTTGGGGAAGAGCGACGTCTCGAAGGCGACCTCGCCGAGCCGCGCCTCGACGGGGATGACGCCCCAGCCGTAGGTGGCCATCGCGGCCACGTCGCGGATGTCGGCGGACTCCTCGGCCGGGACGCGGACGAAGTAGTACGGCGCCGGTCCGCGCCATTCGATCACCGGGCCGGTGAAGGCGAGTTCCACGAGGTCGGTCTCTTCTCAAGAGGGGCCGGATCGCTCTCATTTTCACTCACAACGGGCTCTGCGAGGTGGCCGCGCCGAAATCTCGGGCTGCCGGGCACGTTTCCGTATTCACAGGGTGAACTCGGCTGCGCCGGGCGGGTTTTCTGTGCTTCACCTCTTGACGGCCGCAGTGACGGGGAGCACATTGGCGACACTTTGAGAGCGCTCTCAAAGGCACCCGCGCACTCAACTCCCCACTCCGTACACCGAGAGGCAGCACTCCCCATGAGCGAACCCTCCGGCATACACCGCAGACGACGCCCCGTCAGGCGCGCGCTTGTCGCCGCGCTCGGCGCGCTCGGCCTGGCGGTGGCCGGCGCCCTCGTCGCCGTGCCGTCCGCGAACGCCTCCGCGCCCACGCCCCCGGCGGGCTGGACGCAGGTCTTCCTGGACGACTTCAACGGCGCCGCGGGCACCGGCGTGAACACCTCCACCTGGCAGTACGCGACCGGCAAGGGCTATCCCGGCGGCCCCGCCAACTGGGGCACCGGCGAGATCGAGACGATGACGAGCAGCACCGACAACGTCGCGCTCGACGGCAACGGCAACCTCCGCATCACCCCCCGCCGCGACGCCTCCGGCAACTGGACGTCCGGCCGCATCGAGACCAACCGCACCGACTTCCAGCCCCCGGCGGGCGGCAAGCTCCGCGTGGAGGCCCGCATCCAGGTGCCGAACGTGACCGGGGCCGCCGCCAAGGGCTACTGGCCGGCCTTCTGGATGCTGGGCGCGCCCTACCGGGGCAACTACTGGAACTGGCCCAGCGTCGGCGAGCTGGACATCATGGAGAACACGCAGGGCATGAACACGGTGTTCGCCACGATGCACTGCGGCACCTCACCGGGCGGCCCCTGCAACGAGACCAGCGGCATCGGCGGCAACACCACCTGCTCCGGCACGACCTGCCAGGCGGGCTTCCACACCTACCGGATGGAGTGGGACCGCTCGACGAGCCCCGAGGAGATCCGCTTCTACCTCGACGGCACCAACTTCCACACCGTGCGGGCCAACCAGGTCGACGCGACGACGTGGAAGAACGCGACGGACCACGGCTTCTTCATCATCCTCAACGTGGCCATGGGCGGCGGCTTCCCGGACGCCTTCGGCGGCGGCCCGGACAGCGGCACGCAGCCGGGCCACCCCATGGTCGTCGACTACGTCCAGGTGCTGTCGGCCGGTGGGAGCGGTACCACTCCCCCGCCGACGGGCAACCGTGACGCCTACAGCGCCATCCAGGCCGAGTCGTACGACGGCCAGAGCGGTGTCGGCACCGAGTCCACCTCCGACTCCGGCGGCGGGCAGAACATCGGCTCGCTGGCCAACGGCGACTGGGCGCTCTTCCGGGGCGTCAACTTCGGCTCCACGGCGGCCACTCAGTTCGTCGGACGGGTGGCGAGCGGTGCGGCGGGCGGCGTCAGCGGTCTGGTCGAGGTTCGCCTGGACAGCCGCGGCAACGCACCCATCGGCAGTTTCGCGGTGGGCAACACGGGCGGGTGGCAGTCGTGGCGGACGATCCCGGCGAACATCAGCGGGGTGACCGGGACGCACGACGTCTATCTCACCTTCACCAGCGGTCAGCCGTCGGACTTCGTGAACGTGAACTGGTTCAACTTCGGTCGCTGACACAGGCACTGCCGATGCCCCCGCGGGACTCGATCGCCCTCGCGGGGGCATCGGCCGTTCACGCCGCCGTCTCCACGGGCAGCTCCGCCAGCCGCCACTCCAGCATCCCGTCGGTGAGCCGGACGGCCCTGCGGCCGCGCTCCCGCAGCAGGCGTACGGCGTCGTGGGCGAGGACGCAGTAGGCGCCCCGGCAGTAGGCCACCACCTCGGTCCCCTCGGGCAACTCGGCGACACGGTCGGCGAGTTGGGCGACCGGGATGGACAGGGCGCCGGGGATGTGTCCGGCCGCGTACTCCTCGGCCGGGCGCACGTCCAGGACGACGATCTCCCCCGCCGCGGCACGGGAGAGGAGTTCCTCGCGGTCGACCGCCGTCGTGTCGTCGGCGCCGAGGTAGGCGGCGCGCGCGGGTTCGACGGCGGGCTGGTGGGCCTGGGCGACCCGGCGGAGCAGGGCGTAGAGGGCGGCGACGTCGTCTCCGGCCAGGCGGTAGCGGATGCGTACGCCGTCACGTCGGGTGGCGACCAGGCCGGCCTGCCTGAGGGTCTGCAGGTGCGCCGAGGCGGTCGTCAGGTTCAGGCCGGCGGCCTTGGCGAGGGCGTCGACGGTGCGCTCGCCCTGGGCCAGCAGATCGAGCAGCTCCAGGCGTTTTCCACTGCTCAGCGCCTTGCCGGTGCGGGCGAAGGCGTCGTACAGGGCGGCCTTGCGTACCGCGTCTCCCATGGCTTCCTCCATCATTCCATGGAATATTGTAGTGGTGGGGTGGGCGGCCGGCCACCCGGCGCCCGTACCGTGGCAACTGGAGGATCCGATGGGCTTCGCGGACGATCACCTGATTCCGCTCGTCGACACGGGCCTGGGCAACAGTGCCTACCTCGTCGAGCTGGGCGACGGCCGCGCCCTGGCGGTGGACGCGAGCCGCGATCTGCGCGCCCTGCGTGCGGCGGCCGAGCGACGGGGGCTCACCGTGGCCTTCGCCGCCGACACCCATCTGCACGCCGACTTCCTCACCGGCGCGCTCCAGCTCGCCGCCGACGACGGCGCGACGGTGCTGGCCTCCGCCGCCGGACGCCGCGCCTTCGGCCATCGGGGCCTCGCCGACGGCGACGAGGTGGACCTGGGCGGGCTGACCCTGCGCGCGCTGGCCACCCCCGGCCACACGGACGAGCATGTGTCCTTCCTCCTGCTCGACGGCGCACGGGAGCTGGGGGTCTTCACCGGCGGTTCACTGATCGTCGGCTCGGCCGCCCGCACCGACCTGCTCGGCGCCCACCGCGCGGAGGAACTCGCCCGCGCGCAGTACCGTTCCCTCCACCGCCTGGCCCGGCTCCCGGACGCGACGGCCGTATGGCCCACCCATGGCGCCGGTTCCTTCTGCTCCGCCCCGCCGGGTGCCGGGCGCACCACCACCGTCGGCGCCGAGAAGCGGGCCAACGCCCTGCTCGCCGCGCCGGACGAGGACAGCTTCGTACGGGAGCTGCTCGGCGGCCTCGGCTCCTACCCCGCGTACTTCGACCGCCTGGCCGAGGCGAACCGGCGGGGTCCCGCGCTGCTCTCCGCCGCGCCCCCGCTGCCCGCGCTGTCCACGGCCGACGTACGCCGGCTGCTCGGCGAGGGTGCGCGGATCGTCGACGTACGACGGGTACGGGACTTCGCCGCCGGCCACATCCCCGGCGCTCTCTCCGTCCAGCTGCGCGACTCGTTCGCCACCTGGCTCGGCTGGCTGCTGCCCGAGGACGTCCCGCTCGTCTTCGTCACCGCGCCCGGTCAGGATCTCGCCGAACTCATCTGGCAGGCTCTGAAGATCGGGTACGAGCGGCTGCTCGGTCATCTCACCATGGACGCCTGGACGGCCGACGGGGGCGAACGGGAGACCGTCGAACTCGTGCGGGCCGACCGCGTCGGCGGCCGTGCCGTCCTCGATGTGCGCCAGCGCTCGGAGTGGGCCGCCGGGCACATCCCCGGAGCGGTCGGCATCGAACTCGGCGAACTGGCGGCCCGTACGGACGAGGCACCGCCGGGCGCGCTCGTGCACTGCGCCCACGGAGAGCGCGCGATGACCGCCGCCAGCCTCCTGCAGCGGGCCGGCCACCGCGGCCTCGCCGTGCTCGTGGGCGGCCCGGACGACTGGGCCGAGGTCACCGGGCGCCGGCTGGAGGAGGGCGCGTGACGGCGACCACCGGCCGAGACGGCGTACGGCTCGGACTGCGCGCCAACCTCGCCCAGTTCAGCCTGCTCGTCCTGGTCAACGCCCTCGTCGGCGGCATGCTCGGCCAGGAGCGCACCGTACTGCCGCTGCTCGCCGACGAGGTCTTCCACCTGTCCGCGTACACCGCCGCCCTCACCTACATCCTGGCGTTCGGGGCGACGAAGGCGGTGACCAACTTCTTCGCGGGCACCCTTTCGGACCGGTACGGACGCAAGCCGGTGCTGGTCGCCGGGTGGCTGATCGCCCTGCCGGTGCCCGCGATGCTCGGGTGGGGCCCGTCCTGGGGCTGGATCGTCGCCGCGAACGTCCTCCTCGGCGTCAACCAGGGCCTGACCTGGTCCACCACCGTCATCATGAAGATCGACCTGGCCGGTCCGCAGCGCCGGGGCCTGGCCATGGGCCTCAACGAGGCCGCCGGATACGGCGCGGTCGCCGCCACCGCGATGGCCACCGGCGCCCTCGCCGAGCACGCCGGGCTGCGGCCCGAGCCCTTCCTGCTGGGCGCCGCGTATCTCGTCCTGGCCCTGGGCCTGTCCCTGTTCGCCGTCCGTGAGACCCGCGAGCACGCCCGCGCCGAGGCCGCGCTGCACCCCGTACAGGCGCCGGAAGAGCGGGAGTTGACTACCGCTCAGGTCGCCCGCCGGACCAGCCTGACCGACAGGGCGCTGTCGGCGGCCAGCCAGGCGGGCCTGGTGAACAACCTCAACGACGCCCTCGCCTGGGGCGTCTTCCCGTTGCTCTTCGCCGCGCACGGGCTGTCGGTGGCGCAGATCGGCGTCCTGGCCGCCCTGTACCCGGCCGTGTGGGGTGCGGGCCAGCTGGTCACCGGGTGGTGGTCGGATCACGTCGGCCGCAAAGTCCTCATCACCGCGGGCATGTTGCTGCAGTCGGCCGCGATCGCGCTCGTGGCCGCCGGAACCGGCCTCCCGCTCTGGGCCGGCGCGCAGATCCTCCTCGGGCTCGGCACCGCGCTCGTCTATCCGACCCTCCTCGCCGTCATCGGCGACGTGGCCCATCCCGCCTGGCGGGCCCGCGCGGTCGGCGTCTACCGGCTGTGGCGTGACGGCGGGTTCGCGGTCGGCGCGCTGCTCGCCGGTGTCCTCGCCGACGCGTACGGGATCAGGGCGGCGATCTGGACGGTCGCGGCCCTGACAGCCGCCTCGGGACTGGTCGTCGCGGTGCGCACGTACGAGACGCGGCCTCACCGCCACCATGGGTCCCATGGGTGACGCCCAGCTCGCCACCGCGGCGCCGGCCACCGACGCACTGCCGTGCATGGTCGACGCGGCCGCCGTCGGCGTGCGGCTCGTCGGGGGCCGCGTCCCCGGAAGGCGACGTCCACGCGCCCCACGGCGTCGTCGTCGGCGTCGGCGCGCGCGGCGTCGGCGGCGGACACCAGGCCGGTGCCCTTGCACGCGAAGCACACGCGCGAAGGTGTCGTACTCGGCCGTGACGAAGGTTCTGTCCGGGCACCGACGACCAGCTGGACCAGGGGGGCCGGGCGCGGCGTGCGCGAGTCGAGGCCGGCGCCGTAGTAATTCCGGCGGACCGTCGATACGCCGCGCGCAGACCTCGGACTGGGCCGCGTTGACCGCCATCGGGTCGCCGGGGTCGAGGAGGCGCGGCGCGAGAGCATCCGGCGCTGGTGCGAGCACGGCTCGGTCCTCGTGGCCGAGGAGTCGTCCGCTCCCGTGGGCTACGGCGTGCTGGAGTACACCTTCTTCGAGCAGGGTTTCCTCACCCTGCTGACGGTCGCGCCCCACGCCCGCCGGCGCGGGGTGGCCACCCGTCTCGTCGAGGCGGTCGAGGCCGCCTGCACGACCGCGAAGCTGTTCACCTCCACCAATGTCTCCAACCACCCGATGCAGCGACTGCTGCACGGGGTCGGCCGGCACCCGGTCGGCCTGGTGCACGGTCCGGACGAAGGCGACCCCGGACTCTTCCACCTGTGCCCGGGCGCCCGGCTCGGCGGCGCCGGTCCGGCCGGCGGCTGAGCGAGGCGCTCAGCGCAGCTCCGCGCGGAACGCCGCCGGTGTCATCTCCGTGTGCTGGTGGAAGAACTTGGAGAAGTTCGCCGCGTCGGGGAACCCGACCGCCGCCCCCACCCGGCCGATCGGCAGGTCCGTGTGGGCCAGCAGCCGTTTGGCCTCCAGGACCACGCGTCGGTCGATGAAGCCCTTCGGTGTCTGGCCGGTGGCGGCGCGGACCGCGCGGACGAGGGTGCGGCGGGAGTAGCCGAGTTGGTCGGCGTAGGCGCTGACGCTGTGGTTGGTGGCGAAGCCCTTCTCCACGGCGTCCCGGAAGAGGGTGAAGGTCGTGTCGGCCTGGCCGCCCGCGGCCCGGTCCGAGCTCGCGGCGAGATGGGCGAGGCGGAGCAGGAAAGCCGTGAGCGAGTGGCGCAGGACCGCGGTGTGCAGGCTCAGCGGGAGGGTCGTCGTGTCCTCGTACTCGCGTCGGAGCTGGGCGAGGGCCGACCGCAGGGCGGTGAGCTGGGCGTCGTCGGGGTGGAGCAGGGGCGGCAGGTCGTAGCGGTACAGGCCGGTGGCCTCGACCGTGGCGCGGGGCAGGAAGCCGGGCTGCATGGTCAGGACGGTGCCCCGGTAGTCGTCGGCCGCCGAGAAGCGGTGGACCTGGCCCGGGCGGATCCACAGCAGGTCGCCGGCCGTCGCCTCGTACTCGGCGAAGTCGACCATGTGACGGACGGGTCCCTCGCTGAAGAGCATCACGACATGGAAGTCGATGCGGTGCACCCGCTCCAGCGGCGCGTCCACGGCGTGCCAGGTGCGGCCGGTGCCCATCGGGCCGACCTGCATGCCGACGCCGAGGACGCTCAGATCGACCGGGAAGGGGAACGTTCTGATTCCGTCGCCGCCGTCGCCGTCTTGGGCCGTTGTATCCGCCATGTCCGTCTCGTGCCGTCTCAGTCGTGCGCGCCTCGCGCTCAGCCGTGCGCTGCGCTCGCCGCGGTGTCCCACTTTCACCACAGCCTGACACACGCGGACCTTCCCCAAGAAAAGTCAGACTTTTACTTTTGAACGCGTTGGACCAGCCACTTCGCTCCGATCGAGGACTTTTTGAAGATGAGCACGCAGACACCGGACACTTTCGAATGGACCGAACTGGACCGGCGTGCCGTCGACACCGCGCGCCTTCTGGCGGCGGACGCCGTGCAGAAGGTCGGCAACGGCCACCCGGGCACCGCGATGAGCCTGGCGCCGGCCGCGTACACGATCTTTCAGAAGGTGATGCGGCACGACCCGGCGGACCCCGAGTGGACCGGCCGTGACCGCTTCGTCCTCTCCCCCGGCCACACCTCGCTGACCCTGTACACCCAGCTCTTCCTCGCCGGGTACGAGCTGGAGCTCGACGACCTCAAGTCCTTCCGCACCCATGGGTCGAAGACGCCGGGTCACCCCGAGTACGGTCACACCGCCGGCGTCGAGACCACCACCGGCCCGCTGGGCCAGGGCGTCGCCAACGCGGTCGGCATGGCGATGGCCGCCCGCTACGAACGCGGCCTGTTCGACCCGGAGGCGCCCGAGGGCGAGTCCCCGTTCGACCACACCATCTGGGCGATCGTCTCCGACGGCGACCTGCAGGAGGGCGTCTCCGCGGAGGCGTCCTCGCTCGCCGGCCACCAGAAGCTCGGCAACCTCGTCTTCCTGTACGACGACAACCACATCTCCATCGAGGGCGACACCGCGACCGCGTTCTCCGAGGACGTTCTGAAGCGGTACGAGGCCTACGGCTGGCATGTGCAGCGGATCGAGCCCGCCGAGAACGGCGACATCGATGTGCACGCGCTGTACGCGGCGCTCAAGGCGGCGCAGGCCGAGACCGAGCGCCCCTCGATCATCGCGATGCGCACGATCATCGCCTGGCCGGCCCCGAACGCCCAGAACACCGAGGCCTCGCACGGCTCCGCGCTGGGTGAGGACGAGGTCGCCGCCACCAAGCGCGTCCTCGGATTCGACCCCGAGCAGACCTTCGAGGTCGCCGACGAGGTCCTCGCCCACACCCGCCGGGCCCTCGACCGGGGTGCCGAGGCACACGCGGACTGGGACAAGCGGCTCGGCACGTGGCGCGCCGCCCACCCCGAGCGTGCCCGGCTGTTCGACCGGATCGTCGCCGGTCAGCTGCCCGAGGGCTGGGAGGACGCCCTGCCGGTCTTCGAGGAGGGCAGGTCGGTCGCGACACGCGCCGCCTCCGGCAAGGTGCTGCAGGCGCTGGGTGCGGTCATCCCCGAGCTGTGGGGCGGCTCCGCCGACCTCGCCGGCTCCAACAACACCACCATCGACAAGACGAGTTCGTTCCTGCCGGAGGGCAACCCGCTGCCCGAGGCCGACCCGTACGGCCGTACGGTCCACTTCGGCATCCGTGAGTTCTCGATGGCCGCGGAGATGAACGGCATCGCGCTGCACGGCAACACCCGTATCTACGGCGGCACGTTCCTCGTGTTCTCCGACTACATGCGCAACGCCGTCCGGATGTCCGCGCTGATGCAGCTGCCGGTGACGTACGTCTGGACGCACGACTCCATCGGTCTCGGCGAGGACGGCCCCACCCACCAGCCGGTCGAGCACCTGGCCTCGCTGCGGGCCATCCCGGGTCTGAACATCGTCCGCCCGGCCGACGCCAACGAGACCGCGATCGCCTGGGCCGAGATCCTCCGGCGGCACGCCACCGACCCGGCTCCGCACGGGCTGGCGCTCACCCGCCAGGGTGTGCCGACGTACGCGCCCGACCCGGATGCGGCGAAGGGCGGTTACGTCCTGAAGGACTCCTCCACCGACACCCCCGACGTCGTCCTCGTCGCCACCGGCTCCGAGGTCCAGCTCGCCGTCGCCGCGCGGGAGCAGCTGGAGGCCGAGGGGATCGGGACGCGGGTGGTGTCGATGCCCTCCGTGGAGTGGTTCGAGCAGCAGCCGCGCGAGTACCGCGAGAGCGTCCTGCCGCCGTCCGTGAAGGCGCGGGTCGCCGTCGAGGCCGGGATCGGTCTGACCTGGTACCGGTTCGTGGGGGACGCGGGACGCATCGTCTCCCTGGAGCACTTCGGCGCCTCCGCCGACGCCAGGACCCTGTTCGCCGAGTACGGCTTCACCGCCGAGAACGTCGCCGCCGCAGCCCGGGAATCCCTCGCTGCCGCGCGTGGTTGATCCCACCGCCAGAAGGAAGATGATCACTGTGACCACCGCAGCAACCGCCACCGCGGGAACCCTGAAGCGCCTCTCCGACGAGGGCGTCTCGATCTGGCTGGACGACCTGTCGCGCAAGCGGATCGAGTCGGGCAACCTCGCCGAACTCGTCGAGAACAAGAACGTGGTGGGCGTCACCACCAACCCGTCCATCTTCCAGGCCGCCATCGGCTCCGGCGAGGGCTACGAGGAGCAGCTCGCCGACCTGGCGGTGCGGGGCGTCACGGTCGACGAGGCCGTGCGCATGATGACCACCGCCGACGTACGCGCCGCCGCCGACATCCTGCGGCCCGTGTACGAGGCCACCGACGGCCGGGACGGCCGGGTCTCCATCGAGGTCGACCCGCGGCTCGCGCACCACACGGCGGCCACCATTGCCGAGGCCAGGCAGCTCGCCTGGCTGGTCGACCGCCCCAACGTGATGATCAAGATCCCGGCGACCAAGGCCGGACTCCCGGCCATCACCGAGGTCATCGCCCAGGGCATCAGCGTCAACGTCACGCTGATCTTCTCCCTGGAGCGCTACCGCGAGGTGATGGACGCCTACCTGGCCGGTCTGGAGAAGGCCGCCGCGAAGGGCCTGGACCTCTCCGCCATCCACTCCGTCGCCTCCTTCTTCGTCTCACGCGTCGACAGCGAGATCGACAAGCGGCTGACGGCGATCGGCACGGACGAGGCTCTCGCGCTCAAGGGCCGGGCGGCGCTCGCCAACGCCCGTCTCGCCTACGAGGCCTACGAAGAGGTCTTCGCCGGCGACCGCTGGACCGCCCTCGCCGGCGCCAAGGCCAACAAGCAGCGCCCGCTGTGGGCCTCGACCGGTGTGAAGGACCCGGCGTACAAGTCCACCCTGTACGTCGACGAGCTGGTCGCCCCCGGCACCGTCAACACGATGCCCGAGGCCACCCTGAACGCCACCGCCGACCACGGCGAGATCACCGGCGACACGGTGACCGGCGGCTACGCGCAGGCACGCGCCGACCTGGCCGCCGTGGAGGCGCTGGGTATCTCCTACGACGAGGTCGTCACCCGCCTGGAGGACGAGGGTGTCGCCAAGTTCGAGGTGGCGTGGCAGGACCTGCTGGACGCCGTGAAGAAGTCGCTGGGCAGCAAGGGAGCTGACGCGGAATGACCTCCGACTGGGACAACCCCCTGCGCGACCCGCGCGACCGCCGGCTCCCGCGCATCGCGGGCCCGTCCGGGCTCGTCATCTTCGGCGTCACCGGTGACCTGTCGCGCAAGAAGCTGATGCCGGCCGTCTACGACCTCGCCAACCGCGGGATGCTGCCCCCGGGCTTCTCCCTCGTCGGGTTCGCCCGCCGGGACTGGGAGGACCAGGACTTCGCCCAGGTCGTGCACGACTCGGTGCGTGAGCACGCCCGCACCGAGTTCCGCGAGGAGGTCTGGCAGCAGCTCGCCGAGGGCATGCGGTTCATCCCGGGTGACTTCGACGACGACATGGCGTTCAAGCAGCTGCGCCAGACGGTCGACGAGCTGGACGCGGCGCGCGGCACGAGCGGCAACTACGCCTTCTATCTCTCCGTACCGCCGAAGTTCTTCCCGAAGGTCGTCCAGCAGCTGAAGAAGCACGGACTGGCGCAGGCCCCCGAGGGGTCCTGGCGGCGGGCGGTCATCGAGAAGCCGTTCGGCCACGACCTGGCCAGCGCCCGCGAGCTCAACGCGATCGTGCACGAGGTGTTCGACCCGGAGCAGGTCTTCCGGATCGACCACTACCTGGGCAAGGAGACCGTCCAGAACATCCTGGCGCTGCGGTTCGCCAACCAGATGTTCGAGCCGATCTGGAACCGGTCGTACGTCGACCATGTGCAGATCACCATGGCGGAGGACATCGGCATCGGCGGCCGGGCGGGCTACTACGACGGCATCGGCTCGGCCCGTGACGTCATCCAGAACCACCTGCTCCAGCTGATGGCGCTCACCGCGATGGAGGAGCCGGCCGCGTTCGACGCCGCGTCGCTGCTCACCGAGAAGCTGAAGGTGCTCAAGGCGGTCAAGCTGCCGGAGGACCTCGGCAGGCACACCGTGCGCGGCCAGTACACGGCCGGCTGGCAGGGCGGTGCGCAGGTCCTCGGGTACCTCCAGGAGGACGGCATCGACCCGCGGTCGAAGACCGACACGTACGCCGCCGTCAAGCTGAATGTCGACAACCGGCGCTGGGCGGGGGTGCCGTTCTATCTGCGCACCGGCAAGCGGCTCGGGCGCCGTGTCACCGAGATCGCGGTCGTCTTCCAACGCGCGCCGCACTCCCCCTTCGACTCCACCGCCACGGAGGAGCTCGGCCAGAACGCCATCGTCATCCGCGTCCAGCCGGACGAGGGCGTGACCGTGCGGTTCGGCTCCAAGGTGCCGGGCACCTCGATGGAGATCCGGGACGTGACGATGGACTTCGCGTACGGCGAGTCGTTCACGGAGTCCAGCCCGGAGGCGTACGAGCGGCTCATCCTGGATGTCCTCCTCGGGGACGCCAACCTGTTCCCCCGTCACCAGGAAGTGGAAGAGTCCTGGAGGATCCTCGACCCGATCGAGGAGTACTGGGACACGCACGGCAAGCCGGCGCAGTACGCGTCCGGCAGCTGGGGACCCGAGGAAGCCGACGAGATGCTCGCACGAGACGGACGGAGCTGGCGCAGGCCATGAAGATCGACCTGACCGACACCACGGCAAGCAAGATCAACAAGGCGCTGGTGCAGGGCCGCCGCGCGATCGGCACGCCGGCCGTGGGCATGGTCCTGACGATGGTCATCGTCACGGACGAGGAGAACGCCTACGACTCGATCAAGGCGGCCGAGGAGGCCTCGCACGAGCACCCCTCGCGCACCCTGGTCGTCATCAAGCGGCACGCCCGCACCCCGCGCGACCGCACCCGCTCCCACCTCGACGCCGAGGTCCGGGTGGGCGCCGACGCCGGCACCGGTGAGACGGTCATCCTGCGGATGTACGGCGAGGTGACCGAGCACGCCGACTCGGTGGTGCTGCCGCTGCTGCTGCCGGACGCCCCGGTCGTCGTGTGGTGGCCGGTGGACGCGCCGGAGAACCCCTCGAAGGACCCGCTGGGCGCGCTGGCGCAGCGCCGGATCACCGACCTGTACACCACCGAGACCCCGCTGGCCGACCTGCAGGCCCGCGCCCGCTCCTACGCGCCCGGCGACACCGACCTCGCCTGGACCCGGCTCACCCCCTGGCGCTCCATGCTCGCCGCGGCCCTGGACCAGGCCCGGGTGCCGATCGTCTCGGCGGCCGTGGAGGCCGAGGCCGACAACCCGGCCGCCGAGCTGCTCGCCCGCTGGCTGGAGGCCCGCCTCCATGTCACCGCCGAGCGGGTCGTCACCGCCGGACCGGTCGTCACGGGCGTGCGCCTGGGCACCGAGAACGGCGAGATCGTCATCGACCGTCCCGAGGGCCCGCTGGCCACGCTGTCCCTGCCGGGCCAGCCGTCGCGCACCCTCGCGCTGAAGGTCCGCACCACCTCCGAACTCATCGCCGAGGAGCTCAGGCGCCTCGACGCGGACGAGATGTACGCCATCGCCCTGCGCGGCGAGGGCACCAAGGAGACGCCCTCTCATGTCTGAGACTCCCAAGCTGACCCGGCGCCCCGAGTGGACCGAGCTGGAGGACCACCGTTCGGGCCCGCTGCTCCACCCGGACCTGCGGGAGCTGTTCGCCGCCGATCCCGGGCGGGCGCAGCGGTATGTGGTGCGCGTGGGCGATCTGCGCATCGACTACTCCAAGAACCTGGTCACCGACGAGACGCTGGCCCTGCTCCAGGAACTCGCCGCCGCAACCGACGTGTTCGGGCTGCGCGACGCCATGTTCCGCGGCGAGAAGATCAACGTCACCGAGGACCGGGCGGTGCTCCACACGGCGCTGCGCGCGCCGCGCGACGCCGTCATCGAGGTGGACGGCGAGAACGTCGTGCCGAAGGTGCACGCGGTGCTGGACAAGATGAGCGAGTTCGCGAACCGCGTCCGCTCCGGCGAGTGGACCGGGCACACGGGCCGCCGTATCCGCAATGTCGTCAACATCGGCATCGGCGGCTCGGACCTGGGTCCGGCGATGGCGTACGAGGTGCTGCGCCCGTTCACCGAGCGCTCCCTGACCTTCCGGTTCGTCTCCAACGTGGACGGCGCCGACCTCCACGAGGCGGTGCGGGACCTGGACCCGGCGGAGACCCTGTTCGTCGTCGCCTCCAAGACCTTCACCACCATCGAGACGATCACCAACGCCACCTCGGCCCGCTCCTGGCTGCTGGCCGGGCTCGGCGGCGACGACAAGGCAGTGGCCAGGCACTTCGTGGCGCTGTCGACGAACGCCGAGAAGGTGACGGAGTTCGGCATCGACCCGGACAACATGTTCGAGTTCTGGGACTGGGTCGGCGGCCGCTACTCCTACGACTCGGCGATCGGCCTGTCCCTGATGATCGCCATCGGCCCGGAGCGCTTCCGGGAGATGCTCGACGGCTTCCACATCGTCGACGAGCACTTCCGCACCGCCCCCGCCGAGGCCAACGCCCCGCTGATCCTGGGCCTGTTGGGCATCTGGTACGGCAACTTCTTCGGCGCCCAGTCGCACGCGGTGCTGCCCTACAGCCACTACCTGTCGAAGTTCACGGCGTATCTGCAGCAGCTGGACATGGAGTCCAACGGCAAGTCGGTGCAGCGCGACGGCCGGCCCGTGGACTGGCAGACCGGACCGGTGGTGTGGGGCACGCCCGGCACCAACGGGCAGCACGCCTACTACCAGTTGATCCACCAGGGCACCAAGGTCATCCCCGCCGACCTGATCGGGTTCGCGCGTCCGGTCGACGAGCTGAGCGGCGAACTCAAGGCCCAGCACGACCTGTTGATGGCCAACCTGTTCGCCCAGGGGCAGGCGCTCGCCTTCGGCAAGACCGCCGACGAGGTGCGCGCGGAGGGCGTCGCCGAGGAGCAGGTGCCGCACCGCACCTTCCGCGGCAACCACCCGACGACGACCATCCTCGCCCGCGAGCTGACCCCGTCGGTCCTGGGCCAGCTGGTCGCCCTCTACGAACACAAGGTCTTCGTCCAGGGCGCGATCTGGAACATCGACTCCTTCGACCAGTGGGGCGTCGAGCTGGGCAAGGTGCTCGCCAAGCGAGTCGAGCCCGCCCTCACCGACGGCGCCGATGTCCCCGGCCTCGACCCCTCCACCGCCGCCCTCGTGGCCGCCTACCGTGAACTGAAGGAAGTGCACTGACATGCAGCTGGGACTCATCGGCCTGGGCAAGATGGGCGGCAACATGCGCGAGCGGATCCGCCGCGCGGGCCACACCGTCATCGGCTACGACCGCGACCCCGAACTCTCCGACGTCGGCAGCCTGTCCGAACTGGTCGACAGGCTCGAAGGCCCGCGCGTGGTCTGGGTGATGGTCCCGGCCGGCGCCCCCACCCAGTCCGTCATCGACGAGCTGGGCGATCTGCTCTTCCCCGGTGACACCGTCGTCGACGGCGGCAACTCCCGCTGGACGGACGACGAGAAGCACGCCGAGGAGCTGGGCGCCAAGGGCATCGGCTTCGTCGATGCGGGCGTCTCGGGCGGTGTGTGGGGCCTGGAGAACGGCTACGCGCTGATGGTCGGCGGCGACAAGGAGCACGTGGACCGGCTGCGGCCGGTCTTCGACGCGCTCAAGCCGGAGGGGCCGTACGGCTATGTCCACGCGGGCAAGGTGGGCGCGGGGCACTTCGCGAAGATGGTCCACAACGGCATCGAGTACGCGATGATGCAGGCCTACGCCGAGGGCTGGGAGCTGCTGGAGAAGGTCGACTCCGTGACCGACGTCCGGGAGGTCTTCCGCTCCTGGCAGGAGGGCACGGTCATCCGCTCCTGGCTGCTGGACCTCGCGGTGAACGCCCTCGACGAGGACGAGCACCTTCAGAAGCTGCGCGGGTACGCGGAGGACTCCGGCGAGGGACGCTGGACCGTGGAGGCCGCCATCGACAACGCCGTGCCGCTGCCCGCGATCACCGCCTCGCTCTTCGCGCGGTTCGCCTCCCGCCAGGACGACTCCCCGCAGATGAAGATGATCGCGGCGCTGCGCAACCAGTTCGGCGGCCACGCCGTCGAGTCGAAGGAGTAGCGGCCGTGGGGGATCTCCTCCTGGTCCGCCACGGTGAGACGGAGTGGAGCAGGTCGGGCCAGCACACCAGCTGGACCGACCTGCCCCTCACCCGGGCCGGTGAGGAACAGGCCAAGTCCCTGGCCCCGCTCCTGTCCGGCCGGACCTTCTCCCTGGCGCTCACCAGCCCGCTGCACCGCGCCGCGCGCACCGCCGAACTGGCGGGCGTCGCCCGGGCCGTACCGGACCCCGATCTGCACGAGTGGGACTACGGCGGCTACGAGGGCGTCACCACCGTGGAGATACACCGCACCCGCCCCGACTGGTCCCTGTGGACGGACGGCGTGCCGCCCGGACCGGACGGTCACCCCGGTGAGTCACCGGCCGAGGTGGGTGCGCGCGCCGACCGGGTGCTGTCCCGGGTCGCGGCGGCGCTCGCCGAGGGCGATGTGATCCTCGTGGCGCACGGCCACTTCCTGCGGGTCGTCACGGCCCGCAGGCTGGGGCTGGCACCCGCGGACGGGCGGCTGTTCCAGCTGGCGACGGGCACGGTGAGCCGCCTGTCGACGGAGCACGGCCGGCCGGTCGTCGCCGAGTGGAACACCCGGCCGTGACAGCCACCGGCCGGATCGCGGGAAACCGGCGGTGAGTTGACAGGTTCGACGGCCGGCGTCAGAGTCCCGACTGATGGAGATCAACGATCTGACGCCGGCCGAGCTGCGCGTGTGGCAGGCCTTCCCCCGAGGGGAGGTCGTGGACTTCCGCACCGACGGGGACGAGGACGCGGCGACGGGGGCCGACTGGGGTGGGGAACGCGCGCTGCGCGCGTCGGTGCTGAAGGCGTTGCTCGTCAGCGCGCCCCAGGAGGACGGCGAGATCGCCGCACTGAGGGTCGTGGGCGCCCGGATCATGGGCACGCTCGACCTCACGCACGCCGTTGTGGACCACTCGATCCGCCTGAGCCGCTGTCACTTCACGGAACCGCCGGATCTCTACGGCACCCAGTTGCGCAGACTCAGCCTGCGGGGCTCCGTTCTTCCCGCACTCGACCTCGGCAGCGCACGGGTCGACGGCTTGGTGAACCTGTCGGAGTGCCGAGTGCGCGGACGGGTGCATCTGAGCGGGGCGCAGATATCCGGTGGGCTGTTCCTGGAACGTGCCGAAATCACCGCCCGGGACGACCGGGAACCCGTACTCAAGCTCACTCGGACGGCGATCGGCGACGACCTGTGGGCGCCGGGACTCCGGGTGCGGGGCGAGATGCGGCTCAACGGCGCCCAGGTCTCGGGGTCGATCAACCTGGACGAGGCCCGGCTCAGCCGCCCCGGCCAGGTCGCTTTGGACGCGGTGACACTCAGCGTGGACGGCGACGTCCTGCTGCGGCGCGTGCATGTGGAGGGGTGGACAGGGCTGCGGGGCGCCCGCATCGCGGGCAGGCTCGACCTGTCGTACGCGCGCCTGTCGAACCCGGGTGACATGGCACTGCGGGCCGGCAGCTGCACCGTGGGGGAACTGTGGCTGCGCAGGGGCGCGCCGATGGACGGCGGTCTCAACCTGCGCCGGGCCCAGACGGACGTCCTGTTCGTGGAGCCGGAGAAGCTGCCGGACGAGGTCCGGCTCGACGGCCTCGGCTACACGACCCTCACCCCGCACGAGCCCGCCGAACGCCGCCTGCCGATGCTGGAGCGGGATGTCGACGGCTATGTCCCCCACGCCTACGAGCAGTTGACCGCCGCATACCGCCGCATCGGCGACGACCACGCCGCCCGTCTCGTCCAGCTCGCCAAGCAGCGCCGCCACCGCACCACCCTGCCCTGGTACGGCCGTCTGTGGGGGCACATCCAGGACGCCACCGTCGGCTACGGGTTCCGGCCGATGCGGGCCCTGGGCTGGCTGCTGTCGCTGCTCGCCGTCGGCTCCGTCGCGTTCGCGCTGCACGCGCCCCCGCCCCTGAAGGCGGACGAGGCACCCGACTTCAACCCGGTGTTCTACACGCTCGATCTGCTGCTGCCGGTGATCTCCTTCGGACAGGAACCGGCCTTCGCCCCGGAGGGCTGGCAGCAGGCCCTGGCGTATGTCCTCGTCCTCACCGGCTGGATCCTGGCCACGACGGTCGTCGCCGGTGTGTCCCGGACCGTCAACCGCCAGTAGGTCACCGCGCCAGGTGCTGCGCCGCCAGCCGCACCGGTGCGTTCGGGGCGCCGTAGCCCCGGTAGCCGTCGCGCTGCACCAGCTCGAAGAAGACGTGGCCGACCGTCGTGGTGTAGCAGTGCCGGAACGTGCCGTACGCGTCGCGGTCGTAGAGGATGCCCAGCTCCCGGTACGTCTCCAGCTCGCCGTCGGCGAACTCGTACCGGGCCGCCAGGTCGTCGTAGTAGTTGGCGGGGATCGGCAGCAGCCGGCCGCCCGCCCGGCGGAAGCGTCGGGCCGCGGCGACCACGTCGTCCGTGGCCAGCGCGATGTGCTGGGCGTGCACGGTGTCGTCGGTCGGCGCCGCGCCGACGCCGAGGGCGACACGGACGCTGCCGTCGGCGTTGGTGACGGCGCGGCTGCGCATCAGACCGTACGGGTCGGCGACGTCGACGCTCTCCTGGGCGTGCAGGCCGAGGACGCTGCGGTGGAAGAGGGTGGCCTCGTCGTAGTGGTGCCAGGGCTGGGTGAGGGCGAGATGGTCGATGCCGCGCACGGTCGCGGCCCCGCGCGCTTCGTGCCCGACGTCCGCGAAGTCCGCCCGCCAGTTGGGCAGTTGGGGCCGGTCCGTCGCGCAGAAGAAGAGTTCCGTGCCGTCGGGCGCGGCCACCGCGTCGAGCGGGGCGTCGTCGAGGGCGCGGCGGCGTGGCAGGACGGGCGCCAGGAGGGCCTCGGCGCGGCGGGCCGCTCCGGCGGGGTCCGGTGACTCCAGGCCGATCGCGGCGAGTCCGGTGCCGTCCCGGCGTGCGGCGCCCGCCGTGTTGACCAGGACGCGGGCCTCGCCCTGCTGCCAGAGGTCGACCGGTTTGCCGCGGTGCCGTGCGGTGCGGGCGAAGCCCAGGGCGCCGAGTACGGCCGAGACCGGCTCGGCGTCGGGCGTGACCAGCTCGGCGAAGGCGACGCCGGTGGGGACGCAGGAGGCGGGCGGGGTGATCAGGCCGAGCGTCTCCTGGAGGACCAGCAGGGAGCGGCGGGCGTCCACGGCGGTCGGGCCGGCGTCGGCCTGGCGGAAGACGTCGTTGAAGACCTCCAGGGACAGCGGCCCGCGGTATCCGGTGCGCAGGACGTGGCGGACCAGACCGGCCACGTCGAAGCCGCCCTGTCCCGGGAAGCAGCGGTAGTGGCGGCTCCACTGCAGGACGTCCATCGCGAGCAGCGGGGCGTCGGCGAGCTGGAGGAAGAAGATCTTCTCGCCGGGGATGTCCTCGATGCCCTTGGGGTCCGAGCCCTTGGAGAGGATGTGGAAGCTGTCCAGGCAGGTGCCGAGCGCGGGATGGTCGGCGGCCTCGATGATGCGCCAGGCGTGGGTGTACGTGTTGACGTGGCGCCCCCAGGCCAGCGCCTCGTAGGCGACGCGGATGCCGAAGTCCTGGGCCAGGTCGGCGAGTTGGCGCAGGTGATACGCGGCGAGCGCGTCGTCGTCCACGGCGAGCGGATGGACGCTGGAGCAGACGAGCACCGTGTCGGCGCCGAGCCGCCGCATCAGCTCGAACTTGTGCCGGGCGCGCCGCAGGTTGCGGGCGAACTCGTCGGCGGGCACGGCCTCGATGTCCCGCATCGGCTGGTAGAGGTCGATGGTGAGGCCGAGGTCGGCGCAGCGGGCGCGGATCTCCTCGAGGGTGAGGGGGCTGGCCAGCAGGTCGTTCTCGAAGATCTCCACGCCGTCGAAGCCGGCCCTGGAGGCGGCCGTGAGCTTTTCGGTGAGGGATCCGCTGAGGGAGACGGTGGCTATGGACGTACGCATGCCGATACCTCTTCCTGCCTCTTTCCTGTCCTGCCTGCCTCGGGGTTCCTGTCTCCTGTCCTGCCTATCCCGGGGTTCCCACGGCACCCGCCAGCTCGGCGATGTCCGCGAGCATCCGGGTGCTGTCGGGCTCGCGTCCGGTGAACAGGCGGAAGGCGTCCGCGGCCTGGAAGACCGCCATCCCGCCGCCGTCGAGGGTGGCGCAGCCGAGCGCCCGGGCGGTGCGCAGCAGCTCGGTCTCCAGCGGGCGGTAGACGACCTCGGCGATCCACAGGCCGGGGTGGAGCAGCTCGGCCGGCAGGGGCAGACCGGGGTGGGCGGCCATGCCGGTGGGGGTGGCGTGCACGAGGCCGTCGGCGTGGCTCAGCAGCGTGGCCAGCGCGTCCGGCGCCGCGGCGACCGCACGGCCGGCGCCGAAGTGCCGGTTCAACGCCCCCGCGAGGGCCGCGGCCCGGTCGCTCAGCGCGTCGACCACGGTGATCCGCCCGGCGCCGAGGGTCAGCATGGCGTGCGCGACGGCCGCGCCCGCGCCGCCGGCACCCAGCTGCACGACCCGCTCCAGCGGCGCGTCGGGCAGCCCGCGCGCGAAGGAGGCGGCGAAGCCGGTGACGTCGGTGTTGTGGCCGACGGCCCGGCCGCCTTCGAAGACGACGGTGTTGACCGCGCCCAGCGCCTCGGCCTGCGGGGCGAGGGCGTCCAGGTGACCGATGACGAGCTGCTTGCACGGGTGGGTGATGTTGAGCCCGTCGAAGCCCAGGTCGCGGGCGGCCCGCACCAGGTCGCCCACCGCCTCGGGCGGGACGCCGAGCGTGTCGATGTCGATGAGCCGGTACAGACAGCGCAGGCCCTGCCGGTCGGCCTCCCGCTCGTGCAGCGCGGGGCTGAGGGAGGGTCCGATGCCGGCACCGATCAGCCCGACGAGATACGAGTCCTTGGCGTCCTGTGCCACCGGGACCTCCTGAACGGCTCACTAATGTACGAACTGGTGAGTTAGTCATAGCAGGAGGTTCCCGCACTTGGGAAGGCCTGTCCCGACACGGGCGGCGAGGGGGCTTCTACAATCACCGGCACGCGGGTGGGCCACCGGGGAGCGCCCACCCCTCGCCGAAGGAAGCCGATGACCAGCGTCGAAGAGCCGGCACGAACAGGCGGACGGATCCGGGACGCCGCCCGCACCAAGGCCGAGATCCTCGACGTCGCGACGCAGGAGTTCGCCCGCGCCGGCTACGACGGCGCCCGCGTCGACGAGATCGCGGCCCGCACCCGCACCACGAAGCGGATGATCTACTACTACTTCGGCGGCAAGGAGCAGCTGTTCACGGCCGTGCTGGAACGGGCGTACGGCGTGATCCGGGAGGCCGAGCAGCAGCTCGACGTGGAGCACCTGGACCCCGTCGCGGCCATCCGGCGGCTGGCGGAGCTGACCTTCGACCACCACGAGCAGCACCCCGACTTCATCCGCCTGGTCAGCATCGAGAACATCCACGGGGCCGAGCACATCGCCGCCTCCGCGAAGCTCGGCAAGATCGGCTCACCGGCGCTGGACGTGATCCGCCGGATCCTGGAGTCGGGGCAGAAGTCCGGCCTGTTCACGGCCGACGTGGACGCCGTCGACCTGCACGCGATGATCAGCTCCTTCTGCTTCTTCCGGGTCTCCAACCGGCACACCTTCGGCGCGCTGTTCGGCCGTGACCTGGTGGATCCGGCGCAGCGCGAGCACTACCGCGCGATGCTCGGTGACATGGTGATCGCCTACCTGACCGCGGAGCGCGCGGCGGGCTGAAGTCGTACGGCACCACCCCTTGACACCCGGGAAACGTGGGCGCAACATCCGTAGCCACCGCTACTAACTATCCAGTGGGTTAATTAGCCGGGATCCGGCACCTCTCCCCATTCCCTCGTTCCCACCCCCACTCCACTTACGTTGGAGTCCCCTCGAAGGAGTACGCCGTGTCCGTCCCCGCCGCCTCCCCAGCCCCGCCCGGGCAGCCGAGGAAAGCCGCCACCGCCGCCTGGATCGGCAGCGCACTCGAGTACTACGACTTCTTCATCTACGGCAGCGCGGCCGCGCTGATCTTCCCCGAGGTCTTCTTCGACGAGTCCGACCCGGCGACCGCCACCTTGCTGTCGCTGGCCACCTTCGGCGTGGCGTACGCCGCCCGGCCGGTCGGCGCGCTGTTCCTCGGTCACTTCGGCGACCGGCTGGGCCGCAAGAAGATCATGGTCTTCACGCTGATCCTGATGGGCGTGTCGACGTTCCTCATCGGCTGTCTGCCGACCCGCGACCAGGTCGGCACCCTGGCGCCCGTCCTGCTGGTGCTGTGCCGGGTGCTGCAGGGCATCTCGGCGGCGGGTGAGCAGGCCAGCGCCAACTCGATGACCCTGGAACACGCGCCACCGCACCGGCGCGGCTTCTTCACCAGTTTCACGCTGAGCGGCACCCAGGGCGGGCAGTTGCTGGCCACCCTGGTCTTCATCCCGGTCGCCGCGCTCCCGGAGGAGCAGTTGCTGTCGTGGGGCTGGCGGGTGCCGTTCTGGATGAGCGTCGCGGTCGCGGTCGTCGGCTTCGTCATCCGGCGCAAGCTGGAGGAGACGCCGGCCTTCGAGCGGCAGGCCGCCGCCGAGGGTGTCGCCAAGCTGCCGCTGGCGGTGCTGCTGCGGGAGCACTGGGCGGATGTGCTGCGGGTGATCGCCGGTGCGCTGGTCGCCTCGGTCAGCACGATCTTCACGGTGTGGGCGCTGTCGTACGCCACGAGCGACTCGGTGGGGATGAGCAGGTCCGCCATGCTGTGGGTGGGTGCCCTGGCCAACCTGGTCGCGCTCGCCGCGATCCCGCTGTGGGCCACGCTGTCGGACCGGATCGGCCGCCGGCCGGTGTATCTGATCGGCGCGGCGGGCAGCGCCGTGACGATGTTCCTCTACCTGTGGGCGATCTCGACCGGCTCCTACCCGCTGACCCTGCTGCTGGGCATCGTCGCCTTCGGGGTGGTCTACAGCGCCGCGAACGGGGTGTGGCCCGCCTTCTACGGCGAGATGTTCTCCACCCGGGTCCGGCTGTCGGGCATGGCCATCGGCACCCAGATCGGCTTCGCCGTGGCCGGTTTCGCGGTCACCTTCGCCGCGCAGATCGCGGGCCCGAACGGGGACGACTGGTCCGCGGTGGGCCTGTTCACGGCGGCCCTGTGCGTGCCGCCGGTCATCGCCGCCCTCTCGGCCCGCGAGACGGCCAAGGTGCCGACGGAGCGGCTCGGCGTGAGGTCACAGCGGGAGGCCGCGCAGCCGGAGACGGTGACGGCCTGATCCCGACGGGGCTTCTCACGCCCGGGCGTTGGACCAGCCCCGCCTGCACAGCACCAGCCGGTACCCGTCCGGGTCCTCGATCGTGACGCCCCACTCGTTCCAGTAGGGGTTCGGTGAGCGGACCCGCTTGCCTCCGCACGACTCCAGCCGGGCGACCAGGTCGTCCGGCACGGGGCCGTCCACGTAGATCACGAGGAGGTCCTCCTCGGTCGGCCGGGGCTCGACGGGGCGGGCGCATTCGTGGACCAGTTCCACATGCCAGTCGGCGTCCGGCCAGCCGAGCATCAGCAGGTCGTGTTCGCCCGGTTCGGGGCCGCCCACGGCCCGCCATACGACGGTCAGTCCCAGCCCTTCGGCCCAGAAGCGCTCCGCCGCGGCCAGGTCCCGGGACGGGCGGGCGATACGTATGTGGCTGCGGCCGTTGACCGGCATGGGAGCCTCCCGAGGGCGCCTTGATCGGAGTTGATCCGCTCGGCAGCCTAGGCAGCCCGGGGGTGGCGGGGCCATCGGTCCTTTGTCCTGGGACCCGGGTCCTGGACACGCCCCTCGGCGGCCACTCCCCGTTGACAGATGATGTCTCGCGCAAGAACATCGGCCGTCACGAGCAGAAGAGAACAGCGCCGCGGCACAGCAACCCCATGGTTCTCCCGTCTCCGCAGAAGGACATGAGTGGTGCGCGTTTTTTCCCGCAAGTTCGGCCGTCCGCCGGCCTCGGCCCTGCCGGTGACGCTGCCGCCGTCGGCCGCCCACGGCTCCCCCGCGCCGCGTTTCCGAGGCGGCGGCACCTGGCAGCACGCCACGGCACTCACCGGCCGGCGCCGGCACGACGGGGTGCTCACCCCGACCGCGGACACGCCCCTTTCGGGCGCCCGCATCGAGGCCCGCCCGACCCGGGCGCCGTCGCGGGACATCCATCCGCCGCCCGGCACCTCGTACGACGTCGACCGCGGTACGACGGTCAAGGGCCCGGCGACGCTCACGCCGTACCCGGCCCCGCTGACCGTGACGCCCGCCTTCGTGAACCCGCGCGCCGAGGGCGCCGACCTGGCGCTCCGCGCGCTTCACCGACCCCGGTAGGGGGGAGCTTCGCGCGTACCGGCCGGATTCAGGGGCGGCCGGTACGCGCGAGGCGGTCGGCCGCTCAGCCGACGAGGTGACTGCCGACCGACCGGGCGACCTCGGCGTGCGAGAGGTACTCGACGATGCTGTGCGCCCGGTCGCGGGCGTTGACGACGGCGAGGTCGGTCAGTCCGTCCGCCCAGTCGTCGGCCAGCGGGCACCCGATGGCCACCGCGTCGGTCGGGCACCACACGTTGAGCCAGTCCGCCACCTTCTCCGGACGTTTCGGTCCGCCGGCGAGCAGCCTGTTGTAGACGCTGTCCATGCCGAGCGGGCTTCCCGCGGTGGTCAGGTGGACGACGTTCACCCCGGGCGACAGCCGGGTGAGGAGGTCCATGCCCACGACCGTGCCGAGACTGTGGCTGACGAGAACCACTTCACCGGAGTCCGGCACGGCGTCGAGCACGCAGTCGAGGACCTCCTCCCGGACGGCCGTGTCGTCGAGGTACGCGGCCACGTCCCGGAAGATCAGCGCGATGGCCCAGGCGTCGAGGTCGCTACGCGCGGCCAGCCAGCCCAACCTCCGCTGCAGCGCCCCGACCACGTCGCCCCAGCCGAAGCGTTCGGTGGCCAGATGCCTCTCCTCGGGCATGTCCCACTTCGCGGCCGCCTCGCCGATGATCTCCTCGTACAGCGCGTGGGCACCGGGTGAGATGGGCGCGACCACCTCCGCCGCGGTGGCGGCCGGTGCCTCGACCATGCGGGGTACGGCCTCGTGAGCGGCGAGGGACCGCACCAGCCGGTCGCCGTAGTAGGGGAACCAGACGTCCTGCGGGTCGACCGGGGCGAGCCCGGCGCGGACGAGTCCCTGGTTGAGTCCGGCCGCCCACTCGCGGCGCAGCCGCTCGGGGTCCTTGCCCTCCTGGGAACGGCCGTGCAGGAAGACCAGATGCCGCCGGCCGCCGAACGCGCCCGCCCGGGCGCGCAGGCCCGTGAGGATCGGGGTCCGCTCGACGGCCGGGCCCGGCGCGGCGGCCGGCACGGGAGCGGGAGCGGCCACCGGGGCGACGACGGCCTGCGCGGCGGCCATCCCCGACTCCGGGCCCATATCGGCGAGCAGCGCCCGCTGCCGGGGGGTGAGGGGCAGGACGGCGAGGTGTTTCAGGATGGAGCTGACGCGTACGCCCTCGTTGGCCACCCAGTCGATGGCGTCGTCGCCGTCACCGGGACGCCAGATCTGTCCGTCCCGGCGCAGGACGCGTCCCCGGTCGTCGGTCCTGGGCACACCGCTGTGATGGAGCGCGACGACCTCCCACTGGTCGTTGAAGACCGGGGATCCCGAGTTGCCGGGCTCGGTGTCCGTCTTGTAGTGGAGGAAGTCGTCGAGGCGCACCTGGAGCATGTTGTCGCGTACGGCGATCTCCTTGAGTCGGCCCAGCGGGTGGCCGATGACGTTGACCGGCTCGCCGATCACCAGCTTGCCCAGCTGGGCGCTGAGCCGGTTCCAGCCGAACGTCTCGCCCGGGGGCCGCCGGTCGGGGCCGGGGGCCACCAGCACCAGGGCGAAGTCGAGGCGTTCGTCCGCCGTGAAGAACCCGTCCGGGTCGAGTTCCAGCCGTGTCGGCGACTGCGGGGTGTTGTCGACGGTGACCTGGGCGTCGAACTCCAGGAAGCACTGCCGGGCGGCCCCCGCGTCGGGGAGGACGTGGTGGTTGGTCATCAGCAGGCTCGGCGACACGAGGAAGCCGGTGCCGATCGGCAGCTCACGGCCGTTCTCCCGCGTCGAGATGCGGGCGACGGTGCGTGCCGCCCGGGCGCCGCGCGGCAGGAAGCTCCATGCCTGCAGTTCCGTGGAGACGCCGAGGATGCGCTCGTACGCGGCGGGCGCGGCCAGCGGCTCCCCTCGGATCGCCTCCACCGCCAGGGCGGCGGGCACCGCCTGCCGGTCGAGCAGCCGGGCCGCGCGCGCCGCGAGGGCCTCCGGCGAATCCGGGAAGGTGACCCCGGCGTCCTGCTGCTGTTCGACCGCGTGCCGCTCGTCGCTGGTCTCGTCGTAGCGCGCGGCGGCCGCCTCGATCTGCCGCTCCCGCTCCTCGCGGGACCTGTCCGTCGCTCCCATGTGCGTTCACCGTCCTTCCGGCGGTGTGCCACGGCACGAGGCGTCGGTCGACGCCGTGACACCGTGGTCGTGCTGTTGTGGTTGATCCATGCCGTGCCGGCCTCGGGGTACAGCTGTGGGATGTGGAGCTCGGTGCGCCGGCGCGCGTACAGCCCGGTCCCGGGCCGGCCGACGGCACCGCGGGGAACGCCCAGGTCGCCCGGTGCGCGGGGCGGTCCGGGTCACCGGTGTCTGCGTCGTACCTGCGCGCCCTGACGGCTGCGCAGACGGGGCTTGGGCTGATGCCGTCTACGCCCCTTGCCCGAGCGGTTCACGGCGACGTGCGCACGGGACTGTACGGGCGGGCCCGTCTGTCTGAGGCCCTCGATCGTCTTCTCGATCCTGCGCAGCTCGTCCTCGGCCCGGCCGGGCTCCTCGGCGTCGAGCCGGGCGAACGCGTTCTTGGCCTGCTCGTGCGCGCGCAGCACCTTGGCCCGGGGCCGGCCCCGGCCCCCGTACGTCTCGGCCAGGACCGCCTGTGCATGGGCTCGGGCGAACCTCAGCTTCCAGGCACGGACGTCGATCTCGTCATACAGGGACAGCGCCTGCCGGGCGGCGGCCTCGGCGTCGACGAAGCTCTGCCGGATGCCGGCCGCGCCGCGGTGCTGCCGGTCCGCGGTGCACAGCTCGAGCAGGACTTCCGCGTGCAGACAGCTGGCCCAGGCCTCATGGACGCGGTTGGCCCATCTGTCCTCCTTGTACATGCCGCGGTACTGCTGCAGCGCCTGCTCGACGTGGTCCAGTGCCTTGCGCAGGTCGTCGAGCCGGCCCTCCGGCGGCCGGGAGCGCGCCCTGCCCAGATAGGCGTCCGCCAGCCGGCCCAGCGCGAGGGCGTGGTGTGGCCGTACGGCCTCGCGGTACTCGCGTTCCAGGGCGTTGTAGTGACCGTCGACGGCCTCACTGTGGGCGGCGACGCATTCGTCCCAGTCGCCCCTGGCGCCGTGTTGCACGCCCAGCACGGACAGTGCCTCGGCGATGTCGCGCCGCCAGAGGCCGGGAGAGCACTCGCGCAGCGCGTGGTAGATCCTGACGCTCTCCTTCGCCTTGGCCACCGCCCGGTCGACATGGCCGCTCGCGCCGAGCTGCCAGGCGAGGCCGCGCAGCGCGAACGCCTTCATGCTGCGGATCTCGTCCGGCTCGTGCTCGTCGCCCTGCCCCTCCTGCGGCAACTGCTCGATCAGGTCACATGCCTCGTTCGCCGCCTGCAGCGCCTCGCGCTGACGGCCGACGCGGTGGGCCGCCGTGGCCCGGGTGCACAGGGCCTTCACCAGGCCGAAGGCGTGCCGGCGGGTGGGGTCGCGCTGGTACAGCGCCTCCAGCCGCCGGATGGCGTCCCCGGCGCAGTTGTCGGCGTCCTCGAACCGTCCTATGTCGACGAGCCGGTCCGCGAGGTCCTTGAGGGCCTCGGCCAGGCAGAACTCGTGCTCTTCGGAGGGACTGAGCTGTTGCAGCGCGTGGTAGGTGTCGACCGCCTGTCCGGCGACCTCGTGCGCCCGGATGCGCAGCCCCGAGCTGGCCAGGTACAGGGACCACCGTTGCAGGGCCTGGGCCAGCTCTCGGCGGTTCTCCTGCGTGGGCGGTCCGTCGGCGCGGCGGTGGTACTGCACGGCGTGTTCCGCGACGGCCATGGCCAGCTCCAGCAGCGCGTCGGGGCAGGCGGCGTCGAACTCGCGCAGGACCCGGGCGGCGACCTGCTGCGCCGACTCCTTGCGCAGGGTGGAGTTCAGTGCGGCCGCCAGCGAGGTGCCGATCGGTTTCGCGGACGGGTCCTGATCGGTGACGGCGACCTGCTTGACCAGCCGGACGATCGGGCCGGCGTGCCGGCGCAGCGCCTTCTCCAGCGCCGCACGGGCCTGCTGTTGGGCCGACGGCTCGGTCCTGATCTGCCCGCCGGGCTCCGCTGTGCCGTCCTCGGCTGCCTTCTCGGTGCCGGGCCGGGTGACGTCGGTGCCGGCGGTGAGTTGCAGGACATGGAGCACGTTGAGGATCTGGCGTGCCTGGTGGGTGGGCTCCTTGGGGATCCCCGGCCCGGTGCCGCCGACGTCGAGCAGGCACGCGGCCAACTCGGGGAAGGTCGCGATCACCTGGGCGCCCAGCCGCTCGGCGAGCCGGAGCGGCTGGAGCGAACGCAGATAGCCGTCGCCGGGGAACTCCGCGTGCTGCCAGCGGGCGAACGAGCGGGTGAGCCACTCCGGTTCGTCGGCGAGGTCGGGCACGAGCCGCAGCCGGCGCGCGGCCTCGGTCTCCTGTTCCCCGACAGTCTCGCCGTCGGCCACCGCCAGGCTGCACACGGCGACGATCCGCTCCAGCAGGACCGGGTCGTGCGGAAGTCTCTGCCGCTCGGCGGACGCCTGCCATCTCTGCCGTTCCACGTCGATGGCGTAGTCGAGCAACGCGTTGGCCCGTGAGCGCGAGGGCGGTCCGGCCGCCGTGGAGGGCAGTTTGCCGATGCTGGTGCGCGCGTCCACCAGCGCCTGGATCAGGATGAGCAGATAGCTGCCGAAGTCGGGCCCTTCGAGGCCGGGCGGGCACGCTTCGACGGGCCGTGCCTCCTCCGGCACGGTCCCGTCGTCCGGTGCGCGACCGTCCCGGGCCGGGCCGGCGGTCCGGTCGCCGCTGTCCTGCGCCGGGCGGGCGCTCCGGTCGCTGTCGTCCTGCGCCGGGCGGGCCCTGTGGTCGCTCTGGTCGTACCAGCTCTTGAAGGCGGCGGCCGCGGCCTCGTAGACGTCCTGGCGTTCGGTTTCCGGGAGGGGCGGAAGCGGCGGGGGGTCCACGGGGTCGACCAGGGACTCGTGACGCCGTCGGATCGCCGGCCACCACAGTCCGCCGCTCTGGGCGACGGCCAGGACGCACAGCGCGTGGTGGGTGTGGCGCTCGGCGGCCTCGGCGAGGAGGACGTCCAACTGGCCGGCATGGGCATCGGCGTCGTCGACGACGAGAAGTCGTCGCTCCTTCAGGGCGCAGACACTGGAGAAGTCCACGTGCAGCGGGTCGACGACACCGGCGACCCAGCCGCGCTCGGCCATCGTGCGGCACAGCTCACGGGCGAGCCGGGACTTTCCGACGGTGCCGCCGCCCGTGAGCAGGCGAATGCGCTGGCCGTCGCCCCGTTCGCACCAGTCGACCAGCGCCTTCAGCTCCTCGGTGCGGCCCCGGAAGGGCACGACGCCATGGCGGGACTCCAGCAGGTCCGCCTCGGACCACTGCTCGCGCGGAGGCAGCGGGCTGTACGCGGGCGTCAGGCTCTCACCACCCGCCCACACCGGGTCCAGGGCGACCCGCTCGGGGGCCGCGCCCCTCGTCGTCAGCAGGCACTCGTTCGCCTCGTCGAGGCCGTCGTCGCCGAAGACCGCGGCGACCGGCAGGGCCGTCAGCCGTCCCTCGATCGTGGCGCGGTCCTCCGTGATCACGCCGACCAGACGGTCCCCGCTGAACAGAGCCGCGCCCGACATGCCGCTCCACAGCGACGAGCCGTGCACGACCGGTGAGGTCCCCGTGCGGATCTGGAAGTTGAGCCGCCGCACCTGACGTCGTGAGCCCGTGAGCGGGAGGACGGACCCTCGTACGTCCTCGACGTTCACCCAGCGCCTCGCCCCGGCCTGTGCCGTCCCCGACCGCGGAAAGCCCAGCGCCTGCGCCGAGACGGCCTCCTCGCCGACGAGACGGCCCAGGCGTACCTCGTCGGCCCGGCCGCCCCGCGCCGACCGGAACGGGTCGTCGGTGGTGGAGCGCAGGAGCGCGAAATCGAGCTCCGCGTCTCCCTTGGCCTCGACCAGGAAGGCATGCCTGTCGTCGGGGAGTTCGTAACTCCCCTCGCGCCGGGAGTACTTGCGGACCGTGACCGTGGAACCCTTCGAGCCGACGCAGTGACCGGCCGTCAGAACCAGATCCGGCGTCAGCAGGTATCCCGAGCCCCGCTTTCCGTCCACGGAGAGCGACACCAAGCGCTCGGCGTCCAGCCCCGTCATTCGGCGTCTTCTCCCTGGTCGGCGATGAGAGTGCCGGCCGGCGCCTTCAGGTTCAGCTTGATCCGGTGTGTCGTGGCGTTGCCGCGTGCCATCTCGCCGCCGGCCTGCACCACCCAGAACTGCACACCCGCCCTGCCCGCGGCACTCCGGGTGATCTGGACGGTCGCCTCCACCTCGACGTCGGCGATGCCGAACCGCAGGGTCTCTCCCTCGGCCCGCATCTGGGCGTCCGTCAGTTCGTCGCGCAACGCGGCGACCATGTCCGCGAGACCCAACCCATCGGTTCGTCCCGCCTGGTCCCTGTCTGCCATCCCGGGTCTCCCTCGTGCAGGAGCTGCTCAGCCAGGAGCTGCTCAGCCCGACTTCGGGCTTCCGACGGGAGACGTCTCTCTCAGCAATTCTTCAAGACTTCCCGGGCAGGGCAACTCGATCACACGAGCGAAACGGGCGTAGACAGTGTCTACTCGATCATGGTAGACACTGTCTATGGAGGAATCCGATACCGGGCTACGGGCCCGGCTGGTCGATGCCGGCGTGGATCTCGTGGCCCGCGAGGGCGCCGCGGCGCTCACCCTGCGGGAGATCGCCCGCCGGGCCGGCGTCTCGCACGGCGCCCCGCGCCGCTACTTCCCCACCCACCTGGAACTGCTCTCGGCCATCGCGCGCCGCGGCTTCGAGGACCTGGGCCGGCGGGCGACGACTGCCGCCGGCGACGGCACGGCGAGCCCGCGGGCGCAGCTGACCGCGCTGGGGCGTGGCTACCTGGAGTTCGCGCTGGGCAACCGCGGCATGTACGAGCTGATGTTCCGCCACGACCTGCTGGAGAGCGGCCACTTGGGCCTGCGGGACACCAGCCTCCCCCTCTTCGGCCGCCTGGTGGAACTGGTCGGCCGGGCGCGCCCCGAGGCCGACGCCCGGCTCGTCGCGGGCGCGCTGTGGGCCAACCTGCACGGCGTCGCCCAGCTGTGGGGCTGGGGCAGTCTCCAACTCGCCAGCGGCGACGAGGACTTCGCACCCCTTCTGCGGTCGGTCCTGGACGCACACCTCGGGCAGGAGACCGGATGAACCCGCGCCTCACCCTCACGAGCAGCGTCGTGGGAGCCGTGATCGTCGCGCTCGACGGCACCGTCCTGACCGTCGCCCAGCCCACCCTGCAACGCGACCTGGGCGCTTCCCTCGCTCAGGTGCAGTGGACCAGCACCGGTTATCTCATCGCGGTGGCGAGCCTGTTGGTGTTCGCGGGGCGGCTCGGCGACCGGTACGGGCACCACCGTGTCTTCGGTGTCGGCATGCTCGGCTTCGGGGCCGCGTCGGCGGGTATCGCCGTGGCGCCCGGCGCCGGATGCGTGATCGGACTGCGGGTCGTCCAGGGGGTGTTCGGGGCGCTGCTCCAGCCCGCCACGCTGGGGATGCTGCGAGCCGCGTTCCCGCCCGACCGGCTGCGGACGCCGATCGCGGTACGGACCGCCGCGATCGGGGTGGCGGCCGCTGCCGGGCCGGTCGTCGGCGGCGCGCTGGTGGCCGGGCCGGGCTGGCGGGTGGTGTTCCTGCTCAACGTCGTGCCCACCGTCGTCTTCGGCGTGCTCGCCCTCACCGTGCGCGGTCCGCGACAGGCCTCCCCCGTCCGGCTCGACCTGCCCGGTGCCCTCCTGCTCGGGGTGGCCCTGGCCTGCCTGGTCCACGCCCTCGTCGGCCTGCCCGGGTGGGGCTGGACGGCCGCGACCGCCATGCTCACCGGTGCCGCCTTCGTCCGGCACGAGCGCCGTGCCGCGAGCCCTCTCCTGCCGCCGGACGTCCTCGGATCCGCAGCGGTCGGCTCGGCGCTCGGCATGCTGGTCGCCGCGTCCGCGGCGCTGTCCGGCACGCTGTTCGTCGCCACGTTCCTGCTGCAGGACACACTCGGCCTGGACCCGGTGCAGAGCGCCCTGCGCAGTCTGCCGCTGGCCCTGCTGATGGTGCTCGCGGCGCCCGGGTGCGCGGTGCTGCTGCGCCGGGCCGGTGCCCGCCGTACGACGGTGGCGGCGATGACGGTCCTCGCGCTCGGCATCCTCCTGCTGTCCCGCGCCTCGGCCACTGTGCCCCTCTGCGCCGCGTTCGCCCTGGTGGGGGCCGGGTTCGGCACCGTCATGGTGGCGGCGACCCATGTCGTCGTACGTGAGGCGACCGTCGAGTCCGCCGGGGCGGCGGGCGGGCTGCAGCAGACGGCGATGAACATCGGGCCGGTGCTGGGGGTGGCCGCCGCGACCGCGCTCATGGGGCCCGACGGGGCCCGGGAGCTGCCGCTGGTCGTCCTCGCCGCCCTCGCCCTGGCCGGTGCGGCGCCGGGCCGGGCGCTGCCGGGGCGGCCCGGCCCCACGATCGACGATCATGGCCGATCGGCGGACCGCGCAGGTGTTCCTGCGGGACGATGAGGTCAGAGGCCGTTCCGGCGGGGTATGCCGGACCGCACCTCGTCGTACGTATGCGGAGGAGAGCGATGGCGCTGTTGAGACAAGAGGTCGATCCGGGCGAGGTCGGACTGGACGCGAAGGTACTGGACCGCCTCGACCGGTACCTCACCGGCTACGTCGACGAGGGGCGGCTGCCCGGCTACCTGGTGGCCGTCGCCCGCGGTGGACGCGTCGCCCACCTCACCACGCACGGCCACCGGGACCTCGCGGCCGGGCTGCCCGTCGAGGCCGACACCCTGTGGCGGATCTACTCCATGACCAAGCCGGTCACCTCGGTCGCCGCGCTGCTGCTGGTGGAGGAGGGCAGGCTGTCGCTCGACGACCCGCTCGAACGCCACCTCCCCGCCTTCGCGGAGCCCCGGGTGTACATCAGCGGCTCCGGCGCCGACATGGTGACCCGCCCGGCCGACGGTCCGATACGGATCCGGCACCTGATGACCCACACCGCCGGACTGACCTTCGCCTTCTACCACACGCATCCCGTCGACGCCCTCTACCGCGACGCCAACCTGGAGTCGGCGGTGCTGCCGGGCTCCGACCTGGCCACGACGGTCGACGTGTACGCGAGCCTGCCGCTGCAGTTCGAACCGGGGACGCAGTGGAACTACTCGGTCGGCGCCAACGTCCTGGGCCGGGTGATCGAGGTCGTGTCCGGGCAGCCGCTCGACGAGTTCTTCGCCGAGCGGATCTTCGACCCGCTCCGGATGACCGACGCCGGTTTCTGCGTGAGTGACGAACAGGCGGGCAGGCTCGCCGAGTTGTACGGCGAGACCGAGGCCGGTGGTATCGAGCCGGTGCCGGGCCTGCCGCTGCGCGGCCGCCCCCGCTTCCTGTCCGGCAGCGGCGGGATGGTGGCCTCCGCGCACGACTTCCACCGCTTCATGGAGCTGCTGCGCCGCCGCGGCGAACTCGACGGCACCCGTCTGCTGGCCCCCGGGACCGTGGACCTGATGACGTCCAACCACCTCCCGGGCGGTGCCGACCTGCGCTCCTTCGGCAGCCGCCCCGCCCACGACGAGCCCGGCAACGACGGCGTCGGCTTCGGTCTCGGCGTCTCCGTGGTGATCGACCCGACCCGCACCAAGGCCCCGTCCACGCGCGGCACGTACGGCTGGAGCGGGGCGGCGACCACCACGTTCTGGGTCGACCCGAGCCGCGAGCTGACGGTGCAGTTCATGACGCAGGTGCGGCCGAAGTCCTCGCGGCCGATCTTCCAGGACCTCAAGCGGTTCGTGCACGAGGCCGTCACCCGGGACTGAGCCGCTACCGGTCCACGCGCAGGGTGAACTCCAGTCCCTCCAGCGCCAGTTCGCGCAGCCACTCCTCCGAGCGGGCCGCAGTCTCGGCGGCGCGGTTCAGGCCCGCCGGCACGGAGCCGTCCAGGATGCGGCGGACGCCGAGGGCGAGGGGGCGGGAGACACAGCGGGCCATCGCGCTCTCCTGCGCGTCCCCCACCAGGTCGAGGAGGTAACTGCCGGACCACGTCCGCCCGTCCCCGCCGCGTACGTCCAGCGACACGGCGAGGACGACGCGGTCGCGGTCGGCGTCCGTCGTGGGGTGGGCGGCCGCCAACTCCGCCGCCAGAGCGGCGATCCGGGCGTCGTCGCCGGTCCTCAGCTCCGCGAAGACGGCGTCCCAGGCGCGCAGCCAGCCCTCCAGGCGCAGCGTGCCGCGCACGAAGGTCCGCGGCTTCCAGGCGGCCGGCAGCCCGTACTGCTCGACGAACGGAACGCTGTCGCGGTTGGGGTAGACCTCGAACGTCTCCCCGTCGACGACATGCCGCCGCGTCGCCTCCCACGGCCGCTCCGCGACCGTCTCGGCACCGTCCTGAAGGTAACGGGCCGGTGCGCGCAGGGCGTTGAGCACGCCCGCGGGTGCCCAGCTGAATCGGTACCTGAAGTCGTTCGGCACCGCGGGGACACCGCCGCAGTACGAGGTCAGGCTGTACGAGGCGGCCGTGTCCTCGCCGACGGCCGCCCGGGCCCGGCCGACGAGGCAGTGGGCGAAGAGGTGGTCGATGCCCGGGTCGAGACCGGCCTCGGTGAGCACGACGAGCCCGGCCGCGGCGGCCGCGGGCACCTGCTGGAGGACGGCGTCCGACACATAGCTGGAGCAGGCGAAGTGGGCCTGCCCCCGGACGCAGGCGGCCAGGATCCCGGCGTGCTCGGGCGCGGGCAGCATCGACACGACGACGTCGCCGGGCGCCAGTTCGGCCGTGAGCGCGGGGAGCGTGTACGCGCGGGGCTCGGCGCGTCCGGTCAGGCCCAGCCGGGCCAGGGCGTCGGCGGCCCGGCCCTCGGTGCGGTGCCACAGCCGTACCCGGTCGGCGGTGTCGCACAGCCGGGCCAGACCGCTGCCCGTGGACAGTCCGGCGCCGACCCAGTGGACGGTGCCGCTCGCGGGAACCCGTGCGATGGGGGTCCCCCCGCTCGAGCGAAGCCGAGAGTGGGGGATGTCAGACATGGCGGAACTCCCCTTCTGCGATGCCGAGTTCACGGCAGGCCTGGTGGAACCGGTCGAGGCAGCGCCCCCAGGGCCCGCCCGTCTCGAACCGGAGCAGCTGGGGCAGCAGCGCCGCCGAGAAGTCGGTGCTGGACTCGCGGGGCAGCAGGGAGGGCAGGTTGTCGATGGCGATCAGGTCGAGCGGGGGTTCCTTGCGCAGCGGGCGCACGGGTTCGGTCCAGTCGGTGGTGCGGTCGTAGACCGGCAGGACGTTCAGCGGGGAGCCGACGTCGACGGTGACGTCGCAGAGGGTGCGCAGGCGGCGGGCGGGGTCGTCGAGGTCCTGCTCGCGGAGGAAGGGCGGGACGGGGCTGGTGGCCAGGACGGCGTTCACCATCACGTCGTGCGCCAGCAGGGCGCGGCGGTCCAGGTCGCGGGTCTCGGCGAGGTCCCAGGCCGTCGCCTCGATCCCCGCGGTCAGGAAGGCGAGGCGCGCGCCCCGGCCGCTGCGGCCCAGGGCGCCGATCACCAGCGCGGTGAACTCCTCGTCGCCCGCGGCCGGCTGGAGGATCTCGTCCAGCTCCTCCTTCGAGGTGGGCGTCAGCGGCGCGACGAGCCTCCCCCGGTGCTGGAGGACGGCCAGGGCGGCGCCCAGGTAGCCGGCCCAGAAACCGAAGGCGGCGAGGCGACGGCCGCTGTCGTCCACCAGGTACTCCAGGTCGAGCAGCGCCCCTCCCCCGGCGGTGAACCGGCGCAGCAGGGCCTCGGCGCCGGGCTGCCGCTTGTAGGCGTGGCCGAAGAAGATGTGCCGGTGGGTGAGTTCGCCCGGCTGGTCCGGGAGTTCCTTCAGCCCGATGACCACGGCCTGTTCGGGCGCCGACACCCATGAGCCCGCGGGCGCCCTGCGGCAGCCCGCGGCCTCGTACTCCTCGACGGGGAAGATCCGCTGCGGGGACTCCTCGACGGTCAGCGTCACGCCGCTCTCGACGAGCCGCCGTGCGTCCGACGGCACGATCGGGGTGCGTCGCTCGGTGGAACGGACCTCGTGGCGCAGCCACAGATGGAGATCGGTCATACGCGGTTGGCCTCCGGGCGCGGGGCGTCGGCCGCGAACCGGCCGGCGCTCAAGGGGCTGACATCCACGAAGGGTACGCGGCCGAGGTACAGGTCGCGGACGACCTCGCCGACGGCCGGTCCCTGCAGAAAGCCGTGGCCGGAGAAGCCGGTCGCGTACAGGAAGCGGGAGACGGAAGTCGCCTCGCCGATCAGCGCGTTGTGGTCCGGGGTGACCTCGTACAGGCCCGCCCAGCCGCCCGTGCGGCGCAGGTCGAGCAGGGCGGGGGCGCGGCGCTCCATGGCTTGGGCCAGACGGGGGATCCAGCGGTCGTGGGTGTCGGTGGCGAAGCCGGGCCGCTCGTCGGGGTCGGACATGCCGAGGAGGAGGCCGGGGCCCTCGCGGTGGAAGTAGAGGCTGGTGCTGAAGTCGATGGTCATGGGCAGGTCGGGCGGCAGTCCCCCGACCGGTTCCGTGACCGCGATCTGGCGGCGCAGCGGCTGCACCGGCAGGTCCACGCCGGCCATCGCCCCGACGGCCCGCGACCAGGCGCCGGCCGCGCAGATCACCGTGTCGGTGGCGATACGGCCGATGGTCGTCGTCACGGCGGTGATCCGGGCGCCGTGCCGTTCGATGCCGGTGACGTCGGTGTGCCGTAAGATCCGCGCGCCGTACCGGCGGGCGGCGGACGCATAGCCGTGGACGACGGCCTCGGGGGTGCAGTGGCCGTCGTCCGGCGAGAACGCGGCGGCCAGAATGCCGTCGGTGCTGATCAGCGGGGAGAGCCTGCGCGCCTCGGCGGGGCCGATCATCCGGCTGGGCACCCCGAGGGAGTTCTGCAGCCGCACGCTCGCCTCGAAGCCGGCGACGTCCTGCGGGGTCGAGAGCAGGAAGAGGTAGCCGACCCGGTGCAGCCCGATGTCGTACCCGGTCTCCTCCGCGAACCGGCCGAACGCCTCCAGGCTGCGCGCCCCGAGCTGGATGTTGAGCTCGTCGGAGAACTGCGCCCGCACCCCGCCGGCCGCCTTCGACGTGGACCCGGACGCGAGCTCGTCCCGCTCGACGAGCACGACGTCCCGCACACCGGCACGCGCGAGGTGGTAGGCGATGCTGGTCCCCATCACACCGCCCCCGATGACGACGACGTCGGCATGCGTGTTCACGGCCTCACCTTCCTGCCTACGGGCCGGACAACGCCCTCAGGGGCGCGGGGAACTGCGCGACCAGCCACAACGGCGTAGCAGACGCCCGACGACCGATCGCGGCACTCCCTTCGCGACCCTTCCCAGCCGGCCCGTACGGGAATCAGGACAGGTGTGCCACGGCATCCAGATGGGGCAGGTGATGATCGAGCCGCTCCCGCTTGGTCCGCAGATAGGTGATGTTGTTCTCGCACGGCGGGATCAGCAGCGGCACCTGCTCGGCGACCTGGATGCCGTGCCGCACCAACGCCTCGCGCTTGCGCGGGTTGTTGGACATCAGGCGGACGCTCCGGACGCCCAGGTCGTGCAGGATCTCGGCGGCGACACCGTAGTCACGGGCGTCCACCGGCAGGCCGAGCGCGAGGTTGGCCTCGACGGTGTCCAGGCCCTCCGCCTGCAGGGCCATCGCCCGCAGCTTGGCCAGCAGGCCGATGCCGCGGCCCTCGTGGCCCCTCAAGTAGACGACGACGCCGCGGCCTTCGGCGACGACCGCGCGCAGCGCGGAGGCGAGCTGGTCGCCGCACTCGCAGTGCTGGGAGCCGAACGCGTCGCCGGTCAGGCACTCGGAGTGCAGCCGGGTGAGGACGTCGTCCGTGCCTATCTCACCGTAGACGAGGGCCACTTGTTCGTCGCCGCGGTCGTGGTCGAGGTAGCCGATCGCACGGAATTCCCCGTACACGGTGGGCAAGGGTGCATTCACCACGCGTTCCGCACCGGACCGCTGCGACCGCTGCGCCGACTTCTTGCCGAGCACACCAACTTTTTCTGTCATGATTCTTCAGTTCCTAAGCAGAGACGAAAGGCCGGGAAAAGATGAGTGATTCGCAGACGCGGCCGGCAGCACACTCGCTGGTGCCGGCGGACACCACCGAAGACGTACGGACGCGAGGAGCGGGCGTCTCACGGCAGGTCGCGGTCCTTCCCGTCGGAAGCTTCGAACAGCACGGTCCGTTCCTGCCGCTGGCGACCGACACGCTCGTGGCCTGTGCCATCGCGCGAGAGATCGCCGCCGCGCACCCGGTGCACCTCCTCCCGCCGGTGACGATCTCCTGCTCGCACGAGCACGCGGGCTGGCCGGGGACCGTCAGCATCTCCTCAGTGACCCTTCATGCGGTGATACGGGACATAGCGGCTTCGCTCCGCCGGTCGGGCGTCGACGCCTTGGTGCTGGTCAACGGCCACGGCGGAAACTACGTACTGGGCAACGTCGTTCAGGAGTCCTCCGCGCGCGGGGAGCGGATGGCACTGTTCCCGGCCCCGGAGGACTGGGAGGCGGCGCGGGAGCGGGCGGGGGTGGAGACCTCGCTGCTCACCGACATGCACGCGGGGGAAATTGAGACCTCCATCCTTCTGCACGCTCATCCCGAATTGATCCGACCCGGTTATGAGACTTCCGATTTCGTGGCGGACGACCGTCGTCATCTACTGACCCTCGGTATGTCCGCCTATACCGATTCGGGTGTCATAGGCCGTCCTTCGCTGGGTTCCGCGGAAAAGGGGAAGCGGCTGCTGGCGAGCCTCGCGGATTCCTTCGGTGCGTATGTGTCACTGCTGACCTCCGCGGACGATTCCGTACCGGGCTCGGGAGACGCACGGGAATAGCGGCCGGGTTCCGGGGCCGGCACGGCCACGGCGGTCCCGGAACCCGCGCGCAGTCGGCCGTACCAGCGGGCGACGAGGACGAGAAGGCCGGGCAGGGCGGCCACGAAGCTGAGGACGCCGTACACGACGGCGACGGCCAGGCCGCTGCCGGCGCCCAGCCCCGCGGCGCCGAACGCCCAGGCGGTGACGCCCTCGCGGGGGCCCCAGCCGCCGACGTTCAGGGGCAGGCCCATGGCCAGCAGGGCGAGGACGGCGAGCGGCAGCAGGACGGCCACGGAGGCGGCGGAGCCGGCGACCCGGGCGGCGAGTACGAACATCGCGAGGTGTCCGGCGAGTACGACGACGCAGGACACGGCGACACCGGGCCCGTTGCGGCGGGACAGCAGGCTCTCCCGTACCTCGTCGAGCGTGCTGCGCCACGCCGTCGGGGTCGTCCGGTCACGGCGGGCGGGCGCGCGGTTCATCCGCAGGGCGGCCACAACGGCGAGCGCGCCCAGGGCGGTGAACAGGATCACCGGGGTGAGGTCGCGGGCCTCGTCCAGCACGGGGGACTCCATGGTCAGCAGCACGCCGGCGCCGACGAGCGCGAGGACGACCTGACCGGCCGTCCGTTCCAGAACGACCGCGCGGACACCGCGCCCCAGATCGCCGGCGCTCTGCCCGTGCCGCACCGCCCGGTGCACATCGCCGAGGACGCCGCCGGGGAGGGCCGCATTGAGGAACAGGGCACGGTAGTAGTCGGCGACGGCCGGTCCGAGCGGCAGCCGGATGCGCAGCCCCCGGGCCACCAACTGCCAGCGCCAGGCGCTGAACACGGTGGTGACGAGCCCGATCCCGAGGGCCCCGAGCAGCGCCGGCCCGTCGATCCGCCGCAGCCCGTCCAGGAAGACACCGGTCCCGAGCCGCCAGAACAGCACGGCGAGGATGACGACACCGGCGGTCGTGCCCAGGTGGGTGCGGAGGGCGGGGGTGTTGAGGCGGGCCAGGAGGGCGCGGAGGGGGGTGCGGGGCCGTGGTGCGCCGGAGCCGGCGGATTCCCGGCGGGGCTCGGTGACGATGACGCCGATGCGGGAGGAGGAGACGGCTGCGGGGGCGGGGGGTGACGAGGGCTTGGAGGGGACGGCGGGGTCAGAGGTGAGGACGGGGTCAGACGGCAGGACGGGGGCGTCCGCAGGGGCCGTCAGGGCCCGGCCGACCGGCGGCGCACTCGCGCGCACCGCCACAGCCGCCTCAGGGACAGCGCCGTCCGTACGGACCGCCGAAGCCTCGGCCCCGGACCGGGCCGAGTGGTCCCCGCGCCGCGCTCGCGGCTCGGCGCCGCGCCGTGTGGCGTGCGCCTTCGCCACCGTCTCCACGGTCATGACGCTCCGCCCGTCGGTCGGCACAGGGCCAGCAGATCGCTGTGGTGGACCACGGCGCGCAGTTCGCCCGCCTCGCACGCGGCGAGGCGTTCACGCAGGTAGCGGTCGGCGCGCTCGCGGAGTTCGGGGCGCTGCTCGACCGCCGCGCCGACCCAGCCGCGCAGCCACATGGCCATGAGCGCCGACTCACCGGGGCCCAGGCGCCAGGGGCTCGGGTGCACCTGGACGGTCGCGCCGTGCGCGGAGAAGGCCTCGGCCGCTGCCGTGATCGCGTCCGGGCCGAGCAGACCCGAGCGTCGCTGGTGGGCGTTGAACGCCTCGGCGATCTCCGTGTCCAGCGGGTCGGACGGGGTGAGTTCGACCCGGCCGGCGACGGAGAGCGTCAGCAGCGCCGGGCAGCCCGCGCCCGCGCAGGCGGCGGCGAGGGTGTCGACCTCCTCGCGGGTGAGGACGTCGAGCAGGGCGGAGGCCGTCACCAGCGAGGCGCCGGCGAGGGCGTCCGGGGTGAGGCGGCCGACGTCGCCGCGGCGCGTCTCCACCGTGACGCGGCTGCCGTCCGCGGCGGAACGCGGGCAGGCCACGGCGGCGAAGTGCAGGAGGTAGGGGTCGCGGTCGTGCAGGATCCAGTGCTGGGCACCGTCCAGGTGGGGCGCGAGCCAGCGGCCCATCGAGCCGGTGCCGCAGCCCACGTCGTGGATGACCAGTCCGCCGGCCCGTCCCGGCAGGTTGGCGAGCCGGATCCGCAGCGGATCGAGCAAGTCGTGCGCCCGCGCGGCGGCGTCGGCGCCTTCGCGCAGCTCCAGCCACTCGGGGGCGTAGCGGGGCGGTTCGTCCGGCTCGGCGTCCCTGAGCCGCACGGTGGCCCGCTCACCGGGACCGAGGCTGGGACCGGCCCCGAGAATCACGGCGTCCTCGTCGGACGCCGGGACCGCCCCGGCCTGCGGCCCCCGGTGGGTCGCGTCGGTCACGTCCCTCGGTCCGGGCTGGGCCGGGATCGTCCCCCCGCTCGGTGTCGTCGCCGTCTTCCTCATGCCGCCCTCCGGGGTTCGTTCGGCAGTCGGCCCAGTACCGCGGCCAGGCTGCGGGCCGTGGTGGCCCAGCCGTTCAGGGCGGCCCGGCGTCCCCGGGCCGCCGCCTTCAGTCGGCGTCGTACGTCCGCCTCACCGAACCAGCCGCGCAGTTCGGCGGCGATCGCGGCGGGGTTCTCCGGCGGGACGAGGATGCCGGGGACGCCGCCGTCGGGGGCCCGGCCGACCGCCTCCGGGACGCCGCCGACGTCCGTCGCCAGCACCGGGATGCCGCGCGCGAGCGCTTCCGTCACCGCCATGCCGTACGTCTCGGCGTAGGAGGTGAGCACCATGAGGTCGGCGGCGTGGTAGCTGGCGTCGAGTTCGGCGCCGGCCTGGGGGCCCGCCAGCAGCAGCCGGTCCTCAAGGCCGTGTCTCGTGATCAGGGCCCGCAGCTCGGCCACGTACTCGGGATCCTGGTTCAACCCGCCCACGCACACACAGCTCCACGGCAGGTCGCCCGCCGCGGCCAGCGCCTCCACCAGCCGGTGCTGTCCCTTGCGCGGCGTCACGGCGGCCACGCACAGCAGGCGCGACACGCCGTCCGTGCCGGCCGCGAGGGGGGCGATGTCGGCGCCGGGGGCGGCGACATGGACCCGGTCGGGGGCGAGGCCGTGGTGGGAGACGAGGCGGCGCACCGCCCAGTCGCTGGTCGCGATCACCGCGGGGACCGCCCGCAGCACGGTGCGTTCCCGGGCGTCCAGCTCCGCCGCCACGGCGGGCTCCAGTCCCGTCTCGTCGCCGAGCGGGAGGTGGACGAGGACCGCGAGGCGCAGCCGTTCCGTCTCCGGGAGGATGATCTCGGGGACCCCGCAGGCGACCAGCCCGTCCAGGAGGACGACCGTGCCGTCCGGGAACTCCCGCAGTGTGCGGGCGAGTTCGTCACGGGCCGCGGCCCCGGGCCGGGGCCAGCTGCCGTCCACCGCGTGCTTGTGCACCTGCCAGCCGAAGCCGGGCAGATCCAGACTCACCCGCCGGTCATAGGCGTTGCCGCCGCTCGGCACGGCCGGGTCGTCGACACCGCCCGGCATGACGAAGTGCACGGAGCGCAGGGACATGGGGATGATCTCGGCGTTCTTCAGGACGGAGGACTGTACGGGCACATAGCCGAGGGTGACCTTCTTCGCTGTTCCCCCCGGCTCGTCGACCCTCTCCGGCTTCTCCAGGGTCACGTCGGTCACAGCGCACGCTCGTAACTCGCCCACGCGACATGCGACTCGTGGAGTGTCACGGTGATCCCCGCGAGGCCCTTGGCGCCCTCGCCGAGCGCGCCCTTCTGGATCCGCTCGGCGAGCCGGTCGGCGATGACCTTGGCCAGGAACTCGGTGGAGGTGTTGATCCCGGCGAAGTCGGGTTCGTTGTCGAGGTTCCGGTAGTTCAGCTCGCCGACGACGGCGCCCAGTTCCCGGGTGGCCAGTCCGATGTCGACGACGATGTTGTCGTCGTCCAGCTGCTCGCGCCGGAACGTGGCGTCCACCAGGAACGTCGCTCCGTGCAGGCGCTGCGCGGGTCCGAAGACCTCCCCGCGGAAGCTGTGGGCGATCATGATGTGATCGCGGACGGTGATGCTGAACAACGGACGACCCTCCAGGTGCGGTACGCCTAGCCCCCGGCTCGTCGCCGCCGGGGATGCCGTGTAGTACGGCTCTTCGCTTCCCGTTGTTCAGCGATCTCTCACTCTTTTCTCAGGTCAGGCGCTCTTGTCGTCCCGGATTGAACGTGTCCGTCAGGGCGTGTCCGCGTACCTGACGCGGTGACAGAGCGCCGGGATTTCCCCGGAGGCGAGCTTCGGCATCACTTCGGGCAGTTCCTCGAAGGCGCTCTCCCCGGTGACGAGCGCGTCGAGGGCGGGGTCGGCGAGCAGATCGAGGGCGAGGGCGAGCCGGTCGGCGTAGGTACGGCTGGCGCGGCGGGCCGGGGAGACGGTGCCGACCTGGCTGCTGCGGATGACGAGCCGACGGGAGTGGAAGGCCTCGCCGAGCGGCAGGCTCACCTGCCGGTCGCCGTACCAGCTGAGTTCGACGACCGTGCCCTCGGCGGTGAGCAGTTCGAGGGAGCGGGCGAGGCCCTGCTCGGTGGCGCTGGCGTGGACGACCAGGTCGCACTCGCCGAGCGCGGTCTGCGGAGTGGCGAAGTCGACGCCGAGGGCCTTGGCGACGTCGGCCCGGCCCGGATCGGCGTCGACCAACTGCAGCCGTACGCCCGGGAAGCGGGCCAGCAGGGCGGCCACCGAGCAGCCGATCATGCCGCCGCCGACCACGGCGATCCGGTCGCCGACCAGCGGGGCCGCGTCCCAGAGCGCGTTGACGGCGGTCTCGACCGTGCCGGCGAGGACGGCCCGTTCGGCGGGCACGGTGTCCGGTACGACGGTCACCGCGCTCGCGGGAACGACGTATCGGGTCTGGTGCGGATGGAGACAGAAGACCGTACGGCCGACGAGTTTGTCCGGCCCCTCCTCCACCACGCCGACGCTCAGGTAGCCGTACTTCACCGGGGCGGGGAACTCGCCCTCCTGGAACGGCGCCCGCATGGCCGCGTGCTGGCTCTGCGGGACCCCGCCCCGGAACACGAGTGTCTCCGTGCCCCGGCTGACCCCGGAGTACAGCGACCGCACCAGCACGTCGCCCTCACCCGGCTGCGGCAGGGCGACCTCCCGGATCTCTCCCTCACCCGGAGAGCTGAGCCAGAACGCATGTGCGCTGCGGTTCATCGGGATCCTCCTGAACGATCGGGAAGCTGTTCACGTACTGCGATGTGCACAGGCCGCGCACAGTACGCGGCCTTGATCGACTCTGTCACCTGGCCGGAGGAATGTGCGGTGGCCCTGAACAACACTTACGACGCGAGGCTGGTCCAGCAGGAGACCGCTGTGGGAGCGGGCGTGCAGATCCTGTTGCTGGCCCTGCTCGGTTCGGCGATCGGCATGGGGCCGGCGGGCTGGCTGACCGGCCTCGCGTTCGCCGTCGCCACCTGGGCGGTGCTCTCGCGGGCCCTGCACCGGTCCCGGCCGCGCACCTTCGGCCCGGCCAACCGGGTCACCCTCGGCCGCGCGACCCTGGTCGGCGGCGTCACTGCGCTGGTCGCGGACTCCTTCCAGAGCTCACCGCCGGTGACGCTGTTCGTCGGACTGACGGCCGTCGCCCTCATCCTCGACGGTGTCGACGGCAAGGTGGCCCGCCGCACCGGCACCTCCACGGCACTGGGCGCCCGCTTCGACATGGAGGTCGACGCGTTCCTGATCCTGGTGCTGAGCGTGTACGTCTCGATGTCGCTGGGTCCCTGGGTGCTGCTCATCGGCGCCATGCGCTACGGCTTCGTCGCCGCCGCCCGTGTCTGGCCCTGGCTGAACGCCGCACTCCCGCCGAGCACGGCCCGCAAGACGGTCGCCGCGATGCAGGGCGTGTTCCTGCTGCTGGCCGCGTCCGGCTTCCTCCCGTACGCGGCGACGTTCGCGGTGACCGCGACGGCGCTGGCCGCGCTGGTCTGGTCGTTCGGCCGGGACATCCTGTGGCTGTGGCGGACGTCGCGTACGCAGCGGGTTGCCGTGCGGGAGATGAGGGAGCTGGTGGCGTCCTGAGCGTCAGACGTCGAGGGGTGGGTGGGGGTTCGCGTGTGATGCCTGCGGCGGCCTGCGCGGGTTGGGTGGGGGTGCGCGTAGCGCCTGCGGTGCGGTTGTGGGTCGGGGCCGCGCCGGGGGGTGTCCGTCCTCGGACCGGCGGCCCCCTTACTGATCGTTTCAGAATGAGGCTCGCAGGCGGCGTAGGCAGATGAGGGTCATGGGTTTGATGCCGCGCGTCCACAGCAGGCGGCGGTACTTGTCGACGTCGTAGCCCCGGTCGGCGTACAGGCGCCGAGGTCTGCGACGGGGCCCTCCCCGCACCCTCGAATCGGTGGGATCGCGTCCAGGAGCGGGAGAAGCTGGGTCACGTCGTGGCGGTTTCCTCCGCTGAGCGTGACCGCGAGCGGGGTTCCGTGACGGTCGACGATCAGGTGGTGCTTGGAGCCAGGACGCGCGCGGTCGACCGGTGAGGGACCGACGTGATCCCCCCTTTGAGTGCTCGGATGTGCGACCCGTCGGCAGCGCAGTCGTCCAGGCCCAGTAGGCCCGCGCGGCGCAACTCGGTGAGCAGCATGGCGTGCAGAAGTGGCCAGACTCCGGCCTCGGTCCAGTCCCGAAGCCGGCGCCGAGCCGTGACTCCGGAGCAGCCCACGGTTTCCGTCGGGACGTCGCGCCAGGCGATCCCGGTTCGCAGCACGTACATGACGCCGGCGAGGGCCGCTCGGTCGGGAACGCGCAGTCGCCCGGGGTAGTGGTGGCGCCGCTCGGGGGCGGGTGGCAGCAGCGGAGATACCCGCTCCCACAGGTCGTCCGGAACAAGATCAGCACGCACCCGGACACCCTGCCGACCGTGACCTGCCAACGGCAGGACCCTCAGCCCGACTTTGTGCGTGTGGGTTCCTGGTGGTGAGTTGGCGGGGCGCGAATCGGATCAGTTCAGCTGTGGTGGGACCCAGGCGTGGTGTCGAAGGATCATGCGCGTTGCGGTGCGGGAGGGCGTCAGCCGCATCGCCGTGTTGCGCAGGGTGACGGCCAGTGGGTGGGAGAGCTGCTGGCCCATCCGCCCGGCCTGCCGGGCTGCCCGCGCGACCGCCTGGCTGCGCGGCCGGCGCTCGGCGTCATAGCGGGCGAGCGCGGCAGCGACGGTGGGCTCGGTGGCGAGCGCGGCGGCCAAGGTGACCGCGTCCTCCAGCGCCTGGCAGGCACCCTGTCCGAGGTGGGGGGTCATCGCATGTGCCGCGTCACCGAGCAGCGCGATCCGGCCGACGGTGTACGAGGGGAGCGGCGTGCGGATTTCGTTGACGTCGTGGTGCAGCACGGCGGTGGGCCGGGTCGCGTCGATCAGCGCGGGGATCGGGTCGTGCCAGTTGCGGAACCGTCGGCGCAGTTCGGCCAGTGGGTCGGCGAACCGCGCCCCGGCGGGCAGGTTGAGGACGGCGTGCCACTCGGCCCGCCCGTCACGGAAGGCGATGTGCCCGAACTCGGCCCCCTGCCCCCAGGTCAGCTCGAAGTCGGTGCGCAGCTCGACCGCCTGCTCGGTGATGGCGCGCAGCACCGTCGAGCCGCTGTAGACCGGGCCGGGGTGGGCGGGGAAGAGAACGCTGCGCACCTTGCTGCCGATGCCGTCGGCCGCCACCACCAGATCGGCGTCCAGGACCGTGTCGCCGCAGCTGACTCGAACCGTCCCGGGGCCGATCTGCCGGACCGAGCCTGCCTCGGAGCCGATCAACAGCGCCTTGGTGGGCAGGGCCTCGCGAAGCAGCCGGTGCAAGGTGGAGCGAGGGATGCCCATGATCGGCGTGCCCACCGCCTTCTCCAGCACCGCGCCGTCCATCCGGGCCAGCCAACCACCCTCTGGCGTACGGGTGCCGCCGCTGTACTGGCCTCGCGAGGCATCCCGTACCGCCTCGCCGACGCCGAGTTCGTCCAGTGCCCGCAGGCCGTTGGCGGCCAGTGAGATGCCCGCCCCCGCGTCCTCAAGCATGGACGCACGCTCGACGACCGTCACTTCCCATCCGATGCGGCGCAGGCCGATCGCGGCGGCCAGCCCGCCGATGCCCCCTCCAACCACCACTGCCGTGTTGCCCATGCCGAAGCCCCCATTCTTCTACATCCGTAGAAGGCAACCCTATCTGCAGCTCTACAGGTGTAGAAAGGAGCCATGGCTTCGGATCGGCGCACCCTCCTCGCGGACGCGGCTCTCGACGTACTCGCCGACGAAGGGATCCGCGGCCTGACCCACCGGGCTGTCGACCGTAAGGCAGCTCTGCCGCCCGGCACCACGTCGGCATACTTTCGCACCCGGGCCGCGTTGCTCACCGGACTCGTCACTCGCCTGGTCCAACTCGACCAGGAGGAACTGCAAACGATGGCCGAGCATCTCCGGCCCATCCGCACCGCCGAGGAACTGGTGGATGGCATGGTGCTGCTCACCCGACAGCGACTCACCGGAGAGGGCCGCCGCCGCTCGCTCGCCCGTTACGCCTGCGCCGTCGAGAGCGTGCGCGACCCTGAGCTGCGCGAGATCCTCGTCCCCCGCGAGAACGCCGGCCGCGAGGCCGTCCGAGTGTTCCTCGCCGGTCAGGGCGTGCCGGATGTCGAGAACCGCACCCACACCCTGCTGACTTGCATGGACGGGCTGGTCTTCGACCGGCTGGTGAGCGGCGGCGAAGTGCCGGTCGAGCCTCTCGAAGGCATTGTCGCCGCCGCCCTGCGTTAGGACGCAGCCGCCCAGGTTCGGCCCGAGCAGCGTGCCCTCGGTCAGGAAGCCCGCGTCCGCCCCGTTCAACCGCTCGGCATTCGCTTTCGAGTGGAGCGTCGACCTCACCTGGGGCCCCGCTCGAACTGGCCTGCACCCCCTCCGCGGCTCACGCCCTCATTCTGAAACGGTCAGTTAGGCCAAGAGGTGCTGCGTGTTGACGCCGGTCACTGCGGGCGGACACCCCCCGGCACGTCCCTTTCCCGCCGTGGGCGATGCGGGCCCATGGGGGTACGCGCCCCATCGCCGCGTCGGCCCAGCACGCGTAGCTACGGGCGGACCAGCATGCACGCGTAGCTGCGGGCGGACCAGCATGCACGCGTAGCTACGGGCGGACCAGCATGCACGCGTAGCTGCGGGCAGTCGTGCCGCTGGGGCGGCACGGGTGGGCGCTGGGGGTGCCCCCTGCTCGAAGAGCTTGGGGGAGGCACCCCGTCAGCGCCGGGCCGCGCGACCCACCCCCCAGCCCTCACGCCGCGCACCCTCCCATCCGCTGGCGGCAACGCCCTCAGGGGCAGTGCACCGCCGCTATCTGCGCGGCAACAGGGCTATCGCCGCAATCGGTACGGCCGCCAGCACCAGCCACGGCACCGCGGCCGGCAAGCCGGTGTCGAGCAAAGTGCCGGTCGCCGAGCTGCCGAGCAGGACGATCAGGCCGGAGACCGAGGACAGCGCGCCGGTGTAGAGGCCGAGCCGGCCCTCCTCGGCGAGGTCGGGGACCCAGGCGCGGGCGACCGGGGCGACGAGCATCTGACCCAGGGTGAGCAGGACGACGAACCCGGCCGCGGGCAACAGACCTGCCGTACCGGTCCAGTCGGCGGGACGGGCCGCGGCCACGACCGCGAACCCGGCCGCTATGAGCAGCAGCCCAGCCACCATGGACCGCCGCAGGGCGAGCCGCTCCCCCGCCCAGCGGGTCACCGGCAGCTGGGCGGCGACCACCAGCAGCGAGGACAGGGCGAACAGCCAGGCGAGCGCCGACTGGGAACCCGTGGCGCGCTCCACCTCGTCGGGGAGGGCGAGATAGAGCTGGTTGTAGGCGAGCAGATAGGCACCGTAGGCACAGCACAGCGCGAGGAAGCGGCGGTTGCGCAGCAGGGCGCCCAGGCCGCCGCGGAACCGGACGCCTCCGCGCCCAGGTATGTGCTGCGGCAGCAGCCAGGCGTGTCCGGCGAGGACGAGGACGAAGATCCCGGCACCGGCGAGGCAGACCGTGCGGAAGTCCACCGACAGCAGCAGCGCGCCGAGGAGAGGGCCGACGAACGCGCCCGCCTGTCCGGCCACGGTCAGCAGGGCGAGAACACGGGTGCGGGAGCCGCCACCCGACTCCTCCCACAGCACGGCCTGCCGGGCGACCTCGGACTCCACGGCGGGCGAGAACAGCGCGGCGGCGAACCCGATCAGCAGCACCGCGCCGATGACCGCCCAGGTCTCCCGGGCGTACCCGAGCCACGCGAACCCGGCGATCCGCAGCACACAGCCCGCGAGCACGACCGGCCGGATGCCGTACCGGTCGGCCAGCGCCCCGCCCACCACGAACAGCCCCTGCTGGCTGAAGGTCCGCAGGCCCAGCACGAACCCGACCAGCCAGCCCGCCATGCCGATGGCCTGTCCCAGGTGCTCGGAGAGGAAGGGCAGGACGGCGTAGAAGCCGATGTTGAAGGCGAGTTGGGTGAGGATGAGCAGGCGCAGCAGGGGCGAGAGCCGGTGGCTGCGGTCCTGCGCCTTGCGGAGGCCGAGGGACAGCGAGGTCATCATCGGGTGGCCACCAACTCCCGGGTGTGCGAGGGGCTTTCGGGCATGGGCGGGGCGGGCTCGGTCCTGCCGCGTCGGCGCCGTCCGCGCCGCACTCCGCCCGCGGCGGTCACCGCCAGCGCGCCCAGCAGGGCGAGTACGGCGGCGGGGGCGAGGACCGCCCAGGGGGCGCGCTCGGCGTAGGGCTGGTTCTCGGCGAGGAGCAGGCCCCATTCCGGGGAGGGCGGCTGGGCGCCCAGGCCGAGGAAGGCCAGGGAGGCGAGTGCGAGGGCGATGCCGGGCAGGCGGAGCAGGGCGTGGCGGGTGACGGGTGGCAGCACGGCGGGCAGCAGTTCGTGGCGCAGCAGGTACCAGGGGCCGGCGCCCAGGGCGCGGGTGGCGGTCAGGTGGAGGGCGGCGCGTTCCTGCCGGAGCAGCGCGGAGGTGTGGGCGGCGAGCGGCGCCCAGGCGACGGCGGCCACGGCGAGCGCGGGGGTGCCGTCCCCGCTGCCGACGACCGCGGTGACGAGCAGGGCGACGAGGACCGGCGGCAGCGCGGTGACGGTGTCGACGAGTGCCCCGGACAGCCGGGGCAGCAGGCCGAGCAACACTCCCGTGAGGAGGGTGACGGCGGTGATCGCGGCGGCGAGCAGCAGGGTGTCGAGGGCGCCGTGGGCGACGCGGGCGAGGACGTCCCTGCCGAGGGCGTCGGTGCCGAACGGGTGCGTCCAGGTCGGGGAGGCGAGTCGCTCGGTGGTGTCGAGGGCCAGCGGGTCTCGGGGCAGGCCGAGGGCGATGACGGCGGTCAGCAGTCCGCTGTACGCGAAGGGCAGGATCCGGTGTGCGGGCGGCGTCGGCCGGTGCAGGGAGGGCAGTGCGCCGTCGCGCAGCGCCGGGCCGATGAGGAGGCGGGCGAGGAGGCGCGCCGTGCCGGCGGCGACGGCGGCGAGCAGGATGAGGGCGAGCGTGCCGGCCTGGAGGACGGGCAGGTCCTGGGCGAGAGCGGCCTGGAGGGTGGTGCGGCCCAGGCCGGGGATGTCGAAGATCTGCTCGACCGTGACCGATCCGCCGGTGATGCCTACGACGAACAGGCCGGTGTTGGGGAGGAGTCCGGGCAGGCAGCGGCGCAGGGCCTGGCGGGCGACCGCGTGGCCGGGCAGTCCGCGTGCGGTGGCGGCCAGGGCCCAGGGCTCGGCGAAGGCGCCGGGCAGCAGGTCGTCGAGGAGCCGGCCGAGCACGGCCCCGGCGGGCAGGCCGAGGGCGAGTGCGGGCAGGACCGTCCACTGGGGGCCGTACCAGCCGAGGGCCGGGAGCCAGCCGAGCTGCACGCCGACGACGGTGGCGAGTACGGACGCGGTGAGGAACTCGGGCAGTGCGGCGAGGACGGCGGAGGCGCTGCCCGACGTACGCCGCCCGTCGAGCCGTCGTCGCGCGCCGAGCCACAGCGTGCGGGCGCAGATCAGCGCGGCGGTGACGGCGGCGGCCAGGAGAGCCACCGCCATCAACAGCAGGGAGACGCCGAGGGCCTGGAGCACGGCGGGCGTGACCTCGCTGCCGGAGAGCCACGACCGGCCGGCGTCACCGCGCCACAGCCCGCCCAGCCACTCAGCGAGCAGCTGGAACGGGCCGTGGTCCAGGCCGAGTCGGTCGCGGATGTCCGCCAGCACCTCGGGGGTGGGGTCGCGGTCCGCCGACCGCGCCTTGAGCACGGTGAGCGCCGGGTCGGTGTGCGACAGCCAGGGCAGTACGCCGATGGCGCACACCAGGGCGGCCGCGATCCCCGCACGCCACAGGAGCGTGACTGCCTGGTTCCGCACGGGTCAGCGCCGGGTGCCGGTGCCGACGAGGGTGCGCTCGTACGGGTCGAGGAGCGCGCCGCGGACGGTGGTCCCGACGCCGGTGATGATGCGCTGGTGGACGAGCGGTACGACCGCGTCGGTGCCGAGGATGCGGGCCTCTGCGGCCATCGCCGCGTCCTGCCGCTCGGCGGTGTCCGCGGTGTCCTCGGCCCGGGCGACGGCCCGGTCGACGTCCTTGTCGCACAGCTGGGCGATGTTGTAGCCGCCGTCGCAGGTGTAGTCGCTGGCCAGCACGGAGACGGGGTCGCCGGTGTCGACGAGGGTGTTGCGGGCGAGGACGAAGGCGTCGAACCTGCCGTCCAGCGCGTCGCTCTCCAGCCGCGAGTACTCGCGCACCTCCAGCGCGACGTCGAACCCGGCCTTCTCCAGCTGCTGCTTCAGCACCTGGGCGGCTTCCGGGAGTTCGGGCCGGTTGTCGTACGTGGCGAGCGTGATGCGGGTCCCGTCGGGCTCTGCCGCCTTCGCCCGTCCGACCGGCTCGGTCCGCTTGCCGGCGGCCCAGGTGACGGCGGGCCCGTAGATGCCGGCGCCGGCGTCTGCGTATCCCTCGTAGACGCCCTTGGCGAGCGCGGAGGTGTCGACGGCCTGCCGGGCGGCGGCCCGGAGCGCTGCGTCCTTGAAGACGCTTTTCTCCGTGTTGAGGAGCAGGCTCGTGGTGCGGGTCGTGGCGGTCGCCTCGCGGCCGGCCTTGTCGAGGGTGGCCGCCTGGGCGACGGGGATGGCCTCGGCGAGGTCGACCTGGTCGGTGCGCAGCGCGTTGGCGCGGGCGGTGCCGTCGGCGACGAACTTCACGTCGATTCCGGGGGCCTGGGCGCGACCGCCCCAGTAGTCGTCGTAGCGGTCGAGGGTGGCCGCGGTGGCGCCCATGACCTTGGTGAGTTCGAAGGGTCCGGTGGCGGTGCCCACGGGGTCGACCTTGCCGTTGCTGCCGTACGCCTTGGCGGAGAGGACGGCCAGGGCGGGGCTGGACAGGCGCAGCGGCAGGACGGGGTCGGACCGCCCGGTGGTGATCCGTACGCCGGTGGCGCCCTCGGCCTTCGCGGTGAGGGTGACGCCGGAGAGGGCGGCGGGGGCGGGCTTGGCCTTCGTGGCGTGGGTGAGGGCGTTCGCGACCGCGGCCGGGGTGACGGCGGAGCCGTCCTGGAACGTGGCCTCGCGCAGGGTGAACAGCCAGGTGCGGTCGTTCTCCCGGCGCCAGGAGGCGGCGAGGGCGGGCGCGGCGGCGCCGTTGGCGTCCAGGGTGGTGAGGCCCTCGATGACGCCGAGGCGGGTGAGGGTGGTGGAGTCGGCGCCGTACGGCGAGAGGTTCTCGGCGGGCGGGAAGGCGAGGGCGACGCGCAGGCGGGAGCCGTCCTCGGCGCCGCTCGCGGCGTCGCTGCCGCCGCCGGAGGCGAAGCAGCCGACGAGGGCGGGGGCCAGCAGGAGGGCGAGGAGCGGGCGGAGTCGGCGCACGGTCTATCGCTCCATCGGTATCTCGAAGTGGACGACGCCGTTGCCGCCGTCGGGGTGCTCGCGTTCGTCGTGCACGACCTTGCCGAGCGAGCGCCAGAAGCTCTCGGCGCCGGGCACCTCGGGGTCGGTGTGCAGATAGACGGCGCGGTAGCCGCCGTCCGCGGCGGCGAAGGCGAGCAGCTCGTCGACCAGCCGCCGGGCCAGGCCCCGCCTGCGGTGCTCGGGGCGGACGTAGACCCGGCGCAGCTGCGCGGTCTCGCCGGAGGGGTAGCGCTCGGCGAGGTGGCGCGGGTTCGGCGGGTGGGCCGGGCCGCGGGAGTCGAGGGCGGCCGTGGCCACGACACCGTTGTCGCGCGGGTCGAGCGCGACGAGGAGGGTGTGGCGGGGCGGGGCGAGATAGGCGGCGGCCGGGTCGATGATGTCCGCGTGCCAGCGCGGCAGGTAACCGGTACCGAAGTCGCGGTAGACGGTGTCGAGCATCACCGCTCGGGCACCGTCCAGGTCGTCCGGGCTCGCCGTCCTGATGCTGTAGTCGTGCACTTGCACATCATATGCATTAAGCCGGAGGGGCGATCACGGCCGACCGGACCACCCTCTCAACATCCTTGCCGCGCAAGTGATTTGACAGTGATCGCGAACCGCCGACAACCTACCCACATGACACTCATTTTCAACAAGTGTACTCTGGTCGTGGAAGCGGGCAGCTGCTGATGCGTATCGCGTTCGTCGGCAAAGGCGGCAGCGGCAAGACCACCCTGTCGGCGCTCTTCTCCCGCCACCTGGCGCACTCCGGCGCCCCCGTGCTGGCCGTCGACGGCGACATCAACCAGCACCTCGCCGAGGCACTGGGCCATGACGGGGACACCTTCGACGCCCCGCCGCTCGGCGCCCACCTGAGGGACATCAAGGAGTTCCTGCGCGGCACCAACCCGCGCATCCCCTCCGCGGACGCCATGATCAAGACCACCCCGCCCGGCCGCGGCTCCCGTCTGCTGCGCCTGCTCGGCGACGACGAACTGCACGCGCGGCACGTCCGGCGGGTGGGGAACGTGCCGGTGATGGTGACGGGCGAGTTCGACGAGAGCGACCTCGGGGTGGCCTGCTACCACTCCAAGCTCGGCGCGGTCGAGCTCTACCTCGGCCACCTGGTCGACGGCCCCGGCGAGTACGTGGTGGTCGACATGACGGCGGGCGCGGACGCGTTCGCGTCGGGCCTGTTCACCCGCTTCGACATGACCTTCCTGGTCGCGGAGCCCACGCGCAAGGGCGTCTCGGTGTACCGCCAGTACCGGGACCACGCGAGGGAGTTCGGCATCCGCATCGCGGTCATCGGCAACAAGGTGACGTGCGAGGACGATCTCCTCTTCCTCAAGGAAGAGGTCGGCGACGACCTCCTCACCCACCTGGTCCACTCCTCCTGGGTCCGCGCGGCCGAACAGGGCCGGGAGCAGGGCGAGCTGGAGTCCCACAACGTGCACGCCCTGAACGTGCTGCGCGAGGCGGTCGACGCCCACCCCAAGGACTGGCCCACGATCCACGGCCATGCCGTCGAGTTCCATCTGCGCAACGCCCGCGCGTGGGCGGACGACAGGACGGGCCACGACCTGGCCGCGCAGGTGGACCCGGAGTTCGTCCCCGGACCCACGGCACTGGCCTGACCACGACACATCCCCCAGCACCACGCATCGCCCCCACCGAACAGGAACCCACACACATGTCTCTCGACGTCTCCCCGAAGCTCCTCGCCGAAGCCGAACACGGTGACATCCGCGAGGAGGACTTCGTGGCCACGGTCCGCACCTCGCTGCCGTACGCCTACGACCTGATCGCCTCCCTTGCCGCCGGACTCAAGGACGGCACGGCCGAGTTCACCGACAACCAGACCCCGCCCCCGTCCGAGCAGGAGCGCGGCCAGCTTCTGCGCGCCCTCGCCAGCGACGCGATCCGCGGCAGCCTGGAGCGCCACTTCGGCGTGACCCTCGCCTTCCAGAACTGCCACCGCGTGGCGGCGTTCCGGCCGGGTGCGCGGGGCGGGGAGACACATGCGAAGTTCACTTCGGTGCGGTCGCAGGTGCTGAACCAGTCGCCGGAGTTCAGGGACTGCTGAGCCCCTCCGGGGCGGCGAGCGCCGTACCGGGCCTCCCCGGAGAAAGGGCACGCGGCGGGGGCGGCCCCCGCCCGCGTGCGGGAGGGGGCCGCCTGCGTCCGGGACGGGCCGCCTGCGTGCTACCGCGACACCGTCGCCACCGGCGCCGGTGCGTAGCCGGTGGGCCGGGCCGTGAAGGTGCCGCGGCCCTGTGTCCTGCTGCGCAGCCGGGTCGCATAGCCGAACAGTTCGGCCAGCGGCACCGTCGCCGTGACGACCGCCGCGCCCGCCCGGGTCACGGAGCCCGAGACCCGGCCGCGTCGTGCCGCCAGGTCGCCGAGAACGGCGCCGACGGCGTCCTCCGGCACGGTGACCGTGACCTCGACGACCGGCTCCAGGAGGACCATCGCGCAGGCGCGCAGGGCGTCGCGCAGGCCCAGCCGGCCGGCCGTGCGGAAGGCCGTGTCGGAGGAGTCCTTCACATGGGTCGCCCCGTCGGTGAGGGTGACGCGCAGCCCGGTCACCGGGTGGCCGCCGAGGGGGCCTTCGGCGAGGGCGTCCCGGCAGCCGGCCTCCACGGCGCGGACGTACTCCTGCGGCACGCGACCGCCGACGACGGCCGAGCGGAACTCGAAACCGGACTCGGTCTCCCCGGGCTCCACGTCGAGCACGACATGGGCGAACTGCCCCGCCCCGCCGTCCTGTTTGACGTGCCGGAAGACGAAGCCGGAGACCCCGCGGCCGACCGTCTCCCGGTAGGACACCCTGGGCCGGCCGACGTTGACGTCCAGCCCGGCGTCCCGCCGGATCTTCTCCACCGCGACCTCCAGGTGCAGTTCGCCCATGCCGGACAGCACGGTCTGGCCGGTCTCGGCGTCGGTCCGCACGACCAGCGACGGGTCCTCCTCGGCCAGCCGGGCCAGGGCGGACGTCAGCCGGTCGGTGTCGGTGGACCTGCGGGCCTCGACCGCCACGGACACCACCGGCTCGGCCGCACCGGGCGGTTCGAGGACGAGCGGGGCGTCCGGTGCGCAGAGGGTGGCGCCCGCGCGAGCCGACTTCAGGCCGACCACGGCCACGATGTCCCCGGCGACCGCACGGTCCACGTGGGCGTGCCGGTCGGCCCGGACCCGCAGGATCCGCCCGATCCGCTCGGTGCGCCGCGCGCCGGCGTCGAGCACCGTGTCTCCCTTCTCGATCGTTCCCGAGTACACGCGCAGATACGTCAGCCGCCCCGTCGGGGTCGCGCTCACCTTGAACGCCAGCGCCGCGAACGGCGCCGCCGGGTCGGCGGGCCGCTCTTCGTCGGCGCCGTCGCGCAGCCCGCGGACGGCCGGTACGTCGAGCGGCGAGGGCAGGTACGCCACGACCGCGTCGAGCAGCGGCTCGACACCGCGGTTGCGGTAGGCCGAGCCGCACAGCACGACCACGCCGTCACCGCTGCGGGTCACGTCATGCAGGGCGGTGACCAGGGTCTCCGGCGAGAGCGTCGACCGCTCGCAGAACTCCTCCAGCGCATCGGCATGGAGTTCGGCCACCGCCTCCTCCAGGAGCCGCCGACGCCGCTGCGCCTGCGCACGCAGCTCCTCCGGAACCGGTGCCTCCACGACCGTGCCATCACCGTCGTCGTCCCACACCAGCGCCCGCATCCGTACGAGGTCCACGACACCGCGGAACCCGTCCTCCGCGCCGATGGGCAACTGCACGACCAGCGGCGCCGGATGCAGCCGTTCCCGGATCGACGCCACCGCCGTGTCGAGGTCGGCCCCGGCGCGGTCCAGCTTGTTGACGAAGGCGATCCTCGGCACGCCGTGCCGGTCGGCCTGCCGCCACACCGACTCGCTCTGCGGTTCGACGCCCGCGACGGCGTCGAACACCGCGACCGCGCCGTCCAGGACGCGCAGCGAACGCTCCACCTCGTCGGCGAAGTCGACGTGCCCGGGGGTGTCGATGAGGTTGATCCGGTGACCGTCCCAGGCGCAGCTCACGGCCGCCGCGAAGATGGTGATGCCGCGATCGCGCTCCTGCGGGTCGAAGTCGGTGACGGTGGTGCCGTCGTGGACCTCGCCGCGCTTGTGCGTGGTCCCCGTGGCGTACAGGATCCGCTCGGTGACGGTGGTCTTGCCGGCGTCGACGTGGGCGAGGATGCCGAGGTTGCGGACGACGGCGAGGGTGTTGAGGTGGGTGCGCACGGCCCTTGGCCTTTCGGATGATCCGGAAGCGGAAAACGGGTCAGCGCGATTCCCGGACGAGGCGCACACGCACCAGGACATGACCTGCCGGCCCACCGGGCATGGCGGGCGGGAACAGAAGTCGGCGCTCTCAGGCGTTCGTCACGGGCATCCGGTGCCGGCCGCGCAGCGGGCACCGGGCGGACGAGGACACGAGGATCACCTCGTACCGGCAGAGGGAGACGACGGCAGCGGTACGGTCACGCACGGCCCGGCTCCCCTCGTTCGTCACGACGACGCGCCGCCGTGTGGTGGGCGGCGCGTGATGGTGTGGTGAGTGTAGGGAAGCGGGCGAGGTGGAAGCACGGGATTTTCCCGCCGGTGTCGAAGCACGCAATTTCCCCGGCGGTGAGGGTCGTTCCACCGTGGGCCGGCTCGCCGGCCGACTCTGCCCACAAAACAGATCATGCGGACCGAGCGAGCTCGATCCGCATGACTGGAAATGATCTGTGTCCGAGGGGGGACTTGAACCCCCACGCCCGATAAAGGGCACTAGCACCTCAAGCTAGCGCGTCTGCCATTCCGCCACCCGGACTAGGTGTCTGCCGCCTTACCGGGAGTGTCCCCGCGGCGACATGGACAACAATACCAAGGTTTCGGAGTGCCCTTCACCTGCATATCCGTCCTCCGGACACGCGCCGTGAGCCGAACGGCGAGGCGAGGACCGGGGGATCACCGCGGGTGCTTCCCTCGTCACGGACGGGTGAGGTCAGCCGGTGGCGCCCGCACCGCACGGTCGCCGCCGGGATCCGGTCACGGCATGAGGTGGTAGTCCGGGAAGTTCCCGGGCAGCCGCTCCCCCGCCGGCCCCTGCGTCACCGCGCGCACCAGCAGCTCGCCGCCGACGAACGCCCCGCGCCAGGACGCGCCGAAGCCGCCGAACAGCTCGTCGCGGTCGCCTCGGGAGCGCGGCTTGCCGTGGCCGACCTTGAACGCACGGATCTGCGGGGCCAGGCGGTGGTACGTCGCCCGGTCGTCCGTGGCCAGCGTGGCGACCAGCGCGCCGTTGGAGGCGTTCATCGCCGCCAGCAGCTCCGCCTCCGTGTCGACCAGGACGATCGTGTCGACCGGGCCGAACGGCTCCGCGTGATGGAGCGGGGAGGACGTGGGCGGGTTCAGCAGCGTGACCGGCTGGACGTACGCCGAGGTGTCCTGGCCCGGCAGGAAGCGGGCGTCGCACGGCTTGCCCCGGTGCAGCGGGACGGCGCCGCGGTCGATCGCCTCGGCCACCTGGTCCTGCAGTTCCTTGGCCTTGGCCGCGTTGATCACCGGACCGAAGTCCAGCTGCGGGTAGGGGTCGCCCCGCTGCTCGACCGCCAGGGGGTGGCCGACCTTCAGTGTCCGCACCGCTGGGAGGTACGCCGCCAGGAACTCGTCGAACAGCTCACGCTGGACGACGAAGCGCGGGTACGCCGTGCAGCGCTGTTTGCCGTAGTCGAAGAGCTTGGGGACGACCGCCTTGAGCGCGTCCCAGTCCGTGTAGTTCCAGATGCCCCAGGTGTTGAGTCCTTCCTGTTCGAGTATGTGCCGTTTGCCGAGGTCGGCGACGGCCGTGGCCACCGCGGCCCCGGTGTCGCGGCCGCCCACGAAGGAGACGCAGCCGATCTCGGGCGCCCGCACCAGCGCCTGGGACAGCTCGCCTCCGCTGCCGCTGACGAGGGTGACGGGAATCCCCTCGCGGGCGGCGAGTACGCAGGCCAGGGTCAGACAGGCGACACCGCCGTCGGTCGGGGTCTTGGCGATGACCGCGTTGCCTGCGAGTGCCTGTACCAACACTGCGTGAACGAGCACGCTCATCGGGTAGTTCCAGCTCGCGATGTTGGACACCGGGCCGTCCAGCGGGGCCCGGCCGGCGACCATCGGCTCGATGCCGTCGACGTACCAGCGCACGCCGTCGATGGCCCGGTCGACGTCCGCCTGGGCGAGCCGCCAGGGCTTGCCGATCTCCCAGACGAGCAGGAGCGCCAGCAGTTCGCGGTGCTCGGTGAGGGCGTCGAGGGTGGCCGCGACACGGGCCCGGCGTTCCTCCAGCGGGACGTGCCGCCATGCGCGGTGCTGGTCGAGCGAGGCGCGCACGGCCTGGTGGGCGGTGGCCCGGTCCAGGCGGGGCGGGCCGGCTATCGGGCTGCCGTCGACGGGGCTGGTGGCGGGCAGCGCCCGGCCGTCCGCCTGCCAGGCGGAGTTCCAGAGGTTGAGGACACGGTCGTCCCGGAACGCCTCCGGGGCGACCGTGAGGCAGCGCTGCCAGGCTTCGCGCCAGGAGGTGCCTGATTTGAGGGTGAGGGTGATGGCCATCGGGGTCTCCGCTCTCGGTGCACAGTCGAGAGGAAAGGGGCCCACGGGGCCCCTCCTTGGAAGGGTGGTGCTGGGAGACGGGCGGGCGGTCATGTGTGGCTGCGGCGGACGCTAGCGACGCGCGGCAACTGCCGTAAGTGACCCGGCGCCAACTATGAGTGACGTCACGCCCCGGCCTCCAGGCGCTCCAGCACCAGGCGCGCGGTCTCGGTGGGCGTACTGCCCACCCTTACCCCAACGGCCTCCAGCGCCTCCTTCTTCGCCGCCGCCGTCCCGGAGGAACCGGACACGATCGCACCCGCGTGCCCCATCGTCCTGCCCTCGGGAGCGGTGAACCCGGCGATGTAGCCGACGACCGGCTTGGTGACGTGGTCGCGGATGTATGCGGCCGCCCGCTCCTCCGCGTCGCCGCCGATCTCGCCGATGAGCACGATCAGCTCGGTGTCGGGGTCGTCCTGGAAGGCGCCCAGGCAGTCGATGTGGGTCGTCCCGACGACGGGGTCGCCGCCGATGCCGACGCAGGTCGAGAAGCCGATGTCGCGGAGCTCGTACATGAGCTGGTAGGTGAGCGTGCCGGACTTGGAGACCAGGCCGATCCGGCCGGGCTTGGTGATGTCGGGCGGGATGATGCCCGCGTTGGACTGACCGGGGGTGATCAGACCGGGACAGTTGGGGCCGATGATGCGGGTGCCCTTGGCCTTCGCGTACATGGTGAAGGCGACGGAGTCGTGGACGGGGATGCCCTCCGTGATCACGACGGCGAGTCCGATGCCGGCGTCGGCGGCCTCGACGACGGCCGCCTTGGCGAAGGCGGGTGGCACGAAGACGACGGTCACATCGGCGCCGGTCGCCCGCATGCCGTCGGCGACCGATCCGAAGACGGGGACGGCGCGGTCGTCGAAGTCGATGGTGCGGCCGGCCTTGCGCGGGTTGACGCCGCCGACGATGTTCGTGTCGGCGGCGAGCATGCGCCGGGTGTGCTTCATGCCCTCGCCGCCGGTCATGCCCTGGACGAGGACCTTGCTCTCCTTGGTGAGGTAGATGGCCATGTCGTCATGTCTCCTCAGGCTGTGGCGGCGAGTCGGGCGGCCCGGAGGGCGGCGCCGTCCATGGTGGTGACCTGCTCGACCAGGGGGTGAGCGCGTCCGTCGAGGATGGCGCGACCGCGGGCGGCGTTGTTGCCGTCGAGGCGTACGACGAGCGGCTTGGTCAACCGCACGCTGTCCAGGGCCCGCACGATGCCGTCGGCGACCGCGTCGCATGCGGTGATGCCGCCGAAGACGTTGACGAAGACCGACTTCACGGCCGGGTCGGAGAGGATGACGGCGAGTCCGTCGGCCATGACCTGGGCCGACGCGCCGCCGCCGATGTCGAGGAAGTTGGCGGGCCGGGCGCCGCAGCCCGCGACGACGTCGAGGGTCGACATGACGAGACCGGCGCCGTTGCCGATGATGCCGACCTCGCCGTCGAGCTTGACGTAGTTGAGGCCCTTGGCTGCGGCCGCCGCCTCCAGCTCGTCGTCGTGCTCCGCGCCCTCGGCCCCCCAACGGGCCTGCCTGAAGCGGGCGTTGTCGTCGAGGGTGACCTTGCCGTCGAGAGCGAGGATCTGTCCCTGCCGGGTGCGGACCAGCGGGTTCACCTCGACGAGGAGGGCGTCCTCGCGGACCAGGACCTCCCAGAGCCGTACGAGGACGTCGACGGTCTGCGGCGGCAGTCCGGCCGCCTGGGCGATCTCGCCCGCCTTCGCGGAGGTGACGCCCTCGGCGGGGTCGACGGGGATGCGGGCCACCGCCTCGGGCCGGCCGGCGGCCACCTCCTCGATCTCCATGCCGCCCTCCGCGGAGGCGATCGCGAGGAAGCGCCCCGCGGCACGGTCGAGCACATAGGACACGTAGAACTCGGTGTCGATGTCCACGGGTTGGGCCAGCATCACCTTGCCGACTGTGTGGCCCTTGATGTCCATGCCGAGGATCTGCCGTGCCGTGAGCTCGGCGGCGGCCGGATCCGCGGCGAGCCTGACCCCGCCCGCCTTGCCGCGGCCACCGGTCTTCACCTGCGCCTTGACCACGACACGGCCGCCGAGCCGGCGTGCGATCTCACGGGCTTCCTTGGATGAGTCCGTCACCTCTGCCCGCGGCACCAAGATGCCGTGTTCTTCGAAGAGTTCCCTTGCCTGGTGTTCGTACAGGTCCATTCCGGCTCCTGACTCAAAAGTGCCGCACGCCCCCTGGACACCACCCACCGGATGCGGGATAACAAGGTTCATACAGTATTCGTCGACTGTATGCAATGTACTGCCGACGGCCGACGACATACCGCTGAGTGCGTTCCCCACCCCTACGAAGGGACAGGACTTCGCCATGCCCGACGACACCCAGGACGTGATTTCCGGTGGTCATCTCGTAGCCAAGGCGCTGAAGGCCGAGGGGGTCGACCGCATCTACACGCTGTGCGGCGGCCACATCATCGACATCTACGACGGCTGCGTCGACGAGGGCATCGAGGTCGTCGACGTCCGCCATGAGCAGGTCGCCGCCCACGCCGCCGACGGTTACGCCCGGATCACCGGCAAGCCCGGCTGCGCGGTCGTCACCGCGGGTCCCGGCACCACCGACGCCGTCACCGGTGTCGCCAACGCCTTCCGCGCCGAGTCCCCGATGCTGCTCATCGGCGGCCAGGGCGCCCTCACCCAGCACAAGATGGGGTCCCTGCAGGACCTGCCGCACGTCGACATGATGACGCCGATCACCAAGTTCGCGGCGGCCGTGCCGGAGACGGCGCGCGCGGCGGACATGGTGTCGATGGCGTTCCGCGAGTGCTACCACGGCGCCCCCGGTCCCTCCTTCCTGGAGATCCCGCGCGACGTCCTCGATGCCAAGGTGCCGGTGAGCAAGGCGCGCGTGCCGAAGGCCGGCGCCTACCGTGCCTCCACCCGCTCCGCCGGCGATCCCGAGGCGATCGAGAAGCTCGCCGACCTGCTGGTCCACGCCGAGAAGCCGGCCATCCTGCTGGGCAGCCAGGTGTGGACGACGCGCGGCACCGAGGCGGCCATCGAGCTCGTCCGCACCCTGAACCTGCCCGCGTACATGAACGGCGCCGGCCGCGGCACGCTCCCGCCCGGCGACCCGCACCACTTCCAGCTGTCGCGGCGCTACGCCTTCTCCAACGCCGACGTCATCGTCATCGTCGGTACGCCCTTCGACTTCCGCATGGGCTACGGCAAGCGGCTGTCGCCGGACGCGACCGTCGTGCAGATCGACCTCGACTACCGGACCGTCGGCAAGAACCGCGACATCGACCTCGGGATCGTGGGGGACGCCGGGCTGGTGCTGAAGTCGGTCACCGAGGCCGCCTCCGGGCGCGTCAACGGCGGTGCGTCCAAGCGCAAGGAGTGGCTCGACGAACTGCGCGCCGCCGAGCAGACCGCCCTGGAGAAGCGGCTGCCGAGCCTGAAGTCGGACGCCTCACCGATCCACCCGTACCGGCTGGTCAGCGAGATCAACGACTTCCTCACCGAGGACTCGATCTACATCGGCGACGGCGGCGACATCGTCACCTTCTCCGGGCAGGTCGTGCAGCCCAAGTCGCCGGGGCACTGGATGGACCCGGGCCCCCTCGGCACGCTCGGCGTCGGCGTCCCCTTCGTCCTCGCGGCCAAGCAGGCGCGGCCCGACAAGGAGGTCGTCGCGCTCTTCGGCGACGGCGCGTTCTCCCTCACCGGCTGGGACTTCGAGACTCTCGTCCGTTACAACCTCCCCTTCGTCGGCATCGTCGGCAACAACTCCTCGATGAACCAGATCCGCTACGGCCAGGCCGCCAAGTACGGCAAGGAACGCGAGCGGGTCGGCAACACGCTCGGCGACGTCCACTACGACAAGTTCGCGCAGATGCTGGGCGGCTACGGCGAGGAGGTCCGCGACCCCGCCGACATCGGCCCCGCCCTGCGGCGCGCCCGCGAGTCAGGGAAGCCCTCGCTGATCAACGTCTGGGTCGACCCCGACGCGTACGCCCCCGGAACCATGAACCAGACCATGTACAAGTGAGGTGGCCGCCATGACCGGCACGACGGGTACTCCGTCCAAGGCTCTCGAAGGCATCCGCGTCCTGGACATGACCCACGTCCAGTCCGGGCCCTCCGCGACCCAGCTGCTCGCCTGGCTCGGCGCAGACGTCATCAAGCTGGAGGCGCCGACCGGTGACATCACGCGCAAGCAGCTGCGCGACCTCCCGGACGTCGACTCCCTCTACTTCACGATGCTCAACTGCAACAAGCGGAGCATCACCCTGAACACCAAGACCGAGCGCGGCAAGGAGCTCCTCACCGAGCTGATCCGGCGCTCCGACGTCATGGTCGAGAACTTCGGACCGGGCGCGGTCGACCGCATGGGCTTCACCTGGGACCGCATCCAGGAGATCAATCCACGTATCGTCTATGCCTCCATCAAGGGGTTCGGCGAGGGCCCGTACACCAACTTCAAGGCGTACGAGGTCGTCGCACAGGCCATGGGCGGGTCGATGTCGACCACCGGCTTCGAGGACGGGCCGCCGCTGGCGACGGGAGCCCAGATCGGGGACTCGGGTACGGGTGTGCACGCCGTCGCGGGGATTCTCGCGGCGCTGTTCCAGCGCGAGAACACCGGGCGTGGGCAGCGGGTCAACGTGGCCATGCAGCACGCTGTACTCAACCTGTGCCGGGTGAAGCTGCGGGACCAGCAGCGCCTGGCACACGGGCCGCTTGCTGAATATCCGAACGAGGACTTCGGCACGGAAGTTCCCCGCTCGGGAAACGCGTCCGGCGGCGGCCAGCCCGGCTGGGCGGTCAAGTGCGCGCCGGGCGGCCCGAACGACTACGTGTACGTCATCGTGCAGCCCGTCGGCTGGAAGCCGATCAGCGAGCTCATCGGCCGGCCCGAACTCGCCGACGACCCCGAGTGGGCGGCGCCGGAGGCGCGGCTGCCCAAGCTCAACAAGATGTTCCAGCTGATCGAGGAGTGGTCGTCGACCCTGCCCAAGTGGGAGGTGCTGGAGCGGCTCAACGCCCACAACATCCCGTGCGGGCCGATCCTGTCCACCAGGGAGATCATCGAGGACTCCTCGCTGGTCGCCAACGAGATGGTCGTCACCGTGCCGCACCCCGAGCGGGGCGAGTTCGTGACCGTGGGCAGCCCGCTGAAGCTCTCCGACTCCCCCGTCGAGGTGACCAGTTCACCGCTGCTGGGCGAGCACAACGAAGAGGTCTACATCGGCGAGCTCGGCCTCGGCGACGAGGAGCTGCGCCTGCTCAAGTCGAACGGAGTGATCTGACGTGATGGCCGAAGACCGCGTCCTGCGGGTGCGCACGCTTCTCGACTCCGTACGGGCCGAGGGACGCACCGCGCTGACCGCGCCCGAGGGCAAGGTGATCGCCGACGCGTACGGGATCGCCGTACCGGGCGAGGAGCTGGCGACCGACGTCGACGAGGCGGTGGCGTACGCGGCGCGCTTCGGCGGGCCCGTGGTGATGAAGATCGTCTCGCCCGACATCCTGCACAAGACCGACGCCGGCGGAGTGATCGTGGGCGTCGAGGGCGCGGCCGACGTACGGACCGCGTTCCACAAGATCATCGACAACGCGCGTTCGTACGACGCGGATGCCCGCATCGAGGGCGTGCAGGTCCAGGAGCTGCTCCCGCGGGGGCAGGAGGTCATCGTCGGCGCGGTGACCGATCCGACGTTCGGGAAGGTCGTCGCCTTCGGGCTCGGCGGGGTGCTCGTCGAGGTCCTCAAGGACGTCACCTTCCGGCTCGCGCCCATGGACGCCGACGAGGCGCTGTCCATGCTGGACTCGATCCGGTCGGCGGAGATCCTGCACGGGGTGCGCGGCGGGGCGGCCGTGGACCGGTGGGCGATCGCCGAGCAGATCCGCCGGGTGTCGCAGCTCGTCGCGGACTTCCCCGAGATCGCCGAGGTGGATCTCAACCCCGTGATCGCCACCGCGGAGGGGGCGGTGGCGGCCGACATCCGGGTGATCCTCTCCGAGGCGCCGGTGAAGCCGCGCCGCCGCTATACGCGCGACGAGATCCTCACCTCCATGCGCCGGCTGATGCAGCCGTCGTCGGTCGCCGTGATCGGGGCCTCCAACGAGCAGGGCAAGATCGGCAACTCGGTGATGCGCAACCTCATCGACGGCGGTTTCGCCGGGGACATCCATCCGGTGAACCCCAAGGCCGATGACATTCTGGGCCGCAAGGCGTACAAGAGTGTCACGGACGTTCCCGGTGAGGTGGATGTGGCGGTCTTCGCTATCCCCGCCAAGTTCGTGGCCTCGGCCCTGGAGGAGGTGGGACGCAAGAGGATCCCGAACGCCGTGCTGATCCCCTCCGGGTTCGCGGAGACCGGTGAGCACGCGCTCCAGGCGGAGATCGTGGCGATCGCCGAGCGGTACGGCGTCCGGCTGCTCGGGCCGAACATCTACGGCTACTACTCGACGTGGCAGGACCTGTGCGCCACGTTCTGCACGCCGTACGACGTCAAGGGCGGGGTGGCGCTGACCTCGCAGTCCGGCGGCATCGGGATGGCCATCCTGGGCTTCGCGCGGACCACGAAGACGGGTGTGTCGGCGATCGTCGGGCTGGGCAACAAGTCGGACCTGGACGAGGACGACCTGCTGACCTGGTTCGGTGAGGACCCGCACACCGAGTGCATCGCGATGCACCTGGAGGACCTCAAGGACGGGCGTGCCTTCGTCGAGGCCGCGCGGGCGACCGTACCGAAGAAGCCGGTGGTGGTCCTCAAGGCGGGGCGTACGGCGGCGGGCGCGAAGGCCGCCGGCTCGCACACCGGAGCCCTCGCCGGGGACGACGCCGTCTACGACGACATCCTGAAGCAGGCAGGTGTCATCCGGGCGCCCGGACTGAACGAAATGCTGGAGTACGCGCGCGCGTTGCCGGTGCTTCCCGCCCCCAAGGGCGACAACGTCGTGATCATCACCGGGGCCGGCGGCAGCGGCGTGCTGCTGTCGGACGCGGTGACCGACAACGGCCTGTCCTTGATGGACATCCCGCCGGACCTGGACGAGGCGTTCCGGAAGTTCATCCCGCCGTTCGGGGCGGCGGGCAACCCCGTGGACATCACCGGTGGCGAGCCGCCGTCTACGTACGAGGCGACGATCCGGCTCGGTCTGGAGGACCCGCGCATCCACGCGCTGGTCCTCGGCTACTGGCACACCATCGTCACTCCCCCCATGGCCTTCGCGGAGCTCACCGCGCGCGTGGTGGACGAGTTCCGTGAACGCGGCGTGGAGAAGCCCGTCGTGGCGTCGCTCGCGGGTGACGTCGAGGTCGAGGAGGCCTGCCAGTACCTGTACGAGCGGGGGGTCGTGGCCTACCCGTACACGACCGAGAAGCCGGTGGCCGTGCTCGGTGCGAAGTACCGCTGGGCCCGGGCGGCGGGGCTGTTGGGGGGCGGTTCATGAGGTGAGCGAGCGCGGGTCGGCCGACGGTGCGCGTCGGCCGGCGCCGGGGCCCGTGCGCACACGAAAGGCATTGGACAGGGGGCGCTGGCCAGAACTTTCGACGCAAGGGGTGCAAGCACCGTGACAACCACCGACGTTCCACAGGTCGCCGCCTATCGCGAGGTGACCGACAAGAACGGACGCGTCTATCGCATCGGCGAGTCCGACATCGACATCATGGGCCGCAAGCGCAAGTGGATGGTGATCCTGCCCTGGATCGGCATGATGGGCATCTCCTCCGCCGAGTACGCGTTCGCGTCCGCCGAGGACACCCTCCACACGGCGCATCACTGGAACAGCATGCACATCTTCTGGATGATGACCGTGTGGGTCTTCTTCCAGGCCTCGGTGGCCTTCCCCGCGGGCAAACTGCGTGAGAGCGGAAAACTGCCGGCCCGCTGGGCGATGATGCTCGGCGCGACGGGCACCTTGCTGGGTTATCTGTCGCTGGCCTTCGCGCCGCACGTCGTCTTCGCCTACATCGGCTTCAGCATGTTCAGCGGTATGGGCGCGGGCATGGTGTACGCCACCTGCGTCAACATGGTGGGCAAGTGGTATCCGGAGCGCAAGGGCGGCAAGACCGGCTTCGTCAACGGCGGTTTCGCCTACGGCTCGGTGCCCTTCGTCTTCCTCTTCAACGGCTACATGGACCTGACCAACTTCCGCTGGGTGCTGGTCTCGGTGGGTGTCTTCCTGGCCGGAGTGGTCGCGTTCTCCGGCTACTTCTTCAAGGACCCGCCGAAGAACTGGTGGCCCGCCGCGGTCGACCCGCTCAACCCGCCGAAGGACCCTCGCGCGGCCCGCTCGCTCAGGATGAACCCGCCGGCGGTCCGCCAGTACTCCCCCAAGGAGGCGTGGAAGACCGGCCGGGTGGCTCTGATGTGGTTCTGTCTGGCGTGCACGTCCGGCGTGAACATCTTCGGTATCGCCTTCCAGGTGGACATCGGCGAGGAGGCCGGGTTCGCGGGCGGGATCGTCGCCACGGCCATGTCCCTGAAGGCGATCGTCAACGGTACCGGCCGCGGTGTCATCGGCTGGCTCTCCGACCTCTACGGCCGCAAACGGTGCCTGCTCGTCGTGTGCGTCATCCTGGGTCTCTCCCAGTACGGCATCCTCTGGTCGGCGGAGGCCCAGAACCTTCCGCTGTTCCTGATCTTCTCCTCGGTCTCCGGCTTCGGCGGCGGCGCCATCTTCCCGATGTTCGCGGCGCTCACCGCCGACTACTTCGGTGAGAACAACAACGCGTCCAACTACGGCATGGTCTACAGCGCCAAGCTCGTCTCCGGACTCGGCGCGGGCATGGGTGCCGTGGTCGTCGGTGCCTGGGGGCACTCCGGTGCCTTCATCCTGGCCGGCTCCATCTCGCTCTTCGCCGGCTGCGTGGCACTGTTCCTCAGCCCGCCGGGACGCGACAAGGAAGGGCGCCGCATCGTTCCCAACCCACGACCGCTCGGCGAGGACACGGCCTGACATGACGGCAGATCCGTACGCAGCAAGCAGTTCGTCCGACCACTCCGACGCCGCACACCGTCCCTACCGCGAAGTGACCGACACCCGAGGCCGCGTCTACCGCGTCGGTGAGAGCGACCGCGACATCCTCGGCCACTCCCGCAAGCTCATGGTGTATCTCCCGTGGATCGCCATGATGGCCATCAGCGTCTTCGAATACGCGTACGGCTCCGCGGAGGACACCCTGTCCCACGCGCACGGCTGGACGCAGTCCAACACCTTCTGGATCCTCAGCGTCTGGGTGTTCTTCCAGGCCGGCATCGCCTTCCCGGCGGGCTGGCTGCGCGAGAAGGGCATCCTGACGGCCCGCAAGGCCATGTACGCCGGCTCCGGTCTGTGTCTCCTGGGGTTCCTGGCCCTGTCCCACCTGAGCAACGTCTGGCTGGCGATCCTCGGCTTCGGCGTGATCGGCGGCATCGGGGCCGGCCTCGTCTACGCGACCTGCATCAACATGGTCGGCAAGTGGTTCCCCGAGCGGCGCGGCGCACGGACCGGGTTCGTCAACGGGGGGTTCGCGTACGGGTCACTGCCGTTCATCTTCATCTTCAACTACGGGTTCGACACCGCGAACTACCACCGGGTGCTGGACCTCATCGGCTGCTACATCATGATCGTCGTCTTCGGATGCGCGTTCTTCTTCAAGGACCCGCCGAAGAACTGGTGGCCCGCGGACATCGACCCGCTGACCTGCTCGGGCGATCAAAAGAACGCGGCGAGTCCGGCCAAGAACCCTCCGGCGGTGAAGCAGTACACCCCGAAGGAGGCGATTCGGACCGGCATGCTGCCCCTGATGTGGCTGTCCGTCGTACTGACCGCCGGTGTGTCGATCTTCGGGATCTCCTTCCAGGTCGACTACGCCAAGGAGGTGGGCTTCGGCCCGCTGGTCGCGGCGTCGTCCATGGGCCTCATGGCCGTCATCAACGGCATCGGCCGCGGAGTCGTGGGCTGGCTGTCCGACCGGTGGGGCCGCAAGTCGACCCTGGTGTTCGTCATCGTCGTGCTGGGCCTCGCCCAGTTCGGCGTCATCTGGGCCGGAGACCTCAGGAGCGAATGGCTGTTTTTGTTCTTCGCGTTCCTCTCCGGCTTCGGCGGCGGCGCGTTCTACCCGCTGTTCGCGGCGCTCACCCCGGACTACTTCGGGGAGAACTACAACGCCACCAACTACGGGCTGGTCTACAGCGGCAAGCTGATCAGCGGCCTGTTCGGCGGCGGCCTGGGCTCCATGGTGGTCGCGGCCTGGGGCTACCACGGTGCGTACGCGCTGGCCGGCGGCGTGTCGATGGTGGCGGCGGCGATCGCGTTGCTGCTGCGACAGCCGGGGCGGACACCGACCCGGCTGGGCGAGCCGCAGCCCGCGGGGTGACGGCACCGCACATATGAGGAGGCCCTCCCCGGCGCGGGGAGGGCATCTCATGCCGGTAGCCGTCAGCACTTCTCCCGCAGCGAGTGCAGGTGCTCGCTCGAACGGCGGGCGAACGTGAGGGACTCGGTCGGATTGTCGTGCTCCGCCTGCCAGTGGTGGGCGAATCGATGACCGCGCAGCCTGGTCACGGCGGAGATGAACCGCTGGTAGTCGATGTCGCCGTCACCGACGTCGACCATGCGGTAGCCGTACTGGTTGGCCGGGTCGCTCACGCCGTCCTTGACATGGAAGAGCGGATAGCGGTGGGGCTGCTTCAGCACGTAGTCCAGGGGTTCGAAGGGGGCGGGTGAGCCGTCGGGCCGCTTCGAGAAGCGGAACTGGCCCGAGTACGCCCAGTAGATGTCCATCTCCAGATGGACGAGGTCGGGGTCGGTCTCGGCGAGCAGCACGTCGTAGAGGCGGACCTTCGGATTGTCGGTGGCGAAGGAGAACTCCTCGGAGTGGTTGTGCTGGTAGAACTTCATGCCGCGCGCCTTCGCCGCCGCTCCGTAGGTGTTGAACTCCTCGGCGGCACGCTTCCAGGCGTCGACGGTGGAGCCGTAGCGGAACGGGCCGGAGGCGGTTCCTATGTGCTTCAGGCCGAGGGCCTCGGCGTCGTCGAGGACCTTGGTGAGGTTCTGGGCGAAGGTGTAGGCGCCCGGGTCGTTGGAGTAGTAGCCGACGTGGCTGCCGATCGGGTTCAGGCCGTGGTCGCGGGCCAGCCGCTTGAGCTGGGCGAGGGTGATCGGGCCGGCCGAGCCCTGGGTGTATCCGGCGAACTCGACCTCGTCGTAGCCGTACTTCTCCAGTTCGGCGAAGACGGGGGCGAAGCCGAGCGTGGAGACCTTGTCACGCAGGCTGTACAGCTGGATGCCGAGTCGGCCGGGCGGCAGGACGGGACGGCCGCGGCCGGTGGTGCCGGAGGCCGTGCCGGTGGCGGCCGCGGTGCCGGGCGCAGCGGTCGCCGGGGCCGCTGCGGCGCCCAGCAACGCGGCGGCCGTGGCGCCCGCCGCCACGCCGAGCATGCCTCGTCTGGTGAGGCGGTGGGCGAGTTCGGGATCCGTCTGGGAAAAGCGGCTCATGCCTGGAACTCCTCTGGGTCAAAGGCCGTTGTCAGTGGTGAGTGCTTCACTTGTGACCAGTCGGAAGAGACGGGTCGGTGGGACCGGCGAGCTGATGCGCGCCGGTCGTGGCCGGTCAGCCGAGACCGGCGAGTCGGAGCAGCAGTGACTTCACGTCGGTGGCCGCGACACGGTCGCCGACAGCGCGGGGGGTGGAGCAGATGAGGAGCGGACCTTCGTCGTCGCTCGCGGGAAGGCGGCCGTGGCTGCCGCGAATAGGTGACGGATCCAGAGGCACGACCGCCATGCGGTAACGCATGCCGAGTTTCTTGCGCGCCAACGCGGTCGCCGCCTTGACCTTGACGTAGGGGTCGAGGGGATCCATGAAGAGCTCGACCGGGTCGTAGCCGGGTTTGCGGTGGATCTCGACGAGTCGCGCGAAGTCGGGCGCGCGGGCGTCGTCGAGCCAGTAGTAGTACGTGAACCAGGCGTCCGGTTCCGCGACGGCGACGAGTTCGCCCGAGCGCGGATGGTCGAGGTGATGGGCCTTCTTGCCCTCGTCGTCCAGGAGTTGCTCGACGCCGGGCAGTCCGTCGAGCGTGGCCCGGGTCGCGTCGAGGTCTTCCGGGCGGCGTACGTAGACGTGGGCGATCTGGTGATCGGCGACGGCGAAGGCGCGTGACGCCATCGGGTCGAGGTACTCCATGCCGTCCTGGGTGTGCACCTCCAGCAGACCTGCCCGCCGCAGGGCGCGGTTGATGTCGACGGGGCGGTGCACACGGGTGATGCCGTACTCGGACAGCGCGACGACGGTACGGCCCTCGGCGCGCGCGTCGTCCAGGAGCGGGGCCATGGCGGCGTCCAGGTCCGCGGCGGCTTTCAGTGAGCGTGGGTCGTCGGGGCCGAACCGCTGCAGGTCGTAGTCGAGATGAGGGAGGTAGCAGAGGGTCAGGTCGGGGTGGTGGGTGCGGATGATGTGGCGGGTGGCGTCGATGATCCAGCGGCTGGAGACGAGGTCCGCGCCGGGGCCCCAGAAGTGGAAGAGGGGGAAGGTGCCGAATTTCTCGGTGAGTTCGTCGTGCAGGGCAGGCGGCCGGGTGTAGCAGTCCGGTTCCTTGCGGCCGTCGGCGTAGTAGATCGGGCGGGGGGTGACGGTGATGTCGGTGTCGGCGCCCATGGCGTACCACCAGCAGATATTGGCAACGGTGTAGCCGGGGTGGGCGCGGCGGGCGGCGTCCCAGAGCTTGTCGCCGGCGACGAGTCCGTTGTGCTGGCGCCACAGGAGTACGTCGCCGAGGTCGCGGAAGTACCAGCCGTTGCCGACGATGCCGTGCTCCGACGGGTGGGTGCCGGTGAGGAAGGTGGACTGGGCGGCGCAGGTGACGGCGGGCAGGACGGTGCCGAGGGGCGCGTGGGAGCCGGACCGGGCGAGTGTCTTGAGGTGGGGCATGTGGTCGAGGAGACGGGGGGTGAGGCCGACGACGTCGAGGACGAGGAGAGGGGTGGGACGGCGCATGGTGGCGGCGTCCGCGGTGGCGTCCGGTCGGGGTGCCGGGCGGGTGGCCGGTGCTGCCGGGTCCGGTCGCTCGGTCATGGCAGCTCCTTCAGGCCGAGGTCCGTCAACAGGTCGCGGGCGAGGGCGAGTTCGGCGGCAATGCCGTCGGCGAGCTGGCTGCGGGCGCGGGGCCGCAGTTCGGCCGGGAGGGTCTGCCAGGTGTACGTCTCCACCTCAAGGTGCCGGGTCAGCGGGTGCGGGCCGCCGACGAGGCGGGTCAGTGCGGCCTTGAGGACGGGGAGTGTGGAGGTGAGGGGCGCGGCGGGAGCCGCGTGGAGCGGGACATGGAAGTGGGCGCGCCACGGGGAGGCGTCGGGCAGGGCGTCACCGTTGAGGGCTTGGCCGAGGTCGTCGGTGCCGCGCAGGCCGGCGGCGGTGGCGGTGCGGGTCTGGTGCAGGAAGCGGGGTTCGTCGAAGGCGGCGAGGGCCTCGCGGACCTTGGGGAGGTGGGGGTGTTCGGCGTGCAGGGCGGCTGAGAGCTGGGACTTCACGACGGGGACGCGGGCTGCGGTGAGCGCGTCCAGGGCGGTGTGCGGGTCTTCGAAGGAGGTGGCGAGGTGGCAGGTGTCGACGCAGATGCCGATGCGGTCGTGGCCGATCGCGGTGAGTGGGGCGATGGCGTCGCGGGTGGTCTCGACGATGCAGCCGGGTTCGGGTTCGAGGCCGATGCGGATGTCGCGGCCGGTCAACTCCCGCAGGGCGTCGAGGCGTTCGGCGAGGGTGAGCAGGGCGGTGCGGGCCGTCTCGGCGCGGTCGTCGTCGTAGGCGGTGCGCCAGGCGAGGGGCAGGGTGGAGATGCTGCCCTCGGTGACGTCGTCGGGGAGGAGACCGGCGAGGACGCGGGCCAGGGCGGTGGTGTGGTCGAGGCGTTCGGGGTCGGCCCAGTCCGGCTTGTAGACGCGGTACTTGACCTCTTCCGCACCGAAGCCCTCGTACGGGAAGCCGTTGAGGGTGACGACCTCCAGGCCGCGCCGGTCGAGTTCGGTGCGCAGGCCACGCAGGGCGGACGGGTCCGAGACGAGGGCGTGCGCGGCGTCCTTGGCGAGCCACAGGCCGATGCCGAGGCGGTCGCGGCCGAGCCGTCGGCGCACGGGTTCGCAGTGGTCGCGGAGTTGGGCGAGGACGCCGTCGAGGGTCTCGGCCGGGTGGACGTTGGTGCAGTAGGCGAGGTGGACGGTGGAGCCGTCGGGGTGGCGGAAGCGCATGGCTCACGCCCCCGGGGACGGGCTGCCGGTCGGTGTGGCCCACTCTCTCGCCGTGCCGGCCGGTCCGGCGGGGTCCTTCGGAGCGCCCCGGAGGATGGAGTTGCCCTCGTGGGTCGCCTCCGGGGTGGCGACGTCGAGGGAGAGTCGCCCGCTGAGGCCGTAGAAGGCGACGGGGTTGCGCCACAGCACCCGGTCGACGTCGTCCTCACCGAAGCCCTCGGCGAGCATCAGGTCGGCGACCTTGCGGGTCTTCAGGGGATCGCTTCTTCCCCAGTCGGCGGCGGAGTTCACGAGTATCCGCTCGGGCCCGTATTCCCGGAGGATCGCGACCATCCGCTCCTCGTCCATCTTGGTGTCGGGATAGACGGAGAATCCGAGCCAGCAGCCGCTGTCCTTGGCCTCCTTGACCGTCGTCTCGTTGAGGTGGTCGACCAGGACCCGGTCCGGGGGCAGTGCGGACTCCCGGACGACGTCGAGGGTGCGGCGCAGGCCGGCCAGCTTGTCGCGGTGCGGGGTGTGGACGAGGGCGGGCAGCTCGTGGTCGGCGGCGAGCTGGAGCTGGGCGGCCAGGGCGCTGTCCTCGGCGGGGGTCATCGAGTCGTAGCCGATCTCGCCGACGGCGACGACCTGGTCCTTGACGAGATAGCGCGGGAGTTCGTCGAGGACGGGGACGCAGCGCGGGTCGTTCGCCTCCTTGGGGTTGAGGGCGAGCGTGCAGTGGTGGGCGATGCCGTACTGGGCGGCACGGAAGGGTTCCCAGCCGAGGAGGGAGTCGAAGTAGTCGAGGAAGGAGGCGGGCGAGGTGCGGGGCTGGCCGAGCCAGAAGGAGGGTTCGACGACGGCGCGGATGCCGGCGGCGTGCATGGCCTCGTAGTCGTCGGTGGTGCGAGACGTCATGTGGATGTGGGGGTCGAAGAGGCGCATCAGGACTCCTTGCCGTCGGTGCCGCGGGTGCCGCACTCGGCGGCGGACGCGGGTGGGGTGGCCGTGGGGTCGGTCAGGGTCAGGACGCGGTGCAGGTCTTCGGGTACGGAGCGGCCCGCGGCGGTGCGTTCGGCGGCGTAGTCGCCGAGCATGCGGGCGAGTTCGGTGTCGCGGTGGGCGCGGCGCGCCAGGTCGGCCACGGTGTCGATCGGCACTCCCGTGAAGAGGCACTTCAGTACGGCGTGGCGCCACTGGTGGGAGTCGAGGTGCCGGGCGGCGTAGGGGCCGACGGCGGCGGCGAGGAGCCGGGTGTCGTTGGTGCGCAGGGCGTCCTCGACCAGCGGGAGTGCTTCCCTGCCGGGCACGAGGTGGGGCAGTGCGTGCAGGACGGCTCGGCGTTCGGCGGCGGTGCCCTGGAAGTAGACGCGGGAGAGGGCGTCCGCGTCGGCGCGGGCCGCGTGCAGGATGAGGACGCGGGCGGCGTCGGCGTGCTCGGCGCCGCAGCGGCGGCCGGCCTCGGCGATGCGCAGCTCCCAGACGGAGATCGGCCCGTGGGTGCCGGGATGCTCGGCGGCCTCGTCGAGAGCCCGGTGGAGCCAGGCACGGGCGGGGGCGCCGAGGCGGGCGGCGAGGTGGCTGCGCAGGTCCGCGGGCGGGGTGCGGGCGAGGGCGGCGCCCTGGATGTCCGGCTCGCTCGCGGCACCCGCCAGGTCCCCGGCGTCCGGCCGCGCCGTGGCACCCGCCCGGGTCTGGGCGTTCGCCGGACCTGCGGTGTCTGCCAGAGCCTCGGCGGGCGTCGGGCCCTCGGTGCCTGCCAGAGCCTTTACGGCCGTCGGGCCCTCGGTGTCCGCAGTCCGGTTGGCCGGGGTGGCGCGGGGGTGGGTCATGGGGTGCTCCCTTCTGGGGTGGCGGAGGGATCGCCATGAGGTGGTGGGACGGGTACGGGTGATCGGGTGGCCGTGGCCGCGGCCCGGTGGAGGAACGGGAGGGAGAGTTCGGCGAAGTGAGGGCCCGCGTGGGAGTGGCGGGGCAGTTCGACGACGGTCAGGCCCTGGTAGCGGTTGGCGCGGAGGGCGGCGAGCACGGACGGGAAGTCGATCTCGCCCTCGCCGAAGGGGAGGTGTTCATGGATACCGCGGCGCATGTCCTCGATCTGGACGTGGCGCAGCCAGGGCGCGGCGGCGTGTACGCAGTCGGCGGGAGAGAGGGGTTCGAGGCATTGGCAGTGCCCGATGTCGAGGGTCAGGCCGAGGTGTGCCGGGTCGCCGAGCAGGTGGCGGAGCCGGTGGAAGTCGGCGAGGGTGGCGAGGAGATGGCCCGGTTCGGGTTCGACGGCGAGGGGGATGTCGGCGGTGGTGGCCGCGTCCAGGACCGGGGTGAGCGCGTCGGCAAGGCGGTGCCAGGCCGTCTCCGGGCCCGTTTCCGGGGGTGTGATTCCGCTGAAGCAGTGGACGGCGTGGGCACCGAGGTCGGCGGCGATCCGGACGGCACGGATCAGCAGGTCGACGCGGCGGGCACGGTCGTCCGGGTCGGGGTCCAGCAGGGAGGGGCCGTGCTTGCGACGCGGGTCGAGCACATAGCGGGCGCCCGTCTCCACGGTGACTTGCAGACCGAGCGTGTCCAGCCGCTGTGCGAGGCGGCGGGTCCGGGCGGCGACGTCAGGGGCGAGCGGGTCCAGGTGCATGTGGTCGAGCGTCAGGCCGACGCCGTCGTAGCCGAGGTCGGCGAGCAGGGCCAGGGCGTCGTCGAGGCGGAGGTCGGCGAGGCCGTTGGTGCCGTAGCCGAAGCGGAGGGGGATGACGTCCGCGACGTCCGTGACCTCCGCGACCTCCGTGACTTCCGTGACTTCCGTGACATCCTCGACCTCCGCGACGTCCGGCGCCTGGGAGAGGGCAGTCGCGCGCCCGGTGCCGGTGTCGTAAGGGCTCCCGGGGGCCCTCGGTGCCTCGGTTGGCCGGACCGGGACGCTCGTCGGGTGGCTCATGTGACGCTCACCTTTCTGCCGAACCGTCGGCCGAGCGGGGCGAGACCCGCGATGAACAGGGCGGTGAGGCCGGCACCGGATCGGGCGGTCAGGGCGGCCTGGAGGGGGATCGTGGCGCGGATGCCACCGCCGACGGCTCGTTGGGTGAGCGGGGGTGACGGGTTGAGCGCGGCGTGGAGGTAGGGGCGCGCAGCGGTCGCGGCGTAGGCGGCGGCGAGGGCTGTGCTCAGGGCATCGGCGGCCGGCCGTGTCGGGCCGGACCAGCGGCGTCGGCGGTGACGGGCCATGGGCGCGAGGGCGTCGGGGCGGATGCCCGGCAGGCCGTGGGGGGCTGCTTCCCCGGGGCCGGCCGGGGGTCGGGGGGCGGTGGGCCGGTGTGCCAGCAGGCGGCCGAGGAGGGCCGTGGTGGCCAGGGCCGTGAGAGGCGCCAGGGAGGAACCGCCTTTGGTCTCCTGGCGGGACACCGCGGTGACCGCGAGCGTGTGGGTGCCCAGCAGGGCGGCCGACGGTAGCGCCTCGCGGATGTGTCCGGTGGTGGAGGCGGCGCCGAGGAGCAGGTCCAGGGCACGGGCGGCGGCCATGACCGCGGGGCCGGCCGGGGTGTGCTTCAGGGCGAGGTCGTAGGCCCAGACGGTGACCGCGAGCGGCGCGGCGATCGTGAGAACGGGACGGCCGGCACGGGCTGCGACGGCCAGGCCCGCGCCGGTGAGGGCGCAGGCCGCGGTGAGGGCGGCCGCGGGGCGGATGCGGCCGGACGGGAGGGGGCGGTGAGGGCGTTCCGTTGCATCCTCCGCGCGGTCCGCCCAGTCGTTGAGGGCCATGCCGGCCTGGTACAGACAGAGGGAGGAACCGATGGCGAGCAGAGTGCGCGAGTCGGCGCGCGCGCCGGTCGCGGCGGCGCCTGCCAGTGCGTCGCCGGGGACGGTGAACAGGGCGGGCAGGCGCAGGAGTTCGGCCCAGGCCAGGCGCGGGTTCCGCCGCTCGGGGTCTTCCGCCGACCGGCCCGTGACCACGCGGGCGGGCCTGGCCTCGGGCGCCGACGAGCGTGCGTCCTCACTCCGGCCGGACTCTGTCTGCCGGGACCGGCCACCAGCCGACGGCGACGAGTGCCGCTTCCCGTGCCCCTTCACCGCTGCTCCTCGATGCGGTCGGCGGCATCGCGCCCGCCGGGGCGGGCGAGTCGGTCACCGCGCGGCTCTGCACCGGCCCGCCGCAACCGCTCGGCGAACCGCCGCAAGGCCGCGTACTGCTCCGCCAGCGCCCCGGGCCCCTCCCCCGCCGGGTCCTTGAAGTAGAAGCCCAGTTCGCCGAGCGGTCCGGACAGGCCCGTCTCGTGGGCGCGTGCCGTCAGGCGGGCCAGGTCGAGGACCAGCGGTGCCGCCAGGGCGGAGTCGCAGCCCTGCCAGATGGTCTGGAGGATCATGCGGGTGCCGAGGAAGCCGTCGAAGGCGATGTGGTCCCAGGCGGTCTTCCAGTCGCCGAGGGCCGGGACGTCGTCGATGTGGACCTCGCCCTCGGGAGCCGCCCCGAGGGTGTCGGCCAGCACCCGTTCCTTGCCGGCGTTCTTCGCGGCCGCCGCGGCCGGATCGGCCAGGGAGGCGCCGTCGCCGCCGCCGAGGAGGTTCGTGCCGGACCAGGCGCGGACCGTCAACGCCCGTTGGCTGAACATCGGGCCGAGGACCGAGCGGAGCAGTGTCTGGCCCGTCTTGCCGTCGCGGCCGGCGTACGGCAGGCCGGCCGAGGCCACCAGGGGTGTCAGTGCCGGGTGGTCCAGGCCCGTGGAGGGGGTGAAGTTCACGTACGGGCAGCCCGCGCGCAGGGCCGCCGCCGCGTACAGCGCACTCGGCGGCAGAGCGGCGCCGGTGGGCGGGGGCTCGGTGGAGGCGACGTTCACTACGACCGCCCGGGCGAGGTCGTACCGCCGTATGAAGTCCCGTAGGTCGCAGGCGAAGGCGGTGATCAGCTCCTCCTCGCCACGGGTGTCTCCGGGGAGCGGGCCGCCGGTTCTGATCTCCCGGTCGGCGGCGGAGAGCTCGGCCCGGACCGCGGTCGGGAGGCCTGGGGGCAGGACGCCGCCCGCCGCCAGGGCCTCCGCGCGTTTGGGCAGGGGGCAGTCCACCGTGTCGTGGCCGCCGAAGACGAGGGACGACAGCGCGGGCAGGCCGCTGTCCGCGAACATCGGTGTCTCGGTGACCAGGCCCGTCGGCGGGTGCAGGCCCGCGGTGACGGCGGCGCACCCGGCGACGACGGTCGTGGCGACGGAGCCGCGCGCCCCGATCAGCCAGACGCCGACGCGCGATACGGACGGGGAAACGGGCGCGGACATGGCAGCCTCCTTGTCGAGCGCGTCGTACGGAAACCCCGTGGGCCGGGCCCCTGAAGCGAGGCCCGGTGGGGTGAAGACGGCGGGCGGGAGTCCGGCGTCCCCCGCCCGCCGTCGCTCAGTCGCCCTGCGAAGCCATGAGTCCGGAGGACTTCGCGGACTTCGCGGGCAGTTCCTTGATCCGGATGTCACGGAAGGACACCTCGTCGTCGGCTCCGTGGTTCTGGATGCCGATGTGTCCGTCGGTGAGGCTCCGGGCCGGGTCGGTGTTGGTGAAGTCGTTGATCTTCACGCCGTTGAGATAGACGCGGAGGCGTTCGCCCTCCACGCGGATCTCGTAGGTGTTCCACTCCCCCGGCGGGTTCAGCGCACGATCGCGCTGCTTGAGGTCGGCGGACTGGAAGCCGTACACGGCCCCGGTGGTGCGCTCGGGGGCGTCGGTCGCGTCGATCTGGATCTCGTAGCCGTTGTTGACCGCCGACCACGGGTCGTCCGAGGGCGGGAAGCCCACGAACACACCGGAGTTGTCGTCGCCGGCCATCTTCCAGTCGAGCTTCAGGGAGTACGACCCGAAGCCCGACGCGGCGTACCAGAGCATCCCCATGCCGCCGGTGGTCGTGAGCGTGCCGTCGTCGGACAGGGTGAAGGAGCCCGGGCCCGCCTGGCGCCAGCCGTCCAGCGAGGCCTGGGTGCCGTCGAAGAGCGGGCGGTAGCCGTTCTCCGGGCGGCAGTCGGCCTGGGCGTCGCCGATGGCCCAGCGGATGCCGCCCAGCAGATGCTCACGGAAGAGGGGCTCGGCGTAGGACTCCTTGGTGTGGCCGCCGCCGGTGTAGAAGGCGCGGCCGCCCTGGTAGTTCTGGCACCAGGCGATCGGATGGTCGCCGTTCATGGTGCCGCCGGTGTACGAGGTCTCGTCGAGGGACGCGAGGACATGGGCCCGCTCCCGCGGATTGGAGCGGTAGTTGTACCACTCGTCCGTGCGGTTCCACGTCTCGGCAAGGCCCGAGGTCGCCGGGTGGGCGTGGTCCTCGACGTCCACGGTCGCCGGCTGGATCGCCGGGTGCGACTGGAAGTAGGCGCCGGCCAGGCCGCCGTAGAACGCCCAGTCGTACTCGGTGTCGGCGGCGGCGTGGATGCCGACGTAGCCTCCGCCGCGCCGGATGTAGCCCTCGAAGGCCGTCTGCTGGGCGGCGTTCAGGACGTCTCCGGTCGTGGACAGGAACACGACCGCCGCGTAGCGACGCAGGTTGCCGGCGGTGAAGGCCGCGGCGTCCTCCGTCGCGTCGACCGTGAAGCCGCCCGTGGCGCCGAGCTGTTTCACCGCGGCGACGCCGTCGGGGATCGAGTCGTGGCGGAAGCCGGCCGTCTTGGAGAAGACCAGCACCCGCTTGCCGTCGTCCCGGGCCCGGGAGTCCTCCGACGCCTGTGACGCGGCCGGTCCCGAGACACAGCCGAGGAGTACGGCGGCTCCCACAACTGCGGTGGTCAGTCGTCCGGTTGGACGCATGCTCATCCTCCTGCCTCCTTTCAGCCGGTCGTGAAGGTGAAGTCGTCCACGTCGTACAGCGCGCCGGTGCCGCTGCCCTTGAAGACGAGGTGGAGCGTGGTCGTACCCCTGGGCGCGCGGGACAGGTCGGCGGTGACGTCCTGGAAGGTCTCCCAGCCGCCGGTCACCGGCACGGTCGCCGTGCCGAGCAGGGTGCCCGTCGAGGACCCGGCACGGATCTCCAGGGTGCCGCCCGCGCCGCCGGAGGAGATCCGGGCGGTGATCTTCTTGGCGTTGCTCAGGGCGTACGGCGTGAAGGAGATCCAGTCGCCGTTGTGGATGTTGCCGACGGTCCGGCCGCCGTGCGCGGTGTCCTTGGTGATGACGGAGACGCCGGAGCCGTTGCCGAAGTGCTCGGCCTGGCGGTGCCTGGGCTGGGTGACGTTCTGGTCGTGCGTGGTGAGCGGGGCCTGGCCGCCGCCCCCGCCGTCGGTGTACTCGGCGTCCAGCACGCCGAAGATGTTGGCGTCCTCGTCGTGGCCGCCGTCGGCGCTGGTCTGGATGGTGCCGGTGCAGCCGTTGGCGGAGGTCACCGGGTGGCCGTGGCTGTCGTGGCCGAGGATGAAGGTGACCTTGACCTTGGCGCAGTCGATCGTGCGGTCCTCGGGGTCGCTGACCCGCACCTTGAACGGGATCGCGTCACCGAAGCTGAACAGCTGCCCGTCCTGCGGGAGTTCCAGGGTCACCTTGGGCGCGGTGTTGCCGACCACGATCCGCACGCTCGCGCTGCCGGTGCGGCCGGAGGGGTCCTTGGCGGTCAGGGTCGCGGTGTAGGTGCCGTTCCTCGTGTAGCGGTACGTCGGGTTCGCCGCCGTCGACTTGCCGCCGTCGCCGAAGTCCCAGCTGTACGTGAGCGCGTCGCCGTCCTGGTCGGTGGTGCCCTCGGAGGAGAACTGGACCCTCAGCGGCGCCGTGCCCGAGGTCCTGCTCGCCGCGGCCTGCGCGACCGGCGAGTGGCCGTCGGTCGCGTTCTCGATGCGGTAGAGGCCCGAGTTCTCGTCACCGCCGAACCACGCGGTGCCGTAATCCAACACATACAGCGCGCCGTCCGGGCCGAAGGCCATGTCCATGATCTGGGTGCCGGTCCACGGAACGTTGTTGATCGACTGCACGGTCCCGGCGTCGTCGCTGACGATCCGCTTGATCCAGCGGCGGCCGAACTCCCCGGCGAAGAAGTTCCCGTCGTAGGCCTCGGGGAACTTCACCGGCGAGTCGAGCGAGGCGTCGTAGCGGTAGACCGGGCCGCCCATCGGGGACTCGGAGCCGGTGCCGAACTCGGGCACCGACCCGCCGTCGTACGGGATCCAGGCGGGCTGGGCCGGGGGCAGGTCGGTCAGGCCGGTGTTGTTCGGCGAGGTGTTCTTCGGCGCGGCGCAGTCGAAGGACGCGCCGGACTGCCCGGTCGCGAAGTCGTAGTCGACGTAGGCGTCGTTGTCGCCGGTGCAGTACGGCCACCCGTAGTTGCCGGGGCCGGTGACGCGGGCGAACTCGACCTGGCCGGCCGGTCCGCGCGCCGGGTCGGCGGCGCCGGCGTCGGGGCCGTAGTCGCCGACGTAGAGGATGCCCGTCTCCTTGTCGACGCTGAAGCGGAACGGGTTGCGGAAGCCCATCGCGTAGATCTCGGGCCGCGTCTTGTCGGTGCCGGGCGGGAAGAGGTTGCCTTCGGGGATCGAGTACGAGCCGTCGGCGTTCACCTTGATGCGCAGGATCTTGCCGCGCAGGTCGTTGGTGTTGCCGGAGGAACGCTGGGCGTCGAAGGCGGGGTTGCGGTTCGAGCGCTCATCGATCGGGGTGAAGCCGTCCGACTGGAACGGATTGGTGTCGTCGCCCGTTGAGAGATACAGGTTGCCCGCCGCGTCGAAGTCGATGTCGCCGCCGACATGGCAGCAAAGGCCGCGCGAGGCGGGGATGTCGAGGATCTTCTTCTCGCTGGCCGCATCGAGCGTGCCGTCGGTCTTCAGGACGAAGCGGGAGAGGCGGTTGACGCCGTCGAAGCGGGCGAAGTCGGCCGCCGTTCCGGTCGCGGGGGCGTCGCCGGCCGGAGTGTTGAGCGGGGGTGCGTAGTAGAGGTAGATGAAGCGGTTCTCGGCGAATCCGGGGTCGACGCCGATGCCTTGCAGGCCCTCCTCGTCGTGTGTGTACACGTCGAGCTTGCCGGCGAGCCTGGTGTTGCCCGCCGCGTCGGTGAGGCGCAGTTCGCCGTCGCGGGAGGTGTGCAGGACCGAACGGTCCGGGAGGACGGCGAGCGACATGGGCTCCCCGACCTCCGGCTCGCCCTTGGCGAGGGTGACCTGCTGGAAGTCCTCGGCCGCGGCGGCCCGGGCAGCGGCCGCGGCGGCTCCCTCGGCGGCGACGGCTGCGCCGGCCTGGGGTGCGGTGAAGGTGAGGGTGGCGCCCGCCAGCAGTGCGCCGCTGAGCAGCGCCACCGCCTTGCGGAAGGACAGCCGTCGTCTGTGGGTCTCGTTTCTGTCGGTGCTGGTGGTGCGGTCGTTCCCGTGCACGAGTGCCTCCAGAAAGGGGCCGGTTGTACGGGCGGGTGCGTGCGCCGGGATGCGCCGTCATCCCGGAGAGTCGAAGCAGAGCTCGACAGGTCCGCGCAAGGACAGGTCAGTTGCCGAACGCCGCGTCGAACGAGGCCGACGGCGGCTCGAAGTCGTACGCCTTGAGGCGGGTCAGCGCCTCGGGGGCGCCCTGGAGCCGGTCCATGCCGGCGTCCTCCCACTCGACCGAGATCGGGCCCTGGTAGTCGATGGAGCGCAGCATCCGGAAGACGTCCTCCCAGGGGACGTCGCCGTGCCCGGCGGACACGAAGTCCCAGCCGCGCCGTGGGTCGCCCCAGGGCAGATGGGAGCCGAGCCGGCCGTTGCGGCCGTCGAGGCGCTTGCGGGCCTCCTTGCAGTCGACGTGGTAGATCCGGTCGCGGAAGTCCCAGAGGAAGCCGACCGGGTCGAGGTCCTGCCACACGAAGTGCGAGGGGTCGAAGTTCAGACCGAAGGCGGGACGGTTCCCCACCGCCTCCAGGGCGCGCTGGGTCGTCCAGTAGTCGTAGGCGATCTCGCTCGGGTGGACCTCGTGCGCGAACCGCACGCCTTCCGCGTCGAAGACGTCCAGGACCGGGTTCCAGCGCTCGGCGAAGTCGTCGTAACCGCGTTCGATCATCGACTCGGGTGCGGGCGGGAACATGGCGACCAGGTGCCAGATGGCGGAGCCGGTGAAGCCGATCACCGTGTCGACGCCGAAGGCGGCCGCCGCGCGTGCCGTGTCCTTCATACGGTCCGCGGCGCGCCGCCGGACCCCCTCCGGGTCTCCGTCGCCCCACACCTCGCCCGGCAGGATGGCCTGGTGGCGTTCGTCGATGATGGCGTCGCAGACGGCCTGGCCGACCAGATGGTTGGAGACGGCCCAGCACTTGAGGCCGTACTTGTCGAGGAGCTGATGCCTCGACTCCACATAGGAAGGATTGCTCAGCGCCTTGTCGACCTCGAAGTGGTCGCCCCAGCAGGCGAGTTCGAGTCCGTCGTAGCCGAAGTCGCGGGCGAGCCGGCAGACCTCCTCCAGCGGCAGGTCCGCCCACTGACCGGTGAACAGCGTGAACGTGCGCGGCATGCGCGTCAGCCTCCTCAGACCGCTATCGGGGTGTAGACGGAGTTCTTCTCGGCGCTCTCCTCCACCGCCGCGAGCACGCGCTGCACCTGCAGCCCGTCGGCGAAGGAGGGGTCGGGGCGGCGGCCCTCGGCGACGGCGTGCACCAGGTCGCGGGCCTGGTGGACGAAGGTGTGCTCGTAGCCGAGGCCGTGCCCCGGCGGCCACCAGGCGTCCAGGTAGGGGTGGTCGGGTTCGGTGACGAGGATGCGGCGGAAGCCGGCCTCCGCGCCGGGTGCCGTGCCGTCGTGGAAGGACAGTTCGTTGAGGCGCTCCAGGTCGAAGGCCAGCGAGCCGCGCTCGCCGTTGAGCTCGATGCGCAGGGCGTTCTTGCGGCCGGTGGCGTAGCGGGTGGCCTCGAAGGAGGCGAGGGCGCCGGAGGGGAAGCGGGCCGTGAACAGAGCGGCATCGTCGACGGTGACCTGCCCGGTGCCGGCGGCCGAGACGGCGGACAGCCCGCTCGTTGCGCCGGTGGGCAGGGGCCGCCGGCGTACGAAGGTTTCCGTCAGCGCGGAGACGCCCGCCAGCCGCTCCCCCGTCAGGTACTGCGCCAGGTCGATGATGTGGGCGCCCAGGTCGCCGAGCGAGCCCGAGCCTGCCTGCTCCTTGCGCAGCCGCCAGGTCAGCGGGAAGCCGGGGTCGACCAGCCAGTCCTGGAGGTACGTCACGCGCACGTGCCGCAGGGCGCCCAGGCGGCCCTCGGCGACCATCCGGCGGGCCAGGGCGGTGGCCGGCACCCGGCGGTAGTTGAAGCCGACCATCGCCACCTGGCCCCGCGTGTACGCCTCTTCGGCCGCCCGCGCCATCGACGTGGCCTCCTCGACGGTGTTGGCGAGCGGCTTCTCGCACAGGACGTGCTTGCCCGCGGCCAGGGCGGCGAGGGCGATCTCGGCGTGGCTGTCGCCGGGGGTGCAGATGTCGACGAGGTCGACGTCGTCCCGTTCGACGAGGGCACGCCAGTCGGTCTCGGTGGCTGCCCAGCCGTGGCGGTCGGCCGCCGCCCGGACGGCGTCGGCGTCGCGGCCGCAGATCACGGCCTGCACGGGGTTCAGCGGCAGGTCGAAGACGCGGCCCGCGGTGCGCCAGCCCTGGGAGTGGGCGGCGCCCATGAAGGCGTAGCCCACCATCCCCACACGCAGGGGTGGCTTGCCTGCCTCGGTCCCCTCTGGCTGCTGCTGCGGCTGTCCCATACGGGTGTCCTCCTCGTCCTGGTCGGGGTGGCGCACGTGGGGGGTGCGGGCGGAATCACTTGAAGCCGGTGGGCATGTACTGGTCGACGTTGGTCTTGTCGACGACGGCCGAGTAGAGCGTGATCGACGCGGGGATCTCGAACTCGGCCATGCCGCCGATACCCTTGCCCTGGCCGAGGGCGCGGGCGAGGTCGATCGCGGAGGCGGCCATGGTCGGCGGGTACAGCACCGTCGCCTTCAGCACGCCGTCGTCCTGCTTGATGGCCTGGAAGGCGGACAGGGCGCCCGCGCCGCCGACCATCAGGAAGTCGTCGCGCCCGGCCTGCTCGATGGCGCGCAGGGCGCCCACGCCCTGGTCGTCGTCGTGGTTCCACAGCGCGTCGAACTTCGACTGGGCCTGGAGCAGCTGGGCCATCTTGGCCTGCCCGGACTCGACCGTGAACTCGGCCGCCTGGCGGGCCACCTTCTTGATGTTGGGGTAGTTCTTCAGGGCGTCGTCGAAGCCCTGGGTGCGCTGCTTGGTCAGCTCCAGGTTGTCCAGGCCGGCCAGTTCGATGACGCGGGCGTTCGACTTCCCCTTGAGCTTCTCGCCGATGTAGTGGCCGGCGTTGAGGCCCATGCCGTAGTTGTCGCCGCCGATCCAGCAGCGGTACGCCTGCGGGGTGTTGAAGATCCGGTCGAGGTTGACGACCGGGATCCCGGCCCGCATGGCCTTCAGCCCGACCTGGGTGAGCGCCTTGCCGTCGGCGGGCAGTACGACCAGCACGTCGACCTTCTTGTTGATGAGGGTCTCTATCTGGCCGATCTGCTGGGCGGTGTCGTTGGAGCCCTCGGTGATCTCCAGGGTGACGTCGGAGTACTTCTCGGCGCGGCTCTTGGCGTTGTCGTTGATGGCGTTCAGCCATCCGTGGTCGGCCTGCGGTCCGGCGAAGCCGATGGTGACCTGCTTGCCGGGCTTGTCGTCGGCGGCCGGCTGGTCGTTCGCGGCCGGTTCGTCCTTGGACTCGTTGCTCGTGCAACCCGTGAGGAGGGCGCCCGCACCTATGGCGGCGGTGCCGAAGAGCAGCCCTCTGCGACTGGTGAGCTCTGACATGGCGGTGAACCCTTTCCTCAGGTCTTGCCGAGCGGGGAGCGACACGGCTCTCAGGTCGTGCTCGCGGTACGGCGCTGGACCAGCACGGCGGCGACGATGATCGCGCCCTTGGCGATCTGCTGGACGTCGCTCTGCAGGTTGTTCAGGGCGAAGATGTTGGTGATCGTGGTGAAGACCAGGACGCCGAGCACCGAGCCGGTGATGGTGCCGCGGCCCCCGCTGAGCAGCGTGCCGCCGATGATCGCGGCGGCGATGGCGTCGAGTTCGTAGAGGTTGCCGTTGGTGTTCTGGCCGGAGCCGGACAGCACGATCAGCAGGAAGGCGGCGATGCCGCAGCACAGCCCGGACAGCAGGTAGAGGTAGAGCCGCTGGCGGCGGACGTCGATGCCGGCGAGCCGGGCCGCCTCCGCGTTGCCGCCGACGGCGACCGTGCGCCGCCCGAAGGTGGTGCGGTTCAGGATCAGCCAGCCGATGATCGTCACGACCGCGAACACCATGACCAGCGGCGGGATGCCGAGCACGTACGCGTCGCGCTCGCCGAGGTCCAGCACGGAGGGCACGGTGACGATCTGCGTCTTGCCGTCCGTGATCTGCAGGGCCAGTCCGCGCGCCGAGGCGAGCATGGCGAGCGTGGCGATGAAGGGGACCATCGCGCCGTACGCGATGAGCATCCCGTTGACCAGGCCGCATCCCACGCCGACGATCACCGCCGTGAAGAGGATGCCGCCGAAGCCGTACTCCTGGGTGGCGACGGTCGTCGCCCACACCGAGGCGAGCGCGACGATTGCGCCGACGGACAGGTCGATGCCGCCGGAGGTGATGACGAAGGTCATGCCGACGGTGACGACGCCGATCACGGACGCCTGGGTGAGGACGAGTTGGAGGTTGCGGGTGTCCAGGAACTCGTCCGGCTTGGTGATGCCGCCGATGAGGATCAGTACGGCGAGGACGCCGAGCAGGGAGAGGGTGCGCACGTCGGCGCGGGCCATCAGGCCGCGCCAGGCGGGCGGTTCGCCGGCCGACGGCACCTTGCCGGTGCTGTCCCGGGGCGGGGAGGCGTGCTGCGTCATGACGCCGGGCTTCCTTCCATGACGAGGTCGAGGACACGGTGTTCGTCGAGTTCACGGGTCGGGGCGGTGTGGACGACGCGGCCTTCGCGGAGCACCAGCACGCGGTCGGCGAGGCCGAGCACTTCGGGGACCTCGCTGGAGACCAGCAGTACGGCGAGGCCTTCGTCCGCCAACCGCCGGACCACCGCGTACAGTTCGGCGCGGGCGCCCACGTCGACGCCGCGGGTGGGTTCGTCGAGCAGCAGGACGCGGCAGCCGCGCAGCAGCCAGCGGGCCAGGACGGCCTTCTGCTGGTTGCCGCCGGAGAGGGTGCGCACCGGCACGGACGGGTTGTCGGGCCGCAGCGACAGCTCGCGGGTCGCGGCCCGTGCGGCCCTCAGCTCGGCGGTCCGGTCGATCCAACCTCCGCGTGAGAAGCGGGACATGGACGACACCGACACATTGCGGGTGACGGACTCCAGCATCAGCAGCGCCTGCGCCTTGCGTTCCTCGGGGGCGAGCCCGAGCCCGGCGCGGACGGCGGCGCGTACGCTGCCGGGCCGCAACGCCTGCCCGTCCACGAGGACTTGACCGGCGGTCGGCTTGCGTGCGCCGTAGACCGTCTCCAGGATCTCGGAGCGCCCCGAGCCGACGAGTCCCGCGAGCCCGACGATCTCGCCGGGCCGCACGGTCAGGTCGAGGGGCTCGAACTCCCCCTCCCGGGCGAGACCGCGGACCTCCAGCAGCGGCTTCCCGGCCGTCACGTCCCTGGTCGGCCGCTCGGGGAAGACGTACTCGACATTGCGGCCGGTCATCAGCGCCACGACCTCACGCGTCGGTGTCGTCTTCGCCGGAAGCCCGCCCGCCACGGCCCGCCCGTCCTTCAGCACGGTCACCCGGTCGCCGATGCGGCGGATCTCCTCCAGCCGGTGCGAGATGTAGACGACGGCGACACCGTCGGCGGTGAGGTCGCCGACGATCCGGAACAGGTTGTCGACCTCGTCCGGGTCGAGGGCGGCGGACGGCTCGTCCATGACGATCAGCCGTACGTCGTGGGAGAGCGCCCGCGCCATCGACACGATCTGCTGCTGGGCCGCCGACAACTCCCCCACCAGGCGCGCCGGATCGATCTCCGGATGTCCGAGTCGCTTGAGCAGCCGTGCCGTTGACGCGCGCGCGGCTTTTCCGCGTACGACGAACCCGGCGGCCGTGGGTTCATGGCCGAGGTGGACGTTCTCGGCCACCGACAGGTGCTCGACGAGGTCGAGTTCCTGGTAGATGGTGGCGATGCCGAGGCGCATGGCGGCGATGGGCGAGCGGAGCGTGACGGCCTCGCCGCGCCAGTGGATGGTGCCGGTGTCGGGCTGGTGGGCGCCGGCCAGGACCTTGATGAGGGTGGACTTGCCGGCGCCGTTCTGGCCGAGCAGACAGTGCACCTCCCCGGCCTGGACGTCGAGGTCGACACCGTCGAGGGCGCGGACTCCGGGGAACGACTTGGTGATGCCGGACATGGTGAGCAGCGGTGGTTCTGAAGCCATGAGGTCCCCTTGGCGGGCGTGCGGGCCGGGTTCAGGGCGCTGTCGGGCAGGCGTGATCAGGGCAGGGCTGAGCAGGACGGGGCTGGTGCTGGGCTGAGCAGGGCGGGGCTGGGCTGAGCAGGGCTGAGCAGGGCAGGGCAGGGCAGGGCAGGGCTGGGCTGAGCAGGGTGCCGTGCTGGTGCGGCCGTACTGAGGTGCGTGCTTACGCGGGTGAGAACAGGTGGTCGCTGATGAGCCGGGCCGCGCCGATGACTCCGGCGGTGGGGCCCAACTCCCCCAGCACGATGGGCAGGTTGCCGGTCGCGAGGGGCAGTGACTGGCGGTAGACCTGGGTGCGGATCGCGGCGAGCAGGGTGTGGCCGAGGCCGGTCACCCCACCGCCGATCACCACCAGGCCGGGGTTGAAGAAGCTGACGAGTCCGGCGATGACCTGGCCGACGCGGTTGCCGCCCTCGCGGATCAGGTCGAGGGCGGTGGCGTCGCCCGCGGCAGCGGCGGCGGCGACGTCGACGGCGGTGAGGGTGCCGCCCGCCTCCAGCCGGGTGGCCAGTTCGGCGGAGAGCCCCTGCTGGGCCGCCTCCACGGCGTCCCGGGCGAGGGCCGCCCCGCTGAAGTGGGCCTCCAGACACCCCCGGTTGCCGCAGGCGCAGGGGCGGCCGTCGGGCACGGCCTGGATGTGCCCGATGTCGCCCGCGCTGCCCGTGACCCCGCGGTGGACGTCACCGCCGGCGACGATCCCGCAGCCGATGCCGGTGCCGATCTTGACGCAGAGAAAGTCGCCCACGGAGCGCGCCACGCCCGCGTGCTGCTCCCCCATCGCCATGAGGTTCACGTCGTTGTCGACCATGACCGGGCAGCCGAGTTCCTGGCTGAGCGCCTCCCTGACCGGGAAGCCGTCCCAGCCCGGCATGATCGGCGGAGCCACCGGCACGCCCTCGGGGAAGCGGACCGGGCCCGGGACGCCGATACCGGCGCCGTCGTACCCCTCCGCGAGCCCGGAGGCCCTCAACTTGGCGGCCATGGACAGGACTTGCTCGAAGACCGCGACCGGGCCCTCGCGCACGTCCATGGGCTGGTTGAGGTGCCCGAGGATCTCCAGTTCGGCGTTGGTGACGGCGACGTCGACCGAGGTCGCGCCGATGTCGACGCCGAGGAAGCGCAGTTCCGGGTTGAGCCGGATGTTGTGGGAGCGCCGGCCGCCGCGCGAGGCGGCGAGTCCGTCGGCCACGACCAGGCCCGTCTCCAGCAGCCGGTCCACCTCCACGGCCAGCTTGGACCGCGAGAGGTCGATCTGATCGCCCAGCTGGGCGCGGGAGTTGGGCCCGCCGTCGCGCAACAGCTTGAGCAGCCGGGCCTGATGGGCGTTCGCGGGTCGTGCCGTCATGCGTCTCACGAGCCCCTCCCCACCTCGATCGGCCTGTGCGCGCCGGTTTTCGGCCACATCCGTGGCTTGCTTTCGAGGGGAACGTAGCAGCGGGCGCCGGGACTGGGAAGAAGTCGCGCACAGATTGCCGTCAACTTTCTCCACTGACAGGACAAAGACCGGCGGAGAGGTCACCCCCTGAACCGCACGACCCGAACTCCCCGCCGGTCAGGCCCCGTTCATCGTCGTACAGACCGATATGCACGCCGACGACGGGCGTGCGGCAGGTCAGAACGACCCGGACGCAGGCGGCGTCGGACTATGACCGCGGCCGTTCGTGATAGGAGCGCCGGGTGTGCTCGGTGTGTTCGCGCATGAGCTGGGTGGCGCGATGTTCGTCGCGGTCCGTGATGGCGGCGATCAGCTCCCGGTGCTCGATCCAGGACTGCCGGCCGCGCTGCCGGGCGACCGGTGTGTAGTACCAGCGCACGCGGCGGTCGACCTGGGCGGCCAGTTCGGCCAGGACGGCGTTGCCGGCCAGTTCCATGATCTTGGCGTGGAAGCGGGCGTTCATCGCGACGGCCCCGTCCACGTCGTCGGCGGCGACGGCCTTCTCGCCCTCCTCACACAGCTCCTGGAGGACCTTGATGCCGGCGGCGTCCGCGTTGGCCGCGGCGAGCCGGGCCGCCTCCGCCTCCAGCAGCGTGCGGACCGTGAGGAGCTGGTCCGCCTCCTCCTCCGTCGGCTCGTGCACGAACGCGCCCTGGGCCGGCCGCAGATCGACCCAGCCCTCGGTGTTCAGCCGCTGCAGCGCCTCGCGCACCGGCTGCCGGGACACCCCGAGGTGACCCGCCAGTTCGCTCTCGACCAGGTGCTGGCCGGGCTGGAGGGCGCGGGTGGTGATGAGTTCGAGCAGCGCCTCGTAGACCCGGTCGCGCAGCGGGCCGGGCCGTTCGAGCTTGGGCACCGCACCCTGCGGCAGTCCTGTCGACAACATCGGTCCCCTCCTGGGCGCACACCGGGCGACTGCAGGCCGTAGCCGACCGTCACGGAAAGCCAGTATCGATTGTCTTTCGTCTACAGTCTACGGCGCACAAAGGCCAGAGGACCGGGGAGTCGACCTCGTCACACAGGTCGACGCACCGCCGTCACGGCGGGTCACGCCGGTCACGCCGGTCAGGGGCAGCGGACGACCTGCCCCGCGTACGACAGGTTCCCCCCGAACCCGAAGAGCAGCACGGGATCGCCGCTGGAGATCCGCCCCTGTTCCACCAGCTTGGAGAACGCCAGCGGGATGCTGGCCGCCGAGGTGTTCCCGGACTCGGCGACGTCCCGCGCGACCACGGCGTTGACCGCGCCGATCTTCTCCGCGAGGGGCTCGATGATGCGCAGGTTGGCCTGGTGCAGGACGACTCCGGCCAGGTCCTGGGGCGCCAGGCCCGCCCGCTCGCAGGCCTGGCGGGCGATGGCCGGCAGCTGCGTCGTCGCCCAGCGGTAGACGCTCTGCCCCTCCTGCGCGAACCGCGCGGGCTGCCCCTCGATGCGCACCGCGTGCCCCATCTCGGGCACCGAACCCCACAGCACCGGCCCGATGCAGGCCTCCTTGGACGCCTCCACGACGGCAGCGCCGGCTCCGTCCCCGACCAGCACACAGGTCGTACGGTCGCTCCAGTCGGTCACGTCGGACATCTTGTCGGCGCCGATGACCAGCGCCCGGACCGCGCCGCCCGCCCTGACGGCGTGGTCGGCGGTGGCCAGGGCGTGGGTGAAGCCGGCGCAGACGACGTTGAGGTCCATCGCGGCGGGCGAGGGGATGCCGAGGCGGGCCGCGACCCGGGCGGCCATGTTCGGGGAGCGGTCGATGGCGGTGGAGGTGGCGACCAGGACGAGGTCGATGTCGCCGGGCGCGAGACCGGCCGCCGCGAGCGCCTTGGCGGCGGCGTGCGCGGCCAGTTCGTCGACGGGCTCGTCGGGCCCGGCGATGTGGCGCGTACGGATGCCCACCCGGCTCATGATCCACTCGTCACTGGTGTCGACCATGCCCGCCAGGTCCTCGTTGGTGAGCACCTTGGCGGGCTGGTAGTGGCCGACTGCGGCGATGCGCGAGCCGTTCATCGATGGTGATCCCCTCGGGCTTCGGGTAGCGGGATTCACCAGTCTGATCAGGTACCCGTGGGTACGACGGCATGTGAAGTCACAGGAATCGGGGGCCCGTGTTGTCGGCTTCCATCAGACCCTCGGACGCCCGAACAGTTCTTGAGCGCCTACCCGGTGAACAGCTGCGTCGCCTTCCGTACGAGTTCGTAGAGCCCGTACGCGAGCGGCACCCCCACCCAGACCCAGGCGAAGGCGATCAGCCCCCGCCGGCCGGGCGGAGTGCTATTGCTGTCGCTGGACATCCGCGGCCTCCTTCTCCTTCTGCGCCGGGGCGGGGATGTGATGGCGGGGGTCGACGGGCCGGACGAGTTCGTTGGCGACGAAGCCGACGGCGAGCAGCCCGATCATGATGAACAGGGACATGGTGTACAGGGAGGAGCCGTCCTTGCCCGCCGCCTCCTGCCGGTCGGCGATCCAGTTCACGATCAGCGGCCCGAGGACACCGGCCGTGGACCAGGCGGTGAGCAGCCGGCCGTGGATGGCGCCCACCTGGTAGGTCCCGAAGAGGTCCTTCAGATAGGCGGGGATCGTCGCGAAGCCACCGCCGTAGAAGGACAGGATCACCAGCGCGCACAGGATGAACAGCGGCTTGGAGGAGTCGCCGGCCAGCGCGATCAGCGCGTACATGAGCGCGCCCACGCCCAGGTACACGCGGTAGATGTTCTTGCGTCCGATCAGGTCCGAGGTCGACGACCAGCCTATCCGGCCCGCCATGTTGGCGGCGGACAGCAGGGCGACGAAGCCGGCGGCGGCCGACACCGACACCGGTGTGGAGGTGTTCGCGAAGAAGTCCGTGATCATCGGCGCGGCCTTCTCCAGGATGCCGATGCCGGCGGTCACGTTCATGCAGAGCACGATCCACAGACACCAGAACTGCGGTGTGCGCACGGCGTTGCGGGCGGACACCTGCGGCCCGTCGACGGCGCTGGGCCCGTCCCCGACCGGCCGCTCGGTGCGCGGCACCCGGACCAGCAGGACCCCCAGCAGCATGAAGACGGCGTACGACAGCCCGTGCACGAGGAACGCCAGCGCGATCCCGGAGCTGTCGGAGCCGAACGACTCCAGCATCTGCGCCGACCAGGGCGAGGCGATGAGCGCGCCGCCGCCGAAGCCCATGATGGCGATGCCGGTGGCCATGCCGGGCCGGTCCGGGAACCACTTGATCAGGGTCGAGACCGGCGAGATGTAGCCGATGCCGAGGCCGATCCCGCCGACGAAGCCGCAGCCGAGGACGATCAGCCAGTACTGCTCGGTGGCCGCGCCCAGCGCGGAGAGCAGGAAGCCGGAGGAGAAGCAGACCAGGGCGACCGTCATGGCCCAGCGCGGCCCGTTGCGCTCCACCAGCGTGCCGCCGAACGCGGCCGACAGTCCGAGCATGACGATGCCGAGCTGGAACGGCAGCGCGCTCTGGGTGCCGCTGAGGCCGAGCGCGGATTCGAGCGGGGGCTTGAACACGCTCCAGGCGTAGGCCTGGCCGATGGAGAGATGGACGGAGAGAGCGGCGGGGGGAACCAGCCAGCGGCTCCATCCCGGGGGAGCGACAGGGGGACTCATGATCCCGAACGGTAGGGAGGGGCGGGGAAGTTGAGAAGGCGGCACGTCGACCGTATGCGATGAACGGCATGCGGCACGCGACAAACGGTCGTGCAGCGTGCGCGAACCCTTGCTGACCTCTTATCCATACTGTAGACAATATTCCGTCGACAGGATTCGGCACCCTATCCAGCCAGCTCGACCTCGCCACCCTCTCGACCTTTCAGCCACCTCCGCGGTACTCCCTCGACCGAACGGAGCGTTCCGAAGTGAAAGTTGCAGTCCTCGGCGCCGGTGCCATCGGCGCCTATGTCGGAGCCGCGCTCCATCGCGCGGGCGCCGACGTGCACCTCATCGCCCGTGGACCGCATCTGGCGGCCATGAGGCAGCACGGAGTGCGGGTGCGCAGCCCGCGCGGCGACTTCACCGCCCGCGCGCACGCGACCGACGACCCGGCCGAGATCGGCCCGGTCGACTATGTCTTTCTCGGCCTGAAGGCCAACTCGTACGCGGCGTGCGGGCCGCTGATCGAGCCGCTGCTGCACGACACCACGGCGGTCGTGGCCGCCCAGAACGGCATCCCCTGGTGGTACTTCCACCGCCACGGCGGCCCGTACGACGGCCACCGCATCGAAAGCGTGGACCCGGACGGCGCGGTCAGTGCGGTGCTCGCGCCCGAACGGGCCGTCGGCTGTGTCGTCTACGCCGCGACCGAACTCGAAGGCCCCGGCGTCGTACGGCACCTGGAAGGCACCCGGTTCTCCATCGGCGAACCCGACCGCACGGTGTCCGACCGCTGTCTCGCGTTCAGCGAGGCGATGGTGGCCGGCGGCCTCAAGTGCCCGGTCGAGCCCGACCTGCGCAACGACATCTGGCTCAAGCTGCTCGGCAACATCTCCTTCAACCCGATCAGCGCGCTGGCCCGCGCCACCATGCGGCAGATGTGCCTGCACGGCGGCACCCGCAAGGTCATCGAGACCATGATGACCGAGACGCTCGCGGTCGCCGAGGCCCTCGGCTGCGAGGTCGGCGTCTCCATCGAGCGCCGGCTCGCGGGCGCCGAGCGGGTCGGTGACCACCGCACCTCCACGCTCCAGGACCTGGAGCGCGGCAAGCCGCTCGAACTCGACGTACTCCTCGCGGCGGTCGTCGAGTTGGCGGAGATCACCGACGTGCCGGTGCCCACCCTGCGCACCGTGCACGCCATCTCGGACCTGCTCGCGCTGAGGAGCGCCGCATGAGGAGCACCGCATGAGGAGCATCGCACGAGGAGCACCGCATGAGGAGCGTCGTATGAGGAAGCGGCAACCGAAGACCTACACCCGGCTCACCCACCCGCTGGTCCGCGACTCCCGCGACGAGCCCTTCCGGCAGGCGACCTGGGAGGAGGCGCTCGACCGGGCCGCCCGAGGGCTGGCACGCAACCGCGGCGCCTTCGGGATGTTCTCCTGCGCCCGCGCCACCAACGAGATGAACTACGTGGCGCAGAAGTTCGCCCGGGTCGTCATGGGCACCAACAACGTCGACTCCTGCAACCGCACCTGCCACGCGCCCAGCGTGGCCGGACTGTCGGCCGCCTTCGGATCCGGCGGGGGCACCTCCTCGTACGAGGAGATCGAGCACACCGACGTCATCGTGATGTGGGGCTCCAACGCCCGCTTCGCGCACCCGATCTTCTTCCAGCACGTACTGAAGGGGATCAGGAACGGCGCCCGCATGTACGCCGTCGACCCGCGCCGCACCTCCACCGCCGAGTGGGCGGAGGGCTGGCTCGGGCTGAACGTCGGCACCGACATCCCGATGGCGCACGCGATCGGCCGGGAGATCATCCACGCGGGCCTGGCGAACGAGGCGTTCATCGAGCGGGCGACGAGCGGCTTCGAGGAGTACCGGGCGCTCGTCGAGCCGTGGACACTGTCCCTCGCCGAGAAGGTGACGGGCGTACCGGCCGCCGCCATGAGGGAGTTGGCGCACGCCTACGCCCGTGCCGAGCGCGCCCAGCTGTGCTGGACCCTCGGCATCACCGAGCACCACAACGGCACCGACAACGTCCGCGCGCTGATCAACCTGTCCCTGCTGACCGGGCATGTGGGGCGCTACGGCTCGGGCCTGCAACCCCTGCGCGGCCAGAACAACGTGCAGGGCGGGGGCGACATGGGGGCGATCCCGAACCGCCTCCCTGGCTTCCAGGACATCCTGGACCCAGACACCCGCCTGAAGTTCGAGTCGGCCTGGGACACCGTCATCCAGCCGCACTACGGGCTCAACCTCACCGAGATGTTCGAGGCGATGGAGGAGGGCTCGCTCAAGGCCGTCTACTGCATCGGAGAGAACCCGGCGCAGTCGGAGGCGGACAGCGAACAGGCCGTACGGCGCATGCGGCAGCTGGACTTCCTCGTCGTCCAGGACATCTTCCTCACGAAGACGGCCGAGCTGGCGGACGTCGTCCTGCCCGCGACCGCCGGGTGGGCCGAGACCGAGGGCACCACCACCAACAGCGAGCGGCGCGTCCAGCGGGTGCGACGGGCGGTCACCCCGCCCGGTGCGGCACGCGAGGACATCGACATCATCTGCGAGCTCGCCGCGCGGCTCGGCCACGAGTGGAAGTACGCCGACGCCGAGGCCGTCTGGAACGAGCTCAGGTCGGTGTCGCCGGACCACTACGGGATGACGTACGAACGACTGGAGCAACACCAGGGCATCCAGTGGCCGTGTCCGAGCACGGACGGGCTCGAACCGAGCTTCCTGCACGGCCGGCTGTGGGATCCGGACCCGGTCGGGCGCGGCAGGCCGGCGCCGTTCGGGATCGTCCAGCACGATCCACCGGTCGACCTCACGGACGAGGAGTTCCCGATCCGGCTGACGACCGGACGACGGCTCGACTCCTACAACACCGGTGTGCAGAGCGGGAGTTTCGCCTCGCCGCTGCGGCGCGGCGAGTACATCGAGCTGTGCCCGGAGGACGCCGAGCGCTACGGGGTCGTCGTCGGCGAGGAGGTCCAGGTGACCTCGCGGCGGGGGTCGGTCGTCGCGCCGGTGTGGATCGACACCGCGCTGCGGCCCGGGCTCGCCTTCATGACCATGCACTTTCCCGACGAGGTGGACACCAACCAGCTGACGATCGAGGCGAACTGCCCGATCGCGGGCACGGCGGAGTTCAAGGCGTCGGCGATCCGGATCGACAAGCTCCCCGTCGCGACCGTAGTGACGAACGTGAGGTGACGTGAGTGGACCTGCACTTCGGCGACAGCAAACCGACGGACGAGGAACGGGCGGCCGTCGACGCCCTGCTCGGGCCCCCGGAGTCCTCCTGGGAGGGCGCGGACCGCTCCGACGCCGATCTGAGGTGGGCCCGTGGCGGGCGCGAGGCCCGAGACCGCCGCGACCTGCTGTTGCCGGGGTTGCACGCGATCAACGACCGGATCGGCTGGATCAGCGAGGGCGCCCTCGACTACCTGTGCCGGCGTCTGACGGTGCCGCCGGCGGAGGCGTACGGCGTGGCCACGTTCTACGCCATGTTCTCGGTCAAACCCCGGCCCGCCACCGTGCTCCACGTCTGCACCGACCTCGCGTGCGCGGCTGCGGGGGCGAGCGAGCTGTGCGCCGGGATCGAGGCGCGGCTCGGGCTCGGCAGTGGTGTCTCGGTCGAACGCAGTCCCTGTCTGGGCCTGTGCGAGCGCGCTCCGGCGGCCCTCGCGATCAAGGCCGGGGATCCGGTGCGCACGGCGGTCTCGGCGCCGGCGACCGTGCCCGACGCCGTCCTCGCCGCGAGCGCCCCCGAGTCGGCGCCCGAGGAGCCGCCGGCCGCCCTTGCGGTCCCGCAGGCCGGCGGGGACGGCCTGATCCTGCTGCGCCGGGTCGGAGTGGTCGACCCGGCGTCGCTGGACGACTACCGCGCCCACGGCGGCTACACCGCCCTGCGCCGGGCCTTCGAACTCGGCCCCGCCGGGGTCATCCGCGAGGTCACCGACTCCGGCCTGGTCGGGCGCGGCGGCGCCGCCTTTCCCACCGGCCGCAAATGGCAGGCCACGGCGTCCCAGCCCGACCATCCGCACTACGTCGTCTGCAACGCCGACGAGTCCGAGCCGGGCACCTTCAAGGACCGCGTGCTCATGGAGGGCGACCCGTACGCGCTGGTGGAGGCGATGACGATCGCGGCGTACGCGATCGGTGCGCACAAGGGATACGTGTACCTGCGCGGCGAGTACCCGCGCGCCCTGCACCGCCTGGAGCACGCCCTCGCACAGGCACGCGCGCGGGGCCTGCTCGGTGACGACATACTCGGGCAGGGATACGCCTTCGACATCGAGATCCGGCGGGGCGCGGGCGCCTACATCTGCGGTGAGGAGACGGCTCTCTTCAACTCCATCGAGGGCTACCGGGGCGAGCCGCGCTCGAAGCCGCCGTTCCCGGTGGAGAAGGGCCTGTTCGGCAAGCCGACGGTGGAGAACAACGTCGAGACGCTGGTGAACGTGCTGCCGGTCCTGACCATGGGCGCACCCGCCTACGCGGCGATCGGCACGGCGAAGTCCACGGGGCCGAAGCTGTTCTGCGTCTCCGGCAGCGTGGACCGGCCCGGCATCTACGAGCTGCCCTTCGGCGCGACGCTCGGCGAACTGCTGGAGCGGGCCGGGGTGCGGGAAGGGCTGCGGGCGGTGCTGCTGGGTGGCGCGGCGGGCGGCTTCGTACGGGCCGACGAACTGGACATCCCGCTCACCTTCGAAGGCACGCGGGAGGCGGGCACGACGCTCGGCTCGGGCGTGGTCATGGCCTTCGACGACACCGTCCCGCTGCCCCGGCTGCTGCTGCGCATCGCCGAGTTCTTCCGGGACGAGTCGTGCGGGCAGTGCGTGCCGTGCCGGGTCGGGACGGTACGGCAGGAGGAGGCGCTGCACCGGATCGTGGAGCGCACGGGTGCGGCGGCCGCCGATGACATCGCCCTGCTCAGGGAGGTCGGCCGCGCGATGCGGGACGCCTCGATCTGCGGTCTGGGGCAGACCGCGTGGAACGCCGTGGAATCCGCCATCGACCGTCTGGGGGCGTACGAATGACCGCGATGCCGCTGGGAGTCCCGCGCCGGCTGGTGGAGTTCACGATCGACGGGCAGGAGGCCAGGGTCCCCGAGGGCGCGACGATCCTCGACGCCTGCCGGGCCGCCGGGAAGGACGTCCCCACCCTGTGCCAGGGGGACACGCTCACGCCCAAGAACGCCTGCCGCGTCTGCGTGGTGGAGGTCGAGGGGTCGCGGACCCTGGTGCCGGCCTGCTCCCGCAAGGCCGAGCCCGGCATGGAGGTGCACACCGGCACCGAGCGCGCCCGGCACAGCCGCAAGATCGTCCTGGAACTGCTCGCGTCGTCGGTGGATCTGTCGACGACTCCGCAGGTCGCCGACTGGATCAAGGAGTACGAGGCGAAACCGGAGCGCTTCGGACCGGACGCGGCACGGCTCGACGAGGAACCGAAGATCGACAACGAGCTGTACGTGCGTGACTACGACAAGTGCATCCTCTGCTACAAGTGCGTGGACGCCTGCGGGGACCAGTGGCAGAACACCTTCGCGATCTCCGTCGCCGGGCGCGGGTTCGACGCGCGGATCGCGGTGGAGCACGACGCGCCGCTGACCGACTCGGCGTGCGTGTACTGCGGGAACTGCATCGAGGTGTGCCCGACGGGTGCCCTGTCGTTCAAGTCGGAGTTCGACATGCGGGCCGCGGGTACGTGGGACGAGTCGCAGCAGACCGAGACGACCACGGTGTGCGCGTACTGCGGAGTGGGCTGCAACCTCACCCTGCACGTGCAGGACAATGAGATCGTGAAGGTCACCTCGCCGCACGACAACCCGGTGACCCACGGCAACCTGTGCATCAAGGGCCGCTTCGGCTACCAGCACGTACAGAACCGGGACTGACGGGACTGATCGGGACATGGGACGAGTCACGGAACGACGCAAGGTGATCCGGATCCGGGACGGCGCGGTCTCCAGCCGCCCGGACACGCTCGTCGCCGAGGAACCCCTGGAGATCAGGCTCAACGGCAAGCCGCTGGCGATCACCATGCGCACCCCGGGCGACGACTTCGCGCTGGCCGCGGGCTTCCTGGTCAGCGAGGGCGTGCTCGGCGGGCAGGGCGACCTGCAGAACATCGTGTACTGCGCGGGGGCCACCGCCGACGGCTCGAACACGTACAACGTGGTGGACGTGAAGACGGCACCGGATGTCGTCATCCCGGACATCACGCTGGAGCGCAACGTCTACACGACCTCCTCGTGCGGCCTGTGCGGCAAGGCGAGCCTCGACGCGGTCCGTACGACAGCCCGCTGGCCCATCGCCGACACTCCCCCGGTCCGCGTCGACCCCGACCTGCTCGCGAGCCTCCCCGACCGGCTGCGCGCGGCCCAGCGGGTCTTCGACCGGACCGGGGGCCTGCACGCGGCGGCCCTGTTCACCGAGGACGGCGAGCTGCTGGACATACGGGAGGACGTGGGGCGGCACAACGCCGTGGACAAGCTGGTCGGGCGTGCGCTGCAGAACGGCGACCTGCCGCTGTCCCGGACGATCCTGCTGGTCTCCGGGCGGGCCTCCTTCGAGCTGGCGCAGAAGGCGGTCATGGCCGGGATCCCGGTGCTGGCGGCCGTCTCGGCCCCGTCGTCGCTGGCGGTGGACCTGGCCGCGGAGACGGGCCTGACCCTGGTGGGCTTCCTCCGGGGCACCTCCATGAACGTGTACGCGGGCGAACACCGGCTCGCCCTGCGGACCGCGGCCGCCCAGGGCTGAGAAGGCTCCCCGCGACACGGCGGCGGGGCCCCGAACCGGCGGGGAGCGCCCCCTGCGCCGTTACCGGGGCCCCGCTGTTTACTTCGCCGACGCCCCGGTCCTGCAGCCGGTGTGCTGGATGTTCGGCTCGGTCGCCTACGGGGCGCCATGCGCCGGTGTCGAGGGACCGAACGTGCTCGGCGCTGCGCGCCTGCGCGCGTTCGGTCCCTCGACACCGGCGCGCCCCTTCGGCTCCCTCGCGGCCGGTGTCCTTGGGACAGTGCGAGTGGGTGGGCACTTGCCCGGCGGGGGGGGGTGGGCGGGTTGGCCGTCTCAGCCTCGTGTGGAAGACACCGCCGAACACGTCAGCGCTGTGTACCGGAGATCCGGATCAACAGGTCCATGAAACGGTCGCGTTCGGCCGCGGAGAGCGGGGCGAGGAGCGCGTCGTTGGCCTCGCGGGCCGCCCTCTCGCAGCGCTTCAGCAGGCGTGCGCCCTCGTCCGTGAGGGAGACCGCGTTCTTGCGGCGGTCGTTCGGATCCGGTTGGCGCACCACGAGGCCCTGAGCCTGGAGGTCGTTGAGGATCCCGACGAGGTCCTTGGGATCGAGCTGGACGCTTCGGCCGAGGTCCGCCTGGGCGACGGGCGCGAGGTCGCGGACGGCGGAGAGCACCACGTGGTGCCACATCTTCATGCCCTCCGCGGCCAGTCTCTCGGCCACCAGGGCCCGGCCCCGGGCCGCCGCACGGCCGAGCAGCCAGCTGGGGAGGGAGCGGATCGCGGGCAGGGGGGCGGGGGCTTCTGGCATACGCCCATCCTATCGAGCATTCATTGGTACTCCCTACGGATATTCATTGGTCTTTCCAACGGATTGCGGATACCGTCGACACCGCAGAGACCGTTGGTCATCCCAATGATTCATGGAGGTGCGCATGCGCCGCGTCCGTTACACGTCCACCGGTGGCCCCCTGTTCCTGGAGGAGGCCCCCGTCCCCGTGCCGGGCCCCGGCGAACTCCTCGTACGCTGCGAGGCGATCGGCGTCACGCTCCCCGTCGTCCGCAAGGTCACCGAGGCCGCCGAGGCCGTTCCGCTGGGCGGTGAGATCGCGGGCGAGGTCGTGGCCGTGGGCGGCGCAGTCACCCGCTTCGGCGCCGGCGACCGCGTGACCGGCCTGTGCTTCGGGCACGGATACGCCGACTACGCGCTCCTGCACGAGGCCATGGCCTCCCCCGTTCCCGGCACAGCCACCGCCACCGACGCGGTCGCCCTGGTCCGCAGCGGCCTGGTCGCGCTCGGCGCACTGGAGGCCGCCCGGCCGGGGCAGGGAGAGGCGGCACTGGTCACGGGGGCGGCGAGCGGTGTCGGACATCTCGCCGTGCAGCTCGCGCGGGTGCGGGGGGCGGGGCGGGTCGTGGGTGCCGTGTCCGATGCGGCCAAGGCGGACTTCGTGCGTTCGGTCGGCGCCGATGACGTGGTCGTGTACACGGACGGCGGTTGGGGCGATCCCGTCGACTACGTCCTCGACGCAGTCGGCGGCGATCTGCTCGGGCCGGGCCTTGCCGCGCTCGCCCCGGGCGGGCGGCTCGTGGCGTACAGCTCGGGCGGCGGGACGATCCAGGCGTACGACCTGCTCGTGGGCGGCAAGTCCGTCATCGGGTTCCAGATGGCGCGGATCGCCCGCGGGGAGCCGGAGTTGTACGAACAGTGGCGTCAGGAGCTGTGGAAGCTGTTCGCCGAGGGTGCCGTGCAGCCCGTCGTGCACGGGGAGTTCGCGTTGGAGGAGGCGGCCGTGGCGCATGCGGCGATCGAGTCGCGGGTCAACAGAGGGAAGGTGGTACTCCGTCCGTGACGTGACACGTGCACGCTTCTTGTGATGTGTGCGACAGCCCAACTAACGTCTGTGATGCGCACTTTGGACGTGGGATGTCCGAATGTTCAGATGCCTGGACCTGTGCCCCCAGACGATGAAGGGCGGGCCGCACCATGCCGTCAAGAGTTCGCGCACGTCTCAGAGCTGTTCTCGTCGCGGCCGTCGCCACCATGGCGACGGCCGCGGCTTTGAGTCCGGCGCAGTCCCAACCCACCGACCGCGCGCCGCTGTTCGAGCAGCAGGTCCTCTTCCGGGCCGGCCAGGACCCCGGGTACGCCTGCTTCCGTATCCCGGCGATCGTGAAGACGACGGACGGCACGTTGCTCGCCTTCGCCGAGGGGCGGGTGCTCAACTGCGGTGACGCCGCCGACATCGACATCGTGCTGAAACGGTCGACCGACGGCGGCCGTACCTGGGGCCCGCTGCAGGTCGTCAACGAGGGCGACGGGGACACCCACGGCAACCCGGCACCCATCGTCGACCGGAAGACCGGCCGCATCCTGCTGGCGGAGACGTACAACACGGGCCGCACGGACAGCGGGAACTGCTCCGTTCCCTGTGATCGCACCCCGCACCTGCAGTACAGCGACGACGACGGCCTGACCTGGTCCGAGCCGCGCGACCTGAGCGACCAGATACTGCCCGCCCACTGGAACTCCTGGTACGCCACCGGCCCGGTGCACGGCATCCAGCTCACCCGGGGCAAACACGCCGGGCGCCTCGTGTTCGGCGTCAACACCGAGACCTGGGACGGCAGTCGGGTCACCGCCAACCACGCCGCCCTCATCGTCAGCGACGACGGCGGCGACACCTGGCGGATCGGCGCCACCGACTCCTGGCCCATCGCCGCCACCGACGGCACTTTCCGCCAGAAGCCGTCCGAGGTGACCCTCACCGAGCGCTCGGACGGCACGATCCTGATCAGCGGCCGGGAACAGGACGGCACCGACCTCGGGCACCGCGCGCAGACGTACAGCCGGGACGGCGGCGACAGCTTCACCGGCCCGTTCCGTGCCCTGCCGGACCTCTACACGCCCCAGGTCCAGGGCGCCACGCTCCGCATGGGCAACCGCGTCCTGCTGTCCGCCCCCGCCGACCCCGACCGCCGCCGGACCATGATGATCCGGTCCTCCTGGAACGGCGGCGGCACCTGGGACAGCGTGGACCGCGGCAAGGTCGTCACCACGGACTGGTCGGGCTACTCCGACCTGGTGGGCATCGACGCCGGCACGGTGGGCCTGATGTACGAGGGCGGCGCCGTCGACGCACGCGACGAGATCCGCTTCGCCCGCTTCACCGAGGACTGGCTGGCCCCGCGCCGCGGCCCCGACCCGACCACCCCCGACCTCGCCCCGGGCGCACCCCGCGCCACCGTCCTCGGGGGCGCGGACACCACGGACGGCGTGTTCGGCGACGCCCTGGAGTTCGACGGCACGGACGACGCCGTACGGCTGCCGTACCGCTCGCGCCTTCCGCTCGGGACAGGGGACTTCACCGCCTCGCTCTTCTTCCGCTACTCCGCCGCCACGGGCGAGCAGCCGTTCCTGTGGATGGGCGGGATCGGCACCACCCAGCCCCAGATCTGGCTGCGCGGCGAGCCCGACAACGACCGGGTGCGCGCCCTGATCACCGCACGGGAGGGATTCCGTACCGTGCGCACCGCGTCCGTGTGGGCCACCGGCGCCCACAACGACGGCGAGTGGCACCACCTCGCCCTGCGACGCGGCGGCGGGCAGCTGACGCTGTTCCTCGACGGTACGGCGATCAGCACCGCGGACGTGGCCGGTTCCGTCAGCCGCAACTCGCCGTTCGGGGTGCACATCGGCCAGCGCATGGACAGCCGGGCCTTCCTCACCGGCGCGATCGACGACGTCCGGGTGTGGAACCGGGCGCTCGGTGACGCGGAGGTCGGCGCCGCGGCCCGAGCCACCACCCGGACGGCCACGGCCACCCGGGACACCGTCCTGTGGCTGCCCATGGACCAGGTGCGCCGAGGCCACTAACGTCACCGGCGTGCCCGACGACACACGAGCACGGCAGCGCACGGGAACCGGCCTCGGACTCCTGCTGGCCCTGGTTCTCGCGGCCGTGCTGCTCACCGCCCTCCCGGACGACGGCGAACGGGAGGGCGGCGGCACGTGCGCGCCGCGCACGGTCGCGTCCTGGTCGGCCGACGAGAGGCTCACCGCCGAGTTCGCCCGCTACGGCGACGATCCCACCCGGACCGACGACTGGACCGGCGGCGACGGCACCCATTCGGTGCGGCTGCCGGACGGCCGGGTGCTGTGGCTGTTCTCGGACACCTACCTCGGCCAGGTGCACGCCCCGCCCAACCCGTTCGGCGAGTCGCACACCTGGCGGGAGGCGACCGCTCCGCTGGTGCGCAACTCGGCGGTCGTCATGCGCGACGGACGCCTGGAGAGCACCCTGCCCGCCCCGCTCTTCCCCGACCCCGGCCCGGGCCAGTGGCGCTGGCCGGTCGCGGCCCGTGTCGAGCCCCGCTCCCCCGGCTCGTCCGAAAAGGTCCTGCGGGTGCTGCTGTGGGTGCGCACGGCCGGGCAGCCGCCCTGGATCTACGGTCTGCCCACCGCCACCGAGGTCGCCACGCTCTCCCTGCCCGAGCTGCGGGTCGAGTCGGTGGTGAAGGTCCTCGACCAGCAGCTGGTGCCGGACCCGTCCCGGCGGGTCCTGTTCGGTACGACGCTGGTCCGGGAGGGCGGCTGGACGTATGTCTTCGGGGGCGACGACGGTCAGGCCGCGTCCCGGCCGGCCTCGCACGCGTACGTCGCGCGGGTGCCGGAGGGCAGGCTCGCCGAGCCGGGTGCCTGGCGGTACTGGAACGGCTCCGCGTGGGCGAAGGCCGGGGCCCGCCCGCGCGCGGTGCTCGGGGACGGGCAGCGCGCGGGGGTGGGCAGCGCGTTCTCGGTGGTGCGCGTGCGGGGGACGTACGTTCTGTTCACGATGGCGGCGGGGACCAAGGGGCTGACCACCGTCACGTCGTACTGGGCCTGCTCGCCGGCCGGACCGTGGCACGGGCCGACGAAGGACTTCAGCCCGTCGCTGCCGCAGGGCGCCCAGGTCGCCGCCTACAACCCGCAGACGCATCCCGAGCTGAGCGACCGGGGACGCCTCGTCCTGAGCTATGACGTCAACTGGCTGGAGACGGCCGGCGCGGCGGCGCAGCTCAGCCGGAACGTGTCCCTGTACCGACCGCGGTTCGTGACGCTGCGGCTGGCGCCGCCACGGTGACCGTCTCGTCGGTGTCGCGGGCGCGGCGCTTGGCGATGACCGCGCAGACCATCAGCTGCATCTGGTGGAAGAGCATCAGCGGCAGCACGGCCAGCGAGGCCTGCGCGCCGAACAGGACGCTCGCCATGGGCAGGCCGGCGGCGAGGGACTTCTTGGAGCCCGCGAACTGGATGGCGATGCGGTCCTCCCGGCTGAACCGCAGCGCCTTGGCGCCGTACCAGGTCAGGGCGAGCATCACGGCCAGCAGCACCGCCTCGACGGCGAGCAGGCCGGCCAGCCGGACGGGGCTCACCTGGTGCCAGATGCCCTGGACCATGCCCTCGCTGAACGCGGTGTAGACGACCAGCAGGATCGAGCCGCGGTCGACGAGGCCGAGGACCTTCTTGTGCCGGGTGACGAAGCCGCCGATCCAGCGGCGCAGGGCCTGCCCGGCGAGGAAGGGCACCAGCAGCTGCAGCACGATCTTCAGCAGCGAGTCGGCGGAGAAGCCGCCGGCGCTGGAGCCGAGCACGGCCGCCGCGAGGAGCGGGGTGACGACGATGCCGACCAGGGAGGAGAAGGAGCCCGCGCAGATGGCGGCGGGCACGTTGCCGCGGGCCATGGAGGTGAAGGCGATCGACGACTGGATGGTCGACGGGACCAGGGTGAGGAAGAGCAGGCCCTGGTAGAGCGGGTGCGTCAGGAACACCGGGACGAGGCCGCGGGCGGCCAGTCCCAGCAGTGGGAAGACGACGAAGGTGCAGGCCAGGACGGTGACGTGGAGCCGCCAGTGCTTCAGTCCGTCCAGCGCCTCACGAGTGGAAAGGCGGGCGCCGTAGAGGAAGAAGAGGAAGGCGATCGCGGCTGTGGAGGCGCCGGACACCACGTCGGAGGCCGTCCCGCGCGCCGGGAGGAGGGCGGCGAGCCCCACGGTCCCGAGCAGCAGCAGGATGTACGGGTCGATCGGCATCCAACGCGGCCATTGCAGGCGTTTCACTGTGCTCCACTACTTCGCTGTCGTACTGCGCTGTTGCTTGCTGGACTTCCGGTTCCGGGCATGGACGTGCCCTCTCCATCGTCCTCCGCCCGCCAGCGATCGGGAATCCGGCATACCACTCTGACTGTCATCACGATCGGCGATAACCTGCGGGCGTGTACGACCCCTCGCACCTGCGTACGTTCCTCGCGGTGGCCCAGACGCTGAGCTTCACGCAGGCCGCCCGGCGTCTCGGCCTGCGTCAGTCGACGGTCAGCCAGCACGTACGGCGTCTGGAGGACGCCACCGGGCGGCCGCTGTTCACCCGGGACACGCACTCCGTGGAGCTGACCGAGGACGGCGAGGCGATGCTCGGCTTCGCGCGCCGGATCCTGGAGGTGCACGAGCAGGCGACGGCGTTCTTCACCGGCACCCGGCTGCGCGGCAGGCTCCGCTTCGGCGCCTCCGAGGACTTCGTCCTGACCCGCCTGCCGGAGATCCTGGAGGGCTTCCGCTACGACCACCCCGAGGTCGACCTGGAGCTCACCGTCGAGCTCTCCGGCACCCTGCACGAGCAGCTGGCCGCCGGAAAGCTGGACCTGGTGCTGGCCAAGCGGCGTCCCGAGGATCCACGGGGCGAGCTGGTCTGGCACGACCGGCTGGTGTGGATCGGCGCGGAGCGGCTCCGCCCGGAGCCGGATCGTCCAGTGCCGCTGATCGTCTACCCGCCGCCGGGCATCACCCGGGCCCTTGCGTTGGAGGCGCTGGAGAGACAGGGGCGTGAGTGGCGGATCGTGTGTACCAGTGGCAGCCTCAACGGGCTGATCGCGGCGGCACGGGCGGGGCTCGGAGTCATGGCGCACTCGCGGGGGCTGATTCCGCCGGGGCTGGTGCGGGTGCCCGAGCGGTTCGGGTTGCCGGAACTCGGGCGGGTCGACTTCGTCCTGGTGCACGGGCGACGCCATACGGCCGCGCAGGGGGCGGCGGACGCGTTGGCGACGGCGATCCTGGCGGGCGGGGACCGGTTGCACCGGCGCCAGGCGTGAGCGCACGCGCGGCGGAGCCGCACATGGCGGGCGGTGCGGTGAACACCTTCCGGCAGCTCGGGGTACGCGCTGGGTATCGCTCTGTGGGGCACGGTGCTGACCGCGCGGATGCGGGACCCGCTGCCGCAGGAGGCGGCGCACGCCCTGGCCGGCGGTGGCGCCGGTGCGCTGCGGGAGGTGTTCGGCGAAGGCACGCTGCGGGCCGCCTTCGCCGCCGGGCTCGACTCGGTGTCGGTCGCGGCGGGATCGACGGCGGTGGTATCCGCGGTGCCGGTGCTCGCCCTGGTCAGGAAGCCCACGCAGAAGACCGGGCAGAAGACCGGGCAGAAGACCGGGCAGAAGATCGGAGTGACAGGTTCGGCCTCTCGCGCGCTGACAGAGGAGAGGACGGCGTCCCGGGGATGACATGATCGACAGGACCCGGGGCGGGTAATCGGGTCGTACAGATTCGGTGGAGATTACGGGTCCGAAACTTACTCAACCGTCAGTTTTCTGTCCGACCCTTCCCCATGTGAGCGCATTTTCCCGCGCTGACCAGTGCGTACCTGAGCACCGCTCGAATTCCGCCCCCTCCCGCCCCAACGGCGGGTGGGGTAGCTTTCACGGCGCTGCGCTGAGCGTCAGGCGAGGCATTCGGAGCGGGGAGCGGGGTTTGCGCGAGTTCACCAACCCTCCGTTGGCATTGGCGCCGCCGGTGGGCGGCCTGGCCGACGTCGTCTTCCAGCATGCCCAGGAGGACCCGCTGCATGTCGCCCTCGGCCGCAAGGACGACAGCGGCCAGTGGCGGGACGTGACCGCCGCCGAGTTCCGGGACGAGGTGCTCGCCCTGGCCAAGGGCTTGCTCGCCCGGGGCATCCGGTTCGGCGACCGGGTCGCGATCATGGCCCGTACCCGGTACGAGTGGACGCTCTTCGACTACGCGCTGTGGTCCATCGGCGCCCAGGTCGTGCCGATCTACCCCACCTCCTCGGCCGAGCAGTGCTTCTGGACGCTGTACGACGCCGAGTGCTCGGCGGCGATCGTGGAGCACGAGGACCACGCGATGACGATCGCCACGGTCATCGACCGGCTGCCCCGGCTGCACCAGCTGTGGCAGCTCGACGCGGGCGCGGTGCAGGAGCTGTACGACGCCGGCGCCCACCTCGACGACGAGGTGGTGCACCGCCACCGCCAGGCGGTCACCCCCGACTCCATCGCGACGATCATCTACACCTCGGGCACGACGGGGCGCCCCAAGGGCTGTGTCATCTCGCACGGCAACTTCATGTACGAGGCGGACACCGTCATCGAGCGCTGGGAGCCGGTGTTCCACTCCAAGAAGGGCGACGAGGCGGCGACCCTGCTGTTCCTGCCGCTCGCGCATGTCTTCGGGCGGATGGTGCAGGTCGCCGCGATCCGCGGCAAGGTCCGCTTCGGCCACCAGCCGCAGATGAACGCGGCCGCCCTGCTGCCGGACCTGGCCGCGTTCAAGCCGACGTTCTTCCTCGCCGTGCCGTACATCTTCGAGAAGGTCTTCAACGCCGCCCGCCGCAAGGCCGAGAAGGAGGGCCGGGCCGGCGCCTTCGAGAAGGCCGTCGAGGTAGCCGTGAAGTACGCGGACGCCATGGAGGCCAAGGCGTGGGGCATCGGCCCCGGCCCGTCGGCCGGTCTGCGGATGCAGCACCAGCTCTTCGACAAGCTCGTCTACGCCAAGATGCGGGCCGCGATGGGCGGCCGTATCCGGCAGGCGATGACCGGCGGTTCGGCGATGGACCGGCGCCTGGGCCTGTTCTTCGCGGGCGCCGGCGTCCATGTCTACGAGGGGTACGGCCTCACCGAGTCCACGGCGGCGGCGACCGCCAACCCGCCCTATCGCACCCGCTACGGCACCGTCGGCCAGCCCATCCCGGGCATGACCGTGCACATCGCGGACGACGGCGAGATCTGGCTGCGCGGCGCCAACATCTTCCAGGGCTACCTCAACAACCAGAAGGCCACGGACGAGGCCCTGCACGACGGCTGGCTGGCCACCGGCGACCTGGGCGCGCTGGACGAGGACGGCTACCTCACCATCACCGGCCGCAAGAAGGAGATCCTCGTCACATCGGGCGGCAAGAGCGTCTCACCGGGCGTGCTGGAGGAACGTGTCCGCGACCATCCCCTGGTCGCCCAGTGCATCGTCGTCGGCAACGACCGCCCGTACATCGCGGCCCTGGTCACGCTCGACCAGGAGGCCGTCGAGCACTGGCTGATGATGCGCGACAAACCGCAGATGACACCGGCCCAGCTGGTGCGCGACCCGGATCTGGAGACCGAGGTGCGGCGCGCGGTCGTCGCCGCCAACACCCTGGTCTCCCAGGCCGAGTCGATCCGTACGTTCCGGATCCTCGCCCAGCCGTTCACCGAGGAGCACGGACTGCTCACGCCGTCGCTGAAGCTGAAGCGGAAGGCGATCGAGAACGCCTACGCCAACGAGGTCGAGGCGCTGTACCGGGCCTGAGGCCCGGCTTGCGCGGCCCCGGGCGGATCCGTTCCGGCGGATTCCGCGGTCAGGAATGCATCGCGGCTCGTGATCGTTGACGATGGGAGTACCACCTGACGGCAACCGTAAGGATCAACAGCTCGTGAGCAGCAAGGTCCCCCCGATCATCCTCAACAACGGCGTCGAGATGCCCCAACTCGGCTTCGGTGTCTGGCAGGTGCCTGACGCCGAGGCGCAGCAGGCGGTCGGCACGGCGCTGGAGGCCGGGTACCGCAGCATCGACACAGCGGCGTTCTACGGCAACGAAGAGGGCACCGGCAAGGCCATCGCCTCCTCCGGCATCCCTCGCGAGGACATCTTCGTCACCACCAAGCTCTGGAACGACGACCACGGCTACGACGCCGCGCTGCGTGCCTTCGACGTGTCGCTGGGGAAGCTGGGTCTGGACTACGTCGACCTGTACCTCATCCACTGGCCGCTGCCGGCCCTGGACAAGTACGTCGACACGTACAGGGCGCTGGAGAAGCTGCACGCCGACGGCCGTGTCCGCGCGATCGGCGTCTCCAACTTCCTTCCTGAGCACCTTCAGCGGCTGACCGGTGAGACGTCCGTCATTCCGGCGGTCAACCAGATCGAGCTGCACCCGCATCTGCAGCAGCACACCTCCCGCGAGTACCACGCCGAGCAGGGCATCGCCACCGAGGCCTGGTCGCCGCTCGGCCAGGGCAAGGGACTGCTGGAGGTCCCGGCGATCGTCGCCATCGCGCAGAAGCACGGCCGCACGCCGGCCCAGATCGTGCTGCGCTGGCACCTCCAGCTGGGCAACATCGTGATCCCGAAGTCCGTGACGCCGGCGCGGATCAAGGAGAACATCGACGTCTTCGACTTCAGCCTGGACGCCGAGGACCTGGCGGCGATCAGCGCGCTGAACGAGGACCGGCGGATCGGTCCGGACCCGGCGACGTTGTCCTGACGCCCGCTTCGGCACGGCCGTCCGCCCGCCGCTCGGCTGCCGAGCGGCGGGCGGAGGCGTACGGAGGGCCGGCACACGGGCCGGCTTCCGTGCGAGGAGGCTCAGTCACCGTGCACGTCGGAGAAGACGACCTCGAACTCCTCCAGCCCGGTCACCGTCGCATGCGCCTTGGCCGTGCCCTCGTGCCGGATCGACGCCGCGCCCGCGCGGGACGCCTCGAAGGAGGCATGGTCGACGAAGACGACGCCGACGAGCCCGCGGCCCCGCTCCCGGTCGACCAGCAGGGACGCCCTGGCCAGCCCCGCGACGGTGTCGAGCCGGGGCAGCACCGTGGCCTGGAAGGTCTCGGTGAGCAGGTCCGTGTCCGCGGGGTCGAACTCCAGCCTGGTGAGCCGTAGTCCGCCGCCCTGCTGGGGCTGCCGCACCGGATGGAACACCACCACCTCGTAGTTGTCGACCGCCAGTGTCGCCGCGAACGGTTCCAGGAGCGCCGCCCGCCGCTCGCGCAGCACCTCGTCGCTGTTGCGCCGGGCCTCCTCGGACTCCCACCAGCTCGCCGCCAGCAGTTTGCCGACCGTCCGGTCCACGAACACCCCCGAGCCGCGGTATCCGGGCCGGTCCTCCAGCAGGTCCCGCCCCTGTGTGTTGAGTGCCCTGATGGCCGTGTCGATCTTCGTGGGATCGCCGGTCGCGTAGACGGCGCGTACGAACATGACACCTCCCACAAGCCGAGCAATATCCGAAATCTTCGGCACGTCCAGTGTTCTACCGGGGTCATGGCGCCGCAATCAGCACGCAAAGCCCGAGGTCACGCGCACTTTCTTGACGTGGCTGCGCACGGGGGTGCGGCGTGAGGTAAGGAAGCTTTCCTGACAGACATCGGCGCCCTTCGGCGCGGCTTCAGTTGGGCTGTCCGAGCGGTCGTACGACGACGGTGTTGACGTCCACGCCGGCGGGCTGCCGGACGGCCCACACGACCGAGTCGGCGATCTGGTCGGCGGTCAGCAGATGCCCCGGCGGCAGGCTGCCGTAACTGTCCCAGAACGGTGTCTCCACCCGGCCCGGCGCGATGTGGGTCACGCCGATGCCCCAGTCGGTCACCTGCCGCCGGGTGTTCTCGGCGAGCCCGGTCACCGCCCACTTCGTCGCCCCGTAGAGGTTGCCCGGCCCGGGCACGAACCCGGCGACACTGCCGACCAGCACGATCCGGCCCCGGGTCTCCCTCAGGGCGTCGACGGAGGCGCGGATGAGGAGGGCCGGGCCGAGGACGTTGGTCAGCACCATCTCGGTCCAGCCGGCCGGGTCGCCCTCGGCGACCGTGTCGTGGGTGGCGAAACCGGCGTTGGCGACCACGGTGTCCAGTCGGCCGTATGCCTTCAGTGTCGTGTCGACGGCCGCCTGTACGTCGCCGTACTCGGCCGCGTTCCCGGCGATCGTCAACAGAGCGTCCGGATCGCCCAGTTCCGCGGCGAAACCGCGCAGCCGCGCCTCGCTCCGGCCGGTGACGGTGACCCGGTACCCGGCGGCCAGCAGCTGCCGCGCGACCGCGGCGCCGATGCCGCTGCCACCTCCGGTGATGAGTGCGACCGGAGAAGCGGTCGTGGTCGAGCCGGTCATGGTGATCCCCCTGTGTCTCGTTCGGACGAGGGGGAGTCCATCACTTGGAGAGCTCTCGAAGTCAAGCCCCGATCGGCGCGGCCGGGTCACCGTGTACGCGCGGCCGCTACTTCGTCCGGACCGCCGTGTACACCGTCTGCACCGCCAGGACGAAGACGTCCGGCCGGTGGTGCACGCTCGCCTTGTCGTCCGGGTCGAGGAGGCGGTCGAGGGCCGCACGGTCGTCGGCGTCGAGGTGGTCGCCGACGCCCTCGCGGATGCGGGTCAGCGACGCGACGACGTAGGCGCGGGCGCGGTCCGTGGTCGGGGCGGGCAGGTCCAGGAGGAAGCTGCGGGTGCCGCTGGGCCGCAGGCCGGCGGCGGTGAGCAGCGCGGGCCAGTCCTCGGTCTCGGCGACCGAGCCGGGCAGGTCCGCCCGCATCGCGGCGAACCACTCCGCCTCCAGCGCGTCTAGGCGCGCCTGCAGCCCGGGGCGCCCGAAGCCGATGTCGCGGGGGAGGAAGCGAGCCGGCAGGCCACCTTCCTGCAGGGCCAGCGTGCCGCCGGGTGCGAGGCGGTCGGCGAAGGCGGCGAGGGCGGCGCGCTGGTCGCCGAGGTGGTGCAGGCTGCGGCCGGCCCACAGCAGATCGGCGGGGTAGTCCAGGTCGCCGAGGACGTCCGGGAGTTCACCGGCGAGCGTGCTGAAGCGGTCGGCGACGCCGAGCCGCTCCGCCCGTGCCCGGGCTCGCTGGAGCAGCGGTTCGGATCCGTCGACGGCGACGACACGCGCGCCGGGGAAGGTGTCGGCGAGCAGACAGGCGATGACGCCGGGCCCGCTGCCCGCGTCGACGATCAGCCCCGGCTCGGTCTGCCGCTTGGCCAGCCAGGCCATGGTGTGCTCGTACAGGGGCGTGAACAGCTCCGCCTGCGCCTCCAGCAGCGGGGCCATCTCGTTCCAGTCGATGTCGGTGTGGTCGTGGTGGTGGTGCTGGTGCTGGTGCTGCCGGTGGTTGTCGTCGTGCGCCATGGTGGTCAGCCTCTCGTCCGGATGCCGCCAGCGTGCGCCGACGCACCGCCGAGGGGCCACTGTCCTTGCCGTTGCGGCAAAAACAGCGACCCCCGAGCGGTGGGTTCAGCGGGTCAGGACAGCGGCGGGTACGCGTTGCGCATCAGCTGCTGGAACTGCGCCGAGAACCAGTGACCGGACAGCGGGGCGTCCGGCAGGGCGCCCGACATGTTGAACCCGTTGCGGGCGTTGCCCTCGTACGTCGGGTCGCACATGCGGTCGAAGCCCTTGCCCTCGTCGTTCGGGATCTCCTTGCTGGCACCGTCGGACTCACCCGGCGGCTTCATCCAGACGTACGCGTCGATCCCGGCCGCCGGATTGGCCTGCGGGCGCTCGCCGAGGCCGGCGCCGGACTGGTTGCACCAGTTGCCGACGTGGATACGGCGGTCGTAGCGGCCGCCGTTGACGTAGGCGTTCACGTCCGTCATCGGGCCGGGGCCGGCGGGCCGGGCGGTGCCGCCCCAGCCGTTGCGGGAGGTGTCGATCAGCATGCCGATGCCGGAGTTGAAGCCGCTCGTGACCAGCTGCTGGCGGAAGGCCTGCGCGAAGGACAGCTCGTCGACGTACCGGTTCCAGTCGACCCAGCTCGACTCGCGGACCGACTTGCCGCCCACGGAGTCGTTGATGCCGAAGTTGTTCTCCTTCAGGGCGCTGTAGTTGGCCGTGTTGGTGATGAAGCCGTGCACGTCGTTGACGGTGGCGCCCTCGGTGGTGGCCGCCTCCTTCATCAGGGTGGCGCTGGCGGCGAAGTTGTCGTCCCAGCCGATCCAGCCGTGGTGGCCGGCGTCGATGTAGTTGTAGACGTTGGGCGCGTCGCCGAGCTTGTTCAGGGCGTAGCCGACGCCCTTCTGGTAGTTGCCGTTGGCCTTCATCACGTCGCACTGCGGGGTGGCCGTGGGACGGCTCCCGGTGTTGGTGACGAGGTTGGGCAGCGAGTCGATCTCGATGGTGTTCACGATCCGCAGCGAGGCGTACTTCGGGTCGGCGAGGATCGCGGCGATCGGGTCGATGTACTCGGTCTTGTACCGGTTGATCTCCGTCGGGCCGAGTTCGCCGTTGGAGGCCAGCGCGGCGCAGTCGCGGCCCGGCAGGTTGTAGATCACCAGCTGGATGACGAGCTCGCCGGAGCCCTTCTGGCGCAGCGCCTCGTCGAGGTGGGCGCGCAGGCCCATGCCGCCGTTGACGCCGTTGATGGCGGCGATGCGGTCCAGCCACACGCCGGTCGGCTGGTTGGCGATCCGGCTGCCGCCCGGCTCGGCGGCGGCCTTCGCGGACCACTCCGGGTTCACATAGACCTTGGCGCCGGAGTACGGGTTGTCGACCTTGGGACCGGTCGGGTCCGGCGGATCCGTCGGGCCGCCACCGCCGTCGTCGACGTTGCAGGTCACGCCGTTGAGCGTGAAGGTGGCCGGGATGGCGTTGGTGCCGCTGTAGGTGGCCTGGAAGCCGAAGCTGACCGAGCCGCCGGTCGCGAGGGTGCCGTTGTAGGACTCGTTGGCGGCGGTGACGGCCGCGCCGCTCTGGCCGATCTTGGCATTCCAGCCGTTGGTGATCTTCTGGTTTCCGGCGTACGACCACTGCACCGACCAGTTGGACTTGGCGGCGCCCTGGTTGGTGACCGTCACGGCGGCGGTGAAGCCGGTGCCCCACTGGTTCTGCACCTTGTAGTCGACGGTGCAGGGCACGGCGGCGGTGCCGACTCCCCCGGGGTCCGCGGCGAGCGCGGTCCCCGAGGCCCCGGCGACCAGCGCCAGGGCGGCGAGTATCGCTGTTCTGGTACGACTCATGAGTGCGGGTTTCCTTCTCGGTTGCGGGTGTTGACCGTTGAACTCGGTTGCGGGTGCTGTTCGTTGAGGCTCGGTTGCGGGTGTCATCCGTCGAGGGCGCGCAGGTGGTCGCGCAGCCCGATGCCGTACGCCGTGGGCGTACCGTCGTAACTGGAGATCAGGGCGGGACCGGAGGAGCAGTTGCAGGTGTTCCAGGTCCAGCCCAGGTAGGACAGGTCCCGGTCCTCGAACCACTTCATGACGCGGTCGACGAAGGAGTGCGCGCAGGTGTTCTCACCGATCTCCCCGGCCACCAGCGGCACCTGGGCCGCGACGGGGGCGAGGCTGGAGTTCCAGCAGCTCTCGTTCGCGCAGGCGTTGAAGTTGTAGACGTGCCAGGCGGCGGCGAGATTGCCCGCCGGGTCGGTCGGCCGGTACGTCAGCCCCTGGCTCAGGTCGTTCGAGTACGCGAGCCCGCCGAGCAGGACGGCGCCTATATAATGGGCGCCGGCGTACTCGGGCTTGATGTGGGGCAGCCCGAGCCGGCACTCCTCGTTGAGCGGGATGCGGACGGTGTTGACGTTCCAGTCGGCGATCGCCTCGACCGAGGCGTCGTCGACGGGACCGTCCCAGATGCCGTTGCCCTGGACGCACGCGAACTCGCCGCCGGAACGGTTGACGCCGAGCAGACGACGGGTGGTGCCGTCGGCGTCCACGAGCTTGTTCCCGGAGGCGCGCAGGGCCGGCACCGTACCGTCACCCGGGCCCGGCGGATCGGTCGGTGTCGGCTCAGCGGCGACGTTGCAGGTGGTGCCGTTGAGCCTGAACGCCGCCTGTGCGGCGTTGCCCCCCGACAAGGACGCGATGAACCCGGCACTGACGCTCCCGCCGGTGCCGAGCGCGCCGTTCCAGTTCTCGTCGGCCGCGGTCACCGTCGTACCGGACTGGGACCACTTTCCGCCGTCCCACGGACTGGTGACGGAGTACTCCACCGTGCACGCGGGTGTGGCTCCCTGCGCCGTGACCACCGGCACCGTCACGGCCGCGACGAGGGCGACCGCGCCGGTGACGGCTAAAAGTACTGAACGCGGGGGGTGTCGCATGAGCGACTCCTTGCAGATCAGCGCGTCGTGACGGACGCGTCGACTGATGGAATCGCTCCCACTGGTGTCAATGAAGCTAGCGCCAAGCGACGGTAAAGAACAGAGGAGTTACTGACTTTCGCTCAACTGAACCCGTCGAATCTTTTCGACTCTTCAAGCACCTTGACCCCCTGCACACCCGTCCTCACTATGGGAGCGCTCCCACTGGTTCAAGCCTTGACTTCTCCGAGCCCCAAGGAGGAACCAGCACGTGCATCCCCCACGCAGACGCAGAGCCGTACGACGGCTGTGGACCGCCGTCGTCGCGACCCTGGCGCTTCCCTTGACCATGTTGAGTACGGGTTCAACTCCCGCGCAGGCGGCGGCACCTCAGTGCAGTGTCGACTACAAGACCAATGACTGGGGCTCCGGTTTCACCGCGGATCTGACGATCACCAACCGCGGCACGCAGGTCATCGACGGCTGGACCCTGACCTACAGCTACTCGGGCAACCAGAAGCTCAGCAACGGCTGGAACGGCACCTGGTCGCAGTCCGGCCAGTCGATCACCGTGAAGGACGCCGGCTACAACGGCCGGATCGCCGCCGGAGCCGCCGTGTCGACCGGCGCGCAGTTCACCTACAGCGGCTCCAACGCCGCCCCGGCGAACTTCGCCGTCAACGGCACGACCTGCACCGGCGCCCACCAACCCCCCATCACCGTGCTGACCAGCCCGGCGGCGGGCGCCGTCTACACGCAGGGCGACGCGGTCCCGCTCGCGGCCACCGCCGCGGCCGCGGACAACGCCACCATCAGCAAGGTCGAGTTCTACGACGACACCAGGCTGCTGGGCACGGACACGACCGCGCCGTACTCGCTCTCGGTCTCCAGCCTGCCCGTGGGCAGTCATTCGCTGCTCGCGAAGGCGTACGACAGCCTCGGCGCCTCCGCGGAGTCCACGCCGGTCGGCATCACGGTCGCCTCGGGTCCCGCGGTGGTGGCCTCGGTGACCCAACTGGCCGTCCAGGCGGGCAAGTCGGGCTCGTACGACGTGAAGCTGTCGACCCAGCCGTCCGCGAACGTGACCGTGACGACCGCCCGGACCGGTGGCAACTCCGGCCTGTCGGTGACCGGCGGCGCCTCGCTCACCTTCACCCCCTCGAACTGGAACACCGCCCAGAAGGTGACCGTCACCGCCGACAGCTCCGGCACCGGCGCGGCGACCTTCGAGTCCACGGCCACCGGCCATGTGAAGGCCGCGGTGACGGTGACCCAGATCGCGGCGACGAAGGCGTTCGACGCCCGGTTCCTGGAGCTGTACGGCAAGATCACCAACCCGGCGAACGGCTACTTCTCCCCCGAGGGCATCCCCTACCACTCGGTCGAGACGCTGATCGTCGAGGCGCCGGACCACGGCCATGAGACCACGTCCGAGGCCTACAGCTACCTTCTCTGGCTGCAGGCGATGTACGGCAAGGTCACGGGCGACTGGTCCAAGTTCAACGGGGCCTGGGAGATCATGGAGAAGTACATGATCCCGACCCACGCCGACCAGCCGACCAACTCCTTCTACAACGCCTCCAAGCCGGCGACGTACGCGCCCGAGCTGGACACGCCGGGCGAGTACCCGGCGAAGCTCGACACCGGGGTCTCGGTCGGCCGGGACCCGATCGCGGCCGAGCTGAAGAGCGCGTACGGCACGGACGACGTCTACGGCATGCACTGGCTGCAGGACGTCGACAACGTCTACGGCTTCGGCAACTCGCCCGGCAAGTGCGAGGCCGGACCGGGCGACACCGGACCGTCGTACATCAACACCTTCCAGCGCGGCGCGCAGGAGTCGGTGTGGGAGACGGTGCCGCAGCCGACCTGCGACCAGTTCAAGTACGGCGGCAAGAACGGCTACCTGGACCTGTTCACCGGTGACGCCTCCTACGCCAAGCAGTGGAAGTTCACCAACGCCCCGGACGCCGACGCCCGTGCGGTGCAGGCCGCGTACTGGGCCGACAAGTGGGCCGACGCGCAGGGCAAGGGCGGCGAGATCTCCGCGACCGTGGCCAAGGCCGCGAAGATGGGCGACTACCTGCGCTACGCGATGTACGACAAGTACTTCAAGAAGATCGGCAACTGTGTGGGCGCCTCGTCCTGCCCGGCCGGCACCGGCAAGGACGCCTCGCACTACCTGCTCTCCTGGTACTACGCGTGGGGCGGTGCCACCGACACCTCGGCGGGCTGGGCCTGGCGCATCGGCTCCAGCCACGCGCACGGCGGCTACCAGAACCCGATGGCCGCGTACGCCCTGGCCAACTACGCCGATCTGAAGCCGAAGTCGGCGACGGGGCAGGCGGACTGGGCCAAGTCCCTGGAGCGGCAGATCGAGTTCTACCGCTGGCTGCAGTCCAGCGAGGGCGCGATCGCGGGCGGTGCGACCAACAGCTGGGCGGGCCGGTACGCGACTCCGCCGGCCGGCAAGTCGACCTTCTACGGCATGTACTACGACCAGCAGCCCGTCTACCACGACCCGCCGTCCAACCAGTGGTTCGGCTTCCAGGCGTGGTCGATGGAGCGGGTGGCCGAGTACTACCAGCAGACGGGGAACGCGGCCGCGAAGGCGGTCCTGGACAAGTGGGTCGACTGGGCGCTGGCCCACACCACCGTCAACCCCGACGGCACCTTCCGGTTCCCGTCGACGCTCCAGTGGTCGGGCCAGCCCGACACCTGGAACCCGTCGAGCCCGGGTGCGAACAACGGGCTGCATGTCACCGTCGCCGACTACACCAACGACGTCGGTGTGGCGGCCGCGTACGCCAAGACCCTGACGTACTACGCCGACCGCTCCGGTGACACGCAGGCCGCCGCCACGGCCAAGGCGCTCCTCGACGGCATGTGGAACAACCACCAGGACGCCCTGGGCATCGCCGTCCCGGAGACCCGCGCCGACTACAACCGCTTCGACGACCCGGTCCACATCCCGAGCGGCTGGACCGGCACCATGCCGAACGGTGACGCGATCAACTCGTCGTCGACCTTCGACTCGATCCGCTCGTTCTACGAGGACGACCCGGCCTGGTCGAAGATCGAGGCGTATCTCGCGGGCGGTGCGGCACCGTCGTTCACGTATCACCGGTTCTGGGCCCAGGCGGACATCGCCTTGGCCATGGGTTCGTACGCGGAGCTTCTCGAATAGTCCCCGCCGAGCGCTCCGCGGGTTGGGCAGTGACTCGTCTGCGGGTCCGTTGTGGCTGGTCGCGCAGTTCCCCGCGCCCCTAAAACCAGGGCGTGGCAGGTCACGGCGTTTCCTCGGAACCGCTTGAAGGCTCCTCGTACGTGGTCTCGTCACCTGACGGCGAGGCCGACCTGCCGGGCGGCCCCCTCCCGCACTGGGGGCCGCCCGGTCGTCGCGCGTTCCTCTCTCAGGAAGGACCCCACCGTGCGAAGAACCCGCATCCTCACCGCCGCGCTGGCCCTCGCCGCCGGGCTGCTCGCGGGCACCCCGCCCGTACTGGCCGCCGAGAGTGTCTCGAAGGACGTGTCGATCAGCGCCGACACCTACACCTGGAAGAACGCCCGCATCGACGGCGGCGGTTTCGTCCCCGGCATCGTCTTCAACCGCAAGGAGAAGAACCTCGCCTACGCCCGCACGGACATCGGCGGCGCCTACCGCTGGCAGGAGTCGACGAAGACGTGGACGCCGCTGCTGGACTCGGTGGGCTGGGACGACTGGGGGCACACGGGCGTGGTGAGCCTGGCCTCCGACCCGGTGGACCCGAACAAGGTGTACGCGGCGGTCGGGACCTACACCAACAGCTGGGACCCGAAGAACGGTGCCGTCATGCGCTCCTCGGACCGGGGCGCCACCTGGCAGAAGACGAACCTGCCGTTCAAGCTGGGCGGCAACATGCCCGGCCGCGGCATGGGCGAGCGCCTCGCCGTCGACCCGAACAGGAACAGCGTGCTGTATCTGGGCGCGCCCAGCGGCAAGGGGCTGTGGCGGTCGACGGACTCCGGGGTGACCTGGTCGCAGGTGGCGAACTTCCCCAACGTCGGCAACTACGTGCAGGATCCGAGCGACACCAGCGGCTACGCCAGCGACAACCAGGGCATCGTCTGGGTCACCTTCGACGAGTCCACGGGGACGTCCGGGAACGCCACGAAGACGATCTACGTCGGGGTCGCCGACAAGGACAACGCGGTGTACCGGTCGACGGACGCGGGCGCGACCTGGTCGCGGGTCGCCGGGCAGCCGACCGGCCATCTCGCGCACAAGGGCGTGCTGGACGCCACCAACGGCTACCTCTACCTCGCCTACAGCGACAAGGGCGGGCCGTACGACGGCGGCAAGGGCCGGCTGTGGCGGTACGCGACCGCGACCGGCACCTGGACCGACATCAGCCCGGTGGCGGAGGCCGACACCTACTACGGCTTCAGCGGACTGACCGTCGACCGGCAGAAGCCCGGCACGGTGATGGCGACGGCGTACAGCTCCTGGTGGCCGGACACCCAGATCTTCCGCTCGACGGACAGCGGCGGCACCTGGACGAAGGCGTGGGACTACACGTCGTATCCCAACCGGGAGAACCGCTACACGATGGATGTCTCGTCCTCGCCGTGGCTGACGTGGGGCGCGAACCCGTCGCCGCCCGAGCAGACTCCGAAGCTCGGCTGGATGACGGAGGCGCTGGAGATCGACCCGTTCGACTCCAACCGGATGATGTACGGCACGGGCGCGACGATCTACGGCACCGAGAACCTCACGAACTGGGACAGCGGCAGCAAGTTCGCCATCAGGCCGATGGTGCAGGGCCTGGAGGAGACCGCGGTCAACGACCTCGCCTCTCCCCCGTCCGGCGCACCGCTCCTGAGCGCCCTCGGTGACATCGGCGGCTTCCGGCACACGGACCTCACCAAGGTGCCGTCGATGATGTTCACGCAGCCGAACTTCACCACGACCACGAGCCTGGACTTCGCCGAGGCCACCCCGAACACGGTCGTGCGGGTGGGCAACCTGGACTCGGGGCCGCACATCGCCTTCTCCACGGACAACGGCGCCAACTGGTTCGCGGGCAGCGACCCTTCGGGTGTCAGCGGCGGCGGTACGGTCGCGGCGGCGGCGGACGGCAGCCGGTTCGTGTGGAGCCCCGCCGGTACGGGTGTGCAGTACACGACCGGGTTCGGCAACTCCTGGTCGGCGTCGAGCGGCATTCCGGGGGGCGCGATCGTCGAGTCCGACCGGGTCGACCCGAAGGTCTTCTACGGCTTCAAGTCCGGGAAGTTCTACGTCAGTACGGACGGCGGGGCGACCTTCACCGCGTCCTCGGCGACGGGACTGCCGAGCGGTGACAGCGTCCGCTTCAAGGCGTTGCCCGGGGTGAAGGGTGACGTCTGGCTGGCGGGCGGTGCGACGGACGGTGCGTACGGGCTGTGGCACTCGACCGACGGCGGGGCCGGCTTCACGAAGCTCTCGAACGTCGAGCAGGCCGACACGATCGGCTTCGGCAAGGCGGCGACGGGAGCCTCGTACCAGACGCTGTACACCAGCGCGAAGATCGGCGGCGTGCGCGGCATCTTCCGGTCGACGGACAAGGGCGCGACCTGGACCCGCATCAACGACGACGCCCACCAGTGGGGTTGGACGGGTGCGGCGGTCACGGGTGACCCGCGGGTGTACGGGCGGGTGTACGTGGCGACCAACGGGCGCGGCGTCATCTACGGCGACACGTCCGACGCCGGCGGCGGGGGCGGCGGCGGTGGAACCGACCCCACACCGACTCCGACGGGCGCCTGCATGGTGACGTACAAGATCACCAATCAGTGGTCGGGCGGCTTCCAGGCCGACGTGCAGGTGTCCAACACGGGCAAGAGCGCCTGGAACGGCTGGTCACTCGGGTGGTCCTTCGCGGACGGACAGCGCATCACGCAGATGTGGAACGCCGAGCACACGCAGTCGGGCTCGGCGGTGACCGCGAAGAACGTCGGCTGGAACGGCACTGTGGCGGCCGGCTCGTCCGTGAGCTTCGGATTCACGGGCAACTGGTCGGGGGCGAACACGAAACCGGCCGCGTTCAAGCTGGGTGACCAGAGCTGCACCGTGAGTTGAGCGGGCCCGAGGGCGCGTGCCGGCGACGGCACGCGCCCTCGCTGCTCTCCTACAGCTTCCACTCCCCGATCTGCTCCGCGAAGCCCGAGTCCATCCCGAACGTGACGGTGGCCGGCTTCGACGCCTTCGGCACCTCGAACACGATCCAGCCGAGCGCCTTCCCGCCGGGCTTGAGCCGGACATCCGAACCCATCGACGGGCCGGCCGTGATGTCGGCGATGACGGTCCCGAACTGCTGGCCCTGGTCGTCGGCCATCTTCGCCCCGTTCATGGGGGCGTCGGAGTAGACCTTGGTGCCGGTGTTGAGGAGCTGGAACTGCACGCCGATCCAGCGCTTGCCGTCTTCGGGGGCGAAGAACTCGTCGCTGGACTTGGCGTTGTCGACGACCTTGACGACGGTCACGTCCAGTTCGCTGCCCGCCTCCATACCCTTGAGGCCGAGCGTGTCGCCGACCTTGGCGACCTCGGGCGCGGCACTGGTCTGCTCGGCGGCGGGCTCCTTGTCCTTGCCGGAGCCGCTGTCGGCGTCGGCGGAGGCCTTCGCCTTCGGCTTGTCGACGATCTCGTCGCCGGAGCCGGAGCCACAGGCGGTCAGGCCGATCGCGGCGACGACGGCGGCCGCGGTGGCGGCGAGGCGTATGCGGGTGTGGCGGAACATGGTCTCCCCAGGTTTCGGTGGTACGCACGTGAAGGACTGGTGGAGAACCCGCATGGTTGTACGCATCATCAAAAAAATTCGGGAGCAACAGGCAACCTGGCAGCCCGTTATGACGTCCGGGCTGCCAGGCGGGACGAGCCGGTCGCCGACGCTCAGGGCGTGAACACGGTCGGCCGGGGCGCCGTCGCCATGCCGTTGCCGATAAAGAAGCTCGGGTGGGGTGGCTGGTTGTACGCCGTGTTCTGCCAGGCGAGGGCCACGCGGTACATCGTGTCGTGCAGCAGGGTCGTGATCTTCGTGCTCGTCTCGTACGGCGTGGAGTAGATCCGCAGCGCCGTGTTGTTCGACGTCGGCCAGATGACCTCCTCGCGCCAGTCGCCGAGGATGTCGCCGGACAGGGACGGCGTCGCCTTGGAGCCGTTGTTGGAGTGGACCGACGCGCCCGTCAGCAGGCGGGTGTCGCCGGAGGTGCCGTACTTGTCGATACGGGTGCCGTCCAGGAGTTCGCGGACGGGGTCGCCGTCCCACCAGGACAGGAAGTTGATGCTGGACGGCTCCCGGCCGAGGGAGCCGCCGGTCGCCGAGCGCAGGGTGGTGTCGGAGGCGGACCACGCCTCGGCGCCCGCGCTGCCGGCGTGGATGTCGGCGGCGACGCCGCGGCCGTTGTCGGCGCCCGAGGCCGTCTGCCACAGGATCTGGCCGGTACGCGCGTCGGCCATCCAGGAGCCGGGCTTGCTGGAGTCCTCCGAGACCTTGAAGTACTCCAGGCCTGCGCGGGACGGGTTGAGGTCCCCGACGTGACCCGCGTCGCCGTGGCCCAGCCTGGTGGTCCACAGCCCCGAGCCGTTGTCGTCCACGGTCATGGCGCCGTAGACGATCTCGTCCCTGCCGTCGCCGTCGACGTCCGCCACGGACAGGCTGTGGTTGCCCTGGCCGTCGTACCCCTTGCCGCTGTTGGTGGAGGAGTTGGTGTCGAAGGTCCAGCGGCGGGTGAACTGGCCGCCGCGCCAGTCCCACGCCGCGATCACGGTCCGGGTGTAGTAGCCGCGCGCCATGATCAGCGACGGACGGGAGCCGTCCAGGTACGCGGTGCCCGCGAGGAAGCGGTCCACGCGGTTGCCGTAGGAGTCGCCCCACGACGAGACGGTGCCGCGGGCCGGTACGTAGTCCACGCTCTGCATGGCCTTGCCGGTCTGGCCGTTGAACATGGTCAGGTACTCGGGGCCGGTCAGGATGTAGCCGGAGGAGTTGCGGTGGTCGGCGGACGAACTGCCGATGACCGCGCCGGTGCCGTCCCGCGTGCCGTCGGCCGTCTTCATGGCAACCTCGGCCTTGCCGTCGCCGTCGTAGTCGTAGACCTGGAACTGCGTGTAGTGCGCGCCGGAGCGGATGTTGCGGCCCAGGTCGATACGCCACAGCCGGGTGCCGTCGAGCTTGACGCCGTCGACGATCGTGTTGCCGGTGTAGCCGGACTGGGAGTTGTCCTTGGCGTTGGTGGGCTGCCACTTGAGGACGATGTCGAGGGCGCCGTCGCCGTCGAGGTCGCCGACGGAGGCGTCGTTGGCCTCGTAGGTGTAGGCGACCCCGTCGGGGGTCGTGCCGCCGGCCGGCGGGCTGATCGGGACGTCCTTGTACCCCGTGCGGAACTGGACGGCGTGCTCGGAGTCGGCCTGCTCCACGCCGTTCACGATCGTGCGGACGGTGTAGTCGGCCTGCTCGGGCGCGCCGGAGTGGAAGTAGTTCGTGGTGCCGGTGATCGGGGTGGAGTTGACCTTCGTACCGGCCCGGTAGACGTTGAAGGAGACGTCGTTGGGGTCGGTGCCGAGCCAGCGCCAGCTGACCAGGTTGCCGCCGGCCGTGTGGACGCTGACCACACCCCGGTTCAGTTTCTCGACCTGGCGGGCGGTGGCCGCCTCGGCGACGCCGGCGCCGTTCAGCGTGGTGAGTCCGGCGCCGGCCAGGGCGGCGACGGCGACGGTCGCCAAGAGGGCGGCCCGGCGTCTACGGTGCTTGCGCGGGTGCTGCACGTGACGTACCTCCTCGGGAGGACGGACGGGTTCCGCTCCCTCGGTCGCCGCCGTGCGCCCCGAAGTTGCCGTATCTTTCGGCCAGTTCGGCCACCGTGCGGGCTATCCTCTCGCGCAGCTCGGGCGGTTGGAGCACTTCGATGCCGGTGCCCAGCCGCAGGAACTCGGCGTGGGCGTGGTCGACGGACTCGATGGGAACGGTGACCCGGGTCCAGCCGTCCTGCTCCCTACGGTGGTCGGCCGCCCGGTCGAGGGTCACTCCGGGAGCCAGCCGCACCACCGCCTGCGCGCGGTGCAACCGGTCGTGGAAGTCGCGCTGGTACGCCGTCCAGTACGCGGCCAGGTCGAAGTCGTCGGGGCGGGTGAACTCCTCCTCGCCGACGGCCAGTCGAAGGATCTGGTCGACGCGGTACGTACGCGGTCCGGGGCCCGCGACCACGTACCAACGGCCTGCTTTGAGGACGAGTCCGTACGGCTCCAGGCGGCGCTCCACGTCGGTGGGCTCACGCCAGCGGCGGTACAGCACGTGCAGGACGCGGCTGTTCCAGACGGCGTCCGCCACGGCGGGCAGATGCGGTGTCTCGTCGGCGTCGGCGTACCAGCCGGGCGCGTCGAGGTGGAAGCGGTCGCTGATCCGGTCGGCGTGGACGCGCAGTTCCGGCGGCAGGGCGGCCCGGACCTTGAGCTGGGCGGCGGCCAGCACGGAGCCCAGGCCCAGCTGGGTGGCGGGGCCGGGGGCGCCGGCCAGGAAGAGGGCCTCGGCCTCGCCGGCGGTGAGTCCGGTGAGGCGGGTGCGGTAGCCGTCGAGGAGGCGGTAGCCACCGGCGTGGCCCGCGTCGCCGTACAGCGGGACGCCGGCCGCGCTCAGCGCCTCGACGTCCCGGTAGACCGTGCGCACCGACACCTCCAGCTCCTCGGCGAGCTGGGCGGCGGTCATCCGGCCGCGGGTCTGGAGCAGCAGGAGGAGGGAGACGAGTCGACTGGACTTCACTGACACAGGATGTCAGGGGACCGCCTCTAACGTCCTGCCATGCCCTTCAGCGAGAAACTGCTGACCGTGCCCCCGCCCATCGAGGTGGCCGGGCGGCACGTCAAGCGCTACCACGTCACCGCCGACCCCGCGGGCATCGCGCCCGAGGTCGAGAAAGCGGCGTACGAGATCCTGCCGGACCTGCTGCCGGAGCCGGACGGCACGCCCCCGGCGACCTTCGTCGTGCTGCACCGGGGCGGCGACGACGGCGCCTACCTGAACGCCTACAGCTGGGTGTGGGACAACGTCCTGCACTTCAAGGGCGCCGCGGCGGGCCAGCCGGTGCTGGGCTGCCCGGACCGCGACCCGACCCACTTCGTCACCCCCGACCTGCCGTGGATCGGCTGCGTCTGGGAACTCCCGCCGATCCTGCACGAACGGGACGCCTGGGTACGGCACCTGCTCGCGCCCGAAGTCCCGGACCTCAAGGCCTACTTGGCCGACTCCCTACCCCCAGGAACCACTGGAGACCGCACATGAGCAGCCCGCACGACTTCGACTTCTTCCACGGCGAGTGGGAGGTCCTCAACCGCCGCCGCACCGACTTCCTCGACCCGGACAGCGGCTGGGAGGAGTTCCCTGCCACGAACCGCTGCCGGCCGCTGTTCGACGGCGCCGCCAATGTCGACGAGATCGACATGCCGCACCTGGGCTCGAAGGGGCTGACGCTGCGCCTGTTCGACCGGGAGACCGAGCGCTGGTCGCTGAACTGGTCCTCCAGCGCCAGCGGGAAGCTGTTCCCGCCCGTCATCGGCCGGTTCGAGGACGGACGCGGGGAGTTCTACGGCGACGACACACACGACGGCAAGGACGTGCGGGTGCGGTTCGTGTGGTCGGGCGTCTCCGCGACGTCGGCCCGCTGGGAGCAGGCGTTCTCCGTCGACGACGGACGGACCTGGCTGACCAACTGGACCATGGACTTCACCCGGCCTTCCGGAACGCCCGCAGGGTGAACACCGGGTCGGGCCGGGGCAGGTCCTGGCCCGGCAGCTCGGCCAGACGGGCGGCGAACTCGTCGGCGAGCGGGTCGCCCGGCGGCAGGGTGACGAACCAGCCCCGGCGCAGGTCGGCGACCGTGCGGCGGGGGCTGCGGCCCTGACCCCGGCCGGTGAAGCGGGCCTGCCCGGCCGGGACCAGGCCGTGGCCGAGGGCGTACGACTCGACCAGCGCCGCCTCGTCCCGGGCGGGGCGGCGCGGGCGGGAGGCCAGGACGGCATCGATGTCACTGCCCACGTTGTGGGCGGCGGCCTTGTCGACCGTGGTGACATACACCCCGCCGGGCCGCAGCACCCGGGCACACTCACCGACGATGGTCCGTACGTCCTCGGCGGTCTGCGCCAGGTGCAGCAGCCACACGCTGCTGACGGCGTCGAACCGGCCGTCCCCGAACGGCAGCCGGCGGCTGTCGGCGCGCACGACGGCACCGGGCAGGCGCGCGGCGGCCTGCCGGGCCATCGCGGGCGCGAGATCGACGCCGGTCACGCGCAGGCCGTCCCGTGCGGCGAGCCGCCGCGTCACGATGCCGGTGCCACAGGCGACGTCGAGCAGGCGCCGGGTCCCGTCCGGCAGGAGGCCCAGCACGGCCTGCGCCGCGGCCGCCGCCCGGGGCTCGCCGCCGCGCGAGGCGTCGTAGCGCTCCGCCTCCTTGTCGTAGTCCAGCACGCGCGTCAGTGTGCCCCGTGACCGGGAGCGAGCTCCTCGATCTTGCGGGCGAGGTCGAAGTCCCGCTCGGTCACGGCGCCCACCGTGTGGGTGTTCACGGTCAGGGACACCGTGTTGTAGCCGAGGGTGAGGTCGGAGTGGTGGTCGAGCTCCTCCTGGACCTGGGCGATGTGCACGACCATCGCCGTGGCCGCGAAGTGTGAGGGGAGCCGGTAGGAGCGGGCGATGCGGTCGCCGTCCAGCGACCAGCCCGGCAGCTCCGCGAGCCGGTCCTCGATCTCCTTCTGCGACAGCGGTTCGAGGGGCATGGCCTCGTTCCTTCCTGGAGTGGGGGGTTCGTCTTCAGCCTGCCACAGGCTGGGCGTGGCGGCCCTGGTCAGGCGGGTGTCCGGGGGCCGGCGGCGTACGTGTTCGGCCATCCGGTCGTGCGGGAGGCCGTGGCCGCCCCGGCGGGCACCCCGCGGGCCGCCGCGGGCGGACCCGGTCGGGTCACTGCGGCCGGAGTGGTTGACGGACCGCGGCACGCGCTCCGGCGCGGGTCCACCACCTCCCCTTTTCCGGGGATGACGCCCACGGCTCGCTCGTTTGACGCGCCCCTCGACTACGGTCGTGAGCATGACCCTTCGCACGTCCGGCAACGCCGCGTCCGCCACCCCCACCGACCAGGGCGTGGGCCCGCTGCTGCGGGCCTGGCGGGAGCAACGGCGGGTGAGCCAGCTGGAGTTGGCGTTGCGGGCCGACTCCTCCGCCCGGCACATCAGCTTCATCGAGACGGGCCGTTCCCGGCCGAGCGAGGAGATGGTGCTGCGGCTGGCCGAGCATCTGGACGTACCGGTGCGCGAGCGCAACCCGCTGCTGCTGGCGGCCGGTTACGCCCCGCGCTATCCGGAGACCCCGCTGGACGATCCGGCGCTGGACGCGCTGCGGTCGGGCATGGAGCGGCTGATCCAGGGGTACGAGCCCTACCCGGCCCTCGTGGTGGACGCGATGTACGACGTCCACGCGGCCAACCGGGGCATCCTGATGCTGCTCGACGGTATCCCCGAGCACCTGCTCACGCCCCCGCTCAACGCGATGCGCCTGACGCTGCACCCGGAGGGCCTCGCGCCGCGCATCCGCAACCTGCGTGAGTGGCGCGGGCACCTGCTCGCCCAGATGGACCGGCAGATCGCGCTGCGCCGCTCCGAACCGTTGCGCAGGCTGCACGAGGAGGTGGCGGCGTACCCGGTCCCGGAGGAGAAACCCGGCGCCGAACCTGCCGAACCGGTCCCGTACTTCGCACTGCCGATGCAGATCGAGCACGAGGGCCGGGTCCTGTCCTTCATCTCCTCCATCTCCACCTTCAACACGCCGATGGACGTGACCGTCGCCGAGCTGGCCATCGAGACGTTCCTCCCGGCCGACCCGGCGACGGTCAAGTACCTTCAGTCGATGGTTCCCTGACGGACTTTCAAGGCGGCGTACTGGAGCGCCGCGAACCCGGCGACGGTGAGCGCCTGGAGCACGGTCCACACCGCGCCCGCCGTGGTCGGTGACAGCCACATCACGAGCGCGACGAGGCTCAGCACGGCCCAGGCGAGGTTGGCCTCGATCACGGCTCGCACCGGGAACGCGGCGGGCCGGGCGCGGGAGGCGAGCAGGCCCACGCCGGCCGCGAACACCGTGAGGAACGCCCCGAGCCCGAGCAGCAGCCCCGGGTCCACGCCCAGGAGGCGGCCGAGCGGGCCGGACACGACGAGGTAGGCGAGCCCGTTCGCCCCGGTCACCACCGCGTCCAGGGCCAGGAAGCGGCGCAGCACGGTCTGCGGGTCGGAGGTCCGGGCGAGCGCGGCGAGCGAGGTGGCGGACATGACGAATCACCCTCCGTCGAGGTCGGGTTGCGATGCGGGGATCCGGGTCCCGGAGCGGAGTGCGCCGCCCCGGAACCCGGTGCCACAACGATCCCGCGGACGGACGGAGGGGGCGATTACCCGGGAGGTAATGCAACCCACCCGCGGTTCGGCGCGCACAGCGGTGACCATCCCAATCCGGAACCGGAACATGGCACACTGCACCCGTACTTCCGGCGCGTAGGGGAGGCGTGGCGTGAGTGAGCGGCGACCCGCGCCGACCGTCGGTCAGGTGGTGCTCGGCAAGCGTCTGCAGGAGCTGCGGGAAGCGGCTGGGCTGGGACGCGAGGAGGCCGCACGGGTGCTGCGGGTGGCCGCGGCGACCGTACGGCGGATGGAGACGGCCGAGGTCTCGCTGAAGATCCCGTATGTGCAGGTGCTGCTGGAGACGTACGGCGTACCGGAGGACGAGGCGGCCGCGTTCGTCGAGCTGGCCGAGGAGGCCAACCAGCCGGGCTGGTGGCAGCGGTTCCACGACGTGCTGCCGGACTGGTTCAGCCTGTACGTCAGCCTGGAGGGCGCCGCCCGCATCATCCGCTCCTACGAGCCGCACTTCGTGCCGGGCCTGCTGCAGACCGAGGAGTACGCGCGGGCCGTGCTGGAGGCCGGGACGATCGGGCAGACGGGGCCGGAGACCATCGAGCGGCATGTGTCGCTGCGCATGGCACGCCAGCGGCTGCTGGAACGCCCGGACCCGCCCCACCTGTGGGTGATCATGGACGAGACGGTGCTGCGGCGCCCGGTGAGCAGCCGCGCCGAGGTGATGCGCGACCAGCTGGACAAGCTCCTGGAGTTCGCCGGGCGCGACCGGGTCACCCTGCAGATCGCCGAGTTCGCCTCCGGCCCGCACCCGGGGACGTACGCGCCCTTCACCCTGTTCCGCTTCGCCGAGCCGGAGCTGCCCGACATGGTCTACACCGAGTACCTGACCGGCGCCCTGTATCTCGACTCCCGCAAGGAGGTCGCCGCGCACCTGGAGGTCCTGGACCACATGTCGACGGTCGCCGCGTCGGCCGAGCGCACGAAGAAGATCCTGCGGGAGCACCGCGAGGACTTCTGAGCCGTCCGGATGTGCGACGGCGTACGGCAACCTTTCCGGCCCCCACGGACGACCTGTGCGTGACGGCAACCGAGCCCCGAGGAGAACACACCGCATGACCGGATCCGATGCGGCACCCGCCCGGGTCGACACCAGCCGGCCGCACCCGGCCCGCGTCTACGACTGGTGGCTGGGCGGCAAGGACAACTACCCGGTGGACGAGGAGCTGGCCCGCAGGATCCTCGCCGTGGACGGCACGGTCCTGCGCGGCGCGCGCGCCAACCGCCGGTTCATGCACCGGGCCGTGCGTACCGTCGCCGAGGCCGGGATACGCCAGTTCCTGGACATCGGCACGGGCATCCCCACCGAGCCCAACCTGCACCAGGTGGCGCAGGGCGTCGCCCCCGAGGCCAAGGTCGTCTACGCGGACAACGACCCGATCGTGCTGCGGCACGCCCAGGCGCTGCTGCACGGCTCCGCCGAGGGCAGCACCGACTACGTGCACGCGGACGTCCGTGACATCGACACCCTGCTGGGCCGGGCCGGGGAGTCCCTGGACTTCGCCGAGCCGGTCGCGCTGTCGCTGGTCGCGCTCACCCACTACCTGGACGACGACCCCGACGGCGACGACGTGTACGGCCTGCTGCGGAAGTACGTGGCCGCGCTCGCCCCGGGCAGCCATCTGATCCTGTCCCAGGTCACCCCGGACCTCAGCCCGGAGGTCATCGAGAAGGCGGCGAACCAGTTCCGCCGCAGCGGCACGCCCTTCTTCCCCCGGTCGCTGGCCGGGTTCTCCCGCTTCTTCGACGGTCTGGAGCTGCTCGGCCCCGGCGTCATCCCCGTGCACGGCTGGCGGCCGGAGCCCGCTGACGTGGCGGCCCAGGCCGAGGGCATCGTGCCCGTGTACGCGGGGGTCGCCCGCAGGCCCTGACCCGTACGGGTGCCGTGAACGGGTGCGCTCCCGCGCCCCGCCCTAGGTTCGGGACCAGGCAAGCAAGGGAGCGCCTGTGACCGACACACAGATACCGCCGGCTGCGCCCGCCGAGCCGGGCGCGGCGCTGCTGGAGGCCGGCAGGTTCTTCCGGCCGGGCACGCCCGCGCCCGACGCGCACGGCGTCGCCGCCTTCTCCTGGTACGCCTGCTCCCCCACCCGGGTCCGCCACCCGTACGTCCGCGGTGTGCTCCTGGAGATGTACTGGGAGGCGAAGGAACGTCTGCGGGACCCCGTCCTGGCCTGGGCGGACGTCCAGAGCGACCCCGAGCGCCGCCGCCGCTACCAGCGGGCGCGCGGCAAGGGCGGGCTGGTGCGGGCGAGTTGGGACGAGGCGACAGAGCTGGTCGCCGCCGCGCAGGTGCACACCATCAAGACGTACGGCCCCGACCGCGTCGCCGGCTTCTTTGCCGCCCCCGCGATGTCGATGGTGTCGCACGCGGCGGGCGCCCGCTTCCACGCCCTGATCGGCGCCCCGATGCTCTCCTTCCACGACGGGTACGCCGACCTGCCCGTGGCCTCCCCGCAGGTGCTCGGCGACCAGGCCGACGTGCCGGAGTCCGGCGACTGGTGGGACGCGGCGCATCTGCTGCTGTGGGGTTCGGACGTCCCGGTCACCCGCACACCCGACGCGCACTGGCTGGCGGAGGCCCGTTACCGCGGCCAGAAGGTCGTGGCCGTCGGCCCCGACCACGCCGGCCACGCCTCGTTCGCCGACGAGTGGCTCCACCCGCACCCCGGCACGGACGGCGCGCTGGCCCTGGCGATGGGGCACGTGATCCTCAAGGAGTTCTTCGTCGACCGCGAGACACCGTTCTTCGCGGACTACGTCCAGAAGTTCACCGACCTGCCCTTCCTGGTCACCCTGGCGGAACGGGACGGCGCGTACGTCCCGGCGAAGTTCTTGCGCGCCTCGGACCTGGGGCCGGAGGGCGAGGGCGCCGAGTGGAAGACGGTCGTGCTGGACGAGGTGGCGGGCCGCGCGGTCGTTCCGAACGGCTCGCTGGGCTTTCGCTGGACCGCGTCGGGCAAGGGCCGCTGGAACCTTGAACTCGGGGCGACGCGCCCGCGGTTGAGCCTGTACGGAAGTGAGGACGCCGCAGGTGTCGAGGTGCTGCTGCCCCGCTTCGACACCGAGGGCGGGGCCCCGGGGCAGGGTCGCGGCGCCGTCGTACGGCGCGGTGTCCCGGCGATGAAGGCCGGCGGTGCGCGCGGGCCGCTGGTGACGACGGTCTTCGATCTGCTGCTCGCACAGTACGGGGTGGCACGGGACGGGCTGCCGGGCCGCTGGCCCGCGTCGTACGACGACGCCGACGCGCCCGGCACCCCCGCCTGGCAGGAGGCGCACACCTCCGTCCCGGCCGCCACGTGCGTGCGGATCGCGCGGGAGTTCGCGCGGACGGCGGAGCAGTCCGCGGGCCGTTGCATGATCCTGACGGGCACCGGCACCACCCACTGGTTCCACTCCGAGACGATCCACCGCGCCGTCCTCGCCCTGCTCCAGCTCACCGGCTGCCAGGGCCGCAACGGCGGCGGCTGGGCGCACTACGGGGGCCGGGAGAAGTGTCGCCCGATGACCGGCTGGGCCACGCTCGCGACCGCGTCGGACTGGTCGCGCCCGCCGCGCCGGATGACCGGCACGGCGTACTGGTACCTCCACACCGACCAGTGGCGCCACGACCTGTGCACGGCCGACGTGCTGGCCTCACCGCTCGGTGCGGGCCGGTTCCGGGGGATGACGGGGGCGGACTGTCTGGCGCTGTCGGTACGTTCCGGGTGGATGCCGTCGTATCCGACCTTCGACCGCAGTCCGCTGGAGCTGGGCGAGGTGTTCGGCGATCCGGTGGCGAGAGTGGTGGCCGAACTGCGCGCGGGCACCTTGAAGTTCGCCTGCGAGGACCCGGACGCGCCGGAGAACTGGCCGCGGGTGCTGACCCTGTGGCGGGCGGACCTGTTCGGCTCGCCGGAAAAGGGCGCCGACCACTTCGCCCGGCACCTGCTGGGCACGCACTCGTCCCCGCGGGCGGAGGAAGCCCCCGAGGAGGTACGCCCACGGGATGTGGCCTGGCGCGACGAGGCGCCCGAGGGCAAGCTCGACCTGCTGCTGTCGCTGGACTTCCGGCAGACGCCGTCCACGCTGGTGTCGGACGTCGTCCTGCCCGCCGCGACCCGGTACGAGAAGCACGACCTGTCCAGCACGGACCTGCACCCCTGCGTGGACTCCTGCGCCCCGGCCGTGGATCCGCCGGGGCAGCCGCGCACCGACTTCGACACGTTCAAGGCGCTGGCCGAGCGGCTCAGCGAGCAGGCCGTCGGCCATCTGGGCGTCCGCAAGGACCTGGTGGCGAGCCCGCTCCAGCACGACACACCGGGCGAGATCGCCCAGCCGGGCGGGGTCGCCTCGGACTGGAAACGCGGGGAGTGCGATCCGGTGCCCGGGCGGACCATGCCGGACCTGACCGTCGTGGAGCGGGACTACACGGCGATCGGCGCGCAGTTCTCGGCGCTCGGTCCGCTGGTGGAGCGACTCGGGCTGTCCACCAAGGGGATCACGCTGCTGCCGGACGAGGAGGTCGAGGATCTCCGGCTGCTGAACGGCGTCACGGACGACGGCCGCCCGCGCCTCGACACGGCCATCAAGGCGGCGAACACGATTCTCGCCCTCTCCGGCGCCACCAACGGCCGCCTAGCCACCCAGGGATTCCGCGCCCTCGACGCCCGCACCGGGCAGGAGACGGCGCATCTGACGGACGAGCACGAGGGCAAGCGGATCACGTACGCGGACACCCAGGCCGCGCCGGTGCCGGTGATCACGTCGCCGGAACGGTCGGGCAGCGAGGCCGACGGCCGACGGTATGCCGCGTTCACGCTGAACACCGAACACGGCAAGCCGTGGCACACCCTCACCGGTCGCCAGCACTTCTTCCTCGACCACGACTGGATCCATGAGCTGGGCGAGGCGCTCCCGGTGTACCGGCCGCCGCTGGACCTGCACAAGCTGCTCGGCGAGCCACGCCGCGGACCGGACGGGCAGCCGGAGGTGACGGTCCGGCATCTCACTCCGCACGACAAGTGGTCCCTGCACTGCGAGTACCAGGACGACCTGTTCATGCTGGCGCTCTCCCACGGCGGGCAGCACCTGTGGATGTCCCCGCGGGACGCCGAGGCGATCGGCGTCGCCGACAACGCCTGGGTGGAGGCGGTCGACCGCAACGGCGTGATCGTCGCCCGGGCCGTCGTCTCGCACCGCATCCCGCCCGGCACCGTCTATACGCACCGTGCGCAGGAACGCACGGCCGCCGGCCCGAAGGCCGAGACCGCTGGCCGACACGGCGGTCTCCGCTACTCGCCGGCCCGGCTGATACTCAAGCCGTCCCATCTGGTCGGCGGCTACGCCCAGTTGTCCTGGGCGTTCAACTACCTGGGCCCCACGGGCAACCAGCGCGACGAGGTGACGGTGATCCGCCGCCGCAGCCAGGAGGTCGACTGACGATGCGCCCGATGGCCCAGATAGCGATGGTGATGAACCTCGACAAGTGCATCGGCTGCCACACCTGCTCGGTCAGCTGCAAAGAGGCGTGGACCGACCGGCAGGGCATGGAGCACGTCTGGTTCAACAACGTCGAGACCCGGCCCGGCCAGGGCTATCCGCGCCGCTACGAGGACCAGGAACGGTGGCGCGGCGGCTGGCGGCTGAACCGGCGCGGCGCGCTGAAGCCGACGGCGGGCGGCCGGCTGCGCAAGCTCGCCGGGATCTTCTCCCCACCCGAACTCCCCGCGACCGAGGACTACGAGGAGCCCTGGACGTACGACCACACGAACCGCGCGGGCGCCCCGGCGCACGGCGACCTCGACCCGGTGGCCGAGCGTGCCCGCAGGCAGGCCTCGGACAAGGTGAGGAACGAGTTCGAGCAGACGTTCATGTTCTATCTGCCGCGCATCTGCGAGCACTGCCTCAACCCGTCCTGTGTGGCCTCCTGTCCGTCCGGGGCGATGTACAAGCGGGCCGAGGACGGCGTCGTCCTCGTCGATCAGGACCGGTGCCGGGGCTGGCGGATGTGCGTCACGGGATGCCCGTACAAGAAGGTGTACTTCAACGACCGCACCGGCAAGGCCGAGAAGTGCACGCTGTGCGCTCCACGGATCGAGGCCGGCCTGCCGACGGTCTGCTCGGAGACGTGCGTGGGCCGGCTGCGCTATCTCGGGGTGGTCCTGTACGACGCCGACAAGGTGACCGCCGCCGCCTCGGTTCCGCGGGAACAAGACCTGTACGAGGCGCAGTTGGACGTCTTCCTCGACCCCGAGGACACCCGGGTGCGGCGTGCGTGCGAGGCGGCGGGGATCCCGGACGACTGGCTGGCGGCGGCCCGCCGCTCGCCGGTGCACGCGCTGATCAGCAAGTACCGGGTGGCGCTCCCGCTGCACCCGGAGTACCGGACGATGCCGATGGTCTGGTACATCCCGCCGCTGTCGCCGGTGGTGGAGGCGCTGACGGAGACCGGTCACGACGGTGAGGACGCGCGCAACCTGTTCGGCGCGATCGACGCCCTGCGCATTCCGCTGGAGTACCTGGCGGAGATGTTCACGGCCGGTGATGTCGGCCCGGTCCGGTCCGCGCTGGAGAGGCTGGCCGCGATGCGCTCCCATATGCGGGCGGTCAACCTCGGTGAGGACCCGGATCCTTCCGTGTCGGCCGCCGTGGGCATGGGGGTCTACGAGATCGAGGAGATGTACCGGCTGCTGTCCGTCGCCGAGTACGCGGACCGGTACGTGATTCCGACGGCCGCCGTCGGAGACGCCCGGCGCCTGGAGGAGTCGGCGCTCACCCAGGGGTGCAGCCTCGACTACGAGGGCGGGCCCGGCAGCGGCGGGGACGGACCCTTCGGCCGGGGCTCGGGCCGCAAGCTGCTGCCGCTGACGCCGGTGGAGAAATTCCACATCCTGGGCGAACGGCGGACCGCAGACCACACAGCCGACGTCGAGGAGACCTGATGCCTTCCTTCGAGGTCCTCTACCAGGCGGCCGCGCTCTGCCTGACCTACCCCGACGACGACTTCCGCGCACGGCTGCCGCTGCTGCGCGAAGCCGCCCCGCAGCTGAGGGAGTTCACCGACCACGCGGCCGTCACACCACCGCTGGAACTGGCCGCGCACTATGTCGAGGTCTTCGACTTCGGCGACCGGCACAGCCTGTATCTGAGCTGGTGGCGCGACGGGGACAACCGGCGGCGCGGGAGGTCCCTGGTCCGCTTCCAGGAGGTCTACCGCGCCCACGACCTGGAGTTCACCGGCGAGGAGCTGCCCGACTTCCTGCCCGCGGTACTGGAGTTCACGGCCCGCACCGGCGACACCGGGCTCCTGCTGGAACACCGAGAGGGCCTGGAGCGGCTCCGCTCCCGGCTCGCCGACTTCGGCACACCGTACGCGTCCGTCCTGGACGCAGTCTGCGCCACCCTGCCGGCCGCACCCACCGGAGGGCGCTCATGACCACCCTCCTGTGGGGCGTCCTGCCGTACGTCACCTTCGCCCTGCTCGTCGCCGGCCTCATCTGGCGGCACCGCCACGACAGGTTCGGCCGGGCCGCACGCTCGTCACCGGTCCGCGAGTCGAAGCTGCTGAACATCGCCTCGCCCGCCTTCCACTACGGCATCCTTTTCGTGCTCGTGGGCCACCTGGTGGGGCTGTTCGTCCCGGAGTCCTGGACGGACGCGCTCGGCGTCGACGCGCACACGTACCACCTGTTCTCCCTCTACGGCGGCACGGCGGCCGGCGTCGTCACGGTCGCCGGAATCCTGCTGCTCGTACACCGTCGCCGCACCGACGCCCCCGTCCTCCGCGCGACGACGGCCAACGACAAGGTCATGTACGCCGTGCTGCTGGCGGCGATCGTGATGGGCGTCGCCGCCAAGCTCTCCCACGCCTCCGGCGACGGCTACCGCTACCGTGACTCCCTCGCCCCCTGGTCCCGCAGCCTGTTCACCCTGCGGCCGGACACCGAACTCATGGCGGGCGTACCGGCGTTGTACCAGGTGCACACGGTGCTCGGCATGGCCCTCGTCGCGCTGGTGCCGTACACCCGGCTGGCGCACATGTTCAGCGCGCCGGTGCGGTATCTGTTCCGGCCGTACGTGGTGTACCGCAGCCGGGAGCCACGGCAGTGGGGGCAGCGGCCGGAGCGGCGAAGCCGGGAGAGGTTGGGCGGCTGAGCCGCGGGGTGGCATCATCGGAACGAGTGATCGATGCTTCCGGTGAGCGCTGCGGGGGAAGGCGGGCATGCTCAAGCGGTATGTGGTCTCGCAGCGCGGGGGGTGGCGCACCTGTCCCGACATCACGTCCGCGCTCCGTGCCGCGGAACGGGCCAGGTCGGCGCGGATCGAGATCATGCCCGGGCACTACGAGGAGCAGCTCACCGTGCGCGGCGCGGTCGAGCTGGTCGCGGTCGGGGAGCCGGGCGCCGTGGTGGTGTGCCCGTCCCAGGGCACGGTGCTGGACGCCTCCGGATCGGTGGTGGTGCGCGGCCTCGTGCTGGTCGGCCGCGATGCCGACGTCGTCGACCTCCAGGCGGGCACGCTCACCCTGGACCGGGTGGAGGTGCGGGCGCACGGAGGGGTCTGTCTGCACGCCAGGCGGAACACCGCCGCCACGTTGACGGACAGTCGGTTCCAGTACGGTCGCACCCTCTTCGCCGGCGCCCACGGCACCGTGGAGCGGTGCCGCTTCGCCGACGCCGCCGACAACGCGCTCGCGGTGATCGAGGGTGCCCGGGTGACGGTCCAGGACAGCTCGATCGACGGGAGCCGGATCCACGGCATACGGGTCAGCGACGCCTGGGCCCAGCTCACCCGGTGCGAGATCACCGGCACCGAGAAGGCGGCCGTCTGCGGGGACACCCGGGCCGAGCTCAACGTCACGGACTGCGCGATCACCGCCGTGCACGCGGACGCCCTCATGTTCATCGAGCAGTCGCGGGGCTCGGTACTCGGCACGCGCGTCACCGACGCGGAGTTCGGGATCGCTGTGACGACCGGTGCCGATCCGCTGGTGCGCGGCTGTGTGTTCGCCGCCTGCCGGGACAGCGGCATCAACGTCCACTCCGCGGGCCGCGGCACGTTCCAGGACTGCGAGGTCATCGACGCCGGGGTGGTGTCCGTGTTCTCGACCAAGGGCGGCGCGCCACGGGTCACCGGCGGCCGTATCTCCGGCGGCAACGTCGGAATCGCCGTCATCGAGAAGGCGCGGGGCCACTTCTCGGACGTCGACATCCAGGGCCTGACCAACGTCGCCCTGCGGGTCCGTGACGAGTCCCGGGCCGTGTTCGAGAACATCCGCGTCGAACGCTGCCCGGCGGGACTGGAGACCCTCGGCAACGCCGGTACGACGGCCGAGCTCGTCGACTCCAGGATCCATGACTTCGACATGGCCGCCGTGGCCGCGGGCGGGCAGTCCCGGATCACGCTGAAGGGTGTCTCGGCGGAGCGCGGGCTGGTGGGCTTCGGCGCCGTCGAGGAGTCCCAGCTGCGGGTGCACGACTGTGAGGTGCGGGCCGTACGCATGGGCGGGGCGCTCGCCAGCGGAAAGGCGACGCTGCTCGCGCGGAACCTCACCGTCACCGGTTCGGAGGGGGTCGGGCTCAGCGGTCAGGACTCCGCCTATGTGGACGTCGCCGACAGCCGGTTCGACGGCTGCGACTCGGCGGGGGTCTCGGTCCTGGGCTCGGGCGGGGGCGTGCTCAGGGACTGTTCCGTGACCGGCACCAAGGGACTGGCCGTGCTGCACAACGGCCTTGTCGAGCTGGTCTCGCTGCGCACCTCGCTGCGGGTCGTCCAGCGGAACACCGAGCCGGCCGCACCGCCGCCGACCACGGTGATCAACAACTTCTACGGCCCGGTCTTCCACGAAGCCGTCCACAACGCCCAACTGGCGTGGAACAACGCCGAGGTCGTCCAGCAGCAGAACAACGAGAGCCGGCAGCAGAACGACGAAAGCCCAAGCCAGCAGCAGAACGACGAGGACGGAGCCGGCACATGAGCGAATCGCGGCAGGAGAACAACTACCACGGCCCGGTCTTCCACCGGGACGTCTCGAACGCCCAGTTCGCCTGGGCCAACGAGACGGTCACCCAGAACCAGCAGAACAACAGCGCGGTCGCCCCGGGGTTCGAGGCGCTCGCCGCGGTCGTCGGCGACCTGCTGCGGCAGCTGCCCCAGGCCGGTCTTCCCGACCAGGACCGCGAGGACACGGAGGCCGCCGCCCAGGAGGTGCTCGCGGAGATCACCGGTCCCGAGGCCCCCGAGCCGCGCAGACTCCGGCGTGCGCTGAACGGGCTCAAGGGAGCGCTGGCCCCGGTCGCGACCGGCGTCGCGGCCGGCACGGCCCTGGGGGCGCAGGAGTGGGCCCAGCAGGCGATCGGCAGCCTGACCGGACTCGGCTGAGTCGCGACGCCGCCGCGTCACCCCGTCATCGCGTCACCGCATCACCGCGTCACCGCGTGGTCAGGGTGCGGGGCGAGCCGTCGGAAGCGTGCAGTTCGGACTCGCCCCACGAGGTGACGGTCACGGCGTCGCCCACGGCGACCCGGCCGGTCCGGAGCACGGAGAACTTCGTGCCGAAGGCGACTCCGCCCTGGGCGGCCCGCCGGTAGCCCGCGAGGGTGCGCAGCGGTTCGGGGCCCGCCCGCTCCCCCGACTCCTGGGCGACCAGGGTGACGGCGCAGCGGATGGCGAGCTTGGCGTAGCCCAGTTCGGCCGTGCCGATCGTCAGGCCGTGCGCCCGGTCCTCGGTGTGCGGCTCGGCCCAGCCGTCGATCACGATGTTCGGGCGGAAGCGGTTCATGGGCAGCGGCGCCGTGCCGCGTTCGGCCAGCTTCCGGTTGAGCAGTTCGAGGGTGGAGCGCGAGACGAGGTGCAGGGCGGAGCTGTCGGCGTAGCCGGAGGTGCCCGGCGTTCTGCCGTCCGTCTTCCGGTCGTGCTCCGGCGGCACCCGCACCAGGCGGCTGGGGGCACCGAGCACGTCGGAGAGCCACGCGGCGGCCGTGTCGCCCTGGTCGATGCCCCGGTAGGCGGTCCCGAACAGGTCCACCGGCCGACGGGCGCCGGTGGTGTCCACGGGCACGTCCAGCGCCTCGGTGTGCGGCGCGTGCAGGGTGAGCCGCTCGCCGTCGTCGCTGATGGCGGGTCGGATCAGGGCCAGTCGGGGGTCCCGGCGCTGGGAGCGGAAGACGCCCTCGTCGCTGACGACCATGAAGCTCCGGTCGTGCGCGAGACCGGCGGGCGTCAGTAACGCCTCGCGGGCGGCCACACCGGCACACCCCTTGACGGGGTAGTACGACAGCTCGACGACGCGTGCGCCCGAGGTGGTCCTGGTCTGCTGAGGCACGCGGCTCCCCTTCGATACGCACTGCGTTCCGAAAGGGAACCTACTGGGGACGTGCGGCGGCCCGCCAAGGGTTTACCGGTACGAACAGGGGCTCTAGGCGGCGCCGCCCTTGGTGTCCCGGTCCTCGTCGACGATCTCCGCGTCCACCACGCCGTCGTCGTCCTGCGGTGAGGCGTGCTCCGTGCCCGTGCCGCCCGTACCGCCCGTACCGTCCGTACCGCTGTCCGTCGGGGTCTGCTGGGACTGGGCGTACATGGCCTGGCCCATCTTCTGACTCACCGTGGCGAGCTTCTCGATGCCGGTGCGCAGGGCGTTCGTCTCGGCGTTCTGCTCCAGTTGCTGTTTCAGTTCCGCGACCGCCGACTCGACCTCCGACCTGGTGTCCGCCGGGACCTTGTCCTCGTTGTCGCGGATGAACTTCTCGGTCTGGTAGACGAGTTGTTCGGCCTGGTTGCGCGTCTCGGCGGTCTCGCGGCGTTTGCGGTCCTCCTCGGCGTACTGCTCGGCCTCCCGCATCATGCGGTCGATGTCGTCCTTCGGCAGGGCCGAGCCGCCGGTGACCGTCATCTTCTGTTCGCGGCCCGTGGCGAGGTCCTTGGCGGAGACGTGCATGATCCCGTTGGCGTCGATGTCGAAGGCGACCTCGATCTGGGGGACCCCGCGCGGCGCCGGCGGCAGGCCGGTGAGGTCGAAGACGCCGAGCTTCTTGTTGTACGCGGCGATCTCGCGTTCGCCCTGGTAGACCTGGATGCCGACGGAGGGCTGATTGTCGGTGGCGGTGGTGAAGATCTCCGAACGCCGGGTGGGGATCGTCGTGTTGCGTTCGATGAGCTTCGTCATGATGCCGCCCTTGGTCTCGATGCCGAGGGACAGCGGGGTGACGTCGAGCAGGAGGACGTCCTTGACGTCGCCGCGGATGACACCGGCCTGGAGGGCCGCGCCGACGGCCACGACCTCGTCGGGGTTGACGCCCTTGTGCGGGTCCTTGCCGGTGAGTTCCTTGACGAGGTCGGTGACGGCGGGCATGCGCGTGGAGCCGCCGACGAGGATGACGTGGTCGACCGCGGAGAGCTTGATGCCGGCGTCCTTGACCGCCTGGTGGAAGGGGGCCTTGCAGCGGTCGAGGAGGTCCGCGGTGAGCTCCTGGAACTGGGCGCGGGTCATCTTCTCGTCGAGGTGGAGGGGGCCCTCGGCGGAGGCGGTGATGTAGGGCAGGTTGATCGTCGTCTCGGAGGAGCTGGAGAGCTCGATCTTGGCCTTCTCGGCGCCCTCGCGCAGCCGCTGCACCGCCATCTTGTCGTTGCCCAGGTCGATGCCGTACTGCCCCTTGAACTTCTTGATGAGGTGCTCGACGATCCGCTGGTCCCAGTCGTCGCCGCCGAGGTGTGTGTCGCCGTTGGTGGCCTTGACCTCGATGACGCCGTCGCCGATCTCCAGCAGGGAGACGTCGAAGGTGCCGCCGCCGAGGTCGAAGACCAGGACGGTCTGCTCCTCGCCGCGGTCGAGTCCGTAGGCGAGGGCGGCGGCCGTGGGCTCGTTGATGATCCTGAGGACCTTCAGGCCCGCGATCTCCCCGGCCTCCTTGGTGGCCTGCCGCTGGGCGTCGTCGAAGTAGGCGGGGACGGTGATCACCGCGTCGGTGACGTCCTCGCCGAGATAGGACTCGGCGTCCCGCTTCAGCTTCTGCAGCACCCGGGCCGACAGCTCCTGTGCCCGGTAGCGGGTACCGTCGATGTCGCCCTGGTCCGGGAAGCGCCAGTTCCCGTCGCCCATGTGCCGCTTCACGGAGCGGGCGGTGCGCTCGACGTTCGTCACCGCCTGCCGCTTGGCCACCTCACCCACGAGGACCTCGCCGTTCTTGGCGAAGGCCACGACCGACGGTGTGGTCCTGGCCCCCTCCGCGTTGGCGACGACGGTGGGTTCGCCGCCCTCCAGGACGGCCACCACCGAGTTCGTGGTCCCGAGATCGATCCCGACCGCGCGTGCCATCGTTGTCCCCTTCCGCCAGGGCACCCCTTGAACTCCAGCACAAAACTTGAGTGGGTTCTTGTCAATGGGACGGGTGCCCCTGGAGACGGGTGACCCTGGGGACGGGCGCCAAACAGGGGCTGAGCGGGCGCTCAGCCCCTCGCGGCTCTCACCACACCTTTACGACAACTTGGCCGACAGGGTGATCGGCACCGCCTTCAGCGCCTGGCTGACCGGGCAGTTGACCTTGGCGTCCTCGGCCTTGGCGAGGAAGTCCTCCTCGGAGATGCCCGGAACCGTGCCCTCGACGGTGATGTGGATCCCGGTGATCCCCTCCCCGGGCTGGAAGGTCACGTCGGCGGAGGTGAGGAGCTTGGTCGGCGGGGTGCCGGCCTTGTCGAGGATGTTCGAGAAGGCCATGGAGTAGCAGCTGGAGTGGGCGGCGGCGATCAGCTCCTCCGGGCTGGTCTTGCCGTTCGCGTCCTCGGCGCGCGACGCCCACGTCACCGGCTGCTGGGCGATGCTGCCGGAGGAGTCGAAGGAGACGACGCCATTGCCCTGGAACAGGTTTCCTTCCCACACGGTGTGTGCGGAGCGCGTGGTTGCCACGTTGAGATCCCTTCGCATGCTTACGGTGCGGTCCCGTGTCCGGGTTCCGTGTCCCCCATCCGATCACACTCGTCCTCATTGCACCCGGAAGACCGGCCCACGGGGGGTGAACGGCAGACGACGTCCTTGCGGAATCAGGTACGCGTGCTCGCGCCGCACCCGCAGGACATCGCACCAGCCGTCCGTGATGACCAGGACGGGCGCACCCGGCGGAAAGTCGTCCGCGCGCTGCAACAGGTCGATCCCGGGCTGCAGGACAGTGCCGCCGCGGCCGTGCACCCGTACCCGCCCGGCGATCTCCGTCACCGGCACATAGCCGGCGTCGTACGGTGCCGCGTCGCAGTACACGACCCGCGCGGCCGGTACGTCCCGGGCCTCGGCGTACGAGGCGATCGCGCCCAGCGCCTTGCCGAGCAGGACGCTGCCCATGGAGCCGGAGGTGTCCAGGACCACGCCGAAGGTGCAGCGGGCGATCTCCTCGGGCGGGAAGTAGTGGCCCGCGCGCGGGATACCGGGCGTGGCGGACTGGCGACGGGAGGGGCGCGCATACGTCCGTACCGGCTCCGGGCGGGGCACGAACTCGTCGAACCAGCGGGCCAGTCGGGCGTCCCAGGGCAGCGGCGGATGACTCAGCGCGCGGATCTCCTGGACCAGGCCGCCGGGCAGGAAGCCGCGCTCCTGCTGCTGGTGCAGATCGAGGCCGTGGGAGAGGCCGCGGCGGTAGAACTCGTCCAGGTCGCAGTAGTCGCCGGGCGGGCCGAGCGGGGCGCCCAGGATGTCACCGACGCCCTTGCCGCGCAGGGTGGCAAGGCGGCGCATGCGGCGCAGGTCGCCGACGATACGGTCGTACACCTCCTCGGCGGACAGACCGGTGAACCGGGCGTCGTACAGGAGCCCTTGGGGCATCTCGCCGACCTGCATCTCGCGCAGCCAGCCGTTGATGACGTAGTCGCAGGCGACGTTGAACAGGTACGGGTCGCGGGTGCCGCAGCGGTCGCCGTGGCGCAGGGCGGCGTGCAGCATCTCGTGGGCGAGGACGAACCGCCACTCCTCGTCCTCGAAGGTCCGCAGCGGGTTGATGTAGATCTCGCCGGCCTCGGCGTTGACGGCGGCGACGGAGATGCCGTGGGCGCGGGCGAGTTCGGCGTCGGCGACGAGCTCGATGCCGGCCGCGATGCCGCCGAGCAGCGGATAGGAGGTGATGAACCACTCCAGTGCCCACTGCCAGGGCCGCTTCTTGACCGGCTCGCCGTCCATGGAGTCGCGGCGGCCGCCCGCCATGTCCATCGCGGTGGAGACGGTCCGGGTCAGTGCGGTGGCGAAGGCCAGTTGATGGTCCGGGGGCTGCCCCTGCCAGCCGCGCCATTCCACGAGCAGCTGGTCGGGTTCGGCGCCGGCGGTACCGCAGCGCTCGTACGCGGCCGGGAGCCCGTCCCGCCGCCAGTGCGCGGCGAGGCGCTCCTCGTCGCCGTCCGGGTAGGCCAGGGGCTGGTCGTCCGGGGCACGGCCGATCGGGAAGGACAGCAGGAAGCGGTTGACGACCACGCAGCGCGCCGCGACGTCGTACCGGTCGGGCTGCTCGCGTTCCCCCTTCGCCGCCGGGACATGACCGAAGCCGAGGTGGAGGACGGCGTGCGCGATCGACCAGGCCCACACGGCGGGGTCGGCGACGCGGGTGGGGTGGGCGTGCAGGGTGCCGCTGGAGGAGACACGGACGAGCCCGTCCCTGAGCGCCGTCTCGCACTTCGCGTCGCGGCAGACACTGAACTCGACGGCGGCGAGCGCGGGGTTGGCGGCCACCAGCCGCATCCCCTCGGCGAACGCCTCGCCCGCGACGTCCCGCTTCTTCTTGGCGGAAGCCCGGTTGGCGGAAGCCCGATTGGCGGAAGCCCGGCTCATCGCCGCGCCTCCACCAGCCGCGGCATGTCCCGGGCCGCCTCCACCAGGAACCAGGCGGGCAGCACGGGATTGCCGTCGGCGTCGGAGGCGATGACACTCTGGGCGACCTCGACGGAGATCTCCGCGAGCTGCACCAGCAGCGACTTGGCGCGGTACGCGGTCTGCCGGCCGCTCGCCGACATGTGCTCCTTGCTGACGGGCAGTTCCTTGATGAGCCGCCCGCGGAAGGACTCGGCGAGGTAGTAGAGCAGGTCGCGGTCCGCCATGCGGTGCGGCCAGCGGGCGTCGCCCTTGATGATGGCCTCGATGCCGAACTGGCTGCGCACGATCTTGACGTAGCCGCAGAACGCGGTGGCGTGCGCGGGCGTCAGCGTGCCGTGCGCCAGCACCTTCAGGGTCTCCTCGTCGAGGTCGCCGCCGAAGGAGTGCAGCGCGTCGGAGAGCATGTGCCAGGAGCGGGGCGTGGAGAACGGCTCCTCGGTCTTCGGCGGCTTGGACCACAGGTGGTCGGGCCGGTCGGTGAGGTGGTCCAGGATCCACGGGTGGATGCCGTTGTCCGCGGCCCAGGTCAGCCAGTCCTTGGCGGAGGCCTCCAGGTGGACGTGGGCGAGGCGGTTGACCAGCGCGGACGCTATGGGGCGGGCGAGGGCGTTGTCGGTGGCACGGTTGCCGGCGCCGATGACGATCGAGCCCTTCGGCAGCTCGTAGTTCCCGATACGGCGGTCCAGGATCAGCGAGTAGAACGCCTTCTGCACATCCGGGGTGGCCGCGTTCAGCTCGTCCAGGAACAGGCAGTACGGCTCGTCGCGGGCGATGGCCTCCGGCGGGCAGAACACGGACCGGCCGTCCCGGATCTGCGGCACGCCGATCAGGTCCTCCGGCGCGAGCTGGGTGCCGAGCAGGCTCACGCACTCCAGTCCCAGCGACTGGGCGAAGTCCCTGACGAGGGAGGACTTTCCGATGCCGGGCGCGCCCCAGATGAAGACCGGCCGCACGGTGGCGAGGCCGAGCAGCAGGTCGGGGATGCGGGCGGGCGTGACGGTGACGGCTGCCTGCAAAGCAGCGGCTCCTTGGGGTGTTCGAGAACGGCGCGCAGGTGTGCGACGCCCGATACGAACAGTTTGTGTGCCGCGCGAGGCAGGCGCAGCCCATTTTCCGGTTGGCCGGGCGCTCAGGCCGCCCGCTGGTCCGCACGCCGCGTCAGCGGCACCTGGGGGCCGTCCGACTCGCTCAGCCATCGGCGCAGCACATGGTGGACCTGCTCGGCGCCGACGAGGTCCGCCCCGTCGTCCACCGGCGCGGAGAAGGCGAGCGGCGACAGCAGGAACGGCTCGCCCTGCGCGCCGCCGAGTCCGCCGTGCGAGCCGATCTGCTCCTCGAAGGCGAGGACCTCGCCGTCGGCCGGGTCGTACGCGGAGTTGACCATGATGTCGGCGGCGTTCGGGAAGGAGTGGGTGCGTCGTACGGCGTCGGCGGCACCCGGCCCGAACACCTCCAACGGCCCCGGATCGTCGTCCAGTCGGTCGAGGGGGATCTCGGCGCCGAACGCGCCGAGCACGAGGCCGCCGTGCTCCTCGCTGCGCACGAGGAGGAAGCCGACGCCGGGATGGTTGGCGAGGGTGGTCAGCAGCGCCGGGTGGCGGGCGTCGATCTCCTCCTTGGTCATCCGGTGCGGCACGTCCGGGAAGGAGACCAGGCCGAGGTTGCCGGAGGCCAGCACGATCGGCTCCGAACGGCGGCCCGCGGGGCGGTGCCGCTCGCCGCCCTCCTCGACGGGGATGCGCAGCGCCGCGCGTACCGCCGCCCGGGCCTCGGCGCCGCTGTGGGTGCGCTGCGCCCTGCGCGGCACGGGCAGCCCGCAGCCGGCCCGCACCAGGTCGCCCAGGCCGAGGCCGTAGCGGGCCCGGAAGGTCTCGCCGGGGCTCTGGCCGTGGTCCGACAGCACGACGATCCGGTACGGCCGCGGCGCGTGCTCGGCGATCTTCTCGATCAACGCCAGCGCCCGGTCGAGGCGTTCGAGGACCTTCTCGGCGTCCCGGCTGAACGGCCCGGAGTGATGGGCCACCTCGTCGTACGCCACCAGGTCGGCGTAGACGGCGGTGCGGCCGGCGAGCATGTCGCCCACGACCGCGGCGACGACGACGTCCCGTTCGACGACGGTCGCGAAGGCGCGGACGAGGGGGTAGAGGCCGCCGCGGGAGACGCGAGGGCGGACCTTGCGGACGCGGGCCCGGGTGGACTGGCCAATCTCGCGGCCGACCTCGGCGACGAAGGACAGCGCGGTGCGCACGGCGTTGGCCGGGTCGGAGAAGTAGGCGAAGTAGCCCGCCCTGGAACGGTTCTCCCGGGGGCGCCGCTTGGTGGCGATGGACAGCACGAGGGCCTGCTCGTCGGCGCCGCCGCTGAACAGGTTGCCGCGGCTGGCGCCGTCGGCGGTGAGCAGTCCGCCGTCGCCGGTGCGCTCGATGGCGCGGCGCTGGAGTTCGGCGGCGCTGGTGGGGCGGTTGCAGACCATCACCTCGCGGCCGGCCTTCTCGTACCAGCGGAAGGCGGGGACGTCGTGGTTGCTGCCGTGCAGGATGCCGAGCTGGCTGGCGCCGGTCTGGCTGGACCAGTCGGTGCGCCAGGGGGTGAGCCGGTGGGTGGGCCGGGCGCCGTCGCCGTCGCCGAGCCAGCGGGCGACGGTGGGCATCAGGTCCTTGCCGACGGCGTCGAGGAGGACGTCGTGGCCGACGCCGTCGAGCTGGAGGAAGACGGTGGCGGGGCTGGACGGGCCGGGTGGGAGCGCCCGGCGGCGGCGGTCGGCGAGCCGGTAGAGCCGGCGCCGGTAGGCGTCGTCGTCCCGTACGGCCAGGGCGGCGCCGGTGGCCGAGGCGACGGCGGACATCACGGCGGCGACGATGACGGCGGTCTCGGGGGCGGCCTCGCTGTCGCCGGAGGGGACGAGGCGCAGGGCGACGATGAGCAGCGAGCCGTTGAGGAAGAACACGAGCAGGCCGAGCACGAGGGCGGGCACCAGCAGCAGGAGCCGTACGAGGAGGGGCCAGACGAGCGCGGACAGCAGACCGAAGGCACCGGCGCCGAGGGCCGCGGTGACGGCGATGAGAGTGGCGCTGTCACCGTCCGCCGACTGCAGCTGGAAGTCGGGCAGGATGCCGGCGAGCACGAGCATGGTGACGGTGGAGACCGCCCACACGGCGACGCTCCGCCCGACCTGACTGGCCACCCGCCGCCAACGCCCACCACGCACGCCCAGCCCACCTCCGGTCCCGGCCCACCGCCCCGAAGCGGGCCCCTGGGCCCCCAGCCTGGCACACGCCACCGACACCCGGCCGGTGCGCTCTCCGCCACCGATCACTTGGGACGCGCCCGTTTGCCACGACCGTCTTCCAGGCCCGTCTCCGCGCGCGTCTTCCACGGCTGTCTTCCGCGGCCGTCTTCCACGACCGTCTTCCGCGGCCTCAGCGCCCGTCGTATCCAGCCGTCGGCATCGACAGCCTCCGATGCACCCGCGCCTTCATCTGCGCGTCGTACAACGGCTCGGCGCGCCCCACCGTCTCCACCCGCACGCCCCGCCGGGCGCACTCCGCGGTGAACTCCTCGACGGAGGACAGCGCGCTCTCCAGCACCCTGCGGCTGGGTGCCACGAACAGGTCGAGGCCGGGGCGGACACCCTCCCACAGCACGCTGTGGTCCGCCCGCAACCCGCGTACGAGAAGCTCGCGCGCGACGATGTACCCGTGCTCGGCGGCCCAGCGTGCGCACATCGCGTGCTGGCTGCGGGAATCCACCAGGAAGGGGTCGGCGTCCAGCTCTTCGAGAGGCGTCAGACTGGCGATCGCCGTGACACGCACTACGGATGACCCCATGGCGTCCCCCTCACCTCCGGGTTTCGCCGCCGACCCTACTCCAGCCCGTACGCTTCGGGGAGTCGCGCGAAGGAGGCAAAGAAGGTGCCGGTGGAGATCACCTGGTGGGGTCACGCCACCTGCACGCTGGAGGACTCGAACATACGCGTGCTGACCGATCCCCTGTTCGCACGCCGGCTCGCACACCTGCGCCGCCGCCGGGGCGCACTGCCGCCGCCCGGCGCCTGGCGCGCGGACGTCGCCGTGGTCTCCCATCTGCACGCCGACCACCTCCACGTGCCGTCCCTGGCCAGGCTGGCGCAGGGCACCCGCCTGCTCGTGCCCCGGGGCGCGCCCCGTGCGGTGCCGGGCCTGCGCCGGCTCACGCATCTGCGGGTGACCGAGATGGCGCCCGGTGATGTGACGACGGTGGGCGATCTGGCCGTACGGGCCGTTCCCGCGCGGCATGACGGGCGGCGGCTGCCGGTGGGCCCGCACCGCTCCCCCGCCCTCGGTTACGTCGTCGAGGGCGAGGCGCGTACGTACTTCGCCGGGGACACCGGCCTGTTCGAGTCGATGGCGAAGGAGGTCGGTCCGGTCGACGTGGCGTTGCTGCCCGTGGGCGGCTGGGGGCCGTATCTCGGGGCGGGTCATCTGGACGCGGGGCGGGCCGCCGAGGCACTGGCCCGGCTCGCGCCGCGCAGCGCGGTGCCGGTGCACTACGGCACGTACTGGCCGATCGGCATGGATGCCGTGCGCCCCCATGAATTCCACGCGCCCGGCGAGGAGTTCGCCCGGCTCGCGGCGGAGCGCGCACCCGGCGTGTCGGTGCATCGGCTCGCGCACGGGGAGAGCGTGCGCCTGGAGGTGGCCCCGTGACGGTGCTGGCCGCCACCGCGACGACGGTGCCGCCCGAGTCGACACAGCAGGCGATCGGCTATCCGTCGCTGTTCCTGCTGGTGCTGATCGGGGCGCTGGTACCGGTGGTCCCGACGGGGGCGCTGGTCAGTTCGGCGGCGGTGGTGGCGTTTCACCAGACGGCGCCGTTCTCGCTGGCACTGGTGTTCGTGACGGCGTCGACAGCGGCCTTCCTGGGCGATGCGACGCTGTACTGGCTGGGGCGGCGCGGCATGCGCTCGAAGAACGGTTCGCGCTGGCTGGCGGCGATCCGCTCCCGGGCGCCGGAGGACCGGCTCACGCAGGCGCAGGACAAGCTGGCCGGGCACGGGGTGGCCGTACTGGTGCTGTCCCGGCTGGTGCCGGCGGGGCGGCTGCCGGTGATGCTGGCCTGTCTGCTGGCGAAGTGGCCGATGCGGAGGTTCGCCCGCGGGAACCTGCCGGCCTGCCTGGCCTGGGCTGTGACGTACCAGTTGATCGGGATTCTCGGCGGGTCGCTGTTCGAGGAGCCGTGGGAGGGCGTGGTGGCGGCCGTTGCGCTGACGCTGGTCATCAGTGGGGCGCCGAGCGTGTGGAAGCGGGTTCGTGCCGGCAGGTGATGCCTCGTCGCCGGGTGCGGTCGCACTACAGCACCCTTGAAGCGCCGACCGGCATGTCCCACAGGTCCTCTCGGGGCAGTCCCGCCTTCTCCCACGCCGCTCGCACGCGCGTGAGCGGTTCCAGGACCGGCTCCGCCGACAGCACGAACGTCGCCCAGTGCATGGGCGCCATCCGCCGCGCGCCGAGGTCCTGGGCGGCGCGGACCGCCTCCTCCGGGTCGCAGTGGACGTCGCTGAGCCACCAGCGGGGGTCGTAGGCGCCGATGGGGAGCAGGGCGAGGTCGATGCCCGGGTAGCGCTCGCCGATGCGGGTGAACCAGTGGCCGTAGCCGGTGTCGCCCGCGAAGTACAGGCGCTGTCCGTCGGGGGCGGTGAGCACCCAGCCGCCCCACAGGCTGCGGCAGGTGTCGATGAGGGTGCGCTTGGACCAGTGGTGGGCGGGCACGAAGTCGAAGCGGACCCCGTCCAGTTCCGCCGCCTCCCACCAGTCCAGCTCGGTGACCTGCGTGAACCTGCGGCGGCGGAACCAGCCTGCGAGGCCGGCCGGCACGAACACCGGGGTCTCGCGCGGGAGTCGGCGCAGCGTGGGCGCGTCCAGATGGTCGTAGTGGTTGTGGCTGATGACGACCGCGTCGACGCGTGGCAGGGCGTGCCAGGCGATGCCGACCGGGGTGATGCGGGCCGGGGTGCCGAGGATGCGGCGCGACCAGACCGGGTCGGTGAGCACGGTCAGCCCGCCGATCTGCACGACCCAGCTGGCGTGGCCCGCCCAGGAGACGGCGACCGTCTGCGCGTCCACGCGGGGCACCGGGCCCGGCTCGAAGGGCAGCCGCGGGATGTCGGCGAGGCCCTCGCGGCCCGGGCGTACGGCGCCCTCGCGGGCGAAGCGGGCGAGCGCCTTGATGCCGGGCAGCGGGGCGGTGAGCCGGTCGTGGAAGGTCCGCGGCCACACCCGGCGTTCGCCCAGCGGGCGGGGTGCGGCGAGCGGCGGGAACGGGGGCGCCAAGGGCGACGAAGGCGCCAGGGGTGACGGGGCCGCCACGGGTGACGGAGCCGCCGGAACGTCGGCTTCCTGGGTGGTCGTACGCGATGTGGTCGTACGCGATGTGGTCGGCGTGGCTGACTCGGACTGCTGCGTCATCGAGGAGGCTCCCATCGCTGAGCGTCGTCGCGGAGATCGTCGAAGACCGACTTCAAGTGGATCAACGAGCGGTGCACGTGTGGCAGTTCCAACGGCGTGGGTGAAGCGATGAGCTCCACGCGTTCCTCGTCGCCGCCGCCCAGCAGCGGTCCGGTGGACAGCCGCACGCGCAGCGCGCCGAGGTCGTCGCCGAAGCGGTGTCCGCCCGGCGCGGGCATGCCGAGCCGGGCGGCGAGGAAGTCCTCCAGGTCCTGCGCGTCCCCCACACCCTGCGCGGACAGCCCGGCGCGCAGGGGGCCGAGGTCGACGTACAGGTGCCGTCCCGCCTGCGGTGGCCGCGCCAGGGCGCCCGCCCCCACGACGGCGGCATGCGCGGCCGCGGCCACGCGCGCGTGCAGGCGTACGGCGGTGGCGACTCGCGCGGTGACCGGCTCGGGCTCCGTCAGCGCGTACCCGGCCGCGAGGGCGACCGGGCCGGCGACGCGGGAGCCGAGCGCGGTGAGCACGTCGAGCACGCGCGCGTGGAGGCTGTCGCCGGCCTCGCCCGCGGGGAACCGTGCGACGGCGGCCGGCCAGCCGGCCGGGAGGTGGGCGCCGGCCAGGTCGGTGACGACGGTGACCTGCTCGGGCAGCATCTCGGCGGGGCTGAGCAGCACGGTGTCGTGCGGGGCATGCACGGTGTCGCGCCAGGTCTCGTCGCTGACCAGGTGCAGCCCCTCGCCGGTGGCGGCCTCGACGGTCTCGTGCAGCACCTCGGGCGGGGCCACGGTGGCGGTCGGGTCGTCGGCGACGGACAGCACCAGCAGCCGCGGTTCACCGCCCTCGGCACGGACCCGGCGGACGGTCTCCAGAAGGGCGTACGGATCCGGTACCCCGCCGCACTCGGCCGGGGTGGGCACATGGAAGACGGGTCTGCCCAACAGGCGTGCGTACGGCGCCCACCAGGCGGCACACGGCCGGGGCACCAGGACGTCACCGCCGAGCGCGAAGGTCAGCGCGAGCAGCAGGGCGGGGGCCCCGGGAGCGGCCACCGCACGGTCGGGCTCGGCCGGCAGGCCACGCCGGCCCCAGTACCCGCACGCGGCCTCCAGGAGTGCGGCGCCGCCACCGACCGCCTCGCTCTCGGACCGCCCCGCGGCGGCGGCGAGCACAGCGGCCAGCTCGGGGAGCACGGGCAGCCCGTCGTCCGGGAGCGGCGGCCCGTACCGGACGGGGCCGTGGCCTTCGGGGTCCGTCCGGCGCATCCGTGCCTCCGCGCAGTGCCTGGTGCCTTGGTGGTTCGTCGTCGTCCGGTGCTCCGGGAGAGTCGGTGTGCCGTGGTGCGAGCTCTGGGGTTGGTAACGGTGCGGGGTTCGTACGGTGTGTCGCGTACCCCTGGCGCTCTGAGTACCCATCGTGGCGCCACCCCATGGCCGCCCGCCGGGGTTGCGCCCGTCACAGCCGGCCCGGGCCGTCCTGGGCGGCCTTGCGGTCGGCGGTGCGGTCGGCCGGGCGGGGTGGCCGTACGGATCAGCCCTCCCCGGTGGGCGTCCTGCGGCGCAGCCGGTACACCGCGCCGCCGAGCGCGCCCGCGATCAGCAGGCCGCCGGCGACCAGGGCGGGGACGGAGTCGGTGAAGGTGCCGCCGGCGCCGGCCCGTACGCCGTGCGGGACCTGGGTGTGGCCGCAGGCGTCGTCGTGATGCTCGGGGCAGGGCCGGTGGCTGCTGCGGCCGTGATCGCCTCCGCCGCCGCGGGCCACCGTGAAGGTCGCGCTCCACGGCTTGCCCTCACCGCCGTGGGCCGCAGGGCAGGTGCCGTCGACCGTCCACGCGGAGTCCGCTCCCGTCGCGTCCGGGCCGCCCTCGAAGTTCTCGGCCGGGGAGATACGCGCGGTGCCGCTGTAGGCGGGCCCGGTGGCCTTGTCGTCATTGCCGGGGACGCGCTTCAACTGGACGGTGCCCTCTTCGAACGCCTGCGAGGTGGCGTCGATGGTGGCGGGAGCGTGCCCGCCGACGGGGTCGCAGGCGACCGAGACGGTGACGCTGCCGCCCGGGGAGACGGTCCTCGGGCTCACCTCCGCGGCCGGGTCCGCGGAGGCGGCCGAGGCGGCGATGCCCAGGACGGCACCGGCCACAGCGGCGACGGGCAGAGCACGGGCGGTGCGGCGCATGGGCTGAGCTCCTTCGGCCGGCGACTGCGGGGACACGGCGGTCGTGCCCCCGCAGTCATGACAGCCCGCCCGAGGGCCGGGCGCGCGCGGCCGGGCCCCATTCGCGCGACGGGGGCGGCCGAGCGGGTGACGTCGAGGGGTGCGGGCGAGGCGGCCGCAGCGACCCGGGCCTCCGCCCCCACCCGTCAGTTCAGCAGCGCCGCCAGGTCCCGCTCCAGCCCGCGGCCCCGCCTGCTGACGACGCCGGACGCGACGTCCGACAGCTTGCGGTTGGTGCCCTGCGAGATGCGGCGCAGGACGCCGAAGGCGGCGTCGGCGTCGCAGCCGAGGACGTGCATGACGATGCCGCAGGCCTGGTCGACGACGGGCCGGGAGCGCAGGGCGGTGCCGAGGTGGTCGAGTTCCGTGAGGGCGGCGCGGTAGGAGCGGTCGCGGACCAGGCAGCTCGCGGCGAATTCACCGAGGGCGTGCACGGGTCCGTGCGGGGCGCCGTCCAGGGCGCCGGGCCGGAAGCTGTAGAGACTGAGGGTCACCGTCAGGCCGGGGCGGCGGAAGGGGAGCGTGACGCTGGAGCGCACGCCCGAGTCGAGCGCCATGGCGCGGTACTCCGGCCAGCGCTCCTCGCGCAGCAGGTCGGCCGAGTCGACGGGCTTGCCGCGTTCCAGGGCGGCCGGGATGGGCCCGTCCCCGGAGCGGAGCTGCACGGCGACCAGTCCGGCGAGGTCGGGATGGGTGACGGCGCCGGGCCGCTCGGCACCCGCCTCGGACACGAGGCTGCTCGCGCCGCAGCAGTCGGCGGTGCAGCGCACGGCCTGCTCGGCCAGTTCGGACAGTCTGCGGCCCGGAAGGGCGGCTTCGGCGGACTCGTCTCCGAAGTGACCCACATGGTCGTGAGCGGGCATCCTCAACTCCTCCTTTCCCGTGCGCGTTCCCGGTCCCGCGCGGGGAAAACAGCGGGAGAGCAAGGGGATCCGGTCGCCTCCTCCGCCTCCCCGCGGGCTGTTGCGGCGAGCTAGGTTCTCTCCCATGGCGCAGACGGACGAATTCGGTGAAGAGCTCGCGGATTTCGTGCGCCGCGTCGCGGAACTCAAGGCGGCCCGCTCCCTGTCGGGCGGTGATCTGCCGACGGTTCTGGACGCGGCCATCTTCGAACTCGATCACGTGGCCGACCAGTTGTGGCCGTGGTACGAGCGACTGTCCTCGGGCCGGCTGCCCCGTACGGCGTCCTCCGACCGCCAGGAGCAGCATCTGCTGCGCGCGGTGTTCCAGCGGTTTCCGCTGCCGGTGGCGCTGGTCGACCGGGAGGCGGTGGTGCGCCGCCTGAACTTCGCGGCGACGTCCTTCACCGGCGTCCGGGCGGGCTATGCGACGGGTCGCCCGCTGACCGGGTTCCTCGCCCACGCCGACCGGGCGGCGTTCCGTTCCCAGGCCGCGGCGGTGGCGCGCGGCGAGGGCGACCGCAGCCTCACCGTGCACCTCCAGCAGCGCCCGTCCGCCCGGGTCCACGCGACCCTGGCCGCCGTACGCCCGAGCGGGGAGCCGCACACCACGGTGCTGGTGGTGCTGCAGCCCGGCGACCTCCCGGCATCCGGCGCGCCGGCCCCGGCCGCCACGTCGGCGCTCCAGGTCCCCGACCTCACCGAGGCCACCCGGCACGCGGCCCTGATGGACCTCCTGGACGAGATGACGACGACGCTGCTGACCGCGGCGCGCGGCGACCGAGAGGCGGTCCTGCGGCAGGCGGCCCAGGTTCTGCACGGCCGGTTCGCCGACTGGGTGATCGTCGACACGGGCACGGCCGGCACAGGCACGAGCGGGCTCTCCCGTACGGCGGTGCTGGCCCCGTCCGAGGAGGAGGCGAAGGCGCTGGCCGCCCAGGCCCCCACCAGGTGCCCCCTGGTCCTGGAGACGGCACGCACCGGCTCGGCGGCCGTGCAGGTCCGCCCGGCGGACCCGGACGCCTTCGGCCACGACCCGCAGGGCGCCCCGGTCCTCGTACAGGCGAACGTCACCTCACTGCTGTGCGTGCCGCTGGCCGTCGAGGGGACCGTGCACGGCGTCCTGACCCTGTTCAGGTGCGGGGCTCGCCTGGCGTTCTCCATGGCGGAGGCGCAGGCCATGGACATGATGTCCCGCCACATGTCACTGGCGGTGGCAGCAACGTCCTGAACGGCGTCCCTGTCGTGAAGGGCATCCCTACGGCGACACCGAGACCGGCACCGGCACCGGCACGAGCTCCGGCACCCGGGCCCTAGGCCACATCACGGAGTACCTGTTCCCGCAGCCGGCTGCAGCACCGGCTGATCAGCCGGGACACGTGCATCTGCGAGATGCCCAACTGCTCGGCGATCCGGCTCTGCGTCATGTCCCCGAAGAACCGCATGTACAGAATCGCCCGCTCACGCTCGGGCAGCGCGGCCAGCCGGGGCTTGACGGCCTCACGGTCCACCACGGTGTCCAGCGCGGGATCGGCGGAGCCCAGCGCGTCACTCAGCGAGTATCCGTCCTCGCTGCCGGGCAGCTCCGCGTCCAGCGACAGGGCGGTGAAACTCTCCAGCGCCTCCAGACCGACCCGGACATCGGCCTCGCTCATGTCGGCGTGCTCGGCGATCTCGGCGACCGTGGGCCGGCGGCCCGAGACGGTCTGCAGGTCCTGGACGGCGAACCGCACCCGGTTGCGCAGATCCTGCACGCGCCGGGGCACGTGCAGCGTCCACATGTGGTCGCGGAAGTGCCGCTTGATCTCACCGGTGATGGTGGGCACGGCGTAGCTCTCGAAGGCGTTGCCGCGCTCGGGGTCGTACCGGTCGACGGCCTTGACCAGCCCGAGGGCGGCCACCTGCCGCAGATCCTCGAAGCTCTCGCCACGGCTGCGGAATCGTCCGGCGAGCCGTTCGGCCATGGGCAGCCACGCCTCGACGATCTTCTCCCGGATGGTGTCGCGCTGCTGCCCCTCGGGCAGCGTGGCGAGCTTGCGGAAGTCCTCGGCGGTGTCGGGGGCGTCGTCGTGGGGGTGGTGCTTCGCGCTCACTGAAGTGGGCATGTTGCGTCGCAACTCCCTTGGTTGTGCTCTGGGTTGGACGGTCACCGCGGGAGTGCGGGCGCATACCGGAACCGGACACACCCGTGGCGGGGAATCGCCGCTCCCACGGACGTGCCTCCTGTCCGAAGCACTGTTCCTTCGCCTGCCCTGACGTCCGGGCCGCAAACACCCGGGCAGGTTTTCCGCCTGTCCGCGGGGTCACTCGTAGTGCCGCGCAGTCCCCCCTCAGTCCAGGAGGTCCCGCATGAGCACCAAGGTCGCCGACCACGTCCTGCAGCGCCTGCGCGAGTGGGGTGTGGAGCATGTCTTCGGCTATCCCGGCGACGGCATCAACGGTCTGCTCGCCGCCTGGGGCCGGGCCGAGAACCAGCCCCGCTTCATCCAGTCCCGGCACGAGGAGATGTCCGCGTTCCAGGCGGTCGGTTACGCCAAGTTCAGCGGCCGTGTCGGAGTGTGCGCGGCGACGTCCGGCCCGGGCGCGATCCACCTCCTCAACGGCCTGTACGACGCCAAGCTCGACCACGTCCCCGTCCTGGCGATCGTCGGCCAGACGCACCGCACCGCGATGGGCGGCTCGTATCAGCAGGAGGTGGACCTGCACACGCTGTTCAAGGACGTCGCCTCGGACTTCGTGGAGACGGTGACGGTCCCCGAGCAGCTGCCGAACGTCCTGGACCGGGCGATCCGCACCGCGTACGCGCGCCGCGCCCCCACGGCGATCATCATCCCCGGCGATGTGCAGGAGCTCGACTACTCGCCGCCGACGCACGAGTTCAAGATGGTGCCGTCCAGTCTGGGCCGCAGTTCCTGGACCGCGATCCCCTCGGACGACTCGATCCGCCAGGCGGCCGAGATCCTCAACACCGGTGACAAGGTGGCGATCCTGGTCGGCCAGGGCGCGGCCGGCGCGAGGGCCGAGGTGGAGCAGGTCGCCGAACTGCTCGGCGCCGGCGTGGCCAAGGCGCTGCTCGGCAAGGACGTGCTGAGCGACGAACTGCCGTATGTCACCGGCGCGATCGGCCTGCTGGGCACCCGTCCGTCGTACGAGCTGATGCGGGACTGCGACACGCTGCTGACCATCGGCTCCTCCTTCCCCTACACGCAGTTCCTGCCGGACTTCGGCAAGGCGCGGGGTGTGCAGATCGACATCGATCCGCACATGGTGGGCATGCGCTACCCGTACGAGGTGAACCTCGTCGGCGACGCGAAGGCGACGCTGGAGCGGCTGATCCCGTTGATCGAGGGCGGCCGTGGGCGCGAGTGGTTCGACACGGTGTGCGACAACGTGGCGCACTGGCGGGAGGTCATGGAGCGGCGGGCGCACCTGTCGGCCGATCCGATCAACCCGGAGTACGTCGCCCGTGCCCTGGACCCGCTGCTCCCCGAGAACGCGATCATCAGCTCGGACTCGGGTTCGGCGGCCAACTGGTACGCCCGCCATCTGACGATGCGGCCCGGCATGCGTGCGTCGCTGTCCGGGACGCTGGCGACGATGGGCTGCGGGGTGCCGTACGCGATCGGCGCCAAGTTCGCCCACCCGAACCGGCCGGCGATCGCGCTGGTCGGCGACGGCGCGATGCAGATGAACGGCCTGGCGGAGCTGATCACGGCCGCGAAGTACAAGGACCAGTGGGACGACCCGCGCCTGGTCGTCGGCGTGTTCAACAACCACGACCTCAACCAGGTCACCTGGGAGATGCGCGCCATGGAGGGCGCCCCGTCCTTCCTGCCGTCCCAGGAGATCCCCGACGTCCAGTACGCCGCCTTCGCCCGCTCCCTCGGCCTGACCGGCATCCGGGTGGAGAAGCCCGAGGACGTCGAGGCGGGCTGGCGCGCCGGGCTGGAGGCGGACGGCCCCGCGGTGATCGAGTTCCTCACGGACCCGGCCGTACCGCCGATCCCGCCGCACGCAACCTGGGACCAGATGGAGGCGACGGCCGCGTCGATCCTGAAGGGGGACGCGGACCGGGGGTCGATGGTCAAGCAGGGGTTCAAGGCGAAGATGCAGGAGTTCCTGCCGGGGCGGGAGAAGCGGCGGGACTGACGGTGGTGTAGGGCGCTGAACAGTTCACCGAACTGTTCAGCGCCCTGCCTCGAATTCGGCCGTGGTGCCGCGCAGCACGAGGTGCGGGGTGAGGACGACCTCGCGGTGTTCGGCGCGGCCCTCGTCGAGGCGTTCGACGGCCGCGGTCACCGCGTCCCGGGCCTGCTCGCGGGCGCTCTGGCTGACGGTCGTCAGGTTGAAGCAGCTCAGCCGGGAGAGCAGGTCGTCGTCGTAGCCGGCCACGGACACCTGGCCGGGGACGGCGACACCGGCGCGGGCGAGTGCCGTCAGGACGCCGATGGCGCACTGGTCGTTGAACGCGATGACCGCGATGGGCAGGCGGGGAGCGTCCAGGAGCTGCCGGACGGCGCGTTCGCCGGCCGCCTCGGTGTTGTCCCCGGCGACGACCCGGATGTGGTCGTCCAGGCCGTGCCGACGCATGGCGGTGCGGTGGCCGCGCCGCCGGTCGGTGGCGATGACGCCCTTGCCGCCGTCCACGTAGGCGATCTCGCGGTGGCCGAGTCCGACCAGGTGGTCGACGATCTGTCCCACGCCGTCGTCGTCCGCGGTGCGTACGACGTCCAGGGCGGCGCCCGTGATCCGACGGCCGACGGCGATGGCGGGGGCCTTGTTGTCGAGGACGGCGAGCGTGTCCGAGGGCGCGGTGGGGCCGAGCAGGATCAGGGCCTCGCTGCGGAAGGCCAGCAGCGTGTCGACGGCCCGTCACGCGAGCCACCTCCTGGCCGCGGCGTCCCCCGGCAACGCCTCCGACCCCAGCACCTGGCCGCGCTGGCCCGGCCTCCTCCCCCACCTGCTGGCCATCGCGCCGACGGACCTGACCGTCGCCGGCCCCCGTATGGCCGCTCTGGAGGCCCGCCGCTTCCTGGCCGACCACGGCGAGCAGCCCAAAGCCCTGGCGCGGCTGGAGGAACTGCACGACGCCTGGGCGGCCCACCTCGGGCCGGACCACCAGCACACGCTGTGGGCCGGCGCCCACCGGGCCCGGGTCGGTGCGGAGACCGGCCACAGGGAGGCGGCGAAGCGGCTGCTGACCGAGGTGTACTCACGGCAGCGACGCGTGCTGGGCGAAGGGCATCCCGACACCCTCAGCACCGCCCTCCTGCTCGCTGCCCCGGAGCAGCAGCCCTCTCAGTGACCCAGCGCCGCCCCCTCCGGCCGGTCCTCGTCCTTCTCCTTCGGCAGCAGCAGATCCTCATAGCGGCCCAGTGCCAGCACCACGCCGAGCATGAGGATCGGGAGCAGCACAGCGAGTAGCGCCATGGCCTGGTCCTTCCCCGGAACGTGCGTGGGGGGTGGAGATCGGGTCTCCCTCCTTCCGGGGTGCAAACCCTGTGTCGACCCCCGGTGCGCGGGTACGCGGTGCGGACCCCCGAAGATCTGGAGGGAGTCATGCAGCGAGGCAGCGACCGGCTGAGCGTTCACCGTGACGACGAGATGAAGCACGAACTGCAGGGCCTGCTGAGGTCCGGCCACCCCACCCGGACCGAGGAGTGGCACGACCCGGAGCCGACGGCCGACGACGACCCGGCGGTGGCGCACGGGCCGGTGGGGTGGCCGGGGCCCTCGGCGGCGTCCCTGGAGACGATCCGGCTGGAGCTGGCGCGGATTCTGGGCCGCAGCGCCTTCCCGGCAACCCCGCGGGAGCTGACCGACGCGCTGCGCCGCGGATACGCGCCCGACGCCCTTGTCGAGCCGGTGGAGCGGCTGCCGCGCACTGCGCGCTTCGCCAACGTGCAGGAGCTGGCCGAGGCCCTGACCGGGGCCGGGCCGTCCGGCCGGCGGAGGAACGCATAGGGGACCGGTCGGTGGGTACTGCGGCGGGGTCACGCCGACCCGGCCGCAGTACCGGTACCGGCCGGGGCAACGCAGGAAGGGCCAGTGATGGCTGATTTCGTGAGGGACGTCATGACACCGGGCGTGGTCGCCGTCCGCCCGGACGCCTCGCTCGTGGAGGCGGCGCAGCTGATGCGCGCGCAGGACATCGGCGATGTGGTGGTGGCCGACGGACAGCAGGTCGTGGGTGTGCTCACCGACCGTGACATCACGGTGCGGGCGGTCGCGGACGGCGCCGATCCGCTGACGGTGAGCGCGCAGTCGGTGTGTACCAGGGACCCGGTGATGGTCGACCCCGGTGAGCGGGTGTCCGTCGCGGTCGCGCTGATGCGCGAGCACGCCGTACGCCGGCTGCCGGTCGTCGAGGACGGGCTGCCGGTCGGCGTCGTCAGTCTGGGGGATCTGGCCGAGACCCAGGATCCCGGCTCGGCGCTGGCCGAGATCAGCCGTGCAGCGCCGGACCAGTGAGGCCCATGGGACGGGACCAGGCCGCCGAGATCAGCGCCTCCGGCGTCACCGTGGATGTCGGTGACGCCACGGTCCGCTATCTGCTGTACGGACTGCTGCCGAGCTGGTTCGTGCCGGGCCTCGCCGACTGGTGGATGCACCGGCGGACCCGGATCGAGGAGACCGCGGGCACCAAGGAGTCGCTGATCCACTCGCTGATGATGGCCGAGGTGGGGCTGCCCATCGCGCTGACCCTGCGCTACGAGGTCAATCCGCTGCTGCTGAGTGCGCAGCTGGGCGCGACCGCGGCGCACGAGGCGACGGCGCTGTGGGACGTACGCACGGCCGTCGACAGCGACCGCGAGGTCAAGCCGGTCGAGCAGCACATCCACAGTTTCCTGGAGTCGCTGCCGTTCGCCGCGCTGGCCTCGCTGATGTGTCTGCACGCCGACCAGGTGAAGTCCCTGCTGCGCGGCGGGCGCGGCGATCCGGACGCGTGGCGTCTCGTACCGCGCCGGCGGCCGCTGTCCCGCGGTTATCTCGCGGGCATCGGGGTCGCCATCGGCGCCTGTGTGCTGCTGCCGTACGGCGAGGAGCTGCTGCGCTGTGTGCGCGCCCGCAGGCGGGACAAGAAGCGCGTCACGAGCGACGAGGCCCGTTTCCGGGCCACGGAAGGACGTTGAACCATCATGCGTATCGCATTTCTGACCGCACCCGAGGGCGTCGAGCAGGTCGAGCTCACCGATCCGTGGCAGGCGGCGGTGGACGCGGGCCACGAGCCGGTGCTGGTGTCGACGAAGCCGGGCACGATCCAGGCGTTCCACCACCTCGACAAGGCGGAGAAGTTCCCCGTGCAGGAGGTCGTGGGCGAGGCGTCGGCCGACTCCTTCGACGGGCTGGTCCTGCCGGGCGGGGTCGCCAACCCGGACTATCTGCGGATGAACCGCAAGGCCGTCGCGTTCGTGCGGGACTTCTTCGAGCAGGGCCGGCCGGTCGCCGCGATCTGCCACGCCCCGTGGACGCTGGTGGAGGCGGACGTCGTACGCGGCCGGGTGCTGACCTCCTGGCCGAGTCTGCAGACCGACCTGCGCAACGCGGGCGCCACCTGGGTCGACGAGCAGGTGCGGATCTGCGACCACGGCCCCAACAAGCTGGTCACCAGCCGTAAGCCGGACGATCTGAAGGCGTTCTGCGAGGCGTTCCTCGAGGTGTTCGCGAAGGAGGCCGCCTGATGGAGGACCGCAAGCAGCAGCAGCGGGAGGCCTTCCGGGCGGACGACCCGACGGCCGGGCCGCTCACCACCGACCAGGGTGTGGAGGTCGACCACACCGACGACTCGCTGAGCGTGGGTGAGCGCGGCCCGACACTGATGGAGGACTTCCACTTCCGGGAGAAGCTGACCCGCTTCGACCACGAGCGGATCCCGGAGCGGGTGGTGCACGCGCGGGGCGCGGGCGCGTACGGCTACTTCGAACCGTACGAGTCCTGCGCGGAGTTCACCCGCGCGGCCTTCCTCCAGGACCCGGCGGTGAGGACGCCGGTCTTCGTGCGGTTCTCGACCGTGCAGGGGCCGAAGGGGTCGGCGGACACCGTGCGGGACGTGCGCGGATTCGCGACCAAGTTCTACACGTCGGAGGGGAACTACGACCTGGTCGGGAACAACTTCCCGGTCTTCTTCATCCAGGACGGCATCAAGTTCCCGGACTTCGTGCACGCCGTGAAGCCCGAGCCGCACAACGACATCCCGACGGGCGCGTCCGCGCACGACACCCTGTGGGACTTCGTGTCGCTGCAGCCGGAGACGCTGCACGCGATCATGTGGCTGATGTCGGACCGGGCGATCCCCCGCAGCTACCGCATGATGCAGGGCTTCGGCGTGCACACCTTCCGGTTCGTGACCGCCGAGGGGCGCGGCACGTTCGTGAAGTTCCACTGGAAGCCGAAGCTGGGCGTGCACTCGCTGGTGTGGGACGAGGCGCAGGAGTGCCAGGGGCGGGACCCGGACTTCAACCGGCGCGATCTGTGGGACGCGATCGAGGCGGGCGAGTATCCCGAGTGGGAGCTGGGTGTCCAGCTCGTGCCGGAGGAGGACGAGTTCGCCTTCGACTTCGATCTGCTGGACGCCACGAAGATCATTCCGGAGGAGCAGGTGCCGGTGCGGCCGATCGGCCGGATGGTGCTGAACCGCAATCCGGAGAACTTCTTCGCGGAGACCGAGCAGGTGGCGTTCCACACGGCGAACGTCGTCCCCGGGATCGACTTCACCAACGACCCGCTGCTCCAGGCCCGCAACTTCTCCTACCTGGACACGCAGTTGATCCGGCTGGGCGGCCCCAACTTCACGCAGATCCCGGTGAACCGGCCGGTGGCGCCCGTACGCACCAACCAGCGCGACGGCTACCACCAGAGCACGATCCACCGGGGCACGAACTACTTCCCGAACTCTCTCGGCGGCGGCTGCCCGGCGCACGCCGGCGTGGACGGCTCCGCGTACACGCACTACGCCGAGCGGGTCGACGGCGCCAAGATCCGCCGGCGCAGCGCCAGTTTCCAGGACCACTACACGCAGCCCGCGATGTTCTGGAACAGCATGGCGGACTGGGAGAAGCAGCACATCGTCGAGGCGTTCCGATTCGAGCTCGGCAAGGTCGGGGCGAAGTCGGTAAGGGCCCGTACGGTCGAGCATCTCGCCAAGGTGAACGGCGGCCTGGCGACCGAGGTGGCGCGTGGCATCGGGGTGCCGGAGCCGTCCGCGACGCAGGCCGCGGACAAACTCTCCTCCCCCGCGCTGAGCCTGGAGTCGCTGCGCGGTGAGGGCTCCGTCCGCACCCGGCAGGTCGCGGTCCTCGTCGCGGACGGCGTCGACCCCGCGCAGGTGGCGTCCGTGCGGGAGGCGCTCACGGCCGAGGGCGCGATCGTCGAGACGCTGGCGGCGGCGGACGGCGCGGTCCCCGGGGACGACGGTGAACCGGTCGCGGTCGACCGTGCGCTGCCGACCGTCGCCTCCGTGCTGTACGACGCCGTACTGCTGCCCGGCGGGCCCGTGGGCACCCCGGCCACGGCCGCCGACCCGGACGCGATGCGCTTCGTGCGGGGCGCGTACCGGCACGGCAAGCCGGTGGGCGCGCTCGGCTCCGGTGTGGGCGTCCTGTCGTCCCTGGAGCCGGAGGGCGTACGGCTGTCCGCCGAGTTCCACCACACGGTGTCCGACCACGGCGTGGTGACGGACACCTCTCCGGGGCCGGCGAGCGAGGAGTTCCTCGACGCCTTCATCGCCGCCCTGTCGGCCCACCGCCACTGGGGCCGCCCGCCGGCGCGCTGCTGAGCCCGCCGGACGGGGTGACAAGAGCAGGTGCGCCGGGCCGAGGGACTAACGGGGTCCGCCCGGCGCACCGACGCGTCCGGCCGGCGCACCACGGACCCGAAGGGCGCGCACCGGGCATGGCCGACGGAGCCGGGCTGCCATGCCCGGCTCCCCGGCTTTCCGCACCCGTCGCCCTCCAGCGGCCCCCCGGCTTTCGGGCTGCTCAGTCCCCGCTGCGGTCGCGGGCGCCCTCGCGGGTCCGGCCAGGCGCCACCGTGCGGCGTGGGTTGCGGCGCAGGTACTCGCCCTCCAGCTGCGCCATGCGTTCGTTGTGGGCGCGCAGCGCGTCGTTCGAGCCGTACAGCAGCGTGTCGTGGCGCGTCCGGTGGATGGTCTCCAGCTCTTTCATGAGCTGCTGGTCGTCCAGCCGGCCGGGGTCGACTCCGGTCATCGTGGTGCCCCGCTCGTCGTGTTCAATCATGCGGTCCGGGTACCCGCCCGTCGAGCACACAGCACCCGAGCGGCGTACGGGAGAGAGCAATGGATCTCGCCTTTCTGCATCCACTGTACGAACACCCCGGCCCCTGGGCCTCCGTGTACGTCGACACTTCCAGGCATACGGAGGCCACGCCCCATGAGCGGCACCTGACCGCTCAGGCCCTGTCCCGGGAGCTGGCCGAGCAGGGCGCCGACGACGCGACCTGCCAGGCGGTGCGATCCGCGCTGGAGGGACTGGAGCACTCCTCCGAGCCCCATGGCCGCGCGGTCTTCGCCCGTGCGGGTGAGGTGGTCCTGGATCCGCCGCTGGCCCGCGCCCCGCTGCGCGACAGCGCGCACTGGGCGCCGCTGCCGCACACCGCGCCGCTCCTGGAGCTGGCGGGCGAGGACCCGGTCTGCGTGGTCGCCTACGTCGACCGCAAGGGCGCCGCCTTCGAGCTGCGCACCGCGCTGGGCCGGCAGGACGTCGGCTCGGTCACCGGCCGGCAGCATCCGATCCACCGGACGAGCACGGTCGACTGGTCCGAACGGCACTTCCAGCTCAAGGTGGAGAACACCTGGGAGCACAACGCGGCCGAGATCGCCGACGCGCTCACCGTCTGCCAGGAGGAGACCCGCGCGGACCTGCTGATCCTCGTCGGCGACGACCGGGAGCGGCGGACCGTGCACGAACGTCTGCCGCAGCGGCTGCACGACCTCGTGGTCGAGGCCCCGCACGGCACCGGCAGCAGGCTGCTCGACCAGGACGTCGAACAGGCCCGTCAGGAGCATGTACGGCAGCGGGCGGCGCGCGAGCTGGAGCGGTTCCTGGCGGCTCGCGAACCGGATGGCGAGGGGCGTGCCGGGGCGGTGGAGGGCGTGCCCGCGCTGATCGAGGCCGCCCGTGAGCACCGTATCGACGAACTCCTGATCCGCCCGGACGCCCCCGACGCGCACCGCGAGGTGTGGATCGGCGAGGATCCGGACCAGCTGGCGGTGCGCCGCACGGACCTGAAGATCCTCGGCGAACAGCACTCCTGGCCGGCCAGGGCGGACGACGCGCTGATCCGCTCCGCCGTCGCGACGGGTGCCGCGGCCCTGTCGGTCACCCCGGCGGACCCGGCCACGGAGCCCGCGGGCGGGCTGGGGGCGCTGCTGCGCTGGTCGTGAGCGGGCTGACCGGCGCTGCGGCCTGGGGGTCGTCAGCGCCGGTCAGCCGCTACCGCACTCGCTCCACCCGGCGTTCGTCCCACACCGGCTCCGGCGTCTCGCGCACCCGCCCGTCACTGCCGAAGACCAGGTAACGGTCGAAGGCGCGGGCGAACCAGCGGTCATGGGTGACGGCCAGCACGGTGCCCTCGAAGGTCTCCAGGCCCTCCTGGAGGGCCTCGGCGGACTCCAGGTCGAGGTTGTCGGTCGGCTCGTCGAGGAGCAGGGCCGTGGCACCCGCCAGCTCCAGCAGGAGGATCTGGAAACGGGCCTGCTGGCCGCCGGAGAGCCGGTCGAACGTCTGCTCGGCCTGGTTCGTCAGCTCGTAGCGGCGCAGTCGGGACATCGCGGCGCCCCGGTCCTGGGCGTGCTCCTTCCACAGGATGTCGAGGAGCGTGCGGCCGATGAGCTCGGGGTGCGCGTGCGTCTGCGCGAAGTGTCCGGGCACCACGCGCGCGCCGAGCTTCCACTCCCCCGTGTGGGCCACGTCCTCGCCGGCCAGCAGGCGCAGGAAGTGCGACTTGCCGGAGCCGTTGGAACCGAGGACGGCGACGCGTTCGCCGTAGAAGACCTCCAGGGAGAACGGCTTCATCAGGCCGGTCAGCTCCAGTCCCGTGCAGGTGACCGCCCGCACGCCGGTCCGGCCGCCCTTCAGCCGCATCCTGATGTCCTGCTCGCGCGGCGGCTCCGGCGGCGGTCCCGCCTCCTCGAACTTGCGCAGCCGCGTCTGGGCGGCCCGGTAGCGGGAGGCCATGTCGGGGCTGTTCTCGGCCGCTTGACGGAGTGTCAGCACCAGCTTCTTCAGCTGGGCGTGCTTCTCGTCCCAGCGCTTGCGCAACTCCTCGAAGCGGGCGAAGCGCTGCCGCCGGGCCTCGTGGTACGTCGCGAAGCCGCCGCCGTGCACCCAGGCGTCGGCGCCGGCGGGCGAGGGCTCCACGGAGACGATCTTCTCGGCCGCGCGAGCGAGGAGTTCGCGATCGTGGGAGACGAAGAGGACCGTCTTGCGGGTCTCCTTCAGGCGCTCCTCCAGCCAGCGTTTGCCGGGGACGTCGAGGTAGTTGTCGGGCTCGTCGAGCAGCAGCACCTCGTCCGTGCCGCGCAGCAGCGCCTCCAGCACCAGCCGCTTCTGCTCGCCGCCCGACAGCGTCCGCACCTGCCGCCACTGCGCCTTCTCGTACGGCACGCCGAGCGCGGCCGTGGTGCACATGTCCCACAGCGTCTCGGCCTCGTAGCCGCGCGCCTCGGCCCAGTCGGCGAGCGCCTGCGCGTACTTCAGCTGCGCGGCCTCGTCGTCGACGGTCATGATGGCGTGCTCGGCGACGTCGACGGCCTTCGCGGCCTCGCGGATGCGGGGCGGCGCGACGGACACGAGCAGGTCCCTCACGGTCGTGTCGTCCCGTACGGACCCGACGAACTGCCGCATCACACCGAGTCCGCCGCTGACGGTGACGGTGCCGCCGTGCGGTTTCAGCTCACCGGAGATCAGCCGCAGCAGGGTCGTCTTGCCGGCGCCGTTGGGCCCGACCAGCGCCACGACGGCGCCTTCCCCCACCCGGAAGGACACGTCGCCGAGCAACGCCCTCCCGTCGGGGAGGTAGTACTCGAGGTGCGCGGCTTCCAGATGTCCCATGGGGCTGCATTCTGAGGTCGGCCGGCGGCACCGGGCAAACGCTTATTCGCCCGCGCGTCCATCGGCCCGTCCGGCATTCGAGGACGAGGCCCGTTCAGGGCCGAAGCGGGGCCTACTCGGCCTCCACCACCCGCCCGGCGGGCCCGCCCTCCCCCGCCGGAGCCACCACGGCCCCCGCCCACGACAGCGCCTTCCAACCGTCGGACGGCGCCCCCTCCAGGATCACCACACCGGTGTTCTCCAGCGGGTGCGCGGCGGCGAAGGCGACGTCGACGTTGGCCGCCCGGGCCGCCGTCCACATACGGATGGCGGCGCCATGGCTGACCATGGCCACGGCCCCGGCACCACTGGCGGCGGCCTCCGCCACCACGGCGTCATAGCGTGCCAGCGCCTCCGCACCGCTCTCCCCGCCCGGCATGCGCAGCTCCGTGTCGCCGGCCGCCCAGGCGAACACCGTCTTCATGTAGAGCTCACCCTGTGCGGAGTCTCCCCGCACCATCTCCAGGTCGCCCGCGGCCAGCTCGCGGATGCCGTCGCGCACGAGCACGTCGAGGCCGCGGGCGGCGGCCAGCGGGGCGGCGGTGAGCCGGGTGCGGATCAGGGTGGAGGCGTAGACCGCCTCGATGTCCTCGTCGGCGAGCGCCTCGGGCAGGGCGGCGGCCTGGTGTTGACCGAGGGCGGTCAGGCCGGGGCCGGGGACGGCCGTGTCCAGCAGGTAGTCCACGTTCGAGGGGGTCTGGCCGTGGCGGATGAGGAGCAGGCGCATGGACGGGTTCCTCCGTGTGTCGGCCGCCGTCGGCCGGACAGCAATCGGCCACTTCAGGGTACCCAGCCCTGTATGAGCCCAGACGTCGACCTCACCGTCCCCAAGCCCGGCCGGCATGCCCTGCGCGACCGGCTCCTCGCCCTCGACTCCCGGGTGTTCGAGTTCGCCGCCGAGCAGCACTGGCCGTACGCCGAGCCGGTCCTGCCGCGGCTGACCCGGAGCGCGAACCACGGGGTGCTGTGGTTCGCGACGGCCGCGGTGATGGCCGCGAGCCGCACGCCCCGGGCCCGCCGGGCCGCGGTCCGGGGCCTGGCCTCGCTGAGCCTGGCCTCGCTGACCATCAACACCCTCGGCAAGCGGTCGGTGCGCCGCCCCCGCCCGGTCCTGGACCCCGTACCGCTGGTGCGGCAGCTGAAGCGGCAGCCGATCACCACCTCGTTCCCGTCGGGTCACGCCGCGTCGGCCGCCGCGTTCGCGACCGGGGTGGCCCTGGAGTCGCCGGCCTGGGGCCTGGCGGTGGCCCCGATCGCCTGGTCGGTGGCGCTGTCCCGGGTGTACACCGGCGTCCACTTCCCGAGCGACGTGCTGGCGGGAGCGGCCCTGGGCGCGGGTGCCGCGTTCGCGGTGCGGGGCATGGTGCCGACGCGTGAGGGGCTGATCCCACCGGCCCGGCCCCGTACGGACGTGCCGGCGCTGCCGGACGGAGACGGCCTGGTCGTGGTGGCCAACAAGGGGTCGCGCACCGCCGACCGGGTGCACGCCCTGCTGGACCTGCTGCCGCGCGCCGAGCTCGTCGAGTGCGAACCGGCCGACATCGCGGCCGAGTTGCGCAAGGCGGCGGGCCGCGCCCGGGTGCTCGGCGTGTGCGGCGGCGACGGCACGGTGAACGCGGCCGCCGAGGTGGCGCTGCGGCACGGTCTGCCGCTCGCGGTGCTGCCGGGCGGCACGATGAACCACTTCGCCCACGACCTGGGCGTGGAGGGCGAACGCGATCTGAGCCGGGCCGTCCAGCGGGGCGAGGCCGTGCGCGTGGACGTGGGCCGGTTCACCAGCGACGGGCAGCAGGGTCTGTTCCTCAACACGTGCAGCCTCGGCGTGTATCCGGAGCTGGTGCGCGAGCGGGACCACTTCTCGCCCCGGATCGGCGCCTGGCCGGCCGGCGTGTTCGCGGCCCTGCGCGTCCTGCGCACCGGACGCCACCCGCTGCACGCCGAGGTCAGCGGTCGCGCCCACCCCTTGTGGCTGCTGTTCGCCGGGAACGGCACCTACCACCGGATGGGGCTGGCGCCCGGCCGCCGGCTGGACCTCGCGGACGGCGTGCTCGACGTACGGGTCGTGCACGGCGGACGCCGCCCCGCCCTGCGCCTGCTCGCCGCCGCCCTCGCCGGCCCGCTGACCCGCTCCCCGGCTCATGCGGCGGTCCAGGTGCGCCGACTGCACCTGTCGGGCGTCACACCGGGCGCGCTCCTCGCCTACGACGGCGAAGTGACCGAGGTGGGCGGTGATGTGACGCTGGAGAAGCTCCCGGAGGCGCTGACGGTCTACCGCCCGCTGCCAGGTTCCTGATCATCCGTCAGTCCAGATAGCAAAACGCAGGTCTCACCATTCGACATGCGGGCGTACGGTGTCGTGTACCGCCCGGCGGGGCCGCACGCCCCGTGAGCCGGTACGACGAGACGAGGGGACCAGCCATGCCGAAGCCACAGGAGACCGCCGTCTACACCCACGGGCACCACGAGTCCGTGCTGCGTTCCCACACCTGGCGCACCGCGGCCAACTCGGCGGCCTATCTGCTCGGCTCACTGAAGCCTCACATGCGGATCCTGGACGTCGGCTGCGGCCCGGGCACGATCACCGCCGACCTGGCGGCCCTGGTCCCCGACGGGCACGTCACCGGCGTCGACCGGGCGCCCGAGATCCTGGACCAGGCCCGGGCCACGGCCGCCGGACGCGGGCTGACCAAGGTCGCGTTCGCGGTCGCGGACGTGCACGCCCTGGACTTCCCGGACGACACGTTCTGCGTGGTCCATGCCCATCAGGTACTCCAGCACGTCGGTGATCCGGTCGGCGCGCTGCGCGAGATGAAGCGGGTCACGAAACCGGGCGGGCTGATCGCGGTCCGCGACTCGGACTACGCCGCCATGACTTGGTACCCCGCATCCCCGGGGATGGACGACTGGCTGGATCTGTACCGCCGGGTCGCCCGCGCCAACGGCGGCGAGCCGGACGCCGGACGCCGGCTGAAGTCCTGGGCGCTGCGGGCGGGGTTCACGGACATCACCGCCACCTCGGGCACGTGGACCTTCTCGACGCCGCAGGAGCGGGCCTGGTGGAGCGGGCTGTGGGCGGATCGCACCCTGGCCTCGGCCTATGCCGAGCGGGCCACCGAGGGCGGCCACGCGAGCGCGGAGCGGCTGCGGGCCGTGTCGGAGGCCTGGCGGGCGTGGGGGCGGCAGGAGGACGGCTGGTTCAGCGTGCTCCACGGGGAGATTCTGTGCCGTAAAGACGCCTGAATCGCGCTTTTCTGGTAACTCGGTGAGCAGGAGGTCAAACTATGGTTCCTATTCTGCTCGTACTGCTTCTGGCCCTGATTCTCTTCGGTGCCGGATTTGCAGTGAAGGTACTGTGGTGGATCGCGATCGCGGTTCTCGTACTGTGGCTGCTGGGTTTCCTGATGCGTGGTACGACCGCGGCAGGAGGCAGGGGTCGCTGGTATCGGTGGTGAGAAAAGGGGTCAGAAGTCGGTAGTGAATTGATTTCACTCCCTGGGAAGCAGCGGTCCCAGCGGCCCGAGGTCCAGATTCAGGTCCTCGGGCCGCAGTCCGTAGCGCTCGCGCAGCTCGGTCATACGGTCGTCGAGCAGCATCAGGGTCAGACCGATGCGTTCCTCCTGCTCCTCGCTCAGGTCACCCGCGTCGAAGCGGCGCAGCGCCTGGCGCTCCATGAGCTGGCGCAGCAACTCCACGACCGTCAGGACGAGCTTCACGAGGTCGCGTTCCACGGTGTCGGGTTCGAGGTCGAGCCGGTTGCGGCGTGACGTCACGTCAACTCTCCCAGGGCGAGGGGACCTGCTCGTTCACCGAGCTGATCAGGGCGTTCAGGTCGATACGGACGAGATCTACGTCCGCGATGCGCAGGGTGATGTCCCCCTTGACGACGACGCCCCCGGCGAGCAGCCGGTCGAGCAGGTCCACCAGGGCGATCTCCCGGCGTTCGACGACGGTCACGGCCCCACCTCCGGATCCTCGGCGAACTCCCCCGTGAAGGAATAGGCCGCCCACGGCCCGGTGAGTTCGACCCGGATTCCGGGAGCGTCGTCCTTCTCCCGGTCCACCAGTTCCACGAATTCCTCGGAATCCGCGCGCGGCACCAGATAGGCGGCGTTGAGCACGTTCTGCCCGGACGCACCGGAAAGCGCGGCGTTCTGCGGGGCATGCAGCCGGGAATCCTCGGCGAACGAGGAAAGCGTCTCGTGCAGTCGGCCGGCGAATTCGGCGGCCCGCTGCCACACGTCCTCCCGGGCCCGGGTCTGCATCCGGCGGCGACGCAGATAGTCACGGCCCGACATGGCCTTCGCGTCCGGCCGGTCGGTCTTCGCCGGCCGGTCGGTCTCCGTGGGCTCCGTGGGTTTCGCGGACTGCGGGGACTGCGCTGACTCCGGTTCGGCGTACACCTTGACGCCCCACTCCACCCGGCCCTCGAGCCGGTCGAGGACGCGCCGGAAGTCGTCCTCGCGGGCTTCCATCATGCTGCGTACGCCGCTGTCGTCCCGGAAGACGGTGGCGAGGCGCAGCGGCAGCGGTGTCGTGACCGCGGTGAGCGCGTCGATGACCTGCTGGTGGGCGCGGGCCGTCGTGCTGAGCCAGTCCAGGTCCTCCAGGTGGGCGCGGAGCGGCGCCTCGGCGAAGTCCGCCTCGGGCACCGTACTGACGACGGCGACCAGGCCGTGGTGCGTCAGCTGCTTCGGCGGCACGCCGGCGACCCCCGTCAGCTGGGCCTGGAGGGCGGAGCGAAAGGGGCGGCAGACGGCGTACACGTAGCGCAGTCCGGTCATGGGGCCTCCTCCTGTCCCCGGGCGGGCTCCAACTGGGCCAGGCGCTCGCGCAACTCGGCGTTCTCCCGGGCGAGTTCGTCGCGGCGGGCACGGGAGGACAGCGCCGGGTCGTCCTCCCACCAGTCGATGCCCATCTCCTTCGCCTTGTCGACCGAGGCGACGATGAGGCGCAGCTTGATGGTGAGGAGTTCGATGTCGAGCAGGTTGATCCGGATGTCGCCCGCGATGACCACGCCCTTGTCGAGCACCCGCTCCAGGATGTCGGCGAGGTTGGCGCCGCCGTCGCGGCCGTAGGGCTCGGGCAGCCGGCCGGGAGTCGTCATCGGCGGCTCCCGCCGTCGGCGTACTCGGTCTCCGGCTCCACCGCGTCCTCGTCCGGGTACTCCCCGTCCGCCTCCTCCGCGTATGCCGCTTCCCCTTCTTCCTCCTCTTCTCCTTCGTACGCCTCCTCGCCCTCCTCCGCGACCGCGTGCCGCGCGTCCTTCCCGAGGGTGAGGTGCCGGACGTAGTCCTTGAGGTCGAGGCGGGCCCGGCGCCGCGGGGTCCCCAAGAGGCTGCCGGTCCTCTCGAACAGGCCCTTGGGGTGGTACTCGACGACCAGCAGGACGCGGGTGAGGCTGTCGCCGAGCCGATGGAAGGAGACGACGCCCTGCGTGGTGCCCCTGGCCCCCTCCGAGGTCCAGGCAATGCGGTCGTCGGAGCTGTTCGCGCTGTCCGCGCCCTTCGCGAGGGTGCTGAAGTCCTCGTACCGGGTCCAGTGGTCGTAGGCGGTGCGCAGGGGGACGCCGACATCGACGTACTCGATGACGACGACGGGCCTGCCGCCCGTCCCGCTCTTGCTCTTTGCCTTGCCGCCGGCCAGGTTCCGCAGGGCGTCGGCCACGTTCTCCTTGGCGCGTGCGGCGCCGACCTCCAGCGCGCTGCGCAGCGGGCTCTTGCCCTCGGCGAGCTTGCGGCCGCCGTCGAGGGCGAGCCGGGCCAGGCCGGGGCTGCGGCCCTCGGCGAGGTCGTTCAGCCTGACCGTGGTCTCGCCGAGCTTGCGGCCCGCCCCGGCCAGCAGCCGCTGGGCCTGTACGGCGAGGTACTCCCGCAGTTCGGCCTTGAGCCGCTCGGCGGCCTCGCTGTGGGCGGCGTCGGCCAGCGGGCCGGTGGTACGTGCGGATCCGACCGTCTCGGTCATCGCTCACCACCGCCCCTCGGCAGCCGGGCCCGCGCACCGCGAGCGGCGCCGCGGGCCGCGGCGGTCTTCTTGGCGGCCGGCTTGCCACTCCCGGTCTTGGGCGCGGCCTTCTTCGCGGGTGCCTTCTTCGCGGTCGCCTTCTTGGCGGGTGCCTTCTTCGCCGTCGTCTTCTTGGCGGGTGCCTTCTTGGCCGCGGCCTTCTTGGCGGGCGCCTTTTTCGCCGGCGCGTTGGTGGCCGCCGCCTTCTTGGCGGGTGCCCTCTTCGCCGTCGCCTTCTTGGCGGGCGCCTTCTTCGCCGCGGCCTTCCGAGGCGGCTTCTTCTCGGCTTCAGACTTCTCGGCTTCAGGCTCCTCGGCTTCAGACTTCTCGGCTTCAGGCTCCTCGGCTTCAGACTTCTCAGCCTCAGGTTCCTCGGCTTCAGGCTCCTCAGCCTCAGGCCCCTCGTCCTCGGCACCCTCGGCCCCCGCAGGCCCGTCGGATTCCGCGGAGTCCTCGGAGTCCTCGTATTCCAGGGAGTCCTCGAATTCCTCGGGCTCCTCGTACCCCTCGAACTCCCCGTATCCCTCGGCCCCCTCCTCCTCCAGTCCGGGATCCGGTGCCTCCGGCTCCACCCCCGCCAACCGGTCACGCACGCGTTCGGTACGCCCGTGCAGCCGGTCGGCGAGTGCGTCGAGCCGTCGCTCGATCATGGCGCCCGGCGCCGCCCTGCCCACGCCGCGCAGGTCCTCGCGCAGCTGGTCCCCGATCTCCTCGAACTGCGGGTTGTTCCGCAGCTGCTGGGACACCAGGTCCGCGAGCGCCCGCGGGCTCAGCCGCATCCGCTTGCCGGCCGCCAGGGTGCCGACGGCGAACGCCAGTTTCATCTTCTTGGTACGTCCGAGGACGTATCCGGCCCCTACCGCGAGGCCCAGTCCCACTCGGTTCATCGTGCCGTCCCGTCACTCGTCCCGCGGCGCGCGCGCAAGGCCGGTCTCCAGCCGGTCGAGGAGCTCGTCCTCCCGGCGGTCGAACTCCTCCTCGTCGATCTCGCCCGCCGTCAACTGCTCCTCCAGCGCGGCCAGTTCGGCGCGCACCGCGGCCGGGTCGTAGTAGCGGCGCTCCGCCTCGGACAAGACCTGTCTGATCACCCATGCGCTGCCGCGCACGGGGGCGAACGGCAGCAGCAGTACCTCTCCGATCAGTCCCACGGCCTCACTCCTCCGCGCTCTCCGCGCCGATCGTGGTGCCCGCCGGCTCGGCGGGTCCGGGCTCGACGAAGCTGTACGGCGGCAAGGGGCCGTTGACGCGCAGTTCGAGGTGCGGATGGCCCTTGCGGAGCTGTTCCACGGCGGCGAGGAACGTCTCGACCTCGTCGCGGGCCACCAGGAAGGACACGTTGGCGAGCCAGCCGGTGGAGTCGGGGCCCACGCTGACCGCGTCCGCGGCCGGTTCCAGGGTGTGCTGCACATCGGTCGCGTCCTCGGCCTCCTGGGCCTTGACCGCGGCGACCACCATCTCGCCGAGCCGCAGACGCTGCTCGTAAGTGCCGCCGCCGGCCTGCCGGTTGGCCTCCGTCATGGCCCGGATCTCCGGGTTCTCGGACAGCACGCGGTGCAGGACGGCCTCTTCGGCGTGGGAGGCCTTGATGTTGTACTCGACCCTGCCGTCCAGGGCCCGCAACCGCTCCTTGTAGTGGTCGGCGCGTTCGGCCAGGACCGAGGTGACCGTGTCGTCGTCGGGGGCGATGCTGCCGAACCGCATCGGCAGCACACAGCCGGCCGCGCCCGCCTCGGCGAGCACGTTCGAGTGGGCGAGCAGTTCCTTGCGCTTGGGGCGCAGCCCTTCGGGGGCGTCGCTGACGAGGGCGGCCAGGTCGCCCTGCTTCAGCACGCGCACCGGGCGGGCCGGGTCGCCGATGCCGCCCATGTCCTTGGGGAGTGCGGGATGCGAGCTCGCGGTGATGCCGTACACGTACGTGCTCACTCCTGCTCCTCCTTCCTGCGCGCCGTCGTGGACTTGCGGGCGCGCGGCTTGGTTTCGCCCTCGCCTTCCTCCCGTGCCTGCTTGAAGGCGTCGGAGATGGTCTGGGCGGCGCCGGACAGCGCGCCCTTGGACTTGCCGCGCGCACCGGACTCGGTGATCTCGCCGACCATGTCGGGCAGGCCCGGGCTCTTGCGCGGCCCGGCCTCCAGGTCGAGCCGGTTGCACGCCTCGGCGAAGCGGAGATAGGTGTCGACGCTGGCGACGACCACCCGGACGTCGATCTTCAGGATCTCGATGCCGACGAGGGAGACCCGTACGAACGCGTCGATGACGAGTCCCCGGTCGAGGACGAGTTCCAGGACGTCGTAGAGGCCGCTGGAGCCGCCTCCGCCTCCGGTCTGCTGTGCCGGGACAACGGTCATGCCGGTTGTTCCTCCTTGTCTGGGGATGGTGTGACGGGCGTGGCCGGGCGGCCTAACGGCCGCCGGGCCTGTGTGCGTCGGAGCGTCCGCGTTCGTAGCGGCGGACACGGCGGTAGCCGGTGAGCTGTCCCTGGTGGTCGAGATCCACCTGGTAGCTCGCCAGCAGGCTCATCGTGTCGGGGACACGGGCCAGTTCCAGGACCTCGATCTCCAACACCCAGCCGTCCTCGGTCTGTTCGAACGAGGACACCGTCTCCGCGGCCTTGCCGGTGAGTTCGGCGAGCTGGGCGCGCGCCTGGCGCAGGATCTCCATGGGGGTCGGCATGTCGTCCGCCCCGCCCTGTCGTTGTCTGGATGATTTGGGTGTGTTCTGTGAATCAGTCATGGCGCCTCGAACGGCGAGTGGCCCGCAAGGCGCCTGCCAAACCCATGAGTTTGTGTGCTTCAGCCACGCAGTGCGTCGAGCCTGCGCCGCGCGGGCCCCAGGGACCGGGCGCGGCTCAGCACCCCGGCCCAGGGGTTGGTGCGGGCCTGTTCAACGGCGTCGGCGATGGTCCAGCGGCGGGCGTCGAGGCCGGGATCGCTCAACTCGTCCCAGGTGAGCGGCGTGGCCACGGGCGCGCCGGGCCGGGCGCGGACGGTGAAGGGCGCGACCGCGGTCTGCGCGTAGGCGTTGCGCTGTATGTCGAGGTAGAGGCGGTTGCCGCGGTCCTTCTTGCGAGCGGCGGTGGTGAGCCGGTCCGGGTGGGCGTCGGCGAGGGTGTCGGCGACGTCCCGGGCGAACTCGCGTACCTCGTCGAAGTCCTGTTGCCCGGTCAGCGGCACGATCACGTGCAGTCCGCGTGAACCGGTCGTCATCAGCGCCGACGGCAGCTGAAGTTCGTCGAGCAGTTCGCCGAGCAGCCCGGCCGCCTGCCTCACCTGTCCGAAGTCGTCGTCGGCGGGGTCGAGATCGAAGACCATGCGGTCGGGCCGGTCGATGCGATCGGTACGCGACAGCCAGCGGTGCAGGGTGAGGCAGGCCTGGTCGGCGAGATGGACGAGGGTGGCGGTGTCGTCGCACACGGTGTGGCAGACGGTGCCGTCCTCCTTGGGCACCTCGACGCGGGTGATCCAGTCCGGATAGTGCTCCGGGGTGTTCTTCTGCATGAACCTCGGCCCGTCGACGCCGTCCGGGTACCGCTCCAGCATCAGCGGGCGGCCGCGCAGATGCGGCAGCATGAACGGGGCGACGGAACGGTAGTAGTCGACGAGCTCGCCCTTGGTGTACTCCTTCGCGCCCCCGCCGCCGGGGAAGAGCACCTTGTCGACGCGTTTGACCTCGACCGTACGGCGGCCCGCCCGCACCTTCGTCGTGCCGTCGCCGCCCGTCATCGTACGACTGCCTCCTCGACCAGCAGCTTCCCGGCGGCGGCGATGGCCGCGGCGTCGATGCCCGCGGCGTGCAGCTGCTCGTCCGGGGAGGCCGAGCCCGGCATCCTGCGGACGGCGAGGCGCACCAGGCGCGGCACCGGGCGCCCGTCGAGGAAGGCGTCGAGGACGGCGTCGCCGAGGCCGCCCTCCTCGTGGTGGTCCTCCACGGTGAGCAGACAGCCGGTGTCCTCGGCGGCCCGGCGCAGCGTGTCCCGGTCGACCGGCTTGACGGAGTACAGGTCGATGACCCTGACCTGGATGCCCTCCTCGCGGTCCAGGGCGTCGGCGGCGGCGAGCGCCTCGTGCACGGTGACGCCGGCCGCGACGACGGTCAGCCGGTCGTACTGACTGGAGCGCAGCACCTTGCTGCCGCCGACGGGGAACTCCTCGTCGGGGCCGTAGATCACCGGGCTGTTGCCGCGTGAGGTGCGCAGATAGCGGATGCCGTCCAGGCCGGCCATGGCGCCCACGAGCTTCGCCGTCTGGTTGGCGTCGCACGGGTACAGCACCGTCGAGCCGTGCACGGCCCGCATCATCGCCAGGTCCTCCAGGCCCATCTGGCTGGGGCCGTCCTGCCCGATCGCGACGCCTGCGTGCGAGCCGACGAGGTTGATGCCGGCGCCGCTGACCGACGCCATGCGCACGAAGTCGTAGGCGCGGGTCAGGAACGCGGCGAAGGTGGAGGCGTACGGCACCCAGCCCCGCGCCGCCATCCCCACGGCGGCGGCGACCAGCTGCTGCTCGGCGATGTAGCACTCGAAGAAGCGGTCGGGGTGTTCCTTGGCGAAGAACTCGGCGCGGGTGGAGTCGCTGACCTCGCCGTCGAGGGCGACGACGTCGGCGCGGCCGGTGCCGAGGGCGGCGAGCGCCTCGCCGTAGGCGTTGCGCGTGGCCACTTCCTCCCCCTTGTCCCAGCGGGGCAGTTGGAGGTCACCGACGGGAACGGCGTGCAGCATGCGGGCGGCGGGCGGTTCGTGCACGCTGACGCGGATGTCGCGCGGGCCGCCGAGTTCGGCGATCGCCTCGTCTGCGTCCGGCAGCGGCTTGCCGTGCAGTCCCTCGCGGTCCTGGACGGACTCGACGCCCTTGCCCTTGAGGGTGCGGGCGAGCACGACGGTGGGCTGCCCGCTGGTGGACCTGGCCTCCCCGTACGCACGGTCGACGGCGTCCACGTCGTGCCCGTCCACCTCGATGGTGTGCCAGCCGAAGGCCCGGAAGCGGCGGGCGTAGGCGTCGAGATCATGACCGTGCCGGGTCGGGCCGCGCTGACCGAGCCGGTTCACGTCGACGATCGCGGTGAGGTTGTCCAGATGCTCGTACGCGGCGTGCTCGGCGGCCTCCCACACGGACCCCTCGGCGAGCTCGCTGTCACCGCACATCACCCACACCCGGTATCCGGTCCGGTCGAGCCGCTTCCCGGCCAGCGCGATCCCCACCCCGACCGGCAGCCCCTGCCCGAGCGATCCGGTCGCCGTCTCCAGCCACGGCAGCCGACGCGGGGTGGGGTGCCCTTCGAGGCGGCTGCCGATCTTGCGGAAGGTCAGCAGTTCGCCGTCCTCGATGGCACCCGCCGCCTTGTAGGCGCTGTAGAGGAGCGGGGAGGCGTGTCCCTTGGAGAGGACGAAGCGGTCGTTGCCGGGGTGGGCGGGCCGGTCGAAGTCGTACCGCAGGTGGTTCGCGAGGAGTACGGCCATCAGATCGGCGGCCGACATCGACGACGTCGGATGCCCCGATCCCGCGGCGGCGGAGGCCCGCACACTGTCGACACGCAACTGCTGGGCCAACTCGACGAGTTCGGCGGTGTTCATGAGTCTCCTTCCGCTGGGGTGCCGGAGGGGCCTGCGGGGGGCTTGGGGTGGCCGCCACGCGTCGTGGCGGGCGATCCCCGGCCGGCTGGGGGGTGCGGGCGCTGAACAGGGCCCGGGGGTTCGGGGTGCTTGGCGGCGTCGGGGTCCTGGAGCACGTCGGGCGGTACAACTTCCTCGCCGCTGTCCGCGCGACTGGCCGGGCCCGCGGCCCCGGGGCGCCGCAGGTGCGCAGAGGCTCCGAAGCGCTTGCTCTCCATGGCCTCCACGGCGTCGGGGTGCGGTACCCGACCGGGCGGCTCGGCAGCCCCGGCACCGGGGTGCCGTACGGGGCCCGGTGCGGGGCCCTTCGCCGGTTCACCACCGGGCTGGTTCTTGGCGGGCTCACCACCGGGCTGGTTCTTGGCGGGCTCACCACCGGGCTGGCTCTTGGCCGGTTCACCACCGGGCTGGCTCTTCGCAGGCTCACCGCCGCGCGAGCCCGTCACCGCATCTACGCCGAGGGGAACCGTCGCCGTCTCGCCGACGGCGCTCTCCCCGGAGCCATCCGTCCGCGGTCCGGCCCTGGGCCCGGCCTCCAGCCTGTCCTCCTCCGGCTGCTCCTCAGCGCCCTCCTCGCGCTTCTCCGCTGCCTTCTCCCCCTTCTTCTCCACCGGTTCCTTGTCCCCCTTCTTCTCCACCGGTTCCTTGTCCCCCTTCTTCTCCACCGGTCCGTTCTCCCCCTTCTTCTCCACCCGCTTCTCCGGCCCACCCGGCACCCGTGCCAGCTCCGGTGACGCGGTGTCCAGCGGTACCGACCACTCCCGTACAAGGCCCAACTGCACGGCCTGTCGGGGCAGTACGGCGTCCAGGAGCCAGTCGGCGGCGACGCGGACGCGGTTGCCGGGCATCGCGGCCAGGTGGTAGCCGCGGGTGACGGCGCCCGCCGCCACGCCGGACAGCGGGATGCCGAACGGGTTGGCGGCCGCCTTGACGCCGCCCAGGTCCACGGCGAAGCCCTTGTCGCGGTGGCGGTAGGGGCGCCGCTCACCCATGCCCAGCGACGCGGCCACGCTGTGGGCCACGGCCTTGCCCTGCCGCCAGGCGTGCTGGGCGGTCATCGGCGTGTACTGTCCGGGCTTCTCCAGATCCGGTACGGCGGCCCCGTCCCCGGCGGCGAACAGCTCGGGCCGGCCCGGCACCTGGAGGTGCGGGTCCACGAGGAGGCGGCCCCGTTCCATGGGCAGCCCGAGCGACTCGGCGAGCGGATCGGGCCGTACGCCGACGCACCACACCACCGTGCGGGTGGAGACGAACTCGCCGTCCGTCAGCAGCACCCCGCTGGGCGTGGCCTCCTTCACGGAGGTGCCCATGCGCACGTCCACGCCCCGCTGCCGCAGCACCCGGTCGGCGGTGCGCGACAGCCGCTCGTCCAGCTCGGGCAGCACGCGGTCGGCGATGTCGAGCAACAGCCAGCGCGGCCGCATGCCCGATCGCAGGGGCTGTTTGCGCACCTGCGAGTCGGTGAACAGCTGGCCCTGCGCGGCGACCTCCGTGCCGGTGTATCCGGCGCCCACCACGACGAACGTGCACCGCGCCGAGCAGTTCTCGGGATCGGCGGCGGCGGCCAGCTCCACCTGCCGGGTCACGTGGTCGCGCAGATACAGCGCCTCGGGCAGGCCACGGAAGCCGTGCGCGTGCTCGGCGACGCCGGGGATGGGCAGCAGCTTGTTGACGCTGCCCGCGGCGAGGATCAGCCGGTCGAAGTCCAGGACGCCGCCGTCGCCCTCGGGGCCGGTGTAGTGCACGGTGTGCTCGTCGAGGTCGATGGCGTCGGCCTCGCCCAGTACGAGCCGTACGCGCGGCAGGGTGCCGGACAGCGACACGGTCACCCGGCGCGGTTCCAGGATGCCGGCGGCGACCTGGGGCAGCAGGGGCAGATACAGGAAGTAGTCGGTCGGGTTCAGCAGGGTGATGTCGGCCTTGTCCCGGGTGAGCCGGGACAGGGTACGGGCCGCGCGGTACCCGGCGAATCCGGCGCCGACGATCACGATGCGGGGTCGACTCACGGTTGGCCTCCGGCCTTTCGATGGCTCACTCGCTGTCGCGTGTCTCGGGAGCCTTCCGCGTCCCCCTGGTCAGGGCCGCCAAACGTCGGCGCGGACAGCCCCGGTCGCCGGCACGTCCGGCCCGGACGCCCGGTTTCCGGCCGGGCCGCCGGGTACCCGGAACGGCGACAGTCCCCCGCCGCTGACGCGGCAGTCCCGGAGGTGCCCCCCATGCCCGAGTACGGCTACTTCCTGGCGTGCGAGGAGTTCCGTCCCGCCGACCTCGTCGAACAGGCGAGGATGGCCGAGCAGGCCGGATTCCAGTCGCTGTGGATATCGGACCACTACCACCCGTGGAACGACGCGCAGGGCGAGAGCCCGTTCGTGTGGTCGGTGATCGGCGCGCTCTCGGAGGCGGTGTCGCTGCCCATCGAGACGGCCGTGACCTGCCCGACCGTGCGGATCCACCCAGCGGTGGTGGCCCAGGCCGCGGCGACCTGCGCGGTGATGACGAACGGCCGCTTCCGGCTCGGCGTCGGCACCGGCGAGGCCCTCAACGAGCACATCCTCGGCCATGTCTGGCCGCCGGCGAGCGTCCGCCTGGAGATGCTGGAAGAGGCGATCCTGATCATGCGCCGGCTGTTCTCCGGCGAGGAGATCAGCCACTACGGCAGCCACTACCGGGTGGAGAACGCCCGCCTCTACACGGTCCCCGACGAGCCGGTTCAGATCGACATCTCCGGCTTCGGCCCGGCGGCGACCTCGCTCGCGGCCCGCGTCGGCGACGGCTACATCACGATGATGCCGGACGAGGAGCTGGTCACCCAGTTCCGCAAGGGCGGCGGGCACGGCAAGCCGGTCATGGGGGGCACGAAGGTCTGCTACGGCACCGACCGCGACGAGGCGGTACGCACCGTGCACCGGCTGTGGTCCAACCAGCTGCTGCCCGGCGAGATGGGCCAGATCCTGCCCTCGCCGCGCCATTTCGAGCAGCTGGAACCGCTGGTCACCGAGCAGATGGTGCGCGAGAACACGGTGTGTGGGGACGACGTCGACGAGCACGTCTCCGCGCTGAACGCCTTCGCCGAGGCGGGCTTCGACCGGATCTACGTCAACCAGATCGGCCCCGACCAGCGCGGCTTCTTCGACTTCTACCGCACGAAGGTGCTGCCGCAGCTGCAGCAGTGACGAAGGGCGGGCCCACTCGATGAAACTCCGTCTCCCCGTGGTCTCCGTCTACACCGTGCCCACCGACGCCCCCGAGGCGGACGGCACACTCGCCTGGAACTCCACGACCGTGGTGATCGCCGAGGTGACGGCGGGCGACGCGACCGGCACCGGCTGGACGTACGGCCCGGCGGCGGTCGGGGACTTCCTGCGCGACCACCTCGCACCCCTCGTCGAGGGCCGTGACGCCCTGGACATCCCGGCCGCGCACGAGGCGATGTGCCGAGCGATCCGCAACGCGGGCCGCCCGGGCGTCGCCGCGTGCGCGATCTCGGCGCTGGACATCGCCCTGTGGGACCTCAAGGCCCGCCTCCTGGAACTGCCCCTGGCCCGGCTGCTGGGCGCCTGCCGCGACCGCGTCCCGGTCTACGGCAGCGGGGGCTTCACCACGTACCACGACACCCATCTGGCCGCGCAGTTGAACGGCTGGGTGCACGGTCAGCACATTCCGCGCGTGAAGATCAAGATCGGGCAGGACTGGGGCCGCGCGGTCCCGCGCGATGTGGCCCGGGTCCGGGCGGCGCGCCAAGTGATCGGCCCGGCGGCCGAGTTGTACGTGGACGCCAATGGCGCCTACACCCGTAAGCAGGCGATCCGCGTCGGCCACACCCTCGCCGAGAACGGTGTCGGCTGGTTCGAGGAGCCGGTGTCCTCGGACGACCTGACCGGTCTGCGGCTGGTCCGTGACGCCCTGGTCTGCGACGTCACGGCGGGCGAATACGGCTACGACCTCCCGTACTTCGCCCGGATGATCGCCGCGGGCGCGGTCGACTGCCTCCAGATCGACGCCACCCGCTGCGGCGGCCTCACCGAGTTCCTCCGCGCCGCCGCCCTGGCCCAGGCCCATGGCCTGGAGGTCTCGGCCCACTGTGCCCCGCACGCCCACGCCGCCGCGGCCGCCGCGCTCCCCAACCTCCGCCACATCGAGTGGTTCCACGACCACGTCCGCGTGGAGGACATGTTCTTCGACGGCGCCCTGGACCCCACGGGCGGCTCGGTCACCCCGACCCAGGGCATCGGCCACGGGCTGACGCTGAGGGCGGAGGAGGTGCAGCAGTACCAGGTGGCGTGACCGCCGACGAACGCCAAGCCCATGAACGGCCCATGAACGCCATGAGCGTCGCGTGCACCCGCACCGGCATGTACCGGCGCCCCCTCACGTCCGTCGCAACGGCGACCGGCCCCGACGTCGCAGGCCGGCGGTCAGCACGGCACCCAGCCCGCCGACCAGCATCCCCGCGCCCATCCGGCCCCGGTTGCGTGACACCCATTCCTGCGGGCTGCGGCCGACCGCCTCCTCGTCGAAACGCCCGTGCGCCCCGAAGTCCCGGCCGTGCGGCCCGTCCGCCGGGGTCCAGAGGTTGCCCGGCCCCGCGTGCTCGCCCTCGTCCTGCTGGGCCTCGAAGCCGGTCCTCGCCAGATACCGGTCCAGCAGACCGGGAACGACCGCGTTGGCGATCAGCGTCGCCACGGTGGAGCCCCCCACCCAGTACTCCCGGCGCCGCCCGTGTCCCGCGGCATGCACGATCGCCCGCGCGGCCACCTCCGGCTGGTACACGGGCGCCACCGGCCGGGCCCGCCCCGGCAGCCGGTTCAGCACCCAGTCGAACTGCGGGGTGTTGACGGCGGGCAGCTGCACCATCGTCGTACGCACCCGGCTCCCGTCGCGCAGCAGCTCGCACCGCAGCGACTCGTTGAACCCCTGAATCGCGTGCTTGGCCCCGCAGTACGCCGACTGCAGCGGAATCCCCCGGTAGGCGAGCGCGGACCCGACCTGCACGATCGTGCCCCGGTCGCGCGGCAGCATGTGGCGCAGCGCGGCCCGGGTGCCGAACACATAGCCCAGGTACGTCACTTCGGTCACCCGCCGGAACTCGTCCGGGGTGATCTCCGTGAACGGCGCGTAGATCCCGGCGAAGGCGTTGTTGACCCAGACGTCGATCCGCCCGAACGCGTCGGCGACCTTCTGGGCCGCGTCGTCGACGGCCTTCGCGTCGGCCATGTCCACGCTGACGACCAGCGCCTCGCCCCCGGCCCGCTGCACCTCGTCGGCCGCCCCGGCGAGACCTTCACGGCCCCGGGCCAGCAGGGCGACCCGGTCGCCCCGCGCGGCGAAGGCCACGGCCGCGGCCCGGCCCACGCCGCCGCTGGCCCCGGTGATCACGACGGCCCTGCCACGCCCGGGCAGGGCGAGCTCCCACGGCCTGCGCACGGCGTATCACGCCCGGTGATGCGGCTGCTCGGGGTCGATGTCGCCCGGATGCGGCTGCCGCGCGCCGGGGGTCTCCGGCGGCACCGCGCCCGTCGCGCCCGTCCCGGGCGGGCCGGGCGGCATCGGCGGGTACGGCAGGCCGAGCCCACCAGGCGGACCGGCCGGGGCGGTGCCGCCGATGGTCCGTCCGGGTGCGGCGGGCCGCTCGGCCTCCCGCTCGGGGGTCGGCCGGGACGCCGACGGGCGTGCCGCGCCCCGCAGCGCATAGGCCACCACGCCGAGGATCACCGCGGTGATGAGCGCGGCGGCCCAGTCCGGCAGCCCGGCGGCGAGGCCGAGCCCCAGGGCGAGCGCGAGGGCCGCGCCCGCGTACAGGGCGACGGCGCCGGACGCGGCGTACAGCATGGCCCGTCGGCGCTGCCTGCGCGTCTGCTGGCGCAGTTCGTCGCGTACGGTCTCGCGGGCCACCTGCGCCAGTTCGTCGACCAGTTCCTTGTCCAGGTGCTCAAGGTGATCCAAGCGTTCCATGCCCGCCGAGTACCCGTACAGGCGTACGCATAACGGGCCTCCGTCACGGCGCGTACCGGCGCGTGAGCGAAGTTCGCGGCTCTGCGGGGATACCGTGAAACGATCTCCCTTCCCGGCCGCCCCCAACTAGGCTCGTCCGCATGGAGATTCTGGGAGCCACGCTGCGCGTCTGCGTCGACGACCTGGAGACCGCGGTCCCCTTCTACGAACGCCTCGCGGGCGGCACAGCCCTCCGCTTCGAACGCGGCGGCGTCCAGGTGGCGGCGGTCGGCTGCTTCCTGCTGATGAGCGGCCCGGAGGCCGAGCTGGAGGTGCTGCGCAAGGTGGCGGCGACGATCGCCGTCAAGGACGTCGAGGAGGCCCGCCAGGTCCTCAGCGAGCTCGGCGCGCACATCATCGCGGGTCCGGTGCCGACTCCGGTGGGCCGCAATCTGATCGCCATGCATCCGGACGGGGCGGTGTACGAGTACGTGGACCGTCAGGCGTGACCGTTCGCCGACACGATGGTGTCGGTGAACAGCGCCCCGGCCGGGCACGACGAAATTCCGCGTGGGGTTCCTCCTCGCCGACGTATCGTCGGGGCTCGGCGTCGGCGACACGGGAGCGAGGACATGAGCGAGCGGCACACTTACCGGGTGATTGTCCGGGGCACCTGGGACGGGCTCACCGACGAGGCCCGGGTGCGGCTGCTCGCCGAGGCCGCCGAGCACGGTCTGACCAGCATGCGGTTCACCGAGGAGGGGTCGCTCTCCTACGAGCCGTCGCCGCTCAAGCACTTCTCGATGCGGTACGTGGTGGTCTCGGACGCGGCGGACGGCGAGGAGATGGCCGGCGCGATCGCGGAGGACCGCGCGCAGACCGCGCTGCGGGAGCGGGGCTACGGCTTCCGCGATCTGAGGTCGACGGTCACGGACCTCGACACGATGAAGATCAACCGGAAGTCCGCATCTCGACGGTGATCGCCCACCGCTCATGGTCCCGCCAGGCCCCGTCGACGTAGAGCATGTTCGGCGAGAAGCCCTCCAGGCGGAAACCGCAGGCCCGGGCGAGGGCGATCGAGGCGGCGTTGGCGGGCTGGACGTTGATCTCCAGCCGGTGCAGCCGCATCGGCCCGAAGGCGTGGCCCACCACCAGGTCGAGCCCCTCCCGCATCAGTCCGCGCCCGGCGGCGTGGGCGAAGGCGCCGTAGCCGAGCGCACCGCTCTGGAAGGCGCCCTCGACGATGTTGTTGATGTTGATGAACCCGGCGATGCCCCCGCCGTCGTCCTTGGCGCAGACCAGGAACCCCGCCTTGGCGGGGTCCTCGATCAGCCGCCCGGCATAGGCGGCGTAGGCCGCGGCGCTGTCCGGCGGGAAGAGCCACGGGTGGTGCAGTTCCTTGCTCTCGCGGACCCGGGCGGTGAACTCGGCACCGTCCTCGTAGGTGAAGTGGCGTATGCCCACGCGGGGGCCTTCGGCGAGGTAGCGGGACGCGGGGTGAGGCATTCCGCCAGCCTACGACCCGCCGGCCGCGCCGTCTCATCCAGTACGCCCCGCACCGCGCGCGCCGATCACGCCCGTACCGAGGTGCGCCGGCCGCAGCCGGCCCTGCCGGCGGATCAGCCGGTCACTGGCAGCCGCAGCACCCCCGTGTCCCCGGGCGCGCTCACCACGGTCACCGGCTTGATGCCCCGGTTCCCGAAGTACGCGTCGTCGCTCGCCGCGATCACGAAGCGCAGCCGGTGGCCCTTGTCGTAGCGGTGCACGATTCCCGGCAGGGTCACGGTGAAACTCTTCGTGACATCGGGGACACGGACCGGCGCGACCAGCCGGTGCACCAGCGTCCTGCTGCCGTCGGGCGCGATGTCGTACAGCTTGGCGAAGAGGACGAGCTTGTCGGCGGCGTCCCCGGAGTGCTGGGTCCGCTCGGCCTTCGGGGAGACGACCTTCAGGGTGGCCCGCGGGGCGCCGACGACCTCGGTCGTCCGGGCGAGCGGCTCGCTGGTCCAGCCGAGGTAGGTGCCCTTGGTGTCGTACGGCGCCGGGTCGGGGATGCCGAGGGCCCCGGCGAGCGAGCTCTCCGAATGGCTCGTGGGGACGAGCCAGTTGGTGTACGTACGGCTGCCGCGGGCCACCTTGGCGCGGTTGTCGACGAGTTTGCCGTCGCCGGAGAGGTAGAGGGTCCGGCTGAGTCCGGGGACGCGGTCGGCGGTGGCGTAGGTGTGGTCCGGGTCGGTGATCCAGTCGCGGTAGTAGGCGAAGGCAGGCCCGGTGTCGACGTTCTTCTTCCACAGGTGGCGGTCGAACCAGGCGAGGATGCGCCGGCCGACGTAGCTGGTCTCCAGGTTGCCCTGGCCGAGGTTCAGTTCACCGGCGGCCGGGTCGGTGATGCCGCCGCTGTGGCCCCAGGACTGCCAGATCATCTTCACCGGTGTCCCCTGGGCCTTGAGCGTCTTGTACGTCGCCGTCGCCTCGTTGAGGTTGAAGAGGCTGTCGGCCTGGCCCTGGACGAGGAGGGTGGGCGTCTTGACGCGGTTCAGGTAGGATATCGGCGAGACGCTGTGCGCGTAGGCGAGCAGCTCGGCCGTCTCCTTCGCCGGATAGCGGCCGGAGTTGAGGGTGCGGACGGTGTCGCAGGCCTTGGTGACGAAGTGCAGGCAGGCGAGGGAGTTGATGCGGGAGGGGTCGAGGTTCGGCTCCAGCAGGGGCTGGCCCTCGCCGATGAGGTAGAAGCCGTTGGCCCACTGCCATTTGAAGGCGCCGGGGACGCTGCCGCCGCCGACGGCGTTGTTCGGGTCGAGGGAGTACGCCAGGTCGTTCCAGGTGATCATCGGCACCAGCGCGTCGACGCGCTGGTCGACGGCCGCCGTGGCCAGTTGGATGGCCCCGCCGTAGGAGCCGCCCACCATGCCGACGCGGGGGTCGCCGGGGGCGTCGAGGGTGACGATGTCGGCCTTCGTCCCGTCGTCGGCGGCGCGCCTGCCGCCCAGGAAGTCGATGAGCTGCGAGGCCGCCGCGCCGTCGATCGCCGGGTCGTCCAGCGAGATCAGGCAGCCGGACCTGCCGAAGCCGAGCCCGGAGTAGACGAGGGAGACGTATCCGCGCTGGGCGAAGGCCTTGCCGATGGCGTCGGTCTGGCCGTCGGACTTGCTGCCGCCGAAGCCGTTCGTGGCGAGGACGGCGGGTGCCCGGTGGGCTCGGTCCACGCCGGCGGGCCGGTACAGGTCGGCGTCGACGACGCAGGTGCGGTCACCTGCCTGGACGGTGAACTTCAGGGCGCTGACGGTGAACTGGCCGGTCGCGGCGGCGGGAGTGGTGAGCGCGAGGGGGGCGGTGAGTGCGGCGCCGAGGACGAGAGCGAGGGCGGCAGCCCCTGAGGATCTGGGCACACGTCGGGACACAAAGACCTCCACACTGAGGACAGCCCTGCTTACCGACCAGTCAGTACTGGCTGGTTGTCATGGTGTGACACGTGTCAGACGGGGTCAATCGGCGTGCCGGAGGTTTCTTGACGGAGATTCAGTGGAGGAGGTCAGCGGAGAGCGGGCTCGTCGAGGGTCAAGGTGCCCGCCTCGGCGTCCAGTTCGGCGCTCGCCCCGAAGGGGATCGTCAGCGCCCCTTCACCGTGCCCGAACCCGAACTCCTGCGCAACGGGCACACCGAGGCCACCCAACCGGTCGAGGAGCAGCGCACGCACCCGCTCGTACGGCTCGCACTCCTGCCACGACCCGAGCAGCACGGCGCGCACGCCGTCGAGGAAGCCCGCGCGCAGAAGCTGGGTGAGGTAGCGGTCGAGCCGGTAGGTCTCCTCGCCGACGTCCTCCAGGCAGAGCAGGCCGCCGCGCGCGGAGGTCCGGGCGTGCGGGGTGCCCGCCTCGGCGGCGAGCAGGCAGAGACAGCCGCCCAGCGTGACACCCCGTGCCCGGCCGGGGACCAGGGCGGAGCCGGTGGAGGTGATCGTGCGCACCGACTCCGGCTCGAAGAGCGTGGCTCTCAGATGTTCCTGCGCCCGCGCGTTCTTGATGAAGTCGACCCCCGCCGCCATCGGCCCGTGCAGGGAGGAGAGGCCCAGCCGGGTGGCGAACGCCTCGTGCAGCACCGTGATGTCGCTGAAGCCGACGAACACCTTCGGCCCGGCCGCGCGCATCGCCTCCCAGTCGAGGAGGTCGACCATGCGCTGCGCCCCGTAACCGCCACGGGCGCACAGCACGGCGTCGACGGACGGATCGCACCAGGCGCTCTGCAGATCGGCGGCCCGGTCGGCGTCCCGGCCCGCCAGGTAGCCGAACTCCCCGTGCCGGTCCAGCACATGAGGTGCCACCACCGGGTCGAGATCCCAGCCGCGCAGCACGTCGAGCCCGGCCTGCAGCCGCTCCTCCGGCACCGGACCGCTGGGAGCGACGACGGCCACCCGGGCGCCGGGGACGAGCCGGGACGGCCGTACCAGTGGCCGTACGGGATCGTTCACTTGGCGAGCTCCAGCTTCGGGATGCCGGGCGGGTTCAGCCCGAAGACCTGAGCGTACAGAGAGAGTTCGGACTCCAGGACCCGGATCATCGTCTCCGCCCGCCGGAATCCATGCCCCTCCCCCTCGAAGGCGATGTAGGCGTGCGGTACCCGGCATCCCTCCATGCGGGCCAGGAACCGCTCGCACTGGGCCGGCGGACAGATCACGTCGTCCAGGCCCTGCAGCAGCAGGAAGGGCGCGGTGATGCGGTCGGCGTGCGCGGTCGGTGACCGCTCCGTGTACCGGCCGGGCACCTCGGCGAGCGGGCCGACGAGGGTCTCCAGGTACCGCGACTCGAAGTCGTGGGTCTCGCCCGTGCCCCAGCCGGCCAGGTCGAGGATCGGATAGAGGATCGTGCCGCAGGCGTAGACGTCGGTCGTGGTGAGGGAGGCGGCCGTGGTCCAGCCGCCCGCGCTGCCGCCGCGGATGGCGAGCCGGTCGCGGTCGGCGGTGCCCTCGTCGGCGAGGGCGAGGGCGACGGCCGCGCAGTCCTCGACGTCGACCACGCCCCACTGCTCGCGCAGCCGGTTGCGGTAGGCCCGGCCGTATCCGCTGGAGCCGCCGTAGTTGACCTCGGCGATGCCGATGCCGCGCGAGGTGAAGTAGGCGACGGCCAGGTCCAGGACGAGCGGCGCCCGGTCGGTGGGGCCGCCGTGCGCCCAGATGACGTACGGCGGCGGGGTGCCGCCCGGGGCGACGCAGCCGGGGTTGTGCGGCGGGTAGATGTGCGCGTGGATCCGGTGCCCGGCGGGGCCGGTGAAGGTGCGGATCTGCGGCTCCGGGTAGTAGGCGGGGTCGACGGCGTCGACGTGCGCGGCCCCGACCACCCGGGACCGTCCGCTACGGGTGTCGAGTTCGACCACCTCGTAGGCGCTGCGCGGACTGGCGCCGACGGCCACGACCCGTTCCCCGTCCACCGCGAGCGTGGGCGCGAACTCGGTCCAGGGGCCGGCCGCGTCCACGATCTCGCCGGTCTCGGGATCCAGGACCCCCAGTGCGGTCGCCCCCCGGCCGTGTACGACGGCGATCAGCCCGCCCGCCAGCGGGGCGAACCAGCGCAGGCCGAGCTTCCAGAGGGGCCCGCCGAACTCCTCCTCGCGCGGACAGAGCGGTTCGCCGTCCCGGTAGAGGTTCCACCAGCCGCTGCGGTCGCTCGTGTACAGCAGACGGCCGTCGTCCGACCAGTCGACCTGGGCGATCGACTCCTCCGGTCCCCCGGCGACGGTCCGCGGGCTGCCCGGCGTGCCGTCCGGCCCGATGTCGGCGACCAGCAGCTCCGTGCCGTCCCACGGCATCCGCGGATGGTCCCAGGCGAGCCATGCCGCCCGCCGCCCGTCCGGCGAGATCCGGGGCCCGGTGACGAACCGGTGCCGGTCGTCGGTGAGTTCGCGTACGGCGTCCCGGTCCTCGGCGGCCGAGCCGTCCAGCGGGACGGCGGCCAGGACGCGCCGCACATCGGTGGGCCCGTCCCCGGTGAACTCCTCCAGGACGCACCACACTTCGCCGCGTTCGAGCCGCAGCTGCGGCTCCACCCAGCGCAGTCCTGCGCCCACCGCGGACACGGGGGTGATCGGACGCGGCTCGCCGCCCTCCTCGTACCGGTAGAGCCGCTGGTCGGCGAAGTCGACGAAGACGACCAGCGGCCGGCCGTCGACCACCGCACCGGCCCAGGGCCGGCCGCCGTACTCGACGACCCGGCTGCGCACGTTCCACGGAGCGGGCAGCACCGACTCCTCGCGGCCGCCCGCCCGTCTCCCACCACCGCCCTTCCAAGGAGGGGTTTCGCGCCCCACCTCCTCATTCCGGCGCCGCACCAGCGTGCGCCGCCCGCCCTCGGTGGGCCGCGGCTCGATCCACCACACCTCGTCACCGACGAAGCCCACGTACTCGGGCCGCCCGTCGTGCGCCGCGGCGAGGGCCGCGTCGATGGGCGAGGGCCAGGAACCGTACGCCAGCGTCCGCACTGTCTCCTCCGACTCCCTAGGCAGTCCGCAGAAAGCGGTCGAGCACCCGGACGCCGAAGTGGAGCGCCTCGACCGGTACGCGCTCGTCGACGCCGTGGAACATGGCACCGTAGTCGTAGCCGTCGGGCAGCTTCAGCGGGGAGAAGCCGTAGCCGGTGATGCCGAGCCGCGAGAACTGCTTGGCGTCCGTGCCGCCGGGCATGCAGTACGGCACCACGTGCCCCTCGGGCGCGAACTCCTCGACGGCGGCGCGCATCCGGGCGTACGTCGGCGAATCCACCGGCGCCTGGAGGGCCACCTCGCGATGGTGGAACTCCCACTCGACGTCGGGTCCCGTGAGCTCCTCGACGGTCGCGCGGAACTCGTCCTCGAAGCCGGGGAGATACCGGCCGTCGACATGGGCCACGGCCTCCCCCGGGATCACGTTGACCTTGTACCCGGCGTTCAGCATGGTCGGGTTGGCGCTGTTGCGGACGGTCGCCTCGACGAGCCCGGCCGCCGGGCCGAGCTTGTCCAGCAGGCCGTCCACGTCGTCGAGGTCGGCCTCCAGGCCGTACAGCGCGGCGAGTTCGGTGAGGGCGGCGCGCACGGTCGGGGTCAGCCGCAGCGGCCACTGGTGGGCGCCGATCCGGGTGACGGCCGCGGCGAGGCGGGTGACCGCGTTCTCCGGGTTGGGCCGGGAGCCGTGCGCGGCCCTTCCGCGTGCGGTGAGCCTGAGCCAGCCGGTGCCGCGTTCCCCGGCCGCGATCGGGTAGATCTGCCGCCCGCCGCCGTCGTGGAAGGTGAACGCGCCGGACTCGCCGATGCCCTCGGTGCAGCCCTCGAAGAGCCCGGCGTGCCGGTCCGCGAGGAACCCGGAGCCGTCCTCGGCGCTGGCCTCCTCGTCGGCGGTGAACGCGATCACGACGTCCCGCCGGGGCCGCACGCCCTCCCGTGCCCACTGGCGGACGACGGCCAGGATCATCGCGTCCATGTTCTTCATGTCGACCGCGCCCCGGCCCCAGACGACCCCGTCGCGGATCTCCCCGGAGAAGGGGTGCACGCTCCACTCGGCGGCCTGGGCGGGCACCACGTCCAGGTGGCCGTGGACGAGCAGCGCGTCCGCCGACGGGTCGGTGCCCTCGATGCGGGCGACGACGTTCGTACGGCCCTTGGCGCGTTCCAGCAGGGTGGGTTCCAGGCCCGCCTCGGCCAGCCGCGCGGCGGCGTACTCGGCGGCGGGGCGCTCCTGGCAGTCCCCGCCGCCGCGATTGGTCGTGTCGATGCGGATGAGGTCGGAGGTGAACGTCACGACCTCGTCCAGTGCCTGCCCGTCAGCCATACTGCTCCTCCACCGCGGCCGAGACGATCGTGGTGACCGCCTTGAAGGTACGGATTCCGTCGTACATGCGCTCGCTGGTGTACGCCACCTTCCGCTCCCCGGTCCGTTCGACACCCGGGACGACGGTGGCGGCCATCGCGAGATGCTCGGCGTCGAACTCGACGGCCACGGTGAACGGCCCCTGGCGCACCGGCTCGTGACGCACCGTCAGCGCGGCGGCCTCCTTGGCCGCGGCGCGGATGTCGGCGGCGGTCCTGGCCGGTGTCCGGCACACGGCCGCGTACCGCGAGACATGGTCCTTGACGGCGACCTTCAGCGCGCCGGGCGCGTACCCGAGCGCGTCCTCGCAGGCCACGTCGTCGCCGGTGACGAGCACGACGGGCACGCCGTACTCGGCGACGACGTGCGCGTTCAGCAGCCCCTCGCTCGCCCGTACGCCGTTCAGCCACACCCCGGTGATGGAGTTGGCGAGGTAGGTGTGCGCGAGGACGCCCTCCATGCCGGCGCCCGCGTGGTAGCCGACGAAGGCGATGCCGTCCACGTCGCCGTGCTGGACGCCCTCGACCATGGACAGCGCCTTGTGCCGGCCGGTCAGCATCTGCGCCCGCTCGTCGAGCCGTTCGAGCAGCAGATTACGCATGGTCCAGTGCGCCTCATTGATGAGGACCTCGTCGGCGCCGCCGTCGAAGAACCCCCGTACGGCGGCGTCGACGTCGGAGGTGAACATCCCCCGGCACCGCTCCCACTGGGGTGTGCCCGGCAGCACGTCGGCGGGCCAGGTCACGCCGGTGGCGCCCTCCATGTCGGCGCTGATGAGGATCTTCACGCGGGTTCGTCCCCTCGCTGATCAGATGCTTGTCGCTTCACGTTACGCGCCGGTGAGGGGAGCTCGGCAGTTCCGCCACGGCCATCTCTTCGAGCTGGTCGCTCGGGGCGTCCCGTGCCCCTGTGGTGAGTTGTACGTAACGAGTCGTTCACGACAGGCGGGCCCCCTGGGAAACAAGCGCTTCCTACCGTCTCCCGCCATGGACTCAGAGCCGTATACGAAGCCGCAGCCCGACTGCACGCCGACGGGCTGATCGAGCGAGGCGACGGCGGATTCCACGTCACCATGCCCAACCTCGCGCAGCTCAAGGCGCTGTACGAGCCCACCGAGGCGTTCGTCGGATTCGGCCGGCGGATCCGCCGCGTGCGCAGGTACGACTTCCCCTTCCGCTTCCCCTTCCGCGCGCCCCGTTCACCGCGTGGACTCCGAACCCCACCGCACCCCCACAGGAGGCGTGACATGAGCACCACCGAGTCACGGCTGACAGCCCCGGACCCCGCCAAGCCCGCCACGGACCAGGCGACCAAGGAGACCCTGGAGGACTACACCCTCCGCTTCGCGCCCCGCAGTTACCGGCGCTGGACCCCGATGGTCGTAGCGACGACCGCGCTCGGCGGCATCGCCTACATGGCCGACTTCTCCATCGGCGCCGGCATCGGCCTGGCCCACGGCACCGGCAACGCGCTCGTGGCGATCGCCGTCGCCGCGGTCGTCATCTTCGTCACCGGCTTCCCTCTCGCCTACTACGGGGCCCGCTACAACATCGACCTGGACCTCATCACCCGCGGCTCCGGCTTCGGCTACTACGGCTCGGTCCTCACCAGCGTCATCTTCGCCAGCTTCACCTTCATCTTCTTCGCCCTCGAAGGCTCGATCATGGCGCAGGGCCTCAAGATCGGCCTCGGTATGCCGCTGTGGCTGGGCTACCTGGTCTCCACGCTGATGGTGATCCCGCTGGTGATCTACGGCATGAAGGCGCTGAGCAAGCTCCAGGTGTGGACGACGCCGATCTGGCTGATCCTGATGGTCGCCCCGCTGGTCTACCTCGTCGCCACCGACCCCGGCACGGTCGACCGCTTCCTCTCCTACGCCGGCACCGACGGCGAGGGCGGCGTCAACACCGCCTCCGTGCTGCTCGGCGCGGGCGTCTGCCTGTCCCTGATAGCCCAGATCGGCGAGCAGATCGACTACCTGCGCTTCATGCCGCCGAAGACCGAGGCGAACAAGCGCACCTGGTGGACCGCGGTGGTCATGGCCGGGCCCGGCTGGGTGGTGCTCGGCGCGCTGAAGCAGGCCATCGGTGTCTTCCTCGCCGTGTACATCCTCGCCGAGGTCGGCCCGACGGCGGCGCCCGAGCCGATCCAGCAGTTCCGCGGCGCCTTCGACGCGATGATGCCGTCCTGGATGGTGATCCCGCTGGCCGTGGCCCTGGTGGTCATCAGCCAGATCAAGATCAACGTGACCAACGCGTACTCGGGCTCCCTGGCGTGGACCAACTCCTTCACCCGCGTCACCGGGCGCTACCCCGGCCGCATGGTCTTCGTCCTGGTCAACCTGGCCTTCGCGCTGATCCTGATGGAAGCGGACATGTTCAGCTTCCTCAACAGCATCCTGGGCTTCTACTCGAACTGCGCCATCGCCTGGGTGGTCACCGTCGCCACCGACATCGGCGTCAACAAGTACCTGCTGAAGCTGTCCCCGCTACAGCCGGAGTTCCGCCGCGGCATGCTCTACGCCGTCAACCCCGTGGGCGTCGTGGCCTTCATCGCCTCCTCCGGCCTGTCGATCGCCATGTACTTCCACGCACTCGGCGACACCCTCCAGCCGTACTCCCCCGTCGCCGCGGCCGTGATCGCGTTCGTCCTCACCCCGCTGATGGCGATCGTCACCAAGGGCCGGTACTACCTGCGCCGCACCGACGACGGCATCGCCGAGCCCCTGCTCGACGCGGAAGGCAACCCGAGTGGGACGACCTACGACTGCCACGTCTGCCACCAGCCGTACGAGCGCCCCGACCTGGCCGCCTGCCGGACCCACGACGCCGTCGTCTGCTCCCTGTGCCTGAGCACGGACAAGCTCGGCGACCACGTGCTCCCGGCGACCGCGTGACCACACGGGTGGGCGGGTACGAACGCACCCGCCCACCCGCGCTTGTGCGCACGAGGGCCGCGCGGGAGCCCTTCGGGCTGCCGCCTGCCAGTGAAGGGTGAGAAGACGGTCACGAGCAGGACGGCTGTGCCGGCGCGGTCAGGGCGTCACGGCGCGAGGAGCAGGCTGTCGCCGCGCTCCTTGGCGGCGGCGTAGCGCTTGGCCACGTCCTGCCAGTTGACGACCTGCCACATCGCCTCGATGAAGTCCACCTTCTGGTTGCGGTACTGCAGGTAGAAGGCGTGCTCCCAGGCGTCGAAGACCAGGATCGGGGTCGAGCCCTGGCCGACGTTGCCCTGGTGGTCGTAGACCTGCTCCACGATGAGCCGGCCGCTGAGCGGCTCGTAGGCGAGGACGCCCCAGCCCGAACCCTGCGTGGTGGCCGACGCCTTGGACAGCTGCGCCTTGAAGTGGGCGAAGGAGCCGAAGGACTCGGCGATCGCGTCCGCCAGCTCGCCCACGCCGTCCTTCTCCAGCGGCTCGCCGCCGCCGTCGCCGGTCATGTTGTGCCAGTAGATCGAGTGCAGGATGTGACCGGAGAGGTGGAAGGCCAGGTTCTTCTCCAGACCGTTGATCGAGCCCCACGACTCCTTGTCCCGCGCCTCGGCGAGCTGCTCCAGCGTGTCGTTCGCACCTTTCACGTACGCCGCGTGGTGCTTGTCGTGGTGCAGCTCGATGATCTCGGGGCTGATCACGGGGGCCAGCGCCGAGTAGTCGTAGGGAAGTTCCGGGAGCGTGTAAACCGCCATGTCCAACGTCCTCCGACGTTATTGCGAATGATGTGCAACTGCACGTTAACAGCAGCAGCAACTCCTTTTCGATCAGGCGTTGGACCTAGGACCTCAGCCGTCGCCCTCCAGCTCCCCCTCCGTCTCCAGGTACACCCGCCGCAGCGCGTCCAGCACCGCCGGATCCGGCTTCTCCCACATCCCGCGCGACTCCGCCTCCAGCAACCGCTCGGCGATGCCGTGCAGCGCCCAGGGGTTGGCCTGCCGGAGGAACTCGCGGTTGGCCGGGTCCAGGACGTAGGTCTCGGTGAGCCTGTCGTACATCCAGTCGGCGACCACGCCGGTGGTGGCGTCGTAGCCGAACAAGTAGTCAACGGTGGCGGCGAGTTCGAAGGCCCCCTTGTAGCCGTGGCGGCGCATCGCCTCGATCCACCTGGGGTTGACGACTCGGGCGCGGAAGACGCGCGAGGTCTCCTCGACGAGGGTGCGGGTGCGCACGGTCTCGGGGCGGGTGGAGTCGCCGACGTAGGCCTCGGGGGCCGTGCCGCGCAGGGCGCGGACCGTCGCCACCATGCCGCCGTGGTACTGGAAGTAGTCGTCGGAGTCGGCGATGTCGTGCTCGCGGGTGTCCGTGTTCTTCGCGGCGACCGCGATGCGCCGGTACGCCGTCTCCATGTCGTCGCGCGCCGGGCGGCCGTCGAGCTCGCGGCCGTAGGCGTAGCCGCCCCAGACCGTGTAGACCTCGGCGAGGTCGGCGTCGGTGCGCCAGTCGCGGGAGTCGATGAGCTGGAGCAGGCCGGCGCCGTAGGTGCCGGGGCGGGAGCCGAAGACGCGGGTGGTGGCGCGGCGTTCGTCGCCGTGGACGGCCAGGTCCGCCTGGACGTGGGCGCGTACATGGTTGGCGTCGGCCGGTTCGTCCAGGGACGCGGCCAGGCGTACGGCGTCGTCCAGGAGGCCGATCGTGTGCGGGAACGCGTCGCGGAAGAAGCCCGAGATGCGCAGGGTGACGTCGATGCGGGGGCGGCCCAGCTCCGCGTGGGGGACGGGCTCCAGGCCGGTCACCCGGCGGGAGGCGTCGTCCCAGACCGGGCGGATGCCGAGCAGGGCGAGCGCCTCGGCCACGTCGTCGCCCGCCGTGCGCATCGCGCTGGTGCCCCACAGGGAGAGGCCGACGGACGTGGGCCAGTCGCCGTGGTCCGTGCGGTAGCGCTCCAGCAGGGAGTCCGCGAGGGCCTGTCCGGTCTCCCAGGCGAGGCGGGAGGGGATGGCCCTGGGGTCGACCGAGTAGAAGTTACGGCCGGTCGGCAGGACGTTGACCAGGCCGCGCAGCGGGGAGCCGGAGGGGCCCGCCGGGACGAAGCCGCCGTTCAGGGCGTGGACGGCGTGGTCGAGTTCGGCGGTGGTGGCCGACAGGCGCGGGACGACCTCGCGAGCCGCGAACTCAAGGACGGCGGCGACCTGTTCACCGTGTCCGGTGGGGACGGCGGCCGGATCCCAGTCGGCGTCCTCCATCGCCTGGACCAGGGCACGGGCCCGTTCCTCCGCCTCGTCGGCGGTCGTGCGGGTCGCGGCGGACTCGTCCAGTCCCAGCGCCTCGCGCAGGCCGGGCAACGCCGTGCTGCCGCCCCAGATCTGGCGGGCGCGGAGGATGGCGAGGACCAGGTTGACCCGGTCCTCGCCCCGCGGCGGGCTGCCCAGGATGTGCAGACCGTCGCGGATCTGGGCGTCCTTGACCTCGCAGAGCCAGCCGTCGACATGGAGGAGGAAGTCGTCGAAGCCGTCGTCGTCGGGGCGGTCCGCCATGCCCAGGTCGTGGTCGAGCCTGGCGGCCCGGACGAGGGTCCAGATCTGGGCGCGGACGGCCGGGAGCTTCGCCGGGTCCATGGCGGAGATCTGGGCGTACTCGTCGAGGAGTTGCTCCAGGCGCGCGATGTCGCCGTAGGAGTCGGCACGGGCCATCGGCGGGACCAGGTGGTCGACGAGGGTGGCGTGGACGCGGCGCTTGGCCTGGGTGCCCTCGCCGGGGTCGTTGACGAGGAAGGGGTAGATCAGGGGGAGGTCGCCGAGGGCGGCGTCGGGGCCGCAGGCGGCGGACAGGCCGGCGTTCTTGCCGGGCAGCCACTCCAGGTTGCCGTGCTTGCCGAGGTGGATCATCGCGTCGGCGCCGAACCCGCCGTCCTCGGCGGGAGCCGCGATCCAGCGGTAGGCGGCCAGGTAGTGGTGGGAGGGCGGCAGGTCCGGGTCGTGGTAGATCGCGATCGGGTTCTCGCCGAAGCCGCGCGGGGGCTGGATGAGGACCAGCAGGTTCCCGAAGCGGAGGGCCGCGAGGACGATGTCACCGTCCCGGTCGCGGCTGCGGTCGACGAACATCTCGCCGGGTGCCGGACCCCAGTGCTTCTCGACCGCCGTGCGCAACTCCTCGGGGAGCGTGGCGAACCAGCGCCGGTAGTCCGCCGCCGGGATGCGCACGGGGTTGCGGGCCAGCTGCTCCTCGGTGAGCCAGTCCTGGTCGTGGCCGCCGGCCTCGATGAGCGCGCGGATCAGTTCGTCGCCGTCGCCGGAGGCCAGGCCGGGGACCTCTCCGTCGCCGAAGTCGTACCCCTCCTCGCGCAGTCGGCGCAGGAGGGCCACCGCGCTGGCGGGGGTGTCGAGGCCGACCGCGTTGCCGATGCGGGAGTGCTTGGTCGGGTAGGCGGACAGGACGAGGGCCAGGCGCTTCTCGGCGGCCGGGATGTGCCTCAGCCGGGCATGGCGTACGGCGATGCCGGCGACGCGGGCCGCGCGCTCGGGGTCGGCGACGTACGCGGGGAGTCCGTCCTCGTCGATCTCTTTGAAGGAGAAGGGGACGGTGATGAGTCGGCCGTCGAACTCCGGTACGGCGATCTGGGCGGCGGCGTCGAGCGGGGAGACGCCCTCGTCGTTCTCCTCCCAGGCGGTGCGCGAGCCGGTCAGGCACAGGGCCTGCAGGATCGGCACGTCCAGGCCGGTGAGCGCGCCCGCGTCCCAGGACTCGTCGTCGCCGCCGGCGGATGCCTCGGCGGGCCTGGTGCCGCCCGCGGCCAGGACGGTGGTGATAACGGCGTCGGCGGCGCGCAGTTCGTCGATCAGTTCGGCCTCGGGGGACCGCAGCGAGGCGACGTACAGCGGCAGCGGCCGGCCGCCCGCCTCCTCGATCGCGTCGCACAGGGCAGCCACGAACGCCGTGTTCCCGCTCATGTGGTGGGCGCGGTAGTAGAGCACGGCCACGGTCGGCCCCTCGCCCCGCGGCGTGCGCTCCAGCGGGCCCCAACTGGGCGCGGGGGCAGGGGCGTCGAAGCCGTGGCCGGTCAGCAGGACGGTGTCGGAGAGGAAACGGGCCAGCTGCTCCAGGTTGGCGGGGCCGCCGTGGGCGAGGTAGGCGTGGGCCTCGGCGGCGATGCCGATCGGGACCGTGGAGGCGGCCATCAGCTGGGCGTCCGGGGCCTGTTCGCCGGTGAGGACCACGACCGGGCGGCCGTCGGCGAGCAGCAGGTCGAGGCCGTCCTGCCAGGCGCGCAGGCCGCCGAGGAGGCGTACGACGACGAGGCCGACGCCGTCGAGGAGCGCGGGCAGGTCGTCGAGCGGGAGCCGGGACGGGTTGGCGAAGCGGTAGGACACCGGGCCGTTCGCCGCGCGGGCGCTGAGCAGGTCGGTGTCGGACGTCGACAGGAGCAGGATGCGGGGGTGCGGGGGTCGCCCCCCGGAAGGATGCGGCATGCGGCGTCTGGCCTTCCTCGGGGTCCGCGCCCCGGGCGGTGGCGGATGGGGTCCCCCCTGCTCGGGCGGGGCCGAGAGCTGGGGGGGGAAGGGAGTTCCTGGCTCGCCCAGCCCGTTGCGGGGGGCTCACAGTGGCGGGACCGCGCCGGAGTCACACCGGGCTTCCTCCCTGTCGCCGTGGTGGCGATGGCGGACCGGGTGATCCACCGAGGAGCATAGTAAGGGGCGCGGAACAGGGGCGGGGCATACATTCCGTGGAGCTGTCGGTATGCTCGCCGCCATGTCCACGCCTGCCGCCCCCTCATCGCCCCAGGCCACAGCGGTCTCACGGGACCGCGGTGACGCCTGCCCCGGGGCGCTGCGGCTGCATGCCGCGGACGACGGCGCGCTGGCCCGTGTCCGCGTTCCCGGCGGCGTGCTGACGCTCCGCCAGGCCCAGGCGCTGGCGGACGCGGCCCGGCGGCTGGGCGATGGTGATCTTCATCTCACCTCGCGCGGCAACGTGCAGTTGCGGGGCTTGCGGGAGACGTGCGGCGCGGAGCTGGCCGAAGCACTGGACGTGGCCGGGCTGTTGCCGTCGCGCGGGCACGAGCGGGTGCGCAACATCGTCGCCTCGCCGCTGTCCGGCCTCGACGGACGCGGCTGGAGGCAGGTGCGGCCCTGGCTGTCGGCCCTGGACGGGGCGCTGTGCGCGAGCGAGGCGGCGCGGGAGTTGTCGGGACGGTTCCTGTTCGCGCTCGACGACGGACGCGGGGACGTGGCCGGACTCGGCGCCGATGTGACCGTACAGGCCACCGCGGACGGTGGCGCGCTGCTCGGCCTGGGCTCGGCCGGCGAGGCGCTGTGCGTCTCCGGGGACGACGTGCCGCGTGCCGCGCTGCTGGCGGCGGAGACGTTCCTCCAGGTGGCCCGGGAGCACGGGGCGCGGGTCTGGCGAGTGGACGAACTTCCGGTCCCGCCCGGGGAGTTGACGAATGCGGTCCGGCGCTCGCTGAAGGGCGCGGGCATCAGCAGCTCGCTGCGGGCGCCGGACCGCGCAGGCGGCGCGGAGGGCCCGCCGCCGGGGATCGTCGGGGCCGCCCTCTCCGTACACGTTCCTCTCGGCCGTCTCACGCCCCTCCAGTGGCAGGCGTTGACGCATGCCGCCGCCGGGGAGCTGCGGCTGACCCCATGGCGTGGCGTGGTCGTGCCCACCCGCTCGGAGGGCGCCGCCGACGCGCCGGCCCGCCTCTGCGCCACCGGCCTCGTCACGGACCCCGCTTCCCCGTGGCTGCGCGTCGGCGCCTGCGTCGGCCGGCCCGGATGCGCCAAGTCCCGGGCCGATGTGCGGGCGGACGCGGAGCGGAGCCTGACCGCCGCGGGCAGCGCCCGTCTTCCCGTGTACTGGTCCGGGTGCGAACGCCGTTGCGGGCACCCCCGAGGCGACCGGATCGACGTGGTCGCCGTCCCTGGCGGCAGTTACCGGCTCCGCGCCGTCACGCCGGGCCGACAGCCGCGCGCCGACCGGGACGGCGATGTCGTGGCCTGCCTCGACGACCCCTCCCAACTGGCCACCGCCCTGGCGGCGATCACTTCCTGAGCCGTATCACGACGACCGAGAACAGCGAGAAGAACACCGTGACCACGTACGACTACGAGAAGGACGGCGCGGCCATCTACCGCCAGTCCTTCGCCACCATCCGCGCGGAGGCGGACCTCGCGGGCCTGCCCGCCGACGTCAGCCAGGTCGCGGTCCGGATGATCCACGCCTGCGGGATGGTCGACCTCGTACGGGACCTGGCCTACACCCCCGACGTGGTGGCCCGCGCCCGCGAGGCCCTGCGCGCGGGCGCACCCGTCTTCACCGACGTGCGGATGGTGGCCAGCGGGGTGACGCGCAAGCGGCTGCCCGCCGACAACGACGTGCTCTGCACGCTCTTGGACCCGGCCGTCCCGGAGCTGGCCGCGAAGCTCGGCACCACCCGCAGCGCCGCCGCGCTGGAGCTGTGGCGGGACCGGCTGGAGGGCTCGGTCGTCGCCGTCGGCAACGCGCCCACCGCCCTCTTCCGGCTCCTGGAGATGATCGAGGAGGGCGCGCCCCGCCCGGCCGCCGTCATCGGGGTCCCCGTCGGTTTCGTCGGCGCGGCCGAGTCCAAGGACGCCCTGGCCGAACACCCGTCGGGCCTGGAGTACCTGGTCGTACGCGGCCGTCGCGGAGGCAGCGCCATCGCCGCCGCCGCGCTCAACGCGATCGCGAGCGAGGAAGAGTGAGCGGGAAGCTGTACGGCGTCGGGCTCGGTCCAGGCGACCCGTCCCTGATGACCGTCCGGGCCGTCGAGGTCATCGCCGGGGCGGATGTGATCGCGTACCACAGCGCCCGGCACGGCCGGTCCATCGCCCGCTCGATCGCGGCGCGCCACATCCGTGCCGACCACATCGAGGAACCGCTGGTCTATCCGGTCACGACGGAGACGACGGACCACCCCGGCGGCTACCAGGGCGCCCTGGCGGAGTTCTACGCGGAGGCGTCGGCGAGGCTGGCCGCGCACCTCGACGCCGGCCGGACGGTCGCCGTCCTCGCGGAGGGCGACCCGCTCTTCTACGGCTCCTACATGCACATGCACAAGCGGCTCGCCGGCCGCTACGCCACCGAGGTGATCCCGGGCGTCACCTCCGTGTCCGCCGCCGCGGCCCGCCTGGGCACGCCGCTCGCGGAGGGCGAGGAGGTGCTCACGATCCTGCCGGGCACCCTGCCCGAGGAGGAGCTGACCGCCCGGCTCGCCGCCACGGACGCGGCGGTGGTCATGAAGCTGGGGCGCACCTTCCCCAAGGTGCGACGGGCGCTTCGGGATTCGGGGCGGCTGGGTGAGGCCCGGTACGTCGAGCGGGCCACCATGAGCGGGGAGCGCCTCGCCGAACTGGCCGCCGTGGAGCCGGAGTCGGTGCCGTACTTCTCGGTGGCCGTCCTGCCCAGCCGGGTCGACGCCGCGCCTGCCGTGCCGGAGCGGGGGGAGGTCGTGGTGGTCGGGACGGGGCCGGCCGGGCCGCTGTGGCTGACCCCGCAGACGCGGGGTGCGCTCACCGCCGCGGACGATCTCGTCGGCTACACCACCTACCTGGACCGGGTCCCGGTCCGTCCCGGTCAGCGCCGCCACGGTTCCGACAACCGGGTCGAGGCCGAGCGGGCCGAGTTCGCGCTCCAACTCGCCCAGCGGGGGCGGCGGGTGGCCGTCGTCTCCGGCGGTGACCCGGGAGTCTTCGCGATGGCCACGGCCGTACTGGAGGCCGCCTCGGCGAAGGAGTACGCGGACGTACGCGTGCGGGTGCTGCCCGGGGTCACCGCGGCCAACGCGGCCGCCGCTCGCGCCGGTGCCCCGCTCGGGCACGACTACGCCGCCATCTCCCTCTCCGACCGGCTCAAGCCCTGGGAGGTCATCGCCGGACGACTGCGCGCGGCGGCCTCCGCGGACCTGGTGCTGGCCCTGTACAACCCCGGCTCCCGCAGCCGCACCTGGCAGGTGGGCAGGGCCCGCGACCTGCTGCTGGAGCACCGGGCGCCGGACACGCCGGTGGTGGTCGCGCGGGACGTCGGGGGTGCCGGCGAGCGGGTGCGGGTCGTGCGGCTGGCGAAGCTCGATCCGGCCGAGGTCGACATGCGGACGATCCTGCTGGTCGGTTCCTCGCAGACGCGGGTCGTACGGCGGGCGGACGGCGAGGAGATCGTCTGGACGCCTCGCCGTTACCCGGAGACCTGAGCGGCCTGCGACGGCCGGCGCTACAGCGTCGAGGCCCGCTGTTCGGCGGGGTCGGGCCCCTGGGCCGGCCCCGCCGTCCACTTCTCCTCGATCCGCCCCACCTTCCACACCAGCAGGGCGACCGCCCAGGTCGCGAAGAACAGCCCGACGATGACGTACCCGATGGTGTTCAGGTCCAGCCCGGACACCCAGTCCCAGAAAGCACCGTGCAGACCTGCCTTCTCCGCGATCAGGCCCAGCAGTTCGACCGTGCCGACGAGGAGCGCGACGGCCACGGACAGGCCGGTCACGGTGAGGTTGTAGTAGACCTTGCGGACGGGCTTGGAGAAGGCCCAGCCGTAGGCGAAGTTCATGAACGTGCCGTCGATCGTGTCGAGCAGCGACATGCCGGCCGCGAACAGGACGGGCAGGCACAGGATCGCGTACCAGGGCAGTCCGGAGGCGGCGCCCGAGCCGGCCAGGACGAGGAGCGCGACCTCGGTGGCCGTGTCGAAGCCGAGGCCGAAGAGCAGGCCCAGTGGGTACATCTGCCACGGCTTGGTGATCGACTTCATCAGGCGGCCCAGCAGTCGGTTGAGGAAGCCGCGGTTGTCGAGCTGCTCCTCCAGGGCCTCCTCGTCGAAGCGGCCGGAGCGCATCTGCCGGAAGACCTTCCAGATACCCGCCATGATCACGATGTTGATGACGGCGATGACGTAGAGGAAGGTCCCGGAGACCGTCGTACCGATCCAGCCGCTGACGTTGTGCAGGGCGGAGTCGTCGTCCCGGACCGGGCCGGCGAGTGCCTTCACACCGAGGGAGAGCAGGAAGGTCAGCGCGAAGACGATCGACGAGTGGCCGAGGGAGAACCAGAAGCCGACCGACAGCGGCCGCTGCCCCTCGCTCATCAGCTTGCGGGTGGTGTTGTCGATGGCCGCGATGTGGTCGGCGTCGAAGGCGTGCCGCATGCCGAGGGTGTAGGCGGTGACTCCGACGCCGATGCCGAAGGTCTTCGTGCCCAGGCTGTAGTGCTCCGGGGCGACGATCACCACGAGCGTGAACCAGCCGATGACGTGCAGTGCCAGGATGAAGGCGGCCATACCGCCGGCGCGGGCCCACTCCTTGCGGGTCATCGACGTGCGTATGCGGTGCCACCTCGGCGGTTGGTCGTTCTCGGCCCTTGTCCTCAGCCTCACCCTGTTTTCAGCCACACGCTCAAGCTTGCTGCGAAGAGTTTGCAGGTGAGATCAGGATGCGGCAAAGCCCGGGTCAGTTTTCAGCCCGCGGCTGGGAAAGTACGCCCGTGGAGCCGCTCCTCGATCCATCGGGCGGCCTGCTCGGGCCCGGCCACGACCTGCACCCCGTCGGGCACCGGCGGCCTGCGCACCACGACCACGGGCAGCCCGGCCTCCCGGGCCGCGGTCAGCTTCGGCGCGGTGGCCGCTCCCCCGCTGTCCTTCGTCACCACGACGTCGATCCGGTGGCGGCGCAGCACCTCGCGTTCCCCGGCCAGGGTGAACGGGCCGCGGTCGAGCAGCACCTCCATGCGGGGCGGGTGCGGGGGTTCGGGCGCGTCGACGGACCGTACGAGGAACCACAGGCCGTCCAGGTCCGCGAAGGCCGCCAGCCCCATGCGTCCGGTGGTCAGGAACACCCGTCGGCCGAGCGTGGGCAGCAGCCGCGCCGCCGTCTCCAGCGAGTCGGCCTCGTGCCAGTCGTCGCCCTGTGCCGGGACCCAGCTGGGGCGCCGTAGCGCGAGCAGGGGAACATGGGCGGTGGCGGCGGCCTTGGCCGCGTTGAAACTGATGGTTCCGGCGAAAGGGTGCGTGGCATCGATGAGCGCGTCCACCTCGTGCTCGCGCAGCCACGCGGCCAGCCCCTCGGCGCCGCCGAAGCCGCCCACGCGTACCTCGCCGGGCGGCAGCCGGGGCGCGGCGACGCGTCCGGCCAGGGAGTTCGTCACCCGCGGCGCGGACCCGGCGCCGGCCGCCAGGAGTTCGGCGAGACGACGGGCCTCGGTGGTCCCGCCCAGGATCAGTACGTGCACGAAGTCCGGTTCCCTTCCGAAGAGTGAGGCATGAGCAGCGAGGCCAAAGGCGGCCGCAGCGCCCAACTGAAGCACACCGGCCTGCGGCACGGCTGGACCACGGGGGCCTGCGCGACCGCGGCGACCACGGCCGCGTACACCGCGCTGCTGACCGGGGAGTTTCCCGACCCGGTGACGATCACGTTGCCCAAGGGGCAGACGCCGTCGTTCGCCCTGGCCGCCGAGGAGCTGACGGGTGCGTCCGCGATGGCGGGGATCGTGAAGGACGCCGGCGACGACCCGGACGTCACCCACGGCGCGCTGGTCCGGGTCACCGTGCGGCAGTTGCCCGCCGGCGCCGGCGTCGTCTTCAGGGCCGGTCCCGGCGTGGGCACGATCACCCGCCCCGGCCTGCCCCTCCCCGTCGGCGAACCGGCCGTCAACCCGGTGCCGCGCCAGATGATGCGCGACCACATCGCCCGGGTCGCGCAGCGGTACGGCGGCACCGGCGATGTCGAACTCACCGTCTCCGTCGACCACGGCGAGGAGATCGCCCGCTCCACCTGGAACCCCCGCCTCGGCATCCTCGGCGGGCTGTCCATCCTGGGCACGACCGGCATCGTCGTGCCGTACTCGTGCTCGGCGTGGATCGACTCCATCCGGCGCGGGGTGGACGTGGCGCGGGCGGCCGGGCGCACCCATGTGGCGGGGTGCACCGGTTCCACCTCCGAGAAGACGGTCGTGGCCGAATACGGCCTCCCCGAGGACGCCCTGCTCGACATGGGCGACTTCGCGGGCGCGGTGCTGAAGTACGTCCGCCGCCATCCCGTCGGCCGCCTGACCATCTGCGGCGGCTTCGCCAAGCTCTCCAAGCTGGCCGCCGGACACCTGGACCTGCACTCCGCCCGTTCCCAGGTCGACAAGGGCTTCCTCGCCGAACTCGCCCGCCGGGGCGGCGCGGACGACGCGCTCGCCGCCGAGGTGGCCGACGCCAACACCGGACTCGCCGCGCTCCAGCTGTGCGGGGCGGCCGGGGTGCCGCTCGGCGACCTGGTCGCGACCACGGCCCGGGACGAGGCCCTGGCGGTGCTGCGCGGGGCGCCGGTCGCGGTGGACGTCATCTGTATCGACCGGGCGGGCACGATCGTGGGCCGCAGCACGGTGGCCTGAACGACGGACCCGCCCCGGCTCCGCCGGATCAGTCGCGCGCCTCCCCCACCCTGATGCGGTTCCCGTCCGGATCACGCAGCTCCAGCTCCCGTCCCCACGGCGCCTCCTCGACCCGGACACCGAACTCGGTGGCGACGGCGTCGATGTCGGCCACCCTCAGGTACACCAAGGTGTCCGGGCGCGCGTCGCCCTCGTGCTCCGACAGATAGATGCGGACCCGCCCCCGCGCGACCTCGGTGAAGACCGGCAGCCCCGGTTCGAACCGGTGCTCCCACTGCTGGACGAAACCGAGCCGCGCGTACCACCCGACCGCCTCCGTGGCGTCCCCGACCCGCAGGATCGGGATGACCTCCTCAGCAGACATGACGCTCCCGCTCCGGCGAGTACAGGTGACTGTCGCGGAACTGCTCCGCGCCCAGCGTCCGCCCGACCATGATCACGGCCGTGCGCAGCACACCGGCCTCCCTGACCTTCCCGGCGATCTCGTCGAGCGTGCCACGGATGATCAGTTCGTCGGGCCGGGAGGCATAGGCGACCACGGCGGCGGGGCAGTCGGCGCCGTAGTGCGGAAGCAGCTCACCGACCACCCGGTCCACGTACTTGGCGGCCAGGTGCAGCACGATCAGCGCGCCGCTGCGGCCGAGGGTGGCCAGGTCCTCCCCCTCGGGCATCGCGGTGGCACGGTTGGCGACCCGGGTGAGGATGACCGTCTGGCCGACCGTCGGCACGGTCAGCTCCCGCTTCAGGGAAGCGGCGGCGGCAGCGAAGGCGGGCACCCCGGGCACCACCTCGTACGGCACTCCGGCCGCGTCCAGCCGCCGCATCTGCTCGGCGACCGCGCTGAACACCGACGGGTCGCCCGAGTGCAGCCGCGCCACGTCGTGCCCCGCCTCGTGGGCGCGGACCAGCTCGGCGGTGATCTCGTCCAGGTCGAGCCGGGCGGTGTCCACCAGGCGTGCGCCCGGCGGGCATTCGGCGAGCAGTTCGCGCGGCACCAGGCTGCCCGCGTACAGGCAGACCTGGCAGGCCGCGAGCGTACGGGCGCCGCGCACCGTGATCAGGTCGGCGGCGCCGGGTCCGGCGCCGATGAAGTACACGGTCATCTGTCTGCTCCTGGACGGGGGTCGATGGTTCTCTCCGCTTTCTGTACGGCCCACTGGGTCACCGGCATCGCCTGCCGCCAGCCGGTGAAGCCGCCCACGGGGACGGCGTGGGCCACCGCGAGCCTGGTCAGTTCGCCGCCGTGGCGCCGGTGGGCGTCGGCGAGCAGCGCCTCCGACTCCAGGGTCACGGTGTTGGCGACGAGCCGCCCGCCGACGGGCAGCGCCGCCCAGCAGGCGTCGAGCAGACCGGGCGCGGTGAGCCCGCCGCCGATGAAGACCGCGTCGGGCGGGGGCAGTTCGGCCAGCACGGCGGGTGCGGCACCGGTGACGACGTGCAGTCCCGGGACGCCCAGCCGCTCGGCGTTGCGGCCGATCCGCTCGGCGCGCACGGGGTCGCGCTCGACGCTGACGGCCCGGCACGACGGGTGTGTCCGCATCCACTCGATGGCGATCGAGCCCGATCCGCCGCCGATGTCCCACAGCAGTTCACCGGGCGCGGGCGCGAGGACGCCCAGCGTGGCGGCGCGGACATGGCGTTTGGTGAGCTGTCCGTCGTGGTCGTAGGCGGTGTCGGGCAGCCCCGGCACCGCGCCGAGCCGCGGGGCGTCCGGGGCGCGTCGGCAGTCCACGGCGACGGGCGCGGCGGGCTCGTCGGGCTCGCTGTGGCGCACGGGGGTCACGGCTCGGTTCCTCGGGCTCGGCAGGGCAACGGAGAGGCACTTTACGGGGCGGTGGCCTGCACTCTCTTGGTCGGGTACACATCACCGGCGCGCCTATTGCACACTACTTGCAATAACAAGAGCAGTGCAGGAGGGGTGGGACGGATGGGCTCTCCGATCGTTCTCGGCATCGAGTCGTCCTGCGACGAGACCGGCGCGGGACTGGTCCGGGACGGGCGGCTGCTGGGGCAGGCGGTGGCGTCGAGCATGGACGAGCACGCCCGGTTCGGCGGAGTGGTGCCCGAGATCGCCTCCCGGGCGCACCTGCACGCGCTGGGTCCGGTGATCCGGCAGGCGCTGGACGAGGCCGGGCTTGGGCTGTCCGACGTCGACGCGGTCGCCGTCACCACCGGGCCCGGCCTGTCGGGCGCCCTGCAGGTGGGCGTGGCCGGGGCGAAGAGCATCGCCTACGCGCTGGGGGTGCCCCTGCACGGCGTCCATCACCTCGCCGGCCATGTCGCCGCGGACACCCTCGAACACGGCCCGCTGCCCAACCCCTGCGTGGTGCTGGTCGTCTCCGGCGGCCACACCTCCCTCCTCCTCGTCCGAGACCTGGCCCGCGATCCGATCGTCCACCTCGGCGACACCCTCGACGACGCCGCCGGGGAGTGCTTCGACAAGGTGGCGCGGGTGTTCGGGCTGCCGTATCCGGGCGGTCCGGCCATCGACCGGGCAGCGCGCGTGGGGGATCCGCGCGCTGTCCCCTTCCCCCGCCCGCTGCCGGGGTCGTACGACTTCTCCTTCTCGGGTCTGAAGACGGCCGCGGCGCGCTGGGCCGAGGGCCGTGCGGGCCGGGAGCTGCCGGTGGCGGACGGGGCGGCCTCGTTGCAGGAGGCGGTGGCGGACGTACTGACGCGCAGGGCGATGGCGGCCTGCCGGGAGTACGGCGTGGGCACGTTGGTGGTGGTGGGCGGGGTCGCCGCGAACTCGCGGGTGCGGTCGCTGGCCGAGGAGCGCTGCCGGGCCGCGGGTATCGCGCTGCGGGTGCCGCCGCTGCGGCTGTGCACGGACAACGGCGCGATGATCGCCGCCGTCGGGGATCTCCTCGTCCGGGCCGGAGCCGAACCCGCCCCGCTCGATGTGTCGATCGACCCGTCGGCACCACTGGAGTACGCGACCCTGCACCCGGTCGCGGCGGGGACGCGGGCGGTGGCGGCGTGATGACCACCGGCCTCCACGTCTTCAGGGGCCCCGAACTGCTCGCCCACGCCGACGCTCTGCGGGCCGTGTACGTCGACGCCTTCTGCGCCCCGCCCTGGAGCGAGGACGAGCAGCGGGCGACGGACTTCGTGCACCGCCTCCGGGCGAACGTACGCCGACCGGGCTTCACCGCCGTAACCGCCGTACAGGGCGGAGAGATCGCCGGCTTCGCCACCGCCTGGACCACCCCCGCCCCCTTCCCCACCGACCGTTGCTATCCCGAGGCCGCCGCCGGCCTCGGCCCCGACCACACCGCCGCCTGGCTGATCGGCGCCCGCGAGACGGACGAGCTCGCGGTCCGCCCCGCCGCTCGCGGCACCGGCCTCGCGGCCCGGCTCCTGGAAGCCGTGACGGCCGACGCCCCCGGGGGCCGCTCCTGGCTGCTGACCTCCGTCCGGTCGTCCAGGGCCATGTCCTTCTACCGCCGCCAGGGCTGGACCCAGGCCACCCACCCCTCCCCCGGCGGCCGGGGCGTCGTCGTCTTCCTCGGCCCCCGCCATCCCGCCCGGTCCCTGGCTCCTCGACCCCTGTGAGGCACACCGTCGCCTGGAGCGCCCCCCGTGCGCCGCAGGTCACGGCACCGGCCCTTGGAAACAAGGGTGTTCATGCCCCGTCACCTGACGCGCCGCCGGGGGAACGCGCCAGGGAAGCGGACGAACGCCCCCTTCGCGCCCCTGGGCGCGCTTGTCAGCCACCCTGCGTGGGCACTACTGTCACCACGCCTTGGTGAACGGGAAATCCGGTGCGATACCGGTGCGGCCCTCGCCACTGTGAATCGGGAAGTCCGGCTCCAGCCCTCACGGGCAGCCACTGGGCCCTAGGGCCCGGGAAGGCGGAGCACGGGCGGTGGTACCCGTCAGCCAGGAGACCGGCCAAGGCATGTCAACCATCCACGAGGTGCTGGAGAGGGTCTGCTGAGCCATGCACATAGCCGAGGGTTTCCTGCCTCCGGCGCACGCGGTCGCCTGGGGCATCGCGTCGGCGCCGTTCGTCGTACACGGAGTCCGTTCACTCACCCGTGAGGTCAGGGAGCATCCCGAGAGCACACTGCTCCTCGGCGCCTCCGGCGCCTTCACCTTCGTCCTGTCCGCGCTGAAGCTGCCGTCGGTGACCGGGAGTTGCTCGCACCCCACCGGCACCGGACTGGGCGCCATCCTGTTCCGGCCGCCGATCATGGCGGTCCTGGGCACCATCACCCTGCTCTTCCAGGCGCTGCTGCTCGCGCACGGCGGCCTGACCACACTCGGCGCCAACGTCTTCTCGATGGCGATCGTCGGGCCCTGGGCCGGATACGCCGTCTACAAGCTGCTGCGGCGGTACGACGTGCCGCTGATGGTCGCCGTCTTCTTCGGCGCGTTCGTCGCCGACCTGTCCACCTACTGCGTCACCAGCGTCCAGCTGGCGCTCGCCTTCCCCGACCCGAGCAGCGGCTTCCTGGGCGCGCTCGGCAAGTTCGGCGCCATCTTCGCCGTCACCCAGATCCCGCTCGCGGTCAGCGAGGGCCTGCTCACAGTGCTCGTCATGCGGCTGCTGGTGCAGTCCAGCAAGGGTGAACTGACCCGGCTGGGCGTGCTCCTCGCCAAGAAGCAGTCCAGGAGCGAGACCGAGGCGGTGGCCCGATGAGCAAGAACACGAAGATCAACATCCTGCTGCTGCTCGTCGTGGCCGCGCTCGCCGTCCTGCCGCTCGCTCTCGGCCTCGGCGACCACAAGGAAGAGCCGTTCACCGGGGCCGACGGCGAGGCGGAGACGGCGATCACCGAGATCGAGCCCGACTACGAGCCGTGGTTCTCGCCGCTGTACGAGCCGCCCTCCGGCGAGATCGAGTCGGCGCTGTTCTCTCTCCAGGCGGCCCTCGGGGCCGGGGTGCTCGCCTACTACTTCGGCCTGCACCGGGGGCGGCGGCAGGGAGAGCAGCGGGCCAGGGAACAGGAGGCCGAACGCGTGCCCGGCGGCACCGCCGGGGAGCCCCCCGCCGACGAGGACTGAGCCCGCGTGCTGCCGATCGACGCGGCGGCGCACAGCAGTCGCTGGCGCCGCCGTCACCCCGTGGACAAGGCCGTGCTCGGGCTCGGCCTCACCGTGCTCGCGATCTCGCTGCCGCCCTGGCCGGGTGCCGCACTGGTCCTGGTCACCGCCCTCGCCGTCCTGCTGGGGCCGGCGGGCGTGCCCACCCGCAGACTGTGGCGCGCCTACCGTGTGCCGCTGGGCTTCTGCGTGACCGGCGCGGTCACGCTGCTCGTCCAGGTCGGCGGCCCGGAGGGCTTCGTGTCCCTCGCCGACGACGGTCCGTCGCGGGCCGGGGAGTTGCTGCTGCGCACCTCGGCGGCCTCCCTCGGGGTGCTGCTGTTCGCGTTCACCACACCGATGTCGGACCTGCTGCCCCGCCTGGTCAGGGCGGGCGTGCCGGCGCCCGTCGTCGACGTCGCCCTGGTGACGTACCGCATGAGCTTTCTGCTCCTGGATTCCGTACGGCTCATCCGGGACGCCCAGGCCGCCCGGCTCGGGCACACCAGCCGGGCCGCGGAGTGGCGTTCCCTGGCCGGGCTCGGCGCCACCGCCTTCGTACGGGCCTTCGACCGGGCGGCCCGGCTCCAGACCGGTCTCGCCGGGCGCGGCTACGACGGCACCCTGCGCGTCCTGGTACCCGAGGCCCGGGTCTCCGTCCGCTTCACGGCCGCGAGCTGCGCGCTCCTCGCAACGCTGGCCGCCCTCACCCTCGTACTGGAAAAGGCCCTGCCATGAGCGAGCCCACCGCCCTGGTCGCCCTGCGGGGCGCTTCCTACGCCTACGAGGACGGCCCCGTCGTCCTCGACGGCCTCGACTTCGACGTGCACGAGGGGCGCGCGCTGGCGCTGCTCGGCCGCAACGGTAGCGGCAAGACCACGCTGATGCGCCTGCTCAGCGGCGGACTCCGGCCGGACCGGGGCCGGTTGACGGTGGAGGGTACGCCGGTCACCTACGACCGCACGGGGCTGACCCGGCTGCGGACCACCGTCCAGCTGGTCGTGCAGGACCCCGACGACCAGCTCTTCGCGGCGTCCGTCGGCCAGGACGTCTCCTTCGGCCCGCTGAACCTCGGCCTGCCGGACGCCGAGGTGCGGGCGCGGGTCGACGAGGCGCTCGCCGCCCTGGACATCACCGCGCTGGCCGACCGGCCCACGCACCTGCTGTCGTACGGGCAGCGCAAGCGCACGGCCATCGCGGGCGCGGTGGCGATGCGGCCCCGCGTGCTGATCCTGGACGAGCCGACCGCCGGGCTCGACCCCGACGGCCAGGAACGCCTGCTCGCCACCCTCGACGGGCTGCGCGCGAGCGGCACCACGGTGGTCATGGCCACCCACGACGTCGACCTCGCCCTGCGCTGGGCCGACGACGCGGCGCTGCTCACCCCGTCCGGCGTACGCACCGGATCCGCGCCCGCGATGCTGGCCCGCACCGATCTCCTCCGGCAGGCCGGCCTGCGGCTGCCGTGGGGCATCGCGGCAGCCCGGCTCCTGCGCTCACACGGCCTGTTGACCGACCCCGCCGCGGGCCCGCGCACCCCCGACGACCTGGCCGCCCTGGCCTCGGCACCCGGCACCGAACCACTGCCCGCCGACGGCTGAGACGGGCCAGCCATCCGGGCCCCCGGGCGCCCCTCGCCTCCGCCCCGGAGCGGGACAGCGAACCGGCGGATCCCCCGCCGGTTCGCCTACGCGTACGCCCCCGGACAACTCACGCCCGGTGAATCCGGTCCAGAAACTCACCGTCTCCGTTTCCGCCTCCGCCAGCCTCGACCCGGACGGCGAGACGCTCCGCGTCACCGGCTCCGGCTACGACGCGGCCAAGGCCGTCCACGTCGCCCTGTGCAAGGACAACGGCGACAACCGCGTCCCCAGCCCGTGCATGGGCGGCGCCGACGAGAACGGCACCGGCAGTTCCTCGCAGTGGATCGTCCCCGAGGGCGACGAGTACGCGGGCGACTTGGCCGTCCACTGGGGCGCGGGCGGCACCTTCGACGTCCGGATCGACGCCAAGGCCAAGGACAGCGGCCTCGACTGCACCAAGGTCGCCTGCTCGGTCGTCACCCGCGTCGACCACCGCAACCCCGGCGACCGCTCCCAGGACGTCAAGGTCCCGGTCGGCTTCGTCGGGCAGGACCCGGTGGACACCGACGACGGCACCGGCGGCACGGGCGGGACCGGCGGCTCCGGTACGAGCCCGACGGGCGGCGCCACCGGCGGGTCCGGCGGCACGGACACCGCCGCGGGCACGGGCGGATCCGGCGGCACCGGCACCTCCACCGCGGGCGGCAGCCTCGCCTCCACCGGTGTCACGGTGCTCTCCGTGGCCGCGATCGCGGCAGCGCTGCCGGCCGCGGGCTGGGCGGCGTACCGCCGGGGTCGTACCGTCGGCTGACCAGGTCGTGGCGGGTGGGGCCGGCGTGCTCCACCCGCCACCTCCCGTCACGCCGTACGGCCCGCCACCAGCCACTTCGACGGCAGCTCGATCCGGGTGCCGTCGGGACCGTACTCCGTGGTGACCAGCGGCAGTTCGCCGCTCGCGAGGACGGTGAGCCCGGCCGTGCGCAGATACTCGGGCACCGCCTCGTCGGCCACCTCGCCGGGCGCGATGCCGTGCCGGAAGACGGGGGCCAGCTTGGGCGGTGGTCCCGCCGGGCTCTGGGCCAGGCCCATGAGGACGGGCTTGGCGGACTCGGAGAGTTCGACGAGGAAGGCCCGGCCCCGCTCGCCGACCAGTGTGGCGATGCCGTTCACCAGCGACTGCCGGTCGTCGGGCTCGGCCTGGTGCAGCACACCGCGCATATAGACGTTGGCGTCGCCGAGTTCGGCGTGCAGCGTCTGCGCCTCGGCCTTCTCCACGGCGTCGAACAGCCGGTACGTCGCCTGCCCGGCGGGGTCGGCCTGCCGGGCATGGTCGAGGGCCGCGGCGGCCAGGTCGGCGCCGACCACATGGGGGAAGCGGTCGGCGAGGAAGCGCGTCTGGGTGCCGTTGCCGCAGCCGAGGTCCACCATCGGCAGGCCCGGATGGGTCAGGTGCGCCTCGAAGAGGGTCAGGTGGCGGCCGACGGTCAGAGCCGGTTCCGCGTCCCAGAACACCGCCCCCTGTTCGCCGGGCGCTTCCTGCCAGAAGCCCTCCCAGGCCTCCCGGTACCGACTCGTCACGCTCATGACCGACTCCCCAGGGTGCGACGCCGACCCGTCGTGCAGTGACGGGCGAGTACGGTTTATCGCGGCACGAAGACAGCGACAAGCGCGTGGCGCGTTCCTTCACTCCGCATTCGATACTCGTCCGTCGTCGGGCACCCTTCGGGGCACAGCCGGTCAGCGTCGTGGGAGCGTGAGTTCGAACCAGACGGTCTTTCCGGCGCTCGTCCGGCTGGTGCCCCACTCGCGCGCGAGCGTGCTCACCACGCGCAGCCCGCGCCCGGTCTCCTCGCCGGAGCCCGCGTTCAGCAGGGTCGGCAGATCGTGGTCGTCGTCGTCCACCTCGCACAACAGCGTGTCGCCGCGGACGAGACGCAGTTCGACGGGGCGGCTGTGGGAATGCCGTACGGCGTTGGTGACGAGCTCGCTGACCAGCACCTCGGCGGTGTACGCGAGCTTGGCCAGTCCCCACTCGTGCAGCTGTTCCCGGACGACCGCGCGGGCCCGGCCGACCTCCACCGGGTCGAGAGGGAGCCGCCATTCGGCGACGTCCTCGGGTGCGATGCCGTTGAGGCGGGCCATCAGCAGGGCGACGTCGTCCTTGCGGCCGCCGCGCCCGGCTTTTGCGAAGGTCACCGCGAGGGCGCGGATGATCGTGTCGCAGGCGTCGTCCATCGACGCGGCCGGGTGGGCGGCGGACTCGCAGAGGGTCGCGAGCCCGACACCGATGTCCTCGCCGCGCACCTCGACCAGTCCGTCGGTGCACATCACGATCCGGTCGCCGGGCCGCACGCGCACGCGTACCGCCTCGAAGGGCACCCCGCCGACGCCGATCGGCGCGCCCGTGGGCAGGTCGAGCAGCTCGCTGCGCCCGTCGTCGGCGCGGACCAGGACGGGCGGGATGTGGCCCGCGTTGGCGAGGTGCAGTTCGCTCGCGATCGGGTCGTAGACGGCGTACAGACAGGTCGCGAGGTAGGTGTCGCCGAGACGCTGGGCGAGGTCGTCGAGGTTGCGCAGCAGCTGGGCGGGCGGCAGGTCGAGGGCGGCCATGGTCTGCACGGCCGTACGCAACTGGCCCATCATCGCCGCGGAGTTGAGGCCGTGGCCCATGACGTCGCCGACGACGAGGGCGGTGCGGGCGCCGGGCAGCTTGACGGAGTCGAACCAGTCGCCGCCGACGCGCCCGAGGAGGGTGCCGGGCAGATAGCGGGTGGCGATGTCGCAGCCCGCCCTGCGGGGCGGGATGTGCGGCAGCATGCTGTCCTGGAGGGTCTCGGCGACGCTCTCCTGGTAGGTGTACATGCGCGCGTTGTCGAGGACGAGGCCCGCGCGGGCGGCGAGCTCGGCGCCGGTGACGCGGTCCATGTCGTTGAAGACGGGCCGCTCGGGGTGGCGCAGCAGGATCATGAAGCCGAGCACCACATTGCGGGCCTTGAGCGGCACAACCAGCATGGAGCGGTGGGTGATGAGCGGCCGGATGTCACGCTTCTCGAACTGGGAGGCGATGGCGTGCCCCATCTCCTCGGTGATGCGCGGCACCAGGACGGGCTCGCCGGTGGTCATGCACTGGAAGAACGGCGTGTGGGCCGGAAAGGGCATGGCCTCTCCGACCGGCACGACGTCGTCCCAGCGGCCGGGTTCGTCGGTGTGCTCGACGGCCACCCGGTGCCACATGGTGGTGGTGTCGGGCACGCCGTCGGGGAATCCCTCGCCGGCGACGACCTGTTCGCGCAGATAGGTGCCGGCGACGTCGGTGAAGCGGGGCACGACGGCCTTGCTGACCTCGATGATGGTCTGGGCCAGGTCGAGGGAGGTGCCGATACGGCCGCTGACCTCGTTGAGGAACTCCAGGCGTTCGCGTACGGCGACGTACTCGAGGTCCTCGCCGTCGTCGTACTCCTGCGGTAACGGCAGGCCTTCGGCGGCGGCCCGTGCGGCGCGCTCGCGCCGGGCTCTGCGCTCGACGCGCCGGGGCACACCCCAGTCGGGGGTGACCGGCACCCGGTCGTTCTGGCTGAACTCCAGCACGGGATAGCCCAGTTCGAGGATCTGCCCGACGATGCGGGCGCTCTCCTCGACGCTCATGCTGGGCAGGATCTCGGGGAGTTTGCCCGCGAGTTCCTCGGCGCCGGGGAAGTCGGTGTGCAGGGCGAAGCCGGGGGCGACGCGCTCGAAGCCGGTGTCCTGGTCGCGGGCGTCGCGGGCGTCCTGCTGGAGTCCGCCCACGTCGGCGCCGAGCACCAGGAGCCGCTCCGGTCCGGGTCCCACCAGCGGGTAGGCCCACCACAGTACGTCGACACGGCCGCGGTCCCGCTCGGGCACGGTGAGACGGGCGCGGCCCGCGGCCGGGTAGAACAGCCGCCCGTCGAGGGACGATTCGAGATCGTGGCCGAGACCGTCGTACGCCGTGTACGCCCCGTACGGCGAGAGGTCGTCGTCCTCGGGCAGCGCTCCGGAGACGGGCAGCAGATCGAGGGCCGGGCGGCCGATCGCCTCCTCCTTGGCGGCGCCGAACAGGCGTCGCGCGCCGGAGCTCCAGTGGGAGACGAGGCCCTCGCGGTCCACCACGACCACGGCCAGCGGGATGCGGCCGGCCGCGGCGTGTTCCGTCACCGCGCCGTCCCTCTCGGTGCCACGGTTCATGGCCCAGGCCCTCTCTCCCCACGGCTCAACAAGATCTGTGCCGCCCACACCACCGTACGGCTCCCGACGGAGGTGATGTGCGGCAATACGGGAATTGATGTGACGGCGGCTCAGTCCTCGTGCCCCAGCTGAAGATCGCGTTCCGTCCGGCCCCCGCCGGCGACTTGGAGCACGGTGGCGACCGGCGGGTAACCCGCGGCGATGACGGTGTACTCGCCGGAGGAGAGGTGACCGAACCGGAAGGTTCCGTCGGGGCCGGTGGTCAGGGTGTCCACGACGTTGCCGGCCAGGTCGAGGAGCGTCACCCGCGCGTCCTCGACGGGCCGTCCGCCGCCCGCCCGCACGGTGCCGCGCAGCAGGGCGCCGCCGGCGAGTTCGATGTCCTGGCGGGTCTCCCGGGCCGCCTTGACCGTGACGGGGACGGCGGCCGGGCGGAAGGCGGCCGAGCTCGCGGCGAGGGTGTACTCGCCGGCGACCAGCTCGGTGAGGACGTAACCGCCCTCGCGGCAGCTGCGGGTCGTGGCGACGACCTCGCCGTGGACGTCGGTGAGCGTGACGGTGGCGTCCACCGGCGTGCCGTCCGGGGTGAGCACTCTTCCGGCGAGGCGTCCGGCGCCGCCGAGGAGGAGGTCCAGTTCGACGGGGTGATCGCCGACGGTCACGGAGACGGCCTGCGGCTGGTGGCCGCCCGCCGCGGCGATCATGACGTAGGTCCCCGAGCCCGGCGCCGTCAGCGCGAACCGCCCGTCCTCGCCGCTCGCGCCGCGCCCGACCTGTTGTCCGGCGGTGTCGATGAGGGTGAGGGCCGCACGCGGTACGACGGTCCCGTCGGGGTGCTGCACCGTGCCGCGGACGGGGACGGGGACGGGGTACGGCAAGCGGGCCGGGGGGATCGGGGGGTGCACCGGCTCCGCTTCCGTCTCCGGGGCCGGGGCCGGGGCGTCGTGGGACACCAGCGGTTTCTCCTTGAGGAAGAAGGCGATGAGCAGGCCGACAACGAGCACCGGCACCAGATAGAGGAAGATGCGCGGCATGGCCTCGGCGTAGGCCCGGATGTAGCCGTCACGCAGCTCCGGAGGCATCGCGTGGACGAGCTGCGGGGTGAGGGACTCGGGGGCGGGCAGCTCGCCGCCCGCGCGCGTGGGGAGGTGTTCGGTCAGCGCGTCGGCGAGCCGGTCGGCGAAGAGGGTGCCGAAGATCGCCGCGCCGACACTGCCGCCGATCTGCCGGAAGTAGTTGTTGGCGCTGGTGGCGGTGCCGAGGTCGGCGGGCCGCACGGAGTTCTGCACGGCGAGGATCAGGACCGGCATCACCATGCCGATGCCGGCGCCGAGCACGGCCATCCAGATGCTGTAGTGCAGCCGGGGCGTGTCGGCTTCGAGGCGGGACAGCAGCCACATGCCGACGACCGAGAGCGCGCTGCCGAGCACGGGGTAGATCTTGTAGCGGCCGGTGTGGCTGATGAGCTGGCCGCAGACGATCGAGGCGCCGACGATGCCGCCCGTCATCGGCAGCATCAGCAGGCCCGACTCGGTGGCCGTGGCGCCGTCGACCATCTGCAGGAAGGTCGGCAGATAGCCGGCCGCGCCGAACAGGGCGACGCCGATCACGAGACCGACCAGGCCGGTGACGGTGAAGACGGAGTCCCGGAACAGCCGGAGCGGGATGAGGGGTTCGACGGCGAAGTGCTCGGCGACGAGGAAGAGGACGGTGGCGACGGCCGCGCCGGCACCGAGGCCGAGGATCACGCGGGAGTCCCAGGCGTACTCGGTGCCGCCCCAACTGGTCAGCAGGACCAGGCAGGTGGATGCGGCGGCGAGCAGCAGGGAGCCGAGGACGTCGAGCCGGGGCCTGGCCTGCGGCTTGGGCAGCTTCAGTACGACGGCGACGACGGCCAGGGTCACGAGGCCGAAGGGGACGTTGATGTAGAAGCACCACCGCCAGGGGAGGTGGTCCGTGAAGTAGCCGCCCAGCAGGGGTCCGGCGACCGAGGCGAGGCCGAACGCGGCGCCGATCAGGCCCATGAAGCGGCCGCGCTCCCGGGCCGGCACGATGTCCGCGACGATCGCCTGGACGCCGATCATGAGCCCGCCCGCGCCGACGCCCTGGATCGCGCGGTAGGCGATCAGCTGGTCCATGGTCTCGGCCCGCCCGGCGAGCGCGGAGCCCGCGACGAAGACGACGATCGCGAACTGGAAGACGCCCTTGCGGCCGAGGAGGTCACCGAGCTTGCCGTAGATCGGCAGACCGACGGTGGCGGTGAGCAGGTAGGCGGTGATCGCCCAGGACATCCTGTCCAGACCGTGCAGCTCACCGACGATCTTCGGCAGCGCGGTGGCGACGATCATCTGCTCCAGCGCGGCCAGCAGCAGCGCGAGCAGCAGCCCGAAGAAGACCAGCCGCACCCGGCGCGGACCGAGCTCGACGCCCGGGGCCTGCGCGGGAGCGGGGGCGTCCGGGGGTGCCGCGGCCGGTTCGTTCTGTACCAGAGTGATCCCGCCCATGTGCCGCTCCCCTCGTCGCGCTGCCGCACAATTGCCGCGTAAGCGACAACTACCGGCAAGCGCGACGAGTTACGGCGCCCAGTCGGGTGGGGGAAGGATCCACTCGATCCGGTGAGAGGGCCAACGTCCGCCGGGGATCAGCGCGTTGGCCCGGGCCGCACGGTTACTTCTCGACCTCGGCGGCGAGCTTGGCGAGCACCTGGTCGTAGATCCGGCCGAGGCCCTTGGGGGCGAAGGTCCTCTCGAAGAAGCCGCCGATGCCGCCGGCGCCGGTCCAGGTGGTGGTCACGACGACGCGGGAGCTGCCCTCGCCGGCCGGGGTGACCCGCCAGGTGGTGACCATGGAGGAGTTGCGGTCCTTCTCGACGAGCTCGCCGTCGGTGGGCTCACTGACCTCCAGGAGGCAGTCGCGTACGCGCTTGCTGGTGGCCTGGAGCTTCCAGTGGACGAGGGTGCCCTCGCCGTCGCCGCCCTCGCGCACCTCGTACTCACTGAAGTGCTCGGGGAGCAGCTTCGCGCGCGTGCCGCTGTAGTCGGCGAGGGCGTCGAACACCTTCTCCGCGTCCGCCGCGACGACCCGCTCCGTAGTGGCCTCGACCTGCGCCATTGACTTCCTCCAGGACCAGAATTCTCGGGGGTTGGGGCAAGCCAACCACCCCGCTCCCGGACCGCCCAAATCGGGGTCCCGACGAGTCCCCGAAGCGATCGCACACCGATCGGAAACGAAGCGGGGCAGAGGTCGCACGATCAAGGGAACATGTGTTCTATTCTTGGGGCAGTGCTATCGAGGAGGCGTCATGCGCTGGGAGAACCTCACCCTGGAGTCCGACCACAGCCGGGCCGATGCCACGCTGTTCGGTGCGGACGCGGTGACCACCCGCACGATCGACACCCCGGAGTTCCGTGGCATCACCTTCCACGAGATCCGGGCCCGCTCGATCATCAACCGGGTGCCGGGCGCCTCGCGCATGCCCTTCGAATGGACGGTCAATCCCTATCGTGGCTGCACGCACGCGTGCGTGTACTGCTTCGCCCGCAAGACCCACAGCTATCTGGACCTCGACACGGGCCTCGGCTTCGACTCCCAGATCGTGGTCAAGGTGAACGCGCCGGAGCTGCTGCGCCGCCAGCTGGCCTCACCCCGCTGGCAGGGCGAGCACATAGCCATGGGCACGAACGTCGACTGCTACCAGCGGGCGGAGGGCCGCTACCGCCTGATGCCGGGCATTCTCAGCGCCCTGCGCGACCACGCCAACCCCTACTCGATCCTGACCAAGGGCACGCTGATCCTGCGCGACCTGGAGCTGCTGAAGCAGTCGGCGGAGGTGACGGACGTCGGCGTCTGCGTCTCGGTCGGCTTCACCGACCCCGAGCTGTGGCGCACCGTGGAGCCGGGCACGCCCGCGCCCGAGCGGCGCCTGGACGTCGTACGGACCCTCACCGAGCACGGGCTCGGGTGCGGTGTGCTGATGGCGCCGGTGATTCCCTTCCTGAGCGACCACCCGGCCCAACTGCGGGCCACGGTGCGCGCGATCGCCGCCTCCGGAGCCACCTCCGTCACCCCGCTGGTGCTGCATCTGCGGCCCGGGGCCCGCGAGTGGTTCATGGCCTGGCTCGGCCGGGAGCACCCGCATCTGGTGCGCCGTTACGAGCGGCTGTACGCGAACGGCGCCTACGCGCCCAAGTGGTACCAGCGCCGGATCACCCGTCAGGTCCACGATCTGGCTCAGGAGTACGGCATCGGCCCCACGCGCGCGGGCATGCCCCGGCGGATCCGCGAGCCCGAGCCGACCGAGCACGCGCTGACCGAACCGACCCAACTCTCGCTCCTTTGAGAGCATCGGAGCGTATCTCTCGACCCAATCGGGTCAACTCTCGCCACAACGAGTTCCTCCGGGCGCCCCTCTCGGGACGATGCGGCCAGGGCCGTGACCTTCGCGGTCCGACACCCTCCGTCCTGGGAGGACCCCCATGCGAAAACGCGCAGCCGTGCTGTGCGGCGCCGCCGTCGTCGTGGCCGGGACCGTGACGGCCGTCCCCGCCGAGGCGGGCGCCGCGCACACCGCGCAAGCCGCTCAGGCCGCGTCGCTCACCTGGAAGGAGTGCGGCACGAAGAAGTACCCGACGCTGCAGTGCGCGTCCCTGGAGGTGCCGCTCGACCACACGAACCCGCGCGGACGGCGGATCACCCTCGCGCTGTCCCGTGTGCCGCACACCGCGCGGAAGTACCAGGGCCCCCTGCTGGTCAACCCCGGCGGCCCCGGCGGCAGCGGTCGCACGCTCGCAGGGTTCGTCGCCTCCGCACTGCCCGCGGCGGTGGCGGCACAGTACGACGTCATCGGCTTCGACCCGCGCGGCGTCGGCCGGAGCAGGCCCGCCCTGGACTGCCGGCCCGGCCACTTCGACCCGGTGCGGCCGGACTCCGTGCCGAGCACAGCGCGGATCGAGCGGGCCAACCTCCTGCGCGCCAAGGCCTTCGCGCGGGCCTGCGGCAAGAAGTACGCGGACGTGCTGCCGTACATCGACACGATCAGCGCCGCCAAGGACCTGGACCGGATCCGGGCCGCACTCGGCGCACGGCAGCTCAACTACTTCGGCTACTCGTACGGCACCTACCTCGGCGCGGTCTACGCCAAGCTCTTCCCCCAGCGGGTGCGGCGCGCGGCCCTGGACTCGGTCGTCGACCCCACCGGCGTCTGGTACGAGGACAACCTCGCGCAGGACCACGCCTTCGACGACCGGCACCGCGCCTTCATGGCGTGGGTCGCCAGGCACGACACGACGTACCGGCTCGGCACCGATCCGGCACGGGTCGAGGCCAGGTGGTACGCGATGCGGGCAGCCCTGGCCAAGACGCCGGCCGAGGGCAAGCTGGGCGCCGCCGAGCTGGAGGACACCTTCCTGCCCGGCGGTTACTACAACGGCTACTGGCCCCACCTCGCGGAGGCGTTCGCGGCATACGTGAACGACCGGGACGCCGACCCGTTGCTGGAGGCGTACGAGAGGTTCGGCGCCGCCGACGCGGCCGACGACAACGGCTACAGCGTCTACACCTCGGTGCAGTGCCGGGACGCCGCCTGGCCGCGCGACTGGCACCGGTGGCGTACGGACAACTGGGCCGTGCACGCGAAGGCGCCGTTCATGACCTGGAGCAACGCCTGGTACAACGCGCCGTGTGCGTTCTGGCCGACGCCCTCGACGCACCGGCCGATGGACATCGCCAACGGCAAGCTGCCGCCGGTGCTGCTGTTCCAGGCGACCGGCGACGCGGCCACCCCGTACGGGGGCGCCGTCACGGTCCACCGGCAGCTGGCCCGGTCCAGTCTGGTGGTCGAGCGGGGCGGCGGGAACCACGGCATCACACTGGGCGGGAACAGCTGCCTGGACAAGCACCTCGCGGCGTACCTGACCGACGGCACGGTGCCGCGCGGCCGAGGTGAGGCGGACGCGGTGTGCCAGGCACTGCCCGAGCCGAAACCGCTGAGCTCCAAGGCGGCGTCCGCGTCGACGCCCGGCGCCGAACTGCACCGGCTGCTCGGCGTCCGCCGCTGAGGGCCTGACAGCCCGTCGGGGGCGTTGTCAGACCCATGGTCCACCATGGACGCATGAGTGAGCTGACCAGGATTCCCGCCCCCGACGGGGTCGCCCCCGCGGCGCAGTACACGCACGTCGTGCTCGGCACCGGCCGTTTCGTCGCCGTCTCCGGCCAGCTCGCCCTGGACGAGGACGGCAGGCTCGTCGGCGAGGGCGACCCGGCGGCCCAGGCCCGCCAGGTCTTCGAGAACCTGCGGCGCTGTCTGGCCGCCGCCGGCGCCACCTTCGACGACGTGGTCAAGCTCACCTACTTCCTCACGGACATGGCGCACCTGCCCGCCGTGCGAGCGGCCCGCGCCGAGCACATACCCGACGACCGGCTGCCGGCCGCGTCGGCGGTGCGGGTGGCCGGGCTGGTGCGGCCGGAGTTCCTCATGGAGATCGAGGCGTTCGCGGTGGTGCCGGGTTAAGCGGTGGTGCCGGGTTAATCGGAGGCCGACACGGGCGGGCGGTCTCTAGGGTGCCGTCATGAACGACGACCGCATACGGGTCCGCCCCATGACCCTGGCCGACTGCGACCGTGTCGCCGAGATCCGCATCGGCGGCTGGCAGAACGCCTACCGAGGCCTCGTCCCGCAGCCGTACCTGGACGCCCTGGACGTGGCGGAGGACGCCGAACGCCGCCGCGCCCATCTCGCGCAGGCCGACGGCAGTGTGGTGAACCTGGTCGCGGAGCGCGGCGGGCAGGTCGTCGGCTGGGCCTGCCACGGCCCCTACCGCGACGGCGAAGCGCGCACCGAGGACGCCGAGTTGTACGCCCTCTACGTGGACCCGGCGCACTACGGCAACGGCACCGGCCACGCCCTGCTCCAGGAGTCGGTACGCCGGTGCACGGCCGCCGGGCACCCCCGCATGCTCCTGTGGGTCCTCAGGGACAACACCCGCGCCCGCAAATTCTACGAGCGCGCCGACTTCCGCCCGGACGGCACCGAGGAGCCCTTCGAGGTGGACGGCGTCGAGGTACCGGAGGTCCGTTACACACGGGAGCTGCCGCCCGGCTGACGGGTCGCCAGGACATCGCCGACCGCCCCCACCGAGCTGCGGCACGGTGCGAACTGCTGACCGGCGGAGAGCCCGCTACAACATCACCGCCCAGCCGCACCGGGCCGCGGCACAGGCGCGAACTGCCGACCGGCTGACAACTCACCTCGACGTCACCAACCACCCACGCCGAGCTGCGGCACGGACGGGCACTGCTGACCGGCGGACAGCCCGCCCCGATGTCACCAACCACCCGCACCGAACTACGACACGGGCAGGAGTTGGTGACCGGCGGCGCCGATCGCTGCCACGGTCACGGACAAGCAGCTACAGATGGACCGCCGCCGCGCAAGTCGCCGGACGCCGACCCGCCGGAGATTCACAAGTGCCGCGAGCCTTCGGTCGCCGACGGCCCCAACCCCCGCGAGTCCCGTCCGATCGGCCGGAACCTCATCCCTGCCTCGGAATGCGCGCCAGCGCCTGTACGGCCGCCTCCGCCAGCGCCGGATGGGCCAACGCCTCGTTCAGGACGCGTCTGGCCCGGGTGTCGCCCAGTGCGCCGAGGCCCTCCACGCAGGCGAGGGCGACACGGCGGTAGGGGTCGTGGGGGCGCAGCCGTCGCTCCAGGGTGGTGATCAGCGCGGGCACGGCCTCGGGGGCGCGCAGTTCGACCAGGAGCCGGACCGGGTGCAGGGCGTAGGCGACGCGGAGTTCGTTGGTGGCCAGGGCGGCCGCCGCGCGGGCGGTGCGCGGGTCGCCGAGCCGGGCGAGGGCGTGCGCTGCGGACGCACAGCGTTGCGGATCGCGGTGGTTGAGGAGCAGGACGAGGGACTCGAAGGCCCGCCGGTCCCCCGCGAGGCCCAGCCGGAACGCGGCCAGCTCCCTGGCCCACAGCGGCTGCCCGGGCGCGGTGAGGACGTCCGCCAGTTCGTCGAGGTCCTCGGTCGCCACCAGGCGGTCGTACGCGGCCGACGCCCCGGACTCCTGCCGTAAGCGCTCCGTGAGTGATCGCAACTCTTCGTCCATGGCTCCGAGATTAGGCGTGCCGTCGGCTTCTCGGGACGTACATCACAAACACGAGGGCTGGCGTGCTCGTTACCCGGGAGTTAAGCTCAGACGAGCGAGTTACCCACTCGCACCCCTCCTTGCGGCGGCCTGGTGACGCAGTTGCCGCAAGTGCAGTCGGTTCGGTACTCAGGTACCTCAGTACGACTCGGCCACGGGACAGGGCCGGTCGGTCATCACCGCTCCTCGGACGTGTGCACGTCCGCAGCGACGGCACCGGGCGTGTGCGCTCGCAGCCCGGCAACACCCGCACTCCTCGCACCCGGTGCGCCCGCGGTCCGGCTCCGGTCGGGCCCTCCTCGGCGCACCCGGGCGCATTTCCAGTCGTCACCCTCATTCCTGGAGTCCCGCGATGGCCACTCCCCTGTCCGACACCCCTCTGTCCCCGCTCAGGACCGTTGCCGTCGTCGGCCTCGGCACCATGGGCACCGGCATAGCCGAGGTCCTCGCCAAGGCCGGCCGCGAGGTCATCGGCATCGACATCAGCGAGGCCGCGGCCGCGCAGTCCGTCGCCGCCCTGGAGGCCTCGACGGCCCGTGCCGTGGAGCGCGGCCGGCTGACCGAGGAGGAGCGCGCGGACGCCCTCGCCCGCGTCCGCACCTCCACCGATCTGCGGGCCGCGGCCGACGCGGACCTGGTCATCGAGGTGGCGCCGGAGTCGTACGAAATCAAGCAGCAGATCTTCCGCGAGCTGGACGGGATCGTGCGCCCCGAGACGATCCTCGCCACCGGCACCAACGCCCTCTCGGTCACGCGCCTGGCCGCCGACTCGGCCCGCCCCGAGCGCGTGCTCGGCCTGCACTTCTTCAACCCGGCCCCGGCGATGAAGCTGGTCGAGGTCGTCTCCTCGGTGCTGACCGCCCCCGCCGCCGTCGCCGCCGTCACCGACCTCGCGATCGAGCTGGGCAAGGAGCCCGTCGCGGTCGGCGACCGGCCCGGCTTCGTCGCCGACGGGCTGCTGTTCGGCTACCTCAACCAGGCGGCCGCGATGTACGAGGCGAAGTACGCCTCCCGCGAGGACATCGACGCCGCGATGCGCCTGGGCTGCGGACTGCCGATGGGCCCGCTGGCGCTGCTCGACCTGATCGGCATCGACACCGCGCGCCGGGTCCTGGAGGCCATGTACGCCGCCTCGCACGACCGGCTGCACGCACCGGCCCCGATCCTCAAGCAGCTCAGCGAGGCCGGTCTGACGGGCCGCAAGTCGGGCCGCGGCTTCTACACCTACGAGGCTCCCGGCAGCGCCACCGTCGTGCGGGACGCGCTGACGCCGCTGGAGGGCGCCGCCCTGACCCCCGGCCGTACGGTCCACTCCGTCGGGGTCGCGGGCTCCGGCACGATGGCGTCCGGGATCGCCGAGGTCTTCGCCAAGGCCGGGTACGAGGTCGTGCTCGCCGCGCGCAGCGAGGAGAAGGCGCAGGCCGCCAAGGCCCGTATCGGCAAGTCCCTTTCTCGCTCTGTCGACAAGGGCCGGCTGACCGCCGAGGCCGCCGCGCAGACCCTGGACCGGATCACTCCGGCGGGCTCCTACGACGCCTTCGCCGATGTCGACCTGGCCGTCGAGGCCGTCGCCGAGGACCTGGAGATCAAGCAGCAGCTGTTCGCGACGCTGGACAAGGTCTGCAAGCCGGGCGCGGTGCTGGCCACCACCACCTCGTCGCTGCCCGTCGTGGCCTGCGCCCGCGCCACCTCGCGTCCGCAGGACGTGATCGGCATGCACTTCTTCAACCCGGCGCCGGCGATGAAGCTGGTCGAGGTCGTGCGTACGGTGCTGACGGCCGATGACGTCCACTCCACGGTTCGCGAGGTCTGCGCCAAGATCAAGAAGCACGCGGTCGACTGCGGGGACCGTGCGGGCTTCATCGTCAACGCGCTGCTCTTCCCGTACCTCAACAACGCGATCAAGATGGTCCAGGAGCACTATGCGTCCCTCGACGACATCGACGCGGCGATGAAGCTGGGCGGCGGCTACCCGATGGGCCCCTTCGAGCTGCTGGACGTCGTCGGACTGGACGTCTCCCTCGCGATCGAGAAGGTCCTGCACCGCGAGTTCCGCGACCCCGGCCTCGCTCCGGCGCCGCTCCTGGAGCACCTGGTCGCCGCGGGCTGCCTCGGCCGCAAGACGGGCCGCGGTTTCCGCGAGTATGCCCGCCGCTGAGGGCGTCGGCGACTGGTTCACAGGAGGTCAGGACTGGGGCGGGCTGCTGGACCCCGGCAGCCCGCTCCCGCCCTCCCGGCGGAGCTCATGCCCACCCGTGGGACCCGGCGCTCCCCCGCCCTCCGAGGGCGGGGGTGACCCCGTGCATGCGCATCAAGCTGCGCACATGCAGTACGTTCGGGTCATGTCCCAGCCCGCCAAGTCCTCACGTACACCAGCTACGCCCGACGCGCCGGAAAGTGCCGCAGGCAGTCGCGCGGCCGCTCAGCGGCTCAAGATGCGCCGAGAACTGGCGGCCGCGGCGATGGAGCTGTTCGCGACCAAGGGGTACGAGGCGACCACCGTCGACGAGATCGCGGCCGCGGCCGGGGTAGCCCGCCGCACGTTCTTCCGCCACTTCCGCTCCAAGGAAGAGGCGATCTTCCCGGACCACGACGACACCCTGATCCGCGCGGAGGCGGTGCTCAACGCCGCACCGGCCCATGAGCACCCGCTCGACACGGTGTGCCGCGGCATCAAGGAAGTCATGCGGATGTACGCGGCCCGGCCGGAGATCTCGGTCGCCCGCTACAAGCTCACGCGCGAGGTGCCCACCCTGCGCGAGGCGGAGATCGCGTCGGTGGCCCGCTACGAGCGCCTCTTCACCCGCTACCTCCTCGGCCACTTCGACGAGCACGCGCACGACGACGACGCCAACGACGACCCGCTGCTGGCGGAGGTCGCCGCGTCGGCGGTGGTCACCGCGCACAACCACGTCCTGCGGCGCTGGCTGCGCGCGGGCGGCCAGGGCGACGTGGAGGCGCAGCTCGACCACGCCTTCGCGATCGTACGGCGGACGTTCGGGACGGGCATCGGGGCGGGCCGGGACACCGCGCCGCGTACGGCGCCGGCCTCCGTGGCCGCGCAGGGCGAGGTGCTGGTGACGGTGGCCAGGACGGACGCGCCGCTCGACGAGGTGATGCGGACCATCGAGCAGGCGCTGAAGGAGCGGTCCTAGCGGGCTGCCGCGGGGCTTTCGGCAGCGGGCCGTCCGCCAACGGTCCCCTCTGGGGGACCAGTTGCCGGTCGGCTGAGGGAACCTTTTGCCCGACCCATCCGTCCTCCATGTCGAAGCTGGATCTTTCATGGTGCACGACGGAAGTGAGTTGCCATGCAGGCGAACGACCCGACCAAGCTCGAAGCCACGCTGGCCGACGGTCGGCGCATGACCCTGTCACTCCCCACGACGGACGCGAAGTGGGCCGCCGACGGCATCCAGGGCCTGCGCGCCGTCCCGCCCACCCACGCGGGCCGCGGCGAGGAGCCTCCGGCCCTCCCCGAGGAGCCCGCGGTGCCACTGCAGGTGGCCCTGCTCGGCCTCGGCGCTTAGGGCCCGTCCGGCGGATCATGCCGGACAGGCCTCAGGACTGACCCTTCGCATCGCCCCGGCGTCACGGCCCCAGGCCTGACGCCGGGGCGTTCGCGTCGGTGCGAACCTCGCCGTCCCCGCCGCCCGGAACCGCCCGCGGCCGGCGGCACATTGACGCTCCAGCAGGAACGCGGGACGCACGACCCGCTCCGGCCAGAATCCTGGCACTGCGTGCCCTTCAGAGGCCGCACGCCCTCAGCACCCCCACCCTCCGGCTCCGACTGCCGACCGCATGGCCGCCGGACCGCCGGCGCGCCCCATTGCGCCCGATTAGCACCTACTCACCGGTAGCTTTGATCGATCATCGCTCATTTGTTACGTAAAGATTTCATCTGAGAGCAAGTTCTGGCACCCAGTGCCTTGCCAGGTGACACGCCGTGCCATACGTTGAAGGAGTCCGGGCGGCCGGCGTGCAGAGACCATTCGTACGCCGGCTGTCCCCGCAAGCCCCTCCCGGGCATGCGCGCCCGGACGCCTGCGTCACAGGCAACCTCCCGCGCCACAAAGCGCTGCCGAACAGCACCACCGGCCGAACCGACGGCAACCACCAAAAACCCTCAGCAGCACCGACGTAACCCTCAGCACCCCTCCCTCAGGGTGCGCATCGCCGGAGGCAACACCGTGACCGTGAAGGACATCCTGGCCGCGATCCAGTCGCCCGACTCCACGTCGGAGGACTTCGCCGCCCTGCCGCTCCCCGAGTCGTACCGCGCGATCACCGTGCACAAGGACGAGACGGAGATGTTCGCGGGCCTGCAGACCCGCGACAAGGACCCGCGCAAGTCGATCCACCTGGACGAGGTTCCGCTGCCGGAGCTCGGCCCGGGCGAGGCCCTGGTGGCCGTCATGGCCTCCTCGGTCAACTACAACTCGGTGTGGACGTCGATCTTCGAGCCGCTGTCGACGTTCGGCTTCCTGGAGCGCTACGGCCGCACCAGCGAGCTGGCCAAGCGCCACGACCTGCCGTACCACATCATCGGCTCCGACCTCGCGGGCGTCGTCCTGCGCACCGGCCCGGGCGTCAACGCCTGGCAGCCCGGTGACGAGGTCGTCGCGCACTGTCTGTCCGTCGAGCTGGAGTCCAGCGACGGCCACAACGACACGATGCTCGACCCCGAGCAGCGCATCTGGGGCTTCGAGACCAACTTCGGCGGCCTCGCCGAGATCGCGCTGGTCAAGTCCAACCAGCTGATGCCGAAGCCCGGTCACCTGAGCTGGGAGGAGGCCGCCGCTCCCGGTCTGGTCAACTCCACCGCGTACCGGCAGCTGGTCTCCCGCAACGGCGCCGGCATGAAGCAGGGCGACAACGTCCTGATCTGGGGCGCGAGCGGCGGACTCGGGTCGTACGCCACGCAGTTCGCGCTGGCCGGCGGCGCCAACCCGATCTGTGTCGTCTCCTCGCCGCAGAAGGCGGACATCTGCCGCTCGATGGGCGCAGAGGCGATCATCGACCGCAACGCCGAGGGCTACAAGTTCTGGAAGGACGAGAACACTCAGGACCCGAAGGAGTGGAAGCGCTTCGGCAAGCGCATCCGCGAGCTGACCGGCGGCGAGGACATCGACATCGTCTTCGAGCACCCCGGCCGCGAGACCTTCGGCGCGAGCGTCTTCGTCACCCGCAAGGGCGGCACCATCACCACCTGCGCCTCGACCTCGGGCTACATGCACGAGTACGACAACCGCTACCTGTGGATGTCCCTGAAGCGGATCATCGGCTCGCACTTCGCCAACTACCGCGAGGCCTGGGAGGCCAACCGGCTCATCGCGAAGGGCAAGATCCACCCGACCCTGTCGAAGGTGTACTCCCTGGCTGACACCGGCCAGGCCGCGTACGACGTGCACCGCAACCTCCACCAGGGCAAGGTCGGCGTGCTGTGCCTGGCCCCCGAGGAGGGCCTGGGCGTGCGCGACGAGGAGATGCGCGCCAAGCACATCGACGCCATCAACCGCTTCCGGAACATCTGAGAGCAGTCGAGGTCATAGATGACTGAGCGTCAGCCTGCTGAAGGCAAGCGGGAGAAGGACCGGCCGTGGCTCATGCGGACCTATGCCGGTCACTCCACGGCCGAGGCGTCCAACGAGCTGTACCGGCGCAACCTCGCCAAGGGCCAGACCGGCCTGTCGGTCGCGTTCGACCTGCCGACGCAGACCGGCTACGACTCCGACCACATCCTCGCCCGCGGCGAGGTCGGCCGGGTCGGCGTGCCGGTCGCGCACCTCGGTGACATGCGCCGGCTGTTCCAGGACATCCCCCTGGAGCAGATGAACACCTCGATGACGATCAACGCCACCGCCATGTGGCTGCTGGCGCTCTACCAGGTCGTCGCGGAGGAGCAGGGCGCGGACATCACCAAGCTCCAGGGCACGACCCAGAACGACATCGTCAAGGAGTACCTGTCGCGGGGGACGCATGTCTTCCCGCCGGGGCCCTCACTCCGGCTGACGACGGACATGATCGCGTACACGGTCTCCCACATCCCGAAGTGGAACCCGATCAACATCTGCAGCTACCACCTGCAGGAGGCGGGCGCCACGCCGGTCCAGGAGATCGCGTACGCGATGTCCACCGCGATCGCGGTTCTCGATGCCGTGCGCGACTCGGGGCAGGTCCCCGAGGAGAAGTTCGGGGACGTCGTGGCCCGTATCTCCTTCTTCGTGAACGCGGGCGTCCGCTTCATCGAGGAGATGTGCAAGATGCGGGCGTTCGGGCGGATCTGGGACAAGATCACGCGCGAGCGGTACGGCATCGAGAACCCCAAGCAGCGCCGCTTCCGGTACGGCGTCCAGGTCAACTCCCTCGGGCTGACCGAGGCGCAGCCGGAGAACAACGTCCAGCGGATCGTGCTGGAGATGCTGGCCGTGACCCTGTCGAAGGACGCACGCGCGCGTGCCGTGCAGCTGCCGGCCTGGAACGAGGCGCTGGGCCTGCCCCGCCCCTGGGACCAGCAGTGGTCGCTGCGCATCCAGCAGGTCCTCGCCCACGAGAGCGATCTGCTGGAGTACGAGGACATCTTCGAGGGCTCGAAGGTCATCGAGGCGAAGGTCTCCCAGCTGGTCGAGGAGTCCCTCGCCGAGATCGAGCGGATCCAGGAGATGGGCGGCGCGATGGCCGCCGTCGAGTCCGGCTACCTCAAGTCGCAGCTGGTCGCCTCGCACGCCGAGCGCCGCGCCCGTATTGAGTCCGGGCAGGAGAAGATCGTGGGCGTCAACATCTTCGAGACGACCGAGCCCAATCCCTTGACGGCCGACCTCGACACGGCGATCCAGACAGTCGATCCGGCTGTCGAGGCCCGCGTCATCGCCTCCCTCCAGCACTGGCGCGACACCCGTTACCAGCCGCCCTTCAACCACCCGCGCCCGTGCAAGGCGCTGGAGCGGCTGAAGGAGGCCGCGAAGGGCACCGCCAACCTCATGGAGGCCACCCTGGAGTGCGCCCGCGCCGGTGTCACGACCGGCGAGTGGGCCGGGGCCCTGCGCGAGGTGTTCGGCGAGTTCCGGGCGCCGACCGGTGTTTCGTCGGCTCCGGTGGCCGTCGCCGCCGCGGAGGGCTCGGCGCTCAGCGAGGTCCGCCGCAAGGTCGAACTGACCGCGCAGGAGCTCGGTGTCGGCAAGCTGCGCTTCCTGGTCGGCAAGCCGGGCCTGGACGGGCACTCCAACGGCGCCGAGCAGATAGCCGTCCGCGCGCGTGACGCCGGGTTCGAGGTGGTCTACCAGGGCATCCGTCTGACGCCGGAGCAGATCGTGGACGCGGCCCTGGCGGAGGACGTGCACGCGGTCGGCCTGTCGATCCTGTCCGGATCGCACGCGCAGCTGGTGCCGGACGTGCTGGAGCGGCTCCGTGTGGCCGGTGCCACAGATATACCCGTGATCGCCGGTGGCATCATCCCGAATGGTGACGCCGAGCAGCTCAGGTCCGCCGGAGTGGCCGCCGTCTTCACCCCGAAGGACTTCGACATCACCGGAATCATCGGCCGCATCGTCGACGAGATCCGGAAAGCGAACAAGCTCGACCCCCTGGAGGTCCCCGCATGACCGTCAACCGTCTGCGTCCCCGCCGCTCGTGTCTCGCGGTCCCGGGAAGCAACCCCCGCTTCCTGGAGAAGGCGCAGGGCCTCCCGGCGGACCAGGTCTTCCTCGACCTGGAGGACGCGTGCGCCCCCCTCGCCAAGCCCGAGGCGCGGCACACCATCGTCAAGTTCCTCAATGAAGGTGACTGGACGGGCAAGACGAGGGTCGTGCGCGTCAACGACTGGACGACCGAGTGGACGTACCGGGACGTCGTCACGGTCGTCGAGGGCGCCGGCCAGAACCTCGACTGCATCATGCTGCCGAAGGTCCAGGACGCCCAGCAGATCGTCGCCCTGGACCTGCTGCTGACGCAGATCGAGAAGACCATGGGCTTCGAGGTCGGCAAGATCGGCATCGAGGCGCAGATCGAGAACGCCCAGGGTCTGAACAACGTCAACGAGATCGCCCAGGCCTCCCAGCGCGTCGAGACGATCATCTTCGGCCCCGCCGACTTCATGGCGTCCATCAACATGAAGTCGCTGGTCGTGGGCGAGCAGCCGCCCGGCTACCCGGCGGACGCCTACCACTACATCCTGATGAAGATCCTGATGGCCGCCCGCGCCAACAACCTCCAGGCGATCGACGGCCCCTACCTGCAGATCCGCAACATCGACGGCTACCGCGAGGTCGCCCAGCGCGCCGCCGCGCTCGGTTTCGACGGCAAGTGGGTGCTGCACCCGGGCCAGGTCGAGGCGTCCAACGAGATCTTCTCGCCGTCGCAGGAGGACTACGACCACGCCGAGCTGATCCTGGACGCGTACGAGTACTACACGTCCGAGGCGGGCGGCAAGAAGGGCTCCGCGATGCTCGGCGACGAGATGATCGACGAGGCCAGCCGCAAGATGGCGCTGGTCATCGCGGGCAAGGGCCGCGCCGCCGGCATGCAGCGCACCAGCAAGTTCGAGATCCCGGAGGCGTGACGGCCATGCAGTTCGGACGCACCTACGAGGAGTTCGAGGTCGGGGCGACGTACAAGCACTGGCCGGGCAAGACGGTCACCGAGTACGACGACCACCTCTTCTGTCTCCTCACCATGAACCACCACCCGCTCCACATGGACACGAACTATGCGGAGAAGACGACGGACTTCGGCAAGAACGTCGTCGTCGGGAACTACATCTACTCGCTGCTGCTCGGCATGAGCGTCCCGGACATCTCCGGCAAGGCGATCGCCAACCTGGAGATCGAGTCGCTCAAGCACGTGGCGCCGACCTTCCACGGCGACACGATCTACGGCGAGACGACCGTGCTCGACAAGTGGCCGTCGAAGTCGAAGAACGACCGCGGCATCGTCTACGTCGAGACCAAGGGCTACAAGCAGGACGGCACGCTGGTGTGCGTGTTCCGCCGCAAGGTGATGGTGCCCACCGAGACGTACATCAAGGAGCGCGGCGGCGAGCAGCCGGGCCGCCCGGAGCTGAAGCAGCAGGAGAAGTAATGGCGCGCCTCGCCCAGACCGCCGGTCTGACGGACATCCAGCAGGAGATCCTCTCCACCGTCCGGGACTTTGTCGACAAGGAGATCATCCCGGTCGCGACCGAGCTGGAGCACCGCGACGAGTACCCGCAGCAGATCGTCGACGGCCTCAAGGAGTTGGGCCTGTTCGGCCTGATGATCCCCGAGGAGTACGGCGGCCTGGGCGAGTCCCTCCTGACGTACGCCCTGTGCGTCGAGGAGATCGCCCGCGGCTGGATGTCGGTGTCCGGCATCATCAACACGCACTTCATCGTGGCGTACATGCTCAAGCAGCACGGCACGCAGGAGCAGAAGGACTACTTCCTGCCGAGGATGGCGGCCGGCGACATCCGGGGCGCCTTCTCGATGTCGGAGCCGGGCCTCGGCTCCGATGTGTCGGCCATCACCTCGAAGGCGGTGAAGGACGGCGACGAGTACGTCCTGAACGGTCAGAAGATGTGGCTGACGAACGGCGGAACGTCAAACCTGGTTGCCGTCCTCGTCCGAAGTGACGAAGGACACCCCGAGGGCACCGCGCCCCACAAGTCGATGACCACCTTCCTCGTCGAGAAGGAGCCCGGCTTCGGCGAGGTCCGCCCGGGCCTCACCATCCCCGGCAAGATCGACAAGATGGGCTACAAGGGGGTCGACACGACCGAGCTCATCATGGACGGCCTGCGAATTCCGGCCAATCGGGTGCTCGGCGGCGTCACCGGCCGCGGTTTCTACCAGATGATGGACGGCGTCGAGGTCGGGCGCGTCAATGTGGCGGCGCGTGGCTGTGGCGTCGCTCAGCGTGCTTTCGAACTCGGTGTCCAGTACGCCCAGCAGCGCCACACCTTCGGCAAGCCGATCGCCCAGCACCAGGCGATCCAGTTCAAGCTGGCCGAGATGGCTACCAAGGTCGAGGCCGCCCATGCCATGATGGTGAACGCGGCACGCAAAAAGGACTCCGGGGAGCGAAACGACCTTGAGGCTGGGATGGCGAAGTACCTCGCCTCCGAGTACTGCAAGGAGGTCGTGGAGGATGCCTTCCGGATCCACGGCGGCTACGGCTTCTCCAAGGAGTACGAGATCGAGCGCCTCTACCGTGAGGCTCCGATGCTGCTGATCGGTGAAGGTACTGCCGAGATCCAAAAAATGATCATCGGTCGCAGGCTGCTCGAAGAGTATCGATTCCAGGGCTGATTGTCCGGATACGGGGTGTTTTCTTGGAGAAGAAGATCACACCCCGTCAACACTCTTCGGCCGCCGACTCGGCTTCCTGGCTTGCCCAGTTGCGGTCCGCGACCGGTACGATCCCGGGAAAGCCGCCGTCCCCTGATACCGCGCGGCATCATCCGCTACGAAGGTCATCCATGCCCCACAGCCAAACCTCTGCACCACGCGACAGCCAGGTCGGCGGCGTACGCCTCGCGCGCGGAGCATCGCCGTGGCTTCTCCCGACCGTCGCCACCGCAGCCGTCAGCCTGCTGCGCGCACGCCGCTCCGGCGTCGCCAAGGCCGTCGCCGTGCCCGCCACCGCTCTCGCGGCGGGCATGCTGTGGTTCTTCCGCGACCCCGAGCGCGAGATCGCCCAGGGCCGGGTCATCTCGCCCGCCGACGGTGTGGTGCAGAGCATCATGCCGTGGAAGGACGGCCGCACCCGCGTCGCGATCTTCATGAGCCCGCTCAACGTCCACGTCAACCGTGCGCCGCTCTCCGGCACGGTCACCTCAGTGGAGCACATCCCGGGCGGGTTCGTTCCGGCGTTCAACAAGGAGAGCGAGAACAACGAGCGCGTTGTCTGGCATTTCGACACCGAGCTCGGCGACATCGAGATGATCCAGATCGCCGGCGCGGTGGCCCGTCGTATCGTTCCCTACATCCCGCAGGGCACGAAGGTCGAGCAGGGTGACCGTATCGGTCTGATCCGCTTCGGCTCGCGTGTCGACATCTACCTGCCCGAAGGTGTGGAGGTCGCGGTCGAGGTCGGGCAGAAGACCGTGGCTGGGGTGACTCGCATTGACCGTGATTGATCCGGAGACACAGCCGGGCTGGGTGCCCGACGCCGACGAGGTCGACGAAGAGGAGGAGATGCCCCTCTCTCTGCGCCTGTCGATAGCGGACACCCTCACCCTCGGCAACGCCACGTGCGGCTTCATGGCGGTGTACTTCACCACCACCGGCATCCTGATCCCGCACCTCACCGGCAGCCAGGAGACCGGCATGGCCCGCCACAGCGCGGCCACGGCGGTCATCCTCATGCTCTGCGCGGCGGTCTTCGACCTCTTCGACGGGCTGGTGGCGCGCAAGCTGCGCTCCTCCCCCATGGGCGCGGAGCTGGACAACCTGTCCGACCTGATCAGCTTCGGGCTGGCGCCGGCGTACTTCGTGCTCGTGTACGGCGTTGTCGCGAACGACGCTCACCAGCGGGTGGCGGCGGTCGGGGCGATCGTCGTACTGCTGGCGGTGGTGCTACGGCTCGCGCGGTTCTCGTGCGTCACGGTCAAGGACGGCACGTTCCAGGGCATGCCCTCGCCATTCGGCGCACTCACTGTCGTCTCGATCGTGCTGCTCGAACTGCCGTTCGAGGCGACGCTGCTGGCGGTGGTGGGCACCGCGTGGCTGATGGTGAGCCGGGTCGAGTACCCGAAGCCGCGGGGCATCCTCGCGGTGGCGATGCTCGGCTGGATCGTGTCGGCCATGGGCATGCTGGCGGCGTGGGCGTTCGACGCGCCGGGCGGCCAGGTGCTGCTGCAGATGGGCTGCGCGCTGCAGATCGTGATGGGGGCGACGATCCCGCTGTTCGCCACGGCACGCCGGGTGAACACCTTCCGTGACAACCGGCGCGAGAGCCGCGAGGCGCGGGCGGCGCAGATCCCGTAGCTCGGCTTGTACGTCGCCCGTGGGGCCCGGACCGAATCGCGATTCGGTCCGGGCCCCACGGGTTTTCCTGCGGCAGCAGCCTCGCTGCCCTGGCTGTCGCACGTCCGCCGCCACGGCCAGGACATCGTCCACGCGGCCGGCCGGGGGGCCGTTTGGCCGGCGATCGGGGCCACAGGGCGATCAGCGGCCAGTGCTGCGCCGATCGGCAGGGCCAGGCCCACATGGCCGGTCCAGCAGGGCTCCGAGAGCGCCGATGGCCTGCACGATCGTCGGGCCGATCAGCATGTGCCGGGTCAACCCAGCAGCAGTGTGGCGATGCCGGCTCCTGCCGCGACCAGTGCGTACGGGCGTCCCTCCTGGAGGTGGAACCGCACAGCAGGAAGCCGCCCGAACATCGGCCCTCCTCCCAGACCCGCCCGGCCACCGGCCAGCCGGTGGCCGATGGCCGTCTCACATCGGGACTGCCTCAGTTGCCGGGCCCGGAGGCGGAACCGGATATTCGGGCCGAACCGGGAGTGGCACCTAGGCTCGCCAGTTGCGGGCCTGCTGCCCGGCGATGCGAGCAGCCCACAGCCCCATCACGACGGACACGGCGAGCACCACGGTGACGGCGGTCGCCATGAGGCCGTCGGGGGCGACGTAGGCCATTCCTGGCCGGGCGACCGGTCGTGCGGTCCAGGCAGCGACGACGCACCCCGCCAGTGCGGCGAGCGCGAGCGGCGCGACGATCGCCCAGGCGGCGCTGCTGCGAAAGACGCGGTATCCGCCGGTCAACACGGTCAGCGGCGCCAGTCCCCGGCCCTGGCGCAGGAACTCGGCCTTGGCACCGAGGCCGATGGCGAACACGAGGATTCCCATTCCCAGCACGCCGAAGAGCCGGATCCATCGGCCCTGCTCCCGGTCCGGGATACCGTCGGCCAGCCACTCCTCCCCGGGAAAACGGACCTGGGCCCCTCGGGGATAAGCCCGGTAGGAGGCTTCCTTGAGAGCCGCGACGGCAGGGACGCCGCCATCAGCCCTCACCACCGCCAGGGTGCTGGTGCTCTGCACGGTCTGCTCGGCCAGCTCGGCGTGGTCGGCTCGGACCACCTTCAGATAGGTGCCGCCCTCCGTGTTCCACTGGAGCAGCTGCTGCAAGCGCCGATCGAGAGCGACATCGACGCGGGCCGGTGTGGGCGGACACGGCAGCCGAAGGCTCTCCAGCGCAACGCATCCTCCGCTGATCGTGATCGGGCCTTCATCGGCGGCGCGGGGAGGTGCGAGGACGACTGGCACATTGCCCTCGGGGATGGATTCCAGGTAAGCGGCGGCCTCCCTGGTGGAGACCGTCCCCCTGGGGCCGATTTCCGCCACCCTCCTGTCGGTGGCGCTGAGGATCTCCTCCATTTTGGCGTGGTAGGTCCCGAACATCGCCTGCCAGGCGAGGGCCTGCATGAAGACGATCAGCGCAACCGTCACACCAGTAACCAGGCGGGCCGTAGCCGCCGGGTAGTGGCTGATGCGGCGGCCCGCGATCAGCGCACCGGCCCAGCCCCGCTGTCGCCCGGTCCGCTCCAGGCTTCCGCCGAGCTTGGCCACGACGACTGCCACCGCGGCCGGCAGGGTGAGGACGACGAGGGCAAGGCCGATCCAGCTGATCCATGTCCGGTACTGCGTACTGTCGCCGGCGAGTTCCGGACCGCGGCCGGCGAGCAGGACCGCCGGCGCACAGAGGAACGCGAGGTACCGCTGCCGGCGTGACCTGCTCGCGTTGGCGGGTCGGGTCCCCTTGGCCCGGCCGGCCAGCTGGTCGCTGATGGCGGCGAGGGCCAGCGCCGTCACCATGGCGGCCACGGGGGTCAGCAGCAGCGGCCAGCCATGCTGACGCACGTCGGCGGATGACGTCACGTAGCCGACGAACGGGACCCGGACGTCGACGAACGCGGCCACGGCGAAGAACGGAATCGACGCGAGGGCTCCCCACGTCACCGGTCGCATCGCCTCGCCCACGGCGATCAGGGCGCGGTCGCGCCGCAGCCCTCCCAGGGCATCGACCAGGGCGGCTCTGCGGTCACGGCCATGTGCCCCGGCACGGAGTGCGGTGAACAGGAGCACGAGACTCGGTAGGAGCAGCAGGCCGATGACGAGGCTCTGGAACATCCACTCGGGCTTGTCGTTGTCACGCCCCATCCCGGGCTGCAAGCCTTCAGCCGGCATGCCTGCCCTCGGCCCGAAACCGACCACGGCCTCGATCGGCGCGTCGGCCTTCATGCCCTTGGCGGGCCGGACGTAGGCGAGCCACTCTCCAGGGTCGTCCAAGCCCTCCTGCCCGATCGTGCCCGAGAGCTTTCCGTACCGGCCGGCGATCCCCTCCGCGGCGCCGGCTTTCAGCAGACCGGGGGACAGAACGGCCTCACCCGGCCCCGGCCAACGATCCACTCCCGGAGGGAGTGGGGCATTCGACGTGTGCGGCGCGATGAATACGACGCTGAAGAGCCGCTTCCCCTTCAGCGCGTCCGAGCCGACCAGCCACAACGTGGCCCGGGTCGCCGGTGACTGCTCTGTCAGCCCGACCGGAGTCCTGGCGTCACGCCGCAGCTCCTTGCCCGCATAGGAGGCGTGCACCATCGCCATCAGGCCCAGGCACAGTGCGACAGCGAAAGCCGAAAGCGCCAGGGCCGCGGCCCTGGTCCCGGCCGCCTCCGAGCGTCGGCCCGCGTCGCGCCCTATGCGCAGCAGCTGAAGTGACAAGCCGCCGTGTCCGGCTCCGCTCACGCCTCCACCGCCTCCCGCACCCGGGCGGGAACCAGCAGACCGGCCTCAAGACGCAGCACCCGGTCCGCTTGTGCGGCGACCTCGACGTCGTGCGTCACCAGCACCAGCCCACACCTGCGCCGCCGAGGGAGCTCGAAGAGCAGTTCCGCGATGCGAGCAGTGGCGTCAGGGTCGAGGGAGCCAGTGGGCTCATCGGCCAGAATCAGCTCGGGCGAGTTGATCAGCGCACGAGCCACAGCTGTGCGCTGATGCTCACCTCCGGAGAGTTCCTCCGTCGTCTCGGCCCGCGGAACGCGGAGTTCGTCCAGCAGTTCCTGCGCCCGGCGGTACCCGTCGGCGCGGTCGGCGGAACGCGACAACAGCGCCGCCAGCGCCACGTTGTCCAGCGGGCTGAGTTCGGGCAGCAGCTCCCCGAACTGGAAGACCGTGCCGATTGTTTCGCTGCGCAGCTTGGCGAGCTGCTTGCCCCGCAGCTTCGTCACGTCCGCACCGGTTACCCTGACGCTTCCGCCATGCGGCTTGATCAGGCCGAGGATCGACGAGAGCAGCGTGCTCTTGCCCGAGCCGCTCCGACCCGTGATCGCCACTGACTCGCCTGCGCTGACACTGAGTTGCAGGCCCTTGAACAGGGTGCGGTCCCGGACCGAGTAGTTCAGATCCTGAATGTGGAGTACGGGGTCGGGCGCGGGCCCGGTGTCGGAGTTGCTCACGTGATGTGCCCTCGGGTAGCGGTTGCCGCGTCACCGTGCGACGTCGCGGTGACGCTGCAGGGCAGAGGCGACCCCCTGTCCCGCGGATGACGGGCTCTTCCCGTGAGCATGAGAAACAGCGCCCCCGTGAATCGTCCCCCGTTGCGCGAGAGAGGTCAGCCCCTCGCGATCGTGCCGATATTAGGCCAAGGCGATCACCAGGCAAAAGCGTCACAAAGACAAATCGGGCCCAAGGATGTCGATGGGTTCCTGTGGTCCTGACCCGTGAAGCAGAGTTGAGCCGATCGGAACATATTCCATTGAGGGATCGATACGGCCCCCCAAAGGCGCCATATGGCGCATGTCACATGCCGGGAAAGCCGTGTCCGTGCCGCGCTTCAACCCACTGTGAGCCCCGGAGGAATTGCGCTTGCCTGCCGTCGACTTTGGCATATGATCTTGCACTGGTCGCGAGGAAGGCCTTCTTCTCGCGTCCATGGGGGGGGATCTGCAACAGAAGCCGCTTGGCGTGACCTGCCTCGCGGTGCCCCGCTCATGGGTGCGTCATTTCTGAAGGCCGTCATCGTGATGACCGCCAATCGCAGCCGTTGAGTTGCTGCGTCAAAGGGGAGAACCATGCAGATATCCAGGAGCGCCAAGAAGGCCGCGATGGCTGTTGCCATGCTCGGCGCCGTTGCGGGGGCAGCGCCGGCCTACGCCGACGCCGGCGAAGATGTCACGTCCAGGCTCAACCACCACACGAACCCGGACATCCACATCTCTTACGCCTACAGCTTGCAGTCGGCCGGCAACAAGAATGTTGCCGTGCGCGACGAGAGGGCGGACGACAGCGCCGTCTACTCGGAGTTCGACCGCAAGAACACCAAGGGCCTGCGCCTCTGGAACAAGAAGGGCAAGGGAGAGACCACGTACAGCGACTCCTCCACGAGCAATTACGTCGTGAAGGTCACCGCTTGCGTGCACTACGACCTGACCCCGGACAAGTGCGGCCCGGACGACCGGCCCGGCGACGGACGCTGATCGTCTCGATCGTGTCGAGGCCCGGATGCCTTCCGCATCCGGGCCTCACTCGTGGCCGTACGGGACGGCAGGCTCCGGGGCCGCGCCCCGCCGACGGTCAGGTCAGGAAGTCCCGCGCGATCGACTCCGCCACGCGTTCCAGGAGAGGACCCGCCTCGGCCATGGACTTCACCGGGTCCGGTTCGAGCGCCGACAAGGCGTACGCGCGGCGGATGCCCGCGTGGCCCAGGGCCTCCGGGGGGAGGGCCAGACGGCCGCAGACCGCGACGACCTCGATGCCGCGGGCGCGCGCCGCCGCCGCGACGCCCGCCGGGGCCTTGCCGTGGAGGGTCTGCTCGTCCAGGGAGCCCTCGCCGGTGATGACCAGTGAGGCGCGCTCCAGGGCGGGCGCGAAGCCCAGGACGTCCAGCATGACCTCGATGCCGGGGCGGAAGCCCGCGCCGATCAGCAGGGCGCCGTAGCCGATGCCGCCCGCCGCTCCCGCGCCCGGCGACGCCGCGTGCTCGGCGGCCTTGGGGCCGACCGCCTCCTCCAGGACCTTCGCGTAGTGCGCGAGGGCCGCGTCCAGCGTCGCCACGTCGTCCGGCGAGGCGCCCTTCTGCGGGCCGTACACCGCCGGAGCGCCCTTCGGGCCGGTCAGCGGGTTGTCGACGTCGCTCGCCAGGACCAGCTCGACGGAGGCCAGACGCGGGTCAAGGCCCGACAGATCGGCGGTGGCCAGGTCGCCCAGACCTCCCCCACCCGGGGTCACCGGCTCCCCGTCCGCGTCCAGGAAGCGCGCGCCCAGCGCGGTCAGCATGCCGGCGCCGCCGTCGGTGGTCGCGCTGCCGCCGACGCCGAACACGATCGTGCGGGCGCCCGCGTCCAGGGCGGCCCGCAGCAGCTCGCCGGAGCCGTACGTGGACGCCGTGAGCGGGGCGAAGACGCCCGCGGGCAGCCGCTGCAGGCCGCTCGCCTCCGCCATCTCCACGACCGCGGTGTCGCCGCGCAGCGCGAACGCCGCCGTCACCTCGTCCCCGAGGGGCCCGGCGACCCGCACCTCCCGCCGCTCGAACCCGGCCGCGACCGCCGCGTCCACGGTCCCGTCGCCGCCGTCGGCCACGGGCATGGCCTCGACGTCGAGGCCCGGCACGACCCGGCGCAGGCCAGCCGTCACCCGCTCGGCGACCTGCACGGCCGTGAGCGATCCCTTGAACTTGTCCGCGGCGATGAGCACCCTTCGGGCACCGTCCACTGCAGCGTCCGCCACCTTGTCTTCCCCTTGCTCTCCGGGCCCCGCGCACGTCAGGGCCAGTCGCGCCGCTGCGACCTTAACCGGAGGACGCCCCCGCCGTCATGCCCTGCCCGGACCCTGAGAACGCCCCACGAGCGCCCTGCGGACGTCCTGCGCGCCCCCTGTGCGGACGGTCGAAGCCCGCGCGGGCGCCCCCGGAATTGGGTAAACCGGTCCTATGACCCCTGTGGGCACTGAGCCAGAGCTCGCCGACCGCATCCTCGGTGGCTGGCTGGGCCGGATCGCGGGCAACATGCTCGGCAAGCCGGTCGAGCAGGGCGACCTGTGGACGCGGGAGAGGATCGACCGCTATCTGCGGCAGGCCGCAGCCCTTCCCCTCACCGACTATCTCCCCGAGCCGATCAGCGAGAGCGACGGCTTCGAGCTGCGCCCGGAGTGGCGCCAGTGCGTGCGCGGCCGTATCCACGGCAGCTGCCGCGACGACGACGTCGACTACGCGATCCTCGGCCTCGACCTGCTGGAGACATACGGCTTCGACTTCAGCACCGAGCAGGTCGGTGACCTGTGGCTGCTGCGGCTGCCGTATCTGCAGACCTTCACGGCGGAGCGGGCCGCGTACCGCAACCTCGCGAACGGTCTGAAACCGCCGCTGACGGCCACGTACGAAAACCCGTACCAGGAGTGGATCGGCGCCCTCATCCGCGCCGACATCTACGGCTGGACCTGCCCGGGCGCCCCGCGCCGCGCCGCCTCCCTGGCCCGCCGGGACGCGGTGCTGTCGCACACCGGCAACGGCGTGTACGGCGCGATGTGGGCGGCGGCGCTGATCGCGGCGGCGTTCACGGCGCCCACGGTCCGCCACGCCATCGACGAGGCACTCGCCGTCATCCCGGCGAGCTGCCGCCTCGCCCGAACCGTCCGCCGGGTCGTCTCGCTCCACGACACCCGGATGACCTGGGAGGACACGCTCACCACGGTCGCCGAGGAGACCGCGGGGCTCGGCTGGATCCACAGCGTCCCGAACGCCGCCGTGCTCACCGCCGGCCTCCTCTACGGCGACGGCGACTTCACCCGCACCATCACCCTCACCGTCCGCGGCGGTCTGGACACCGACTCCAACGGGGCGACGGCCGGTTCGGTGACCGGTGTGCTGACCGGGGCGGAGACGATCCCGGACCAGTGGACCGAGCCGCTGGAGGACACGGTCCGCAGTGCGGTGTTCGGGTTCGACGGGGTGCGGATCAGCGAGCTGGCGGAGCGGACGGTACGACTGGCGCGGGCGGAGGACTAGGTGGCGGAGGACTAGGTGTTGCGGGTCATGACGTTGTCGGTGTGGCGTCGGTCAGTGGCTTCGGGGGGTAGGCACGGAGTACCAGTGATGTGGTGACAGGGCCGTAGCGCGCGAGAGCGTCGACAACTTCTTCGAGCCGTCCTGCCTGCGGGCAGTGGACGTCGAAAATGAGGCAGTCTTCCCCGGTGACCCTCAGGGTGGAGGCGACCTCGGGGGTCCGGGACGCGAAGTCCAGGGCGCGAGAGAGCTGCGCATGCGTGGTGCGCAGCCGGATGACTGCGTGAATGTTCAGACCGAGTGCCGCCGGGTCGACAACGGCTCGGTAGCCGGTGATGACGCCGTTCTTCTCCAGCCGTTGGATGCGCGCGCCGGCCGCGGGCTGCGAGAGTCCAACTCGGCGCCCCACCTCGGCGCCGGTCAGCCGGCCTTCGGCCTGGAGCAAGATGAGGATGTCCCGGTCGATCTGGTCGAGTGATTCCATCGTTGTCCGCACCATCTTCTTTGAGATCACTTGCGCGGCCACCATCGTTCCGTTGCTTCCAACAGAATCTGCGCCAGACGCCCCCAGGATCGTGGGGGCCGACGAATGAAACGGTGGCAGGCAGTGGTCGCGTACGTCATCATCCCCGGTATCGACGGCTCGGACGGGCAGCACTGGCAGACCTTGTGGGAGCGGCAGTGGGGCACCTCAGCGGTGAGGATCTCCCCTGCCTCCTGGTCCGACCCTGACCTGGATGACTGGGTCGACGCTGTCCAGGCGGCGTACGGCGATGCTTCCCGGCAGGACAGCCGCGTTGTGCTGGTGGCCCACAGCCTGGGCTGCTGGGCGGCGTCCACCTGGTTGAACAAGAACCCGTCGAGCCCGGTGGGCGGCGCATTGCTGGTCGCACCGCCCGACCCGCACGGGCCGGCGTTCCCGCGCCAGGCGGCCGCGACGTTCATCGAGGTGGACGCACAACCGTTGCCGTGCCCGGCCCTGGTGGTGGGCAGCACCAACGACCCGTACTGCACCCCCGAGGCAGCCGTCGACTTCGCGGCGCGGTGGGAGGCGCGATGGCACCTGGCGGGCGCGTGCGGACACATCAACTCCGCCAGCGGCCTGGGCCCGTGGCTGCACGGCCGTGAACTCCTGGACGCACTGGCCGGACAGTGATCAACCACCGTGCGGGACGCTGAATACCACCAGGTGCCGCGCTGCGGCTCCAATTCGTACCAGGAAGTGCGCTCACTGACGACGTCTTGGCCTCCGACCACCAGGGCCTGTCCGGCGGAGCATGCCGACGTCGCGGGCTCTGGCCCGCGCGGGTGCGGCGTTGTCGTCGGTTGCCGGCGGTGCCGGCGGTGCCGCTCGCGCGAGCCGGGCGGCGGTCAGGCCGGGGCGCGGTTGCGCGAGCTGGATACGCTTCCCCAATGACCACCACGCCAGACTTCGCCACGTACATCGCGGGTCTCCCCCGCGTTCTCGCCGGTGCCGCCGCCCTTTTCCGTGACGCGGAGGGCCGGGTGCTGCTCGTGGAGCCCAACTACCGTGAGGGCTGGGCGCTTCCGGGCGGCACGATCGAGTCCGACGACGGTGAGACGCCGCGCCAGGGCGCGCGCCGTGAGACGGCGGAGGAGATCGGCCTGGACCGGGAGCTGGGCCGGCTGCTCGCGGTGGACTGGGTGCACGGGGCGGGGCGGCCGCCGCTGGTGGCGTATCTGTACGACGGAGGGGTCCTCGGCGAGGACGACTTCAAGGCGATCCGGTTGCAGGAGGAGGAGCTGCTGTCCTGGCGGCTGGTCCCGCGCGAGGAGCTCACCACCCATCTGCCGGGCGCCCTGGGCCGCCGCGTCCTGGCCGCGCTGGACGTCCTCGCGGACGGCGGGGGCACGGTGGAGCTGGAGAACGGTCACCGGACGGGCTGACACACCGGCCGGTCGGTTATCCGTTCGCCGCCGGCCCGGCGCCCGTCCTACCCTCGGCAGCATGACCAAGCCCCTCGTCGCCATCCTCAGCGGCGCCGGTGTCTCCACCGACTCCGGCATCCCCGACTACCGCGGGCCGAACGGACTGTGGCGGCGTGATCCGGAGGCCGAGAAGCTCGTGACGTACGAGTACTACATGGGCGATCCGGAGATCCGGCGGCGTTCGTGGCAGATGCGGCGGAAGAACCGGACGCTCAAGGCGGAGCCCAACGCGGCGCACCGGGCGGTGGCCGAGCTGGAGCGGTCCGGGGTGCCGGTGCGGGTGATCACTCAGAACGTGGACGGGCTGCACCAGCTCGCCGGGATGCCCGCCCGCAAAGTGCTCGAACTGCACGGCAGCGCGCGCAGTGTGGTCTGCACGAAGTGCCATGCGCGCGGTCCGATGGAGGACGCCCTCGCCCGGGTCGAGGCCGGTGAGGAGGACCCGCCGTGTCTGGAGTGCGGCGGGATCCTGAAGTCGGCGACGGTGATGTTCGGCGAGCGGCTCGATCCGGTGGTCCTCGGTGAGGCGGTCGCGATCACCAAGGCATGCCAGGTGTTCATCGCCGTCGGCACGAGTCTGCAGGTGCAGCCCGCAGCCGGGCTCGCGGGCGTCGCCGCCGACCACGGCGCCCGGCTCGTGATCGTCAACGCCGAGCCGACGCCGTACGACGACCGCGCCGACGAGGTCGTACGGGAACCCATCGGCACGGCGCTGCCCAGGCTGCTGCGCGAGCTCGCCGCCTAGACAACGCGCCGCCTGGAAAAGGGGATGCGGGAACTCGTCGGCCGGATGAGAATCCCTCCCATGACCTCTGCCATCCGCCATGTGACGATCGACTCCGCCGACGCCTACCGTCTCGCCGGCTTCTGGTCCCAGGTGCTGGGCCTGCCGGTGCACGAGGACGACGAGCCGGGGGACGAGGATGTGCTGATCGAGGGCGCGGGACTGTTGTTCGTCACCGTCCCGGAGCGCAAGTCCGTGAAGAACCGGGTGCACCTGGACGTTCAGCCGCAGGACCGCACTCGTGACGAGGAGGTCGAGCGCCTGCTCGCCCTCGGTGCCACGCTGGTCGACGACCGCCGCGACCCGGACGGCAGGGGCTGGGCGGTCCTCGCCGATCCGGAGGGCAACGAGTTCTGCGTGGAGCGGAGTGCGGCGGAGCGGGCGGGCTGAGCCGGTCGGCTCAGAACAGCGCCGTCCCGCTCTCGAAGTCCAGCAGCCGCTGCTTGCGGTCCAGGCCGCCGCCGTATCCGGTGAGGCCGCCGTTCGCGCCGACGACGCGGTGGCAGGGGACGATGATGCCGATCGGGTTCTTGCCGTTGGCGAGGCCGACCGCGCGGGAGGCGCCGGGGTTGCCGAGGTCGTCGGCGAGTTCTCCGTAGGTGCGGGTCTCGCCGTAGGGGATGCGGCGCAGTCGGTCCCAGACGCGGCGCTGGAAGTCGGTTCCGTTCAGCCGCAGTTCGAGGGTGAACTCCTTCAGCTCGCCCGCGAAATAGGCCTCCAGCTGGTCCTGCGCCGCCGCGAAGGGGGACTCGTCCCGGATGCCGAAGGTCTCCTCGGGTGGGCGGTGGCGCTGGCCGGTCATATAGAGGCCGCACAGGAGGCCGTCCTCGGCGACGAGCGTCAGGAGGCCGTACGGGCTGTCGACGACGGTGTGCTGCTTGACTGACATGTCCTTGGGGTCCTTACACAGGCAGGAAGTTGATCGGGTGGCTGTCCGTCGCCCACAGGTACTGGACGGCGTACGCCCGCCAGGGGCGCCAGGCCGCCGCTCGGGCCGTGAGGGCCGCCGGAGTCGAGGGGAGGCCCAGCTCTTGGGCCGCCCGGCGGATTCCGAGGTCGGTGGGAAGGAAGGCGTCGGGGTCGCCGAGGGCGCGCATCGCGATGACGTCGACCGTCCAGGGACCGAAGCCGGGCAGCTCCAGCAGCCGGGCCCGGGTCTCGGACCAGTCGCTGTCCGGCCCCAGGCGCACCTCGGCGTCGGCGAGCCGGCGTACCAGTGTGGTGAAGGTCGTCCGACGGGTGCGGGGCATCGCCAGTGACTCCGGGTCCACCGAGGCCAGCGCGTCGGGCGCCGGGAAGAGGTGGGTGAGGCCGCCTTCTGGGTCGTCGACCCGTTCGCCGTGCGCGGTGACCAGGCGGGCCGCATGGGTGCGGGCGGCGGCCGTGGAGACCTGCTGGCCGAGCACGGCCCGGACGGCGAACTCGGCCTCGTCGACCGTGCGCGGGACCCGGCGGCCGGGCGCCTTGTCGACCAGTGGCGCGAGCAGCGGGTCCGTACGCAACTGGTCGTCGATCGCGACCGGGTCGGCGTCCAGGTCGAGCAGCCGGCGGCACCGGCTGATCGCCACGGTCAGATCGCGCAGGTCGCTGAGGGTGAGGCGGCAGGCGATGTGGTCGGGCTGAGGTGACAGGGAGACGATGCCGTGGCCGTACGGCAGCCTGAGCGTGCGCCGGTACGCGCCGTCCCGCCACTCCTCGACGCCGGGGACGGCGGTCGCCGCGAGGTGGCCGAACAGGTTGTCGGGGTTGAGGGGGGCCCGGAACGGCAGGCGCAGGGTCAGGGCGCCGGCGGTGGTGCCGGGGTTGCTGCGGGGGGCTCGGGCGCGCAGGTCGGTCGGGGCGAGGGCGAAGACCTCGCGCACGGTGTCGTTGAAGGTGCGGATGGAGGCGAAACCGGCCGCGAAGGCGATGTCCGCCATGGGCAGGGGCGTCGTCTCGATGAGGAGGCGGGCCGCCTGGGCGCGCTGGGCGCGGGCCAGGGCGAGCGGGCCCGCGCCGAGTTCGGCGAGGAGCTGGCGTTCGATCTGCCGGGTGCTGTAGCCGAGCCGGGCGGCGAGGCCGGGCACGCCCTCGCGGTCCACGACGCCGTCGGCGATCAGCCGCATCGCGCGGGCCACGAGGTCGGCGCGCTGGTTCCATTCCGGGGAGCCGGGGCTGGTGTCCGGGCGGCAGCGCTTGCACGCCCGGAACCCGGCCTGCTGGCAGGCCGCCGCGCTCGGGTGGAACCGCATGTTCTCCGGCTTGGGCGCGACCACCGGGCAGCTGGGCCGGCAGTAGATCCCGGTCGTCACGACGGCCGTGAAGAACCATCCGTCGAAGCGGGCGTCCTTGGACTGGACGGCGCGCACGCAGCGCTCCGTGTCGGTGTGCATCCCCTTCTGCATGCGTCCAGCATCGGCCACGGGGGCGGAAGGGGCTGGCGAGAATCCGACATCAACCTCGGCTGTCCTGCGACCGGCCGGATCGCGTGGCCGCCTCTCCCGAGCCACATGAAGGATCATTCATGTGTTCATGTACGATGAGTAAGATACCCCTCATGGGTCATGGAGCCGTCACCGCCGCGCAGGACGCCACCGAGCGCGTACGTCTGGACGCGGCCAACGTAGCCAAGGTGGCCACCACCCTCCAGGCCCTCTCCACCCCGTCCCGCCTGCTGATCCTGGCGCGGCTGCGGGAGGGCCCGCTCCCGGCCACCGAGTTGGCGGCGGAGGTGGGCATGGAGCAGTCCGCCTGCTCGCACCAGCTGCGCCTGCTGCGCAATCTCGGCCTGGTGGTGGGCGAGCGGCGCGGCCGGTCGGTCGTGTACGCGCTGCACGACCACCATGTCGCCGAACTGCTCGACCAGGCCGTGTATCACGTGGAGCATCTGCGCCTGGGCATCAGCGACGCGACCGAGTGACGGCGCCACCGCCCGGTTCCGCCAGGCTCGGGGGCTGAGCTCGGCGACGCTACGACGTCCCCCGCAGCTGTTGGATGGTTCCGCCCAGCTCGGGGCGGAGCTCCTCCAGCAACTCCGGTTTGGCGCTGACCACCCAGCGGGGGCCGACGAGGTACTTCCCGCCGTACACGGCGGCCGCGTCCAACCAGGTCCGCTTGTACTTCTCCTGCGGGAACGTCGTGATGAGGTAGTCGCCCCTCTTCGAGTGACAGACGCCCTCGCGCAACTCGTCCGCCTCGGTCCGGATCTTGACCTCGCAGCCCGTCAGACCGGCGATGACCTCGACCTTCGCCGGTGCCACGACGCCGGCCACGGTGGCGGAGACGTTCGTCGGGCTGCTCTTCGCGGCGGCCTTCTCGTCCTCCCCGCCGCCGCACGCGGTGGCCAGGAGGAGGAGGACTGCGCTGCCGGCCGTCGCGATGCGGCCCCCGCTTCTGCTGCTTCCTGCGCTTCCTGCGCTTCCTCGGTGTGCCTGCACGAAGAGTGGTACGGGTCAGCGCCGGGAGCCGTTCACCTCGTGCGTCACGCGGGCCCCATCGGCAGCCAGCGCGCCAGATAGGCCCGCAGGCCCTCCAGTTGGGCACCGCGCGCGACATAGCCGAGGTGGCCGTCGGGGCGTACGAGTCCCTGGGCGACGTCCGGCCAGGGGCTCCGGTCGCCGAGGCGGTGCACGGTGATCAGGCCGGCCCGGCCGGTCAGGAGCGGGGCGAGCCGCTGGTCCGGCCACAGGTGCGGCGGTCCGGCCAGGAGCAGATGCCAGCCGGGGGCGGCGATCCGCGCCTGGAGCCCGTGCGGCAGGTCGGGCAGCCGGTCCCCGGCCCGCGGGCCGCGGCGGGGCGGCCGGGTGCCCGGCGTGGAGGCGGGGCTGCGGCGGTAGTGGATGCCGAGCTCGGAGACGGCACGGAAGACCCGCCGCCGCAGCGGCGTCGCACGCACCGCCAACGGGGCGACGTGCGGGGCGAGTCGGGCGCGGGCCAGCCGCAGCGCGGGATGCGGGCTGGTGCCGATGACGAAGGCACGGTCGGTGAACCGCCGTACGCCGCGGCCGACCGGCGCGCGCTCGATCCCGTACGTCTCCAGCAGCTCCTCCGGTGCTGCGCCCCGGCACACGAGGGCGATCTTCCAGCCCAGGTTGAGGGCGTCCTGGATGCCGATGTTCATGCCCTGCCCGCCGGCCGGACTGTGGATGTGGGCCGCGTCGCCGGCCAGGAAACAGGACCCGGACCGGTAGCGGACGGCGCCACGGTTGTGCAGCCGGAAGTCGGTCGTCCAGACGGGGTCCCGCAGCTCCAGTCCCCGCGCGCCGTACCGTACGGCGATCTCCCGCAGCAGCGGCAGCGTCACCTCGCCGAGCGGGGCGTCGGAGGGCCGCATGGCGAGCATGCGCCAGGGGGCGGGCGAGCCGAGGGGAAAGAAGAACAGCATCCCGGCGCCCGTCATGTACGAGTGCGCGGCGCCCGGTTCCAGCCCCGCCACGTCCAGGTCGGCGAGCAGGAAGGTCTGCGGATAGGCGTAGCCCTCGAAGTCGATGCCCGCCTGGGCGCGCACCGTGCTGTGGGCGCCGTCGCAGCCCACGACGTAGCGCGCGGCCACCGTCTCCTCCACGCCGTCGCGACGGCGCAGCCGGCAGCTGACCTGCCGGCCCTGCTGCTCCAGCCGGACCAGCTCGGTGCCGCGTTCGATCGGCACGCCGCGCGCGGCCAGGTGCTCACCGAGCACGCTCTCCGTCTCGGCCTGCGAGAGGAACAGCAGGAAGGGGTACGGCGTGTCGGCCGGCTCGATGTCGAAGAGCGGTACGGACACCGTGCGCCGGTTCAGATGCAGCCGCAGCCCCATCGCGGGATTGCCGCGCGCCACCAGCCGGTCGGTCACCCCGAAGCCCGCCAGTGCCTCCAGAGTGCGCGGCTGGACGGCGAGCGCCCGGGACTCGCGCACCCGGTCGTGGGAGCGGTCGACGATGCGGAACCTGCTCTGATGGGCGCGCAGTTGTGCGGCGAGCGCGAGCCCCGTGGGTCCCGCGCCGACCACCAGCACGTCCAGGGATGCCGTCATGTGTCCACGGTAGACAGCCGTATGGGAAAAACCAGATCAGGAGCCTGATCCTGGGAGTGGATCAGGCCCCTGACTGGTTTCCGGGGTGCCTGGGTGTCAGCTGGGTGGGATCTTCAGAGACGCCCGGCGGACCGTCTGCCACGGCCCGTACTCCACCGGTAGGTCGCGCCATGGGGCACCGGTCCGCACCCGCCGGGGATCCCCTCGATCAGGGTCCAGCACTGTCGCTGTCCACCTGGGAGATCCCCACGCCCACACCGCGGTCATCACAGCATGCGACGCGGCGAGAGGCACCTTTCCAGAACCTGACCTAGAAGGCGCTGTTGTCGCAGCCCATGGACGAACCGATGTGGGTGTCCTGCCCGCCCGAGTTGCCCTCGCCGTTGAGCGCGTTGCCGAGCACGCCGTTGAGGATGCCGACCTGGCCGAGGACATCGACGTTCAGGTCGTGCGACTTGCAGTGAGAGCTCTGCAGGACACTGACCTTGTCCCCGCCCTTCTTGCCGCCGTGACCGTCGAGACCCTGTGCGGTGGCGGTGCCGGCGCTCATGAGTCCGACGCTGCCAAGGGCGACGACCACGACGGCAGCCTTCTGAAGCTTGTGCATGTCATCTCCGATGGAGTGAGGAGGGTGCGATCCGTGACAGATCGACTTCGTACAGTGATGGCAGACTAATGGGTAATATTTCGAAATGTCCGCCGACGCGCCGGTATCAGTGATCTCGTCCCTCCCGCAGGCGTACAGGCGACGGCGTCAGTGGAGTTGCCGGTCGAACGCCTCGTACGCCCGGTCGTCGAAGAGCACGAACCGCACCTCTTCGACCGCTGTCGGTGTGCTCCGCACCGTCTCCACCGCGATCCGGGCCGCATCGTCCATCGGCCACCGGTACACACCGGTGGAGATCGCCGGGAACGCCACCGTCCGGGCGCCCAGTTCGTCGGCCACGCGAAGCGACTCCCGGTAGCAGGAGGCGAGAAGCGAAGGATCGCTGCCCGAAACCTGGTACACCGGGCCCACCGTGTGGATCACCCACCGCGCGTCCAGCTCCCCCGCCGTCGTGGCGACCGCCTGCCCCGTGGACAGGCCCTTGCCGTACCGGGAGGCACGCAGCTTGCGGCACTCGTCGAGGATGGCGGGGCCGCCGCGGCGGTGGATCGCGCCGTCGACTCCTCCCCCGCCGAGGAGGGAGGAGTTCGCGGCGTTGACGATCGCGTCGACGCTCTCGCGCGTGATGTCACCCCGGACGAGCCTGATCGTGGTCATGACTGTCTCTATAGCAGCGCGGTCCGGCCACCGCGCGTTCACTGCCAGGCGACCGGCAGCGAACGCACCCCGTGGACCGTGCTCGTCGAGAGGGCCAGCGACTCCGGCGGAGCCGTCATGCGCAGCGACGGAAGCCTGCGGAACAGGGTGGACAGGCCCAGGCGGAGTTCGGTGCGGGCCAGCGACTGACCGAGACACTGGTGCAGGCCGTGGCCGAAGGCGAGGTGGCCGCCGGCGTCGCGGCCGACGTCGAGGGTGTCGGGCTCGGGGTACACGGACGGGTCGCGGTTGGCGGCCTGCAGCGCCACCACCACGCCCTCGCCGGCGCGGATGCGGACCCCGGACAGTTCGACGTCCTTGGTGGCGACCCGTCGTATCCCGGAGTGGATGACGGTCAGATGGCGCAGGGGTTCCTCCACCGCCGCCGGCCACCGGGAGTCGTCGGCGCGCAGTGCGTCCAGTTGGGCCGGGTTCCGCAGCAGGGCGATCACGGCCAGCGGGAACATGTTCGACCGCACCTTACTCGCGGCCGTTGAGCGTTCAGGTACCTACCCCCCGGTAAGAGAAGTGACAAAGAAGACACGGGTTTTCCTTACCGTGATGCCTCAACCACCGGTAAACATGGGGCGTTTGAGCAGCCTCACGGCTCCTGTCGCAGCCGCCGCCACACCGCCTTGGCCGCGTTGTGCCCCGACATGCCGTGCACCCCGGGTCCGGGCGGGGTCGCCGACGAGCAGATGAAGACCGCCGGGTGCGGAGTGCCGTAGGGGAAGAGCGACAGCTTGGGGCGGAGCAGGAGCTGGAGTCCGGAGGCCGCGCCGGAGGCGATGTCGCCGCCGACGTAGTTGGCGTTGCGGGCGGCCAGTTCGGCCGGGCCCGCCGTGGCGCGGGCCAGGACACGGTCACGGAACCCCGGGGCGAAGCGCTCCAGTTGGCGCTCGATGGCGTCCGTGAGGTCTCCGGTCCAGCCGTTCGGCACATGTCCGTACGCCCAGAAGACCTGCTTGCCCTCGGGGGCCCGGGTGGGGTCGACGACGCTGGGCTGCACCGTGATCATGAACGGCCTGTCCGGCGCCCGGCCCTCGCGGGACGCCGCCCGCAGCGCGGTGCCGATCTCCGCGCTGTTCGCGCCGATCTGCACGGTGCCCGCGCGCCGGGCCTCCGGTGCGGTCCATGGCACCGGGCCGTCGAGCGCGTAGTCGATCTTGAAGGCGGCGGGGCCGTAGCGATAGCCCTCGTAGTAGCGGCCGAAGCCGGCGATGCGGGCCAGCGCGGTGGGTGAGGTGTCGAAGACGTAGGCACGCGCGGGCGGCAGGTCGTCGAGCCGCTTGACCTCGTAGTCGGTGTGGACGCTGCCGCCGAGGTCCTCCAGATACGCGGCGAGGGCGTCGGAGATCGACTGGGAGCCGCCGCGGGCCACGGGCCAGCCGCGGGCGTGCGCGGAGAGCGCGAAGACCAGGCCGATGGCGGTGGTGGCGAAGCCGCCGAGCGGGGCCATGACGTGCGCGACGAGGCCGGAGAACAGGGTCCTGGCTCGTTCGTCCCGGAAGAGGCGCATCAGCCAGGTCGACGGGGGCAGCCCGACCAGGCCGAAGCGGGCGAGGGTGACCGGGTCGCGCGGGAGCGCGGTGAGGGGAAGGGACATGAAGTCGCGGGCCAGGGTGTCCCACTTGGCCAGGAACGGCTCGACCAGCCTGCGGTACGTGCCCGCGTCGCGCGGGCCGAAGGAGGCGGCGGTCTCGGCGACGGACCGGGACAGCACGGCGGCGGTGCCGTCGGTGAAGGGGTGCGCCATGGGCAGCTCGGCATGCAGCCACTGAAGGCCGTAGCGGTCGAGCGGCATGGCGCGGAAGGCCGGCGAGTTGATGCCGAGGGGGTGCGCGGCGGAGCACGGGTCGTGCCGGAAGCCGGGCAGGGTCAGCTCTTCTGTGCGGGCTCCCCCTCCGACGGTGTCGCGGGCCTCGAACACCTCCACGGAGAAGCCGCGGCGGGCCAGCTCCACGGCAGCGGTCAGTCCGTTCGGCCCCGCACCCACCACGACCGCATCGAGCATCGACGGCACCTTCGGACTCCTTCGTCAGCCGACGGCCACTGAAGGATCAGGATATGCCGGGGCACTGACAGCGCCGGTGCCTACCGGTCGGCATGCGTCTGACCGGTACTTTCGCAGCAGGCGGCCGGGCGAGCCGGCCGGCGGCGCGGCAACCGCGCGACCTGCCCCCACACCCCCGCGGCCGCGATGCACCCGACCGGACGGAACTCTGCGGTGTCAGACCCCGCCCGCCAGCAGCTCCACCACCCGGCGGGCCGTGGCCGCATCCCGCGCCGCGGTGAACGGCAGCGCGTTGCCGCCGGTGATGCGGAACGGCTCGCCGGTGCGGGTAAGGGCCGTGCCGCCCGCCTCCTCGACCAGGAGCAGGCCCGCCGCGTGGTCCCAGGCGGCCTCCCAGCTGAACGCGGTGGCGTCCAACTCGCCCCGCGCGACGGCGAGATACTCCAGCCCCGCGGAGCCACACGCGCGAGGCCGCACGCCGTCCGTCCACAGAGCGAGCAGCGCGCGCTTCTCCTCGTCGGTCGTGTAGTCCGGGTGGGACGTGGCCACTTCGAGGTCCCGGCCGGGCTCCGGCGCCCCCGAGAACAGCCGCTCGCCGTCGAGGAAGGCGCCCTTGCCGCGTATCGCCGTGGCCAGTTGGTCGCGGGCGGGGGCGTACGTCCAGGAGGCGAGCAGGACGCCGTGCTGGGCGAGGGCGACCAGCGTGCAGAAGCCGGAGTCGCCGTGCACGAACTGGCGGGTGCCGTCGACGGGGTCGACGATCCAGACCGGGGCGTCGCCGCGTATCGCGTCGTACGTCACCGGGTTGGCGTGCACCGCCTCCTCGCCGACCACGACCGAGCCGGGCAGCAGGGCGCCGAGCACCTCGGTGAGGTACTGCTCGGCGAGCCGGTCGGCGTCGGTCACCAGGTCGTGCGGTCCGGCCTTCTGGTCGACCTCGTGCGCGGCGAGCTGCCGGAAGCGCGGCATGATCTCGGCCGCGGCCGCCTTGCGGACCGCTTCCTGCACGTCGGCCGAGTGCTGTGCGAGAAACTCTTCGATGGTTTCGTTGTTGTCGATCACCCTTCCATGAGAGCACGTCCCACTGACAAGCCCCGCCGCCCCGATGGCCACCGGATGGCGTCGACATGAACACGAGGGGGACGTATCGGCAGGTCAGAGGCGCTTCCAGCCGCTCCTCAGCGCCCGACCGCGTACCCCTGCATCCCCCGCGGGTTCGCCGCCGCCGACAGGACGCCGGTCCGCGGGTTCCTCGCGACGGCGCAGAGCCGGCCCTCCGACCAGGCGTCACCGACGGTCACCTCGTGACCACGCCGCCGTAGTTCCTCCACCACCTCGGCGTCCATCCGGGACTCCACGGTGACGCTCCCCGGTCGCATCCCGCGCGGATAGAAGGAGCCGGGGAAGCTGTCGTTGTGCCAGTTCGGGGCGTCGATCGCGCCCTGGAGGTCGAGGCCGCCGCGGACCTGGGCGCGCAGCGCCACGGCCAGGAAGAAGTGCAGCTGCCACTGGTCCTGCTGGTCCCCGCCGGGCGTCCCGAAGGCCATGACGGGCACCCCGTCGCGCAGGGCGATCGAGGGCGTGAGGGTCGTACGCGGGCGCCGCCCCGGCGTCAGCGAGTTCGGCAGGCCCTCTTCCAGCCAGGTCATCTGGAGCCGGGTGCCGAGCGGGAAGCCCAGTTCGGGCACGACCGGGTTGGACTGCAGCCAGCCGCCGCTCGGGGTGGCCGCGATCATGTTGCCCCAGCGGTCGACGACGTCGAGGTGGCAGGTGTCGCCACGGGTGCCTCCGTCGGCGGCCACGTCCGGCTCGCCCGGCACCGGGGAGGTCGGCCGCTTTGCGACCGTCGGTTCGCCGACGCCCAGCACGTCGAAGCCGGGTTCGTCGGTGGCCACCGCGTGCGCGTGCGCGCACAGCCGGGGGGTGCGTCCGCCCGGGCTGCCGGGCCGCAGCTCGTGGGACGCCTTCTCGCCGACGAGCTGCCGCCGGGCCGCGTTGTACGGTGCCGACAGCAGCTCGGCGAGCGGTACGTCGGCCGCGTCGCCGTACCAGGCCTCCCGGTCTGCCATGGCCAGCTTGCAGCCCTCGACCAGCAGATGGACGTACTCGGCGGATCCGTACCGGGGCAGCTCGGGCGGAAGCAGCGCGAGCTGCTGGAGGAGGACCGGGCCCTGGCTCCAGGGGCCGGCCTTGCACACGGTCCAGCCGTTCCAGTCGTACGTCGCCGGCGCCTCGTAGGTCGCGGACCAGCCGGCGAGGTCGGCGGCCGTGAGCGTGCCGCAGTGCCGCTGACCGCTGGTGTCCATGGTGGGCCGCCGGGCCTGCCGCACGAGCGCCTCGGCGATGAACCCGCCCTTCCACACCTCCCGCGCGGCCTCGATCTGCGCGACCCGGTCCCCGGCTCCGGCCACCTCGTCGAGCAGCCGCTTCCAGGTGGCGGCGAGGGCGGGGTTGCGGAACAGCTCCCCCGGCCGCGGCGCCTTCCCGCCCGGCAGATACACCTCGGCCGACGAGGTCCACTCCGTCTCGAACAGCTCCCGCACGGTCTCGACGGTCTCCCCGACCCGCTCCACGGGCGCGTGCCCGTGTTCGGCGTACCCGATGGCGTACTTGAGCACATCGGCGAGCGTCCGGGTCCCGTGGTCGCGCAGCAGCAGCATCCAGGCGTCGAAGGCACCGGGCACGGCGGCGGCGAGCGGCCCCGTCCCGGGCACGAGCTCCAGCCCGAGCCCCCGGTAGTGCGCGACGGTCGCCCCGGCGGGCGCGACGCCCTGCCCGCACAGCACCCGCACCGCACCGCCCGCGGGCGCGAGCAGGATGGGCACCTCGCCGGCCGGGCCGTTGAGGTGCGGCTCGACGACATGCAGCACGAAGGCGCCCGCGACGGCCGCGTCGTACGCGTTGCCGCCGTCCTCCAGCACCGCCATCGCCGACTGGGAGGCCAGCCAGTGGGTGGAGGACACCATGCCGAAGGTGCCCTGGAGGGTGGGGCGGGTCGTGAACATAGGGCCTCTCACCTCGCTGTTTACGTTCATCGGCCCGGCTGTCGGGCGCTCAGGACCGACCCTGGGGAGGATCGGGGGAGTTCGGGGCAGGGTCCTCCTCCGTCGACTCCCCCAGCAGGCTATCGATCGCCATGCGTCCCTTCTGCCCTGCCAGGCAACGCAAAGTGCTCCGTACCGTCCACGGCATGACGGTACGGAGCACGATCGAGGCGCGTGACCCATGAAGAGCGCGCCAAGAGCCTGACCGGTTGTCAGCAGGTACGGCCGACGTAGTGGGCGCCCTGGATTTTGTCGGCAGAGCCCAGCCAGGTCCTGCCGGGCGCGACACACCGCTCGTAGTCGGGGGCGTGGGCAACCCTGACCTGGATGACCACCCGTGAGCCGTCGGAGGTGCAGTGGTTGTAGTAGGCGTCGGAGCTGGTCTCGTAGAAGCCGCACGGGTCGGCTGCCGCGGGGCTCGCGTGGGCGGTCACCGCGCCGAGGGACGTGAGCACGAGGGCGGCGGAACCGAGCGCGCCGGTCACGATTCGACGAAGGCTCAAGGGGGACTCCTTGTCCAGTGGAGGCGACAGGACCGGAAGGCCTGTGTCTGCCCATCGGGTGGATACCCGGACAAGGATGGCCGTGTGGCCCAGCGCGGTTGATCGAACAGCGCGCCGTTCACCTGGCGAATCGTTCGACCTGTACGTCGATGGGATGATCTTGTCGTGGATCTCGGCCCAGCCTGGGCACGAGTGGGTACAGGGTCTCCTGGTGGCGAAAGACCGCGTAGCCAGGGGGGCGGGCGGACGGGCTGACCCAGGCGCCTGCCGTAGATGCGGACGTTCCTGTCCGGGATGTCGAGCGCCTCTTCCACCGCGACCACGCGCCCTCGGCGTCCACCGGGTACGCCTCGATCTGCGCCCTGTCTGCGAGGCGCTGCCGAAGTGCGTGTACCGCCGGTCGCTCGTGATTGCTGTTCATCCCGTGAGTACATCTCTCGTGCCGACGAGGTCCGCCCCCGGCCCACCCCAATCCGTCCGCCCCCTACTCACTCGACCCGCTGATCCCCACTGCGCGCCGTCACCAGCCCCGACTCGTAGGCGAACACCACGAGCTGCGCCCGGTCCCGTGCCCCCAGCTTCGTCATCGCTCTGCTGATGTGGGTCTTCGCGGTGAACGGGCTGATGACCATGTGCGCGGCGATCTCCTCGTTGGTGAGGCCGCGTGCCGCCAGCGCGGTGACCTCGCGCTCGCGGCGGGTCAGGCACTCCAGGCCGGGAGGGGTGGCACGGTCCGGGGGCCGTGACACGAACTCGCCGATCAGGGTGCGGGTCACCGACGGGGACAGCAGCGCCTCCCCGCCCGCCACCACCTGGATCGCCTGGAGCAGGTCGGCCGGTTCGGTGTCCTTCAGGAGGAAGCCGCTCGCACCGGCGCGCAGGGCCTCGAAGACGTACTCGTCGTGGCCGTAGTTCGTCAGGATCACCACACGGACCGGCGACAGCGCCGGGTCCTCGGCGATCCTGCGCGTCGCCTCGATGCCCGTCATCACCGGCATCTGTACGTCGATCAGCGCGATGTCGGGCACCCGGGCCCGGATCAGCTCCAGGCCCTGTGCGCCGTCCGCCGCCTCGCCGACCACTTCGACGCCGTCCTCGGCCTCCAGGAGCGCTCTGAAGCCCGCCCGCATCAGCGCCTGGTCGTCGACCAGCGCCACCCTGATCACGTCGTCCGTCATGCCGCCTCCCCCAGCGGCAGCCGAGCCCGCACCGCGAAGCCGCCGTCCGCGCGCGGTCCGGCGTCCAGGGTGCCGCCGAGGGCCGTGACGCGTTCCCGCATGCCGGTCAGGCCGATGCCGGGGGTGGGCGGACTGGACGGGTCGGCGGTGCCGTCGTCCTCGACGTCGATCGTCAACTCGCCGTCGGCATAGCCCAGTCGGACGACCACCTTCGCGGGGCCCGCGTGCCGCGCCGCGTTCGTCAGGGCCTCCTGGACGATGCGGTACATCGCCCGGTCGACCGTCGCCGCCAGCGGCCGCTCCTCCCCCGTCACCGTCAGTTCGACCGCGAGGCCCGCGGCCCGCGCCCGCTCCACGAGCAGCGCCGGGGTACCGGTCGGCTCGTCCGTGCGCAGCACCTCCAGGGTGGCGCGCAGCTCGCGCATGGCCTCGCCGCTCGCCTCCTGGATGGCGAGCAGCGCGGGCGGTATCTCCTCGCCGCGCTTGCGGGCCAGGTGCACGGCGACGCCCGCCTGGAGCTTGACGATCGAGATGCTGTGGGTGAGGGAGTCGTGCAAGTCCCTGGCTATGCGCAGGCGTTCCTCGCCCGCCCGGCGCAACGCCGCCTCCTCCCGGGTGCGTTCGGCCTCCAGCGCGCGCTGTTCGGTCTGGCGCAGATACGCCTGCCAGTTGCTGTCGGCCAGGCCCGTCACCACCGCGCACAGGAACCAGCCGGCGAGGAGCAGCGCCTCGCGCGCCACGGACGCGCTCGCCGAGCCGGCCGCCACATAGCCGCCGAGGAAGACGGCGGCGGCCGCGGCGGCGGTGCCCCGGTACCCGGTCCGTCCCGCGGTGTGCACCGCGCCCACGACGGGGAGGGCCATGATGGTCGAGGGCCCCGCGTGGACGACCTCGGCGAGCAGGCAGGCGGTGGTGACGGCGAGCACCACGCGCGGAGCCGCGCGGCGCGCGGCGAGGGCCAGCGAACCGACCGCGATCAGCGCGAGGTCCACGGACCCGTCACGGCCGCCCGCCCGGGCGACGAGCACGACGATCGCGCCGACCACGACCGCGACGGCCGCGTCGACGAGCCGCTCGCGTGTGATCCGACTCCCGTCCATGCCCGCACAGTAGACCGCGCCACCGACAGTGACGTCCCCCCTGTGGACGGCTCGGCGGCTACTCCCCACGCAGTAGTCGCCGGCACCGCCCAGCCCGGCCGTCGCAGCACCGACTGCCTTCGGCGGTACGACGACCCGGGCCGCCCCGGCGGCGCACGCTACTGCCCATGCCCACACCCTTCCGATACACCGAGCCCCTCCCGCCCAAGTCGGCCACCGGCACCGTCGCCGAGGTGTACGCGCAACTCGCCCTCGACTTCGGCATCGCCGAGCCCTCCACCTTCGTGGTCCTGTCCTCCGCTCCCGAACTCCTCGCCCCCACCTGGGCGTTGCTGCGGGAGTCGCTCATCGCGGGGGCCGGCAGCCGGACCGGCAAGGAACTGGTGGCCCTCGGGGTGTCCCTCGCCAACAAGTGCCCCTTCTGCGTGGACGCGCACACCGTGCTGCTGCACGCCACCGGCGACCACGCGCTCGCGGAGCGGCTGGCACGCGGTGAGGCCCCGCGCAGCGAGGAGCACGCGCGCGTGCTCGCCTGGGGGCAGCACACGCGCGTGCCCGGCGCCGCCCTGGAGCCGTACCCCTTCCCGCGCGAGCACGCCCCCGCCTACCTGGGCACCGCCCTGACCTTCCACTTCATCAACCGGATCGCGTCGGCCCTGCTGACCGAGAACCTGCTGCCGGCGGGCGCCCAGCGGTTCCGCGCGGTGCGCAGCCTCGCGGGCCGCACGCTCGCCCGGACCGTGCGCCGGCCCGCCCGGCCCGGTCTGGCCCTCGCACTGCTCGACCACCCCGATGCCGGCGAAGCCCCCGCATGGGCGGGCGGCACACCCGTCGGCCTCGCGTACGCGGCGCTGCTCAGGGCGGCCCTGTCGGGCGCCGGCCTCCTCGACACCGACGACCAGGAACTGGTGGAGGCGATCCTTCAGGACTGGGACGGGGCGCATCCGCCGCTCTCCCTGAGCGGCTTCCCGGACCGGCGGGAGCGTCCCGGGGCGCGCCTCGCGCTGCTGGCCGCCCTCGCGCCGTATCGCATCACGGACGAGGACGTGGCGGCCTGGCGGCGGCCGGAGCACACCGACCACTGTCTGGTGCACCTCGTGGCATACGGGGCGTTCCTCGCCGTGGACCGGATCGAAAGCTCCTTTTCCGCCCAAATCAGCCAGGAGGCCGTGTAACTCGCCCAGGACACCACGTAATTACGGCCCGCCCGTAACGGCGCCTGCACGGAGCGAGTTCGCACTTCCGCCTCACAGTCAGTCATGTGACACTGGCGTCCCGTCCGCAGTGCGGACTCCCTCCGCACCGTCCCCCACGAAAAGTGCGCCGTGCGTTCTCTTCCCTTGCCGCTCGCCCTCACCGCGCGTCTGTCCCCCGTCGTCGTGCTCGCCGCGGCGGGCTGGGCACTGTCGTCCGGTACGTTCGCCGCGACTCCGGCCGCCGCCGACCGGGCCACGCAGAAGAGTGGCGAGGAGTCGCCCTCGGCCCCTGCGACGCAAGCGGTGTCGAAGACGTACACCACCGCTCCCGCGCCGTGCGACAGCCTCGCCGCGAAGTCGGTCAAGTCGCTCGTGCCGGGCGCCAAGACGGCCGGCAAGGAGATCCCGTCGACCGATTCCAAGTTGCGCCGCACCTGTTCGTGGAACGCGCTCAAGGGCTACGACTACCGGTGGCTGGATGTGTCCTTCGAGATCACGGAGTCGGACGAGGCGGCGGAGAAGTCCTTCAAGGAGCGCATCGCGGCCAAGAGCGGCGGAGGCGACGTCCCGGGTGTCGGTGACGCGGGCTACTCCGTCGTGAATCTCACCACCGAGGACAAGCAGCAGACCCGGGAGGGCATGGTGCTGGTCCGCGCGGCCAACGCGCTGGTCTCCGTCACGTACAGCGGCAGTGACTTCGAGTCGAAGCAGGCGCCCGGCACCGACGAGATCAACAAGGGCGCCATCAAGGCGGCCAAGGAGGCGGTCAGGGCACTGGAGGGCGGCCAGTAGCGCCGGCCGCCCTCCGCGTTCCCGGCCGTCAGGCCTCCAGGTTTTCCTGCCGCCTGCCCATGGGCAGCATCAGCACCACGTACAGCACCAGCGAGGCGCCCAGTCCCACCGCCCAGCCGTAGTCGGCGAGCGGCTTGAGGAACGGGATCAGTCCGTCGGCCGGGAACGGCCCGGTCCTCGCACCGTCGGCACCGACGCCCGAGTACGAGCCGCCGACGGCGAGGACACCGCCGACCAGGAAGGCGACGATGGCGCGCCAGTTCCAGCCGGAGGAGTACCAGTAGCGCCCGCCGGGTGTGTAGAGGTCCACCAGGTGCAGGACCGTACGGCGGACGATCCAGTAGTCGGCGATCAGGATGCCCGCGACCGTGCCGAGCAGGCCGCCGACGACGCCGAGCCAGGTGAAGATGTAGAACTCCGGGGTGGAGATCAGCTTCCACGGGAAGATCAGGATGCCGACGACACCCGTGATCAGCGCGCCGGTACGGAAGTTGATGAGCTTCGGCGCCAGGTTCGCCAGGTCGTACGCCGGGGATACGACGTTCGCCGCGATGTTCACGGAGACGGTGGCGACCAGCACGATGACGAGCGCGAACAGCAGGCCGAAGGCGTTGTCGGTCTTGGCGGCGAGGGCGACCGGGTCCCAGATCGCCTCGCCGTAGACCACCTCGGAGCCGGACGTGACCAGCACGGCGAGGATCGCGAAGAGGGTCATCGTGGTGGGCAGGCCGAGGGACTGGCCCCAGGTCTGCGCCTTCTGGCTGGCACCGAAGCGCGTGAAGTCAGGGATATTGAGGGACAAAGTGGCCCAAAAGCCGATCATTCCCATCAAGGACGGGAAGAAGACCGGCCAGAAGTCGGCGCCCCAGCCGAGCTTCGACGGCTGGTCGAGCAGCGCGCCGAACCCGTCCGCCTTGACGGCGATCCAGATCAGCAGCACGAACGCGCCGACGATCACGAAGGGCGCGGCCCAGTTCTCGAAGTGCCGCAGGAAGTCCATCCCGCGGTAGATGATGGCGATCTGCACGGCCCAGAACAGCAGGAAGCACAACCACAGCGGCCAGGGGTTGCCGGCGATCCTGCTCGCGTTCTCCCAGCCACCGCCGGTGAGCTTCGAGCCCAGCGCGAAGATGCCGCTGCCGCCGATCCAGGTCTGGATGCCGAACCAGCCGCAGGCCACCGCCGCCCGGATCATCGCCGGGATGTTGGCGCCGCGCAGCCCGAAGGAGGCCCGCGCCAGCACCGGGAACGGTATGCCGTACTTGGGTCCGGCGTGCCCGGTGGCCAGCATCGGCAGCAGCACGATGACATTGGCCAGGGCGATGGTGAAGACGGCCTGCTTCCAGTCCATGCCGAGGGCGACCAGGCCGGAGGCCAGGGTCCAGCTGGGGATGCAGTGGGCCATGGAGATCCACAGGGCCGCGAAGTTGTACGTCGTCCACTTGCGCTCGGCGACCGGGACGGGACGCAGATCCTCGTTGGCGAAGGGGCTGTGGGCGGGGAATGCTCCGGGGGCGAGTTCGATGCGGCCGTCGGCGTGGGCGGACTGCGATATCGGTGACCCCGTGGGGACTGTTTCGGTCATGGGCAGGCCAATCGACAAGGCGGGACGGGGAAAGGCCGTGCGGGGGCCTTGGGCCCCTCCCCGGGGCGGCGGGGAGGCCGGGACCGCGGGGAGGGAGACAAGGTGTGGGGGGTCGGGTGGAGCGGTGGTGTCGCGTGTTCGGACTCGGCAGTGCGGGTCAGGAGTTGACGGCGGGGATGACCTTCGCGCCGTACGCGTCGATCACCGCCTCCTGCGCGTCGTGCATGTCGTAGACGGCGAACTGGTCGACGCCCAGCTCGCGCAGCGCGTTCAGCTTCTCGATGTGCCTCTCGACCGGTCCGACGAGGCAGAACCGGTCGACGATCTCGTCGGGCACGAACTGGGTGTCCGGATTGCCGGCGCGGCCGTGGTGGGAGTAGTCGTAGCCCTCGCGCGCCTTGATGTAGTCGGTGAGTTCGTCGGGTACGGCGGCGGAGTGCTCGCCGTACTTGGCGACCAGGTCGGCGACATGGTTGCCGACCATCCCGCCGAACCACCGGCACTGCTCGCGCGCGTGGGCGAGCTGCTCGGGCGAGTCGTCCTCGGTGACGTACGCGGGGGCGGCGACGCAGATCGTCACCTCGGACGGGTCACGGCCGACGGCGACCGCCGCGTCCTTCACGGCCTTGACCATGTACTCGGTCAGATACAGGTCGGCGAGCTGGAGGATGAACCCGTCGGCCTCCTCGCCGGTCATCTTCAGGGCCTTGGGCCCGTACGCCGCCATCCATACGGGGAGTTCGGCGCCCGGCTTGATCCACGGGAACCTGACGACCGTACCACCGCCGAGGTCGGCCTCCTCACCCCGGCCCAGCGCCCGGATGACCTTCATGGCGTCGCTGATGCGGGCGAGGGTGTTGGGCTTGCGCCCCGCGACGCGCATGGCCGAGTCGCCGCGGCCGATGCCGCAGACCGTGCGGTTGCCGAACATGTCGTTGAGGGTGGCGAAGGTGGAGGCGGTGACCTCCCACGTGCGGGTGCCCGGGTTGGTCACCATCGGGCCGACCTTCAGCTTCTGCGTGTTCGCCAGGATCTGGCTGTAGATCACGAACGGCTCCTGCCACAGCACGGCGGAGTCGAAGGTCCAGCCGTGGGTGAAGCCGTTGCGCTCGGCGCGCTTCATCAGGCTGACGACCCGCGAGGCCGGCGGGTCGGTCTGCAGGACGAGTCCGAAGTCCATGGGCTCCGCTCCTAGTTGAGGTACTGACAGGTGGAGCGGGGGGTGTAGACGCCGTGCCCGGCGCGACCGGTGTACTCCCGCTCGGTGATGACGGGTTCGCCGCGCGAGAGGACCGTCTCGACCCGGCCGGTGGTGCGCTTGCCCTCGTACGCCGAGTAGTCGACGTTCATGTGGTGGGTGACGGCGGACATGACCTGCTCGGCCTGCGGGTCGTAGATCACGACGTCGGCGTCCGCGCCCGGCGCGATCGTGCCCTTCTTCGGGTACATGCCGAACATCCGGGCCGGGGTCGCGCAGGCGATCTCGATCCAGCGGCGGCGCGAGATGTGGCCGTCGACGACGGCCTGGTGGAGCAGGTCCATCCGGTTCTCGACGCCCGGCAGACCGTTGGGGATCCTGGAGAAGTCGCCCCGGCCGAGCTCCTTCTGGCCCACGAAGCAGAAGGGGCAGTGGTCGGTGGAGACGACCTGGAGGTCGTTGGTCCGCAGGCCCTTCCAGAGCTGGGCCTGGTGTTCCTTGGGGCGAAGGGGCGTCGAGCACACGTACTTCGCGCCCTCGAAGTCCGGCTCGGCAAGGTTGTCGGTGGACAGAAACAGGTACTGCGGGCAGGTCTCGCCGAAGACGTTCAGCCCGTCGTCGCGCGCCTTGGCCAGCTCGGCGACTGCCTCCATCGCCGAGACGTGCACGACGTACAGGGGTGCGCCCGCGACCTGGGCGAGCCGGATGGCGCGGTGGGTGGCCTCGGCCTCCAGCAGCGCCTTGCGGACCTCCCCGTGGTAGCGGGGATCGGTCTCGCCCCGCGCAAGCGCCTGCTCCACCAGGACGTCGATCGCGATGCCGTTCTCGGCGTGCATCATGATCAGGCCGCCGTTCTCGGCGGAGCGCTGCATGGCGCGCAGGATCTGGCCGTCGTCGGAGTAGAAGACCCCCGGGTAGGCCATGAACTGCTTGAAGCTGGTCACGCCCTCCTCGACCAGCAGGTCCATCTCCTTGAGCGTCTCCTGGTTCACATCGGAGACGATCATGTGGAAGCCGTAGTCGATCGCGCAGTTGCCCTCGGCCTTGGCGTGCCAGGCGTCGAGGCCCTCGCGCAGCGAGTGGCCCACGCTCTGCACGGCGAAGTCGACGATCGTGGTCGTACCGCCCCAGGCGGCGGCGCGGGTGCCGGTCTCGAAGGTGTCGGAGGCGTGGGTGCCGCCGAACGGCAGCTCCATGTGGGTGTGGACGTCGACCCCGCCCGGGATGACGTACTTCCCGGTCGCGTCGATGGTCCGGTCGGCCGTCCAGGCCTCGGCGGCCGGGGTGCCGCTCGCGGCGAGGGCGGCGATACGGCCGTCCTCGATCAGGACGTCGGCGTGCATCTCGTCGGACGCGGTGACGACGAGACCACCGCGGATGACGGTACGGCTGCTCATGCTCCCTCTCCTTCCGTGGTCGGAACTGGTGTCCAGTACGTCGATGGGTCCCGCGGGCCCGGCCCCCGTGCGCCGGGCCCGCGGAAGCCTGCGAGACGGTCAGGGAGCGGTGAGCGGGTGGTACGCCTCGGGGCGGCGGTCGCGGTAGAACTGCCAGCGGTCGCGCACCTCGCGCAGCTTGGCCAGGTCCAGGTCGCGGACGACCAGTTCGGTCTCCTTGTCGGACGCCACCTCGCCGACGAACTGCGCCTCGGGGTCCACGAAGTAGGAGGTCCCGTAGAAGTCGTTGTCGCCGAGGTCCTCGACACCGACCCGGTTGATGGCCCCGACGAAGTACTCGTTGGCGACGGCCGCCGCCGGCTGCTCCAGCTGCCACAGATAGCGGGACAGGCCGCGCGAGGTGGCCGACGGGTTGAAGACGATCTCGGCGCCGCCGAGGCCCAGCGCCCGCCAGCCCTCCGGGAAGTGGCGGTCGTAGCAGATGTAGACGCCGATCCTGCCGACCGCGGTGTCGAAGACGGGCCAGCCGGCGTTGCCCGGACGGAAGTAGAACTTCTCCCAGAAGCCGGGCACTTGGGGGATGTGGTGCTTGCGGTACTTGCCGAGGTACGAGCCGTCCGCGTCGATCACCGCTGCCGTGTTGTACAGGACGCCGGGCTGCTCCTCCTCGTACATCGGCAGGATGAGCACCAGGCCCAGCTCCTTGGCCAGCGCCTGGAAGCGCCGGACGATCGGGCCCTCGGGGATCTGCTCGGCGTACTCGTAGAACGCCTTGTCCTGGACCTGGCAGAAGTACGGCCCGTAGAACAGCTCCTGGAAGCACAGGACCCGAGCACCCTGCGCGGCCGCGTCGCGGGCCGCCTGCTCGTGCACCTGGATCATCGATTCCTTGTCGCCGGTCCACGCGGTCTGGAAGAGGGCGGCACGGATCACTCTGCTCATCGGGACCTCCGGTCGCTCGGTGTGCGAGAAGGCTAGGAAGTCCGACAGCAGGCTTTGAGTTGCACCGTGTCACGTCTGCGGGCGTCGGGCGTGCCACGGTGTCACCCTTGTGCGGACCCATGTTTCACCGCCGTTCTCCCAGGTCACTGCAGGTTTCAGGGTTGTTGCGCGTCATGCGCGAGGAGTGCGATGTGCACCGAGGCGGCCTGCTCGAAGTCGTCGAGGTCGACGCCGAGCCGCGCCTGTATCACCTCCAGGCGGCGGTAGAGCGCGGGCCGGGAGACATGGTGGAGCTGGGCGGTGCGGGACTTGTTGCGGCCGGTGGCGAGGTAGGTCCGCAGTACGGCGAGCAGATCTCCGTCCGCCCCGCACAGCAGCCCGTCCAGCTCCCGCTCCGCGAACGACTGCACATGCGGGTCGTCCCGCAGCAGCCGGATCAGGCCGCGCAGATGCACGTCCCGCAGCCGTACGACGGCCGGCAGGTCGAGGGCGGCCGCGGAGTCGGCGACGGCGTCGGCGACGTGCTGGGCCTCGCGCAGCCCGGCGGGCACGTCGTCCCAGGCGGTGCGCGCGTCGGCGGCGGCCACGACGGTCCGGGCGGCGCCCGACTCGGAGCGCACCCGGGCGGCGAAGTTCGCGGCGAGCACGCCGGCGTTCTGGTCCCGGGCGAGGCTGAGCAGCACGGCGGTGACCCCGTCGGCGAGCTCGGCGACGATCCCGGACAGCCCCAGCATCCGCAGCACGCGCTCCAGTTGGGCCGGTTCCCCGTCCCGTACGACCAGGGGCACGAAGGCGCGCCGGTTGACCGGCAGTCCGGCGGCACGCGCGCGTGGCAGCAGTTGCCGTGCCGGTACGACGCCGCTGACCAGGTCGGTGAGCAGGCTCTGCGCGGACTGCTCCTCCCAGGTGTGCGCGGAGTTGCCGCCGAGCATGCGGTGCAGGACGAGCGCCTCGGCGGCGCGGTCGGCGAGCAGCCGCCCGGTGGCGGTGTCGCCGCGGTACCCGCACAGCACGATCTGCCCCCACCGCTCCCCCCGCCCGCCCAGTTCGGCGCGGATCCAGCCGTCGCCCTCGCTGCCGCCGGCCTGGCGGGCGATGCGCTCCCAGTCGCGCAGCACGTCGTCGACGGCGGACCGCTCCCCCGCCGTGGCGAGGACCCGGTGGGCGAGGTTGGTGACGACGACGGGGCAGGCGCTGTGCGAGGCGACCTCGTCGAGGAGGCGCTGGAGCGGGGCGCCCGCGGTGATGAGTCCGGTGAGCGCGGTCCGTACGGCCTCCGACAGGCTCACCGCCGCGAACTTCCGCCGCACCAGCCGGGACTGGACCTCCTCGGTCAGCTCCGCGAAGGGGAACGGCCGGTGCAGGACGACCAGGGGCAGCCCGCACCGCTCGGCCGCCCGGCGCATCACGTCCGGCGGAGCGGGGAACGCCCGGCCGAGGCCGAGGACGACGGCGGCCGCCTCGGCCCGGTGCAGGGACCGGATGTACTCGGCCTGCTTCTCCTCGTCCCCGGCGAGCAGCACCCCGGTGGTGAGCACCATCTCGCCGCCGCTGAGCATCACGCCGACGTCGGGCGCCTCGGCGACATGCACCCAGCGCACCAACCGGTCGAGCTGACCGGCGCCGGCCACCACCTCGGGCTCCCCGGCCAGCACCCGCTCAAGGGTGAGGACCTGCCGGACCGACAGGGCGGGTTCCAGGGGTTCCGAAGGCTCCAAGGGCTCCAGGGTGGTGGTCATGGCGGCTTCCCTTGTTCAGGCGGGTGCTGCTAGATGCTCCTCAGAGCGCTCTCCAGGATCGCGGCGCCCTCCTCGGCCTCCGCGACGGTGAGGGACAGGGGCGGGGCGATGCGCAGGGAGCTGGTGTTGTGGCCGCCGCCCTTGCCGATGAGGAGGCCGCCCTCGCGGGCCGCTTCCAGTACGGCGGACGCGGTGGCCGGGTCGGCCTCGTCCGTGCCGGGCCGGGTGATCTCGATGCCGAGCATCAGGCCCCGGCCGCGCACCTCCCGTACGTGCGGCACCTGCGCCGCGACGGACCGCAGCCGCTCCAGGAGCAGCCCGCCGACGCGCCGGGCGTTGCCCTGGAGGTCGTGTTCCAGCAGGTAGTTGAGGTTGGCGAGGCCGGCCGCCATGGTGATCTGGGTGCCGCCGAAGGTCGAGATGCTGTTGGCGTCCAGGCAGTTCATGATCTCGGCGCGGGCGACGACACCGCCGATGGACATGCCGTTGCCGATGCCTTTGGCGAAGGTCATGATGTCCGGCGGCCCGGACCGCTCGTGCGCCTGCCAGCCCCAGAAGTGGTCGCCGGTGCGGCCCCAGCCGGTCTGCACCTCGTCGGCGATCCACAGGATGCCGCGCTCGGCGAGCACCTCGCGGAAGGCGGCGTACAGCCCGTCCGGCGGCGAGGTGAAGCCGCCGACACCCTGGATGGGCTCGGCGATCAGGGCCGCGGGCGGGCGGGTGTGACCGAGGAGGTCCTTGAGATCGTCGACGCAGGCCGCGATGAAGTCGTCGTCGCTCAGCCCGGCGTACGGACCGCGGGTGCGCACCCCGCCGTGGACGTACAGCGTCTGCAGCGGCGACAGCGAGGTCGGCGACCAGCCGCGGTTGCCGGTGATGCCGACCGCGCTGAAGGAGCGCCCGTGGTAGCTGTTGCGCATCGCGAGGATCGTGTTGCTCTGCCGGTAGGTCGTCGCGAGCAGCAGGGCGGTGTCGTTGGCCTCGGTGCCGGAGGTGGTGAAGAAGACGCGGGCGTCCGGGATGCCGCTCAACTGAGCGATGCGCTCGGCGAGTTCGACCATCGGCCGGTTGAGGTACAGGGTGGAGGAGTGGATGATCCGCCCGGCCTGCTCACTGACCGCCTTCGTCACCTCGGGCAGCGCGTGCGCGGTCATCGTGGTGAGGATGCCGCCGAAGAAGTCGAGGTACCGCCTGCCCTCGGAGTCCCAGACGTGGCGGCCCTCGCCGTGGGTGATCTCCAGCGGCTCCTCGTAGTAGAGGGCGAGCCAGTCCGGCATGACGGCGCGGTGGCGTCCCAGCAGGTCCTTGGTCACGGCTGTACCAGTCCTTCGTAGGCGTCGGGTCGGCGGTCGCGGTAGAAGGCCCACTGCTGCCGCACTTCTTCGATGAGGTCGAAGTCGAGGTCGCGGACGATCAGTTCCTCGGTCTTGTCGCTGGCGACCTCGCCGACGAACTGTCCGCGCGGGTCGACGAAGTAGCTCGTCCCGTAGAAGTCGTTGTCGCCGTACGGCTCCTGCCCGACCCGGTTGATCGCGGCCACGAAGTACTCGTTGGCGACGGCCGCCGCCGGCTGCTCCAGCTGCCACAGATAGGCGGACAGGCCGCGCGAGGTGGCCGACGGGTTGTACACCAACTGGGCGCCGTTGAGCCCGAGTTGCCGCCACCCTTCCGGGAAGTGGCGGTCGTAGCAGATGTAGACGCCGACCTTGCCGACGGCGGTGTCGAAGACGGGCCAGCCGATATTGCCCGGCTTGAAGTAGTACTTCTCCCAGAAGCCCTTGACCTGCGGGATGTGGTGCTTGCGGTACTTGCCGAGGAAGGTGCCGTCGGCGTCGATCACGGCCGCGGTGTTGTAGTAGAAGCCCGACTGCTCGACCTCGAAGACCGGTACGACGATCACCATGCCGGTCTCACGGGCGAGCTCCTGCATACGGCGCACGGTCGGCCCGTCGGGGACCGGCTCGGCCCAGCGGTAGTGCTCCGGCTCCTGGACCTGGCAGAAGTAGGGTGCGTTGAAGACTTCCTGAAAACCGATGATCTTGGCGCCCTGGCGAGCCGCCTCGCGGGCGTGTTCCTCGTGTTTCGCCACCATGGACTCGGTGTCGCCGGTCCAGGTGGCCTGGACCAGAGCGGCGCGTACGACGTTGGCCATGAGCTGCTCCTTCGACGGGACGTCAGAGCCTCTACGCCCGTAGAGGGGGGCCGTAGAGGCTTGAAAGTAAGCCCCCGGAACAGCCTTGCCAAGACCATCGCCGTTAACCCGCTGAGTCGATCACGTTTCACACTCCTAGGGGTGATTGATGAGGCCGGTGAGAGTGATGTGACCGCTGGGCCGGGCCCTAAGGCCGGGATGTCAGGCCGGGATGTCAGGCCGGGATGTCAGGCCGCGAAACCCGCGACTCGCAGGGCGTGGACGAGATCCCAGTGCCGCTCGTCGGAGACGCCCTGGGCGGCCTCCAGCAGGAGCGGTACGAGCGTGCCCGGGTCGGCGGCGGCGCTGCGGGCGGCCTCCTCCGGGGTGCGGACGCGGACGTACGCGTCGAGCAGCGCGCGGACCTCGCGGTGCCGGCCCGCGCCGACCAGCCCCACCACGGCCTGCCCGATCTCGTTCGCGGGCCGCGCCACGCCCTGCCGCAGGATCTGCTCCCCGTCGTCGGCACGCCCTGCGGCGGTCAGCGCGTCGGCGGCGGCCACGAGGCGCTCGGCGGGCAGCGAGGCGGCCTCCCACAGCAGGGTCGCCCAGTCGGCGCCGAGCCGGGCGCGCTGCATCTCGGCCGCGAGCAGCGGAAAGCGGACGGCGGGCCAGTACGCGACCTCGACCAGCAGGGCGTGCGCCTCGCCGCTGCGCCCCTCGCCACGCAACCGCACCAGCGTCTCCACGGTCCCGACGACCTCCCGCCGGTCCGCCGCGTCCAACGGCTGGGCCTGCGGCTGCGGGACCGTGGGCGCGGGCGCGGGCTTCTCGGCGGCGGCCCCGGCGAACCTGGCCCCGCGGAGGGTGCGGCGGGTGGTGGCGGGCTGGGCGGGCAGGGTGGGCGCGGCGGTCGGCGGTACGACGACGGGGGCGGCCTCCTCCTCGACCATCCCCGCGAACCGGGCGCTGCCCCGGCGGCGCTTGCGCTGCTTGGGGGTGGGAGAGGGTTCGGCAGTGGCCGGTGGAGTGGGGGCGCGGTCGCCGGGCGTGGTGGGGGCGGGGGCACCCGGGGAGGACGGGCCGTCGAGGCGCCCTTCGCCGGCCTGGGCTTTCGCCCACTCCGGCGTCGCGGCGGCTCCGGCCGGGGCGGTCCGGTCCGTGGGGTGCCCGGCGGGATGGGCCGCGCCGGTGGCGCCCGGGTGCCGTGGGTCCGGCCAGTCGGACATCGCGGCTGCGCCTCCGTCGGCGAAGGAGTGCGCGGGCTCACCGGTACGAGCGTCGTGGCGCTCCGCCGCCTGGGCGCCGGAGGCCCGTTGCGCCGCCCTCCACTCTGCCGCTTCCGCGGCCGAGGCGACGGCACGCCGCCCCTCGTGCCGGTCGGCGGTCCTCCCGGCCGGCGCCCCCCGCCCGGCGGGCCCGCCCGCCGGTCCGGCAGGGGCGTTCTCCTGCTCCCCGGTCCGGCCGGCCGCCTCGGCCGCCGACCGCGCGTCGCTCCGATGCGGTGTGCCGGCGAATCCGCCGCCGGAAGAGGCGGCCTCGCTCGGCTGCGTACGGTTCGCCCAGGGGCCGGTGCCCCTGAAATCGTCGCGCCGGAACGCGTCGTTCCCGAACCGGTCGTCCTCGAAGCGGTCGCCCTCGAACCGGTCGGCCCCGAGCCGGTCACCCTCGGAGTCGTCGCGCTCGAAGCGGCCGTCCCCGAAGCGGTCGCCCTCGAACCGGTCGTCGAGGCGGAAGACGCCCCCCTCCCCCGCCCGGTCGCGCCGTATCGCCTGGCCGTGTCCGGTTGCCGCCCGTCGGTCCAGGTCGGCCATCCGCGCCCGCAGTTCGGCGCACCGGGCGGTCGCGCGTTCATGGTCGTCGCGGGCCCAGGCGAGGTCGAGGCGGATGGCGTCGGCCTCCTCCTGGCCGGCGGCGGAGGCGAGCAGCCGCCCCAGTTCCGCCTGCCGCTCGGCGGCGTACCGCTGCTCACGGAGCATGACGTCGAGCCGGTCCCCGAGGGCGTCGCGGCCGCCGGGCCGGGCGTCGTACGCGGCGAGGGCGCCGGCGTGCAGGGCGCGGGCGCGCTCGGTCTCGGGACCGGTGCCGCCGGGACCGTACTGGGCGGCGAGGTCGTGCAGGAGCGACTCCACCACGTCCCAGGGCGGCAGTTCACGTCCGTCGAGGCAGGCCTGCATGCCCTCGGGGTCGCGCTGCCAGAACACGCCGCACCAGCCGCCGCCCTGATCGAGGCGCGCCAGAAGGCCGTCCAGGTAGTTCACGAACTCCCGTATCCGAGCCGGGAGTTGATCCACTGACATCGCCCAACTCCCGCCAGACCGGAGTACTCCGGTCCGCTAGGCAACACCAGCCATGTTACGAACGCGCTACAGGAAGTTTTCGGACTGGACGCAGAGTACGCCGCAGCTGCCGGAACGTGACGTGTACAGCCTCAGGCGGCGGCCTCGGCGGGCGGTGCGCACCGCCCGGCCAGTTCGTCCATCGACAGACCGAGGGCGTGCGCCAGCGCCGCCACCGTGAAGAAGGCCGGCGTCGGAGCGCGGCCGGTCTCGATCTTGCGGAGCGTCTCGGCGGAGATGCCGGCGCTCGCCGCGACCGCCGTCATGCTGCGGTCGCCGCGGGCCTCGCGGAGCAACCGCCCGAGCCGCTCGCCGCGTTCACGTTCTTCGGGGGTGAGAGGGGTGCGCACCATGCCGTCATTCTAATACCGGTATAGTAATTGCCATGGTGGAGCTGAAGACAGACACGTCGATCGATGCGATGTACGCGGCCGGGCAGGTCGTCGGCCAGGCCCTCACAGCCGTACGAAAGGCCGCTGACGTGGGGGTTTCCCTCCTGGAGCTGGACGAGGCGGCCCGCGAGGTGCTGCGCGCGGCGGGAGCGACGTCGCCGTTCCTCGGCTACCGCCCCTCCTTCGCCCCCGTCCCCTTCCCCGCCGTCATCTGCGCCTCGGTGAACGACGCGATCGTGCACGGCATCCCGACCGGCTACCGGCTGCGCGACGGCGACCTGGTCTCCATCGACTGCGGCGCCGAACTGGACGGCTGGGTGGGCGACTCGGCGATCAGCTTCACGGTCGGCCGGGCGCGCCCGGCCGACGTACGCCTGATCGAGACCGCGGAGCGGGCCTTGGCGGCGGGCATCGAGGCGGCCGTGGTCGGCAACCGTATCGGCGACATCGCCCATGCGATCGGCTCGGTGTGCCGGGCGGCCGGGTACGGCATCCCGGACGGTTTCGGCGGGCACGGGGTGGGCCGCCGGATGCACGAGGATCCGGCGGTGCCGAACGAGGGCCGTCCAGGCCGGGGCCTGCCACTGCGGCACGGCATGGTCCTCGCCATCGAGCCGATGCTCACCGCGAGCGGCAGGGACGGCTACCACGCGGCGCCGGACGGCTGGACCCTGCGCACCAACGACGGCTCCCGCGCGGCCCACACGGAGCACACGGTGGCGATCACCGAGGCCGGGCCGCGGATCCTGACGGCCCGCTGAGCGGCGGCGCGGGCGGTCTGCGGCGCGGGCGGTCTGCGGCGCGGGCGGTCTGCGGCGCTGATCAGCGGGCCCTCGTGGAGGACGCACGGGGGCTTCGAGCGGCGCGCCGCACCCGCCAACGGTGATCGGCGGGACGATCCCCCGCTCGCCCTCCGCCCCCCATCCAAGGCCGACCCGGTGGACCGCTGCCCGCAGGTGCGCAGGACGCTCGCCGCCCCCTGCCCGACGACCCGCCGATCGCCGATCGAGCGGGCCCCGGAGGCGTCACTCCCCGCGTTCTCTGGAGGTGCCCGCGGCCACCGTTCGTGCGAAGGTGTTCTACGAACGCGGCCAGGTGTAACCGGCTTCCGCCCGGGTTACCCGACTCCGGCACGTCGATCAGCGAGGGCGACCCTGCCCGCGCAGGGACGCCGGATGGGAACGCCATGACCAGCGGCTTCAGTGGTCCGGAGGACTACGACCCCTTCGGAGAATTCCTCGCCCGCTTCTTCGGCGGACCGCGCCCCGGTCCCCGGCAGATCGACATCGGCCGCCTGCTCAGTCAGCCGGCCCGGGAGCTGGTGCGGGGCGCCGCCCAGTACGCCGCCGAGCACGGCAGCCGGGACCTGGACACCCAGCACCTGCTGCGCGCCGCACTGGCCGCCGAGCCGACGCGGAGTCTGCTCAGCCGGGCCGGCGCCGACCCCGACTCCCTCGCGACGGAGATCGACGAGCGGTCGGGCCCGGTCCAGCACCCGCCGGGCGAGGCCCCGCCGCCGACCTCGCTCTCCCTCACCCCGGCCGCCAAGCGTGCCCTGCTGGACGCACACGACCTGGCCCGGTCGCGCGGCGCCGGTTACATCGGCCCGGAGCACGTGCTCAGCGCCCTGGCCGCCAACCCCGACTCGGCCGCCGGGCACATCCTCAACGCGGCCCGTTTCGCCCCCTCCGGCCCGCCCGAGGCCCCCGAAGCCGCCCCGTCCCGCCCCCACGTCGACCAGCGACCGCGTGTCGACACCGGCACTCCCACCCTCGACAAGTACGGCCGTGACCTCACCGACCTCGCCCGCCGGGGCGGTATCGACCCAGTCATTGGCCGGGAGGAGGAGATCGAGCAGACCATCGAGGTGCTCTCCCGGCGCGGCAAGAACAACCCGGTGCTCATCGGTGACGCGGGCGTCGGCAAGACCGCGATCGTGGAGGGGCTGGCCCAGCGGATCGCCGAGAGCGACGTGCCCGACGTGCTCAGCGGCCGCCGGGTGATCGCCCTCGACCTGACGGGCGTGGTCGCGGGCACCCGCTACCGGGGGGACTTCGAGGAACGGCTCAACAACATCGTGGGCGAGATCCGCTCGCACTCCGACCAACTGATCGTCTTCATCGACGAGTTGCACACCGTCGTGGGCGCCGGAGGCGGCGGCGAGGGCGGCTCCATGGACGCCGGGAACATCCTCAAGCCGGCGCTGGCCCGCGGCGAGCTGCACATCGTCGGCGCGACCACGCTGGAGGAGTACCGCAGGATCGAGAAGGACGCGGCGCTCTCCCGCCGCTTCCAGCCCATCATGGTCCCGGAGCCGACCCCCTCGGACGCGATCGAGATCCTGCGCGGCCTGCGCGACCGCTACGAGGCCCACCACCAGGTCCGCTACACCGACGAGGCGCTCGTCGCCGCCGTGGAGCTGTCCGACCGCTATCTCACCGACCGCCGCCTGCCGGACAAGGCGATCGACCTCATCGACCAGGCGGGCGCCCGGGTACGGCTGCGGGCGCGGACCAAGGGCACGGACGTACGGGCCATGGAGCGCGAGGTCGAGCAGCTGTACCGGGACAAGGACCAGGCGGTCGCCGACGAGCAGTACGAGCAGGCCACCCAACTGCGGGACCATATCGTCGAGTTGAAGCAGCGCATCGCGGACGCGTCCGGCGACGAGGAGGCCGACGAGGGCCAGCATCTGGAGGTCACCGCCGAGGCCATCGCGGAGGTCGTGTCCCGGCAGACCGGCATCCCGGTGAGCAGCCTCACCGAGGAGGAGAAGGACCGGCTGCTCGGGCTGGAGGAGCATCTGCACGAGCGGGTCGTCGGCCAGGACGAGGCGGTGCGTGTGGTCTCCGACGCCGTGCTGCGCTCCCGCGCCGGACTCGCCAGCCCCGACCGGCCGATCGGCAGCTTCTTCTTCCTCGGCCCGACCGGCGTCGGCAAGACGGAGCTGGCCCGGGCGCTCGCCGAGGCGCTGTTCGGCAGCGAGGAGCGCATGGTCCGCCTGGACATGAGCGAGTACCAGGAACGGCACACCGTCAGCCGGCTGATCGGCGCCCCGCCCGGCTACGTCGGCCACGAGGAGGCCGGTCAGCTCACCGAGGTGGTGCGCCGTCACCCGTACTCGCTCCTCCTGCTCGACGAGGTGGAGAAGGCGCACCCGGACGTCTTCAACATCCTGCTCCAGGTCCTGGACGACGGCCGGCTGACCGACTCCCAGGGCCGCACGGTCGACTTCACCAACACGGTCATCGTGATGACCAGCAACCTGGGCTCGGAGGCGATCACCCGGGGCGGTACCGGAATCGGGTTCGGCGCGGGGGACGCGGAGGCCGACGAGGAGGCGCGGCGCGAGCGGATCCTGCGGCCGCTCCGTGAGCACTTCCGGCCCGAGTTCCTCAACCGCATCGACGAGGTCGTCGTCTTCCGCCAGCTGACCCACGACCAGCTGGAGCGGATCACCAACCTGCTGCTGGAGCAGACCCGGCGCCTGCTGCGCGCCCAGGGCGTCTCGGTCGACTTCACGGACTCGGCGGTCGACTGGCTCTCCGAGCGCGGCTACCAGCCCGAGTACGGGGCCCGTCCGCTGCGCCGCACCATCCAGAAGGAGGTCGACAACCAGCTGTCCCGGCTGCTTCTGGACGGCCGGATCGGTGAGGGCGGCCGGGTGACGGTGGATGTGGAGGACGGGCGGCTCGCCTTCCGTACGGAAGAGCTGCCGCCCGCCCCTGAGCTGTGAACGGGCTGGGGTGAGGCGCTACGACGCCGACCGCACGACCATCGCCGAGCCGCCGCCCCGCCGTACCGTCTCCGCTGCGGCCAGCCACTTGCCGTTCGGCAGCCGCTGCACGCCGGTCGCGGCCCCGATCTCGGGGTTCTGCCGGAAGCCGTGCCCGATCGCTGCCAGCTTGGCCTTCGACGGGCTGTTCCACAGGCCCGGTTCGAGCTCGGTGGTGGTCTGGTTGCGCTGGCTGGCGCGCGGCGCGGCGATCGCGTCGACCAGCGGCAGGCCGCGGTCGAGGAACCCGGTCAGCGTCTGGAGCACGGTCGTGATGATGGTCGCGCCACCGGGCGAACCGAGCGCCACGACCGGCTTGCCGTGCTGGTCGAGGACGATCGTCGGGGACATCGAGGAGCGCGGACGCTTGCCCGGGCCCGGCAGGTTCGGGTCGTGGACGGCCGGACTGGCGGGAGTGAAGGAGAAGTCCGTCAGCTCGTTGTTGAGGATGAAGCCACGGCCCGGGACGGTGATGCCGCTGCCGCCGGTCTGCTCGATGGTGAGCGTGTACGAGACGACGTTGCCCCACTTGTCGGCCACCGTGAGGTGGGTCGTGCTGTCGCCCTCGTAGGTGGTCGGCGCCGCCGTGCCGCTCGCGTCACAGGCGGCCGGGTTGCGCGGGTCGCCCGGCGCGACGGGGCTGGTCAGCACCGCGTCGTCCTCGATCAGGCACTCCCGCGAGTCGGCGTACCGCTGCGACAGCAGTTCCTTCGTCGGTACGTCCTCGAAGGCGGGGTCGCCGACCCAGCGCCCGCGGTCGGCGAACGCGATGCGGCTGGCCTCGATGTAGCGGTGCAGGTACTGGACCTCGCTCGCCTTCGACAGGTCCGTCCGCTCCAGGATGTTGAGGGCCTCGCCGACCGTGGTGCCGCCGGAGGAGGAGGGCGCCATGGAGTAGACGCCGAGACCGCGGTACGACGTCCTGGTGGGCGCCTGGGACTTGACGCGGTAGGCGTCCAGGTCCTTGGCGGTCAGGTCGCCGGGGCGGGCGTTCCAGCCCGATGCCGGGTCGACGGGCGGGTGGTTGACCGTGTCGACGATGTCCTCGGCGATGTCGCCCCGGTAGAGCGCGCCGACGCCCTTCTTGGCGAGCTCCGCGTAGGTGCGCGCGAGGTCGGGGTTCTTGAAGGTGGAGCCGACGACAGGGAGGGAGCCGTTGGGCAGGAAGAGCTCGGCGGTGTCCGGGAAGTAGCGGAACCGGGTTTCGTTGGCGGCGGTCTGCGCGCGGAAGGTGTCGTCCACGACGAAGCCGTCCCGCGCGAGCCGCTCCGCCGGCTTCAGCAGCGTGCCGAGTCCCCTGCTCCCCCACTTGTCCAGCGCCTTCTGCCAGGTGGCGGGCGTGCCCGGGGTCCCGACGCTCAGTCCGCTGCTGACGGCCTCGGCGAACGGGATCGCGGTGCCGTTCTCCACGAAGAGCTGGGAGTCGGCGGTCAGCGGCGCGGTCTCGCGGCCGTCGAGGGTGTGCACCGCACGGGACTTGGCGTCGTAGTGGACGAAGTAGCCGCCTCCGCCGATTCCCGCGGAGTAGGGCTCGGTGACGCCGAGCGCGGCGGCCGTGGCCACGGCGGCGTCGACGGCGTTCCCGCCCCTGCGCAGGACCTCGATGCCGGCGGCGGAGGCGTCCGGGTCGACGCTCGACACCGCGCCGCCGTAGCCGACGGCGACCGGTACCTTCTCAACGGGGTTGGCGCCGGCGCCGGGTGGCGCTGCCGCCCCCACCGACACCACGGCGGCCGAGACCGCCAGGACCGACAGTTTCCGCGCGACAGGGCGACGCATTCGCACCTCCAGTCAGGGACCGTCCGCGCAGCCTATTCGATCGCCATGCCCCCGTCAGCCTGCCCTCGGCACGCTTTGCTCGAACACGGGTTTGCGTTCTCCCGCTACCATGCGCGCCCATGAACGACGACGTGCGCAACATCGTCCTGGGTGTGGTCGCCGCCGGTATCAGCGCCGCGCTCGGCTGGCTGGCCCGCACCTACCTGTGGAAGCGCAGGCTCCGCCGCAAGCAGGCGTTCTTCGGGCTGCCCGACAACGCCGAGTCGCTGCTGGTGGTCAACCGCGGTGCCGGCGGACCCGAGCTGACGGTGATGCGCTACGACGTCTTCGCGCTCCTGGAACTCGCCGCCCTGATCAAGGACTGCAACGCCCACGCCCAGATCATCCCGCACGACGCGGCACGCCAGGGCTTCGGCGAGCGCACGGAGTTCTGCGTCGGCGGTCCGGCGTCGAACCGGCGCATGATGGCCCACCTGGCCTCCCTGCTGCCCGGTGTACGGGTGAACGTCGACGCCGAGCCCGGACCGGACCGGGGCGCCTTCCAGATCGGCTCCGAGCGCTACCGGGTGGAGGTCGGCAAGGAGGAGTACGCCCTCCTGGCCCGGCTCACCGTCGGCCAGAGCCAGGGCCCCCGCCCCGTCTTCCTGTTCTGCGGGCAGACCTCGATCACCAACCAGGCCGGCACCCGCTATCTCGCCCGCAACCACGAGCGGCTGACCCGCAAGTACGGCAACAGCTCCTTCGTCCTGCTGCTGAAGGTCGTCAACTCGGCCGCCTACGGACCGGACGTCGTCGAGCTGGTCGCGGACGTGACACGGGCGGCGCAGGCACCGCTGCCGACACCAGCGGCTCCACGCAATTCCCACCGCGCCCCCTGAATTCATTCACATGGCAACAATCGTTACTCCCACGTAACTTACCGACGGGTTACCTGCGGTAAGAGGCCACGGTTACCGTCGGGTCACTTTGCATTGACACGAGTGAGGAGTGACCCGTGGGAACCCAACGCAAGGCCCTGCGCACGACCGCCGTGGGCGCCGTTTCCGCGACCCTGATCGCCGGTAGCGCCCTCGGGCTCGCCCCCACCGCCCAGGCGGCCACGAACGGCGTCCGCTTCGTCGACATCACCGGCGACGGCGGCACCACCCTCAAGGCGAACGTCATCACACCGGCCGGCTCCGACGGCACCCGCCGCTACCCGCTGCTGGTCCTCCCCACGAGCTGGGGCCTGCCCCAGGTCGAGTACTTCGCGCAGGCCCAGAAGCTCGCGAACTCGGGCTATGTGGTGGTCAGTTACAACGTGCGCGGCTTCTGGCAGTCGGGCGGCCAGATAGAAGTGGCGGGCCCACCCGACATAGCCGACGCCTCGAAAGTCATCGACTGGGCGCTCGCCAACACCCCGGCCGACGCGGGGCACATCGGGATGGCGGGCGTCTCGTACGGCGCCGGCATCAGCCTGCTGACCGCCGCGCACGACAAACGGGTCAGGGCGGTCGCCGCCCTCAGCGGCTGGGCCGACCTGATCGACTCGATCTACTCCGGCCGCACCCAGCACGTCCAGGCGGCCGGGCTGCTGGACGGCGCGAGCCTGGTCACCGGCCGCCAGAGCGCCGAACTGCGGCAGATCTTCGACGACTTCTACGCCTCCAACCTGTCCAAGGAACAGGACATGATCAACTGGGGGAAGAAACGTTCGGCCGCTACTTATGTGGACCAACTGAACAAGAGCGGCGCCGCGGTCATGATGGCCAACGCCTGGGGCGACACGGTCTTCCCGCCCAACCAGTACGCGGACTTCTACGAGAAGCTGACCGGCCCGAAGCGGCTGGAGTTCCGGCCCGGCGACCACGCGACCGCCGAGCTGACCGGCCTGTTCGGCCTGCCCAACGACGTCTGGACGGACACCGAGCGCTGGTTCGACCACTACCTCAAGGGCGAGGACAACGGCATCGACCGCGAGCTGCCCGTCCGGCTCAAGTCCCGCTCCACGGGCGGCTACGAGGGCTACCCGGACTGGAAGTCGGTCGGCGCGACGAACAAGAAGATCGCCCTCGCGGGCACGACCACCATCCGCACCAACGTCAACTCGGGCGCGGACGGCGGGGTCGTCTTCCTGTCCAGCATCCTCGACCAGGTGGCCCAACTGCCCCCGGTGGCCTCGATCCCGCTGCTCCCCCGGCTCTGGGCGGCCGTATGGCAGTCGGAGAAGTACGCCACGCCGCAGCACGTGCGCGGCACGGCGAAGCTGCACACCACGATCACCCCGACCAAGGAGAGCGGCACCCTCGTCGCCTACCTCTACGACGTGGGCCCGCTCGGCCTCGGCAAGCTGGTCAGCAACGCGCCGTACACCTTCCACGGGCGGACGCCCGGTCAGCCGTTCACCGTCGACCTGGAGCTGTTCTCCACGGCCTACGACGTCCCGGCAGGGCACCGTCTCGCCCTGGTCGTCGACACGGTCGACCCGCTCTACATCGAGCACAACCCGTCCGGCGCGCGGCTGACCTTCTCCTCACCGGCGAACGACCCGTCGTACGTGTCGGTTCCACTGCGCGAGCAGTGATCTCCGGCCGGCGCCGGGCGGGTATGGCTCTGTGACTGCTGCCCCCTGCCGCCCCTGGTCCAGGGGCCGTGGGGGGATCCCCACCCGGCAGCAGCGTCCCTGGTCGCGGCCGGGGCCACCTCCACGGCCTTGGGGACGGACGGACCATCGTAGTCGAGGTCGGACACGGCGAGGATTCCGGTGGGGACAAACGCCGTTCGACTCCGCATGAGTGGTGCTCCCCGCTCAGTGATGGAGGATCTTCGACAGGAAGTCCTTGGCGCGCTCGCTGCTGGGATTGGTGAAGAACTCGTCCGGACTGCGGTCCTCGACGATGCGGCCGTCGGCCATGAACACGACGCGGTTGGCGGCCGAGCGGGCGAAACCCATCTCATGGGTGACGACGATCATCGTCATCCCGTCGCGGGCGAGTTGACGCATGACCTCCAGGACCTCGTTGATCATCTCGGGGTCGAGCGCGGAGGTGGGCTCGTCGAACAGCATCGCCTTGGGCTCCATGGCGAGCGCCCGGGCGATGGCGACACGCTGCTGCTGGCCGCCGGAGAGCTGGGCGGGATACTTGTCCGCCTGGTCGCCCACGCCGACCCGGTCGAGGAGTTCACGGGAGCGCTCGTCGGCGTCCTCCCGCTTGCGCCCGCGGACCCTGATCTGGCCCAGCGAGACGTTCTGCAGGACCGTCTTGTGGGCGAAGAGGTTGAAGGACTGGAAGACCATGCCGACTTCGGCACGCAGCCGTGCGAGCCCCTTGCCCTCCTCCGGCAGCGGCTGTCCGTCGAGCAGGATCGTGCCGGACTGGATGGTCTCCAGCCGGTTGATGGCCCGGCACAGCGTCGACTTTCCCGAACCCGACGGGCCGATGACCACGACCACCTCGCCCTTGGCGACGGTGAGGTTGATGTCCCGCAGCACATGCAGGTCACCGAAGTACTTGTTGACGTCACGCAGCTCGATCAGTGGATCGCCAGCCATGCCCAGCCCCAGTCATTTTCAGCTGTGTAGCGGTGGCCGCAAACTATCCGGACAAGAGTGGACTTAATACCCGACACGCACTTTTCGGGCAATAGCCGTATTTACGCCGTATTTATACCGCGCTAGGGGCCAGGCCCTCACGCCTCCGCCACTTCCCCGTACAGCTGCGACAGCTCGGGCACCCCGCTCGCGGCCCACTCCTGCCCGGAGGCCACGACATCGAACTCCCGGCCGGAGGCGAGCCGGACGACCGGCTGACCGTCCGGCCGGATCTCCCAGGCGGCTCCGCGCACGGTCCGCACGATGACGGTGCCGAGATACAGCCCGGCGTCGTTGCCCAGCCAGGGCAGGATCTCCTCGTCGTCCCGCCAGCGCGGCAGCAGCTGGTCCAGCGCCTCCAACGAGGCAGCCGTGTCATCGAGTTCGACGCCCGCCCCGGAGGCGTGGGAGCGCAGGAGCTCACACTCGGAGAGGAGTCCGGCGATGCCCTCGGGGTCGGGGGCCCCGCGCTTGTCGGGCCGATTGCCCAGAAAAGGGATCTTCATATGCCCAGCGTGTCATTCGTACTGCCGAACGCACCACAGGCGCGCGGGCCGTCGATTCGGGTCGAGTTCACGCCGAGTTCGGGCATGGCTCGTTGACGGGTCACGGGCGTCTCTCTAACTTCGCGATGCGTCGTGCGTCACGTCTGAGCGTCTCACCTGAATTGTCATGTGCAGTCATACGCAGTCCTTCAGCGGTCGTGAACGGGAGGAGTCGGAGTTGCGCCGATGTGTGGGGAGTTCCGCGGTCGTCCTCGCCCTCTTCGCGGCCCTGGTGCCGGGCGTCTCCGCACAGGCGGCCACCGAACACAGAGCCGGGCCGCTCCCCCTGGGGCGGCTCTTCGACAACACGGCCGTCAGCGACGACGCCCGGCCCGGCGAGGCGAACTTCGACGGGTCGGGCGCCTCCCTGTCCGCACAGGACCTCTCGGCCGCGGGCTGGACACCCGGCCGCACGCTCACCGTGCAGGGAGCCCGGCTGACCTGGCCGAAGCGGCATCCCGGCCGGCCGGACAACGTACGCGCCCACGGCCAGCACGTGCGGGTGCGCGGCCACGGCGACGCGCTCGCCTTCCTGGTGGCCGGCACGGGCGGCGTCGGCGTCAGCGGAACCGGGACGGTGTTCTACGCCGACGGCGCCCGGACCGCCTACACCCTGACCGCGCCCGACTGGCGCACCGGCCCGCTCGCCACCAAGGCCGTGGGCCTGCCGCACATCAACACGCCCGGCGGACAACTCACCGAGCAGGCGCGGCTGTACGTCATGACGGTGCCGATCCTCGCGGGGCGCGCGGTCGCCTCGGTGCAGCTGCCACACGCCGGCGCGCTGCATGTGTTCGCGCTGGCGGTACGGGCCCACTCCCCCGGCTGGACGGGGAGTTGGGCGACCGCGACGGGCGGCTATCCGACCGTGGGGCCGTGGACCGACCGGACGCTGCGGCTGGTGGTGCACACCTCGGTGGGCGGGCCGCGGGTGCGCCTGCGGTTCGACAACACGTTCGCGGCGGCACCGGTGCGGATCGGGAGCGCCACGGTCGCGGTGCAGAGGGCGGGCGCGGCGGCGCGAGGAACGCCGGTACGGGTGTCCTTCCGGGGCGCGGCCGGTGTCCGGATCCCGGCCGGGGCGCAGGCGTACAGCGATCCGCTCGGCTTCCAGGTGCCCGCGGACGCCAATCTGCTGGTGAGCTTCCACCTGCCCGGGACCGTGCCGGCCGCGCCCGTGCACCGGCTCGCGCAGCAGCGGTCGTATGTGAGCGGGCCCGGCGACCATACGGCGGACCGCTCCTCGTCGGCGTACCCCACGGTCCTGACCAGCTGGCCGCTGCTGACGGGTGTCGACGTGGGCGGCGGGCCGGGGTCCGTGGTGCTGCTGGGCGACTCGATCACGGACGGCGACAAGTCCACGATGGACGGCAACCGGCGGTGGCCCAATGTGCTGGCCACCCGGCTGCTGAAGCAGAGTGTGGTCCCGCGCTATGGAGTGCTCAACCAGGGGATCTCAGGCAACCGTGTGGTCAGCGACCGCTATCCCGGTGACGGTGTCTCCTCGGACACCGCGGGGGTGAGCGCCCTGCAACGGTTCGACCGGGATGTGCTGGCCCAGACGTCCGCCCGTACGGTGGTGGTCTTCGAGGGCGTGAACGATGTGCGCTGGGGCACGACCGCGGAGCAGGTGATCGCCGGGCTGCGGGAGATCACGGCCCGGGGACACGCGCGCGGGCTGCGGATGCTGGGGGCGACGCTCCTGCCCTGTGAGGGGGAGACGCGGTGCACCGCGGCGGTCGACGCGGAGCGGGTCAAGGTGAACCAGTGGATCCGCTCCGGCGCCGCCGGGTTCGACGGCGTGCTCGACTTCGACGCGGTGGTACGCGATCCGGCGCGGCCGTCCCGGATCCTGCCCGCGTACGACAGCGGGGACCATCTGCATCCGAGTAACGCGGGCCTTGCCGCGCTGGCCGAGTCGGTGGATCTGCGGGGGCTGGTGCCGTGACCCCCGGCGCGGCGGCAGCCGCCCGGGCCCGCTGATCGGCTGGGGCGCGTCTACACATCCAGGTCGACCACCACGGGCGCATGGTCCGACGCGCCCTTGCCCTTGCGCTCCTCGCGGTCCACGTACGCGTCGGTGACCGCCTTGGCGAACGGCTCGTTGCCGTAGACCAGGTCGATGCGCATGCCGCGGTTCTTGGGGAAGCAGAGCTGGCGGTAGTCCCAGTACGTGTACGGGTGGTCGTACTTGAGGGGGCGCGGGACCACGTCGGAGAGGCCGGACTCGCGCAGGGAGGCGAGGGCGGCCCGCTCGGCGGGGGTGACGTGGGTGAGGCCCTCGAAGGCGGACACGTCGTAGACGTCGTCGTCCGTCGGGGCCACGTTGTAGTCGCCGAGCACCGCGAACGGGCGGCTGCCGCCCGCGTCGCCGGCGACGGCGGCCTTGAGGGCCTCGAACCACTGGAGCTTGTAGGCGTAGTGGGGGTGATCCACCTCACGGCCGTTCGGCACGTAGACCGACCAGACGCGGACCGGGCCGCAGGTCGCGGAGATGGCGCGGGGCTCCACGGCGCCGTCGAAGCCGGGGTCGCCGGGCAGGCCCTTGACGACCTCCTTGAGGCCGACGCGGGAGAGCACCGCCACGCCGTTCCACCGGCCGGTGGCGTGGACCGCCGCCTCATAGCCGAGGTCGCGCAGCGGGTCGAACGGGAACTGTTCCTCGGCGACCTTGGCCTCCTGGAGGCACAGCACGTCGGTGCCGCTGCTCTCCAGCCAGGCCAGGAGCCTCGGCAGGCGGGCGGTGATCGAGTTCACGTTCCAGGTGGCGATGCGCATGCCTCACAACCTACCGGGCGGGTACGACAACGCGGCCCCGCCCGGGGTGGGGCCGCTCACACCTGCGCCGACTCCCCCGGCGTCAGGCGCAGGTGCTCCGAGCCGCCCAGGCCGCCGATCTGACGGTCGTAGATCGGGCGGGCCAGGTCGGTCAGCAGGGCGTCGTGGATGTCGTAGGCGCGCTGCGGCCCGACCTCGCGGACGTAGTCGATGACCTCGGAGATCTTGTTCCAGGGCGCCATGACCGGGAGCATCAGCGTCTCCACCGGACGGTCGGGGACGGTGAGGGCGTCGCCGGGGTGGAAGACCTTGCCGCCGTCGATGAGGTAGCCGACGTTGGTGATGCGCGGGATGTCCGGGTGGATGACGGCGTGCAGTTCGCCGTGGACCTGGACGTCGAAGCCGGCGGCGGTGAAGGTGTCGCCGTGACCGACGGTGTGCACGCGGCCCGGGAAGGCCGACGAGATCTTCTCCGCGACCGACCTCAGGGTCCAGATCTCGGCGGCCGGGTTGTTCTCCATGGCGGCGCGCAGGCGCGGTTCGTCGAAGTGGTCGGGGTGTTCGTGTGTGACGAGGATCGCGTCCGCGCCGAGCGCGGCGTCCTGCTCGCTGAACCCCCCGGGGTCGAGGACGAGCGTCTGCCCGTCCTTCTCGAGCCGGACGCAGGCGTGCGACTTCTTCGTGAGCTTCATGGCACCATCCTGCCGCGCGCGGGCCCGCTGCCGAGCGTCACTCCTCGGGCGTGGTCTCCTCGCGTATGACCTGCTGGGCGACCTTGAACGCGCTGTTCGCCGCCGGTACGCCGCAGTAGACGGCCGCGTGCAGCAGCACTTCCTTGATCTCGTTCGGGGTGAGGCCGTTGCGCAGGGCGGCGCGGGTGTGGAAGGCGAGTTCGTCCAGGTGGCCGCCCGCGACCAGGGCGGTGAGGGTGACACAGCTGCGGGAGCGCCGGTCGAGGCCGGGTCTGTCCCAGATCTCCCCCCACGCGTACCGGGTGATGAACTCCTGGAAGTCCCCCGAGAACTCGTCCGCCTGCGCCAGCGCCCGGTCGACGTGCGCGTCGCCGAGCACCTCGCGACGGACCTTGATCCCGGCGTCGTACGGGTCGGGCCGTCCCGCCGGCTGCGGCGGTACGGCGGCCGGGGCTATCTCGGCGATGGGCGCGGGCTGCGGGGGCGCGGCGGCCAGGACCGGCTTGACGGGGGCGGCCTGGATGGCGGCCATCTGGCCGGTGGTGGAGTCGTAGGCGGGCTGCCAGGCGGTGGAGAAGTGCCGGACCAGCAGATCGGTGACGGCGGCGGGCTGCTCGACCGGGACCAGGTGGGAGGCGCCCGGGACGACGGCGAGGCGGGCGTCCGGTATGCCGGCGACCAGGGTGCGGGCCTCGGCGGGGCCGGTCACCTGGTCCTCCGAGCCGACGAGGACGAGGGTCGGCACGCCGACGCGGCCGAGCTGGGCCCGTACGTCGAAGGCGGCGAGCGCCTCGCAGGCCGCGATGTAGCAGCCGGGGTCGGTGGTGCGCACCATCTGCACGGCCCACTCGGTGATCGCGGGCTGGGCCGCGGCGAAACCGCTGGTGAACCAGCGGTCGGGCGAGGTGCGGGCGATGGGGTCGAGGCCGTTCGTGCGCACTATCACGCCCCGCTGCCGGAACTCGTCGGCCGTGCCGAAACGCGGCGAGGCGGCGATGAGCGCGAGCGAGGCGACCCGCTCCGGGTGGCGCAGGGCCAGCTCGACGCCGATCGCGCCGCCGAGCGCGCAGCCCGTGTAGCCGAAGCGCTGCACACCGAGGCCGTCGAGCGTGGCCAGCAGCCGTTCGGCGAGCTCGGCGACCGAGCCCGACGGGTACGCGGGCGCACCGCCGTGGCCCGGCAGGTCGAACCGGAAGACGCGCCACTGCTGCGTCAGCTCGGGGACCTGGCGGTCCCACATGTGCCAGGTCGTACCGAGCGAGGGGCCGAGGATGAGGACCGGGGCGTCGTCTGGCCCGTCAAAGCGGTATTGCAGGGTGTTCATCGGTGTCTCACTCACCCGCCTGAGCCTCTCATCTGTCACGACAGCCCCTATGAGCGGGGTCCTAGCTGTAGCTGTTTGACCAGGTGGAAGACCTCCCGGGCCGCATAGCGTTTGAGGCAACGGACGATTTCGCGCCGTGATTGCCCTCCTTGATCCGGCGCTCGTAGTAGCCCTGGGTGCGCGGGTCGACCCGCAGGCGGGTGAACAGGATGCGATGGAGCGTGGCGTTGGCCTGACGGCCGCCGCCGCGGTTGAGGCGACGGTACTGCCGGCGTCCCGAGGAACGTTCGACGGGACTGGCCCCGCACAAAGCGGCGAACGACGCCTCGCTGTCCAACCGTTCCGGGTTGTCCCCCACCGTGATCAGCAAGGCGACGGCCGTGTCCGGACCGATCCCCACCACCTCGAGCAGCTGGGGCGCGTGACATTCCACGAGCCGGGCCAGACGAGCGTCCACCTCCCGGATCTGCTCGGAGAGCTGATCGATCCGGCGAGCCAGCAGCCCCAGCGTGATCCGAGTCGCCTGCAGCACCGACTCCTTGCCAGCCTCCTCACGACTGCTCACATCCGCGAACCGCGCGCGCAAGTATGGAAGAGTTCGGCATTGCCCAGTCCGGCTAGCTCTTCCCGCAAGGCGGGGTCAGCGGTAATGAGGACGGACTTGAGCTGGTTGATGGCCTGGGTGCGGGCGACCGCGTCCTTGACGAAGCACAGGCCGGCCAAGGAGATCCCCGGCGTATCGCCGATCTCTTCGGCCTCACCGTCAATGCCGCCCAGCGCCACACCGCCACCGTCGACCACGTCAGCTTCACCGAACACCAGCGTCGAACGAATGGGAGCCACTTCTTTCGGGTGACTCCCATCAACTGAGGGCGGTCGAGCGCATGACCATCTCCTGCGTCACTGACAGCGATACCGGAGCTCAGCTTCACCATCAACCTGACACCGACGAAGGCCGGCGTCGCCGGCGACGATGCCACGCTCATGGCCGAACTCCTCGACGGTGTCCTGTGGGCCCTGGGCATGCTCCGCTCCCGCGCCAACTCCCGGGACGTCGGCGAGCCCGTCCCGGTCGAGGGCGATTACACGGCGGCGCTCAAGGGCCTGGATCGGCTTCCGGCCCGCGTGCGGGCCGTGCAGAATGCCGTGATCTGCTCGCACGCCTCAGCGGGCGGGACGCCTCGTCGCCTGGCACGTAGCAAGCCTGGGAACAAGCACTCTGGCGCGCCCGTCAGTACATGAGTCGCCACGGCTTGACCTCGCCGCCCGCCTCTTCGCCATGACCCAGCGACGGGCTCCGGCGCTGAGGCAGTCGACAATGTGACGGCCTGAAGTAATGTCGGCGCGTGACCGAGGACAACCGCACCCTGCGTTACCCGCACCCGGCGATCACCCCTGGGGAGTTCGAGGAATTCGTCGCGGGGGAGCTGCTGGGCGCGGCGGGGTCGGAGGTGGACGACCTCGTGGTCACCGTGCACGAGAAGATCGTTGGCGCCGATGGTGCGTACGACATCGACGCGACCGTCCGGTACCGGTTCGCGGGAATGGCCTTCCTGGTGGTCGTCGAGGCCAAGCTGCACCGGAATCCGATCAAGCGTGAACTCGTCCAGGTGCTTCACCAGAAGATCCACAGCGTCGGCGCGCACAAGGGTGTAATGGTCGCCACTTCGCCGTACCAGAGTGGTGCGGTCGAGTTCGCGGCGGCGCATGGCATTGCTTTGGTGACGGTCACGGAGAGCCGCTTCGTGTTCGCGACCAGGGACACCACGACCGCGCGCCCCACGTTCGTGGCGCATTACAGCGGTGGGGCAGGCTCGCGGGGTCTGGTGCTGTCCGCCGACGACGATGATCATGCGGCTTGTGTCGCGACATTCCTGTTGGGACAGCCTGCCTGACATCCTCCGGCTACGTGCCGACGTGGATGTGCGACGCCCACGCCGATGGGTCATCCGGCCATCGGTCGCGCATTCGGCGGGTCGCGCTGTGGACCGCCTCGGCAACGCCCGCGCCGTCGGCGATCGCCGAGTAGATCAGGTCGGCGACGTCCACCGCCTGCCAGTCACCGATCCGCCACAGGGTGCCGATCACGTGCCGGTAGCCGGCGAGTTGGAAGGCGGAGGCCAGGTGGATCCCCTCGTCGGCCAGCCGACCGCTGGGACGCGCGGTGGAGCACGCTGACAGGAACGCCAATTCGGCGTCGTCCATCCGGAGCCTGGCCAGGTCCATCACGGTGAGCGGCCGGTTGTGGTGGTCGGCCAGCACCAGCCGCCCGGCCGACGGATCGGCCAGGTCGCTACGCCCGTGGCAGGCGAAGTGTGCCCACCGGGCCCCGGTCAGCGCGTCGAGCACGGCGTCGTGGGTGGCGGCCGTGCCAGTGCGCACGTCGACCTCGCCGGGGAAGTGCCGGCGCAGCACCGCCCTTTCGGCTTCGGCACCCGACAGATCGGCGTATCCACCCGGGGTCTTCGGCATCGCCACCACGACCGCCCGACCGGCACGAGGCGGGGCCGAATCCGCTGCGCGCCGGGAATGGGCGAACGCCCGGAGCGTCGGGGTGACGGAGCACACCACCCGGTCCAGCACCGTGCGCGGCACGGCGTCGGACGCCGTGTCGTGGTGGCCCGCTGCGTGCAGTGGCAGGAACGACAGCAGGCCCGACGGGCACCACCACAGTCGAGGCCAGGACTCGCCGCCGCGCGGCGTCCTGGTGATGCCCACGGCGTCGAGTACTGGACCGGCGACCGTGTCCCACAGCCAGCCGAGCGTGCGCGTCATCCGATCCTGGGCGGCGGCTCGGGTCCGCGCCGAGTTGGCGGTGGTGTCCTCGACCGCCCGGAGGAAGTCGCCGACCTCGGCCAGCACGGCGTCGGGCGTGAGCGTGGGCAGCGGCACGGCCGTGACCTCACCGTCGGCGGGCAGGATCAGTGCGTAGGAGCCGTACCGGGACACACTGACGATCACCACGTGGCCCTCGTCCGGCGCGAGGTCAGCCACGGCCGGTGGGCGCAGGAAGCGGTCGAACCCGGGCAGCTTCTGGATGTCCGCGACGAGCCGGTCGAACGCCGTGGCCGTCGCACGTCGCGCCACGACATCGTCCGCAGGACCGGGGGAGTCGAGCTCCGCGCACAGCGCGGTGAACCGGTCGGCCAGCTCCGGATGGCGCTCGGCCAGCGCGGTGAGGTCGGTGCGGCTGTCCAGCGCCTGGCTCAGCAGCAGGCCGCGGCCCTGCTCGAACAGCTCAACGGCCTGGGCGACCGACCCGACCCGCACGCAGCACGCGGCGGCCTCCGACCCGATCCCGTGCGTGCCATCGAGCAGGAACTCCTGGTCGCGGCGGGTGAGTTGGCGCGGAACCATCCGGGCCAAGAGATCGATCGTCGCCTGGTATCCGGCCACGGCCTCCGCCCACCGGCCAGCCGCCGCGGCCAGGCTTCCCCACCGCGCCGCCGCCACCGCGCGGACCCGGGGGGGGACCCACGTCGGCCGACGCCGCTTCCCGCGCCGCCGCGAGCGCACCGTCGAGGTCCTCATCGGCACCGGTCCGGGCGTGCCGGTCGCGCAGCGCCCCACTCAGGTTGGCCAGGTACGCGGGGCGGTCCGGGTGATCGGCGGGCGCCTCGGCCACCGCGGCGCGCGCGGCCGCCACCGCCACGTCGAGGTCCGCCGGCCGGCCGCTGTGCTCGTACCGCCCGCGCAGCACCAGGGCGTGGTTCGACCACGCCGGTGCCCGGGCCGGGTGACCGGGTGGATGCGCCTCGACCGCGGACCGGCTGGCCTCCACCGCCTCGTCCAGATCTGTCGCCTCGCCGCCGAGCCCGAACCGCGCCTGCAACGCCCCGGCGAGGTTGGACAGGCGTGCCGCCCGGCCGGGGTGCTCGAGCGGGGTGGCGCGCACGGCCTCCCGGCAGACGTCGATCGCCTCGTCCAGGTCCTCGGGGTCGCCCACCGAATCGAAGCGGATCTGCAGGGCGGCGCCCAGGTTCGCCAGCATCAACGCCCGGTCCGGGCTAGCGGCCTGCGCGGCGAGCGCCGCCCGCCGCAGCAGATCGACCGACTCGTCCAGGTCGGCCTGGCTGCCGGTACGCCGGAACCGGGCCAGCAGCCCGGCCCCGAGGTTGCCGAGGAACGCCGGGAGGTGCGGGGAATGCTGCGGTGCGGCGTCGACCGCGACCCGCCCGGCCTCGACCGCTTCGTCGAGATCCGCGAGCCGGTCGGTGCGCTCGAACAAGATGCGGAGGGTGTCGCAAAGGCTCGTCAAGTAATTGAGGCGGTTGAAGTCGCCGACGGGCGTGGCGGCCACCGCGCTTCGGCCGAGCGCGGCCGCCTCCTCCAGGTCGCCGAGATCGCCGGTGTTCTTGTAGCGCTGGCTCAGCGCGTTGGCGAGGTTGGCCTGCCACCCGCCGAGCCCGGGATCCCCGGCCGGGGTCGCCGCCACCGCGGCGCGACCGTGCGCTATCGCGTCGCTGAGGTCCGATTTGTGTCCGAAGTGGACGAACCGGACCCGCAGCAGGTCGCAGAGGCCGGATAGGTGCGAGGCCCGTCCGGAATCGTCGACCGCCGTGGCGACCGCGTCCCGGCGCACCTGGATCGCCTCGTCCAGATCCGCCGGATCCCCGGCGCGTTCGAACCGGGCCAGCAGCAGCTCGCTCAGTTCGGCCGCGTCCGGCCCATCGGGTGCGCTCGAGCCGGTGCGCGCCTCCTCGATCCTCCGATCCAGCCCGGCCGCCTGATCGCCGAACGCGGCCCTGGCCCGCAGCGCGAGGTCGAGATTGGACACCATCGCGGCGTGGTCGGGGTGATCGGGCCAGCCGGTGACCGCGGCCTGGCCGGCCTCGATGGCGGCGTCCAGGTCGGCCTCGCTCGCCAGGTGCTCGAACCGGGTCAGCAGGGCGTTGCCCAGGTTGGACAGGTAGATGGCGCGGGCGGGCTCGTCGGGTTGGCTAGCCCCGACCGCCGCCCGGCAGAACTCGATCGACTCGGACAAGTCGGCGGGGAGTTTGGCGCGTTCGAACCGGGTCAGCAGCGCGCTGCCCAGGTTGGTCAGGCATTGGGCGTAGTCGGGGTGGTCGGATCCGGCCACGGCGACGGCCCGCCGCAGCAGGTCGACGGACCGGTTCAGCGCGACCGCGTCGTCGTCGTTCTCTTGCGCCTCTCGGAACTGCGCCCGACCGAGCTTGGCCAGCACCGCGGCCCCGTCCGGCTCGGCCGGCGGTTTGTCGTCCCATAGTTCGCCGATCAGCTCGGGAACGGCGCCGGCGCCCAACGGGTACAGCGGGGCCAGCAGATCCAGCGCGAGCATCAGCTCCGGTTCGCCGTCCACCGTGCCGCGGGCGGCGAACCGCAACCAGAACAGCCAGCCCGCGGTCTGCGCAACCTCGATGTCCTCGACCGGATCGGGCACCGAACAGAGCAGGTCCACCACCTCGCCGATCGCGTCGGAGCCGAGCACGACCTCCGGCGCACGAGTGGTGGTGAACCGGTCGACCCGACCGCGGACCTGCCGGATCCGATGATCCCTCGTCGAACCCTGTCCAGGCCGCTCGTCGAGTTCCACCTCCGGGTCCGGATTCTGTTTCGAGCCGGTCTCCTCGGCAGGATCCTGCGCGGCCGGCTCGAGATCGGACCGGATCATCGAAAGGACCGGATCGTCTTCCGGTAAACCATCTCGTGCGCCGACGCCGGTGGCCGCGATGTCCGCCAGAGCATTCCGGGCATCCGAAAGTGCTTGCTGGTCTTCGGATTTGGTGAACGCGGTGCGCAGGGTGGCACTCAGGCCGGTCACGTAGCTGACCAGTTCCGGGTGGCCGTCAGGCACCTCGGTGACCGCGGCCCGACCGGCCGCAATGGCCTCGCGCAAACTGTCGAGATCACCGGTCCGCTTGAACAGCATGTGCAGGCTGGTCCCGAGGTTGGACTGGAATCGGGCGTGCCACGGATGATCGACCGGAATCGCCGCGAGAGCCTTTCGGTTGGCCGAAACGGCCTCGCCCAGCGTCCGCAGATCATCGGTCTCGTCGAACTGGGCCAGCAGCGAACTCCCGAGGTTGGACAGGCTCGCGGCCCGCATGGGATGGCCGTCGGGGATCGCCGCGACGGCACGACGACCGGCCGCGACGGCATCGTCCAATGCCTGCCGATCCCCGGAATGGTCGTACAGCGCGCGCAGCGTGTTCCCGAGGTTGGTCAGGCGGCTGGCCTGGCTGGGATGCCCGTCGGGGGTGGCGGCGTCGACCTGGCGGTGGGCGACGACCGCTTCGTGGAGCAGGTTCGCGTCCCCGGTGGCTTCGAACAGCTCCCGCAGGCTCACGCCGAGGTTGGCCAGGACAGCCTGCCGGTCAGTGTGGTCGGCGGGCAGGGAGGCCGACGCGGCGCGCCCGACGGCGACCGCCTCCGCCAGCGCAGCGCGGTCCCCGGTGTGCTCGTACAGCAACTGCAGCGTGCCGCCGAGGCTCGACATGCTCCCCGCCCGACCGGGATCATCCTCCGGCGTGCTCTCCAACGCCGCCCGGCCAACCGCGACCGCCTCCCGCAACATGGCGGTGTCGCCGCTCGCTTCGAACGCGACGCGCAGGGTGTTTCCCAGGTTGGACAGGCAGGTGGCCCGGTCGGGATCGCCGACCGGCATCGCGGCGACCGCATCCCGCCCGGCGGTGATCGCCTCGTCGATGGCCCGCGCATCCCCGGCGTGCTCGTGCAGCATCTGGAGCACGACGCCCAGATTGGACAGGCGACCGGCTCGGATGGCCCCGTCCCCTGGGGTCGCGGCCACCGCGGACCGGGCCAGCCCCACCGACTTTCGCAGCACGCTGACGACCCCAGTGCGCTCGAACAGGGACCGCAGCGAAAGCCCGACCTCGCTGGCGTGTTCGGGGTACTCGGGATCGCGTTCGTCTATGACCTCGAGCAGGGTCAGGCCCGCGCTCACCGCCTCCTGCAGCACGTCCTCGTCGCCGGTCTCGTCAGCCAGCGCGGACGCCGCGGCATGCATGTTCGCCAGGCACGGCCCGTACATCGGATGGTCCTCCGGAACGGCGGACAACGCCGTCCGGAACAGGTGAACAGCCTTCTCCAACGCCTCCAGGTCACCGTTGCGTAGGAACCAGTCGAACAATTCCGCACCCTGGTCGGTACAGGCGGCCGGATCCATCCGCCCACCCTTGCGCTTGCGCTTCTTGGGGCGACGGGTCTGTTCGGCGTACAAGCTGCGCAATTGTTCCGGCACCGCATCCGGGTCGGCCTGGTACACCGGCTGGTAGAGGATCGCAGCCATGCGCAGATCCTCGTCCCATTCATCGACCGGCAGCGCCTGAACCCGCAGCCAGTACAGCTCGCCGACGGCCCGCAGCACCTCCAGGTCGGGATCCTCGTCGGACCCGAGCACCCGGGCCAGCAGGGCACCCGCCTCCTCCAACGCTTCCGGCGCCAGCACCCACCGCGAATGACCGGTCTCGATGGCGTGCGCGGTCCGCGCCCGCACGGCCGCGAGCAACTTCTCCCGCACGAACACCTCCGCCCGCCCCAACCGGCGGCAGTCTACCGAGACCGCCGATCAGCGAGGGCTGGTCCGCAAATAACGTCATGCCGCCGAACAGGGGGTGAGATCATGCGGCCTCGATTCGTTCGAAGCGGACGGTGAGGCCGAGGTCGTTGGCCTGCCGGGTGATGCGGCGTAGGGCGCGTTCGGGGTCGTGCTCGGTGTAGTAGTCGTCGCCGAGGTCGTGGAAGCCGGTGTCGTGGGTGAGCATGTGCATCGAGTGTTCGAGCGCGACCAGGGCTTTCTTCTTGCCTGGTGCTGCGTTCCTCAAAGGGTGCGGATGTGCCCCTGGTCAGCGGCTCTGGTCGGGGGCATCGTGCGTCGTAGGAGGCTTGTGCCATGCCGAAGTTGCTGTTCGCGCGGGCTGCGCGCGACGAGAACGAAGAGCGTGAGGTCCGACGGCTGGCCGGTGCCCGGCATGCCCCGGGTGATTGGATCCAGCGTGCCCGGATCATCGAGGCCAGCTGGGACGGGACGCGGCCGGCGGCCATTGCCGCCCAGGTGGGCTGCCACCCCGAGACGGTGCGCCGCCGGCTGCACCGGTCAACGCCGAGGGCCTCGACGGGCTGGGCGACCGGCCCGGGCCCAGGGCGACGACCCCGGCTCACGGACGCCCCTATAACGGGGGGTCGGTGGAGGCCGTCCGGACCAGGTTGAAGACCTCGCGGGCGGCATATCGCTTGAGGCAACGGATGATCTCACGACGGGTTTTGCCCTCCTGGGTGCGGCGCTCGTAGTACGCCTGGGTACGCGGGTCGTGGCGCAGCCGGGTGAACACGATGCGGTGCAGAGCAGCATTCGCCTGCCGGTCGCCGCCATGTTTGAGGCGACGCGAGCTCTGCCGACCCGAGGAGTACTCGATGGGACTGACCCCGCACAAGGCGGCGAAGGACGCCTCGGTGCTCAGCCGCTCAGGGTTGTCGCCCATGGTGATCAGGAGCGTGACAGCGGAGTCCGGGCCGATACCGACCGGCGCGAGCAACTGCGGGGCATGGCGTTCGACGAGCCCGGTCAGTCGCTGATTCAGCTCATCGATCTGCCCCGTGAGCTGCTCGATGCGCTCGGCCAGCAGCCTCAGGGTGATGCGAGTGGCCTGGGCGACGGCATCCTCGTCACCCTCGCCGTCGCGCGGGCTGAGGCACGCGCAGGTCCGGAACAGCTCGCGGTTACCCAGGTCGGACAGCCGCTCCCGCAGAGCCGGGTCGGCTACGACCAGGACGGCCTTGAGCTGGTTGATCGCCTGGGTACGGGCCTTGACCGCGGAGTCCTTGGCGATTTTGGACATCCGGGCGCTCTGCACTGGACCGTCGCCGGTTTTGGCCCGCGCCCGGGAGCGACCACTCAGCACGGCCTGGGCAGCAGCCTGCGCATCGAGCGGGTCCGACTTCCCGAGCAGACGACGGGCCGAGCGGTCGGGGCGGTTCACCTCGAACACCTGAACGTGCTGCGCCGGCAGGTGGCGCGACAGGCCCGCTCCGAAAGTGCCGGTACCCTCCACACCGGCCCGGCGCACCGTCCCCAGCTTGCGGGCCCAGGCGAGCAGCCGACGGTATCCGACCGCCGTGGCCGGAAAGGACTTCGTACCCAGGATCTGACCCAGCGGGCAGAGAACGGCGGCGACATGGACCTCGCCGTGCGTGTCCACCCCCCAGGACGACCTCGCCCCAAGCGGGCGGGCCTTTGCTGGTGGAGTGGGGGCTGCGCTGTCTGGGTGTCATGGTGGTCCGCCTCCCGCATGGTGACGTGCTGGGTCGCTGGCACCGACCTGGTCGGGCGGTCTGAACCGTGATGGCGCCTGATTGACGGCAAGGCCCCTATTGGGACACGCCCTGTGGCTCGGTGACAGCAGGCACCATCCCGCAACGGCAGTCGACAAGTCCATGACAAGACACTTCGGTCAAAGGTGTCATGAGTCAGAGCCCCGTCCGGAACGGTGTTGCCCAACCGTCCCACTGGTCCCGGCACAACAACACGGCCCGATCAGTCCCGGAAGGCATCGTCCGAACCGGCGCTCAACGTGGCCTGGACGGACTGACGAAGACTTGACTCCCCGTTCGCCCGTGACCGGATTTGACAGGCAGCCAAGTTGGCCGCCGCACCGGCTGCCCGACGGACGGCATCGAATCCCTCCAACCGGCACACCGCGTCATTCCGAAGGAATGCGAAACTCGAATTCGGGACGGTCCCACGGCACGGCAGGCGGGTTCGCGAACACGGTCCCGGTCCGCACCGCACCGACGCGGTGGTAGAAGTCCTCGGCGGGAAGATGCGACACGACCTTGAGACGGTCGAGCCCGGCGGCACGGGCCTCGGACTGCATGTGCGCCACGAGCAGCCGTCCAATACCCCGTCCTTGCACTTCGTCGGCGACGAACAGCAGGTCGAGCTCCGGCGGAGCGACGACGAGCGAGTAGAACCCGAGGACCCGGCCTCCATGCTCGTCGGCGCCGACGGCCACAAAGGAGCGGTGGGCCTCGATGTAATCAGGACCGACCCGGTAGCCCGCGACTGCAGCTGCGTACTTACCCTGATAGGCGCCTGAGCCACGCACGAGCCGCGTGAGCCGTTTGGCATCCCGCGCGACGGCCCTTCGTATCGTGATCGGCTGGCTGATCGGGGAAGTGCGTGAACTCATCGGGAGAGTATTTCGCACCGGGGAGTGCCTTCGTGCAGCGGGTCGGCTGCTCGGGCAGGCGTTCCTGCACCGCTCCCGGGAACCGCTCGCCCAGGCCCCGATCGGCCACGTCACTGCCGCCGATCGGCCGCCCGCCAGCAGCATTTGCAGAAAGAAAGAAACCCATGACTGTCAACATTTCAGAAGTTTCGCCCGTTCCGTCGCTTTTCTCCCCCATCTCCCTCGGGAAGATCGAGCTCGCCAACCGCATCGTCATGGCACCGATAACCCGGGTCCGGGCCGGTTCCTCCGGCATTCCCGGGGACCTGATGGTCGAGTACTACCGGCAGCGGGCGAGCGTCGGAATGATCATCACTGCACGCCGAGCCGGGCGGCGAGCTGGTACAGGAGCTGCGGCGGCGCTTCGACGGCAAGCTGATCGTCAACAACGGCCCCTTCGGGGGGCAGACCACCCGCGAGCAGGCGCTCCAGCAGATCGAGGCCGACCACGCCGACGCCGTGGTCGTGGGCCGGGCCCTCATCGCCAACCCCGACCTGGTCGAGCGCTGGCAGGGTGGCCACCCGGAGAACGAGCCGCGGCCGGAACTGTTCTACGGGCCGGGCGCCGAGGGCTACACCGACTACCCCTTCCTCGAAACGGCTTGAGGCCCACGGTCACGCCTGTCCATGCGGCAGCCCCACTCACACATGGACAGGCGCCCGACCGGCGACACTGTGCCCGCCCCTTTGAGCCCGCGGTCACACCGGCGATCACCGACTCGAGGACCGTCGGGTCCGTCAGGGCGTTGACGGTCCGCAGGTTCCTGGTCAGCAGCCTGCGCTGGGCTCCGCCGTCCATCTGAAATCTTGCGGCGGCGGCCTCGGAGGCGTTTCACGAGCTACTCGGCACCTGGTTCGCCGCTCGTTGCCGGCTCTCCAACCGACGCCACCACTGGTCCAGGGCCCTTCACGCCGGAGGGCCCTGAGCCATGCCCGCAGTGGACAACGGACAGAACGAAACCCCATCCATGATTTGGGCTCTGCGGCCCACCCTGCGGGCAGAGCGGGGTTGTCCACGGCTACGGTCAGCATCGGTTCGGGCAGGGACCACGTCATGCCGTCATGCCTTCCACGCGGGCCGACACTCGATCGGTGCGGGCGTGGGGGAGCGCCCCTGCGCCACGGCGACTGGTCAGGTGGCCGAGGCGTTGACGTTCGTGCTGGCGGCCCAGGAGGCGAGCACGCGCAGGCGGTCATGGGTAGGGGTGCCGGGTTCGGCGGTCCACACGATGAGGTGCTGGTCGGGATCGGTGCCGGCGGTGAGGGTGTCCCAGTCGAGGGTGAGGTCGCCGACGACGGGGTGGTGGAGGGTCTTGGTGCCGACACTCCCTGCGGTGACGTGGTGGCTGCTCCACCAGGTGCGGAAGTCCTCGTCCCGGACGGACAGTTCGCCGACCAGGGAGGCCAGGTGCTGGTCCTGGGGGTACTTGGCTGCATCCATGCGCAGCATGGCCACGCTCAGGCGGGCGACGGCTTCCCAGTTGTCGTAGAGGGTGCGCATGGCGGGGTCGGTGAACAGGATCCGTACGTAGCTGCGGTGCTTGTCGGGGATCTGGGAGAAGTCGGTGACCATGGCGGCGGCGAGGGTGTTCCAGGCCAGGACATCCAGGCGGCGGCCCATCACGATGGCCGGGGTGAAGTTCACGTCGTCCAGCAGGCGCCGCAGCTGGGGCTGGACCTTCTGGATGCTGCGGCGCCGGGGGCGGGTGGCGTCCCGGCCTGCCAGTTCGAACACGTAGTCCCTCTGGTCGTCGCTGAGGTGCAGGACCCGCACGAGCGCCTGCAGAACGGTCCCCGAGGGCTGAAGGCGGCCCTGTTCGAGCCGGATGTAGTAGTCGGTGCTGATGGACGCCAACCGGGCGACCTCCTCCCGGCGCAGCCCGGGCACACGGCGGGGAGTGTCGGGAAGGCCGACGGTGCGGGGGCTGAGCTCGCCGCGGCGGGTCTTGAGGAACTCGCCCAGCTCCTTCAGCGGTGAGTTGCTGGTCATGGGCCCAGTGTGCACCGCCGCCCGGTAAGGGTGGGTGGGAAAGTTTTTCCTACGGAAGACGCTTCCTAGCAAGGTTTTCTCCCATTTGCGGAGCCCCTGGACTGTGTGAGCGTAGGTGTCGAGGCCGGTCCCGGAAGCCTGCGAAGGAACCAAGGCGGCCGATCGCACACCTCTCATGCACGGCAGGAGCCGCACCATGGCACAGCAGTCCCCAGCGCAACAGCTCATCGGTGACGTGGCGCCGAAGCTCGCCGACCTGACCGACGACGTCCTCTTCGGCGACGTCTGGGAGCGCCCGGGACTGTCCAAGCGCGACCGCAGCCTGGTCACGGTGACCGCGCTGGTGGCGCTGTACCGCACCGACCAGCTCGGCTTCCACCTGCGCACGGCCCTGAAGAACGGGCTCAGCAGGGAGGAGCTGGTGGAGGCCGTCACCCACCTGGCCTTCTACGCGGGCTGGCCGGGCGCGATGAGCGCCGCCACGCTCCTGAAGAGCATCCTCGCCGAGAGCGACATCAGCGCCGACGCGCCGTCCGGCAACCGTCAATCTCACCGCCGTCCTGTCGAAGGGCGCCGAGCTGAAGCAGCCCTCGCCGGGTTCGTCGCCGGCGAACGACCGCCACGCGAACCGCCAAGGCCACGCCGAGCCCCCGCTCGCCCAGGCCGACCTCCCGCGAGCTGGGCTTCGGCCTCACCCACGCCGCCTGATCCACCCCCAGCCCCGTTTTTGAGAGAGACCCCCATGGAATTCGTCAAACAGTAGGCCACCGTCAAGGCCCCCGCGGACTGGTTCACCGGCGACGTCTGGTTCGACGTCCTCTACGCCGGCCAGGAACCGTCCCGGATGCGCGCCAACATGGTCCGCTTCTCACCCGGCGCCCGCACTCACTGGCACTCCCACGTCCTGGGCCAGACCCTGCACGTCGTCTCCGGCACCGCCCTGATCGGCACCCGCGACGGCATCGTCTTCGAGGCCCACCCCGGCGAGACCGTCACCTGCCCCCCGAACGAGGAGCACTGGCACGGCGCCACCCCCGACCGCTTCATGGAGCACATCGCCCTGTGGGAAGGCAAGGGCGACGGCAGCACCGAGACCACCTGGAACGAGCCCGTCACCGACGAGCAGTACAACCGCGCCCGCACCCGCAACCAGTAACACCCCGCACCAGAAAGGAACTTCGCTCATGAAGACCGAAGTCAGCTTCCTCAGCAAGGGCCTGAAGATCGCAGGCATCCTGTTCCTGCCCGACACCTACTCCGGCCAGCCTCTGCCCGCCGTGGTCGTCGGCCACCCCTGGGGCGGCGTGAAGGAACAGACCGCCTCCATATACGCCGAGCGCCTGGCCCGCGAAGGTTACGCCGCCCTCCTTTTCGACGCCGCCCACCAGGGCGAGAGCGAGGGCACCCCGCGCAACCTGGAGGACCCCTTCCAGCGCGCTGAGGACTTCCGCTCCGCCGTCTCCTACCTCGCCTCCCGCAGCGACATCGACGCCGACCGCATCGGCGGCCTGGGCATCTGCGCCTCCGGCGGCTACCTCTCCTTCGCCTCCCAGACCGACCGCCGTATCAAGGCCCTGGCCACCGTCAGCGCCTTCGACACCGCCAGCGGCCTGTTCGAGGGCGTGGGCCGGGTACAGGGCCCCGAGGTCCGCGAGTTCCTGCTCGACCAAGCCGGTGTCCTGCGCAACGCCGAGGCCCGCGGCGAGGGAGCCATCACCCTGACCCTGGTCCCGCCCACCGAGGCCGAAGCCGGCGCCTTCCCCGAGCGCAGCATGTTCCGCGAGGGCCACGACTACTACCGCACCCCGCGCGGCCAGCACCCCCGCTCCGCGAACTGGTCCCTCCTGCAGGCAGACGTGGCCGCCCAGTACAGCGCCTTCGCCCACCAGGACTGGATCTCCCCGCGCCCGCTGCTGATGATCGCCGGCACCGACGCCGACACCCGCTACTTCACCGAGGAGGCCATCGCCCAGGCCAACGAGCCGAAGGAGCTGTACCTCATCGAGGGCGCGACCCACATCGACCTGTACGACAAGAACGAGTACGTGACCCCCGCGGTCGCCAAGATCTCAGAGTTCTTCGGCAAGCACCTCGGCCTGTAACACCCCGCGACACCCCCCCCAAGCGGTCGGCCTGCCACCCAGCAGGCCGGCCGCACCCGGTCCGCTCGCACCCCGGCAGGCGGCCACGAAAGGACGACCCGGCATGCCCCACCAGACCGCCGAGGACGGCGCCCCGAGCACGCTGACCGTCGGCAGCACCGTCATCCCCGCCACCCTGAACACCACGCTCACCGCGCAGCGTTTCAAGGACAAGCTGCCCTTCACCATCAGCCTGCAGAGGTACACCGACGACTACTGCGGAACCGCCACACCGCTGGACACGGACGAGGCCGAACAGCAGGCGGGATGGAAGAACGGCGACATCGGCTACTTCGGCGGCTGGTTCACCATCCTCTTCGACGGCCAGGAACACTCCCATACCCACACCGAAGTGATGATCATCGGCCGCGTCGACGAGGGCCACCTCGACACCGTCCGCTGGCTGGACAGCTCTATTACCGTCACCGTCGCCCTGGCCCCATGAGCCACCGGCGCAACTCGGGCGGATGCCCCTTCCGTGAACGGCTGAACCCCGGCAACGCCGGGGTTCAGTGCTGTTGAAGATCAGATGTCTCCGTCTTCTCTCCGAAGCACCCGCTCCAGGGCTTACCACCAGCCCGGACAATGGACAGACCAAAACCCCATCCATTATTTGGGCTCATCCGCCCACCCCGGCAGCAGAGCGGGGTCGGACACAGGGGCGGCGAGCGTCGGTTCCGGCAGCGCCCGTGTCACAGCCCCATGCCTTCCACCCAGCCCGCCCGTCGGCAAAGCGAGCGTACGCACCCGACTGTCGGCCCGACCAGGGCAGGTCAGCGCACGACAACACCTCGCCTGGGGCTGTGTGTTGAGCTCCTGGCGCACGTCCAGGTAGCAGTGCAGCCGGACATTGGGCTGTCCCGGATCCCGTGTCGTACGGTCTGATGTCGCGGGTCGTCCACCGTCCGTAACGGATCTCACCGAACCCGGCGGTGCCGCCGGTACGGCCGAAAGATCTGAACCGATACCGGGAATCAGGCCGCGACGAGCTCCTGCTCGCGGGCCGGCGTCTTGTCCTTGGGCTTCTTGTTCGGCAGCGAGAGCCGGAAGACCTTGTGCCACGCGGAGAACACCTGCTTGGGCAGCGGCCCGGTGACGTACTCCAGCTCGTACTTTTCGAACAGCGCGCGCACCTTCACCGCGACCTCGGCGTACCGGTTGCTCGGCAGGTCCGGGAACAGGTGGTGCTCGATCTGGTGCGACAGGTTGCCGGTCATGAAGTGCATGGCCTTGCTGCCGCTGATGTTGGCCGAGCCCATCATCTGGCGCAGGTACCACTGGCCGCGCGTCTCGCCCTTGATCGACCGGCGCTCGAAGACCTGTACGCCCTCGGGGAAGTGCCCGCACATGATGACCGAGTGGGACCAGATGTTGCGGACCAGGTTCGCGGTGAACGTGGCGGCGAGCGTGGGGAGGAACGACGGGCCCGACAGCAGCGGGTGGATCACGTAGTCCTTGAGCACCTGCTTGCGGATCTTGCGGCCCACGGCCTTGGCCCGCGCGCGGAACTCGGGGTTCTTGCGGCGGCGCTTGTGCAGGTTCTTGCCGAGCTCCAGGTCGTACGCTGCGATGCCGTACTCGAAGAAGCAGGCGTTGATGAAGTTCCACAGCGGCTGGCCGAGGTGGAACGGGTGCCACTTCTGGTCCTCGTCGACGCGCATGATGCCGTAGCCGAGGTCGTTGTCCTTGCCGATCACGTTGGTGTACGTGTGGTGCAGTTCGTTGTGCGAGTGCTTCCACTGGTCGGCCGGCGAGACGTGATCCCATTCCCAGGTGGTGGAGTGGATCTTCGGGTCGCGCATCCAGTCCCACTGGCCGTGCAGGATGTTGTGGCCGATCTCCATATTGTCCATGATCTTCGCCACGGACAGGCCGGCGGTGCCGATCAGCCAGGCGGGCGGGAAGATCGAGAACAGCAGTACGCCCCTGCTGACCAGCTCGAGCTTGCGCTGCGCCGAGATGACCTTCCGGATGTAGGCGGCGTCCTTCTCGCCGCGGCCGGCGATCACCTCGTCGCGGATCGCGTCCAGCTCGCGGCCGAGCTCCTCGATCTGCTCCGCGGTCAGGTGGGCGGTGGGGTCGATGGCGGTCAAGGTGCTCCTACCGGTCGATGTCGCAGGGGCCCGCCGCGGCGGACACGCAGGTCTGGATGAGGACGCCCGGCTCGGCCTCGGTGATCTCGCCGGTGCGCAGGTCGCGGACGGCGCCCGCCTTGAGCGGCGTGACGCAGCCGAAGCAGATGCCCATGCGGCACCCGGAGGGCATGAGCACGCCGGCCTCCTCGCCGGCGTCCAGCAACGGCGTGGTGCCGTCCGCGTCGACGGTCTTGCCGGTGGCGCTGAACGTGACCTCGCCGCCGTCGCCGGCGACGACGATGCTGGGGCGGAAGCGTTCGGTGTGCAGGCGCTCTGGGACGCCGTGCTCGCTCCAGTGCTCTTCGGCGGCGTCGAGCAGGCCCGCGGGCCCGCAAGCCCAGGTCTCGCGCTCGGCCCAGTCGGGCACGAGTTCGTCGAGACGGCCGATGTCGAGCATGCCGTCGGTGTCGGTGTGCACCTCGGTGAGCTGCAGCTTCTTGTCCGCGACCAGGTCGTGCAGTTCGTTGCGGAAGATCACGTCGTGCGGCTGCGGCGCGCAGTGGACCATGACGACGTCGTTGAGCTCAGTGTCGCGCAGCATGCCCATCACGGGCGTGATGCCGCTGCCGGCCGTCAGGTAGAGCACCTTGGGAGGCTTGGCCTTGGGCAGCACGAAGTCACCGGTCGCCTGGTCGAGCTGGATCAGCGTGCCCGGTTTCGCCCTGCGGACCAGGTGGTTGCTGACCTTGCCGTCCTCGATCGCCTTCACGGTGATCGTGACGCGGCCGTCTGGGCGGTTTGCCGGCGAGGTGAGCGAGTAGGCACGCCACAGGCGCACCCCGTCGACGTCGACGCCGATCCGCACATACTGACCGGCCGTGTGGCCGCGCCAGCCCCGTCCCGGCCTGATCACGATGGTCGCGGCGTCACCCGTCTCGGGGTGCACGGCCTCGATGCGCCCCCGCAGGTCAGCGCCCGCACGCAGCGGGCTGACCAGGTCGAGGTAGTCCGACGGCAGCAGCGGCGTCGTGACCATCTCCAGCAGTTTCCACGCCCTGCTGCGCAGGGCTGCACTCGTCATGACTCCAGCTTGCTGCGCCTCAAGGCGTAAAGTCCTGACCACAGGACGTAAATCTGGTCGGCTGAATTGTTCACAGGGAACAAAACATGAGCCATGCAATCCGGAGGGCCAGCGAACTGGCCCTGGACGAGACGACGGTCACCGCACTGCGGGCCGCGCTGAAGACCACCGCCGACGAGGTCGTCCAGGCGATCATCGACGAGGTCCCTCCCTACGCCAACGCCCTTTCGGGCCGCATGGGCGGCACCATCCGCCGAGCCGTCCGCACCGCCCTGGGGCACTACCTGGACCTCGCGAGCGGGAACGCCACAGCCGGCGACGCCGGTGACGCAGCCTACGAGCTGGGCCGCGGCGAGGTACGCGACGGCCGTTCGATGGACGCCCTGCTCAGCGCCTACCGTGTCGGCGCCCGCGTGGCCTGGAGATGCCTGGCAGCCGGTGCCGTACCCGCAGGTCTGCCCGCCGCCGAGGTCGCCAAGTTCGCCGAGCTGACCTTCGCCTATATCGACGAGCTCTCCGCCGCGAGCGCCGCGGGCCACGCCGACGAACTGGCGGCCCGGGGCCGGGCCCACGAGCTCCACCTGGAACACCTGGCCCGCGACCTCCTCGCCGGCGCGAGCCCGGACGTGCTGCTGGCCTCTGCTCAACGGGCCGGGTGGCAGCCTCCGGTTTCGCTGACCGCGGTCCTGCTGCCCGCCGCCCAGGCCCGGCCTGCCTACCGCGCGCTCGACCCGAGCACCCTCGTCCTCGACGATCTGCCGGACGCCACCGGTGTGCTGCTCGTCCCCGATGCCGACCGATCACATCTCTTGCGGCAGCTGACCGACCGCACCGCCGTGGTCGGCCCGGCCCGGCCATGGACGCGTGCGTCCGCCTCGTACGCACGAGCCGTACGCGCGCGTTCCCTCTCCTCTGATATTCGCGACACCGAGGACCACCTGCCCGAACTGGTGCTGAGCGCCGACGCGGACGCGTTCGCAGACCTGCGCGCCCGAGCCCTCGCACCGTTGCGGACCTTGCCTGTCGCAACCGCGCGGCGGCTGGAGGAGACGTTGCGGGCGTGGCTGCTGCACCAGGGCAGGCGGGATGAGGTGGCGGCGGCGCTGTTCGTCCATCCCCAGACCGTCCGGTACCGGATGTCGCAGCTGCGTGAGCTGTTTCCGGATCTCGCATCGCCGCACCGGGTCCTTGAACTGACGCTGGCGGTCGGTCTTCAGCTCGAACCCATCACCGCGACGCTGGTGTCCGCAAGGTCGCAGTGACACCCAGCGACTGACGGGACGAGGGGTCCGCCGTCTGGTACGGCGAGTCCCCCGCCCAGCGTGCGCATCCGCGATGCTCGACCCGACCATCGTCGACTTCCTGGGTGCATCCCGATCGCATCCGCTCCCTGGCAGATCCCAAGGCCGCCCGGCGAACCCGACTCCGCACGTGACAGAACCCCCGGCTGACGCGCGCCAGCGGGGGTTCTGCATCGCCTGTTCTGTCACACGCGAGTCACGAACACCATCGACGCACCCGAACCACAGGGACCCCGGTCTGCGCAAAGGGCATCGTTCGGACCCCGTGGACGTCAGAAGACGGTTCCGACTACGTCACAGCCCACCGGCCGGGATGTGACCCGGCACACCTTCTCGGGCCAGCGACGTGAAGCAGGACGCGCGTGCATCGTGCAGAGGGGCGGTGGCGGCCGTTCGGGGCAGAGTCAGCCGTCCAGCGAGAGCGCGTTCTTGGCGTGCGTGATGGATGCCTCGGGGGCAGGGCCGCCCGGGTTTTCCGTGGCCAGGGCCTGATTGAGGGCCACGAAGGAACGCATCCGCTGCTCGTAGTGGGAGAACGCGGCATGGTGATCGCCGTGTGTCCGGGCGAGGCAGTCGGCCAGCACGTAGGCGCCCGCGACGGCGAGGCTGGTGCCCTGCCCCGAGAGCGGGGAGGGGCAGTAGCCGGCGTCTCCCAGCAGGGCCACCCTGCCTCGCGACCAATGGTCCATCCGGATCTGGGCCATGGCATCGCAGTAGAAGTCCGGAGCGTCGCGAGCAGCCTTGGCCAGGCGGCTGCCTTCCCAGCTGAGGGAGGCGAGCTTGTCCGCGACGAGGCGCCGCAGCGCACCGTTGGCGCGGAGGTCGTGACCGAGCGGCGCGGACTCGAAGCCGAAGGCGATCCTGAGCTCGCTGTTGTCGCGGACGGGCATGATGCCGAATCCCGCATCACCGTCGCGCAGCCACACCTGCCAGTGGTCCAGCGCGAGGAAGTTGTCCGCGCTGAACACCGAGAGGTAGCTGCCCAGGTGCTGGGCGAAGAGCTCCTCGGGACCGAAGGCCAGGCGCCGCACGGTCGAGTGCAGGCCGTCGGCCCCGATCACCAGGTCGAAAGCGCGGGGTGCCCCGTGGGCGAAGTGGACGTGTACGCCGGTCTCGTTCTCGTCGAGGGCGGTGATGCTGTCGCCGAAGAGGTACTCGACGTCTGTGCGCGTGTGTTCGTACACCATCCGCACCAGGTCTTCGCGCAGCAGCTCGATGTCGTCGCTGTCGAGTCGGCCGCTGCTGAAGGTCGACTCGGTCGAGCGGTCGATCTCGTGGCCATCGGCGTCGAGGACCGACATGCCGCGCATCCGGGTGCGCACCCGTCGTGCCTGTTCCAACAGGCCCATCCGTTCGACGACGTCGAGGGCGACGCCGCGGATGTCGACGGCCTGGCCGCCAGGACGCGGTTCCGGGGCGCGTTCGACGACGGTGGTCTCGAAGCCGTGGCGGTGCAGCCAGTAGGCGAGCACGGGCCCGGCGATTCCGCCGCCGGAGATGAGCACGGTCTGCATGGGAAGCTCCTTCGGTACGCTGTACGCAACTGAACGTACGGCGTACGCGCAGCCTGTTCAATCGCATGGAATGGCTCCTTGTACTAGGGCAGTTGGGCTGGATTCGGCGCCCTCGCTGATAGCATCTGCACTAGTACAGGGCAGGAAGGTGGTAGAGCATGACACAGCTCACAGATCCGTCTGGTCAGCCGCCCTATCTGCGCATCGTCGCCGGGATCCGCCGACGCATCATGGACGGCGAACTGAGTCCCGGCGACCGGGTTCCCTCGACCCGGCAGATCGCCAAAGAGTGGGGTGTGGCGCTCGCCACCGCCACCAAGGCCCTGACCACCCTTCGCCTTGAGGGGCTTGTCGAGGCCCGCCCGCGCACCGGCACCGTGGTCGCGGAGACCGCGCCCGCCAGGCCGCCTCGCCGGCCCTCGCCACCTGCCTCGCCCTCCGAGCAGGAGCTGACCCTTGAGCGGATTGTCCGCACCGCCATCGACATCGCCGACGCCGAAGGCCTGTCAGCGCTCTCCATGCGCGGCGTCGCGGCCCGGCTCGGCGTTGCCGCCATGTCGCCGTACCGGTACGTCCCCAGCAAGGACGACCTCGTCCTGCTCATGGCCGACGCCGCATTCGGTGACGAGACCTACCCCGCCGATGCGCCCCAAGGGTGGCGCTCCCGCATCGAGTTGGGCGCTCGGACCCTCTGGGCCGTGTACCGCAGGCACCCGTGGCTGGCCCAACTGGGTTCTCTCACCCGCCCGTTGCTCGTGCCCAATCTGATGGTCCACGGCGAATGGATGCTGAGTGCCCTCGACGGCCACGGCCTCGATCCCACCACCCTGTTCGACATCCACGTACTGATCTACAGTCACATCCAGGGTCTGGCGGTGCATCTGGAGTGGGAAGCGCACGCCGAAGCCGCCACAGGCCAGTCGGAAGACCAGTGGATGGACAGCCGGGCCGACGTCCTGCGGGAACTGGTGGACTCGGGCCGCTTCCCCACCTTCGCCAAGGTCGTCGGAGCCTTTGACGACGGCTACGACCTACGCCTTGACGCGCTCTTCGAATCCGGCCTCAAAGCACTCCTCGACGGCCTGGCTCCCATCGTCGAGAGTTAGGGAACGCCTGTGCCGGAACGTTGTCAGTGGCGGGTGGCAGCATCGGACGTATGACGGACACCACGGCATTCGACTGGCGGTCCTTCCTGCTCAGGTGGAGCGGGGAGTGGGCGGATTCCCTGCCGGACGGCGAGACGCGGGGCGAGGACGACGAGGCAGCGCGGCGGGACCGGTGGCTGGGGTTCCCGCCCGCGTCCGAGGAGCGGATCGCAGCCATGGAGGAGCGCCTCGGGCGCCGGATGCCGCCGTCGTACCGGGAGTTCCTCAAGGTCAGCGACGGGTGGCGGCACGCGGGCGGTTTCGTGTGGCTGCTGGCGGGGGCCGAGGACGCGCGCTGGCACCACAACGAGTCGGGACTCGCGGACATGTTCGAGGAGTACCTGGACGAGGACGCCGGGCCCGAGGAGCGGCGGGAGGCGGACATCTGGCGGCGCGGGCTGCAGCTCGACGTCGAGTCCGACATCACCCACGTGCTCATGGATCCCGAGGACGTGGACGAGGACGGTGAGTGGGCCGTGTACACGTGGGCGGGCTGGCGGGCCGCGCCACCCGAGCGGTACGCGAACTTCCTTGAGTTCATGCGGGACATGCACCGGGAGTTCCACAGCCTGCGGGCGCACCGGAGCGACGGGGAGCCGGTGTTCGCCAACGACACGACGCGGAAGCTGGACGCCCTGGTGGAGGAGGCCCGGCTGGAGGCGCTGCGCGGCGGCTGGGAACGGGCCGGGACGGCGCTGGACGAGGCCAAGGAGTACGGCAGACCGCGGGCCGCCGGGCTGGGCGACCAGATACGCCGCCTGCTCGGGCAGACCCACATGGTGTACTTCGACGGCCTGGTGACGGACCCGCAGTACGCGCCCGAGCTGCTGCCACCGCTGGTCGCCGAGCACGCGGCGCACTCGTACCGGGACGACTCCACGCTGACGTTCCACCTGCGGGGTGCCGACGACGACCTGGTGGCACTGGCTTACGCGACGTTGGACCGGGTCAGGAACGGCACGTACCGGTACGCGGCGGCCGGACCGTTCGGGGAAGCGGTCGAGCGGGCCCGGGAGTTGGCGCGGTGGGGAGACAGCGACGGGGCATGGCGGACGCTGATGAGCGCTCTTCCCCTGTGGGAGCCGCTGGGACCGGATCACCTGGCGCCACTGGGATGGCTGGCCGACCCCGTGCTCGGGCCGCTGCTGACCGAGGAGCGGGGCCGGGAGCTGCTCTCCACGCCGAGAGGCGGGCAGGGCGGTGAGGCACCGAGTCCGGCGGCCGGACTCGACCCGGGCGGCCTGGCGTGGCTCGCGGAACCGGATCCGGGCAACAACCGCACGTCCTACCGGTTCGTCCTGGTGGAGGGGGTGGAGCCGGAGGAGTTGCCGGAACGGCTCACGGACGGGGACGGCGCCGTGCTGAACGAACCCATGACCTTCTGGGAGGCGCGCCACAGGTCGCGGCAGAACCAGAGGGAGTTCTCGTCCTACGACGACAGGGCTCTCATGGCGGTCGGCCGGGCCGGCACCGGTTGGAGCTTCGCCTTCGACGACGACCCTGCCCCGTTCCACCGCCGGCGGTTCGTCTCCCCGGCCGCGGCCGCCAGCGCGGGCACCCGTGCGGTGGTGGTGTGGAGCGGCCTGAGGACAGGGCACGGGGAGCCGTTCTTCCACCTTTCGGCGGCGCGAGACGGTGCCGAGCAGTACGCGTTCACGTACGCGGAGGGAGAGATCCGGAAAAGCGGGGAGATACCGCGGGCGCTGGACCCGAGCCGGTTCTTCGGCGGCCTGGAGGACGTTGCGGAGGCGGAACGGTCGCTGCTGGAGGCGGTGGCCGGGGAGTTCGGTGCGTCCCTGCCGCGTCATGCCCTCGTGAACGGGCGGCTGCACACGTTCGCCACCCGTTCCTGGACACGGCCGCCGGGGGACGGCGAGACGTACGCGGTGATCGGCATGCACTGGGGAGCCGCGCGCCCGGCGGACGGCGAGCGAGCGGAGGACGGCGAGCCAGCGGAGGGCTAAGCGGAGACATAGGGGACGGAGAGCAGCCAGAGACCGGTTGGCCGAGCCTCAGGAAGACATCGCGGCGCGATCGGACTCGCTACGGAGGACGCAGAATTCATTGCCTTCCGGATCGGCGAGGACGGCCCAGCCCGCGCCGTCGGGCTCCCTGCGATCAGCGACCAGGGTGGCGCCGAGCTTCAACAGCCGCTCGATCTCCTCCTCGCGCGAGGTCGTCGGACGCAGGCACAAGTGGATCCGGTTCTTGATTGTCTTCGGCTCCGGCACCTGGTTGAAGTACAGCAGCGGGCCCTCCGGAAGCATCACCTGAGTCTCCCGGTCGCCCGGTCTGTCCTGCGGATGCAGCGGGCAACCGGTCACCTCACTCCAGAAGCGAGCCAGCTCATAGGCATTCGAACAGTCGATCGCCACGTTCTGCACTACCGAGACCATGCAGCTCAGCCTGCCCGAGCGCCCCTCGGTTCGCTACCAGAATTCCTGGGAAGGCCAGGAGTCCGGGACCTCCGGCCGAGGCGCTGCGCGACCGTACCTTCAGCTGGATGCGGGGCTCGTCGCTCGGCCGGACCCAACGGCGTCGGCAAGTACCCGGCGTGTTCTCCGGACACTCGTTCCGGCTCAGGGAATGGGCGTCACGTCGATGACGACGGCTCCGTTTCCGCCGACGCCTCCGGCCACGCCGTTGTCCCCGGCGCTACCGGCCGACCCGCCGGCGGCGGAAGCACCGCCGCTGGTCGCGCCCGCGCCACCGGCACCGCCGGCGCCGCCCGTGCCGCCACCGCCGCCGTTGCCGCCGGCGCCGAAGGCGAACCCGTCGACGGTGATGCCGGTGCCACCGGACCCGCCGGTGCCACCGCTGCCACCGGTACCCCCGATGCCGCCGGCCCCACCCGTGCCGCTCTGCCGGCTTGCGCCGCTGCCGCCGGCCGTACCGGAGTTGCCCACGGCGCCGGCGTTGCCGTTGTTGCCGTTCAGCATGGCGGCGGGGATACCCAGGCACCGTGTTGTCCCGCCGCCGCTGCCGCCGGATCCGGTGATGGTGCCGCCGGCGCCACCACCCCCGCCGAACCCGCCGGCCCCGCCGAGCCCGCCGGCAGCGCCGCCGCTGCCACCCCGGCCGCCCGTCGGGGCCCTGGTGCCGGCGTCGCCGCCGGAGGCGAAGGCCAGGTCCACGGCCGTGGTGATGCCCACCGTGCTTTCCTGACCGGCTCCCCCGAGGGAGCCGGAGCTGCCCGCGCTGCCGGGACCGCCGCCGAAGGGACCACCGCCGCTGCCGCCGGCGCCGCCGTTTCCGCCGGTCCCCGCGCCGCCGGCACTTCCCCCCGCTCCCACCACGATGGTCAAGGTCACACCGCCGGCGAGTACCTCGGTGCACTTCACGAAGCTGCCAGAGCCTCCGCCCCCGCCGCCGGCGCCTCCTCCTCCGCCGCCCCCGCCGCCACCGCCTCCCCCGCCCAGCGCGAGCAGGGCGTTGCCGCCGCCACCGCCGCCGCCCCCTCCGCCGCCACCGGCTCCTCCGCCCCCGCCTGCCCCGGCACCCCAGACCCGGATGGTCACGGTGTTCAGGACGGTGGGGCCGCCGGGAACCGTGAAGGTGAACACGCCGGGATTCGTGAAGCTCGCCTGCTGGTTCGGCTGCGCGGTCGCGCTGTCGGCGCCCACCATCGGCGGGAGCAGTCCGCCGAGCAGGGCTGCCACGCCTACGCCGACCCGTCTTCCCAGGCTCGCGTGCCTCTGCCGGTTCATCGAAGTCCGCACCATGGATGTGCCTCCTGACTCATACGCGTGGTGGCCGGGAACGAACGTGACGGGCATCGGCGCCCCTCAGAAAAGGCCAAGGGAATGTGTGCCCGGCCAAGACGTGACGCCAGTGCCACGAGTGGGGCGGAAAGAAGCAGAAGAGGGAGCGCGATTCAGCCACCGCCTTATGGGTGGGGCTCCTGGGGGAAGCGAGGCAGCGTGAACTTCCTTACCGGAGCGTCTCATTGGACCCGCGATCGGACCGGGGCCCCGCTCCGCCACCGAAGATCATCAGGTGCAGAATGACCCGTATGTCGATAACGAACATGCCGAAGACGACGACGATCGACGACGCTCCGCTGATCAGCCGCACCCTGGCCCGCGCCTTCGACGACGACCCGATGATGCGCTGGTTCTTCCCCGACGACGCCTCGCGCGAGGCGTCGCTGGGCCGCTACTTCAGCACCATCTTCACCCGGCAGTACGTCCACCACGGCGTGTGCGAGCGAACCGAGGCGGCGGCCGCGTTCTGGGTACCGCCGGAGGCGCAGGCCAAGGCCGTTCCCGACGCGGAAACCGTCCAGGAACTCCAGAACATCCTCGGCGACCGGGCTGCGCTGTTCCGGGATGCCGTCGAGACGGCCGCCCAGCACACACCCCAGGAACCGCACTGGTACTTGGCGCTGATCGGTGCCGACCCGGCCGCCCAGGGCCAGGGACACGGGGCCGCCCTGCTGCGCTCGGGACTGGCCAAGGCCGACGCGGCGGGACTGCCCACCTGTCTGGAGTCCTCCAAACCGTCCAACCTGCCCTTCTACGAGCACTTCGGCTTCACCGTGCGTGAGGAACTGCGGCTGCCGGGGGACGGACCGGCGCTGTGGGCGATGTGGCGTCGGCCGCGCCGCCACCTCTGAGTCGGCCGCCGCGCCGCCACCTCTGAGTCGGCCCCCGCGCCGACCACGGCGACAGGGCCGAGTGCACGGTCTCTTCCGTGCACCAGGCCCTGTCGGGTCTTTCCGTACCGGTCGATCAGTACACCTGCACCCCGAAGGCGTTGAGGGCCTCGGTGACCGGCTGGAAGAACGTCACGCTGGGCGGGCTGGCGCAGTTGCCGCTGCCGCCTGAGGTGAGGCCCAGCGCCTGGGTGCCGGCGTAGAGGGGGCCGCCGCTGTCGCCCGGCTCTGCGCAGATGTTGGTGCGGATCATGCCGGTCACCACGCCGTCCGGGTAGCGCGCACTCCAGTTCACGCCGGTGACCCGGCCGCAGTGAGTGCCGGTGGTGGAGCCGCGGCGGCAGGCCGCCTGGCCGCGCTGGGCGTTGGCGGCGCCGGTGATGTCCTGGTCGCCGACCGTGCCGGGCGGGGCGGGCCGGCCGGGGTCGTAGGCCACGAGGCCGTAGTCGTTGCCGGGGTAGCTGGAGCCGGCGGTGGTCCCGATGTGTGTGACGAGCCGGTCCGAGTACCAGTCGGTGGTTCCGTTGGTGCAGTGGCCGGCGGTGAGGAAGTAGTGGTTTCCGGCAGTGTCCTGGGTGTTGAAGCCCAGCGAGCAGCGCAACGTACCGGCGGCGTTCCTGCTGTAGATGGCGTCCCCTCCGGAGAGGTACCTGGTGAGCTTGCCCGGCAGGCGCTCGATGCGCAGCGCGCCGGCGTTGGCGCCCGCGGCCCGCTTGATGGTGTCGATCGCGGCGGCGGACACGGTGCTGTCGGCCGCGAGCAGCACCCTGCCGGACGTGCCGTCCACACTCCAGGCCGTGCCGACCACACCGGCCCTCGCGACCGCCTGCTCGACCGCGGAGAGCTGCGTGGTGCTGTAGGTCGTGGTCGGGCTGGGGTCGACGGTGCCTGCGTGGGCCGCGGTCCCGGCCAGGGCCGTCGCCGCCAGGGCGGTCAGGCCGGACGTCAGGGCGACGAAACGGGTACATCGTCTCGCGCCGCGGGGCGCCGGGCGTCTGATCCTCATACGGGCCTCCAGGAAGGGTCGGGCCGCACGCCACGGGAGGGAAACGGCCGTTCGGTGATCCCTTTCCGGACGCTAACCGCGCCCCCAGGACCCCGGCGACCTGGGCACCTCGTACGGGTGACGGCCCGGCAGGTCGCGCGCCCCTGGAGGATCAGGAAGGTGCCCACGGTGACCGGGAAGCCGGGCAGACCTACCTCACTCCTCCCCCGGCCGCGGTGCGCAGTGCTTCTCCAGCTCTGCCGCCGCCCACCGGATCGACGGCAGCGGATCGTCGTGCAGATGGCGCAGGGCGGGCAGCACCGCCCGTACCGCGGCCCGGTTCTCCGCGCTGTCGCAGTCGGCGATGTCCGCGATGAGCAGCAGCAGGGTGGGGCGAGCCTGGTTGTCGGGGTCGGTCATCAGCTCAGCCAGGAACGGCACCGCGGGTGCCGCCGCGGTCAGCCCCGAGCTCTTGGAGACCAGCAGCCGGTAGAGGTCGTGGACCGCTTCCATGGCGGTCTCCTTGTGGTCGGATGCCACCTTGCCGATCAGACCGGGCACCGCGTGTGCGGGACCGCGTGCGGACCAGTAGGAACCCCAGTCGACCGCGTCCAGCCGCAGCTGGAGCTCACGGTGCGGCCAGAGCCTTTCCGCATCGAGGCGCAGTGCCACCGGGCCGGACGGTCCGGTGACGTACAGCGTGCCGTCGCTCTCCAGGGCCAGGTCCGTGATGCCGGTGCCGAGCCGCAGCCGGGCCACCGCGCTGGAGCGCAGGTCCCAGATGCGGACCAGCCCGTCCGCCCAGGCGCAGGCCAGCGCGGGGCCGGTCGCCAGGCCGGCCGCCGTGAGCGCGGTGACCGCTGTGCGCCGTCGGTCGAACGGCAGTGGCCGCGGGTCGCAGTCCGTCCGCCAGTAGCGCAGCACGCCATGTGCGTCGCCGCTGACCACGGCCCGGTGGGCGTCGTCGAGCCGGACGCAGGCGAGGGCGGTCACCGGGGCACGGTGCAGGGACTCGCTGACGGCCGCGGAGGGCCCGTCGGCGACCGCCTCGGCGGTGGACTCCCATACGTGGACGCGGCCTTCGGCGTCGCCCGCGGCGGCCAGGGTGGCGTCCTCGTCGAGGGCGGTGGCGGTGCGGTCGGGCAGGGCGCGGAGTGCGGCGGGGACGGTGGCGGCGACGGGGGCGCCGCCGGTGGATTCCACCCGCCAGCGCCCGCGGTCGTCGGTGTCGCCGTCGGTGAGCGCGAACGGGCCCAGCTCCTCCAGGGGTTCGGGGACCTCGCTGGGCGGCTTGATGTCGTCGTCGGTGCAGGCGATGCCCAGCGTCTCGACGACCTGGAGCAGCGCCTCGCGGGTCCGGCCGTGGATCACCAGGGTGAAGTCGGCGCCCGGGCCGCGGCCGTGGGAGATGAGCACGTCCGGACCGCCGTACATCAGCGCATCGCAGCCCAGCTCCTGCCACGGCAGCAGTCCCACCTCCCGGTACGAGGCCGTCAGCCGCTCCAGGACCGCCGGATCGTCGGCGACCTCCGCGCGGCGCACCTTGAGGGTCCAGCCGTAGGTGCCGGGCAGCCGCTCCAGGGCCAGTTGGAGGAAGAACTCCGACAGCGACCGGCTCTGCAACTGCCAGCCGCTGCCGGTGCTGACCAGCACCCGGGGGTCGGGGTGGGCGGCCTCGGCGGCGAGGTAGCCCCACTGGTTGCAGTACTGGTACTCGGACATGAAGACGCAGATCCGCCGGTCGGGAGCATCCGGTGGCAGGAACGGGTTGTCCTTGGGCAGTCCGTCGGCCCGGCCGGGTCCAGGCGCGCGTCTTCGTCGTAGGGGTCCTCGTCGGCGTCCCGCTCGCGGTACTCGTCGACCCAGATGCTCGGCGGCCACTGGGTGTGCGTCCAGTACAGCCGTGGCCGGAACGAAAAGGAGTTGACCGGGGAGTCCCACCATTCGGCGAGCGCCGCGGGGACGGGAAGGCTCTCGTCGATGCCGTAGGCGGAGTTCTCCCCGCCCCAGCGGGAAGCGACCGGCTCACCTCCCGGGTCCTCGTACCCCCACTCGCGCTGTACTGCGTCGAGCAACTCCCACCGGGGCCGGTCCTGTTGGTGCCGGAGCCGCTCCGCGAACTGTCCGTAGTCGATGATCTCTACCACGCGGGCATCGTACGGGTGTTCCCGCGGAGGCAGGTGCTCGTGCACGGCTTCCGGACGCTGGATAACGCCTGCACAGGGAGAGGTGCGGCTGACAGACTGGTCAGTCGGATCGGAACCGGGCGACGGGAGGCGACGTTGACGGAGCGGTTTGTCCGGAAGCAGGCCGACTGGCAACTCACCGAAGACGTCGACGATTTCCTCGCCCGAGCCGGAGACTTCCTGCGCTCGCGCCCCGCCCTGCACAACACGCCGCTGACGGACATCGAGAAACTGCGAACAGGCGGGCCGGACGCACACGGTGGCGAAGCCGCCGTCTTCGGCCGACTGGAGTCAGCAGGCGAGGTCCGCGCCGTCCTTTATCGCACTCCGCGCGGCCGCCTGAGCCTCACCCCCCTCTCTGCCGAGCAGGCCGGCACCCTCGCCGCCCATCTGGCCGGCCTCGGCCCCTCCCCCTGCGACGTCATCGCGGACCACGACACCGCCACCGCCTTCGCCGAGGCATGGCAGCGGCACACGGGCGCAGCGTCGGTACCGTTCTGGCGGACTCATCTCTACCGTCTCGGCACGCTCACCCCACCGCAGCCGCGCGCCGAGGGCCGGGGCCGCGTCACGGGCGAGAAGGACCATGAGCAAGTCGTGCGCTGGTGCCGTGAGTTCTGCGTCGATGTCAGAGAGAACGTCTCCATGGACGCCATTGACGCCGGCTCCTGGGCCGACACCCGTTTCGCGGACAAGCACTTCACCTTTTGGGAGACCCCGGAAGGCGTCCCCGTCTCCATGGCGGGCTCGACGTCGATGGTCGGGGGCATGGTCCGGGTGGACCCCGTCTACACCCCGGCCCACCTCCGGGGTCGCGGCTACGCGGGCGCCGTGACGGTCGAGGTGAGCAGGGCCGCGCTGGCGGCGGGCGCGACGGACGTCGTCCTGTACGCGGATCCGGCCAACCCGACCAGCAACGCCCTCTACCAGCGCATCGGGTACGTCCACATCGCGGACTTCGCCGGGTACAAGTTCTCCTACGGCGCATCAGAAGCAAAGCGATGAGTGCTCACGCCGGCAGGGGCGAGGCGGCCGTTCGGCGCCGGTAGTAATGGACTGTGACCGCCCCGAGCAACGGACCCCACAGGACCAGTGGCGCGTAGACGATGTTGAGGAGCCAGGTGCCCCAGGCGGAAGCCTGCATGTCGGCGTTGAGTGACGTGTAGACGAACAGGGCGCCGAAGACGGTGGTGGCGAGCGCACCGAGCCCGGCCAGGACGGTGGCCGGCAAGACCGGGACCGGACGCCCTCGCAGATACGGGATCCAGCGCGGCCACACCTCGCCCCAGCTCTGGACGAGCCCGAGGGTGAGCACCGCGAAGAACTCCGAAACCAGGCTGAGGCCGACGAGGTAGAACGATCCCCAGCCCGGGGCATGCATCTGCTGGTACTCCGAGGGAGCCAGCCCCACGGGTATGCCCACCGCGATGGCCAGACGCCACATCGCCGACGGCAGATTGGTCAACGCGGCGCCCAGGGCGGCGCGCTCGGCCCAGGCCGGCACATCCGGCAGTGTCTTCACTCTCCACATGTGATCCACACTGGCCGCGCCAACGCCGTCGCACGTCGCCCCTGGGTCTTGTCCTCCTCCGCCGAGACGCGGATATGCGCGTACGACCACCTCCCGCCACACCGGCCACCGAAGTGGCGGCGGCGCTTGTCCGTTTCAGCCGCGGACGGTGACACCGAAGCGGGTGCGCAGGCGACCGTCCGGTGCGCTCAGGGCCGTTGAGGCTGGTCAGCCCTCCGGTGAGGCGCCGAGGCCGGTGAGGGCGCCCACCGGATCGAGGTCGGGTGTGCCGCGGGGCCACCAGTCGTCGTGGCCCGGTTCCGACTCGTACGGGTACCAGAGGCCGTCGCGGCCCAGGCGGAGCTGGACATGGCCGCGAGGGTGGGTGAGGCGGTTGCGCCACGGGCGGAAGGCCGGCAGGTCGGCGGCGAGGAGGAGGGGGCGCGCTCGGTCGAAGCGGCCGGCCGGCGGGTCCCAGGGTTCTTCGAGGACGGCGAGCCCCTCCGGGCCGCCCTGGCGCCAGGCGGCGACCGCGCGTGCCAGCTCGGCCGTGGTGCGGCCGGCGGCGGAGGCGAGGGAGGAGTACAGCGCGCGGGTCGCGGCGGTGAGGCCGGAACCGGGGCGGGCCGCGGCCAGCCGGACCGCGTCCTGCCACAGGGTCAGGTCGGCGACGGGGTCGCGGCCGGTGCTGAGGAGGGCGTGCGCGCGGGCGGCGGCGTCGGTCGCCAGCTGGTCCAGCGCGAAGGGGTCCGGGCCGCCCGGGGCCGCCGGGTAGGCCGGCGGCTGCTCGGGGTGGGCGGGCACCGGCAACGGGGCGGGCAGAGGCGGGAGTTGACGCTGGGGGGCCAGGGCGTCGGTGGCCCGTACGCCCGGCAGGGGCTCCGGTTCCTGTTCCTGTGCGGCGCGGGCCGCGCGGGCGGCGCTCAGGCGGGAGAGGGCGTCCAGCAGTTCGCGCTCACCGCGGCCACGCAGGAGAAGCAGTACGAAGGGGTCGGCGTCCAGCAGGCGCGCGGTCTGGTAGCAGAGGGCGGCGGCGTGCTTGCAGGGGTGACCGCGGTCGGGGCAGCTGCAGCGGGGGGCGAGGTCACCCGGGCCGGGCAGGAGGGGCACCCCGCACTCCGCGAGGGATTGGGGCATCTCCCCGTCGAGCAACGCGGCGATGTGTCCCGGCCTGTCCGCCACGGCGTCCAGGAACCGCGCCCAGTCACCGTCGTCGAGTGTCCGCAGCCGCACCTGCACGCGGTACGGCCGTGGACGGCTGCCCCGCACATACGCCAGCACGAGCCCTGGCGTCACGGTGATGGCGTCGACGTGACCCTGCTCCGCGTAACCGCGCCCGCGCGCAAGCCGCTTGGGGTCGAGGGCGCCCTCTTCGAGCGCCGTCACCCACGCGTTCCCCCACCACGTCCGGGCGAAGCGGGTGTCGTCCGGCGCGCCGGACGCTACGACAGGGAACGCCGGGAAGGTGCGGCGGAGTTCACCATCGCGGCCCGGTGCCGCCATGGACTGAGGCACGCGGGGAGTTGTGGGCTCGGGTGCGGTCGTGGGTTCGGTGCCGGTGGGGGGCGTGAGGGGCGGGAGTGACGAGTCGGTGTGCGTGGGCTCAGGGAGCGGTGAGGAGGCGGTGGGCGGAGTGGAGGGTGGAGCGGAGGGCGTGGTGGAACTGCGGCCCGCCGGTGGGGTCCGGCGCGACCGAGGCGGAGCAGCCGTCGACGAGTCGTCCCGGCGCGGCTCGTCTGCCTCCGGCATCTCGAACGCGCCCGCGAGGAGCTCCCGCATGGAACGCACCCGCAGATCGGCGGCGCGGCGGCGTGCGTCACTGCCCGCAGCGGAACCGCCCGGCGCCGGGCGTCCGGCCTCTCGCACGCCCTCGGCTTCCCCATCCGGCTGGTCCGTCCGTGGCCGTCGGGTTTCCTCCCGAGCAGCACGCAACGCGTGGCGTGCGACATCCGCCGGGCGGGCGCCGTGGCCCTCTGTTCCCCCGCCGCGCACCGCCGAGGCAGACGGCTCGGCACCCTCCGGAGGGTCCTCTTCCACACCGGCCCTGCCCGTCAGCGTGCCGCCAGTCGACTCGGTCGGCCCCGCATCGGAACTCGTCGGCCCCGCATCGGAACTCGCGGTCTCGTCCCGTTCGTCGCCGACCTCCGTCTGCGCCCGCCGCCTGGCGGTCACCGCATGCCGCAGGGCCGCTCGGGCCGCGTCGGCCGGCCGAGGGCCCGGGCGCTCGGGCCCGGTCGGCAGTGGCTCCTCCTGCCAGGACGTCCCCGGCTCCGGCCCCGGCTCCGGCTGAGGACTCGCCGGATCTCCCGGACCCGCCCCCTGGCCCACGCCTGCTTCCGGCACCCCTTCCCGCCGCTCCCGCGCAGCCCGCAACGCCTGACGGGCCGCGTCGGCCGGTCGGGGCTCACCGGGTCGGCCCAGCTCCTCCGGCGTCGGCGTGGAAGTCGAGACCGGCGTCCGACCCATGTTCCGCTCGTCGCCGACCTCGTTCTCGTCGACCTCCTTCTCGTCGACCCGCTCGTCGTCAAACCCCCCGGCCTCCCCACCGGCCCCACTCCCCCGCTCCACCGGGCCCGTCATGACTGCCTCCGCAGCGACACCAGGTCGGACAGCTCACGGTCCGTCAGTTCGGTGAGGGCCGATTCGCCGGAGCCGAGGATCGCGTCGGCCAGGGCCCGCTTGGACTCGAGCATCTCCGCGATGCGGTCCTCGATCGTGCCCTCGGTGATGAGGCGGTGGACCTGGACGGGCTGGGTCTGGCCGATGCGGTAGGCGCGGTCGGTGGCCTGTTCCTCGACGGCGGGGTTCCACCAGCGGTCGAAGTGGACGACATGGCCCGCGCGGGTCAGGTTCAGGCCGGTTCCCGCCGCCTTCAGGGACAGCACGAGCACCGGGGTCGCGCCGCTCTGGAAGCGGTCCACCATGCGTTCGCGGTCGGGGACCGGCGTGCCGCCGTGCAGCAGGTCCATCGGAACCGCCCGGGCGGTGAGGTGGGCGGCGATCAAGCGGGCCATCCCCACGTACTGCGTGAAGACCAACGCCGAGCCGTCTTCCGCCAGCAGGGTGTCCAGCAACTCGTCCAGCAGCGTCAACTTGCCCGAACGGACCGCCAGTCGGTCGGTCTTCGTGCCCTCCTCCTTCAGATACAGGGCAGGGTGGTCGCAGATCTGCTTCAACGACGTCAGGAGCTTCAGCACCAGGCCCCTGCGCGCCATGCCCTCGGCCGTCTCGATGGCGAGCATCGACTCGCGCACCACCGCCTCGTAGAGCGCGGCCTGTTCGCGGGTGAGGGGGACGGGGTGGTCCGTCTCCGTCTTGGGCGGCAGCTCGGGGACGATGCCGGGGTCGGACTTCTTGCGGCGCAGCAGGAAGGGGCGGACCAGGCGGGCCAGCCGGTTCACCGCCTCCTCGTCCTCGCCGTTCTCCACGGCGCGCGCGTGCCGGGCGCGGAAGGACTTGAGCGGCCCGAGCAGGCCGGGAGTCGTCCAGTCGAGCAGCGCCCAGAGCTCGGAGAGGTTGTTCTCGACCGGTGTGCCGGTCAGCGCCACCCGCGCCGGTGTCGCAATGGTGCGCAGAGCCTTCGCGGTCGCCGAATACGGGTTCTTGACGTGCTGTGCCTCGTCGGCGACGACCATGCCCCAGGTGTGCTGGGACAGCGTCGGTGCCGTGGACCGCATCGTGCCGTACGTCGTGAGGACGAAGCCGCCGTCGAGGTCGTCCAGGCTGCGGTCCGGGCCGTGGTAGCGGCGGACGGGGACGCCGGGCGCGAAGCGGGTGATCTCGCGCTGCCAGTTGCCCAGCAGCGAGGCCGGGCAGACCACCAGCGTCGGGGCCGTACGGGCGCGCTTGAGATGCAGGGCGATGACCGTGATCGTCTTGCCGAGCCCCATGTCGTCCGCGAGGCAGCCGCCGAGGCCCAGGGACGTCATGAGGTCCAGCCATGCGAGGCCTCGGAGTTGGTAGTCCCTCAACGTCGCCCGCAGTCCCGGCGGCGGCTCGGCCGGACGCACCCCTGCCGTCAGCCGGTCGCGCAGGGCTGCCAGGGCGCCGACCGGTACCGCCTCGACCGTCTCCCCGTCGACCTCCGCACTGCCGGTGAGGGCGACGGACAGCGCGTCGACCGGGTCGAGGAGGCCCAGTTCGCGCTTGCGGGCCTTGCGGACCAGGGCCGGGTCGACCAGCACCCAGCGGTCGCGCAGCCGGACGACCGGCCGGTGTGCCTCGGCGAGGGCGTCCATCTCGGCCTCGGTGAGCGGGTCGCCGCCGATCGCCAACTGCCAGCGGAACTGGAGGAGTTCCTCGCTCTCGAAGAAGCCGGTGCCGTCCGTCGCCGAGCCCGGGGCCGGCCGTACGACCGCGGCCGCGCTGAGGTCCTGGGCCAGGTCCCGGGGCCAGTGCACCGCGACCCCGGCCGCGGCGAGCCGGGTCGCCGCCACGCCCAGCAGGTCGCCCAACTCCTCGTCGGACAGCGCCAGCACGTCGGGCACGTCCTGCTCGGACAGCCGGTCGAGCGGCGGCCACACCCGGGCCGCGCGCCGCACCGCCAGCGCCGCGTCCACCCGCGCGCGTGGACCGAACGCCGCGTCCGCCTCGCCCGACCACAGAGCGGCAGCGTCGACCACCAGGGTGGGGTCGGCGAGGCTGTGCACCTGGACGATCGCCGCGCCCGCGCTGCGTGCGCCGTCACCGGCGTCGTCGAAGAGGTCGTACGCCGCAAGGTCCAGCCGGAGCGAGATCCGCACGCCCGCGTCCATGCCCGCGGCGACCTCGGCGGCCCAGTCGTGGGCGTCGGGCAGACGCTGGGGCTCGCGCGCGGCGAAGGGCTTCCCCGAGGCGTGCGGGGCGGCGGGGGTGCGGGGCAGGGTGTCCGCGACCGCGTCCAGGAAGGCGCGCATCAGCGCTTCCGGCTCGGGCAGCCGCAGCGGGCCCGGGCCGGGCAGGGGGACCGCATGGCCTTCGTACGGCAGGGCGGCGGCGACCGCTCGCAGGTGCGCGATGTCGTCCGGGTCGAGGGGGCCGGCCCGCCAGGCGTCGTGGCCGGTCGGCGTGAGGCCGGGCAGCAGCCGGCCGCGGGCGGTGAGCCGCAGCGCGTGCAGCGCGGCCGCGCCCCAGCAGGCGGTGGCGGGGTGGGCGGCCGGGTCGCGCCGGGCGCGCACGAGCAGCGGCAGCGCCTCGCCGAGCGGCAACGACAGCGCGGGGGTGGTCCTGCGGCGGACTCCGGCTCCATGGCGTCGTACGACTGTGAGCTCGGAGTCCTCGGCGGGCAGCGGGCCGCCGTCCGGGTCCCAGAAGGCCATCCGGCCCTCGCGCGGGAGGGGGGCGGGCAGGAAGACGGCCGCGAGTCGGACGGGGACGGCCTCCCCCGCGTGCTCGGCCACCACGGTCCTGTCGCTCATACTTCCTGTCACCTCCCGCCCATGAGTCGGATCAACCGTCTTCGACTCTACGGGCGGGGTCTGACAATCGGCTCCGGCGGCCGGTCCGGGCCGGGTGCGTCACGGGGTCGTCGCGGGAGTCGTCACGGCAGTCGTCAGGGGACCGTGCGGGAGACGACGTACACGAAGGGCTTGTCCGGGATGGACGTGTTCACGACCACGTCGTGGGTGGGCGCCGGGTTCTTCTGCGCATGGACGAGGCCGTGCCAGGGTCCGGGGCCGGTGAACTCCCAGCCGGTGATCTTCTGGTCGCGGGAGCTGATGGTGATGTCGTCCGGCTTCAGGTCGTCCCGGCCGAGGCCCATGGACTTCAGGTAGGAGTCCAGGCCCTCCGGTGTGGTCTCGAACTGGACGTAGAGACGGCTGGTCTTCCAGTTGTTCGTCTCGTAGTACGCCACCTTGTACGACGGGACCGGGATCGGCACCTGGTAGATACGGCGCTGGACCCGCGACGGCCAGCCCTCGGTGAGGCCGGTCGCCGAGTACTTCTCCTCCTTGTCCTTGCCGCTGTCGCGGCTCTGGTTGGCGGAGATCACCAGGTAGCCGGCGGGCACTCCGATGAGCAGCACGATGATGAGCAGGGTGAGCGCCCGGCGGCGGATCATGTGGCGGCGGTCCTCGGTCGGCTGCTGCGGCTCGTCCGGAGAGTCGGCCTGGCGGGGTACGGTCACGGTCACGCCGACCCCTGGGAGGACCGGCGGAACTCGGCGAACCGCGCATAGCGCTCGTAGCGCTCGACCCGGCGCCGGTTGGCGCGGCGGAAGCGCCGGGCGACCAGGCGGGCCAGGTCGGCGGCACCGACCATGCCGGCCTCGGGGCCGAGCTGGGCCCGGGCGATCCGGGCCTCGGGGCGGTAGCCGCGGCCGGTGAGGTGGCGCTTGAAGGCGTCCCGCGCGGGGCCGATCAGCAGGTCGTCGGCGGCCGAGACACCGCCGCCGATCACGAAGCAGGAGGGGTCCAGGGCGGCCGCGAGGTTGGCGATGCCGACGCCGAGCCACTGGCCGATGTCCTGGAGCAGCTCGATGCACATGGCGTCGCCCTCGCGGGCGAGCTCGGTGATCATCGGGCCGGTGATGTCGCCGATGTTGCCCTTGACGTGCTCGATGATCCCGTACGCCACCGGCGAGTCGGCGGCAGCAAGCTCGCGCGCCTCCCTGACCAGGGCGTTGCCCGAGCTGTACTGCTCCCAGCAGCCGCGGTTGCCGCACGGGCAGCGGTGCCCTCCTGGGACCACCTGCATGTGCCCGAACTCGCCCGCGACGCCGTACTTGCCGCGCTTGACCTGCCCGTCCTCCAGGATGGCGCCGCCGATTCCGGTGCCCAGCGTGATCATGACGAGGTGGTCCTCGCCCCGGCCGGCGCCGAAGCGCCACTCGGCCCAGGCGGCGGTGTTCGCGTCGTTGTCCACCAGCACGGGGACCGCGAGGCGGCCGGCGATGCGGTCGCGCAGCGGCTCGTTGCGCCAGGACAGGTGGGGTGCGAACAGGACGCGGTTGCGGTCGGCGTCGACCCAGCCGGCCGCGCCGATGCCGACGGCGTGCACGTCGTGGCGGTCGGACAGGTCCAGGACCAGCTCGACGATGGTGTCCTCGACGACCTTCGGGCTCTTGGACTTGTCCGGGGTCTCCGTGCGGAGCTTCTCCAGGATGTTGCCGTCGGCGTCCACGACGCCCGCCATCACCTTTGTGCCGCCGATGTCGATGCCCACGGTCGGCACCCGGGGCGCCGACAGATGCGAGCGGCGTTCCCGGGGGCCGACCGTGCGGAGCGCCGGCGCGCGGCGGGAGCCGATGGGGGCGGTGCCCGTCCGGGTGGGGAAGGCGAGATCGCGGTAGGTGCTCATCAGGGCCGATTGTGCCTCACCGTCGGGACGGACGCCGTGCGGGGGAACAATGGGGTGGTTCATGACGTACGCCGTCTACAGGCCGTATGTGGCTGGTCGCGCCCGCGCGGCGGAACCGCGCATCGATGCGGCCCCGCGCTCCTGGGGCGTTGCCCTCACGCTGGTTGCAATGTCCTGACAATGCAACGTACCCCTCATGACCGCACTCTCATGAACGCACCCCTCATGACCGCACGAGTCATGACCGTACGAGCAGCTGGAACTCGAAGGAGTAGCGGCTCGGTCGATACGTGTGCGTGCCGTACTCGACCGCTCTGCCCGTGTCGTCGAACGTCACGCGCTGCATCGTGAGCAGCGGGGCCCCCTCCTCTTCCGCGAGGCGCTCGGCTTCCACGGCGGTGGCCGCCCGGGCGCCGATGGTCTGGCGGGCGCTGTGCAGGGTGATTCCGGCGGAGCGCATCAGGCGGTACAGGCCGGTGGCCTCGAGCTGCGCGGTGTCCAGGTCGATCAGGGCGGGCGGCAGGAAGTTGCACAGGTACGCCATCGGCTCACCGTGCGCCAGGCGCAGCCGCTCGATCCGGTGCACATCGCTGTCCTCGGCCACCCCGAGCGCCGCCGCGACCTCCGCGGACGCCGGGACGACGGTGTTGACGAGGACCTTGGTGGCCGGGCGCTGACCGGCCGACTCCAGGTCGTCGTAGAGGCTGCTGAGCTCCAGCGGGCGCTTGACCTGGCTGTGCACGACCTGGGTCCCGACGCCTCGGCGGCGCACCAGCAGGCCCTTGTCGACCAGCGACTGGATGGCCTGGCGGACGGTGGGGCGGGACAGGCCGAGGCGTGCGGCGAGTTCGATCTCGTTGCCCAGCAGGCTGCCGGGGGTGAGCGCTCCGTGCTCGATCGCGGCCTCGAGCTGCTGGGACAGCTGGAAGTACAAAGGCACCGGACTGCTCCGGTCCACACTGAGCTCGAGTTCCACGGTCGGGTCCACTTCTGGTTTCGGCACGGGCCGAGCGTAGCTCTACGCGTTGTTGACGGGAAGTCGTGTAGTTCGATTGTCCGGACATACACATTGACAGCCTACGCACTGAACCCCCACTTTGTTTCCATGCGCATCGGCGTCATCGGTACGGGCCGCCTCGGCACGATTCATGCGAACACGCTCAGCCGGCACCGTGACGTCGGCTCCCTGATCCTCACGGACACCGACCCCAAGCGGGCCCAGGAGCTCGCCCTTCGGCTGGGGGAGACGGCGGCGCCCGGAGTGGACGAGATCTTCAAGTGGGGCGTGGACGCGGTCGTGATCACGACGGCGACGTCGGCCCATGCCGAACTGATCGGTCGGGCAGCAAGGTCGGGCCTTCCGGTGTTCTGCGAGAAGCCCATCGCGCTCGATCTGCCGGGCACGTTGCACGCGATCGGCGAGGTGGAGACGGCCGGGACGATCCTGCAGATGGGCTTCCAGCGCCGCTTCGACGCGGGGTATGTGGGCGCACGCGAGGCGGTGCGGTCCGGGCGGCTCGGGCGTCTGCACACCGTGCGGGCGCTGTCCAGCGACCAGGAGCCGCCGCCGGTGGAGTGGCTGCCGCTGTCCGGTGGGCTGTACCGGGACACGCTGATCCATGACTTCGACGTACTGCGCTGGGTGACCGGGCACGAGGTCGTCGACGTGTACGCGGCCGGGTCGGATGCCGGGCCCGTGATGTTCCGTGAGGCGGGCGACGTCGACACGGCGGCGGTGCTGCTCACGCTGGACGACGGAACGCTCGCCACGGCCACGGCGACACGGCTGAACGGCGCCGGCTACGACGTGCGCATGGAGCTGGCCGGGGAGCTGGACCAGATCGTGGTCGGCCTGGACGACCGTACGCCGATCGCGTCCACCGAGCCGAGCGGGCCGCCCGCGGCGGACAAGCCCTGGTCGGGTTTCCTTGAGCGGTTCGGGCCGGCGTACGAGGCGGAGCTGAACGCGTTCGTGGAAGTGGTGCGCGGGGAACGGGCCAACCCCTGCGACGGACGGGAGGCCTTGCAGGCGCTGCGGATCGCGGAGGCGTGTGAGCGGTCGCGCCGCGAGCGCAGGCCGGTCGCACTGGCGGAGATCCCGGGCGGGGCCTCGGCCGCGGCCGTGTGAGAGGCCGGGCCTCGGCTGCGGCCATGTGAGAGGCGAGGCTTCGGCCGCGGCCATGTGAGAGGCGAGGCTTCGGCCGCGGCCATGTGAGAGGCCGGGCTCCGAAGCACCCGGTGACCGTCCCGCTACCAGCGCACCGGCAAGCTCCGCATCCCCCGTATCAGCACCCCCGGCAGCCACTCACCCGGCGGGCCGTCCAGGGCCAGGCCAGGAGCGCGCTCCAGCAGGGACCGTATCGCCGTGCGGGCCTCCAGACGGGCCAGGGGGGCGCCCAGGCAGTAGTGGATGCCGTGGCCGAAGGCGACATGGCCTCGGGCGTCGCGGCGTATGTCGAAGGTGTCGGGGACTGCATAGCGGCTCGCGTCCCGGTTGGCCGCGGCGAGGCCGACCATCACCGGCTCGCCCTGCTCTATGGGCACGCCGGCGATCTCCAGGGGCTCGGCGGCGTACCGGAACGTCGCCGTCTCCACCGGGCCCTCGTAGCGCAGCATCTCCTCGGCCGCGCCGTCCAGGAGGGTCATGTCGGCGCGCAGGGCGGCGAGTTGGCCGGGGTGGGTGAGCAGGGCGTGCACCCCGCTGGTGATGAGGTTGACCGTCGTCTCGTGGCCGGCGATCAGCAGGATGAAGGCCATGCCCCGCAGTTCGTCCGGGGAGAGCCGGTCGCCGTCCTCGGCCGTGGTGCGGATCAGATCGCTCAGCAGGTCGCCGCTGGGCCCGGCGCACCTCTTGTCCTCGATCAGGTCGGTGAAGTAGGCGCCGAGGGCGACGAAGGCGTCGACCTCGCTGCCCGGGCTGGTGGGCGCGACCGCCTCCGTCGACATCTTGCGGAACTCGACGCGGTCCATCTCGGGCACACCGAGGAGTTCGCAGATGACGGTGAGCGGCAGCGGGTAGGCGAGGGACTCCACGAGGTCGGCGCGGCCCCGCGGCAGCATCTCGTCGAGCAGGTCGTCGGTGATCCGCTGCACCCTCGGCCGCAGCTCCTCCACGCGGCGCATGGTGAAGGCGCGCGAGATGAGCCCGCGCAGCCGGGTGTGCTGGGGCGGATCCGCGACCAGCAGGTTCTTCCCTATCAGCTCCTCGTCGAGCGACTTCAGGCCGATCTTGGCGCCGTCCTTGGACAGCCGCTGGTCGGCGAGCGCCGCGCGCGCCTCCTCGTGCCCGACGACGAGCCAGACCTCGGACTGCCAGTCGGGCAGCCGGACGCGATGCACGGGGCCCCTCTCACGCAGCCGCGCGTACACCGGATGCGGGTTCTCGCGAAACCCCTCTCCGAACTCCCCCAGGTCGATCACTTCCGCCATGACGCTCCCCCTCCGGCACACCGACACACCGAACAACGCGCGGGAGCCTGGACTAGTGCCCGTCGTCCTCCACTTCCTCCACAAGCCCCGCGTCGTACGCCAACAGGGCGATCTGCACACGGTTGTTGAGGTCGAGCTTGGCCAGGATGCGGGAGACATGGGTCTTGACGGTGGCGACGCTCATGAAGAGCTCCGCGGCGATCCCAGCGTTGGACAGGCCCCGGCCCACCGCGACGGCCACCTCGCGCTCGCGGTCGTTGAGGGCGGTGAGCCGCTCACGCGCGCGTGCGCGTCGCGTGTCGGCGGCGGTGCCGGCCGCGTGGTCCATCAACTGCCGGGTCACGGTGGGCGACAGGACCGGGTCGCCGGCCGCGACGCGGCGCACCGCGTCGACGATCTCGGCGGGCGGGGTGTCCTTGAGCACGAACCCGGCGGCACCGGCGCGCAGGGCGCGCAGCACCTGGTCGTCGGCGTGGAAGGTGGTCAGCAGCACGACTTGCGGGGCGTCCTTCCTGCCGCGCAGCCGCTCCGTGGCGGTGAGGCCGTCGACCGACGGCATCCGGATGTCCATCAGGATCACGTCGGGGCGGACACGGTCGACCAGTGTCTCGACCTCGGCGCCGTCGGACGCCTCGCCGACGATCTCGATGTCGTCGGCGCCGCCCAGCATGAAGGACAGGCCGGCCCTGACCAACGGGTCGTCGTCGACGAGGAGGAGTCTGATCGCAGTCATGCCCCTCACGTAATCACGGTTGTACGGCGCGCAGGTGCCGGACGGTCCGCAACGGCGCTCGCCGGGGCGGCGATTGAGCACCGCGCGGCCGGCTCCACGGGGTCACCCCCACGGCAGCCCGGCCGGTTCGGCGGAGTCACCCCCACAGCAACCAAGCCGGTCCGGCGGAGTCACCCCCACAGCAACCAAGCCGGTCCGGCGGAGTCACCCCCACGGCAGCCAGGCCCGCACCTCGAACCCGCCGTCCGCCGCGTGCCCGTGCTCCAGTCGGCCGCCCGTCAGCGTGGCCCGCTCCGTCAGCCCGATCAGTCCCTGTCCGGAGCCCGGAACGTGCGGGATCTCCCCCTCGGGCGCGGGATTGCGCACCGATACGGAGAGTCCCTCGCCCGGCCCGCCGGTCACCGTCACCGTGACCTCCGTACCCGGCGCGTGCTTGCGGGCGTTGGTCAGGCCCTCCTGGGCGATGCGGTAGGCGGTGCGGCCGACGGAGGCGGGCACGGCGGCGGGGTCGGTGACGCGTTGGTCCAGGGCGACCTTCATGCCGGCTTCGCGGGACTCGGCGACCAGCGCCTCCAGCGCCGCGAGGGTCGGCTGCGGGCGGCCGGCATCGTCGGGCTCGCCCGCCCGCAGGACGCCGATGATCTCCCGCAGGTCCTGGAGGGCCTCGTGGGCGCTCTCCCGGATGACGCCCGCCGCCCGCACGATCTCCTCGCGGGGCGCGTCGGGCCGGAACTCCAGCGCGCCGGCGTGCACGCTGAGCAGCGTCAGCCGGTGCGCGAGGACGTCGTGCATCTCCCGGGCGATGGCCTCGCGGGCGAGCCGCTGCGCCTGCTCGGCGCGCAGCCGCGCCTCCGTCTCGGCGCGCCGGGCGCGGTCGCGCAGGCTCAGCATGAGCTGCCGTTTGGACCGTACGAACATGCCCCAGCCGACCACCGCGACGGTCAGCACCGCGGCCAGGACGAGCGACCAGCCGTACGGCACGTCCGGGTCGGGGCGGAACCAGAAGTACAGCGGGTTCAGCACCATGGACGCCCCGGCCACCCAGGCGACGTATCGGAACGGGCGGTGCACGGCGAGGGTGAACAGGGCGACCAGGCCCGCGCCGCCCGAAGTGCTGGACACGACGTTGATCGGGACCATCACGGCGGCGAGCCCGACCGGCCAGCGGCGCCGCAGCCAGACCGCGGCGCAGGAGAGCGCGCCCAGCAGCTGGTCGAAGGCGGCGTAGCCCTCGGGAAGGTCCTCGTTCTTCATCGTGTCCGCGGCCAGCAGACCGACGATCACGGCCAGCAGGAAGCAGGAGAAGTCGACCACCCAGTCACGCGCGGTGCGCCGGGTCCGCCCCGAGCGGTCGGGGTCGAGGTCGAGCTCCTTCACCAAGGCCGAGGGCAGCAGCCAGCGCCGCCCCGTGAACGCCTGCGGTGCGGTCTCCGGCTTGTCACGACTCACGGTCGACAAATCTACGCAGTGCCGGTCCCCGGCGCGCCTTCCGGGGCGCGGTCGGCGACCAAAGTCGTCCAGTCGAAGACTTTGGGTGCGACGGGCCCGTGCGGAACGTGGACTTCCGTCGGACCCGGCTCGCCCCGCGGCCGATTGGCGTGGGGGGTCCGCGGGGCGAGAGTCGTGGGCATGAAACAGCTGCTGGAGTTCCTCGGGTTCATCGCCCTGGTGCAGGGCATCGCGGGCCTGGTGCACGAGTTCGCCGACTGGGACTGGGGACTCGTCCAGCGGCTGGGCTTCCTCGACGGCTTCGAGATCTACGCGAGCGTCGCCCTGCTCGTGCTGGCGTTCGCGCTGTTCGCCGCCGCCCAGAGCCGGAAGCCCGGCTGAAGGCGCACCGGCTCCCAGGACCCCGGCCTGGTGGACGGCGCTGAAGAGCATGTGAGGACGCCGGGCGGCAGGTTAACTTCCCGAAAACTCATCGGACTTGCCGGGTAAATCTCCGACGTTGTCATTGACATGCCACTGTCTACGCGCGTCATCATGAAGCCATGAGATTCCCCCCACGAATCAGCCGTATCGGCGCCGCAGCCGCCGTCCTGTCCGCCCTCCTCGTCGGCGGCACCGTCACCGCCACCCCGGCGGCTGCCGCGGTCGGCAGCATCTGTTACAGCGACCTGCCCTCCCAGGCGCACGACACGCTGGAACTGATCGAGCAGGGCGGCCCCTTCCCCTACGACCAGGACGGCACCGTCTTCCAGAACCGGGAAGGCATCCTGCCCAGCCAGACGTCCGGGTACTACCACGAGTACACCGTCATCACCCCTGGCTCCTCCACGCGCGGAGCTCGCCGCATCGTCACCGGTGAGGAGCACCAGGAGGACTACTACACGGCCGACCACTACAGGTCCTTCGACCTGGTCGACTACGGCTGCTGAGCCCGAAGGTCACAGTCGGCACCAAGGAACGGTGCGACCAGTTGGAGGTCCGGTCCGCGTTCAGCCGGACCTCCGGCCCCCTCACCCCGCGTACCCCCCACAGCCGCTGCCGGACGCGGGGTGAGGCACGTTCCGTCAACAGACCGCCGAGCGGCCCGAGGACCAGGACTCGTGGTCGTCACGGGTTCTCGGGGAGCTCGTACGAGCCGTACTCGGGGCGGCCCGCGAAGTCGTACGAGTGGATGACGACGCCCGTGCCGGTGGTGCGGCCTGCGGTGTGCCTGAACGCGGTGGGCACGGCGCCCTCCGTGAACAGGCGGTAGCCCGCGCCGAGCACGACCGGGAAGGTCAGCAAGTGGAGGGTGTCGACGAGGTCGTGGGCCAGCAGTGACCTGAGGAGGGCGCCGCTGCCGTGGACCTGGAGCTCGCCGTCGGTGCGCTCCTTGAGGTCGGCGATCTCCTTGCTGAGGTCGCCGCTGATCACGGTGGTGCCGGACCACTCCGGGTCGGTCAGGGTCGAGGAGGCGACGTACTTCGGCAGCGCGTTCAGCTTGGCGGCGACCGGATCGAGGGGATCGGTCACCTTCGGCCAGAACGAGGCGAAGATGTCGTACGTACGGCGTCCCAGGAGGAAGGCGCCGGGGCGCGCGAAGACCTCGTTGATGAACTGGCCGAAGTCGTCGTCGGCGTACGGAAAGCTCCAGCCGCCCTGCTCGAAGCCGCCGCGGGTGTCCTCCTGCGGGCCGCCGGGCGCCTGGTAGACGCCGTCGAGCGTGACGAAGATGGTGGAAACGAGCTTGCCCATGAGGAGTCCCTCTTTTCCGGGTGGGGTCTGCTGTCATCAGCTCAGACCCCACCGGCACCCGCAACTCATCGGTCCGCCGTCCGCGTGTTCGCGGCGAACCGCGATGTCCATGCGCTCGATCTCCGTGTCCGTTCGCCGCCAGCGCCGCGGTCCGCTCGGCGCTGGGATGGACCCATGACAACCACTCACGGATCAGAGACGACGACCCAGGGAACGCTGCACGGCAAGGTGGCCCTGGTCACCGGCGGCAGCCGCGGGATCGGCGCGGCAACGGCACTGCGGCTCGCACGGGAGGGCGCGGACGTCGCCGTGACCTACCTGAACGGCAAGGACGCGGCCGAGGAGGTCGTCCGGGCCGTTCAGGCGCTGGGGCGGCGGGCCGTGGCCCTGCGGGCGGACGCCGGGGACGCGGAGGAGGCGGCAGGGGCGGTGGGGCTTACGGCGGAGGCGCTCGGGGGGCTGGACGTGCTGGTGAACAACGTCGGCGTCGGGGTGCTGGGGCCGCTGGAGGGGCTGTCGCTCGGGGACGTGGACCGGGTGCTCGCCGTGAACGTCCGGGGCGTTTTCCTGGCCACGCAGGCGGCCGCCGCCCGCATGACCGCCGGGGGCAGGATCATCACGATCGGCACCTGTATGACCCAGCGCGTGCCGGGGCCCGGTGGGACGCTCTACGCGGCCGGCAAGTCGGCGCTGATCGGTCTGACGAAGGCCCTGGCGCGTGAGCTGGGGCCGCGGGGCATCACGGCGAACATCGTGCATCCCGGGCCCGTCGACACGGACCTGAATCCGGCGGACGGGCCCTACGCGGCCGGTCAGGCGGCCATGACCGCGCTGGGGCGCTTCGGTACGGCCGAGGAGGTGGCGTCGATGGTCGCCTACCTGGCCGGGGCGGATTACGTCACGGGAGCGGAGTTTTCCGTGGACGGGGGGCACTCGGCGTGATGCGGGGTTCTTCGCCCCCGCCGCCCCTACCCGTCCCATCCCCCAGGGGCGCTGCCCCTTCGACCCCGTTCCCTGGGGGCCTGCGGCCCCCAGACCCCCGCTATCGGCCCTGAACGGGCCTCGTCCTCAAACGCCGGACGGGCTGAGACATGCCGGCCTGCGTCAGGGAGTGGCTGCCGCTGAATGTGCGGTCCTGGCCTCGGACGCCGGACGGGCTGAGACAGCCGGCCTGCGTCAGAGAGTGACTGCCGCTGGATGCGCGGTTCTGGCCTCGGACGCCGGGCGGGCTGGAAACAGCCCGCCCGACGTTCAAGGGTGCCGTTCGCTCAGCCGCCCAGTTCCTGATGGCGGGCCGCCAGTGCGGACGCGCCCTGGTCGGTCAGGGAGCCGTGCAGCCGGAGTCGGGAGATGCCGCCGTCGGGGAAGATGTCCACGCGCGCGTGCGTGCCGACGGCGGGGGTCGGCAGGACGAAACGGTGGTTGGTGTCGGGCTGGAGGCGGGTGCGCGGGAGGATCTCCTGCCAGTCGCCGTCCTCACCGTCCTTCACCGACACCGACGCCCAGCCGGCGCTGTTGCCCTTCAGGTAGGCCGTGTCGATCTCGATCGCCCTGATCTGGGACTGCGCCACCAGCCGGTAGCGGATCCAGTCGTTGCCCTGGTCGCGGCGCCGGCGCGTCTCCCAGCCGTCGTCCATCTTGCGGGAGCGGCCCGGCTGGATGGTGTTGGTGGCGGGCGAGTAGAAGAGGTTGGAGGCGTCCTCGACCTGGCCGCCGTTCTCCAGGGCGACCACGTCGAAGGTGCTCAGCACCGCCAGCCACGCCGGGTCCGGTGCCACCTCGCCGTACACGCGCAGGCGGGCGATGCCGCCGTCGGGGTGCTGGTTGACCCGCAGGTGGGTGAAGCGCTGCTCGACCGCGATGGCGAAACCATTCGCCGCGTGTCCGCCCACGGGCGTGCGCGGCACGAGCGTCGTCCACTTCACGTCGTCGGCGAGCAGCTCCTCCGGGGACGGGGAGCCCGCTACCGACGTGCCCTCGATCGACACCGCCTGCGGATAGTTGCCGCGGAAGTGGGCGGTGTCGACGACGATGCCGCGGATGACGCCGGGGGCGCCCAGGCGGACCAGCGCCCAGTCGTGGTCCTCGGCCGTCGGCCACGGGTGGTCGGCCGAGGCGCCGCGGCGGCGCCGGGTCTCCCAGCCGTCCATGATCTTGCCCTTGTGCCCGAAGTGCTCGGGGTCGAACTCGGCCCGCTCGGGCACCAGCAGGTTCTCCCGCTGGGCGAAGAACTCGTCGTTGGCGGCGATGACGCCGGCGCCCAGTCGGCGGTCGGCGAGGTCGGCGTACTGGGTGAAGGGGAAGTCGGCGGTGCGGTAGTCCGCGTACGGGTCGCCGCCTCCGTAGGGGTTCGCGTCGCCGGTGAAGCTGGGTATCGCCGTCACGAGGTGTGCCTTTCAGGAATCGGCCGCTGCGGGTGCGGGAGAGAAGGTCAGTGGTCGCGGGTGAGCAGCTGCCCCTTCGGCTCGGTGAACTCGCCGTCCGCGACGATGCGTTCGCCGCGCAGCCAGGTCGACTTCACCACGCCGTACAGCGTCCTGCCCGCGTACGCGGTGACGCGGTTGCGGTGCTGGAGGGCGGCCGGGTCGACGGTGAACGTCTCGTCCGGCGCGAGGACGGCGAAGTCGGCGTCGCGGCCCGCCTCGATGGCACCCTTGCGGTTGTCCAGGCCCACCAGTTCCGCCGTGCGCGCGGACATCCAGCGGACCACGTCCTCCAGGCCGTGCCCCCGCTTGCGGGCCTCGGTCCACACCGCCGCCAGGCTCAGCTGGAGGCCCGAGATGCCGCCCCAGGCCGTCGCGAAGTCCTCGGTCTTCAGGTCGGCCGTGGAGGGCGAGTGGTCGGTCACCACGCAGTCGATGGTGCCGTCGGCCAGTGCCTGCCACAGCAGGTCCTGGTTGGCGGACTCACGGATCGGCGGACAGCACTTGAACTCGCTGGCGCCGTCCGGTACTTCCTCGGCGGTCAGGGTCAGGTAGTGCGGACAGGTCTCGACGGTGATCCGTAGGCCCTCCCGCCTGGCCTCGGCGATCAGCGGCAGCGCGTCGCTGGAGGAGAGGTGCAGGACGTGCACGCGCGCGTGCAGGCGCCTCGCCTGGGCGATCAGCTGGGCGATCGCCGTGTCCTCCGCGTCGCGCGGGCGCGAGGCGAGGAAGTCGGCGTACTTGGGGCCGCCCTGCTGGGGGGCGGCGTCGAGGTGGTGGGGGTCCTCGGCGTGCACGATCAGCAGGCCGTCGAAGGAGGCGATCTCGGCCAGCGACTGGGCGAGCTGGTCCTGGGTCAGGTGCGGGAACTCGTCCACGCCGGACGGCGACAGGAAGGCCTTGAAGCCGAAGACACCCGCCTCGTGCAGGGGGCGCAGGTCCTTGACGTTGCCGGGCAGGGCGCCGCCCCAGAAGCCGACGTCGATGTGCGCCTTGTCGGCGGCGACGTCCTGCTTGGTGCGCAGGTGCTCGACCGTCGTGGTCGGCGGGAGGGAGTTGAGCGGCATGTCGACGAGGGTGGTGATGCCGCCGGCCGCCGCGGCGCGCGTGGCGGTCCAGAAGCCCTCCCACTCGGTGCGGCCGGGGTCGTTGACGTGCACGTGCGTGTCGACCAGACCGGGCAGCAGGACGTCGTCGCCGAGGTCCTCCAGCCGGGCGCCGGACGGCACTTCGGCGTCGTACGGCAGAACGGCCGTGATCTTCCCGTCGGCGACCGCGACCGACGCGGCGCGCGTCCCCTCGGGCGTGATGACGCGCGTCGAGCGCAGCACCAGTTGAGCGTCGGACACCCGGACCCCTCTCTGCCGCCGTTAACTTCCGCGTAACGGAATTCAACTTTCTGTTGAAGGAGTCTTCACTCCCGCTCCCGCGCCGTCAAGGGCACACTTCTCCACAGTGCACCCGACGCACACACTCTGGACGTTTCCACAACGCGGAATTACTATTCCAGCAGGCAGAACGTAGCTACGCACAAGCGGGGAGTCAACCGACTGACGGGTAGGCTTCTGCCCTCCCACCGGTCCCGAAAGGAACGCGCCGTGCCGACGTCCAGCGCCAGCACCACCGACTCCGCCAGGTCCAGCTCCAATGGTGGCGTCCAGTCCCTCGAGCGCGCCTTCGACCTGCTCGAACGGATGGCGGACTCGGGCGGCGAGGTCGGCCTGAGCGAGCTGTCCGCGAGCAGCGGACTACCGCTGCCCACCATCCACCGTCTGATGCGCACGCTCGTGGCCTGCGGATACGTACGCCAGCAGCCCAACCGCCGGTACGCCCTCGGCCCGCGTCTGATCCGCCTCGGCGAGTCCGCCGCCCGGCTGCTGGGCACCTGGGCCCGCCCCTATCTCGCCCGCCTGGTCGAGGAGACCGGCGAGACGGCGAACATGGCGCTGCTCGACGGCGACGAGATCGTCTACGTCGCCCAGGTGCCGTCCAAGCACTCGATGCGTATGTTCACCGAGGTCGGCCGACGGGTGCTGCCGCACTCCACGGGCGTCGGCAAGGCGCTGCTCGCCGGATTCCCGCCGGAGGAGGTGCGGGCGCTGCTGTCCCGTACCGGCATGCCCGCCGCCACGGAGAAGACGATCACCACGCCGGACGGCTTCCTCGCGGCCCTGGAGGACGTACGGCGCCACGGCTACGCGGTCGACGACAACGAACAGGAGGTCGGCGTCCGCTGTCTGGCCGTCTCCGTCCCGAACTCCCCCACCGCCGCGGCGATCTCGATCTCCGGTCCGGCGGGGCGGGTCACCGAGGCGGCGACGGAGAAGATCGTGCCGGTGCTCCAGCAGGTGGCCGACGAACTGTCCGAGGCACTGGCCAGCCAGAACCACGCCTGACGGCCATGCAGCGCTGGCCCGGGCGGTACACCGACCGGCACGGCTCGGAGGAGATCGTCTTCGAGTCGGACGGCAGGGAGTCGATCCGTACGACGATCAGGGGTGTCGTCTTCGAGGGCGACATGATGGACGACCTCGGCGCCCTGAGCGGCACCCCGCCCGAGCAGATGTTCTCCTTCCTCGACGGGGCACTGTGCTCCTGCCTGCTGGAGTGGGAGGTGCCGATGCCCGTCGAGGTCGAGGGGCAGGGCGTACGGGCGGGCGTGCTGCACTGCTCCCTGCGGCTCGGGGACCCGGTGGGCCCGGGCCTGGACGAGCAGAGCCTGATCACCACCCTGCGCCTCGACGGGCACGAGTACCGCAACGCGGACAGCCAGGACGACTTCGAGGAGGCGCTGCACGACATCCAGCGCCGACTGCCGCGAGGGGCACGGATCAAGGCGTGCGTCGCGTGCGCCTGGTCCGACTACAGCCCCGGCGGCCCCCCGCTGATGGCGGGGCTGGCCTGCTTCCGGGACGCCAAGGACCGCTACCGGCGGTGCGACGGCAAGCAGGGCCCGCACGGCATCTTCGCGATCTGGCAGGAGCGCACGGAGTTCGTACAGGAGACGTGGCTGTGCGAGGAGTTCGAGCACCGGACCTCGGACCGGGGCTACCGGGGGCCGTTCCCCTACCGCGGTCCGCTCCGGTGAGCTAACCCCGCCCGCGCGGCTGCTCCCCGAACAGATCCACCGCGTTGCGAACATCCGACAAACCCCGCGACAACGCGCTCACGGACCCGATCGCCCCCGCGATCAGGAGCAAGGACCTCCGCAGCCGCGGTGTCTCCGGCACCCCGTCGACCGTCATCGCGGCCAGCGCGGCAAGCTCGTCCTCGGCGATCCCCCGGTCCGGGAACTCGGCCGGATACGCGGCGAGTCCGCGGCGCAGACGGGACACCGCCGTCCGCAGTTCCGCCACCCTCGGGTCCTCGTCGCTGCCCGTCACCGGCCTCTGCCCCAAGCTCCGCAACACAGCACTCCCCCTCGCACGCCGTTGTGCGCCAGTAGTCCCGCTCCCCCATAGAGCGCCCCCGACGATGCTTGGGCGCCAGGGACGCGGGTCAGTAAACCCACCCGGCGCCGGATGCGCCACCCGTACGGACGGAAATTCAGCCCTGAGGGACCGGGCGCTCGCGCGGGTGTCAGGTATGCAGGACGCATGACTGAGAAAGAAGCGCCACCGGTCGCCGGCCTGCTCCTCGCCGCCGGCGGTGGACGGCGACTGGGCGGACGGCCCAAGGCGCTGCTCCGGCACCGGGGCCGCCCGCTGGTCGAACACGCCGTCGGAGTGCTGCGCGCGGCCGGGTGTGCCCGGGTGCACGTGGTGCTGGGCGCGCAGGCCGACGCCGTGCGGGAGCGGGCGGAACTGGGTGACTGCGTACTGGTGGAGAACCCGGACTGGGCCGAGGGGATGGGCTCCTCCCTGCGCGCCGGGCTCGACTCGCTCGCCGGTACGGGGGCCGGGGCGGCGCTGGTCTCCCTGGTCGACCAGCCCGGCATCGGGCCGGAGGCCGTGGCCCGGGTGCTCGCCGCGTACGAGGACGAGACCTCGCTCGTCTCGGCGGCGTACGACGGGGTACGCGGGCATCCCGTGCTCTTCGGCGCCGCCCATTGGGCGGGCATCGCTGCGACAGCGACCGGCGACCAGGGGGCACGCGCCTATCTGAAGGAACGTGAGGGGGCGATCACGCTCGTCGAGTGCGGGGACGTGGCGCGGCCGTACGACATCGACACGGAGGCGGATCTGGCCCACCTTGAGTAAGTGCGGTGGCACCCGGAGCCACCTTGCCTCGACTCAGAGAATCTCGACATCAACAAACCATTGAACTTCCACCATGAGGAAACTAGTATCCACTGTTCAGAAGCGCCCGACCGCTCCACGGGCGTTGTTCGCCGTATCCGGGAAGACTGGCACCCGGTGCCAAACGCTCGACAGCTCGTCTTCGTAGCTCGCTGAAGGAAGTGACAGCTCATGTCCGCACCAGCGCCGTCCCCGCTGGCCATCGTCGACGCCGAGCCCCTGCCGCGGCAGGAGGAGGTCCTCACGGAGGCGGCCCTCGCCTTCGTGGCCGAGCTGCACCGCCGGTTCACGCCCCGGCGTGACGAACTCCTCGCCCGCCGCGCCGAGCGCCGCGCGGAAATCGCTCGTACGTCCACGCTCGACTTCCTCCCGGAGACCGCCGCGATCCGCGCGGACGACTCCTGGCGGGTGGCCCCGTGCCCGCCCGCGCTGCAGGACCGCCGGGTCGAGATCACCGGTCCCACCGACCGCAAGATGACCATCAACGCCCTCAACTCGGGCGCCAAGGTCTGGCTCGCGGACTTCGAGGACGCCTCGGCGCCGACCTGGGAGAACGTCGTCCTCGGCCAGCTCAACCTGATCGACGCCTACACCCGCAACATCGACTTCACCGACCCGAAGTCCGGCAAGTCGTACGCCCTGCGCCCGAACGACGAGCTCGCGACCGTCGTGATGCGCCCGCGCGGCTGGCACCTGAACGAGCGTCACCTCCAGGTCGACGGGCAGCAGGTCCCCGGCGCCTTCGTCGACTTCGGCCTGTACTTCTTCCACAACGCCCAGCGCCTGCTCGACCTCGGCAAGGGCCCGTACTTCTACCTCCCGAAGACGGAGTCGCACCTGGAGGCCCGCCTCTGGAACGACGTGTTCGTCTTCGCGCAGGACCACGTCGGCATCCCGCAGGGCACCATCCGCGCGACCGTCCTGATCGAGACGATCACGGCGGCGTACGAGATGGAGGAGATCCTCTACGAACTGCGCGACCACGCCTCGGGGTTGAACGCCGGCCGCTGGGACTACCTGTTCTCCATCGTCAAGAACTTCCGTGACGGCGGCGCCGAGTTCGTCCTGCCGGACCGCAACGCGGTGACGATGACGGCCCCGTTCATGCGGGCGTACACCGAACTCCTGGTCCGCACCTGCCACAAGCGCGGCGCGCACGCGATCGGCGGCATGGCGGCGTTCATCCCGTCCCGCCGGGACGCCGAGGTCAACAAGGTCGCCTTCGAGAAGGTCCGCGCCGACAAGGACCGCGAGGCGAACGACGGCTTCGACGGCTCCTGGGTCGCCCACCCCGACCTGGTCCCGATCGCCATGGAGTCCTTCGACAAGGTCCTCGGCGACAAGCCGAACCAGAAGGACCGCCTGCGCGAGGACGTCGACGTCAAGGCGGAGGACCTCATCGCCATCGACTCGCTGGACGCCAAGCCGACGTACGCGGGCCTGGTCAACGCCGTCCAGGTCGGCATCCGCTACATCGAGGCCTGGCTGCGCGGCCTCGGCGCGGTCGCCATCTTCAACCTGATGGAGGACGCGGCCACCGCCGAGATCTCCCGCTCCCAGATCTGGCAGTGGATCAACGCGGGCGTCGAGTTCGAGAACGGCGAGAAGGCCACCCCGGAGCTGGCCCGCAAGGTCGCCGCCGAGGAACTGGCGAACATCCGCGCCGAGATCGGCGAGGAGGCCTTCTCGGCCGGCCACTGGCAGCAGGCCCACGACCTGCTCCTGGAGGTCTCCCTCGACGAGGACTACGCGGACTTCCTGACACTGCCGGCGTACGAGCAGCTCAAGGGCTGACCTACTCCTGCGACGGCTTGTCCGAGTGGCCCAGGGACCTTCCCGGGGCCACTCGGTCGCGTACGGCCTGCTTGACCGCCGTGGGTTCCGGGAATCCCTGCTCGCGGCGGTCCCAGACCACCTCGTCATTGACACGCACGACGAAGACGCCGCCCTTGCCCGGCTTCAGGGCGAGCTCCGTCAGCTCCGCCTCGAAGGTCGTCAGCAGCTCCTGTGCCAGCCAGGCCGCGCGCGGCAGCCAGCGGCACTGGGTGCAGTACTCGATCTCGACGCGCTGGACGTCCTTCAAAGAGGTCTCCGTCATCCGAGGTGTACCGACCAATCCTGTTCCGCCGCCGGTTTGCCGTGCAGGTCGGGGACCCGCTTGAGCCAGTCCGGGCGGCCCTGCTGGGTGCGTGCCGCGCGACGGGCCTCCTCGGCGGCGAGTTCCTCCCGGGAGGGGAAGTCGGTGGGGAGCCAGGCCGAGGACACCTGTACGCGCGCGTGGAGATAGGCGACGTAGGCGTCGCGGACCTCACCGGGGCTCATGAAGCCCGGTTCGGCGCTCAGCCACGCGTCCGGGACCTCCGCCACGACCTGCCGCAGCAGCTCCTCGGTGACCTTCGGCGCCAGCTCCGCGTCGGCCGCGCGCACATCGGGGGCGTAGTGGCCGAGGGCGTGGTGCCGGAAGTCGTACGCCTTCGCGGGGTCCGTGCCGTCCCAGCGGTGGTGGAAGACGAGCGCGGCGCCGTGGTCGATGAGCCACAGGCGCGGCGGTACGGTCCCCAGCGTGGGCCAGACCATCAGGTTCGAGCTGTGGACCGTGCGGTCGACGTTCGCGGTGAGGGCGTCCAGCCAGACGATCCGGCCCGCCTCCAGCGGGTCGACGCGGAAGTCCTTCGCGACCTCCGGGGTGAAGTCCTTCGCGCCCGGCAGGTAGTCCATGCCGAGGTTGACCCCGGCGCTCGCGCCGTGGAGGTCGCGCACCTCCTGGTGGGGCTCGTCGTCGGCGATCGCCGGGTCGAAGTGGACCAGGACCAGCTCGGGGAAGCGCAGCCCGAGGGCGCGGGCCAGTTCACCGACGATCACCTCGGCGACCAGCGCCTTGCGGCCCTGCGCGGAGCCGGTGAACTTCACGACGTACGTGCCCAGGTCGTCGGCCTCGACGACGCCGGGGACGGAGCCGCCGGACCGCAGGGGCGCGACATAGCGGGTTGCGGTGACCTTCCTCAGGGATATCACAGGCTCCAAGGCACCCTTTGCCTCAAAATCCACGGCCAACCCCACGTAGGTGCGCCACGGGGAACCCGCCGCGATCAGCCCTGGGGAGAATCTGGGGAGTTTCGACTGGCATGTCGAGCATAGTAACCAAGCGTTACAGCTGGCGATGAGTGACCGATTTCGGATGTGGGTTCCCTGGACCCGTGCCGAGCTGCGGGACGTCGTCCGGGATCTTCACCTGCACCGGTTCGTTGTTCGACTTGTTGTGCCACACCGCCCAGCCGGTCAGGGCGGTGTGGCAGGCGTGGTCGAGGTGACGCAGCCGCGACAGGTCGAGTTGGACGGGCCGGTCGCCGGGGAGGGCTTCGAGCGTGTCCAGGATTCGGGGCAGCCGCAGGAAAGTGGCGTTGCCGGTGATTCGGACGTGGATGGGGCCGGCCGCGCCGTCTTCGACGTGCACGTGGAGGCTGGAGGTTTCCCACGCGGTCTTGGCCACGGCCATCAGCAGCCCGAGCAGGACCCCTTCGAACATGTTCGTGACCACGATCGCGATGGCGGTCACGGCCAGGACGACTGCCTCACCACGGTGGTCGCGCCACAGCGGTAGGAGTTCCCTGACCGGCATCAGCTTCGCGCCGGCATGGACGAGCACGCCGGCGAGCGCCGCGATGGGGATGGCTTCGAGAGCGGCCGGGAACAGCGCCGCGAACAGCAGCAGCCACACCCCGTGCAGGACACGGGAAAGCTTGGTGCGGGCGCCGGCCTGGACGTTTGCGGCGCTGCGTACGATCACGGCCGTCATCGGCAGAGCGCCGAGCAGCCCGCAGACCGTGTTGCCCACGCCCTGGGCCATGAGTTCCTTGTCGTAGTCGGTGCGCGGACCGTCGTGCATCCGGTCCACCGCGGCCGCGCTGAAGAGGGACTCGGCGGAGGCGATGAGGGTGAAGGCGAGCACCGTGCCCAACAGTGCCACGTCACCGAGGTTGGACAGGGCACCGAGGGCGGGAGGTTGCACCGACTCGATCAGGCCCTGTACGTCCACCCTGGCGATGGGCAGGCCGAGGGCGGCGACAGCAGCGGTGGCGAGTGCGACGGTGGCAAGCGGTGCGGGCAGCACGTGCGGCAGGGGCCCGGGGAGGCGCTTCCACAAGATCAGCACGGCGATCGTCGCAGTACCCACCATGAACGTCACCAAGGCATCGGCGCTGAAGACAATGTCCCTTGTCAGTCCCGGCAGGCCGCTGATCTTCCCCAGCCCGCTGCTCGGGGCTGTCAGATCTGCCATCGCGTACGCCTGTCCCAGGATGAGGACGAGGCCGATTCCGGCGAGCATGCCCTGCACCACTGCGATGGAGATCGCACGGAACCAGCGGCCGCACCGCGCAGCACCCAGGACCAGCTGCAGTACGCCGGAGGCGAGCACGATCACCCCGAGCGCGGCGAGCCCGTGGGCCTCAACTGCCTCGTGGACAAGCACGGTCAGCCCGGCTGCCGGGCCACTGACCTGCAGTGAGCTGCCCGGCAGTACGCCTGCCACCAGGCCGCCGACGATGCCGGTGATCAAGCCGAGTTCGGCCGGCACCCCGGAGGCGACCGCGACACCGACGCACAGGGGCACAGCGACGAGGAAGACGACGAGCGAGGCGGTGACGTCGGGGAGAAGGAGGGACGGCCTCAGGGCAGGCAGTTTGAAGTGCATGGATTCCTCGTGGTGCGGTGGGGGGTGCGGTAGAGCCGTCGGCGCGTTTGGCCGAGGGTTGGTCACAGGGACCGGAACGTGTCACTACCGGGATCGTGGGCGCGGACGGCGGGCTGCGGCGCGGCGGTCCGGGAGTTCCGGTTCACAGGATCAGGCGTGGTCGGTAGGCCTCGATCCAGGTGTGCAGGTCCAGGAACTTCTCCAGGGCCGCTCGGTGGCCGTGGGGGTTGGGGTGATGTGTGGGGTCTTGGGAGGCGGCCTTCCTCGCTGCTGCTGGGTCGAACAGCAGGAAGACGTCGTGGTCGGGTTGGGCGAGGATCTGGCGAGCCTGGTCTTGCAGAGCGCAGACGTAACGTGGGTCGCGGGTCATGGGGTACGGGCTTTTGAGGCGTCTGAGCACGCTGTCCGGCACGACTGGTCGTGCGGCGGCCCGGAGCACGCTCTTCTCCCGATGGTCCGCGACATGGAACGGCCAGGGGATGTTGAAGGCGTATTCAGCGAGGCGGTGGTCGCAGAAGGGCACGCGCACTTCCAGCCCTACTGCCATGCTGAGCCGGTCTTTGCGTTCCAGCATCCCGGCCAAGCTGTGTGTCAGATGGAGGTGGAGAAGTTCGCGTGAGCGGCGCTGTAGGGGGTTTTCGCCGTCGAGTGTCGGAGTACGTGCGAGGGACTGACGGTAGCTGTGATCGGCGTACCCGGGCATGTCCAGCGCCGCCGAAAGGTCGGGGGGCAGGAACGTGCGTTCCTGGCGTACTTGGCCAAGGGCTGCTGTCAGCCAGGGAAAGCCGTGGCCTTGGCGGAGGGCGGCGTCGTGGAACCACCAGTAGCCACCGAACATCTCGTCGGCGCCTTCGCCGGACAGCGCGACCGTTGAGTGTTCGCGTATGGCGGTGAACAGTTGGATCAGAGAGTGGTCCATGTCGCCGCGGCCGACCGGCAGGTCGCGAGCCCGTATGGCGGCCTGGCGAATCGAAGGGTCGGAGAGGTGTGCGGCGTCCAGCACCAGATCGGTGTGATCGGCGTCCAGGTGCTGGGCGACGGTGCGCACATACGGTGCGTCAGGACTGACATTGTGGGCGTCGCGGGCGAAGTGGTCGGCGTGTCCGCGGAAGTCCACCGAGAAGGTGCGCAGACTCTCATCGTGCGCACAGAGCTCGCTCGCCGCGAGTCCGGCGATGGCGCTCGAGTCGAGTCCACCGGACAGCAGCACGCACCGTGGCACGTCAGCCACGAGTTGCTCGCGTACGGAGTTCGTGAGCAGTTCCCGAGTCCGGTGGACGGTGGTGGCGAAGTCGTCCGTGTGTGGACGGGCCGTCAGCCGCCAATAGGTGGTTTCCCGGACACCGCCGCGATCAACGGTCGCAAGGGAACCAGGCTGCAGTTCCCGCATACCGCGCCAGATGGCGACTCCGGGAGACTTGATTCCCAGCATGATTTCGCGCAGTCCGTCGTGGTCGACGGCGGCCTCGACGCTGGGATGGCTGAGGATGGCCTTGGGTTCGGAACCGAACAGTACTCCGTCAGCGGTGAGCGCGTAGTAGAGCGGCTTGATGCCCAGCCTGTCGCGGACCATGAGCAGGCGCTCGCTGCGGCCGTCCCAGATCGCGAAGGCGTACATGCCGATGAGGTGATCGACGAGACGGTCACCCCACTCCAGGTAGGCGCGGAGTACTACTTCGGTGTCGCTCGCTGTGTGGAAAGGATGGCCGCGCCCCCGCAGGTACTGCCGCAGGGCGGTGAAGTTGTATGTCTCCCCGCTGTAAGTCATGACGATCGGGCCGTCGGCGGTCTCGACCGTCATCGGCTGGGCGCCGCCGTCGAGATCGATGATGGCCAGGCGCCGGTGGCCGAGGGCTGCGTGTCGACTGATCCAGACCGCGGATGCGTCCGGCCCTCGGGTGGCCACGGAGCGGGTCATGGCCTCCAGGGTCTCCCGGTGAGGCCTGAGGTCCGCGTCGAAGGCAATCCAGCCTGCAATGCCGCACATGGTGTTCTCCTGGTTTCGGCTCTGCCCGAGCGGACTCGCCGGTGCGCAGGGCGGTCGGCGCTGTTCAGTCGGTGAAGATGTGGTCGCCGCGGCAGGTGGTGCCATCTGGGGTGGCTTCGGCAGGGTCGGCCCCCAGGAGAACGACTCTGTTGTCGCTGTCCACATGGACGATCCGGGGAACGAGGAGGGCCGCTTCGGCGTCCAGGACTTGGGCGTAGGAGATGATGATGACGGTGTCGCCCGGGCTGATGAGCCGGGCTGCGGCTCCGTTGATGCCGACGACGCCGGTGCCCCGGGGACCCTCGATGATGTAGGTGGACAGTCGGTTGCCGTTGTCGATGTCGACGATGTCGACCTTTTCCCCGGGCAGCAGGTCCGCGGCCTCCATCAGGTCGGCGTCCAGAGTCAGTGATCCGACGTAGTGCAGGTCGGCCTGGGTGACGGTGGCGCGGTGCACCTTTGACTTGAACATGGAGCGGTAGTACATGTGTCTGCCCTTCTCTCGGTGGTGGGTTGACTGGGGACTGGATACCGACGAGTGCCTGGCCCGGTCGTGTCAGAGCTGGATCGCCTTGGTCTCCAGGAGTTCCTCCAGGCCGGCCCGGCCGCCCTCACGGCCGTTGCCGGACTGCTTGTAGCCGCCGAACGGTGCGTTGGGATCGAAGGCCGACCCGTTGACCTGGATCTGACCGGCACGGAGTTCGCGGGCGACAGCCAGGGCGCGGTCCTCGTCCGCCGACCAGACCGCAGCGGCCAGGCCGTAGTTGGTGTTGTTCGCGATGCGGACGGCCTCGGCTTGCGTTTCGTACGTCTCGATGGCCAGCACCGGGCCGAACACCTCCTGGTGGTGGATGGCCATGTCGCTGGTGACCCGGGACAGGATGGTGGGGCGGACGAAGAAGCCGCGGCTTGGCTCGGGAGGGGGCGCTTCTCCTCCGGTGACGAGCTTCGCTCCACTGGCCAGCGCGTTGCGGATATGCGTGCGCACCTGATGGCGCTGGGCAGAGGAGATCAGCGGTCCCAGCCGGGTCTGCTCGTGGCCGGGGTCGGCGGGCACCCATTCCCGGGCGCAGTGGCGTGCCAGTTCCTCCGTTTCTCCGAGTACGGAGCGTGGCACGATGAGTCGGGTGAGAGCCGAGCAGGTTTGGCCGTTGTTGAGGAATGAGGCTGCCAGCACGGCGGGGACGACGCGCGCGGGGTCGGCGTCGGGGAGCATCACTGCGGGGCTCTTGCCGCCCAGTTCCAGTGTCACTTTCTTGATCGTCTCAGCGGCCATGGATGCGACGCGGCGGCCCGCGCGCGTGGAACCGGTGAAGGAGACCACGTCGACCTCGGGGTGCGCGGCCAGCGCCTCCCCTACATCGGGACCGGTGCCGCTGACGAGGTTGAAGACGCCGGGCGGCAAGCCGACGAAGTCGATGATGTCGGTCAGGTGCCAGACGCTGAGCGGTGCGAGTTCGCTGGGTTTCAGGACGACGGTGTTGCCGGCGGCCAGCGCGTAGGCGACCTTCGCGGCGACTTGGTGCAGGGGAAAGTTCCAGGGTGTGATGGCCGCAACTACGCCGTAGGGCTCGCGCACGACCAGCGACGGCCCCTGGCGCTGTTCGAAGGGGTATGCCAGCGCGGTCTGCGCGGCCTGCAAGAAGCTGTTGACAGGCAGCGTGACCTGCACCGCCCGGGAGAAGGCGATCGGGCATCCGACGTCTTGTGTGATCAGCTGGGCCAGATCTCCCGCGCGGCGGGTCAGTTCCGCTGCGATGGCCCGCAGGTAGCCGGCGCGTTCGGCCACGCCGGTACGCGACCAGGGGCCGAAGGCGGCACGGGCGGCGGTGACTGCGGCGTCCGCGTCCCGTGCTGTGCCGGCGGGCACTCGGGCCAGTGGCTGCTCGGTCGCCGGGTCGACAACGGTGAGCCTGGCTGGATTGTGCGACGGCGTCCAGGCGCCGTTGAGATAGATGCGGTCGTAGGCGGGCACGTGCGCTCCGTACTCGTTGCTGGGCGGGGGTTGGAGGCCTAGGCGGCGCAGTGGGCGCGCAGGGCGGCGGTGATGTCCTGGCGTGCCTGCTGTGCCGCGGTGAGCCAGGGCAGCAGGAAGAAGACGTGCAGCGCGCCGTTGTAGCGCTGTGTCGTGGCGGTCACGTGGCTGCTCCGCAGACGCCGGGCGTACTCCTCCGCTTCATCTCTGAGCGGGTCGCATTCGGCGGTGAGGATCAGCGCCGGCGGGAGTCCGGCATGGTCTTCGGCGAGCAGGGGGGAGGCGTAGGGGTTGACCGCTTCCTCGGGGGAGGGCAGGTAGAGGTTCCAGAAGTGGTCCATGGAGGCACGGGTGTTGAGATGGCCCGTGGCGTACTGGTCGTAGGAGGGGAAGGGGGGATCGCCTGCGGGGGCGAGAGGGGGGCAGATGAGCACTTGCAGGTCGATGTGCGGACCGCCGCGGTCTCTGGCCATGAGGCAGGCGGCAGCTGCCAGATTCCCTCCGGCGCTCTCTCCCGCGATGACCAGCCGTCCGTCCGCCCCCAACTCCTTGGTCCGCACGGCCAGGGCCTTGACGGCGGCGTAGGCGTCCTCGGCGGGTCCGGGGAAGCGGGTCTCGGGAGCGCGTCGGTATTCGACACTGGCCACCACGGCGCCGGTGGCGTTGGCGAGGCTCCGCAGCGGTGTGTCGAGCAGTTCGACATCTCCGGCGATCCAGCCCCCGCCGTGGAAGAACACCATCAGCGGACGGGGACGTCCGGGCTGCTGGACGGGCATATAGACACGGACGGGCAGCAGCCCCGCGGGGCCGGGTATGTGGGTCTCGGTAATCTTTTCCACGGTCTCGGCAGGGCCTTGGGCCTGCCTGAGGCCGCTCATGAGTTCACGGGTGGTGGGTACGCCGACCTGGTCGAAAGGCGGCATACGCTGTTCTGCCACACGATCGAGGAAGGCAGCGGCCTGCGGGTGCAACGGCACAGCGACTCCCATGCGTTGTAGACGCCTTCACGGCGCAGTGGGCTGGTGGACGCAGCGGCGGGTCATCATCAGGCGGGGCGTGGCCCGCATGTCACGGCTTCAGCCGCCCGGCTGGTAGTGCGCCAGGTTCACCCGCCTCGTACGGCGTCGGTACTCCGTGGTCTGACCAGGCCAGTTGGTGGTGACGTGTTCGTTCGTTCCCCGGTACCAGTTGCGGCAGGTGGCCCACACCGTGCCGCTCAGACGTCGGCGCATCTCGGCGGTGAAGCTCGCCTCGGTCTCGGGCCGGACCTCGAGGTGCCTGCGCCTTCCCCTCCTGATCAGGCGCAGGGCGTCGATGATGTAGCGGATCTGGCTTTCGACCATGTAGACGACCGAGCCGGCACCGACGTTCGTGTGCGGGCCGTACAGCAGGAACATGTTGGGGAAGCCGGGGACGGTCATCCCGAGGTGAGCCCGTGCGCCGTCTCGCCAGGTGTCGGACAGTACGCGGCGGCCACGGCCTGTGATCCGCAAGGACGCGAGGAAGTTGGTGGCGCAGAATCCCGTGGCGTAGATGATGGCGTCAACCCGGTGTTCCGCCCCTCTCCCGGTGCGGACGCCGTGTTCGGTGATCTCACTGATCGTGTCGGTGACCAGTTCGACGTGGGGCCGGTTGAAGGTCGGATAGTAGTCGCTCGAGATGCCGATCCTCTTGCAGCCCACCTCGTCCTGGGGCGTGAGGCGCTCGCGGACGGACGGGTCGTGGACCTGTCGCTCCAGTTGGGCGGCGCAGCCATAGGAGGTCAGGCGGCTGATCGGCCAGCGGCGGGTCAGGCCGGGTACCGCCGACTCGTTGAACAGCCACCACCCGAGTCGTGCCGCTTTGCCGGCGAGCCGGCCGACACCGGCCGAGCGACGGCGGTAGGCACGGTCCCAGCGCGGCACGATGTAGGGCGCTGAACGCTGAAATACCGTCAGGTGCGCTGCTTGCGCGGCGACCTGGGGGACGATCTGTATGGCGCTCGCTCCGGTCCCGATGACCGCGACCCTACGGCCGCGCAGGTCGTAGCTGTGGTCCCAGCGCGCGGAGTGAAAGGACTTGCCGGTGAAGCGGTCGGCGCCGGGGATGTCGGGGTAGAACGGTTGGTTCAGCTGACCGCATGCCGGGACGAGGACGTCCGCTTCGAGAATCTCCCCCGTCCCGGTGCGCACCCGCCAGCGCCCTGCGCCCTCGTCGAAATCCGCCCGGCGGACTTCCGTCCCGAGCCGCAGGTGCTCGTCGAGGCCGTGCTTGTCGGCGCAGCCGCGCAAATAGTCGAGGATCTCCCGCTGGCCGGCGTAGCGCTGGGTCCAGTTATGGGGTTCGAAGGAATACGAATACAGGTGAGCGGGGATGTCGCACGCCGCGCCCGGATAGGTGTTGTCCCGCCACACCCCGCCGATGTCGTCGGCCTTCTCCAGGATGGTGAAGTGGTGATGGCCGCTTCGCTTGAGGGCCATGCCCAGGCCCAGGCCGCTCAGCCCGGCCCCGACGATGAGCACGTGGGGAACGTCGTTCCGGCGGCGTGGGGGCCGGCGGATCATGACGCCTCGCCGGACGCTGGAGGGATGTTGTGGTTGAACCGCAGCACGTTGTGGGGGTCGTACTGGGCCTTGACCTCGGACAGGCGTGCCAGCCGGTGGTCGTTCCAGAAGGCGCGGACACGGTCGGTGTCGTCGTCTTCGGAGGTCGTGTTCAGGTAGGTGTTGCCGGAGCCGAAGGTCTTCAGCATCGTTCCCACGTTCTTCACCCAGGTGCGGCAACGATCGGAGTCCGCCTCGTCCTTCCACTGGCAGATCACGTGGATCAGCCAGCTGTCCTCACGATGCGCGAACGCCGTGGCGTCAGGGGGCACGTCGGTCGCTGCCGTGTCGAAGGGGTGGATGTTGACGGTGGTGAGCGAGGAGGGCAGATCGCTGCCGATGGCGGCGAGGACGGCGATCTCCTCGGTGCCCATGCGGGGCAGGAACTCGCTGGTCCAGTAATGGAGATTGCCGGCCGGGGTGAAGGTGTCGAGCATGGACTGCACCGCCACGAGCGGCATCGGGCCGATGCTGTCATAGAGCGGACCACCGTACTCCCGAAGAGGCCTGACGGCCTCCCATGCCTCTTCCATCGGCCCGAAGTAGCGCACGAACAGCGTGATCAGCGGCACGCCGTGGAAGGCCTCGGGCACGAAGTCCGCCGCGGGAGCGTGGATGAACAGGGCGTCCGCGCTGAGATGCGCCGGGCTGGTGGCGCTGAAGTCCCGCAAGAACGCGAGAACCTCCTCCGCCTGGTCGACCGGGTGCGCCAGGAATCCCGCCAGCATGGTCGGGCCGACCGGGTGGGCGCGGAACTCGAAAGAGGTGACCACGCCGAAGTTCCCGCCGCCCCCACGCAGTGCCCAGAACAGTTCCGGATGGCTGTCGGCGCTCGCCGTCACCAGCTCGCCGTCCACGGTGACCATGTCGGCGGACAGGAGGTTGTCGCACGTCAGCCCGTACTTGTGGAGCATCATGCCCACGCCGCCGTTGAGGGTGAGTCCCGCGATGCCGGTCTCTGACATCTGTCCGGTGGGGATGGCGAGGCCGTGCAGCTGCGTCTCGCGGTCCACGTCTGCGAGCAGTGCGCCGCCCTGGACCCGCACCGTGCGGCGCACCGGGTCGACGTGGACACCCCGCATGCGGGAGAGGTCGATGACCAGGCCGCCGTCGCACGTACCGTGACCTGCGACGCTGTGTCCGCCGCCGCGGACGGCGATCAGCAGCCCCTCCTCGCGGGCGAAGCGGATCGCCTGGACGACGTCGGCAGTGCCCAGGCATCGCGCGATAGCCGCCGGGCGCTTGTCGATCATGGCGTTGTAGACCCGGCGCGCGGTGTCGTAGCCGGCGTCTGCAGGCCTGAGAACCTCGCCGAGCAGCGCGCCGCGCAGGCGATCGAGCGCATCATTGTTCATGAAATCTCTCCGCGTGTTTGAGTCCGGCCAGGAGGAGGCGCTGTCACTTTCGGGCGATGACGGACGTCGTCGCGGCGGGTTCCACAGCGCGCTTTCCCTTGTTCTGCCTTCGGTTCTCCAGGAATTCCACGAATGCGTGGTGCATGCCGTCCGGGATCTTTGTCAGCACGCCGCGCTCGGGGTCGACAAAGGCGTGGACGGTCCGGGCCTCGGCGATAAGTTGACCGCCGCGTTTCCGGTAGATCTCGTAATAGTAGGTCAGGGTGCCCGGAGTGGCCGCCCAGGTCTTGACCACGAGATCGTCCAGATATTTTGCCGCAGCGTGGTACCGGACCTGCAGATCGGTCGTCGCGATCTGGTACTTGCGGTAATCGGCGCCGATGTCCAGGGCGAATTTCTCCCGCCCCAGATCGAACCACGGGATGTAGCTGGCGTAGTAGGCGTGTCCCTGCAGGTCGCACTCCCCCCACCGGACCCGGACCGTGGCCTCTACGTTGACGTCGCGCATGATGTTGGTCGCGGACTGCACTAGACGCGGCATGTTTCGTTGATCCTCCCGAACGCGCGGGCGCTTTACCGGCATGAAATCCTGCGCCATCCACCACGGGCCGGCCTGCCCGAATGCCAAGAACGCTAGGAATTGACCAGGCAGCACGTCAATCGCCGAACTCGAATATTTCCAGTTTCTTTCAAATCTTTCAGCACTGTTTCGGCATATTCAGCGACCGCGCGTGACGCTGACCAGGATCTTACGCTGCCATTGACCCGGCGAGAATGCCCCCATAAGGTCATCCCGACCGAAGGGGAATTACTCACTTTTCGGCTCGGCCTCGGCCTATCAAGCAGTCCATTCCTATCGCCTTCCGGTGAAGAGGCGGAGAGTATGCCATGCTAATTTCGGATGCGGTCCGGAGAATTCCGGCGCACCTGCAATCGGCCGGTGTGGACCTAGTGGACCTGGCGCGCTTCGAGCGGGCCGTGGACCGCTGCGGGGACTCACTGGCGTTTCGGTACTTCACAGCGCACGAACGCCGGATTGCCAAGGAATGGGCCACGGAGGAGCGGTCCGCCGCTGAGGTCCTCGCTCACTTCTTCGGAGTGAAGGAAAGCGTCGTCAAGCTGATGGGGGGCCTTCCCGCCGCCGGCCGACTGGCCGATATCTCTGTGGCCGTCCCGGACGGCGGCTGGGGCTCGGAGCACTGGACAGTGCACCTGAGCGGTCCGCTGGCCCCATGGTCCCGGTCCGACCACGGGATCGTGGGTGCCTCAGCCCGGCTGGAGGATGGTCTGGCGCTCGCTTGGGCCGCGGCTCCCAGCGAGGGTGGGGCGCCATGACCTCGAGCACCGCCTTCGTCTTTCCCGGGCAAGGCAGCCAGTTCCCGGGGATGGGTCATGAGCTGTTCCGATTGGGCCCACAGGCCAAGGCCCTCGCCGACAGAGCCGAAGAGGTCACGGGTCTGCCTGTGATCGAGCTGATGACGCGTGCTGACGCCGCGACGCTCGCCGATCCGGAGCTCGCCCAAGTACTCGTCCTGGTCTGGTCGCTGGCGGCGCTGGAGCGGCTACGTCAAGCAGGCTGGCGGCCGAGCGCTGTCGCCGGTCACAGCCTGGGGGAATACACCGCACTCGTGGCCTGCGGCAGTCTTGACACCGACACCGCGCTGTCACTGGTGGCCTGCCGGGGCAAGGCGATGGCGCACGCCGCACGCAGCCGGCCAGGCGGTATGGCGGCCATCGTCGGACTCGCCTCGCAGGAAGTACAGGCACTGTGCACGCAGGCCTCGACGGGGAACGAGATCGCCGTCATCGCCAACTGGAACTCACCTCGCCAACTGGTTGTGGCCGGCACCGTCCAAGGGGTCGACCACGTCGTTCGGGCGGCGACCCGCGCCGGGGCCTTGAGAGCCCGTCGGCTGGCCGTCGGGGGTGGTTACCACTCCCCGCTCATGAACGACGCCCACGGCCGCCTGGCGGGCCTTCTGGCCACCGTCCCACTCGGCAACCCATCCATTCCGTTCGTCTCCAGCACCACCGGCAGCCACATCACCGACATCCACACGTACCGCAGCAACCTGCAGGCACAGGTGATCTCACCGGTCCGCTGGAGCGACACAGTTCAGGCCCTGGGCACACTCGGCGCCACCACCTACATCGAGGCGGGCCCCGGCCGGGTACTGAGCGGCCTCGGTCGTGAAATGGCTCGCGCCGCCCGGCACTTGGGGACCTGGGAAGCCCTGCGTCATGCGATGCCGGCAGACATCGCCCGCGGCCCGGACGACGGAAAGCGTCCGGTCGCCACCGCCCTCCACCGAAGGAACGCGACGTGAGTGAACTCAAGGGGCAGATCGTACTGGTTACCGGAGCCACCAAGGGCATCGGCCTCGCGGTGGCGACCGAGCTGGCCCGCTGCGGCGCCACTGTCCTGATGAACCACCGCGGCAAGCCGGAACAGGCCCTCGACGCTCTGGAGCAGGTGCGAGAGATCAGCCAGGATGCCCACCTGCTGCGGGCCGACATCGCCGACGCCTCCGACGTAGAGCGCATGTTCCGGCAGATCAGAGCCGATCACGGACGGCTCGACGCCTTCGTCAACAACGCAGGCATCACCCTGGACGGCTACGCGCTCATGATGGGCGAGGCGAAGTGGCGCAAGGTCATCGACACCAACCTCACCGGCGCATTCCTGTGTACGCGGGCCGCCGCCCGGCTCATGGCCCGCAGACGCACCGGGTCGATCGTCACCGTCAGCTCGACGAGCGCCCTGAGCCCCCCGGCGGGCCAGGCCAACTATGCGGCCGCCAAAGCCGGCGGCATCGCCCTGACGAAGGCACTCGCCAAGGAACTGGGCTCCTACGGCATCCGAGTGAACTGCGTGATCCCCGGCTTCATCGATACCTCGATGACCCGTCAGATGCCACCCGAACGCCTTGAGGAGAACCTCCGGCATGTCCCCCTCGGCCGCATCGGCCGACCCGAAGAGGTCGCCTCCGTCGTGAAGTTCCTCCTCAGCGATGCGTCCACGTACGTGACCGGATCGTCGGTCGTCGTCGACGGAGGCCTCGTCTGCTGACCCTCCATCCCCGTCCACCGAACCGACATCGACAGGAGACAGACATGGTGATGACACTCAACGAAGCGACCCGCCGGGCGGCGGCTCGCCAGGAACTCTGCGCGCAGGTCAAGATCCTGCTGGTCGACCGCCTCTCGCTGGACGTCGACCCGGGCTCGATCGGGGACGACCAACCGCTCTTCGGCCGCGGCCTTGAGCTCGACTCCATCGACACCCTCGAACTGGCCATGGCGGTAGAGGACACCTTCGGTGTCACCGTCACCGACGACGACACCCACAGCCTGCTGTCGCTGAACCGGCTGGTAGATCACATCGAGAGGGCTCGGGCATGACCGCAGCGCCTTCCTCGCCGTCGGCACGCGTGGTGCTCAACGCCGACGACATCGCCCGAATGCTGCCGCACCGCCACCCGTTCTTCCTGCTGGACCGTGTCACGGCCCTCGAACCCGGCAAGAGCGCCGAGGCCATCAAGAACGTCACGGCCTCCGACGGCGTGTTGGCCGGCCATTTCCCCGGCCGCATGCTCTACCCGGGAGTCCTGCTCGTCGAATGCGTCGCACAGCTCGCGGCCGTCATCTACGGCAGCGCCGCCGCGCAGGCGTCCACCGGTGACCTGGTGGCCGATGTCGCCGACCGAGTCGGCTACCTCGCCGAGATCCGCCAAGCCAAGTTCCTCAAACCGGTCGTCCCCGGAGACCAGGTCGTCTTCCGAGCCCACAGCGGCCCACGACTGGCCGGACTGATCTCGGTATCCGGCCAGGCATCGGTCGGTCGGGAGCTGGTCATGACCGCCCGACTGGCCGTCACCGAACTCGACCAGCCGTAGCCCCACCGGCACTCCTGCTCACGCCCCAGCCGTTCCGGCACATCCACCAGGGGCCGCGGATCCACTCAACACCGCCACCACTGAACACGGAGAAACGATGAAGACTCGCTTCACCACCACGGACGAGGAGTACGCGGCCCTGCGCCGCAACACGGGCCTCATCCACTACCAGGGCGCAGGGCTGCTCACGGTGACCGGACCCGAGGCCGCCGGCTTTCTCGGCCGGGTCGGGACACGCAGCATCGACTTCCTGCTCGAGGGCCAGAGCACGGCCTCGCTACTGCTCCGCGAAGACGGCACCATCATCGCCGAAACGCTCATCCATTGCTGGGGCACCGACTACCTCGTGGAGATCTGGCCTGCCCAGGCGACCGAGGCCACGGCCCACCTGCTCGCGGCGGCGGACGGATTCGCTGACGTCACCGTCGAGGATGTCAGCGAGGCCTACACCATCCTCGGCTTGGAGGGCCCTTCCTCCTTCAAGATGGCCCAGAAGTACCTCGACTTCCCCATCGCCTCCCTCGCCTATCGCAGCTGCGCCGCTGTTGAGTGGGGTGGCGAAGCAGTGACCCTGTCGCGGACCGGGATCACCGGCGAATACGGCTACAAGTTCATCGTCCCGTCCGCCGGTGCCCCCAGGCTGCGGGCCGAACTCCTGGAACTGGGGGCTGTCGAGTGCGGTAAGGACGCGCTCGACATCTGCCGCATGGAGGTCCGCTTCGCCGGCCTCGAACACGAGCACGCCGGTGGACCGATCACCCCTTTCGATGTGGGTCTGCAGTGGATGCTCGACACTGGCCAGGACTTCGTCGGCCGGGAAGCCCTGGAGCAGCGCAGCCGCCATGGGGGCAGGTCCCCGGTGTGCTGGGTCGCCGACGCCGCTCTGGAAACCGCACCTGCCCGCGGGACCGCGATCGCGGTCAGTGACGCGGAGATCGGCATCGTGACGCACTGCGTCTGGTCCCCCACGCTGGCCCGGCACATCGGTACTGCCGTGGTCGACCCCGCGGTGGCGGCCTCCGGGCAGGAGTTCCAGCTCGCCGGCACTGCCATGACAGTGCGCACCATCTCCGCGCCCTTCCTGACGGCGACCAGCCTCGCCGTACCCCTCGACTGAGCCGCGCCCGGAGCGGCTCCCTCGACCTCCAGGCCACCGGCCCGCGAACAGGAGAAGACAGCATGAGTCCCAACAAGCGGCGAGAAGTCAGCGTCGCCGTCACCGGTGTCGGCATCACGTGCGCGCTCGGCAACGGGGTGGAACAGGTGTGGCGGGCGGTACGCGACGGCGTGAGCGGGATCGGCAAGACCAGGCGCCTCGATGTCTCCGCCCTCAGCTGCCAGTACTCCGGTGAGGTGCAGTCCGTCCCTGTCAACGGGCGCCGGATCACTGGGCGCCAGGACCGCGCGACGCGGCTCGCACTGGCGGCGGTGGACGAAGCCGTGAGCAGCGCGCACCTGTCGCTGCCCGAGTTCGACCCCTACCGCGTGGGGGTAGCTGTCGGCACCTCCGTCGGGGGCCTGGACCAGGGGGAGCGTTTCCACTGGGACGTCCTCGAAGGAGGAGCCGCGGCCGGGCGGCCTGGCCAACTGACGAACTACGCGCTGTACACCTCGGCGGACGCGATCAGCGTGGCGTTCCGCCTCCAAGGCCCCAAGGTCGTGATCTCCAATGCCTGCGCGGCCGGCGCCAATTCCATCGGTTACGCCGTGGACACGATTCGTGAGGGGCGGGCCGACGTCATGGTCGCCGGCGGGGTGGACGTGCTGGACATTCTCTCCCTGGCCGGATTCGACAGCCTCAACGCCCTGGACCCCGAGCCGTGCGCTCCCTATTCACGCAGCACCGGCCTCAACCTCGGCGAGGGAGCGGCCTTTCTCGTCCTGGAGGCAGAGTCGGTCGCCCGCCGACGTCAAGCTCCCGTTCTCGGTTACGTCCTCGGGTATGCGCTGACGAGCGACGCCTACCACGCCACTGCCCCCGACCCGGCGGGCAGCGGCGCGTCCAGAGCAATGCGTCGCGGGCTCGCGCAGGCATCGCTGACACCTGACCAGGTCGACTACGTCAACGGCCACGGCACAGGAACGCCGACCAACGACAAGGCTGAAGCCAAGGCGGTGGCCGACCTCTTCGCCGACTCACCCTCCACCCCGATGAGCAGTACCAAGTCACAGGTCGGGCACATGCTGGGTGCCGCCGGCGCCATGGAGGCGGCGACCTGCGTCCTAGCGCTGCGTGACGGTGTGATCCCGCCAACCGTCAACGTCGATGACGCCTCCCGTCCGCCCCGGGACATCGTGGCCAACACGTCGCGGCCTCAGGCCCTGGACGTCGTTGTCTCCAATTCCTTCGCCTTCGGCGGCAACAACTGCTCCCTGGTGCTGGGCCGTCGGCCCATTCCGCCGGCCCTCGTTCCCGATCACCGCGTGGTCATCACGGGTGCCGGCCCTGTCACCGCCCTCGGCAGCGGACGGCAAGCGCTGGTGGACGCACTCAAAGCGGGAACCAGCGCGATCGGTGAGGCGCGACTCACCGACCTCCCGCTGTCCCGGACCCAGCGTGCCGCTGAGATCGACAGCGCCGAATGCCGCCGTCACGTCGACCCGGCCTACGCCCGCCGCCTCGATCAGATCGGTCTGCTCACCCTCGCCGCCAGCCGGATAGCACTCAGCGATGCCGGTCTACGCATCACCAAGGCCAACGCGGAACGCGTGGGCCTGATCTTCGGCACCTTCAGCGGACCGATTCAGACCGTCGCCCAGCTCAGCGAGACCATCGGCACGGTCGGGCCTCACCGGGTCAACCCCCGGCTCTTTCCCAACTCGGTGATGAACGCCGCGGCAGGCCACGCGTGCCTGGCACTGCAGATCCGCGGTCCGCTGTCGACGTTGGCCACCGGCTGCGCCTCCGGCCTTAGCGGTCTTGCTTACGCCGCTGACCTCGTGCGGCGTGGCGAGGCCGATGTCATGCTCGCGGTCAGCGCCGATGAGCTGACACCCCTGCTCCACTGCGGCTTCGACCGCATGGGCCTGCTCTCCGAGACCACGATCCGGCCCTACGACCAGGCCCCGAGCGGCATGGTGCTGGGGGCGGGCAGCACGGCACTGGTCGTCGAATCGCTCGACCACGCGCTCAGCCGCGGAGCCACCATTCTCGCCGAGATCAGGGGGCACGCCGTCACATCGGACGCCTACCGGGTCGCGGGCAACGACCCCTCCGGACGAGCCTGGGCGGAGAGCTTTCACCGCGCCCTTGCCGATGCCGGGCTGTCTGCCGGTGACATCGGCACCGTGTACGGCGACGCGCGCGGCACCGCCCCGTTCGATCTCGCGGAAGCCCGCGCTGTCGCGGAAGTCTTCCAGCCCGGGAGCGTCCAGCTGAGCAACCTCAGCCCCTACGTCGGCCACGTCCACAGCACGACATCCTTGATGTCAACGGTCTGCGCCACCGAAACCGTGCGCACAGGCTGGAGTCCTCAGACGCCGGCACCCGCACATCCCGTGGAAGGGGTCGCCGAATTCCTGCGCCCGAGGGATGGCGCGGGTGCGCCCTGCCTGATCACGGCGGCCAACTGGGGAGGCACATACGTTTCCTTGATCCTGGCGGCGTTTCATGACACGCAGCTGTCCGACGCGCGGGAGGGAGCGTGATGGCCACCCCGCCCCCCATGCCCACACCTCCCCCGGCACTGCCCGCGCAACTCGCCGAAGCCTGCCGGCCTGTCGTCCCTCGGTTGGCCGACTGGCTGACCGTGGCCGAAATGGTGGCCTGCGTCCTCACGCCGTTCCAGCCCGCCCAGCCGGTGTCCCCCGTGCGAAGGGGGCTGCGATGACCGCGCCGTCCCGTGCCCTGGTGCTCCTGTCCCCCCAGCAGATACCGCCGGCTGACGACCCGCAGTGGGAAGACTGGCTCACAGCCACGGAACTGATGTACAGCCACGGCTTCCGGCGCGCCCATGAGCACCTGGCCGCGCGAAAGGCGGCGAAGCAGGCCGCGGCGCGACTCCTGGGACTGCCGCTGGTCCCCGATATGTGGCACGCGATGGAGATACACCGCAGAACCGGCTCGGGACCTGCCCTGAACTTCACGGGTGCAGCCGCACATCAGCTGCGGCGTCTCGCAGTCCCGCACCCGGCGCTTTCCTTGACGCACGCGCGGGGATACGCCGCGGCACTCGCATGGATCCCGGCCCGGAGCGCCGGATCATGAGGAGTCCCGAGAGCCAAGTGGCCATCGTCACGGGTGCGCTCGGCGGCATCGGCAGTGCCGTCGCCGAGCACTTCCTCGACCGTGGGATGGGAGTCCTGCTCACCGACCTGGACGGCGAGGAATGTCAGCAGGCCGCCCGCGAACTCAACCGCCGCGGAAAACCCGGACGCGCGGTGGGGTGCGTGCTGGACGTGACCGACCGAGCGGCATGGGAACGGGTGACACGTCTGGCCCGCCGCCGATTCGGACGCTTGACCATCCTGGTCAACAACGCCGGTGTGCTGGGACACAACCCGCTGGAACACGTCAGCGAGCAGGAGTGGAAACGCGTGGTGACGGTCTGCCAGAGCGGCACCTTCCTGGGCATGAAAGCGGCCGTCCCGTGTATGCGCTCGGCAGGTGGCGGAGCGATCGTCAACGTTGCCTCGATCTACGCGCTGATCGGCTCCGGCGCCTCCTTCGCCTACCACGCAGCCAAGGGGGCAGTACGTTCCATGACGACCGCCGCCGCCGTCGAGCTCGCCCCTCATGGCATCCGCGTGAACGCCGTCTATCCCGGCATGGTCCGCACCTCCATGACCGCCCAGGCGCCGGGCCCCCTCGTCGAGGACGTGGTCGATGCCACTCCCTTGCGCCGGTACGCCCGCCCGGACGAGATCGCCGCAGCTGTGGGATTCCTCGCCTCACCGGCGGCCTCCTACATCACTGGCGCCGAACTCGTCGTCGACGGCGGCTACACCGCCCGGTAGCCGAGCGTTCTGCGCCGCGGAAAGGAGGCGAAACCGGTGAGAGCATCAGCGTCCCCCGGCCCTTGGACGGTTCTGGCCACCCTGTGCACGGGCTTCTTCCTGATCATGCTCGATACCACGATGGTCAACGCGGCCGTTCCGGTCATGCTCAGCCACCTCGGCGGCGGTCTGCGGGACGCACTGTGGGTGGTGAACGCCTACGTGCTGGCCATGGCCGTCTTCCTGATCACGGCCGGACGCCTCGGTGACCGCTTCGGTCCCAAACGCGTCTATCTCACAGGGCTGCTGACGTTCACCGTCGCCTCCGGACTCTGCGGAATGGCCGGCACCACCGGCCAGTTGATCATTCTGCGTGGTCTCCAAGGCCTGGGAGCAGCGCTGCTCATTCCGCAGACCAGTGCTTTCATCGCCGTTCTGTTCCCTCCTGAGCGCCGTGGCACGGCCTTCGGCGTCTGGAGTGGCGTGATCGGACTGTCCGCCGTGGCCGGGCCGCTCGCGGGAGGGGCGCTGATCGCCGCGGCAGGCTGGGAATGGATCTTCCTGGTGAATGTGCCGGTCGGTCTGGTCGCGCTCGCCCTCGCCGCGGTGATCGTTCCCGATCACCGCCCGCGCATTCGCCACCGCTGGGACCTTCCCGGCACGCTGCTGGTCACGTCCGGCCTGGCCGCTGTCTCGTACGGCCTGCTGGAACACCGACACGGAGCATCCGCAGGCTCCACCGAACCCGCCGCCCTGGCATCGCTCGTCGCCGGAGTGATTCTGCTGCTCACCTTCGTGGTTCAGCAGCGGACCAATCACCGCGAGCCGCTGGTGCCGCACGCACTGTACGGGCAGCGCGACTTCGTGCGGGCCGCGGTCATCGGCGCCGGGGTCTATTTCGCCGTCGTCGGCACGGCACTGCCACTGCTGTTCTTCCTCCAGCGCGTCCTGGGCAACGACCCGCTGGCGGCCGCACAGGTCACCGCGCCCTCCGCGCTCATGGTCGGTGTCGTCGCCCTCGTCGTGGGCCGGTTGAGCAACGGCCGTCGCGCCAAACCGCTGCTCGTCATCGGTCTGCTGACCTACGCGGCCGGCCTGGCCCTGGTGTCGCTCTGCGCGGAGCCCGGCATGAACGCGTGGCGGCTCCTGCCTGCCATGCTTGTCACCGATGCCGGCATCGGATGCACCCTGGCGCCCGTCACCAAACTTGCCCTCGACAGCGTAGGCAGTTCCATGCTCTCAAGCGCATCCGGAGTGCTCAACACTGCGCGGCAGGTGGGTGGGGTCCTGGGCGGCGTGGCCGTCGGCGCACTGCTGCAGGCGCGGAAAGCTGCTGAACTACGCAGCGGCGCCCGGACTGCCGCACCCGAACTGCCCCCGCTGCTGCGCGGCCCGTTCACCGACGCGCTCGCCCGGGCCTCTGGTGACTCCATCACATCCGACGCGCTTCCCGCCCACCTGAGCCCGTCGCAGCGCGACCACATCAGCGCTCTCGCGGACGTCGTCTTTCAGCAGGCGTTTGTCGACGCCTGGCGATCCACGCTGCTTCTGCCCATCAGCGTCATCCTGCTGTGTTGCCTGGTGAGCCGGCGTCTGTCCACCGGCGGCAGGACGCCGGTGAAACCGCTTCGCGGACGGCATGCCCGACGCCCGGGTCGGCGCGCCACGGGCATCCGCCGCGGCGTCGCATCCACCGCCACTGACAAATCCTCCCCCTCCTGACCGAGCACCGCGCCCTTACAGCATCACGTGGCGCTCGTCGCACCCGGCGCGGGCCACAGATGGGGAGACGCCGTTGATCCGCCACGGCACGGCCCAACGCCGACCTCGTCCGAGCGGGCGTGGTTCTCCGTACCGCAGGCGCACGCACCGTCACCGCGGCGCGCCTTCGACTGAATCTGCGGCGTCCATGGGGCGCTGCCTCTGACTACTCATCGACCTACACATCGACGCGCCAGGCGCGCCGGGCCTCGGGAGGCCAAGCATGCTACGACGACTCGGACTGTTCATCGCCCAACGCGCCCGCACCGTCCTGGTGTTGGCCGCGCTCATCACGCTCGCAGCAGGAGCCGTCGGCGCAGGCGTCTTCGGCCACCTCAAAGGCGGTGGTTTCAACGATCCGACCGCTCCATCCGCCAAAGCGGCCGGTTTGATCGACGAGCATCTCGGCGGCAGCACCGATCTCGTCCTCCTCGTCCGCCCGCGCCAGGGCACCGTCGACTCCCCTCCGGTGCAGAGCGCCGGTCGGCACTTGACCGACAAGCTCGCCGCTCGCCCGGGCGTCCAGAGCGTCACCTCCTATTGGCGCACGCCGCATGAGGACCTCAGGGCCCACAACGGCAGGACCGGGCTCGTACTCGTGCAGTTCGCCGGGGACAACGAGGAAGCCGCAACGCGGGCCGGCCCGCTGATCCGCGACTACGTCGCCGGCTCGGCAGCGGGCCCCGCCTTCACGGTTCTCTCAGGGGGCCCGTTGGGCATCAACCACGACGTCACCGTGCAGGTGGCCAAGGATTTGGGGTTGGCCGAAGCCATAGCCGTCCCGATCACGCTGCTCCTGCTCGTCATCGTCTTCCGTGGGCTGGTGCCCGCGCTGATTCCGTTGGCGACAGCCGCAGCGGCGATCTTTGGTACGTTCGCCGAGCTCAGAATCCTCGCCGCGGCCATCGATGTCTCCGTCTTCGCGCTCAACCTGACCACGGCGCTCGGGCTCGGACTCGCGATCGACTACGGGCTGCTGATGGTCAGCCGCTTCCGCGAGCAGATGACAGCCGCCCGCGACATCGAAGCAGCGGTGGTGTACACGGTTGCCACCGCCGGACGAACGATCGTCTTTTCCGCCGCTACGGTCATGGCCGCTTTGGCAACTCTGCTGGTCTTCCCGCTGTACTTCCTCAGGTCCTTCGCCTACGCCGGCGTCGGGGTCGTGGCCACCGCGGCCTTGGCAGCGCTCTTCGTCACGCCCGCGCTGCTGACCGTCTGTGGACACCGCGTTGCTCCGGCCACACCGACACGCCGCACAACAGATGGCAGCAGTGTCTGGCACGCGATCGCCCGCGTAGTGTGGCGGCGCCCTGCGGCAATCGCCATTCCTGCTGTCGCCGTTATGGCGCTCGCCGCAACGCCTCTGCTGGGCGTTTGCTTCGGGATGCCCGACGAGCGCGTCCTGCCGCAGAGCGCGACCAGCAGAACTGCGGCAACCGTTCTGCACTCCGACTTCCCTCACCTCAGCGGCGCCGGGGCCATTGATGTCGTGCTGACGGGCACGACCGAACCGAAAGACGTCGACGCATACGCGCGGAGCCTTCGGCGGGTGCCTGGCGTGGTGTCCGTCAACAGCAGAGCCGCATCCCGAGCAGGTGCTCTGCGCCCGGCCGACGCGATACGCCACGTCACCGTACGCGCCTCTCACGCCTCCAACTCCGCCGAAATGGAGAAGCTCGTGGGCGCTGTTCGTGCGGTGGCTCCTCCCAGTCACAGTACGGCGCTCGTGGGCGGTGCGGCCGCCCAGGTGGTCGATGCGAAACAGGCGATCAAGCACCGGCTCCCGTTTGTGATCGTGACGGTCGCCGCCAGCACCTTCGTCCTGCTGTTTCTGTTCACGGGCAGTGTGATACAGCCGCTGCGTGCACTGGCGTTCAACGCCGTCGGCCTGGCTGCCGTCCTCGGCACGCTCGTCTGGATCTTCCAGGACGGGAACCTTTCCTCCCTGCTGGGCTTTACCCCCATGCCGATGGACACAGCGATGACTCTGCTGATGTTCTGCATCGTCTTCGGCCTGTCCACGGACTACGAGGTGTTCGTGTTGGGCCGTATCAAGGAATTGCACGACCAGGGCCTTCCCGCAGAGCACGTGGTAACTCGGGGTCTCGCGCACACGGGGGCCATAGTGTCCGCGGCTGCGGCACTGCTCGCCGTGAGCCTGCTGGCCTTCACCACGAGCTCGGTCAGCTTCATCCAGATGTTCGGTCTCGGGAGCGGTCTGGCCATTCTCCTGGATGCCACGATCGTTCGTGGGGTTCTCCTGCCCGCCTGCTTCCGGCTGCTCGGAGAGCGCATCTGGTACTGCCCGCGACGGCTCCGGTCGCTGCACGCCAGGTTCGCCCTGACCGAGTGACCGCGCACCACATCACCTGGGCATGGGCGCAGCCGGGGCTTGAAAGCCCCGGCTGCGCCTGTTCGTTCCGGCGGCTCCCGCTCAGTCGTAGAGCGCCTCGAACCGGTCGCGGAAGCGGGTGTGCACGACGGGTCGTGCCACTTTCATGGAGATGGTCAGTTCACCGTCTTCCATGGACAGGTCGCGATCCAGCACGGTGAACGCCCGTGCGCGGTAGTACTCCTGAAGTGTTGAGTTGGCACGCGCCACTATCGCCTCAAGTTCACTGAGCAACTCGGGCTCGTGCACCAGCTCCGACAGGACGGTGGGCAGCCGGCGTTCGGCTGCCCAGCGCCGGGCGTGTGGTTCGTCCAAGGTGAGCAGCACGACGAGGTGGGGTCGGCGCTCTCCATAGGCCACGGCGTTGGAGATCAGGGGATTGGTTCGCAGCTCGCGCTCAAGGGGGTGGGGGGTCACGGCGACGCCGTGGGAGAGCTGTATCAGCTCCTTCTTGCGTCCGGTGAGGGTGAGGTAGCCGTCGCTGTCGATCGACCCGAGGTCACCGGTGTGGAGCCACCCGTCGCGCACCGCACCGAACTCGTCCTCGTGATATCCCCAGTAGCCGCGGAAGACGTTGGCGCCGCGGATCAGCACTTCACCATCGGGTGCGATGTCCACTTCGATGCCTGGCAACGGCCTTCCGACGGTGCCCAGGCGGTAATCGTCAGGGGAGTTGGACGTGGCCGCCGCAGCGGTTTCGGTCATCCCATAGCACTCCACGACAGGAAGGCCGCAACCGAGGAAGAACGCGAGAATCTCCTGCGACACGGGAGCACCTGACACGGTGACCCTGCGTACGCGGCCTCCGAAGTGCTCGCGCACGTCGGCGAACAGCGTCCGGTCCGCTTCGTCGAACCAGTCCTGGACATGGGGAGGGATCTGTTCGCCTCGGGCACGTTTCTCTCGCACCTCCAAGCCCGCGCGGGCCGCTTGAAGGAGCAGTGATCTGTCCTCCTGCGGCCAGGATGCGAGGACAGCGCTGTAGATCTGCTCCAGGGCCAGCGGCACCAGCGGCAGGATTCGAGGCTGCGCGTCGCGTATCTCGTCGGTCAGGCGGTCTTCGCTGCCGGCACGGCGGTAGGCGAGCGTGTAACGGGACCACCATGCCAGCACCTGCATCAGCATCGCGATGGTGTGGGGCCCCGTAACGACGAAGATCGTGCCGTGGCTGTGGCCGGCACCCACGTCCGGCCCGTGTGAAGGCTGGGGGTGAGCTCGCAGCACGCTGACGTAGTTGCCGTGGGTGAGGGCGCAGCCCTTTTTCGGACCCATGGTGCCCGAGGTGTAAATGATCGCGAACAGGTCCTCGGGCTTCACCGCCTCCGCGCGGCTCCTCAGCGCCTCCGCAGCGATGGCACGTTCGCCCAGTGAGCGCAGGTCGGCAAGGGTCATCGTCTTCGCGTCGCAGTCGCCGGCCTCCTGGTCCGAGGCGGCGGCCGGATCAGGGGGGTCGATCACGACGGCCTGCCGCAAGTGGGGCAGACGTGACCAAACCGCTTTCACCTTGGCCAGCTGCTCGGTGTTCTCGCACAGCACTGCCTGCGCGCCGCAGTCACCGAGGACGTGCTCGATCTCGTCCGGCACCGTGGTCGGCAGGAGCGAGACCACGACGAGCCCCACGGCCGCTGCGCCCATCAAGGTAAAGGTCCATTCGGGGCGCAGGGTACTGAGGACTGCCACGCGGTCTCCCGGTCTCAGTCCGAGCGCCATCAGGCCACGGGCCGTCTTCTCGCTGTCGTTCCAGGCTTCGGCATAGGTTCGGCGTTGGCGCACCCCGTCGGCGTCGCGCCACGTCACCGCTGTCGCCGCCGGCCACTGCTCGGCGTTCAGTCGTCCCAGGTGGGCCAGAGTCGTGGGGCGGAAGGTGGCGTCGATCATCCGGCATCACCGCCGAGGTCCGCATCCAGCAGATAGCCCCTGCGCCACACGGTCCTGATGATCAGACCGAGCGGTTCCAGGCGGCGACGCGCCCGCAGAACGCGCACATCAAGGGCATTCCGTCGCCGGGCGTCGCTGTCTGGCCACAGCCTCTGGGCCAGTTCCTCGCGCCTCACCACAGATCGGTACGACTCAAGCAGCAGACGCACGAGCTCGGCCTCCCCTGCGGCCAGCGGCAGGCGCCGCCCGGCGTAGTGGAGTACGTCCTGGGAATCGACCACCGGTGTCCGCGGGACCGCCCGTGCCCGCAATATCTCCCAGCGGGCCTGCAGTTCACCATCATCCACCGGTTCCCTGACCCAGTCCTCGAGCGGATCCAGTGTCGCGGGCGGCCGTGCACCTGGTGCCACGACCAGCAGCCGCGGCATCCGCCGCAGGCGGTATCGCTCGACCTCGGCGGCCTGCTCCGGCCAGCGCAAGAGGTGAACACGATGGGGACGAGATGTTCGTTGTTGATCATTCTGGACGGCTCTGGTGCCGTGGGCTGTGGGGCCGGGCAACCCCGCCGACAGACGCGGCACCGCGTGCTGAGAGGACATGCTTCTTCCTCAGGAATAGAAGGGGATGAGGGTCTCCGCGGAATTCGACACAAGCAGGGGCGATCAACCTGTTTCGCATTTGCTTCACAGCCCGACGGCCGGCGGGGGATCCCTCACCCCGGCACACCGCGGCCTCGTCGACGCAGTCGCGGACGAGGCACCGACGACGAAGGCATCGGCACTCCAGAAGGTCCCCTCTGGGCCCAGCGCTGTGTGCGGTTTCCGCGTCCGGTCGGATTGGCACGCTCGGGGACAGGACCTGAGGCTGCCCTGGTCGCTTCCGCCGCCTGGGTCGCTCGCGCCGGGAAGGGGCCTGGAGACAACCCCCGACGTCCATGTCTGTCCCGACGCCCGGCCCGCTGCTGTCCGGGTCGGCCTCTCCCCCGTCACTGGAGACCCCACGCGCCCCTGCACGACCTCAGTCCGTGCCACGCCGGTCGAGGGCAAACCACGTACTGGTCCCCTGCGCGGAGCGTCGGCTGCCCCATTCGGAAGCCAGGCTCTGCACCAGCAGCAGCCCCCGGCCGCCCTCCGCCAGGTCACCTGGCCTGGCCGACGCCTCGACCTGGGCGTTCGCGCATCCGCCGTCACAAACGACCACGACGAGCGACTCGTGCCCGTGAGTGATCCGCACGCCGATCGGCCGCGCCTCACGGTTGTTGCTGGTGGCGTGTTTGAGGGCGTTCGAGAGCAGCTCGCAAAGAAGCAGTTCCACGGTGTCCGCCTCGTCGCCCCAGCCCCACGCCGTCACGGCGCTCCGTACGCGGTGCCGTGCGCCGGGCACAGCACGCAGGGCGGCAGGCAGTTTGAGATGCAGAGCCCGGAAGCCGTCCGACTCTCCGCCTTCGTGGTGCTGGGACCCAGGCCCCGGCCCGTTCAGCGGCTTGCGCTCGACCGCTCTCGCCGGGTGCCGCATGCGTTGCGGCCCTGGCGCGGTTCCCCCGCCGTCGCAAGCATCGGTCCTGGGCCTCTCCGTCGCTGCGGAGCTGACGTGGTCGAGGAAGGGAGTCATGGTCTGCCTCCTGGGTCAGCTGGGGCGAGGCCTCTCGGGATGCCGCCTTCCGATGACCAGAGGACCGCACGTTTTATTACGGGTTCAATGCGGGGCAACCCCTATTAATCGAGGGATGAGAGAGCCCGCATTCATCAGGCGGGAGGGGTGTGCACCCTGCCGCCACGTACGGGCATGGGCATGGCATGGGGACGCGGCGCAGGTCCGCGGTGAGACTTGTGACGGGTGCGAGGGGCGCCGGTAGGGGCACCGACTACCTCCTCCGCGCACACCGGCCGGCCACCTGCGATTACCGGGTGAAACCAATGTCCTGGTACACGATGGATGAGAATCCCTGAGCTCCGAGGTTGGCGAGGGTGCCCCTCGACGCCACGAGGTCCGGCATCTGGAAGAGCGGGATGACCGCAGCATGCTGCCAAAGCAGGCGATCGGCCTGGTTGAGCTTCTCGACCGCCCGCGTTTCCTCCGTCTCGGCCACTGCCGCGTTGAGCGCGGCGTCGATCTGGTCCGTTCCGGTGCGGGAGAAGTTCAACTGGATGCCGCCCTCCTCCGGCTGCATATATCGGTCGCGGCTCCATGTCGCCGGGAAGTCGATACCGGACCACTCGAAGACAGTCATGTCGAAGTTCCCGGGAATGATGAACTTCTCGAAGAGCTGGTTGACCGGTACGAATCTGAGGTTGACGCGCACGCCCACCTCCTTGAGCATGGCCTGAATAATTCTCCCTCGGTTCCGTCCCTGGAGCGCATCGGAGGAAGCGAGGAAATCGATTTCCAGACGCACACCTCTCTTTGTGCGATATTCACCCCTGAGGAACCAGCCGGCTGCGTCGAGCTCTTTCCGGGCCGCCTGCGGGTCGCATTTTCCCACCTCTCCGGAGTTGTCCTGGTACCCTTTCTGTTGAGGCAGGAGAAAATGGTTTCCGAGCAGGTTCCCACTCCATCCGATTCCGCGGAGGTCGGCCTCCAAAATTTTTCGGCGGTCGATCGCACGCGCCAAGGCCCTGCGGACCCGTGCGTCACGGAGCACGTCACTCGCTCCGTTCATGGTGATGTGCCGGTACCCCGTCGCGCCGGCGCGCCGGATCTGCGCATCCGGATTCCTCTGTACGAGCCGGTAGGCAGGTTCCTCCGTGCCGATCGGGAAGAAGTCGATCTCGCCGTTGCCGAAGGCTCCGGGCTGCGCGGCCACGTCGAGCGCCCTGAACACGATCTTGTCGAGGAGGGCAGGCCTCCCCCACCACTGTTCGTCGCGGACCACGGTGAGCGTCTTCGTCGCCCGATCGAGGCCGGCGAACTTGAACGGCCCGCCCGTCACCGGAACCTTCCCTTTATATCCGTCATCGAATCCGTCCGGGGTGCCGATTACGGATGAAGGATAGAGAGGCGTGAACAGTGAGCGCCATTCCCCGAAAGGGCTGGCGAAATCAACGATCACATCGCGACCAGTAGCCCCCCTGGATACCCGAGAAAGCAGATCATACCCCGTCCGTCGAGCCGGACGATACCCTTCTGACTTCCCGTTCTGCGCCTTCCAGTTGGCCTGGAAATCACGGTACGTGATGGGCGACCCATCAGACCAACGAGCTTCCGGGTTGATCCGATAGGTGACGCGCTGATGCCCGTTGGCCATGGATACTTCGGCAGCTTCGAGGTAGTCGGGGTCAGGTCTTGCATTTCCTTGCGCGTCGCTTTTCATGATGACCGGCATCATGGATTTCATAATGCGTCCGGTGTCGGCGCCCGCACCATCCACATGCAAGAAGTTGAGATTCTCCTGGATGACGTAAACAGGCCAAGTGAGTATCCCTCCCTCGCGCAGCTCGGCTCGGTTGACCGGATTGACGTCACTCGCGGCCGGCACGCCCCGGGGCGAGTCGGTCCCCGCCGAGCACGACGGCAGGAGCAACGCGCATGTGACCATCATGATCACGCCGAAATAGGGAGGGAGCTTACGCATGAAACCTCCTGAGGTGCCGGCTTCGGTGAGCGACCATTGCACCTCCCTGACGCGGTGAAAGCACGGAACGCGCTGGGGACCTACGCTGGAAGTGTGCGATGACCACCAGGCGGCCGATCAACGCCGGAGACGGACGGGCGGGTGACAGGCGCATGGTCTCAATCGACGTCGGGCAGGTGCGCAGCTCCGGCTTCGCGCTGGTGGGCCGAGGCCGGGAGCTCGACGCACTTGTGGCAGCCCTGACCGATCTCCCAGCGGTCGTCCTGCTGGAGGGGGAGGCCGGCGCGGGCAAGTCGCGTCTGATACGTGAGGCGGGGGCTCTGCTGTCGGTGAAGGGCGGGCCCCGCGTGGCGACCGGGTTGTGCCATCCGCTGCGTGAGCCCTTGCCGTTCGGACCTGTCCTGCAGGCACTGGGAGCGGCGGTCCGCTGGCTGCCCGCGAACACCACTTTGCCGTCCCAAGCAATTCCGTTGGTGCTGCTCCTGCCGGGCCTGGAGCAGTTCATGGGCGACTACCGGCCGTCGGAGGACGGCTCGTTCCACCGGGCTCGGCTCGCGCTCGCCGTGCGTACCGTGCTGGAAGCCGTCCCGGGAGACATCGTATTGGTGATAGAGGACATGCACTGGGCCGACGATGCGACACGTGAGCTCCTCTTCCTGATCGCACGCGACCCTCCCGAGAACGTCGGGCTCGTGTTCACTTACCGTCCTCAGGACCTGCCTCGTGCCCAGCCTTTGCTGGGCAAGGCCTATAGACGCCCGCTCGGCGTCTCGGGAACCGACATCGCACTCACCCCCCTGACAGAAGCCGACATCGCCCAGCTGGTCGAGGGGGTCGTCGGTCCAGTCTTCTCGCAGAGGCTCCCCCGGGCCCTGCACCGGCGCAGCGGTGGACTGCCTCTCGTCGTGGAGGAGGACCTGCTCACTCTCTGTGAACGCCATGCACAGCCTGGTCCGCACCCCGTCGAGCAGGACCTCGCGGCCTTGGCGGCGTCCCCCGCTCCCCGTTCGCTCCAGGAGGCCGTGCACGAACGTCTGGCCGGTCTTCCGGCCGCCGCGATCCGGGTGGTGGAGGCGGCTGCAGTGCTGGGACTCCCCGCAGAGGAAGAAGTGCTGGCTCGGATCGCCGAAGTCGACGAGGAGGAGTCCGCGTCCGCGGTCACCGACGCTTTGCGGGTGTCGCTTCTACACGAGGCGGAGCCCGGGGCATACGCCTTCCGCCACGTCCTGGCCCAGCAAGCGATCTATGATCAACTTCCGGGTCCCAGACGCAGGGCGCTCCACAAGCGCGCCCATCGGGTGCTGCGAGAACAAGCTCACCCGCCTCTGGTACACCTGGCCCACCACAGCAAGGCTCTCGGGGCCACGGAGACGTGGTTGCGCGAGGCAGAGGAGGCCGCGCGCGAGGCCGCCGCAGTCGGGGACGACGGAGTTGCCACCCAGCTCTTCACGGCCATCCTCAAGGAACCGAAGGCCGACCCTGGGTTGCGGTCCCGGACAGTCCTCGCCTTGGCCGAGATCGCTCACAAGGCAACCGACTACCTCGCGAGCCTGGAGCTACTGCGACGTTTCATCGAGGACCCCGCACTCGACACCGAGTCCCGTGGCCGGGTGCGACTCAGGCTGTCCGGAATTCTGATGAACCACGCGGGAGACCCCCGCGGCATCGACGAGCTGAGAACCGCGGTGCAGGAGCTGGAGCCTTGGCCGCACCTGCGTATCCACGCGATGGTCCCATTGATCATCGACGAGCGCACACAGACGCCTCGCGAAATCGATCAGTGGATAGAGCGGGCCGAGCACATCACCCGGGGCACCGATGACGAAGTCGTCCAGGCGACACTCGAAGGCGCGAGGCTGCTCCTGCTGTCCAGGAGAGGCGACCCGTCCGTCTACGAACGGCTGGAGGCCATGGACGGCCACTCACCGGACCCGGAGGTTCGCCGGCAGCGGTGGGTCGCCCTGTACAACGTGGCGGTGCACGCCATCCACCGTGGCGAGGATGCTCGCGGTGAGGCCCTCATGAAGGAGCTCGTACGCCACACCGAGAACGGCGTGAACCCGTCCCTGGAATGCTATGCCCGCTGCCAACTGCTCCAGCTCGCCTGGCACAGAGGTCAGTGGGAAGGGCTCGAAGACCGCTTCAAGCGCTTGGAGGCCGCATTCCCCAACATCTGCGCGGTCGAGGTGGTGCAGGCTCTCGTACTCGGCAGCCTCGCGTGTTCCCGCGGCCAGTGGACCGCCGCCATGGAACATCTGACCACGGCTGTGACGGCCGCAGAGCGCAACTCTGAAGTGGCCCAGTCGCTCCGCGCAGCAGCCGCACTCACCGAGCTCCAGCTGGCACGGGACGAGACGCAAGCGGCATGGAAGACCGCCGAACCAGCGGTCGGGCTCCTGCGTCACGCTGCCACGTGGCCACGGACGTTGGGCCTGCTGTCCGCGGCGGTAGAGGCAGCGCTCGCCTGCGGCCTGAACGAGGAGGCCGAGCGGCTCACCGGTGAGGCCGAGGACAACCGGCACGACCGCGTCGCACCAGCCGCTGACGCCGAACTTCTCACCAGCCAGGGCCTTGTCCTCCGAGAACGAGCGCCCGACCTCGCGGTCGAGCGTTTCCTTGCATCCCGGGATGCCTACCAGCTCATCCGCCGACCGTACCCAGCCGCCCGCGCGGTCGAACTCGCCGCTCTGGCCACGGCCGCCAGTCAGCCGGATACTTCGCGGGCTTTCCTACGCCAGGCATGCGACACCTACAGCACGCTCGGCGCCACCTTCGACCTCGCACGTTGCGAGCGGACACTGCGGCGTTACGGACCTGCTCGCTCCTCGCGTGGGCGGCGGGGCTACGGGGACGCGCTTTCCCCACGGGAGATGGACGTCGCCACCCTTCTGGCGGCCCAGGCCACCAATCGGGACATCGCGCACGCGCTCTGCCTGTCGGTGCGTACCGTCGAGCACCATGTGTCTCGCACACTGCAGAAACTTCGTGTCTCCCAGCGCGAGGCCGTTGCGGCCGCCCTCGCCGCTTACAAGGAGAACAACCCGGCGGGCTCCGGCCGGACCTGAAGCCGGCGCCGCGCAACGGCGGCGGTGCGCGGCTCAGGCGTTGCCCCGAGGCGGGCCCGCGAAGTGACAGGCCGCTGCATGGTCCTCGGCCACCCCCAGGAGGTCCGGATCCTGGTCCTCGCACCGGCGCCGCTCGCCCGGGGACAACTCCAGGTAGCGGGGGCATCGGCTGCGGAACCGGCATCCCGTCGGCACGGCCGCGGGGTCGAGTGGTTCGCCCAACAGCGGTACGTGCTGTCTGGCGCGTTCTCGCTGCGGTTCGGGCAGCGGGGCGGCGGAGAGCAGGACATGGGTGTAGGGGTGGCTGGGCTGGGCGAACACCGAAGTCGCGGGGGCAAGTTCGACGATGCGTCCGAGATGCATGACGGCGACACGGTCGGCGAGATACCGGGCAACTGCGAGGTCGTGGGTCACCAGGAGGCAGCTGAGGGACAGCTCGGCCTTGAGTGTTCGCAGCAGGTTCAGCACCGATGCCTGGACAGAGACGTCAAGCGCCGAGACCGGCTCGTCGAGCAGCAGGAGGCGGGGTTTGAGGGCCAGAGCCCTGGCGATGTTGACCCGCTGGGCCTGACCGCCGGAGAGCTCTCGCGGGAAGCGGTCGGCGTGGGCGGCGTCGAGGCCGACGAGGTCGAGGAGTTCGCTGATTCTGAGGCCGATGTGGTCCCGCGGCCAGCCGTGTGTGAGCAGCGGCTCACCGAGGATGTCCCCGATGGGCAGGCGGGGGTCGAGTGAGGCGACAGGGTCCTGGAGCACCAGTTGGACGTCTCGGCACAGTCGCCGGCGCTGTCGGTGGGTGATGCGGTGGATGTCCCGGCCGGCGATCAGCACTCGTCCGGCACCAGGGTCCAATGTCTTCCGGGGGTCCGCGATCTCGTTCAGCAGGGTGCTCTTGCCGCTTCCTGATTCGCCGACGAGGGCGAGCGTTTCTTTCTCCCTGACGTCCAGGCTGACGTCGTCGACGGCCGTGACGGTGCCGACTCGCCTTCTCAGCACGGTGCCGCGGTACACGGGAAAATGCCGAACGAGGTGGTCGACCTCCAGCAGCACGGGCCGCTCGGCGCGCTTCCGGCGCTCGGTCTCCGTCCTCCGGCCGGTCCGGGGAACGGAAAACACCCGCGCCGGATCCAGTCCGTCCTCCCGTTCGAATTCATCGCTGCGGACACACGCCGTCGGGTGGGTGACGTTGCCCCGCGTCCGCAGGGCTGGTTCACCGTCCCGGCACACGTCGGCGGCCAGGGGGCAGCGGAGAACGAAGGGACAGCCGTCGGGCAGGAGCAATGGGCTCGGCGGAGTTCCTTCAACGGGTGTCAAGGCGCTCTGGTCGAGATCCGCGCGGGGCACGGCACCCAGGAGCCCGATCGTGTAGGGCATCCGGGGGCGAGCAAAGACGTCGTCCACCGGCCCTTCTTCGACGAATCGGCCTGCGTACATCACATGGACGCGGTCCGCGACGCCTGCGACCAGGGCCAGGTCGTGCGTGATGATGACGAGAGCGGCGCCGGTGAGGGTCCGGGCCGTCTTGAGTACGTCCAGGATCTGGGCCTGAGTGGTCACGTCCAGGGCTGTAGTGGGTTCGTCGGCGATGATCACCTTCGGGTCGTTCGCGATGGCCATGGCGATGGCGACCCGTTGCCGCATTCCGCCGGAGCATTCGTGCGGGAAGGCGTGAATCGTGCGGGTGGGTTCGGGGATGCCCACGGCGGTCAGCAGTTCGACGGCACGCTGCCGGGCGGTGGCCCTGTCGAGGCGCCGGTGGGCCCGAAGTGCCTCTGTGATCTGGTACCCGACGGAGTAGACAGGGGTCAGTGAGGTCAGCGAATGCTGGAAGACCATGGACAGGGCGTCGCCACGCACCCGGCACAGGTGGCTCTCTTCGAGGCCGATGAGTTCCCTTCCGGCCAACCGCACCGAACCTGCGACCTCGGCAGTCTCGGGGAGCAGCCCCATAATCGCGGCGGCGGAAACCGACTTGCCCGCCCCGGACTCACCGACAATGGCAACCACCTCGCCGGGCAGCACCTCGTAGGAGATGCCCCTCACCGCGTGAACCGTGCCGCCCTCGCCCGGCAGGGACACGCGGAGATCGCGGACCGCCAGTGCCGGCGGCGCGCCGGAGGCCGGCTGCAGCGCCGTGCGGGGCACGTCTGCGGCGACGGCAGCGCGCGAGGCTCTCCTTGTCCGGCCAGGACGGTTGCGCGCAGAGGCCGGATCGAGTGCGGCGCGTAGCCCGTCCCCGATCAGGAACAGGGACAGGCACAGCGACAGCAAGCAGCCGGCCGGGAAGTAGAAGAGCCACGGGTAAACCGTCGCGTACGGCGTACCGGAGGCGATCACCCCGCCGAGTGAGACGTCGGGGGGCTGGAACCCGAAGCCGAAGTACGCGAGCCCTGCTTCCGCGATGACGGCCGACCCGACCTGCAACGTCGCGTCGATGATGAGGAACGAGGCCAGGGCCGGGACCACGTGGCGGCGGACAACGGTGTGCCCCGGCACGCCCAGGCAGACGGCCGCGCGTACGAAGTCGTGCTGCTTGAGTGAACGGGTGGTATTGCGCACTGCCCGGCCGGTGATCATCCAGCTGAGTGCCGCAAGCAGCACGACGAGGAGCAGCCAGGTCGTTTCGTCGACCAGGGTCGACATGACCGCCACCAGGAGGAATCCGGGCAGCACGAGGAAGAGGCCGATAAGGGCGAGCGCCACGCGGTCCGTCCAGCCTCCCGCGTAGCCGGCCACGGTGCCGACGACGGTGGCGACCGTCGTACAGGCGAGCGCGGTGAGCAGTCCGACGAGAAGCGACTTCTGCAGTCCGCGCATCGTCACGGCGAAGAGGTCCGCTCCCGCAGCGTCGGTGCCGAACCAGTGGGTGCCGCCGGGCGGTTGCTGCAAGGCGGTGTAGTCGAGGTCGGTGTGGTCCCAGGGGTAGAGCAGAGGTCCGGCGTTGGCCAGGAGGGTGAGAAACGCCAGTACCGCGAAGCCGGCTACCGCCCAAGGGTTGCGCCGCAGGCGCATCAGCACGACCTTGCCGCGCCTCGCCGTCCTCTGGCCGGATCCGTCGGCCGCCAGCCCGTCACCGGCGGGCGACAACAGGGCCCCCGGATCGGGGACGGTGCTCATGAGGCCCTGCTCCTCGGGTCGAGTACGACGTGCAGCACATCCGCGAGGAGCCCGGCCACGAGGACGAGAGCAGCGGTGAAGAGTCCAACGGCCGCGACGACATTCACGTCGTCGGTGAGGACGGAGTCCACGAGCCACTCGCCCATGCCGTGCCATCCGAAGATTTTCTCGACGAAGGCGGTGCCCGTGAACATGAGCACCGCGTTGTAGGCCAGGAGCGGCAGGAGGGGAAGGACGGCCACCCGCAGACCGTGCCGCAGCAGAGCAGTCCGCCGGGGCAGGCCCTTGGCGCGGGCAGTGCGCACGAAGTCGCTGTGCAGCACGTCGAGCATCGTGTTGCGTTGGTAGAGGCCGAAGAGGGCCGCCTGGAACGCGACCAGCGCGATACTCGGCAGGACGAGGTGTTGTGCCCTGCTGAGCAGTCTGTCCCATGTGCCAGTTGCCCCGGGCGAGTACTCGCCGGTGTACTCGAAGACGGTGCTGCCGATCGCCTCGTTGAGGTTTCTCGCCCAGAGTTGCAGGGCGACGGCGGTGACGAACACCGGCGTGGCCAGGACGGCGAAGGAGAGCAGGGTGGCCACGCGGTCCGTCCAGCGCTCGTGTCGTACAGCGTTCCACGATCCGAGCAGGACCCCGCCGACCGAGCCCACGACGGTGGCCAGCAACAGGAGCCGGGTACTGGTCAAGGCGCGGCGGCCGAACTCCTCGGTCACCTCTTCGCCCGCCACCGTCCTGCCCAGGTCACCCGTCAGGACGTCCCCCGCCCAGCGCAGGAACCGGGAGACGACGGGGGTGTCCGGGTTGAGGTTGTAGGCGTCGAGCGTCGCCGTGATCTCGGCGGGCGACGGAGGCGGATTGCGGTTCACGTAGTTCGATCGCGGGTCCAGAGTCAGCGCCGCCAGGACGTAGGTGACGGCACCGGCGATCACGACCAGCATCAGGTTGGCTGCCAGTCCCCGGGCGAAATGGCGCACCACGATGGGGCCTCCTCATGGATGGAGCCGCACCCGGAACGCAAGGGCTACCTGTACCGCAGTCTGCCTCCGGACGGGAATGAGAGAGAATACCCCCAAAACCCCCCATACCATCTCAACACCATGCAGATAGCATCCGTTGAAGTGCGCCGTCGTGGAGTACGCGCCTGGTCGTGAGCGGCCCACCGGTGGCATTATCTGCGCGATGCCCCCTTCCCTTCAGATCGGCCCGTATACCGTCATCGCGCTCGCCGACGGCGCGGGCCCCTTCTTCTCCGCCAGGTCGGAGGCGTTCCCCGGCGCCACCACCGAGCAGTGGGCGGCGGCCGACCAGCTCGATCCCGGCGCGCTCGACGCCGACGGGCGCTGGCAACTCCAGTTCCGCGCGTTCGCGATCCGCAGCGACCAGGGCGTGACGCTGGTCGACGCGGGGATCGGCCCGGCCGACAGCCCGGCGGCCTCATGGGCGCCCGTGCCCGGGGTACTCCCGGCTTCGCTGGCCGCCGCGGGTATCGAACCATCCGAAGTGGACACCGTGGTGCTCACACACCTGCACACGGACCACGTGGGCTGGGCCGTCGTCGGCGGCGAGCAGAAGCGGCCGTTCTTCCCGAACGCCGAATACCTGCTGCAGCAGGCCGAACTCGACGCGATCGAGGACATCAACCCGCAACTGCGGTCCGCTGTGATCGACCCACTCCTGAAGACCGATCAGCTACGGCTGCTCCACGGCGACACCCCGCTGCGCAGCGGCGAGCGCGTCCTCGCCACGCCAGGGCACACGCCCGGGCACCAGAGCGTGCTCGTCGCGTCCGGGCGCGAACTGGTCGCCGTCACCGGTGACCTGCTCGTGCACGCGATCCAACTGCTCCACCCCGAACTCGCCTACGCCCACGAGATGGACCCTGAGCAGGCAAGGACCTCAAGGGAACAGGTACTGCACAGCCGGGCCGCCGGCACCCTCCACCTCGCGACCCCGCACCTGACCGAGCCGTTCATCGCCCGCTGACCCACCCGGCGGGGCCGGTCGCTGCGCGAGCGCGCGCAGCGGCTGGGCCCAGACCTGATCGGCCTCCTATGAGGCCGCGTTCTCGTCCGGGGCGGACGCGGCAGCAGAGCTCCTGTGCGACCGTCCCGACTCCAGTCGGTTTTCCCCACCTTCGTCCCGGCTGCCGCTGAACAGGCGGGCCGACTTGTCCTCTTGGGCGAGGCGGCGGAGGGCGAGCAGGGCCGGTTCCAGGAGGACGCAGACCAGAACGGCGCGTTCGGCCGGCTCCAGCAGGCCGGACAGGCCGTTCATCAGTTGGATGTCCAGCTCCGAGATGCGGTCTGTCAGCTGCGCGTAGGGCAGCAGGGACTGCCAGTTGATGTCCGAGTCCATGGCCGACAGGGCGTCCAGGACCTCGGCGAGGGTCTGAACGGCGGTGGTGCTGGGGGAAACCGCCCAGCCCATTTCGGCGATCAGCCTGCGTGCGTCGGCGACGCCGGGAGCCTCGCCCTGTCCGGCAGCTTGTTCCTGCCGCGCCTGTTTCTGATGCCGAGTGGCCGGCCGGGCGTCGATCACGATCCCGCCTGGTTGGTGGCCGTGGCCTGCCCGTGGGGCAGCAAACCGTCCCGGAGGTAGTACTTGATCGTGGGGATGGACACGCCGCTGCGGCGACTGAGTTCCGAGATCTTCATGATGCGACACCCGGCTCTCCGGCGAAGGTGAGAGAAATCCCGGCCTCCTCAGGGAGGCGACCCCTATCCGGCAGGCCGTAGTCACGAAACCTTGAAAGGAGAATGAAAGGAAATCCCCATGCCAACGGGCCGGAACATACTCTCCTCTCGCAGCCGTGACAGAGCCAGGTCCGGCGAGGCACCGTCCAGGAACTTTCTGCTGCATGACAGCAAGGAGAGAAAATGCTCAAGTCCAAGAAGTTTATCAGGCCAGCGGCAGCGGCCGTCGGACTTCTCGCCGCACTGGGTGTCGCTGCGACTTCTCAGGCCCAGGCGGCTCCATCAGAGCTTTCCACGCGAATCAGCGCCGGCGAACAGACGACCGTGCACTTCCTCGGGCGGATCACGGCCGTTGACAACGGCTCCATCACCGTCGCGACGAACGGCACAGTCGTGAAGGTCAGCATCACCGACAGCGCACGCTGGGTCGGCCACCTGGCAGTTGGCGCGCACGCCAGCATCACCGCATCGGTTGTCAATGGCGGCTACGTCGCCAAGGTCATCGCGACCTGGTAAGGAGGGGACATGGCCAAGCGCATGAATTCCGTCAGGCGGGCGTTGGTCTCTGCCGGCTTGGTGGGCATTCTGGGTGTCGCCGCGGCCGCTCCCGGGCAGGCGGCTGAGCCGACGCGGACAGCAACAGCCAGTGCCGTGAGCACACAGGCCCAGACCGCTCGGCAGTTGTTTGCCTGCCAGGGGACGATCAAGGCATTCAAAGACGATTACCTTGAGCTCTCGGTGTCCGGCGAAGTGGTGCGGTTCGACCTCACCAAGGGGACCTGGTATTACGGCCCCATGATGATGGGTGCCAGAGCAACGGTTTACGCCTACAAATCAAATGGCGAAAACGTAGCCGTGTTGATTGTCGCTACTCTCCGGTAGCCCGCAATATCGCAGCGCGCTCCGCTCGCGTCAGGTCACACCTGACGCGAGCGGAGACACCTGCGATCGCCCGCCGGCCGGACGGCGTGGATGAGCAGTTGCGCGGCGCCGGCGGCACCCATGGCGGCGAGCCGGCCGCGGTAGAGGTTGACGGCGTCCCGCGTCTCCCCGGCCGGCGGCAGAGCCGGGTCGTAGAGGACGGACCAGGCGTATCGGCAGCGCTCGACCGCGGCGAAGATTCGCCGCGAGGGTGTCGATGGCGTGACCGGTCGATCCGCTACGCGACCGGGCGGCGGCCACCGAGTCCACCAGGAGGGCGCCGACATGGTGGACGCAGGCGAGGTACAGGCCGTCCTTGGAGCCGAAGTAGCCCGAAGTAGCTGTAGATCAGCGGCTTGGAGTTCCGCGCGCGCCGGGCGACGGCGGCGACGGACACGCCCGCGCAGCCGTGTCTGCCGAACTCCTCCATGGCCACGTCGATGATCTGCCGTTCCCGATCGGCGCGGGAGACGCCCTTGGTCCCTGCCTTGCCCAGCCGCGGTGTCCGAGGCGATCACGGGGTGCGGCGGCACGATCACCCATCACCATGCGGTCGGCCGCGACCACCGGCCCTGGTACGACCGCCAGCGCCCCGCCCCCTTCTCCGCCGCACTCACCGCCGCCAAGTACGCCCTCGATCCGGCCGGCGTCCTCAATCCCGGAGTGCTGCTACCGGCGGGGTGAACACGGGGCGGTCGCGGACCGGCGCCTCGCCCGGTGCCGGGTCGTTGCCGTGGGCGAGCGGCGGACGGTGCTGCGCGATCAGCCCGTCGGTCATGGTGATCAGGTCGGCGCCCTTGAAGTACACGAGCAGGTCGCCTGAACGCCCATAAGTAGCGAAAATCGCATATATAGGCGGGCAAGGGAAACTCGAGCTGAAAACCGTTGATGACGCGCGGAGGAGTTCGATATGAGCCAGGTCAAGACGAGTACGTCGGATCTTCCTCAGCCGTTGCGGACCATCGGTGCCGGGCTTCGCCGCTTGCCCGGAGCCGGGCAGGTGACCAAGGTCGCCGACAGTGCGCTGGACCGGATCGGAGCGGTCTCGCCCCGTGGCCGCCGGATGGCGGTCTACACCGGGGCCGGGGTGCTCGGCGTGGCGGGCGTGGTGGAATGGCCGGTGGCTCTCACCGGCGTGGCCGTCGCGTGGCTCACCCAGCCGCACCGCCACCAAGGCGCGCAGGGAGAGACGGCCCAGGGCGACGCGGCGGCGAAGGACGACACAGCTCAGGACGGCAGGCAGCCCGATGCGGCCGGCTCCGGCGCTGTTCCCACGGGAACCGCGGACGCGCTCCCGGAGGGTCAGGGTCCCGGCGACAGGCTGGCCCCTTCCCCCTTCCAGCACGACCGCGCGGGGAACGCCAGGCACGATCAGCCCGCCAAGGTCGGCGACCCTGTCACGACGTCGGCTCTCAAGAAGGTCGCGGAAGCGTCCACACACCACGAGGAGCGGAACGCATCCACCTAGGGCCTGTCGTTCGGGTCAGGTCGGCTGAGAGAGACAGGGCCCAGCACGGCGGCAGGCCGCAACAGAAGGCTGGTGGCGCCGCGCCTGGCCGTCGGCGGGGTGCGGCGCCGCCGCTGGGCCGCAACAACGCCTGCCCGATGAACCCCATGCCGCCTCAGTAGTCGTTGCGGCGCCGCAGGCTGAAAGGGCGGCCGTCGGGGTCGACGAGGAGGCGGTGCAGAGGCGTGCCGAGCGTCTTCGCCGTACGCGAGAGGCTCGGCGGGCGGTAGGTGCGCAAGCGCCCGGGGGGTCTGGGGCCGCGGCGGCCCTCGTCGTGCCAGGCGTCCAGTGCGGTGGCGCTCGCCGCGAAGGCGTCGAAGGCGTTCAGGGGGTCACACAGCGGGTCCGGCGCGTGCTGGGTCCGGGGCGCTTCCTGGTCCAGGTGCTCCCGCGAGAGTTCCAGGCGCAGTTCCCTGGCGAAGCCGCGCGCGCCGTCACCGAGACCGCCGGGGTCGCGGGGCTCGCGTGGGTCTGGGGTCTCGTCCAGGACGGCGCAGGTGAGTTCGGAATCGTGGGTCCAGGAGCGGAGGTTGATGTTGTCCGATCCGACCGAGGCCCACACGTCGTCGATCACGCACACCTTGGCGTGTACGTACACCGGTGTCCCGGCGTGGTTCTCCAGCCCGTACACCGCGACGCGCCCGCCGCCGGCCCGGCGCAGCCCGTCCAGGGCGGTGACCCGGCCGATCAGGTTCATCGGCCGGGTGAGCCGACCGTCCTGTTCGGGGACGGAGGGGATGACCGCGATCAGGCGCAGGCCGGGGTGGGCGGTCAGCGCCTCGGCGAAGCATTCCACCACGTGCGGAGACCACAGGTACTGGTCCTCCAGGTAGATCAGGGTCCGGGCCCGCCGCAGTGCCTTGCGGTAGCCGCGCGCGATACTGCGCTCGCCGTCGGGGGCGAAGTCGTAGCCGCGCAGCAGCCGGTTGGGGTACGTGCGCAGGGCCTGCACGATGTGTGAACCGCAGGGCGAGGGGTCGGGTGCCTGGGGCGGCAGCGGGTCGGCGCGTGTGTCCTCGCGGTGGGCGAGTTCCCGCAGGCGGACCAGTGGGCTGCGGGTGAGCGGCGCGGGGTCGTCCCAGCGTTCGCGGAAACCGGCCTCGATGTCGCCGACGGCCGGTCCGCGTATCGCGAGCTGGATGTCGTGCCACGGCGGGTGCGGTCCGTATGCGGCGGCGATGGGCAGTGACTGCGGATCGCCGTTGTGCGCCGCGTCGTCATGGCGGTTGTGACACAGGTCGATCCCGCCGACGAACGCTGTGTCGAGTTCCGGGCGGCCGGGATGCCGCAGGACGACGAGTTTCTGGTGATGCGAGCCGCCGGGGCGTACGCGCATGTCGAGCAGGCACTCGCCGCCCGCCGCTTCGACCTCCTCGCCGAGGTGGCGGTTCTCGGCCTCACTGAACTGGAACCGGTCCAGGTGGGAGCGCCAGACGAGTCCTTTGACGATCACACCGCGCGCGGCCGCCTCGCACAGGACGGTGCCGATTTCAGTGCCGGGTCCGCCCAGGCGCTCGTCGGGGTCGCCCCGCCAGTCGGTGAACAGGAGCAGGTCCCCGGCGCGCTGCGCGCGGATCGCGCTGAGGAGCGCGGGGAAGTACGTCGCGCCGTGGACGAGGGGGCGCACCAGGTTCCCGTGCGACCAGGCCGCCCGATCCGGTCGACGGCTGTCCAGACGTGTGGCGCTGTTGCCGCGTTCGTCCGAGGTCAGCAGCCAGTCGGTGAGTTCCACAGCACAGCCTCCAGACAGCACAGACGGGTACCCGGTTCGTGCCTGCTCACCCCCGCAGGGCGGCCGTACGGCTCCGGGCTCTGTGAGAGCGCGCGGAGTCGCCCTGGGTGAGTCCAGTTCTTGTCGTCCGGTCACGGCAGGATGGGGTCGACGTACCCGCCGTCCACGCGCGGCGCGCCACCGGTGGTGGCCGGGGCTTGGCCGGAGCTGAGGTGGACGTGGGCCTCGTCCCAGGGAAAGTCGCGGTCCACGAGTTCGCAGCCGCCTGCTTGGCGAAGCCCCGGCTCACCGCGAGCAGCGCCCTCTTGGACATGCGGCTGCGGCCGTTGACGCACGCCCGAGCCCCGGCGCGGGCCAGTCCGGCAGCGATGGCCGTACCGACCCCCTCAGATGGGCGCCGGGCGAGGGTGCCGTGCCATGAAGTCCTCGGCCACCCGCAGCAGGGAGTCGTCCGCGGTGAACAGGGAGATGTGGTCGCCGTGCGGTTCCACCCTGAGCTGCCCGTGGGGAAGGCCGTCGGCCACCCGCTGGGAGCCGACCGGGTGGGCGATGTCGTCGTCGCGACTGGTGACGACCAGGGTGGGCGGCTCGACCCTGGCGAGGTAGGGCTCCACGGGGGCGCCGGTGATGCCGAGGTTGAGCCGGCAGTAGCGGTAGAGCAGTTCCGGGCTGGCGTAGGGGTACAGCACGAGATGTGCCACGTCGGCGGGCGTGCTGGTGAGGATCGCCTGGCAGAACGCGGCGTGCACGGCCTGGGCGGCGGACCGGCTGCGCGCCGCGGCGGTCATCAGTTCGATCAGCCCCTGCTGGTGCGATGTCTTCGGGTAGTCCTCCGCGAACCCGTAGGCGCCGTGCCACAGGCTGAGCGAACGCATCCTCGACGGCTGTCCGGCCGCGGCGACCAGCGCGATCGCCGCGCCCCCGCACAACCCGATCACGTGCGCGTCGCGCACGTCGTGGTGGTCCATGACCGCGAACAGATCGGCCGCCTGGGCGTGGATGTCCGTGTCGTGCTCCGCGCTGTGCCCGGCAGCGCCGAACAGACCGCGGCTCTCCCAGGTCAGCACGCGGCGGTCACGGGTGAAGAAGCGCACCCAGTTCTCCGCGAGAGCGGCCGGCATACCGCAGGCGGGGACCAGGACCACCGTCTCCTCGCCCTCGCCCGCCGCGTACACGTTCAGCGGCACGCCGTCCGGCGATGTGACGGTCTCCTTGCGGCAGTAGGCCTCGAACGTGTCCGCCAGGGCGTCGGTGACCACCCGGTCCACCTCGCCGAGCCGGTCCACCGGTACCACGCCCACGGAGTCCAGCACGTCCGCGAGCGCCAGCCGTTCGCTCACCACACGTTCGAAGACCCGCAGGTCGTCGAAGCCCTCCCCGCCGGACAGCAGGAGTCCGTCGACCCCGGCCCGGCGGGCGACCCGGTCCAGCAGCGCGCGCAGCGCACGCCACTGGCCGGGGGACCGGTCGACGGGGGACGCGACCGCGGTGCGGGCGACCGGAACCACCCGCACCGGGGCGGCGATCCCCTCGACGAGCGGTTTCACCGACAGCACGGCCGTGGCCAGGCGGGCCACCGCCGCTCTCGTTTCCGGTCCCAGCATGCGTTCGCCTCCTTCGGTCCTACGACGTCACCGCTTGGGGAACTCGTGTCCCTTGGTGGTGCGGGTGACCCGCCGGTTGTGGTCGTAGGTGTCGGTGCCCGCGACCAGGACCGTGCCGTACTCACTGAGGCTCACCCGGCCGCCGTACTCGTCGACTTCGTCGGTGTCCGGGTACACCGCCACGGAGGTCGGCACATAGCGGCCGGCGAAGCCGAGCCTCATCTCCTTGTCCGGCGCGGAGTGCGGCTTGGAGGCGTGCATCATCGTGGACCAGAACATCACCGCCTCGCCGGGACGCATCACCATGGAGACGGCCCGCTCCTGCGGGGGACTCCAGTCGGGGTCCTTCTGCAGCTGTCGGTAGTCGTAGCCGTAGAAGCCGCGGGTGACGCCCTCCTTGTCCTGCTGGTTGATCTTGTCGGGCTGGTAGTGCATCTCCTTCGACTCGTCGTAGTACATGGTGCGCTGGGTGCCGGGGATGAACTGCAGGCAGCCCGTGTCCTCGGCGGCTTCGGTGAAGGCGGTCCACACCGTGATGGTGCCGCCGAAGTCCTTCTCCGACTCGGGCCACACGATCTGCGGCTTGCCCGAGGCGAAGGCGAAGGTGTCGGCCTGGTGCCAGTCGGTGCCCTCGTCGCCCGGGTACTTGGGGAAGAACTCCGAGCGCCAGCACAGCACGTTCGGCCCCAGCACCGCGGTCACCCGGTCGACGATCTCCGGCCGGCATATGTGGTCGGCCAGGAACGTGGAGTCCAGGTGGCGGTCGTAGTTGGCGATGTTGGTGTTGCCCGCCTGCGCGTCGCCCTCGTCGTAGACCGCGCCACTGCGGTCCATCAGCCGCAGCCGCTCGCGGCGCCACAGCCGCCGCATCTCCTCCTCCTCGTACACCTTGAACGGGCCCAGGTAGCCCAGCTCGTGGAACCGGGCGACCTCCTCCGGGGTCGGTGTGAACGTCTGCTGCACCGCGTTCGTCATCGTGAAGGCCTTTCCTGCGTCAGTGGTCTTTCCCGGCGGTCTGCGTGTCGACGAGCGCGGCCAGCGCGTCGATGCTGGCTTCCTCCAGTTCGGCGACGTCGAGTGTGATGGCGTACTTCTCGTTGAGCTGGGCGACGATCCGGATGAACGCCAGCGACGTCACGCCCTGGTCGAACAGGTCGACGGCGGGGTCGACGCCGTCCCGTTCCAGCACCGTGCTGACGATCTCCTCCACCGACCGGCGGATTCCGGTCGCGGACACATCGGGCGACACGGTCATGACGTCGGCTCCTCTCCATGGCTGGACTTATTTGCCGAGGGCATCGCGGTTCACCTTTCCTTGCAGGGTCATGGGGAACTCCGAGACGACGTCGTAGCGGGACGGCCTCAGATGTCTGGGCAGTTGGCTCCTGGCGTGCCGTTCCGCCGCGGCGGTCAGCCGGGCCGCCTCCGGTCCGGCGGGGTCGACCGGACGTACCGGCAGCAGGTAGGCGACCAGCCGGACGTCACCGTCCCCGAAGTCGCGGGGCGCGGCGACGGCCCGTGCGATGTCCGGCAGGCGGACCAGGCATTCCTCGATCTCACCGGGTTCGATCCGGTACCCGCGTATCTTCAACTGGTCGTCCATCCGGCCGAGATAGACCAGTTCGCCGTCGGGCAGCCGCATCGCCCGGTCGCCCGTGCGATAGAGCCGGTCCTCGTCGACCCCGCTCGCCGACGGTACGAACCGTTCGGCGGTGAGTTCGGGCCGGTTGAGGTAGCCGCGGGCGAGCCCTGCTCCGGCGACGTACATCTCCCCCGCCACACCGTCCGGTTGCGGTGTGCCGTGCTCGTCGAGGACGTACACGCGAAGGTCGGGCAGCGGCACGCCGATCGGGCTGGCTCCGGTGCCGCCGGTCACGTCGGCCGCGGTGATCCGGCGGTATGTGCAGTGCACGGTGGTCTCGGTGATGCCGTACATGTTCACCAGTTCGGGCGTGCGGTCGCCGTGCCGGTCGATCCACGGCGCGAGCATCCGCGGGTCCAGGCGCTCGCCGCCGAAGACGACCAGACGCAGGGCGAGACCGGCGGTATCCGGCGCGCCGTCCCGGCCGGAGAACAGCACGCCGAGCAACTGGTGGAAGGCAGACGGCGTCTGGTTCAGCACGGTCACCTTCTCGGCCCGCAGCAGTGCGACCAGGTGTGCGGGCGACCGGGAGACGGTCTCCGGCAGCAGTACCAGCCGGCCGCCGTGCAGCAGGGCGCCCCAGATCTCCCATACCGAGAAGTCGAAGCTGATGGAGTGGAACAGCGACCAGGTGTCGCGGTGGTCGAAGCGGAACCAGGGCCGGGTCTGCTCGAACAGGCGCAGGACGTTGTGGTGAGTGACGGTCACGCCCTTCGGCGCTCCGGTGGATCCTGAGGTGTAGATGACGTACGCCAGGTCGGCCCCCGAGGGCTCCGTCCGCTCCCCCGCCGACGCGGTCGCCGCGCGCTCGGCGAGGACGCCGTCGGGGGCGGTCGGTCCGAAGTCGGCGCATACGTCGTCACCCTCGACCCACACGATGGCGGGGTGGCGCCCGCTGAGCACGTCGGTGGTGTCCCGCGCGGCCACCACGACGGGCACCGCGCTGTCGGCGAGCAGATAGTCGATGCGCGCCGCCGGATAGCCGGGGTCGATCGGCACGTACGCCCCGCCCGCCTTGAGGATGCCCAGCATGCCGACGATGGCTTCCGTGCTCCGGCGCGCGCACAGCCCGACCAGGACGCCCGGCCGCACACCGAGGCGGGCGAGCCGTTCGGCCAGCCGGTCGCTGCGTGCGTCGAGGTCGCCGTAGGAGACCGGTCCTGCCGGGGTGGACAGGGCGACCCGGCCGGGTGCCGCCCGGGCATGTTCGGAGAAAATTGCGTGGAGGCAGTCAGCCGGCATCACGAGTTCCGTTCGTGTGGCGGGAGAGCGACGAATGAGCGACCGATATCCAAGGGGCGGTCGAGAATCGCGAATAATCAGATGCTAGCGACCGGGGGCGGTACACAGAAGCTCGTGCGGGGTGTCCAACCGCCGGTTTTTCGCACTTGGACGGCGCGCGCTCAATCGGTCAATGACGACTTTTGCGCAATGCGTGCGGCGACGTCATTCCACATACGTGCTGATTCGCGTGCCGCCTGCTCGACCAGGTGCGCGCAGTGGGCCGGCACATGGTCGACGATCTTCTGCCACTCCTCATCGCCGAGCGACTGCAGGCGCAGGATGCGCAGCAGGACCCGGCCGGTGTCGGTCTGCCGGACCGCGGGGTCCGCGGTCAGGCGCCGCAGCACCTCGTCCTGGTCCGCGGGCGGCGGTACCTCGTGCCGCACCGGCGGTTTCGGAGTGCGGTCCGGCACTGGTCGCCTGCCGTAGAGCAGGCGGTTGCGGACCGCGCGCACGGTCTCCGGCGATATCCCCGCGACCTGGGCGACCTGCCGCAGCGACAGGTCCGGGTTCTCGGTCAGCAGCGCGGTCGCGAGGCTGCGGCGCCGTGCCGCGTCGACCGGCCGGGCGCGGCCGTCCTGTCCGATGCGGGTCCCGGAGGATTCGTCGACGGACTTTCTCCGACGTATTTCCGCGACGGTGCGGGCAGAAATACCGGCGGCCGACGCGATCATCCGGTCCGCCCATTGCGGGTGTGTCGTGACAATGCGTTCGGCGGCCGAAATCCTGTCCTTGAGGGAAAGCGGAAGTCCGTGTCCGACATTCGCGCGGACAGCCAGGACGAAGGCATCCTCAGCGCTGCCGCGGAAATAGCGTGCCGTGATGTGTTCGCTCCCGCGCAGCCGTGCGGCACGCACCCGGTGGGCCCCGTCGATCACCCGCATCGTCGTCTCGTGCACGATGATCGGCGGCAGTTCCTGCTCCGCGGCGACCAGGGACCGCACATGCTCCTCGTCCTCGCCCTCCGCGCGCGGGGAGCCCTCGATCACCAGCGCCGCGACCGGGAGGCGCACCACCTCGTCGTCCGGTCCGGCGCACCGATCCGGACCGGGGCGGTCGCTCATCCGCCCGCCCGCTGCGTCGGCGGCGGCTCGGCGGGCCGCAGCTCCAGGGTGCAGCACTTCACCCCGCCGCCGGCCTTGAGCAGTTCGGACAGGTCCACCCCGATCGGCTCGAACCCCCGCTCGCGCAGCTGTCCCGGCAGCCGCCGGGTCGCCTGGGCGAGCACCACGTGCCGGCCGTCGGACACCGCGTTCAGGCCGAAGACCGCCGCGTCCTGTTCGGTGGCCAGGATGGCGTCCGGGAACCGTTCGGCGAGCGCCGTGCGGCTCTGCCGGCTGAAGGCCCCCGGGTAGTACATGATCTGCTCGTCGTCGAGCACGGCGAGCGCCGTGTCCAAGTGGTAGAAGCGGGGGTCGACCAGCGTGAGGCCGAGCACGGGCCGTCCGAGGAACTCACCGGCCTCCGCCACCGCGGCCGGCTCGCTGCGGAACCCCGATCCGGCCAGCAGCAGTTCCCCGGCGAGCAGGAAGTCCCCCTCGCCTTCGTTGATCCGGGTCGCCTGCCGGACCTCGGTCCAGCCGCGCGCCCGGAACCACTGGGCGTACGCCTCGGACTCACCTGACCGCTGCGGGTGCCGGAACCGGGCGACCAGGACTTTGCCGTCCACGACTACCGCCCCATTCGCCGTGAACACCATGTCGGGAAGTCCAGGATCCGGCGGTATCAGCTCGATGTCGTGGCCGAGTTCCGCCAGCACGTCGTGCAGTCGCTTCCACTGCGCCAGGCCGGTCTCCGTGCTCGTCGGCACGAGCGGGTCCATCCACGGGTTGATCGAGTAGTTCACCGTGAAATGGGCGGGCCGGCACATCAGGTAGTGCCGAGACCGGACCGCGCCGCCCGACGCGGGAGTCCGCCCGGTTGCTGTTCGCGACACTCCACTCCCCCTTCGTCTCAGGTCCGCGCCGTGCGACGGCCGGTCACGTGGAAGCCATCCGCTCGGCGACGCGGCGGACGAGCGCGGCCTCGTCCTCGACCAGGTAGAAGTGACCGCCGGGGAACGTGCGCACATCGAATCCGCCGGTGGTCAGCTCGCCCCACGACGCCAGCCCGGCGTGGTCGACGTCCGGGTCTGCCACGCCGCCCGTCGCGAGCACCGGCGCGCGCACCGCGGGCGGGTCGCCGGGCTGGTAGATCTCGAACAGCCGGTAGTCATCGCGGATCATGGGCAGCAGTACCTCGACCAGGTCCGGGCTGGCCAACAGGTCCGCGAACGACTCGTTGTCCCGGGCGACCTCGGCGGCGAACTCGGGGTCCGGCAGCCGGTGCACCTCGCCCGGCTGCTTGCGGTGGGGCGCGATCACGCCCGAGACCACGAGAAGATCCACGACCGGGCCGTGCCGGCGCTCCAGTTCCGCGGCGACCTCGTAGGCGACATAGGCGCCCATGCTGTGGCCGAAGACCGTCAGGGGGTCGTCGGTGAACGGCTCGAGGGCCGACGCGATCTCGTCGGCCATCTTCTCGATGCCGTCCGCCGGGGGCTCGCCGTAGCGGTCCTGGCGCCCGGGATACTGCACCGCGTACACGCCGACGTCCGGCGGCAGCAGTGCCGGCCAGGAACCGTAGGTGTTCGCGGTACCGCCGGCGTGGGGCAGACACACGAGCCGTCGACGGGGCCGGGGGACGGCCTCGCCGCACGGGCGCAGCCAGAGATCGGCCTCGGTCGCTTTCCTGGTGTGCATGGGTCTCCCCCTCATCCGAACAGGCCGGCGATCGCTTCCGGATCCAGCGAGACGGGTGTCAGCCGGTACCCGTCCGGCGGTTCGGCGCCCCTCACATGGCGGACCAGGAAGTCCCACCGGCGCCGGTTGACGTAGTGGTCGTAACCGACGAAGGCGTGGTCGGAGCCGGGCACGATCAGCAGCTCGAAGTCCTTGTCCGCCGCGATCAGGCGCTCCACCAGACGCATCGTCAGGTGCGGCGAGAAGCTGTCGTCGAGGCCACCGTGGACGAGCAGCAGCTTCCCGGTGAGCCGGTCCGCGATGTCGACGTTGGAGGCGGCGGCGTAGGCCTCGTCGTCGAACGGGCCGTTGTACATCTCGGCGACGCCCTGTTCGGCGTAGCGCAGGTCATGGACCCCGCACTCGGCGACGCCGGCCTTGAACACGTCGGGGTGGTCGAGCATCGCCCGCACTGCCGCGAACCCGCCGGAGGACATGCCGAACACCCCGACCCGGTCGAGGTCCATCCACGGGCGGCTGCGGCTCAGTTCACGCAGGGCCGCCACATGGTCGTCGAGGCCGGCAGCGTCGCCGACCCGGCCGTAGGAGGCGTCGTGGAAAGCCTTGTCGCGTCCCGGCGAGCCCCGGCCGTCGATCGCCACCACGACGAACCCCAGAGCGGCCAGGGCCTCGGCGTCGTACCCGTAGTAGCCGGGGTCGAAGCAGGGCACGACGCGCGTCGCGCTCGGGAAACCGTACGGGTGGTCCAGGACCGGATACCGGGCAGCCGGATCGAAGCCGTGCGGCCGGTAGAGCATGCCGTGGATCTCGGTGTGCCCGTCGGCCGCCGTCACCCGGAACCGCTCCGGCGGAGTCCACCCCGTCTCCAGCAGGCGCGAGACATCCGCGCGGGCCAGCTCGACGCGTACCCGCCCGTCCCAGCCGCGCACGGTGGTCACCGGCGGGAGGGCGTTGGTGGAGGCCGAGTCGATGAAGTACCCCGCACCGGGCGGCACCGTCACCACGTGGTCGAGGTCGTCGTCGGTGACCTTGGCGAATCCGGAGCCGTCCAGCCCGGCCCGGCACACCGTCCGCCGGTAGGGGTCGTCGGCGACCAGGCCGGACGCCAGGAAGTACACCACCCGCCGGTCCTCGTCGACGTGCAGGATCTCCTGGACGGCCCAGTCCCCCTGGGTCACCCGGGCGCGCAGCTCGCCGTCCCGGGTGCCGTGGAGGTAGAGGTGGCCCCAGTTGTCGCGCTGGGAGTACCACAGCACCTCCGTCCCGTCGGACAGGACCCTGACCATCGGTGCAGCGCCGAGGAGTTGGGTGGGCTCCACCCGGGTCGGCCCCGATTCCGTCAGTACGGTACGCACCTCGCCGGAGGTCGGATCGAGTCGGTGCAGGCTGAGCGTTCCCATGTCCCGCGTCGAGCTGAGGTAGTACACCGCCGAGCTGTCCTCGGCCCACCAGGCCCAGCGGCGGGAGATCGGCGACATCAGCGGCATCGCGACCGGTTCGGCCAGCGCGGGCACCGTCTTCCCGGACTCGACGTCCAGCACCACGAACTCGGCCAGCGGCATCCGCTCGTCGCCGGGGTGAGCGAACCGCTGCGTCCGCAGCTCGGGCGGCCCTCCGTCGGCCGGCAGCGCATCGACGAGATGCGTCTCGCGAACCCCGCGCATATCGGTCCGGTGGGTGAGTACCCGCCGGGAGTCCGGCGACCACAGCGCCGCGGGCGGCAGGTGCGGAATGCCGAGCTTGCCGAGCAGCGTGGAGTACATGAAGTAGTCGGGGTTGGCGCCGTAGTCACGATCCGCCGAACCGTCGTCGGTCAGCGTCCAGTCCCGCCCGTCGGCCAGGGACCGCGCCCGGAGGTTGTAGTCCTGCCGGAACACCGCGAGCCGGCCGTCCGGCGCGACGACATCAAGGAGTTCGCGGGGCGGTGGCCCCTCGACGCCGACGCAGTCGTAGTCGTCCAGCGCGCACCTCCAGCGGGCACCGAACGCGTCGAACTCGATCGCCCCCTCGGTCAGTTCGAAGGCGGCGAAGGGCAGCGCGGTCGCGTCGACGTTCCGGCCCGAGGCGGCCGTGAGCGCGGCGGCGAGCCGCGCGTGGTCGAACGCGGCTTCCCGGGTGCCCTCCGCGGGGTCGACGAGCAGGAAGCGTGGGCCGTCCGGGGCGTCGCTCGGGTACCAGAAGCGTGCGCCGCCGTCGATCCACCGGGGCCGGATCCTTCCGTCGAGCACGAGCTCGCCCCGGTTGTGCCGAAGCAGGCGTTCCGCGGTCCGGTACGTCCGGGCGTCGAGGCTGGTCGGGTTCATGGGAGTGTCCTCCAGACCGGCGGGTCAGCCGACGACGACGGGCAGCCGGGCCGCACCGTTGAGGTTCGGATTGGCCATGAACGTCGGCGGGTTGTCCGGGTCGCAGCGCAGTTCCGGGAAGCGGTCGAACAGCGCGTTCATCGCGATACGGCCCTCCCGCCTGGCCAGCGCCGCCCCGATGCAGAAGTGCACGCCCCGGCCGAAGGCGATGTGCGGGTTGTGCGCGCGGGTGGGGTCGAAGACGTGCGGGTCGGCGAAGACCCGTGGGTCGCGGTTGGCGGTGGAGATCGACAGGCTGACCATCTGGTCGGCCCCGATGGTCACGCCGCCCACCTCAGCCGGGGTGTTGGTCACTCGCACCATGGACGCGATGGGGCTCAGGTAGCGCAGCGACTCCTCCAGCAGGCCGGGGACCTGTGCGCGGTTCTGCCGGACCGTCCGGTCGACGTCCGGGTGGGCGTCGAGGCACAGGACGGTGCTGCTGATGAGGAGGGTGGTGGTGACATGGCCGGCGACGAGCATGACGTTGGCGAAGTTGGCCACCTCGTTCTCGGTCAGCCGTTCACCGTCCACCTCTGCTTCGACGAGCCGGGTGAGCAGGTCCTCGCGCGGGGCGGAACGGCGGTCCCTGACGTGTTCGCGCAGGTAGTCGGTGATGTGACGGACCTGCTCCATCGCGAACTCCACCTCGTTGCCGACGCTCTCGTCCCGCTCGCCGAGCGAGAACTCCGAGGTGATGCTCATCATCTTGTCGACCCACCCGTTGAGCAGGGCGTGGTCGCTCGCGGGGATGCCGAGCAGTTCGGCGATCACGGTGATGGGCAGCGGGTACGCCAGTTCGGTGATGAGGTCGAAGCTCTTGCGGTCGGCCACCTTGGCCAGCAGGTCCTCCACAATGGCGTGGACCCGGGGTTCGAGCTCGTCGATCGCGCGGGGGGTGAACGCGTGGGTGATGAGCTTGCGCAGGGCCGTGTGGCGTGGCGGATCCAGCTGGGTGATGGAGCCTTCGTCGAACTCGCGTCGCTCCGGGATCAGCCGGCCGGTGTCGGACGAGAAGATGTGCGGGTTGTTCGCCACGTGCACCGCCTCGACATGGCCGTACACGGTCCATATGCCGCTCGCCTCGTCGAACACGACCCGCTGCGACGACCTGTCCTCGCCGTACATCCAGAAGTATCGCTGTCGGTCCAGTTTCCATTTTTCGGCCAGCGCAGACATGACACTCCCGTCATCACTGATTCGCTGATACAGGTCATCTAAATTCCGGGGAATTCGTCCAGGGATTTTCCGCACCGGAATCAATACCGGCCCGATTCTTTCAGACCGGCGTTGCGCCTGTCGACGGTACGACAATCCGGCAGGCGTCCTGTCGCCGGGACAAGTCCCGGTCACCAGGACAAGCGGGGGAGCCGCGGCGCCGGGGCGCGGCGTCGACGGGTGGCGCGGCGGATGGCGCAGCGGATGGCGCCACTCGCGAGCCCACGCGGCGTCTCCGCGGAGTCCACGCTTGCGGTGGCGCCACCTAGGCGCCATACTTGCGCCATGGATCTCACACCCTACGTCGACGGCCTCCACCGTGAACTCCTGGCCTCCGCCGGCGCGGGCGACGGCGAAGCCATGGCGCTGGCGGAGCGGCTGGCCGCCTCTGTGGCGTCGGCGACCAGGCTCACCATGCTGGACGTACTGTCGGCCGCCGCGGACGAGATCACCCGGGACCTGGTGCCCGGGTCGGTGGAGGTCCGGCTGCGCGGACGCAACCCGCACTTCGTGGTCACGTCCCCCAGCTTCCACGAGGCACTCGACGACGACGTCGAACACCCTCAGGACGAACCCGCGCCCGAGCAGGTGCCCGCGCCGCCGAGCGGTGCCGAAGGCGCCGTGGGCCGTATCAACTTCCGACCGCCCGAGCAGCTCAAGGCCCGCATCGAAGCAGCGGCCGCCAAGGAGGGGCTCTCGGTGAACGCATGGCTGGTCCGCGTCACCACGGCCGCGCTGGACGCCGGCGCCACCCAGCCCCGCCCAGGCCGCCGCGGCCCCGGACCGACGCGCCACTACGTCGGCTGGGTCGGCTGAGCTCCCGCCAACCACGAGACAGGACGGCTACCCCATGCCCGAGTTCACCACCCCCGAGCCCATCACCGTGGCACTCACCATGAACAGCGGCAAGCTGTCGCTCGTCGCCGGCGACCGTACCGACACGGTCGTACGAGTCCGCCCCCGCGACGAGTCGGCCGCGGCCGACGTCAAGGCGGCCGAGCAGACCGAGGTCGACTACGCCGCGGGCAGGCTGCTGGTGAAGGCGCCCGACCCGCACTGGCTGGGCGGCATCCTGGGGAACTCCCCCTCGATCGACGTGACCATCGAACTGCCGACGGGCTCCAGCCTCCAGGCCGAGGTGGTCAAGGTGCAGATCCATTCCGAGGGCCTGCTGGAGGAGGTCCGCCTCGACAGCGTCTCGGGCCATGTCCATCTCGACAGGGTCGGCACCCTGCACGCCGAGACCGTCTCGGGACACATCACAGTCGACGACGTGTCCGGGTACGCCAATGTCAACGGAGTGTCGGGCAAGGTGCGGGTGCGCCGGGTCCGCGGCAGCGCCGTGGTCAAGGGCGTCAACGGTGACATCTGGATCGGCGACGCCGGCAGCGACCTGCATCTCAGCGCGGCCGGCGGCGACATCTTCGTCGACAGCGCCGGACCCGGCGTCACGGCCAAGACGGCCGGCGGCAGCATCCGCATCGGCCACGTGACGGCCGGCGAGGTCGACTTGCTGACCTCCTCGGGCGAGGTCGAGATCGGCATCGGGGAGGGATCGACGGCCTGGGTCGACGCGCGGAGCGTGACCGGGTCCGTGCGCAACTCCCTGCAGGCCCGGGACGCCCCCACCCAGCACGCGGACATGGTCAAGGTGCGGGCCAGGTCACGACACGGCGACATCATGATCCATCGATCCCCGCAGCCCGGCCCGTCGGCGGACGACTGACCGGCCCGAGACGAGCAAAGCTCCGTCGCCCCAGCGCCGCCCCCTCCCGCGTGGCGGCCTCACACTCCATCGATCGCGGCCCTCGGCCGCGACCTTTTCCACCGGTATCGACCGCGGGCTTCCACACGGCGCCCGCTCACCAGCCGGTCGGCGGCCGCTCACAGTCCGCACGTGCCCGCTCGCAGGCGTCAGCGCCCGCGCATCGGCCCGTAGCGCGCGGCTTGGCCATCTTCCCTGGACAGCGCCCCACGCTGCCGCTCAGTCGTAGACCTGGGCCGCTGTCGACCGCATCGCACATCCACACAGCTGCCGCTGGGCCGGCCTGACGTCGGCGGCCCTTCAGCCGTACCGCCATCACGCACCCCCCCCCGCCACCCCGCCCGCGCATCAAGATGGCGCCAAAGGTCCACCGATGCCACTTGAGATGGCGCCATAGTTGCGCCACACTGGCGTCACCGGAAGGCGACGTGCTCACCGTGTGTCCCGGCGACAGGACACAGTCCCTGATTCCAGTGCATCGGGACAGGCATTTCGTCCGCGCGAGAGAAATTCCCATCGTCGAAAAGGAGAGGGACATGACCCCAACCAGCCCACCCGCCATCACAGCAACCGGACTGCGCAAGTCGTACGGGGACAAGCTGGTTCTCGACGGAATCGACTTCGAGGTTCCAGCAGGCCGCATCTGGTCATTACTCGGGCCGAACGGCGCCGGTAAGACGACCCTGGTACAGATCCTCTCCACGCTCATCCGGCCGGACGCCGGGACCGTGCAGGTGGCCGGCCACGACCTGTTGCGCGAGCCCGAAGCGGTGCGGCGGGCGATCGGGGTCACCGGACAGTTCGCGGCGGTCGACGAACTGCTCACCGGCGAGGAGAACCTGCTGCTGATGTGCGACCTGCACCGGCTGCCCCGGCAGGAGAGCCGGCGGCTGACAGCCGAACTGCTGGACCGGTTCGAGCTGGCGGGCGACGACGCGAAGAAGCTCGCCGGAACCTACTCGGGCGGCATGCGCCGCAAGCTCGACCTGGCGATGACCCTCGTCGGCGGCCCCCGGATCATCTTCCTCGACGAGCCGACCACCGGACTCGACCCACGCAGCCGGCGCACCATGTGGGACATCATCCGGGACCTGGTCGGCGACGGGGTCACGATCTTCCTGACCACGCAGTACCTGGAGGAGGCGGACGAACTCGCGGACCGGATCGCGGTGTTGCACCACGGCAGGTTCGTCGCGGAGGGCACCGCCACCGAGCTCAAACGCCTCGTCCCCGGCGGCGACATCCGTCTCACCTTCGACAGCCCCGAACAACTGGCGACGGCAGCCGAGGCGTTGGGGGCCTCGGACATCGACGAGGAGGCGCTGAGCCTGCGGGTGCCCAGCGAGGGCGACATGGGCTCGATGCGGCGGGTCATCGACCGGCTCGACCGGGTCTCGGTCACCGCGTCCAGCCTCTCGATGCACAGCCCCGACCTCGACGACGTGTTCCTGACCCTGACGTCCCAGCCCGCCACGACGGGCGAAAAGCAGGAGGCGGCCCGATGAGCACCCTCTCCCTCGCCCTGCACGACTCCTCCACGATGCTGCGCCGCAACCTGCGGCACGCCACGCGCAACCCGTCGACGCTGCTCGGGTCGGTGGTCATGCCGTGTGTGCTCATGCTGTTGTTCGTCTTCGCCTTCGGCGGCACGATGGGCAACGGTCTGGGCGGTGCCGCCCAGGGCATCGACTACGTCGACTACCTCGCCCCGGGCATCTTCCTGCTGGCCCTGACCGTGGGAGCGATGGGCACCTCCATCGCGGTCGCGGTCGACATGACCAAGGGAATCATCAACCGGTTCCGCACCATGGCCATCTCCCGCGCGTCGGTCCTGACCGGACACGTCGTGGGCAGCGTGATCCAGTCGATGGTCAGCATCGTCGTGGTGATCGGCATCGCGCTCGCCGTCGGTTTCCGCCCCACGGCGGGGGTGCTGGGCTGGCTCGCCGCCTTCGGCCTGATGGCTCTGGTGAGCTTCGCGCTGACCTGGGTGGCCGTCGGCTTCGGCCTGCTGGCCAAGACCGTCGACTCGGCGAGCAACATGCCGATGATCCTTCAGGTACTGCCGTTTCTGTCCAGCACGTTCGTACCGGCCGAGTCGATGTCCTCCGGTCTGCGCTGGTTCTCCGAGAACGAGCCCTTCACGCCGATCACCGACACGCTGCGCAACCTGCTGCTCGACCGGCCGGTCGGCAACGACTGGATCATCGGCGTCGCCTGGTGCCTCGGCATCGCGCTGGTCGGCTACCTGTGGTCGAAGAAGCTCTACAAGCGCGACCCGAGGCATACCTGACACACCCTCACACACCGCCCCGCCCCAACCAGGAGGCTCCCCATGTCCACGGAAGCACCCGACCTGCCGGACGTCATGTCCGACGCGATGATGACGGACCCCTACCGCGGCGCAGAATTGCTGCGCGAACAGGCACCCGTGGTGCGCGGCCAGCTCATGGGCGCGGTGCCGGTCTGGTACGTGACCCGGTACGAGGAGGTGATGACCGTCCTCGGTGACCGCAGGTTCGTCAGCAACATCGCCTCGGTGTCCGGCTCCCAGGGCAACGACGCCCGCACGCAGATGGCCGAGCGGCTCGGAGTACCCGCCGAGGACTATCCGTACCTCGCCAACGGCATGCTCGGCCAGGACGCGCCGGACCACTCCCGGCTGCGCAAACTGGTGATGCGTGTCTTCACCGTCCGCCGGATCACCGAGTTGCGCCCGCGGCTGGAGGCGATCACCGCATCCCTCATCGACGCGTTCGACGACTCCGGGCGGGTGGACCTGATCGCCGCCTTCGCCTACCCGCTGCCGCTCACGGTGATCTGCGAGCTCATGGGCATCCCGGAGTCCGACCACGCGGACTGGCACGCCTGGAGCAGTGGACTGGCGTCGCTGGAGCCGGGCGTCATGCCGCGCGCGCTGCACGACATGGTGACGGGGGTGCGGGAGCTCGTCGAAAGGCGCCGTGACTCGCCGGCCGACGACCTGCTGACGACGCTGATCAGGACCCACGACGAGGACGGGGACCGGCTGAGCGTCGACGAACTGATCACCTTCGTGATCACCCTGATGACCGCCGGCCACGAACCGTCCGCGCACGCCCTCGGCAACAGCATCGCCGAGCTGCTGACCCATCCCGACCAGCTCGCCCGGCTCAAGCAGGACCCCGAGCTGTGGCAGACGGCGGTCGACGAACTGGTACGCCGGTGTGGCCCGACGCAGGTCTCCGTGCCGCGGTACGCGGCGGTCGACGTCGAACTGGGCGGCGTCCTGATACGAGCCGGAGACGTCGTCCAGCCGATGCTCACGGCCGCCAACTACGATCCGCGCCGCTACGCCGATCCCGACCGATTCGACGTCGGACGCCGCATGAAGGCTCCCGGCCACGGCCACCTCGGTTTCGGGCACGGCCCGCACTACTGCCTCGGTGCCTACCTGGCGAAGCTGCAGCTGGGCACCGCCCTTCCGGCGCTGTTCGGCCGCTTCCCCGGGCTGGCGCTGGCGGTGGCTCCGGCGGACCTCCCGTGGCAGAAGCTGCCGGGTCTGCGGCGGCTGGCCGAACTGCCGGTCGTCCTCGCTCCCGCCGACCGGTGACGCGACACCCCGACATCACGTTCAAGGACGGACTACATGCCCACCTTCTCGACCCCCGGCGGGGTCTCCGTCACCGTCAATCTGCCGATCGGCGACCTTCTGCTCGTCGCGAGCGACCGGACGGACACCGTCGTGCAGCCGCACGCCGGTGAGGACGACTCAGCGGGTCTCCGTGTCTCCTACGCCGACGGCAGACTCGTCGTCGACGGCCCGCAACCGCGCAACGGCTTCGCCAGTTGGCTGGGCTTCGGTGAGTCGATCACAGCGAGGATCGACCTGCCCGAGGGCTCGTGCGTGAGGGGCGTGGCCCTGGAGGGTGGCTTCCGCAGCATGGGCAGGCTGGGCGAGTGCACGTTCCGGACCGACTACGGCGAGATCGTGCTGGACGAGACCGGCCCCCTGACGGTCACCACCGACAGCGGCGACATCGCTGTACGGCACGTCGTCGGTGACGCCGAGGTGACCAGTGACTCCGGCGTGATCCAGATCAAGAAAATCCACGGAAGCGCCACCGTCACCAACGAATACGGCGAGACGGAGATCGGCGAGATCACCGGCGTGCTGCATGTGCACGGCCGCGATTCCGACATCCTCGTCGGCCGCACCCACGGCGACATCGAGGCGTACAGCGAATCCGGTGACATCCGTATCTCGGAAGCCGCCCGCGGGACGGTCAACACGATGTCCGACTCGGGAAGCATCGAAATCTCCGTTCCCCAGGACGCCGCAGTGGCGGTGGACCTCGAATCCCCGAACGGACGCGTGCGCAATCTGCTGGACCGGAGCGAAACCGCCGGGCAGCCGGACCGGAGCATCTCGGTCCGGGCCCGCTCGCACCACGGGGACATCACCATCACCCCGTTCCGGCCCCGGCCGGGTACCTGACGCTCCACCTCCTCGTCATGTGCGCGGGCGCGCGCCGGCCGTAAGGCGTCCGCCCGCGCACGGGTGTCCTGTCGACCGGACAGCGGTCAAGTCACTCGAACGCAAAAACAGCCGCGCCGGGGGAATTGCGCCCGGCAGGAATTCCGCCGTGGACACCGGTCGGCCGACGGACCAAACTGGCAGCCGATTCCGGCGATTTCTTTCCCGGCCCTCCATTTCCCCTCGCGCGGCACCGCGGCAACACGGCGCTTCCTCCCCCGTGCTCTGCCACACCACGAATGCGCCCAGCGAGTGCCGGTCGCCGTGACAGATCCCAATGGCAGGAGGTTGGCATGACACGACTGCTCAAAGCCGCCCGGCCCGTGCGGAGTCCGGAGACACCCGACGAGCCGACAGCACCCGACCAGCGGACGGACATCCCGCCGACGGCCCCGTGGAGCCTCGCCACGCGAGTGGCGTTCCGGTTCTTCCTGGCCTACGTGGCCCTGTTCTTCCTGACCGAGATGCGGATCGTCTACCCGCTGCTCGGTGTCTTCGGAAACGACCTGCCCGCGGGGGCCATGGTCTGGCAGTACCACCTGGTGCGCCCGGTGGTGACCTGGGTCGGCGAGCACCTCCTCGGTGTCGACGCGGCTCTGATCGAGCCCGTCCAGAGCGGCGACCAGAGGTTCTTCTGGGTACTGGCCTTCTGCTGGTTCCTCGGCGCCCTCGTGGTCACCGCGGTCTGGTCCGCGATCGACCGGCAGCGCACCGACCATGTGTGGCTGCACAAGTGGTTCCATGTCGTCGTCCGGCTGTGCCTGGCGGCCCAGTTGTTCTCCTTCGGGTTCGCGAAGGTGTTCCCGCTGCAGATGTCGCTGCCGCTGACCAGGCTGGTGGAGCCGTACGGCGACTTCGGGATGCTGAACGTGCTCTGGTCGCAGGTGGGCAGCTCCCAGCCGTACGAGATCCTCCTCGGCTGCGCCGAGGTCACCGCCGCCGTCCTGCTCGTGATCCCGCGGACCGCGACGCTGGGGGCGCTCCTGGCGTCGGTCGAGCTGACCCAGGTGCTCATCCTCAACGTCACCTACCAGGTACCGTTGAAGATCTTCACCTTCCATCTGCTGCTGCTGAGCCTGATCCTGCTGGCCCCGTACGCTGTCCGGCTGGTCAGGTTCTTCGTGACGGACCAGGGCGTGGATCCGGTCAGGCGTCCGCCACTGTTCCGCACCCGTCGGGCCGTCTCGGTCGCGCTTGCCGCGCAGATCCTCTTCGGGGCGTGGCTGGCCGGCTCCCAGGTGCACGAGGAGTGGAAGCTGTGGGACGCCATCGGCACTTCGGGGCCGAAGCCGCCGCTGTACGGCATCTGGAACGTCGTCGCGTTCTCCGTCGACGGCACCGACCGCCCGCCCCTGACCACGGACGAGGAGCGCTGGAACCGGCTCATCGTTGACACCAGCCACTCCTACCAACCGGGGCCCGTGTCCAGCCAGCGGATGGACGGTTCCATCGTCGACTACGCGGCCACCTTCGATGCGAAGAGCCGGACGATGGCCCTGGCGCGGCTCGACGATCCGACCTGGTCCGCGCGGCTCGCCTTCACCCAGTCCACGCCCGACCGCCTGTCGCTGGACGGCGTGCTGGACGGCCACAAGGTCCGTATGCGGCTGGAGAAGGTCGACCTCTCGTCGTTCCCGATCGCTCAGGACGGTCCGCGTTGGGTGCAGGACGGGCCCTACCAGCCGCGTCTGGAACTGCGGTGACCTGCCGGAGCCCGTCAGCCGGTTGACGCGCGAGAACCTCCGGCCGGCGGACGCCCCGCACCGGACCAGGCCGTCGGCCGGAGCCGCGCCTGAGCCCGGTGGGCGGCGGGCGGCGGGCGGCGGGCGGCGGGCGGCGGGCGGGGCGGGGCGCCTTGTTCAGCCGCGCGCCACCATCGCCTCGATGCCCGCCACCAGCAGCTCCAGCGCGTACCGGAAGTCCCGCTCGCGCATCTCCTCCACCGTGTCGCCGCCCCGGGCCGCCATGATCTCCACCGCCTCCCGTACCACCTCGGCGGCCTCGGGCGCCTGAGTCATCGCGCTCATCGCCTGCCGGTGACCGGCGTCCTGGGTCAGGCCGGCGTCCGCGCACCGGGCGAGGAAGTGCCCCTCGATCGTGCCGAACCCGTACACGAACTGGAAGACGGCGGAGACGGCGGCCATCTGCCGGTAGGCGGGCAGCCCGGTCCTGCGGACGACTCCCTGGACGGCACGCGAGAACGACAGCGCATTGGGGCCGATGTTGAGATACGTGCCGGCCAGAGGCGGCAGCCAGGAGTGGCGCACCAGGAGCACGCGGTACTCGGTGGCAAGCGCACGCAGCTGCTCGCGCCACTCCCCGCCGGCGTCCGCCTCGGGCAGCCGCAGCTCGCCGAAGGCGGTGTCCAGGGCGAGTTCGAGGAGGTCGTCCTTGGTGTCGACGTACCAGTAGAGGGACATGGCCGTGACATTCAGCTCGGCGGCCAGCCGGCGCATGGAGAACCTCGCCAGCCCGTCGGCGTCCAGCAGCCGGACCGTCGCGGCGACGATCCGCCCGCGGTCGAGCCCCGACGGCTGCCGACCCCCTCCGGCCTCCCGGCGCGCCCGCCCCTCAAGCCAGACGCTCCGTACCGCCCGCCCGGCCCGCGGGGCTGCCCTCTCCATGGGGCACCTCCTCTTCTCCCCCACGCCGGTCATGCTAGGCGCCCTGCCGTGGCCCCGCGGCTGTGCCGACGTACCGCCGGCCGCGGTCGGTTCAGCGGCCGGGGTACTCCTCCAGCGCGATGGCCTGCACCGGACAGGACCGGACCGCGTCCCGCGTCAACGGGTCGCCGGCGCCGTCCTCCCGTCCGGGCAGCACGGCGCCGTGTCCGTCGTCGTCCTGGGTGAAGACACCCGGCGCGGTGAGTGCGCACATACCCGCACCCACGCATCGGTCGGTGTCCACCTGGATCCGCATGGTCGTCTCCTCTCGCCCAACGGCGGTTCTCGGCGGCGAGGCGGGGCCGGGGCCTACGGCCCGGCCCCGCCTCGGTCATCGCCGCAGCGCTCGGTCGATCGCCGAGCAGATCTCGGCCGCGTACTCCGGCTGGGACATCTCCCGGTGCTTGCAGGCGATCCTGTGTTCGTCGAAGCGGCCGCTCACGTACGGCGGCCACTGTGCGGCGAAACCGTGGTCGTCGACCGTGGCAGTGAAGAACAGCACGTCACCGTCGAAGACCGGGGTGGCGAACTCGTCGAGGAGCTTCGTGTGACGCACGGTCACGGCCGCCACGGTCTCGACGACGGACTGGTAGTCGGCCTCGCCCGCCGACCTGCCGAGGTAGTCCCTGACGAACGCCTGGGTGCCGGCGTCCTCGATGACGTCGGCCTCCGCGAGGTCGTTCTCCAGCCCCAGACCGCCGGCGACGGCGCTGTCCAGCATGGCCAGCAGACCCACCTCCTTGCCCCGCCGCCGCAGCTCCACGGCGATCGCGTGCGCCAGGGTGCCGCCGCCCGACCAGCCGAACAGCAGGTAAGGCCCGTCCGGTTGGAGGGCAGTGATGTGCTGCAGGTAGTGGCCGACCATGTCGTCGACGGAGATCGCGTGCGGCTGCGTCGGGTCGTACTCGCGTGCCTGGATCCCGTACATCGGCTGGTTCGGCAGATGGCCGGCGAAGCTCATGTACGCCCAGCACAGCCCGCTGCCCGGATGGATCATCCACAACGGCGGCCGGTCGCCCTCCGTCCGGATCGGCAGGACCGCGGCGAACGGGTCCTCGGGGGCACCCGTGGCGACCGTCCGCAACTGGGCGGCGAGGTCGGCCACCACGGAGTGCCGGAACACCGTCCGGACCGGCACGGACACCCCAAGGACGGCGGCGATCCGGTTGACCAGCCGGACCACGAGCATGGAGTGGCCGCCGAGCAGGAAGAAGTCGTCGTCGGCGCCGACCCGTTCGACGCCGAGCACCTCGCCGATCAGGTCGGCCAGGGCCCGTTCGTCGGCCGTACGCGGCGCCAGGTACTCGTCGGCGGCGAAGTCGGGGTCCGGCAGGGCCGTGCGGTCCAGTTTCTGGTGCGAGGTCAGCGGCAGCCGGTCCAGGAAGACGATCGCCGACGGCACCATGTACTCCGGCAGCCTGCTCATCAGGTACGGGCGCAGCTCGTCGGAGGAGGTGCCGTCCGCGACCACATAGGCGAGCAGGTGGGTACCGAGGTCGCGCAGCTCACGGGCGATCACCACGGCCTGCCCCACGGCGGGGTGCTCCGTGAGCACCGCCTCCACCTCACCGGGCTCGATCCGGTATCCGCGGATCTTGACCTGGTGATCCGCTCGGCCGCGGAACTCCAGGATCCCCTGGGAGTTCCACAGGCCCAGGTCGCCGGTCCGGTACATCCGTTGCCCCGGCTCCCCGAACGGGCACGCCACGAACCGGCCCGCGGACAGCCCCGCCCGGTTCAGATAGCCTCGCGCCAGCCCGTCGCCCGCCATGTACAACTCCCCCGGAACGCCCGGCGGGACGGGGCGCAGCCGGTCGTCGAGGACGTAGACGCGCATGTTGTCCATCGGCAGTCCGACGGGCACGTCGGTGCGCACCGGGCCGGGGCCGATCTCGTGCACCGTCGAGTTGCAGGTGATCTCGGTCGGCCCGAAGGCGTTCACGAACGTCGTGTCCGGGCACGCGGCCACCGCTCGGTCGACGGCAGCGGGCGAGAGGCGCTCGCCGCCGATCCACACCTCGTTGAGGCGGGCGAGGCAGCGCGGGTTCTGTTCGACCAGATGGTTGAAGACCGGGGTGATCAGCAACGCGCTGGTGACCCCGTGCCGGGCGACGAAGGACTCGAAGACACCGGCGTCGAGGTCGTCGGGCGGAGCAAGGACGACGCAGTCGCCGCGCAGCAGCGTCGGCCACAGTTCGTACGTCATGGGGTCGAAGGTGTGCCGGGTCCGCAGCAGCACCCGCTCGTTGCCCTCGCGGCGGCACCACTTGTCGACTGCGAACTGCACGACGCCGCGGTGCGAGATGGCCACGCCCTTGGGGCGTCCGGTCGACCCCGAGGTGTAGATCACGTAGGCCAGCTGGTCGCCGGAGACGACCCGCTCGGAGAGGCCCGCGGGCGCGCCTGGGCCGACGAGGTCGCCGTAGGTCACCCGCGGGCAGTCGTCCCGGGTCGGCCGGCTGGTGAACTCGTGGTCGCCCACGATGATTTGGGGCCGGGCGTCATCGAGCACGAACGCCAGCCGCTCGGCCGGGTACTCGGGGTCGACCGGCAGATAGGCGGCGCCGGCCTTCAGTACGGCCAGCAGGGTCACGACCATCTCCGGGGACCGCGGCAGCGCGACGCCCACCAGCGACTCGGCGGTGACACCGCGCTGGACCAGCGCCGCCGCCGCACGGCCGGCCGCCGCGTCCAGGTCCCGGTACGTGAGCGAGGCCCCGTCCCCGGTCACGGCGATCGCGTCCGGTGTGGCCGCGGCCTGCCGCGCGAACAGTTCCGTGATCGTCTCCCCCGGCAGGTCCACGGAGGTGTCGTTGACCTGGTGGACGAACCGGTCGAACTCGCCGGGTTCGAAGACGTCGACCGCGCTGAGCGGCACGGCCGGGTCGGCGACGACCTGGTGGACGACGACGAGCAGGCGGTTGACCAGCTTGCGTACGGTGTCCCGGTCGAACAGGTCGGTGTCGTACTCGGCCAGGCCGAGCGCGCCCGCGCCACGAGGGTCGGGGCCCAGCGAGAAGGCGAGGTCGAACTTGGCGGTGGTCGTCCGGGCGAAGGGCTCGACCTCGATCACCAGGCCGGGCAGGTTCAGCTCCGCCTCGGGGCTGTTCTGCCAGGCGCAGATGACCTGGAACAGCGGATGGTGGGCCGCGGAACGGCCGGGGTTGACCAGTTCGACCAACCGGTCGAAGGGCGCCTCCTGGTTGTCGTACGCGGCGAGCGCCTTCGTCCGGACCTGGTCGAGCACGGTCTCGAAGGTGGGGTCGCCGCCGAGGCCGACCCGCAGCACCCACGTGTTGACGAAGAAGCCGACGAGGTCGGCCATGGCCTCGTCCGTCCGGCCCGCGATCGGCGATCCGATGGTGATGTCGTCGCCGCTGCCCATGCGGTGGAGCAAGGTCGCCAGGGCGGCTTGGAGGACCATCGACACGGTCACACTGCGCCGGCGTGCCAGTTCCTCGACGGCGGCCAGGAGATCAGGTCCGAGGGCGAACTCGATCCGGTCCTCGCGGCGTTCCCCGGCCACCGGCCGCGGGCGGTCCAGCGGCAGCGGCAGTGGTTCCGGAACACCGGCCAGCTCACGGCGCCAGTAGTCGACCTCGGCGGCCATCACGCTGTCCGGGTCGGACTCGTCACCGAGCATGGCCCGCTGCCACAGCGCGTAGTCCGCGTACTGCACGGCAAGCGGCCGCCAGGCCGGCGCACGACCGTCCCGGCGCGCGGTGTACGCCGTCGTGAGGTCCCTGACCAAGGGGGCCGCCGAGCTGCCGTCGCTGGCGATGTGATGGATGACAAGGGCGAGCACATGGTCGTCCGCGGCGCAGCGGAACACCTTGGCACGCAACGGGATCTCCGTCGACAGGTCGAAGCGGTGGGCGGCCTGCGCGGTCAGGGCGTCGCCGAGGGCCGAGCCCGCGATCTCGGTGCAGGGCACGTCGGGCGTGACGTCGTCCGCGGGCAGGATGCGCTGGTACGGGGTACCGTCGCCGTCCTCGACGATCAGGGTGCGCAGGCTCTCGTGCCGGTGGACCACGTCCACCACGGCCGCCCGGAGCGCGGACACGTCCAGCTCGCCGCGCAGTCTGAGCATGGTGGTCGTGTTGTAGGTGGTGGACGGGCCTTCGAACCGGTGCAGGAACCACAGCCGCTGCTGGGCGAAGGACAGCGGCACCCGCTCGGGCCTGTCCCGCGGGGTCAGCGGTGACCGTGCCGTCTGCGCGGCGGCCAGCCGCGCGGCCAGTCCGGCGACCGTACCGGCCTCGAACACGCTGCGGACCGGTGTCTCGACGCCGAGTTCGGCGCGGATGCGGCCGACGAGCCGGGTGGCCAGCAGGGAGTGGCCGCCCAGCCGGAAGAAGTCGTCGTCCACGCCGACCTGGTCGAGGCCGAGCACCTCGGCGAACAGACCGGCCAGGATCTCCTCGTACGGTGTCCGGGGGGCCTGTCCGTCGGACGCCGTGGTGAACTCCGGCGCGGGTAAGGCACGCCGGTCCAGCTTCCCGTTGGGCGACAGCGGGATGCCGCCGACGGCCACCAGGGCCGAAGGCACCATGTACTCGGGCAGTCGCTCCCGGACGTGTCCGCGCAGGGCGGCGAGCAGTCTGCCCAACCCGCGCACCCGGGTGGGGTGGTTGGCGAGCGTCCGGCCGGGCGCCCCGGCGGCGTTGAAGCCGCCGTCGAACACCCCGGCCGGCGCGGGCCCGTCGGGCAGCAGCACGGCGTCGAACCGGTCCACGGCGCCGGACCAGGTCACCAGCGAGCCCCAGCCGCGGTCGGCGGTCCACTCCTGGAACCGGTGCGGATCGACGGCGGCGGAGGGTGCCGGTTCACCGGTCGCGGCTTCCGTGGCCAGGCGCGCGTTGGGGATGCCCGCGATCCGCACGGGGGTGCCCCGGCGGATACGGCCCGGCTGTTCCAGGTCCGTCAGTTCGTCGACGTCAAGGCCCCACACCAGAGTGGGCAGATCGGCGAGCGAGACGACGTCCGCCGGTGCCTTGTGCAGGACCACCTCGTAGCGGTGCCGGGTGAGCTCGTTGTGGGCGCTGCCGGACTTCAGCCGGATGTCGACGGCGGCCTGCGCCCGCTCGCCCCACCGGGTGAACCACTCGGGGTCGAGGACCAGTTCCTTCTCCAGGAAGACGGCGTGTTCCACGGCTGCCCGCAGGACGTCGGGGGCGGCGCCCGGCCGCCGGGCCCGCTGTACGGCGTGGTGCAGCAGGCGCAGTGAACCCGCGTGCCGCACGTCACCGACGACCAGGCGGCCGCCCGGGGCCAGGTGGTCGAAGGCCTGGCGCAGTACGCGGTCGAGGTAGTCCGCGTCCGGGAAGTACTGCGCCACGGAGTTGAGTACGACCGTGTCGAACGGCCGCTCGGGCAGTCCCGAGAGGTCGTCGGCGGGCCGGCAGCGCAGGTGCACGCGGTCCGCCCAGCCCGCCGTCTCGACCTGGTCCCGCAGCCGGTCGACGGTGACGGCGGAGAAGTCCGTGGCCCAGTACTCCTCGACGTGCGGGGCGACCTGAGCGAGCAACAGCCCGGAGCCGACGCCGATTTCGAGGACGCGCCGCGGGGCCCAGCACAGCACCCGCTCGACCGCGGCGTCCCGCCACTCGCGCATCTCGGTGCGGGGTATGGGCTTGCCGGTGCAGCTGGAGTTCCAGCCGGAGAAGTCCTCCCCGAACCCGGCCTCGGGGGTGGCGTACATCCGCTCGTAGACCTGCTGCCACTCGTCGACGTGCGCGTCCGCGGAGCCGGAGCCGGCCTCGCCGGGATCCGGCACCACGTAGGCGACCAGGCGCCGGTCGCCGCCGTGGTCGTCGCGGGCCACCACGACCGCCCGCGCCACGGCGGGGTGCCCGGTCAGCACCGCCTCGACCTCGCCCGGCTCGATCCGGAACCCGCGCACCTTCACCTGGGTGTCCGCCCGGCCGTGGAAGACAAGTTCGCCCGCCCGGTTCCAGGCGGCCAGGTCCCCGGTGCGGTACATCCGCTGCCCCGGCCCGTCGAAGGGACAGGCCACGAAGCGTTCGGCGGTCAGCCCCGCCCGGCCGAGGTAGCCCCGCGCGAGGCCGGCTCCGGCGACGTACAGCTCCCCCACGACGCCGGGTGGCACCGGCCGCAGCTCGCCGTCGAGGACGAAGGCCCGCATGTTGTCCATCGGCCGGCCGATCGGCACCTGCTCCACCGGCTGCCCCGCCGGGACTTCGTGGGCGGTGGCGAACACGGTCGTCTCCGTGGGCCCGTACCCGTCGACGACGTTCAGCCCGGGGCATGCGGCCCGTACCCGCGTCACCGCGTCCGGGGAGACCACGTCGCCGCCCACCCACAGCTCGCGCAGTCCGCTCAGACAGCCGGGGTCCTGGTCGGCGACCACCGTGAACAGCCCGGCGGTCAGCCACATGGCGGTGAGGCGCCGGTCCTTCACCAGGGCGGCCAGGGCCGCGGTGTCCAGGTTTCCCGGTGGGCCGACGACCACACGGCCGCCGCGCAGCAGGGGCACCCACAGTTCGAAGGTGGAGGCGTCGAAGGTGTGGGGCGAGTGCAGCAGCATGCGGTCGTGCGCGTCGCTCCAGCGCCGGTCCAGGGCCAGGCCGGCGACGTTGCGGTGGGTCACGGCGATCCCCTTGGGGACTCCGCTGGACCCGGACGTGTACATGGCGTACGCAAGGTGGTCGGTGTGCCGTACGGCGGGCAGCGGGTCGTCGGCGGCACCTGTCAACTCGGCCAATCCGACGCCGGTCATACCGCCGGGCGGGGTGAACGTGCCGTCCGTGATCACGAGGGCCGGCGCCGCGTCGGACAGCATGAAGGCAAGGCGTTCCACCGGGTAGGCGGTGTCCACGGGGAGGTAGGCGCCGCCCGCCTTGAGGACCGCCAGCAGTGCGACCACCAGGTCCGCCGACCGTGGGAGCGCGACCGCCACCAGGGTCTCCGGGCCCACGCCCCTGCGCACCAGGCCGCGTGCGACGGCTGAGGCCCGGCGGTCGAGCTCGCGGTAGGTGAGGGTCGTCGTCGCGGACTCGACCGCCACGGCGTCGGGGGTGGCCGCCGCCTGCCGTTCGAACAGGGCGTGCAGCGGCCGGTGCGGCAGCGGGGCGTCGGTGTCGTTGAACGCGCGCAGCAGCAGCTCCCGTTCGCCGTGGTCCAGGACGTCAAGGGAGTCGATCCCGGCCTCGGGGTGCGCGACGACCCCGCGCAGCACCGTGCGCAGCCGCGCGGCGAGCCGCTCCACGGTGGCCCGGTCGAACAGGTCGGTCGAGTACTCGATGACGCCGCCGGCGCCGTGGCCCGTCGGGTCCGGGACGATGTTGAAGAACAGGTCGAACTTCGCCGTCCTGGTCGCCACCGGTTCGGCCGTGACCCGCAGCCCGGGCATCTCCAAGTCGAGCCGAGCGCTGTTCTGCCAGGCGAACATCACCTGGAAGAACGGGTGGTAGGCCAACGAGCGGTCGGGGTTCAGCAGTTCGACCAGCCGCTCGAAGGGCGCGTCCTGGTTGTCGTAGGCGGCCAGGGCCTTGTCCCTCACCTGCTGGAGAACCTGGTCGAAGGAAGGGTCGTCGGCCAGCCGCACCCGCAGTACCCAGGTGTTGACGAAGAACCCGACCATGTCGGTCAGGGCTTCGTCCGTGCGACCCGCGATCGGTGAGCCGAGGGTGATGTCGTCACCGCCGCCGAGCCGGCGCAGCAGGACCGTCAGGGCCGCCTGGAGGACCATGGCCACGGTGCAGCCGCGGCTGCGGGCGAGTTCCTCGATCGCGGTCAGCAGCGGCGGATCGATGGCGAAGTCCACGACGTCGCCCCGGTAGCTGGCCATCGTGGGCCGGGGGCGGTCCAGCGGCAGCGGCAGCGGTTGCGGCAGGTCCGCCAGTTCGCTCCGCCAGTACGCCACCTGCCGGGCCAGCAGGCTGTTGTCGGCGGACTCGTCGCCCAGCAGCTCCCGCTGCCACAACGTGTAGTCCACGTACCGCACGGGCAGTGGGGACCAGCTCGGCGCGCGGCCGTTCGTCCGGGCCTCGTAGGCGAGGGCGAGGTCGCGGGTGAACGGGGCGGAGGAACCACCGTCGGCCGCGATGTGATGGACGACCAGCACGAGCACGTACTCGTCCGCGGCACACCGCAGGAGCTGTGCGCGTACCGGGATCTCGACGTACAGGTCGAACGGGTACTCGATCGCCTGAGCGACCGCGGACTCGACGCCGGACCGGTCCACGGGCACCAGCGGCACGTCCAGGGTCGTCTCGTCCGGCGCCAGCACCCGCTGCGCGGGCGAACCGGTGGCGTCGTCGGCGATGAGCGTGCGCAGGCTGTCGTGGCGCAGGACGACGTCCCGCAGCGCCGCGCGGAGCGCTGCGACGTCCAGCCGGCCGTGCAGTCGCAGCACCGCGGGGATGTTGTACGTCGGCGACGGCCCGGTGAACTTGTACAGGAACCACAGCCGGCGCTGGGCGAAGGACAGGGGGACCATGTCTCACTCCTCGGTCATCTTGCGCAGGCGAGGCCGGACGGAGGTGGTCAGTTCCGTCCACCGGGTACTCAGGGCGGCGACCGTCGGGTGGCCGAAGAAGGTCCTGACCGGCACGTCGACGCCCGTCTCGGCACGGATGCGGCCGATCAGGCGGGTCGCGAGCAGCGAGTGGCCGCCGGACTCGAAGAAGTTGTCGTCGATGCCGATCCGTTCGAGGCCGAGAACCTCGGCGAACAGCCGGCACAGTGTCTCTTCCCGCGGTGTGCGCGGCGGGCGTGCGGCGACGGGGGTGTGGTCGGGCGCGGGCAGCGCACGCCGGTCGACCTTGCCGTTGGGCGTCAGGGGGATCTCGGGGAGGACGACGACGGCCGACGGCACCATGTAGTCCGGCAGCCGCGCCGCGACATGCTCGCGCAGTGCGGCGGGCAGCGTCGCCGTGCTGCCCTCCCCGGCCCGGCCGCCCGCCCGGGAGACCACGTAGCCCACCAGCCGGCGGTCGCCCGGGCCCGCGTCCCGGGCGGTCACCACGGCACGCGCCACCTCGGGGTGCGACAGCAGCGCCGCCTCGACCTCGCCGAGTTCGATGCGGTAGCCGCGGACCTTCACCTGGAAGTCTGCCCGGCCGAGATAGTCGAGGGAACCGTCCGGCCGCCATCGCACGAGGTCGCCGGTGCGGTACATCCGCTGCCCCGGCACGAACGGGTCGGCCACGAACCGGCCCGCGCTCAGCCCCGGCCGGCCGACGTATCCGCGGGCGACGCCCGCGCCGGCGATGTAGAGCTCGCCCACGACGCCCGGGGGCACCGGACTCAGGCCCTCGTCCAGGACGTAGACGCGCGTGTTGGCGATGGGCCGGCCGATCGGCGGCGCGCCGTCGGCCGTGGTGACCCGGGCCGCCGTGGACCAGATGGCCGTTTCGGTGGGCCCGTACAGGTTGGTGACCTCGGCCGCGGACCGGCCCAGTGCCTCGGCCAGGTCGGCCGGGAAGGCCTCACCACCGACCAGCGCCCGTACGCCGCGCAGGCAGCCGGGGTCGTGGGACACCAGCGTCTGCCACAGCGACGGCGTGCCCTGCACGAGGGTGACGCCGTGCCGCTCGATCAGGCCGGCCAGGGCGGCCGGCTGGGCCACGTCCTCCTTGGTGGCCATCACCACGGCGCCGCCGGACAGCAACGGCAGGAATACTTCCAGCGCCGCGATGTCGAACGCCATGGTCGTGACCGCCAGCATCCGGTCGTGCGGCCGCAGGGGGAACCGTTCCCCCATCGCGCTGAGGAAGTTGACCAGGGAGGCGTGCGCCACCGCGACGCCCTTCGGCGTCCCCGTCGAGCCCGACGTGTAGATGACGTAGGCGAGTTGGTCCGCCGAGGCGTGCCGGACGTCCGGCGCGGTGTCCGGGTAGCGCGCGAAGTCCCGCGTGAGCGCTTCGGTATCGACCACCAGGGCCGGCTCCGCGTCCCGCAGGACGAACTCGGTCCGGGCCGCGGGGTGGTCGGGGTCGACGGGGACATAGGCGCCGCCGGCCTTCAGTACGGCCAGCACCGCCACCACCAGGTCCGCCGACCGTGGCAGTGCCAGCGCCACCGACTGCTCCGGGCCGACGCCGTGCTCCACCAGCCAGTGCGCGACCTGGTTCGCCCGGGCGTCCAGCTGCCGGTAGGTGAGCGTGACGTCGTCGAAGATCAGCGCGGCCGCGTCCGGTGTGGCCTTCGCCTGGCGTTCGAACAGGTCCGGGATGGTGTCGGCCGGCACCGGCCGCGCGGTGGCGTTGTACTCGCCGAGCAGCAGGTCCCGCTCGGCCGGGCCCAGGATCTGCACCGAGCCGATCGGAGCGTCCGGGTCGGCCGCGATAGCGCTCAGCACCCGGGCGAGCCGGCGGGCGATGTCACGGGCCCGTTCCTCGTCCACGTGCTCGGGCCGGAACTGCAGGCCGACCCGAAGGTGAGGGGCCGCGTCGGCGGCGACGATCAGCGGGTAGTGCGTGCCGGTCGAGGGCCGGATGCCGGTGATGGCGATACCCGCGGCCGTGTTCGCCTCGGTGAGCCCGGTCCGGTCGATGGGGTACGACTCGAACAGCACCAGGGTGTCGAACAGGGTGCCCAGGCCCGCCTGTTGCTGGATCTCGGGCAGACCGCAGTGATGATGGTCCAACAGGGCGGCGTGCCGGTCGTGCAGCGCCGTGAGCAGGCCGGTGAAGGTGTCCCCGGGCGAGTACCGCACCCGTACGGGCAGCGTGTTGACGAACAGCCCCACCATCTCGTCGGCCTCGGCCACCGCGTGCGGCCGGCCGGAGACCGTGGCCCCGAAGACGACGTCGCGTCGGCCGGTCAGCCGCCCGAGCAGGACCGCCCAGGCCGCCTGTACGACGGTGCTCATGGTGACGCCCAGCGCGGCCGCCCGCCTCGACAGCGCACGGGCGACGTCCGGCGGCACCGGCACTTCGAGCTGGGCGAGGCCGCCCCGGGCCGCTTCGGCGTCGGCGCCGGGGACGAGCATCGTCGGCTCCTCCAGCCCGTCGAGCTCCCGCGCCCAGGCCCGCAGCGACTCCGCGCGGTCCCGTCCGGCCAGCCAGGTCAGGAAGTCGGAGTAACCCCGCGTCCGCGGAAGCCTGGAGGCGTCTCCTCCGGTGCCGTACAGCCTCAGCAGGTCCTTCATGAGCAGGGGAAGGGACCAGCCGTCGAACAGCGCGTGGTGCGCGGTGAGGACGAGTTCGGCGCGGTCGGCGCCGGTGTGGACCAGGGTCATCCGCAGCAGCGGCGGTACGTCCGGTCGGAAGTGGCTCGCGTGGTCCTGTGCCAGCAGCCGTTCGAGCGCGTCCTGCGCGTCCCCCGCGTCCGGCGTGCGCAGGTCGTACTCGCGCCACGGCAGCTCGACCCGCTCCAGTACGAGCTGGACCTGCTGTCCGGACGAGTCGGTGACGAATGCCGTACGCAGGGCGGCGTGCCGGTCGAGCAGGGCCTGGCCGGCCGCCCGCATGCGGTCCGCGTCCACGGTTCCCTCCACGTGGAGGACCAGTTGGACGTGGTAGGCGTCGAAGGAGGATCCGGCGAGCAGGCTGTGGAACAGCAGGCCGGACTGCATCGGGGTGGCCGGCCACACGTCGACGAGCGCCGGATGGCGCCGCTCCCACCGGTCGATGTCCTGCTGGCTCACCTTGACCAGCGGCAGGTCGGAGGGGGTCAGGCCGCCCGCCCCAGGGGCACTGACGTGCCGGGCGAGCCCTTCCAGGGCGGCCACCCACAGGTCGGCGAGGTCCCGTACCTCCGCCGGGGACAGCACCCCGGAGGGGAAGCTGAACTCGGCGGACAGCCGAGGCTCCTCCCCGGTGACCGCGGCGGAGATCTCCAGCGCGGCCATCGCGGGCAGGTCGCTGTCCGGGGCAGGGCTGCCGACCGTGGTGATCGCCCGCCAGCCATCGGCGCGTCCGGGCATGTCGGCCTCGGTGAACTGGCCCAGGTAGTTGAAGGTGATCTGCCCGTCCGGCAGCTCCGCCAACTCACTCCCCGTCTCCGCGTTCAGGAACCGCAACAACCCATAACCGATCCCCTTGTCCGGCACCCCGGCCAACTGCTCCTTGACCGACTTCACCAACCCACCAACAACAGACCCA
>NZ_KQ947987.1:0-243245 GCF_001513975.1 Streptomyces curacoi
TCCTTTTAACGGGTTGGACCCGGAACTTCGGTTCCGGGTCCAACCCTTTTTTGTTGTGCGTCACCTGAAGTTCACGTTGCGCAACCACCATCGCCGACATGGGTACTGCTGCAATGCTCAGGGCCGCCGGCGTCGGAGTCGGTGACGAGGTTGTCGTACCGGCCTTCGGGAACGTCGAAGTCGCCGAGGCCGTGGTCGTGACCGGGGCGCTGCCGGTGTTCGCCGACATAGACCCGGTGACGTACTGCCTGGACGCCGGCGCTGTCGAAGCGGTCGTGACCCCGCGGACGGCCGCCATCGTCGCCGTACATCGTTTTGGCCGGTCGGCCGATATCGCGCGGTTTCATGAGATCGGGCAGCGGCATGGGTTGCTCGTGTTGGAGCAGGGTGAGTCCGAGGCTCCGTACGACGAGATAGCGCAGCGCAGGCAGCGGGCCTCCTATCTGGATGCCAAGTTGAAGGGCGTGCGCACACCCGACGGCGGAGACGGGCACACCTACCAGCAGTACGTGGTGCGCGTGCCGGGGAATGGGCGGCCGGATCGCGATGCCTTCGCTCGGGCCGTGCGCGCCAGGGGAGTTGAGTGCCGGGTGCCGGTGAAGACGCCTGTGCATCGGCTGCCCGAGTTCCGGCGGTGGGTGTCTCTGCCGGAGACCGAGCTGGCCGCTGATGAAACGTTGGCGCTGCCTGTCGACGCCTCCCTGACCAAGCGGGACATGCAGCGAATAGTGTCCGCGTGCAACGCGCTCGGAGGGCTGCTCCAGCCCGCCTTCTGAGCTGTTTTGGAGCACGGGTCGGTTCGGGGTATGATCTATTCCGTTGCCGCGAGGGAAACTTCCCCAAAGGCGACAGGCCCCTATAGCTCAGTCGGCAGAGCGTCTCCATGGTAAGGAGAAGGTCAACGGTTCGATTCCGTTTGGGGGCTCCACACAGAAGGCCCCGCCCATTCGGGCGGGGCCTTTCTCATGCCCTTCTCGGTGGTCTGCTCAGTCCTTGTGGATACCCGGCACACGCATCGCCAGGATCGCCATGTCGTCGGACGGGGCGTCCGAGGCGAAGCGTTCGACCGCGCGCATGATGCGGGCCGCTACCGCGCCCGCCGTGAGGCCCGTGCAGGTGGTGAGGACGTCGGCGAGGCCGTCGTCGCCCAGCATGCGGCTGCCTTCGCGGCGTTCGGTGACGCCGTCCGTGACGCACAGGAGGACGTCGCCCGGATCGAGGGTGACCGTCTGCTCATACAGTTCCAGGTCCTCCATGACGCCGAGGAGCGGCTGGGGTTCGGCGGCCGGCTCGACCGTGCCGTCCTGGCGCAGGCGGAGGGGGAGCGGGTGGCCGGCGCAGACCACCTTCAGCTCGGCGCTGCCGTCGTCCTGGGGCCGCAGCTCGCCGTAGAGGAGCGTCAGGAAGCGGCTGCGGGCGCCTTCGTCGAGGATCGCGGAGTTCAGGCGCTCCAGCACCGCCGGGCCGCTCAGGCCCTCGCGCGCCAGGAGGCGCAGGGCGTGCCGGGCGAGGCCGGTCACCGCCGCCGCGTTCGGGCCCGTACCGCAGACGTCACCGATGGCGAAGCCGTACGCGCCGTCGCTGATCGGGAAGACGTCGTAGAAGTCGCCGCCGACCTCGTTGCCCTCGCCGGCCGCGCGGTAGATGACCTCGACCTCGACGCCGTCGATCTCGGGGAGCTCGGGCGGCAGGAGGCTGCGCTGGAGGGACTGGCTGATGGCCGTGCGCTCGGAGTAGAGGCGGGCGTTGTCCAGGGCGAGGGCGGCTCGGCGGCTCAAGTCCTCGGCGAGTTCCAGGATTTCCTGGCGGAAGTGTTCGTCCGTGGGCTTGCCGAGGGTCAGCATGCCGATGACGCGGTTGCGGGCGACCAGCGGGAGGACCACGGTCTCGCCGCCGACCGCGGACGCCGTGGCGAGGGTCGGGCCGATGCCCGCGCTGATGCGGCCGACGGGCTCGCCCAGGCCCAGGCTGCGCATGGAGGTGCGCAGGGCGGCCTGGTGGGCGGACTCGGCGGGGGCGGACCAGACGCGGGCGCCGGGGGTCGCGATCGGCTCCGGCGGGGGGATCTTCGAGAGCAACGACTTGATGCCGTCGATGAGTTCCTCGTCCTCGTGCAGGACGTATGACAGGTACGGCTCCGAGGCCTGGTCGGCGATCGTGTAGACGGCGCACCAGGTGGCGAGGGTCGGGACCGTCATCTGGGCCATCAGGGCCAAGGTCTGGTCGCGGTCCAGGGTGCCGGCGAGCAGGTCGGAGGCCTCGACGAGGAAGCTGAGCGAGCCGCGGCGCAGGCGTTCGAGTTCGCCGAGGCGGGCGGACTCCACCGCCAGCGCGATGCGGTCTGCGGCGAACTGCAGGCGCAGCGCCTCTTCGTTGGAGTATCTGCCGGGGGCCTCGGCGGCGACGCCGAGGGAGCCGGTGAGGCGGCCCTCGACCTTCAGGGGGACGGTGACGACCGACCGCATGCCGGTGCCGCGCAGCAGGGGCACGGCGCCCGGGACCATGGTGAGGTCCTCGTGGACCGCCGGCATGCGGGCCGAGCCGTAGCGGCCGGGGCCGGCTTCGACGGGCACGCGCGCGAAGCGCTGGCGGGCGGAGGGCAGGCCGGTCGAGGCGCGGACCTCCAGCTCCGTCTCGTCATCCGTGGCCAGGAGCAGGAACGCGGAGTCGCCGTCGAGCATGTCGCGGGCGCGTTCCACGGTGCGCTGAAGGAGGCCGTCGAGGTCGTCCGGGGCGGGTGAGCCGATGAACACCTCGAAGGGGTCGGTGCTCTGGGCCTCGGTGGTGGTGGAGGTGTCGGAGGCCGGGATGCGCGACGGGGTCTGCAGGACGGCGCGTTCGTGGTCGCGGACCAGGAGGCAGACCGTGGACGGTTCGCCGCCCGTGTCGCGGACGCGGAGGTGGGAGGCGTAGACCGGGGTGACGCGGCCGTTGGCGCCCCTTATGCCGTAGCTGCCCTCCCAGCGGGAGAGTTGGAGGGCCTCCGCGATGCCCGTGCTGGTTCCCGGCGTGTGGGGCCAGGCCGCGAGGTCGGTCAAGGGCTTTCCGACCACCTGCTCGGCCGCGTAGCCGAAGAGGTCCTCCGCGTCCTCGTTCCAGGACGAGATGGCGCCCGTACGGTCGATCTGGACGACCGCGACGCGGACGCGGCCGTCGGCGAGCGGGAGGAGATCGGAGGGGAGGGACGGGCCGGCGGCGCGGGCGCCCACCGGGCGTTCGGGGAGGTCGAGTTGGAACCAGACCTGCTTGTGCGTGGGCGTGTACTCGACGCCCCAGCGGCCGGCCAGGGCCGCGCACAGTTGGAGGCCGCGGCCGCCCTCGCGGTCGGGGCTGCCCATGTTGACGGCCTGACCCTGGAGGGGGATCTCGCGCTCCGGATACCGGTCGGCCACTTCGATCCGTACGCCGTCGTCACTGCGCAGGCACAGCACGTCAGCGGAGGTGCCCGCATGCACGACGGCGTTGGTCACCAACTCGCTGGTGAGGACCACGGCGTCGTCGACGATGTCGGCGAAGCCCCAGCCCTGCAGAGTGTCGCGGACGAAGGAGCGGGCGCTCGCGACCGATCGTCCGACGGGATCGAAGCTGGCGGCCGCGCGCGCGGTGATCACAGAACTCCTCGACCGGTTGTCGACGTGCAGGGCTTCCTGGCCGACCGGCTCGCGCCGCTGGTGCGGCATCTGCGTGCCCGTCGGCCGGTCCGGGGGCTGTCCCCCCGGGATCAGTCCGGTGGTCATGTCCGGCTGTCCCTCCGATGCCCGCTCGTACTCCTGCCACCGCCCAGGCCGGACGGACCGGTGCGGCTGGACAGCCGCATGCAAGGTTACTTACCTTCGCCGTCCGTGCGGATGCCGGTCTGCAGTGTTTCCGTCCGGAGGGTGTGCGGACGATGTGCGAAGCTGCCGAACTGTTATGGCCGGGTTCAGCCAGGGTGAAACACTGGGCAAGCTTCTTGTGAAGGTCCGGACAGGCTGGGTGACATTCGCGTACCGCGGGCAGCAGCGCGTGGAGCGGCCTGGTATATCCGGCAGGAATACGCAGCAGTAACGGGTACGCCGAGCAGTGGAACCCGAGCACAGCAGTAACGGTCGACCCCTGCGGGAGGGACACAGTGGAGTCTGGCGCAGCGACGCGGGGCACTAAGACGCGCGCGAAAGGCGGACAGTCCCTGAGGAACGAGCGCAACACGCGAGGCGGGACGACTGCCGTGGACACGGCGGCCCTGAACCGGCTGCTGGCGGCCCTGGTGTCGATGCGCGACGGGAACTTCCGGAAGCGGCTCACGGTGTCCGGAGACGGCGTGATGTCGGAGATCGCGGCGGTCTTCAACGAGGTGGCCGACCGCAATCTCCATCTGACGGGTGAGCTGTCCCGGGTGCGGCGCATGGTGGGACGTGAGGGAAAGCTCACAGAGCGGCTGGAGACGGGCGCCTGTGAGGGCTCCTGGGCGGCTGCCATCGACAACTCCAACGCCCTGGTGGACGACCTCGTACGGCCCGTCTCCGAGGTCGGCCGGGTGCTGTCCGCGGTGGCCGAGGGTGATCTGTCGCCGCGTATGGAGCTGCGGACGCAGGCGCCGGAAGGGCCCGGGCATCCGCTGCGGGGTGAGTTCCTCAAGGTCGGGCGGACTGTTAACAACCTTGTCGATCAGCTGTCGACGTTCACCGACGAGGTCACGCGGGTGGCCAGCGAGGTGGGCACCGAGGGCAAGCTCGGCGGGCAGGCACGCGTGCGTGGCATGTCGGGTTCGTGGAAGGACCTCACGGACTCCGTGAACACCATGGCGTACCGGTTGACCGCTCAGGTGCGGGACATCGCGCTGGTGACCACGGCGGTCGCCAAGGGTGATCTGTCCCGGAAGGTCACGGTTCACGTGGCCGGCGAGATGCTGGAGCTCAAGAACACCGTCAACACGATGGTGGACCAGCTGTCGTCCTTCTCCTCCGAGGTGACGCGAGTCGCCCGCGAGGTGGGCACCGAGGGTGAGCTCGGCGGACAGGCGCAGGTGCCCGGTGTGGCCGGTGTGTGGAAGGACCTCACCGATTCGGTGAACCTCATGGCCGGCAACCTGACCGCGCAGGTGCGAGGAATCGCACAGGTGACGACCGCGGTGGCCAGCGGTGACCTGTCGCAGAAGGTGACCGTCTCGGCGCGGGGCGAGGTCGCGCAGCTCGCCGACACGATCAACCAGATGACCGAGACGCTGCGGATCTTCGCGGACGAGGTCACGCGCGTGGCCAACGAAGTCGGCGCGGAGGGACGGCTGGGCGGCCAGGCGAATGTGCCGGGCGCGGCGGGGACGTGGAAGGACCTCACGGACTCCGTCAACACGGTGTTCCGGAATCTGACCATTCAGGTGCGGGACATCGCCGCGGTGACGACGGCGGTGGCCAACGGTGACCTGTCGCAGAAGGTCACCGTCGACGTGGCCGGCGAGATGCTCGAGCTGAAGAACACCGTCAACGGCATGGTGGACCAGCTGTCGTCGTTCGGTTCCGAAGTGACCCGTGTGGCTCGTGAGGTCGGTGTCGAGGGTGAGCTCGGCGGGCAGGCGCAGGTGCCGGGGGCCGCGGGGACGTGGAAGGACCTGACGGACTCCGTCAACACGGCGTTCCGGAACCTCACCGGGCAGGTGAGGAACATCGCCCAGGTGACGACCGCGGTGGCCAACGGTGACCTCTCGCAGAAGGTCACCGTGGACGTGTCCGGCGAGATGCTCCAGCTGAAGAACACCGTGAACACGATGGTGGACCAGCTGTCGTCCTTCGCCGACCAGGTCACGCGGATGGCCCGGGACGTGGGTACGGAGGGCCGGCTCGGCGGTCAGGCGGTCGTACCGGGTGTGTCGGGTACGTGGAAGGAGCTCACGGACTCCGTCAACTTCATGGCCGGCAACCTCACCTCGCAGGTGCGGCAGATCGCCCAGGTGACCACCGCGGTGGCCCGGGGTGACCTCTCTCAGAAGATCGACGTCGACGCGCGCGGCGAGATCCTGGAGCTGAAGAACACCATCAACACGATGGTCGACCAGCTGTCCGGCTTCGCCGAGCAGGTGACCCGGGTGGCCCGTGAGGTGGGCACCGAGGGCCGTCTCGGCGGTCAGGCGCAGGTGCCCGGCGTCGCCGGTGTGTGGCGGGACCTGACCGACTCCGTGAACGGAATGGCAGGAAACCTCACCGCCCAGGTGCGCAACATCGCGCAGGTCGCCACGGCGGTGGCCCGCGGTGACCTCTCCCAGAAGATCACCGTGGACGCGCGCGGCGAGATCCTGGAGCTCAAGAACACGCTGAACACGATGGTGGACCAGCTGTCGTCGTTCGCGGAGGAGGTCACCAGGGTCGCCCGTGAGGTGGGTACGGAGGGTCAGCTCGGCGGTCAGGCCGAGGTGCAGGGCGTCTCCGGCACCTGGAAGGACCTCACCCAGTCCGTGAACTTCATGGCGAACAACCTGACCATCCAGGTGCGCCAGATCGCCGAGGTCACCACCGCGGTCGCCAAGGGTGATCTGTCGAAGAAGATCACTGTCGACGCCAAGGGCGAGATCCTTGAGCTCGTCACCACGGTCAACACGATGGTGGACCAGCTGTCCAGCTTCGCCGAGCAGGTGACCCGGGTGGCCCGCGAGGTGGGCACCGAGGGCATCCTGGGCGGACAGGCGCATGTGCCGGGCGTCACGGGCATCTGGAAGGACCTCAGCGGCAACGTCAACCTGATGGCCAAGAACCTGACCATGCAGGTGCGGAACATCTCCCAGGTCGCGGCGGCCGTCGCCAACGGCGACCTGACGCGGACGGTGACGATCGAGGCGCGCGGTGAGGTCGCGCAGCTCGCCGACACCTTCAACACCATGGTGAAGACGCTGAGTTCGTTCGCCGACCAGGTCACCAAGGTGGCCCGCGAGGTGGGCACGGACGGCATCCTCGGCGGGCAGGCGCATGTGCCGGGTGTGGCCGGTACGTGGAAGGACCTCACCGAGTCCGTGAACCAGATGGCGTCCAACCTGACCGGTCAGGTGCGCAACATCGCCATGGTCACGACCGCCATCGCCAAGGGTGACCTGACCAAGAAGATCGACATCGACGCCCGCGGTGAGATCCTCGAACTCAAGACGACGATCAACACCATGGTCGACCAGCTGTCGTCCTTCGCCGAGGAGGTCACCCGGGTCGCCCGTGAGGTGGGCACCGAGGGACAGCTCGGCGGACAGGCACGCGTGCGTGACGTCGACGGCACCTGGCGCGACCTCACCGAGTCCGTGAACGAAATGGCAGGAAACCTTACTCGGCAGGTGCGTGCCATCGCGCGCGTGGCGACCGCGGTGACCCGAGGCGACCTGAATCTGAAGATCGACGTCGACGCGTCCGGCGAGATCCAGGAGCTCCAGGACTACATCAACAAGATGATCGCCAACCTGCGCGACACCACGATCGCCAACAAGGAGCAGGACTGGCTCAAGGGCAACCTCGCCCGGATCTCCGCTCTGATGCAGGGCCGGCGCGACCTGGAGGACGTGGCCTCGCTGATCATGAGCGAGCTGACGCCGGTCGTGTCCGCGCAGCACGGCGCGTTCTTCCTCGCCATGCCGCTCGTCGACGGCAAGGAGCTGAACGCCGAGGGCGAGGACGCGTACGAACTGCGCATGCTGGGGTCGTACGGCTACTCGATGGGCTCCATGCCGACGTCGTTCCGGCCGGGTGAGGCGCTCATCGGTACGGCCGCCCAGGAGAAGCGCACGATTCTCGTCGAGAACGCGCCCAGCGGTTACCTGAAGATCTCCTCGGGCCTGGGAGAGGCGCCGCCCGCGCAAGTGATCGTCCTTCCGGTGCTGTTCGAGGGCAAGGTGCTCGGTGTCATCGAGCTGGCCTCCTTCACCCCCTTCACGCAGATCCAGAAGGACTTCCTCAACCAGATCGCCGAGATGATCGCGACCAGCGTCAACACCATCTCCGTCAACACCAAGACGGAGGTGCTGCTGAAGCAGTCGCAGGAGCTGACCGAGCAACTGCGCGAGCGGTCGGCCGAGTTGGAGAACCGGCAGAAGGCCCTCCAGGCGTCCAACGCCGAACTGGAGGAGAAGGCCGAGCTGCTGGCCCAGCAGAACCGCGACATCGAGGTCAAGAACACCGAGATCGAGGAGGCGCGGCAGGTCCTGGAGGAGCGTGCCGAGCAGCTCGCGGTCTCCATGCGCTACAAGAGCGAGTTCCTCGCCAACATGTCGCACGAGCTGCGTACGCCGCTCAACTCGCTGCTGATCCTGGCGAAGCTGCTCGCCGACAACGCCGAGGGCAACCTCTCGCCGAAGCAGGTCGAGTTCGCGGAGACCATTCACGGCGCCGGCTCCGACCTGCTCCAGCTGATCAACGACATCCTCGACCTGTCGAAGGTCGAGGCGGGCAAGATGGACGTCTCCCCGACGCGTATCGCGCTCGTCCAGCTGGTCGACTACGTGGAGGCCACCTTCCGCCCGCTGACCGCGGAGAAGGGCCTGGACCTGTCCGTGCGGGTCTCGCCGGAGCTGCCCGCCACGCTGCACACCGACGAGCAGCGGCTGCTGCAGGTGCTGCGCAACCTGCTGTCCAACGCGGTGAAGTTCACCGACTCGGGATCGGTGGAGCTGGTCATCCGGCCGGCCGGCATGGATGTGCCGCAGTCGATCCGGGAGCAGCTGCTGGAGGCCGGTTCGCTCACCGAGGCGGACGCGCCGCTGATCGCGTTCTCCGTGACCGACACCGGTATCGGGATCGCGGCCAGCAAGATGCGGGTGATCTTCGAGGCGTTCAAGCAGGCGGACGGGACGACCAGCCGCAAGTACGGCGGCACGGGGCTGGGGCTGTCCATCTCGCGGGAGATCGCCCAGCTGCTCGGCGGGGAGATCCACGCGCAGAGCGAGCCGGGGCGCGGCTCCACGTTCACGCTGTATTTGCCGCTGCACCCGAGCGAACTGCCGCCGCACGGCTATCAGCAGCAGCTGCCGCCCCTCGCCCCCGACGACCTGGTGGCCTCGGCCGCCGATCTGTCGGAGCTGTCCGACGTGGAGATCGAGACTCCGGCCGAGGTGCGGTCGTACCGGGAGACCCAGAACGGCGCCGCCGCGCTCTTCAGGCGCCGCCGCAGGGCCGCCACGGAACTGGAGCAGCGGCCCGGTCAGCAGGAGCAGTGGTCGGCCGCGGAGCAGGACGCGGCGCCGCAGTCGCACCGGGGCATCCGGTTCGGCGGCGAGAAGGTGCTGATCGTCGACGACGACATCCGCAACGTCTTCGCGCTGACCAGTGTCCTGGAGCAGCACGGCCTGTCCGTGCTGTACGCCGAGAACGGCCGTGAGGGCATCGAGGTCCTGGAGCAGCACGACGACGTGGCCGTCGTCCTGATGGACATCATGATGCCCGAGATGGACGGGTACGCGACGACCACGGCGATCCGCAGGATGCCGCAGTTCGCCGGGCTCCCGATCATCGCGCTGACCGCCAAGGCGATGAAGGGCGACCGGGAGAAGGCGATCGAGTCGGGTGCTTCCGATTACGTGACGAAGCCGGTCGATCCCGATCACCTGCTGGCGGTGATGGATCAGTGGATGAGGGAGCAGTGACGGGAACGAACGGTGTTCACGCGGAGTTGCTGACTCAGTGTGCTCGAAGCCGTGTAGAAGTGCGGGATTCGGGGAACCTTCTGGTCTCCCGCTACGTTTCTGCTACGTGCACAGTGACATCGCGGTGACAGGGTGTGGCGACAGGCGGGGTGCGGCTACCATGACCGGCACGAGGGCGGGCGGCGTAAGGGAGTCGTCCCCTGGGGCGGAGCCCGGTGCACTGCCGGGGCGAGGAGGGCGGGCCATGGTGCAGAAGGCCAAGATCCTCCTGGTCGATGACCGGCCGGAGAATCTGCTGGCGCTGGAGGCGATCCTCTCTGCGCTCGATCAGACCCTGGTGCGGGCATCGTCCGGGGAGGAAGCGCTCAAAGCACTGCTGACGGACGACTTCGCGGTCATTCTGCTGGATGTCCAGATGCCGGGAATGGACGGTTTCGAAACCGCCGCGCACATCAAGCGGCGGGAACGGACGCGGGACATCCCGATCATCTTCCTCACGGCGATCAACCACGGCCCGCACCACACCTTCCGCGGCTACGCGGCGGGCGCGGTGGACTACATCTCCAAGCCGTTCGACCCGTGGGTGCTGCGGGCGAAGGTCTCGGTGTTCGTCGAGCTGTACATGAAGAACTGCCAGCTGCGTGAGCAGGCTGCGCTGCTGCGACTCCAGTTGGAGGGCGGCGGCAAGGCGGCGGGCGCCGACGCGAAGGAGCCGGCGGGGCTGCTGGCCGAGCTGTCGGCGCGGCTCGCCGCGGTCGAGGAGCAGGCCGAGGCGCTGTCCAAGCAGTTGGACGACGAGTCGGCGGACGCGGCGGCGGTGGCCACCGCCGCCCATCTCGAACGCAAACTCACCGGACTGCGGCGGGCACTGGACGCGCTGGAGCCGGGCACCGGGAGCACGTCCTCGGTGCCTTCCCAGAACTGAGGTCGCCGCGCCGTGTCTTGGCGCGCGACTGCGCCGAGACCTCCGGCGGGTCACCGACCTGTGAACCGGCGTCAGTTCACCGCCTCCGCAAGGGCGACACGAACGGGTGAAGCAGTGGGCACACGTGTCCACTGCCTTCTCCACCGGTAATCTCACCTCCATGGCCTCACGTCCCTCCGCAGCCAAGAAGCCGCCCGCGAAGAAGGCAGCCGCTTCCGCGAAGGCTCCGGCGAAGAAGGCCGCTGCCAAGAAAGCCCCCGCGAAGAAGGCGCCGGCCAAGAAGGCCGCGGCGAAGAAAGCCGCGCCCCCGAAACCGGCGCCCAGTCCCACCGGGGGCATCTACCGGCTCGTGCGCGCCGTCTGGCTGGGGCTGGCGCACACGGTCGGCGCGGTGTTCCGCGGTATAGGGCAGGGCGCCAAGAACCTCGACCCGGCCCATCGCAAGGACGGCGTCGCGCTGCTGCTCCTCGGCCTCGCGCTGATCGTCGCCGCCGGCACCTGGTCCAATCTGCGCGGTCCCGTCGGCGATCTCGTCGAGATGCTGGTGACCGGCGCCTTCGGCCGGCTCGACCTGCTCGTGCCGATCCTGCTCGCGGTCGTCGCCGTACGCTTCATCCGGCACCCCGAGAAGCCCGAGGCCAACGGCCGTATCGTCATCGGCCTGTCCGCGCTCGTCATCGGCGTCCTCGGCCAGGTCCACATCGCCGTCGGCTCACCCGCCCGCAGCGAGGGCATGCAGGCCATAAGGGACGCGGGCGGGCTGATCGGCTGGGGCGCGGCGACTCCGCTGACGTACACCATGGGCGACGTCCTCGCCGTACCGCTGCTCGTGCTGCTCACGATCTTCGGCCTGCTGGTCGTCACGGCCACCCCGGTCAACGCCGTCCCGCAGCGGCTGCGGCATCTGGGCGTGCGGCTCGGCATCCTGCCCGACCCCACCGAGCGCGACGAGCTCACCGACGACGACCAGCGCTACGACGACCAGTGGCGCGAGGCACTGCCCGCCTCGCGCGGCCGCAGGCGTGGCCCGGCCCCCGAGGCGTACGACCCCGACAGCGTCGAGCAGGAGGCCCTCTCGCGGCGTCGCGGCCGGCCTAGGCGCTCCGCGGTGCCGCAGCCCGAGATGAACCGTCCCATGGACGCTGTGGACGTCGCCGCGGCCGCCGCTGCCGCGCTCGACGGCGCCGTCCTGCACGGGATGCCGCCCTCGCCGATCGTCGCCGACCTCACCCAGGGTGTGAGCGTGGGCGACCGCGCCGAGACCACTCCGGTGCCGACGCCGGTCCCGGCCGCGCGGCCCAAGCAGGAGAAGCTCCCCAAGACCGAGGTCCCGGATCTCACCAAGGCCGCGGTCCCGGATCTCACCAAGTCCGAGGTACCGGACCTCACGAAGTCCGCGCCCGACGAGATCCGCGACCTGCCGCCGCGCGCCGAACAGCTCCAGCTGTCCGGTGACATCACCTACTCGCTGCCGTCGCTCGACCTGCTGGAGCGCGGTGGCCCGGGCAAGACGCGCAGCGCCGCCAACGACGCCATCGTCGAGTCGCTGACCACCGTCTTCACCGAGTTCAAGGTCGACGCCCGGGTCACCGGCTTCACGCGTGGGCCGACGGTCACGCGCTACGAGGTCGAGCTGGGCCCCGCCGTGAAGGTGGAGCGGATCACCGCGCTGACGAAGAACATCGCCTACGCGGTCGCCAGCCCGGACGTGCGGATCATCAGCCCGATCCCGGGCAAGTCCGCGGTCGGCATCGAGATCCCGAACACCGACCGCGAGATGGTCAACCTCGGTGACGTGCTGCGCCTGGCAGCCGCCGCCGAGGACGACCACCCGATGCTGGTCGCGCTCGGCAAGGACGTCGAGGGCGGCTATGTGATGGCCAACATCGCGAAGATGCCGCATGTGCTGGTTGCCGGTGCGACCGGTTCCGGTAAGTCGTCGTGCATTAACTGCTTGATCACTTCAGTGATGATGCGGGCGACCCCGGAGGACGTCCGTATGGTCCTGGTCGACCCCAAGCGCGTCGAGCTGACCGCGTACGAGGGCATCCCGCACCTGATCACGCCGATCATCACCAACCCGAAGCGGGCCGCCGAGGCGCTCCAGTGGGTCGTACGGGAGATGGACCTTCGGTACGACGACCTGGCCGCGTACGGCTACCGGCACATCGACGACTTCAACGAAGCCGTACGCAACGGCAAGGTGAAGGCGCCGGAGGGCAGCGAGCGCGAGCTCCAGCCGTATCCGTACCTGTTGGTGATCGTCGACGAGCTCGCCGACCTGATGATGGTCGCGCCGCGCGACGTCGAGGACGCGATCGTGCGTATCACGCAGCTCGCGCGCGCGGCCGGCATCCACCTGGTGCTCGCCACGCAGCGGCCCTCGGTCGACGTCGTCACCGGCCTCATCAAGGCGAACGTGCCCTCGCGGCTCGCCTTCGCCACGTCGTCGCTCGCGGACTCCCGCGTCATCCTCGACCAGCCCGGTGCCGAGAAGCTGATCGGCAAGGGGGACGGACTGTTCCTGCCGATGGGCGCGAACAAGCCGGTGCGTATGCAGGGCGCGTTCGTGACCGAGGACGAGGTCGCGGCGGTCGTCCAGCACTGCAAGGACCAGATGGCGCCCGTATTCCGGGACGACGTCGTCGTCGGGACCAAGCAGAAGAAGGAGATCGACGAGGACATCGGCGACGACCTCGACCTGCTGTGCCAGGCGGCCGAGCTGGTCGTCTCCACGCAGTTCGGGTCGACGTCCATGCTGCAGCGCAAGCTGCGCGTCGGGTTCGCCAAGGCCGGGCGGCTGATGGACCTCATGGAGTCGCGGGGCATCGTCGGGCCGAGTGAGGGTTCCAAGGCTCGTGATGTTCTTGTGAAACCTGACGAGCTGGACGGCGTGCTCGCCGTGATCCGCGGGGAGGCTTAAAGGGAGTCCGGGGCGGAGAACGGTAGGCAGTGGTCGCCGTGCGGGCGATGTGATGAGCCGATGTTGTTTGATCGTGACTCACCCGTAAGGGATCATTGAGCAACCCTTTCCCTTCGGCGTACGTCAAGTTGAGGGAAGCGTCAAACCCATACCCCGTCGTCGGCGTGTCCGGCCATTCCGATGGCGTACAAAGTCCCACCGCCCGGTTGCCCCACCCTTTCGTACCCCCCCTAGACTGAACCTCCAGCACAGGTGGCTTAAACGCTCGAAAGGCGCCCCCGTGTCCATCGGCAACTCCCCTGAAGACGAGCGTCCGTTCGAAGACGATCGTGAGGAAGCCCGCCCTTCGATCGGCCGTGCCCTGCGTCAGGCGCGCATCGATGCCGGGCTGACCATCGACGACGTCAGCAACGCCACCCGGGTCCGCATCGCCATCGTGCAGGCCATCGAGGCGGACAACTTCGCCCCCTGCGGCGGCGACGTCTACGCCCGAGGCCACATCCGGACCCTGGCCAGGGCCGTCCACCTCGATCCGGCCCCGCTCCTCGCCCAGTACGACGACTCGCACGGCGGACGACCGGAGCCGACCCCGGCCGCCCCCCTGTTCGAGGCGGAGCGCATCCGTCCCGAGCGGCGTGGACCCAACTGGACCGCGGCCATGGTCGCCGCGATCGTCGCGGTGGTCGGCTTCGTCGGGTTCACGGCGTTCAAGGGCGAGGACGGGGGCGGAAAGTCGTCGGTCGCCGATGGCGGCTCGGCGCCCACGGCCGACAAGTCCACGTCCACCCCGAAGACCGACAAGCCCAAAGACCCGAAGCCGGAGCCGTCGGACAGCGCCATCGCGGCCGTCCCGCAGGACAAGGTGACCGTCCAGGTCAGCGCCGCCGACGGCAGGAGCTGGGTCGCGGCCAAGGACCACAACGGCCGGCTGCTCTTCGACGGCCTCCTCAAGCAGGGCGACTCCAAGACCTTCCAGGACAGCGAGAAGATCAACCTCGTCCTCGGTGACGCGGGCGCGATCGACCTGTACGTCAACGGCAAGAAGATCGAGGACGACTGGCAGCCGGGCGCCGTGGAGCGCCTCACGTACACGAAGGGTGACCCGCAGGCCGGATAAGTCCGGTCGAAGGGTTGAGCTGCGGACGGGGTTGGCCAAGATCGGCCAACCCCGTCGACGTGGGCTGTCAGTGAGACAAAGTAGTCTTGAGCCCATGCCTGAACGCCGTACCGTCGCACTCGTCACTCTTGGCTGCGCCCGTAACGAGGTGGACTCGGAGGAGCTCGCAGGCCGCTTGGAGGCGGACGGCTGGGACCTCGTGGAGGACGCCGCGGACGCGGACGTCGCCGTCGTCAACACCTGTGGCTTCGTCGACGCCGCCAAGAAGGACTCCGTCGACGCGCTCCTGGAGGCAAACGACCTCAAGGGGCACGGAAGAACCCAGGCCGTCGTGGCGGTGGGCTGCATGGCCGAGCGGTACGGCAAGGAGCTCGCCGAGGCCCTGCCCGAGGCCGACGGCGTGCTCGGCTTCGACGACTACTCGAACATCTCGGACCGCCTGCAGACCATCCTCAGCGGCGGCGTCCACGCCGCGCACACCCCGCGCGACCGGCGCAAGCTGCTGCCGATCAGCCCGGCCGAGCGGCAGGAGTCCGCAGCCGGCGTCGCGCTGCCGGGACACGCGCCCGCCGATCTTCCGGAGGGGCTCGCTCCGGCGTCCGGCCCCCGTGCGCCCCTGCGCCGCCGCCTCGACGGCGCCCCGGTCGCCTCGGTGAAGCTCGCCTCCGGCTGCGACCGGCGCTGCACGTTCTGCGCGATCCCGTCCTTCCGCGGCTCCTTCATCTCGCGCCGCCCGAGCGACGTGCTGAACGAGACGCGGTGGCTCGCCGAGCAGGGCGTCAAGGAGATCATGCTGGTCTCCGAGAACAACACGTCGTACGGCAAGGACCTGGGCGACATCCGGCTGCTGGAGTCCCTGCTGCCGGAGCTCGCGGAGGTCGACGGCATCGAGCGTGTCCGCGTCAGCTACCTCCAGCCGGCCGAGATGCGTCCCGGCCTGATCGACGTGCTGACCTCGACCCCGAAGGTCGCCCCGTACTTCGACCTGTCCTTCCAGCACTCCGCCCCGGACGTGCTGCGCGCGATGCGCCGCTTCGGTGACACCGACCGCTTCCTGGAGCTGCTCGACACCATCCGCGGCAAGGCCCCCCAGGCCGGCGTGCGCTCCAACTTCATCGTCGGCTTCCCCGGCGAGACCGAGGCCGACCTGGCGGAGCTGGAGCGGTTCCTGAACGGTGCGCGGCTGGACGCCATCGGGGTCTTCGGCTACTCCGACGAGGAGGGCACGGAGGCCGCCACGTACGACAACAAGCTCGACGAGGACGTCGTCGCCGAGCGGCTGGCCCGTGTCTCCCGGCTGGCCGAGGAACTCGTCTCGCAGCGGGCCGAGGAGCGCGTCGGGGAGACCGTGCACGTGCTCGTCGAGTCGCTGGGCTCCGAGGCCTCGGCTGAGGGCGCGTACGGCCGTGGCGCGCACCAGGCGCCGGAGACGGACGGCCAGGTGCTGCTCACGAGCGGCGAGGGGCTGAGCATCGGTCGTATGGTCGAGGCGAAGGTGGTCGGCACGGAAGGTGTCGACCTGGTGGCCGAGCCGCTGCAGGGCACGCTCGCGTGTAGTGAGGAGACGGGCAGATGACCGGAGTTCCGGCGTCCGCTGCGGGTGGCTCCTCCCAGGCGGGTGCGGCGGGCAAGGCGAGTGCGGTGGGTCCGTCCCAGTCCGGCGGCTCGAAGGCGACCGGCGCCGCATCCGGTGCCCCGGGCGGCCCGAAGCCCGCGCGCGGCGGGAAGATCGCGGCCGCGGCCGTCAACCAGGCCAGCGTCTGGAACATCGCCAACCTCCTGACCATGCTCCGGCTGGTCCTCGTGCCCGCCTTCGTCGCGCTGATGCTGGCCGACGGCGGATACGACCCAGCGTGGCGCTCGCTCGCCTGGGCCGCCTTCGCCATCGCCATGATCACGGATCTGTTCGACGGCCATCTGGCACGGACCTACAACCTCGTCACCGACTTCGGAAAGATCGCCGACCCCATCGCCGACAAGGCGATCATGGGGGCGGCGTTGATCTGTCTGTCGGCGCTGGGCGATCTGCCGTGGTGGGTCACGGGTGTCATCCTCGGCCGGGAACTCGGGATCACGCTGCTGCGTTTCATCGTCATCCGGTACGGCGTCATCCCGGCGAGCCGGGGCGGCAAGCTCAAGACGCTCACCCAGGGCGTGGCCGTGGGGATGTACATCCTGGCGTTGACGGGGTGGCTGGCCACCCTGAGGTTCTGGGTGATGGCTGCGGCGGTCGTCCTGACGGTGGTGACGGGGCTCGACTATGTGAGACAGGCCATTGTGCTGCGTCGGCGTGGAATCGCCGAGCGCGAGGCCGCGTTGGAGGAGACGGAAGCGTGAATTCCCCAGCCGCCGACGTGGTGCGACTACTCACAGTGAAGGGTGAGACGCTCGCGGTCGCCGAGTCGCTCACCGGCGGGCTGGTTGCGGCGGAAGTCACAGCGGTCCCTGGGGCATCGAGAGCGTTCCGGGGGTCGGTGACCGCCTACGCCACCGGGCTGAAGCACCAGCTGCTCGGCGTCGACGCCACCTTGCTGGCGCAACACGGAGCGGTGAATCCGCAGGTCGCGGCCCAGATGGCGGTCGGCGTGCGGAAGGCGCTGGGGGCCGACTGGGGCATCGCCACGACCGGCGTCGCGGGACCCGAGGGGCAGGACGGACAGCCCGTGGGGACCGTTTTCGTGGCCGTGGACGGGCCCTTCGGCCCTGGTTCCGGTTCCGCCGGTGGCGGAAAAGTAGAGGCCCTGCGGTTGAACGGCGACCGTGCGGAAATTCGTATGGAGAGTGTACGGAGCGTACTCGCACTGCTCCTGAAGGAGCTTGCGGGCGAACACACTGGGAATGAGCGGGCACAGGATACGGAACAGAACGGGGGGTTTTGATGTTTGCAGCCCTGAGTGAACACGACATCGCTCCCCGCACGGCCGCGGCGCAAGGCGGTACGGTGGGGCGTGAAGGATGCGGCTACGCGGTCCGAGGAGGGAGCCACCGATGATTCTGCTCCGTCGCCTGTTGGGTGACGTGCTGCGTCGGCAGCGCCAACGCCAGGGCCGTACTCTGCGCGAAGTCTCCTCGTCCGCCCGAGTCTCACTCGGCTATCTCTCCGAGGTGGAGCGGGGGCAGAAGGAGGCTTCCTCCGAGCTGCTCGCCGCGATCTGCGACGCGCTGGACGTACGGATGTCCGAGCTCATGCGGGAAGTGAGCGACGAGCTCGCCCTCGCCGAGCTGGCCCAGTCTGCTGCGGCCACCCCCAGCGAGCCTGTACCCACGTCGGTCCGTCCGATGCTGGGTTCCGTGTCGGTGACTGGTGTGCCACCGGAACGGGTGACCATCAAGGCGCCTTCCGAGGCGGTGGACGTGGTCGCCGCCTGACGGTGCCGCCGGTGCGCATGGGCTGACCAAGCGCTGAGGAACTGTGTGAGGCCCCGGCCGGGCCTTCTCCAGGGACCTGGAGGAGTGCGGTCGGGGTTTCGTGCTGTCCGGGCCCTCCGGGGCCCGTTTGCCGGTCCTGGGCGTGGCGGTCATGGTGGAGGGTGTGACGGCGCCTGACGCGCTGTGACGACGTTGGCCCGCGCTGCATCCGTGTGCCGTTGGTGCGCCCTCCCGGCGGGTGAACGGGCGGCCTAGCCTCGGGCTGGAGGTGGGTGGATGGCACGGCCGATAGCGCGCTGGGGGGTGAACTTCGTACTCGGGGCGCTGTGGTGGTGGGCCGCGCTGCGGCTCGCGCTCGTGCCGGAGGCGGGGGTGGTGGAAGGGGCCGTGGCCGCCGGCGGGTGGGGGCTGAGTCTGTTGCCGGTCCACTGTGTGCCCAAGGCGCGGGCGGCGGGAGCCGTCGACCCGCGGCGGTGGGTGGCGGCCTGGCGGGCCGGGCGGGCTACCACGGCATCGCCACACCGCCGTTCGGACGCAGGATCTGACCCGTCGTGAAGGACGAGGCGTCGGACGCCAGGTGCAGCACGGCGTGGGCGACGTCCTCCGGCTCCCCGACCCGGCCCAGCGGCGACATCCGCGCCATGAACGCCTCCGTCTGGGTCTGGGACTCGCCGTGGCGGTCGGTCATCGGTGTGCGGACCCAGCCCGGTGCGACCGCGTTGACCCGGATGCCGTACCGGCCGATCTCGTTCGCCAGCGTCTTCGTCAGCTGCACGACGGCAGCCTTGGCGGCGCCGTAGCAGAGCAGGCCGGGGCCGCCGGTGTCGACGGCGCCCGAGGCCATGGTGATGATGCTGCCCTGAATGCGCTGCGCGAGCATCGCGCGGGCCGCTTCCTGGCAGGCGTACAGCACTCCCTTGAAGTTGACGTTCAGTACGCGGTCGAGGTCCTCGTCGCGGGTCTCCAGGACCGGGCTGCTGTGCATGATCCCGGCCACCGCGGCCATCACGTCGAGACGCTCGCAGGAGGCCACGGCCTGGTGAAGCCGCTCGCGGTCGGTGACGTCGAGATGGTGGGTGTGCGCGGTGCCGCCGCTCGCCTTGACCAGGGTCGCCGTGTCGTGCAGGCCCTGTGCGTCACGGTCGGCGCAGTGCACGGTGGCGCCGGCCTGAGGAGCACGGCCGACGCGCGGCCGATGCCGCTTGCGGCTCCGGTGACGAATGCGGTGCGTCCGGTGAGGTCGTACGCCTTGACGGCCATGAAGGGACGGTACGAGGGGTCTGACGGTTCGTCAATTAGTTGGGGGGTGTTGGGTGGGGGTGTGCTGGGTTGGGTGCTGGGTTCCGCGGGACGAGGCCGCGCTGGGCCGCGTGCTCGGGGCCGGGCCCGCCTGGCAGTTGGGGCACCAGTAGGTGGGGCGCTCGCGGGAGCCGTCGCCCTGGTCGGCCATGCGGATCGGGGTCGTGCAGCGCAGGCAGGGGCGGCTGGCGCGGCCGTACACGAACAGGTCCTGGCCGCGGTGGCCCGTCGTGCTGCGGATCGGGCGGTCGCGGTTGGCTTCCAGGAGCTTCTTGGCGAGTACCGGCAGGTGCGCGGTGTGCTCCGCGGGGAGTGCGCCGACGGGCAGCCAGGGCGTGGCGCGGAGCAGGAAGCAGAGCTCGCTCTTGTAGACATTGCCGATGCCGGCGAGGTTGCGCTGGTCCAGTAGGGCCTCGCCGAGGGGGCGGGTGGGGTCCGCGAGGAGGTTGGCGAGGGCGCGGTCCGGGTCCCAGTCCGGGCCCAGGAGGTCGGGGCCGAGGTGGCCGACGGCGCGGTGTTCCTCGGTGGTGCGCAGGAGATCGAGGACGGGGAGGCGGTAGCCGACGGCCGTGCGGGCGGTACGGGGGTCGGCGGCGGCGAGGACGACGCGGATCTGGTGGGCGGGGCCGCCCGTCCAGCGCTGCTGGTCGGTGTACACCTTCCAGGAGCCCTCCATCCCCAGGTGCGAGTGCACCGTCAGGCCGCCCTCGACGCGGGTGAGGAGGTGTTTGCCGCGCGGCGTGACGTCCAGGACGGTTCGGCCCGTCAGGTCGACCGTGGCGTACTTCGGCACCCGGAAGTCGCTGCGGGTCAGCACCTTGCCCGCGAGGGCGGTGTGCAGCCGTCTCGCGGTCTGCCAGACCGTGTCTCCTTCGGGCATGGGTCAAGGGTGGCACGGGGGCCGGCCGGGTGGCGGTTCGGATCAGGCGCGCAGGCGTAGGCCTCGGGGCGTCGCGATGAAGCCTGCTCCTTCCAGGAGGGTGCCTATGGGGGAGGTCAGGGCCGAGGCGCCGTTCACACGCTCGACCGTGACCGTGCCGAGGGAGCCCGCGCGGGCCGCCGCGGCCAGGGCCTCCGCCGCGGTGTGCAGGCGGGGGTCGTCGGTGGGCTCGGTGTCCGGGGCCGAGGGCCAGGCCAGCAGGGTCTTGCCGCCTCGCTCCATGTAGAGGGTCAGCTCGCCGTCGACGAGCACCACGAGGGAGCCCGCCTTGCGGCCCGGCTTGTGCCCGGCGCCGGTGGGCGGCTCGGGCCAGGCTAGGGCGGCGCCGTACGCGTTCGCCGGGTCGGCGGCGGCGAGGACGACCGCGCGGGTGTCGGCGGCGGAGCGGCTGCGGAGGGAGGCGAAGCCGGGGCCGGATCCGTACGGTGTTCCGCCGTTGCGCCACGTGGGGTTCTGTGGGGTCCGGGGGCTGCCCCGGGGGGCGCGGTCGCGCGGTGAGACGTAGTCGCCCGGTCCGAGGTGGGCGTCCAGGAAGTCGTGGTCGAGGTCGGGGATGTCGTAGGCGGGAGTGCTGCCGAGGACGTCGTGGGACGGGGTGCTGCCCTGGTCCGAGTCGCGGGCGGGGAAGCCCTCGGGGGCGCCGAAGCGGCTGCCCGTGCCGGAGCCGTCAGGGCCGGGGAGGGTGTCGGAGGTGGCCGGGTCGGTGAAGGTTCCGGAGGTGGCCGGGCCGGTGGAGGTTCCGGAGGTGGACGGGCTGGTGAAGGTGCCGGAGGTGGCCGGGTCGGTAAAGGGGCCGGAGGTGTCCGGGCCGGGCAGGCCGTCGCCGCGGTCGCGGGCGTTGGACACCGCGCGGAGGCGGTCCACCGCGCCGTCCATGGCGAACTGGGCGGCGCCGAGCCCCTCGACCACATAGCCGCGCCGCGCCTGGCCGCTCTCCTCGAAGACCGACAGGATGCGGTACGTCGCCGAGAAGCCGCCCTCGACGCCCTCCGCGGTGACCGCTCCCCGGGTCACCACGCCGTGCCGGTCGAGGAGTGTGCGGGCCAGGGCGTGGGCGCGCACGGTGGGGTCGGGTTCGTGTGCCGGGAGCAGGGACCAGCGGCCGGCGACGGTCGGGGGGCCGGTGCGGGAGGCGGGGCGCGCGGTGGACGTGAGTGCGCCGTAGCGTCCGCGTGGGACGGTGCGCTTGGCGCGGTGGGCCGTGGATCCCGCGGTGCGGCCCGAGCCCAGCAGGGAACGCATGGGTGCGAGCGTGTCGTTCGTCAGGCGGCCCGACCAGGCCAGCTCCCAGAGGGCGTCGGCGAGTTGGGGGTCGGTGGCGTCGGGGTGGGTGGTGGCGCGGACCTGGTCGGCGATCTGCCGGAAGAACAGGCCGTAGCCGCCGGACAGGGCGTCCAGGACGGACCGGTGCAGTGCCGTCAGCTCCAAGGGGTGGGGTTGCGGAAGGAGCAGGGGGGCCGCGTCCGCCATGTACAGGGAGACCCAGCCGTCCTTGCCGGGCAGCGAGCCCGCTCCGGCCCAGACGACCTCGCCGGCGGCGGTGAGCTCGTCGAGCATCGCGGGGGTGTAGTTCATGACGCGGGACGGCAGGACGAGCTTCTCCAGGGCGGACGCGGGCACGGACGCCCCCTGCAACTGCTCGATGGCGCGCACCAGCCCGTCGATGCCACGCAGTCCATGGCCCTTGCCGATGTGCTGCCACTGCGGCAGGAACTGCGCGAGCGCGGCCGGCGACACCGGCTCCAGTTCGTGCCGCAGGGCGGCGAGGGAGCGGCGGCGGAGGCGGCGCAGAACCGCCGCGTCACACCACTCCTGGCCGATGCCCGCCGGGTGGAACTCGCCCTGTACGACCCTCCCGCTCGCCGCCAGCCGCTGGAGGGCGCCGTCCGTGATCGCCACGCCGAGGCCGAAGCGGGCCGCCGCCGTCGCCGACGTGAACGGGCCGTGGGTGCGGGCATAGCGCGCGAGGAGGTCGCCGAGCGGGTCCTTGACCGGCTCGGTGAACGCTTCGGGGACGCCGACCGGCAGGGCTGTGCCGAGCGCGTCACGCAGGCGGCCCGCGTCCTCGATCGCCGCCCAGTGGTCGGTGCCGGCGATGCGGACCTTGATGGCGCGGCGGGCGGCGGCCAGCTCCTGGGCCCAGTGCGGCTCGGCGCCCCGCTCGGCCAGCTCGGCGTCCGTGAGCGGGCCGAGGAGGCGCAGGACGTCCGCGACGCCTTCGGTGTCCTTGACGCGGCGGTCCTCGGTGAGCCACTGGAGTTCCTGTTCCAGCTCGGTCAGTACCTCGGCGTCGAGCAGCTCCCGCAGCTCCGCCTGGCCGAGCAGCTCGGCCAGCAGCCGCGAGTCCAGCGACAGGGCGGCGGCGCGGCGCTCGGCGAGCGGTGAGTCTCCCTCGTACAGGAACTGGGCGACGTACCCGAAGAGGAGGGAGCGGGCGAAGGGGGACGGCTCGGGCGTGGTGACCTCGACGAGGCGTACCTTGCGGGCCTCCAGGTCGCCCATGAGCTCGACGAGCCCGGGGACGTCGAACACGTCCTGCAGGCATTCGCGGACCGCTTCCAGGACGATCGGGAACGAGCCGAACTCGCTGGCCACCTGGAGCAGTTGGGCGGCGCGCTGGCGCTGCTGCCACAAGGGGGTGCGCTTGCCGGGGTTGCGGCGCGGCAGCAGCAGCGCGCGGGCGGCGCACTCGCGGAACCGGGACGCGAACAGGGCCGAGCCGCCGACCTGGTCGGTGACGACCTGGTCGACGTCGCCCTTGTCGAAGACGACGTCCGCCGCTCCGACGGGCGCCTGGTCGGCGTCGTACTCCGTGCCGGCCTTCGCCGGTTCCTGGTCCAGGAGGTCCAGGCCCATGAGGTCGGCGTCGGGCAGGCGCAGCACGATGCCGTCGTCGGCGTGCATGACCTGCGCGTCCATGCCGTACCGCTCGGAGAGCTTCGCGCCGAGGGCAAGAGCCCAGGGGGCGTGCACCTGGGCGCCGAAGGGGGAGTGCACGACGACCCGCCAGTCGCCGAGTTCGTCGCGGAAGCGCTCGACGACGATCGTGCGGTCGTCCGGGACATGGCCGCAGGCCTCGCGCTGTTCGTCCAGGTAGGAGAGGACGTTGTCGGCCGCCCAGGCGTCCAGGCCCGCGGCGAGGAGGCGCAGACGGGCGTCCTCCTTGGGCAGGGAGCCGACCTCGCGCAGGAACGCGCCCACCGCCCGGCCGAGTTCGAGGGGGCGGCCGAGCTGGTCGCCCTTCCAGAAGGGCAGGCGGCCGGGGACGCCCGGGGCGGGGGAGACCAGGACGCGGTCGCGGGTGATGTCCTCGATGCGCCAGGAGCTGGTGCCGAGCGTGAAGACGTCCCCGACGCGGGACTCGTAGACCATCTCCTCGTCGAGCTCGCCGACCCTGCCGCCGCCCTTCTTGGGGTCCGCACCGGCGAGGAAGACTCCGAAGAGCCCGCGGTCGGGGATCGTGCCGCCGGAGGTGACGGCCAGGCGCTGTGCGCCGGGGCGGCCGGTGATCGTGCCGGCGACTCGGTCCCAGACCACGCGTGGGCGAAGCTCGGCGAAGGCGTCGGACGGGTAGCGGCCGGCGAGCATGTCGAGGACCGCGGTGAAGGCGGACTCGGGGAGCGAGGCGAAGGGGGCGGCTCGGCGGACGGTGGTGAGGAGGTCGTCGAGCTGCCAGGTGTCCATCGCCGTCATCGCGACGATCTGCTGGGCCAGCACGTCCAAGGGGTTGGCGGGGACCTTGAGGGACTCGATCGCGCCGGTGCGCATGCGCTCGGTGACCACCGCTGCCTGGACGAGGTCGCCACGGTACTTCGGGAAGACCACGCCGGTGGAGACGGCGCCGACCTGGTGTCCCGCGCGGCCGACGCGTTGGAGGCCGGAGGCGACCGAGGGTGGGGACTCGACCTGGACCACCAGGTCCACCGCGCCCATGTCGATGCCCAGTTCGAGGCTGGACGTGGCCACCACCGCGGGCAGGCGGCCCGCCTTGAGGTCCTCCTCGACCAGGGCGCGCTGTTCCTTGGAGACGGAGCCGTGGTGGGCGCGGGCGATGACCGGGGGTGCGCCCTGGGCGGCGCCCGAGCCGCCCATGAGCTGGGCCGGGGCATGATGCTCGTCCAGGGTTTCGCCGGTGGCCCGTTCGTAGGCGATCTCGTTGAGACGGTTGCAGAGGCGCTCCGCGAGGCGGCGGGAGTTGGCGAAGACGATGGTGGAGCGGTGCGCCTGAACGAGGTCGGTGATCCGCTCCTCGACGTGCGGCCAGATCGAGGGACGTTCCGCGCCCTCGCTGCCGTCGGCCACCGGGGAGCCACCGAGCTCGCCGAGGTCTTCGACAGGAACCACGACCGAGAGGTCGAACTCCTTGCCCGACTTCGGCTGGACGATCTCCACCTTGCGGCGGGGGGAGAGATAGCGGGCCACCTCGTCGACCGGGCGGACGGTCGCGGAGAGGCCGATGCGGCGGGCCGGCTTCGGCAGGAGCTCGTCCAGGCGCTCCAGGGAGAGGGCGAGATGGGCGCCGCGCTTGGTGCCCGCCACCGCGTGGACCTCGTCGAGGATCACCGTCTCGATGCCGGTCAGGGCGTCGCGGGTGGCCGACGTCAGCATCAGGAAGAGGGACTCGGGAGTGGTGATCAGGATGTCCGGGGGACGGGTCGACAGGGCGCGGCGCTCGGCGGCGGGGGTGTCGCCCGAGCGGATGCCCACCTTTACTTCTGGTTCGGGCAGGCCGAGGCGTACGGCTTCCTGGCGGATGCCGGTCAGGGGGCTGCGGAGGTTGCGCTCCACGTCGACGGCCAGGGCCTTGAGGGGGGAGACGTAGAGGACGCGGCAGCGCTTCTTGGGGTCGGCCGGGGGTGGTGTGGAGGCGAGCTGGTCCAGGGCGGCGAGGAAGGCGGCCAGGGTTTTGCCGGAGCCGGTCGGGGCGACCACCAGCACGTCCGAGCCCTCGTGGATGGCCTGCCACGCGCCGGCCTGGGCTGCGGTGGGCGCGGAGAACGCGCCCGCGAACCAGCCGCGGGTTGCGGGGGAGAAGCCGTTGAGGGCTCGGTGTGCGTCGCTGACCATGCGTCCATCCTGCACCCGGGGACTGACAATGGGGCTGAGCTGGGCAAACGTCTTCACGGTTGGGGTTGGTTCGGTGTCGCGGAGAATGGGCTCATGGCAGGTTCGGGCGAGCGGGCGCGGCACTGGCGGTACGCCGAGTTGCCCGGAGTTGATCTGCTGCGGGCCCGGTACATACGGAAGACGTTCGTACGCCATACCCATGAGCACTTTGTGATCGCCGCCATCGCTGATGGTGTGGAGGTCTTTCACCACCGGGGTGCTGATCAGTACGCGGGGGCCGGTGCCCTTGCGCTGGTCAATCCGGATACGTCGCACACCGGGCGGGCGGGGGTGCCCGAGGGGTGGCGGTACGGGGCCGTTTATCCGTCGCCGGAGGTGGTGGCCGGGATCGCGGCCGAGACCACGGCGATTCGGGGGACGCCGGGATTCGTGAGTCCCGTACTCGATGATCCGTATGCGGTGGGGCTGGTGCATCAGGTGCTGCGGGCCGCGGACGAGGGCAACGCGCTGGCTGCCGACACGATGCTCCGGGTTGCCGTGACCCGGCTGCTGCGGTTGAACGGTGGGGCTCTGCCGCAGCGGCAGGTGCGGACGGCGGGGGCTCGGGTCGCGGTACGCGCGCGTGAGGTGCTGGAAGAGCGGATGGCCGAGCCGCCGAGTCTGGAGAAGCTGGCTTCCGATCTCGGTCCGGGTCCGTTCGCCCTGCTGCGGGCGTTTCGTGATCTGTACGGGATGCCGCCGCATGCCTGGTTGACCGATGCGCGGGTACGGCGGGCCCGGCGGCTGCTGGACGAGGGTGTCTCGCCGGCGGAGGCGGCGGTTGTCGTGGGGTTCACCGATCAGCCGCATCTGCATCGGCACTTCACGCGGATCGTCGGCGTTCCTCCGGGGGCCTATCAGCGGGAGCGCAAGAACGTACAAGACGCGCGCGAGTGGCTCTCCTAGCGTCACCGGCGTGGCAGAACAGAGAGCTCTCGCAGAACTCCGTGCCGACGGAGACAAGCCCGACGCGGTTGTCGTACGAGACGCCCTGGGAGTCGGAGTCGTCGTCGGGCTGTCCGGGTTCGCCTTCGGGGTGACTTCGGCAGGCAGTGGGCTCACGCTCGGGCAGACCTGTGCGCTCAGTCTGCTGGTGTTCACGGGGGCGTCCCAGTTCGCGCTCGTGGGGGCGCTGGCGGCCGGCGGAAGCCCGTTGACGGCTGCCGCGGGTGCCTTCTTCCTGGGGGTACGCAACGCCTTCTACGGGCTGCGGCTGTCGCAGTTGCTGAGCCTCACGCGCGCGGTGCGGCCGTTCGCCGCCCAGTGGGTGATCGATGAGACAGCGGCCATCGCGCTGGCGCAGCCGACGCGGCGCAGCGCGCGGATCGGGTTCCTGGTGACTGGGCTCAGTCTGTATGTGCTGTGGAATCTCACCACCCTGCTCGGCGCGCTGGGGGCCGAGGCCATCGGTGACACCGATGCCTGGGGGCTGGACGCTGCTGGGCCCGCGGTGTTCCTGGCGTTGCTCGCGCCGATGCTGCGGTCCACGACCGAGCGTGCTGCCGCCGCTCTCGCCGTGCTGCTGGGAGTGGGGCTGTTGCCGGCGCTGCCGGCCGGTGTGCCGGTTCTCGTGGCCGCCCTCGCGGCGCCGGTCGTGCTGTGGGCGGAAGGTCGGCGTGGGGGAGACGCGAGGGAGGGGGAGCAGTGAGCATTTGGATCGCTGTCGGCGTCACCGCTCTCGGCTGTTACGCCGTCAAGCTCGTCGGGCTGCTCGTGCCCGCGGGGGCTCTGGAGAGGCCTCTTGTCCGGCGTCTCGCCGCCCTGCTGCCCGTCGCCCTGCTTGCCGCCCTCACAGCTCAGCAGACGTTCGGTGACGGGCGTGCGCTCATGCTGGACGCGAGGGTGGCCGGGCTGGCTGCGGCTGGTGTGGCGCTGGTGCTGCGGGCCCCGTTCCTGCTCGTCGTCGCGGCGGCCGTGGTGGTGACGGCGGGGGTGCGGGCCCTGGGCGGGTGAGGCGGGTCAGCCGATGCGGCGGCCGTATGCCCGGAGGGTGCGCAGCGCCTCGATCGTCACCATGGGGCGTGCTTCCAGGGCGACGCCCGGCGCCCACTGGCGCCACCGGATCGGCCAGCCGCCGTCCTCCTGCTGCTCGCCCGCGAGGTGGTCCAGGGAGCGGCTCATCTCGTCGTCGGTGAACCACGCGCGCGCGAGGGAGCGCGGTGTCCTCGCGTAGTCGTGCGGGAAGTGGTGCTCGCCGGGGGCATAACCGGGGGAGACCGCGTACGCGTCGAGGTTGTCCGGCTCGAGTGCCGCCAAGCCGTGTTCCCGGACCAGACGGCCGAGGTGGTCGGCGGCCGCTTCCGCGCGCGGGCGGTCGGGAGCGGAGTCCAGGAAGGCCACGGCGGCCTCGATCTCGTACGGATGGGACTTCTCCAGGGACTCGACCGCCTGCCAGCAGAAGTCCGTGGCCCGGAACAGCCAGGCGTGCCACACCTCGTTGCGGTGCAGCAGACCGACCACCGGCCCAGTGGCCAGGAGTGCGCTGGGCGGGTCGTCCACGATCGGGATGAAGGGGGCAGCGGGGTAGCCGCGCTGGCTGGGGTGGATCGCCGGGAGAGCACCGTCCGGAGTGGAGACCGACGTGAGGTAGCGGCATACGCGATCCACTCGCTGTCCGGCGACGCGTTCGATGGCGTCGAGGATGCGGAGTGCGTGACCGGTGTGCAGCGGCTGGCTGACCGGGCCGCGCAGATCTGGCTCCAGGGCGTGGCCGTATCCGCCGTCCTCGTTGCGGTAGGCGTCCAGCGCGGTCTCCACCGGATCGGCGGCGCCGTTCAGGAAGTGGTACGCGAAGAGGCGCTGTTCGAGCACGCGCGCGGTGAGCCAGACGAACTGCTCCGCGCGGAAGAGCGGCGAGTGCGCCGGGGGCGTCGGGGGGAGTGGGGAAGCTCCTGTTTCGGCCATGCGTCAGACCGTAGGACGGAAAGCGGTCTCGGCAAGCGGTCCCGGCCCAGGCCCACCCTCAGGGGCGGGATACTGGACGCATGCGGTTGACGGTCTTCTGGCAGCGGATGGCGGACCACTTCGGTCCGGGATACGCCGACACCTTCGCGCGCGACCACGTGATGTCGGAGCTCGGCGAGCGCACGGTGCACCAGGCGCTGGACGCCGGCTGGGACGCCAAGGACGTGTGGCGTGTGGTCTGCGCCGTCATGAACGTTCCGGGGGAGAAGCGCTGACCGATCACGAAGACCGCAGGACGGCAGCCGACTGTCGGTGGCGTGGGCGAGACTTGCACCGTGGCACGCACTGATGACACCGGGCAGCACGCCCGGCACGGATCCCCGTTCGGCACGACGCCGCCCGACCCGCCGCCGAGTGAGGGCGCCGCCGGGTCGGACGCCCGCATGCCGCGCTGGCTGCCGCGCGCCATGGTCCTCGCGCTGGCGCTCGTCGGTGTCTTCCAGCTGGGCAGCTGGGCCTTTCACCAGCTCACCGGGCTGTTGATCAACATCCTCATCGCGTTCTTCCTGGCCCTGGCCATCGAGCCCGCGGTGAGCTGGATGGCCTCGCGCGGCATGCGCCGGGGTCTGGCCACGGCCGTCGTCTTCCTCGCCGTGATCATCGTGTCCGCCGGGTTCGTGACGCTGATGGGGTCCATGCTCGCGGGCCAGATCATCAAGATCGTCGAGGAATTCCCGAACTATCTCGACTCCGTCATCAACTGGATCAACACGCACTTCAACACCGAACTGCGACGCGTGGACGTCCAGGAGGGCCTGCTACGCAGCGACTGGCTGCGCAACTACGTGCAGAACAGCGCCACCGGCGTCCTGGCCGTGTCCGCCCAGGTCCTCGGCGGTCTCTTCCAGTTGCTGACGATCACCCTGTTCTCGTTCTACTTCGCCGCGGACGGCCCACGACTGCGCCGCGCGCTGTGCTCCGTACTGCCGCCCGCCAAGCAGGCCGAAGTGCTGCGCGCGTGGGAGATCGCCGTCATCAAGACCGGCGGCTACCTGTACTCGCGCGGCCTGATGGCGCTCATCTCCGGCATAGCCCACTACATCCTGCTGGAGAGCCTGGACGTGCCGTACGCGCCCGTCCTCGCCGTGTGGGTCGGCCTGGTCTCGCAGTTCATCCCCACGATCGGCACGTATCTCGCCGGCGCCCTGCCCATGCTGATCGCCTTCACGGTCGACCCCTGGTTCACGCTGTGGGTGCTGATCTTCGTCGTGGTCTACCAGCAGTTCGAGAACTATGTGCTGCAGCCCAAGCTGACCTCGAAGACCGTCGACATCCACCCCGCGGTCGCCTTCGGTTCGGTCGTCGCGGGCACCGCCCTGCTCGGTGCGGTGGGCGCGCTGATCGCCATCCCGGCGGTCGCCACGCTGCAGGCGTTCCTGGGGGCCTATGTGAAGCGGTACGACGTCACGGACGACCCCCGCGTCCACGGGCACCGGGGCCGGCGACCGGGGGCCGGTCTGTTCGCCCGCGCGCGTGAGCTGTGGGCGCGACGGCCGGCGCAGCACCCGGCAGACACGCGGAGTTCCGGGGAGAACTCCACCTGAGCCGAGCTGCGCGGATCGCGCGTCGCGCCGGCCCGCCGCCGTCCGGCCCGTGCCGCCATCACAGGGACCGGGCGGGAATCCGGAGCGCTGCCGGGCCGCGAACATAGCCTCGGAGGTGTCGAGCGGTGGGCCCCGGAGGTGTGGAGTCGGAGGGCCTCGGAGGTGTCGAGTCGGGTCCTGGGCGCCGTTGAGTCGGCGGCCCTCGGAGGTGTCGGGCTGCGCGCTTGACACGAAAATCGAACATCCATTCTTATGGAGGCTCCGGCGAGGCGCTCGGCGGTCATTTCACCCCGGTTTCGATGGAGAAGTGCCCGAGTTATCCACAGGCCGGACAGGCGTCGGGGCGCATTGTCAGTGGCAGGCGTTAGCGTCTTTGACGTGAAGCGATCGACTCAAGCAAACCGGGTGGAACCCATGGCAGGAACCGACCGCGAGAAGGCGCTCGACGCCGCGCTCGCACAGATTGAACGGCAGTTCGGCAAGGGCGCGGTCATGCGCATGGGCGAGCGGTCGAAGGAGCCCATCGAGGTCATCTCGACCGGCTCGACCGCTCTCGACGTGGCCCTGGGCGTGGGCGGTCTGCCGCGCGGCCGTGTCGTGGAGATCTACGGCCCGGAGTCCTCCGGTAAGACGACCCTGACCCTGCACGCGGTGGCGAACGCCCAGAAGGCGGGCGGCCAGGTCGCCTTCGTGGACGCGGAGCACGCCCTCGACCCCGAGTACGCGAAGAAGCTCGGCGTCGACATCGACAACCTGATCCTGTCCCAGCCCGACAACGGCGAGCAGGCCCTGGAGATCGTGGACATGCTGGTCCGCTCCGGGGCTCTCGACCTCATCGTCATCGACTCCGTCGCGGCGCTCGTCCCGCGCGCGGAGATCGAGGGCGAGATGGGCGACAGCCACGTCGGTCTGCAGGCGCGTCTGATGAGCCAGGCCCTGCGGAAGATCACCAGCGCGCTCAACCAGTCCAAGACCACCGCGATCTTCATCAACCAGCTCCGCGAGAAGATCGGCGTGATGTTCGGTTCGCCGGAGACCACGACCGGTGGCCGGGCGCTGAAGTTCTACGCCTCGGTGCGTATCGACATCCGTCGTATCGAGACCCTGAAGGACGGCACCGAGGCGGTCGGCAACCGCACCCGCTGCAAGGTCGTCAAGAACAAGGTCGCGCCGCCCTTCAAGCAGGCCGAGTTCGACATCCTCTACGGCCAGGGCATCAGCCGCGAGGGCGGCCTGATCGACATGGGCGTGGAGCACGGCTTCGTCCGCAAGGCCGGCGCCTGGTACACGTACGAGGGCGACCAGCTGGGTCAGGGCAAGGAGAACGCGCGCAACTTCCTGAAGGACAACCCCGACCTGGCCAACGAGATCGAGAAGAAGATCAAGGAGAAGCTGGGCGTCGGCGTGCGGCCGGAAGAGCCGGCTGCCGAGCCGGGCGCGGACGCCGCGGTCTCCGCCACCCCGGACGACGCCGCGAAGACGGCGCCTGCTCCGGCGGCGAAGGCTGCCAAGACCAAGGCCGCGGCAGCCAAGAGCTGAATCCGTGACACGGCGAACGGACTGGGCCGAGTACGCCGCCTACCCGGACGCTCCGCGTGAGCGGGCGAGAGGCGGCGACGGGGGCTCCTCCGGGACGGGCGGATACGCCTGTGCGGGGGGCACGGCCCATGACAGGGACGGGGGGAACGACAGCACGGTGCCGTACGGCACGAACGAGCCGTACGGGATGTACGGCTACGGGGGCCTGGCGGACGGCAGCGAGTCGGGCCGGGCGTACGGCGGTGAGCCGGGCGAAGGCGCGGTGGATGGCGAGGCGTGGCCGGAGGGCGGCTCGGCGCATGGCGCCGGTGCGCCCGGCGGCGGCTCCCGTCGCAGCCGCGGCGGGGCTCGGGGCTCGGACGACTCTGGCGGCTCGCGCGGCTCGCGTGGGCGTCGTCGGCGCAGCCGCGCAGGGTCGTCCGGTGAGGACGGAGGTGCCTCTTCCTCGTCGAGGGCCGAGACGGGGGCGCCCCCAGGGGACCCGGTGGAGCAGGCACGGGCGATCTGTCTGCGCCTGCTCACCGGGACCCCGCGCACGCGGAAGCAACTCGCGGACGCCCTGCGCAAGCGGGAGATCCCGGACGACGCCGCCGAGGAGGTTCTGTCGCGGTTCGAGGAGGTCGGCCTCATCAACGACAGTGCGTTCGCGGACGCCTGGGTGGAGTCCCGGCACCATGGCCGGGGGCTGGCCCGACGTGCGCTTGCCCAGGAACTGCGGACCAAGGGCGTCGACTCCACGCTGATCGACGCGGCCGTCGGCCAGCTCGACTCCGAGCAGGAAGAGGCGACCGCCCGCGAGCTCGTCGCCCGCAAGCTGCGCTCCACACGCGGCCTCGACCGCGACAAACGCCTGCGCCGCCTCGCGGGCATGCTCGCCCGCAAGGGCTATCCCGAGGGGATGGCGCTGCGGGTGGTTCGACAGGCCTTGGAGGAGGAGGGGGAGGACACGGAGTTCCTCGGGGACGAGGGGGTCTGATCTCGGTGGACGGGGGTCTGGTCCCGGTGGACGGGGGGGCTGGTCCCGGGAGAGGGCCTGGGGCGGCCGAATTGGGATGGGCTTGGGAACGGCCGAGTGAGGGTGGCCTGGGAGCGGTAAGCCAAGGTCCGCGATCGCGGGTTCCGGCTCCGGGCACGGTGGACGCGCGGGGGCGCCCATCGCGTCGGGGCCGGGATCGTGCGGCACAGGGCTGGATCGTGTGACACAGTGCCGGGATCGTGCGGCACAGGGCTGGGACCGTGTGGCACAGGGCCGGGATCGCATGGCCCAGGGCAGGACACCGTCCCGCCCTCCTCCCCTCACGCCAGCCTCTGAGCCTCCGTCCGCCCCCGCGCTGTCACTCGGATGCCACCGGAAGCCCCGCCGCCCGCCACGCCTGGAACCCCCCGGCGAGGTCGGTCGCCCGGCGCAGCCCCAGCCGCCGTAGGGACTCGACCGCCAGGCTCGACGCGTATCCCTCGTTGCAGATCACCACGACCCGCAGGTCATGGCTGGTGGCCTCGGGGGAGCGATGGCTGCCCTGCGGATCGAGCCGCCACTCGAGTTCGTTGCGTTCGACGACGAGGGCGCCGGGGATCAGACCGTCCCGCTCGCGCAAAGCCGCGTACCGGATGTCCACCAGCAGGGCGTCGCCGGCCCGGGCGGCCTCGTACGCCTCCCGCGGCTCTACCCGCTCGTAGCCCGCACGCACCCGCTCCAGCAGCTCATCTATGCCGACGGGCCGTTTCGCCACGCCACCCACGCCCTTCTTCAGCCCGCCCCTGCCCGCCGCCGGCGCGCTCACACCGCCGCTCGTCTTCAACTCACCCTTGATGACCGGCGGTTCACCCAAGCCATGCCCCGCAGGCCCGCTTGCAGCCCCACTCACTGCCAGTCCTCCGGGCGCTCCACCTGCTCCAGGCGCAGGACCGGGCCGCTACGGCTGAAGCGGCGGATCTGCGGCAGGGGCGGGTAGTAGGCGTGAACGGAGATCGCATGCCGGTCGGGCGACTCGTTGAGGACCTCGTGCACATGGTGACGGCCGAAGGAGCGGCCTCTTCCGGCCGGAAGGCGGCGTTCCCGGTCCACGTCGTCCGTCAGTTCCAGCGTCTTCCAGCCGTCGCTGGGCAGCCGGACGGCGAGCGAGTTCTCCTTGAGCTCACCGGCCGCCGTCACGAAGGCCCCGACCGAGTCGGCGTGGTCGTGCCAGCCGGTGCCCGTCCCGGGCGGCCAGCCGATCAACCAGGCCTCGCTGCCCCCGGGCCCCTCGAGCCGTACCCAGGTACGGCCCTCCGGGTCGAGCGGAAGCGAGGCGATCAACTCCGCGTCGGCGGCCGTACGCCGTACGAAGTCGAGGAGGTCCGCCTGCGTAGGCGTGGAAGCCGGTGCAGCGACCGGCTGAGAAGCGGCAACGGCGGCAGGGGATACAGACACGTGCACCGTCCTGTAAGAGAGTTCGCAAGAGCGCGCGATGCCACAGACGACCGAGTGGCGCGCGGGGAGGAAAAAGGGATGCGAGTTCAGCAGGACGGGCGACACACGCAGCCCGCATAGCGGACGAGGTCCATATGGACCCTCCGCCACAGGCGCACACAGGTGTCGGTCACGATCCGGAGTACACCACGCCGGTGCGGACCGGTCAACTCACCGTCATGATGCGGACCACACGGTGACGGTGAGTACTACTCCCAGGCGAGTGCCACTTCCGTACGGCGGCATCAGCGCGACCCGGCCGCAGCCCCTGCCTCTGCCGCCGCCCCGGCCGCCGCCTTGACCGGCCCGCCCAACGCCGCCTCCGCCGCCGTGTACAGATCGGCGGGCCGCACCCCGCTCAACGCCGTCACCAGGTGACCGTCGGGCCGCACCAGCAGGACCGAATGCGCCGCCGCCCCCGGATAGCTCTCCGCGACCAGCAGTTCGGCCGGATACGGCAGCGCCGTCACCGCGGCCGCCAGCCGGGGCATGATCCCGGCGGTCGCCCAGTGCTTGCGGTCCCACACGCCCGTGCCCGGCGCGATCAGTACGACCAGCAGCGCGCCGCGCCCGAGCCGGTCCCGCAGCTGTACGAACGAGCCGTCCTCCGCCGTGACCCGCACATCGATGACCGGCGCACCCCGGGGCGTGTCCACCGGGACCTCGCCCTCCAGATGGGGGGGCGCGAGCGGCGAGTCGGCGTACGCCCCCGGCGCACCGATCACTCCGTGCCCCAAGTGGCCGTCCGTCAGCAGCGCGTCATGGCCCCGGGCGGAGCCGGGGACGACCGCGCGCAGCCCTCCGCCGCCGCGCAGCAGCGGCAGCGCCTGGTCGGCGGCGCGCAGCCGCGCGGCGACGGCCGCGCGCCGCTCCGTCTGGTAGCTGTCGAGCAGCGCATCGCGTGGCCCGTGGTGCCAGGCGGCCGCCAGCTTCCAGGCGAGGTTGTCGGCGTCCCGCAGGCCCTCGTCGAGCCCGTGCGTGCCGAGCGCGCCGAGGCAGTGCGCCGCGTCCCCGGCGAGAAGGACGCGGCCCACCCGCCAGCGGCGGGCCAGCCGGTGGTGGACCGTGTGGACCCCGGTGTCCAGGAGTTCGTACGGCGGCGTCGCCCCGCCGGTCCAGCCGGCGAGGGTCTCCCGGACGCGAGCCACCAGCATCTCGGGCGTGACCAGGTCCTTGCCCGGAGGCAGCAGCCAGTCGAGGCGCCACACCCCCTCCGGGAGCGGACGCGCCGTGACCTCCCCGCCCGAAGGTCCGGACGTCCGCCACGGCGGCATCCGATGGAGCAACGCCTTGCCGTCCAACGGAAGTTCCGCCCGCAGCGCGGCCACGGCGTGTCGCTCCACCGCCGTACGGCCCGGGAAGCGGATGTCCTGGAGCTTGCGCACGGTCGAGCGCGGGCCGTCGCAGCCGACCAGGTAACTGCCGCGCCACCAGGTGCCCTTAGAGCCCCGGGTGTGCGCGGTGACGCCCGAGGGCTCCTGCTCGATGGCGTCCAGGCGGCTGTCCACGGCGACCTTGACGAGCGGTTTGTCGGCGAGGGCCGTGCGCAGGGCGTTGGTCAGTACGTGCTGGGCGATGTGCAGGGGGGAGGGGTTCCTGACGCCTTCGGGCCCTTCGGCGGCGTCGCCGAATGTGACCTCGCGCATCACCTGCTTGCGCCGCATGGACCGCCATCCGGCCCAACGGGCCCCCGCCTCGGCGAGCGGCACACCCGTCAGTCGTTCCATGAGGGCGGTGGTGTCCTCGCGCAGAACGACGGTGCGCGCGAGGCGGGGTTCGTCCTTGCCGGGTCCCTCGTCGAGGACGACGCACGGCACCTCCTGACGGGCCAGCGCCAGGGCGAGCGTAAGCCCGACGGGCCCCGCTCCGACGATGATCACCGGGTCCACGGCGCGGCGCCCCCTGCCCGCAGTGGTGTCCCGAGGGACGCAAGTGAACAGAAAGTTGGAGCAGGGTGCACGATCACAGAATGTATGCAACCCATTGCCGGTGCTTGCGTCAAGTGACGGAGGGCAGTGGCGATCATGCCACTGCCCTCCCTCGGCTCAAGCGATGTGACCAGTGGTCAGATCGTTCCTCCGGCACCGGTCCCGTAGGTGCCACCCGTCGCCGCCGGGTTCAGCTCCTCCATGTCCTCGGCGCTGAGAACCGCACCCGTGCTCCTCTTGCTGCGCCGCAGCCTCTTCTCCAGCCAGCTCGCGAAGCTGGTGAGGATGAAGTTCAGCACGATGAAGAGGATCGCCACCACGACGAAGCTGGGGACGGGGTTGGCGTAGTTGGCCGCCAGGGTGCCACGCGAGTTGAGCAGCTCGGTGAACCCGATCATCACGCCGCCCAGCGCGGTGTCCTTCACGATGACCACCAGCTGGCTGACGATGGCCGGCAGCATCGCGGTGACGGCCTGCGGCAGCAGGATGCTGGACATCGTCTGGCCCTTGCGCAGGCCGATCGCCTTGGCGGCCTCCGTCTGCCCCTTGGGCAGGGCGAGGATGCCGGCCCGTACGACCTCGGCCAGGACGGAGGCGTTGTAGAGCACCAGTCCGGTGACAACCGCGTAGAGGGGCCGCTGTTCACTGCTGACGTTCGTCCAGCGGTCGTAGAACTCGTTGGCGAACAGCATCAGCAGCAGGACCGGGATCGCCCTGAAGAACTCGACCACCCAGGCAGCCGGAAGCCGTACCCACACGTGGTCGGACAGGCGCGAGATACCGAAGAAAGCGCCCAGCGGAAGGGCGATCACCATCGCCAGTGCTGCGGCCGTCAGCGTGTCGCCGAGACCTGGCAGCAGATACGTCGTCCAGGCATCCGACTCGGTGAACGGTTTCCACAGGGCCCACTCCAGCTGGCCCTTTTCGTCCATGGCGTCCCAGACGAACCATGCGAGCAGAGCGAGCAGGGCGAAGAAGACCACCGAGATGAGCACATTGCGCCGCTTGGCGCGGGGCCCCGGAGCGTCGTAGAGAACGGAGGTCATCGCTTCACCGCCAGTCGCTTGCTCAGCCAGCCGAGGATGAGGCCGGTGGGCAGGGTCAGTACCACGAAACCGAAGGCGAAGACCGCGCCGATGAGCAGCGTCTGAGCCTCGTTCTCGATCATTTCCTTCATCAGGTAGGCGGCCTCGGCCACGCCGATCGCGGCCGCCACCGTGGTGTTCTTGGTCAGGGCGATCAACACGTTGGCCAGCGGGCCGATGACCGAGCGGAAGGCCTGCGGCAGGATGATGAGCCGGAGGGTCTGAGTGAACGTCAGCCCGATGGCACGGGCTGCCTCGGCCTGGCCCATCGGCACGGTGTTGATGCCGGAACGGATCGCCTCGCAGACGAAGGCCGCGGTGTAGGCGACGAAACCGAGGATCGCCAGGCGGAAGCCCTGGACCTTGAAGTCAGTGGCGCCCATCGTCACGCCGAAGATGTCGGCGAGGCCGAGCGACGTGAAGATGATGATGACCGTCAGGGGGATGTTCCGGACGATATTCACATAGGCCGTGCCGAATCCACGCATGAGCGGGACCGGGCTGACCCGCATCGCGGCCAGGAGGGTGCCCCAGATCAGGGAGCCGAGGCCGGAGACGACGGTGAGTTTCACCGTCATCCAGAAGGCACCCCACAGTGTGGGGTTGTCATAGTCTGAAATGAAGTCGAACACGATCTCCCGCGCTTCCGGGTGGGTGGCGTACGTGGATAGCGCGACGCGCCGCCGCCCTGATCGCGGTGGACGGCGGCGCGCCGGTGGATCCTTGCGCTACTTGACGATGACGCCGATCTTCGGCGCGGGCTCGTTCTTGTAGTTGGCCGGACCGAAGTTGTCCTGGACGGCCTTGTCCCAGGCCTTCTCCTTGACCATCTTCTCGAGGGCGGCGTTGATCTTGTTGAGGGTCTCCGTGTCGCCCTTCTGTACACCGATGCCGTAGTTCTCGTTGCTCAGCTTGAGGCCGGCGAGCTTGAACTTGCCCTTGTACTGCTCCTGCGCGGCGTAGCCGGCCAGGATCGAGTCGTCCGTGGTCAGGGCATCCACAGTGCCGTTCTGCAGAGCGGCGAGGCACTCCGAGTAGCCACTCTTCTCCGCCAGGTTGGCCTTCGGAGCGAAGTCGTCCCTGACGTTCTGGGCCGAGGTGGAGCCGGTCACCGAGCACAGGTTCTTGCCGTTGAGGTCGGTGGCCTCGGTGATGTCCGAGTCCGTCGTGACCAGCAGGTCCTGGTGGGCCAGCAGGTAGGGACCGGCGAAGTCGACCGACTTCTTGCGCTCGTCGGTGATCGAGTAGGTGGCGGCGATGAACTTCACGTCGCCGCGCTTCAGCGCGTTCTCACGGTCCGGGGTCTTGGTCTCGACGAACTCGATCTGGTCGGCGTCGTAGCCGAGCTCCTTCGCCACGTACGTCGCCACGTCCACGTCGAAGCCGGAGAAGGAACCGTCGGGCTCCTTCAGGCCCAGACCAGGCTGGTCGTACTTGATACCGATCTTGATCTTGTCACCGCCACCGGAACCCGAACCACCCTCGTTGTCACCGTTCCCGCCACCACACGCGGTGGCAGTGATGGAGAGAACGAGTGCAGCGGCGGCCGCGGCGGAGACCTTGCGGAGCTTCATGGTGAACATCCTTTGCTGATGAAGAGATGCGTGCCGTCAGGGGCGGGTGACGCAGGTCGTCGGGTGTGTGAAGCAGTCCGTCAGTGGTGCAGGATCTTGGACAGGAAGTCCTTCGCGCGGTCGCTGCGCGGGTTGCTGAAGAACTGGTCCGGCACAGCTTCTTCGACGATCTTGCCGTCCGCCATGAACACCACCCGGTTGGCGGCCGAACGGGCGAAGCCCATCTCGTGGGTGACGACGATCATGGTCATGCCGTCGCGGGCGAGCTGCTGCATGACCTCCAGGACCTCGTTGATCATCTCCGGGTCGAGAGCCGACGTCGGCTCGTCGAAGAGCATGACCTTGGGGTCCATGGCCAACGCCCGGGCGATGGCCACACGCTGCTGCTGGCCACCGGAGAGCTGTGCGGGGTACTTGTCCGCCTGGCTGGCCACGCCCACCCGGTCGAGCAGGGCGCGGGCCTTCTCCTCGGCCTTCTTCTTGTCCGCCTTACGGACCTTGATCTGGCCCAGCATCACGTTCTCGAGCACGGTCTTGTGCGCGAAAAGGTTGAAGGACTGGAAGACCATCCCGACGTCGGCGCGCAGCCGGGCCAGTTCCTTGCCTTCCTGGGGCAGCGGCTTGCCGTCGATGGCGATCGTGCCGGAGTCGATCGTCTCGAGGCGGTTGATGGTGCGGCACAGGGTGGACTTCCCGGACCCGGAGGGTCCGATGACCACGACGACCTCGCCGCGGGCGATCGTCAGATCGATGTCCTGGAGTACGTGCAACGCGCCGAAGTGCTTGTTGACATTCTTCAGGACGACCAGCTCACCGGTCGCGGCCCTGTCTTCCTTGGCCACCGATACTTCGGTCATCGCTCTCAGGCTCCGTCCTCCTCGGTTTCGGAGGACAGTAGTAACCGTATCCGACCTGCGTCATTAGTTCTGAGGGGAATCTGAGCATCACGATCCGATAGCAATCGGACACGTGTCGTAGCACTTGTGACCTGGACGCGTACCGGCTGCATAACGGAAGCCCCGAGCAACCGGAACCCCCTTGACGGCGTCCTCGTCCATCAGCGTGACTGCCATGGTGCACGCGCGCGCGTGCACGCACTGTCTACCTACCTGAATCGTACGGCCGATGAACCGAAGGAGGCCGGGGTGAGACTGCTCCTCGTCGAGGACGACAACCATGTCGCCGCCGCGCTGTCCGCGGTCCTGGCGCGACACGGTTTCGACGTCACGCACGCGCGCAGCGGCGAGGAGGCCCTCCAGGCGCTCGTCCCCGAGGGCAACGGCTTCGGCGTCGTCCTCCTCGACCTGGGCCTGCCCGACCAGGACGGCTACGAGGTCTGCGGCAAGATCCGCAAGCGCACCAGCACCCCGGTGATCATGGTCACCGCGCGCTCCGACGTCCGCTCCCGCATCCACGGCCTCAACCTCGGGGCCGACGACTATGTGGTGAAGCCGTACGACACCGGAGAACTGCTCGCCCGGATCCACGCGGTCAGCCGGCGCACCGTGCAGGAGGACGCCGGGACCGGCGGCGACGGCGCGCTGCGCCTGGGGCCGGTGCACATCGAACTGGCCACCCGCCAGGTCAGTGTGGACGGTTCGGTGATCCAGCTGACCCGCAAGGAGTTCGATCTCCTGGCCCTGCTCGCGCAGCGCCCCGGGGTGGTCTTCCGCCGGGAGCAGATCATCAGCGAGGTGTGGCGCACGAGTTGGGAGGGGACCGGGCGCACGCTTGAGGTGCATGTGGCGTCCCTGCGCGCCAAGCTGCGGATGCCGGCGCTGATCGAGACCGTACGCGGAGTCGGCTACCGGCTCGTCGCCCCGGCCGCGTAGCGAGCAAGGGTGCGCACTCGTCTCCTCCCGCTGCTCATCGTTCTGATGGCGGCCGTGCTGCTCGCACTCGGTGTACCGCTCGCCGTCAGCCTCGCCGCGGCCCAGCAGCAGAAGGTGGTCGTCGACCGGATCGACGACACGGCGTACTTCGCGGCCATCGCGCAGTTCGCCGCCAACGACCCCGACGGCACCCGCGACGAAGAGCGCACCCTGAACCGGGAGTTCGCGACCTACTACGACGTCTACGGCATTCGGGCCGGTGTCTTCCTCCCCGGCGGCACGCCCATGGCCAACGCGCCGGCGACCTGGTTCCTGCCCCAGCAGGGCGAGGTGCGCGAGGCCTTCGAGGAGTCGCTGCTCAGCCGGCGCAGCCACGACCCCAAGCAGGTGTGGCCCTGGCAGCGCAACCGCCTCGTCATCGCCTCGCCGGTCATCCGGGACGGTGATGTCGTCGCGGTCGTGGTCACCGACTCGCCCACCGGGCAGATGCGCTCGCGGATCCTCCACGGCTGGCTGATCATCGGCGCGGGTCTGACCGCCGCGATGCTGGTGGCTGTCGGGGCGGCGCTGCGGCTGACGGGCTGGGTGCTCAGACCGGTGCGGGTGCTGGACGCCTCGACCCACGACATTGCCACCGGCCGGCTGAAGTCCCGGGTCGCGGTGGCCAGCGGTCCGCCGGAACTCAGGCGGTTGGCCCGGTCGTTCAACGAGATGGCGGACAACGTCGAGGACGTCCTGGAACAGCAGCGCGCCTTCGTCGCCGACGCCTCCCATCAACTGCGCAATCCCCTGGCGGCACTGCTGCTGCGCATCGAACTGCTCGCCTTCGAGCTCCCCGAGGGCAACGAGGAGATCGCCTCGGTGCAGGCCGAGGGCAAGCGCCTGGCGCAGGTCCTCGACGACCTGCTCGACCTGGCCCTGGCCGAGCACACCGAGGCCGACCTCCGGCTCACCGACATCGGCGCGCTGGCCGCCGAACGCGTCGCGGCCTGGTCGCCGACCGCCGAGGCCAAGGGCGTACGGCTGGTGGGGGACTGCCCGCCCACCACCGCCTGGGCCGACCCGGTCGCACTGTCCAGCGCGCTGGACGCGGTGATCGACAACGCGGTCAAGTTCACACCGCAGGACGAGCGCGTCGAGGTCACCGTCACATCCAACGGCAGTACGTCGACGATCGTGGTGACCGACCACGGTCCCGGCCTCACCGACGAGGAACTCGCGCGCATCGGCGACCGCTTCTGGCGCAGCGGACGGCACCAGAACATCAAGGGCTCGGGCCTGGGGCTGTCGATCTCACGGGCGCTGCTCGCGGCGGGCGGGGGCTCCATCTCCTACGGCCATCATGAGCCGCATGGCCTGCGGGTGACGGTGACGGTGCCGAGGTCCGGGCCGGAGGCGTAGCGGTCCTCTCCCACGGCCGCGCCGAGCCGTGGTCAGGGCTTGACCGACTGGTAGTAGCGCTGGGCGCCCTGGTGCAGGGCCAGGGGATCGGTGTAGATCGCCGTGCGCAGGTCGACGAACTGGGCGGAGTGGACATGGCGGCCGATGCCGTCGCGGCTCTTGATCACCGTGCGGGTGATCCATTCGGTGAGTCTGGGGTCCATGTTCTCGCGGGTGATCAGCAGGTTGGACACGGCGATCGTCGGCACGGTGTCCCCGTTCTGCACGGAGGGGTAGGCCGACTCCGGCATGTTCGTCGCCCGGTAGAAATGAGCCGCGTCGCTCTGGGCGTGCACGGCGGCGACAAGGCGGGCGTCGATCGGCACGAACCGGAAGGAGGACGTCTCGGCGATGTCGTCCAGACCGTCCGTCGGCACCCCGCTCGACCAGAAGAACGCGTCGAGCTCCTTGCCGAGCCGCTTCGGACCGGTGTCGATGCCGTCCGACCGGGGCGTGATGTCCTTCTCCGGGTCGATGCCGGCGGCCTCCAGCACCCGGGTGGCGATCAACCGCACACCCGAGTTGGGCCGCCCTATGGCCACCCGTTTGCCCTTCAGGTCCGCGACGGAGCGGATGTCCGAGTCCGGCGGGACGACGAGCTGCACATAGTCGTCGTACAGGCGGGCGACACCGCGCAGCCGGTCGGTGACGGTCCTGCCGTCGATCTTGAACGTGTCCACCGCGTCGGCGGCGGCGATCGTGAAGTCGGCCTGGCCGGTCGCCACGCGCTCGACGTTCTCCTGGGAACCGTCGCTCGTCAGCAGCTTCACCTTCAGGTTCGGCATGTCCTTGGCGAGTTCGTCGCGCAGGAGCTTGCCGTACTCCTGATAGACCCCCGCGCGCGTGCCCGTGCTGAACGTGATCGTCCCGCTCGGCGGCTCCTCACCCAGGGGCAGCAGCCACCACAGCAGCAACCCGAAGGCGACGAACCCGGCGGCCCCGCCCTGCAGGGCCCGGCGTCGGCTGATGCGGGTGAGTGCCTTGGACATGGCCGAGATCCTGCCAGCCGGTACGCGGTGCTGACCAGGGCAGAGGTCACAGTGACCAGGGCAGAGGGCAGAGGGCAGAGGGCAGAGGGCGTAGGGCACAGGGGAGTGGGGCAGGAGGCGGGGCCGGCGGGCCCGGAGGACTGTCGGACCCGGCCGTTACAGTCGGCGCATGAGTTCTTCGCCCGCCGACCTGGTCCGTGAATTCCACCGCGCCTTCGGGCTCGACGCCCGCAGTACACCGACCGAGGTCTCGCCGGAACTCGCCGCCCACCGTGGAGAACTGCTCGCCGAGGAGGCCGCGGAGGTCGCCGAGGTGTCCGTCAGCGGTCCGCTGGACCGGCTCGCGCACGAGCTGGCGGACGTCGTCTACGTCGCGTACGGCACGGCCCTGGTGCACGGCATCGACCTCGACGCCGTACTGGCCGAGATCCACCGCTCCAACATGACCAAGCTGGGCCCCGACGGCGAGGTCGCCCGCCGCGAGGACGGCAAGGTCCTCAAGGGCGAGCACTACGAGGCACCGGACGTGACCGGTGTACTGCGGCGCCAGGGATGGGCCGGCCGGGGATAACAGCCGCACCCGCGGTGACAGCGGCACAGGGGCGGCAACAGCGGCAGAGGGCAGCTGCGGCTCAGGAAGTGTCCGCCTCCGCCCACGGGAAGCCGTACCGCCCCTGCAGCCGGACGAAGCGGGCCGAGGTCAGCACCCGTACCCGCTTCAGCCCCGACGCGGTGCGCTCGAAGCACACGACCTGCTCGTCCCCGCCCGGCCCGATCGGCTGCACCAGGCGGCCCGCCGGGCGCAGCTGTGCGACCAGTGGCGCGGGCACCTCGAGGAACGCGGCCGACACCACGACCGCGTCGTACGGGGCACGGTCGGGCACGCCGCCGCTGCCGTCGCCGACGCGCAGGTCCACGTTCCGTACGCCCTGCCGGGCGAGATGGTCGCGGGCCCGCGCGGCGAGGTCCGGCCGCAGCTCGATGCTGACCACGTCGGCTGCCATGCGGGCGAGCAGCGCGGTCTGGAAGCCGAGACCGGTCCCGACCTCGAGGACGTGCTCACTGCCTTGCAGACCGAGACTTTCGATCATCGCGGCCGACAGGGACGGCTGTGTGGTGACCTGCCCCTGTCCGATGGCGAAGGGCACGTCGAGGTAGGCGGCGTACGCCTGCTCGGCCGGGACGAATCGCGCCCGGGGCGTCGTCCGCACGGCGTCGAGCAGCCGTTCGTCCCGGATCCCGGCGGTCCTGAGCGTCCGTACGAGATCCTCGGGTCCCACGGGCTTCGACTTCATGGCGGTCACCCCACACCGCCAGGCTAGGCGCCGCGGCCGTCACGAGCCGCCCGGGCGGACCCGTCGTCCGAGTGCGGGGGCTTCCCGGACGCTGCCTTAGGCTTACAGGGTGACCAGCATCAGCGACCGGAGCCAGGCAGTGGGCGTCAAGACCTACGAAGTACGCACCTACGGGTGCCAGATGAACGTCCACGACTCCGAACGCTTGTCCGGCCTCCTCGAAGAGGCCGGTTACGTCCGCGCCCCCGAGGGCTCCGACGGTGACGCGGACGTCGTCGTCTTCAACACCTGCGCGGTCCGGGAGAACGCCGACAACAAGCTGTACGGCAACCTCGGCCACCTCGCCCCGAAGAAGGCCAGGCGGCCCGGGATGCAGATCGCGGTCGGCGGCTGCCTCGCGCAGAAGGACCGCGACACCATCGTGAAGCGGGCGCCCTGGGTGGACGTCGTCTTCGGCACGCACAACATCGGCAAGCTGCCCGTCCTGCTGGAACGCGCGCGCGTGCAGGAAGAGGCGCAGGTCGAGATCGCCGAGTCGCTGGAGGCGTTCCCCTCGACGCTGCCGACCCGCCGTGAGAGCGCCTACGCGGCCTGGGTGTCGATCTCCGTCGGCTGCAACAACACCTGCACCTTCTGTATCGTCCCGGCCCTGCGCGGCAAGGAGAAGGACCGCCGCCCCGGCGACATCCTCGCCGAGGTCGAGGCCCTCGTCGCCGAGGGCGTCTCCGAGATCACGCTGCTCGGCCAGAACGTCAACGCGTACGGCTCCGACATCGGCGACCGCGAGGCGTTCAGCAAGCTGCTGCGCGCCTGCGGAAAGATCGAGGGTCTGGAGCGCGTCCGCTTCACCTCGCCGCACCCCCGCGACTTCACGGACGACGTGATCGCGGCCATGGCCGAGACGCCGAACGTGATGCCGCAGCTGCACATGCCGCTCCAGTCCGGCTCGGACACGGTCCTGAAGGCGATGCGCCGCTCCTACCGCCAGGAGCGCTACCTCCGGATCATCGAGAAGGTCCGGGCCGCCATCCCGCACGCCGCGATCACCACGGACATCATCGTGGGCTTCCCCGGCGAGACCGAGGAGGACTTCGAGCAGACCCTGCACGTCGTCCGCGAGGCCCGTTTCGCCCAGGCCTTCACCTTCCAGTACTCCAAGCGCCCCGGCACCCCCGCCGCGACCATGGAGAACCAGATCCCCAAGGAGGTCGTCCAGGCGCGCTACGAGCGTCTCGTCGCCCTTCAGGAGGAGATCTCCTGGGAGGAGAACAAGAAGCAGGTCGGCCGCACGCTTGAGCTGATGGTCGCCGAGGGCGAGGGCCGCAAGGACGACGCCACGCACCGTCTCTCCGGCCGCGCCCCCGACAACCGCCTGGTCCACTTCACCAAGCCGGAGCAGGAGGTCCGTCCCGGCGACGTGGTGACCGTCGAGGTCACGTACGCCGCCCCGCACCACCTCCTCGCCGAGGGCCCCGTCCTGAACGTGCGCCGCACGCGCGCGGGGGACGCCTGGGAGAAGCGCAACGCCGCGGAGCAGGCCAAGCCGGCGGGCGTCCTGCTCGGCCTGCCCAAGGTGGGCGTGCCCGAGCCGCTGCCGGTGGTCACCGGGGGCTGTGCCGTCGACTGACCGAACCGTGAGGGGCACGTACCGCCTGCGGTACTCGCTCGCGTAGCGAGTGGGGAGCAGCGGAACGCGTGTGGAGCAGCGGAACGCGTGTGGAGCACGGACGCCCCGTGACCCGAGGAAGCCGTCCCGGCCCGTCCGGGGCGCCGCAGTAGGCTGCCGATCATGCTTGTCGCCGCCGCAGTCTGCCCCTGCCCGCCCCTCCTGGTGCCCCAGGTCGCTGCGGGCGCCGCACCCGAGCTGGACGCCGCGCGTGCCGCCTGCACGGACGCGCTCGGCGTCCTCGCCGCCGCCCGGCCCGACCTTCTGGTGATCGTCGGCCCCGCCGAGGAGAGCGGGCGCGGGACGTACGCGGAAGGCACGCCGGGCTCGTTCCGGGGGTTCGGCGTGGACATCGACGTACGACTGGGCGCGGAGCGGGGCGCCCGGCCGCAGCGCGCGCTTCCCTCCTCGCTCGCCGTGGCCGCATGGCTGCTGGAGCGGACCGGGTGGTCGGACGCTCCGATCGAGGGACTCGGAGTGGGGGAACCTCTGGAGCCCGAGCGGTGTATCCAAGCAGGGAGGGACATCGCAGCCCGGGCCGAGCGGGTGGCGCTGCTGGTGATGGGCGACGCCAGCGCCTGCCGCACGCTCAAGGCTCCCGGCTACCTCGACGCGCGGGCGGCACCCTTCGACGCGTCCGTCGCGCGTGCGCTGGGCGCGGCTGACGTGGCGGCCCTCAAGACGCTGGACGTCGAGCTCGCGCGCGACCTGAAGGCCTCGGGTCGAGCGCCCTGGCAGGTCCTCGCGGGCGCCGCCGAGGACGCGACCCTCTCGGGCGCCCTGCTGTACGAGGACGCGCCGTACGGGGTGGGGTACATGGTCGCGACCTGGTCGTGAAACCGGCGGCCGCGCGGTTGCTGCACGGCCCGCGACCGCCAGCCCGGGGATCGCTCTGCCGACCGGCGCCTTGCACACCGACCCCGAAACGGCGGACGGCCGGGGAGCCGTCAAGCCCCGCGGCCGTCCGTCGATGTGCCGTTCAGGTGGTCGGCGGAGGTGAGTCCGGCGGCGGCGTGCTACTGCCGGTCGCCGTGTCGTCGCCCTTGTGCGCGAGTCGGTCCATGGCGCCCTTGGCCTTGCCGGTGCCCGTCTGGATCTTGTCGCTGTACCTGCCCTTGGTCCTCTCGTCGACGACCTTCGCGGCCTTGTCGAGGCCGTGCTGGACCTGCTCCTCGTGCCGCTGAGCGAAGTCGGAGACCTTGTCCTTGGCCGGGGCGAGTTTGGCTTTCAAATTATCCAGGAGACCCATCGTTCACCTTCCCGCGCGGGCAGTCATGTGCGGGCGCCCTCGCCGGCCTCGCTGTCGGCCGCCTCGTCGGCGGACTGCTGCTTGGGAATGTCGACGCCCTCGTCGGCGTCGGCCTCGACGGGCTCCGCCGCCGACGGGCCTGCGTCCTCGGCCTCGGCCTTGGCCTCGGCCGGCCCCTTGGCCTCCGCCGCCTCTTCCGCCGCGGGCTCGGCCGATGGTGTGTCGGCCTGTGCCTCGGCGGTTGACGCCTCCTCCGTAGCCTTCGACCTCCGGAGAAGTCGTGCGAAAACGCCCATATCCACTCCATACGTTACTCGTGCGGGCGAAATCCCGCGTCGTCCGGTGCGTCCGTTTGCGCCGCCCGGTCGCCGCCTCCGCAAAACCGGCGGCGAAAACCTCGCAACTGGCAACGACCCCGCGCGTGTGCCGTCACGTAACTCGTTCGAGTCCACCCCGTGAGGTTTGCGAGACTGGGGCGGTGAGCAGCACACCCCCCGCCCCCCGCGTCATCGCCGTCGTCGGACCCACCGCGGCCGGAAAGTCAGATCTGGGCGTCTTTCTGGCCCGGCAACTCGGCGGCGAAGTCGTCAACGCCGACTCCATGCAGCTCTACCGAGGGATGGACATCGGCACCGCCAAGCTGACGCCCGAGGAGCGCGCGGGTGTCCCGCACCACCTCCTGGACATCTGGGACGTGACGGTCACGGCGTCCGTCGCCGAGTACCAGCGGCTCGCGCGGGAGCGGATCGACGCGCTGCTCGCCGAGGGGCGCTGGCCGATTCTGGTCGGCGGCTCGGGCCTGTACGTCCGCGGGGCCGTCGACAACCTCGAATTCCCCGGCACGGACCCCGAGGTGAGGGCCCGGCTGGAGGAGGAGCTCGCGCTGCGCGGCTCCGGGGCGCTGCACGCCCGCCTGGCCGCCGCCGACCCCGAGGCCGCGCAGGCGATCCTGCCCAGCAACGGCCGCCGTATCGTCCGGGCTCTCGAAGTGATCGAGATCACCGGGAAGCCCTTCACCGCCAACCTCCCCGGCCACGACTCGGTCTACGACACCATCCAGATCGGCGTCGACGTGGCCCGCCCCGAACTAGACGAGCGCATCGCGCGCCGGGTCGACCGGATGTGGGACGCCGGGCTTGTGGACGAGGTCCGCGTGCTGGAGGCGCAGGGGCTGCGCGAGGGGCGTACGGCCTCGCGCGCGCTCGGCTACCAGCAGGTGCTCACGGCGCTCGCCGGGGAGTGCACCCTCGAAGAAGCGCGGGCCGAGACCGTACGCGCCACCAAGCGCTTCGCGCGCCGCCAGGATTCATGGTTCAGGCGCGACCCTCGGGTGCACTGGCTCAGTGGGGCTGCGGCAGATCTCACAGAACTTCCGCATCTCGCCCTGGCGTTGGTCGAACGACCGGTTACAGCCTGATCACGTGATGGCATCGGGACGCTCCGGCCGTCATCCCGGCCTCTGACGCCGTGCCATCATCGAGCTTCGATCGACCAAGTGGAGTCCGAGTTGGGAGGGCGCGTGGCGATGGAGGCCGGCCCTCGCGACACCGCACAAGGCACCGAGAACGTCACCACCGACAGGGGTGAGAACGTCACCGCCGACAGGCGTGAACCGGAACCGGACGGCGACCGTCTGAGCCCCGACCTGCCCGACGAGACGGAGGGCGGCGTCACCGACGACGGCCCCGAGCCCGAGGAGATGTACGCGAGCGGCCCCGAGGTCGAGGTCGAGCTGCGCCCGCAGCGTCGGCTGCGGATCTGGCAGCTCGCGCCCATCGTGTCCCTGGCGGCGGTCGGCTCCCTGATGTTCGCGTTCCCGCTGGCCTTCGACTTCGGCGACAGCGGAGCCGTGATCGCCATGCTGGGGCTGCTGATCTGCTCCTGCGCGGCCGGCTGGGGCATGATGGCCGCCCGCCGGGTGGGCTACACCTGGCCCGGGCTGCCGCAGCGGGGCTCCGGGCGCAGACCGGACTGGCGGGTCGTGCTGGCCTACGTCCTGGTCGTAGCCGCGGTGGTCGTGCTCGCCGTGTGGCGCGTGGCCCGGCTGCGCTGACCGCCACGCGCGCGTGGGCCGCCGTACGAGGCCATACGCGCGTGGACTGTCGTACAAGGTCACATAAGCGTGGACTGTCGGGTACGAGGTCACATGCGCGTGGGCCGTCGTAAGAAGGCCACGCGCGTGTGGACTGTCGTCCCGCCCCGTGCGCGTACGGCTTGTCATACCGACCCCTTACGATCGAGGAATGAGCACGCGGATCGCCTTCCTCAAGGGTCACGGCACCGAGAACGACTTCGTGATCGTCCCGGACCCCGAGAACGCCATCGACCTGCCCCCGGCCGCCGTCGCCGTCCTGTGCGACCGCCGCGCGGGCATTGGCGGTGACGGAGTGCTGCACGTGGTGCGGTCCGCGGCGCATCCCGAGGCCAAGGACATGGCGGGCGAGGCCGAGTGGTTCATGGACTACCGCAACGGCGACGGCTCGGTCGCGGAGATGTGCGGCAATGGCGTGCGCGTCTTCGCGCGCTACCTCCAGCGTGCCGGCCACGTCACCGAGGGCGATCTCGCGGTCGCCACGCGCGGGGGCGTGAAGACCGTGCACCTCGCCAAGGACGGTGATGTCACGGTCGGCATGGGCAAGGCGCTGCTCCCCGAAGGGAAGGTCACTGTCAGCGTCGGGGAGCGTAGCTGGCCCGCGCGCAACGTGAACATGGGCAACCCGCACGCGGTCGCCTTCGTGGACGACCTCGCGCACGCCGGTGATCTGCTCTCCCCGCCGCCGTTCAGCCCGGCCGCGGCCTACCCGGACGGGGTCAACGTCGAGTTCGTCGTGGACCGAGGGCCCCGGCACGTCGCCCTGCGTGTGCATGAGCGCGGTGCCGGTGAGACCCGTTCGTGCGGCACGGGCGCGTGCGCCGTCGCCGTGGCCGCCGCACGCCGGGACGGTGCCGACCCGGCGGTCACCGGCGCCCCGGTCACGTACACCGTGGACCTGCCCGGCGGCACCCTGGTGATCACCGAGCGGCCCGACGGCGAGATCGAGATGACCGGCCCCGCGGTGATCGTCGCCGAGGGCGAGATCGATGCGGAGTGGCTGGAAACGCTCGCCCGCTGAGCCGTTCCTCGGCTTGGCAACAGAGTCTTGGGCGGCCGGAGGCCTGAAAGCAGGGGGCTTGACACCCCGGGCGCGTTCGAAATCCCGAACGGTGGCTGGGTGCTTGGCTCAAAACCGTAAACCTGCGCACCCTCGCTCGAATGGGTGATCCGTTTCACGCTCGGCGAGAGGCGGTCAGCCGCACGTGATGGGCTCGGTAGCATCAAGCACCGGCCCGGACGGGGGAGAAGTCGCCATCCCCTGAGCCGTGTCCGCCATGGGGCACCCCGTCCGCCGGTCCACGCAGCCGGAGGTGCCCATGAGTGCGGAGGCAACGAACCCCGCGACGCCAGGCCCGGTAGCAGGCCCTGTGACGCCGGTGGTGTCCCGCAGGAAGGCCCGCGCCCGGATCGATCTGCGACGCCTCGGCCGGGCCGCGCTGCTCGGCCCCGCCTCGCGCGACCGGCTGCCCGACGCGATCGGCCATGTCGTCGACGCCCACCGGGCGCACCACCCTGACGCCGACCTCGAACCGCTGCGCCGCGCCTATGTGCTGGCCGAGTCCTCGCACCGCGGCCAGATGCGCAAGAGCGGCGAGCCGTACATCACGCACCCGCTCGCCGTGACCTTGATCCTCGCCGAACTCGGCGCGGAGACCACGACCTTGACGGCCTCTCTGCTCCACGACACCGTGGAGGACACCGATGTGACGCTCGACCAGGTCGGCGAGCAGTTCGGCGAGGAGGTCCGTTTCCTCGTCGACGGCGTGACCAAGCTGGAGAAGGTCGACTACGGCGCCGCCGCCGAGCCCGAGACCTTCCGCAAGATGCTCGTCGCCACCGGCAACGACGTCCGCGTGATGTCGATCAAACTCGCCGACCGGCTGCACAACATGCGCACCCTCGGCGTGATGCGCCCGGAGAAACAGGCCCGTATCGCCAAGGTGACCCGCGACGTCCTGATCCCGCTCGCCGAACGACTCGGCGTCCAGGCGCTCAAGACAGAGCTGGAAGACCTGGTCTTCGCGATCCTGCACCCCGAGGAGTACGAGCACACACGGGAGTTGATCGTCGACAACGCCTCGCGCGCCGACGATCCGCTCGCCGAGATGGCCGTGGAGATGCGCAAGGTCCTGCGTGAGGCCGGCATCCCGGCCGAAGTCCTCATCCGGCCCCGGCACTTCGTCTCGGTGCACCGCGTGGCCCGCAAGCGCGGGCGGCTGCGCGGCGCCGACTTCGGGCGGCTGCTGGTGCTGGTGAACGAGGACGCGGACTGTTACGGCGTCCTGGGCGAACTGCACACCTGCATGACGCCCGTCGTCTCGGAGTTCAAGGACTTCATCGCCGTCCCCAAGTTCAACCTGTACCAGTCGCTGCACACGGCCGTGGCCCGCGAGGACGGCCAGGTCGCCGAAGTCCTCATCCGCACCCACCAGATGCACAAGGTCGCGGAGGCCGGCGTCGTCGCGCTCGGCAATCCCTACGCTCCTCCTTCGGAGGAGCAGTCGGCCTCAAGTGACGGCGAGCGCGTCGACCCCACACGTCCGGGCTGGCTGTCCCGACTCCTCGACTGGCAGGAGGCCGCACCCGACCCGGACACCTTCTGGTCCACCCTGCGTGAGGACCTCGCCCAGGACCGTGAGATCACCGTCTTCCGGCCCGACGGCGGCACCCTGGGCCTGCCCGAGGGCGCGACCTGTGTGGACGCCGCGTACGCGCAGTACGGGGAGGACGCGCACGCGTGTATCGGCGCCCGCGTCAACGGCCGCCTGGCGACCCTCAGCACGGTTCTGCGGGACGGCGACACCGTTCAGCTCCTCATGGGCCAGGACCCCGCCTCGGAGCCCTCCAGGGAGTGGCTGGAGCACGCCCACACACCCGCCGCCCGCATCGCCATCCAGCGGTGGCTGGCCACCCACCCCCCGCAGGGCGAGACCACCGCGGCCGAGCAGCCCGGCGTGGCCTTCCGGCCGGGCACGGGCGGACCGGCGAGCCAGGACGCCGCCACGGGAGGACCGGCCGTCCGCCGGACTGCCGAGGCACCGGCCGTCCGCCCGGCTGCCGAGGGCCCGGCCGTCCGCCTGGGTGCCGAGGGCCCGGCCGGCCGCCTGGGTGCCGAGGGCCCGGCCGGCCGCTCCGCCGCCGCCAACGTCCTCGTCGACCGGCCCGGCGCGACCGTACGCCTCGCCGGCTGCTGCACCCCCGTACCGCCCGACGAGGTCACCGGATTCTCCGTGCGCGGGGGAGCGGTGACCGTCCACCGCGTCGAGTGCGCCGCGGTGGCCCGCATGAAGAGCGCGGGGCGCGCGGAGGTCGGCGTGCGCTGGGGCGACACCACCGAGTGCCGGGTCACCTTGGTCGCCGAATCGTTCGTTCGCCCCCACCTTCTGGCGGACCTCACGGAGGCGATGGCCCTGGAGGGCGCCGAAATCGTCTCGGCGACGGTCGAACCCCCGAGCCAGCAGCGCGTACGCCACACCTACACCGTCCAGCTCCCGGACGCGGCCCTGCTCCCGGGGCTCATGCGGGCCATGCGCAATGTCGCGGGCGTGTACGACGTGAGCAGAGCGCAGCCGCAGACCACCCAGGGTGCGTAGAGGGAAGCGCGAGGGTGCTGCGCTGCACCCGCTCGGCACTCAGCCGACAGACCCGTTCGAGTGTGCCGGTCGCGCGTCGTCGACGCCCCGCACGCGCGCGCTGATAGCCGTGGTGCATGCTGCTCACTCCCCGCACCGAGGCTCAGCGACCAGCCCCTGGCGCTCCTCGCCCCCGTCCCCGAACGCGCCGGCGCCTCAACACGCCCGCGCTGCTCGCCCTCGCCGTGTCCGTCTGTCTCACCGCGGCGAGCCCTCCCGTCACCCCCCTGGGCGTCGGTGACCGTCTCTTCCCGCACCTGGGCAATCCGGGCTACGACGTGCAGTCGTACGACCTCTCCTTCACCTATTCCGGCACCAATAGCAAGCCCCTCCAGGCCGTCACGACGATCAACGCCTGGACGACCGCTGACCTCGACCGCGTCAACCTCGACTTCGCCCACGGGAAGGTGAAGTCCGTCGAGGTCGACGGGGAGCCCGCGGCGTTCAGCAGCGCCGGTGAGGACCTGGTCGTCACCCCCGAGGACCCGTTGCCGGACGGCAGCTGGACGCGGATCACCGTGCGGCACACCAGCGATCCCGTCTACGGCAAGAACCGGGAGGGCGGCTGGGTACGGACCTCGGACGGCCTCGCCATGGCCAACCAGGCCGACGCCGCCCACGTCGTGTTCCCCTGCAACGACCACCCCTCCGACAAGGCGATGTTCACCATCCGGGTCACCGCGCCCAACGGCTACACCGCCGTGGCCAACGGTCTGCCGACCGACGTGGAGCGCGCGGGCAAGGCGACGACATGGACGTACCGCACCCGGCACCCCATGGCCACCGAACTCGCCCAGGTGTCCATCGGCCGCTCCACGGTGGTGCACCGCACCGGCCCGCACGGACTGCCCGTTCGGGACGTCGTGCCCTCCGGGCACCGCAAGGAGCTCGAACCGTGGCTGAAGAAGACCCCCGCCCAGATCTCCTGGATGGAGGGCAAGGTCGGCCGGTACCCCTTCGAGACGTACGGCCTGCTCATGGCCGACGCCTCCACCGGCTTCGAACTCGAGACCCAGACCCTGTCTCTCTTCGAGAGGGGCCTCTTCACCGGGACCGGGCTCCCGAAGTGGTACATCGAGTCGATCATGGTGCACGAGCTGGCACACCAGTGGTTCGGCGACAGCGTCAGCCCCCGCAGCTGGTCCGACCTGTGGCTCAGCGAGGGACACGCCACCTGGTACGAGGCCCTGTACGCGGCGGAGAAGTCGGGCAGGCCGCTGGAGGCACGGATGAAGGCGGCGTACGTCGCCTCCGATCGCTGGCGTGCGGCCGGCGGACCACCCGCGGCTCCCAAGGTGCCCACGCCCGGCAAGAAGAACGGCATCTTCCGGCCGAACGTCTATGACGGCGCGGCCCTGGTCCTGTACGCCCTCCGCCAGGAGATCGGCAGCGCGGCCTTCGAGCGTCTGGAACGCGCCTGGGTGAGCCGCCACCAGGACGGTTCCGCCGGCACCGCGGACTTCGTCGCGCTCGCCGAGGAGATCTCCGGGCGGCACCTGGACGGGTTCCTGCGGGCCTGGCTGTACGGCGAGAAGACGCCGCCGATGCCCGGTCAGCCGGAGTGGAAGTCCGTCGACCCGGAGAAGGCGGCCACCGGGAAGGCCGGCGGGAAGGGGGCGACCGGGAAGGGGGCTACCGGGAAGGCGGCTCCTGGGAAGGCGGCTCCTGGGAAGGCCGGGGGCAAGGGAGCCATCGGGAAGGGGGCCACCGGGAAGGCAGCTTCCGGGAAGGCGGCTCCTGGCAAGGCGGCTTCCGGGAAGGCGGCTCCTGGCAAGACGGCTTCTGGGAAGGCGGCCGCGAAATAAGACGGTGACGAGACGTCCCGTGCCGTGCGACCATCTTCGAGTCGGCGCGGCACGGGACGCGGGAATCTCCCGGGGTACTCGTGCGTTGTAGCAGTGACGGATCAGTTTCCAGGCGCTACGGACTCGTTCCGAAGGGCCCACTGCCACCGTCGTCGCAAACGGATTCCCCATCGACGTAAGGACCCAATGACCTCCTCTTCTTCCTTTTCCCAGGACACTCAGCGCCTCGCGCACAGCTATCCCGAAGGTCTTCGGGCCGATGCCCTGATGGAAGAGGACGTCGCCTGGAGCCACGAGATCGACGGAGAGCGGGACGGCGACCAGTTCGACCGCTCCGACCGCGCGGCTCTGCGCCGTGTGCAGGGCCTCTCCACCGAACTGGAGGACGTCACCGAGGTCGAGTACCGCCAGCTCCGTCTGGAGCGGGTCGTGCTCGTCGGTGTCTGGACCTCGGGGACCGTGCAGGACGCGGAGAACTCGCTGGCCGAGCTCGCCGCCCTCGCGGAGACCGCGGGCGCGCTCGTGCTCGACGGCGTGATCCAGCGCCGCGACAAGCCCGACGCGGCCACCTACATCGGCTCCGGCAAGGCCGACGAGCTGCGGGACATCGTGCTGGAAACCGGCGCCGACACCGTCGTCTGCGACGGTGAGCTCAGCCCGGGCCAGCTCATCCACCTCGAAGACGTCGTCAAGGTCAAGGTCATCGACCGTACGGCCCTGATCCTCGACATCTTCGCCCAGCACGCCAAGTCCCGAGAGGGCAAGGCGCAGGTCGCGCTCGCGCAGATGCAGTACATGCTGCCGAGGCTGCGAGGCTGGGGTCAGTCGCTGTCCCGGCAGATGGGCGGCGGCAAGGGCGGCGGCCTCGCCACCCGTGGTCCCGGTGAGACCAAGATCGAGACGGACCGGCGACGGATCCGCGAGAAGATGGCGAAGATGCGCCGGGAGATCGCGGAGATGAAGACCGGCCGCGAGATCAAGCGCCAGGAGCGCAAGCGCCACAAGGTGCCCTCGGTCGCCATCGCGGGCTACACCAACGCCGGCAAGTCGTCCCTGCTCAACCGCCTCACGGGCGCGGGTGTGCTGGTCGAGAACGCCCTGTTCGCGACCCTCGACCCGACCGTGCGCCGGGCCGAGACCCCGGGCGGACGGCTGTACACCCTGGCCGACACCGTCGGTTTCGTACGGCACCTGCCGCACCACCTGGTCGAGGCGTTCCGCTCCACCATGGAGGAGGTCGGCGAGTCCAACCTGATCCTGCACGTGGTGGACGGCGCGCACCCGAACCCGGAGGAGCAGCTGGCCGCCGTGCGCGAGGTGTTCAGGGACGTCGGCGCCAACGACGTGCCGGAGATCGTCGTGATCAACAAGGCGGACGCGGCCGATCCGCTGACGCTGCAGCGCCTGCTGCGGATCGAGAAGCGCTCCATCGCGGTCTCGGCCCGCACCGGCCAGGGCATCGACCAGCTGCTCGCGCTGATCGACAACGAGCTGCCGCGCCCGTCGGTCGAGATCGAGGCGCTCGTGCCGTACACCCACGGCAAGCTGGTCGCCCGCGCCCACACCGAGGGCGAGGTGATCTCCGAGGAGCACACCCCGGAGGGCACGCTGCTCAAGGTTCGGGTGTACGAGGAACTGGCGGCGGATCTCGCGCCGTACCTTCCGGCGCCGACCGCCTGAGCCGTCGCGAAGCAACGGCCCGAGGCGGCGTAGAACAGCCGCCCGAGTCGCCGCGGAACAGCGCAAGGCCCGCTCCCCATCACAGGGAGCGGGCCTTCCGTATGTGTCACCGCGGGCCGGTCACCGACCGCCGTACGTCGTGCTCATGTTCTGGTACATCGCCTCGGCTTTCGGTCCCAGCTGTGGGCCCGCGAGCCAGGTGTTGTCCTCCGGGCCGATCGACGTGTTCGACACCAGCCTGGTCTCGCCGTCCACCACCCGGAACCAGCCGCCGCCCGACGAACCGCCGGTCATGGTGCAGCCGATGCGGTACATCGTCGGCAGGGTCGTGCTGAGCGAGAGCCGGCCCGGCCGGTCGATGCACTTGAACATCTTCAGCCCGTTGTACGGCGGTGCCGCCGGGTAGCCCCAGGCGCCCATCTTCCCGGACTCGGCCGCCGACGGGGCGGAGAAGTCCACGTCGAGCGCGGCGCCGACCGTTTCCTCAAGCGACTTGGAGCCCTGCTCCGGCTTCACATGCAGCACGGCGTAGTCGTACGCGGCCCCCGCGCCGCCGGTCTCCGAGCCGCCCTGAATCCACTCGTTCGAGGTCGAGACCCAGTCCGCCCACCAGTTGCCGTACGGGGCGATCTCGGTGGCGCCCGCGTCGCTCAGCTGCGCCGCGGACTTGCCGAGGTCGTTGTAGGCCGGGACGAAGACGATGTTGCGGTACCAGCCGCCGCTGCCGCCGGCGTGCACACAGTGGCCGGCCGTCCAGACGAGGTTGGACCTGCCGGGGTGGTTGACGTCCTTGATGACCGTGCCGGAGCAGACGGCCGGGCCGTCGGGGGAGTCGAAGAAGACCTTGCCGACGGGGGCCGCGTTGTCGTGGTACGGCGTCTTCTCGGCCGTGGCCTCGGCGGGCGCCGGTTCGGGGTCGCTGACGCCCTGGTCGGCCGAGGCGTCCTGCGTGGTGACCGTTTTGTTGGCCTCCTTCGCGGACTGCATCCGGTCAGGCTTCCAGAGGCCCTCGATCACCGGATTGACGAAGTCCTTGGCCGCACTGAGCCACTTGTCCTTGTCCCAGTCCTGCCAGCCACCGTTGGTCCACTTGTCGACATCGATGCCGTGCTCCTTGAGCTTGTCCGCGATGTCGGCCGGGATCTGGATCTTACCGTCGACGCTGTCGACGCCGTCGGCTGCCTGGGACGCGGGCGCCTGGGCCCGGTCGCTCGCTGTGTCCTCCGCCGAGCCGTCACAGGCGGTCGCGGTCAGTGCCAGGGCGGCAACGAGTCCGGTGGCGGCGAGGACGGTGCGTCGCCCGCGGCGTGACGCTGCGGGCACACGTGTGGAACGCATGGTGCTTCAACCCCCGTTGGAACGTGCTGTGCTGTCGTGCTGGATGTCATGCGCTTGTCAGGCGACGGCCTCGCGCACCGCGCGTCCGCGCTGTCGTACGAACCCTTGATCGCGACACCTCACTATGCCCGTGGAGTTGAGGGCGAACGGCGGCGAGGCGGTGAAGGTTTCTCCCCACCACCTCGCCACCGGCGCCTACGGCGCCGTCAATGACCGGCGCACGGCCCCGCTCACTGACCGGCGAACTTCTCACTCACCGAGTCGAAGACGCCCTTGGCCTCCTTGCCCAGCCGCGGACCCGCCAGCCAGCCCGCGTCTACCGGCCCGATCGAGGTGTTGGACACGAGCGCCGGCTTGCCGTCCGAGCCCGTCGCGACCCAGCCACCGCCGGACGAACCGCCGGTCATGGTGCAGCCGATGCGGTACATCGTCGGATCCGAGGTGTTGAGCGACAGCCGACCCGGCTTGTCCTGGCACTGGTACAGCTTCTGACCGTCGTACGGCGCAGCCGCCGGGTAACCGATCGCCTTGATGCCGTCCACCTCGGGTACGGCCGGGGCGTTGAAGTCGACGGGCAGAGCCGAACCGACCGTCTCCTCAAGCGACTTGCCGTTGCTGCCCCCCTCCGGCGTCACATGGATGACGGCGAAGTCGTACGAGGCGCCGTCGCCGCCCGTGGCACCGCCCTGCTCGATCCACTGGTCCGAGGTCTGCGCCCCGTCCGCCCACCAGACGCCGTACGGAGTGACCTGCTCCTTGGGAGCGTTCTTCAACTGGGCCGCGGACATGCCCGAGTTGTTGTACGAGGGCACGAACGCGATGTTGCGGTACCAGCCGCCGCGCTTTCCGGCGTGCACACAGTGGCCGGCCGTCCACACCAGGTTGGACTTGCCGGGGTGGGCCGGGTCCTGCACGACCGTCGCCGAGCAGACCATCGTGCCTTCGGGGGAGTCGAAGAACACCTTGCCCGCCTCGGGGGCGTTGGCGTGATAGGCGGGCGGCACGGCCTGTGCCTGCACCGGCGCCGGCGTCGGGTCGGTCACGCCCTGGTCACCGGAGAGGTCACTCTCGTCGACAGCATGGTCCGGTTCCTCCGCCTCCCGCATCCGGTCCGGGTCCCAAAGGCCCTCGATGATCGGGTTGATGAAGTCCTGGGCCTCGCGCAGCCAGTCCTCCTTGTCCCACTGCTTCCAGGCGCCGCCCTTCCACTTGTCGACGTCGATCCCGTGCTCTTTGAGCTTGTCCTTGATGTCGTCCGGGATCGTGATCTTTCCTTCACCCCCGGCCGCAGCGGACGCGGTGGGCTCGCCGCCCGCCTCGGCGTCGCCCGACTCGCAGGCCGAGACGGTGAGGGCCAGCGCCGCGGCCAGTGCGATCACGGGCAGTGGGGAGGTTCTGCGGCGCGCGTTCCCTCCTCGGCGAGCGGTGAACGACGGCCGTATCGATCGCATGATCTGACTCCCCCTGGGGTGACGGTACTTGGCGCCGTGGCCGTGAACTCCCTGATCACTCGCTGGTCCCGCGTGCTGTTCACGGCGCGTTGGGACGGCACCACACACTATGCGGTCGCTGTGGGGGACTTCCGACGGAACGGCAACGGTTCCGTCACGGCAAGGATCTTGAAGCAACCCGTAACCCGGTGAACGGTCCGGGGTTGGTAGCGGTGGGGGGCCTGCTGTCTGTGTGCGGTCTCCTGTGCCCAGTTCCCCGGAGTTTCGAGTGGACGCTCGCGGGGCTTCGTATGTCGGGTCGGGCGAGGATGCGACAGACCTGCTCGCCCCTGGACAGCGGGAGGACAGGGAGCCATGGTCGTGACCGAATCTGTGCGCGGGGGGACGTCCGAGTCGACGGGGGCGCGCGCCGTCCACGAGGGAATCCTGCGGCGGCAGTCGGCGCGCGAGTCGGCGGCGCGCACCTACGCGCGTGCCCTGCCGATCGTGCCGGTGCGAGCGCGTGGGCTGACCATCGAGGGAGCGGACGGCCGCCGCTATCTGGACTGTCTCTCCGGCGCCGGGACATTGGCACTCGGCCACAACCATCCGGTGGTCCTGGAAGCCATCCGCAGGGTTCTCGACTCCGGTGCGCCACTGCACGTCCTCGACCTGGCGACCCCAGTGAAGGACGCCTTCATCACCGAGCTGTTCCACACCTTGCCGCCCGGCCTCGCCGACCACGCGCGCGTGCAGTTCTGCGGACCGGCCGGCACGGACGCGGTGGAGGCGGCCTTCAAGCTCGTCCGGGCCGCCACCGGGCGAACCGGAATCCTCGCGTTCAGCGGTGCCTACCACGGGATGACCGCCGGAGCGCTCGAAGCATCCGGGGGCGCCTTCGACGTACGGGTCGCGCGCCTGCCCTACCCCCAGGACTACCGCTGCCCCTTCGGCGTCGGCGGTGAACGCGGCGCCGAACTCGCCGCCCGCTGGACCGAGTCCGTCCTCGACGACCCCAAGTCGGGCGTACCGCGCCCCGCGGGGATGATCCTCGAACCCGTCCAGGGCGAGGGCGGAGTGATCCCGGCGCCGGATGCCTGGCTTCGGCGCATGCGGCAGATCACGGCCGAGCGTTCCATCCCGCTGATCGCCGACGAGGTCCAGACGGGGGTCGGACGCACCGGCTCCTTCTGGGCGGTGGAGCACAGCGGCATCACGCCCGACGTGATGGTTCTTTCCAAGGCCATCGGGGGCAGCCTGCCTCTCGCCGTCGTCGTCTACCGCGACGAACTCGACGCCTGGCAACCCGGCGCCCACGCCGGCACCTTCCGCGGCAACCAGCTCGCCATGGCCGCCGGCACGGCGACGCTCGCCTACGTCCGCGAGAACCGGCTCGCCGAGCGGGCCGCGGAACTGGGCTCCCGCATGCTGACCCAACTCCGGGCTCTGGCAGGGGATTTCGCGTTCATCGGGGATGTGCGGGGGAAGGGACTGATGATCGGGGTCGAGGTGGTCGAGCCAGAGGCGGATCCGGGGCCTGACGAAGGGCGACCGACGGCCCTGGCGGCGATTGACGGGGCAGGAGGGGTGCCGGCTGGGCGGGAGGAGAACGCGCGCGCTCATGGCAAGGCCGAGAAGGGCGCTTCGGCTGCGCTCGGTCTGCCTGGCAGCGCGGCAGGCGCTCCGACGGGTTACGACGCTGCCCGGACTGCGCGCGGCTCCTCGGCGGAGCTCGGTCTTCCCGGCCGAGGAGCAGGGGCGCCGGCAGTGCAGGACTCGGACCGCCACCCTCGTCCCGCTGCCCCCGAACTCGCGGTCGCCATTCAACGTGAGTGCCTGCGCCGGGGCCTGATCGTCGAACTCGGCGGTCGCCACTCCAGCGTCGTGCGGCTGCTTCCGCCACTGACCATCAGCGACGAGCAGGCGGCCGCGGTGCTGGACCGGCTGGCCGACGCGGTGGACGCGGTGTCCCGCGGTCACACAGGTCCCGACCGGATGCACCAGTCGCACCCCGGCCACGGGCGGCACGGCGACCGCGCCGACCGGGCGGGCTAACACGGCGGCCGAGGAGGGCGCGACCGTACCCAGCGCGCCCGGTGCCCTCGCGTCGGTGTCCGTCGACCGAGCCGATCCCGAGTGACGGCTCCTTCCCGAGCGCCACAGCACGCCCCAACGGAACCTCGTCTCCAACAGACACACCTCCTTCCCTCGCACCTTCGTAACGCGGGCCCCTTCAAGCCCACGCCCACCCTCACCGCAGTACGGCGCCCGTCGCCGGACGAGCCAGAACCACTTCAAGAGGACCAGCCTTGACCACCACCTCCGCTCCCGAAGGCCGTCCCGACACCCGCGCGCGAGGCACCTCCGACGCACACATCTCCCAACGGGAGCCATCTGCGTCGACGACCACGCCGACTCCCCGCGGACCGGAGCGTGCCCCAGCACCGGCTGACCCCTCCCCGCAGAAGGGGCGCTTGCTGCGGGAGGAGCCCGCGCTCCACGAAGGAAGTGAGGTGCAGGGAGGCGGTGCGCGGCAGCGGAACGCGTCGGCGCGGGGAGTTGCCGGTGCGCCGGTGCCCCTACGCGCGCCGATGCAGGCAGGCGCCCCGGACGCCGAGCAGCTGGGCGGTGCCGCCTTCGACCTCCTGGAGCATCCCGACCCGCACACCGCTGCCCAGGCCGCCGCCGTGGAGAACCTGCTCCGCTGCTGGGTGCGCGAGACCAACGCTCCCGCACCGGGCAACGGGATTCTCCGCGTCCCCTTGCCTGCCACCGGCACGGCCCTACTGGTCCCGGTTCACTACTGGTCCCCGACGGGGTGGCACCGCTTCGGCCTCCCGCGCCTGGCTGACGCGCCCGCCCAGTCCCCGCCGATCGACGCGGTCACTCTCGCCGCACTGATCACCAGGGAGACCTCCGGGTGCGGCACACCTGCCGCCGCGGCTTCGGCAGCCGACCCGTCGGCGGCTGGCAGCGCCGCCGTATCCCCTTCCTCCGCCACTCTGACGCCCGCAACTCCGACCGTCCCGGCAAGCTCTGCGGCATCCGACCTCGTCGCCCGCGTCGCCGACTCCCTCCGACGAACCGTCACTTTCATCAGCGAGCGTCGTGAACACCCCGCCGATGGCCCTGACCTCTTCCTCGCAGCCGAGCAGGCGCTCATGCTCGGACACCCGCTCCATCCGACGCCGAAGAGCCGCGAAGGTCTCTCCGAGGGCGAAGCGCGTTCGTACTCACCGGAGTTGCGCGGTTCCTTCTCCTTGCACTGGCTGGCTGTCGCTCCCTCCCTACTCGCCACTGACTCGGCATGGACCGAACGCGGCCGTGTCATCCCCGCCGACCGGCTCACCGCTCGCCTGGCCGGTCCTGAACTGCCGTTGCCCGACGGGTACGCCGCCCTTCCCCTGCATCCCTGGCAGCTGCGCGAGGTCCGGCACCGTCCCGAGACCGCTGCCCTGCTCGATGACGGACTGCTCCAGGACCTCGGTGCCCACGGCGTCCCTTGGCATCCCACCTCCTCCGTACGAACCGTCCACAGGCCCGACACCAATGTCATGCTCAAACTGTCGCTGGGCCTGCGCATCACCAACTCCCGGCGCGAGAATCTCCGCAAGGAGCTGCACCGCGGCGTCGAGGTCCACCGACTCCTGCGGAGTGGCCTCGCCACGCAGTGGCAGGACGCCCATCCGGGATTCGACATCGTTCGCGACCCGGCCTGGCTCGCCGTCGACGGGCCGGACGGCGCTCCGATGTCTGGCCTCGACGTGATGATCCGGCACAACCCGTTCCGGCCTGCCGACGATGTCTCCTGTGTAGCCGGACTCGTCTCGCCCCGCCCCCACGCCCGACCCGGCGCCGTCACGGGCCGGCCCCGGTTGGACAGGCAGCCCCTGTCGTCCCGTCTGGTCGAGTTGGTCACGGGTCTCGCCGCCCGAACGGGCCGCCCCCGGGGTGCGGTTGCCGCCGAGTGGTTCCTGCGCTACCTCGAACAGGTCGTCCGCCCAGTGCTGTGGCTGGATGCCGAGGCGGGAATCGCTTTGGAGGCACACCAGCAGAACACCTTGCTCCTGCTGGACGGCGACGGCTGGCCTTCGGGTGGTCGTTACCGTGACAACCAGGGCTATTACTTCCGTGAGTCCCGGCGCGCGGAACTCGACGCCCGACTGCCCGGCATCGGCGAGCGCAGCGACACCTTCGTCTCGGACGAGGTCGCCGACGAGCGCTTCGCCTACTACCTCGCGATCAACAACGTGCTCGGCCTCATCGGTGCGCTCGGCTCGCAGCGTCTCGCGGACGAACAACTGCTGCTTGCCGCCTTCCGCCGCTTCCTCCGCGATGTGGCCTGCGGCCCGGCCCGGCTGCGCACGCCGCTCCCTGCCTACCTGCTCGACTCACCGGTCCTGCGCTGCAAGGCCAATCTTCTGACCCGGCTGCACGGCCTCGATGAACTCGTCGGCCCGGTCGACACCCAGTCCGTCTACGTCACCATCGCCAACCCCCTTCATCTCTGAGGAACATGCCCCACACCGCCTCCTGAGAGGAGCGTCGCGTGCCTCCCACCGACGCGAGCGCCAACGCCCCCACCGCCCCCGCTGTCGAAATCGGCACTGGCACTCGCCCGCGTGCTCGTGAGAGCCGTATCGACCGGGTAGCCGGCGCGGGAACAGACAGCGAGGACACGCTGGACCTGCGCCTGCCCGACGAACTCGTCGCGCTCTTCGCGGAGGACGCCGATGCCGGTGGAGAGCGCAGTCCGGGCTCAGGCCCGGCCGCACCGGTATCCGCCCTTCCCATCTACGACGATCTGCTGGACCACGTCGCCGACTGGGGGCCGATCAGCACCGCTGCGGGAGTGCTTCACCTCGTCCCCGTGCGCATCGAACGAGACCTGCCGATCATCAGTCGCTGGATGAACGACCCCGCCGTCGCCGCGTTCTGGGGGCTCGCCGGACCCCGGACCGCGACCGAGGAGCACCTGCGGTCCCAGCTCACCGGTGACGGACGCAGCCTCCCCTGTCTGGGCCTGCTGGAGGGCGTGCCGATGAGCTACTGGGAGATCTACCGAGCCGACCTCGACCCACTGGCCCGGCACTATCCGGCTCGGCCCCATGACACAGGACTCCATCTCCTCATCGGGCCCGTCGGCGATCGTGGGCAAAGACTCGGTGGCACCCTTCTCCGAGCCGTCGCCGACCTCGCCCTCCACAAACGGCCCGCCTGCGCTCGCATCGTCGCCGAACCCGACATTCGCAACACCCCTTCTGTCGCTGCCTTCCTCAGCGCCGGATTCCGGTTCGCCGCTGAGATCGACCTGCCTGCCAAGCGGGCTGCTCTCATGCTCAGAGAGCGGAGCCTGCGCCATCTGCTGTGACGCCGTGTCGTAGCGTCGTCACTTTTGGTACACCGCTCGGGTCGATCCGGTTCCCACTTCCGATGGATGCGAATTCAGGCCCAGTCGATCTCTCTTCCGCCTCTCTTCCGTGACCGCGTCGATGGCTGGAGGTACATGGGTGAGCAGGGCCGATCCCAGCCGTCCCCGCACAACCGGCCCGCTGTCCGCACTCGGCGACCCGGTCCAGACCCGGGGCGCGCCCTTCGCATCGGAATGGCCACGGCCTAGTCCGAAGCCCTCAGGTCCCGACTGCCCACGGCCCCGTCGAAGCACGCACTCAAGTCCCCGAATCGCCACGGCCCCCTCAGAGGCACTCAAGCACCCGAACCCTCCGACCACGTCCGAACCGGGCCTCGACCCCACCCGAATCGCACCTGACCTCAAATCGACCGATCTCGCACGCACTCGCACGCACCCGACCCGAACCGATCCACACCCGAGGAACCCCAGGTCTTGATCCCACCCCTCCTCCCCACCGTGATCGCCCGTTTGTCAGTGCCGGGCCGTAGGGTGGTCGCGCTATGACAGAGCCCTCACTCCCCGAACTCCTGCATGCTGCCGTCACTGCCGTCGGCGGTACGGAGCGCCCCGGCCAGGTGACCATGGCCGAGTCCGTCGCAGAGGCGATCGACGGCGGCTCCCATCTGCTGGTCCAGGCCGGCACCGGCACCGGTAAGTCGCTGGGTTACCTCGTGCCCGCACTCGCGCACGGGGAGCGGGTCGTCGTGGCGACGGCCACCCTGGCCCTGCAGCGCCAGCTCGTGGAGCGTGACCTGCCGCGCACCGTCGAGGCACTGCACCCGCTGCTGCGCCGTCGCCCCGAGTTCGCGATGCTCAAGGGCAGGTCGAACTACTTGTGCCTGCACCGCTTGCACGAGGGCATGCCGCAGGACGAGGAGGAGGGCCTCTTCGACCAGTTCGAGGCGGCGGCTCCCACCAGCAAGCTGGGGCAGGACCTGCTGCGCCTGCGTGACTGGGCGGACGAGACGGAGACGGGCGATCGCGACGGCCTGACGCCCGGTGTGTCCGACCGGGCCTGGGCCCAGGTCTCGGTGTCGTCCCGGGAATGCCTGGGCGCTTCGAAGTGTGCGTACGGTGCCGAATGCTTCGCCGAGATGGCCCGTGAGCGGGCCAAGCTCGCGGAGGTCGTCGTCACCAACCACGCGCTGCTCGCGATCGACGCCATCGAGGGCGCCCCCGTCCTCCCGCAACACGAGGTCCTGATCGTCGACGAGGCGCACGAACTTGTCTCCCGGGTCACCGGAGTCGCCACCGGCGAGCTCACTCCCGGCCAGGTCAACCGCGCGGTGCGGCGCGCCGCGAAGCTCGTCAACGAGAAGGCCGCCGACCAGCTACAGACCGCCGCCGAGGGCTTTGAACGGCTGATGGAGCTGGCCCTGCCGGGCCGCCTGGAGGAGATCCCGGAGGATCTCTCCTACGCGCTGATGGCGCTGCGCGACGCCTGCCGGACGGTCATCTCCGCGATCGGCGCGACCCGCGACAAGTCCGTCCAGGACGAGGACGCGGTCCGCAAGCAGGCACTGGCCTCGGTTGAGACGGTGCACGACGTGGCGGAGCGGATCACGAACGGCTCCGAGTGGGACGTCGTCTGGTACGAGCGTCACGACCGTTTCGGCGCCTCCCTGCGCGTCGCCCCCATGTCCGTGTCGGGCCTCTTGAGGGAGAAGCTCTTCGCGGACCGCTCCGTCGTCCTGACCTCCGCGACCCTGAAGCTGGGGGGCGACTTCAATGGCGTCGGCGCGTCCCTGGGACTCGCCCCCGAGGGCACGGAGGGCGACGATCTCCCGCAGTGGAAGGGGGTGGATGTCGGCTCGCCTTTCGATTACCGCAAGCAGGGCATCCTGTACGTCGCCAAGCATCTGTCGCGCCCCGCGCGGGACGGCGACCGCGTGGACATGCTCGACGAGCTGACCGAACTGATCCAGGCGGCCGGCGGCCGAACGCTCGGCCTGTTCTCCTCGATGCGGGCCGCCCAGCTGGCCGCCGAGGAGCTGCGCTCCCGCATCCCCGAGTTCCCGATCCTCCTGCAGGGCGAGGAGACACTCGGTGAGTTGATCAAGAACTTCGCGGCCGACCCGAAGACCTGCCTGTTCGGCACGTTGTCTCTCTGGCAGGGCGTCGATGTGCCCGGTCCCAGCTGTCAGCTGGTCGTCATGGACAAGATCCCGTTCCCTCGCCCGGACGATCCACTGATGAGCGCCCGCCAGAAGGCGGTGGAGGAAGCCGGCGGCAACGGCTTCATGGCGGTCGCAGCCACCCACGCCGCGCTGCTGATGGCCCAGGGCGCTGGCCGCCTCGTACGGGCGTCGGGGGACCGTGGCGTGGTCGCCGTACTGGACCAGCGGCTGGCCACGGCCCGGTACGGGAGCTATCTGAAGGCGTCACTGCCCGACTTCTGGTACACGACGGACCGTAACCAGGTGCGTAAGTCGCTGGCCGCGATCGATGCGGTGGCGAAGAAGGCAGAAGCGGAGCAGCCGTAGTGATCGAGGGTCGGCCTGTCGCGGTGCCGCGACAGGCCAACCCCCGACCTGGAAAACGATGACGTCGGGTCCCGCGAGGACGTTATGCGCCGCGCAATGCGGGACCCAGAACGGCACAGGGCCGGACCCAGAACAGCACAGGGCCCCGGAACCGGCGCAGGGGTCCCGGGGCCCGGTCAGGGGGCGACGCCTTGCGGCTTCGCCCGCCGCAGCCGTCACACGCGCCGCAGCACTGCCACCACCTTGCCCAGGATGGTTGCGTCGTCGCCGGGGATCGGCTCGTACGCAGAGTTGTGCGGGAGGAGCCAGACGTGGCCGTCCTCGCGCTTGAAGCGCTTGACGGTGGCCTCGCCGTCGAGCATCGCGGCGACGATGTCGCCGTTCTCGGCGACCGGCTGGCGACGGACCGTGACCCAGTCGCCGTCGCAGATCGCGGCCTCGATCATCGAGTCACCGACGACCTTCAGCACGAAGAGCTCGCCGTCGCCGACCAGCTGCCGGGGGAGAGGGAAGACATCCTCGACCGACTCCTCCGCGAGGATCGGGCCACCGGCGGCGATGCGGCCGACCAGCGGAACGTACGACGCGGCGGGCTTGCCGGTGGTGTCCGTGGGCTGCACCGAGGCGGCCTGGTCGGACCCGCGCACCTCGTACGCGCGCGGGCGGTGGGGGTCGCGACGGAGGAAGCCCTTGCGCTCCAGTGCCATCAGCTGGTGTGCGACGGAGGAGGTGCTGGACAGGCCGACAGCCTGGCCGATCTCCCGCATCGACGGCGGATAGCCACGCCGCTGGACGGAATCCCTAATGACCTCGATCACGCGGCGCTGCCGGTCGGTCAGCCCTGAACTGTCCGCCCGGATGCCCGGAGGTCGGCCCGGCAGGGAGCGCTTGTGTCCCTCGGGATTCATGGCTTCGTTCATCGCATGCACCGGCTCGAGTCGGCCCTGGGAGCGGTCCTGGGCAGTGATGGTGGCACTGTCTGCGGTGGTGGTCACGTCGGCCCCTCTCGATGGTCTCCCTGCTGCACAACGGTAGTTGCTTTCGAAAGGTTGCGCCAAACACACGTTCGAGTGAAAAATCGCGAATCGCCTACCGCGATCATGTGTCTGGGTGTATGGCTAACGCGCTCTCCGGCGGGCAAAAGGGCCCATTGTTGTACTCTTCACCGCCGGAGTGACGACCTCGTGGGTTGTTGCCCCAGTCTGCCATCCGGCATCACCGCAACCGGGAACCGACCCCCACTCTGTGCGGGAGTCCCACGTCGCCTCCGTGCGGCGCTCACGGTATCTCCGTATGTGCCGTAGCGATACGGCTGTGCGTCCATGGGTGCGCGGCGCCGACGTACGCGTAGGGCGCACGCCGATACCTGCGCGACACGCGCGTAAGGCGTGCGTGTATGAGCCAATCCCCACATCTAGTGGTTGGATTGCGGCAGCAGCCCAGAAGTTGTGGTCCCCCCGGTCTTCGGACGCTCGGAGATCGCCTATGCTTGGGGCTGCTTCGAGGGGCCCGTGAGGCCCAGCGAGGCTGTTGAGTCTGCTGTGAGGAGGTTGGGAGTAATGCACTGCCCCTTCTGCAGGCACCCCGACAGTCGCGTCGTCGACAGCCGTACGACCGACGACGGCACGTCGATCCGCAGGCGCCGCCAGTGTCCGGACTGCTCCCGTCGTTTCACGACCGTGGAGACGTGCTCACTGATGGTGGTCAAGCGGTCCGGAGTCACCGAGCCGTTCAGCCGTACCAAGGTCATCAATGGCGTGCGCAAGGCATGCCAGGGACGGCCTGTCACCGAGGACGCGCTCGCCCAGCTCGGCCAACGGGTCGAGGAGGCGGTGCGGGCCACCGGAAGCGCCGAGCTGACCACCCACGACGTGGGGCTGGCCATACTCGGCCCGTTGCAGGAGCTCGACCTCGTCGCCTATCTGCGATTCGCCTCCGTCTACCGGGCGTTCGACTCGCTCGAGGACTTCGAGGCCGCGATCGCGGAGCTCAGGGAGACGACGGGACACCCCGCCGCGGACGACGACGACCGCGAGGACGACGCAGGCGCAGTCGCGGGGAGCCAGGAAGACGACCGCGGGTCCGGAGGGACTGCACAAGTCCCCGTGCCCGCCAGCGCCGCCGACTGAGGGCGGGCCGGAACCGGTCTTCGGACTGCGGATCCGGCCGAGGGCGGCGACAGAAGACCTGTTGCGGGTGGCGATCAGAGGGTGCCCGCAGCACCAGACAGAACACCGTGCCACGGGGAACATCGGGGCACTTCAGGGCGTTTTAGCCCGTACAGGGAGGCGGCATGACAGAGACGGCGAGCGGTCCGGCACGGAGTTCCCGCGCCAAGGGCACCAAGGCGGCCAAGGGACTGCGTATCGAGCGCATCCACACCACCCCCGGCGTACACCCGTATGACGAGGTGGCCTGGGAGCGCCGTGACGTCGTCATGACCAACTGGCGCGACGGCTCGGTCAACTTCGAGCAGCGCGGCGTGGAGTTCCCCGACTTCTGGTCGGTGAACGCGGTCAACATCGTCACCAGCAAGTACTTCCGCGGTGCCGTCGGCACCCCGCAGCGCGAGGTGAGCCTGAAGCAGCTCATCGACCGCATCGTGAAGACGTACCGGAAGGCCGGCGAGGACTACAAGTACTTCGCCTCGCCCGCCGACGCCGAGATCTTCGAGCACGAGCTGGCCTACGCCCTCCTGCACCAGATCTTCAGCTTCAACAGCCCTGTCTGGTTCAACGTCGGCACGCCCCAGCCGCAGCAGGTCTCCGCCTGCTTCATCCTGTCCGTCGACGACTCCATGGAGTCGATCCTCGACTGGTACAAGGAAGAGGGCATGATCTTCAAGGGCGGCTCCGGCGCCGGCCTGAACCTCTCCCGCATCCGCTCCTCCAAGGAGCTGCTGTCCTCCGGCGGCAACGCCTCCGGCCCCGTCTCCTTCATGCGCGGCGCCGACGCCTCCGCAGGGACGATCAAGTCCGGCGGCGCCACCCGCCGGGCCGCCAAGATGGTCATCCTCGACGTCGACCACCCCGACATCGAGGACTTCATCGAGACCAAGGTCAAGGAAGAGGAGAAGATCCGCGCCCTGCGCGACGCGGGCTTCGACATGGACCTCGGCGGCGAGGACATCACTTCCGTCCAGTACCAGAACGCCAACAACTCGGTCCGCGTGAACGACGAGTTCATGAAGGCGGTCGAGTCCGGCGGCAAGTTCGGCCTGCGCGCGCGGATGACCGGCGAGGTCATCGAGGAGGTCGACGCCAAGGCCCTGTTCCGCAAGATGGCCGAGGCCGCCTGGGCCTGCGCCGACCCCGGCATCCAGTACGACGACACCATCAACCACTGGCACACCTGCCCGGAGTCCGGCCGTATCAACGGCTCGAACCCCTGCAGCGAGTACATGCACCTGGACAACACGTCCTGCAACCTCGCCTCGCTGAACCTGATGAAGTTCCTGAAGGACGACAGCAAGGGCAACCAGTCCTTCGACGTCGAGCGCTTCGCGAAGGTCGTCGAGCTCGTCATCACCGCGATGGACATCTCCATCTGCTTCGCGGACTTCCCGACGCAGAAGATCGGTGAGAACACGCGCGCGTTCCGCCAGCTCGGCATCGGCTACGCCAACCTCGGCGCCCTGCTGATGGCGACCGGCCACGCGTACGACTCGGACGGCGGCCGTGCCCTCGCCGGTGCCATCACCTCCCTGATGACCGGCACGTCGTACCGCCGCTCCGCCGAACTCGCCGCGGTCGTCGGCCCGTACGACGGCTACGCCCGCAACGCGCAGCCGCACCTTCGTGTGATGAAGCAGCACGCCGACGCCAACGACAAGGCCGTCCGCATGGACGACCTGGACACGCCGGTCTGGGCCGCCGCCACGGAGGCCTGGCAGGACGTTCTGCGCCTCGGTGAGAAGAACGGTTTCCGTAACTCCCAGGCGTCCGTCATCGCCCCGACCGGCACCATCGGTCTCGCGATGTCCTGCGACACCACCGGCCTGGAGCCCGACCTCGCCCTGGTCAAGTTCAAGAAGCTGGTCGGCGGCGGCTCGATGCAGATCGTCAACGGCACCGTTCCGCAGGCCCTGCGCCGCCTGGGCTACCAGGAGGAGCAGATCGAGGCGATCGTCGCCCACATCGCCGAGCACGGCAATGTGATCGACGCCCCCGGCCTCAAGCACGAGCACTACGAGGTGTTCGACTGCGCCATGGGCGAGCGCGCCATCTCCCCGATGGGCCACGTCCGCATGATGGCCGCGATCCAGCCGTGGATCTCCGGCGCCCTGTCCAAGACGGTCAACATGCCGGAGTCGGCGACCGTCGAGGAGGTCGAGGAGATCTACTTCGAGGCCTGGAAGATGGGCGTCAAGGCGCTCGCCATCTACCGCGACAACTGCAAGGTCGGCCAGCCGCTCTCCGCCAAGACCAAGGAGAAGGAGAAGGCCGAGGAGCCTGCGGCCGTCGAGCCCAAGGTCGAGAAGGTCGTCGAGTACCGCCCGGTCCGCAAGCGCCTCCCGAAGGGCCGCCCCGGCATCACCACGTCCTTCACGGTCGGTGGCGCCGAGGGCTACATGACCGCCAACTCCTACCCGGACGACGGTCTCGGCGAGGTCTTCCTGAAGATGTCCAAGCAGGGCTCGACGCTCGCGGGCATGATGGACGCCTTCTCGATCGCCGTCTCGGTGGGTCTGCAGTACGGCGTGCCGCTGGAGACGTACGTCTCGAAGTTCACGAACATGCGCTTCGAGCCGGCCGGCATGACGGACGACCCGGACGTGCGGATGGCCCAGTCGATCGTCGACTACATCTTCCGCCGCCTGGCGCTCGACTTCCTGCCCTTCGAGACGCGCTCCGCGCTCGGCATCCACTCCGCCGAGGAGCGCCAGCGTCACCTGGAGACGGGTTCGTACGAGCCCGCCGAGGACGAGGTCGACGTAGAGGGCCTGGCCCAGTCGGCGCCGCGCGCCCAGGAGCTGAAGGCCGTCGCCACTCCGAAGGCCGAGGCCGAGGCTGCCAAGCCCGCTCCGCAGCAGGCCCACACCAGCGCCGAACTGGTGGAGATGCAGCTCGGCATCCAGGCCGACGCCCCGCTGTGCTTCTCCTGCGGCACGAAGATGCAGCGGGCCGGCTCCTGCTACATCTGCGAGGGCTGCGGCTCGACCAGCGGCTGCAGCTGATACCGGGCGGAATTGCGTCGGATGCAACACCCGACGTAGCTGAACCTGAAGCGTGATCTCTGTGAGGGAGGGGCGTCAGCCCTGGGCTGACGCCCTCCCTTTCCGCAGTTGGTACACCACGATTGCGTTCTGAGAACACGCATCGCGCCGAAGGCGCGAGAAGAGATCGTTCCGGGGGTGCAAGCCCCTGGAATGACGAACGCCCAGCCTTGTAGGGGGCCGGGCGGTCGTTGCAGTCAGGAACGTAATGTCCTGCGCGTGTAGGAACCTGCATGACATCACGTCCTGGTCTGCGGTGCAAAAGCAACCAGGAAGGGAGTGATGAACATGACGAACAAGCGTCAGACCAGCAAGAAGGTCGCCGCGAAGGCCAGCAAGCAGCTGACCAGCCCGAAGTCGACCCCGGCGCAGAAGTCTGTGGCGGCCAGCGCCTTGTCGCAGACGAAGACCGGCAAGACCAAGAAGAAGTGATACTGGCCGTCCCGGGCCTACACCCGGGGCGGCCAGCCTCGTTTCCGCTGGCCAGGCACGCCGCCGTAACCGATTCAACGATGTTGCGTTGAATGCATCGTGAGTCGAGGGGTGGATCTGCCAGGTGCCGCGCACCTGATGCTGGCCGACGGCGTCGTGCATCTGGAACCGGAGCCAGCGGTTTTCGAGGCGATGCTGGACGGCTGGGCCCGGCAGCAAAGGACCCGGTTCCTGGACGAGGTCGGGACGATCAAGCCGCGGCTGTCCGTGGTGCGGCGGTTCGCGGAGTTCACTAACCAGTACCCCTGGCAGTGGGAGCCTGCCGAAGTCGAGGCGTTCATCGACCACCTAAGGTCGCGGCGCAAGAAGTTCGCCGTGTCCACCGGGCGGAACTACCAGAACGCGCTCCGGATGTTCTGCGAGTACGCCACCGACGCTCGCTACGGCTGGCCCGTGCGCTGTCTGGAACGCTTCGGCCAGGCGCCCGTGCAGATCCTGCACGAGTGGAACACGGTCACCCACAGCAGCGAATACGAGGGCGACGCCGGTCGGCGCCCACTGACCTACGACGAGGTTCAGGCTCTGTTCGACGCGGCTGACGCACGGGTCGCCGAGATCCGGGCCCGGCGTCGCAAGGGCTCACTTGCTGCCCTTCGGGACGCGATCCTCCTCAAAACCGTCTACGCCTACGGGCTCCGCCGTCAGGAAGCCTGCGGGCTGGACCTGGCTGACCTACGGCGGAATCCGAAGATGCCGCAGTACGGCCGGTTTGGCGGCCTGTTCGTACGCTACGGAAAGTCCTCCAAGGGAGGCCCGCCCAAGCGCCGCACCGTCTTGACCGTCCCCGAACTGGACTGGAGCGTCGACCTCCTTGACCAGTACCTGGAGGAGGTCCGCCCGGCCTTCTCCCCAGGAAAGCACCCCGCCCTCTGGATCACCGAACGCCGGGGCCGGATGTCCACCCGCCGCCTGGACGAAGCCTTCGAGACCGCCCGCAAAGCTGCAGACCTGCCCGAAGAACTCGACTTGCACGGGCTTCGCCACAGCTACGTCACGCATCTCGTTGAGTTCGGCTACCCCGAGCGGTTCGTCCAGGACCAGGTCGGCCACGCCTACGCCAGCACCACCGCGATCTACACCGGCGTCTCGGACGAGTACCGCAACCGGTTGCTTCAGCGGATGTTGAAGGAACGGCACGCCGAGCTCTGGGAGGACGACGACACGTGATCAAGAAGATGGGCTACCAGTGGCACCTGCGGCAGATCATGGCCACCCGGCAGATGTTCCAGACAACTGATTTGGTCGGCCCACTCGCCGAGCGAGGCATCACCCTGTCCCGGGAACAGGTATTCCGCCTGGTCACCCAGCCCCCACAGCGGCTGTCGATGGACACCCTCGCGGCCCTCTGCGACATCCTCAGCTGCCAGCCCGGCGACCTCATCGAGGTCCGGGTCGTCAACGAGGAGATCCGCAAGACCGCGGACGAAGCACCGGTCCGGCCGCTGCCGGCCGCCCGCCGGACCACGATTCGTCGCCCCGAGGGACTATGACCAAGGCTCGCGACCGCCGTCGAGCCGAACAGCGACAGGCCGCCCTGGACCGCGTGATCACCGTGCTCACCGCCTCGCTGCCCCACCTCGACCGGGCGGAAGCCGTCCAGGCCGTCTCCGAGGCACATGCCGCCCGGGGCATCCCGCTCCGCGACCTCGACCAGCACCTCACCGACCACCCCACGGCCCTGATCTCCGGCGAAGCCCACTGCCCGCCTGTCGTCGTCCGCCTCGCCAAGATCCTGCATACTGCGGGACACACAGCCGTAGTCCGACCGGCCTGCACCGACTGCGGAAGATCCAACCTGGACCTCCCACGGCTCGGCCCCAACGGGCGCCTCTGCATCAACTGCTCGGCCCGCAGCAGCAAGGGCACCTGCGACCGGTGCGGTCGCACCGACACCCGGCTCGCCGCCCGCCGAGCCGAGGGCCTCATCTGCTACTCCTGCTACCGCGTCGACGCGGACGTCGTCGAGGAATGCGCCGTCTGCGGCCAACTCCGCATGCCGGTTACCCGCCGCCCGGACAACTCCCCGCTCTGCGTGTCCTGCTGGGTCGGCCCCCAGCACACCTGCGTGAGCTGCGGCACCGTTGGACCGGCCAAGTCGAACGGCCCGGACGGGGCGCTCTGCGCGTCCTGCCACCACCGGCAGCAGAAGCCGGTCCGGGAATGCGGCCGTTGCGGACAAGTCCGACGCATCGCTCGTCGGGCCACCGGCTCGCGGCCGGACATCTGCGAAGACTGCTACAGCGGGCCCGTCAAAACCTGCTCCATCTGCGGGAAAGCCTGCCCCTGCCACCGCGGGACGGACGGCGCCTGGGCCTGCCGAAGCTGTCGCCCGAGGCTGACCCAGGAATGCTGCCGCTGCGGTCGGACCCGCCGAGTCCACACCCGCTGGCCGATCGGCCCGGTCTGCTCGACCTGCTACACCGTCGTGCTGGATGCGCCCGCGACCTGCACCGGCTGCGGCCGCCACCAGCCGCTGATCGGCATCGCCGAGGACGGCACCAGGATTTGCGGAGCCTGCTCGGGCACCGCCTTCGACTACACCTGTCGCACCTGCGGGCTCGGCGGCCGAACCTACGCCGACGCCCAATGCGCCCGCTGCGTCCTCACCGCCCGCCTCCAGCAGCTGCTGGCTGGCCCCGCCGGGCACATCCCAGCACCGCTACAGCCGCTGCGGGAGACTCTCGCCCTGGCCGAGCGGCCCCGCGGCATCCTGCACTGGCTCACGCACAGCCCGAACGCCGCCCTCTTCGCCAGCTTGGCCGCCTCGGGCGAACCGATCACCCACCAGCGGCTCGATCAGCTCCCGCCCAGCCGACACCTGCACTACGTCCGCCACACCCTCGTGCACCTCGGCGCCCTCCCATGGCGAGATGAGGAACTCGACCGAATCCCCGCCTGGCTGGACACCGTCCTGGCTGACCGTCCCGCCGGCCACGTCCAGCTGGTCCGCCCCTACGCGCACTGGCACTTGCTGCGACGGGCCCGACGACGCGCCACCCAGCGTCGCCGCCCGGCGGAGCCGGGCTCGTTCCTCCGAACCCGGGTCCTGGTCGCTCTGGAGTTCCTCGCCTGGCTGGACGAACATGGCCTCGACCTGGGCGGACTTCGGCAAGACCACCTCGACCGATGGCTGGACGCGGGCAACACCCGCACCTACGCGATCCGCTACTTCCTGTCCTGGACCACCGGCCGCGGCCTCACCTGCAAGCTCACGGTCCCTTCCATTCCGCGTCAGCAGCCCAGCCGGCTGATGGACGAAGACGGCCGCTGGCAGCTGCTGAAACGGTGCCTGACCGACTCCGCCATGGCTCTGGACATCCGGGCCGCCGGCGCACTGATCCTGCTCTTCGGGCTGCACGCGTCCCACGTCCGGCACCTCACTGCGACCCAACTCACCCGCCGCAACGGCAACAGCTACCTCACCGTCGACCGGCACCCGATCCTGCTGCCGCCCCGGCTCGCCAGACTCCTCCACCAGCTGGCCGAAGCACCCCACACCCGGGCCGCCCTCACCCGCACCAACCGCGGCGAGCCATGGCTCTTCCCCGGCCTCGTCCCCGGCCGCCCCACATCGCAGACAGGCCTCAGCTCGAAGCTTCTGTCCCAAGGCATCGACACAAGGCCCGCTCGAAACGCAGCTCTGGTCGCACTCGCCGGCGACCTGCCCGCACCAGTCCTCGCGAGCATCCTCGGTCTCCACCCCAACACCGCAGTTCGCTGGGCGGGGTTCGCCAAGACCTCCTGGGCCGACTACCTCGCCGCCCGTGCTGCGAGCCTTCGCCAGGAGAGGAATACGACGCCGCAGAAATAAGTGGTCTGCGCCAGTACGCCGGGCGGGGCTTGGCCCCGCCCGCGGACAGGCCTTGAAGGGCCTGACGGAAGGTCCACAAGGAGGGGCGCCGACCACATGTCGGCGCCCCTCCTTGCTGTATGTCCCCGCGAGCGTACGGGCGGCTCTCAGGGCCGGCGGCGCCTGCCCATGGTGGCCGTGAACGTCGCCGGGTCGTCCTCGAAACCGTGGATTCCGGGGTGGAAGTCCCACGTGGACCCTTCGCGTATGAACTCCGCGACGGTCGCCGCCGTCGATCCGAGGACGGCACCGAAGTCGTCCTCGGCCAGGACGGTGTAACCCTCGCGGATGCGCAGCGCCGGCTTGACGACGCTGACGAAGGTCCGTTGCGCGGGGCGTTGCTGGATCACGACTCCGACCACCACGCGCGCGTACCGGCTGTCGAGCCGGTCGAGCTCCGCGGTCAGGACCTCGTCCCAGCCGAAGCCCTTGCCGTCCTTGCTGTCCCGGTTCAGATAGATGGTTCCGTCCGGGGAACGGCTGTCGAAGTGCACAACGTAGGCGGGATCGCCGTACGGATCGTCGGCCAGGTACGTCGCGGCGACGAGGTCCAGGTCGGTGGGTGGCTGACCGGCGGGACTCGGGTCCCACTTGACCGAGATTTCGACTTTCCGGATCCCCTTGTTGATGGCGTTCACCAGGCTCCCCTTCCCCGTTCCGCGAATGCCCTCAGCCCGAACTGCCCAGCAGGCGAGGCCGGTTGTCCATCCTGCCACGCGAGCCGGCGCGTACGCCGGGGAGCTCTGCAGCCGAGCGTGACCGGCGCCACGCTCCGTGGCCTTACCATGGCGCGGTGCTGGTCAAGTGGATTCGCTGCACCGTGGTGGACCGCCGCGGCTTCGAGCGGGGGCAGCGAAAGTGGGCGGGGCTTCTGGGGGAGCCGGGATTTCGGGGGCAGGGTGGTGGCTGGAGTCGGGGGCGGCAGGGGGTGGTGCACGTCTTCTCGTTCTGGGAGAGCCGCTCCTTCTACGACTCCTTCATGGCCCGCTCCCACGACAGACTGGCGGCGGCCCAGTCGGGCACCTACAAGGACATGCAGGTCAAACTCTTCGACTACCGCTTCGATGTGAAGACCGGCTTCGAGCCGCGCTTCACCGACGCGGACCTAGTCCGGGTGGCGCACTGTCGTGTCCATGAGGATCGCGCCGAACACTTCACTCTGATGCAGGAGAAGGTCTGGAACCCCGCGATGGCCGGCTCTCCCGGGATGATCCGCGGGCTGTTCGGTGAGGCACCGGGCCATGAGTTCCTGGTGCTGTCGATGTGGCGGTCGGCCGCGGAGCACGGCAAGTACCGCACGGAGCGCGTGGAGCGCTTGGCGCTGCGAGCCCAGACAGAGGCGGACATCGCGGCTCTTACGGGTGACATCGTGGAGCTCGAACCGACCTGGACGGTTTGAATTCCGGACCGCTGAATCGTGCGCCCTGGTGTGGCCGGTGGTGCAGGAAGTGTGTGACCTACGCCGTATGGGGCCCGTCCGAGTGCTCGATCAGCCGTCACTCGATCTAGGGTCTTGGCATGGCACGACCACGGCGCATCGTCCTTGTCCGGCACGGCGAGTCAACGGGCAATGTTGATGACACCGTGTACGAGCGTGAGCCCGACCATGCTCTGGCCCTGACCGAGCGGGGCTGGCGGCAGGCCGAGGAGACGGGCAAAGGGCTGCGCGAGCTGTTCGGCCGTGAGCGGGTCAGCGTGTACGTCTCCCCTTACCGCCGTACGCACGAGACGCTGCGCGCCTTCCATCTGGATCCCGAGCTCATACGGGTGCGCGAGGAGCCCCGGCTGCGCGAGCAGGACTGGGGGAACTGGCAGGACCGCGACGACGTACGGCTCCAGAAGTCCTACCGGGACGCCTACGGCCACTTCTTCTACCGCTTCGCGCAGGGCGAGTCCGGCGCCGACGTGTACGACCGGGTCGGCGGCTTCCTGGAGAGCCTGTTCCGCAGTTTCGAGGCGCCCGACCACCCGCCGAACGTGCTGCTGGTCACCCATGGTCTGGCGATGCGGCTGTTCTGCATGCGCTGGTTCCACTGGACGGTCGCGGAATTCGAGTCGCTGTCGAACCCGGGGAACGGCGAGGTGCGGATGCTCGTTCTCGGGGAGGACGGCAAGTACACACTTGACCGGCCGTTCGAACGCTGGCGGGATCCGGAACCGTACGGGATCACCGGATAGAGTGGCAGGGCGATGACCGCTGACTCCTCTCCTCAAGGGCGCCTGGAGCGCGCCCTCGCCAGCCTGCGCGGACTCGCGGTGGGGGATGCGCTGGGCTCGCAGTTCTTCGTACCGGTGAACTATCCGCTGCTGAAGCGACGCGAGGTGCCGTCCGGCCCCTGGCAGTGGACGGACGACACGGAGATGGCCTGCTCCGTGGTCGCCGTTCTGGCCGCCCACCACCGCATCGACCAGGACGCGCTGGCCCGCTCCTTCGCCGAGCACCATGACTTCGACCGGGGCTACGGCCCTGCGGTCAACCGGCTGCTGCGCCTGGTCCGGGAGGGTGGCGACTGGCGCGAGCTGTCGGCCGCGCTCTTCAACGGACAGGGCTCCTGGGGCAACGGCGCCGCGATGCGCATCGCGCCGCTGGGTGCCTGGTACGCGGACGACCCGGAGCAGGCGACCCACCAGGCCGAGATCTCGGCCTACCCCACACACCAGCATCGCGAGGCCGTGGTCGGCGCCATGGCCGTCGCCGCGGCTGCCGCGCTGGCCGCCGCCCCCGGCGGCCCGCCCAGCCCTCCATCGCTCCTCGACGACGTCATCGCCCTCGTCCCGAAGAGTGCGGTCGGCGCGGGCCTGCGACGCGCCCGGGACATGCTCGACTACGGCGATGCGGCCACCGTCGCGGCCGTCCTGGGCTGCGGCCGGCGGACCACGGCCCACGACACGGTTCCCTTCGCGCTCTGGTCGGCCGCTCGGGCCCTCGGTGACTACGAGGAGGCCTTCTGGACGACCGCGCAGGTCGGCGGTGACGTGGACACCACGTGCGCCATTGTGGGCGGGGTGATCGGCTCCGGGAAGGCGGGCACGGCGCCCGCCGAGTGGGTGGAGCGGACAGAGGCACTTCCGCAGTGGGTGCCGACGGCCGCGTAGCGCGGTTCGCTGCGCTGCCCGAGCCCTCAATAACTTTCTGTGCCCGCCGGGAACTCTGCGTGACCGCTGGTCCGTTGTCGTGGCACTTGGTGTGTGGCCGCCGGGGCCGCGCACAGTGACGCGAGGCGCCCAGGGGGTGGAGACGTGGGGTTCCTGTCAGTGCTGGGCATGTTGTCGGTGGCAGCGGCTGCCGCGTGGGGCGGGCTTCGGCTGTCATGCGTCACCCGGGCCCGCCCGGCGTCGGTCGCCACGGGGTCAGTGCGGATGGCCGGCTCGGCGTCCTCGCAGGCGGTCCTCCGCTCGGAGTCCTCGCCGGCGGTCCCCCGGACGCGATCCGGCCATCCGCGGCTCCTCCCGGTCCCGGCCGGGTCAGCCGGCCATGGGACCCGCCGTCCCGGCGAGGGCTTCCAGGTCGCTCTTGCGGACCCGGATCACCAACCATGCGGAGGCCAGGGCGAGTACGGCCATCGCGGTGGCCGCCACGAAGCCCATCGAGATGCCCTGGGTGAGCACTTCGTGACCCCAGGGGCCGGGCAGTTGCTGGGTCTTGGCGAACTCCGCCTTCTGCTCGGCCGACCCCTCCGCCATGAACTTCGGCACCTGCTTCTCCGCCTCGTCCCTGCTGGCCGAGCCGAACACCGTCGTCAGGATGGACAGGCCGAGCGAACCGCCCACCTGTTGCGTGACGTTGAGCAGCCCGGACGCGGCACCGGCCTCGTGCTGGGCGACACCGGAAACCGCGGTGATCGTCAGCGTCACGAAGTTCAGACCCATGCCGAAGCCGAACAGCAGCATCGGCCCGAGCACTCCGCCGGCATACGAGCTGTCGGCGCTGATGAGGGTCTGCCAGGCCAGCCCGACCGCCACCAGGGCCGAGCCCACGAGCATGAACGGCTTGGGCCCGAGCACCGGCAGAAAACGCTGCGACAGGCCCGCGCCGAGCGCGATCACGACCGTCACGGGCAGAAAGGCGAGACCGGCCTCGATCGGGCTGTACTGCAGCACGTTCTGCACGAAGAGCACGATGTAGAAGAACATGCCGAACATCGCCGCGGCCAGGCTGAGCATGATCACATACGTGCCCGAGCGGTTGCGGTCGGCGAACATCCGGAGCGGGGTGATGGGCTCCTTGGCCCGCGACTCGATGAACGCGAAGGCCAGCAGCAGGACCACCGCGGCGACGAAGGAGCCGATGGTCAGGCTGTCCCGCCAGCCCTCGTCCGCCGCGCGGATGAAGCCGTAGACCAGGGACGCCATGCCCGCGGTCGAGGTGAGTGCGCCCGCTATGTCGAAGCGGCCGGTGTGCCGTTCGGACTCGCTGATGTACAGCGGCGTGAGTACGGCGATCACGATGCCGATCGGCACGTTGACGAAGAGCACCCACCGCCAGTCGAGCCACTCGGTGAGCATGCCGCCCGCGAGCAGACCGATGGCACCACCGCCCGCGGAGACGGCGGCGAAGACACCGAACGCGCGGTTGCGCTCCGGGCCTTCGGGGAACGTGGTGGTGATGAGAGCCAGGGAAGTGGGCGAGGCGATCGCGCCCCCCACGCCCTGGAGTACGCGTGCGGCCAGCAACTGCCAGGGTTCCTGGGCGAGTCCGCCCAGCAGCGAGGCGAGCGTGAACAACAGGATGCCGGTCATGAAGACCCGGCGGCGGCCCAGGATGTCACCGGCGCGGCCGCCGAGAAGCAGCAGACCGCCGAAGGTGAGTGTGTAGGCGCTGACGACCCAGGTGAGGTCGGTGGTGCTGAACTTGAGCGCGTCTTGAATGTGCGGAAGCGCGATGTTCACAATCGTCGCGTCGAGTACCACCATGAGTTGGCAGGCCGCGATGACGGTGAGCGCGATGCCGGGACGCCCTTCCCGGCGGGCCGCACCTGGTTTCTGGTCCTTGATCAACTGAGAGGTTGTCACTATGGGTCCCCCACAAGAGCGTTAGTGAACGCTCGCGTTCACTGTCGCGTCAACCGTAGTGAGTCCCCGCTAGTGAACGCAAGCGTTCACTGACGTCCGCACCCCGCGGTGTGTCCCCCTAGTTGCCGCGTGGTGCTCCCGCATCCCCGCACCCCCGCTTCCCTTGTCAGTTGGAGACGCTCAGATGGTTACCTCGCGCTGGAAGGCCGCCTCCGCTCAGACGGCCTCCCCCCGCCGGCGCGGCGCAGTGCTCGAACGTGCGATCCTCGATGCCGCGCTGGAGCAGCTCAGTACGGTCGGCTGGAACGGCCTCACCATGGAGGGCGTCGCCGCCGGTGCCCAGACCGGCAAGGCGGCCGTCTATCGTCGCTGGCCGTCCAAGGAGGACCTCGTCGCCGAGGCGTTGCGGGCCGGACTGCCGCGCTTCGAGTCGGCTCCCGACCTGGGAAGCGTGCGCGAGGATCTGCTCGCGCTGTGCCGCCAGGCGCGGGAGGCGATGTATTCACGCCCCGGTTTCGCGCTGCGGTCGGTCATTCACGAATGCGACACCATCCAGGCCGAACGCTTTCATGGTGTGATCTTCGAGGGGGTCGTCGAGCCGACCATCAAGTTGCTCCGGGAGGTCATCACCCGCGGAATTGAGCGGGGAGAGGTGCGGGGCGATGCGGCGAACGGCTATGTCTTCGACGTCATTCCGGCGATGATGATGTACCGATCAAAGATGTGCGCGAGCGAATGGGATGATCGGGACCTTGAGGAGATGATCGACCAGCTGATGGTTCCCCTGCTCCGTCCGACGGGCGTCTGAGCGGTCCCCGTACGAGCCTGGAGGTTGCTTCGGTGAACCAGGGTGTCGAAGCGGGTTCCGGGCGGCGTACGCTAAGGGCGCCATGCCGTACCAGCCACCCACTCACACCGTCGAGCGCTCCCTTCGAGCCACGACCGGAGCGAAGATCATTGCCGGTGTCGACGAGGTGGGGCGCGGCGCGTGGGCCGGCCCCGTCACCGTCTGTGCGGCGATCACCGGACTGCGTCGGCCCCCCGAAGGGCTCACCGACTCCAAGCTGCTCACCGTCAAACGGCGCACAGAGCTCGCCGAGGAGTTGCGCAAGTGGGTGACGTCGTACGCCCTCGGGCACGCCTCTCCGGAGGAGATCGACGGGCTGGGGATGACGGCCGCCCTGCGGCTCGCCGCGGTGCGTGCCCTGGAGGCCCTGCCGGTCCGCCCCGAAGCGGTGATCCTCGACGGAAAGCACAACTATCTCGGGGATCCCTGGAAGGTCCGCACGGTGATCAAGGGCGACCAGTCGTGCGTGGCGGTCGCGGCGGCCTCGGTGATCGCCAAGGTTCAGCGCGACAAAATGATGGCCGAACTGGGTATCGACCATGCAGACTTCGGTTTTGCGGACAACGCCGGGTATCCGTCGCCCGTGCACAAGGCCGCACTGGCGGAGCGGGGACCCACCCCGTACCACCGGTTGTCGTGGGCGTATCTTGATGCGCTGCCCCAGTGGCGGCACCTCAAGAAGGTCCGCAGCTGGGTGGAAGGAAGCGTTCCGGTGATCGAGGGGCAGCTCGGCTTCGATTTCTGACGATTCCGCTCGCACTTGTGTGCCACCCGCCGACGCGAGCCGTACCAGCGTTTGATAAATATCAGCTCATGCCTCTCATTCCCGAGGAGCCTCAGATTCACGAGAGTGCCCAGGGTCCCCGCGCCACTCCGGCCAGCGGCCGCACCGCGCCGACCCCCCGCCCCGTACCCGGCCCCCGCCCCGCGGCTCCGTCGCGTCCCGGTCGACCCGGTCCCCAGCGGCCGACGCCGCCGGTGCAACGCACGCCGCGGGACGTGGCCGTGGCCAAGCCCGCGCCGTCGGGCCCGGCTGCCCCTGCGGCCTCCACTCCGGCTGCGGCGACTCCGCAGATCCAGCTGGTCCCGGCCTCGCCGGACGGTGCGCTCGACGCCGCCGAGGAAGCCGTCGACCTGCTCCTGGAGTCGGGTCGCGCCCCCGGTGACGTGCTGGTGATCACCACGGGCGAGCAGCACCCGTGGGCCGCCCACGAGCTGTCCTTCGGCGAAGCGTCCTACTGGGCGCAGCACGACGCGGGCGACGACGTGTTCTACGCCGACGCGTCCGTGGCCGAGCGTGCCGCCGCGCGACCCGTGATCGTCGTTGCCGTCAACGGCGGCCCCGACACCGCTGCGGCCGACGCCCTGCCACTGGCCCTCAGCCGGGCCGGCGCCCTGCTGATCGTGTGCGGAGACCCGCAGCGGATCAACTCGGTGCTCGGCGCCGGCGTCTGAGCCGGTTCCGGCTCGCCGGGGGACACTCCGCGGGACACCGGGGGACAGGACGCCGCTGCGGCGGCGTCTGCACGGCCGGGCTTCGCCGATGTTGCCAGGCTGCGGGCCTGGCTCAGCCGGGCCTTCGGCGTGCGCGGACGAGTGGGGAGCTCGCCGTCCGTGGACGAGAGGGAGGTTCGCCGTCTGTGGACGAGTGGGAGGTTCGCCGTCTGTGGACGAGCGGGGAGTTCGCCGAGCGCAGGCCACCGTCGGTTCGGGACTTGGACTCATGCCGTACGGCTGAGTCGTCGTGGGGGCTCCAGACGCGCGGGCAGGCCAGTTCGCCGGGTGCATGACGCTGCGACGGGCCCGGGCGGGAGTTCTCGAATCGGTTCACCGAGTCAGCTGAGCGGACCCGTCGGGCGGCCGCTCGGCGACGCTCGGGGCGACCTGGTCGTCGCATTGCGGGCGTCGTATCGCGTCGGCCCTACAGCGCGCTCGTGCCGCTGGTCGAGAACTCCCGCCGGAGTCCTCAGCGAGCCGCCGCGCGTCGCAGCACCTCCGAGGCCGCGCCGCCGGTGCGGGGCGCCGGGAGCGGTGACTCGGAGGTGGCGAAGGGCTCCGGCGGCGAGTCGGCGTTGGGACGGCGGCCGCCGCGCCCCTCGCCGAGGACCTGCCAGCCATCACGGGTCAGCGTGATGTACGCCCCGCAGCGCAGACCGTGCAGAGTGCACGCGTCACGCAGACCCCACATCCACGCGCCGTCCTCCTCCGTCCAACGGGCGTCGCCCTCACGGCAGTAGAGCAGCACAGCGGTGCGCACAGGGGTGCGGCGCCGTAGATCGTGCGGGATGACCCGGCGCAACTGGGCGAGCAGCGCGTTGCGGAACATCCAGCCGTCGGCCGGGGCCGGACGACGGGTGAATGAGGCGCTCGCACGCAGCCTCTCGTCCGGGTCGAGTACGGCCACGATCGCGGTCGCCGGTCTGGGGCGGTGCCGTGAGTGCAGACCGCTGACGACCTCGCGGGGGTTGCGCAGCAGGGGGATGCCCGCGGCGGCCCACTCCGCGGGTTCGAGCATGCGGGCCAGAGGGTTGGCGGATGCGGCGGACAGGTCGGCTGACGTCGACATGGATGCCGCGGAGGACGGAGCGAATCCGAAGGTCACGGTCCTCCCTTCGGCTACGCGCCCACACTGCGGGCGAGGTCGGATTCGGGGGAGCGCGCACCGCAGCAGAGCCCTACCGGATCACGGACGAGCCGTGCGGGGAGCGGACTTCAATTCTTCCTGTCGAACTTGAATGCGGCAACGAGCAATTGGGACCACCGACCGATATCTGATGGTGCGCGGGTTATATCCCTACCCCGAGCGTCACTGCGCGACGCACGGGTTGACCGTGCATCACGGGCCGCGTCGGCCGCGATCACCCCTGCACGGCCAGGACCAATGGCATCACCGCATGTGCACCGGCACGTCGGAGCATGCGTGCCGCGACCGCCAGCGTCCAACCGGTCTCGGTGAAGTCGTCCACCAGAAGCACGGGTCCTGGGGTCTCCGCGAGAGCCGAGGCGAGGGCGGGCGGCACGCTCAGCGCGCCGTCGAGCGCCTTCAGGCGCTGGGCGCTGTTGCTCCGCGAGGCCTGTGGTGCCTCCCCGTTGTACTCCAGGGAACCCAGTAGCGGGAGTCTGCCGACCTCCGCGATGCGCGCGCCCAGTGAGTGGATCAGTTGCGGACGGGTGCGTGAAGCGACCGTGACCACACCGACAGGGCGCGGTGGCGCGTCCTGGGCGCCGGAGGCCCAGCCGCTCGGGCCCTTGGCCCAGTCGACCAGTACGCCCACGACAGCCTTGGCCACGTCGTCGGGCACGGGCCCGTCCGGGGCGTGGGGCGCGAGCATCGGACGCAGCCGGTTGCCCCAGCCGATGTCCGACAGCCGCCCCAACGCCCGCCCCGATGCGGCTTGTTCACCGGCCGGGATGCGTCCCTTGAGCTCGACACCGATCGCCGGAAGCCCGGTCGGCCACATACGGCGCGGCTCCACTTCCACTCCCGCCCGGCCGAGGTCGACGCGGGCGGCGTCCAGCGCGGCCGTCGACGTGTCGGCGGTGAACCGGGCCCCCGCGCAGTTGTCGCAGCGACCGCAGGGCTTGGCACCCTCGTCGTCCAGCTGACGCTGCAGGAACTCCATCCGGCAGCCCGTCGTCGAGGCGTACTCGCGCATCGCCTGCTGCTCGGCCTTGCGCTGCCGGGCGACCCAGTCGTACCGCTCGGTCTCGTACGTCCACGGCTGCCCGGTCGCGATCCAGCCGCCCTTGACCCGGCGCACGGCGCCGTCCACATCGAGGACCTTGAGCATGGTTTCCAGGCGCGAGCGGCGCAGCTCCACCAAGGGCTCCAGCGCCGGCAGCGACAGCGGCCTGTCCGCGCGCGCGAGGACGTCGAGGGTGCGGCGCACCAGGTCCTCCGAGGGGAAGGCCAGTGAGGCGAAGTACTGCCAGATGGCCTCGTCCTCCTGGCCAGGAAGGAGGAGCACCTCGGCGTGCTCGACGCCGCGGCCGGCGCGGCCGACCTGCTGGTAGTAGGCGATGGGGGAGGAGGGCGAGCCGAGGTGCACCACGAAGCCAAGGTCGGGCTTGTCGAACCCCATGCCGAGCGCGGACGTGGCGACCAGGGCCTTGACCTTGTTGCCCAGCAGGTCGTCCTCGGCCTGCTGACGGTCGGCGTTCTCCGTCTTGCCGGTGTAGGAGGCGACCGCGTGTCCGCGATGCCGCAGGAAGGCCGTGACCTCCTCGGCGGCGGCCACGGTGAGTGTGTAGATGATCCCCGAGCCCGGCAGATCGTCGAGGTGGTCGGCGAGCCAGGCCATCCGGTGCGCGGCGTCCGGCAGACGCAGGACGCTCAGCCTCAGGCTGTCCCGGTCCAGTGGACCGCGCAGCACCAGGGCGTCCGATGTGCTCCCGGTGCCGAGTTGTTCGGCGACATCGGCGGTCACGCGCGCGTTGGCGGTGGCGGTCGTCGCGAGGACGGGCACTCCCGGCGGGAGATCGGACAGCATGGTGCGCAGCCGTCGGTAGTCCGGCCGGAAGTCGTGGCCCCAGTCCGAGATACAGTGCGCCTCGTCGACCACGAGCAGGCCGGTCGCCGCGGCCAGCTTGGGCAGCACCTGGTCGCGGAAGTCCGGGTTGTTGAGGCGTTCGGGGGAGACCAGCAGAACGTCGACGTCGCCCGCGGCGATCTCGTGCTGAATCGTCTCCCACTCCTCGGTGTTGGAGGAGTTAATGGTTCGGGCGTGGATGCCGGCCCGGGCCGCAGCCTCGACCTGGTTGCGCATCAGTGCGAGCAACGGGGAGACGATCACCGTGGGGCCGCTGCCGCGGGCGCGCAGCAGGGACGTGGCCACGAAGTAGACCGCGGACTTGCCCCAGCCCGTGCGCTGCACGACCAGAGCACGGCGTCTGTCGGCGACGAGTGCCTCGATCGCCCGCCACTGGTCCTCGCGCAGCCGGGCCCCTCCCGTGGCGTCCCCGACGAGACGGGCGAGGACCGCGTCGGCGGCCGCCCGGAGATCCGCGTTGCTCGTGTGCTCCATGAGTCCATACAACAGGACGGCACTGACATCCGGGGGCCGGGTGGGGTCGAGGCTCTGACCGGCGGTGGCTCTGACGGGAGGTGGCCCTGGCGAGCAAAAGTCCGGAGTACCAGTCCCCGCGTGACGGTGTCGCTGCCGGACCTGCCGGGCCCAGCTCGACCCGGGAGGAAAGGAGATCGACCCTCGCCAGCCCCCGAGTTGTCGTGTCCCTGGTCGGACTTATCCACAGGTCAAAGCGGAACCTCGCGATCCGCGAGATCGTCGGCGCATGACGAACCACGAAACGACCGGATCGCCCGAGAACGACGACACCGCGGGCAGCGAGCAGCACCTCGCCCCCGGGGCAACCGACCCGAACGACGCCCCTGAGGTACATAACGACGCCCCTGACGTACATGACATGCGGGGTGAGCAGGCCGAGAACCGAGGATGCCCGCAACACCCCGACCCACGCGACAGCACCACGCACGTAGGGCACCCGCCCGAGCACCAGGTCACCCTGCGCACCCCGGCCGAACTGGCCGACGCCCTGCCGTATCTCCTCGGGTACCGCCCGGAGGACAGCATCGTGCTCGTCGCCCTGCACGACAGGGATGGCCGCGGCCGCTTCGGCGGCCGGGCACGGCTCGGTATTCCCGCGAGTGCGGCCGACTGGGACTCCGCAGCCGGGCAGCTGGCCCACGGACTGGTGACGGGCAGCGAGCGCAGGGGAGCCCGGCCCGAGCAGATGGTCGCCTTCCTCTGCCAGGAACCGGCGAAGGGCGAGACAGGCCTACAAGTCATGGAACGCCTGCGCCCCCTGGCTCAGAAGATGCGCGTGGCGTGCGGAAGCCTGGACGTGCCGGTGATCGAGGCCCTGTGCATCTCGGAGGGCCGCTTCTGGTCGTACTGCTGCGACAGGGAAGAGTGCTGCCCGCCCGAGGGCCGACCGATGGGCCTGCCCGGTACGTCCGTGCTGGCTGCCGCGGCCACCTATGCCGGACTTCAGGTGCGCGGCACACTGCGCGAGTTGCGGGCCAGGCTGCTCCCCTGGGAGACCGCCGCCGCTCTGGAGCAGGAGATTGCCCTGGACACCGTCGGCATGGCGCTGGTCCCGAGGATCCTCGACGACGCGACCCGCGAGGGCGTGGCAGCGGAGACGCTGGAGCTGGCCGAACGGCTCATGAGCCGGTTCGCCGCGGCCCCGCCCGTGTCCGGGACGCTCACCGCGGATCTCCGCGACGACGAACTGCTCGGACATGACGAAGCCGCCAGACTCATTCTGGGCCTGCAGGACCGAACGACCCGCGACTACGCGGCCGAGTGGATGGAGGGCGACGAGGCCGGCCCCGCCCTACGGCTCTGGCGAGCACTGGCCCGCCGCTGTGTCGGACCGTACAGCGAGCACGCCGCGGCACCCCTCACTCTCGCCGGCTGGGTCGCCTGGTCCACCGGCGACGATCTGGAGGCCCGAGAGGCCCTCGCCATGGCACTGGGCGCCGACTCCGACTACCTCTTCGCGCGTCTGCTGCACCAGGCCTGCAACGAGGGTCTGGACCCCGAGTCGATCCGCCGCTGCCTGCGTGCGGAGCGTGGAGAACGCGAGAGGAAGGGCGCCGGGCGGCTCGCCGAGCCGGCGGACACCGAAGTGCCGGTACGAGGCGAGGCGGTGGAGTCCGCGCAGACGTCGGCGGCGGGTGATCGTCGCCGGTCTCGGCACCCTGAGGGTTCGGCCGGCAGGCTCCCTCGGGCCAATCGGGCCGCCGGGCGAGAGCAGGGGGCGAGCGCTTCCCGCCCGCGTACGGCGGGCGGCACGCATCCGGCTGCTCCGCGCCCGGGCGGCACGGCTCCGCGTAGCTCGAGGAGTACGCCTCCGCACAGCTCCAGGAGTACGGCGCCGCGCAGCTCCAGGACGACGGCTCCGCGTACGAAGAGTGCCGCTCCGCGCACCTCGAACAAGGCAACCGTGCGTCGGAGCGAGCCCCGACCGGGGGGCGTACGTCCCGGAAACGCGAGCACCGAGGGGGACGCGTGAGCCGTCGGGGGCGGAGCACTGACGGATGTCGTCGAAGTGACGGCCGTTTCAGGCAGCCCATGGATCGCTGCCGAGCAGGTGACAGTGCGGGAGGTGACGGCCGTCAAGGAGACGGTGGTCGCGGCGCGAGGCGTGCGGGCCGTCCAAGGAGCGGCGTCCCTTACGCGGGTCGCCACGACCAGTCCCGTGATCCGAGCCAGCACAAACAACAGCCGCCGGCCGAGTACCTGCGCATCGGCACCCCGGAGGGCAGCCTCAGCATGCCTGGCGAACGTCGTGAACGTGGTGACGGTGGTGACCGGGGTGAACGCGGTGGCCCCACGGCGGGGTTACCCCGTCACAGGCGTGACCCGGAGGAGTCCCTCCCCGTTCACCTGAGTGGCGGAACGCCTGGCCCGGCCGTGCCGCCGTACCGCCCCTGTCACTACGGAGCCCCCAGCCGACGCCGCACCCACCCGAGGCGTACCGAGCGCAGAGGAAGCCGCCCCATGCCACAGCCGACTCCGCCCTCCCCGGCCGCCCACGAGCGCTTGCCGGCTGGTGGGTCAGTCCCGTCCCCCAGGCTGGGCGCGGGGTCGTCCCCGGTCGGGGGCGCTGCGGGTCGGCGCGCACCCAACTTCCCGAGCGATCTCCCGCGCAGCTCCCCACCGACCGACCACGACTGGTCCACGCCGGTCTCGGCGGACCAGGAGCGCTCCTTTGCCCGATCAGTGGACCGGAGCCCACAGCATGACCGGCGGCCGATGGCAGGCCAAGAGGGTCGCCCCGGCCCGTCGGAGGGGCGGGCCGAGCACTCCTGGCAGCAGCCAAGGCCGACAAGCCAGAATCCCTCACCATCTTGGGACGTGAGCGAGGGCCCCACATCTACACCACTTGTCGGCCCGGCACGGCGCTCCCGCCCGCCTCATGACGCCCCCTCGTCCGCTCAGCCGCCCACCGCGCGTCGGCTCGCCGACCTGCCTCCCACTCACAACACCTTGATGTGCGTCGCCCTCCCGGGCCTCGTGATCTCCACGGAGCAGGGCCAGTTGACCGGCCGGGGACTCGAAGGCTTCTACCGCGCGGGTCGGCGTCTGCTCTCGCGTTGCCAGATCCGTGTGGCCGGACGCGAGCCGCTCGCCGTCCAGGCCCGGATGACCGCGGCCGACCGCGCCCGCTTCGTCGGCACGCTGCGCACCTCCCCGCAGGCCGGACCGGACCCGGACGTGGTTGTCGAGCGGACACGTCACGCTGACGGCACCGAGCGGATCACGCTGCACAGCGCGGCCGTCCGACCGCTGCGTGTACCGGTCGAGGTCGCTCTGGGCACGGATCTGGCCGACCTCGGTGCGATCGTGCACGGCACCACTGGACCGGAACTGCCCGCAAGCGTCCACGACTCCGGCCTGCGCTGGTCGTCCGCCAAGGGGTCCACGGCAGTGACGGCCGACCCGCCGCCCACCGACGCGCTGGCTTCCGCCGGTCTGCTGCGCTGGGAGCTCGCACTGCTCCCGGGCGGCAGCGCGAGCATCGAGTTGCGGGTGCGGCAGGACGGGGTGGGCCCCGTGCGCGCAGTGGGCCGAGCGGCGACCAGCCCGCTGGTCACCGCGCGGGCGGCCGGCGACGATCCCCGGGTGGCGGCGCTGCTGCGGACGAGCATCGAGGACCTCCAGGCCCTGCTGCTGCGCGACCCCGCACATCCCGCCGACACGCATCTGGCGGCTGGAGCGCCCTGGCGCTGCGGTCTGGCCCCTGCCGAGGCCCTCGCCGCGGCTCGGATGACCCTGCCCCTGGGCACCCGGCTCGCCGCCGGCACCCTGCGCACCCTCGCCCGGACCCAACTCCGCGCCCAGGGACCGCGGTCCGGCATGATCCCCGGGCCGAGACGGGACGCGGGCACGCATCTGCCCCCGGGCTGCACGGGCACGGAGGCCACGCTGCTCTTCCCCACGCTGCTCGCGGAAGCCCGGCGCTGGGGGCTGCCCGAGCCCGAGATCGAGGAACTCCTCCCGGCGGCCGAGCGGTGCCTGACCTGGCTGCGGAGCACTGTGGGCGACGGCTCGTATCTGTCCGACCCGCGCCCCGGTGGGCCTGTCCGCTGTGAGACCCAGGCTCATGCCCACCGTGCGGCACTGCTCGGCGCCGATCTGCTCGACGCCTGCGGCAGACCTGGCGGTGCCGAGCTGCGGCACTGGGCGGAGGCGCTGCGGACGGCGTTCCGCGCGGACTTCTGGATCGACGACCTGGGAGGCGGCCGGCCCGCGGCGGCCCGCGCCCCGGACGGACGCCTCGTGCCGCATCTTGGCGCTGCCGCCGTCCACCTTCTCGACACCGGCCTGCTGGGCGGAGGGGAACAGGCCCCCGGCCTGCTCGACAAGGTGCAGACCGAACAGCTCGCCCGGCTGCTCGGTGGACCGGCCATGGACTCGGGCTGGGGCCTTCGTGGACTGGGCGTGAAGGAGGCGGGCCACAACCCGTTCGGTCACCGCAGTGGTGCGGTCCGGGTCCATGAGACGGCGATCGCCGTCGCCGGCCTTGCCGCGGCGGACTACGAGAAGGAGGCGAGTGCGCTGCTGCGGGGCGTACTGGCGGCCGCGGAGGCGTTCGGCCATCGGCTGCCCGACATGTACGCGGGGGAGCAGCGCATCGACGGCAGTGCCCCCCTCCCGCACCCGGCGGCCTGCCGACCCGCGGCCACCGCGGCGGCGGCCGGGGTGCTGTTGCTGACCACGCTCGCGGGCATCCGCCCGGACGCCCCCGCGGAGACGGTGACGCTGCGGCCGATACGCAGTGCGCCGCTCGGCGAGATCGTCCTGACGGGCCTGCGAGTCGCCGGCGCCCCCTTCTCCGTACGCGTCAGCAGACTGGGCCTCGCCATGGTCGAGGAGGCGGCCGACGGGCTGCAACTGCGAGCGTGACCTCGTACGACGCCATTCGGCATGACCATGGGAGGAGATGCTGGGGCTCATACCGGGCCGAATTGGATCAGCTGCCGCCGGGGCCGACGAAGGGAGTGCTTATCGTCAGGCAGACGACTATGATCGCCGCATGCCCTACGACCCGTCAGCCTTTCCGCCCTTTGCCGTCACCGTGGACCTGGTCGTACTGACCGTGCGCCGCCATGCTCTGTGCGCGCTGGCGGTGCGCAGGGGCGAACCGCCGTTCCAGGGGCGCTGGGCACTGCCCGGTGGGTTCGTACGGGCCGACGAGGACCTGGCGCAGGCCGCCGCGCGCGAATTGGCCGAGGAGACCGGGCTGCGCGCCCACGACCCGGCCGCCCCGGCACAGGACAACGGCGCCCACCTGGAGCAGCTCGCGACCTACGGCGACCCCAAGCGGGATCCCCGGATGCGGGTGGTCAGCGTCGCCCACCTCGCGCTCGCCCCCGACCTGCCCGCACCGCGCGCGGGAGGCGACGCCAGCAATGCCCGCTGGGCCCCGGTCGACGAACTGCTGCAGCAGGGCGGCTACGGCCGCGACGGCGAGCCGGTGGCGCCGCTCGCCTTCGACCACGCGCAGATCCTGGCCGACGGTGTGGAACGCGCCCGCTCCAAGATCGAGTACTCGTCCCTGGCCACGGCGTTCTGCCCCACCGAGTTCACCGTCGGCGAGTTGCGCCGTGTCTACGAGGCGGTGTGGGGAGTGGCGCTCGACCCGCGCAACTTCCACCGCAAGGTGACCGGCACGCCGGGCTTCCTCGTCCCCACCGGCGGCACCACCACCCGTCAGGGCGGTCGCCCCGCCCAGCTCTTCCGGGCCGGCGGAGCCACGCTGCTCAACCCCCCGATGCTGCGCCCCGAGGTCTGACGCGAGAGCAGGACCGCGACGCCGGTCCGGACGTGAATCCGGCGGTCCGGACCCGCGAGTGGAGGCGAACAGGGGTCCGAGCGAAGCGAGTGCGCTTGCGAGCTGGCCTTGCGCTGCCCGAAAAAACGGACATAACGCGCTATCTTGCTACGGGTGATCGAGGCCATCGGATTGACCAGCAACCCTCGCAAGGAGCTTCCCCCCGCCGTCGACGACGTTTCCTTCGAGGCCCGCGCGGGCCATGTCACCGCGCTGCTCGGGGCGCCGGGAGCGGGCAAGACGACGGTGCTCAGACTCATGCTCGAGCTCCAACGCGGCTGTGGCATCACCTACTTCAGGGGCCGCCCCCTGCACCGCATCGCCCATCCCTCGCGCGAAGTCGGTGTGCTTCTGGGCGATGTCCCCGGGCACCCGGCCCGCACGGTCCGCGGCCATCTGCGCATGCTGTGCGCCGCCGCGGGCGTGCCGGCCCGGCGCGCCGACGAAGTCCTGGAGGTGGTGGGCCTCGTCAGCCTGGGCGAGGAACGCCTCGCCACCCTCTCGCGCGGCATGGACCGCCGCCTCGGTCTGGCCTGCGCCCTGCTCGCCGACCCGCACACACTCGTGCTCGACGATCCCGCGGGCGGGCTCTCGACCCGCGAGAGCCGCTGGCTCTACGGCATGCTGCGCGCACACGCGGCCCAGGGCGGCACGGTTCTGCTGACCACGGCCGACCCCAAGGAAGCCGCCCGCAACGCCGACCGGGTCGTCACGCTGGAGCGGGGCAGACTCGTCGCCGACCAGGAAGCCGCCGAATTCTCCCGCACCCGGCTGCGCCCCCGCGTCGCCGTCCGCACCCCCCACGCCCCCCGCCTCGCCGCCCTGCTCGCCAAGGAGGCGCGCACCGCACAACGCTCCGTCGAGGTCGTGCGCGAGGGTGGCAACCGCCTCTCCGTGTACGGCAGCACCTGCGCCGACGTCGGCGAGACCGCGTTCCGCCACGGCATCCTCGTACACCAACTCGCCGACGAGATCGGCGACATGGGGCCTGACGCCGCGGCGCGCCCGGCCGAGCCGCGAGCCGACAAGGCGGCGCGGACGCCCGACGCGGCATCGGCCGCGGCCCCGCAGAAGGCGTCCGCAGAGGCTCCCCGCGCAGCAGCGGGTGAGCCGCCGTCGGCCGGTGCGTCCGCAAGCGGTGACGGGTCTTCGTCCCAGGCCGCCGGTTCGCGCCCGTCGGCCGCCTCCGCCGATGGTCTGCCCGAGCTCCCTCCCCCGATCTCCGTCCGCCCCGCCCCCAGCCCCCTCCGCCCCCTCCGTTACGAGCTCCGTCGCGCCGCCGGCGTCGGCACGGGGTTCCTCACCGCGGCCGCCGTGCTCGTGGTGTCCGCCCTCACCGCCGTACTGCTGGCCCGGATCGGGCACACGCCGCAGCCGCGCCTGCTGGTCGCGTGGCCGCAGGAGCTCCCGCTGCCGCCCGCGGCGCTCGGAGCCGGGCTGCTCGGCGCGATCGCGTTCGGCGACGAGTTCCGTCACCCCGCCCTGGCCGCGGATCGCGGCACCGTCCCCCGCCGGCTGGGGCTGCTGGCCGCGAAACTTCTCGTCGCCTCCGCCGTCGCGCTGGCGCTGGCCGTGCTCACCGTGGGCTGCGACGCCGAAGTGCTCTACCTCGTATACGGACCGGAGCTGGCGAAGGTTCCCGCCGACTGGCTTTCGCTGAGCGCGAGTTGGATCGGGCTCGTGGTCGGCTGCGCCTGGGCCGGCGTGCTGGCCGCGGGTCTCTTCCGGTCCACCACGGCCGGGCTCGCGGCGGTGGTCGCCGTACCCGTCGCCGTCGTCCCCCTCGTGCAGAAGGCCCTGGAAGGGCCGTCCGTGCGGACGGCGGCCGGGTTTCCGCTGCGGCTGCGCGAGGTGGTCCTCTCCCAGTGGCCGTTCGGGGGAGAGCGCTATCTGGCCGCCGTCGCGCGCGTGGTCGCCCAACCCGTCGGCGGCGCACTGACGTTGTCGCTGACCGCCCTGCTCTGTGCCTATCTGCTCACAACCGTGCGTAGCAGGGTCCGATGACGACCGTCCGTGCTCTTCCCGGTTCTGTCGTGCGCACAACTCCCTGGGGGGAAGCCCATTTCTTTCCGATAAGGCGTCAATTGCGACGGGGTGAGCGATCACCCTTTCGTGTGCTTTTCACCAAAGACCTCAAGGGAGTTGAGAACGGCGCCGACAAAGGATCCGTGAGTACCCTTGCGCACACCATGATGACCGCCGCCCGCGCCACCGACTCCGGTCTCGTCGGCCCGGGCGAACTCGACCGCTACCCCTACGCCGAGGCCCCCGTCGCCGACCGCGTCGGAGCCTCCGCCTGGGACACCGCGGAGCCGGAGCTGGGCCGTGTCGGCCGACGCGCCGCGGGCAGCCGCGGACGCGGGCTGCACGGCCAACTCGTTCAGCAGCTGGGCCAGATGATCGTCTCCGGCGACCTGGGCGCAGACCGCCCGCTCGTGCCCGAGGAGATCGGCCAGCGCTTCGAGGTCTCCCGCACCGTCGTCCGCGAGTCGCTCCGGGTCCTGGAGGCCAAGGGCCTGGTCAGCGCCCGCCCGAACGTCGGCACGCGGGTGCGACCCGTCAGTGACTGGAACCTCCTGGACCCGGACATCATCGAGTGGCGGGCCTTCGGGCCGCAGCGCGACGATCAGCGCCGGGAGCTGAGCGAGCTGCGCTGGACGATCGAGCCGCTCGCCGCCCGCCTCGCCGCCGGGCACGGGCGCGACGACGTCCAGCAGCGGCTCGGCGACATGGTCGAGATCATGAGCCACGCGATGGGGCAGGGTGACGTCCTCACCTTCTCCCGCGCCGACACCGAGTTCCATACGCTGCTCATCCAGATCGCCGGCAACCGCATGCTGGAGCACCTGTCGGGCATCGTGTCGGCGGCGCTGCAGGTCTCCGGCGGCCCGGTCACGGGATGTGACCGGCCGAACGAGACGACGCTGGCGCACCACAGCCGGATCGTCGATGCCCTCGCCACCGGCGACGGCGCGGCTGCCGAGGTGGCCATGCGTCAGCTCCTCACCGTCCATCCCGAGGTGGAGCGCGTGGTGCCCGCGCCTCGCGAGCACTGACCGCGCACCCGGGTGGCGCGGCCGGGGTGCCTCCCCCTCCTGTGGCATCGCTCGGCCTGCGTCACCCCTCCCGTCGGACCCGCAGGATCCACCCCGGATCCTGCGGGTCCGACGGTGCGACGAGGTGACGGAATCGCCGTACAGTGCGTGGTCCAGGGTGCGGACGACCTCTTCTGTCCGCTTCTGCCAGCCTTTGATCGGTTACGGGATGTGACTCGGGCCACGCAGATTGGGCGTAACGCTCGGGGAAACAACGCGATGACCTAAGAGGTGACTGCCGAGGAGGGAATACGGACGCCGCTCAAGGCGCTGTGCATCTTCCCGGCCCCCGCACCGTCGGCCATCCCCAGGCCGGTGGTCGGCTCCTGTCCGCCGTGGACGGGGCCGGAAGCCGTTTTCAACGTTCCGAGAGGTTGTTCGTGTCGGCCAGCACATCCCGTACGCTCCCGCCGGAGATCGCCGAGTCCGTCTCTGTCATGGCTCTCATCGAGCGGGGAAAGGCTGAGGGGCAGATCGCCGGCGACGATGTGCGTCGGGCCTTCGAAGCTGACCAGATCCCGGCCACTCAGTGGAAGAACGTACTGCGCAGCCTCAACCAGATCCTCGAGGAAGAGGGTGTGACGCTGATGGTCAGTGCCGCGGAGCCCAAGCGCACCCGAAAGAGCGTCGCAGCGAAGAGTCCGGCCAAGCGCACCGCCACCAAGACGGTCGCGGCGAAGACGGTGACCACCAAGAAGGCCACCGCCACCGCCACGCCGACGGCGCCCGCCGCCGACTCCGCCGTCGAGGACGAGGCCACGGCCAAGAAGGCCGCTGCCAAGAAGACGACCGCCAAGAAGGCGGCCGCCAAGAAGACCGTCGCCAAGAAGACGGCGGCCAAGAAGACCACCGCCAAGAAGGACGACGTCGAGCTCATCGAGGAGGAGGTCCTCGAGGACGCCAAGCCCGGCGACGAGCCCGAGGGCGCCGAGAGCGCCGGCTTCGTGCTCTCCGACGAGGACGAGGACGACGCGCCCGCGCAGCAGGTCGCCGCGGCCGGTGCCACCGCCGACCCGGTCAAGGACTACCTCAAGCAGATCGGCAAGGTCCCCCTGCTCAACGCCGAGCAGGAGGTCGAGCTCGCCAAGCGCATCGAGGCCGGTCTCTTCGCCGAGGACAAGCTGTCCAACGCCGACAAGCTGGCCCCGAAGCTCAAGCGCGAGCTGGAGATCATCGCCGAGGACGGCCGCCGAGCCAAGAACCACCTCCTGGAGGCCAACCTCCGTCTGGTGGTCTCCCTGGCCAAGCGCTACACCGGCCGCGGCATGCTCTTCCTGGACCTCATCCAGGAGGGCAACCTCGGTCTGATCCGCGCGGTCGAGAAGTTCGACTACACCAAGGGCTACAAGTTCTCCACGTACGCCACCTGGTGGATCCGTCAGGCGATCACCCGCGCCATGGCCGACCAGGCCCGCACCATCCGTATCCCGGTGCACATGGTCGAGGTCATCAACAAGCTCGCGCGCGTGCAGCGCCAGATGCTCCAGGACCTGGGCCGCGAGCCCACCCCGGAGGAGCTGGCCAAGGAGCTCGACATGACCCCGGAGAAGGTCATCGAGGTCCAGAAGTACGGCCGCGAGCCCATCTCGCTGCACACCCCGCTGGGCGAGGACGGCGACAGCGAGTTCGGTGACCTCATCGAGGACTCCGAGGCCGTCGTCCCGGCCGACGCGGTCAGCTTCACGCTTCTGCAGGAGCAGCTGCACTCGGTCCTCGACACCCTGTCCGAGCGCGAGGCGGGCGTCGTCTCCATGCGCTTCGGTCTCACCGACGGTCAGCCGAAGACCCTCGACGAGATCGGCAAGGTGTACGGCGTCACGCGCGAGCGCATCCGCCAGATCGAGTCGAAGACGATGTCGAAGCTGCGCCACCCGTCCCGGTCCCAGGTGCTGCGCGACTACCTCGACTAGGTCGCATTTCCGTACGACCCGAAAGGTCCGGTCCCCCGAGTGAGGGCCGGGCCTTCGTGCTGTCGCGCGGGTGCGGGCCGCGGCGGACTGAATCACCCTGGGTGTTCCATGACCACCACAGAGTGAGGAGGGGGCATGCGTCGTTCCTTCACCCGTGCGCTGGCCCGGCCGCTGGTTCTGGCCGCCGCGGCGGCCGCCATACCCTTGGGGTCCGCCGCCCCTGCCGCCGCCGGCAGCGTCGTCGTCGGTGGGTTCCCGGTCGATGTGTCCGACAGTCCGTGGACCGTGGCGCTGTCCAGTCGTGACCGGTTCGGGGGTACGCGGTCAGGGCAGTTCTGCGTCGGTGTGGCAGTCGGCCGGTCCACGGTGCTCACCGCGGCCCACTGCTTGAGCAAGGAGGTCCTGGGCTCGGCCGCGGAGCGGATGACCGGCCTCAGGGTCATCGCAGGCCGTACGGATCTGCTGTCGTCTCAGGGGCAGGAGATCGGCGTCCGTGGCACCTGGGTGAATCCGGCCTACGACGCCGCCACCAACGCGGGGGACTTCGCCGTCGTCACCCTCGCCCAGCCCCTTCCCGCCAGTTCGGTCATCCGGATGGCGGCCGCCGGCGATCCCGCCTACGTGCCGGGCACGGAGGCCCTGGTCTACGGGTGGGGGGATCTCACAGGCGCAGGCGACTACGCGCGCAGCCTGCGGGCGGCACGCGTGCATGTCCTGCCCGACGTCCTGTGCAGGCAGGCGTATTCGGGCGGCGGGGACGGCAGCTACCTGGCCGACAGAATGGTCTGCGCCGGTGAGTGGGAGGGCGGCCAGGACGCCTGTCAGGGGGACAGCGGAGGGCCGCTGGTCGCCCAGGGGAAGCTGATCGGGCTCGTGTCCTGGGGGAGCGGCTGCGGGCGGGCGGGCAGCCCCGGCGTGTACACACGGGTGTCCGACGTCCTGCGGACGCTGGGGTGGCGCACCGCGACGCAGCAGCGCCCTGCGGGCGGCTGAGGGGGCCCGCAGGGCTCGCGGAGTATGCGCGCGGGCGGCCGTCCCTGCTGTCAGGGACGGCCGCCCGTCAACCGGCCTGTGCCGGAGCTGGCTCGTCGTGGACGCGAGGTGTCAGCGCTCTTCTTCGGAAGCGGTGGCCGGAATCGACGTCAGCCGCTCCGTCTCGTCCTGTATCTCAGCGGCGATCTTCTTGAGTTCCGGCTCGAACTTGCGGCCGTGGTGGGCGCAGAAGAGCAGCTCTCCGCCGCTGAGCAGGACGACACGCACGTATGCCTGTGCGCCGCAGCGGTCGCAGCGGTCAGCGGCCGTCAGCGGGCTCGCGGGGGTCAGAACAGTAGTCACGTCGCCTCTTCTCTAGCTCGACGAGCTGTCGTACCAGGGTCAACATCCAACCAGCCCCAAAACGTTCCCGCTCGTGGCTTCTCCCAGAGAGAAATTTTCTGCGGGCGGTCGGCTGCTGCCGGTTTGGCGGCGAATGTGCCGTATTGCGTATCTGTCGTGCTTACGGTTTCGCGCTGTCGGTCAAGGTCGGTCCTCCCGGCTGGCTTGCCGGTTTGTTCATGAGGACGTGCCCGGAGCCTAAATGGTTCATGCCTGGAAGGGAACGTGATATGTACTTCACCCCATCGAGGGATCGAACACGCATGCGACCCTGGACTAGTCTGTGTTTCGCACGAGGGTGGCGTTACAACGGCTCTACCAGGCCTCGGTACCCTCTTGACGGCGACCGAAGCCGCGCCCTTACCCACCAGGGCGCCACCTGAAATTCAGCGAGGAGCGAACCGCGTGACCGCCGAGACGTCCGTGCCGTCCACAGCGCTGCTGGCAGGAGCAGACCGGGACGGTTCCAACTACACCGCGCGGCACCTGCTCGTCCTCGAGGGCCTCGAGGCCGTGCGCAAGCGCCCGGGCATGTACATCGGCTCCACCGACAGCCGCGGTCTCATGCACTGCCTGTGGGAGATCATCGACAACTCCGTCGATGAAGCCCTCGGTGGTTACTGCGACCACATCGAAGTGGTCCTCCACGACGACGGCTCCGTGGAGGTCCGGGACAACGGCCGGGGCATCCCGGTCGACGTCGAGCCCAAGACCGGCCTGTCCGGCGTCGAGGTCGTGATGACCAAGCTGCACGCCGGCGGCAAGTTCGGCGGCGGTTCGTACGCCGCCTCCGGCGGTCTGCACGGCGTGGGTGCCTCCGTGGTGAACGCCCTGTCCGCGCGGCTGGACGTCGAGGTGGACCGTGGCGGCCACACCCACGCCATCAGCTTCCGGCGCGGCGTTCCCGGGGCCTTCGCCGCCGACGGGGCGAACGCCAAGTTCGAGGCCAAGGGCGGTCTGCGCAAGACCAAGAAGATCCCCAAGACCCGCACCGGCACGCGCGTGCGCTACTGGGCCGACCGCCAGATCTTCCTCAAGGACGCCAAGCTCTCCCTGGACACGCTGCACCAGCGGGCCCGCCAGACCGCGTTCCTGGTGCCCGGTCTGACCATCGTCGTCCGCGACGAGTTCGGTCTCGGCGAGGACGGCAGCAAGGGTGAGGAGTCCTTCCGCTTCGACGGCGGCATCAGCGAGTTCTGCGAGTTCCTGGCCACCGACAGGCCGGTCTGTGACGTCCTCCGCCTCTCCGGCCAGGGCACCTTCAGGGAGACGGTGCCGGTCCTGGACGAGCACGGCCAGATGACGCCCACCCAGGTCACCCGGGAACTCGACGTCGATGTCGCCATGCGCTGGGGCACGGGCTACGACACGACCGTGAAGTCGTTCGTGAACATCATCGCCACCCCCAAGGGCGGCACTCACGTCGCGGGCTTCGAGCAGGCCGTGACCAGCACGCTGAACGAGGTGCTGCGCGCCAAGAAGCTCCTGCGCGTCGCCGAGGACGACATCGTCAAGGACGACGCCCTGGAGGGGCTCACGGCGGTCGTGACCGTCCGTCTCGCCGAGCCGCAGTTCGAGGGACAGACCAAGGAGGTGCTCGGCACCTCGGCGGCCCGCCGCATCGTGAACGCCGTGATCTCCAAGGAGCTCAAGGCGTTCCTGACCTCCACCAAGCGCGACGCCGCCGCCCAGGCCCGGGTCGTCATGGAGAAGGCGGTCGCCGCCGCTCGCACGCGCATCGCGGCTCGTCAGCACAAGGACGCCCAGCGCCGGAAGACGGCCCTGGAGTCCTCGTCGCTGCCTGCCAAGCTCGCCGACTGCCGCAGCGACGACGTCGACCGCAGCGAGCTGTTCATCGTCGAGGGAGACTCCGCGCTCGGCACCGCCAAGCTCGCCCGGAACTCCGAGTTCCAGGCGCTGCTGCCGATCCGCGGCAAGATCCTCAACGTCCAGAAGTCGTCCGTGACCGACATGCTCAAGAACACCGAGTGTGGCGCGATCATCCAGGTCATAGGGGCGGGGTCCGGCCGGACCTTCGACATCGACGCGGCCCGCTACGGCAAGATCATCATGATGACCGACGCCGATGTGGACGGCTCCCACATCCGGACTCTGCTGCTGACGCTGTTCCAGCGCTACATGCGGCCGATGATCGAGGCGGGCCGGGTGTTCGCCGCGGTGCCGCCGCTGCACCGGATCGAGCTGATCCAGCCCAAGAAGGGGCAGGACAAGTACGTCTACACGTACTCCGACCGCGAACTGCGCGACAAGCTCATGGAGTTCCAGAGCAAGGGCATCCGCTACAAGGACTCCATCCAGCGGTACAAGGGTCTCGGTGAGATGGACGCCGACCAGCTGGCCGAGACGACGATGGACCCGCGCCATCGCACCCTGCGCCGGATCAACCTCGCCGATCTGGAGGCCGCCGAGCGGATCTTCGATCTGCTGATGGGCAACGACGTTGCCCCGCGCAAGGAGTTCATCTCGAGCTCGGCGGCGACGCTGGACCGGTCGCGTATCGACGCGTAGCCGCGGCGCTGGGCCTGGGGCCGCGTTTTGGCCCCAGGCTTCGCCTTCGGCCCCAGGCTTCTCTGGGGTCCCACCCGCATCGCCTGTGCGGCTTTCGCCGTCGGGTGGGGGTGGCCCCTGGGGGGCTTCTCGCCGTGGGCGGCTGTGCGGTGTCATCACCTGATGGGGTGAAGCGCCCGGAGAAGCAGAGTCGTAGATCTTTCCGTTCTGTCCATGCTTGGGCATGTACTCAAGCGATGGTCGTTCCCGCGACGCCAGAAGTGCGCGGTACGACGACCCCTGGTACGACGCCATTGCCTCCGGATGGGGCGAGTCGGACGGCACGGAGGTACCCGACGCCGCTGCGCCGAGCGCGGCCGACGTGTATCTCGAGGTGCAGCGCAGTGCGGCCTTTCAGGAGGTGCGTCGCCGGTATCGCAGGTTCGTCGTGCCCGCGGTCGCTCTGTTCCTCTCCTGGTACGTGGCGTACGTCGTGACCGCCACGACCGCGCCAGGGCTGATGGCCCGGCCCGTGGCGGGAGCCGTGAACGTGGCGATGCTCGCGGGGCTCGGGCAGTTCCTCACCACCTTCCTGCTCACCTGGGCCTACGCCCGGCACGCGCGGCTGCGCCGGGACCGGGCGGCGCTCGAACTGCGCTGGGACACGCAGGAGTTGACGCGCGTCACAAGGGGCGGTGCCTCATGACCGGCGACCATCAGACTCTGGCGCTGCTCCTGTTCAGCGTGTTCGTCGCGATCACCGTGGCGATCACCACCTGGGTGAGCCGCAACCGGCGTGGTTCGGCGGAGGAGTTCTACGCGGGCGGTCGGCTCTTCTCGCCCATGGAGAATGGTTTTGCCATCGCCGGCGACTACATGTCTGCCGCCTCCTTCCTCGGCATCTGCGGGCTCATCGCCCTCTTCGGCTACGACGGGCTGCTGTACTCGGTGGGATTCCTCGTGGCCTGGCTGGTGGTGCTCTTCCTGGTCGCCGAACTGGTGCGCAACTGCGGGCGGTTCACGCTCGCCGACGTGGTCGCCGCGCGGATGAGAGAGCGCCCCGTCCGGATCGCGGTGGGAACTTCCTCGGCCACCGTGTCCGTTCTGTATCTGGTGGCGCAGATGGTGGGCGCGGGCACCCTGGTCGCCCTGCTGCTCGGGGGTGAGAGCGAGGCGGCGCAGGCCTGGACCGTCATCGGCGTCGGCGCGCTCATGGTGGTCTATGTGGCGTGGGGAGGGATGCGGGCCACCACCTGGATCCAGATCGTCAAGTCGGTCCTGCTCCTAGGCGGCACCGTCGCGTTGACCGTGCTCGTCCTGACGCGCTTCCATGGCGACTTCGACCGGCTGCTGCTCACGGCGGCCGAGCACAGTGGTCACGGTGACGCGTTCCTGGCGCCCGGGCTGAAGTACGGCGGGGACTGGACGGCCCGGTTCGACTTCATCAGCCTGGGCCTGGCGCTGGTGCTGGGCACCGCCGGACTGCCGCACATCCTGTCCCGCTTCTACACCGTGCCCACCGCCCGCGCGGCACGGCGCTCGGTGGTCTGGGCGATCGGACTCATCGGCGGCTTCTATCTGATGACGATCGTCCTGGGCTTCGGCGCGGCCGCGATCGTCGGACCCGAGACCGTGCGCGGGTCGAACGCGGCCGGGAACACGGCGGTTGCGCTGCTCGCCCTCGATCTGGGCGGCGGTGCGGATTCCACCGGAGGAACGGTTCTCTTCGCCGTCGTCGCCGCCATCGCCTTCGCGACGATCCTCGCGGTGGTCGCCGGAATCACGCTCTCCGCGTCGGCCTCCGTAGCCCACGACCTGTATGCCTCACTGCGGCGCCGGCATACGGCGCCGCACGGCGAGGCGGCCGTGGCACGTGGTGAAGTGGCTGCAGCACGCGGTGAGGTGACCGTGGCACGCGGCGAGGCGGCCCTGGTACGTGGCGAGGTGGCCGTGGCACGCGGCGAGGCGGCCCTGGTACGTGGCGAGGCGGCCGTGGCACGCGTCGCCGCGGTCGGCATCGGCGTCGTCGCGATCGCCCTCGGCCTGCTCGCCCGCGACCTCAACGTCGCCTTCCTGGTGGGCCTGGCCTTCGCCGTGGCCGCGTCCGCCAATCTGCCGGCGCTGCTGTACTCGCTGTTCTGGCGGGACTTCACCACGCGCGGTGCGGTATGGGCCGTCTACGGCGGCCTGATCCCGGCCGTCGTGCTCGTGGTGCTGTCGCCGGTCGTGTCGGGCGGTCCCGCATCACTGTTCCCGGGCGTCGACTTCCAGTACTTCCCCCTGCAGAACCCCGGCCTCGTCTCCATCCCGCTGGGCTTCGTCGCGGGCTGGCTCGGCACGGTCACCTCGGCCGAGGTCCCGGACGGGGCCAAGTACGCGGAGACCGAGGTGCGGTCGCTGACGGGGGCGGGGGCCGTCTAGGCGGTGAGGGAGACAGCCCACCCACGCCCTCGCCGTCGTACGACTTGCCCGTCACCGCCCGACCGGAGCGATCCCAGGCACAACGCCGGGCCGTTGGCTGATATTCGGGCGGCCTGCATCCGTATGAAGAGAGGGCACGGTTCCTTCCCCCGCCCCTACGGGCCGTGCCTCAGGCGCGGGTCGCCCACACGTAACGGTGTTCCGGGCGACCCGCGTCGCCGTACTTGAGGGTGAGGCGGGCCCGTCCCGTGCGCTCCAGGAGCTTGAGATAGCGCTGGGCGGTCTGGCGGCTCACACCGGTCCGCTCGGCGATCTCCTGGGCCGACAGCGGGCCTTCGGCGTTCATCAGGGACTGGCGTACCAGCTCCGCGGTGGTGGGGGAGTGGCCCTTGGGCAGGTCGGGCTCCGACGGCGCGGACAGAGCGCCGAAGATGCGGTCCACCTCGGCCTGTTCCGCCTCGCCGCCGCCGTCTAGGGTGCGGCGCAGCTCCGCGTAGGCCTCCAGCTTGGCGCGCAGGCCCGCGAAGGCGAACGGCTTGACCAGGTACTGCAGCGCCCCGTGCCGCATCGCCGCCTGCACCGTCGACACGTCCCGCGCCGCCGTCACCATGATCACGTCGGTCTGGTGGCCGCGCCGGCGCATCTCCTGGACGACCGAGAGGCCCGTGTCGTCGGGCAGATAGTGGTCCATGAGGACGAGGTCCAGGCGAGGCAGCTCCTCCACGCGGCGCAGCGCCTCGGCCGCGCTGTGCGCCTCGCCGGCCACGTGGAAGCCCGGGACCTTCTCGACGTAGGCGGCGTTGACCCGCGCGACGCGGGTGTCGTCGTCCACGACCAGGACCTCGATCATCGCGACTCCTCCTCGGCGACGGTCTGCGGATCAGACGGCACGGTGAGGGCCGGTTCCAGCTCCGGCTCGGCCAGCGCCTCGGGCAGGACGACGGTGAACTCCGCGCCTCCGCCGGCCGCTTCTCCCACCGTCGCGCTGCCGCCCTGCCGTTCGGCGAGCCTGCGCACGAGCGAGAGCCCGATGCCACGCTCGCGGTGGGCCGGGGGCTGCTTCGTGGACCAGCCCTCGGTGAAGATCAACTCGCGGTGCTCCTCGGGGATTCCCGGCCCTGTGTCGCGCACCTTGAGCGTCGCGGTACGCCCCTCGGCCCGCAGTTCGACCTCCACGCGCGCGTGCGGCGTGCCCGCGACGGCGTCGAGCGCGTTGTCCACCAGGTTGCCGACGATCGTCACGAGCCCTCTGGGGTCGATCAGCCGGTCCGGGAGGCCGGTCCGGTCCGAGAGCCGCAGCGCGACGCCGCGCTCGGCCGCCACGGTCGCCTTGCCGACCAGCAGGGCGGCGAGCAGCGGGTCCTGGATCTTCTCGGCGACCTGCTCCGCGGTGGCCCGGTGATCGCCGACCACCTCTCCGACGAACTCCACGGCGTCGTCGTACATCTCCAGCTCCAGCAGCCCGAGGAGCGTGTGCATGCGGTTGGCGTGCTCGTGGTCCTGGGCGCGCAGGGCGTCGATCAGGCCGCGCGTGGAGTCGAGTTCCCGGCCGAGCTGCTCCAGTTCGGTACGGTCGCGCAGGGTGGCGACGGCGCCGCCGTCGTCGGTGGGCATGCGGTTGGCGACCAGGACGCGCTGCCCGCGGACCGTGAGCAGATCGGTGCCGGTCACCCGGCCGGCCAGCACGTCGGTCGTACGGCCCTCGCCGAGCGCCTCGTCGAGGGACCGGCCGACGGCCTCGTCACCGATGCCCAGCAGGCGCCGCGCCTCGTCGTTGAGGAGGCGGACGCGGCCGGTGCGGTCCAGGGCGACGACGCCCTCCCGGATGCCGTGCAGCATCGCCTCGCGCTCCGCGAGCAGTGCCGAGATGTCGGAGAAGGCGAGGTCACGGGTCTGCCGCTGGACCCGCCGGGAGATCAGCCAGGCGGCCAGCGCGCCGACCGCCAGGGCGCCGCCCGCGTACGCGAACAGCCCGGGGATCGCGTGCAGCAGCCGGGCCCGCACGCTGTCGTACGCGATGCCGACGGAGACCGCCCCGACGATCTTGCCGTCGCCGTCGCGCAACGGCACCTTGCCGCGGGCGGAGCGGCCCAGGGTGCCGCTGTCGATCTGCATGACCTCGTGGCCGGCCAGGGCCTGGCCCGGGTCGGTCGACACGGTCCTGCCGATCTCGCTCGGGGTGGGATGGGACCAGCGCACCCCGCGCCGGTCCATCACGACGATGTACTCGGCCTTCGTCGCCTGACGGATCCGCTCCGCCTCCCGTTGGACCGGGCCGTCCGCCGTCGCGGGCGTGCTCACCAGGTCCTCGGCGATCTGCGGCTGGGCGGCGGTGGTCTGGGCGATCGACAGGGCGCGGCGCATCGCCTGGTCGTCCAGCTGGTCGCTGAGCGGAGCGAGGAACAGCCCGGTCGCGAGCACCGCGACTCCCGCGGCGATCGCCACCTGCATCAGCAGCACCTGCGCGAACATCCGGCGGGGCAGACCGAGGCGCAGGCGACGTGCGGGGGGAGTGGGGCTCATACCCACGACGGTACGTGGGCGTACGGGGACTCCCGTAGAGGGGTGTGGCGTGGATCTCTTGATCAATGCCGGACAGCCGGTCCACCTGGGGGTGGCCCGGTGCACCTGGTCAGCTCGCGAGTGCCGTCGTCATGGTGAGTTCGCGCACCGCCACGACGTCCATCCGCGCGGGCGAGCCGAGCACCGACGTGCCACAGCTCTCGGGGCGGGGCGGCAGGGACGCGCCCTGGGCCACGACGACCCGCCAGTGGCGCCCGTCCACATGGGCGACCGTCACTTCCCACCTCGGGGCCGCGCCGTCGGTCCGTACGACGCTCAGGGCCTGCGCGGCGTCCTCGCCGGTAGCCGTGCGCACGGCCAGCTCGGCCGCCTGGCCCGGCCGCTCCCACGCCGAGTTCCCGCGGCACCCCTCGACGACGACCCGGCCCTCCCGGACGCCGTGCAGGACCTCCTTGACGGCGTGGGCCTGGGCCCGGCCGTACGCGTAGCCGTACGGCAGCACGAGCAGCGTCGGCGAGAACCGATGTCCGCCCAGATGGGTGACCTCCCAGACGCCCTCCACCCCGGAGGCGTTGAGCTCGGCCGCGAGAGGACGGCCGAGGAGGGCGCAGCAGCGGTCCCGCTTGCCGTTGGTGCAGACGAGTGCGAGCGGGTCGCCCGTGTGCGGCCGCCCCTGGAGCACCGTGTCGAAGGTGTGGGGGTCACCCGTGCCGAGGGCGGCGAAGTCCAGGTCGAGCAACTGCTGCGGGTCGCGCGTCGTGGCGGCGTGCAGCCATACGTTCCCGGGCACGGTGTGGGCCACGTAGACCCGGCGCTCGGCGAGGGCCCCGCAGTCGGCGTGCCGGCCGGGGCGGCGGATCAGCGCGACGCGTACGCCCGTGCCTTTCGCGGCCGCCTCCAGGGCGCGGCCCAGCGCGGGATCCAGGTGGCTCTGGGTGAGCGCCTTGGCACCCCACGGACCGGGCTGCTCCAGCAGCAGCCAGGTCGTCGCGGTCGCCGCGGTCCCCGCGATGGGCTCGTCGAAGTCCCGCGAGACGGTTGAGCACGTACTCACAGAGGTGAGCCTAACCTGACTTGAGTCGACGCGGCTTCCCGAGGGGGGCTTGCGCCCTACTCCGGCAGCGGCTGGGGCGGCTTCGGTCCCGTGTAGTGCCCGCTCGGCCGCATGCGCAGCGGTCGCTCCCCGTACTCCTCCAGGGCGTGGGCGATCCAGCCCGCCATACGGGCCACGGCGAAGATCGCCTCACCCGCTGTGGCGGGCATGCCGGAGGACGCCGTGAACACGGCCAGGGCCAGGTCGACGTTGGCGCGCAGCGGGGTGTACCGGGCGGCCGTGGCGGCGATGTCACGGGCCGCGGCGAGGGCGGGCTCGCAGCGCGGGATCTCCTCCAGGAGCTCGAAGAGGACACGCGCGCGTGGATCCTCGCCGGAGTAGAGCCGGTGACCGAGCCCCGGAACGCGCCGGCCGGCCCGCAGCTCCTCGGCGATGACCGGCCCCGCGTCTCCCTGGTCGAGCACCTCCAGGATCAGCTTGTGGGCGAGGCCGCTCGCCGCGCCGTGCAGCGGGCCCTCGATCACGCCGAGCCCGGCGGAGACGGCGGCGTAGGCGTGTGCGCGGGCGGACGCGGCGACCCGCACGGCGAGTGTCGAGGCGGCCAGGTCGTGATCGACCAGCAGGGCGAGTGCCGTGTCCAGTACCCGCAGGGCCGCCTCGTCGGCGGGTTGTCCGCTCAGCTGCTGCCAGAGACGGTGAGCGATCGGGCCCTCGTCGCGGTAGGCGAACCGGACGGGTGTGAGGGCGGCGACCAGGGTCGGGATGAGGACGCGTGCGGTGCCGAGCACGGCTTCCTCGGACAGGTCGAAGCGCAGCGGGTCCGCCACCGCGGCGGCGATCGCGGCGACCCGCAACCGGTCGGTGGGCCCGGCGTGTTCGGGCAGGGCGCCGACGGCGTGGCGGGCGGCGGTGACGGAGGCCTCGGGGGCGGTGAAGGTGACCCCCGGGCGCATGCGGCCGGTCCACAGCCACTCGGCGACTTCTTCGTAGGAGTGCCGGGCAGCCAGTTCGGTCGCGTCCACGCCCCGGAAGTAGTAGCGGTCGGCACCGATGAACGTGAGGCGGGTCCGGACGGACAGCTCGCCGCCGGAGCCCGAACCGCCCGCGCTCTCCCGCCTGTTGCGCCGGGCGAGGGTCTCCACCTCCTTGGCGTCGAAGGTGCTGCCCCGGCCGCCGGGGACCCGGCGGCTGCTGAGGTGACCGCGGCTCACATACGCGTACACGGTCTCGGGCTTCACGCCGAGCAGCTCGGCGGCCTCCTGGGTGGTCAGCCGCCGCTCCGCTGGGTCGGGGCCGGGTTCTTGATCGCGCATGGGATCACCGTATCCAGGACGCTGGGCATTGATCAGAACATTGATTCAATCAATATTGACAGAGATTGAGTCAATCATGGACAGTCGAATCAGGTCCAGGGAGGAATCATGTCCGTCAACAGGTCAGCAGCCGCACTCGTCGACGTGCCACGAGGACTGGCGGGAGTCGTCGTCACCGACACCGAGATCGGCGACGTCCGAGGGCTCGAGGGCTTCTAGCACTACCGCCAGTTCGCAGCCTTTGGTCTCCAGGAGCCTCGTATGCGCAGGTCAACGCCCTGATTGGAATGCCTTGGTGGGGGCGTGGGTCGAATCCGGGTCGAATTGGATTAGCGATTATTTGAGTATTCGGTAATTCGTCTTGCGGCTGGCTGGGCCCTTGTCTCGCTGCAGCCGCATCACCAACCCGACTGCGTCACCATGCACGCGCACGGTCTCGCGCGGTAGTCCACGCCCCTCCTCTCCGTAGGGAGGCATGCCGACCCAAGCATTAAATTGATTCAATCAATATTGACAACCCACCTAGTCAAGCATGGACAGTCGGATCAAGTTGAAGGAGGAAGACGTGTCGATCAACCCGGCCGCATCCACCCTTGTGCATGTGCCGCGAGGTCTGGCGGGTGTCGTCGTCGCCGACACCGCCCTGGGTGACGTCCGGGGCCGGGAGGGCTTCCATCACTATCGCCAATACTCCGCCGTCGATCTCGCGCAGACCCGCAGCTTCGAGGACGTGTGGCATCTGATGATCCACGGCACGCTGCCCGGCGCCGTGCAGCGTGCCGCGTTCGCCGCCCACACGGCGCAGCACCCTCTACACCCTCTACTTCATGGAGGAGGTGTCCGCCCGGCTCGGGTGGGCGTGGGAGCCCCGCGAGGTGACGCCCGGCCGCCGGCCCGGCATGGAGATCGCGGGCATCGATCAGCGGCTCATTGGCTGGCAGTCGACCCGCCGTCAGCAGATCGCGGACGCGATGCCTGTCCTCGTGGCCGACTACGAAGAGACGCACGGGACATGGGGAGGCTGGGCCCGCCGCTTTCCCCCGTAGCGGCGGGCCCGTGCCTTGTTCAGCGGGCGAGGGTGACCTCGATGGGGGCGTTCGGGCACTCGTCGAGGACGCTGGTCAGCGCGGTCTGCTCGGCATGGTCGATGGCCACGCCCCAGCGGGTCTTCATCGCCACCCAGTCGGTGGCGTAGGTGCAGCGGTAGCCGGCCGCGGGCGGCTGCCAGGTGGCCGGGTCCTGGTCCGCCTTCGAGCGGTTGGACGCGGCGGAGACGGCAATCAGTGCGCGGGCGTCGCCGAGGTCGTTGGCGTACGTCTCCCGCTCCTTCGCCGTCCAGGAGGAGGCGCCGGAGTCCCAGGCTCCGGCGAGCGGGACCAGGTGGTCGATGTCGAGGGCGCGGGTGCCGGTGAAGTAGGTGTCGTCGTACGGCGAGTACCAGGATCCACCGCTCAACTGGCAGCGGGCGCCCTGCTCGGGAGCGGTGACGGCTTCCTCCAGGAGGACCTCGTTGCGTGTGTTGCGGCCGTCGCGGTCGGCGTCGATCCAGTGGCGGAACTTGTCGCGGGTGTAGCCGGTGCGGTCCTCGTCCTGGACCGGCAGGGCCGCCAAGGCTTCGCGGACGGGCATCACGACGGTCTCGTCGGGGGCGGCGGCATGGGCGGTGGCGGGGGCGAGCAGGAGTGCGAGTGCGGACAGCGCGGCGGCCGCGGTCCGTACGACGGTGGAACGCACGAGACTCCCTTTCGAAGACCGGTGGAGGGCGCGTGATCTTCGTAGCGAGTCGGGTTTCCGGAGCGCCCGGGATCGGCGGTCGTCTCACTCCCAGGGGCGGATAGTCACACTGCAATGAGGTGGGCACCGGGTTGTCTCCGGGGCCCACCTGCATGTTGCGACGGTAGTACTACCCTTCGCCGCGGCCTGGCCTATCGGTCCGGTCTTCCTGCGGCTCGTGTGACTCCTCGCTCCGTTCGATCAGCATGGACCTGATAGAGACGCGCACGAGGTTCTTGGCATATTCCCACTTGTGGACCGCCAGGCGGTACACGGCCACGAAGCCTGCGGCTGCTGTCACGATCCATGACCAGTCGGCTTCGGGGAAGACAGCCAGCAGGGCTGCGACCACTGCCACTGTGCCGCCCACGGTGACCGGCAGCCACAGCAGGGTGGCGAGGCAGGGCAGCGGATGGCGCGCCCTCACCACCGACCCACTGCGCGACGAGTTCGCCTGGTGCGTGCGCTACCACCCCGACCACGGCCGCACCGTCCTGCTCGTGCGCGACGAAGACGCCAGCGAACACCACATCGAATGGCACGGCGGCTCGCTGCTCTTCCGCTCGGGCGGCTACTGGTGGGACGGCGCCACCTGGTATGGCCCGGCCAGAGAGTGCCTCCTCCGCGGTGCTCGATCAGCGGAGAAGGCGGGATGCTTCTGGTTGCAAGGCGAGGAGGAGCAGGGCGAGTTGGGCTCTGAGGCGGTGGAAGGGGTGGTGGAGGTCGAGCTGAGTGAGGTGCTGGATGCGACGTAGCCGGTCGGTGAGTGTGTGGCGGTGGATGTAGAGGCTTTTGGCGGTTTCGGTGACGCGGAGATTGTGATCTAAGTAGGCGCGGAGGGTGTGCAGCAGGTCGGTTTGGTTGTCACTGAGGTAGAGAGGGCCGAGGCAGGAAACGAGGAAGGTCTGCTGTGCTCTTGGGCTGCTTTGTGCCAGGGCCAGGACTGGGGCAAGCTCGTCGGCGTTGAGTTCACGAAGACGGTAGTAGTCAGCGATACGCGCCGCCAGGGAAGCTCGGTGGATGGCGTCCTCACGATCGGCATCGGTACTGGCTGTGCCGCAGGGGGGAAAGGTGTCCGGCAGTACCGGGACGTCGCGGCAGAAGGCAGCCAGGGTCGTGTGCTCGGTCGTCACATGGGCATAGGGGTTGGCGGCTTGCAAGAGCCGGGCTGCCTGGCCGGCCTCCTGGGCACCATCGGCGTGGGCGACCAGGCACCAGCGGGCACCGGCTCGTCCAGACGATGACAGCGAGCCGGGCAGAGGTGACAGGGGCGTGGCGACGGCTCTTGCATGCGGGATGCCGAGAGGATCGTGTTGGGCGTCACCGGCCAGCTGCGAGCCGTACACGGTGGTGATGGCGTGGGCGGCGATGGCGAGCACTTGACGGACCGCTGTGTGCATGGCGGTGGCCAGGAGAGTTTGCTCGCTTTGCGAGGCTTGGCTGGCGGTGCGGGTGAGGACTGCTTGTTGCAGGGCGGTGGCGCAGGCCTGCTGCAGCAGCACCGCCTCGGCCGCGGTGTGCTCATGGCGTCGGGCGCTGACGAGCCGGCGAAAGCCGTCGTGCAGCTGGTCTGCTTCTGCGCGGTCCAGAGCTGCGAGCCAGAGCGCGATGTCGTTGACAGGCGGGCGCGGTGAGGAAGGCGCCCCGGGGATGGCCTGAAGGAAGTGAGCGAGAGCGTGCTCGGCCAGCGAGACGCTCTCGGGCTGCATCTGATGAAGGGCATTGCGCACGGGAGCGGGCAGGTCCCCGGAGGAGTGGGGGTGACGCGACTGCGGCGGCACGGTCATGAGTGGCTCCTGACTAGCAGCTGCATTGAGTTCGGCAGGAATATCGAACAGGTTGTTGCATGCCGAACTGACAGACGCTGTGCGGTCCATTTCACCCTATGAGTTACGGATCATTCCGTGGAGGCCCAATCGGGGGATCCTTTAAGTATGATGATCTCCCCAGTAGGTAAGTCCTGGCGTATTCCACGGGCCTATGCCCCATTATTTTCCCGGAACTCCCGCTACTGGCAAAGTTCTCAGGTTCGCCATCGGCGTGAGCCCCTCCCGCCCCACCCCCCTCCGCGCTTCATCCCTGGTCATACGGCCTCTGCACACCGGTGTCTGATCCATGTCTGCGCCAAGAGAAGGACCGCACCGCTGGCGGTGTGGACATCTTGGCCAATGAGATGTGGCCACCTGGTCCGGTGTCAGTGCGGCGACTGGCGGACACCCTAGGAATATCAGTCGACTTCCTGTCCGCAGCAGTTCGTGAAAGTTGCTCGCGGCGCAGGATTCACGGGCTCATTCTCGGTGATTGGAGTGCCGCATGACATCCCCCGCGAATCAGCAGGGAAAACAGAGCAATAAGATCGGCCCGGGCGGGTGGGAGCTCTTGACCCTGGGCTACGCGAATCGCTTCCCGACATGGGATTCGGAGTTCCGGTACGACGGGCGACTTCGCGTTCCAATGGGCGCGAAGATCAAGGAGATCAAATACGCCGACGGCGGTGACGGTAATGCCGACAGGCGCGCCGGCGAGGTGCGGCGCGGCCAGATGGGGACCGGGGAGGAGTACGAGATCATCGACCGTGCCTTCCTCGACGACGCCGATCTCCTCACCTTCACTCTGCGCGGTGATGCAAACGGCAACGCGGACAGGCCCGGCATCTGGAAGATGCGCGTCGACGTACGACTCGACGACGGCTCGGTACTCACCGCCGAACCGGAAGTAGAGGTGATGCGGAGCGAGGGGTCGGACGCCACCAGGCCGTTCGTCCGCCTGCCGTATGACAACCACTGGGGCGGCAATCCCAACAGCCAGGCCGGGTTCGGCTACGTCGCGGACGACGGGATCATTCCCGGGGACAAGCTCATCATCGATCTGGTCGACCCGCTGGTGAGCAACGACACTCCCGGGTCCGTCTTCTACCAGCTCGTGCACGAGGACGGCACCCCTTCGGCCTACACCCCCGAACCCGAGCAGTTGCACGTCACCAGCCACAAGAGCAGCAGCACGGCCCACAGGACGACGCTGCCTCCTCTCAATCTGAGGCAGAAGGGCGACAAGCCGGGGTACTACCGCTTCCTGGTCTGGCCGCAGTCTGTGAATCCCAAGTACAGCGCGGACCCCAGCGACCCCGAGGCGGCGTCCCAGATCGGTAGCGTCTACTACCGCTACTCGGCATGTGGCGGTGCCCCCGCTTCCACCTTCACGGTGTCACCGGGCGGGCCGCCGGATGTGACGCTGACTCCCGGCGGCGGGGTCGGGTACCCGGGCGTGCGCCTCCAGGCGACGGCGGGTGAGACATTCCCGGAGCAGACCGTCCGTGTCAGCCTGCCCAGGGACAAAAAGCTCAAGTTCGTCGCGGAGAGGGGCTCCACATACCTGCTGACCGTCCAAAACTCTCAGGGGACGGTGCAGCACTATCCGGGCAGCCTGTCCGCAGACGGCCAGACCCTCACCTTCCAACGCGTCGGCCTCCTGCTGACCGGAGCAGGTATGGAAGCCAGCATGTGGGTGGCGGTGCAAGCCACCGGCTCCGCGCCGCAGGGGACCACGCGGTTGACCTTCCAGGTCGGCGGCCAGACCTCGCCGTCCTCCGCCATCCACGTCGTCCCCGCCGGGGCTTAAGAGACGGACAGAGTGGCTGCGGCCTTCTGACCGCACTGCCCTGTGACGCCACAAGCCGAGCACACGAGCGGCGCCGTTGTGCGGCATCCGGCCGCACGGCGGCGCCGCTTGAGCTCCTCGCACTTCTCGCAAGGTTCCCGCCCGATTGGAGACCCGCCTCGGTGAAGACAAAGCCGTTCCGAACCGCCCTGGCCACGCTGTCCGGCCCGCGGAGTCTGTCCATCATGGCCAGGGTGTACGGATACCCCCCCACCCACAACGCAGGGTCGGAATGGATGCTTCATTCCATGCTCCGTCCGCTGGTTACCCGCGGTCACCGCGTAACGGTCTGGCTCTCGCACCCCGGCAACATGAGGGAGAGTTACGACATCGACGGGGTGCGCGTCATCCCTTACCAAGAAGGCAGCAACTTTGCCTACGAGGCCCTGGCATCAGACGTCCTCCTGTCGCAGTTCGAGAACGTTCCCCTAGTTTCCGGTCTCGCCCGACCTCGCGGGATTCCCGTCGTCGTAATCTGTCACGACAACTTCAACCAGAGTTTCCGTGACGCAGCTGGCGCCGATCTCGTCGTCTACAACAGTGAATGGGTCAAACGCGACAGTGAAATCTTTTATGCGCACTATCCCACGGAGTGGCTTCCCAGGAACTCGATCGTCGTCCGCCCGCCAGTAATCGCTGTGGAGTACCGTACCCAACCGGGTCAGTGCGCGACTCTGGTCAACCTGAACCCGGATAAAGGCGGCGACATCTTCTGGCAGATCGCCGCATGGTCACCGGAGTGGCGCTTCCTTGGAGTCCGCGGAGCCTATGGAACTCAGCTAACACCGCCGACACCGCTGCCCAACTGCGAGGTCATCGACGGAGTGGACGGGAAAAACATGCGCACGCACGTGTACGCCCGCTCACGCGTGATGCTAATGCCCAGCATCTACGAATCGTGGGGCCGCGTAGCGGTCGAGGCATGCGCCTCCGGCATCCCTGTTATTGCCCACCCCACCCCGGGGCTGGTCGAATCGCTCGGCTCGGCCGGGATTTTTGCCTATCGCGACGACCTCAATGCCTGGACTCACGCCCTGCAGTCCCTGCGCGATCCGGATGCCTGGAAAGAGGCGTCTCGTCGCGCCAAAGCCCGCTCTGACGAATTGAGCGCGACGGCCGACCTGGACATCTGGTGCGACGCCATCGAGTCCCTGAGCTACGGAAAACGAAGAACTGCCGTTCGCTCGGTAATTTGAACAGAGCAGACCTTCACTGCGCGATATCCGTTGCGGATGTCACACAACGGTAGCCTGCCGCAGGCAGGCCGCCTGATGCGCTGTAAACCCACAATTGGCCCCGGTCGGCCCGAGGCCCCCCCGCACAGAACCTGACCACCAAAACCAAGGAGACTCGGCAGTGCCAATCCCAGTGATGAGTGACATCCTGAACGTAGAGCTGGCTCGCATGCGCGACGCCTGCCAGCGTAGTGCTCTCGACCTACTGGAAACCGGGTGCATCCGGAACACTGCCCCTGGACACCGCCTCGCTGACGGTTGGTCAACCCTGATCTTCGCAGAGCACGTCAAAGCGCACAGCGGAAGCACCACCTCAGTTGACCTGGACACCGCGCAAGCCAAAGCCGTGCTGGCTTCCGAGTGCCTAGCCGCTCAGGTGCAGTTTATCGAGGGCCACTCCGTTGAGATACTCGGCGCGCTACGGGAACAGGGGAAGACGTACGACATCGTCCTGCTTGACTCCGCGAACGACCCGGAACTCACCTTCAAGGAGTACCAGATCGCCGCCGACATGGTACGCAGACCTAACCTAGTAGTGGTTGACGACGTCAAATACTACTCGGATTCACACGGTGTCAAAGGAGACGTACTTCTCCCGTACCTTCAGTCAAAGGGAATCGAATTCCGAGTGAGGCGCAGATGGGGAGGTTCCGGCTGGATCGACGTTATTCTTTTCGAGTCTCCTACATGAGAGAGGCGACTCTCGTCACCAAGTGGTAAACTCGTCGCGGATCCGCGAACGCGTCCTCGCCGGCGACCGCATCATGGGCTTCGGTCACCCCGTCTACCGCACCGAGGACCCCCGCTCCCGGATGCTCCGCGAGATCGCCCAGGACTTCGGCGGCCCACGGGTCGAGTTCGCAGTGGAGGTCGAACGCCGTGTGGAGGCGATCCTCGCCGAGCTGAAGCCCGGCCGCGAACTGCACACGAACGTCGAGTTCTACGCGGGCGTGGTCATGGAGCTGTGTGGTCTGCCGCGCGAGATGTTCACGCCGACGTTCGCCGCGGCGCGGGTCGTGGGCTGGAGCGCCAACATCCTGGAACAGGCGGGGACTCGAAGATCATCAGGCCGGCGGCGCGGTATGTGGGGCCGGGAGCGCCGGTGCGGGTGCCGCAGGCGGCCTGAGAGACGCGTGTGGCCTGGTGCCGTTCTGGCGCCAGGCCTCATCGGTGGGGACCGAGCAGTGACGGGGTGCCGGCTGCTCGCCGGATCGCCGGCCGACTCGCTCAACGGTTGTGCGCGGCCGGGGGAGGGTGGTGACGGTACGGGTCTGGGGTGGACGCGTGCTCGTGCGGAGGTCTCAGGCGTCGGGGATGTCGGCCTTGGCGCGGATGAGCGTCTCCCGGCTGACGACGACGATGCGCTCGTAGTCGGCGCGGGCGGCATCGGCGGGCAGTTCCGACTCAAGCGCCTCGGTGGCCTCGGTGCCGATGACGGCGAAGTTGCCGTCGCTGAGTTCGAACACGTCCGGGCAGGTGGCTCCCGAACTACTGCCCCGGGCGCTGGGAGGCACACCGATGCGGCGCACGATCTTCAAAGGTACCGGTCCTTAGGAACAAAGAGCTGGGCATACTGGTGGGAGGCACGTTACTGGTGTTTCTCGGTCCCCCGGGGCTTGACGCCGAAAAGTCACCCACTCGCGCCCTCACTGTTCTGTCCGTTGACCGCCTCGGGCTCGCGCGCGCCGGTCAGTCGGTCGGCGGCTCGCCGACGACCCACCATTCGTCCGTGTCCGATTCGTCGAGGTCCCGGACGAGCCCGTCCACCATGTGCCCCAGCTGGGCCTCCACGGACGACTCGTCCAGGCTGGCCCGCATGTGCCGCGACGCCTCCCAGTACTCACGGAAGACCGGACTCTGGAAGAACTCCCGCAGACGTGTGTACAGCTCCTCCCGGTCCAGAAGTTCCGCCTGGTAGAGGTGGTAGAGGTGGACGTACCAGGCGTTGGCGTAGAAGAACTGGCGACGCCGCTCCGCCGGGATGCCCTGGTCGTAGGTGTCGATCACCGCGGCGAGGGAGGGATCGTCGATCGCCCTCGCCAGCAACTCCCAGTGCATGCGTTGCTGATGGGCCAGAGCCGTTCGCCGGATCGCCAGTTCCTCCAGCTCCAGCCGCCTCTCGTGCAGACGTGCCTTCTCCGACCGCCATTGATGCGCTGCCAGCGTCACGGTGGTGGCAGTCAGGAAAGTGAGCGTGGCGGAACCCAGCCTCCGTGCAAGGCGCTTCTGTGTGGCCATGTCAACCCCCGAATCAGGCGGCCGTCCGCCGGTCGTCGGGGTGCGGGTCGACGGGAGGGGACCGGCGAGCGGTGGGCGGCGCTTGCCGTCTCCCAGAGTGCCGAGCGGCTCTGATCGGCGGGGAGGCGGAGAGGAGGCGCACGGAGGGAAGCGAGGGTCGCACACTCCGGCGCCTTGCCCAACGTCTGCCCGGCAAGCGCTGCTAACAATCGTTCACTTCGCGGGGTTTCTTCCGGCTCGTATCCTGGGTCGGCATTCAACCCTCGTACGTGCGCCGAGCCGCGAGCCGGTGCACCCGTCGGCGTGAGAAAGGTCGCACGTTGAGTCAGCAGAGCCCCGGACCACAGCAGATTCCGGTCGTCGTGCTCGCCGGATTCCTCGGTTCCGGCAAGACGACGCTGCTGAACCATCTCCTCCACCGCAGCGGAGGCACCCGCATCGGCGCCGTCGTCAATGACTTCGGCGCCATCGAGATCGACGCCATGGCCGTCGCCGGAGCACTCGGCGACTCCACCGTCTCGCTCGGGAACGGCTGCCTGTGCTGCGCGGTCGACGCCAGTGAGCTGGACATCTACCTGGAGCGGCTCGCCCGGCCCGCCACCGGCATCGACGTCATCGTCATCGAGGCCAGCGGACTGGCCGAGCCCCAGGAGCTCGTGCGCATGGTGCTCGCCAGCGAGCACCCGGGCATCGTGTACGGCGGGCTCGTCGAGGTCGTCGACGCCGCCGAGTTCGACGACACGCGCGCGAAGCACCCCGAGATCGACCGGCACCTCGCCCTCGCCGACCTCGTCGTGGTCAACAAGCTCGACCGGGCGGCGAACGGTGAGCGCGTCCTCGGGCTGGTCCGCGACCTCGCCGACCGCGCCGCCGTCGTCCCCGCCACCTACGGCCGTATCGACCCCGAGTTCCTCTTCGACTGCCGGCCCAGCGAGGAGCGCATCGGGCAGCTGTCCTTCGACGACCTGCACGAGCACGACGAGGACCACACCGGCCATCTGCACACCGGCTACGACAGCCTGTCCTTCGCCTGCGAAGTCTCCCTCGACCCGCGCCGGTTGATGGAGTTCCTGGACAGCAGGCCCGAGGGCCTGTACCGCATCAAGGGGTACGTCGACTTCGGACCGTACGACGTCCACAACCGCTACGCCGTCCACGCCGTCGGCCGGTTCCTCCGCTTCTACCCGGAGCCCTGGCCGCCCGCCGACGCACGCCTCACCCAGCTCGTGCTCATCGGCTCCGGCATCGACGCGTCCGCTCTCGGCAAGGAGCTGGAGGCGTGCAAGAGCGACGCCCCACACGCCGACGAGCACGGCATGTGGGGCGTTCTGCGCTACGTACAGGACCCGGAGGAGTACGCACAGACCCCCGAGGAAGGGGCCTTCCCGGAGCCCTAGACCGCCCCGGCCACCACCGCCACCGTCTTCGGCAGCGACACGCCCGAGCCGTCGCGGCGCGGGTCGATGTCCGGGAGTTCGGCCGGGGAGCCGTTCTTCTGCGCGGCGCGTGCCGGGGCGGCGCCCGCCCAGGCCAGGGCCAGGCAGTCCTCGCCCTTCAGGAACCGCTGGCAGCGCACACCGCCCGTGGCGCGGCCCTTGCGGGGGTACTGGTCGAACGGGGTCAGCTTGGCCGTCGTCTGGACCGAGTCGTCCAGCGTGCCGCGCGAGCCCGCGACCGTGAACACCACCGCGTCGGCCGCCGGGTCCACCGCGGTGAAGGAGATGACCTTCGCGCCCTGAGCGAGCTTGATGCCCGTCATACCGCCGGCGGCACGGCCCTGCGGGCGGACCTGCGAGGCCTGGTAACGCAGCAGCTGAGCGTCGTCGGTGATGAAGACCAGGTCCTCCTCACCGGTGCGCAGCTCGACCGCGCCGACGATCCGGTCGCCCTCCTTGAGCGTGATGACCTCCAACTCCTCCTTGTTGGACGGATAGTCCGGCACCACACGCTTGACGACGCCCTGTTCCGTGCCGAGCGCCAGACCCGGGGACGACTCGTCCAGCGTGGTCAGACAGACCACGGTCTCGCCGTCCTCCAGGGTGACGAACTCCGACAGGGGCGCGCCGCCCGAGAGGTTCGGCCTCAACGCCGTCTCCGGTAGCTGCGGCAGATCGACGACGTTGATGCGCAGCAGGCGGCCCGCCGACGTCACCGCGCCCACCTCACCCCGGGCCGTGGCCGGCACCGCCGAGACGATCACGTCGTGCTTGGCGCGCTTGGCCTCGCCGTCCTCCGCGAAGGGATCGCCGTTCGCCGTACGGGCCAGCAGACCCGTCGAGGACAGCAGGACCCGGCACGGGTCGTCCGCCACCTGCAGCGGCACGGTGGCGGCCGGGGCGCCCGCGGACTCCAGCAGGACCGTGCGCCGCTCGGTGCCGAACTTCTTGGCCACCGCGGCCAGTTCGGAGGAGACCAGCTTGCGCAGTTCCGTGTCCGACTCCAGGATCCGGGTCAGCTCGGCGATCTCCTCGTTCAGCCGGTCCTTCTCCGCCTCCAGCTCGATGCGGTCGTACTTGGTGAGACGGCGCAGCGGCGTGTCGAGGATGTACTGGGTCTGGACCTCGCTCAGCGAGAAGCGCTCCATCAGGCGCTCCTTGGCCTGCGCGGAGTTCTCGCTGGACCGGATCAGACGGATGACCTCGTCGATGTCCAGCAGCGCCGTGAGCAGGCCCTCGACCAGGTGCAGGCGGTCGCGCCGCTTGCCGCGCCGGAACTCGCTGCGCCGCCGTACGACCTCGAAGCGGTGGTCGAGGTAGACCTCCAGGAGCTCCTTGAGGCCGAGGGTGAGGGGCTGGCCGTCGACCAGCGCGACGTTGTTGATGCCGAAGGACTCCTCCATCGGCGTCAGCTTGTAGAGCTGCTCCAGGACCGCCTCGGGCACGAAGCCGTTCTTGATCTCGATGACCAGACGCAGGCCGTGTGCGCGGTCGGTGAGGTCCTTGACGTCGGCGATGCCCTGCAGCTTCTTCGAGCCGACCAGGTCCTTGATCTTGGCGATCACCTTCTCCGGGCCGACCGTGAAGGGCAGTTCGGTGATCACGAGGCCCTTGCGGCGCGCCGTGACGTTCTCCACCGACACCGTGGCGCGGATCTTGAAGGTGCCGCGGCCCGTCTCGTACGCGTCCCGGATGCCGGACAGGCCGACGATCCGGCCCCCGGTGGGCAGGTCGGGGCCCGGGACGTGCTTCATCAGGGCGTCCAGATCCGCGTTCGGGTGGCGGATCAGATGGCGGGCGGCCGCGATGACCTCGGCGAGGTTGTGCGGCGGCATGTTCGTGGCCATGCCGACGGCGATGCCGGACGCGCCGTTGACGAGGAGGTTCGGGAAGGCGGCGGGCAGGGCCACCGGCTCCCGCTCCTGGCCGTCGTAGTTGGGGACGAAGTCGACCGTGTCCTCGTCGATCGACTCGGTCATCAGGCTCGTCGCCGCGGCCTGCCGGCACTCGGTGTACCGCATGGCGGCCGGCGGGTCGTCGTTGCCGAGCGAGCCGAAGTTGCCGTGGCCGTCGACGAGCGGGACGCGCATCGAGAAGGGCTGGGCCATGCGCACCAGGGCGTCGTAGATCGACGCGTCGCCGTGCGGGTGCAACTTACCCATGACCTCGCCGACGACGCGGGCGCACTTCACATAGCCGCGGTCGGGGCGCAGGCCCATCTCGTTCATCTGGTAGACGATGCGGCGGTGCACCGGCTTGAGGCCGTCGCGGGCGTCCGGCAGGGCCCGGGAGTAGATGACCGAGTACGCGTACTCGAGGAAGGAGCCCTGCATCTCGTCGACGACGTCGATGTCGAGGATCTTCTCCTCGTACGAGTCGTCGGGCGGTGGGGTCTTCGTGCTGCGGCGGGCCATCGCTGCCGGCTCCTTAAGTTTCTGGTCGCTCGAGCGTTTGACGGGTCTGACGCGGACCATTGTGGACCGTGGCACTGACAACCACCGACCAGGATCCGATGTCGGTCTCCCGCCGGCGTCCGAGAAGTGTCGCCGATGCCTGCCTCTCCCCGCACATGGCGTCGGCGGGTTCGGTACCGACCGCACCCACGGACACCGCTCGATCCACCGGCAGCCGACCGCCCGGTTCCCGTCGGAGCCGCGACGGCCGACCCGTGTTGATTGCCGTCGGAGCCGCGACGGCCGACCCGTGTTGGTTGCCGTCGGAGCCGCGACGGCCGACCGTGTTGGTTCCCCTCGGGGTCGTGATGGCCGACTCGTGTTGGTTGCCGTCGGGGTCGTGATGGCTAGCTCGTGTCGGTCCCGGTCGGGGTCGTGATGGCTAGCTCGTGTCGGTCCCGGTCGGGGTCGCGACGGCCGACCCGTGCCGATTCCCGTCGGAGTCGCGATGGCCAGCCCGTGCCGGTCCGCGTCCGCGCCGCGACGGCAAACCCCCGCCGACCCCGCCCGCGCCGCGACGGCAAACCCCCGTCGACCCCGTCCGCGCCGCGACGGCAAACCCCCGCCGACCCCGTCCGAGCCCCGACGGCAAACCCGCGCCGCCCCGCCCTTCACTCCCCGGAGTGATCGGCGGGCGCGAGGTCGCCGAGGCGTACCTGCCTTCACCGGTGCCGGTCGCCGCCCGCACGCTGCCGTACGACGGCACGCGCGCGTGCGATGCGGTCGGCCCGGCACCGACCGCCGACGCCGCAAAAGACAGGGTCATCGCAGGCGCGGCCGGAGCGCGCACGCCCCCCTCGGCGGGACCGCGGAGCGGTCCGGCGAGCCGGGCCGATGCCACGCCCCTGCGGCCGGCCCGCGACGCGCGACGACTGTCGGGCGGGCCGGGCGTTCTGACCGGGAACTTCGCCGACCCTTCGGACGCTGCATACAGTGGCAGGAGCTGAGCATGAACCACTCGACACAACGCAGCGCACGCGACCGGAAGGACACCTTGCCCATGGGTCACACGGCCACACCGGAGGCACAATCCGGCGGCCTCACCGCGACCGAGCACCGCCTGGCCAACGGCCTGCGCGTGGTGCTCTCCGAGGACCACCTCACGCCGGTCGCGGCGGTCTGCCTCTGGTACGACGTCGGCTCCCGTCACGAGGTCAAGGGCCGTACCGGACTCGCCCACCTCTTCGAGCACCTGATGTTCCAGGGCTCGGGGAGCGTGAAGGGCACGGGTCACTTCGAGCTCGTCCAGGGCGCGGGCGGCTCGCCGAACGGCACGACCAGCTTCGAGCGCACCAACTACTTCGAGACCATGCCCGCCCACCAGCTGGAGCTCGCCCTCTGGCTGGAGGCCGACCGCATGGGCAGCCTCCTGATGGCGCTCGACCAGGAGAACTTGGACAACCAGCGCGACGTCGTCAAGAACGAACGCCGCCAGCGCTACGACAACGTCCCGTACGGCACCGCCTTCGAGAAGCTGACCGCGCTGTCCTACCCGGACGGACACCCGTACCACCACACGCCGATCGGCTCGATGGCCGACCTGGACGCGGCCAGCCTGGAGGACGCCCGCGCGTTCTTCCGCACCTACTACGCGCCCAACAACGCCGTCCTGTCGATCGTCGGCGACATCGACCCGGAGCAGACGCTCGCCTGGGTCGAGAAGTACTTCGGCTCGATCCCGGCCCACGACGGCAAGCCCGAGCCGCGCGACGGCTCGCTGCCCGAGATCATCGGCGAGCAGTTGCGCGAGGTCGTCGAGGAGGCCGTCCCCGCGCGCGCGATGATGGCCGCCTACCGGCTCCCGAACGACGGCACGCGCGAGTGCGACGCCGCCGACCTGGCGCTCACCGTCCTCGGCGGCGGCGAGTCCTCCCGTCTGTACAACCGGCTCGTACGGCGCGACCGTACGGCCGTGGCGGCCGGGTTCGGCCTGCTGCGCCTGGCCGGGGCGCCCTCCCTGGGCTGGCTGGACGTGAAGACCTCCGGCGACGTCGAGGTCCCCGTCATCGAGGCGGCCGTCGACGAGGAGCTCGCCCGCTTCGCGGCGGAGGGCCCCACCGCCGAGGAGATGGAGCGCGCGCAGGCCCAGCTGGAGCGCGAGTGGCTGGACCGGCTCGGCACGGTCGCCGGCCGCGCCGACGAACTGTGCCGCTACGCCGTCCTGTTCGGCGACCCCCAGCTCGCGTTCACCGCCGTCCAGCGCGTCCTCGACGTCACCGCCGAGGAGGTCCAGGCGGTCGCCAAGTCCCGTCTGCGCCCCGACAACCGCGCGGTGCTCGTGTACGAGCCGGTCGCCGGCGAGGCCGACGATCCGGCAGCCGCCGAGGGCGCCGCACCCGCCGAGACCACCGACGAGAACGAGGAGTCGGCGCAGTGACCGAGCTCGCCAGCATGGAGTTCCACCCGCAGCCCCAGGCCGGCGAGGCCCGGCCCTGGGCGTTCCCGGCACCCGAGCGCGGCAAGCTGGACAACGGCCTGACGGTCCTGCGCTGCCACCGCCCCGGCCAGCAGGTCGTCGCCGTCGAGGTGCTCCTGGACACGCCCCTGGACGCCGAGCCGAAGGGCCTCGACGGCATCGCCACGATCATGGCGCGCGCCCTGTCCGAGGGCACCGACAAGCACACCGCCGAGGAGTTCGCCGCCGAACTGGAGCGCTGCGGCGCCACGCTCGACGCGTACGCCGACCACCCCGGTGTGCGCGTCAGCCTCGAAGTGCCCGTCTCCCGCCTGCCCAAGGCGCTGGGCCTGCTCGCCGACGCCCTCAGGGCGCCCGCGTTCGACGACGCCGAGGTCGAGCGCCTGGTCCACAACCGGCTCGACGAGATCCCGCACGAGCTGGCCAACCCCTCGCGCCGTGCCGCCAAGGAGCTCTCCAAGGAGCTGTTCCCGGCGACCTCGCGCATGTCCCGCCCGCGCCAGGGCACCGAGGACACGGTCGCCGGCATCGACTCCGCGGCCGTACGCGCCTTCTACGAGCGGCATGTGCGCCCCGCCACCTCCACCGCCGTGGTCGTCGGCGACCTCACCGGCGTCGACCTGGACGCCCTGCTCGGCGACACCCTCGGCGCCTGGACCGGCTCCGCGGCCGAGCCCCGGCCGGTCCCGCCGGTGACCGCCGACGACACCGGCCGCGTCGTCATCGTGGACCGCCCCGGGGCCGTCCAGACCCAGCTGCTGATCGGCCGCCTCGGCCCCGACCGGCACGACCGCGTGTGGCCCGCGCAGGTGCTCGGCACGTACTGCCTGGGCGGCACCCTCACCTCCCGCCTGGACAAGGTCCTGCGCGAGGAGAAGGGCTACACCTACGGCGTGCGCGCCTTCGCGCAGGTCCTGCGCTCGGCCCCGGACGGCACGGGCGCGGCGATGCTCGCCATCAGCGGCTCCGTCGACACCCCGAACACCGGCCCGGCGCTGGACGACCTCTGGAAGGTTCTGCGCGGGGTCGCCGCCGAGGGGCTCACCGACGCCGAGCGGGACTTCGCCGTGCAGAACCTCGTCGGGGTGGCACCGCTGAAGTACGAGACCGCCGCGGCCGTGGCGAGCACCCTGGCCGACCAGGTCGAGCAGCATCTGCCCGACGACTACCAGGCGACGCTGTACCAGCAGCTCGCCGCGACCGGCACCGTCGAGGCCACCGCGGCGGCCGTGAGCGCCTTCCCGGTGGACCGCCTGGTGACGATCCTCGTCGGCGACGCGTCGGCGATCCGGAAGCCCGTCGAGGCCCTCGGTATCGGCGAAGTCACCGTGGTGGCAGCCGAGTAGAAGGCCGTACCGCGGCACGCGCGCGCAGGGGCCCTGGTGACGACAGAGTCACCAGGGCCCCCTTTATGTCCGAATTGAGGGAGAGGTTACCTGTCTGCCCTGTGGGATGCGCTACAAAAGCCGTGACGCGTTTGGGGATTGAAAGTGGCCCCGTTTAGCGTCTTCCGGGCTGTCCGTCAGGCAGTGCGCCGCGCCCGCGGCACCGGACAGCCATCGCCGAGTCCCCGTACGGCGCGAGCCAGGGGAGCCGGGGACCCACACCAAGTCCCTGGGGTGAATCGGACGCCCGCGCGTGCAAGCGAGGGGGTCCGTAGGAGACCTTCCTGCTCCGAACCCGTCAGCTAACCCGGTAGGCGAGAGGGAAGGAAAGGACCAGCCACTACATGGCGTTCACCTGCGCCACCGGGAAGAAGCGCCCCACCGGGAAGCACCGTCGTCCCGGCCGCTTCGAGCGCACCACCGCCCGCGCGGCGGGCGTCGCCGCTCTCACCGCCACCGGCGTCATGGGCACCCTGGCAGCCCCGGCGCTCGCCGCCGAACCCGCTGCCGAGCAGACCGGCCTCATCCCCGTCATCGCCGCCGGCGACTCGATCGCCGAGCAGATCGACGCCCAGGCGGCCGCGCAGGAGCAGGCCGCCAAGGAGGCGGAGGCCAGGAGGAAGGCCGCCGAGGAGGCCGCGCGCAAGCGTGCGGCCGAGAAGGCCGAGAAGGAGCGCGAGGCCAAGGAGCGCGCCGCCCGCGAGGCCGAGCGCAAGCGCCTGATGTCCTACGTCGCCCCGATATCCGGCTCGTACGTCTCCACCGGCTACAAGGCCGGCGGCGCCGTCTGGTCCTCCGGCAGCCACACGGGCGTCGACTTCCATGCCGCCAGCGGCACCTCCGTCCACGCGGTCGGCGCCGGCACCGTCGTGGAAGCCGGCTGGGGCGGGGCGTACGGCAATCAAGTCGTGATCAAGTTGAACGACGGCACGTACACCCAGTACGGCCACCTGTCGTCCATCGGCGTCTCGGTGGGCCAGACCGTCACCCCCGGCCAGCAGATCGGCCTCTCCGGCGCCACCGGCAACGTCACCGGACCGCATCTGCACTTCGAGGTCCGCACGACCGCGGAGTACGGCTCCGACATCGACCCCGTCGCCTACCTCCGCTCGCACGGCGTGAACGTCTGACGCCCGCACCGCACCGACCGAAGCCCCGGCTCGTAGAGCCGGGGCTTTCGGCGTTTCAGTCGACCGGTTGACCAAGAGCGGCTGTCCAAAAAATATCCATGGATTCCGACCTGCCGTCGGAAATTCCGGCCGGTTGCCATAGAGTCACTGAACACACGTCATTCGTCGACGTTTCACGGGGATTAAGGCGGAGGTCGGTCATGCGTATTCCGGCGCACTCGGTATGCACGGCGATCCGGGACGACATCGTCGCAGGTGTCTACGAGCGCGGCAGCCGGCTCACCGAGGAACTCCTCGCGCGCCGCTACGGCGTCTCCCGCGTCCCCGTGCGGGAGGCCCTGCGCACCCTGGAGGCGGAGGGTTTCGTGGTGACCCGGCGGCACGCGGGCGCGTGCGTCGCCGAACCGACCGAGCAGGAGGCCGCCGACCTGCTGGAGATGCGCACGCTCCTGGAGCCGCTCGGCGCCTCCCGGGCCGCCCAGCGGCGCACCGAGGCCCACCTGAAGGTGCTGCGCGGCCTCGTCCGGCTGGGCCAGGAGCGGGCCAGGCGGGGCAACAGCGACGACCTGCGCTCCCTGGGCGGCTGGTTCCACGAGACGCTCGCCCAGGCCTCCGGCAGCCCCGCCCTGTCCTCGATGCTCACCCAGCTGCGCCACAAGATCGCCTGGATGTACGCCGTGGAGTCGCCGGCCGACCCCGTGGAGTCCTGGACCGAGCACGGCGCGATCGTCGACGCCGTGGCGCGCGGCGACGGCGAGCGCGCGCGGGCGATCACGACCCTGCACACCGAGCGCTCGCTCCCCGCGCACCGGCTGCGGTTCGGCTCCGGACAGGATCGCGCGGAGCGTGTGAGGAATTCGCAACATGCCGTAAACATGCCGAGCCTGCGACATTAACACGGGCGCCGTATACAAAGAGCAGATATTCGGTGGCCGGGAATTTCCGCTGCCCTTTTTCAGGTCTGCCGAGAATTCAAGTGGTCGCCCGTCCGAAAACAGCGAAGCCGCGTCGACCGAAAAGGCCGACGCGGCTTCACCGTTTGCCGCGGAGATCCGCGCAGGTCGTTCAGACCGTCTCGGGCAGCTCCTCAAGGCCCTCGGAGACCAGCTTCGCCAGACGGTCGAGGGCGGCGTCCGCACCCTCGGCGTCGGAGGCGAGGACGATCTCCTCGCCGCCCTGGGCGCCCAGGCCCAGGACGGCCAGCATGGAGGCCGCGTTGACGGGGTTGCCGTCAGCCTTGGCGATCGTCACCGGGATACCTGCGGCCGTGGCGGCCCGGACGAAGATGGAAGCGGGGCGGGCGTGAAGGCCCTCGGCCCAGCCGACGTTGACGCGGCGCTCAGCCATGTGTTGCTGCCCTTCGGTGTTCAGGGTTGTCTAGACCAGTTTCCCACACGCGTGAAGCATGCCGGGAGGGACAAAACGTCCCTCCTCAGGTGACCGTCGGGTCGCGGCCTCGACCCGACATACGTCCTCCACAGACTGCCCCGCGCCGTTGTCGGACGCGAGCCGTACTCTGGGGCCCATGCAGACCTCGTCGGACCGGCACGAGTACCCCGCCCACTGGGAAGCCGACGTGGTGCTGCGCGACGGCGGCACCGCACGCATCCGCCCCATCACCGTTGATGACGCCGAGCGCCTGGTCAGCTTCTACGAGCAGGTGTCGGACGAGTCGAAGTACTACCGCTTCTTCGCGCCCTACCCGCGTCTGTCCGCGAAGGACGTCCACCGCTTCACGCACCACGACTTTGTGGACCGGGTGGGACTCGCGGCCACGGTGGGCGGCGAGTTCATCGCAACCGTACGCTACGACCGAATCGGCGCCGACGGAATGCCCGCGTCGGCACCCGCCGACGAGGCCGAGGTCGCCTTCCTCGTCCAGGACGCCCACCAGGGCCGCGGCGTCGCCTCCGCGCTCCTGGAGCACATCGCCGCCGTCGCGCGCGAGCGCGGCATCCGGCGCTTCGCCGCCGAGGTGCTGCCCGCCAACACCAAGATGATCAAGGTGTTCACGGACGCCGGGTACACCCAGAAGCGCAGCTTCGAGGACGGCGTCGTACGCCTGGAGTTCGACCTGGAGCCGACCGACCGCTCGCTCGCCGTGCAGTACGCGCGCGAGCAGCGCGCCGAGGCGCGGTCCGTGCAGCGGCTTCTGGTGCCCGGCTCCGTCGCCGTCATCGGCACCGGCCGCAGCCCCGGCGGGGTGGGCCGCGGCGTCCTGGGCAACATCAGGGACGCCGGGTTCACCGGGCGGCTGTATGCCGTGAACAGGGCCTTCCCGGACGATCTCAAGGAGCTCGACGGAGTGCCGGCGCACCGCTCCGTGCGGGACATCGACGGGCCGGTCGACCTCGCGGTGGTCGCCGTGCCGGCCGCGTACGTCCCCGAGGTGGTCGCCGAGTGCGGCGAGCACGGTGTGCAGGGGCTGGTCGTGCTCTCCGCCGGGTACGCCGAGAGCGGGCCCGACGGGCGCGAGCGACAGCGGGCACTCGTACGGCAGGCGCGCGCGTACGGCATGCGCATCATCGGCCCGAACGCCTTCGGGATCATCAACACGAGTGCGAGCGTTCGCCTGAACGCCTCACTGGCGCCCGAGATGCCCCGCCCGGGCCGGATCGGCCTGTTCGCGCAGTCCGGCGCCATCGGCATCGCGCTCTTGTCCCGGCTGCACCGGCGGGGCGGCGGGGTCACCGGGGTCACGGGCGTGTCGACCTTCGTCTCGTCCGGCAACCGCGCCGACGTCTCCGGCAACGACGTCCTTCAGTACTGGTACGACGACCCGGACACCGATGTCGTACTGATGTATCTGGAGTCCATCGGCAACCCGCGCAAGTTCACCCGGCTCGCGCGGCGCACGGCGGCGGCGAAGCCGTTGGTCGTGGTGCAGGGCGCGCGGCACGGCGGCGCGGCGCCCCAGGGGCACGCGGTACGGGCCACACGGCTGCCGCACGCCACGGTGTCCGCGCTGCTGCGGCAGGCCGGGGTGATCCGGGTGGACACGATCACCGAGCTGGTGGACGCGGGGCTGCTGCTCGCGCGTCAGCCGCTGCCGGCCGGCCCGCGGGTGGCGATCCTGGGGAACTCCGAGTCGCTGGGGTTGCTGACGTACGACGCCTGCCTCTCCGAGGGGCTGCGGCCGTTGCCGCCGCTGGATCTGACGACGGGGGCGTCGGCGGCGGACTTCCACGCGGCGTTGTCGCGCGCGCTGGCCGACGAGACGTGCGACGCGGTGGTCGTCACGGCGATACCGGCGATCGGGGACGCCTCGACCGGCGACGCCGAGCTGGCGCAGGCCCTGAGGTCGGCGGCCGAGCGGGTGCCCGGGAAGCCGGTGCTGGTGGTGCACGTCGAGCTCGGAGGGCTCGCGGAGGCGCTGTCGGCCGCGGCGAGCACGGCACCACAGGCGGTCACGACGGCGCCCGGCCTCGCGAGCCGCGCCCACCCGTTCCGCCCCCTGGACTTCCCGGCCGACCCGCAGCCCGGACAGCCGGACCCCGCAGAGGACGCCCCCCGCCTCATCCCGGCCTACCCCGCCGCCGAGCGCGCCGTCCGCGCCCTCGCCGAAGCCGTGAACTACTCCCAGTGGCGCCGCGAGGCAGCCGACCCCGGCAAGGTGCCCGAGTACGAGGACATCGACGAGAGGGGGGCCGCCCGGCTGATCGACGGGCTGCTCGCGCGCGGGCAGGGGCTCACGCTCGGCACGGACGAGACCTGCGACCTGCTCGGGAAGTACGGCATCCAGGTGCACCGCGCCCTGCACGCGCCCACCCCCGACGCCGCCGCCGACGCCGCCCGCGCCCTCGGCTACCCGGTCGCCCTCAAGGCCACCGCCCCCCACCTGCGGCACCGCGCCGACCTCGGCGGGGTACGCCTCGATCTCGCGGACGAGGAGCAACTGCGCCGGGCGTACGCCGAGTTGACCGACCTGTTCGGCAAGCCGGAGGAGCTGCGGCCGGTCGTGCAGGGCATGGCACCGCGCGGCGTCGACACCGTCGTACGGGCCGTGATCGACCCGGCGGCCGGCGCCGTGCTGTCCTTCGGGCTGGCCGGAGCCGCCTCGCAGCTGCTCGGGGACATGGCGCACCGGCTGATCCCGGTCACCGACCGCGAGGCGACCTCGATCGTCCGCTCGATCCGGACGGCGCCGCTCCTCTTCGGCTGGCGCGGCTCCGCACCCGTCGACACCCCTGCCCTGGAGGAGCTGCTGCTGCGGATGTCGCGGCTGGTCGACGACCACCCGGAGGTCGTCGCGGTCACCCTGGAGCCGGTCGTCGTCGCCACCCACGGCCTGAGCGTGCTCGGCGCCTCCGTACGCCTCGCCCCGCCCCCCGCCCGCGACGACCTCGGCCCCCGGACCCTGCCGACGTACTGAGACCGCCGCGAGCGGTGCCTCGCAGTCAGTGGGCCCCCGTAGGATGGGCGTCATGGCCAAGACCAGTACGACGACCCAGGGGCTGCGTGCGGCGATCGAACGCAGCGGCTACTACCCGGCCCTCGTGGCCGAGGCGGTGGAGGCCGCCGTGGGCGGCGAGCCCATCCGGTCGTACCTGGTCCATCAGGAGACGACGTTCGACCAGAACGAGGTGCGACGGCACGTGACCGTGCTCGTCCTCACCGGCAACCGCTTCATCGTCAGCCACACCGACGAGCAGGCCGCCGACAACACCTCCCCGACGCCGTACGCCACGACGTCCACGGAGTCCGTGAAGCTCGGCCGGATCTCCTCAGTCGTCGTCAGCCGCGTCGTCGCCAACCCGGAGCAGTACACACCGGGCACCCTGCCCCGCGAGGTCGTGCTGACCATCGGCTGGGGCGCCGTCTCCCGCATCGACCTGGAGCCCGCCGCCTGCGGCGACCCCAACTGCGAGGCCGACCACGGCTACACGGGCAACTCCACGGCGGACGACCTCAGCCTGCGCGTCAGCGAAGCCGGTGACGGCCCGGAGACGGTGCGCCAGGCGCTCGCCTTCGCGCAGGCCCTCTCCGAGGCGACCGCGGACATCGCCCCCTGAGATGATCCAGTCCACCGCCTGGGACTCCCACCCGGAACCCCTCGCCGTCGCCTCCGCGCCCGCCCCCGAGTACGGCAGCGGCTCGCTCGCCGATCTGCTGCCCACGCTGGCCGCGGGCATGGCCGTACCGGACATGACCGCCGCGATCCCCGAGCTGACCGCCGCCGACCGGAACTGCGTGTTTTTGATCGACGGCCTCGGCTGGGAGCAGCTGAAGGCGCACCCCGAGGACGCGCCCTTCATGACCTCGCTCCTGAGCAGCTCGCGCGGCGGCACCGGACGCCCGATCACCGCCGGCTACCCGGCGACCACCGCGACCTCCCTCGCCTCCGTCGGCACCGGCCTGCCGCCGGGCGCGCACGGCCTGCCCGGCTACACCGTGCGCAACCCGGAGACCGGCGAGCTGATGAACCAGCTGCGCTGGCAGCCGTGGACGGCGCCGCGCGGCTGGCAGCCGTATCCCACCGTCTTCCAGCTGGCGCACCAGGCTGGCGTGCACGCCGCCCAGGTGTCGTCGCCCACCTTCGAGAACACCCCGCTGACCAAGGTCGCGCTCAGCGGCGGAACGTTCGTCGGGCGGCTGACCGGCGAGGACCGCATGGACCTCGCGGCCGAGCAACTGGCCGCGGGCGACCGCTCCCTCGTCTACACGTACTACGCCGAACTCGACGGCGCCGGTCACCGCTTCGGCGTCGACTCGGACACCTGGCGCGGCCAGCTCATGTACGTCGACCGGCTCGTCCAGCGCCTCGCCGAGCAACTGCCGCCGCGCAGCGCGCTCTACGTCACCGCCGACCACGGCATGCTCGACGTGCCCTTCGACGAGCAGCACCGCATCGACTTCGACGAGGACTGGGAGCTGCGCGCCGGCGTCGCCCTGCTCGGCGGCGAGGGCCGGGCGCGGCATGTGTACGCGGTGCCGGGCGCCGAGCAGGACGTCCTGACCTGCTGGCGGGAGGTGCTCGGCGAGCAGTTCTGGGTGGCCTCCCGGGACGAGGCGATCGCGGCGGGCTGGTTCGGGCCGCGGATCGACGAACGGGTGTACGGCCGGATCGGCGACGTGGTCGCGGCCGCGCGGGACGACGTTTTGATCATCGCGTCCGAGCGGGAGCCGAAGGAGTCGGCGATGGTCGGCAACCACGGTTCGATGACCCCCGCCGAGCAGCTGGTCCCCCTGCTCGAAGTACGCTCCTGACGCCTCGCACCTCACCGCCGAACCACCCCCTCGCCGATCTCTTCACCGAAAGGTGCTCAACTCGACATGCCCGAGCTGGTGTTCTTCTCCGGAACGATGGACTGCGGGAAGTCGACGCTGGCTCTCCAGATCGAGCACAACCGTTCGGCGCGTGGTCTGCAGGGCATGATCTTCACCCGTGACGACCGTGCGGGCGAGGGCAAGCTGTCCTCGCGGCTGGGCCTGGTCACCGACGCGGTGGAGGTCGAGGACGGCACCGACCTGTACGCGTATCTCGTCGACCACCTCTCCCAGGGCGGCCGCGCCGACTACGTCATCGCGGACGAGGCCCAGTTCCTCGCACCGGAGCAGATCGACCAACTCGCGCGCGTGGTCGACGACCTGGGCCTGGACGTCTACGCCTTCGGCATCACGACCGACTTCCGCAGCAAGCTGTTCCCCGGCTCCCAGCGTCTGGTGGAACTCGCCGACCGGGTCGAGGTACTCCAGGTCGAGGCCCTGTGCTGGTGCGGCGCCCGAGCCACCCACAACGCCCGCACGATAGGCGGTGAGATGGTCGTCGAGGGCGCCCAGGTGGTCGTCGGTGACGTCAACCAGGCGGACGCCGTCGGCTACGAGGTGCTCTGCCGCCGCCACCACCGGCGCCGGATGACGGCGGCCACGGCCCGGGCGGCGGCGCTGTCCCCGGACGTACTGCCGGTGCAGCCGGCCTGAGCCCGGACCGGCTTCGGCAGCCCGGCCTTCGAAAGCCGTCAGCGCGGACGCTGGAGCAGCGAGAACCGGGCTCCCTCCGGATCCGCCACCGTCGCCACCCGGCCGTGGGGGCTGTCGTGGGCCGGTTTGAGGACATGGCCGCCGAGGTCGACGATCCGGACCAGTGCCTCGTCCGTGTCGGCGACTTCGAAGTACGTCATCCAGTGCGGACCCCGGTCGCGGGGCAGGGCGTTGCCGACGCCGTGGACGGCGGCGACCGGGCGGCCGTCGATGTGCAGGGTGACGTGGTCCGGGTCGGCGGAGACGGGCTCCTCCTCGTAGGCGAACACCGTCTCGTAGAACTTGGCGATGTTGACGGTCTCGAACGTCAGCAGTTCGTTCCAGGCCGGCGTGCCGGGCACCCCCGTGACGGCCGTGCCGCGGTGTGCCGCCGTCTGCCAGATGCCGAAGACGGCGCCGGAGGGGTCGGAGCAGATCGCCAGCCGGCCGGCCTCGACGGCGTCCAGCGGGCCCACGCCGACCGTGCCGCCGCACAGCCGTACCGTCTCGGCGGTCAGGTCCACGTCGTTCGAGGCGAGATAAGGCGTCCAGGCGATGGGGAGATGACGGTCCGGGGGCAACTGCCCGATGCCGGCCACCTCACGGCCGTCGAGCAGCGCCCGCACATAGGGGCCGAGTTGCGGGGGGCCGGGCTGGAACTCCCAGCCGAACAGCGCTGCGTAGAAGTCCTGGATCGCGGCCAGTCCGTGCACCATCAGACTCACCCAGCAGGGCGTGCCGGGCGTGTGCCGAGCGTCTGCTTCGCCGATCGGGCCGGCCGACCCCCGTGCCTCGGTCATCGTCACTCTCTCCTCGGTCCCTCGCGGTGGCCGCGTCGCTTCCGCTGTCCGGAGCCCCGTGCCGATGCTCGCACCACCCGTGGCCAGGCGCGCTGCGGGCGCGCCGCCGCACGACGGCCGGTGCCCGGAGGAAGCCCGGTGTGCGATTTACCGCCCGTTCCCGTGCGATTGCCGACGGATGCTCGATCGGCTGTACAGCATGTGCCTGATCCCGTACGCCTCGTGATCGGGCCTGTCCGGCGGGCAGAGTAACCGGACAGCGACGATGCGGCCACCCCGTGCGCAAGGATGGTGGCCATGAACGCCATCATCTCCGCATCCGAACTCGCGAGCGAACTGACGGGCGAGAAGCCGCCGGTGCTGCTCGACGTCCGCTGGCAGCTGACCCTGGCGAAGGCCGCCGGTGAGCCGCCGTTCGACGGCCGGACCGCGTACGAAGCCGGACACATCCCCGGCGCGGTCTATATCGACCTGGACCGGGAACTGGCCGGTGCGCCCGGTGCGCGCGGCCGGCACCCGCTGCCGGACTTGGCCGAATTCGGTGCGGCGATGCGGCGGGCGGGCGTGTCGTCCGCGGCGCCGGTTGTCGTGTACGACGGCGGGCAGGGCTGGGGGGCGGCCCGGGCATGGTGGCTGCTGCGGTGGACGGGTCACCCGGACGTGCGGGTCCTCGACGGTGGGTTGCCGGCCTGGGAGGGGCCGCTGGAGACATCGGTGCCGACTCCGGCTGAGGGCGACTTCGAGCCGGCGCCGGGGGCGACGGGGCAGCTCGACGCCGAGGGCGCCGCGGCGCTCGCCCGGTCCGGGGTGCTGCTGGACGCGAGGGCGGGGGAGCGGTACCGCGGCGAGGTCGAGCCGATCGATCCGGTCGGCGGCCACATCCCGGGCGCCCTGTCCGCGCCCACCAACGAGAACGTGGGGCCGGACGGCCGCTTCCTGCCCGCCGAGGAACTCGGGGCGCGCTTCAAGGCGCTGGGGGCGTCCGAGGGGACGGAGGTCGGCGTGTACTGCGGCTCGGGCGTCTCCGCCGCGCACGAGGTGCTGGCGCTGGCGGTCGCGGGGATTCCGGCGGCGCTGTACGTCGGTTCCTGGTCGGAGTGGTCGTCGGATCCGTCGCGGCCGGTGGCCGTCGGGCCGGATCCTCAGTAGGACGGCCCACGGCCCGCACGGCATGAGGGCCACGCTGCGACCAGCGCGGCCCTCATCCTCCTACGGTCCGGGCCGCAGCCGTACGGCCGACTACTCCTGCTTCTTCCGGCGCGTCCCGAACACGATCTCGTCCCAGCTCGGTACGGCCGCCCGGCGGCCGGGGCGGACGCCGTCCGCTTCGGCCTGGCGGTCCGTGGCGCCGATGAGGCGATCGCGGTGGCTGCCGACGGAGCGGGGCATGAGGACGTCCGCGTAGGCGGAACCGGCCGAGGCGGCGGGGGCGGGAGGCTCCTCCGCGGCCGGTTCGTCGGCGGGTTCCTCCGTGTCCGGCTCCGCCGGGCGCTCCGGCACCACCAGGTCACCGCGGAAGCTGGGCACCGCCTCCAGCAGGCTGGTCAGCGAGTCCCGTTCCTCCGTGGTCTCCTCGGCGGGTTCGGAGGCCTGGGCCGGCAGGCTCGGCCGCGCGGTCTCGAGAGCACGGTCCATCGAACGCTCGCGCGGGAGCCGGGCGATACGCGGCACGAACGGGAAGCTGGGCTCCGGCGCGGCGAGGTCGTCGGACTCACCGATCAGCGAGCGCGCCTCGTCGTCGACGGCCTGGACGAGCCGCCGGGGCGGGTCGTACGTCCAGCTCGCCGAGTGCGGTTCGCCCGCCACCATGTAGACCAGCAGCACTTCCCAGGTGCCGTCGTCCCGGCGCCACGAGTCCCACTGGACGCTGTCCTTGTCGGCGCCGCGCAGCAGCAGCCGCTCCTGGACGGCCTCGCCGAGCTGCGGCCCGGCGGCGTTCTCGCCGGGGCGGCGGACGGGGGTCTTGCGGGCCCGTTCGGCCATGAAGGCGCGCTCGGCGAGGACGGGGCCCTCGAAGCGGCGTACGCGGTCGACGGGGATGCCGGCGAGTTGGGCGACCTCTTCCGCGGTCGCACCAGCGCGTATACGCGCCTGGATGTCGCGGGGGCGGAGATGGCTCTCCACCTCGATCTCGATCTGGCCGAGGCGGGGCCGGTCGCCGCGCACGGCGGCGCGCAGGCGTTCGTCGATCGGAAGCGTGTACTCCGTAGAGTCGGCAGCCTTGAGCACCAGCCGTGTGCCGTCATTGGAGACGGCCACGACACGCAGTTCGGGCATGGGGACCTCCCGGGTGGTGCCTGCCGACGTCACGTGCGTCGCTGCTTCCGCTAGTCGAGTGTGGCCTGCCCGGGTGCAGCCTGCCACAACCTTGCCGAGTTGCCCGGCGTGTCGGGCGCGGGCCCTGGATCGCCGTTATGGCACGGTTACCTATTCGCAACGCTAAGTGACCAACTCCGTCACCCTGTGCAACTAGCCCCCTCCCGGCGGTCCTTGAAGGCCACGGACGCCCTGGCGGGAGACCGGACCCAGGGCTCGCAACAGTACTCCATTTGGGCCACGTGCGTGGATTGGCACGCCGCCCAACTTCTGGCAAGAAGCGCGACTCGGCCGACGGTTGAGCGGTTTTGAGATCTTGAACGTGGCGTACTTCACGCAATCCGCAGAAACGGAACTAATGGATTTCGGCCGTTCGTCGCGCCGGCTACGCCCCCAACACCCGCCGCAGGTAGTCGTTCTGGAACCGGCGGTCGGGATCCAGCCGGTCCCGAAGCGCCGTGAACTCACCGAAGCGCGGGTACACCTCGGCGAAGTACTCGGCGTCCCGCGTGTGCACCTTGCCCCAGTGCGGCCGCCCCTCGTGCGCGGTGAAGATCCGCTCGGCGGCGGTGAAGTACCGCTGGAACGGCGTGCCCTTGACCATGTGGACGGCGACGTAGGCGCTGTCGCGGCCCGAGGCGGTGGACAGCGTGATGTCGTCGGCCGGCGCGGTGCGCACCTCGACCGGGAAACTGACTCTGAGGCCGGAGCGGTCGACCATGGCCCTCAGTTCGCGCAGCGTCTCGACGACGGCCTCGCGCGGAACGGCGTACTCCATCTCCACGAAGCGCACCCGGCGCGGTGATGTGAAGACCTTGTAGGGGATGTCGGTGTAAGACCGCGCGGACAGGGCCTTGCTGGAGACCTGGGCGATGGCGGGGATCGTCGCGGGCACCGCGCGGCCGACCCACTGGGCCACCTGGAAGACGCCGTTGGAGAGGAACTCGTCCTCGAACCAGCCCTGGAGCTGCGGCACCGGCTTCTCCGGGCCCGCGCTGCGGTTGTTGCGCTTGGTGTTGGTGTTGCCGGTGTGCGGGAACCAGTAGAACTCGAAGTGCTCGTTCTCCGTCCACAGTTCGTCGAAGTCCGCCAGCACCCTGTCGAACGGCATCGGCTCCTCGCGCGCGGTGAGCAGGAAGATCGGCTCCGCGGCGAAGGTGATCGCGGTGACCACGCCCAGGGCGCCGAGGCCGATGCGGGCGGCCGCGAAGATCTCCGGGTTCTCCTTCTCGGAACAGGTGAGCACCGAGCCGTCGGCCGTGACCAGCTCAAGGGCCTTGATCTGGGCGGCGATCGAGGCGGAGTCGCGGCCCGTGCCGTGGGTGCCGGTGCTGGTGGCGCCGGAGACCGTCTGCTCCATGATGTCGCCCATGTTCGTGAGCGACAGGCCCTCGCGCGCCAGGGCCATGTTGAGTCTCTTGAGCGGGGTACCGGCCTCCACGGTGACCGTCATGGCGTCGCGGTCGATATGGCGTATGCCGGTCAACAGTTGAGGACGTATCAACATGCCGTCGGTGGCGGCGATCGAGGTGAAGGAGTGCCCGCTGCCGACCGGCTTCACCTTCAGGCCGTCCTCGGCGGCCCGGCGTATCGCCGCGGACAGCTCCTCGACGGAGGCCGGAGTGACCTCCCGCGCGGGGCGGGCGGCCACGTTGCCGCCCCAGTTACGCCACGTGCCGTTCCTGCCGCTCGCTGTGCTGCTCAACGGTGCCTCCCCGACGCGGAGCCGGCCTGCTGAGCCGGCGGTACCCCAGGAAACCCACCGCGACCGCGACGGCCCCGGACACCGCCGGAACCCCGTACCCGGCGTCCGCACCGGCGGCGTCGATCACCCAGCCGGCCGCGGAGGAGCCGAGCGCGACCCCGACCGCGAGCCCGGTGCTCACCCAGGTCATGCCCTCGGTCAGTTGCGCGCGTGGTACGTGCTCTTCGATCAGGGACATGGTGGTGATCATCGTGGGAGCGACGGCCATGCCCGAGGCGAACAGCGCCACGGCCAGAAACGGCAAGTTCCCGACCAGTAGGAGGGGGATCATACTCACGGCCATGGCGCATATGCCCAGCAGCCAGCGAGGTTCCGGCGCCCCCTTGAAGCGCAACAGTCCGAAGACGAGCCCCGCCGCGCAGGAGCCCGCCGCGTACAGCGCGAGCACTACGCTCGCGGCGCCCTTGTGCCCCTGCTCATCGGCGAAGGCCACGGTGACCACGTCGACGGACCCGAAGATCGCTCCGGTCGCCACGAACGTGGCCACCAGGACCTGCAGCCCAGCGGAGCGCAGCGCCGTGCCGCCGCCGTGGCGCTCGCGCGGATGCGGCGCGGGCTCGGTGGCCCGCTGCGCGGTCAGCCAGAAGACACCCACCGCGAGGAAGCAGCCGGCGAGCAGCGGCCCCGCCTCCGGGAACCACGCCGTGGACAGGCCGATGGAGATGATCGGCCCGAAGATGAAACAGACCTCGTCCACCACGGACTCGAAGGAGTACGCGGTGTGCAGCTGAGGCGTCCCCCGGTACAGGGCGGCCCAGCGGGCGCGGATCATCGCCCCGACGCTCGGCACACAGCCGATGCCGACGCACGCCACGAACAGCACCCACTCCGGCCACCCGTAGTGCGCGGCGAACAGCAGCAGGGCCCCCGCCGCGAGCGAGATCAGCGTCGCCGGACGGAGCACCCGCCGCTGGCCGTACTGGTCGACCAGCCGTGAGACCTGCGGCCCCGCCACCGCCGCGGCGAGCGCGATGGTGGCCGACAGGGCGCCGGCGAGGCCGTAGCGCCCGGTCAGCTGGGAAATCATGGTCACCACGCCGATGCCCATCATCGACAGCGGCATCCGGCCGAGGAGACCGGCGGCGGAGAAGCCCTTGGTGCCGGGGGCGGCGAACAGGGCGCGGTAGGGGCTCGGCACGGGGGTCTCCGGTCAGGCGGAAGCAGCCGGGCTGCGGCGGCTCGGGGCGGTCAGCAAGGCGGGCGGCCGGCTCGGGTAAGGCGTGCCTGCAGCCGATACAGCTTACGAGTCAGGTGACCTGGACGCACCCGCCCGGACCAACGGGGAACCCGGGCGGTCACCCCGCCGTTTCCCGGCTGTCAGTACCGGATGACAGGATCGACCCATGCCAGACGCGCGCGATGCCAGCCCCTACGACGCCCTCCTCCTGCTCTCCTTCGGTGGCCCCGAGGGCCCGGACGACGTGATCCCGTTCCTGGAGAACGTCACCCGCGGGCGGGGCATCCCCAAGGAACGTCTGAAGGAAGTCGGCGAACACTACTTCCTGTTCGGCGGCGTCAGCCCCATCAACGACCAGAACCGCGCCCTGCTGGACGCCCTGCGCAAGGACTTCGCCGAGCACGGCCTGGACCTGCCGGTCTACTGGGGCAACCGCAACTGGGCGCCGTACCTGACGGACACCCTGCGCGAGATGGTCGCCGACGGCCGCCGCCGCATCCTCGTCCTCGCCACCAGCGCCTACGCCTCCTACTCGGGCTGCCGCCAGTACCGCGAGAACCTCGCCGACTCGCTCGCCGCCCTGGAGGCCGAGGGCCTCGAACTCCCCAGGATCGACAAGCTGCGGCACTACTTCAACCACCCCGGCTTCCTGGAGCCGATGATCGACGGCGTGCTCGACTCCCTCGCCGACCTCCCCGAGGACGTCCGCGACGGCGCCCACATCGCCTTCTCGACCCACTCGATCCCGACCGCCGCCGCCGACAGCTCCGGCCCGGTCGAGGACCACGGCGACGGCGGCGCCTACGTCAAGCAGCACCTGGACGTCGCGCAGCTGATCGCCGACGCCGTACGCGAGCGCACCGGCGTCGACCACCCCTGGCAGCTCGTCTACCAGTCCCGCTCCGGCGCCCCGCACATCCCGTGGCTGGAGCCCGACATCTGCGACCACCTGGAGGAGCGGCAGGCGGCCGGCGCCCCGGCGGTCGTCATCGCGCCGATCGGGTTCGTCTCCGACCACATGGAGGTCCTGTACGACCTCGACACGGAGGCCAAGGCCAAGGCCGAGGAACTGGGCCTGCCGATGCGCCGCTCGGCCACCGTCGGGGACGACCCGCGGTTCGCCGCCGCGATCCGCGACCTCGTCCTGGAGCGCGCCGCCGTGGAGCGCGCGGAAGAGGTCACGCCCTGCGCCCTCGGCGCGCTCGGCGCGAGCCACAACCTCTGCCCGGTGGGCTGCTGCCCGACCCGCGCGCCCAAGCCCGCCGCAGCGGGCGCCGACAGCCCCTACGCGTGAGGAGCCCAGTGACCGACGCCCTCGACCCTCTGCACACGGAACTGCTCACCCTGGCCCAGGAGGCCGCCCGCCGCGCGGGCGAGCTGCTGCGCGACGGCCGCCCGGCCGACCTCGCGGTCGCCGCGACCAAGTCGAGCCCGATCGACGTGGTCACGGAGATGGACATCGCCGCCGAGAAGCTGATCACCGACCTGATCTCCGAGCACCGCCCGGACGACGGCTTCCTCGGCGAGGAGGGCGCCTCCACCGACGGCACGAGCGGCGTCCGCTGGGTGATCGACCCCCTCGACGGCACGGTCAACTACCTGTACGGCCTGCCGACCTGGGCCGTCTCCATCGCCGCCGAGCAGGACGGCGAGCCGGTCGTCGGGGTGGTCGCGGTTCCGATGCGCGGCGAGACGTTCCACGCGGTGCGGGGCGGGGGCGCGTGGGCGACCGGGGCGTGGGACGGCGAGCGCAGGCTCGGGTGCCGGCCCGCGGCCCCTCTGGACCAGGCCCTGGTCTCGACCGGCTTCAACTACGTCACCGCGGTCCGCAGCCACCAGGCCGACGTGGCCCAGCAGCTGATCCCGCTGCTCCGCGACATCCGCCGCGGCGGCTCGGCCGCGATCGACCTGTGCGACCTGGCCGCGGGACGGCTGGACGGGTACTACGAGCGGGGCCTCAACGCCTGGGACCTCGCTGCGGGCGACCTCATCGCCCGGGAGGCGGGCGCCCTGACCGGTGGGCGGCCCGGAGAGCGGCCGTCACGTGACCTGGCGGTCGCCGCGACGCCGGGGGTGTTCGAGCCGCTGCAGCGGCTCCTGGAGGACTTCGGGGCCTGGCACGACTGACGCGGGCGGGGCTGCGGAAGCGGTCCGGTAGCCGGGGTGCCGAACATTTGGCTCGTTCGCCTACGGGGCGCCACATGCCCCTACGGCTCTCTCGCGGCCGGTGTCGTCGGCCCAGTGAGGTCGGTGGGCACTCGCCGTTGGCCGGGCAGGCAGGCAGACAGACCGGCACGCAGCAGGCCCCCGGCGCTGGATTCGCCGGGGGCCTGCTGTCGCGCTCACGAGCCGATCAGACGCTGGTCGCGCCGACTTCCACACCATGCTCGGCGGCGAGGCGGCGCAGGTCGTCGAGCTCGCCCTGCTCCACCTCGACGAGGAAGTCGTCGCCCTCGTCACGAGCCCGCGTCAGGTCGGACTCGGTCGCCCTTATGCGCTGCAGAAGTCCTGCGGTGAATGCGTCCATGCTGCGCCCCCTCGTCCTGGGTCGGTGGGTCGGTGGCACGGGGGTGTGCCGTTCGGAAGGGGCGATCACGTCTCCGGTAGGTGCCCAGCGCTGCCCTGCCGGGCGGCGACGGTGCCGGACACCCACGCCCACTCTGCGGAAAGCGGATCGCTTCGTACCGCATGGTGGTGCGGCACAAGCAGAGCGTGATCGCGGGGTGTACAAGCCGTCCTCCCCCCGCTCTCTTCCGCGGAAACCTCGACCGGACGAGAAAAATTCGCATTCCCCGGCTTCACACCTGTCCTTCATTGCCCGCTCACCGTCTTACCGCCGACTTATGGCGGAAAAGGGCAGGATGGAGGCTGAGGAACCCCGCCAACACCCTGCCCGCGCGCAAGATCAGCGCTACGCGGGTGGACACAGGAAGGACAAGCGACGTGCGCGTACTCGTCGTCGAGGACGAGCAACTGCTCGCCGATGCGGTGGCCACCGGACTGCGCCGGGAGGCCATGGCCGTCGACGTCGTGTACGACGGTGCGGCCGCCCTGGAGCGCATCGGCGTCAACGACTACGACGTGGTCGTCCTCGACCGCGACCTCCCCCTCGTGCACGGCGACGACGTCTGCCGCAAGATCGTCGAACTCGGCATGCCCACGCGCGTGCTGATGCTCACGGCGTCCGGAGACGTCAGCGATCGGGTCGAGGGCCTGGAGATCGGCGCCGACGACTATCTGCCCAAGCCCTTCGCCTTCAGCGAGCTGACCGCACGCGTGCGTGCCCTCGGCCGCCGTACGAGCCTCCCGCTGCCCCCCGTCCTGGAGCGCGCCGGCATCAAGCTGGACCCCAACCGCCGCGAGGTCTTCCGGGACGGCAAGGAGGTGCAGCTCGCGCCGAAGGAGTTCGCCGTGCTGGAGGTGCTGATGCGCAGCGAGGGCGCGGTCGTCTCCGCCGAGCAGCTCCTGGAGAAGGCCTGGGACGAGAACACCGACCCGTTCACGAACGTGGTGCGGGTGACCGTCATGACGCTGCGGCGCAAGCTGGGCGAGCCGCCCGTCATCGTCACCGTGCCCGGCTCCGGCTACCGGATCTGATTCCCCATGGCCGCGACGCCCGCGCCTCCCCAGGCGCCCCCGAAACCCACCTGGGACCCCCGCAGGCCGGAGCCCCCCTTCCCGTGGCTGCGCCCCACCATCCGGATACGGCTCACCCTGCTGTACGGCGGCATGTTCCTGATCGCCGGCATCCTGCTGCTGTCGATCATCTATCTGCTGGCCGCGCAGGCGATCAACACCGGCAACGAGCCGCTGTTCAAGATCGTCGGCGCCAGAGAGCTCCAGGTCACCAGCGACAACTGCCCGGCGATCAAGGCCGACAACCTGACCTTCTCGCAGTTCAACGAGTCGATCAGCGCCTGTATCGACGACCAGCGCCGGCACGCCCTGGACAACCTCCTCAGCCGCTCCCTGCTGGCGCTCCTCGGTCTGGCGATCATCGCCTTCGCCTTCGGTTACGCCATGGCCGGCCGGGTCCTGTCGCCACTCGGCCGGATCACCCGCACCGCCCGCGCGGTGGCAGGCTCGGACCTGTCCCGCCGTATCGAGCTGGACGGACCGGACGACGAGCTGAAGGAACTGGCCGACACCTTCGACGAGATGCTGGAGCGGCTGCAGCGGGCCTTCACCGCCCAGCAGCGGTTCGTCGGCAACGCCTCGCACGAGCTGCGCACCCCGCTCGCGATCAACCGCACGCTGTTGGAGGTGCACCTCTCCGACCCGGACGCACCGATGGAGCTGCAGCAGCTCGGCAAGACGCTGCTGGCCACCAACGAGCGCAGCGAGCAGCTCGTCGAGGGCCTGCTGCTGCTCGCCCGCAGCGACAACCAGATAGTCGAGCGCAAGCCGGTGGATCTCGCCGAGGTCGCCTCGCAGGCGATCGACCAGGTGCATGCGGAGGCCGAGGCCAAGGGCATCGTCATCCGGGGCGAGCAGAAGCCCGCGGTCGTCCAGGGCAACGGCGTGCTGCTGGAGCGGATCGCGCTGAACCTGGTGCAGAACGCCGTCCGCTACAACATCCCGGAGGGCGGCTGGGTCGAGGTCACCACCGAGGTCCAGCACGGGCAGGCGGTCCTCGTCGTCTCGAACACCGGGCCGGTGGTGCCGGCGTACGAGATCGACAACCTCTTCGAGCCGTTCAGACGGCTGCGTACGGAGCGTACGGGCAGCGACAAGGGGGTGGGCCTCGGCCTGTCCATCGTGCGGTCCGTGGCCCGGGCGCACGGCGGGCACATCTCGGCGCAGCCCCGCGAGGGCGGAGGACTCATGATGCGGGTCACCCTGCCCGTCTGAGATCATGTGCGCCGGCACCAGCCCAGCACTCGGGGATGTTCGCTTTGCGCGGAATTATTTGTGCGCTCCGCGAGCAGCCTCGTGTGTGATCGATCACAAGGGCGGTTTTCCAGCCATCTACTCTCAGTGATCATGTGACCTGTCGGAAAGCCGGGAAAATCCGGGTTTTCAGGGGTACTGATCACGGGAAGTACACGGTGAGACGCCTTTGAACTGCGGCATTAGGACCGTGTACGGTCCCGTTCGCCATCCAAGCCGATCACTCTTGAGGAGTCCGGTTGGGTGTCGATTGAGTAACAGACCTTGATGTGAGGCAAAATCTCCGCCTCGGGTCGGGCACAAGTCCGGCCTCTCACGCGTTACGTGCGCTGGAGACACCGCAGACACCCAGAGGGGGAGAGCGACATGGCAACGGATTACGACACCCCACGCAAGACCGACGACGACGTCGACTCGGACAGCCTTGAAGAGCTCAAGGCCCGGCGTAACGACAAGTCGACTTCCTCTGTGGATGTCGACGAATTCGAGGCCGCCGAGGGCCTTGAGCTGCCCGGCGCCGACCTCTCCAACGAGGAGTTGGCTGTCCGAGTGCTGCCCAAGCAGCAGGACGAGTTCACTTGCATGAGCTGCTTCCTGGTGCACCACCGCAGCCAGCTGGCCCGGGAGAAGAACGGTCAGCCGATCTGCCGCGACTGCGACTGAGGACGGGTCGGCCGTGACTGGCTCGACCCCTCCCCGGAAGCGCCGCTTCTCCCGACGGGGAGCGGACCAAGGGCCGTCCGACGGCCCGCAGGGCGCGCGTGACGACGAGCGGGGCTCGCCTGGTGAGGGAGCCTCGCTCGAACCGATGTCCGGAGCTGAACTCCCGGCATCGGTGGCGGATCCCGCGTCGGTCGCGAACACGGGGGTACCCCCTGCTCCGACGGCGTCGAGAGCGCGGGGGAGGGTCGCGGTGATCCGGGAGAAGGCCAGGGAAGGCGTCCGTAAGGGCGGCAGCCGGGCCAGGGCGGGTCTTGGGTACCTGGCCGACCGGATCATCGAGAACGCCCCGCGGATCCCCGTACGGGACCTCGCGACGCTCCGCCGGCAGTTCCCGGGCCTCGGACCCGAGCAGCTCGCGGACAAGCTCGTGGCAGGCGCGGCGAACGCGAGCTCGACGGTCGGCGCCGGAGTCGGCGCGGCGGCGATGCTGCCGGTGCCGCCCGCGATGCCGGCGGAACTGGCCGCCGAGATCACCGGTGTGGCCGCGATCGAGCTGAAGCTGATCGCCGAGCTGCACGAGGTGTACGGCCTACGCCCGCCCGGCAGTCTGAGAGAGCGCAGCGCCGCCTATCTGGCCTCGTGGTCCGAGGAGCGCGGCATCGACCCGGCCAAGCCGGCCACGATCAACGCCGCTCTCGGCGGGCAGATGAAACGTGAGCTGCGCCAGCAGATCATGAAGCGGATGGTGCGGAACCTGCCGAACCTGATGCCCTTCATGGTGGGTGCCGCCGTGGGCGCCGTCATGAACCGCCGGGACACCAAGAAGCTCGCGGCGCGGATCCGGGCGGACCTGCGCAAGAACCAGGTGGCGTGGGACGAACTGCCGGCCCTGCCGCCGCTGGAGCGCCCGGCGCAGCCGCTGGAGATGGGTGACGTCGCGCGGGACCCCGGGCACAAGGAACTCGGGGGCGGCTGAGACCGCGGCGAACGCGAGAACAAGTCCTGACCAGGCCGGTGAAGGCCCGTTCTGGTGTGCTACGCCTGTGCCTTCGCCGCCCTGATCGCCTCCGCCAGGCGTTCCGGCTCCCGGGTCGACAGATACAGGTACGGCGTCGGGTCCGCGGGGTCCGTGACCTCCACGCGCAGCGCCGTGGGGATGTAGGCGCGCAGCAGCAGGAAGGCCCGGGTGTCGGCCTTGTGGGTGCGCCAGGCGCGGGCCTCCTCCGCGTCCAGGACATGCGCCTCGCCCAGCACCCGCACCGGGATCTTCGCCTCCCCCGCGATCAGCGAGTCGCCCACCACGCGGATGCGGACCGAGCCGTACGAACTGGCCATGACGGCCGCCGCGGCGGTGCCGCCGACCAGGCCGGCGAGCATGGGCAGCGTGCCGAAGGGCAGGACGATCAGGGCCAGGGAGACCCCTGCCAGGAACGAGATCAGCCACCAGGAGCGGGGGGCGGTGAGACGTTCTTCGTACGGGGTGGCGGAGAGCTGCATGGAGCCAAGCTTGGCACGGTGTCCTGATACCGCCGACGCGCGGGTAAGGTCTGCGGCTGTGAGTGGTACTTCCGCAGCTCTCAAGCCTCCGGCCGACGCCGTGAAACCGGCCCGTCACCCTGATGCTCCCGCGCCCGGTGAGCTTCTCGGCGCGCACTACGGCGAGTGTTTCGGGTGTGGCGGCGAGCAGGCCCACGGACTGCATCTGGCGGCGCGCGCCGGGGGCGGCGTCGGCATCACCGCCGAGTTCACCGTGCAGCCCGCCCATCAGGGTGCTCCCGGCCTCGCGCACGGCGGCGTGCTCGCGACCGCCCTGGACGAGACCCTCGGCTCGCTGAACTGGCTGCTGCGCACGATCGCCGTGACCGGGCGGCTGGAGACCGACTTCGTGCGGCCGGTTCCGGTGGGCACCGTGCTGTTTTTGGAGGCCGAGGTCACGGCGGTGGCGGGCCGCAAGATCTACTCGACCGCCACCGGGCGGATCGGCGGTCCCGACGGGCCCGTCGCCGTCCGTGCCGACGCCCTCTTCATCGAGGTGAAGGTCGACCACTTCATCGACAACGGCCGCCCGGAGGAGATCCGGGCCGCCATGAACGACCCGGACCAGGTCCGGCGTGCCCGTGCCTTCGAGGTGAACCCGTGAGCCGTGAGCCCGTGAACGTGCTGATCCGGCGCGTCGACCCCGACGTACCGCTTCCGACGTACGCGCATCCCGGTGACGCGGGAGCCGATCTGCGCACCACCGAGAGCCGCGAACTCAAGCCGGGGGAGCGGGCCGTACTGCCCACCGGGGTGTCTGTCGCCCTGCCGGAGGGGTACGCGGCCTTCGTGCACCCGCGGTCCGGTCTCGCCGCCCGCTGCGGTGTCGCCCTCGTGAATGCCCCGGGGACGGTTGATGCCGGGTACCGTGGGGAGATCAAGGTGATCGTGGTGAATCTCGACCCGCATGAGAGCGTGCGGTTCGAGCGCTTCGACCGGATTGCCCAACTGGTTGTCCAGCAGGTCGAGAGGGTTCGCTTCCAGGAGGTCGCGGAGCTTCCCGATTCGGCGCGGGCCGAGGGGGGCTTCGGGTCCACCGGCGGCCATGCCGCGGTGGACGGCACAAGCGATACAAGCGGTCAGGCCGCCGATGGCGGCGCTACGGGTGGGAATCGATACGCTTCGGTCGTATCCGACCGGGAAGGACAGTGACGTGTTCGGACGTCGCAAGAAGAAGGGTGCCGCCGAGGACGCGGCCGGCGAGCCCGAGCAGGTCGTCGACATCGACACTGAGGCGGACGACGACGGCACGCGCGAGCGCGTACGGCTCGAGCCGGAACCGCGGCCCGACGGGCCCTGGGACAGCTCCGAGGTGCGTGATCCCGCCGAGGGCCGCGTCGACCTGGGCGGCCTGTTCGTGCCGGGCGTCGACGGCATGGAGCTGCGGGTGGAGGTCGCCGGGGACGCGATCGTCGCGGCGACCGTCGTGCTGCGCGACAGCGCCATCCAGCTGCAGGCCTTCGCCGCGCCCAAGCGCGAGGGCATCTGGGGCGAGGTACGCGAGGAGATCGGCACGGGTATCACCCAGCAGGGTGGCATCGTCGACGAGGTCGAGGGGCCCCTGGGCTGGGAGCTGCGGGCCCAGGTGCCGGTGCAGCTGCCGGACGGCACGGGCGGTTTCCAGGTCGTGCGGTTCGTCGGCGTGGACGGTCCCCGCTGGTTCCTGCGCGGGGTGATCTCGGGCCAGGGCGCGGTGCAGCCGCAGGCCGCCGGGCTGCTTGAGCAGATCTTCCGGGACACGGTCGTGGTCCGCGGCGAGGGCCCGATGGCGCCCCGCGACCCGATCGTCCTGAAGCTGCCGAACGACGCCCAGATGGTTCCCGAGGGCGTTCAGCAGGAGGAGGCGGGTTCGCGCTTCTCCGGCGGCATGGGCCAGCTCCAGCGCGGGCCGGAGATCACCGAGGTGCGATAGCGCTGCCACTGGGCAGAGCGGGCAAGGGCCGTATCCCCCCACGGGGTTGCGGCCCTTTCTCATGCGCCAACCCTTGACGGCTCATTGGTCTGTACCTAACGTCTGCGGCCATCGCGAGCGTTCAAAGAGACGCTCATTGTTCACGTACGAGAACGGATGGCCCCCGTATGTCACCTGCTCCCGCACGTCACCGCCGCAGAACCCGCGCCGTACTGTTCGCCGCGCTGACCGCGGCGCTGGTCTCCACCCTGCTGCTCCGGCCGCAGGCCCACCGGGCCGACGCCGCCCCCGCGGCCTTCGCCCACCCCGGAGTCACGGTCTCCAAGAGCCAGCTGGACTTCGTCCGCACCAAGGTCAACTCCGGCGCCCAGCCCTGGAAGGGCGCCTTCGACCAGATGATGGCGAGCACGTACGCCGACCTGAACCGCACGCCCAAGCCCCGGGCGATCGTCGAGTGCGGCTCGTACTCGAATCCGAACCACGGCTGCACGGACGAGCGTCAGGACGCGATCGCCGCCTACACCGACGCCCTCGCCTGGTACATCACCCGCGACGAGCGGTACGCCAGGAAGGCCATCGAGCTGATGGACGCCTGGTCCGCCGTCATCAAGGACCACACCAACAGCAACGCGCCCCTGCAGACCGGCTGGGCGGGCTCCTCCTGGCCCAGGGCCGCCGAGATCATCAAGCACACCTACACCGGCGGCTGGCCGAACGCCGGCCGCTTCGCGACGATGCTGCGCACCGTCTACCTGCCCGAGGTGATCAACGGCTCGAACTCCAACGGCAACTGGGAGCTCTCGATGATGGAGGCCGCCGTCGGCATCTCCGTCTTCCTGGAGGACAAGGCCTCCTACGACAAGGCCATGGCGAAGTTCCGCACCCGCACCGCCGCCTATGTCTACCTGGCCTCCGACGGCGAGCTGCCGAGGACCGTGCCGAGCCAGAACCTCGACACCCGGGAGAAGATCGTCAAGTACTGGCAGGGCCAGTCCACCTTCGTCACCGGCCTCACCCAGGAGACCTGCCGCGACCTCACGCACACCGGCTACGGCATCTCCGCGATCTCGCACATCGCCGAGACCAGCCGCATCCAGGGGCAGGACCTGTACGGCACCGACGTCGGCGAGCGGCTGCGGCAGGCGCTGGGGTTCCACGCGAAGTACGAGCTGGGTACGGCCGTCCCCGGCTGGCTGTGCGGCGGCTCGCTGAAGCTCGGGCTCGGCCCCGTCACCGAGGTGGGCTACAACGCCCTGCACAACCGTCTGGGCATGGCGATGACCAACACACAGACGCTGACCGAGCGGAACCGCCCAGCCGGCACCAACCATCTCTTCGTGGCCTGGGAGACCCTCACCCACGGCGACAACCTGGGCTGAGGCCCACCCGGCGGCGGGACCGTCAGAGTTGCGTCAAAGACGGCCCCGCCGCCGCACCCGGCACCTTTTGTCGCGATTATTGGCCGTAAGGTCGACGCTGCGCAGGCAACAGCGGGACCGGAAGACGATGAGGCCATGGGACGCGGCAAGCTTCGGATCTACCTCGGTGCGGCACCGGGCGTCGGCAAGACGTACGCGATGCTGTCCGAGGCGCACCGCCGGGTGGAGCGGGGCACCGACTGCGTGGTCGCGTTCGTGGAGCACCACGGGCGGCCGCGCACCGAGGTGATGCTGCACGGGCTGGAGCAGATCCGGCGCAAGGAGCTGGAGTACCGGGGCGCCTTCTTCACGGAGATGGACGTCGACGCCGTCCTGGCCCGCAGACCGCAGGTGGCGCTGGTGGACGAGCTGGCCCACACCAACGTCCCCGGCTCGCGCAACGCCAAGCGCTGGCAGGACGTGGCGGAACTGCTGGCGGCCGGGATCGACGTCATATCGACCGTCAACATCCAGCACCTGGAGTCACTGGGGGACGTCGTCGAGTCGATCACCGGTGTGCGGCAGCGGGAGACCGTGCCGGACGAGGTGGTGCGCCGCGCGGACCAGGTCGAACTGGTCGACATGTCGCCGCAGGCGCTGCGGCGGCGGATGGCACACGGCAACATCTACGAGCCGGACAAGGTGGATGCGGCCCTGTCGAACTATTTCCGGCCCGGGAACCTGACCGCGCTGCGCGAGCTGGCGCTGCTGTGGGTGGCCGACCGGGTCGACGAGTATCTGAAGCAGTACCGCAGCGATCACCGGGTGTCGACGATCTGGGGTTCCCGGGAGCGGATCGTGGTGGGGCTGACCGGCGGTCCGGAGGGACGGACGCTGATCCGCCGGGCGGCACGGCTCGCGGAGAAGGGCGCCGGCGGTGAGGTGCTGGCCGTGTACATCGCCCGCAGCGACGGCCTCACCTCCGCCTCACCCAAGGAACTGGCCGTACAGCGCACCCTGGTGGAGGACCTGGGCGGCACCTTCCACCACGTCCTCGGCGACGACATCCCGGCGGCGCTGCTGGCCTTCGCGCGCGGTGCCAACGCCACGCAGATAGTCCTCGGCTCCTCGCGCCGCAAGAGCTGGCAGTACGTCTTCGGACCGGGCGTCGGCGCGACGGTCGCCCGCGACTCCGGCCCCGACCTCGACGTGCACATCGTCACCCACGAGGAGGCCGCCAAGGGGCGCGGACTGCCCGTGGCCCGGGGCGCCCGCCTCGGCCGGTCCCGGATTCTGTGGGGCTGGCTCACCGGTGTCGGCGGTCCCCTGCTGCTCACCCTGCTGCTGACCCACACCGCGGTCGACCTCGGTCTCGCCAACGACATGCTGTTGTTCCTGACCCTGACGGTGGCCGCGGCCCTGCTCGGCGGGCGCTACCCCGCACTGGCCTCGGCGGCGGTCGGCTCGATGCTGCTCAACTGGTACTTCACGGCACCGGTGCACCACATCACGATCGCCGACCCGAAGAACCTGCTCGCGCTGGTGATCTTCGTCTTCGTGGCGGTGGCGGTGGCCTCCGTGGTGGACCTCGCGGCCCGCCGCACCCACCAGGCCGCCCGCCTGCGCGCCGAGTCGGAGATCCTGTCCTTCCTCGCCGGGAACGTGCTGCGCGGCGAGACCGGACTGGAGGAGCTGCTGGAACGGGTCCGGGAGACCTTCGGCATGCAGTCGGCGGCACTGCTGGAGCGGGAGAGCGACCTCGACCCGTGGACCTGCGCCGGCCGGGTCGGTACGGGGCACGCGCCGGCCCGGCCGGAGGACGCCGACGTCGATGTACCGGTCGGCGACCACATGGCGCTCGCGCTGACCGGCCGGGTGCTGCCCGCGGAGGACCGCCGGGTGCTGGCCGCCTTCGCCGCGCAGTCCGCCGTGGTCCTGGACCGCCAGCGCCTGCAGCGCGAGGCGGACCAGGCCAAGGAGCTGGCCGAGGGCAACCGGATCCGTACGGCGCTGCTGGCCGCCGTCAGCCATGACCTGCGTACGCCTCTCGCGGGCATCAAGGCGGCCGTCTCCTCGCTGCGCTCCGACGACGTGGCCTGGTCCGAGGAGGACGAGGCCGAGCTGCTGGAGGGCATCGAGGAGGGCGCCGACCGCCTGGACCACCTGGTCGGCAACCTGCTGGACATGTCCCGGCTGCAGACCGGCACGGTCACGCCCCTGATCCGCGAGATCGACCTCGACGAGGTGGTGCCGATGGCCCTGGGCGGGGTGCCGGAGGGCAGCGTGGAGCTGGACGTTCCGGAGAGCCTGCCCATGGTCGCCGTGGACCCGGGGCTGCTGGAGCGGTCGGTCGCCAACCTGGTCGAGAACGCCGTCAAGTACGGCCCCGGCGACAGCGCGGTCCTCGTGTCCGCCAGCGCCATCGCCGACCGCGTCGAGGTGCGGGTCGTCGACCGCGGGCGGGGCGTCCCCGACGAGGCCAAGGAGCGCATCTTCGAGCCCTTCCAGCGCTACGGCGACGCCCCGCGCGGCGCGGGGGTCGGGCTCGGCCTCGCGGTGGCACGCGGCTTCGCCGAGGCGATGGGCGGCACCCTCAACGCCGAGGACACGCCCGGCGGAGGTCTCACCATGGTGCTCACTCTCCGGGCGGCGGGACCGGGCCCGGAGCTTCAGGAGGGGGCCGCGTCGACGGACCGCCCCGTGGAACCCGAAAGGCAGGTCACCCCATGACCCGGGTGCTGGTGGTCGACGACGAGCCGCAGATCGTGCGCGCCCTCGTGATCAACCTCAAGGCCCGCAAGTACGAGGTCGACGCGGCCCACGACGGCGCGACCGCCCTCGAACTCGCCGCCGCCCGTCACCCCGACGTGGTCGTCCTCGACCTCGGTCTGCCCGACATGGACGGCGTCGAGGTGATCCGGGGGCTGCGCGGCTGGACCCGGGTGCCGATCCTGGTGCTGTCCGCCAGGCACTCCTCCGACGAGAAGGTGCAGGCGCTGGACGCGGGGGCCGACGACTACGTCACCAAGCCGTTCGGCATGGACGAACTGCTGGCCCGGCTGCGGGCCGCCGTCCGCCGCGCCGAACCCGCCGGGGGCGGCGAGCAGGACGTGATGGTGGAGACCGAGGAGTTCACCGTCGACCTCGCCGCGAAGAAGGTCAACCGGGGCGGGAGGGACGTACGGCTGACCCCGACGGAATGGCATCTGCTGGAGGTGCTGGTCCGCAACACGGGACGCCTCGTCAGCCAGAGGCAGCTGCTGCAGGAGGTGTGGGGGCCGTCGTACGGGACGGAGACGAACTATCTGCGGGTGTACATGGCCCAGCTGCGCAGAAAGCTGGAGGCGGACCCGTCGCATCCGAAGCACTTCATCACGGAGGCGGGGATGGGGTACCGGTTCGAGAAGTGAGCCGGTCGCAGGGGGGTCGGTTGGAGCGTCGGCCCCGGGGGTACGACCGTGTCGGTGCACCCCGGTAGGCTTCCAGACATGAGTGCTGTTCCTCGTTCCGAAAAGTCGGTGGGCCGGTTCCGGCGCATGCTCGACCGGCTCTCCTCGTCGCAGGAGGACCTGGAGTCCGAGGAGCTGCGTGAGGACGCCGAGACGGCCGGCTGTATCAAGATCGGTGACTGTCGTGACCGACAGATCGTGACGGTTACTGGTACCTTGCGCACGGTCACTCTGCGGCCACGCGCGGGAGTTCCGGCCCTGGAGGCCGAGCTGTTCGACGGCTCCGCCGCCCTGGACGTGGTGTGGCTCGGCAGGCGCTCCATAGTCGGGATAGAGCCGGGGCGCCGGCTGATCGCATCGGGCCGGATCTCCATGAGCCGGGGCCGCCGGGTGCTGTTCAACCCGAAATACGAACTGAGACCCCTCGGACGGGAGTAGCCGGTGACGTCGCTCGACAAGCCGACTGAAGACACCACCGCAGACGCCGAGCAGGAGGCCCGGGCGGTGACCGAGGCCGCGCTGTTCGAGGCCTTCGGCGGCATGCGCGGCATGATCGAGACGGTGCTGCCCGGTCTGCTCTTCGTCACCATCTACACGGTCAACAAGGACCTGCACCTGTCGGCCATCGCCGCGCTCGGGGTGTCCCTGTTGCTCGTGGTGGTGCGCCTGGTGATGCGGGACACCGTCAAGCACGCGTTCAGCGGTGTGTTCGGCGTTGCCTTCGGTGTCGTGTTCGCGATGATGACCGGCAACGCGAAGGACTTCTATCTGCCCGGCATGCTCTACACGCTGGGGCTGGGGCTCGCGTACATCATCACCACGCTGTGCGGGGTGCCGCTGATCGGGCTGATCCTCGGGCCGGTGTTCAAGGAGAACCTCTCCTGGCGTACGCGGAATCCCGGGCGCAAGAAGGCCTATGCGAAGGCCAGTTGGGCATGGGGGCTGATCCTGCTCGCCAAGTGCGCGATTCTGTTCCCGCTGTACTGGTGGGCGGACACGACGCAGCTGGGGTGGGTGCTGGTCGCGCTGAAGATCCCGCCGTTCCTGCTGGCTGTGTGGCTGACGTGGGTGTTCCTGGCGAAGGCGCCGGCGCCGATCGACGTGTTCGCGGAGATGGAGGCGGCGGAACGGGCCGAGCAGGCCGAGCGGGAGCGGAAGGCTGCGGCGGCCGAGTAGGTGCCGGGCGCCGGCCGCTGGGGTCGTGGGTTTTCTCGCCCCCGCCGCCCCTACCCGTCCCGTCCTCCAGGGGCTGCCGCCCCTTCGACCCCGCGTCCCCGGGGACCTGCGGCTCCCAGACCCCGCTGTCGGCCCTGAACGGGCCTCGTCCTCAATCGCCGGACGGGCTGATGGTGCGGACCGGCGCCGTAGCCCCGACGGGCTGAATTGCTGCGAAGGGCGCCCCGGGAACTCCCGGGGCGCCCTTCGTCGTCGTGGTCCGGAGTCGGTCAGCCCGACGTGTCCTCGCGTCGCACCGACAGGAGGTCCTCCAGCTGCTCCTCGCGCGCCTGCGCGGCCACGAAGAGGAGTTCGTCGCCCGCCTCCAGGGAGTCCTCTCGGGACGGGGTGAGGACTCGGGTGCCGCGGATGATGGTGACCAGGGACGTGTCCTCGGGCCACTCGACGTCGCCGACCTGGGTGCCGGCCAGGGCCGACTCCTCGGGGAGGGTCAGCTCGACGAGGTTGGCGTCGCCGTGGCTGAAGCGGAGGAGGCGGACCAGGTCGCCGACGCTCACCGCCTCCTCGACCAGGGCCGACATCAGACGGGGGGTGGAGACCGCCACGTCGACGCCCCAGGCCTCGTTGAACAGCCACTCGTTCTTGGGGTTGTTCACCCGGGCCACGACGCGCGGAACGCCGTACTCCGTCTTCGCCAGGAGCGAGACGACCAGGTTGACCTTGTCGTCTCCCGTCGCGGCGATCACCACGTTGCAGCGCTGCAGCGCCGCCTCGTCCAACGACGTGATCTCGCAGGCGTCGGCCAGCAGCCACTCCGCCTGCGGGACGCGCTCGACCGAGATGGCGGTCGGCGCCTTGTCGACGAGCAGGACCTCGTGGCCGTTCTCCAGCAGTTCGCCCGCGATGGAGCGGCCCACCGCTCCGGCGCCGGCAATGGCGACCCTCATCAGTGACCGCCCTCCTCTTCGGGACCCTTGGCGAACGCCGCCTCGACCTTGTCGACCTCGTCGGTGCGCATCATGACGTGCACCAGGTCGCCCTCCTGCAGCACCGTCTGCGATCTGGGCAGGATCGCCTCGCCGAGCCGGGTCAGGAACGCGACGCGGACGCCGGTCTCCTCCTGCAGCCTGCTGATCTTGTGGCCCACCCAGGCCGGGGACGTGTGCACCTCGGCGAGCTGGACGCCGCCGGTCGGGTCCCGCCACAGCGGCTCGGCGCCCGAGGGCAGCAGGCGGCGCAGCATCTGGTCGGCCGTCCAGCGGACCGTGGCCACGGTGGGGATGCCGAGGCGCTGGTAGACCTCGGCGCGGCGGGGGTCGTAGATACGGGCCGCGACGTTCTCCACGCCGAACATCTCGCGGGCCACGCGCGCGGAGATGATGTTCGAGTTGTCACCGCTGGAGACGGCGGCGAAGGCGCCCGCCTCCTCGATGCCCGCCTCGCGCAGGGTGTCCTGGTCGAAGCCGACGCCGGTGACCCGGCGGCCCCCGAACCCAGGGCCCAGCCGCCGGAACGCGGTGGGGTCCTGGTCGATCACGGCGACCGTGTGCCCTTGCTGCTCCAGGGTCTGGGCAAGAGCGGAGCCCACCCTTCCGCAACCCATGATGACGATGTGCACGGCCTTACCCCGCACTCCTCGTTAGGCGTCTGACTTGCGTGAACGTGGCGCTCATATCCTTCTCTCGGTTTGCCGGGCAACAGACGCGGGCCGGTCGCGGACCGCTGGGCAACATCATGCCGGGGAATCCCGTCGATGATCCCGCGCGGTTCGGATCGCGGGCTCGCGTGTGCCTCCGTCCACCGTAACGTCAGGGTCGGACACACCGACCAGGCACCACCTGGAGAGACGACCGGCGCCCTCAACGGCGGTTGCTGCTGCGGATGGACGGCGGCTGATGGTGCGGATCAGCGGCGGTTGATGCTGCGGACGCTGGCCAGTGCCAGGGCGGCGAGTCCGGCGAGCGCGACGAGGGCACCGACGAGCTGAGCGGTCGTCTGCGACATGAGGTCTCCCGGATGTGATGAGCGTACCGACGCAGGTCATGGAGGCACGCGGGCGGCGCCCCGATCGGCGCCCGGCGCGAGCGGGGGACGGAATTCACCCCCGCGCCGCGCGCGATTTCACCCGGATGTGCTCCGCTCCAGGCAGGGGGCCTACGATTCTCTGTTGTGTCCAAACTGACCGACGTGCCCAAACGGATTCTGATCGGGCGCGCGCTGCGCAGCGACCGGCTGGCGGAAACGCTCCTGCCCAAGCGCATCGCTCTGCCCGTCTTTGCCTCCGACCCGCTGTCATCCGTGGCGTACGCGCCCGGAGAGGTACTGCTGGTCCTCTCCATCGCGGGCCTGTCGGCATACCACTTCAGCCCCTGGATCGCACTCGCGGTCGTCGTGCTGATGTTCACGGTGGTCGCCTCCTACCGCCAGAACGTGCACGCCTACCCCAGCGGCGGCGGCGACTACGAGGTGGCCACCACCAACCTCGGCCCCAAGGCGGGCCTCACGGTCGCTAGCGCCCTGCTCGTCGACTACGTCCTGACCGTCGCCGTCTCCATCTCCTCCGGCATCGAGAACCTCGGCTCCGCCGTCCCGTTCGTCGTCGAGCACAAGGTCGAGTGCGCGGTCGGCGTGATCGTGCTGCTGACGCTGATGAACCTGCGCGGCGTCAAGGAGTCCGGCAGCCTCTTCGCGATCCCGACGTACGTCTTCGTCGCGGGCGTCTTCACGATGGTCGCCTGGGGCGCGTTCCGTGCGCTGGTCCTCGACGACACCATGCGGGCGCCCACGGCGTCGTACGAGATCAAGCCGGAGCACGAGGGCCTCGCCGGCTTCGCGCTCGTCTTCCTCCTCCTGCGCGCCTTCTCCTCCGGCTGTGCCGCGCTCACCGGTGTCGAGGCGATCTCCAACGGCGTCCCGGCCTTCCGCAAGCCCAAGTCGAAGAACGCGGCGACCACGCTCGCGGCGATGGGCCTGCTGGCCGTCACCATGTTCTGCGGCATCATCGTGCTCGCGCTGGTGACCAAGGTCCGCATGGCCGAGAACCCGGCCGTCGACCTGCTGAAGGACGGTGTCGCGGTCGGCGCCGACTATGTGCAGAACCCCGTGATCACCCAGGTCGCCGAGGCCGTCTTCGGCAAGGGCAGCTTCTTCTTCATCGTGCTCGCCGCGGCCACCGCCCTGGTGCTGTTCCTGGCGGCCAACACCGCCTACAACGGCTTCCCGGTGCTCGGCTCGATCCTCGCCCAGGACCGCTATCTGCCGCGCCAGCTGCACACCCGCGGTGACCGGCTCGCCTTCTCCAACGGCATCGTGCTGCTGGCGGGCGCGGCCATCCTCCTGGTGTGGATCTACAGTGCCGACTCCACCCGGCTGATCCAGCTGTACATCGTCGGCGTGTTCGTGTCCTTCACGCTCAGCCAGACCGGCATGGTCCGCCACTGGAACCGCCATCTGGCCACGGAGACCGACCAGGCCAAGCGCCGCCACATGATCCGCTCCCGCGCGATCAACACCTTCGGCGCCTTCTTCACCGGACTGGTCCTGGTCGTCGTCCTCGTCACCAAGTTCACGCACGGCGCCTGGGTGGCCCTGCTGGGCATGGTGATCTTCTACGGCACGATGACGGCGATCCGCCGCCACTACGACCATGTCTCCGAGGAACTCGCCGCCCCCGAGGGCCCGAGCGACGACAGCGTACGGCCGTCCCGCGTGCACTCCGTCGTCCTGGTCTCCAAGATCCACCGGCCCGCCCTGCGCGCCCTGGCCTACGCCAAGCTGCTGCGCTCGGACACCCTGGAGGCGCTCAGCGTCAACGTGGACCCGGCGGAGACCAAGGCACTGCGCGACGAGTGGGAGCGGCGCGGCATCGACGTACCGCTGAAGGTCCTCGACTCGCCCTACCGGGAGATCACGCGGCCGGTCATCGAGTACGTGAAGAGCCTGCGCAAGGAGTCCCCGCGCGACGCCGTGTCGGTCATCATCCCCGAGTACGTCGTCGGCCACTGGTACGAGCATCTGCTGCACAACCAGAGCGCGCTCCGGCTGAAGGGCCGGCTGCTGTTCACGCCGGGCATCATGGTGACCTCGGTGCCGTACCAGCTGCAGTCCTCCGAGGTGGCCAAGGCCCGGGCCCGCAAGCGGCAGGAGTGGAACGCGCCCGGCTCGGTGCGGCGGGGGCCCGCCCAGGAGCGGGCGAAGGAGGCCGACGCCCAGCGCTGACGCGGGCGGGGGGCGTGGCCGGGAGCACGTAGACTGGTGGGCTGTTGTCAGGCCCTCCGCAGACCTCTGGAGAGGGCCGTACCCCCTTCTCGATCTGGAGTCACCCCACCATGCAGGCAGAACCGAAGAAGTCGCTGGTGGGGGAGGAGTACGAGGTCGAGATCGGCCCCGTCGCCCACGGCGGGCACTGCATCGCCCGCACCGACGCCGGCCAGGTGCTGTTCGTCCGGCACACGCTGCCCGGTGAGCGGGTCGTGGCCCGGGTGACCGAGGGCGAGGAGGGCGACCGCTTCCTGCGCGCCGACGCGGTGGAGGTGCTGCAGCCGTCCAAGGACCGCATCGAGGCGCCCTGCCCCTTCGCCGGCCCCGGCCGCTGCGGCGGCTGCGACTGGCAGCACGCCAAGCCGGGAGCGCAGCGCCGGATGAAGGGCGAGGTCGTCGCCGAGCAGCTCAGGCGGCTCGCCGGGCTGACGCCGGAGGACGTCGGCTGGGACGGCACGGTGATGCCGGCGGAGGGCGACAAGCTGCCGGCCGGGCAGGTGCCGCAGTGGCGGACGCGGGTGCAGTACGCCGTGGACGCCGACGGCCATGCCGGACTGCGCCGGCACCGCTCGCACGAGGTGGAGCCGATCGACCACTGCATGATCGCCGCCGAGGGCGTCAGCGAGCTGGGCATCGAGAAGCGCGACTGGACGGGCATGGCGTCGGTGGAGGCGATCGCGGCGACCGGGTCGCAGGACCGCCAGGTGATCCTCACCCCGAAGCCGGGCGCGCGCCTGCCGATCGTCGAACTGGACCGGCCGGTGTCGGTGATGCGGGTCGGTGAGAAGGACGGCGGCGTCCACCGGGTCCACGGCCGCCCCTTCGTCCGCGAGCGCGCGGACGGGCGTACGTACCGGGTGGGCAGCGGCGGCTTCTGGCAGGTCCACCCGAAGGCCGCGGACACCCTGGTGACGGCCGTCATGCAGGGGCTGCTGCCGCGCAAGGGCGAGATGGCCCTCGACCTGTACTGCGGTGCGGGCCTGTTCGCGGGCGCGCTGGCCGACCGGCTCGGCGACCAGGGCGCGGTCCTCGGCATCGAGTCCGGCAAGCGCGCGGTGGAGGACGCCCGGCACAACCTGGCCGACTTCGACCGCGTCCGCATCGAGCAGGGCAAGGTCGAGAGCGTGCTGCCGCGTACGGGTATCACCGAGGTCGACCTCATCGTCCTGGACCCGCCGCGGGCCGGCGCGGGCCGGAAGACGGTGGCGCATCTGGCGTCGCTGGGGGCGCGGAGGATCGCGTATGTGGCGTGCGATCCGGCGGCGTTGGCGCGGGACTTGGGGTACTTCCGGGAGGGGGGGTATCGGGTGCGGATGTTGCGGGTGTTCGATCTGTTTCCGATGACTCATCATGTGGAATGCGTGGCGATTCTGGAGCCGATGGCCAAGGGCTCTTGATCTGCGGTTTTGTGTGCGCGGCCGTCAGGCTGTCCGGGGAGGGTTCACATCCCCTGCGCGGTTCACCAAGGCGCTTGCGTCGGTGCCCCGGGCTCTGACGGTGATCCGCGCGTAGTCGTACCCAGCAGGCTCAGGCGACGGGTTGTAGGTGATCGTGAACGTTCGCCGTACGTCGCCGAAGCGGTCGGAGTACGTCACCTTGGACGGGCCGGTGCGCTTGGGCTCGGCGGTGATGTCGTACGTGCGCAGGAAGTTTTCGACGCTTGAGTCCTGGCTGTTGCCCACCTCGTACCGGAGCACCGCGGTGCCGTTCTTCTCCACCTTGGCGTATGTCGGTATGTAGTAGCGCCCCGCGGGTTGATGCTGATCGTGGTGCATTCCCGCCTTGCGCTCCACTGCCTCCTCCGGGCCGTCACCGGCCGGCGTGAGCAGCGCGACGGCCGCCCAGGCGATCGCGCCGAGCGTCCACACGACGCACAAGGCCAGGAACCACACCGGCCGGCTGCGTCGGCGCGGCCTCGTGGGGCCGGTGCGCGTACTCATCCGTTCCATGTGCGTACCGCTCTGCCCGCCCATGTCGTACTCCTTGGCCTGACCCGACTGGTGGAGTGGCCATTCAATCCGGTGTGTCTGGTCCGCCGGTTGGAGTTGCGGGAGTCAGGGCCTCCGCGAAAACCCGTTGGCGGGCCAGGGCGACCACTGCTACTTTCCCGGAGGCCGTGCGAGAGAACGAGGAGGTGGTACCCGTGAACGCAGTATCGACATGGGTGCTCCCCTCCGGGGTCACGGTCGGGCGATAGGTCGTCCGGGAGCGCCGTTCAGGCGCACTCCCGAAAGGCACGACCATGCGATTCACTTCCGAACAGCGCCTCGACGACGGCGTCATCGAGCGCGAATTCACCCTCGGCGAGATCCCCGGCACCCTGTGGACGCCTGGATCCGCACCGGCCCCGCTGGTCCTGATGGCCCACAACAACGGCCTGCCCAAGGCGGAACCCCGGCTGGTGGCCCGGGCCCGGTACACCGCGGCGCGCGGCTACGCGGTGGCCACCATCGACGCCGCCGGGTGCGGTGACCGTCCCCGTTCCGCCGCCGACGAGCAGGCCCGTGCCGACCTCCGGCGGGCGATGCAGGTCGGCGAGCCGGTCGACGAGATCCTGGAGTCCTTCATCGGCCCGCTGGTCGAAAACGCGGTCCTGGAATGGCAGACCACTCTGGACGCCCTCCTTGAGCTGCCCGAGATCGGCGGTCCGGTCGGGTACTCCGGGGGGTGGGCCGCCCTCGGCATTCGGCTTGCGGTGGTCGAGCCGCGCATCGCGGCCGCAGGCTTCTTCGCCGGGGGGTACGTGCCCCGCGCCCAGCGCGAGGAGGCCCGGCAGGTCACCATTCCGCTGCTGTTCCTGCTGCAGTGGGACGACGAAGGGAACCCCCGGCAACGGGCCCTGGACCTGTTCGACGCCTTCGGCAGCAAGGAGAAGACGCTGCACGCCAATCCGGGAGGGCACACCGGCACCCCGTGGTTCGAGCTGGAGGACGGGTGCCGGTTCTTGGACCGGCACCTGAAGTGAGGCCGGGCCTGACATGATCCCGACTCGGCAGGATCGTGGCCTGCACCTGCGTCCCGTTCCGCGTCCCTGAGGCCAAGACGGCGGCCGCTGTGCCAGAGTGTTGACACGTGGACACGACGGGGGGCTCGTTGAGGGGGAGTTGGCGTCAGCGGACCGGACGCGGTGGGCGTGTGACCGGCCGGTCGGCGCCCGCGGTGCTGTCCCCGTCGCTGCGCGTGTGGCTCGGGGTGATCGCGGCCCTCGCCGCGCTGGTGGTCGTCGTGCTCGGGGTTCTGTATGCCGACGACAGCAGGCCCGGCCTGGTGGACGCGCGGATCTGGGCGGCGGTGGACGGTGTGGGGTCGCCGTGGCGGTACGTCGCTCTGGCCACGGACTTCTTGGGGGAGCCCTTGGGGGCGGCGACGCTGGTCGTGGCCGCCGTGGCGGGCTGCCTGCGGCTACGGAGTCCCCGCGCGGCGGTGCTCGTCGTTGCCGGCGCCGGCCTGACCGTGGGGACGACGAAGCTGATCAAGCCCCTGGTGGGACGCACCATCCACGGCGACGGCAACCTGTCCTACCCGAGCGGGCACACCGCCTTCCTCACCGCGTTCGCCCTCGTGGTGGCGCTGCTCGCGACCGGCCGGCTCGGCCTCGGCAGGACGGCCGGCACGTCACTCGTGCTCGCCGCGGCGCTGGTTGCCGGCGCCGCCATGGGCTGGGCGCAGGTCGCCCTGGGCGCGCACTACCCGACCGACGTCCTGGGCGGCTGGTGCACCGCGCTGGCGGTGACACCGGCGATTGCGTGGCTGGTCGACCGGATGGCTGACTGGCTGGTCGGGCAGCGCCGCTGACGTCACGTCACGTCACGTCATGGCACGGCGCGGCACGGCACACCACGTCCCGTCACGCCAAGCGGCGGAATACCGGCTTCACCGGTCGTCCGCCCAGCCACGGGGTGGGGTCCCCGGCGTCCAGTGCCTTCCGGTACACCGCACATGCCTGGGCCACCGCCTCGACGGTGTGGTCGATGTCGGCGTCGCTGAGCGCGCTGCTCACCACGAACGACGGGGCCAGCACCCCGCCCGCGAGGAGCCGGCGTAGGAACAGGGTGCGGTACTGCTGCGACGGCTGCCCCTTCTCGTCGAGGGTGGCGAAGACCAGGTTGCTGGCCCGGCCCCGGACGATGACGTGGTCGCCGACGCCCATACCGGCCGCGGCGTCACGGACACCGGCGGCCAACCGCTCGCCGAGGGCGTGCAGTTGCGCGGTGACGCCCTCCTCGACGTAGGTGGTCTGCACGGTCATCGCGGCCGCAAGGGAGTGCGTTTCCGCGCCGTGCGTGGTGGACAGCAGGAACACCCGGTCGTGGGAGTGGCGCAGCCCGCCCCGTTCCATCAGCTCGCGGCGCCCGGCGAGTGCGGAGACGGCGAATCCGTTGCCCAGCGCCTTGCCGAACGTGGAGAGGTCGGGGACGACGCCGTACAGGCCCTGGGCGCCCGCCTCGGACCAGCGGAAGCCGGTGATCATCTCGTCGAAGACCAGTACGCAGCCGTGCCGGTCGGCCAGTTCGCGCAGGCCGGCGAGGTAGCCGGGTGGCGGCTCGGTGTGGGTGGCGGGTTCGAGGATCAGGCAGGCGACCTCGTCCTGGTGGCGGGTGAGCAGTTCCTCCGTGGCGGCCAGGTCGCCGTAGGGGAACGCCACGGTGAGCTCGTTGGTCGACTCCGGGATGCCGGCGGACATCGGTGTGGTGCCGATGAACCAGTCGTCGACGGAGAAGAACGGATGGTCGGCGCAGATGGCCACCCGCGGGCGCCCGGTGACGGCGCGGGCCAGGCGCACCGCGGCGGTGGTGGCGTCGGAGCCGTTCTTCGCGAACTTCACCATCTCGGCGGTCGGCACCGTGGCCAGGAAGCGTTCGGCGGCCTCGACCTCCACGATGGACGGGCGCACGAAGTTGCTGCCGCGGTCGAGTTCCCGTCGCACCGCCTCGGTCACGCGCGGGTGGGCGTGGCCGAGGCTGACCGACCGCAGGCCGGAGCCGTACTCGATGTAGCGGTTGCCGTCGACGTCCCACACATGGGCACCGTGGCCGTGGCTGATGACCGGGGCCAGGTGCTCGGGGTACTGGTCGTCGCCCTTGGCGTAGGTGTGCGCACCGCCGGGGATCAGGGCGTGCAGCCGCTCGTTCGCCTGCTGCGACCGGGGGAGGAGGAACTCCTCGCCTGAGTTGTCCACGTCGACTTCAGCCTTCCTGTTGCTTCAGGACCTCGGCGAGGCTCGGCGCCTCCCGGTCCCGCTGGGACATCGATGTGACCGGCAGCGGCCAGGGAATGGCGAGCTCTGGGTCGTCGAAGGCGATCGTCACGTCCTCGGTCGGATCGTGCGGGCGGTCGATCCGGTACGAGGTGTCGGCGGTTTCGGTCAGCGCCTGGAAGCCGTGGGCGCATCCCGCCGGGATGTACAGGGTCGTCTGCGTCTCGCCGGACAGTTCGAAGAAGGCCCGGCCCAGGTACGTCGGCGAGTCCGGCCGCAGGTCCACGACGACGTCGAAGATCCGCCCGTACGAGCACCGCACCAGCTTGGCCTCGCCGGCGCCGGAGCGCAGGTGCAGGCCGCGCAGCACGCCCCGGACCGAGTGGGACACGCTGTCCTGGACGAAGGCGTTCGGGTCGAGGCCCACCGAGCGGACCACGTCGGCGTCGAAGGTGCGGCAGAAGAAGCCGCGTTCGTCGGCGTACGGCGTCGGCTCGAAGAGGAACGCGCCCGCGATCCCCGGGACTTCGGTCACTTTCATGCGGCCTCCTGGCGGGGTCGGTTGTTCGCGGGCAGCAGGGTCGCCGTCAACTCGTGGAACTGGTCGTCGAGTTGGCGGGTCGCGGCCAGGTTCCGCTCGGTCAGGGTCTGGCGCAGCTCCGCCGATCGCTTCTCCAGTTCCCGGAACTGTTCGAGCAACCGGTCGGCATCGACCTCGCGGGCCGGGTGGCAGTAGGCGGCGAGGCCCATCCGGTCCATGAGTGCGTCGCTCTTCGCCGCGTAGCTGAGCGCGAGAGTGGGGGCGCCGACCTTCAGCGCGCAGACCAGATTGTGATAGCGGGTCGCCACCACTGTGTCGGCGGCCGCCATCTCTTTCATCAGGTCGACGAGTGAGGCGACTTCGGGTGCGGTGACCAGGGGGGAGTCCACCGCGTCGAGGATCGCGGCCACGACCGGCGCGTCGCAGGCGTCGCCGGTGAGCAGCCGTACCCGCCTGCCGTCCTCGACCAGGGCGCGGACGAACCGTGTCGTCCCGTCCAGGTAGCGCCGGTGGATCTCCTCGGCCCGGGCACGGTCGTCGTTGCCGCCGTGGAAGTCCATGACGCCTACGCACACCGAGCCCGATGGTGCGCTCCCGCGCGGTGTCGGCAGCGCGAAGGCGAGGTCCGGGTAGACCTTGTCGCGCGCGGTGTTCACGCCCATCGCCCGCAGTGCGTCACGGGACAGGTCGTCGCGGTACGAGCGATACGTGGCGAGCCCGGCCGACCAGCGGACCAGGGCCCGCGTCGGGCGGTTGTGAATCGCATCCGCGCCGACACCGACCAGCGCGACCCGGGTGCGCAGCAGCCGGCCGCTCGCGCAGAGCAGGAACAGCGCGTACGGGAAACCCCACGGCCGCAGCGGCAGCGTGGCCTCCAGGACGCCCATGCCCGGCACGATCACCACGTCGTGCCGGCGCACCCAGGCGGCGGTGCGGACGGCGTCGACGACTTTGCCCAGCCCCTTCGCCGCGATCGCGCCCGCACGCGACGCGGTCCGGTACTCGCCGCGGTACCAGTGCAGCCGCGTCGCGGGGATCCCGTACCGGGCCGCGACGGCCTCGGGCCCGCCGCACAGCGCGTCCACGACCGCCTCCGGGTGCTCGGCGCGGAGGTAGGCGAGCACGGCCTCCAGCGACCCGTCGTTGCCGAGGTTGCCGGAGCCGAGCAGGCCGAACACCCCGACGCGCGCAGCGGTCACGCCCGCCTCCCCTCACGGCCGGCGACGAGGGTGTCGACGGAGACGGTGAGCCGGGCCGGGTCGACCGGGGCGCGGTCCTCGACCCGCTCGCCGGCGCCCGGCCGGACCCGGCTGGTCATCCAGGTGGCCAGGTGGCGGTAGCACGCGCGCCGGTCGGCCGGGGACAGCGGCGCCCGCCGGATCGCCGAGACGAAACCCAAGACGTACTCGGTGAGCAGCCGGGGCGTCGGGTGCAGCGGGCCTGCCCGGCGCGGGTCCAGGTTGGCGCACCGGGAGCGCTTGGAAGGGTTCGCCCGCTCGGCGCGCGTGGGGTGGTCGCGGCGGAAGTACAGCAGCTCCGGCACCTGGTGGAAGGGCCCGTGCAGGGTGATCTCGGCGACGAACGTGCGGTCCGCGTGGTGGTAGCTGTCGTGCGGCTTCACCCGGCGCAGCACGTCGGCCCGCATCACCCCGTAGAAGTCGTCGCCACCGGGCTCGAACAGCAGACTGCGGAAGCGCTCCGGCGCGTGCGGGGAGTCGGTGGCGAGCCCGTACTCGTACGGGACCTTCACCTGGCCGTCGCCGTCGATGACCGCCTGTCCGGAGTGCGCGAGGATCACCTCCGGCCGCTCGTCCAGCGCCTCCACGCAGCGCCGCAGCAGGTCGCGGGCGTAGAGGTCGTCGTGCGAGGCCCACTTGAACAGTTCGCCGCGGCACTCGGTGAACACGTGGTTGTGGTTCGGCGCGGCGCCGATGTTCCGGGGCAGCCGTATGTACCGGATGCGTGAGTCCCGCGCGGCGTACTCGCGGCAGATGTCCTGGGTGCCGTCGGTCGAGGCGTTGTCGGAGATGACCAGCTCGAAGTCCTCGTAGGTCTGGCCGAGCAGGGCGTCGAGCGCCTCGGCGAGGTACTCCTCGCCGTTGTACACGGGCAGGCCGATGCTCAGCCGGGGTCGGTCGGTCATGGCGTCCTCACTTCGGGGATGGGGTTCTGGTGGCGCTCGCACAGGGCGGAGCGCAGCTGCAGCCACCACACGGCCGAGCCGCAGACGGTCGCGGCGGCGACGCCCCAGGCCGAGCCGGCCGTGCCGCCCAGGGCCGCCCCGCCGAGTCCGCCGGCGACGTAGCAGGCGGAGCCGATCAGCTGGCTGCGCAGGCTGCGCCGGGCCGCGCCGAGCGCGCGCAGCCCGGCCGCCGCGCCGGTGCCGAGGCCGGCGCCCGCGACACCGAGCGTGACCGGCACGATGAGCTGCGAGGCCGAGCTCCAGACGCCGCCGAGCACGAGCTCGCCGCCCCGGTCCGGCACCAGCAGCAGCGCCCCGCCCCAGAGCAGCGCGGCGACGGCCTGCCCGCCGCCCAGCAGAAGGCAGAACGCGCCGAGGCGGTGCGGGGCCCGCCGCAGCACCCGGGCCGCCTCCGCGACGGTGACCAGGGACAGCCCCATCAGCACGGCGAGGAACGGGCCGAGCAGCAGTTCGGCGCCCCGGACCACCCCCACCGCGCCGACCCCGACGATCGCGCCGAGCCCGTACGCCCGCAGCTGGCTCGCGCCGCTGTTGCTGACGTTCTCGGCCAGGTACCGGTAGCCGAGGTCGCGGTGCTCGCGAAGCCACTCGCGCGCACCGGTCAACCGGGGCCGGATGCCGGACTGGAAGCAGCCGTACACCGCGGCCACCGCGGCGGCCCCGCCCCAGGCGAGCACGAAAGCGGCCACGCTGCCCACCCGGGCCGCGACCACCATGGCCGGGACGAGCACGACGCCCCACACGAGGTCGTTGACGAACGCCTTCCGCCCGGCGCCGGCGGCGAAGAACGCGAACCGCCATGCGTCCTGCAGCAGCAGCCCCGGCAGTACGGCGCCGAGGCAGGCGAAGGCGGGCCCCACGCGGCCGCCGAGCGCCAGGCCGGCCACCACCGACGCCGCGCCGAGGGCGGCACCGACGCCGAGCGCGGTACCCGACGACCGGACCACCGCCCCGCGCCAGGCCGCGTCCGACACGCCGCTGAAGCGCACCATGAGCGGGTCGGTGGCAAGGCCGCGGGAGACGTTGAGCGCCACGCCGTAGGTCACCCAGGCCAGGCTGAACACGCCGAACGCGGTCAGGCCCAGCGAGCGCGCCACGTAGATGCCCACCGCGAAGTTGGTGATGCTGGAGGCCGCCTGGTCGGCCAGTCCCCAGGACAGCCGGCCGACGATGCCCCGCCGGGCGGAGCCCGCCGGTGCCCTCGTCTTCTCCTTCTCGGTGGTCATCGGCGTCATGCCTTGATCAGCCCGGCGCCGTGCAGGGCGTCGGCCGCGTCGGCGACGGTGTCGAACGGCAGCCCGGACCGCTCGGCGACGTCCAGCAGGCTGTGCTCGCCGTCGGAGAGACTGAGCACCCAGAGCATGGCCATCTGGGCCTGCTTGGTGTCGCTGCGGCCGCCGAGCGCGTCGTACAACCCACGTCGGCCCAGCTGCGGTTCGCCGTAGGGGCTGAGGTTGAGGTACCGCCGGTTGCGGTCGAGGACGGCGAACGCCTCGCGGCAGACTGCGAGGGTGTCCGCCATCGCCTCGGGGGAGACGAAGTCCAGGTTGTCCGCCGAGGTGTGGTACTCGGGATAGCCCGCGTACGGGGTCCGGCTGAGCGAGCCCACGCCGAGATCGAACCCGGGGGAGCAGAACTGCCGCTCGTCGTAGCCGTACGGAGTGAACTCGTTGATCTGGTACGGGCGTTCGGAGGCGGCCAGCACGTGCCGCATCACCCGGTCGATCTCCGCGTCGCCGCGCCTGCTCTGCTTGTACGTCAGCCGGCCCGGGTCACCCGCGCAGGCGAGGACAAGCCCGTGCTTGACCCGTTCCACCCTCTCCTTGTTGCGGGCCAGCCAGGTGATCGCCCCGATGGTGCCGGGCGCGAACAGGAACCGGTAGGTGTAGTACGGCGTCCGCTCCGCCAGCGCCCGGGCCAGGAACGTCGCCACCGCGATGCCGGCCAGGTTGTCGTTGGCCAGCGACGGGTGGCAGACGTGACAGGAGACGATCACCTCGTCGGGGACCTGACCGGGGATCACGTGTTCGGCGTAGGTGAGGTGGCCATCGGCGAGTGTGGAGTCGATGCGCACCTCGTAGTCGCCGTCCGGCAGCGCGTCCAGGGTGTCCTGGGCCAGGCAGAACCCCCATTCCGGTTTGTAGTAGCTGGTGCGGTACGGCACCCAGGACGGGTGGTCCGGCAGGGTGTGCAGGTGCGCGCGCAGCTCGGACAGGGGCATGGTCCTCGACACCGGCACGCTGTAGCCGAGCACGTGCAGGCTGGACTCGGCGAAGTCGACGACCCGTTTGCCGGCGGGGTCGGCGATGTACGCGTCCCGGATGTTCCACTCCTGCGGCACCGTCCAGTCGAGCACCTGCGTCCCGGTCGGCACCTCGTGCACCTGGAGCGGGACGTACTCGCCGACGATGTCCAGGGTGGCGCGCACACCGTCGCCGGTGATGCTCCGGCACAGCGGGTACAGCCGCTCCACGAGTGCGTGCATCGCGTCGCCGGGCGGGGTCGTCGGCTGGTCGCCGGCCGCGGTCACCGGCGCCACCGCAGGGTGTCGTCGACGGTGCCCGCGTCGGACGCAGCGCGCAGCACGGCAAGGCGGGTGAAGCGCCGCTCGAAGTCCTCCCGGGTCAGCCCGTGTTCGCGGTAGGCGTCGGCGAGTTCGAGCGCGCCCCGCTTCACCGTCCACTCGCAGTCGAAGCCGGGTATCGCGGCGCGGAACCGGGAGAAGTCCACCCGGTACGACCGCGGATCGGCACCGGTCTCGCCGGTGATCACCACCTTGGCGCCGGACACCGCCTCGGCGACCTGCTCGGCGATCTCGGCGACCGTGACGTTGTTGGTCTCGCTGCCGATGTTGAACGCCCGGTCGTGCACCGCTGCCCGCGGCGCGGTCAGCGCGGCCGTGAAGGCCCGTGCGATGTCGGCGGCGTGGACGAGAGGGCGCCAGGGGGTGCCGTCGGAGAGCACCAGGACCTCGCCGGACAGCAGCGCGTGGCCCACCAGGTTGTTCAGCACGATGTCGGCGCGCAGCCGGGGCGAGTAGCCGAAGGCGGTGGCGTTGCGCATGAACACCGGGCTGAAGTCGCCGTCGGCCAGCGAGTGCAGGTCGTCCTCCACCCGCACCTTGGACTCCGCGTACGGCGTCACCGGGCGCAGCGGGGCGTCCTCGCCCACCAGGTCCTCGCCGCCGGCGGCGCCGTAGACCGAGCAGGTCGACGCGTACAGGAAGCGCTGCACCCCGGCGTCGCGGGCCAGCCGGGCCAGGCGTACGGACGCGTGGTGGTTGATGTCGTAGGTGAGCTCCGGCGCCAGCGAGCCCAGCGGGTCGTTGGACAGGGCGGCCAGGTGGATCACGGCGTCGAACCCGGCGACGTGTTCTGCCGTGACGTCGCGCAGGTCCACCCGGTGCCCCGACGGGTCCGCGGGCGGCGGGCCCAGGACGCAGTCGGCGAACAGGCCGGCGTCGAGGCCGACGGCCTCGTGCCCGGCGGCGGCGAGGACCGGGGCCATGACGGTGCCCAGGTATCCCTGGTGTCCGGTCAGTAGTACGCGCATGGTTCAACCCCCCAGGTTGAGCGTGAGTTTGGTGACGGCGAACGCCTCGGCGTAGCGCTCGTGGCATTCGATGCCGCGGATCCGCGCAAGACCGAGGAAGGCCTCCCGGTCGTACCAGGGCCGGTGTCGCTGCGAGGGGTAGTGCTCCTGCAGCAGCCGCACCTTCCGGTCGGCGATCTCCGGCGTCAGCGGCTGGTACGCCGCCGGACGGCCGAGATCGCCGTCCCATTTGACGATCTCGTAACCGAGCACGAGGTGGTCGCGGAACGCGGTGGGCACCAGCTTCGCCAGGCCGCGGTGATCCTGGTGCGCGTCATCGGTACGCGGGGCCAGCACCAGATCCGGCTCCGTCCGCTCGCGCAGCTCCTCGACCGCGGCCTTGGCCTCCTCCCAGTGCGCGGGCATACGGCCGTCCGGCAGCTTGAGCACGGTCAGCCGCAGGTCGGCGCCCGGGCAGAAGGCGGCGAGGGCGGCCTGCTCCTCCTGCTCCCGCTCGCTGCCGCCGCCGGAGAGCACCAGTGCGTCGACACGGATGCCCGGCCGGGCGAGGCACAGCGTCAGCAGCGTGCCGCCGGCGCCGATGGCGATGTCGTCGCAGTGCGCGCCCATGGCGACGATCCGCTCCGGGCGCCCGGCGCCGAGCCGGATCACGCGCTCGCTCCGGCGCCCGCTCCCGCACCGTCCCGTTCCCATACGGCCCACGGGCGGTCGCCCCGGGCGTAGGCGGTGTCGAGCGCGGCCCGCTCCTTCACGGTGTCGGTCGGTTTCCAGAAGCCGCGGTGCCGGTGCGCCACCAGCCGGCCGCGCTTGGCCAGTTGGGCGCATCCGTCGGCGACCAGGTCCCCGTTCTCCGGTATGTGGTCGAAGACCTCCTGACGGAGCACGAAGTAACCGCCGTTCTCCCACAGCGGCAGTTCGCTGACCGCGGTGATGCCCCCCACCAGGCCGTCCTCGCCCAACTCCACGCAGTGGAACGAGGACTGTGGCGGCACCACCATCATCGACGCTCCGGCGTCGCGCCGGGCGAACCGGTCGATCATCTCCGGCAGGGGGGCGTCGGTGAGCACGTCGGCGTAGTTGGCGAGGAACATCTCGTCGCCGTCCAGGTGGTGGCGCACCCGGCGCAGCCGCTCCCCGATCGGTGACTCGACGCCGGTCTGCGCGAACGTGATCGTCCAGTCGGCGATGTCGGTGGACAGCAGCTCGGTCCGACCGCCCCGGAGCACGAAGTCGTTGGACGTCGTCTCCTCGTAGGTGAGGAAGAAGTTCTTGATGTGGTGGGCCCCGTACCCGAGGCACAGGATGAACTCCGTGTGCCCGAAGTGCGCGTAGTAGCGCATGACATGCCAGATCAGCGGTCTCGGGCCGACCATCGCCATCGGCTTGGGTATGTCGTCTGCGGCACCGCTCCGCATCCGCATCCCGTAACCGCCGCAGAACAGAACGACCTTCATGACCCCACCTCGACAATGCTCAGTTCCGGGACGGGAAAGACCAGCCGGCCGCCCCAGTCGTGTACGAAGGACAGCTGCTCGGCCAGCTCGGCCCGCAGGTTCCACGGGAGGACGAGGACGTAGTCCGGTCGGTCGGCGGCTATCTGCTCGGGCGGCAGGATCGGGATGCGGGTGCCCGGGGTGAACCTGCCGTGCTTGTAGGGGTTGCGGTCGACCGTGTACGGGAGCAGGTCGGGCCGGATGCCGCAGTGGTTGAGCAGGGTGTTGCCCTTGCCCGGGGCGCCGTAGCCGACGACCGTCTCGCCGCGCTCGGCCGCCTCGATGAGGAACTTCAGGAGGTCCCGGCGCACCTTGGCCACCCTGGCGGAGAACTCGGTGTACCCGGACAGTTCCTGCAGCCCGGCGGCCTTCTCCCGGGCCAGCACGTCGGCCACCCGGGAGGCCGGATCACCGGCCACCTCGGCCGGCCGGGCCCACAGCCGGATGGAGCCGCCGTGCGTGGGCAGCAGCTCGACGTCCACGAGCGCGAGGCCACCGCTGGCCAGCGCCCGGATCGCGGAGGCGACCGTGTAGTACTGGAAGTGCTCGTGGTAGATCGTGTCGTACTGGTTCTGCTCGATCAGGGTCAGCAGGTGCTGCACCTCGATGGAGACCCAGCCGTCGTCGGCGACCAGGGCGCGCAGTCCCTGGGTGAACCCGACCACGTCGGGGATGTGCGCGTACACGTTGTTGGCCACCACCAGGTCCGCCGGGCCGTGTCCGGCGCGGACGGCGGTACCGGTGGCCGGGGTCAGGAACTCCGTGAGCGTGGGCACACCCGCCTCCCGCGCCGCGGCGCCGACGTTCACCGACGGCTCGATGCCCAGGCAGCGGATCCCCCGGTCCACCAGGTGCCTCAGCAGGTATCCGTCGTTGCTCGCGACCTCGACCACGAAGGCGTCGGTGCCGAGACCGAGGCGCTCCATGGCGTCGGTGACGAACGTGCGCGCGTGCTCCACCCAGGAGGTCGAGTAGGAGGAGAAGTACGCGTACTGCGTGAACGTCTCCTCCGGCGTGATCAGCGGCGGGATCTGCGCGAGCCAGCAGTCGGTGCAGACCCGCAGGTGCAGCGGGTACGCCGGTTCCGGCTGGTCCAGTTGGTCCGCGGCGAGAAAGCTCTCACACGGCGGCGTCGCCCCGAGGTCGACGACGCTCGCCATCGCTTCCGAGCCGCAGAGTCGGCATCGTGTCATCTACTGCCCCCCATTGATTCCGTCCGACCCGCGATCGCGGTGCGGTACTCCTCCACCAGGCGCTCAAGGCCGACGGCCGGGCTGAAACCCTGCTCGTAACGGCGCCGGGCCGCCTGGCCCATCTCCCGGCCCAGGGCCGGCTCGGCCGCGATCCGGCGTATGCAGGCCGCGAGCGAGCCGGGCTCGCCCGGCCGGTGCAGCAGCCCGGTGACCCCGTCCTCGACGAGTTCGACGAAGGCGCCATGACCGGCGGCGACGGCCGGGACCCCCGCCGCCATCGCCTCCACGACCACCAGCCCGAAGGTCTCCAGCCACGTCGACGGAGCCACCACGGCGACCGACCGCGCGACGGCCTTCCGGCTCTCCGCCGCGTCCAACAGGCCGACGTGGCGCACATCGTCCCGGCCCGCCGCCCAGGCGCTCACCTCCCGCTCCAGCGGCCCCGCCCCGGCGATCACGAGCGGCACGCCCACACCGCCGCTCGCTGCGATCTCGTCCCACGCGGCCATGAGCAGCCGCACGCCCTTGGCCTCCGCGAGCCGGCCGAGATGGAGCAGATGCTCGCCCGCCCCTGATCGGCGGTCGTCCGGGTCGGGCACGAAGTTGTGCTTCACCACCAGCCGCTCGGCCGGCATGCCGGCCCGCACCAGGACGTCGCGCTGCGCCGCGGAGATGCACAAGAACCGCTCCACGCCGGACCACCACCGCCGCCGGTTGACCGACATGCTGACCGCGAGCGGCACCGTCGCCAGGCGGGAGCCGCGGTAGCAGCCGTGCCGTACGGCGGGCAGCGGCGCCGCCGCCCCGACGCACTCGGTGCACGGCCGGCCGTCCCGCTGCAGCGTGCCGGGCGGGCAGACCTGGGTGTAGTTGTGCAGCGTGGCGACGGCGGGCACGCCGGCGTCGGCGCAGGCGGCGAGGACCGCGGGCGACAGGAGCGGGAAGACGTTGTGGACGTGGACGATGTCCGGCCGCTCGGTGCGCAGCCGGGCGGCGAGCTCCGTGCGGACCGCCGGGTTCCACGGCACGAGGAGCGGCACCGCGGCCTTGGAGAGGAGGGACCGGGCGGCGATGTCGTCGCTGCGCCGCTCGAACACCCCGACCCGGTGGCCGGCCGCGCGCAGCAGCTCCACCTCCTGGTCGACGACCTTGTTCTCCCCGCTCGGCTGCGCCGAGGCGTAGCGGTTGTGCACCACGAGGACATGCATGCTCAGGTCACCTCCGATCTCCGGGCCCAGCGCGGGATGTGCCGTTGCGGGACGTCGGGCGCCCCGAGGGGTGTGGCGGCCTCGGCAGGTGTCGCCAACAGCGAGGCGGCCAGCGCCAGATGCAGCAGATACGGCGAGGCGTCACCCAGACCGGCCTCGGTGTACGACGCGATCGCGCAGTAGCTGATCAGGAAGATCGCGCAGGCCCGCTGCAGCGACGGTGGCCGCAGCAACGCCACGCCGCCCAGCACGATGATGATCGCCGCCACCAGGGCGACGCCGACCAGCCCCTGTTCCTGGTAGACGGCCAGCCAGCTGTTGTCGATCGGCAGCCCGCCGAACGACTTGTCGCCCAGGCCCATGCCGAACACCTTCTCCGCGGTCGTGCGCGGCGCTGCCAGCAGGGCGTCCCAGACCTTGGCCCGGCCGGTGAGGTCGGAGAAGTTCTCCTTGCTCTGTCCGCGCAGGAACCACGCCTGCAGCGCGGAGGCGAACCCCACCGCGGCCACCGCGGCGCACAGCACCGCCCAGGTGAAGAACCGGCGGGCGGCGGCGCTGGTCAGGATGAGCGAGCCGATCGCCAACGTCAGCCCGATCAGCAGGCCGAGCGTGGCCGTCCGGGTGTGGGTCAGCGCGAGCAGGACGAGTGACGGCACGATGACCACCGCCGCGCTCGCCCTGTCGGTCCGGCGGCCCAGGACGAGCAGCACGGTGAGCCCGACGATCACCGCGGCGTACTGCCCGATCTGCGGCGGGGTGAGCGGCCACAACGCGCCGACAAGCCGGCCGCCGTAGAGGTCGGGCAGGGCCGCGCCCGGTGAGATGACCAGGCCGGCGGCCACCGATCCGAGCACCGCGAAGTACATCCGGATGTGGTGCCGGACGAACGTCACGCTGCCGTCCCACCAGCGGCTGAGCAGCCACAGCGTGCCGACGAAGAGAGCCAGCCGGGCGCAGCGGAACAGCGCGCCGAACCCGGACTCCAGGCTCACGCTGGAGATCACGCTCGGCACCAGCAGCAGGGTGAGCAGGAACACGAAGGCGCTCGGTCGGATGCGCGGCCGGAGATTGACGGCGAGCGCCAGCGCGAACGCGGCGACCAGCGCGCCCATGGTGACCATCTGGATGAGGGAGCGGGGCAGCGGGACGATGGTCTTCGCCCCGGTGGAGCCGAGGGTGTTGAGGACCAGCAGCCCCCAGACGATCCCGACGATCTTCGGTGTGCCGTCAGGACGCGGTTCGGCGCCGGGCTGCGTGCCCGCCGTGTCCGGTCCGCCCGACAGCCCACCGCGCCGCAGGTCGGCGCCCATCTCAACCACCGGCCCGTGCGCGGAAGGTGCTGCCCGCGTCCTGCTGGTACGGCGTGCCCTGCCACTTCCCGAAGGTGAGCACCCGGCTCGGGTCGTGGGCGACGAACTTCCACGGTCCGACGTAGGCGTTGTCGTGCCAGCGGTTGTCCTGCTTGCGGGTGATCGCCTCAGCCACCTTCTCGCCCTGGTACGGCGACCAGTCCGGGTAGGTGCCGTAGTTGGCCAGTACCGCCATGCGGTCGCACTTCGCCGTGCACTTGACGACGGCCTTGTCCAGCACGAAGCGGTTGTCGTGGATGTCCACCCGCTGGGTCTTCCACCGGCAGTCGGCGTAGAGCGGTGGCCTGGCGATCGCCGGCTTCGCGCAGCGGTCGGTGTCCCGCACCAGCAAGGTGCAGTCACCGGAGGAGGTGTTGGCCGGGCTGTTGCAGAACCGGTCGGCGTTCTCCCACAGGGTGATCCCGGACCAGTTGTTCTCCAGCACGTTCCGGTAGATCTCGATCTTGTCGGTGCGGGCCTTGATCCGTGGTTCGCCGCCGGACTCGGACAGGTAGACGGTCGCGAACGGGAAGTTGTCGCCGCGGGAGGCCTCCCTGCGGCCCTCGACCCAGTTGTTCCGCCGGATCGTGTTCTTCCGGATGACCGCGTTGTAGCTGGTCTCGTAGATCAGGGCGGCGCCGTCGTTGGCCTCGATCACGTTGTTCTCGATGCGGAAGTCGTTGTTGTTGGTGTCGGCCCACAACCCTGTTCCGCGGTTGTCGTGCACCCAGTTGCCGCGCACGTCGGCGCCGTCGACGGCCCAGAACTTGATGCCTCCGGTGCAGCCGCAGCCCTCCCGCCGCCGCTCCCAGTCACCGGTGTTGTTGCCCGTGATCTCGTTGCCCTCGACCACCAGACCGCTGATACGACCGCCGGCCTTGTACGCGTTCATGCCGTACTGGCCGTTGCCGCGCAGGCAGCTGGCGCGGACCCGCTGGCGGGCGCCGGCCATCAGCCCGGCACCGGAGTTGTCCTGGATCGTCGCGTGCTCGATCACCCACCCGTCGGCCGAGTCATGGTTGACCACGCCCTCGTCGTGCGGCGCGACGAAACGCTGCACGGTGAGGTGGCGGATGGTGACGTCGCGGGCACTGCCGCCGAACGCGTACTGGTTCTTCTTCCGGCCGTCGAGCACCGCGCCCGGCGCACCGAGGTAGCGGTTCCCCGCCTTGGGGATGACCTGGGCGTAGCGGTCCGGGTCGAGCCGGTGCTTGCCCGGTCGAAGCCAGAACGTGGTGTTCGGGGGGTTGCTCCGGGTCTTCGCCGCCAGGTCGCCGACCACCGCGGGGTCGACGGTCACCGCGCCCGCCGGCGCCTTCGCCGGCCCGCCCGCGGGCTTGGCGCACACCCGGGCCACGGGCGTGGACGACGGCGCAGCGGTCGGCTTGGCCCCCGTGTCCGACGTGCTCGTGCTGTCACAGCCGGTCGCCGCCAGCAGGGCCAGCGCCAGCGGTGCCGCCGCCAACGCCGAGTGCCGCATCTTGATCCCCACGCGCCCGCCTAGCCGTGGAACCCGAGCACGGTGGTGAAGCCCTCCGCGCCGTCGCTGAAGCCGGTGCCGACCAGCGTGGTGGCGGGTTCCTTGCGTCCGAAGCCGGCGGAGTACCAGCCCAGCGGCGGGCCGGTCTCGCCGCGATGCGCCCGCCAGGACAGCTGCCCGGGCAGGTCGAGCACCGCGGAGCGGTCCTCGCCGTCCCGGGTCCAGGTGAGCACGGCCCGGTTTCCCACCAGGTCCGCGGCGATCGCCGGGCCCAGGTGGAACGCCAGCCGCACGGCCCGGCGCGGGCCGCGCACCTCGTCCACCACCCTCAGCTCCCGGCTCGCGGCCGTCAGCTCCACCCGGCGGCGGTGCACGGAGCCCTGGTAACCGTCGTGCTCGGCGCACCAGCGGGCAGTCCCCCCGTCGGAGGCGCCGGAGGTGTCCGCGACCAGGACGCGGCTCTTGGCATGCCGGGTCCACAGGAACGGGCCGCCGGAGACGGACTGGTCACCGCCGTCCAGCTGCAGGGTGTTGTGGCCGAGGGTCGACCGGAAGTACCGGCGCCACTCGGGCTGCCCGTGGTAGCAGTACGTCCCCGGGTCGGCGAGCACGTCGACCCCGTCGTGCCGGACCTCCACGGACAGCGCGTCCGCGTGGGCGTGCGCGGCGATGGACAGGAAGCCGTGCGGACCACCGTCGCAGCGGCACCAGATCTCTCCCGTCCCTTCCGGTCCGCGCAGGACGGTCATGCCCGCGTCGGCGAAATGAGCGGGTCGGCTTGCCGGGCGGGTCACGGACAGTGCGGTTCCGCTTTTCGCGTACGGCTTGATGAGCGCGGCCAGCAGCGGGGTGCGCACATCGGTGCCGGTCACCGCCGGCCACCAGGCGAGCCGGCCGAACACGGCGTCCCCGGTGGCCAGCAGGGAGGCCCAGCGGTCGGTGCCCGGGCCGTCGACGACCAGACCGTGCCCGTCGTCCGCGTCGCCCTGGCGCGGGGGCCGTAACCGGCTGTCCACGACGGCCGCGAGCGCGTCGGTCATCCGCAGCAGTACCAGCCGGACGGACGCGGGGACCGGCACGTCGGCGGCATCCGCCTCGGCCACCGCGGCCAGGCCGAGTTCCAGCACGAGGCCGTGATACTCGGTGGCCAGCTCGCGGTTGAGGCCGGAGGGGAAGGTGTTGCCGCGCAGGTGCCGCTCCAGCGACCGCAGCGCGTCGGCCCGCCAGCGCGCCGAGGCGGGGAACCACCCGAACGCACAGGCCGCTGCGAACTGCCCGGCGGCCTCGGCGATGACGTGGTTGTTCGCCGAAGACCCCCGGCTGGGGAAGGCGGCCAGCCAGCGCTGGTGGTGCCAGATCTGATTCAGCGCCACCGGGTTGTCCTCGAACAGCCCGGCCGCGCCCGGCCAGCCGTCGAGCAGCCGGCGGATCCACACCCAGGACAGCAGCCGGATGCCCAGCTCGATGCCGCTGATCCAGTGCACTCCGTGCAGCGGTGCGTTCGCCGCCCACCACGACCGCAGGTGCTCGGCCACGCGTTCGGCGTACCGCTCGTTGCCGGTGATCGCGTAGGCGGCGGCGAGCACGGTGAGGTACTGATGCCGGGACAGCTCCCAGATCTGCTTGATGTCCCCGACCGCGTCCTCGTTCCGGTACGGCACGTCGAAGGCGTAGCCCCACGGGGCCCGGCGCCCGGTCTTCGGGTCGTACCACCAGTCCGGGTCGGTCAGGTCGTCGCGGACCACCCCGAAGTACTCGGCGTGCCCGTACATCAGCCGGTCCGCCTCGGCGATGAGACGTTTCGCGGCGTCCGGAGGTATGGCTGCGATCGTCCCGGCGGGCAGGACCGCGGTGAACCGGGCGCCGGTCACGCTCGGGCAGTCGGGCCGCGCCGACCGCCACCGCCGCCTGCGCACGGCGTCGCCCACCCGGCCCGCGACCTCCTGCGGCCCCATCCGGGACAGCCGCCGCAGGTACCAGCCCGCGCTCATGGTCATCGCGCCCCCGCCAACGTCACCGGGGCACCGGCCGCCAGGCCGGTCTGTACGGCGAGGGTGGCCGCCGTGGTGGCGACCAGCGACTGAAGCGGCACCGGCATCGGCCCGCCGGTCCGCACGGCCTTGACGAACGCGGCCAGCTCGGCGTTCTGGCCCTTGTCCCGAGCCTTGGGCAGCCGCGAACTGACCCACCGCTTACGGCCATAGACCGAGGCACGGACGAAGTCGTCGAGCCGCAGCGCCTTGCCGTCCGCGACCAGGTCCAGCGTCTCCTTGGGGAAGCCGGCCGGGCCGGTGGTGACGTAGCTGATGGTGGCGGTGGACCCGTCCGGGTAGCGCAGTACGACCTGCAGGTCCTCGTTGCCGGACGTGGCGACCGCGTACACCGACACCGGGTCGGCGTCGAGCAGCCAGCTCGCCGTGTCGATGAAGTGTCCGCCCTCGCCGGCGAAGCGCGAGCCCTCGGTGCCCTGTTGGAGGTACCAGCTGCCGTGCTGCAGTCGGCCCGCGTTGACCAGGTAGCGCAGGTTCGCCGGACCGGTCCGGGCGCCGAACCGCTCCCTGACCTCCTGAAGCAGCGGCGCGAACCGGCGGTTGAAGCCCACCTGCAGCCGGTCGTTGCCGGACTCCTCCACCGCAGCGAGTACGCCGGCCAGTTCGTCCTCGGTGAGCGCCAGGGGCTTTTCCACGAAGACGGTCTTGCCGGCCAGCAGTGCCTTCCGGGTCAGTTCGGCGTGCGAGCTGTGCCGGGTGACGACGAACACCGCGTCGATGGACCTGTCGCCGAGCACGGCGTCGAGATCGGTGGTCGCCGCGGCGAAGCCGAACTTCCGCTTCGCGTTGGCCGCGGACAGCGCCGTCGTGGTGACGACGGTGGACAGCTCGACGCCGTCGCGCTGTGTCAGGTGCGGCAGCAGCATCGACGTCGCGTAGTTCCCCGCGCCGACGAACGCGAGGCGCACCGGCGTCTTGGCGGCCCGGACCGGACCCCGCTTCACGTTCACGGCGGGCACGGCCACCTGCGGGGCCGCCGCCTCCACCGCCTGTTCGGGGTATCGGAACAGCACCGCCACGGCCTTCAGGTCGCCGTCCTTCAGGCTCCGGTACGTCTCGACGGCGTCATCGAAGTCGGCGATGTGGGAGATCAGGGGCCCCACGTCGACGCTGCCGCGGGCGAGGAGATCGAGGAAGCACGCCAGGTTGCGGCGCTCGGTCCAGCGCACGTAGCCGATCGGGTAGTCCCGCCCCTCCAGCTCGTACTCCGGGTCGTAGCGCCCGGGGCCGTAACTGCGGGAGAAGCGGACGTCGAGCTCCTTCTCGTAGTACGCGTTCCACGGCAGGTCCAGGCGGCACTTGCCGATGTCGACGACCCGGCCGCGGTCCCGGCAGAGCCGGGCGGCCAGCTCGACGGGCTGGTTGCTGCCGCCGCCGGCGGCCAGGTACACCTGGTCCACGCCGTGACCGCCGGTGAGCTCGGCGACGGCGGCTTCCACGGCCGCGGACCCGGGATCGCCGCAGGCCGCGGCGCCCAGGCGCTCGGCGAGCTCGCAGCGCACCGGGTCGGGGTCGACGCCGACGACGCGGACTCCCGAGGCGGCGAGGAGCTGCACCACCAGCTGCCCGATCAGCCCGAGGCCGATGACCAGTGCCACTTCGCCGAGCTGCGGCTCGCCCTGGCGGACGCCCTGCAACGCGATCGACCCTACGGTGCCGAAGGCCGCGTGCCTGGGCGCGAGGCCGTCCGGCACCGGGGTGTAGAGGTTCTTCGGCACCCAGTTCAGCTCGGCGTGCAACGCGTGCTCGTTGCCGGCGCAGGCCACGAGGTCGCCGACCTTCACATCGTCGATCCCGGCGCCGACCTGCTCGACCACCCCGCACAGCGAGTAGCCGAGCGGAGTGTAGGAGTCCAGCTTGCCCATCACCTTGCGGTAGGTGGCGGGCACCCCGTTGGTGGCCACGCTCTGCATGACCTTGGCCACCTGGTCCGGGCGGGAGCGGGCCTTGCCCAGCATCGACATGCCGGCCTCGGACACCTTCATGAGCTCGGTCCCGGTGGAGATCAGCGAGTAGGCGCTGCGGACCAGCACACCGCCCGGCTTGCACCCCGGCACCGGCACGTCGAGCACCGCCAGCTCGCCGCTCTTGTAGTTCTGTACAACCTGCTTCACCCGAACTCCTCTGATTTCCTAAGCTGTTGACCGAGTGCTCTGGCCGGACCCAGAGGTCGCGTCGCGATACCAGTACTCGAGGGTCAGCACATGCCACAGATGCTTGGAGTGGTCCCGCTGCCCGGCGGCGTCCTCGGCGACGAGCCGCCGAAGCGCGTCGCGGCGCAGGAACCCGGAGCGGACGAGCTCGCCGTCGTTGACCACCTCGCGCACCAGCGGTGCCAGATCCCGGCTCATCCAGGCGCGCAGCGGGGCGCTGAACAGGCCCTTGGGCCGGTACACGATCTCCCGGGGCAGGACCGAGACGGCCGCCTCCTTGAGGACGGCCTTGCCCTGCCGTCCGACGATCTTGCGATCGCCGGGTACGGCGAACGCCGCCCTGACCACTTCGACGTCCACGTACGGCACCCGCACCTCGGTCGACGCGGCCATGCTGGAGCGGTCCGTGTACGTGAGGTTCAGGCCCGGCAGGAACATCCGGGCGTCGGTCAGGCACATGCGGTTGACGAAGTCGTCGAGGTCGTTGTCCGCGTAGGTGTCCGCGTGCTCGGTCAGCACGTCGTCGACCGTCCCGGCCAGGTCCGGATCGAGCAGGGCGAGCAGCTCGTCCTGGTCGTACATGGTGTAGCTGCGCCGGAACGCGGTCTCCTCGGGCAGCTCGGCGAAGGAGAGGAACCGCTTCGCGAAGCGCACCGACCGGTACCCGCGACGGGCCGTGGCGACCGGTAGCCGGTCCACGGCCGCGGTCACCCCGCGCCGCAGGGGCCGCGGAACGCGCTGGTAGCGCAGCGCGAGCAGGTTGGCCAGGTGCTTGCGGTACCCGGCGAACAGCTCGTCGGCGCCCATCCCCGAGAGCATCACCTTGACCCCGGCCTCCCGGGCGGCCGAGCAGATCAGGAACGTGTTGATCGCGGCGGGGTCGCCGATCGGCTCGTCCAGGTGGTACGTCATCCGCGGCAGCAGGTCGAGCACATTCGGGGCGATCTCGATCTCATGCAGGTCGACGCCGAACCGCTCGGCCACCTGCCGGGCGTAGCGCAGGTCGTCCGGCATCGCCTCGAACTTGGCGTCCTCGGCGCGGAATCCGATCGTGTAGGCCGAGATCCCGGGTCGGTGGCGGGCCGCCAGCGCGGTCAGGTAGCTGGAGTCCAGCCCGCCGGAGAGGAAGGTCGCCACGGGTACGTCGGAGACCAGGTGCCGCCGGGTCGACTCCTCGACGATGGCGGCCAGGTCCGGCTGCTCACCGCTGCGGGCCCGCTCCCGCCCCTCGGCGGCGACGTCCTTCAGGTTCCAGAACCGGCCGCGCTCCACCCGGCCGTCGGGCCGGTACCTCAGCCAGCTCCCCGGCGGCAGCTTCTCCGCCTCGCGGAACGCGCACCGTGAGTCCGGCACCCAGTAGTACAGCAGGGAGGCCACCAGCGCCGCATGGTCCACCTCCAGGGACCCGCCGGTCGCGGCGGCGAGCGCCTTCAGCTCGGAGGCGAACGCGAGGCCCTCGCCGCGCCGGAGCAGGAACAGCGGCTTGATGCCCAACTGGTCGCGGGCGAGCACCAGTTCACCGGTGCGCTCGTCGAAGACCGCGAACGCGAACATGCCGCGCAGCCGGGGCAGGCAGTCCGTGCCCCAGCGCCGCCAGGCCTCAAGGAGCACCTCGGTGTCGGAGGTACCGCGGAAGCGCACCCCGGCGGCCGCCAGCTCGGCACGCAGCTCGGGCGCGTTGTACAGCTCGCCGTTGTACGTCAGGGCGAGGCCGTCCGAGACCATCGGCTGGGCGCCGGTCTCGGACAGGTCGATGATGGCGAGCCGGCGGTGCCCGAGGTGCACTTCGCCGTCACCGACGGGGTGGCCGTACCGGCCCGCCCCGTCCGGACCGCGGTGGGCGAGGGTTTCGGTGAGCCGGTCGGTGACCAGCTTCCCGTCCGGCCATCGGTACGTACCTGCGATGCCACACATGTCCTACCGCGCCTCCTGGTCGTTGTCCGGGACCCGTGCGGCCCACATCGGCTGCCGCTCCGTCGGCAGCCGGCCCGTCCCGTTCCGCCGGGCCGTCCGCTCGCTCCGGCCGCGCAGCGCGGTGTGCAGCCCGTCCCAGAGCGTGCCGTCGGTGCGGTCACGCGGATCGGGGTCGATCAGCACCACACCGAGCACCGCGATGCGCTGGTCCGCGAGCTGCCGTGCCACGGTGTGCAGCCATGCGGCGCTGCCGTGCCCGGCACGCACGACGAGCACGGTCCGGGTGCCGAGGTACTGGAGGTCGGTCCACGCCGTGCCGGGCGCCACCGAGCCGACGCCGAGCCGGCTCTCCTGATGCGACATGGCAGCGGCACGCTCGCCGCTGACCACGGTCGGGTCTCCTGGCTTCCGACGGCGGCCGGCGGCGAGCTGCGGGCCGGGCAGCTCGTCGACGACGACCACTGGGCCGTCCGCCGCCAGTGCCCGGGCGACGTCCAGGGCGATCGCGCTCGTGCTGCGCGCACAGCCCAGTTCCAGCAGCGCCACCGGTTCCGCGGAGCCGCGCACCGTGCGGGCAAGGGCCGTGGTGAGGCGCTCGCGTGCGGCCCGGGCCCGTCGGCGCTGCCACAGCCTGCCCGACCGGCGGGGCAGCTCCGCGATGACCGAGGCGCCCAGGTTCGCCGCGATGTCCCGGCGCAACACGGGGCGGTCCGCCACCACCGTGCCGACGGCGGCCACCGCGAGCCCGAGGACGAGCCCGAGGACGAGCCCGATCGCGGAGTTGGTGACGGCGGCCTTGGGCAGGGAGTGTCGCACCGCGCGCGGGGCGTCCACGATCTGCGTGCCTGCGACGACCTCGGGCGTGCCGGTGCGCGCCTCCGCGGCGCGTTGGTCGAAATCGGCGATCCGCGAGGTGAGTTCGGCCCGGCGGACGAAGAGCGACTCGATGCTCGCGGCCGCTGTCGGGTCGCTCTCCGTTTCCGGCGATCGGTCTCCGATGTCCTTGTTGACCTGGGTGAGCTCGTCGCGCATACGGTCACGCTGGTCGAGCAGGGCCTTGGCCTCGGCCTTCGCGGTTTCCTGCATCCGCCGCACATGGTCCGCGACGAACGCGTCCGCCAGCGCCCTGGCCCGGGCCACCGCTTCGGCGTCGCTGTCCCCGGTCACATCGATCCGCAGCAGGTTGTTGGTCAGGCCCGTACCGCGGTAGTCCCGCATGAACTCCTCAGGGTTTTCCGGGGACTTGAGCGCCCGCAGCGCTTTGTCGGCGATCCGCGTGGTCTGCAGCAGCTCGACGTCGGTACGGATCAGCGTTCCGGTGTCGTTCGGCTGGTCCTCCTTGTGCGCGACCAGCACCTTGGTCACCGCGCTCGGCGCCGGCGGCATCAGGACCGCCACCGCCGCCCCGACCAGCAGGCCCAGCAACGCCATGGCGCACCAGAGGCGGCGGCGCCTGCGTACCGCGACCACCAGCGCCTGCAGGTCGAGGAGCGGAGCGGCGGCCGACGACTCCGAAGTCGTGCTCGTCGTCACGCTGAACCCCCCGTACCCTCGCCGCGAACCGCGAGCGCCGGAGTGGCGTTGTCCGCAGGACGGCCGGCAGACCGGGTCGGACGGTCGCGGACCGGACCGGCGACGACGACGCCGACGACCCCGTGCCCGCCGTCCGCACACGCCTCGGTGATGCCGGCGAGCTCCTCCGCGGTCCAGCGGCCCGCGCTGAGCACGACCAGGGCACCGGACTCGGTGTCACGGTCCGGCACTGTCGGCCGGTCCACGGACACCGTCACCACCCGCAGCATGGGGTATCCCCTGCCCGGAGAGCTTGGGGAAGGATCGGTCTCGGCCTCGGCGACGAGCTGTTCGGCGGCCCGGCGGGCGATCTCGTCGCCGTCCGGTACGACGGCCAGCAGCCGCCGGGGCGCGGGCAGTTGCTCCCGGAGGCGGGAGCACACCCGCCGGTAGCGGATCCGCCTGTCGGCCTCGTCGACGGAGCCCAGCGGGGTCGGTGTGTCCCACCGGGTGTCGATGCCGAGGAGTCGGCGGATCCGGGCCCATGGCCCGCCGTCTTCCGGCCGGTGCGCGCGCCGGTCATCAGGCACGTCGACGGTGCCGAGCAGCGCCGAGCCCAGCGCCGCGGCGATCTCCGGTTCGGTGCGCAGCCGGCGATCCATCCGTGCGGCGACGAGATGGCCGATGACCGCGAGCAGGAAGAACAGCAGCGCCCCGGCGACGGTGAGCTGCATCCTCGTCGGCGGTGCCTCGCCGGTCGGCCGGGCGGCCGGCCCCATGACGACCATGCCGGCCTTGTCGGTCGCCGGGTCGGCCTCGTCCAGCTTCGTCATGGCCTCCTCCAGCGAGGTGCGCAGCTTCTCCAGCGCGGTGCGGGCCTGCACGCTCTCCACGGTCCGTCCCGGATCGGCCGCGTTGGCCAGGTCGGTGATGCGGCGGTTGGTCTCCTCGACCTTCTTCCGCAGTGCCTCGGGCCCCGTGGCCGCTTCGGAGTCGGTGCTGCCGCCCGCGATCCGCGCGGCGAACGCGACGAACCGCTGGGCCACTTGGTCGGAGAGCCGCTGCGCGCGCCCCGGGGTGTCGGCCGTGCCCGAGATCTTGATGATGTTCCCGTCGGCGGCCTCGGCGGTCACCCGCTCCCGCAGCTCGGCGCCGCTGACGTCCGTCCAGCCGAGCTTGGCGGCCGCGCGGTCGACCACCGTCGAACTGGTCGCGATGTCCACCTGGGTCAGCAGCTCGCGTTCCTCCCACTGCCCCGGCAGCAGTACCGATGCCGAGGCCGTGTAGCGCGGCGGGAACACCACCGAGGTGCCGTAGCCGACGAGTGCGCCCACCACGGCGAGGAAGGCGAGCAGCCGCCACCTCCGCCGGAGAATCCGCCCGATGGTGACCAGGCGGATCGTGTCATCGCTCAACGGCGCGGCCTCTTCCCTGCGCGGACTGCGCGGACCGGGTCGCCCGCCGACACCGGAGTGCGGCCACGGCACGCGGCGGCATAGGCGGCGAGCAGCGACGCCTGCGAGTTCCGCCAGGAAAGCTGCCCGCTGATCCGCTCCTGGCCGATCTTGCCCATCCGGGCCCGCTTCTCCGGATCGTCCAGCAACACCGCGATGAGCTCGGCGAATTCGGCTTCGTCGTTGGCGGGCGCGTAGACGGCGGCGTCACCGGCGGAGACGCGCGCCTCCTTCAGGTCGAACGACACGATCGGCCGGCCCATCGCCATGTACTCCAGGACCTTGTTCATGGTCGACACGTCGTTGAGCGGATTGCGCGGGTCGGGGGAGAGGCAGACGTCCGCGGTGGACAGGTAGCGCACCAGGTCGGCGTCCGGGATGCGCCCGGTGAACTGCACCTGCTCTGTGAGCCCGAGCCGCCGGGACAGCTCCACCATCGCGTCGAAGGCGTCGCCGGCGCCGACGAACACCGCGTGCCAGTCGGTCCGCCCGAACTCGTCGCGCAGCTTCGCGAGGGCCCGCAAGGCGTAGTCGACGCCGTCCTGCGGGCCCATGACGCCGAGGTAGCACAGCAGATGAGGTTGGCCGCGCTTCAACTCCGGCTCGGGCGGCACCGGCTGGAACCGCTCGATCGCGGGCGCGCTGCGCACCACGAAGACGTCCTCCGGCCGCCGACCGCCACGGCGCATCGCGACGTCCCGGTAGCTCTCGTTCGTGGCGAGTACGACGTCCGCGGCCCGGTAGGTACGCCGTTCCAGCGCGCACACGGCGCGGTAGAGCAGATCCTTGCCGCGGTCGAACCGGGAGAGGTACAGCTCGGGTACCAGGTCGTGCTGGTCGAAGACGAACCGCGCGCCGCGCCGCTTCAGCCACAGGGCCGGCAGGAACAGCAGGTCGGGCGGGTTGCAGGCGTGGACCACGTCGACCGGGCCGACCTTGCGGGCCAGCCGGGCCGTGTGCCACAGCGCCGAGCCGTACTCCCGCAGGTAGCCGGCCGGTCCTCCGGTGGCCGCGCGCAACGGGTAGCGGTGGATCCGCACCCCGTCGATCTCCGCCTCCGGTTCCGTGTCCCGCTTCTCCCCCCGGGGACAGATGACGTGCACCTCCCAGCCCGCGTCGCGCAGCGTCGTGCACTCCTGCCACACCCGCCGGTCGAACGGCACCGACAGGTTCTCCACCAGGATCAGCGCGCGCCGGTCCGGCCGGTCACCGCCGGCTGTGTCACCAAAAGATCTGTCACCAAAAGATCTGTCACCAAGCAAGGCCCACGTACCCCGGTTCGGCCCGGCGCGCCTCGGCGTCGGGAAGGCGGATGAGGTCGACGATCACCGGGCCGCCGCCATGGGGCAGCGCCGCCAGCACGGCCGGATCCCTGGTCCCGACCAGGCACACCTCGGCGTGTTCGAGCACCTCGTCGACGGAGTCCGCGAGCAGCTGCGCGAGGTGCGGCAGCCGGGTCTCGATGTACTCGCGGTTCGCGCCGATCAGCCGGGACAGGCTCACGTTGGCGTCGTGGATCCGCAGGTCGTACCCCTTGCCGTGGAGCCTTTCCGCCAGCTCGACCAGCGGGCTCTCGCGGAGGTCGTCGGTGCCGGGTTTGAAGGACAGCCCGAACAGGCCCACCCGGCGCTTGCCGGTGCGCTCGACCAGCTCCACCGCGCGCTGCAGATGGTCGGAGTTGGAGGGCAGCACGTGGGCGAGGATGGGCACCGAGACGTCGGCCCGCCGCGCCGCGTGGACCAGGCTGCGCAGGTCCTTGGGCAGGCAGGAGCCGCCGAAGGCGAAGCCGGGCCGCAGGTAGGCGGGGCTGATGTTCAGCTTGCGGTCGGCCAGGAACACGTCCATCACCTGGTGCGAGTCCACCCCGAGCGCCTGGCACACCGCGCCCAGCTCGTTCGCGAAGCCGATCTTGAGGCCATGGAACGCGTTGTCCGCGTACTTGATCGCCTCGGCCGTCGGGACCGGCACCCGGAACACCTCGCCGGGCAGACCGTCGTACAACGCCGTCACCGCGTCGCCGCTTGCCGGGTCGAGCTCGCCGATGACGGTCTTGGGCGGGTCGAAGAAGTCCCGCACGCTCGTGCCCTCGCGCAGGAACTCCGGGTTGACCGCGACCCCGATGTCCACCCCGGCCGTGCCGCCGACGTACTTCTCCAGGATCGGTACGAGCAGGTTCAGGCAGGTGCCCGGGAGCATGGTGCTGCGGAACACGACGGTGTGCCGGCCCCCCTGCTTGGCCCCCTCGGCCAGCGCGGCGCCGATCTCCTCGGTGACCCGCTCCAAGTACGTGGTGCACAGGCTGCCGTTGGGCTCCGACGGCGTGCCCACGCAGACCAGCGATATCTCGCTGCCCATGATCGCCTCGCGGACGTCGCCGGTGGCGCGTAACGCTCCGGTCCGTACGACCTCGGCGATGAGCTCGCCGATCCGCTCCTCGACGACCGGGGCCTTGCCGTCGTTGACCAGGTCGACCTTCACCTGGTTCACGTCCACCCCGATGACCTCGTGCCCCATGCTGGCCAGGCACGCGGCCGACACACAGCCCACGTAGCCGAGGCCGAAAACGCTGACTCTCATGACGCGTTCCTCCCCCCAGACAGGCCCAGGTGGCCTGCGGTCCCCCAACGCAGGCCCACGTGGCCTGCGGTCCCCGAATGCAGGCCCTTGTGCCCTGCGGTCCGCGCACCGGCCGGACGGCGGCCCCCGCGCATCAATAGGCCCCCTGCCCGTGGATCACCGCACGCAGCGTCTTCCACAAGATCACCGCGTCCAGGGCGAGCGACCAGTCCTCCACGTACCGCAGGTCGAGGCGGACCGCCTCCTCCCACGGCAGGTCGCTGCGTCCGCTGATCTGCCACAGGCCGGTGAGCCCGGGCTTGACCAGCAGCCGCCGCCGGATGTCCGGGCCGTAGGCGGCGGACTCCTCCGGCAGCGGAGGCCGCGGACCGACGAGCGACATCGATCCGGTGAGCACGTTGAAAAGCTGCGGGAGCTCATCGATCGAGTACCGGCGCAGCACCGCTCCCACCCGGGTCACCCGCGGATCCCGGCGGAGCTTGAACAGCAGCCCTGCGCCCTCGTTGCGGTCGGCGAGCTCGGCACGTGCCCCGTGGGCCCCGGCGACCATGGTGCGGAACTTGAGAATGGTGAACTCGCGGCCGTCCTTGCCGACCCTGCGCTGGCGGTAGAACGCCCCACCCCGGCTGTCCACCAGCACGAGCAGCGCGACGAACACCATCAGCGGCGCGAACAGCATCAGCAGAAACGTTGCGCCTACTCGGTCGACGACCCCTTTGACCGCCCGGCGGCCCCCGGTGAAGGTCGGCATGCTGACCCGCAGCAGCGGGATCCCGAGCACCGCGTCGACGTGCAGCCGCGGGCCGGCCACCTCCATCAGCACGGGGGCCACGACCATCTCGGCGTCGCTGCCTTCGAGGTTCCAGGCCAGCCGCTGCAGCCGGTCCGGTGACCAGTGCGGGTCCGGGGTGACCGCGACGACACGGTAGCCGTCGTGGCGGACGTGCTTGGCGACGTCCTCCAGCTGCCCGACGACCGGCACCCCGTCCAGATGGTCACCGTCGAGCCCGAGTCCGTCCGTCGTGCACACCGCATCCACCCGCCAGCCGAGGTGCGGGAACTTGCGGGTCCGGGTGATCAGGTCGCGCACGGTGTCCGGGCTCCCGGCGGCGAGCACCGGTCTCAGGCACCGCCCTTCCTTGCGCTGTTTGTGCAGCGAGAGACGGAGCAGATACCGCGCGGTCATGGTGACGAGCGCGATCGCGGGGATCGCGACGAAGATCCAGAGCTTGATGTTGCGCGAGGTCAGGGCGATGCCGCCGAGTGCCAGTACGACGGTCGCCGCGAACAGTGAGCGTCCGAGCCGGCGGAATTCCTCAGCGCCCTGGCCGAGCACGGCCGGAGCCCACGACCGGCTCACCGCGAGTGCCCCCAGCACCAGCAGTTCGGTGCCGAATGCGAGAATTCCCCATTTCTCGTGCCAGTTGGCCGCGTCCCGGGCCCCGAAGAAGTTGCCGATCGCCGCCACCACGAAGGCGGTGGCCGCGGTGTCGCTGATGATCACAGCACGGCGGTACCGCTGCTCCCAGTCGATCGCGGGCCGGCTGATTGCCCCGTTCGCCAGACGCCCGCGTGCCGACGGAAACGGGTCGACTAATTCCCCCTGTTGCACAGGACCCCCCAGGTCGCCAGTGGTTCGACGTGTTCGCCTCACACTGTTTCTCCCCCGGGAGGCACCCCCGCCCCCCGCGTCGCGCTGTTCCTCCCATGGGAGGCCCCCACCCCCCTGCGCATGACATCCCGGCTATTTCAGCGGTACTTGAACAACCCACATCGGCGGCAGCGGACTCGCATGTCCTGCCAGACTCTCGAGGTGCGCGGGACCCGTCGAAACCTCGGGTGCTCCCCGCACCCAAGGCCCCCTTCGCGGAGGCCCCCTTCGCGGGCTCCAGGAATTGATCACTCCCGCGTCTGGCGCCGGGGACGCGACGGCTGGCTTTCCGTAGCGCTCGACCTATAGATCATTACTGGTCGCCCCGTGCTCCAACAGCTGAAGCACGGTCAATCTAGACCATCGGGGCCCAGTATGTAGAGGGGATGTGTGTAATTTGTGTTCAAGCTTTGAGTCTGAATTCAACGATCGATGACCGCCTACGGGCGCCCTGCCACCACCGCGCGCTCCGGCGGCTCGCCCGGCCACCGGGCGCCGCTTCTGCGCGGTACTGATCAGCGAGCTGCAGCGGGCCTGCTGCGGCGCCCGGTTCGGCAACGACTTCCCGGTGTTCGTGCACTACGGCGTGCCGCTGTGGGGCCGAGGTGGGCGGGGTGATCGAACCGGGCAGCGAGGCGCACGACTTGTGGGGCGAGATTGGCCTGAATCTGCGCCGCTCATCGACTCGTAGGGCCTGGCTGAAAGGCTCCAAAACAGACCCTGACCTGGGGGCTTATCCGGCAGGGATCAATGGCGCATCTTCCCGATGACTCATCAGGTGGAGTGCGTGGTGATTCTGGAGCCGGCGGCCAAGGGTTCCTGGCCGGCGGTTTTGCGCGTGCGCATTATGTGCGGTGTGGGTGTTACGGGCGATAGCTTGACGCGGAAGTGACGCTGCTGGCGCCCCTGCTGAACGCCTGCCAGGTGCTCCGAGGCGCAGCTGATGAGTCGTGCCGCGGTCCATCAGGGCGGCGACGGGCGAGAGCGCTCGCTCATCGCTCCGGGAAACGGGCCGGGACCTGACGTGCTCTAGTGGATAAGTGTCCAGCAGGCCCGGGTGGCTGGAGAGCCGTTGGGAGGATGAGCACCCTGAGGGCATCCGTTGGGGCGGCAGACCGGCCCTCGCGGCGTGATCAGGAACCCTCCAAGCCTTCCTGCCAGAGGCGTCGTGCTCCAACAACCGCTGAGCTGGCAGGCGTTGTGAGTATTTCAGTGGCATTACAAGACTGGATGAGTGAGGTAGAACAGGCGGAGCTCATCCACTTCGCCGCCGAAACGAGGCGGCCAATGGGGCGATGGAGTGAAGTCGTCCAGGATGAGAAGGCCACCGGGAGCGAGTAGATCAATGACCCCCTGGGGGTCATCACGCTTGCCTCCACCGTCTCAGAAGAAGACGTCGAAGGGGGCGAGCTGCTCAATCAGCCGCCAGTCTCCGGCGAGGGCGCTGACGCGGTCGTCGTCCGCGAAGACACCGGCCACTCGACGGGCCAGCTCCTCGTCACGCTCTACGGTAACCAGGCGTGCGGCGTCCAGCCCACTGTGCAGCCAGGCGGTACCCACGCCCGAGCTGGTGCCGCTCTCCGCGATGACTCCGTCGGGTTTCGCAGCAGCGGCCAGCTTGAGCAATCTGCCCACCTCTGGGATGCAACTCTTCTTGAAACCCGCCTGGGAGGCGACACGCTCCGCGGCCACCACACGAGGCGGGACCGCACGCTCTGCCAGGGTCGCCAGTCCCCCTTCGCCGTGAACATGACGCCATCCGCCAGCAGAGGCGTCCGCACGGAGCTTCCCTGCCCAGCCCCGGCAAGCCTTCCCGGTCACTGCACTAGCCGCTCTGAGCAGCGCTGTGAGTCTGCCGTGTACGGAGGGTTTCTGGTCGGGCCTTGCAGTCTGGTGGGCTGGTCAGTTGGCGGTTAACACCGTGTCGTACGTGGGGAGACGGACTAGCGCAGGCCCCCGACCGAGGGCAAGCTCGGGGTACGAGCTGGACACAGGTGAGCTCGTGCGCTGTCCCCCCAAGGACGACAGCTACCGCACCATCGACGCGATGGACTGGCTGTCGGCCCTGGTCTTCGACCACATCGCCCGTACGAAGCCGACGCCGTGCCCCTGCCATGGCAGGACGTACGTGTTCCGCGGACAGGGTGCGGCCCGAACCGGCGGCCACCCGGGGGCGCTCGTGGCGGGCTCGTGCTCTGCCCCAGGCTCATCAGCCGCCCAGTGGAATTCCGGTCGCCAGCGCAGCCGTCACCGGATGTGCAGGTGAGCTGAACAGCCGTGCTGTGGAACCTGACTCGACCACGCGCCCTTCTGACATCACGACCAGCGAGTCTGTCCGGTCGGCGACGAGGCGTAGATCGTGGCTGACGAGGACCAGGGACAGGTCGCGCAGGTCGCGCAGGTCGGTCAGCAGGTCCATGACGGCGACGGCGGTGTCCGCGTCGAGGGCGGAGGTGATCTCGTCGCAGAACAGCACGTCCGGGTCGGACGCCAGGGCGCGGGCGATGGCGGCGCGCTGCCGCTGGCCGCCGGACAGTTCGTGCGGGTAGCGGTCGGCGAAGGCGGCCGGCAGGCCGACGCTCTCCAGCAGCTCCAGGACGCGCTCGGGCGCCTGCGCCCGGTCAGCCCTGCGGTGCAGCAGAAGGGGGCGGCGCAGCGTGGCGCCGATCGTGCGGCTCGGGTTGAGCGTGGCCAGCGGGTCCTGCGGGACGAGCTGCAGGCGGCGGCGCTGTTCCCGGGACCGGCCGTGCGCGGCGGGCGCGAGCCGGGTGCCGTCCAGGGCGACGGTGCCCGCGGTGGGGCGGTGGAGGCCGACCAGGGTGCGCAGCAGGGTCGTCTTCCCGGAGCCGGACGCGCCGACGACGCCGACGCTGCCCCCGGCGGTGACGGTGAGGTCGACGCCGTGCAGGACGGGAGTGCGACGGCCCCGGTGGCCGTGCGCCGCGTGCAACCCGGACACGGTGAGCACGGCCGGGCCGCAGGCGACAGCGCGGGACGCGGGGTCCCGCACCGGCAGGGTACGGCGGCCGCCGCTCAGGTCCACGACGTCGTCGGCGAGCCGGTCGACCAGGTCGGGGTCGTGGCAGGAGAGCGCGACGGCGAGCCGGTGGTTCTCGGCGAGGTGCCGCAGCAGGTCGGCGATCTCGTCGCGCAGCGCCGGGTCGAGTCCGGCGGTGGGCTCGTCGAGGAGGAGGACAGCGGGGCGGCGGGCCAGGGCCCGGGCGAGTCCCACGCGCCGCTGCTGGCCCCCGGACAACGCGCCGATACGGCGGTCCGCGAGACCCCCGTCGACGGGCAGCCGTACTTCGGTGAGCAGGGCCTGTATCGCTTCGGCCGTGCGGTCGACGGCGACTTCGGCGAGTAGTCGACGCACCTTCATCCGCGGGTTCAGGCCGGTGCCGGGGTCCTGGCCGACGTAGGCGAGGTGCCGGCGGCGCAGGGTGCGCAGGTCTGCCGGCGGCAGGGTGAGGGGGTCCCGGCCGAGGACGGTGACTGTTCCGGCGGTGTGGCGGGCCCCGGGCGGCAGGGCGCCCGCCACGGCCCGCAGCAGGGTCGTCTTGCCACAGCCGGACGGCCCGGTCACGGCGGTGACGCGGCCGGGGCGTATCTCAAGGTCGGCGCCGTCCACCAGGAGGCGGCCGTCCGGTGCGGCGACGGTCAGGCCGGAGACCAGGACGGCGTGTTCCCCGTCCGCTGCCTGGCCCTTCGGGTACCAGTGGGGCATGTGGTTCACAGCGTGGGCACCGCCTTCCGGCCGGTTGCGGGGACGAGGGCGGCGGCTGCCAGGTTGACGCTCATGGCGAGCAGGCCGATGGCGATGCTGGGGGCGAGAACGGCCCAGGGGTTGAGGAGGATGCCGCCGGAGTTCTCCCGGATCATCAGCGCCCAGTCGGCGGCCGGCGGTTGGGGCCCGACCTGGAGGAAACCGGCGGTGGCGACGAGGTAGACGGCGGCGACGAACCGCAGCCCGAACAGCGCGAGCAGCGTCGCCCGCAGGTTGGGCAGCACCTCCCGTACGACGAGGTACCACAGCCGTTCACCACCGACGGCCGCCGCCTCGACGTACCCCGAAGCGGCCACCGGCGCGGCCGCACCCGCGACCAGCCGCACCGCGTACGGCACGCCGAGGACGACCGCCGCGGTGACGACGGCGAGCCGTCCGCCGTCCGGCCAGGACAGGGTGACCAGCAGGATGCCGAGCACGGCGGGCAGCAACATGAGGACGTCCGCGGCGCGTTCGACGATCCGTCCGACGGCCGGGCGCAGGGCGCTGACCGCGCCGAGCAGGGCGGCGATTTTGGTGACGAGGACGGCCACGAGCAGGGAGGTGACGACGAGTTCACGCCCGCCGGCGAGGACGCGGCTGAGCACGTCCCGGCCCAGCTGGTCGCCGCCGAAGGGGGCGTCGCCGCCGGGTTCGGCGTAGGGAGCGGCGACCGGGGTGTCGATGGCGTGCGGGGCGAGCCAGGGTCCGGCCAGGGCAAGGGCGGTGAGCAGCAGGGCCGGGAGCACCCGCAAGGCCAGTCGGCGGCGTATGGGAAAGCGGCGCGCGGGAGTGGCGGGACGCTCGGTGGATTTGGCTATGGTCATGTCCGGCCTCCGGAGGCCCAGGCGCGTACGAGGTCGGCGAGCAGCAGGACTCCGGTGATGACGGCTCCGGTCACGGCGACGACGCCGGCGATGAGCGGGCTGTCCCGGTCGGTGACCGCTCCGGCGAGCACCGAGCCGATGCCGGGGTAGTTGAAGATGGTCTCCACGACGACCGCGCCCCCCAGCAGCATGCCCGTCGAGGTGGCGATCCCGGCCGCGATGGTCGGCAGCGCGCCCGGCAGCAGATGGTGGGTGAAGATCCGGTGCCGGGGCAGCCCGTCGAGTATGGCGGTCTCGATGTGCGGCGCCTTGGACTCGTCGGCGAGCGCGGCCCGTACGATCCGGACGTTCCAGCCGATCTGCGGGATCGCCAGCGCGAGCACGGGCAGGACGAGCATCTTCCAGGAGGCGGGCGAGCCGTCCGCGTCGGTGAGGGTGACGGCGGGCAGCCAGTCGGTCCACAGGGCGAACACCAGCACCAGGGCCACTGCGACGACGAACTCCGGCAGCGCGAGCACACCGGTGGCACTCGCCGACACGGCCCGGTCGGCCTTTCCGCCGGGCCGGGCCGCCGCCCAGCAGCCGAGCGCGACGGAGGCGACCAGGGTCACCAGCAGCGCGAGCCCGCCGAGCAGCAGGGTGTTGGGGAAGGGGCGGCCGAGCAGATCGGCGACGGGTTCGCCGCGCGCGGAGGTGCCGAGGTCGCCGGTGGGCAGGCCGGTCATCCACTCCCAGAAGCGCTCCAGCACCGGTCGGTCCAGGCCGAGCAGATGGCGCCGCTCGGCGAGGTCGGCGGCGGTTTCCCCGCGCTCGGAGGTGGCGGTGGCCGCGTCGCCCGGCAGCAGCTCCACGGCGGCGAAGACGAACGCGAGCAGTACGGCGAGCAGCAGGGCCCGGCGCGTGAGCACCCCGGCCACTTGCAGGAGGAGACGTACGACGGCCGGGGCCGGCCGGGGCTCGCTGTCCCCGGCCGGCCCGCGCCGCGCCGTCTCGGTCAGCGAGCCAGCCATGCCGTCTCGAGCTGGACGCGTCCGTAGCCGGGCAGGGTGGGCAGGTCACGCACCGCGGCGGCGGCGAGGTCGATGCCGTCGGCCATGCCCCACAGCAGGTAGCCGGACTGGTCGTACTCGATCTGCTGGAGCTCGTGCAGCACCTTGGCACGCTCCGCCGCGTCCTTGGTCGCCATCGCCTTCTTGTACGCGGCGTCGAACTCCTTGTTCTTCCAGCCGGCCTCGTTCTGGCCGGAGTCGGACACCATGGTCTTGCTGGCGAAGAACACCACCGAGTCGTTCGTGCCCCAATAGGTGGTGTACAGGTCGCCCTTGAGCCAGGTCTTCTCCCAGAAGGTGGCCGACTCCTGCTTGACCACCTCGACCTTCACGCCGGCCTCACGGACCTGGGAGGCGAAGAGGGTCGCGGCCTCGGCGAGGCCCGAGATGTCCTCGGTGGTCAGCAGCTTGTAGGTCTTCGACAGGTCGAAACCGGCCTCCTTCAGCAGCGACTTGGCCTTGGCCAGATCGCGCTTGCGCTGCGGGATGTCCTTGGCGTAGGCGGGGTCACCGGTGCCGAGGATGTCGTTGGCGACAGTGCCGTAGCCGGACAGGACCTGCTTGACCATGGCCTCGCGGTCCACGGCCAGCCGCAGCGCCTCCCGCACCTTCGCGTCCGCGAACGGCCCGTCGGCGGTACGCATGACGATCGGCATCGCCATGTCGTTGGGCCGCCGCACGATCTGGACGTCCCCGCGCTTCTCGGCCGTACGGGCCGCCACCGCGCCGACGTTGGTGGCGACGTCGATCTGGCCGGCGAGCAGCGCGTTGGCCATCGCCTGCGGGCTCTCGAAGATCTTGACCTCGATGGCGTCGAGGAGCACGTCGCCGCCGTACCAGTCCTCGTTGCGCACCAGGCGGGCGTTGCCGGAGCGGAACCAGTCCAGCTTGAACGGGCCCGTGCCCGGGGCCTTGCCGAGGTCCTTCTCCGCCGTGTCCTTCTGCAGCACGAAGGTCGTCAGACGGGTCAGCTGCGGCAGTTCGGCGTTGGCGTAGTCGGACACCAGCACCACGGTGTCGTCACCCTCGGCCTTGATGTTCTCCGGCTTGATGCCCGGCAGACGGGACGCGCCCGCAGGAGTGTTGCGCAGCCGCTTCAGCGACCAGACGACGTCCTCGGCGGTGACCGGGGTGCCGTCGTGGAACTTCGCTCCCTTGGCAAGAGTGAAGGTCCAGGTCTTCAGATCGTCGGACGCCTTCCAGGAAGCCGCCAACCGGGGCACGGTGTTGGGCTTGGCGCCCGGGACCGTGAGCGTGTCGTGGACGAGGGAGATGATCAGGTAGTCGCTCTCGTTGGCCTGAGTGCCGTGCGGATCACGGGTGATGGCCGAGGCACGGCCGAGCGCGCCCACCCGCAAGGTGCCGCCCTTGCGGGGCTTCTCGCTCTCCTTCGCCGGCGACTTGGACGAGGTCTCGTCTCCGCCGCCGCACGCGGCCAGAAGGGCGGCCGCCCCTATCCCGCCGCCGGCCCACAGCACTTGGCGCCTGTTCCAGTTCACGTACGACCTCGTTCCACTCACATGGGGCAGATTGCTTAGGTGTGCCTACCCTAAGAAGATCCTTGGCGCAAGCTGTGGGGGGCATTTCTGTGTGGCTGTCGGGGCGTCAAATCCGCGCACAGGAGCACGCGGTGGTGTGACGGGTGCGACGTCGACTCACTGGGGCACACGGCTCTGGTAAGGATTGCCTTACCTAAGCCATGCTGATACCTTTTCGGCCGCCGAGGCACAGCAAGTTCACAGGAACGCGTTTCTTCCGCACCCTCACCCGCACCCGAACGGATGACTCCGCCATGCCCACGGGAGCCGCACCCATACGGCAGCTCGACGCGCACGCCGTCGACGAGCTGACCGAGACCGCCCAGAAGATCCTCGCCGACTTCGGCAGTTCGGCCGCCCGGCCTGAACTGCTCCGCCGGGTGGCGGCGTCCGCCACCCGCCTTGGCGAAACGATTCGCCACCACTGCCGCCCGGTGGACACGGACGACGGCCTGTTCGTCCTGCGCGGCCTGCCCGTCGACGACGCCGGAATCGGCCCCACCCCCGCGAGTTGGGCCACGGCCGGCGACCGCGCGGCCGAGTGGGACGTGATCCTGCTGCTGCTCGCCACCGCCATGGGCCACCCGATCGCCTGGGAGGGACAGCAGGAGGGCCGGTTCGTGCACAACATCGTGCCCTCGCCCGGCCACGAGGAGGAGCAGACCGGCGCGAGCAGCACCGTCCTGCTCAGCCCGCACACCGAGGACGCCTTCCATCCCGGCCGCGCCCACCTGCTGCTGCTCGCCTGCATGCGTAACCACGACGCCGTCGCCACCACCGCCGCGAGCGTCCGCAAGGTCCGGCTCGGCGCGGACGATGTCGCGCTGCTGTCCCGGCCCCTGCTGCCGATCCTCCCCGACGACGCCTACGCCGAGGCGCAGTCGTTCGCGGGAGAGCCGCCGAAGGTCCCCGTCCTGTGGCAGACCGAGGCCGGTCCGACCCTGCGCTACGACCCCGCCTACACCCCGCTCGACGAGGCGCCCGCCGACTACCGTGCCGCCTACGACCGGCTGACCGCCGAGCTGGAACGCGTGTCGGTCGCCGTCGCCCTGGAGCCCGGTGACGTCCTGGTCGTCGACAACGACCAGGTCGTACACGGCCGGGTGCCGTTCAAGGCCCGCTACGACGGCACCGACCGCTGGCTCAAGCGCGCCTCCGTGCGCGTGCCCGGCCGCCGCAGCCGCCCGCTGGCCGAGGCCGACGAACACGGCTACGGCCAGGCCGCGCTCGTCGCCCATCTCTGATCCCCGTCATCCCCCTCGTACGAAGGGACCAGCCGTGACCGGCACCCCCGCACGCACGGACGACCACCCGTCCGACATACCCGCGGACGACAAGACCCTGCGCATCCTCAGCACCAGCGACGTCGCGGGCCTGGACATCTCCCTCGCCGACGTCGTCGGCGTGGTCGAGCAGGCGTACCGCACCCTGGCCGACGGCAAGTCGGCCAACCCCCGCAAACTCACCGTGAAGCCCGAGGACGGCCACTCCGTCTCGTACGCCATGCTCGGCCGCGACGGCGTCCGCGAGGTCGTCGCCATCAAGACGTCGTACAAGCACGGCCTGGACAAGTCGCGCGACGAGCAGCACTACTACACGACCCTCACCATCTACGACGACGTCACCGGCCTGCCGGTCGCGATGATGGACTGCGGCCGCATCGGCTCGCTGCGCACGCCGGCCGTCTCCGCACTCCTCGCCCGTGAGCTGGCGGCGCCCGGCAGCCGCAGCGCGCTGGTCATCGGCACCGGGACCCAGGGCCGGCTGGCGCTGCCGTTCCTGCTCACCACCCTGCCGGACCTGGACCGGCTCATGGTCTACGGCACCCACCCCGACGGTCTCGCGGCGGTCCGCGCACAACTGCACCACTACTTCCCCGGCCGGGAGGTGGAGGTCGTCGACGACGCCCGGGCAGCCGCGGCCGACGCCGACGTGGTGGTCGCCACCGCCGGCCAGCACACGCCCGCGGCGGTGGAGGCGGCCGACCTGAAGCCGGGCGCCCTGTCGATCCTGGTCGGCCATGGCATCGCCCCCTCCACGCTGCACGAGGCGCACCGGGTCATCGCCACCAGCGAGGCGCAGATGAAGGTCACCGGCACCGACATGGCCGACGCCGACGGCAACTTCCCGCCCGTGGACGCGGAGTTCCCCGAGGTCGTGGCGGGCCGGGCGGAGGGCCGGCGCTCGGCCGACGAGCGGATCTTCGCCTACAACAGTGGCCTCGTCGTCACCGACATCGCCCTCGGGCACCGGTTCGCGCAGCTGGCCGTCGAACAGGGCTTGGGGACGCGGGTGTCGCTGTGGAAGTGACGCACACCGCCACGGCCGCCCCGCCGCTGCCCGCCCACCCGGACCCGAAGCTCGATGCGATCCTGGGCAGCGGGCTGCCGCACGAGCTGTCGTACGCGCTCGGCGGCCCGTTCCACCTGCTCCTGCCCGACCGCTTCGACGCCAACGTGGCTTCCTTCGAAGAGGCGTTGCGCGAGGCCGGTGTCGAGGGCCGCGTGTACTACGCGAAGAAGGCCAACAAGGCCGCCGTCTGGATGGACCGCTGTGCCCTTTCCGGCACCGGCGTGGACGTGGCCAGCCTCGGTGAGCTGCGGGACGCGCTCGGGCACGGCGTGCGCGGCGAGCACGTCGTCGTCACCGGGCCCGCCAAGGCCGAGGACCTGCTGCGGGTGGCCGTCCTGCAGGGCTGTCTGGTTGCCGTGGACGCGCTCGACGAGCTGGAGCGCGTCCTGGCACTGGCACGGGCCGTCGCCCGCCCGGCGCGCGTGCTGCTGCGGCGGCTGCCGCCGGCCCAGCCGCACAGCCGCTTCGGGCTGGACGACGGGGAGCTGGAGGCGGCCCTCGCCCGGTGCGCGCAGGCCACGGATGCCGTCGTGATGGAGGGCTTCTCCTTCCATCTGTCCGGCTACGCCACCGAGCCGCGCGCCCAACTGGCAGTGCAACTCCTTGAGTTGTGCCTCAAGGCGCGGGCTCTGGGGCTGCGGGCGGACCGTATCAGCATCGGCGGCGGATTCGCCGTCGACTACACCGACGCCGGGCACTGGGAACGCTTCCTGGCCGAGCAGCGGCCCGAGCACTACCACGCGGGGAAGTCCTTCGCGGCGGCGGACTTCTACCCGTACCACTCGCCCGTGGCGGGCGCGGACGCCCTGCGGGCCGTCCTCCGGACACACCGTCTGGCCGAGCGGCTGAGCGAGGCCGGGGTGAAGCTCCTGCTGGAACCCGGGCGGGCGTTGTTGGACCGGGCCGGGTGCACGGTGTTCCGGGTGCAGGGCGTGAAGGACCGGAACGGCTACGGCATCGTCACCGTGGACGGCACCAGCCTCAGCCTGTCCGAGCAGTGGTTCAACAGTGAGTACCTGCCGGATCCGGTGCTGCTGCCCGCGACTCCTCGATCGGTGGGGGACGAGCCGTACGCCGCCTGCGTCGGCGGCACCACCTGCCTGGAGTCCGACATGGTCACCTGGCGCAAGGTGCGCCTCCCCATCCGCCCGGCCATCGGCGACCTGCTCGTCTACCCCAACACCGCCGGATACCAGATGGACTCCAACGAGTCCCCGTTCCACGAACTGCCGCTTCCTCCGAAGGTCGTCCTCGACACCGCGGGCGGCACGACCCGCTGGCGGTTCGACCGCCATCCACTCGCCTGACTCTCTCCCCGAAACCTGGAGCCATCCGATGGACAAGGCGCTTTCGCGTCCCGCTGTGGTCAGCCGTGTCTCCGACCTCATAGGCCACACCCCGCTGTTCGAGCTGTGCCGTACCGACACCGGCAGCCGACTGCTGCTCAAACTCGAGCAGTTCAACCCGACCGGCACGGCGAAGATCCGCATGGCCCGGCAGATGGTCCTCGACGCCGAGGAACGCGGACTGCTGCGCCCCGGTGGCCGGATCGTCGAGTCGACCTCCGGCAACACCGGCCTCGGCCTGGCCGTGATCGCGGCCGAGCGCGGCTACACCTTCACCGCGGTGGTGGACCATCACGCCGCCGCCGACAAACTGCGCGGCATGAAGGCCCTCGGTGCCGAACTCATCTACGTCGCCGAGGAAGGAGACGAGGAGCTGGCCACGGCCGCCCGCGAGGAGTTCGCCGAGAAACTGGCCGCCGAGAGCGACAACGCCTACTTCACCGAGCAGCACAACAACCCGGCCAATGGGGACGGCTACCGGCCCGTGGCGCATGAACTCGACGCCGCCCTGGACGGCCGTATCGACATACTGATAGGCGCCGTGGGAACCGGCGGCGGGCTGTTCGGAACCGGCGGCGAACTGCGCAAGACCGTGCCGACGGTGCGGATCGTCGGGGTCGAGCCCAAGGGGTCGATCGCCTTCGGGCCGCCCGCCCACGACTACTACCAGTCCGGCACCGGCACCCCCGAGGGCGCCACCATCGGCGCCATGGTCGACTACGACCTGCTGGACGAGGGCGCCAAGGTCGGCGACGTCGAGGCGTTCGCCGCCGCACGAGTACTGGCCCGCCGTCTCGGCCTCCTCATCGGCGGCTCCGCGGGCGGCGTCGTCTACGAGGCGCTGACCCGCATGTCCTCCCTGGAACCGGGCACGACTATGGTCGCCCTGGTCAACGACGGAGGCGAGAAGTACATGGACACCGTGTTCAACGACGACTGGATGAACGAGCGCAACCTCATAGACCCGGCCGTCGAGCGCGAGATCGACGAGCTGCTGACCAAACTCCGTGAGAACTGACACCGATGCCGACACCGCTCACCACCCTCCTCCGCGACAGCCGCGCCCTGGCGACCCTGGCCGTCCCGCTCGCCCTGACCCAGCTCGCCCAGGTCGCCCTGACCACCACCGACACGGTGATGATGGGCCTGATGGGCGCCGAGGCCCTGGCAGGCGGCGGCCTGGCGCTGGTCATCTTCAACCAGCTGCGCACCATGGGCGTCGGCATGGTCACCGCGGTCGGCAACCAGGTCTCCGCCGCCTCCGCCCGGGCCGACGAGGACGACGAACTCACCGACGCGGCGACCGAGGAGGTCCGCGACGTCGTCCGCGCCGCCCTCGCGCTGGCCACCCTGTCCGGCATCCTCGGCGCGATCGTCATCCTGATCCTGGGGCAGGCCGTCGCCTTCCTCGGCCAGGACCCCGAGGTCGTCGACACGGCCTGGCCGGTCCTGCTCGCGCTCGCCCCCGGCCTGATTCCCTGCCTGTGGTTCCAGGCGATCCGCCAGTTCACGGTCGGTATGCGCCGACCGCAGGCCCTGCTGCAGATCACCATCGCCTCGGTCGCCGTCAACGCGGCCCTCAACTGGGGTCTGATCCATGGCACCTGGATCCTGCCGGAACTGGGCCTGCCCGGCATCGGCGTCTCCACCTCGCTCGTGTACGCCGTGACCTGCCTGGCCCTGTACGCCTCTGCGCGCCGTGACCCCCGGCTCGCCCCGCTGCTGGACATCCGCATCTGGAAGGCCCGCCCGGTCACCGTGCGCAAGCTCACCGGCCTGGGCCTGCCCATCGCCGCGACCTACGGCTCCGAAGCCGGCTTCTTCTCCGTCGTCGCCCTGCTGATCGGCACCTTCGGCAGCGCCGCCCTGGCCGCGCACACGGCCGTCAACCAACTCATCTACATCGTCTTCCAGATCGCCGTCGGCCTGTCCCACGCAGCGTCCCTCAACGTCAGCCGCGAACTCGCCCTGGACCGGATCGCCGCGGCCCGCCGCATCAAGAACACGGCACTGGCATGCGCGGCTGCCGTGATGGCGGTGGTCGGCGTCGTCTACCTGACCCTGCCGGGCCTGGTCCTGCGTCCCTTCCTCGACCCGTCGGACCACGACGGGGCGAGCGCGACGAGCATCGCCACGAACCTCCTCCTGGTCGCGGCCGTCCTGCAGTTCTTCGACTGCGCCCAGAACATCGGCGTCGGCCTGCTACGCGGACTCGACGACACCAGGAGCGGCTTCCGCATCACCCTCATCGGCTACTGGCTGATCGGCCTGCCCGCCGCCTGGCTGCTCGGCCACCTCGCCGACCTGGAGACCGTCGGCGTCTGGCTCGGCCTCCTCACCGGCCTCGCCGCCACCGCCCTGCTCCTGCTGCGCCGCTACAACCACTCCCTGACCCATCGCACGGCCGAACAGCCGGCCATCGCCTGATCCCTTCCATGAGCACGGGCAAGCCGGCGACTGGGCACGCCAGTCGCCGGAGCACGGCGGGGGCGACGAACGGATCGCCCTCCCCGGATCAGGAAGGTCGATGATCCGGTGAACCGGCGCTTTGGGTTCCTGAGCGTCGGTGATCGCGGCGGCGCGCTCGTAGGCCTCGACCCAGTGGCCCGAGGACACCCAGTGGCCGGAGAACCAGTGCATGGCCTCGGCGACCTCGGCGACCCGGGTGTGCTCGCCGTTCTCCGCGGCCTCGCGGAAGGCCGCGAGCCAGTTGTCGCTCTCCGCCTTGAGCCGGCGCATCGCCTCGGCCGCACGTACTCAGGCGGCCCTGCGTCCGCTGTCCGCGTGCGCCCGGATGATGTCCGCGTACCGGTGGCCGGTGCCCTTGATGGTGCGCTGCTGTGTCCCGTAGTCGACGTGGACCAGGCCGAAGCGCTTGTCGTAGCCGTACGCCCACTCGAAGTTGTCCAGGAGGGACCAGGCGAAGTAGCCGGCCAGGGGAGCGCCCCGGCGGGCGGCGGACGCGCATGCCGCCAGGTGGCCGGTCAGGTACTCCTGGCGTGCCGGGTCGTCCACCGTCCCGTCGGGGCGTACGACATCGGGGTAGGCGGAGCCGTTCTCGGTGACGTACAGCTTGCGGGCGCCGTACTCGTGCGTCAGCCGGAGCAGGAGGGTCTCGATGCCGGAGGCGTCGACCTCCCAGCCCATGCCGGTGCGGGGCACACCGGGGCGGCGGACCTCGCGGGCCCGGGGGGCCGGCCCGGTGGGGTCGTCGGCCACGGTGATCGGCATGTAGTAGTTGAGGCCCAGCCAGTCCAGGGGCTGCGCGACGGTCTCCGGGTCGCCGGGCCTTTCCGGGAGCTCGACGCCGTAGACCTCGCGCATGTCCTCGGGGAAGCCGCGGCCGTGGACCGGGTCCAGCCACCAGCGGTTGGTGTGCCCGTCCATGCGGCGGACGGCGTCGACGTCTTCCGGCCTGTCGGTGGCGGCGTGGACCGTCGAGAGGTTGTTGACGATGCCGACCTCGGCTCCCGGCGCCGCCGCCCGGAGGGCCTGCGTGGCCAGGCCGTGGCCGAGCAGAAGGTGGTAGGAGGCGCGCACGGCGGCCGTGAGGTCGGTGAGGCCGGGGGCCATCCTGCCCTCCAGGTGGCCGATCCACGCCGAGCACAGCGGCTCGTTGAGGGTGGCCCAGTGCCGGACACGGTCGCCGAGGCGTGCGGCGACGACCGCCGCGTACGCCGCGAAGTGGTGGGCCGTGTCGCGGACCGGCCAGCCGCCCCGGTCCTGGAGTGCCTGCGGCAGGTCCCAGTGGTAGAGGGTGACCGACGGGGTGATGCCCGCCTCCAGCAGGGCGTCGGTCAACTCGTCGTAGAAGTCGAGGCCCCTGGCGTTGACCGGCCCGTCGCCGCCGGGTACGACGCGCGGCCAGGCGATCGACAACCGGTAGGCGTTGGTGCCCAGTTGGCGCATCAGGCCGATGTCCTCGCGCCAGCGGTGGTAGTGGTCGCAGGCGGTGTCCCCGTGGTCGTCGTTGTCGATCTTGCCTGGAGTGTGCGAGAACGTGTCCCAGATCGAGGGGGAGCGGCCGTCCTCGGCGACGGCTCCCTCGATCTGATAGGCCGATGTGGCCGTGCCCCACAGGAAGTCCTCGGGGAGGGCGGCAAGGTCGATGGTCACGTGATTCCCTTCGGCGACAGGAGAGTCGGTCACTTGACGGCTCCGGCCGTCAGCCCCGCCACGAGATAGCGCTGGAGCAGCAGGAATCCGGCGACCACGGGGACGCTGACGACGAGCGAGGCGGCCATGATCTGGTTCCAGTAGACGTTGTTGAGCGTGGAGTAGCCCTGGAGGCCGACGGCGAGGGTGCGGGTGGTGTCGTTGGTCATCACCGAGGCGAAGAGCACTTCGCCCCAGGCGGTCATGAAGGCGTAGACGGCGACGGCGACGATGCCGGGGATCGCGGCGGGGACCACCACCCGCAACAGCGCGCCGAGCGGGCCGCAGCCGTCGACCAGCGCCGCCTCGTCCAGTTCGCGGGGCACCGAGTCGAAGTACCCGATCAGCATCCAGATCGAGAACGGCAGCGAGAAGGTGAGATACGTCAGGATCAGGCCGCCGCGCGAGCCGAACAGGGCGATGCCGGTGGCCTGGCCGATGTTGACGTAGATGAGGAACAGCGGCAGCAGGAAGAGGATGCCGGGGAACATCTGCGTGGACAGCACGGTCACCGTGAAGACGCGTCTGCCCCGGAAGTCGTGGCGGCTCACCGCGTACGCGGCGAACACCGCGATCACCACCGAACAGACCGTCGCCGCACCCGCCACGATCAGCGAGTTCACGAAGTAGCGCGCGAGTGGGATCGTCGACCAGATGTCGATGTACGGGCGGATGGTCAGCTCGCTCGGCAGCCAGCGGAACTCACCCGTGACGTCGGCCAGGGGCTTCAGCGAGCTGGAGACCATGACGTGGACCGGCAGCAGCACGAACCCCGTGAGCAGGGTGAGGAAGATCCGCCGGGACCAGAAGAAGGACCGGGGCGGGGCCATCGGCGAGCGAGGCGCCCGGGCGGTGCTAGACATCGGCCGGTTTCCTTCCTCGGGAGGTCAGCAGGAGGTAGCCGCCCGTCACCACGAGCAGGAAGAGCAGCAGCAGGACGGACATGGCGGAGCCGGTGCCGAAGTTCCAGGTGACGAAGGACGCCTGGTAGATGTGGACCGAGATGAGGTCCGCGGCCTCGGGGGCGGACTTGCCGAACAGGACGTACGGCGTGTTGAAGTCGTTGAACGTCCACAGGAACAGCACCAGGAGCAGCACCTGGTTGACCGGGCGCAGCGACGGGAGCGTGATGCGGCGGATCTGCTGCCACATCCCGGCGCCGTCCAGCGCGGCGGCCTCGTACTGCTCCTTCGGGATGTTCTGCAGCCCGGCCATGACGATGAGGAAGGCGAACGGCCAGCCCTTCCACACCGACACGACGAGCAGCGCGACGAAGCTGTTGTCGCCGATGAGCCAGAAGGACGGCTTGTCGGTGAGACCGAGCTGGTCGTGCAGGACGTGGTTCACCAGGCCGTTGTCGTGCTGGAACATGAACACCCAGGTGATGACGGCCGCGTAGACCGGCAGCGCGTACGGGACGAGGAACAGCGCCCTGAGCAGTCCGCGACCACGGAAGGTGTCCTGGAGGTAGAGCGCGGCCGCGGTGCCGATCAGCCAGCACAGGCCGACCGACAGCAGGGTGAAGGCGACCGTGATGAAGAAGGAGCGCAGCAGCGCCTCGCCGACCGGGGCGTCGAAGTCGACCGACACCTGGTAGTTGTCGAGGCCGGACCAGGGCGCGTCGCCCCAGTCGCGGATGTGGAACTGGGTGAGCTCCTTGAAGCTCATCGCGATGCCGATGACCATCGGCACGAGATGGACGAGGAGTTCGAGGACGAGGGCGGGCAGGAGCAGCAGATACGGCAGTCCGATACGGCGGATCCTTCCGGGGCGGCGCCGGGGCGACCGCCCCGCCGCCCCGGAGGGTCTCTTGGCCACGGCGGCCTCGGCCGGTGCGGTGGTCGTCATCTGCTCACTTCGCCGGCATCTGCTGCTGGGCCTTCGACAGCGCCGCCTTCACCGAGTCCGTGGTGACCGCGCGTCCGGCGGCGGCGTCGGCGAACAGTTCCTTGACCGCCGTACCGACCGCTGTCTCGAACTGTGACTCGTCGGCGACCTGCGGCATCGCGGCGGCGCTCTTGGCGAGGGTGTCCTTGAGGACCGCGTTGGCCCCGGTGGTGAAGGCGGCGTCCGCCTGGGCGGCCTTGACCGGCGGGATCGAACTGTAGGCCGTGTTGAGGATCTTCTGCTCGGCGTCGCTGGTCATGAACTTCACGAACTTCCTGGCGCCGTCGAGGTTGTCGGTGTTCTTGAACACGGCCAGATTGATGCCGGCGACCATCGAGTTGACCTGGGTGCCGGCGCCCGGCGTGCCGGACTGCACGGGGACCGGCGCGACGCCGAACTTGTCCTCGCTCATGCCCTGGGACCTGAGGTTGGCGGCCGCGTTCTGCCACAGCAGCATCGCGGTCCTGCCCTTGGCGAAGTCGCTCACCGACTGGTTCTGGGCGTACTCGGCGTTGCCCGGCGCGATGATCTTGTCCTTGGCCATCAGGTCGACGTACTGCTTCACCGCGGCGACCACGCCGTCGCCGGTGAAGTCCGGCTTGCCGTCGGCGGTGAAGAAGTCGGCGCCGTGCTGCTTGGCGAAGACGAAGACGTGGTGGATGTTCTCCGACGGGTTCGCCCCCTCGGCACCCAGCGCGGACCCGCCCTTCGCCTGGATCTTCCTGCCGTCGGCGATCAGCTCGTCCCAGGTGGCCGGGGGCCTGGTGATGCCGGCGTCGGCGAAGATCTCCCTGTTGTAGTAGAGCGCGTAGGACATCGAGTACAGCGGGACCGCCGCCGGGTCCTGGCCCTCGGCGCCGGTCGAGCCGAGCGCGGAGTCGACGAAGCGGTCCCTGCCGCCGATCGCGTCGAAGTTCTTCGCGTCCCAGGGCAGCAGCGCGCCGGTGGCCTGCAGGGAGGCGCTCCAGGTGTTGCCGATGTTGAGGACGTCGGGGCCCTGGCCGGAGGTGGCCGCGGTGAGGATCCGGTTCAGCAGGTCCGACCAGGGGATGACCTCCAGCTCCACCTTGATCCCGGTCTGCTTCTCGAACTTGTCGAGCTCGGGCCGGAGGACCTTCTTGTCGGCCTCGATACTGGCGCCCTGGTTGGAGGCCCAGTAGGTGAGGGTCCTCGGCGCGTCGTTGGACCCGCCGCTCGTCGACGAGCCGCCGCCGCAGGCGGTCAGGGCGGTCAGCAGGGAAACGGTGACGGCACCGGCGGTCGCGGCTCGGGTTCTGCGCATGGCTCTGGCGTCCCTTCCGGGGGAGACCCACGAGTGAGTGTGTTCGCGTCCCGAACCACACTCCGCGAGTTAATTTAGGGCGTGATTTAAGCCGCGAAAGAAAGTCGCGTCAAGGGAGGGGGCAGCGGTATCTTGCAGGTCGGGGCGGAGCCGGAAGGGAGCCACATGGCGGTGCGGAGCGGGCGGACAGTGCGTGACCTGCGACGGGGCAATCGCACCGCCGTACTGCAACGCCTGTATTTCGACGGCCCGATGAGCCGCTTCGAGCTGGCCCCGGCCACCGGTCTGAGCGGCGGCTCCATCAGCAACGTGGTCGCGGAACTGGTCGAGGACGGCCTCGTCGAGGAGGCCGGCACCGTCGAGTCCGACGGCGGGCGCCCCCGCACGCTGCTGCGCGTCACCCCGGCCGGCGGCCACATGATCGGCGTCGACGTCGGCGAGACCCGCGTACGCGTCGAACTCTTCGACCTCACCCTCACCGAACTCGCCCGCACCGAACGCCCCCTGGAGCATCACGGCTACGACGTCGAGGTCGTCGTCGGCCACATCCGCGACGGCATCGCCGAGGTCCTCGCCGAGACGGACATCGCCCCCGAGCGGCTCCTGGGCGTCGGTATCGGCGTCCCCGGCATCGTGGACCGCACCCCCGCGCAGGGCGCCGTGGTCCACGGCCAGACGATCGGCTGGGACGCCGTCCCGCTCGAATCCCTGCTCCGCTCGACGTGTGAACTCCCCGAGTCCGTCCCGTACTTCATCGACAACGGCGCCCGCACCCTCGGTCAGGCAGAGCTGTGGTTCGGGGCCGGCCGGGGCTCCCGCAACGCGATCGTGGTCCTCTTCGGCTCGGGCATCGGCGCCTGCCTCGTCACCGAGGAGGCCGAGTACGGCCGCCCCCTGGAATGGGGGCATGTGACCGTACGGGTCGGGGGGCGCCGCTGCCGCTGCGGCGCCCTGGGCTGCCTTGAGGCGTACGCGGGCGCGGGGGCGCTCCTCGACCGCTGGCGCGAGGAGGGCGGACGCCCGCCGGAGGGTGCCGACGAGGAGACCGCGCTGGCCGCGCTGCTCGCCGCCGCCCACCCGGCCGAGGGCGCCGACGCCGACCCGGTGGCAGCCGCCGTCCTGGAGGAGGCCGCAGAGTACGTGGGCGCCGGCCTGTCCGACCTGATCAACCTCTTCCAGCCCGAGCGCATCCTCATCGGCGGCTGGGCAGGACTCCAGCTCGGCACCCGCTTCCTGCCCGCCGTACGCCACCACGCCGCCGCATACGCCCTGCGGCACCCGGCCGAACGCGTCTCCATCGCCCTCGGCGAACTCGGCCCGGACGCGGTCACGGTCGGCGCGGCAAGCCTGCCACTCGCCGACTTCTTCGCACGGGGCGGGGTGCGCGGGGCGCGCAGCCGGGGTTAGGCCCTGTCGTTTTGGTGTTCCTGAGCACCTTCAGGGCCGACCGCGAGGCCTTCACCGCACGCCACCCGAAGATCACCGCGGACGCCGACGGCGCGCGCATCCTCCGCAGCGTCCTGATGAAGCCGGAATCCGAGCACCACGTGGAGCGCATCCACGACCGGGTCGAACAGCTCACCCGGTCACACCGGCCGGGAGCACTTCGGGTCTGACGGAGGGGAGACGGTCCAGGGCGCTGCGAAGCGGTTCACCCCGCCCGGTGGCCGGAACCCTCCATCCCGCCGAAAACCTCCAGGATGCGGTCGGCCGCCAGCGTGGCCGTCAGTTCGCCGTCCTTGACCTGCTGTTCCAGGGTGGGTGCGAGGGAGCGTACGGCGGGGTCGCGGCGCAGGCGGTCGAGGAGTTCGTCGTGGACCATGCTCCAGGTCCAGTCGACCTGCTGCGCACGCCTTTTGGCGGTGAGCCGGCCGGTGGAGTCGAGCAGGGTCCGATGCTGTTCGAGGCGTTCCCAGACGGTGTCCAGGCCGGCCGACTCCCGGGCGCTGCAGCTGAGCACCGGCGGAGTCCAGAACGCGTCCTTGCCGCGCATGAGCCGCAGGGCGCCCGACAACTCCCTTGCCGCCGCCCGGGCGTCGCGTTCGTGCGGGCCGTCCGCCTTGTTGACGGCGATCACGTCGGCCAGCTCCAGGACGCCCTTCTTGATGCCCTGGAGCTGATCACCGGTGCGGGCCAGGGTGAGGAGCAGGAAGGAGTCGACCATGTTCGCGACCGTGGTCTCCGACTGGCCGACGCCCACCGTCTCCACCAGGATCACGTCATAGCCCGCCGCCTCCATCACGACCATGGATTCCCTGGTGGCCTTGGCGACCCCGCCCAGCGTGCCGGCGCTGGGGGAGGGGCGTACGAAGGCCGCCGGGTCCACGGACAGACGTTCCATGCGTGTCTTGTCGCCCAGGATCGACCCGCCCGTCCGGGTGGAGGACGGGTCGACGGCGAGCACGGCGACCCGGTGCCCGAGCGAGGTCAGCATGGTGCCGAACGCGTCGATGAAGGTCGACTTGCCCACGCCGGGCACACCGCTGACGCCGATCCGCCGGGCCCGGCCGCTGTGCGGGAGCAGTTCGGTCAGCAACCGCTGTGCCAGCGCCCGGTGTTGCGGGCGGGTGGACTCGACGAGGGTGATGGCGCGGGCCACCAGGGCCCGCCTGCCGTCGAGAACACCTTTCACATACGTGTCGAGATCGATCGCTGCCATGGGGCTCAGAGGTCGTGGCCGAGGTCGGCCGACAGCCGCTGCACCAGGTCGTACGCCGCGTCCGGGATCACCGTCCCGGGCGGGAAGACGGCTGCCGCCCCCATCTCCAGCAGGGTCGGCACGTCCTGCGGCGGGATCACGCCGCCGACCACGATCATGATGTCCTCGCGGCCCTCCTCGGCGAGTTGCTCCTTCAGCGCCGGTACGAGGGTGAGGTGACCGGCGGCCAGCGAGGACACCCCGATGATGTGCACGTCCGCCTCGACGGCCTGGCGGGCCACCTCGGCCGGGGTCTGGAACAGCGGGCCGACGTCGACGTCGAAGCCGAGGTCGGCGAAGGCGGTGGCGATGACCTTCTGGCCGCGGTCGTGGCCGTCCTGGCCCATCTTGGCGACCAGGATGCGCGGGCGGCGGCCCTCCGCCTCGGCGAACGCGTCCACGAGCGCACGGGTGCGGTCCACGGACGGGGACTGGCCTGCTTCGTTGCGGTACACGCCGGAGATCGTACGGATCTGGCTCGCGTGCCGGCCGTACACCTTCTCCAGGGCGTCGGAGATCTCCCCGACGGTCGCCTTGGCGCGGGCCGCGTGCACGGCCAGCTCCAGCAGGTTGCCCTCACCCGCGGCGGCCCGGGTCAGCGCGTCGAGCGCGTCCCGGCAGGCGGTCTCGTCCCGCTCCGCGCGCAGCCGCCGCAGCTTCTCGATCTGCTGGGCGCGCACGGAGGAGTTGTCGACCTTGAGGACCTCGATCTGCTCGTCGCTGTCCACCCGGTACTTGTTGACGCCGATGACCGGCTGACGGCCGGAGTCGATCCGGGCCTGGGTGCGGGCGGCGGCCTCCTCCACCCGCAGCTTGGGAATGCCGGCGTCGATGGCCTGCGCCATGCCGCCCGCCTGCTCGACCTCCTGGATGTGCTGCCAGGCGCGGCGGGCGAGGTCGTACGTCAGCTTCTCGACGTACGCGCTGCCGCCCCATGGGTCGATGACCCGGGTGGTGCCGGACTCCTGCTGGATCAGCAGCTGGGTGTTGCGGGCGATGCGCGCGGAGAAGTCGGTGGGCAGCGCGAGGGCCTCGTCCAGGGCGTTGGTGTGCAGCGACTGGGTGTGGCCCTGGGTGGCCGCCATCGCCTCGACGCAGGTACGCGTGACGTTGTTGAACACGTCCTGTGCGGTCAGCGACCAGCCGGAGGTCTGGGAATGGGTACGCAGGGACAGGGACTTGGTGTTCTTCGGGTCGAACTGCTTCACCAGCTTCGCCCACAGCAGCCGCGCCGCCCGCAGCTTGGCGATCTCCATGAAGAAGTTCATGCCGATCGCCCAGAAGAAGGAGAGCCGGGGCGCGAACGCGTCCACGTCCAGGCCCGCTTCCCGCCCCGCACGGATGTACTCCACACCGTCCGCCAGCGTGTACGCCAGCTCCAGATCGGCCGTCGCGCCCGCCTCCTGGATGTGGTAGCCGGAGATGGAGATGGAGTTGTAGCGCGGCATCCGCTGCGAGGTGAAGGCGAAGATGTCGGAGATGATCCGCATCGACGGCTTCGGCGGGTAGATGTAGGTGTTGCGGACCATGAACTCCTTGAGGATGTCGTTCTGAATGGTCCCGGCCAGCTTCTCGGGCGGTACGCCCTGTTCCTCGGCGGCGACGATGTACAGCGCGAGCACCGGCAGCACGGCGCCGTTCATCGTCATCGACACCGTCATCCTGTCCAGCGGAATGCCGTCGAACAGCTGACGCATGTCGTAGATGGAGTCGATCGCCACGCCCGCCATGCCGACGTCACCGGTCACCCGCGGGTGGTCGCTGTCGTAGCCGCGGTGCGTGGGCAGGTCGAAGGCGACGGACAGGCCCTTCTGGCCGGCCGCCAGATTGCGCCGGTAGAAGGCGTTGGACTCCTCGGCGGTGGAGAAGCCCGCGTACTGGCGGATCGTCCAGGGCTGGTTGACGTACATCGTGGGGTACGGGCCGCGCAGATACGGCGCGATGCCCGGGTAGGTGCCCAGGAAGTCCAGGCCCTCCAGGTCCCGCCCCGTGTACAGCGGCTTGACCCCGATGCCCTCCGGGGTCTCCCACACCGGCTCCTCGCCCCCGGTGGCCCGCTTGACGGCCGTACGCCATTCCTCGGCACCGCCGTCGGCGACGGGGGTCCCCAGCTCGATGCCGGAGAAGTCGGGGATTCCCATCAGGACACTCCCATGCGGTCGAGAGTCGCGGACAGCACGGCGATGGCGTCGCAGCCCGCGAAGACGTACGAGTCGATGCCCGCGTACTCGGCCGGGCGGCCCGCCAGGAACACCTGCCGGGCACCGGACGCGCGCAGCGACTCGGCGGCCTGCTCGGCCTGTTCGGCGTAGAGCGCGTCGCTGGAGCACAGCACGGCCTCGGTGGCGCCGCTGTCCTCGAAGCGGCCCTCGGTGACCGGCTCGATGCCGCCCGCCTGGAACAGGTTGGCGGCGAAGGCCGAGCGCGCGGTGTACTCGGCGGGCGAGCCGAGGGTGGCCAGGAAGATCCGGGGCCGGGATCCGGTCGCCGCCAGGTGGGCGTCGGAGCGGGCGCGCAGCTCCTCGTACGCCTCGTCGCGGCGTACCCGCGGCAGACCGCCGGACGGCGGCTCGGGTGCGGGCCGGCGCTCCACCGGCTTCTCGGAGAGCAGCGGGAACTCGCTGACCCCGGTGATGGGTTCGCGGCGCCTGGTGAGCCGCTTGCTGCGCTCCGCCCAGGTCGTCGCCAGGTCCGTACGCAGCCGGCCGGAGCGCAGGACGGCCGCCTGGCCGCCGTCCCGCTCGATCGACCGGAAGAACTCCCAGGCGGCCCCGGCGAGTTCGTCGGTCAGCCGCTCGACGTACCAGGAGCCTCCCGCCGGGTCGATCACCCGGGCCAGGTGCGACTCCTCGATGAGGATCGTCGAGGTGTTGCGGGCGATGCGCCGGGCGAAGGCGTCCGGCAGGCCGAGGGCGTGGTCGAAGGGCAGCACGGTGACCGCGTCGGCGCCGCCCACTCCGGCGGCCAGGGTCGCGATCGTGGTGCGGAGCATGTTCACCCACGGGTCGCGGCGGGTCATCATCACCGGCGAGGTCACCACGTGCTGCACCTGCGCACCCGCGCCCGGTGCCCCGCACACCTCGGCGACCCGGGCCCACAGCCTGCGGGCGGCGCGCAGTTTGGCGACCGTCAGGAACTGGTCGGCGGTGGCCGCGTAGCGGAACTCCAGCTGGGCACAGGCCTGTTCGACCGACAGCCCGGCCTCGGTCAGCTCGCGCAGATAGGCGACACCGGTCGCCAGGGACGCGCCCAGTTCCTGCGCGGCGGAACCGCCGGCCTCGTGGTACGGCAGCGCGTCCACGGTCAGCGCGCGCAGCCCCGGGTACTCCTCGGCGCACCGCCGGGCGAGCTCCGCCGCCGGGGCGAAGCCGAAGGGCCGTCCGGTACGGGCCTCAAGTCCGAGCGGGTCCGCGCCGAGGTTGCCGCGGGCCGCATCCTTCGCCACGCCCCGCGCCGCGTACAGCCGCAGCAGCTCGCGCGCGGCGGGCTCGGTGGCAGCGCCGGCCTCCAGGATGACCGGCGCCAGGTCGAGGTAGACGCCGTCGAGCACCCGCTCCAGCGACGGCACCGGGATGGTGTCGTCGCCGACGGCCAGCCAGAGCGAGGTGACGCCGTTCTCCAGGTCGGCGAGGACCGCGGGGCCGTCGACGGTCGAGTGCCGCTGCCGTACGTCCCAGCCGCCGACCGTGTTCCCCTCGGGGCGGCCGCTCCGGACGAAGGGGGCGAAACCGGGGAGGCCGGCGTCGGGCGCGGTGTCGTGCGCGGTGTACAGAGGGCGGGTGCGCAGCCCGTCCTCCAGCGCGGTGGACAGGGCATCCTCGGCGGCCGCACCCGAGACGTCCTTGCCCGCTTTGCGTAGTACGCCCTCCACCAGGCGTTGCCACTGCTCATGGGGCGCGTCAGGGAACTCGGCGGCCAGCGAAAGCCCGTCGTCAGGCAGGACCGTCATACCCGGATGCTAGGACAGGTGGCCTGAGCAGCAGCAGAGGGTGCGGTTGTGACCTTGTTCTCCCCGGACTTGTGACGTGGATCGCGGACGTAAGGATTTCGTCATCCGCCAGGCAGCCCCGGACGGCCGCCGCGCCCGTTGAATGGGAGGGAGAGACAGGACTCCCAGGAGGTGGGCGGTATGGGGCGGGAACGACGCGCGCGGGTCAGGCCGTGGCTGGCCGGCGTTGTGGTGGTGGCGGTCGCCGGGGCCGGCTTCGGGCTGTACTGGTTCCAGCCGTGGAAACTGTGGCAGGACGAGACGGTCCAGGAGGCGCTGCCCGGGCCCGTGGCCGCCTCGACGGCACCTGCCGGCGCGCCGTCCGGTGCGTCCGCCGCGCCGGCCCCCGTCGGACCGGTGACGCTGGCGAGCGGCGAGCTGATCAGCCACGAGCACGCGACGTCCGGCACGGTGCGGCTGGTACGGCTGGCCGACGGCTCCCATGTGGTGCGCCTGGAGCAACTCGACACCAGCAACGGCCCCGACCTGCGCGTGTGGCTGACCGACGCCCCGGTGAAGAAGGGGCGCGCCGGCTGGAACGTCTTCGACGACGGGAAGTACGTCAGCCTCGGCAAGCTCAAGGGCAACAAAGGCAGCCAGAACTACGCCGTGCCCGAAGGTGTCGACCCGGCCGGGTTCAGCAGCGTCAGCATCTGGTGCGACCGCTTCGACGTCTCCTTCGGCGCCGCGGAGCTCGCCCGTGGCTGATCCGCCCGAAGGGTCAGTTCCGGCAGCCGGGACTGCTCTGCGCACCGCGGCACCCGCACCCCGCACCACAGCCGCACCCGTCCCGCTCGGCCCGCTGGTCCCCGTCGGCCCGTTCGGCCCGCGCGCCGGCGTCGAACGGCACCGCGCAGCAGCTGTCACCCCGCCAGGCCTCCCGTCCCTCCTTGACCGCGACCGCGGCGATCACCAGGGCGGCGATCGGGTCGGCCCAGGCCCAGCCGACCAGTGAGTTGGCGGCCAGTCCGGCCAGGACGACGGCGGACAGATAGGTGCACAGCAGCGTCTGTTTGGAGTCCGCGACCGCCGAGGCGGAGCCCAGTGCGCGCCCGGCCCGACGCTGCGCCGCCGACAGGAACGGCATCACCAGCAGGGACAGCGCGGCCAGCACGATCCCGGGCGTGGAGTGCCGGGCCTCGCCGGTGCCGGTCAGGGCGCGGACCGAGTCCACGGTGACGTAGGCGGCGAGCGCGAAGAACGACACCGCGATGATCCGCAGTGCGGTCCTCTCCCGCGCCTCGCGCAGGGCGTGGTCGGCGGCCGAGAACTGCCACGCGACGGCCGCGGCCGAGGAGACCTCGATGACCGAGTCGAGGCCGAAGCCGATCAGGGCGGTGGAGGAGGCGAGCGTGCCCGCGGTGATCGCCACGATCGCCTCGATCACGTTGTAGATGATGGTGGCGGCGACCAGCAGCCGTATTCGGCGGGCCAGTTGAGCGCGGCGCTGCGGGGACGGGCCCAGGGACAGCGTGGCGCTCATCAGCAGCACCCCTCCTCGTCGTCCTCGGCGCAGGTGCGGTCGGCCTCGACCGCGAGGACCGCACCGCGCAGGTCGTCCAGGGCGTGGCCCAGGCGGGCGTCGGCCAGCTCGTAGCGCACGCGCCGGCCCTCGGGGACGGCGACGACGATGCCGCAGTCGCGCAGGCAGGCGAGATGGTTCGACAGCCGGGTGCGGGAGATGCCCAGCTTCTCGGCCAGGTCGGCCGGGTGGGCGGGGGCCTCGCGCAGGGCGAGCAGGATGCGGCAGCGGATCGGGTCGGCGAGCGCGCGCCCGAAGCGGGCCAGGGCGTCGATGTCGGAGGCGAGGGTCAGCACACCACGACGGTACACGGATTCCTGGATTCAGGAAATCCTGAATGGTCGCGCGGAGGGTCGCCGGGGAGCCGATCGCGCCCTGGTCCTGCGTGGTGTCTCGCGCGTCAGTCGACGCAGCCGCACCCCGACGCGGCCTTCGCCTGCGTGACCGTGCGGGCCGGGTCGGCGGAGGTCTCCGCCGGGGTGCAGCAGGCGCTGACGCCGCAGCACACGCCGGCCGACTCCGCCTGCTCGGAGGCTTGGCCGTGAGGGGCGTCGGCCGCGACCGGCTTGACGGCGCGGACGATCGCGGAGTGCATGCCGTCGGCGACCGGGTGGGTCGGGGTGATCTCGACCTCCTGGAAGCCCGCGGCCTCCAGGCCGGCCCGGTACTCCGCGAAGGACAGCGCCCCGGCGATGCAGCCGACGTAGTCGCCGCGCTCGGCCCGTTGTTCGGCCGTGAGGCTGTCGTCGGCCACGACGTCGGAGACGCCGATCCGGCCGCCGGGCTTCAGGACGCGGAAGGTCTCGGCGAAGACGGCGGGCTTGTCGACGGACAGGTTGATGACGCAGTTGGAGATGACCACGTCGATCGTGCGGGCGGGCAGCGGGATCGCCTCGATGGTGCCCTTGAGGAACTCCACGTTCGTCGCGCCCGCCTTCGCCGCGTTGGCCAGGGCCAGGGCGAGCATCTCGTCGGTCATGTCCAGTCCGTACGCCTTGCCCGACGGCCCGACGCGACGGGCCGAGAGCAGGACGTCGATGCCGCCGCCGGAGCCGAGGTCGAGCACGCGCTCGCCCTCGCGCAGTTCCGCCACGGCGATGGGGTTGCCGCAGCCGAGGGAGGCGGCGACGGCCTCGGCGGGCAGGGTGTCGCGCTCGTCCGCGGCGTACAGGGTGGAGCCGAAGCTCTCGTCGACCTCGACCGGCTCGGGCCCGCAACAGGCGGTGCCGCCCTCGGTGACCTTCACGGCTGCCGCCGCATAGCGCCGGCGGACGGATTCGCGTAGGTCGCTGGACTGCTCGTTCATGGCTTCACTCCTGGGTGACGAGGGGCTCGCACCCCCCGGAACGGCCTGTATCGAAGTTCGTTGATGCAAGAGTGCGCCTTGGATTGAAAAACGTCAACATAGAGGAGTGTCGAAACAGGGTGAGGGGCGGGCGACCTGGCCGTCGGCCGGCTCATAGGCGCTGATGACGTAGACGGCTTCGTCGTCGATCGCGCTCTCCTCCCAGTCCAGGGAGATCCGCACCGGATGCCCGTCGGCCGCGTACTGCGCCTCGGCCGTGTCCGCGCCGTCCCGCCGTGCCTGCGCCAGCTCGTCGAGGAGCTCCCCGATGGTGGGCACCGCGTCGGCGAAGCCCTCGACCACGCGGCGGCCGCTGTCGTCGAGGCCCACCGCCTCGGCCACCGCGCCGTCGCGGACCGTTATCCGGAAGGCGCCGATCAGGGCCCGCTCTCCTTCGCTCGACCGGAGCGTGTAGGTGTACGCGGCGGGCTCCTGCCACGCGGCCCGGCTCTGTGCCGGCGCGCTCTTCGCGCCGGTTCCCTCGGCGGACGCCGAGGAGGCCGAAGTCCCGGTCCCGCAGCCCGCGATCGCGCAGAGCAGCCCTCCGATCAGTGCGACGGTGGACACGGCGCGGGCGCTGAGTGGCGCGGCGGTCATGGCGGCAGTCCCTTCGACGACGGTCACCGCTATGACGCCGGTCGCCCGAAGAACGTTCGGCCGGCCTTCCCGAGCCGATCCGCCCTGCCCTGCCCGGAGGAACCGGCGCGCGACTCTCCGTGATTTGGACGCGCGCTTCTTCTGCCCTTGATCAGCGCTGTACGGACGTTAACTGCCCTTTCGCAACAGTGGCATCACCCGCCTCACCAGGGAAGACATCAGAAGGGATGAGTGCCATGGGCAGTGTCTCGCTCCCGCAGCGCAGAGCCATTCTCACCGGAGGGCTGGTGGCCACCGCGGCCGTGATGACCGGCTGTTCGACGAAGACGGAGAACACGGCGGCGCCCAAGGCGGCGGCCGTGGTGGCGGCGACTCCCTCGACGTCCGCGGACGTACCCCCGCAGACCCCTCGGGCGGTCTTCGACCGGCTCTTGGAGGGCAACGAGCGTTGGGTCGCCGAAACGCTTCAGCGCCCCAACCAGAATGTCGACCGGCGCAAGTCCGTCGCCGCGGAGCAGAAGCCGTACGGCGTCATGGTCTCCTGCATCGACTCCCGGGTGCCGCCGGAGCTCGTCTTCGACACCGGGATCGGCGACCTGTTCGTGATACGCACCGGCGGGCAGGTGGTCGCGCCGGTGGTCACCGGTTCCGTCGAGTACGGGCCGCTGACCGCGGGGAGCCCGCTGATCGTCGTGCTCGGCCACCAGAGTTGCGGTGCGGTCAAGGCGTCGTACAAGGCGCTGAAGGAGGGCAAGCCGCTGGGGGGCAACCTGCAGTCGATCGTCGAGGCCCTGCGCCCGGCGTACGAGGCGATCTCCAAGGAGAAGCACGCCGACCCGGTCGACGCCATGATCCGGGTCCACACCAAGCTGACGTCCGCGGCCCTGCGGTCCAACGCCAGTCTCGCTCCGCTGGTGAAGAAGCGTGAGCTGGCCGTCGTCAGCGCCTACTACTCGCTCGACACCGGCCGCGTGGAGGTCCTCGACGGCAGGCCTTCCGCCGCCTGACGCGGCGCCCTTCCCGGGGTGGAGGACGGGAGCGGGAGGCTGCCCGCAGCCGGCTCCCGTCCACCGCCGCGGTCTTCGCTCAGCCCCGCATCCCCCGCACCAGACGCACCATTCCGGCGGACAGGCCGCCCACCGCCGCCCCCGCCGAAGCGAGCGCCAGAGCCCGCGCCCGGCGTCCCGGGGGAGCCGGCCCGACGCCCGGAGCAACCCCATACGCGCTCCCCGTCACCTCGGAGCCGGGCAGCGCCGACGCCAGCAGTTCCGACACGTGGACGGCCTCGTGGCCGCCGCTGTCGAGCTCGTGGATCTGCGTACGGCAGCTGAAGCCGTCCGCGAGGACCACCGTGCCCGCGTCCTCCGCCCGCAGCCGGGGCAGCAGGACGCGTTCCGCGCAGGCCCGGCTGACGTCCAAGTGGCCGCGCTCGAAGCCGAAGTTGCCCGCGAGTCCGCAGCATCCGGACGTCAGCTGCTCGACGTCGACCCCGGCGCGGCGCAGCAGCTCCTCGTCGGCGTCCCAGCCCAGTACGGCGTGCTGGTGGCAGTGCACCTGGGCCAGCGCGCGGGCCGTGCGGTCGGGTACCCGCGGGGGCTCGTAGCCCGGGCTGTGCCCGGTGAGCAACTCGGCCAGGGTCACCGTCTGTTCCGCCAGCCTGCGCACGTCCCGGTCGCCGGGGAACAGCTCGCCCGCGTCCGACCGGAACACGGCCGTACAGCTCGGCTCCAGGCCGACCACCAGCCCACCCTTCCGGAGATGACCGGCCAGGTGGCGGACGGTCCGGCTCAGGACGCGTTCGGCGATGCCCAGTTGCCCGGTGGAGATCCAGGTCAGCCCGCAGCACAGCGGCTCGCTGGGCATGGTCACGCGCCAGCCCGCGTGCTCCAGCAGCTCCACCGCCGCCTGCCCGATGCGCGGGTGGAAGAAGGCGGTGAACGTGTCCGGCCACAGCAGCACCGTCCCGCGCTCCCCGGAACCGGAGGAGCCGTGCGGCGCGCGGCGGGCGAACCACCGCTGCAGCGACTCCCGGGCGAACAGCGGCACTTCCCGGTCCTCGACCCCCGCCACCGCGACCGCCGCCCGGGACAGCGGCGGCGTGTGGGTGAGCGCGTTGACCACCGGAGCGAGCCGGCCGCGCCCCACCGCCTGGGCGAGGACCGGCAGCCAGCCCATCGACAGATCGGAGCGGGGCCTGAGCCAGGGCCGCCCCGCGTAGTGGTGGGACAGGAACTCCGCCTTGTACGTGGCCATGTCGACGTCGGCCGGGCAGTCGCTCTTGCAGCCCTTGCAGGCCAGGCACAAGTCCAGCGCGTCCTTGACCGCCCGCGAGCGCCAGCCGTCGCGGATCGCGCTGTCGCCGTGCCCGTCGAGCATCTCGAACAGCAGCCGGGACCGGCCCCGAGTGGAGTGCTCCTCCTCCTGGGTGACCTGGTAGGACGGGCACATCACCGAGCCGCCCTCGGTGTCGAGCCGACGGCACTTGCCCACGCCCACACACCGGTTGGCGGCCTCGGCGAAGGACCCGCCGTCGTGCGGGAAGCGGAAGTGCAGGTCGCGCGGGTCGGACGGGGCCCAGTCGCCGCCGATGCGCAGGTTCTCGTCCAGCTTGTACGGCGCCACCACCTTCCCGGGGTTCATCCGGTCGGCCGGGTCGAAGATCTCCTTGAGCCGGCCGAAGGCCGCCACCAGCTCCTGCCCGAACATCCGCGGCAGCAGCTCGCCCCGGCTCTGCCCGTCCCCGTGCTCACCGGAGAAGGAGCCGCCGAACTCGACCACGAGATCGGCCGCCCGCTCCATGAACCGCCGGTAGTCGGCCACCCCCTCGGCGCTGTACAGATCGAAGGGGATCCGGGTGTGCACGCACCCCTGTCCGAAGTGGCCGTAGAGGCTGGGCCCGGTGTCGCTCTGGTACCCGAACTCCTCGAACAGGCCGCGCAGCCGCCGCAGATACTCGCCGAGCCGCTCCGGCGGCACCGCCGAGTCCTCCCAGCCCTCCCAGGTGTCGGGGTGGCCGGGGATGTGCGCGGTGGCGCCGAGACCGGCCTCGCGGACCTGCCAGAGCTGCTCCTCGTGCGCGGGGTCGTCCAGGAAGGCGACCTCGGCGTCGTGCTCGGACTCGTGCAGCCCGTCCAGCATCCGGTGCGCCCGCTCGTCGGCCTCCTCGACGCTCTCGCCGCCGAACTGCGCCATCAGGAAGGCGTTCCCTTCGGGCAGTTGGGTGAGGGCCTCCTCGGTGAGGTGCTTGAGCCGCTCGTCGTGGACCAGGTGGCGGTCGACGCCCTCCAGCGCCATCGGCTCGTACGGCAGGATCGCCGGTACGGCGTCCGCGGCGCGCATGATGTCCGGGAACCCCAGCACCACCAGCGAGCGTTCCTTCACCACCGGCACCAGCTCCAGCTCCGCCCGCAGGACCGTGACCAGGGTCGACTCGCTGCCGACCAGCAGCCCGGCGACGTCGAAGCCGTGCTCGGGGAGGAGCGAGTCCAGGTTGTAGCCGGAGACCCGGCGGGGGATCCGCGGAAAGCGGCGGCGGACGGCGTCGGCGTAGGTGTCGCGCAGGGCGCGCAACTGACGGTAGACGGCCGCCCGCAGATCGCCGTGCCGCTCGATCTCGGCGTACTCCTCGTCGCTGGTCTCCCCGCACCAGAAGCGGGTGCCGTCGTAGAGGAGCACCTCCAGGCGGGCGACGTTGTCGACGACCTTGCCGTGGGCCTGCGCGGTGGCGCCGCACGAGTTGTTGCCGATCATGCCGCCGATCGTGCAGTTGGCGTGGGTGGCGGGTTCGGGGCCGAAGCGTAGCCCGGTCGGGGCGAGTTGGCGGTTGAGCTCGTCGAGGACGATCCCCGGCTGGACGACGCAGGTACGGGCCTCGACGTCGACCGACTCCAGGACGGTGCAGTACTTCGACCAGTCGATGACGACCGCCGTGTTGGTGCACTGCCCGGCCAGACTGGTCCCGCCGCCCCGGGAGAGCACAGGCGCGTCGTGCTCCCGGGCGACGGCCACCGCCTCCGCGGCCGCCTCGGGGGTGCGCGGTACCACCACGCCTATCGGCGTATGACGGAAGTTCGAGGCGTCGGTGGAGTACGCGGCCCGGCTCCCGGCGTCGAAGCGGACCTCCCCGTCGACGCGTTCGCGCAACGCGGCCTCCAGGGCGGCCGGGTCGGGTGGCGGTGCGGTTGCGCGGCGGACGACGGGAGCGGGCAGGTCCGAGATGCCCATGAACCCCTCCTCGGTGTCGGTGCGGGCCCCGCCCGGGTACCCGCAACCGCACCGGCGACTACTCCGGCGCCGCCTCCCCGGCGAAGTCGGGCATCAGCGCGCACATCGCCTGGCGCTGAGCGGGACCCATGAACCGGGCCAGCGCCTCCTTGACCGTCTCCGCGAGGACCCCGGAGGCCTCCTTGAGCAGGCCGCGTGCCTTCTCGGTGAGGGCGACCTCGACGCCGCGCCTGTCGTCGCGGACCGACTTGCGGGTGACCAGACCGGCGTGCTGGAGGCAGGCGATCTGGTAGGTGAGGCGGGTCTTGGGGCGGCCCAGGAGCTCGGCGATCCGCGTCATGCGCAGGGCCTCCCCGGGGTCCGCCGCGAGCAGGCACAGGATCAGGAACTCGTCGTGGGAGACGTCCAGCCGTTCCTTGACGACGGTGCGCAGCTCCTGCTCGACGGCTCCCGTCGCGGCCAGCATCAGCATCCAGGCGTGCAGCTCGACGGGCAGGAGTCCGTCGCCGGAGGCGGAGGGGCAGTCGGAGAGGTCGGCCATGAATTCGAGTGTAGCTGTTGTTCAAATTTGGAGTATCAGCTAGCGTGGCGGCCGTCATCCAAATTTGGACTATCCCATGCGGACCCCCCGGTCCCGATGATCAGGAGAGAGACCATGACCGTCGCCGTCGAAACCGGAACCTGGCAGCTCGACCCCGCCGCCTCCACCGCCGCCGTCCGGCACCGGACGTTCTGGGGCCTGGTCACCGTGAAGGGCGTCTTCGCCGCCGTCACCGGCAACGGCGAGGTACGGCCCGACGGCTCCGCCGTCGGCACGATCACCCTGGACGTCGCCTCCCTCGACACCGGCAACGCCAAGCGGGACAAGCACCTGCGCGACGCCGACTTCTTCGACGCCGCCAACCACCCCGAGATCACCTTCGCGGTCCGCAGCGCCGAGCTCCGCGACGGCGACGACGTGCAGGTCGTCGGTCAGCTCACCGTGCGCGGCATCAGCCGCCCCAAGACCTTCACCGCACGCCTCGTCGGCGCCGACGCCCGGTCGCTCACCCTGGACGCCGAGTTCACCGTGGACCGCGAACAGTTCGGCATGGACTGGAACCAGCTCGGCATGATGCGCGGCCTCACCACCGTCTCCACCACGCTTCGCTTCACCCGGACCGCGGCCGTCTGACGTCGGCACTCGACAGGGTCTGCGGTACGGCCGTGAAGGCCCGCAGCCGGATCCGTACACCCGGCCGGGGAAGGACGAACCTCCCCTTGGGCGGCCGGAGTTCATAGCGCGCCGACGCATGGGCGGGCAGCTCGGCCGGACCCCGTACGACCGTCCAGTACGGGTTCATGCCCTGGCCCGTGGTGAGCGTGAAGTGCGGTACGACAGCGGCGGCGCCGGTGTTGGTGACCTCGACGTCCAGGCGGGTCAGCGCGGTGGGCGGCGCCGCCCACCAAGTGCTCGACTCCGCCCGGGCAGGGGGGAGCGCCCGCACCGACGTCACCCGCATGTCCAGCGGCGGCGTCCCGCTCGCCGCCCAGGCCGCGCTCGCCAGGGCCGGGACCAGCAGGAGCGCGGCCACCGCGATCCGCGCCGGGCGGCGGGCCAGGACGCGCAGGCGCGGCTGCCACGCCGTCGCGAACTCCGACGCCGGCGCGGTGACCGCCGCCGCCAGCCACAGCGGCGTCATCATCAGGTAGTAGCCGTCCTGGGAACGGGTCGCCAGAAAGAACGCGCACCACGGCAGGACGGTCGCCGCGGGCCCCAGCCGCCGTACGAACAGCACGAACAGCGCCAGCAGCCCCGCCGCCAGCAGCATGCTCGCGTGGGAGTACCAGTCGAGCCGGTCGCTGCCGTCGGTGAAGTACAGGGAGATGCCGACCACGCCCTGCCCGTGGATCACCGCGCCCTGCGTCAGCGGCAGCGCGATGCCCCGGACCCAGGTGCCCGGCTCGCTCACGATGAAGTACGTGTTGACCAGCAGCCACACCACCCCGGCGGCCCCGGCGAACCGCGCCACCACCAGCGCCGCCCCCCGCGCGCCCAGCTCGCCGCGCCGCACGGCGTAGATCCCCGCCAGCAGGAACGGCGCCACGAACCAGGGCAGTTGCTGCGCCGCGCACGCCGCCCCCAGACACGCCGCCCGCGCCAGCCCGGCACCTGAGAGGCGCCCGCCCCGCCCGAGCCGCGGCCACCGCACCACCACCGGCACCAGCAGGGCCAGCGCCACGATCGCCGGATAGCCGAGCCGGGCGTAGGACGGCAGGAACCCGAAGCCGAGGCACACCATGGTCGCCGCCGACCGCCACGGCGTCGGCAGCATCCGCCACAGCGTGACGGTGCCGGCGACGAGGGCGGCCGTGCTCACCGCCGTCGCGGGCGTACCGCCGTGCCCCAGCCACAGCAGCGGCGCGGTCAGCAGCGGGGCCAGGGGCGGATAGCCGTACGTGAAGTCGTAGCCGCCCGTCACCGTCGGGGTGAGCGCGACGCCGTGGCCGAAGAGCCAGGGCCAGGGCTGCCCGTAGACGGGGTGCCCGGCGACCAGCTCATGGGCGGCCTGGGTGGTGAGGACGGCCTCGTCGCTGCCCTGGTGGTTCATCGCCCAGGCACAGAGCGTCAGCGCCACGGCGGTCACCAGGACGCACAGATCCAGCCGCGCCAGCGACCGCGCCCGCCGCACCACCAGCGCCAGCACCCCGCACACCAGGATCGAGGCGTAGCACGCCGAGATGGCCGCCGCCACGACGAACCGGTGACTGGCCGCCTGCGTCCAGACCGAACGGGTGCCGATGAAGAGGCTGATGTCGGCGAGGAGGGTGAGGACGCGGTGCCACTGGGCCGGGGGTTCCGTGAGGGCGGCCACCGACGACCGTGTCCGCGGGGCCGGTGTCACCAGCCGCTGTTCTGCCAACTGCACGCACCGAACCGTAATCAGAGCTGGTGAGCGCGGTGCCGACGGAGGTGAAGAGTCCGGTGTGAGGCAGGTGAGAAGATCGCCGGGGCGGTCAGTAGACGTCCCGGACGTAACGCTTCGCCGCCGCCAGCTGCTTCACGTACGCCGCCGCCTCGGCCTCCTCCAGCCCGCCGTGCGCGACCGCGATGTCCCTGAGCGCCTGGTCCACGTCCTTGGCCATGCGTGAGGCGTCACCGCAGACGTAGAAGTGGGCGCCGTCCTGGAGCCAGCGCCACAGCTCCGGGCCGTGCTCGCGCATCCGGTCCTGGACGTACACCTTGTTGCGCTGGTCGCGGGAGAAGGCGGTGTCGAGGCGGGCGAGGGTGCCCTCGTCGAGCAGCGCGGTCAGCTCCTCCTCGTAGTAGAAGTCGGTGGCCCGGTGCTGCTCGCCGAAGAACAGCCAGTTGGGCGCCTTGTGCCCGAGCGCGCGCCGCTCCTGGAGGAAGCCGACGAAGGGCGCGACCCCCGTGCCCGGGCCGACCATCACCATCGGCGTCGAGGGATCCGCGGGCGGCCGGAAGTGCGGGGAGCGCTGCACGAAGACCGGCACCTCGGTGCCGGGCCCGGCGTCGGCGAGGAAGGGCGAGCAGACGCCGCCGCGCGGCCGGCCGTGCAGGTTCTCGTACCGCACGACGGAGACGGTCAGCGAGACGCTGTGCGGGTCGGTGAGCGGGCTGGACGATATGGAGTACAGGCGAGGCTGGAGCTTCTTCAGCACCCCGGCCCACTCCTCGGCGCCCGCCCGCACCGGGTGCTCGGCGATGACGTCCACGGCCTGCCGCCCCCAGCTCCACTGCGCCAGCCCGTCCTTGTTGTCGGGCCGCAGCAGCCTGCGCAGCTCCCGGTCGTCGCGGACGCGTTCGGCGACGAAGCGGAGCAGGTCGGGGGTGATCCTCGTGATGTCGAGGTGGCGGTGCAGGGCCTCGGCGAAGGGGACCTCGCCGACACCGTCCAGCCGCACGGCGGCTGCCCCGTCGACCCCGGTCACCGCCAGCCACTCCGCCACCAGCGCCGACGAGTTGACCGGCCGGACGCCGAGCGCGTCGCCCGCCTCGTACGTCAGCGGGGTCCCGCTGGTGTCGAAGGTGAAGCGCCGCACCTCCTTGCCCGCGCCGGGCCGGCTGAGCAGCCGGTTGCCGACCAGGCGGGCCGTGGTGGGGGCGGGCTTGGTCCCGGCCTTCGGCTGCTCGACGGCGGGGGCGTCCGCGCCGCCCAGCGCGGTGAGGACCTGGTCGAGCCACGCCCCGGCGGACGGCTCGTAGTCCGGCTCGCAGTCCGTACGGGGGGCCAGGCGCACCGCGCCCAGTTCGTCCAGCCGGGCGTCGAGCCGACGCCCGTGCCCGCAGAAGTCGTCGTACGACGAGTCGCCGAAGGCCAGCACGGCGTACCGCACGCCGTCCAGCCGTGGAGCGCCCGCGTCGGACAGGGTGTCCCAGAAGCCGGACCCGTTGTCGGGCGCGTCACCGTCGCCGAACGTGCTGGTGATGAAGAGCAGGTCGGCCGTGCGGGCGAGGGCGCGGACGTCGGCCTCGTCCATGCCGACCAGGGTGGTCCGGTGCCCGGCGGCGCCCAGCCGCTCGGCGGTGGCGGTGGCGAACCCCTCGGCGTTGCCGGTCTGCGAGGCCCACAGCACGACGACCTCACGGCCCGGCCGCGTCCGCGGCCCGGCCGCCGTGCGCGAGTACATGCCGGCCAGGACGCCGTTCACCCACAGCGCGTGCTCGGGGCTGAAGGGCGCGTCCGGCGGGAGCACCGGGACACCCGGCGCGCCGGAGTCGATCCCGGCGAGAAACCCGGTGAGGTAGAGGCGTTCCTGTGCGGACAGCACGGGCGGCGGCGCGGGCTCCAGCCCGAAGGGGTCGGCCGTGCCGGGGGTGACCGCTGTAGGCGTCAGCGCCTCGACCGGCCTGCCCGGCACGGGAGCCGCCACCTTCGCCAGGGAAACGGCACACACCTTGAACTCGGGCTGGAAGGAGATCGGATCCACCGCGTCGCTGGTCACCGCGTTGACGCTCAGATACTCCCCGAACAGGTCGTTCCAGTGGAACGGCGCGAAACAGCACCCCGGCCGCACCCGCTCGGTCACCACCGCCGGCAGCACCGCCCGCCCCCGACGAGAGGCGACCTCCACCTGGTCCCCGTCGGCGATCCCCAGCTCAGCCGCGTCCTGCGGATGCACCTCCACGAACGGCCCCGGGTTCAGCTTGTTGAGCTTGGCGACCTTCCCCGTCTTCGTCAGCGTGTGCCACTGGTGCTGCACCCGCCCGGTGTTCAGCACGAAGGGGTAGTCGTCGTCCGGCAGCTCGGCGGGCGGCAGGTGCGGCCGGGCGTGGAAGGCGGCTCGCCCGCTCGCGGTCGGGAACCGCAGCCCGCCGTCCGGGTCGACGTACCGGATCGGATTGCGCTCCGGCCCCTCCGCGTCGGCGGCCGGCCACTGCACGGGCGTGGCCCGCAGCCGCTCGTACGTCACCCCGCGCAGATCCCACCCCGTCACCGGGTTCCAGGCCCGCCGTATCTCCTCGAAGACCTCCTCGGCACTCTCGTACGAGAACCCCTTCTCGTACCCCATGGCACAGGCGACGGCCGCGATGATTCGCCAGTCGGCCATCGCCTCGCCCGGCGGGTCGGCCACCGGCTGGGTCAGGGTGAGATTGCGCTCGCTGTTGACGAAGACGCCCTCGCCCTCGGTCCACATCGCGCCGGGCAGGACCACATCGGCGTACGCGTTGGTCTCGGTCTCGGCGAAGACGTCCTGGGCGACGACGAACTCCGCGGCTTCCAGGCCCTCGATGACCGTACGGCGGTTGGCGACCGAGGCGACGGGGTTGGTGCAGATGATCCAGCAGGCCTTGATCTCGCCGTCGGCCATCTTCTGGAACATCTCGATCGTGCCCTTGCCGACGCCGTCGGCGCGCAGGGTGCCCGGCGGCAGCTCCCACAGCTCCTCGACGAAGGCCCGCTCGGCGTCCACGGCGACGGACCGCTGCCCCGGCAGCCCCGGCCCCATGTACCCCATCTCACGCCCGCCCATCGCGTTGGGCTGCCCGGTGAGGGAGAAGGGCCCGCTGCCGGGACGGCAGATGGCTCCCGTGGCCAGATGCAGGTTGACCAGGGCGTTCGTGTTCCAGGTGCCGTGCGTGGACTGGTTGAGCCCCATCGTCCAGCAGCTCATCCACTCGCCCGCCTCGCCGATCAGCCGGGCGGCCGTGCGCAGGTCCTCCTCGGCGATCCCGGTGATCTCCGCGACGGCGTCCGGCGTGTAGTCGCCGAGAAACTCCGCCATCGCCTCCCAGCCCTCGGTGTGGGCGGCGATGAAGCCGGGGTCGGTGTGGCCGTTCTCGACGAGCAGGTGCAGGAGGCCGTTGAGGAGGGCGAGGTCGGTGCCCGGCTTGAGCTGCAGGTAGAGGTCGGCCTTGGCGGCGGTGGCGGTGCGTCGCGGGTCGACCACGATGAGTTTCGCGCCCGCCTTGACCCGTTCCATCATGCGCAGGAAGAGGATGGGGTGGCAGTCGGCCATGTTCGAGCCGATGACCAGGAAGACGTCCGCCTTGTCGAAGTCCTCGTACGACCCGGGCGGCCCGTCCGCGCCGAGGGACAGCTTGTAGCCCATGCCCGCGCTGGCCATGCACAGCCGGGAGTTCGACTCGATCTGGTTGGTACGGACGAAGCCCTTGGCCAGCTTGTTCGCCAGGTACTGGGCCTCCAGGCTCATCTGCCCCGAGACATAGAAGGCGACGGCGTCCGGCCCGTGCTCGTCGATGATCGCGCGCAGCCGGCGGGCCGTCTCGGCGATCGCGTCGGCCGTCGGGGAGGGTATCGGCTCCTCGCCCGGGTCGTCCCTGACCAGCGCGGTGGTCAGCCGGCCGGGCGCGGCGAGCATCTCGGCCGTGGTCGCGCCCTTCGTGCACAGCCGGCCCGCGTTCGCCGGGTGCGCCTTGTCCCCGGACGCCTTCAGCACCGTACGCCGCCCGTCGGGTCCCATCCCGACGTCCAGCAGGATTCCGCAGCCCACCCCGCAGTACGTGCAGACCGTCCGGACCTGAGTCGTGGAGGTGGTCGAGGTCACGTGCTGCCCTTCTCCGGCGGTACGAGGTGATGTCTGGAGCGTACGAATTGCCCGTTACGTCGATGTCACATCCCTTGATCATGAGGAGTTACGTCGGCCACACAGCCGCCCGTGGCGCGATGTGAGGGGTGCGGGACGGCGCGGTGCGGTCGCGCATCGTGTCGCTGTTGGGCCGAACGGGTGACATGGCGTAAGAATTGGCTGGTGCAGGCATTGAAGGCGAGTCAGGTCGGGGGGGAGCCGGTGAACAGCCACGACGTCACCGATGAACAGTGGGAAGGGCTCGCCCAGGTCGTGCCGTTGCGCGGCCGTGACGCCTGGCCGTCCGCGGTCGACCATCGTGTCGCCCCGGAGGCGGAGACGGAGCCGCGGCGCCGGTTCGTCGTCCTGCGGGTCAATGTGTTCGCGGACGCCCGTGAGGTCGCCGAGACGCTGATGGCGGGCATTCCGGTGCTGCTGGACCTGACCGGGGCGGAGACCGAGGTCGCCAAACGGGTCCTCGACTTCAGTACGGGCGTCGTCTTCGGGCTGGCGAGCGGGATGCATCGGGTCGACCGGAACGTGTTTCTGCTCACGCCGCCCGGGACCGAGGTGAGCGGCTTGATGGAGGGGGCCGGGGTTCCCGGCACCTGAGCGGGCCCGGCGGACGGGTCGGTCGCTCGATCGTAGGAAGAGCCTCGGGGTGGAACGGTTCGTCTGACGACCGGGGCCCTACGGTCCGGACATGGCCGTGCCGTCTTCCTCTGCTGCCGCTTCCGTCCCGTCTGTCGCACCTTCCGGGGGCGTCGGGACACACCCCGACCGGCCACGCGTCACCGAACTGCGGTTGTCGGCCTTCGCGGGGCACCGGCGTGCCGGGTTTCCCCTCGGCACGCTCACGCTTCTCGCCGGGCCCAGCGGGTGCGGGAAGACGAGCGCGCTGCGGGCGTACGAGGCCCTGGCCCGGCTCGGCGGTGGGGACGCGGTCGGTGCGGTGTTCCCCGATCCGGGCGCGTGTGTACCCGAGCGTGCGCGGCCCGATGCCCAGCGCCGGCGTGGCTTCCGGATCGGCTGCACGGCGGACGGACCCGAGGGCCCGGTCCGGCTCGACGTCGCCGTGCAGGCCGAGCCCGAACTGCGCATCGTGGGGGAGCGGCTGAGCGCGGGCGGTGTCGTTCTGCTGGAGACGGCCCTGCGGGATCCGAGCCGGCCCTGGGTGCAGGCCGCCTGGCACACGGCCGGTCAGTCCCCGGTGACCCGCGGGCCGCTGCCCGACGACCGGCTGGGCACCGCTCTGCTGCCGCTGCGGGTGGCGGGCAGGACGGCCGGACAGCGGCGGGTGCTCGCCGCCGCGGAGCAGATGGTGGTGGCGCTGCGGTCGGTCTTCGCCTGCGATCCGCGGCCCGGGCGGATGCGGGCGCCTGTGCCGACCGGTTCCGGGCGGCTGCTCGGTGGCTGCGACAACCTCGCCGATGTGCTGTGGCGTACGCGGGCGGAGTGCGGGCGGCGGCATCAGCAGTTCGTCGCGGCGGTGCGGGCGGGGTGTGCGGGGGCGGTGGCGGACGTGCTGGCGGAGGCGCTGCCCGGCGGGGTGGTGCGGGGCGTGGTCGAGCGGGGGGACGGGTTCCGTACGGAGCTCGGGCGGCTGGGCGACGGTGAGCTGCGGTATCTCGCGCTCTGCCTGGTGCTGCTGACCGGGCCCGGGGTGCTGGAGGTCGATCCGGCCGGTGAGGTGCCCGCGGCCATGCAGACGCTGACTGTGCTGGCCGACGGGTTCGACCGGGGGCTGGATCCGGGGCAGCGGGGGGAGTTGGTGCGGCTGGCGGCCCGGATGTGCGGGCGGGGGCATATCCGGGTGGTCGGGGCGGTGAGCGACGCGTCGTGGGTCGAGGGGGTGGACGGGGTGACGGTGGTAGACCTGAGTCCGTGACTGGAGAGCCTGGAGAGTCCCGACCGCTCGATCTGGCGGCGCTGCAGCGAAGGCTGGCCGAGTTCGCCGCCGCGCGCGACTGGCAGCCGTATCACACGCCGAAGAACCTCGTCGCGGCGCTGAGCGTGGAGGCGTCCGAACTGGTCGAGATCTTCCAGTGGTTGACGCCGGAGGAGTCCGCGCGGGTCATGGACGACGCCGAGACCGCGGGGCGGGTGACCGATGAGGTCGCCGATGTGCTGGCGTATCTGTTGCAACTGTGCGAGGTGCTCGGGATCGATCCGTTGGCGGCGCTGGACGCGAAGATCGACCGGAACGAGCGGAGGTTTCCGGCGCCGTAGGGGGCGTACGGGAGGGCGTGGGAGGGGCGTCGGGAGGGGGAGGCGCGAGGTCCGCTTTCACTCTCTGTGTTCGTTCGGAGGGTTGTAGCCGAAAAGTTGTCCGCAGATTTCCGTCTTCCTCTGGCTTTTCGTCTCAGGGGCCTTCACTCTGGGTAGTGGATAAGGGAGTTCGGGTTCTGGTGGACGCGTGGGCAGCGCGTCGGGACAGACGGGGACAGCGGATGGACGCGGTGCGGCTCATCGGGACGAGCAGGCGGGCGCTGGCCGGGAGCAGGCGGGTGCCCGAGATCATGACCGAGGTGTGGCAGGCGCAGGCCCTGGCTCAGGCGATCGGCAGCCGGCTCGCGGTGTTCGGTCCACCTGAACTGCGGGGCGAGGCGCTGGGGTTGACGGAGTTGGCGGGGCGTGGCTGCGGGGTGCTGGACACGCCGGAGCTGGCGGATGGGGACTTGCGTGCGGCTCAGCTCACGGAGCTGGGTGATGCCCGGCAGGCGCTGATGAGTCTGGGGAGTCTGCTGGGGGAGGTCGGGATCGCCCTTGTCGGTATGGCCAGTGCCTCGGATGACGAGGGGACGTACTGGCAGTGCATGGAAGCGATCGACGCGGCGGACGAGTCCCGGGACCGGGTGCTGGAGATGCTGCGAAGACTGGCGGATCGGGAGCAGGTGCTGCCGGAGAGGGAGGCGGGGTAGTGGGGGTGCGCGTGCGAATGCCTGCGGCGGCCTGTGGCGGTTGGGTGGGGGTTCGCGTAGCGCCTGCGGTGCGGTTGTGGGTCGGGGCCGCGCCGGGGGTGTCCGTCCTCGGACCGGCGGCTGGGGCGGGCCAGGAGGTGCCGCGTGTTGACGCCGGCCACTGCGGGCGGACACCCCCCGACACGTCCCCTTCCCGCCGTGGGCGACTGCGGCGCCGCGGGGGTACGCGCCATCGCCGCGCCTTTTCGCTGCCGGTAGCCGGTCCCGAGTTTGAGGACGAGGCCCCTTCATGGCCGAAGCAGGCACCCAGCAGGGTCCGTGCCGACGCCGAGGATCTCAGCCGACGCCGTCACCCCGCGGCGCCTGGTGGCCCGGTCCGGTCGGCGCAGGGCGCCCTGCGCCTCCGGTCGACTGCAGATCCGCGTCCAGGGCCGACAGGTCCGCGTTCAGCGCTGCCATCAGTTCCTCCATCTGCTGCAGCAGCCCCTTCTGCGGGCCGGGGCCGCCGGCCTGCTGCGGTGTGAGTTCCTCGGACATGACGGCCTCCTCGGCCTGCGGCCCCGTGGGTAGTGGGCCGACCAGGTGACGCTCCGGCGTCAGCGGCCGGGGCGGGCGCCGGGCGGTCCGGCTCCGAGGGAGCCAACGATCACCGTCGGGGGCGGTCACTGGTACGGGCAGGGGGCGGCTTCGGCGTTGACGGAATTCACCCGACCGGGGACTCGCGGGCAGGGGGGACCGGTGCCGTTGACCGGTGGCGTGGTGTGCAGGATGGAGTCATGGATCTTCGCATCTTCACCGAGCCCCAGCAGGGGGCCACCTACGAGACCTTGCTCAGCGTGGCGAAGGCCACCGAGGACCTTGGGTTCGACGCGTTCTTCCGCTCCGACCACTATGTGAAGATGGGCTCCGGGGACGGACTGCCCGGACCCACCGACGCCTGGATCACGCTGGCCGGTCTCGCGCGCGAGACCAAGCGGATTCGCCTCGGCACCTTGATGACCGCCGGCACCTTCCGGCTGCCCGGCGTGCTCGCCATCCAGGTCGCCCAGGTCGACCAGATGTCCGGCGGGCGTGTCGAACTCGGCCTGGGGGCCGGCTGGTTCGAGGAGGAGCACAAGGCGTACGGCATCCCCTTCCCGAAGGAGAAGTTCGGGCGGCTGGAGGAGCAGCTCGCCATCGTCACCGGGCTGTGGGCGACCGAGGTCGGGGACACCTTCGACTTCCACGGGACGTACTACGACCTCACCGATTCCCCCGCCCTGCCCAAGCCCGCCCAGGACCGCATTCCGGTTCTGATCGGCGGGCACGGCGCCACCCGTACGCCGCGGCTGGCCGGCAGGTACGCCGACGAGTTCAACATGCCGTTCGCCTCGGTCGAGGACAGCGAGCGGCAGTTCGGGCGGGTGCGGGTCGCCGCCGAGGAGGCCGGACGCAAGGGGGACGACCTCGTCTACTCCAACGCGCTGGTGGTGTGTGTGGGGAAGGACGATCAGGAGGTCGCCCGCCGTGCCGCCGCGATCGGGCGTCAGGTCGACGAGCTGAAGCTCAACGGGCTCGCCGGCTCCCCGGACGAGGTCGTCGACAAGATCGGCCGGTACCAGGAGATCGGTTCGGCGCGGATCTACCTCCAGGTCCTCGATCTGGACGACCTGGACCACCTGGAGCTCATCTCCTCCCAGGTCCAGTCGCAGCTGTCGTAGGGCGGGAGGTACAGATCCGGCCATATGCTGCTTTCCCCCGGGAACTCCGGAGTGCCTGCAATGGGTGATGCGTTATCAAGGAGACGGGTCAACACCGATTGAGGTGGTTGACCGTCTTGTTGCCGCGACTCGCAAGCTGCAAGGAACCCGGGGGGCTTCAGCTGTGTTCTCACGCATGTTGTTGAATCTGGAACAGCAAACCGAAGGCCGCGGCGTCGGCGCCGTCCGGCTGGGAGTGCCGGTCCACTCCCGTCGGTGCGTCCTGCGCCAACAGATCGGCGCCTTCATCGAACACCGGCTGGGGGACCCGGAGCTGACCCCGGCGGCGATCGCCGAGGCCCACCACATCTCGGTGCGCTATCTGTACCAGGTCTTCGACACCCACCAGATGACCGTCGCCGCCTGGATCCGGCACTGCCGACTGGAGCACTGCCACCGCGATCTGGCGGATCCACGGCTGCGTACGCGGTCCATCCGGGCGATCGCCTCCCGCTGGGGCTTCTCGGATGCGGCGCACTTCAGCCGGGCCTTCAGGGCCGCGTACGGGATGTCTCCCAGCGACCATCGCCAACTGGCCCTCGGGCACGGTTAGGGGCGTGGGTCCAGGGTCTACGGGGGCGCCCGGCCGGTGTCAGTCGTCGATCGCCTGGTAGACCGTGGTCCAGAAGTCGTGGATGAGCCGCGCCGAATCCGGCGTGGACATCCCGACCTGGGTCAGCAGGATGCCGGTGAGCTGCTTGTCCGGGTCGGCGTAGGCCGTGGTGCCGGTTCCGCCGTCCCAGCCGAACTGGCCTACGGACGCGTAGTCACCGCGATGGGTGCGCACCGCCATCCCGAGGCCCCAGCCGCCGTGCAGCCCCTGGCCGAACGACACATGGACGTTGTTGCGGGCCAGGGCGTCCCGGGCGGCCTGCTGCTCGGGCGTGAGGCGGTTGGTGGTCATCAGCTGGACGGCGGGCCGGGACAGGATCCGTTCGGTCCCGTGCATCCCGTGACGCAGCAACATCCGGAAATAGGCGTGGTAGTCGTCGACGGTGGAGACCAGCCCACCGCCGCCTGACGGGAACGCCGGAGGCCGGCTGTACCGTCCGCCTGCCGCCTCGTCCCACACGAGGAACTCTCCGGTCTTCGGGTCCGGGGCGTAGCTGGGCGGCAGCCGGTCGATGTCGTCGGCGGGCACGTGGAAGCCGGTGTCCTTCATCCCCAAGGGAGCGAGGACGCGCTCGCGCAGGAACGTCTCGAACGGCCGGCCCGTGACCCTCGCGACGAGCACGGCGAGCACATCGTGGCTGACGTGGTACTGCCAGTGCTCTCCGGGCTGCCGCATCAGCGGAAGCGTGCCCAGGCGGCGCATCCACTCGTCCGGCTCGGGCGTCGGCTCCGCCCCCTGGGTGTAGACGCCCCGCTCGAAGATCGCGGACATGATCGGAGAGCTCGGCGCGGTCAGATCTATGCCGATCCCGAACGTGGAGGTCACCAGGTCCCGTACGGTGACCGGCCGCTGTGCCGGCACGGTGTCGTCCAGCGGGCCGTCGATCCGCGTCAGCACCCGGCGGTCGGCGAGTTCGGGCAGCCACGGCTCCACCGGGTCGTCCAGCCGCAGCCTGCACTCGTCGAGAAGGGCCATCACCGGCGCCATCGCGACCGGCTTGGACGTGGACGCCATCCGGAAGATCGTGTCCCGGCGCATCGGCGCGCCACCGTCATGGCGCATCGTCCCTAATGCTTCGACGTGCGTCTCACCGCCGCGGTCGACCAGCGCGACGAGTCCGGGAATCCTCCCGGACTCGACGTGCCGTGCCAGTACGTCGCGCACTCTGCGCAGGCCTGCCGCGGAGAAGCCGCCCTTGCCCGTTCCCATCATGAGTCTCCCTGCATGCAATGTTTGGGAATTGCTGAACGCTCACGACGCTATATTGCGTTCAGTGATTCGTCAACGATGGGTTGGGGGCGCAATTTGCTTGTTGGTGAGCCAGGTTGGGTGGGTGCGTTGCAATGAGTGTGACGCTGAACGCAATGGGTGGCCTGGGGCGGGTATTGCGATGGAGTCTGCCTTACTCCTGGGGGGCGGTGCGAACTTGGCGACGTACTCGTCGAAGGGCTCGATGCCGACTTCCGCGCGCAGTTCGTCCATGCGCTCGGGCTCTTCGCAGGGCCACGGAACCGGTGCTCCGTCCTTCACGCCGGCGATCTGCGTGCCGTAGATCTGCTTGCGGCCCTCGTTGACGAGCGTACGGTCGCGCAGGAAGGCGAGTTCGCGTGCGCCGGGCGCGCCTGCCGATACCGCCTGCTGCATCAGTTGCAGGGCGCGTCGCTGGATGTGGAGCTGTCGGTCGGCGTGTTGGGCGATCAGCCACGCGGAGCGAGCGGCCTCCTCGCCGACGAGTTCCGCCGTGGGCCAGCCGTACTCGTCCATGATCTCGCCGAGCCGGTCGCCGTGCCGTGCGGTCAGCCGGCGCCACGCCAGCTGTTCGGCCGGGTCGTCGCTGTTCGCGTGAACGGAGGACCGCTGGTCGCTCGCGGCCATGGCCTTGAGTACCTCCGCCAGTGCGGCAACGTCGTGCGCCACTCTCAACTCCCAGGATCGGTCGACGTGTTGTGTGCGTCATCGGCAACCCTAGGGGGCATATCGGGCGTAAAGATCATTCCGGGGAACGGTGACAGGCACCTCGGCGAGCGGCGATAATGGATCTACGCCCCGGAGCCGGCCGGCGTGAGCGGGCGGCCGACGGCCAGCAGATACAGGGCCTGGGTCTCGCCCTGGGCCGGGAGTCCCAGTACGTCGTTGACGGTGTCGTCGACGAAGCCGGTCACCCCGCACACCCGCAAGCGCCGGGCGGTCGCGACGAGTTGCAGGTTCTGCGCGATGTGCCCGGCCTCCATCAGCGTGATCCGGTAGCCCCGTTCGAGGTATTTCGCCTGTGTCCGGCCGAAGGACGCGGCGAGCAGCACGATCGCCGCGGCGTCGTCGAGTACCTCACGATGCGCCGAGTGGGCCGACAGCCGCTCGCCGGCATCAGCCGGACGCCCGGTCGCGACGAGGGCGTGCGCGAGGGGGTCGTACCGGAAGAGGCCCCGCGGCAGGCCCGACACCCGGCGCAGATACGTGTACACGTCGATCGGGTACAGCGCACCGCCCGACGGCGCCGCGCGCAGCGGGATCCGGCCGCCGTCCGTGGTCCTGCCCCAGCCGGTGACGCCGGAGGAGTAGTGCAGCAGGGCGGAGAGGTCGGCCGGGTCCAGGGCGGACGGTCCGAAACGGCGGCGGGAACGGCGGCGGGTGATCGCCTCCTCCAGCGGCAGCGACCGTATGCCCTGGACGTCGGGCAGGCGATGCACCGGGGACGGTCGCTGATCGGCGGGCTCGGCGGTGGCGTGGGCGCTGTCGATCGCGTCCCGTTCCCGGAAGTGCTCGTGCAGCTTGCTGTTCTCGTGCAGGATCCGGGAGAGGCGGGGCAGGCCGCTCGGCGCGCCGCAGGACGGGCAGTCCGGGTCCCTGGGCGCCCGCCACGACTCCCGTAGCAGCCGTCCGTCGGCCTGGACGCGCACCGACAGGACACGGCCCCACACCGACCGGTCGGGGCTGTCCCGCAGCCCGGTGCGCAGGGTGCCGAGCGCCTCTTGGAGACCGGCCGCGACCAGGTCGTCCGGTTTGGTCGTCGGCTCGTTGCGGTCGTCGGTGACGGCGGGCCGGGGCAGCGCGTCGAGTCGGAAGCCGTCCGGGGCGGGGAGCAGGTCCCGGGCGAAACAGGCCAGGCAGGGTGTGGTGTGCGGCCGGACCCAGGGGCCGATGCGCAGGGTGCGGTCATCGGTCACGACACAGGGCACGAGGGGGGAGCCCGCGGCGAGCACGGTCTCGTTGAGTTCCTGCCGCAGCCGTACCGCCTCCGGCGCGCGGTCGGCGTCCAGGACGGCCACGACACAGCCGGTCCGGCCCGCCGCCGCGAGGTCCGCGAGGCGGTCGCGCAGTGCGTCGAGGGTCGTCAGGACGGGGCTCGCGGTGCCGGTGAAGGGGCCGAGCCCGGGGCGGTCGGCGGGGGCCAGGCCCAGCGGGTCGAAGCCGACGAGGGTGTACGAGGCGGTGGTCATACGGCCTCCCGGGCGGTGCGGTGGATGTGCCGGGCGTACGCGTCGAGGAAGGTGTCGCGGTACCGGGCGAGGTCGTCGACGGTGCAGTCGAGCACCGGGCGGGCGAGATCGGCGGGCCGCGCGCTGAAGCCGTTGAGACGCGCCAGCACCGGCAGCCAGGCCCGCCGGGGCGGGAAGTCCAGTACGGCGGCCAGGTCGTCGAGTACGGCGACTCGGCCCTCGGCGAGCACCGTGCGCAGGTCGGCGTCGTCGAGGCCGGCGATCAGGCCGACCGTGCGGGCGCCGAGCGTGGCGGCGAACTCGGCCGGGCCGATGGCGGGTTGGGTGACGCAGGCGATGAACGTGCGCCGCCGCCACGGGAAGTCGAACAGCTTCAGGGTGTAGAGGGGACGCGGGCCTTCCCGCAGCCCGCGGAAGAGGGGGGAGCGGTAGGCGGAGAGTCCCGCGAGGAAGACCGAGCCCGCCCCGCAGTACTGCTCCAACGGGCCGCCGTCCAGGAACAGTTCCGGTGGGGTGCCACAGGTCCTGCGGCGTACGGCGGCCAGCGCCTCGGCGTGCTCCTGGCGGGGGTCCGCGGGGCCGGGGTCGGGAGCCGTCGTACCGTACGGGTGCGGTGGTGCGGCGGGGTCGACGAGTTCCCTCAGCCGGTCCGTGAGGTAGGGCTGCCGCTCCAGCCGGGGCCGGGGTTCCGTCCGACGCCATGCGTCCAGGAACTCGGCGAGCGACGCCGGGAGCCGTCCCGCGGTGCGCAGCGGGGGCGGCAGGATCGCGTCCTCCACGGCGAGGACGCGCCGCTCCTGCTCGAAGTCCTGCCGGGCCGTCTCCCGCAGGTCCACCAGCTGCCGGACGTCGAACGCGGCCGGTCCGGCCGTGGCGGTGAGGAAGCGTACGGTGATCAGGTCCCGGCGCAGATGACCGGTCAGGGCGCTCAGGCCGGGGAGCCGGCCCAGCTCCCGTCCGAGGAGGTGCTCGGCGAGGTGGGCGACGGGGAAGACGGGCAGCCAGGTCGGATGGTGCGGGGTGGTGACCGTCAGGACCGTCCGCTCCAGGCCGCGCAGCTCGGCGAGGTGCCCCACGTCGGTCATCCCCGTGCCGCCGCCGTCGAGTGCCGCGCCGACTCCAGCAGGGCCAGGGACGCCATCATGGTGGCGTGCCGGGCCTGGCGGGCGTCGACGCGCGGGTGCGTCCAGTCGCCCTCCGGGCGCTGCGAGCCGTGCAGCGCCGCGATGAGCAGGCGGAAGTCCTCGTCGCGTGCCGCGCACAGGGAGAGGGACAGCGCCGCCTCGGCGCACAGGTCCGCCCAGCCGTACCGGGCGAAGGCGGGGGCGTGCCGGCGCAGGAAGCGAACGCTGCCCGCGAGCGGCGCGGGGTCCGCGTCGGGCCTGCGGAAGGTGCCGAAGGCGAACAGCACCACATGGGTGTGGAAGTAGGCCTGGGTCAGCAGCCGTTCGGCACCGGTGAGGCCCGCTGCCGCCTGATCGGCGTCCCGCGGCGGGCGCAGGGCGCCGGCCAGGTCGTGTTCGCCGAGCTCGTGCAGGTTGTGCGCCAGGCACAGGGCGTGCAAGGGCGGCAGGGAGGCCGTCCTCAGGCGCGGGGCGAGCCGCTCGACCAGGTGCCGGGCGGCCTTGTCGCCGGGAGCCCGGACGTGCAGCAGGTGGGCGAGCATCGCGGTGCCCAGCAGGTCGTCCGCCTCGGCGGCGGGGTGCTGCCGGGCGGCGGGCGGAGCCGGCTGCCGCGCCGTGTCCAGCAGGGCGTTCAGAGTGCCTTCCCAGGCCGGTACGTCGGCGGGACAGAGGGTGGAGAAACGTTCGAGCAGCATGGCGTGGAACCACGCCTCGTCGGCGAGCGGCAGGGCGGGCGCGTCCCGCCGGTCGATCGGGTGCCGGTGCAACCAGTGCAGCGCCGTGGCCGCCGCGTGCCGGTCGTGCCCGGCGGGTGCGCTCATGCCGTCGCTCCGCGCGGTCCGCCCATGGGGGCCACCCGGACGATGCCGTTGACGAGCATGCGGTCCTCGGCGTCGGTCGCTCCGATCACCCACTCGCCCGGCAGCAGCTCGGGGTTGTTCTCCAGCAGCAGGTCCGAGACGACCACCGGATCGGCGGGACCGGCCTCGAAACGGCGTACCTCCTGGATGCCCAGGGTGTTGTAGCCGACCTTCACCACGGCCGGACCGGTCAGCTCCTCCAGCTCCAGCACGAGCCGCAGCACCCGGTGGCCCCGCTCGTCGACCGCCTCGCCCAGCTCGGCCTTGCCCAGGGACAGCGGGGAGGTGAACTTGTCCGGGATCACCGGCACATAGGGGCGGACCTCGCCGCGGCGGTCGTAGGTGAGCACCGAGGAGTAGAGCATGTAGCCCTCGTCGTCGTGCACGGCGACGTTGACGTAGCTCTTGGCCCCGTCCTTGAGCGCGACCAGGATCTCGCTGGTGCCGGCGGGCGTCTCGGGGCGCAGCACCAGCCCCGACTCCCGCACCTCGTCCAGCAGCGGGAAGGTGTACGTGTGCTTGAGCGCGAAGGGCTCGGTGAGCCCGTCCAGCCGGGTGGTGCAGCGCAGCTCCACCACGCCCGGCGCGGCGAGCCGGCCGGTGACCGAGCAGTGCACGGCGGCCGTACGGGCGGCCAGGGTGGGCGAGATGACGTACCGCGCCATGGCCTCCTCCAGCGTCCGGCCGGAGAACTCCTCCTTGCGCATCAGCCCCGCGACCAGCGCGGTCGTCGCATGCCTCATCGTGATTCCTTTCGGTGTCCGGCGGGTTCCGGTTGCCTGGGGGTCGCCCGCAGCCGGGTGCCGGGACGGGGACGCAGGATGATGTCCACGGCGGCCCGGAGCGGGTCGCCGACGGGTGCCAGGGAGAAGCCCTGCAGCACCCGGGTGAGCACCACGCCCCCGGTGACCAGGGCCAGTTGACGGCCGGGGCAGGAGCGGCGGCCGCCCCCGAAGGGGAAGAACGTGTACTTCGGATCACCGTTTCGCCCGCCGCCCAGCCAGCGCTCCGGCCGGAACTCGTCGGGCCCCTCGAACCAGCGCTCCGAGCGCTGCACGCCGTAGGGAGAGACCAGCAGGACCGCCCCGGCCGGGATGCGTACGCCGCCGACCACGCTGGGCCGGCCGGTGGCCCGCATGATCGTCCAGGCGGGCGGGTACAGCCGCAGCGCCTCCAGGAAGACCGCCCGCAGCAGCGGCATACGGGCCAGGTCCGCGTCCTCGGGGGCCCGGTCGCCGACGGCCGTGTCGATCTCCGTGCGCACCCGCTCGGTCACCGCCGGATCACCGGCGAGCAGCAGCAGCGCCCAGGCGAGCGAGGTGGCCGTGGACTCGTGCCCGGCGATGAGGTGGGCGAGGACCTCGTCGCACACCTGCCGCACTGTCAGCGGCTCCCCGGGGGCGTCGGTGAGCAGGCCGATCAAGTCGTCCCGGCCGCCGGGATGATGGGCCACGAGATTCAGTACGGAGGTCCTGAGCTCGGTTGCGGCACGGCTGAACTCCCTGCGGACGTCGTCGTGTTCGGCCGGGGCGGCGGGCGCGGACTCCAGGGCGTGGATGCACTCCATCACCGTGCGCAGATGGTGCGAGAAAGCGCGCAGGTCGAAGTCGGCGTCGGTGCCGCACAGCTGGCGCAGGGTCGCCGCGAGGGTGAGCGACCGCATCTCCTCGTGGATGTCGAGCGGGTCCGTGCCCGTCCAGTGGCGCAGCCGCTCGTCGGCGGCCCCGGCGACGATCCGGGCGGCGCGCCGGACGTACCGCGCCCCGGTGATGCGGACGCTCCGGCGCCGTGAACTCGCCCAGTCGGGGCCCTCGCTGGTGAGCACGTTCTCGCCGAGCACGCGCTTCCACAGCTCCATCTTCGGTTTGAAGAAGACGGCGTCGCGGTCGGCGAGCACGACGTCGATGGCCGCCGGGTCGTTCACCACGAGACAGGCGCCGGGGCCCGCGTCCAGCCGGGCCAGACCGTGCGTGCCCTCGTGTGCCGCGCGGCGCAGCAGGTCCAGCGGTGCGGTGCGCAGCTCGCGCAGATGGCGGCCCGGCGGCTCGTCGCCGGGACCGGGGCCCGGGCCGGGGCCGGCGGGCCGGCCGGGTGGATGTGCCGGGCAGGCCGCCGCGCCGCTCACCAGGGGAATGGCCTTCCAGTTCATCGCGGGCACCTCGGGGCGTCGGTCACGGCAGGGCGCGGTCGGGGCGGGCGTGCGGATCGGGGTCGTGGTCGGGGCGGGGGGTGCGGATCGGGGTCGTGGTCGGGGCGGGGG
>NZ_KQ947987.1:244018-436919 GCF_001513975.1 Streptomyces curacoi
GGCCGGGTCGTGGTCAGGGCCGGGGGTGCGGGCCGGGTCGTGGTCAGGGCAGGGGGTGCGGGCCTGGTACGTAGTCAGGGCAGGGGGTGCGGGAAGGGGTGGGGGTCGGGCGTGGTGCCCGACAGCGCGGCCACGGCCTCGGCGCGGGCGCGATGGGCGCTGCGGAAGCGGTGGGCGCCTTCGAGGCCGTACAGGCCGGGCACGACGACCCGGACGACGGCACAGCCGTCGGCACGCAGGGCCTGCGGACTCATGTCGACGGCGTAGGCGCGGTGCCCCCGCTCGTCGAGCGCCTTCAGGGTCTCGTCGAGGCCGAGGGTCGCCGTCGGCTCGGGGTGGGCCTCGACGCGGACGGGCGCTCCGACGACGTCGAGGAACTCCGGGCGGGCCGTGAGGCAGGCCTTCAGCTGGTCCGGGAACAACGAGTAGAAGGCCGCGCTGCGTTCGAAGGAGCTCACCTCGGCGAAGTCCCCGCCGAAGGTCCACCCCTCGGCGAGGGTGGCGCGCAGATGCCGTACGTAGGGCACCCCTTGCAGGGCCTCCAGGAAAGCCTTGCGCAGGGCGGCCTGGAGGCTGCCCCGGCAGGCCGAGCCCGCGGCCAGGATCGGGCCGGTGGCGTCGGCCACCCGCAGGATCACCAGGCAGGCGGGGACGCCGAGGTCGGAGGTGATGTCGTAGGCGTCGACGGTGCAGCGGTCGTCGAGTTCGGCGGTCCGGGCCAGCTCGCGGGGGAGACCGGCGGTGGTGTCGATCCTGCGCACGGGCAGCTGCCAGTGCCAGGCGAGCACCAGGGCGTCCCGCTCGATCACCTCCCACAGCGCCGAGCGGGCGGCGTGCTCGGGACCGAGCCCGAAGGCGAGGCCCGTGGTGACGGCCGGCAGGACGCGCTCCTCGTCCCGGGACCGGAGGTAGGGAAAGCACACGGCCGGGCCGGGGAGCCACCGCTGCCGTCCGGTCAACAGGTCCTGGCCCTCGTACCACCTGATGTCGCTCTCGGCGGTCAACGGCCGGAAGGCAAAGCCGGGTTCGGCGTACTGCTCCGGCGCGAACGGAGCCCACTTTGCCGGGTCGGCGAAGTCGTCGGGGTGCTCGCTCCAGCGCCCCCGCCGGTAGGGCGCGGTCGTGCTGTAGGTGATGGCGTAAAAGCGCTCCAGCCCCTCGGCCGCCGCCGCGATCCAGCTGTCGGCGGGGTCGAAGCCCGCGCCGCCGCACTTGGTGTACCGGCCGAAGCGGCCGAGCCGTTCCACGGCCGGGCCGGGCAGGCAGGTGTGGCTGTACACAGCCGGATCGCCCGGGACGCGGCGCACCCGGGGCACCGCGGCGAAGACCCGCTCGCGGCGGATGATCCGGTCGAGCAGAGGGTGCGCCTCGGGCAGCGGTGACATCGACGCGCTGCCCGAGGCGCCGTCCGCGCCCTGCGGAGGTCCTTGACGGGGGTCGCGCTGTCCGGTTCCGGGCAATGTGCTCCCCGTCATGCGGGACTCCATTCCATGGGTGCGGTGGTGTGCCGGAGAATTACCGAGGACTTACCGGTTCACCGGTCAGACGGCCTCGGTCTCCTCGGCGGCGACGTCCAGGTCGTCCTCTTCCATCTCCAGGGAACAGCAGGTCGACCCGATGATGAATCCGACCTCGATGTCGACTTCCTCGATCTCGGCGGTCGTGTTCTCGAACATTTCTGTCTCCCGTCTCCGGTCATCACTGACCGGTCAATTGGCTCGGTCCTCAACTGCCGGTGATTCCCCGGGTCTTCGACGACTGGCAATCTCGACCAGCCCGCAGGACCGGGGGATTTCCTCCGGCCTTCAACGACCGCTGACATCGGCGGCCGGGTCCGGTGCCCGGCCCGCCGTGATTTCCCCGGCCAGTGCCCGGTCGAGTTCACCGGACATCAGGTCCGAGATCGCCCCGTCCATCCGCCGGACCAGATCCGCGGGCGCGAACCGCCCGTGGCTCGCGTCCAGCCGGACGGCCGGGGCCCGCCAGTGGTCGGCGGTCAGCAGCCGGAGCCTGAGCCGCTCCAGGAAGACCGCCGACCATGACGGAGTCGCGATACCGAACGACAGCGACACGGAGGGCGTGTGCTCGTGGGCCTCGGTGCCGTGCCAGTGGCCGCGGGGCAGGAACAGGGCGTCCCCGGGCCGCAGATCGACGGTGTCGAGATGCCGCGGCGGCTCGGTCCCGGGGGAACCGGGCCGGTAGTAGCCGGCCAGCTCCCGGGACACATAACGGCTGCCGGCGGCGTAGTTGGCGGTGGGATAGCGCAGCCCGGTGTTGTCGGCGAGCCGCCACCGCTTGACGCCGCTGACCTGGACGACCACCACGTCCTTGTCGTCGAAGTGCAGCGGCAGCCCGCTGCCGACCGGCGACACGAACGCCGAGCAGCCCAGGAACCGCCGCGGGACGCCCAACTCCTCGGCCAGCGCGTCCAGCCAGAGGCCGGCCGCCGGGCAGACCCGGTCGAACTCCTCCAGGTTCACCGAGACCCCGTCGTCGAAGAAGGCGGCGCCCTGCCCGCCGTCGACGACGATGTCGGCCCGGTACCGGTCCGCCGAACGCGTCAGATGCAGCCGTACGCCGTGCGGATGGCGCTGAACCAGGGCGCGGGCCTCGAAGGCCACAGAATCCTTCATTCCGTCGAGGATTTCCGGTCCGCCGCTCCCGGTGATCCGCCGGCCTTCCGCAAAGGCCTTCCGGACTTCCTCCGCCCCGGCCCCGGGAAAGAGAACGGAGAGTGCCCCGCCCTTGACCGCGCGTGCTTCCTCCTCGGCCATGGGTATCTCTGCCCTGTCCCCGCGCTGCACCATCTGCCTGGCCCCCGCCCGTCCTTTTCGGTTTCTGTCCAGGAGATTGCCGCAGCCGCCGGAGTGAAGTCGTTGACGGCGCGTGCGCAGCAGTTGTCTATTTCTGCACATGCCGGCCGGGTCGGCGCACGCGGGAAAATGCGTGCGTACGTATGGACGGTTGGCTGTACGTTGTGGTGTCCGCAGCTCAGACCACATCCAGAGGCAACCCACCGTGTTCCTGACGATCAGTACCACCGGCACACCGGACCGCCCGGCCACCGATCTCGGCTTCCTGCTGCACAAGCACCCCGAGAAGGCCCAGGCGTTCTCCACCTCCTACGGCACGGCGCACGTCCTCTACCCCGAGGCGGACGCCGAGCGCTGCACGGCGGCGCTGCTGCTGGAGGTCGACGCGGTGGCACTGGTCCGGCGCGGCAAGGGCAAGGGCCGGGGCGGCGCCCCCGACGCGGCCCTCGCGCAGTACGTCAACGACCGCCCGTACGCGGCCTCCTCGCTGCTGGCCGTGGCGCTGAGCGGCGTCTTCTCCAGCGCGATGCGCGGCGTGTGCAACGCCCGGCCGGAGCGCGCCGCCCAGCCGCTGCCGCTGCGCATCGAGATACCCGCGCTGCCCGCCCGGGGCGGCCCGGAACTGGTACGACGCCTCTTCGAGCCGCTCGGCTGGGCGGTGACCGCCGAGCCCGTGCCGCTGGACGTGCGGTTCCCGGAGTGGGGCGACTCGCGGTACGTCCGTCTCGTCCTCGCGTCGGACACGCTGACCCTCGCCGAGGCCCTGCGCCATCTGTACGTCCTGCTGCCCGTCCTCGACGACGCCAAGCACTACTGGGTCGCCTCCGACGAGGTCGACAAGCTGCTGCGGGCCGGTGAGGGCTGGCTGCCGGACCACCCGGAGCACAAGCTCATCACCAGCCGGTATCTGTCGCGCCGCTGGTCGCTGACCCGGGAGGCGATGGAGCGACTGGAGCTGGTGCGGCTCGCGGAGGCCGACGACAGCGAGGTCGAGGAGATCGACAACGCCGTCGAGGCCGAGAGCGAGGCCGAGGAGAAGCCGACCCCGCTCGCCGTGCAGCGCCGGGACGCGATCCTGGCCGCGCTCAGGGCGTCCGGTGCCGGGCGCGTGCTCGATCTCGGCTGCGGTCAGGGCCAGTTGGTGCAGACCCTGCTCAAGGACCCGGCGTTCACCGAGATCGTGGGCGTGGACGTGTCGATGCGGGCGCTCACCATCGCCGGGCGGCGGCTGAAGCTGGACCGGATGGGCGAGCGGCAGGCCTCGCGCGTGAAGCTCTTCCAGGGCTCCCTCGCCTACACCGACAACCGGCTCAAGGGCTACGACGCCGCCGTGCTCAGCGAGGTCATCGAGCACCTCGACCTGCCGCGGCTGCCCGCCCTGGAGTACGCCGTCTTCGGTTCGGCCCGCCCGAGGACCGTCCTCGTGACGACCCCGAACGTCGAGTACAACGTCCGCTGGGAGAGCCTCCCGGCCGGACACGTCCGGCACGGCGACCACCGCTTCGAGTGGACCCGCGACGAGTTCCGCGCATGGGCGCGGGCGGTGGCCGAACGGCACGGGTACGAGGTGGAGTTCGTACCCGTGGGACCCGATGACCCGCAGGTGGGTCCGCCCACCCAGATGGCCGTGTTCGGCATGAAGGTCAACGACGAGAAGGAGGCGAAGGCCGCATGACTCAGGCAGCGAACGGGCGTGTCCTGCCCGTCACCGACCTCTCCCTCGTCGTCCTGATCGGCGCCTCCGGCTCCGGCAAGTCCACCTTCGCCCGCAGGCACTTCAAGCCCACCGAGGTCATCTCCTCCGACTTCTGCCGCGGCCTCGTCTCCGACGACGAGAACGACCAGAGCGCGACGAGGGACGCCTTCGACGTCCTGCACTACATCGCGGGCAAGCGCCTGGCCGCCGGCCGCCGTACGGTCGTCGACGCCACCAGCTTGCAGCAGGACGCCCGGCGGCAGCTGATCGACCTGGCCAAGAAGTACGACGTGCTGCCGATAGCCATCGTGCTCGACGTCCCCGAGGAGGTCTGCGCCGAGCGCAACGCGGCCCGCACCGACCGGGCCGACATGCCGCGCCGGGTCATCCAGCGGCACACCCGTGAACTGCGCCGGTCGCTGCGTCACCTGGAGCGCGAGGGCTTCCGCAAGGTGCACGTCCTGCGGGGCGTGGACGACATCGAGAACGCCACCGTCGTCACCGAGAAGCGCTTCAACGACCTGACCCACCTCACCGGCCCCTTCGACATCATCGGCGACATCCACGGCTGCTCCGCCGAACTGGAGTCGCTGCTCGGCAAGCTGGGCTACGTCGACGGCGTCCACCCCGAGGGCCGTACGGCCGTCTTCGTCGGCGACCTCGTCGACCGCGGCCCGGACAGTCCCGGCGTGCTGCGCCGCGTGATGTCGATGGTGAAGTCGGGCAACGCGCTGTGCGTGCCGGGCAACCACGAGAACAAGTACGGGCGTTACCTCAAGGGCCGCAAGGTCCAGCACACGCACGGACTCGCCGAGACCATCGAGCAGATGGAGGGCGAGAGCGAGGAGTTCCGCGCGCAGGTGCGGGAGTTCATCGACGGGCTGGTCAGCCACTACGTCCTCGACGGCGGCCGGCTGGTGGTCTGCCACGCCGGTCTGCCGGAGAAGTACCACGGCCGCACCTCCGGCCGGGTCCGCTCGCACGCGCTGTACGGCGACACCACCGGGGAGACCGACGAGTTCGGGCTGCCGGTGCGCTACCCGTGGGCGGAGGACTACCGGGGCCGGGCGGCCGTGGTGTACGGCCACACTCCGGTCCCGGAGGCCACCTGGCTGAACAACACCATCTGCCTGGACACCGGCGCCGTCTTCGGCGGCAAGCTGACCGCGCTGCGCTGGCCGGAGCGGGAACTGGTCGACGTACCGGCGGAGCAGGTCTGGTACGAGCCGACGAAGCCGCTGCGGACGGAGGCGCCCGGCGGACACGACGGCCGCCCGCTCGACCTGGCGGACGTCCATGGGCGCAGGGTCGTCGAGACCCGGCACCAGGGCCGCGTCTCGATCCGTGAGGAGAACGCGGCGGCGGCCCTGGAGGTCATGAGCCGCTTCGCGGTCGACCCGCGCCTGCTGCCGTACCTCCCGCCGACGATGGCGCCGACGGCGACCAGCCACATCGAGGGCTACCTCGAACACCCCGCGGAGGCCTTCGCGCAGTACAAGGAGGACGGCGTCGAGCGGGTCGTGTGCGAGGAGAAGCACATGGGTTCGCGGGCCGTGGCCCTGGTGTGCCGCGACGCGGAGGCAGCGCGCAGGCGCTTCGGTGTTGGGGGTACCTCCCGCTCGAGCGAAGCCGAGAGTGGGGGAGGCCCGACCGGCTCCCTCTACACCCGCACCGGGCGCCCGTTCTTCGACGACGAGTCGGTGACGGAGACGATCCTGGAGCGGGTCCGGGCCGCGGCGACCGCTGCGGGGCTGTGGGAGGAACTGGAGACCGACTGGCTGCTGCTCGACGCCGAGCTGATGCCGTGGTCGCTGAAGGCGTCGGGCCTGCTGCGCTCGCAGTACGCGGCGGTCGGCGCCGCCTCCGGCGCGGTGTTCCCGGGTGCGCTGGCCGCGCTGGAGGGCGCGGCGGCACGCGGCATCGACGTCTCGGACCTGCTGACGCGCCAGCGCGAACGGGCCTCGGACGCGGCCGCGTTCACGGAGGCGTACCGGCGCTACTGCTGGACCACGGACGGCCTGGACGGCGTACGCCTGGCCCCCTTCCAGTTCCTGGCGGTCCAGGGCCGCAGCCTCGCCGCACTCCCGCACGACGAGCAGCTCGCGCTCCTCGACCGGCTGGTGGAGCACGACGGCACCGGCCTGCTCCAGACCACCCGACGGCTGTACGTCGACACCGGTGACCCGGAGTCGGTGCGGGCCGGCGTGGACTGGTGGCTGGAGATGACCGGCCGGGGCGGCGAGGGCATGGTCGTCAAGCCGCTCGGCGCGGTGGTGCGCAGTGGCGAGGGCCGTCTGGTGCAGCCCGGCATCAAGTGCCGGGGCCGGGAGTACCTGCGGATCATCTACGGTCCGGAGTACACCCGCCCGGACAACCTGGCCCGGCTGCGGCAGCGGTTCCTCAACCACAAGCGCTCCCTCGCGATCCGCGAGTACGCGCTCGGTCTGGAGGCCCTGGACCGCCTGGCCGAGGGCGAGCCGCTGTGGCGGGTGCACGAGGCCGTGTTCGGGGTGCTGGCCCTGGAGTCGGAGCCGGTGGACCCGCGGCTGTGATCCGGGAGGCGCGGTTTCAGCCGGCCAGCCGCAGCCGCTGAGCGCACACGCCCACCCGGACCGTCTGCCCCCAGGTCAGCTCGACCGCGTCCGTCTCCATGCCGTCCCCGAAGGCGACGAGCCGCTCCGACTCGACGGTGAGGCGCAGCCGGGTCGCGGTGGTGAGCTCCCCGGCCACCAGTGAGGTACCGGTGGCCGGGGACGGCCAGGCCTCGCGGACGTACCACAGCAGACGGTCCTCGGTGGGGCGGGGCAGCGGAAGGCCGCTGCCCCGCTCCTGCCACACCGACCGGATCCAGCCGGTCGCCCCCGTCCCGGTGCCGATGAGCACCCCGGACGAGGCCTGGGCCTCGACGACACCCCCGTCGTCCTCCAGGCCCAGGCGGTATCTGGCCGTCTGGTGTCCGACGGCGCCCAGGTAGATCTCGTTGAGCGCCACCAGGCGCTGTGTGTCGTCGGCGACGGCCTCGACCATGGTGAGTTCGTCGAAGTCGCCCCTTCCGGACTGCGTGGCCACGAGCAACTCGGCGGCGTCCTGCGGGCGGTGCCGCACCAGGACGCCCGGGTTGCGGCCGGGGTCGGTGTCGATGCCGAGCACCGGCTGTCCGGCGAGGTACTTGGCGGTGTTCGCCACCAGCCCGTCCTGCCCGACCACGACCACGACGTCCTCCGGGGCGAACAGGAAGCGGTCCAGGTCGGCTCGCTCGACCCGCGCCTGACGCCACGTCACCGGCACGGCCGAGGCGACCTCGGCGAGCGCCCGTCCGGTGCGGCGGTGCCGTTCCGCGACCTCCTCGATGTCCCGGCCACGGGAGGAGAGGAAGAAGGCGGCCTGGCCGTGCGTGCCGTGCCGGGCGACCAACTCCTCGTACTCCGTGGTGCGGTGGACGAGGACGACCCGGGGAGCGAGGCTCACGCCGGCCCCTGTCCACCGAGCCTGGCCAGCAACCCGGTCAGCACGTCCGGCGACACCGTCACGCTGTCGATCCGCGGCAGGTTCTCGGCGACCTTTGTCCCGGCGAGCGCGTGCAGCGTCGCCACGTCCACCTCCGCGTGCACCCGCAGCCAGGCCGCCTGCGCCCGCGCCCGCGCTTCACCGACCTCACGCGCCCCCTCGGCCTCGGCGCGGGCCAGCCGTACGGACCGGGTGGCCTCCGCCTGCGTGAGCCGCACCGTCCGCGCGGCCTCCGCCTCGGCCAGCCGTACCGTCCGCGCGGCTTCCGCCTCGGCCCGCACCGCGTCGGCCGCGGCATGCTCCTCGGCCTCACGCCGCGCGTTCGTCCCCCGCTGCTCCACCAACTGCTCCTCGCGGCGGGCGAGTTCGATCTGGCTGGCCAGTTCGTTCTCGGCGATCGCGCGTTCCCGCTCGACGGCGACCGCGCGCCGCTCGTAGGTCGCCCGGTCGGCCTCCTGCTGGATCTGCTCGCGGGCCGGGGTGCGCAGTGCCCGCTCCACCTCCGGTTCCGGCCGCAGGGCTACGACGCGTACGGCGACCACCTCGATGCCGGTCGCCGGGATCCGGGGCTCCTCGGCCAGGCCCGCCGTGATCCGCTCCCGCACCGCCGCGACCCCGTCGACCAGCGCCGCCGACAGGGGCGTACGGGCCAGGACGTCCAGCGCGTGCTGCTGTGCCGACTCCGTCAGAAGCGTCCCCAGCTGCTCCAGCGGGGTGCCCCGCCAAGCGCCGGTGTCCGGGTCGATGGAGAAGTCCAGCCGCGTCGCGGCCACCGCCGGGTCGCTGATCCGGTAGGTGACCGTCGCCTGGACGGCCACGTCCTGGAAGTCGGACGTACGGGCATGGAAGGTCATCGCCAACTCCCGGTCGTCGACCGGAACTTCGGAGAGCGCTGCGGTCAGGGCCCGGAACCAGAAGCTCAGGCCGGGGCCGTCGTGCAGCAGCTTTCCGGCGCGGTGGTGGCGGATGTGGGCCGTGGGCGCGGCGCGCAGATGGCGCCGGCCGAGGCGCCGGGTGATGTCGGCCATGGAGATGCAGCCCCCTCTTTTTCGTCATGTAGACGATAAGCAGGCGTCCTGGTTGTCGTCAAGGGGACGAAAAGAAGAAGGGGGCAAGCAGGGGGTGAAGGCGGCTCCCGATGGTCAGGATGGAGACATGGGATTCCATGTCGACTCCGAGGCCGGGCGGCTGCGCCGCGTCATCCTGCACCGGCCGGATCTCGAGCTCAAAAGGCTCACCCCCAGCAACAAGGACGCCCTGCTCTTCGACGACGTGCTGTGGGTGCGCCGGGCGCGCGCCGAGCACGACGGGTTCGCCGACGTGCTGCGCGACCGCGGGGTCACCGTCCACCTCTTCGGCGAGCTGCTCACCGAGGCCCTGGAGATCCCGGCGGCCAGGAAGCTCGTCCTCGACCGGGTCTTCGACGAGAAGGAGTACGGGGTGCTCGCCACCGACCACCTCCGTGCGGCCTTCGAGGGCCTGCCCTCACGCGAACTGGCCGAGGCCCTGGTCGGCGGGATGACCAAGCGGGAGTTCCTGGAGGCGCACCCCGAGCCGATCTCCGTGCGCTTCCATGTCATGGAGTTGGACGACTTCCTGCTGGCCCCCCTGCCCAACCACCTCTTCACCCGGGACACCTCCGCCTGGATCTACGACGGCGTCTCCGTCAACGCCATGCGCTGGCCGGCGCGGCAGCGCGAGACGGTCCACTTCGAGGCGATCTACCGGCACCATCCCCTCTTCCGTGAGGAAACGTTCCACGTCTGGTCCGAGGGGCAGGCCGACTACCCCTCCACCATCGAGGGCGGGGACGTGCTGGTGATCGGCAACGGCGCGGTCCTCATCGGGATGAGTGAGCGGACCACCCCCCAGGCCGTCGAGATGCTCGCCCACAAGCTGTTCGCCGCCGGGTCGGCGCAGACCATCGTGGCGCTCGACATGCCCAAGCGGCGCGCCCTCATGCACCTCGACACCGTGATGACGATGGTCGACGGCGATGTCTTCACCCAGTACGCCGGGCTCGGCATGCTCCGCTCGTACACCATCGAACCGGGCGCCGGCGACAAGGAGCTGAAGGTCACCGACCATCCGCCGGAGCACATGCACCGCGCGATCGCCGCCGCCCTGGGCCTCAGCGAGATCCGCGTCCTGACCGCGACCCAGGACGTCCACTCGGCCGAACGCGAGCAGTGGGACGACGGCTGCAATGTGCTGGCCGTCGAGCCGGGGGTCGTCGTCGCCTACGAGCGCAACTCCACCACCAACACGCATCTGCGCAAGCAGGGCATCGAGGTGATCGAGATCCCGGGCAGCGAGCTGGGGCGGGGGAGGGGCGGGCCGCGCTGTATGAGCTGTCCGGTCGAACGGGAGCCCGTGTAGCCGCAGGGTCGAACCGCACGGGTCGAGCCGCACGGGTCGAACCGCTCGGGTCGAACCGCTCGGGTCGAACGCGGGGCCGTATAGAAATTCTGAAGCTCGTATAGACTTCCAGAGTTCCCTGTTCTCGCACCTCTGGAGCGCCCCCCATGGCGACAGTCCCGACCGCCCTCGCCGGCCGCCACTTCCTCAAGGAGCTCGACTTCACCGAGCAGCAGTTCCTCGGGCTGGTCGAGCTGGCCGCCGAGCTGAAGGCCGCCAAGAAGGCCGGGACCGAGACCCAGTACCTGCGGGGCAGGAACATCGCGCTGATCTTCGAGAAGACCTCGACGCGCACCCGCTGCGCGTTCGAGGTCGCGGCCGCCGACCAGGGCGCCTCGACGACGTACCTCGACCCGTCCGGCTCGCAGATCGGGCACAAGGAGTCCGTGAAGGACACCGCGCGCGTGCTGGGCCGGATGTACGACGCGATCGAGTACCGCGGGGACAGCCAGGCCAAGGTGGAGGAGCTGGCGCAGTACGCCGGCGTGCCCGTCTACAACGGCCTCACCGACGACTGGCACCCCACCCAGATGCTCGCCGATGTGCTCACCATGACCGAGCACACGAGCAAGCCCGTCAAGGAGATCGCCTTCGCCTACCTCGGCGACGCCCGTTTCAACATGGGCAACTCCTACCTGGTCACCGGCGCCCTGCTCGGCATGGACGTGCGCATCGTCGCGCCCAAGGAGTACTGGCCGGGTGACGAGGTCGTCGCCCGGGCCCGCGAGCTGGCGGAGGGCAGCGGCGCCGTCATCACGCTCACCGAGGACGTCGGCGAGGGCGTGCGGGGGGCCGACTTCGTCGCCACCGATGTGTGGGTCTCCATGGGGGAGCCCAAGGAGGTCTGGGACGAGCGGATCGCCGCGCTCGGCTCTTACGCCGTGACCATGGATGTACTGCGGGCCACGGGCAATCCCGACGTCAAGTTCCTGCACTGCCTGCCCGCGTTCCATGACCTCGGCACGAAGGTCGGGCGGGAGATCTTCGACAGCCATGGTCTGGAGTCGCTGGAGGTGACCGACGAGGTGTTCGAGTCGGCGCACTCGGTGGTCTTCGACGAGGCGGAGAACCGGATGCACACGATCAAGGCCGTTCTGGTGGCGACGCTCGCCTGAGCGCGCCGGTGGGGCAGCGCCGTCCGGGTCGTCACAGTGGCCGCCGCTGAGCCGGTACGGTCGGCAGCCGGAACCACACCGCCTTGCCGGAGCCGGTGGGGCGGTGGCCGCAGGACGAGCTCAGGGCGCGGATCAGAAGCAGGCCGCGGCCGTGCTCCTGCCAGGGATCGGGCTCACCCGCGAGCGGCCGGGTCAGATTGCCGGGCGGTGCCGGGTCCGGGTCGTGCACCTCGACCTGGCAGCCGGACGGCAGCAGCTCCACCACGAGCTCTATGGGGGCGTCGCCCGTGGTGTGCTCCACGGCGTTCGCCACCAGCTCCGCCGTCAGCAGCTCCGCGGTGTCGCTGTCGGCGGCATGCTCCAGCTCGGCCAGCGCCGTACGGACCAGTGCGCGCGCGACGGGCACGGCCGCGGTGGTGTGCGGCAGTGCGATGCGCCAGGAGGCGGAGGCAGCGGAGCGATCTTGCAAGGTGGGTCCGTTCATGAGCAGGCAGTCCTGCTTTCAACCTGTTGAATGGTACGGCGCCACCCGGCGGCGATGTCCGACGGGCACCGTTCGGGACCGACGGCCCCGACTGCTGGGCGGCTTACCCGGGTGAACGGTCGGCCGCGCCCCGCCGATCCCGCCGTTACGCGGGTGTCGAGGAGCCGTGACGGATGTGACCGGACAAGGTCATACCCCGTCGGCCTATTGCGTACTCATGACGACAGTCAAAGTTAGGTGATAACTTCGAGGGGTAGAGCTCAGTAGGGGCAGAGCTCAGTGAGGCAGTGCCCGCCGTCCGCCCGAGGAGGCCGCACGTCATGAGTCCCTTCACCGGCTCCGCCGCCCGCACCCCCGACTGGAAGCATCTGCGGGTCGAGCACGCCGACGGCGTCGCCACCGTCACCCTCGCCCGCCCCGAGAAACTCAACGCGCTCACCTTCGGCGCCTACGCCGACCTGCGCGATCTGCTCGCCGAGCTGTCCCGGGAGAAGGCGGTGCGGGCCCTGGTGCTGGCCGGCGAGGGCCGCGGCTTCTGCTCCGGCGGCGACGTCGACGAGATCATCGGCGCGACCCTGTCCATGGACACCGCCCAGCTCCTCGACTTCAACCGGATGACCGGGCAGGTCGTGCGGGCCGTGCGGGAGTGTCCGTTCCCGGTGATCGCGGCGGTGCACGGGGTGGCGGCGGGAGCCGGGGCCGTACTGGCGCTCGCGGCCGACTTCCGGGTGGCCGACCCCACCGCCCGCTTCGCCTTCCTCTTCACCCGGGTCGGCCTGTCGGGCGGCGACATGGGTGCCGCGTATCTGCTGCCGAGGGTCGTCGGGCTCGGGCACGCGACCCGGCTGCTGATGCTGGGCGAGCCGGTACGCGCTCCCGAGGCCGAGCGGATCGGGCTGATCAGCGAACTGACGGAGGAGGGAAGGGTGGATGAGGCCGCGGGGGCGCTCGCCCGCCGCCTGGCCGAGGGTCCGGCCTTGGCGTACGCCCAGACGAAAGCGCTCCTGACGGCCGAGCTGGACATGCCACTGGCGGCGGCGGTGGAAATGGACGCCTCGACTCAGGCCCTCCTGATGAACGGTGAGGACTACGCGGAATTCCACGCGGCATTCTCGGAGAAGCGTCCACCGAAATGGCGAGGGAGGTAGGGGATGCTCTCGGCCGAGGGAACCGCACCCACCTCAGGGGCGCGGGCCTGTGCTGAATTTGCGGCTACCGCCGCGCGGGCGCGACCAGCCCCCACAAGGCCGCAGTCGCCGACGACGACCAGCCGTCCCCTACGAGTCGCCGTCGTCGGCGGCGGCCCCGGCGGCCTCTACGCCGCAGCACTGCTCAAACGCCTCGACCCCACACGCGAAGTCACCGTCTGGGAACGCAACGCCCCCGACGACACCTTCGGCTTCGGAGTGGTCCTCTCCGACGAAACCCTCGGCGGCATCGAACACGCGGACCCGGTCGTCTACGAGGCCCTCCAGAAGGACTTCATCCGCTGGGACGACATCGACATCGTCCACCGCAACACCCGCCACACCTCCGGAGGCCACGGCTTCGCCGCCCTCGGCAGGAAGCGCCTCCTGCAGATCCTGCACGACCGCTGCCACGCCCTCGGCGTAGAGCTCCGCTTCCGCTCCGAGGCCCCTTACCCCGCCAGGCTGGCGGAGACATACGACCTGGTCATCGCCGCCGACGGTGTGCACAGCACCACCCGTGAGGCCTACGCCCATGTGTTCCGCCCCCATGTGGCCACCCACCACTGCCGCTACATCTGGCTGGCCGCCGACTTCGCCTTCGACGCCTTCCGCTTCGAGATCGCCGAGACCGAGCACGGCGTGATGCAACTGCACGGCTACCCCTACGCGGCCGACGCCTCCACCGTCATCGTCGAGATGCGCGAGGAGGTGTGGCAGGCGGCCGGGTTCGACGAACTCGACGAGCAGGAGTCGATCGCACGCTGCGCCAAGATCTTCGCCGACGCTCTCGGCGGACGGCCGCTGAAGTCCAACAAGTCGGCGTGGACCACCTTCCGCACCGTCGTCAACGAACGCTGGTCGCACGGCAACGTCGTCCTGCTCGGCGACGCCGCCCACACCGCCCACTTCTCCATCGGCTCCGGCACCAAGCTCGCCGTCGAGGACGCCCTCGCGCTCGCCGCCTGCCTGGAGGAACAGCCCGATGTCGCAAGCGCGCTGAGCGCCTACGAGGAGGAGCGCAAGCCGGTCGTCGCCTCCACCCAGCGCGCCGCCCGGGCCAGCCTGGAGTGGTTCGAGAACCTCGGCCTCTACCTCGGCCAGCCGCCCCGCCAGTTCGCCTTCAACCTGCTCACCCGCAGCCGCCGCGTCACCCACGACAACCTGCGCCTGCGTGACGCCCGCTTCACCGAGGCCGTGGAGCGCGACTTCGGCTGCCCGCCCGGCACGCCCCCGATGTTCACCCCGTTCCGGCTGCGCGGCCTGACCCTGCGCAACCGCGTCGTCGTGTCCCCGATGGACATGTACTCGGCCACGGACGGCGTCCCCGGCGACTTCCACCTCGTCCACCTCGGCGCCCGCGCCCTGGGCGGCGCCGGCCTGGTGATGACGGAGATGGTGTGCGTCAGCCCGGAGGGACGCATCACCCCCGGCTGCGCCGGCCTCTACACCGGCAAACAGGCCGAGGCATGGAAGCGGATCGTCCAGTTCGTGCACGCACAGGCACCCGGCACCGCGATCGGCGTGCAGCTCGGGCACAGCGGGCGCAAGGGCTCGACCAAACTGATGTGGGAAGGCATCGACGAGCCCCTGGAGGACGGCAACTGGCCGCTCGTGGCCGCCTCCCCGATCCCCTACAAGCCGTACAGCCAGACCCCGCGCGAGCTCAGCCGCGCCCAACTCACCGACATTCGCGAGCAGTTCACGGCAGCCGCCTGGCGCGCCGCCCGCGCCGGATTCGACCTGCTGGAACTGCACTGCGCGCACGGCTATCTGCTCTCCGGCTTCCTCTCCCCGCTGACCAACCGCCGCACCGACGCCTACGGCGGATCCCTCGAAAAGCGGCTCCGCTTCCCGCTGGAGGTCTTCGACGCCGTCCGGGGCGTATGGCCCGAGGAACGGCCCATGACCGTCCGTATCTCCGCTACCGACTGGGCCGAGGGCGGCACGACCGCCGAGGACGCCGTCGAGATCGCCCGCGCCTTCGCCGCGCACGGCGCCGACGCGATCGACGTCTCGACCGGGCAGGTCGTGGCCGACGAGGAGCCGGAGTTCGGGCGGTCGTACCAGACGCCGTACGCGGACCGGATCCGTCACACGACCGGCCTCCCAGTGATCGCGGTCGGCGCGATCTCCTCCTGGGACGACGTCAACTCCCTGATCCTGGCGGGCCGCACCGACCTGTGCGCCCTCGCCCGCCCTCATCTCTACGACCCGCACTGGACGCTGCACGCGGCGGCCGAGCAGGGCTACGAGGGTCCGGGCGTCGTCTGGCCGGCCCCGTACCGGGCGGGCAGCCGACGCCCGCAGACCGGACGCACGGACGCCCCGAAGCCCCGCTTGACGCTCGGCAGTTGAGGACTGGTCGTCGTCGCCGAGCCCCTGGTCACCGCATCCACACCGGCCCGCGCTCCGCCGGCAGCGCGTACCCGGCGCACCTCGGAAACCAGCCCCGAGGGTCGGGTGAGTCGCGCAGGGCGGGCGCTTCGGTCACAGGCCCGCGAACTCTGCCCCCGCGTCCCGCAAGCGTTCGTGCAGCCCCCGGAAGACGGCTGCCGAGCGGGCGCCCGGCCAGCCCTCGGGCAGCAGCCGGGCGGGCAGGCCCGGGTCGGTGTAGGGGAGGTGACGCCAGGAGTCCAGGGCGAGCAGGTAGTCCCGGTAGGCCTCCTCGGGCGGGGTGTCCTCCCGTCGCTCCCAGTCGCGCAGCACGCGCGCGTGCCGGTCGAGGTACTCCTCGTGCTCCTTTGCGATCGCGGCCAGGTCCCACCAGCGGGCGACGGCCTCGGCGGTCGGCGCGAAGCCGAGGTGCTCGCCGCGGAAGAAGTCCACGTACTCCTCCAGACGCAGCCGCTGCAGGGTGTGCCTGGCCTCCTCGTAGAGCCGCGCCGGAGCGATCCACACGCCGGGAGCCGCCGTCCCGAAGCCGAGCCCGGCCAGCCGGGAGCGCAGCACATGCCGCTTCTGCCGCTCCGACTCCGGCACCGAGAACACCGCGAGCACCCAGCCCTCGTCCTCGGGCGGCGCGGTGCGGTAGATGCGCCGGTCGCCGTCGTCGAGCAGCTGCCGGGCGTCCGGTGACAGCTCGTACCCGGCCGCGCCCTGCGCCGTGCGGGCCGGCAGCAGCAGCCCGCGCCGCTTCAGCCGGGACACCGACGAACGTACCGAGGGTGCGTCCACGCCGACCGCGGCCAGGAGTCTGATCAGCTCGGCGACCGGCACCGGGCCGGGCATGTGGCGGCCGTAGGCGCCGTAGAGCGTGACGATGAGAGACCGTGGTGCATGCTGGTCGGACACGTTGATCATCTTAGGTCGTACGGATCACTCCCGGTCACCCGCCGGGTCACCACCGTCGCGCAGCCTGAACCTCTGCAGCTTGCCGGTCGCGGTGCGCGGCAGCGCGTCCAGGAAGACGATCTCGCGCGGACACTTGTACGGCGCCAGCTCCGCCTTGACGAACGCGCGCAGCGCCTCCGCGTCCCGTCGCGCACCCTGCCTGAGCACCGCGTATGCCACCACGACCTGCCCGCGCGCCTCGTCGGCCCGCCCCACCACCGCCGTCTCCAGCACGTCCGGATGGCGCAGCAGCGCCTCCTCGACCTCCGGGCCCGCGATGTTGTAACCGGCCGAGATGATCATGTCGTCCGCGCGGGCGACGTAGCGGAAGTAGCCGTCACTCTCCCGGACGTAGGTGTCGCCGGTGATGTTCCAGCCGTCGCGCACGTACTCGCGCTGCCGGGGGTCGGCGAGATAGCGGCAGCCGACCGGCCCGCGCACGGCGAGCAGCCCCGGCTCCCCGTCGGGCTGCTCCCGGCCCTCCGCGTCGACCACGCGCGCGTGCCACCCCGGTACCGGTACGCCCGTCGTCCCGGGCCTGATGCGCTCGTCGGCCGCCGAGATGAAGATGTGCAGCAGTTCGGTGGCGCCGATGCCGTTGATGATGCGCAGCCCGGTCCGCTCGTGCCAGGCCTGCCAGGTGGCGGCGGGCAGGTTCTCGCCCGCCGAGACGCAGCGGCGCAGGGAGGAGATGTCGTGGCCGTCCAGCTCGTCGAGCATCGCCCGGTACGCCGTCGGCGCGGTGAACAGCACGGACACGCGCTGTTCGCCGATCGCGGGCAACAGCTGTTTCGGACCGGCCTGTTCCAGGAGCAGCGCGCTGGCGCCGGCCCGCATCGGGAAGACGACGAGCCCGCCGAGGCCGAAGGTGAAGCCGAGCGGGGGGCTGCCGGCGAAGACATCGCCCACATGTGGTTGCAGCACATGCTTCGAGAAGGTGTCTGCTATCGCGAGCACATCCCGGTGGAAGTGCATACAGCCCTTGGGCCGTCCGGTGGTGCCGGAGGTGAAGGCGATGAGCGCGACGTCGTCGGCCGCGGTGTCCGCGGCGGGGTACGGCGTGTCGGGCGCCGGGCGGCGCAGCAGGTCGTCGGGGGCGTCACCGCCGTACGTCGTGATCCCCAGCCCGGGTATCTCGGCCTTGGCGAGGTCGTCGACGGCCCGCACGTCGCACAGCGCGTGGCGCACCCGGGCGATCTCGCACATGGTCCGCAGCTCGTGCGGCCGCTGCTGGGCCAGCACGGTGACGGCCACCGCGCCCGCCTTCAGCACCGCCAGCCAGCAGGCGGCCAGCCAGGGTGTGGTCGGACCACGCAGCAGCACCCGGTTGCCCGGGACGACGTCGAGGTGGTCGGTGAGCACATGTGCGATCCGGTCGACGCGGGTGCGCAGTGTGCCGTACGTCCAGGTGGCGCCGGACGGGGTGTGGAACACGGGCCGCTCGTCGGGCGGGCCGGCGAGCAGCTCGGCGGCGGCGTTGAGCCGATCGGGGTAGCGCAGCTCCGCAAGGTCGAAGCGGAGCTCGGGCCACAGGTCGGGCGGGGGCAGGTGCTCGCGGGCGAAGGTGTCTACGTGGGCGGAGCGGTGCAGACCGGCCATGGCGGTTCGCCCCCTTGCCTTGTGGGTGCCTCGTGGGCTGCCGTGTGGGCGTCGTGGTGGGCTCGCACAGGGAGCGTATCGTCTTGGTGACGGCAGTCAATGGTGCGCGATACCGTCGAGGAGGTCCGTCGAAAAGGTCCGTCGAAAAGGTCATCGGGAAGGTCTGTCGAGAGGGTCCGTCGCGGACGGTTCCGCAGGGAGGTCGGCAATGCCCGCATTCTCGCTCGATCCGGCGCAAACCGCATGGTGTGCCGAACTGCGTGCCCTGGCCGCCGAACGGCTGCGCCCGCTCGCCGAGAAGGGCGAACCGGGGCACGTCAACCGCCCGCTCGTCGCCGAGCTCGGCCGACTGGGCCTGCTGGAGCGGCTGTTCACCTCCGGGGCGGTCGACCTGTGCCTGATGCGGGAGTCCCTGGCGTACGCCTGCACGGAGGCGGAGACCGCGCTCGCCCTGCAGGGCCTGGGCGCCCATCCGGTCCACGCGTACGGCACGCCCGCACAGCGGGAGCGCTGGCTGCCCCGGGTGGCCGAGGGGAGCGCGGTGGCGGCCTTCGCGCTGAGCGAGCCCGGGGCCGGGTCGGACGCGGCGGCCCTGGAGCTGCGGGCGGACCGGGACACCTCGCGTTCGGGAGTATCGCCGGCCGCCGCACTGGCCGCCGAACCCGACGGCCCCGCCCGCTGGCGCCTCACCGGCGAGAAGTGCTGGATCTCCAACGCCCCCGAGGCCGACTTCTACACCGTCTTCGCCCGCACCACCCCCGGCGCCGGCGCCCGTGGCGTCACCGCCTTCCTGGTCCCCGCCGACCGCTCCGGCCTCACCGGAGCGGGCCTCGACATGCTCTCCCCGCACCCCATCGGCACCCTCACCTTCGACGCCGTACCCGTCACCGCCGACGACGTCCTGGGCGAGCCCGAGCGAGGCTTCCGCGTGGCGATGGGCACCCTCAACCTCTTCCGCCCCAGCGTCGGCGCCTTCGCCGTCGGCATGGCCCGGGCGGCCCTGGACGCGACCCTCGCCCACACCGCCCGACGGGACGCGTTCGGCGGCAAGTTGAAGGACCTCCAGACCGTCGCCCACCAGGTCGCCGAGATGGCCCTGCGCACGGAGGCGGCCCGGCTCATGGTCTACGCGGCGGCGACGGCGTACGACGAAGGCGCCCGGGACGTACCCAAGCGCGCCGCGATGGCGAAACTGCTCGCCACCGAGACCGCGCAGTACGTCGTCGACCAGGCCGTCCAACTGCACGGCGCCCGCGCCCTGCGCCGCGGCCACCTCCTGGAACACCTCTACCGTGAGGTCCGGGCGCCGCGCGTCTACGAGGGGGCGAGCGAAGTCCAACGCGGGATCATCGCCAAGGAGTTGTACGCGGAGGCCCTCCGGTGACCGCCGAACGTGTCAATCCGCCCACCCTGTCCCCGCCCACCGGCTTCTCCCACGCGGTCGTCGCCACCGGCTCACGCGTCGTCTTCCTGGCGGGGCAGACCGCGCTCGACACCGACGGCAAGGTGGTCGGGGAGACACTCCAGGAGCAGTTCGAGCGGGCCCTCGCGAATCTGCTGACCGCCCTGGCGGCGGCCGGCGGTACACCGGCCGACCTCGCCCGGGTCACCGTCTACGCCACCGATGTGGCCGCGTACCGTACCCGGGCCGCCGAACTCGGCCGCATCTGGCGGCGGTTGGCGGGGCGGGACTACCCGGCGATGGCGGTCGTCGAGGTCGTACGCCTCTGGGACGAACAGGCGATGGTGGAGCTCGACGGCTTCGCCGTACTGCCGTAGGGCTCTGCCGTACCGAGGGTGGTCCCGTTCACGCGGCCATGGCGAGTCGCTCGGCCGGCACCCGGTGCGGTGCGACGACACTGCCGTCGGGCAGGAGCTCACCGCTGTCGTCGAACACGATCGCCCCGTTGCAGAGCAGGCTCCAGCCCTGCTCGGGGTGGGCGGCCACCACATGGGGGAGGGGGCTGTCGGAGGACGAGCACGAAGGCCGGTGGGAACACATGGCGCACCTCCACATCGGGCGGACGAGCCGTGTGGGTCGTCCATATGGGTAGACCATCCTCCCGCCGCGAACTCATCGGAACGGCCCGTCATGAACCGTGACAACACGCGGACAACACGCTGACCGATCCACGACGCTCGGGGCGGACTCGCCACCGAAGGGGTGACTATCACACCCATGAGCACACCGGCCGGGTACCAGTGGAGGGCCCCACTCCGCTCATCCGGGAGGTCATCCATGCCCCAGCGCCCCGCTCTACGACCCGCTCTGGCCGCCGCCGCAGGCGCCGCCATGCTCCTGCTGGCCGCCGCGCCCTCGGTCCACGCCGACTCCTCGGCCGCCGCCGACCCGAAGGAGACCGTGACCGTCGACTCCATCGGCCGTATCACCTCGGACGGCACCGTCACCCTCTCCGGCACCTACCGCTGCGTCGACAGCACGGGACTGGCGTTCGTGAGCTCCTCCGTCGGCCAGAAGGCCTCCAACGTCCGGTACGGCATCGGCGGCACCATGGCCGTGTGCGACGGCAAGGTGCACCGCTGGGAGAACACCAGCACGTACTCCCCGACCACCCTCAAGCGCGGCAAGGCGAACGTCGAGGTCAGCATCGTGGAACTGCAGCCCGTGGGGGGCCTGCCGCTGCCCCGCTTCCACGCGGTGGAGACGCAGGAGGTCACCCTCGCGAAGGCGTGACGGCATCCGACCGCACGAAGGCGCCGCGCTCCTGCCGACCGGGGGAGCGCGGCGCCGCGCTTGGCCGCCGTGAGCTACACCTTCGGCTGGTCGAGCGCCATTGCAGAGGCTGGTGCGCAGTGATCTCCGACTGCGCCTGCCCGAAGAGGCTCCTCGGCCGAGACGCTGACGGACGCCGTTCTTGTGCCCGAAGTGGGGCAGCCCGCTCCGGCCGCCCGCGTCGGCTTCCAGGTGCACTTCGTCGAGCGCGACCGGGACATGATGGCCATCGGCGGACGGCTGCTGGCGGACGCCGGGCAGGAGCTCGACGTGATGGTGATCGACCTCGCGGTCATGGACGCCGCCTGGCAGCCGGACGTGCGGGCCGAGGTCATCGAGCGCGTCCTGGCCGCGCTGGCGGCGGCCTGTGGGCTGGAGAAGCCGTCGCCCACGTGGTGGGTCAACTTCCGGGTGATCGACGAGGGCAGCTGGGGGGCGTCCGGCGGCGTGCTGTCCGTCCTGCCGCTCCTTGAGAGCGGGGTCTTCACGGCGGAGAGGGCCAAGGCCGTCCGCGCCGCGCTGGGCGGCTGAGGCCTTCGGAGCCCCGAAGGCCGGCTGCGGTCAGGTCTTGGTCGCGGCGAGGATGAGCGCCTGCAACTGCTCGGCGGTGTGGTCGAGGGGCTGGGCGCTGCGCTGGGCGCGGCACATGGCCACGGTGCCCTCGACGGCCGCGACGATGAGCGTCGCGAGCTGTGCGGCCTGCTGGGGCTCGGCGCCGTGTTCGCACAGGGAGTCGGCCAGCAGGCTCTCCCACTTGGCGAAGACCTCGGCGGCGGCCGCCAGGGCGGTGGGCGTCTCGTCGGTGGGAGGTTCCTCGATGGAGACGGCGAGGACCGGACAGCCGGCCCGGAAGTCGCTGTCGACCACGATCCCGCGCCACAGGGCGAGGAAGGCCTGCAGCCCGGCGACCGGACCCGCCTCCAGCTCCTTGCGCAGGCTGCGCGCGACCCACTCGCCCGTGTACCGGACGGCTTCCGTCGCCAACTGCTGCTTGCCGTCCGGGAAGTAGTGGTACGTCGAGCCGAGCGGCGCCCGGGCGTGCTTGGCCGTCTCGCGGATGCTCGTCGCGTTCAGGCCACGCCGGCTGATCATGTCGGCGGCGCCCGCCACGATCCGCTCGCGCGCCGTCGGGCTGGACTCGGTCACGTACGCGATCCCTTCTGACCCCACTGGCTATAACGGCCGTCATAGTCTAGCCTGACCGCCACTTATAACGACCGTCATAGACCAGTGCCGTCGAAGGACGAACGGAAGAGGGACCGACGACGGCCCGACGACGGCCCGACGACGGCCCGAAGACGAACCGAAGAGAGAGGCACGCCCATGCCGATGATCCGGCTCACCGCCCCGGCCGGCGCCCTGACCGAGCAGGGCCGCAGCAGTGTGCAACGCGACCTGGCCGCCGCACTGCTGCGCTGGGAAGGAGCGCCCGACACGGCGTTCTTCCGCGCCCAGGCCTGGAGCTACCTGGTCGAGCTGCCCGAGGGCGCCCAGACCACCGCCGAGGACGACGCCCCGCGCTTCCTGGTGGAGGTCACCGTCCCGCAGGGCGCCCTGTCCGAGCGCCGCAAGGCGGGCCTGGTCGAGGAGGCGACGAATACGGTGCTGTCCGCGGCCGGCCTCACCCCGCAGGACGCTCTGCGGGTGTGGGTGCTGGTGCACGAACAGCCGGACGGCACCTGGGGCGCGGGCGGCTCGGTCATCCGCTACGCCGACCTCGTCGCCCTGGCTCAGCAGCCCAAGGAGGCCGCGAGCGATGCGTGAACTGACCTATGTCGCCCGGCGCGCCGTGGAGTGGCGCGAGGCACCCGACCCGAAGCTGCGGTCCGACCGGGAGGCGATCGTCGCACCGGTGGCCGCCGCCCCCTGTGACGTGGACTCCGCGATCCTCGCGGGCCACGGCTTCATCGACCCGCCCTTCGCCCTCGGTCACGAATGCGTGGCCCGGGTCGTCGAGACAGGCGACGCCGTCACCGCCGTAGCCCCCGGCGACCTGGTCGTGGTCCCCTGGTCCATCAACTGCGGCACCTGCGACCGCTGCCGGGCCGGGCTGACCGCGCACTGCGCCACCGTGCCCTATATGGCGATGTACGGCGCACCCATCGGCGGCGACTGGGGCGGGCTCTTCTCCGACCTGGTCCGCGTGCCCTACGCCGACGCCATGCTTGTACCGCTGCCCACCGGCCTCGACCCGGTGGCCATGGCCTCGGCCAGCGACAACTGGTCCCTGTCCTGGCGTCTGGTCGCCCCCCACCTCAAGTCCCGCCCCGGAGCCCGGGTCCTCGTCGTCGCCCGGGGCAGCATCGGCCTGTACGTGTGCGACATCGCCCGCGCCCTCGGCGCCGCCGAGGTCCTCTACGTCGACCCCGACCCCGAACACCGGGCGATCGCGCGGGGATGCGGCGCCTCCACGGCCGAAGCCCTGGAACCGGTGCCGCAGGGCTTCGACATCGCCGTGGAGGCCACCGGCCGGGTCGACCAGCTGGCCCTGGCGGTCAAGCGCCTCGCCCCGGAAGGCGTCTGCGAGAGCGCGGGCAACCACTTCCGCCCCGGCGAGCTGCCCTTGCTCGACATGTACCTCACCGGCGTCACCCTGCGCGTCGCCCGCGACAACGTCCGTGCCCACATCCCCGACGCCCTCGCACTCGCCGCCTCCGGCAAGGTCGCACCCGAGAAGGTCGTCTCCCACGTCATCGACTGGGACGACCTGCCGACCGCACTGCCGGAAAAGCACCTCAAGCCCGTCTTCGTCCGGCCCGACGCCTGAACACCCCCGGACCTCGCCGCCCCTCTGGAAGACCAATGACCAGGCCGCTGGCCTGCTGGTCCGCGCTGACGTCGACAGCGCGACGCCGCCGCACCTCCTTCCGGCCTGTGGTCAAGCGGGTCGGCAGGGTGCGGCGGCGTTCCTTCGAAGGGTGCTCAGATGTCGCGGAACGTCTCGATCTGCGCTCCGATCGAGTTGAGCCGCTCGGCGAGATCCTCGTAACCCCGGTTGATGACATACACGTTCCGCAGCACGGACGTGCCCTCCGCCGCCATCATCGCCAGCAGGACGACCACGGCGGGCCGCAGGGCGGGCGGGCACATCATCTCGGCGGCGCGCCAGCGGGTCGGTCCCTCGACCAGTACGCGGTGCGGGTCGAGGAGTTGGAGGCGGCCGCCCAGCCGGTTCAGGTCGGTGAGGTAGATCGCGCGGTTGTCGTAGACCCAGTCGTGGATCAGCGTCTTGCCCTGCGCGGAGGCCGCGATGGCCGCGAAGAAGGGGACGTTGTCGATGTTCAGGCCGGGGAACGGCATCGGGTGGATCTTGTCGATCGGCGCCTCCAGCTTGGAGGGCCGGACGGTGAGGTCCACCAGCCGGGTACGGCCGTTGTCCGCGAAGTACTCGGGCGTGCGGTCGTGGTCGAGGCCCATCTCCTCCAGGACCGCCAGCTCGATCTCCAGGAACTCGATCGGCACCCGGCACACCGTCAGCTCCGACTCGGTGACGACGGCGGCGGCCAGCAGGCTCATCGCCTCGACCGGGTCCTCGGAGGGCGAGTAGTCGACGTCGACGTCGATGGTCGGCACGCCGTGCACGGTGAGCGTGGTGGTGCCGATGCCCTCGACCCTGACGCCGAGCGCCTCCAGGAAGAAGCAGAGGTCCTGGACCATGTAGTTGGAGGAGGCGTTGCGGATGACCGTGACGCCGTCGTGCCGCGCGGCGGCCAGCAGCGCGTTCTCGGTCACCGTGTCGCCGCGCTCGGTCAGCACGATCGGGCGGTCGGGGCGTACGGCGGGGTCCACCACGGCGTGGTACTGCCCCTCGGTCGCCGCGACGTCCAGGCCGAACCGGCGCAGCGCGATCATGTGCGGCTCGATGGTCCGTGTGCCGAGGTCGCAGCCGCCGGCGTACGGCAGCTTGAAGCGGTCCATCCGGTGCAGCAGCGGGCCGAGGAACATGATGATGGACCGCGTGCGTACGGCGGCCTCCGCGTCGATCGCGCCCATGTCCAGCTCGGCCGGCGGCACGATCTCCAGGTCGACGCCGTCGTTGATCCACCGGGTGCGTACACCGATGGAGTTCAGCACCTCCAGAAGCCGGTAGACCTCCTCGATGCGGGCGACGCGGCGCAGCACCGTGCGCCCCTTGTTGAGCAGTGAGGCGCACAGCAGGGCCACGCAGGCGTTCTTGCTGGTCTTGACGTCGATGGAACCGGACAGCCGACGTCCGCCGACAACCCTCAGATGCATCGGGCCGGCGTACCCCAGGGACACGATCTCGCTGTCCAGGGCCTCACCGATCCGGGCGATCATCTCAAGGCTGATGTTCTGGTTGCCGCGCTCGATGCGATTGACGGCGCTCTGTGAGGTGCCGAGCGCCTCGGCGAGCTGCGCCTGTGTCCAGCCACGGTGTTGCCGGGCGTCACGGATGAGCTTGCCGATACGTACGAGGTAGTCGTCTGCCATGGGGTTGAGGCTATCTCAGATATGAGATGGCACATCCCAGGGGGTCCATTCGGGTGACAGACCGTCAACGCCGCCTGGCGGTACGGGTACGCCGCCACCCGAAAGGTCCGGGCAAATCCACCGATGTCGTACGACGTCCAGTGCTGCTGTGGGTGTGTCGCGGCCCGTTCCTGCCGCCGGTGGTGAGGGACCAGGAGCGCCGGTTGATGTTCAGCCGTACGCCGGGAAGGATTTGGAAACTCTTGCGGAATGTGAGGGGCATGCGCGCCTCCCTTCATGGACCGGTGGAGCGTATGTGCCGGTTACCCCGACTCGGCGAACTGATGGCCGGACTCGACAGGTTCCTCGAAGGTGACGGTGAGGAGCTGGGAGCGGGACCGGAAATGGCCGGCTCGACGTCAACGCGTCGAGCCGGCCATTTCCGGTGGTCCGTCCCCTCGGGGTGCCGGGCCTTTTGCTCGGCGGTGCCGCTCAGTCCGTGCCGGACTCCATCGCGGCGCGGTCCAGCAGCGCGTCCTGCTCGGAGACCTCACCGCGGGAGGCGATGGCCTCGGCGCCGCCCTCCGGCAGCTCCGGCATGGTGCCGATCAGCCCGGTCGCGGCCGCCTGGGAGGCGCCGATGGTGGGGCTGCCGCTGCCGATCAGGCCGAGGCCGGCGTACTGCTCCAGCTTGGCGCGCGAGTCGGCGATGTCGAGGTTGCGCATGGTGAGCTGGCCGATCCGGTCCACCGGGCCGAACGCGGAGTCCTCGGTGCGCTCCATGGACAGCTTGTCCGGGTGGTAGCTGAACGCCGGGCCGGTGGTGTCGAGGATCGAGTAGTCCTCGCCGCGCCGCAGCCGCAGGGTCACCTCACCGGTGATCGCGGCGCCGACCCAGCGCTGGAGCGACTCGCGGATCATCAGCGCCTGCGGGTCCAGCCAGCGGCCCTCGTACATGAGGCGGCCGAGGCGCCGGCCCTCGTTGTGGTACTGGGCGAGGGTGTCCTCGTTGTGGATCGCGTTCACCAGGCGCTCGTAGGCGGCGTGCAGCAGGGCCATGCCCGGGGCCTCGTAGATGCCGCGGCTCTTGGCCTCGATGATCCGGTTCTCGATCTGGTCCGACATGCCGAGGCCGTGGCGGCCGCCGATGGCGTTGGCCTCCATCACCAGATCGACGGGGGAGGCGAACTCCTTGCCGTTGATCGTGACCGGGCGGCCCTGCTCGAAGCCGATCGTCACGTCCTCGGTGGCGATCTCGACCGACGGGTCCCAGAACCGCACGCCCATGATGGGCTCGACCGTCTCGATGCCGGTGTCCAGGTGCTCCAGGGTCTTGGCCTCGTGGGTGGCGCCCCAGATGTTGGCGTCGGTGGAGTACGCCTTCTCGGTCGAGTCCCGGTAGGGCAGGTCGTGGGCGACCAGCCACTCCGACATCTCCTTGCGGCCGCCGAGCTCGGTCACGAACTTCGCGTCCAGCCAGGGCTTGTAGATCCGCAGGTTCGGGTTGGCGAGCAGGCCGTAGCGGTAGAACCGCTCGATGTCATTGCCCTTGAAGGTCGAGCCGTCGCCCCAGATCTGGACGTTGTCCTCCAGCATCGCCCGCACCAGCAGCGTGCCGGTGACGGCACGGCCGAGCGGCGTGGTGTTGAAGTAGGCACGCCCGCCCGAGCGGATGTGGAACGCGCCGCACGTGAGCGCGGCCAGGCCCTCCTCGACCAGGGCCGCGCGGCAGTCCACCAGGCGCGCGACCTCGGCACCGTAGGTCTTGGCGCGGCCGGGCACCGAGGCGATGTCGGGCTCGTCGTACTGGCCGATGTCGGCGGTGTAGGTGCACGGGACGGCGCCCTTGTCGCGCATCCAGGCGACCGCGACCGAGGTGTCGAGACCGCCCGAGAAGGCGATGCCGACGCGCTCGCCGGTGGGCAGGGAGGTGAGGACCTTGGACATAGGAAGAGTATGCATGATGGCGCATGATCATGCAAAGGGGTGTGCAAGGGCTCGCGCGGGAGCCCGCGGTTCCTGTGGAGGGTCGCGCGACGAGATGACCAAATGGGATGCGAGAGGGAGGCCGGGTGTCCTGTCTCAGTCGATCCCGGGCATAGCGAGTCCCTGAGCAGGGGTGCCTTGGATGGATTGAGACGCTGACGCTCGCTTCGTCTCAACCCATCTGAGGCAGAGCTCCATGTCCGCCGGATCGCCTGGGGCACGGATCAGCAGTTGCTGTCCGACCGCCACAGCCAGCGGAGGGCATCGGGGAGCAAGACGCCTCCGTGGTTGGGGCTGTGCCCGCCGTCGCCCAGGACGAGGCGGAAGTCATAGCCGGCCTCTGCCAGAGCGGCTGCAACGCGCAAGTTGTTGGCGAGCCAGTTCGATTCGGGCTGGTTCCACCGCAGGTCGCGGTGGCCCGCCTGCATGAAGATGCGCAGTGGCTTGCGAGGAGCGCCGGGAATGAGGCCGGGGTAGGGATTGCCGCCTGGCATCTGGGTGAAGCTGGACAGGAATCCGATGACCCGGCGGAACTTGTCCGGGCGAAGCCACGCCGCCGTGAAGGCGCAGTTGCCGCCGCTGCTGCCACCGCAGATCCCCCACTGCTCGGGCTCGTCGGTGATCGAGTAGCGCGCAGTGACCTCGGGGAGGATCTCGTCGAGGAGGAACGTGACGTACCGATCGTCGAACGCGTCGTACTCGTTGTTGCGGTTCTTCGGGTTCTCGGCGTCGGTGAAGGCACCTGGGTCGACGAAGACTCCGATGGTGACGGGGATGTCTCCGCGGTGGACCAGGTTGTCCAGGACCGTTGCGCCGCGGATCTCCCCGTCGGGGTCCAGGTACCACCATCCGTCCTGGAACACCATCAGCGATGCCGGCTCGGAAGGGTCGTACTGTGCCGGCACGTGGATCCAGAACTTCCGAGCGGTTCCCGGGTAGATTGCGCTGTTGTTCCAGTTGAGCGCGATCGTCTCTCCGGCGGGCACGCCCGGTTGTGCGGACGAGTCGGGCCCATGGGCGTAGCGAACGTCCGTCTGGTCAACCGGAAGCGTCTGGAAAGGGATCTCGGTCGTCACGCGGAGCACCTTAGAAGATCGCTCGACCGTTGCAAGCGGTTTGAATGACTCCTCCCTGCATGCCTTACCGAGGTCTGGCATGGCTGCTGCCGCGGCCTCCCTGATCGTCTGTTGGTTCAGTAGCGGGGAAAGGTCAGGGGGCAGGTGCGGAAGTCTTTCGTCGGCTGGTTGGTGGCGCTGCGGGTTGTCTCGTTGTGCAGGATCAGCGAGAGCTTGTCCCATCCGGCGTGGTGAAGCGCGCATTTGTAGTGGGGCAGGCGGTCCCGGACCCACTTGATGAGGGGATCGTCGAGGTCGTCGGTTTCGTAGCCCACGAGGATGCCGCGGGTGCTGACTTCGCGGATGAAGGGGGCCAGGCCTCCGTCCCGCAGAGCGGTTCGTTCCCAGTGGTCGGAGGCGAGCAGGCCGGCGAGCGTGACGGTCTCGGGGTGGAAACCGGCGGCGAGGGCGAGTTCGTCGGCGATGGGTTTGCCGGAGGGTGGGCCAGGGCTGTCAGGCGCCGGACGATGGCTTCCTCGGGGCCGAACTCGTAGCGTTCCTTCCAGGCGAGGAAGATCTTCTTCGTGTCGCGGAAGGCGAGGTTGACCCAGCGCCGCCCGTGGCGCGCGATGAGGTTGCGGTGAAGTCCGGCGTGTGCGTCAACGGCCCCATCCCGCCGTCCCGCCAGGACAGCGCGAACGGCTGGGCAGCCATGCCGACCACCGCAGGATCGAAGTCGAGCCGCATGAGGTGGTCGCGCTCCAGCCAGGACTCATACGGCACGTGCCCGCCGCCCGTCGCCGACCAGTACCAGCCGGTGAAGTTCCGCTGCCCGCGGTACGAAGGAAACGACCGCGACGGAGGGGCGGCCTCGAACATCACCGACCACATCACGGACAGCGGACCCTCACGCCGGACGCCATCCGACCCCACCAGCCGCACCCAGTAGTCCGCTGCATCCATCCCGGCCCTCAGGACCGAGCGCCGACGCGGTACAGCGACCGTAGGCAAGGCCCGGCAGCGGTACCTCAGAAAGACTGAGACACCGCACTATTTGCCCGAGAAAAGACTGAGACGCAGCCACCGATGCCCCAGAAAAACTGAGACTGCCCCAGGTCCACTGACACACCACAGGAGGCCGGGCATGACCATCCCGGCCCCATGTACTAGAGTTATCTCGACATCGAGATATCTGCCGAGGCGCACCGCAGTCGCACGCCGCCACGGGTCTGGCAGTAAGGCATGCCTAACTTAGCCTTACCTTAGCGGATCGGCCAAGCCGGCGTGGCGGCAGGATGCGGTGGTAAGCGCACCAAAATGAAGGAGACTGTCGTGTCGGCGAACAGCTTCGACGCCCGCAGCACGCTGCAGGTGGGCGACGAGTCTTACGAGATCTTCCGGCTGGACAAGGTGGAGGGCTCGGCCCGTCTTCCGTACAGCCTCAAGGTTCTCCTGGAGAACCTCCTCCGTACCGAGGACGGCGCGAACATCACCGCCGACCACATCCGCGCCCTCGGCAACTGGGACTCCCAGGCCCAGCCGTCGCAGGAGATCCAGTTCACGCCGGCCCGCGTGATCATGCAGGACTTCACCGGCGTGCCCTGTGTCGTCGACCTCGCCACCATGCGTGAGGCCGTCAAGGAGCTCGGCGGCGACCCGGCGAAGATCAACCCGCTGGCCCCGGCCGAGCTGGTCATCGACCACTCCGTCATCGCCGACAAGTTCGGCACCAACGACGCCTTCGCCCAGAACGTCGAGCTGGAGTACGGCCGCAACAAGGAGCGCTACCAGTTCCTGCGCTGGGGCCAGACCGCCTTCGACGAGTTCAAGGTCGTCCCGCCCGGCACCGGCATCGTCCACCAGGTGAACATCGAGCACCTGGCCCGCACGGTCATGGTCCGGGGTGGCCAGGCCTACCCCGACACCCTCGTCGGCACCGACTCGCACACCACCATGGTCAACGGCCTCGGTGTCCTCGGCTGGGGCGTCGGCGGCATCGAGGCCGAGGCCGCGATGCTCGGCCAGCCGGTCTCCATGCTCATCCCGCGCGTCGTCGGCTTCAAGCTCACCGGTGAGCTCACCCCGGGCACCACCGCCACCGACCTCGTGCTGACCATCACCGAGATGCTCCGCAAGCACGGTGTCGTCGGCAAGTTCGTCGAGTTCTACGGCGAGGGTGTGGCGGCCACGAGCCTCGCCAACCGCGCCACCATCGGCAACATGTCGCCGGAGTTCGGGTCCACCGCCGCGATCTTCCCGATCGACGACGAGACCATCAAGTACCTCAAGCTGACCGGCCGCTCCGAGCAGCAGCTCGCGCTCGTCGAGGCGTACGCCAAGCAGCAGGGCCTCTGGCTGGACCCGAAGGCCGAGCCCGACTTCTCCGAGAAGCTGGAGCTCGACCTGTCGACGGTCGTGCCCTCCATCGCCGGCCCGAAGCGCCCGCAGGACCGTATCGTCCTCGCCAACGCGGCCGAGCAGTTCAAGCAGGACGTCCGCAACTACGTGGACTCCGTCGACGAGGCGGGCCAGGAGTCCTTCCCTGCCTCCGACGCCCCGGCCGTCGCCCCGAACGGCGCCCCGTCCAACCCGGTCACCGTGACCGCCCCCGACGGCTCGACGTACCAGATCGACCACGGTGCGGTGACGGTCGCGGCCATCACCTCCTGCACCAACACCTCCAACCCGTACGTCATGGTCGCCGCCGCGCTCGTCGCGAAGAAGGCCGTGGAGAAGGGCCTGACCCGCAAGCCGTGGGTCAAGACCACCCTCGCCCCGGGTTCCAAGGTCGTCACCGACTACTTCGACAAGGCGGGCCTGACCCCGTACCTCGACAAGGTCGGCTTCAACCTCGTCGGTTACGGCTGCACCACCTGCATCGGCAACTCCGGCCCGCTGCCGGAGGAGGTCTCCAAGGCCGTCAACGACCACGACCTCGCGGTCACCTCGGTCCTCTCCGGCAACCGGAACTTCGAGGGCCGTATCAACCCCGACGTCAAGATGAACTACCTGGCGTCCCCGCCGCTGGTCGTCGCGTACGCCATCGCGGGCTCCATGAAGGTGGACATCACCAAGGACGCCCTGGGCACCGACCAGGACGGCAACCCGGTCTACCTGAAGGACATCTGGCCCTCCGAGGCCGAGGTCAACGACGTCGTCGCCAACGCCATCGGCGAGGACATGTTCTCCAAGTCCTACAGCGACGTCTTCGCGGGCGACGCCCAGTGGCAGGCGCTGCCGATCCCGACCGGCAACACCTTCGAGTGGGACCCGCAGTCGACGTACGTCCGCAAGCCCCCGTACTTCGAGGGCATGACGATGGAGACCACCCCGGTCTCGGACATCACGGGCGCCCGCGTCCTGGCCAAGCTGGGCGACTCGGTCACCACCGACCACATCTCCCCGGCCGGCGCCATCAAGGCCGACACCCCGGCCGGCAAGTACCTCACCGAGCACGGTGTGGAGCGTCGTGACTTCAACTCCTACGGCTCCCGCCGGGGCAACCACGAGGTCATGATTCGCGGCACGTTCGCCAACATCCGCCTGCGCAACCAGATCGCGCCGGGCACCGAGGGCGGCTACACCCGCGACTTCACGCAGGAGGGCGGCCCGGTCTCCTTCATCTACGACGCCTCCCGCAACTACATCGAGCAGGGCATCCCGCTCGTCGTGCTCGCGGGCAAGGAGTACGGCTCCGGCTCGTCCCGCGACTGGGCGGCCAAGGGCACCGCGCTGCTCGGCGTCAAGGCCGTCATCGCCGAGTCCTACGAGCGCATCCACCGCTCGAACCTCATCGGCATGGGCGTCCTGCCGCTGCAGTTCCCGGAGGGTGCCTCGGCCGAGTCCCTCGGTCTGACCGGCGAGGAGACCTTCTCCATCGCGGGCGTCGAGGAGCTCAACAACGGCACCACGCCGCGCACGGTGAAGGTCACCACCGACACGGGCGTCGAGTTCGACGCGGTCGTCCGCATCGACACCCCCGGTGAGGCCGACTACTACCGCAACGGCGGCATCATGCAGTACGTGCTGCGCTCGCTGATCCGCAAGTAACAAGTAAGCGGTACGGCAGGGCAGCTGAGGGCCGCATCCCGGGTGACCGGGGTGCGGCCCTTCGCCGTGTCCGTCCCAGGCCATCGCCTGCGCTCAGGCTGAACACAGGGTTCCCCAGCGGGCGGGGACACGATCGGGACATGTCCGCCCCCTCCGGTTCCCGCACCGGCCGCGTCCGCGTCCTCATCGTCGACGACGAGCCCGTCCAGCTCACCGCCAAGGAGTTCGCCCGCCCGGGCATCGCGCCCGCACTCCTGCCCGCCGTCTTCGAACACTTCACCCGCGCCGACGCCTCCCGGGCCCGCCGCGGCCCGCACGACGGGGGATCCGGTCTCGGCCTCGCCGTCGTGGCGGCGATCGTGTCCGCGCACGGCGGCCGTATCGGCGTCCAGAGCGAGCCGGGCCGCACGGAGTTCACGGTCGAGCTGCCCCACGCGGGCGCCGAACCACCGCCGCTGGACACCCCGTCGGGCCCCTCCGCTCCGGCACCGGCGCGATCGACCCGGACGTTCGCCCGCAACCGCTGACACAGCCGCGCCCGTTTACGACCACGCCCGTTCACAGCCGCCGCGTCGGTTACAGCCACCCCCGTTTACAGCCACGCCCGTTTACAACCACGCCACTCGGCGCTACTTTCCGAACCAAGTGGTGGTGGGAGCGCTCCCACACCGACGGACCGGAACCCGCCCGTGTGCCGCTCCCACCCCACCCGTCCGCACCGCATCCGCACACACGCATCCGCACGGCCCGTACCTGAAGGAACGGACTGGACTGTCATGATCATGACAACCTCACGCGCCTCGGCGCGCCGATTAACACTTCCCGCTCGCGCCAGAGCCCTCTTCCTCGTCCTGGTCTCCCTGCTCGCGACCATCCCGGCCGTGGCGCTCGTCATGAGCACCGGCGGCGAGGCGGAGGCCCACGGCACCCCCATGAAACCGGGTAGCCGCACCTTCCTGTGCTGGCAGGACGGCCTCACCGACACCGGTGAGATCAAGCCGGTCAACCCGGCCTGCCGGGCCGCCCAACAGGTCAGCGGCACCACACCGTTCTACAACTGGTTCTCGGTGCTCCGCTCCGACGGCGCCGGCCGTACCCGCGGCTTCGTGCCCGACGGCGAACTGTGCAGCGGCGGCAACACCAACTTCACCGGCTTCAACACGCCGAGCAAGGACTGGCCGCTCACCCACCTCACCTCGGGCGCGACGGTCGACTTCTCGTACAACGCCTGGGCCGCGCATCCGGGTTGGTTCCACGTCTACATCACCAAGGACGGCTTCGACCCGACCCAGACCCTCACCTGGGACGACATGGAGGAGCGGCCCTTCCTCTCCGTCGACCACCCGCCGCTCAACGGCTCCCCGGGCACGGTCGAGGCCAACTACTCCTGGACAGGAAAGCTTCCTGACAACAAGTCGGGCCGCCACACCATCTACATGGTCTGGCAGCGCTCCGACAGTCAGGAAACCTTCTACTCCTGCTCCGACGTCGTCTTCGACGGCGGCAACGGCGAGGTGACCGGCATCAAGGAGCCCGGCAACCCCACCGACCCGGTGCCCGGTGAGTGCTCCGCCAGCCGCCGCACGACCGGCAGTTGGAACGGCGGTTACCAGTCCGAGGTGACCGTCACCAACACCGGTGACGTCCCGATGCTCGGCTGGATGGTCGACTGGACGCTTCCCGCCGGCCAGAAGGTCGAGAGCCTCTGGAGCGGCAACGCGACCTACAACGGCCAGGCGGTGATGGTCCACAACGCCAACTGGAACGGCTCGCTGAGTCCGGGTCAGAGCGCGACGTTCGGCTACGTCGTCTCCGGATCCGGCGGCGACACTACGACGACCTTGCCCTGCCGGGTGGGCTGAACCGCCCCTCGGCGCGGGCCCGGTGGGCGTCTGGCCGTCACCCACCGGGCCCCTCGCCGTTCCGCGCCGAAGAGGTGTTTGACAGGAGAACGAACTGATAACAGCAGGCAACCGAAGGACAGTCGGCCGGGTCTAGCCCGCCATGAAGATCTCTTTCCTGCTGCACAACGCCTACGGGATCGGAGGCACGATCTCCACCACGTTCAACCTGGCCCAAGCGCTCGCCGAGCGGCACGAGGTGGAGATCGTCTCCGTGCTGCGGCACCGGGCCCGCCCCAACCTCGCCCTGGACCCGAAAGTCGCCTTACGGCCACTGGTGGACCTGCGCCACGAGAAGGAACATCCCCTGCATCTGAGACCGGCGAGAGTGTTCCCCGCCGCCGAGTACCGCCACCACCAGTACAGCGAGCTGACCGACCAGCGGATCGGCGAGTGCCTGGCGGCGACCGACGCCGACGTCGTCATCGGCACCCGGCCGGGACTCAATGTGCACCTCGCGCTCCAGGCGCCGGAGCATGTCGTCCGCATCGGGCAGGAACATCTCTCCCTCGACAACCATCCACCCCGACTGCGCGCCGCGCTGCGCCGGGCCTACCGCCGGCTGGACGCCCTCACCACCGTCACACAGGCGGACGCCACCGCCTACCGGCGCAGGATGCGGCTGCCGGGCGTCCGGGTGGAAGCACTCCCCAACAGCGTCCCCGATCCGGTGCTGCCCGCGGCGGACGGCACCGCCAAGGTGGTGGTCGCGGCGGGCCGGCTGGGCCCGGTGAAGCGGTACGACCTGCTCATCGAGGCGTTCGCCCTGGTGGCCGCCGAACACCCGGACTGGCGCCTGCGCATCTACGGCAAGGGAGACGAACACGCCCGGCTCCAGGAGATCATCCAGCGTCTCGGCCTGTGCGAGCACGTCTTCCTGATGGGCGCGGCGGCCCCCATGGAGGCGGAGTGGGTCAAGGGCTCCATCGGCGTGGCCGCGTCCGACTTCGAGGCGTTCGGCATGACCATCGTCGAGGCGATGCGCTGCGGCCTGCCGGTCGTGAGCACCGACTGCCCGTACGGACCGGGCGAGATCATCGAGGACGGCGTCGACGGCCGACTGGTGCCGGTCGGCGACCGCGACGCGCTGGGCGCCGCCCTGCTGGACCTCGTCCGCGACGACGAGCGGCGCCGGCGGATGGGCCGTACGGCCATGGAGAACGCGCGACGGTTCGCCCCGGTCCCGGTCGTGGAGCGGGCCGAGCGGCTGATCGACGAGGCGCTGACGCTGCGCAGGGCCGGACGGCGGGTGGCACCTGACCCCGGCCGAATACGCAACCTCCTGGTCAGTCAGGCCTTCGCCGCGCGCGACACCGCACATGCCGCCGCCTCCCAGGCGCTGCACACCGTACGGAGGGGACGGCGATGACGACAGAAACCGGCGCCTCGCGCGACACCCGCCTGCGTGCCGACTGCACGATCGACCCGGACGGCCGCATCGCCTTCGCCCTCCGCCCGCCGGCGGCCGTGGACTTCCGGTCGTCCCGGATGCTGCTGCGGCTGCGCCCCAAGAAGGGACAGCCCGAGAAGGTCGTGCACGTCCTCGACCTGGAACCGGCGGACGACGGAAGCCTGCGTGCCGTCCTGGAGCCGCAGCCCCAACTGGCCGAGGGCCGCTGGGACGTGTACGTCCTTGCCGAGCCACGGGAGTCCGGAGATCCCGGCGATTCCACCGATTCCGGCGATTCCATCGAGTCCATCGAGTCCATCGAGTCCGGAGATCCCGGCGATTCCGGAGACACCGGAGGGCTCGGAGATCCCGGCGCGCGACGGCAGCGCATCCGCCCCGGTCTGCGTGATCTGCGGGTCCTCGTCGACGGGCAGTCCCGTGACCGGCCGTCACCGGTGGCCGTGCGGGTTCCGTACGCCACCAAGGACGGCTACCTCGCGGTGCGGGCCTGGCTGCGCACCGCCCACGCGGAGGTAGAGGGCGTCGAGGTCACGGACCGGTCGATGACGGTCCGGGCCCGGCTGCACGGCGCCACGCTCGCCGACGGAGCCACCGTACGCCTGCGGCTACGGGGTGGGGACGGCGTCGTACGGACCCTGGAGCCCCGGGCCGCGAGCGACGGCCGGGCGTTCTCCTTCACCGTGGACTACGGGGAGTTGGCCGCGGGCCACGGCACCGGAAGCCGAGTCTGGGACCTCTCCGTCCAGCCCCGGCCCGCTGCGGGAGCCCCGCCGGTGCGGATCGGCCGTCTGCTGGACGACGTGGCGGACCGCAAGGAGATCTTCGTCTATCCGCAGGCCGCGGTCGGCGGTGTCACCGTGCGTCCTTACTACACGGTCGACAACGACCTCTCGGTGGAGGTGACGGCCGTAAGACCGTGATGTCCGTCCCGCTCAGTCGGACTCCAACACCCCCTTCAGCCAGTCGAGTTGGCGGCGCACATGCACCGCGTCGCCGCCCTCGTGCCCGTTGAACGGATAGGCGTGGATCTCCTTGCGCGGGTCGGCGCCCGACAGCTCCGCATAGCGGTTGAAGGCGCCGTACGCCCCGCTCGGCGGGCACACCGTGTCACGCAGGCCAACCCCGAAGTGGGCCGGGGCGTGGGCGCGCCGCGCGAAGGAGATCCCCTCCAGGTGGGCGAGCGTGTCGTACGCGGCCCGCTCGGCGCCCCGGTGCACGGAGAGGTACGCGGTGATCTCGCCGTACGGTGACGCGTCGGTGAGGTCGAGCGCGCGCCGGATGCCGCACAGGAACGGGGCGGTGACCAGCAGCGCCGCGAGGTCGGGGACCAGTCCCGCGACGGCCAGGGCGAGCCCGCCGCCCTGGCTGTTGCCGACGGCGGCGACCCGTGAGCCGTCCACGCCCGGCAGTGCGCGCACCGCCGCGACCGCCCGTACCGCGTCCGTGACGAGCCGGCGGTAGTGGTGGTCCCGCGGGGACAGCAGGCCGCGCACCACGGGGCCCGGCCCGCCCGGCGCCGTGGAGTGCGGGTCGGGCGTGGCGCCGCCGTTGCCGTACTGGTCGCCCTGGCCCCTGTTGTCCATCAGCAGATGTGCGTACCCGGCGTTCACCCAGGTCAGCCGCTCGTGGGGGAGCCCGCGGCCACGGCCGTACCCGGCGTACTCGACGACGGCGGGCAGCGGCTCACGTACCCCGGCCGGTCTGCTGAACCAGGCCCGCACCGGGTCGCCACCGAACCCCCGGAAGGTCACGTCCCAGGTGTCGGTCAGCCGCAGGCCGGTCGCCACCGGGTGCGCCGACACCAACACCTCGGGCTGCGCCGCCTCCTTGAGGGTGTCGTGCCAGAACTCGTCGAAGCCGGCGGGCTCCTGGAGATCCGGGCGGTAGCGCTTCAGGTCTTCCCACGGCAGGTCGAACGCGGGCACGGCATCGCCTCCGATAGTTGCGCTGCTACATCAGAATGTTTCGCATTGCTCGGCTCGCTCCAGCAACGGCCGCCTCAACTGGCCTTCCCTGCCAGCACCATTGACAGCCATTACACCCGCCCCTAACCTCGCCGCAAAGTTGCCGGTAAGATCCCGAAACTTTCGGTGCCACCGGGAGGCCACCGTATGAGCACCTCCACCACGTCGGCTCCACCGCCCGGCACCCAGGAGCCGCCGCCGACTAAGGCCCCACCGCGGCGCGGACGGCGTCCGGCGCGCACCGGCCGGCGGCGGGCGCTGCGCAGGGACTGGCAGCTGTACTCGCTGGCCGTGCTGCCGCTGCTGTTCTTCCTGGTCTTCCGCTATCTGCCGATGATCGGCAACGTGATCGCCTTCCGGCGCTTCGAGCCGGGCGGTTCGATCTTCGGCGAGGAGTGGGTGGGGCTGCGCTATGTCGAGATGTTCCTCAGCGACCCCACCTTCTGGCAGGTGTTCCGCAACACCCTCTGGCTCGGCGGGCTCACGCTCGTCTTCTGCTTCCCGATCCCGATCGTGCTGGCGCTGCTGCTGAACGAGGTGCGCCGACGTGCGCTGAAACGGTTCGTGCAGTCGGTGTCCTACCTTCCGCACTTCCTGTCGATCGTGATCGTCGCGGGCATCACCATGCAGATGCTCGCCACGGTCGGGCCGGTCAACCACGTCCTGGGATGGTTCGGGCACGACCCGATCCGGTTCGTCCAGGAACCCGAGTGGTTCCGCACCATCTACGTCGGCTCGGAGATCTGGCAGACCGCCGGCTGGGGCACGATCCTCTACCTCGCCGCGCTCACCACCATCGACGAGGACCTCTACGAGGCCGCGCGCATCGACGGCGCCAACCGCTGGCAGCAGATCTGGCACGTCACCCTGCCCGGCATCCGGCCCACCATGATCACGCTGCTGATCCTCAACATCGGCACGTTCATGGCGGTCGGCTTCGAGAAGGTCCTGCTGCTGTACAACCCGCTGACCTATCCCACCGCCGATGTGATCTCGACGTACCTGTACCGCGCCGGCGTCGAGTCCAACAGCTTCAGCTACGCCGCCGCCATCGGCCTGTTCGAGGCGATCATCGGCCTGGTGCTGATCACGTCCGCCAACCAGCTCTCGCGTCGCACAGTGGGGACCAGCCTGTGGTGAAGCCGAGCCGCTCCTACCGCGTCTTCCAGGGCGTCAACGGCGTCATCCTCACCCTGGTCGTGGTCGTGACCCTGTATCCGTTCGTCAACATCATCGCCCGCTCGTTCAGCGGGGAACGCCAGATCCGGGCCGGCGAAGTGACGCTGTGGCCCGAGGGGTTCAACCTCACCACGTACAAGATCGTGTTCCAGGACTCGATGTTCTGGCGGAACTACGGCAACACCGTGCTGTACACGGTCGTGTCCACCGCCGTGGCCATGGTGCTGACCACGTGTTATGCGTACGTCCTGTCGAAGAAGCACCTCAAGGGGCGCGGCGCGCTCGTCGGCATCGCCGTGTTCACCATGTTCTTCACCGGCGGACTGATCCCCAACTACGTCCTGGTCACCAGCCTCGGCCTGAAGAACACCGTCTGGGCCATCGCGCTCCCGAACGCCATCAGCGTGTTCAACCTGCTGGTGATGAAGGCCTTCTTCGAGAGCCTGCCGACCGAGCTGGAGGAGGCCGCGCAGATCGACGGCCTGAGCACGTACGGCATTCTGCTGCGGATCGTGCTGCCGCTGTCGAAGGCGGTCGTCGCCACCATGGTGCTGTTCTACTCGGTGTCCTTCTGGAACTCCTGGTTCAGCGCCTTCCTCTACCTGGACAGAGCCGAGCTGATGCCGGCCACCGTCTATCTGCGCAACCTCATCTCGGGCGCCACCACGGGCGGCAACGCCGGCGCCGTCGACGCCCAGCTCAGCCAGGTGGGGGCGAACATCCAGGCGGTCACGATCGTGCTTACCTCGCTGCCCATCCTCTGTGTCTACCCGTTCGTCCAGCGCTACTTCGTCTCGGGCGTGATGCTCGGCGCGGTCAAGGGCTAACCAAAGGAGCAACCGTGAAGAACACAGGACAGCTGTCGCGGCGTCAGATCCTGGCCGCCACCGGTTTCCTCGGCCTCGCCACCCTCACCGGCTGCGGCAGCGGCGACGACGGCGCGGAGTCCAAGGACCTGTCGAAGAAGAGGGACGGCGCGATGAAGGAGTACCGCGCCGGCCAGCAGTTCAAGGCGACCGAGCCGCTGTCCTTCTCGGTCCTGCACAACAACAACCCCGTCTACCCGATGAAGAACGACTGGCTGTTCTGGCAGGAGCTCACCAAGCGCACCGGCATCACCCTGAAGCCCGTCGCCGTCCCCCTGGTCGACTACGAGAAGAAGCGCAGCGTCCTCATCGGCTCGGGCGACGCCCCCTTCCTGATCCCCAAGACCTACCACCCCTCCGAGGTCGCCTTCGTGTCGTCGGGCGCGATCCTCCCGGTCAGCGACCATGTGCACCTGATGCCCAACTTCCAGGACAAGGTCAGGCGTTGGAAGCTGGAGCCGGAGATCGACTCCATCCGGCAGTCCGACGGCAAGTTCTATCTGCTGCCCGGCCTGCACGAGAAGGCCAGAGCCGGCTACTCGCTGGCGCTGCGCACGGACGTCCTCGACCGGCTGGGGCTGAGCCTGCCCACCACCTGGGACGAGGTGTACGAGGTCTTCGGGGCGATCAAGGAGGAGTACCCGGACCGCTACCCCTTCTCCGACCGCTGGAGCAAGAACACGCCCTACCCGGCCGCCGCCCTCTTCAGCTACCTCGGCCAGGCGTACGGCGTCCGGGCCGGCTGGACGTACGACAACATCAGCTGGGACGCGAACGCGCAGAAGTACGTCTTCACCGGAGCGACGGACGCCTTCCGGCAGATGATCGAGTACGTGCGCAAGCTGGTCGCCGAGAAGCTGATGGACCCGGAGAGCTTCACCCAGACCGACGACGAGGCCGCGCAGAAGCTGCTGGGCGAGAAGTCGTTCGCGATCAGCGCCAACCCGCAGGTACTGGTGCAGGAATACCGGTACAACCTGCGGAAGCAGGTCAAGGGCGCGAAGATCGAGATGATCCCGGTACCGCTGGGACCGGCCGGTCCCGTGGTGCTGGGCGGCGTCCGGCTGGAGAACGGCCTGATGATCTCCAGCAAGGCGCTGAAGAGCGACAGCTTCGTCGCGATGATGCAGTTCGTGGACTGGCTCTGGTACTCGGACGAGGGCCAGCGGTTCGCCCGGTGGGGCGTCGAGGGCGTGACCTACACCCGCTCCGGGAGCCAGTACAAGCCCAAGCCCGGCATCAGCCTCATGGGCTCCGTCCCGGACGCCCCGAAGGACATGCAGAAGGACTACGGCTTCTACAACGGCGTCTTCGCCTACGGCGGCAGCTGGGAGCTCGTCTCCTCCACGTTCAGCCCGGACGAGCAGAAGTTCCAGGACGCCATGTCCCAGCGCGAACAGACGCCCATCGGCCCGGCCCACCCGCTGCAGTCGTTCGAGCAGGAACAGGCCTCCCTGTGGGAGACCCCGCTCAGGGACCACGTCACCCAGAACACCCTGAAGTTCGCCCTCGGCAAGCGCCCCCTGTCCGAATGGGACGCCTACGTCTCGGAGTTGAAGGCGAAGAACATGCAGCGCTTCGTCGACCTGCACAACAAGGCCTACGAGCGCTACAAGAAGGAGAACGGGTGAGCAGCGGCGTCCGCACGGCCGACTTCGGCACCGGAGTCCTCTCCCGCGCTGCCGCCCTGATCCACACCCTGGTCACCGTAGAGGCCCTGCTGCTCCTCACCGCCTCACCCGGACTGGCCGGCCTGCTCCTGCTCGGCCCCGACCCGGCCAACCTGCCCCTGGCCGCCGTATGCCTGCTGCCGCTGGGCCCCGCCCTGTCCGCCGCTCTCTACGCCCTGCACCACCGCACCGCCGACCTCACCGACCTGCACCCGGCCCGCGCCTACGCACGCGGCTGGCGCCTCAACGCCCTCGCGGCCCTGAAGCTCTGGACGCCCCTGCTCGGCTGGCTGACCCTCATCGCGTTCACTCTCACCCACTTCTCCGCCACCGGCCTGCCCGGCTGGTGGGCCGTGCTGCTCGGGGTGATCGGCGGCGGCTCCCTGCTGTGGGGCGCGCACGCGCTGGTCCTCACTTCGCTGTTCGCCTTCCGGGGCCGCGACACCGCCCGCCTCGCCGCCTACTTCCTCTTCCGGCACGCCCGCGCCACCCTCGGCGCCGCCTCCCTGCTGGTACTGGTGGCCGCGTCGACCGCCCTGCTCACCGAGGCCATGCCCGCCCTGCTGGCCGCCCCGCTGCTGCTCTCCCTGCTGCACAGCAGCCGCCCGGTGATCGCCGAGACCCAGGAGGACTTCACGGTATGACCGCGCCGCGCACTCCGAAGATCCCGTACGGCGGCGACTACAACCCCGAGCAGTGGCCCGAACCCACCTGGGACGACGACCACCGGCTGTTCACGCAGGCCGGCATCGACACCCTCACCATCGGCGTCTTCTCCTGGTCCCTCACCCAACCCGCCCCGGACACCTACGACTTCACGGTCCTCGACCGCATCGTCGGCCGCGCCGCCGCCGAGGGCCGCCGGATCTGCCTCGCCACCGGCACCGCGGCCCTGCCGCCCTGGCTCGCGAAGAGCCACCCCGAGGTCAACCGCACCGACTTCGAGGGCCGCCGCCACCGCTACGGCCAGCGCCACAACTTCTGCCCCAGCTCCCCGGCGTACCGCGGCCACGCCACGGCCATGGCGGCCCGCCTCGCCGAACGCTACGCCGACCACCCGGCCCTGCTCGCCTGGCACATCAACAACGAGTACGGCGGCGCCTGTTACTGCGACCTGTGCGCCGAGGCGTTCCGGGAGTGGCTGAGGGACAGGTACGGCACTCTCGACGCCCTCAACGACGCCTGGTGGACCACCTTCTGGTCCCACCGCTACACGGACTGGGCCGGGATCGAGCCGCCGAACGCCCTCACCGAGCACTGGCGCGGCCCCGACCACACCGCCTTCCAGGGCATCACCCTCGACTACTTCCGCTTCACCACCGACGCCCTGCTCGGCTGCTTCCTCGCCGAGAAGGAGGCGATCCGGCGGCACGATGCGGCGACCCCCGTCACCACCAACTTCATGGGCATGTTCCGCCCCCTCGACTACCACCGCTGGGCGCCCCACCTCGACTTCGCCTCCTGGGACAGCTACCCGCCCCTCGACGCCCCGCCGACCTGGCCCGCCCTCGCCCACGACCTGATGCGGGGCCTGAAGGACGGTGCCCCCTTCTGGCTGATGGAGCAGACCCCGTCCACCACGGCCTGCCGTGACGTCAACCCGCTGCGGCGCCCCGGCGAGCTCCGCCTCGCCACCTTCCAGGCCATCGCCCACGGCGCCGACGCCGCCCTCTACTTCCAGATGCGCGCCTCCCGCGGCGCCTGCGAGAAGTACCACGGCGCGGTCATCGGCCACGCGGGCCGTGCCGACACCCGCGTCTTCCGCGAAGTGGCCGACCTCGGACGCGAGTTGGTGCTGCTCGGAGACGCGACCCTCGGCGCCCGCACCCCCGCCCGCACCGCCCTGCTCTTCGACTGGGACAGCTGGTGGGCCCTGGAGATCTCCGACGGCCCCTCCCGGCTGGTCAGGTACCAGGACGTGCTGCACACCTACTACCGGGCCGCCCGGGCGGCCGGCGCGGACGTCGACGTCGTACCGGTCACCGCCGACCTCACGCCGTACGACGTAGTCCTTGCCCCCGTCCTGCACATGATCAAGGGCGACCTGGCAGAGCGCCTCGAAGCCGTCGCCGCACGCGGCGGCACGGTCCTCACGACCTTCCTCTCCGGCCGCGTCGACGAACACGACCGCGCCTTCCCCACCGACGTACCCGGCCCGCTGGCCCCGCTCATGGGCGTCCGCGTCGACGAGTGGGACGCACGGCCGCCGGAGTTCGTCCAGCCCGTCCCCGAGCTGACGGCAAAGGCGCGGCTCGTCTTCGAGATCGTGCTGCCGCGGGGCGCCGAGCCGGTCGCCACATACGGCGCCGACTTCTACGCGGGCACCCCCGCCGTGACCCGGAACCGGTTCGGCGGGAGCGGGGGAGAAGGCTGGTACGTCGCCACCGCCCTCGACCAGCCGGGCGTCGACGAGGTGGTACGGCGCGTCCTGGCCCGCCACGACCTGCTCGGCCCGTACGCCGAGCACCTGGGTCTGGAGACCGCGACCCGCGTCACCCCCGACGGCACCCGCCTCCTCTTCCTCCTCAACCACGCCCCCGAGCCGGCCCGCCTGACCGCCCGCACCCCCGCGACCGATCTGCTGACCGGCAAGCGGGTCGAGGAGGGCGAACCCCTGACCCTCGACCCGCTGGGCACAGCCGTCCTGCGCCTTCAGTAGATGCGCCGCCCATGTGCGTCGGGCACACCCGACTTGCGGAAGAAGTAGCTGTTGACCTGATCGCGCCACTCGCGGGCGCTGCGGAGCTGCTCCTCGAACCGCTCCGCCACCCGCGCGTGGCGCGCCGGATCCACCAGCCCGGCCAGCGAGGCCCATACCTCCCGGGCCGCCTCCACCTCCTCGACACCCTCGAAGTGCGTGTCGTATATGTGCTGGATCACCGTCTTACCGCTGTGCAGTGTGTGCCCGTACGACACGTGGTGGAAGAACAGCAGAAGCTCGTCGGGACAGGTCTCCGGCGACTCGTACAGCTCGGCCCACGGCTTGGGGTACTGCCCCGCGAAGCCGGTACCGGTGGCGCGGCTGCGGTCGACCCCCACTCCGTCCCGGTCGGCGAAGTGATACGTCCCCCACGGGCTGTACTCGTATCCGTCCACGCTCGGCCCGTAGTGGTGTCCCGGCTGCACCATGAAGCCCACCCCGAGCGGCGCCGTGTACTTCTCGTACGTCCGCCACGAACCCTCCAGCACCGCGCGCAGCCCCGCCGCGGGTTCCGGGCCGAAGGTGAGCCGGATCCACTCGTCGAGGATCCCGCCCGGATCGGCGTCCGGCTGCCAGGCGAGCCGTCCGAAGGTGTAGAGGTTGGCCTGCGCGAGCGGATGCCCGGTCCAGAACGGGTCGGCCCCGACATTGGAGACGGCCACGAGGGCGTCGGCGAGACCCCCCACCGGCACTCCATCGGGCCGGAACCGCAGCACCTCGCTCCACATCGGCCCCAGCCAGCACACATGTCGCTGCTGCCCGGTGTACTCCTGCGTGGCCTGCAACTCCACCGCGAGCCGGGTCCGCGGCATCGCGCCGATCAGCGGTGAGACGGGCTCGCGCACCTGGAAGTCCATCGGCCCGTGCTTCACCTGCAGGACGGCGTTGTCGGCGAACTCGCCGTCCAGCGGCGCGAAATGGTCGTACGCGGCCCGCGCCCGGTCCGTCGTCCGGTCCCGCCAGTCCTGGCGGTGGTCGTAGACGAAGGCCCGCCAGTGGACCGTGCCGCCGTGCGGGGCGAGCGCGGCGGCCAGCATGTTGGCGCCGTCCGCATGACTGCGGCCGTACGCGAACGGCCCCGGCTGCCCCTCCGAGTCGGCCTTCACCACGTACCCGCCGAAGTCGGGTATCGCCTCGTACACCCGCGCGGTCGCCTCCGTCCACCACGCCCGCACCCGCTCGTCCAGCGGATCGGCCGTGGGCAGGCCGCCCAGCACCAGCGGCGCGGCGAAAGTGACCGACAGGTGCGTCCGGACGCCGTAGGGCCGCAACGCCCCGGCGATGTCGGCGACTTCACCGATCCGGTCGGTCAGCAGGTGCGCCTCGGTCTCGTGCACGTTGACGTTGTTCACGGCCACGGCGTTGATCCCGCAGGCCGCGAGCAGCCTGCCGTACCGCCGCACCCGCTCCAGCTCGCCGCGCGCCCTGCCGTCCGCCCAGAACAGCGATCCGCCCGCGTACCCGCGCTCCACCTGGCCCATGACCGGGTGCACGGCCACGTTGTCCCAGTGGTCGAGCATGCGCAGCGCGAGGGCCGGAACGTGCGTCTTTCGGGGCCGCCGCCCGCGGAAGGCGTCCTCGCCGAGCCGCACGACATGGAACAGCCCGTACAGCAGCCCGGCCCCACCGGCCGCGCTGACCGTCGTACGGCCGTCCTCGCGCCGGCAGGTGAACCCCTCGTCCCCGAGCCGGTCCGCGTCATCGCCCAGTTCGAGCACCAGGTCGCACGGGCCGCCGTCCGTGCCCCGCGCGACGCTCCCCCCGAACCGGCCGCAGGCGGCGGCCAGTTCGCGGTACACCGTGTCCACGAGCGGTCCCGCCCCGCGGACGAGCGTGTGCCGGCTGCCGACCGCCCGGAAGGCGGCGGCCGGCAGCCATGCCGGGTCCGGTTCCATGCCTCAGGCGATCGCCGCGCCGGTGCCGCGCGCGGCACCGATCAGATCGGAGCGCTCGGCGTCGTCGTAGACCGAGATGTCCACGTAGGCGCCCTCGGGGATGTCGAGGTTCGCCACCGTGACGTCCACGGTCTGAGAGGTGCCCGGAGCCTGGAAGGTGCCGACGTAGTGGTAGGAGCCGCCGGAGGTGTAGCTGACGGAGACGACGAACGTGTCGCCGTCGTTCTTCGTGTCGTAGACCCAGAGCTTCTCGTCGTACGGGTGGAACTCCACCTTGCCGATGAACCAGCCCGCGTCGGACATCTCCATCTTCACGGCCAGCCCGCCGGCGTCGTACGAGAAGTACGTGCCGTCGAACGGGTCGGTGAGATTCCCGCCGCTGCACGGACAGCTGTCCGTGTCGTAGTAGTACTTGCTCAGGCCGGGATTCGGGCTGTACGCCTGGGCCGGTGCGGCCGTGCCGAACAGGGCGCCGACCGCCAGGACCGCTCCGAGGAGCAGTCCCACGAACCGTCTTGTGCCGCTCATCCTCGCGTCTTCCCCTCCCTCGGATGGCCCGGTTCAGGACAGCAGCTCGACCTCCGAGAGCGTGGCTTCGCCGTCCAGCACCAGGCGGTACCTCCCGTACGTACCCGGCGATCCCACGGTGAACGCGCGTGTCTGCCTGTCCCAGGCGAAGGACTCCCCGGAACGCCGGTCGAGGGTGCGCCACGTGGTCCCGTCGGACGAGCCCTGGAGGGTCCAGCCGGCCGGCGCCTTCGCCCGGTCCGACGACGACGTCAGGGTGTACTGCACGGCCTCGGTACGCCCGGACACCGGCAGCTCCAGCGCGGTCACGCTCGCGTCGGTCGCCGAGGTGTCGTCGAACAGCGCCCCATCGCCGTTGAGTACGTCCGCCCTCGGCACCGGCACCTTGTCGTCCTTGGTGATCGACACCGGCGCCGCGTGCCTGCCGGTGCCCCACGACGACGGTCGCGGCCCCATGTCGAACTCCAGCACCCCGCCCTTCGCGATCAGCGAGTGCGGCAGCGAGGTCGACGACCACGGAACCCCGTTGACCTTCAGGCCCTGCACGTACACGTTTCGCGCGCTGTTCCTCGGCGCCTTGACCACCAGGTCCCTGCCGTTCTCCAGATGGACCGTCGCCCTGGTGAACAGGGGCGAGCCGATGGCGTACTCACCACTGCCCATCACCAGCGGATAGAAGCCCAGCGCGGAGAACAGGAACCAGGCCGACTGCTCGCCGTTGTCCTCGTCGCCGTGGTAGCCCTGCCCGATCTCACTGCCGACGTACAGCCGCGACAGCACCTCACGGACGTTCCGCTGCGCCTTCCAGGGCTGCCCGGCCGCGTCGTACATGTAGATGGCGTGGTGGGCGACCTGGTTGGAGTGACCGTACATGCCCATGCGGACGTCCCGCGCCTCCGTCATCTCGTGGATGACACCGCCGTAGGAGCCGACGAAGTCGGGCGAGGCGGTCTCCGGGGTGGCGAAGTACTCGTCGAGCTTGTCGGCGAGACCGTCGCGCCCGCCGTACAGGTTGGCCAGGCCCCGGCTGTCCTGGGGCGCCGTGAAGGCGTACCCCCAGCCGTTCGTCTCCGTGTAGTCGTACCCCCATACGCGCGGGTCGTACTTGGAGGACTCGACGCGCCAGTCGCCCTTCTCGTCCCGGCCCTGGAAGAAGCCCGCCCTGGAGTCGAAGAGGTTCACATAGCCGCGGGCCCGGTTCAGGAAGTACTCCGACTCCTCCTTGTACCGCTTCTCCCCGGTCTGCCTGTACAGGGCCTGGCCCATCCGCGCGATGCCGTAGTCGTTGAGGTAGCCCTCCAGCGCCCACGACAGGCCCTCGTGCGTCTCGGTGCCGGTGTAGCCGAGGAAGGGCGAGGTCGTCATGCCCTTGCGGCCCACGCCGGACGAGGGCGGTACGACGGTCGCGTTCTTCACGGCCGCGTCGTACGCCGACTTCGCGTCGAAGTCGACGCCCTTGACGTACGCGTCGGCGAAGGCGACGTCCGAGGAGGTGCCGGTCATCAGGTCCGCGTAGCCGGGGGAGGACCAGCGGGAGGTCCAGCCGCCGTCCTTGTACTGCTGCACGAAGCCGTCGACCATCTCGCCCGCCTGGCCGGGTGTCAGCAGTGAGTACGCGGGCCAGGTCGTCCGATAGGTGTCCCAGAAGCCGTTGTTGACGTACACCTTGCCGTCCACGATCTTCGCGCCGGTGTGCGTCGGGGTGTCGGGCTTCGGCATCGGTGAGAACGGTGACGCGTACTGGTACTTCTCACCGACCTTCTCGAACCCGGAGTTGGGGTACAGGTAGAGCCGGTACAGGCTGGAGTAGAGGGTGGTCAGCTGGTCCGGGGTCGCGCCCTCCACCTCGACCTTGCCGAGGAGGCGGTCCCACTGGCGCTGGGCACGTGACTTGACCGTCTCGAAGGAGGTGCCGTCGGGGATCTCCTGGCGCAGGTTGTCCTTGGCCTGGTCGACGCTGATGAGCGAGGTGGCCAGGCGCAGGGTGACGGTCCGGTCGGCTCCGGCGTCGAAGCGCAGGTGTCCCTTCACCCCGCCGGCGGAGCCCTCGGTCACGGGCTTGTCGAACACGCCGTACACGAACAGCCGTGTCGCTCCCGTCGACAGCCCGGACTTCACGTCCGAGTACCCGGTGACGGTCCCGTTCTCCTTGTCGAGGGTGAGCCCGGCCTGGTCCGTCACATTGTCGAAGAGGACGCTCGCGTCGTCGCCGGGGTAGGTGAAGCGCAGCGCCGCCGCGTGGTCGGTCGGCGCCATCTCCGCCTTCAGCCCGTTCTCGAACCGCACCCCGTAGTAGTACGGCCGCGCGATCTCGTTCTCGTGCCGGAAGGCGAGCTCCCGTGCCTCACGGCCCAGGTCCGGGGTGCCGGAGACGGCCGACGGCATCACCTGGAAGGTCTGCCGGTCGCCCATCCAGGGGCTGGGCTCGTGGCTCGCGCTGAACGCCTGGATCGTCGGCAGGTTGTCGTCGTTGTTCGCGCGTGCGTAGTCGTACAGCCAGCTCAGCGAGGCCGCGTTCGTCACCGGCGTCCAGAAGTTGAAGCCGTGCGGCACGGCGGTCGCCGGGAAGTTGTTGCCGCGTGAGAAGCCGCCGCTGGAGAGGGTGCCGCGGGTGGTGAGCGCGTAGTCGGACGGGTGGGCCTTGGGCTTCTCGGGCGGCACGCGCTTCAGCGCGATGTCGTCCAGCCAGCCGCGGAACTTCGCCGGGCCCTCCGGGGAGTCGTACGCCACCAGGATCCGGTCGACCGTCTTCCCGGCCGCGACCGACCCGATCCGTGAGACCACGTTGTTCCACTGGTTGACGTACAGCACCTTGGCCGCGCCCTGCCCGCGCGGGGACAGCGGGAAGCCGTGCTGGTCGGTGGCGCCGAGGTCGCTGAGATGGGTGCCGTCGGTGAAGGCCAGGTCGACCGAGACGTGCGTGGCGTCGTAGTCGCGGTCGCCGTCGGCCATCGACGGGAAGACCCGGTAGGAGAGCCGGGTGTCGCGGCCGACGGCCACGTTGACGTCGTAGACCTTGTTGTACGAGTACGCCCGCCCGTCCGCCGTGTGACGTCCGGCGTATCGCAGGGCTCGCTTGCCGGTGAAGCCCGCGCCCGCCTTCGCGGTCGGGGAGCCGCTCGGGCCGCGGTCGACGAGGGAGAGCATGTCCTGCGGCACCGGGCCGTCGCTGCCGCCCGTGGAGAACTGGACGTCGGCCAGTTGCAGGATGCCGGAGGCGCCGTTGTTCCTGGTGACCTCCAGCCGGAAGCGCTGGTACTCGGCCGGTTCGGTGATGTCGTACGTCTTTGTCTGGAACCGTTCGGTGAACGCCTCACCGGTGCGGGTGTCGAGGGTCTTCCAGTCGGTGCCGTCCGTGGAGCCCTTCAGGGTCCAGTCCTGCGGGTCCCGCTCGGCGTGGTCATTGGCCGAAGTGAGCGCGTATTTCGCGATTTTTACTGTTTTGTCCAGGTCGAACTCCAGCCACCCGGTGGGTTCGAAGACCAGCCACTTGCTGCTCGGCTCCCCGTCGACGAGGTTCTCCTTCACCTCCCCGCCGCCGGTGTTCTCGCCGCTCGCCCGTACGTCCGTGACATGGTCGGTCACATTGCCCGGAATGCCGCTGCTGTAGCCGCCGTCCACACCCGAGGCACGCTTGGCGCCGTCCGGGGCGGTGTCGACGGTGTTGAGCCAGTCGGGTGCCGGGTCGGCCGCCTCGAAGGAGGAGGTGAACTCCTGGTCGGGCGTCGCGGGAGCGTCCGGCAGGGCCACCGCCGCCCCCTGCGCGCTCACGGCCAAAGCGAAGGCGGCCGCCGACACGACCGCCGTTTCAACCCATCTGTGCCGAGCTCTCTGCTGCTTCAACGGGTACCCTCCCTGCGCACGGGACAACGTTGTCAACTTCGATGCGCAAGGATCAGTTGTGACCCAAGTGCTCAGCCATGTCAAGGGTGTTGGGTGTGACATTCGGGCCCAGGGACAGGGATTTTTCCGCCAAGGAACACACAGGCCGCTCATATTTCCGGCAGGTCTCAACTCGGAAAAGACCGTCGGCCAACCTTGCATTCGATCTTGCTCCGTTGGCGGGAAGTGGACTATACCTGTCGGCGATTCACACGATCCGCACTTCCTGCACGACCCAGCCTGCACGACCAGCTCGACCCGACCGCGGTGCCGGGGAGGATCCGGTTCACCGCCTGAGTCCTGGAGAAGGCGAGGACTTGAGCATGGGATCCACTTCCGCCGAGAACCCCGAGAACAACGGCTCCGCAGGTGTCGGACGCCGCGATCTGATCAAGCGGTCGGCCGCCCTCGGTCTGATCTCCGTACCGACGATGAGCTTCCTGTCCGCGTGCGCCACCGGCGGGGGCGGCGGCAACGAGGAGCCGACCAAGGCGCCGGGTGGCGCGAAGTCCGCCACCAACCCCCTCGGGGTCAAGGAGGGCCTCGCGCTGGAGGCGTTCATCTTCAAGGGCGGCCTGGGTGACCAGTACGCCAAGGACGCCGAGGCCGACTACAAGGCGAAGTACAAGGCCGAGGTCAAGCACACCGGCACCCAGCAGGTCGGCCCCAAGCTGACCCCGCGGTTCGCCGGCGGCAACCCGCCGGACGTCATCGACAACTCCGGCGCCGACCACCTCGACATGAACAAGCTGTCCACGCAGGGGCAGCTCCAGGACCTGCAGGCGCTGCTGGACGCGCCCTCGATGGACGACGCGAGCAAGAAGATCTCGGACGTCATCCACCCGAGCACCATCGAGAAGGGCAAGCACGGCGACACCTTCGACGTGCTCTACTACGCCTTCACCATCTACGGCACCTGGTACTCCCAGAAGGCCCTCGACGACAACGGCTGGGAATACCCCAAGTCGTTCGACGAGATGGTCAAGCTCTGCGGCGAGATCAAGAAGAAGGGCATCGCGCCCTGGACGTACGCCGGAAAGTATCCGTACTACGTCCACTTCAACCTGTTCGCCCAGATCGCCAAGATCGGCGGCATGGATGGCTGGATCGCCATCGACAACCTGGAGCCGAACGCCTGGACCAGCAGCGACGCGGTCAAGCAGGTCGTCGAGCACTACGAGGAGCTGGCCGCCAAGAAGTACTTCCTCCAGGGCAGCCAGGGCCTGACGCACATTCAGTCCCAGACCGCCTGGAACAAGGGCAAGGCCATCTTCATCCCCAACGGCTCCTGGGTGGAGAACGAGGCCGCCCCGACCACGCCCAAGGACTTCCAGATGTCCGTCGGCGCCCTCTTCGACGGCTCTGGCGACAAGATGCCGCACGGCACCCTGCGCGCCGAGCCCAGCGAGCCGTACATCGTGGCCGGCAAGGGCAAGAACCCGACGGGCGGCATGGAGCTGCTGCGCATCATGCTCTCCAAGAAGCACGCGCAGAACTTCGCCACCAAGGTCAAGTCGCTCACCTGTGTGGTCGACGCCACCGAGGGCATGACTCTCTCGCCGGGCCTCGCCTCGGCGAGCAAGGCCTTCAAGGACGCCGGCGACAACATCATCAGCCTCCAGCTGCAGGAGTGGTACCCCTCGCTGACGGACGAGAAGATCGGCGGTCTCACCGGGCAGCTGCTCACCGGCGAACTCAAGGCGGCCGACTGGATCAAAAGGACGCAGCAGTACGCCGACGCCGTCGCCAAGGACGACTCCGTCAAGAAGTTCAAGCGCGAGAAGTAGGCCGGGCACATACGAGAGGGAAGGGCCGGGAAGCAGCATGCAACACGGCAAATACCGATTCATCGTGGGCTTCCTGGCCCTGCCCGTCATCGTCTACGCGGTCTTCGTGATCTCGCCGTTCGTCCAGGCGTTCCAGATCTCGCTGACCGACTGGTCGGGGCTGGTCGGCACGGCGAAGTTCGTCGGCCTGGAGAACTTCGAGAAGCTGTGGCACAACGAGGATTTCTGGAACGCGCTGTGGCACAACGTCTACATGCTGATCGCGGTGCCGATCGTGACGCTGGGCCTCGGTCTGTTCTTCGCCTTCATGCTCAATGTGGGGGGAAAGCGCCGTAAGAACGAAGTCATCACCGGCGTCGCGGGCTCGAAGTTCTACCGTTTCGTCTTCTTCTTCCCGCAGGTCATCTCCATCACCATCATCGCCGTCATCTGGTTCAACATCTACAACCCGGACCCGCAGGACGGCATGCTCAACTCCCTGCTGGGCGCGGTCGGCCTGGACAGCCTCCAGAACGCCTGGCTGGGCGAGAAGAGCCTCGCCCTGCTGTGCATCATGGCGGTGATGATCTGGTCCCACGTGGGCTTCTACGTCGTGCTCTTCTCGGCGGCGATGGCGTCCATCCCGCGGGACATCTACGAGGCCGCGCTGCTCGACGGGGCGGGCCGCTTCCCCACCTTCTTCAGGATCACCCTGCCGCTGCTGTGGGACACCGTGCAGACCGGCTGGGTGTACATGGGCATCATCGCCCTGGACGGCTTCGCCCTGGTGCAGATCATGTCGGTGAACATGGGCGGTCCCGACGGCGCCACGGACGTCATGCCGCTGCGGCTGTATCTGACGGCGTTCCGCGACAGCCAGTTCGGCTACGCGTCCGCGATGGGCGTCGCGATGCTCATCGTCACCATGACGTTCGCAGTGCTCACCATGCGCTTCGCGCGGCGTGAGCGGATCGAGTTCTAGGGGTACGGGCGACATGACGACGGACACGAACACCGGCACGGTGACCAAGAGGGACGAGGCGGTCCGTCCCGGCGTCACCAGGAAGCTCGGCCCGACCGACGGCCGCTCCTCGGAGGGCGGCGTACTCCATGTCTTCTCGCACGGCATGCTCGTCCTGTGGGCGCTGATGGTCGGCGTGCCGCTGCTGTGGGTGCTGTGGAGCTCCTTCAAGACCAGCAACGGCATCCTCTCCGATCCCTGGGGGCTGCCGACCACGCTCCACTTCGAGAACTGGGCCAACGCCTGGAACAAGGCGAACATGGGCCAGTACTTCCTCAACACCGCGATCGTGGTGGGCGGTTCGGTGATCGGCACCATGGTGCTGGGCTCCATGGCGGCGTACGTACTGGCCCGGTTCACCTTCCCGGGCAACCGGTTCATCTACTTCATGTTCGTGGCCGGCATGTCCTTCCCGGTCTTCATGCTGGTGATCCCGCTGTTCTTCGTGCTGCGGGACTTCCCCGGCAGCCCGCTCCTCGCGACGTACCACGGGCTGATCCTCGTCTACATCGCCTATTCGCTGCCGTTCACCGTCTTCTTCATGACGGCCTTCTTCCGCACCCTGCCGACGTCGGTCGCGGAGGCGGCGCTGATCGACGGGGCGTCGCACACGCGAACGTTCTTCCAGGTGATGCTGCCGATGGCCAAGCCGGGCCTGATCAGCATCGGCATCTTCAACTTCCTGGGCCAGTGGAACCAGTACCTGCTGCCGATGGTCCTCAACCAGAACGAGGACAAGTACGTCCTCACCCAGGGCCTGGCGATGATCGCCCTCCAGCAGGGCTACGAGAACGACTGGGGCGCCCTGATGGCCGGCATGATGATCGCGATGCTGCCGGTGCTCATCGTCTACTTCATCTTCCAGCGACAGGTCCAGGCGGGACTGACGGCCGGTGCACTGAAGTAAACGCTGTCTGTTCGCCCCGCCGTAAGCACCGCGTCACGCGGTGTCATCCGTGAGCCGTCCCGCCCCGGGGCGGCTCACGTGTGCGTGTACACACCCCCGGATCCGGTTCAACCTCTTGACGGGAGCCAACCCGAACGGCTCAGCTTAGAGTTCACTAGTTGGACATAGACGGGGTCTCATCGAAGCGGCCCCGCGCGCAGGAGGTCGTCGTGGAGACTCCAGGGTCGCAGTCGTCGCTGCACCGAGCCAACCTGGAGCGGGTCGTACGGGCCGTCCGGCTGGCCGGATCGCTCACCCAGGCGGAGATCGCGAGGACCACGGGTCTGTCCGCGGCGACGGTCTCCAACATCGTCCGGGAGCTCAAGGACGGCGGAACGGTCGAGGTCACACCCACTTCGGCGGGTGGCCGCCGGGCCCGCAGCGTCTCCCTGAGCGGTGACGCCGGGATCGTCATAGGGGTCGACTTCGGGCACACGCATTTGCGCGTCGCGGTCGGGAATCTCGCCCACCAGGTGCTGGCCGAGGAGTCCGAGCCGCTCGATGTCGACGCCTCCTCGACGCAGGGCTTCGACCGGGCGGAGGAGCTGGTCAATCGCCTGATCGCAGCAACGGGCGTCGACCGGTCCAAGATCGCCGGGGTGGGCCTGGGCGTCCCGGGACCCATCGACGTCGAGTCCGGCACCCTCGGCTCGACCGCCATCCTGCCGGGCTGGACCGGCACCAAGCCCGCCGAGGAGCTGCGCGGCCGGCTCGGGGTGCCCGTGCACGTGGACAACGACGCCAACCTGGGCGCCCTGGGCGAGCTCGTCTGGGGCAGCGGGCGGGGCGTGCGCGACCTGGCGTACATCAAGGTCGCCAGCGGTGTCGGCGCCGGTCTGGTCATCAGCGGCAAGATCTACCGGGGCCCGGGTGGCACGGCGGGAGAAATCGGGCATATTACTCTTGATGAGTCCGGCCCGGTCTGCCGCTGCGGAAACCGTGGCTGCCTGGAGACCTTCGCGGCGGCGCGCTATGTGCTTCCGCTCCTCCAGTCCAGTCACGGCACCGACCTGACCATGGAGGGTGTCGTACGGCTGGCCAGGGACGGGGACCCGGGCTGCCGTCGGGTGATCGCCGACGTCGGCCGTCATATCGGCAGTGGAGTCGCCAATCTCTGCAATCTCCTGAACCCGAGCCGCGTGGTCCTGGGTGGTGATCTCGCCGAGGCCGGTGAGCTGGTCCTCGGGCCGATCCGGGAGTCCGTCGGCCGCTACGCCATTCCCAGTGCGGCGCGCCAACTGTCCGTTCTTCCCGGGGCACTTGGCGGTCGTGCGGAGGTGCTCGGAGCGCTCGCCCTCGCGCTCAGCGAGATGGGTGATTCAACCCTTTTGGACAGCACGCTGCATGCGGCCACCCCTGCCTTCACTTAGAGAACGGATGGCACCGTTGCCAACCCGTTAAGGATTTACTTCTTGACGTCGCACGTGTGGCCGAGTTGACTTCCAGCCACCTCGGCCGCAGTGTCGCGGCCTCGTCAGGGAGGTTTCTGAAGTGAACACGCGTATGCGCCGTGTCTCTGTTGCCATCGCCGCTGGTGCGATGGCCATCTCTCTCGCCGCCTGTGGCAGCGCTGAGGAAGCGGGTGGCGGCGACGAGACCGCCACCGCGGCCAAGGGCGACGACATCAAGGTCGGTCTCCTGCTCCCGGAGAACCAGACCGCGCGGTACGAGAAGTTCGACCGGCCTTTGATCGAGGAGAAGATCAAGGAGCTGACGAACGGCAAGGCCACCGTTGACTACAACAACGCCAAGCAGGACGCCAACCTGCAGGCCCAGCAGGTCGACACCATGATCACCAACAAGGTCGACGTGCTGATCCTGGACGCCGTCGACGCCAAGGCGATCAAGAACTCCGTGCAGCGGGCCGTCGACGCCGGCATCAAGGTCGTCGCCTACGACCGCCTGGCCGAGGGTCCGATCAGCGCCTACACCTCGTTCGACAACGTGCAGGTCGGCAAGACCCAGGGCGAAGCCCTGCTGACGGCCCTGGGCGACAAGGCCAAGGACGGCCAGGTCGTCATGATGAACGGCTCCGTCACCGACCCGAACGCCGCCCAGTTCAAGGAGGGCGCGCACTCCGTCCTCGACGGCAAGGTGAAGATCGGCAAGGAGTACGACACCAAGGAGTGGAAGCCGGAGAACGCCAACTCCAACATGGAGGCGGCCATCTCCGCGCTCGGCAAGGACAAGATCATCGGTGTCTACTCCGCCAACGACGGCATGGCGGGCGGCATCATCACGGCCCTGAAGGGCGCCGGCATCGACGTCCCGGTCACCGGCCAGGACGCCGAGCTCGCGGGGGTCCAGCGCATCGTCGCCGGTGAGCAGTACATGAGCGTCTACAAGCCGTACGCCCCCGAGGCCAACGCCGCCGCCGAGATGGCCGTCGCGCTCGCCCAGGGCAAGTCGCTCGACTCCATCGCCAAGGACAAGGTCGACAGCGGCAGCGCCAAGGCCATCCCGTCCGTCCTGGTCGACGTCACCTCGCTGACCAAGGACAACATCAAGGACACCGTCATCAAGGACGGCGTCTACACGATCGACGAGATCTGCGCGGGCAAGTACAAGGCTGCCTGCGACAAGATCGGCCTCAAGAAGTAAGCAGCGTCAGGTCCCTTCCAGATGCGGGAACTCCTCCTCGGATTCCCGCACGGGACATGACTGCCCCAGGCTCCTCCGGCGCCCCGCGCATCAGACAGCCCCGCAAGCTCGTGGCGGGGCGCCGGACGGAACTCCCCGCGGTGTGTCCCCCACCCACCCACCCCTGCATTTTCTCTGCACTACCTTCCGCCGGGTCAGGCGGCGAAGGAGATGGTTCACGTGTCCGCTACGCCCGTGCTGGCGTTGCGCGGGGTCTCCAAGCGGTTCGGTGCCGTTCAGGCGCTCACCGACGTAGAGCTTGAGGTCCACGCCGGTGAGGTTGTCGCCCTGGTCGGCGACAACGGCGCCGGAAAGTCCACGCTGGTCAAGACGATCGCCGGCGTGCACCCCATCGATGAGGGCGTCATCGAATGGGAAGGCAAGGCCGTTTCGATCAACCGGCCGCACGACGCCCAGAGCCTGGGCATCGCGACGGTCTACCAGGACCTCGCGCTCTGCGACAACATCGACGTCGTCGGCAACCTCTTCCTGGGCCGTGAGCTCAAGAAGCGCGGCATCCTCGACGAGGTCGAGATGGAGCGCCGCTCCCGCGAGCTGCTCCAGACGCTGTCGATCCGCATCCCCAGCGTCCGTATCCCGATCGCCTCGCTCTCCGGCGGCCAGCGCCAGACCGTGGCCATCGCCCGGTCCATGCTCGGCGAGCCCAAGCTGGTCATCCTGGACGAGCCCACCGCCGCCCTCGGCGTCGAGCAGACCGCCCAGGTCCTCGACCTCGTGGAGCGGCTGCGCGAGCGCGGGCACGCCGTCATCCTCATCAGCCACAACATGGCCGACGTCAAGGCCGTGGCGGACAAGGTCGCGGTCCTTCGCCTGGGCCGCAACAACGGCGTCTTCGAGGTCAAGACGACCTCGCAGGAGGAGATCATCTCCGCCATCACCGGCGCCACCGACAACGCCGTCACCCGCCGTGCGGCGCGCACGACCGGCTCGAACGGGGAGGTATCCAAGTGAGCGCCGAAAAGACCTCCACGACCGCGCAGGACGAGCACGCCGTCGAGAACCCCGAGGCCGCCGCGGCCGCGGTGACCGCGGTCGACCCCCGACTGCTGGTCCAGGAGCAGGGCCTCGCCGGCTACCTCGGCGAGTTCAAGCGCAAGATGAAGGCCGGTGAGCTGGGCTCCCTTCCGGTCATCCTCGGCCTGATCGTCATCTGCGTCGTCTTCCAGAGCCTGAACTCGGCGTTCCTCTCCGCGGAGAACCTGAGCAACATCACCATCACGATGGTCGGCACGGGCATGATCTCCGTCGGCATCGTGTTCGTGCTGCTGCTCGGCGAGATCGACCTGTCGGTCGGCTCGGTCAGCGGCGCGTCCAGCGCCATCGCCGCCGTCCTCGCGGTCAACCAGGGCTGGCCCGAGTGGGCCGCGGTGATCTTCGCCATCGCCGCCGGTGCCGCCATCGGCGCGGCGCACGGCTTCTTCTTCGCGGTGCTCGGCGCTCCCGCGTTCGCCGTCACCCTGGCCGGTCTGCTCTTCTGGCTGGGCTTCATGCTCCAGACGCTGGGCGAGAACGGCACGATCAACCTCGACAGCGACGGGTTCATCGGCCAGCTGACCACGTACCACTTCACGGACGTCGCCGCCGCGTACGGCCTGGCGGCCGTGGTCACCGCGCTGTTCTTCATCACCTCGTTCCTGGGCAACCGCCGGCGTGAGTCCGTCGGGATCCCGTTCCGGCCGCTGAGCGACACCCTCCTGCGGACGGTGCTGCTGGGCGTGGTCTCCTTCGCCGCGGCGATCATGTACAACCAGTACAAGGGTCTGCCGCTGGCCACGGTGATCTTCCTGGTCTTCCTGGTCGCCACGGACTTCGTGCTGCGCAGGACGTCGTACGGCCGCAAGGTCTTCGCGCTCGGTGGCAGTGTCGAGGCCTCGCGTCGCGCGGGTATCAACGTGACCGCGGTGCGGATCTCCGTGTTCGCCATCTCGGGCGGGTTCGCCGCGATCGGCGGTCTGTTCCTGGCCTCGAAGATCGCTTCGGCCAACCAGAGCGCCGGTACGGGTGACCTGCTGATGAACGCGATCGCCGCGGCCGTCATCGGCGGTACGTCGCTCTTCGGTGGGCGTGGGCGTACCTGGAACGCGCTGCTCGGTGTGCTGGTGATCGTGTCGATCCAGTACGGGCTCCAGCTGGAGTCGATCGCCGAGCCGGTGAAGTACATGATCACCGCGGGTGTTCTGTTGACCACGGTTGTGATCGACTCGATCACCCGTAAGACGCAGAAGACGGCGGGGCGCGCGTAACACCGCCCCGCACAGACCCTGTGCCCGGCACCGTGTGGCGGTGCCGGGCACAGTCGTGTCGTAGGAATGCCACGACTTGGGTACAGCCGAACGCGTGACGTACGACCCACCGCCCGGGCGTCGGCCGCAAGGGCGGAACATTAGACTCGACACGCCCGGCAACAGCTCGAACAGCTCTACTGCAAGGAGGCACGGGTGCCGCTGCTGACCCGCATCACGGGACCGCGCGATCTGGACCGGCTCAGCCCTGAGCAGCTGGACCAGCTGGCAGAGGAGATCCGGACCTTCCTCGTCGAGGCGGTTTCCAAGACCGGCGGCCACCTCGGCCCCAACCTCGGTGTGGTGGAGCTGACCATCGCCCTGCACCGGGTCTTCGACTCGCCCAAGGACAAGGTGCTGTGGGACACCGGCCACCAGTCCTACGTGCACAAGCTGCTCACCGGCCGCCAGGACTTCAGCCGGCTGAAGATGAAGGGCGGCCTGTCCGGCTACCCCTCGCAGGCCGAGTCCGAGCACGACATCATCGAGAACTCCCACGCCTCGACCGTCCTCGGCTGGGCCGACGGACTCGCCAAGGCCAACCAGCTGCTCGAACGCGACAGCCATGTCGTGGCCGTCATCGGCGACGGCGCGCTGACCGGCGGTATGGCCTGGGAGGCGCTGAACAACATCGCCGAGGCCAAGGACCGCCCGCTCGTCATCGTCGTCAACGACAACGAGCGCTCCTACGCGCCCACCATCGGCGGTCTCGCCAACCACCTGGCGACCCTGCGCACCACCGACGGCTACGAGCGCTTCCTGGCCCGCACGAAGGAGATCCTCGACCGCACGCCCGTGGTCGGCAAGCCGCTCTACGAGACCCTGCACGGGGCGAAGAAGGGGCTCAAGGACTTCATCGCGCCCCAGGGCATGTTCGAGGACCTCGGCCTGAAGTACGTCGGCCCGATCGACGGCCACGACATCGAGGCCCTGGAGTCGGCGCTGGCACGCGCCAAGCGCTTCGGCGGCCCGGTCATCGTGCACTGCCTGACCGAGAAGGGCCGCGGCTACCAGCCCGCCCTCCAGGACGAGGCCGACCGCTTCCACGCCGTCGGCAAGATCCACCCCGACACCGGACTGCCGATCGCCACGTCCGGCGCCGACTGGACCTCCGTGTTCGGCGAGGAGATGGTCAAGCTGGGCGAGGAGCGCGAGGACATCGTCGCGATCACCGCCGCCATGCTCCAGCCGGTGGGCCTCGACAAGTTCGCCAAGCGGTTCCCCGAGCGGGTCTACGACGTCGGCATCGCCGAGCAGCACGGCGCCGTGTCCGCGGCCGGCTTGGCGACGGGCGGTGTGCACCCCGTCTTCGCCGTCTACGCCACCTTCCTCAACCGCGCCTTCGACCAGGTCCTCATGGACGTGGCCCTGCACAAGTGCGGGGTCACCTTCGTGCTCGACCGCGCCGGCATCACCGGCACCGACGGCGCCTCCCACAACGGCATGTGGGACATGTCGATCCTCCAGGTGGTGCCCGGGCTGCGGCTGGCCGCCCCGCGCGACGCCGACCAGGTGCGGGCCCAGCTGCGCGAGGCCGTCCAGGTCAAGGACGCCCCCACCGTGGTCCGCTTCTCCAAGGGCGCCGTCGGCCCCGCCGTCCCCGCCGTCGGCCGCGTCGGCGGCATGGACGTGCTGCGCGAACCCGGCACCGACACCCCGGACGTGCTGCTCGTCTCGGTCGGCGCCCTCGCGCCGATGTGCCTGGAGATCGCCGGTCTGCTCAACAGGCAGGGCATCTCCACCACCGTCGTCGACCCGCGCTGGGTCAAGCCCGTCGACGAGGCCATGGCCCCGCTCGCCGAGCGGCACCGCGTGGTCGTCACCGTCGAGGACAACAGCCGCGTCGGCGGCGTCGGCTCGGCGATCGCGCAGGCCCTGCGCGACGCGGGCGTGGACGTCCCGTTGCGTGACTTCGGCATCCCGCCGCGCTTCCTCGACCACGCCTCCCGCGCCGAGGTGATGGCCGAGATCGGCCTCACCGCCCCCGACATCGCCCGCCAGGTCACCGGCCTGGTCGCCAAGCTGGACGGCCGGTTCGACCGTACGGCGGCCGAGGTCGACTCGGTGGAGCCCGCGCGCGACTGACACCTTCACGCGGCTGGATGGGCCGGTTTCACCACTCGTGCGGTGGTGAAACCGGCCCATCTGCGTGAATCCGCCCGGGCCGGGGCATGCGTACCACGCCCCCTCTCGATCATGTCGAGGACGACAAGCGTGGGAGGTACGCCTGTGAGCAGCACACTCTTCCGGACGAAGAGAGTCGAGCAGTCCATCCTCGACACCGAGGAGCCAGAGCACGCGCTCAAGAAGTCCTTGTCCGCGCTGGATCTGACCGTCTTCGGTGTCGGTGTCATCATCGGCACCGGCATTTTCGTCCTGACCGGAACGGTCGCCAAGAACAACGCCGGACCCGCGGTGGCGCTGGCGTTCGTCGCGGCCGGCGTGGCCTGCGCGCTGGCCGCGCTCTGTTACGCCGAGTTCGCCTCCACCGTCCCGGTCGCCGGGTCGGCGTACACGTTCTCGTACGCCTCCCTCGGTGAACTGCCCGCCTGGATCATCGGCTGGGACCTGGTCCTGGAGTTCGCGCTCGGCACGGCGGTGGTGGCCGTCGGCTGGTCGGGCTACATCCAGTCACTCATGGACAACGCGGGCTGGGAGATGCCCGCGGCCCTGGGCAGTCGCGAGGGCGCCGACGTCTTCGGCTTCGACATCCTCGCCGCCGCGCTCGTCCTCGTCCTCACCGGCATCCTCGTGCTCGGCATGAAGCTGTCCGCGCGGATCACCTCGCTCGTCGTCGCCATCAAGGTGACGGTCGTGCTGACCGTGATCATCGCCGGTGCCTTCTTCATCGACGGCGACAACTACAGCCCCTTCGTCCCGAAGGAGAAGGCAGTGGAAGCCGGGGAGAGTCTCCAGGCCCCGCTGATCCAGTTGATGTTCGGCTGGGCGCCCTCCAACTTCGGCGTGATGGGCATCTTCACCGCCGCCTCGGTGGTGTTCTTCGCCTTCATCGGCTTCGACGTGGTGGCCACGGCGGCCGAGGAGACCCGGAACCCGCAGCGGGACATGCCCCGCGGCATCCTCGGCTCCCTCTTCATCTGCACCGCGCTGTACGTCGCCGTGTCGATCGTCGTCACCGGCATGCAGCACTACAGCCGGCTGTCCGTGGACGCCCCGCTCGCCGACGCGTTCAAGGCCACCGGACATCCCTGGTTCGCGGGCTTCATCAGCTTCGGCGCGGCGGTCGGCCTCACGACGGTCTGCATGATCCTGCTCCTCGGCCAGACCCGCGTCTTCTTCGCGATGAGCCGCGACGGACTGCTGCCCCGCTTCTTCTCCCACGTCCACCCGAAGTTCAAGACGCCGCACCGCCCGACCATCCTGCTCGGCGTGGTCATCGCGATCCTCGCCGGCTTCACGCCGCTCACCGAACTCGCCGCCCTGGTGAACATCGGCACCCTGTTCGCCTTCGTGGTCGTCGCCCTCGGCGTGATCATCCTCCGCCGGTCCCGCCCCGACCTGCACCGGGCCTTCCGCACCCCGTGGGTGCCGGTCATCCCGATCCTGTCGGTGCTCGCCTCGCTGTGGCTGATGATCAACCTGCCCGCCGAGACCTGGGTGCGGTTCGCCATCTGGATGGCCGCCGGCTTCTTCGTGTACTTCCTGTACGGCCGCACCCACAGCCGCCTCGGACGGCAGGAGGAGACGACCGTCGGCGAGGTCGTGAAGCCGCCGCGGGGCGACACCGAGTAGCCGAGGAGGCGGGGGTGGTGGAGGGGGCGGGTGCTGTACGTACGCAGCCGTACCTGGTCGGCGTACGGCGGCTCGCTACGGCCGTACCGTGCGCGGCCCCGCCACCTCCGCCCCCAACTCCGTGACTCTCCTGCGCAGTTCCCGATCCGCGGTCACCACGAGGCAGGGCCGCCCACCGGCCCGCTCCATGAGCTCGACCATGTGGTCGTCCCCGCTCCCGGCGGCGGACTCCACCCGCACCCCCGGCACCGTCTCCACCCCACGGGCCGCCCCCTCCACCACGAGCACGATCTCCACGGGGCCCGCATGCCCCGGCACCCCGTCCACCGCCAGCCGGTCCCGCAGCCGCTCCGCGGCCCCCCGCCGGTCCCGCCACCACCCGTCGGGCACCGACCCGACCACGTTCGCGCCGTCGACGATCACGAGCAGGGGGGCGTCCTCAGTCATGGGGCAAGGGTCGCACGGCGCCGGTGGGACGGGGCCGGACGGCGTCGGCGCCGGTGGGACGGGGCCGGACGGCGTCGGCGCCGGTGGCCACGGAAGGCGCACGGCGTCCGTGAGGCACAGGATCCAGGGCGCGCACGGCGTTCGTGGGCCAGGGCCGTACGGCGGCCACGGGCCAGGCCCGTGTGGCTCACTCCTCGGCCAGGTGTTCGCCGTACCGCTCACCCGCCCCCGCGACGGGCCGCGCGTCCGTGGGGCAGGAATCGGGGCGCGCACGGCGTTCGTGGGCCTGGGGCAGGGCCGTGCGGCGGCCATGGGCCAGGCCCGTGCGGCTCACTCCTCGGCCGTGCCCAGTTCGTCGAAGCTCGCGAAGTACGCCGCCGCCATGTCCTCGTTCCCGTGCCCCTGGGCAGCCGCCCGTTCGAAGCGCTCCGCGCTCGCCGCGGCGACATCCAGGCGTACGCCGTACCGTTCGCCCGCCTCCACGATGAGCCGTGCGTCCTTCGCCGCCGTGGCCACCGCGAACTGGGCCGGGGACAGCCGGTCCTCCAGCACCAGCCCCGTCTTGGCCCGCAGATACCCCATGTCGAGCGGGCCGCCGTCGATCACCTCGAAGAATCGCTGCGGATCCACGTCGAGGGCCTTGGACAGCGCCAGCACCTCACCGGCCGCGTTCGTCACCGCGAGCACCCAGCTGTTGGCGACCAGCTTCAGGCGGGTCGCCGTGCCCGCCCCGCCGTCCTCGCCGGTCCACACCGTACGGGCGCCGACGGCGTCGAACACCGGCGTCACCGCCGGCCGCCCCTCGACCGGCCCCGCCGCCAGCACGGTGAGCCGGCCGGCCTCGGCGGGCTGACGGGTGCCCAGCATCGGGGCGTCGTAGAAGACGAGGCCGTACTCGCGGGCGAAGGCGGCCAGGTCGGCGATCCCCTCGACGCCGGCGGTCGTCGACTGCACCCAGGCGACACCCGAGCGCAGCGCGGGCGCCGCCGCACGCATGACGTCCAGCGCCGCCGGACCGTCGTACAGCATGGTCAGGACGACGTCGGCGCCCTGCACCGCCTCGGCGGGGGAGCCGGCGACGAAGGCGCCGTCGGCGGCCAGGGGCTCGGCCTTGGCGCGGGTGCGGTTCCAGGCGCGGACGCTGTGCCCGGCCTTTGCGATGTTGCGGGCCATCGCGGCGCCCATGATGCCGGTGCCCAGGACGCTCACGGTGAGCTTGTCGGTCATGACGTCGACTTCCTTCTCTCGCACGGACGTTGCTGTGATCCAAGCTTGCCCGGGGGCGGAGCGGGCCCGGCGACCCGCCCCGAATAGAGTGATCCGGTGAACGGCGACTGGCTCATCCGCGGCCGCGACGGCCGCCTCAGCGTCTATCTCCCGACCGATGACGCCGTCCTGTGCCGGGCGGAGCTCGGACCCGGCGGTCCCTGGGACCCCCCGCGCCGGGTCGGCGGCGACCAGAAGCTGCGCCCCGGCCCCGCGGTCGGCCAGGGCACCGACGCCTACGCCCATCTGGCCGCCTGGCGCCCCACCAAGCCGGGTGAGGCGGGACTGGTCCACTCCACGCACTTCCGGCCCCGCCTGGCCGCCCTGGACTGGATCTCCATCGGCCACCCCGACAAGAGCGGCGACCGCACCGGCACGCCCGCCGTCACGGTCGACGCCCAGGGGCGGGCCCATGTCTTCGTCCGCAACGGCGCCGGCGGGGTGAGCATGCGCGGGCAGAAGGAGGTGGGCGGCTGGGGGCCCTGGCGCGATCTCAAGGGACGGGAGGTCGAGGACCGGCAGGCCGCTGTGACGGGGGAGTCCGGGCTCGTCGAGCTGTACGCGGCCGTTCCCGGTGCGGTCCTGCACTGGCGGCAGGAGAAGCCGGGCAGTGTCCCGGTCCTGGAGGAGGCGCTGGAGACCCCGGCCCGCCCGGGCACCCTGTACGCCCTGGCCACGTCCGCGGACCACACCACCCTCTTCTACACGGACGACACCGGCGACCTGTGCGCCTGGCGCCCCGGCACCAAGCCGGTGACCTTGCTGCCGTCCGCAGGTCCCGGCCCGGTGTCCGCGATCCGCTGCCGACTCGACGGCCATGACTGCACGTTGCTCGCCCAGCGCTCCGCCGGCGGCCGGGTCGCCTTCGCCGCCTATCCGACGGAGCAGGAGTCGGCGGGCGCGTGGTGGACCGAGTCGGGGCCGCAGCTGCCGGTGGACGCGGTGGTGGCGCTGGCGGTGGACGCGGACGAGCGGGTCGTGGCGGCCACGTCGTCCCCGGCCACGGGGCAGCTTCTGATCACCCGGCGCAAGGACGAGCCGGGGCTGGCGCTGGAGGCTTGGCGGGAGGTCTAAGGCGCCTGAGGGGTGGGGGCTGCTCTTGTACGGCGGCTGCGGGTGGTACGTGGTTGCTCAAGCCCCTTGGGGGCGTTCGGCGGGCTGTCGCCTTGAAGGCGGTTCCGACGATTTCTGAACGCCGGTCCCGGCAACTTCAGCCCGTCCGGCGTTTGAGGACGAGGCCGTTCAGGCCGATACGGGGGTCTGGGGGCGGAGTCCCCAGGCACGTGCGCACAAACGCCGGTGCCCCGCACACCAAGTCGGCATGCGGGGCACCGGCGTTCACAGCGGAGCGCTTACGCGGGGACGCTCGCCACGCCCGGCGCCAGGAACTTCTTGCCGTTCACGCGCTCGGAGACACCCTCGCGGTCCAGGTACGGCGTGATGCCGCCCAGGTGGAAGGGCCAGCCGGCGCCCGTGATCAGGCAGAGGTCGATGTCCTGGGCCTCGGCGACGACGCCCTCGTCGAGCATGAGCCCGATCTCCTGGGCGACCGCGTCCAGCACACGGGCACGGACCTGCTCCTCGGTCAGGACGACATCGCCCTGCTTCAGCAGCGCGGCGACCTCCGGGTCCAGCTCCGGCTTGCCGGAGTCGTAGACGTAGAAGCCGCGCTTGCCCGCCTTGACGACGGCCGCGAGGTTCGGGGAGACCTTGAAGCGGTCCGGGAAGGCCCGGTTGAGGGTCTCCGAGACGTGCAGACCGATCGCGGGACCGACCAGCTCAAGGAGGACCAGCGGCGACATCGGCAGGCCCAGCGGCTCGACCGCCTTCTCGGCGACCTCGACCGGCGTGCCCTCGTCGATGACGTTCTGGATCTCGCCCATGAAGCGGGTGAGGATGCGGTTCACGACGAACGCCGGGGCGTCCTTCACCAGAACCGCGGTCTTCTTCAGCTTCTTGGCGACGGCGAACGCCGTGGCCAGCGAGGCGTCGTCCGTCTTCTCGCCGCGGACGATCTCCAGCAGCGGCAGCACCGCGACCGGGTTGAAGAAGTGGAAGCCGACGACCCGCTCGGGGTGCTTCAGCTTCGACGCCATCTCGGAGACCGACAGGGACGAGGTGTTGGTGGCGAGGATCGCGTGCGCCGGGGCGACCGCCTCGACCTCGGCGAACACCTGCTGCTTGACGCCGATCTCCTCGAACACGGCCTCGATGATGAAGTCCGCGTCCGCGAAGCCCTCGGCCTTGTCCAGGACACCGGTGACCAGGGCCTTGAGGCGGTTGGCCTTGTCCTGGTTGATACGGCCCTTGCCGAGCAGCTTGTCGATCTCGGCGTGGACGTAGCCCACGCCCTTGTCGACGCGCTCCTGGTCGATGTCGGTCAGCACGACCGGCACCTCCAGGCGGCGCAGGAAGAGAAGGGCGAGCTGGCTGGCCATCAGGCCCGCGCCGACGACGCCGACCTTCGTGACCGGACGCGCCAGGTTCTTGTCCGGCGCACCGGCCGGGCGCTTGCCGCGCTTCTGCACCAGGTTGAAGGCGTAGATGCCGGCACGCAGTTCGCCACCCATGATCAGGTCGGCGAGGGCCTTGTCCTCGGCGTCGTAGCCCTGCTGGAGGTCGCCGTTCTTGGCGGCGGCGATGATGTCGAGGGCGCGGTAGGCGGCCGGGGCGGCCCCGTGCACCTTGCCGTCCGCGATGAAGCGGCCCTTGGCGACGGCCTGGTCCCAGGCCTCACCGCGGTCGATCACCGGGCGCTCGACCTCGACGTCGCCCTTCAGCACCTGAGCCGTCCAGATCAGCGACTGCTCCAGGAAGTCGGCGCCCTCGAAGATGGCGTCGGCGATGCCGAGGTCGTAGACCTGCTGGCCCTTGAGCTGCTTGTTCTGGTTGAGGCTGTTCTCGATGATGACCTGGACGGCCTTGTCGGCGCCGATCAGGTTCGGCAGGATCGTGCAGCCGCCCCAGCCGGGGACCAGGCCGAGGAAGACCTCGGGGAGCGAGAACGCCGGGAGCGCCTTCGAGACGGTCCGGTACGTGCAGTGCAGACCGACCTCGACGCCACCGCCCATCGCGGCGCCGTTGTAGTACGCGAAGGTCGGCACCGCGAGGGCCGCGAGGCGCTTGAAGACCTCGTGACCGCCCTTGCCGATGGCCAGCGCGTCCTTGTGCTTCTTCAGCAGCTCGACGCCCTTGAGGTCGGCGCCGACCGCGAAGATGAACGGCTTGCCGGTGATGCCGACGCCGACGATGTCGCCGTCCGCGGCCTCCTTCTCGACCTGGTCGAGGGCGGCGCCCAGGTTCGCCAGCGACTGCGGGCCGAAGGTGGTCGGCTTGGTGTGGTCGAAGCCGTTGTCCAGCGTGATCAGGGCGAAGCGCCCGGCGCCGAACGGCAGGTCGAGGTGGCGTACGTGCGCGCTCGTGACGACCTCGTCCGGGAACAGCTCGGCCGCGCCCTTCAGGAGCTCAGCGGTGGTGCTCACTTGTTGCCTCCGTCGAAGTGCGGGTTCTCCCAGATGACCGTCGCGCCCATGCCGAAGCCGACGCACATGGTGGTCAGGCCGTAGCGGACCTGAGGCTGCTCCTCGAACTGGCGGGCCAGCTGCGTCATCAGACGGACGCCGGAGGAGGCGAGCGGGTGACCGAAGGCGATGGCGCCGCCGTACTGGTTGACGCGCTCGTCGTCGTCCGCGATGCCGTAGTGGTCGAGGAAGGCCAGGACCTGGACGGCGAAGGCCTCGTTGATCTCGAAGAGGTTGATGTCCTCGATCGACAGACCCGCCTTGGCGAGGGCCTTCTCCGTGGCCGGGATCGGGCCGTAGCCCATGACCTCCGGCTCGACGCCCGCGAAGGCGTAGGAGACCAGGCGCATCTTCACCGGGAGGTTGTTCTCGCGGGCGAAGTCCTCGGACGCGATGATCGAGGCGGTGGCGCCGTCGTTCAGACCGGCCGCGTTACCGGCGGTGACCCGGCCGTGCACACGGAACGGGGTCTTCAGGCCCTGGAGGTTCTCCAGGGTCGTGCCCGGGCGCATCGGCTCGTCGGCCGTCACCAGGCCCCAGCCCGTCTCGCCGGCCTCGGGGTTGGTCCGGCGCACGGAGATCGGGACCAGGTCCTGCTGGATCTTGCCGTTGGCGTACGCCTTGGCGGCCTTCTCCTGCGAGCGCACGGCGTACTCGTCGGCGCGCAGCTTGGTGATCTGCGGGTAGCGGTCGTGCAGGTTCTCCGCCGTCATGCCCATGAACAGCGCCGACTCGTCGACCAGCTTCTCGCTGACGAAGCGCGGGTTCGGGTCCACGCCCTCACCCATGGGGTGGCGGCCCATGTGCTCGACACCACCGGCGATGACGGCGTCGTAGGCGCCGAAGGCGATGGAGCCCGCGACGCTGGTGACGGCGGTCAGGGCGCCGGCGCACATGCGGTCGATGGAGTAGCCGGGCACCGACTGGGGCAGACCGGCGAGGATGCCGGCCGTACGGCCGAGGGTGAGGCCCTGGTCACCGATCTGCGTGGTCGCGGCGATGGCGACCTCGTCGATCTTCTTCGGGTCGAGACCGGGGTTGCGGCGCAGCAGCTCCCGGATCGCCTTCACGACAAGGTCGTCGGCGCGGGTCTCGTGGTAGATGCCCTTCGGGCCCGCCTTGCCGAACGGGGTGCGGACGCCGTCGACGAAGACGACGTCCCTGACGGTACGAGGCACGATGGCTCTCCTCCAGAGGTGCGGGATCTGCACTGCTGCGCTGCGCAAGCGCTGAGCGCGCGCTCAGGATCCATGCTACTTACGAGTAACGTAGCTGCACACCCCTGGGGGCGGGAGCGGCGAAGGTCACATCGAGGCCGACGGTGCCGGTGCGCCCCTTCAGGGGCGCGGGGAACTGCGCGACCAGCCACAACGAGACCGCAGACCCGGACGAAACCTCACCTAGGCGGCGCTGTGGACCCCCGAGGAGTCAGCACCGGAGTAGGCACGGGATGCGACCCGGCCCCATCCCCCATGATCACCCCGAACAACGTCCGAGCCACCTCCGCCCCGAACCCATGCACGTCATGACTCATCGCGGACAAGGTCGGATGAGTCAGCCGGCACAACTGCGAGTCGTCCCACGCCAGCAGCGACACGTCCTCCGGCACCCGCAGCCCCATCTCGGCCGCCACCGACAGCCCCGCCACCGCCATGATGTCGTTGTCGTACACGATCGCCGTCGGGCGGTCGGGCGGCGCGGCCGTGAGCAGGGAACGCGTCGCCCTGGCCCCCGCCTCCCCCGAGAAGTCGGTCGCGACCTGCAACGCCCCCGCCAGCTCCAGCCCCCGCGCCGCTTCGTCGAAGGCGGCCGTACGAATGGCCGTGTGGCCGAAGCCCGCCGCCCCGCCCACCCGGGCGACCCGCCGGTGCCCCAGCGCGGCCAGATACCGCACGGCCTCCGTCACGGCGGTGGCGTCGTCGGTCCACACCGACGTCAGTCCGCCGGTCAGCGACGGGTGCCCGACCGCGACCACCGGCATCCCGAGCCGCTCGGCCATCGCCACTCTCGGGTCGTCCGCGCGGAAGTCGACCAGGATCGACCCACCGATCTGCCGCCCCCGCCACCAGGCCTCCTGGAGCCCCACCTCCTCCTCCACGGTCCGCACGAGCCGCAGCAGCAGCGAGCAGGAGTGCTCGGTCAGCACGCTCTCCACGCCCGAGATGAACTCCATGTAGAAGGGCTCCAGCCCCAGCAGCCGGGCCGGCCGGCAGATCGCCAGCCCCACCACGTCCACCCGCGAACCGGCCAGCGTCCGCGCCGTGAGGTTCGGCGCCCAGCCCAGCTCCCGCGCGGCCCGGAAGATCCGGTCCCGGGTCGCCTCCGACAGGCCCGGCTTGTGGTTGAAGGCGAGGGACACGGCACCCTTGGACACACCGGCGCGCGCGGCGACGTCCTTGATGGTGACGCGAGGGGTCGGCGTTGCCGTCATCGGCTGGGCTCCATGCAGTACAGGGCTGATCGTGCGGCCTCGGCGTCAGGAGTCTCCCAGCCGCGCACACCGATGGTCACCTCTTCGCCGGGCAGCAGCGTCACGAGCCCGCGGTCGGCCCGCGCGTCCGGGTGCAGCCGGTCGGCCTGGAGCAGCAGGTCCCGTACGAGGGTGCGGGCCGTCACCGTGATCCCGCCGGGCGTGAGGGAGACGTCGAACTGCGGTCGCGGGTACGGGATTTCCCGGTCCGGGGCCGGGAAGTGCAGGGCTCGCAGCCCGTCCGCGTCCGCCACCAGGAACTCCTTCGGCCCGACGGGCTCCAGCTCCCTCGGTACGCCGACGCGAGCCACCGACCGCCCCTCGGCACCGAACCCCACACTCACCTCCCGGGCCACCACTCCCTCGACGGACATCCGCCGCAGCCGCACCGCCCCCGCCCACTTCGCCGCCCCCTGATTGACCACCGCCAACTCCAGTGACCCCTCCCGCGCTTGAAGCGTCAGCAGCCGGTCCGCGTACAGCCGCCGCAGCTCGTGGTACAGCGGCTTCGCCCGCCCGTCCCCGTCGATCGCCGCCCAGGACGTCACCGGCCAGCAGTCGTTGAGCTGCCATACGACGGTGCCCGCGCACACCGGCCAGTGCGACCGCCAGTGCTCGATCCCGGCCGCGACGGCCCGCGCCTGATTGACCTGCGTGAGGTAGTGCCAGCGGTCGAAGTCCCCCTCGGGGAAGACGAAATGCCGCTCCAGCCCCCGCCGCAGCTTGCCGTTGCCGTCGTCGGCCTTCTGGTGGTGCAGCATGCCGGGGGAGTCCGGGGCGAGTTCCTCGCCCGGCAGCGCGCGCCGTAGTGTCGCGTACGCGGGCGGCGCCTGCCAGCCGAACTCGGCCACGAAGCGGGGCACGCTCAGCCGGTAGTCGGCGTAGTCCTCCCGGTTCCACACCTCCCACGAGTGGTGCGTGCCGTGTGCCGGATCGTTCGGATGCCGCTCCCACGACCCGGACCAGGGGCTGCCCACCGTGTACGGCCGCGTCGGATCCAGCTCGGCCGCCACCCGCGGCAGCACGCCCAGGTAGTACCCCTCGCCCCAGGAGTCCCCGGCCAGCCGCCGCTCCCAGTCCCAGTCCCGAAAGCCCCACAGGTTCTCGTTGTTGCCGTTCCACAGCACCAGCGAGGGATGCGGCATCAGCCGTACGACGTTCTCGCGGGCCTCGGCCTCCACCTCCCCGCGCAGCGGCTGCTCCTCCGGGTAGGCGGCGCACGCGAACGGGAAGTCCTGCCAGACCAGCAGCCCCAGCTCGTCGCAGGCGTCGTAGAAGTCCTCGCTCTCGTAGATCCCGCCGCCCCAGACCCGTACGAGATCCACGCCCGCGTCGGCCGCCTGCGCGAGCCGCTCCCGGTAGCGCTCGCGGGTCACCCGGGACGGGAACACGTCGTCCGGGATCCAGTTGACGCCGCGTGCGAAGAGCCGCGCGCCGTTGACGACCAGGGTGAAGCCGGTGCCGTGCGCGTCGGGCCGGCGGTCCAGTTCGACGGTCCGGAAGCCGATCCGCCGTCGCCACACGTCCAGCACGTCGTCCCCGTGCCGAAGCGTCAACTCGACGTCGTGCAGCGGCTGTTCGCCATACCCGCGAGGCCACCACAGCGCCGCGTCCGGCACGGTCAGCCGTACGACCCCACCCGTCCCGTCGACCACGGCCCGCGCCCGCACCCCGCCGACCGTGGCCTCGACGGTGAGCGGTGCCTCGACCCGGGTCCGCTCGACTTCGACCGCCAACTCGACCTGCCCCGCGCCCTGTGCGACGGTCACCAGGGGCCGTACGCGGGCGATGCGGGCCGTCGACCAGTGCTCCAGGCGCACCGGCCGCCAGATCCCGGCCGTCACCAGGGTCGGCCCCCAGTCCCAGCCGAAGGAGCAGGCCATCTTGCGGATGTACTGGTAGGGCTCGGCATAGGCGGCCGGCCGCTCGCCCACCTTGCCGCGCACGGCCTCGGCCTCGGCGTAGGCGGAGACGAACCGCACGGCGAGCCGCCCCTGGAGCCCCGTCACATCGAAACGGTAGGAGCGGTGCATGTTCCGTGTCCGGCCGAGGAGTTGACCGTCGAGCGTGACCTCGGCGACGGTGTCGAGCCCCTCGAAGACGAGGTCGCTCTGCTCATGCCCGTCGACGCACTCCAGGTCGGTCTCGTACGTCCACTCCCGCCGCCCCACCCACGCGACCTCGGCCTCGTTCCGCCCGAGGAAGGGGTCCGGGATCATCCCGGCCGTCAGCAGGTCGGTGTGGACACAGCCCGGCACGACGGCGGGGAGCGCGGCTCCCTCGTGCCGCACGGTCCATCCCTCGGTGAGCGGTGTGGCCTGAAGCATGCGCGCACTCCCTAAACCGATCAAGTCCAGTGCTGGGGACACATTTTGGCATCGTTGGCGAGATAGGGACTTTACCGGTTAAGACAACGCTGTCAGAGTTCCGAACCAGCCAACCCGCTCGTGCTCGTCCGTCCCGAGAACGGAGCTGATGCACATGAACCGCCGTCACATCCTCGCCATGGTCGTCGGAACGGCACTGCTGGTCCCCGCCTGCACCGGCACCGGAGGCTCGTCGCAAGGCGCGGAGGCCGAAGCGCCCGACGACCCGTCGAAGGTCACCGGAACCATCCAGGTCCTCACCGTGCGGACCGACCTGATCCAGGACGGCACGCTGAAGCGGTACGCCGCCGAGTTCAACAAGGTCTATCCGAAGGTCAAGGTCGAGTTCGACGGGCTCACGGACTACGAGGCCGAGGTCAAGATCCGTATGAACACGAAGAACTACGGCGACGTCCTGCTGATCCCCGCCGTCATCAAGAAGGCGGACTACCCGAAGTTCTTCGCCTCCCTGGGCACCCAGGAGGAGCGCGGCAAGAAGTACCGCTTCACCGACTTCACCACCGTCGACGGCAAGGTCTACGGGCAGAGTCCGGTCGGTGTGAGCCCCGGTTTCGTCTACAACAAGCGGATCTGGAGGGAGGCCGGGGTCACCGAGTGGCCCACCACTCCGGCCGAGTTCCTCGACGACCTCAAGGCCATCAAGGCCAAGACCGACGCGATCCCCTACTACACCAACTTCGCGGCCGGCTGGACGCTCAGCGGCTGGACGTCAGTCAACGGCTCGGTCCACTGCGACCCGAAGGCGACCGACAAGCTCGCCGAGGGAGACCCGTGGGCGAAGGGCGCCGATCTGCGGGTCGGCGACACGCTGCTCCACGACATGGTGAAGCAGGGCCTGGTCGAGAAGGACCCCACGACCAGCAACTGGGAGGAGTCCAAGGCCAGGACCGCGAAGGGCGAGATCGCCACCCAGTGGCTCGGCACCTGGGCGATCGTCCAGTTCAAGGACGCCGCCAAGAAGGCCGGCGTCAACCCCGACGACATCGGCTTCATGCCCTTCCCGGCCCAGGTCGACGGCAAGTTCTGCTCGGTCATCGGTCCCGACTACAACCAGGGCATCAACATCCACTCCCCGCACAAGGAGGCGGCCCGCGCCTGGATCGACTGGTTCACCGACAAGTCCGGCTACGTCGAGGACAACCTGGCCATCTCCCCGCTGAAGGGCGCCCCGCTGCCCGAGGTGATGAAGCCGTACGAGGCGGCGGGCGTGAAGTTCATCGAGGTGAACGACGCCAAGGGCGCCCAGGTCAAGCAGATCGACAGCGACTCGGAGGTCGGCATCAACGCCCCCGAGTACCGGCAGAACCTGGTCGACCTCGCCCGCGGGGCCCGGGACGGCAGCCTCGACGACTTCTTCGCCGACCTCAGCAAGCGCTGGACGGACGCCCGGAAGAACCTGGGGTCCTGATGACGGACACCACCCGGAAGACGGTCGTCGAGACCGCCGCGGGGGCGGCACCGCCCGCCCCCGCCCCGCCCCCGCGCCGGGCACGCGTCCGACGTGGCGTCACCCCCTGGCTCTTCCTGATCGCCCCGCTCGCGCTGCTGGTCACCTTCACCTACGCGCCGGTCGCGAACATGCTCGCGTACAGCTTCACCGACTGGGACGGCGTGAGCCCGGAACTGCACTACACCGGCGCCGGGAACTACACGGAGATCTTCACCCGCGAGGACCTCTTCCGGGTCTTCTTCGTGAGCGGCTACTACCTCGCCGCCTCCGCCGTCCAGATCATCGCCGCTCTCTACTTCGCGACGATCCTGAGCTTCAACGTCCGCTTCCGGAACTTCTTCAAGGGCGTGCTCTTCTTCCCGTATCTGATCAACGGGGTCGCGATCGGTTTCGTCTTCCTCTACTTCTTCCAGGACGGCGGCACCCTCGACTCGGTGCTGAGCCTGTTCGGCGTCCGGACGGACCACGCCTGGCTCGGCACGCCGTTCTCCGCCAACACCGCACTCGCGGGCGTGTCGGTCTGGCGCTACCTGGGCCTGAACTTCGTCCTGTTGCTGGGCGCGATCCAGTCGATCCCGGGGGAGCTGTACGAGGCGGCGGAACTGGACGGCGCGAACCGCTGGCACCAGTTCCGCCACATCATCGCGCCCGGCATCAAGCCGGTCCTCACCCTGACGGTGATCCTCTCCATCTCCGGCTCGCTCTCGGTCTTCGAGATCCCGTACATCATGACCGGCGGGGCGACCGGCACGGAGACCTTCGTGATCCAGACGGTGAACCTGGCCTTCCGGTTCGGCAAGACGGGCCTGGCCTCCGCGGCCGCCGTGGTCCTCCTCCTGATCATCCTCCTGGTGACCTGGATCCAGCGGCGCCTGGTCCCCGACGACAAGGTTGATCTCGTATGACGCGCCGTACAGTCGCCCGCACCCTCGTGTACCTGTCGCTGATCGCCGCGACGGGGGTGGTCCTGCTGCCGCTCGTCGTCGTCCTGCTGACCTCCCTCAAGACCGAGAAGGAGATGGCGGACGCCGACGGGGCGCTGTCGCTGCCTGAGAGCCTGTTCAACTTCCACAACTACGCGGACGCGTTCCAGGACGGCCGTATGCTCTCGGCGTTCGGCAACACGGCCTTCATCCTGGTGTTCGCCATCGGCGGCACGGTCCTCATCGGCTCGATGACCGCGTACGCCATCGACCGCTTCACCTTCCGCTTCAAGAAGCTGGTGGTGGCGCTCTTCCTGATCGCCGCGCTGGTCCCCGGCGTGACCACCCAGGTGGCGACCTTCCAGATCGTCAACAGCTTCGGCATGTTCGACACCCTCTGGGCGCCGATCGCGCTCTACATGGGCACGGACATCGTCTCGATCTACATCTTTCTGCAGTTCGTCCGGTCCATCCCCATCTCCCTCGACGAGTCGGCCCGCCTGGAGGGCGCCAACACCTTCACGATCTACCGAAAGATCATCTTCCCGCTGCTGAAGCCGGCCATGGCGACGGTGGTCATCGTCAAGGGGATCACCGTCTACAACGACTTCTACATCCCCTTCCTCTACATGCCCTCCGAAGATCTTGGCGTGATCTCGACGTCCCTCTTCCGCTTCCGCGGCCCCTATGCGGCCCACTGGGAAACGATCTCGGCCGGAGCCATCCTGGTCGTCCTGCCGACCCTGGTCGTCTTCCTGAGCCTGCAGAGGTTCATCTACAACGGCTTCATGCGAGGAGCGACCAGGTGATGGGCGTCCCATAGGCGCGCGGGGTCTGCGCGACCAGCCACGACGAACCCGCAGCCGCCGTACGTCAGAGCCCGCTACGGCGGCTAGGCGGACAGAGCAGCAACCAGGACCGGCGTGACCTGCTCGACCTGCCAGGCCCGAGCACCGTGACCGGCCAGCGCCTCCGCGACCGACTCGGCGTCGACGACCTTCGGGGGCTCCCAGCAGAGCCGCCGCACGGTGTCCGGCGTGATCAGGTTCTCCTGCGGCATATCGAGCTGCTCGGCGAGCGCGGACACGGCGGCCCGAGCCGCGGACAGGCGCGCCGCGGCGGCCGGATCCTTGTCGGCCCACGCCCGCGGCGGCGGAGGCCCGGTCACCGGCTGCCCGGGCGACGGCAACTGCGACTCGGCCAAGGCCTTCGCCCGATCCACGGCGGACTGCCACTGCTCCAGCTGCCGCCGCCCCATCCGCTGCCCGAACCCATTCAGGGCAGAGAGGGCATGCACATTCCCCGGCATGGCGAGCGCGGCCTCCACGATGGCCGCGTCACTCAGCACCTTGCCCGGCGACACATCCCGCTTCTGGGCAATGCGATCCCGTGTCTGCCACAGCTCCCGCACCACGGCCAGCTGCCGACGCCGCCGCACCTTGTGCATCCCGGACGTCCGCCGCCACGGGTCCTTGCGCGGCTCGGCCGGCGGCGCGGCCGCGATCGCGGCGAACTCCTCCCGCGCCCACTCCAGCTTCCCCTGCCGGTCCAGTTCCTTCTCCAGCGCGTCGCGCAGGTCTACCAGGAGCTCGACGTCCAGCGCCGCATACCGCAGCCAGGGCTCGGGCAGCGGCCGGGTCGACCAGTCGACGGCCGAGTGGCCCTTCTCCAGCACGTACCCGAGCACGCTCTCGACCATCGCGCCGAGACCGACTCTGGGGAACCCGGCGAGCCGCCCGGCCAGCTCGGTGTCGAACAGCCGGGTCGGCATCATGCCTATCTCACGCAGACAGGGCAGATCCTGGGTGGCTGCGTGCAGCACCCACTCCACGCCGGAGAGCGCCTCGCCGAGAGCGGACAGATCCGGACAGGCCACGGGGTCGATCAGCGCGGAGCCGGCACCCTCGCGGCGCAGCTGCACCAGATAGGCGCGCTGGCCGTAGCGGTACCCGGACGCGCGTTCGGCGTCGACGGCGACGGGGCCCGAGCCCGCGGTGAAGGCGGCGATCACTTCAGCGAGCGCCGCCTCGTCGGCGATCACGGGCGGAATGCCCTCGCGGGGCTCCAGCAAAGGGATCGGCGCCTCCGTAACAGAAGATCCGCCGTCGTCCGGAGGGGCGCCTCCGGTGGTTCGCAGTGAACTGTCTGCTGCGGTCTCTTGGGCGTCGGTCACATGTCAAGGGTATCTGTCCGAGCGAACGTCTGACCTGCACCTTCTGGACATGCTGTCGCTGACCTGCGAAAACACGTCTCGTCGTTTCTCGCGTCCTACCGTTGCTTCTCGGCCACGCGTGCCCTCGATGTGCCCTGCCCAGCGCTCTCACCAGGCTCCGCACACCCGGCGGGGACGATCCCTGCCGGGAAGCTCCATGGTGCGCAGCCGCATGGTCCGGCTCAGGAGACCGTCTCGTCGGCCTTGATGTCGTACTTGATGGCGTTGCCGTCGACGGAGGTGACCCTGACGGTCACGCCGAGGCTGGTGCCGTCGCTCGCGCTGCGCTTGCAGCGCAGCGAGGTGCCGACCTTGCCGACGAGGTCCTCGGGGCAGGTGACGTCCGGCTTCGGCTGCCCCGTCTGCGCGGCGAGCTTCTCGGCCACCGTGTTCGCCACCTCGTCCTTGGACAGCTTGGCCTCCACCGAGCAGCCCCCCCAACAGCGCACCTGTCCATCAGCCCGGACTGCCCGCCCGGCGGCTCTTCGCATCCTCCCGCTCCCGCCCGCGAGTGATCTTCACTTGCCTCCGTCTCCGAGGGGGTCCGTGGATGGACAGCGCCCGCCGACGGAACGTTCCGTCGGCGGGCGCCTGAGGGTCGTCAACCAGTCAGCCGAGTGCGGGATCCGGTTCACGACAGGTGGGGGACGCGGCGGGAATCAGCGGCCGATCCCGGTCACGTCAGTGAATGATCAAGGGTTTCAATGGCATGCGCCGGAGGTCGTCCGACGGCGGTGGACGGTCAGTGGATGATGCCCGTCCGCAGGGCCACGGCGACCATGCCGGCGCGGTCACCGGTGCCGAGCTTGCGGGCGATGCGGGCGAGGTGGCTCTTGACGGTAAGCGCGGACAGGCCCATCGAGACGCCGATCGCCTTGTTCGACTGGCCCTCCGCCACCAGCCGCAGCACCTCGACCTCACGACCGGAGAGCTCGCGGTAGCCGCCCGGGTGGCTCGGAGCACCCGGGTGGCGACGGTGCATACGGGCGGCGGCAGCGCCGATGGGGGCCGCACCGGGCCGGGTGGGGAGCCCGACGTTGGTGCGGGTGCCGGTGACGACGTAACCCTTCACGCCGCCGGCGAGGGCGTTGCGTACCGCGCCGATGTCGTCGGCGGCGGAGAGGGCGAGGCCGTTGGGCCAGCCCGCGGCGCGGGTCTCCGACAGGAGGGTGAGGCCGGAGCCGTCGGGCAGGTGGACGTCGGCGACGCAGATGTCGCGGGGGTTGCCGATGCGGGGACGAGCCTCCGCGATGGACGAGGCCTCGATGACATCGCGCACACCGAGCGCCCAGAGATGGCGGGTGACGGTGGAGCGGACGCGGGGATCGGCCACGACCACCATGGCGGTCGGCTTGTTCGGGCGGTAGGCGACCAGGCTTGCGGGCTGCTCGAGGAGAACGGACACCAGGCCTCCTGGGTGCGGGGACGGCTTTCAAGGTCACAGTCGTCTTCGGCACCAAACCCGTGGCCCTTTAGGGAAAGATCACGATTTAGTGAGTAACAATCGGGGCAATTCGGACGCATGGTCGATCGTTCGGCGATTGAATCGGTTCGATCAGGGACTGTTCCTGACCGAAAGTGGCCGTATCGACAAAGTGATGGTCAAGTGGGTGGCGATCACGGGTGCGGTGGGCAAGGGGACCGTGGCGGTCAGCGGGACTGCGGGCCGCGACGCTGCGGCAGCGTCACCACGGACGCGTCGCCCGGACCCGCCGGCGGCAGGCCCGCGACCTGGGCGAGCAGGTCGCACCAGGACGCCAGGTGGCCCGCGGTGTCCGGGATGCCGCCCAGGCCCTCGAGGGGCGTCCAGGAGGCGCGGATCTCGATCTGCGAGGCCGCCGGGCGCTCGGCGAGACCGCCGAAGTAGTGGGAGCTGGCACGCGTGACGGTGCCGCTCGGTTCGCCGTACGACAGCCCGCGCGCCTGCAGCGCGCCCGTCAGCCAGGACCAGCACACGTCGGGCAGCAGCGGGTCGGCGGCCATCTCCGGCTCCAGCTCCGCCCGCACGAGGGTCACCAGCCGGAAGGTGCCCCGCCAGGCGTCGTGGCCCGCCGGGTCGTGCAGCAGCACCAGGCGGCCGTCGGCCAGGTCCTGGTCGCCGTCGACGACGGTGGCCTCCAGCGCGTACGCGTACGGGGCCAGGCGCTGGGGTGCCTTCGTCTGCGCGACCTCGATCTGCGGCCGCAACCGACTGCTGCGCAGCGCCTCGACCGCGGCTCGGAAAGCCAGCGGAGCCGTACTGCTCGAATGCCCGTCCGCCTCCCCGGTCTCCTTCGCGTCATCCATTCCGCCAGTGCCGTCCGACAGTCGTTCCTGAGCCGCAGCCATGCCGGAAGGTTAAGGGGAACCGGGGCTCCGTGCTGAGCTAGACACCCCGTGCCCGGCGTCGGCGTGGCCGCCACCGGGGGCTGCCGCCCCCATACCCCCGCCGCGGCCCTGAAGGGGTCGCGCCCTCCCACCTCCCCCCGGCTGTCCCGGCAAGGGGTACCGCCGAACAGGCTGACTTGTGCCGACCCGCGTCGTGCGAGACTTGCCCCCGTGAGTGCCAACGACACGCAGCCGACGCCGCCGACCGCCACGCCCGACGCAGTCAAAGACTCCGCCTTCCTCAAGGCGTGCAGGCGCGAACCCGTGCCGCACACGCCCGTGTGGTTCATGCGGCAGGCCGGGCGCTCCCTGCCGGAGTACCGCAAGGTCCGCGAGGGCATCCCGATGCTCGAGTCCTGCATGCGGCCCGAGCTGGTCACCGAGATCACCCTCCAGCCGGTGCGCCGGCACGGCGTGGACGCGGCGATCTACTTCAGCGACATCGTCGTCCCGCTCAAGGCCATCGGCATCGACCTCGACATCAAGCCCGGCGTCGGCCCGGTCGTCGAGCAGCCCATCCGCACCCGCGCCGACCTGGACCGGCTGCGTGACCTGACCCCCGAGGACGTCTCCTACGTAACCGAGGCCATCGGCCTGCTCACCCGCGAGCTCGGCGCCACCCCGCTCATCGGTTTCGCCGGCGCCCCTTTCACCCTCGCGAGCTACCTCGTCGAGGGCGGTCCGTCCCGCACGTACGAGAACGCCAAGGCGATGATGTACGGCGACCCGGAGCTCTGGGCCGACCTGCTCGACCGCCTCGCCGACATCACGGCCGCCTTCCTGAAGGTCCAGATCGAGGCCGGCGCCTCCGCGGTCCAGCTCTTCGACTCCTGGGCCGGCGCCCTGGCCCCCACCGACTACCGCCGCTCGGTGATGCCGGCCTCGGCGAAGGTCTTCGACGCCGTCGCCGGGTACGGCGTCCCGCGCATCCACTTCGGCGTCGGCACCGGTGAGCTGCTGAAGCTCATGGGCGAGGCCGGTGCGGACGTCGTCGGCGTCGACTGGCGGGTCCCGCTGGACGAGGCCGCCCGTCGCGTCGGCCCCGGCAAGGCGCTCCAGGGCAACCTCGACCCGACCGTCCTGTTCGCCACCCCGGAGGCGGTCGAGGCCAAGACCCGCGAGGTGCTCGACGCCGCGGCCGGTCTGGAGGGGCATGTCTTCAACCTCGGCCACGGGGTCATGCCCGCCACCGACCCGGACAGCCTGACCCGGCTCGTCGAGTACGTCCACACCCGCACCGCCCGGTAGGCCGCGCTCACCAGGTGTGCCGAGGCCGGGCCCGCCTGCCGAACAGCAGGCCGCCCGGCTCCGGCGGCGGTGGGGTGCCCGGGCGCAGCGGCCAGGCCAGCGCCATGCCGGCCACGAAGCCGACGATGTGTGCCGCGTACGCCACGGTGCCCGCCTCGGAGACGCCTTCGCCGGACGAGTACACCGCCTGCAGCACGAACCAGAACCCGAGCACCAGCCAGGCGGGCAGCCGCAGCGGCAGGAAGATCAGGAACGGGACCAGGACCCACACCCGGGCCCTCGGATACAGCACGAGATAGGCGCCCAGTACGCCCGCGATCGCCCCGGACGCGCCGATCAGCGGCTCGGCGGAGTCGGCGTTGAGGAGCGCGAAGCCGTACGACGCCGCGTAGCCGCAGACGACGTAGAAGAGGACGTACCGCACGTGGCCCAGGCGGTCCTCGATGTTGTTGCCGAAGATCAGCAGGAAGAGCAGGTTGCCCAGCAGGTGCAGCCAGCTGCCGTGCAGGAACATGGCGGTGAGGACGGACAGCACCGGGGACTTGTCGTAGTCCGGCGTGCCGAGCACACAGCCGGGACCCTGGGGGCCGAGGGCGACCTCACCCGTGGGGACCACTCTCGGCATCTGGTCGTGGATCAACTCGCGCGGCACCGCCGCGTACTGGTCCAGGAACGCGTGCAGATGGCACAGCTGGGCCAGGCTGCTCTCCCCGGCCACGGAGCCGGTGATGCCGGGCGTGGACAGGAAGACGAAGACGTTCGCGGTGATCAGCGCGTATGTCACCCAGGGGGTGCGGCGCACCGGGTTCACGTCATGGACGGGGATGACCACGACAGGTATGTGCCCGGGATACGTCCGGCGAATCGGTGAACGTCGTCGGTGCCGCGTGCGTATGTCTCGGCAACCTACGTGAGGAACAGGTGATGAACGACCGAGTTACTCCTCCGATCCACGCGTTGCCCGACGGTGAGGCCGAGCTCGCCGTGGTGCTGCGGCTGCCGTGGGAAGACGTCGCCCGGCTGGGGCAGGAGGCGGGGCGGCTGGCCTCGCAGATGCAGCGGCCGGTGACGTTGGACGAGGCCGTCAGCCATCGGTTGCGGTCGGCGAGGGCCGCCGCGCATGCGAAGCCGGCGGGGGAGCAGGCGGCCGGCGCCATGCCGGCCAGTGCGTCCGTGTCGCCGTTGCCTTCCCGGGCGCCGACGGAGCAGGCCCGCCAGGCGATCGAGCGGATCAACGGGACCGCCTAGGAGCGCCGCAGGGGTGCGGGTCGATGCAGCCCCGCGCCCCTAGGCCGGCTGTCCCACCGCCTTCACCGCTTTGCGGGCGGCCACCAGCACCGGGTCCCACACCGGGGAGAACGGCGGGGCGTACCCCAGGTCCAGGGAGGTCATCTGCTCCACCGTCATTCCCGCCGTCAGTGCCACCGCCGCGATGTCCACCCGCTTCCCCGCGCCCTCCCTGCCGACGATCTGGACGCCCAGGAGCCGCCCTGTGCGACGTTCGGCCAGCATCTTGACCGTCATGGGGGAGGCGTTCGGGTAGTACCCCGCGCGGCTCGTCGACTCGATCGTGGCCGTGACGTACTGCAGGCCGGCCCTGCGCGCGTCCTTCTCGCGCAGGCCCGTGCGGGCGATCTCCAGATCGCAGACCTTGCTGACGGCCGTGCCGACCACGCCGGGGAACGTGGCGTAGCCGCCGGCGACGTTCGTGCCGATGACCTGGCCGTGTTTGTTGGCGTGGGTGCCGAGGGCGATGTGGCGTTCCTGGCCGGAGACCAGGTCGAGGACCTCCACGCAGTCGCCGCCCGCCCAGATGTTCTCGTGGCCGCGCACCCGCATGGCCAGGTCGGTCAGTAGGCCGTCGTGGCTGCCCAGGGGCAGGCCGGCCGCCCGGGCGAGGGCCGTCTCGGGGCGGACGCCGATGCCCAGGACGACCACGTCCGCGGGGTACTCGGCGTCCTCCGTGGCCACCGCCCGCACCCGGCCGTCCTCCCCGGTGAGGATCTTGGTCACCTCGGCGTCGCCGACCATGGTGATGCCGAGGCCCTCCATGGCCCGGTGCACCAGGCGGCCCATGTCCGGGTCGAGCGTGGACATGGGTTCGCTGCCGCGGTTGACGACGGTCACCTCGTAGCCGCGGTTGATGAGCGCCTCGGCCATCTCCACGCCGATGTATCCGGCGCCCACCACGACCGCCCGGCGCCCACGCGTGCGTGCCAGCGTGTCGATGAGGGCCTGGCCGTCGTCGAGGGTCTGCACGCCATGCACACCGGGGGCGTCGACGCCCGGAATGCCGGGGCGGATCGGGCGGGCGCCGGTCGCGATGACGAGTTTGTCGTACGACGTCCAGGACTCGGCGCCGGAATCGACGTCACGCGCGCGTACCCGGCCGCCGGCCACGTCGATCTCCGTGACCTCGGTCCGCATCCGCAGGTCGATGTCCCGCGCGCGATGCTCCTCCGCCGAACGCGCGATCAGCCGGTCGCGGTCGGCGACGTCGCCGCCCACCCAGTACGGGATGCCGCAGGCCGAGAAGGAGGTGAAGTGGCCGCGTTCGAACGCCACGATCTCCAGCTCCCCGGCGCCCCTGAGCCGTCGTGCCTGCGACGCCGCGGACATCCCCGCGGCGTCGCCGCCGATCACCACCAGCCGTTCCCGCTTTCCCGGCACACCCCTCGCAGCGTTCATGTTCATGCGAACACGCTACGGGGGCAGGGCATTTCAGTTCTGCTCGCCGCCCTGCTCGTCTCCCGCGCGCGTGGGCCCCGGCGCCGGACGGGCCGTCGGCAGCGGACCCAGCGCGGACGTCGCCGGCACGGTGGCCGGGCGGCGCGGCAGCCGGGGCCGCACGGCCTTCAGCCACACCAGCACCATCAGCGCCGCCACCGCGGCGAACGGCAGTACGGCGCCCAGCGCCACCGCGAGCCAGCGCAGCATCGTCACGAACGCGCCCCAGCCGCCCGCGAGCGCGTCCAGGAAACCGGGGTCGTCGTCCTGCGCGGCCTTCTTCACCGGCGTCTCCGACAGGGACAGGGTGATGGTCGCCAGGCTCGCGCGGTCCTTCAGGGACGCCTGCCGGGCGAGCAGCGCCTCCAGGTCGGCCTGGCGGCTGCTCAGCTCGCCCTCCAGCGTGACCACGTCGCTGAGCCTGGTCGCCTGGTCCATCAGCTCGCGGATCCGGGCGACACTGGCGCGCTGCGACTTGATGCGGCTCTCCACGTCCACGACCTGGTCGGTGACGTCCTGCGCCTTGGCGCTGCGCTCGATCGGCTTGCCCGCGCCCTCCAGTTCCGCGAGGACGTCGGCGTACCGGTCGACGGGCACGCGCAGCACGACACGGGTGTGCTCGTGGCCCTCCTCGTCGCGTGTGGTGGTCTCGTTGCCGATGTAGCCGCCCGCGTTCTCGGTCGTGGTGCGGGCCTCGTCGAGGGCCTTCGGCACGTCCTTGACCTGCACGGTCAGCGAGGCCGTCCGGATGATGTGGCCGGCGGTGGCCTTGGGCGGTGCGGTGGCCTTGCCGGCGCCGAAGCCGCTGCCCGGGGCGCCCTCCCTCGCGTCCGCCTGGGACTCCGCCGCCTGGGCGGCCTCGTCCCCGGCGGCCTTGCTGCCGGCGCCCGAGTCGTCGGCGGAGCCGCTGCAGCCGGTGAGCGCCAGGGCCGTGGCCAACAGGAGGCCGGCGAGGGCCGGAACAGGTCGTACTGATCGTGTGGATCGTCGTGCGCGCATGTGGGCGTACCCCCGAGGGTCGTCGTGACGACTGACGCTTCTTCGACGCCCGGAGGGGGCGGGACGTTGGCGGGGAACGGTCCCGATGCGGTCACGGTCGGGACTCGTGAAGGACACCGGGGCGGGGACGGACTGTCAGTGGGGTCTGAGAGGCTGTGGACATGCGCGAAGTGGAGACTCGTACGGGTACGGGCCGGGTCGTCGTCATCGGAGGCGGAATCGCCGGGCTCGCCGCGGCCCACCGGCTGCTGGCCGCCGGCCGGCAGGTGACCGTCCTGGAAGCGTCCGACCGGGTCGGCGGCAAGCTGCTGCCCGGCGAGATCGCGGGCGTGCGCGTGGACCTCGGTGCCGAGTCGATGCTGGCCCGCCGCCCCGAGGCCGTCGCCCTCGCCCGCGAGGCGGGCCTCGCCGACCGCCTCCAGCCGCCCGCCACCGCCACGGCCTCGATCTGGACCCGCGGTGCCCTGCGCCCCATGCCCAAGGGGCATGTGATGGGCGTCCCCGGCACCGCGTCCGCGCTCTCCGGCGTCCTGTCCGAGGAGGGCCTCGCCCGCATCGAGCGCGACGCCGACCTGCCCCGCACGGAGGTCGGCGACGACGTGGCGGTGGGGGAGTACGTGGCGGCGCGCCTCGGCCGCGAGGTCGTCGACCGCCTGGTCGAGCCCCTGCTCGGCGGGGTCTACGCGGGCGACGCGTACCGCATCTCGATGCGCTCGGCGGTCCCGCAGCTCTTCCAGGCCGCGCGGACACACACCTCCCTCACGGAGGCCGTCCGCGGGATCCAGGCGAAGGCCGCTGCCGACCAGCAGACGGGCCCGGTGTTCATGGGCCTCCAGGGCGGCGTCGGCACCCTCCCCCTCGCGGTCGCGGAGTCGGTACGCGCGCGGGGCGGCGAGATCGCCACCGGCACGCCGGTGACGGAGCTGCGCCGCGAGGCGTCCGGCGGCTGGCGCGTGGTCGCCGGGGACCGGGTGCTGCACGCGGACGCGGTCGTCGTCGCCGTACCCGCCCCGGCCGCCGCCGGACTCCTGCGCGCCGAGGCCCCGGAAGCCGCCGCCGAGCTGGACGGCATCGAGTACGCCTCCATGGCCCTGGTCACCCTCGCCTACCGCCGCGCCGACACCGACCTGCCCGCGGGCAGCGGCTTCCTCGTACCGCCGGTCGACGGACGCACCATCAAGGCGTCGACGTTCGCCTCCCAGAAGTGGGGCTGGATCGCCGACGAGAACCCGGACGTGGTCGTGCTGCGCACGTCCGTGGGGCGGTACGGCGAGACGCGGATCCTGGAGCGTGACGACGCCCACCTCGTCGACGTCTCCCGGCACGACCTGAAGGCGGCCACCGGCCTCGACGCCACCCCCCTCGAAACCCGCGTCACCCGCTGGACCGACGGCCTGCCCCAGTACCCGGTCGGCCACCACGCGCGCGTGGCCCGCGTCCGCGAGCACATCGCCGGGCTGCCCGGCCTCGCCGTGTGCGGCGCGCAGTACGACGGCGTGGGCATCCCGGCGTGCATCGCGAGCGCGTATGCCGCGGTGGACCAGCTGGACGGAGACCTGAGCGGTGTGGAGGAGCTCACCGCCCACCCGGTGCAGAGTCTGCACGGAGGAGCAGGAGAATAAGGGACATGAGTGACGACGCCCCCACCACCGAGTCCGGCAGGATCCCGAACAAGGGCAAGCTGGCCAAGGACCTCAACGAGGTCATCCGCTACACCCTCTGGTCGGTCTTCAAGCTGAAGGACGTGCTCCCCGAGGACCGCGCGGGCTACGCCGACGAGGTCCAGGAGCTGTTCGACCAGCTCGCCGCCAAGGACGTGACGATCCGCGGCACGTACGACGTGTCCGGGCTGCGCGCCGACGCCGATCTCATGATCTGGTGGCACGCCGAGACCAGCGACCAGCTGCAGGAGGCGTACAACCTCTTCCGCCGCACCAAGCTGGGCCGCGCCCTCACGCCGGTCTGGTCGAACATGGCGCTGCACCGCCCCGCCGAGTTCAACCGCTCGCACATCCCGGCGTTCCTCGCCGACGAGACGCCGCGCAACTACGTCAGCGTCTACCCCTTCGTGCGCTCCTACGACTGGTACCTCCTGCCCGACGAGGACCGCCGCCGTATGCTCGCCGACCACGGCAAGATGGCCCGCGGCTTCCCGGACGTCCGCGCCAACACGGTCGCCTCGTTCTCGCTGGGCGACTACGAGTGGCTCCTCGCCTTCGAGGCCGACGAGCTCTACCGCATCGTCGACCTCATGCGTCACCTGCGGGCTTCGGAGGCGCGGATGCACGTGCGCGAAGAGGTGCCGTTCTTCACGGGGCGCCGCAAGAGCGTCGCCGAGCTGGTCGCGGGCCTCGCCTGATCAGTGCGGGAGCCGGGCGGCGGCCGTCCGGGGCCGGTCGCCCGGTGCCGTCCCGGGGTGGGCGCCCCGCTTCTTGTCCGTGCGGTCGTCCGGGCGCTCCGGCTTCGGCTCGGGGTGCCCCTCGCACGCCGCGCGCCGTGCCGGGAGGCGGCCCTCCAGCAGATACGCGTCGACGTAGCCGTTGACGCAGGCGTTCGGGCCGTAGGCGATGCCGTGCGTGCCGGCGTCCCGTTCGGTCACCAGCACCGAACCCGACAGGCGCCGGTGCATCTCCAGGGCCCCGTCGTACGGCGTGGCGGCATCCCGCTCGGCGGCCAGGATCAGCAGCGGCGGCACCTCGCCCGGCCCGGTCCGCACATCGAGGGGCTCCTGCCGGGGCGCCTGCCAGTAGGCACACGGCAGGTTCATCCACACGTTGTCCCAGGTCTCGAACGGCGCCACCCGGGCGAGCCGCGTGTTGTCCCGGTCCCACACGTCCCAGTCCGTCGGCCAGGGCGCGTCATTGCACTCCACGGCCGTGTAGACCGCGTCCGAGTTCTCCTCCTCGGCCGCCGCCTCCGTCGCCGGCGCGGCCAGCTCGACCAGGGGCTTGGAGTCGCCCTTCAGATACGCCGACAGCGCCCGCGCGCGCGACGGCCAGTAGTCGTCGTAGTAACCGGCCTGCAGGAACGTCTCCTGCAACTGCTCCTGCCCGACCTTCCCGCCCGCCGGCTCGGCGGCCAGCCGCGCACGCACCTTCTCGTAGCTGCGCAGCACCTCCTCGGCGGTGTCACCCAGCCCGTACACCTTGTGGTGCTCGGCGACCCACTCCCGGAAGTCGGCCCACCGCCCCTCGAACGCGGCCGACTGGGCGAGGTTGTTGCGGTACCAGACCATCGCGGGGTCCGGGTTCACCGCAGAGTCGAACACCATCCGCCGCACGTGTGAGGGGAAGAGGGTCGCGTACAGGGCGCCGAAGTAGGTGCCGTACGACGCGCCCATGAAGGTCAGCTTCTCCTCGCCCAGCGCGGCGCGCAGGACGTCCAGGTCACGGGCGTTGTTGAGGGAGTTGTAGTGGCGCAGCGCGCTGCCCGCGCGCTGGGCGCAGCCCCGGGCGTAGGCCTTCGCCCGGGCGATGCGCTCCTTCTTGTGCGACTCCGAGGGGTGCGTCGGCGCCAGCAAGGGCCCCTTGAAGACCTGCTTGGGCTCCTGGCAGGACAGCGGCGCGGAACGCTCAACCCCGCGCGGGGCGTAGCCGACCAGGTCGTACGCCGCCGCCAGCCGCTTCCACGCGGGCATGACGCCGATCAGCGGGAAGTACATGCCGGAGGCGCCCGGTCCGCCCGGGTTGTAGACCAGGGCGCCCTTCCGTGGCACCCGGCGCTTGCTGTTGTGCGGGTCCTTGTGCGTGGCCCGGACCCGGCTGACGGTGAGTTCGATCTGCTTGCCGTTGGGGTGCGCGTAGTCGAGCGGGACGGACACCTTGCCGCACTGCAGGGCGGCCGGCATGTCCTGCTCCTTGGGGCACTTGCCGAAGTCGATGCCGGCCGCCCGGGCGCGGGCGGCGGCCACCGCGGTGCCGTGCAGCTCGGCTGTGCCCGGGGCGGCCCCGGTGCTGCCGGCCGGGGCGGCGCTGAGGGCTGTCAGGAGCAGGACCCCCACGGCCGAGTAGAGGGCGGGAGCTCTCATCGCGTATCCCTTCGGTGCACGGCAGCAACAAAAGGGATATTTCGTCCGTCTGTTGACGAAGGCAAGCACCACCCTGCCGGTGTCGGCGTCAATGCCCCCTATGCGCCACCGGGCGCCCGGCGGTCAGCCGCGCCAGGGCGTCACCTCGGGGGGCGGCTCGCGGTGCGCGAAGGCCGCGCGCAGCTCCGGCTCGCCGATCGCGCGTACGCCCCGTACGGCCACGGAGGTGAGATACCGGCGGTCGTCCCCGCCGCCGGAGCGCCGGACCAGGGCGCTCAACAGCCGCTGCCCGGCTGGGGAGGCCCACTGGGTGTAGGGGTGGATCTCGATCCGGGCGATGGCGAGGCAGCTCAGGGTGAGCACGAAGGGGAGCGCGAACCAGAGTGCGACCAGATGCGCGGGCATGTCCGACTGAGCGGGCGTCAGCAGGGCGATCACCCCCAGCGCCAGTACGACCGCCGCGGCGAGCCGCACCCGCCCGATCGCGGCCGCGACCCCGCTGCGCATCCCGTCGGGTACGGCCAGGCCCGCGCTGACCAACCGGTCCGCGAGGCTGCCCACCGCGTCGGCGGCGGCCGCGGCGTCCCGTACCGGCTCGATCCGGGACTGACCCTCCGGGCCGATGGCTCCTATCACCGAGCGCTCCATCTCGTCCCGCCCGCGCGGATCGACGACCGTCGCCCAGCCGGTGTGCGCGAGCAGCAGCCGCCGCTGCCGCGCCATGGAGACGAGGGTCAGATCGGCGACCCGGCGGGGGCCGCCGGACAGGAACGCGGCCTCGTACAGCGTCAGATCGTGTCCCCGGCCCGCGGCCGCCTCTTTCGTGTCCATGGCCGCGGCGTGTACGGCGGCCAGGCACAGCCGTGTACACGCCGTGCCGGCAACGGCCCACGCCAGCAGCAGAAGAAGGACCCAGAACATGCCGCGTTTCTATGCCAAATGCTCCCCGAAACACCATGCCTTGTTCACCATACGGACCGAGAGTTGCCGGGATGTGACGTTCCGGATCGGGGAGTTCGGGCCTCAGAACCCCGCGGCGTCCTTCGGGCGCGGGCTGGTTGCGGCCGGCGGCAGTGAGTAGGTCGGCGAGGGAGGCGGGCTCACCGGGACGGCCGGAGCGGGGTCGACGGCCGGGCCGGGCGGGGCGGGGGGCGGGGTGAGCGGAGGCGTGCTGTCGGCGACCATGTCCCGGGCCACGGCGTCGAAGTCGACGTAACCGGTGGCCTCGAGGACCGTGATGTGGTCCAGCACCGTGCTGTTGGCGTCGTCGGCGAGCTTGCGGACGAGGGAGTTGCGGGTGCTGGCCCGCACCTGGGCGACGACGGAGAACACCTTGCCGTGCGCCAGCCGCAGGATGTTGGCGAACTGACGCTCGTACTCGACGCCTTGGGCCGAGTCCAGGGTCGCCAGCCACTCCCGCTGCTGCTCGGTCGGCTCGTTGGGCAGCTCCATGCGGAGCTTGGCGGCGACGTCACGCACCCGCTCGTCCAGGAACATGTGCCCCTCGACGAGATGCTGACCCGCGGTCCGTACGGCCTCGGTGGTCCCCTTCTGCTGCGCCTGCCGGCCGGCGGGCAGCTCCCAGAGCCCGGCCAGCCGGACCTTGGTGAGGAACTCGCGGTCGAGACCGGACAGCGGGCCGTACCCGGTCGGGACGGTCTCGGCGTTGAGCACGTCCAGACCGGTCCCGGACCGGTCCTCGTACGACCAGATCGGGAAGATCATCGCCAGCAGCGTCGCCGTCAGGCCGGTGATGATGATCCCGGTGCCGCTGAAGATGCCTCGGCCGTTGATGGGGGGTCGCGGTCGCATGGGTGCCTCCTGTTGCGGCACCGCACGTTAGTGCGCTTCGAGGGTTGGGTTGGCATATTACTTCGGGTGCGCCGGGGTCTACGCCAACTGCCGTACGGGAGCGAATGGTTGCAACGAGGGTGGATACGGGCGAATGGGGAGGGGGAGGGTCTGACGTTCAGGGGCAAAGGCGGGCGAATCGACTGCTCAGACCGCGCTGCGCGGCTGGGGTGTTAACCCAGGCACACTCGCGGGGCGGGAGCGCTCAGCGGCTGAACGGCACTGGGCGCACGCGGGGTGCGCTCACCGGCGCAGGAGGACCCGGCGCGTGGCCCGGGCCAGCCGCACCCCCGGCCGCCCCGAGCGTGGCTTCGGCCCCGACCGCTCCAGCCACCACTCCCGCAACTCCGCCCGGACCAAGGCGTCCTCCAGGCGCCCCTCGGCCAGCAGATACCCGGCGAAGTCCAGCGCGTCGCGCCGATAGCCGTCGCTCATCGGGTGCCCGTGCGCGTACGCGAGGAAGGCCCCCCGGTACCCGTCCCCGAGTATCACCGGCAGCTCCGGCGCCACCTTGGCCACGACGTCCGCCCGCTTCCCGGCGAGCGCCCGCGCCTGCACACCGAGCCGCACCCGGTCGAACCCTTCCGGCACCGGCGTCCCGGCGACGAGCGCGGACAGCAGCGCGGCCTGCGCGAGGCCGAGGCGCTGACGGGCGGGGTCGGTGAGCCCCTCCACTCCGGCCGCCCCCTGCTCCCGTACGGTCTCCCGCTCCCGAGCCCCCCGAGAGGCGCCTTCCGGGGACGCCGCTGCGGACGCTTCCGTGGCGGACGCCCTCCGCTCGGCGGACCCCTTCTCCAACGCGCCTCGAATCGCCCCCAACTCCCGCTCCAGCTCCGCCCGCTCGGGGAAGTTCTCGTCCCTCTCCAGCAGGACCCCCGGCGGGGACACCCGGGACGCCAGGTCGGTCAGGATGTCCAGGACCGGCTGCGGGACCGGGTGGGCGTGGCTGTCGTGCCAGACGCCGTCGCGCTCGAAGCCGCCCGCGACATGGACGTACGCGATGGCCTCCAGCGGCAGTTCGGCGAGTGCCTTGGCCGCGTCCTCGCCCCGGTTGACCTGGTTGGTGTGCAGGTTGGCGACATCGATGAGCAGCCGCACCCCCGTGCGGTCGGCGAGCTCGTACAGGAACTGCCCCTCGGTCATCTCCTCGCCCGGCCAGGAGATGAGCGCGGCGATGTTCTCCACGGCGAGCGGCACGGGCAGCGCGTCCTGCGCGATGCGGACGTTCTCGCACAGCACGTCCAGGGCGTCCCGGGTGCGCGGCACGGGCAGCAGATGCCCCGCCTCCAGCCGCGGGGACGCCGTCAGCGGCCCGCCCGCGCGTACGAACGCGATGTGCTCGGTGACCAGCGGCGACCCCAGCGCCGTAACCCGCTCCGCGAGAGCGGCCAGCCTCCCGGCGTCGGGGCGCTCCGCGCCGCCCAGGCCGAGCGAGACGCCGTGCGGGACCACGGTCACCCCGCGCTCCCGCAGCCGTACCAGCGACTCGGGCAGATGGCCCGGGCAGACGTTCTCGGCGACGGCCTCGACCCACTCGATGCCCGGCATGTTCTCCACGGCCTCCGCGATCTCCGGACGCCACCCGATCCCCGTGCCCAGTCGCACCATCGTCCCCTCCTCGGCCTCTTCCGTACCCGCTGTCCCGTCTCCTCGGACGTGTCGGACGTGACGGGGGTATGGCCCCGCGGGCCCCGCCCGAACCCCTGGGCGGACACCTTCAGAGCAACATTTGAGGTTGGGAACCGCGCCCCGCACACCGTGAACGGCCGCCGTAAGGTCGTACGCGCGGGAGGCCGGGGATGTTCAGACGCGGGGCGTCTGCCGCAGCGCGGGATGGTCGGCGACGACGGTGCACGACCCGGGAGCGATCTCGGTGAACCCGGCGTCACGCACCAACGGCAGCCCGCTGCCGGTGAGTTCACCCCAGCGCCCCGGGGCCGCGGTCCGCACGGCGAGCGGGAAACCGGCGTCGCGCCAGGCGGCCTTCTCCTCCTCCGACAGCTCCCACCAGGCCAGCTGTGCCCCGTGCCCCGCCTGCGCCATCGCCTTGCCGGCCGACATGTCGACATCCGGGTTCAGCCAGAGCACGGGCGCCGACGAGTCGGCTTCCGCGGGCGGCTCCGGATCGTCGAGGTCGGTACCGGACACCTGGAGCCGGGCGAGATCCTTGGGCCACCCGTCCAGGGGCACGGGCGGAAACACCCGTACCTCCGCCGACTTGCCGGTGACCGTGATCCCCGGCAGTGCCTCCGCCCGGTGCCACTCGGCTCCCCGAGCCCGCCGTACGACCTTGCGGATACGGGCGTCCTGCCAGTCCCGGACGGCCTGGGCCCATTCCCCGTCACCGATGGACCGCTCGTCGCTCAGCATGACCAGCACCGCACGGGCGGCGGTCTCCAGGGCGTCCGTACGGGCCGGCGGAGCGGCCCGCTCGATGCGGACGACGAGCGGCAGGACGAACTGGGGTGCCCCGTCGCGCGTCGAGGGCTCGGTACGAAAGGGGCTGTCGCCGGGAACGGTCGGATCACTGGTCACGTCCTCCAGTCTGCCAGGCACAAGATCCCTCTCACGGCGGGATCCGTCTCACGGCGGGATCCGTCTCACGGCGGGAGAGGATGGGCCCATGCAACGCGATCTTCGTCTGCACAACGTGGGCCGCCGCTACGGCCTGCGCGGGCCCTGGGTGTTACGCGGCGTCCACCTCACCGTGCCGCCGGGCACGCTGATCCGCGTGGAAGGCGCCAACGGCACCGGCAAATCCACCCTGCTCCGCCTCCTCGCCCGCTTGGACGCCCCCTCGGAAGGCCGCATCACCGGCCGCCCCCGCACCGCGTACGTTCCCGAACGTTTCCCCACCGCCCTGCCCTTCACCGCCCTCGGCTACCTGACCCACCTCGGCACGGTCCACGGCCTGTCCCGGCCGGCGGCCACCCGAGCCGCCCACGAGCACCTGGACCGTTTCGGCGCCACCGCCCACGCCCGTACCCCGATGGCCCAGCTGTCGAAGGGCAGCAGCCAGAAGGTCGCCGTCGCGCAGGCCCTGCTCGCCGACCCGGAGCTGCTCGTCCTCGACGAGGCGTGGACCGGCCTGGACGCCGCCGCCCGCGCCGAACTGGAACGTGCCGTCGCCGAACGCACCGCCGCCGGCACCGCGGTGGTCTTCGTCGACCACGACCCGCGCCGCCTCGCGGGGGCGCCCGACGCGACGTACACCGTGCACGCCGGCGGCCTCGACCGCCGGACCGGGCAGGAGAGCGCGCCGCCCACCGGCCCGCACACGACCGTCGTCGTCCAGGGACCGCGCGGCGCGGGCCTGCCCGCCGAGGCGACCCGCATCGCGACGAGAACGGACGAACCCACCCCCGGCATCCACCGGCTGACCGTCCCCGCCTCCCACTCGGACATCGTCCTGCGCGCCCTGCTGACGGCCCGCCCGCCCTGGCACGTGGTGAGCGTGAGCCAGGAGACACCCGACCCTTCCGAAGCCGAGAGCCGCCGATGACCGCCCTCCTCTGCTACCAGGCCGCGCTGCTGCTCCGCTCGCAGCGCTGGCTGCCGCCGTTCATCCTGTACGCCGTCTTCCTCGCCGTCGGCGTGCAGGGCGGCCAGCCCATCCTCGACTCGCTCGGCTACGCGGCCGCGGCCCTGCTGCCGGTCGCCGCCTGGCTGGTGCGGATCTGCGTCACCAACGAACCGCCGGCCGCCCGCAGCTGTGTGTCCGCGGCGGTCGGACCGGGGCGGGCGCACCTCGCCGCGCTGCTGGTGGCGCTGGGCGCGGCGGCGATGCTCGGTACGGTGACGATCGTCGTCGTCACGCTGGTCAGCGACCCGGCCAGTGCCGACCACCAGACCCGGGTGCCACGGCTGCCGGCGGGTGCCGCGGGCCTGCTCGCCGCGCTGGCCTGTGCGCTGCTCGGCACGGCCGTCGGTGCCCTCACCACCTGGCCGCTGCTGCGCTCGACCGGCCGCGCGGTCCCCGCGATGCTGCTCGCGGCGCTGCTGTCCGTGGTGGTGACCGGCTCCCCGGCCCAGGCGGCGGTCAGCGGCCTGGTCACCGGCTCCCGCTCGGGCACGGTCCCGCTGCCCGTCCTGCCCCTGGCGGCGGCAGCCCTGCTCACGGCGGCGGCGATCGCGGCCGCCTGCGCGCTCACCTCGCGCAGATCACCCTGAGCAGGCCGTGCGCTGCGCCTCCTGCCACTCGCACACCGGGCAGAGCGTGATCCCCTTGTACGACTCCGGGTACTCCGTCGGCTCCCGGCACAGCACGCACTCCGCGTACGGCGGCCCGTCAGCCCTGGGCGGCCTGGTCGCGTCGATCAGGCAGTAGTCGGTCATGGGCTGTTCCTCGCTCATACCTTCAGCGTACGAGCCTCACAGCCGGCTGCTCGCGGCCCCGATCAGCTCGGACACCTTCACGAACCGGAAGCCCTTCGCGCGCAGTGCCGGCACGATCGTCCGGACCGCCCGTTCGGTCGTCGGAGCGGCACTGAGCGTGCAGTGCAGGACGACCACCGACCCCGGCCGCACCCCGTCCAGCACCTCCCGGGCCACCGCGTCGGCGTCCGTCGCGAACGCGTCCCCGCTCACCACGTCCCACTGCACGGCCGTGACCCCGACCGGGGTCAGCGCCTTCAGGGCGCGCCGGTCGTAGCAGCCGCCGGGAAACCGGAAGTACGGCATCGGATCCCGTACGCCCACTTTCCGGAACACGGCGTAGGCCCGTTCCACGTCCGCCCGCATCCGCTCCTCGTCGAGGGTCGGCAGCCCGTAGCAGTCGTCGGTGAAGGCGTAGTGGCTGTACGAGTGGTTGGCGACCTCGAACAGCGGGTGCCGCCCGATGGCCCGGGCCTGCACCGGATACTCCTCGGCCCACCGTCCCGTCATGAACACGGTCGCCGGCACCTTCAGCTCCCGCAGAGCCGCGACCAGCCCCGGGTTGTCGAACCGCTCCCCCCGCGCCGCCCGCGTCCCCTGGTCGGCGGTCATGTCGGCATCGAAGGTGAGCGCGACGGTCTTGTCCCGGGCCCGGGGGCCGTGCTCGAAGACAGGGGTCAGACCGGCGGGCCCGGGGGCGAGCGTCGGCGGCTCGGCGGCCGGGGAGACCGGGGAGGCGGCGGAGGCGCTGGGCGCGGGATGAGGAGCACGGGTCGCCTCGGGCGCCGTGCACCCGGCGAGCGCGCCGAGGGCGGCTCCCAGGGCACAGGCGGCGGCGGTGACGCGTCGTACAAGAGTGATCACCGAACGAACATATGAGGATCAAATGGTTATTTCGGTGGATCAGCGGGTGTGCCGGGCCGGTGTCACCCGCCCGGCACATGCGCGGCCTCTCTCACCACTTCCAGGCGAAACCGACGGACGTCTCCTCGATGAAGGGAACGTAGTGCCGGACGGTGCCGTTCTGAGGGGTCATTTCCTTCCGCTGGACCGGCACACCGCCCAGGTGGTCGTCCCAAACGCACCACCACACGACGCGCGGCGTTCTCTTCGCGGGAAACACCACCGCCAGATCGACGTGCTCCGTGCGCGCGAAGGCGGCCCGTCGCACTTCTGTCGCGGGGAAGGCCGGTTCCTGGACGAAGTGAGTCCGGTACTCCAGGGCGGTGGTCTGGGATTTCAACAGGGGAGGCGTGAGGATGATCTCGCGCCCGACCATGCCGCCGCCGTAGACGTGTTGCAGGCCCGGCGTTCCTCCGTGCAGCACCTCGATGTCGGACGCCTGCGGTTCGTGATTGAACATATAGAGATCCACCCCGTCCTCGATCGCACGGATGGTGTGGAAGGTGTTGCGGAGCTTCAGCGCCCCTGACTCGTCCAGGAAGTACCGCTCCACCAGGCTGACGGTTCGATGGCGCTGCCTGCTGGCCATCTTCCGGCGTCGGCGTAACGTGTGCGCGATACCGGGAGTGGATCCCAACTCCGCTGCGTAGGTGGCCCACAAGTGGTCGGTGTCACCGCTGTCCATGTCGAAGGCGTTGATGATCCACTTGAGCGTTTCCGCGGATATCGCAGTTCCGTTGAGGGCCCGGGACACCCTGTCCTTGAGGGTCCGCTGGAGCGATGTCTCGCTTTCACTCCGTTCCCCCGATTCCCAGAGATGCAAAGTGATGACGCGCGCGACCGCTGACTGACTGAGGCCTCCCCGGACACGCCCGGTCTTGCCGAGCCACAGCCGTTGATAGCGTGGCTTCGTCGCGAGGAGGTGCTGGAGCAGTTCTCCAGTGGCAGGAAAACTTCGTCCCCTTGAAGCCGACACCGATGACCTCCAAGCCTGTCCGCGGACAGTAGCTCCCTGGTAGTCCCCGCCCTGACTCACGGCTTCGAGTATGTGGCTTCCCAGCAGCGGCTTCTGCACTTCGACGCTTTTCGCACGGTCTGTGCGACATAAGCGCGACACCGCTGTCGTGAAGTTGTGCTCGGCGCGCCGAACCGTCAGGGAGGGCCGGCGCGTAACGAACGCAACGGAGGAGAAGAGCCCGTGAGCGACAAGGACACCAGGGGAGCCGACACCGCGCCGGAGCACATGACCGCCGGAGAGGAGGCGGACGGCTCGGACCCCGTGCGCGACAGCGCCGGCGGTACCGCAGCGCGCGCGGACCTGCTCGCCATGCACGCAGCCCTCACCGCTTTGGAACCGCTCGACCGCAAAGGACGTACACGTGTCCTTGTGTGGCTGGCGGACGCTTTGGAAGTGGAAGCGGCGCCACGTGCCGTGGGCCGAGCGGAGCAGGCTGTCCCGGCCGCCCGAACCAGTTCCGCGGTGACCGCGGTGATCGCCGCCGAGGAAGAGGTGCCGAGTCCTCGTGAGTTCGTCAGCCGGAAGCGACCGGCCTCGAACGTGGAACGCGTGGCGTGTCTGGCGTATTACCTGGGCCGCTACCGCAGTACGCCGCATTTCAGGACGCCGGACATCGTCGACCTGAATACGGAGTCCGCAGGTCCCAAGTTCGGTAACCCTTCGCGTGACGTGGACAACGCGGACAGGGGGAGCGGATTTCTCGTCACTGCCGGGAAGGGAACGAAGCAGCTCTCGACGCGAGGCGAAGCGCTGGTCGAGGCCCTGCCGGACAGGGAGGCGGTGAAGGCAGCCCTGCGTGAGCATCCGTACCGGCCACGCAAGCGCGGCCCCGGCAACAAGAAGCCACAGGGGAACGGTGGCGAGAGCGGTGAGTGAATCCGTGCGGGACGTACTCAAAGCCGCCTACGACGGGAAACTCGTCGATGAGCTGGTTGGGGCCTACGAAGAAGCGAAGCGGAACTACTACCTGGGCGGCCATCGGTACAGCGCCGTCGAGGGCGGGCGGTTCTGCGAAGCGGCGTACCGCATGCTCGAAGAAGCGGCAAAGGGTGAGCACACACCACTGGGAGACAGCCTCAGGACGGACACGCTCGCCAATTGGCTGGCCTCACCGGCGACCAAGAAACTCTCCCGGTCCATTCGGCACTACATCCCACGGGCATTGCGGATCGTCTACGACATCCGCAACAACAGGGACGCGGCCCATCTCGCCGACGGCATTGATCCCAATCTCCAGGACGCGACGCTCGTCGTACACGTTCTGGACTGGGTGATGGCCGAGTTCGTCCGGTTGAGCAAAGGCACGTCACCCGAGCATGCCCGGGCCCTTGTCGAAGCGTTGGTGACGCGCAAGGTTCCCGTGGTCCAGGACTTCGGGGAGTTTCCCAAGCTGCTGCTTCCGGGTGCCCGAGCGGGTGATCACGTTCTGATGCTGCTTTACCACAAGGGACCACGTGGGGTGGCTTACGCGGATCTCTTCCAGTGGGTCCCCGCCACGATGCGCAAGCATCTGCGCCGCACGCTGCGAACGCTGGAGGCGAAGGCTCTCGTTCATCAGGAGGGGGAGAGCATTCACATCACGTACGCGGGAGAGAACCTGGTGGAGACCCAGGGATTGCTGGAGAAGCCGGCCGCCGCTTGACCGCGTTCGGATCCCGGTGCGAGGCCGGCTTCGTCAACCGGTGCGGGTGCAGCGGCCTGTCGGGGCCGTGGCCGGTGGGCGGCACTGGAAGGCGAAGTCGGTCGCGTTCGTGCTCAGGTAGCGGCCGATGCAGGCGTTCGCGGAGGTTCGGCCGCGTTCGGCGCAGAAGGTCAGGGCGGCGCGGCCGTCGGTGAAGGGGCCGGGGGCGTAGAAGACCCAGTAGCCGCGGCGCAGGGACGCGTAGTCGTCGCTGCGCAGGACGGTCGCCTCCGGCACCGACTGGCGGATCGTGGCGAGCCGCCGGTCCCGGGCGGCGGTGCCCGATGACAGGGGTTCGGAGTGGAGTTGGGCGATCCAGCGGCCGTCCGGGGTGGGGGACGGGGCGGGGGAGGGCGCTGCGGTGGTGGGGGCGGGTGTCGCGGCCGTCGGGGCTGTCGGGGTGCCTGCCTTGTTGTCGCCGTCGGTGTCGCCGGGACGCAGTACCAGGGTCAGGGTCGTTGCTGCGGTGATCGCCAGGGCCGCGGTCGCGGCCATCAGGAGCGGGGTGCGGCGTCGGGGCTCGCGCAGCTGCTGCGGGACCGTCGGGTGCGGGGTGTCCAGTCGGGTGGGAGTGGGGGGCAGCGGATGCGGTGTGGCGGCGGTCATCGTCGGCTGGGCCCAGTGCGGTGTCCTTCCCGCCTCCACCTCCGCCAGCATCGCGTCCAGGCGGGCGGCGTCCGGGCGGGCCGACGGGTCCCGTACGAGCAGGGCCTCCAGTACCGGCGTCAGCGGGCCGGAGCGGGTCGGTGGCGGGAGCGGGTCGTCGAGTACGGCGGCCAGGGTGGCGAGGGTCGTGGGACGGCGCAGGGGGCTGACGCCCTCCACGCACACGTACAGGACCACGCCCAGGGACCACAGGTCGGCGGACGGATCGTCGCCGTGGCCCCGGATCCGCTCCGGGGCCATGTACTCCGGGGACCCGACGAGCTCGCCGGTGGCCGTGAGGCCCGTCGTGCCCTGCACGGCGGCGATGCCGAAGTCGGTGAGGACGGCGTTGCCGTCGGGGCGCAGAAGGATGTTGGCGGGTTTGACGTCCCGGTGCTGGATGCCCGCCGCGTGCGCGGCCCGCAGCGCGGCGAGCACCTGTCGGCCGATGCGGGCCGCCGCCACCGGCGTCAACGGCCCCTGGTCCAGTCGCTGTTGGAGCGAGCTGCCCGGCACCAGTTCCATCACGATCCACGGATGCGGCTCGGCCGCCACGATCTGATGGATCGTCACCACATGGGGATGGCTGAGCCGGGCCAGCGCCCGCGCCTCCCGCAGTACCCGCTCGCGCATCAGGCCGACCGTGTCCGCGTCGGAGCGGACCGCCTTGAGGGCGACCTCGCGGTGCAGCACCGTGTCGCGAGCCCGCCACACGGTGCCCATTCCCCCGCTGCCCAGCCGCTCGACCAGCTCGAACCGGCCGTCGACGAGATCCCCCGGTGCGTTCATGCCGGACAGGTTAGAGGACGCGCCGGAAAGGAGGCTTCCGCTTGAGGCCGCTCCCGGCGGGCTACCTGCGCCAGGGCCCCGTCACCGCGAAGGTCGTCCCGGGTGCGTAGCAGTTGACGTACATCGTCTGCCCGTCCGGCGAGAAGGCGACCCCGGCGAACTCGCCCCACTCCGGCTCCTCGGCCGTTCCGGTGTTCTGGGCGTTGCGCGCCATCGCGTAGACCTCGCCGCGTCGCGTCACCCCGTAGACGTGCTGGGCGCCGTTGCCGTCCTCGCACACCATGAGGCCGCCGCTGGGGGCGAGACAGATGTTGTCCGGGGACTCGCCGGGCAGCTGGACGTCCGTGTCCGGGCCGAAGACGACCACCAGGGTGAGGCGGCGCGCGGAGGGGTCGTAGCGCCAGATCTGGCCGTAGTGGTCCGCCGCCGAGCCCTCGGCGCTGCGGGCGAAGGAGGAGACGAAGTAGACGCACCGGCCGCCCCAGTAGCAGCCCTCCAGCTTCTGGGCGTGGGTGATGCCCTTCGGGCCGAAGTCCTGCAGGCGTATGGGGGTCTGGGCGGCGAGGGGGTCCGGTACGTCGACCCACTCGATGTTCCCGAAGCTCGCTCCCGTCTCCTGGATCGAGGACAGGTCGGGCACCCCCGGCACGCGCATCGCCTGGAGACGGCCGCCCGCGCGCAGGGAGCCGAGGCCGCCGAGCGGCCGGTCGGGCAGAAAGCGGTAGAAGAGGCCGAAGGGCTTCTGGAAGGCGTCCTCGGTCTCGTAGACGATGCCGTTGCGGGGGTCCACCGCGATCGCCTCGTGCTGGAAGCGGCCCATCGCGGTCAGCGGGACCGCGCCGGAGCGGTGCGGGTTCGCCGGGTCGACCTCGAAGATGAAGCCGTGGTCCTTGGTGTAGCCGTTGGTGCCCGCCTTGTCCTCGGTCTCCTCGCAGGTCAGCCAGGTGCCCCAAAGGGTGGGCCCGCCCGCGCAGTTGACGGCCGTACCGGCGACGGCGACGCGCTCGGACAGGACACGGCCGCGCGAGTCCAGCGTCAGCGCCGTACAACCGCCCTTGCCCGCCGGGTCGTAGGTGAGTCCCGCGACGGTCGGGACGGGCAGCTTCGCCGTGTTGCGGTTCTCGTGGTTGCGCACCAGGTGGACGCGGCCGTTTCTGCCCGCGAGGGCGGCCATGCCGTCGTGGTTGGAGGGCACCGGGCCCTCCCCGGAGCGGAGTTGGTCGCCCTCGCGTGAGAGGACCTGATAGCGGAAACCTTTCGGCAGGTCGAGCAGACCCTTCGGGTCGGGGACGAGCGGGCCGTATCCGGTGTGGCCCAGGCTCTGCGCGGCGGCGGTCCCCGCGAAGAGCTCGGTGAGGTTTCCGGCGAAGGCGATCGAGACGCCCAACGCGCCGCTACGAGCGAGGAGCTGACGGCGTGTCGTGGTACCGACGGTCGTGTTTTCGGACATGGGGCAGCCTTCCTGCTGGCGGACAGGAACCGTGACCGCTGTGTCTATCACCTGGTGCGGGCCGCGGGAACCACGCGCGTAGCACGTGTCACTGCTCCACCGACTGCTCACCGGCCGGCTGCGTGGCCTCCAGGGACCGTTCGACGGGCTGGTAGTCGGGATGCTGCGCGCCCCTCTCCAGGAACCGCAGCAGCTCCACCGGGATCGGCAGCACCAGCGTGGAGTTCTTCTCGGCCGCCACCGCCATCACCGTCTGCAGCAGCCGCAGCTGGAGCGCGGAGGGCGCGTCGGCCATCTGGTGCGCGGCCTCGGCCAGCTTCTTGGACGCCTGCAGCTCCGCGTCGGCGTTGATGACCCGGGCCCGCCGCTCGCGGTCGGCCTCGGCCTGCCGGGCCATGGAGCGCTTCATCGTGTCCGGCAGGGACACGTCCTTGATCTCCACACGGTCGATCTGCACGCCCCAGCCCACCGCCGGGCTGTCGATCATCAGCTCCAGGCCCTGGTTGAGCTTCTCGCGGTTGGACAACAGATCGTCCAGATCGCTCTTGCCGATGATCGAGCGCAGGGACGTCTGCGCCATCTGGGAGACCGCGAAACGGTAGTCCTCGACGTTGATGATCGCGGCCGCCGGGTCCACGACCTTGAAGTACACGACCGCGTCGACCCGCACGGTCACGTTGTCGCGGGTGATGCCCTCCTGGGCGGGCACGGGCATCGTCACGATCTGCATGTTGACCTTGCGCAGCCGGTCCACGGCGGGGACGATCAGCTGGAATCCGGGCTGGCGTACATTGCCGCGCAGCCGTCCGAGCCGGAAGACCACCCCGCGTTCGTACTGCTTGACGACCCGCGCGGCAGCCGTGACATACGCCAGTCCCGCCACGCCCACGCCTACAGCCGCACCCACCAGCTCTTCGAGCATGACGACCTCCTCACCGAGAGGTCCGTTCCGCGTGCACCTGTAACGATATGCCCGGTGTTCGGTCCGGGGCCACGGATGGCCCCGGACCAGGTGATACGCCTCGGCGGTCAGCCGCCGCCAGGTGTCATACGGAGGTCATACGCCGGTCAGGGCGCCGTGACCCGTACCGGTTCCGTACCGACCGCGCTGTGGCGTTCGGCCCAGGTCTCCAGGGCCGTACGGCAGGCGTGGTCGAGGTGGTGCAGTCCCGACAGGTCGAGCTCGACCGGGCGGTCCTGGGGCAGGGCCTCCAGGCTGTCGAGGAGCTTCGGCAGCCGCAGGAAGGTCGCGTTGCCCGACAGGTACGCCTGGATGGGTCCGGCGCCCTTGTCTATGATCTCCAGCTTCACATGCGAGGCCTCCCAGGCGGTCTTGACGACCGACAGGGCAAGACCGATCAGCACGCCCTCGAACATGTTCACCGCGACGATGGAGACGGCGGTGACGACGAGGATCAGCGCCTCGCCCTTGTGGGCCCGCCACAGCGTCGCGATCTGCTGGAACGGGATGAGCTTGAAGCCCGCGTGCACCAGGATGCCGGCGAGCGCGGGAATCGGGATCAGCGCCAGGGCCCACGGCATCGCGGCGGCGAACAGCAGCAGCCACACGCCGTGCAGCACCCGCGAGGCCTTGGTCTTCGCGCCGGCGTTGACGTTGGCGGAGCTGCGGACGATCACCGCGGTCATCGGCAGCGCGCCGAGCAGACCGCACAGGGTGTTGCCCGTGCCCTGGGCGATCATCTCCTTGTTGTACTCGGTGCGCGGACCGTCGTGCAGCCGGTCCACGGCCGCCGCGCTGAACAGGCTCTCCGCCGAGGCGATCAGCGCGAAGGCGATGATGGTGCCCCAGATGGCCGGGTTGGCCAGCTCGCCGAAGGCCTCGGCCCCCGGCGGCTGGATGACGCCGAGCAGGCCCTCCACCTGGACGGTGGCGACCGGCAGGCTGAAGGCGAGGGAGGCGACCGTGGCCAGGACCACCGCCGCGAGGGCGCCGGGCACGGACTGCACGGCCTTCGGCATCTTCTTCCACAGCACGATCACGGCGATGGTGCCCGCCCCGATCGCGAGCGAGGTCAGTGCCTCGGTGCTGCCGAGCGCGTCGGCGAACGCCCCGGGCAGCCCCACGAGCTTGCCGATGCCGGAGGACGGCGCCTTCAGGCCCGCGGCCGCGTATATCTGGCCGGCGATGATCACCAGACCGATACCGCAGAGCATGCCCTCGACGACGGATATGGAGATTGCCCTGAACCAGCGACCGATCTTGAGGAAGCCCATGGCGAGCTGGAGCAGACCGGCGAACAGCACGATCACGCCGAGCGTGGCCACCCCGAACTCGCTGACGGCCTCGAAGACCAGCACAGTCAGACCGGCGGCCGGCCCCGACACCTGAAGGCTGCTGCCTCGCATCAGACCGGTGACGAGACCGCCCACGATGCCGGTGACCAGGCCGAGTTCGGCTGGGACGCCGGAGGCGACCGCCACGCCGACGCACAGCGGCACGGCGACCAGGAAGACGACTATGGAGGCGAGGAAGTCCTGCCTCAGATATGGGAACTTGGACAGCATGGTCATCAGTCCCCTCAGAGCTGCGTGAACGTGTCGGATTCCGCGCGGTGTTCCCGCACGATGCCGGTGTGGACCTCGTAGTACCAGCCGTGCAACCGGAGTTCGCCCGATTCCAGGCGCTTGTCGATGCACGGGTACGAGCGCAGCCGATCCAGCTGCGCCAGCACGTGGTTCTGCACCGCCTCGGCGACCGTCGGGTCGCCGGGGTCGGAGCACTTGGGCTCGTCCGCCGCGTGCGCGAGCCAGTCGCGCACGGCCGGAACGGCCGTCAGGTCGTCGTGGCGCACGACCGCGCCGACGGCACCGCAGTGCGAGTGGCCGCAGACCACGACGTGCTTGACTCCGAGCACCTGCACCGCGTACTCGATCGTGGCCGTCTCGCCCGTGGGGGTGGTGGAGGCGTACGGCGGGACGATGTTCCCGGCGGTGCGCAGCTCGAAGAGCTCGCCGGGGCGGGCGCCCGTGATCAGGGCCGGTACGACCCGGGAATCGGAGCAGGTGATGAACAGGACCTGAGGGGACTGCCCTTCGGCCAGTTTGGCGAACTCCTCAGGGCGCTGTCCGAACATGCGGGCGTTGTCGATGAGGGGCTGCATCTGTGGTGACTCCTCCTGGCGCGCTGCAGTGGCGCGTCGGTGTGGTTTTGCATGACAAAGGTGGGGGGGACTGCTCTGCTCTCAGCAGCGGAAGACCTGGAGCGCGGCCGGGGCGTGGGACGTCGACGGTCTCGACGTGCGCTGATGAGCCGCGCCGGGTATGGGCGGCTCGTGCGCGGACGCGGGGTCCCGGGTGAGCAATGGCCGGTCGGGCGCCTGGGGCCCGGAGTCGGCGAGGCGCAGACGCTCCCGCGTGCGTAGCGGTCCGGTCGGGTCCCCTTGGCCCGATGGAGCGCAGAGGCGGGACGTGAGGGTTTCGTCGCGCATCGCCTTCCCGGAGAGCTTGGTTCCGGGGTGGGCTTTGGCCTTTGCCTGACTGACCGTGTGCACGTGTGCGAAGGACGCGGTGGGTGCGAAGAACTGAAGGGCGAGCAGGGCGGCGGCGAGGATCGAAACCAGGGTCCGGGCTGTCGTACCTCGGAACATGCGCCCCCCTTCGGCCAGTCCACACCTCTTGCGTGTACCAACGAATGGTCAATGACCAGTCAAGAAACACCTTAACCTGGCAAAGTTGTTTGCAGGGTTAACTTAGCGTTTCGACCTGAAGAGAGCCTGAAAAAGAGCGGGTCGCTTGGCGCGAACCCGCTCTTGATCAAGGGATGTGGGTGTGTTAACGCGCCTCGACGAGGCCCTTCGCGTCGCGGGCCAGGGCGGTGAGGCGGGAGATCGCGCGGAAGTACTTCTTGCGGTAGCCGCCCTTCAGCATCTCCTCGCTGAACAGCCTGTCGAAGGGCAACCCCGAGGCCAGCACCGGGACTTCACGGTCGTAGAGCCGGTCGGCGAGCACCACCAGGCGCAGCGCGGTCGACTGGTCCGGCACCGGCCGCACATCCGTCAGGCACACCGCCCTGATCCCGTCGGTCAGCGCGCCGTACCGGCTGGGGTGGACGCGGGCCAAGTGGTCCAGCAGGTGCGGGAAGTCGTCGAGCGAGGCGCCCTCGGTGGCGTACGCCGCCTTCGTCACCTGCTCGTCGGAGTAGGGCGCCGGCGCCTCGGGCAGGCCGCGGTGGCGGTAGTCCTCGCCGTCGATGCGCAGGGTGCGGAAGCGGGCCGACAGGCCCTGGATCTCGCGCAGGAAGTCGGCCGCCGCGAAGCGGCCCTCACCGAGCTTGCCCGGGAGGGTGTTTGAGGTGGCGGCGAGTGCGACACCCGCGTCGACGAGCTTGCCGAGCAGGGTGGAGACGAGGACCGTGTCGCCGGGGTCGTCCAGCTCGAACTCGTCGATGCACAGCAGGCGGTGACCGGAGAGGGTCTGGACCGTCTGCTGGAAGCCGAGGGCGCCGACGAGGTTCGTCAGCTCCACGAAGGTGCCGAAGGCCTTCAGGGACGGCTCGGCCGGGGTGGCGTGCCAGAGGGAGGCGAGCAGGTGGGTCTTGCCGACGCCGTAGCCGCCGTCGAGGTACACACCGCGTGGGCCCGCGGGGGTCTTGGGGGCCTTGGCCTTCCCGAATCCGAGGAAGCCGCGCCTGGGCTTTCCGGCGCCGCCGGCGTGCGCGCCGCCGAGTCCGGCCGCGAAGCTCTCCAGGACGTGGACCGCTTCGGTCTGGCTGGGCTGGTCGGGGTCCGGGATGTACGTGCTGAAACGGACCGAGTCGAACCGCGGCGGGGGCACCATTTCGGCCACCAAGCGGTCCGCGGGGACGTGCGGCTCACGGGCGCACAGGGACAGCGGGGTCGCTTCGGCTATCGGGGTCGGACCGGAGGCGGCGGGGGAGGAGGACACGGTTCACCATGCTAAGCGCCGTGCCACACTGCACGATATGCGACGCCTGTTCCCTGTGACCGATGAAACAGCTGAAACCGCAGTGAGGGCCCCCGGCGGTGCTGCCGGGAACGACGGGGTCAAAGGTGCCGAAGAGGGTCTTGGGGAGTGGAGCCTCGCCGAGCTCGCCGCCGCCTACGCCTATCCCGTGCCCGAGCCCGGCGGGCGGCTGCCCTGGTTGCGGGCCAACATGGTGTCCACCCTGGACGGGGCCGCCCAGCACGACGGCCGTTCGCAGCCCATTTCCTGCGCGGCCGACATGCGGATCTTCGGCACCCTGCGGGCACTGGCGGACGTCGTGATCGTCGGCGCTGAAACGGTACGTCAGGAGGGGTACCGTCCGGCCCGCGTGCGGGCGGAGTTCGCGCAGGCGCGTGCGGCGGCCGGGCAGGGGCCCGCGCCGGCCATCGCGGTGGTGAGCGCCGGCCTGGACCTCGACTACGGCCTTCCGCTCTTCACCTCGCCCTCCGTGCCCACCCTGATCCTCACCGGTGCCGCCGCGGCCCCGGACCGGATCGCGGCCGCCGAGAAGGCGGGCGCCCGGGTGGTGATCGCCGGTGACGGCGTCGGCGTGGACCCCGTACGCGCCGTCCAGGCCCTCGCCGAGCTCGGGCACACCCGCCTGCTCACCGAGGGCGGCCCCCGGCTGCTCGGCCAGCTGGTGGCCGCCGAAGTGCTCGACGAGCTCTGTCTGACGATCTCCCCGATGCTCACCGCCGGTGACGCGCAGCGCATCGCCGGAGGGCCCTCGGTGGCGGTGCCGAAACGGTTCGAGCTGGTGTCCTTGCTGGAGGAGGAAGGCTTTCTGTTCGGCCGGTACCGGCGGAGGTGAGACCGGCCCGGAAATGGGTTCTCTTGGTGTCATGGTCCTGAAAACGGCGGAATCTACCGTTCCGTTTAGCTTCCGCCGGGCACACTGAAAGTCGCAGCCCCCGTGCGAGCGCGGGGCAGGATGGTTTCCGCAGAAGGGGCGCCCGGTGTTCACAAGCGTTTTGATGATCGAGAAGGCCCTGACGTCCGCCGACGTGGAGTTCGTCACCACCTTGCACGGGGACGAGCAGGTCTCCTTCCATGTGCTGCTCCAGCCCCGGGGCGAGCAGGCCGACAGGTTGTTGCGCGCCATCGACGACATCGCGCTGGGCGAGCTGGACGAGGCGGTCCGGGAGGGGAAGACGCCCGAGGGCGAGGAAGCGCTGAGCACCGGGCAGCGGGCGCTGGAGGTGTCGCTCACCGCGCTGCGGTCCTCGGGCAGTGAGGCACAGGGGCGGCTGGTCGAGGATCACCCGCTGGATGCGCTGAAGGCCGTGGTCGACGAGGTGGGTGCGGATGAGGTGATCGTGTTGACCGATCCGCACTATGTGGAGGAGTTCTTCCATCGGGACTGGGCGTCGAGGGCCCGGCACAAGGTGGGGGTACCGGTGCTGAAGCTGTTCTCCCACAGCAAGGCGTAGCGCTGCCGCTGGGCTGGGCCGTGGGCGCCGTAGGGGTTCCTGGGTGGTGCCGGCTGCGGGCTGTCCGGGCTGGTCGCGCAGTTCCCCGCGCCCCTTGGGTGGGCACATATCCCGGTGTCCCGAGCGCAGGGCCTGCCTCCTCACCCAATAGGCTGGGGCCTCACCGTCATACCGCAATCTGGGGAGAACACGCATGGCACCCGGCATTCCCACCGCCATGGACCGACCGCACTTCATCGGCATCGGCGGAGCCGGAATGTCGGGGATCGCGAAGATCCTCGCGCAGCGTGGGGCCAAGGTGGCGGGCAGTGATGCCAAGGAGTCCGGGACGGCCCAGGCGCTGCGGGCGCTCGGTGTGACCGTGCACATCGGGCATGCGGCGGAGCACCTCGCCGATGACGCCAGCTGTGTGGTCGTGTCGTCGGCGATCCGGCAGGACAACCCGGAGCTGGCCCGCGCCGTCGAGCTGGGCGTTCCGGTGGTGCACCGCGCCGACGCGCTCGCCTCGCTGATGGACGGACTGCGCCCGATCGCCGTCGCCGGCACGCACGGCAAGACGACCACGACGTCGATGCTGGCCGTCTCGCTGAGCGAGCTGGGCCTGAGGCCGTCGTACGCCATCGGCGGTGACCTGGACGCCCCCGGCTCCAACGCCCTGCACGGCGACGGTGACATCTTCGTCGCCGAGGCGGACGAGTCGGACCGCAGCTTCCACAAGTACGCGCCCGAGGTCGCCATCGTCCTGAACGTCGAGCTCGACCACCACGCCAACTACGCGTCGATGGACGAGATCCACGAGTCCTTCGAGACGTTCGCGGGCCGCATCACCGAGGGCGGCACGCTGGTGATCTCGGCGGACCAGGAGGGGGCGCGGGAGCTGACCCGGCGGGTCACGGCGGGCGATGTGCGGGTGGTGACGTACGGCGAGGCGGAGGACGCCGACGTACGTGTCCTGTCCGTCGTGGCGCAGGGTCTGAAGAGCCGGGTCACCGTCCTGCTGGACGGTCAGGAGCTCACCTTCACGGTCTCGGTCCCCGGCCGGCACTACGCCCTCAACGCGGTGGCCGCCCTCGCGGCGGGCGCGGCGCTCGGTGTCCCGGCCGCCGAGCTGGCCCCGGCGCTGGCCGCCTACACGGGCGTGAAGCGGCGTCTTCAGCTGAAGGGCGAGGCCGCGGGCGTCCAGGTCATCGACTCCTACGCCCACCACCCGACCGAGATGACGGCGGACCTGGAGGCGATGCGCGCCGTCGCCGGCGACGCCCGCATCCTCGTCGCCTACCAGCCCCACCTCTTCTCCCGGACCCAGGAACTGGGCAAGGAGATGGGCGAGGCCCTCGCCCTCGCGGACTCCTCGCTGGTCCTGGACATCTACCCGGCCCGTGAGGACCCGATCCCCGGCGTCACCAGCGAGCTGATCATCGACGCGGCCCGGGCGGCGGGCGCCGAGGTGACGGCGGTGCCCGACAAGAGCGAGGTGCCCGCGCTGATCGCGGGAATGGCGAAGCCCGGTGATCTCGTTCTCACCATGGGCGCGGGCGATGTCACCGACCTGGGCCCGCTCATCCTGGACCGCCTGTCGAAGTGAGGGGCAAGGACTCATGTCGTACGACGTCGAAAAGCCGGACGAGCAGTGGCGCGCGGAGCTGACCCCGGCCGAGTACGCCGTGCTGCGCCAGGCCGCCACGGAGCCCGCCTTCACCGGTGAGTACACCGACACCAGGACGACGGGCGTCTACTCCTGCCGCGCCTGCGGTGCCGAACTCTTCACCTCCACCACCAAGTTCGAGTCCCACTGCGGCTGGCCGTCCTTCTACGACCCGAAGGACACCGACGCGGTTCAGCTCATCGAGGACCGCTCGCACGGCATGGTGCGCACCGAGGTGCGGTGTGCCCGCTGCGGGTCGCACCTCGGGCACGTCTTCGAGGGCGAGGGGTACCCGACGCCGACCGACCAGCGGTACTGCATCAACAGCATCGCGCTGCGCCTGACGCCCGAGGAGGGCTGACAGGCGGGTGCTCCGCCGCGGCGGGGCCCGGGCGCGCTGGCACGGTCCGAGCCGGTGTTCCTAAACTCGTAGGGAGGTCCGGCCCCGGCGGTGTGCTGGTGCGGGAAGGCGGTGGCGTTGGATGCCGTACGTCGCGGTGAGTGCGATCAGCCATCCCGGACTGCTGCGCGAGCGGAACGAGGACAGCCTGGCCGTCGGGCCGTGGACCCTGTGCGCCACCGTGACCGAGAATCCGCAGACCCTGATCTTCCCGCTCGGCACGCCCCTGGTCGTGGCCGTCGCCGACGGCCTCGGCGGGCATCCCGGCGGCGATGTGGCCAGTGCCCTGGTCGTCCGCCGGATCGCCTCGCTCGGGCCCGCCCTGGGCAGCGAGGTCGCCGTCCGGGACGCCCTGAACGCCTGCAACCGGGCGGTGTACCAGGCCGCCGGCGGCGACCGGGGAGGCGAGCTCGCCGCCATGGGGACGACGGTCGCCGGTGTCGTCGTACAGCCCGACTCGCTGCTGGCGTTCAACGTGGGCGACAGCCGGGTCTTCGCCGCCTCCGACGACGGGCTGCGGCAGATCAGCGTCGACGACAGCCCGCCGCACCCGGCCGGGAGCACCACCTCCCTCGTCACCCAGTGCCTGGGCGGCTCGCCCACGTACCGCGCCGTCCTTCCCCATGTCACGGCCGCCTCCCGCGCGCCCGGGGAGCGCTATCTCATCTGCTCGGACGGCCTGACGGACCCGCTGCCGACGGACGTACTGGACGACGTGCTGCGCAAGCACGACGACGGCCGGGCCGCCTTCGAGCTGTGGAAGGCCGCCATCGAGGCGGGTGGGCCGGACAACATCACGCTGGCGGTCGTGCGCGTCGGGGACGAGTGACGGGCGGTCCTCGGCCCGCGGCGGCCCGTCAGGGGACCTTCGGTGACGCCTCGCGAGCGAGAGTGAGCACGAGCCGGGTCGTGGAGTCCACGAGCTCCTCGTCGATGGGGGCGCCGAACACGAGTACCCGGTAGTACAGCGGGCCGAGCAGCAGGTCGGCGAGGTGGCCGAGGGTCCGGTCGTCGACGGCGCGTTCCAGGTCGCGGGCGAGGAGGTCGCGCAGACCCGCCACGTCGCGTTCGCGCTGCTCCTTCAGGAAACCTGCCCGCAGCGCCGCCGCGGTGTCGCTCTCCAACTGCGCGTGGCCCAGGAGCGCTTGGAGAACCCGGCCGGCCGGCGCCTCGAAGAAGTCGGCCACGCGCCGCAGCTGGGCCGCGAGGTTCTCCTCGACGCCGGCGGCTTCGTCCGTCCGCCACTGAAGGGCCTCGCGGGCGTCGTCGGCGAGGGTGTCCAGGAGGATGTCCACCTTCGACTTCCACCAGCGGTAGATGGTCTGCTTGGCGACCCCCGCGCGCTGGGCGATGCCCTCGATGGTCAGACCGGCGAACCCCCGCTCGACGAGGAGGTCGTCCGCGGCGTGCAGCACCGCGAGCCGGACGCTCTCGCTGCGGCGTGGGCCGGTTCGGCTGATGACCGTGGTCGGTTCGGAGTCCGGTCGTGGCTTCCGCGTGGCGCTGATGGTCCCGTCAACCCTTCGAGTCGTGCGTCTCCTGCGATTCTGGCACAGGGGTCCGCCGCCGACCGGCGTGCGGCGGGCCGGAGTCAGGCGGCCTTCCTGCCGGTTCGCACCAGGCTCAGCAGTACGCCGAGGGAGAGCGCGGCGACCACCGCGCTGAACGTCTCACCGGCCGGGCGCAGGCTGGTCCCGCGGATCAGGACGCCGACGCCGATCGCGGGCACCGCGAGCATCGAGTACAGGATGGCGAAGAAGGTGGACACCGACGCGCCGCGGTGCTGGGGAGCGCTGCGCGTGGTGATGCCGCCGATGCCGTGGCCGACGGCGACGCCCGTCGCCAGCCCGTTGACGGCGGCGCCGACGAGGAGGGGGGCGAGGGTGCCGGTGGCCATCGAGAGAGCGATCAGGCCGGCGGCGACGATCAGCCCCGCGCAGGCCGCGGGCAGGGCGGTGGCGGGCCTGAGGGTGCGGACCAGGAGCTGGCCGAAGGCGGTGCAGGCGAAGGCGACGAAGACCACGAGGCCGGTCAGCGCGTGGCTGGACGCGTGCAGCACGGTGCCCAGGAACAGACCGGTCACTGCGGTCAGCACACCGAGCACCGCGAAGCCCGAACCGGCCGCCAACGCGGAGCGCAGGAAGTCCGAGCGGATCTCACCCGGCACGTGCAGCGGCTGGAACTGCGGCGAGAAGCCGGACCGGTGCGCGGAGCTCTCCCCGCTCGCCATGACCCAGAGCAGGCCGATGGCGGCCAGGGCGAGCATCACGACCCAGGGTGTGCGCAGCGGGGAGGGGGTGGCGTCGGCCAGGACGCCGGCCAGCAGCGTGCCGCACGCCAGGCCGCCCATGTTCGCGAACAGCGCGATGGTCGCGGGCTTCACCCGGGCGTGCGGACCGAGCCGTTCCGCGAGGGACGCGGTGGCGGCGCCGGTCACCAGGGCCGCCGACAAGCCGGAGACGACCCGGGCGACGAGCAGGGCCCCGAGGTTCTGGGCGAACAGGAAGACGGCCGCGGCGCACAGGGACAGCAGCATGGCCGCGCTCAGCACGGGGCGGCGTCCCACCTGGTCCGAGAGCCGCCCGAAGAGCAGCAGACCGAGGACGACGCCGAGCGCGTAGACGGCGAAGACCACGGTCACGGTGAAGGGCGTGAAGCCGAACTCCTCGCCGTAGAGCGGGTACAGGGGTGTGGGCGCGGTGGTGCCCGCCATGGTCACCCATAAGGCGAAGGCCACGCCGAACACGGCGAGGCCGCGGCCCTTCGCCTCCTCCGGGGCGCTGGTTCGGTCCTTGGCGCGGACGGTCGGATTCCCCACTGGTGTGCCTCTCGTGAGCTGTTGAAGAAAGAAGACGGAAGACGGAAGACGGAAGACGGAAGACGGAAGACGGAAAACGTGAAGGCGCGAACGCGTAAGACAAGACTTAACGTTGCGTCTAGTCTCTAGCGTAGACGCTACGTCGCGTCTATTCAAAGCCGAGAGGTTCAGAGGATCTTGCGCTGGACCAGGATCGACAACACGAGCGCGCCCGGCAGCAGGGGCACCCAGACCGTCAGCACGCGGTACCCGATGACGGTGGCCGCGGCGAGACCCGTCGGGGCGCCGAAGGCGGCCATCGTGAACACCAGGGCCGCGTCGACGGGGCCGATGCCGCCCGGTGCGGGCACGGCGCCGACCGCCGTGCTGGCGAGGAGGAGGGCCAGGACCACCTGGGTCCAGGACAGCGGCAGGTCCAGCGCGAACCCGACGGAGGCGATGACGCTCGCCTGGAGCAGCGGGGTGGCGGCGGCCCCGCCCCAGAGGGCGAGGACGCGGGCGGGCATGGTGTGCAGCCGGCGTACGTCGGTCAGGGCGGTGCGCACGAAGCGGAGGAGAGGGCGGCGCAGGGGGCGTACCGCTGCCGTGAGGATGCCCGCGGCGGCGAGGGCGCTCGCCACGCCCGCGGCCGCCAGGAGTGACGTCCGCTCGTCCGGGACGAGTTCGCCCAGGTCCAGCAGCTCGGGAAAGGCCACGAGGAAGCCCAGCAGGACCACCGTCTTCGCGATCGGTCTGACCAGCGAGTACAGGGCGAGGGAGGCCGTGGCCCGGGCCAGGGGTATGCCGCGGCCCTGCAGGAAGCGCAGGGTGACGGCGTGGGCGCCGATGCTCGCCGGCAGCACGTGGTTGGCGGCGCCGGCGGCGAACTGGGACGCGAGCAGCAGGCCCGGCGGCAGCCGCTCCGGTACGGCTCCCTGGCGGGCGCAGGCGGCGGCCACCCAGCCCATACAGGTGAAGAAGAGGCCGGCCAGCAGCCACCAGGGGTCGGCGGAGGCGAGCCGGGCGGCCCCGTCCCGGAACGCCCGCCAGTCGGCCGCCGCCCAGGCGCCGATCAGCAGGAGCGGGAGGAGGGGGAGCGCGTGGCGGGCGAGGCGGGCGGGGGAGAGCCGGGAGCGGACAGGGGCCGGGGAGGGCGCAGGCGCAGGGGTGGGAGCGGAGGGGAGTGGTCCGGCGAGGTCGCCGAGCGGGAGCAGGGACACGGCGCGGGTCGTCCTTCCGTGTCGCGCCCTGCGCGGGCGCGGGGCGGACGGCTACAGGGCGAGCAGGAGGGGACGACGGCAAGGTGCCCGCCCGGTGTGACGCCCCGGTGTCCGGAACCCGAAGGGCCGTCGGCGAGCGGGCGACGCGCCCGGCGTCCCGCCGTGGGGCGGCAGGCGGGGCACCGGTCGGGGCGTGGAGGCGAGGGCGCCCAGGGCGCGATGCCGCTTCCCGTCAGGTCGCGCGGAAGGTGCCCGTGCCGGGAGCCGTCCCGGTGCCGTGCGGGCGCCCGAGCGGCCAGGCTGCGGGGGTGCGTCCGGGCGGCCAGGCTGCGGGGGTGCGTCCGGGCGGCCCGGCTGCGGCCGTGCGCCCGGGCTCACCTCGAAGCCCGCACCGCCGCCTCCGGGGCGGCCCGCATCCAGTGGTTCTCCGTGCTCCAGCCCAGGAAGCGCCGGGCGCGGCCCTCGTCCGCCGTGCCGTCGGTCTCGAAGGCGCCGCCCTCGGCGACCAGGATCAGGCCGGCCAGGGCGGGGGCCAGCCGGATCGCGACAGGGGCGGGGTGGCGGGCCGTCTCCTCCTCCAGGCCGGAGAGGACCCGCCGCTGTTCGTCGGGCCGGCACAGGGACAGGTGGAACAGCATCTGGCGCCAGGCGTACGCCGCGTCCTTGATGGTGGCCAGGGGACGCGGGTTGCCGTGGACACGGGCCGTCAGACGGCACACCGTGACGAAGCAGCGGTGGGCCAGGTCGGCCCAGCCGGGCCGCGGGGCGATGCCGGCCCGGTGGACCAGGGTGGCGAGGTTGTGCGTGGTCAGGATCTGCGCCTGCTCGATCACCTTGCCGTTGGCCGCCACCGACCAGGACCGGGACGCCGGTGCCGTCCCCGCCCGCTCGGCGCACAGCTTCGCGAAGCCGGGTGAGGTGCGGGCGCCGTACGAGCGGCTCAGGGCCGCGCCCGTCTCGGTGATCGCGAGGTTGCGGATCGCGGCGTAGTCGATGCCGTAGTAGCGCTCGTACAGCGTGCCGCCGAGCAGTTCGCCCGCGATCCGCGCCGCCGTGAGGAACTTCGGGCTGAACGTGCCCATGAAGATGTCGGCGGCCAGCTCCTCGACAAGGGGTGCCCCGAGGTCGGCCTGGCGGGCCAGCACGCCGAGTTCACGGACGAGCGGGTTGGGCAATATCGTGCCCGGGAAGGCCTGCACGGCCAGCTCGCCCAGCTGCCGCAGCACGGCGAGCGTGCCCTCGCCGTCCGCCTTGCCGACCACCGCGGCGCGCTGCCCTGCCACCGCCCGCACCCAGGGCAGTTCCTCGACGCGCACCTGCCGCTCCAGATCGAGCAGGAGCAGCGAACGGCGGTTTCGGAACGCCCGGTAGTTCGCGGCCATCAGCGCCCGCAGCGCGTCGTCGCGGTACGCCTGCGCGGTGGTGGCGGCGACCAGCTGCGGCACCAGCTCGGCCAGGACCTCGGCGGACGGGACGACGCCCCGCTCGACGAGCGTGCCGATCGGCGCGCTCAGCGCGGACTCGACGACCTGCCGGATCGCGGGCGGTACGGCCGCCCCGGCGGGCAGGCCGGTCTCCCGGCTCTCCTGCCGGGTCACCGGTGAGACGAGCGGGCCGACCTCGGCGATGCCCGTGTCCTGCGGGAGCCCGGCCAGCCGGCGCAGCACCAGCTGGGCCAGGGCGTGGTGGGAGGGCAGCGCCGCCTGCTCGGCCTGGCGGCGGCGCAGGGCCGTGTGCGATGCGGAGCCGGGCAGGCCGCGCCGCCGCACCATGGACGCCACCGCGTGCCGCAGCAGGCCGAGCCGGCGCGCGTCCAGCGGCCGTCCGGCGACGGTCTCCTCCAGCGCGCCGCGCAGCACGGCCAGGTTCTCCTTGGGGTTGCGGTGCTTGGTGCAGCGGGTGTGCGCCGCGGCCAGCAGCCGGTAGCGGTCCAGGAGGGCGGCGCCGCGTGTCAACCAGTCGGCGTCCGGGGTGAGTTCGAGCACCCGTCCGTCCCGCGCCGTCTCCAGCCAGTGGCCGAGCAGCTCGTCGCCGAACGGCTGCCATACGGCGAGTGCCTCGCGCTGGGTCTCCACGGCGGCGTTGGGCCGTCGGCGGATCAGGGTGTCGACGGTGTCGGAGACGGTCAGCCGATGGACCGGCCCGGTGGCATCCGGGGCGGCGGTGGCAGCGGCGGCCGTGGCGGGCTCGTCCGCCGGACGGGGCAGGAAGCGCAGCCGGTCGGCGAACGGTTCCAGCTCCGCCGCGAGGTCCAGCGCCCCGTCCGTCCTGCCGTGCCGCACCAGCCAGGCCACGGTCAGCAGCGCGGCCTCCTCGGGCACGGCGACGTCGTAGCGGCCGCTGTCCAGCAGCCCCCACAGCCAGGAGAGCCCGGACTCGGTGAGGCAGTGGGCGAACAGCGCCCGCCGCTCGGCCGGCACCCCGAAGTCCCGCGCGGCCCGCGTCTCGTACGGCTGCAACGGGCCGCCCGCGCCCGGGGTTCCGGTGGCGAAGCCGCCGCGCACCACCTCGGGGGTCACCCACGCCGGAAGCCCCGCCACCGGCGTGCGCGAACCGATCGTCAGCCGGCCGGCGGCCATTCCCGCGAGCACGGCCCGCCAGCGCTGCCCGCGCTCCTCGGCCCGGCGCCGGGTGTCGGCGTCCGCATGGGTGAGCGCCGTGGTGAAGGCCTTGGCCGACTGGGCCGCCGCATAGGACGGGGCCGCGGTGAGGGGCTGCTGCTCAGCGTTGTCGTTCATAAGCCGACGTGGCAGGTTCCGCCCCTGCGCCCTCCGGGTCCCGAGCCCGGTGCTCTGCTGCTGAGCTACACGTCGAGGCCGACGTGGCAGGTGCTGCCCCTGCGCCCTCCGGGTGTACAGCCCGGTGCTCTGCTGCTGAGCTACACGTCGACGACCGCCGACGGTATGAGGGGCACGGGCGGCCCTACAACCCGTTTTCCCGGGAGTGAATCGCTGATCCACCGGAAGGTTGACTTTCGGCTGATCGAGCCAGAGCATTGCCGGGGTGAGCCACTTCGAGCATGTGCCGCTCCCGTCGACCGCACTCCCCGTCGACCTGGACGAAGCCGCCCACCGCTGTCTGGTCGCCGGGTTCGACGGGGCCACGAGCGTGCCGGACACCCTCAAGCAGCTCATCGACCGCGGCCTCGGCGGGGTCATCCTGTTCACCCGCAACATCCGCGACGCGCGGCAGGTGCGCCGCCTCACCGACGAGCTGCGGGCCATACGCCCGGACCTCCTCGTCGCCATCGACAACGAAGGCGGCGGCATCGGCCACCTGGCCGGCGCCGGCGCACCCGACGTCCCCGGCTCCTACGCCCTCGGCGTCGCCGACGACCCCAACCTCACCGCCCGCTGCGCCGACGCGCTGGCCGGCCACCTGGCCACCCTCGGCATCACCGCCTCCTACGCCCCCGTCGCCGACCTCCAGCACCGGCCGGACAACCCCATCGTGCGCACCCGCTCCTTCGGCGCCGACCCCGAGCTCGCCGCCCGCCATCTGCGCGCCTGGATCACCGCCACCGAGGCCCGCTCCATCGCCTCCTGCGCCAAGCACTTCCCCGGCCACGGCGGCACGGTCACCGACAGCCACCACGAGACGGCCGTCGACCCACGGCCGTACGACGAACTGCGCACCGACCTCGAACCGTTCCGCGCCGCGATCGCCGCGGGCGTGCCGATGCTGATGAGCGCCCATGTCGTCTTCCCGGCCCTCGACCCCAACCGGCCCGCCACGCTCAGCCGCCGCATCCTGGGCGATCTGCTCCGCCACGACCTCGGCTTCGACGGCGTCCTCGTCAGCGACGCGCTGGAGATGAAGGCGATCGCCGACCGGTACGGCGAGGCGGCCGGGGCGCGCATCGCGCTCGCCGCGGGCGCGGACCAGGTCATCGTCGCCGTGGCAGACCTGGACGTCACCCTGGCCTGCCGGGACGCGGTGCTGGACGCGCTGCGGACCGGCGTCCTCGCCCAGGAACGCGTCGAGGAGGCCGCCGGGCGGGTGCGGCGGCTCGCCGAGCGCTATGCGACCCCGCCCGGCGAGGTCGCCGGCTGGGACGCGGAGGCCGGTCTCACGGCCGCGCGCCGGGCCGTACGCAGCCGGGGCGTGCCGTCCGCCGTGCGCGGCGCCCATGTCGTCGACCTGTCCCCGGCGCCGCATCCCGCGCTCAACTGGGGCGGCGAGGACCTGCTGACCGAGGTGCGCGCCGTCGACCCCACGGCGACGGGGACGGCGGTGACCGGGGAGTGCGCGGACCCGGACGCCCTCGTCGAGGGGATCGTGCGCCGGTGCGGGGACGCACCCCTGGTCGTCGCCACGTGCGACGCCGGACTGCATCCCTGGCAGGCGCGGCTGCGGGACGCCCTGTCGGCCCGGCGCCCGGACGCGCTGCGGCTGGACACGGGACTGCCGGAGGGCGGCGCGCTGTGCTCGTACGGGCGCGGACGGGCCAACCTGCGGGCGGTCGCCGAGGTGCTGGCGGGCGTCTGAGGAGCGGCGCGCTCCGTACGGTTGGGGAGCGGCGCTCAGGACGGCCGTACGACCTCCTTGATCCCCCGCGCCGCCAGATACCGCGCGTCCCCCGCCGCCGCGGCCAGGACCACCGCCGGGCGGACCCCTTCCGTCCGCATCCGCATCCACGCCTCGAAGAACGCGCCGCCCGGACCGGACACCGACCGCGTGCCCGGCGCGCAGTCCAGGACCAGGGCGGTCTCGCGCGGCGGGGCGCGGTGCGGTCCCTGACGCAGGTCGGCGACGGCCTCTGCGAGGGCGGCGGCGATCGGCTTGGGGCGGCCGGACGAGTCGAACAGGCCCAGCGTGTACTCCAGTTCCGGGAAGTCGGCCAGGGAGCGGTCCACATCGTGGGAGCACCACCAGGTCACGCCCCACAGCCCCGGGCAGTCGGCCGCGTTCCGTACGGTGGCCCGCGCGAAGTCCGGCGCGTCGGCGGCCGGAATGTGCGGTTCGGGCGCGCCCGTCTCCTGGACCCAGACCGGGCGCGCCGGGTCGGTGGCGTACGCCTTGGCCAGCTCGGTGCCGTACTCGGCGAGGTGCAGGACCTGCGGGGAGCGGGGGCCGTAGCGGCGGGCGCAGTCGCCGGAGAACACCCAGGGGTGGACGGTGGTCAGATCGCCCTTGCGGGCCGAGGCCTCGGGGGTGAAGGGGTGGTCGTCGCCGTACCAGGCGGCGTCGTACGCGGAGTGCGTGACCAGGCCGCCGCCCTCGCCGAGTCCGTCCCGGGCGGCGGCCAGCAGGGTGTCGAGGTAGTGGTCGACCTCGTCCGCCGTCACCGGGTTGTGCTCGACCAGGTTGTTGAGCTCGTTGCCGAGCTGGAGACCGATCAGGTGGGGGCGGCCCGCGAGGGCGCGGCCCAGTGTGCGCAGGAGGGTGGCCTGGGCGTCGATGGCCTCCGCGTCCGTGAAGACGTTGCGGTGGTGCCAGCTGCGGGTCCACTCCGGGTAGAAGTCGAAGCTCGACAGATGGCCCTGCACGCCGTCCACGAGGACGTCGAGACCGGCCTCGCCGGCCAGGTCGACCAGATGCGCCAGCTGGTCGACGGCGGCCGTGCGGACGACGGCGCGGTTCGGCTGGAGCAGCGGCCAGAGGTGGAAGACACGGACGTGGTCGAGGCCGAGACCGGCGATCTGGTCCAGGTCCGCACGCGCGCGTGCCGGGTCGAAGTCGTGCCAGGAGTGGAACCAGCCGTGGCGGGGCGTGTAGTTGACGCCGAAGCGGAGCGGGTGGATGGGATCCTCCTCGGGTCCGGCCCTGCTTTCGGTCAGGGCCTGGCTCTTGTCCACCGCGAATGTATCAACCACCATGGTCGCCAATGAATAGTGATTTGAACCAAGCTTTGGCTGGGCGGGAACCGGCGTACGTCGTCGGCCTGGACGCCGGCGGCACCCGCACCCGCGCCGTCCTGGCGCCGGTGCGCCCCGGAGAACCGGAGGGCGAAGGCGTCGGAGGGCCGGGCAACGCCCTGACCGTGCCCGGCCCCCAGCTCACCGAGCACCTCGTCGAGGCCCTCGCGCAGGCCGTGCCGGAAGGGCTGCGCAGCCGTGTCGCGTCCGTGGCCGGCGGGTTCGCGGGCGCCTCGCGGACCGCCCCGGACGAGCCGGGCCGGATCAAGGCACACGCCGCCCTCACCCTCGCCCTGCGGCGGCTCGGCATCGACGCCGCGTCGGTGGAGATCCACAGCGACATCGAGGCCGCGTTCGCCTCCGCGCCCGGCTGCCCCGCCGACGGACTCGCGCTGGTGGCCGGCACCGGCGCGGTCGCGGCGCGCATCACCGCCCGTGCCTGCACCGCCACCGCCGGCGGCGACGGCTGGCTGCTCGGCGACGACGGCGGCGGCTTCTGGATCGGGCGCGAGGCGGTACGGGTGGCGCTGCGCATGGCGGACGGACGGGGCGGGCCGACGGCGCTGGCCGCGTCGGTCGGGCAGGCGCTGGGCGTGCCGGAGGACGTACTGCCGGGAGACCTTCCGGGTACGTACGACGAGCAGTTGTGGACGCGGGCCCGGCGCGAGGCTTACCGCATGCACCTGCTCCCGGCCGTCATGGCCGCGCCGCCGGTCCGCCTGGCCCGGTTCGCGCCGCTCGTCGCCGAGGCCGCCCGGCGCCAGGACGCCGTCGCCGCGCGGATCCTCGCGTCGGCCGCCGACCACCTCGCCGGCACCGTCCGCGCCCTCGCACCCCGGCCCGGTGAGCGCGTGGTCGCGACCGGCGGCCTGCTCGGCCCCGACGGCCCGCTCACCGAGCCCCTCACCGCCCGGCTCCAGCCCCTCGGACTCACCCTCGACTGGGTGCCGGACGGCTCTTGGGGAGCGGTGGCGCTGGCCCGCCTCGCCCTCTGAACGCCGCACCAAGTGCTCACACGAAAGGGACCGGCCGTATGCCGACTCCGGAACCCGCGGCCACCGAGGCCGAGCCCCAGCTCCTCGCCGAGCGCGGCAGTCACGACGGCCGTCCCCACGACAACCACCCCCGCCACGACCGCCCCCACCACGGCCCCGACCCGCTCTACCGCGACCCCACCGCCCCCGTCGACGCCCGCGTCAGCGACCTGCTGCCCCGCATGACCCTGCGCGAGAAGATCGGCCAGCTCAACCAGCGGATGTACGGCTGGAACGCCTACCGCCGCACCCCCGACGGCGGCTTCCAACTCACCGAGGCCCTGTACGCCGAGACCGACCGCTTCGAGGGCCTCGGCGCCCTCTACGGCCTCCAGCGCGCCGACGCCTGGTCCGGCGTCGACCACACGAACGGACCCGGCGCGGAGGACGGCGCGGCCCTCGCCGAGCTGGTGCAGCGGCATGTCGTCGAGCGCAGCCGGCTCGGCATACCGGCGCTGTTCGTCGAGGAGGTGCCGCACGGCCACATGGCCCTGGACGGCACGGTCCTGCCCGTCAACCTGGCCGTCGGCGCGACCTGGGACCCGCAGCTGTACGAGTGCGCCGCCGCCACGGCCGCGGCCGAACTGCGGGCCCGCGGCGGCCATGTCGCCCTCGTCTCGGCGCTCGACATCGCCCGCGACCCCCGCTGGGGCCGCACCGAGGAGTGCTTCGGTGAGGACCCGTACCTGGCGGCCTGCTTCACGGAAGCCGTCGTACGGGGCATGCAGGGCGAGCCCGGCGAGTACTTCGCCGCCGACAAGGCCCCCGTCGTCCTCAAGCACTTCGCCGGACAGGCCGCCACCATCGGCGGCCGCAACTCCGCCGAGTCCGAGCTCGGACTCCGCGAACTCCACGAGATCCATCTGCCCGCCGCCCGGGCCGGCGTCCGGGCCGGGGCCGCCGCCGTCATGGCCGCCTACAACGAGGTCGACGGGATGCCCTGCGCCGGCAACAGGGCCCTGCTCACCGAACTGCTCAGGGACCGCTGGGGCTTCGAGGGGCTGGTCATGGCCGACGGCCTCGCCGTGGACCGGCTGGCCCGTATCACCGGCGACAAGGTGTCCGCGGGCGCTCTCGCGCTGAACGCCGGTGTCGATCTGAGCCTGTGGGACGAGGGCTTCACCCACCTGGAGGAGGCGGTCGAGCGGGGGCTGGTGGCCGAGGATGCTCTCGACACCGCCGTGGCCCGGGTCCTGCGGCTGAAGTTCCGGCTGGGGCTGTTCGACCGGCAGGGCCCGACACCGCCGCCCTTCCCGGCCGGGGGCAGGGAAGTGAGCACTCGCGTCGCCCGGGGCGCGGTCACCCTCCTCCACAACGACGGCGGGGTCCTGCCCGTGCCGGCGGCCGTCTTCCGGATCGCCGTCCTCGGGCCCCAGTCCGCCACCACCGCCCACCAGTCGGGCGACTACACGGCCCCGCAGCGCCCCGGCACGGGGACGAGCGTGCTCGACGGGCTGCGGCGCCTCGCCCCGCCCGGTGTCGACATCCGGCACGCCCCGGGCTGCGCGCTCACCGGCGACGACCTCTCCGGCATCCCCGAGGCGGTCGCCGCGGCCGCCGCCTCCGACCTGGCGGTGCTCGTGCTGGGCGGATCCAGCGCCCGTACGCCCGACACGGAGTTCGACGCCAACGGGGCCGCCCGCAGTGCCGTTTCGCACATGACCTGCGGCGAGGGCGCCGACCTGGCCGGACTGCGGCTCGGCAGGGCCCAGTACGCCCTGCTGGACGCCGTCACCGCGACCGGCACGCCCACGGCGGTCGTCGTGGTCCAGGGCCGCCCGCACGCCGTCCCCGAGGCGGCGGACCGCGCGGGCGCGCTGCTCACCGCCTGGTACCCGGGTCCATGGGGCGGCGAGGCGATCGCCGAGGTCCTCCTCGGGCACACCGACCCGACCGGCCGCCTGTCCGTCTCGGTCCCCCGCTCGGCGGACCGACTCCCCGTGTACTACAACCACAAGGAGACGGAGTACGGCGGCTATGTGGACGGCAGCGCCGAGCCGCTGTACGGATTCGGGCACGGGCTGTCGTACACGAGCTTCACGTACGGGCCGCCGCGGCTGGACGGGGACACCGTCCGTGTCGACGTCACCAACACCGGGCAGCGGTACGGCCGTACCGTCGCGCAGCTGTACATCCGGCGGCTGCGGACCCCCGTCTGGCCCCGCGCCCTCGAACTGCGGGGGTTCCGGGCCGTCGGGCTCGCGCCGGGCGAGACGCGCACGGTCGTCTTTTCCCGGCCCGCCACCGACGCCGGGACCACGGTGGAGGCCCGCGTCGCCGAGTCGGCGCGGGCCGCGCTGACCGCCGTACCGACTCAGAGCTTCACGGCACCGGACGAGACGCCCCTGTAGAACCACCGCTGTGTGATCACGAACAGCACCAGCACCGGAATCACCGAGATCACCGACCCCGCCATCACCAGCCGCTGGTCGTAGCCGAACGACGACGTCTGGAGGCGGGCCAGACCCAGCGTCAGCGTGAAGTGCTCCTCGGAGCGCAGCACGATCAGCGGCCAGAGGAAGTCGTCCCAGGCGCTGATGAAGGTGTTGATGGTGACGACCAGGATCGCGCCGTACGCGGAGGGCAGGTACAGATACCGGAACCGCTTCCACTCGCCCGCACCGTCCAGCATCGCCGCGTCCTCGACCTCGCGGGGCACGGCGAGGAACGCGGCCCGCATGATGAGGACGTTGATCGCGGCGACGAAGCCGGGCAGCCAGACGCCGACGAGGTGGTCGACCAGGCCCAGGTCCCGGATGCTGAGGAACAGCGACACCATGATCGACTCGAAGGGGAACATCATGGACGCCATCAGCAGCACCCACACCAGCTTGCGGCCCTTCCAGCCGGGCTTGGAGAGCATGTAGCCGGCCATGGTGGAGAAGGCGAGCTGGCTGGCGATCGAGATGACCGCGACGAACAGGCTGTTCCTGATGTACGTCCACACCGGGACCTGCTCGAACACCTCCCGGTAGGCCCGCAGGGTCGGGTGGTGCGGGATCAGGGAGGCGCCCGCGCCGAAGACGTCCTCGCCCGCGCCCTTGAGGGACGACAGCACCTGCCACAGCAGGGGGCCGACGGTGATGAACAGGACGAAGACCAACAGCGTGTAGCGGAGGACGAGTTCGCGGGGGCGGCCGTAGTCGCGCCAGCGGGGCAGCAGGCGGCGGCGTTTCATGGGGACCGGCGCGGTCGTCATGCCTCGTCCTCCTTCGTCAGGCGCTGGGCGAGCAGCGTGAGGCCCAGGGTGAGTGCGAACAGGGCGACGCTGACCGCCGCGCCGTAGCCGGCGTTGCCGGTGAGCGGGTCGAGGCCGACGTCCCGGATGTAGAAGGGGAGGGTGCGGTCGGCGCCGCCGGGGCCGCCGGTGGAGCCGCCGAGCATGTAGATCTCGGTGAAGACGCGCAGCGAGCCGATGCCCGTCAGGGTGCCGACCAGCATCATCGACTGGCGTACGCCGGGCACGGTGACGTGCCAGAAGCGGCGGACCGCGCCGGCGCCGTCCACCGCGGCCGCCTCGTGCAGTTCCCTGGGCACGTTCCCGAGCGCGGCCAGGTAGAAGATCATGTACCAGCCGAGGCCCTTCCACAGCGTCAGGCCCATCGCCGACAGCAGGATCAGCCACGAGTCGGACAGGAAGGGGATGGCGTCCCGGATGAGGTGCGCCTTCTGCAGCCAGGTGTTGACCAGGCCCTGGTCGCTCAGCAGCCACTGCCAGCTCAGGCCGACGACCACGCTGGAGGCGAGGACCGGGGTGTAGAAGGCGGAGCGGAAGAAGCCGATGCCCGGGAGGTTCTTCTCCACGAGGATGGCCAGCAGCAGGGGCAGCAGCACCATCAGCGGGACCACGATCAGCGCGTACAGCAGGCTGTTGCGGGTGGCCAGCCAGAAGTCGGAGTCGGAGAGCATCCGCCTGTAGTTGGCGAGGCCCACCACGTCGTACGCGCCGCCGAGCGGCTTGGCGTCGGTGAAGGACACCAGGATCGTGTTGAGGAACGGGAACACCCCGAAGACCGTCGTGCCGACGATCGCCGGGAGCATCCACAGCCAGGGCAGCCACCAGCGGCGGTAGAGCGCCGCGCCCCCCGCGTCCGCCGTCGGGCCGGGCGTGACGGCGCTCAGTGCGCGGCGCAGCGGCCCCTGCGGCGGTGGCGCGGGGGAGGCGCCGGGGCGCGGGGCGCCCGCCCCCGGGGGAGCGGGGACGGGCGCCTTGTCCAGTGCGGTGTGCTGGGTCATCGTCAGCCGGCCTGCTCGATCAGCGCGTTGGCCTTGGACTGGGCCTCGTCGAGGGCGGCCTGCGCGCTCTTCTTGCCCTGCATGGCCAGCTGGATCTGGGCCGAGATGGCGTTCAACTCGCCCGGTGTGAGGGCGATCTCGTCGGCCGTGGCGGTCTGCCGGTCACTCGCGACGATCTTGCGGGCCTCGGCGAACGGGTCGTTGCCCTCGACCTTCTGGAAGAACGGGTCCTTCAGCGACTCGGTCGTGGAGGGGAAGATCACGACGTTCGGGTCCTTCGCCCACTCCAACTGGTTCTTCGCGTTGGTCAGGAACCGCGCGAAGGCCAGCGCCGTCACCGCGTTCTTGCTGGTGGACGCGACGCCGATGTACTGCGGGGCGCCGACGGTGTGGCCGAGGTCGTCCAGCGGGTAGCGGGCGACGCCCGTCTTCTTGTAGATGGACGGGTTGTTCTGCTGGATGAAGCGCAGGAAGTTGGGGTTCGTCGAGCCGTAGACCAGCTTGCCCTGGCCGTAGACGTTGGACGGGTCCTGGTTGGAGGAGAGGGAGTCCCTCGGCATGGCTCCGGCCTTGTACAGCTTCGTCATGCCCTCGACCCACCGCACGGTCCTCGGGTCGTCGGCGAAGGTGAACTTCCTGCCGTCGTCCGACAGGACCTTGACGCCCATCTGCTGCCAGTCGGCCGGGATGCGCAGAGAGGGGTTGGCGAGGAAGGCGTAGTACTTGCCGCCGGAGGCCTTGGCGATCTTCTCGGCGTCGGCGAACAGACCGAGGATGGACGTCGGAGGTTCGGCCGGGTCCAGGCCCGCCTTCTTCAGCAGGTCGGTGTTGAAGGTCTGCACGATGCCGCCGGAGTACCAGGGCAGCACGCTGTGCACCTTCCTGCCGTCGGCCTCGGCGTAGGTGCTGGACTTCCACATCGCGGCGGTGAACGGCTTGCCGGCGTCCGGTGCCTTCTCGTCGAGGTTGAGGAGGTAGCCGTTCCTGGTCAGCGCGACCGCCGTGTTGACGTTGATGTTCACCACGTCCGGCAGCGTGCAGCCCTGCGCGTCGGCGACCAGGCGCTGGGTGAAGGTGGCGTCGCCCGGGTCGTCGATCCACTTGACCTTCGCGCCCGGGTGCTCCTTCTCGAAGGCCGCGATGACGCCGTTGAAGTAGTCGCCGAAGTCCTTCTTCAGGTTGGTCGTCTGGAAGGTGATGTCACCCTTGACGTCCCCGGAGAGCGCGCCCGACCCGACGTTCGCCTTGTCGACCTTGCAGCCGCCGGCGGTGGCGCCGCTGTCGTCGGAGCCGCCGGAGAGGCCGCAGCCGGTGGCCGCGAGCGCCAGGGCGAGGAAACATGCCAGGGATCCGGGAAGTCTGCTTGCGCGCATGGGTGCCCTCCTGCGGCCGGCCGAGACGGCTGGGATTCGCTGGTTCAAATCACCAACTTGGACTCTGATTGATGAAAAGGTGGACCAGAATTCATTGGAGGTCAATGGGTTGCCGTGTTGCTTTTACGTTCCTCCTGCGGATCAGTGCCGGTGCTCGTGGTCGGCGTGGGACGGATCGCCCGGGTGCTCGTACCCCGGGGCGTACTCCACCCCCGTCCGCGCCCGGTCCAGCCAGTCGAAGAAGGCCCGCCGCCCGGCCGCCCGCCGCAGCTCGCGCACGATGCCCTCGCGGGCCTGCTCGTACGGCAGGACGTCCGCCGCCTCGTGGAAGGGGTCGGCGCCCCGCCTGAGCGCCTCGGGGGTGAGGAAGCGGTCGCGGTTGCGGTCGTAGTAGTCGCGTACGGCCGTCTCCGGGACGTCCTGTTCTGTCTCCAGCTCACTGAGCAGGAGACGGGCGGCGGGGGAGTGGGCCAACGCCGCCGCGATGATGCTGCCGAGGTCGGCGACGTCCGGCTCGGCCACGGTGAGCAGGAGCGACGGGGAGACTTCTGCCGGTGGGTCCAGCCCGCGGTCGGCGCAGGCACGCCGGGCGAGTTCGTCGGTCACCACCACCTGGGTCGCCCAGCGCCGCCGCTGCCGTTCGGCGCGCGCGAGGGCCTCGGGACGGGACTCGCGATCACGGGGCGGCACGGTTTCCAGGAAGGCGTCCACGCGGCCCTTCGGGACCGCTTCACCCTGTACGACAGCGGCGTGTTCCGTCACGGCGTCACCTCCAGCGCGACCGCCTCCGTGTAGGCGACGCAGCCGTGCCGGCCCACCTTCGCCATCAGCCAGTACGAGCCCGGCGGCACCGCCCCGCCGTCCACCTCGATCACGCACTCCAGTTGCTCGCCGCCGGCCACGGTGAAGCCCTGGCAGCCGGGTGTCACGCCCGCCCAGGTTCCCCATGAGGACACGGCCCACAGCGTGCCGCTGATCGGCCCCCGGGTCGTGTTGCGCAGGGTCACCGGGATCCGGGCCTGTTCACCCCGGCGCACGCTGACCCGCGCCACTCCCAACTCGGTCACCAGCGTCGGCCCCGTGTGCCCGGGCGGCACATCCAGCGCCACGACGTCCTCGTACGTCTGCCCGCCGTACGACAGTCGGGCGGCGAGCCAGTGCCGCCCGGGCTCGGCGGCGGCCGGCGCGGACACCGTGACCTCCGCGACCGTGAACCCGCCGGGGCCCAGCGCGTACGGCAGCTCGGCCGGTTCGACGGACCAGCCCGGCGGGACGATCAGGCTCACCGAGCCCGACACCGGCGCGTCGGTCAGTTCCGAGCCGACTCGGACCGTCGCCGTGACCGGGCCGTCGGAGACGGTGAGCGCGGCAGGGGAGACGTACACCGCGACCGGCATGTTGCCGCGCGGGGCGGGGCCGGAGTTGTGGAGCCAGTAGCGGGTGGGGACGGGCTGGGCGGGTTCGTGGGCGGCGATACCGGGGCCGGGTGAGGTCTGCGCGTCGGCGCCGGCGAGGACGGTGGCGACCTCGAACCCGGTCAGGCCGAGCTCCAGGTCTCCCTGGTCACCGGGCGCCAGCGGCTCACTGCGCCGCTCCAGCACATCCGCCCGCGCACCGTCCGTCCACTCCCGCGGCCCGCGCACCCGCGCCCGCACCGGCCGTCCGTTCACCTCATGCATCCGCACGACGACCCCGCGCCCCGGGCCGGCCGCCGCCACGCTCCCCCGGGCGAGCGGCGACCCCGCCGGCTTGAGCGCGTCGAGCAGCACCTCCCCGGCCGGCTCAAGCCCCAACAGCACGGCCCTGCGGGGCAGTACGGCATCCTCGGCGGCCGTCTGCCTGAGCCGTGCCGTCAGCGGATGGTTGAAGGCGTGCCCGGCCTGCGGCAGCCGCAGCTCCCGCCAGTCGCCCGGGCCCGCGACCACGGCGTACTCGAACGTGTGCGACCAGCGCTGGAGCTGGAAGGCGGACCCGTCGGGCGCCGTACGCCGGGGCGGGTCGACCCAGATGCCGGACGGCCAGCCCGTGCAGGAGCGCATCAGGGACATGTAGAGGTCGCCGGAGGACGTCACCACACAGCCCGGCGTGCCCCGGTTCAGGACCGCGAAGCTGCGCCCGTCCCACGCGTCACCCGGCGGCAGGGCCTCTCCGCCGCCCGCCGCCGTGGCGCTCAGGACCGCGTCGTCCAGGTCGGCGATCAGCGCGTCGACGGCCTTGGCGTCGTCCTCGGGCCGGGCGCCCGCCACCACGAGCAGCGGCAGCCGCTCCAGGTCGCGCAGATCGGCGCCGGGCACCCACTCCTCCCGCAGCGAGGCGCGCGGCGCGACCCACACGGCCGCCACGCCCCGCTCGGCGAGCTGCCGCCGCAGCTCCCGCCCGGCCGCCGGGTCCCAGCCGAGGGCCTCGGCGACCACGGAGTTGCGCTCGGGCGCGCCGACCGCGATACGGATGTCGGGCAGGTTGGAGTCGACCTCCAGGTCGCCGTAGCGCGGGCCCCCGGCGATCGTCGAGGTCGCCGTCACGCCCACGCGCACCAGGGCCGCCGCGAGCGCGGTGCCCAGTTCACCGGCGTCGTCCCAGGAGGCGTACACCAACTCGGCGACCCCGATGGACCGTTCGCCGAGGGGCCGTCCGGAGCCGTCGGCCACCGCGACCCGCGCGGTGGACCCCAGCCCGAACCAGGTGTTGGCCGGGTTGTCCAGCGTCCACGGGAACCGCTCGCTGTCCACCTCCACGAACCCGAACCCGCGCCCGATCACCGCGTCGGCCACCTCGTGCACCGGGAGCCCGCCCCGTACGTCGGAGGGCCAGCGGACCCGGATGAGGCGGTCGGCGCCGTCATAGCCGTCGATGGTGGTGGTGACGTCGAGGCGGTCGACGCCCTGCCACAGCGTCAGGCGCTGCGTGTACCGGAAGAGGCCGAGGTCGGCGCGGACGGTGATCCGCGATCCGGCGGGGGAGTGCTCGACATCGATGTCGGCCGTGACGTCCCGGCTGCGGGCGGCCGTGGTGCCGGTCGGGGTGAGGTGCCAGGGGCCCTCGCCGAAGCGCGGATGCCTCGGGTACTCCTCCTGCACGACGAGTTCGTTGCCGATGTCGCCGGGGCGCAGCAGCTCCCGGCCGCCCTCGGAGAGCGATCGCAGACCGCTGACGGTGCCGCCGCGTGCGGGGTCGACCGTCACCTCGTAGAACTCGTTGCGGATGGTGGTGCCCTCGCCGCGCGTCCACTCGGGGACGGACCCCTCGGCGAGCGGGAGGGCCTTCAGCCCCATGCCCGGCACCTCCGGTACGACGACGCGGAGTTCGCCGTCCTCGCGTACGGCGGGCAGGGGCAGCCCGGTGTCGTCCAGCGGGACGAGCCCCGGGTCCTCGACCTTCAGTACGTCCCGCCGCTCCCAGGTCGCCGCGTTGAAGACGACCAAGTCCGGTGTGCCGCCCGGAAGTCGGGCGACCCTGCGGGCCAGGGCGTCGGTCGCGTCGGCGTGCACGGTCTCGGCGAGGTCGTACAGCTCCCGCCAGCCGGTGAGCAGGTCGATGTAGACCTGGTCCGACTCCGAGCCGGTGATGGCGTCGTGGTGGGCGCCGTAGACCAGCTGCCGCCAGGCCTTGTCGAGCGCCGCGTCCGGATAGGGGTGCCCGGTCACCAGCGAGGCGAGCGTCGCCCAGGCCTCGGCGTCGGCGAGCAGGGTCTCGCCGTGGCGCTGGGCCTGCTTGGTGTCGATGTAGGAGACGTCCTTGCCGGTGTAGATCGGGTTCATGTCCCGCGTCTGCGGGGACGCCTTGCGGCCCTGCGACTCCAGCTCCGCGCGTACGGCCGCGAAGAAGTCCCGGGGGATGCCGCTGATGAAGCGCGGCCAGACGTAGCGGGCGTTCCAGTCCCGGTGGATGTCCATCACCCAGCGGCACGGCGGCGCGTAGTCACCGCCGACGGGCAGGAGGACGTTGCGCGTGAGCGCGACCTGCTTCAGCCCCTTGAACAGCTTGAGCGCGGCGGCCTCCGCCGCGGGCAGGGTGGGCGCGTTGTCGATCGCCCAGCCGGCGCCGTAGTGGTTGACCATGTAGGCGGTGAGCAGGCCACGCCCGGACGGGGCGATCCAGCTGAACTCCGCCGGGAACTGCATCCGCTGCGGATCCCGGGGCTCCTCGCCGAAGACGGAGAGGGTCGGTCCCCACTGGTGGAAGGGCCCGCGCGCCCACGAGCTGGAGCTGACCCCGGCGTCCGCCATCAGTCCCGGGAACTGCGGATCGTGCCCGAACGCGTCCAGCTGCCAGGCCGTCTCCGGGGACGCCCCGATGATCCCGCGCTGGAAGCCGTCGCCGTACAGGGCGTTGCGTACGGTCGCCTCGGCTCCGGTGAGGTTGGTGTTCGGCTCGTTGTAGGTGCCGCCCATGATCTCGACGCGGCCCGTGCGGATCAGCTGGCGCAGGAAGGCGCGCTCCTCCGGGAAGGCGTCCCAGTAGGGCTTGAGGTAGTCGACCTCCGCGAGCACGAAGGTGTACGCCGGGTCGCGCCGGGCCAGGTCGCAGTGGGCGCGGACCAGGCTCATGCCGGACTGGCCGCGCGAGTCGAAGGTGCGGGCGGGCAGACCGGTGGTGGCGGGGTCGTCGGCGACGTCCCAGGTCTCGGTGTAGGCGGCCTGGGTGTTCCACCAGACGGGGTCGTAGTGGAAGTGGCTGACCATGAACATGGTCCAGCCGGGTTCGGCGGCGGTGAACTCGCCGGAAAGGCTCGCGACTTCGTCGCCGTCGGCCGCGGTGACCGTCATCGGGCCGCTGTCGCCCGTGACCGGTATCTCGGCGCGGACGGTGCCGTCCGCGCCGACGGTGCGGACCGTCTCCCCGACGCTGCGGACGCCCGGCCCTTCGACGGTGAGGCGGACCGGCCGGCCCGGGATGTGCTCGATCTCGGCCGCCACCACCTGATGCGGTTGCTCGGCGGTGCCGACGAACAGCTCGGTCGACTCGACAGAGGTGACGCGCATGGGGCTCCTACGAGTGCTCGGGGGGAGCCCCATCCTGGCATCGGCGAGATGATTCAAACAACCACCTCTGCATATCTCAGGTGGTTCATCCATACATTCCGGGCCGGGCCCGGCAGGCCCGGCGGTACCTCGATCCGCGGGCCGCGCGGTACCTCGCTCAGCGGGCCCGGCGGCTCTTCACCGCGTGCTGCGGGGTGATGTGGTCGGTCAGGGCGAGCGAGGCGCTGGCGCGCTGGTACGAGAGCTGACCGACACGGACGTAGAGGCAGTCCACGATCATCAGCACGGAGTGCCGGCCGCCGATGCTGCCGGTGCGGAAGCTGGTCTCCGAGGTGGACGAGATGAGCCGGATGTCGGCGGCCCTGGCCAGCGGTGAGCGCGGGTCGGTGGTGATGGCGACGGTGGTGGCGCCCCGTTCCCTGGCCATCTCGAACGGCTCCAGGGTCTCGCGGGTGGCCCCGGAGTGGGAGATGCCGATGGCCACGTCGGCCGGGGTGAGCAGGGCCGCGGAGGTGGCCGCCCCGTGCACCTCGGTCCAGCCGCGGACCTGGCAGCCGATGCGGAACAGCCGCGTCTCCGTCTCCTGGGCCACCGCGCCGCTGCCGCCGACGCCGTACACGTCGATGCGCCGGGCCTTGGCCAGGGCCTGGGCCGCGCGCTCCAGTGCGTCGAGGTCGATGCGGTCGATGGTCTGCTGGATCGCGCGCAGATCCGCGCTGCCGACGACCTGGACGACCCGTTCCAGGCTGTCGTCGGGCGAGATGTCGGGGCCGATCTCGGCCGAGCCCCAGTCGGATGCCTCGCCCCGGCCGCGCTCCTGGGCCAGCTCGATCAGCAGATGCTGATAGGAGTCGAGTCCGATGGCGCGGCAGAAGCGGGTCACCGTCGCCTGGGAGGTGCCGGTGCGGCGGCCCAGCTCGGCGGCCGAGCAGTGGGTGACGGCGGCCGGATCCTCCAGGATCAGCTCGCCGACCTTGCGCAGTGAACCGGCCAGCCGGGGCAGTTCGGTGCGGATCAGTGTGGTGACGTCCGTCGGGGGCATGGGGAGAAGGTACCAGCCACCGTTTGGCTCACAGATTGAATACCAGGACCGAAGCCGCGGCTCATTGCCCATGCCATCCGGTCTGTGATTTATTGATTCATCGATGATGGAGCATGAGGTGGTTCAATCCACCAGTGGGGAGTGACGTGTGTCCGACGACTCCGTGAGCGCCCGGCGCTTCGCACGCGAGAGCATGGCCGTCCTCGACCGCCTGGCCGATCTGGCCCGCGACGACGTGGCGCGCGCCGCCGAGCTGATCGCCGACTGCGTACGCGCGGACGGGGTGATCCAGGCCTTCGGCACCGGCCACTCCCAGGCCATCGTCCTCGAACTCGCCGGGCGTGCCGGGGGCTTGGTGCCGACGAACCGGCTGAGCATCGCCGACCTCGTGCTGTACGGCGGCGAGTCACCGAGCGTCCTCGACGACCCGCTCCTGGAACGCCGGGCCGGGGTCGCCGCCCGGATCTACGACCTCGCCGCCCCGCGCCCCCAGGACCTCTTCGTCGTGATCTCCAACTCCGGCGTCAACAACGTCATCGTGGAAATGGCCCTGCGGGCCAAGGAGCACGGCCACCGCGTCCTCGCCGTCACCTCCCTCACCCACACCCGGGCCGTCCCCGCCGGCCACCCGAGCGGCAGGAAGCTCGCCGACCTCGCCGACGTCGTCCTGGACAACGCCGCCCCACGCGGTGACGCGCTGCTGGAGCTCCCGGGCGGCGGCGCGGTGTGCGCCCTGTCCACGCTGACCGGCGTGATGCTGGTGCAGATGGCCGTGGCCGAGGCGTCCTCCCTGCTCCTCGCCGCCGGGGAGCGCCCGCCGGTGTACGTCTCGGCCAATGTGCCGGGCGGCTTCGAGGGCAACCTGGCGCTGGAGAAGCGGTACGCCGGACGGATCCGGCGCACCGCGAGCTGATCACTCCACGGGCACGGGCGTCAGCGCGACGGCCAGTGGATAGGCGCCGGTCGGCAGCGGTGGCCGAACGGTGCCCGTCGCCGTGTCCACCGGCACGAGGGTGTTCCCGTCGGCCGTGGTGACGTACGCCGTCCTGCCGTTCCAGTCCAGCGCCACGTCGAAGGCGGACCTGCCGACCGTGATCTTCGCGCCCGGGGCGCCGGTCACCGTGTCGACGGGCGTGACGTAGTCCCCGGTGCTGGGGCTGACCCACAGGGTCCGCCCGTCCGGGGACAGGCCGAGCCCGTAGGCCTGGCCGGTGACCAGGAGCGTCGGCTCGGTCTCGTTCGTCGCCGTGTCGATCGGAGTCACCGTCGAACCGCCCGAGTTGGACACGTACACCGTCTTCCCGTCGGGCGCGGCGACGACGTTGAAGGGGCGAGGGCCGACGGGAACGGCCTTGCCGGCGCTCCCGGTCGTCAGGTCGACGGGGCTGACCGTGTTGTCGTGGATGTTGGCCACGTACAGGGTCCGGCCGTCGGGTGTGACCGCCATGTTCTCCGGTCCGGCGCCGACCGGGACGGGTGCGCCCGGCGTCAGCGTGCCGGTGTCGATCGGCTGCACTGTGCCGTCCGTGTAGTTGGCGACCCACAGCGTACGGCCGTCCGGGGTGAGCGCGAGCCCGGCGGGGACCTTGCCCACGGGGACCGCGGCGGTGACGGTGCCCTTCGCCACGTCGATCACGCTGACCGTGTTCGAGCCCTGGTTGGCGGCGTACGCCGTCCGGCCGTCCGCGCCGACCACGACCTCGCCGGGGTTGTCGCCGACCGCGATCTTCTTGCTCGTACCGCTGGTGAGATCGAGGGAAGTCACCGACGCGCCGCTGAAGTTCGCGGTCAGCGCGCGGGGCGTGCCGGCGCCGTCGGTGACCTGGACGGGGAGCGCCCGGTCGAGGATCCCCTCGCCCGACACGACGACGGAGTGGACGCCTTCGGTGGCGGCGGTGAGGGTGACGGTGACCGAGGCCGGGGTGGTCACCGTGCCCTCGGCGGGCGTGGCGGTGACGCCGTCGGGCACCTTGAGCTTCCAGGTGACGGTCCTGGCCCGCGCGTCGGACAGGTCGAGGGTGACCGTGCCGGAGGCGCCGGGCCGCAGCGACAGCGAGGCGGGGGAGAAGGCGGCGTCGACGCCCGGGTCGGGGGCGTTCTCCAGCATCGTCGTGTAGAGGAACTGGTCCATCACACCCGGGGAGACCTGCTGGGGGATGGTGTCCAACTCCTTGCGCTGTGCCCGCAGGCGTGCCCAGTAGGCCGAGACCGCGTCCGTGTCACCGCGCTTGTTGGCCAGCAGCAGCCGTACGGCCGTCTCGCCCGCGGTGCCATAGCGGCCGAGCTTGTCGAGCCAGGCGGAGGTCTCGTCGAGGAACCCGGGGTTGTCGAGAAGGGCGCGCAACCGCTCCGGTGTGGCGGCCATGTCGGCGAAGTAGGAGGTGAGCCTGGCCGCCGCCCGGTCGAGTCCGCTGTCCTCCTCGTACGCCTTGCGGAAGGCCGAGATCAGCCCGGTGAGGGCCGGGGACTCCGTCGGGTCCAGCTGGGAGGAGTAGTTGTTCTCGGCGAAGATCCGCAGCCACTTGGCGGCGCCGGGACCCGCGAGATCGCGTACGGAGGCAAGGAAGGCGGCCCGTGGGTCGTAGGCGTCCGGGTTCCACAGGTACGCGGCCGAGGTGAACAGGGCGATCCGGCTCGCCTCGGCCTGCACCATCGGGTTGGCGGTCACACCCGCCGCGGCGCTCGCCACACCCGGTGCGCGGCCCGTGTAGGGGCCCAGCAGGAGGCGGCTGGTGACGTAGTCGTTGACCGGATAGTTGTCCCAGATCAGGATCGGGTGGCCGTACACCTCGCGGGCCTGTTTCACCTGCTCCGCGGTGATGGTGGGGGCGATCACGCCGACGCCGGTCCACTCGACGACCACGGACGGGTCGAGCTTCTCCCGCAGCGCCTTCTTGTACGGGGAGTCGGCGAGGTCGGAGTACTCGGTGGGCACCATCTCCAGGGGCTGGAGGCCGGCGTGCTCGGCGGTGAGGTGCTCCCGGACGGTGTTGAGCAGATGGGCCTGCGCGGCGCCCGCCGCACCCCCGCCCGTACCGAACTTCTCCTCGTCGGCGGCGCAGTTCCACTTGGTGTAGCTGATGTCGTCGAGCGGGATCGCGAAGGAGCGCACCCCTATGTCGTACAGGGAGTCGAACTTGGCGGTGAGCGCCTTGACGTCGGCGTCGGAGGAGTAGCAGACGGAGAGCCCGGGGGAGAGGGCGTAGGTGAAGCGGACGTGGTTGGCGGTGGCCCGGCCGATCAGTTCCCGCAGCTTGGCCAGCTCGGCGGGCGGGTACTTCTCGCGCCAGCGGGCGCGGAGGTAGTCGTCGTCCTTGGGGGAGTAGCCGTAGACGTTCTGTTTCGTACGGCCGTAGAAGTCGAGCTGGGCGAGGCGTTCGGCATGCGACCAGGGGGTCCCGTAGAAGCCCTCGATGACACCGCGCAGGGCGGTCGTGGGCCAGTCGCGGACGGTCGCCGTGGGCACGTGGTCCTGGCCGACGAGTTGGCGCAGGGTCTGGGCCGCGTAGAAGGTGCCGGCGGTGTCGACGCCGGAGAGGGCGACGAGGGCGCGGCCGTCGCGGCGTCCGGCGGCGAGCGCGTAGCCGCCGGCGGGCAGGCCGGACGGGGACTTGGCGCGCAGTTCCTTCAGGGCCGCCGCGGTGGCGGGGTTCTCGCCGGGGCCGCCGACGTACACCGTGAGGCCGGAGGCGGGTGGCTTCTCGTCCGCGTCCACCGTGACGATGCGTTCGGCGCCGGCCGCGCGCAGCACGGACCCGACGAGGCGCCGGGCGGAGGGGTCGGTGCCCGGTCCGACGACCTCGACGACCCGGTCCGGGACGGTGAGCCGGCCCGAGCCCACGTGCATGCTCTTCGGCGCCGGCCACACCTGCGGAGCCTCCTGGGTGCGGGGCTCGGGTGCGGCGGACGCGGCCGGTGCGGTGAGACCGAGGGTGAGCAACAGGGCGGCGGTGGCCGAGACGACCGGGCGCCGCGGACGTCCGAGTGGACGTCTGACACGAAGGGGTGGAAGCACGGGTCCTCCCAGGGTGAATGGATCCACCGAGAGATGCTAGGGATGCTGAATGCATCATTCAATGGCGCCTCGGGCCCGGCCGGCCTCGGGTGGGAGCACACTGGATATGTGCTGTCGGTGCTCAAGGGGGTGTCGGCATGGCTGCGTCAGGGTGCACGAGGGTGCGGCTGTGGCGGTGGCGGCGCAGTCCGCTGAGGCGGCGCAGTGACGTCATCGAGGCTTGGATCGTGCTCTGCGGATGGGTGTTCGCACTGGTCGGCGCCCTGTTCGCGGGCCGGGTGGCAGCGGACGCGGTCGTGCGCTCCGCGGAGGAGCAGCGGGCCGAGAGCCGCAGGGTGACGGCCGTCCTGGTGAAGGACGCGGAGGACCCGGGGCCCTCGCGGGTGACCACCGACCATCTGGTGTGGGCCGCGGTGCGCTGGACCGACCCGGACGGCGTGACCCGCACGGACGATGCCCGGGTGCCCCCCAGGACGCAGGCGGGCAGCAAGGTCGAGGTGTGGACGGACCGCACCGGGGCCATCGTCAACGAGCCCCTCTCCGAGGGCGAGGTCAGGCTGCACTCGGTCGCCGGGGGTGTCCTGGCCGCGGCGGGCACCGGCGGCTCGGTGCTGGGCACGGCCTGGGTGCTACGGCTGGGACTGGAGCGGCGGCGGCTGGAGCAGTGGGCCGCCGAGTGGGAGCGGATGGACACGCCGTGGGGGTGGAAGACGGGCTGATGCGGCGCCTCCCACCCCGGCACGGCGAGCACCCCGGTCAGCGGCGGCCCCCCGCCGGCGTCATTTGACGTCCGCGCTCGGCAGCGCCGTCGGGGACGCGGTGTTCAGGTCCTCCAGACCCTTGGGAATGGCGAGGGTGAGTACGGGCGCGCCCGGCTGGGGCGCGGGTGGCGTGAGCTGGTCCTTGGGGAGCTTCGGGGGCGTGGTCTGCTGGAAGTTGTTCTGGTCGAAGTTGACCAGGCCCGTCTTCTCCAGGACCGTGATGTGGTCCAGCACGGTGTCGTTCGCCAGGTCGGCCAGCTGGCGGACCATGGTGTTCTGCGTGTTGGCCCGGACCTTCGCGATGACCGGGAAGATCTGCCCGTGCGTCACCCGCATGATGGCGACACCGGTGGCGTCGAACTCCTTGCCCGTCTTGGAGTCCACGGTCGCCACGAACTGCTGCTGCTGCGGGCTGGCCTGGTTGGGCAGCGTGATGTTCAGCTCGGCCGCGATCTTGCGGCAGGCGAGGTCGAGCCGGGCGTGTCCGACGACCAGATGCTGCCCGGCCTCCTTCATCTCCGGGGTGGTGCCCCGCTCCATCGCCATCATGCCCAGCGGGTGCTCCCACAGCCCCGCCGCGCGGACCTTGACCACGAAGTCCCGGTCGGCCTCGGTCAGCGGGCCGTACTGGGTGTTGGCGATGACGCGGTCCTGGTTGGCAGTGGTGGTCTCCACGCCCAGCATTGCGGGGTAGGCGAGGGCGGAGAGGGTGAGGACGAGGGCGCCTCCCACGAAGACGGTGCCTACCATGCGGCGCGAGATCGGCATCGTGCCTCCTGAAGTGAACGGCTGGGTACTCCAGGAGGTACGGACGGGACGCGCGAAACAATCACCCCCGCGGGAAAAACTTTCGGCCCGCTGTGCGTCGTCCCTCACATTCCCCCGCGAACGGCGCGTCCGGCACCTGCCGTTCGGCTGCCGCGGTCAGCGGAGGTGGCGTTCGAAGAAGGCCAGGGTGGCGTCCATGGCGTTCGGCCACCGCGGTCCGAAGGTGTGCCCCTCGCCCGCGTACGTCCGCAGTTCCACGTCCTTGCCCGCCGCCTCGAACGCGGCGGCCGTCCGCCTCGACCAGGCAAGGGGGCAGGTGTCGTCGGCGGTGCCGTGATGGATCAGCAGGGGCTCGGTGACCCGGTCGACATAGGTGACCGGCGAGACCTGCCGCCAGAACTCCGGGTTCTCCTCGGGCGTGCCGTGCGCGGCCTCGATCTCCTCGACAACCGGGTCGCCCTCGGGCCGCTGGAAGCGGTCGATGTTCTCCTCCGGGCGGGAGCTGACCGGCGCGAAGACGACGGCGGCGGCCACCAGCCCGGGCGCCACGACCAGCGTGTTGTACACGACACCGCCGCCCATCGACCGGCCCAGCAGACCGATCCGGTCGTCGTCGATGTCCGGCCGGGCGGCCGAGCGCAGGGCCAGGACGGCGGCGATGACGTCCTCGGTGTAGCCGAGCCGCAGGTTGACGTCGTTGTCGGGGTCGTCGTCGGAGCCGGCGTGGTTGCGGTAGTCGGTGTGCAGGACGACGTAGCCGGCCCGGGCGAGGCGGTCCTGCTCCCGGGCGAGGCCCCGGCCGGTGGTGTAGACGTCCGGGTCGATGTACCCGTGCGCCAGGACCAGGGCTGGGAACGGGCCCTCGCCCCGTGGGACGTTCATGATCCCGGAGATCGTCAGCCCGTCGGACCGGTAGGTGACGGCGTACTGCGTGTAGGCGTCGGTACGGAGGCGTACGGCACCGAGGCGGAGACCGGAGCCGCGGTGCTCGCGCTGCATCAGGGCCGGGAGGGAGACCGGGTCGGCGGGTGTGGGGGAGGGGGCCGCGCTGGGGGTGCGGCTCTCCGGTCGGGTTGCCGTCGGTGGGCCGTCGGTGCGGCCTTCCGGCCGGGTCGCCGTCGGCGGGCCCTCGGTGCGGGCCGCGTCCTCGCCGTCGCCTCCGGTGCAGCCGACGGCGGCCACCAGCACCAGCACCAGCCCGGCGGCGAGTCGGGGCGCGCCCCGCAGTGACCGCATGCGGTCAAGTATCCCGCCGTCCGGAGCGGCCGGCCCGGCGCGCCCGCGCGGCAGCGTCCGGGTCCGCGCGGGGGCCGGGAGGAGGCCGTTGTGATGCAGGTCACAAAAGGGCTAGGGTGAAGAACGCCTGAAGAAGCCTGCCGGGACGCGGGCCGAGCGGCGGTGCGCGCGACCGGCCGGCTTCAGGTGAGGGAAGTGATCCCGTTGTCCGTCGCCTGGGACGACATCGGCGGGCTCGTCGATGCCCACGAACGTTTCCTCGCCGGCTCACTGGTCGAGTCGGACGTCCGGGACTCGGTGCTCGACTCCTGGAAGCGATGCCGCTCCGCCGGGATCGAACCCCACCGGCTGCTGGTCCGCTACACCGCGGATCTCGCACTGGACGACCGGTTCCTGCACGCCGCCGACCCGGTCCTGAAGGACCTCAGCGCGTCGCTCACCGGCGTGGGGATGACGATCGCGCTCTGCGACGGCCAGGGCCGCATGGTCCAGCGGCTCGGTGGCGGCCGGCAGCTGTGCGAGCGTCTCGACGAGGTGCAGTTCGCCCCCGGCTTCGACGCCTCGGAAGCGGTCGTGGGCACCAACGGCGTCGGCACCGCGCTCGCCGAGCGCGGCCCCGTCTACGTCGCCGGCCGTGAGCACTTCGCCGACTGCCTGCAGCCCTTCGCCTGCGCGGGCGCGCCCGTCCGCGACCCGCTCAGCGGGCGCATCGAAGCCGTCCTCGATCTCACCTGCCTGCGCGACCAGGGCGACCCGGCCATGGTGCGGATGGTCCGCGAAGCCGCCCGCAACATCGAGGCGCGGCTGCTGGAGCAGGCCACCCAGCGCGAGCGCGCGCTCCTCGCCGCGTACCGGCGGGCCGACGGCCATGCGCGGGACTGGCCGAAGCAGCCCGAGCAGCTGCCGTACGGCCGTGCCGACGGCGCGCTCGGCCGGATCGACCTGGCCGTGCTGCGGGAGAAGGCCGAAGAGCTCATCGCCTCACCCCAGGGCGCCTTCGACGAGGTCACGCTGCCCAGCGGCCGGACCGCCACCTTGTTGCGCCGTCAGGTCAGGGGAGCGGAGGGGGAGCTCGGCGTCGCCGTCGAGGCGCGGGTGCTCGGCGGCCCCCGCCTCCGTCATGTCGGCCCAGTCACGCCGGCCGCACAGGGCCTGGTCGCACCGGCCGCACAGGGCTTGGCCGCACCGGTTGCACAACCCGTACGGGTCCCGCCGCCCGCGGTCGGCGTGCCCTCCACGCCCTCCGCACCCGCCACGCCCTCCGCGCTGGTCACACGGTCCGCGCAGCCCGCGCCCGCACCGCCCACGGCCCTGCGCCCCCCGCTCCGGACCGCGCCGGAACCACCCACCGAAGCACCGCCCGCACCGGAATCCGCCCAAGCACCGCCCGCCCCCACGCGCACCGTCGTGACCCCGGCCCATCCGCCTACCCCGCCCACCCCGGACGGCGACGGGGCCGGCGCCGAAGGGTGGCTGCTCCTCGTCGGTGAGCCCGGCGTCGGACGGCTGGCCGTCCTGGCGCGGCGGCGGCTGGAACTGCTGCACGACGCGAGCGTCCGGATCGGCACCACCCTCGATGTCACCCGCACCGCGGAGGAACTCGCCGAGGTGACCGTCCCCCGGTTCGCCGACTTCGTCGCCGTCGACCTGCCCGACTCGGTGCTGCGCGGCGAGGAACCGGAGGCCCTCGGCGGGCAGACCGCGCTGCGCCGCGTCGCCATCCGCGCCGTACGCAAGCAGCCGCACAATCTGTACGGCGTCGGCGACCTGGTGGAGTACGTGCCGTCCACGCCGCAGGCCCGCTGCCTGGAGACCAGGCAGTCCGTCCTGGAGCCCGTCCTGGCCGAGGCGGGCGGCTGGATCGCGCAGGACCCGGAGCGGCTGTCGCGGGTGCTCGCGGCGGGCATCCACTCCCTGATCACCGTGCCGCTGCGGGCCCGCGGCACGACTCTCGGCGTGGTCAGCTTCTACCGCTCCGTGCAGCCCGCCTCCTTCGAGGACGACGACCTGTCCCTCGCGCAGGAGCTGGTCGGCCGGGCGGCGATCTGCATCGACAACGCCCGCCGCTACACCCGCGAACACAACACCGCGCTCACCCTGCAGCGCAGCCTGCTGCCCCGGGGCCGCCCCGAGCAGAGCGCCGTCGAGGTCGCCTACCGGTATCTGCCCGCGCAGGCCGGGGTCGGCGGCGACTGGTTCGACGTCATCCCGCTGTCCGGCGCCCGCGTGGCCCTGGTGGTCGGCGACGTCGTCGGCCACGGACTGCACGCCGCCGCCACGATGGGCCGGCTGCGCACCGCCGTCCACAACTTCTGCTCCCTGGACCTGCCGCCCGACGACCTGCTCACCCACCTGGACGACCTGGTGGGCCGGCTCGACCGCGGCGAGGGCTGGGCGGCGGAGAACACCCCCGACTCCGGCATCGTCGGCGCCACCTGCCTGTACGCCGTCTACGATCCGGTGTCCCAGCGCTGCACCCTCACCCGCGCCGGGCACCCCCTGCCCGCGGTCGTCGCCCCCGACGGCACGGTCGAGTTCGTCGACCTGCCCTCCGGCCCTCCCCTGGGCCTCGGCGGCATGCCCTTCGAGACGGTCGAGCTGGAGCTGGCCGAGGGCAGCCAGCTCGTGCTCTACACCGACGGGTTGGTCGAGGACCGGCACCGGGACATCGAAGCCGGCATGGACAAGCTGCGCACCGTCCTGAGCCGTGCCGACCGCCCGCCCGAGGAGACCTGCGAGGCCATCCTCGACGCCCTGCTCCCGGCCCGCCCCGGCGACGACGTCGCGCTGCTCGTCGCCCGCACCCACACCCTGGGCGCCGACCGGGTGGCCCAGTGGGAGCTGCCCAGCGATCCGGCGGTCGTCTCGCGGGCGCGGGTGGCGGTCACCGACCAGCTGACCGCCTGGGACCTGGACGACCTGGCCTTCACCACCGAACTCGTCGCCAGCGAACTGGTCACCAACGCCATCCGGCACGCCACCGGCCCCGTCCAGCTGCGGCTGCTCCGCGACCGCGCCCTGATCTGCGAGGTCTCCGACGGCAGCAGCACCTCGCCGCGCCTGCGCCGGGCCCGGAGCACGGACGAGGGCGGCCGCGGTCTGTTCCTCGTCGCGCAGCTCACCGAGCGGTGGGGGACGCGGTACACGCCCAACGGCAAGGTCATCTGGACGGAGCAGCTGCTGCCGTGACCGGCAGTCCCGGACCGGAGCAGCGCACGTCGGCCGCGGGCACCGTGCCGTCGACGAGATAGGCGGCCACCGCCCCGTCCACGCACGCGTTGCCACGGCTGGCGAACACGCCGTGGGAGTAGTCGTCGTCCAGGGTCACCAGACGGGAGCCGGGCAGTACCTGACGGAGCCGGCGGGCGCCCTCGATCGGGGTCACCGGGTCGTGGGCGGACGCGACCAGCAGGACGGGCGGGGCGTCCGGGCTGCCCAGCGGGGTACGGCGGACCGGCCGATGATGCCAGTACGCGCAGGCCGACGCCTCCAGGCCGGTCAGGACCGGCTGCGGATCGAGACGCCGTATGCGCCGGATGTCCGCCACGATCTGGCGCGGCGTCGGCCCAGGACCGTCCGCGCACTTCACGATCCGGTTCGCCGCCTCGTAGTTGCGGGACTCCGGGCTGTCGAAGGCGGACGCGGGGCGCAGTGCGTCGGGACTGCCGCCGGCCAGGTAGGCGCCCAGCCCGTCGGCCAGGCCCGCCCAGCGCTCGGTGCGGCCCAGGGCCCGGTAGACGGCGCGGTCGAACTCCGCCGGGCCGAAGCCGTGCACCGGGCGGGCGGCGAGTCCTTGCCGTACGCGCAGATACGACCGCCGTACGGCAGCCGCGTCCCCGCCCAGCCCGAAGCGCTCGGCGTGTGCGCCGGCCCAGGCGAAGAAGGTGTCGCGGGCGCGCAGCATCGCCCGGCTCTGGAGTACGTCGAAGTGGTACCAGTCCCAGGGCCCGACCACGCTGTCCAGCACCATGCGGCCGACCCGGTGCGGAAACCGCGCCGCGTAGGCCGCGCCCAGGTAACTCCCGTACGACACACCGAGGAAGCTCGTGCGCGGCTCGCCCAGCGCGGCACGGATCGCGTCCATGTCGTACGCCGTCTGCTCGGTGGACAGGTACGGCAGCACCCGCGTACCCGCGCCCGCCGCGCAGTCGTCGGCCAGGTGACGCAGTGACCCGAGGTACGACCGCTCGGCCCGCGGGCCCACCGGCACCGGGTCGGTTCCCGGGCTGTCGAACAGGCCGCCCATCGCGCCGCAGTCGACCGGCGCGCTGCGGCCGACACCGCGCGGGTCGAAGCCGATGACGTCGTACGAACGCCGCACGCTCGCGGGGAGTTTGGCGCGCTTGGTCACCGCGTAGGGGAGCCCGGAGCCGCCCGGGCCGCCCGGGTTCACCAGCAGGACACCGCGCCGCTCGGCAGGGGAGCCGGAGGCGGGGACGCGGGAGACGGCGATCTCCAGGCGCGGACCGGAGGGGTGCTTCCAGTCGAGCGGGACGGTCAGGCGCCCGCATTCCACGCGGTCCGGTGCGGGCGGCCTCGGCACGGAGTCGGGACAGGCGCCGAAGGCGAGGGAGGGCGCCGCGGCCTGCGCCGAGCCGCCTGTGGGCAGCAGGGCGGCCACGGCCGTCAGGGCGCACAGCAGGGCGGCGGGGCGGGACAGTGCGGACGCGGGGCGAGGCCGGGCGGACAGGGGGCGGGGCAGGACGGACAAGGTCTCTCCGGAAGCGAGGTGAGAAAGAGGTAGCAAATGAAAATGATTATCGATAACGTGTGCGCGTCAAGTCCGGAACCCCTCCGCCGAGGGGCGGTCCGGGCTGCCCTGACGTCTGAACCAGAGGCATGAAAAGGGGAGTTGTGGCTCATCTGCTGGTGGTAGAGAGCTGGGTCGGGTCGATGAGCAGGCTGCTGCCACGCGCGATCCGGGAGGGCGGACACGAGTTCACGTTCCTCACCCGGGACCTGCATCACTACCTGCGCTCGGCGCCCGAGGGGGCGGCACACCCGCTGCTCGGCTTCCGCAACGCGATCACCGCCGACACCAATGACATCGACGCCCTGCTGCCCGAGGTGGAGCGGCTGCACTCCGTCCTGGGCTTCGACGGAGTGCTCACCTCCTGCGACTACTACCTGCCGACGGTGGCCCGGATCGCCGGGCACCTCGGTCTGCCCGGCCCGGGCCCCGAGGCGGTGGAGAACGCCTGCCGCAAGGACGCCACCCGCCGCGTCCTCGCCGACGCCGGTCTGCCCGGACCGCGCTTCGCCGTGCACGAGGAGTGGGCCGACCTCGCGCGGGCCGCGCAGGAGATCGGCTACCCGCTGGTCGTCAAGCCCGTCGACCTGTGCGCGGGCATGTACGTGCGGCGCGTCGACGACGAGTCCCAACTCGCCGACGCCTTCCGGGCCCTGGCCGACTTCCCGGTCAACGCCCGGGGACAGCGGCGCACCTCCGCCGTACTCCTCGAAGAGCTCCTCGACGGACCCGAGGTCAGCGTCGAGACCGTGTCGCACGGGGGCGCGGTGCACATGGTCGGCGTCACCGACAAGAGCATCGGCGGAGCGCCCGCCTTCATCGAGACCGGCCACATGTTCCCCGCCGCCCTGCCGCTCGCCGACATCGACGCCGCCGAGCAGACCGCGCTCGGCGCGCTCAAGGCACTCGGGCTGACGGACGGCGTCGTGGCGCACACCGAGATCAAGCTGACCTCCGCCGGGCCGCGCGTCGTCGAGGTCAACCCAAGGCCCGCCGGCAACCGCATCACCGAGCTCGTCCGCCATGTCACCGGCATCGACCTCGCCGCCGTCTTCGTGGACGTCGCCCTCGGCCGCGAACCCGACCTGAGGCGCACGGACACCGGCCTGCGCAGCGCCGCCATCGGCTTCCTCGTCCCGGACCGCGCGGGCACGCTCGAAGCCCTCGACGGCCGCCGTCTGGCCGACCGGCCCGATGTGCTGGAGGTCCAGCTCGCCGAGCCCGGCAAGGCCGTGAAGGCGGCGGGCAGCAACAACGAGTACCTGGGCCACGTCATGGCCGGCGACCCCGACGGGCCGGGCGCCCGCGACCGCGTGGAGGGCCTGCTGGCCGGGCTGCGCGCGGGGACGGTGATCCGATGACCGCCGTCAGCGCCTCGCCGGCGGCGCCCTGCCGGACGTACGACGACCTGGTCGCCCGCGTCCTCGCGGGCGCCCTCGGCCCCGACCCCCGCACCCAGCGGATCGCCGTCGCCTTCACCACCCGGCAGGCCGTGCGGCACGCCGGACGCGGCACCGGCTACCGCAACGAGGTGCTGAGCCTGCGCCTCGCCGAGGCCGTCGGCTCCTGCGCGGTCGAACCCGGGGAACTGCCCGACAGCGCGCTCGACGACTGCGTCGGCGCCGACGTGGCCGGGCTGCTGGACCATCCGCTGCCGGCGGTGCGGGTGGCCGCCCTCGACGCCTATCTGATGCACGTCACCCCGCACACCCCGGACCACGGGGCGTTGCCCGTCACGCTGCCCGCCGGGTCGTCACTGGAGAAGTCCAAGGCCAGGGCGAGGGCCGTCGTCGAGCTGCTGGACCTGCCCGCCGGGAGCACGGTGCTGGTGGTCGGAGTCGTCAACTCCCTGCTGGAGGCGCTGCGTTCACGCGGGCTCGGCTATGTACCGTGCGATCTCAAGGGCGGTGAGACGGAGTGGGGCGAGCCGGTCGTCGCCGATGCGCTCGGCGCGGCCGACGGCTGTGACGCGCTGCTGGTGTCCGGGATGACCCTGGGCAACGGCACCTTCGAACCGCTGCGCGAGCACGCGCTGCGGCACGGCAAGCAGCTGGTGATGTTCGCCCAGACGGGAAGCGCCGTGCTGCCCCGGTTCCTCGGGCACGGCGTGAGCGCGGTGTGCGCGGAGCCGTACCCCTTCTTCTGGCTCGACGGCGGGCCCGGCGTCGTCCACCGGTACCGCTGTCCCGGGGGTGCGCGATGACCGCCACCGCCGTACTCCCCGCCGCGCGCCCGGAGTTGCTCGCCCTGCTCGGCCGTACCCCCGTCGTGCGCGTCACCACCGACCTGCCCCACGCCCACCCCGGTTTCTGGGCCAAGCTCGAAGGGCTCGCGGCGGGCGGCATGAAGGCACGGGCCGCCGTGTCGATGCTGCTCGGCGCCCGGGAGCGCGGCGAACTGCGGCCCGGCGCCCCGGTGGTGGAGTCCACCTCCGGCACGCTCGGCATCGGGCTCGCCTTCGCCGGACAGGCCCTCGGTCACCCGATCGTGCTCGTCGGCGACAGCGAACTGGAGCCGTCCATGCGGCAGTTGCTGCGCGCCCACGGCGTCCGGCTGGAACTCGTCGACCGCCCGGCACCCCAGGGCGGCTGGCAGGCCGCACGCCTCGCCCGGCTGCGCCAACTGCTCGCCGAACTCCCCGGCGCCTACTGGCCCGACCAGTACAACAACCCCGACAACACGGCCGGTTACGCCTCCCTCGCCGCCGAGCTCGGCGCCCAGCTGGACCACCTGGACGTCCTGGTGTGCAGCGTCGGCACCGGCGGCCACAGCGCCGGCGTCATCGGCCCGCTGCGCCGGCACTGGCCCGCGCTCCGGCTCATCGGCGTCGACGCCACCGGCTCCACGATCTTCGGCCAGCCCGCCCGGCCCCGTCTGATGCGCGGCCTCGGCAGCAGCATCCACCCGCGCAACGTCGCCTACGACGCCTTCGACGAGGTCCACTGGATCGGCCCCGCCGAGGCCGTGGACAGCTGTCGGCGGCTCGCCCGGGGCTCCTTCGTCAGCGGCGGCTGGAGCACCGGTGCCGTCGCGCGGGTCGCCGCCTGGGCGGCCTGCGTGCACCCGGGCGCGGTCGTCGCCACCGTGTTCCCGGACGGTCCGCACCGCTACCTCGGCACCGTCTACGACGACGACTTCCTCGCCGCCCACGGCCTCGACCCCGCCGCCGCCGCAACCCGGCCCGTGGAGATACCGCACCCGTACGCCGCCGAGGCGAGCGGGTGGGCGCGGTGCGCGCGGGTCGCCGATCCGCTCTCTCCCGGAAGGACACAGTGAAGGCCCACCTGCGCACCGTACGTCTCGAACTCGCCGAGCCGTTGCGCATCTCCCGCTCCACCATGACCGCCCGCGACGCCGTGTGGCTGGGCGTCGAGCACGACGGAGCGACCGGATACGGCGAGGCCGTCAGCAGCGTGTACTACGGGCTGGACGCCGACACGCTCGTACGGCTGATCCCGGCGGTCGGTCTGGAACGGTTCGCCGATCCCGAGAGCGCCCTGGAGGCCCTGCCCTCGGCCGCCGTACCGCCCGCCGTCATCGCCGCCGTCGAGTCGGCGCTGCTGGACCTCGTCGGCAAGCGGGACGGTGTGCCCGTCCACCGCCTGCTGGGGACCGAGACGTCGTCCGGCGTCGCCACCGCACGCACCATCGGCATCACCTCGCTCGCCCACGCGGCCGCCGAGGCGCGCCGCCTGGCCGCGAACGGCTTCCAGGTCATCAAGGTGAAGGCGGGCACCCCCGACCCCGAGGACGACGTGGAGCGCGTACGGGTCATCCGTGACGCGGCCCCTCAGGTGCGGCTGCTGCTGGACCCGAACGGGGCCTGGAGCGTGGCGGAAGCCGAGCGGTTGCTGCCCCGGTTCGCCGCGCTCGGCGTCGAGGCCGTCGAACAGCCTCTGCCTCCCGGTGACCCGGACGCGCTCGGCGCCCTCGCGGAGAGGTCACCGCTGCCTGTCATCGCCGACGAGGACGCGGTGAGCGTGGACGACGTACGGCGGCTGGCCGGGCGCGTCCAGGGCGTCAACGTCAAGCTCGCCAAGTGCGGGGGAGTCCGGGCGGCCCTGCGGATCGCGGAGCTGATCGAGGGCAGCGGCACCGAGCTGATGCTCGGCTGCCTCACCGCCAGCACTCTCGGTCTCGCGCCCGCCGTCCACCTCGCCGACCGGGCCCGCTGGGCCGACCTCGACGGGCATCTGCTGCTCGCCCGCGACCCGTGGACCGGCATCGGCGGCGCCGACGGCGTCGTACGCCCAAGTGACCGTCCCGGACTGGGCGTCGAGGAGGTGACGGCGTATGAAGACGTGGCGTGAGATGCGGGGCTTCCCGCTCGCCGTCCAGCTCCTCCTCGTCAACCAGCTCGGCGTCAACACCGGCTTCTACCTCCTCATCCCGTATCTCGCCACCCACCTCGGCGAGAACCTCGGCATGTCGGCGGCGGTCGTCGGGATCGTCCTCGGCGTGCGCAACCTCAGCCAGCAGGGCCTGTTCATCATCGGCGGCTCGGCCTCGGACCGGCTCGGGGCGCGGGGCGTGATCATCGCCGGGTGCGGGCTGCGGACCGTCGGGTTCGCGCTGTTCGCGCTCGGCGACGGGCTGGCGGTGCTGCTGGCGGCGTCCGTGCTCAGCGGGCTCGCGGGGGCGCTGTTCAATCCGGCCGTACGGGCGTATCTCGCGCAGGAGGCGGGGGAGCGCAAGGCGGAGGCGTTCGCGCTGTTCAACGTGTTCGCCACGACCGGCGCGCTCATCGGGCCGCTGCTGGGCAGCGCCCTGCTCCTCGTCGACTTCCGTACGTCCGCCCTGACCGCCGCCGGTATCTTCGCCCTGCTCACCGTGGCCCAGGCACTGGTCCTGCCCGCGCGGAAGGTCCAGCCGAGCGGCAACAACGGGGTCCTCGGAGACTGGCGGGAGGTGCTCGGCAACCGGGCCTTCCTGGCCTTCGCGCTCGCCATGGTCGGCATGTTCACCCTGGAGAACCAGCTGTACCTGCTGCTGCCCGACGGGGCCCGCGAGGCCACCGGCTGGGACGGGGCGGCGGGCATCGTCTTCCTCGTCGGCACGGTCGCCAACCTGGCACTCCAGCTGAGAATCACCACGGGCCTCAAGTCCCGTGGCGACAGGTCGCGTTGGATCGCCGTCGGGCTCGCGGTGATGGGGCTGGCCTTCCTGCCGCCGGCCTTGAGCGCGGGTGTGGTGCCCGTTCTGGCGGGCACGCTGCTGCTCTACCTCGGCATCATGATCGCCTCGCCGTTCGTGATGGAGCTGATCCCGCGGTTCGGGCGGGCCGAGCTGACCGGCACGTACTTCGGGATCTTCTACGTCGTCTCGGGTGTCGCCGCCGCCCTCGGCAACACGGCGGTCGGCTGGGCCATGGACGCCGGGGAGCGCGGCGGGCACGCATGGCTGCCGTGGGTGTGCTGTGCGCTGTTCGGGCTCACGTCGGCGGGCGGGGTCGCGTGGCTGCATCGCCGCGGGGCGCTGCCGACGCAAGCGGAGCCGGTGCGCGCGAGGAGCAACGCATGACGCCCACCCGGACCCGGACCGAGGAGAGCGCCAACCTCCTCACCGACAACCCCGCCCTGTACGAGGCCCGCTTCCCCGACCCCGACCGGCTCGCCGGACGCTGGGCCGAGGACTGCCTGCGCCGCCACGGTGCCGGGCCGCGCGTGCTGGACATGGGCTGCGGCACCGGCCGCGACGCCGCCCACCTGCACTCCGCCGGCCGTACGGTGACCGGCGCCGACCTCTCCGAGGCGATGCTGGCCCACGCCCGCGCCCACCACCCCGGGCCGGTGTACGTCCGGGCCGACCTGCACGGCTTCGACCTGCGGGACCCGGGCGGGGCCGCCTTCGACGCCGTCGTCTGCCTGGACAGCTCCCTGCTGTACTGCCACACCAACGACCAGCTCGACGGTTTCCTCGCCTCCTGCCGCCACGCCCTCGCGCCGGGCGGGCTGCTGGTCGCGGAGATGCGCAACGGGGCGTACTTCCTGGGCCGTACGGACCTCCTGGACGCCCCGACGGTCAACGCCTTCACCTGGCAGGGCACCGCCTACCGGTCGACCACCACCCTGGCCGTCGACCGCACCGCCCAACTCCTGCGCCGTACCCGCGTCTGGACCTCCGACGACGGCTCGCCGCCCGTCGAACAGCGCTCCGCCTGGCGGCTGTTGTTCCCGCAGGAGCTGCGGCACCTCCTCGCCACCCACGGCTTCGAGGTCCTCGAACTCCACGACGGCCCCGGACCGCGCACCGAACCCCTCTGGCGCGAGGGCGACCTTCCCGGCCACACGACCGACGCGGACCGGCTGCACGTCGTCGCGCGCCGCACCTCTTCCCACTGACACACCGAGATCTCAAGGACAGTCATGAACGAACGCTTCCCCGGCCTGCGCCGCCGCGGCTTCCTCGCCGCCACCTCGGGCGCCGCCGCCCTCGCCCTCGTCGGCTGCGGAGGCGGCACGGACGACAAGGCGGACAGCGCGTCCGGCACCCCCAAGCGCGGCGGCCGGCTGCGCGCCGCGTTCGCCGGGGGCGGCGCGAGCGAGACCCTCGACCCGCACCTGGCCAACCTCTTCGCCGACGTCGCCCGCGCCAAGGCGCTCTTCGACAAGCTCGCCGACTACGGCGCCGACCTCTCCGCCCAGCCCCGCCTCGCCGAGAAGTGGGAGTCCAACAAGACGCTGGACCGCTGGCAGGTGACCCTCCGCCAGGCCACCTTCCACAACGGAAAGCCGGTCACCGCCAAGGACGTCCTCTACAGCTACCGCCGGATCGCCGACCCGAAGCAGGCGTTCCGCGCCAAGGCGTCCCTGGAGCCCATCGACCTCGACGCCAGCCGCGCCACCGGCGAGCGGTCCATCGAGTTCGTCCTCAAGCGGCCCACCGCCGAGTTCCCCAACATCCTGGCCGCGTTCGGCGCGTACATCGTCCCCGAGAACGCCACCGGGTTCGACAAGAAGCCGGTCGGCTCCGGTCCCTTCCGGTTCGTCTCCTTCGCGCCCGGCCGCTCCGCCGTCTTCCGCCGCTACGACGAGTACTGGGACGGCGCCCCGCTCCTCGACGAGATCGAGTTCGTCGTCGCCAACGAGGAGTCCGCGCGCGTCAACGCCCTCCTCGGCGGCCAGGTCGAGTACGCCCACGAGCTCAACCCGACCACCGCCCGCGCCCACGAGGGCAAGGGCCAGATCGAGATCGTGCGGCTGCGCAACAGCGCCATGCAGGCCTTCTGCATGAAGACCGACCGGGCCCCCTTCGACGACAAGCGGGTCCGCGAGGCCTTCTTCCTCATCGCCGACCGGCAGGAACTCGTCGACGGCGCCCTGTCCGGCGCGGGCGAGGTCGGCAACGACCTGTTCGGCAAGGGCTACGAGTACTACGCCGCCGACCTGCCGCAGCGCGCGCAGGACCTCGAAAAGGCCCGCGCCCTGCTGAAGCAGGCCGGCGCCGAGAAGCTCAAGGTCACCCTGGACACCTCCGCCGTCGCCGCCGGGTTCACCGAGGCCGCCGGCATCTTCCGCGACCAGGCCGCGAAGGCGGGCGTCACGATCGACGTGAAGATGGGCAGCAAGGACTCCTACTGGAGCGACATCCTCGACGGCGGCACCCTGTGCTGCTACCGCTCCGGCGCCATGCCCATCGAGGCCCACATCTCCCAGCGCCTGCTCACCGACTCCACCACCAACGCCACCAAGTGGCAGCACAAGGACTTCGACGCCCTCTACCAGCAGGCCCAGTCCACCCGCGACAAGACCGAGCGGGCCGCCGTCTACGAGCGGATGCAGCGCCGTCTGTACGCCGAGGGCGGCTTCCTCGTCTGGGGCTTCGCCGACTGGATCATCGGAACCGCCCGCACGGTGAAGGGAGTGGAGACCAAGGCGCCCGCCAACACCCTCGACTGGGCCCGCTTCGACAAGGTGTGGCTCGCGTGAGCGGACTTCGCTCCTTCGTCGCCCGGCGGCTGCTCCTCGGCGCCCTGCAGACCGTGGCCGTGGTGCTGCTGGTCTTCGCGCTCACCGAGGCGCTGCCGGGCGACGCCGCGGTGGCCCTCGCGGGCGACCAGCCGGACCCCGCGCGCATCGCCGCCATCCGCGAGGCGATGGACCTGGACCGGCCCGCGTACGAGCGGCTGGCCGACTGGGCGGCCGGCCTGCCGCACGGCGACTTCGGCACCTCCCTGGCCTCCGGCCGCCCGGTCAGCCAGTACATCGCCGACGGCTTCGGCCCGACCCTGCTGCTCGCCGCGCTCACCGTGGCGCTGCTCGTCCCGCTGGGCTTCGGCCTCGGCGTGCTCGCCGCCCGCCACGAGGGAGGCCTCGTCGACCGGCTGGTCAGCTCGGTGACGCTGGCCGTGTACGCGGTCCCCGAGTTCGCCCTCGGGGTGCTGCTGGTGACGGTCCTCGCCCTGAAGCTGGCCTGGCTGCCGCCGACGGCGGTCGGCTACGGCACCGACCTGCTCGCCCACCCGGCGGCACTCGTCCTGCCGGTGCTGGTCCTTCTGTCCCGCCCGGTGTGCTCCCTGTCCCGCCTGGTGCGGGCCGGCATGGTCGACGCCCTCGCCTCCCCCTACGCGGCCCACGCCCGCCGCTACGGCATCCCCGGCGCCCGGGTCCGCTACGCCCACGCCCTGCCGAACGCCCTCGCCCCGGCCGCGCAGCAACTCGCCCGGACCGTCGACTGGCTGCTGTGCGGCGTGATCGTGGTGGAGGCCCTCTTCGTGATCCCGGGCCTGGGCACGGTCCTCCTCAACGCCGTGGCCGAACGTGACGTGCCGGTGGTGCAGGGGCTGGCCGTGGTGTTCGGTGTGCTGACGGTCGTGCTCAACCTCGGGGCCGACCTGGTGGCCCACCGGCTCACGCCCCGGGCGGGGGTGGCCGCATGACGCACCGCCGTTTCGCGCTCGGCGCCGCCGTCATCGCCGTCCCCCTCGCGCTGGCCCTCCTCGGACCGCTGTTCACCGGCGGCCCCGGCCCCCGCACCACGTCCTTCACCCTCGGCGACGGCCACTGGCTCGGCACCGACTTCGTGGGCCGCGACGTCTGGCAGCAGGTCCTGCTGGGCGGCCGTACGGTCGTGCTCACCGCCCTGGCCGCGACCGCGCTCGCCTATCTCGTCGCCGTCCCGGTCGGGCTCGTCAGCGCGCTCACCCATGTACGGCGGCTGGAGGAGCTGCTGATGCGGCCGCTGGACGTGCTGCTCGCCGTGCCGTCGCTGCTGCTGATCCTGCTGGTGGCCTCCGTGCTCTCGCCGGGCGCCACCGGGCTCGCGCTGCTGGTGGCGCTGGTGAACGTGCCCGACGCGGCCCGCATCGTCCGGGCGGCGGCGGGGGAGGCCGCCGCGCGCCCCGCCGTGGAGGCGCTGCGCATGCAGGGCGAGAGCTGGTGGCGGATCGCCGTCGGCTACGTCGGCCGGTCGACGCTGCGCACCCTCGCCGCCGACGCCGGCATCCGGCTGACCGGCGTGCTCTACCTGGTGTCGACGGCCGCGTTCCTCGGTGTCGGCGTCGCGCCGGACGCCGCCGACTGGGCGGTCATGGTCGACCGCAACCGCACCGGCCTGCTGGTGCAGCCCTGGGCCGTGGTGGTGCCCGCGCTGCTGATCGTGGCGCTGACGATGGGCACCAACCTGCTCTTCGACGCCGCGCTGGAGACGACACCGGAGAAGAAGCTGAACAAGAAACCGAACGGCAAGAGGGGGCGACGCCCGTGAGCGACGAGACGGATGCCGTCGCCGAGATCCGGGAGCTGCGCGTCGAGATCAACGGCCGTGCGATCGTCGACGGCGTGCGCCTGCGGGTGCTGCCCGGGACGGTGACCGCGCTGGTCGGCGCCTCCGGCAGCGGCAAGACCACGACGGGCCTGGCGCTGCTGGGGGAGTACCCGCCCGGTGCCCGGGTCACGGGCGAGGTGCGGCGGCCCGGGGACGGACCGGTGGGATACGTCCCCCAGCATCCCGCCGCCGTCCTCAACCCGGCCCGCCGCGTCGGCGCGCTCCTGCACGACATCGCCCGCCTCCAGGTCCGGCACCTGCCCCGCGCCGAACGCCGTGCGGCGGCCCGCGAACGCGTCCTGAACGCCCTGTCCGACGCCCAACTCCCCGACGCCGAAGCGCTGTTGCGCCGCCACCCGCACCAGCTCTCCGGCGGCCAGCAGCAACGCGTCGTCCTCGCCCAGGCCCTGCTGCTCGGTGCCCGCGTCATCGTCGCCGACGAACCCACCACCGGCCAGGACGCGTTGACGAAGAGCCGGATCGTCGAGCAACTGGCGGCGGTCGCGGCGCGCGGTATCGCGGTCGTCCTGCTCAGCCACGACCTGGACGTCGTGCGCGCCCTCGCCGACGAGGTGCTCGTCATGCGCGCGGGCCGGGTCGTGGAGTCGGGCCCGGCGCAGCGGCTGTGGACGGCCCCCCGTCACGAGTGGACCCGCCGTCTGCTGGACGAGCAGCGTGCGGCACCGAAGGGCGGGTCGAGTACCGAAGCCGGGCGACCCGTCCTGGAGGTACGGGACCTGACCGCCGTACACGAGCGCAGGACCGTGGTGCTGCGGGCCCCGCGCCTGGCGCTGCGCCCCGGCGAGTGCCTGGCCGTGGTCGGCCGCTCCGGCAGCGGCAAGACCACGCTCGCCCGCTGCCTCGCGGGCCTGCACCGCGACCACGACGGCGAGATCCTGCTCGACGGCACGCCGCTCCCGCGCAGCCTGCGCCATCGCAGCCGAGCCCAACTCGCCGCCGTGCAGTACGTCTTCCAGGACGCCCGCGCCGCCTTCGACGAGCACCGGCCCGTTCTGCACCAGGTGGCCCGTACGGCGGTACGGCTGCGCGGCCCCGACGAACGGACGGCGACGGAGGAGGCGGCGGCCACCCTGAACCGCCTCGGCCTGCCGGAGGACCTGGCTCACCGGCGGCCCGGCGAACTCTCCGGCGGCGAACTGCAGCGCGCCGCCCTCGCCCGCGCCCTGCTGGCCCGCCCCAGGGTGCTGATCTGCGACGAGGTCACCTCCGGCCTGGACACGGTCACCCGGCGGGGCATCCTCGACGTCCTCGCGGGGCTGGTCGGCGAGGGTGACGACCTGTCCCTCGTCCTCATCACCCATGACCTGGACACCGCGCGCCTGGCCCACCGCATCGCCGTACTGGACGCGGGCGAGCTGGTCGAACAGGGGACGGCGGAAAGGATTCTGACGGAACCTCAGCACCCGTTCACAGTCTCCCTCATGGAGACCACCGAGCGCCTGGAGGCGGGGGCCCGGCTGTGAGTGCCGGCCTCCGGGCGCCTGCGCGGAGGTGACGGGAAGGCCTCTGCGCGTGGCCCGGAGGCCGGCGGCACGAAGCGCCCTCGCTCAGGACCCGGTGGGCAGGCGGCGGGAGCGCGGGCGGGCGGTGGCCTCGGCGAGCAGGGCATGGATCTGGCGCACCGCCTCCCCGGGGTGGGTGGCCGGGGCGGCGAAGGGCAGGCGGGTGTCCTGGTGGGAGCCCGGCCTCTCCAGCCGGAGCACCAGGCCGTGCCGGTCGAGGCGCAGCGGCCGTACGGCGGTCGCGCGGAGTTGCTGCCGGGCGGGGAGCAGCCGGGCGAGCGGGGCCACGGTGTGGGCGTGGGCCGCGTCCAGCCGGGCCAGCATCTCCGCCTCGTGCGGGGCCAGCGGGTCGGGGGCGGCCAGGGTCAGTTCGTCGAGGCCGACGACGGCCGATCCCTCGTCGTCCGTGAGCACGGCACGGGCCGGGTTGAACACCAGGGCCTTGGGCCCGAGGGCGGTGAGCCGGCCGCCCAGCGCCAGCCGGGCGCGCACCCGCTCGCGTACGGCGACGGGGGCGATGTCGGTGAACTCCACAAGGGCCGCCAGGTCGCCGTGCGGTGCCACGGCCAGTTCGGCGGCGAGGTGGCCGTCCGGCGGGTTGTGCAGGAGCAGCCGTGCGGCGGCGTCGACGGTGTGCAGGCCGATCAGCTCGACGCGATGGCCCTGCGTGGTGAGGGTCAGCGAGCCGGCCGCCGAGAGCACCGAGCGGGCACGCTCGGCGGGCGTCGGCTCGGGGCAGGTGGCAGCAGACATGGAAACCTCTCGATAGCGGGTTAGGTAAGCCTAACCTATCTATCGGTGGCCGTGTCACCAGCCCGTCAACAGCAGGTGGTTGACGAGCAGTGCGAGTACGGCCTGCGCCGCGAGCCAGCCGCGCGGCCCGCTCAGGAACGCGCAGGCGGGCAGCAGCCACAGCGCGAACGGCAGCCAGATCCGCTCCGTCTCCGCCTTGCTCATCCCGGACAGATCGGCGACGAGCATCGCGACCAGCGCGCCGAGCACGAGCAGCGCCGGACGGGCCCGGGCGCTCTCCGCGCGCCGGACCAGCGCCACGCCCGCCCGGCGCAGCCCCACCACCGTCGCCGGGCCCACGACGACGACCGTGCACGCGAAGTTGGCCCACACCCAGTAGCCGTACGGCCGCACCCCGCCGACGCCCTGGTGGTAGCGGGTGACCAGCAGACGGTACGCCTCCCACCAGTCGAAGCCCACGGCGGCGAAGGCGACCGGGACGACCAGGAAACCGGCCGTCAGGAAGAGGAGGGGCCGGGCCCGCCGGGAGCCCAGCAGCAGCACGACCGCGCCGATCACGGCGAAGAGGGTCAAGCCGTATGACAGATGGACCGTCCAGCCGAAGAGGAGCCCCGAGGTCAGAGCCGTCACGGCCGGCCGATGCCCCGTCACCGCCAGCGCGAGCAGCGCGACCGCCCACGCGGCGACCGCCGCGAAGTACCCGTCGGCCGACGTACCCACCCACACCGCCGCAGGGGCGAGTGCGAGGAAGGGCGCGGCGCGGCGGGCGAGCCGCTCGTCGGCCAGAGCGCGTACGGCGACGAGGACCGCGACCGCCGCCGTCGTACCGACGGTGATGCACCACGTCCCCGCCCAGCCGCCACCGCCCAGGCCGATCCGGTCGAGGACGACGAAGGTGAGGGTGGCGCCCGGGGGGTGCCCGGCGACATGGGCGGGCCAGTTGTCCGGCGACTGCAACAGGATGTGGTCGGAGAAGTCCCGGAGCGTGGCGGGGATGTCCCGGAAACGGTCGACGGCACGCAGGTATTCGTGCGGGGTGGTCAACTGCACCGCGATACCCCGGTGCCAGCCGTCCACCAGGGCGAGGGACCAGGTCCAGGCCATGCCGGTGACCCAGGTGGCCAGGAGCAGCACGCGCCAGCCCAGTCGGGCCGCCGTCGAAGGGCCGTACGCCACGACCGCCGCCGCGACGGCGAGCGCGGCCGGGGTGCCGGGGCCGACATGCGGCGCCCAGTCGGCCAGCAGCGGCGGCCAGTCGACATGGAGGGTGCCGTCCCGGTCCTGGATCACGGTGCCGACGACAGCGGCGGTCACGACGAGGAGCGCGGCGGCCGCTGCGGCGGACAAGTCATGGCGGAGGTCGCGGTTCACGCCAGCACGCTAGGGCGGGCACCGTCCTCCGGACGGCTGACAGGCGCGGACGTCAGAGATTCGTCATCGTTCGCGCACCCCTCCACGGGGTGGGCCGCGCCTACCGTCGGGGCATGGCAAGGACTCCGCTCTCCCCCTCCTCCCCCTTCTCCCCCTTCTCTCCCGCCTTCTGGCGCAGCCCGCTGCGCGGCCCGTGGCTGACCTCGGTGCTCGGCGTCGTGCTGCTCGGCGGGATCACGGTGCTGTTCCTGACGGGTCTGGTGTCCTACGCCGCCTACAACCCGAACCTGTCGCCGGTGAACGACAAGACCCCGGACAAGGGGATCCTGGGCTTCTACCTCTTCTCCTGGCCCACCAGCCCGCACTGGCTGTACCGGCTCAACCAGGGCGTCCACGTCACGCTCGGCATCACACTGATCCCCGTGCTGCTGGCCAAGCTGTGGTCGGTCGTACCGAAACTCTTCACGCTGCCGCCCGCTCGCTCCCTCGCGCACGCGCTGGAGCGGATCTCGCTGCTGCTCCTGGTCGGGGGCGCGCTGTTCGAGTTCGTGACGGGTGTGCTCAACGTCCAACTGGACTACGTCTTCCCCGGCTCCTTCTACCCGCTGCACTTCTACGGGGCCTGGGTGTTCTTCGCCGCGTTCGTCGTGCACGCCGTGCTGAAGACACCCATGGCGCTGCGAAATCTGCGCCGACTGCGGGAGGAGAGCAGCGAGTTGGTCTCGCCGAACCCCGCCGAGCCCACCGTCTCCCGGCGTGGCGCCCTCTGGTTCGTCGGTGGCGGCTCGCTGCTGCTGTTCGGCACGACCGTCGGACAGAACTTCGACGGGCCCCTGCGCCGGACCGCCCTGCTCGCCCCGCACGGCGGCGCCGAGCCGGGCAGTGGGCCCGCCGCCTTCCAGATCAACAAGACGGCCGCGTACGCGGGGATCCGCGAGGCCGACACGAACGAGGAGGCGTGGCGGCTGGTCGTCGTGGGCCGGGACGGGCGGACGGCCCGCCTCAGCCGCGCCGACCTCCTCGCCATGCCGTTGCACAGCGCGGCGCTGCCCATCGCCTGCGTGGAGGGCTGGTCGACGTCCGACCAGTGGTGGCGCGGGGTACGGCTGCGGGACCTCGCGGCCCTCGTGGGTTACGACGCCGACCCACCCGACGTCCTCGTGGAGTCACTGCAGCGACGCGGCGCCTTCCGGCGGGCCGCCCTGCGCGCCAACCAGGTCGCCGACTCCCGTTCCCTGCTCGCCCTGTTCGTCAACGGCGAGGACCTCACCCCCGACCACGGCTACCCGGCGCGGATCATCGTGCCCGCCGCGCCCGGTGTGCTGAACACCAAGTGGGTGGCGCGGATGACGTTCGGAGACCTGTGATGCGACGACCCGTGCGACGGCCCGCGCTGCCCCTGGGCAGTCCTCTCCAACTCCTACTGCTCCTGAGCTCGTTCGCGCTCGCCGGATACGCGGGGGTCCGGCTGCTGGAAGGGGACTGGTTCGGCGTCGCGCTGTGGTTCGTCGGCGCGGCGATCCTCCACGACCTCGTTCTGCTGCCGCTGTACGGGAGCGCGGACCAGGCGCTCCTGCGAGGGTGCCAGGCGGCCGGACGCCGGAGGTGGGTGTCCTACGTCCGAGTCCCTGCCGCGTTCTCCCTGCTGCTCCTGCTGGTCTGGTTCCCGCTGATCGGCGGCCGGGTGGCGGACCGCTACGCCTTGGCCACCGGCCTGTCCGCGGACGGCTTTCTGGCCCGCTGGCTGCTGATCACCGCCGTGCTTTTCGGGGGCTCGGCGGTGGTCCTCGTGCTGCGGCTGCGACAATCGCGCAGGGCGTCGAAGGAACACGCCTGAGCACCTTCCCGTGCCGCTCGCGGATGAGCTCCCCAACTCCCGCACGAGGAAAGAACCAGGTCAGCTCGCGGTCCCGGCCGCGGTGGACAGGGCGCCGGCGCAGGTGGCGCGACCGAACGTGCCGGTGGCGGTGGCGGTTTGGACATGGCGGCCGCGGATGGCGAGGGTGCAGCGGGCCTGCCCGCCCTGCTCGGTCAGGACGATGCTGACGATCGGGTCCTGGCCGACGGGGACGTCGACGGTCTTGCGCCAGGGCAGGGCGGCGGCTTTGACGACGGTGGCCTTCCCGGTCTCGCTGCGCGCCTGGTAGGTGATGTCGGCGGCGCCGCGGCCGGTCACCTCGTAGGTCACGGAGGCGGTGGGCGTGCGGCGCTCCGGCCTGTCGTCGCTCGGTCCGGTGTCGAGGATGCCGTACGCGACGAGCCCCGCGCAGGCGGCCAGCGCGGCGCCGGCCACGATCAGGCCCGACCGGTCCGCACGCCGGAGCAGCGACGGTGGGGTCGCGACCGGTTCCGGATCGATCCGCGTCTTGGACTCCGCTGACTCCGGCCGGGGCTTTTCGGATTGCCGTGTCGTGCCGCCCATGAATTACCCCCTCCGAAACAAGACTGCTCAAAAAGTGAGCCGGGCCGGGTTATACCTGATGCCATCGCCCGTCGGCAACCGAGCGGAAATATCGGACACCGGGCGGTCTTTTCAGCGCCGATGGTCCGCATTGTCCGATCGCTTGACACTGTGTCACCGGAAAGATTAGAAACTCGGCGCCCCTGCTCATGGGCTCGAATTCCCGTGGGCGGGCGGATTTCCGGCGGCATTGTTTATGCCGCGACGCACGAGGAAAGGTTTGGCGTGAGACCCAGACTGGGCAGGCTGATAGCGTGCCTGGTGGTAGCCGCGGTGACGAGTACCGCGTTGCCCCAGGTCGCTTATGCGGCGCCCGCTGATGATGGTGACGACAAGGGCATTGTCGACACCATCAAGGGCTGGTTCGCGGATGACGACAACAGTGGAGGCCTGGACAAGCCTCCGTCGCATGATGAATTGGAGATGGCCGACCGGCAGAAGCTGCCGAAGGGCAAGGCTGATCCGAAGGCCAAGCGGGTCAAGGAGCTGACGGGCCGGCGCACGGCGAGTGCGCGGTTCTGGCAGCTGTCGGACGGGCGGGTCCAGGCGGAGCTGTCGGCGGTGCCGACGTCGTACCGTTCGGGCACGGGCAAGAAGGCGTCCTGGAAGTCCATCAGCACCACCGTGCGCGGCACGAAGGCCAAGGGCTTCGAGTTCGCCAACACCACGAACAACGGGCGGAGCTGGTTCGGTGAGGACACCGACCGCCTGGTGCGTTTCGCGTCGCCGAGCGGCCGTTCGGTCACCCTCGGCATCGAGGGCGCGGGCGGTTCGCTGAAGCCGAAGGCCAAGGGCTCCACCGTCACCTACGAGGACGTGGTGCACGGCGCGGACCTGGAGTACGTCGTCGGCCCGGGCCGGGTGAAGGAGAACATCACCCTCGCCGAACGCCCCGACGGCCCCGTGCGGTTCACCTTCACACTGGACACCGCCGGTCTGACCCCGAAGGCCCGCAAGGACGGCTCGATCGCGCTGTACGGCGAGCTGCCGCACACGCCGGAGCTGGTGATTCCGGCGCCGTACATGACGGATGCGAAGAAGGCGGAGAAGTCCGTCTTCGGCAGGACCTACAGCACCAAGGTCACCCAGAAGCTCACCAAGGACGGCGACTCCTGGAAGCTGACCGTCACGCCGGACGCGAAGTGGCTGGCGTCCAAGGAGCGGCAGTACCCGGTGGTGATCGACCCGACGATCACGATCGCGCCGTCGCCGTCCACCGCGCAGGACGTCATGGTCCTGTCGGACCAGCCGTCGACGAACTTCGACTCGACCTGGAAGCTGTCGGCGGGCAAGACCGACACGGGCATCGCCCGCTCCCTGATCAAGTTCCCGCTCGGTGAGATCCCGGCGGGTACGCAGATCGACACCGCGCGCCTGGAGATGTACTTCGACCAGGCGCACACCACCAACGCCAACGATGTCACCATCGGCGCCTACCGGGCGACCGGCGCCTGGGACGAGTCGTCGACCTGGTCGAACACCAGCACCCTGGTGGGTGAGCTGTCCGGCACGAGCGTCCAGGTCGATGACGGGGATGCCGGGACGACGGCGGCGGTCGGCACGTGGAAGCCCGGGTCGCAGACGTACGGGATCGACGGCGACTACCTGTACAACAAGGACTCGATCACCACAGACACCTACACCTGGCAGCCGAAGCTGCCGGAGACGGCCTCCTACCGGGTGGACGCGCACTACGTGCAGTACACCGACCGGTCCACGGCCGCCCCGTACACGGTGACCGGGCAGGACGGCACGGCCACCTACACGGTGGACCAGACGGCCGGTTCGGGCGGGGTGTGGGCCTCCCTCAACGGCGGCTCGCAGATCGACTTCGTCAAGGGCACTGCGGGCAAGGTCGTTCTGGGCGACACCGACAGCTCGACCGCGGTGATCGCGGACGCGGTGCGCTGGGTGAACCCGGCGTCGATCGTGAAGAACACCGGTGAGTACAACCAGTGGCACAAGTTCCCGGTCACGGACACCGTGCAGAAGTGGCTGGACGGCACGGCCAACCACGGCTTCGTGCTGAAGGCCACGAACGAGTCCTCGACCGCCCCGACCGGCGGCCCGCGCTACGAGGCCGGTGACCACGTCGACACGGTCTACGGCGGTGAGACCTCCACGATCCCGCGGCTGACGGTCACCTACGGCAAGGTCGGCACGACCCTGGACTCGCCGACGGTGATCCACGGCACGGGTCCTGAGCTGTCGTGGAAGGCGTACTCCAACACCACCGGTGACAGCGGTCTGGACATCGTCGAGTACCAGCTGCACCGCTCCACGCAGCAGGCCTTCACGCCGTCCGCGGCCACCCTGGTGGCGCCGATCGACAAGGCGGCGACCAGCTACACGGACACCACCGCGACCCCGACGCCTGACTCCTCGGCGAACGAGATCGGCCGGTCGTACTACTACCAGCTGGCCGTGAAGACCCAGAGCGGCGAGCTGCTGGGCTCACCGACCCGCATCGTCGGCGTGCCGAAGGCGGGCCGCACGATGCGGCTGATCCAGGGCACATCCGGGGTGACGGACACGACCCTGTCGTCCGCGCAGCCCACCACCAACCAGGACACCATCCAGTCCTTCGGTGTCGGTCAGAAGTGGCTGAGCGTCGGCAACAACTCCTCCACCTACGGCAAGACCCGTGCGGTGATGAAGTTCTCCACCAGCGCCATCCCGACCACGGCCACGGTGCTGGAGTCCCGCCTGTTCATGTGGGGCGCGGAGACCACCACCGGCAGCAACGGCGCCATCTACGAACTGCGCGGCCTGAACCGGGACTTCGCGGAGACGTCGGCCACCTGGAACAACGCGACCTCGACGACGGCGTGGACGACGCCGGGCGGTGACCACTCCGCCACCGTCTCGGACACGGTCGCCTCCGTCTCCGAGGTGGGCCGGCACTGGTGGGACGCCACGTCCCTCACCCAGGGCTGGACCAAGACGCCGTCCTCCAACAAGGGCGCGATGGTCAGGCTGAAGGACGAGACGAGCACCGGCCCGCAGGAGCGCACCCTGTTCCTGGCTTCGGAGGCCGCCGACTACCAGCTCGGCCCACTGCTGCGCGTGATCTACGTCGACTCCACCACGGAGGACACGTACTACGCGCCGCAGACCCCGGCCCGTATGACCCCCAACTCCACCTACACGGTGGACTTCACGGTCACCAACACCACCTCCAGTGCGTGGGCGAGCGGTGAGCGGGTGCTGTCGTACACCTGGAAGCTCCCGGACGGCACGGATGTGACGAACGGCGGCAACCAGGCCTCGACGGCGATACCGGCCCTGTCGCCCGGCTCGTCGGCGACGATCAAGGCGCAGGTCAAGACGCCGATCAACTCCGACTCCGGCAACAAGCGCACCGAGTACGTGCTCGGCTGGGACGTCAAGAAGGTCTCCGACGGCAGCTGGCTGTCCGCCGGGACCGGCGGCATCCCCCCGCTGAAGCAGAACGTGGCGGTCGAGGACCCCACCTCCAACATGCTGGGCCTGGAGAAGTTCTACTCCTACACCGGCAAGAACACCGGTGCCGGCTCGACGGTGATGAACAACCTCGCGTCCGGCAACAGCGTGTGGCAGTACAACGCGTTCAGCAACCCGGGGCGCGGCCTGACGACGTTCGCGCGGTTCGCCTACAACTCGCTGGACACCTCCGACACCGTGACGGGTGCGGGCTGGTCGGCGCAGCTGGCGGGCCCGATCCGGCTGGGTGCGGCGCTGGACTTCCACCCCAACCCCAACGCCAACGCCACCGAGATCCGGCTGCCGGACGGTGACGGCACCACGCACGTCTTCCGCAAGCAGGCCGACGGCACCTGGAAGGCCCCGGCGGGCGTCCATTTCCGTATCACCATGAAGGCGGGCCTGGACTGCACCCCGAACAAGGACCCGGTCCCGGACGCCTGGACGATGCTGCGCCCGGACGGCACCCGCTTCCTGTTCGGCTGCGACGGCTACCTGACGTCGGTCGTCGACAAGAACGGCAACACGCAGACGTACACCTATGAGGAGCGCAGGTCGCGCCACAAGCCGACCAAGTTCCTCAAGTACATCACCGACCCGGCCGGCCGTCGGTCCCTGACCGTCGACTACTACAACAGGGGCGACGCCACCTACGACTACATCGACGCCACCGGCGCCAAGGTCGGCGGCACCGGCCTGACCGACCCGGACATCTACGACCACCTGAAGTCCGTCACGGACATCTCGGGTCGCAAGATCTCCTTCCACTACACGGTGGAGGGGCTGCTGGGCCGGATCACCGACGGTGACGGCTCCTCCCAGCCCAAGGTCTTCAAGTTCACCTACGACGCCGTCCAGGGCAACAAGAACGTCAAGCTGGTCAAGGCCACCGACCCACGCGGCAACGGCACCCAGCTCGCGTACTACGCCCCGCAGGCGGGTGACGACCCCAAGTACCACTGGTGGACCAAGACCATCACCGACCGTCTCGGTTACGGCACGGGCTTCGCGTACGCGGTGAACGCCACGAACACGAAGTTCACCGACACCACCGTCACCGACGCCGAGTCGCACGCCACGAAGTACGTCGCGGACGACTTCGGCCGCCCGGTCCAGACGACCAATGCCAAGTCCCAGATCACGAAGATGAGCTGGGACGCCGACAACAACGTCACCTACCTGGAGGAGGACAACGGCGCCAAGACGGCATACTGCTACGACCAGAAGACCGGCTACCGGCTCTGGCAGCGCGACGCGGAGAACAACAAGGCGGGCGTGCCGGACCAGACGACCGCCTGCGTGACGGACACCACCAAGTGGCCGGCCAACGCGGTGAAGTACGAGTACCAGACGCGTGCCGACGGCTACTCGGCGGACCTGTTCCGCAAGACCTCCCCGGAGGGCCGCAAGTGGCAGTTCGGCTACGACTCCTTCGGCAACCTGAAGACGGTCACCGACCCCAAGGGCGTCGCGACCACGACGGCGGGTGACTACACCACGTCGTACGAGTACGACTCCTACGGGCAGCTGACCAAGGCGACCGACGCCAACGGCAACCCGACGACCAACAGCAACTTCGGGCCGACCGGTTACCCCAGGACGATCACGGACGCGCTGCAGCACTCGACGCTGTACGAGTACGACGAGCGGGGTCAGGTCACCAAGGTCACCGACGCCAAGGAGAAGGTGACCACGCAGACGTACGACACGTTCGGGCGTCCGCTGGTCAGCAAGGTGCCGAAGGACCAGGCGAAGGGTGAGCTGATCACCACGTCGGCGCCGGAGTACGACGCCAACGACAACGTCATCACGGCCACGGCTCCCAACGGGTCGGTGTCCACCGCCGTCTACGACGCCGCGGACCAGATCACCTCGGCGACCGCTCCGAAGGACTCGCCGACGGGTCCCGAGAAGAAGACGACCTACACCTACGACAAGACCGGTCATCTGCGGACGACCACGGAGCCCAAGGGCACCGCGACCACCGCGGACCCGAACGACTACGTCACGACCAACAACTACAACGCGATCTACCAGCTCACCTCAGTGGTCAACTCCGCGGGTGACAAGCTCTCGTACGAGTACGACAACGTCGGCAACGTCACCACGGTCGTCGACCCGAAGAAGAACGCGACGGCTGACACGACCGACTACACGGTCAAGACCGACTACGACCTGAACCACCGGGTCACGGTCAGCACGGATGCGCTCGGCAAGACCACCAAGCGGGGCTATGACAAGGACTCGCTGGTCACCTCGACGACGGATGCCGAGAACAGCACCACACTCATCACCTACGACGAGCGCGGCAAGCAGACCGAGGTCAAGGTTCCGCACGACGGCACCACGACCATCACGTACCGCACGACCAAGTACGAGTACGACCAGGTCGGCAACACCACCAAGGTGACCACCCCCCGCGGCACCGCGACGGCGACGGCCGACGACTTCACCGCGCGTACCGAGTACGACGCGCTGAACCGCCCGGTCAAGCAGTACCAGCCGTACGACCCGAGCGACACCCGTTACAACAGCCCGAACGTCTACACCCAGACGACGTACGACGAGGTGGGCCGGGTGGCGAAGACCTCGCTGCCGGCGTCCGAGGGCCAGACGGTCCGCAACGACACCACCTACAGCTACTTCGACAACGGGTGGGTCAGGTCGTCGACGGACCCGTGGGACATCGTCACCACCTACGACTACAACGAGCTGGGTCAGCAGACGGCCCGGACCCTGACGTCCGCGGGCGGCTCCTTGAACCGCACGATGGGCTGGACGTACTACCCGAACGGCAAGCTGAAGTCCAAGACGGACGACGGTGTGCCGGTGGGCGCCGCGGTCCCGCTCGTCGACAACTCCGACACCCAGAACACCAGCTCCACAGGTACCTGGACCAAGGGCAGCCTCGCCGGACAGCAGGGCTATGACCACCAGGTCCATGCCGCGGGAACCGGGACCGACGCGTTCACCTGGACGCTGAACATCCCCAAGGGCGGCACCTACACCGCCTACGTGAAGTTCCCGCAGGTCAGCGGCGCTGCGACGACAGCCAAGTACACGGTCACGCACGCCAGTGGAACCACGGACAAGACCATCAGCCAGGCCACCGGGGCCGGCACCTGGGTCCCGCTGGGGACGTACACCTTCACGCAGGGCAATGCGTCCAAGCTTCAGCTGTTCCAGAACAGCGGCGGCGCGGTCGTGGCCGACGGCGTCAAGCTGGTGCGCGACAACTCCGGCGAAACGGACACTGAGAAGCACACCTTCACCTATGCCTACGACGTCAACGGCAACCTGACGTCCATCGACGACACGTCGTCCGGCGCGAAGGTCGACGCCTACACCATCGCCTACACCGGCCTGAACCAGGTCCAGAAGATCACCGAGGCGTTGGCGGGACAGGAGAAGAAGTCCACCACCTACACCTACGACGCCAACAGTCAGCCGGAAACGGTCACGCATCCCGACCAGTTCTCGAAGTACACGTACGACCTGCGTGAGCTGGTCAAGACGGTCTCGGTCGGTAAGACCGCCACGGACACGTCTCCCAAGGTGTCGTCGTTCACGTACACCGATCGTGGCCAGATGCTGAAGGAGACGAAGGCCAACGGCAACACCGTCGACTTCACCTACTTCCTCGACGGTGCGCAGAAGACCCAGACCGAGAAGAAGGCGAACGGCACTCTCGTCTCCTCGCACACCTACACGTACGACGCCAACGGCAACAAGGCGCGGGACGTGGCGAAGAAGATGAACGCCGACAACAACACGGCGTACCTCGACTCGACCACGGACTTCACCTACGACCCGGTCGACAGGCTTGCCAAGTCGGTCAAGACCGGCAATGGCGCGGGTACGGAGACGTACGTTCACGACGACAACGCCAACGTCGTCAGCCAGACCGTCAAGGGCACGTCCACGACGTTCACCTACGACCGCAACCGGCTGCTGACCTCGACCACGTCGGGGGTCGCGTCCACCTTCAACTACGACCCGTTCGGGCGTCAGGAGTCGGTGACGAGCGGTGGGCAGATCATCTCGCGGAACGTGTACGACGGCTTCGACCATGTCGTCGAGTCCCAGCAGCGGGACGGCTCCGGCGCGATGAAGTCCACCACCTACACCTTCGACCCGCTCGACAGGACGGTGTCCAAGACCGCCGACGGCAAGACGACCTCCTTCAACTACCTCGGTCTGTCCGGGGAGGTCCTGAACGAGGAAGTCGCCGGCCGGCTGACCAAGTCCTACCAGTACAGCCCGTGGGGAGAGCGCCTCTCCCAGGTCAAGCACAACAGTGACGGGACGACCGAGGACGGCTACTACGGCTACAACAGCCACACCGACGTCGAAACACTCACCGACAAGGCGGGAAACACCAAGGCCACCTACGGCTACACCGCCTACGGCAGTGACGACACGTCGGAGTTCACCGGCATCGACAAGCCCGATGCCGCCGACCCCACCAAGGAGCAGTACAACTCCTACCGCTACAACGCCAAGCGCTGGGACGCCCAGTCCGGCACGTACGACATGGGCTTCCGCGACTACAGCCCGGGGCTGAACCGCTTCACCAGCCGGGACATGTACAACGGCGCCCTCGCCGACATGGGACTCGGTACCGATCCCTTCACCGGTAACCGCTACGCGTTCACCGGCGGCAACCCCATCAACAACGTCGAACTCGACGGGCATCTCTTCTTCCTGCTGGCCGCGGTACCGGTGGCCGAAGCCGCCGTGGCCCTGGTCTCGGCGACGGTCATCACGGCGGCCGCGGTCGGTGTCGCCCATGAGGTGGCGGAGAGGGACGACGAGGAATCGTCCGACGAACCGGCGCCGGCACCCAAGCCCGAGTCCAAGCCCAAGCCCCAGCCGCGAGGCGGCGACGGCAACAGCAGCAGCAAGTGCGGCTGGGTCGAATACGGGCCGCTGGACAAGAACAACGGCAACCGGGCCACCAACATGACGGCCTGCCTCAACAAGAAGACGCTGAAGAAGGGTACGGAAACCAACACCAGCGTTTTCACCCCTCCGGGATACCGGTGGGCGCAGAGGGTCGCCGGTCACCTTGGGGCGTATCCGGTGGAACAGAACATCAATGCCTGCCACCTCCTCGCAAACCAGCTGGGTGGATCCGGTACGGATCCGCACAACCTGGCAACCTGCGCTCGGGGAGCCAATGCAAAGCAGAATGGCTCCCGACAGGGTGAAAAGAACATGGCCTACTACGAGCAGAAAGTCATGGACGCCGTCAATGCGGGTCTGGACGTCTACTACACGGTGAGGCCGAGGTACAGTGGTCGCAGGACGGTGCCCACGGGGTTCTATATGAGCGCTTACGGCATGGACCCCGAAACGGGGGCCCTGCAGCGTGTGGTCGACCCCACGTTCGTGTCGAACGACCTCATGGGACGAAACCTCGGTTCGTTCGTGGACCACAGGACAGGTCAACAGGTCCCTGTCGGGGCGACGCCATGAGGCGCATCCTGAGGAGGAAGACGTGACTGGCGTGGACGCATTGGAGGAGCTTCGGCAGCTGATGCCGCCCGGGGCCTCCAGCAACGCATCGGTCGACTGGGCTCGGATGCGTGAGTCGTGGGGCAAGGATTTCCCCTCCGACTACCGGCAGTTCCTCGACCTGTACGGGTTCGGAGGGATCCAGAACTACCTCTCGGTGCTGCAACCCGAGCCAAAAGGGGTGGAGTCGAAAACCTCCGACATGCGCAATGAGACCGAGATGGCCGAGGACGCCTGGTCATTGGTGCGGAAATCTCCTGAACTGGCGGAAGCCAGCCCTGTGCTGATCGCCTGGGGAGGAGACGCGAGCGCCGACCTTCTGTGCTGGGACGCCTCGGATGAGGACCCGGACAGATGGCCCGTCCTGGTGTACAAAAGGGGCGAAGGCCTGTGGCGTCGTTACGACTGTGGAATGGTGCAGTTCCTTGTGCGCGTTCTGCGGGCGGAATTCGACGAATGCCCCCTCGGTGATCTCTCCCTCTGGGGACGGGGGTCAGCGACTTTCCTGAACCGGCGTGAGCAACAGCGCCTGTGGAAAGAGGGCATCGACCCGTGGACGGGCGAGCCGGACCCGTTCGCTGGAATGTTCGGCGACTGACAGAGAGGAAAGTCCCTGCCCACCTCGCGTTCACATGAGTGACAGCGACAGGTGAGCCGGGACCATCACGCGGCGAGGCTCCTGGCCGACGTGCCCGTGTTCATCACACGGTGCCACGGCTCAGGAGCCTCGTCTGCGTTCTCGCTCCATGCCGCCACTCCGCAGGGCCGGCAGAGACTGCAGGACGCCGGCGCGGCGATCGGCGACCTGATGCCGTCCGCGGAGGACACGGCCTCGTCCGGCTCGTCGATCGGTCACCGGAGCAGCGGTCTCCCTGTTCGTCCGGCGCTTCCAGGGCCTGACGGCGGCACAGGGGTCGGAGGACAACTCTCGGCAGCGCAAGCTGATCGACGGCGTGGGGGGGAGGAGCCGCCCGCAGAACGCGCAGGAGGAACTGCACCTGATTGCCCGTGAGCGCTCACGCCGCCCGCGCCTGCGCGCGCGCCGTCGGGAACCCCTCCGTGCGGACGACCCGCCGCTCGGCGTCCACCGCGAAGACCTCGCAGCCCTCCCGCGCGGCGGCCCACTCGACGCCCTCCGCGCCCATGGCGAAGGCGGCGGTCGCCACGGTGTCCGCCAGGGTCAGCGAGGACGCCACCACCGTGAGGGACAGCAGACCCGTCGCCGGACGCCCGGTGCGGCCGTCGATGATGTGGTCGCCGCGCTCGTAGCGGGCGGACGTCGCGATCGCCCCGTCGGTGAGCTCGGCCACCGTGCACACTTTGTCGGCCTGCTCGGGGTGCCGTACCCCCACCCGCCAGGGCCCGCCGGAGGCGACCACGTCGCCCCCGGCGTTGAGCACGAAGCGCCGCGCTCCCGCCGCCGTCAGCAGCTCGGCGGCCCGCTGCACGGACCAGCCCTTCACCACCGCGCACGGATCGAGCGCCCGCCCCGGCAGCCGTACGTCGAAGGCGCCGCCGGTGGCGAGCCGGTACTCCTCGCACAGCCCCAGCACCTCGTCGAGGTCCGCGCTGACGTCCGCCCGCGCGATCTCGCCCCGGTCCAGCCGGCAGACCTCGCTGTCGGCCCTGAAGGGGCTGAACCGGGTGTCGACCTCGCGCAGCCATGCGAACACCGCGTCGGCGGTCTCCTCGCCGATGTGCTCGTCGTCGACCCGCAGCGAGACCGGGAACCCCATCACCTGCTCGACGCGGTGCACGTCAGGCGCCCTTCGCGTCGATGGCGGCCTGGAGGGACTCCTTGTAGCCCGCACTGGTGATTGTCGCGCCCGACACCGAGTCGATGTCCGCGCTCTGCGCCTGCAGGGTTTCCGTGATCAGCTTCGGTACCGCCGCCGTGGTCTGCGGGTGGTTCGGCTGCTGGAGCATCTTCACGGCCGTGATCTTGTCGCCCTCGAAGGACACCTGGACCTGCACGGGGCCCTTGTCGGTGGTGACCGTCGAGCCGTCGACCGTCCGCGTCTGTGCGGCGGCGGACGCCGAGGGCGAGGGCGCGGCGGCGGACGAGGACGCCGACTTGGCGTTCGCGTCGATGGCGGCCTGGAGGGACTCCTTGTAGCCCGCACTGGTGATCGTCGCGCCCGACACCGAGTCGATGTCCGCGCTCTGCGCCTGCAGGGTCTCCGTGATCAGCTTCGGTACCGCCGCCGTGGTCTGCGGGTGGTTCGGCTGCTGGAGCATCTTCACCGCGGTGATCCTGGTGCCCTGGAAGGTCACCTGGACCTGCACGGGACCCTTGTCGGTCTGCACGGTCGAGCCCTTGACGACCGTGCTGCCCGACCCCTGCGCGGCGGAGGACGACGCCGAGGGCGTCGAGGCCGGCGCGGCGGCCTCCGTGGTGGCGGTGCCGAGGGACGGCTCGTAGCGCCAGACCGGGATCAGGCCCGCGACGCTCAGGACCAGGACAGGTATTGCTCGCTTCACGATGTCTTCCTCGTCCTTCTCATCCCGCCAGGCTGAAACGCTCGAAGTGGACCTGCTGCTTGGGCACGCCCAGCTCGCGCAGGCTGCCGATGACCGCGTTCATCATGGGCGGCGGACCGCACAGGAAGACGTCCCGGTCGGTGATGTCCGGCACCAGCCTCGACAGCTCGGCCGGGGCCAGCCGGTCGGGCACCGGCGGGCCGGTCACCAGGTGCAGCTCGGCGCCCTTGGCGTGGGCGAGTTCCACCAGCTCGCCGTAGAGGACCGCGTCCCGGTCCGTGGCCACCCGGTAGATCACGACCGCGTGGCCGTGCAGCTCCTCCAGCAGCGCCCGGATGGGGGTGACGCCGACGCCGCCGGCGATGAGCACGGCCTCCGGCCGGGTGCGGTGCATCGTGGTGAAGGCACCGTAGGGGCCCTCGGCGAAGACACGCGTGCCGACCTTCATGTGCCGCAGGGCAGCCGAGCCGTCACCGGCCGCCTTGGCGGTGAGCCGCAGGGTGCGGCCGTCGGGGGCGGCGGACAGCGAGAAGGGGTTGGCCTGCCACCAGCGGTCCTTCGTGAGGAACCGCCACAGGAAGAACTGGCCGGCCCGCGCGGGCAGCCTGTCCAGGTCGCGGCCGGTGACGTAGACCGACACCACGTTGTCGGACTCGGGGACGACCGCCGAGACGCGCAGCTGATGGCGCCAGTTCCGCCACAGCGGCAGGACCAGGCGGCCGACGAGCACCGCGCCGAGGGCCACGCCCCAGACGGCCGACCAGTACGTCCTGGCGGCGGAGGACGAGGCGAAGGACGTACCGACCGCGACCTGGTGCGTGAACGCCAGGACCACCGCGACGTAGGTGTACAGGTGGATGAAGTGCCAGGTCTCGTACGCCAGCCGGCGCCGCGCGAACCGGGCCGACACCACGCCGATCACGATGATGATCCCCAGCGCGACGACGGCACGCAGCACGCCCTCGACCGTCTCGGCGAGGTCGATCAGCTGGTTCACCGGGTCAAGGGAGGACGACTGGGCGTAGCCGAAGGTGATGAACACGGCGTGGGCGAGCAGGGCCCACAGGACGCTGAAGCCGGTCCAGCGGTGCCAGGAGGTCAGCCGGTCCATGCCGATACGGCGGTCCAGCCACGGCAGCCGGGCCACCAGCAGCAGCTGGAACGCCATGAGCAGCGCGCCGAACAGACCGGTCAGCCGGCCGAGCACGATGAGCGTGTTCGAGGCGAAGCCGGCGGCGAAGAAGAAGTAGAGCACCACGGCCACGTTCGCGGCCAGCACGGCGTACAGGCCCGTGCGGGCGACCACCCTGGGGCGTATCGCCGTGGGGGGCGCGGGGGGCGATTGGACGGGTGTCGTCACGGGCGGCAGCTCCTTGATCTCGTCTGTGGTTACCGAGCTTGTCCGCAGGGAGCTGTCGAGAAGCTGTCGTACTTCTTTCAACTCTTTATCGATGTGGCGGCGGCGCCCGCCCCGCCCCCGAGGACCGGTGCCGGGTGCCGCACTATGAACGGGTGGAGAAAGTACGCCTGCTGGTCGTGGACGACGACCCGCCCATCGCCGACCTCGTCGCGACCGTCGCCCGCTACGAGGGCTGGGAGGCGGTCACCGCGAACTCCGGCGAGGAGGCGCTGCGGCTGGCCGCCGAGTTCCACCCGGACATCGTGGTGCTGGACCTGATGCTGCCCGACGTGGACGGCTTCGGCGTCCTGGACCGGCTGCGCCGCGCCGGGACGATGGTGCCCGTGGTGTTCCTGACCGCCCGCGACGGGGTGGCCGACCGGGTGGCCGGGCTGACCCGGGGCGGCGACGACTACCTGGTCAAGCCGTTCGCGGTGGAGGAGCTGATGGCCCGGCTGCGGACCGTGCTGCGGCGCAGCGCCGGGCCCGGCTTCCAGCGCTCGGTGCTGCGGGTGGGCGACCTGATGATGGACGAGGACACCCGTGAGGTGCGCCGCGGCGACCGGCTGCTCACGCTCACGCCGACCGAGTACGAGGTGCTGCGCTATCTGATGCGCAAGTCGCCGACCGTGCTGACCAAGGCGCAGATCCTCGACCATGTGTGGGAGTACGGCTTCGGCGGCCGCTCCAACGTCGTCGAGCTGGTCGTCAGCCGGCTGCGCCGCAAGCTCGACGACACCGGAGCGCCGCTGATCCACACCGTGCGGGGCTTCGGGTACGTGATCCGGCAGGCGGCCGAGTGATCGGGCGGCTGCGGCGGACGTACGGCAGGCTCCGGCTGGGCACCCGGCTCGCGCTGGGGCTGGGCGCGCTGGCGCTGGTGGTGTTCGCCGTCGTCGGCACCGCCCTGACGACGTACATGCGGGACTACCTGTCGAACCAGCTCGACCAGCAGCTGGCGCAGGCGCAGATCGCCCAGTCCAAGAGCATCGCGGACTACGGCACGCTGTCCGGCAAGAAGTACTACAGCTGGTTCTACGCCGTGTACGACGTGTCGGACGGCACGGCCGAGCTGCGCAGGCCCGAGGATCCCGCCGACCTGCCGAAGGACGTCGACGACTTCACCGACCTGGCCCGGGCGCAGACCGTGGCGCACACGGAGATCCTGCGCACCGAGCACCTCAAGGAGGCGGGCCGGTACCGGCTGCGTGCCTGTGAGGTCGAGCCCGGTGTGGTGCTGGTCAGCGCGGCGCCCATGGAGGAGATCGAGGACACCGTCAGCCAGCTGATCACCATCCAGGTGGTCACCTTCGTGCTCGCGCTGCTGGCCCTCGTCGTGTTCGGGCGGGCGATGCTGCGGCGCGGCCTGCAACCGCTCAGCGACATGGCGCACACCGCCCGCGGCATCACCTCGCACGACCTGACGGACTCGGCCCGGCTGCCGGTGCGGCACGCCCGGCGCGGCGGCGGGCCCGAGGTCGAGGAGCTGCGCACCGCGTTCAACACCATGCTGGAGCACATCGACGACTCCCTCGCGGTCCGCGCGGAGGCGGAGCAACGTCTGCGCCGTTTCGTGGCGGACGCCTCGCACGAGCTCCGCACCCCACTGATGTCGGTGCGCGGCTATGCGGACCTGTTCCAGTACGCGGCCGCCAACGCCCCCGAGGAGCGGGACAGGCACCTGGCGCGGCTGCGCGCGGAGGCGGCCCGGATGGGCTTCCTGCTCGACGACCTGCTGCTGCTCGCCCGGCTGGACGCGGCGGAGGTGGAGACGCCGCTGCGCCCGCAGGAGGCGGACCTGGTGGAGCTGGTCGAGCAGGCGGCGGACGCGTTCCGGGTCACCCACGCCGACCACCCGCTGACGGTCGCTCCCGGCCCGGGCTCCCTGAAGCTGCGCCTGGACCCCCAGCGCATCCGTCAGGTCCTGGACAACCTGCTCACCAACGCGGCGATGCACACCCCGGCCGGTACGGAGGTGTCCGTGGCGGTGTCGGTGACGGACGGCGCGGCACAGGTCCGGATCGCCGACGCCGGCCCCGGCATCCCGCCCGCCGACCGGGAACGGGTCTTCGACCGCTTCTACCGGGTCGACAAGGCCCGCAGCCGCGACCGCGGCGGCAGCGGCCTGGGGCTGGCGGTGGCGCAGTCACTGGTCCGGGCGCACGGCGGCCGGATCGACCTGAGCAGCGAGCCGGGGGCGACGGTGTTCACGGTGACGGTCCCGGCGGCGGTGGCAGGTCTTACGGACCCGTGACGTCAGGGGCGTGGGGCGGTCGCACCCGCGGGTCGCCGCCCTACGTTGAGCCCATGCGCGTATTGGTCACCGGCGGTGCCGGATTCATCGGGTCCCAGGTCGTCGAGGCGCTCGCCGCGCACGGCCACGACCCCGTCGTGTACGACGTCCGTACCGACCCCGAAGCGGACGTGCGCAACCCCTACGCCGTCAGCCGCGCCCTGGCCGGCGTCGACGCCGTCTGCCACCAGGCCGCGATGGTCGGCCTCGGCGCCGGGTTCTCCGACGCGGCGGAGTACGTCTCCCGCAACGACCTCGGTACGGCCGTGCTGCTCACCGCCATGGCCGACGCGGGCGTACGGCGGCTGGTGCTCGCCGGGTCGATGGTGGTGTACGGGGAGGGGCGGTACGAGTGCGAGCGGCACGGCGTGGTGCGGCCGGGCCCGCGTGCCGTCGCCGCCCTCGAAGCCGGCCGTTTCGAGCCGCCGTGCCCGGTGTGCGGCGCCGACCTGTCGCCCGGGCTGGTCGGGGAGGACGCCCCCGTCGATCCGCGCAACGTGTACGCGACGACCAAACTCGCCCAGGAGCATCTGGCGGCCGCGTGGGCGCGCGCGACGGGCGGCACGGCGGTGTCGCTGCGGTACCACAACGTCTACGGCCCCGGCATGCCCCGTGACACCCCCTACGCCGGGGTCGCCTCCTACTTCCGCTCGGCCCTCGCACGCGGCGCGGCGCCGCGGGTCTTCGAGGACGGCGGCCAGCGGCGGGACTTCGTCCATGTACGGGACGTGGCCGCCGCCAACGTGACCGCGCTGGAGGCGGGTCCGGCGGCCCTCGCGGAGGGTGCGCTCACCACGTACAACACCGGCAGCGGCGACCCGCGCACCGTCGGCGAGATGGCGCGCACGCTCGCGGCGGCGTACGGCGGGCCCGAGCCGGTGGTGACCGGGGAGTACCGGCTGGGCGACGTACGGCACATCACGGCGGACTCCTCCCGGCTGCGGGCGGAGTTGGGGTGGAAGCCCGGGACGGGCTTCGCGGAGGGGATGCGGGAGTTCGCCGAAGCGGGCATGCGGGGGGCGTAGCCCGCCTGGAGCCGGTGGTGCTGCCTGCCTTCAGGGAGCGGCGGTGGGCAGTACCACCTCGAAGCGGCAGCCGCCGGGGACGTTGCGTACGGAGGCCCGGCTCCGGTGGGGGTGTCCGGGCCTGTGAACCGTGGAGGGATGCGGGAGTTCTACGCAGCCGGCGCGCGGGAGGGGGCGTGGCCCGCCTGGGACCGGTGGTGCTGCCTGCCTTCAGGGAGCGGCGGTGGGCAGCACCACCTCGAAGCGGCAGCCGCCGGGGACGTTGCGTACGGAGGCCCGGCTCCGGTGGGGGCGTCCGGGCCTGTGAACCGTGGAGGGATGCGGGAGTTCTGCGCAGCCGGCGCGCGGGAGGGGGCGTGGCCCGCCTGGGACCGGTGGTGCTGCCTGCCTTCAGGGAGCGGCGGTGGGCAGTACCACCTCGAAGCGGCAGCCGCCGGGGACGTTGCGTACGGAGGCCCGTCCGTCGTGGGCCTCCACGATGCCCCGCACGATGGCGAGGCCGAGCCCGGCGCCGGCGGGCGGGGTCCGGGCGTGTGAGCCGCGCCAGCCGGTGTCGAAGACGCGCGGCAGGTCTTCCTCGGGGATGCCGCCGCAGCCGTCCGTGACGGACAGGACGACGCCCTCGGGCGAGCGCTCGGCGGCGATGGCGACGGTGCCGTCGGCCGGTGTCCGGCGGATCGCGTTCACCAGCAGATTGCCCAGCACCCGGCTCATCTCCTTGCCGTCCACCTCCACCGGCACCGGTACGACGCGCTCGCCGACCAGCCGTACGCCGCGCTCGCGCGCCAGCGGGTCGGCGCCCGCGAGCGCGTCGCCGACGAGGTCGTACAGGGAGATACGGCTCGGGCTCAGCGCCAGCGTCCCGGCGTGGATGCGGGACAGTTCGAAGAGGTCGCCCACCATGCCGTTGAGGCGCTCGACCTCCATCCGGATCTGCCTGAGGTAGCGGTCGGGGTCGGCCGCCACCCCGTCCTCCAGGGCCTCCGCCATCGCGCGCAGGCCGGCCAGCGGGGTGCGCAGGTCGTGGGAGATCCAGGCGACGAGCTCCCGCCGGGAGGACTCCAGGGCGCGTTCCCGCTGCCGGGACTCGGCGAGCTTTGCGCTGGTGGCCTCCAACTCCCGGCTCAGCGCGGCGAGTTCGGCGGTGGCGGGCCCGTCGGGCGAGGTGAAGTCGCCGCCGTCGCCGAAGGAGCGGGCGGCGAGGGCGAGGGCGTGGCTGCGGGCGGCGACCCAGCGGCCGAGCAGCAGGGCGGTGGCCAGGGAGACCACGGCGGCCATGGCGACGACGGTCGTGACGACGGTCAGGTCGTGCCCGGACAGGAACATCGCCTGAGCGACGGCGAGGGTGCCCGCGAGCATGGCGGTGATGCCGACGCCCGCGACCACGGCGAGGTGCGCGATCAGCGAGCGGCGCCGGATCAGCAGCAGCACGCACGCGCCGAGGACTCCCGCCGCGGCGGCGCCGAGGAAGGCGAAGAGGGCGATGAGGAGGGTGTCGCGCACGGTTACACCTCCCTGTCCCGGGCACCGGTCGCGTCGAACCGGTAACCGACGCCCCACACGGTCTGGATGAGCCGGGGCCGGGCGGGGTCGTCCTCCACCTTGCCGCGCAGTCGGCGGACATGGACGGTGACGGTCGACAGATCGCCGAAGTCCCAGCCCCACACCTCGCGCATCAGGTCCTCGCGGCTGTAGACCCGGCCGGGGTGGCGCAGGAAGAACGCGAGGAGGTCGAACTCGCGGATGGTGAGGGCGAGTTCGGTGCCGTCCTTCACGGCACGGCGGGCCGCGGGGTCGACCGTGAGCCCGCCCGCGCCGAGGGTTCCGGTGGGCGCCGGCGCGGGGCGGGTGCGACGCAGCACCGACTCGACGCGGAGGACGAGTTCGCGGGGACTGAAGGGCTTGGTGACGTAGTCGTCGGCGCCGACCTCCAGGCCGAGGATGCGGTCGTCCTCGTCGCCGCGCGCGGTGAGCATGATGACCGGCACGGGTCCCTGGCCGCGCATCCGGCGGCACACCTCCAGGCCGTCCATGCCGGGCAGCATCAGGTCCAGGACGACGAGGTCGGGCCAGTGCGCGGCGGCCCGGTCGAGGGCGTCGGGGCCGTCGCCCGCGCGGTCCACGAGGTATCCCGCGCGGTCCAGGTATCCGGAGACGATCTCGGCGACGGTGGGGTCGTCGTCGACGACCAGGACCCGGGCGCGGGCCTGCGGGTACGGCTGTTGCTGCTCCATGCCGCCAGCGTCGCACTCCGCGCGCGCGTGCGCCGCCGTCGGCGCCCGACGTCCCTGTTTCGTAAGGAGCCGTAGTCCGTTATGCCCTTTTCATGCTCGTAGGGTGAAAGCCGTGACGACCCCTTCGGCAACACCAAGAGAACCCGGAGCGGCGTCCGTGGACGTCGTACTGCCCTGCCTCGACGAAGCCGACGCGCTGCCCTGGGTCCTGGAACGCATTCCGCCCGGCTGGCGCGCGCTCGTCGTGGACAACGGCTCCACGGACGGCTCGGCCCGCATCGCCCACGCGCTCGGGGCGACCGTCGTGCACGAGGAGCGGCGCGGATTCGGCGCCGCCTGTCACGCGGGGCTGACCGCAGCCACGGCCGACATCGTCTGCTTCTGCGACTGTGACGCCTCGCTCGACCCCGGCGACCTGGTGCCCTTCGTCCGGCGGATCGCGGCGGACGAAGCCGACCTGGTCCTCGGCCGACGGCGCCCGCAGACGCGCGGGGCCTGGCCCCCGCACGCCCGTGCCGGCAACCTCGCCCTCACCCGGCTCCTCCGCCGCCGCACCGGCCTGCGCCTGCGCGACCTGGGGCCCCTGCGTGCCGCCCGCCGGGACGAACTGCTCGCCCTCGCCCTGACGGACCGCCGCAGCGGCTATCCCCTCCAGATGGTCGTCCGGGCCGCCGACGCCGGTTGGCGGATCACCGAGTACGACGTGCCGTACCGCCCGCGCACGGGTGCGTCGAAGGTGACGGGAACCTGGCGGGGGACGTGGCAGGCGGTACGGGACATGAGCCGCGTGCTGGCGGAAGACGGCGGCACGTCCGGGCCGGTCACGCGCGAAGAGCCCGCTGATCGTCTCCACGTGCGGAAGGGGACCCGTCCGTGACCGCGCTTCTCGTCATCGCCGAGCAGGCCCGGCCGGGGTGGGTGAAGACCGGGTGGGCGGCGCCCTTCACGCCGGAGGGGGCGGCCCTCGTGGACATGCCGGGGGCCGTGGTGCGGACGCCCGCGCGGTGTGGGGTGTCGGCGCAGGACGGTGGCGTTGCCGGGGCCGGTGGCGGGCCGGTCGCGCGCGTGGCGTCCGAGCCCGGGCCCGAATCCGGGCCAGCTGATCATCTCCACGTGCGGAAGGGGACCCGTCCGTGACCACGCTTCTCGTCATCGCCAAGGAGCCTCGGCCGGGGCGGGTGAAGACCAGGCTGACGCCGCCCTTCACGCCCGAGCAGGCGGCCGTGCTCGCGGAGGCGGCCCTCGCGGACACGCTGGACGCCGTCGCGCGGACGCCCGCGCGGCGTCGGGTGCTGGTGCTGGACGGGGCGCCGGGCCCCTGGCTGCCGCCCGGCTTCGAGGTCGTACCGCAGTGCGCGGGCGGTCTCGACGAGCGGCTGGCCGAGGCCTTCGCGGGCTGTGACGGCCCGGCCCTGCTGGTCGGCATGGACACCCCGCAGGTGACGCCGGAGCTGCTGACCGTGGACTGGGCCGACTGCGACGCGTACTTCGGCCCGGCCGAGGACGGCGGCTTCTGGGCACTGGGCCTCGCCGAACCGGATCCGGCGCGGTTGCGCGGCGTACCGATGTCGACGCCGCACACCGGGGCCGTCCAGCGGGCGCGGCTCGGCGGCCTGAGGGTGCGTGACCTGCCGCTCCTGCGGGACGTCGACACGGCGTACGACGCCGACCTGGTCGCAGAGGCGGCACCGGGCGGACACTTCGCGGCGGCGCTGGCGTGCCTCTCCCCGGCGGTGGAGCGATGAGCACCGCGAGCATTCCCGTGCAGACCGGGAGAGGGCGCGCGGCCGAGGACCGCCCCTGGTCCGCCGACCCCTATGCGCACGCCCTGAGCAACGGCCGGGGCCCCCTCTTCCTGCGCCGCACGGACGGCTGGCTGCTGCCGTTGGACGTGGAGCGCTGGTGCGCGGACGCCGACGCGGCGGATCTGGAGGTGCTGCGGCGCTGTGAGGGCGCGGTGCTGGATGTCGGGTGCGGGCCCGGGAGGCTGGTGGCGGCGTTGGGCCGGCAGGGGCGGCGGGTGCTCGGTATCGACGTCAGCGAGGCCGCCGTCGCGCGCACCGTACGGCGCCTGGGCTCTTCCCCGCCCGCGGCGGGCCGGGAGGCCGGGGACGGCCCGGTGCTGCTCCGCTCCGTCTTCGAGCCGCTTCCCGACGAAGGGCGCTGGGGCACCGCCCTGCTCTTCGACGGCAACATCGGCATCGGCGGCGACCCGCGGGCCCTGCTCGACCGCATGGCCCAACTCCTCTCCCCGCACGGGCTGTTGATCGCCGAGACCGTGCCGGACCTGGACCTGGACGAGCGGGTCCAGGTCCAGGTCACCGACGCCCGGGGCGCCCTTGGCCACCCCTTCCGCTGGGCCCGGCTGGGTACCCCCGCCCTGCTGCGGCACGCGGAGCGCGCCGGCTGGTGCGCCGTCGACGAGTGGGCGGTCGGCGGCCGTTCCTTCGTCGCGTTACGCCGCCGGGACCTGACGGGGCATGCCCGGCGGTTCGAGTCCCCGCGACACGGCACGTCTAGACTCGACCCGCAACGGCCTGTGCGACCGGCCGGAACGGAACGGGCAGTTTCCGCCAACCCCGAAGGACATTCGGCGTTTTGATACGGATAGATTCAGTCACCAAGCGATACCCGGACGGCACGGTGGCGGTCGACCGGCTCTCGTTGGAGATACCCGACCGCTCGATCACCGTTCTCGTGGGGCCCTCGGGGTGCGGCAAGACGACCACGCTGCGGATGATCAACCGGATGGTCGAGCCCAGCGAGGGCACCATCCTCCTCGACGGCGCGGACATCCAGCAGCAGCCCGTCAACACCCTGCGCCGGTCCATGGGTTACGTCATCCAGAACGCCGGTCTCTTCCAGCACCGCACGATCCTCGACAACATCGCCACCGTGCCCCGCCTGCTCGGCTGGGGCAAGGAGAAGTCCCGGGCGCGGGCACGGGAGTTGATGGAGCGGGTCGGGCTCGACGGCTCGCTCGCCAAGCGGTACCCGTACCAGCTCTCCGGCGGCCAGCAGCAGCGCGTCGGCGTGGCGCGGGCGCTCGCGGCGGATCCGCCGGTGCTGCTGATGGACGAGCCGTTCTCGGCCGTCGACCCCGTCGTGCGCAAGGGACTGCAGGACGAACTCCTCAGGATCCAGGACGAGTTGGGCAAGACGATCGTCTTCGTCACCCACGACATCGACGAGGCCGTCAAACTCGGCACCATGGTCGCCGTGATGCGCACCGGCGGCCACCTCGCCCAGTTCGCCCCGCCCGCCGAGCTGCTGTCCCACCCCGCCGACGCGTTCGTGGAGGACTTCCTCGGCGCCGACCGCGGCATCCGGCGGCTGTCCTTCTTCCCCTCCGCGGGCCTGCGGCTGCAGACCGCCCCGATCGTCGCCGTGGACGCCACCGCCGAGCAGATCGCCGCCCACGACACGGCGGACGCCCCCTATCTGCTGGTCACCGACCCGAACGGCAGGCCCCTCGGCTGGAGCGAGCCGCGGGACCTCACCGCCGGGCAGATCGAGACCGGGCGACTGCTGCCGTACGGGCGCCCGTTCATGGCCGGCACCGACTCGCTGCGGGCCGCCCTCGACTGCGCCGTGCTCTCGCCCACCGGGTGGGCCGTCGCCGTGGACGCCGAGGGCCGGGCCACCGGGGTCGTCTCGCAGCAGGCCATCGGCGAGGCGATCCGCGGCGCGCACGCGGAGCGACGTACGGACGACACGGCCCAGAAGGTCGCGCCGTGACCGAACTCTTCGACATGCCCAGCGACCTCCAGCACAGCTACCTCGGCCTGGTCGCACTGCACCTGCGCGAGGCGCTGATCCCGGTCCTGGCCGGGCTGCTCGTCGCACTGCCCGTCGCCCAGCTGTGCGTGCGGGTGCGCTGGCTGTACCCGCCCCTGCTGTGGGTGACGACCGTGCTGTACGCCATTCCCTCGCTCGCCTTCTTCGTCGTCCTCATCGACTACACCGGCCTGAGCGAGACCACGGTGATGATCCCGCTGGCCGTCTACAGCCTGGTGGTGCTGGTCCCGGCGATCGTCGACGGTGTGCGGTCGGTGCCGCAGGAGACGCTGGCCGCCGCCACCGCCATGGGGTTCGGGCCGCTGCGGCGCTATGTCCAGGTGCAGTTGCCGATCGCGGCGCCCGCGATCATCGCCGGGCTGCGGGTGGCGTCCGTGTCGAGCATCTCCCTCGTCAGCGTCGGCATGCTGATCGGCAACGAGGGAGCCCTCGGCAACCTCCTCAACAGCGGCCTGAGCTACAACCAGCCACGCCTGGTGTGGCTCTCCGTGGTGGGCACGGCCGTCCTCGCCGTGCTCGTCGACGCCCTGCTGGTCGTCCTCCGTCTGCTGGTGACCCCCTGGATGCCGCGCGGCAACCGGAAGAACACGCGCACGCGCGCGGTGAAGGAGGCCGCGCGGTGAACGTACTGAACTACATCGGCGCCTTCTTCGACGACAGCGCCCACTGGCAGGGCTACGACGGCATCCCGACACGCTTCGCCGAACACCTCCAGTACACGCTGACGGCCCTCGGTATCGCCGCCGCCGTCGGACTGCCCATCGGCCTGCTCACGGGTCACACCGGGCGCGGCGGCAACGCCCTCGCGATGATCGCCACCGCCGCCCGGGCGCTGCCCAGCTTCGGTCTGATGGTGCTGCTGTTCATCCTGCTCGGCCTGGGCATGACCCCCGTGATGGTCCCTCTGGTGGTGCTCGCGATCCCGCCCATCCTGGTCACCACCTACGAGGCGATGCGCTCCGTCGACCCCGCGCCGGTGGACGCCGCTCGCGGTATGGGCATGGCCGAGACCCAGATCCTGTTCCGGGTCGAACTGCCCATGGCCCTCCCGCTGATCCTCAGCGGCCTGCGCTCGGCGGCCATCCAGATCGTCTCGACGGCCACCATCGCCGCGTACGTCAGCTTCGGCGGCCTCGGCCGCTACATCATCGACGGCCTCTACCAGCGCGACTACGAGAAGGTGGTGGGCGGCGCCACCCTCGTCGCCGGCCTGGCACTGGCGACCCTGGCGGTGTTCTGGCTGCTGGGACGCCTCGCGGTGTCACCCGGGGTGCGCCGGCGGGTCTAGGTGTGCTGTCCGGACAGCACACCTAGGGCCTGTCTGACAAATCCCCGCCTGCCCCGCGGCGTCTGGCACGCACGCTCGCCGCGTTGCCGAACCGCCCACGTGGCTCCGCCACGAGGGCGCTCCGGCGCCTTGCGATCGCACGCACCAGACGCCGCGGGGCCCGCCCTTCGGGCGGACGACGGGGATTTGTCAGACAGGCCCTAGCGCGGCTCGGACGGCCGTACGGCGACCGCGTCGACCTCGAAGAGCATGCCCGGCAGTGCGAGCGAGGCGACTCCGCTCAGCGTCTGGGCGGGCAGCCGGTCCCCGAAGCGGGCGTGCAGCGCCTTGCCGAGGGTTTCCAGCTTGCCGGGGTCGTGGTCGACGATGAACGTGCCGAGCCGGACCACGTTCTCGTAGCCGAGGCCGATGCCCTCCAGAGCCGAGCGCAGCCGGTCGAAGGCCAGCTCCACCTGGGCCGCGAAGTCACCGGGCACCGGTGCGCCGGTCGCGTCGGAGGCGTACTGGCCGCCGATGAAGACGAGTTCGCCGGGTGCCGACACGGCGTGGCTGTAGCCGAACGGCGTCGGGTCGTGCAGGGTGGCCGGGTTGGTGATCGTGCGCTGGTCAAGGCTCATGGAACGTGCCAACACCCTTGCACGCGCGGTCATTCCGCGGCCGTGGTCACCCCTGCGTGCGCGCCAGTGCCAGTTCCAGTACGACCAGCAGAGCGTCCCGCACCGAGCCGCGTTCGCGGGCGTCGAAGACGACGAGCGGGACGCCGTCGGATACGTCGAGTGCCCAGCGGACCTCCTCCAGAGTGTGCTCGACGTGGCCGTCGAAGGCGTTGACGGCGACCGCGAAGGGGATGCCCTTGTGCTCGAAGTAGTCGACGGCGGCGTAGCAGTCGTCGAGGCGGCGGGTGTCCACGATGACGAGCGCGCCGATCGCGCCCTCGACGATGTCGTCCCACATGAAGCCGAACCGCTCCTGGCCGGGCGTGCCGAACAGATACAGCTTCAGGGTGGGGTCGATGGTGATGCAGCCGAAGTCCATGGCCACCGTGGTCGTGGTCTTGCGCGGGGTGTGCGTGAGGTCGTCCACGCCCGCCGCGACCTCCGTGATGGCGGCCTCGGTGGTCAGCGGCTCGATCTCCGAGATCGAACCCACGGCGGTGGTCTTGCCCACGCCGAAGCCGCCCGAGATCACCAGCTTGACCGGCAGCGGCGGTCGTACGGCGGCCGTCCGCGCGGCCGGAGAGCCGGTGGCCGGTTCAGTCGCTGTCACGGAGTACCCCTCGTGCGTCGGGGATGGCGCGCAGGCCGTCGATGACCCTGCGCAGAACGGATGCGTCGTGGACGACGCCGGAGTCGGGCACATGCACCGTCAACTGCCCCGCGGCACGCAGGTCCTCGGCGAGGACGCGCACCACGTTGAGGTGCAGCCGCAGCCGGGCCGCGATCTCCGCGATGGACTGCGGCAGCCGGCACACGGCGACGATGTCGTGCTGCTCGAAGGCCAGCCGGTCGAGCGCGTCGAGCCCCTCGGCGGTGGCCACCACCTGGGTCTCGACGGGCATCGACCGGCCGCTCGCGCCGGCCGCCACCCGCCCGGCGGTGACCAGGAACGGCCGCACGGCGGAAGCGGGGCCGACCGGGGCCGGCCCGTCCGGGTCCGGTGGTGGGGTGCCGTCCGCCATGGGGTTGTCCGTCCTCCTCGACCGGGTGCCGGTGCGCGGTGCGGTCAGCGGGCCTTCGCGGCGCCGACGCTGTTCTTCAGCTCCAGCACGAGCTGCGGGCTGAGGGCGGCGCCGGCGCGGTTGGCGAACACGGTCATCTCGTAGGCGATGTTGCCCAGCTTGGCCTCCTTGTCGGTGACCACGCCGAGCACGGCGCCGCTGCCGATCGTGGAGACGAGGACATGGCCGCCCTCCAGATCGATGATGACCTTGTTGAGGCCGCCGAGGCCGTAGTTGCCGGAGGCACCGGCAGCCAGGCTGGTGATGCCGGAGACGATCGCGGCGAGCCGCTCGGAGTCGGCGTGCTCACGCAGCTCGGACACGGCGATGAGCAGCCCGTCGGACGAGACGGCGATGGCGTCCACGACGCCGGCCGTCTCGGTCGCGAAGCGGTTCAGCAGCCAGGTGAAGTCGGCTGCGGCGGCCTGCAGTTCGGCCGGCGTGGCGCCTTCCGCCGGGTTTCCACCTGTCGACGTGCTCACTGCTGCGCTCCTTCCGGGAGGTCTTTCTGGTCCTGCACATGGGGGGTCGGGGGTGTGACTGGGGCGGGGTGTTCCGCGGCGGCGCCGCGTCGGCTGTCGCGGTGCGCGCGCTCCACGGCGGCCTCGAACTCCTCGATCGAGGCCCGTACGGCCTCCGCGTCGACGGGTCTTGCGACCTGCCGCGGCGCCGCCTGTCCCTCGGCGGCGTCGGCGGTCGTCCGCAGGGTCGCACCGCGGACGCGGCGACGCAGCGGGCGGGCGGTGGCGGCCTCGCCCCGGGCGGACTCGCCGTCGGCTGGGCGAGCCGTCGGCTGGGCGCCGGGCCGGGCGGTGGCGGCGGACGGATCCGGCTGGTCGGCCCGGGCGTGGTCGGCGGATGCCGCCGTACCGTCGCCGGGCGGGGGCCGGTCGTCCACTGCCGCAGGCTCCTCGGCGCGGGCCTCGGGGACGAAGGGCGTCCCGTCCGGCTGGGACCCGCGTCCCGGGACCCGACGGGGGAGAGGCCGCGGCCCCTCGGTGTCCGCATGGTCGGCCGCCCGTACGGCATCCGCCGACTCGGCGGGCGACGGCACCGGGCCGGTGGCCGAAGGCGCAGGCGCGGCCTCGTCCGCCCGCGGGCCGCCGCCGGTCGCCGCCGCTGCGGCCAGGGCCGTCGATCCCGTCGTGCTCCCCGTCACCAGCAGCGCCGACGGCACCGTCACCTCGGCCGTCACGCCACCGCCCGGCGTACGGGACAGGGTGACCGCGGTCTCCATGCGGCGCGCCAGGGTGCCGACCACGAACAGGCCCAGGAACTTCGTCGGTACGAGGTCCAGCCGCTCGCGGCGGATCAGCCGGGCGTTCTCCTCGTCGAGGCGTTCGGGGCTCATGCCCAGGCCGTGGTCGGCGATGACGACCACCGCGCCGCCGTGCTCGCCGTTCGCCACGGTCACCTCGACCGGGCTGTCCTCCGGCGAGAAGGACACCGCGTTCTCCAGGAGTTCGGCCACCAGCAGCGTGAGGTCGCCGATGACCTCCGGCTCCACCATGGCCTCGGTCCGCGCGCGCAGCTCCACCCGCTGGTAGCCCTCGATCTGGCCGAGCGCGGCGCGTACGACGTTGATGAGCGCGGTGGGGCCGGCGTCCAGGTCCGCCTCGTGGATGCCGGCGAGGAGCATCAGGCTGTCGGCGTTGCGGCGCAGCCGGACCGCGATGTGGTCGATGGAGTAGAGGCGCTCCAGGAGCGCGGGGTCGGTCTCGCCCCGTTCCACCGCGTCGATCAAGGCGAGCTGACGCGTCGTCAGATTGCTGACCCGGCGGCCCACGTTGCCGAACATCTCGGCGACGTTGCGCCGGCTGAGCACCTGCCGTTCCAGCAGCGCGGCCGCCATGGTCTGCACCTGGTTGAACGTACCGGCGAGTTCGCCGATCTCGTCGCGCGCCGTGACCGGCACCTCCCGCAGCCGCGGCGGACCGTCGTCCTCGGCGTCGTCGTCGGCCACCCGGGCCAGCTCGCGCTCGGCGACATCGGCGACCTGCCGCGCGGCCTCCGTGAGGGCCTGCACGGGGCGGACCACCGAGCGGCGGACCAGCATCGCGAGGACCAGCCAGACGGCGAGGCCGAGCAGGGCCAGCCCGAGCAGCAGGAACGCGCGCCACGCCGCCTCCTCGGAGGCGCTGTCCGCCCGGTCGGCGATCTGCCCGATGAGCGAGGTGGTGATCGCCAGCCGGGTCTCGGCCTGGTCCCGGTAGGCGGCGTAGGAGTCGAGCGCCGCGGCGAGCGACCTGCGGACCTCGGCGGGCGAGTCGGCCTGCACGGAGCCGGGGTCGGCCTGCAGATCGGCGAACTGGCGGCTGATGACGGTCTGCGCGGCGGTGTACTTGATCCCGTTGAGCTGCGCGGTCTGTGCCTCGGTGGCGAACCGGGCGAAGCGGTCGGCCTGACGGACGTACTCGTCGTAGGAGCCGATCGCGCCGATGAACTCCAGGAGTGCGTTGGAGTCACCGGTCGACGCGGAGAACACGCCGGTCTCGAAGGCGCTGTGGGCGGCGGCCGCGCGCAGCAGCGAGTCGAGGCGGTTGCCGGTGAAGGTGGTCGCGAGATCGGGGTTGCGGTCCAGGCCCAGGCCGTCGATGAGCTGCTGGGAGGCGTGGGTGTAGGCGGGGTCGATGTTGGCGGCGGGCAGATACCCCTGCTCGACGGTGTCCCGCAGGCTGCTCAGGCCCTCCACTCCCCGCAGGGCCTGCGCCTCGGTCTCGGGCAGCCGGTCCCCGAAGGCGTCGCGCACCCGCTCGATCTGCGTGTCCACGCGGGACTGCGCGGTGCGGTAGGCGGCGGGGGAGGGCGTGCCGTCCTGGGCGGCCTCGTGCCGTACGGAGAGCAGGACGGCCTGCTGGTGTTCGGCGGCCAGCCGGTCGACGAGCGTGGCGACCTCGGCGCTCTCCCGCACCAGCCGGGCGGCGTCCGCCGCGGTCCGCGACTGCGCGGTCTGGTCGGCGATGAGGTAGGCGAGCAGGACCGCGACCGCGGTCAGCGGCACACCGACCAGAAGGTTGAGCTTCCGCCTGAAGGGCCAGCGATCGGCGAAACCGCGCAGACGACGCGGGCGGGGCGCGCCCACCTCGTTCGTGGACACCGAGCTGCCTCCTTCATGGCGTCACACGGTGCGCAAAGGCCGCACGTGACCGTTGTCGTTCCAGTACGGATCGGCTTTGTCCGGGGCGGCCATCGCCCCCTGATCGCCGTGACCGGAACTGTACGGCAAGAATTGGTCGAAACACCCCCCGCCCCCGGCCGTCCCGCCGTACAGCTGCTCACAAGTCGCCATCGCTCGACCTCCAACAGTCGCCAGACTGCCCTTGACTGATGGAGAAGGGGCTGGATTGGATCGGTGCAGAACTTACGCCGCTTTCTCCAACCCCTGAACCCGGAACGGAAATCGTGACTTTCACCGCCGCACGCAGCAGGTCCCTCAGGAACCATCCCGGCGCGGCCGCCGTCGCGCTCGCCGCCACGGCGGCGCTGCTGGCGGGATGTGCCTCCTCCGACGACAAGTCCGACCCCCTCGCCGGGGACAAGCCGAGCGGCGACACCGTAGTCGTCGGCTCGAACAACTTCCCCGAGAGCACCCTGCTCGCCGACATCTACGGTGAGGCCCTGAAGGCCAAGGGCATCGAGGTCACCTACAAGCCCAACATCGGCAGCCGCGAGGTGACCTACGGCCAGGTCAAGAACGGCTCCATCACCGTCCTGCCGGAGTACAACGGCTCGCTGCTGTCCTACCTCGACCCCAAGGCGGAGCAGAAGTCGGCCGAGGCCGTGAACGCCGCGGTGAAGACCGAGCTGGACCCGAAGCTGACCCTGCTGGAGTCCTCGCCGGCCGAGGACAAGGACTCCGTCGCCCTCAACGCCGAGACGGCGAAGAAGTACGCCCTGACCTCCGAGTCCAGCCTTGAGGACCTCAAGGACATCGCCCCCGATCTGGTGATCGGCGGTTCGCCCGAGTTCCAGGCCCGGCACCAGGGCCTGAAGGGCCTGGAGTCCGAGTACGGCCTGAAGTTCCAGTCGTTCAAGGCGCTGGACGCGGGCGGCCCGCTGACCCGGGCGGCGCTGGCGAAGAACACCGTGCAGGCCGCGGACGTCTTCACCACGGACCCGACCATCACCAAGGAGGGCTTCGTCGTCCTGCAGGACCCGAAGAACCTCTTCGGGTACGCCAACGTGACCCCGCTGGTTCACAAGAGCGGCCTGTCCCAGGAGGGCGTCGACGCGCTCAACGCGGTCTCGGCCAAGCTGGACACCAAGACGCTCCTCGACCTGGACTCCCAGGTGCAGCTGGAGAACAAGGACCCGCTCGACGTGGCCAAGGCCTGGCTGAAGTCGGCCGGCCTGGACTGACGTCCCGCACGGCGGGGTTCGTGGCCGGTACGCCGCCACGGCCCCGCCGTACGGCTGCCGCGGGGCCGCTCAGTAGCCGACCTGGAAGGTGGCGTCCTGCCGGTCGGTGGCCGTGGAGATCGGGTCGATGCGCAGGGCGTAGTCGGCGTGCCTGATGTAGCGCGTCGGGTTGTTGTACGAACGGAACGACGCCCAGGAGGCGTCGGCCAGCCCGGCCGTCCGGTAGAAGGTGGCGTCCGCGGCGAACGTCGAGGTGCCGTCGTTCTCGTCGAGGCGCAGGGCGTAGCTGTAGTGCCGCAGATAGCGGCTCGGGTAGTTGACCGACTGGAACGAGACGCCGGAGGAGTCGGCGAGGCCCGGCACCAGCTTCCACTGGGAGTCGGGGTACGGGTCGAAGGGATACGCCTCGATCCGGCCGAGGAAGCCGCTGTGCCGGACGTAACGCGCCGGGCAGTTGTACGACTTGAGCCGGTTCCAGGCGGGCGCGCCCCAGCGGGCGACCAGGTTGTTGTACTGGGTCTGGGTGATCGGCTGGATGCCGCAGTGCTTGGAGTTGAGCGGCTGGGTGTACAGGCGCTGGTCGAGTGGCGTCCAGGTGCCGGAGGCGAGGTCGGTCGACTGCCAGGCGTAGAAGACGCCGTTGGGTGTGTAGGTGTCGCCCCACAGGTACCAGGTGTTGGAGGCCAGGGACTTCACCACCGTCGGGGCCTCGGTGCCGCCGTGGGAGACGGCGGTGCTGAAGGCGGTGAAGCTGCCGGGGTTCAGCGAGGTGGACCGGGCCCCCACCAGCGTCTGGTTCCTCTTGAAGTAGAGGTAGTTGACGCCGTTCACGCCGACGGTGAGGTTGCCGTCGATGACGTCGTAGCCCGGGTCGAAGAAGACCTGCGGGTTGCTGGTGGTCCGGAAGTCGGTCGTGTAGCTGACCATGATCACGTTGTGGCCGCTGCTGTTCACCGACGAGTAGAGGATGCCGTACTGCCCGCGCCCGGCGTCCCAGTAGGCCTCCGGTGCCCAGCTGTGGGTGCCCGTCATGTCGTGCAGCTTCAGCAGCCGGTAACCGGTGAAGGAGCGCAGGTCGACCGAGTCCCAGACATGGATGTAGACGCTGTTGCGGTTCCAGTCGGTGCCCTTGAGGTCGGTCGCCAGCACGACGAACGTGCCGTCCTGCTTGCGCAGGACGAACGGGTCGCGCAGGCCTCCCGCGCCCAGGGTCGGTGTGACCACCGGGTTGTTCTGGTTCAGCGGCATCCAGCGCAGACCGTCGGTGCTGACGGCGAGGTGCAGGCCGTAATCGGCTTCGAGCATGGTCGTGGACTCGGTGAAGTACGCCATGACGTACGCCGAGTCGGCGGCGTGGGCGGTTCCCGCGCCGAGGGCCAGGGCGCCGGTGGCGGCGAGCGGGACCGTCGCGGCCATGCCGAGGAAGTGTCTGCGGGAGGGGTGGGTCATGGGCTCTCCTGGGGGGGTGCGAGGCCTGCCGATGTGGTCGAGATATCGAACGAGGTTCGGTGAATCGACCAGAAGGTAGAAGAGGGTTGAGGACGCGTCAATCACACGGCCGGTCTTGGCGGATTCCCGCCACTCCGGGCACGTGCCCCTGGTCAGCTCGCCTTGCGGGCGTCGGCGATCAACTGGTCGATCAGGGCGATGAGCACGTCCCGGCACGAGTCGCGCTCCCGCGCGTCGCACAGCAGCACACGGACGTGCTCGGGGAGCGCGAGGGCCTCCCGGATCTCCTCGGCCGGATAGGGGTGTTCGCCGTGGAAGCCGTTGACACCGACGACGAAGGGGATGTTCCGGCGCTCGAAGAAGTCGATCGCCGCGAAACTGGACTCCGGCCGGCGGACGTCCACCAGGACGACGGCGCCCAGCGCGCCGATCGCCAGGTCGTTCCACATGAACCAGAACCGCTGCTGCCCGGGCGTACCGAACAGATACAGCACCAGCTCCCGGCTGATGGAGATCCGGCCGAAGTCCAGGGCCACGGTGGTGGCCCGCTTCTCCTCGATGCCGTCGAGGTCGTCGATGCCCAGGCCCGCCGAGGTCAGCGGCTCCTCGGTGCGCAGCGGGGCGATCTCGCTGACCGACCCGACCATGGTGGTCTTGCCGACCCCGAAGCCGCCGGCGATGAGGATCTTGACCGTGTCGGGCGGTGCGACCGCCGTCGCGGTGGTGTCAGAGCCGGCCAAGGCCGTCCCTCACTTTCTGCAGCAGGTCCAGGTCCGGGGTGCGGGGGGTGACGGGATGCGGCGGGTGCACGGTGATCAGGCCCGCCTCCAGCAGATCGCAGAGCATGATGGCGACCACGCTCACCGGCAGGTCGAGATGGGCCGCGAGCTCCGCGACCGCGATCGGCCGGGCGCAGCGCCGCAGGATCCGCGCCTGCTCGGGCTGCGGACGCGGTGCCCGCTCCGGCGGCGGATCCACCGCCGTCACCGTCGTGATCAGCGTGAAGTCGGTGCGGCTGGGCCGGGTCCGGCCGCCGGTCAGCGTGAAGGGACGTACCAGCCGGCCCGCCGTATCGTCTCCGCCCACCTCACACGCCCGGGCCGACATGGGCCCGCGGTGCCGCCGACAGATGCTCGCCGATCTTCTTCACCAGCATGTTCATCTGGTACGCCACCACACCGACGTCCGCGCCCTGGTTGGTGAGCACCACGAGGTGGGCCCCGGGCCCGGCGGAGGTGAGGATCAGATAGCTGTGGGCCATCTCGATCAGCGCCTGGCGCACCGGGCCGCCCCGGAAGTCCATGCTGACGCCCTTGCTGAGGCTCATCAGGCCCGAGGCGGTCGCCGCCAGCCGCTCGGCGTCGTCGCGCAGGAAGCCGGTGGACTTGCTGACCACCAGCCCGTCCTCGGAGAGCACGACGGCGTGGTTGACGTCGGCGACCCGCTCCACGAGTCCGGTGAGCAACTGGTCGAGCCGGGTGTCCGTGGCGGGGGTGGGGCGTGTCATAACGATGTCCTTCATGAGCGGTCGGCGGACGGAGTGGAGGACTTGGGGGAGAAGGCGGCGGCATCGGCCGAGTGCGACTCCTCGCGGGCGCCGCCGTCAGGCACCCCGAGCACGACCGGCACCGGCTCGTCCGGCACCTCGGACGCCGAGCTCGGCGTCCCGTCGGCGGTGTCACCGTCGGCTCGGGGCGTGTCGCGCTGGAGTCGGGCGGGGGTGGTGGGGTCGGTGGGTCCGAGTGCGCTCGGGGTCTGGTCGCCGTTGTCGTCGTCGGTCTGGAAGGTGTCGCGCTGGAGTCGGGCGTGGGTGGTCGGGTCCCGGTGGTCGGCGGGGCCGAGTGCGCTCGGGGTGTCGTCGCCGTTGTCGCCGTCGGCCTGGAGACTGCCGCGCTGGAGTCGGGC
>NZ_KQ947987.1:436944-657403 GCF_001513975.1 Streptomyces curacoi
TCCGAGTGCGCTCGGGGTCTCGTCGCCGTTGTCGTCGCGGGCCTTGAGCGTGCCGCGCTGGAAACAGGCCAGGGAGGCGGCGGCTCGCTCCGCGGTGAAGTCGTCGGCGGCTTCGGTCTGTTCGGCGGGCGGCGCCTCCTCGCGCAGCTCGGCGGCCAGGCTGGTCTGCGGTACCCGGCGGGGGAGCGGGGACAGGCCGGCACGCCGTGCGGTGCGGGCCGGGGCCGTAGCGGGCGCGGTGCTGGCCGGGACGACGGGGCGGGACTCCCGTACGGGCTCCTGCGGTTCGGCGGCTCCGGCGTGCTCCACCTCCTCCCGGTCCGGGACGGGTACGTCCCGCACCACGATGTCGTGCGGGATCAGCACGATCGCCGTCGTGCCGCCGTACGGCGAGGAGCGCAGCGTGACCGCGATGCCGTGCCGGTGGGCGAGCCGGCCGATCACGAACATGCCGAGCCGCAGGTCGTCGGCGAGGGCCACCACATCGAACTGCGGGGGGTCGGCCAACTGGGCGTTGAAGGACGCGTAGTCCTCCTCGGACATGCCGAGGCCACGGTCCTCGATCTCCACGGCCAGCCCCTTGGCCACCATCGCGGCCCGCACCCCGACCGGGGCGGGAGCGGGGGAGTACAGGGTGGCGTTCTCGATGAGCTCGGCCAGCAGATGGATCACGTCGGCCACCGCGGGCGGCGCCAGATGCACCTCCTCCTCGGTGTGCACCTCCACCCGCTGGTACTCGGCGACCTCGCCGACGGCGCTGCGCAGGATGTCGATCAGCGCCACGGGCTCGCTCCAGCTGCGGCCGGGCCGCTCGCCGCTGATGATGACGAGGTTCTCCTCGTAGCGGCGCAACTGGCTTGCGGTGGAGTCCAGTTCGTACAGCCCCTTGAGGACCTCGGGGTCCTGGTGGACGCGCTCCAGCGCGTCGAGCTTGGTGAGCTGGAGGTTGACCAGGTTCTGGCTCTGCCGGGCGATGCCCAGGATGACCTTCTGGAAGCCGCGCCGGGTGTCGGCGAGTTCGACGGCGGTGTGCACGGCGGTGCGTTGCGCGGTGTTGAACGCCTTGGCCACCTGGCCGAGTTCGTCATGGCCGTAGTCCAGCGGCGGGGTCGCCAGCTCCACGTCGACCTTCTCGCCCCGCTCCAGCCGGGCCACCACGTCGGGCAGCCGCTCCTGCGCGAGGCTCAAGGTGGCCTCCCGCAGGCCGCGCAGACGCCGGGACAGCGAGCGGGTGATCCGCCAAGACATCCCCACGCACAGCAGCAGGGCCACCAGACCGCCCGCGCTCAGGGAAGCGGCCTTGATCAGCAGGCCGCGCGCCTCCTCCGCACTGCGGTGCAGGAGCTCCGCCGTCTGCTGCCGGATCAGCGCCGAGTACGCGTCGGAGACCTCGATCAGCGCGGCCCGCCACTCCTTCTGCGCGTCCGGCACGGCGATGTTCCCGTGGTCGCGCGCCGCCGCGCGGGCCGCGAGCACCTTGTCCTCGACGGACTCCAGGGTGCCCCACTGCGGGCTCCGCAGGATCCGCTCGGTCTGCGTCTTCGCGCTGCCCGTGAGCGAGGGGAGGATCTGGTCCTCCACCAGCCAGCGGCGGGTGTTCGCCAGCTCGGCGAACTCGGTCCACGTCTTCTCGTCCATCCGCCGCGACGGCGCGGCCAGGGTCAGCAGCGCGTCCTCCTGGGACATCAGCTCCGCCGCGTGCTCCAGCGCGACGAGCGGACCGGCCTGCGAGGTGAGGTCGCCGTCGTCGACCTGGGAGAGCTCCTGGAAGGCGTGTATCTGGTCGTCGATGATCGACGTGTACTGGCCCAGCGCCTGCACGGCGGTGATGTCGGTCGGGTCGTCGACCTGGCCCCGGTAGTACTCCAGACTGCTCACCGACGCGACGACCGAGTACAGCCGGTCCTTGACCCGGGAGGGCGCCTGCTGGATCTCCTCGGACTGGGCGAGGAGCTTCGCCACCGCCCGGTCCGTCCTGCGGCGCTGCGCGTCCAGCGCGGTGCGGGCCTCCTCCTGGCGCGTGGCCAGCCATACGGCCGAGTAGCTGCGCTCCTGCTGCAACGCGAGCGTGGCCTCGGTGCCCATGGCACCGGTCGACCTGCTCAGCCCGGTCTGCGAGCGCAGCCCCAGCCCCTCCGAGAACATCTGGATCGTCGTCACGCTCCAGACGGCGGCGAGCGTGACGCTGGGCACCAGCGCCAGCAGGATCAGGGAGAGACGGATGGAGCCGAGGCGGCGCCGGGGACCTGTCCGTGGAGACATTGTCGTCCTAGGGCGATCAGCGGAGGGCGGGGAGGGGGCAGCGCGGAAGCGGAAGGGGGACGAGCGCCAGGGGTGATTGCGTGTCCGATACGGCACAAGGGGTGCGCAGGATGCTATCCGCACAAGTGACCGTAGGCGTCACGCCTGACCGAATCTTTGGCGACACCATCGGGGGGACTGTCCGGTCAGCGGGTTCCGTTGGCGGCGAACTTCGCGACCGAGCCGACGTTCGCCTTGGTGACGAACGCCGGCCCGGTGAGGACGGGCGCCTCACCGCCGCCGAGGGTGTTGCCGTTCGTTCTGTAGAGCCAGAGCGAGTCCACCGCGAGGTAGCCCTGGAGATACGGCTGCTGGTCCACCGCGAACTGCACGTCGCCGTCCTGGACCGCCTTGACCAGTTCCTTGTTGAGGTCGAAGGTCGCGACATGCGCCTTGCTGTCCGCCTCCTTGACCGACTTGACCGCGGCGAGCGCGAACTGCGCGCCCATCGTGACGACTTCGTCGATGGTCGGGTCCTGTGTCAGCCGGCTCGTGACGGTGGCGGTCACCGCGTCCATGTCGGTGCCGTCCACGTAGAGATTCTCGGTCTCGCCGCCGAACGCTTTCTTCACACCAGCGCAGCGCGCCTCCAGGCCGACATTGCCGCGTTCGTGGATGACGCACAGGGCGTGCTTGGCCTTCAGGCCGTCCAGCTTGTTGCCGACGGCCCGGCCCGCGAGGCTCTCGTCCTGGCCGAAGTACTCCAGGAGACCCGCGGACCGCCACTGGTCCATACCGGAGTTGAGGCCGACCACGGGTATACCGGCCGCCCGTGCCTCGGCGACCGGACCCCTCATCGCCGACGGTTTGGCCAGGGTCACCGCGATCCCGTCGACCTTCTGCCGGATCGCGTCCCGCATCAACTCGGCCTGCCCCGCCGGGTCGGAGTCGTTCGCGTAGGTCAGGTCGACGTCGTCCTTGGCAGCCGCCGCCTGGGCGCCCTTGTGCACCAGCTCCCAGAAGACGTCGCCCTTGCCGCCGTGCGCGATCAGGGCGATCTTCAGGCGCGGGGTGCCCGCGGAGTCCGCGCCCGCCGCCTCGTCGGTCCCGCCGAGGGCTGAGCAGCCGGCCAGCAGCAGACAGGCGGCGGCCGTGAGCGCCGCGACGCGAGCGAAAGAGGAGGAGGGGGGTGGGGTCTTCATGAGGGTGCGGCACCTCGCTGTGCGGCCGAGCCGGAGGAACGAACGAGAGCACGGCCCACACCGAACGGGGGTGCGCCGACCTGGTGAACTCTCGCTGGGGCGGAGCCAATCGCGTGTGACCGCCGGTAGTCAAGTGTGCAACCACACCGCGTGAGTCGTTGCTGCCACATCGTGATGAACCGCTGGCGGGAGGGTCGGGCGAGCGCCGGCCTGCCCGCACTGCTTGCATCCGCAAACGGCTCAACCCGGCTTGCGCGCCACCGCGCCGTACATCGCGATGTCCTCGTCACGGGGCACCACGGTGCCCGCACCGTCCGGACGCCACTTGTGGACCTGGACGATGCCCGGCTCGACGAGGTCCAGACCGGTGAAGAACTCCTCCGCCTCGGCAAGGCTGCGCAGCCGCATCGGCATGCCCCGCGCCGCGTACTCCCGGGCGACCCGCCCGACCTCGTCCGGCGCGAACTCTGCGGTGCCGATGGACATCGCGAGCCAACTGCCCCCGGGCAGCGGTTCGAGCAGCCTCCGCACGATCCCCACGGCGTCGTGTTCGTCCAGCAGAAAGTGCACGATCGCGATGACGGTGAGCGCGACCGGCTCACCCAGATCGAGGGTCTCGCGGAACGCCGGGGCGTCGAGAACGGCCGCGGGGTCGCGCATGTCGGCTTCGAGGTACGCCGTCCTCCCCGCGGGCGTGCCGGACAACAGGCCCTGGGACAGGGCGAGTACGAGGGGATCGTTGTCGACGTAGACGACTCGGGCACCCGGGGTGACCGACTGGGCGATCTCATGGATGTTGGGCGACGTCGACTGAGGGTCTGCTCGCCTCTGTGAAGGCCCTGCTCGCCGAACTCAACCGGCCGCGACGGCGTTTCGGCGCTGCCTCCGGCTCCGACGAGGCTCCTGGTCAGGCAGCCAGCCGAAGGCGAGGCAGCTGCCCACCACCCCCAGGAGAAGCCCCACGAAGAAGCCTCCCAGGTTGGAGGTGAGCCAGGTCCCCAGCGACAGCAGGACCGCCGTGATCGAGTAGAAGAGCCGCTGCGCCGGATTGAAGAGGATCAGCAGCCCCAGCAACAGCATCAGGGCCGGCAGCAGATACCCCGCCAGCCCCTGCATCCCGACATGGAGGACGACCTTCATCGACGCCTTCATGGTCAGCAGAATCTCCGCCCCGCCCAGGGCGAGCAGCAGCCCGCCCCAGAACGGCCGGTCGGCCCGCCAGCGACGGAAGGCCGACCGGAATCCCGTACGCGCGCTCATCAGCAACCCGGGTCACTGAAGCGGAGTTTCAGGCCCGGAAGCCTGAACACACCTGCGGTCGTCGCGTAGTTGGTCTGCCGCAGATTGGCGATGTGCACGGTGTCCGCCTGCTGGCTGAAGACACCGATCGGCCCCTTCACCCCGGCCTTGGTCAACGTGCTCGCGTCGTTGCCGATCTCGATGTTGTTGAACGCCGCGTCACCGGACAGCTCGGTCGAGTCGGTGGTCAGATCGCTCGCGGTCACCTTCTGCGCCCCACCGCCCGCGGTGATGAGCAGGTTCGTGCCGCCGAGGTCGACGCTCTGGCACAGCTTGGTGAGCGTCGCGTTCTTGATCGCGGAGGTGACGACCAGGACCTGGCCGCCGGTGTCCCCCTCGTTGGGGCTGCCCGGCGCCATGTGGTCGAGGCCGCCGAACTGCTCGAACCCGGTGCCGTTGAGCTCGGTCGCGGTGACCGTGAAGGGCATGCCGGAGATGGCGAACTGCACGCCCAGCGCGCCTTCGGCGGTGAGGACCGCGAGGGCGCCGGCGGCCAGGGTGGCCGGCACCGCCATCACGGCGGCCCTGCGGGCCCGGACCCGCCCGCGTCTCGCGGGACCGTCGGTGGTGTCGGACGTTTCGCAGACGGAACCGCTTTCCGGGTTCTCGGGGGTGTGGTCGGCGGACGAGGTGGTGTCCGAGGACGAGGCCATGACTGCTCCCAGGTGCAGAAAAAGTGCGGGTAGGGCATCAGCGGCACGTTGTCCTGGCGCGGACATCGCCCACGGCGCACGCCTCCTCGCAACTCCCGGCGGATGCAAGGGCTTTCTCGTACTCCGCAGTAGCCAGCCGGGAAGTTACCGGTGGTTACACTCAAGGGTCAAGGCACTTGTGGAAAAAGGGTGTTGATTGTGTGCCGCTTGTGAGTCATGAGCTTCCGTCGGGCCTCACGCACCGCCACGGCAATCATCAACTGCCTTGCGACGCCTTGACGTTGAGCGACCCTCAGGTCTACAACTCTCCCTGGCTCCCCCCTGGATCCGTGGCGCCGGATCCGCCGTCGCGAGGCCTTGGCCCGCGTTCCCGGACCTGATGTCCTTCACCTTCGTCGAGCCCACTCCGCGGCGCCCGCACGGTCGCTTCCCCCCTCGGCCCGTGCCGGACGCCCCGCCCGGTCCGGCCGGAGCCCTTCCCACGGTCTCCGGCCGGCCTCCGGTCGGCTGCCGTTGCCGGTCCGTCACGTACGGAGAAGGCGTCACGGGCCGGCAGCGGCGCACGCCGACCCAAGCGCCCCACACTCCCCGAACTCCCTGATCCCCTCAGGGCACACCCCCCAACGAAAGCCGAGGTACACCCGCATGCGCACGCGCACCCTCCTCACCCTCGCCGGCGCCGTCGCCGCGCTCACCCTCCCCATGGCCGTCCCCGCGTCCGCGGCCGACGGCGCCGTTCTCACCACCGGCTCCGTCGGCGGTACGGCCGTCGCGGTCGGCGAGGTCCTCACCGCGCCGCTGGCGAGCGGCACCGCCGCCACGTTCTACTCCAGCGCGACCGGCACCAGCGGCATCTCCTGCACGAAGTCGCAGTTCACCGCCGCCGTCACCGACAACCCCGGCGCCCCGGGTACCGCCACCGAGTCGGTCACCGAGCACACCTTCGACCCCAGCAGCTGCACCGCCAACGTCGTCGGCGTGCTCGGCGTCACCGGCATCACGGTCAACAACCTGCCGTACACCGCCGCCGTGGCCTCCGACGGCACCGTCACCGTGACCCCGGCCGAGGGCTCCACCATCCAGACGACGGTCGTGCTGCGCACCCTCCTGGGCAGCATCAACTGCGTCTACCAGGCGCCCAGCCTGACCGGCACGGCGAGCAACGACGACAACAGCATCAACTTCACCCGTCAGCAGTTCACGAAGGTCTCCGGCTCGTCCCTGTGCTTCGCCAACGGCTACTTCACCGCCAAGCACGCCCCGGTGACCGGCAGCGGCGAGCGGGTCTACGTCAACTGACGTCTTGGGTATGGGAGTTCACCTCCGTCGTAGACGCAGTGCCAGGGCGGCGCCCCCGGTGAGCACCAGCACCGCGGCGGCGCCGCCCGCCAGCACGGGCGCCGAGGGGCTCACACCGGTGCCGCCGGTGGAGGCCACCGGCGTGCTGTCGGGGGCGGGGCCGTCCTGGGTGCGCGTCGTCGCGGCCCCGGCCGCAGGGGGAGTCGTGGGCGAGGCGGCCGTACGAGGCTTGCTCGCGGGTGAAGGGCCGCCGGCCGTACGGCTGTCGTCGCGCCCCGCGCTCGCGGTGGCCGAAGCAGCACCCCCGCCGCCGCTCTCCTCGGCGCCCCCGCTCCCGCCCGCCGGGAACACCACGTCCGAGCACGAGTAGTACGTGTCCGGAGTGCTGCTGTTCTGCCAGATCGTGTACAGCACATGGCGCCCGGCCCGGTCGGACGGCAGTTTCGCCCTGATCCGGTACGCCCCGTCCGTCAGCGTCGGGTCCGTCACCTCCGCGAACGGCTGCTCCGGCAGATCGGACCAGCTCAGCGGCTTCGTCGGGTCGTAGCCGGGCTCGGTGAGATAGAGCCGGAAGGTGCCGCTGTGCGGGATCGTCGAGACGTACCGCATCGTCAGGGTGGCGCCCGGCGTCAGACGGGTCGACGGCCAGTCGGCGCGGGCGAGGTCGAGGCCCTGGTAGGCGGGCAGTCCACCGCTGCACAGCTGTCCGTCGGGGACGGTCTGCCGGTCCCGGCCGTTCACGTTCGCGATCCGTAGGTTGTCCCAGGCCGTGAAGGGCGCCCCGTTCGACGCCACCGCCGCCCGGCACGCCGCAGACCGGGATGTGCCGCTGCCGTCGGGGGAGCAGGCGTACACCCGGCTGACCGGATCCGTCGGCGCACCGTGCGCCCGGGCCGGGCCGGCCGCCCACACCGTGAGCAGCAACGGCGTGAGTGAGGCGGCCGCCAGGGCGGTGCGGTGCGATCTCGTCCAGGGCATCCAGGACATCCGGAACGTCTCCTCGGCCGGAGTGGGAAGGTCCTCGTCCAGTACGGGAAGGCGGCCCGGCGCGTTCACCACGCGACGAGCCGGGCGAAATCCGTCATTGCCGGTCAACCGTCCGACGTAGAGGGTGGGTTTCCGGCCCGATCGAGGGTTTCCCCTGTATCCCTGTGACCTCCTCTTTGCCTATCGTTCGACCACAGCCGACCCACAGGTAACCCCGAACAGGTCGTAGCTCGCGCCAGGCCGGCCGCCGCGCCCCCGCACTTTCGATACACCCCCCGCCGCTTCGAGGACGAAGCGCAATCGACCGCCGCTCCGCGCTGCCCGGAGTACGGCCGGCCCCACGAAAGGCAAGCCCTTGCGTACCTCTGCACCCCTCAGACGGAAGCTGATACCCGTCGCCGCGGTCTCCGCCGCGCTCTTCACGGCCGCCACCACTGTCGCCGTGGCCCAGGACTCCACCACCCCGGAAGCCGCCGCCTCCGTCCCGGCGGCCCAGACCGAAGCCGCACCCGGCACCCCGGCCGAGCGCCTCATCGTCGGCTACAAGTCCGGCGCCGCCGAGGCCAAGTCGAACAAGGCCGCCGAGGCCGACGCCGCCGCCAAGGGCAAGGAGGCCGGCGAGGACCTCGACTTCCAGCGCCGCCTCGGCTCCGGCGCCGCCCTCGTCGACCTGGGCGAGAACCTCACGAAGCGCGATGTCGCCGACGTCGTCGCCGAGTACCGGGCCGACCCGCAGGTCGCCTACGTCGTACCGGACCGGCTGAACAAGCCGCTGGCCACGCCCAACGACACCGAGTACAGCAAGCAGTGGGACCTCTTCGAGACCACCGCGGGCATGAACGTGCCGGGTGCCTGGGACGTCGCCACGGGCACCGGCGTGACCGTCGCCGTCATCGACACCGGTTACGTCAGCCACTCCGACCTCGGTGCCAACATCGTCGCGGGCTACGACTTCATCTCCGACACCGCGGTCGCGGGTGACGGCAACGGCCGCGACAGCAACCCGGCCGACCCGGGCGACTTCACCGCCGCGAACCAGTGCCAGGCGGGCGACCCCGCCTACCCCTCCTCCTGGCACGGCACCCACGTCGCGGGCACCATCGCCGCCGTCACCAACAACAGCAAGGGCGTCGCGGGCATCGCGCACGGCGCGAAGGTCTCCCCCCTGCGTGTCCTCGGCAAGTGCGGCGGCTACGACTCCGACATCATCGACGCCATCACCTGGGCGTCCGGCGGTACGGTCTCCGGCGTCCCGGCCAACACCAACGTCGCCAAGGTGATCAACATGAGCCTCGGCGGTGGCGGCGCCTGCTCCACCGCGACCCAGAACGCCATCAACGCCGCCGTGAACCGCGGCACCACGGTCGTCGTCGCGGCGGGCAACGACAACTCCAACGCCGCCAACTACTCGCCGGCCAGCTGCAACAACGTCATCAGCGTGGCGGCCGCCGACCGTCAGGGCAACCGCTCCTACTACTCCAACTACGGCACGGTCGTGGACATCGCGGCCCCGGGCGGCGAGACCAACTCCGTCACCGCCAACGGCATCCTGTCCACGCTGAACTCCGGCGCGCAGGGCCCGTCCACCGAGAACTACGAGTACTACCAGGGCACCAGCATGGCCGCCCCGCACATCGCGGGCCTGGCCGCGCTGATGAAGTCGGCCAACTCGTCGCTGACCCCGGCGCAGATCGAGTCGGCGATCAAGACCAACTCGCGTGCGCTGCCCGGTACCTGCTCGGGCGGCTGCGGCGCCGGTCTCGCGGACGCGGCCAAGACGGTGCAGGCGGTGAGCGGCTCCGGCGGCGGCTCCACGGGGGGCACCACCTTCACCAACAGCACGGCCGTCTCCATCCCGGACAACGGCTCCGCGATCGAGTCCTCCATCGCCGTCAGCGGCCGCAGCGGCAACGCCCCCTCGGCCCTCCAGGTCGGCGTGGACATCACCCACACCTACCGCGGTGACCTGGTCATCGACCTGATCGCGCCCGACGGGACGAGCTACCGTCTGAAGGCCGCCAGCTCCTCGGACTCCGCGGACAACGTGAACACCACCTACACGGTGAACGCCTCCAGCGAGGCCGCCAACGGCACCTGGAAGCTGCGCGTCCAGGACACGGCCGCCCAGGACACGGGCAGGCTCAACAGCTGGAAGCTGACCTTCTGAGCGACAACTGAGCGCGCCTGAACGGGCGCGTACACAAAGCGGGCGGGCCGGCCGGTGCGGATGGGGCATCGGCCGGCCCGTCGTCTTTCGCGCACGCTCCTGCGGGGCGGGCGCGCCGCCCCGCAGGAGCCCCGGAAACCGTCACTCCGGTCCGGTAAGTCGCCCTCAGCGCAGGGACAGGTCCACGGCGGTCGTGTCGACGCCGGTCTCGTCGAGGGACGCCAGAATCCGCTCGCCACGGTCGGGTTTGCGGTCGATGCCGATCAGCAGGCCCGGCACAGCGATGCTCGGCAGGATGTGCCCCCACAGCACCGATATCCGCTCCGCCAGATCGCTGCGGTCGGTCAGCGCCCGGGACATCAGCTGAATCCCCGCGAACGCCCCGACCAGCAGCTCCACCGTCTTCCTGGGATCCACGGTGGGCAGCAACTCACCCTGGTCCCGGGCCTGTTCCAGCAGGACGACCAGATGGTCCGCCCACTGCCGGAACGGTCCGGCATGATCGACGCCGGACGGTGCCGCCTGGTCAACCGCCAGCCGCACACTGCCCTTGAGCAGCGCGTTGTTCAGCAGCCGCTGCCCGAACACAAAGGTCATGTCGACGAGTTCCTGGAGCTTGCACGACTGTGCCGGCACGGCGCCGAGCGGCAGTTGCTCGTCCAGCACGGCCTGGGCCAGGGACTCCTTGGAAGGGAAGTGGAAGTACAGGGCGCCCTTGGTGACTTCGGCCCGCTCCAGGACCATCGCGATGGTGGTCGCGGTGTACCCGTGCTCGTCGAACACCGCGCCCGCGGCCTCCAGGATGAGCCGCCGCGTTCTGATGGCGCGCTCCTGCCTCGCCATAACTGCCCCTCCGCATTTTTCCTTCGCCCCCGGGTGCGCCGGTGTGCGCCGGTGTGCGCCGGAGCGGGTTCGGCACGGATCCGGGCGACCCCAGGCCGCATTGAAAACAAACCGGTCGGCTCGTACTCTAACGCTCGCGACACGGGCGCCTCGCCGGCTGTCAGCGCACACACGGGGGTACCCAAGGAGGGGACATGTCTCATCTGCCGCAGCTCGCCACGACCACGACCCCACTCGCCAAGGCCCCGACGCTACCGGGCGGTCTGACCGCCACCGTACCCCGCCAGCTCGTCCATCGCGCCTCGGTCGCTGAAACGTTTCTGACGGACTGGGCCGCCATCGACGCCGACCGGTTCACCGTCACCGCCCAGTGGCCGCGTGCTCACCAGTTACACGTGTCGCCAGACCGGTCGGCCCATGAACCGCTGCTCGTCGCGGAGACCGTGCGCCAGGCCGGCTCGCTCCTCGCGCACACCGCGTACGACGTCCCGCTGGGCCACCAGTTCGTGCTCCGGGAACTGCGCGTCACCACCCGCCCCGAGCATCTGGCCGTCGGTGCCGTACCCGCCGAACCCGTCCTCCACGTCACCGTCACCGACCTCGACCACCGCGGTGGCCGCCCGGCCGGGTTCCGCTACGACACGGACGTCCGGATCGGCGGTGAGCTCGTCGCGACGGCGTCCATCGCCGCCATCTGGACGAGCGAGCCCGTCTACCGCAGGCTGCGCGGCGGTCGCACCGCGGCCACCGTCTCCGCGCTGCCCGTCCCGCCGGGGCTGCCGCCCGCCGTGGTGGACCGGGCCCTGCCCGCGGACGTCGTCCTCGCCCGGTCCGACCGCCCGGACCGCTGGCAGCTGCGAGTTGATACCGCGCATGCTGTTTTCTTCGATCACCCCCTCGACCACATACCCGGCATGCTGCTGCTGGAGGCCGCCCGCCAGGCCGTGCGGGCCCTGCCCGGCAACGGCGGCCGGACACCTGTCTCCTTCCGCGCCGTCTTCCACCAGTACGCCGAACTGGACCGTCCCACCTGGATAGAAGCGACCGAAACGGCGGACGCCGGCGGCACCGCCGTCCAAGTCGTGGGACGACAGGAGGACTCGACGGTCTTCGAGTGCGAGGTGGGTACGGAGGAGCGGTGAGATATCGTGTACGCGGAGTAAGAAACAAACGGCATGACCCGTTCTTTTCCGTCCCAGGAGTGTCCAGCCGATGGCGAGGCAGTTACGCGCCGAACAGACCCGCACCACGATCCTCACAGCCGCCGCCGAACTGTTCGACCGTCACGGCTATGAATCCACCAGTCTCAGCGACATCGTCGAGCACGCCCAAGTCACCAAGGGCGCCCTGTACTTCCACTTCGCGGCGAAGGAGGATCTCGCCCAGGCCATCATGGAGCTCCAGTCCAGAGCCGCCCGGCAGGTGGCGGCCGAGATGGACGCCCGGGGCCAGTCCTCGCTGGAGGCGCTGATACGCACGACGTTCGGCATCACACGCCTGTCCGTCGAGGGCCCGATACCCCGGGCCGGCCTGCGCCTGGCCACCGGGGGAGTGGTGATACGACCGCCCCTGCGGCACCCCTACACCGAACTGCTGGACATCGCCACCCGCAAACTCCTCGGCGCCGCCAAGGAGTCCGACATCCACCCGGACGTCGACGCCGAGGCCGCCGCCCACTCCCTCGTCTGCTTCTTCGTCGGCACCCGTGTCGTCGGCCGTTCCCTCGAACCCGTCGCACGCCAGCCCCGCAGGGTGGCCGAGATGTGGCACATCATGATCCGCGGCCTGGTCCCGGTACCCCGGCGGGCCCGTTATCTCGCGCTCGCGACACAGCTGGAGCGGGAGCTGAGAGCCGTATGACACGCGCGATACGGTGAGGCGCATGCCCGAGAGGTCCGACATCCCGCCCGCGCCCGTGCTCCTCGGAAACGAACCCGGCTCGTTCCCGCACAGCGTGCTCGCCGAACGGCATCCCGCGATCATCCGGCAGGTGCGGGAGTCCTTCCCCTACGGCCCCGAGCGGCACCGCGTGCTCGACGCGCTCCTGGCGAGCTGCACCAAGGGCGTGATCGAACCGCTGCCCGCCGACGCACCCGACCGGGACCGCTGGACGGCCTGGGGCGCCGACGCCCACACCGGCCGATCCTGGTTCGACGTACCGTGGCTGTGGTCGGAGAGCTACTTCTACCGCCAACTCCTCGAAGCGGTCGGATACTTCACCCCCGGCCCCTGGCAGGGCATCGACCCCTTCCGCCCCGCCAAGCTGGCCGAACTCGACGCCCCGGAGACGGACGAGGAACTGGCCGCCCTCGACGCCCTCGCGGACCGGCCCGCCGCAGAGCAGGACCGGGCCCTGCTGCACGGCTCCCTGTGGGGCAACCGTGCGGACCTCGGCTTCCGGCTGTCCGCCGCGCACGACGAGACCTCCTCGCACGCCCCGCCCCTGGTGGCCGACGACAGCGAGGCCCTGTGGTCACTGCTGCCGCCCGAGGGCTCGGCCACCCTGTGCCTGATCGCCGACAACGCGGGGCGCGAACTCGTCCCCGACCTGCTCCTCATCGCCCGTCTCCTCACCCAGGGGCGCATCGCGCGGGCGGTGCTCCACGTCAAGCCTTACCCGTACTACGTCTCCGACGCCACCCACACCGATGTGCTCGACGCCCTGCGCCGGCTCACGGCGGCACCGGGCGCGGCGGCGACGTACGGCCGCACCCTCTGGTCGGCGATGACGGACGGCCGCCTCACCGTCCGCGCCCATCCCTTCTCCAGCGCCCCGCTGCCGTTCGCGGCGATGCCCGGCGACCTTCGCGAGGAGCTCGCCGCCGCCACCCTCACCATCGTCAAGGGCGACCTCAACTACCGTCGCCTCGTCGGCGACCGGCTGTGGCCGCCGACGACGCCGTTCACCGACGTCACCGCCCACTTCCCGGGCCCGGTCGCGGCCCTGCGCACCCTGAAGTCCGACGTCGTCACCGGGCTGGACGCCGGGACGGAGGCGGCGCTGGTGGCGGCGGAGGGGCAGACCTGGCGGACGGGCGGGACGCATGCGCTGATCCAGGTGCGGATGTGACGACCACCGTGCGGCTTCACTCAAGTGATCCGCACGAGTGGCGACTTGATGCCGTGGGGCTCGTCCTGCCGGGCGACGGGGTGGTGGTCGCGCAGGACGCGGCAGGCGTCGTACGGGACGCCGGTGGCGTACTGGCGGGGGGCGAAGACCCGCCGTCGCCGGGATCGCACTCGGAGTCGCGGTCGGCCGCTCGCGCCGCGTGTACGCCCTGTGCAATCCCGTGCTGCAGTTCGCCCGCGCCGTCCCACCGCCCGCCCTGGTCCCCGTCTTCGTCGTGATCTTCGACTTCGGTACGCCGATGCAGATCGCGTCCATCGTCTTCAGCGCCGTCTGGCCGGTCCTGATCAACACGGCGGAAGGGGCCCGCGACACCGACCCCTTGCGCCTTGAGGTCGCCGCGGTCCTGCGCCTCACCCCGGCCGAACGGCTCCGCTTCCTGATCCTGCCCTCCGCGCTGCCCCGCGTCTTCGCCGGGCTGCGCCTGAGCCTCTCGCTCTCCCTCATCCTCATGGTGTTCTCGGAACTGCTGCCGGGCACCGCCAACGGCATCGGCTTCACGCTCACCGACGCCCAGTCCCGCTCCGGCCTGCTCACCGTCTGGGCCGCGCTGGTCCTGCTCGGCGCCCTCGGCCACCTCCTCAACACCGGCCTGCTGGCGGTGGAGAAGCGGCTCGTCGGCCGGGGGAGGACGACGACCGTATGACCCGTACGCCCCCCACCGCCCCTCCTGCTGCTGCGCAGGGACATCCATGCTCCGGCTAGCCGCGGTCGGTCGGCACTACAGCGACCACCAGGTCCTGCACGACATCACCCTCACCGTGCCGCACGGCCAGTTGCTGTGCGTCGTCGGACCGTCCGGCTGCGGCAAGTCCACGCTCCTGCGCACCATCGCGGGCCTGCTGCCGACGCACGACGGAACGATCACGCTGGACGGCACACCCGTGCGGGGCGTCCCCGACCATCTGGCCGTGGTCTTCCAGGACCACGCCCGCTCCCTCTACCCCTGGCTCACGGTCCGCGAGAACGTCGCGCTCCCCCTGCGCCGCAGGGGCCTGCCGAGAGCCCAACGCCGAGCCGAGGCCGACCGCATCCTGGACCGGGTCGGCCTCACCGGTGCGGCCCGCCGCCACCCCTGGCAGCTCTCGGGCGGCATGCAGCAGCGCGTGGCGATCGCCCGCGCCCTGGTCTGCCGCCCCTCCCTGCTGCTCATGGACGAACCCTTCGGTTACCTGGACGCCCAGACCCGTGAGGACCTGGAGGACCTGCTCCTGGAGGTCCACCGCACCGACGGCACGACGATCGTCCTCGTCACCCACGACATCGACGAGAGCGTGTACCTGGGCGACCGCGTCGTCGTCCTCTCCCCGGGGCCCGGCGCGAAGGTCGTCCTGGATCTGCCGGTCGAACTCCCCGGCGCCCGGGACCAGATCGCGACCCGGGGCCTGGCGGAGTTCGTCGCGCTGCGGTCGGAGGTGGGGCGGGCGGTGCGCAACAGGTAGCGCGCCCGTCGGCCCCCCCGTCGCTCAGCCCAGGCGCACGTCCTGCCACACCAGCCGGTGATCGGAGGTCGGCACCGTCCTGCCGTCTCCCACCAGCCGGTACAGCGGGTCGTCGGACGTCGGCCAGAAGACGCCGTTCGCGCCCGGTATCAGGCCCTTGGACGGCAGGACGTAGTCGACGCGCAGGTTCCCCGGAGCGCCGTCGCCGAAGTCGGCGGTGTCGTACGCCGGATCGCCGGTGTGCGAGGTGTTGGCGCCGCCCTGGAGCTTCGCGGCCTCCACGCCGCCCGCGCCGGCCGGCGGTGCGGCCGGGAGGTTCACCGCCGGATGGTCGAGCAGTTGCCGTATGGCGTGGCCGTGGCTGTCGCCGTCGTACGGATCGGCGTTCTGGTCACCCGCGATCACGAACCAGGCCCCGGGCCGCAGCCCGCCGCGCACCCCCTTGTCGTCGTAGAGATAGGAGCTGCGCCGGCGTCCGCCGATGTAGTCGGCCCACAGCCGGATCTCGTCGTGGTTGCGGCGGCCGTTGCGGTCCTCGGTGCCGTCGAAGGTGGGCGGCGTGGGGTGCGAGACCAGGAAGTGCACGGTGGAGCGCCCGACGCACACCGGCACGTCCCAGTGGCTCTTCGACGACAGCCGCAGGATCGCGCGGGCCTCGTCGCTGTAGTAGCCCGGCGGCATGAGGTGGCCCGGCATGTCCCGCCACAGGAACCGCTGGAAGGTCCGCACCGCGCGCGTGTCGATCGGGTACTTCGACAGCACGACCATGCCGTACTGCCCCGGGAACCAGCCGTAGCCGTAGGCGTCCTGCCCGTACGCGTCCGAACCGGGCGTCGTGACCGCGCCGTTCTTCCCGTCGAGGTCCACCCCGGAGGCGACGCCCGTGTTCACCGGGGCGGTGAAGTGATACGGGTAGCGGACCGGCTTCGCCCCGCCCTGGCCGACGGACAGGTAGTTGCGCAGGAACAGGCGGACCGCCGTGCCCTGTTCGTCGTGGTCGAACTCGTTGATCAGCAGCACGTCCGGGTCGACCCGCTGGATGGTCTCGGCGGCATTGCGCGCCTGGGCGTTGTCCGGTGTGGACAGGTCGGTGATCAGCGCGCCCTGGGCGGAGCGGTTCAGGGAGGCGTTGAAGGTGGCGAACCGTACGGTGCGCCGGTGTCCGCCGGTCGCGGAGGCCGGGAACGCGGCGGTGCCGGCCAGGGCCGCCCCGGCGAGGGAGGCGAGCGCGACGCGGCGGGAGAAAGATCCGGTGTGGTTCATCGGGGCTCCGGTGAGGGAGGGGACACGTGCACTGCGTGGGTGTGGACGTCGGTAGTCTGCGCGCGTAGAGATGAACGCCACAAGGCCCGGCGAGAACTCCCGCATTCACGCTTGATTCACGCGATGGTGTGATCACGCACCGCCCGGAGGATGCCCGTTCGGCCCCAGGGGTAGGGGCCCGGCCATGACGCAGCAGCCCTTCGAACTCCCGCACTTCTACATGCCGTATCCCGCGCGGCTGAACCCGCACGTCGACGAGGCACGTGCTCACTCGACCGAGTGGGCGCGCGAGATGGGCATGCTGGAGGGATCCGGGATCTGGGAGCAGGCCGACCTGGACGCGCACGACTACGGCCTGCTCTGCGCCTATACCCACCCCGACTGCGACGGCCCCGCCCTCTCCCTGATCACCGACTGGTACGTGTGGGTCTTCTTCTTCGACGACCACTTCCTGGAGACCTTCAAGCGCACGCAGGACCGGGTCGGCGGCAAGGCCTACCTGGACCGGCTGCCGCTGTTCATGCCGATGGACCTGTCGACGCCGATGCCCGAGCCGGAAAACCCCGTCGAGGCGGGCCTCGCCGACCTGTGGGCGCGTACGGTGCCCTCGATGTCGGTCGACTGGCGCCGCCGCTTCGCCGTCGCCACCGAGCATCTCCTGAACGAGTCGCTGTGGGAGCTGTCCAACATCAACGAGGGCCGGGTCGCCAACCCGGTCGAGTACATCGAGATGCGCCGCAAGGTGGGCGGCGCCCCCTGGTCGTCGGGCCTCGTCGAGTACGCGACCGCCGAAGTCCCCGTGTCCGTCGCCGGGTCCAGGCCCCTCAGGGTCCTCATGGAGACGTTCTCCGACGGCGTGCACCTGCGCAACGACCTGTTCTCCTACCAGCGCGAGGTCGAGGACGAGGGCGAACTCAGCAACGGCGTCCTGGTGTTGGAGAAGTTCTTCGGCTGCACCACCCAGGAGGCCGCCGACACCGTCAACGACGTCCTCACCTCCCGGCTCCACCAGTTCGAGCACACCGCCCTCACCGAAGTCCCCGCCGTGGCCCTGGAGAAAGGCCTCAGCCCCGAGGAGGTCGCCGCGGTCGCCGCGTACACCCAGGGGCTGCAGGACTGGCAGTCCGGCGGGCACGAGTGGCACATGCGCTCCAGCAGGTACATGAACGAACGCGCCGAACCCACCGCGCCCTGGCGGGGCCCGACCGGGCCCGGCACCTCCGCCGCCGACGTCGGCGCGCTGCTCGCGGCGGCCGGCGCCGAACGCCTGCGCGCCTACACCCATGTGCCGTTCCAGAAGGTCGGCCCGTCCCGGCTCCCCGACTTCCACATGCCCTTCCAGGTGCAGCTCAGCCCGCATCTGAACGACGCCCGCCACCGGCTGACCCAGTGGACGCACCGCATGGGCATGCTTCAGGAGGGCGTCTGGGACGAGGACAAACTCGCCGCGTACGATCTCCCGCTGTGCTCGGCCGGCCTCGACCCGGACGCCACCCCCGAGGCCCTCGACCTCAGCTCGCAGTGGCTCGCCTGGGGCACTTACGGCGACGACTACTACCCCCTCGTCTTCGGTCACCGCCGCGACCTGGCCGCCGCCCGGCTGACCACCCGGCGCCTGTCGGCCTGCATGCCCCTCGACGGCGAGGAGGCGATCGTCCCGCTCAACGGCATGGAACGCGGACTCGCCGACCTGTGGGCCCGCACGACGGCCGAGATGACCCCCGACGGCCGGCGCACCCTGAAGGACGCGGTCGACGTCATGACCGAGAGCTGGGTGTGGGAGCTGTCCAACCAGCTCCAGAACCGCATCCCCGACCCGGTCGACTACCTGGAGATGCGCCGCGCCACCTTCGGCTCCGACCTCACCCTGAGCCTGTGCCGGATGGGCCACGGCCCCGCGATCCCGCCCGAGGTGTACCGCAGCGGGCCCGTCCGCTCACTGGAGAACGCCGCCATCGACTACGCCTGCCTCCTCAACGACGTCTTCTCGTACCAGAAGGAGATCGAGTACGAGGGCGAGATCCACAACGCGATCCTCGTGGTCCAGAACTTCTTCGGCATCGACTACCCGGCCGCGCTCGATGTCGTCCACGACCTGATGACCCAGCGCATGCAGCAGTTCGAGCACGTGGCGGCGCACGAACTGCCCATCATGTACGACGACTTCGGGCTTTCGGACGAGGCGCGCGACATCATGCGCAGCTATGTGGTCGACCTCCAGAACTGGCTGGCCGGCATCCTGAACTGGCACCGGGAGGTCGACCGCTACAAGGCCGAGTACCTGGCCCGCCGCGCGCACGGCTTCCTGCCGGACCGCCCGCCGGCGGTGCCCGTCCTCAGCTGACCTCCCGCATCGTCCCCGGGGTTCGCCAGGGTGTCCCGCAGGGCCGCCAGGGCCACGTGTGACGCGTCTTGGCGCAGAACGTAACAGCCGTCGCCGGCAACGGACTTCAATCCTCCGGATGCGGTTTTCGAAAGTTTTCGGCCGGAACGGCACGTTCCTGGAACTCGGGCGGTGCGCCGCGAGTCTTCCGGGGTGAGGGGAACAGACAACGAGAACACACGGGGGTGTTCGACCTTGACCGACATCATCGAGAGGTTCACGGACAGCGACAGGGAGACCGGAGCGCAGGAGCGGCCGCTCGACAGCGGTGAGCTCACGCCGTACCTGGCTCCGCTGCCCGTCCCTCCCGTCCTGCGGCCCGCGTCCGACGACGTCCTGCGGGAGACCGAGATCGCCCTGCGCCCGGCCTGGGTGCGCCTGCACCCGCAGCTGCCGCCGACCCTGATGTGGGGGTACGACGGCCAGGTGCCGGGCCCGACCATCGAGGTGCGGCGTGGACAGCGCGTCCGCATCGCCTGGACCAACCGCATTCCCAAGGACAGCGAGTACCCGGTCACCTCGGTGGAGGTGCCGCTGCGCAGGGACGGCCGCCCGCAGGCCACCACCGAGCCCGGCCGTGCGGGCGTCGAGCCCAACAAGGACGTCGCCGCCCTGCCCGCCTGGTCGGTGACCCATCTGCACGGCGCGCAGACGGGCGGCGGCAACGACGGCTGGGCGGACAACGCGGTCGGTTACGGCGACGCCCAGCTGTCGGAGTATCCGAACGACCACCAGGCGGTGCAGTGGTGGTACCACGACCACGCCATGAACATCACACGCTGGAACGTGATGACGGGCCTGTTCGGCACCTACCTCGTCCGTGACGACGAGGAGGACGCCCTCCACCTCCCCGGCGGTGAGCGGGAGATCCCGCTGCTGCTGGCCGACCGCAACCTCGACACCGACGAGGACGGCCGGCTCAACGGCCGGCTGCTGCACAAGACGGTGATCGTCCAGGAGAAGAACCCGGAGACCGGCAAGCCGGTCTCCCTCCCGTTCACCGGCCCGTACACCACGGTCAACGGCCGCATCTGGCCGTACGCCGAAGTGGACGACGCCTGGTACCGCTTCCGGCTGGTCAACGCGTCCAACGCCCGCATCTACAGCCTCGTCCTGGTCGACGAGGACGACAACCCGGTCCCGGGCATCGTGCACCAGATCGGCAGCGACGGCGGACTGCTGCCGCGCCCGGTGCCGATCGACTTCGACGGCGCGATGCCCACGCTGAGCGCGGCACCGGCCGAGCGCTTCGACCTGCTCGTCGACTTCCGCGGACTCGCGGGCAGGACGCTCCGCCTGGTCAACAAGGGCCGCAACCAGCCGCCCGGCGTACCCGACCCGGCGGGTGACGTGCGCTACCCGGCGGTGATGGAGTTCCGGGTCCGGGAGACCTGCGAGACGGACACCTTCGAACTGCCCGAGGTGCTCTCCGGCTCCTTCCGCCGCCTCACGCACGACATCGAGCACGGCCACCGGCTGATCGTGCTCACCCCGCCCGCCACGAAGGGCGCGGGCGGTCACCCGGAGATGTGGGAGATGGCCGAGGTCGAGGACCCGGGCGACATCCAGGTCCCCACCGAGGGCGTCATCCAGATCACCGGCCCGAACGGCAGGACCAGGACTTACCGGCGCACGGCCCGGACCTTCAACGACGCCCTCGGCTTCACCATCGCCGAGGGTAGCCACGAGCAGTGGAGCTTCCTCAACCTCGCACCGATCGTCCACCCCATGCACATCCACCTGGCCGACTTCCAGCTGCTGGGCCGGGACGCCTACGACGTCTCGGGCTTCGACCCGGCGGTGGGCGGTACCCGCAGCCCGATCCGGTACGACGCCCGCACCCGGATCCCGCTGGCGCCCAACGAGCTCGGACACAAGGACGTCTTCCAGGTGCCGGGGAACCAGATGCTGCGCGTCATGGGCAGGTTCGACGGCGCGTACGGCCGGTTCATGTACCACTGCCACCTCCTGGAGCACGAGGACATGGGCATGATGCGGCCCTTCGTCGTCATGCCCGCGGAGGCGTTGAAGTTCGACCACGGCGGCGCCCACGGCGGCCACGGGGAGGGACACACCGGCTGAGGTGAGCGGTGCACGCGCGTGTGACGTGTCAGGCGTGCGTGGGCACCCTGCGCGCCGCGTGCTCGACCGCGGCTCGCGCCAGCGCCCGGACGACCGGGTGCGGGCGCGAGCCGTCGCCGGACAGCTCCGGCTGGAAGAGCGAGGCCAGGAAGAAGGGATGGCCGGGGAGTTCGGCGATCCGGACGTGGCCGTCCTCGTCGTGTCCGGAGAAGCGCAGCCCGTGCGCGCGCAGGGTGTCGAGGTGCCGGGAGGGGCCGTAGGCGCAGAAGTACCGTTCGACGGTCCGCTCGGCACCCATCACCGACTGGGCGAGCGAGCCGGGTTCGATCCGGACAGCCGCCTCGTGGCCGACCAGGGAGCAGGCCAGCGGTTCGATGAGGAAGTCCTCGGCGTCCGGGTCGGTCTCGGCGTGGGCGACCCGGGTCAGTCCGCACACATGACGGGCGTATTCGAGGAGCGCGTGCTGGAAACCGCCGCACGTGCCGAGGAACGGGATCCCCTCCTCGCGCGCCGTGCGGATCGCGGACAGCACACCCGCCTCACTGTCGTACGGGCTGCCCGGCAGCACCCACACGGCGTCGAAGCCACGCACCGCGTCGTCGGCCGCCGCGTCCCGCGACGGGATCCAGTAGGCGTCGAGGACGAGCCGGTCGCGTTCGGCGAGGGCCTCCAGCAGGAGCGGCACGCGGGTGTGCGAGGCGACGTTGGGGGAGCGGTCCCCGACGAGGGCGAGCCTCGCCGTCTTCACTGTCCGAGCAGCTGTGTTCGTCATGGACCTCATCCTGGGCGCGGGCCGCACTTCACGTCCAACGATGATCGGTGAACCTCCGATAAGCGGAGCTGATGCCCTGCGGGATGCTGTCCGGCATGGACCCGCATCTGCTGCGCACCTACGTCACCGTCGCCCGCCTCGCCTCGTTCTCCGACGCCGCCCGCGAACTGGGCTACACCCAGTCGGCGGTGTCCCAGCAGATCGCCGCGCTCGAACAGGACCTCGGCGCACCCCTGCTCACCCGCCGCCCGGTAGCGCCCACGGCGGCCGGTGACCGGCTCCTCGAACACGCGGGCCCGCTGCTGCTGCGCCTGGACGCCGCCCGCGCGGACGTCGTCCGTATGGCGGCCGCCCCCGAGCACGGACTGACGCTCGCGACCGCGGCGACCGCGCTCGCACCACGCGTCCTCGCCGCGCTTCCGCCCTCCGGCGTCACCCTGCGTGTGCTGCCGCGCGACGAGGTCCCCGCGGCCGTCGCCACCGGCACGGCGGACCTCGGCCTCGTCGACGGCCTGGCCGCCCCCAGCGACCCGCTGCGCCTGCCCGACGTGGCGCCGCTGACCACGTACGGCGTGGGCGAGGAACCGGTCCGCGTGCTCCTGCCCGACACGCACCCGCTCGCCCACCGCACGGGCCTGCGCCTCGGCGACCTGGCCGACGCCCGCTGGCTCGACGCCCCCGACGCGGGCCTGCCGCTCGCCCAGCTCCGCGCCGCGAACGGCGGCCAGGGTTTCCGTCGTGCCATGCGCTACGAGGGCACCGACGTCCGCACCCTCACGGCCCTGGCCGCGGCGGGACACGGGCTGACCCTCCTGCCGTGCTCGGCGGCCACCGAGGTGCCCGGCACGGTCGCCGTACCGGTCGTGGAACCGCGTGTCGTGCACCGCACGGAGCTGGTGTACGCGGGGGCGCCCGGGGGAGCGGCGGCGGTCGCGGAGGCGTTGGTGGGACGGCTGTGAGCGCTCCCGCGACCGAGGCGCCCGCCGGCCTCCCCGACGTGCCGTTCTCCCCGTGACGCCGATGGCTTCCCGTTCCTGACCACCGGTCAGTCTCACTCGATCGTGGCTCGTTGTGCGCCGGTGCGCAGGGTAGTCACCAGCCGGAGGCGATCCGATGGAACACACTGCGTTGCGACCCAAGCCCATGCCAGGTCAGCCGCCCGGCGACGGCGCCAGGACCGACCCCGGCGCACGACGCCCGCACACCGCGCCCCGCAGGTGCGGCCGACGGCTCACGGCCCTGTTGCCCGCCCTGCTCGTGGGGCTGGCCCTGGTCCTGTCCGGGGTCGGGCTCGGCACGGTGGGGGCCACGGTGATCGGCATGAGCAGACTCGCCGAGCTGCAGCGCCAGACCGGGCCGGACACCCCCGCGACCCCGGCCCCATCGGCACAGCCCGGCTCCTCGGCCGCACCGTCCCCGACGCCGGCCTCCTCGCCGGCTCCCGCCGCCGCGACCCTCGGCGTGGAGGCCGTGGACGCCGGGAGACCGGGCGCCCTGGTCGTCGGCCTCCATGTCCCGGGCCCGGGATACACGGCCGGCCTGGTCCGCGGCGACCTGATCCTCGCGTTCGACCGGACCCGCGTCGACTCGGCCGCCGACCTCGCGCGAGCCGTCGCGGGGACCCGCCCCGGCCGCGTGGTCACCCTGACGGTGCGCCACCGCAACGGCGGCTACCAGCAACTGAGGGCGGTCCCGGGCGTCGTCACCTGACCGCCTCACATCCCTGGGGGCGGCTTGGGCGAGTACCGGAAAACCACTGGTCACCTTCCGCCGCCCCGACCACGATGACCCCATGCTGACCACACTCGTCGCCTTTCTCGGAGCCTGCACCCTCGTCGCCGCCTCGCCCGGGCCGAGCACCGTGCTGATCATCAAGCAGTCGCTGCACAGCAGACGCTCCGGCTTCCTGACCGTGCTCGGCAACGAGACCGGCGTCTTCATCTGGGGCATCGTCGCCGCGTTCGGCCTGACCGCCCTGCTGACGGCGTCCGAGGTGGCGTACGACGTGATGCGGATCGTCGGCGCGGTCGTGCTCGTCGGCTTCGGCATCCAGGCGCTGCGGCAGGCGCGCCGCACCGAGGGAGCGGAGCAGGACGCCTGGCAGGGCGTCCACAAGAGCGGCTGGGCCTCCTACCGCGGCGGGCTGCTGCTCAACCTCGCCAATCCCAAGGCGGCCGTCTTCGCCCTGTCCTTCCTCCCGCAGTTCGTACCGGAAGGCGCCCCGCACCTGCCGACCATGATCGGCCTCGCCGCGCTCTGGGCGGTCTACGAAGTCGGCTACTACGGCCTGTACGTCTGGTTCGTCGGCCGTATGAAGGCCGTGCTGTCCCGCGCGGGCGTGCGCCGGCGCCTGGAACAGATCTCCGGGGGCGTGCTGCTGCTTCTCGGCGTCCGCATGGCACTGGAGAACTGACACCGTGCCCGACCAGCCGCCCGCGAAACCCGCCGACCGGCTCGCGCCGACCCCTCCGTCCGGGCAGGATGCTGCCCGTAGTCCCTATCAGCGCCCAGGGAGGCCCGGATGACCGGCACCGCACCCGCGCCCTTCACCGCCGACGACTACCGGGCCCGCATGGAACGGGCCGCGCGGACGGCCGCGGACGCCGGCCTGGCCGGCCTCCTGGTGGCACCCGGCCCCGACCTGGTGTGGCTCACCGGGTACGCGCCCACCGCCGAGACCGAACGCCTCACCCTGCTGGTCCTCGTCCCCGGCCAGGACCCCGTCCTCGTCGTCCCCGCCCTGGAGGCCCCCGACGCCGCGAAGGCCGCCGGCGCGCCCGGCCTGACCCTGCGCGACTGGACCGACGGCAAGGACCCCTACGCCGCCACCGCCGCCCTGCTGGAGGCGAGCGGCCGGTTCGGCATCAGCGACAACGCCTGGGCGATGCACCTGCTGGCCCTGCAAAGGGCGCTGCCCGGCGCCTCCTACGCCTCCCTCACCGACGCCCTGCCGATGCTGCGGGCGGTCAAGGACGCCGCCGAACTGGAGCTGATGGCGGCCGCGGGTGCGGCAGCGGACGCCACCTTCGAGGAGATCCGGAAGGTTCCGTTCGGCGGACGCCGCGAGTCCGAGGTCGCCGCCGACCTCGCCGACCTCCTTCGGCACTTCGGCCACTCCCAGGTCGACTTCACCATCGTCGCCTCCGGCCCCAACGGCGCCAACCCGCACCACGAGGTGGGCGACCGCGTCATCGAACGCGGCGACATGGTCGTCCTCGACTTCGGCGGCCTGAAGGACGGCTACGGCTCCGACACCTCCCGCACCGTCCATGTCGGCGAACCCACCGACGAGGAGCGCCGGGTCCACGACCTCGTACGCGAGGCCCAGGAGGCGGGCTTCCGGGCGGTACGGCCCGGCGTCGCCTGCCAGGAGGTCGACCGGGCCGCCCGCGCGGTCATCGCGGACGCCGGGTACGGCGAGTACTTCATCCACCGCACCGGGCACGGCATCGGCGTCACCACGCACGAGCCGCCGTACATGATCGAGGGCGAGGAGCAGCCCCTCGTCCCCGGCATGTGCTTCTCCGTGGAGCCCGGCATCTACCTGCCCGGCCGGTTCGGCGTGCGCATCGAGGACATCGTGACGGTCACCGAGGACGGCGGCAGGCGGCTCAACGACACGACCCGCGAGATGGTCATAGTGGACTGAACCGGCGACCGATCCCGGAGCAAGGAGCCCCCGTAGACCCCCGAGCGACAACGGCGCGACCATGACCCAGGCACCGACACCCACCGCGGACACCGTCCGCCGACTGGTCCGTTCCCTGCTCAAGGAGGGCGTGGACGACTCGGCCGGACCCGAGGTCCGCCCCGCCGCCCCGGGCGCCGACCCCGCCACGTGGCTGGTCGGCACCCGGCATGTGCTGCGCCTCGCCCCCGACCGTGCGGCCGCCGCCCGCCAACGCCGGGAACTGCGCCTTCGCGATCTGGTCCGCCCGCACGTCCCGGTCGCGGTGCCGACGAGCGTCGCGCACGGCGAGTGGGCGCCCGGGCTGACCTACACCCTGGACACCAAGGTGCCCGGCGGGTCGGGCGGGGAGCACGACGTGTCCGCCGTCGGCGAGGCCGACCTGGCCGGGCTGCTCACGGGGCTGCGCGAGGTCCCGGTACGGCAGGCCGAGACGCTCGGCGTGCCGCGCGCCGCCCCGCGCTCGCTGGAGGCCCTGCGCCGCGCCGCCGAAACCGCCGCCGGGCGCCTCGCCGCCGCCGACGAGTTCGACGCCGCCCGCCTGCGCCAGCTCACCCAGCCGGCCGCCGTACAGCTCGCGGCCCAGCCCAACACAGCGGTCCTCGTCCACCACGCCCTCACTGGCGACCACCTCGTCGTCAGCGCCGACGGCCGGGTGCGCGGCGTCCTCGGCTGGGCCGACACGGTCCTCGGCGACCCCGCCGAGGACATCGCCGGCCTCGCCCTCGCCGTCGGCTCCCCGGCCGCCGTCCGCGCCGCCACCCTCGCCGGCTACAGCGCCCGCCCGTGCCTGCGCGGCCTCTGGCTCGCCCGCTGCGACGCGGTCGTCCGCCTCGCGAACCGCCTCGACGGCAAGGGCGGGACACCACCGCAGGTGCTGCGGGCGCAGCTGCGCAACGCATGGGAGGCGATCCTGCTGGAGCGGGTCACGGAACTCAGGGACGACGAGGCGGACGGGGAGCTGTAGGGCGGGCGGACCAGGCGGCGCATACGCGGAGCAGGAGGCACCCCCGGCGGACCCGCCCGCCCTGCCCGTTCACGCCTGCAACAGCACCACACCCGACTCCCCGGGCACATGCAGCACCCCGTCCGCACCCGGCGCCGCCACCGGCTCCCACGCGGCGAGCACCTCCGCCCGACGCGGCCCCAGGGGGATCGCCGCCGGCTCCTTGGCGAGGTTGACGGCCACGCGTACGTCGCCGCGGCGGAAGGCGAGCCAGCGCTCGTGCTCGTCGTAGGCCACCTTGGTGTCGGCCAGGTCGGGGTCGGTGAGGTCGGGGTGCTCGTGACGCAGCGCGATGAGACGGCGGTACCAGGCCAGCACGCGCGCGTGGGGCTCGCCGGCCGGCTCGGACCAGTCGAGGCAGGAGCGTTCCCGGGTCGCCGGGTCCTGCGGGTCGGGCACCTCGTCCTCGGCCCAGCCGTGCGCCGCGAACTCCCGCCGCCTGCCCCGCCGTACCGCCTCGGCGAGCTCCGGATCGGTGTGGTCGGTGAAGAACTGCCAGGGTGTGCCCGCGGCCCACTCCTCGCCCATGAACAGCATGGGTGTGAACGGCGCGGTCAGCGTCAGCGTCGCCGCGCAGGCCAGCAGGCCGGGGGAGAGCAGGGCCGCGAGCCGGTCGCCCTGGGCCCGGTTGCCGACCTGGTCGTGGGTCTGGCTGTAGCCGAGGAGGCGGTGCGCGGCCACGCGCGCCCGGTCCAGGCGGCGCCCGTGGCTGCGGCCCCGGAAGCTGGAGTAGGTGCCGTCGTGGAAGTAGCCGCCGGTGAGGGTCTTGGCGAGGGCCGCCATGGGCGCCCGGGCGAAGTCGGCGTAGTAGCCCTGGGACTCGCCGGTCAGCGCGGTGTGCACGGCGTGGTGGAAGTCGTCGTTCCACTGCGCGTGCAGACCGAGGCCGCCCTCCTCGCGCGCGGTGATGAGCCGGGGGTCGTTCAGGTCGGACTCCGCGATCAGGAACAGCGGCCGGCCCAGGCCGGCGGCGAGGGCGTCGACGGCCGTCGACAGCTCCTCCAGGAAGTGGCACGCGCGCGTGTCCACCAGCGCGTGCACCGCGTCCAGCCGCAACCCGTCGAGCCGGTAGTCCCGCAGCCAGGCCAGCGCGCTCTGCACGAGATACGCGCGCACCTCGTCCGAGCCGGGCGCGTCCAGGTTGACGGCGGCGCCCCAGGGCGTCTGGTGGGTGTCCGTGAGGTAGGGCCCGAAGGCGGGCAGATGGTTCCCGGACGGGCCGAAGTGGTTGTGCACGACGTCGAGGACCACGCCCAGGCCCAGTTCATGGGCCCGGTCGACGAAGCGTTTCAGCGCCTCGGGCCCGCCGTACGGCTCGTGCACGGCCCACAGCGACACCCCCTCGTACCCCCAGCCGTGCCGCCCGGGGAAGGGGCTCAGCGGCATCAACTCGACATGGGTGACGCCGAGTTCGGCGAGATGGCCGAGGCGCTCGGCTGCCGCGTCCAGCGTGCCCTCGCGCGTGTACGTGCCCACATGGAGCTCGTACAGCACCGCGCCCGGCAGCGGCCGCCCGGCCCACTCGCCGCGCCAGGCGTACCGCCCGTGGTCGACGACCGCGCTCAGCCCGTCCGGGCCGTCCGGCTGGCGGCGCGAGCGCGGGTCGGGCAGCACGGGGCCGTCGTCGAGCGCGAAGCCGTACCGGGTTCCGTCCCGCGCCTCCGCCTCCCCCCACCACCATCCCGCGCGATCGGGATCGCGCTCCAACGCGCGCGTGGTGCCCTCGCAATGGAGGGTCACTCGGTCGGCCTGCGGTGCCCACACCTCGAACTGCACGGACGGTTCCCCTTCGTCTGCTCACCGTGATGTAGCCCGTCCATGGTGCTTCAAACGAGATCAATCCGCTTTTGAATCTTCCCTTTTGCGGCAGGTGTCGCGGCCGGTGGCGTCGATCACGCACGCGTGGCGGCCGTTTCCGCGTTTTCTGGACACCGGGGGTTCACTGCCCGACAATCAGCACCGTGACGTCGTCTTTCGAGTTCAATACCTACCCCGCGCGGCTCTCCGACGTGGAGCGCGACAAGGTGCTGAAGGTGCTCCGTGACGGCGTCGCCATGGGCCGGCTGTCGCACGACACCTTCGTACGGCGCATGGAACTGGCCCTCGCCGCCCGCCGTGTGGACGAGCTCGCCGTGCTCACCGCCGACCTGCCCTCCGAGAGCCGCCTGTCGCGTCTGGTGTTCGGCACCGTCGAGGCGGTCTCCGGCTTCACGGTACGGCTGCGCAGGGCCTGGCAGGCCGAGCGGCTGCCCAAGCTGCTGCTGCCCCACCCCGCGGCCGGTCATCCGCTGCGGATCGGCCGCGACCCCGCCAACGGACTGCGGCTGACCCACGAGACGGTGTCCCGGGTGCACGCGGAACTGAGCCACCAGGCCGGCATATGGGTGCTGCGCGACCTCGGCTCCACCAACGGCACCACGGTGAACGGCCGACGGGTCATCGGTGCCGTGGTGGTCCGCGAGGGGGACCAGGTCGGCTTCGGCCGGATGTCGTTCCGGCTCGCCGCGAACTGAGCCGGACTGCTGAGCCGGATTACCGAGCCGGCTTACTGAGCCGAACCTTAGCTCTGGCCTTGGTTTTACGCGATGCGTTGATCATGTGTTGACCGAAGTCCCCTTGCCCACCGCGGTGTTGACGTACTCGTCAAGTCGTGACTGACTGTGCGTACACCATGCACACCAGGTGAATCGACGGCACCACATTGTGGAGGTGTGCCCTGCCGCCACTCCTCCGCTACCCGAGCGTCGACGAGCTGGGCGCCCGGGCGCACGCACTCGTCGCCCGCCGCCCCCGCGAGGCACGGCTGCGCCGTGTGGGGACGTCCCGCGCGGGCACGCCCCTGTGGCTGCTCTCCGTCGGCCACGGCAGCCGCCAGACCCTCGTCGTGGCCGGCCCGCACGCCAACGAGCCGGTGGGCGGCGCCACCGTGCTGCGGCTGGCCGAACGGGTGCTCGCCGACCCCCGTCTGCACGAGGGCGCCGACGCCACCTGGAACCTGCTGCTGTGCCTCGACCCCGACGGCCTGCGCCGCAACGAGGGCTGGGTGCACGGCCCCTACACCCTCGGCGGCTACTTCCGGCACTTCTTCCGGCCCGGCTTCCTGGAACAACCCGAATGGCTGCCCGACGGCGCGGCCGGCGCCACGCTGCCGGAGACCCGTGCCCTGCTCGACCTCCAGGACGAACTGCGGCCCTTCCTCCAGTGCTCCCTGCACGGCGTCGACGTCGGCGGCGGCTTCGTCGAGCTGACCCACGACCTGCCCGGCCTCGCCCGGCGCGTCGCGCACACCGCCGCCCGCCTCGGCATCCCCCGCGAGCTCGGCCCCTACGACACCCTGTACTGGCCGGAACTGGGACCCGCCGTCTACCGGATCCCCATGCCGCGCCGGGGCGACCTGGCCGCCGCCATCACCGAGGCGGCCGTCGAGTCGACCTGGTTCCATCCGCACCGGCACGGCACGGTCACGGCGGTCGTCGAGGCCCCCATGTGGGGGGTGGCCGCGGTGGAGGACGGTGCCCCGCACGCCGATGAGGAAACGGTCCTGCGCATGGTGAGCCACACACTCCGCCACGACACCCGCGTCCTGGAGCGGCTGCTGGAGCGCCTGCGCCCGCACCTTCCCGCCGGACCGGAGACGGCCCGGCTGCTCGCCCCGGTGGACGACTATTTACTGGTCTGCCCCGGGCTCGCCGACGCATGGGATCCCGACGTCGAGGTCCCCGTCGGCGTGCACCCTTTTCCCCCGCTCAGCACCGCCCACCTGGCCGCCCTGCGCATCGCCGGGCGGCGCCTGGCCCTGCGGACGGCCGGGCTGCTGCACCAGCTCGTGCGGGGCGCCGGGCGCGATCCGGCCGGGGCGCTGCCGGAACTCGACCGGCTCCTCGACGAGTGGTGCGAGGACTACCGCGACGGCTGCGGGGCGCGCTGGATACCGGTCGCTCGACAGGTGGAGTACCAGTCACGGGTGGTGCTCGCCGCGTTCGAACTCGCCGGGCGATACGCGCCCGCCCGCTCCCGTTCGGGTGAGTCGGGGTGGAATGCCGGGGCTGCCGTGCCGATGCATCGGGAATGACGCAACGCATCACAGCGGTACGAGGCGGTCTGCTGACGGCAGCCGCCGCCCTCGCCCTCGGCGCGGCTGCGCCCCAGGTGACGGCTCAGGACTCCGACACCGGCAACTGGCTCTTCGTCACGGTCACCCGCGGTGACGGCCACCATGACGAGTCGCCCGGCAGGCTGCTGCTGTGCGATCCGCCGCAGGGCCACGCCAAGGCGGCCGAGGCCTGTGCGGACCTTGAGCGGGTCGGCGGCGACATCCGCCGGCTCGACCGGAAGGACGCCTTCTGCCCGATGATCTACGCGCCGGTGACCGCCCACGCGCGCGGGGAGTGGAACGGACGCCGGATCGAGTACCGGGAGACGTTCGCGAACGGGTGCGGGATGGCCGCGCGGACCGGGGCGGTGTTCGCGGTGGACGGCTGACGCCGCACCGCACGGCGCTGCACGCGCGCGTGCGGCGGCGCGGCTCACGCCGCCCGGTCGCGCGCGTGCAGCGCCGCCGCGAGAACGGTGCGGGACTGGTGTTCCACCTGGTGCTCCAGAGGCACCCAGCGGGCGCGGAAGCGCTCGGCGAAGGCGTCGCTCCAGGTCGCCACCAGGCGTTCGAGACGGGGTGCCGCGCAGTCGTCGGCCTCCTGCAGGACCCGCAGCAGCATGGCCGCCGCCCGCAACGGCAGCCGGCGGCCGAAGGCGTCCACGCTCCCGACGTAGGCCATGGTGTTGTCGGCGGGCGGCGTGTGCATCCAGTCGGCGGCCAGCCCCGGCACCAGCTCCAGCGCCCACTTCGCGGCCCGCAACAGCGGCCCCTCGGCGCCGTCCAGGCGGGGGAGCGCCTCGGCGAGCACCCGCTCCACCTCCAGCGCGTCCCGCAGCAGGCGCGCCCCCAGCCGCCGCATCGCCCTGGCCGGGGCCGGATGCGGCGCCGGATCGTCCACCAGGTCGCTCGCCCACATCGGCACCTCGACGACCGCGGTCAGGCCGCCGTAGCGGTGCACGTGGTACCAGGTGCTGCTGCGCGCGTCATCCGGCATGCTCGGGTACGCCGCGCCCGCGCCCGGCGCCGGCATCACGTGCACCCCCGGCCCGGACGCGGGCCAGCCCGCCGCGTCCGAGGCCCCGGTCTCCACCGGGATGTGCAGCTCCGCCGCGGACTTCGCGAACGGCTCGGCGAGTCCGGGGACGTCCTTGGTCAACTGCACCCAGCTGCCGCCGAGATCGGTGCCGTGCAGGGTCACCTGCAGATAGGGGCGCAGTTCGTCGATGACCCCGGTCAGTGCGCGCGTCTCCGGCGGCAGCCGGTCGGGCGGCAGGGCGGCCGGTGCCCACTCGGGCTGCTCCGGGGCCGCGGGCCGGAAGAAGCCGAGGTGGTAGTCGAACAGAGTGCGGGGTGCCGGGGTCACGTGCAGGCTCGCCCCGTCGGGATCCGCGCAGAGCAGGAAGTGCCAGGAGGTGTCGGCCCGCAAGCGTCTTTCGTGCAGGACGCGTTCGGCGACGGCGAGGAGGGTGCAGCCGCCGGTCGGTTCGTTGGCGTGTGCGCCCGCGACCACCAGGACGGCGCGCCGGGCGCGGCCGATGGACAGCAGGTGGAGGGGTCTGCCCGCGCGGGAGGCCCCCACCTGTCTCAGCGTGCACAAGCCGGGTCGGTGAGCGGCCAACGCGCGGGCGGACAGAACTAGTTCGGCATGGGTGGGGTAGCGCGGCTCCGGCAGAAGACTCACCCCCGTCACATCCGCCCGGCTTCGCAATCCGCAGTACCCCACGGTCCGGTTTAGGTGTCAAGGAGTTCACGGGGGAGGCTCCCGGGGGCGCCCAGTTGCATTCACCGCCCCGCCGGTGCGGCGGTGGGCGCCGACGGGAGCGCGAGGCCCGTCGCGTCGCTCCACGAGGGTGACTTCCGGCCCATGGACCCCAGGAGGGCCGCCGGACGCCCGGGCGCGAGGGACGCGTGGTCGTTCGTCACCACGCGCCGGCCGCCTGCCCCGAGCCCCCGGAGCACGCGCGGGCACGAGCCGGTCACCGGGACGATGCCACGGCGCGCGGTGCAGCCGTACACGCCGACTGCGCGCTCGACGGACACGCTCTCCCGGATTGTCCCTACCGCGCGGGCGGACGTACGGCAGTACGGCCGCACCGCCCGCTCACTTCGGCCCCTGCCCGCCGACCCGCTCCAGCAACGCCACCGGCAGCCGCTCGAAGAGCTCCTCCACGCGCGCGTGCCCGGTGAACTCCCGCTCCGGAGCCAGCACGTCGGCCCACCGCCCCGGCGGCAGCGGCAGCAGCGTGTCACGCCAGCCACCCGAGCGCGCCAGCCGCAGCGACAGCCGCGTCACGGCGGTGACCACCTCACCGGAGCGCGCGAAGGCCACACAGTGGGCGGCCGCCGGGCCCTCGGCCGTCAAGGGCGCGTACGACGCCGAGTCACCGAACACCTCGGGGCGCCGCCTGCGCAGCCGTAGCGCGGCGGCCGTCACCGCGCCCTTCTCACCCGGGTCCTCGGGCGGGAACCGCACGGCCCGCCGGTTGTCCGGGTCGACCAGGGCGAGGTACTCGCCCTCGGTGCCCTGGTAGACGTCCGGGACGCCCGGCATCGTCAGCTGGGTCAGGGCCACGCCCAGCATGTTCGCCCGGATGTGCGGCCCCAGACCGCTCCGGAAGGCGGCCACACGCTCGCCCGGCGCCCCGCACGGCCCCGCGGCGACGAACGCCGCCACGGCCTCCTCGTACGGCGGCTCCTGTTCCGTCCAGCTCGTGAACAGCCCCGCCTCGCGCACATGCTTCAGCAGCGCACCCTGAACGCGGTCGACGGCCGCCTCGCCCAGCCCGAACACCGTCTGCCAGGCAGCCCACGCCAGCTGCGCGTCGGGCACGCCCTCGCCGTCGCGCGTCACCTCGGCCAGGACGTCCGCCCAGCGCTCCGGGCACTCGGTGAGCACCGCCAGCGCGGCCCGTACGTCGGCGCTGCGCTTGGTGTCGTGCGTCGATGCGACCGTCCCGGTCACCGGCCAGTCGCGCTGCACGCGCGCGCAGTACGCGTGGAACTCGTCGGGCGTGACCGCCGGGCTCCCCGGGTTCCCGCCCACCTCGGTCGCCGACAGCAGCGGCACATAGCGGTAGAACGCGGTGTCCTCCACCGACTTGGCCCGCAGCGCCGACGCCGTCTGCGCGAACCGGGTGCGGAACTCCACATGGTCCGGCCCGTCGCCGGCCCGCCCGAGGACCAGTTCCCGCACGGCGTCCACCGCACCGGCCTCCTCGGGCACGACGAAGGCGAGCCGGGCCTCCTCCGCGGCCTGCTCGGTGACCACGCGGGCCGCGTCCCCGGAGGCGTACGGCCGGTAGACCTCCAGCCGGACGAGGAGCTCCTGCAGGGCGGTGCGCAGCGCCCAGGGCGCGCGGTCGCGCAGCGCGGGCTCCGGCGACGTGGCGCACACGCGGTGTGCCACGTGCGTCAGCCGGTCGATCTCGGTGGCCAGCTCGTGCGTGAGCACCTTGTACGCCGCCCGCCGCGTCGTCGCCTCCCAGTCACCGCCCCGGTCCGTCTGGGGGGCCGCGAACCGCCGGTACTGCCCGAGGAGTTCCCCGAACCCCGCCGGGTCGGTGAAGAGGCCGTCGATGTGCCGCAGGGCGTCGTAGCCGGTGGTGCCGGCGACCGGCCAGGAGGCGGGCAGGTGCTCACCGTCCGACAGGATCTTCTCCACGACCGTCCAGCGCCCGCCGGTCGCCTCATGGAGGCGCTGGAGGTACGCGTCCGGGTCGGCGAGGCCGTCCGGGTGGTCGATGCGCAGTCCGTCGATCACGCCCTCGTGGAGGAGCTGGAGGATCTTGGCGTGGGTGGCCTCGAACACCTCCGGGTCCTCGACCCGCACCCCGATCAGCTCCGAGATGCTGAAGAACCGCCGGTAGTTGAGCTCCGTACGGGCCAGCCGCCACCACACCGGGCGGTACCACTGGGCGTCCAGGAGCTGCGGCAGCGGCAGGTCCTCGGTGCCCTCGCGCAGCGGGAACACATGGTCGTAGTAGCGCAGGACGTCGCCCTCGACCCGCAGGCGGCCGAGCTCCTCGCCCAGCGGGTGCCCCAGCACCGGCAGCAGCACCTGCCCGTCCTGCGCCTCCCAGTCGATGTCGAACCAGCGCGCGTACGGCGACTTCGGGCCCTCGCGCAGCACCTCCCACAGGGCGCGGTTGTGGCGCGGGGCCATGGCCATGTGGTTCGGCACGACGTCCACCACCAGCCCCAGGCCGTGCTCGCGCGCGGTGTGCGCCAGCGCGCGCAGCCCCTCCTCGCCGCCCAGTTCCTCGCGCACGCGCGCGTGGTCCACGACGTCGTAGCCGTGCCCCGACCCCGGGACCGCCTCCAGGACCGGGGACAGATGCAGGTGCGAGACGCCGAGCGAGGCCAGATACGGCACGGCCGCCGCCGCGGCCCCGAACGGGAACGCGGGCTGCAGCTGCAGCCGGTAGGTGGCGGTGGGCGCCGTCGGGTCAGGTCGCTCAGGTGTCATGGAAAGCTACGTACCCGCCTCGCCGCCCTTCCTGTCATCCGGCCCCGCCACGTGGTCCCACGCGCGTGCCCCGACGAGGACGACGGGGCCGGGACACGCGCGCCGAGGCACTGCCCTCCTAGACCGGCCGCTGCAACACCGTCAGGCTGCGGTCCACCAGCGTCAACCGGTCCCCGGCCTGCACCTTCGCGCCCGTCCCCGGCGGCACCCCGTCCGTACGGGCGGTGTCGACGACCACCTGCCACTGGCGGCCGTGGTCGACCGGCACGACGAAGTCGAGGGTCTTCGGTGAGGCGTTGAACATCAGCAGGAACGAGTCGTCGGTGATGCGCTCCCCGCGCGGGCCCGGCTCCGAGATCGCGTTGCCGTTGAGGAACACCGTCAGCGCCGACGCCTGCGCCCGGTCCCAGTCCCGCTGGGTCATCTCCTTGCCCTGCGGAGTGAACCATGCGATGTCCGACAGGTCGTCGTGGGTGCCCTCCACGGCCCGGCCGTGGAAGAAGCGCCGCCTGCGGAAGACCGGATGGTCCCGGCGCAGCCACACCATCGCGCGCGTGAAGGCGAGCAGCTCGCGGGGCAGGCCGTGCCCGGCCGCCCCGTCCTCGCCGGCCTCGTCCTCGCCCGGCCACTCCACCCACGCCAGCTCGCTGTCCTGGCAGTAGGCGTTGTTGTTGCCGCGCTGGGTGCGCGCGAACTCGTCTCCGTGGCTGATCATCGGCACGCCCTGGGACAGCATCAGCGTGGCGATGAAGTTGCGCATCTGGCGGGCGCGCAGCTCCAGGACGGCCGGGTCGTCCGTCTCGCCCTCCGCCCCGCAGTTCCAGGACCGGTTGTGGCTCTCGCCGTCCCGGTTGTCCTCGCCGTTGGCGTGGTTGTGCTTGTGGTCGTAGGAGACGAGGTCGTGCAGGGTGAAGCCGTCGTGGCAGGTCACGAAGTTGATGGAGGCCAGCGGGCGCCGCCCGTCGTCCTGGTACAGGTCGGACGAGCCCGTCAGCCGGGACGCGAACTCCGCCAGCGTGCGCGGCTCCCCGCGCCACAGGTCCCGTACGGTGTCGCGGTACTTGCCGTTCCACTCCGTCCACAGCGGCGGGAAGTTGCCCACCTGGTAGCCGCCCTCGCCCACGTCCCACGGCTCGGCGATCAGCTTCACCTGGGAGACGACCGGGTCCTGCTGCACCAGGTCGAAGAACGACGACAGCCGGTCCACCTCGTGGAACTGCCTCGCCAGCGTGGCCGCGAGGTCGAAGCGGAAGCCGTCGACGTGCATCTCGGTGACCCAGTAGCGCAGCGAGTCCATGATCAGCTGCAGCACGTGCGGGGACCGCATGAGCAGCGAGTTCCCGGTTCCGGTGGTGTCCATGTAGTAGCGCGGATCGTCCGTGAGCCGGTAGTACGAGCGGTTGTCGATGCCCCGGAAGGACAGCGTGGGCCCCAGGTGGTTGCCCTCGGCGGTGTGGTTGTAGACCACGTCGAGGATGACCTCGATGCCGGCCTCGTGCAGCGCCCGCACCGCCGACTTGAACTCCAGGACCTGCTGGCCGCGGTCACCCCAGGAGGCGTACGCGTTGTGCGGGGCGAAGAAGCCGATCGTGTTGTAGCCCCAGTAGTTGTTCAGGCCCATGTCGACCAGCCGGTGGTCGTTCACGAACTGGTGTACGGGCATCAGCTCCAGTGCCGTCACACCCAGCTCGGTGAGGTGCTCGATGACCGCCGGGTGCGCGAGGGCGGCGTAGGTGCCACGCAGCTCCTCGGGCAGCCCCGGGTGGCGCATCGTGAGGCCCTTCACATGGGCCTCGTAGATCACGGTGTGGTGGTACTCGGTGCGTGGCGGCCGGTCGTCGCCCCAGTCGAAGTACGGGTTGACCACGACCGACGACATGGTGTGCGGCGCCGAGTCCAGGTCGTTGCGTTTGTCGGGTTTGTCGAAGTGGTAGCCGTACACCTCCTCGCCCCAGTGGATCGAGCCGCTGACCGCCTTGGCATAGGGGTCGAGGAGCAGCTTCGCGGAGTTGCAGCGCAAGCCCCGCTCCGGTGCGTAGGGCCCGTGCACCCGGAACCCGTACCGCTGCCCCGGCATGACGCCCGGCAGGTACGCGTGCCGTACGAACGCGTCGCTCTCCCGCAGTTCCACCGCCGTCTCCGAGCCGTCGTCGTGCAGCAGACACAGCTCTACTCGGTCCGCGGCCTCCGTGAAGACCGCGAAGTTGGTGCCGGCGCCGTCGTAAGTGGCACCGAGTGGATATGCCTCTCCAGGCCAGACCTGCATGGATACGACTCTTTCAGCTCGAGCGCGCCGTCGGGGCGGCCTTGGCGTCGAGTCTCCCCGAAAGTGATGGAACCACCTATGACTTACGTCCCTCTTACCGGTCGACCAGCGCATACGAGGTATGCCGAACCAGTGGGGCCAACACGTACTCCCGGGGACGTACGGGGAGTAGGGGGAAGATGTGCGCAAGATAGTGCACCGCCATCTGGGCAAGGTGGTGGCCGGTGCGGCCATCGCGGTGGCCGGAACCGCCGTGATGGTCGGCATCACCCTGCCGGGGACGGCCGGGGCCGACGAAACGGGAACGGACAACAGCGGCCGGGCCGCCCAGCAGGCCGCTCAGGGGCAGGGACAGGGGGCCGGCGCGGTGCCGCCGGGCGTCGTCGAACAGGCCCCGGAGGAGGGTGACCGGGGCACGGGCAACGACCCGCTGACCGACGACGAGATGGAACGCGCGGCGAAGCTCGCGGCGAGCCCGCAGCTGCGCACCGCCGGCGAGGACGTCGAGGGCGACCGCGGTCCGCAGCGCGTCGGCGTCGACCTCGCCGAGCCGGATGCCGACGAGCTGGACAGGGCGGACGCACCGCGCCGTGCCGAGGTGACGTTCTACGACTACAAGGCCGACGCGCTCGTCACCAGGACCGTCAACCTTGACACCGGGAAGGTCGAGCAGACCGTCACCGAGCACGGCGTCCAGCCGCCGCTGAGCCGTGCCGAGTACGCCGAGGCGGCCAGGCTCCTCATCGCCGACCCGCTGGGCGCGGGCATGAAGGCGGACTTCAAGGACGCCACCGGCAAGGAGCTCACCTCGCCGGACCAGCTGCTGCTCAACGGCGCCGTGTACCGGGCGGCTCCGGGCGCCCAGCCCGCCGTGCTCGACAAGTGCGGCGAGCACCGGTGTGTGCGGCTGTTCCCGAAGGTCAAGAACGGGCCCTGGATCGACGCCCGGTCCTTCGTGATCGACCTGAGCGCCCGCAAGGCCGCCAAGCTCGACATCGGCTGAACCTTATCGGTTCAGTTTTCCAACTCGCACCCCATGTACTTGCACCTCCTGTAAGGGAGTCACTTCTTCATGCGCGAAAAGAGTTCGATCAGCGGCCCCCGGCCGAGAATGAGCCGTGCCCGCAAGGGCGCCGCCGTGGGCCTGTCCCTGGCCGCGCTGGCCGCCGGCGCGACGACCGGGGCGGCACCCGCCTCCGCCCAGCCGAAGAACGCCCCGGCGCCGGCGGCCGACTGCAGCGCCGCCTACCGCATCGAGCAGAAGCTCACCGGCGGCACGACCTGGCGGATGTGCTGGCGCTACGACGGCAAGGCCGGGCTCGTCCTGGAGAAAATCTCCTACCAGCCCAAGGGCGAGACCAAGCCGATCAAGGTCCTCAACAGCGCCCGGCTCGGCCAGATCCACGTCCCGTACGACGACGGAAGCGTCGAGTACGACGACCTGACGGGCTTCGGCTTCGCCCAGGGGCTGATGAACCTGGCGCCCGGCGAGTGCCCCGGCGGCACCATCAAGACGGTCAAGGTCCCAGAGGCCTGGGACCCGCAGAACGCCGACGTCAAGGGCCTGTGCACCACCACGCGCGCGCGTGGCCACGCCTACCGCATGCAGGGCGACGCCGCGAACAAGGTCTACCAGGCGCAGAGCAAGGACCTGCTCGTCTACACGGTCAACCAGGTCGGCTGGTACGAGTACATGACCGAGTGGCGCTTCCAGGACGACGGCACGGTCACCATGAACGTCGGTGCCACCGGCAGCCTCTCCTACGACGACTACGACGCCGGCGACGGCCGCGGCTGGCCCATCGGCAAGGGCGACCGCGCCAAGGCCACCAGCCACAGCCACAACGTCTTCTGGCGGCTCGACTTCGGCCTCGACGGCTCCACCAAGAACCGGATCGAGCAGTACGACTCCGCCGTGACCGCGCCCGCCTCGGGTGACCCCGCTCCGAAGACCAGGACCACCCGCACGAAAATCGCCAAGGAACTCGCGGGCGACGCCAAGAACTACCGCTGGTGGCGCGTGGTCAGCGCGACCGGGAAGAACAAGGACGGCCACGCGCGGTCCTACGAGATCGTCCCCGGCGCCAGCACCAAGTACCCGGGCCGCAGCTACACCAAGCACGACATGTACTTCACCGAGTACAACAAGTGCGAGAAGTTCGCCACGCACAACCCCGGTTGCGGCAACGGCCACCCCAAGTCCGTCGACAAGTGGGTCAGCGGCCAGGCCCTGACACACCCGATCGCCTGGATGAACGTGGGCTTCCACCACATCGCCCGCGACGAGGACCAGCAGCCCATGCCGGTCCACTGGCAGGGATTCTCCATCGTCCCGCGGGATGTCACCGCTATGAATCCGCTCACTCCGAGCGAGCTCGCCTGGCAGAACGGGCACTGGCGGCCGCGTAGTTGAGAAACGACCCTGTCCATCCGGCTGCACCGCCCGCCGCTCCCGGAGTACCCTTCCTTGATCGTTGGGACGGGGAGTGCTCGGGGGAGCGGAAGGCGGTGCGCGGGTGGGCTCGGGAGGGCTGGAGTTGCCCCCTGGTGACGAGGGTCACGAGGGGAACTCCACAGACGTCCCGCCCGGCACGGTGTCCCTGGCCAGGCCGATGGAGACGGGCTCCATCGGGCCGGAGCTGGACTGGGACACCGACGCCTGGCGCGAGGTTCGGACCCGCGCCCAGCGAGCCGGCCGGGCCTACATCTGGCTGAACCTCGTCGAGCAGCGGCTGCGCGCGGTCGTCGCGGCCGTGCTGCGCCCCATCTACGAGCCCGTCCACGGTGACGACTGGGTGGTGGCGGCGGCCGGACCGGCCGGCCAGGAGTGGGTCCAGCGCGCGGTCGCCGTACGCGAAGTCAGCCGCCGCAAGGGCTACTTGCTCGACCCGGCCGACGACAACGTCCTCAGCTTCCTCACGCTGCCGCAGCTGCGCGAGCTGATGGTGCAGCACTGGCCGTGCTTCGAGCCCTATATCGACGACCGCCGGGACGTCGAACTCGCCCTGGACGAGCTTGAGGTGACCCGCAACGTCGTCTCACGCAACCGGGCCCTGTCCGAGGCCGTTTTAAACCAGGCCGAGCGGGCCTCGGCACGCCTGCTCGACATTCTCGGCGCGGGCGGCGACGTGCCGTCCGCGCGCCGGCTGCCCGTCGACGCGGTCGAGGACCTGGTGGGCGACCGGTACGCCGACGTGGTCGCCGTGCACCCCGACCGGGTCCGGCTGCTGCGCCAGTTCCCGGCCGAGGACATCTTCGGCGGCGCCCGCCGGCTCGACGCCATCGGCATCGGCCTCAACCTGCTCGTGCAGAACTTCTCCGGGCGGCGCCTGGTGCGGCTCGCCGAGTCCGGCTGCCGGGTGCGGCTGCTGTTCCTGAACCCGGCCTCCAGCGCGGTCAAACGGCGCGAGCGCGAACTCGGCATCAAGCGCGGCGAGCTGAGCCGCGCGGTCGAGATGAACATCCTGCACATGCGCCGGGTGCGGTCGCGGCTGCGGGACCCGGGCGCCTTCGAGATCCAGGTCTTCGACGAGACGCCCCGCTTCACGGCGTACCTCGTGGACGGCGACGGTTCCGACGGCGTCGCGGTCGTGCAGTCCTATCTGCGGCGGACACGGGGGCTGGAGGCGCCGGTCCTGGTGCTCCGCAACGGCAGCAGGGTGGTCAAGTCGGACGAGATCGACGAAGGCGGGCTTTTCCCCACATACCGCGAGGAGTTCGAGCTCATGTGGGCGGATTCGCGACCGGTGTCCTGAACTGTTCCGGCGGGGAAGCGGAATGCGGTCCTCTGATTGTCAGTGGCCCATGGGAAGGTGGAGACCACTGGGGGAACGCACCACCAAGAAGGGGGGCCGCCCATGGGCTGGCACCGGGAGCTGCTGATCGGCTTCGACCTGGAGACGACCGGGACGGATCCGCGCGAGGCGCGCATCGTCACGGGGGCCGTGATCGAGGTCATGGACGGGCAACGCACAGGTCACAAGGAGTGGCTGGCGGATCCGGGCGTGGAGATCCCGGCCGACGCGGTGGCCGTGCACGGGATCAGCAACGAGCGCGCGGCCTCGGAGGGCCGCCCGGCCGACCAGGTGGCGGACGCCATCGCCGACGTCCTCGTGGCGTACTGGAAGACGGGCGTGCCGGTCGTCGCCTACAACGCGGTCTTCGACCTGAGCCTGCTCTCCGCCGAGCTGTGGCGGTACGGCCTGCCGTCCCTGCGTGACCGCCTGGGCGGCCTGGATCCCGCCCCGGTCATCGACCCGTACACCATCGACCGCTGGGCCGACCGCTACCGCCGCGGCAAGCGCAACCTCGAAGCGGTCTGCCGGGAGTACGGCATAGCCCTGGACTCCGCGCACGACGCCTCCGCCGACGCCCTCGCCGCGGCCCGCCTGGCCTGCGCGATAGCCACCCGCCACCCCAAGATCGCGGCCCTCGGCCCGGCGGAACTGCACCGCCGCCAGATCGACTGGTACGCCGATCAGGCGGCGGACTTCCAGAACTTCCTGCGCCGCAAGGGCGACCCGGCCGCGGTCGTCGACGGGACATGGCCGCTGAGGGAGCCGGCGGGGGAGACGGTGGCGGGCGAGAAGGTCTGAGGACCGCACGCGCGGGCCGCCGCCCCCGTCTCCGACAGCACCCTCCGTCACACCGCAGTCGAAGCCGAAGCCGCAGTCGAAGCCGAAGCCGAAGCCGAAGCCGAAGCCGAAGCCGACGGCTCCGGCTCCGACGCCGCAGCCGGCGACGCGATGCGCTCGACGCGGGGCTTGGCCAGCCGCTCGTAGTCGGCGCCCGAGATGAGCAGTGAGCGGTCGAGGCGGGCCGCGTTGAAGTACAGCTTCGGCTGGGCCACCACGTCCGGGTCGGCGACCAGTTCGAGGTCGGGGTCGAAGCTGAACGGCAGGACGGTGCCGGGGACGGCACGGGCCAGCCGCTCGGCGGTCTCCGGATCGCTGAAGCCGACATAGCGGGCGGCGAACAGCGACCGGACGGCGTCCAGGTCCACCCGCCGGTCCCCAGGGACGACCGCGAGGACATGGCGGGTGGTGCGGCGGTCCACCTTGACCCGCAGCACGATGCACTTCGCGGCCTCCGAGGCCGGGTGCCCGCGCAGCGCACACACGGCCTCGGTGGCTCCTTCGGGCTCGTGGTCGATGAGCCGGTAGTCGACGCCGGCGGAGTCGAGCAGGGCGATCAGGTGGTCGTGAGTGTCGTGGAGGACGCGGTCGGGCATACGGAGTCCTTGTCGAGGGGGTGGGGCGAGGGGAGTGGGGGTCGTGGTGCGGTCCGGTGCGTGCGTTCCACCGTCTGCCCCCAGTACGTGCCGGCGACCATCAGGGCCGCCCCGAGGCCGGTGAGCGGCGTGAGGTGTTCGCCGCCGAGGGCCACACCGATCGCGACGGCCCAGACCGGCTCCGTGCCCAACAGCAGGCTGGCCCGGCTGGCGGAGGTGCGCTGCACGGCCCAGGTCTGGGCCAGGAAGGCGAACACACTGCAGAACAGGGCGAGATACAGCAGCTGGGCCCAGGTCGCCGGGTCCGCGTGGACCAGCGTCGGCAGGTCGAGGGCGGCCATCGGCAGGAACAGGGCAGTGCCGACGAGGGTCTGCACGGTCGTCAGGTGCAGCGGGCGGATCGCCCGCCCGGTGGTGAGGCGGCCGACGAGCGCGACATGCGCGGCCCGGATCAGCGCGGCGCCGAGCATCAGCAGATCGCCGAGGCGTGGCGCCTGGAAGCCGTTGCCGGACATCAGCAGTCCGATGGCGAGGACGCACACTCCGGTCGCGGCGAAGAAGGAGACGGGCAGTGCGCCGCGGTGGCCGCCGCGGTCGAGGAGCGGGGTGAGGACGATGGTCAGGCTGATGATGAGCCCGGCGTTGGCGGCGCTGGTGTGGGCGACGCCGTACGTCTCCACGACCAGAACCGCGGCCTGGGTCACCCCCAGGAGCAGACCGGCGCGCAGTTCGTCGCGCGTCCACCGGCGCGGCCCGTGCCTCCCGGCGGCGACCACCCCGAGACAGGCCAGCGCGGACAGGGCGTAGCGGGCGAACAGCACCAGCAGGACGGGGAGCGCGGCAGTGGCCGTCTGGGTCGACAGATAGCTGGAGCCCCAGACGAGCGCGACAAGGAGGAGTACCGCATCGGTACGGCGTACGTCGGACACGGGCCTACGGTGCACCGGCGACGTCCCTGAAGCCCAGTACCACTTCCTAAAATGATCATTTAGAAGTCCTACATCGTCCCTAGACTGCGGCAATGGACGAACGACAGCTGAGGATCCTGCGGGAGCTCGGCGAACTGGGCAGTGTCACGGCGGTCGCCGAGGCGCTGCTGGTGACGCCGTCGGCGATCTCCCAGCAGCTGCGGCTGCTGCAGCGCGCGATCCCCGTGCCGCTCACCGAGCGTCAGGGGCGACGGCTGGTCCTCACCGACGCCGGACAGGCGCTGGCGGGCGCGGCCGTCGAGGTGGAGACGGCGCTCGCGCGGGCGCGGCATCAGGGCGATGCCCCCGCCGGCCGCCGCCTGCCTCTGGTCCACCGCATCAACGAGTTCGCGGTGGTGGCCGAGGTCGTGGCGGCCGGCGGGGGCATCGCCCTGATGCCGCGCTTGACGATGCGCCCGCATCCGGAGCTGGTACTGCGACCGCTCAGCGGAGTGCAGGCGCGACGGCACATCGACGCCCTGTACCGCCCCGAGCGCACGGCCCGCGCGGCGGTCCGCACGGTCCTGACGGAGCTGCGCCGAATCGCGCGCAGCATCCAGCACAGGGAAGGAGACGACCGGGCAACGTCCTGAAGGGACGCGGGGAACCGCGCGACGAGCCCCATGGGACCCGAAGCCGCCCCACCACGGGAAAGCCCCCCTCCTCAGGCGCTCAGAACGAATACCACCGCACCGCCTCGTCCCCGTTCCGCAGCGACGCCACCCGTCGCTCGAACTCGGCCAGCGCCTTCGGGTTGGTCGGGGCGTGTTGAGCGACCCACGCGCAGCTGGCCGTCTCGCGGGCGCCACGCAGCACATCGCAGCCCTCCCACTCGCGCACGTCCCAACCGTACGTCTCGGTGAAGGAGTCGTAGGCCTCGGCGGGAAGGCCGTAGCGGTCGCGCGAGAGAACCATGACGACCAGATCATGCTCGCGCAGGTCCGCCGAGAAGGTCTCCAGGTCGACGAGAACCGGTCCGTCCGGCCCCACGTGGACGTTGCGCGGAAGCGCGTCCCCATGAATCGGCCCCGGCGTCAGACGCGGCGTCAACGCGGCCGCAGCCGCCGCGAAGCCGTCCCGCCGCTCCCGCAGATACGCCGCGTCGGCCGGATCGACGGCATCCCCCGCCAGCCGCAGCCACCGCTCCACGCCGCCCAGCAACTCACGCGGCGGCAGCGTGAAGGAGGGCGCCGGCAGCGCGTGCACGACCCGTAGCAGTTCGGCCAAATCCCGTGGTTCGGCGGGCCGTACCGGATCGGGCAGCCGATGCCACACGGTCACCGGGTGCCCCTCCACCAGCAGCGCGTCCGTCTCGGCGGCCCGCACCGCCGGTACGCCCGCCTCGGCCAGCCACACCGCGATGTCCAGTTCGCGCCGCGCCCGGCCGATGAGCTCGGCGTCGCGGCCCACCTTGACGACCAGGTCACCGGCGGCGAACACCGCGTTCTCACCCAGGGCGAGCAGCCGCGCGTTCCGCGCCGGACCGGGCAGTACGCCTGCCGCGGCCAGTACGTCCCGCGCCTGTGCCTCGTCCATCGTCCGCCTCCGTGTCGCGCCCGGCCTGGTGCCGTGTCATCCGCACCTATGGCGTCGAGTTCCCGCCATCCGCCGGCCAGTGTCGCATTCCCACAGGTCGGACCATGTGCCCGCGGCCTTGACGGGGCACTGCGCCTTCACGACCATGACGGGGCCCACCCGAGCCGTGCAAAGGGGCTGATTCCGTGACAACGGTGACCGAGGCGGAGAGGCCGGTGAGACGCACGCCGGGCGGCAGGAGGCAGCGGCGCGTCATGGAGCACGGCGCCTGGTTCCTCGTACTCCCCGCCCTGATCCCCATTCTCGTCCTCAGCGTCGGCCCACTGCTCTACGGAGTCCTGCTGGCCTTCACCGACGCCCAGTCCGGACGGACCCAGCCCACCCAGTGGATCGGCGGTCTCAACTTCCGGGACCTGCTGCACGACACGCTGTTCTGGGAGTCGTTCCGGATCGGCCTGGTCTGGGCCGTCGGGGTGACCGTGCCGCAGTTCCTGCTGGCGCTCGGCCTCGCCCTCCTCCTCAACCAGGATCTGCGCCTCAGATGGCTGGCCCGCGCCCTCGCGATCGTCCCGTGGGCCATGCCCGAAGTCGTCGTCGGCGTGATGTGGCGGCTGGTCTACAACCCCGACGCGGGCATCCTCAACGAGACGATCCGCGACCTGGGCCTCGGTGACGGCCGCGACTGGCTCAGCGGGCTCGCCACCGCCCTGCCCGCCGTCATCGTGGTGGGCATCTGGGCCGGGATGCCGACCACGACGGTCGCCCTGCTCGCCGGCCTGCAGAACACCCCGCGCGAACTGCATGAGGCGGCCGCCGTGGACGGCGCCGGCGCCTGGCGCCGCTTCCGCACGGTCACCTGGCCCGCGATCAGACCCGTCGCCCTCTCCATCACGGCACTCAACCTGATCTGGAACTTCAACTCCTTCGCCCTGGTGTACGTGCTGACCAGCGGCGGCCCCGGCGGCCGTACCCGGCTGCCCATGCTCTTCGCCTACGAAGAGGCCTTCCGCTACGGGCAGTTCGGCTACGCGGCGGCGATGGGATGCGTGATGGTCGCGGTGATCTCGATACTCCTGGCCGTCTTCCTGGCCGGCCGGCTCAGGGGAGGTGACCACGCATGAGGACCAGCCGGACCGGTCGCGCCGGACAGTACCTCGCCCTGCTCGCCTACCTCCTCTTCCTCGCCTTCCCCTTCCTCTGGCTGGTCTCCACCGCCTTCAAACCGCCCCGCGAGCTGGGCAGCCTGCACCCCACCTGGATCCCGAAGGACCCCACACTCGCCAACTTCCGCCAGGCCTTCGACGAACAGCCCCTGCTGCACGCCGCCCTCAACTCCCTGGTCGCCGCGCTCGGCGCCGCCCTGATCGCCGTACTGCTGGCGACCCCGATGGCGTACGTCATGGCCCGTCGGCGCACCCCGCTCGCGCGCGCGGCGACCGGCTGGGTCGTCGTCAGCCAGGCGTTCCCGCTCGTGCTGCTGATCATCCCGCTGTTCCTGGTGCTGAAGAACCTGCGGCTGATCAACTCGGTGCCGGGGCTGGTCATGGTGTACGTCGTGTGGGCGCTGCCGTTCGCGCTGTGGATGCTCGTGGGGTATGTACGGGCGGTTCCGGCGGAGTTGGAGGAGGCGGCGGCCGTCGACGGGGCCGGGCGGCTGCGGACGCTGGTGTCGGTGACCGCGCCGCTGCTGGCGCCGGGCATCGTGGCGACGGCGCTGTTCGCGTTCGTCACGGCGTGGAACGAGTTCTTCTTCGCGCTCGTTCTGCTGAAGACGCCGGAGAAGCAGACCCTGCCGGTGGTCCTCACGCACTTCATCGGCGCGGAGGGCGTCGCCGACCTCGGCCCGCTGGCCGCCGCCGCGTTCCTCGCGACGCTGCCCTCGCTGGTGGTGTTCGCGGTCATCCAGCGGCGGATCACGGGCGGGATGCTCGCCGGGGCGGTGAAGAGCTGATGCGGAGGAGCTGGTTCATCACCGCGGTCCTGGTCCTGCTGCTCACGAGCTGCACCGGCGGCACCCGGGAGAGCGACGACGGCACGGTCACCCTGCGCTTCCAGTCCCTGGCCTGGCAGGAAGAGTCCGTCGAGGTCAACAAGGAGCTGGTGAAGGAGTGGAACGCGACCCACCCGGACGTCAAGGTCGAGTACGTCCAGGGCAGCTGGGACAGCGTCCACGACCAGCTGCTCACCTCCTTCGAGGGCGGCGAGGCCCCGGACATCATCCACGACGCCTCGGACGACCTCGCGGACTTCGCCTACGGCGGCTACCTCGCCGACCTGACCGACCTGCTGCCCGAGCGGCTCAAGGCGGACATCCCGCAGCACAGCTGGGAGACGGCGACCTTCGGCGACGGAATCTACGGTGTGCCCTTCCTGCAGGAGCCCCGGGTGCTCATCGCCAACGCGACATGGCTGAAGGAGTCCGGCGTACGCATCCCGACGCCGGACAGGCCCTGGAGCTGGCCGGAGTTCCGGCGGATCACCGACGCGCTCAGCGGCGACGGCAAGTACGGCGTCGCCTGGCCGCTGAAGGAACCCGTCTCGGCCACGCTCAACCTGTCCCTGTCGGCGGGCGGACAGCTGTTCCACCGGGACGCCGACGGCAAGGTGACGATCAGGTTCGAGGCGGGCGACCAGGTCGTCCCGCGCACCATCCACGACCAGGCCAACACCGACCGCAGCGCCTCGCCCACCACGCTGGGCAGCGGCGGCTCGGACACCCTGCCCGGCTTCTTCGGCGGCAGATACGCGATGGTCCCGCTCGGCTTCTCCTACCGCCAGCAGATCGTGCAGCAGGCACCGAAGGGCTTCGACTGGCAGGTGCTGCCCGCCCCGGCCGGCCCCGGCGGGCTCGCCCAGGGCGTCAGCCCGCAGACGTTGTCCATCGCCGAGGACAGCCCGCACCAGCAGGAGGCGGCGCGGTTCATCGACTTCCTGCTGCGGCCGCAGAACATGGTCCGGCTCGCCCTCGGCGACTGGATGCTGCCCACCGGCACCCAGGCGCTGAAGGACCCGGCCCTGCACACGGCGGAGCACGACTGGGCCACCGGCACCGCCCTCGCCGGACATCTGCGCCCGGCGCCCGCCCAGTCCGTCCGCGGCTACCCCGAGTGGAAGGACAAGGTGGCGACCCCGGCGTTCCAGGAGTACTACAGCGGGGCGATCGGACTCGGCGAACTGCGCGAGCGGCTGGAGGAGGACGGGGACCTGGTGCTGGCGAGATACCAGCGCTGAGCGGCATACCACCACTGAGCGGCATACCAGCGCTGAGCGGCGGGCGGCCGGCGGAAAACCCGTTGCCCGCCCCCTTCCGGCCCGCCTAACGTGCCGTACGTGGGACCCAACGCGATCTTCATTTCCGGTCAAGCCCGGGGCTGCACGTACTCCATTCGGATGCGCCGCGGCCCCGGTGCCCTGACCGGTCCGGGGAGCGACACCATTTCCTGACGCCCGTGAGCGTCCGAGCTCCTCTTTTCTTCTCCGTCTTCCGGTCGGGGCCTTCGTCTGCCCGTTTCCCGTCACGGAAGACAAGGACCATCGGCCATGGGCCGTCCCACCCGCGTTTCCCGCGCGCTCTCGCAGAACTTCCTCACCGACCGCGCCGCCGCCGCACGCCTCGCCGCACTCGCCGTACCCCGCCGCACCCGGCCCGCACTGCTCCTGGAAGTCGGCGCGGGCAAGGGCGCGTTGACCGAGCTGCTCGCCCCGCGCTGCCGCGAACTGCACGCGTACGAGATCGACCGGCGACTCGTGCCCGCCCTGCGGGCCCGCTTCTCGGGCGCACCCCACGTGCGTGTCATCGATGAGGACTTCCTGGCCGCGCGGCCCCCGCGCACCCCCTTCTCGGTCGCCGGCAACGTCCCCTTCTCCCGCACCGCCGCCATCGTCGACTGGTGCCTGCGAGCACCCGCCCTCACCGACGCCACACTCCTCACCCAGCTGGAGTACGCCCGCAAACGCACCGGGGACTACGGGAGTTGGACCCGGCTGACGATCCTGACCTGGCCCCGCCACGAGTGGCGGCTGGTCGGCCGGGTCGGACGGCACAGCTTCCGGCCCGTGCCGCGGGTGGACGCCGGGATCGTACGGATCGAGCGGCGCCGTACGCCCCTGCTCGACGCCCGCGCGTACGACAGCTGGCGGCACCTGGTCGAGCTGGGCTTCTCCGGCGTCGGCGGATCGCTGCACGCGTCGCTGCGCCGGGTACACCCGAGGCGGCGGGTCGACGCGGCGTTCCGCGGGGCCCGCCTCGACCCCGGGGTTCTCGTCGGTGAGGTGCCGCCGGGGGCGTGGCTGAGGCTGTACGAGGTGCTGGCTCCGTGAAACCAAGTTGCACGAGACGTATCGTCTCGCGTACCGTCGTGGTCATGACCAGTCCCGCTCACATCGCCATGTTCTCCATCGCCGCCCACGGCCACGTGAACCCCAGCCTGGAGGTGATCCGGGAGCTCGTGGCGCGCGGCCACCGGGTCACGTACGCGATTCCGCCCGCGTTCGCCGACAAGGTCGCCGAGACCGGCGCCGAACCCAGAATCTGGAACTCCACCCTGCCCGGACCCGACGCCGACCCGGAGGCCTGGGGCAGCACCCTGCTGGACAACGTCGAGCCGTTCCTGGACGACGCGATCCAGGCGCTTCCCCAGCTGATCGAGGCCTACGAGGGGGACGAGGGGGACGAGCCGGACCTGGTCCTGCATGACATCACCTCGTACCCGGCCCGCGTGCTCGCCCACCGCTGGGGCGTGCCCGCGATCTCGCTCTCGCCGAACCTCGTCGCCTGGGAGGGCTACGAGGAGGAGGTGGCCGAGCCGATGTGGGCGGAGCCGAAGAAGACCGAGCGCGGACAGGCGTACTACCGCCGCTTCCACGCCTGGCTGGAGGAGAACGGAATCACCCAGCACCCCGATCCGTTCGTCGGCCGGCCCGACCGCTCCCTCGTCCTCATCCCCAGGGCGTTGCAGCCCCACGCCGACCGCGTCGACGAGTCCGTGTACACCTTCGTCGGCGCCTGCCAGGGCGACCGCACCGCCGAGGGCGACTGGCAGCGGCCCGCCGACGCCGAGAAGGTCGTCCTCGTGTCGCTCGGCTCGGCCTTCACCAAGCAGCCCGCGTTCTACCGGGAGTGCGTGCGGGCCTTCGGCGACCTGCCCGGCTGGCACCTGGTGCTCCAGGTCGGCAGGCATGTGGACCCGGCCGAGCTGGGGGACGTGCCGGCCAACGTGGAAGTGCGGTCGTGGGTGCCGCAGTTGGCCGTACTCAAGCAGGCCGACCTGTTCGTCACCCACGCCGGTGCCGGCGGCAGCCAGGAGGGCCTGGCCACGGCCACCCCGATGATCGCCGTACCGCAGGCCGTGGACCAGTTCGGCAACGCGGACATGCTCCAGGGGCTCGGCGTCGCCCGGCACGTCCCGACCGAGGAGGCCACCGCCGAGGCGCTGCGCGAGGCCGCCCTCGCGCTCGTCGACGACCCGGAGGTCGCCCGGCGCCTGAAGGACATCCAGGCGGAGATGGCGCGGGAGGGCGGGACCAGGCGGGCCGCCGACCTGATCGAGGCCGAGCTGGCCGCCGTACGCGACACCCGCGAGAAGGCGTGACAGGGCGGGGCCCGTCGACACCCCCGAGGTCGACGGGCCCCGCTTCGCCGGGCAGGCGGGGTCAGACGGGCACCCGCTCGCCCTCGTCGTCCCGGGCCGCCCCGCGGGTCACGGCCTCGGGCGCCTCGTCGTGCGTCAGATCCGGCAGCCGGTTCAGCCACTTCGGCAGGTACCAGTTGCGCTCGCCCAGCAGCGCCATCACCGCGGGGAGCAGCACGCCCCGGATGATCGTCGCGTCGATGAGCACCGCCGCCGCGAGGCCCACGCCCATCTGCTTCATGGACTGCATCGACAGCGTGCCGAAGATCGCGAACACGGCGACCATGATGACCGCGGCGCTGGTGACCACCCCGGCCGTGGTGACCACGCCGTGCTGGATCGCGTCCTTCGTGCTGCGGCCCCGCAGCCGCGCCTCGCGGATCCGCGAGACCACGAACACGTGGTAGTCCATCGACAGGCCGAACAGGATCACGAACAGGAACAGCGGCAGCCAGGTGATGATGGCGCCGACGCCCTCCGCGCCCACCAGGGACGCGCCCCAGCCGTGCTGGAAGACGGCGACGAGGATGCCGTAGGCCGCGCCCACCGACAGCAGGTTCAGCACGATCGAGGTGAGCGCCACCGTCAGCGAACGGAACGACAGCAGCATCAGTCCGAAGGCGAAGACCACGACGAACGCGAAGACCGGGATGACCGCTCCGGCCAGCTGGTCGTTGAAGTCCTTCGAGCCCGCGACCTGCCCGGTGATGGGCGCCTCGACGCCGTCGACCTTGCCGAGCGTGGCCGGCCGCACCTCGTCGCGCAGCTTGTCCAGGCTCGCGCCCGCCCTGTCGAGGTCGGAGCCGCCGACCAGCGGGACGTAGACGAAGGCGAGGTTGTGCTCGTCGTGCAGCTTGATCTCCACCGGGCCGCGCGAGGCACCCGAACTGATCGCCCGCTCACGGAAGTCGGCGAGCGCGGACGTCACCTCGGGAGCGTTGATGTCATCGGCCCTGACGACGACCTCGGCCGGGTCGGAGCCGCCCGGGAAGGCCTCGTTGAGGCGGTTGTACGTCTGTACGATCGGCAGCGAGTCGCCGAACTCCTGGTCCAGCGTGAGGTTCTGCGTCTTCATGCCGAGCGCGGGCGCCGCGATGGCGAGCAGCGCACCGGCCGCGACGACCACCGAGATGACGGGCCGCGCGAGCACTCCCTTGAGCACCGCCGTCCAGAACCGGCTCTCGCGGTTGCCGCGGCCCCGGTTGCGGCGGAACTTGCTCTCCGGGTGCAGGAAGGGAATCTTGCCCTTCTCGACCCGCTCGCCCAGCAGCGACAGCAGCGCCGGCAGCACCGTCACCGACCCGACCATGGCGACCGCCACGACCATCAGCGAGGCCAGGCCCATCGCCTCGAACTCGGCGAGCCCGGTGAACAGCATGCCCGCCATCGCCACGCACACCGTGACACCGGAGACGATGATCGCGCGGCCACTGGTGGCGGCGGCGACCCTGAGGGCGGTCTGCGCGTCCCGGCCGGCCTCGCGCTCCTCGCGCTCACGGCGCAGATAGAACAGGCAGTAGTCGACGCCGACGGCCAGACCGACCAGCAGCATCACGGAGTTCGCGGTGTCACTCATCGGCATCACATGGCTGACGAGGCCCATCAGGCCCATCGTCGCCATGATCGCGGTGATCGCCAGCAGCACCGGCAGCAGCGCCGCCACCAGCGCGCCGAAGGCGATGAGCAGAATGCCGAGGGCCACCGGCACCGCGGAGTACTCGGCCTTCTGGAAGTCGTCCCCGAACGCGTCGTCGAACGTCTTCATCATGCTCGCGCCGCCGATCTCCTCGATCCGCAGCGACGAGTGGTCCCGCTGGACGTCCGCCACGGCCTTCAGCACCGGCTCGACGCGCTCGCCCGCGGTGTCCGCCTCGCCGCGCATGTCGAACTGCACCAGCGCGCTGCGGCCGTCCTTGGAGATCGTCTTCGTGTCGTACGGCGACGTCACCTCCGTGACCCTGCCGGTGCCCTCGACCGCCTCGACGACCGCGGTGACCGCGGCCCTGAACTCGGCGTCGGTGGCCTTGAGCGAACCGTCCTTCGCCTGGATCAGGACCGTCTCACCGGCCGGCTCCTCGATCCCGGCGTCCTCGACGATCTTGGCGGCGGTGTGTGTCTCGCCCTTCAGCTGATCGCTGTCCTTGACGTCGACCCGGCCCGCCGCCGAGCCGAGCCCCATCGCCAGGACGACGAACAGCACCCAGATGCCGACCGCCGCCCATCGGTGCCGGGCGCTCCAGCCGCCGGCCCGGGCGGCGAGCCCCCGCACCCGAGAATCTCCGTTCCCCATGACGGGCCATCCCCCTTGACTGCGGTGGCAGCCCCCTGCCGCCACCTTTCGTTTCGAAGGTATGGGCCGGATAAAGACATCTCGTCGTGCTGCCCGGTGAAGTACGGCGGCCGAAACTCATCCGCTCGGGCCCCTGGCCCTCCCCACTGGGGAGGACATGGGCCCCTTACATCGACCCAGAACATCTCGGGGGCGGCGATCAGGGGCGCGAGATCGTGCCGCGCCTCAGGGCCTGTCCGGCGGATCATGCCGGCGTCGCGGGCTCTGGCACGCTCGGCTTGGCCGGTCAGCACTGTTCCTTGCAGCCGACCTGATACGCCGGACAGGCCCTAGGCTGGCCGGATGACGACGACGTATGCGGCGCTCCTGCGCGGAGTCAACGTGGGCGGCAGCAGAAAAGTCCCGATGGCCCACCTGCGGACCCTGATGACCGGCCTCGGCTACGACGGCGTACGTACCTACCTGCAGAGTGGCCAGGCGGTCTTCGCGACCGACCACGGCGACGAGACCTCCCTGGCCGCGGAGATCGCGGCGACGATCCAGCAGCACTTCGGCTTCGACGTGGACGTCCTCGTGCGCGACCACGCCTATCTCAAGGCGATCGCCGACAACTGCCCTTTTCCGGCCGCCGAGTTGGAGCCGAAGCAGCTCCACGTCACCTACTACTCCGCCCCGGTGGACGCCGAGCGCTTCGCGGAGATCGACCCGGCCGCCTACCTGCCGGAGGAGTTCCGGCTCGGCGACCGTGCGCTGTATCTGTACGCCCCGGACGGCCTGGGCCGCTCCAAGCTCGCCGAAATTCTGTCGCGCCCTCGGATCAACAAGGGTTTGATCGCCACCAGTCGTAACTGGAACACCGTGGTGAAACTCGTGGAGATGACCGGTGACTGACGTCCGCGACACCGCCACGAGTTCGGTTCGTCGGGACGGCGCTGGGACAAGGCGTCGACCGTGTCCCGCCTGCCCGTGGACACCGATCCGGCGGACCGGTACGTCGTCACCTCCGAGATCCGAGGCGTCCAGCTCGCGCCGGACATCGTCCACCTCACCTTCGACACGGAGTACCTCGGCAGGCACGCGCACCGCAGTTCCCTCTGGCGGCTGACGGCCGACGGGTGGCAGATGTACTTCCACCAGGGGACGCCGTTCAACGCTGCGGAAGACTGACCTCGCGCAGCCCGAACCAGGGCGACTTGGAGAGGATCTCGCGGGGCGGCGCCAGCCGCGGCTCCGCGTACAGGCGCCGGGCGTCGTCGTCGGTCCGCGCGGCGGCGACGGCGTCCAGGAGGGCGAGGTCGTCCGCGGAGAGCGACTCGTGGTCCTCGAAACCCGCCAGCGGCTCCCAGCCGTCCCAGGGCAGCGTCTCGACGCCGTTCCGGCAGGCCAGATCGAGGACGAGGCTGCCCCGCACGAACCACATCCCGCGCAGGCCCGGGTCGGACCAGAACCCGAACGTCTCCGGGTCCGCCTCCCCGGCCCGGCACGCCCGCCAGGCCTCGCCCGCCACGAGGAACCGGTCGCGCGGGACGTCGAGCGGGTCGAAGTCGATGTGGTCGTACGACGGATGCAGGACCTGTGGGTCGACCAGCCGCCAACCGCCGTCCGGAAGGCGGTACTCGGTGACCCAGTGGTCCTCGTGGAAGCCGTCGACGAAGTAGGTGCCGAAGCCGCCGCGGACCCGGGCGGGCGTGCCCGTCGCCCGCAGCAGGGAGACATGCAGCAGCGCGAAGTCCCGGCAGGTGCCCACGAAGCGCTCCTCCGGCTTGCGCGCCCCGGTCAGCGAGCCGTCCCCCCGCTCACGCAGGATCCGCAGGATCTCGGTGACATAGCGGGACTCCGCGTCCTCGTGCAGCCGCCGCTCGGGGATGGCGTGTCCCAGGCGGCCCCCCGTCGCCCTGATGGATAGTTCCGCACTACATGCGCGAGTTGGCCAGGATCACTCGGCAGCCCACTGACGTCCAGGTCCCCCGGATCGCTGTACGGCGACTGCTTCAGGTGGAAGTCGTCCATGCCGAGGAGCGTGAACCCTGCCCCAAGGGCAAGGTCAACGCGGCGGACGGCTGTGCGAGGCTCGTCCCATGCGCTACATCATCATCGGGGCAGGGGCGGTCGGCGGCGTCATCGGCGGCCGGCTCGCGGGCTCGGGACACGAGGTCGTACTGGTCGCACGGGGTGCCCACTTCCAGGCACTGCGGGACCGCGGGCTGCGCCTCAGAGTGCCGGAGGGCGAGCTGACCCACCGGCTGCCGGTCGTCGAAGGACCGGCCGCGCTCGGGGAGCTGCGGCCCGACGACGTTCTCGTCCTCGCGGTCAAGACGCAGGACAGCGTGGCCGCGCTGCAGACCTGGGCGCCCGCGCCCGTCACCGGCGGCGGTACGGCCGCCGAGCGGCTGCCGCTGTTCTGCGCGCAGAACGGTGTCGAAAGCCAGCGGCTCGCCCTGCGGCTCTTGCGACGGGTGTACGGCGTCTGCGTCTGGCTGCCGTCGACGTACGTCGAACCCGGCGTCGTCTCCGCCGCCGGCAGCCCCCTCACCGGCATCCTGCACCTCGGCCGCCATCCGCACGGCACCGACGAGACCGCCCGCCTCGTCGCCGCCGACCTGGAGAAGTCGCACTTCGAGGCGCCGGTCGTGGCGGACGTGGCGCGCTGGCAGTACGCCAAGCTGCTGGCCAACCTCGGCAACGCCCTGGAGGCGGTGACCGGCCCCGTCGACAGCGAGGAGGCCGCAGCCCTGTTCCGGCGTGTGCGGGCCGAGGGCGCGGCCGTGCTCGACGCCGCCGGGATCGCGTACGCGAGCACCGAGGAGCAGCAGGCGGTGCGGGGCGACAAGGTCACCCTCGTCCCCCTCGACGGCGCCCCGCGCGGCGGCGGCTCCTCCTGGCAGTCCCTCACCCGCGGCACCGGCACCATCGAGGCCGACTACCTCAACGGCGAGATCGCCCTCCTCGGCCGCCTGCACGGCGTACCGACCCCGCTGAACGAGCTCCTGCAGCACCTCGCCAACACCTTCGCGCGCGAGCGGCGGGCGGCGGGATCGATGCCGGTGGGGGAACTGGTGCGGCTGGCGGAGGAGGCGGTTGTCAACACGCGCTGACCGTCATGCGGCGACTCGCGCGAACTCCGGGACAAGGCACGGCCGTTGTCCCTAGGGTGAACCCCGCCAAGACAGCAGGAAGGGCAGGTCACCGTGGCGGGCAGAGCTTTGCCGGCGTTGCCGCAGTACCGCAAGGACGGGGTGACCCGGCGGCTGTGCGCGTCGGTGCATCTCGACGACGCCTTCGCCTTCGAGGTCGACCGGGACCTCACCGGTGACCGGCTGAACGCGATCGGTCTGACCCTCGGCATCAACTTCGTGGCGCTCGCCCGGCACGCGCGCGTGGCCGTGCGGCGGCGCGAGGCGCTCGACCGGCAACTGGCCTGGCTGGGCCCGGCGTTGGTGGTGGCGCTGCTGGTCGGGCTGGCGGGGCTGACCGGCAGCAACGGATCCGTGGCACAGGTCGGGCTGTACGGCCCCCTCGGCATCCTCGCCGCCGGCTGGTGGCTGGTCCACCGGGCGCAGTCCCAGGCCCGCGCCGCGGCGCAGCAGGTCTTCCGCGACCCCGAGAGGGCCGAGAGGCTCGCCCCGCCCGTCGAGCCGGAGGCGGAGGCCTGGCTGCAGGAGCACGCGTACAAGCGCGCCAACGTCCTGCCGTACGCCGACGCGGCGGCTCGCACCAACCCGTTCGTCGGCAGTGGCACCGCGATCAGGAAGGCCGGCGTCTGGCAGCCCATCGACGTCAGCAAGCCCGCCGAGGCGCCGGGCGGCGGCAGGCTCCCCGTGATCCCCTTCGACGCCGTCGACCTCCACACCTATGTGGCCCGCCAGATGGAGGGCGTCGCCGGCCTGGACGGGCTGCGCGTCAAGAACCGGCTCTACGTCCTCGGCAGCAACGCCTACCTGCTCGGCGACCTGGTGCCCGACCGCACCCGGCGCCCGTCCGCCCAGATCCCCAAGCAACTCGTCCAGGCGGGTCTGGAGAAGCCGGGCGCGGGCATGCGGACCCATCTCTGCCTGGAGCGGGTCGGGGAGGGCGGGCGGATCGTCGTCTCCATGTACCTGCGGGCGATCCTCAACCAGCCCAGCCTCACCTGGGAGGTCGCCGCCTACGCGATCCCTCCGCTCAGCGGGCGCTTCCACCGCGTGGACCGGCTTCCGGTGGCCCCCTTCGACCGCTGGTGGAGCCTCGTCGCCCACGCCACCACGCACACCTGGCCCGAGCTGAGCGGCGCCCTGCGCCGTATCCGCGAGCGCAGGCGGCGGCGCCGGGCCGACGCGCGGTTCCTGAAGAAGGTGCGCCGGGACATCACCGACCAGCACATGGTCTACGACTACGGCGCCGCCGACAGCCTGCGCGAGCGACACGCCGACTGGGACGAGGCCGGCTACGCCGAGCGCATCGACTCGCAGGACTACCTGTACCGGCTCCAGCAAGGGGTGCTGACGGCGACCGAGAAGTTCCTGCAGGACCACAACGTCGACACCAGCTCGTTCGACAAGGCGCAGCAGATCATCAGCAACCAGACCTACAACATCGAGAACGTCAGCAACAGCAACCTCGGCAACCACAACCAGGTCAACCACAACGGGCCCCAGGGGAGCGGGCCCTCGGGGCAGCAGGGCGCCGGCGGAACGCCACCGGCCAAGCCCTGAACCGCGCACAACAGGAGGGCGGGACATGAGCACGTACAACATCCGCAACATCAACGGGCCGGCCAACATCGGCGACCACGGACGCATCGAGATCAACAACGGCGCCGACCCGGCCGCACTCGTGCGGCTCGCGGAGCGGCTCGTCGAGCGGCTGCACACCGAGAACCCGGCGCTCGTCCCGCAGGCGCAGATCATCCAGGGCGAGCTGGTCCACGCCGCACAGGACGGCCAGCCCGCCAACCGCGGCCGCATCCGCTCCGCCCTGGAAACCATCGGCATCGGCGTCGCGGCAGGCAGCGGCAGCCTGGCCCTGGCCCAGGAGATCGGCCGGGTGCTCGGGCTCTGAGGGGAGGGCGCCCCACACGTCCTGTGGGGCGCCCCCATCCGGTCACTGGGCGCGTACGACCGGGTCACCGGACGCGTACGACCGGGTCACTTGGCGCGTACGACCGCCCGCACCCCGCCTCCGAGGTCCAGCTCCAGGCCCGAGCGCAGCGGGACCGTCTGGCCGGGGCCGATCTGCTGGGGCGTGCCGTCGGAGCGGGTGCCCGTCCAGGTGTCCTTGGAATGGTTCTTTATGCCGAAGCGGCCCGGCTTGCTGGGGTGTTCGACCAGCTCCGCGACCAAACTCCCGTCCGAGCAGTCGTGCCGCGCCGGCTCGGGCAGCAGATGGTGCGTCTGGACGCGTGCCTCCCTGCGCAGCCGGATGTGGTGCTCGGTGCGCGGTGGCGGCGTGGTCACCGTCAGCCGGGGCGGCAGCACCAGCTGTGCCCTGCACGACCAGCACACGCGCGACGGCGGGTTCGCGCCCGGCTCCGTCATGTTCTGCCGCCCGCAGGACGCGCACTCGACCACCGCGTCCAGCACCGCCCGCAGCGCGTTGCGCCACTCGGTCTCGCGCACCCGGGCCGCGGGATCGTGCAGACCGGTCGTGAAGCTGCGGCGGAACAGCTCCTGGAGGGTGCCGACCGCCGCGTCCCACGTCGCCAGCACGGTCGCGTGCTCCATCGGGTCGGGCGCGTTGGAGTCGTCCGCCGGATCGAAGACGAACAGCGGACTCCTGCCGTACAACCGCTTCTCCGCCGCCTCGTCGAAGCAGTGGATGCCCAGCTCACGCATGCCCTCCAGCGGGTGGTGGTTCATCAGCAACATGAACAGCAGCACGGCCAGCGAGTGCAGGTCGGACTGGGTGCCCGGGCGCGCCCCCGGGTCGGCGCGCACCAGCTCCGGCGCCATGAACTTCATCGTCCCCGAGATACCGCTGGCATCGCCCTCGACGACCGCGTTGTCGTTGTCGCAGACCAGCACGTCACCCGTGGCCGGATCGAAGAAGACGTTCCCCCAGGAGATGTCCCGGTAGGCGATACCGCGCGAGTGCAGCGCCTGATACGCCTCCACCGTGTACAGACAGGCCGTCAGCAACGCCCGTGTGCTGGTGCGCAGTTGCCGCCGGAACAGGTCCGGCAGCCCCTTGAAGCGCTCCGGGCGCAGCGCCATCAGGTAGCCGAACGAACCCCGGTGCGCGCTGACGTACGCCTCGGGCCACAGGAACCGGTCGTCGTCGAAGTCCCGGCTGACCAGCTCCTTGACGATCGCCTCCTGCTCGGGCGTCGCACACGTCGGGTAGTACCACTTGAGCGCCTTGTCGCCGCCCGGAGTCCGCACCCGGTACACCTCGCCCTGACCGCCGGCCCCGAGCAGGTCGATGATCTCGACCTCGTCGCCGTTCTCCGCGGCCAGCCGCGTCCCGCTGTCGAGCATGCCGCTCATCTTCTACGTCTCCGTCTTCCGTTCCGTTTCCATGGCCGGGGTGTCCTCGGCCACCAGACCGACGTGCCGCAGCGCCGCCGCCAGGGTCGTGTCGTCACCGGAGTACCGCGAGGCCTGCCGCAGCCACTGAGGCAGCGAGGCCCGCACCCCGTCGCTGCCCTCGGCCAGCAGCCGGCCGTCCAGGCCCGCCACGAACTCCCGGTACCCGTCCGCCGAGGCGAAGCTCTTCGACAGCCCGTCCGTCGACAGCACCACCAGCCGCGGTGTCCGCGCCTCGTCGAACAGCGGCGCCCAGTGCGTCCGCACCGCACGCCAGGCCTCGGAGCCGCACAGCGACTCCGTCTCGTCGCCGAGGTCCTCCTCGCCGGTCGCCAGCGGCCGGCGCAGCGTCCCGTCGTGCTCGACCACCGCCAGGTCCCCGTCGCCGATCTGCCAGGCCACGAAGAGCCAGGGCGTGAGCACCGCCCCGATCAGTGTGGTGCCGTACAGCACCAGCTTCTCGTCCGGCGCCGGCTCCCGCGCCCCCTCGTCGGCGACCGGGCGGTGCCGGTCCCAGTGGCCCAGGGCCGCCTCCCGCCAGTCGTGCACCAGCACGCGCGGGAAGTCGTCCCGGGCGTAGGTCATCAGCCGTGCCAGGCGTCCCCGTTCATGGCAGTCCCGCGCGGCCCGCCCGAACTCGGCCGCCCGCACCACGAACCGGTCCACGGCGAACCGCGCACCGAGCCCGCTGCGCGCGTGCACGGCCGAGCCGTGCCCGTCGGCGACCGCCAGCACCAGCGGATCGTCCCCGCCGCCGCTGCCCTCGCAGGCGTACCAGTCCTGGTTGTGCTGCTTGTTGACCCCCTGGACGCTGTCGCCGATCGTCTCCCAGCGCCGCACCCCGAGCGTCACCACACGTCGTCGTCATCGTCGTCGTCGAGGACCGGCGGCGCGTACGGCTGCTTCACGGCCGCGTCCGCGGAGACCGCCATCTGCTGCGAGGCCGCCTTCACCGCCGCCGTCGACGCCCAGCGGATCGCCGCCGCGAGCTGCTTGGGGCTGTTGGCGTCCAGCGGCTGCAGCTCGGGGTTGCCGAGGAACTCCTGGAGCACCGAGCGGTCCGCGTCGGCGCCGATCGCGATGGCGACCCGCACCGCCTTGCGGCCCCACGGCGTGGCGTCGATCGCCTTCAGGCCCGCCCGCCAGTCGTCCGTCGGCACCCCGTCCGACACCAGCGCCAGCACCGGCTTCAGCGCCCGCTGCGGCATCGGCGGGCTCTGCAGCTCCCGCGAGACCAGGTGCAGCGCCTCGCCGAGGTTGGTCATGCCGTCCACCTCGACGTCCTGCCAGGTGAAGTCATCCACCGGGACCGGCGTCGGATGGTGCCACTGGGCCGTCGTGGAGAACGTGATGGTGCGCAGCAGCAGCTGGGCCGCCGGGTTGTCGTGCGCCACCGAACGCATCTCGGGAACGGCTTCCCTGATCGCGTAGTTGAGTCTGGCGATCTTCTCGCCCTGCATCGAGTACGAGCAGTCGAGCAGCCAGATGAAGTGGACCGGCCGGTTCGCCATGGGCCCGCCGGGAATGTCACTCACTGAGCTTGTCCTTTCCGGTAGTTGAGATGTCGTACGTCGCGGATCAGGGCAGCAGCCACATCGCGAGCAGGGCCAGGCCGGCCCCCGTCAGCACCAGCGAGGCGAGGAACAGGCCCGCCGCCATGCGCCGGCCACGCCCGATCGGCTTGGTCACCTGGGTCATGCCGGGCTGTACCTCTTCTCGCGCTCACCGCCGCGCGGCCTGGTCCCGCGCTCCTTGCCGCCCGCACCGCCGCCGGGCCCGATCAGCGCCCCGGTCCGCAGCCCCGAGGCCGCGAGCAGCCACAGCACCGGCTCGGCGGCCCTGCGCTGCTCCGGCTCCAGCGGGCCGGTGCCGGTGGCCGCGTGGGCGCTGACCGCCCAGTAACGTGCCGACCGGAAGTCGTGCCCGAGGGCGCGGACGAGGCCGCCCAGGCCGATCTCCGCCAGCCAGGTGTCGATCCGCGCGCCGGCCACGGGCAACGAGGTCAGCTGGTCCAGCACGTCCCGTTTGGTGACGACCGCCGCCACCGACAGCCGGCCGCGCCGGCCGGTCAGCGCGGCGAGCTCGCCGATCAGCCGCTGGTACGTCTCCCACGGCCCCTGCGCGGAGGGGCGGGCCGCCCCCGCCCGCCGGGCGTCGTCGGCACTCAGCCTGCCGCGCACCTTGGGGTCGGCCAGGACGTCGGCGACCAGGACCACACCGTCGGCGTGCGCCAAGTACCGCTGGGCCCGCACACGTTCGGCGTCGCTCACCGACTCGCCCATCGGGTCGTACAGATACAGCAGCCGGCGCCGCCGCCCCCGTGTCACGGTCAGCATCAGGGCGCGCGGCTGGCCGCCGGTCGTGGCGTGCGCCCAACCGGTCTGCTTCAGCTCCTGGCCGAGGTCCACGGCCGTACGGCGGTCCTCGGCGGAGGCGTACTCGACGGTCAGGTCACCGCGCCGGGCCCACGCGTGCAGGCCCTCCACCATCGCCGCCATCAGCATGGTCTTGCCGGACGAGGTCCCGCCGACCAGCGGGGCGTGCACCACACGGGTGGTGCCCGCCGTCTCCGGCAGCGGCCGGGTGCAGTGCGGGCACAGCGCGGTCAGCTTCCCGCGCCCCGCGAGCCGGGTCGTCGGCAGCCGGTGCCCGCACGCGCACGCGTGCCACAGCACGCCGTACCGTCCCGGCCGCAGCGCGCGATGCTCGGCCCGGCAGTTCGGGCAGCGGTGCACGGCCAGCGGTACGGGGCGATAGCAGCCCGGATAGGGGCACTTGACGCGCACCCCCCGCGCCAGCAGCCACCCGCGCTCCACACCCCGCAGCACCGGTACGGCCGCCGCGCAGCCGAGCCACACCAGGCCGAGCAGCACGGCGAACACGGCATGGACGAGGCCCAGTACGACGGTGGCGAGCACGACACTGAGCAGCGCGCCCAGGGCGAAGCCGGGCCCGAAGCACGCCGCCAGCACAAACCTGGACGCCGGTGAGCTGCCGCGCACCCCCGAGGGACGCCGCCCGTGGAACAGGTTCCGTACGAACCGCTCCATCCAGGGGTCGCGGAAAGCGGTCCAGATGACCCGCATCCCGTACCCGGCGGCCGAGACGGCGTCCACCCGCAGCTGCCGCCACCAGTAAGCGAGATGCGCGGGCTCCCCGGCACCCACGGCCGGCACCCGCTGATCCGGCCGCCCCGCCTGCCACGGCCCGAGCCCGCGCCAGACGGCCCCGACGCCGATGCCGAGGAAACGCCACAGCAGGCGGAAGAGACAGAGGCCGACGGCGATGGCGAGCGACGAGCCGAGCAGGGCGAAGAGCGGGAAGGCCAGGGTGAGCGTGTTCACGAGAGTCATCGGCGCCGCCCCTCGGCAGGCGGTTCCACGTCTCCCGGCCACACCGGCGGCTGGTCCGTGCCGCGTCGGCCGCGGCCGGACAGACGGCCGGCGAGACGGCCCAGGGCGCCGGGGCGGTTCCAGGTGCGGAACGCGTCGAGCCTGCCGCGGCCCGCGCGGCCGAGGGCCTCCTCGACCGCGGCGACGTCCTCGGCGGGCAGCGCCCGCACGACCGGCCGCAGCACCTTCGTCAGCAGGGCCGTCCGCGTCTCGTCCCACTCCGTACGGGTCCCGGGGAAGGCGCTCCAGGCGCAGAAGCAGGCGGCGGCAAACGACGGCACCGTCCGCAGCCGGCTGCCCACCCGGTCCGAACGCCCCGCCCGCTCGTACGCCGCCAGCAGCGCCGGCTCGGCCGACCGGGCCAGGGCGTACAACTCGCTCTCCGGCGCCGGTCCCTTGACGAGCCGCCACGCGAGGGCGTCGAACACCCGGTCCACGACCGCCGCCGGAACGGGCTCGGCCGCGCCGTCCCGCAGCGCCAGCACCCGGCCGACCCAGTCCTCGCCCTCGCCCTCCGTGCCGAGCAGGCCGGCGAATTCCAGCAGGAGCAGGGCCGCGCGCTGTCCGGGACGCAGCTCCGTGGGGAAGCAGCGCAACAGGTCGGCTGCGAGGGCAGGGACGTCGTGGTCGTCCCGGGGCGCGGCGAGCGCGGCGTCGATCAGCAGGTCCCGGGTACCGCTCGCGCGGTGGATGTCCGAGCCCAGTTCGTTCAGCAGCAGGCTCGCCTCCTGGCCCGTCGGCAGATCGCCGGACCAGACCAGAGCGAACGCGGTGCGCAGAACCGCCGGGTCGGCGTGCGGCGAGACGCCGGCGGTGCGCAGGACGCTGTGGAACCGGCCCAGCCGGTCACCGCCGGGCTCGCCCGCCGTGGCGCACATCCGCAGATGCGGGAACCCCGGCTGCAGGCCGACGGGGAGCCCCGCCCCGGCCAGCCTGCGCGCCACACCGGGCGGGTCGGCCGCGGCGAGCGCGTTCAGGGCGCCGAACAGCGCGATGCGCAGGGCGGGGTGGTCGTGCACGGCGTCGAGGAGGGCGGACGCATACGGCGCGGGCGAGCCGCCGGAGGGTGCGTCGGCCGCGCCGCCGGAGGGGGCGGCGCCTGAACGGTCGGCCGGTGTGCTGCCGGTGCCGTCGGCCGGGGTTTGACTCGACCGGCCGTCGGCCGGGTGGCGGCCCGGGGCGTCGCTCGGCGCCTGAACCGTGCGGTCGGCGGGGTGGCGGCCCGGCCTGTCGGCCGGTGTGCTGCCGGAGCCGTCGCTCGGGGCTTTGCTCCACCAGGCGTCGGCCGGGTGGCGACCCGCGGCGCCGGGCGACGCAGGACCCGCGCCGTCAGCGGGGGAGCGCCCCGGCGCGGCGGTCGCCGCATACCCCTCCGCGTGCCCCTCCGCACACCCCTCCATGTCCCTGCCGCCCCTGCCTGCCGCGCCCGGCGCGTCCGAGCCCGGTCCGCCCGCCGCAGCCGTCGGGTGGTCCGCGACCAGCCCCCGGGCCAGCCGGGCCGCCAGTTCCGGAAGCAGGTCCTGGCAGTCGATGTCCAGCAGGTCGGCGATCCGCAGCAGCGCGAGGGGACGCCCGGCGGCCGGCTCCCGCTCGTCGGCGACACCGGCACGCAGCGCGGGCGCCAGATCCCGGGCCAGTGCGGCCTGCGCCGGTGCCGTCAGCGACCCGGCACGCAGGGCGGGCACCGGCCCGCGGCCCAGTACCGCCGAGGTCAGCACCCGCGCGGCGAGCGGCGCCGTCACGGCGACCGGCACCCGCCCCTCCAGGCGGGCCAACAGGTCGGCCAGCGCGGCGTGTTCCTCGCCTGCCGGGGCGGGCGGGGCGGGCCTGGCGACGACCGGCTCGTGCCCGGCGCACAACGCCCCCACCAGCGCCGCCAACGTGTCGTCGGAGAGCGAGCCCGCGTGGTCCACCGCCCACCGCGCCGCAGCCGTACGCCCCTGAGCGCCCAGCTCGACCCCCGCCGCCAGCGCGGCCACCGCCAGCGGTCCGGCCTGTGCGGGCGTCTCGCGGAACAGGTCGGGGCGCCCGGCGCACCAGATGTGCGCGCAGACCTGGGCCCACACGTCCGTGACCGGCTCCGGCGACGGTCCGGCCGTACAATCGTGGACCCGGTAGCGGTGGTCGTGGCTGACCGGCTCGGAGGACGGCAGCACGCCGATGATCTGCTGCCGGGCCTGCTGCGGGCGGCGGGTGTACGTGGTGAACGTGAGCCGGTGGGCCTGCTCGCGCGGCAGCACCGCACAGGCGAGCGCGATCCACTGGGCGACGTCCGCGCTGTCGTGCTCGACGAGGACGATCTGGGCGGCGGCGTCCGGATCCGCCACCCAGGCCCGCAGGTCGGCCAAGAACGCCGCCAGGCGCTCGGACCGGGACGCGGCGAACGCGATCAGGCCGTCACGCCGGAGCAGGCCCGACGGCTCGAAGCGCTCGACCGGCTCGGGCCGGCCGTTGACGGGCGTGGAGTCCGCCCAGCGCGGCGACTCCCACGCCGTGATCGGCAGCGCGCCGTCCGGCAGCCGCGTCCCCGGCGGCATATGCAGCGCGTGCGCGTGGAAGTTGCCCCAACGGCCGCTGTAGTCCGCCCCGGTGTACACCGAGCGGCTCAGCAGCCGCCCTCCGTCGGCGAGCGCGGAGAAGGCGAAGGCCTTCGGGAAGCTCTTGAGCTGTTCGGCGTCGGGGCGGGCCGGGAAGTCGCGCGGGGGCTCGTAGCCGATGAGCTGCTCAACCTCCCTGAGCAGTCCGCGCGGGACCCCGGCACTGACCGCCGTGAACCGGAACCCCGAGCCGTCGGGCCCGGGCGGGGCCGATGTGTAGTGCAGCTGGGCGAGGGTCACTTGACACGTCCCTTCCCCGCCCGCCCCTTCGTGGCGGAGCGCACGGGCAGCAGGCCCCGGCGGGCCAGCAGCCACAGCAGCGGGTCCTCCACCCGCACCGGCTGCGGCCCCGACTTCGGTGCGTCCGCGGGCGCCTCGGCGGGCGGCGGCGCACCGAGCGCCGACAGTCCGAACAGCGACAACTCCGCGAAGTCCAGCTCCAGTTGGCGCACAAGGGCTCCCGAGTCCCAGTCCGCCATGAGCGACCGGATCTCCTCGTGCACGGCGAGCCGGTCGTCCTCGTCGAACCGGCCGTCGGTGTGCGGCGCGTTGCGCAGTACCGGCGAGTGCGGGTCGAGCAGCGACCTGAGCATGTCCGTCTTGGTGACGGCCACCGCGATCGGCGTGGACACCCGGCCGCGCGAGCCGCCCTTGCCGTGGGCGCGCAGCTGGGCCGCCAGGTCGGCGGCGATCTGCTGCGGCGGGGTCTCCACCACCGGCAGCGGAGGGCCGTCGTGCACGGGCAACCGGTCGCGCACGGAGCCGAGCTGGAGCGGATCGACGAGCAGGACTATCCCGTCCGCGGCGCTGAGATAGCGGGTGTAGCGGTCCATCGCCTCGGCCCCCGCGAGGTCCTCGCCCGCCGCGTCGAAGAACACCAGGGTCGTGTGTCGGGTACCGGAGCCCGGCCGGCCGCGTCTGGGCAGGCTGAGCCGGTACAGCAGCGGGTCGTTGAAGCCGAGGGCGGCCGGACGGGTGGCGTCCGGCAGCCGCAGCCGCTCGTAGAGGTCCTCGGCCATCTCCTTGTCCCGCTGCTGGGTGGACTGCCCCATCGCGGCCAGCGAGGCGTGGAAGGCCTGCCCTACGCGCTGGTTCAACTCGTTGACCAGCACGGACACATAGGTGCTCTTGCCGGAGGCCTTCGCCCCGACCAGGGCGATGATGCGGCTGTCCTGGTCGCAGTAGTCGCTCGGCAGATCGCTGTGACAGGCCCGGCACACCCGGACCGGCGTCTGCACCCCGCAGTCGGGACAGGGCACGCTGCTGCCGCCGCGCAGTGCGCTGCCCAGGGCGGGGATCCTGCGGGCCGCGGTGAACACGGGCCCGCGCATCCGGGCCGCCGGCGGCACACTGGGGCCCATGAACCCGGCCCATATGTCGTCGCGTTGAGGGCCGCAGGGGGTACCGCCGCGGACGCCGCTCGGCGTCATCAGACAGCGGTAGGGCAGCTTGGCCGCGGCGGCGCGGTCGAAGCAGTAGGGGCAGATCACGGTCGTCATGGCTCAGCGCACCACCAGGGTCGCGGGGGACGGTTCTTCGAGGCGGACGGCGGTCGCGTGCTCACCCAGCAGGAAGCCGCGCAGGGTGTAAGGGGCCGGGCAGGGCACGGCCGGCAGTTCCTGCTCGACCGTGCCGTGGCGGCTCAGGTCGGTGCCCGGTATGCGCAGCACGGTGGTGCCGTCGGTCGCGCTGCGCGGGCGGAGGGTGCCGCTGCGGGCGACGCACACGAACTCGGGTACGCCGCCATGTCCTCGGGGAGCGGACAAAGTGACGCGCAGCAGGGTACGGCCGCGGCCGAGGAACCGGCGCGAGGCGCGTACGAGTTGATAACCGATCGTCGTGTCGGGCGGCACTACGACCTCGGCGGCTGCGGCCGGTACGACGACGGCGCCGGGCGCCTGCGGAGCGGTCGAGGCCCGGATGCGGACGCCGTCGAGGCCGACGGGGAGTCGCAGTCCGCCACGGCGGTACGCGTGGACGGTGACGGTCCGTGTGCCACGGGCGTCCGTGCCGTCCTCCAACGGCTCCCAGGTGACGAGGAGATGCCCGACGTCGTCGGGCCAGTCGAGCGTGACGGAGACCTGCCCCTGCGGGAGCCGCTGGGCGGCCAGTCCGGTGACGGGGCGCAGCACCTCGACGTCGACCACGGGCCCGGCCAGCGCGCGCTCGCCGAGTACGGCGACGGCGGCGACCCGGCTGATCCCACCGGGCGGCGGATCCAGCACCCCGGCCCGCGTAGGCCGGTCGAGCCGCGCCGGCAGCCGGTCGGCACGCAGCTCGCTGCCGGGGGCCGGGACCTCGCCTGGCCACCGGACCAGATGCACCGCGGCGTTCCGCGCACCGGTCCAGTCGAACCGCAGTGCCGTGCCGTCGGGGTGTGCGGTCAGGGTGCGGACGGGGTCGGGCCAGGGGTGGACGGTGCGGGTGGCGTGCACGCCGGGGGAGGGGACGAGGCCTCCGCCCGGGGCCCGGTAGTGGCAGACGACGCGAAACGCGTGGGCGCCGGTCGTGAGGCCGGTGGCGGTGAATCCGTCGGCACGGCACGGCAGTCGCTCGACGACGCCGTCCGGCCCCGTCCGCTCGACCGTCACCTCGGCGGCCCCGGGTGGCCGCCGCCAGGAGCCCTCGATCCGCGCGGGCCCGTCCGTGAACGCCGGACCCGCCACCTCCGGGGCGACGAGCACCCGGCGCGAGACGAACGGCGGACCCACGACACGTCCGTCACACAGCGGGAGAGCGGCGTACCGAACGGCGGAGCCGAGCGCGGCGGCGGTGTCCTGTGCCCTGCCCTCCCGCGTCGCCACCTCCCGGACCTTCGGCGCGCCCTTCTCGTCGCGGTACAGACACAGCAGCAGCCAGTCGTCACCGCCCCCGGAGTCCGCCTCCGGCCAGCTCAACTCGACGCACCCTGCGCCGAGTTCCACATCGATCGAACCCCACCGCCCGGACCCCGGCCCGTGCCGGCGAACCAGACCGCGCAGGGCCCGTCGGTCGTCGGCGGCCTCGTGCAGCGCCCGCAGCCACTCCTCGGACGCCCGCTCGCCGTCCCCTCGGCCCTCGGCCTCCCGCGCCGCACGCAGGGCCGCCTCCACGGTGGCCAACCGAGCGGTCAGCGCGCCGCGCAGCGCCTCCAGGGCCGGGTCGGTGCCGTGGTGCGGGAGCCGCTCCAGCAGGGCGCGCACCCGGTGCAGCCGGTGCCGTTCCCAGGCGTCGGCGAGAGACTCGGCGGCCTCGCGCTGGTGCCGGGTGAGGGCGGGCCGCAGCCGGGCCGCCGCCACCAGGCCGGCCACCTCGTCCGGATGCACCCCCAACTCGACGGCGGCACGCGGGCGTTCGTCCCGGGGTCGGTCCTGCAGCAGGCCGATCAGCTGATACAGCACGACCCTGCGCGGCGCCTGCGGATCGCGGCGGTGCAACTCGGCCAGCAGCCCCACGAGGGACGCCGTCGGAGTGGCGGCGCGGGCGAGGCCGTCCAGCAGCGCGCCGTCCACCCGCCGCCGGCCACGCGGCCCGGACGGTACGAACAGCCCGTCGAGGACACGTAACCCGGAGCCGCCCGGCGGCAGCAGCGCCTCGCCCAGGTGCCGTAACCCGGCCGCGTGCTGGGCTGCGGCGAGCTCGCGGTAACCGGTCACCAGCGGGCTCAACGGCAGCCCGGACAGCGCTCGCGGCAGCCCCAGGTGATGCCCGAACTCCCGTCCAGCCACGTGCGCCGCTCTCCCCCGCTAGCTCTTCGAGGGACCATCCCAGCAGATCCCCGAGCCGGGGGAGGCGGTTTTCCCCGAATCGAAGCGGGGCCTGACCAGGGCCGCGATCCGGCTACCGCGTTGGCCGGGGGTGGGTCGCGCGGCCCGGCGCTGACGGGGTGCCTCCCCCAAGCTCTTCGAGCAGGGGGTACCCCCAGCGCCCACCCGTGCCGCCCCAGCGGCACGACTGCCCGCAGCTACGCGTGCTGGGCCGACGCGGCGATGGGGCGCGTGCCCCCGCGGGCCCGCAGTCGCGTACGGCGGGAAGGGGACGTGTCGGGGGGTGTCCGCCCGCAGTGGCCGGCGTCAACACGCGGCACCTCTTGGCCTAAGGGGGCCGCCGGTCCGAGGACGGACACCCCCCGGCGCGGCCCCGACCCACAACCGACCGCAGGCGCTACGCGCACCCCCACCCCACCCGCGCAGGCCGCCGCAGGCATCGCACCCGCACCCGCACCCGCAATCCCACCGCCGGAGGCACCGTCACGCTCCGACGGCCGCCAACACCGGCACCCCCGCCGCCTCGTACCGCTCCAGCAGCACCCGCGCCACCTCGGGCGCCGCCCCCAGCACATCCGCCAGCACGTCCGCCTCGGCCGCGCCCCGCGCGATGCGGTCCGGAAGGAAGCCGGGAGCCAGGACGTACGGCGCCACGGCCACCCGTGCGCAGCCGAGAGCCCGTAGCTCGCGCACCGCGTCCTCGGTGCGGGGAAGAGATGCGGAGGCGAACGCAGGCCGCACGGCACACCAACCGGTTTGCCGCCACTCCCGCGCGATTTCTGCGATCACTGCGATCGCCTCCGGGTCAGTGGACCCCGCCGAGGCCAGCACGACCCCGGTCGAGGACTTGTCGGCGGGCGTCAACCCCGCCTCGTACAAACGCCGCTCCAGGGCCGACAGCAGCAGCGGCGCCGGCCCCAGCACCTCCGCCTGCCGGATCCGCAGCTGCGGCGGCGCGTCCCGCAGTACGGCGGGGATGTCGGCCTTCGCGTGGAAGGCGCGCGTCAGCAACAGCGGCAGCGCCACCACGTCGCGGACGCCCTCCGCGGCCAGGGATTCCAGCACCCCCTGCACGGAGGGGATGTTGAAGTCCAGGAAGCCGGTCTCCACCCGTACGTCCGGCCGCAGCGAGCGCACCCGGCGCACCAGGGCGTGCACCGTCGCGGCATGCCGCGGGTCGCGGCTGCCATGGGCGATGACGAGCAGAACCGGCTTGGTGAACACGAGACTTCAGCTCCTTGCCAGCAGACCGCGGCTGCGCAGCACCCACCGCTCCAGCGGGCTGAAGATCAGCAGGTCGATGGCGATGCCGACGATCAGGATGAGCAGGATCGCGAAGAAGACCATGGACATGGAACTGGTCTGGCGGCCGTTCTCCAGCAGCTGGCCGAGGCCCACACCCAGGTCGGGGGAGGACGCGATGATCTCCGCTGCCATCAGCGAGCGCCACGAGAAGGCCCAGCCCTGCTTCAGCCCCGCCAGATAGCCGGGCAGCGCGGCCGGCATGACGATGTGCCAGGTGCCCTTCAGACCCGTCGCGCCCAGTGTGCGGCCCGCGCGCAGGAACAGCGGCGGCACCTGGTCGACGCCGGACACCAGACCGTTGGCGATCGAGGGGACCGCGCCGAGCAGGATCACCGCGTACATCATGCTGTCGTTCAGGCCCAGCCAGATCACGGCCGGCGGCACCCACGCGACGGACGGCAGGGACTGCAGCCCGGACAGGATCGGACCGATCGCCGCACGCACGAACCTCACGCGCGCCACCACCAGACCGAGCGGCGTACCGATGGCCAGCGCCAGCAGGAAGCCGAGCAGGCCGCGCGAGACGGACGTCCAGATGTACTCGTGGAGCGTGCCCTGGAGCCAGGACTCGCGCAGCTCGCCCCATACGTCGGACGGCGAGGGCAGCTTGGTCGGGTCGCCGGCGACTCCCGTGGACACCAGTATCTGCCAGATCCCCAGTACCAGGGCGATGGCGACGATCGGCGGCAGGACCTTCTGGGTCAGGGTCCGCCGGAACGGTGTACGGCTCGACTGGACCGTCTCCAGGGCGTCCAGGCCCGCTTCGAGTCCGGCGAGATCGTTGCCGTCCTTGGCGGCGGTCGTCTCAGTGCTGGCCATGACGGCGGATCTCCCCACGCAGTTCTTCGGTGATCTCCCGGGACAGCTCCGCCACCGCGGCGTCCTCGATGCGGCGCGGCTGCGGGATGTCCACGGTCCACTCCCGCGCGACACGGCCCGGGCGGGAGGACAGCAGCACGACGCGCTGCGCCAACCGCACCGCCTCGCGCACGTTGTGCGTGACGAACAGGACCGACAGCTGCGTCTCGCGCCAGATCCGGGTCAGCTCGTCGTGCAGCACGTCCCGCGTGATCGCGTCCAGCGCGGCGAACGGCTCGTCCATCAGCAGCAGCTTGCTGTCCTGGGCGAGCGCCCGGGCCATGGCGACCCGCTGCCGCATACCGCCGGACAACTCGTGCACCCGCTTGCCGTACGCGCCCTTCAGCCGCACGAGTTCGAGGAGCTCCTCGGCCCGCTCGCGCCGCTCAGTCTTGGGTACGCCCCGGAGCTTGAGGGCGAGTTCGATGTTCTTGCCCGCGGTCAGCCACGGGAAGAGGGCATGCTCCTGGAACATCAGCGCCGGGCGGCCGTCGGTCGTGATGCTGCCCGCGCTGGGCCGGTCCAGCCCGGCCACCAGGTTCAGCAGCGTCGACTTGCCGCAGCCGGACGCCCCGAGGAGGGTGACGAACTCGCCGGGTGCGACATCGAGCGTGATGTCGTCGAGGACGAGCTGCTGTCCGGCGGGGCCGGCGAAGGACTTCGAGACGTGGTCGATGCGCGCGGCGTGCTCCACGGACGCATCCGTGTCGGCGGCCTTGGCGAGGGCTGTTGCCATGGTCGTCACCTCCTGGGAACTCATCGGGGATCCGTGCTTACGAGCCGGCGCCGAGACCGGCGTCGTCGACCGTGGGTTCGCCCTCGGCCTTGAGGACCTTGTTCAGCGGTGCGAGGTCGTAGATGCCCTTCAGGTCGGGCTCCTCCAGCAGCCCCACCTTGACCGCGTGCTCGGCCTGGGTGCGCAGCGTGGCGGCCAGCGGGTCGTCCGTGACCTGGATGGACCGCCATGCCGGGTCGAGCACGTCGGCCGGCAGCGCCTTGCCGGTGTCGGCCTTCAGCTGGGCGTTCGCCGCGGCCTTGGCCTGGTCCGGGTGGGCGTTGATCCACTCGTTGGTCTTCACCGAGCCGCGCAGGACCGCCTCGACGACGTCCGGGTGCTTCTTCAGGAACGCCTGGCGCACGACGATGTTCGTGATCACGAACTTCTTGTCGGGCCACAGGTCGGCCTCGTCGAGGAGCACCTTCGCGCCCTCGGCGACCAGCTTGGACGCGGTCGGCTCGGGCACCCACGCCCCGTCGATCGAGCCGGACTTGTAGGCGTCCGGGGTGATCTTGTTGTCGGTACGGACCACCGACACGTCACCCTTGCCGCTCTCCGCGTCGACCTTCCAGCCCTGCTCGGCGATCCAGTTGAGGAACGCCACGTCCTGGGTGTTGCCGAGCTGCGGGGTGGCGATCCTCTTGCCCTTGACGTCCTTCAGGGACTTGATCTTCTCCGGGTCGACGACGAGCTTCACACCGCCCGAGGCCGAACCGGAGATGATCCGCAGGTTCTTGCCGTTCGCCTTGACGTAGCCGTTGACGGCGGGGGAGGGGCCGATCCAGCCGATGTCGATGGAACCGGAGTTCAGCGCCTCGATCTCCGAGGGACCGGCGTTGAACGTGGCGTACTCCGCCTTGGTGCCGCCCAGCTCCTTCTGGAACAGCCTCTCGTGCCGGCCGACCAGCGCCGTGGCGTGAGTCAGGTTCCCGAAGTAACCGATCCTCACGGAGTCCAGGCCGTCGACCTTGGCCGCCCCGGCGATGGCCTGCTCGGTGTTCTCCTGGGCCTGGGAGCCGTAGCCGCAGGCCGCGAGGGCGAGCAGCGGAAGCGAGACCAGGACGGCGAGCGTCCGGCGCAGGGCGGATGTGGCAGGCACGGGAGGTGTTCCTCTCGGTGGCCCGGCTCTCACGCCCTTACCAGGTCGTGGCCGGGGAGTCGGCAGGTCGGTGCGGAGCGGCGCGCATGCGGTGCGCGCGGGTCAGCGCACACATCGCGGCACTCCGCCCTGCCCGCTCCCGAGGGCGCCGCTGCCGACGCGGCCGCCCTCCTTCGCGAACGTGGAGTAGTAGTCGTGGGCCTTCATCTCAGAAGTCCCACCCGTCGTCCTCGGCCTCGTTCTTGACCGGCTCCGGCGAGGCGAACGACTCGCCGACCATGCCCGCGGTGAGCGTGGTGCCGTTGCTGGGGTCGATGAGGATGAAGGAGCCGGTGCGGCGGGAGTCGGCGTAGGAGTCGACCGGCAGCGGCTCGGCGGTGCGGATCTTCACCCGGCCGATGTCGTTGGCGACGAGCTGTCCCGGGTGCGGGTGCAGGGACAGGTCGTCGAGCGTGAGCCGGGAGGGGATGTCCTTGACGATCGCCTTGACCGTGCGGGTGCCGTGCTTGAGCAGCACGCGGTGGCCGACGGTCAGCGGGGCGTCGGCGACATGGCAGACGGTCGCCTCGATGTCCTGCGTGGTCGCGGGCGCGTCCTTGGTCGGCACGATCAGGTCGCCGCGCGAGATGTCGATGTCGTCCTCCAGCAGGACGGTCACCGACTGGGTGGTCCAGGCGACGTCGACCGGCTTGCCCAGCAGGTCGATGCCGGAGATCTTCGACGTGCGGCCCGAGGGCAGCACGGTCACCGACTCGCCGACGCGGAAGGAACCGGCCGCGATCTGACCGGCGTAACCCCGGTAGTCGGGGTGCTCGGCGGTCTGCGGGCGGATCACGTACTGCACGGGCAGCCGGGCGTGGCAGTGGCTCAGGTCGTGGCTGACGGGGACCGTCTCCAGGTGCTCCAGGAAGGTCGGCCCGCCGTACCAGTCCATGTTCGCGGACGGGTCCACCACGTTGTCGCCGGCCAGCGCCGAGATCGGGATCGCGGTGATCTCCGGGACGCCCAGTTCGAGCGCGTACGCCGTGAACTCCTCGGCGATCGCGGCGAACACGGACTCCTGGTAGTCGACCAGGTCCATCTTGTTCACGGCGAGAACGACATGCGGCACCCGCAGCAGCGCGGCGATCGCGGCGTGCCGGCGGGTCTGCTCGACGACGCCGTTGCGGGCGTCGACGAGGATCACCGTCAGCTCGGCCGTCGACGCGCCGGTGACCATGTTCCGCGTGTACTGCACATGGCCCGGGGTGTCGGCGAGGATGAACCGGCGCCGGGGCGTGGCGAAGTAGCGGTACGCCACGTCGATCGTGATGCCCTGCTCCCGCTCGGCCCGCAGACCGTCCGTCAGCAGCGCGAGGTCGGGGGCGTCCTGGCCGCGGCTGGCCGAGGCGCGCTCCACGGCCTCCAGCTGGTCGGTGAGGATCGACTTTGAGTCGTGCAGCAGCCGGCCGACGAGGGTGGACTTGCCGTCGTCGACGGAGCCCGCGGTGGCGAACCGCAGCAGGGTGGTGGCCGAGAGCTCCTCGGTCGTGATCGTGCTCATGCTTAGAAGTACCCCTCGCGCTTGCGGTCTTCCATCGCGGCCTCGGAGAGCTTGTCGTCGGCGCGGGTGGCGCCGCGCTCGGTGAGCCGGGAGGCGGCGATCTCGGTGATGACCTGCTCCAGGGTCACCGCGTCGGAGTCGACGGCACCGGTGCAGGACATGTCACCCACGGTCCGGTAGCGGACGAGCCGCTTCTCGACGGTCTCGCCGTCCTTCGGCCCGCCCCACTCACCGGCGGTCAGCCACATGCCGCTGCGCTTGAACACCTCGCGCTCGTGCGCGAAGTAGATCTCCGGCAGCTCGATGCCCTCGCGGGCGATGTACTGCCAGACGTCCAGCTCGGTCCAGTTGGACAGCGGGAACACCCGGACGTGCTCGCCGGGCGCGTGGCGGCCGTTGTACAGGTTCCACAGCTCGGGCCGCTGCCGGCGCGGGTCCCACTGCGAGAACTCGTCCCGCAGGGAGAACACCCGCTCCTTGGCGCGTGCCTTCTCCTCGTCGCGACGGCCACCGCCGAAGACCGCGTCGAACTTCTCGCTCTGGATCTTCTCGGTCAGCGGCAGCGTCTGCAGCGGGTTACGGGTGCCGTCCGGGCGCTCCTTGAGCACTCCCCGGTCGATGTAGTCCTGCACGGACGCGACATGCAGCCGCAGGTTGTGCTTGGCGACCGTACGGTCCCGGTAGTCGATGACCTCGGGGAAGTTGTGCCCGGTGTCCACGTGCAGCAGCGCGAACGGCACCGGCGCGGGCGCGAACGCCTTCAGCGCGAGGTGCAGCATGACGATCGAGTCCTTGCCGCCGGAGAACAGGATCACCGGCCGCTCGAACTCGCCCGCGACCTCGCGGAAGATGTGCACCGCCTCGGACTCCAGGGCGTCCAGGTGCGAGAGGGCGTACGGGGAGTCCGTACCCTCCTCCAGCGTGGCGACGGTCGTCATGCCAGTCCCCTTTCGGTGAGCAGGGCGTACACCGACGCCGCGGACTCCTGCACGGTCTGGTTCTGGGACTCGATGCGCAGATCGGGCGACTCGGGCTCCTCGTACGGGTCGTCGACCCCGGTCAGGCCGGTGAGCTCGCCCGCGGCCTGCTTGGCGTACAGACCCTTCACATCGCGTACGGAGCACACCTCGACGGGGGTCGCCACGTGGATCTCCACGTACGGCGTGCCATTCTGCTGGTGCCGCTTGCGCACCGCGTCGCGGCTGTCCGTGTACGGCGCGATGACCGGGACGAGGGCCAGCACGCCGTTGCGGGCGAGCAGTTCGGCGACGAAGCCGATGCGCTGCACGTTGGTGTGCCGGTCCTCGCGGCTGAAGCCGAGGCCCGCCGAGATGAACTCGCGGATCTCGTCGCCGTCGAGCACCTCGACGCGGTGGCCCTCCTCGCGGAGCCGGCCGGCCAGCTCGTGGGCGATGGTGGTCTTGCCGGCGCTCGGCAGACCCGTGAGCCAGACGGTGGCTCCGCTCGTCACGTGGTTCTCCAAATTCGCAGAAGGCGCGGGAAACGCAGAAGAGTCGGTCATGGGTCAGCCGTGCAGTCCGCACTCGGTCTTGGCGCGGCCCGCCCAGCGGCCGGCGCGTGCGTCCTCGCCCTCAAGGACCCGGCGGGTGCAGGGGGCGCAGCCGACCGAGGCGTAGCCGTCCATCAGCAGCGGGTTGGTGAGGACGCCGTGCTCGGTGACGTACGCGTCCACGTCGTCCTGGGTCCAGCGGGCGATCGGGGAGACCTTGACCTTCTGCCGCTTCTCGTCCCAGCCGACGACCGGGGTGTTCGCCCGGGTCGGGGACTCGTCGCGGCGCAGACCGGTCGCCCAGGCCAGGTAGCCCTTCAGGCCCCGCTCCAGCGGCTCGACCTTGCGCAGCTTGCAGCACAGATCGGGGTCGCGGTCGTGCAGCCTGGGGCCGTACTCCGCGTCCTGCTCGGCGACGGTCTGGCGCGGGGTGAGGGTGATGACGTTGACGTCCATCACGGCCTCGACCGCGTCGCGGGTGCCGATGGTCTCCTCGAAGTGGTAGCCGGTGTCGAGGAACACGACGTCCACGCCGGGCATCGCGCGGGAGGCGAGGTGGGCGACCACCGCGTCCTCCATCGAGGAGGTCACACAGAAGCGCTTGCCGAACGTGTCGACGGCCCACTGGAGGATCTCCAGCGCGGAGGCGTCCTCCAGGTCGCGGCCCGCCTGCTCGGCGAGCGCCTTGAGATCCTCGGTCGTGCGCTCTTGCTGAAGCGCCGTCATATCTCGTGCCCTCCCGTCGTGGTCTGCCGAAGGCCCCGGGCCAGCAGCCCGAGGAACTTCAGCTGGAATGCGCGGTTGCACGCCGCGCATTCCCAGGCGCCGTGGCTGCCTTCGCCGGCCTCGCTCGGCCGAAGGTCCTCGTCACCGCAGTAGGGGCAGTAGAAGGGGGCGGCCCGCTCGCTCATGAGAGGGCCTCCTCGCTGGCACGCGCCGCCCAGGTGGCGAACCGCTCGCCGTCCTCGCGCTCGGCCTGGAACCGCTTCAGCACGCGCTCGACGTAGTCGGGCAGCTCCTCGGAGGTGACCTTCAGGCCACGCACCTTGCGCCCGAACCCGGCCTCCAGACCGAGCGCGCCGCCCAGGTGCACCTGGAAGCCCTCGACCTGCTCGCCGTTGTCGTCCAGGACCAGCTGCCCCTTGAGACCGATGTCCGCCACCTGGATACGGGCGCAGGCGTTCGGGCAGCCGTTGATGTTGATGGTGATCGGCTCGTCGAAGTCCGGGATCCGGCGCTCCAGCTCGTCGATCAGCGAGGCGCCGCGCGCCTTGGTCTCGACGATGGCGAGCTTGCAGTACTCGATGCCGGTGCAGGCCATGGTGCCGCGCCGGAAGGCGGAGGGCCTGGTGGTCAGGTCCAGGGCCTCCAGGGCCTCGGTCAGTGACTCGACCTGCGCCTCCTCGACATCGAGGATGATCATCTTCTGCTCGACGGTGGTGCGGACCCGCCCGGAGCCGTGCGCCTCCGCCAGCTCGGCGATCTTCGTGAGCGTGGCGCCGTCGACGCGGCCGACGCGCGGGGCGAAACCGACGTAGTAACGGCCGTCGTTCTGCCGGTGCACGCCGACGTGGTCGCGCCAGCGCTCCACCGGCTGGGCGGGGGCGGGGCCGTCGACGAGCTTCCGCTTGAGGTACTCGTCCTCCAGCACCTGCCGGAACTTCTCCGCGCCCCAGTCGGCGACCAGGAACTTCAGGCGGGCGCGCGTACGCAGGCGCCGGTAGCCGTAGTCGCGGAAGATCGAGATGACGCCCTCGTACACGTCCGGCACCTCGTCCAGCGGCACCCAGGCGCCGAGCCGGACGCCGATCTTGGGGTTGGTGGACAGGCCGCCGCCGACCCAGACGTCGAAGCCGGGGCCGTGCTCGGGGTGGTTCACGCCGACGAAGGCGACGTCGTTGATCTCGTGCGCCACGTCGAGCAGCGGCGAGCCGGAGATCGCGGACTTGAACTTGCGGGGCAGGTTCGAGAAGGCCTTGTTGCCGATGATCCGGCGGTGGATCTCCTCGATGGCCGGGGTGCCGTCGATGATCTCGTCGGCGGCGATACCGGCGACGGGCGAGCCGAGGATCACGCGGGGCGTGTCACCGCAGGCCTCGGTGGTGGACAGACCGACCGCCTCCAGCCGGTCCCAGATCTCGGGCACGTCCTCGATCCGGATCCAGTGGTACTGGACGTTCTGCCGGTCGGTGATGTCGGCGGTGCCGCGGGCGAACTCCTGCGAGATCTCGCCGATGACGCGCAGCTGCCGCGTGGTCAGCCGGCCGCCGTCGATCCGCACCCGCAGCATGAAGTAGGAGTCGTCCAGCTCCTCCGGCTCCAGAATGGCCGTCTTGCCGCCGTCGATCCCGGGACGGCGCTGGGTGTACAGCCCCCACCAGCGCATACGGCCGCGCAGATCGTTCGGGTCGATGGAGTCGAAGCCCCGCTTGGAGTAGATCGTCTCAATGCGTGTCCGCACATTGAGACCGTCGTCGTCCTTCTTGAACTGTTCGTTGCCGTTGAGCGGGGTGAAGTGCCCCGCGGCCCACTGACCCTCGCCGCGGTGACGGCTCACCTTGCGGCGGGGAGTCGCGGCGGCAGGCTTCTGCGGGGTGGCGGCCATGGTTGTTACGTCCTTCGGGACAGGCGGAAATCGGCTCTGACCTGCGCGTTCGGGCGCATGGGCATACGTGCGCGACATTGCGCGGGAATAAAGCGAGAAGAGGGAGAGGTCGGGCGCTGGAGAGCTGTCAGCGCACCGGACAGATGGCGCTGGACATGCGGCCGAGGTCGACGTGCCGCCGACTCACCAAGGCAATTCCAGTTCCAGGCATGACGGAAGCGTGTCACGGCGATCTGGACACAGTCCAGCTTCGTCCATTATGCGGACACCCTTGTCCCGAAGAGCGAGACAAGGGTGTCGTCGGTCACATGACCGGATCGGGTCGTTTCTCCCCAGGTCAGCCAGGGTACGCCCCCGGCCACGGACCGGGCGCGGCCACGACGGCCTCCTCCTCGACCTTGGTGTCGAAGAGCCTGAAGCCCCGTCGCAGGTAGTTGTCCATGGCGTGCTCCCCGTCCTTGCTGCAGGTATGCAGCCACACCCGCTTCGTCTGCGCCAGCCCCGGCCAGCGGTCCGCGAGGTCCCAGGCGCGGGCGGTGCCGTACGACAGCAGATGCCCGCCGATGCGGTGTCCGCGGAAGGCCGGAATCAGGCCGAAGTAGACGATCTCCACGACCCCGTCGTCCTGCGGGTCCAGCTCCACATACCCGGCCGGCGTCCCCCGCTCATAGGCGACCCACGTCTCCACCCCGGGCCGCTCCAGATGTTCCAGCCACTGCGCGTACGTCCAGCCGAGCCGGTCGATCCACTGGATGTCCCCGCCGACGGACGCGTACAGGAACCGGCTGAACTCGGGCGAGGGCACCTCGGACCGGACGATCCGGACGTCGCCCTGCGGGGCCTGGGCCGGGAGGAGGTCGGTGGGCGCGGTCTGTTCCAGGGACCAGGTGGTCACGGGCATGTTGGTCATGGCGGCCAGGGAACCATCCGTATGGCCGATCTGTCGATCGGCGGCCACATGGACAGCCGGCCCCGGCCGCCGATACTCGGCGGCTATCCCAGCGCCCTGTCGATCGACGCCAACGGCACGGCGAACAGCGTCCGGCCCGACTGGGACCAGACCTCGCCGGTCGCCTCCCAGTACGAGAGGGGGCCGGCCCGCATGCCCCAGCAGCGCGGGGCCCCCTGCGAACCGCAGCGGGTCGCCTCGGCGCCGTCGGTGTCCTGGCGCCACAGGCTGCCGTGCCGGTCCGTGGCGCCCGGGGCGCGGCTCAGGTACCACTCGGAGCGTGCCGTGCCGGTGGCCCGGTGCGACAGGACGCCCTCGATGCCGGAGGCCTCCGTCTCGTACACCTCCACCGGGTGCGCGGATCCGGTGGCGTCGATGGCCGGCAGGCCGGTGCGGGCCGGGTCCGTGTCGAAGTCGTAGCGCCACAGGCGGGCCGGCCGGTCGCTGCCGGCCGGGGTCCGCTCGCTCGCGACCAGGCTGTCGGGCGTCGTGCTGCGGTCCAGGGAGATACCGCCGAGGCGCGGGGCGGCGCTGCCGCCGCTCAGGCGGTAGGAGCCGACGGCCGGCAGGACGAAGCGGTAGCCGTGCGCCGACCAGCCCTGTCCGACCCGGCCCACCGCGGCGCTGTCGACCGTGGTGCGCTGGACGCGGTCCATGTCGTACACGTACAGCCCGTCGGCGGCGGTGACCAGCAGTTTGTCCTGGTACCAGACCATCCCGGAGAGGCGGGACGTCAGGGCGCGGTAGTTCCGCCCGCCGTCCACCGGGACGACCAGGAGCGCCGACGTGTACCTGAGGTGGTCCGGGTCGTTGGCGTCGACGAAGGCGACCCGGGCGAGGCCCCGGCCTGCGGTGCCCTGGCTCCAGCCGGAGAGGATCACCCGGTTGTCGCTCCACCAGCCGTCGTCGTCGGCGTCCCCCGAGGTGGTGACCGCGCCCGCCCGCCAGGCCCGGGTGTCGGCGGCGTCCCAGCAGTACGCGCGCGTGGCGGCCGGCGCGACCGGCAGCGCCGTGCGCTCGTCGGCCGTGCAGCCGGCCAGGTCACGCATGCTCCGGTCGGCGCTTTCGAGGACGGCGCGGACACCGACCGGCTTGCCCATCCCGGAAGCGAGCTCGTCGAGCGTGGCCTGCGGGACCGGCTGCTCCTGCAGTCGCAGGGCGCGGGCCTCGGCGGCCCTGGTGAGAGGCGTCAGCGCCCCGGGGTCGTCACCGTCCGTGGCCTGTGAGGCGCTGATCATCGTGGCGGCGGCGGTGAGCGCGAGTGCGGTTCCGGCCAGGAACGCGCGCGCCGCGCGCCCCTGCTTGCGTCGACGGTGTCTGCCGCGGTGCTTCATCAAACCTCCCGAGGCGAGCCAACTGCGGCCATTGGTCCGTGCGTTGACCAAAGGAGCAGGTGGGGTGGCTCGTAGAGAGATGCTACGGCAGTTGGGCCCGCTTGCGGACTAAGACCCTGCAAATATGCGGAAGATGCCACTCTGGCTCAGAACGCCTCTGCCGACATCCGCCCCCGCGTCACCGCGGGCGCCGTCGAGTGCGGCAGCAGATCGTGCGGGTCGTCCGGCAGCAGCACCTCGACCTCCGCGTCCTCGCGGAAACGGTAGGGCCGATGCTCCAGAAACGCCCCGAGATAGCGCCGTACCCGCGACATCTCGGCCCGCACCGTCACCGTACGGCCCGCGTCGCCGAACACGTCCTCGGCCAGCCCCGCCGCACTGCGGCCCGTGCGGTGCAGGGCCAGCAGATACATCAACTCGGCGTGCCGGGGGCTCAGTTCATGGCTCCAGGAGCCCGCGCTGCCGGAGACGGTCACCGACCAGCGGCGCGGCTGCCTCAGATCCAGCACGATCCGCGTCGCCCCGACCGGCACCGGCTCGTCGGCGGGCCGCAGCAGCCAGCCGCCCGCCAGCGGCTCCACCGAGCACGGGCCGAGCGGCGGCAGCCACCGTCGGCCCGGCGCCAGGGACTTGGGCAGCGCGATCCGGTTCTGGTACGGCATCCCGGTCACCGCGGCGGTCCAGCCGTCCCGGTCCACCACCAGGGCCCGCCCGGCGATCCGGGCCAGCACCGGCGCCGCCACCGCGCGCAGCCGCTCCAGCGAGGCCAGATGCACTTCGCGCAGCCGGGCCTCGGCGAGTTTGGCCACCGAGTCGACCCAGGCGAGCGTGGCCGGGTGCATGGTCTCCAGCGGCCCGCTGACATCCACCACGCCGATCAGCCGGCCGTCCCGCGGATCCGTGATGGGGGCGCCGGTACAGGTCCAGGAGGTCTGCGAGCGCTGGAAGTGCTCGGAGGCGAAGACCTGCACCGGTCGGCGCACCACGGCCGGGGTGCCGACACCGTTGGTGCCGACGACGCTCTCCCGCCAGTCGGCGCCGAGTTCGAACCCGAGCCCGTCGGCCTTGCGCAGCACCGAGGAGTTGCCCTCCCGCCACAGCACCCGGCCCTCGTCGTCGGCGACGACCATGATGTGGTGGGCGACGTCCGCGACCGACAGCAGCCCCTCCCGCAGCACCGGCAGCACATGTCTGAGCGCGGTGGTCTCCCGGCGCCGCTGCACCTCCTCCCGGGACAGCAGCCCGGACCGGAAGTCGTGGTCCGGATCCACACCGCTGCGCAGCAGGCGCCCCCAGGACTGCTCGATCACGGGGCGCGGGGCGACGGGCGCGCGCTGTCCGGAGAGCGTGGCGGAGCGGACCTCGCTGAGTACTCGCGCCGCACGCGCCGCGTCCACGGCGGCGAGGTGCGTCACGTCTGTCGGCGAGAGCGCCACTGGTCCCTCCCGGGGAAGACTGTCCGGACTCGTCCTCACTGTGCGTCTCATAGTGCCGTCCGCCTCTCGCGGAGGGACACAGTCCGCACACAGACGCCAGCAAGTTGCAACCCCTTGCAACCCTGGTGAACCGCTCTGGCCTGGTTGAAACTTGAGCGACGCCGTCCCGAGCGGCGTTCGCGGCCTCGAACGGGCCATGAGCGGGGGTGGTGCCGTGTCGGCGCAGCACCACCCCCTACCTCCGGTGGTCGGGCCGCGTTGCGCGACAGGGGGTGCGGCTTTCTGTCGCGTCGGCGGCCGCGGGGCGGTTCGTGGCTGGTCGCGCAGTTCCCCGCGCCCCTCGGTCAGGCCTGCGGCCTGGACCGATCCACCACCGACCGCAGGTCCAGGGTGGACGGCAACGTGCCGAAGGCCGCGCCGCCGTCGCCGCCCAGACGAGAGGCGCAGAAGGCGTCGGCGACCTCCGGTGGGGCGTAGCGGACGAGCAGAGACCCTTGGAGCACAAGTGCCAGCCGCTCCGTCAGCCGGCGGGCCCTCGCCTCGATGCCCTCCAGGTCGGCCAGTTCGGTCAGCAGGGACTTGATCGCCGTGTCCAGGCGGTGATCGGCGCCGCGTGCCTTGCCCACCTCCTGAAGGTAGGCGTTGAGTGCGGTCGGCTCGCGCTGCAACGCCCGCAGCACGTCCAGCGCCTGGACGTTGCCCGCGCCCTCCCAGATCGAGTTCAGCGGCGACTCGCGCACCAGCCGGGGCATCCCGGACTCCTCGACGTACCCGTTGCCGCCCAGGCACTCGGACGCCTCGACGGTCACCGGCGCACACCGCTTGGTCACCCAGTACTTGGCGGCCGGCACCGCGATCCGCAGCAGCGCCCGCTCCTGTTCGCCGCCGTCGTCGTAGGCGGCCGCGAGCCGCAGCGCGAGGGTCGTCGCCGCCTCGGACTCGACGGCCAGGTCGGCCAGGACGTTGCGCATGAGCGGCTTGTCGACGAGCTTGCCGCCGAAGGCCTCGCGGTGGGAGCAGTGATGGACAGCCTGCGCCACGGCCTGCCGCATCAGTCCCGCCGAGCCGAGCACGCAGTCGAGGCGGGTCGCGGCCACCATCTCGATGATGGTGCGCACCCCGCGCCCCTCCTCACCGACCCGGCGCGCCCACGTCCCGTCGAACTCGACCTCGCCGGAGGCGTTCGAACGGTTGCCCAGTTTGTCCTTGAGCCGCTGGATCAGGAACACATTGCGGCTGCCGTCGTCCAGGACACGCGGCACGAGGAAACACGTCAGGCCCTCCGGCGCCTGGGCGAGGACCAGGAACCCGTCCGACATCGGCGCCGAGCAGAACCACTTGTGCCCGGTCAGCGCGTACGTCCCGGCCTCGGCGAGCGGTGTGGCGGACGTCGTGTTGGCGCGTACGTCGCTACCGCCCTGCTTCTCCGTCATCCCCATCCCGAACAGCGCCCCGGCCTTCTGCCGGGCGGGCCTGAGATCACGGTCGTAGATCATGGACGTCAGCCGGGGTTCCCACTCGGCGGCCAGGTCCGGGTCGGTGCGCAGGGCAGGGACGGCCGCGTGGGTCATGGACAGCGGGCAGCCGTTGCCGGCCTCGACCTGCGTCCACATCAGGAACGCGGCCGCCCGCCGCAGATGCCCGGCGGGCCGGGTCCAGGCGGCGGTCAGCCCGGCCGCGACGCCCTTGCCGAGCAGCCGGTGCCAGGCCGGATGGAACTCGACCTCGTCGACACGACGGCCGTAGCGGTCGTGGGTGCGCAGCTGCGGCGGGTTCTCGTTGGCCTGCGCCCCCCACTCCTGGACCTGCGCCGCGCCACAGGTGCGCCCGAGCGCGGCCAGCTCCGTGCGGACCTCGTCCAGCAGCTCGGGAGCGACATGCCGCTCCACCGCCGCCACCAGGGCCCGGTCGGCGGTGAAGACGTCGTAGGCCACGAGGGGCGGGGCCTGGTTGGTCACGCTGTGGGTGCTGCCTGCCATGTCTGCGAACCTACCCGCGCGGCGCCGGAGGCCACCACAGGGCGGGCGCCTCGGCCCCATGGGGTGAGTGCGACCTGGCACGACGGATACCTTTGGTTCGTGCAGTCAGCAAGTGAATCCCCCCAGCGGCCCTCCGGCCGTCTCCACCGGGCGCGTGCCCTCTACCGGAACGTCTCCAAGCGGAGGACCGCCTGGCTGCTGCTCAAGGACACCGTCAACTCCTGCATCGAGTACCGCATCCTGGGCCTCGCGGCCGAGGCCGCGTTCTTCACCCTGCTGTCCGTGCCGCCGCTGCTGCTCAGCCTCATCGGTCTGCTCGGCTACGTCGACGACTGGACCGGCACCGACACCATCACCAGCCTGGAGACCAACCTCCTGGAGGCCTCGCGCACCGTCCTGTCCGACAAGGGCGTGCGCCAGATCGCGCAGCCGATCCTGGACGACGTGATGAAGGGCGGCCGCCCCGACGTCATCTCCGTCGGCTTCCTGTTCGCCCTGTGGTCGGGCTCGCGCGCGGTGAACGTCTTCATCGACACCATCACCGTGATGTACGGCCTCGACGGCGTCCGGGGCATCGTCAAGACCCGGCTCGTGGCGTTCCTGCTGTTCATCGCCGCGCTGCTGATCGGCTCGGTGGCGCTGCCGCTGATGGTGGCCGGACCGGACGCGGTGGTGCGGATCGTGCCGTGGTCGGAGACCGTGGTGCAGGTGCTGTACTGGCCGGTCGTGATCGTCCTGTCGATCGCGTTCCTGACGACGCTGTACCACGTGTCCGTGCCGGTGCGCTCGCCCTGGATCGAGGATGTGCCCGGCGCCCTCGTCGCCCTCGGCATGTGGGTGCTCGGCAGCTTCCTGCTGCGCATCTACCTGACGAACACGATCGAGGGCGCGACGATCTACGGCTCCCTCGCCGCCGCCGTGGCCGTGCTGCTGTGGATCGGCGTGTCCGCGTTCGCCGTGCTCGTCGGGGCCGCGGTCAACGCCGCGATCGACCGGGTCTGGCCGGCCGCCGCGACGGCCGCGGCCCGCGCCGCGAACGAACGGATGCGCGAGGCCCAGGTCGCCGAGTACGTGGCCCGCGCCGCCGCGAGCCGGGAGCCGGACCCCGAGGACCCGGACATGCCGTCGGAGTTCCCGGAGCGGTGGTCCCGTTTCCTGCCGCCGGAGGACGTGACCTCGCGGCTGCGGACCCACGTGAAGAGCACGCACACCCATCCACCGCACAAGCCGGAGGACTGAAGGGCGGGGCTTCAGACCTGCCACGCCCCCGCCGCCGCGGCCTCCCGCACGAAGTCCCCGAAGTCCCGTGGTCCACGGCCGAGCACCTCGCGCACGTCGTCCGTGAGATGCGCGTTGCGGCCGTCCATGAGGGTTTCGAAGACCTCGATCAGGAGCTCGGCCTCCTCCGCCGGGACACCGAAGCCGGCCAGGGCATCGCCGTAGGCCCGGGTCGGAACCGGTGTGTAGGTGATCGTGCCGCCCGTCGCCTCGGACACCTCCGCGACCGCCTCCCGCCAGGTGAGCAGCCGGGGCCCGGTCAGCTCCAGCGTCCGGCCCGCATACCGGTCACCGCGGACGAGCGCCGCCACCACGACGTCCGCGATGTCCCGCACGTCGACGAACGGCTCCTTCACCTCTCCCGCCGGGAACACCAGCTCCCCGTGGCGCAACCCCTCCACCAGCGGCCCCTCACTGAAGTTCTGCGAGAACCAGGCCGCCCGTACGACCGTCCAGTGCGCGCCGGACGCCTTCAGCGCCTCCTCCGCCGGCAGCGCCTGGTCCTCGCCACGCGCCGACAGCAGCACGAGCCGCCGTACCCCCAGCCCGACCGCCTCCCGGGCGAGCGCCCCGATGTCCTCGGCCGCCGCCGGGGAGCCGACGTCGGACGGATGCACCAAATACGCCGCGTCGGCGTCGCGCAGAGTGGCCGCCCACGTCGTCGGATCCTCCCAGTCGAAGCCCCACGCCCGGGACGCGGGCCGTACCGTGAGCCCCGCGGCGCGTGCCGCCTCCGCCACCCGGCTGCCGGTACGGCCCGAGGCACCGGTCACCACCACCGTCATCTGCTGCGTGTTCGCCTTGTCGGCCGCGTTCTGCGTCATGCCTCCAGTCAACGGTCACGCGCCCCGACAGCCCATCGCTGAACGGCTCATTCCCATGTGCGGGCGTCTACGCTGACGCCATGGACGCCCTGGCAGGCCTGCTGGAGGGGCCACGCGCGCGTGGCGCCTTCATGATCCGCACGTGCTTCGAGCCGCCGTGGTCCATCCGTGTCGAGGACCGCGCCCCGCTCACCGTCATGGTCATGGTCCGCGGTGACGCCTGGGTGATCCCGGACGACGGGGAGCGCGTCCGGCTGCGCCCCGGCGACCTCGCCATCGCCCGCGGCCCCGACCCCTACACCTGCGCCGACGACCCCGGCACCGCACCCCAGGCCCTGATCCTTCCGGGCGCCGAGTGCCGCTACCCCGACGGACGCCCCCTCAACGGCTCGATGGACCTCGGCGTGCGCACCTGGGGCGACCGGATCGACGGATCCGCCGTGATGCTGATCGGCACGTATCTGTGGCAGGGCGAGGTCAGCGGACGGCTGCTCAGCGCGTTGCCGCCGCTGCTGTCCCTCCCCGCCGAGGTGTGGAACTGCCCCCTCACGCCGTATCTCCTGGAGGAGATCGTCCGCGACGAACCCGGCCAGGAGGTCGTCCTGGACCGCCTGCTCGACCTGCTGGTCATCGCCGCGCTCAGGGCCTGGTTCGCCCGCCCCGAGGCGGAGCCGCCCGGCTGGTACGCGGCGCTCGCGGACCCCGTGGTGGGCCGGGTGCTGCGCCTGGTCCAGGACCACCCCGCGCACCCGTGGACGGTCGCCTCGCTCGCCGCCAAGGCGGGGGTCTCCCGGGCCGCGCTGGCCCGCCGGTTCACGGAGCTGGTGGGGGAGCCGCCGATGACATACCTCACGGGGTGGCGGCTCGCGCTCGCGGCGGATGCGTTGCGCGACACCGACGACACGTTGGAGGCGATTGCGCGAAAGGTCGGCTATGGCAGCGCGTTCGCTCTGTCCAGTGCGTTCAAGCGGGTGTACGGGGTGAGTCCGCAGGAGCATCGGATGCGGGCTTCGTAGGGTGTCGGGTTTCGTGGTCGGGGGCAGCTCGTCTGAGGGCTGAGGGCTGAGGGCTGAGGGCTGAGGGCTGAGGGCTGAGGGCTGAGGGCCGAGGGCCGAGGGCTGAGGGCTGAGGGCGGCGGGATGTGTGGCTGGTCGCGGCGTAGCCTGGCCTGTGTGTACGCCGAGCGGGCGTCGCGGCTGACCGGTGCCGTGGTGTGGACGAACACCCCTGGTGGGAGGGGTGAGGGGCGTGTGCTGCCCGACGGGTGCATGGACCTGCTGTGGAACGAGGGTCGGCTGCTGGTCGCCGGGCCCGACACACGTGCGTACGTCACCGAAGGGGAGCCGAGTACCTGGGTGGGTGTCCGCTTCCTTCCGGGGACCGCACCCGGATTCCTCGGCGTTCCGGCTCATGAGGTGCTGGACCGGCGGGTCGACCTCGCGGACCTGTGGCCGGCCTCCGAGGTGCGGCGGCTGCGCGGCCGTATCGAGAACGCGGCCGACCCCGTGACCGCGCTCGAAGACGTGGCCCTGGAGCGGGCCGCCGACGCCGAGTCGCCCGACCCGCTGCTACGACGGGTCGTCACCGCCCTCGACGCCGGGCGGCCCGTCGCCGCCACCGCCGACGAACTCGGCCTGGGCGTACGCCAGTTGCACCGCCGCTGTCTGACCGCCTTCGGGTACGGCCCCAAGACGCTGGCCCGGATCCTGCGGCTGCAGCGGGCGCTCGGCCTCGCCCGCCGTGGAGTGCCCTTCGCGGACACGGCCGCCCGGGCCGGATACGCCGATCAGGCTCATCTGTCCCGGGAGGTGCGGGAGTTGGCGGGCCTGCCGCTCACCGGACTACTCGGCCGGAGCGGCGGCTAGCGGCGCGAAGAGGTCGACGCCGTTGCCGTCCGGATCGTGGACGGTGGCGTACCGCTGGCCCCAGAAGGCGTCCCACGGCTTGAGCTCGCCGTGGTACCCGGCGCCCACCAGCTCCTCGTACACCGCGTCGACCTCCGACGGGCTCTCGCAGCGCAGCGCCAGGGAGTGCCGGCCGCCGCCCGTCGGTGGCTGCCACTGCGGAAGGAAGGACCGCACGGTCTCCTCGGTGTCGAGCATCAGCCGCAGCCCGCCCGGCAGTCCGGCCTCGGTGTGCGGCTCGTTCTCGGCGCCCTCGGGGAAGGCGAAGCCGAGGCGGCGGTAGAAGGTGACGGCTGCGGCCAAGTCGGAGACGACGAGGCCGATGGCATCGAGTCGTGGAGTCATACGGCCACCGTAGGGAGCCGGAGGCCGGCCGTCTTGAAGGAATCGGACACCCTGTCGGACACCGTGTCGGCCACCCGGTCCGACATCCTCAGTGGAAGGTGACCGGCCCCAGGGGGGTCTCCACGGTGAAGGACATCCCCACCGGGCCCGTCGTGAGGGCGAGGTCCGTGCCGAGGGCCGACAGCAGGGGACGGATCTCGTCCGGTTCGGGGGCGCTCGCGGACAGGGACAGCAGGGGGGTGGTGGGCAGGCCAGAGGCGCTGGGGTGGACCGAGGTGCCCCAGTCGATGAGGAACGGGACGAGGCCGGACGGGTGGGCGTCGTCGCCGTCGGTGAGCCGCCATTCCAGCAGGGTGCCGTCGGGTCTGCGGCGGCTCATCGCCTGCGCGGACCCGGGATCGTAGCCCTGGGCCCGGGCGCCGTCGATCGCCGCGTCCAGGTCGGGCGGGCTGATCGCCCAGGTGACCGTGCGCGGGGCGGTCAGGCCGTCGACGTCGAAGGGGCGGGGCTGCCCGGGCGCGGACTGCTCGGGATCCGGGCCGATGATCTCCAGGTAGCTGCTGCCGCCCAGCGACACCAGATGATTCCGCGTGCCGAGCCCGACGTGCACGCCGCCCGGGGCGGGGGTGACGCCGGTGCGCCGGGCGAAGTCTGCGACCGTGGCGGCCAGGTCGGGGGTCGCGAGGACGAGATGGTCCAGGAGCGGGGGAATGGCGTTCATCGCAGCCGAGGCTACGCAGAGCGGCCCGGGTTGTGGAACACCTGTGCGTCAGGACCGGGGAGGTCACTCCTCGAAGACGACGGTGCCGTCATCGAGCAGCGTCGGATGGATCCTCATGGGGCCGTACTCGTCCACGTCCGAGGGCCGCGGGGTCTCCGGACCGTCGGGCCCCATGCGGACCATGCGCTCGACGCGGCAGATCCGGAAGACCCGGTCCGCCACCCGCGCCTCGTCGGCGTGCTCCAGCGTCCGGAACTCCTCGGCGGCCTTCGCGTACGCGGCCTTCTTCTCGTCGTCGAACCGGTACAGCATGGGCCACATCTCGGCCATCGCGTCATGGAGCACGCGCCGGGCGTCGTGCGGGGTGGACTGGATCGCGAGGGCCGGTTCCCAGCCGGTCCGTTCGCGCTCGACCACACCGAAACAGGTGGGCATCAGCACGACGTGCGGATGCGAGGCCACCGCCCGCTCCGAGTCACGGCGTACGTCGGCGGGGAACCGCACGCCCCGGTAAGTGAAGTCCCGCAGCCCGGCCCGCAGGGCGCCCGCCATCGGGCCGTCGTCCGCGCGGTCGGCGTCCAGGGCGAAGTCCAGGTCGGGGGAGGGGGTGAGGCCGGTGCTCCGCTCCCAGGAGCGTTCGGCGGGCTCCGGGTCGGTGGGCCGGGGCGGCTCCAGCCCGTGGTCGTCGCAGCGCGAGAACTCGTCCCCGCGCACGATCCGGTACCGCACCCCGCACGCCTCGACCTCGTTCACCGGCTCCCGTTCCAACACGTCCACCGCGGCGAGCAGTTCACGGCGTACGGCCGGATCGTCGGTGTCGTCCTTCGCCGTGAACCACAGATGGGTGTTCAGCGAGTCCCGGGCCATCTGCGGCATCCCGTTCACGACCGGCTTGAGCACCCGCCACTCGGGCCCCATTGCCGCATCCTGCACGGCGACCCCGAACACCGGCCCGCGCAGGGCGAACCCGGGATAGCGCAGCGAGGCGTCCACCGCGTCGGCCTCCCGCACCCAGGCGGCGGGGTCGTCACGGCGGATCAACTCCTCGTGGAGCGCGTGGATCTGTTGCTGCCAGTCATGGGTCATTCACGCATTGTTTCCAGTGGGGGAGTGCGTCGGGGGCGAACCGACCCAACTGCCGGGCTGGTTGGGCGGCGCCCTGAAGGCGGCCCGCGCCTCGAAAGTTTCCGATCACCGGCGGCAGTGGGTCCGCGCCCCCCGCTCGCCTAGGCTCCGTCGCATGCCCGCACGACTCCTCGTCCACACCCGCACCACCGCCTACCGGCACGAATCCATCCCGGCCGGCGTCGCGGCCCTGCGCACCCTCGGCGACTTCGAGGTGGACCACACGGAGGATCCCGCCGCCGTCGAGCAACCCCTCGACGGTTACGCGGCCGTCGTCTTCCTCTCCACCAGCGGCGAGGTGCTCACCCCCGCCGGGCGTGAGCGGCTCGCCGCGTACGTCGAGGCGGGCGGCGGGTTCGTCGGCGTCCACGCGGCGGCCTGCACCGAGTACGACTGGCCGTACTACGGCGAACTGCTGGGCGCGTGGTTCGACCGGCACCCCGAGTACCAGCCCGGCAAGGCGGTCGTCGAGGACCGCGAGCACCCGGCCACCCGGCACCTTCCCGCCGTATGGGACTTCGTCGACGAGTGGTACGACTTCCGCACCAACCCCCGGGGCACGGTGCGGGTGCTGGCCTCCGCCGACGAGTCTTCGTACGAGGGAGGCGGCATGGGCGAGGACCACCCCCTGGTGTGGTGCCGCCAGCAGGGATCCGGCCGCGTCTTCTACACGGCCCTCGGCCACGCCGCCGAGGCCTACGCGGACCCGGACTTCCGGGCCCACCTGCTCGGCGGGATCGCCTGGGCGGCGCGACAGGACTGAAACAGGACGGAGGGCCACTCCTGCGAAGTGGCCCTCCGTCATTCCCCCGTCGTGATGGTCGAAGAGGCGCCCGGCGTTCGCGCTGCCGGTCGGTCAGCGGGTGCAGGTCGTCGTCACACCGCCGTAGGGAAACGACAGGTACTTCGCGCCGTAGATCCATCCCCAGTCGGTGTAGTACCACCAGTTGCCGTGGGTGTTCTGGTACTTGCACGCCACCGACACCCACGCGTCCCGCACGTTGTAGCTCTCGCACGCGCCGTACGGTCCGCTGTGGGAGATGGCGTCCCCGCCGGAGTTGGCCCACTGGTTGTGCGATCCGGCCTGCCTGGGCGTCCAGCAGTCCGCCGCGGAGGCGGACGGCGCGGTCATGACTCCGCCGCCGAGGAGTCCGGCCGTGACGGCGAGGGTGGCGGCGGCGCTTCGGAGACGAGACATTCGGTACACACCTTCCTGTCGGTGCCGTCGAGTGCAAGGTCGGCCGAGCTGCCCACCACCTTGGCGGCCCGACCCTGCCCAAACCTTGAAAAGAGCTTGAAACAGCTGGTCAGTGCCACAGCGATCGGCCCTAGGATCCCCTCGGGGGGTGGTTCATGTGGCCGTGGAGATCCGTGTGCTGGGCGAGGTCGAGGTCCGGGTCGACGGCCACCGGCTGGATCCGGGCCCGGCGCGGCAGCGGCGCGTCCTCGCGGTGCTGGTGCTGGCGGCGAACCACGTGGTGACGGTGGACCAGCTCATCGACCGCGTCTGGGCGCAGCGGCCCCCGCAGCGCGCCCGGGAGACGCTGTACAGCTACCTCTCCCGACTGCGCCAGGCGTTACGGACCACGGCCGGGGCGGCACGGATCGCGCGGCGGTCGGGAGGCTACGAGCTGTCCGTCGAGCCCTCGGCCGTCGACCTGCACCGCTTCCGGGCCCTCAGCACCGGCGCGCGAACCGCCGCGAAAGCGGGGGACGAGGACGCGGCGGCGCGACTGTTCGAGGAGGCGCTCGCGCTGTGGCGGGGCGAGCTGTGTCCCGACATGGACAGCCCCTGGTTCGCCGCCCAACGCGAGACGGCGCGGGTGGAACGGCTCGCGGCCGTCCTGGACCGGGCCGACGTCCAGTTGCGTCGCGGCCTGCACGCCGAGCTGCTGACCACGCTGCCCGCGCTCGCCGAGAGCCACCCGCTGGACGAGCGGCTCGCCGCCCAGCTGATGCTCGCCCTCTACCGTGGCGGACGCCCCGCCGACGCCCTGCGGCACTACCAGGTCGTACGGCGCCGTCTCGCCGACGAGCTGGGCATCGACCCCGGGCCCCCGCTGCAGGAGCTGTACCAGCGGATCCTGATCTGCGATCCACGGCTCGCGCCCCCGGTGCGGAGCGCTGACCCCGGCCCGGCGCGGGCCGCCGAGCCGAGCCCGGCCTCAGCGGCTCGGCCCCGACAACTGCCCGCCCCGCCAACGCTGTTCACCGGACGTGGCAGCGAACTGGCCCGCCTGGACAAGCTGCTGGCCCCCCGGGGCAAGCCGGACGGCGGCAGCGTCCTGATCGCGGCGATCTGCGGCACCGGCGGCGTCGGCAAGACCTCGCTGGCCCTGCGCTGGGCCCACGACCAGCAAGAACTCTTCCCCGACGGCCAGTTGTACGCCGACCTGCGCGGCTTCACCCCCTCCGGTGAACCGGCGGACCCGTACGCGGTCATGCGAGGCTTCCTGGAGGCCCTCGGCGCCGACCCCGCCGGCCTGCCCACCGCCCCGCAGTCCCAGGCCGCGCTGTACCGCAGCCTCACCGCGGACCGGCGACTGCTCGTCGTGCTCGACAACGCCCGGGACAGCGAGCAGGTACTGCCCCTGCTGCCGGGCAGCCCCACCTGCACGGTCCTGATCACCAGCCGCCACCAACTCCCCGGACTCGCCGCCACCCACGGCGTCGGCCGGCTCACCCTGGACACGCTCGACGATCCCGAGGCGCGCGATCTGTTCGTCCGCCGCGTCGGCGCCGACCGGCTCGCCGCCGAACCCGAAGCGGCGGCGGAGCTCCTCCGCCACTGCGCCGGGCTCCCGCTGGCCGTGAGCGTCCTCGCCGCCCGCGTCACCACGAACCCGGTGCTCACCCTGACCGCCCTGGCGGCCGAACTGCGCGACACCGCGACCCGCCTCGACGCCCTGGAGACCGGCGAGGCGTCCGGTGACATCCGCACCGTCTTCGCCGCCTCCTACCTCGCCCTCGACCCCGACTCCGCCCGGGTCTTCCGCCAGCTCGCCCAGGCACCCGGCGCCGACATCGGCCTGCCCGCGGCAGCCGGCCTCACCGCGCTGCCACCCGCCCGGCTGCGCACCCGGCTGCGCCGCCTGCAGGCCCACCACCTCGTCCAGGAGCCCGTCCCCGGCCGCTTCACCTGCCACGACCTGCTGCGTGCCTACGCCCTCGAACTGGCGGCGACCGCCGCGCCCGCCGGCGAAGCGGACGCGGCCCTCACCCGCGTACTCGACCACTACGCGCACACGGCATACGCCGCCGACCGCCTCCTGCTCCCGCACCGCGACCCGCTCCCGCCGGCCCCGGCCGCGGACGACGCCCGGCCCGAGGAACTCGCCACCCACGACCAGGCCATGGCGTGGTTCGCCCGCGAGCACACCGTCCTGACGGCGACCGTCGACCACGCGGCCCGCGCCGGACACGACACCCGAGCATGGCGGCTGGCCTGGGCCCTCACCACCTTCCTCGCCCGCCGGGGACGCTGGGCCGACGTCACCGCCGTACACACCACCGCCCTCGCCGCCGCCGTCCGCCTGGCGGATCCGGCCGCCCGGGCCGAATCCCACCGCACGCTCGCCTGGGCGTGCACGGAGACTGCCCGCTTCGCCGAGGCCCACGACCAACTGGCCCGAGCGCTGGACCTTTCGGAGCGGAGCGGCGATCTGCGCTCCGCCGCCCACACCCACCTCGCCCTGGGCTGGCTCTACGAACGCCAGGACGACAAGCCCGCCGCACTCCGGCACGATCAGCGCGCCGTCGACCTGTTCACCTCGCTCGGCCACCTCCCGGGACGGGCCCGCGCCCTGAACGCGGTGGCCTGGGACCACACCCGGCTCGGCGACCACACCGAGGCGGTACGGCACTGCCGGCTGGCGCTGGCCATCCAGCGGGAGCTGGGCGACGAACGCGGCCAGGCCGGCACCTGGGACACCCTCGGCTACGCCTACCAGCAGCTCGGCGACCACACGAACGCCGTCGACTGCTACGCGCACAGCCTGGACCTCAACCGCGCCCTGGGCCACCGCTACAACGAGGCCGAGACCCTGGTCCACCTGAGCCAGACCCACCGGGCGACAGGAGCCGTCGAACCGGCCGGGCAGGCCCTGCGCGAGGCCCTCGCCATCTACCTCGACATCAACGCCCCCGAGCCGGACGTGGCCCAGGTCCGCACCCTCCTGCGCGAACTCGACGAGCCGACGGCGGACTAGTGCTGGAGCCTGTCCGGCGGATCAAGCCGACGTCGGGGCCTGTCGTCAAAGGGCCCACCAGCAATACAGGCGGCATCCCGTCGAGCGCGCGCGGCGGGCCAGGCCCGAAAGGAGGCCCAACATCTCGGTCGCGGCTTCGGCGGTGGTCCCGTACTGCCGCAGCTCATCGGTCTCGGCCCACGGCCCGGCCGCCTCGGCCAGCACGGCCGGGGTCGCCGAGGCCAGTGCCTCGGTCAGGGTGTCGGAGACACTGACGACGAAGGCGCTCTCCGCCTCGGGGGAGGAGAGCAGCTGTCCGGAGCGGGGACGTTCGGCCGCCTCCTCATGGGTGCAGCCGGTCAGGACCGCCTCCAGCCGAGCCATCACCACGACCGGATCGATGCCCTTGAGCGGCACGACATCCCATCCCGCCGGGTCCGGACCACCAGGCTCGTCGAGAACGCGCAGCGCTGTGTCGTCGTCGGAGGCCGAGAAGTAGTCGCACATCACCATGCGGTGATCCTCGCATTCAGGACCGACAGGGACGGGTGGACGGCAGGGCGGCTCGGGGGACCTCCTCGACGGTGTGCGGCGGGGCCCCGCGGCATCCGTCCACAGGACGTCGAACGCTGCCTGGAGGCCGATGCGTGTGCGGTGCCGTCCGCGCGACGACGCTCACCTGCTCAGCCGGACGACGTGTCGCACGGCCCGGCCGTGCTCGACCGTTCCACCAACCGCGTCGACAGCTCCGTCCGGGTGCTCTCCGGCCGGTCCCCGTCCATCATCCGCACCAGCAGACGCAGCGCCGTCGCCGCCATCTCCGACAGCGGCTGGCGGACCGTAGTGAGGGCCGGGGAGAGCCAGCGGGCCTCCGGCAGGTCGTCGAAGCCCACGACGCTCATGTCGTCCGGCACGCTCAGACCCCGTTCCGCCAGCGCCTCGTAGACCCCCAGGGCCATCCGGTCCGAGCAGACGAAGACGGCCGTCGGCGGCTCGGGCAGGTCGAGGAGGTCCAGCATCCGGCAGCGGGCGACACTCTCGTCGAAGCCCGCGTGACGGACGTACTCGGGACGGTGCCGCACCCCGGCCGAGGCGAGCGCGGAGCGATAGCCGGCCACCCGTGCGGTGCTGCACATCTTGCGCTGGTGACCGGCGATGACGGCGATGCGTTCGTGGCCGAGCGACAGGAGGTGCTCGGTCGCGATGACGCCGCCGTGCCAGTTCGCCGCGCCCACTGACACCACGCCCGGCGGCGGCTCAAGGACCGGGTCGATCATCACGAACGGGATGCGGTGCTGCTCCAGCCACGCGTACTGCGACGCCGTCAGCTCGGCCAGGTTGAACAGCACCCCGGACGAGCCGCGCGCGATGAGCTTGTCCAGCCAGCCGCGCTCCGGGCGGCCGCCCCGGGTGCGGGTGAGGCCCGCGGAGACCACGACCTCCAGCCCCGCGTCGTGCGCCGCCGCCTCCACCCCGTGCAGCACCGCGCCCGACCAGGAGCTGTCCAGCGAGTGCACGACGAGGTCGACCAGGCCCGGCGTCTTCGCCGCGTCGAAGCGGGGTCTGCGGACATAGCCGAGCCGGTCCAGCGCCTCGGTGACCCGGCGGCGGGTCTCGGGGGCGACGTCCTCCCGGCCGTTGACCACCTTGGATGCGGTCGGCACGGACACCCCGGCCTCGCGGGCCACGACCGCCAGGGTCGGGCCGGCCGCAACGCTCACACTGCCCGTACGGACCATCGGGAACCACCTCTCCGGCCCGCCCGAGGGCCATGAAAAGTTTCGACCAGCGCGGAAACGGTAAGCGCTTCCTACCCTAGGTTCGCCGCAATGAGTCCGGAAGAGGCCGGAGTTCGCAGGTCCGCACGGACCGCGGCTTTCGAAACCTCGAACATGCCCGGGGCTACCAGCAGGTGAGCCGGAATCCGGTGAAGTCGGCCGTGAACGCGGCGTCCACCAGATCCACGGCATGGACGCCCGCCATCGACCCGGTGAAGCGCAACTTGGAGCCGTAGTCGTCGGAGAGCTTGGTGAAGTCCAGCGGCGGCCCGACCGGTGTGCGGACCCCGCCCAGGACGTACCAGAACCGCGCCTCGGGGCCGTCCACCGTCACACCGAGCGTCAGTGGCCCGTCCCGGTGGACGTCGTCGACGTCGACCACGGCCACCTGCCGGGTGGCGAACTCCTCACGCTCCACGAGGCCGAGCACCGTACGGCCACCCCCGCGCCACTGCTGCCCGCGCTGCTCCTCCCCGTCGGGCTCCGCCCAGGTCAGGTCCAGCGCCAGATACGCCTCCGTGTTGTACCAGAGCACCAGCCCCGCCGCCTGCGTGAACGTGCGCGGCCGTGCCTCCACGGTGACCTCGGCCTCCGCGCGGTGCTCGGTGATCCGCCGGGCCAGGAGACTGTGCGCCCACCGCGACTCGGGACCGTGCCGACCGCGCAGCCGGATCCAGCCGGGGCGGGCGGCGGTGTCGGCCCAGGACGGGTCGGCGTAGCCGCGCAGGGTGCTCCACGGCCAGCCCAACCGGTCGCCCGGGTCGGGGACTTCGGGCTCCGGCTCGGCGGGACGCGTCGGTACCTCGACCTCCACCGCCGGGTGCCAGTCGCCTTGCCGCAGCCTGGGCCAGCCCGCCTTGTCCCAGGTCAGCGCCTGGATCGCCGTCTCCCGGCCGAGCGTGCAGCGCGGGCCGTCCGGCGTGGGCAGCGGGCGGGCCGTCAGATGGCTCATCACCCAGTCGCCGTCCGGTGTCCTGACCAGCTCACCGTGACCGGCCTTCTGCAACGGCAGCGACGGGTCGTCCCGGGACGTCAGCAGCGGACGGTCGTCGAGTTCGTACGGGCCGGTGAGGGCGCGGCTGCGCGCGGTGCGCACGCCGTGCTCGACACCCGTGCCGCCCTCCGCGAGGATCAGGTGGTACCAGCCGTCGCGGCGCAGCAACTTCGGCCCCTCGATGAGCCGTTCGTGCTGCAGCAGCAGATGCGTGTCACCGACCGGGCCCAGCGTCTCCCGGTCCAGCTCGGTCAGCACGATCCCGGCGAACCGCCGCCCGCCCGGCCGGTGGTCGTTCTGGAGGTTGAGCAGCCACAGCCGCCCTTCGTCGTGGAAGAGCGCGGGATCGAAGCCGTGGCTCGGCAGGCGGCGCGGCGCCGTCCACTTGCCGCCGGCCTCCGTGGCCGTACTGACGTACGTGTCCACGTCGAAGTACGGCGTCCCCACCGAGCGCACCACCGAGTAGACCACCCAGAACCGCTCACCGTCCCAGCTCAGCGACGGCGCCCAGACGCCGCCCGAGTCGGGGACGCCGGCCAGTGAGTCGCCGGGGACCGCGCCCCGGACATGCCCGGCATACTCCCAGTGGGCCAGGTCCCGGGAACGGTGGATCGGGATCGTCGGGAACCACTCGAAGGAGCTCGTGGCCACGTAGTACCAGTCGCCGGCCCGGACCAGGGAGGGATCCGGGGCGAAACCGCGGATGACGGGATTGCGCAGCAGGGTCACGGGAGGACTCCGGGGGCGTGGGTCACCTGGGGGCCGCGGGGAGTCGGGGTCACCCGCGGCTCCCAGGGAGTCGGATGCGCGGTCCGGGCGGCGCCGCTCACTTCAGGGCTCCCAGCGTCACGCCGGTCCGCCAGTAGCGGCGCATCGCGACCATCATGATCGCCATCGGGATGATCGACAGCAGCGCGCCGGTCAGCACGAGGCTGGTCACGTCGATGCCGGATTCCTGGCGCTTGCCGATCCAGTTGTACAGGCCCAGGTTGAGGGTCCAGTTCTCCTCGCCGCGCAGCACCGTGAGGGGGAGGAAGAAGGCGTTCCAGGTGTTGACGAAGGCCAGCAGGAAGACCGTCGCGCCGCCCGTGGTCATCATCCGCAGCACGATGCTGAAGAAGATGCGCAGCTCACCGGCGCCGTCGATCCTGGCCGCCTCCAGCAGCTCGAACGGGATGGTCGCCTCGGTGTAGACCTTGGCCAGATACACGCTGAACGGGTTGATCAGGCAGGGGATCAGCATCGCCCACGGGGTGTCGACCAGCCCGATCGCCGAGAACAGCAGATACAGCGGCAGGGTGAGCAGCGCGATGGGGATGAGGAAGGAGCCCACCACGCACGCGAACACCGCGCCCCGTCCGGGGAAGTCGAAGCGGGCGAGGCCGTAGCCCGTGGCGAGGGCGATGAGGGTGCCGCCCAGGGAGCCGACACCGGCGTACAGGAACGAGTTGGCGGTCCAGCGCAGGAAGATGCCGCCGTCGTAGGTGAACACCTGCTGGAGGTTGTCCCACAGGTGCCAGCCGGAGAACCACAGCCCGTTGCTCTGGTACAGCCCCACGCGGTCCTTGGTCGCGGCGATCATCAGCCAGTACACGGGGAAGAGGCTGTAGACGCCGGCCAGGGCCAGACCGAGCAGCATGAAGCGCTGGCCGCCCCTGGAACGCGAGGCCGGATCCGGGCGGGTGAGCCGTCGCACGGTGCGCCGGCAAGGCGGCACGGCGGCCGTTTGCGCGTTGTTCTCCTTACGGTTTTCCGTGAGCGCCATCAGTCCGCCTCCCTTGAGGTCAGCCGGTAGAAGACGAAGGACGCCACACCGAGGATCAGGGCGAGCAGCACCGAAAGGGCCGCGGCGTAGTGGTAGTTGGCGGCGTTGAACGCCTGGTTGTAGATGATCATGATCGGGGTGAAGCTGTCGCTGACCGTCTCCGGGGTCACGTTCCGGAAGAGCGCGGGCTCGTTGAAGATCTGCAGCATCTGGATGATCGACAGCAGCGCGGTCAGGACGAGCGCCCCGCGCACGAACGGGATCTTGATGCTCAGCGCGATCCGCAGCTCCGAGGCACCGTCCAGCCGCGCGGCCTCGAACAGCTCACGGGGCACGCCCTGGAGCGCCGCGTAGATGATCACCATGTTGTAGCCGATGCCGTGCCAGGTCAGCAGGTTGCCGATGGCCGGCCACACCATGGACGGCGCGAAGAAGTTCCAGTCGAAGCCGAACAGGTCGCCGAGCGGGGTCAGCGGGCCCACCGCGGGGCTGTACAGGTTGATCCACACGATGGCCGCGACCACCCCGGGGATCATGTACGGCACCAGCAGCACGATCCGGAACCGGCCGGCCACCCTGGCGCTCACCGCGTCCAGGAACAGCGCCAGGACCAGGCTGACGAGCAGCATGAACGGGATCTGGACACAGGCGAACACCACCACCCGCAGGATGGAGGTCATGAACGCCGAGTCGGTGAGCCCGTGCTGGTAGTTCTCCAGGCCCACGAACTCCGTGGTCGCACCGCCGAGCCCGAGCCCGGACTGCTTCTGCAGGAACAGCGACTGGTAGACCGCGTAGCCGATGGGGAGCAGGTACAGGAAGGCGAAGCCGAGCTGGAAAGGCACCGTGAAGGCGGCACCTTTCCAGCGCTGGGAGCGAATCATCGAGTCTGCCTCAGCCCTTGACGCTGATGCCGCGCTGCTTCAGGTCGTTGACCGTCCACTCCTGCATGTGCGCCAGGAGACCGGTGACCTTCTGCTTCTTGCTGACGACCTTGGCCCACTCGTCCTGCATCTCGGTGAACATCGCGGTCCAGTTCGGGCCGAAGGTCCAGCCGGTCCGGACGGTGCCCAGGCTGTCCGTGACGATCTTCTTGGCCGGCTCGTAGTTCTTGCCGAGCAGCTTCTCGGAGATCGCCTCGGAGACGTACGACTCGCTGTCGGCCAGCGCCGGCATCACACCGCTGCCGGTCTCCGGGCTCGCCATGGTCTTGACCGCACCGGTGTCGGTGGACATCCACAGCGCCGCCTCGGCGGCCTGCTCCTTGTACTCGCACTGCTCGCTGACCAGCGTCAGATTGCCGCTCTGGTTGGTGGCGGCCGGCGTCCGGGCCGCCTCGCCCTTGAAGGTCGGCCACGGGGTGAGCGCCCACTTGCCGAAGGACTTGGTGAAGTTCTGCACCATGCCGGACATCTGCCAGGTGGAGATCTGCCGGGTCGCGGTGGCGCCGGTGTCGAAGCTGCGCTGCACGGCCGCGTAGTCGGCGAAGGAGAGCTTGGCGTTCAGGTCGTTGTCGATGATCTCCTGGATCACCTTCGCGGCCTTCAGCGTGCCCTCGTCCTGGAAGTTCACCTTCCAGGAGTCGCCGTCGATGCTGTACCAGTCGGCCCCGGCCTGCATGGCCAGCACCTCCAGCGTGCTGGGGTCCTCACCGGCGTAGTTGGTGACCTTGATGCCGTGCTTCTTCAGCTCCTTGCCCGCGGCGATGAAGTCGTCCCAGGTCTTGGGCGGCTGAAGGCCGTACTTCTCGAAGATGTCGGTGCGGTAGATGGTGAAGGCGGGTGCCGAGGCGGTCGGGACGCCGTAGACCTTGCCCTGGACCTGGCCGACGGCCCACGAGCCCGGGTTGAACTCGTCCTTGCTGGACTCGACGTACTGCGTGATGTCGGCGAGCGCGCCCTGCGAGACCCAGCTCGTCACGTACTCACCGGTGTTCTGCAGCAGGCAGGGCGCGTTGCCCGCCTTGACGGCGTTGGTCAGCTGCTTCTGCATGGTCAGCTGGTCGGTGACCTTCGTGTACTTGAGCTGGACGTCCTTGTGCGAGGAGTTGAACGCCTTGACGACGGCCTCCTGGCCGTTGGCCCAGCCCCAGAAGTCGAGGGTGACGGGGCCGGAGGCCTTGGACTCGGAGTCCGAGGAGCCGGACCCACCGCAGGCCGCGAGCAGACCGGTGAGCGCGATTCCCGCGACGGCGGCGGAGGCGAACCTTCTCCGGGGGCTGGTGAAGTTCATCTGACCCTGATCCTTCGAAAATAGGCGTTCTCAGAACGAGAGGACGGCGGCACGGTGTTGCCGGCCAGGAACGGCGGCCGGAAACCGTCGGCTCGCGGTTGCGGGGGGTCGGCCAAGCGGAAGCTGTAGTAAGCGGTTGCAGGGAAGGTAGGCCGACGGCTCGGCTCATAGCAAGAGGTGCGCGGAAATTTGTTACGGCGGGTTGTCCGAGGGGTTGCCTGCGCACGCACGTCGAAGACACCCGGCGTGCGCAACATAACCGCAGGTCATAAGGGCATGCGGGGCAGATGGGCCGGCAGCCGCGGCGCCTCCTCGACTGCCCCCGGACGGACTGAAAACAGGGAGAAACCGATTACGTAACGCCTCGCTCCACGCGATCCAAAGAGACGTGGCGCGCCTTAACGCGGCTCAGCCCCGCCGGCCGGGCGGCTGCACGGAGTTGCGTACGACGACATGGGTGCCCAGCACCAGATGCTCGCCGTCGCTGCCCTTGCGGCGGCCCCCGTTGCCCTCGCGCCGGTCGGCCACCGCGCGCAGCGCGACCCGGCCCATCTCCTCGTACGGCACGTGCACGGTGGTGAGTTGGGGGGTGAGCTGGGAGGCGAGCGGGATGTCGTCGTAACCGACGATCGACACGTCCTCCGGCACCCGCAGACCCGCCGCGCGCAACGCCTGCATGGCACCGGCGGCGACCACGTCCGTCCCGGCGAGCACGGCGGTGAAGTCCAGCCCCTGTTCCAGGGCCTCCTCGACGGCCTCGTACCCGTGCTCGTAGTCGTACGGCCCGTGCCGCACCATGCCCGGATCGAACGGCACCCCGTACGCCTCGAAGGCCCGCCGGGCCCCCTTCAACCGCCCTTGCGCGGTGGTGAGTTCGGCATGCCCCGGCAGCACGAGCACCTTCCGGTGCCCGGCGGACAGCAGATGGCTGGCCATGGCGTAGGCGCCGCCCTCGTTGTCGTAGTCGACCGTCGTGGCCGGTACGTCCCCCTCCAGCGGCGGCCTGCCCACGAGCACCAGATGGGAGCCGGCCGCGTCGAGGGAACGGGCGAAGCGGGCCATGCGCAGCTGGTACTCGTCGTAGTCGTAGGCCCCGCCCAGCAGCACCACAGCGGCGACACCCTGCTGCCGCATGAGGTTGACCAGGGCGAGTTCCCGCTCGGGATCGTCACCGGTGGTCCCCACCAGCGACAGCCAGCCGCGCAGCGTGGCGGCACTCTCCACGCCCTTCGCCACGTGGGCGAACGCGGCGCCGGTGATGTTGTTGATCAGGATGGCGACCGTCGGCGTACCGCCACCGGCCAGGGAGCGGGCGTGGGCGTTGGTGACGTAGTCCAGGTCCCGGACGACCTTCATCACCTTGCGGCGCAGGTCCTCCGACACCGGGTAGTTGCCGGACAGCACCCGCGACACGCTGGCGACGGAGACGCCCGCGCGTTCCGCCACGTCCCGGATGGTGGCCCGGCCGGCATCGCCGGACGCCTTGCGCTGACTCACCCTTGTGGCTCCTTCACCGTCGCGTCTGCCTCACCGGACGACCGGGCACCTGACCCAAGGACCAGTGCCTGGCCACCCGGCCGGAAAACACGCCCCCACTGATACGGAAACCGTATCCCATGCCCCTCCGGGCCCACTGTCCTCGCACAACGCCGGGCAAGTGCCCACCCACTCGCACTGTCCCAAGGCGACCGAGCCGGACATCCGGCACACCGGCCGCGCCCCCTCCCCGCCGGTTCACGCCACCCGGACCAGGTCGGCGTGCCGCACCTCATGGGCCGGCGGCAGGCCCGCGACCAGGCGTTCCAGCTCCTCCACGACGATGCGGCCGAGCCGCTCCAGCTCGTTGCCGAGCGACCCGGCGATATGCGGCGTGAGAAACACATTGGGCAGGTGATACAGCGGCGACCCGGCCGGCAGCGGCTCCGGCTCGGTCACATCGAGGACTGCGTGCAGCCGCCCGGACACCAGCTCGTCGGTCAGCGCCTCGGGATCGACCAGCGCACCCCGCGAGGTGTTGATGAGCACGCCCCCGTCCCGCATGAGGGCGAGCCGGGCGCCGTCGAGCATGCGGTACGTCTCCGGGATGTCGGGGGCGTGCAGGCTGACGATGTCGCTGTGCCGGAGGAGGTCCTCCAACGGCAGGAGCTCGGCGCCGAGTTCGGCGGCCTCGGCGGGGCTGACGTACGGGTCGTGCAGCAGCACGGTGAAGTCGAACGGCCGCAGCAGCTCCAGCAGCCGTCTGCCCACCCGGGAGGCGCCGATGACGCCGATCCGGCGGCCGACGTTGCCGGTCGCGGCGGTCTCGGCGTGGGTCGGATAGGCGTGCGTGGTGCGGAAGCGCTCCCGGTGGGTGAAGGCGTCCTTCCCGGCGAGCAGGATCATGGCCAGCGTGTACTCCGCGACCGGCAGCGCGTTGCCGGTGACCGCGCTGGAGACCGTGATGCCCCGCTGCCACAGGGCCTCGCCGACCAGCGAGCGGACCGACCCGGCGGCGTGCAGGACGGCACGCAGGCCGGGCGCTACGGCGAGGGCGTCGGCGTCCAGGTGGGGGCAGCCCCAGCCGGTGATCAGCACCTCGGCCTCGGACAGGGCGGCCGCGGACGCCGGATCGGCGAAGTCCCGCACCACCAGCGAGGGGTCGAGGTCGGCGGCCTTCTTCAACCGAGCCATGAGGGGCGGAGGGAAGAGCAGGGGGAGGTGCACCGGATCCATGGCGAACACGGCCCTCGGTGGCAGGGGGCTGGGCATGAGTCTCCTGACGGACTGGAGTGGAAACATTTTCAGAAAGCGCCTTCTACCGTAGATCTGCCGGGAACGGCCGGTCAATCGGTTGGGCGAGTGAGGGCCGCACCGTTTTCCGCGCGCCCGTTTCTGCCGCGTACGCGCTTGTCGCGCCTGGGCTGCGACCGGGGGCGGCGGGGCAGGAGGCGGCGGGCGTCAACAGGCCGCCCTTCGCGCCGTCGCGGCCACGGGCCCCTGATTCTGCTCGGTCGCGAAATCGGTTACTGCGTTGTCTCCGAGCCGGCGCCGCTTCCCGGGCGGGGGCGAGGCGGCCGTCTCAGCCGCCCGTCCCGCCGCGCAGCCCTGGCGTCAGTTCGGCGGCGAGCGGTGCCACCGGGGCGTCCGGGTCGCAGGTGAGCCGGCCGCCGCGTACCTCCAGGCGCGCGGCGCGGACGACCGAGCGGCGGCCGGCCGGATCGCTCCCGTCCGCGGTGAAGTACCAGAACACCGCCGCGCACTCGCCCTGCTCGACGGTCATGGCGTGGTGGCCCTCGGGCGCCGCCGTCAGCAGCTGGTACGGCTCGCGCGACCAGGCGTCCAGGTCCGTGGAGCGGTAGAGGACAGGCCGTTCCAGTTGTCGGTCATCATGCAGTAGGCGTCGGCCGGCCGGAACACGGTGGGGCCCTCCTGCGGCTGGTCGGTGACGGCCGGAGCGCCGCGCGTCCAGGTGTGCAGGTCGGGGGAGTCGGCGGTGTGGATGCGGGAGTGGTCCCGCTCGTCCTTGAACCACATGCGCCGGCCCCTCCCGTCCGGCAGCGGGTACACCGTCGCGTCGATCACCCGGTCGCTGCCCAGATCGAGCGCCGAGCGGAACTCCCAGCGGAGCCGATCGCCCGAGACGTAGTGCAGCAGTTGCGCGTCGCCGGTCCAGGAGTCCCGGACGCCGGGGAGGTAGGAGACGTACATGTGGTACGTGCCGACGTCGGCGGCGATCACCTCGGGCGCCCAGTAGGTCATGCGGCCAGGGGCGTACTCCAGGCCCTCCGCGATCCCGCGGTAGGTCCAGGTGCGGCCCTCGTCCGCGCTGACGGCGACACCGATGTCGTCGGGGTTGGTCAATTCGACTCCAGGGGTCGGCCGGCGAGGTGCCGAGGGCGGGACACGTACGGGGTGCCGCAACGGCTTCTGCCCGCGGACGTTATGGCAACCGGTTCCCAGCAGCACCGTCAAGAGTGTCTGCTATCGGCCCCTCGGTGGCGATGATCAAGCCGGGTGCCGCACGCCCCCGCGGCGAGCGCGGGACCCGATGTGCGGGCCCCTCCGGGCTGCTGCGCCGAGTCGGCTCAGGGGAGTGGCCTCAGTCCACCCGGAGGGCCATGAGCTGCTGATTTCTCCGCGGAGTCGCGCTCCGTCGCGCCTCTTCGGGCCGAGGGCCGGTATCGCCGAGGTGACACATTCTTTTCGAAAGTTCGCCAAGGCTCTTGACGCGGTTTCCGGACAGGAAGAAGCTCTGCCCCACTGTCCAACAACCGGTTGCCCAGCGATCGGCTTCGGTCGTCGAGTCGACCCATGACCGAAATCGCGAACGAACAGAGCAGGAGGTGGTGCGCTGATGCGCCCACATGCCGGTGCCTCGCTGAGCCGCCGTCGCTTCCTCGGCCTCTCCGCGGGCGGCGCCGTGGCCGGTGCCGCGGCGTTGAGCGGCTGCGCGCTACAGGTGTCGACCGGGGTCGGCGGATCGGGCGAGACCGTCACGGTGATGGTCAACTCCGGGGACATCCTCCCGGAGCAGGTCCAGCAGGCGAAGAAGGCCCTCGGCATCAAGATCAAGCTGGTGAAGTACGACATCACCAAACTGATCGCGATGCTCACCGGCGGCAACCCGCCCGACCTGGTGCGCGGCGTCGGCGCGGTGGACCTGCCGTTCTTCGCGGCGCGGGACGTGGCCGAGGAGCTGGACCCCTACTTCGCCCGGAGCAGCGTCCTCAAGCCCGACGACCTGGACCCCGTGAACGACCTGTGGCGGTTCGACGGCCGTACCCAGGGCAAGGGCCCGCGCTACGGCATGGCCAAGGACTTCTCCCAGGACTCCATGTTCTGGTACAACGCCGCGGCCTTCGACAAGGCCGGTGTCGACTACCCGCCGGAGACCGAGCCGGTCACGTACGAGGAGTGGCTCGACAACGCGAGGCGCCTCGTGCAGCGCAGAAGCGGCCAGACCACCGTCTTCGGTGGAAGTTTCAACGGGCTGACCCGGTCCACGCTCCTGGCGACCATGACGGCGTCCGCCGGCGGCAGCCTCTTCAATGACGACTTCTCCCAGGTCGACTTCACCACCCCCGAGGCCCGCAAGGCCCTGACCTGGTACATGGACTACGCCAAGACCAAGGTCGGGCCGAGCCTCATCCAGCCCGACCCCAACGGCTGGGACGGCCCCACCTACCAGGCCGGGCGAATGGCCATGTCGAACTCCGGCTACTGGATGGGCGGCATGATCTACCCCGACAAGAAGCTGGCGGAGGTGTCCCGACTGGCGCCCGCTCCGCTCTTCGCGGGCGGCGAGCGGATCAGCGCCTGCCAGGGCGGAACCGGCCTGTGGATGCCGCGCGGGGCGAAGAACAAGGACGCCGCCTGGCGGGTCTTCGAGTGGTTCTTCGGCGAGGAGCCCGCCAAGGCACGCGCCTCCGGCGGCTGGGGCATCCCCACGCTCAAGTCGCTGCGGTCGCTGATGCCGGCCGAGGAGGAGTACCAGAAGCGGGTGCTGAAGGTGCAGGAGAACGAGCTGAAGCACTTCTCGGTCGTCTCTTTCACGCCTTACACCAGGGCGGAGGCGCTCGACGCCCTCTTCAACCAGATCGCCCCCGCCGCGATGAACGGCCAGATCTCCGTCGACGCCCTCGCCGGCCGCCTCAACTCGGCCATCAACGAGCAGCTGAAGCGCGGTAAGGAGCAAGTGGGATGACGGTCGACCAGATCTCCTCCGTCGCGGACCGGCCGGGCGCCGCCGCGGACACCGGCCGCGCCCCGGCCGCCGGCGGGCCGCGGATCTCCATGACCACGCGCAGGCACCGGGCGTTCTACATGTTCACCTCGCCCTGGATCATCGGGTTCCTGCTGCTGACCATCACGCCGATGGTGTACGCGCTGTGGCTGAGCTTCACCACGTTCGACGGCATCTCGCCCCACTGGAAGTACGTCGGACTCGGCAACTACCGCGAGCTGCTGAACGATCCGGTCACCTGGGACGCCCTGGGCCGCGCGGGCCTGTTCGCGGTGACCTCGGTGCCGCTGTCGATCGCCGCGGGACTCGCCCTCGCCGTCCTGGTCAACCGGCCCCTCAAGGCGCGCGGCCTGTTCCGCACCCTGCTCTACCTGCCCGCCGTGGTGCCGCCGGTGGGCGCGGGCCTCGCCTTCAAGCTGCTCTTCGACCCGAACTCCGGCGCCACAAACGGCGTCATCACCTTCTTCGGCTTCGACGCCATCGGCTGGCTCGCCGACCCCTACGCCCGCTATGTGCTGCTGATGACGGTGCTCTGGGCGGCCGGAAACGTCATGATCATCTCGCTGGCCGGCCTCCAGGACGTGCCCCGGGAACTCCACGAGGCCGCCCGCATCGACGGGGCGAGCGCCTGGCGCACCTTCCGCAGTATCACCGTGCCGCTGCTGTCACCCGTTCTGCTCTTCCAGACGGTGACCGGAATGATCGCCTCGGTGCAGACGATCATGCCGCTGCTGCTGGCCCCGCTCGGTGACACGAGCGGCATCACCACGGTCCCGCAGTCCAACTACCTGTACATGATGCACGTCTTCGCGCAGTACTTCGCGCTCGGCCGCTACGGCTACGCCTCCGCGCTGCTGTGGGTGCTCTTCGTCCTGATCCTCATCGCGACCGGACTCATCTTCAAGTTCACGTCCGGCGTGGTGTTCTACAACGTCGACCCGGAGGCGAAGAAGTGACCGCCACGACCGCCACCACCGCCACCCCGGCCCCGACCGCCACCGGTCTGCCTCGACGGTCCCCCTCGGCCGACGTACGCGTGCGGATACGTGTCAAGCGCCTCGTCCTCTACACGGTCCTCGTCTCCGTCACCGGCCTGTTCCTCGGCCCGTTCGGCTGGCTGGTCCTCTCCGGCCTGAAGACCCAGGGCGAACTGGCCGCCTCACCCGTGCACTGGCTGCCCGAGGTCTTCCAGTGGCACAACTTCGCCGATGCCTTCACCCAGATCGACTTCCTCGGCTACGCCCGCAACTCCCTGATCATCGCCCTGCTCTACGCCACGCTCGTCACCGTCAGCTCGGCCTGGGTCGGCTACGGGTTCGCCCGCCTGGACGCGCCCGGCAAGAAGACCCTGTTCGGCATCCTGCTCGCCTCGATGATGCTGCCCCAGATGGTGACCCTGCTGCCGACCTATCTGATCTTCGCCAAGCTCGGCATGGTCGACACCTACTGGCCGTGGGTGCTGTGGGGCCTGTCGGCGGCGCCGTATCTGGTCTTCCTCTTCCGGCAGTTCTTCGCCGGCCTGCCCCGCGAACTGGAGGAGGCGGCCATCGTCGACGGCGCCGGCTACGCCCAGATCTTCTGGCGGATCTTCCTGCCGCAGTCCTGGCCCGTGCTGTCCGCGAGCTTCATCATCGCCTTCACCTGGACCTGGGGCGACTACATCGCCCCGCAGCTGCTGCTGTCCACCGACCGCACCACGCTCGCCGTCGCGGTGATGACCACCTACGTCAACGAAGGCGGCACGCCCGTCCCGGAACTCCAGGCCGCGGCCTCCGTGATGTACGTCGTCCCGATCCTGCTGATCTTCCTCGTCGCCCAGCGCGGCTTCGTCGCCGGGATGTCCACCTCCGGACTCAAGTGACCTTCCGTATCTCTCATCTCCCCCTTCGCGAAGGGACCGCACCGTGAACGACACCGAGAGCACCGGACCGTCCCGGCGTACTCTCCTCCAGGCCGCGGGTGCCACCGTCGCCGCGTATTCCCTGACAGGCGCCACGGCCGGCACCGCGAGAGCCGACGACAGGCCCGCTTCGGCCGACAAGCTGGTGGTGTACCCCATCCCGAGCGGGGTCCCGACCAACGCCGGCTTCTCCGTCAAGGCCCGTCCTCCCGGCGGTGAATGGCGGACGGTGCCGGTCTACCGCGCCCGGGCGAAGCAGATCGACGCGAACACGGGCAGCGGCCCGGTCTTCAACTCCTCCGTCGCCACCTTCGACTTCAAGGGCACCGTCGAGGTCGCCGTCACCTCGGCCAAGGGCACCATAGGCTCCGCACGGATCCGCCCGCTGTCGTACGGCACCCAGTTCACGGTGGACGGCGCCACGGTGAGCTTCACCCTCACCGAGCCGCGCAACCTCTCCATCGAGATCGACGGCGAGCTCTTCAACAACCTCCAGCTGCACGCCAACCCGATCGAGGAGAACGCCCCCGACCCCGACGACCCGGACGTCATCTACTTCGGCCCCGGCCTGCACAGGACCACCGACAACGTGGTGAAGGTGCCCAGCGGCAAGACGGTCTACCTGGCCGGCGGCGCGGTGCTGACGTCCCGGGTGGAGTTCGTGAACGTCGAGAACGCCCGGCTGACCGGCCGCGGTGTGCTGTACAACTCGCCGAGCGGTGTCCTGCTGCAGTACTCCAGGAACATCGAGATCGACGGCATCACGGTGCTCAACCCGAGCAGCGGCTACGCCTGCACCGTCGGCCAGTCCAAGCAGGTCAGCATCCGCAACCTGCACTCCTACAGCCACGGCCAGTGGGGCGACGGCATCGACATCTTCTGCAGCGAGGACGTCCTCATCGAGGGCGTGTGGATGCGCAACTCCGACGACTGCATCGCGATCTACGCCCACCGCTGGGACTACTACGGCGACTGCCGCAACATCGTCGTCCGCGACTCCACCCTCTGGGCGGACGTCGCGCACCCGGTCAACGTCGGCACGCACGGCAACACCGACAAGCCGGAGACCATCGAGAACCTCGTCTTCAGCAACATCGACATCCTCGACCACCGCGAACCGCAGATGGACTACCAGGGCTGCATCGCGCTCAACCCCGGCGACAGCAACCTGGTCCACAACGTCCGCGTCCAGGACATCCGGGTGGAGGACTTCCGCCGGGGTCAGCTGCTCAACATGCGGGTCATGTACAACAAGACGTACAACACCTCCGTCGGCCGGGGCGTCGACGGCGTGTACATACGGAACCTGACCTACACCGGGACGCGCGCCAACCCCTCCACCTTCGTCGGCTACGACGCGGACCACGCCATCAAGAACGTCACCTTCCAGAACCTGGTCATCAACGGCAGGTTCATCGGCAACGGGATGAAGAAGCCCGGCTGGTACAAGTTCACCGACATGATGCCGGGCTACGCCAACGAGCATGTGCTGAACACCCGGTTCCTCAACGCCGCCGAGGCCACGTCCAGCAGCGCGCCCGAGGTCACCAGCCCGGAGCGGGCCACGGCCACCAAGAACCAGGTCTTCAACCACCTGATCACCGCGTCCGAGCTGCCGACGTCGTTCGCCGCCGAAGGGCTCCCCAAGGGCCTGGCCGTCGACACCGCCACCGGTCTGATCTCCGGCACCGCCGAGGACAACGTCGGCAGCTTCACGGTCACCGTCTCGGCCACGAACAGCGTGGGCACCGCCACCCAGTCCCTCACGCTCACCGTCCAGCACGCGTGACGCGCCCCTTCAGAACCTTGGAGTCACCCGTGCTTCCACTCAGCAGACGGTCCTTCCTCGGTGCCGCCACCCTGGTGGCCGCGGCCGGCGGCGGCCTGCTGTCCGCCTCCGCGACGGCGGCGTGGGCCCAGGACGACAAGACCCGGCTGCGGGCCTTCACCCACCCTGGGCTGCTGCACAGCGCCGCCGACCTCGCCCGTATGAAGGCGGCGGTCGCCGCCCAGGAGTCGCCGATCCATGACGGCTACCTGGCGTTCGCGGCCCATGCCCGCTCGAAGTCCACGTACGCCGTCCAGAACACCGGCCAGATCACCTCCTGGGGCCGCGGCCCCACCAACTTCCAGAACCAGGCCGTCGCCGACTCGGCCGCCGCCTACCAGAACGCCCTGATGTGGTGCGTCACCGGCAACCGCGCGCACGCCGACAAGGCCCGGGACATCCTCAACGCGTGGTCGGCGTCCCTGACCATGGTCACGGGCGCCGACGGTCCGCTCGGTGCCGGCCTGCAGGCCTTCAAGTTCGTCAACGCGGCCGAACTCCTCCGGCACAGCGACTACGACGGCTGGGCGGCGCAGGACATCGCCCGCTGCGAGCGGTCCTTCCTCGACGTGTGGTATCCGGCGATCTCCGGCTACATGCTCTACGCCAACGGCAACTGGGACCTGACCGCCATCCAGTCCATCCTGGCCATCGCCGTGTTCTGCGAGGAGCCCACGCTCTTCGAGGACGCCCTGCGGTTCGCCGCGGCGGGTGCCGGCAACGGCAGCGTCCGGGGCCGCGTCGTCACCGACGCGGGTCAGGGCCAGGAGTCCGGCCGCGACCAGGGCCACGAGCAGCTCGCCGTCGGCCTGATGGGCGACGCCGCCCAGGTCGCCTGGAACCAGGGCGTCGATCTGTGGGCCTTCGACGACAACCGGATCCTCGCCAACGCCGAGTACGTCGCCAAGTACAACCTCGGCGGCGACGTCCCCTTCGTCCCCGACCTCGACCGCACCGGCAAGTACATCAAGACGACCGTCTCCGACAAGGTCCGCGGCAATCTGCCCCCGGCCTACGAGATGTACTACGCCCACTACGCCGGCGTCCGCGGCCTCGACACCCCGTACACCAAGGCGGCCGTCTTCCGCGGCACCGGCGGCAGCCGCGTCGTCGAGGGCAGCAACGACGACCTGCCCAGCTTCGGCACCTTCACCTTCGCTGGGACCAAGGCCCCGGAGCCGACCGCGCCGACGGCTCCGACAGGAGTCACCGCGGTGGGCGACGGCACGTCGGTCACCGTGGCGTGGCTGCCGTCCGCGTGGGCGACGTCGTACACCGTCCGCCGGGCCACCAGGCCGGAGGGGCCGTACGAGGAGACCGGCGTCACCGACAAGCCGGAGTTCAAGGACACCGAGGTACGCGGGGGACGGACGCACTACTACACGGTCACCGCCACCAACTCCCAGGGCACCAGCGCCCATTCGAGCCTCGTCGCCGCCTCCGCCGCCCTCCCCGAACCCTGGTCCACCCGCGACCTCGGCGAGGTGAGGATCCCCGGCTCCGCCGCCTTCGACGGCGAACGGTTCGTGCTGGCAGCCTCCGGCACCGCCGACACCTACCGCTCGGTCCACCTCCCGCTGCCCGGCGACGGCACGATCACCGCGCGGATCGTGTTCCCGCTCAGCTCGCAGTACTCCAAGATCGGCGTCACCCTGCGCGACTCGCTCGACGCGGACGCCGCGCACGCCTCGATGCTGATCCAGGGCCTGCCGCTGCACACCTGGAGCGGCGTGTGGACCGTACGCCCCGAGGCCGGAGCCGACATCTCCGCCACCGGCAGCACCCCCGTGCCGCCCTCGCAGCAGCAGGCGATCACCGTCAACGCCTCCTTCCCGATCTCCGACCTCGGCAAGCTGCCCGAGTCGGCGACCCCGCTCCAGGCGCCGTACGTGGAGGGCGCCGGCGACGGCTACCGGCTGCGGGCGCCCTACTGGGTCCGGGTGACGCGCAGGGGCCGCCGCTGCACCGGCGCCATCTCCCCGGACGGCATCCGCTGGACCGAAGTCGGCGCCGACGAGGTCGAGTTGGGCCGCACCGCGTACGCGGGCCTGGTCCTCACCTCCTGCCTCGGCGTCGACGCGGACTACGCCGAGACCGGCACCGGCGCCTTCGACAACGTCAGCGTCGTCTCCGCGACGGCGGGCGAGGTCTGGTCCGCGCCGCGCCCGGCCCGCACCGCCACCGGCCTGACCGCGACCGCCGGCGCCGATGCCGTGGCGCTGGCCTGGACCGACCCGGACCTCTCCGCCCGCTACAAGGTGCTGCGCGCCACGAGCGCCGACGGGCCGTACGAGACGATCGCGACCGGCGTCGGCCCGGTCGGCTTCGGCGCCCGCCTCCGGTACGCGGACGCCACCGGCACCCCCGGGACGACGTACCACTACGCCGTCGCGAAGACGAACTGCGGCGGCCGCGGACCGCTCTCCGCGCCGGCCTCCGCGCAGATGCCGACGCCGGGCGTACCCCAGCTCACCTCGGACGGCGCCGCGTTCGCCAACAAGGGCGTCCCGTTCCGTCATCTGCTGCGCGGCTCGCACGAGCCCGTACGGTTCGCCGCCGACGGACTGCCCGAGGGTCTCCGACTGGACAGGCGCACCGGCCTGATATCCGGAACCCCCACCGAGACCGGCGAGTTCACGGTCACCACCAGCGCGGGCAACGCCTCCGGCGACGGCACCGGCACGCTCACCCTCACCGTCGGCACACCCCCGCCCGCCCCCTGGACCTACGGCGACCTCGGCGACCCGGTGCTCGACGACCGTGCCTTCGGGACGCTGGGCGTGGTCGCTATCCGCACCCAGGGCAGCACCTCCTACGCCGACGGAACCTTCACCGTGCGCGGCGCGGGCGTCGACCTGACCGTCAACAACCAGGGAATGACCGGGCAGTTCGTACGCAGGCCCGTCACCGGAGACTGTGAGATCACCGCCCGGCTCGTCTCCCGCACGGGCGCGAGTGCCGACCGGGTGGGCCTGCTGATGGCCAAGTCGCTGTCGCCGTTCGACCAGGCCGCCGGGGTGATCGTCACCGGGGGTACCAGCGCGCAGCTCATGCTGCGCACGACCGTCGCCGGACGGTCGACGTTCACCGGGAACGGGACGGCCGCCCTTCCCTCCCTGCTGCGGCTGAAGCGCGCCGGGACCGCCTTCACCGCAGCCCTGTCCACCGATGACGGCGCCACTTGGACCCCCCTCGCCGAGGGCTCGATCCCCGGCTTCGGTGACGCCCCCTACTACGTGGGCCTCGTGGTCTGCTCACGCAACCAACTGGCCCGCTGCACCACCGAGTTCGACGAGGTGAGCATCACTCCCATGTAGATCCTCCACGGAATGGAGATGCACCAATGAGCCGCACTTCCCCCCACAAGCACCTCCACACACCGGAGTTGAGCCGCCGCGGTCTGCTGAAGACCGCCGGCGGTCTCACCGCCGCCCTCGCCGCCGGCGGGTCCGCGGCCGTGCTGACGGGCAGCACGGCCGGCGCGGCCCCCGCGACCTTCACCCACCCCGGCATGCTGCACAACTGGGGTGACATCAACCGGGCCAAGGTCAGGGTCGCCGCGGGCGACGACCCCTGGCTGTCCGGCTGGAGGCGGCTGACCGCCAACTCCCACTCCCAGTCCACCTGGACGCCCCGCCCCACGGCCACGATCATCCGCGGCGGCGACGGCCAGAACTACCCCCAGCTCTACAACGACATCCACGCCGCCTACCAGAACGCCCTGCGCTGGCACGTGGGCGGCACCGCCGCGAACGCCGACTGTGCCGTGCGCATCCTCAACGCCTGGTCGTCCACGCTCACCGAGATCACGGGCAACGCCGACCGGTACCTGGCCGCCGGCCTCTACGGCTGGCAGTTCGCGAACGCCGCCGAACTCATGCGCGGGTACGCCGGGTTCGACCTCAACCGGTTCAAGACGATGATGCTCAACGTCTTCTACCCGCTCAACGACCGGTTCCTGCGCGAGCACAACGACGCCTGCATCACCAACTACTGGGCGAACTGGGACCTGTGCAACATGGCCTCGATCATGGCCATCGGGATCCTGTGCGACGACGGTGCCAAGTACGACCAGGCCGTCAACTACTTCAAGAACGGCGGCGGCAACGGCGCCATCCGGCGCGCGGTGCCGTTCCTGTACTCGAACGTCGAGGGCTACGACCTCGGCCAGTGGCAGGAGTCAGGCCGCGACCAGGCCCACACCATCATGGGCATGGGCCAGATGGGCGCCCTGTGCGAGATGGCCTGGAATCAGGGCGAGGACCTGTACTCCTACGACGGCCGCCGCTTCATGAAGGCCGCCCAGTACGCCGCCAAGTACAACCTGGGCATGAACGTGCCCTTCACCACCTACACCTGGGGCAGCGGCCAGAACTGCGCCCAGCAGTCACAGACGGTGATCTCCTCCGCCTCCCGCGGCCAGATCCGCCCCGTCTGGGCCATGCTCCACTACCACTACAACCGGCGCCTGTACCTCGACGACAGGTACATCTCCCAGATCTGCTTCTCGGTCGCCCCCGAGGGCGGCGGCGGTGACTACGGCTCCACCAGCGGCGGCTTCGACCAGCTGGGCTTCGGCACGCTGATGTACGCCAAGTAGCCGCCGGTCAGCCGAATGGCCGCCACACCCGCTCGTGCACCGGAATATCGGGCCACAATGAGGTGCTCTGATCTTCACGGTGCACGAGCGCGGTGAGGAGGCTGGTGGACGTATGACGGCAGTCCAGGCAGACCCCGTGGTGAGCACCCCGTACGGGTCCGTACGGGGCCGGTACGAGCACGGCGTCGCGGTGTTCCGGGGCATCCCCTACGCGGCGCCCCCCTTCGGCCCCCACCGGTTCCGGCCGCCCGTGCCGCCGGAACCCTGGGACGGCGTGCGCGACGCCGTGGCCTTCGGGCCGACCGCGCCCAAACCGCCGTACTCCGAGGCCTTCGCGCAGTACCTGTCCGACCCCGTCGTGCCCGGCGACGACTGTCTCAACCTCAACGTCTGGACCCCCGAGCCCGGCCCCGGCGCCCGGCTCCCGGTCATGGTGTTCCTGCACGGCGGCGCCCTGACCCGCGGCTCCTCGGGCGTGCCCGTGTACGACGGCCGCCCCTTCGCCCGCGACGGGGTCGTCCTCGTCTCCGTCAACTACCGGCTCGGCGTCGAGGGCTACGGCCTCTTCCCGGACGCCCCCGCCAACGCGGGCCTGCGCGACCAGCTGGCCGCCCTTGAGTGGGTCCACGAGTCCATCGCGGCCTTCGGCGGCGACCCCGGCCGCATCACCCTGTTCGGCCAGTCCGCCGGCGCGATCAGCGTCGGCGCGCTGCTCGCCGCCCCGCAGGCGCGGGGCCTGGTCCGGCGGGCCATCCTGCAGAGCGGGCCGCCCGAGGCCGCCGAGTGGGACAAGGTGCGGCGCATGGTGCGCCGGATGGCCACCCGGCTGAGGATCCCCGCCACCGCCGCCGCCTTCGCCGATGTCGACCGTGAGCTGCTGCTGCGCACCCAGGCCGACGTGGGCCGGCTCAGCAGCCCCGTGGTGGGCGGGCCCGCCTTCGGGATCGTCGTCGACGGCGACATCGTCCCCCGCGACCCCCTGGAGGCCCTGACCGAGGGCGACGCCTCGTCCGGCGTCGACCTGATGATGGGCTGGACCCGCGACGAGTACCGGCTGTGGCTGGTCCCCGGCGGCCTCCTGGAGCGCGTCGACCGGCTCGGCGCGGTCGCCCTGGCCGGCGCCATGGCCCGCTGCCACGTCGGCGCCGACGTGCCCCGCGGCTACCGCGCCCTGCACCCGGAGGCGGGCACCGCCGAGCTCGTCGGCCAGATGGTCACCGACCACCTGCTGCGCGTCCCCCTGCACCGCCTGGCCGACGCCCGGCCCGGGGCGTCGTACGTGTACGAGTTCGCCTGGCCCTCCAACCTGCCCTACCTCGGCGCCTGCCACGCCCTGGAGCTCGGCTTCGTCTTCGACACCGGGGAGGTGCCGGAGTCCCGCAAGCTGGCCGGCGAGGGCGCCCCGCAGGAGCTGGCGGACGAGATGCACCGGGCCTGGTTGCGGTTCGCGGTGGAGGGCGACCCGGGGTGGCAGGCGTGGGACGACACGCATCCGGTGCGGGTCTTCGGCGACGGCGCGACCCACACGGCGTACGGCCCGCGGGACGCCGAGCTGGCCCTGTGGGCCGCGGCCGTCAGAGTTGCGGAATCCACACCCGCATCGGTCCTTGCCGACGGTTCGCCCACGCGTGGTACGGAACCGCGGTCAGCCGTGCGGCGGCTGCGTCTCCCCGGCGCAGTCCGTCGGCACTGACGACGGTCACCCCGCCCAGCAGGTCCGGTTCGCGCCGGACGGTCAGACGGGCGCCGTCGGGAAGGGTGAGCTCGCCGAAGGGGACGCCGGGTGGTCCACGCCCTCCAGGCAGTGCACCAGCGGCCCGCGCTCGATCGCCACGCAGCCTCGTACGGCGTCCACCCGCGGGTCGGGGCGGGTCAGCCGGGCGGCCAGGTCGAGGGCGACGGTGAGGGTGTCGCCGGGGGCCCAGCGGCGGCGCAGCCGTAGCCAGCCCGGGTCCGTCGTGGCGGGGGCGGTACCGTCCGGGGCGGTGGGCGGTCGGCGAGCTGCCAGGACGCCGCCTCCAGCCACTTGTGCACATCGGAGTCCTGGAAGGGGAAGTCCCCGGCGAAGGGCCCCGAACCGGCCGCGGCGGCCCGCAGGTTGGCGAGGTTCCCGGCCTCCTCCAGCTTCGCCGGGCCCTGCGGGATGCTGACCTCGGCGTTGGTTGCGCGGCGGGCGGCCCAGAATCCGCCGGTGATGCGGGCACCGGCCGCAAAACGGGCGGGCTCCGGACAAGATCCGGACACCCCGCGAGGACCGGGAGGCCCGCTGCCGTCAGCTCCGCGGCGCCGCGGTGCTGCCTCTGACCACCAGGCGGGTGGGGACGAGATCCGTCCCGGGCCGGGCGCCGCCCCGGGTGCGGACCTGCCGCAGGACGTTCTGGACGCAGCGGCGGCCCACCTCGGCGAAGTCCTGGTGGACGGTGGTCAGAGGCGGGACGAAGAAGGCGGCCTCCGGGAGGTCGTCGAAGCCGACGACACTGATGTCCCCGGGGACCGAGCGACCACGTTCGTGCAGGGCGCGCAGCAGGCCGAGGGCCATCTGGTCGTTGGCGACGAACACGGCCGTGCAGTCGGGCTCCCCGGCGAGCGAGAGACCGGCCGCATAGCCGGACTCGGCCGACCAGTCACCCCGCAGCGGCGGCGGCACCGGGCGCCCCGCCTCCTCCAGGACGGCCCGCCACGCCTGGGTCCGGCGCTGGCCGGCGTACGACGTCCCGGGGCCCGTCACATGCCATACGGTGCGATGGCCCAGGTCGAGCAGATGCCGCACGGCCTTGCGCGCCCCGTCGGCCTGGTCGGTGTCGACCACGCTGTAGCGGTCCCCGGCGTCGGAGTCCACGACCACGACATGCACACCGGGGGGCAGCTGGACCGTCCCGGCGTCGAGCAGATGGATCTCCATGATCACGATCACGGCGTCGACGGCCAGCTCTCCCATCCGCGTGAAGGCCCCGAGGACGTTGTCCTGGGTCGGGACGTCGATCGGGATCAGGGTGATCGCGTACCCCTGCGCCGCGGCGTGCGTGGCGATGGCCTCCACGGTGCGGCTGTTGCCCGTCGACGACAGGCTGAACAGGATCACGCCGATGGTGTTGAACTGGCCGTAGCGCAGGGCGCGCGCGGCACTGTTGGGCCGGTAGCCCAGCTCCCGCATCGCGGCGAGCACCTGCTCCCGGGTCGCCTCGATCACGCCGGGATGGCCGTTGGCGACCCGCGAGACCGTCTGGGACGACACGCCCGCGAGCCGGGCGACATCGGCCATCGAGACCCGCTGCTTGCGCCGCTCGCCCGGTACGCCCGAGCCGCCCCGCCGGGCCCCGCCCGCGGGCATGGAGACCGACTGCTCGTGGTCGCTCAGGTCCACCGCTCCACCACCCGCCCCGCCCTCTCGTCCCGGCGCACGTTCCGTGCGGGGCCCGCCTTCGAGCCGCCGTGCACCGCCGTGTACCGCCCGTGTCCCGTCACGGATGGTACGCGGGGGAAGCCTTGACGGTCGTGGGGGCGGATGCCACGATTCCGACGCCCTGAAGTTTACGTAAACATCCCCCGGCGAGCCCGCCCGGCACAAGGCGCGTGCGCGGCCTCGTGTCCACCATGTTCACGTAAACATCACGCCGGGTGCCGTCATCTCCGAAAGGCCAGCTGATGCGCAGGACCCCCGCACGAAACCGCTTCACCCCCCGGCTGCGTACCGCCCTGGCGGCGGTCGCGATCGCCGCGATCGGCGGCACCACCCTCGCAGGCAGTCCCGCCTCCGCCGCGCCGAGCGGCGACACCACCCAGTTCAAGGGCGTGAACTGGGCCGACCCCCGGGACAACTTCGCCGACGACACCCTGCGGCTGTCCGGCCTGTCGACCTCCGACACCTACGCCCAGACCTACGCCAAGTCGAGCCGGATCATCTCGGCCTTCCGCGCCAACCTCGGCGCCAACACCGTCCGGCTGCCCATCAACCCGTACACCGTGAACGGCTCCTACTGGAAGTCGTACCGGGGCGTGATCGACGCGGCGACGGCCAAGGGCTTCAAGGTCATCGTCTCCTACTGGGAGGGCACCGGTGAGCGCCGGGACGGCTTCATCGACGACACCGCCACCTACTGGCCCATGTGGGACACCGTGGTCAAGGCCTACCAGGGCAACTCCCGGGTCTACTTCGAGCCGATGAACGAGCCGCACGGCTACACCGACACCGAGTGGGCCGACATGGCCGCGAAGTGGCTGGACACCTACCCGTCCGTCCCCCGTAACCGGGTCTTCGTCAGCGGCGCCGGCTACAACGACCACGTCACCTCCGTCTGCGCCGACCCGCGCCTGAAGGGCACCTACCTGTCGCTGCACCACTACGGGTTCTGGAAGGAGTACGCCACCTACGACCAGTGGGTGGCCGACCTCAAGGAGCGCATCGGCGACTGCGCGAGCCGCACCGTCGCCGACGAGTTCGGCGCCCCGATGACGACCGGCCTCGACTACAACCACCCGGCGCCGTCCAACAACTACATCAACTTCATCCAGGCCGTCACCGACACCTTCCGCGAGCTGAAGATGGGCTCCGTCTACTGGCCCGGCCTGCGCACCGACGACACCTACTCGTTGCAGACCCTGACCGGCGACCCCGCCCGGCCGTGGCTGGCCACCATCAACCAGTCCGGCGCCGACCGGCTCGCCTGGGCCTGGGGACGCGGCAAGCCCGTCCAGCCCTGACGGCGACGCCCCCTGAGGCGATCGGACCCAGGCGGTCCGGTCCGGCGGCCGGTCGCGGTGCCACGAGCTCCGCGACCGGCCGCGCCGTTCACGCGCCGGGTGGGCGGCCCCGCGGCAGCTCTGCGGCGGCCCCTCAGCTCTTCGCCGGCCCGACCGAGTTGCGCACGACCACATGCGTGCCCAGCAGCAGATGCTCGTCCGGGTTCTCCGGGGTGCGGCCGAGCGCGGTGCGTACGGCGAGGCGGCCGAGCTCCTCGTAGGGGACGTGCACCGTCGTCAGAGCCGGGTGCAGGTCGCGGGCGAAGGGGATGTCGTCGTATCCGGCCAGCGAGACATCGCCGGGCACGTCCAGGCCGGCCTCGTGCAGGGCGGTGAGCGCACCCGCCGCGACCATGTCGGTGGCGGCGACCACGGCCGTGAACTCCAGTCGCTGCTTGAGGGCATCGCGGATCAGCCGGTGCCCGGAGTCGCGGGTGAAGTCGCCGTGCAGCACGAGCGCCGGGTCGGGCTCCACGCCGCGGGCACGGTGGGCGGCGAGGTAGCCGCGCTCGCGGCCCTGCGCCGTGGTGTGGTCCGGCTTGCCGCCGAGGAACAGCACCCGCCGGTGGCCCTGGGCGAGGACATGGGCCACGAGGGCGTAGGCGCCGCCTTCGTTGTCGTACTCGATGACCGTCACCGGCGCCCCGGGGCCGAGCGGCGGCCGGCCGCACAGCACCAGCCGGGAGCCCGCCGACGCCAGCGAGTCGGCCATACGGCGGGTGCGCTCGCGGTACTCGAGGGTGTCGGCGGAGCCGCCGACCAGGATCACGGCGGCGGCCCGCTGGGCGCGCATCATCTCGACGAAGTCGACCTCGTGCTGGACGTCGCCCTCGGTCGTGCACACCAGGCACAGATGACCGAGCCGCCGGGCCTCGCGCTCCACGCCGTGCGCCATGTGCGCGAACGACGGCCCGGTGATGTCCTCCAGGACGAACGCCAGCGTGGGCGTGCCGACCCCCGCGACCGCCTTGGCGCGCGCGTCGGCGACGTAGTCCAGGTCGCGGACCGCCCGCAGCACGCGCGTACGGGTCGACGCGCTCACCGGATACACCCCGCCGAGCACTCGCGACACGGTGGACGCGGACACCCCCGCACGGGCCGCCACATCGCGGATGGTGCTGCGGCCCGCGTCCTCGCTCTTCCTGGTCATCCCTGCTTCGTCCCTCTCCGGGCGTCCTCGCCCACCCCCTGGGGAACCTGCGGCAACGCCATGGCAACCGGTTCCCAAGGGGGAGGCTAGCAGCGGGTGAAGGGACGGGACGAGTACTTGGCGCAGGCCGCGGTCACCGGCCTGCCGTGCCGTGCGGCGGGACCGGCACCGGAGTCACCCGGCCCCGGCCAGCGTGCGCGCGATGGAGCCGATCGCCTCCGGCCCCACCCGGCAGCACCCCCCGATGAGCCGGGCCCCCGACGCCCGCCATCCGCGCACCTGCTCGGCGGCGAAGGTGGAGCGGCCGTCCCAGGCGCGGGCCTCGGCGTCCCAGGCCTCGCCGCTGTTGGGATAGACGACGACGGGCTTGCCCGTGACCCGGGCGGCGGTCTCGACGGCGGCGTCGACGTCCTGCGGCGCGCAGCAGTTCACCCCGACCGCGATGACCTCGTCGGCGTCGGCGGCCAGGGCGAAGGCCTCCTCCAGGGGCTGCCCGGCACGGGTGCGGTCACCGGCGACGGAGTACGACAGCCAGGCCGGCACGCCGAGTCCGCGCACCGCCCGCAGCAGCGCCTCGGCCTCGTCGGCGTCGGGGACCGTCTCCAGCGCCAGCACGTCGGGCCGGGCCCCGGCCAGCACCTCCAGGCGGGGCCGGTGGAAGCGCTCCAGCTCGTCGACGCTCAGCCCGTACCGTCCCCGGTACTCGGAGCCGTCCGCGAGCATCGCCCCGTACGGGCCGACCGACGCGGCGACCCACAGCGGCCGTGTGACGCCCTTGCCCCGCGCCCGCGCGACCGCATCCCGCGCCAACCCCACGCTCAGGGCGAGGAGTTCGGCGGCCCGCTCCCGCCCGATCCCGCGCCCCGCGAACCCCTCGAAGGTGGCCTGGTAACTGGAGGTGATCGCCACGTCCGCGCCCGCCTCGAAGTAGGCGAGATGCGCCTCGGTGATCGCCTCGGGCCGCTCGGCGAGCAGCCGCGCCGACCACAGCTCGTCGCTCAGGTCGTGCCCGGCGGACTCCAGCTGGTTGGACATGCCGCCGTCGAGCACGACAGTCCCGGCGGTGAGGGCTTCGGCGAGGGTGAGGGTGCTGGTCATGGTGACGACGGTAGTCGAGGCAGGAAGGGGGACCAGCATGTGAGACATACCGGTGCCGCACCGGCCGATCCGGCCTCGCGCCTGACACCGATCTCTCGGAAGCGGAGGTCCGTGCGGTCCTGGGAACCGGTCGCGCCACCCTGGACCCCCTGACGCACAACCCTTCAACGGCGTCACCGCGGGCGTCCGGCGCGTGAGCGCCGGTAAGCGCTCGGCCGTTCTGAAGGTGCTGACCCGCACCAAGGAGACCCACGCCCAGTGGGCCGCCTCGAACGATCCCCGGCACTCGAACTACTGGCGCCGCGAGGCGCGGGCCCATGAGTCCGGGCTCGTGCGGGTCTGGCAGCCGTACGGCATCCGCGCGCCCCGGCTGCTCGCCTGTGTCGAGCGCCCCGACGGCGACGTGGCTCTCTCGCTGGAGGACGTGCCGGGCGAGCTGGGCACGTCGTGGCCGCTGGACCGCCATGCGGAACACGCCCGCAGCCTGGGCGCCGTTCGCGTCGAGGACCGGCCCTCGCCGTCTGCGCCGGCAACCTGTACGCCGTCGCCCTGCACGGCTTCGACGACCCGGCCACGAAGAAGATCATCATCGGCGGCCGGGACGCGCGGCTGAGGCGCAACCTGCTGGCGGCCTTCACGAAGTACGGTCTGACCTCGTCCACGACCGACGCCGACCGGGCCGTGACCGTGGTCCTCGCGGGCCCTACCGACCCCCTCAACGGCGACGACCCGGCCAACATCGTCAACCGCACCCGCACGGGCGCCGGTGCCCAGCTGGAGCTGTCCACGGCGCTGCGCAGGGCGATGTTCGGCGACTTCTCCGGCGCGGCCAAGCGCAGGACGACGGCCGGTGTGCCGAGCGCCGACAGCCCCTACGCCGACCACTTCTGGAACGGTTTCGTGAGCGCCGTCCGCGAGGCGGTCAGGAACCACGAGCTGGGCCTCGACTCCCTCTAGGACACGCCCTGGCCCGGTGCCGCGTGCCGTCCTCCCCGGCGCCGTCCGCGCCCGCCGCGCCCGAGCCGCGTCGCCGGTACCACGAGCCCGACCAGCAGGCCCGCGGCCAGGACGTACGGCCACCAGCCGAGGCCGCTGCCCGCGGCGCTCGCGGTGCGGGTGCCGGGTGAGGCGAGCGTGTCGGCTGCCGCGCGGGGGCCGGGGGAGCCGGGGGAGGGGCTCGTGGCGGCCACGGCGGTCAGGACGACGTCGTTGCCGTCGCCGCCCCGGTAGCTGAGCCGGTAGGCGGTGTCGCCCAGTTGGAGCTTCTCGCCCTCCTTCAGGCCGGTGAAGGCGCCGGTGTTCCTGGCCCGCCCCCGGTGGTCGAGGACGGTGATCGTCCGGGCGGGGTCGGACGCGGTGGCGGCGGCAGCGAGGTCCAGGTCCCCGGCCAGGCGGACCGCGCCCGTCACCTTCAACGGCCCGTCGCGCAGGACGAGCTCGCCCTTCGCCGACTGCGTGTAGTCGCCGACGACGGTCACTCCGGTGGCGACCACGCCGTCGTTCGTCACCGCGCCCTTGACGGTGCCCTGGCCGGTCAGCGTCCTGCCCGCGCCCACGCGCAGTCCCGAAGTGCCCGCGTCCAGCCGGGACTTCGCCGAGGTGAGCCTGATGCCCTTGCTGCGGGCCAGCGTCGCGCCGCCGCGCAACGCCAGCGTGCCCTTCCTGACCGTGGTCGTGCCGGTGTACGTCACCGCGCCGCCCGTCAGGGTCGTCGTCGCGGCGCCCGCCTGGGTGAGCGACCCGCCGCCGCTGATCCGGGACAGCGACAGGGCCCTGCGCGTGTTGTTCAGCACGAGCGAGCCGTCGTTGACGACCTTGTAGAGGTCGCCCCGGGTGTAGAGCCCGCCGTCGCCGCCGGGCCTGCCGCTGCCGAGCCGCAGCACGGCGCCCTTCTCGACGGTCGTCGAGCCGTTGTAGTACTGGACCGCGGCGAAGGTGACGTCGTTGCCCTTCGTCCCCTTGATGACGACGTCCCCGGCGCCGGGCGCGGCCAGCGTGTCGTGGAACCTGCCGCCGCCGATGGGCGCGCCCAGCGTCACCGGGCCGTTGTAGGCGAAGGTGAGCAGCGAACGGGACCGGGCGGCCAGCAGGTTGATGTAGACCGTCTCGGCGGTGCCCGGCATGAAGATCTTGTTCGTCGTCCCGTCGCCCCACTGGACGTTCGCGCCCTTGATGTTGGTGCCGCGCTTGTTGACGTTCTTCCGCGCGGGCGTCCAGTTCAGGGCGGGGTCGCTGAGCGAGGGGTCGGTGTCGCCGCCCCGGTCCGACCAGCTGTACTGGCCGGTGAGGACGACCTTGCTGCCGGGCCGGGACTGGACGTTGATGTCGCTGCCGTACTCGCGCTGGTAGAAGTCCATGCCCATGGTGACGGTCTGACCGAGCGGCGTGTCCACGGTGAAGGTGCCCTGGTTGAGGATCTTGCGCACGTTCGGCAGCGACGTCGCGAACTCCGGCCGTCCGGCGTTGACCTGCGTGCCGTTGTCGATCACCCCGGAGAAGGAGTGGGCGCCGGACAGGTCCCAGGTCCCCCAGAGGAAGCGCGGCTGGGTGATGAGCCCGGAGCCGCTGATCGTGCCCAGGTTGTAGGCGCTCTTCAGCGACAGCCGCAGGGTGCCGTCGACCCGGATGTTGTCCTGGTTGAGCCGGAACGCCGGGGTGTTGTAGGGGAAGTGGCCGATCAGCCCGGTCGTCCCGCCGTTGCCGTACTGCAGGGTCGCCCCGCGCTCGACCGTGACCGCGGGCGGGTCCGGGTCGGCCGTGGTGACGTACGGGTGGTTGCCGCCCTGGATCCGCACGCGCTGCCGCTGCCTGGACTCGGGCAGCGTGAAGTCGCTGTCCCGGATCAGGACCAGGGTCCCGGTGCCGCGCACGGTGAGCGTGCCCTCGCCGCGGAAGACGCCGTCGTACGTCGTCGTCCCGGCCGGCATGGTGACGACCGTGTCGCCGCTGAGCGTCACGTCCCGGTCCGCGAGGACGTCGGCGGTGACGTCCCGGGGGCCGGCGGCCGCCGCCGGGGGCACCGCGACCGTGAGGGCGGCGACCGCCGCGAGGGCGCCGGCTGCCGCTGCTGTCTTGTGGGTATGGCTGCGCACGTCATCGGAGACGGATGGGGAGGGCGCCGATAACAGAAAACGGCGGCCCGTTGGTAAGCGCTCTCTCCGTCACGTCGAACCCGTTGACCTCCTGGTTCCACACCCTTACCTTTTCGGCGTTCGGAATGACAGATCATGTCCGTTATTTCGAACACTTCCCCCCTCTGAACATCCCGAGAGGCAGCCCGCATGAGCCGCGATCACGATCTGCCCGAAGTCCCCAGCCGCAGACTGCTGCTGAAGGGCGCCGCAGCCGCCGGCGCCCTGACCGCCGCCTCGGCCATCCCCGGCGTCGCCCACGCCGCTGCCGCCGCAGCCCCCGCCGCACCCCGCAAGGCAGCCCCCTACGTGAACCCCCTGGTCCAGCAGCGAGCCGACCCGCACATCCACCGCCACATCGACGGCCACTACTACTTCACGGCCACCGCCCCCGAGTACGACCGCATCATCCTGCGCCGCTCCCGCACCCTGAACGGCCTGTCCACGGCCGCCGAGTCGGTCATCTGGCGGGCCCACCCCACCGGCGACATGGGCGCGCACATCTGGGCACCGGAGCTGCACCGCATCGGCGGCAAGTGGTACATCTACTTCGCCGCCGCGCCCGCCGAGGACGTGTGGAGAATCCGCATCTGGGTCCTGGAGAACTCCCACCCCGACCCCTTCAAGGGCACCTGGGTGGAGAAGGGTCAGATCAAGACCGCCTGGGAGACCTTCTCCCTGGACGCCACCACCTTCACCCACCGCGGCACCCGCTACCTGTGCTGGGCGCAGCACGAACCCGGCATGGACAACAACACCGGGCTGTTCCTGTCCGAGATGGCCAACCCGTGGACGCTGAAGGGGCCTCAGGTGCGGCTGTCCACCCCGGAGTACGACTGGGAGTGCATCGGCTTCAAGGTCAATGAGGGCCCGTACGCCCTCAAGCGCAACGGCCGGATCTTCCTCACCTACTCGGCCTCCGCCACCGACCACCACTACTGCGTCGGCATGCTGACCGTCGACGCCGACGCCGACCTCATGGACCCGGCCAACTGGTCCAAGTCCCCGACCCCGGTGTTCACCAGCAACGACACCACCAAGCAGTACGGCCCCGGCCACAACTGCTTCACCGTCGCCGAGGACGGCCGCAGCGACGTCCTCGTCTATCACGCCCGCCAGTACAAGGAGATCGTCGGCGACCCGCTGAACGACCCGAACCGGCACACCCGCGTCCAGCGGCTCGGCTGGAAGCCGGACGGCACCCCGGACTTCGGCATACCCGTGGCGGACACGGCCGCCGAGACGGTGAAGGAGAGTGCGTGAGATGAGACGTGCGCACGCGGTGCTGCTCGCCCTCTGTCTGGCCCTGGCCGGCGCCCTGGCCACCGCCGGCCCCGCCCAGGCGGCACCCCAGACGATCACCAACGGCACGCAGTTCACCGACACCTCGGGCAACCCCGTGCACGCCCACGGCGGCGGTGTCATCAAGGTCGGCTCGTACTACTACTGGTTCGGCGAGCACCGCAACGCCGACAACACCTTCCGGTACGTCGACGCCTACCGCTCCACCGACCTGAAGAACTGGGAGTTCAGGAACCACGTCCTGACCGAGGCCGGCTCCCCCGAACTGGCCACCGCCAACATCGAGCGGCCCAAGGTCATGTACAACGCCTCCACCGGCAAGTTCGTCATGTGGATGCACAAGGAGAACGGCGTCGACTACAGCGAGGCCCGCGCGGCCGTCGCCGTGTCGGACACCGTGGACGGCGACTACACCTGGCAGGGCAGCTTCCGCCCGCTCGGCCGGCACATGTCCCGCGACATCACGGTCTTCGTGGACAGCGACGGCACCGGCTACATGGTCTCCGCCGCCCGCGAGAACTACGACCTGCACATCTACCGCCTGACCAGCGACTACACGGGCATCGCCGCCCTGGTCGCGGACCCCTGGCACGGCGGCCACCGCGAGGCCCCGGCGCTGTTCAAACGGGGCGGCGTCTACTTCATGCTGACGTCCGGCGCCACCGGCTGGAGCCCCAACCAGCAGCAGTACGCCACGGCCACCAGCATCGCGGGCCCCTGGACGGCCATGAAGAACGTCGGCGACTCCACGACCTACGGTTCCCAGACCGCGTACGTCCTTCCCGTGCAGGGCACTTCGACCACCTCGTACATCTACCTGGGCGACCGCTGGGGCAACTCCTTCGGCGGCACCGTCAACGACTCCCGCTACGTCTGGCTGCCGCTGACCTTCCCCTCCTCGACCTCGATGTCCATGTCCTGGTCCCCGGAGGTCACCATCGACACGGCGACCGGATCGGTCAGCGGCACGAGCGCCACGTACAACACGCTGATCGCACGCCACAGCGGCAGGTGCGCCGACGTCACCAGCCAGTCCCAGTGGGCGGGCGCCCAGATCAAGCAGTACGACTGCAACGGCGGCAGCAACCAGAAGTACTGGTTCAAGTCCGTGGGCAGCGGCTACTACCAGCTGATGACCCGGCACAGCTCCCTGTGCGTCCAGGAGAACGCGAACACGGTCACCCAGGAGAACTGCAACGCCTCCGCGACCGGCCAGCAGTGGTCGCTCACCACCACCGGCTCCTACGTGAACATCAAGTCCCGCGCCACCGGCGAGTGCCTGGACGTGAACGGCGCGTCCACCGCCAACTCCGCCGCGATCATCACCTACACCTGCAACGGAGGAACCAACCAGCAGTGGACCCGCGGGACATGAGAACACCTAGGCCAGCAGGTCGATCGCGTCGATCGCCGTGCCCGCGCTGAGATAGCCCGTCGCCCCCGAACCGCTCACCACGTCGATCCTCAGCACGTTGTACTGGCTGGTGTCCGTCCGCCAGGCGGACGCCGGCACGCTGTACGTGAACGTGTGGTTGTTGCCCCGGTACGAACCGTTGGTCAGCGACCGGGTGTTCGGCTGGGCGGGCGGGGAGGGGATGGCGGAGGTCCAGGCGTCGTTGACGGTGACCTGGGGGCGGCCGTTGGCGTACGCCGTCGTCACCCCGATCCGCAGGGTGTGCGCGGCCGCCGCCTGGGCCGCCGTCAGCCGGAAGTACACGAGGATGCCGCTGTTGACGTCCTTCCAGAGGTAGCAGGGGAAGGACGCCGTCTCGTTGTTGCCGATGACGACGTTGCCGGTCCAGGAGGCGGCCCGGACGTCGGACGGGTGCGCGTAGGTCATCAGGTCGGCGTTCTTGAAGCCGCTCGGCGTGCCGTTCCAGTCGCCGATCCGCCAGATCGCGGTGGCGTTGCCCGGGTCGTTCGAGGACGGGACGGCGATCGTGTTGAGGGTGGTCGTGCCACCGGCCGTGACCGTCACCGAGGTGGTGTGGACGGCGAGTTCGCCCTTGTGGACGGTCAGGGTGTACGTCCCCGGCAGCACACCCCCGATCGAGAACCAGCCGTCCGACGAGCGCGCCGAACCCCAGTACTGCGCCGCCGAGTTGGCGAGCCCGACGGTGTACGGGTACGCCGTGTTCCGCCCGGAGATCCCGACCCCGGCCACCCGCCCGCGCCCGCTCGCGCCGACGTACCCGGCGATGCCGAGCGAGTCCGCCCACGAGGTGGTCAGCGTGCCCGGGAACAACGCCGAGGAGGGCGCGCCGCCGTCCGTGAGGGCGATGACGTACGGGCCCTGGAGGCCGAAGCGCTGGGCCTCGGTCTGGTTCTGGCCGTAGTACAGGATCTCGTACAGGCCGCCGCCGTCCGCGCTCTGGTGGCGCAGGAGGGAGCGGTAGAAGGGGCCGCCGGAGGCCTTCTCGTGGTTGCTGCGCACCATCCACAGGCCGACGCTGCCGGTCGTCCAGCCGATGTAGTCGTAGTCCATCACCCGGAGCCTGGAGTAGTGCTTCGAGCGCGTCTGGCCGTCGGACTTGGCGAAGACGTCCGAGGCCTCGATGGTGGTGGGCGCGTAGGTGTAGGAGTCGGGCTCGTCGTTGAGGAACAGGCCCTTCTTCACGCGCAGGATGTAGCGGGTCGCCGAGACGGACGCGTCGGCCTTGTCGGTCCACAGGTAGATGTTGTTCTCGCCGCTGCGGGCGGCGTAGTAGTGCCGCAGGGTGCCGTACACGACCGAGATCAGGATCGTCGAACCCGACTGCCGGATCGACACGGTGGAGGTGCCGAGGCCGGACTCGATGTGCGAGTTCATGCCGCCGTAGCCCTGGTACTCCGTGCCGCGGTAGACCAGCGAGGTCAGGTCGCCGTTGGTCTTGCTGACCTTGAAGACCAGGTTGGCGCCGGTGTCGACGACGTAGTTCGAACCGTCGTCGCTCCAGCCGAAGGCCGCTGCCGAGGCGGTGCCGCTCAGGGCCGCCGTGCCCACCGCGGCCGCGGTACCGAGGACGAAGGCGCGGCGTCGGACCGGTCTGTTCGCGGATCCGGACATGGGGGTGCCTCCTTCGAGACATGTGGGGTGCGGGTGTGAGTGAGGGTGACAGTGGAATCGATTTCGCGAAAGGGCTTTCACTGCAGGGGAGTTGGCAATGTTGTGAAATCAACCAGAGGTCTAGAAAGCGCTTGCCAATAGCGGTACGGTCCAGCGCCAGGCCTTGTCATCCTCGGAGGAGCCGACGAATGAGACGTTTCAACCTCGCCGTCCTGGCGGCGGTGACGCTGAGCACCGGCCTGTCCGCCGTACCGGCCCAGGCGTACGGGTCGCACGGCGGTCAGCGCCCCCTCGGCATCCAGAACTGCACGGCCACCGCCTGCCACTTCGACGTCCCGCCCGGCACGTACGACGTGCAGGTCCTCCTCGGCGGCGAAGCCGCGTCCAGCACGAGCGTCACCGGCGAGACCCGGCGCGCCCTGCTCCCCGAGACGGCCGCCCCGGCCGGCGAGCGTGTCGCCCGCAGCTTCACCGTGAACGTCCGCACCCCCGAGGGCGAGCCCACCGGCCCCGACGGAACCCCCGGCCTGGACCTGCGGCTCGGCGGCTCGGCCCCCGCCCTCGCCGACATCAAGGTCACCCCGGCCCGGCACGCCCGCCAGATCTTCCTCGTCGGCGACTCCACGGTCTGCGACCAGCCCGGCGACCCGTACTCCGGCTGGGGCCAGCAACTGCCCCAGTACCTGCGCAAGGGCCTGTCCGTCGCCAACCACGCCGACTCCGGCGAGAGCACGGTCACCTATCTCGCCGACTCCCGCCTGTGGGCCACCGTCCAGCCGCGGATCCGCCCCGGCGACCTGGTCCTGATCCAGCTCGCCCACAACGACAAGACGACCGACGCGGCGACCTACCGCGCCAACCTCGAAACCCTGGTGGCAGGCGTGCGGGACAAGGGCGGCGAGCCGGTCCTCGTCACCCCGATCGTGCGCCGCTGGTTCAACTCCGACGGCACGCTCGACAACAACACGGCCCTGCTGGTGAACGGCCTCGGCGTGGACCACCCGGCGGTGATCCGCTCGGTCGCCGCCGCCCAGGACGTTCCCCTCATCGACCTGACGGCGAAGACCAAGGCGCTGGTGGAGTCCCTGGGCGTCGAGGCCTCCAAGGCGCTGTACCTCTACAACGAGAAGCGGGACAACACCCACACCTCCGTGCACGGCGCCACGGTGTACGCGGGCCTGGTCCGCGAGGAACTCGTCGCCCGGCATCTGGTGCCGGAGGGCCGGGTGCGGGTGGGATGAGTCCCGGATGAACCCCTGGGGCGTCCCGACCGGAACCGGGGCGCCCCAGGTCTGAACCGAGCCGGCAAGAGAGAGAACCGATGCACCTGCCCCCCGCCGACCGCACCCTCAGCCCGCACACCGGCTACAGCCGCGCCCACTGGGAGGCCGCCGCCGACGCCCTGCTCGCGGCGGCCGAGCCGTACGCCACCGAGGACCGCGCCCTCTACCACTTCCCCGGCGACCGCCAGAGCTGGTCGGGCCGTCTCTCCGACGGCCTGGAGGGCTACGCCCGTACGCTGCTCCTGGCGGCCTTCCGCCGGGACGAGACGGCGCTGGAGCGGTACGCCGACGGACTGGCGGCCGGGGTCGCGGGCGTCTGGCCCCGGATCGAGGACCGCAGCCAGCCCCTGGTCGAGGCGGCGTCGATCGCGCTCGCGCTGCGGCTGACGCGGCCCCTGCTGTGGGACCGGCTGGACGACCCGGTGCGGCAGCGGGCGGCGGCCTGGCTCGGGGACGCGCTGACCGCCGAGGCCTGGCCCTGCAACTGGGAGCTGTTCCCGGTGACGGTGGGCGGCTTCCTCCAGGAGATCGGACACGCGCCCGCGGAGTCCCGCAAGGCGATCGACCGGGGCCTGGAGCGCATCGAGGAGTGGTACGTCGGCGGCGGCTGGTACACCGACGGCGACGGCCGGAAGTTCGACTACTACAACGGCTGGGCGATGCACCTGTACCCGGTGCTGCACGCCTGGCTGGCGCGGGACGACAGACTGCTGGAGCTGTACGGGGGTCGGCTCTCGCGGCATCTGGAGGACTACGCCCGTCTGTTCGGCGGAGACGGCGCGCCCATGCACCAGGGCCGCTCCCTGACCTACCGCTTCGCCACCACGGCCCCCCTGTGGCTCGGCGCCCTCACCGGCCGTACGCCGCTCTCCTCGGGGGAGACGAGGCGGCTGGCCTCCGGCGCGCTGAGGTACTTCCTGGAGCGGGGCGCCGTGGACGCAGACGGCCTGCTGACCCTCGGCTGGCACGGCCCCGACGAGGCGGTGCTGCAGGGCTATTCGGGCCCGGCGTCCCCGTACTGGGCGAGCAAGGGCTTCCTCGGTCTGCTCCTGCCGGCGGAGCACGAGGTGTGGACGGCGGTGGAGGAACCCGCCCCCGTCGAACGCGGGGACGCCGTCACCCCGATCGCCGCCCCCAACTGGCTCCTTCAGTCGACGAGTTCGGACGGCCTGGTCCGCCTCCACAACCACGGCAGCGAGGACGTCCGCTACGACCCTTACTACACGCGCCTCGCCTACTCGACCGTGACGGAGCCTTCGACGTCGTACGACAACAGTGTGATCGTCGGCGACGATCCGAGCCGTACGGACATCGTGCCGCTGGGCGTGGGCGACGGCTGGGTGGCGTCGCGGCACACGGCGGGCGGGGGAGCGCGGGTGACCAGCGTGGTGCTGGCGCGCGGGGCCGTGGAAGTGCGCGCCCATCTGGTCACGGGAGCCGAGCCCGGGACCGAGGTGCGCCTGACCGGGTGGGCGACGCGTGCCGGTGTCCGGACCGAACTGCTGCCCGCTGTCGGCCTCGACGCCGCCCTGACCGGCGTCACCGGCGAAGGAGGGGCGCTCTTCGCCGCGGTGGCCCGTCTCACCAGTGAGGCGGATCCCGTACCTCTGGGAGAGACGGTGACTGTGCGGGCGGACGGGCCGGGGGAGTTGACGGTCCTCTGGAACGAGGGACCGCGGGTGCGGGTTCGGCCGGACGGCTCCGGGGTGGACATCGTGGTGGAGGGCTGAGCCGGCCGTGCGCGTCGCGCCGGACCGGCCCGCCCTCGTCGCCCAGGTCAACGCCCGGTGGCACCCGCTGTGCCTGTGCGGACGTCGTGCGTCTTGCGGAAGTCATGCCCCCCGGTCGGCGCCCGGGCCGGGAAAGTTGCTGAAGTCTCACCGAATGTGGGCCGGATCACTTCGGCCGGTACCGAAACGAGATGCGCCTAGCGTTCGGGGCATGACCGAACCCGTCAGGACCGCGTTCGCCGAACTCCACTACGGCGACGAGCCCCTGCTGCTCCCCAACGCCTGGGACCACGCCTCCGCGAGGGCGCTCGCCGGCCAGGGCTTCCGTGCGATCGGCACGACGAGCCTCGGTGTCGCCGCGGCGGCCGGACTGCCCGACGGGACACCGGCCGGCCGGGACGAGACGCTACGGCTCGCACTCGCTCTCGGCTCGGAGCCGTACCTTCTCTCGGTCGACGCGGAGGACGGGTACAGCGAAGACCCCGACGAAGTGGGCGAGTTCGCCCGGCAACTCGCGGCCGTCGGAGCCGTCGGCGTCAATCTGGAGGACCGCCTCGGCGCTCCGGCGCTGCACGCCGCGAAGATCGCCGCGGTCAAGTCGGCGGCACCTGGCCTCTTCGTCAATGCCCGGACGGACACCTACTGGCTGGGCGACGGCGAGGGCACCATGGCCCGCCTCGACGCCTATCGACAGGCGGGCGCCGACGGTGTGTTCGTCCCCGGACTCACCGACCGCGGCGCCATCGCCGCCCTGGTGAGACACCTCGATGTCCCCCTCAACATCCTCTACACCCCGGCCGGCCCCACCGTCCCCGACCTCGCCGGCCTCGGCGTCCGCCGCGTCAGCCTCGGCTCGCTGCTCTACCGGCGGGCGCTCGGGGCGGCGCTGGAAGCGGTCGTGGAGATCAGGCAGGGGCGGACACCACGGGGGGCCGTCCCGTCGTACGGCGCCGTGGACGCGCTCAGCCGCCGGGGCGACCTGACTCACGGCGAGGGGCCGTAGGACCTTGTTAGGCTTGACTCTTTGACGGGTATCAGACCCTTTGGACTCATCACCGGCGAGGGACCGAGGAACCATGGTCATGGACATCCCCGGCGACAGGCGACTGGCGGCCGCCGTCGTGATGGACGATCAGCAGCGGGTGCTACTGGTGCGCCGCAGCGAGAAGGAACGGTTCCTGCCCCGGGTGTGGGGCGTTCCCTGCGGAAAGCTGGAGCCGGACGAGAGTCCCGAGGACGGCGCCCTGCGCGAGCTGAAGGAAGAGACCGGGCTGCTCGGCGAGGTCGTCCGCAAGGTCGGCGAGTCGTCCTTCGTCAGTGTGTACCGGGGGCACGAGATCAAGAACTGGCAGGAGAACTTCCTGGTCAGGCCGTTGTCCGAGAGCGTCGTCCTGCCCGAGCCGGATCAGGACGCGCGCTGGCTCGGCCGGTCCGAGCTGACCCGCGTGGAGATCGACGCGTACAACCTCGACATCGTGCGCCAGGCCTTCACCGAGTCCTGACCCCCTGCGGGCCGTTTCCGCACGGCGGGCCGGTCGCACAGGGAAAACCCTGCGGGAACCGGCACGCTCTTGTCGCGGCCGTCACCAGGCGCTTCACTTGGCGCACCCCCCACAGGAGAACGCCCCAGCTCATCTGCAGAAGGGTCAGTTCTTTTGTCAGCGATACGCGCCACCGCCGTCACCGCGGCGGCCTGTGCGGCCGTGCTCGCCACGGCGCTGCCGTCCTCGGCCATCAACTCCTACAACGCCACGCCCGCCCCCGAACGCACCGAGGTCGGCGCGCTCGTGGCCACCTGGGACAACGACGGCGATCCCGCGACCCCGGACCGGGTCGACTGGGTCTGCTCCGGCACCATGATCGACGCGGACACCTTCCTGACCGCCGCGCACTGCACCACCGGCTGGCCCGACAACGTGAAGTTCTACGTGTCCCTGGACCAGGACGTGCAGGCCGGCCTGGACGCCGCCGCCAGGAAGTACCCCGGCGACCCGGCCGCCCAGGCGAGGGCCGTGGCCGTCCAGGGCACCGCCCACAGCCACCCCGGCTTCCCGGGCCCGGCGTCCGACACCCACGACATCTCCGTGGTCGAACTGCCCGCCGCCAAGGTCAAGGCCCGCTGGACCTTCACCCCGGCCACCCTGCCCACCGCGAACCAGCTCGGCGAACTCGGCCCCCAGGGGCTGAACGCCACCGACTGGTTCGTCGCCGGATACGGCACCCAGGAGGCGGTCAACGGCCCCGGCGGACAGACCCACCCCGGCGGCGGGGTCCGGATGAAGGCGCCCGTCACCTTCGACGCCCTCAACGACTCCTGGGCACGCCTGGCGATGACCGCGCCGCAGGGCAACGGCGGCGCCTGCTACGGCGACTCGGGCGGCCCCAACTTCGCGGTGATCGGCGGCAGGAACGTCCTGGCCGCCACCACGATCACCGGCGACACCCCGTGCTACGCGACGAACGTGACGTACCGTCTGGACACCCCGGGCGCCCGCGCCTTCCTGTCGCCGTTCGTGAAACTCCCGTAGTCCCCGCCGGCTTCCGCCGCCCGGTGCGCGAAGCTGCCGGGCGGCGGGGCACCGCGGGCCCATCACGCGGCCCTGATCCGCTCCGCCAGACCGCTCAACGCCTCCAGATAGTCCCGCACCTTGAGCGGCACCTTCGACACCGCGCCCGGATGCGGGCCCGCCGCGGTGAACACATCCGTGTGACGCCGCCGTCCGTCACCCGTCTCCAGGAACAGCGTCACCGTCGGTACGTCCGTGTCGCACCAGGCCCGGTGCAGGGTGTGCGCGGGCAGGGCGTACGAACTGCCCGCCGCGTACTGGCCCATATGCGTCAGCCGCAGCCGCGCCGCACCGGCCGGCTCCAGCACCCAGTCCGCCGAGCGCTCGGACAGGGACTCCTCATAGCGGGCCGCCTCGATGCCGTCGTCATGGACCTCGTACAACTCCATCGCGAGCCGGCCCCGTACGACATAAGAGGCCAGCGGCGAACGGTGGTTGTGGATGTCCTCCTCGCCGATCGCGCCCACGCCCGGATGCCACACGTGCGCGCGCAGCATGTGCCGCGGGCCCCCGTCGATCAGCAGCAGCTTGTCGAAACCGAGGACATGACGGTACGACAGCCGCGCGCAGCCCTCCGGATCACCCGCGCCGGAGGCGAGTTCGGCGATCAGCGCCGACAGCCGCTCCGGGGAACCGAGTTCGACGACGACGGAGCGGGCCGCGGCCACCAGCTCGTGCTCGGGCAGTGCGCCGTCCAGCGCCCCGGCCAGCAGTCGTCGCGCCGCCAGGACCTGCCGACCGCCCATGCACTCATCCTTTCGACGACCGCTCACCGAGCCAGGGTTCAGCCGACCGGCTGGTACATCCATACGGCATGCGCGCGCAGCGCCGAAAGACCTTGATAGGTCATCCACATCGGCCGCCGCAGCTCGGCGCTGTCGCCCCGCCCCCAGAGCCAGATGCCGTCCGTCTGCCCCGCCCACACCGCGGCGACGGCCCCGTCCAGCCGTACGCGCCACTCCTCCTCCAGCCCGTCGGCCCGGGCGACCGCCAGGGCGCCCGGAGCGAGCAGGGCGCGTGCCACCCAGGAGGCGGTGAAGTGCCGTACGTTCAGCACCTCGTGGCGCAACGGGTCGTCCGTGCGCGGCCGGCGCACCTCCTCCTGGAGGTTGCGCAGATCCGCGCAGGTGTCGTGGGACGTCTCCGGGCAGGTCAGCAGCCAGCGGACGCCGTCCTCGCGGGCGGCGCGCGCACCGGCGTTCTCACCGAGGACGCGGGCGGCCCGGTCGAGGGCGACGACCGCCTGGGCGGTGTGCAGCGCGGACGGCGGGCCGTAGGGCGCGTGGAGGCGGTAGCCCCAGCAGCGCCGATGGTCGCGGTGCGGGTCGCTGATCGCGCCGTCCGCGAGGGCCTCGCGCAGCACGGGCAGCACCTCGGAGCGGGGCGCGGCGCGCAGCAGTCCGCGCAGCACCGTCGTCACGACATGGGTCGACTCCCGCCCGGCGCGGTCCTGCCCCCGGGTGAACCCGCTGGTGCACCGCTCCACCTCCGCGGTCAGCCGCTCCGCGGACGTGCCCGCCCGGGCCAGCGCGCCCAGCACCAGCGCGGTGACCTCCGGACGCGCCTCGGAGCCCTGCGACCGCGCCGACCAGCCGCCGTCCGGGAGCCGCAGCCGCCACAGCGTGTCCACCAGGTCGCCGGTGCTCAGCCGGCCGTCGGGGACGCCCAGGTCGAGCATGATGTGCAGGCCGTACGCGGTGCCGACGGGGGTGGGCGGCGAGGGCATGTTCTCGCCGAGGGAGTGCGGCCAGCCGGTGAGCCGCCCGCGCTCCGGGTCGTCCACGACGGACACCTGGTCGACGAGGGTGTCGTAGGCGGAGGCGAAGACCTGGGGGAGCGGGCCGGGCGCTCCCGGTGCCAGGGCGGCGGGCCCCACGGGGGCGGTCCGCGCGGGATCGCCGGCCGCCGCCCGGGCGCGCAGCAGCGCCGCCGCCAGCCAGGCCGCGACCGAGGTGCCCAGGCCGCTGACCCCGGCGATCAGATACCGGGCGGCCGAACCGTCGAGGGAGCCGGGCAGGACACTGAACAGGAACTGGAACACGCCGTACCCGGCGGCCACACATCCGAGGCCGCCGAGCCAGCCGACGAAACGCGCCGGGGGCGAGCCGTCCGGGGGCTCCGCGTCGGGAACGGGGGGCGTGGGGCGGGGCTGACGAGCCCTCAAGGGGCCGCGTCCGAGCTGCTGTTGGGACAACACGCGCTCCCTCCCCCGTGGCGGCGGCGTGTGACCTCCGCGAAGCCTCCAGTCTAAGTGGTCAGGGTGACAACTGGGGCGGGCGCCGGGCCTGCTCGCTCCGCGGCCAGTTCACGAGCGCCACGTGCAGCGCCTCGACGGCGCGCTCCCACGACTGCCGTACGTCGCGGGCGGCGCCGAAGGCGCCGGTGGACTCCAGGGCGCAGTAGCCGTGGAAGGTGCTGCGCAGCAGGCGCACGGCGTCGGTGAGGTCGGGTTCCTCCAGGTCGTAGGCGCGGAGCACGCCGTAGGTGATCTCCGCGGTGCGGCGCATGGCGGGGGAGTCGGCGACGAGGGCCTGGTCGACCCGGATCTGGGTCGCCGCGTACCGGCCCGGGTGTTGCAGGGCGTACTCCCGGTAGGCGTCCGCGAAGGCGGCGAGCGCGTCCTTGCCGGCGCGTCCGGCCACGGCGGCGGCGATCCGGTCGATCATCTCGCCGCCGGCCAGCAGGGCGACCCGGGTCCGCAGGTCCCGCAGATTCCTGACGTGCGAGTACAGGCTCGCGTCCTTCACGCCGAAGTGCCGGGCCAGCGCGGACAGGCTGACGTTGTCGAACCCGACCTCGTCGGCGAGATCCGCCGCGGCCGCGGCGAGCCGGTCGGCACTGAGTCCTGCGCGGGCCATGGGGTGGGTGACCTCCGGATACGAAACCTGGCCTAGGGCCCCTAGGGGACATCCTAGTGACTGCCGAAGGCTCCCCCGCCGACCGTCAGCCGATCGGCGCGTACAGCACCCCCAGCTTGTCGACCTCGCCCCCCGCTCGCCCCGTGAACCCGACGATCTGCCGGCCCGACGGTGCCGTGAAGGTCTTCGCGTCCGATGTCGCCGTACCGGCGGACAGCGTGCGGCCCTTGTCGGTCGTGAAGGCCGCCGAGAAGAGCCGCGTACGCCCGTCCTTCTGGCCCTGCGTCAGCTTCACGGCGGTGAGGTGCTCACCGGAGGCCAGGGTCAGGGACGTCGCGGTGCCGCCCGTACCGCCGTGGGTGAGGGCGGTGCCGCCGTCGTGGGCCAGGGACACCGCGTCCAGGCGGGAACCGCCGCGCAGGGTCAGGGTGCGGGGCGAGGGCGTGGCGGGCAGGTCGTCGGCGTCGTTGAAGGCGGTGCCGTGCGGGCCGCCGAAGAAGTCGCTGGCCGTCAGCGAGGAGTTGAGGGTGTAGGAGAAGTCGACCGTGTGCGGGAAGTGGTCGGAGAGGTGCTTGCCGTCGTCGCGGAGGAACTTCGCCCAGTCGTTGTGGTAGCGGGTGGCGTTCAGGGTCAGCAGATCACTGCCGCGGTACAGGACCTTGTCCACGACCTCGCACTCGTCGGTCGGCGCGGTCGCGTCGCAGACCAGTGCCTCGCTGCCCGCCGCCGGGGGCGTGCCGCCCCTGACCAGCCGCACCCAGGCGTCCGTCAGGCCGTTCTCGGCGACCAGCGTGCGGATGTTGTCGCCCGTGCGCGTGTAGCGGGTGTTCGTGTCGCCCATGACGATCACCGCGTTGCCGGACGAATGGGTCTGGATGAAGTCCGACAGCTGCTCGATGTTGGCGCGGCGGGCGGCGAGCGCGGCGTCGTCGGAGTCGGCGTTGGTGTGGACGTTGTAGAGGTCCACGAACACGCCCTCGGCGAGGCGCACCCTGGCCAGGGTGAAGCCCTTCGGGGTCAGGCAGTTCGTGCCGGTGCAGTCCTTCCACTTCACCCGCTCGAAGTCCTCGAAGGCGTGGTCGGAGAGGGTGTTCAGGCCGTCGCCGAAGCCGGCTCCGCCGCTGGTCGCCGTCCGGTACGGGTGGGTGTCGTTGGCGTACAGCGAGGCGTGGTAGTTGAAGTCCTCCTGCACGTTGACGATGTCGTACGGGGCCAGGCGCTGCCCGATGAGCGGGGTGTTCGTCTCGGGATCGCTGTCGCCGAGGCCGAGCGGGAGCCCGGCGATGTTGTACGTCAGGACGTTGAAGCTGCCGGAGGCGGCGGCCGTCGCGGGCGTCGCCGCGGTGGTGGTGAGGCCGGTGAGGGCCAGCGCGGCCGCCGCGAGCGTGCCGATGAGTCGTCTCATGGTGGGGGCGTCTCCGATGGATGGCAAGGAAGATGAGCAGTGCTCAGGTTCGCTGTCAACCAGCGTGACGTACAAGGGCCGTTGGGGAAACAGTGAGGGACGCCTACCGTTCCCGTAGCGGCCCACTGTCCGCCGTCAGGGGCGGACGAGACCGACGTCCGTGAGCCGCGCGTCCGTACCGGAGTCCGCCGCGTACCGCATGGTGTACGGCCGCAGGTTCCAGGCCCCGACCGTGAAGCCGAGGCGGCCCTCGCCCCCGGCACGGGCCTCGATCCGCCAGGGGGCGCCGCCGGTGGGGTAGAACCGCAGGGTCAGCGTCCGGCCCGACGGCAGAAAGAGCTCCGCGACGGACCGGTCCACCACCAGACGCAGTTCGACCGGGCCGCCCGTCCTCGCTTCGGGGCAAGGGATGCGGTAGGTGCCGCCATGTGCGCGCGGATCGCGGGAGCCGTGGTCGCGGTCCACGACGAGCTCACCGGCGGCGGAGTCGATCCTGATGTCGAGGTGCTCGGTGCCGTCGGCGGACGTCACCAGCCGCAGCCCGCCTGCCGTCGCGGGGGTGCGTGGTGCCAGCCGGGCCGTCAGGTCGAAGCTCTGGCCCACCGTTCCCAGGACGGCCGTTCCGGCGGTGTCGCCGGCCGCGGTCAGGGCGCGTCCGTCGCGCAGTGCGAGGAGTTCCGCCGCCGGGCGCTGCCGTACGGAGCCGTCCTCGGCGAGTGTCACCTCGCGCGGCAGTGTCAGCAGCCCGGCCCAGCCGGCCTCACGGACCCACCCCGGGTCGCGGGCCTCCCAGGACCAGCCCCACAGCAGCCACCGGCCGTCGGGGGCGGGCAGCAGTGCCGGGGCGTAGAAGTCGGGGCCGTGGTCGAGCAGGGCGGGGGCGCCGGCGAGGAAGCGGCCGTCCCGCTCGCGTCCGGGGTAGACCACGGTCCGGCGCGGTCCCCGGTCCGGGTCCCAGGCGCTGAGGATCAGCGCACCGCGTCCGTCCGAGTGCAGGTACTGGGGGCACTCCCAGCCCAGCCCCGTGTCGGCGCCCGGCGCCACCGGCTGCGGGGCCCGCTCCAGGAACGGCCCCCGGTACTCCCACCGCTCCAGGTCCGCGGACTCGTACAGCAGCGCCGCCGCCCGGCCGTCCGCCCAGGCGGAGCCGACCAGCATCCGCCAGCGTCCGGCCTCGCGCCACACATACGGGTCGCGGTACATGGTCGCGCCCTCGGGCAGGCCGGGGATCAGCAGGCTGCCGCGCGGCGTCCAGGTGACACCGTGGTCCCGGGACTCGGCGGTGGTGACCGGCTGTGCCCAGCGGTCGGCGCGGAAGGCGGAGTAGAAGGCGACCATGCGGTCGCCGTCGGAGACGGCGTTGCCGGAGAAGCAGCCGTCGGCGTCCTCGCCGCCCGGCGTGGGCGCCAGCGCGAGGGGAAGTTCCTCCCAGGTCAGCAGGTCGGGGCTGCGGAAGTGGCCCCAGTGCATGTGCGCGTGCTCGGGCCCGTACGGGTTGTACTGGAAGCACACGTGGTAGTGGCCGTCGTGGAAGGCCAGCCCGTTGGGGTCGTTGATCCAGTTGCGGGGCGGGCGCAGATGCGCGACGGGCAGGTGGGGGTCTGCGGGCATGACGGACACGCAGGGGTCCTTTCCGGTGTGGGGGTCTGGTCGAAGGCGCGCGGTCAGCCCTTGACGCCGGTGGAGGCGATGCTGTTGACGAACGAGCGCTGGAAGGCCACGAACAGGGCGAGGATCGGGACGGTGATCAGGGAGGAGTACGCCATGATCTGGCCCCAGCCGACGTTGAGTTGGAAGAAGTAGGAGATGCCGACCATCACCGGCCGCAGCTCCTCGCTCTGCACGACCATCAGCGGCCACAGGTAGGAGTTCCAGGCGGGCAGGAAGGTGAGGATGGCGACGGTGGCCACGGCCGGTCCGGACAGCGGCATGACGATGCGGCGGTAGATGGTGAACCAGCCGGCGCCGTCCACGATCGCCGCCTCGTCGATCTCCTTGGGGATGCTCTGGAAGTACTGGTGGAAGAAGAAGACCGAGAAGGCGTTGGCGACGAACGGCAGGATCTGCACCTGGTAGGTGTCCATCCAGCCGGTCGTCCACTCCAGGTGGAAGCCGTTGACGCGCAGCAGCGGCAGCTGGTTGACCCACCACACCAGCGGCAGCGCGAAGGTCTCGAACGGCACGATCAGGGTGGCGATCACGGCGGTCAGCACGAGCTTCCTGCCGGGCCAGCGCATCCGTGACAGGGCGAAGGCCGCCATGCTGTTGACGAGGATGCCGAGCACCACGGTGATCGACGAGATCAGTACGGAGTTCAGCAGGAACCGCGCCGCCGGGACCCGCTCGAACACGCCCGTGTAGTTGTCCAGGGACAGGGCGCCGACCGGCAGGAAGGCCCGCCAGGAGCCCAGGTCGCCGAAGATCTGGTCGTCCGGCTTGAACGACGAGACCAGCATGAAGACGAGCGGCAGCGCGAAGACCAGGGCGAGGACGACACGGCCGGCGTGCCCGCCGAGGTGCTTGAGGAAGGAGGTCATGTCAGTCCTTCTCCCGGGTCAGGAAACGCTGGACGAGGGACACGGTCAGCACGAGCACGAAGAACACCAGGGAGATGGCTGCCGCGTACGCGGTCTGCTGCTGCTCGTAGCCGGTGCGCATCGCCTGGTGGACGACGGTGGTGGTGGAGTCGAGCGGACCGCCCTGGGTCATCACGTTGATCTGGGTGAAGAGACCGAACGCCTGGATGGTGATGGTGATCAGCACGAAGGTGCGGGTGGCGCGCAGTCCGGGCCAGGTGACATGGCGGAAGCGGTGCCGGCGGGTGGCGCCGTCGAGGTCGGCGGCCTCGTACAGCTCGGCGGGAATGGTCTGCAGACCGGCCAGCCAGATGATCATGTGGAAGCCGACGCCCTGCCACACCGACATCAGGATGACGGCCGGCATCGCGGTGGCCGGGTCGCCCAGCCAGTCCCGGCCCTCGACGTGTCCGAAGGTGAGTGCCGAGAGCACGTGGTTGATCAGGCCGTCCTGCCGGTAGAGGAAGGTCCACAGCAGGGACACGACCACCATCGAGGTGACGACCGGCAGGAAGTAGACGGTGCGGAAGAAGTTGACGCCGCGCACCTTCGCGTCGACCAGCAGCGCCAGCACCAGGGCGAGCCCGGCCTGGAGTGGGACGACGACGGCGGCGAAGTACGCCGTGTTGCGCAGGGACTTGAAGAAGACCGGGTCCTGGAAGAGCTGGGTGAAGTTCCGCAGGCCCACGAAGCGGGCCGGGGTGGGTGAGACGAGTCGTGCGTCGGTGAAGGACAGGGCGAAGGTCAAGGCGAGCGGTACGACGACGAAGACGATCAGCAGCACCACGGCCGGGGTGGCCATGCCGAGGGCGGTGAGGCTCTCACGGCGACGGGCGTTGGTCGTTCGGGTTCGCCGGACCGTGCGCAGCCGGCCGAGGGCTGCGGTCATGGTGGTCACGGGTAGCTCCAGGGGGAGCCGGTCCGGTTCAGGCGGTGCGGGGAGGCGCGGTCGGGGGCCCGAACCGGACCGGGGCGGGTCAGCCGGCGTAGTGGTTGTTCGTCTTCAGGTTGTTGTCGATGTCCTTGGCGGCCTGGCCGAGAGCGTCCTTGGGGTCGGCGCCGGCCAGGATGTCCTGCACGGCCTTCTGGAACTCGGTGGAGATGTACGGGTAGGCCGGGGTGACCGGGCGCACCACCGCGTACTCGCGCGCGAACCGGGTGAACACGCTGAACTCCCCGCCCGGCTGGTAGCCGTCGACCTGCTCGGCGGCGGCGTCGGTGGCCGGGATCGTGCCGGTGGCCCTGGCGTAGTCCACGAAGTACTTCGTCTGCCGGGAGAACTTCAACCACGCCTGCGCGCCGGCCTTGTTGGAGCAGGTCGAGCTCATCGCCCACTGCCAGGAGGCGCCGCCGATCCTGGGCCCGTGCAAGAAGTCGACCGGCGGGATGATCGCCAGGTCGTCACCGAGCTTCGCGGCGTTCTTGGCCGCGTTCCAGCTGCCGTCCCAGTGGATGGCGCTCTTGCCGGCCAGGAAGTCCTTGTTGGGGTCGACTCCCGACTTCTTCGCCAGATAGCCCTTGGTGACCAGCGAGCGCAGCCAGGTGGCCCACTCCACGGCGTCCTTGCCGTCGAGCGTGCCCGAGGCGCTCTTGTAGCCGTCGCGGTCGATCAGGTCCCCGCCGAAGCTCTGCAGCTGCGGTGAGTAGGCGTACGGGTACCACTCGCCGAGGCTGCCGGTGCCCATCTCCAGCGGGTACTCGAACTTCCCGCTCTTCTTCAGCTCGGCCAGCGCGGAGTCGAACTCGTCCTTCGTCCAGGGCTTGGCCATGGTCGGGATGCGGATGCCGTACTTCTTCAACACCGAGGTGCGGGCGAAGAAGGTGAGGGAGACGTCGGTGAAGCCGAACGCGTAGACCTTGTCCCGGTAGCGGCCGACGGTGCTGGGCAGCTGGTCGGACAGCGGAACCTCGCTGCCGGAGACGTCCATCGGGGAGAGATAGCCGCCCCATGCCCAGTTCGGCACGTTGGGGCCGTCCACGTCGAGCAGACAGGGCAGCTTGCGGGCGGAGGCGGCGGCCACGACGGAGTCGTTGTAGTTGCTCTGCGGGAACGCCTGGAGCTCGACCTTGTACTTGCTCTGCGAGGCGTTGAAGTCCTTGATGATCTTCTTGACGACGTCGAGTTCGGCCGAGTTGCCGGCGTTGTGCGTCCACAGCGTCAGCGTGTCGCCGCTGGCTCCGGACGTGCTGCCGCCGCTCCCGGTCGCGCATCCGGCGACCAGCGCGGTCGCCGCCGCGACGGCTACACTCGCGACTGCGAGGCGCCTGGTTCTGAACACCACGAGGTTCCTCCATCTCACTGAGACGGGTCTTGCCGGACCCGCCTTGGCGACCGGTTGCGACGGTCGCTGTTTCTTGGTGGTCGTCCCGCCGCCCGGGGGTCAGAGCTCCGGGCGGCGGGACAACCGTTTTCGGGTGCCCGGTTTCAGCCCTCGGCGGGGGCGCCGATGGAGGCACGTTCCCGCAGCGGCATGGGCACACGGTGGACGACTGCTTCGAGCGGCCCCTTGCGGAGGATCAACTCCACGGCGCGGCGGCCCAGTTGGTAGTGCGGCAGCTTCAGGGTGGTGAGCGCCGGGCGCAGTACGGCCGCGATGTCCTGGTCGTCGAAGGAGACCACCGACACATCGCCGGGCACCGACAGACCCGCCTCGCCGAGCGCCTGGTAGGCGCCCATGGACACCCGATCGGTCAGGCACACCAGCGCCCGTGGGCGGTGGCCCGCCGCGAGCAGCGCGGAGACCTCCCGGTGGCCGTCCGGCGTGTTCCAGTCGCACTCGACGACACCGTCCAGGCGCGCGCCGCCTGCCCGCAGGACCTCCTCCAGGCCGCGCATGCGTTCGTTGCCGGCGATGATCCCCTCGGGGGTGGCCGGCACGGCCTGGTGGCCGCCGATCGCCCAGATGCCCTCGCGGTGACCGGCCGCGAGCAGGGCACGGGCCGCGTCCCGCCCGGCCTCCAGCTCGTCGGGGACGACGGACGGGGCGTCGAAGCCGGGGGCGAGGCAGTTCAGCAGCACCACCCGGCGCCCGAACAGCTCCTTGGGCGGGGTGACGTACCGGGTGAACATGGACGCGTAGATCACCGCGTCCACCTGGCGGTCCAGCAGCGCGTGCACCAGCGAGGACTCGGCGGCGCGATCGCCGCCCGCCTCCGTGATGAACAGCAGGTGGTCCCGCTCCCGGGCGGCCTCCAGCGCGCCGCGGATCACCTCGCCCGCGAACGGCGTCGTGGTGATCCGGTCCGACACGAACCCGATGGTCTGCGTGGACTTCGTCCGCAGGCTGCGCGCGGTGACGTTCGGGCGGTAGCCCAGCTCCCGGGCGGCCTCCAGCACCCGCCGGCGGGAGGCGTCGGAGATACGCATGTCGGTGCGGCCGGACAGCGCGAACGACGCGGTCGTGGGCGAGACGCCCGCCTTGCGGGCGACATCGGCCATGGTCACACGACGCTCGGGCATCAGCCGCTCAGCTCCCCTTTGTTAAATCGGATTAGCAAGTTGCGACGAGAGTGATGCGCCCGTCGCCCGATGTCAACCCTGCGGATATGCCCCAGGGCGAACAGTGCTGATATGTGCGGGTTCATTGAGGTCTTGAGGTCACGCCGGGGTAACTCGACATGCATTAGCTCTTGCGTTAGCAGGAGCGGCGCGCCAACGATGCCGAGCCATCGACTAAACCGATTTGGCACGGCGTCAGGCCTGCCCGTGAGCCACCCAGGAGCCAGCCATGAGGAGAAGAACAGCCCTCACTGTCGTCTCCGCCGCCATCGGCGGCGCCGTCGTACCGCTCTCGTTCGCCTCCGCTCCCGCCGCAGCCCAGGGCGGGCGTGGGCCCCAGAGCCCCACCGCCCGCTGGGACTTCGACGAGCGCACCGGCACGGTCACCCGCGAGGCGGTCTCCGGCTCCGCCGACCCCATCGGCTACGTCTTCGACGACGCCCGCTACAAACCCGACAGCGACCCCGTGAGGCGCCGCGGAGTGAGCGGCCGGGCGCTGTACTTCGACGGCTACTCCACCGTCGTCACCGCCCAGAGCCCCGGCGCGCTCGACCCCGCCGACGGCATGACCATCGACGTGTGGATCGCCCCGTACGCCTGCGAGCACGGCATCGACGGCAAGCCTCAGGCCCTCGTCAACCAGCACGACCCGGACGCCAGGACCGGCTTCCTGCTCGGCCTGCGCCGCTTCGGGCAGATCGTGTTCCAACTCGGCTTCGGGACCGAACTGGTCGAGGTCAGGGGAGCCCCGGACCGGCCGGCCGCCAAGCACAGGTGGACCCATGTCACGGCCACCTACGACCCGGCCGCCCGGCAACTGCGCCTCTACCGCGACGGCCGTCCGATCGGCACCGCCGCCACCCCGGACAAGACGCCCGTACCGGCCCCGGACGAGCCCCTGCTCATCGGCCGCCACAACCGGGCCACGCTGCTGAACGGCGAGTTCCACGCCAACATGTACATGGGGCTGATGGACAGCCTCGTGATCCGCCCGGGCACCCTGGACGACCCGACGGCGCAGCGGGAGCACGCCGACACGATCGCGGCCCTCCCGGGCGGGCAGACCCCCCGGCCGGACCTGACCCACCACCGGACCCGTTTCGACGGCGACCGGCACCGCCCCCAGTTCCACATGCTGCCGCCCTGGCACTGGATGAACGAGCCGCACGCGCCCGTGTACTTCAAGGGCAAGTACCACATCTTCTACCAGCACGATCCGTTCGGCCCGTACTGGGGCCAGATCCACTGGGGACACGCGGTCAGCACCGACCTGGTGCACTGGCGCGACCTGCCCATGGCCCTCGCGCCCGCCGCGGACTCGGTCGGACCGGACGGGATCTGGTCCGGCTCGGCCCACGTCGACGGCGACCGAGGGCCGGTGCTGTTCTTCACCGGCGGCGACGACCGGCTGCCGTACCGCCAGCGCACCGGGCTCGCCGTGTCGTCCTACCAGGCCGACGGAGACACGGACCTGCCCACCTGGACGATGAGGTCCGAGCCGGTCACCGAGGCACCGGCGGGTCTGCCGGCCGGCCCCGGCACCGCGTGGGCGGAGAACTTCCGCGACCCGTTCGTCTGGGAGGAGGACGGCGTCTGGTACCAGCTGGTCGGCAGCGGCATCGTCGACTACGACGGCACGCGGGTCACCAGGAAGTACGGCGGAACCGCCCTCGTGCACACCGCCCGCAGACCCGAGGGCCCCTGGACCCACCGCGGCCCCCTGTACTGGAACGACCTCGCCACGGTGCCCGAGCCCGGCGAGGCGTGGGAGCTGCCGGTACTCCTCCCGCTCCCCGGCCCCCGGGGCGGACGCACCGGCAAGCACATCCTGCTCGTCAGCCCGTGGTGGGAGTCGTTCCACCCGAGCGCCGTCAAGCACACGTACTACTGGATCGGCACCTTCGACAAGCGCGAGTGCCGCTTCGTGCCGGACCACGAGGAGCCCCGCGAGTTCGACTTCGGCGAGCACTTCACCGGACCGTCCGGCTTCGTCACCCCCGACGGCCGGTCCGTGCTCTTCAGCATCACCCAGGACCGCCGCAGCGAACAGCAGCACGCCCAGTCCGGCTGGGCGCACAACGCCGGGATGCCCGTCAGCGTCTTCCTGCGGCAGGACGGCACCCTCGGCGTCGAACCGATCGCCGAGGCGGCCGGCCTCCGGGGCGAGAGGCTGGCCCGGGTCCGGCGGGCCTCCGTCGAGGAAGCGAACCGGAGTCTCACCGAGATCTCGGGTGACCTGCTGGACATCAGCGCCGTCATCGAGCCGCGCGGCGCCGAGCGGATCACGCTGGCGGTCCGCGCCTGCGCCGACGGCACGGAGGAGACCCTGCTCTGCTACGACACCGCCGAGCGCCGCTTCTGGATCGACCGCGGCCGCTCCAGCCTCGACCCCGACGTACGCAAGGGGGTGCACGGGGGAACCGTCGAACTGGACGGCGGGCGGCTGCGACTGCGCGTCCTGCTGGACCGCTCGATGCTGGAGGCGTACGTCAACGGGACCAACAGCCTCACCAGCCGCGTCTACCCCACCCGGGCAGACGCCACCGGCCTGCGTCTGACCGCGCGGGGAGGCGCAGCCCACGTCCTGGAGCTGGACGTCTGGCGCATGAACGGCGCCTACGACACGCCCGTCGCTCCCGCCGCCTACGACCCGCCGCGCCCGACGGACGTCGACGCCCTCCCCAACCACGACTTCGCCACCGGCGACCTCACCGGATGGACCGTCGTCTCCGGCACGACCTTCAGCGACGCCAACGTGACCACCCGCACCGACTGGGACTGGGGCGGCCCCTTCTACCAGGCCGAGACGGCGGACGACGTGTCCGGCCACCACCTGTGGGGCTTCAACCCGGACGCGGGCGGCGACGACGCCACCGGAGTGCTCCGCTCCGCCACCGTGGTCCTCGGCGGAGACGGCATGGTCGACCTGCTCGTCTCCGGCGGCAACGACCCCGACCGCTGCTACGCGGCCGTCGTCCGCGCCGACGACGGCAAGGTCCTGGCCAAGGCGACCGGCCGCGGCGTCGAACAGTACCGCCGCGTCGTCCTCGACCTGTCCGCCCATATCGGCGAGCGGGTCTACGTCGAGGTCGTCGACCGGGCCACCGGCGGGTGGGGCCACATCAACGTGGACGACGTCAATGTTCCCGTGCGCCGTGACTGACGCGGAGGGTGAGCCGCGCTTCTGGTGAACGTCCCACGGCGAAGCAGGCGAAGCCGCCCACGACGAAGGCCATGCGAGGCGGTGCGATCGGGTGTGCGCCGCCGACTCGTCACACGTCGCCCTGGCTGTCGCTGGTGCAGCCGCCATCGGTCACCGTCCACGGTGGCGCGGGTGCGATACGGGGAGGCAGGGCGTGAACCGGGGGGGGCAGCAACCACTGTTCCGTGACGCCTGCCGCTGGCGGCAAGTCCGCACCCGGCATCGGTCTGAGCAGACGTTCCACAGCCCCCACGCCCCAGATCGTCCAGCCCTACGCGACCCACGGCCAGAGTTCACACCTACTTACAGGATGTTGTGCGCAAACCATGTCCGCGCGCGTCGGGCGACATTCATGCCTGTGATGTCCAGGGTGGCTCCGCGGCGGCGGCGTACGGCCTTCTCGGTGGCCGCAGCGGTCAGGGCGAGCTCACGAGCGTGCCACGGCAGGTGGGCCCGGATCATCCAGCTCTGGCTACCGCACGTCGGCTCGGTGTTCGGGGTGCTGGCGCTGACGGTGGGGATGGTGACAATCCACTCGTTCATGAGGCACCTTGCGACTGTGACGCCGGCCGCCGGGCGGAGCTTGCGCGGCTCAGGTCACCAGGTGGGGGTCGAGGCTTGGAATGTCTTCGATTCTTCTCGGTCCCGCACCGGTGGGGATCCGTCGGCTGTCCGTGATGGCCCCCCGCCGGTCGGCGGGACCGCGGTCCGGCCACGGCTGTCCAGGGACCGGGAGACAGGCAGCGCCCGGCGCTCTCGGTGGTCTTTGGAGGCGCATGGGGCGGGCAGTGGGCCAGGCGGGATCACCCGCGGGTCGAGGGCTGGGTGATCAACGGCATGTCAGTGGGCAGGGTGGCGGTTACCACAAATCCGCCGTCGGCTCGGGGCCCGGCGGTGAAGAAGCCGCCCAGGAGGTGAACTCGTTCGCTGAGGCCGACCAGGCCGTGGCCGCCGCTGGGCAGCTGTAGTGGAACGGCTGCGGGGTCGGCGGGGCCGTTGTGGATTTCGACTTGCAGTTCGTCGTTCTCCTGCCGTACGCGGACCTGGACCTTCGCGCCGGGTGCGTGCTTGCGTACGTTGGTGAGCGCTTCCTGGACGATACGGAAGGCAGCTCGCTCGACCGTCTCGTGGCAGCGGGTGCATGCCTGCTCGTCGATTTCGGCGTCGATGTCGAGTTCGCTTTCGCTGATGAGGCGGGGCAGGTCCGTCAGCCGCGGCTGGGGTGTGAGCTCCCCGCTTGTGCCGCCCGCGGCGCGAAGTACGCCCACCATGTGGCGCAGCTCGTCCAGGGTGCGGACGGCCAGGGTACGGATGGTGTTCGCGGTGTCCTTGGTGGCGGGGTCGGTGGTGTTCGTTCGCAGTGCGCCGGCCTGGAGGCTGATGAGGCTGACCTGGTGGGCGACGACGTCGTGCATTTCTCGCGCCAGCTGCGCCCGCTCGGCGGCGAGTACTTGCTCGGACAGAAGGCGGTGTTCGCGGGCTCGTCCCTCGGTCAGCTCGTGCAGGCGTGCGGCGAGTTCGCTGCGCAGTGCGATGGCGCGTCCTAGTGCTGCCGCAGCCATGGGGGTACCCACGGCATTTTCGATCGAAGAAAAGTCTGTGGCTCGATAAGCAAGCTCGCCCATGCTCAAGGGGTAGGGCAGGAAGTTCCCGGTGGCGACGAGAAGCGTGCACAGGACCAGCAGGCGACGGTCTGACCGCAGCCGAGCCACGGTGTAAAGAGCGATCAGCCCGGCGAGCCACGAACTGCCCATGAACACGCCAGGCCAGGTGATGAGCAGGACACTCAAGGGCGTCCGGAGGCGACCGAGCAGAGCGGCTACCGCAACGTAGGAGGCGGCCCATGGCGCGGGGGACATCGGTGCCGTGGCCACCGCGGCGTCGGCGGCTGCGGCGACCACGGGGCCGAAGGTGATCCACAGCGGTCTGGATCTTGTTTCACCCTTCACGCCGCGCCCCTGGGCGGTTGGGGCCGTCCGTGACCAGACCTGCCCGCTCGGCAAGCACGGCAGCCTGCACGCGGTTGAGTCCGCCGAGTTTGCTGAGGATCGCGCTGACGTGATCTTTGACGGTGCCGTGCGCGAGATGCATACGCGCAGCGATGGTGGCGTTCGACAGGCCCTGACCGAGCAGGCTCAGCACTTCCCGCTCGCGGTTGGTGAGCCCGCTGACGGCACGTCTGGCCTGCTGTGAGTCGTCGGCTCCCTCGACGTAGCCGCCGATCACGGTCCGGGTGACTGTCGGGTCCAGAGCGCCGCCGCCGGCTGCCAGGATCCGGACCGCCTGGGCCAGCTGCTCGGGATCGGTGTCCTTGAGCAGGAAGCCGGCCGCGCCGTCGCGCAGGGCGGTTGCCAGGTATTCGTCCGTGTCGAAGGTGGTGAGCATGGTGACCGCCGGCATCTGCGCGCCGGGCAGCGCGGTCTTCAGACGGTTCAGCACGGTCAGCCCGTCGACGTCGGGCATGCGAATGTCCAGCATCACGACGTCTGGACGGTGTGCGAGGACTGTTTCCACGGCCTGCGCGCCGCCGCAGTCGGCGACGACCTCGATGTCGGCAGCAGCGCCCAAGATCATCCGCAGTCCGGAACGGACCAGCTGCTCGTCATCGACGACGACTACGCGGATTGCCTTTTCTTCGTTGTCAGGAGCCACATCATCACTGTATGTCGCAAACGGCGCGATCACCTGCGAGAGGGCGGGGAGCGCCCCCGCCGTCTGGCGGGGGCGATTACAGACGGCAGTCGGGTCCGCCGGGAAGGGAATTCGGGGAAAGTTTTGGATGTCGGCAAGGCGCCGCACCCCGAGAACACTGTTAGCGGGGTTTGCAGCGTGGCGCGACCTTCCGGCCGCGTCACCCGAAAACCCCGAGAGGAAAACCGTGGAAGCTGCTCGTTATGCAGAGTACGCCCAGCAGGGCAACCCTTTCTACGACAAGCCCGCCAAGCGCCGCGCAATCCGTTCCTACGAAGAGCTGGTGGCCATTCCCGAAGACTGGGAGAGGAATACACTGAGCCAGTGGACGGTCGTCCAGCCTTCCGATGCCGCCCTCCCCGTACAGGGCTGGAAGGTCCACGTATCGGCAACCCATGAGAACGCCGAGCGAATCCTCAAGGCAACCGCGGAATACTGCATCAGTACGAACACCGCGTTCAAGTTCCTTTCCGGCCCGGTAGCCCTTCACCAGCAGAACCATAAATACGCCCACCGCGGCTCCAGCGGAAAATTCATCGCAATATACCCCCTCGACGAGGAGGGGCTGCGCACGACCCTGAACGAGCTGGGAGACATTCTCGACGGAGAAAAGGGGCCGCATATCCTCAGCGACCTGCGCTGGCGCAACGGTCCGCTGTATGTGCGGTACGGCGGGTTCGCGCAGCGCTTCGCACACGACTCCGCAGGGAAGCCGGTTCTGGCTATCGAGAATCCCGACGGTGAGTTGGTCCCGGACGAGCGTGAGCCCGTCTTCGCGCCGCCGTCGTGGGTGGACGTGCCGGACTTCCTTCGCCGACAGCAGGCGGACATGGCGCGGCCGGCGGAGTTTCCCTTCCGGCCGGAGGCCGCACTGCACTTTTCCAACGGGGGTGGTGTCTACCGTGCCACCGAGGCCAGCACTGGCCGCACGGTCGCGTTGAAGGAAGCCCGCCCGTATGCGGGGCTGGACATGCTCGGCGTTGAGGCGGTCACCCGCCTCAAGCATGAGGCCGCCGTATTGCGACGCCTGTCCGGACTGTCCTGCACGCCTGAGTACTACGACTACCTGACGTGCTGGGAACACCACTTCGTCGCCAGCGAGTTCATCGAAGGCACGACCCTGTGGAAGGAGATGATCACCCGCACCCCGCTGCTGGGTCTGGACGGCGCCGACCAGCGCGACCCGGAATACACCGCCTGGGCGCTGAATGTGTACGACCAGCTCGAACGCGGTCTTCAAGACATCCACGCGCGTGGTGTCGTCCTCGGCGACATCCATCCGCACAACATCATGGTGAGCCCCGACGGCAGCGTGGTCTTCATCGACTTCGAGTTCGCGGGTATCGACGATCCGCACCACCGCCCGGCCCAGGGTGCGCCGGGCTTCTACCCGCCGCCGCACCTGTCCGGCGTCGCGGTCGACGACTGGCTGCTGGCCTGCCTGGGCCTGCACATGTTCTACCCCCTGACCTCTCTGCTGGACCTCTCGCGCGCCAAGGCACTGCAGCTTGCACGGGCGATCCAGGACCGCTTTCCGGTCCCGGACGACTACATCAGGCGACTCACACAGAAGCTCAGCCATGGGATCACCGAGGGCGGCACAGGTGTGTACGCCACGTGGGGCCGGGACTTTTCCGAGGCCACGCCGTCTATCGCTGCCGGCATACTCGCCAGCGCCACCCCGGAGCGCGACGACCGGCTCTTCCCCGGCGACATCGAGCAGTTCACCACGGGAGGGCTCAACGTTGCGCACGGCGTGGCCGGAGTGCTGTACGCGCTCGCCCAAACCGGTCACGGTCGACACGAGGAACACGAGCAGTGGCTGATCAGCCAGGTACGAGAAGTGGCGGAGTCACAGCTCGGTTTCTACGACGGGCTGCACGGCATCGCCTACGTGCTGGACCACCTCGGCCACGAAGGCGAGGCCCTGTCCCTGCTGGACAGGGCGCTGAACAGGCCGATCCGCCATCCCGGCATCGACTTGCGCGGCGGCCTGTCCGGTATCGGCCTGAACCTGCTGCACTTCGCGCAGCGCAACGGCGACGCCGATCTGCACAAGCGCGCGGTCAACGTGGGCGAGCACCTGGCATCAGTGCTGCCCAGCACACCCCCGAGCGCCTCACAGCTCGTCGGCCAGGCGGGGTTGATGCGTGGCTGGAGCGGACCTGCGCTGCTGTTCCTGCGCCTCCATGAGGCAACGGGCGATCACGACTATCTCGGCCTCGCGGCACGCGCCCTGCGCATGGACCTGGCCGGGTGCGCCCTTACTCCGTACGCAACCCTCGAAGTGGACGAGGGCTTCAGGGTGCTGCCTTACCTGGCCACCGGCAGTGCCGGCCTCGGCATGGTTCTTCAGGATTACCTGTCCCACCACGACGATGAAGAATTCCGGGTCGCGTTGGAGCAGATCGTCAAAGCCGCCCACTACGAGTTCTACATCCAGCCGAACCTTTTCAACGGAGCCGCCGGAATCCTCTTCCTCCTGACGCGTGAACGCGTCAGAGAGGCGACCAGCGCACACGATGGGGCCATCGACCGCCTCATGCGCCTGCTGGTCCTTCAGGCCATCCCGCACGAGAGCCACATCGCCTTCCCGGGCGAGCAATTGCTGCGGCTCTCCACAGATCTTGCTACCGGAGCCGCCGGCGTACTGCTGGGCATCGACGCCGTCCGTACGGGCAGCCCCGCCCTGCCGTTCCTGCCGCCCCCGGTCAGCACACAGACCTCCGGCTGACCAGCCGGAGCGACACCCAACAAGGAGAAACAACCATGACCGTTCTCGACCTGCAGACCCTGCCGTCCCCGGAGACCGACGCCCTGCCTGGCGGCGGCAGCACGCAGAGCTGGGTCTGCGGCAGCTTCGTGAGCACCGGCTGCTTCTGACCTGCCGCGTACTCGCTTCGGTGGGCGGCCACCTGCGCCGCCCACCGGCACCCCACCCCACCCCACACTCCATGAAAGGAACTCCACCATGACAGTTCTCGACCTGCAGACCCTGCCGTCCCCCGAGACCGACGCCCTTCCCGGCGGCGGCAGCACGCAGAGCTGGGTCTGTGCCAGCTCGTGGAGCATCAACTGCTGACCCGCCAAGCTCACGCCACCCACTTCTGACGGAGACAAACGAAATGTCCGTGCTTGATTTGCAGACCCTGACCGTTTCACAGCGGGAGCAGGTGCCCGCGACCAGCAGCAACAGCTACGTCTGCTTCACCAGCTACTGGAGCAACGGCTGCTGATCGCCCCTCGGCCCGGGGCGGTGCGCTCGCACTGCCCCGGCCCTGCTGAATGCCCGACTGACACCGAAGAGCGCAGGAGACCTACCCGATGCCTGCTTCCAGGACGCACTGCCGCAGCGCGAGTGGATGCCACGAAGAAACTGAGGGCCCGGCTGAAGGCGCGCGCCCCCGCCCTGGCTGCTTCCCGCCGTCGCCTCGCCCTGTAAAAGCCCGCGTGCCCCGCGCTGACTGGCCGCGCACACACCGAAGGTAATCCCTCATGGCCCGCAATCCCCTCCCGACGTCGTCTGAGCGCCGCACCAGGCGTACCGGCGACCGGCTGCTGTGGCAGTCGGTCAGCCGTCGCCGGACCGCCTTGGCTGCCCTGGTGGCAGCCCTGCTGCTGGAGCTCGTGTCGGACCTGGTGCTGCCGCTGGCGCTGGCTCACGCGCTGGACAGCGTGATCCATGGCCGCCAGACGGCCACCTCCTTGATCCTGCTGGCGGGCACGCTGGTCCTGGCCGCCTCATCCGAGGTCGCCATCCAGTTCGCCGACCCCTACACCTCCGCGGCAGGCGTTGCCGAACTGCGGCGACGTGCCGTGCGCCACTGGCTGTGTGCGGGAGCGGGTCTCACTCGCCGGCATCGCCCAGGGGATGTCGTGACACGCATGGTGGCCGGCGCCGGGGACACCGCAGGGAGCGCCGTGGCGTTTGCTCGCACGGTGACGTCCCTACTGGGGGCCGTCGGCGGCCTTGTCGCGCTTGGGCTGATCGATCTGTGGCTGCCGTTGACGGTTCTGGTCGCCTTGCCGGTGGCCGTCGTGATGATGCGTACCTTTGTCCGCGGCACTGCGGAGCTCGCTGGTGACTACCAGCTGCTGCAGGGCGACATCATGAGCCGACTCCTCGACGCCCTGCGTGGCGCCCGTACCATCCGGGCCTGCGACACCGCGGAGCAGGAAGTGGAGCGCACGCTGGTGCCGCTTGCGGATCTGCATCGCGCGGGTGCCTCGATGTGGGCCATGCTGGCCAGGGTTTCCTGGCAGGCGACGCTGCTGGGCCCCTTCGTGTCCCTCTCGGTCCTGGCGGTCGCTGGTTTCGGTGTCAGCGCCGGCCGGGTCACCCCCGGTCAGCTGGCCGCCGTCGTCTCCTACGCCGGGCTGGTCCTCGGCGCGCTGGACCACTCGCGGCTGCTGGCCCGGCTGGCCCGGGCGCGGGCCGCCACCGGCCGCATCGCCGACCTCCTCAGCCTGCCGGGACACTCCTACGGCCACCAGGACCTCCGCCCCGGGCACGGCAGCCTCCGGCTACGCGAGGTCACCGTGGACGTCGACGGGCGACGCGTACTGCGCGACGTCGACCTGGACGTGCCGGCAGGCTCCTCCGTGGCACTGGTGGGGCGTACCGGATCGGGGAAGTCGGCTCTGGCCGCTGTCGCCGGACGTCTTCTGGAACCCAGCCACGGCACCGTGCTGATGGACGGCGTACCCATGCAGTTGCTGTCCCGGCAGGCACTGCGCTCAGCGGTCAGCTACGCCTTCGCGCGCCCGGTGTTGCTGGGCGGCACCGTCGCCGGCGCGATCGGCCTGGGCTCCGAGCCGGCCTCAGCCCGGCACGTGAGGGCCGGGGCGCGGGCCGCTCGCGCCGACGGTTTCATCAAGCGGCTGCCTGCCGGGTACGACAACGTCATCCGCCACACACCGCTGTCCGGCGGAGAGACCCAGCGCCTGGGGTTGGCCCGCGCCTTCGCCCGCAACGCCAGGCTGCTCATCCTGGACGACGCCACCTCCAGTCTGGACACCGCCACCGAGCACGAGGTGCACCAGGCACTTGATGATCCTGCGCTGCGGCGCACCCGGCTGCTGATCGCCCGGCGACCGGCCACGGCCGCCCGTGCCGACCTGGTGGCCTGGCTCGAAGAGGGCCGCATCCGTGCCGTGGCACCCCACCAGGACCTGTGGGCCGAACCCGCGTACCGAGCCGTCTTCCAGCCCACTCAGGAACCCGGCCCCGCCGCACCGCCGCCTGCCGGACAGCACCATGCGCCCCGCAAGGAGTACACCCATGTCGCCTGAACTCGCCGCCACCCACGGCCCCGTGTGGAAGGAAGTCACCACCGACCGTGGGGCCCTGTGCCGCCTGGCCGGCTGGTCAGCGCTGTCCGTGCTGCCCGTCCTGGTGCAGGGACATATGATCCGCCTCGCCAGCGACCGGGGGTTTCTCGCCGGCACCCCACGGGACGGCGTCGCCTATCTGGTCCTGGCCATGGCCGCCTTCGTCCTCGGCGCCCTTGCCACCCGCCATACGCTTCGTTCCCTGACACAGATCGTCGAGCCCCTGCGGGACCGGCTGATGCGCAGGGTGATCACTGCCGAGATTCACGGCGCTGTCGACAGCCCCCACCGGACCGGCTCCTCGGCGGTGGCACGGCTTGCCGGGCAGATCGAGGTGGTACGCGACCTGGTGGGCGGGCTGCTGGCCTCGGCGCTGTCCCTCGTTTTCACCACCGTCGCAGCCACGCTCGGGCTGTTGGCCCTCCACCCGCTGCTGGCCGCCCTGATCATCGTTCCGGTCCTTGCCGCACTGGCCCTGGTCACCGCGCTTGTCCCGGTGCTCTACTCCCGTCAGCGCAAGGTGCTGTATGCCGAGGAAGAGGTTGCGGCGATCACGACCTGGGCGGTGGAAGGCACCCGTGACGCCATCGCGTGCGGCGCCGAGGACCGCGTTGCCGCCGACGTGCTCGACGCTGTGGAGCGGCAGGCCGACTGTGAGCGGGCGCTGGCCAGGGCACAGGCTCTGCGCACGGCCGCTGTGGCAATCGGGCTGCACCTGCCGCCGCTGCTGCTCATCGCCGCCGCCGGCAGCCTCACAGGCCACGGCATCACCGCCGGAGCTCTGCTTGGCGCCGGAGCCTACATCCTCAGCGGCATCGCTCCGGCCTTGCGCCAGTTCGTGTCTGCCGTCGGCTCCTCCGGCCTGAAGCTGGCCGTTGTCATGCAGAAGGTGGCCGCCGCCGGCTCCCGGCCGGCTTCCCGTGCACACGGCACCAAGCCGCCCCAGGCTCCACGGGGGAGCGATCTGGAGCTGCGGGATGTCTCCTTCGGCTACGGGCCGCACGCTCGTGTGATCGACGCCTTGAGCCTGCGTCTGGAGCCCGGCAGCCGCCTCGCGGTCGTGGGCCCCAGCGGTGTCGGCAAGTCCACCCTCGCTGATCTCATCACCGGTGCCCTCACCCCTGACACCGGCCATGTGCTCCTGGGCGGCGTGCCAGTGAACACGCTGAGCGGACAAGCCCGGCGCGATCACATCGCGGTGGTACCGCAGGACGCTTACGTATTCGCCGGAACGCTGCGCGACAACCTCACCTACCTCGCCCCCCACACCACCGACCACGACCTCGACACCGCGCTCTCCCGCTTCCGGTTGGGCCCCCTGGCGGAACGGCTCGGCGGAAACGACACGCCATTCGACCCGAACAGCCTGTCCGCCGGAGAGCGCCAGCTGATCGCGCTGGCCCGTGCCGACCTGCAAGCCGCACCGGTCATCGTCCTCGACGAGGCGACCAGCGCCCTCGACGCTGATGCCGAAGCCCGCGCCGAGCAGGCCGTGTACGCGCGCGGCGGAACGGTCGTGGTGATCGCCCACCGCATCAGCTCCGCCATGCGCGCCGACGCCATCCTCGTCCTGGACGCAGAGCGCGCCGACATCGGGACCCACGACGAGTTGCTCAAGCGCTCACCGCTCTACGCCGACCTCGTCGGCCACTGGCACGGCACCACCACGCCGCCCGACCACAAGCCCACCCCCGTCACCCTGTAACCCTCGCACCCAAGGACACCATGCCCGCGCCGTCCCCTCACGGCCACCTGCCGGCCTACCCGAACGCCCCCCGTCTCGACCTGGTCGAAAACCTCCACCAGCATCAGATCGCCGACCCCTACCGCTGGCTGGAAGACCCCGTCTCCCCCGCCACCCGGCAGTGGCTCGCCGCACAGGACGACCTGTTCACCGCCACACGCGCCACCTGGACTGAGCGCCACCGCTTCGCGCAGCGGCTGTCCGGCCTGTCCGCCACCACCATGTCCGGCCCGCCCGTCTGGCGTGGCGGACGGCGCTTCACCAAGCGTTACGCCCCCGGCCGGCAGCACCCGGCCATCTACGTCACCAAGCCGTTCTGCGACGACGAGCGCGCCCTGCTCGACCCCCTCGCCCTGGACCCCTCAGGTCGCACCACGCTCGCACGCTGGTACCCGTCACCCGACGGCGACCTCGTCGCCTATCAGACCGAACAAAACGGCACCGAACACTGTCTGCTGCACGTCATCGAAACGGACACCGGCCGGCTCATCGACGGCCCGATCGACCGCTGCCGCTACTCGCCCATAGCCTGGCTGCCCGACAGTAAGTCCTTCTACTTCGTACGCACGGATGCCGACGTGCCCACGGGCGAGGAGTCCTATCACCGCCGCGTCTGGCTGCACCACCTGGGCCAGGACCCTGACGACGACGCTCTCGTCTTCGGCACCGGCCACGACCCGCGCAGTTACTTCGCCCTTTCCCTGAGCGCCGACGGCCGCTGGCTGATCATCGCCTCCACTGTCGGAACAGCGCCCGGCAACCGGGCATGGATCGCCGACCTGCACGCCTCACCCATGGACGATCCGGAATTCCAGCCGATCCAGACCTCCCCCCATGCGCAGACCATGCCCCAGACCGGGCCCGATGGCCGGCTCTACCTGCTGACCGATCTCGACGCGCCCCGCGGCAAACTCTGCGTGGCCGACCCCGCCGACCCCCAGGAGTGGACCGAGCTGCTGCCCGAGGACCCCGAGGCCGTACTCGGCGGCATCATGCTCCTCGACTCACCCGACATGGCTGCCCCGCAGCTCATAGCCGTCCGCCAGCGCCACGCCACGGCCGAGCTGGCCATCCACGACCCGCACACCGGTGAGCGGACCGGCACCGTGCCCCTGCCCGGACCAGGCGCACTGGCCGGCGTCTCCCAGCGCGGGGAAGGCGGACATGAGATGTGGATCGGCTACACCGACTACACCACCCCGCCCCGCATCCTGCACTACGACGCCCGCACCGGACACACCCGGCCCTGGACCGACCCTCATCACCAGGCGCTCTCCCGCAACGTGCAGACCCACCAGGTCAGCTACGCCTCCAAAGACGGCACCGAAGTGCGCATGCTGATCATCGCCCCGTCACGCAGCACCTCGCCGGGTGGTACGGCGTCCGACACGGAGCCCGCGACGATCCCGGGCATGCCGCCAGACCGGCCCCGCCCGACGATCCTGTACGGCTACGGAGGCTTCGGCCTGCCCATGGCACCCCAGTATTCGCCCGACATCCTCGCCTGGGTCGAAGCAGGCGGCATCTACGCCGTCGCCGGCATCCGCGGCGGCAGCGAGCATGGCGAGCAGTGGCACCGCGCCGCCATGGGCGCCTCCAAGCAGAACAGCTTCGACGACTTCCACTCCGCGGCCGAATACTTGATCACCCATGGCTGGACCACCCCTGAGCGACTCGGGATTCACGGCACGTCCAACGGCGGACTGCTAGTCGGAGCCGCCCTCACACAGCGCCCCGACCTTTACCGCGCGGTCGTGTGCTCCGCCCCCCTCCTCGACATGGTGCGCTACGAGAAGTCCGGCCTAGGACCGACCTGGACCCCGGAATACGGCACAGCCGGCGATCCTGAACAGCTCAACTGGTTGCTGGCCTACTCCCCCTATCACCACGTACAAGAAGGAGCACAGTACCCGGCCGTACTCTTCACCACCTTCGATCAGGACACCCGAGTCGATCCACTCCACGCCCGCAAAATGTGCGCAGCACTCCAGCACGCCACCACCGCAACGCTCGACGACCGCCCCGTCCTGCTGCGGCGCGAAGCCGACACCGGGCACGGAGCACGTTCAGCCGGCCGGACCATCGACCACTCGGCCGACACCCTGGCCTTCTTCGCCGCCCAACTCGGCCTCAGCGCCCGCGCCAGGCAGACCCAGGGAGAACCGCCGCACTGACCTGCACGTCACCTGGCTGACCCCGACGAGGTGGTGGGCACCACCATCCGGTGGTGCCCACCACCCCCGGGGTCTCTCCTCCCGGGCCCGGCTGCTGGTCAGCTCGTGCAGTCGCTGGGCGTGTTCGCCGCGCAGGGCGATGGCGCGGCCGAGCGCGGGAGCCATGGCCTTCTTCCGCCCACCACCGGGTCTCCGCACCCGGCTCAAAAGCTCCTCGCCGGGCTCCAACTCGTCCACGCCCTTACGGACCGTCGTCTCGCTCACCTCGGCCGCCCGCGCGACCGCCCGGATACCGCCGTTCCCCAGGATGGGAACAACACCCCGAAAATTCACAGCGATCAGCAGTTATGGACCCCGAAGTCCTTGCTGCCCTCATCGGTGTCCCCGCCAGCCTCAAGCACGACCTCGGCCAGGACGACGGCACCGTCATGGCCGTCGGCGCGCTCGGCACGATCACCGGTGCCCTGCTGGTGGCCCTGGTCCGCCGCCGGCTCGGCTTCGGAGTGACCTGGACCGGCGCGGTCGCGGTGTGCGGCCTCTCTTTCGCCGGGCTCGGCTGGGCAGGGGACGTACCGGTCGTCGCGGCCCTGAGCGCGGCCTTCCTGGCCTGCGTCGCCATGGCCGGCACCTGCTCGATGTCGCTGCGCCAGGAGGTGACGCCCGAGCCGTTGCTGGGCCGGGTCACCTCCGCGTTCTGGACCCTGCACTACTCGGCGGCCCCGATCGGCGCGGCCGTCCTCACCTGGGCCGCGGAACGGCACGGCACGGCCCCCGTCGGCCTGGTCGCCGGCGGGTGCTGCGTACTGATCGCGGTCGTCGCCCTCTTCACCCCGGTACGGCGGTCGGACCGCCGCCCCTGACCGCACGGCCCCCGCGCCGGGAGTGCCCACCTGTCCGTCACCCGTTCACCCCCGTGTAGTGCCGCAGCGCCCACCGCCACAGCACGCGCGCCCCCAGATACGCCAGCACGCCCAGCAGCGGTGAGGACGCCGCCAGCCAGTGGGGGACGGCGGTGTCGTGCCCGGTGAGGACGGCGGCCGGGAAGTAGGCGACGAACGCGAGCGGCAGGGCGAAGGTCAGGAAGCCGCCCACCGCTTTCGGCAGCACGTTCAGCGGATAGCTGCCGAAGGTGCCGAGCAGCTCCTCCAGCCAGCGGCTCCAGTAGTCCGCGGCCGGGAAGCGCAGGGCGGCCGAGGCCAGCCCCGTGAACAGGGCCGCCTCCAGCAGCATCCCGCCGATGACCGCGGCGATCAGATACGAGACCCGGCCCGCCGTCCAGTGCAGGTCGCTGCGGCTGACCGCGCCCGCCATCAGGCCCGCCGCCACCATCAGATCGCCGATCGCGTTGGTCGGGAAGTAGGCCAGCTGGACCTGGCGGTGCACCGGCATCGGCCGCAGCAGATAGACGTCGATCCGGCCCTCCTGGATCTGCCGGCCGACGAGGTGCATACGCCCCAGCAGCAGCACGAACAACCCGTGGGCGAGCATCCGGATCGCCGGGATCAGCAGCACGTCCGAGCTGTCCCAGCCGCCCATCCCGGTGAACCGCGCCAGCAGCACCGTCGCGAACACGATGACCGACACCTGCCAGATCGCGCCGGCCGCGATGTTCAGCAGGAACTCGGTGCGGTACTCCATCGCGGCACGGATGTTGAGCAGCGAGATCCGCCACACGATGCGCAGAGCCCTCAGCGACATCTCAGCCTCCCTGCGAGATCACGCGCCGCGCGGCCCGCCGCCACACCCACCGGGTGAGCAGCGCCAGCACGACGACCCACGCGGCCTGGACGGCCAACTCGGCCCCCGCCTCGGACAGTTCGATCCGGCCGACATAGAGCGACAGCGGCACGCTCAGCGTCGCCTGGAACGGCAGGAAACCGCTCAGCGTGAGGAACCAGTCCGGGAAGTACCACAGCGGCGCGTACACCCCGGACAGCAGGTTCTGCGCGAAGATCAGGATCAGCAGCGCGGAGTTGTTGCGGATGGTGAAGAAGCACAGCTGGTCGAGGACGAGCAGGACGTAGTACAGGACCCACTGGCCGAGCAGCATGCTCACCGCGAACACCCCGGCCACGGCGGCCGACCTCGGGGGTTCCGCGACACCCGCGGCGAGGCAGACCGCGTATCCGCCCAGTGCCCACGCCAGCCCGTACAGCTGCTCGCCGAGGGCGCGCAGGGCGTAGTAGCGCTGGGGCGGGAGCGGGCGCAGGTACCAGTAGACGATCGTGCCGTAGTGCATGTGCTGGATCACGGTGTCCCGGCCCGTGAACTGGTCCAACTCCCTGAGCCGGGAGGCGAGTACGGCCATCACGGCGTAGCTGATCGCCTGCTCGCGGCTCAGCCCCGCGGTGGTGCCGGTCTGCGCGTACAGGCCGTGCCACAGGGACGCCACCAGGACCACCTGCACGGTCAGCCGGAGCAGGACGGCGGTCATCCGGGGCGGTGTGTGCAACTCGCCGAGCGGGGTGACGCGGGCGGCGCGCCAGGCGTGGAGCACGGCCACGTCAGGTCCCTTCCCGCTGCGGCTCGCTGTGGACGTAGGCGGCGCGCATCACGTCCTCCAGGTCCGCCTCGTCGATGCCGATGTCCGTCACCTCGAACCGCTCGACGAGCGCCTTGAGCGCCTGGTGCACGGTCGGCGCGCCCGGCCCGTCGGGACCGAGGACGACCCGCGGGCCGTCCTGCCGCAGCAGCGCGATGCCCGGCGGCGGGACGACCTCGGCGTGCGCGTCGGCGAGCGTCACCCGCACCTGCCAGGTCGAGCCGAACTTGCGGCGGATCTCGTCGAGGGTGCCGTCCAGGACGAGCCGCCCGTGGTTGATCAGGACGACCCGCTCGGCGAGCCGCTCGACCTCCGTCATGTCATGGGTGGTGAGCAGGACCGTACGGCCGCGCTCCTCCACCTGGTGCCGCAGGAACTCCCGCCACCTGCTCCTTCACCACCACGTCCATGCCGATGGTCGGCTCGTCGAGGAAGACCACCGGCGGGTCGTGCAGCAGGGCTGCCGCCAGGTCGGAGCGGACGCGCTGGCCGAGGGAGAGGTGACGGACCCGGGTGTCCCAGAAGGAGGAGAGGTCGAGGAGGTCGTCGAACTCCCTCAGCCGTGCCGCGTGTTCGGCCTTCGGCACCTCGTAGATGTCCCGCAGGATCGCGAACGACTCGCGCACCGGGAGGTCCCACCACAGCTGGGTGCGCTGCCCGAACACCGTGCCGATGTTGCGGGCGTTGCGTTCGCGTTCCTCGTACGGCACGACGCCCGCGACCCGGGCGTCGCCGGCGGTGGGGGTGAGGATGCCGGTGAGCATCTTGATGGTGGTGGACTTGCCGGCGCCGTTCGGGCCGAGCAGGGCGAGGAGTTCGCCGGAGGCGACGGAGAACGACACGTCGCAGACGGCGTGCTTGGCGACTCGCTCGGGGTTGACCAGGGAGCGCAGCGCCCCGGCGAAGCCGGGACGGCGGACGGTGGTGTGGAAGGTCCGGGAGAGGCCGCGGACCTCGATGCTGCCAACCAACCGGCATCAACTCCCCTGATTCGAAAGAAAACCGCGGCCGGTCGGCATGGGTGCCGACCGGCCGCTGGCGACGCTCCGACACTCTCGGAAAGTCGATCAATCGGTCAATCGATTAACGGTCTTCTTACCTGGCGGTCGAGAACACGAACGAGAACTCCGTCGGCTCCGCCCGCAGGAAGTACTGCGGCAGCGGGCCCGGACCGCAGGACTGGGAGCCGATGCCGTGCTGGCCGTGGTCGAGATTGACCCAGACCGTGTCGCCCGGCGTGAGATCGGTGAGGTGCCGTGCGGCGTCCAGCTGCTCGTTGGTCCAGCGGCGCGCGCTGAACCAGAACTCCGGGTCGCCCTCGATCCGCAGCCCGCCGAGCTCCACCCAGCGCACGTCGGCACGGGCGCCGTTCTCCTGCGGGCGGACGTACGGCGTCTGCAGCTCGTCGACGGTGGAGTGCCAGCGGCCGATCATCGACGCCGTCCCGGTGTCCGGGTACGCCTCGCCGGGACCGCCGCCGAACCACCGCACCGCGTCCGCCTGCGGCAGCCCGAACCGGATGCCGAGCCGGGGCAGCGGTACCTTCCAGTCGCCGTCCGGCGTCACGGACACGGTCAGCTTCAGCCGCTCGCCGTCGGAGGTCCAGCGGTACACCGTGGCGAGGCCGAACTCCCAGGCGGCGGGCGCCACCCGGGTCCGGACGGTCAGCGTGTCGTCGCTCACCTCGACGGCGTCCAGGCGGTGGCGCATGCGGTGCAGGCCGTACTTGCGCCAGAGCATCCCGTAGCGGGTGTCCGTCTGCCACTCCGCGCCGTCGTCGTTGTCCGTCGGCGCCCGCCACACGTCCAGGCGCGGAGCCGTCACCTCGACACCGCCGATGGTCTTCAGTGCCCCCGTGCGGGCGTCGAACGAGGCCGGGCCGAGGGTGATCAGCTTCTCGCTCGCGGCGGGCCGATCGCTCGCGGCCACGGACGGCGACTGCCTCCCGGACACCGGGAACTGACCCCACGCGACCACGTGGTCCTTCGGCGCCCACGCCGTGTCGGTCGCGAGCAGCGCCCGTACGGTCCACTGGGTCTCGCCACCGGTCCCGTGGGCGGGCGGCTCCGGCAGCTTCACGTCCGCCGACTCGCCGGGGGACAGGTCCGGCACCGACAGGGCGCCCGCCTCGACCGTCTCACCGTCGACCTGGTACGCCCACTCGAAGGCGAGGCCCGACAGATCGGCGAAGTCGTACTTGTTGGTCACGCGTACGGTGCCGTCGGCGCCGTCGCCGTCGATGCGGACCGGCTCGATGACCTTCTTGTACTCGACGAGCCCGGGGGAGGGCGTCCGGTCCGGGAAGATCAGGCCGTCGCAGACGAAGTTGCCGTCGTGCAGCTCCTCGCCGAAGTCACCGCCGTAGGCGTAGCCCAGCTCGGGGTGCTTGATGCCGTGGTCGATCCACTCCCAGATGAAGCCGCCCTGGAGCCGGTCGTAGGACTCGAACAGCTTCTGGTAGTCGGCGAGCCCGCCGGGTCCGTTGCCCATGGCGTGCCCGTACTCACACTGGATGAAGGGCAGTTCACGGCGCTTGTGGGTGCCGCCGTCGAGCTTCTGCCCGATCTTCTCGACCTCGTCGTGGAAGGCGTACATCCGCGAGTACACGTCGGTGTCCCGGCAGTCCCAGTCGCCCTCGTAGTGCACGAGCCGCGAGGAGTCCCGGCCGTGGATCCACTCGGCCATCGCGGTCAGCCCGCGCCCGGTGCCTGCCTCGTTGCCGAGGGACCAGAACACGATCGACGGGTGGTTCTTGTCGCGCTCGACCATGCGGGCGGCCCGGTCCAGCAGGGCCGGGGTCCAGCGGTCGTCGTCGACGGGGTTGTCCCGCCAGGCCTGCTCGGTGAAGCCGTGGGTCTCCAGGTCGCACTCGTCGATGACCCACAGGCCCAGCTCGTCGCACAGGTCGAGGAAGGCCGGGTGCGGCGGGTAGTGCGAGGTGCGCACGGCGTTGAGGTTGTGCCGCTTCATCAGCAGCACGTCCTCGCGCATGGTCTCCAGGTCGAGGGCGCGGCCCTTCTCGGGGTGCCACTCGTGCCGGTTGACGCCCTTGAACAGGATCGCCCTGCCGTTGACCTTGATCAGGCCGTCCTCCAGGACGACCGTACGGAAGCCGATGCGCAGCGGCACGCGCTCGCCCGCCGTGACCAGCTCGCCGTCGTACAGCTTGGGCGTCTCCGCGGACCACGGCTCGACCGGGACCGTCACCGACTCGCCGGTCGCGATATCGATGTCCAGGGCGGGCACGGACACCCGCCCATCGACGTCGGAGTCGACGCGCAGGGTGCCCTCGCCGGTGGTGTGGTCGTAGTCGGCGTGCACGAAGAAGTCGAGGACGCTGCCCGGCGGGCGGTGCAGCAGCGTGACGTCACGGAAGATGCCCGGCAGCCACCACTGGTCCTGGTCCTCCAGGTACGAGCCGGCCGACCACTGGTGGACGCGGACCGCGAGTACGTTGCCCGTCGGCTTCAGCAGGTGTCCGACCGCGAACTCGTGCGGCAGCCGGGAGCCCTTGAACTCGCCGATGTCCGTGCCGTTCAGCCAGACCCGGGCGCAGGACTCCACACCGTCGAAGCGCAGGACGGCACCGCCCTCGTCCAGGGCGGGCCAGTCCTCCGGCAGATCGAAGAACCGCAGGTGGTCACCGGTCGGGTTCTCGGTCGGGACGCGGGGCGGGTCCACCGGGAAGGGGTAGAGGTGGTTGGTGTAAACGGGCGAGCCGAACGCGCCGTCGCCCTGCAGGACCCAGTGGCCGGGGACCGTGACCTCGGCCCAGTCCCCGGCGTCGTAGCCCTCCTCGGCGAACGAGTCGTCCTCGGCGTCGGCGGTCGCCGACACACGCAGGCGCCAGCTGCCGTTCAGGGACAGGGACTTGGCGTCCGAGGACGCGTACCAGGCGCGGGGCGGCAGGGCCCCGCGGCCCGGGGAGACGTCCTCTACGTAGGTGACGTCCGTGGTGGTGCGGAAAGACATCGGTCTCCAGGTCTTGGAAGAGGTCGCGGGAAAGGGAGCGTCAGCCCTTGATGCCGGTCTGTGCGATCCCCTGCACCAGCCAGCGCTGGAGGAAGAGGAACACGAACAGCAGGGGCAGGATGGAGATGGCGGTGGCCATGAAGATCAGGTGGTAGTTGACGGTCTGGTTGGTCATGTACGACGAGAGCGCGACCTGGACCGTCCAGGCGCTGGGGTCCTGACCGATGACCAGCGGCCACAGGAAGGCGTTCCAGCCGTTGATGAAGGTGATCGTGGCGATCGCCGCGAAGAAGTTCAGCGAGTTCGGCACGACGACACGCCAGTACGCGCCCCAGTAGCCGAGCCCGTCCACGCGTGCCGCCTCCTCCAGCTCCTTGGGGAACCCCAGGAAGTACTGCCGGAACAGGAAGCAGGTGAAACCACTGAACAGGCCCGGGATGATGAGACCTCGGTAACTGTCCACCCAGCCGAGGGACGACACGAGGACGAAGCTCGGCACGAAGGTGACGGCGGCCGGGACCATCAGGGTGAACAGGACGGCGTAGAAGACCTTGTTGGCGTGCCGGTAGGGGATGCGGGCGAGGCCGTAGCCGGCGAGCGAGCAGATCAGCAGGATGCCGACCGTGTGCAGGACGCCCACGACCAGCGAGTTCCACATCGACTGGGCGAAGTCGACCGTCGTGTCGTCGAACGGCTCGGTGATGTTGCCCCACTGGATGTCCGTGGGGAAGAACTTCCAGTTCTCACCGGTGATCTCGGAGTCGGTCGACAGGGAGTTGCGGATCAGCAGGTAGAAGGGGACCAGGAAGAGCAGCGCGGCGATGCCGGTCGCGAGGTACAGACCGGTGTTGCCGATGACTCCGCCGCCGCGCCTGGCCTTGACCGGCTTGGGTGCGGACTGGTTGTTCACGTCGGGTGCGGTGGTGGTCACTTGGACTCCTCACCCCTTCCAAAGCCCATGATCTTGCCCTGGAACAGGGTCACGACGCAGATCAGCAGGGTGAGGATCACCGCACCGGCGCTGCCCCTGCCGTAGTCCTGCTCCTGGCCGAGGGCGATGTAGTACAGCTCGACGAGGGGCGGCCGGCCCCAGGTGGTGCGGGCGAGCAGGTTGAAGAACTCGTCGAAGGCCTGGTAGGCGGCGACGAGCAGCAGCAGGATCACGGCCGTCGAGGTGGCCCGCAGCTGCGGCAGCGTGATGTGGCGGAAGGTCTGCCAGCCCTGCTTGGCGCCGTCGATGGCGGCGGCCTCGTACAGCTCCTTCGGGATGTTCTGCAGCGCGGCCAGGAAGAGGATCATGTAGAAGCCCGACTGCAGCCACAGACGTGCGGTGACGATCACCAGCCAGTACCACGGGGGATCCGGGTTGGCGAGCCAGGCGATGTTCTCCACGCCGAACCAGCCCAGCACAGTGTTCGCCAGACCGAAGCGGACACCGTTGAAGATGGACATCTTCCAGATGAGGGAGGCGGCGACATAGGAGCACGCGGTCGGCAGGAAGAACACCGACCGGAAGAACGCCCGCATGAAGCGCAGCCGGTTCACCAGGAGTGCCAGGCCCAGCGACAGCGCCCAGGTGGTGGGCACGATGATCGCGGCGAACAGGGTGAAGGTGACGAGCGAGCCCATGAAGTCGTCGTTCTGCAGCATCTCCCGGTAGTGGGCGAAGCCGACGAACTCGCTCGGTGTGACGGTGAAGCGGGCCTCGAAGAAGCTGAGGTAGATGCTCCAGCCGATGGGGATGTAGACGAAGACGAGGAGACCGGCCAGGAACGGGCCGGTGAAGAGCCAGAAGTTGAAGGTGCGGCTGCCTCGCAGCCTCCGCCGCGGCCCGGCCTTGGGGGCCTTGGCCTTGGCGGGGCGTGCGAGGTCGCGCGTGGTGGTGGTCGACATGGCGCGATCCGTCCGGGGGCCTATCCGAAGAGCTTCTTGAGTTCGGCGTTGACCTTCTTGTCACACGCGTCGAGCGCGGCCTCCGGGTCGCCGTCCTTGCGGACGGAGTTGGCGAAGACGTCCTCCGTGGCGGTGATCATCGCCTGCGTCCAGCCGATCCGGTCGAAGTGGCCGAACTCGTTGAACAGCTTCACGCCCTCGGCCGGCAGGCCCGACTTCAGCTTCTCGGCGGACTGGGCGATCGAGGTGCGCGGCGGGATGTGGAAGCCGTAGGACAGGGCCCAGTCCTCCTGGTACTCCTTCTGATCGATCCACAGCCACTTGACGTACTCCTTGGCCGCGTCGACGTTCTTGCTCTTGGCGTTGACGAACATCGACCAGCCGCCGTTGTAGACCGCGGGCTTGCCGGCGTCGCCGACCTTCGGGAACGGCATGATGCCGAGGTCGTCGCCGAGGGCCTGCTGGAACTGCGGCATGGCCCACATGCCGCACCACTGGATCGCGCACAGACCCTGGTTGAGCGCGGAGGGGTCCCAGAAGTCGGCCGGGGCGTCGAGGAGCAGGTCGCCGCTGGTGAAGAGCTTCCGCATCTGCTTCAGGCCCTCGACGACGCCGTCCGTGTGGTAGGCGATCTCGTTCTTGTCGTTGAGGGTGTCGGCGCCGGCCGCGTAGATCATCGGCTGGATGACCGCGTGCAGGTCGTTGCCGAGGAACACGCCCTTGACCTTGCTGGTGGTGAGCTTGGCGGCGGCCTCGACCAGCTCTTCCAGCGTGGTCGGCGGCTGGACACCCGCCTTCTCCAGCATCGACTTGCGGTAGAAGAAGAACTGCGGGTCGTCGATCATGCGGACGCCGTATATCTTGCCGTCCACCGTGTGCGAGGCGATGTCCGCCTGGTTGAAGTCGTCCTTGACCGGCGCGACGATGTCGGTCAGGTCCGCCACCTGACCGCTCTCGATGAGCTGATACTGCGGGTGGAACTCGAACAGGTCGGGTGCCTGGTCGGTGAGCAGCGCCGCGAACAGCTTGCTCTCGAAGTTCGAGCCGGTGATCCACTGCGTGGTCACGTTGGCCTTCTTGTACGCCTTCGCGTACCGCTTGATGGCCTGCTCGGTGCCCGCCTCGCCGTACGCGTGGAAGTACTGGACGAGACCGTTGCCCGAACCGCCGCCACGGCCCGTGTTGCTGCCGCACGCGGCGAGCGTGCCGGCGGCGGTCAGGCCCAGGGCGGCCCGCAGAACGGTACGGCGGTCCCAGTTGTTGTTGCTCAATGCCGACATGCTGACGTCCTTGTCTCTTGTCCGGCTTGCGGCTGAAGCGGCATGGCTCTGCGGCTCAGCGCCAGTTGGCTCAAATGGGGTTGCGGTGCGGGACGTTAACCTTCGGCTAAGGCTTCGGCAAGGGGTTGGACGAAGTCTGCACGAAGCGTTGTGCAACGTTCGGAATACCGGACGTGAGGGGGTCGCGGGCCACCGCACCAGCGGCCCGCGACCCCCCTTCAGGAGACGCGGGTCACTGCCGGAACCAGGCCTGGTTGGTTCCGCCGTTGCAGGTGTACACGCTCACCTTGCTGCCGTCGGCCGTCGCCTGCCCGCCGACGTCGAGACACCTGCCGGAGGCCTCGCTGACGATCTGCCCGTTGGAGTTCAGCAGCCAGCGCTGGCCCGCGTCACCGGTGAACTCGGCGGACGCGACAAGACCCGAACTCCCCACCGTCAGATAGCCGTTCACGCCCTTCAGCGCGCCCCGCCGGTCGTACGACCACGACTGCTCGGCCCCGCCCGTGCAGGTGCTGATCGCCGCGCCCGAGGCGTTTGCGGTCAGGCACTTGCCGGACTGCTCGCCCTGCCAGGCGCCGGTCACCGCCGAGGTGGCGCCGAACGGCTTCTGGGCGAGGACGTACGTCGTGATGGAGCGGGCCGGCAGCGAAGCGGACACGGTGCCGCCCTTCACCGACGGCTTGGCCACGTTCGCCCAGTTCTCGTCGGCCGACGTACGCACCGCCTTGGTCGCCCACAGCGGCGACTTGCTGTTGAAGTGCAGGTCCAGCGCGGTGTCGGTGGTGTTGTGGTTGTTGACCACGACCACCCACTTGCCGTCCCGGTCGTACACCGAGGCCTCCACGCCCTCCGGCAGCCCCGTCACGTCGTGCATGACCGAGCCCGGCTTCACGAACTTGCTGTACTGGCCGAGCGCGTAGTACCGCTTGGTGAAGTACAGCGTCTGGTTGCCGTTGGCGGCGTAGTCGGGGTCGTAGTAGATCAGGCCGTCGTTCCAGCCCTGGTCGTTCTTCGCCAGCGGGTCGGTGCCGATCATCTCCGACAGGGCGACCCACCAGTGGAACGCCGAGTCGTGCGCGGTCGCGAAGTCCTTGTAGATGATCCGCGACAGGTTCAGACCGCCGTCGATCGTCGGGTCGTACTCCTGCGCCCAGCCCGTGCCGCCCTTGCCGAAGCAGCAGATCTCGGTGGACCAGGACGTCTTGCCGACCGACTTCGCCGTCTCGTACACCTTGGCGCGGTCGGCATCCGAGGGGTTGTCGTAGGTGTGGTGGGCCAGCTTGTCGACGTACTGGGCCGTGCCCGGCTCGTTGATCCAGCGGGGGACCTCGTCGTTGAACTTCACCGTGCTGGTGGACTCGTCGGCGATGATCCCGGTCCGCTGCTTGCGGGCCTGCTGCTCGGCGCCCAGCGCCCGCACGATGTCGTCGCGCTGCGGGACGTCGACGAGCATGCCCTCCTGGCCGCAGGAGTCGAAGCTGTTCGTCGGCTCGTTGAAGGGGCTGATGTAGTCGAGCCGGACGCCCTGCTTGGCGAAGCGGTCGGTGACGTCCGCGATGTACTTGGCGAAGTCCTGCTCGTTCTCCGTCTTCAGATGGCCGCCGCAGCTCTTGCCGTTGGTCTTCCACTGGGCGGGCGCGCTGTTGACGAAGCCGATCAGGTCCTCGACGCCGTACTTGGCGGCGGCGTACAGGAACGTACGGCCCGCCTTGTCCCGGCTCCAGTCGTACGTACCGTCGTCGCTGAGGAAGTCCTCGGGGGCGCGGGGCGCGTAGGTGACGCCCGTGCCGCCGCCGCCGATGTTGTAGCGGTAGGCGCTGAGGTCGAGGCCGTCCTTGGAGAACAGCAGCTTGGCGACCCGGGCCTGGACCTTCGGGTCGAAGTTCTTGAGGTCGTTGACCCACCACGCGCCGGAGGCACCGATGTTGTCGATGGCCTGGGCGGCGTGCGGGGAGACCTCGGCCGCCGGGGTGTCGGCGGCGCCTGCGGGCGGGGCGGATATGAGCGGGCCGGCGACGGCCAGCGCGGCGGCGGCCGTCAGCAGAGCTGATCTTGTGCGGTGGGGGTGGGTCACGTGCATCCCTTCTGTCGTCACGAAGGTGGTGCGGTACGGCTCCTTGCAGGGGTGGTGCGTTTCGCGACCGTCCTCAGACCCACGGCCTGGAGGGCGCCTTCGAGTGCGAACGTCGCCGCGCCCAGGCAGACCGGGTCGGTGGGGATGGGGGAGAGGACGATCTGGGTGGCGGCCAGGGGCCGCCTGAGCGCGTGCCGGGCGACGGCCTCGCGCACCTCGTGCAGCAGCGGTTCGCCGAGAGTGGCGGCGACCCAGCTGCTGAGCACGACGACTTCGGGGTTGAACAGGTTGACCAGGTCGGCGATCCCGGCGCCCAGGTAACGGGCGGTGTCCCGGACCACCTTGAGCGCCACCGGGTCGTGCGCGGCGACCCCACGGGCCAGCGCGTCGATCGTGGCCGTCTGGTCCTCGGGGTGCAGCAGGGCGCTGTCGGCGGCCAGTTCCCGCAGGTTCACCATGATTCCGGGGGCGCCGACATACGTCTCCACGCAGCCGTGGTTGCCGCAGTGGCACAGCCGGCCGTCCAGCACGAGCGTCGTGTGGCCCCACTCGCCGGCGCTGTTGCTCACACCCCGGTGCAGCCCGCCGCCGAGGACGAGCCCGGCGCCCACGCCGGTCCCCAGGTTGACCACCACGGCGTCCCCGCTGCCGCGCGCGGCACCGAACCACAGCTCGGCCACCGCGCAGGCACGCAGCGGGTTGTCCATGTAGAGCGGGTAGGCGATGTGCTCGGAGAGCAGGTCGAGCAGCGGCACGTCGTGCCAGTCCCAGTTGGGCGCGTACTCGGCGACCCCGGAGTCCCGGTCCACCTGCCCCGGCACGCTCACCCCGACGCCGAGCACCCGCGCGCCCTCCACCCCGGCCTGCGCCACCACCGAGCCGACGGCGGCGGCGACATGGCCGACGACCTGCTCGGGGCGGCTCTCACCGGGGCGCATGTCCTCGTCGGCGCGGGCCAGGACGTTCAGCGCGAGATCGAAGAGCTCGACCCGGACGTACGTCTCCGCGATGTCGACGCCGATCAGCGCGCCCCCGGAGGTGTTGACGGCCACGAGCCCCCGGGGGCGGCCGCCGGCCGAGTCCTCGAACCCGACCTCCGTGATCATGCGGAGGTCGAGCAGCTCGCCCACGAGGGTGGCGACCGTGGCGAGACTGAGACCGGTGGCGGCCGCCAGCTCCTGCCGGGAGGTGGGTGAGGTGGCGATGATCTGGCGCAGCACCTCGTAGCGGTTCGCGGTGCGGATGTCGCGTGATGTGCGCTTCACCGGATCAGGCCCCCATCCCTTTCGCTCAGGCCGGGTCGTCGTCGGCACCGGCGCGGCGCAAGGCTATGGCGTGCGCGGGCTTTCGACAAGGGGTTAGGAAAGGGGGTTTACGAAGTCTCCCCGAGGTCAGTCACCCAGTATGTCCTGCACGAAGGCGTTGGCGAACTTCCGACCCGGGTCCAGCTCCCGCGCCAGCACCCGGAAGTCGGCCAGCCGCGGATACCGCCCGCGCAGCACCCGCGCCGGCACCGCGAACACCTTCCCCCAGTGCGGCCGCGGCGCGAACGCGTCCAGCGCCTCCTCCAGCCGCCGCACCACCGGCACCACGGCGGCCGTGTCCTCGATCCAGGTGAAGTGCAGCGCCACGGTGTCCCGTCCGTAGGAGGGGCTGAGCCACTGCTCGTCGGCGGCGACCGTGCGCACCTCGCAGGTCTGCAGCACCGGGGCGACCGTGTTGCGGATCTTGTCGATCGCCTGCAGCGCCTCGACGGCGTACGACCGCGGCAGCAGATACTCCGACTGCAGCTCGGCCCCGCTGCTCGGCGTGAACTCAGCCCGGAAGTGCGGCAGCCGCTGGTGCCACGGCCCCGGTGTCCCGAACTGCCGGGTGCAGTTCTCCGCGGGCATCCCCGGCACCGGGTGCATCTGCTCGGTGGCGGGCGCGGCCCACGGGACCTCGGGCAGCGGCTGGTCGGTGCGCCGCTTCAGCCACACCTGCCGGAAGCCCGGCTCCCGCCAGTCGGTGAACAGGCTCACGCTGTACGCGGACGCCATCACCGTCTCGAACCTCCGCGAGTCCAGGCCGTCCAACGGCAGTTCGGTGAAGACGTGCTGCTCGACCTCGAAGGAGGGCTCCAGATCCAGGGTCAGGGAGGTGACGACACCGAGGGCGCCCAGCGAGGTGACGGCACCGCCGAACCGCTGCTCGTCCCGCCCGACGGTCACCACCGACCCGTCCGCCGTGACCAGCTCCACCTCCCGCACCGCCGCGGCCAGCGAGCCGTTGCCGACCCCCGACCCGTGCGTGCCGGTGGCGACCGAGCCGGCCACGGAGATGTGCGGCAGGGACGCCATGTTGGGCAGCGCGAGCCCCTGCGCGTCCACCGCGCGGGCGAGTTCGGCGTACCGTACGCCCCCCGAGACCCGCACCGTACGGGCCGTGCGGTCCACGTCGATCACCGGGGGCAGGCCGGCGACGGACAGCAGGACGCCCTCGGGGCCCGGCTCGGCGAGGTCGTTGAAGGAGTGCCCGCTGCCCAGCACCCGCACCTTCTCGCTCCCGGCCACCAGGGCCCTGAGCGCGTCGAGCGAGTACGGCCGGTGCAGCTCCTTGGTGGTGTAGGTGATGTTGCCCGCCCAGTTGGTGATGGTCTCCGTCATCCTTGCCGTCCTCCCCGGTGAGTGCGTGTGCGTTGACCCTCTCATCCGCGGCTACCTACGGTAGAGATCGTTTTCCATGCCCCTGTTTCCCCTCCCACGTCGCCGATTCGGAGGCCACCTCCTTGCCCCAGCGCCCACAGGCCCTGTTCGCCATGACCGCCGAGTACGTGCCGCAGGTCTTCCCGCCGGAGGTGCTGGAACGGCTGCGGGAGTCGGTGGACATCGACCCCGCCCTGGTGGCCGAGGACCTCACGGACCCGCGCCTCGAAGAGGTGCTCGCCCGCACCGAGATCCTGGTCACCGGCTGGGGCTGCCCCCGCCTCGGCCCGGCCGTGCTCGATGCGGCACCCGGGCTGCGCGCGGTGCTGCACTCGGCGGGCTCGGTCAAGAGCCTGGTCACGCCGGAGCTGTGGCGGCGGGGCGTGGCGGTGAGCTCGGCAGCCGTGGCCAACGCGCAGCCGGTCGCCGAGTACACGCTCGCCATGATCCTGCTCGCCGGGAAGGACCTCTTCGCCGCCCGCGACCGCCTGCGCACCGAGCGGGCCTTCCCCGGCTGGGGGCTCGTCCCCGGCATCGGCAACCACGGCCGCCGGGTCGGCGTGATCGGGGCCTCACGCATCGGCCGCCGGGTGATCGACCTCCTGCGCCCCTTCGACCTGCGGGTGAGCCTCACCGACCCCTACGTCGACGAGGCGGACGCCGCCGCGCTCGGCGTACCGCTGCTGCCGCTGGACGACCTCCTGCGCACCTCGGACATCGTGACCGTGCACGCCCCCGAAACCCCGGAGACCCGCCACCTCATCGGCCGCCGCGAGCTGTCCCTGATGCCCGACGGAGCGGTTCTGATCAACACCGCACGCGGCGCCCTGGTCGACCACGAGGCCCTGACCGCCGAACTCCGCACCGGCCGCCTCTCCGCGATCCTCGACGTCACCGACCCCGAGCCACTGCCCGCCGACTCACCCCTGTACGACCTCCCGAACGCCTTCATCACCCCACACCTGGCGGGCTCCCAGGGCAACGAGGCGGCGCGCCTCGGCCTCGTGGTGGCGGAGGAGGCGGAACGCTTGGTGGCGGGTGGGGCGTTGGCGTATCCGGTCGACCCGGGGGCGCTGGGGCGGGAGGCGTGAGCGGGCGGGGCGGGGTGCGGTGGCTGTGTGGCGCGGGGGGTGCTGGTCGACCGGGGGTTTCGATCGCCGGGGGCTCTGCACCGGTGGTCTCTCCGCGCGGCTTCGATGGCGCCGACCTCGGGGCGGCGGGGTCTCGGGCGGCGAGGCGGGCCGTGTGGGGGTTGTGGTGGTGGAGGCGGAACGGTTGGTGGCGGGTGGGGCGTTGGCGTATCCGGTCGACCCGGGGGCGCTGGGGCGGGGCGGGGTGCGGTGACTGCGTGGCGTGCTGGTCGACCGGGGCGTCTTTGATCGCCGAGGGCTCTGCACCGGTGGTCTTTCGGCGCTCTTCGATGGCGCCGACCTTGGAGCGGCCGTGGGGCGGCGAGGCGGGCCGTGTGGGTGTTGTGGTGGTGGAGGCGGGACGGTTGTTGGCGGGTGGAGGCTCTGGCGTATCCGGTCGTCCCGGGGGGCCGGGGCGGGAGGTGTGAGCGTCTGGAGCGGGGCGTGCTTGCTCGACCGGAGGGGGGCGATCGCTGAGGCTCTGCACCGGTGGTCTTTCCGCGTTCATCGATGGCGCCGACCTTGGAGCGGCGCATGGCGCGGGGCGTGCCGCTTGAGTGCGGGGTCGTGATCGCCGAGTTCCGCGCCGGTCGGCTCTCCGGGGTCCTCGACGTCACCGGTCCCGAGCCGCTGCCCGTCGACTCGCCCCTGTAGGACCTGCCGAACGCCTTCATCGGGCTCCCAGGGCAACGAGGCGGGCCGCCTCGGCGCCGCGACTGGCCCCCAGGGGGCCCCGGCGCCGCTCACGTGGGGGCAGGGGCATACCGTGAGGAGTCGTACGCCTGAGCCGGGAGGAGATACGGATGGGTAGCCGCACGGCACTGGTCGAGGGTCTGATGGAGCGGTTCCCGCACGTTCCGCGGGAAGCCGTCTTCAAGGAGGATCTGCTCCGGGGCGGGGTGGCCTTCGACCCGTCGGCCCTCAGCGACAACGAGGGCGGAGAGGTCAAGCCGAAGTCGTACTTCATCTTCTCCTTCGACCACGGCACCCTGCCCGAGCTCGGCGAGGCCGCGCTGCGTCGCCCGCCGGAGGAGATCATCCTCACCGGTGGGCCGTACGACCTGCGGCGTACCGTCGTGTCGGTGCGGGTGAACCCGTCCTCGCCGTACCGGGTGGCCGCGAACGAGGACGGTGTGCTCGGGCTCTACCTCGACGGCAAGCGGATCGCCGACGTCGGCGTGCCGCCCATGCCGGAGTACTACCGGCACACCCTCGCCAACGGGAAGTCGGTCATGGAGGTCGCCCCGACCATCCAGTGGGGCTACCTGATCTACCTCACCGTCTTCCGGGTCTGCCAGTACTTCGGCGCCAAGGAGGAGTGCCAGTACTGCGACATCAACCACAACTGGCGCCAGCACAAGGCGGCCGGCCGCCCGTACACCGGGGTGAAGGACGTCGAGGAGGTCCTGGAGGCCCTGGAGATCATCGACCGGTACGACACCGCCAAGGCCTCCACCGCCTACACCCTCACCGGCGGCGCGATCACCAAGACGGTCGCCGGGCGGGACGAGGCCGACTTCTACGGCCACTACGCCAAGGCCATCGAGGAGCGCTTCCCGGGGCGCTGGATCGGCAAGGTCGTCGCCCAGGCGCTGCCGCGCGACGACGTGCAGCGCTTCAAGGACTACGGCGTGCAGATCTACCACCCCAACTACGAGGTGTGGGACCGGCGGCTGTTCGAGCTGTACTGCCCCGGCAAGGAGCGCTACGTCGGCCGCGACGAGTGGCACAGGCGCATCCTCGACTCGGCCGACGTCTTCGGCGCCCGCAACGTCATCCCCAACTTCGTGGCGGGCGTGGAGATGGCGGAGCCCTTCGGCTTCACCACCGTCGACGAGGCCATCGCCTCCACCACCGAGGGCCTGCGCTTCTTCATGTCCCACGGCATCACGCCCCGCTTCACCACCTGGTGCCCCGAGCCCACGACCCCGCTCGGCAAGGCCAACCCGCAGGGCGCGCCGCTGGAGTACCACATCCGGCTGCTGGAGGCCTACCGCGCCACCATGGACGACTTCGGCCTCTCCTCGCCCCCCGGCTACGGCCCGCCCGGGCCCGGCCGCGCGGTGTTCTCGGTGAGTTCTTTCATGGACAGTCTTCCGGCGGAGGAGTCCGCGACGGTATAGGTGACGGTACGGCTGAGACGGACGGGGCTCACGTCCGTACAAGAGGCTGGAGTTGCTGGGGCGCGACGGCCTGTCATGACATCTGAACACCACATCTGAACACCGCGCTTGTCAGTTGTGTCGGAAGCGTGAAAGGCTCATGCCCTGCCGCGAGGTTCCCCCCAACTCCGTTGCCAACATGGCGAGTTGACCTCGCATGTGGATGCAGGAGACCCATGCCCGACCTGCCGACCCCCCAGGACGCCACCGAGGCCGCGCTGTTCTCCGAGTGCTGGGACGCCGTGCTGTCGTACGCCGACCTGTGCACGGCCGGCTCCGCCGCTGCGAGCCAGCTGGCCTCGCAGGCGTTCTCGACCGGCATACGCGAGGCCCGCGACGCCGAGGCCGGGACCTTCAGGATCGCCGGCCGCCGCCCGGCCCGCCTGCCCCGAATCCCCCTGCTGCTGACCGCCGTACGCACCACGGCGGCCGCCTGGGAGGAGAGCGGGCAGGGCCACAAGCTCGACCCCGACCTGCGCCTGTGGCTCAACTCCGACAAGGCCGCCCGCTACACCGGCGCGCCGCTGCAGCGCCCGCTCGCGCTGCGCGGACTGCGCGACCTTCAGGAACCGGACGCGGCACTGCTGTGGCTGGCCGAGGTGGAGGCGCTGCCGCCGGCCGTGGTGGCCCGCCGGCTCGGCCTCGACCCGGCCACCCTCTCCGACGAACTCATCCAGGTCCGGGGCCTGTTCAGGGACCGCTGCCAGCGCAACCACCTCGACACGCCGATGGACGCGCAGTGCCGCAGCTACGCCCGCCTCCTCGACGCCGTCACCCGCTCGGCCGCCGCCGACACCCCGCCCGACCTCTCCCGCCACCTCGCCACCTGCGTCCAGTGCGCCGAGGCCGCCGCCTGTCTGCGGCTGCACGGCGGCGGACTGCCCGGGGCCCTCGCCGGCGGCGTGATCGGCTGGGGCGGCCTCGCCTACCTGGAGCGCCGCCGCCGAGCCGCCGAGGTGCGCCTGGGCGCCGGACGCCCCGAACCGGCGGACGCGGACGCCGGCCCGCCGAACCCCGGCGCGCACAAGGCCCGCGTCGTGCGCAACGGCCTCCTCGTCGCCGCCGTCCTCGTCTCCCTGCTCGCCCTCGCGGTGTCGATGATGCCCGGCGGCTCCACCGGTGACGGCGGCACGGTGGCCGACGACCCGTCCGACCGCCAGCCGGTCGCCGGCCCCGGCTTCTCCGCACCGGTCACGGCCGCCACCCAGCGCCCCTCGAAGTCCCCGGAGCCGTCGGAGAGCTCGCCCCGGGCCGAGTCGCCCGAGCCGGAGAAGCCCCGCCAGGAACCGCACGGCACCAACTCCGCCACGGCCGGCAAGGACGATCCGGACCCGTCCACGAGCCGGCCGGCGACCTGCAGCGCCCAGTACGACCTCGTCAACGAATGGCCCGACGGCTTCCAGGCCACCGTCACCGTCACCACCGAACGGGCCCTGGACGACTGGCGCGTCGCCTGGTCCTTCCCCGACGGCCAGCGGGTCGGCCAGATGTGGGACGCGAGCTTCGCCCAGAACGGCTCCCGGGTCACGGCCACCGCCGCGGACTACAACCGGACCGTCGCCGAGAACGGCACCCTCTCCTTCGGCTTCATCGCCTCCTGGGAGGAGGAGAACTCGCCGGCGTACGACTTCGCGTTGAACGGGCACAGCTGCACGCGGGCCGACTGACCCGGCCTGGCCGCCGGTCACGGTCCGACGTGCAGGGTCACGGTCCGACGTGCAGATAGGCCGCCCACCGCAGCGGATCCGTCGGGTCCTGCACGCGCTGCGCGGCGACCGCGGCATGCAGCGCGCGGGCGGCCCCGGCGGCGTCCGGCACACCGGTGCCGGTCAGCGTGGCGTAGACCCGCGCGGCCACGTCCGCGGCCGAGCCGTCCTGCACCTCCCACATCGTCGCGATGGCATGCCGGTAGCCCGCCGCCTGCAGGGTCGAGGCGAGATGCATCGCCTCATCGGGCAGGTTCACCGCGCCGAAGGCCGTCTCGCAGGCCGACAGATAGGCCAACTCCGCCTGGGGCAGCTCCAGTTCCAGCAGCTCGGCCGCGGTGAGCCGCCCGTCGTACAGGGCGAGCGAGCTCGCCGCCGGATCCCTCTCGTCCTGCTCCGCGTGACAGGCGAAGTGCACCCAGGCGTGCTCGTGTAGAGCCTGCCGCACGGCCCCGCGGGTCGCGTCCCGCCCGAGCAGTCCGACAGCCCGCACCCCCGCCGGGAGGCCGGCCAGCAGCTGCGCGCACTCCCGCTCCACCGCCGGCAGCACGGGCAGGCCCGGCGCCTGCGGCACACCCACCACGACCAGCCCGCCGAAGGAGCCGCCGCGCGCGCCGCCCTGCCGGGCCCGACGCAGCGCGGTGAGCGTCGAGGCGTACGAGGAGACCACGCGGTCCGGCACGGAGCGGGCGCCGCCCGGGTCCGCGGCGCCGCCATGGCGCGGATACCGCCCGGCGGCGTGCAGGGGCAGCAGCGCCAGCCGCCCCGTCGGACACCACCACAGCCGGGGCGGCTCCCGGTCCGTTGCGCCGCGGATGCCGACACGGTCCAGCACGGGCTCCGCGATGCTGACCCACAGCCACTCCAGCAGGTCGTGCACGGCGTGCCGGTCCTCCTCCCGGCGCAGGAAGGGCCGCTGCGGCCGACGACGGTTCGCCAGGACGTTGAGGAACGTGAGGACCCGCCGGGTGACCGCCTCGTCCGTCAGGCCGGGCAGCTCGACCACCTCGACGGGGGCCGGGGCGCCGCGCACCACAAGGGCGTGGCAGGCGATCGGGCTGACGTTGACCACGACGACCGGCCCGCCGTCCGCCGCCGTGCGCAGGTCCTCGTACGGGACGGGCGCGAGGAACCGCTCGAAGCCGTCCAGCCCGCGTGCTTCGGCGAGCAGTTCGTCCCACTCGCGGCACAGCACGGCCCGCTCCCGTGCCACCCGCTCCCGCGCGAGGGGAGACACCAGGACGGCGTCGGACATCTCCGCCGGATCGGCGTCCGCCGCCAGCCGGCCGGTGTCGAGGCGCTCGCGCACCCGGCGCATGCGGTCCGCCAGCGCCGGGGCCCGTTCGGCGAGCCGTGACAGGTCGCTTCGTGTGCGCAGGAGCTGGTTGTGGACGACCGTCCGGCCCTGTTCGAGCAGTTCCAGCGCCCGCTCGGGCGCCCCGGCCAGGATGTGGCAGGCGGCGGCCGTGGAGGCGATCCCGGACCAGTCGGTCAGATGCCGTTCACGCGCCGTTCTGGGCAGCCCGTGCCAGGCCAGCTCGGGCAGCAGGAGCAGCGCACGGTCGTATCCGTCGGTGGCCAGGGCGAGGTCGCCGAGTTCGACGCCGGCCCGGCCCCAGTCGGAGCGGCATTCCATACGGAGTTGCTGGGTGGCGTAGGGCATCGCGTCGGCCCGGCGCCAGCACTCGACGGCCTCGTGCAGGTCGGCCCGGTCGCCGGTGTGCTGGTAGCGCCGCCGCAGCAGATCGCCGAGCCGCCGCCAGGCCCGGGGCTGGAAGACGTCGTCCGCACGCGCCGTCGCCACGGCCTGCCGGGCGAGGGCCACGGGGCGGTCCAGCGCGTCCCGCTGCCTGCCGTGACCGGCGGCCAGGGCCACGGCCAGACCGCCGAGGAGCGAGCCGTACGCATGGTGGGCGGGGGCGGTGGCGGCCACCGCCCGCTCGGCGGTCTCGATCGCCTCCTCGACGTCCGCGCGGTTTCCGGTCTGCTCGAAGCGGAGCAGGAGTATGCGGCTGAGCAGGGACAGGAACTCTCCGAAGCGCTCGTGGCTGCGCGGGACCGTCCTCGTGGCCTCCCGCTTCCACTTCACGGCCTCGTCGAGGACCGCCGGATCGAAGGTGTTGTCGTACCGCTCCTTCAACGCGTCGGCGAGATCCCCCATGGCCACGGCGCGGTCGCTGTCGGGGGAGGCGGCCGGCTGCACGTCGAGCGCCCTGGTCAGCAGGCGCACCGCACGGTCCAGGTCCGCCTGCTCGAACGTGCGGCGGTACCGGAGCAGATAGCTCCGCGCGAGGCTCTGCAGGGCGATCGGATCCTCCGCCGTGGCGGATACGGCCTGGGCCCCCAGCCGGATCGCCTCCTGAAGGTCCTCGGCCGCGTCCAGCCGTTCGTAGCGGATCCGGTACGCGTTGGCGTGCTCGGCGAGCCGGCGCCCCCGGGCGCGGTCGGTCGGAGCCGTCGCGTCCAGGGCCTGCCGGCCGTGGGCGATCGCGCTCTCCAGGTCCGCGAGTTCACCGGTGCGTTCGTGCTTCCAGAGCAGCGCCCAGGCCAGCTGCGCCCGCGCCTTCGCGCGCTGTGCCTCGGGCGCGGTGGCCAGCAGGGAGCGCAGCAGCCGGAGGGGGGAGTCGAGGTCCGCCGGGTCGCCCAGCCGGTCGTAACGGGCGCTGAGCCGATGGGTCAGCGACGCCGCGAAGTCGAGCCGGTCGGGGTCGTCGGGCCAGGCGCTCTCCACCGCCTCCCGGGCACGGTCGCACGCCTCCTGGAGGTCGGCGAGGTCGTAGGTGTGCTCGTACCGGAGGTACAGGGCGAACGCCAGATGATGGAGGCGGCGCGCCCGGGCGTGGCTGTCGACCGGCGTCGCGTCCACCGCCTCGCGGCCCGCCGACACGGCCCGCTCCAGATCGGGCCGCCGGCCGGTGCGCTGGTAGCGCGTGGTCAGCAAGGTCGACAACAGCATGAGGCGCCGGGACAGTTCGGGGTTTTCCTCCGCGGTGTACGTGATCGACGCCTCCCGCAGCCGGATCGCCTCGTCGAGGTCGGCGGTTCGGCCGCCGAGCTCGAAGCGGTGGAACAGCGCGGTGGAGAGGTGGGACAGGGGCAGCCCGGGTATGTCGGGCCCGCCCAGGGCCAGTCCGACCGCCACCCGGTAGTGGCTCACCGCCTCGTCCAGGGCCGCGGCGTCCGGGTGCCCGGTGCCGATGGTCCGCTCGTACTCCCTGATCAGCCGGAGCGCCTTCTGATGGGCCTCGTAGGCACGCCGGCCGGCCTCCTCGACGGCCTCGTGGAACGTCTCCGGCACATCGGCGGGCAGCAGCCGGGCCCGTAACAGCAGCAGCCGCAGCGCCTCGCCGTAGTCCGCGTATCCGTTGTCCCCCGGCCGGACCTGGTGCCGGGTCATGTGGAACGTGACCAGGGCGTCCAGGGCCTCGATGTCGACGGCGCCGTCGTTCCGCACCATCAGCGACCTGAGCCGGGCGGCCTCGGGCAGGGCCGTGTCCTCGAACAGCGCGGACGTGTCACCTTCGTCCCGGTGTCGCGCCACACGGTCCAGCAACACGGTGATGAGGGAATGAGGCACCGTGTCACTCTAGTGGCGCAACTCACGGCAACGGCAGGGCAGTACGGCAGAGGGGAACGACCGGACCATGGCCGCACCGGAACACCGAACCGGCGAACACTGGGAACACACCTCGGAGTTCGGCTGGACCAGCAAGGCCTACGACCTGCTGGAGCAGGACCTGCTGCGGGCCGAGGTCGCCGTCGTCGACGGCGTGCTGACCACCCGGGTGTGGGGATGCTGCCCGCGCTGCGCCGGGCGGCTCGACGACCGGCAGGTCCCCACCTCCGTCGGCGACTTCACCGGCCCTCCACGGAGCGCGGACGCGGACGCCGACGAGCTTCTGGCGCCCGTCGTGGTGGTCGACGTCACCTGCGGGTGCGGTGCGGTGCACCTCAACGCCCCGGAGGGCACGACCGGGTGCGGGGTCAGCTTCCGTGTGGAGCTCGTGGCCGACAGCGCCTCGGTGCCGGGAACACCGTGACCGGGTACCGGCCGCGGCGGCCGACCAGCGCCCCCTCGGCCTTCGACCTCGCCGAGCGGGACGCCTTCCGCGCGATGTCGGCCGAGTCCCTGGACGCCGTGCGGGCCGGCGCCGAGACCTGGCGCAACGGTCTGACCGCCTTCATCACCCTGGTCACCACCGGTGTGGTCATCAAGGGACGGGACACCACCAGCGCCCTGTCCGACGGCTGGAAGACGGCGCTCACCCTCCTCATCGGCGGCGGCCTGCTCGCCGCGCTCACAGGGCTCTGGCAGGCGCTGGCGGCGCAGGCCGGCACCCGCCCCCGGGCGACCACTCTGAGCGCCGTGCACGAGCGCCACGGATCGATCGCGGCCTACAAGGTCGCCCTGGCCGCCGCCGCGGCACGCCGGCTCAGGCGCGCCCAGTACCTGGTCGCCCTCGCGCTGGCCCTGCTGCTCGCGGGCATCGTCGTCACCTGGTGGGCGCCGGCCGAGACAGGCAAGGAGAAGCCGGTCTACCTGAAGGTGACCCACCCCGGCGGACCCAGCTGCGGAGTACTGCGCTCCGCCGACGGCGGCAAGCTCCGGCTGCAGAGCCCGGGACGGCACGACCCCGTCGTGGTGCCGCTGAGCGGCATCGCCAACATGAGCGTGGTCAAGAGCTGCTGAACGAGTCCGGGGATCCCCCCGAGACGAGCCCTCCGATCCCCCCGAGACGAGCCCCCGTAAAACCATTGGCGGGGTGCGGCCGACCGGTACTAGAGTCACGGGCGTTCCCGCAGCGGCCGGTGGCCGCTGGTGCCGAGTGTGCAAGGTGAGGAGGTGTCGACCGATGGCTGTCATTGCGATGAGCGCTGCCCGCATCCAGTTCATCAAGTCCACCTCCGTGGCCACCGGCTGATCACACCTCATCTCTCCGCGTCCTGCGTACGCGGCTGCCGGGGCCACCCTCTGAAGGGTCACCCGTTGACTTCCACCTCTGTTTTCTCCGCGTTGGCTCCCTACGGCTGGGACTCGGCCTGGGCCGACGCGTTCACCCCGTACGACGCCGAGGGGCTGCTGCCCGGACGCGTCGTGCGGGTCGACCGCGGGCAGTGCGACGTCGTCACCGCCGAGGGTGTCGTACGGGCCGACACGGCCTTCGTCACCCCGCACGATCCGATGCGGGTCGTGTGCACCGGCGACTGGGTCGCCGTCGAGCCCGCGGGCAACCCGCGCTACGTACGGACGTATCTGCCGCGCCGTACCGCCTTCGTGCGCTCCACCTCCTCCAAGCGGTCCGAGGGGCAGATCCTCGCCGCCAACGTCGACCACGCCATCGTCGCCGTGTCGCTGGCCGTCGAACTCGACCTCGGCCGCATCGAGCGGTTCCTCGCGCTGGCGTGGGAGAGCGGGGCGCAGCCTCTGGTCGTGCTCACCAAGGCCGACCTCGTGCCGGACGCGGTGACCCTCTCGCATCTCGTGCAGGACGTGGAGACGACGGCGCCTGGGGTGCCGGTGCTGCCGGTCAGCGCCATGGACGGTGGGGGTACCTCCCTGCTCGAGCGAAGCCGAGAGCTCGGGGGAGGGCTCGATGTCCTCGTCGCGGTCGTCTCCGGCGGTACGTCCGTGCTGCTCGGACAGTCCGGCGCGGGCAAGTCGACGCTCGCGAACGCGCTGCTCGGCGAGGACGTCATGGAGGTCCAGGCCGCGCGTGACGTCGACGGCAAGGGCCGCCACACGACCACCACGCGCAACCTCCTCGCCCTGCCGGGCGGCGGCGTGCTCATCGACACGCCGGGGCTGCGCGGCGTCGGGCTCTGGGACGCCGAGACCGGGGTCGGCCAGGTCTTCGCGGAGATCGAGGAACTGGCCGGGCGCTGCCGCTTCCACGACTGCGCGCACGAGAGCGAGCCGGGGTGCGCGGTGCTGGCCGCGATCGACGCCGGGTCGCTGCCGCAGCGCCGACTGGAGAGCTACCGCAAGCTGATGCGGGAGAACCAGCGGATCGTGGCGAAGACGGACGCGCGGCTGCGGGCCGAGATCAAGCGGGACTGGAAGCGGAAGGGGGCGGAAGGGCGCGCGGCCATGGAGGCGAAGCGGAGCCGTTGGCAGTGACGGATCCGGTGCTCCCGCCGCCGTCCCCGGGGGCTGCGCCCCCGGACCCCCCTTCGGCCTGAACCGCCTCACGGGTCGGCGGGTAGGTCAACGCCATGTCCGATTCCCGCCAGCCCAGCCTCTCCTCACGGGCGAGACTGGAGGGCGTGATGGACGAGGACAGCAGGTACGAGGCGGTGCGCAGCCGTGACGCCCGGTTCGACGGCGCGTTCTTCTTCGCCGTCGAAACGACCGGCATCTACTGCCGCCCCAGCTGCCCGGCGGTCACGCCGAAGCGGCGCAACGTCCGGTTCTTCGCGACGGCCGCCGCCGCGCAGGGCTCCGGTTTCCGGGCCTGCCGGCGGTGCCGGCCGGACGCGGTGCCCGGGTCCGCCGAGTGGAACGTACGGGCCGATGTGGTCGGCCGGGCCATGCGGCTGATCGGCGACGGGGTCGTCGACCGGGAAGGCGTCGCCGGGCTGGCCGCGCGGCTCGGCTACAGCGCCCGGCAGGTGCAGCGGCAGCTCACCGCCGAGCTCGGCGCGGGCCCGGTCGCGCTCGCCCGGGCCCAGCGGGCGCACACCGCGCGGGTCCTCCTCCAGACCACCGAGCTGCCGGTCACGGAGATCGCCTTCGCGGCGGGGTTCGCCAGTGTGCGGCAGTTCAACGACACCGTCCGGGCCGTGTACGCCGCCACGCCGAGCGAGCTGCGGGCCGCCGCACCGAGGGGCGGCCACGGCTCCCGGCGTACAGCCACGCCCTCGGCCGGGATCCCCCTGCGGCTCGCCCACCGGGGCCCCTACCAGGCCGGTGCCGTCTTCGACCTGCTGGCGCACGAGGCGGTACCCGGCATCGAGGAGGTGACCGGCCCGCCCGGCCGACGCACCTATCGCCGCACCCTCCGTCTGCCCCACGGCACCGGCATCGTCGCCGTGGCGGAGCGGCTGGGCGGCGTGGGGAGGCAGGCCCCCTCGGCGCACTCCGGCGGCTGGCTCGACGCCCGGCTCCACCTCACCGACCTGCGCGACCTGACCACCGCCGTGCAGCGGCTGCGGCGGCTGTTCGACCTGGACGCCGACCCGTACGCCGTCGACGAGCGGCTCGGCGCCGACCCCCGGCTCGCTCCGCTGGTCGCCGCCCGGCCGGGGCTGCGCTCGCCCGGGGCCGCCGACGCGGAGGAGCTGGCCGTGCGGGCGCTGACCGGCCGGGCGCGGGCGGAGCAGCTGGTGCGGCGGTACGGCAAGGCGCTCGACGCGCCCTGCGGAAACCTCACGCACCTGTTCCCCGAAGCGGCCGTCCTGGCCGAGGCCGAGCCCCACGGCACCCCGGGAGCCCTCACCGCCGCCCTCGCCGACGGCGTCGTACGGCTGGACCCGGGCGCCGACCGGGACCACGCCCAAGGCGCGCTGCTCGCCCTGCCCGGCCTGGACGCCCGCACGGCCGCCGTGATCCGGATCCGGGCCCTGGGCGACCCCGACGTCCCCCCGCCCGGCGTGGACGTCCCCGACAGCTGGCGCCCCTGGCGCTCCTACGCTTTGCGACACCTGCACACGGCAGGAGAGCTGGAGTTCTGATGAGCATCGCCGACACGCCGACCGGCCCGGCCGCGACCACCGCCCCCACCCACTGGACCGAGCTCGCAAGCCCTCTCGGCCCCCTCCTCCTCACCGCCGATCCGGCCACCGGTGCGCTGACCTCCCTCTCCGTGCCGGGTCAGAAGGGCGGCCGTACCGTCCGGCCCGGCTGGCGGCGCGACCCCGCGCTCTTCCGCGCGGCCGAGGAACAGCTCGCCGCGTACTTCGCCGGTGAGCTGACGGAGTTCCGGCTGGCGCTCAGCACCGAGGGCAGCGAGTTCCGGGAGAAGGTGTGGGCCGCCCTGGACTGCGTCCCCTACGGGGCGACCACGACGTACGGCGAGATCGCCGCGCGGATCGGTGCCTCCAGGGCCGCCGTACGGGCCGTCGGCGGCGCGATCGGCGCCAACCCGCTGCTGGTCCTCCGCCCCTGCCACCGCGTGATCGGCGCCGACGGGTCGCTCACCGGTTACGCGGGCGGCCTGGACCGCAAGGTGCGCCTGCTGACGCTGGAGGGGGCGCTGCGGGCCTCCGCGTGAGGTCGCTCCTCCAGGCATCGGCCCCGGCCATGAAAGTCGGACCTCAGCCCCAGATCACCGCCCCCACCCACGCCCCCGCGATCAGCTGGCAGGTGAACAGCTCCGTCAGCACGCTGGACCCACCCGACCGCATCGCCGTCCGCAGTGCCGCCGCCGCCTCGCCGTGCCGGCCGAGCCGGTGCCGTTCCTCCAGGTAGATGCCGGCCATGAAACCGGGGATGGAGCCGAGCACGGGCAGCAGGAGGAAGCCCAGGAACGACCCGGCCCCGGCGTACACCGCCATGCGGCGGCCGGCCCAGCTCGGGCGCAGCCGGCGGGAAGGGAGTGCCCAGCGGACCACCTGGGAGAGGAACAGCGCGACGGTGGTCCCGACGAGCACCCACCACGCGACCGGCTGGGGATCCTGCAGCGCCCACCACATGACCGCGGCCCACACCAGCCACGAGCCCGGCAGGCCGGGCAGCAGCACTCCGCACAGGCCGAGCAGGAGGACCAGGCCGACCAGCACTAGGTCCCACACTCCCATCTGACCAGAGTGCCGGAGCTCGCGAGAAAGCGCAGATCAGCCTCGTCGGGGCAGGGGGACTCCCCTCACCCCCACCGTCGTACGGGCCGTGTCACCCCTGCCGCTCCCGGGCCACCCACCCCCGCTCGTACGCGTGCCACCCCAGCTGCAACCGCGTCGTCACCCCGGTCAGCTCCATCAGCCGCTTCACCCGGCGCTGCACGGTCCGCAGGCCCAGGTCGAGCTGTTTGGCCACGCTCGCGTCGGTCAGCCCGGCCAGCAGCAGGGAGAGCACCTCCAGATCGGTCTCGTCGGGCCCGTCCGGCGCCTGCTCGGTGACGCCGGACGGGCCGAGGCGTACCGGCAGCGCCTCTCGCCACACCGACTCGAACAGCCCGGCCAGCAGCTCCAGGAGCCCGCTCGCGTGGACGACCAGCGCGGCCGGTTCCGCGGTGTGCGAGGTGAGCGGCACCAGGGCCAGCGTCCGGTCGGCGATCACCAGCTTGGCCGGGACCCGGTCCACGACCCGGATCTGCTCCTCGCGGCCGAGGGCGGCGGACAGCTCGGTGATGCCGTGCGGCTGGTCGAGGACCGAGCGCTCCAGGACCACCCGGTAGCGGACACCGCGTGCGGCGGCCTGCTCCTCGGCCTCGTTCTCCGTGCCGGCGACGGCGACCGGGCTGCCGGTGACCAGCGCGCACACCTCCTCGCTCGCCCCGAGCTGGAGCTGCTGAAAGCGCTGCGCCACCGCGGCCGCGCCGATCACCACCTCGACCAGGTCGTGCACCTCGGGCTCGGCCGCCGCCGCCCGGTACTCCTCGGCGAGCATGGCGGCCGCCAGCTCCGCCTTCTCCAGCTCGTGCCGCTGCTGGGTGAGCAGCGCGCCCAGCGCCACCCCGGGCGGCGCGGCGACCCAACGGCCGGGCCGGGCCGAGGACTGGGCCGCGAGTCCGTGCCGCTCCAGGCGGCGCAGGGCGCGCTCGGTGTCGTACTCGCCGAGCGTCAGCCGCCGCGCGAGATCCGGTACGTCGGCGGCGCCCACGGACACCAGGGCCCGGTACGCCGACTCGTGCGTCTCGTCGAGACCAATCGCTCCCAGCATCGGGCCGCGCCCCTCCCCAAGAGAACACCGTTGTGCGGTCCGTGGCGGAAAACGGCCACGGCGCGAAACCGCCTCCGCACATCATCGCCGTACCATCCGTCACTCTGCCAACGTTCGTCACAGCAGCATCAGCCCCGCCCGCTTTGCCCATGGCCTCGCGCACCGGCGAGGCATACCTCTGCCGTTTCCGCGGTACCCGTCATCCCGCAGTCGCCGGGCGGTTCTCCCGTGGGGGGTGGGACCGTCCGGCGACCTGTTGCGCCGTTGTTTCGCAAGACCGTTCAACACCTCACCCGACACGCGGTTTTCGGTGCCGCGTACGGGGCCGGATTTTCCGGATGCCCCGTTTTCATCCGGCCGGTGCGGTGGACAATTAGGGGCATGAGCCAGCAGGGGGGAAGTCCCACCGGTCACGAGGACGACTGGTGGGGGCAGCTGTACGACGACTCCACCGAGGACACGGGCCCGACGACGGCGCCCGACTCACTGGACGACCGGTTCGCTTCGGCGGCGGGGGCGGTGAACCAGCGGTCGGGCTCGCGGACCCCGGTCCCGCCCCAGCGGGCCGGTACGGATGCCGTGGAGGCCGCGTCGGCCTTCCCACCGGGACTGCCGAAACCGCCGGGGTTCACCGTGGTGGAACCCCAGGACGGCACCCCGCGACCGCCGCGCCACGCGACGGACCCCCCGGCGACGACCCCGGGCGACGAACAGCCGCCCCCGTACGAGCCCGCCGCTCCACGTCGGCCCCTCGACTACGTCGGCAACGGCCCCCCGACGTACGCCCCCGAACCCACCGCCCTCCCGCTCGCGGACCCCGACGACCTCGACGACCTGGTCGCCGACACCGTCCTGGACGGCGCCCGCTACGGCGCCTGCACCCTCCGCGCCGTCTCCCTGCGCGGCGACTCCGCCCGCTACCGGGGCGAACCCCGCCGCGACTCCCTCCTCACCGCCCGCTTCGGCACCGGCGAACAGGCCCTCATCCTGGTGGCGATGGCGACCGGCGCCCGCGCCACCCCGGGCGCGCACCGCGCCGCCGCCGAAGCCTGTCACTGGATCGGCCGGGCCGTCGGCCGCAGTCACGCGAGTCTCGTGGCGGACATCAGGGCCGCACGGCGCGGCGACCTGAAGTCCGGACTGCACCGCCTCACCGACCGCAGCCTCGGCAAACTCCGCGCCACCGCCGCCGAACAGGGCGTCGAGCCCGAGGAGTACGCGGCGACCCTGCGCTGTCTCCTCCTGCCCGCCGACCCCGCCTGCCGTACGCGCGTGTTCTTCGGCGTCGGCGCGGGCGGACTCTTCCGCCTGCGGGACGGCGAATGGCAGGACATCGAGCCCCGGGCCACCGACGTCACCGGCGAACCCGTGGTCGGCTTCGGCTCGCCGCCGGCCGAGACCCCCGAGGGCGACCGCCTCACCATGGACCTCGGCATCACCACACCCCCGAGCCCCTACGACCCCGCCCCGGAACCGCCCCATGAGCCCTTCCGCTTCCGCGCCTCCGTGGCCCGCCCCGGCGACACCCTCCTGATGTGCACCGGCGGCCTCGCCGACCCGCTGCGCGGCGAGCCCGAGCTCTCCGCCCACCTGAGCGGACGGTGGTCCGACCTGGAGCCGCCGGGCCTCGCCGCGTTCCTCGCCGACGTCCAGGTCAGGGTCAAGGGGTACGCCGACGACCGTACGGCCGCCGCCGTCTGGGAGGCGTGACCCGGCCCCACGGCGCTACGGCTCAGCTGTACGGGACCCACTCGCGGGCCGAGGTGTCGTACGTGTGGCGCGGCAGCCCCTTGATGCTCGTCGTACGGAACGGACGGCCGTGGTCGTCGATGCGGACCGTCCCCGTGCGGCCCTGGGAGGACCAGTCCAGTTCCAGGTACCAGCTGCAGTCGCAGCTCTCCGTCTCCGCGGTGACCAGCAGTACCTCCGGGTCCTCGGCGGACACCCGGTACGGCAGCCGCATGGCCGGGATCGGGGTGCCCGTGTCGTTGCCGTCGACCGGACGGGCGATGGGCCGGTCGAGGTCCAGGTCGACGTCGAAGTAACGGGGTGTCAGCGCCCCGCCGCAGCCGTTGTCCATGGCGTACGAGGTGCCCTCGACGGGCGCCGAGCGGCCGACGACACGCACCCGGAGCGCCTCCAGGACGACGGCCGTGGACGTCCGTCCCTGTACGGAGATCTTCACCATGGTCTGCCGCCCGTGCACGGCGCTCTCCGCCGCCGCCCAGGTGCCGGCGTCCTGCGGGGCCGGGGGCGGGGGCACCTGCTGCGGGGACCTGGCGATGACGTAGTCGTGACCGCAACCGCCCTGCCAGACGTGGGAGTCGGCGCTCCAGGTGAGGGGCACCCCGGTCGCGGGCGGCCGCTGTGCGGGCTCCTTCGAGGGGCCGCCGGTGCTCGCGGTGGGCTTCGCCGAGGACTTCTCCGAGGCACGGGCAGAGGGGGACGGCGAGGTGGGGGAGGGGCTCGGAGAGGTGGTGGAGGTGGGGCGCGGGGCCCGCTCCGCCGTCGTACGGGACGGCTCGGCGCCCTGCACGGAGTCGCTCGCCCGGGGACGGTCGTCCGGCAGGGCGGAGAGGCTGCCCAGGGTGGCGAGGAGGGCCGTCGCCACGGCCGCGGAGACCAGGAGGCGCCGGCGTCGGTACCAGGGGCGGTGGGGAGGCTGACCCGGCGTCGGCTCCGAGGGCGTGTCCGGGAGGGAGGCATCCGCTCCTGGGGGAGCGCTGTCCGCTGCGGAAGAAGCCGCGGCAGGTGAACCCGTCGGGGAAGTAGCCACCGCATCGGAACCCGCCGCATCGGAACCCGCTTTAGCGGAGCCCGCCGCGTCGGAACCTGCCGTTGCGAAGCCCGCCGTACGCGACCTCTGACGAGCCGCCACCGCCAGGATCCACAGCCGGTGCAGCTCCAGCCGCTCCTGCGGAGTCGCCCCGCACAGCGCGGCGAAGCGTTCCACGGGGGCGAAGTCGAGGGGGACCGCGTCACCGGCGCAATAGCGGTGCAGCGTCGAGGTGTTCATGTTCAGGCGGCGGGCCAACTGGCCGTAGCTGCGGTCGGTGCGTTCCTTCAGGTGTCTGAGCGACGCCGCGAACTCCTGGACGTCGTCGTCCGGTGCTGCCGACACTGTCCCCCCGTGTCCTCCCCGTCCCGGGACGGCATCCCAGGCACTCCATATACCTGCACGTCAGATGGGCTGGGATGGTTCCATCGTCGCGGATCGGCGGTCGGCTGTTGCGTTCGCCGGAAGTGACGGCTGATGCTCTTGGTGTCGCACCGACCAGGCCTGGACGGACCATCCGGCGTCGGTGACGACCACTCGCGATCGTTCAGCACTTCATCTCACTCACGGGGGACACCCATGCCCAAGCGCACCCGAGCAGGCGCGCTCACCGCACTCGCCGTCGCCGGCCTCACCGCCGGCACCGCACTCGCCGCCGCACCGGCCGGCGCGGCGACGAAGGCGCCCGCGCCGAAGTTCCTGTCGGCCTCCGAACTCCCGCCGCACCCTTCCTCCGCCTGGACCGCCGGCAAGGTCACCGACGGCGTCCCGGAGGAGATGCAGCACTGCTTCGGGGAGGCACTGCTCGCCTACGACTCCCGCTACCGCACCTTCCGCACCGAACTGGAGACCGGCGCCGAACAGCTCAACGTCGTCGTCGGTGACAACGCCAAGGCCAAGGCCCTCGCCACCCGCCTGGACAAGGAGGTCCGGCGCTGCGTCACGCGCATGGACTCCGACCCGGAGATCGAGGCCCGGTACAAGAACTACGGCAGCCTGCGGGTCGAGGAGGGCGCCCGCGTCCACGGCTTCGCGACCCGCGCCTCGTGGGGCGCCATGGACATCCACCTCGTCTCGGTCGGCCGGGACGGCGGCACCGTCACGGTCGTGCAGTGGGGGCAGATGGGGGACTTCACGAACGCGCCCGTGAAGGCCTTCAAGAAGACGACCACCACGGCGGTCGACAAGCTCTACTGACCAAGGCACCAACGGACCACCACCACAGCGGGGCCGCCCTCCCGGACGGGGGTCGGGGCGGGCGGCCCCGCGCTGCCATGGCACCGTCCGGGCCGGGGACCGGTGGTTTCCGGACAGTTTCGCAAGCTGCCGAAGGTGGCCGAAGGCGCTCGGGCGCCCGTCGTCGGGCAGGGGGGGAGCCGGGCCCCGGGCAGCGCACCGACTGCCCCATGTCCTCGCCGGGTACGGCGGGCGCGGCAGAGCGCAATCCGTAGTCGGGGCGATCCCGTACGGTCAGGGCGCCGCCAGGGAAGTCGGCTCGATGCCGTGCGGGACCGCCCTGGTCGGCTGCGCCCCGCGCAAGCCGGTCGAACCGCCCCGCTCCTCCGCCGCGGCCATGCCCTCGCCCTGGAAGCCGGGCCCATGGCCGGTGGCCGACACGGTCCGGCCGTCGGCGGGCGGCGGCTCCCGGGCGGCCGGTGGGTGCCGTTCCGGGGCGCGTCGGCCCGGCGCCGGACGCCCCGGCCATGGCCGAACACCTGGTCGTTGACAATTCGACATGACTGTCCCCGGTCCGACTGGGAAATGGTTCCCGTGAACGTGTTCGAGCCAGGAGGGGAACCGACATCGGCACGCGGGCGGGGGTCATGAAGAGGCAGGCACGAGGAGGCGGTCCCATAGCAGTCGGGGCCTCCTCGGTGGAGACGGTGGAGGGCAAGGCCGCGAGCGCCGGGGAACACACGCGGACGCCTCAGCTCAGGCGCAGACTCGGACGGGCGGACCTACGGGCCGTACCGGAGGCACGCAGGGCGCTGCGCGAGCTGTTACGGCACTGGGGGAGGCCCGGACGATCGGACATAGCCGAACTGCTCACCAGCGAGCTCGTCACCAACGCGCTCGTCCACACCGACCATGACGCGGTCCTGACGGCCACGGTCGGACCGGGCGGACTCAGGGTGGAGGTAAGGGACTTCGTGGCCCGCCGGCCCAGACTGTGCGTACCGAACGCCGACGACGGTACGCACGGCAGAGGCATGATCCTGGTCCAGTCCCTCGCGGACGCCTGGGGTGTGCGGGCGCACGGGGTGGGGAAGGCGGTCTGGTTCGAACTCGACGCGGGCGCCGCGTGAGCCGTGAGCCGTAAGCCGTAAGCCGTAGGACGACCGGAAGGGGCGCGACCCGAGCTGCGGGTCGCGCCCCTTCCCGTCGGATTCCCCCGGGGGGAACGGCGTTCTCAGCCGAACTGCTGCTCAAGATCCTTGAGCTTGCGCTCCAGGGAGTCGAGTCGCGGCAGCGCCATTGTGTCGTCCTCCGCGGTGAGGTCGACGGTCACCGGATCAGAACCGGTGCGTACGGGCTGCAGTGAGGGACGCGACCGCACGGGCAGTTGTTCCGGCGTGGATATGGCAGGCTCCGCGGTGACCCGGTCGGCCCGTTCCAGGGTCGCCTGCGGCTCGGCGTGCCGGCCGGCGCCGCGGCCGACGAAGCCGCGGTGGCCCCGGCTGATGGCCTTCAGCTGGGCGCGCTCCATGCGCTGCTGCTCGCGGCGGCGCAGGCGCGCCTCTTCCTTCTGCCGCTTGTCCTCGCGGACCTCGTCGACCGCCTCGTCCAGGCTGCGCACGCCTTCCAGGAGCATCAGCGACCAGGCCTTGTAGGTCTCGCGCGGCGCCCGCAGCCAGCGGACGATCCGGATCTGCGGGAGCGGCCTCGGCACCAGACCCTGCTCGCGCAGTGCGGCCCGGCGGGTCTGCTTCAGCGCCCGGTCGAACAGCACCGCCGCGGACAGGGACATGCCGGCGAAGAAGTGCGGGGCGCCGTCGTGGCCGACGCCCCTGGGTGCGTGCACCCAGTTGAACCAGGCCGCCGCGAACGCGAACGTCCACACGAGTATCCGGGAGCCGAGTGCCGCGTCACCGTGGCTGGCCTCGCGCACGGCGAGCACGGAGCAGAACATCGCCGCGCCGTCGAGGCCGAACGGCACGAGGTACTGCCAGCCGTTGGAGAGGCCGAGGTTCTGTTCACCGAAGCCGACCAGGCCATGGAAGGAGAGGGCCGCGGCCACCGCCGCACAGCAGAACAGCAGGACGTAGGAGACGGTGCCGTAGATGGCCTCCTTGCGCCTGCGGCGCTCCTCGCTGCGCTCCCACGAGTCGTCCGCGCTCGTGTCCTTCCCCGAGGCCTTCCCGCGCCGAAGCACCGCTATCGCCGCCAGCAGGCCCAGGAGCAGGACGGCGCCCGGAAGCAGCCAGTTCAGCGATATGTCGGTCAATCTCATCTGGGGGTCCCTTGCATTGGGATAGGGCGTAACGCCCGCCATAGTGGCCCAATCCCGCTGGCCCTCAGGGGGTTTCGGGGCAAGAGGCCGCCAAGGAAGTGCAAGGGAATGCCCAGGGCGGCGTTCTGCTCGAACTGCCGCGCGAGGGGCGGGAGTTGAGTTCGAATAAGACTACCGGTACGGGTGGTTCCACGAAAAGTTCCGGCACCTGGTGAGGGATTTGTGAAACGCCTGTAACCGTAACGGGTGTCCCGCTAGCGGGTGATCTTACGACACGGGGTGCTGCGCACCCGCCTGAGGGGGCCTCAACTCGCGGTGTGCAAAGGGAGTTCGACTGTGACGAGGGGCGTGTTCAGCTCGCCGTGGCCAGGAGTTTGGTGACCCGGTCCGCGTCGCAGGTGCGCGGGCAGGTGGCGCAGGTGTCCTCGGGGCGCAGTGTGTAGAGCATGCAGCAGCTCGCCCGGTCCCGGGTGGGCAGCGACTCGCCGCTCGGGCCGGTGAGTTCGCGGAAGGCGGCCGAGCCGACGTACGGCTTCGTCGCGCCCGGCAGCAGCAGCTCCAGCTCGCGCCGCGCCCGGTCCTGCTCGCCGTCGCCGAACAGGTGGGCGACGTACCACAGGCCCTCCACGACCTCGTCGGTCGCCATGCCCCACAGGGCGCGCCCGCGCCGCCGCATACGGGGCCCGAAGCCGGCGAGTACGGGTTCGAGGTGCTCGGCGACCGCGGCCCGCACTTCGGCGCGCAGCGCCTCCTCGTCGGGTACGACCCTGGCGCCGGGCAGCAGGGCCGCCGGGTCGCCGGGCAGGCAGGCGAAGGTGGTGGGACGGGCGGCCAGGCGGCCCAGGGGGAGGCCGGGGGCGGTGCGGTCGTACGAGACATGCGTCACGGGGTAGCGGGGGACGCGGCGGAGCAGGAACCAGGGCGCGGTGATCAGCAGGCAGGCCGACCAGGCGTACCGGTGCAGGCCGAAGCTCGCGACGACGTCCGGGCGGGCCGACTGCCCGTAGTCCCGCAGTATCTGTGCGTCGTCCCAGGCCAGGAACGTGTCGAGGCCGCTGCCGCCCTCCGCGAGCGAGGCGGCGGTGTGCCAGCCGTGGGTGTGGGGGAGCTCCTCGTCGGCGGTCGGCTGGGTGATGTCCAGCCCCGGCAGGGCCTCGGTGAGACGGGTGTACGCGTCCGTGAGGGCCGAGGGGGGCACGGGCATACTGGACCGCCGATCCGGGAGGCTCAAAAGGTAAGGCTTACCTTACCCAAGATCGCTGCAATTTGAACTGTCGAGTTCTGCGCCTAAGGTGCTTGACGGGTGAGTAACAACCCGCCGTAATGGCCCCAAGTACCGACACGTCCGGAGGAGGACCCGTGAAGCAGGGCGCGCAGGGCTCCGCGAGGACGGGGATTCCGCAGGTCGCGGAGGGCGCTGTCGGTGCGCCGCGGGTGCCGCGGGTGCCGCCGCAGGGGCGGGCCGTGGAGGTGGACCTGGCCCGGGGCGCGATCGTGGATCCGGCCCCGGGGGCCTCGGCTCCGACGGCCCGTGGTGAGCACACCCACAATGAGCAGCCCATCCTGCGGCCGCGGCCGGTCGTCCAGCGGGCCTCGGTGCGCGGTCAGATCCTCGACGCGCTGCGCACCGCGCTCGTCACCGGTGAGCTGACGCCCGGCGTGGTCTACTCCGCCCCCGCGCTCGGCGAACGCTTCGGCGTCTCCGCGACGCCGGTCCGCGAGGCCATGCAGCAGCTCGCGCTGGAGGGCGCCGTGGAGGTCGTCCCCAACCGAGGGTTCCGGGTGGTCGAACGCGGTGCCCGGGAGCTGGCGGAGCTGGCCGAGGTGCGTGCGCTGGTCGAGGTTCCGGTGATGCTCCGCCTCGCTCGTACGGTCCCCGCCGAACGCTGGGCGGAACTGCGTCCGTTGGCCGAGGGGACGGTCCGCGCGGCGTCGACCGGCTGCCGGGCGACGTACGCGGAATCGGACCGCGCCTTTCACCGTGCCGTGCTGTCCCTCTGCGGCAACGAGCAACTCGTGCAGATCGCCGACGACCTCCACCGCCGCGCCCAGTGGCCCTTGGTGAGCCCCACCCGCCAGCCCGGCCGAAACCACGCCGACCTCATCGCCCACGCCGCGGAACACATGGCACTGCTGGACGCGCTGATCGCCGGGGAGCTGGATGTGGTGCGGTCGCTGGTGGGGGAGCACTTCGCGGCGCGCTGAGCGTGCGGCTGCGGGTGGCCGATGCCTGCGGCGGCCTGTGGGGGTGGGGTGGGGGTTCGCGTAGCGCCTGCGGTGTGGTTGTGGGTCGGGGCCGCGCCGGGGGGTGTCCGTCCTCGGACCGGCGGCTGGGGTGGGCCAGGAGGTGCCGCGTGTTGACGCCGGCCACTGCGGGCGGACACCCCCCGACACGTCCCCTTCCCGCCGTGGGCGACTGCGGGTCCGTGGGGGTACGCCGCCTCCTCCGGAGCGGCAGGCACTTCCCAGCGCCGGTCGTGTATTTCAGCCTGTCCGGCGTTTGAGGACGAGGCCCCTTCAGGGCCGAAGCGGGGGTCCAGGGGGCGGCAGCCCCCTGGCGGGGTCGAAGGGGCGGAGCCCCTGGGATGGGACGGGTAGGGGCGGCGGGGGCGAGGAAGCTCGGGGCGGCCCCCGGCGTCACGCCGTGGCCGCTCCCGCCGCCGGAGGCGCCGCGGCCAGCTGGCGCGCCAGCCACGTCGGTACGCCGCCCAGCAGCCGGAACAGCCGCCGGGCCTCCTCGCGCAGACGTGACGCCTCCGGCTCGGTCTCCGTATCGGCCAGGGACGCCAGCGCGGGAGCCGTACCCACCAGGTAACCCAACTCCTCACGGATCCGCAGGGATTCGGCGAAGCCATGGCGGGCCTCCGCCAACTCGCCGTCCCGCAGGGCCAGTCCGGCCAGGTGGCGCCAGGTGAACGAGAGCAGCAGAGGATCCGCGGCAGCGGTCGCGCCCGCGTGGGCGCGGCGGTATGCCGCACGTGCCGCCTGGGGCGAGCGCGCCAGGTTCTCCGCCAGCAGGCCTCGGCGGAAGTCCAGCAGGGCGCGGGCCGGTGCCCCCGGCGGGATCAGCGCCGCGGCCCGGCCCAGCGCCGCCCGCGCCTCGTCGGCCCGGTCGCGCACTGAGTGCAGGGTCGCCGCGTAGGCAAGTTGCCCGCGTTCACAAGCGGCCGCTCCCCGCTCGTCGTCGCTGTGGGCGAGTGCCTCGGCCGTGCGCAGCGCGTCCTCGGCCTCCTCCCAGCCCTGCTCGGTGTAGAGACAGCGCTCCACCAGCAGCGCGGCCCGCTGGAGCGCCGCCTGAGCGGTGACCGGCTGCAGCAGGGCCGCCGCGTCCGACCAGCAGGCGCGTGAGCGCAGCCGCCATACCGCGGTCTGGAGTGGATCGTCGCCGGCGGTCGTTCCGTTACCAGACATGGCGGTATACGCCACCTCGCCCTCCCCGAGCACGCCATCGAGCTGTTGAGTGGTGGCGGCATCTCAGCACGAATCGACGGGCCCGGCCAAGAGGGTGGGTGAAGGATTTCACAAAGTCGTGGGACAGCGGCGGCACTTGGTGCCATCGGGCCGGGGGTGTGGTCGGGGTCAACTCATCCGCAATGCCAAGAAGAAATCCAGCTTGTCCTCCAGGCGGGAGAGGTCCCGGCTCGTCAACTGCTCGATCCTGCCCACTCGGTAGCGCAGCGTGTTGACGTGCAGGTGGAGGCGGGTCGCGCAGCGGGTCCAGGAGCCGTCGCAGTCCAGGAAGGCTTCCAGGGTGGGGATGAGCTCGGCGCGGTGGCGGCGGTCGTAGTCCCGCAGGGGGTCGAGCAGGCGTGCCGTGAAGGCTCGGCGGACGTCGTCGGGGACGAAGGGCAGGAGCAGGACGTGCGAGGCCAGTTCCTGGTGGCCGGCCGCGCAGACCCTGCCGGGGCGGGCCGCCGCCACCCGGCGGGCGTGCCGGGCCTCCTCCAGGGCGCCGCGCAGACCCTCCGCCGAGTGCACGGCCGCGCTCACGCCGAGCGTGACCCGGCCGTCGCCGTCCAGGCCCGCGGCGAGCGGGTGGCGCACCGACTCCAGGAGCGCGTCGGCGTGGATCCCGGCCTCCGAGCCGTCGTGCTCCGAGGAGACCGCCGGGAGGGGGACCAGGGCGATCGCCTCGTCGCCCGTGTGGGCCACGGCGATGCGGTCGGAGGGCTCGGGGCCGGTCGCCAGCGGGTCGACCAGGATCTCCTCCAGGAGGGACTGGGCGATCGGGCCCGCCTCGATGCCGCCGTCCTCCCACTCGACGCGGGCGACGACGACCTGCCAGTGCGGGGCGGCCCCCAGGCCGGGGAGGAGGACCGGAGCCGCGACCCTGAGGCGCGCGGCGATCTCGGCGGGCGCCGCGCCCGTCTGGACCAGTTCGAGGACCTCCTGCGCGAGACGGCGGCGGACCGTGCGCGCCGCGTCCCGGCGGTCCCGTTCCACCGCAATCAGCTGGGTGACGCCCTGGAGCAGGTCCAGCCGCTCCTCGGGCCAGTCGCTCGCGTCCGCGTCCACGGCCAGCAGCCAGTCCGACAGCACCGTCTCGCGCACGTCCCGCGCGGCCTGCGGGGAGCGGCCGCTGCTGCGGATCGGGAAGAGCGAGTACGGGGTGGTGTCGAGGGTCATGCGGTGGGGGGCGCGGCGGCCCGTGCGGGTGGCCGCCAGGTGCTCCGCCGCCAGCTTGCCGCACACGTCGGCGGGCAGGGCCGGGCCGGCGACCTTCGGGCCCGCGATGAGCCGTCCGGTCGGCGACAGCACCCACGCCCGCAGGTCCAGGTCCGAGCCGAGGAGATCGAGGACCACGTCCGGGCCGCCGCCCGCCGGGCCCGAGGTCATCATCCGGCGGTGCCGGTCGACCACGGCCGCGAGGTCCCCGGCCCGCTCGCCCGACACCTGCCGTACGACATGCTCGGTGATCGTCGCGAACGCCACCGACTCGTGCACCGCGAAGAGCGGGAGGCGGTGGCGGGCGCAGGCCAGGACGAGGTCGTCGGGTACGTCCCCCAGCTCGGCCTCGCCGGCCGCCAGCGCGGCCACCCCGGCCTGCACCAGGATCCGTACGAACGGCTCGGAGTCCGCGGCGTCGCGGCGCCAGGCGAGCCCCGTGAGCACCAGCTCACCGCCCGAGAGATAGCGGCTGGGGTCCCTGAGGTCGGTGGTCATCACACCCCGCACGGTGCGGTCCAGCTCGTCCTCGCCGCCGAGCAGCCTGAGGCCCAGCGCATCGGTTTCCAGCAGTGCGCGCAGCCGCATTCTCGTCGCCGCCGTTCTTTGTCTCGAAATCTACGATGAATCTTGAGGGTCTTGTGGGGGAGGGCCCGGTCGGCGGGCCGAGGAGCGGTGCCGGGGGCGCTGCTCGCCGTCTTTCGGACGGTGTCCCAGGTCACAGGGCCGTGCCTGGTGTTTCCGGAGAAAGACGCGGAGGTTACTGGTGACCTCCGTTCATACGAATCTACAAGATGACCTCACTGGCCAGCCAACTCCTTCATGGTTTCCGTGACTGACCCCGGTGGAGCAGGGCGCTGTGTACTGGCTCCAATCCACGTGAACAGCACATGAACGAGCCGGGCCCGCCGCACCAGATCTGGCTCAAACCGTACGACCCATTGAGACGAAGAAGAGAGCCGGTCATGGACTTCCTTCGCCCCGCCAGCTGGGAGGAGGCGCTCGCCGCGAAGGCCGCGCATCCCACCGCTGTGCCGATTGCGGGTGGCACCGATGTGATGGTCGAGATCAACTTCGACCACCGTCGGCCCGAGTACCTCCTCGACCTGAACCGCATCGGCGACCTCTACGAGTGGGAGGTCGGCGAGGACAGCGTGCGGCTCGGCGCCTCCGTCCCGTACACCCGGATCATGGAGAACCTGCGCGCCGAGCTGCCGGGCCTCGCCCTCGCCTCGCACACGGTCGCCTCCCCGCAGATCCGCAACCGCGGCGGCGTCGGCGGCAACCTCGGCACGGCCTCCCCGGCCGGCGACGCACACCCCGCCCTGCTGGCGTCCGGCGCCGAGGTCGAGGTCGAGTCGGCCGAGCGCGGCACCCGCCTCATCCCGATCGACGAGTTCTACAAGGGCGTGAAGCGCAACGCGCTGCAGCCCGACGAGCTGATCCGGGCCGTGCACGTCAAGAAGGCCGACGGACCGCAGCAGTTCTCCAAGGTCGGTACGCGCAACGCCATGGTCATCGCCGTGTGCGCCTTCGGGCTCGCGCTGCACCCCGAGACGCGGACCGTCCGTACGGGGATCGGCTCGGCCGCCCCGACGCCCGTCCGGGCCAAGGCCGCCGAGGAGTTCCTGAACGCCGCTCTGGAGGAAGGCGGCTTCTGGGACAACGGAAAGATCATCACCCCGTCGGTCGCCAAGCAGTTCGCGGACCTGTGCTCCGCCGCCTGCAACCCGATCGACGACGTCCGGGGAACGGCCAGCTACCGCCGCCACGCGGTCGGCGTCATGGCCCGCCGCACGCTGACCTGGACCTGGGAGTCCTACCGCGGCGCCCGCCGCACCACCGAGGGAGCTGCGTAATGCGCGTCAACTTCACTGTCAACGGACGTCCGCAGGAAGCCGACGACGTCTGGGAGGGCGAGTCCCTTCTGTATGTGCTGAGGGAACGCCTCGGTCTGCCGGGCTCGAAGAACGCCTGTGAGCAGGGCGAGTGCGGGTCCTGCACGGTCAGACTCGACGGCGTGCCCGTGTGCTCGTGTCTCGTCGCCGCCGGGCAGGTCGAGGGCCGCGAGGTCGTCACCGTCGAGGGGCTCGCGGATTACGCCAAGCAGCGCGCCGAGCACGGTGGTTGCGCCTCCGGCGCCTGCGGTACGTCGCTCCAGGACGCGCAGCAGTGGGCAGCGAAGGGGCAGGACTCCCAGACCGGTGAGGGCACCGAGCTCTCCCCGATCCAGCAGGCGTTCATCGACGCCGGCGCCGTCCAGTGCGGCTTCTGCACGCCGGGTCTGCTGGTCGCGGCCGACGAGATGCTGGAGCGCAACCCCAACCCGACCGACGCGGACATCCGCGAGGCTCTGTCGGGCAACCTGTGCCGCTGCACCGGTTACGAGAAGATCATGGACGCGGTCCGCCTCGCGGCCGCCCGCCAGTCCGAGGGGGTCTGAGCATGCCGGCCAACGGCGCACCCACGAAGATCACCCAGGGTTCGAAGACCAAGGGCGGCATCGGCGAGTCCACGCTCCGCCCGGACGGCACCCTCAAGGTCACCGGCGAGTTCGCGTACTCGTCCGACATGTGGCACGAGGACATGCTCTGGGGGCAGATCCTCCGGTCGACCGTCGCCCACGCCGAGATCGTGTCCATCGACACGAGCGAAGCCCTTGCGATGCCGGGCGTGTACGCCGTCATGACGTACGACGACCTGCCGACCGACGTGAAGAACTACGGCCTGGAGATCCAGGACACCCCGGTCCTCGCCCACGGCAAGGTCCGCCACCACGGTGAGCCGGTCGCGATCGTCGCCGCCGACCACCCGGAGACGGCCCGCCGCGCCGCCGCGAAGATCAAGGTCGAGTACCGCGAGCTGCCGGTCATCACCGACGAGGCCTCCGCCCTCGCACCGGACGCGATCCTCATCCACGAGAACCGCGACGACCACCACATCGGCCATGTCCCGCACCCGAACATCGTCCACCGCCAGCCGATCATCCGCGGCAACGCCGACGAGGCGGCCAAGAAGGCCGACGTCGTCGTCAAGGGCGAGTACACCTTCGGCATGCAGGACCAGGCCTTCCTCGGCCCCGAGTCCGGCCTCGCCGTGCCGGACGAGGACGGCGGCGTCCACCTCTACATCGCCACCCAGTGGCTGCACAGCGACCTGAGGCAGATCGCCCCGGTCCTCGGCCTGCCCGAGAGCAAGGTCCGTATGACGCTGTCCGGCGTCGGCGGTGCCTTCGGCGGCCGTGAGGACCTGTCGATGCAGATCCACGCCTGTCTGCTCGCGCTGCGCACGGGCAAGCCGGTCAAGATCGTCTACAACCGCTTCGAGTCCTTCTTCGGGCATGTGCACCGCCACCCGGCCAAGCTCTTCTACGAGCACGGCGCCACGAAGGACGGCAAGCTCACGCACGTGAAGTGCCGCATCGTGCTCGACGGTGGCGCGTACGCGTCCGCGTCCCCCGCGGTGGTCGGCAACGCCTCCTCGCTGAGCATCGGCCCGTACGTGGTCGACGACGTCGACATCGAGGCCATCGCCCTCTACACCAACAACCCGCCCTGCGGCGCCATGCGCGGCTTCGGCGCGGTCCAGGCGTGCTTCGCGTACGAGGCGCAGATGGACAAGGTGGCCAGGCAACTCGGCATGGACCCGGTCAGGTTCCGGCAGCTCAACGCCATGGAGCAGGGGACCATCATGCCGACGGGCCAGCCCGTCGACTCCCCGGCCCCGGTCGCCGAACTCCTGCGCCGTGTCAAGGCGATGCCGATGCCGCCGGAGCGTCAGTGGGAGAGCAGCGAGGGCGCGGACGTACGCCAGCTGCCCGGCGGTCTGTCCAACACCACGCACGGTGAAGGCGTCGTACGCGGTGTCGGCTACGCGGTCGGCATCAAGAACGTCGGCTTCTCCGAGGGCTTCGACGACTACTCCACCGCCAAGGTGCGCATGGAGGTCATCAACGGGGAGCCCGTCGCGACCGTGCACACGGCCATGGCGGAGGTCGGCCAGGGCGGTGTCACCGTCCACGCGCAGATCGCCCGCACCGAGCTGGGCGTCGCACAGGTGACGATCCACCCGGCGGACACCCAGGTGGGCTCGGCGGGCTCGACGTCCGCGTCCCGGCAGACGTACGTCACCGGTGGCGCCGTCAAGAACTCCTGCGAGCTGGTCCGCGAGAAGGTGCTGGAGATCGGGCGCCGCAAGTTCGGCTCCTACCACCCCGCCTGGGCGACGGCCGAACTGCTGCTGGAGGGCGGCAAGGTCGTCACCGACGGCGGCGAGGTCCTCGCCGACCTGGTGGACGTGCTCGACGGCGAGTCCGTCGAGGTCGAGGCCGAGTGGCGGCACCGCCCGACCGAGGCCTTCGACCTGCGCACCGGCCAGGGCAACGGCCACGTCCAGTACTCCTTCGCCGCGCACCGCGCCGTCGTCGAGGTCGACACCGAGCTCGGCCTGGTGAAGGTCATCGAGCTGGCCTGCGCCCAGGACGTCGGCAAGGCGCTCAACCCGCTGTCCGTCATCGGCCAGATCCAGGGCGGTACGACCCAGGGTCTCGGCGTGGCGGTCATGGAGGAGATCGTCGTCGATCCCAAGACCGCGAAGGTGAAGAACCCCTCCTTCACGGACTACCTCATCCCCACGATCCTCGACACGCCGACCATCCCCGTCGACGTGCTTGAACTCGCCGACGACCACGCCCCGTACGGGCTGCGCGGCATCGGTGAGGCCCCGACCCTGTCGTCCACCCCGGCCGTCCTCGCGGCGATCCGGAACGCGACCGGGCTGGAGCTGAACCGTACGCCGGTACGGCCGGAGCACCTCACCGGCACGGCGTAGGGAGCCGGCAAGTCTCTCCGGGCGGCGCCGGGAACGTCACACTTCGCCGCGCCGCCCGGAGTACTCGAGTACCACGCCGCTCGCGGCACTCGGGAACCCGCAAGTACCAGCACTAGATCCTGTTCGTTCGTCTCGGGCCGTCCCCCGGGTCGTGCGGCCGAAGCACCTTCCCAAATCCCGCAGCCGCGCAGGCGGTCGACTCAGCCGTCAGGGCGGTTGATGCGGGTGTCCCTATGAACCTTGGGAGTAGGCCCACATGACCCAGCAGTCACTGGAGCCGACGACCGCAGCCGAAGACGCGGGCGAAGGCACCCGCGTCCCGGCCGGCAGGTCGTGGCTCGACCGGTACTTTCACATATCCCAAAGAGGAAGCTCGGTCGCGCGTGAGGTGCGCGGCGGCGTCACCACCTTCATGGCGATGGCGTACATCCTCCTGCTCAACCCCTTGATCCTGTCCGGCAAGGACGTGGCGGGGAGCACCCTGGGCCAGCAGGCCCTGATCACCGCGACCGCGTTCGCCGCGGCCCTCACCACGCTGCTGATGGGCTTCTTCGGCAAGGTGCCGCTGGCCCTCGCCGCCGGCCTCTCCGTCTCCGGCGTGCTCGCCTCGCAGGTGGCCCCGCAGATGACCTGGCCGCAGGCCATGGGCATGTGTGTGATGTACGGCGTGGTCATCATGCTGCTGGTCGTCACCGGCCTGCGCGAGATGATCATGAACGCGATCCCGCTCGCGCTCAAGCACGCCATCACCATGGGCATCGGCCTGTTCATCGCGCTGATCGGCTTCTACAAGGCCGGCTTCGTGCACCAGGGCGAGGCCACCCCGGTCACCCTCGGCCCGGCCGGTGAACTGGCCGGCTGGCCCGTCCTGCTCTTCGCGGCCACCCTGCTCGCCATCTTCATGCTCCAGGCCCGCGGCATCCCCGGCGCCATCCTGATCGGCATCGTCGGCGGCACCGTACTCGCCGTCGTCCTCAACGCACTCGGCGTCATCGACCCCAAGCAGTGGGCCAGCGGCGCCCCCGAACTGCACGGCAGCGCCGTCTCCATGCCCGACTTCTCGATCTTCGGCGACGTCGAGTTCGGCGGCTGGAGCGAGGTCGGCGCGATGACGGTCGGCATGATCGTGTTCACCCTGGTGCTCGCCGGGTTCTTCGACGCGATGGCGACGATCATCGGCGTCGGCACCGAGGCCAAGCTGGCGGACGACAAGGGCCGGATGCCGGGCCTGTCCAAGGCGCTGTTCATCGACGGCGCGGGCGGTGCCATCGGCGGCGTGTCCGGCGCCTCGGGCCAGACGGTGTTCGTCGAGTCGGCGACCGGCGTGGGCGAGGGCGCCCGTACCGGCCTCTCCTCGGTCGTCACCGGTCTGTTCTTCGCGGCCTGCCTCTTCTTCACCCCGCTCACCGCGATCGTGCCGGGCGAGGTCGCGGCGGCGGCCCTGGTGGTGATCGGCGCCATGATGATGATGAACGCGCGCCACGTGGACTGGGCCGACCGGGCCACCGCGATCCCGGTGTTCCTCACCGTCGTGATCATGCCGTTCACCTACTCGATCACGGCCGGTGTCGCGGCGGGCGTCATCTCGTACGTCGCCATCAAGATCGCTCAGGGCAAGGCAAGGGAGATCGGGGCGTTCATGTGGGCCCTGACAGGGATCTTCCTGGTCTTTTTCGCCCTCAATCCCATTGAGACCTGGATGGGCGTGCACTAGTCGGTTCCCGAACCGCCCTCCACACCAACGCTGTTAAGGAGACCGAGAGATGCTGGACATCGCCGAGGAGCTGCACCGGTGGGTCGAGCAGGGACGTGACTTCGCCGTGGCCACCGTGGTGGCCGTCGGCGGCAGCGCGCCCCGCCGGCCCGGCGCCGCGCTCGCGGTGGACGCCGACGGCACGGCGATCGGCTCGGTGTCCGGCGGATGTGTGGAGGGCGCGGTCTACGAGCTGTGCCGGCAAGCGCTCCAGGACGGCGAGACGGTCCTGGAACGCTTCGGCTACAGCGACGATGACGCCTTCGCGGTCGGTCTGACCTGCGGGGGCATCATCGACATCCTCGTCACTCCGGTACGCGCCGGGGACCCGGCCCGCCCGGTGCTCGCGTCCGCGCTGCGGGCGGCCGCGGGCGGGCAGGCCGCGGCGGTGGCCCGCATCGTGTCGGGCCCGCGGGAGCTGATGGGCCGGGCACTGCTGATCCGCCCGGACGGCGCCGGATCCGACGGCGATCCGGCCCACGAGGGCGGCTTCGGCGGCCACCCCGAACTGGACCGCACGGTCGCGGCGGAGGCGGGCGCGTTCCTGGACGCGGGCCGCACCGGCACCCTGGAGATCGGCGAACAGGGCTCGCGCTGCGGAGCCCCGCTCACCGTGCTGGTCGAGTCCTCGGTGCCGCCGCCCCGGATGATCGTCTTCGGCGCGATCGACTTCGCGTCGGCGCTGGTACGCATCGGCAAGTTCCTGAACTACCACGTGACCGTGTGCGACGCCCGCCCGGTCTTCGCGACCAAGGCCCGCTTCCCGGAGGCCGACGAGATCGTCGTCGAGTGGCCGCACAAGTACCTGGAGCGCACCGACGTGGACGGCAGGACCGTCCTGTGCGTCCTCACCCACGACGCCAAGTTCGACGTCCCCCTGCTCCGGCTCGCGCTGCGCCTGCCGGTGGCCTACGTCGGCGCGATGGGCTCGCGCCGGACACACCTGGACCGCAACGAGCGGCTGCGGGAAGTCGGCGTGACCGAGCTGGAGCTGGCGCGGCTCAGGTCGCCCATCGGCCTGGACCTCGGTGCTCGCACGCCCGAGGAGACGGCCCTGTCGATCGCCTCGGAGATCGTCGCCAACCGGCGCGGCGGGAGCGGGGTCTCACTGACGGGCGCGCACATCCCGATCCATCACGACGCGACGTCCACCTCCACGCCGACGGGGCGGATCGGCTCGGTGGCCTGAGCCCGCGGCAGCGGCACGGGAGTCAGACCCGCAGCACGAAGCACCGCACCCCGCCCGCCTCCAGGTCGTACCACTCACCGCGCGCCCACCCCTCGGTCACCACCGCCACGTCCTCGGCCGTCAACCCGATGAACCGTCGCTCCTGCGGCAGCCGTTCCACCAGCGGTGTCGTCACCACCCATGCCCCACCCGGCGCCAGCAGCCCCCGCACCCGGTCCGCGACCGCCCGCTTGTCCGTCATGAAGGCGAGGACCAGCCGCATGGTGACCAGGTCGAAGCCCGCCCGTGGCAGGCGCGCCGCGACCTCGTCGGCGTCCTCGAAGTCCAGGCGGCTCACGCGCAGGCGAGGCTCCAGACCGGCGTACCGGTCGCGGGTCGCCGCCACCGCCGCGTCCGCCCAGTCGACGGCGAGCGTGTCGTAACCGAGGCCGGCGAGCGCGGCCGGGTAGGTGCCGAGCCCGCAGCCGATGTCCAGGGCCCGGGTGCCGGCCCGCGGCCGTACCGCCTCCCTGAGCAGCCGCAGCTCCCGCTCCGCGACGCCCCGGAAGCCCCGTCCCCGTGCGAAGTGGTGCTCCCAGCGGGCGCGTTCGACGGCCGTCATGCCTGCCTCAGCAGCCGGTTCACCGCGCGCCCGAACACGTAGCGCGCCGTCCGCTCCAACAACCCGTCGACGATCCCCGGCACGAAGCTCACCCGCAGCTCCTCCCGCCACACCACCCGCGTCCGCCCGCCCGGGCCGGGCCGTACCTCGATCTCGGCCCACCCCGTGATCACCCGGCCCCGCTTCTCCAGCCGGCACCGGCCCGGTGTGTCGTCCCCCGGCGGCTGCCACACCGTGACCTCCATCGGGTCGTCGAAGGAGAGCGGGCCGACTCCGGAGCGGGCCACGAAGAGCGTGCCCTGGTGCGTCGGTTCGGGGGTGGTGATCCGGACGCGGGTGAGGGGGACGGCGTCGGCATGGCGGGGCCACTCCGTCAGGCGGCGCCACGCCTCGTCGAGGGGCAACGGGACCGTGCGGTGGAGCAGGAAGTTGGCCACGGAACGATCTTAGGGAATCAGGGCTGGTCATCGACGCGGTCGTACACGGGGTTCGGGGGTACGGCGTCTACGGCACCCGTGCGCGCGGCGGACCACCCGGTCACCATGCGACCGACGATGATCCGCCGCTCCCCGTACCGCCTGCGCCTCACCTGGTGAGGCGCCTCACTGGGCGTAGAACGTGGCGTCCGCCCGGTCCGTCGCCGTGCTCGGTGCCTGCACCTGCAGCAGGTAGTTGTAGTGCCGGATGTAGCGCCCGGGGTAGTTGTACGACTCGTACGAGACCCCGGCCGAGTCGGCCAGCCCGGCCCGCCTGTGGAAGCTGGCGTCGGAGGCGAACTGTGCCGTGCCGTCGTTCTTCTCCAGCCACACCTCGAAGTTCTCGTGCCGCAGGTAGTAGCCGGGGAAGTTGGCCGACTCCAGCGAGACCGTGCCGCTGCCGGCGAGACCGGTCACCACACGGAACTGCGAGTCCGCGAGCGGGGACACATTGGCCTCGATCCGGGCCCGGTACTCCCAGTGCCGGACGAACCGGTCCGCGAAGTTGTACGACGAGAAACGCTGCGGGGTGACCCCGTCGGCCACCGGGATGCCGAAGTCGGGCGTGCCGTCGGCCTTCCAGTACAGCTTCTGCACGCGGGTGCGGCGGTTGGGGTCGTTGAGCGGGTCGCCGGAGATGTCCTTGTAGTTGCGGTCGTGGTAGACGAGGATGTCCGACTTGCCGTCCTCGGAGACGGTGAAGGAGTTGTGGCCCGGACCGTACTGGCCGGTGGAGGCGTTGCTGGTGAAGACCGGCGTCGGACTCTTGGTCCAGTTCGCCGCGTTCAGCAGGTCGGCGCTCGCGGAGGCGGACAGCAGGCCCAGGCAGTAGTTGCTGTCGGTGGCGCTCGCCGAGTACGACATGAACACCTTGCCGCCGTGCTGGATCACCGCCGGCCCCTCGTTGACCTTGTAGCCGACGGTCTCCCAGGAGTAGGTGGGCCGCGACAGCATCACCGGGGTGCCGGTGATGGTCCAGGGGTTGGCCATCTTGGCGAGGTATATGTCCGTGTTGTTGTTCACCGACGGATCGCGCTGCGCCCAGGCCAGATAGCGCACGCCGTTCACCACGAAGGTGGTGGCGTCCAGGGAGAAGCTCTCCCACTGGGTCCTGATCTGGCCCTTCTCGGTCCAGGTGGCGGTCAGCGGGTTGGCGCCGGTGCCCTCCAGGACGTACATCCGGATCGCCCACACGTCGTTGGTGGCCCCGGCGGCGAAGTAGACGTACCACTTGCCGTCGATGAAGTGGATCTCCGGCGCCCAGATGTGCGCGCCCATCACCCCGCTGGTGTGCTTGGTCCAGATGGTGACCTCCTGGGCCGTGGACAGGCCCTGGATGGTGGTCGCCCGGCGCAGCACGATGCGGTCGTACTCGGGGACGGTGGCGGTGAAGTAGTAGTAGCCGTCGGTGTGTTTGAAGATGTGCGGGTCGGCCCGCTTCTCCGCGATCGGGTTGGTGTAGGTGACGGCGGGGGAGGCGGGCACGGCGGCCTGGGCGGGGGATGCGGGGCCGACGAGGGCGGCGGCGAGGGCCACCAGCACGGCCATGAGCAGCCGTACGGCTATGCGTCTCAAGGGAGTTCTCCAGAGCAGAGGGGGAGTGATCAGGTCGTGGGGACGAGCTTCCACTGCTGGCAGTTGTTGTTCAGCCACGTCCACTGCCGCACGTCGGTGCCGTTCGCGGTGCCGCAGTCGGCGACGTCGGCGACCTTGCCGGTGGACTCGTTGACGATGCGGACGTAGTCGCCGCTCGCGGTGAGGACGAGGCGGTAGTGCTGGCACTTGTTGTTCAGCCAGGACCACTGCCGGATGTCGGCGCCGTCCGCGGCGGAGCACTCGGCGGTGTCCATCACCTTGCCGGTGGCGACGTTCACCAGCCGGTTGGTGTCGTCGCCGAGGTCCTCGACCTTCCACTTCTGGTTGGTCCCGCCGTTGCAGGTCCACTGGAAGATGTTGGTGCCGTCGGCGGTGTTGCCGCCGTTGACGTCGAGGCACTTGCCGCTGTTGCGGTTGACCAGGGTGTACGCCGTCGGGGTCGCCGCCGTCTCGCCGGACGGGCCGGGGAGTGTGGTGCCGAGCGCGACCGGCGTGCCGAAGTTCGGGGTGCCGTCGGCGTTCCAGGTGAACTCCTGGGCGCGGGTGGTCCGTCCGTTGCCGCAGCCACCGCTCGCCGAGGAGTTGGCGTGGTAGACGATCCAGTTCTCGGTGCCGTCGGGCGAGGTGAAGAAGCCGTTGTGGCCGGGGCCGTAGACACCGTTCGCGTCACTGCGCTGGAAGACGGGCGTCTGCTTCTTGGTCCAGGACGCCGGGTTCAGCGGGTCTGCGCCGGTCAGCTCCAGCTGGCCGAGCTTGTAGTCGGCGGTCTGGCAGGAGCTCGCGGAGTACGTCAGGAAGGTGCGGCCGCCCCGGTAGAGCGGCTCGGGGCCCTCGTTGACCGGGCTGCCGGAGCGCTCCCAGTCCAGGGTCGGGCTGGAGATGATCGTGAACGTGTTGCCGGTGAGGGTGTACGGATTGCTCATCGGCGCGATGACGAGGCTCTGCGTACTGCCGTTGATGAACCCGCTGCCCACCAGGTACAGCTTGTTGTTCGCCTGGAGCACACTCGCGTCGATCAGCCAGCCGCCCGGCGTGAGGTTGGAGCCGGTGAGCGAACCCTTGTAGGTGTACGGCCCCATCGGGTCGGTGCCGGCGCTCTCCAGGACGTGTGTGCGCTGGGAGTCGCAGCAGGCGACGCCGCTCTGTCCGGCCGAGTAGTACACGTACCAGTGGCCGTTGAACAGATGCATCTCCGGCGCCCAGAAGTTGGTGTTGCGTGTCGACGTGGTGTCCGACCACACCTGCACATTGGGCGCGGTGGCGAGGCCCGCGAGGGTCGGTGCCTTGCGGATACCGAGGATGCCGGTGAACGTCGTGGTGATCAGGTAGTAGTTGCCGTCGTGGTACTGGAGCCAGGGGTCGGCGCCCTTGAACGACTTCAGCGGGTTGGTGTACGGGCGCCCGTCCGCCGCGGAGGCCGGCTGGGTGGTCGCCACCAGTGCCAGGAGGGCGGCGAGCGCGCAGAGCAGCAGTGATCTGCGGCGTTTGGTGTGGGGAGTCCGAGGCATACGCCACCGTCCTGTCCGTAATTTCGAACATGGTTCGTGATAGCGATCAGAAGATAGGAGTGGGGCATGACTCCGTCAACGGTTTCGTCATATGCGGTTCATGTGAACGGCCTCGGGCATGGCTCGTCGACGTGAAAACCATGTTCATTTAGCATGGGTGGTCGACGCCGGGACAAGCGAGCGAGGGGCAGGGGATGGCGGAGGCGGAAGCGGAGTCGACGGCGGGCGTTCAGCCGCGCGCCACGGGGCTGCGCAGTACGCGGCAGCGCCGGGCGGTGCTCGAAGTCCTGGGCCGCTGCCCCGAGTTCATCTCCGCGCAGGAGCTGCACGCGCTGCTGGCCGACTCCGGCAGCACGGTCGGGCTCACCACGGTCTACCGCACCCTGCGGGAGCTCGACCGCGCCGGGCTCGTCGACGTCGTACGCGACGAGGGCGGCGAGCGGCTCTACCTCCGCCGCCCGACCGACGAGCACCGCCACTACCTCATCTGCCGCTGCTGCGGCCGCAGTCGGCCCGTCGACGCGGAAGCCGTGGAGCGGTGGGCGGCGGGCCTCGCCGAGCTCACCGGCTTCGCCGAACTGGAGCACACTCTGGAGCTGAGCGGCGTCTGCGCCGACTGCCGCCAGGCCGAGGCGACGGCGCCGTGCCGGCAGGCGCCGCCCCTCCTGGCCGCCGAGTCCGGCACTCAGGACGGCTTGGGCTGAGCGCCGCGCCCCGACGGGCGTACGGCCGTCAGACGGGCCGGCGGACGGCGCCCCAGGCGCAGTCCCTCGGTCAGCCAGGCCGCGAGCGCCTCGGCGTCCCGGACCTCGGTGAGCGGGCCGAGGGTGAGGGCGGGCCCGACGGGTGTACGGTCGCGGGTGCAGGGCTGGACGACCGCGCGAAGTCCCGCCCGGCGTACCCGGTTACCCGCGTGATGCGGGCAGTGCAGATGGCGGGCGAGGCAGCCGGTCCTGACCAGCATGCCGAACGCGGACGCCCGTACGGCGGTGCGCAGCGGCTCCAGGATCTCCTCGCTCGCGCCGCCGCAGCCCTCGGGCGCACCGCACACCGCCATGGTGAATCCCTCGGGGGTCATCAGGTGTGCGCCGTCCCGATCAGGATCCGTACGTCCAGGTCGGTGACCGACGCGGTGTCGAGCCGGCTCGTGAACGCGACGCGCACCCGCTCGACCGCCTCCGGTGACAGTCCGTCGAGCAGGGTGCGCGTACGGCCGCCCACCACCAACTCCCAGGCCGTCTCGGGAGACAGCGGCACATCGAGTCGCCGCTGCTCGACCTGCGCGTCCTCCAGGCCGAGCCCCGCCAGCCAGCCGGCGAGGCCGTCGGCGGAGTCGATCTGGGCGAGTCGGGCGGACTGCGGGGAGTCCGGCCAGTCGCGTTCGCTCTCCACCGCGGCCCTGAGCGCCCGGCGCCAGTCGCCGAGGGCGTCCTTCTCCCACACCGTCACCGCCAGCCGCCCGCCGGGGCGCAGCAGCCGGGTCAGGGCCGTGGTGTCGCGGTCCATGTCGGGGAAGAAGAACACGCCGAGCGCGCACTGCACCAGGTCGTAGCCGCCGTCGGGGGCGGGCCACGCGGTGACGTCGTGGCGGTGGAAGCGGACGTTGTCGAGCTGTTCCCGTCGGGCCCGGTCCCTGGCGATGTCCAGCAACGCCCCGGCGAGGTCGACCCCGTCGACGGTGCCCGCCGGTCCGACGGCGCGCGCGGCGGGCAGGGCCGATGCGCCGGCCCCGCAGCAGGCGTCCAGCACGCGCTCGCCCGGGGCGGGCGCGGCCACTGCCGCCGTGGCCTCGCCGATCGGGTCCCAGAGCAGCGGCGACCAGCGGTGGAACTGTTCGGCGCCGGCGCTGAAGACGTCTCCGACGGTGGGGTGGTGTGCTGCGGTCATGTGAGGGCGGTCCTCCCCGTCGAGGCCTGTGGCGGCCGCATCATTAATGGAAACGGTTTTCGATAAGCCGCACTCTATGTCCTGCGGTGCCGACCGGCCAGCCCCTTTCGACGGCGCCCCCCACTCCAAACCCGGGCGCGGAGGCGCACGCGACGTCGGCCCACGCCGGCGCGCTTACCCGTTCAGGTGATGAACGCACCGACCGGCCGTCCGCCGCCCCCGCGTCCCGTATCCAGGGACGATGGACGATCACCGCGCACCTGCCGACGCCCGCCCGTTGTCCCGGCGGCAGTTCACGACCACCGCCGTCACCACCGCGGCACTCGCCGCTTCAGCCCCCACGGCCACCGCCGCCCCGGCCCTTCCCCGACAAGCCCCCGAGCGCCCACGGTCGACCGCCGACTGGGACACCTGCCTGGCGGTGGCCCGCGCCCTGCTGGTGGTCGACGAGCACGACCGGCCGCTCGTGCCGGCGTACCGGAAGATCCTCGACTCCGGGCTCCCGCGCGCGAAGACCAGGACCGCCAGGAAAGTCCTCGTCGTCGGGGCCGGACCGGCCGGCCTGGTCGCCGCCTGGCTGCTGAAGCGGGCCGGGCACCACGTCACCCTCGTCGAGGCCAACGGCAACCGCGTCGGCGGCCGGATCAAGACCTTCCGCACCGGCGGCCACGAGCAGGCGGCCCAGGCGTTCGCCGACCCGGCCCAGTACGCGGAGGCCGGCGCCATGCGCATCCCCGGCAGCCATCCGCTGGTGATGAACCTGATCGACCAACTCGGCGTCGAACGCCGCCGGTTCCACCTCGTCGACGTCGACGGCGAGGGCAAGCCCGTCAACAACGCCTGGCTCCACGTCAACGGCATCCGCGTGCGCCGCTCCGAGTACGCCAGGGCACCCCGCCGGATCAACCGCTCCTTCGGCGTCCCCCGCGCCCACTGGGACACCCCCTCCTCCGCCATCCTGCGCCGCGCCCTGGACCCCGTACGCGACGAGTTCAGCACCGTCGGCCCGGACGGCAAACGGGTCGACAAGCCGCTGCCCGAGCGGGTGCGGGGCTGGGCACGGGTGGTGCAGAAGTACGGCGACTGGTCGATGTACCGGTTCCTGACCGAGGAGGCCGGCTTCGACGAACGGACCATCGACCTGATCGGCACACTGGAGAACCTCACCTCGCGGCTGCCGCTGTCCTTCATCCACAGCTTCATCAGCCAGTCGCTGATCAGCCCCGACACCGAGTTCTGGGAGCTCGTCGGCGGCACGGCGACCCTCCCGGACGCGCTGCTCAAGCAGGTCGCCGACGTGCTGCGCCTGGACCGGCGCGCGACGCACATCGAGTACTGGGACCCCGCCCGGTCCGGCGCCGGCGACACCACCCACGTCCGCGCCGACGGCCCGCACGTCTGGATCGACACCGTCTCCGAAGGGCGGGACGGCAAGGTCGTGCGCGAGCAGTTCACCGGTGACCTCGCGATCGTCACCGTGCCCTTCTCGGGGCTCAGGCAGGTCCAGGTCAGCCCCCTGATGTCGTACAAGAAGCGACGCGCGGTGGCCGAGCTGCACTACGACAGCGCGACCAAGGTGCTGCTGGAGTTCAGCCGCCGCTGGTGGGAGTTCACCGAGGCCGACTGGAAACGGGAGCTCGACGCCGTACGGCCCGGGCTCCACGACGACTACCGCAAGGGCAGGGCGCCCGCCGACGGCACTCTCCTCGGCGCCCACCCCTCCGTCCCGCACGGCCACATCAGCGACGCCCAGCGCGCCCACTACGCCGCCAACCGCTGGGGCACCCGCGACCAGCCCGAGGCCGCGCACATCATCGGCGGCGGCTCCGTCTCCGACAACTCCAACCGCTTCATGATCAACCCGTCCCACCCGGTCGAGGGCAGAAAGGGCGGCGTCGTCCTCGCCTCCTACAGCTGGGCCGACGACGCCTCCCGCTGGGACTCCCTCGACGAGGACGCCCGCTACCCGCACGCGCTGCGGGGCCTGCAACAGGTCTACGGCCAACGCGTCGAGGTCTTCTACACCGGCGCCGGCCGCACACAGAGCTGGCTGCGCGACCCGTACGCGTACGGCGAGGCGTCGGTCCTGCTCCCCGGCCAGCACACCGAACTCCTCGCCGACATCCGCACCCCCGAAGGTCCGCTGCACTTCGCCGGGGACCACACCTCGGTGAAGCCGTCCTGGATCGAGGGCGCCATCGAGTCAGGGGTGCGGGCGGCACTGGAGGTGCACCAGGCCTGAGCCGCCATCGCGCGGCGCGTCAGACAGGCGCCGCCCGGCCCGCGGCCGCCAGGGGCTGTTCCGTCCAGATCACCTTGCCGTGCGCCGTGTAGCGCGTGCCCCACCGCTCGGCGAACTGGGCCACCAGGAACAGGCCCCGGCCGCCCTCGTCCGTCGTGGCCGCGCTGCGCAGATGCGGGGCGGTGCTGCTGGCGTCCGAGACCTCGCAGATCAGGGCGCGGTCACGGATCAGCCGGACGCGGATGGGGCCGGTGGCGTGCCGGATGGCGTTCGTGACCAGCTCGCTGAGGATCAGCTCGGTCGTGAACGCCTCCTCCGCCAGCCCCCAGCCGTCCAGGGTCCGGGCGGCCACCGCCCGGACCCTGGCCACGGCCGAGGGGTCGTCCGGGACGTCCCAGGCCGCCGTGCGGTCGGCGGGCAGGATCCGCGTCCGGGCGACGACGAGGGCCACGTCGTCGCGCGGCCGCTGGGGCAGCATGGCCTCCAGCACCGCCTGGCACGTCTCCTCCGGCGGCCGGCCACGCGTCGGCGGCTTCGCGGCGAGCGTCCGGCGCAGCAGCGCGAGCCCCTCGTCGATGTCCCGCCCCGGGCCCTCGATCAGCCCGTCCGTGTACAGCACCAGGCCGCTGCCCTCGGGCAGCCGCAGCTCGGTCGCCTCGAAGGGCAGACCGGCGGCCAGACCGAGCGGCGGCCCGCCGGGGACGGCGGGGAACTCGACCTGGCCGCCGGGATGGACGACGGCCGGTTCGAGGTGGCCGGCGCGGGAGAGGGTGCACAGCCCGGAGGACGGGTCGTAGACGGCGTACAGGCAGGTGGCCCCGGTGACCGGCGCGCCCTCGCCGGCGCCGTCGCCCTCGTCCTGGTCGATGCGGGCGACCAACTCGTCCAGATGGCCGAGGAGTTCGTCGGGCGGGAGGTCCAGCGTGGAGAAGTTGTGGACCGCCGTGCGCAGCCGTCCCATCGTCGCCGCCGCGTGCAGGCCGTGTCCCACGACGTCCCCGACGACCAGCGCCACCCTCGCCCCCGGCAGCGGGATGACGTCGAACCAGTCCCCGCCGACCCCGCCCTGCGCCGCCTGCGCCGGCAGATAGCGGTAGGCGACGTCGAGGGCGCTCTGCTCGGGCAGGGCCCGCGGCAGCAGGCTGCGCTGGAGTGTCACCGACAGGGTGTGCTCGCGGGTGTAGCGGCGGGCGTTGTCGATGCTGACCGCGGCGCGGGCCACCAGCTCCTCGGCGAGGGACACCTCCTCCTGCTCGAACGGCTCGGGCCGGTCGGCACGCCAGAAGGTGGCCATCCCCATGATGACGCCGCGGGCGCGCAGCGGCACCGTGAGCATCGAGTGGATCCCGAACTCCACGAGTTTGCGGGCGTTCTCCGGATCCTGCTCCTGCCAGCCGGTGAACGCGGGCATGTCCGCCTCCAGCACGGACCTGCCGGTGCCGAAGCCGAAGGCCTGCGGGGAGCCCGGGACGAAGTGGATCAGCTTGCCGATCGGATAGAGCGGGCTGCCCTCCCGTACCCCCCGGAAGGCGACCCGGCGCATGTCGGTGCGGCCTTCCCTCGGCTCCTCGCCCCGCAGCACCGGATCCGCCAGATCGACGCTGACGAAGTCGGCGAACCGCGGCACGGCGAAGTCGGCCAGTTCCTGGGAGGTGTGCGTGACATCGAGGACGGTGCCGATCTCCAGCCCGGCGTCGTACAGCAGCTTCAGCCGCTCCTGCGCCACGTCCGCCCGGCCGCTCAGCGTGCGCAGCTCGGTGGTGTCCCGCAGCGTCACCACGGTGCCCGGCGGCCCGCCGTCCCGGTCGGTGGACCGCTGGCTGACGGCCAGCAGCCGGCCCCGCGCCAGGTGCACCTCGTCGGTGGCGTCCCGCCCGGAGGCGAACAGCTGGGCGAGGTCGCGTCCGATGTCCAGGTCGAGGCAGAACCGCCCCTCGGCGTCCGCGGTCAGCCCGAGCAGCCGCCGCGCCTCGTCGTTGGCCAGCGCCAGGTGCCCCTGGCCGTCCAGGATCAGCACACCCTCCCGTACGGCGTGCAGGACGGCGTCGTGATGCTCGTACATCCGCGTCATCTCCGCGGGTTCCAGGCCGTGCGTCTGACGCAGCAGCCGCCGGCCGACCAGTGCGGTCCCGGCGGTGGCCACGGCGAGCGCGACCGCCGCCGAGCCCAGCAGCACCGGCAGATGGTTGTCGACGAACCCGCTCACGCTGGCCAGCGTCACCCCGGCGGCCACCAGGCCGACGACCTGGCCGTCGGCGTCGGTCACGGGGACCACGGCCCGCACGGACGGCCCCAGGGTCCCGGTGTACGTCTCCCGTACGACCCCGCCCGCCGCGGCGGCCGCGGTGGTGCCGACGAAGTGCTTGCCGATCTGGTCGGGGTCGGGGTGGGTGTACCGGACCCCGTCCCTGGTCATCACCACGATGAAGTCCACGTCGGTGGCCTCGCGCACGGCCTCGGCCCGCGGCTGGAGCACCGCGCTCGGATCCGGATCCGCCAGGGCCTCCACGACACCCGGCGCGTGCGCGAAGGCCTCGGCCACGGCGAGGGACCGGTTGCGGGCCTCCCGTTCGGTGTCGGTGCGGATTTGCAGCACCAGGGCCACCACGGCCGCGACGATGAGGAGCACGACGATCGCCGCCTGCAGCACGAACACCTGCCGGGCGACGGTACGCACGCTCACCAGCGAGCGCAGGGGGCCGAGGATTCCGGCCATGCCTCTTTTCTAACACGGGGCGCTCCGCGGGGAGAGCCGTGACGGTGAGCGCCGCGCCCGTCAGGGTGCCGCCTTGCGATTCAGGGTGCTGCCGTGCCGGGGGTGGGAAGGGGGTGGTCGGTCTGTGGGTGGCCGAGGGTGTGGAACAGGGCCGTGGTCAGGGCGAGGCCCTCGCGGGCGAGGGGGGCGGGGAGGTGCTCGTCGGGGGGGGGG
>NZ_KQ947987.1:657616-748299 GCF_001513975.1 Streptomyces curacoi
GGGGGGGGGGGGGGGGGGGGGGGGGGGGGGGGGGGGGGGTGCCGTGTTGGGGCGTCCGTCGTCTGCGGCGCGCTGTCGTGTTGGGGCTCGGCCATGCGGAGGAGCCGCCCGGGGGCAGCGCCCTGTGTGCCTCAGGGTGCTGTGGTGCCGAGGGTGGGAAGGGGGTGGTCGGTCTGTGGGTGGCCGAGGGTGTGGAACAGGGTCGTGGTCAGGGCGAGGCCCTCGCGGGCGAGGGGGGGCGGGGAGGTGCTCGTCGGGGGCGTGCTGGAGGCAGCCGGGGTGGGAGTGGGGCAGCCAGAGGGTGGGCAGGCCCAGGACGTCCGTGAAGACGGCGTCGGGCAGGGAGCCGCCGATGTTGGGCAGGACCGCGACCGGCCGGCCGGCGACGCGCTCCAGCGTCGCGTGGGCCCAGCGCACCCACGGGTCGTCGAGCGGCGTACGGCTCGCGGCGAAGCTGCCGAGGACACGGACCTCGACCATCGGATAGCCGTGCTCGGCGAGATGGCCGGCGACCACCTCCGCGATCTTGCCGACCTCGGTGCCGACGATGTACCGCAGCTGCAGGACCGCGCGGGCCCGGCCGGGGATGGCGTTGACCGGGCGGTCGATGTCGCCCGCGCCCAGGCTGAGCACTTCCAGGGTGTTCCAGGCGTACAGCCGCTCGGCGGCGGACAGCCCCGGCTCGCCCCACCCCGCGTCCGGCACCGGGTCGCCGGTGCCGCCCGCGACCGTGACGCCGGCGAGGGCCTCGCGGACCGGGTCCGGGACGGCGGGCGGCAGCAACGCGAGGGTTTCGGGCGCCGCCTCGTGCCCCGGGCGATCGCCGACTTCCGGCGCGCGCACCCGGACGTGACGTTCCGCCTCGACGTCGTCCCGCGCCAGGAGGCGACGCGCCGGGTGGTGGAGGGGATCGCGGACGTCGCCGTCACCTAAGCGATGGGCCCGCAGCACGATGTCCGCGTGGAGTGCGCCGTCGTGGTGCCGGTGTCCGCCGTCGTCCCGCTCGGCCACGAGCTGGCCGGCCGCGACCGGATCGGCCTGGCGGAACTGTGCGCCCACCCGCTGGCGCTGGGCTCCCCGGGCACCAGCCAGCGTGAGCTTTTCGACATCGCCGTGCGGCTGGAGGGGCTGGCCGTCCGCCCCGCCCTGGTCTGCGACTCGCTCGCCCCGCAGTGTCAGCGTCGACCACGCCGTGTTCCGGCAGCGCGAGGCCCAGGTGCAGACGGCCACGGGCCGACGGCTGCCGTGGTCGGCCGTGCGCTTCACGGAGTCGCTGGTGACGTCGCTGCGCGCGGGCGCCCGGCCACGGTGATCACGACCCGATGCGCTCGGCGTCGGACGCCGGCCGGGTGACGGCCGTGTCGGCGGCGGCCGGTATCCGCAGCAGCAGCAGTGCCGCGTCGTCGTGTAGCCGGCCGCCCACATGGGTCAGCAGTTCGTCGTGGAGGGCGGTGACCGTGCGCACCGGCTCGTCGGACGTGTGCCGCGCCAGGCCGTCGGCGAGCGGGTAGAACTCACGGTCGTGGTTGCGGGCCTCGGTGACGCCGTCGGTGTAGAGCAGCAGCTGGTCCCCGTCGGCGAAGGGCAGCACCTGGAGCGCGGGGGTCTCACCCGCGAGGGTGCGCAGCCCGAGGGGCGGGGCCGGACGGTCCGGCTCGACCGCCACGACGTCGGTGTCACGCACCAGCAGCGGCGGCGCGTGGCCGCAGTTGACCACCTCCAGCTGCCCCTCCCGGGGGTATCCGGCGACGACGGCGGTGACGAAGTCGTCGCTGCCCAGGTTCCGCGCCAGGCTCCGTTCGATCCGCGCGACGACCGCCAGCAGGTCGGGCTCGTCGTAGGCGGCCTCGCGGAAGACACCGAGCACCAGCGCGGCGGTCCCGACGGCGGGCAGCCCCTTGCCGCGCACATCGCCGACGATCAGCCGGACCCCGTGCGGCGTGGACACCAGCGCGTAGAGGTCGCCGCCGATGCGGGCCTCCGCCGCGGCGGCGCTGTAGCGGACCGCCACCTGGAACGGCCCCACCGTCGCCGGCACGGGCTGCAGCAGCGCGTGCTGCGCGGCCTCGGCCACCGACCGTACGGCCGCGAGCACCCGCTCGCGCCGCCCGCGCAGCGCGCTGGCCAGGCCGCTCGCCAGGGTCACGGCCAGCAGGGCGGCCAGGGCGACCGCCAGGTCACCGCCCGGCGCGCCGTCACGGATGCCGAGGGCGGCGCCCAGGGCGGCGGCCAGCAGCCCCACGCAGAGGACTCCGCGCGGCCCGTTGGTGGTGGCGGCGAGCGCGGGCCCGGTGGCGAGCAGCGGCACCCAGGTCATCCCCGGTTCGCCGAGGAGGGCGGCGAGCACGAGGGCGGAGACGATCAGTACGGGCAGGATGGGCAGGATGGGCAGTACGGGCGCAGCGGCGACCAATCGCCTCGGCCGGTGGTCACGACCGTGGTGCGGGTCCTGGATCATGTCTTGTCCGCTGTCCTCACCTGTGCGCGGGGGGCGTGCACCCGAGATGTCCGTTTCCTTCAGGAAATAGGTTCGAACCGGACGGGACAAGGAGCTGGTTTTCAGATAGTGAGCGAGAGGCCCCTCGTCACCCGGCTCGCGGTCGGGATCAGGCGCGCCGTGATCTCCTCCAGACGGGAGCGCCGGTCGGCGCGCAGCGAGACGCCGAGCGAGCCGAGTGTGGTCCCGCTGTACACGGGCACCGCGACGCAGACCGTGCCGAGGGCGTACTCCTCCAGGTCCGTGACCGCCGGGGCCAGAGGCGAGGAGTCGAGCCGCCGCAGCAGCTCCGGAGTGTCGGTGATCGTCCTGGGGGTGAGGTCGGCCAGCGCGTGCCGGGACAGGTAGTCCTTCCGTGACTCGTCGTCCAGCTCGCGCAGCACGGACTTCCCCAGCGCCGTGGCGTGCCCGGCGTCCTCGAACCCCACCCAGAGATCGACCCGGGGAGCGCGCGGGCCGTCGACGATCTCGGCGACCCGGATCTCGCCCTCCTCGTAGAAGGTGAGATAGGCGGCGGTCGACAGGTCGTCCCGCAGCGCGGCGAGCGTGGGGCGGATCCGGCTGAGCAGCGCCTGCGCCCGGCCCGCCGTGTGCAGCGTCCCGAGCCGGTCGCCCAGGATGAAGCCGCCGTCGTCGAGCTTGCGCACGTATCCGTCGTGGACCAGGGTCCGCAGCAGGTGATACGCCGTGGCCAGGGGCAGACCCGTCTCCCGCGCCAGTTGCTTCGCCGGCGCGCCGTTCTCGTGCGCGCTCACCGCCTCCAGCAGGCGGAAGGCCCGCTGCACGGAGCTGATGAGGGTTGGCCCGTGGCCGGCAGCCATACGAACAGCGTGCGCCGGGCGCACAGCACGGGCAACACGGGCGCCGGGTTCCTACAGCACCCGCGCGACGAGAAGGGCCACGTCGTCGTGGTCGTCGGCATGGCGCAGACCGTACAGCAGGAGGTCGCAGGTCTCCTCCAGGGACCTGCGGGGTTCGTCGAGGAAGCCGAGGAGGGCGTTCAGGCGGTCGTCGATGGGGTGGTGGCGGGTCTCGACCAGGCCGTCGGTGTACAGGACCAGCAGATCGCCGGGGCCGACGTCGACCGTGGTGGTCTCGAACGGGATGCCGCCGACGCCGAGCGGGGCACCGGTGGGCAGGTCGAGCAGTTCCGGCGTGCGGCCGAGGCGGGCCAGCGCGGGCGGCATGTGACCGGCGTTGGCGATGGTGCACTGCCTGGTGCCGGGGTCGTACACGGCGTACAGGCAGGTGACGATGTAGTGCTCCAGATCGCAGGTGATCTTGTCCAGGTGCTGGAGCACCGAGCCGGGATCGAGGTCCAGGTCGGCGTAGGCGCAGGTCGCGGTGCGCAGCCGGCCCATGGTGGCGGCGGCGTCGATGCCGTTGCCCATGACGTCGCCGACGACCAGCGCGGTCCTGTCGCCGGTCAGCGGGAGGACGTCGTACCAGTCGCCGCCGACCTCGCTGGTGGCCTGCGCGGGCTGGTAGCGGGAGGCGAGTTCCAGACCGGTGTGGTGCGGCGGGTGGTCGGGCAGCAGGCTGCGCTGGAGGGTGAGGGCAGTGTTGCGCACGCTCTGGAACCAGCGGGCGTTGTCGATGGCCACGGCCGCCCGGCTGGCCAGCTCACCGGCCAGGACGACGTCGTCCTCGTCGAACGGCACCGGATTGCGGGTCCGCTTCAGATCGAGGGCGCCGAGCACCTCGCCATGGGCGATCAACGGCACCGCGAGATAGGAGTGGACGCCGGCCCGGGCCAGCAGGGACATGGCCTCGGCGTCCCGGGCGATGCGCGGCAGATCGTGCTCGCCGACATGGCGCACCAGGACCGGCCGGCCGGTGTGGACGCACAGGGTGACCAGGCGGTCCCCGTCGTATGCGGCGAGGTCACCGGGCGGGTCGGCGGCGCGCAGCGCCACGCTGGGGTAGGCGGCCTTGAGGGCGAGGGCGCGGAACAGTTCGGGGCCGTTGTCCGGCTTGCGCATACGGCGGCAGGCCAGCGCGGAGTCCAGGACGTCCACGGCGACCACGTCGGCCAGCTCGGGCGTGGCGATCTCGGCCAGCTCGCGGGCGGTCTGCTCCACCTCCAGCGTGGTGCCGACGCGGGTGGAGGCGTCCGCGATGAGCGCCAGGCGCCGCCGGGCCCGGTCGGCCTCGGCGGCGGCGCGGTGCCGCTCGGTGACGTCGACGAACGAGATGGCCGCGCCCAGGACCCGGCCGCCGGGATCCTCCAGCCGGTAGAAGGACAGCGACCAGGCGTGCTCGTGGTCGGGGTCGGCCGGCGGGCGGCCGACGTGGTACTGGTCGAGCAGCGGGGTGCCGGTGGTGAGCACCTGGCGCAGGGCCGACTCGATGGTGTCGATGTCGGGCAGCGGCAGGGTCTCCCTCAGCCGGCGGCCGATGTGCTCCTCGGCCGGTATGGCGTCGATCCGCTCCAGCGCCGGGTTGACCAGCAGGAACCGCAGATCGGGGTCGACCAGGGCGAGACCGATCGGGGACTGGTTGATCAGCCGCTCGCACAGGGCCAGATCGGTCTCCACCCGCTGGAGCAGGGAATGGTCGGCGGCGATGCCCAGGGCGTAGACGTCTCCCAGATCGTCCGTGAGCCGCATGTTGCGGAACTCCGTCAGCCGGGTGCTGCCGTCCTTGAGCCGCACGGGGAAGGCGCCGGCCCAGCTCCGCCCCGTCTCCAGCACCTCCGCGAACAGCTGCACCACGGCCGGCAGGTGCTCGGGGTGGATGAAGAGCCGCGCCGCGTGCGTGCCGAGGGCCTCCTCGGCGGTGTAGCCGAAGAGCTCCTCGGCCTGCGGCGTCCAGAACACGATCCGCCCGTCGGCGTCGACCACCACCGCGGCCACGCTCAGCACGTCGAGCAGGCCGATCGGCCGGGGCGGCTCGGGGCCGTACTCGTTGGACTCGAAGGATTGGGCTGTCATCCCGGCTCCTCCTCCACCGGCGGCAGGGCCCGCCGACCTCGGCCACAGCCGGGCACCACGGCTGCGACGACCGGCACCTCCATGCTCCCTCCGCCGCCTTCGCCCTGCCCAGTGCGAGCACCCCGCGTGCCCCGACCACGGCGGCCGTACCCGTCGGCCCGTGCACATCCGTCGGACAAGCAGGAACATGGTCGTGTAGAGGACGGGAACCATGGACGCTGCGTGAGGACCCATGGATGCTCCGCGAGTAGGACCGGACGCGCCCACGTCCGCAGGACCGCGCGCGCTCTTCGACGCGGCCTCCGACGCGGCGGCGGTGCTGTCCGCGCAGGGTGTCGTGCTCGGCTGGACCCGGGCCGCGGAGGAACTCCTCGGCCACCCGGCGGCGGAGGTCGTGGGCTGCTCCGCGGCCCGGCTGCTGGCGATGCCCGGTGATCCGGTACGGGTGGCCGGGATCGTCGAGCGCTGCCGCGCCGGCATGGGGTGGAGCGGTGTCATCCGCGTACGGCATCGCGACGGCCGCGGCATCGACGTGGACCTGCGGGTCTCGGCCTCCTTCCGCATCGGCGCGGACGAGTGCTTCCTGGTCTCGGCACGGGCGCGGCGCGAGCAGTGGACGGTGGGCCAGTCCGTCCTCGACGGCTTCCTGACCCGCTCGCCGATCGGCATGGCCGTGATGGACACCCAGCTGCGCTACGTCTGGCTGAACGACACCCTGGAACGCTTCGGCGGTGTGCCCCGTGAGCAGCGGCTCGGCCGCAGACTGAGCGAACTGCTGCCCGGGCTGCAGGCGGAGACCATCGAGGGCCTGATGCGCAAGGTCATCGAGACCGGCGTCCCGGTCACCGACTACGAGTACGCGGGATGGAGCTGGGCCGATCCGCACCGCCAGCACGCCTACTCCACGTCGTTCTTCCCCCTCGTGGACGCCGACGACTCGATCAGCGGGGTCTGTTACATGGTCTCGGACGTCACCGAGCGGTGGAACGCCCGCCGGCTGCTGTCGCTGGTCAACGAGGCCGGCACACGCATCGGCACCACCCTGGACGTGCTGCGGACGGCTCAGGAGCTCGCCGACTTCGCCGTTCCCCGCTTCGCGGACTTCGTCGTCGTGGACCTGCTGGAGCCCGTTTTCAGCTCCGAGGGACACGGAGCGTGGCTGACGGACGCCGGCCCGGCACCCGCCAGGCCGGTCATGCGCCGGGCCGGGATGAGCTCGGTGCGCGAGGGCTGCCCGGAGGCCGTCGCGCGCATCGGGGACCGGGTCGACTTCGTTCCTCCGCCGCACGACGTGCGGCTGCTCATCGACGGCGAGCCGGTCCTCGTCCCGGTGCTCGACCCCGCCGACGAACTGTGGGCCACCGAACAGCCGGCGCGGGCGGCGAGCATGCGCGAGTTCGGCCTGCACTCCCTCATCTCGGTGCCGATGCGGGCGCGGAACACCGCCCTGGGGCTCGCCACGTTCCTACGGTCGCTCAACCCCGTGTCGTTCCAGCCCGACGACGTCCTGGTCGCCCGGGAACTGGTGGCCCGAGCGGCGCTGTGCGTCGACAACGCCCGCCGCTACACCCGGGAACACACGGCCGCGGTCACCCTGCAGCGCAGTCTGCTGCCCCACGCCCTGACCGGCGGAACCGCGCTGGAGGTGGCCTCCTCCTATCTGCCGGCGGACCCGACCGGCGGCGTCGGCGGCGACTGGTTCGACGTGATCCCGCTGTCCGGCGCCCGGGTGGGCCTCGTCGTCGGCGACGTGGTCGGCCACGGCATCACCGCGGCGGCGACCATGGGCCGGCTGCGCACCGCCGTACAGACCCTCGCCGACATGGAGATGCCGCCCGACGAACTGCTGGCACACCTCGACGACCTGGTGCTGCGGCTCAGCGAGGAGCAGACGGACGGCGACCCGCCGGGGCACAGCACGACCGCCTTCCTCGGGGCGACCTGTCTGTACGCCGTCTACGACCCGGTCACCAGACGCTGCACGATGGCCCGCGCCGGACACCCGCCGCCAGTGGTCGTCGCACCCGACGGGCAGGTCTCCTTCCCGGAACCCCCTGCCGGTCCGCCGCTCGGGCTGGGCGGGATGGCGTTCGAGGCCGGCGAGATCGAACTCGCCGAGAACAGCCTGTTCGGCCTCTACACCGACGGCCTCGTCGAGGCGGCCGACCGCGACATGGAGCGGGGCATGACCCGGCTCGGCGAGCTGCTGTCCCGGCGGGACCTCGACCTCGCCACCCTGTGCTCGTCCGCCGTGCGCCGGCTCGTACCCGCACCGCAGCCCGACGACATCGCCCTGCTCCTGGCACGCACCCACGCCCTGGGCGCCGAACACGTCGTCTCCTGGGACGTGCCCGTGGACCCGGCCGCCGTCGCCGACCTGCGGGCCCGGGCGATCCGCCAGGTGGAGGCCTGGGGCTTCCCCGAACTGGCCATGACGACCGAACTGATCGTCAGCGAGCTGGTCACCAACGCGATCCGCTACGCCGAACCGCCGCTGCGCCTACGACTCCTCCGCGACTCCCGACTGACCTGCGAGGTCTCCGACGCCAGCCATACCGCTCCGCGGCTGCGGCACGCGCGGAGCACGGATGAGGGTGGTCGGGGTCTGTTCCTGGTGGCCCAGCTGTCCCATCGCTGGGGGGCTCGCTATACGGGCGACGGAAAGATCATCTGGGCGGAGCAGGAGATCGCCTGAGGGCTCGGGTGGTTTGGCTTGTTGTGCTGCCCCGCCACCAGTGCACCGGCCCCGCGCCCCTTCGGGTCGGCTGCCGCCCAGTCCGTCAGGGACGGGCCGCCCCGGTGCGTCGTACGCCTGCCGCCGCCACCAGTGCACCGGCCACGCACAGCACGCCGGCGACCAGCACGGAGGTGTGCACGCCGTTCATGAAGGCTTCGTGGCTTCCCTCGACGACGGCGGCCTTCAGCTGGGCCGGCATCTCACCGGAGACCGGGACGACGCCCATCGCCACCGCGTCCTTCGCCTCGCCCAGGCCCTCGGCCGCCTGCGCGGGCACCCCGGCGGAGGTCAGTTCGCCGGTCAGGGTGGCGCCGACCCGGCTGCTGATGAGGGACACCAGCACGGAGGTGCCGAGCGCGCCGCCGATCTGCAGCGCGGTCGCCTGCAGGCCGCCCGCCACACCGCCGTCCTCGACCGGCGCGTTGCCGACGATGGCGTCGGACGAGGACGCCATCACCATGCCGACACCCAGGCCGAGCGCGATGAACGGCGGCCACATGGTGGTGTACGAGGAGTCCGCGCTCCAACTCGGCATCGCGAAGCAGGCGGCGGCCTGGAGCGCCATGCCGAGCGGCATGGTGAGCCGGGGCCCGAACCGGTCCGTGAGCGCCGCGCCCAGCGGGGAGGCCACGACCGAGGCGAGGCTCAGCGGCAGGGTGCGCACACCCGCCTCGACGGGGCTGAAGCCGCGTACGTTCTGCAGATAGAGCATGACGAAGAAGATCACGCCGAGCAGCACGAAGAAGTTCAGCGCGGTGATGACGGTGCCGATGGTCAGCGCCCGGTTGCGGAACAGGCGCATGGGCAGCAGCGGCGCGGCGACCCGGCTCTCGTAGCCGCCGAAGACCAGCAGGATCACCACGCCCGCCGCGAGGGCGCCCAGCGTGCCGCCCGAAGTCCAGCCCCAGGTCTCGCCCTTGACGACGCCGAACACGACGGCGAGCAGGCCCAGCGCCAGCAGGACGACGCCGACGAGGTCGAACTTCTCGTCCGCGGCGGCGGTGTTCCTGCTCTGCGGCAGGACGATGCCGCTGAAGACGAGCGCGACGACACCGATGGGGGCGTTGATGTAGAAGACGGATTCCCAGTCGACGTGCTGCACGAGCAGGCCGCCGACGATGGGGCCGAGGGCGGTGGACACCGAGGAGACCATCGCCCAGATGCCGACCGCCATGCCGAACTTCCGCGGCGGGAACACGGCACGCAGCAGACCGAGGGTGTTGGGCATCAGCAGGGCGCCGAAGAAGCCCTGCACCGCGCGGAAGGCGATGACGCCCTCGATGGACCCGGCGAGCCCGATGGCGACGGACGCCGCGGTGAAGCCCGCGACGCCGACCAGGTAGAAGGTGCGGCGTCCGAACCGGTCACCGAGCTTGCCGCCGAGGATCAGGGCGGCGGCGAGGGCCAGCAGATAGGAGTTGGTGACCCACTGGAGGTCGGCGGTGGAGGCCTTGAGGTCCCGGCCGATCTCGGGGTTGGCGATCGAGACGACGGAGCCGTCGAGGCCGACCATGAAGAGGCCGAAGGCGACGGCGATCAGCGTCAGCCAGGGGTTGGCCCGCAGGCCGCGCGGCTGGTCGGCGGGCGGTGCGGAGGCCGGCGGGGCAGAGCTGGGCAGAGCGGCGGAGCCGGTGGTCGCGGAGGGCATGACTGTGCCTGTCCTTCGTGAGTACTGGAAGAAGAGCGCGGATCAGCGCACGGGACGGTGCAGCTGCTCGGCGAGGGCGTTGAGCGCGCCCAACGCCGAGCCGAGGGCGTCCAGTTCGCCCTCGGTCAGAGCACGCAGCGCCTGCGCGAGATGGGCGCCCATCACCTTCGATACCTCGGCGTTGCGCTGCCGGGCGGTCGGCGTGAGGTGCAGATGCGCGATCCGCTTGTCGGCGGGGTCCTGCCGGCGTTCCAGCATCCCCTGCTCGGTCATCAGCGTGACCAGCGCGCTGACGTTGTTCGGCTTCATCCGCAGCGCCTCGGCCGCCTCCCGCACGGTGACCCCGTCATGGGCGTCGACATACCGCAGCAGCGCGAGCTGGGCCTCGGGGGGCTTGGGGTGCGGGAACTCCTGGCCGACCTGCCGGTCGAGGGCCCGGTGCAGGGCGGGCAGGCATGCCACGAGCACAGCGGCCACGTGGTCGATGTCCTGGGCGGACGCGCTGTGCTGGGGCATGCCATCAGGGTAAGTATGAAGAGATACCTATGTCAAAGGACCTAATGTGGGGAGGCTCAATGGGGCAGGAGCGGCGCACCCGTACGCGCCGCGACCTCGTCCACGGCGACCCCGGGAGCGGTCTCCACCAGGGCGAGCCCCTCGGGGGTGATGTCGAGGACGCCGAGGTCGGTGATGACCCGGTGGACGCAGCGTTCGCCGGTGAGCGGCAGGGTGCAGTCCGCGACGAGCTTGGGGGAGCCGTCCTTGGCGTTGTGCTCCATCAGCACGATGACGCGCCGGGCACCGTGGACCAGGTCCATCGCCCCGCCCATGCCCTTGACCAGCTTGCCGGGGATCATCCAGTTGGCCAGGTCACCGCGCTGCGACACCTGCATGGCGCCGAGGACGGCGGTGTCGATGTGGCCGCCGCGGATCATGCCGAAGGACACGGCCGAGTCGAAGAAGGACGCCCCCGGCAGGACGGTGACGGTCTCCTTGCCGGCGTTGATCAGATCCGGGTCGACCTGGTCGGCGGTGGGATACGGCCCGGTGCCGAGGATGCCGTTCTCCGAGTGCAGGACGACATGCACCCCGGGCGGGAGGTGGTCCGGGACGAGGGTGGGCAGGCCGATGCCGAGGTTGACGTAGGAGCCGTCGGTGAGTTCGGCGGCGGCGCGGGCGGCCATCTGGTCGCGGGTCCAGGCCATCAGGAACGTACCGTCACCTTCTCGATGTGCTTGTCGGCTGCCTCTGCGGACGTCAGCCGCACCAGCCGCTGGACGAAGACGCCGGGCAGATGGATCTCGTCGGGGCCGAGTTCCCCTGGCTCCACCAGTTCCTCCACCTCGGCCACGGTGACGCGCCCGGCCATGGCGGCAAGCGGGTTGAAGTTGGCCGACGCCCTGCGGAAGACCAGGTTGCCGTGCCGGTCGCCGCGCCAGGCGCGGACGAGGGCGAAGTCCGCGGTGATGGCCTCCTCCAGGACGTGCGGCCGGCCGTCGAAGGCGCGGATCTCCTTGGCCGGGGACGCCACGGCCACCGAGCCGTCGGGCGCGTACCGCCACGGCAGGCCGCCGTTCGCGACCTGGGTGCCGACCCCGGCCGGCGTGAAGAACGCGGGCACACCGGCGCCGCCCGCGCGCAGCCGCTCGGCCAGCGTGCCCTGCGGCACCAGCTCCACCTCCAGCTCACCGGCCAGGTACTGGCGGGCGAACTCCTTGTTCTCACCCACGTAGGAGCCGGTGACCCGGGCGATCCGGCCCGCCGCCAGCAGCACGCCCAGGCCCCGCCCGTCCACGCCGCAGTTGTTCGACACGACCTTCAGACCGGTCGCGCCCTGCGTGTGCAACGCCTCGATGAGCACGGCCGGGATGCCGCTGAGGCCGAAGCCGCCGACGGCCAGCGACGCGCCGTCGGGGATGTCGGCGACCGCCTCGGCGGCGCTCGCACAGACCTTGTTCACAGAGGGACCTTTCTGGGCTGAGGGCTCAAGAACGCAGCGCGTCCGAGAGGGACTTGACACCGCCGTGCGCGGTGAGGCCGCCGTCCACGGGGATCTCGGCGCCGGTGATGAAGGACGCCTCGTCGGAGAGCAGGAACACCACGAGCGGGGTGATCTCGTCCACGGTGCCGGTGCGGCCGAGCGGGGTCTCGCGGATGTTCGCCTCGCGGAACGCCGGAGCCGCGGAGGCGGTCATCTCGGTCTCGATGTAGCCGGGGTGGATGGTGTTGACGCGGATGCCGCGGGGGCCGAGTTCGGTCGCTGCCGTCCTCGACAGGCCCCGCAGCGCCCACTTGCTGGTCGTGTAGGCGACCGGGTAGTGGCCGGTGAGCGCGGCCGTCGAACCGACGTTGACGACGGACGAGCCCGGCGGCATCAGTGGCGCGAGGTGCTGGATGCCGAGCAGCGGGCCGGTGACATTGACCGCGTGGACCCGGTCGAGGTCCTGCGGCCGTACCTCGCCGAGGCGGGCCCGCCAGGTGATGCCCGCGTTGTTGACCAGGCCGTGGACACCGCCGTACGACTCCCGCAGCTCGGCGGCGAGCCGGGCCCACGCCTCGTCGCTGGTGACGTCGAGGCGACGGCAGCCGGATGCGTCCGTGACGTCGGTGGCGATCACCCGGGCGCCCTCGCGGGTCAGTGCCTCGGCCTCGGCGGCGCCCTGGCCGCGGGCGGCTCCCGTGACGACCACGACCTTGCCGAGCAGCCTCTTGGGCCGCGGGCCGCTCACGGCCGCTCCCGGCTGCGGCGGCGGCCCCTCGGCAGCGGCACCGGCTCCGCGCCGGCCACCACGGTGTTGGACACGGCACCGATCCCCTCCACCGTGAGCGTCACCGTGTCACCCGGCTTCAGCGGCGGCGGCTCCCGTCTGCCGCGCACGCCCCACAACTCGGCGAGGCAGCCGCCGTTGCCGCAGGTGCCCGAGCCGAGGACGTCACCCGGACGCACCCACGTGCCGCGCGAGGCGTAGGCCACCATCTCCTCGAAGGTCCAGCTCATGTTGGACAGCAGGTCCTCGCCGACCACCTCGCCGTTCACCTCGGCGGTCAGGGCGAGACGCAGGAAGCCGTCGGCGTCGCGGTGGTGCTCCAGCTCGTCGGCGGTGACGAGATACGGCCCGAGGGTGGTGGCCGTGTCCTTGCCCTTGCAGGGGCCCAGGCCCACCCTCATCTCCGCCGACTGGAGGTCTCGGGCGGACCAGTCGTTGAAGATCGTGTAGCCGATGATGTGGTCGCGGGCCTGCTCCGGGGTGAGGTCGCGGCCCTCGCGGCCGATCACGGCGGCGACCTCCAGTTCGAAGTCGAGCACGCTCGACCCCGGCGGCATCGGGATCTCGTCGTGCGGGCCGTACACCGCGTGGGGATTGGCGAAGTAGAAGGTCGGGGCCGCGTACCACTGCTCGGGCACGCCTGCGGCCCCGTCCACGGAGCGCCGTACTCCTTCGACGTGCTCCTCGAAGGTGACGAAGTCCCGGACGGTCGACGGCGTCAGCGGCGGCAGCAGCCGCACCTCCGACAGCGCGACGGCCGCACCCACGGGACGGACCCCGACGGCGTCGAGGGGCGAGGTGCCGTCGGGCAGGGCCCGTACGACGGCGTCCTCCACGACCCCGCAGTGACGCCGTCCCTCGTACACATAGGTGGCGATACGCACGGGTCGGCGCCCCTACACCGGCGGGGCGACGAACACGCCGCGGTCGACGTCGTTGAACGACTCCTTGGCGATGAGTTCGTTCATCGGGTTCGCGGTGCCCCACTGGTCGGTGACCTCGGGCTGGGAGAAGTCGTAGACGTGCGGGTGCCAGGTGTCCTCGTCGAGCTCCTCCAGCTCGGTGGTGTACTCGACGGTGTTGCCGTGCGGGTCGAGGAAGTACGTGAAGGTGTTGTCGCCCGCCATGTGCCGGCCCGGCCCCCAGATCTTGCGGAAGCCCGCCCGCATCACCCGGCCCGAGCCGCGCATGTACTCGTCCAGGCCGCGCATCTCGAAGGAGACGTGGTGCAGGGAGGTGTGCGGGCCCTTCGCGAGCGCCATGGAGTGATGCTGGTTGCTGATCCGCATGAAGTGCATGACCTCACCCATGTGCGGCGAGCTGAGCGTGTCGGAGAGCCGGAACCCGAGGTGGGTCTCGTACCACTCACGGGTCCTGTTCAGGTCGGGGGAGTTGAGCACCACGTGCGACAGCCGGACCGGGATCGCCTCCTTCTCCTCGATACGACGGTGCCGGCGCGCCACCACATCGGCGGAGACCTCGATGGTGCGGCCGTCGACGTCGAAGAAGCGGAAGCCGTAACCGCCGCCGGGGGTGTCGAGCTTCCCCGGCTGGGAGATCAACTGCACACCACCCGCGAGCAGTTGCTCGGCGAGCGTGTCCACATCGGCCGCGCTGCCCGCGCCGTAGGAGACCAGGTCGAGGCGCTTCTCGTCGGCCTTGCGCAGCCGTACGACGTACTGCTCGGGGCTGCCCTCCGCGGCCAGGAAGGAGATTCCGGAGTCCTCGGCGACCTCGGTCAGGCCCCAGACGCCGGCGTAGAAGTCGAGTTGCTTGTCGTAGTCGGGTACGGCGAGGTCGACGTGCCGCAGGTGGGTGAGCAGACGGTGGGACATGTGGAGGTTCCTCCTCAGGCGAGGTTCAGCAGGGCGGCGGCGTTGCCGCCCCGCACCGCGTGGAAGTCGTGGTCGGGCAGACCGGCCGCGCGCAGGGCGCCCAGCGGGTCGTCGGTGCCCATGTCGAAGGGGAAGTCGGAGCCGAGCAGAACCCGGTCGGCGCCGACGACGCGGATCAACTCCCGCAGGACGTCGGGGTCGTGGACGAGGGAGTCGAAGTACAGCTGCCGCAGATAGCTGCTCGGCTCCCGGGCGCAGTCCCGGGCGTCGGGGCGGACCCGCCAGGCGTGGTCGGAGCGGCCGATGTGGGTGGGGAGGTAGCCGCCGCCGTGCGCGGCCACCAGCTTCAGGCCCGGATGGCGGTCCAGGACGCCGGAGAAGATCAGATGCGAGAGGGCGACGGCGTTCTCGGTGGGCTGGCCGACCGTGTTGGACAGGTACCACTGGTCCAGGCGCTCGTCGAGGGTGCAGCCGAAGGGGTGCAGGAAGACCAGGGCGCCGGTCTCCTCCGCGCGGGCCCAGAAGGGTGCGAGTCTCGGGTCGGAGAGCTCGACCCCCCGGGCTCCGCCCCGCCCCGGGGCGTGCGAGGAGATCTCCACGCCCCTCAGCCCTTGGTCCAGCGCGTGGTCGAGCAGGGCCGGAGCGAGGTCGGGATGCTGGAGGGGGACCAGGCCGAGCCCGTGCAGCCGGTCGGGGGCCTTGGCGCAGTGCGCGGCGGTGCCCTCGTTGGCCAACTGGCAGAGTTTTCCAGCCATTTGTCGGTCGGCCCAGTAGTGGTAGTGGCCCGGCGAGGGGCTCACCAGCTGCACGTCCACCCCGGCCGTGTCCATGGCCGCCAGGCGCACGGCGACGTCCGTCAGCGCCGGCAGACGCGCGCCGACCATGGGGCCGTTCACCGCGAGGGCCGCCGGACCGTTGCGGCGGGCGTCCAGCCCCCGCGCCTCGGCGAGGCCGGGGTGACCGGCGACGGCCTCCTCCACCTCCGGCAGCAGGACGTGCGCGTGCACGTCGACGGTGGGCGCCGTCACGGCAGCTCCTTCAGGAGGTTCATCGTGCGGCCGATCAGCCCGGGGACGTCGGCGTCGCGCACACAGTCCAGCTGCCACTGGCCGATCTGTACGGACGCCTCGACGACGGCCCGGACCCGGGGGATGCGGCGGTCGTAGTAGCTCTGGAACAGCTCGTCGTCCCAGTCCCGGCCGCTCGTGAGCAGCTCGGCGAGCACGAGGGCGTCCTCCAGGGACATGGCCGCGCCCTGGGCGAGCGTGGGCGGGCAGCAGTGGGCGGCGTCACCGACGAGGACGATCCGGCCGCGGTGCCAGGAGCCCTCGACCAGCATCCGGGTGAACCAGGTGTAGTTGACCCGTTTCGGGTCGGTGATGTGCTTGGTGATCTCCGGCCAGGCACCGCCGTACGCCTGCGCAAGGCGGCGCATCTCCTCGGCGTGGTCGGCCGCGTCGACGGAGGCGCGGTCGCGGCACCCTTCGACGAGGTACGCGTAGAGGGTGTCCTCGCTGGTGGGGGTGTACCCCGCTATATAGGCCGGGCCGCCGTAGGCGAGGTCGGTGCGGTCCACGCCCTCGGGCCGCGGAGCGGCGATGCGCCAGATGCCCATGCCGGTCGGTTCGGGCGTGTCGGGGATGCCGATCGCGGCGCGGGTGGCGGAGTTGAGGCCGTCGGCGGCGACGACCAGGTCGTAGCGGCCCTCGCTGCCGTCGCTGAGGCGCACCCGGACCCCGTCGGCGTCCTGCTCCAGCGACTCGGCGGTGGTGCCCAGGCGTACCGTGGCGCCGGACGCGCGGACCGCGTCGATGAGGATCCGCTGGAGCTGCGGGCGCTGCATGCCGAGCGTGGCGGGCAGGTCGTCGCCGCCGGTCCTGATGTCCTCGGCGACGTGCAGCACCGTGCCGTCGGGGGCGGTGATGCCGAGCGTGCCGAAGGGGAATCCGGAGGCCCGCACCCTTTCCCACAGGCCCAGTTCGCGCAGCACGCGCAGGGCGTTGCCCTGGAGGGTGATGCCGGAGCCGGTGGTGGCGTTCCAGTCGGGCCTGGCCTCGATCAGGTCGACGCGGAGGCCCGCGCGGCGCAGCAGGACGGTGACGGCGTTGCCGGAGGTGCCCCCGCCGATGACGAGGACTCTGCGGTTGGGGCTGTCTGCCATGTCGGGGATACCTCCCGAGATTCGGCCGCGCGGCTTCGAGCGGCGGGGTGCGGCTCGCCCGCGGGGAGCGCGGGCCAGGGGTGAGGACGGAGGTGGGGGCGGGGGTGAGGACGGAGGTGGGGGCGGGGGTGCGGGCGCCGGATGCACCGCCCGCTGTCCGGGGAGTGCCGCGCATCCGGCGGCCGGTTTTCGGTTACTTGACGGCGACGGGGTTGACGGGGGAACCGACGGCCCCGGTGATGGGCAGCGGCGCGGCGGTCAGCCAGAACTCGTACACGCCGTCCGCCGCGCAGTCCTCGGCGAGCGACTCCAGGTCCCACATCTCGCCGATGAGCAGACCCATGTTGGGGATGACGACCTGGTGCAGCGGCTGGAAGGCGTTCTCGAACTCGTTGGGCCGTACCTCGAAGCCCCAGGTGTCGGTGGCGATCGCGGCGATCTCGGTACGGTGCAGCCAGCCGGCGGTGGTGAACGACAGGCCGGGCGCGGCGCCGCCCGCGTAGTCGCCCCAGCCGTCGCGCCGGACACGGGCCAGCTGCCCGGTGCGCACGACGACGATGTCCCCGCGGCCGACGCTCACCCCGTGGGCCTCCGCCGTCGCGGTCAGGTGCTCCTCGGTGATCGCGAAACCGTCCGGGAGTTCACCGGGCTCACCGCCGATGACCCGGCCGACGTCGAGGAGCACGCCGCGCCCGGCGACGTACGGCGCCATGTGCTCGATGCCGGTGACCAGGTCGCCGTCGGAGGTGACCACCTTCTCGGCGTCCCGGCCGTTCCATGCCTTGCCGTGGTCGAAGATGTGCCCGAGGCCGTCCCACTGGGTGGAGCACTGCAGCGGCATCGCGATCACGTCGTCGGCGCCGCCGATCCCGTGCGGGAAGCCCTGGTTGCCGAGGGCCGCGTCCGTGCCGGTGTCGAGCATCGTGTGCACCGGGTTGGTGCGGCGCCGCCAGCCCTTCTGCGGGCCGTTCATGTCGAACCGCTGCGAGAGGGAGAAGCTCACCCCTCGCCGGACGAGGGCGGCGCCCGCACGCCGCTTGGCCTCGTCGAGGAAGTTGAGGGTGCCGAGGACGTCGTCCTCGCCCCAACGGCCCCAGTTCGAGCACTCCTTGGCGGCCTCGGCGATCGCGCCCTCGGGGTCCGTACGGTCGATCATGCGCCGGCCCCCTCCGCGACACAGCGGGTGCGCTGCACGCCCAGACCGGTGATCGACCCCTCCATGACGTCCCCGTCGCGCAGCAGCCGCCCCCAGTGGATGCCGTTGCCGGCCGGGCTGCCGGTCAGCACGAGGTCCCCGGGCAGCAGCCGCGCGGTCCGGGATATGTACGACACCAGCCGGGCGATGCCGAACAGCATGTCCTTGGTGGACTCGTCCTGCATGGTGTCGCCGTTGAGCTTGAGGGCGACCCGCAGATCACCGGGGTCGGCGATCGACCCGGCCGGGACGAGCCACGGGCCGAGCGGGGTGAAGCCCGGGGCGTTCTTGCAGCGCAGCCAGTCGGTGCCGATGGCCTTCATGTCCCGGCGGAAGACGGTGGCGCGGTCGGTGAGGTCGTTGGCGATCGTGTACCCGGCGACGTGCTCCAGGGCCTCCTCGACGGACACCCGGTACGCGGGCCGGCCGATCACCGCCGCCAACTCCAGCTCCCAGTCGGGCTGTTCGGCCCAGGCGGGGAGGACCACGTCGTCGTACGGCCCGGCGATGGTGGTGGGCAGGCCGATGAACACGTACGGCAGGTCCTCGGCGGCCCGCCGGTCCATCACCGCGGCGATCTCGGCCCGCGCCTCCTCGACGGTGCGCGGGTCGTCGGGGGAGCGGTGGGCGACCTCCAGGTCGATCACATGCTGCCGGTAGTTCGCCCCGGACTGGAAGATCTGCCGGGGCTCCACCGGGGCGTGCACCCGCAGCCCGGCCAGCGGCTGCCACTCCAGTGCGTCCTCGTGCGCGAGGGTGTGCAGGACGGGGAGGGCCTCCTCCCACCGCTCCAGCACGGCGCGCACGTCGGACGGCTCCCAGGCCATGGCCTGCCGCAGGTCCAGCACCCGCTCCCGGGCCACGAGACCGGGGAACGCGGACCCGCCCGGAGCGGAGAACGTGCCGAGCGCGAACGGGCCGGCAGGTTGCACGAGTGTTGCCATGAGATGTCCTCCCGCTGGGTTGCGGTCTACTCTGGCCCCCATCGACGAATCACGGAAATCAATCTTGTGGATGCATCACATCCACGACATGGATGGCTCTCGCTCGCTAGGTGGTGCCCGGTGAACCTGTCCCGACTCGACCTCAATCTGGTCGTCGCCCTGCGCGCCCTGCTGGAGGAGCGCAACGTCACCCGGGCCGGCGAGCGCGTCGGGCTGAGCCAGCCGGCGATGAGCGCGGCGCTGTCGCGCCTGCGCCGCCACTTCGACGACGAATTGCTCTCCCGGACCGGCAACAGCTACGAACTCACGCCCCTGGGCGTCGCGTTGCGGGACCGCAGCGCCACCGCCTGCGACCTGCTGGAGCGGGTCTTCTCCAGCCAGGCCGAGTTCGACCCGACCGCCGAGGCCCGCGAGTTCACGCTGCTCGCCTCGGACTACGGCGCGGCCGTCTTCGGCGCCGCGCTCGCCCGCGCCGTGCACCACGAGGCGCCCGGCATCCGGCTCACCTTCCAGCACCCCGCGCCCGGGGTCGTGGAGAACACCGCGACCACGCTCAGCACCGTCGACGGCCTGCTGATGCCGCACGGCGTCATCGACGGTTTCCCCGCCGTGGACCTCTACAGCGACCGCTGGCTGTGCCTGGTCGCCGACGACCACCCCGACATCGGCCACGAACTCACCCTGGACCAGCTGGCCCGGCTGCCCTGGGCGGTCTACCAGCGCCCCTACGACGCCCCGGCCGCCCGCCAGCTCAGCATGCTCGGCATCAGTCCCCAGGTGGAGGTCTCCGTGCAGACCTTCCAGCTGCTGCCGCACATGGTCGAGGGCACCCGTCGGATCGCGATGATCCAGGAGCGGCTGGCCCGCAGGGCGGTCCGCTCCGCCGCGGTACGCGTCCTGCCCTGCCCCTTCGAGGCCGTACCGGTCCAGGAGGCCCTGTGGTGGCACCCGCTCCACGCCCAGGACGCGGCCCACATCTGGCTACGCCAGAAGGCGGCACAGGTGGGCGAGACACTGCAGAGCAACGACACCGGCGAGACCACCCCCACCACCCAGCCCACGGAGCCGGTACCGGAACAACCCTGACACCGGCAACGCCACATGCCCACCAACGGCAAGTGCCCACCAACCGTCACTGTCCCGACGACACCGGCCGCGAGGGAGCCGGAGGGGCGCGTCGGTGTCGGGAGACCGAACGCGCGGAGGCGCGCAGCGCCGAGCACGATCGGTCTCCCGACACCGACATGTGGCGCCCCGCAGGCGACCGAGCCATCAAAGGGTGACGGCCCGGCAATGGCGCTACGGCGCTACGGCACAACGGCATGACGGCATGACGGCACAACGGCGCGACGGCTCGACGGCACAACGGCGCGACGGCGTCTCAGGCCGCCTGCTCAGGCACCGACCGGGACCCCACGACCCCCACCCGCCGCCGCACCGCAAGAAGCCCCCCGGCCACGAGGACGGCGACCAGCCCCAGCACACCCACCGCGCCGGCCAGCGACCCGACCGCCGACTCCACGGCGAGCAGCACCAGCGGGCAGACGAACTCACCGCCGAAGAAGGCCGCCATCCACAGCCCCGTGCCACGGCCCCGGTCCTCGAACGCCAGGCGGGACATGGCGCTGGTGAGGAGGGCGGGCAGCAGCATGCCCGTGCCCACGCAGTTGATCACCGCTCCGACGATCAGCAGCGGGGCGTTGCCCGCCAGGAACATCACCCCGAAGCCGGCCGCGCAGACCGTGAGGACGGCGGGCAGCATCGGGTCCGGGGAGCGCTTCAGCCGGGCGAAGGCGACCGCTCCGCCGACCGTGGCGGCACTCGCGATCGCGGTGGCCAGACCGATCACACCGGAGTCCGCCACACCGAGGTCGTCGAGCAGGTACGACATCTCCACGGGCACGGTGTAGAAGACCATCGCCCCGAAGAAGGTGAGCGCACAGATGCCCGCCAGCTGCCGCCAGGGGAAGGGGCGGCGCGCCTGACGGCTCGCTGCCTCGGCCGGGATCGCGTCGGTGGCCGTGCGGGCCGCCGGGCTGGGCAGGGCGGAGGCCATCAGCGGGGCGAGGAGCAGACTCACGCCGTAGACCCAGAAGGGCATCCTCCAGCTGGCCGCGCCCACGGCTCCGCCGAGCACGAAGAAGGCGGTGGCCGACGCGGAGGCGCACATGGTCTGCAGGGCGAGGTACTTCACCCGCCGCTGACCGCTGTAGTAGTCGCCGATGAGGGTGGTGCAGCAGGTCATGATGGCGGCCTCGGCGACGCCGACCAGGGCGCGGCTGGCGATGATCGCGCCCAGTGAGTCCAGCCAGAGCGGCGCCGTGCCGAACACGGCGTACAGGACGGTCGCCGCGATCAGCAGCCGCTTGCGTCCCAGCCGGTCCACGATCACCCCGGCGAACGGGGCCAGCAGGGCCAGCGACAGCGCCGGAACGGTCAGCGCCAGTGGGACGAGTGCCTTGGCCCCCGCTGTGGAGGCGAAGTGGTCCTGCATCTTCGGCAGCACCGGCGCGATCAGCACGGCACCCAGGATCGGCAGACAGCTGCCCGCCATCAGCACAGTCACGCGCAGCAGATGGGCGGGGCCCGACACGGCGGCGGGTGACGGAGCGTCGTCGTCGACCGTGGCGGCAGGCGGGGTCGGGGACACGGAACCGGGCATGGCGACTCCAGGGGACGGGATACGGGAGCGGGCATGCCGTTCACGGGCGCCGACGGTGCAGGGCATGCTGCGGACGGCCGCACGCGCGGGCTGGTCCGGACAGCGGCGTGCGGGTTGGGACGACTATGGGCCGTCCGGCTTCCCCGCCGCCATCCTCCGGGCGATCCGAATCCCGTATCCGCCTCATCCATCCGATGGATGAGCCGGCCGGCATGACCCGCACGGCGAAGTGCCGGGCCCGGATACCCGGGCCCGGCTTCGCGGCGATCTGCGCCCTCCTCCGGCGGATCAGCTGCTGCTTGCCGCCGTCACCAGTCCTGCTTCTTCGAGTGCTTCTCGTGGTGCGGCTTCTTCGGGTGGGCGGGCTTGTCGGGGTAGTCGGGCTTCTTCGGGTGCGCGGGGTAGGCGGGCTTGTGGGGGTAGTCGGGCTTCTTCGGGTGCGCGGGGTAGGCGGGCTTGTCGGGGTAGTCGGGCTTCTTCGGGTGCGCCGGATAGGCGGGCTTGTCCGGGTAGTCAGGCTTCTTGGGGTGTGCCGGGTAGTCAGGCTTCTTCGGGTGGGCGGGGTACGCGGGCTTGGCCGGGTAGGCGGGCTTGGCCGGGTAGTCAGGCTTGGCGGGGTACGCGGGCTTGGCCGGGTAGGCCGGTTTGGCCGGGTAGTCAGGCTTGGCGGGCTTGGCCGGGTACGCGGGCTTGGCGGGGTAGGCCGGTTTGGCCGGGTAGTCAGGCTTGGCGGGCTTGGCGGGGTACGCGGGCTTAGCTGGGTAGGCCGGCTTGGCCGGGTACGCGGGCTTGGCCGGGTACGCGGGCTTGGCCGGGTAGTCGGGCTTGGCCGGGTACGCAGGCTTGGCGGGGTACGCGGGCTTAGCTGGGTAGGCCGGCTTTGCCGGGTACGCGGGCTTAGCTGGGTACGCGGGCTTGGCCGGGTAGTCGGGCTTGGCGGGGTACGCGGGCTTGGCCGGGTAGTCAGGCTTGGCCGGGTAGGCCGGCTTGGCCGGGTAGGCCGGCTTGGCCGGGTACGCGGGCTTAGCTGGGTACGCGGGCTTGGCCGGGTAGTCAGGCTTCTTCGGGTACGCAGGCTTGACCGGGTAGGCCGGCTTGGCGGGGTACGCCGGCTTGGCCGGGTAGTCAGGCTTCTTCGGGTACGCAGGCTTGACCGGGTACGCAGGCTTTGCGGGGTACGCCGGCTTGGCCGGGTAGTCAGGCTTCTTCGGGTGAACCGGGTACGCCGGCTTCGCCGGGTAGTCGGGCTTCTTCGGATGCGCCGGGAACGCGGGCTTGCCGGGAGGAGCCGGGTACGCCGGCTTGGCGGGATAGGCCGGCTTGGCGGGGTAGTCAGGCTTCTTCGCGTGGACCGGGTACGCCGGCTTCTTCGCGTGTGCCGGGTGGGCAGGCTTGGCCGGGTACGGCGGGTGTGGGGTGGTGTGGTCCTGGGCGTGGGCCGTTCCGGCGCTCGCCAGCACGGCTGCGGCGAGCGCGGCAGCCATGGCGGCTGGCGCCAGGACAGATCGCCTTCTCGGCGATGTCGTCATGTTTCTCCACTCTCCTCGACTTGGTTCATAGCCTCGTGACGGCTGGTCAGCACCAAGAGCCGGACAGTGGAATGGATAGGAAATCGGCTGATATGAATAACGCTGTGGCGCTCATAAGCCACCGGATGGTGTAGCGCGGGAGGCCAGTCGGCCCGCCCCCGGCAGCCTCGTCGTCACCCGGTCACCTCACCTCACCTCACCTCACGCGCTGGCGTCCCAGGGGCGGATCCGGCAGCGCCGGCGAGCGGACCCGCCTCGGCGCTTCGCCCACCGCGACGGTCGGCCCCCAGGCGGGCGTAGTGGTCGAGCAGCTCCGGTGCGTCCACCGCGGCGGGATTGACGACCTGCTCGACGGGCGCGCCCTGGAGCAGCCGCTTCACCGGAACTTCGAGCTTCTTGCCGGTACGGGTGTGCGGGATCCCGGGCGTTTCGAGGATCTCGTCGGGGACATGGCGGGGGGACGCGCCGGTGCGGATCGCTTCCTTGATCTTCTCGCGCAGGGTGTCGTCCAAAACCACATCGGCCGCCGTGACGACGAACAGCGGCATCCAGTAGCCGCCGTCGGGTTCCTCGGCGCCGATGACCAGGGCCTCGGTGATCTCGGGAAGGCGTTCGACGACGTCGTGGATGTCGGCGCTGCCCAGACGTACGCCGTTGCGGTTGAGGGTGGAGTCGGAGCGGCCGTGCACGATCACCGAGCCGTGCCCCGTGACCGTGATCCAGTCGCCGTGGCGCCACACGCCCGGGTACGCCGAGAAGTAGGCGTCGTGGTAGCGGCTGCCGTCCGGGTCGTTCCAGAAGCACAGCGGCATGGACGGCATCGGTCGGGTCACCACGAGCTCGCCGACCCGGTCGACCACGGGGCGGCCCTCTTCGTCGTAGGCGGCCAGCGCCACACCCAGATGCGGAGCCGACAGCTCGCCCGCCCACACGGGTGTCGTGGGCGAACTGCCGGCGAAGCCGGAGACGACGTCCGTACCGCCGCTGACAGAGGCGAGCTGGATGTGCTCGCCGACGTGGTCGCGGACCCAGGGATAGGCGGAGGCCGGCAGCGCGGAGCCGGTGCATCCGATCACCCGGATCGAGGACAGGTCATGGACCGACGGGTCGATGCCGAACTTGGCCATGCCCAGCAGGTACTGCGGACTGGTGCCGAAGACCGTGACGCGGTGCCGGGCCGCCAGCTCCCACAGGACGTCCGGGCGGGTGAGCGGCGCCGGGCTGCCGTCGTAGGTGCAGGTGGTCGCGCCGGTCAGCAGCGTGGAGGCGACCAGGTTCCACATCATCCAGTGGGTGGTGGTGTACCAGAGGAGGCGGTCGCCGGGGCCGAGGTCGGAGTGCAGGGCCAGGGTCTTGAGGTGCTCCAGCAGCGCGCCGCCGTGGCCGTGCACGATGCCCTTGGGCAGGCCGGTGGTGCCGGACGAGAAGACGACCCACAGCGGGTGGTCGAACGGCACCGCGGTACAGACGAGTTCCTCGGCGCGGGTGGCCGCGTCCTCCCACGGGATCACCAGCGAGGGGTACGCCCGCGAGGGCCACGGCAGGCCCACATGGTCCACCAGCACCGTCGCCTTCAACGAGGGCAGGGCGCGGGCGAGTTCGAGGGCGGCCTCGCGGCGGTCGTGCGCGGTGCCGTTGAAGAGATAGCCGTCGGCGGCGATCAGCACGGCCGGCTCCAGCTGGGCGAAGCGGTCGGCGGCCGCCTGGGGGGCGTAGTCCTGGCCGCACACCGACCACACCGCGCCCAGGCTCGCCGCGGCGAGGAAGGCGACGATCGCGTGCGGCGTGTTGGGCAGGTAGCCCACCACCCGGTCCCCCGCCGCCACGCCCAGCTCGCGCAGGGTGGCGGCGACCGAGGCGACCTGGGCGCGCAGCCGGTCGCCGGTCACCTCGTAGCCGGAGCCGGTCTCGTCGAGGGCGACGATCGCCACGCCGTCGTCGGTGAGAGGGCGCAGGGCGTGGTGGGCGTAGTTCAGGGTGGCGCCGGGGAACCAGCGGGCACCCGGCATCCTGTCCTCCGCCAGCACCCGCTCGTACGGCGTGTCCGCGTCGATCTCGAAGTACTCCCACACCGCGCTCCAGAACCCCTCCAGGTCGGTGACCGACCAGCGATGCAGGGCCGTGTAGTCGCCGTGGTCGGCACCGGCCGCCACCCCGCGGTGCCGGGCCGCCCAGCGGCCGAAGTCCGCGATGCGGCCGGCGGCCGCCGCTTCCGGATCGGGCGTGAAGAAGGGGGCGGGGTACGGCGTGTTCATGGCGTCGTGCTCCTCGACGGGCTTGTCTCGGCGGTCCGTTGGGAAAGGGAGGGGCTTCGTGTCGTGTGCAGCAGGGACGCCCAGTCGGCCGTGCCCGTGAAGTCACGGCCGCCGGCCGGGACGACGTCCATCACGACCCGGTCCGGTCGCAGCAGCGCGGCGTCCGCCCGTCCCCTGCCCAACCAGTCGGCGAGGTGGCCGTCGTCGCCGAGGCCGGACACGGGGAGGATCCGGGCCCCGAGGCCGTCGGCGACCGCCCTCAGGGAGGGCGAGAGCGGTACGGCGGTCAGTACGGCGAAGGAGTCGCCGAGCAGTTCGTCCAGGCGGGCGCGTCGCCCGTCGGCGCTCACCCACGGCTGTGGGCAGAAGCGGCCCATGAGGCCGCTGCCGCCGTCAAGGGTTCGACGCCGTACGAGCGGCCCGGCGGCCAGAGCCGGACCGAGGTCGCGGGCGACCGCCGTACTCAGGCCGGGGATGCGGACGGCCGCGCCCAGGAGGCCACGGCGGACGGCTGCGGCGCCGTCCTGGCCGCCGGTCATCGCCCAGCCCATGGCGACGGCGAGGCGGATGACGTGCCGGGCGTGCGGCCTGCGCTCGCTCTCGTACGTCTCCAACAGCCGCTCGTCGGCGCCCTGTCGGAGGACACGGGCGAGTTTCCAGCTGAGGTTGTGGGCGTCGCGCAGCCCGGCGCACAGGCCCTGTCCGATGAACGGCGGGGTGAGGTGGGCGGCGTCACCGAGGAGGAAGACGCGACCTCGGCGCCAGCGGTCGGCGATCCGCGCGCGGAAGGTGTACCGAGCCTTCCGCACCACCTCGAAGTCGGCGCCGGGCCGGAGGTCCACCCATGGGGCGATCAGCTCGCGCAGTCGCTCGTGATCCGGTTCCGAGCCCTCGGGCAGCCGGAACTCCCAGCGGTAGCGGTCCTCGCCGATCCGCATGAAGGTGGCCGGCCGGCGCGGGTCGCAGACCTGGTCGACGCCCTCCCAGGAGCGGACCGGGAGGCTGGTGCGCACGTCGATGACCGTCCAGTCTTCCTCGAAGCGCAGGTCCTCCCAGGCCGCGCCGATGGCGTCGCGCGTGAGGCTGTTGGCGCCGTCACAGCCGAGGACGGCGTCCGCCCGCAGCAACTGTCGGCCCGCGTCGTCGCGGTAGGACACCAGGACCCGGCCGTGGCCGTCCTGCTCGACGCCGGCGACCTCCACCCCGCCGCGCAGCTCGCACTCCGGAGTGCGGGCCAGGGCGTCGCGCAGCACCCGCTCCAGCTGCGGCTGGTCGAACATGCTGGTCTGCGGGAAGCCGTGCGCCCCCTGCGCGGCGCGCGGGAACCGCGCCATCACCCGGTGCCGGGCGTCCAGCAGCCGTAGCCCCCGCGCGGGGCGGGCGATGGCGGCGAACTCCTCCTGGACCCCGGCGGCCTGGAGGATGCGGCGGACCTCGTCGTCGGTGGCGACGGCGCGCGGCAGGGGGTAGACGTCGCGGTGGCGTTCGAGGACGACGGTCCGCACGCCGCGCCGGGCCAGGAGGAGGGCGGCGGTGACACCCACGGGCCCGGCTCCGATGATCACGACGGGGGCGTGTCCCGGCCTGGGCATCGCGGTGCCCTGTGGCCGGGCGGCCTGGTCGACGGTCATGTGCGGCTCACTTCGGGTCGCGCTGCGCATCGGTCAGTTCGCATAGGTCAGTTCGCATCTGTCGGTTCCCATCGGTCGGTTCGCGTCGGTCGGTTCGCGTCGATCGGTTCATGTCGGCCGGTTCGCGTCGGTCACGGGAGTGCGCTGTCGGCCGAGGTCGATGCGCCCGTCCGGGGTGGCGATGGTGGCGGTCACCACATCGCCGTGCCGCAGGTAGCGCGGGTTCTTCGCCTGGCTCTTGAAGAACGCCTTCCACTTGGCGGCCGGCGGCAGGAGCGAAGCGATCTTCTCGACCGGCTTCGGCGGGGCCTTGAGGGCGGTGCCGCCCGGGGTGCCGGTGAGGAGCAGGTCGCCGGGGTCGAGGGTCTGGAAGCGGGCCAGCAGGGTGAGCGCCTGCGCCGGACGGACGATCATGTCGGCGAGCGTGCGGTCTTGGCGCAGCTCGCCGTTGACCGACAACCGCAGCCGCAGGTCCGGGAGATGGGCGAAGTCCTCCGGCTCCAGCAGGGCCAGGTGGGGCCCGGTGGGCGTGAAGGTCGGGTACGACTTGCTCTCGTAGAACTGCGTCTTGGTCAGCTGGATCTCACGGGCGCTGACGTCGTTGGTGATGACGAGCCCGGCGACGTACGACGGCAGGTCCCGCTCCTCGATCACCGTGCCGATGGGCAGCGGCGCCCCCATGACCAGGCCGAGCTCGATCTCGTAGTCGAGGAACCTCACGAACGACGGCCGGACGACGGCCTCGCCCGGGCCGCTGATGGAGCCGGAGGCCTTGCGGAAGAAGGCGGGCGGGATGTCGCCGGTGAAGCCCGAATCGCGGGCGTGGCTGCGGTAGTTGACCATCTGGGCCACCACCCGGCAGGGCGCGGTGACCGGGGAGAGCGCCACCAGGTCGGCGACCGGTGTGCCCGGCTCAGCCGAGAGCGCCGCCTGACGTACGGCCGCCCGGTCGGCGAGGAGCTCCGCGGTGGTGGTGGCTTTGGTGCCGACGGGGACGGCATGGTCGCCGAGGACAACCCACCAGCCGTCGGCGGGGCGCAGGACGTTGATGCTCATGTCATTGCCTTCGTGAGGGAGGAGCGGGGGAGCGGGGGAGTCGGGGGGTCAGGAGCTCGCGGCCTTGAGCAGGCCCAGCAGCCGCGCCGGGTCCAGCTCGTTGTCGCCGCGCAGGGCCTGGATGACGTCGCGGACCCGCTGCGGGGAGGGGCCGGCGCCGAGGAAGTCGCGGGTGACCGGCGGCCCCCACTGGGCGAGGCCGCTGGTCGACATGGGCGCCCAGCCGGGCTCGACGTCACAGGAGAACAGGTCGCCGTCGGCGAAGTGCTCCAGCATGAAGTGGTCGGGGTCGCGCCAGTAGTCGAAGAGCTGACTGCCCTGGATGTGCCGCCCGATGCCCCAACTGCGCCGGTAGCCGCGCTCCTTGAGGTACTCGCCGCCGGCCGCGATCGAGTCCAGGTCGGTGACCTGGTAGGCGGAGTGGACGTAGCCGTTGCCCGGACCGAGGTGCATGGCCAGCGTGTGGTGGTCCACCGCCCGGCCGCCCTGGTCGCAGCGGATGAACGCCATCGTCGGGCCCCGCTCCCGCTGCCCGTCCAGGAACAGGAAGTCGGAGACGATCATCCCGAGGGTGTCCAGGTACCAGTCCAGAGCCCGGGCGAACACCCTTGTCTCCAGCACCACATGCCCCAGCCGCTGGATGCGGGACGGCTCGCGCGGCGGGCGCTGAGTGGCGTTCGTACGACGGTGACCTGTGCCGGAGTTGAGGAGCAGCGGCCGCTGCTCGGGCAGCGCCGGCAGTTCCTCGCCGCAGTGCACCACGCGCACGGGGAAGCCGGAGGGGTCGAGCAGGTCGACCGCCTTGCCGCCGCCGGGCACGTCCGCGTCCCGTACGGCGGTCCCCGTCGCCCGGGCGAGCCGGTCCAGGTCGGCCCGCTCGGCCGCGCGGAACGCCGGACCGATGAACCGGGAGGCGCGCCCGCGCCGGAGGACCATGCAGGGCGAGCCGGCGAAGGTGCCCCGCAGCCACAGCGCGCCCTCGCTCCGGGCGGCGATCGCGAACCCGAAGTCACGGGCGAAGACCTCGGCCCGGTCCAGGTCGGGCTTCTCGAACTCCAGCCAGGCCAGGTCGGCCACCTTGATCACGGGGTTCCGGGAGCGTCCAGGATGTTCGCCGCGCAGGGCGCCCTGCTCACTGTGCAGGTCCTGATGGGCCGTTGTGGACATGGTGTCCTCCAAGCAACGCAGCAGTAATGATGAAATCATCAGCTTTGATTCTTCGATCGTCAATACCTGATCCAAGCTGAGATGATGAATTCATCAGAACTGTGGGTCTGGGGTGCCCGTTGTTAGACTCGCGCCCATGTCGACGTCAGCCCCGCCCCGGAACCGATTCGAACGGCGCCGTGCCGAGACGCGTCTGGCGCTCGTCCGCGCCGCCCGGCAGATCCTCGCCGAGACCGGGGACACCAGCGCCAGCATCCAGGTGATCGCGGAACGCGCGGACGTCGGCTTCGGCTCCTTCTACAACCACTTCGAGTCGAAGGCGGAGCTGTTCGACGCGGCGGTGCAGGACGCCCTCGAAGAGTTCGGTCAGACCTTCGACGAGCGGCTCGGCGGCATCGACGACCCCGCCGAACTCGTCGCGGCCGGCTTCCGGCTCAGCGCGCGTATGGCGGACTCCCACCCCGAGCTGATGCAGGTGCTGCGCCACCGCGGACTCGGCCACATCCACTCGGATTCGGGCCTGGCTCCGCGCGCTCTGCGCGACCTGGAGATCGGCGTCGCCTCCGGCCGCTTCGCCATCGCCGACCCGGTGGCCGCGCTGACCGCCCTCGGGGGCTCCCTCCTGGCACTGCTGGAGCTGCGGTTCGCGCGGCCCGAACTCGACGGCGACGAGGCCGCGGCGAACCTGGCCGAGATGCTGCTGCGCATGCTGGGGGTTCCGCCGCAGGACGCCCGGGACGTCGCCCGGCGCGCGCTGCCCGACCTCGACTGACGACCGGCGGATCGGCGCCTGCCGGAGACCTTGAGTCCCGCGAGTGCTCCATGGGGTGCGGGGTCACCGGGCTTCGACGAGTGAGGGGCGGCCGAGCCCGTGCACCTGCGCGGCGGCTCTGTCGCCGTCCACCCCCACCGCGATCAGCGCGGCGGTCGCGGCGCGTGTGCCGTCGTCGCTCCAGGTCCCGGCGTTCACGCACTCCAGGAGTGCCAGCAGCAGCCGTTCGAGGGCGCGGCTGAGCGGCTCGGGCGGGACGCTGGTGTGGAAGACGCCCTGCCGCTGCCCCCGCTCGATGATCGCCGCCGCCGTGTCGCGGGCGGGGCCGAGGATGTCGTGCGCGCGCTCCGCCCCGAGGTCCTGCGGCGACAGTCTCAGCAGTGTGCGACAGCGGTCGCCGACGGGCCACAGCGCCAGAACGAAGCGCGCCAGCGCCGAGATGGCATCGGCATCGGTGTCGGTGTCGGCATCGGGGATCGCCACGGCTGCCAGCGCCCGGCGCAACGCCTCCCCGGCATCCGCGACGAGCCCTTCGACCAGGACCGACCGGCCGGCGAAGTGGTCGTACACGGTACGGCGCACCACGCCGGCCGCCTCCGCGATGTCGCTGAGGCTGCTGTCGGGATCGCGGCCGAGCTGCTGTCTCGCCGCTGCGAGGATGCGGGCCCGGGTGAGCTGTGTCTGACGGCGGCCACCGCCGCTTGTGACGTGCGGGTCGGTCATGTCGGACCTCTGGGGGGGCGGGTGAGGGCGACACGATACTTGCACGTCCACGAGCAATTAACCAGGTCTGCTCAGTTGCGCCCCGCCATGACTCCGCCGTCGACGTCCCAGATGGCGCCGGTGACCCAGTCGGTCCGGCTCGACAGGAGGAAGGCGACGGTGGCGGCGACGTCGTCGGGGGTGCCGGTGCGGCCGAGAGGGTGGAAGGCGTTGAAGCCGTCGAGTGCGGAGTCGACGTCCGCCTTGGGGATGAACTCCTCGTAGATCGGGGTGCGCACGACGGCGGGGGCGACCGCGTTGACACGGATGCCGTGCGGAGCCAGTTCCATCGCGAGGTGCTGGGTGAACGAGTGCAGGCCGGCCTTGGCCATCGAGTACGCCGACGAGGGCGTGGCGGCGACGGCCTGATGCGCCCACATGGAGCCGATGTTGACCACGGCACCCTGTGCGCCGCGGTCGATCATGTTGCCGACGATCGTCTGGGTGAGGAGGAAGAAGGCCCGGTTGATGGCCTGGTAGCGGTCGTAGTCCTCCGGCGTGTGCTCCAGGAACGGCTTCGGGGAGAAGACGCCGGCCGCGTTGACGAGGAGCGTGGCGTCGGCGTGCTGCTCGGTGAGGATCTCGCGCAGGCGGTCGACGGCCGCGGGGTCGGTCAGGTCGGCCGCGAGGCCGACGGCCTTTCCGCGGCCGGCCAGGGCGGCCGCTGCCTCGTCGGTCCCGGCTTCGACAGGGCCGTCACCGCCCAGCTCGCGCAGCTCTTCGGTCCGGCGGCGGCCACTCCCGAGGCCCTGCATGTGCAGAACTGGAGCGCCGAGCCGTGGACCGCCCCGTTGACGGTGCACCACCTCGCCGACTACTCCCTCTTCGGCCACCCCCTCTATCAGCGGCCGGCCCTCGACGGCCGACTGCACTGGGCGTCCACCGAGACGGCCACCGACCACGCCGGACACATCGAGGGCGCCCTCGCCGCCGGGGAGCGCGCGGCACGGGCGGTCCTCGCGGCCACCGCCCGCACGAGTGACGCCGGCATCGACGTTGCCGCCACCGGCGGCTGAGGATCCCCCGGGAAGCGGGCCCTCGACGCCGACCGGCGCGGCAGCACGTTCCGTCTCACCCCCGCCGGCCGAACCGCCCCGCCTGCAGATACGTCGGGGTGGAGCAGTTCGCGGCCGGAAGCTGTACAGCCCCGCGGTTCTCGCCGACGAGCGCGACCGAGAGGCGCTGCGGGAGATGGCCGCCCATGGCTTCCAGGTACGGATCGCCACCGCCCCGCTTCCGCAGGGAACCGTCATCATCGACCGGCGGACCATGATCCTCACCGACCCGGCCGCCCACGGCCCGCGCACCTACACCATGAGTGCCTCGCCGGCCCTCATCGGCGGAACCTATGCGCTGTTCGAGGCCGCCTGGGAAAGCGCAGCCGACCTGACCACCGTCCTCGACTCGACCCGGCCCCGCTTCGACGACCAGACCGCCAGGGTCCTGCGCGCCCTCGGCTCCGGTGCCACCGACGAGGCAGCCGCACGGGACCTGGGCATGTCGCTGCGCACCTACCGCCGCCGGGTCGCTGAACTGCTCGCCACCCTCGAGGCGGCCTCACGTTTCCAGGCCGGAGTACGCGCGGGGGAGCTGGGCCTGACCCGCAGATGATGCCGCCTGGCCAGCGTCGGGGCGAACAGATTCGCCGCACACGACGCCAACGTGCGGCGCGGGGCGTGCCGGGCTTTTGGTGGTCGGAGGGTCACCAGTCGTCGCCGATGTCGAAGTTGGCGTCGATGGGCATGCCGTTGTCCGCGAAAGCGACCACGCGGTACCTGCCCAGCCGGACGAGCCGCTCGTACAGCTTCTCCGCCATCTCCCAGTTCTCGGTCTCGGACCGGGACCGGGCCATGAGCATCGCCGGTACCTGCCCGAAGAAACCGTCGTCCGGCTCCGGTTCCTCCACGTACAGGTCGACGCTCAGGTCCTCGTTCTCGAACCAGTACTGGTAGCCGCCGTATTCGTTCGGCACCCCCGGATTTCGATCGGCGGGGACCTCCATAATTCGGGCGACATCACTCCACAGTCGGTCGGCGAAGCTCTTGCGGTCCCAAGTGCCCTCCGCGACTCCGACTCTGAGTTCGAAGTCCTTCCTGGCGCCATGCGGCTCGAACTTTCCCACGAGTATTCTCCACTTCCTGTATTCCGCTCGGGGGCATGCCGTGAAATGTGGCATGCCCCCGAGCGTGCACTACGCTACAGCTCCTCGTCGATCATGTAGTCCCGGCCGAAGATGATGATTCTCTGTACATTTCCCTCGGCTCCTCTCTTGAACTGTCTGATGCCGTCCTCCGCGGCGTCTTCGCTCATGCCGCCCGGCCGGAGGTCCACGATCGCCATGTCGACCTTCTGCTTTTCATCGGCCTTTTGTAGGTGCTTGCGAAGTCCATCACTCCGGTGACTGGTCATCGCCTTGAATTCCGCGCGCTTGTCGTCGACCCAGGCATCCCCCGCGTGCGGGGCCAACTGGTCGTCATTGCGCGACATCACCTCATGACCGTGAATGGCGAGCGTCAGGGCGATCTGGAACTCCGCGTCGTCATCGAAGGCGAAGCCGCTCTCGCCCTGCTTGTTCTTCCGCTTCCACGACTCGTCGATCCGCTCCATGATTTCCTCGGCCTCGTCGCGGTCCGGGCCGAACATCTCCATGAGGTCCTTGGCGAGGTTGTACGCGCCGCAGCCGTCGCGGGCACCCCGGTGGCAGGTCTGCTCCTCGACGTCCTCCACCGCTTCCTCGATGTAGTTGGTGAGGTCCCACTTGCCGTCGAGGATCTGGTTCACGCGCTCCTTGCGGAGCTTGGCCGCGATGTCCGCGTTGGTGAAGAGGATCTGCTCCAGGTAGCGGCTGTAGCGCGGGGCTCCGGCCGGGGCCTTGCCCGAGCGGCCCTGGTTGTAGACGGTGGAGGTGCCGCCGGTCTTCCTCGGCTTCCACCCCTTCCGCTCGCGCTCCTCCTTGGTGTCCGGGATGCCACCCGTGCAGGAGATCTCGCCGGTGTGGCACTCGGGCACGCCGAGCCCGGAGGGGTCGCTGAGAGTGGTGGGGTTGTTGTTGGCGTAGCCGTAGCCGTTGAGGGACTGGTGCTGGTCCGGCATCAGCAGCGGGTCGACGCTCAGGAACTGCCCCGTGGAGGCGTCGTACTCGCGGGCGCCGACCTGGGTGAGGCCGGTGCCGCTGTCGACGCTTTTGCCGAGGAACCCCTTGTCGTCGGGCCAGGTGCCCACGGCGCTGCCGCGGGCCGTGCCGAACGGCGTCGTGTACCGCTTGCTCAGCGTCTGCGTGCTGTCGGCGCTGACCGCGACCGTGCTGGTGGCGTGGTGATCGCCGGAGAGGAACTGGAGCTTCTCCGTGCCGGTCGCGTTGGTACGCAACGCGATGGCGGCTCCGGCCACCGTGTAATAGCGATTCGCCCACTTCTTGGTGCCCTTGAGGTGGACCTCGGTGGCCCCGAGGTACAGGACGGTCTCGCCGTTCGACGCGCCGTCGCGGCGGATGAGGAGGGCGCCGTCGGCGTCGTAGAGGTAGTCGGTGGCGGTGCTCCCCTCGGTGAGCTTGGCGAGCCTGCCTTCCGGGTTCCAGAGCAGGGACTGCTTGGTCGTGGACCCGACGGACTCGGCGCGGGTCTGCGTGTTGCCCGCCTCGTCATAGGTGTACTGGGCCGCTGCCGGGTCGCACGTGGCGGACGTCGTAGTCGACTTCAGGGCGTGCTTGCGGGCCTGGTCGTAGCAGTACGTCGTCGTGACGGGGCTCGGGGTCGCCGTGTTGCGGGTCTCCGTCTGTCGCTGCCCCGATGCCGTGTACGTGTAGCTGTTCCAGTACGGGGCCGCGCCGCCGAGGTTGGCCACCGTGCGACCGGAGGTGGAGCAGTCGGCCGTCTTCGGTGTCCACGCCTGGGTCAGCCGCTTCTGGCCGTCGTAGGCGAAGCACTGGTGGTCGGTGCCGGAACCGGTGTCCGCGTGGTCGGAGATCGACGTCACGTTGCCGGTCTGGTCGTAGCGGTACTGCAGATCCTGGACCGGGCCACGGGTCTGGTCGTCGGTGGACGACGTCAGCAGCCGGCCGGTGCCCGCCTCGTACGTACGCGAGATGAAGAGCCGCTTCGCCGAGGCCGAGGTGCCGAGCTGGTACTGGTGCACCTGGCCGAGCGCGGAGTAGTCCACGCCCAGCAGATAGCCGCTGATGCCGGACTGCTTAACGGGCAGCCCCGCGTCGTTGTACAGCGTTTCGACCGTCTCGGCGGACAGCCCGCCGACCGCCGGCTCCTTGGTGTTGTTGACGGTGCCGTCGAGCCGGTACGCCGTGCCGAACGTGGTGGTCGCCGCGACGGCGCCCGAGGTGACCAGGGGGTCGGTGTCCGGCAGGGTCAGCGTGGTGGCGGTCGGCCGGTTCATGCCGTCATAGGCGGTGACCGCCTTGACGTATGCCTTGCTGTTGGGCTGGCCGACGCCGTTCTCGTAGCGGATGGACTGGTCGACGTGGCCCTTCAGCAGGCTGTCGTACGTCCACGCGGCGAGTTTGCTGGCGTCCGTACGGCCGGTGTGCCACAGGCCGGTCTTGCGCCCGAGCTCGTCGTAGCCGTAGTAGAGGAACTGGCCCTTGGCGTCCTTGGTGTGATCGACCTGGTCGAGCACGGTGTACTTGGTGGTGGTCGTGCCCTTGTCCGGGTCGGTCGCGGTGGCCTGCCGGCCTGCCAGGTCGTAGGTGTACGACCAGACGGAACCGTCGGGGCCGGTGACGGTCTCCTGCTTGCCGTCCGGGGTGTAGGTGAACGCGACCTTGGTGTACGAGGTGCCCTGTGCGGCGCCGTACTGCGTGTCGTTCGGGTTCGGGCCCGCGTAGGTGCGGGTCTCCTTCGTCCGGCCCAGCACGTCGGTGATCACACGCGACGCCGTGCCGCCCTCCAGAGCGCTGGTCGCCACCGAGTCACCGGTGTACGCGGTGGTCGTGTCCCACTTCTTGACACCCCACGAGGACAGCGTGGTCTTCACGGCGCGACCGGCGCCGTCGTACACGGTGTCGTTCTGCTTCGGCGACTGCGCGTACTCCACTCCGGTGTACTCGCCGTTGGGCGCGGTGGTGTTGTCGTAGGCGTCGTTCTGAGTGATGACGGCCAGTCCGCGGGAGTCGTACCGGGTGTCGCTGAGAACCCGGCCGCCGCCGGCCGCGGCCGGGGTCTGGGACTGGATCGGGCGCAGCAGCGAGTCGTACAGGGCGTACGAGGTGCGGTAGGTGGTGCCGTCGGCCGAGAGCTTGGCGACGGAGTTCCAGGACGCCTTGGTCTGGCTGATGCCGTAACCGTACTTCGCGCTGGGGCTGTCGCCGCCGCCCTTGGACCGGTTCGGCAGCCAGGTGGCGGTGAGCCGGCCGAGGGCGTCCCGGGTGTGCTCGGTGCGCTTGAGGTTGGTGTCGAGGGTGTGGGTGACCGTGCCACGTGCCGGGTCGAAGTAGGTGTACGACTTGTGGCTCTGGCCGTTCGACGCGAGCTTCGGGTAGGTGACGACGACGCTGTTGACCGGGCCACCAGAGGCCGGGAAGTAGGCCGTGCTGGTGGCGTTGCCCGCCGCGTCGACCACCTTGAGGGGCCTGCCCAGCTTGGCGGTGGCCGTGTCGAACGTCGTGGCGGTGACGGTCTGCCAGGAGCCCGTGCCGGGGTTGCGGTCGGCGGTGCCGCTCGCCGCTGGGTAAGCGATGGGGTGGCCGGTCCACGTGGGCAGGCCGAGCGTCGGGGTCTGGTCGGCCGTCCAGGCGGTCGCCGACGTGTTGTCGTACACGGTCGCGGCGTCGGAGAGCACGTCCCCGCGCGTGTCGGCGTTCTTCGGCAGCGACAGCTTGTCGTCGGTGGCCGCGCACTCCTTGGCCACCGTACGGGTGCGGGAGACGAGCGAGGTCAGGCCCTTGTCGGCGTTGCGGGCGTACCAGGTGCGGGTGCAGGTCTCGTCGCCCGTCACCGACCAGTCGCCGTGGTTCTCGGTGCGGGTGGTCATGCCGTACGTGTCGTCGTACGTGTACGAGGTGGCGGCGGTGCGCCACTTCTGGGTGGCCGTCAGCCAGGTGCGCTCGTAGGTGCGGGCCGTGCGTACGTAGTACGCCTTCGTGTTCGCGTACGACTTCTGCTGGCTGGCGGTCTGCTTGGACCAGAAGTTGTTGATCGTGAACGAGATCGGTGTGGCGCCGTCGTAGGTGATCTGCTGGCGCAGTTGGCCCGCGTACTGGTCGGAGTCGGTCGCGGCCGACAGGGTGACGCCGCCCGGCAACGCGATCGGCTCTACGCTCGCGGTGCGCGTGGTGCCGTCCGACTGCTTGTCGCCGTGCATGCCCTGCATGAACGACTTCACGGTCCGGGAGCGGGTGGCGCCCTTCTCACCGGTCCACGCGGTGACCTTCTGGTAGCCACGCCACACCGACCAGGTGCGCTCCTTCTCCTTGGTGAAGGGGTCGTCGTTGTAGTGCCAGGCCGGGGTGTCGTACTCGTAGGCGTACTCGACGGCCGGGTTCTTGCCCGCGGGATCGGAGGTGTTGACCGCGGTGACCCGGTACTTGTGGAACCAGTCCAGCGCCGGCTCGCCGCCGTTGATCGGCCAGAACACGGGGTAGCAGGACAGGGTGTTCTTGTCCTGCGCGGCCGGCATGTTGCTGCCGCGCACGCACTCGGGGTCGGAGAGCGCTACGGTCGTGACGGCGCCGGTCTCCGAGGTGATGGTGGAGATACGGGGCCGGGTCAGCGGAAGGATGTTTGCGCCGCCGGGCTGGGTGCCGCCCGCGACGCGGTTGGGCCGCTGCTGGTAGGTGAAGCCCACCTGCGGCAGGGAGACGGCCGTGCCGTTGAGACCGGTCCGTTTCAGCGAGGTGAGGGTGAGGACCTGGTCGGAGCTGTTGCCGATGTCCTGCCCGTCGAAGAACTCCTGGTCGAGGGCGTAGGAGTCCACCGGCTTGAAGGCATCCGGCTCGGCCGCCGTGGACCACACCTGGGTCTCGACGGCGCTGAGCCGCTTGCGTGTGAAGAACGACGGGCCGGTGGAGAGGCAGTCCGTCGCGTCGGACGCGCAGATCGAGTCGAACGGGACATCCGGCCAGTTGGTCGCGGTGTCCTTGGTCAGCGAGGCGCACGAGGAGGCCGTGCAGCGCTCCTTGTAGGAGAACGTCACCTTGGCGGAGGTAACCCCGGAGAACAGCGCGTCCGCGCGCTGCCCGTATCGGATCTCGGTCGGGTGGCCGCCGCGGGTGTACGACGCGAGCTTCGTCTTGTCGCCGTTCTTGGCGTAGTGGTTGGTCTCCTTGGCGTACCAGTAGGTCGCCGCGTTGCCGTGGACGTCCTGGACGAGGTCGAGGTTCCAACGCCATGCCTGGGTCTTGGCGCGGCCCGAGAATCCGGTGCCGGAGCCGTACCCGGGTTCGCCGCTGTCGTCGCCGAAGACGGGCACGGTCCAGGTGGAGTTGGTGCGCTCGGTGTCGGCGCCGGGCAGTTTGTTGCGGCCGAAGGTGTACGTGGTGCCGTCACCGGTGACGACGCGCCAGTACTCGCCCTTGCCGTCGCCCTTGCCGTCAACGATGTCGTCGCCGTCGTCGCTGTTGTCGGCGCCGACCTCGTGGAAGACCTGGGAGGCGTCGTCGTTGGCCAGCCGCCAGGTGCCGCTGGTGTCGTCCTTGACGAGTTCGTTGGAGACTCCGTTGAGCACCAGTGAGGCGTTCTCGTACTTCCAGCACTGGTCGTTCTTGTCGGCCTGACCGTCGTCCTCGCAGCTGCCGTACTTACGCTCGACGTAGGACTCCGTCAGGGAGAATCCTTCACCGACCAGGGAGCCCTGGTTGTTGGTGTTGGCGGTACGGCCGTCGATGGACCCGGAGTCGTACGCCAGCGTCAGCGGCGGCACGGGGCCGGCCGGGGCCGGGGGCAGGGTGATCGGGTACGACCAGCCGAACGAGCCAGAGGACTCACCGGCCTGCCAGGTCGAGGAGGGGGCCAGCGGGGTCGCCGCGAGGTCACCGCCACCGGCTGTGGACGTGGTGGTGTCGGCGGCCAGGGCCATGACCGTAGGCGCGGAGCGCGGGGCGACGGGCGTCTTCGCCGTCACGGTCTCCGCCTTGGCGTTGTTGGTGGAGTCCACCGGGGTGGTGGTGCGGCACTTGGGCTTCTCGGGGGTGGTCAGGGCACATGCCGGGAGCCGTACCAGGCCCAGCCGGCTCGCCCAGTCGCCACCCACGGCGGAGGCGAACGAGCCGTAGTCCACGGTGACTTGGGCGGTGCCCGGCTCGCTCGTGCCCACGGTGAACAGCACACCGGTGACTCCGGCCCGCTCGGCGGCCTTCTGGTCGAGGACCCGGACGGTCGCCTTGCCGGAGGCGCGCTGCCTGCTTCCGGTCGTCCTCTCCCGGATGGTCTCGTTCTCAGCGGTCCTGCCCTTGGCCGTCTTCCGGTCGGGGGCGGACGCGGTGACGGCGGAGACGTCCACGATGGTGCCGCTGACTGTCTCGGTGAGCGAGTCATGGGCGGTGCCGGCCTTCGGCCAGGAGGCGCGGCGTTCCGCTCGGGCCGAGGCGATCAGGCGCTGGTTGGCCTTCTTCTCGCGGGCGACCCGCTCGCGGGCCTTCTTGGCGCCCTGGCCGGTGATGGGGTGGACACGGCTGACCTTGGTGTCGGCCGAGTCGGGGACGGGTGGGGTGGCCGCCGCGGCGACCGCGGAGGGCGTCACCGTCGTCGCGGTCAGTGCGACGAGCACGCCGAGGGCGGTGAGCACCGGCTGTCGGCCGGTGCGCTGCCTGTCCCCGCGCAAACGTGGTCTGAACACGGTCTGCTTTCTGGTGAGGGGGGTGGGTAGGGCGGCCCGGTCGGGCCGCCGGTGGACACGGGCAGGGCGCGGGCCGTCGGACGACCCGCGCCCCTGTGGTGCCGTGCGGTCAGTCGCCGACGACCGCGGTTTTGTGGTGGGCGCTCTGCACCGCGCCCGCCCACATCCGGATGTGGTTGACACGGCCCGGCGTGTGGTTGCCCCACACGCTGTTCAGCCAGCCCTTGCCGATGGCGGCGCCGCCGCTGCTCGCCGCGGCCGTGAACTCGGTGGGCTCGCCCTGCCGGTCGACGAGGAACAGGGAGATCTGCCGGCTCTGGGCGTCGTAGGCACCGACGAGCTGGACCTCGGTGCCGAGGACCGCCGTGTCGTCGCTCTGCACGGAGGCGCCCGTGCCGTCGGCGGTCAGCCGGCCGAAGTGCCAGCGGCCGAGCGCCCACTTCTCCGAGAGCGGTTCGCCGGTGTTCTCGTCGAGGACCGGATCACCGTTCTCGTCGAGCACCTCGTGACCGGTGCTGTCCACACCGGTCTTCTCGAACCACAAGCCCCAGGACGAGCCGGTCTCCGTGCGCTGGCCGAGGATCTGCGTGCGGTGGCCGTTCGGCTTGTCCACCAGCGCGGCGCCGTCGACGAGTGCCTCGACGGCCACGGTGAAGGAGCCGGTGGCGTCAACGAGCGGAGAGCTCGACTCGGCGCCGCCGGTGCCGTCCAGGACGATGGACTCGTCCGCCAGTCGGGCACCGCCGCCCAGGGTGATGGTGGGCCCGTAACCGCTGGTGGTGTCCTGGACGGTCGTGCCGGAGGCACCGGAGGCGTTCAGGTCGGCCACCAGCTCCAGCTGGGGCATGCCCGTGCCGTCGGGGCCGTCGGTGAGCCTGGCCTCGGTGGCGATCTCCTCGGCGGACTTGGCGTCCTGCCAGACGGTCACCTCGTCGATCTCACCGCCGAAGTGGTCCACGTGGCTGCCCTTGTACTTGGCCCGGCCGATCTGGAATCGGCCGCCCGCGGACCAGTTGGTTGTGATGGTGTCGGTGCCCTGGAGCTGCCCGTTCATGTAGAGCGCGAGGACGTTCTTGTCGTGGTCCACGACCGCGGCCAGATGCGTCCACACATCCGTCTGTGCCGGGCTCTTGGCATCGACGCGCTGGTTGTCCATGGAAGTGGAGGCGGCGTCCGCGTCGGGCAGCCGTACGCACCAGGTCTTCGTGCTTTCGCAGTAGCCGAGGAAGAACGGGCTGTAATACGTGCCGTCCTGGCTCACGGCGGTGAAGAACCGACCGGTCGTGTCGAGGCGGACCCAGGCGGCGACAGTGTATGAGGCGGCCGTCTGCAGGACCGGCTCGGCGGTCGCCGCGTATGCCGAGTTCGCCAGCTTCAGCGCCTGGTCCGGTCCGAGCACAGCCGGTTCGGTGTCCGTCGCGGGCTGCTTGACGATCTCGCCGCGCCGCCCGTTGGACGAACGGACCGCGCCGGACAGGGTCAGGTCGTCGCGCAGCGCGCTGTCGGTGGTCGAGGTGTCCACTGCAGCGCCGCCGGTCTCGTCGAAGTTCCAGTGCGCGACGGGCTTCGGCCCCTCGTCCACCAGGAAGCGGACGATCTGCTCGTCGCCGCCGTTCGGGTAGCCGGCGGACCTGGCCTGGACGTGCAGCAGATAGGTGCCGGAGGACGGCGGGGTGAACGTGGCCCGGTAGGTGGCGCCGCTCTTCCAGTCCGACCACGCGGAGTTCGAGGAGAGCCTGTACCGGTAGCCGGTGTTGGTGCCGGCCTCGCCGGGGGCGGGCCCGAAGAGTGCGGTGCCGGACTTGCCGGGGCCACCGCCCACCGTGCAGGTGCCGCCGGTCACGCACTCGCTGTAGACGGTCCAGGAGGTGACGCTCGGCTTCTGCGGGGCCTTGCTGTCGACGAGGAAGTAGCACCACGGGGAGTAGGGGCCGGTCAGATGGCTGTCGTCGCCGTTGTACAGCGACTGGGTGGCGGCCCGGTAGCGGTGCAGTTTCCCGTCGGCGAGCGGGTTGTCCCAGTCCTTGGTCTGCGCCGGGAAGTTCTTCAGGCTGCTGCTGTACGAGACATGGCCCGAGGTCGGTTTCAGGGATCCGGTGCTCGGCTGAGGCGCATCGGACCATGTGGTGCCGTTCTTGACGTCCACGTCGAAGTAGACCCGCAGCCGCCCGCCGGACTCACCGCCGGCCGCCGTCTCCGGAGTGGCCAGCAGATCGGGCTTCGGGTCGGTGATCATGCTGGGGGACGACTCCGACTTGCTGCACACCCGGCTCGCACCGGCCCTGATGCCGTACGCGGTGGGCGTGGCCGGCTTGCTGACGTAGTCGACCTTGAGGACGGCGTCGTCGTCGAAACGCTTCCAGGAGACGGTGTCCGACTCGTCCTTGGCCATGAGCATCAGCGTCAGCCGGGGGAACGCGCCGTTCGCGAAGGACCTGACGGTCGGGGTCAGGTTCTCGTCCTTCTCCTCTGCGTTGTCCTTGAACTTGATCGGTGCCGCGGGCTGGGCCGGCGAGCAGTTGGAGCCGCGTCCGGCCGAGACATGCCGGTCGCCCATCTGGTCCAGCTTCGTCGGGCCGGGCCATTTGCTGGCCTTGGTGATGTTGTTGGTCCGCTCCAGGTCGACCCAACGGGCGTCACAGGAGAACGACCAGGTCTCCGTCACCCAGAACTCGGCGTCCAGGATGTGCTTGCCCTTGAGTTTGTCCGGGGCGAACTCGAAGTACATCCGGTTCACATAGCCGCTGCCGCAGTAGTACGAGATGCCGCCGATCACGGCGGTGCCGCACTTGCCGACGCTCATGCCGTTGGTGCCGCCGGAGAAGTTGTAGAAGACATCGCCGTCGGACGACAGCACCGTGCGCTCGCCCTCGTTGAGTTCCACGGCCGGGTCTATGTACAAGGGCAGTTCGGCCTTCGTGGTGTCCGCGACGAGGCCGGCGTCGGGGACGACACGGACGGAGTCCTCGTCCAGGACGACGTCCATCACCGCCGACTCGTCGCCCGAGCGCGGACCCTCCAGGGGGTCCTCACGCACGGGCGGGTTCACCGGGATGGGCTCGGGGTCGGCCTCGTCGGCGGTGGCCGCTCCCAGAGGCCGACGGTCGGCGATCTGCGCGGACATGCCCTCGTCGGTGGCCGGCGCTCCGGCGGAGTTCCACATCCGAGCGCTCGGCGAACGGAAGACGACCTGGCCGTTGCCGTCGACCACCTCCATGCTGCCCGTGGCGCCCGGGCGCACGGCCAGGCCCTCGGCGTCCAGGCCGTACTCGATGCTCTTCAGAGCGGGGTCGGCGGCGGCGTCGAGCGTCTCGACCTCCAGCACCTGCCGGAAACCCTCGGGCGTCGCGGTCAGGATGAGGTTGACGTCGGGGCGCACGTTCTCGTAGACGGCACGGGTGCCGTCCAGGCGCGGCTCGGGCAGGGTGCCCGGCCAGCCGAGCGTCACCGAGCGGCCCGCCTCGCCGATGGTGACCAGGCCGCTGCCGGGGCCGCCGCCGGAGAAGGTGAGGTCGACGGTGGCGGCCTTCGGGCCGATCGATCCGTCCGCGCGCTTCACGAGCGTGGCGTCGGGCCGTGTCCAGCCGCCGTCCTGCTCGGCGACCCGCACCGGGACGATCGACTTCTCCAGGGTGAGGGTGGTGCCGTCCGGGTTGGCGAACACCGTGTCGCGCTCGGTGCGTTCGGCGACCACCTCGACCCGCTCACCGGTGGCCTCGGCCTCGGCCAGCGCCACTTCGGAGGGGGTCCTCGGGGTTTCCGGCGCGGCACTCGCCGACTGCACGGCGAACGGCGCGCCCGGGGCCACCGTCAGGGCCAGGGTCAGGGCGAGCGCGGCGGCGGACAGCCGTGCGGCGCGTCGTCGGTTCCGTCTCATGACGGTCTCCGTACGGCAGCCCGGCCGTCGGCGGAGGGAATTCGGGGGGTGGACATGGATCAGAACCGTTTCGCATGAAGAGCCCGGTGCGGGACCGGGCGAAAGCGGACATAAATAGAACTGGTGCTCGAATTCAGGGTCGTGGGAGGGTGTGTCAACGGAGCAATGCACGGCCGCAGACCGGCACGGACGCCGCGATCAGCTGTCCGGCGAAATCAGGGGTGCGGCGCCTTCGGTCGTACGCCGCCGAGGAGGCGCAGGAAGGGGGCGGCCCGCGGAGCTACGGCCGACGGCAGAGGGGTCGGGACGACGGGATGCCATGCCCCGCCACCGAGAGAATCACCGAACCGGGCGGCGCCGCGGCTCTAACCGGCCACTCACTCCCGGTCGACGCCAACGCGCATGACCGACTGCATGAACCAGCACTGCGGCCCCCCCGGCGCCCCTACTTCTGACCTGTTCGTTCGCAGAGTACATGGAAGGTTCACAAGTTGACGAGAGTGTGCCTGAGAGGTGATGTGCTGCCCGTCGACACCTCGCTGGCCGCTTCTGACCCCCAGGTGCAGGCCGGCGCGCTGAGGGGGGTCGCTCAAGCCCTGCCCGCGCTGGTGGCGGGAACCGTCGTCCAGCAGGGCGGGCAGGCGCTATCCAATGCCCTTTCATCATCAGGGAGTTGAGGAGAACGACTCCCTGACGGCCGACGGGACCCGGGATGACCCGTTTCGGCTGCCGACATCTGCGCGCGCGGATACAGTGCTGGGACCAGTGGGGGAGAAGACATACGTGGACGAGCTGACCTTCGCCGCGACGACAGTGTTCGCGGCACTTCTCAGCCAGGCATCACAGGACACCTACGCGAAGGCGCGGGACATCATCCGGCGCTTGCTGCGACGCGGCGACCAGCCGGACACCGCAGCCGAGTTGGAGCGCCTCGACCAGGATCGAGCGAGTGTGATGGAGTGTTCCGAGCCCGCGCGGGACGAGGCGGCACGCAGGGCAGCCGCGGGGTGGGCGCTGGGCTTGGAAGGACGCCTGCGCGCGGACCATGAGGCCTTCGAGGAGCTGCGGGCGCTTGCGGAAAGGAACGGGCCGGCCACGGTGATCAACCAACACAACCACGGCTCGGGCACCTTCATCAACGGCAGTGTCGCCGGGGGGCTCACCATCAATCACGGCGCGGCGCATGGCAGAGACACCTGAACCCCCGACCCGGCTGGACCAGCACAACCACGGTCCCGGCATTTTCATCGCAGGTGACGTCATCGGGGACGTGCATCATCATTCTTCGTCCCGGCCAACCTTCCACCAGACCGGGCACATTGAGGAGCATGAGTCGGTCGGAGGCCCGGGCAGTGACGGAAGGGCGCCCGTCAATGAGGAGCCGTCGGGCGAGGAAGGCAGGGCGGGTCCGCTCAAGTCCCTGATCGGGAACGCATTCGGCGCCTTCATGCTGATCGGCATGGCCGGCTACGGTCTGGCAACCGTGTTCATGCCGACGCATCCGACATCGGAACGTGTCATTTCGGTCCCCCTGGCGGCTGGTCTGGCCTTGGGCGGTCTGGTGCCCCTGGCATCCTCGCTCGCCGTGCTCGCCGAACTCTGCGCCGCGGGCGCGGCCAACGCGGCCCACGCGGCCGGTTCGGCGGGCAGACGAGGGCGGGACGGCCGACGTACTGCCGTCCGTCTGAACCTGCGACATGCACATCTGCTCGCCCGCACCGCCCACTACAGCGCGGTGCTCGCCGGTTTCGTGACAGCACTCATCGCCTTCCGGGCCGCGAGCAGAAGAGCTGCGGACCGCGCCCAGGAGGCCGGCGATCGTGCGGAGTCGGAGGTCGCCAAGGCTCGCGCGGTACTACAGCAGAGTGATCCGGCTGCGGGGTGCGTTGACTATCGGGCCTGACCAACGTGGGCAGGGTGGGAAAAGAAGGCCGATCAGGCTCCGGGTGGGCGGCCCGTTCGGGCGCGGAGCCCACGTAGCACCAGTTCCACCACTGCGTCGAAATGGGCCTCGATGTCGTGTTGTCCCCAGTCGCGGAAGTAGCGGGGGTCGTGAAAGCGGCCCGGGGCATGGAAGACGGCTCGGGCGGTGGTCGTGGGCTCGGTGGTGATGAAGACGCCGGCGTCGGCGCCGGGCCCGATGATCTGGGTGAGTTGGGTGGTGAGCACGTCAAGATGGGCGGTGACTGCGCCGCCGAGGTCAGCGGCCAGCACCCGGTATGCGGCGAACAGCTCGGGATCGTCACTCGATGTGCGCCTGCCGCGGTGGAGGTGCAGCTGCCGTGGGGCGGCCCGGAACCCGATCGCGAGACTCGGAAGCTCCCGCTCGTCATCACGACGACGTACGGCAACGCCCTTCGCGCGAACATCTTCAACGTCGAGGTGTGGAAGCCGGCTCTGGCTGCGGCCGGCGTCATCCCCAGGCGGAAACCACCACTCCCGCAACCCGCGCAAACGGATGGGCACAGCACCTCGCTGCGCCCGGTCTTTTGGAGTTTCAGCCCGGAAGGCCACTACGGTCCGTGCAGTCGGCGAGGCTCTCGCATGCCAACGCCCACGATCGCAGGAGACCGTCCCGAACGGAGCGCGGCTCATTCTCCCCACACACTCCCCAGCGGCCCCGAACGCGTCATCCATGCCCTCGATCGGAGCTGCACGCGCTCAAGACAGCAGCCCTCCGCGGTGATTACTCAGAGCCAATCTCGTCGCTTGAAGACGACGTACAAACTGGTACAAACGACCCCCATTAGGGCAATGGCGAAGGGGTATCCGAGCACCCAGTGCAACTCCGGCATGTGCGTGAAGTTCATCCCGTAGATCGTCCCGACCAGCGTCGGCGCGAACAGAATCGCCGCCCAGGACGAGATCTTCTTGATCTCCTCGTTCTGCTCGAACCCCGCCTCCGCCAACGCCCGCATCTCCGCGTTCTGTTGCTGCGTGACCAGCGTCGCGTTGACCGTGAGGATCTCGGTGAGGGCCTGGCGGAAGCCGTCGACGCGTTCGCTGGTGTGGGTGACGTGGTCGGCGACGTCGCGGAGGTAGCGCTGTAGCTCCTCGTCCGTGCCGTACTTGGAGAAGCCGGCCATCAGGCCGTGCAGCATGCCGACCAGGGGGCGGGTGGCGCGCTGGAACTCGACCATTTCGCGGGAGAGTTCGTAGATGCGGCGGGAGGCCTCCGGGTCGCCGCGGAAGACCTCGGTCTCGATCTCGTCGATGTCGTTCTGGACGCCCGCCACCACCGGCTCGTAACCGTCGACGACCGCGTCCAGTATCGCGTAGAGCACCGCCTCCGGGCCGAGCTTGAGCAGCTCCGGCGTCTCCTCCATGCGCCGGCGCACCGCCGACAGGTCGGGCGCCGCGCCATGGCGGACCGTGATCACGAAGTCGGGGCCGACGAAGACGTGCAGTTCGCCGAAGTCGACCTCCTCGGGCGCGTCCAGGTAGCGGGCGGCACGCAGGACCACGAAGAGCGTGTCGCCGTAGCGCTCCAGCTTGGGCCGCTGGTGTGCCTCCATCGCGTCCTCGACCGCGAGCGGGTGCAGGTCGAACTCGGCGGCGAGAGAGAGAAGTTCGGCCTCCGTGGGGCGGGCAAGCCCGATCCATGCCATGCCGGACGGCTGGTCGCGCAGCTCGCGGTAGGTGTCGGCGAGGGTGGCGGGGGAGGAGACGCGGACGCCGTCCTGGTACAGCGCCGCCTCCACGACACTTGCCACATCGGAGGACTCCGGAACAGAAGGGCGCGTCGGCGGATCGGGAGTCGGTGGCTGCGGTGGCTGCGCCGGAGTGAGGGCCCGTCGCCAGACTGACTTCATGGAGTTCTTCGCGGTGGGGCGGGCGCGTCGCTCGGACATCGCGGCTGCCTCCCGGTCGGGACGACTGGTGCGTGATCTCGGAGCAGGATATACGGGGCGAATGGCGTGGGCGGGGCGGGGTGATCCTGGACTCCGTGAGAGTTGCGGACGGAAGGTGTCCGCAAGCCTCGCTAGCGTGCCCGGCATGACGAAGCGGACCACGACCCAGCGCAGCACGAAGCAGACGACGGCCCCGCTCGGCCCCGTGCTCGGCACCCGCGCCCTCAACCGTGCCACCCTCGACCGGCAGCTGTTGCTGCGCCGCTCGCCGCTGTCCGCCCTGACGGCCGTGGAGCACCTGGTCGGCCTCCAGGCCCAGGAGGTCAAGCCGCCGTACTACGCGCTCGCCGCCCGCCTCGAAGGCTTCACGCCCGAGGAGTTGTCCGGGCTGTTGGCCGACCGCGCGGCCGTGCGCATCGTGACCATGCGCTCGACGATCCACCTGCACACCGCCGACGACGGTCTCACCTTGCGTCCGCTGGTGCAGCCCGCCCGGGACCGCGAGGTGAACTACTTCCGCAAGGGCCTCGTCGGCGTCGACCTGGACCGGCTCGCCGTACTCGCCCGCGAACTCGTCGAGGCCGAACCCCGCACCATGAAGCAACTGCGCGCGGCCCTGGGCGCCGAGTGGCCGGACGCCGACCCGCAGTCCCTGGCCGTCGCCGCCCGCTGCACGCTCCCTCTCGTCCAGGTGACCCCGCGCGGACTGTGGGGGAGGAGCGCCCAGGTCGTCCTCACCACCCTCGAACACTGGCTCGGCCGTCCCGCCGAACCGGCCGCCTCGCCCGACGCCACGGTCCTGCGCTACCTGGCGGCCTTCGGGCCGGCCTCCGTGAAGGACATGCAGACCTGGTCCGGCCTGACCCGGATGCGCGCCGCCTTCGAACGGCTCCGTCCCCAGCTGGTCACCTTCCGGGACGAGAACGGCGTCGAACTCTTCGACCTCCCCGACGCCCCGCGCCCTGACCCGGACACCCCGGCCCCGCCCCGCTTCCTGCCCGAGTTCGACAACCTCCTCCTCTCCCACGCCGACCGGACCCGGGTCGTGCCGCCCGCCGACCGGGGCCGCACCTGGCAGGCGAACACGGTCTACTGTCCGCTCCTCGTCGACGGCTTCCTCGCCGGCGTGTGGCGGATCCTCGACGACGCCCTCGTCATCGAGCAGTTCACCGAGCTCACCAAGGCCCAGTGCGCGGAGGTGACCGAGGAGGCGGAGCGGATGCTGAGGGTGCTGCACCCGGGCGCGCCGTACGACATCCGCTTCGGGACCGTCATCCCCTAGGGCCGCCCAATGACGAGTGGGCCACGCTTCGGCAAGGCGGTGAGGTGACGCTCGAAAACCGGTGGAACAGCGTCGCTGTGCGCCGCTACCGTGCTGCCGAACCCAGTCGTCCAGTCAAGGGCATGCCGTTGTACACCGTGTGAGACCTCCCAAGCGCTGATTCGTCGCGCGTCGCGTCTGTGCGCCGCGCTGCTTTTTGCTGCGGACTTCTCACTGAAACCGGTGTACTTCTGTGCTCAATGACTGGGTGGTCATGCCCACCTGCCTGCCGCTCGTTCTCCGGCGTTGCCACACGTGCGCGTCCGGGAGCTTCCGGGCAAGCGGCAAGTTTCGCGTCAACGCCAACCACAAGCTCATCGACGCCTGGCTCCTCGTGCTCTGTACCGCTTGCGGGGACACCGCGAAGCTCACGGTCCTGGAGCGGATGAATGTGCGCTCCGTACGACCTGAGCTGCTGGACCGGCTGCATGCCAACGACCTTGGCCTGGCGGCCGAGCTGCTCCAGGATCCGGTCGTGCGGCGCCGTAACCGCATCGCCCTCGACTGGGAGGACGCCTGGCGCCTCGACACCTGCGGATCGGATCACCTGGACCGCGAGGTGATCGACGTCTCGGTCCGCTTCGCCGCGCGGATTCCTGTCCGGCCGGTGCGGCTGATCGCTGAAGGCTGCGGTCTTTCACGGGCCGAGGTCGAGCGACTGATCAGGGAGGGGAAGCTCGTTTCGGCAGTCCGGCTGAACGGCAAGCTCTCCGGCGATTTCACCTTCACGCTCAAGCGCTGAGCGCTCCTCGGGGCCTGGGGCCTGAGGCCTGGGGCCTGGGGCCTGTCCGGCAGGAACCGCCGGGCAGGCCCCAGGACCTGTCGTCCATCCCCCAGGTCCCGTCGTCAACGCGGGCGTCAGTCCGCCCGTCCCGTCACCGCGACCGTCACCCCGAGTCCGATCATCGTGCACCCGCCCGCGCCGCCTATCAGCGACAGCCGGCGGTCGGAGCGGGCGAACCAGGTACGGGCCGCCGACGCGGTCAGCCCCCACAGGGTGTCCGTGACCAGGCCGATGGTGATCGGGACCAGGCCCAACAGCAGCATCTGCAGCGGGACATGGCCGGCCGAGTGGTCCACGAACTGAGGGAGTACGGCGGCGAAGAACACCACGCCCTTCGGGTTGGTGACACCGACGAGGACGCCGTCGAGGACCGTGCGCAGATCGCCGCGCGCCGGTCCCGTCGGCTGCGTCCGTATCGCCGCCGCCGTCAGGTCCTTGCGGTGCCGGAACGCCTGCACACCCAGCCAGACCAGATAGGCCGCACCGGCCAGCTTCACCGTCAGATAGACCGCCACGGACCGCTCCACGAGGGAGCCGATGCCGACCGCTACGGCCACCACCAGCAGATACGACCCGAAGACATTGCCGAGCGCGGTCGCCACGGCGGTGCGCCGGCCATGGGCCAGGGCGCGGCCGATGACGAACAGGACACTCGGGCCCGGAATCACGATCACCAGCACCGACATCGCCGCGAAGGCCAGGAAACGGTCTGCGGACACCATGCCATCACCCCCAACGCCCATCACTCCCAACCGGCACCCATTGAAACAGGCCGCACTGACAACGGACCTGACCACGGGCACCGACCATCGGGCAAGAACATGGGCAAGGGCAAGGGCAAGGGCATGGGCAAGGACATGGGCAAGGACATGGAGAGGGGGCGTTGCGGGCCGCTCGTGGAGGCCCGCAACGCCCCCTGGTCTTTCACCTGAGCTGTGCTCAGGAGACCCTCTGGGTGACGATCCCGGTTACGACTGGACCTGTTCGGTCACCTCGTCCGAGAACGTGGTCAGCCGGGTGTAGATGCCCGGGTAACCGGCCTGGGCGCAGCCCTCGCCCCAGGAAGTGATCCCTGCCAGGACGCCCCCGATGAGCAGGGGACCGCCGCTGTCGCCCTGGCAGGTGTCAACGCCGCCGGAGGTGGGTCCGGCGCAGACCATGTCGGACGCGATGAAGTTCGAGCCGTAGGAGCTCGCACAGCTGGAGTTGGAGACGACCGGCACGGTCGCCGTCCGCAGCTGGTTGGAGGAGCTGCCGCCCGAGGAGGTGGTGCCCCAGCCGATGATGCGGGCGGTGGCGCCGGTCGCGTACACACCGGTGTCCGAGGAGTCGACGTACGAGGCCGGGGTGTACGGCATCGACGTCGACAGGGTGAGCACGGCGATGTCGTTGCCCTGGGTGACGTCGGTGTAGTCCGGGTGGATCCAGATGTCGCTGACCCGGCTGACCGTGCCGTTCGTGCCGTTGCGGTAGGTGCGGCCGCCGACGACCCGGACGCTGCTGGTGGTCTCGTCGACCATGCAGTGCGCGGCGGTGACGACCTTGTTCGCGGAGACGAGCGTGCCGCCACAGAACTGGTTCTGGGAGGCGTCCGTTATCTGCATCATGAACGGGTACGCGGTCGTCGTGGTCGTCGTGCCGCCCACGATGCGGGAGGACGCGGCCTCAGCGGTGGGGGCGCTGAGCAGTGCGACCGCGGCGGCGGCAGCGGTCGCCGCGACGGCGGCGGTCTTTCTGGCACGGGTGAGCCCGAACATGAGACTCCTCATTGGGGATTGCCGGTGGGGGGTCGCGCGGGTGTGGGGGGTTGTGCAAGGGGGTCGCGGGACCGACCCCCGTGTGCCCGGGCGAGCGGCACATCCCCCAAGTTAGGTCCCGGAACTTGGCCTTCCCAATGAGGGAACCCCCTAAGGGAGTTGGGCAGGGAAAACCCTCGGTCGTGTACGGGTAAACCTGCGCGGACCGACAAGGACGGGTGAACTCACGTCGTACGGCGTCCCGCTGCCAGTCTGACGATGTCGACCCGCGATCGGATCCCGAGCTTGCGATACACCCGGGTAAGTGTCGCTTCGACCGTTTTGACGCTGATGAACAGACGGGCGGCGATCTCCCGGTTGGTCGCGCCCTCCATGACGAGTGCGGCGACCTGGCGCTCCATCGAGGCGAGCCCGGCCAGACCGTCCAGCCCGTCCAGCCCGTCCGGCGCGGAGGCGGGGGTGGGGACCGCCTCCGCGGGGCGCGCCTCGGTGGCCGCCTCGACCTGCCGCAGCCAGGGCAGCGCCCGGCAACGGCGGAACAGCCGAGCCGCCTCGTCGTACGAGGTCGGACCCGGCCCGCAGCTGCCCCCGGCCCGAGGGGCGCCGAGCGCCTCGGGGGCGGTGCGCAGCTGGGCCAGGGCGAAGGCGGCCCGCGCCTCCTCCAGGCCGTAGCCCAGTTTGCCGAGCCGGTCCTGTGCCGACGTCAACTGGGCCACGGCGGCCTCCCGTTCCCCGCGCGCCGCGCGCACCAGCGCCTCGGCCCGGTCGAGGACGGCCAGGACGCTCTCGCGGTCCAGCCGCAGCGCCTGCTCGCGCGTGACGTCGATGACGTCCTGTGCCTCCGCGAGCTCGCCGCTGCGCACCAAAGCCTCGGCCAGGTCGCCGTGCCAGCGGCCCCGGGCCGGGTCGGTGATGCCGAGGCCCTGCTCCACCTCCCGCACGCGCCGCAGCGAACGCACCGCTCCCTCCGCGTCCCCGGCCACCAGCTGGGCGTGGCCGAGGGCGGCCAGGGCGCGGGAGACGTACATCTGGTCGCCGTCCTCCTCGGCGTGCTCCACCGCCTCCCGTGCCAGCGTCAGCGCCCGGTCCACCTCCCCGCCCGCGGCCTCCGCGAGCGAGGTCAGCACGGCGGAGGCCACCTCGCCGATCCCGGTGTCCCGGGCCAGCCGCAGGCTCTCGCGGGCCAGGTCGAGGGCGCGCCCGCAGTGCCCGGAGTGCAGTTCGGTCTCGGCGACCCCGCGCAGGAAGTGCACCTCGCTCTCGACCCAGCCGTGCCGGCGCACCTCGCGCAGCAGCGCGGTGACCGCCGCGCGCGCCTCGGGCAGCTGGTCGCTCATGATCAGCCAGCGGAAGCGGGAGTAGCCGGCCCCGTTGTGATGGCAGGCCACCCTCGGGTCCTGCGGTTCCTCCAGCGCCCGGCGAATGGTCGCGGGGGCGTCCGGGTGGCCCATGAGGGTCTCGATCTGGGCCTGGAAGGCGAGCGCCATCAGCTCGGTGTACCGGTCGCCGGCCCGTGCGGCGAGCGCCGCCGCGTACGCGGCCTCCTCCCGGGCCTCGTCGAAGTCGCCCTTCACCAGCACGGCGCGCCAGGTCAGTTGGTAGTGGACCAGGGCGAGCAGCCGGGGGTCCTCGCCCGCGTCGGCCAGGGCCTGCGGGAAGATCGCGTCGACCTCCGTCATGGCGTGGCCCGCCGTGTCGATCACGATGATCCAGGCCCGCACCCGGTCCGCGGGCACGGTCGCCCGGGTGAGCACCTCACGCGCGATGTCCCGGGCGAGGTCCAGCTCGCCGGCGGTGATCGCGTCCTCGGCGGCGTCCAGCCGCAGCACCTCCGGGCTCGGCGGGCCGTCCGCCGGGGTGTGCCGGGCGGCGAGCAGGCCGATCTGCGCCGCCACCGAGGGGGCTCCGCGGTCCCGGGCCAGGGCGGCGGCCTCGGCGAGACGGGCCGCGACCTCGGGGTCGGTGCCCGTGGTCGCGAGGGCCAGGTGGCGGGCGCGCTCGATGGGGTCGGAGGCCGCCGTGGACAGCGCGGCGTGCGCGGCACGGCGCTCCTGCGCGGGTGCCTCCGCGTAGAGCGCGGCGGAGATCATCGGGTGCGCGAACCGTACGGCGGGCCCCTCGGGCTCGGTCGCCAGCAGCCCGAGTGCGGCGGCCTGGGCGGTCTCGGCCTCGGCGTTGTCACGGCCGGCCGCGTGCAGCAGGGCCAGGGTGGGACGGGCGCCGGCACTGGCGACGAGGAGGGTGCGGCGGGCCTCCTCCGACAGCATCTCCAGGCGGTTCAGCACCAGGGTGCGCAGCGAGGTGGGCACCGGCAGGGGCTCGCCCGGGCGGGGCGGGGTGGGGTTCTCGGCGAGGGCGCGGCCGAGCTCCAGGGCGAACAGGGCGTTGCCGCCGCTGGTGCGGTGGATGTCCCGGACGATGGAGCGGGGCAGGCCGGTGTAGCCGCGGTGATCGAGGAGGGCCGACGTCTGGGCGCGCGAGAGGGGGCCCAGACGTACGGCCAGGGTGTCCGGCGGGGACGCGCGTAGATAGCGGTCGTACTCCTGGCCCTCGGTCCGCACCGCGCACAGCATGCGCACCGGGGTGTCGCCGAGGCGGCGGGCGGCGAAACCGAGGAGCTCGGCGCTGGCCGGGTCGAGCCACTGGAGGTCGTCGACGACGACGAGGACGGGCCCGGTGGCGGCGAGGGCGCGCAGGGCGGACAGCACGGCCAGGCGCAGGGCGAGGCCGTCGCGCTGGAGGGTGGACTCGCCGCGGCCGGTGAGCGCCGACTCCAGGGCGGTGCGCTGGGCGGTGGGGAGCCGGTCGGACACCTCGTCCAGGACCAGGCCGAGGAGGTCGGCCAGGGCGAGGAAGGGGAGATGGGATTCGTTCTCCGTGGGCGAGCAGCGCAACACGGTGCGTGCGGCTCCGCCGCATTCCGCGGCCAATGCCCGCAGGACCGTCGACTTCCCAATTCCGGCCGGCCCGTGAAGCAGCACGCTGCCGCCCCGCGCGAGCTGCTCACGCGCCGCGGTGAACGGCTCCTCCCTGCCGATGACCTGGTCGGGGCGGCATCTGGCAGGCTCCTTGAAGTCCCGTCGCACGGTCACCGCTCCCCTCCGTGTGTCGTGTCCGGGCCAATATTAGGCAACAGTTCTTTGAATTTCGGACCGACGACGAGGTGAGGCAAATAACAGCAGCCGAGCATAGGGAAATTCAAAGCCGGGGTGCATGAATGAGGGGTCGTCGGTGTGGGCTGGACCATGCCGCGGCGCCCCCGCCCTACGGCAGCAGCCCCGCCCGGCGTGCCGCCACCACCGCCTCTCCGCGCGTGTGGGCGCCCAGCTTGCGCATGGCCGACCGCAGATAGCCCTTGACCGTCTCCACCCCCAGTCCCAGCCGCTCGGCGGCGACCGCGTTCGTCGAGCCGGCGGCCACGCACGCGAGCACGTCCAACTCGCGCGGGGCCAGTGTCACTCCGGCCGCCGGGCGCTCCGCCGTCAGCAGGGCACAGGCCTCCAGGAGCTCCGAGCGCAGCGCGGGGTCGGCGATGCGCGGTGCCAACGCCCGCAGGGCCGCGTGGGCCTCGCGTACCTGCTCCAGGGCGGCGCCCTCCTCGTTCGGCGCCGGCTCCGGACGCGCCGCCGCCAGCAACGCCCGCACCTCCTCCCGCACCACCAGCGCCTGCTCCACGTCCCGCGCCGCCGCCACGGCCGCCGTCAGCGTGCGGTCGCCCAGGGGCTGGGCCGTGCGCAGGGCGCCGTACAGCACGCCGCGCACCCGGCGCCGTACCACGACCGGGACCGCCACCACCGAGCGCAGCCCCTCCACGGCGACGGCGGCGTCGTACTCGTGGGTGATCTGCCGTGAGGCGGAGTAGTCGGTCACCGCGCAGGGGCGGGCCAGGGTCACCGCCTTGCCGCCCAGGCCGTTCCCGGCGGTCACCGCGAGCCGGCTCAGGGACTCGGTGGCCGTGCCGTTCAGTTCGCTGATGCGCATCTGGCGGCGCCCGGAGTCCAGCAGGCCGCCGAAGGCCACCGGGAGCCCCGTCGAGCGGCGCAGGCGCACCAGCGCGCCCCTTATCTCCACCGATGCGGCCGCGTCCACTGCCACGTACTCGCCCTTTCACTGCGGCTTCCCCGGAGCGCACACCCCCGTTCGGGGGTAGTGAGACCCACGTCACGGATTAGACGATGACAGAGAGCCGCCCGGCAAGGTCCGGTAACCAGGAGGTCAGATGAAGACGGCGACGGAGCTGTTCCGCGGGGCGCGGGACTTCCTGCTCGAACACCGCGAGGACTACGCCACCGCCTACGAGGGCTTCGACTGGCCCCGGCCCGAGCGGTTCAACTGGGCGCTCGACTGGTTCGACGTGATCGCGGCGGGGAACGACCGCACCGCGCTGCACATCGTCGAGGAGGACGGCAGCGAGGTCCGGCTGTCCTTCGCCGCGATGGCCGAGCGCTCCGCCCGCGTCGCCAACTGGCTGCGGGCGTGCGGTGTCCGCGCCGAGGACCGCGTCCTCGTCATGCTCGGCAACCAGGCCGAGCTGTGGGAGACGGCCCTCGCCGCGATGAAGCTGCGCGCCGTCGTCATCCCGGCCACCCCCCTGCTCGGCCCCGCCGACCTGCGCGACCGGGTGGAGCGCGGACGTGTCCGGCATGTGCTGGTGCGCGCCGAGGACACCGGGAAGTTCGACGAGGTGCCCGGCCGCTACACCCGCATCGCCGTCGGCGGCGCGCCCGAGGGCTGGCGGGCGTACGAGGACGCGTACGCGGCCCCCGCCGAGTTCGCCCCCGACGGACCGACCGCGGCCGACGACCCGCTGATGCTCTACTTCACCTCCGGTACGACCGCCCGCCCCAAGCTGGTCGAGCACACCCACGCCTCCTACCCGATCGGGCATCTGGCCACCATGTACTGGATCGGCCTCAAACCCGGCGACGTGCATCTGAACATCTCCTCGCCCGGCTGGGCCAAGCACGCCTGGTCCAACCTCTTCGCGCCGTGGAACGCGGAGGCGACCGTCTTCATCCACAACTACACGCGCTTCGACGCCGCCCGTCTGATGGCCGAGATGGACCGCGCCGGCGTCACCACCTTCTGCGCCCCGCCGACCGTGTGGCGCATGCTCATCCAGGCCGATCTGAGCGCGCTGCGCACCCCGCCCCGCGAGGCCGTCGCCGCCGGTGAGCCGCTCAACCCCGAGGTCATCGAACAGGTCCGCCGCTCCTGGGGCGTGACCATCCGGGACGGCTTCGGGCAGACCGAGACCGCCGTCCAGGTCTCCAACAGCCCCGGCCAGCCCCTGAAGACCGGCTCCATGGGCCGTCCCAGCCCCGGCTTCCGCGTCGAACTCCTCGACCCCGTCTCCGGCGCGCCCGGCGCCGACGAGGGCGAGATCGCGCTCGACCTCTCGTCGCGGCCGGTCGGCGTGATGACCGGCTACCACGGCGACGCCGACCGTACGGCGGAGGCGATGGCGGGCGGCTACTACCGCACCGGCGACATCGGCTCCCGGGACGCCGACGGCTACATCACCTACGTCGGGCGTGCGGACGACGTGTTCAAGGCCTCCGACTACAAGATCTCCCCGTTCGAGCTGGAGAGCGCGCTGCTGGAGCACGAGGCGGTGGCCGAGGCGGCCGTCGTGCCCGCGCCGGACGAGCTGCGGCTGGCGGTGCCGAAGGCGTACGTCGTGCTGGCGGAGGGCTGGGAGCCCGGCCCCGACACGGCCAAGGTGCTCTTCGAGCACTCGCGGGAGGTCCTGGCGCCGTACAAGCGCGTCCGCCGCCTGGAGTTCGCGCCGCTGCCCAAGACCGTCTCCGGCAAGATCCGCCGCATCGAGCTGCGCGAGGCCACCACCGCGGGATCGGACGCCGAGTACCGCGAGGAGGACTTCCGGTGAGCGCACAGCTGTCGTACACGCACGGGACGAGCGACACCGTCCTGCTCGGGGACACGATCGGGGCCAACCTGGACCGGGCCGTCGCCGCCTGGCCGGACCGTGAGGCGCTGGTCGACGTGGCCTCGGGGCGGCGCTGGACCTACGCCCGGTTCGCCGCCGACGTCGACGAGTTGGCGTACGCGCTGCTCGCGAGCGGGGTGGCCAAGGGCGACCGGGTCGGCATCTGGGCGGTCAACTGCCCGGAGTGGGTCCTGGTCCAGTACGCCACCGCCCGCATCGGCGCGATCATGGTGAACATCAACCCGGCCTACCGCACCCACGAGGTGGAGTACGTCCTCAACCAGGCCGGCGTCTCCCTGCTGTTCGCCTCCCTCGGTCACAAGACGAGCGACTACCGGGCGATGGTCGAGCAGGTGCGGGGCAGATGCCCGCGGTTGCGGGAGACCGTGTTCATCGGTGACCCGAGCTGGGAGGCGCTGATCGCGCGGGGGACGCCGGTGCCGTTCGAGGAGCTGTCCTGCGACGACCCCATCAACATCCAGTACACCTCGGGCACGACGGGCTTCCCCAAGGGGGCTACCCTCTCCCACCACAACATCCTCAACAACGGCTACTTCGTGGGCGAGATGATCGCCTACAGCGAGCAGGACCGGGTGTGCATCCCCGTGCCGTTCTATCACTGTTTCGGCATGGTCATGGGGAATTTGGCCGCTACATCCCACGGCGCCTGCATGGTGATCCCAGCCCCCTCCTTCGACCCGAAGGCCACGCTGGAGGCCGTCCAGCAGGAGCGGTGCACCTCCCTGTACGGCGTACCGACCATGTTCATCGCGGAGTTGAACCTCCCCGACTTCGCCTCCTACGACCTCTCCTCCCTGCGCACCGGCATCATGGCGGGCTCGCCCTGTCCGGTGGAGGTGATGAAGCGGGTGGTCACCGAGATGAACATGGCCGAGGTGTCGATCTGCTACGGCATGACGGAGACGTCGCCCGTCTCCACACAGACCCGGCGCGACGACGACCTCGAACACCGCACCGGCACGGTCGGCCGCGTGCTGCCGCACATCGAGGTGAAGGTCGTCGACCCCGTGACCGGGGTGACTCAACCACGGGGCACGGCAGGGGAGTTGTGCACCCGCGGCTACAGCGTGATGCTCGGCTACTGGAACGAGCCCGAGAAGACCGCCGAGGCCGTCGACCCCGGCCGCTGGATGCACACCGGGGACCTGGCCGTCATGCGCGAGGACGGCTACGTCGAGATCGTCGGCCGCATCAAGGACATGATCATCCGCGGCGGCGAGAACATCTACCCGCGCGAGATCGAGGAGTTCCTGTACGCCCACCCGAAGATCGCGGACGTCCAGGTCGTCGGCGTGCCGCACGAGCGGTACGGCGAGGAGGTGCTGGCGTGCGTCATCCCGCGCGATCCCGGTGACCCGCTGACGCTGGAGGAGCTGCGGGCCTTCTGCGACGGGCAGCTGGCGCACTACAAGATCCCGAGCCGGCTGCAGATCCTCGACGCCTTCCCGATGACGGTGTCCGGGAAGGTGCGCAAGGTGGAGCTGCGGGAGAAGTACGCCCGTCAGTGAGCCGCTCGGCCGGCCGGCCGCAGCACGACGCAGCACCGGCCGTCCTGGGGGGCGAGGCAGGCCTGGAAACCGGTCTCGCCCACCCCCCGCAGCACACCGCGCAGCAGATGGAGGTTCATCCCGCACACCGTCTGGGTGTGCTCACGGGCCAGGGCGTGGAAGGGGCAGTTGGCCAGGACGATCGCCTCGTCCTCGCGCCGGGGTTCGAAGCCGTGCCGCTCCAGCAGGTCGACGAGGCCCGCGTCGCCCGGCGCCGACCGCTGCCCGCCCCGCTGGGAGCCGAGCTGTGAGCCGAGCTCCTCCGCCTTGCGGTGCAGCACGTCCCGTACCGGCGCACCCGTCGCGGCGGACTCCTCCACCGCCTGGGCCAGGAGCCGTCCGGCCAGTTCGTAACGCCGGTCCGGCAGGCTGACGGCGACCTGCCGCGGGGAGCGCCGATAGAGCTTGGCCGGCCTGCCCGCGCCCGGCCCGCTCCGTCCGCTGCGCCGCTCGTAGACCACGTCGAGCAGGGACTGGGCGGCGAGCCGGTCCAGGTGGAACGCCGCGGTCTGCCGCGCCAGCCCGAGCGCCTCGGCCGCCTCGTCCCGGCTGACCGGGCCCGGCTGGCGCACCACATGGTCGTACAGCCTTCTGCGCGTCGGCTCGTCCAGCGCGGCGACGGCGGAGACGTCGGCGTCGGGTACGTCGGCGGCGTGCAGGTCGGAGTCGTGTACTTCTTTCGCGGCATCCACGAACACCAGTGTAAAACCCACCGCCATTGACTAAAGAAAAAGTGTGCGCTTCTATAGCTAATGAGAGTCATCTATAGAAGGAGTCGTCATGGCCTCCGCAACCACCGGCACCCCACCTGCCGCGTCCCGGCGTCCGGCGCTCGCCGACCCCGGCTACCAGGCTTTCCTGGTCCTGCGCATCGGCTTCACGGTGGCGCCGATCCTGTTCGGGCTGGACAAGTTCGCCAACCTGCTCGTGGACTGGCCCGGCTACCTCGCGCCCTGGATCGACGACATCGTTCCGGGCAGCGCCCAGGCGGCCATGTACGCGGTGGGAGCGGTCGAGATCCTGGCCGGTGTCGTGGTGGCCCTCGCCCCGCGTTTCGGCGGGTGGCTGGTGGCCGGCTGGCTGGCCGGCATCATCGTCAACCTGCTGACCATTCCGGACTACTACGACATCGCACTGCGGGACTTCGGACTGCTCCTCGGCGCGGTGGCGCTCGCGCGGCTCGCCGAGCGGTACCACGGCGCGCGGGAGCAGTGAACTCGCGGCAGCACGAAAGCCGTTCGAGCGGGGGCGCCGCCCATGGCGCCCCCGCTCATTTTCTTGTGTCGCGCCTCTTGCGGGCGACTGCCGCGAGGTAATAGGAAGGAAAGGTTCCTAACAGTCTCCGAATCCACCCCCACAAGCGGAGAACCACATGCGCCTTCCCTCCCTACTGAGACGGCAGTCCCCGACCCCCACCCGGCGGCGCCGGCGGAGCACCGGGCTGCGCACAGCCCTGGCCGCCGTCCTCGCAGCCGTCCCCGCCACGCTGCTCCTGAGCGTGAGCGGGGCCGCGGTCGAGCCCGCGGGTCTCGACGATCCGGCGAAGAAGGAGATCGCCATGCGGCTCGTCTCCAGCGCCGAGAACTCGTCGCTGGACTGGCGGGCCCAGTTCGACTACATCGAGGACATCGGCGACGGCCGCGGCTACACGGCCGGGATCATCGGCTTCTGCTCCGGCACCCACGACATGCTGGAACTCGTCGAGTACTACACCGCCCAGGAACCGGACAACCCGCTCGCCCCGTACCTGCCCGCCCTCCGCGCGGTCGACGGCAGCGACTCGCACGAAGGGCTCGACCCGGGCTTCACCGACGCCTGGGTGAGGGCCGCGCAGACTCCGGAGTTCCAGGCGGCCCAGGAGCACGAGCGCGACCGCGTGTACTTCGACCCGTCCGTCTCCCGGGCCAAGCGCGACGGCCTGCGGGAGCTGGGCCAGTTCGCCTACTACGACGCCATCGTCATGCACGGCGCGTCGGGCTTCGCCGCCATCCGGGCCGACGCCCGCCGCCACGCCAGGACCCCGGCGGACGGCGGCGACGAGACCAGGTATCTGCACGCGTTCCTGGACGCGCGCGTGAAGGAGATGAAGAAGGAGCCCGCACACGAGGACACCAGCCGCGTCGACACCGCCCAGCGGGTCTTCCTCAACAAGGGCAACCTGCGCCTGAACACGCCGCTCACCTGGCATGTCTACGGCGACCGCTTCCACATCGAGAGGGATCCCGCCCCGTCCGTCAGGGACTGAGGAGTTCGGCACGCATGCAGGCCCTCGGCCACCGGTCGAGGCCGGCGTCCGCCTCGTGGGCGCGGATCCTTTGCAGTCCCGGGGTGAGGCCGGCCTCGGCCAGGACGCGGAAGCCGAGACGCGTAGTACGGCGCGTTCCACGGCACCTCGGTGAAGGTGGTCAGGGTGAGACCGGTCAGGCCCTCCTCGTGCGCGCGGTCCGCGGCGTACGCGAGGAGGGCCCGCCCCATGCCCCGGCGGGCGGCGTCGGGGTGGACCGAGACCTGCTCGATGTGCAGGGCGCCGTCGACGGGCTCGCAGATCAGATAGCCGGCCGGGCCGTCGCCCCCGGCGCAGGCGACCCAGGCGCGGCCCGCCCGGCGGTAGCGCTCCAGGACGTCCAGGGCGGGCGGTTCGTCGTCGGCGACCGCCGCCATGCCGAGGTCCCGGAAGGCGGCGCCCGCGGCGCGTTCGATGTCCTGGAGGACCGGAAGCTCGTCGGGTGCGGCGGGACGGATGCGCATGCGCCGAGTGTCCGCCGAGGGCCCCGGGGGGCGCGAGCGGATTACCGGGCGCCCGTCGCGTCCAGTTCGTGGGCGGGGTCGTTGACCGGCTGGGGCGCGCCCGTGAGGTCGAGGACGAACAGGGGGACGCCCAGGGTGTCGGCGCGGGTGCGGGCGTCGGGGGCGTATCCGGCGAGGGAGAAGTAGACGCAGGCCGCGGACTCCGTCATGGCCGTCAGCCACAGGCACTCCACGTCCCGCAGGGTGGCCGGGCGTACGGTCGGGTCGACCTGGGCGAGCAGGCCGTGGGCGGCGATGCCGATGCCGGTCGGGGGCCGCTGGTCGGCGCGGCGGATGTCCCGGTAGCCGAGCCGGCGCAGATAGACGGCGGCTGCCGTGACCGCGTCGCGGGCGGTGCGGATCGCGATGGGCTGGAAGGCGGGGCGCGCGGCGGGCGCCTGCCGCCGCGGCTCACCCGTGGCCGCCGCCCGCGCCACCGGCACGCGCAGCATCGTTCCGCAGGGGCATCCCAGCTCCGGGCGGGGCCACTGGGTCTCGCGGCCGCACGCCGCGCAGCGCACACCGAGCCATTCGTCGTCCCAGGCGCGATGGGTCACCGCGGTCACGGTTCCGTGCGGGTCGAGCGGCGGAGCGACGGGCGCCCCGCACACACACGGATAGGCGGGCGCCGTGTAGAGATGCTCGCGCCGGCAGGCCGGGCAGCGCACCGACACGCTCTCGGACATGGCCACTCCAGGACGACCTCGCATCGGGACAGCGCCCCCGTCGGCCCCATCGTCCTCCACGGCGTGACTGGTTGTCCGCCTCTTGACGGTCTTCACCCGCCCACCTACATTGCTTCCAGATAGTAGAAAACAGTTTCCGCGATACGGAATAACTCGGATCGCGGGAGTGTCATCGTCACGGAATTGCTCACCGCGGGGCGCGACGGGAGTGCGAATCCGACAGCCGAAGCAGGAGTACTCAATGGCTCGTATGACCGCTGCCCGAGCGGCAGTCGAGATCCTCAAGCGCGAGGGCGTCAGCAACGCGTTCGGCGTGCCGGGCGCGGCGATCAACCCCTTCTACGCGGCCCTGAAGGCCTCGGGCGGGATCCACCACACCCTTGCCCGCCATGTGGAGGGCGCCTCGCACATGGCCGAGGGCTACACCCGCACCCACCCGGGCAACATCGGCGTCTGCATCGGCACCTCGGGCCCGGCCGGCACCGACATGATCACCGGCCTGTACTCCGCGACCGGTGACTCCATCCCGATCCTGTGCATCACCGGCCAGGCGCCGACCGCCGTGATCCACAAAGAGGACTTCCAGGCCGTCGACATCGCCTCGATCGCCAAGCCGGTCACGAAAATGGCGGTCACCGTCCTGGAGGCCGCGCAGGTCCCCGGCGTCTTCCAGCAGGCGTTCCACCTGATGCGCTCCGGCCGTCCCGGCCCGGTCCTCATCGACCTGCCGATCGACGTCCAGCTGACGGAGATCGAGTTCGACCCGGAGACGTACGAGCCGCTCCCGGTCTACAAGCCCGCCGCGACCCGCGCCCAGATCGAGAAGGCGATCGGGATGCTCAACGCGTCCGAGCGCCCCCTGATCGTCGCGGGCGGCGGAGTCATCAACGCCGACGCCGCCGAACTCCTCGTCGAGTTCGCCGAGCTGACCGGCACGCCGGTCGTCCCGACCCTGATGGGCTGGGGCGTCCTGCCCGACGACCACGAGCTGAACGCGGGCATGGTCGGCCTGCAGACCTCGCACCGCTACGGCAACGCGACCTTCCTGGAGTCCGACTTCGTCCTCGGCATCGGCAACCGCTGGGCCAACCGCCACACCGGCAAGCTCGACGTCTACACCGCCGGGCGGAAGTTCGTCCACGTCGACATCGAGCCGACCCAGATCGGCAAGATCTTCGCCCCGGACTACGGCATCACCTCCGACGCCAAGGCCGCGCTGGAGCTGTTCGTGGAGGTGGCGCGGGAGTTGAAGGCGGCCGGCCGGCTGCCGGACCGCTCCGCCTGGGCCGCGTCCGCGCAGGAGAAGAAGGCGACCCTCCAGCGCCGTACGCACTTCGACGACATCCCGATCAAGCCGCAGCGCGTCTACGAGGAGATGAACAAGGCCTTCGGCCCGGAGACCCGGTACGTCTCCACCATCGGCCTCTCGCAGATCGCGGGCGCCCAGATGCTGCACGTCTTCAAGCCGCGGCACTGGATCAACTGCGGCCAGGCGGGCCCGCTGGGCTGGACCATCCCGGCCGCGCTGGGCGTGGCGAAGGCCGACCCGGAGGCGCAGGTCGTCGCCCTGTCCGGCGACTACGACTTCCAGTTCATGATCGAGGAGCTGGCGGTCGGGGCGCAGCACAAGATCCCGTACGTCCACGTCCTCGTCAACAACTCCTACCTGGGCCTGATCCGCCAGGCACAGCGGGCGTTCGACATCGACTTCCAGGTCAAGCTGGAGTTCGAGAACATCAACTCGCCCGAGCTCGGCGTCTACGGCGTCGACCACGTCAAGGTCGCCGAGGGCCTCGGCTGCAAGGCGATCCGGGTGACCGACCCGAACGAACTCGGCGCCGCCTTCGAGCAGGCCAAGAAGCTCGCGCAGGAGTACCAGGTCCCGGTGGTCGTCGAGGCGATCCTGGAGCGGGTCACCAACATCTCGATGTCGACGACGAACGACATCAGCAACGTCGTGGAGTTCGAGGAACTCGCGACGGAGCCGGGGCACGCACCGACGTCGATCAAGACGCTGAAGGTCTGACCCGCACAGTCGGTCACCAGGGCGGTCCAACTCTCGGGTTGGACCGCCCTCTTCCGTTCCCGCGACGGGGCCCGCCGCCCCCGTGCCGGCAGGCCCCGTGTGACGAGAATGTGCCCGCGGGTGCCGCAGGTTGAAGCCTCTTGAACAAGGTTCAGAGCTTGATTTGAGGATTACGTAGCCGCCCTACGCCCCGAGGCGTACGCGCGCGGTCGCATCTGCTCCGGGTGCCGGGGAGACGGCCGACGAGAGCATGAAGGATGCCCCTCAACCCCACACACGGCGGACGAAGCCGCAAGCGGCGGGGCGGCAGAGAGCTGCTACGGCTCCTGGAGGAGGCGCGGGGTGCCGCGGTGGGAGTCGGCGAGTGGCAGGTCGTACGGCTCGTGCAGGATGCGATCGAGTACGCGGAGGGACGCATCCTGCGGTACGACTTCGAGGACCGGTACCGGCTGTTCGGGGACGGGCAAAGGAGGGAGTCGCACACGGGCTTCCTCGGCAGCACGATGAAGGCGATGCACCAGTGGCTGTTCGACGCCGGTCGGGAATTCCTGGCGGCCCACCCCGAGGCCGGGATCGAGGAGTTCCTGGAGCACTTCCGGGCGCAGGGTGAGGACGCGCTGTTCCTCCAGGCCCCCGAAGACCGCCCAGGACGCTGTGTCATTCCGCGAGGTCGGGCCGAGATCACGCTGTGGCTGGAGCGGATCATCCGTGACGGCCGGATCGATATCGCGGACCCGGCGGCCGAAGCCCGGAAGATCGTCACCTCGCCCGAAGCCCTGGCGCTGCTGGCCGCCGACGATCAGGGGCGGCTCCTGCTGCAGGCCGCCGAACTGCGCCGGCGTGCCGCCCGGCTCAAGGAGCTGCGTACGGTCGTCGAGGATCGCAAGGCGACAGAGGCGGACGTGCAGCGGGCGCTGGACGGCCAGTACTGGATCTTCGGCGGGCGGTTCGTGGGCGAGGCGGCGCAGCGACGGCTCGTGCCCGGGGACGAGGTCGACATTCCGCTGATACGCGGCGACGGGGCGCTCCATATCGTCGAACTCAAACGCGCCATGGGCCTCAGGAGTCCGCTCGTCAAGCGGCATCGCAATGCCTGGGTGCCGGCGGCGCAGGTGCACGAGGCCGTCGGCCAGGCCGTCAACTATCTCACCGGGCTGGACGAGAGCCGAGAACGGCTCCGTGCCGACTTCGGTATCGAGACCCGGCGTGCCAGTGCCCTCGTCCTGGTGGGACATCCCGCGCTGCATCCGGAGGTGCCGGAGGACGAGATCAACGAGGCGCTGCGGACGTTCAACGCGCACCTCACCAGGGTCGAGGTGCTGACCTACAAGGAGCTCTTGGACAACGCCGAGCGCTCCCTCGCCGGGGAGAGCCCGGTGCAGGGAGCGCTGGGGGAAGGCTGGCCGTCCGGCGGTGCGAGGCTGGGCGCGACAGTACGTTCGCGCCGCCGGACGGAGTCGGGGGGCTTGGGACCGCGGCGGATGCGACGGCTCCGGGGGCTCCTTCCCTCAGGTCGAAGAAGGAGGCCGGGACCTTCACCACCGCACTGGCTCGCACGCCGCCGCGGTCCTCGCGTTGCCCGGTCCCGTGCCGGTCGACCACCCCTCATCCGGGTCGATCGGCCTGGGGACGCGGGCGGTGCGCCCGGTCTGACGTCCTGTCAGGATCCGGACGCCGCCTTGGGGTTCAGTCCTCGCGCAGGGCGCGGACCGCCTCCTCCACGCGCTTGCCGTACTCCGGGTCGGCGGCGTGGAAGTGGGCCAGGTTCTTCTCGATCACGTCGTCGCGGGAGACCTGGGAGAGGCTGCCGGCGATGTTGGCGATCAGGCGGGACTTCTCCTCGGCGGACATGAGGCGGTACAGCTCGCCCGCCTGGAAGAAGTCGTCGTCCTTGGTGTGCAGGGGCGCCACGTGGGTGCCCGTGTAGCCGTTCACCGCCAGCGGGGCCGACAGGGGGCGGCCGGTCTCCACCGGGCCGTCGTAGGAGTTCGGCTCGTAGTTTTTGGCGTACCGGCCCTGGGAGTTGGTCGCCATGAAGCCGTCGCGGCCGTAGTTGTTCGCCACAGTCGCCTTGGGGGCGTTCACCGGCAGCTGCGTGTGGTTCACGCCCAGGCGGTAGCGGTGGGCGTCGGCGTAGGCGAACAGACGGCCCTGGAGCATCTTGTCGGGGGAGGGGCCGATGCCCGGCACGAAGTTGTTCGGGGAGAACGCGGCCTGCTCGACCTCGGCGAAGACGTTGTCCGGGTTGCGGTCCAGGACCAGCCGGCCCACGCGCTGCAGCGGGTAGTCCTTGTGCGGCCAGACCTTGGTGAGGTCGAACGGGTTGAAGCGGTAGTCGGCCGCCTCGGCCGCCGGCATGATCTGGACGTAGAGCGTCCAGGACGGGTGTACACCGCGCTCGATGGCCTGGAGCAGGTCCGTCTGGTGGGAGCTCGGGTCCTTGCCCGCGAGCTCGGCGGCCTGCTCGCTGCTCAGGCAGCGGATGCCCTGGTTGGTCTTGAAGTGGTACTTGACGAAGAAGGCCTCGCCCTCGGCGTTCGTCCACTGGTACGTGTGCGAGCCGTAGCCGTTCATGTGGCGGTACGACGCCGGGATGCCGCGGTCGCCCATCAGCCAGGTCACCTGGTGCGTGGCCTCGGGGGCGTGCGCCCAGAAGTCCCAGACGTTGTCCGGCTCCTGGCGGCCGGTGAACGGGTCGCGCTTCTGCGAGTGGATGAAGTCGGGGAACTTGATCGGGTCCTTGATGAAGAACACCGGGGTGTTGTTGCCGACGAGGTCGTAGTTGCCCTCCGCCGTGTAGAACTTGACCGCGAAACCGCGTGGGTCGCGGACCGCGTCCGCGCCGCCCAGGCTGTCGGCGACCGTCGAGAAGCGCAGGAACACCTCGGTCCGCTTGCCGACCGCGCTCAGGAAGTCGGCGTGGGTGAAGCCGGTGACGTCGTCGGTCACCTCGAAGTGGCCGTACGCGCCGGAGCCCCGGGCGTGCACCACGCGCTCCGGGATGCGCTCGCGGTTGAAGCGCGCCAGCTTCTCCAGCAGGTGCTGGTCCTGGAGCAGGAGCGGACCGCCGACGCCGGCGGAGGCGGAGTTCTGGTTGTCGGCGACCGGGGCGCCGGACTCGGTGGTGAGCACGCGCTTCGACATCGTGGACCTTCCGTGCGGGTGTCAGCGGAAACCTGTTTCCGCTTTGTGGAGCCTAGAAGTGGGGCGATCTGGGCGTCAACAGTTTGTTGAATGTAATCAACGCTTTGTTGAAGGAAATTCCGGGCCGCGGCGACGCCTGGGCGCGACAGGACAGGTGTCAGCGGCGCCGCGGCCCGGAAGTCTCGGCCGGTCGTCAGACCTGGGCGCCGGAGAGGCGCTCGACCGCGCGCAGCAGCGCGGAGTGGTCCAGGCCGCCGTCACCCTGCGCACGCAGGGAGGCGACCAGCTGGGCGACCACGGCACCGACCGGCAGGGCGGCGCCGACGTTGCGGGCGGCGTCGGTGACGATGCCCATGTCCTTGTGGTGCAGGTCGATACGGAAGCCCGGCTTGAAGTCCCGGTTCAGGAAGTTGTCCCTCTTCCGGGTCAGCACGGTCGAGCCCGCGAGGCCGCCGTTGAGGACGTCCAGCGCCGCCTGCAGGTCCACGCCCGACTTCTCCAGGAAGACCACGGCCTCGGCGCACGCCTGGATGTTCACGGCGACGATCAGCTGGTTGGCCGCCTTCACGGTCTGGCCCGAGCCGTGCGGACCGCACAGCACGATGGTCTTGCCGAGCGCCTCGAAGATCGGCTTCGCCTGGTCGAAGTCGGCCTGCTCACCGCCGACCATGATCGACAGTACGGCCTCGATCGCGCCGGCCTCGCCGCCGGACACGGGCGCGTCCAGGACGCGGATGCCCTTGTCCTTGGCCGCCTTCGCCAGGCCGACCGAGGTCTGCGGGGTGATCGAGGACATGTCGATCAGCAGGGCGCCGGACCTGGCGTTCTCCAGGATGCCGTCGGGGCCGTAGGAGATGGCCTCGACCTGCGGGGAGGCCGGCACCATCGTGATGACGACGTCCGCGTCCCGCACGGCCTCGGCGATCGAACCGGCGGCCGTGCCGCCGGCGGCGGCCAGGCGCTCCAGCTTGTCCTGCTCCAGGGTGAAGCCGGTGACGTCGTAACCCGCCTTGATCAGGTTCTCGGACATGGGGGAGCCCATGATGCCGAGGCCGATCCAGGCGATCTTGGGAAGTGCGTTGCTCATTCGGGGGTGCCTCTCAGTTCAGGGGGGGTCAGCGGGACAGCCAGTCGAAGGCCTCGGCGCTCGGGCGGTCGCCGGGCTTGTACTCGAGGCCGACCCAGCCGTCGTAACCGGCCTTCCGCAGCTGGTCGAGGAGGTCCTCCAGCGGGAGCGAGCCCGTGCCCGGGGCGCCGCGGCCGGGGTTGTCGGCAATCTGCACATGGCCGGTCTTCGCGGCGTACTCCTCGATCACCGACGGCAGGTCCTCGCCGTTCATGGACAGGTGGTACAGGTCCATCAGGAACTTCGCGTTGCCCAGACCGGTCGCCGCGTTCACCTTGTCGACGACACCCACCGCGGCGGGCGCGCTGACCAGCGGGTACAGCGGCGACTCGGGCTTGTTCAGGGCCTCGATCAGCAGGATCGCGCCGATCCGGTCGGCCGCCCGCGCCGCGAGCACCAGGTTCTCCAGCGCCAGCGCGTCCTGCTCGGCCGGGTCCACGCCGTCGACGCGGTTGCCGTACAGGGCGTTGAGCGCCTTGCAGCCCAGGGCGGCGGCGAAGTCCGCGGCCACGTCGATGTTGGCGCGGAACTTCTCCGACTCCTCGCCCGGGACCGACAGGGCGCCGCGGTCGGGGCCGGGCAGCCGGCCGGCGTAGAAGTTCAGGCCCGTGAGCTGGACGCCCGCGTCCTCGATCGCCTTCTGCAGGGCGTCGAGCTCGGACTGCTCGGGGGTGGGGGAGTCGACCCAGGGCCACCACAGCTCGACCGCCGTGAAGCCGGCCGCGGCGGCGGCCGCGGGGCGCTCCAGGAGCGGGAGTTCCGTGAAGAGGATCGACAGGTTGACGTTGAAGCGCTGCTCTGCGAATCCCATGTCGCCGGCGCTCCCTTCCGTTGTCGAGATTCCGTAATACGGAAGTTAGTTTCTGCGTACTGGAAGATTGCCGCCGTGTGTCGGGGGTTGTCAAGAGGGGTCGTGCCGGAGGAGGAAGGGGCTGCCCGAACATCCGCGCGCGCGTTAGGTTGAGCGCGTGCGATTGAGAGTGGAGTTCACGACCGAACCCTTCGACCTCGACGACGCGCCCGCGCACGCGCTGGTGGCCCGCGAGGTCATCGAGGCGGCCGAGCTCGACGCGGTGGACGTCGGCCCGTTCGGCAACACGGCGGAGGGCGGTGCCGACGTCGTGCTCACGGCCGTGGACGCCCTGCTGCGCAAGACCCTGGAGGCCGGCGCCACCCGGATCTCGCTCCAGGTCAATGTGGTCGGGGAGGGCGAGGAGTGACCGGCACCGGGGACGAGCCCTTCATCGCGGCCGTGAAGCCGCTGGTCGACGCCATGGGCGGAGAGATGATCCCGCCGGACGAGGCCGGCCCCGAGGATGTCGTGCTTTCCTGGGAGGGTGCGGACGTCGTCGCCGTACGACTGCCCCAGCTGGCCGACTCCCTCGACCACATCCTGGCCGCCATGGAGCGCAGGAAGGGACCCCTGGCCGACCTGGACCGCAAGGCCAAGCAGGAGGTCGTGCGGATACTTGAGGCGCGCGGCGCCTTCTCCGTGCGGCACGGTGTGGAGACCGTGGCGAGCGCGCTCGGGGTGAGCCGCTTCACGGTCTACAACTACCTGAACCGCGAGAAGGGGCTCTGAAGCTTCCGGCCTGGTTTCGTTACGGGGAATTTTCAACAAAGTGTTGACGTCTCGTCGTCGCAGGGCGTTAGCTATCGGCACGCCCGTTCAGTACGAAGGCCGCCCTCCGCGGCCACGGAGGCTCCCGTGACGTCGAATTCCACGCCCCCGGGCCTGGCCCGGTTCAACGCCCTGGAGGAGCACGCGGCCCACGCCGCTCTCCATGAGGCGTGCGCCTCCACGGCATGGGGGAAGAGGCTGCTCGCCGCCCGCCCCTACGCCACCGCCGACGACCTCTACGCCGCCAGCGACGCCGCCATGGCCGAGCTGACCGCCGAGGACCTCCAGGAGGCGATGGCCGGGCATCCGCCGATCGGCCGCCCCAAGCCGGGCGATCCGACCTCGGCCCGTGAGCAGCGCGGCATGGCCGGCGCCTCCGAGGAGCTCAAGGCGGAGATGCTCGAACTCAACCTGGCCTACCAGGAGAAGTTCGGCCATGTCTTCCTGATCTGCGCCACCGGCCGGACCGGCGAGCAGATGCGTGACGCGGTCAGGGAACGGATCGGCAACTCGCCGGAGCGGGAGCGGGAGATCGTCCGCACCGAGCTGGGCAAGATCAACCGTATCCGCCTGGCCCGACTCGTCGAAGAAGACTGAAGAGGACGCCTGAGAATGAGCACCAGCACCACCGCCTCCGTGTCCACGCACATCCTGGACACCAGCATCGGCCGCCCCGCCGAGGGCGTCGCCGTCCAGCTCTCCGCCCGCAGCGGGCGCGAGGCGGACTGGCAGACGCTCGGCGGCTCCGCGACCGACGCGGACGGGCGGTGCAAGGACCTCCCGGCGCTGCCGGAGGGGACCACCCACGTACGGCTCGATTTCGCCGTCGAGCCCTACTTCGAGAAATTCGCGAAGAAGCAAGCCGATGCGCAGCAGGACGCCCCCGCGAATCGGGACAGCGGTGCCGGTGCGTTCTTCCCGGAGGTGGCGATCACGTTCGCCGTCGTGCCGGGCGAGCACTACCACGTGCCGCTGCTGCTCAACCCGTTCGGCTACTCCGTATACCGAGGGAGCTAGCAGACACATGCCCACGATCCTGGGACAGAACCAGTACGGCAAGGCCGAGAACCGAGTCGTAAAGATCACGCGGGACGGCGCCACCCATCACATCAAGGACCTGAACGTCTCCGTCGCCCTCTCCGGTGACATGGACGAGGTCCACTACTCCGGCTCGAACGCCAACGTCCTGCCGACCGACACCACCAAGAACACGGTGTACGCGTTCGCCAAGGAGTACGGCATCGAGTCCGCCGAGCAGTTCGGCATCCACCTCGCCCGCCACTTCGTCACCTCGCAGGAACCGATCCACCGGGCCCGGATCCGCATCGAGGAGTACGCCTGGGAGCGGATCGAGAGCTCCGACGCCAACTCCAAGTTCATCGGCGCGGACGAGGTCAAGCACTCCTTCGTCCGCAAGGGCCAGGAGACGCGGCTCACGCAGATCACCTACGACGGTGAGAAGTGGGAGGTCATCTCGGGCCTGAAGGACCTCGTCGTGATGAACTCGACGAACTCCGAGTTCTGGGGCTACGTCAAGGACAAGTACACGACGCTCCAGGAGGCCTACGACCGCATCCTGGCCACCCAGGTCTCCGGCCGCTGGCGGTTCAACTGGACCGACGACGAGCAGAAGATGCCCAACTGGGAGAAGTCCTACGAGCAGACCAAGAAGCACATGCTCCAGGCCTTCGCCGAGACCTACTCCCTGTCGCTGCAGCAGACGCTGTACCAGATGGGCGCGCGCATCATCAACAACCGCAGCGAGATAGACGAGGTCCGCTTCTCCCTCCCGAACAAGCACCACTTCCTGGTGGACCTGGAGCCGTTCGGGCTGAAGAACGACAACGAGGTCTACTTCGCCGCCGACCGCCCCTACGGCCTGATCGAGGCCACCATCCTGCGGGACGGCTGCGAGGCGAAGATCCCGATGGACCTCACCAACCTGTAAGACGTCACTCCATTTCGGCACCCGCGGCCGGAGGAGCGGGTTTCAAGGCTCGCCGGCCGCGGCACTCAAATCTCCCAGGGTCCTGCCGTGCCCTCTCCACATCAGCACCTCACCCGTTCAAAGGGACGCATCATGGCAGCAGCCCAGCGCATCGTCATCGAGAACTGTTCGATCGCGACGGTGGACGCGAACGACACCGAGTACGCCACGGGCCATATCGTCATCGCGGACAGCCGCATCGAGTCGCTCGGCGCGGGCAACGCCCCCGAGGGCCTGGAGAACGTCGTACGCCGTATCGACGCCACCGGGCACCTGGTCACCCCCGGCCTGGTCAACACCCACCACCACTTCTACCAGTGGATCACCCGGGGCCTGGCCACGGACCACAACCTCTTCAACTGGCTCGTCGCGCTGTACCCGACGTGGGCGCGCATCGACGAGCAGATGGTCCACTCCGCCGCGCAGGGCTCGCTGGCGATGATGGCCCGCGGCGGCGTCACCACCGCCATGGATCACCACTACGTCTTCCCGCAGGACTCCGGCGACCTGTCCGGCGCCATCATCCGCGCCGCCCGCGAGATGGGCGTCCGCTTCACCCTCGCCCGCGGCTCCATGGACCGCAGCGAGAAGGACGGCGGGCTGCCGCCGGACTTCGCCGTCGAGACCCTCGAAGGCGCGCTGGCCGCGACCGAGGAGACCGTCAAGCAGCACCACGACGCCTCCTTCGACGCGATGACCCAGGTCGCCGTCGCCCCCTGCTCGCCCTTCTCCGTCTCCACGGAACTCATGCGCGACGGCGCCGAGCTGGCCCGCCGCCTCGGCGTACGGCTGCACACCCACGGCTCGGAGACGGTCGAGGAGGAGAAGTTCTGCCACGAGCTGTTCGGCATGGGCCCGACCGACTACTTCGAGTCCACCGGCTGGCTCGGCGAGGACGTGTGGATGGCCCACTGCGTCCACATGAACGACTCCGACATCGCCGCCTTCGCCCGCACGAAGACCGGTGTCGCCCACTGCCCCTCGTCGAACGCCCGCCTCGCGGCCGGCATCGCCCGCGTCCCCGACATGCTCAGGGCCGGCGTCCCGGTCGGCCTCGGTGTCGACGGCACGGCCTCCAACGAGTCCGGCGAACTGCACACCGAACTGCGCAACGCCCTCCTCATCAACCGCCTCGGCGCGCACAAGGAGGCGGCGCTGAACGCCCGGCAGGCGCTGCGGCTCGGGACCTACGGCGGTGCCCAGGTCCTCGGCCGCGCACGGGAGATCGGCTCGCTGGAGCCGGGCAAGCTGGCCGACCTGGTGCTGTGGAAGCTGGACACTCTCGCCCACGCCTCCATCGCCGACCCGGTGACCGCGCTGGTCTTCGGCGCGGCGGCCCCCGTCACCGCGTCGTTCGTGAACGGCCGGCAGATCGTGGCGGACGGCCGGCTGCTCACCGCCGACGAGGACGCGATCGCCCGCTCGACGCGGGAAGAGGCGCAGCGGCTGGCGAGGATCGCAGCACAGGGCTGATCGCCGTACAACTCCTTGCACTGATACGGCACTTGATTTCCGGCCGAGAGGGACGGCTCCCGGCCGGATGCCGTGGACCCGAGCGGGGTCCATGGCGGCTGTCTCCGGGGCGCGCGTTGGACGCGTGCGCCCCGGAACAGTCCCGTCCCCCCGGTCCCGCACGACCACTCGCACCACCTCCATGAAACCCACGTCAGAGCCGACGTGTTACCCGCCCGGAGGAGAGCCGCAGTGTCCGCCCAGTCTGCCGCCCAGCCCGTCCATCCCGTCGACGAGAAACTCCCCGCCCTGAAGATGGCGACCACCGGCCTCCAGCACGTGGCCGCCATGTACGCGGGAGTCGTCGCCCCACCCCTGATCGTCGGCGCGGCCATAGGCCTGTCCGCCGGCGATCTGACCTTCCTCACCGGCGCCTGCCTCTTCACCGCGGGCCTCGCGACCTTCCTCCAGACCCTCGGCATCTGGAAGATCGGCGCCCGGCTGCCCTTCGTCAACGGCGTCACCTTCGCCGGCGTCGCCCCCATGACCGCGATCGTCGCCTCCACCGAGGACAAGTCCGACGCCCTGCCGATCATCTTCGGCGCGGTCATCGTCGCCGGCCTCCTGGGCTTCCTCGCCGCCCCCTTCTTCAGCAAGGCGGTGCGCTTCTTCCCGCCGGTGGTGACCGGTACGGTCATCACGCTGATCGGCATCTCCCTGCTGCCCGTCGCCTTCGGCTGGGCCCAGGGCCCGAACCCGGCGGCGGACGACTACGGTTCGGCGACGAACCTCGGCCTGGCCGCCGGGACCCTGCTGATCGTCCTGCTGCTGCGCCGCTTCACCCGCGGCTTCGTCAAGCAGATCGCCGTCCTCCTCGGCCTGGTCGCCGGCACGCTGATCGCGATCCCGTTCGGCGTCACGGACTTCGGCCCGGTGGCGGACGCGGCCGTCATCGGCTTCCCGACCCCGTTCCACTTCGGCGCCCCGCAGTTCCAGCTCGCCGCGATCATCTCGCTGTGCGTGGTGATGGTGGTGTCGATGACCGAATCGACCGCCGACATGCTGGCGTTGGGCGAGATCGTCGAGCGCCCGGCCGACGAGAGGACCATCGCGGCGGGCCTGCGCGCCGACACCCTCGGCTCGGCGATCAGCCCCCTCTTCAACGGCTTCATGTGCAGCGCCTTCGCGCAGAACATCGGCCTGGTGGCGATGACGAAGATCCGCAGCCGGTACGTCGTCGCCGCGGGCGGTGGCTTCCTGGTGCTGATGGGCCTGTGCCCGATGGCCGCCTCGCTGATCGCGGTCGTGCCGCGTCCGGTCCTCGGCGGCGCGGGCGTCGTGCTGTTCGGCTCGGTCGCGGCGAGCGGCATCCAGACCCTTGTCCGGGCCGGCCTGGACAAGGACAACAACGTCCTGATCGTCGCCGTGTCGCTGGCCGTCGGCATCGTCCCGATCACCGCGCCGGAGTTCTACCACGCGTTCCCGGAGACGGCGAGGATCGTCCTGGACTCGGGGATCTCGACGGGCTGCGTGGCGGCGGTGGCGCTGAACCTCGTCTTCAACCACCTCGGCAAGGGGCGGGAAGCCCAGGACGTGACCCATCCGATGGAGGCGGGGGAGGAGATCACCGGGGCGACCCGGGCCCCGGCCACGCCATGAGGCCGGCGAACAGCTCGGTCTGTACGACGTCCAGTCGGCATCCCGCATCCGAATTCCGCTTAGGCTTCTGCCTCGGTCAACTCACGGTTGACCCGGGGAGTCAGGGGACGAGGGGGAAGCGGGCCGATGAACAATGCCACCGAGGTGTTCCAGCCACTGCAGGCGGACGATCCTCCCGTCGTGGCCGGGTACCGCCTCGCCGCCCGGCTCGGCGCCGGTGGCATGGGCCGGGTCTACCTGTCGCACACGCAGGGCGGCCGACCGGTGGCGATCAAGGTGGTGCGGCCGGAGCTGGCCGACGCCCCTGACTTCAGGCGCAGGTTCCGCCGCGAGGTGGCGGCGGCCGGCCGGGTGCGCGGCGCCTACACCGCCGAGCTGATCGACGCCGACGCGGACGGCGTACCGCCCTGGCTGGCCACCCTCTACGTGCCCGGGCCCTCCCTGGCGGAGGCCGTGGCCCGGCGCGGACCGCTGCCGGTGCCCGCGGTGCTGTGGCTGGTGGCGGGGGTGGCCGAGGCGTTGCAGGCCATCCACGGCGCGGGCATCGTGCACCGGGACCTGAAGCCGTCGAACGTACTGCTGGCTTCGGATGGGCCCCGGGTGATCGACTTCGGTATCTCCGTGGCCGCGGACACCACTTCGCACACGGCCACGGGTTCCGCGGTCGGCACCCCCCAGTTCATGGCTCCCGAGCAGGCGACCGCGGGTGAGGTCACAGCGGCGACGGACATCTTCGCGCTGGGCCAGACGGCGGTGTTCGCGGCGCTGGGCGAGCCGCTGTACGGCAACGGCCCCGCGGCCACCGTGCTCTACCGGATCGTGCACTCCGAACCCGACCTGTCCCGCCTGCCCGAGCAGCTCCAGCCGCTGATCGCCCGCTGCCTGGCCGCCGACCCCGAGGAACGGGCCACCCCGGCGGAGGTCGTCGAGTGGTGCCGGCAGCGGCTGGGCCGTGACGCCGACGCGGGCGCGGGGCCGGCCGTGTGGCGGGAGTTCATGGGGCCGGAGGTGACGGTTCCGTCTCCGGTCGCCACCCCCACTCGCGTGCACACGGTGCCGCTGGTCGTCACCCGACCGCAGCCGACGGTGCCGGCCGGGCGGCAGGCGCGCAGACGGCGCAACGCGCTGATCACGGCCGTGGCCGTGACGGCCGGGGCGCTGGTGCTGACGGGTCTTGCGTGGATGGTCGTGGACGCGGGGGACAGGTTCCGCGACTGGATCGCGGGCGCACCGGCGACGTCCGGCTCGGAGGAGTCCGCACGGTCGTCGGCCTCGTCGTCGGCATCCGCGCCGACCTCGGGGGCCGGTGCCGAGAGTTCGGGGACCGGCGGCGGGACGCAGAAGGGGCGGCCCTCCCCGGCGGCGTCCCAGTCGCCGCAGGCCGTCCCGTACCCCCTCGTCATGCTGAACGGGGAGAACTCGCTGCGCTTCAAGGACCCACACGACCTGCGCAAGGACCGCAAGGGTGACATCCGGCTCGTGTGCGGGCAAACCTGCGCGCTGGAGAGCGACACCAGCGAGTTCGCCCTGCTCTACACGAAGCCCGGGGCCACCCTCGACTCGTGCCGCATCGCCCTCGCCGATCCCGAAGGCCGGCGTCTTCCGCTGGCCGCGGTGGCGAACGGCAGCGAAATCTGTATCAAGCATTCCTCCGGGGACATCGCGCTGCTCGTGGTCCAGGTGAAATCGACCGCGCTGCCCGAGATCGCCTTTGTGACCGGCGACATGACCATCTGGCGGGAGGCCGCCTGAACGCCGCCCGGCACACGCGCACGCCCTGGCGGAACTCCACGAGTCCCGCCAGGGCGCGCTGTATCGCAGTACGGCTGTACGGCTGTACGGCGGTACGGCGGTGCCGCTGCGCCGGGTCAGCGGGTGAAGGTGACCCGGTGCTCCTTCAGAGCGCCGCAGTTGGAGCCCGTCACCTGCACGTACACGTTGCTGATGTGACCGCCCCAGTCGACGCAGTGGGCCTTGCCGTAGACGTAGGTCGGTCCGGCGTACGAGGTGTACTGCCCCCAGTCGTCGTCCCCTTCCTCGGTGTCCGGGACGTAGATCCAGGCGGACATCTCCAGGGCGGTGCCCGGGTTGTTGCGGATGGTCGCCACGCAGTTCTTGCCGTTGGCGGCGTTGTACGTCAGGTAGACGGTGCCGAGCGAGCCGACGGGCGCCGAGTTCACGGTCTTGTAGGCGCTGCCGCATACCTTCTGCGGTGTGGTGTTGGGCGCGGCGGAGGCGGGCGCCGTCAGGGCGGCCGTGCTCCCCACCGTCAGGGCCGCTAACGCGGCGGCGGACAGGACGGAACGCGCGTATCGCATATTTCCCCCTGGTAACCATTGCGGGTGGTTGCTCCTGCATGGTGTGACCCATGGAGCATCCGAATGGTTGTGCCCAGTCCTGGGGTACCGCGAAGTCGCCCTAGAGCCCGAACAGGCTCGGGTCCGTGGCCAGTTCCTTGAAGTAGTCCTGTGGGTTGGCCACCATCCTGCGTTCCTTCAGGTCCAGCAGGCCGCCGACCGCGGTGAGCTCGGCCGCCACCGTGCCGTCCGCCTTGCGCATGATCTGCTGGATACGGAAGGTCTTGCCGCCGGACCACTCGAAGGCGCACGTCACGTCGACCTCGTCACCGGCGAGGAGCTCCCGCTTGTAGCGGATGGTCGTCTCCAGGGCGACGGGCCCCACTCCCTTGCTGATGAGCCCCGTCTGGCTGATGCCCGCGGCCTGGAGCAACGACCAGCGGGCGTGCTCCGCATAGTTGATGTACACGCTCTGGTTGACGTGCCCCTGCACATCGGTCTCGTAGCCGCGGACGGTGACCCGGACGGAAAACGGCTCGCTCACTGCTTCCCCCTTCTTGTCTTCGATGCCTTGTGCACCGATCTTGGCATGCCCGTCAGGCCCGGCGCGGGGATGCCAGCAGATAGCGCACCCTCGCCCGGGGCTCGGTGTGTTCGCCGACCTGCCATCCCGCCCCTTCGAGTGTGGCCGCGCAGGCGCGCAGCGCGTCGAGGTCCGGCTCGTGCACCGCGACCGCCTCCGGCTGCGGCGTCGCGCGCACCCGGTATCCCGGGGCGTCCGGCTCCGGCCCGGCCGGACGGTGCCCGGCCGCCTCCAGAGCGAGTGCGGCGGCCTGCACCAGATGCGTACGCTCCCAGCCGCACGGCCGGTCCACGGCCCCGTCCGGACTGGTCATCCGGCGCAGCTCCAGCAGGCCCTGCCAGGCGCTGTGCACCTCACGGGCACGGGCCGGGCCCGGCTGCGGAGCCTCCGCCTCACCGCCGATCCGCGCGGCGAACACACCGTCGGCCGTGGAAGCCCCGGCTTCCGCGGGTGCCGTCGGCTCCGCCTCCTCCCGTATCCGATGCCCCGCCGGTGTCAGAAAGTGGTCGTGCGGCGGCCGCGGGTGCCGGAAGGCGAGCCCCCGCTTCACCAGCGCCGCGAGCTGCGCCTCCGTACCCCTGAGGCGTCCGGTGACGGGATCGGCGGCGTCGATGACACGCCGCTGGGCGGCGGTGGGTGGTCGGGTCACGGCGTGCTCCTCCCCGGGCGCTCGGGCATCGCCCCATCTGCTGGGAAGGCTACGACCCGGGACTGACATTCCACCCGGCGATCACCGGGCCGCCCGTGCTCCGTGGCCGGCCCGCCCTCCGTGCCGGCGAACGCGGCGTCCACCTTGGCCGGCATCCGGTCGGCGCGCCCATCGACCTGCTCCGCGCTCTCCGCGGGATGGCCGGGCGGCCCGGGCGCCACCCCGTCCCGGAAGAGGAACCACCCCGGCCGCTCGCGCTGGATCTCGACGGTCGTCCTCCAGCTCTCGGCTTGGCTCCAGCCGAGGGGACCTCCATCACCGATCCGCGTCGACCCGCGAGGCGGGCAACCCGATGAGGTCGGCGGGGTCTCCCGCGCCCGCTGCAACGGGCTGACCAACGCGGCCCCGATCCGATGCGACCGGACACCGGCACCAGCCGCCGCGCCTCCTCGCACCCGTGCTCGGTCACCGGTACGTCCGTCGAGCCGGTGTGCCGCCCGGACCGCGAGTCCTTCCCGCTCGCCTCATGGCACCGTGCCGCAGCACTGCCAAGGCGTGCGGGGCGAGTCCTTCCCGCTCGCCTCACGGCACCGTGCCGCAGCCCCGCCGAGGCCCGCGGGGCGGCTGGACCGGGCGGCCGTCCACGGGCCTCCCGCCCGGGGCTCAGCCCCCCGGGAGACCCTGCACCGATGCCGCGAGTTGCCCGACCGCCACGACGAGCGGGGCCACCGGCTGGACGAATTCGTTCAGCCGGTCCAGGGCGCGCCGCAGGACGGTCGGCTGCGGTTCGTCCTCCTGGAGTTCCTCGCGCAGCCGGCGCAGTTCCCTGGTGGTGGCGTCGGGGTCGGCGAGCGCCGCGCGGTGCTCCTCCAGCAACCGCTCGACGAGTGCGAGGAGTTCGGCGGTGCGTGCGGCCTGCTCGGGGTCCTGCGGCTGGAAGGAGACCGAGCCGGAGAACGCCCGGGCGCCGGGCCCCACCGCCTGGTTGCCCACGTAGTGGGTGCCGCCGCTGATCATGAGGCCGTTGTTCACGGGAGGGTCGTGGCGCCCTTCGTCGTTGCGCATGGTGAAGTCCCCTACTTGTCGGAACCGCCGGCGGCGCTCGGGGCGGAGGCGCCGGACTGCTGTGGGATGTTCTGCGTGGCGGTCGCCCCCGCGCCGATCGCCTGGTTGCCGATGATGCTCGTCCCGCCCTGCTGGATGAGGCCCTGGTTGAGGATGGTCTGCTGCTGGGTGCGGAAGTCGGTGGTGTCGTAGCCGTGCTCGTCGAGGAACTCGCGGATGGCGGCGAAGGTGTGGCGTTCCACGAGGGAGGTGATCCGGCCGGCGTCCACCACCTGGAAGTAGTTGTGGTACTCGGGGCTCAGCGCCATCTCCCGGATGCTCACCCGGGCGCCGTAGTCATAGACCGGGTCCTGCTCCATGGCCTTGAGCTCGTCCGCCATGCGCTTGCTGTGCCGGGTCTCGAAGCGGGCGTGGCGCAGCGCTCGGAACGGAGCGGCGAAGAACGCCCCGCCGGTCCGGGACAGAGCGGTCACCAGCAGCTCGCGCCGCCCCTCGGGGCTGAGCGCGCCGCGCAGGCGGTCGACGACGTGATAGTTCGCGGCCACCGGGCCGAGCACGTGGTTGTCGCAGTGCAGATGGAGCGTTCTGCCCGTGGTCGAGAAGTGCAGGAACACGCTCGGCACCACGTCCCCGCCCCACATCGGGACGTGAACCGCCAGATGGTGACGGACGGTTCCGGTCGGGTGCAGCATGATCCGCTCGACCTCATCGGGCGACAGCCGCGCGGCCGGGGCCAGGCTCGTGGCCCTGATGAACCGCTCGTCGTCTCCTATGGTCGTGCCGCTCGCGAAGACCCGGTCCTCGATGACGAGCGAGCCGAGGGCCTCGTCGCCGGCCTGGGCCGTCCCGTCGGTGCCGCCGCGCTCGGCGACCGCGCGGAGCCGGGCGCGTACGTGGCCGATCAGTTCGGCCACCGTGAAGGGCTGCGGCTCGGCGGGGCGCGCACGCATGCCGGCGGGATCGTCCGCGGGCAGGAGCGGCACGGTGAGCGCCCACTTGGAGCTGGTCTCCGAGTAGCCGACGAACGGGGTGTATCCGCTGTACACGGTGACGTTGCCGGCCTGCGCCTCCCTGATGGCCGCGAGCCGCTCGGCCATCCACTTGCGCGGGGGCACGGAGGGGCGCGGCTGCCGGGCGAACGCGTCGCGGGTCATGGTGGTGCGCAGCAGCCGGTCGGTGTCGAGCTCGTGCCGCGCGACCGTCGCGCAGGCGAACACGACCGCGCCGATCGACGCGAGTGCGGCCGGTACCCCGGCCAGGTAGGCGCCGAGCAGCCAGCCGACGAAACCGGACACGGGCACCGTCGAGACGACGACGCCGAAGTAGAAGGCGAACAGCACCACCACGACGGCCGTGATGCCGGTGCTCACCAGCACCTTCCTGCCGGGCGGGTGGTGGCCGCGGGTGGCCAGGCTCGGCCGGGAGCCGGTGCGCCGGGTGGCCGACAGGAGCACCATGACGTACACCAGCCACAGCGGCGCGAGCAGGGCCACGACGGCCAACGCTCCCGCCAGTCGCAGATCGCGGCGGTAACGGATGTCCTGTGCCGTCAGACAGTGGCGTACGACAGCCACCAGGTCGACATCGGGCGAGGGGGCCACGGCGCTGGCCTCGTCGGCCAGGACCTCCTCCACCACCCGGTCGGCGAAGCCCTCGTCCACATAGGCCGCGGCGCACAGATACCGGGTGACGTCACCCGGGGCGCTCCCTACCGGCATGCGTACCTGAGTGGTCGTCATGCCGAGCCCTCCTTCTTTCCACCGACGGAGCGACGCCTTCGTGGCGCCGACGGACCTCATGGCCGGTGTCCTCGGCAGCCCGGCGGTCAGCAGCGCGAGCAGCGCACCGGCCGCCAGGCCGAAGACGAGGGCCGAGAGCATCAGGTTCTTGAACAGGGTGCCGGGCGGTACCAGCTCCTCATCGGGGATGAACGCCTGGAGCATGCCCGCCCGCACCAGCGCTTCGAGTTCGGACGCCAGCACACCCGCGGCCAGGCAGCGGAGCCGGCCCGGCCGGTGGGCCAGTAGCCGCGACGCGAAGAAGTAGAGCCCCCCGAGCAGCACCACGACGCCGACGTCGTCGATGACCAGATAGGACACCCTGGTGTACGCGTCGGGGGAGTAGCCCCACCCAGGGACGAACGCGGCCTGGGCGAGGGTGCGTACGGTCTCGTTGCCGAGATCCTCGATGTAGAACTTCTCTGCGTAGAACCTCCAGGCCGGCCGCTGCACCCACGGGCTGCCCGCGACCAGAACGAGCAGGAGCAGCAGCGCGATGCGGCCGCGTAAGAAGGACGGCGAGCCGGACGCGCTCCGTCGAGACAAGAACACCTGGGGTTCCCCCGTCCCCCGATCCCTGAGATCAGTGGCCGCACTCTATGGCATCCACGCTCTCCGCGACCCCGAATCCGCGGACATCACCGGCTACTGCCGGTACCCGCTCAGGAACCGCCCGATCCGCCCGATCGCCGCCTCCAGGTCGTCCGCGTACGGGAGCGTGAGGATGCGGAAGTGGTCGGGTGCCGGCCAGTTGAAGCCCGTGCCCTGGACGACCTGGATCTTCTCCCGCAGCAGCAGGTCCAGGACGAACTTCTCGTCGTCGTGGATCTTGTACACCTTGGGGTCGAGGCGCGGGAACGCGTACAGCGAGCCCATCGGCTTCACACACGACACACCGGGGATCTGGTTGAGCTTCTCCCAGGCCACATTGCGCTGTTCGTGCAGGCGGCCGCCCGGCGCGGTGAGGTCGGCGATGGACTGGCGGCCGCCGAGGGCGGCCTGGATGGCGTACTGCGCGGGCGCGTTGGCGCACAGCCGCATGGAGGCCAGCATGGTCAGGCCCTCCAGGTAGTCCTTCGCGTGCTGCTTCGGGCCGGTGACCACCAGCCAGCCGGAGCGGAAGCCGGCCACCCGGTACGTCTTCGACAGGCCGCAGAAGGTGAGGACCACCAGGTCGGGGGCGAGGGCCGCGGCCGAGTGGTGCACGGCGTCGTCGTAGAGGATCTGGTCGTAGATCTCGTCGGCGAACACCATCAGGCCGTGCCGGCGGGCGAGGTCGAGGATGCCCTCGATGATCTCCTTGGGGTAGACCGAGCCGGTCGGGTTGTTCGGATTGATGATGACCACGGCCTTGGTGCGGTCCGTGATCTTCGACGCCATGTCGTCCAGGTCCGGGTACCAGTCGGCCTGCTCGTCGCAGAGGTAGTGGACCGCCTTGCCGCCCGCGAGAGTCGTCACGGCCGTCCACAGCGGGAAGTCCGGGGCCGGGATGAGGATTTCGTCGCCGTCCTCGACCAGCGCCTGTACGGCCATGGAGACCAGCTCCGAGACGCCGTTGCCGAGGAAGACGTCGTCGACGTCGACCTCCAGGCCCAGCGTCTGGTACCGCTGGGCCACGGCCCGGCGGGCGGAGAGGATGCCGCGCGAGTCCGTGTAGCCGTGAGCCTGCGGGAGCATCCGGATCATGTCCTGGAGGATCTCCTCCGGCGCCTCGAAGCCGAAGAGCGCGGGGTTGCCCGTGTTCAGGCGCAGGACGCTGTGGCCCGCCTCCTCCAACGCGTTCGCGTGCTCGATCACCGGGCCGCGGATCTCGTAACAGACCTCGCTCAGCTTGCTCGACTGCCGGAACTCCATGCGTGCTCGCCCCTCCGGTTTTCGTGTGTTGCTTGGTTTTACCAAGTTCGAGCTTGGAAAGTCCAACAACATGTCTAGACTGCGTCGCATGTCACCTCGCCGAAGCTACGACCAGTACTGCTCCGCCGCCCGCGCGCTCGACGTCGTCGGCGACCGCTGGACCCTGCTGATCGTCCGGGAACTGCTGGCCGGTCCGCGGCGCTACACCGACCTGCACGCCGATCTGCCGGGCGTCAGCACGGACGTACTCGCCTCCCGGCTGAAGGACATGGAGCGGGACGGCATCAGCACCCGGCGCCGGCTGCCGCCGCCCGGAGCGGCGTACGTGTACGAACTCACCCCGCGTGGGCGGCAGTTGCTGCCGGTGCTGCAGGCGCTGGGGGAGTGGGGCGAGGCCGAGCTCGGCGAGCGGCGGCCCACCGACGCGGTGCGCGCGCACTGGTTCGCGCTGCCTGTGCTGCGGTCGCTGGAAGGCGAGGGGCTGGTCGAAGTCCGGCTGGAGGAAGGGAACTTCCATCTGCACGTCGGCGCCGAGGACGGCCCGGTCTACGGGGACGGGCCCGCTCCCGGGGAGCCGGACGCACGGCTGGTGCTGGACTCGGGGACGTGTGAGGCGGTGGCGCGAGGGGAGTTGAGCGTGGCCGACGGCGTTCGGGACGGCCGTATCGAGGTCACCGGTGACGGAACCCTCGCCAAGGTGCTGCGGGAGGGATGACGAAAGGGCCCGCTGTCGAGGACAGCGGGCCCTTGTGATGAGGGGTCAGGCTCCCGGCGGCACGCGCGAGGGCCGTCCCGAACCGCGCGTCAGCGCGTACCCGCCGATCCCCGCGAGCGCGGCCAGCGCGCCGCCGATCGCCGTCCACACCCACCGGTCGGACCACCAGCCGGACGCCCAGCCGCCGCTGGGTTCGAGGCTCGCGAGCAGTGTCTTCTTGGTGTACTCGTCCTCGCCGCTCTCGGAGATGGCGCCCGCCCCCGGCACGAGCGGATGGGCCAGCTCCCCGTCCACCGCCGCCGCTCCGCCGATGTCCTTGGAGTCGACCCGCACCTCGGCGTCGACCGGCAGACCCAGGTCGGAGGTGGCCAGGTCGACGACCGTCAGCCGGATGTAGTACGTGCCCGGCAGCGGATCGCCCGCCCACGGCTCCGACCAGGCCCGCACGGTGCGCAGGACGCAGGCCACCTCGACGGAGGCGGCGTCCGCCGCGACGGCGCGGGTCTGCGCCCCGGACTGGCAGGACTGGCGGCGCCGCAGGCCGTCGTACACGTCGATCTGCCAGGTCTCGGCGGCGTGCGTGTCCGGCAGCTTCACCGTCGCCCTGACGGTGGGGCGCTGTCCGGCGTCCGCGGGGAACGACCAGTACAGGTAGTCGCCCGTGGAGCCGCTCGCGGTGGCCGTCTGGCCCTGCTCGATCTCCGTCGCCGTACGGAAGGAGGTGCCCGCCTCGGTCGGCGCGCCGCCGTCCTCCGACGCGCTCGGCGACGGCGTGGAGTCGGCGACCGCCGGAGTGACCGCCAGCCCGAGCATCAGCGCCGCGGCGCTCAACACACGTGTGATCCGCATCAGTTGGTCCTCCAGACCGCAACCCGCCAGCGCGACAGCCAGCCCCAGACGAGACCGGCCAGGAAGCCGGTGAGGATCAGCGCGCCGAGCAGCCACCAGCCGCGCCCGAGCCCGAAGGAGGCCACGTCGCTCGACTCGTCGGGCCCGTGCACGACGTCGACGGTCAGTTCGAGGGGCAGACCGGGGGTGGTCTTCACGCCGCCGGCCGGCGAGAAGGAGTGGGTGACCTGGAGGCACACCGTCTCGGGCGGGAGCGCGCCGTCCCCGGCCTCCTCCAGTTCGGCCTTCGGGTAGCGCAGCCCTGTCGAGATCACATCGGTACGGCCGTTGCCCGCCGCCTCGCCGCGCACGATCTCCCGCCCCTGCTCGGTCACCGCCCGCAGCAGCAGCCCGTACGCCGGGCTCACCGCGCGGTCGGCCGCGACGCTCACCGAGGCGCGCAGCTCCCAGCCGTCCGGGACGTTCACGCGGTACCAGCGCTGCTGCCCGAACTCCTCGCGGTCGGTGTACAGGCCGGACGACAGCTTCGGAGCCTTGGCGCAGGTGCCGGCGCCGGCCACGGCCTCCGGCACCACCACGGGATCGGCGGCCCGGTCCACCAACTGGTTGACCTTGTCGGTGAGTTCGTCGGTGTGCTCGACCGAGGTGTACGTCCCGCCGGTGGCCTCGGCGATGCAGCTCAGCTGCTGCCGCATCCTGGTGTTCGGGACCAGGCCGAGCGTGTCGATGGTCAGCCCGATGCCCTTGGCGGCTATCTCCCGGGCCACCTCGCACGGGTCGAGCGGGGCGCAGGTGTCCTCGCCGTCGCTGATCAGCACGATCCGCTTGGAGCCCTCGCCGCCGTCGAGGTCGTCGGCCGCCTTCAGCAGCGCCGGACCGATCGGCGTCCAGCCGGTGGGCGTGAGGGTCGCCACCGCCGTCTTGGCCTCGGTGCGGTCCAGCGGGCCGACCGGGTAGAGCTGCGCGGTGTCCTTGCAGCCCGTCTTGCGGTCGTCGCCGGGGTAGTTGGCGCCCAGGGTGCGGATGCCGAGCTGGACCCCTTCGGGCGTCGCGTCCAGCACCTCGTTGAAGGCCTGCTTCGCCGCGGCCATCCGGGACTGGCCGTCGATGTCCCGCGCCCGCATCGAGCCGCTCACGTCGAGGACGAGGTTGACCTTCGGGGCGGTGGCGGTGGTCTCGTCGGCGACCGCCCCGGCCGGGAACGCGATCCCGGCCGTGAGCGCGGCGAGCAGGGCACAGGCCCCGGCCGCCAGCCGTTGTGTTCTGATCATCGGCGGATCTTATTGATCAGAGGTGTTCCGCTCCAAAACGGGGTCAGGGCCCATCGCCGACCAGCGGATTGGGCAGCTCGGCCCACTGATCCCCGGGCGTCCCCGGCGACAGCCGCATCAGCGTCAACGCCTTCGTGGGCAGCGGCTCCGCGCACAGTGCCGCGAGATCCGTGGTGCCCGGCAGATCCCGTACGACCGCCTCCAGCGCCCCGCGCAACGCGGCCCCCGAACCGGCCGTGCCCGCCAGCGAGCCGGCCACCAGCGACCCGAACAGCTTACGGCGCAGCGTGGGCTCGTCGTCCGTGACGATCCGGCCGGTCAGCTCCGGCACCGGGATCCCGTGCCGGGCCAGCCGGGCCGGGCTGACGCGGATGTCGGCGAGGTCGCGGTAGACCAGGCGCACCGGGGAGCCGCTCGCGGACAGCACCACGAGCAGGTTCTGGCCGTGCGCCTCCAGCGCCACGCCCAGCTCCAGCAGCCGCAGCCCCACGGTCAGGGCGAGCCGCGTGAACTCGGCCAGCCACGCCGGGGATCCGGGCAGCTCGGTGGTGGCGAGCGCGGCCACCGGCACGACCCGCTCCCCGGGCCCCGCGTACTCCTGCGGCGACTCGCGCAGCACCGCCGCCAGGTCGGGTGAGTGGGCCGTGGCGGCACCCAGCGTGCGGGTGATGTGCAGCAGCCCGTCCATGCGCGCCGCCAGCGTCTGCGCGAAGTCCGACAGGGTCGCCGACAGGCCGATCGAGTACACCGAGATGTCCCGTACCGACGACGTCAGCCGGGCGCTCAGCGCGGTCTTGACGTGCGGGCCGCCGGGCAGGGCGAGCGTGCGCAGGGACATCAGCGGGTGCGCGGCGATGCCGTCGTCGTGGGGGCGCTTGAGCACATGCTCGGCCTGCCACGGATGCACCGGGATCAGCAGCCGCCCCCCGTCCCGCAGGTCCTGCGGCCACTCGCCCGTCACCAGGCACTCGTCCGCCCGCACCGGCACCCGCCCCAACGTGACGACCGGCCGGTGCTCCGGCCCGTACGCGAACTGCTCGGCGACCGAGAAGCCCGGCCGGGAACGGCAGTTGGGATGGAACGGATGCCCGTCGACCACCCGCTGCTCCCACTCCCAGTCACGCCCGGGCCACTCCTTCGGGTGAGCGTCCTGCCCGGCCCGGGCCAGGGCCAACGACGCGACACTGTGGCCGAGTTCGGCGGCGAAGGACGTACCGTGCGGTACGGAGAGGGCCGTCAGCAGCCTCGCCGGATCGTCGTACGTCGTCTCGTCGAGCCGTACGGCGGTGACGTACGCGGTGGTGGCGTACGGGTCCGCGTGCGGCCCGTGCAGCCGGCGGCCGTCCAAGAGGCGCAGGGTGAGGCCCTCCCGGCCGGGCTCGCGGGCGGCGACCCAGGGCAGGGGCTCGTGCGCGAGCGCACGCCACAGCCGGGTCAGCACGGCCGCCCGCGCCCCGGGGAGCTCGGCCGCGTACCGCGAGGCGAACTCCGGGCGTACATCGGCCAGTTCGGCGGCGACCTCGGCCTCGGCGCTGGGGGGACGGTGCACGGGCGGGCTCCTCGGGTACGAGTAGGGCGTCGGGCAGGCGCCGACGACAGACATACTGATCGTCTTCCCGCCTGAACGGACCGTAGAGAACGAGTGGATCGCGTGCACCTCAACCCGCCACCCGCAGCCGACGTCACGGAACGCGCCGACGCCTACGCGGTCACGCCCCTGCTCAACTGCCTGCTGCGCGAGGTGGCCGAACCGCTCCGGGAGCCCGCGGAGCAGGGCGGGCGGCCCGAGGAGCCCGACCGGCTGGATCCCAGCGCGTCGCACACGGAGCGGCGGGTGTACCGGCTGCCCGTCTCCGGCCGCCTGCTGCGGGTCCTCGGCGAGCGGCGGCCCGCCGAGCCCGAGGTGCGGGTGGCCGGTGCCTGGCAGCGCATCGGGCACACCGAACTCGTCAAACTCGTCGCCGACGAGCTGCGCCGCCACACCGGTGTGTCCAACCACGAACTGCCCGCCGAGATGATCGACAGCCGGGACGCGGTGGCCGCGCTGCTCACGGCACGCGCGCGTGCGATGCCGCCGGACGACGCCTACCTGCGCTCCGAGCAGTCCCTCCTCACCGGCCACCCCTGCCACCCCGCCCCCAAGGCGCGCGGCGGCGGCCCGGTCGCGGCCTGGCTGCCGTACGCCCCCGAGGCGCACGCCCGCTTCCCGCTGACGCTGCTCGGTGTGCGCGAGGACGCGGTCGTCGAGGAGGGCGACACCTCCGCCCTGGACACCCTCGGCCAGGCCCCGCCCGGCTACCGGCTGCTGCCCGCCCACCCCTGGCAGCTCGACCTCGTGGATGCGGCACCGGCCTTCGCCGACGGCAGGCTCATCCGGCTGGGCACCACCGACTTCGACCTGTGGCCCACGGCCGCGGTCCGCACCCTGTACGCCCCCGAGCGCGACCTCTTCCTGAAGTTCAGCCTCGATGTGCGCATCACGAACGACATCCGCCGGCTCTGGCGCCACGACCTGCTGAGGCTGCGCCGCACCGACGCGGCCGCCACGGCCGCCCTCGCCACCGGCCGCGCGGCCTGGCTGAGCGACCGCGCCTACCGCACCGCCGGCTTCGCCTTCGAGGAACTCGCCGTCCTCGTCCGCGACGGCTTCCACGACCGTCTGCCGCCCGGCACGACGCCGCTGCTGGCCGCCGCCCTCGTGGAGGGCTTCGAGGGCAGCCCGCTCGACGGTACGACGGACCCGGCGGCCTGGTGGGAGGCGTACCTGGGCGCGGTCGTGCCGCCCGCCCTCGCGGCCTTCGCCGACCACGGCGTCGTACTCGAAGCGCACCTGCAGAACACGCTCGTCGCCGTCGACGCCGAGGGCATGCCGGTACAGGCGCTGTTCCGGGACGCCGAGGGCGTGAAGCTGCTGCCGGACGTGACACGTGCGGCCGGCTGGGAGCGGCTGGTGTACTGCCTGGTCGTCAACCATCTCGTGGAGGTCGCCGGCGCGCTGGCCGAACGCCACCCGCCCCTCGACCCCTGGCCCGCCGCACGCCGCGAACTCGCCCGCCACGACCTCCCGGAGATCACCGCCCTGCTCACTGCGCCGACCCTGCCCGGCAAGACGAACCTGCTCCTGCGCTGGACGAACGCCGACGGTGCCGACGCACGTTACCGGGCCCTGCCGAACCCGCTGGCGGCTGCGTCAGGGGCAGGGGCGGTGGCCCGGCGTGCGGGAGAGGCGCCGCGGGGCCGTCGTGATGACCGGCCCAGGCGGCGGTAGGCGTATGCGGCGGAGACCAGGCTCATGTGATGGTGCCAGCCGGGGAACGAGCGTCCCTCGAAGTCGAGCAGTCCGAACCAGCGGGCCATCGCGGTCACGGCGACCGCAGGGCCGGCCGCGTGGGGTGTCAGTTTGACGGCGTCCGCGAGGCGCCGATGCGGAAGGTTGGTGAGCCAGACAGCGCCGGGGCGGTTGTCCTCCCCCATCTCGGTGAAGAGTTGGTAGGGCCCTTCTGTCGGCGCGCCGGACTTCGTCCCCTGCAGGTGCACTGGCACGGTCAGCAGTCGGGTGGGGCGGCGCCCGCTGCCCGGCGCGGTGAGGGCGAGCCTGTCCAGCGGGCCGCTCGGGAGCGTGAAGTGCGACGCGGCGGGCAGCGTGTGGCGGGTGCCGAGGCGTTCGTCAACGATCACCGGCAGATTGCGCGGCACCGCGATGACGAAGGTGTGACCACGTCGGGTGAGGCGGCTGACGAGGTGTCCCACGTCCTGATCGTCGTCCAGGTCCGCCACCAGGGGGGCGGGCTTCAGGCGTGCCGCGAGGGTGTCCACCAGGCCGAGGACATGGGCCCAGGGCGGACGGTAGCGTTCGACGGCGGGAATACGGGCACGTTGGCGCAGTTGGGGACTGTCTGTCCACGGCCCGGGCAGCGACAGCTCCCAGGCCACGGGTATGTACGCGGCACCGATGTTCAGGAAAGCTCCGTACCCCACCTGGCAGTTCAGGGTGCGGTTGGAGAACGGGTCGTAGTGGCGGTGCACCCCGACCGAACGCTCACCGCGTTTGGGCAGGAAGGCCCGGCCGATCGACCAGGAGCCGGCCGAGCCGTGTCCTGCGGCCCAGGAGGCGAGTTCGTGCAGGGCCGGCTCCCAACTCCATGGGCTGGCGTTGACGAACTGGCGCAGTGACTGCGCTGCGGCGGGAGAGGAGGAGACTGTGCGGGCCAGACGCCGGATGGACTTCTTGCCAGGGGTGGCGAGGAGGGCCTCTACGTAGGCGTGCGCCCAGCGGCGCTGGTCGACGCGCGAGAGGTGGCCGAAGATCTGTAGGCAGAACTCTCTGAGGTCCGTCCCATCGGCCGGTGGGACGGGGGCATCGCTGAGTTCGTCGAGTATGTCGGGTGCGCAGTGTTTCTCCACACTTCCCCCGTATGTTGGTACTGACGTCTTCTCGTTGAAGGGACGGCGGTCGAGTCGTCGAGTAGTGGTCCGGAGGGTGCTCGCCGGCCGCGGGAGTCGATCGGGCACGTGGCGCCCCGGCGATGGCCGGCTGCCTGGGCCGGGTCGCGCGGGAGCCAGGAGTGGCAAATGAGTACGGCGGCCGGAGCCGTCTGTCTTCCCCCGCTGCGCCTGGCATGTGTGGCTGACGAGGTGCGGCTACTCGGACGTGAGTTCCACGAGTTGATCGGCGGCTGCGCTGTTCCCC
>NZ_KQ947987.1:749235-770615 GCF_001513975.1 Streptomyces curacoi
TTCTCCGCGGCGAGTTCGATCAGCTCATCGACCGCGGAGGTGTCGCCTTCGGCGGCTCGTTCACGCAGGTCGGACAGGTCGGAATCGGTCATGACGGATGCTCTCCCCTGGTCTTGACCAGACCCGGTCGGCCTGGCCGGCGTGCCCCCGCAGGGTCCCGCCTATCCGGTCGAAGTGGGCTGGCTCATCGACGCCCGAAGCTGGTCGCGGTGGGTGTGCCACTCGTCCAGGAGCGCGGGCAGGCGGGCGGCCAGGAACTCGGCCAGAGCGATCATCTCCTCCAGTGGCGCACGACGCTCCGGGGGAGCATCGGCGAGCAACGCCAACCCCTCACGGAACAGCTCCGCGTGCTCCTTGTGGACGGCGGAGTCGAAGTGCTGGGGCTGCTGGCTCACCGGGTTAAGACTCACCCGGTCCACTCGCTCTCCGGCAGCCCGGGTGCGCCGTGCCATCCGATAACTCTCGAGCAGTTTGACCGCGCCCGTGATGGCGCTACGGCTGGCCAGCAGTGCCTCGCTCAGTTCGTCGATCGTCTGCTGCGGCGGATCGCAGACGAAGAGATAACCGAGCAGGCGGCCGGCCATCGGTGGAAAGCCGTACTGGCGCGCGTAGAAGCGGCCGAGGTGATCAGCGAAGATCAACTGTGTGTCATGCGGCACACGTGCACGATAGCAGCCATGGCTGAAATGACACAAATTTGTGTCATCACCGTCATGGGGCTGTGCGGTGCCTGGTGGGGGTCGTTCCGCGGGCCCGGCGCTGCGCACGGCTCCGCGGCGGCGGGCGAAAGGCGGTCCTGACCTGCATCGGATTGCTTCTCGCCTGCCTCATGCCGTCACCCTTCCTGGATCGACCGGTCGCGTCGGAACCCTTGGCCAAGCATCGCAGGCACAGGACTCCGTGCAAGTGGAACCGATCTCCCAGCGGCTCGTTTGAGACAGCTGTGACAGGGGTGCAGTCCCGGCCGGCAGCCGCTCGCGAGGGGACCGCGAGTCGGCATTGGCCTGCTCTCAAAGGTTGAGAAAACCAGCTGGGCGCGGCCGGAACGACCTCAGACTTCGTGTCGACGGCCGTGTATAAACATTCAAAAGTCTCCGTGGGTAACAGTGCGTTCCTTGCTGCCGCTGCGCTTGCTGGGTTTGACTTGCGTCGACCCCGAGGGGGACTCGCCTTGGAGCGGCGGCAGCATGGCCGGATCCGTGCATCTGGTTGTGAATGAGGTAAGAAACCGCGTGTGTCAGGGGTCCCTGGCGGGATCTCCCGCCGAGCTGTTGATCCCCCGCGACCAGGAAGAATTACTCAGGTATCGACCGCCCAAATCCAGTTCGAAGAGCAGCAGTACACATCAATCCTTGCCGGCTCGATTCAACGGTCACCTGGAGAAACGGTCATGAACACTGTCCACAACATGAACCCGCCCGGTGTCGGGCTGTCCGCAAGACCGACAGCGTCCGGACGTGGAAACCGTCGACTGACGCATGCCATGCCGCAGGGAGGCGAAGTATTAACGACGCGGGTCGGCCTGCAGATACCCGCCGGCCTGAATTTTGACACCTGGGAGCGGGCCGGTCGTACCCTGGCCGGCATCGTCGACTCCTCCGCCTGGTGGCTCGGCGACTGGCTTGTGTATGGAAAGGACAATTACGCGGACCGGTACGAGCGTGGCATTCGTGCGGCCGGGCTGAAGTACCAGACGCTGCGCAACTACGCCTGGGTTTCCCGGCGGTTCGAGTTCGGTCGGCGGCGCTCCCGGCTGAGCTTCCAGCACCACGCCGAAGTGGCCTCACTGACGGTGGACCAGCAGGAGTGCTGGCTCGACAGCGCCGAGCAGGGGAACTGGACCACAAAGCAGCTGCGCAGTGCCATCCAGAGGGCGCGCGAGAACGAACCGAGCGGAAAGGAGCCGTCCCATGTGACCCGTCGCCTGGAGGTTCCCGACAATCGTTTTCGGCGCTGGCACAAAGCGGCGGAACGTTCCGGCATCGACTTCGAGAAATGGGTCACGACGACGCTCGACCACGCGGCCGAACGGACCCTGGAGGATCTGAAGGCCCTGGCGGACCGGCCCGAGGCCGGCGTCTGACCCCCGGGTGCCGTGGTCGGTCCCACCGCAGGTCGGGACCGACCGGGGCGCTCCTACTGCAGTCGCTCCATGAGATCCGCGGTCTCCCGGTGGAGACTGCACTCGCGCCCGGCGAACGACTTCCGTACCCGGTCGCGGATCTCGGGCTCCTGTTCCTGGCTGAGCTTGAACATGCCATCGGCGCCGGACACCCGGACGCGGAACGCCCCGACGCCGGGGAGGATCCTGCGGAAGTAGTCGACCGAATCCGTCATGTTCCAGTCGGCGCCGAATTCCGCCTCGAAGGCCCGGACCGTGGATTGCACGACGTGCAGTGTATCCTCCGGCGAGTCAATCTTTTCGGCCGTGCCGTGAACATGGACGGACGTGAAGTTCCACGTGGGTGCGGCCGGGGTTTTCTCGTACACCGTCGGCGAGACATAGGCGTGCGGGCCGGTGAAGACCAATAGGACCGGGTCGCCGTCCCGGAGCGCCGACCAGTGGGGATTCTGCACATTCATGTGTCCGAGCAGCAGACCGCCTGAAAGATCGGCGGTCCAGTTCCCGGTCATTTCCGGGTCCTGAATGACGGGTAGATGCGTGGCGAACGGCTCACCATCGGTGGCCCCATTGGTCGTCAGTAACGCCAACGGATTCCTGTGTATCAGGTCGACCATCCAGGTGCCGTTCGGTTCGCGATATGGGCGGGGAACGTACATGGCGGTAGTCCCTTCCTTGCGAATACACCGCTGTGAATATACCTCTGATGGTCTTGTTGTTTCCGCGCCCGGCGTACCGTAACAGATGGCCGGAGCACTGGATCGCGATCTCCCGTTGTCCTGTCGCCGGGACAGGGAAGTATCGCCATGGACTGCAACGGCGATTATGGTCGCCGGATGAAGCAGGAATGTCCGGCGCGTTCCGGGTCTCCGTCGGTCACCAGGTACCCAAAGGGACTGGTGGAAATTATCACTTGTTTTGTTTGGAACGGGGGAGGGTGAGGGCATTGGATGTCACTTTTGCAGCCGCCCGCTCCGGCGACGCCGTGACCGGTGACATGCTCGCCGGGCTGGCCATGATTCTCGCCGCGGCATTCGTTTTTGCCCGGCTTGCCAAAAGGGTTCGCCAGCCGGCGGTCATGGGAGAGATCATCGCCGGTCTGGCGCTGGGGCCGAGCCTGCTGGGGCTCCTGCCGGGCAACCTCACCGAAGAGCTGTTTCCGGCGGGCACACGGCCGATCCTCCAGGCCCTGTCCCAACTCGGGCTGGTGCTCTTCATGTTCGGCATCGGCTACGAGCTGGACTTCCGTCGGCTGCGAGGCGCCGGCCGCCAGGTCACCCTGGTGTCGCTCAGTTCCGTGGCGCTGCCGTTCGTACTGGGCGCGGGACTGGCGGTGCTCCTGTACCCCTGGTACGACAAGTCGCAGCTGAGCACCGATGGCGTGCTGGCCCCGGCGCTCTTCCTCGGGGCGGCGATGTCGATCACCGCGTTTCCGGTGCTGGCCCGGATCCTCTCCGAGGGCGGCATGCAGCGCAGCCGTATCGGCGCCCTGTCCTTGGCCTGCGCCGCCATCCAGGACTTCCTCGCCTGGTGCGTGCTGGCCGTCATCGTCGTCATCGCGACCGCGAGTGGCCCCTGGCCGCTGGTGCGGATGCTGCTGGAATCGGGTGTGTTCCTGATCTGCCTGGTCTGCCTCGTGCGTCCGGGCCTGCGCTGGCTGCTGGCCCCGGAGCGGCGGTGGGCGGCCGGCAGTGCCCTCATCCACGCCCTGCTCGTCACCGGCGTCCTGCTGTCCGCCTGGGCGACCAACGAGATTGGGCTGCACGCCGTGTTCGGCGCCTTCGCCTTCGGCGCCGCGGTGCCACGCGACCACATCGAGGCGCAGGCTCCCGAGGTCGCCGAGCGCATCGAGCAGACCAGTCTCTTCCTGCTGCCCGTCTTCTTCACCGTGACCGGGCTGTCGGTGGACCTCGGCGGGCTCGGCGGACACGGCGTCCTCATGACCCTCGCCGTCATCGTGGTGGCCTGCGTGGGCAAGTTCGCCGGAGCCGCCACGTCCGCCCGGCTGTCGGGAGCGTCGGGGCGTGAGTCGCTGGCGCTCGGCGTCCTGCTCAACGCCCGCGGCCTGACGGAACTGGTCATCCTCAACGTGGGTCTCGGGCTGGGTGTGCTGGACGGCCGGGTGTTCAGCGCGATGGTCGTCATGGCCCTGGTCACCACCCTCATGACGGGACCGCTGCTGCAACGCCTACGCGTTCAGCAGGAGTTGGTGCCGGCACCGATATCCCAGCAGAGCGTCGAGAAAGGCGTCTGACGGTCCCGGCGTGCGCCGTCGTCCTGTCAGCGGGACAACGTTCCACAATCCAGGCCCCTTGAAAGGGCGAAGTGTGCGTTCTAGATTGACGTCGGGTGCTCCGGTACATCTGAATTCCGAACCCAGCCCCGTTCGGCCGCCCATGGACGAAGCCGATCCTTTCCGCGGTAAATCAGCGAGACCCGGCGGCGCATTTCCGACCCGGATCCACCGGGCAAGAGAACTGACCCATCACGAATGCGGCTGTCTGCTGCGGCAGCGCCGACGGGAGGTTACCCATGGGTGCTCGTGCGGCTGAAGTGTACGACGTGGTCGGCATCGGGTTCGGGCCGTCCAACCTGTCGCTGGCTGTAGCCCTCGAAGAGCACAATGTCCACACGCCCGACGAGCCGGTCACGGCGGTTTTCCTCGAACGGCAGGAGAAGTTCGGATGGCACCGGAACATGCTGCTTCCCGCCACGACGATGCAGATACCCTTCCTCAAGGACATTGCCACTTTCCGTAATCCGGCGTCCCGGTACAGCTTCGTCTCGTACCTGCACGCTTCGGGCCGGCTGGCGAGCTTTGTCAACAACCAGACGTTCTTCCCCACCCGGCAGGAGTTCCACCAGTACCTGGAATGGGTGGCGTCGAACTTCGGCGATCGCGTCTCCTACGGTGCGCAGGTCGTCGGCCTGAGCCGCCCGGGGGAGGGTTCGGGCCCCGGTGTGCCCCCGTACCTGGAGGTGGAGATACGCGGGGAAGCGGACCGGGCACGGCGATCGGTCCGCGCGCGCAATGTGGTCGTTTCGACCGGCCTGGTCCCCCGCATGCCCGAAGGCGTGCCCTGTGACGACCGGGTCTGGCACAGTTCGCAGTTCCTGACCGGCTTCCGCCGGTTGGGCCGGGCCGGCCTCAGGTCCGTCGCGGTGGTGGGAGCGGGGCAGAGCGCGGCCGAGATCACGCGGTTCCTCCATGACTCGGTGCCTGAGGCCCAGGTCCATTCGATCATCCCGTCGTACGGGTACTCCCTCGCCGACGACACACCCTTCGCCAACCAGGTGTTCGATCCGAACGCGGTGGACGACTACTACTTCGGCACCGACCGGACGCGTCAGGCGTTCTGGGACTACCACAAGAACACCAACTACTCGGTCGTCGACGACGACGTGATCAGGGACCTCTACCGCCGGTCGTACGAAGAGGACGTCCGCGGCACAAGGCGACTGCACTTCCTCAATCTGACCCGGGTCAGCGAGGTCAAGCGGTCCGGAGACGACACCCGCGTCCTGCTCATGAACGGCGAGACACGGGAACTCGAAGTCGACCTCTGCGTGTTCGCCACCGGCTACCACGCGATGGAGCCCACCGGCCTGCTGGGCGAGCTCGACCAGTACTGCCTGCGGGACGAGGCCGGCCGCCACCGGGTCGACCGCGACTACCGGCTGATGGCCGGCCCCGAACTGCCGGGCGCTGTCTATCTGCAGGGCGGGACGGAGCACACCCACGGGCTGTCGTCGTCACTCCTGTCCAACATCGCGGTACGCAGCGGTGAGATCGCCGAGTCCATCGTCAGCCGACGCCGCATCCAGCGTGAGCTCGATGAGCCGATATCCGCGGAACCCGCCGGCAAGTCCCGCTGATCCGCTCCCTCGGACCGGCTCGAACACGCGGAGGATCCGTACGCGGGCCGATTCGGCGCGCAAAGGGCGGGTCCGGGCGCTCCCAGAGCGCCCGGACCCGCCCTTGTGTCTGCCCGGATCTGCTAGGCACTGCCGGTCGCCACCTGACCGGCGGCCATGGCGTCCCGAAGGCTCTTCGGCCGCAGGTCGGTCCAGTTGGCCTCGATGTATTCGAGGCACTCCTGGCGGCCGGCCTCGCCGAAGACGACCCGCCAGCCGGCAGGGACCTCGGCGAAGGTCGGCCACAGGGAGTGCTGCTCCTCGTCGTTCACCAGGACGAAGAAACGCCCGTCGTCATCGTCGAAGGGGTTTCCGCTCATGCTCATCTCCCATTCCTGCCGCTGTTCTGCGAGAAAACTCCGGATGATGGAGCCGCCTTCCGGCGGGCGCACATCGCAACTCGTCGCACCAACCGACAGTTTGACACGGAATTCCAGCCCGGCGTAAGAGACTCCCGGGGGAATGTCCCCAAGTCGTGCGCCCGCGTCGGCATTTCCCACTGGAGGTAGCCGATCGGCTACCCCTTTCGTGCGCACCGTTCGGCGTCCCAAGGACTCTTCTCGCCGCACCGAGGCGCGCCCTAGGCTCGGAGCACGCGGCGTGGAATGCGGTGGACCTTGCGTTGTTTCGGGGGCACCCAAGCCGGCGCGGGAGAACGCTCACACTGCGAAGAGTCCTGGAAGGGTGATGCCACATGGCGAATGCCGTCGGCGCGGCCGTCAACTACGCATTGAGCGAACGAGAACTCGAGCAATTCCAGCGCGATGGTTTCATCGGTCCGTTCGACGTGTACGGACCCGAGGAGATGGAGCGGGCGCTGCAGGCCATGCGGCCCAAGCTCATCGACAGTCGGCAGGGCGTCTACCACCAAGGCGACGCGCTGTCCGGCACGACCAACCTGGCCAGCTACGACCGGCACCTGGACGTCGACTTCCTGGCCCGGCACATCACCCGGCCGGAGATCGTCGACCGGGTGACCAGCGTGCTGGGGGCCGACGCACTGTGCTGGCGTACGGAGTTCTTCCCCAAGTATCCCGGCGACGAGGGGACCGACTGGCACCAGGCGGACAACTTCGCCAACGTGGGGAAGCACCCGCAGATCGTCTGGCCGCAGGACGCGAGCTTCGGCGGTGCCCTCACCGTGTGGACGGCCTTCACGGACTCCACGCTCGACAACGGCTGCCTCCAGTTCATCCCGGGCTCGCACAAGACGATGAACTACGACGAGAACAAGGTCATCGAGTACGACGCCGACCGCATCAACCAGAGCGTCAAGAACGGCGTCAGGCGCGGCTTCTACGGCTACGACTACCGGCAGCTGCAGAAGGACCCGAACTGGAGCCCCGACGAGTCCAAGGCCGAGTCCATGGTCATGCGCCAGGGCCAGGCCATCATGTTCTGGTCGACGCTCATGCACGCCTCGCATCCGCACAGCGGCCTGACCGACCAGATGCGCCTCGGCTTCACCGCGCGGTACGTGCCCACGCCGGTGCGGGTCTATCCGTACCAGGACACCCTCGCGGAGTACGGAGTCGAGGTCAGCCTGGAGAAGTGGGGCTGTGTACTCGTCTCCGGCAAGGACGAGTTCGGGCACAACCGCTTCGTCGACCGCACGGTCAACGGCACGCCCTTCGAGGTGCGATGAAGACCGAAGCGCCTGGCGCCCCGGCGGTGGCCTGTTCCGAAGCGGCACTGGCCGTGCACCGGGAGATCAACCGGACGACGACGCCCTATCCACGCGACAGCAGCGTGGTGGAGCGGTTCGTGCACTGGGTCGGCCGCCGCCCGGACGCCGTGGCCGTCGTGCAGGAGGGCCGTACGCTCACCTATCGCGAACTCAACCGCCTCGCGAACGGGTTGGCGCGCGAACTGCGCGACGACGGTGTGCGGCTGGGCACGCCCGTAGCGGTGTGTGTGGCCCGGTCACCCGAGATGCTCGTCGCGTTGGTCGCGGTGCTCAAGTGCGGCGGAACATATGTGCCGGTGGACCCGGAGTGGCCGGACGAGCGCCTGCGTGCCGTGCTCTTGGACGCCGGCTGCGACCGGGTGCTCAGTGACCGGCCCGGCGCGCTGGCACAGCGGCTCGACGGAGCCGGGTGCCGGGTGCGGGAGGTCGCCGAACGGACGCTGGTACCGGTCGACGCCGACCCCGAGTGCCCGGCCGGCCCCGACAGCGTCGCCTGCATCAACTTCACCTCCGGCTCGACCGGCCGCGCCAAGGGCGTACCCATCCTGCACCGGGGCATCGTGCGGCTGGTGCACGGCGCCAGCTACGGGCCGCTGGACGAGAACAGCCGTGTGCTGCAGGTGACGCCGGTGACCTTCGACATCGCCACGTGGGAGATCTGGGCCGCCCTGCTCAACGGCGGGACGTCCGTGATGTACCCCGCCGAGTTCGTCCAGCTCTCCCGCCTCGACCGGGTCATCAAGGAGGGCGGCGTCAACATCCTGCTGCTCACCACGGCCCTGTTCAACTCGGTCGTGGACGAGGCCCCGGAGGCGCTGGAGACGGTGGCGACCATCACCAGCGGCGGCGAGGCCCACTCGCACCGGCACATGGCGAAGGCGGTGCGGACCTACGGCCGCGGCCGGGTGGTCAACCTCTACGGGCCCACCGAGTGCACCTGCATCGCGACCCACTACCCGGTCGACGAGCCCCCGCGCCAGGACGCGCCGCTGCCGATCGGCCGACCCATCCAGAACACCCGGCTCTATCTGCTCGCCGACGATGCGCGCAGGCTCTGCGAGCCAGGCGAGACAGGGGAGATCTGCCTGGCGGGCGACGGCCTGGCGGTCGGCTACCTCGGCCGGCCCGATCTGACGGAGGCGGCCTTCGTCCACCGTGACATCGCAGGAGTGACCGAGCGCCTCTACCGGACCGGCGACCTGGGCCGGCTGCTGCCCGGCGGAGACGTGGTCTTCGAAGGCCGACGGGACGACCAGGTCAAGATCAACAGTTTCCGCATCGAGCTCGGCGAGATCACCCACCACCTGAACCGCCACCCGCTGGTGCAGCAGAGCTGCGTCGCCGTACGCGACAACCGGGGCGACAAGTCCCTGGTGGCGTTCGTCGTGCCGGCCGGGCCCGACGCCTCGCCGGACGGCTTCCGTCAGCACCTGGCGGCCAAGCTACCGCGGTACATGGTCCCGGCGCAGATCCACCTGTGTGAGCGCTTCCCGTTGACGCCCAACGGAAAGATCGATCGCCGCGCGCTGCTCACCGCGCATTCATCGCCAGCGACGTCAGGAGAGTTCACCCGATGAGCGAAGCGACCCACCAGAGCGCCGTGGAGACGATGACCCCCACCGAGTCGGTACTCGCGCAGATGTGGCGCGACCTGCTCGGACGCCCGGACATCCGGTCCGGGGACGACTTCTTCGAGGCCGGGGGCACGTCGCTCACCGCGATCAAACTGCTGCAGCGCGTCGAGAAGAGGTTCGGCGCCGATGTCCTGTCGCCCGACACGCTTTATGAGGACCCGAGGCTCGGCAGCCTGGCCCGGGCCATCGACGGGGCCGGCGGGCGCGGCTGAGGTGCCGTCGCCCTGGTTCTCCGTCTACGCTCCCCGTCCGGCTGCCGCGGTACGGCTGTACTGCCTGCCGTGCGCCGGCGGGGACGCGACGATGTTCCGGGCGTGGGCGGACCGCCTGCCACCCGGCATCGAGCTGCGGGCGGTCCGGCTCCCGGGCCGGCACGCGTGGCATCCCGAGCCGGCGTTCACCGACTGCGTCACGGCAGCGGACCGGCTGGCCGCCGGGCTCGGCCCCGAACTGCGGCCGCCCTACGTGCTGTTCGGGCACAGCATGGGCGCGCTCCTCGCCCACCAGCTGATCCGCGCCGTGGAGCGCCGCCGACTGGCCCCGCCCGTGCTCTATGTGTCGGCCTCCTGGCTGGTGGAGGGCACACCGCAGGAGCGCCTGCCCGACCCGGCCGCACCGGACGACCGGTTCGTCGACGTGCTCGGCCGACTCGGCGGTGTTCCGCCGGAGGTGCTGGCGGACCCTGAGGTACTGGCCTTCACGCTGCCGGTGCTGCGGGCCGACTTCCGGCTGTGCCGGACCTACGCGTACGAGCCCGACGGGCCGCCGATGGAGGTGCCGGTCCGCGCCATGGGCGGTGTCGCCGACACCGTGACCCCGGTCGGGGAGATGGGGAGCTGGGCTCGCCACGCCGGCAGGTTCCTGGGGGTCAGACGCTTCCCCGGGGATCACTTCTTCATCCGGGACCAGGTGGACCAGGTCATCGGTGCCCTGGTCGAGGACCTCGCGGCGGTCACGGCCGACGTGCGGGTGCCGTAGTGGTGGCCCCGGCCGCTGCCGTGGCCGTGGCCGGAAACGTACCGGGGAGGTCTCCCGCGGAGAGCACGCCGGACTGCAGTACCAGGGAGACGAGATGGACCCGGTTGGGTGAGTGGAACTGGCTGAGCAGCGCCGAGACATGGCGCTTCACCCCGTGGATGGAGATGCCCAACCGGCCGGCGATCTCCTTGTTGCTCGCCCCGGCGACCAGCAGTGCCAGCACCTCGGCACCGCGTGAGCTCAGGTGGTAGAGCTGAGGCAGCAGTACGGAACTGGTGCCGCGGGAGCGGCTGAGCAGATACGCGGCCACGGTGTCGGGAACGGCCAGTTGGCCCTCCCGCACCTGTACGAGCGCGGTGCGCAGTGAGCGAGAAGTGAGTTCGGCCTGCATGACATAGCCGTCGGCCGGCCGGCGCGTCGCTGTCTCGAACAAGTGCGGTTCGGCCGCGGGGACTATCACGATCACCGGCCGCAGGTGTTCCACGGCACGTCCGGCACGTTCCGCGCTCATCAGCGCCGAGGTGGAGATCAGCGCGACGTCGAAGTCCGTGGACATCCGGTCGTCCCGGGCGGGTATGTGTGCGACGGTGGTGGCGGACACCTCCGGGATCGTCGACAGGAGGGCGAGCAGCCCGCGACGGATCACCTCCTGCTCCTCGACGACCAATACCTTCATGCCCGTCCAAGTCGGAGGGCGCGTGTTCCACGTGCCGGCCAATTCCTCCTCGGGATGCGGATTCGAGAGATCGCGAACTGCGTCCTGGGAAAGCTGGGATGTCATGTCGGCGATGCTACCGCCTCATTTTCCGACGGGCGCCCGAGAATGGCGCCCCTGAGTCCTGGACGGGGGGCCGGGACCGGCATTTCTCTGTCCTGTCGACGGGACGACCCAGCGGCAGAGACACTGCTGAGGGTCCATTACCCGCAAAATCCGCTAGGCTCGTCGAGCCGCCTTCTTTCATGACGCGACAATCAGTCTCCGATTTCGCCGGGCCAGCCACGTCGGGCCATTAGCCCTCGACTTTCCTCGGGTGACCCGGACCGGTGAAGCCTTGAGGGGCAGGTCGCTGCGGAATCGACTGCCCGGACTCTCCCGCGCGGTGCCGATCAGGAACCCGACCACCTTTCGCCAAGAGGAGTGCTACGCCATGCCCGTCACCATCGACGACCTCGTCGACCGCATCCGCGGTCACCGCTGCTACCAGCACCCGATCTTCGAGCACTGGGCCGAAGTCCGACCGGAGAGCACGGTGGTGGGGGCGCTCTTCCACCAGATCCGCAACTTCTGCGACGCCACCCGCCCGGGCGGCAAGTTCCCCCAGGCGCTGGCGATGCACAAGCTCTCCAAGGAGAGCGACCTGCTCCAGGAGATCATCGAGAGCGAGGAGAACCACGCTCCCGAACTCGCCACGATGGCCGGCTACATCGTCAACCGGGCCGCCGGGCACACTGTCTTCGGCGACCTCTACGACCAGGAGCTGGTCGAGCAGGGGCTCAAGGAGTTCTCCGACCGGCTCCTGCGGAACCTGCCCGGCTACGACCCGAAGACCGGGCTGCTCGCCCAGACCCGCCGGGCCCGGGCCGTGTTCGACGGCCGTCAGCAGGTCGACCGGGACTCCACGCTGCGCAACCTCGGCACCGCGCTGGCCCTGGAGATGATCTCCAACCGTCATCTGATCCCGGGTGAGAAGACCGCGCTCGTCGACGCCGGCCACTACGGCGCCGAACTGGAGGACGCGGAAATGCACTACCTGCTCGAGCACTGGGGCGAGATCGGTGCCGAGCAGCAGCACGAGAAGAACGCGGTCGCAGCGGTCGGCTCCGTGCTGAACGAGCAGAACGAGGCCCTCGTCCTCGAAGGAGTCGACGCGTTCCTCGACTCGCTCGTCGCTCTGTGGGACGTCCTCGACTCCGCGCTGCTGACCTCCGGCAGGCCGGCGACCGAACTCATATCGGCCTGACCGGAACCGGGAGCCCGTTGCTCACGAGGCGGCGGGCTCCCGGGCGTTCCCGCAGAAGACGAATGGGGGAGTGACTGTGGTACGTCCGTTGAGGATCGCGGTTCTCGTCAAGCAGGTGCCGAACTTCGAGAGCCTGCGGCTGGGCGGCGACCGCAGGCTGGAGCGGACCGGGCACCAGCTGGAAATGAACCCCTACTGCCGGCGTGCCGTCGCCCAGGGGGTGCACCTCGCCCGCGAGTCCGGCGGCGAGTGCGTCGTCCTCACTCTGGGGCCGCCGGCCGCCGAGGACTGCCTGCGTGAGGCCGTCGCCTGCGGCGCCGTGCACGGCGTGCTGATCAGCGACGAGGCCTTCGCCGGCAGTGACACCCTGGCCACCGCGCGCGCCCTCGCGGCGGCACTGGTCCGACTGGGCCCGTTCGACCTCGTGCTGTGCGGACGCAACTCGGTCGACGCGGAGACGGGCCAGACGCCCGCGCAGATCGCCGAGCTGCTCGACCTGCCCATGGCGGCCGGGGTGCGCGAGCTGACCCTGAAGGACACCATGCTCGTGGTGCGCTGCGAACACGACGACGGCTGGCTGCGGACCGAACTGCCCTTGCCCGCGCTGCTCACCTGCGCCGAGCGGCTGATCCACCCGGCCAAGGCCGCCCCCGCCGAACGCGCCGACGTGCGCGCCGGCCGCATCAGCCGCCTGAACGCGACCGAGCTGGGGCCGGGGCCGTGGGGTGACGCGGCGAGCATGACGGTGGTGGGCGCCAGCCGCCGGCTCGACAGCACCCGCCTGCGGCTTCGGTTCGACGGCGATGTGGATGCCCAGGTGGAGCGGGCGGTTGTGAAGCTGGCCGAACTCGGCGCCTTCGACACCGACCCCGAGCCGCCGCTGCTCCCGGTGCCCCAGCCGTCCGGGGACCCCTCCGCCGGCGACATCGTCGTGCTGGCCGAACCCGGCCGTGACCGGCTCACCCGGGAGCTGCTGGGGCGCGCCGCACTGCTGGCGGCGGCCACCGGCAGAATCGTCACCTCCCTCGGGCCGGCCCCGCTGTCCCCGACGCTCGCGGGGTCGTGGGGCGCCGACGTGGTTGCCACGATCTCCGGTTCGGATGCCGAGCAGGACATCGCCGAGGGGCTCGCCGCGTGGTGTTCCGCCCGCCATCCCTGGGCGGTCCTGGCCCCTTCGACCATGTGGGGACGTGAGATCGCCGGACGTGTCGCCGCTCGGCTCGGGGCCGGGCTGGTGGGTGACGCCGTCGACGTGGTGACGAACCCGCAGGGCGAACTGGTCTGCTGGAAACCGGCCTTCAGCGGCGGCCTCGTCGCCGCGGTGACCTGCCGGTCCACCACCCGGTTCGCAACGGTCCGCGGGGGCACGCTGCGGCTGCTCGCGCCGCGTGCCGCCGTCGCCAGGCGGGCACCGGACCTGCTCGTGGTCCGCCGCGGGGCGGCGCGCGGCGCCGTCCGCGAGTTCGACGACGACCTCGAGGCCCTGGAGGTCGCTCCGGCGGTGGTATGCCTGGGAGCGGCCGTGCCACCCGAGGACTATCCACTGCTGGACCCCCTGCGCCACGCACTGGGCGCCGAGCTCGCGGCGACCCGCAAGGTCACCGACCAGGGATGGCAGCCCCGGGCCCGCCAGATCGGAGTGACCGGCCGCAGCGTGGCACCGCGGTTGTACGTCGCGATCGGGACCAGCGGCAAGTTCGCCAACATGGCCGGAGCGCGCGGAGCCGGTCTGGTCCTGGGGATCAACAGCGATTCCACGGCTCCGCTGTTCGAGGCGGTCGACGTCGGCGTGGTGGCGGACTGGCGGGACGCCGTCCCCCGGCTGGTGACCGCCATGGAACAGCACGGACTCCGGCACGGCAGTCCCCTGCTCGCGAGAGGAAGCACGCGATGAGGTATGGCGACACCCGCCCCACGGCGGTTCCCGGTGTGGTCGACGGGTCACTGACGATAAGTCTGGGCGCCGACCGTGAGGTCTCGTTCCACATCGAACTGGGCTCCGACGGCGATCCGTCCGGACAGGGAGCCCAGTTCGAGATCATTCTCGGCCCGCAGGACGCGGAGACCGTCCGCGCCGCACTGGAGGGCCGGGCGGGGGGTTCAGGTCAGGCGGCACCGTTCGGGATGTGGCCGGCCTCGGTGCCCTGCCAGATCGGGATCCACGTCGGTCTGTGAATTGTCCTGCCGGCAGGACAGGAAACGTCCGGCGGAGTCGTACTCCGCTGTTCCGTTATTGACCACCGGGTGCGCGCGGCTGAGAGTGAGAAATGCGCGTTTCCGCGCCCATCCGGAAATTGAAGTGAACGAGGGGGAAGAACCTTGCGTTCGTTTGGCGTGTCGTCGGCTCAGCAAGGACTGTGGCTTGCCCAGAAAATGGCTCCGGAGTTTTCCAACAATGCGTCGATGCTCTGGGAAATCTCCGGTGATCTCGATCCGGGCGTGCTGGAAGCCGCGATTCGGCGGGTGTTCCACGAGGCCGATGCCACGCTCGTCAATTTCGTGGAGCAGCAGGACGCGCTTGGGCAGGTGATCGGCGAGCCCGGTCGGCTGCGCCCCTTCCTGCACGACGTCAGCACCCGACCGGATCCCGAAGCGTCCGCCTACGCGTTCTTGGCCGACCTGATCGGCCGCCCCTTCGACCTGTCCCGCGATGTCCTCTACCGCGTCGGCGTGATCCGCCTCGCCCCCGCCCGCCACTTCCTGGTCCAGGTGTTCCACCATGTGGTGGCCGACGGCTACGGCGTGATGTCCCTGCTGTCCGGGCGCACGGCGGAGATCTACACCGCGCTCGTCAGCGGACGGCCGGTGCCCGAGGCGCGGTTCGACGGTGCCGAGGCGATCGTGGACGCCGACCGGCGCTACCGCACGTCGCAGCAGTACGCCGACGACGCGCGGTTCTGGCAGGACTACTTGGCGGAGGGCACCGCACCGGCCCGACTGCCACGTCTCGGCGCCACCGCCTCGCGGCTGCTGAGCCCCGGCCTGGCGGAGCGGACCGGGCCGGCGGACCGTTGGGCCGGCCTGAGCGAGGCCATCGGCGTGGTGAGCCGCGTCGTGACTGTCCCCGGCAGCGAGGCCTCGCAGTGGGAGAAGGCGGCCGAAGACCTGGGCCTGCGCATGCCGGCGTTTCTCGCGGCGGCCACGGCCGCCTACCTCGGCCGGCGGTGCGGACTGGGCGAACTGGTGTTCTCGCTCAGTACGAAGAACCGGGACGAGGCTGTGCAGCGGGCCCCCGGACTGACCATGAACGTGGTGCCCATCCGGGTCCGGGTCCCCCTCGCGGCGACCTTCGGGGAGATCGGCGCGGCCGTGGCGGCGGAGCGCCGGGTGGTGTTCGCCCACGCACGGCACCATCTGAGTGACATTCAGCGGGGCACGGGCGCGGTCGGGACCACCCGCAGCCCGTTCGGAGTCCTGGTCAACGTGATCCCGTACGTCACCGCACTCGACTTCGCGGGCAGCCGGGCACACCTGTACAGCGGGGCATGGGGCACCGTCGACGAGCTGACAGTCTCCACCTACCACGACGGCCGCGACGGCGGAGACCTCAACATCCGACTGGACGCCCCGCCGTCCCTCTACGGCGCCGCCGAACTGCGGCTGCTCGCCGAGGAACTGGTCCAGTTCGTCCGTGCCGTGGTGGAGCGGCCCGACGTGCCCGTCGGCCGGCTCGACATGATCCGGGCGGACCATCGCCACCTGCTGGTCACCGAGGTCAACGACACGGTCGCGCCGACCCCCGAGCGCACCGTCCCGGACCTGGTGCGGCGGCAGGCCCGCGCCACGCCCGACGCGGTCGCCGTGGTCGACGGCGACACCTCGCTCAGCCATCGGGAACTCCAGGAACGTTCGGACCGACTCGGTGCCGAGCTGAAACGGCGCGGCGTCACCCCGGACTCGCTGGTGGCGGTGGTGCTGCCCAGGTCGTCGGATCTGGTGGTCGCGCTGCTGGCGGTCCTCAAGGCGGGCGGCGCCTATCTGCCGATCGATCCCGACTACCCGCCCGAGCGGGTGGCCCGTATGGTCCGCGACGCGCGACCCGTGCTGACCCTCACCACCACCGCGCACGCCGGCGTCGTCGACGACGGTGTCTGCCCGTCCGTCGTCCTGGACCGCCTGGGCCCCCTGCCGGACGGGACGATCAGCGAGGAGGGTCCGGTCGACCGGCTCGCCTACGTGATGTACACGTCCGGATCGACCGGCGTGCCCAAGGGCATCGGCGTCACCCACCGAAGCGTCGTCGACCTGGTGCTGGACCAGCGGTGGGAGTCCGGCCAGGAGCGGGTGCTGCTGCGGTCGCCGCATGTCTTCGACGCGTCGACGTACGAGCTCTGGGTGCCGTTGGCGCACGGCGGACGGGTCGTCGTGGCACCGCCCGGGGACCTCGACAGTGTGGCCCTCGCGGACCTGGTGGCCGGTGAAGGCCTGTCGGCGGTGTTCCTGACGACCGCCCTGTTCAATCTCCTGGTGGAGCAGGACCCCTGCTGCTTCACCGGGTTGAACCAGGTGTGGACGGGTGGCGAGCGGGTGAGTCCCGACGCCGTCCGCAAGGCGGTGCGCGCCTGCCCGGCGACGACGTTCGTCCACGTCTACGGCCCCACCGAGACGACCGTCTACGCCACCTGCCACCCGGTGGGCACCGACGGCGACACCGGCGACGACGTCCCGATCGGTCGTCCGATGGACAACACGCGCGCCTATGTGCTGGACGACGCGCTGCGGCCGGTGCCCCCCGGCTGCCCCGGTGAGCTGTACCTGGCGGGATCCGGCCTGGCCCGCGGATACCTGGGCCGGAGCGCGCTCACCGCTGAGCGGTTCGTCGCCTGCCCGTACGGCGGGACGGGCGAGCGGATGTACCGCACCGGGGACGTCGTGGTGTGGACGGCCGAAGCGGAGCTGGTGTTCGTCGGACGCGCCGACGACCAGGTCAAGATCCGCGGCTTCCGGATCGAGCCCGGCGAGATCGAGGCCACCCTCGCAACCCATCCCGAGGTCTCCCAGGCCGTCGTCGTCACCCGCGACGATCCGGGCGCGGGCGGCGGGATGCAACTGGTGGCGTACGCCGTCGCGGCCGAGCCGCCGGCCGTGGACGATCTGCGCCGGTTCCTGGCCGACCGGCTGCCGGAGTTCATGGTGCCCGCGGCCTTCGTCGTGCTCGACCGCCTGCCGGTCAACCGGAACGGCAAACTGGACCGCGCCGCGCTGCCCGACCCGGAGCTCGCCCACGAGCGTTACCGGGCGCCCCGCACCCCGCGCGAGCAGACCCTCGCCCGGCTGTTCTCCGAGCTTACGGGCGTGGCACGGGTCGGCGTCGACGACAACTTCTTCCTGCTCGGCGGCCATTCGCTGCTCGTCACCCGGCTGGTGAACCGCATCCGGGCCGAGCTGGGAGCCGAGATCTCCATCGGCGTGGTCTTCGCCGGGCCCACGGTTGCCGAACTCGCCGGATGGCTGGACGCCGAGGCGCCGGCCCGCCCGCCCCTGCGGCCCGCGCCGCGTCCGGACCGCGTGCCGCTGTCGTACGCACAGCAACGGCTGTGGTTCCTGCACCGGTTCGAGGAACCGTCGGCCGTCTACCACATCCCCGCCGTGTTCCGGCTGAGCGGCCCGCTCGACCCGGCCGCCCTCACGGCCGCGCTGAGGGATGTGGTCACCCGGCACGAAGCACTGCGCACGGTGATCGCCGAGGACGAGCGCGGTGTGCCCCACCAGCGCGTGATCCCCGTGGCCGAGGCGGTGATCGACCTACCCGTACTGCCGGCCCGGCCGGAGACGCTCGACGCCGCGGTGACCGAGTCGGCGGCCCGGCTGTTCGACCTCACCCGCGACCTGCCGGTCCGCGCCGATCTGCTCCGCCTCTCCGCGCGGGAGCACGTACTGGTCCTGGTGCTCCACCACATTGCCGCGGACGGCGAATCCGTCCTGCCGCTGGGACGAGACCTGTCCACGGCGTACGCCGCCCGGCTGCGCGGTGCCGCCCCCGACTGGCCCGATCTGCCCGTGCAGTACGCCGACTACACGCTCTGGCAGCGGCAGTTGCTGTCGGACGGGCCCGGCACGGACGGCCTGCTGGACCGCCAGCTGACGTACTGGCGCAAAGAATTGGCGGGCCTGCCCCAACCCATGCGGCTGCCGACCGACCGGCCGCGCCCGGCGGTGGCCGGCCACCGCGGCGGCCTCGTCGACTTCGGCGTCGAACCAGAACTTCTCGCCTCGGTGAGGCAGTTGGCCGCAGACCGGGGCGTGACGCCGTCGATCGTGCTGCAGACGGCGCTCGCGGTGCTGCTCCACCAGCTGGGCTGCGGGGACGACCTCGCCCTCGGCTCGCCCATCGCCGGCCGCACGGACGAGGCCCTCGCGGACCTGGTCGGGTTCTTCGTCAACACCTGGGTGCTGCGGGTGCGGCTCTCCGCCCACCAGCCATTCGAGCGTGTGCTGGCGCAGGTCGGAGCGAAGGCGCTGGACGCCTACGACAACCAGGACGCGCCGTTCGACCGGCTGGTCGAGCAACTCAACCCGGAGCGCTCGCTCGGCCACCACCCCCTGTTCCAGGTGATGTTCGCCTGGCAGGACGTGCTGCCCGGGTTCGACCTGGCCGGGGTGCGCGCGGAGTGGACCTTCGCGTCCACCGGCACATCGAAGTTCGACCTGCTGTTCAACGTGGGGCCGGACGACCGGGGACGGGGACTGCGCGGCGGGATCGAATACGCGACCGACCTGTTCGACCGGTCCACCGTCGAGCAGCTCGCGGACCGGTACGTCCGGGTGCTGCGCCAGGTCGTGGCCGACCCGGCCGTGCCCGTGGGCGCCGTCGATGTCCGCACCCCCGCCGAGCGCACCGGCACGCCGGTCACCGCCCTCCCACCCGCGCCGCGGGCCACTTTGACCGGGGAGTTCGCCCGCCGCGTGGCTGAAACGCCGGATGCCGTCGCGGTGACCAACGGCCCGGCGGAGCTGACCTACCGCGAGCTGAACGCCCGTGCCGACCGCCTGGCCCGCCACCTCGCAGACTGGGGCGTCGTCCCGGAGAGCGTCGTGGCGATCGCCCTGCCGCGCTCCCCGGAGTGGGCCGTGGCAGCCCTGGCCGTGCTCAAGGCCGGCGGCACCTGCCTCCCGGTCGACCCCGCCCACCCCGCCGACCGGATCGCGCTCGTCCTGGCCGACGCGGCCCCGCGGCTGGTGCTCACCGACGAGGCGTGCGCGCGCCGGCTGCCCGCCGCCGGCATCCCGCGGCTTTTCCTCCCGCCGGACGAGGACACGGGCGCGCGGCTGCCGGGCGTCGACCTCGCGCACCCCGAGGGCCTGGCCCTGCTGTTGCCCGTGTCCGGCCCCGACGGGCATCCGCACGGCGTCGCCCTGACCCATCGCAACCTGGTGGCGTCGATCACCGGCCACGGCGAGGGCCGCGGCCCCGGTCCGGACGACGTCTGGGCCTGGAGCCACTCACCCGCGACCGACGTCGCGGCGTGGGAGCTGTGGGGCGCTCTGCTGCACGGCGGGCGCACGGTCGTCGTACCGGAAGAGGTACGACGCTCTCCCGAAGCACTGTGGGGACTGGTCACCGACGACGCCGTCACCGTGCTCACCCTCCAACCGGCCACGCTCGGCGCGCTGACGCCGCACGCGCGCGGCGCGGCAGAACCAGCCCGCCCGGGCGCCAGGCCGCGCACCGTGCTCCTCACCGGCGCACGCCCCGACCCCGCACGGATCGCCGAGTGGACCGCACACCTGCCCTCCGGCCTCACGCTGTCCGGCCTGCACGGAAGCGCCGAGACGGCCACGGACACGCCGCTCGCGCATGTGCACCTCCTCGGCCCCGGACTGACCCCGATGCCAACGGGCTCGGTGGGCGAGGTGTACGTCGCCGGTGCCGGGGTGGCGCGCGGCTACCGGGGACACGCCGGGCTGACCGCCGAGCGGTTCGTGCCGGACCCGTTCGGGCCGCCCGGGGCGCGGATGTACCGCACGGGAGACCTGGCGCGCCGCACCCCGGACGGCGCGCTGGAGTTCGTCGGCACGACGGCCACCCGCGTGCGGGTGGACGGCCTCGTCGTCGAACCGGCCGAGGTCGAAGCGGCGTTGCTGGCCTGTCCGGGCGTCGCACGGGCCGTCGTCCTGCTGCGGGAGGACGTCCGGGGCGAACCCCGGCTCGTGGGATACGTGGTCGCCGCCTCCCAGGCGACCGGCGACGCCGATGTCGACCTGACGGCGGGCCTCTCCGCCGCGGAACTGCGAGCGTTCGTGGCCGGTCGGCTGCCGGAGCCCATGGTGCCCGCCGCGTTCGTCGTCCTGGACCGGCTGCCGGTGACCGACGCCGGCGAACTGGACCGTGCGGCCCTGCCCGCGTCCGACACGGCGTCGGGGACGTACCGCGCCCCGGAGTCGGCGGTCGAGGAGATCCTGGCCACGATCTACGCCGAGGTGCTGGGGCTGGACCGGGTCGGCGTGGACGACGACTTCTTCGCCGCCGGCGGAGAGAGCATCCGTTCCATCCAGGTGGCGGTACGGGCTCGCGCGGCCGGCATTGGTATCGACCCTCGGCAGGTGTTCGAGCACCGGACCGTCGCCCGCCTCGCCGCGGCCGCGGACACCGCCGGCGACCGTGGCGCGGAGCTGGCCGAGCTCGACGGTGGCGCCGCCGGGTGGATGCCGCTGTCGCCGATCGCGCGGTACGTCCTCGGACTGGGCGGGGACTGCGCCGCCTTCGCGCAGAGCATGGTGCTGACCCTGCCGCCCGACATCGACGAGACAGGACTGACCGCGACCGTGACCGCGGTGCTGGAGCACCATGCCGTCCTGCGGTCCCGCCTGGTCCGGGAACCCGAGCCCGGTCTGGTGGCCGGCGAGCCCCTGCGCACGGACGGCCTGATCCGGCGTGCCGGGTGGGCGGGGGACACGGCCGGGGAGGACTGGCGGCGACGGCTGGCCGAGGAGGCCCGGGCCGCCGCCGCGGAACTCGACCCGGCCGCGGGCGTGATGGCACGCATGGTCTGGTTCCCCACCACCGGTCGGTTGTTGGTGGTTTTGCATCATTTGGTGGTGGATGGGGTGTCGTGGCGGGTGTTGTTGGGGGATTTGGCTGT
>NZ_KQ947988.1:0-518103 GCF_001513975.1 Streptomyces curacoi
TGGGGTTCGTGTCGATGACCGCCACGCGGTTGGTCTTGCTCTTCAGCGCCTCGGCAAGGGCGCCGTACACGTCCTGGGGCGTGACCGCCGTCTTCTTGCCGTTGCCCCGGGTGATCAGCACCCCGTCGAAGGCGCCGCCGTACAGCTGCTTCAGCGCGTTCAGGTCGGGAGCCTCGACGAGCTTGCCGCCCACGGCCTTGACCCGGAGGAACTTCCACAGGGACTTCTCCGGGCTCATGAGGAGTGGGCTCGCCCCCTTCGCCTGAACCGTCACGGGCGCCGACATCGCCGGCTCGGCGAACTCCTTCATGAACCGGTCGACCTCGGCGTTCGAGACCGTCGGCTGCTGGGTGGTCGTCGGGACGGTCACCGGGTCGCTCGCACCGGTCTCGACCTGGGTGCGGTAGGCCTCCTCGACCGCCGCGGTGGACTTGGCGACGTCGATGCCCTTGCCCGGCTTGCCGTAGACGGCGACGGCCTTGCCGGACTCGAACCTGATCGTGCCGTCGGTGACCGAGCCGGAGCCGCCGGAGGCGTCCTCCAGGGCGGCGTGCAGCTTCTCCTCGTCGGTGGGCATGACCGGGTCGACGACCCGCTGGTTGCCGAAGAGCGAGCCGATGACCGAGACCGGGTTGTAGTCGCTGGTGGCGGCCGTGCTGACGGTCTGCTGCATGTCGAACTGCAGCCCGGCCTTGTCCGGCTCCAGCGTCACGGTCTTGCCGCCCACCGACAGCTTCAGCGGCTTGCCGACCCGCTCGTCGAAGGCGTCGTTGAGCTTCTTCACCGCCTCGTCGCGGGTGCCGCCGCCGATGTCGACGCCGAGCACGGTGGTGCCCTTGGGCACGTCGGAGTGGTTCATCAGCAGGCCTGCGCCGTAGACGCCACCGGCGAGGACGATCACGCCGCCGCCGATCAGCGCCAGCTTGTTGCGGCCCTTCTTCTTGGGCGCGCGGGCGGCCGGAGCGCTCGGCGCGGCCGGTTCGGGCAGCTTAGGGGGCGTGTGCGGCCCGGGTGCGTCGGTGCTGCCCGGGCCGAAGGGGCCGGAGTGGGTGCCCGGGGGGATGACGGGGATGCCGCTGGTGACGGTGTGGCCGGAGACGTTGTCGGCGACGCCGCCGTAGTGCGGGCCGCCGGGCTCGGGGGCCGGCTTCTGCGGGGTGAGGATCGCGGTGTCGTCGCTCAGACCGCCGCCGGGGCCGTGGCCCGTGGTGTGCAGGGCGGTGGCGGGGCCACCGGGGCCGCCGGGACCGCCGGGACCGCCCAGACCGGCGGGGCCACCGCGGTCGGCGGGCCTGCCCGGGCCGCTCCCAGGAGCGCCCGGTCCACCGGGGCGCCCCGGACCGCCCGGACCACCCGGCCCGAGTCCGCCGCCGGCGACCGGCGGCACCGCCGGGCCGTCGCCGGTGACCGGGCCGGTCGTCGGGCCCGTGGGACCCTGCGGGCCGCCCTGGCCGCCACGGCCGCCATGGCCGCCGAAGTCGCTCGGGCCGTTGAAGTCGGCGGAGGGGTCGAAGCCGTCGGGGCCGCCCTGGGGGCCGTAGCCGTTCTGACCGTGCTGGCCGTGCTGGCCGCCGCTCCCGTTCTCCGAGAAGTACGGCAGGTCGTCACGGCGTCCCTCGCCGCCGGGGCGGGAGCCGTTGCCGCCGCCCAGCGGGCCGGCCGCCAGCGCCTCGGTCACGTCGAAGGAACCGGTGCCGCCGCCGTGCCCGGGAGCCACCGGGCCGCCGGTCGCGCCGGGGAGCCCCGCGCCGTTCGGGCCACCGGGACGGGAGCCGCCGGGCACGCTCATCGAACCGACGACACCGCCGGGCCGCCCTGCACCGGCACCTGCACCGGCACCAGCACCCGGACGCGCACCACCGGGCGCACCGGCACCCGTGCCCGCGCCCCCCGAGCCGCCCGCACCGGGGCCCGAACCGCCTGGCAGACCTGTCCCGTTGGCGGGCGTGCCGCCCTGACCGCCCTTGGTCGGCGCGGACTTGCGCGGCGCGAACCAGTCGCTCGTCTTCTCCTCCGCCCGGCCCGTGGGTTCGGCCGGGGACGCGACGGTGCCCGTGGAGGTGGACGTGGCGGCGGAGGGCGTCGGCGGCTCGGTGTCCACGCTGTCGCCGGCGCCCTCGGCGTCCGTGACGGGCTTGCGCACGACGACCGGCGGAATGGGCCGCGATCCTGGGATGTTGATCCGGATCCGGGTCGTCAGCGTGGTCTCGGTCTTGCGTTCCTCCGGTTGCGTGGCCGAACGGCCCGCGCCCGCACCGCTGTCGGAAGCCATGGGGGTCCCGTACGGCGGCGTGCCCGAGGGGTAGGCGGCTCCGCCGCTCCCGTTGGGCCCGGAGGACGGAGTGTCAGTTTCACGACTCAAGGCAGGTTCTCCCGGTTGGCTCCGCCGCCCGTTCGACCTCATTGCTTCGGGCGGCTCGGCGGCGCGCACCACCATACTGGCCACTTCTGGCCCGTATCCCATGACCGCATGGGAAACCCACACGGGACTCGCACGAGCGCCTGGTGGAGAAGTGGTACGTCACTTGCCAAGTCGGACGCCGTCGCCACCGGGTTGCCGCAGCGGCGTGAGGGTGGCACAGATCACAGCCACGGCCATGCCGCCGAGCAGGAAGAGGTAGGAGGCGGCGCCCGTGCCGAAGACGAAGTCGCCTTCCGGACGGCTGGCGGTGAGCAGGATGACGGTGACCATCCAGCCACCGGCGGGCGCCACGGCCCCGGCGCGGCTGCCCGTCGCCCGGGCGGCGCCCAGGCAGAGCCCGGCCTCGCCGGCGAGCGCGAGCAGCAGGCCGCCCGGGAACCACGCGGGCTGCACCAGCGCCCCGGCCACCCCGACCACGGCGCCGAGCACGAAGAGCCCGAGGTAGGCGAGGACCCGCGGGCCGGACGGCCGCTTCAGCGGCTGGGCGGGCATCGAGCTCATGACGCCTCCTTCACGGTGACGGCACCGGCGACACCGGCGAACAGGTCGGACTCCTCCCGCGCAGCCCGCTCCCCGCGCACCAACTCGTAGTACTCGGTGGTGAAGAGGGGCTGTGCGAGTTCGTTGGAGAGCGCGAAGTACAGCTCGGCCACGTCGATCTGCGTGGCGTGCGCCCGCATCGCGGCGGCTTTGGCGGCGGCGTACGCGGTGCCGTCGATCACGGTGGTGATCCGCTCGTCGTCGACGACACCGGGTACGTCGGCGACGGTGGCGGCCTTGCCGAACGGCAGCCCGGGCAGATCCGCCCGAAGCCGGGCGAAGGCCTCCTCGGCGACCGTGCGCGGGACACGGTTCCAGTAGATCTTGGGGATCTCCCACCCGGCGTCGGCGGCCAGCTCGGCCGCGCGCATGGCGATGCGGTGGGCCTGGATGTGGTCGGGGTGGCCGTAGCCGCCGTCGGGGTCGTAGGTGACGAGGACCTGGGGGCGCACTTCGAGGATCACCTCGACGAGGTCCCGGGCCGCCGTGTCGACGTCCGCCTGCCACAGACAGGCCGGGTCGTCGTTGTCGGCGATGCCCATCATCCCCGAGTCCTCGTAGCGGCCCTTGCCGCCGAGGAGACGGAAGTCCTCGACGCCGAGCTCGCGCATCGCGGCGGTGAGCTCGCCGAGGCGGTGTTCGCCGAGCTCGGTGCCGGTCAGGTGGCGCAGCGCGGGGGGAATGACCTCGCCGTGCTCGCCGAGGGTGCAGGTGACCAGGGTCACGTGGGCACCCTCGGCCGCGTACTTGGCCATGGTCGCGCCGTTGTTGATCGACTCGTCGTCCGGGTGCGCGTGCACCAGCAGCAGACGCCGGGCGGAAAGGTCCGTCATGGACCCCACCCTACGAGGCGGCCGGGGAGCTCAGAACTTGATGCTGCCGATCATGCCCGCGATGTTCGTCGTCAGCTCACTGATGGTGGGAGCGACGGTCGAGGAGGCCAGATAGAAGCCGAGCAGCATGCAGACGACCGCATGCCCGGCCTTCAGGCCTGATTTCTTGATCAGCAGGAAGACGATGATCGCCAGCAGCACCACCGCCGAAATCGAGAGTGCCACGGCGGCTCACCTCCAAGAATCCCAGGCGCGGGGGTCGGACTATGGGGGCAGATAAATCCATGCAGCAGCCAGCAGGTTCATACCCACTATGCGGTTGTGATCATAACTATCCGTACGTGCGCATCGATCGGCGCACAGCCGCACAAGGGGGCGCACTGGCCAATATGGTCGGGGCATGACGACCGAGCCTGTCTCCTTCCCCCGACGGCACGCCCGCACCCAGAGGTTCACGCTCGGCGCGCCGCGCGCGTTCACGGTGGCGCCCGACGGCAGCCGTGTCGCGTTCCTGCGCTCCACCTCCGGTACGGACCCGGCGAGTTCGCTGTGGGTCCTCGACACGGTGGACCGCGGGGAGCGCGTGGCGGCCGACCCGCGCGCCCTCCTGGGCGGCACCTCCGAAGCCCTCTCGCCCGAGGAGCGCGCGCGGCGCGAGCGCAGCCGTGAGGGCGGTGCCGGCATCGTCGCGTATGCCACCGACACGGCCGTCGAGTTGGCGTCTTTTGCCTTGTCAGGGCGGCTTTTCACGGCGGAGCTGCGGGCCGGCACGGCACGCGAACTCCCGGTCCCGGGACCGGTGATCGACCCGCGCCCCTCCCCCGACGGACGGCACATCGCGTACGTCACGAGGGGCGCCCTGCGGGTGGTGGGCGCCGAGGGCGAGGGTGACCGTGCGCTCGCCGAGCCGGAGTCGGACGGGGTCACCTACGGGCTGGCCGAGTTCATCGCCGCCGAGGAGATGGGGCGCCATCGGGGCTTCTGGTGGGGCCCGGAGTCGGACCGGCTGCTCGTGGCGCGCGCGGACGACACGCCGGTGCAGCGGTGGTGGATCTCCGATCCGGCCCGTCCGGAGCGCCAGCCGCAGCGGGTGGCGTATCCGGCGGCGGGAACCGCGAACGCGGACGTACGGCTGTTCGTGATCGGCCTGGACGGGGTGCGTACGGAGGTCGCCTGGGACCGGGCGCGCTACCCGTATCTGGCGCGAGTGCACTGGTCAGCGGCGGGTGCGCCACTGATTCTCGTCCAGGCGCGGGATCAGCGCAGCCAGCTGTTCCTGGCCGTGGACCCGGCGACGGGGGCGACCCGGATGGTGCACGCAGACGAAGATCCACAATGGCTGGAACTTTTCGCCGGCGTGCCCTGCTGGAGCCCTTCCGGCCACCTGGTGCGCATCGCCGACGAGGGCGGCGCGCGGGTCCTCACGGTGGGCGAACGCCCGCTGACCGGACCGCAGTTGCATGTCCGTGCGGTCCTGGACGTCTCCGACGACGACGTGCTGGTCTCGGCGTCGGCCGGTGAGGCGGCGGCCGAGCCGGAGATCGGTGAAGTGCATGTGTATCGGGTGAACGAACTCGGCGTGGAGCGCCTGTCGCAGGAGCCCGGCGTGCACTCGGCGGCGCGCGCCGGGGGCGTGACGGTGCTGGTGTCCCACACGCCCGGCCGGCCCGGGTCGCAGGTTCAGGTGCTGCGGGACGGGAAGCCGGCGGCGACGGTCCGGTCGTATGCCGAAGATCCCGGTATGTCACCGCGCATGACCCTCACCGAGGGGGGCGCACGTCGCATCCCGTGCGCCGTGTTCTTGCCTCAGAACCACCAAGGGGATGAACCTCTTCCGGTTTTGCTGGATCCCTACGGTGGTCCGCACGGCCAGCGGGTGGTGGCCGCGCACAATCCGCATCTCACCTCGCAGTGGTTCGCCGACCAGGGCTTCGCGGTGATCGTCGCGGACGGTCGCGGCACGCCGGGGCGCTCGCCCGCGTGGGAGAAGGCGGTCAAGGACGACATCGCGGCGATCGTGGTGCAGGACCAGGTCGACGCACTGCAGTCGCTCGCCGAGCGGTTCCCGCTCGACCTGACCCGCGTGGCCATCCGCGGCTGGTCCTTCGGCGGCTATCTGGCGGGGCTCGCGGTGCTGCGCCGCCCGGATGTCTTCCACGCGGCCGTGGTCGGCGCACCGGTCACCGATCTGCGCCTGTACGACACCCACTACCAGGAGCGCTACGTCGGCCACCCGGCCGAACAGCCGGAGGTCTACCGGCGCAACTCCCTGATCGACGACGCGGGCCTGGTGGATCCGGCCGAGCCGCACCGCCCGATGATGATCGTGCACGGGCTGGCGGACGACAACGTGGTCGTCGCCCACTCCCTGCGCCTGTCCTCGGCCCTGCTCGCCGCCGGCCGCCCGCACGAGGTGCTGCCCCTGTCCGGGGTGACCCATATGACCCCGCAGGAGACGGTCGCGGAGAACCTGCTGCTGCTCCAGCTCGACTTCCTGAAGCGGTCGCTCGGGCCGGCCTAGACAGCGACGGACGACACGCCCGGACAGCAACGGACCGGGGTGACATGGCGCACCCCGGTCCGTTTACGGCACCCGCACGGCCGTACGCTGTTCAGCCTGACGCGTCCGTATATCGGAATCGGGTCGGCCAAGTTGCCTGCGTGTTAACGCAGTTCATGTGCGTTTGTGCGGCTATGACTCCGCCTCCGTCGGAACCACCTGCCCCGGCGCGGAGCGCATGACGGACCCAGCCTCCGCGAAGTGGCACGCCGAGTCGTGCGCCTCGGGCCCGCCCCGCCCCCGCAGATGCGGCGGCACCACGAGCGCCGGCACCTCCTGGGCGCAGCGTTCCTGTGCCTTCCAGCAGCGGGTGCGGAAGCGGCAGCCGGAGGGGATGTTCGTCGGGGACGGGACGTCGCCCGCGAGGATGATGCGCTCGCGGTGTTCACGGGCCTCCGGGTCGGGGACGGGGACCGCGGAGAGCAGCGCCTGGGTGTAGGGGTGCGTGGGGTGGTCGTAGATCTCGGCGTCCTTGCCGATCTCCACGATCCGCCCGAGGTACATCACCCCCACCCGGTCGGAGATGTGCCGGACGATGGACAGGTCGTGGGCGATGAAGACGTAGGAGAGGTCGAACTCGTTCTGCAGGCGGTCCATCAGGTTGATGACCTGGGCCTGGACCGAGACGTCCAGCGCGGAGACCGGCTCGTCGGCGACGATGACCTCCGGGCGCAGCGCCAGCCCCCGGGCGATGCCGATGCGCTGGCGCTGGCCGCCGGAGAACTGGTGCGGATAGCGGTTGATGTACTCGGGGTTCAGACCGACCACGTCCAGCAGCTCCCGCACCCTGCGGCGCCGGTCGCCCTTCGGGGCCACCTCGGGATGGATGTCGTACGGCTCCCCGATGATGTCGCCCACCGTCATCCGGGGGTTGAGGGAGGTGTACGGGTCCTGGAAGACCATCTGGATGTTGCGGCGTACGGCCTTCAGGGCGCGGCCGGACAGCTTGGTGATGTCCTCGCCCTTGTACTTGATCGAACCGGCCGTCGGCCGCTCCAGGTTGACCAGCATCTTGGCGACCGTCGACTTGCCGCAGCCGGACTCACCGACGATACCGAGGGTTTCGCCGCGGCGGAGCGTGAAGTCGACGCCGTCGACCGCCTTCACCGAGCCGACCTGCTTCTTGAAGAGGATGCCCTGGGTGAGCGGGTAGTGCTTGTACAGCCCGCTCACCTCCAGGATCGGTTCGGCCGACGCGGTGGCCGGGGCACTAGCCATGCAGGCACTCCCTCCAGAAGTGGCAGGCGCTGCCCCGGTCCGCGTCCGAGTCGGTGACCTCGTACAGCGGCGGTACGTCCGTCCGGCACACGTCCTGAGCCAGAGGGCAGCGGGGGTGGAAGGCGCAGCCCGGCGGGATGTCCATGAGGTTGGGGGGCAGGCCCTTGATGGCGTAGAGCTGCCGGCCCTTCTGGTCCAGCCGTGGGATGGAGTCCAGCAGGCCCCGGGTGTACGGGTGGGCGGGGGCCTTGTAGATGTCGTGGACCGGCGCCGACTCGACGATCCGGCCCGCGTACATCACCGCGATCTTGTCGGCCACGTCGGCGACCACGCCGAGGTCATGGGTGATCAGGATGAGCCCCATCCGGTACTCGCGCCGCAGCTCGGCGAGGAGTTCCATGACCTGGGCCTGGACGGTGACGTCGAGGGCGGTGGTGGGCTCGTCGGCGATGATCAGCGCCGGTTCCAGGGCGAGGGCCATCGCGATCATGATGCGCTGGCGCATACCGCCGGAGAACTGGTGCGGGTACTGCCGGACGCGCTCCTTGGCGGCCGGGATGCGCACGCGGTCCATCAGCTCGACGGCCTTGGCGCGCGCGTCCTTCCGCGACATGCCCCGGTGCACGACGAACATCTCGCCGAGCTGGTCCCCGACGGTCAGCACGGGGTTCAGCGACGACAGGGCGTCCTGGAAGATCATCGCCATCTCGGCACCGCGGACCTTGCGCCGCTCCTCTTCCTTCAGCCTCAGCAGGTCCCGCCCCTGGAAGAGGATCTCGCCCCCGGTGATCCGCCCCGGCGGCATGTCCAGGATCCCCATCACCGCCTGCGCGGTCACCGACTTCCCGGACCCGGACTCCCCGAGCACGGCGAGCGTCTCACCGGCGTCCACGCCGTAGTCGACACCGTTGACGGCCTTGGCGACGCCGTCCCGGGTCCGGAACTCCACGTGCAGATCACGCACTTCGAGCAACATGCCGCCGGCTCACCTCAGCTTCGGATCGAGGGCGTCGCGCGGAGGGCGTCCCGCCGAGTGGTACGGACATCAGGACGGCGCCGATCCGCGTGGCCGGGGGCCACACAGGCCGGGCACCGGATCGGCGGCCGACATCCGGCCGCACCGACCCACATGAACCGGGGCCCCACAGACCAGGAACCGCACCGCCAACCGACACCCGACCGCACCCGCCCACATGAACCGGGGCCACACAGACCAGATGCCGCACCGCCAACCGACACCCGACCGCACCGACCCACATGAACCGGGGCCACACAAGCCGGATACCGCACCGCCGACCGACACCCGCCGGCGCGGCGAAGCCGCCGAACGGCCCGGCCGCACCACCCGACGGGACGTGGCCCGCAGCGCACCGCGTCGCCGAGCGGGGCGAAGCCGGACCCCTGATCGCCGGGGCGTCCGGCGGCCACGGCGACGACGAGCCATGCGGGGCGTGACACCGCCGCCTCACCCACCCACCAGGCACGGCCACCACAACGCCACGACCGCCGCCGACCGCCCCTGACGCACGCCGATGCCGTGACCGCCGGCGCACCGGACGGCCACAAGACCGCCTCCCCACCCACCAGGCACGGCCACCGCCACGAGCACCGCCGACCGCCCCTGACGCACGCCGACGCCCTGCCCCCCGGCGCACCGGACGACCACAAGACCGCCTTCCCCACCCCCAGCCCTCTCCCGCACCGCGCCGCCACGACGTCCTCACCTCAGCCTCGGGTCCAGGGCGTCGCGCACCGCGTCGCCCAGCATGATGAAGGCCAGGACCGTGATCGCCAGCGCGCCGGACGGCCACAGCAGGGCGTGGGGAGCGTTGCGGATGTACGGGGAGGCGGCGGAGATGTCGATGCCCCAGGACACGCTCGGGGGTTTCAGGCCGACGCCGAGGTAGGACAGGGTCGCCTCCAGGGCGATGTACGTGCCGAGCGCGATCGTCGCGACGACGATCACCGGGGCGATGGCGTTGGGCGCGATGTGGCGGAGGAGGAGGCGGGAGTTGGAGGCGCCCAGGGCCCGGGCGGCCTGCACGTAGTCGTTCTGTTTGGCGGTGATGACGGCGCCGCGGGCGATGCGGGAGATCTGCGGCCAGCCGAGCAGCACGATGAAGCCGATGACGGGCCAGACGGAGTTGCTGGTCACCACGGACAGCAGGACCAGGCCGCCGAGGATGACCGGGATGGCGAAGAAGACGTCGGTGATGCGGGACAGGATCGAGTCGCCCAGCCCGCCGAAGAACCCGGCGAGCGCGCCGAGGACCGACCCGAGGATCGCGACCCCGAGCGTGGCGCAGACGCCGACCGCGACGGACGTACGGGCGCCGTAGACCGTACGGGTGTAGACGTCGCAGCCCTGGCCGTCGTAGCCGAAGGGATGGCCGGGTCCGGAACCCTGCTGGGCCTTGGCGAGGTCGCACTTGAGGGGGCTGCCGGAGGCGATCGCCGAGGGCCACAGGGAGATGAAGACCAGGAAGAGGATGATCAGGCCCGAGACGATGAAGACCGGGTTGCGGCGCAGGTCGCGCCAGGCGTCGGACCAGAGGCTGCGGGGTCTGCCCGCGGGGCCGGTGCCCGCCGGGCCGCCCGCAGTCTTCTCCAGGGTCTCCGCCTCGCTCGTGGCCAGGTCCATCGCGCCTCCCATACCGGTGCCGGCGATCGCACCCTCGGACTGGAACGACTGGTCAGGCATAGCGGATCCTCGGGTCGAGTACGGCGTACAGGAGGTCGACGACCAGGTTGCAGAGGAGGAAGACGAGGACCAGGACCGTCACGAAGCCGACGACCGTCTGTGTGTTCTGGCGCAGGATGCCCTGGTAGAGCTGGTAGCCGACGCCGTGGATGTTGAAGATCCGCTCGGTGACGATCGCGCCGCCCATCAGGAAGCCGATGTCGGCGCCGATGAAGGTGACGACCGGGATGAGGGAGTTGCGCAGCAGGTGCCGGGTGACGACCCGGTGTCTCGGCAGGCCCTTGGCGATCGCCGTACGGACGTAGTCGGAGCGCCGGTTCTCGGCGATGGACGTGCGGGTCAGCCGGGTGACGTACGCGAGGGAGACGGAGGCGAGGACGAGGCCCGGGACGATCAGCTCGTCGAAGGGCGCCGCCGAGGAGACGGACGGCCGGATCCATCCCCACTCGACGCCGAGCAGCAGCTGGAGCAGCAGGCCGGTGACGAAGGTGGGGACGGAGATGACGACGAGGGTGACCAGCAGGACGCCGGTGTCGACGGGGCGGCCGCGGCGCAGGCCGGTGACGACCCCCAGGGTGATCCCGATGATGATCTGGAGGAGGATCGCCACGATGGTGAGCCGGATGGTGACGGGGAAGGCCGTGGACATCAGCTCGGTGACTTCCTGGCCGTTGAACGCCGTACCGAAGTCTCCGGTGAAGACGTTCCCCATGTAGGTCAGGTACTGCTGCCACACGGGCTTGTCGAGGCCGAACTCCTTCCGCAGCTGGGCGGCCGTCGCCGGGTCGCACTGCCGGTCGCCGCACAGGCCCGCGATGGGGTCGCCCATCACGTTCACCATGAGGAAGATCAGCAGGGTCGACCCGATGAACACCGGGATCATCTGCAGCAGGCGCCGGACGACGTACCGCCCCATGACGGGCTCAGCCGACCTTGATCTCGTTGTAGACGGGCACGCTGAACGGGTTGAGGGCCACGTTCGACAGCCGGTCCGACCAGCCGGCGCTGCCGTTCTGGTACCAGAGCGGGATGGACGCCATGTTGTCCCGTACGACCTCCTCGGCCTTCTGGAAGGTCTCGACGGCCTTGGCCACGTCGGTCTCGGCGTTCGCCTCGTCGACGAGCTCGTCGAACTCCTCGTTGGACCACTTGCCGTCGTTGGAGGAGGCGCCCGTGTAGTAGAGGGGCTGGAGGAAGTTCTGGATCAGCGGGTAGTCCATCTGCCAGCCGGCCCGGAAGGGCCCGGACAGCTTCTGCGTCGAGGCCTGGCTGCGGAAGTCGGCGAAGGTGCCCATCGGGCTGCCGACGCAGGCCCGGTCGTTGTCCAGGGCGTTGTTGATGGAGTTGCAGACGGCGTCCACCCACAGCTTGTGGGAGCCGGTGTCCGCGTTGTACGTGATCTTCACCTGGCCGCCGGGCAGCCCGCCGCCCTCCTCGATGAGCTTCTTCGCCTCGTCGGCGTCGTACTCGCACCACTCACCGCACAGCCCCTCCTTGTATCCGCCGTCCTCGCCGAGGACGGGTGAGGTCCAGTCGGTCGCGGGGGTGCGGGTCTTCTGGAAGATGGTCTCGGTGATCTGCTCACGGTCGATCGCCCGGGACAGGCCCTTGCGGACCTTGTCCGAGCCGTCCTTGTTCCATTTCTTGTCGTAGTGGGGGAAGGACAGGGTCTGGATGATGCCGGCCGGGGTGTTGAGGTACCGGTCGCCGAGGTCGTTCTGGACGTTCCTCAGCTGCTGGGCCGGTACGTCGTCGACGAGGTCGAGGTTGCCGGCCATCAGGTCGGTGTAGGCGGTGTTGTTGTCGGTGTACACCTTGAGGGTGACGCCGCCGTTCTGGGCCGCGTCCTCGCCCGGGTAGGCGTCCCACTTCGTCAGGCGCATCTCCGAGCCCTTGGTGTACGACTCCACGGTGTACGGGCCGTTGCCGACGGGCTTGGCCAGCCAGCCGGCGTGGTCGTCGAAGAAGACCCGGGGCAGCGGCACGAAGGCGTTGTAGCCGAGGGTGTCGGGGAAGCTGGAGAACTTCTGGCTGAGCCGGACGGTGAAGGTCCGGTCGTCGACGACCTTCAGGCCGGACAGCGTCTCGGCCTTCTGCTCGCCCTTCTCCGGGTGGACCTCGTCGTAGCCCTCGATGTAGCTGAAGAAGTAGGCGTTCTTCTGGTTGTTCTTCAGGCTCGCCCCGTAGTTCCAGGCGTCCACGAAGGACTTGGCGGTGACCTTCTCGCCGTTGCTGAAGGTCCAGCCGTCCTTGATGGTGATGGTGTAGTTCCGCGAGTCGGACGTCTCGATCTTCTCGGCGAGCATGTCCTCGGCCTCGCCGGTCTTCGGGTCGTACTGCTTCAGCCCGCGGAAGATCATGTAGAGCACCTTGCCGCCCTGCACCTCGTTGGTGTTGGCCGGCTCCAGCGGGTTCTGTGGATCGGTCCATGAGGAGCTGAGCACCGCGCCGCTGTCGCCACCGCTGCCACCCCCGCCTCCGCAGGCCGTCGCCGCGAGCGTTACCGCCACCGCGCATGCGGCCCATCTGGCGTGCGTGGCTGCGCGCATGGAGTGCCTCCTCTTGACGATCCGTTACGAGCAAATATCGGGGCAAGGCGGACATACCGCACATGCAATCCAGCCGTTGGGGGATCGCGCCATCCGGATGCACGCGTCCATGCGGGCGACGAAACAGACATCCCCGACCCGGGCCCCTCGATCTTCGATGCGGTCCGCAATGGATCTTCGTGATCCGATGCCGAACCGTTGGATTACGACCCTCCGATGTACGCATTTCGACACTGAGGCGTCCGCATATCGAACTCGTTGACCGAATAGTCCAGTTAGTCCGAGTCAAGGCACAGCTCGATCACAGTGCGCTACCCGCGTAGCTACGGAATAGTCAAGGCATAGTAAAGAACGTAAAGAGACAACCAAGGCGACCGAGAATTTATTGACCTTGAATGAATTGCGTTGAAAAAGTCCGGCGTAGCCCGTAGGGGAGCGTGCCCTGCGGAGTCACTCAGACCCTCCCTTGGGCCAGGAGCACCATGACCCCCCCAACTCCATCAGCGGCTGCCCCGCTTGAGGTGACCGACGAGAGCGTCGAGAAGTCGATCACTTCTCCCGCCAACTCGGGCAACGAGAGCAAGTCCCCGGGACAGCTCGCCTGGCGACGCTTCAAGCGGGACCGCACGGGCGTCATCGCTGCGTGCATCGTGATCTTCTTCTTCGTGGTCGCGCTGTGTGCGCCGCTGATAGCCAACCTGTATGGCAAGGACCCGTACACGACGTACGGGCTCAACACCCCGGGGCTGCTGGGCGACAACGGCTTCCCCGTGAAGCCCAACGGCGGGATCGACGGCGAGTTCTGGTTCGGTATCGAACCCCAGCTCGGCCGGGACCTCTTCACCTTCCTGCTCTACGGGATCCGCAACTCCCTTCTCATCTGCACGGCCATCACGCTCCTCGTCGTGATCGTCGGCGTGACGATCGGTGTCACCGCGGGCTATGTGGGCGGCAAGACGGACTGGTTCATCGGCCGGGTCATCGACATCCTGCTGGCGTTCCCCTCGCAGCTGTTTTTCGTGGCCTTCACCCCCGTGGTGCTCGCCCTGTTCGTGTCGCCCGAGGAGAACACTCCGACCTGGCTGACCGTCGCCTGCCTCATCGGCCTGCTCACCGTCTTCGGCTGGGCCTCCATCGCCCGACTGCTGCGCGGCCAGGTACTGGCCCTGCGCGAGCGGGAGTTCGTCGAGGCGGCCAGGGTCACGGGCGCTTCTCCGGCGCGCATCATCTTCAAGGAACTGCTGCCCAACCTCTGGACGCCGATCCTGATCCAGGCGACCCTCAACCTCCCGGCGATGGTCACCACAGAGGCGGGTCTTGCCTACCTCGGTGTGGGCATCCAGGACCCGACGCCGGACTGGGGCGTCATGATCGGCCAGGCCGCCAAGGTCTACCAGGACGACATCACCTTCCTGCTCTTCCCGGGCGTGTCCATGGTGATCTTCGTCCTGGCGTTCAACCTCCTCGGTGACTCGGTGCGCGACGCGCTCGACCCGAAGACCAAGCGCTGACTCCGGCCCATTTCAGGACCACGGCGAAGGTGCCGGGGTGCCGGATCTCTCTCATCACTCTCATTTCGAAGGCAGGATGCGATGTCCTTCTCGCGTAGAAACTTCCTGATAGCCACGGGCGTTGCGGCGGCGGCGGGATCCGTGCTGACCGCGTGCAGCAGCGGCGACACCACCAACAACAGCGGTGGCGGCGGCAAGCAGGAGGCGGCCAAGGCCAACGCGACCGTCGTCAAGATCGGCACCGCCGAGGACTCCAAGGGCCCGGCTCCCGAGGTCGCCGGCGCGAAGAAGGGCGGCACCGTCTACCTGCTGAACGACGACGACTTCTCGCACCTCGACCCGCAGCGCATCTACTACGCGTGGAACTCGCTCGCGGCGATGGTCATCTCCCGCACCCTGACCGGCTACAAGATCGCGGACGACGGCTCCCAGACCCTCGTCGGCGACCTCGCCACCGACACGGGCACCATGAAGGACGGCGGCAAGACCTGGTCCTTCACCCTGAAGGACGGCATCAAGTGGGAGGACGGCTCCGACGTCACCGTCGACGACGTCCGCCACGGCATCGAGCGCTGCTTCGCCAACTTCATCACCGAGGGCGCCTTCTACGTCCAGACCTGGCTGACCGGCTCGGCGGACTACCGCAAGTCGTACCCGGGCCCGTACGGCGGCAAGCACCTGAAGTCGATCGAGACCAGCGGGAAGACCATCACCTTCCACCTCTCCGAGGCGCGTCCCGACTTCAACTACGTCCTGGCGATGCACTCCTACGCGCCGACCCCGGTGAAGAAGGACACCAAGCAGGACTACGACAAGAAGCCGTTCTCCAACGGCCCCTACCGGATCAAGTCGCACGTCACCGACAAGTCGATGACCCTGGTCCGCAACGAGCACTGGGACCCGGCCACGGACCCGATCCGCAACGCCTACCCGGACCAGTTCGACTTCACCTTCGGCATCGAGCAGCTGACGGCGATCGACCGTCTGCTCGCCGACGCCGGCAAGGACCAGTACGCCACCAGCTGGCGCACCATCCCGCAGGAGCGCATCCAGAAGGCGCAGACCGAGGCCAAGGACCGCGTCTTCTCGGAGCTCGGCAACGGCGTCAGCGTCTACTGGATCAACACCGGCCGGGTCAAGGACAAGTCCGTCCGCGAGGCCCTCATCAAGGCCTGGCCGACCGCCGCGATCCGTCAGCTGCAGGGTGGCGCGGTCCGCGGTGACTACGCGACCGGCATCATGAGCCCGCTCGTGGCCGGCTACGAGTCGCAGGACGTCTGGGGCAGGCTGAAGAACCCGGCGGGCGACCCGAAGGCCGCGAAGGAGATCCTGAAGAAGGCCGGCAAGAGCGGCTACAAGGTCGTCTACGCCTACCAGAACGACCCGACCCAGGCGAAGATCAAGGTCGTCGTCGAGAACGCCCTGAAGGCCGCCGGCTTCGAGGTCGTCACCAAGGGCATCGACTCCACGACCTGGTACGACCAGGTCGGCAAGCTCGACAACCAGTTCGACGTCTACTGGGGTGGCTGGTCCGCCGACTGGCCGACCGGTTACTCGGTCTTCCAGCCGCTGTTCGACAGCAAGAACGTCGTCGACCAGGGCCAGAACTACTCGCACCTGAAGGACCCGGCCGTCGACGCCGCCATCAAGGCCGCGACCGCCGAGACCGACCAGGAGAAGGCCAACAAGATGTGGGCGGCCCTGGACAAGCAGGTCACCGAGACCGGCGCCTTCATCCCCGACGTGTACATGCGCCGCATCTACATGCACGGCTCCAAGCTCGGCAACGTCAAGATGGACCCGAACTTCGACGGCAGCATGCTCTACAAGATGTACGTCAAGTCCTGATCCACACCTGAGAGGTGGGGCGGCACCGTGCCGCCCCACCCTCGGCTCGTCCACCGTGGCCCCCGGAAACCCCGGCCCGGCCCCTCCTTACGACGGCCCTCCCAGGAAAGCCACTCCCCATGCTTCGCTTCCTCGTCCGCCGGCTCCTCGGCGCCGTGATCACGCTGCTGATCATCAGCGCGGTCACGTTCATGCTCTTCTACGCGGTGCCGCGCGACCCGGCCCGGATCGCCTGCGGCAAGCTCTGCACCCCGGAGACGCTGGAGCTGATCCGCCACAACATGGGGATCTCGGATCCGATGCCGGTCCAGTTCTGGCACTGGCTCTCGGGCATCTTCCTCGGCCGGGAGTACCCGGGCTTCGGTAACTGCGACGCGCCGTGCCTGGGCTACTCCTTCGTCAACCGCGAGCCTGTCCTGGCCACCATCCTCGACCGGTTCCCGACGACGTTCTCGCTGTTCCTCGGCTCGTCCGTGGTCTTCCTGGTCTTCGGTATCGGCACCGGCATGCTGGCGGCCCTGAAGCAGGGCAAGCCCACCGACAAGATCGCCAGCAGCGCCTCGCTGGTCGCCTCGTCGATGCAGATCTACTTCGTGGGCACGCTGGCCCTCTACGTCTTCGTGTACCAGCTGCAGATCCTGGACCAGCCGGGATACACGCCCTTCTCCGAGAACCCGGGCGCGTGGTTCAGCGGACTGCTGCTGCCCTGGCTGATCCTGGCGCTGATCTTCACCGCCAACTACACCCGTATGACCCGCTCCCAGATGGTCGAGCAACTCCAGGAGGACTACGTCCGAACGGCCCGGGCCAAGGGCCTGTCCCGTCCGAACGTGTTCTTCCGCTTCGCCTGGCGCGGCGCGATGGGACCGATCGTCACCATCTTCGGGGTCGACGTGGGCGTCCTCCTCGGCGGCGGCATGATCACCGAGAAGACCTTCAGCATCCAGGGCATCGGCATGCTCTCCCTCAAGTCCGTGGTGAACAACGACCTGCCCATGCTCCTCGGGGTGATGGTGGTCACCGCCACCTTCGTGGTCCTCGCCAACATCGTGGTAGACGCCTGTTACGCCCTCATCGACCCGCGCATCAGGCTCGCCTGACCCCCGCCCCCACCAGCTACCCCGCATCACCCCTCACTGGAGCGTCCCCGTGACGAGCACCGATCAGCAGCCCTTCCTCTCCATCAAGGACTTGAAGGTGCACTTCTCGACCGAGGACGGCATCGTCAAGGCCGTCGACGGTCTGTCCTTCGACCTCGTACGCGGCAAGACGCTGGGCATCGTGGGTGAGTCGGGGTCCGGCAAGTCGGTCACCAACCTGACCATCCTGGGCCTGCACAACCCGGACAGCACCAAGGTCGAGGGCTCGATCGTCCTCGACGGCCAGGAGCTCAACGGCGCCTCCGAGAGGACGCTGGAGAAGCTCCGCGGCAACAAGATGGCGATGATCTTCCAGGACGCGCTGACCTCGCTGTCGCCGTACCACACCATCGGCAAGCAGATCGGTGAGACGTACCGCAAGCACACGGGCTGCTCCAAGCAGGCGGCCCGGGAGCGGGCGATCGAGATGCTGAAGCGCGTCGGCATCCCGCAGCCGGAGGTCCGCGTCGACGACTACCCGCACCAGTTCTCCGGCGGTATGCGCCAGCGCGCGATGATCGCGATGGCGCTGGTCTGCGACCCGGAGCTGCTGATCGCGGACGAGCCGACCACGGCCCTCGACGTGACGGTCCAGGCGCAGATCATGGACCTGCTCAAGGACCTCCAGCAGGAGTTCGGCACGTCGATCATCTTCATTACCCACGACCTCGGTGTCATCGCCGACATCGCGGACGACGTGCTGGTGATGTACGGCGGCCGGTGCGTGGAGCGCGGCACGAAGAAGGAGGTGCTGCGCGACCCGCAGCACCCCTACACCTGGGGCCTGCTGAGCTCCATGCCGAGCCTGGACCACCCGGTGGACGTGCCGCTGAACCCGATCCCGGGCTCGCCGCCGTCGCTGCTGAACCCGCCGTCGGGCTGCCGCTTCCACCCGCGCTGCACCTTCGCCGAGAAGGTCGAGGGTGGCCTGTGCTCCGCGGAGCGGCCGCTGCTGGAGATCGTCGACGGACGTGGCTCCGCCTGCCACCTGAGCGCCGACCAGCGCGCCGAGTTCTTCACCGATCTGGCCGGCAGCGCGGCCAACTGACGTACAAGAGACGGGATTTCACCACCATGAGCAGCACCACTCCCCTCCTGGACGTCTCCGGGCTGACCAAACACTTCCCGATCAAGGGCGGCTTCCCGATCCGCCGCACGGTCGGCCACGTCCAGGCCGTCGACGGCCTCGACTTCCAGGTGGGCGAGGGCGAGAGCCTCGGCCTGGTCGGCGAGTCCGGCTGCGGCAAGTCGACGACCGGGCGTCTGATCACCCGCCTCCTGGAGCCCACGGCGGGCAAGATCTCGTACCAGGGCAAGGACATCACGCACGCCAACCGCAAGCAGCTGGCGCCGGTCCGCTCCGAGATCCAGATGATCTTCCAGGACCCGTACGCGTCCCTCAACCCGCGCCAGACGGTCGGCAAGATCATCTCCGGTCCGATGGAGATCAACAACCTCAACCCGGCCGGCGGCCGCGAGAAGCGCGTCCGTGAGCTGCTGGAGATCGTCGGTCTCAACCCCGAGCACTACAACCGCTTCCCGCACGAGTTCTCCGGCGGTCAGCGCCAGCGCATCGGCGTGGCCCGCGCGCTGGCCCTGGAGCCGAAGCTGATCGTGGCGGACGAGCCGGTCTCGGCGCTGGACGTCTCCATCCAGGCGCAGGTGGTGAACCTGCTGCAGAAGGTCCAGCAGGAACTCGGCATCGCCTTCGTCTTCATCGCCCACGACCTCGCCGTCGTACGGCACTTCTCGCAGCGGGTCGCGGTCATGTACCTCGGCAAGATCGTGGAGATCGCCGACCGCGAGGACCTGTACGGCAACCCTCGCCACCCCTACACCCGGGCGCTGCTCTCCGCCGTACCCGAGGCGACCGTGGACGACACCCCCCGCGAGCGCATCCGCCTCCAGGGCGACGTGCCGTCCCCGATCAACCCGCCCTCCGGCTGCCGCTTCCGCACCCGCTGCTGGAAGGCCACGGAGAAGTGCGCGACCGAGGCCCCGCCGCTGGTCCAGGTCGAGGGCAACAAGCCCGGCCACCTCACGGCCTGCCACTACCCGGAGACGGACGAGGCGACCCCCGCGCCCCGTCTCTCCAAGGACCCCCAGACGGCGGCCTGACACACCCCTTTTCGTCGGCCGCCGCTCACGGAACGGACCTTCACCGGCCCATTGACCCGAGCCCATGAACGTCCGGTTCCAGGGGAACGAGGGCCCGCGCCTCCCCGGCGCGGGCCCTCGCCTTTCGAGCGCGGCATGTGACGCGCCCGCGGATACTGGAGCCCATGGTGACCCAAGTAGCCGTGCTCTCCGACATCCACGCCGTCCTGCCCGCCGTCGAAGCCGTCCTCGCCGAACCCGATGTCGCTGCCGCGGACCTGATCGTGCTCACCGGGGACATCGCCTGCGGCCCGCAACCGGCCCAGGTCCTGGACCTGTTGACCGGGCTGGGCGACCGGGTGGCCTGGATCCGGGGCAATGCGGACCGGGAACTCGTCGAGTACCGGCGTGGATTGCGTACGTCCATTCCCGACCCCATCGGCCCGTCGGCCGCCGAGAGTCTCCGGGACGACCACGTCGACTTCCTGGAGCGGTTGCCGACCTCTCTCACGCTCGCCGTGGAGGGCCTCGGTGAGGTGCTCTTCTGCCATGCGACGCCGCGGGACGACGAGGAGGTGGTGCTGGTCGACTCCGCCGCCAAACGATGGGCGGAGGTCCTCGCCGATGTCGATCCCGCCGTCACCACGGTGGTGTGCGGCCACACCCATATGCCGTTCACCCGGCTCGCCGCCGGCCGGCTCGTCGTCAACCCCGGCAGCGTCGGCATGCCGTACGGCAGGCTCGGCGCCCACTGGGCGCTGCTCGGGCCGGGCGTGGAGCTCCGGCGCACCCTGCTGGACGTGCGGGCCGCGACCGCCCGTATCGCCGCGGACTCGGCGTTCGAGCAGGCCGCGGAGTGGGCCGACTACGTCCTCAACGCCCGGGCCACCGAGGAGGAGGCCTGCGCGATCTTCGCACCCCACGACGGCAGGCAACGCTGACAGCGACCCGACCGCCCCCGCAACTCCCCAGCCTGGCAGGTACGTTGACACTATGGGCCTTCACCTGCGCGGCACCCTCCTCCCCGACGGCACCACCCGCGACCTGTGGATACTCGGCGACCGCATCACCTTCGACCGCCCGTCGGCCGAGACGGTGACGGTCGCCGACGGCGGCTGGCTGCTCCCGGGCCTGGTCGACGTGCACACGCACCCCGGGTCCCCGTCCGAGGACGAACCCTCCTTCGACCCCGGGGCCTTCACCGAACAGATCACCGCACACCGGGACGCCGGGACGACCGCGTTGCGGTTCCCGGGGCTGCTCGGGGAGATCCCGGACGGACTGCGCGAGGCGCCCGACGCACCCCGCATGATCACCGCCGGTCGCTGGCTGGCCTGGGCGGGGCTGTCGAAGAGCGCCGACTTCCACACCATCACCGACGACCTCGTGGCCGCCGCCGTCGCGGAGGCCGAGGCACACGACGGCTGGTGCAAGCTGATGGGCGACTGGGACTTCGCGGCGGACCCGGTGCCGTACGACGTCCTGCGCGCCGTCACCGACGCGGTGCACACGGTGGGCGGCCGGGTCGCCGCGCACTGCCAGTCCGCCCAGGGCGTGCTCAACGCCGCCCGCGCGGGCGTCGACTCGGTCGAGCACGGCATGGGGATGCCGCAGGAGTGCGTGGAGCTGATGGCCGCGCACGGGGCGGCCTACGTCCCCACCCTCACCGCCTTCGCCCGCAGCGCGCCCCGCGTCAAGGACAACCCGCGCGGCCGGCTCTGGCACGAGGGGCACCGCATCATGATCCAGCGGGTCCGGGAGGCCCACGACGCCGGCGTCACCGTCCTCGCCGGCACGGACTCCGCCCCCTTCGGCAACGTCGCCACCGAGGTGGAACACCTCATCGCCGCCGGTCTGCCCGCCGAGGCGGCCGTGGGCGCGGCAAGCTGGGCGGCACGCGACTTCCTGAGGCTGCCCGGACTGGCCGAGGGCGGACTCGCCGACGTCACCGTGTACGACGCGGACCCACGCCTGGAGCCGGGAGTGCTACGACACCCTCGACGGATCGTGCTGCGGGGGCGGGTCCTGCGTTGAGGGACCTGCGGGTTTGGTGGCGCGCCACTTCCTGGGACTGCCCGGACTGGCCGAAGGCCGACTCACCGACATCACCGTCAACGACGTCCCCGGGGCTGCAGTGCCGCCGCGACGCCGCCACCGTAGCCGCCGACGCGGCAAGTTGGGCGGCACGTCACTTCTGGGACTGCCCGGACTGGTCCTGGGCCGAGTCGCCGACATCGCCGTCAGCGACGCGAACCCGCACCCTCATCCCGGAGTGCTACGACACCCTCGACGGATCGTGCTGCGAGGGCGGGTCCTGCGTTGAGGCGCCCGAAATCGCGGCCCGTGTACGGCAGTTGTGAAACACTGCCGCGATGGTCGATCGGTCGTTCGCGGATCTCTCGCTCGCCGTGCTGTACGACGCCCTCAATCCGTGGGGGACGGGCGACGACTTCTACCTCGGTCTTGTGAGGTCCGCCGACTCGGTGCTCGATGTCGGGTGCGGTACGGGCCGGTTGCTCCGGCGGGCCCGGGCCGACGGTCACCCTGGGCGGCTCGTGGGGCTCGATCCGGCCGCCGCCATGCTGGTACAGGCCAGGCGGCACGGCGGCGGCGTCGAGTGGGTGCTCGGTGATCTGCGGACGCGGGGGTGGCGAGCGGAGTTCGAGCTGGTCGTGATGACCGGGCACGCGTTCCAGGTGCTCGTCCGCGACGAGGAGTTGCGCCAGGCGCTGCGCGGCGTGCGCGACGCCCTCCGCCCCGGCGGACGCTTCGTGTTCGAGACGCGGAATCCGGCCGCGCGGGCCTGGGAGAGATGGACGCCGGATCGGGTGCGTCAGGTCGCTGACGGGGAGGGCCGCGTCGTGCGGGTGTGGCACGAGGTCGAGGGCCCCGTCGTCGGAGACCGTGTCACCTTCGCCGAGACGTTCGCCTGCGACACCTGGCCGGCCCCCGTCGTCAGCCGCACCACCCTCCGCTTCCTCGGCCCCGACGCCCTGTCCGGCCTCCTCCACGAAGCCGGCCTCACCGTCGTCGAGCAGTACGGCGACTGGACGCGGGGCCGCTCACCCCCGCCGCCCCCGAGATCATCACCGTGGCCCGCAGGGCCTCCTAGCCGGCCTCGTCCTCGTCCTCGAAGCTCCACCGGAAGTCGGCTTGCGCGGCGGGAGCAATCGCACGCACCGTGTCGTGCAAGCCCTGCTCGATCTGGTCGGCCCAGCGGCCGAAGCCGGTCACGATGACCGGGTAATCGCTCCCCGCGAAGACCTCTCCCGCCACCGCGTCCCCGGTCACCACCACGTCTCTCTCAAGATCGTGCTCGGTGAGGAACGCGGTCAGCGCCTCGGCGACACGCGTCGTCTCCGCTCCCGGCTGCAGACCGGACACGTGGAGGCTGAGGCCAACAGATACAGACATGCGCCCAACGTACCTCCGGCCACTGACATCCCAACTGTCAGTCGTCCGTCTCCTCCAGTGCCACCAGCGCCGGATCCAGCACGATGTCCTTGTCCCGAGCCTCGATCGTCGGCTCCTCCGGGAAGTGGCAGGCCGTCAAATGCCCCTCGTGGTTGCCGGCGAGCCGGACCAGCGGCGGCTCCTCGGCCGCGCACTTGTCCTGCGCCTTCCAGCAACGGGTGCGGAACCGGCAGCCGGAGGGCGGCGCGATCGGGGATGGCACATCACCGGCCAGCCGGATGCGCTCCCGCTGGGGCACGTCCTCGCCGGCCACGTTCACCTCGGGCACGGCCGACAGCAGGGCGTGGGTGTAGGGGTGCCGGGGGCGGGTGTAGATGGAGTCGCGGTCGCCGACCTCGATCACCTTGCCGAGGTACATGACCGCGACGCGCTGCGAGAAGTGCCGTACGACGGCGAGGTCGTGGGCGATGAAGAGGAACGCGATGCCGAGTTCCCGCTGGACCTTCTGCAGCAGGTTCACCACCTGCGCCTGGATGGAGACGTCCAGCGCCGAGACCGGCTCGTCCGCCACGATCAGCTTCGGCTCCAGGGCCAGCGCGCGGGCCACGCCGATGCGCTGGCGCTGACCGCCGGAGAACTCGTGGGGGAACCGGTTGTAGTGCTCGGGGTTGAGGCCGACGATCTCCAGCAGTTCCCTGACCCGTTTCTCCCTTCCCCCCTCCGGGTGGATCCCGTTGACCTCCATCGGACCGGAGATGATCTTGCCGACGGTCTGACGCGGGTTCAGCGAGGAGTAGGGGTCCTGGAAGATCATCTGGATCTCGGACCTGATCGGTGCCAGCTGCTTGCGCCTGGCGTGCGTGATGTCCTTGCCGCGGTACGAGATCGTGCCGCGCGTCGGCTCCAGAAGCTTGGTGATCAGCCGTCCGGTCGTCGACTTGCCGCAGCCCGACTCCCCCACCAGCCCGAAGCTCTCGCCGACGTGCACGGTCAGGTCGATGCCGTCGACCGCCTGCACCTGGCCGACGGTCCGCCGGATCGGGAAGCCGCCCTTGACCGGGAAGTGCTTGACGAGCCCTTCCACCACCAGCAGCGGTTCGCCGGGCGCGTCGGCGGCGGCCTCGCGTGGGGCGGGGAGGACGAGGTCCTCTGTCATAGCCGTGGTCCTCCTCAGACTGAGCCGGTCAGGGGCGCTGGTGCAGTCGGGGCTTGATCTCTTCCAGGAAGATCGTCCGCTTCTGTTCCGCCGTCAGGTGGCAGGCCGAGGAGCGGTCCGGGCCGAGCGACGGGGCCTCGGTGACACAGCGGGTGCCGCCGACGCGGTCCTGGAAGGTGCAGCGGGGGTGGAAGCGGCACCCGGAGGGCGGGTTGAGCAGGGACGGCGGGGTGCCGGGGATGGGCGCCAGCGGGGCGTTGGGGTCCGAGTCCAGGCGCGGCATCGAGTTCAGCAGGCCCCAGGTGTACGGGTGTTGCGGCGCCCTCAGGACCTCGTTCACCGTGCCGCGCTCCACCGCGCCGCCCGCGTACATCACCATGATGTCGTCGGCCATGTCGGCGATGACGCCGAGGTCGTGCGTGATGAAGATGATCGCCGAGCCGAACTCCTGTTGCAGGTCCTTCAGCAGGTCCAGGATCTGGGCCTGGACGGTGACGTCCAGGGCGGTGGTCGGCTCGTCGGCGATCAGCAGGTCGGGGTCGCAGACCAGCGCCATCGCGATCATCGCGCGCTGCCGCATACCGCCGGAGAACTGGTGCGGGTAGTCCTTCGCCCGCTGTTTCGGGTTGGGGATGCCGACCTTCCCCAGCATCTCCACCGCCCGCTCCCAGGCCGCCTTCTTCGAGGCGCCCATGTGCTTCATGTACGGCTCGGCGATCTGCCGGCCCACCGTGTAGTACGGCGACAGCGCGGTGAGCGGGTCCTGGAAGATCATGGCGACCTTGTTGCCGCGCAGCTTCTCCAGCTCGGACTCCCGGGCGGTGGTCAGCTCCTGGCCCTCCAGGAGGATTTCGCCCTCGACGGTGGTGAACATCGGGTTGTGCAGGCCGAGGATCGTCAGGTTCGTCACCGACTTCCCCGAGCCCGACTCCCCCACGATGCCCAGCGTCCTGCCGCGCTCCAGGTCGAAGGAGAGCCCGTCCACGGCCCGTACGATGCCGTCCTCGGTCTTGAAGCTGACGTGCAGGTCCCGCACCGAGAGGAACGCGTCCGCGTCGGCCGGGACCGGGGCGCCGGCCTCCTTGGTCAGAGTGGTCACGTCAGTGCTCCCAATCAGCAGTTCCTCTGGAAGGGTTCCCCGGCGCGGACTAGGCCAGCCGTACACGCGGGTCGATGAAGGCGTAGGCGGCGTCGACGACGATGTTGCAGAGCAGGATCATGGTGGCGGAGAACAGCATCACGCCCAGCAGCAGCGGCAGATCGCTGAAGAACACCGACTCCACCGCCAGCCGGCCGAGCCCCGGAAGTCCGAAGGTGTACTCCGTGATGATGGCACCGCCCAGCAGCGAGCCGAGGTCGATGCCGAAAATGGTGACGATGGGGATCAGCGAGCCGCGCCAGGCGTAGCGGAAGAAGACGTACCGCCGGGACATGCCCTTGGCGCGGGCGGTGCGGACGTGTTCCTCCTGGAGCTGCTCGATCATCGACGAGCGCGCCATACGGGTGTACTGCGAGGCGAAGATCGTGGACAGCACCACCCACGGGATGATCAGTCCCCCGAACCAGGCCGCCGGGTTCTCGGTGAACTCGTTGTAGGCGGGCTTGTCGAAGACATGGGTCTGGTAGACGAGGATCGCCAGGGCCAGGGGGCCGAGGAAGTAGATCTGCATCGAGCTGATCACCATCGCGCCGGCCGTGAAGGTCTTGTCGACGAGCGTGCCGCGCTTCCAGGCGGCGATCAGTCCGGTGCCCAGACCGATGATCAGGAAGCAGACGGCCCCGCCGAGGGTGAGCGAGAGGGTGGTGGGCAGACGGTCCATCAGGGTGCCCCAGACCTGCTCGTTGGAGTGGTACGAGTACCCGAAGCAGGGGGCGGGGCAGGGGCCCTGGGCGAAGTCGTCGCTGCCCATGACGAGGTTCTTCAGGAAGATCCAGTACTGCTCGGGGATCGGCTTGTCGAGGCCGAGCACCCGGTGCAGGTTCTCCAGATTGGCCGGGGTGCACGTCTTGCCGCACATCAGGAGCGCCGGGTCACGCGGCATTCCGAAGAACAGCAGGAACGTGACGATGCTCAGCAGGAAGAGGATGACGACGGCGCCGAGGGACCGGCGGACCAGGAAGCGCAGCATGGCAGGCAGCTCTCAGACGTCGGCGGGCCGGGCGGCACCCGGCACGTCCCGAGCGGGGCTCGGACGCACCGGGTGCCGGGTGGGCGGGGTTACTTGACGTACAGGCGGCGCGGGTCGACGCCGGCGATGATGTCGTCGTAGACGAGGCCGCCGATCTTGGATCCGGCGATCTGGGTCTGCTTGTAGTACGCGGTCGGGACGACGTTGACGACGTCCTTCACCAGGTACTCGTTGAGCTTGTTCCACTCCTCGGCGGCCTTGACCGGGTCGGTGATCTTGTTGATCCGGTCGATCTCGCTGTTGACCTTGGAGTCGTTGACCTGCGAGTAGTTCTGGGCGCCCTCGGCGATCGCCCGTCCGTCGTACAGCGGCGGGATCACGGTCGAGGCGGACGGCCAGTCGGCACCCCACGCGGTGTGGAAGATGTCGTAGTTGTTGTCCAGCTTGCTGACCTGGTCGTAGTAGGTCTCGGCCGGGATCTCCTGGCGCTGGACGTCGAAGCCGGCCTTCTCCAGGCCCGCCGCCATGGCGGTGGAGTACTGCTGGCCCTCGGGCGTGTTGATGTAACCGAAGGTCAGCTTCATACCGGTCTTGCCGGCCTCCTCCAGGAGCTTCTTCGCCTTGGCCGGGTCACCGGCGGGCTTCTTCTTCTTGCCCCACGGGTCGAAGGACGGGTCGTAGCCGCTGACGGTCGGGCTGATGATGCCGCCCGCGACCTCCATCGCGTCGGTGCCGCCGTAGGCCCGCACGAACGGCGTGACCGGGAGGGCGTAGGCGATGGCCTTGCGGACCTTGATGTCCTTCATCTCCGGGTGGGCCAGGTTGATGTTCATCTGGCCGACGTACGGCTGGTAGCCGCCGACCGTGCGCGACTTCAGCTTCGGGTCGTTCAGGACCTTGGAGAGGTTGCCCGCGTCGACGGCGTTGCTGAAGCTGACGCCCGTCCGGTCGCTGCCGCTGTCGGCGAGGAGGGCCTTGGTGGAGTCCTCGTACTGCTGGTTGAAGGTGATGTTGAACCGGTCCACGTACTGGTGCCGCAGCGGGTCGGTGTCCGGGTCCCAGTTCTCGTTCCTGACCAGCACCATCGACTTGCCGGACTTGAACTCCTGGATCTTGTACGGCCCGGTCACCACCGGGTCCTTGTCGTACTTCTCCTTGGTGTCGCCCTTCTGGGAGACGATGGCGTAGCCCGTCATCGCGAGGGCGTACGGCAGGTCGGGGTGCGGCTTCTTGAACTTGAAGACGATCGTCTTCTCGTCCGGCGTCTGAAGGATGCTGTCCGGCAGGTGCTTGCCCTTGAAGGGGCCGTCCGGCAGCAGCTTGCGGTAGTCGGCGCCCGGAGTGTCGGCCAGCCACTGCTGGATGTAGGGCGGGCCCTGGTTGATGAAGGACGCGAACTGCCGCTCGAAGGTGTGGCGGACGTCCGCGGAGGTGATCGGGGAGCCGTCCTCGAACTTGATGCCGTCCTTGAGCGTGTACTTCCAGGTCTTGCCGCCGTCCGTGGTGGTGCCGGAGTCGGTGGCGAGGTCGCCGACGACCTCGTGCTTCTTGCCGTCGTTGCTGGTCGCCTTGTAGCCGGTGAGGCCTCTGTGCAGCAACTGGGAGACCGCCATCTCGTCCTGGACGTAGATCTGGCCCGGATCGAGGTGGGCGTAACTGTCGCGGGCCAGCACCGAGATGGTGCCGCCGGGCTTGGCTCCGGGGACCTCGGCGGCGGGCCCCTTGGAGGCCGCGGCGTCCCCGAACTTGATCGACGCCTGCTGCCGTTCGGCGTTCTCCTTCTGTTCCTTGTCGTTGGTACTGCCCTTGCTGCCGCCCTCGCTGCAACCGGTCAGCACGAGTGCCCCGGCCGCGAGCACGGAGACTGCGGCGTATACGCGGCGTCCGCCCCTACTCATCACTCAGTTTCCACCCATCTGTGTGTCACCAGTGCTAAGGAAGTGCCAAGTGCCAACCAGTGCGTCAGCGCGCCGTCTTGGGGTCGAAGGCGTCCCTGACGGAGTCCCCGAGCAGGTTGAACGCAACGATGAAGATGATCATCGAGATGCCCGGGAAGAACATGTAGGTGATGTCGTTCTGCATCACGAGCTCGGTGGACGCCTTGGAGAACATCTGCCCCCAGTCCGGCGTCGGTTCGACGATGCCCACGCCGAGGAAGGAGAGCCCCGCCTCGGCGGTCACGAAGTTGGGGAGCATGTACGTGCCCTGCACGAGGATCGGCGTGACCACGTTCGGCAGGATCTCCTTGCGGATGATCCGCCAGGGCGGGGCCCCGCTGACCTTGGCCGCCTCGATGAACTCCCGTTCCCTGAGGGCGAGTGTGGTGCCTCTGAGGATCCGCCCGAGGCTCATCCAGCCCAGGAACCACATCACGAGGATGAGGGCGACCACCCGGACGTAGACGGGGGTCTCGTCGCGCGGGCTGACGAAGAGTGAGACCACGACCGGCATGCTGGCGATGAAGAACAGCTGGGCGGGGAAGGCGAGGAGGAAGTCGATGACCCGGCTGATCCAGTAGTCCGTCCTGCCGCCGAGATAGCCGGCCGTCACGCCCAGGAGGATCCCGGTGAGCACCGTCGCGAGCGTGACCGCGACCGAGATCCCGAGTGACGTGCGGATGCCGTACAGCAGCTTGGTGAAGACGTCGTAGCCGTTGCCCGGTTCCAGGCCGAACCAGAACTCGCCGCTGATCCCGCCGTTGGGCTGCACCGGCACGCCCGCGCTGTCGAACAGCTCGGGGCGTTCGTCGGCGTACACCGTGTACGGGTCCTTGCCGTACAGCCAGGAGATCACCGGGGCGAGCAGGCCGATCAGGAAGAAGAAGATGACGACGTAGGCGGAGATCACGCCGGTGCGGTCGCGTTTGAAGCGGATCCACATCAGCTGGCCGGGGGACCGGCCGACGAGCTCTGCGTCCCCGGCCTTCGCCTTCTTCGGCTCTTCGCCGTCGACGACGACCGAGGCGCCGCCGCCCTCGACGCCGGGAGGACTGTCGATAGGACTTGTCACAGTTCGTCCGTTTCGCAGGTGTGGGTATGCCAAACCGGGGCATGCGGGCAATCCGCAGCCGGACGCGCGTAGTTGAACGGCTGGACTAAGCCGTCGACGACTTCCTCATGGGACTGTCCTCCTCGTGACTCAACACAGTTCACCGACAGGAGGGGGTGTTACGACTCATCCTCCGACACCCCTGACGGAGGATCAGGCACCCCCTGGTGCTCGCGAGTCGGCGCCGTCCCCACGGCGCGAGACCCATTGACCCGAGCGGTTGCCGCTAACTATCTGCCATGCGCCAACTACCGACCACCGTCTTTAAATCTCAATTCAGTCACAGCTGCCGCGTAGACCTTCCAAAATCCGGACAAAGTGTTGGCGCCAAGAACGTCGCGAAACGGACGTGTTACCTGGCTATCGGGCGAGGATCTCCGCATTTCGGACACGAGGTCGGTTCTCGGCCACCCAAAAACGGCTTGCAAAAAGCCCGGGCTCCCCCATGACGGGGGAGCCCGGGCTCAAATGTCCGATACTCAGCCGTGCTTGGCGCGGCTCGCGGCGCGGGCGCGCTCGCGGGCGTCCAGGTTCACCTTGCGGATGCGAACCGCCTCCGGGGTCACTTCGACGCACTCGTCGTCACGGCAGAACTCCAGGGACTGCTCCAGCGACAGCTTGCGCGGCGGAACGATCGACTCGGCCACATCGGCCGTGGACGACCGCATGTTGGTGAGCTTCTTCTCCTTGGTGATGTTGACGTCCATGTCGTCGGAGCGCGAGTTCTCACCGATGATCATGCCCTCGTACACCTCGGTGCCCGGCTCGACGAACAGCACGCCGCGCTCCTGGAGGTTCGTCATCGCGAACGCGGTGACGGCACCGGCGCGGTCGGCGACCAGCGAGCCGTTGTTACGGGTCTGGAGAGCGCCGAACCAGGGCTCGTGGCCCTCGTGGATGGAGTGGGCGATACCCGTACCACGCGTCTGGGTCAGGAACTCGGTCCGGAACCCGATGAGACCACGGGAGGGCACGACGAACTCCATGCGCACCCAGCCGGAGCCGTGGTTGGACATGTTGTCCATACGGCCCTTGCGCACACCCATGAGCTGCGTGACGGCGCCCATGTGCTCCTCGGGCACGTCGATGGTCATGCGCTCGACGGGCTCGTAGACCTTGCCGTCGACGTCCTTCGTCACGACCTGCGGCTTGCCGACGGTGAGCTCGTAGCCCTCCCGGCGCATGGTCTCGACGAGGATGGCGAGCGCGAGCTCACCGCGGCCCTGGACCTCCCAGGCGTCGGGACGGTCGGTCTCAAGGACGCGGAGGCTGACGTTACCGATCAGCTCGCGGTCGAGGCGGTCCTTGACCTGACGGGCGGTCACCTTGCGGTCCTTGACGGCCGCCTTCGCGTCGGCGCCCTTGCCGGTGCCGCCGCGGCCGACCAGCGGGGAGGTGTTGGTGCCGATGGTCATCGAGATCGCGGGCTCGTCGACCGTGATCAGCGGCAGCGGGACCGGGTTCTCGGTGTCGGCCAGGGTCTCGCCGATCATGATGTCGGGGATACCGGCGACGGCACAGATGTCACCGGGGCCCGCCTTCTCGGCCGGCTTGCGGGTGAGCGCCTCGGTCATCATCAGCTCGGAGATCCGCACATTGCTGACGGACCCGTCGCGCTTGAGCCACGCGACCGTCTGGCCCTTCTTCAGCTCGCCCTGGTGCACACGGAGCAGGGCGATACGGCCGAGGAAGTTGTCGGCGTCGAGGTTCGTCACATGCGCCTGGAGCGGGGCGCCCTCGTCGTAGGTCGGGGCCGGGATGTGCTCCAGGATGGTCGAGAAGAACGGCTCCAGGCTGGTGGAGTCGGTGGGGACCGTCCCGTCCTCGGGCTTGGTCAGGGAGGCGATGCCGTCCCGGCCACAGGCGTAGACGATCGGGAACTCGATCTGCTCCTCGTCGGCGTCCAGGTCGAGGAAGAGGTCGTAGGTCTCGTTGACGACCTCGTCGATACGGGCGTCCGGCCGGTCCGTCTTGTTGATGCACAGGATGATCGGCAGCCGGGCCTGCAGCGCCTTGCGCAGCACGAAGCGGGTCTGCGGCAGCGGCCCCTCGGAGGCGTCGACGAGCAGGACGACCCCGTCGACCATCGACAGACCACGCTCGACCTCGCCACCGAAGTCGGCGTGGCCGGGGGTGTCGATGATGTTGATGGTGATCGGGTCCCCGCCGTCCTTGGGGTGATACTTCACCGCCGTGTTCTTGGCGAGGATCGTGATGCCCTTCTCACGCTCCAGGTCGTTCGAGTCCATCATGCGATCGTCGACCTGGTCGAGCTGGTGGGCGGCGAAGGCACCGGCCTGCTTCAGCATGCCGTCGACGATGGTGGTCTTGCCGTGGTCGACGTGGGCGACGATGGCGACGTTGCGGATGTCGTGGCGCGTGGCCATATTGCGGCGTACTCCCGGAGTGGTGAGGACGGCTCTCGCGTACATCTGTGTTACGCGGGCCCTGCCGGGCTGGACACGCCACGGCCTCACCCCATGGTACGTGGCCGCTCCCGATGGGGCTCGCCGGGATACGTCGGTGCAGGTGGGGACCCCTTTTGGGGTGCCGTGCGCGGTGGATTCCGCCGGAAGCGGCGTCTCCGCCCCGGGCCTTTGCCCACCCACCACCCGACTCGGTCGGCCAGGAGGCTGGACTCGAAAGGCCACACAGCGCCGGTTCCCACCCACAGGGGCTCGCGACTCGGCGGGCGGTCACTTCCCGGCGCCGGCCGCGTCTTTCAGCCCGTCCGGCGTTTGAGGACGAGGCCCCTTCAGGGCCGAAGCGGGGGTCTGGGGGCCGCAGGCCCCCAGGGGACGGGAATGGGTAGGGGCGGCGGGGGCGAGGAACGTCAGTTGGACGACGGGGGCGCCGACGGCCTCGTGCCCTTCTTCAGGAAGCCCATGTCCTCGTACACCGGCGTCCCGAATCCGAAGGCCCCCGCGTTCGCGACGTTCCTCTTCGCCGCCGTCAGCTGAGGGCGCTGGTACAGCGGAATCGACCCGGCCGCCGCCCAGATGCGGGAGTCCGCCTTGCGGATCAGGTTGCGGGCCTCGGACTCGTCGAGCGTGGCGATCGCCTGGTCGAAGAGCTGGTCGACCTGGTCGGTGCCGACCCGCGTGTAGTTCTGCTCGACGTTCAGGGAGCCGTCGGCGGCCGGGACCGGCTTGGCGTAGATGGGGCGGGCGTCGGTGGCGGGGTAGGCGGAGGTGGGCCAGGAGTAGAGGGCGAGATCGTACTGGCCGGACGCGATGTGGTCCTTGAAGTAGCTCTGGTCGGAGACCTTGGTGATCTCGGTGCGGATACCCACCCGCTCCAGCATGAGGCCGATCCGGTCCGCCACGGTGCGCAGCGTCTGCGAGCCCTCCCCCGACGGCACCACGAACCGCAGCGACAGCGGCTTGCCGTTCTTGGCCAGCGGCCGGGCCGCCGCGCCCGCCGGTGCGGCGGTGCCCCGGGGGGCGTACGCGCCGGGCGCCCCGCCCTGCTGCGGCAGCTGCTTGGTGCCGTACTGCTTGCCGTCGTGGGCGAGGTTCTCCCCTGTGCGGCCCTCGTCGCCGCCGTCCGCCTTGTTGTCCTCCCCGACGATGTACGTCCCGTCGTCCCCGCCCGCCGACTCCGACTCCTTCTCGCCTTTCTCCGCCTTCTCAGACTTCTCCGGCTTCTTCTCCTCTTTCTCCGCCTTCTCGCCCTTCTCCTTCTCGCCCTTCTCGCCCTTCTCGCCCTTCTCGCCCTTCTCGCCGTTCCCGGTCTTCCCGCCACTCTCGTCTTTCTCGGCCTTATCGGCCTTCTTCCCCTCCGCCCCCGCCGCCTTCTCCCCCTTCTTGCCTTCCTCCCCCTTCTCCCCCTTCGCCGCCTTCTCGGCGTCCCCGCCCTCCTTGATCGCCCCACCCCGCACCCAACCCGCATCCGCGAGCAACGCCTGTGCCTCCGCGGTGTCCGGCTCCCCGATCGCACCGCTGTTGTCCGCGTACGCGGCCTGGCCGGACAGCGCCAGATGGCTGCCGACCGGCTCGGCGGGCAGGCCGAGCGGGGCGAGGACCAGCTTCGCCAGCTCCTCGCGGTCGATCGCGCGCGCCACGGCCCGCCGTACCCGCTCGTCGGCGAGCGGCCCGTCGGCGCCGTTGAGGGCGAGCTGGGTGTACGCCGGTTCCAGGGACTTGCGCACCTCGAAGCCCCGGAACGCCGCCTCGTCCCGCAGCTGCTCGGGGGTCTTCTTGCGCCGGTCCGGGCCCATCAGCGGCGTACCGGAGGCGCTGGCGCCGGCACTGACGCCGGCACCAGTGGTCGCGGGGCGGGGAGGCGCGGCGAGCGCGATGCGCCGGGCCGCGGTGGGGTCGATCTCGGCCAGGTCGAGCCGCCCGGCGGCCAGCTCGGCGGCCCGCTGGTCGCGCGGCACGGCCCGCAGCACGATCTCGTTCAGCTTGGCCCGCTGCCCCCACCAGCGCGGATTGCGGGTGAGCCGGATCTCGTCGTCCTTGCGGTCGATTTTCTTCACGGCGAACGGCCCGGCACTGACCTTCAGCTTCCGCCGCGCCCCGTCGTTGAACGAGTCCGGCGTGCCCATGACCTCCTTCGGGTACAGCGGCGAGAACAGCGACCGCCAGTCGGCGTACGGCTGCCCGAAGGTGACCCGCACTTCCAGGTCGTTGTCACCGCGCTCGATCTTCTCGATCCGGTCGTACCCGGCGTTGCGGGCGGTCCAGTAGGCGCTGTCCTTGCCGGACAGGGCCCGCCACTGGGCGGCGAAGTCGGCGGCGCCGATCTCGCGGCCGTCGCTCCAGACGGCCTGCTGGTTGAGCTTGTACAGGACGACCTGCTTGGGCTCGGTCTCGACGATCTTGGCGGACTCCAGGTAGTCCGGATTGCGCTCCGGCCGCCCGCTCTGGTCGAGCCGGAACATCGACGGCAGGGTGGCCTGCGCGATCCGGGTCGTGGTGGCGTCGGCGTCCGACTGGAAGGTGTTCAGCGTCTCGGGTACGGCGTCCACGGCCCACCGCAGCGTGCCGCCCTCGGCGATCTGGGCCCGGCCGGCCGGGGCGATGTCCTGCCCGGCCAGCGGCTTCCCGGCCGGGTCGGGGTCGCTGCATCCGGCGAGGACGGAGACCGCGAGCCCACCCGCAGTGAGGTAGGCGACAGAGCGCATGACCGCGCGAGAGGGCCTGGATCCGATGCCGTGGGACATCACTGCGTACCTCCGGGGAGCGGCTCCCGCCGGTGACAATTAGTGCGTTCTGATCACGTTTGGCGGTATTTTGGAGCTGATCAGATCTAAGGCCCTCCACTGAAGAGGAATGGATTCGCCAGCCGGAGCCGACACGGCGGCGGGGGCGCGCAAGCCCACCCGGGCGGAGCAACGCAACCCCCCGCACTCCCCCGACTCCCCGGCGTACACAGAGCGCGTGCGGGCGCGCGTCGGAGGCGTGCAATCCGCCAATCGCTGCACATGCCTTCACATCGGCACGTGTGACGCGCAACACTCGCAGGCGCATGAACGTTGCCACCCAGGGCCGAAGGGCCCGCGGAAGTGAGGTCACGTCATGTCCGTGCAAGACGACCTGACAGCTGTCCAGCGCTGCCTCGACGACCTGTCCCGGTCCGTGGGCCGCTTGGAGAAGCAGCTCGGTACCGGCGGGCTTGAGATGCGCCGCGTCCGTACCGACGCCAACCATCTGCGCGAGAGCGTCGCGCTGCTGCGGGACGCGGCCCAGAGCCCCGCCACGCAGCGCAAACCGGAGCTCGTCACCATTCCCGACACGCCGTACGACGACTCGCTGTGGATCGACACCGACGACGAGGGGCTCGGCGCCCGGGACCGCCGCGCCCCCTGAACCCTCCCCCCGACCCGACCGGAGTCATGCATTGGCCACTGGTACGGAACCACATCTGAACAGCGGCGGCGTACACACCGGTACGCGCGCCGCGATCGCCGCCCCGCATCTGCGGACCGACCGCTGGTGGCTGGCCCCGGCCGCCACCGCGGCCGGTCTGCTGGCCTTCGTCGTGTACTCGACGTGGCGGGCCTTCGCCAACGCGGACTACTACGCGGCGCCGTACGTCTCCCCGTTCTACTCGCCCTGTCTGGCCGAGAACTGCGAGCCCATGCGCGCCGGGCCGAACTGGGACCTGTTCGGGAGCTGGTGGGGCGTCTCCCCCGCGATCATCATCCTGATCTTCCCGCTCGGCTTCCGCCTGACCTGCTACTACTACCGCAAGGCCTACTACCGCGGCTTCTGGATGTCGCCCCCGGCCTGCGCGGTGGCGGAGCCGCACAAGAAGTACACCGGTGAGACCCGCTTCCCGCTGGTCCTGCAGAACATCCACCGGTACTTCTTCTACGCCGCGATCCCGGTCGCCGGGATCCTGACGTACGACACGGTGCTCGCCTTCCGCGACGAGAACTACGAGTGGGGCCACATGGGCCTCGGCACGCTCGTCTTCCTCGTCAACATCGTGCTGATCTGGGCGTACACCCTCTCCTGTCACTCCTGCCGGCACATCGTCGGCGGCAAGCTCAAACACTTCTCCAAGCACCCGGTGCGCTACCGGATGTGGCAGTGGGTCGGGAAGCTCAACGCCCGTCACATGCTGCTCGCCTGGACGTCGCTGGTGAGCGTGGCGCTCGCCGACTTCTACGTCTATCTCGTCGCGTCCGGGGTCTTCGACGATCCGCGCTTCTTCTAATCGTGAGTGGGGACTGAACTGATGTCCGTGGTCGAACGGCAGGAGTGGGACGTCGTCGTGGTCGGCGCCGGGGGCGCGGGCCTGCGTGCCGCGATCGAGGCGCGCGAGCGGGGCGCCCGTACGGCCGTGATCTGCAAGTCGCTGTTCGGCAAGGCGCACACCGTGATGGCCGAGGGCGGCATCGCGGCCGCCATGGCCAACGCCAACGAGCACGACAACTGGCAGGTCCACTTCCGCGACACCATGCGCGGCGGCAAGTTCCTCAACCAGTGGCGGATGGCCGAACTGCACGCGCAGGAGGCGCCGGACCGGGTGTGGGAGCTGGAGACCTGGGGCGCGCTCTTCGACCGCACCAAGGACGGCCGTATCTCCCAGCGCAACTTCGGCGGCCACGAGTACCCGCGCCTCGCGCACGTCGGCGACCGCACCGGCCTGGAGCTGATCCGCACGCTCCAGCAGAAGATCGTCTCGCTCCAGCAGGAGGACCACAAGGAGACCGGCGACTACGAGTCCCGGCTGAAGGTCTTCCAGGAGTGCACGGTCACGCGGATCCTGAAAGACGGCGGCCGGGTCTCCGGGGTCTTCGCCTACGAGCGCGAGACCGGCCGTTTCTTCGTCCTCGAAGCCCCGGCCGTCGTGATCGCGACGGGCGGCATCGGCAAGTCCTTCAAGGTGACGTCGAACTCCTGGGAGTACACCGGCGACGGTCACGCGCTGGCGCTGCTCGCCGGGGCACCGCTGCTGAACATGGAGTTCGTGCAGTTCCACCCGACGGGCATGGTCTGGCCGCCGTCGGTGAAGGGCATCCTGGTCACGGAGTCGGTGCGTGGCGACGGAGGGGTGCTGCGCAACTCCGAGGGCAAGCGGTTCATGTTCGACTACATCCCCGACGTCTTCAAGGAGAAGTACGCCGAGTCGGAGGAGGAGGGCGACCGCTGGTACGAGGACCCGGACAACAACCGGCGGCCTCCTGAACTGCTCCCCCGCGACGAGGTGGCGCGGGCGATCAACGCCGAGGTGAAGGCGGGCCGTGGTTCCCCGCACGGCGGTGTGTTCCTGGACGTCTCCACCCGCATGCCGGCCGAGGTCATCAAGCGCCGGCTGCCCTCCATGTACCACCAGTTCAAGGAGCTGGCGGACGTGGACATCACGGCCGAGCCCATGGAGGTCGGGCCGACCTGTCACTACGTCATGGGCGGCATCGCGGTCGACTCCGAGACCGCGGCGGCGCGCGGGGTGCCGGGCCTGTACGCGGCCGGTGAGGTGGCCGGGGGCATGCACGGCTCCAACCGCCTCGGCGGGAACTCCCTGTCCGACCTGCTGGTCTTCGGCCGCCGGGCGGGCTGGCACGCCGCCGAGTACGCGGCCGCGCAGGCCTTCGAACGCCCCGCGGTCAGCGACCTGGAGGTCGACACGGCCGCCGCGGAGGCGCTGCGCCCCTTCTCGGCGGAGGGACCGGCCGGGGGCGAGCGCGAAGGACGCCCGCCGGAGAACCCGTACACCCTCCACCAGGAGCTCCAGCAGACCATGAACGACCTCGTCGGCATCATCCGCCGCGAGGGCGAGATGGAGCAGGCCCTGGAGAAGCTCGCGGATCTTCGGGTACGCGCCCGCCGGGCCGGCGTCGAGGGCCACCGCCAGTTCAACCCGGGCTGGCATCTCGCGCTCGACCTGCGCAACATGCTGCTGGTCAGCGAGTGCGTGGCGCGGGCGGCGCTGGAGCGCACGGAGTCGCGCGGCGGCCACACCCGCGAGGACCATCCGACGATGGACCGCAAGTGGCGCAACATCAACCTGCTGTGCCGGCTGGCCGATCCGACGGGCGGCCTGGCGGCCACCGACCCCGAACACGGGCAGATCACCCTCGTACGAGAGACCACCGACCCCGTCCGCCCCGACCTGCTCGCTCTCTTCGACAAGGAGGAGCTGGTCAAGTACCTCGCCGAAGAGGAGCTGTACCAGTGAGCAGCTACGAGGCCCGCTTCAAGGTGTGGCGGGGCGATGTGCAGGGCGGCGGCCTGGAGGACTTCAAGGTCGAGGTGAACGAGGGCGAGGTGGTCCTGGACATCATCCACCGCCTCCAGGCCACTCAGGCGCCCGACCTGGCCGTCCGCTGGAACTGCAAGGCGGGCAAGTGCGGTTCGTGCTCCGCCGAGATCAACGGGCGGCCACGGCTGATGTGCATGACGCGGATGTCGGTGTTCGAGCGCGAGGAGACGATCACCGTCACACCGCTGCGGGCGTTCCCGGTCGTACGGGACCTGGTCACAGACGTCGGCTTCAACTACGAGAAGGCACGGCAGGTCCCGTCCTTCGTGCCGCCGGCGGACCTCGGCCCCGGCGAGTACCGGATGATGCAGGAGGACGTGGACCGCTCGCAGGAGTTCCGCAAGTGCATCGAGTGCTTCCTGTGCCAGGACACCTGCCATGTGGTCCGCGACCACGAGGAGAACAAACGGGCGTTCGCGGGTCCGCGCTTCCTGATGCGGGTGGCGGAACTGGACATGCACCCGCTCGACGCGGCCGCCGAGACCGGTCTCGACCGCAAAGCGACGGCCCAGGAGGAGCACGGCCTCGGCTACTGCAACATCACCAAGTGCTGCACGGAGGTCTGCCCCGAGGGCATCAAGATCACCGACAATGCGCTGATCCCCCTGAAGGAACGGGCCGTCGACCGCAAGTACGACCCGTTGGTGTGGCTGGGGTCGAAGATCAGGAGGCGTTCCTCGTAGCGGGCTCGCGGGGAGTACGGCCCGGTCGCTGGGCGAGCATCTGGAGGGCCAGGCCCACGAAGAACACCGCCTGGCCGGCGATCCCGTGCATGCCGGTCACCTTCCCACGAGCTCCAGCGCGTGCACCAGGTTGGACTCCGCGATCGCCCGCATGGGGCCGGGCCGGGGGAAGTCGCCGTCGAGCAGGCGCAGGGGGCCGGCGACCAGGCCGAGGTGCATGGACAGGCGGTAGAGGCGCAGGCGGGCCTCGTCGAGGCCGGGGGCGCGCAGGGCGTCGTAGTGGCGGCCGAAGCGGAGCTGGAGGAAGACGTGCTCCTGCTCGACGTCGAAGTACATCAGGCTCTCGATGTCGATCAGGGCCGGCCGGCCGTCGGGTGTCAGCAGGACGTGGTCCGGGCCGAGTTCGCCGTGGATGAGGCGGTGGCGGGCGCGGGGCCGGACCTCGGCGGCCAGCTTGTGGATCTCCTCCACCAGGGCCTCGCGTGCGGCGGCGGCCCGCGGCTCGCGCGCGGCGATCTCCTCGATGCCGCGCAGCGCCCCCTCGGTGACCCGCGCCTGGCACGAGGTGCCGTACGAGGAACCGCCGTTGTCGACGAGGGCGACCTTGCCGAAGCCGGCGGGGCTCGCGCAGGCGTGCATCCGGTCGAGTGCTTCGGCCAGTCGTCGCAGCGGCAGCTGGGCGCTCCGGGGATCGCGGGCCAGTGCCGCCTCCAGGCTGTCGCCGCGGAGGTCCTCCACGATCGCCGACCGGGCCGGGAGGTGGACGCGGTCCGGGTCGGCGTACAGGAGGCGGGGTGTGCGGACGCCGGCCGCGGTCAGGCGGTCGTGCGCCGCGGTGAACAGGTCGAGGCCGGTGCCGTGGGAGAAGGGATCGCGGAGGTCGGAGGGGCCGGCGTCCCAGTGGTCCTCGTCGGCGGACCAGACGTAGGCGATGACGGTGGAGCGGTCGTCGAGGGTGAGGCGGTAGACGCCCTTCTTCGAGCCGCCCGGCAGCCGGGTCACGGCCGTGAGGGTGCGGGTGGGCCCGAGGGCCGCGCGGGTGAGAGGGGCGAAGTCGGCGGCGGTCAGCAGGCGTCGTCCGGTGGTCATTGCACGCAGTCTTCCCGATACGCCGCCCGGCCGCCTCGGACTTTCTTCCCCGGACGCACCCCGGTCGCGCGGGAGCATTCCTGCTCATACGCTCCGAAATATGACGTCATCCTTGATCCGGGGCCGGCCGCGGCGTGGCACCTCGCACATATCGGTGCGGGTGGTGCATGCCCTGGTGGGCGGGCTGATCGGGATGGTGTGGCTGGTGCTGCCCGGGATGACGATCGCAAGCGGGGGGCCGGTCGCGGGCGGTGGCGGTGCGGACCGGCCCGTCGCCGGTGCCGTGCCCCAGGGGCAGGACGAGGAGACCTCCGCTGCCGATCTGGTGCTGCCGGTAATGGCCGTTGTCGTGGCGGGGGTGCTCGCGGGGTACGGGCTCGTGCGGCGCAGGCGGCGGGCGCGGGAGCGTACGACACCCGGTGGGGCGCCGGTTCGGGAAGCGGAGCCGCCCGTCGGGGAACTCGACGAGCGGGCGCGGGCCTTGCTGGTCGAGGCCGATGACTGGGTGCGGGTCGGCCGGGAGGAGCTCGGGTTCGCCGAGGGGCGGTTCGGGGCGGAGGGAGTCGAGCCGTTCGCACGGGCTCTGCGGGACGCGGAAGGCGAGCTGGCGGTCGCGTTCCGGATGCGGTGGCAGTACGAGGGAGGAGTTCCGGACGAGAGCGCGGCTCGGCGGCATGTCCTTGCGGGGATCGTGGGGCGGTGCGCGGAGGCGGGGCGGCTGCTGGATGCGCAGGCCGCCGCGTTCGACCAGCTGCGGGGGCTGGAGGAGGGCCTGGGCGGCGGGCTGGGCGAGGCGCTGGCCGTCGCCGAGGCCCGGTTTCGGGAGCTGACCGGGCGTGCCGGGGGTACCGACGCGACCCTCGGCGAGCTCGCCGAGCGGTACGCCCCCTCCGCCACCGCCGCCGTCACGGGCCATGTCGAACAGGCCAAGGACCGGCTGGTGTTCGCCACCACACGCCTCAACCAGGCCCGTCAGCTCGCCGACGCGGGAGAGAACGAGCGGGCCGCGGGCCGGCTGCGGGCGGCCGAGGGCGCCATCGCCCAGGCCGCCGTCCTCATCGACGGCGTCGACCGGCTCGCCGGGGAGCTCGCGACGGCCGCGACGATGGTGCCGGCCGCGCTGACCGGCGGGGAGGCGGAGATCGCCGGGGCGCGGGAGTCGCTGACGGGGGTGACAGACCCGTACCGGGAGGACCCGTACGCGGACGTCCCTCCCGGTGAGCTGCGCGCCCGTGTCGCCCATGCCGACCTCGTCCTGGCCGGCGTACGGGAAGAGCTGACCTCAGGGCCGTACGACCCCCTCGACCTGCTGCGGCGGATCGTGCGGGCCGTCGCGCCCGTCGTCGCGGGGCGGGCCGGAGTGATTCCGGCCGCCGCTCTGTGCTGCGCGCACAGTGCGGTGGCCGGTGCGGACGATGTGGTCGCGACGCATCGGGCGGCGGTGAGCGATGAGGCGCGTACCCGGCTGGCGGAGGCGCGGCGGCTGCTCGCTCCGCCGGCGTCCATGGCCCCCGGCCGGGCTGTGCGTCGGGAGCTCGACGACCTGCTCGCCGCCGACACCCTGGCGCGACAGGCCCGCGAGCTGGCCGAGCAGGACGTGCGCGTGCACGGCCATCCCATCGACGGCCCGGACAAGGACGTGAACGGACTCGCCGGAGCCGTCCTCGGAGGGGTCCTGCTGGGCGGGGAGCCACACGGCGGCCCACCCGCCGCCTTCGGCGGACCCCGCACGCGGGGGCGACGCGGCGACACGGACGGCACCTGAGGGGGCGCGGCGGCAGGGCCACTGGCCGCCGGACCCGCGAGTCCGTTCTCGCCACCGCGCAGCGCCAGTTCGAACCACACCGTCCTGCGACGCGGTGTGCGCCGGGGCCCCGGGCGGCACTGAGCAGGCCGACCAGCGGCAGACCTCGGCCCGCGCCTGAGCGCTCGCGGCGGCAGCTCGATGACCGAACGGATCCGCGAGCCCGTTCCCCCCGCCGGGCAGCGGCAGTTCGAACCACACCGTCCTGCCGCGCGGGGTGCGCCGAGAGCCCCAGGCGGAACTGAGCAGGCCAGGGCCGCCCCCCCGTCCGTGTCACGGGCACGGCGGCGGCGCGGTGGCAGGCTCGCTGTCCGCCGAGGGCCGCGCGCCGTCCCGCGTGCGCGGCGGGCTCAGAACAGGCTCAGCAGGGCCTCCGCGGGGTCCGCGAGTCCGTTCTCGCCGCCGGGCAGGGGGAGTTCGAACCAGACCGTCTTGCCGCGCGGGGTGCGCCGGGAGCCCCACGCGGCGCTGAGCAGGCCGACCAGTTGCAGGCCTCGGCCGCCCTCGTCCGTGTCGCGGGCGCGGCGGCGGCGCGGTTGGACCAGGCCGGAGTCCCAGACCTCGCACACCAGGGTGCGGTCCAGCAGGAGGCGCAGTCTGATCTCGCCCTCGCCGTAGCGCAGGGCGTTCGTGACAAGTTCGCTGACCAGGAGTTCCGCGGTGTCGACCAGGGGCTCCAGGTCCCATGACAGCAGCTGGCCGCGGGCGTACTCACGGGCGCGGCCCACGCTGCGCGGCTCGCGCGGGAGGGTCCAGTCGCCGACCGACTCGGCGGGCAGGCCCTGGACGCGGGCCATCAGCAGGGCGATGTCGTCCTCGCCGTGGTGGGAGTCGAGGGTGTTGAGGACGTGGTCGCAGACGTCCTCAAGGGGGCGCGTCGGGTCGGTGAGCGCGCCGACGAAGGCTTGGAGGCCCTCGTCCAGGGGGTGGTCGCGGGACTCGACCAGTCCATCCGTGTAGAGGGCCAGCAGCGCGCCCTCGGGCAGTTCGACCTCCACCTCCTCGAACGGCTCCCCGCCCACGCCCAGCGGCATCCCCGGCGGCACGTCCAGCATCAGCGCCGACTCACCGGGTTCGACGAGGACCGGCGGCAGATGGCCGGCGTTGGCGAAGGTGCAGCGGCGCGTGACCGAGTCGTAGACGGCGTACACGCAGGTCGCCAGGTACACCTCGGACAGGTCCTTCTCGCGGGGGCGGCGGGCCGCGCGGGTGGCCTGCTGGACGCCGCCGGGGGCGCCCAGGCCGCGTGCGATCTCGTCCAACGCGGAGAGGACTTCGGCGGGTTCGAGGTCGAGGAGGGCCAGTGTTCGTACGGCCGAACGGAGTTCGCCCATCGCGACGGCCGCGCGCAGACCTCGGCCCATGACGTCCCCGACGACCAACGCCGTGCGGTGGCCGGGGAGTTCTATGACGTCGAACCAGTCACCGCCCACCTCGCTCGGCCGGTCGGAGGAGGAGTTGCCCGGCAGGTAGCGGCACGCGATGTCCAGGCCGGACGCGACCGGGTCCCCCGGCGGCAGCAGGGACCGTTGCAGTATCAGCGCGCGCTCGTGCTCACGCCGGTACAGGCGGGCGTTGTCGATGCACACCGCCGCGCGCGCCGCCAGTTCCACCGCGAGGTCGCGGTCCCGGTCGCCGAACGGCTCGCTGCCCTTCGTCCGGGCGAACTGCACCAGTCCTACGACCGTGTCGTGGGCGACCATCGGCACGGCGAGCGTGGACTGGACGAGGCCGCCGTCCTCGGCGGGGACGATCTGCGGGCGGGCCGTGCGCAGGGCGTCCGCGCAGGGCGAGTTGAAGGGGTAGTGGTGGACGGCGCCGACCGCGACGGGGGCGCCGGTGCCGGTGAAGGGGGCGTCGGAGACCGCGCTGGCGAAGGCGACGCGGCGCAGTTCCGCGCTGCCGTCGGCGAGGCCCGGCGGGGTCTCGTCGCCGGCCAGCAGGCCCTGGTAGAGGTCGACGGTCGCCAGGTCGCAGAAGCCGGGGACCACGACGTCGAGGAGTTCGCGCGCCGTGGTCTCCAGGTCGAGGGAGTTGCCGATGCGGGCACCGGCCTCGTTCAGCAGGGCGAGATTGCGCCGGGCGGCGGCGGCCTCGCGGGCGGCGGCGCGGCGGGCGGTGATGTCGGTTCCGAGCCAGGCGATGCCGATGGGACGGCCGCTGCCGCTGCGCACCCGGTAGAGGTTGATGGACCAGTGGCGGCGTTCGTCGGAGCCGGGCAGGAAGCCCGTGACGTGCATGTCGGTGATGGCGTCGCCGTTCTCCAGGACGCGGCGCAGGGTGGCCACGACCCGGTCGGCCTCGGGGCGGGGGAGATAGTCGTGGACGCCACGGCCGCGGTGGTCGTCCGGTGTGCCGCCGAAGAGGGAGGCGAACCGCTGGTTGACGCGACGGACCTTCAGTTCGGGGTCGATCAGCACGAAGCCGAACGGAGATTGACCGAAAATGGCCTGCGAGGCGGCGAGGTCGGTCTCCATCCGGCGGAGTGTGCGGACATCGACGACGATGCATACGGCGGCCTTCTCGCCGTCCTCGGTCCGCGTCGGCATGACGTACACCTCGGCGAGACCGTCCTTGCCGGGCCCGCCCTCGCCGTCGTCCGGCATCCGGAAGGGGACCACGCCGGTCCACTCCCGCCCGTCGAGGATCTCGGCCATCTTGCGCTGGCCCTGCTCACGCAGGTCGGGATCGATGAACGCCTCGATGGGGTCCATGCCGACGGCACGCTCGGCCGGGATGCCGAAGAGCTGCTCGGCGCGCAGGCTCCACTGGTCGACCAGGCCGTCGGGGCCGATGGAGAAGGACGCGACCTTGATGTAGTCGTAGATCGAGCCGGGCGGACTGCTCTGCCAGAGGGGGTCCCCCGGGCGAGCCTCGTCGAAGGGGAATCCGGGGTCCGGGCCCGGGCCCGGGCTCGGGTTCGGATGCGGATGCGGATGCGGGTTCGGGTTCGGATTCGGGTCGGCGGAGGGGGCCCGTGTCCCGCGAGAGCCCTGTGAGCCGTGGGAGCCCTGTATGTCGTAGGCCCGCTCTCCCCCGGCCTTCGCCCTCGCGCCGTCCGACGGGTCCTCGGACCCCGTGGCCTTCGCTGGTATCTCGCTCACGCGAACCGTCCCCTCCAGCTCACCGCGTCCGGCACCGGTCACCGGCGGCGGCTGCCCGCAGTATCCAGCACTACGGCCCGCCACAACACGGTGTTCACGATCACAGCACGGTCCCGATGGTTTTCGGTCCCGGCCGCGGAAACACTTCCAGTCTTCTAACCAGCGGACACGCAGTCGAATCACGCGGTTCGCCAACTGCCACTGGCCTGAACCATCCGTTCGACAGCGCGGGAGGGGGCGTACACCGCCGGGGCCGGCTACTGACGGGTTGTGGAGCGGGTCACTCCGGCACCGTGAGTTCGAACCACACCGTCTTGCCCGTGTTCCGGCCCGGCCTGGTCCCCCAGCGGCGCGAGGAGTGGGCCACGAGTTGGAGTCCTCGGCCACTCTCGTCCTCGGGGCGGGCGACGCGTTCGCGGGGCGGGTCGGGGAGGGGGTCGGAGACCTCGACCAGGAGGACGTCGCCGAGCACGACGGGGCGCACCAGCCGCACCCCGATGGGGCCCGTGGCGTGCCTCAGGGAGTTGGTCACCAGCTCGCTGACCAGCAGCACCGCGAGGTCGGCGAGGCTGTCCAGGCCCCAGTCGCGCAGCCGGCCGCGAACGGCGGCCCGCGCGGCGCGGACGGCGCCCGCCTCCGCGGGGAAGGTCCACTCGGCGCGGTCGCCCTCGGTGTCGATCACGCCGATCACTTCCCAGGCCCGTGCGTCCACCCATGTCCGGTTTCGTGGGGTTAATGGGCACATACCCGATATTCGGGGAGCAGTACCGCGTGAGGGTGGGCATGCCAGGGGACGCCAGCGGACGCCAGGCAGTGAAGTCGGGCAGTCAGGACGGCGACCGCGGGTCCCCCGCCCCCAGCAGCACCGCCACCTCACGAACGGCCGGCACGTCCTGGTCCAGCCAGTCCACGTCCCACAGTTCCGCGGCAGTCAGCCAGCGCAGCGCATCGTGATCCTGGAGGGGCTTGGGGTCGGCGGCGCCGGGGAGGAGGCGGGCGGTCCACACATGCAGGACGTAGGGCGGCTTCAGCGGCCACACCCCCGGCACCCGCCCGAGCACCTCGGCCTCCACGCCGAGTTCCTCCCGCAGCTCCCGCACGAGCGCCTCCTCGGGCGTCTCCCCGGGCTCGACTTTCCCCCCGGGCAGCTCCCAGCGCCCGGCCAGCTCCTCGGGCGCGCTACGGCGTGCCGCGAGCAGTCGGCCCCCTTCCAGCAGCGCGGCGCCGACCACGATCCGTTCCGTCATGCGCCGGAGCCTACGGGAGGCGCGGAGTCGCGGAGGCGCGGAGTCTCGGAGGCGCGGAGTCGTCAGCTGTCCGCGCCGTCCCCGTTCTGAGCGATCCGCTCGACCCAGTACAGCTGCTTGTGTCCGCGACCGTCGAGGCTGTCCGCGATCTTCTGGGCCTCCGCCCGTGTCGCGTACCGGCCCACGCGGTAGCGGTTGCCGTTGTCGTCCTGCCGGACGACGAGCCAGGGAAGAGTGATCGTGCTGTCGTTCATCGCGCCCCACTGCTCCTTCCCGCCCACGACCGCCCGAGTCCCGCTCGCGGCCTGTGCCGTGCCCCGCCCGCTAAGGAAACCGCAATCCGCATATGCCCGAGCCTACGCCTAACCTTTACGCAGCGAATACGGCTTTTCACAAAGAGGTACGCAACCAGCCAAGCCGCAGGGGGCGCACGGCAATGAGTGCGCCGTGCACCGAGGTCGATGCATCCGGTCACGGGCATGCCGCACATGCCCGCCTCGACCTGGGAAGAGGGCCAGATTCCAACCGCTGGGAAAGTGACGGAAGTTGAGGCTCCGCCGCGGCAACTGCCGGGAACGCGGGCGCTACTTCACCAAAGGTGTGCGCTACTTCACCGGGAGGTGGTACGCGACGCGGTAGCGGTCCGCCGGGATCACCACGTCGGCCGTCTCCACCGGACGGCCGGACGCGTAGTAGGTGCGCTGGATGACCAGGACCACATGACCGGGGACACCGCCCAGGGCGTGCAACTCCTCGGCCAGGCCGGGGCGCGCGCCGACCTCCTCCGTCATGTTGTCCACGACGACGTCAATGGCGGCCATGCGCTCGACGACACCCATACCGCCGAGCGGTCCCTCCTCGGGCAGCATCACGGGCGTGCGGCCGGTGACCGCGAGCGGCTCCCAGGACGTGGAGAGCATCATCGCCTCACCGGCCTCCCGGAAGAGGTACCGCGTGCACATGACGCGGTCGCCGGGCCGGATGCCGAGCCGTTCGGCGACGGCGCCGCTCGCCTCGGCCTGCTCGCTGCGGGACTCCCAGGTGCCGCGCGCCTCGCCGTCGGCCTGCTCCTGACGGAAGGGCGTGGCGCCGCTCGGCGGGCGGAAGCCGGAGCGGGAGATCCGGCGGGGTACGGGGCGCTCGCGGACGTACGTCCCGGAGCCGGAGCGGCCCTCGACCAGGCCTTCGGCCATCAGTACCTTGCGCGCCTCCAGCGCGACGGTGTCGGAGACGCCGTACTCCTCGCGGATCCTGGCCTGGGACGGGAGGCGGGTGTGCGGTGGCAGTGAACCGTTGACGATCTTCTTGCGGAGATCACCCGCGACGCGCAGGTACGCCGGCTGCTCACCGAAAGTCACTGGCCGCTCCCATCAGCTTGTACAGACAGCAACAGCCTGGCAACCGTGGGTTGTCCCATGCAAGCAAAGGCCAGAGAATCACTCGATGTGATGACTTGTGCTTGCGGGGGGCTTTACGCAGGCACTTTCTCCCCGCTATAGCCGCGCTCACACCTCCGCTCACACATTGAGGCCGCCGCCGCTGCCGTCCTCGCTCCCACTGTCGCCGGTGCCGGGGTCCTCCTCGTACGACGGCACGGTGGTGTCCAGGCCCAGAGCCTTGCGCGCGGTGACGGTCGTGGGGCCGTCGACGTACCGGGGGTGCGCGTGCGAATGCCTGCGGCGGCCTGTGGGGGTGGGGTGGGGGTGCGCGTAGCGCCTGCGGTGCGGTTGGGGGTCGGGGCCGCGCCGGGGGGTGTCCGTCCTCGGACCGGCGGCCCCCTTGGGCCAGGAGGTGCCGCGTGTTGACGCCGGTCACTGCGGGCGGACACCCCCCGACACGTCCCCTTCCCGCCGTGGGCGACTGCGGCGCCGCGGGGGTACGCGCCCCATCGACGCGTGGGCGCAGCGTGCGTCGCTGCGGGCCGTCCCGCCCACCCAGCTGAGCGCCGTCGCGCGGACCCAACTGCGCGCCGTCGTGCCGCTGGGGCGGCACGGGTGGGCGCTGGGGGTACCCCCTGCTCGAAGAGCTTGGGGGAGGCACCCCGTCGCGCCGGGCTGCGTGACCCGCCCACGCCCAGCAGCGCGTGCTCCCGGGGCCTCAACTCCCCTACCGGAGGCGGCGTGCCGGGGCTGTGGTGGTGCCGGACGTGGGTCGTCCTCGCGGTTGGCTGGGTCGGGGACCCGGAGCCGTGCCGCGAGGACGACGAGGACTGGTCAGGGAGGGCTAGAACTGCAGCGCCCAGGCGTCTATGCGCCCGGTGTCGTAGTTCGCGTTGTCGCTCACCCGCAGTTTCCACGTGCCGTTGGCCGCCTCCGACGAGGCGTTCACCGAGTACGTGGTGTTGATGTTGTCCGAACTGCCGCCGGTGCCGTACGACTTGAGCGTGTACGCCGTGCCGTCGGGGGCGATCAGCTGGACCTGGAGGTCGCCGATGTACGTGTGGACGATGTGGACCTCTACGGCGAGGGCCGAGGGCGCGTTGCCGGAGACGCCGGAGACCGTCACCGGGGACTCGACCGTGGAGTTGTCGCTGATCGTGTAGTCACCGGTGTTCTCGAAGCGCGGGCCCGGAGGGGTGGTTGTGCCGCCGCCGACGTACAGGAGCCGGTTGGGCGAGCCCGTGCCGGGGCTGGTGACGACGCCGGTGGTGGCGGCGGACGTCAGCGCCGTGGCGACCTGGGACGGGGTGGCCGAGGGGTTGGCGGCGAGGTAGAGCGCGGCGGCGCCCGCCACGTGCGGGGTCGCCATCGACGTACCGGAGATGGTGTTGGTCGCCGAGTCGCTTGAGTTCCAGGCCGAGGTGATGGACGAGCCGGGGGCGAAGAGGTCGAGGACGGAGCCGTAGTTGGAGTAGCTGGCCTTGGCGTCCGAGCTGGTCGTCGCGCCGACCGTGATGGCCTCGGTGACGCGTGCGGGTGACCTGGTGGAGGCGTTGGTCGACTCGTTGCCGGCCGCCACGGCGAAGGTGACGCCGGAGGCGATGGCGTTGCGTACGGCCGTGTCGAGGGCGGTGTCGGCGCCGCCGCCGAGGGACATGTTGGCGACGGCCGGCTTGACGGCGTTCCGGGCGACCCAGTCGATGCCGGCGACGACCTGAGCGGTGGTGCCCTGGCCGGAGTTGTTCAGCACGCGGACGCCGACGATCTTGGCCTTCTTGGCGACGCCGTAGGCGTTTCCGGCGACCGTGCCCGCCACGTGCGTGCCGTGGCCGTGGCCGTCCTGGGCGGTGTTGTCGTTGTCGATGGCGTCGTAGCCGTAGGAGGCCCGGCCGCCGAAGTCGCTGTGGGTGATGCGGACGCCGGTGTCGATGACGTACGCCGTCACTCCCTGCCCGGCCGAGTCCGGGTAGGTGTACGAGCTGTTCAGGGGGAGGTTCTTCTGGTCCACGCGGTCCAGGCCCCAGGAGGGCGGGTTGGTCTGGGTCGCGTTGATGCTGAACGTGCGGTTCTGGACCACGGAGGCGACCGCCGGGTCGGCGGCGAGCGCCTTGGCCTCCGCCTCGGAGGCCTCGATCGCGTAGCCGTTCAGGGCTGTCTTGTACGTGCGCTCGATGTCGGCGCCGTACTTCTCGACGAGGGCGCGTCCGGCCTTGGAACCCGAACGGGCGTGGTCCGCCTTGAGGTTCACGATGTAGCTGTCGGCTACGGCACCTGCCGCGCCCGCGTACTGGATACGGCCCTCGGGGGCGGCCGTGGCGGGGAGAGCGGAGACGAGGCTCGCGGCGAGGGCCGCGGTGGCCGTCACGCTGAGGGCTGCCAGTCTTCGCCGGGTATGACGCATCACTGCCATCTGAGGGATCCTCCTCAATCGGTGGTGCGCTTGTGGGGGTGACGCGACGGAGTGGGCAGGGGCATGTCAATTCGCTGTGCCTCTCCTGTGCGTCAGCCGAAAGATTGAGGCCTCCACAGGAATTGCACAAGGGCCCTGCACGGCGAACTCCGCGCACACCGCCACGCCGGGGCCCGCTCCCCCACGCCTCAGTGGACGGCGTTCACTGTTCGATCCGTGCCTGCTCTCGCAGTTCCGGATACGCGTCGGAGTCGCGCAGCATCATGACCGACCACGGGATCGGGCAGGGCGGAGCGTGGTCGGGGTCCGGGTAGGGGGCGCCTTCGGCGCCCCCCAACCTCTTTTGCGCGGCCTCAGTCGTCGAAGCCCGTCGCCCGGGTCCGCTTCTCCCAGGCCGCGATGTCGTTGCGCACCTGATCGAGGTGACCGAGCACGGCAGTGACCCCGTCGTCGCCCAACGGCAGCCGCAGCGGGGTCTCGTCCGCCTCCAGCGCGGCCAGGATCAGCGCCGCCGCCTTCGCCGGGTCGCCGGGCTGGGAGCCGTCGCCGCCGGAGACGAAGCCGCGGGTCTGGCTCACCTTCGGGTACAGGCCGCTGTCCGTGCTGGCCCCGGCCCGTCCCGTCTCGAACAGCGAGGTGCGGAAGGAACCCGGCTCGACGATCAGCACCTTGATGCCGAAGTCGGCGACCTCGTCCGCGAGCCCCTCGGACAGGCCCTCCAGGGCGAACTTCGTTCCGCTGTACGCCGAGAAGCCCGCGAAGGACATCTGCCCGCCCATGCTGCTCATCTGCACGATCGCCCCGGAGCGCCGCTCACGCATGTGCGGCAGCACGGCACGGGTGAGGGCCACGGGCCCGAAGACATGCAGGTCGAACAGCTCGCGCAACTCCTGCTCGGTGGTCTCTTCGAAGGCGCCCACATGGGTGCGGCCCGCGTTGTTGACGAGGACGTCGATCCGTCCGTGCCGGGCGATCACGTCCCTTACGGCCGCCTCGGCCGCCGCTGTGTCGCCGACGTCCAGTCGCAGCGCCTCCACCTGATCGGGGTGAGCGGCCACGAGGTCCTCCAGCCCCTCGGGCCGTCGTACCGCGCCCACCACCACGTCACCGTCGGCGAGGGCCGCCTTTGCGATGGCCCGCCCGAAACCGCTGCTCGCACCTGTGATCATCCACACCTTGTTCATGGCACAAGCCTGCGCCGGGACCTGTTGCGCGTCCAAGACCCACGCTGATAACCGATGGTTATGACGATGGACGTTCATGTGCGGGACCTGCGCTACTTCGTGGCGGTCGCCGAGGAACTGCACTTCACCCGTGCCGCCGAGCGGCTGTACGTCTCCCAGCCCGCGCTCAGCAAACAAGTACGCGCGTTGGAGCGGCAGTTGGGTGTGGAGTTGTTCCGGCGCGATCCGCGTGGCGTGTCCCTCACCGAGGCCGGCACGGCACTGCTGCCGCACGCCCGGCGGGTGCTGGAGGCCTGGTCGCAGGGATCAGCGGCGCTGGAGGCCGCCCGGGCCGCGGCGCGCGGCACGCTGGTGGTGGGCATGAGCACCAGCCCCGGCCGCGGCGGTCTGCTCCCCGCGATCCGCTCCCGCTTCACCGCCGCGCATCCCGACACGGTCCTGCGGCTGCGTCAGGTGAGCTGGGAGGACCCGACGGCGGGCCTGGCGGACGGTGACGCGGACGTGGCCTTCGTCTGGCTGCCCCTGCCCGACGACGGCCGCTACGCCTGGACGGTGGTGGCGGAGGAACCCCGCCTGGTCGCCCTCCCGGAGGCCCACCCCCTGGCGGCCCGCAGTGAGGTGGACTTCGCGGACCTGGCCGAGGAGCCGTTCCTCGCGCTGCCCGCGAGTGCGGGGCCGTTGCGTGACCACTGGCTGGCCCTGGAGGAGCGGGCAGGCCGAACGCCGCGCATCGGGGCCGAGATCGCGAGTACGGAGGAGACGTACGAGGCCCTGGTCGCAGGGCTCGGCATCTGCCTCGTGGCGACGGGCAACGCCCCGCTGATCACCCTCGGCGGGGTGACGACCCGTCCGGTACGCGGGCTCTCGCCGAGCCGGTTCGCCCTGGCGTGGCGCCGGGAGGACGACAGGCGTCCGCTGGTGCGGGCGTACGCGGAGGCATGCCGCCGGGCGGCGGTGACACCTTGAGGGGCACGGGGATGTGTGGTGTGGAGTGGTGCGGTCGAGTCTCGGGCGTTTGGCTTCGCGCGCCGCCCCCTAAGACCGCCGCGGCTCCGCGTGCTGGGGGATTGCTTGCCTGCGCAGCGTGTCGGCCCACAGCCCGGTCACCGACTCGTGCAGCGAGCGGACGGCGGTCCAGCCGAGGAGTTCGCGGGCGGGCTCGGGGTCGACCTGGATCCAGTCGTCACCGGCCGCGCCCGTGGCGGCGGCGGGAAGCTCCCGGACCTCGGCGGGCACGCCGCTCACCTCGACGAGCAGATCGACGAGCCACCGCACCGGCACGGCCTCGCCGCGTCCGATCGGGACGACCAGCCCCGGAATACGGGCGCGGGTGGCGGCCAGCACCGCGTCCGACACGTCGCGCACGTCGACGTAGTCGCGGTGGGCACGCAACTGGGACAGCTCCACGACCGCCGGGAGCATGTCCCGGGTGACCGCCTCGGCGAGCCGCCCGGCCACCCGGCCGAGCAGGCTGACCGCCGGGGTACCCGGCCCGGCCACGTTGGCGATCCGCAGCACGCCCGCCTCCACGACGCCCTCCGCGGCGGCCTCCAGCACGGCACGGCTCGCCGCGAGCTTGGCCTTGCCGTAGGCGGTCGTCGGCCGGGGCGGCGACGCGGTCCGGGTCGGTTCACCGGGCGGGGTCGGGCCGTACTCCAGCACTGAGCCCAGGTGGACGACGTAGGGACGGCACGCGGTCCGCCGCAGCGCGTCCAGCAGGCGGCGGGTCGGCACCGCGCAGTTGGTCTCCATGTCCCGTTCGGCGATCCCCCAGTTGCTGCCGATGGCGTTGACCACCGTGTGCGGGCGGACGGAGTCGATCACGTCGGCCAGTTCCCCGGGCGACGCGGTGGTGACGTCCAGGACGAGGAGCCGGCCCGGCAGGGGGAAGTCCGGTACCCGCCGGGCGATCGCCGCCACCTCGGCTCCGGCCGCGGTCAGGTCCGCGCACAGCTGACGGCCCACGAACCCCGTCCCACCAGCCACGAGAACGCGCTCGCGCTCATCGGCCATCTGCTCCTCCTGACCAGCCGTCGCCGAGCAGCCGTGCCCGGCCCTGCACCTGACTTACCAATCGGGCCCGTGCGATGACATCGGCGCTGTGCGCCGCCGACCCGCCCCCGGTGACGGCCCGGACGAAGCACGCGAGGGTGCCGGCGAACTGGTCGTCGGCCGGCAGGACGCGCTCCCGCACCTCGTCGGCGCGTTCCAGCCGAACCGTGGGGCGGAAGTCGGGCGGCGGGGTGAAGGCACGGTCGACGATGATCCGGCCCTCGCTCCCCCACAGTGTGTACGCGCAGCGGTAGGCGTGCTCGAAGCCGAAGGACACGTGTGCCGTGCGGCCGTCGGGCGCACACAGCAGCGCGTCGCCCGCCACGTCGACTTTCGCCTCGGTTCCCATCCGCAGCGTCGCCCCGACCACATCGAGGTCGGGCCCGAGGAACATGCTCGCCGCGGCGAGCGGATACACGCCCGCGTCCAGCAGGCTGCCGCCGGCCAGCTCGGGCTGGTACCGGACGTTGCCGGGAGGCAGTGGGGGGAACCCGAACTCGCCGGTGAGCGAGCGCAGTTCACCGATGCTGCCCTCGTCCAGCATCTCGCGCACGGCGTCGTGCAGCGAGTGCTGGGTGAAGGTCAGGTTCTCCATCAGCGTCAGGCCGCGGGAGTCCGCGAGGCGGACCGCCGTCACGGTGTCCGGGTAGCGGGCGGTCAGCGGCTTCTCCGCGAGTACGTGCTTTCCCGCGCGCAGCGCCCGCACGATCCAGTCGTGGTGCAGTCCGGTGGGCAGGGAAACGTAGACCGCGTCGACATCCGGGCTCTCCAGCAGCGCCTCGTAGCCGACGACGGCCTCGCCGCCGAACCGCGCGGCGACCGCACGGGCGTTGTCCTCGCTCCGGGAGGCGACGGCGGCCACCGTCAGCTCCGGCACCTTCAGCGCGGCCGGCAGGGTACGGCGTCGGGCGATGTCGGAGCAGCCGAGAATGCCCAGCCGCACGGGACGCTCGTTCTTCATGGGGTCACCAACTCTGCAGGCAGGCGAGCAGGCTCCGGGCCTCGACGTTGACGTAGTAGCCGTGCCGCAGAAGCCGGGTGAGCTGGTGGGCGGTCACCCAGCAGTAGTCATCGGGGACGGCTACGGGGAAGTCGTCGTCGGCCTCGACCAGGAGATAGCTGTTCTGCGAGTGGTAGAAGCGCCCGCCCTCCTCGGCCAGGACGGCACTGTAGAGGAGGCGCTCCCGGGAAGCGGTCAGGACGTAGTCGAGGAACCGCGGCGGCCCTTGCGGATAGTTCTCCGGGACGCACTGCACGGTCGGGCCCATCTCCATGCCGTCCAGCAGGCCGGGCTGGAACCGGGCGTGGACGAGCAGGTGCGCGACCCCTTCGATGACCTTGATCACGAACGCGACGACTCCGCGCCCCTTCGGGAACAGCAGCGGCTGGTCCCATTCGGCCACCTCGCGGTCACCGACCTGGGCGGTCACCCCGATGATGCTGAAGTGCCGCCCGTCCTCGTGGGTGATCTGCTCCGGAGTGCCGCGCCACCCGGGCAGGTCACGCAGGGGCGTCCGGTGTGCCGTCAGTTGGTGCCGGCTCTTGGCCTCGGTGAACCAGCGCAGCACGGCCCCCATGTCGTTCAGGGAGGTGCCCTGGCCCGTCGACGACAGGACGAGTGCCGCCGCGACGTCACCGACCGGCACCGGCCGGGAGGCGGGGAACGTATCCGCCGGGAGACAGGCCAGCACGGTCCGGGTGTCCATGTTGACCAGGCCGTCGATGCGCAGCAGCCGCCGCAGTTCGGTCAGCGGCAGCCAGTGGTAGCCCTTGGCGGCGGGCACGTCTTCAGCCACCTGGACGACCATGTTGCGGTTGCGCTTGCGCAGAAACCACGCGCCCTGCTCGGACTGCAGGACGTCCACCAGGGTCCGGCCCGCGCCGGCCTTGGTGAAGAACTCCAGATAACGGGTGCTCCGGCCCTGGTGGATGCGCGTGTAGTTGCTGCGGGTGGCCTGGACGGTCGGCGACAGCTGGATGCGGTTGTGGTTGCCGGGCTCGATCTTGGCCTGCACGAGGCAGTGCGGAACGCCGTCGACCTCCTTGACCAGCATGCCGAGGATGCCGATCTCCGGCTGGTTGATGATGGGCTGGCTCCACTCGGGGACCGGCCCGTAACTGGTGCGCACCCGCAGGCCCTCGACGGCGAAGAAGGCTCCGGACTCGTGCGCGAGGTTTCCCGTGTCGGCGTCGAACCGCCATTGCCGCAGCTCGGTCAGCGGCGCCCGCGTCACCCGGCACTGCGCGGCTGCGGAGCACCGGGCGAACCAGTCGATGAACTCCGCACCGGCGACGTCCGACAGGTACGACTCCGGGGGGAGGGCTCGTGCGAGGCCGCTGACCTGGCCTGCCGGGAGGCTTACCACAGACCGGCCTGTTCGAGAACGGCCTCGCCGGCGGCGTCCTCGCTGTCGGTGAGCAGGCGCAGGTCGCTGTCGACCATCATGGCGACCAGTTCCTCGAACGAGACCTCGGGCTTCCAGCCGAGCTTCTGCCGAGCGCGGCTCAGGTCGGCGCAGAGCAGTTCCACCTCCGCCGGGCGCAGCAGCCGGGAATCCACCTCCACGTGGTCGCGCCAGTCCAGCCCGACGTGCGCGAAGGCGAACTCCACCAGATCGCGCACCCGGTGGGTGATCCCGGTGCCGAGGACGAGGTCCTCCGGCTCGTCCTGGGCGAGCATCATCGTCATGCCGCGCACATAGTCCCCTGCGAAGCCCCAGTCGCGTTCCGCCTCCAGGTTGCCCAGCCGGAGCTTGTCCATCAGGCCCAGCTTCACGGCGGCCACCCCGAGCGACACCTTCCGCGTGACGAACTCCGGGCCCCGGATCGGTGACTCGTGGTTGAACAGGATCCCGCTGACCGCGAACATCCCGTACGACTCGCGGTAGTTCTGCACCATGTAGTGCCCGAAGGCCTTGGCCACCCCGTAGGGGCTGCGCGGGTGGAAGGGCGTGGTCTCGCTCTGCGGGGACTCCCGCACCTTTCCGAACATCTCCGAGGTGGAGGCCTGATAGAAGCGCGGGACGCCGCTGCTGGTGGTCCGGGAGCTGCTGAGCCCCGCCGTGATGCGAATGGCCTCCAGCATCCGCAGCACACCCTTGCCGGTCACCTCCGCGGCGACGGTGGGCTGCTTCCAGGAGACCGGGACGAACGACAGGGCGCCGAGGTTGTAGACCTCGGTGGGGCAGGACTGCTCGACAGCAGCGATCAGGCTCGTCTGGTCCAGCAAATCGCCGCTCACCACTCGGATGTCCGGGTGCAGGGGCCGACCGTCGCGGGCATACGGCCGGCCCTGCCCGCGCACCATTCCGAAGACTTCATATCCGGATTCGATGAGTTGACGCGCAAGGTAAGTGCCATCCTGGCCAGTGATTCCCGTAATGAGCGCTCGCCTAGACAGAATCATCTCCCAGCCGTGAAGAATGCGTATCGCCAGTCACCGGAAACGGTACGGGAAGAGCACAGGTAAATCACTGTTCGCGCAAGCAGTATAGTGAATTCACTAGCGTCCCTTGCTGGACGGGACAACCATTCGGCCCGATCCCGCAATGAGGCTCCGCCGAGCACGGTGAAATTCCCGGAAAGGCTGCTCAGCCGAGCGGGTCCGCCGAAGCGGGCACGGCCTCGATCAGCCACAGGTCGGTTCCGGCCAGCGGCGTGACCGCTTCGACCGTCAGGCCCGCCGCCGCGCAGAGCTGTTCGAAGTCGCCACGCGTGCGCTCCAGCCCGTTGCCGTTGACGAGCAGGTTGAGGTCGTTGAGGTAGGTCGTCGGCACGGCGTCCGCGGGCACCGTGTCGGGCAGGACGTGCTCGACCATGACGATCCGGCCGTGCGCCGGCAGTGCCCGGCGGCAGTGCGCCAGAATCCTCGCGGCCCGCTCGTCCTCCCAGCCATGGACGACGCTCTTGAGCAGGTAGAGGTCACCGCCCTCGGGTACGGCGGCGAAGAAGTCGCCGACCTCCACCGCGCAGCGGTCCGCGACGCCCGCCGCCGCCAGCACCTCCCCGGCCTGCGCGACCCCGGCGGCCGAGTCGTACAGCACGCCGCGCAGCGAGGGGTGCGCGCGCAGCACCGCGGCCAGCAGCGTCCCGTCCCCGCCCCCGACGTCCACCACGGTGCGGACGCCGGAGAAGTCCTGGTGCACCGCGACCAGGCCGGCGATCCCACCGGTGCCCTGGCTCATCGCCGCGTTGTAGAGCCACGACAGGTCGGGGTCGTCCGCCAGGTACGCGAAGAAGTCCCGGCCGAAGACGTGGTCGAAGGCCGGGCCGCCGGTGCGGACGCTGTGGTCCAGGTGCTGCCAGGCCGTCGCGACCGCGGGATCGGTGAGCATCCGGGTCAGTGAGTGGAAGGACGGCGAGCGGTCGGCGCGCAGCAGCTCCCCGACCGGCGTCAGGGCGAACACGCCAGGCTTGGACTCACGCAGCACTCCCAGCGCGGCCAGGCCGCGCAACAGCCGGTTCATGGCGGCGGGTTCGCTCTCGAAGTCGGCGGCCAGCCCGTCGGCGGTCCGTTCGCCCTCCCCGATCGCGTCGGGCAGCCGCAGCCGCACCGCAAGGCCCACGACCTGGGTGGCCATTCCACCGAACACCAGTCGGATCAGGTCCGTCCAGGGGGGCGCCACGGCCTGCTTCTCCGCCATCTCGTCACCGGCCCTCTCGTCGCGGTATGTCCTTGCCCAGGCCCCGGCGCACGGCCTGCTCGACCGGGGTGTACCGCCCGTCGGGCCGGTCGAGTTCGAGCTGCCCCACGGGCAGCAGGTTCGGCTGGGCCATGAAACGCGGGCGGGTGCCGGTGTTGGCCACCGGCGTGTGCACCAGGAAGGGGTGGCACAAATAGGCGTCCCCGGCCTTCCCCGTCGCCGACCTGAGCGGCCGGTCCCGTCCCACCTCCCCGGCCTCCAGGTAGGTGCCCTCCGCGCCATACGGCTCCAGCAGCGGCGGCACGTCCAGGTGGGAGCCGGCGCGGATCAGCGTGGGCGCGTCCTCCTCGCCGGTGTCCGAGAACAGGAGCAGGAGCAGCAGCGCCCGGCCACGGGACCACACGTTGTAGCGGAAGACCTTGTCGTAGTCCGGCGGGATCACGTCCAGCTCACCGGACCAGTCCCGGTCGGCGTCCGCGTCCTCGGCCAGGAAGCTGGCGTCGATGTGCCAGCCGTAGTCCTCGGTCTCCTCGGGCCGCTTCGTCACGGGAAACCGCACCGGGAACGTGCCGACCTGCGTCAGCGGCTGCCACCGGCCCTCCCCGGCGAGCTGGTCGTAGGCGGCGTGCAGCGTCGGGGTGTTGGCGGCGCGCAGGAACACGTCGTCGTCGCGCACCCCCAGCCGGACCACTTCCCGCGTCCAGGTGGCCGGGTCGTCGGGGTCCATGTCCAGTTGCCGCCACAGCAGGGCGCACGCCTCTTCGGCGAGCTCCGCGGGGAACGCACCCGGCAAGTGGATGAAGCCGTCGGAGACGAAGCTCTCAAGCTGCGCCTCGGTCAGTACGCGGGTTCCCATCACGCTCCTTTACAGGACGGTCGCCGAGCTCGGCACTAATCCCGAAGCGGATGCTACATAGTCGCGCATGAAGAAGAACTAGAGATTCCACTAGAGCGTCGCGACTACACTCGGAGAAGTATTTCACAATTACCCGTGCCGGATGTTCATTTCTATCCGCAATGCGCCGCGACGTGAAACCTGAATTATCAGTGGGGAGCTCCATGTCCAAAAAAGTGCTCGTGATCGGCGGTGGGCCGGCGGGATCCACGGCGGCCTCCTTGCTCAGCAAGGCCGGCATGTCCGTGAAGCTACTGGAACGGGAGACTTTCCCGCGCTACCACATCGGCGAGTCGATCGCCTCCTCGTGCCGCACCATCATCGACCTCGTCGGCGCGCTGGAGGAGGTCGACTCCCGCGGTTACACGGTCAAGAACGGCGTGCTGCTGCGCTGGGGCAAGGAGGACTGGGCGATCGACTGGCCGAAGATCTTCGGTCCCGACGTCCGCTCCTGGCAGGTCGACCGAGACGACTTCGACCACGTGCTCCTGAAGAACGCGGTCAAGCAGGGCGCCGACGTCACCGAGGGCGTCACGGTCAAGCGCGTGCTGTTCGACGGCGACCGCGCGGCAGGGGCGGAGTGGCTGGACCCCGACACCGGTGAGCTGGTCAGCGAGGAGTTCGACTACGTCATCGACGCCTCCGGCCGGGCCGGCGTCATCTCCAAGCACCTGAAGAACCGCCGCCCGCACGAGATCTTCCGCAACGTCGCGATCTGGGGCTACTGGCAGGGCGGCTCCCTGCTGCCCAGTTCGCCCACAGGGGGCATCAACGTCATCAGCGCCCCGGACGGCTGGTACTGGGTGATCCCGCTGCGCGGGGACCGGTACAGCGTCGGTTTCGTCTGCCACCAGGACCGGTTCCTGGAGCGCCGCCGGGAACACGCCGACCTGGAGGCGATGCTGGCCTCGCTGGTCGAGGAATCCCCGACCGTGCGCGACCTCATGGCGAACGGCGTCTACCAGCCGGGCGCACGGGTGGAGCAGGACTTCTCCTACGTCGCCGACAGCTTCCACGGCCCCGGCTACTACCTCGCCGGCGACGCCGCCTGCTTCCTCGACCCGCTGCTGTCCACCGGCGTCCACCTGGCGCTCTACAGCGGCATGCTGGCCGCGACGTCCGTGCTCGCCACGGTGAACAAGGACGTCATGGAGGAGGAGGCCGGGGCGTTCTACGAGTCGCTCTACCGCAACGCCTACCAGCGGCTGTTCACCCTGGTGTCCGGCGTGTACCAGCAACAGGCCGGCAAGGCCGCCTACTTCGGGCTGGCCGACGCGATGACCCCGGAGCGCGCCACGGCCGAGTACGAGCAGGTCGACGGCGCGGTGGCCTTCGCCGAACTGGTCGCGGGACTCGCCGACATCCACGACGCCGTCACCGGCACGCACGAGGACCGCGCCCAGCAGGCGCACGCCCAGGCCGACGCCCTGCCGGAGGACAACTCCGTCCGCCAGTTGCTCGCTGCGGCCGAGAACGCCCGTTTGATGGCGGCGGCCGGGACACCCGCCGCACCGGTCAGCGAGGCTCCCGGCAAGATGGACGCCCACGACCTCTACGACCCCGCCACGGGGCTCTACCTGGTGACCAGCCCGACGCTGGGAATCGGCCGGTCCAGGCCCTGATCACAGCGTTGATGCCGGGCTTCACCACTCGGTGGGTACGAGGGTGGAGCCCGGCATCGCTCCGTCCGCCGACGCGTCTAACGCGTCGAGGCGGAAGGGGCCCGGCCGGCGTCGTGGAGCACGCGCTCCCAGCACTGCCGGACACCCTCGGTCAGGGGGATGGCGGCCCGCCAGTCGAGTTCGGCGCGGGCCCGTGCGACATCCAGCCAGTTGCCCTGCCGGTCGAAGGACCGCCCCCGCTCCCAGCGCACCGCGACGGAGCCGCCGGTCACACCGGACACGATCTCCAGCAGGCCGCTCAGCGAAGTGGGCACGCCCGAGCCGACGTTCACCACGGCGGGCAGCCGGCCGCCGCCGACCCGGCTGCGCAGCGCGAGCAGGAACCGGGTGACGTCGTCGACGTGGACATAGTCCCGGACCACATGCGGATCGCCGAACACCCGCACGGGCTCGCCCCGGGCGGCCGCCGTCAGCCAGTGCGGCAGCACGCCGAACCCGCGCAGGGCGCGCTGGCCGGGACCGTAGACATTGCTCAACCGCGCGACCACGGCACGGACGGCATCCGAGTGCCGGCACAGCTCGCGTTCGAGGCGGAGCTTGGCGTGCCCGTAGACGGAATCGGGCCGGGTCGGGCTGGTCTCCCGGTACGGCGGCTCGACCTCGGGCGCATAGACCGCCCCGCCCGAGCTGGCCAGTACGAACACCGGGCGGTGTCCCGCTCTGGACAACGCCTCCAGCACCTCGACCAGCAGTCGGCGTTCGGCCTCCACCAGGTCGGGCCGCCGTTCGGCGAGGACCGGACTCAGGCCGGCGGCCAGGAAGTAGACGATGTCGGCCTCCGCCAGTCCCGGGGCGGCCCGGCCGCCGACCACCGGCGGGAACGCCCGGTTGAAGGCGGCCGGCGCGCGCGGGCCGTCAGCGGTGAGCCGGGCCGTCAGCCGGGATCCGATGAAACCCGTCGCCCCGATCACCGCCGTACGGTCCCCGGGCAGCAGGTCCGCCGTGGTCACAGCGCACCGAGGCGCGCCAGGGGCGACGCGGCCAGGTCGGCGAGGGAGGCGACCCGCGGCACGTCGTCCCCCGGAGGCACGGTACGGACCGCGCGCAGGGCGCGGTAAGCCCGGGTGAGGTCCGGATGGACGCCCGGTGGCCTGCGGTAGCCGTCCTCCGGCAGCACGAACACCGCCGGGCAGCCCAGGGAACGGGCGGGTGCCACGTCGTGGTCGACACGGTTGCCCACCACCAGCAGCTCGCCGGGGGGTAGGCCGAGCCGGGCCAGGGCGATGCCCAGCAGCCGTGGATCGGGCTTGGCGACCCCTTCGAAGCAGTCGAGGACCACCGTCTCCAGGACGGCGGTCAGCCCCCATTCAGCGAGTACGTCGGCGCACTCGGGCGGCTGATTCGCGACCACCGTCGTCGGCATTTCGCGGGCGAGGGCCGTGACCGCCGCAATCGAACCAGGAATCTCCTGGGCCAGTTCCCGCCAGGCCCGTCGAACCCGGACCCAGCTCTCGTCGGCCGCTGCCGAAGAGAGAATGCCCGGTCGCTCCGCCGGCGTTTTCCCGTCCAGATAGAAACGCTCGGTGTCCTCGATGAAATCGCGGAGGGTGACACTCGGATCAGCGGTGACCGCAAGGTCGAAGGTCCCCTGAAGCCAAGCCAGTTCGAAAGGCTCGTCGTAGTAGATGACGCCTCCGACATCCAACGCAATCGCACTGTGTCCAGTCATAGCAACCCGCTCCCGTATTTTACATACGTCGCGCCGAGAGTATTACACGCGCATCAATGGGAGCGCCGCCCGACGGCCAGAGATTCACCGCTACCGGCAAGAGTCTAGTCAATTCACTATTCTCCGGCTAAAGCCGATGCCATATTCCGGGGAGGAACGTATCGTTCACCTCAAATGCCTGACGAAAGGAGCCGCCGTATGGGGGCCGTGGAAACTGTGATCGACGAGGAGCACCGCGCAGCCTTCCAGGCCGACGGATTCGCATCGCTGCCGCGGCTCGTGGACGACACGGAGCTGGAGTGGCTGCGTGGTGTCTACGATCGCCTGTTCTCCGAGCACGCCGACTTCACTACGGGCGACTACTTCGACATCGCCGGCCGCCAGGATTCCGACAAGCCGGCCCGGTTGCCGCAGATCGTGCGCCCGGAGAAATTCGTCCCCGAGCTGGTCGAGAGCGCGCATTTCCAGCGGTGCCGGGCGATCGCCGCGCAGCTGCTGGACATCCCGGAGGACGAGCTCGACTTCTATGGGCACGCCATTCTGAAGCCGCCGAACTACGGCGCAGCAACGCCCTGGCACCAGGACGAGGGCTACATGGACCCGCGCTGGCGCCGGCGCGGGCTCAGCATATGGACCCCGCTGGACGAGGCCACCGTGGACAGCGGCTGCCTGCACTATGTGCCCGGCGCGCACCTGGGTCCCGTGCTGCCGCACCGGCACATCGACGACGACGACCGTATCCGGGGGCTGGTGACCGACGCGGTGGACCCGGCCGCCGGGGTGCCCGTCCCCCTCGCCTCGGGTGAGGCCGTGGTGCACGCCCTGCGCGCTCCGCACTACGCGGGCCCCAATCTCACCGACCAGACGCGCCGGGCCTATGTGCTGGTCTTCATGGGGGCGGCCGAAGAGGTCGCCGACCCCGAGCCGCGCCCCTGGCTGGACAAGCGCTGACGACGTGCCGAGGCCCGGGCGGTATACCCGCTCCGGACCTCGGCTCCTCACTTCCAGGTCACTCCGGACAGCAGCCTGCGGTACTGCTCCACATACCGCTCGGCGATCGTCACATGGCCCCACAGCCGGACCGCCGCACGCCGGACCTCGTCGGATGCCGGCAGCCCTTCCAGGGTCCGGCGTGCTTCGTCGGGCGCGAAGTCGGTGCCGTATCCCACGACTTTGCCGACCGAGGGCACGATCTCGGCCAGACAGCCGTTGCCCGTGCCCACGAGGGGAGTGCCGCTCACGGCGGCCTCGGAGACCACCGTCGCACCCGGCTCGCACCAGATGCCGCCCCACGGCCCGGTGACCGCCTGGGACATGGCCAGCACCGCGTGTGCGGAGGCGAGCAGGTCGAGCCGCCGCTCGCCGCCCACCTCACCGATCGGCTCGACGGTCGAGCCGTACCGGCGAGTGATCTCGTCGAAGTAGTCCGGCTCCCAGGCGGGCCCGGCCAGCACCAGGCGCCGACCGCAGGCGTGCGCGAACGCCGCCGCCTCCAGCGCCCCCTTGTGCGGCGAGACCCGCCCCATGAAGAGCAGGAAATCCTCCTTGGCCACCTCGTCCGCGGCGGACCGGTAGCGCGCCGGGTCGACCGGAATCGGGATCACGGGCGCGTCGTCGCCGCCCCCGCAGTGGGCGCGCTGCGCCCGGGAACTGTAGGTACAGCCGACGGGGTTGACCGGCCGGGTGGTGAAGTGGTGCGAGCTGATGAAGGCGGTGCCCGGTGGCAGCCCGGCCGGGCCGATGACACCGCCGCTGTGGTCGTGGACCACGTCGACACCCGCGGTCCGCAGCCACTGCTGGATCTCCTCCGGCTCGCCCACCGGCACGACGGTCAGCCCCGGGCGTCCGGCCGGGCTGCCCGGGGCACCCAGCAGGAAGACCTCGTGGCCGAGTTCCAGCAGCCCGTCCATCAGGTTGGCGACGACCCACTGGATGCCGCCGTATCCCTGTGGGGGTACGGAGATCCAGGCATCGCCGCCCGGGACCCGCAGCGGGATGTTGACCAGCGCGACCTTCAACGGCCTCATCGGGACGCCCCCTTCGCCGCGCCGCGCCCGCCGCGAGCGCGCAGCGCGCGGTGATCCCGGCGGCGGGACCGCATGGTCGGCACCCGGTCGGCGAGCCAGCGCAGCGCCTCGATGGTCTCCCGCGCTCCGGTCGCGGCCGGGACACGGCCGACGACGCTGCGGCCCATGAGGTCCGCCACGAGCCAGCGCCCGGCGAGCCGGGCGGCCTTCGCCGGGTGCCAGTCGACGTCGGTGAAGAGGTAGTAGTAGCGGTTGCGCCGCATGTGGACCCGGCTGTACGTGCTGGCCACGGTCGCCCCGCCGCCGCCCCGGTGCTGGATGCCCAGGTCCAGGTGCAGGGCCACCCGCCAGCCCGCCCAGCGGGCCCGGCGGCACAGGTCGGTCTCTTCGTAGTAGGTGTGCAGCACCTCGTCGAGCAGCCCGATCTCGCGCAGCATCGCGGTCCGGGCGAAGAGCGCCGAACCCTGCACATAGGCGTGCTCAAGCGTCCGTGGGGCCCGCCCCTTCGGCAGCCCCGCCGGGGAAGGGTGGGCGATCCCGTCGCCGGCGAAGGCGTGCTGCTCGCCCAGCCACAGGGCCGTGTGCGTCCACTCGTTGAACTCGTCGAGCGCCGTGGAGTCGGGGTCGTAGCGGTACTGCAGCGGGCCGACGATGCCGTACTCCGGCCATTCCTCGGCCAGTTCGGTGAGTCCGCGCACCAGGTCGGGCGGCGTCCAGGTGTCGGGGTTGACGAGGAACACGTAGTCCGCGCCGGACTCCAGGGCCTGACGGATGCCGACGTTGTTCGCCCCGGCGAAGCCCAGATTGCGGTCGTTGCGGATGATCGTCACCGCGGGCCAGGTCGCGCGCACATGCTCGACACTGCCGTCCGCCGAGTCGTTGTCGACGTAGCAGACCTCCAGGTCGAAGCCGGTGGTGTCGCTGTCCAGCAAGGAGCCGAGACACCGGTCCAGCCAGCGCAGCTCGTTGGTCCCGACGGTGATCGTCACGACCCGCGGCCGACGCTCGGAATTCATCTTCTCTCCCGTTCGAGTCAGGGCCTCGTCGTGCCGCGTCACTTCAGGACGGCACGGATCGCGTCGGTCAGCTGGGCCGCGTCCGGCAGCAACGCCTGGTCGAGCACGAGCGCGTAGGGGATGACCGCGCCGTCCGGCCGGGTCACCCGCCGGGGCCGGGCCGTCAGATCGAACTGCTCCGCCGCGGTGGCCAGCACCTCACCGCCGAACCCGCACATCCGGTTGGCGTCATCGATGACGACCAGCCGTCCGGTCTTCTCCGCCGACGCCCGGATCGTCTCCCAGTCCACCGGGTAGATCGTGCGCGGATCCACCACCTCGATCGACGCCTCGTCCGCCATGGCCTCCGCGACGGCCAGGGCGACATGCACGCACTGGCCGGTGGCGACGACGGTGACGTCCTCGCCCGTGCGGTGGATCCGGGCCGACCCGAGCGGCACCGGGCCCAGCTCGCCGGAGACCTCCTCGACCGTGCCCATCAGCGCGCTCGGCGCGAAGACGGCCACCGGGTCCGGGTCACGGACCGCCGAGAGCAACAGGCCATAGGCGTCCGAGGCGGTGGCGGGCAGGACCGTCTTGATGCCGACGTGTGCGAACAGGCTGTAGGGATGGTCGGAGTGCTGGCCGGCCATGCCCGAGCGCGAACCGGAGCCCGGCACCAGATAGGTGACCGGGACCTCCACCTGCCCACCGGTCATCAGCGAGAACTTGTGCGCCTGGTTGGCGATCTGCTCGAACACCAGATAGAGCAGCGAGGGGATCTGGTACTCCACGACCGGTCGCTGCCCCGCCATCGCCGCGCCGGTGGCCAGGCTGGTGAAGGCCTGCTCCGACAGGGGGGTGTCGACGACGCGTCCGTCGCCGAAGCGGTCGTGCAGGCCCTTGGCGACCTGGGTGAGGCCGATCCGCACGTCCTCGCCGAAGACGCAGACACGGTCGTCGCGCGCCATCTCGTCGTGGAGCGCCTGGTTCAGCGCGGTGATGTACGCAAGTGCAGCCATCAGATCATCACTCCGGGCCGTGGGGTCGTGCCGTCGGCATAAAGGTGGTGCAGCGCCTCGGCGGGGTCGGGGGCCCGGCCCGCGCGGGCGAACTCCACGGCCTCGTCGATCAGCGTGCTGATCTCGGCGTCGATGGCGCCGGCCGTCGCACCGTCCACGCGGGTGCTCTGGGTGCGCAGCGGGTCACGCGCACGCCACTCGCCGACCTCGGCGTCGTCCCGGTAGTTCAGCCCCACCTGCTCCTCGAAGGAGTGGTGGCCGTTGAACCGGTAGGTGCGGCATTCCAGGAAGGCCGGACCGCCGCCCCGGCGGCAGCGTTCGACGGCCTCGGCGGCCGCGTCGGCGACGGCGTCGGCGTCCATTCCGTCCACCGCGCGCGCCGTCAGGCCGAACCCTGCCGCCCTTTCCACCGGGTCGCCGGCCAGCGCCCGGTTCAGCGGCAGGCTGGTCGCGTAGCCGTTGTTCTCGCAGACGAACACCACCGGCAGCTGCCACAGGGCCGCCAGGTTGAACGCCTCCAGCACCACGCCCTGGCTGAGCGCACCGTCGCCGAAGAAGGCCACCGCCACCCGGCCGTCGCCGCGCCGCTGGAACGACCAGGCCGCACCGGCGGCGATGGGGGCGCCCGCCCCCACGATGCCGTTGGCGCCATAGACGCCGAGGCTGACGTCGGCGGCGTGCATCGAGCCGCCGCGGCCCCGGTTCAGGCCGGCGGTCGTGCCGCACAGCTCGGCCAGCATCCGCTTCGGGTCGGCTCCCTTGGCGAGGACGTGGCCATGGCCGCGATGGGTGCTGGTGACGACGTCGTCCTCGGTGAGCGCCGCGCAGATCCCGGCGGCCACCGCCTCCTGGCCGATGTAGGGGTGGATGCCGCCGACGATCTCCCCGGACAGCGACATCGCCAGGCAGCGTTCTTCAAATTCCCTGATCAGGCGCATGGTCCGGTAGAGCCGGACGGCGCGCGGTTCGGCGCTCATCGCCGGTTTCCCTTCTTCCGTGGTCATCGGCTGAGCGTCCGGTAGCGGCGCACCGACAGCGGCACGAAGAGCACCAGCAGCAGTACGGGCCAGGCGACGGCCAGCTCGATCGCGTGCTCGGCGACCCAGGAGCCGCCCGTGACGCCCGGATTGCCGAACAGCTCCCGGCAGGCGGACACCGTGGAGGACAGCGGGTTCCACTCCGCGATGGCGCCCAGCCAGCCGGGCATCTTCTCCGGCGAGACGAAGGTGTTCGCCAGCATCGTCAAGGGCAGCAGCGGCACATACGCCGCCCCGGCGGCCTCCGGGGGCAGCAGCAGCCCCAGGTAGATCCCGACCCAGATGAGCGAGTAGCGCCACAGCAGCAGCAGCCCGAGCGCCGCCAGCGCCTTGCCGGGGCCCTCGTGCCAGCGCCAGCCGACCAGCAGTCCGCAGCCGAGGAGGATCGTGAGCTCGATCAGCGAGCTGAACATGTCGGCGAAGCTGCGGCCCAGCGCGACGCCCGACTGCGCCATCGGCATCGAGCGGAACCGGTCGGTCACGCCCCGGGAGACCGCGCTGGTGACGGCCAGCATGCTGGTGACGACACCGAACATCATCGCCTGTCCGAACAGCCCCGGCATCAGGAACTCGCGGTAGTCCCCGCCGCCCGCCACGGACATGGCGCTGCCGAACACGTACCCGAAGACCACCGTCATGATCGGGAACATCATGCAGTAGAAGATCAGCCCGGGATTGCGCCGCCAGTTGATCATGTTGGCGCGGCCGACCACCCAGCCGTCGGTGACGGCCCAGCGGGCCCTTCCCAGCACGGCCATCATCCGACCGGCTCCTTCCTTCGACCGGCACGGTTGGTCGCGTGCAGGAACACGTCATCCAGCGTCGGGCGGCGCAGCGACACGTCGACCACGCCGTGGCCCTGCCCGCGCAGCATCTGCACGATCTCCACGAGGTCGCCGACCCGGTCGCGTACCGGCGCGTCGATGCGGCGGGCCTCGGCGTCCACCTCGGGCTCGGTCCCCGTGAAGCGGGCGACCTGAGCCGCGGCGGCCGCCAGGTCCGCGGTGCCCGCCAGGGTCACCACGATCCGGTCGCCGCCCACAAGGGACTTCAGGGTCTCGGGGGTGCCCTCGACGACCCCGCGGCCCGCGTCGATCACCGAGATCTGGTCGGCGAGCCGGTCGGCCTCCTCCAGGTACTGCGTGGTGAGCAGCACGGTCGTGCCCTGCTCGACCATCGAACGGACCATCTTCCAGACCTCGTTGCGGTTGCGCGGGTCGAGGCCGGTGGTGGGCTCGTCCAGGAAGAGCACCTTGGGCACGGTGAAGAATCCGGCGGCCAGGTCGAGCCTGCGCCGCATACCGCCCGAGTAGTGCTTGAGCCGCTTGTCGGCGGCTTCGGTCAGGTCGAACTGCTCCAGCAGTTCTTCCGTACGGCGCTGCGCCTCCCTGCGGCCCACGTGGTAGAGGCGGCCCCACATCTCCAGGTTCTCGCGGCCGGTCAGGATCTCCTCGACCGCCGGGTACTGGCCGGTGACGCCGATGTTCCGGCGCACCTCGGCGGCCTCGCGGGTCACATCGTGGCCGGCCACCAGGGCACGGCCGCCGTCCGGCTTGAGCAGGGTGCTCAGGATGCGTACGGCGGTGGTCTTGCCCGCGCCGTTGGGACCGAGCAGGGCGCACACGGTGCCCTCGGGCACGACGAGGTCGAACCCGTCCAGCGCTGTCTCGGATCCGTAGGTCTTGCGCAGCCCCTCGGCGACCAGGGCAGCTTTCGCCGACCCGCTCATACTCCTCCTTCGGCGATCAGTTCGGACGGGTCCGCGGCGTTCATGAACGCGCTCAGCGCCCGCAGATGGGCGGCGGGCTTGGTCCAGTCCAGGCCGTCGCACCACTCGGCGAGTTCGGTCAGCTCGACGGTCGCCCGTCGCTTCTCCTCGTCCGGGAGATTGGCGACCGACAGGTCGTCGGGCCACTGCACGACATTGGCCAGGTCCGCGTCGAGGCCCTCCTCGCGGGCGAAGAGCAGCAGGTCCCGCAGTCCCCACAGGTTCAGCCGCTGCGGGGCGACCTGGAGCCACAGGTTCACCTCGGTCTTGGCACGGCGTACGTTCGCGACGAAGACGTCCCACTTCGCGGGCTGGCGGATGCGCTCGAAGACCTCGCCGACGCCGTCGCAGGACGCGCCGATCCCGACGCTCTTGAAGTGCGGGAAGCGGTCGAAGACCTTCTCCGGCAGCACCGTGAGGTTGGAGTTGTAGACGATGTCGACGTTTCCCGCGTTGCCGGTCTCGATCAGCAGGTCCAGCATCGCGAAGTGGCCGGGCTGCATGAACGGCTCGCCGCCCGCGAAGTACAGCCGCCGGATGAGATGGGCGTTCTCGCGCAGCGTCGCCCACAGCTCCTCGTCCTCCCGGTACGGGTCGATCACCGCGGACGACCATTTCGGGCGCTTCTTGGCACCCCAGCCGGAGCTGACCGGGTAGGCGCACATCACGCACCGCAGGTTGCAGGTGTTGCCGAACCGGATGTCGAGGAAGAAGGGGAACTCCTCGAACGAGCCGTCGGGGGCGGTACGTTCGGCCAGATCGGCGAAGTCCACCGTGTCGGCGAACCGCTCGTTGATGCTCTGCCGGTAGGACGTCGCGCCCCGGTCCTCGCGGTGATAGCAGTAGTCGCACGCGGACACGCGCTCGCCGGCCAGCATCGCCAGCCGGGTCCGCCGCATGTTGGGGCTGTTGAACGCCTCGGTCAGCCCTCTTACCTCATCGGGATTGTCCGGTGCGTGGCGGGAGTTGGGCGCGCAGCCGACAGCGTCGGCGTTGAGCTTGAAGACCGGCTCCGCCTCGGATTCGTACAGCTCGTTGTGGTACATCGAGTCGTCCACACAGCAGCGGCCGTAGACACCGTCGATGGAGGCGCACAGGTGGATCCACGGCAGCACACACATGGTGGGACTGGGCGGGGGCTGGGTCATATCGCGTCCCTCTCCGGCTTCTCCGGCTCGCACGGCTTGCTGGCGGTCAGCAGGATGTCCAGGTAGAACGGCTCGGCCGGGCCCTCGACGCGGCCCCGGTCGGCGAAGACCCGGTCGAGGTAGTCGTCGACGAGGCGCGGGCGCAGCCGGTCGGCCAGGGCCAGGGTCCGCAGCAGCAGCCCCACCGGACCGCCCGCCGGCCAGCCGTGCTCCCGGCCGTGGTAGCGCAGCAGGAGCAGCAGACCGCGCGGTCCGCAGGTGAGCTTGACCGTGCGGTCCACGGTGAACCCGGCCCGCTCGGCCTGGGCCGCGAGTCCGTCGGCGGTCCAGCGCCACAGGTCCTGCCCGCCGTGCTCCTCCCAGACGCCATGCGTGGACAGCACCAGCCTGCCGCCCGGCCGCAGCAGCCGGAGCGCCTCGCGCAGATGCAGGTCCGGGTCCGTCACGTGTTCCAGGACCTGGGTGGAGAGCACACCGTCGAACGAGCCGTCCGGAAGGCCGCACAGCCCGGCCTCGTCGAGCTCGTGATCCGCCGTCAGGTCCTCGCCGCCGCGCATCTCGGCCGTCTCCAGCCGGGCGCCGGGGAGCAGGTCGCGGTACGGCGAGGTGCCCGCGCCGAAGTCGAGCCAGCGCCCCGACGCCCCGGCGAGTTGCTCGGCCAGCGCGTTGCGCAGGTCGAGCAGATGGGCGTAGGCCCAGTCGCCGGGGCGCGGATCGGTCCGCTCCCGGAAGCGCTCGGCGATGACCTCCTCCGCAGTGGGCTCGCTGCCCGGGCGCGCCGGCGCCGGGGCGAGCGCGCCCAGCAGCGGCAGGCGGCTCAGCAGGTTCACCACCGCCAGTACTCCCCGTGCGGGAACCGCAGGCCGGAGATCGCGGGGGACTCGTCCCACAGCCGGTACTGCTCCACCGGGCGGTACTCGAAGGGCTCCTCGTCCTGGTGCTCCCCGGACGCGGCCCGCTGCTCCAGGCACGCGCGCAGCACCTGCTGCTTGAGCCCCACGTACTCGGGCACGTGCGGGCCGAGCTGACGCTCCACCTCGCCGGGCCGGTACTCGTAGTAGACGACCCTGCGCTGCTTGCCCACCACCGCCGGGGCGCCGTGCAGTGTCAGGATGTTGTGCAGCAGGGCGTCGCCCGGCCGCATCACGGCGGGGACGGCCCCGGTCGCGTCCCACTCGGTGGCGTTGAGCCGGTCGGCGGTCTCGGTGACCTGCTCGTCCTCCCAGTAGTTGGACTGCGGGATGGCCCAGACACAGTTGTCCTCGGGCGCGTGGTCGAGGTAGATGCCCACGTCGATGACGCGACCGCCGCCGGTGACGGCGACCGCGTCGGAGTACATCTGGCCGTCACGGTGCCAGGCCAGCCGGGGCGCGCCCGCGGTGGTCTTGAACACCATGCTGTCCCAGGTGGGGATGAAGTTCGGCCCGACCAGGGTCTCCATGGCGCGCAGTAGCAGCGGATGGCCCGCCAGCCGGGCCATCACCGGGGACTTGTCCATGACGTACTCGATGCGGACCGGGGCCGCGTCGGGCTCGTGGGGCTCCAGCGTCCAGATGGTGTCGTGCATGGACCGGGTGCGCCAGGCGTCGTCGATCAGGCCGGTCGCCGCCTCCTGCACCGACTCCAGTTCGGCGGGGCTCAGCAGGCCGCGCACGGCCAGCACACCCTGCCGCCGGAAGGCGGTGACGTGCTCCGGAAGCAGGCCGGTCTCCCGGATATGGCATTCGGGGACCGCGAGGGAGGCGAGGGAGGGGGCAGTTGTATCGGTCATGACGAATGCACTTCTCCTCGGGGGGAACGGGCGGACAGGGGCCCGCGATCGGCGACGAAGTACCACTGCGCGCGCAGCTCGGCGGCGAAGGCGGCCCGGTCGAGGCCCGGTTCCGCCGCCAGCCAGCCCGGCAGGGTGTACAGCGTGTAGCCGAGGTCGTCGACCAGCAGCGCCCACAGGTCGTCGCTGGTGGTGCCGTAGTCGCGCATCGCGTGGTCGCCGCCGTGTTCGAAGACCACCACGGGGGACTGCCGGCGCAGCAGCTCGGCCGCCCCGCGCAGGGCGCCCACCTCGCCGCCCTCCACGTCCACCTTCACCAGGTCCACGCGGGCCTCCTCGGGGACGACGTCGTCCAGACGTACGGTGTCCACCGCGATCTCTTCCAGGGTCTCGTCGGCGCGGTCGTACGGACGGCGGCGCAAGCCGCTGTAGCCGGGGTTGGAGACCACGTGGACGAAGCTGTCCCGGCCAGGGGTGGCGGCCGCGGCGGCCTGCCATACCGTGACCTCGGGGAAGTCGCGGCGCAGCTGTTCGGCGTACTGCGGCAGCGGCTCGACCGCGAAGTGCCGGCCCCGCGGGGCGGCCCGGCGCATGTGCGTGAGGATCTCGCCGCCGCCGGCACCGATGTCCAGACAGCCGGAGTCGGGGGCGCAGACCCGCTCGATGATCTCGACGGTCAACTGGTCGTACCAGTCGTTGAGCTGGGGGACGGGCATCTCCGTGGCCACCTCAGACCGACCTCTCTTCGCGCGCGGGCGGTTGGTCCCCGCTGCCGTCCAGCTCGGGCGCGTCGGCCAGCAGTTCGTCCAGGGCGCGCATCTCGGCCTCGTCGAGGTCGAGGTCCACGGCCCGGACGCTGTCCTCCAGGTGCTCGGGAAGCTGGGCGCCGATGACCGGGATGACTCCGGAGGGGTGGGCCAGCACCCAGGCAAGCGCGAGCTGGGCGACACTGTGCCCGCGTTCGGCGGCGAACTCCTGCAGCCGGTCCACGGCCGCGAGCAGCTTGGCGAAGCGTTCGCCCTGGAAGGTCGGGGAGTAGGCGCGCCAGTCGTCGGGCGGGAACACCTGGCCGGGACGGAGCGCTCCCGCCAGCACCCCGTGCGCGAGCGCCGACCACCCCATGACGCCGATCCCGGCAGCGTCACAGTGCGGCAGTACCTGCTTCTCGATGCCGCGGTCGAGCATGTTGAACGGCACCTGGGCGACCTGCGGGGTGACGACGGAGGAGAATTCGGCCATTTCCTCGACGGTGAAGTTGGAGACGCCCACGTACCGGGCGAGCCCTTCCTCCACGAATCCCGCCAGCGCACCCGCCGTTTCGGCCAGCGGGACCCTCGGGTCGGGCCAGTGGACCAGGAACACGTCCACGTAGTCGGTCCCCAGCGAGCGCAGGCTGTCGGTCAGGTTGGCGCGCAGGAAGCCGGCGTCGCTGTTGCGGACCACACCGTCGCCCCGCAGCTCCAGGCCGCCCTTCGTCGAGATGACGATGTCGGAGCGACGGGTGCGCAGCAGGTCGCCCAGGCCGCGGGCCAGTCCCGCCTCGGCCATGCCCGCGCCATAGGCGTGCGCGGTGTCGAAGAAGTTGACGCCCAGGTCGAACGCGCGCCGGACCGCCTCGACGGCCGGCTCGGTCCGGCTGCCCCAGAACCCGCTCAGCGCCCAGGTGCCCAGGCAGACGGAGGAGACCTCGGGGCCTTGCCGTCCCAGCGTGCGGTACCTCACGCAGCCTCCTGTTCCCTGCACAGGGTGAGGAAGCAGACGCCGCCCTGGTCGTCGTGCGACCCGGGTACCGGTGTCAGCCCGGCCTCCGCCGCGAGCTTGCGGACCACGTCGGTGCCGAGCCAGGACATGAATCCCTTGACGGCGACCGGGTGCGCCCCGGGGTAGCTCTTGACGTACTCGTGGAACTGCGGCCTGGTGACCTCGCCGAAGTCCAGGTAGTTGAAGAGGAATCGGCCGCCGGGCCGCAGCACCCGCCGGATCTCGCGCAGGTAGAGGTAGACCTCGAAGGCGTTCAGGTGGATGAAGACGTTGAGCGCGAATCCGGCGTCGAAGGAGGCGTCCGGAAGTCCGGCCAGGTAGTCGTTCCGGATGTGGTGGTAGGTGACGTTGGGGCGGCCCTCACAGGTGGCGCGGGTCTTCTCCAGGAACGACAGGCTGACGTCCGCGCACAGCAGGCTGTTGACCCGGGGCGCCAGCTCACGGGCCATGACGCCCTCGCCGCTGCCGATCTCGAACAGATCGGTGTCCGGGTTCAGGGACAGCGCTGCGGCCAACTGGTCGATCCGCTCGGCGCGGTCGCGCAGATACTCGTCACGGGGCTGATAGCCCGCGAGCCGCACCTGCATTCCCTCGGGGTCGTCCCACTCCCAGACCACGTTGAGTTCCTCGACGCTCCGGGGCATCCGCACCCCCTTGCCGGCCGGTGTCTGGCTTGTCATGCCGCTCCACTCCTGATGTCGCTCGAACCGTTCACGCCGTCGTGGGCCATGTCCTGCGGGTAGGTGCTCTCCCACCAGAGCAGGGTGCGCTTGAGCCCCTCGGCGAGCGGCACCTCGGGCTTCCAGCCCAGCTTCGTCCTGGCGGTCTCGATGTCGGGGCAGCGCCGGCCGGGCTCGTCCTCCGCCGACGCGCGGAACTCGGTCCGCAGCTCCACTCCCGCGAGTGCGGCGATCGCCTCCGCGATCTCACGGACGGTCATCTCACCGGTCGCGCCGATGTTGACCGGGCCCGGGAAGGACGAGTCCATCAGGGCCAGCAGTCCCCGCACCGTGTCCTCGACGTAGCACAGCGACCGGGTCTGGGCGCCGCTCCCGTTGATGGTGAGCGGCAGTCCGGCGAGCGCCTGATCGATGAAGGTCGGCACCACCCGCCCGTCGTCGCGGCGCATCCGCGGCCCGTAGGAGTTGAACAGGCGGGCAATGCCGGTGTCCGCGCCCAGCGTGCGCGCGTAGGCGGCGGTCAGCGCCTCGGTGAACCGTTTGGCCTCGTCGTACACCGAACGCGGGCCGATCGGGTTGACGTTGCCCCAGTAGCTCTCGGACTGCGGGTGCTCGGCGGGATCCCCGTAGATCTCCGAGGTGGAGGCGACCACGAAGCGGGCGCCGTGCGCCACCGCCAGCCGCAGCGCGTTCTCGGTCCCGGCCGAGCCGACCCGCAGCGTCTCCAGCGGCAGCGCCAGATAGTCCAGGGGGGAGGCCGGCGACGCCAGGTGGACGACGTGGTGGACCGGCCCCTCGACGGAGAACGGCTCGGTCACGTCGGCCCGCAGCAGCGTGAACCGCTCCTCGCCGGCGAGCGCGTCGAGGTTCGCGATCCTGCCGGTGGACAGGTTGTCCACGCAGGTCACCGACAGACCCCGCTCGATGAGCCGTTCGCACAGGTGGGAGCCGATGAAGCCGGCACCCCCGGTGACGACGGCCCGCTGTCCCTTCTTCAGCCCGATTGTCACGCGCTCCTCCGAGCCTCGGTGGCGTTGTCCACGGCCTCGGCGACGTCCTTTGCCGACAGCCCGCCGTCCGCCACGAGGCGGGTCAGCAGCCCGGCGACCACGGCGGGCGAAGGTGCCCGCTCGACGCCGTCCCGCAGTTTCTCCGCCGCCCGGCGGTAGCGGTGGTCGAACAGCACCGCACGCAGCGCCTCCTCGACCTTCTCGGCCGTGGCCTCCAGGCCGGACAGGGTCAGGGTCGCGCCGACGGGGTCGATACGGCGGCCGCAGATCAGCGTGTCGTAGTTGAGGGCGAGGGACAGCTGCGGAATCCCCGCCACGATGCCGTTCATGTAGCAGTTGGCGCTGCCGTGGTGCACCAGCAGGTCGCAGTACGGGAGGATGAGCTCCAGCGGGCAGTTGCGCAGCACCCGGACGCCGGCCGGCAGCGCTCCCAGCTCCTCCACCTGTTCCTGCGGCGCCGTGAGGACCACCTCCGCGCCCTGCCGCACCGCCGCGTCGATGGCATGCCGCAGCGCCGGTACGTCGGCGCCGAAGATGCCCGAGGCCGAGTTGCCCCAGACGATGCACACGCGTCTGCCCCGGATCGGCCCCAGCTGCCACGGGTCCGCGCCCTGGGCGCCGTTGTAGGGCACGTAGCGCATGGGCAGCCGCAGCGCGTCGCCCAGCGGCGGCACCGCCACGTCCGGCGAGGGGTCCACCGCGTACTGGATCCGGTCGCGGCCCCACTCGACGCCGTACTTCTCGAAGCACGACAGCGGGTCCGCCGAGACCAGGTCGAGCCCCGGCTCGGTCTCCACGGTGCCGATGAACCCGGGCGACACATAGACGCTCGGCACGCCCCGGAGCGCGGCGACCAGTGCGCCCTCGACGGCCATGATGTCGTGCACCACCAGATCGGGCCGCCAGTGGTCGCCGAAGCTCACCGCGTTGTCATAGCTGCGCTGGACCGCGTCGATCGACTTCTTCCAGAAGTCGCGCAGGTCGCCGGCGTCGAAGTCGTTGAGCGACTGCATCGGCTGCCCGGTGAACGGGTGCAGCGGCAGCGGCCGCGGACCGGACTGCGGCGGTGTGTACATGGCCTGCACATAGAACGCCAGCCGGGCGCTTTCCATCATGTCCGGCGCGTCGAGCACCGGGACCGGCATCAGGCCGGTCGCGGCGACCCCGCGTTCCTGCGACGGCGGGCACGCCACCCGGATCTCGTGTCCCGCGGCGCGCAGCGCCCAGGCCAGGGGCACCATGCACATGTAATGTCCCGCCCAGTTCGAGGCGGTGAACATAATCCTCATCCGAAAGACTCCCTGACCTGCCGTTCGATGTCTGCCTGGCGCTCGGCGGCGCAGCGCTCAGGGCGCCGGCGGTGCGGCCGGGTCGGCGTACTCGATGACGATGGTCCGCCGCCAACTGCCGTTGGCGTTCGGGCCCGAACCGTGGACGAGCCGGACGTCGTGCACCACCACGTCGCCCTGGCTGACCGGGACCGGAACCACGGGTCCGGCCGCGCGCACCTTCGCCACCTCGGCGTCGTCGGGGAGCAGGTGCGATCCCGGAACCGCCTCCAGGCATCCGTTGTGCGGTCCGGCGTCATCCAGGCAGATGCTCAGATTGCAGACCGTGCGCGGGCCGACGTTGACGCGGTCGCGGTGCCAGGGCACCTCCGCGGCCCGGTACGGCTCCTTGAGGACGAGCGCGTAGGCGGTGGGCACGACCGGCCCGTCCACGAACGCGGCGGCGAGCTGCGCCAGTTCCTCGCGGTGCAGCAGGTCCCGTTCCGGGGCCCAGTCCTGCTTCTCCAGGTTGTGTACGCGGTAGAGGACGGGACGCTCATCGCCCTCGACGGGGAAGTTCCAGTAGTCGTCGGAGCGCAGGCCCTCGTCGGTGAAGCGGGTGATGAGCCGTTCGGCGCCCGCCTTGAGACGAGCGATCGCGTCCGGGGCGAGAACCGGGCCCGCGTTCGCGAAGCCGTCCCGTCGGAACCGCTCGATCGCCGCGGCCCGGTCCAGTGTCGCCGTGGTCATGGATGCGTCCTCCTTTCGCCTCGTCCGGGCAGCGTCACGAGCGGGGCACGCCGGCCTTGCGGCAGGCCGCGACGATGTCGCAGACCTCTGCCGTGGCCCGCTCGTGCAGCACCTCGACGTCGGTGAAGCCCGCCCGCTCCAGGGCGCGCATCAGCGACGGCCGGTCCAGCCAGCGCACGTCGACGCTGAGGCCGCGGGCCTGGGGCTCGGGGTGGTCTTCGCGGACGGGGTGGACCGCGTAGCCGTCGAGGTCGGTCATCCCGTCCGAGCTGCCCCAGTAGTGGGTGGAGAGATAGAGGCAGTCGGAGACGGAGCCGATGTCGGCGAGCAGCTCCCAGGGCCGCTGCACGTGGTAAAGGAGCCCTGCGCAGAGCGTGGCGTCGAAGTGGCCGAGTTCGGCGAACTCCATCGACTCCACGTCGGCGAGCCGGAGTTCCACGTTGGTGACGCCGTGCACCTCCATGACGAACTCGGCACGGCGCAGGTTCTCTTCGCGGCCCTCCAGGGCGAGGATCTCGACGCCGGGCTGCCCGGACATCGCCAGGGTGTCCGCGCCCTCCAGCGCGCCGAGCTCCAGGACGCGCTTGGCCCCCGGGAACGCCGCGAAGAACGCGTCGGCCCGCTCCTGGGGCGGCTGGCTCAGCAGGTAGTCGCGCGTGGAGGCGGTGGCGTACCGGACCCCGTTGTACACAAAGTCGTTCACCCACGGCTCGAGTTCACGTACCCGACGCCGAATCTCAAGATCGTTCACTGTTGCCTTACCTCCACTGTCAGGGGCGCTTCCAAGCGAGACAGGCTTGGGCTGGGGATCACCGGTCGGCGGCGCTCAGCCGGTCGGCCACACACTGCGCCCACTCCGGGACGCGCTCTCCGCCGATCTCGATCTCGAAGGAGGAGCGCAGTTCGGCGGGGCCGACGGAGGCGGCCCACGCGGCGGTCCGGGCGAGCCCGTCCGCCAGCGGGGTGTCCGCCCAGTCGCCGAAGACCTCGCGGGCCTCCTCGGTGGCGGTGTAGGCGACCATCACCTCGTCCCGGGCGGGCAGGTGCGCGATGGGGTGGCTGGGGACGCCGGCCGCCGCACGCACGGCCTGGGCCAGCTCCAGCACGGTGTTGGTGCGGGACGAGCCGACGTTGAAGGCCCGGCCCCAGGCCTTCTCCGTCTCGGGGGCGCGCACGATGACGTCCACGATGTCCTTGACGTAGCTGAACGCCCGCACCTGACCGCCGTCGCCGTAGACCGAGATCGGCTCACCGCGCAGGATCTGGTTGAAGAAAATGGCAACCGCATTGCGATAGGGGTCGCGCATGTTCTGCCATTCGCCGTACACGTTGTGCATACGGAATGCGGTGAAGGGCAGGCCCTGGGTCCGCATCGTCGTTTCCAGCTCGCGCTCGACCGTGAGTTTCGCGTTGCCGTAACTGTCGGCCGGTACCGGGATCGACGACTCCCGCATCGGGGTCTCGCCGTGCCCGTACACCGCGACGGAGGACGCGAAACAGAAGAACGAAACGCCGGTTCGCAGCGCCGCGTTGATGAGGTTCACGCTGCCCATCACGTTGGTGCCGTAGTTGAGGCTCTTCACCGAGTGGCTGATCGCCTCCGCCGCGAACGCCGCGAAGTGGAAGACGTGGTCGAATCGCTGCTCGGCGAAGAGCCTGTCGACCAGCTCCACATCGGTCACCGACCCGGTGAACAGCTCCGCGCCCTCGGGGACACGCTCGGCGCTGCCGCCGCTGAGGTCGTCGAGGACCGATACCCGGTGCCCGCGGCTGATCAGAGCCTCCGCCACGTGCGAGCCGATGAAGCCGGCTCCGCCGGTCACCAGACAGTGCGCCATCAAATCTCCTGGAAAATAACGCGAAACAAAGAATTCGGTCAGCGAAGGGGAAGCCCGCGGGCGGCGTCTCCCCTAGTCATGGGTGCTGTCGGCACCGGCCAGAGCCATACCGTCGGACAGCGCGCGCTCGTTCAACGGCTCCCACCAGTCCCGGTTCTCGGCGTACCAGCGCACGGTGTCGGCGAGGCCTTGCTCGAACGACACCCGGGGTGCGTAGCCGAGCGCGCCGAGGCGGGCGTCGCAGAGCGAGTAGCGCCGGTCGTGTCCCTTGCGGTCAGGTACACGCTCGACCCGGTCCCAGCCGGCACCCAGGGCGTCCAGCAGTTGTTGCGTCAGTTCCAGATTGGTCAGCTCGGCCGAGCCCGCGATGTGGTAGACCTGCCCCGGCAGGCCGCGTTCGGCGACCAGCCGGATGCCCCGCACGTGGTCGGACACGTGCACCCAGTCCCGGACGTTGCCGCCATCCCCGTACAGCGGGATGCTGTGGCCGTCCAGCAGCCGGGTGGTGAACAGCGGAACGACCTTCTCCGGGAACTGATAGGGCCCGTAGTTGTTGCCGCACCGCGTCACGCTCACCGGCAGCCCATGAGTGCGGGCGTAGGCGAGGGCGACCATGTCGCCGCCCGCCTTGGACGCCGCGTAGGGCGAGTTGGGGGCGATCGGCGCGTCCTCGTCCCAGGAGCCCGTCTCGATGCTGCCGTACACCTCGTCGGTGGAGACCTGCACGATCCTGGCCGTGCCGGCCTCCAGGCACACCTGCATGAGTGCCTGGACGCCCTGCACATTGGTACGTATGAACGGCGCCGCGTCGGCGATCGACCGGTCGACGTGCGACTCGGCCGCGAAGTTGACCACCAGATCGTGGCCGGGGACCACCTCGGCGAGCAGCCGGGCGTCGCAGATGTCGCCGTGCACGAAGGTGTACCGGCCGGCGACCGGCTCCAGGTTCGCCAGGTTCCCGGCGTAGGTCAGCTTGTCCAGCACGGTCACCCGCGCCGGATCGCCGTCCCGGACCAGTTCGCGCACGTACTGGGAGCCGATGAAGCCCGCTCCACCGATGACCAGGACGTGCCGTCTCCGTTCCGCACCCGCGCTGCCGTCTCGCATGTCCCCGTAAGCCGCCTTCACCGTCGCGTCCCCCGCCTCCGGAAGCCTGTTCAACCGCCGACCTGGACCCGGCTGTGGTCTCCCAGCACCAGCCGGTGCGCGGTCGACGTCCGGGGGGCGGCGTTCACCTCGGTCTCCCGGCCGATCACCGAGTCCTCGACACGGGCGACTCCCTCGATCGAAGCGCCACGCAGAACGATCGAGTACTGGATCTCGCTGTGCGCGACCCGGCAGTTGCCCTCGATGGAGGTGAAGGGACCGAGGTAGGAGTCCTGCACCACCGTGTCCGGGCCGATGACGGCGGGACCGACGATGCGGGAGCCGGAGATCTTCGCCCCCGCCTCCACCACGACTCGGCCCACCAGTTCGCTGGCCTCGTCCACCTCGCCGTCGATGCGGGTCTCCAGGGACTCCAGCAGGTGCCGGTTCATCTCCAGGACGTCGGTGACGCTCGCGACGTCCTTCCAGTACCGGTCGATCACCGTGGAGCCGACCTCGTGCCCGTGGTCGGCCAGCCACTGCAGGGCGTCGGTGATCTCCAGCTCGTTCCGCCAGGAGGGCCGGATGCCGGCCACGGCCTCGTGCACGGCCGAGCTGAAGGCGTACACGCCGACGATCGCCAGGTCGCTCCTGGGGTCCTGGGGCTTCTCCACGACCGCGGTCACCCGGCCGTTCTCGTCCAGTTCGGCCACGCCGAACCTGCGCGGGTCGGCGACCCGGGCGAGCATGACCTGCGCGGCGGGCTTGTCGCGGCGGAAGTCCGCCACGAAGTCGACGATGCCGTCCACGACGTAGTTGTCGCCCAGGTACATGACGAAGTCGTCGTCGCCGAGGAAGTCACGGGACACGAGCACGGCGTCGGCCAGCCCGCGCGGGGCGTCCTGCTGGATGTAGGTGACGTCCAGGCCGAACTCCGCGCCGTCTCCCACGGAAGCCTGGATCTCCGCCGCGGTCGCCCCGACGACAATCCCGACCTCCGATATTCCGGCCTCCTTGATGGAATCCAGTACATAGGAGAGAACAGTTCTATTGGCCACCGGGACCAGTTGTTTGGCCTGGGTATGCGTTATCGGCCGCAGCCTCGAGCCAACCCCGCCCACCAATATGAGCGCCTTCATATCCCACACCTTGCGGTCAGCGCCGTCAGATCAGGTCGTTTCAAGGGAACTCCAGATGGCATCGAATGTCTCCGCCCAACAACGATCGTACTGGCGTGTTTTTCAGGTTTTCCCTAGGTTTCCGGGCCGTCTGGCGCGGCCCTTTCACCCCGCCGTCCCCTACTGCCATGAGTTACGGAGTCCGTGCGTTCAGGACGCATGGCCGTCCGCCGTCGGGTGTTCCGTGAGGCGTTCGGTCAGGTGATCGACGATGTCGCTGATGGTGGGCAGCTTCCAGAAGATGTTGGCCGGCACGTCCCGGCCGAGGCGCTTCTCCAGCCGGCGGCGGACCACCACCGTCATCACCGAGTCGAGCCCCTGCTCCACCAGCGGGCGGCGAACGTGGAGGGCCGTGGGGGCGAGTCGCATCTCCTGCGCGATCTGCTCGCGCACCTCGTCGAGCACCCGGGAACGCAGCTCGTCCGGCGACAGACCCGCGAACGACACCGCGTCCGCCTCCGCGTTGCCGCCCGGCTCGTCGGTGTCCGGTGCGGCCGGCTGCTCGACCACCGGGTAGCGCAGGCCGCGCAGGCTCGCCACCGGGCGGCCGTCCCGGTCCGTGACCAGGGCGTGCACGGTGTCGGCGACGCGGGGATCGAGCGCGACCTCCACCCTCGCCGCCTCCGGTGGCGCGCCGTCGACGGTGATCTCGTCGATGTGCACGACCATGCGAAGCTGCGGGAGGCCCACGAAGGCGGCGGGCGCGATCGACATCACAGCGTCCAGCAGCGGGGCCCAGGACGTGGCGTCGGGCGAGAGCACCTGAGCGTGCAGCACACCGAGGCCGGCGGACAGGCGCTCGACGCTCCATTCGAAACCGGTCGAGGGTACGCCCACCTCGGCCAGCCGCCGGGAGACCAGGCCGGGGTCGGCCGGTTCGAGCCGGTGCTCGCCCGGGTCCAGCAGCGACCGCGCCGCCAGACCGGCGAGGTCCGGCGCGGCCGTCCGGGCCTCGGCATGGACGAGCCAGGCGGGGTTCGGGTCGGCGGCGTCCGCGACCGTACGGGAGGCCAGCCGCACCACCTCGCCCTCACGGACGACCTGGATCTGCCGCTGACCCGCCGTCAGCACCGGGTGGGTCATCGTCATGTCCTGGAGGGCGCGGCGCTCTTCGCCCTCGGCGCCGGCCGCCAGGAACGTGACCGCCAGCACGGCGGCCGGGACGATCTCCACACCGTTGAGGGCGTGGCTGCCCGGGTATGGGCGGCTGTCGTCGTCCAGCGTGCTGTGCCACAGCCGCAGGTCGCTGCCCGCGACGCCGCCGGGCGTGCCCAGCAGCGTGTGCGAGTCGACGTCGTGGCCGCGCTCGGCCGCTCGCGCCCCGGCGATGGAACGCCACAGCGGGCGGTGCTGCCAGGGGTAGGGCGGCAGGGCTTCGAGGTTCCCGTTCGGTTGGAGCGCCGACCAGTCCACGCTCACGCCGTGGCAGTGGGCCGCGCCCACGGCGGCGCGGAACGTCCGGACCTCGGGCTGGTTGCGCCGTAGCGTCGGTCCGACGAACACGTCCTCCACGCCGCGTTCGGCCAGCGTCTCGTGGATCGAGTGCGCGACCACGGGGTGCGGGGACAGCTCGACGAACGCCCGGTGGCCGTCCTCGGCCGCGGCGGTGATCGCGGCGGCGAGCCGCACCGGGTTGCGCAGGTTCGCCGCCCAGTACGCGCCGTCGGCGGTCACCGTGGCCCGCGGGTCCGCGAGCGCCGTCGTGTAGAGCGGCGTGTGCGGTGCGCTGGGACTCAGCTCGTCGGCGGCCGCGCGCAGCCGGTCGAGCAGGGGGTCCATGTGCGGGCTGTGGAAGGCCACGTCGGAGGCGACCCGCCGTACGACCAGCCCCTCGTCGGTCCAGCGGCCGACGACCTTGTCCACCTCCCCGGGGTCACCGGAGATCACGGTGGACGTCGTCGAGGACGCGATGGCCGCGACGACCGCGTCGTTGCCCGCGAGCCGCTCGGCGGCCTCGTCGAAGGGCAGGCTGACCATCGCCATCGCGCCACGCCCCGCGGCCTCGCGCAGCAGCAGCGACCTACGGCAGATCAGCCGGGCCCCGTCGGTCACGGTCAGCGCCCCGGCGGTGACGGCGGCGGCGATCTCACCGACCGAGTGGCCGATGACAGCGGCGGGCTCGACGCCCCGTGACCGCCACAGCGCGGCGAGCCCGAGCTGCATCGCGAAGATCATGGTCTGGGCGCCGTCGACCTCGGTGTGGTCGCCCTCCAGCAGCATCTGCCGGGGCGAGAACCCGATCTCCTCCTTGAACACCGGCTCCAGTTCGTCGATCACCTCGGCGAAGACCGGCTCGGCTTCCAGCAGTTCGCGGCCCATCCCGGCCCACTGGGAACCGTGACCCGAGAACACCCAGACGGGACGGCCGGCATCCTGCAGCGCGGCCCCGGTGACGAGACCGGGCGCGGGCTCCTGGGTGGCCAGCGCGCGCAGCCCGGCGGCCAGTTCGTCACGGTCGGCCGCCACGACGGCTGCCCGGTGGACCAGCGGGGACTGCCGATGGGCCAGGGTGTGCCCGACCGAGGCCAGGTCCGCGCCCTCCTCGACCCGCTCGGCGAGCGCGGCCGCGCGGTCGCGGAGCGCCTCCGGGGAGGCGGCGGACACCGGGAACAGGGTTCCGGCCGGCTCCGGCGCGGGGCGGGCGGGCGCGGTGGGCGCCTGTTCGAGGACCACATGGGCCACGGTGCCGCCGTAGCCGAAACCGGACACAGCCGCCCGGCGGGGGTGCGGACGCTCGGGCCACGGCAGGGCCCGGGTCGCCAGCCGGATGTCGAGGCCGGCCCAGTCGATCTCGGGGTTCGGGTCGCCGTCCAGCAGGCTGGCCGGGATCTGGTCCTCGTCGAGGGCGAGGATCGCCTTGATGACCCCGGCGACCCCGGCGGCCCCCTCCAGATGCCCGATGTTGGACTTCACCGACCCGACCGCGCACGGCTCCTGGCCGGAGCGGTCACGTCCGTAGACCGCGGCGATCGCGCCGATCTCCATGGGGTCGCCGAGGCGGGTACCGGTGCCGTGGGCCTCGACGAAGTCAACGGTGTCGGCAGCGACGCCCGCGGCCGTCAGGGCGCGCCTCATGACGTGCTCCTGGGCCTGCCCGCAGGGGGCCATGATGCCGTTGGTACGCCCGTCCTGGTTGACGGCGCTGCCACGCAGCACCGCCAGCACCCGGTCACCGTCGCGTACGGCGTCCGTCAGCAGCTTCAGGACCAGGACGCCGCAGCCCTCGCCGCGGCCGTAGCCGTCGGCCGACGCGGCGAACGGCTTGCTCCGGCCGTCGGGCGCCAGCGCGCCGGCCGTGCCCAGGGCGATCGTCTGGCCCGGTGACACCAGCAGGTTGACGCCCCCGGCCAGCGCCACGGTGCACTCGCCGAGCCGCAGGCTCTGCGCGGCGGTGTGCAGCGCCACCAGGGAGGCCGAGCACGCGGTGTCGATGGAGAGGCTGGGCCCGCGCAGGTCGAGCGCGTGGGAGACGCGGTTGGACACGGCGCACACCGCCGCGCCGATCCCCGTCCATGCGTCGATGTTCGGCAGGTCTTCCAGCCGGCCCGCGCCATAGTCGTAGGTGCAGACCCCGGCGAACACACCGGTGTCGGTCCCTGCCAGCGTGTGCGGCGGGATGCCCGCGTGCTCCAGCGCCTGCCAGGCCACCTCCAGCATGAGGCGCTGCTGCGGGTCCATCAGCTCGGCCTCGCGCGGCGAGATGCCGAAGAATTTGGCGTCGAAACCCGCGATGTCGTGGTCCAGGAAACTGCCGGAGCGAATCGCCGTCCGCAGCGCCGCATCGAACCGCGGACCGAAGTCCCGGTACTCTTCCCAGCGGTCGGGGGGCATCTCGCCGACGGTGTTACGTCCGGCCGTCAACAGGTCCCAGAATTCCCCGGGCGAGTTGACGCCACCAGGGAACCGGCATCCGATCCCGACCACGGCCACCGGAGAGAGGGAGTCCGCCGGGCGATCAAGGGATATCACGGGCATATTCCGTTCGTCGTTGCCGGTATTCATCATTCGTCCCAGTCCGGCGATTCGAGAACCTGAAGGACGGCGCTGGACACCACCAGGCCCGGGGCCGTGGCGAGTTGCAGGACGTGGTCGCCGGGGGCGAGCTCACCGGTCCGTACGAGGTGTTCCATGGACAGCAGGTGGTCGCTGGCCCCGCAGTGGCCGATCTCCCGGCCGAATTCCCAGGTCGACCGGGACAGCGGCAGTCCCCAGGCCGCCATGCAGCGCTGCTCGACCACTTCGCGTGAGTAGTTCATGAAGGAGACGCGGGCGACGTCCGCCATCCCGATGCCGGCCCCGGCCAGGGCGCGCTCGGCCACGTCCGTCATGTGGTCCTGGATCTCGGCCATCGCGACGGAGGCGGGGCTGCGGGTGGCGAACTGCTGGCCGATACGGGCGCTGAAGTCGGTGGGACGGCCCCGGGTGATGCTCGGCGGGAACAACGGCTCGTCACCGCGGTGCAGCGACTCGATCTCCGGCAGCCCCTTGGAGGCCACCGAGCAGAGCCGGGCGAAGCCGGGCCGCTTGGTCAGCACCAGGGCGGAGGCGGCGTCGCCGCCGATGAAGCCGGGGCCCATCCGCCACCGGTCGATCAGCGGCGTTCCGTAGTTGTCGGCGGCGACGATCAGCGCGCTCGTGCGGTTCGGATCGGCCTGCAGGTAGCCGACGGCGAGTTCCAGCGCGCTGAACACGCCGTTGCAGCCCTGCCTGATCTCCAGGGCGAGCATGTCCCCGCCCACCAGGTGCCGCTGCAGGTACGCCTGGGGCGGCCAGCCGTCCGGGCCCTGGTGCCACGTGCTCGCATACAGCAGCAGATCGAATTCCGTCGGCGATCCGCCCCACCTCTTCACCGCCTGTTGCGCCGCCCGCAAGGCCATTTCCGGAGGGGGGACGTCGCCGGCTATGGCGACTCCGCCGAGCTCGTGTGCCTCGGCCTCTTCGGCCGGATAGAGGCCGCGTTCCACGGCCCATTCGACGCTCACCACGGGCGGTACGAAGACGCCGAGAGCACCGATGTACAGGTCGGCTATGTGCACCAACCCACCTCCCTGTTTTCAGGCTTACTGGACCCGGCGCGCACAAATCTGCATTCTGTTGACGATCATAGTCAGCGTTTTGTCGGTATTCTTGAGGGAATCACCTAGACCCGCCCCGGCGTTTCCCGGGCAGAATTCGCCGCGCCCTCGTCAGCGAGTGACGGAACTCGCTTTTGTACGGGCGGGCGCGGTGCGCGCCTCGGCGCGGTCGAGCAGGTCGAGCAGCGGCGCGGTCATGACGGTGGCGCACAGGGTGACGATGACCAGCATGGTGAACAACGCCGGTGTCAGAACGCCGAGTTCGAGCCCGATGGTGAGGATCACCAGCTCGGTCAGTCCGCGGCAGTTCATGAGCACGCCGATGCGCAGGGCGTCGACGCGCTCCACCGACATCAGCGCCGCTGCCGCCGCGCTGCCCGCCAGTTTGCCGACGACGGCCACCAGCAGAGCGACGCCGGCCCACACCCACAGGGCGCCGCCGCCCTGGCCGAGTTGCAGCAGGTCGGTCTTCAGGCCGACCGAGGCGAAGAACGGCGGCAACAGTACGGCGGTGACGAGTTCCTGCAGTTTGCCGCGGGCGTCCACCAGGGCCGGCGCGGTCTTCGGGCAGATGGCGCCGAACAGGAAGGCGCCGAAGATGAGATGGATGCCTATGAGCTCGGTGGCGACCGCGGACAGCAGGACGCCGGGGATGATCAGCGTGAGCACGCCGCCGTCGGGGAGCCGGCGCTCCGGCCGCTCCAGGACGCGCCGCAGGGCGGGGCGGACGAGCACCACCATGACGCCGAAGAAGACCGCGGTGAGCGCGAGGGTGCGCAGCACGCCCAGGGGCGAACCGCCGCGCAACAGGGCGACGAGACCCGCGAGCAGCAGCCAGCAGGCGAGATCGGCGGTGGCGGCTCCCACGATGGCGTAGGTCCCCGCCCGGGACTGGAGCATCCCGCGTTCCATCAGCAGCCGCGCCAGCACGGGGAAGGCGGTCACGCTCATGGCGATGCCCAGGAAGAGGGTGAACGGCAGGAAGCCGACGCCGTCCGGGGCATAGCCGGTGTACAGCGCGTATCCCAGGGCACAGCCGAGGGCGAACGACACGCAGACGCCGACGATTCCTACGGCGGCCCCGGTGCGGCCCGCGCCTTCATGGTGGGTGTCACCGAACTCCATGCCGATCAGGAACATGAACAGCGCCAGCCCGATCTGGGCGACGAGGTTGAGGTAGGAGTGGAGGGCGGCGGGGAAGAGGGCGTCGTAGACCCCGGGGGCGACGAGGCCGAGCACCGAAGGGCCGAGGACGATCCCGGAGATCATCTCGCCCACCACGCGTGGCTGGGCCAAGTGCCGGCTGACCAGCGCTCCGCAGGCCCGCGCGACGGCTACCACCACGGCGAGGGCGAGCAGCAACTGCCACGCCTCGACATGCGGCGCACCCCCCGGCGTGGCACTCCCGGACTCAGGTCGCTCCGCGTCGTCCTTGCCCGTGGTCCCGTGCCACAGCAGCAGGGCCGCGGCCAGCAGCGGCAGCACCGACAGCAGGCACACGGCAAGCACGCGGGTAGTGCCGCGCGATTTCACCTCTGCCACCGGATCACACGACTTCCAGCGTGGGCAGCGGAAAGACCAGGCTGCCTCCCGAGGCCAGGAAGTCGCGTTCCCGGGCGACCATCGCGTCCCGGTAGATCCAAGGGAGGACCAGGAACTGGTCGGGCTCAAGCGCCCGGGCCTCCTCCTCGGAGACGATCGGGATGTTCGTGCCGGGCGTGTAGCAGCCGAACTTGTCCTCGTTCACCTCGGCGATGCAGGGCAGGAGCGTCTCGTCCAGGCCGCAGTACTGCAGGATGACGTTGCCCTTCGTCGAGGCGCCGTAGCCAAGGGTGTGCAGCCCCTTGTCCCGTGAGGCGGTGAGGAATTCCAGGAGTCGGTCACGGGACTCCTCGGTCCGCCGGGCGAACTCCGCGTAGGGCAGGTCCGTCTCCCCGGCGCGGATGCGGGCCAGCGCCGGCTCGTTGACCTGGCGAGAGGAGCCGCGGCGGGCCAGCACGAGCGAGAGGCTTCCGCCGTAGACGGGGGTCAGCTCGGCATCCACCACCTTCAGGCCGGTGCGCTCGGCCATCCACTCGATCTGGCGCAGCCCGTAGTAGTCCAGGTGCTCGTGGCAGACCACGTCGTAGGCGCAGGCATGGAGCATCGCGGGCAGATAGCTCTGCTCGGTCACCCAGATGCCGTCGTCCGTCAGCAGGCGCCCGACCTCCCGCATGAACTCCATGGGACGCGGCAGGTCGTAGAACATCGCGATCGAGGTGACGACCTTGGCGCGGCGCCCGCCGAGCAGGTCGTATGCGAAGAAGTCGGGGATCAGCTCGACGCCCGGCGGGTAGGACGCGGCGAAGACGGTGGCGGCGGGGTCCACACCGACCAGGGAGGGCCCGTCGGCGGGGTAGGCCGCCAGCAGGGTGCCGTCGTTGCTGCCGATGTCCACGACCAGGTCGCCGGGGCCGAGGTCGACCAGGCTGGTGATGGCGGCGACCTTGCCGCGCAGGTGGTCCGCCATGGAGCGGTTGAGGCTGGACCGGTAGCCGTAGCCCTCGCCGTACATGAGGCCGAAGTCGGCGGTGTGGCGCAGCTGCACCAGTTCGCACCCGCTGGGCGAGCAGCGCACCAGCTCCAGCGGAACGTACGGCACGTCCTCGCCGCGGGTCCGCGGGAACACGCCGGTGAGGGCCTGCGGTCCGAGGTCGAGCACGGGCAGCAACTCGGTGTTGTCGCAGATCCGGCAACGGTCGATGACGGTCGAGTGACCGGTCGTGCTCATGATTCTCCAGTCAGTGCTCGGCTACGGGCCCTGAGCCAGCCGATGACATCTGCGGCGTCCGGCCAGTCGGGTTCGCTGACCAGGGGGAACTGGTCGTCCTTGCGGGCGCCGGCGAAGACGGAACGCGAACCGACCGCGTCCCTGATCTCCCGCAGGCTGACCGTCGTCCGCGCCCCCACCTCCCACAGCCCCTCGGCGTCGAGGTGGGAGGCCACCCAGCCGCCGCACCACTCGACCGGCGCGAAGCTCTGGCGCGACTCGCCGTGCGCGTAGACCGGCTGCTCTTCGAGGATGTCGATGAGAACGCCCTTGGTGTTGCTGTCGCCGTACATGGGGCCCAGGCGGACGACCAGATGGCCCGCGCAGAGCTCCTCGGCCTCGGCCCGGTTCCGGCCGTACGGGGTGTCCAGCTGGGTGCGCGCGGAGATGGTGCTGATCTGGACGAAGCGGTCCCACTCCCAGTCGCGAAGGAGCGCCCGGGTCTTGTCGACCGTCTCGCGGCGGTCGTCGTCGGGGTGCTGCCGGGCCCAGTAACGCCGGGAGGGGCAGGCCGCGTTGACCAGAACGTCGAAGGGGCCGCTACGGCGTGCCTCCTCGTAGTTGGCACGAGTCACGGGAATGGCCGCGGAACCCAGTGCCCGGGTGACGGCCGTGCCGACGAACCCCCCGGCGCCGACCACCGCGACCCTCACGGGCGCTCCAGCGTGTGCGGCAGCGGCTCGACCTGAACCAGCGGCGGATCGCATTCGTCCCAGGGCTTGGTGAGCATGGCGATGAACGTCAGGGATGAGATGGCGTGGACGGAGTGCATGACCCCGGCCGGCGTCCTGGTGCAGACCCCGCGCGAGACGTGGATGAATTCCTCTTTGCAGTTGGGGTCTTCGGCGTCGTCCTTGGTGATCAGCACGCCTGAGCCCTCGACGAACAGCAGGTATTCGACAAAGTGCGGGTGATAATGCAGGCCGCGCACCTTTCCCGGGTACAGGTGCAGCATATTGAATTCCAGGATGGGCTCCGGGGGGACCCAGGTGAAAATTCCGCCGCGCCCGTCCCGCACCGTATCCAGGTTACAGGTCGGCCGCAGCACATCGATTTTCATGCCGTCTCCACTCGTTCCACGCCACAGATTCGCAGGCGTCGAGGATAAGTCGGGCACGTGTAAGGAAATTTCTAGTCCTGTCGGCGGCGCCCATGATTCGGGTCTCGTCCGCCGGCAACACCGCGTGACGTCCCGCGAGTTTTCCGGCCGGCCAGATGCCTGTTACCCGCGGTTTCGGGGCCGTAACGGGCAGCCACAGCGCAGGACGGGCCCGTTACGGCCCGGAGCGCCTCAACTACTCGGCAGGCGCAGCCCCTTGCCGGCCGTCATGATCGTGAAGTCCGGTCACCTGGCCGCAGGCCCCCCGAAACCCGCCCCATTTGCTCGAACAACCCAATGTCCAAGAACTGCGACTGCCACCTGAACAAAAGTCCACTACTCCTGGTGAACGAGTGTTGGGTACAAAGGAGTCAGCCGCCGGTGCCTGGTCCCGCTCCGGCGCTCTCGACACCTCTCAGCACTCTTCCCCCAGGGAGTACCGGGTGAGAACCGCCCCCACGACCTTATCCAGCCTGGACGCCAAGATCATCGAACGCATCGCCGCAGGTGAGCGCACCACCTGCATCGCAAGCAAGCTCTACCTCAGCCGCCAGGGGGTCGAGTACCACGTCAGCAAGATGATGGAGCGCTTCCGGGTGCCCAACCGCACCGCCCTCGTCGCCAAGGCCTACGCGCTGGGAATCCTGAGATCCGAGGTATGGCCCCCCAGGGTTCTGCAGGAACGCGTCAATTGACCCGCTGCCACGGGCGGTAGCGGGCGCCTTCGTCGCCGAGCTGGACAAAACGCGCATGTCGCCAATGCGAAAGCTTGTCGAAACGGGTTTTGATATCGCCCGCAACGATCCGTTGATTACGGGGCGGGCAGGCCGGCCGACCAAAGCAGGTGACGCGCCCCGTTTCAGGGCGGGGTGGCCGCCGGGATGCCGGATTCTTCGAGGTGCATCACCGGCGCCCGGGCGCGGTGGCGCCGGACGGACGTGAAGCCACCTTCCTTCCGTGCGGCGCGATTGCCGTGTGCACACCGGGCACGGGCGGCCTTATCCGCCTTGCCCACGCCTCGGCGGGCCCTGCTCACGACAGTAGGCGGCACCAAGGCGCCCCAACCCGGCCATAGATGCGATAAGATGATCAAGATGAGTAATGTCCAGGACCATTCGTCGCATGGGTGGTATCGCCTCACGTCTTCATAGTTCAGCGGTGGCGCCCTTTCGGTGCCTTGATACTCGATGCGTCGGATGACCTCTTAGGGCATGCAAGGACCACACGCTCATACGGGGGCCAGACTTTGCCATATTCCGGCTGCGATTCCAGTGATTCTGGCGACGATCGATTTCTCCACGAGGACCAGTTCCCCTGGCTGGAAGGGCTGAGCCAGGTGCATTTACTCTCCGAGCGCGAGCTCCAGGTCTTCCTGCTGCTGAGCCACGGCTACTCCAACCGTGAGATCGCCGCGCTGCTCGGGGTCACCGAGCGCACCATCAAGGCTCATATGGCCCAGATACTGGCGAAGCTCGGGGTCGAGTCCCGTCTTCAGGCCGGACTGGTTGCCTTCGCCCATGGGCTTCCCGGACACATCGGCGATTCAGAAGGATCCGACCATCCCCCCGATACGTCCGCGGATTCCTAGGCTCTTCAGTGCCTTGCGGGGAAAGTCCGGGAGTCAGGACCGCACCAGGTCCGGCACCAGTTCCACGAGCTTCCGTTGGAAAGCGGCCGCCAGCAGGTCGTGCCCCTCCTGGTTGAAGTGCAGCGGATCGGTGTACCGCGGCTCGACGTACAGGTGGGCGGTTTCGGGGCCGGCGAGGCTCGGGCCGTGGACGTAGTGGACGTTCTCGTCACCGGCCGCGCGCAGCAGATCGACCACCTCACGGGTCTGCTCCCGGACCTCCGTCAAGGACAGGTATCCGTCTCCTTCCAACGGGTCGTGCCAGGGCGAGTAGTGGTGGGACGCGATGACCAGCGGGGTCGAGGGGTGTCGCTCCCGGATGATCCGGACCAGCCCGACCAGGTTCGGCCGGTAGGTGAACTGGTTCAGGGCACGCGTGCCATAGATGTTCATGCCGACCATGCACGTGATCAGATCGGCGGGCAGGTCGCGGAGCAGGGTCGCGAAGAGCGGCTGGAGGTAGCAGCCCGCCCCGATCGCCAGCGAGGTCAGGTCCAGCCCGAGTTCGGTGGCGACGGTCGCGGTCCAGTTCCGGGTGGGCGACAGCGCCCCTCTGCCCTGCGACTCGGAGGCCCCGTAGTGGACCCAGCGGGGCGCGGTATGGGTGTCCCGGCCCACCTCGGCGCCTGCCGGTAACTCCACGCCGTGCAGGACGAACTGGTTCAGGGCGGGCAGCCACAGCTCCACAAGGCGGTCGCTGCCGCCCGGCAGTGCCCCGACCCGGCACGTGTGGACCTCCCGGTCGGTCACCAGGGGGAGGCTGGCGACCGGCTTGCCGTCCACTCGTACGTCGACGTGCGCCGTCTCGGGCGGGCCCGGCATCTCGGGAGCAGGACGGGCCGCGTACCGGAATGCGAGCCCCTCGGCGTCGGTCCGGAAAGTGACCCGCACCCCCGACGGCATCGCAGCGCGTCCCACGCCGCCCTCGGGAAAGAACAGGTGCCGTTCCTGGAAAGGTATTCGCCAGGGCGCTATTCCACCGTCGACCTCCTGGAGGGAGACCGCGCCGCGATAGGTCAGCACCGGGTCGTTCGCCCGAATGAGGCGCCCTGCTTCCAACATCCCTCACCTGTCCAGTCGTTCTGGTAGGCCGACGCTTCGAGACTAACAGCGCCAATGCGGTCGGAGCCGCCGATTCTTTAGCACATTTCTTAGAAAGCAGTTCATACGATGAATGACGACTGGCACTCGCGAGTGCTCCCGCCGGCGGAACGCAGCCATACTGGAGTGACTGTGGACAAGAAAGAGACTGCGGACCGGAACACCCCCGGGCGGCGTCCAATGGTGGTGGCGGTCTGTGCCTTCCGTCTGGAGAACGTCCGCCGGCATCTGCGGCACAACCTCGACCAGTTGAACGGTGACGAATACGTCGTGCTGCTGGACCGGCCGGTGACACCTGAGGCCGAGAAGGTCGCCACCCAGGTGAACGAGGCCGGGGGGACGATGCGCATCCTGGGGGCCACGCGAGGGCTGTCGGCGTCCCGTAACACGGTGCTGCGGGAATGGGCCGACCGGCACGTGCTGTTCGTGGACGACGACGTGCGGCTGGAGGCCTCCGCCGTGGACGCCGTCCGCGCCGCGTTCCGCGCCGGGGCGCACGTGGTCGGTGCGCGGCTGCGACCGCCGCGAGAGCTCCGCCGGCTGCCCTGGTTCCTGTCCTCGGGGCAGTTCCACCTCGTCGGCTGGCACCGCGACCGCGGGGACATCAAGATCTGGGGCGCCTGCATGGGCGTCGACGCCGACTTCGCGCGCCGCCAGGGCCTCACCTTCGACCTGGACCTGAGCCGCACCGGCGGCAACCTGCAGTCCGGTGAGGACACTTCCTTCATCGCGCTGATGAAGGAGGCGGGTGCGCGCGAGTGCCTGCTGCCCGAGCACGCGGTCGTCCACGATGTCGACCCCGGCCGGCTCACCCTCCGCTACCTCCTGCGCCGGGCCTACTGGCAGGGGCGTTCGGAGGCGCGGCGGCACCAGTCGGTGGCGGGACTCCGCAAGGAGCTGACCCGGCACCGCACCGCACCGGAGTCGCGCTGCACACCACTGCTGTTCTGCGTGTACGGGGCCGCCACCGCGATCGGCGTCGGCCACGGACTCCTGCTGCGCCTGCGCAAGTGAGTCAGGCCTGCTGCCGGACGGGCGAGCCGGAACGGACCCAGGCGTAGGTGGCGGCGATGCCCTTCTCCAGCGGGACGGACGCGGTCCAGCCCAGGTCGGCGGCGACGCGAGTGACGTCCAGGGTGCTGTGCTGGATCTCGCCCGGCCGGCGGGGCGCGAAACGGGGACGCAGGTCGCGCCCGGAGGCGGCGGCGATGTGGTCGAGGACCTCCAGCACCGTGCTTCCCTTGCCCGTGCCGATGTTCCAGACGCCGGGCCGACGGTGCCGTACGGCGGCGACGAACGCCGCGGCGACGTCTCCGACGTACACGTAGTCGCGGGTCTGCGAACCGTCGCCGAACACCGTGGGCACTGCGCCCTCGGACGCCAGCCCGCAGTAGATGGCGATGACGCCCGCCTCACCGCCCGGGCTCTGCCGGGGTCCGTACACGTTGCCGAGCCGCAGCACGCTGTGCTCGGTTCCGTGCAGCCGGTTGAACAGGCCGATGTACTGCTCCGCGCAGTACTTGGCCGTGCCGTAGGGCGCCCCCGGCCTGGGCAGCGTGTCCTCGTTCGTCGGGACCGGAACGCCTTCCCCGTAGAGCGCCCCGCCGGTGGAGGCGAACACGACCCGCGCCCCGACGGCGTGCGCCGCTTCCAGCACGTTGATGGTGCCCTCCACGTTGACCCGCGCGTCGACGGCCGGTGTGGCCACCGAGACCCGGACGTCGATCTGGGCCGCGAGATGGCAGATGACGTCGGGGCGTGCCGACCGCACGGCCTCGTCGAGGGCGGCGGCATCGGTCACGTCGACGCGACGGATGATCGCACGTGGGTCCAGACGTTCCGGGTCACCGGTGGTCAGGTCGTCCACCACGGTGACCTCGGCCCCGGCCTCCAGGAAGGCGTCGACCACGTGCGAGCCGATGAAGCCCGCCCCTCCGGTCACCAGCAGACGTGTTCCGGCTGAGAACCCCGGGAACATGGACATGGCCCGCCCTTCCTCGCAACTACGGCATCGGAGTGCGGCAATCGTAGGTCGGGGCACATTCGGGAAAACCTCAGAGATTCGGCGCGGTGACCGCGCCGGCCACCCGGCTTCACCTGGGACGACCGACAGCCCTCGGAGGCGCCGGTGACCGGTCCGTCCGGCGGCAGCGGCGAGCTCCCCCGGGGCCGCGGCACTATGATCGCTTCAGGGCTGCGACGGAGGCGGTTCCGAAGTACTGGGGAGTGGACAGGTGAGTGCGTACCGCCACGCCGTGGAGCGGATCGACAGTTCCGACCTCGCCTGCGGTGTCGTGCTCCACTCCGCGCCGGGTTACCCCGCCTTCCCCGTCCGCCTGGCGACCGAGATCTTCCAGCGGGCCGTTGCCCGCCTCCCGGGCGACGGTCCGGTGACGCTGTGGGACCCGTGCTGCGGCAGCGGTTACCTACTGACGGTGCTGGGGCTGCTGCACCGGCGCTCGCTGCGGCAGGTGATCGCCTCCGATGTGGATCCCGCCCCGCTGGAGCTCGCGGCGAAGAATCTCGCCCTGCTCTCACCGGCCGGGCTGACCGCGCGCGAGCTCGAACGGCGGGAGCAGAGCGAGCGTTTCGGGAAGCCCTCCTATCTGGAGGCCGCGCAGGCCGCCCGCCGGCTGCGGGAGCGCCTGACGGCGGAGGGCGGTGCGCTGCCGTGCGCCATCCGCACCGCGGACGTCTTCGATCCGCGTGCGCTGTCCGCCGTCATCGCCGGGTCCGCGCCCGATGTCGTGCTGACCGACCTGCCGTACGGCGAGCGCACGCACTGGGAAGGGCAGGTGCCCGGGCAGCCGGTGGCGGGCCTGCTGCGTTCGCTCGCGTCGGCGCTGCCCGCGCATGCGGTGATCGCCGTCACCGACCGCAGCCGTAAGATCCCGGTGGCTCCCGTACGGGCCCTGGAGCGGCTGAAGATCGGCACCCGGTCGGCCGTACTGGTCCGGGCAGCCGATGTGCTGGAGGCCTGCCCCTGAGCGGCGGTCCCGGCTGAATTTTTTCCCCAGTGTTTTCTCCAGTGTTTTCCCCAGTTCCTTTTCTCTAGACTCACAGCGCCAGTGGTGGCTACAGGTGTGTCCTTTGGAGGGCGGAATGGCGGAAGCCCGGGTGCTCGTAGCCGGGAATTTTCATTGGCAGGCGGGATTCAGCCAGACCGTTGCCGCCTATGTGGAGGCGGCGGGTGAAGCGGGCTGTGAGGTCCGGGTCAGCGGCCCGCTTTCGCGGATGGACGAGCAGATCCCGCGGCATCTTCCGGTGGAGCCGGACGTGCGCTGGGGAACACATCTGGTGTTCATGTTCGAGGCCCGGCAGTATCTGTCGGACGAGCAGATCGAACTGGCCTGCTCGTTTCCCAGGGACCGGCGCCTGATAATCGATTTCGACGGCCACTGGGGCGGTGTCGCCACCGCCGACGACAGCTCCGTCGGCACCCACTCGATCGAGAATTGGCGACGGCTCTACTCCGCGCTCAGTGACCTCGTCCTGCAGCCCAAGTTGACGGGCCCCCTGCCCGACGGGGCAGAGTTCTTCCCCTGTTTCGGAATGCCCCAGCTGGTACGGCATCCACGGGAGCTCGGTCCGGAGCGGGACTACGAGCTGCAGTACATCGGCAGCAACTGGGGGCGGTGGAAGCCGTTCATCGAGGTCGTGGAAGCCGCCAGACAGGCCCGGCTGCGGCGGATTCGGGTCTGCGGGCGGTGGTGGGACGGGGAGACCTGCCCCGGCTTCGAGGACATCACCTCCGGGGAGCCGGAACGGCTGAGCGGCGTCGAGGTCCAGCCGCCGGTGCCGTTCGGGCATGTCGTCACCGAGATGGGGCGGGCCGTCATCACGCCGGTGCTGGTCAGCCCGCTCGTGGCCGACACGGGGCTGTTCACGGCCCGGATGCTCGAGACACTCGCGTCGGGCTCCCTGCCGGTGCTGCCGCCCGAAGCGGAATTCATGTCCTCCGTGTACGAGGGTGACGTCGAGGCTCTGACGCTGGGCTCGGATCCCGCTGCCACGTTGGGCCGTCTGGCAGGCGACTTCGAGCGGCACGCGGAGATCGTGGGGCAGATCCAGGACCGGGCGCGGGCCAGGTACAACTACCCCCGGCTGCTCAGGGAGTTGCTGCGGTTCTTCCGCTGATCCGCTGCCGAACGGCTTCATAGAGGATCGCGGTCGCGGCGTTCGCCGCGTTCAGCGAACTCGCGGAGCCGGTCATCGGGATGCTGACCGTGTAGTCGCACAACGTACGCCAGGCGTTGCTGAGCCCGGCTGTCTCATTGCCGATCAGCAGCAGGGTCGGCTGGGTGAAGTCGAAGTCGAACACGTCGCAGTCGCCGTGCTCGTCCGTACCGACCAGGACGATCGGGGTGCCGGCGGCCCGGCGGGCCTCCACCCAGTCCATCACCTCGCCCGGTGACGGCACCCGGACGGCGGGCAGGGAGAACAGCGAGCCGGTGCTCGACCGGACCGATTTCGGGTCGTAGACGTCGGCGGCGTGCCCCGCCACGATCAGCCCGTGGGCGCCCAGGGCATCCGCCGAGCGAATGATGCTGCCGATGTTCCCCGGACTGGTCGGCCGGTCGAACACTACGCCCAGGAAGTCCTCCCGGACCGGGATCCGGTCGAGGTCGTCGGCGGGCATCTCCACGACGGCGACCACCTCGGGCGGTGCCTCGTTCTTCTCCCCCAGCTCCATCAGCAGGTCCGGGGCCATCGCGATCTGCTCCGTCCGCACCGTACGAAGAAGCTCCCGCGCCCACTTCGACAGCTCCCGCTGTCCGTCGTAGAGAAGCGTGCGTACGGGCCAGCCGTGCTCCACCGCGAGCGAGATCGGGCGGACTCCCATAACCAGGAACTCACCGGCGCGCGTGCGCTTGTTGCGGTTGCCGAGCAGTGCCTGCCACTGCTGGAAACGAGCGTTGCGTGAGGTGATCCGCCGAGCCGCCGGCATCCGCTCTCCACGTGATCTTGCCATTCGAAGGAGCCTATCCTCCGCTCCGGGCACTTACAAAATGACTGCGCGCCCGCCGCCTTGAGGCTGGTCAGGGGGCTGCCGTGACGTCGCACGGGATCGATGAAGGGGCCGGGCTCCTGAGAGCCCGGCCCCTTCTGACTTGCATGTTTGCCAGGTCAGCGACGTGGTGTTATTTCATCCGCTCACACGTTGAAGCGGAACTCCACCACGTCCCCGTCCTGCATCACATAGTCCTTGCCCTCCATACGCGCCTTGCCCTTCGCGCGGGCCTCGGCGACGGAGCCGGTCTCCACCAGGTCGGTGAAGGAGATGACCTCCGCCTTGATGAAGCCCTTCTGGAAGTCGGTGTGGATGACGCCGGCGGCCTCGGGGGCGGTGGCGCCCTTCTTGATGGTCCAGGCGCGGGATTCCTTGGGGCCGGCCGTCAGGTAGGTCTGCAGGCCGAGGGTGTTGAAGCCGACGCGGGCGAGGGTGGCGAGGCCGGGCTCGTCCTGGCCGACGGACTGGAGGAGTTCGAGGGCCTCGTCCTCGTCGAGCTCGGCGAGGTCGGACTCCAGCTTGGCGTTGAGGAAGATGGCCTCGGCGGGGGCGACCAGGGCGCGCTGCTCGTTCTTGAAGTCCTCGTCGATCAGCTCGTCCTCGTCGACGTTGAAGACGTAGAGGAAGGGCTTGGTGGTGAGCAGGTGCAGGTCGTGCAGCAGCTCGTTGCGCTCGGTGCCCTGGACGATGCCGTGGGCGAAGAGGGTGTCGCCCTTCTCCAGGATCTCCTTGGCCTCCTCGACGGCCTTCACCTTCGGCGCGAGGTCCTTCTTGATCCGCGAGTCCTTCTGGAGGCGGGGCAGGACCTTCTCGATCGTCTGGAGGTCCGCGAGGATCAGCTCGGTGTTGATCGTCTCGATGTCGTCCTTGGGCGAGACCTTGCCGTCGACATGGACGACGTTCTCGTCCTTGAAGGCGCGGATGACCTGGCAGATCGCGTCGGACTCACGGATGTTCGCCAGGAACTTGTTGCCCAGGCCCTCGCCCTCGGAGGCGCCGCGCACGATGCCGGCGATGTCGACGAAGTCGACGGTCGCCGGGAGGATGCGCTGCGAGGAGAAGATCTCGGCCAACTTCGTCAGGCGGGCGTCGGGGACACCGACCACTCCGATGTTGGGCTCGATCGTGGCGAACGGGTAGTTGGCCGCCAGCACGTCGTTCTTGGTCAGGGCGTTGAACAGGGTCGACTTGCCGACATTCGGCAGACCGACGATTCCGATCGTGAGCGACACGTTGCGACTTCCCGTACGTGAGAGGACTTCAGGGCTGGCTGGGCTGGGCCCCGGTCCTTCTTCGATCTTCGGTGCAGATGATGCAGACGCACGGGCCGATCCACCAGTCTACGGCGTGCCGGGCCCGGCCCCGGTGCCGTATCGAACACATGGCCAAGGTCCGCCCCACGGCGTGTCTGATGGGCGATTCGGCACATAAGCCGACCTAAGTTGGTCCAGTGGAGCCACACAGGACGCGACCCGCCGGGTACGAAGCGCGACACGGTACGCCGACGCCGTTGCCGTCGCAGGCGGCGCGGGGCGGGCGGGGTGTCGCTCGCGGCGGGGGTGGTGGTGCGGGGCGGGGTGAAAACGGTATGCAGCGAGGCGGGAGCGGACTCATTCCAGGCGGGAGCGGTGCGGCGCGCGGCGACGGCGGTTTCGCGCGAGGCGGGAGCGGTCCGGGCCGGGACGGCTGGCCCGCCCGGTCCTCCAGGCCCGCCCAGCCGCCCCGGCCCGCCCGCTCCACCCGGCCCGTCCCCCAGCGCCGCCCTGGTACGGCCCGTAAGGCCCCGTCGCCCGCGGCGGTACGGCGCCCCGGACCGCCCCCCGCGGCACAGGCCCTGCGCCGGTTTCCCAACCCCCGGCTGACCGGACTGGGCGGCGGCCTGTTCTGCGGCGCCGTGATGCTCCTGCTCGGCTACCTCGACTCGCTGCTGTTCGGGTCGTCGCTCACGCTGTACAGCGTGCTGTTCCTGCCCGTGTGCGTCCTGACGGCGGTGTGGGTGCGCAGGGGCGACCTGGCGACCGCGCCGGTGGTGGTACCCATCGCCTTCGCCGTGGGGCTGGTGCCGGTGGCCGACAGCGGCGGGGGGATCGGCGGGCACCTGATGGGGCTCTTCACCGCCCTCGCCACCCAGGCCGGGTGGCTGTACGGGGGGACGCTGATCGCCGGTCTCATCGTGACCGCACGGAAGATCCGCCTGCTGGCCCGCCGGGCCGCGGCCCGCCGCCGGTCCAGGTGACCGCCCGCCGGGCCCTGTCGTTTGGATCATCCCGGCGTCGCGGTGCCTAGCCGTCCTTCTCCGCCGCCCGCATCGCCGCCCCGACGATCCCCGCGTTGTTCTGCAGCTGGGCCGGGACGATCTCCGCCTTGATGCCCTCGATGTGGTGCAGGAACTTGTGGGACTTCCGGCTCACCCCGCCGCCGATGATGAACAGCTCCGGGGAGAACAGCATCTCGACATGGGCGAGGTACTTCTGGACGCGGCGGGCCCAGTGCTCCCAGCTCAGCTCCTCGTCCTCCCTGGCCTTGCTGGAGGCGCGCTTCTCGGCGTCATGGCCATGGAGTTCGAGGTGGCCCAGCTCGGTGTTGGGGACCAGGGCGCCGTCGATGAACAGCGCGCTGCCGATGCCCGTGCCGAAGGTGAGGAGGATCACGGTGCCCCGGCGGTCGCGGCCCGCGCCGAAGTGCATCTCGGCGACGCCGGCCGCGTCCGCGTCGTTGACCACCGTCACCGGGAGGCCGCCGAGGCGGTCGCTGAACAACGCGCGCGCGTCCGTGTCGATCCAGCTTCTGTCGACGTTCGCCGCCGTACGGATGGTGGATCCGTCGGTGACCACGCCGGGGAAGGTGAGCCCGACCGGCCCGGTCCAGCCGTAGTGCTCGACGACCTGCTTCACGCCGTCGGCCACGCCGTCGGGCGTGGCCGGCTGCGGAGTGAGCACCTTGAAGCGCTCCTGGGCGAGGTCGCCCCTGTCCAGGTCCACCGGGGCGCCCTTGATCCCGGATCCGCCGATGTCCACGCCGAAGATCTGCATGGCCCTACGTTACGACGGAGGACTGACGGTCACGACGGCGAGGACCGGCGGTGCGGCGTACCTCAGTCGCCGGAGCCGGTGCGCTCGGCGATCAGGGCCGCCGCCTCCTCGCGCAGGTCGCGGCGCAGCTCCTTCGGCAGGGAGAAGGTGATGGACTCCTCGGCCGCCTTGACGAGTTCGACGTCCGCGTAGCCGCGCTGGGCGAGCCACTCCAGGACCTGCTCGACCAGGACCTCCGGGACGGAGGCGCCGGAGGTGACGCCGACCGTGGTCACGCCCTCCAGCCAGGCCTCGTCGATCTCGTCGGCGAAGTCCACGAGGTACGCCTCGCGCGCGCCGGCGAGCTTGGCGACCTCCACCAGCCGCTTGGAGTTGGAGGAGTTGCGGGAGCCGACCACGATGACCAGCTCGGCCTCGGCGCCCATCTGCTTCACCGCGAGCTGGCGGTTCTGGGTGGCGTAGCAGATGTCGTCGCTGGGCGGGGAGATGAGCTGCGGGAACTTCTCCTTCAGCGCGTCGACGGTCTCCATGGTCTCGTCGACGGAGAGGGTGGTCTGCGACAGCCACACCACCTTCGAGGGATCGCGGACCTCGACCTTGGCGACGTCCTTCGGCCCGTCGACGAGCTGGATGTGGTCGGGGGCCTCGCCGGACGTGCCGATGACCTCTTCGTGGCCCTCGTGCCCGATCAGGAGGATGTCGTAATCCTCCTTGGCGAAGCGGACGGCTTCCTTGTGGACCTTGGTGACCAGCGGGCAGGTCGCGTCGATGGTGGCGAGCCTGCCTCGCTCGGCCTCTTCGTGGACGACGGGGGCCACGCCGTGCGCCGAGAACATGACGATGTTGCCCGGCGGGACCTCCTCCGTCTGCTCGACGAAGATGGCGCCCTTCTTCTCCAGGGTCTGCACGACGTACTTGTTGTGGACGATCTCGTGCCGGACGTACACCGGAGCGCCGTACTGCTCCAGGGCTTTCTCGACGGCGATCACGGCGCGGTCCACACCCGCGCAGTAGCCACGGGGGGCGGCGAGCAGGACACGGCGGCCAGGCGAAGCAGTCATGCACCCCATCGTAGGGGGCGTTCGGGCGGGTCAACGATCGCGTGGGTGCCGGGTGCGTGGGGAGACGGATGGTGCGCTGTGAGGGGTGGGAAACGGTGCTACGGGCGGGACCGCCACTGAGAAGCGGAGCCCTTGGTTGTCGGTGGCGGCCGTTACGCTCGGCGCATGGCTGTGAACACGTCTCCCGAATCCCCCCTGCCCGTCGGTGAGGTGTCGCGGCTCATCGGGGGGTGGATCGACCGGCTCGGGGCGGTGTGGGTCGAGGGGCAGATCACGCAGTTGTCGCGGCGGCCCGGGGCCGGCGTGGTGTTTCTGACGTTGCGGGATCCGTCGTACGACATCTCCGTCAGCGTGACCTGCTACCGGCAGGTGTTCGACGCCGTCGCCGACGTGGTGAGCGAGGGCGCCCGGGTCGTCGTACTCGCCAAGCCCGAGTGGTACGCCCCGCGCGGCCAGCTCTCCCTGCGCGCCGCCGAGATAAGGCCCGTCGGCGTCGGTGAGCTGCTCGCCCGGCTGGAGATGCTGAAGAAGGCGCTCGCCGCCGAGGGACTCTTCGCGCCGGAGCGGAAGAAGCCGCTGCCCTTCCTGCCCCAGCTCGTCGGTCTGGTCTGCGGACGGGCCTCGGCCGCCGAGCGGGACGTCCTGGAGAACGCCCGGCACCGCTGGCCCGCCGTCCGCTTCGAGGTGCGCAACGTCCCCGTGCAGGGGGTGCACGCCGTCCCGCAGGTCGTGCAGGCGGTCAAGGAGCTCGACGAGATCGACGCGGTGGATGTGATCATCGTCGCCCGTGGGGGCGGCAGCGTCGAGGATCTGCTGCCCTTCTCGGACGAGCAGCTCGTCCGGGCCGTCGCCTCCTGCCGTACGCCCGTCGTCTCCGCGATCGGCCACGAGCCCGACAACCCGCTCCTCGACTACGTCGCCGACCTGCGTGCCTCCACCCCCACCGACGCCGCGAAGAAGGTCGTACCGGATGTGGGCGAGGAGTACGAGCGGGTGCGGATGCTGCGCGACCGGGCGCGGCGGTGCGTCGAGGCGTTCGTCGAGCGTGAGGAGCGCGGGCTCGCCCATGCCCTCGCGCGGCCCGCGATAGAGGATCCGCACCGGATGATCGACGAACGCGCCGATCACGTGGCCGCGCTGCTGGACCGGAGCCGCCGCTGCCTCGGCCATCTCCTCGACCGCGCCGAGTCGGAGCTGACGCACACGCGCGCGCGTGTGGTGGCCCTCTCCCCCGCGGCGACCCTGAAGCGCGGGTATGCGGTGCTGCAGAAGGCCGACGGGCATGTGGTCCGGGACCCGGGTGAGGTGACGGCGGACGAGGCGCTGCGGGCGCGGGTCGCCGAGGGTGAGTTCTCCGTACGAGTCGACGCACGAGCCGATGCATAGGGTGGGCGAATGACCAGCAAGGTGGAAGAGGCACTGGGGTACGAGCAGGCCCGGGACGAGCTGATCGAGGTCGTACGGCGGCTGGAGGCGGGCGGTACGACGCTGGAGGAGTCCCTGGCGCTGTGGGAGCGGGGCGAGGAGCTGGCCAAGGTGTGCCGGCGCTGGCTGGACGGGGCTCGGGCGCGGCTGGACGCGGCGCTGGCCGAGGAGGCCGAGGCCGAGGCCGGGCGGGGGGACGGCGAGGGGGATTCGTAGCACCCCGTCGGGGTGAGTGTTGTGAAGCGGGTCACGACACCATTCTATTTGTTGAAGCTTGAACTTGTCTCGCGTACCGTCGACACCGTTAACCGGTCCCCGGTCCCCGGTCCGCTTACGCACGACGCACCTATCGAGAAGGTTCACGCATGTCTCTCGTCCTTGACCCCGCCGCCCAGGACCTGCTCTTCCGCGAGGCCCGTACCGCGAACGCCTTCACCGACGAGCCGGTGACCGAGGAGCAGATCCAGGCGATCTACGACCTGGTCAAGTACGGCCCCACCGCCTTCAACCAGACCCCGCTGCGCATCACCCTGGTCCGCTCCGCCGAGGCCCGTGAGCGTCTTGTGCGGCACATGGCCGAGGGCAACCAGGCCAAGACCGCCGCCGCCCCGCTGGTCGCGATCCTCTCCGCGGACAACGAGTTCCACGAGGAGCTGCCGCACCTCTTCCCGGCCTTCCCGCAGGCCAAGGACCTCTTCTTCAGCGAGCGTGCGGCCCGCGAGGGCGCCGCCGGTATGAACGCCGCCCTCCAGGCCGCGTACTTCATCGTCGGCGTGCGCGCCGCCGGTCTCGCCGCCGGCCCGATGACCGGCTTCGACTTCGAGGGCGTCCGCAAGGAGTTCCTGGACGACGACCACACCCCGCTGATGGTCGTCAACATCGGCAAGCCGGGCCCCGACGCCTGGTACCCGCGCTCCCCGCGCCTGGCGTACGACCAGGTCGTCACCACGGTCTGAACCGACTGCACCCAGACGCAGGCCCCCGGCGGCAGCGCCGGGGGCCTTCGTCATGTCGTCCCTGCGGTCACTCCGCCTTCAGGGCCTTCGCCATGCGCGTCAGCTGCTCGTACGAGCCCGTGCCCGCCACCACGGTCGTCGCGCCCTGCTCCTGGTGCACCAGCGCGTCGTACCGGCCACCCGTGTACCGCGTCCACGTCCGGTCGCCGATCTTCTGGGTGACCTTCGTCTCCCGCCCGCCCTGGGTGGCCTCGTCGATGAACGTCGACGGCTTCTCGGTCGACTGCTGAACCTGGACGTACTGCCCGTCGGGGGTGTGGAAGCCCAGATGCCAGGCGTCGAAGTCGTCGCCCTGGAAGCGGACGGAGGTCGGCTTCCAGGACTCGGGCAGGCCCTGGGGCGCGGCCACCGGGTAGGACGCCGCGCGGCGGGCCGTCAGCAGCTCGATGCGGTAGTCGACCCGCGGCAGGTCGGGAGCGCTGTCGTCATGGGGAACGAAGAGATACATGACTCCCGCCGCGAGCAGGGTCACTCCGAGGGAGAGGACCATGTTGCGGACCGACTTCTGCTTACCGTTCGTACCTGCCACGCCCCCTATCGTCGCAGGTACCCCCGCCTGCTCATCCGTGGGGCCCCCTGCTCATTCTGGCTGCCCGGGGATAGAGTCAGGGCGTCACCCTCATCCGGCCGTCGTCGTATCAGAAAGGTGCGCTCCGATGACCGAGAATCATCATTTGCCGTCCGAGCTCGAAGTACCCCGAGAAGCCCCCGACCGCAACCTCGCCCTGGAACTGGTCCGTGTGACCGAAGCGGCGGCGATGGCCGCGGGCCGCTGGGTCGGGCGCGGCGACAAGAACGGCGCCGACGGTGCCGCGGTGCGCGCCATGCGGACCCTCGTCCACACCGTGTCGATGAACGGCGTCGTCGTCATCGGTGAGGGCGAGAAGGACGAGGCGCCGATGCTCTTCAACGGGGAGCGGGTCGGCGACGGGACCGGGGCCGAGTGCGACATCGCCGTCGACCCGATCGACGGGACCACCCTGACCGCGAAGGGCATGCCCAACGCGATCTCCGTGCTGGCCGCGGCCGACCGCGGGTCCATGTTCGACCCGTCGGCCGTCTTCTACATGGACAAGCTGGTCACCGGCCCCGAAGCCGCCGACTTCGTCGACATCAACGCACCCGTGTCCGTGAACATCCGGCGGGTGGCCAAGGCCAAGCGGTCCACGCCGGAGGACGTCACCGTCGTCATCCTGGACCGGCCGCGGCACGAGGGCATCATCAAGGAGATCCGGGACGCCGGTGCGCGCATCAAGCTGATCTCCGACGGTGATGTCGCCGGCTCGATCTACGCGCTGCGTGAGGGCACCGGCGTCGACATGCTGCTCGGCATCGGCGGTACGCCGGAGGGGATCATCTCGGCCTGTGCCGTGAAGTGCCTCGGCGGAACCATCCAGGGCAAGCTGTGGCCGAAGGACGACGAGGAGCGGCAGCGGGCGATCGACGCCGGGCACGACCTGGACCGGGTGCTGCTCACCGATGACCTGGTCGCCGGGGACAACGTGTTCTTCGTCGCCACCGGCATCACCGACGGTGAGTTGCTGCGGGGCGTGCGCTACCGGTCGGAGACCGCGACGACCGACTCGATCGTGATGCGGTCGAAGTCGGGCACGGTGCGGCGGATCGATTCCGAGCACCGGCTGAGCAAGCTGCGGGCTTACAGCGCGATCGACTTCGACAGGGCGAAGTGAAATAGCGCCGACGGGCCGACAGGCCGACAGAAATGGGCGCCCCCGGTGCGGAGGGGGCGCCCTTCTTCGTCCTTAACCCGCCTGCGCTATGCGGTTCGCCGCCCGCGCCGCCTTCTTCAGTTCCATTTCGCGACGGCGGCGCCTTGCCAGGACCACTCGGCGCTCCGCCGCGGTGAGGCCGCCCCAGACGCCGTACGGCTCGGGCTGGAGCAGGGCGTGTTCACGGCACTCCACCATGACCGGGCAGCGGGCGCAGACGCGCTTGGCCGCCTCCTCGCGGGAGAGTCGGGCTGCGGTGGGCTCCTTGGAGGGGGCGAAGAACAGGCCGGCCTCGTCGCGCCGGCACACGGCTTCTGTGTGCCATGGGGCGTCTTGGTCCCTGTCTCGCACTGGCACCCGCTGGGCCGGAACGGCAGCTACCTGCAGGGACGAATGCGGCGGTTGCAGCACGGTCTACTCCTGACGACGGCTTCGCGAGCGAGAGACGATGCAGCAAGGTCTACCCGCTGTACGCGCGCCTATGCAGTCAGTTCCGAACCGCTGGATTTCGGGGGGTGCCCCGCGCCGATATACGGCTCCCTGGAAGCCCGAAAGGCCGGGTGAGAGGCGGCCCGATTCACAACCGTCAACGATCCAGATGCTTGCGCAAACTCTTGTCGGCCTTGCGCTGCACACGGTCGAGAATGTCCGCGACGAGCTTCCCGCGCTTCGGCCGGCCCTCGATGTTGCCCAGGACGGCCCAGCCGTCGACGTGGACGACCGGCGCCTCGGGGTCCTCCGCGTCGAGGGTGTCCACCTCGAAGTTGCCGAGCACACCGCCTCCCGTGCCGCGCAGCGAGACGTTCTCCGGGACGCGGACCTCGACGTTGCCGAAGACCGCGATCGCCCGGATCACGACCTGCTGGTACTCGAAGAGCGCCTCGCTGAGGTCTATCTCGACGCTGCCGAAGAGCGCGTACGCATGGATACGGCGGCCGGCGCGCCAGCGGCCCTTGCGGACGGCGCCGCTGAAGACCGCGACCACGCTCTCGTCGGGGTCGGCCGGTATCGCGACGGGTGCGGGGCGGCTGGGGGCGCGGAGGTAGGGCGCGGGCCGCTCGTGGGCGGCGGGCAGGTCCCGTATGAAGACATCCAGTTCGCCGACCGTCTTGGCGGCCAGCACGCCCTCCACGCGCTCGGCGTGCTCGTCGGCGGTGAGGCGGCCCTCGGCCAGGGCGTCGCGCAGGATGTCGGCGACCCGGTCGCGATCGGCGTCGGAGGCGCGGAGCTCGGTGGCGGCGGGCGCGGTCTGCTTCTGAAGGTCCACCGCAGCAGCGTACCGAAACACGATAGATCGCGATAGCCCCCACGCGGGTTCGTTCGGCGGTCGTCGAACTGAGCCTTACCTCACAAGCTCGCCGTCAGTGGCAGGTTCTACGCTGGTGGGCGCTGCCAATGGAGGTCAGCCGCGCTGTCTGTCGAGTGAGGAATGGGCGACATGCCTGAGTTCGCGTACACCGATCTGCTCCCCATGGGAGAGGACACCACCCCGTACCGGCTGGTGACCTCCGAGGGTGTCTCCACCTTCGAGGCCGACGGGCGGACGTTCCTCAAGGTGGAGCCCGAGGCGCTGCGCAAGCTGGCCGAGGAGGCCATCCACGACATCCAGCACTATCTGCGGCCGGCCCACCTGGCGCAGCTGCGGCGCATCATCGACGACCCCGAGGCGTCGAGCAACGACAAGTTCGTCGCCCTGGACCTGCTGAAGAACGCGAACATCGCGGCGGCGGGCGTGCTGCCGATGTGCCAGGACACCGGCACGGCGATCGTGATGGGCAAGCGCGGACAGAACGTGCTGACCGAGGGCGGGGACGAGGAGGCCCTCAGCCGCGGCGTCTACGACGCGTACACCAAGCTCAACCTCCGCTACTCGCAGATGGCTCCGCTCACCATGTGGGAGGAGAAGAACACCGGCTCGAACCTGCCGGCCCAGATCGAGCTGTACGCCACCGACGGCGGCGCCTACAAGTTCCTCTTCATGGCGAAGGGCGGCGGCTCGGCCAACAAGTCCTTCCTGTACCAGGAGACGAAGGCCGTCCTGAACGAGGCCTCCATGATGAAGTTCCTGGAGGAGAAGATCCGTTCGCTGGGTACGGCCGCCTGCCCGCCGTACCACCTGGCGATCGTCGTGGGCGGTACGTCCGCCGAGTACGCGCTGAAGACCGCGAAGTACGCCTCCGCCCACTACCTGGACGAGATCCCGGCCGAGGGCTCGCCGCTCGGGCACGGCTTCCGGGACAAGGAGCTGGAGGAGAAGGTCTTCGAGCTGACGCAGAAGATCGGGATCGGGGCGCAGTTCGGCGGCAAGTACTTCTGCCACGACGTGCGGGTGGTGCGGCTGCCGCGGCACGGTGCGTCGTGTCCCGTCGCGATCGCCGTGTCCTGCTCCGCCGACCGTCAGGCCGTCGCGAAGATCACGGCGGAGGGTGTCTTCCTGGAGCAGCTGGAGACGGACCCGGCGCGGTTCCTGCCGGAGACGACCGACGAGCACCTGGAGTCGGACGGCGACGTCGTCAAGATCGACCTCAACCAGCCGATGGACGAGATCCTCGCCGAGCTGACCAAGTACCCGGTGAAGACGCGGCTTTCGCTGACCGGGCCGCTGGTCGTGGCCCGCGACATCGCGCATGCCAAGATCAAGGAGCGGCTGGACGCGGGTGAGGAGATGCCGCAGTACCTGAAGGACCACCCGGTGTACTACGCGGGGCCGGCCAAGACGCCGGAGGGCTATGCGTCCGGTTCCTTCGGGCCCACGACCGCCGGCCGCATGGACTCCTACGTCGAGCAGTTCCAGGCGGCGGGCGGCTCCAAGGTCATGCTGGCCAAGGGCAACCGCAGCAAGCAGGTCACCGACGCGTGCAACGCCCACGGCGGGTTCTATCTGGGGTCCATCGGCGGGCCTGCGGCCCGGCTCGCCCAGGACTGCATCAAGAAGGTCGAGGTCGTCGAGTACGAGGAGCTCGGCATGGAGGCCGTGTGGAAGATCGAGGTGGAGGACTTCCCGGCGTTCATCGTGGTCGACGACAAGGGCAACGACTTCTTCCAGGATCCGGCGCCTGAGCCGACGTTCACGTCGATTCCGGTGCGGGGGCCCGGGCTGGCGTAGCACCTCGGGTGCGGCGGGACGGTTTTCGCCCCCGCCGCCCCTACCCGTCCCATCCCCCAGGGGCTCCGCCCCTGCGACCCCGCCAGGGGGCTCCGCCCCCTGGACCCCCGCTCCTCAAACGCCGGAGGGGCTGGTTTTTCAGCCCGTCCGGCGTTTGAGGACGAGGCCCCTTCAGGGCCGAAGGGGGGGTCTGGGGGTGGCAGCCCCCAGGGATGGGACGGGTAGGGGCGGCGGGGGCGAGAAAGCCTCCCCCGAGCGGACCAACCCCCGGAACAACCGCACCCACCCCCACGCTGTACCGGGTATGAGCGACTACCGCATCGAGCACGACTCCATGGGCGAGGTACGAGTCCCCGCCGAAGCGAAGTGGCGCGCCCAGACCCAGCGTGCCGTCGAGAACTTCCCCATCTCGGGCCAGCGCATCGAGCGCGCCCACATCGAGGCCCTCGCCCGCATCAAGGGCGCCGCCGCCAAGGTGAACGCGCGGCTCGGGGTGCTCGACAAGGACGTCGCCGAGGCGATCCAGGAAGCTTCCCAAGAGGTCGCCGAGGGGCGGTGGGACGAGCACTTCCCCGTCGACGTGTTCCAGACCGGGTCGGGGACCTCGTCCAACATGAACACCAACGAGGTGATCGCCACCCTCGCGAGCGAGCGCCTCGGACGGGACGTCCACCCCAACGACCACGTCAACGCGTCCCAGTCGTCCAACGACGTCTTCCCCTCCTCCATCCACATCGCCGCCACCGCCGCCGTCACCCGCGATCTCGTCCCGGCGCTGGAGCACCTCGCCGCCTCCCTGGAGCGCAAGGCCGAGGAGTTCGCCGACGTCGTGAAGTCGGGGCGGACCCATCTCATGGACGCCACGCCCGTGACGCTGGGGCAGGAGTTCGGCGGGTACGCCGCCCAGGTGCGGTACGGCGTCGAGCGGCTGGGCGCCTCGCTCCCCCGCCTCGCCGAACTCCCCCTCGGCGGTACGGCCGTCGGCACCGGCATCAACACACCTCCCGGCTTCTCCGCCGCCGTCATCGAGGAGGTGGCCCGCGCCACCGGGCTGCCGCTCACCGAGGCGCGGGACCACTTCGAGGCGCAGGGCGCGCGGGACGGCATCGTCGAGACCAGTGGGCAGCTGCGGACCATCGCCGTTGGGCTCACGAAGATCGCCAACGATCTGCGCTGGATGTCGTCCGGGCCGCGTACCGGGCTCGCCGAGATCTCCCTGCCCGATCTCCAGCCGGGGTCCTCGATCATGCCCGGCAAGGTCAACCCGGTCGTTCCGGAGGCCGTTCTCATGGTCGCCGCGCAGGTCATCGGCAACGACGCCACCGTGGCCACGGCCGGAGCGGCGGGCAACTTCGAGCTGAACGTGATGCTTCCGGTCATCGCGAAGAACGTCCTGGAGTCCATCCGGCTGCTCGCCAACGCCTCCCGGCTGCTGGCCGACCGGACCGTCGACGGCATCGTCGCCCACCGCGAACGGGCCCGGGAATACGCCGAGTCGTCGCCCTCCGTCGTCACGCCGCTCAACAAGTACATCGGGTACGAGGAGGCCGCGAAGGTCGCCAAGAAGGCTCTCGCGGAGCGGAAGACGATCCGCCAGGTCGTCCTGGAGAGCGGGTACGTGGAGCGTGGTGACCTCACGGTCGAGCAGTTGGACGCGGCCCTCGATGTCCTGCGGATGACACGGCCGTAACGAGTTCCCGCGCGGTCGGCGCTGCGGCGAGAACCATCACGGGCGCCGCAGCGTCGTATGCCTGTGGCACCTAATATCTGTTCATGGCAGACGGCGGAGCGGTGACGACGGAAGCGGAAGCGGGCGGGGCGACGGGATCCTGGGCCCCCGGGACGCAGATCCTGTGGCGGTACCGGGAGAACGCCGGCCGGCACTTCCACATCGCGCGCCCCGTCACCGTCGTACGGGACGACGAGGAGATACTCGCCGTATGGCTGGCCCCGGGGACGGAGTGCGTCAGGCCGGTGCTCGCCGACGGAACGCCCGTCCACCTGGAGCCGCTTGAGAGCCGGTACACCAAGCCGCGTTCCGTCCAGCGCGACCGGTGGTTCGGGACCGGTGTGCTGAAACTGGCGCGGCCGGGCCAGCCGTGGTCGGTGTGGTTGTTCTGGGAGCCCGGGTGGCAGTTCAAGAACTGGTACGTGAACCTTGAGGAGCCGCTGGTCCGTTGGGCGGGCGGGGTGGACTCCGAGGACCACTTCCTCGACATCTCCGTGCACCCGGACCGCAGTTGGCACTGGCGGGACGAGGACGAGTTCGCGCAGGCCACGCGGGACGGGCTGATGGACGACCGGCTCGCCGCGCGGGTGCGGGAGGCGGGGCGCGGCGCGGTGGAGGTGATCCGCGCCTGGGGCCCGCCGTTCTCGGACGGCTGGCAGCACTGGCGCCCGGACCCCTCCTGGGCTGTACCTTCTTTGCCTGAGGACTGGGACCGCACGCCCGCGCACATGTCCTCATGAGACCCTTGATGCGCCCCCGGGCAAGAAACGTAGGATCGTCCTCCGCAAGGGCGCGCAGGGGCAACTGCCGGAGTGCGCGCAGGGCTTGACCGATCGTCACCGAGGGGCGGCAGGACGTGAGCGAGGGTTACCAGGGCGATGCCGGTAGCGGCGGGCCGTCCACCGGCGGCACAGGAACTGCCTCTGGCCACGCGGGAATTCCGTTCCTGGGGCACGTATTCCGGGTATCGGAATCTCGACGGGACGAACTGCACGCATGGCGCGCAGCCCCGGACGGATGGATTCGAAAGGCGTGACGGAGCAGCCGACCTCCTTCGAGCGCCCCGAGACGGGCGTCGACCCCGCGGAGCCCCGCGGGGCGCTCGTGCGTACCTCGACACCGTCGACGACGCACTCCACGCCGCCGCACATCTCCGCCGGCGGCACCGCCTTACCCCCACAGGCACGCACCGGAGAGACCCCTTCCACGCCGGGCACCACCGCGCCGTCCGGCCCGAGCAAGGAGCCCTCAGACATCGCCGGCAACGGCCCCGAGCACTCGCAGCCCTCCGTCGCCGCCGAGCCCGACACCCACCGGCCGCGGCCCGTTCCGGAGGCCATCCCGCCCCAGCCGGGCGCTGAGCCGCCGCAGACGTCCGCCGAGCGGCGCACCGGGCAGGGGCTGCCGCCGGGGCGGCCCACGCCGATGCGGCGGGACGGCGACCGGCTGCGCTTCGTGGGCGCCGCCACCCGGCGCATCGCCCGCGGCATCGACCTGGACGAGATCGTGATGGGGCTGTGCCGGGCGACCGTGCCGACCTTCTCCGACGCGATCCTCGTCTATCTGCGCGACCCGCTGCCGGTCGGCGACGAGCGGCCGACCGGGCCCGTCGTGCTGCGGCTGCGCCGCACCGACCGCATCCCGGAGGAGCGGGACACCGAGGGCGGCTTCATGGCTGCACAGCAGCAGCCGGAGCCGACCGAGCTGTCCGAACTGTCCAGCCTCACCGCCGAACTGTGCGAGGTGCGGCCCGGCGGCGCGCTCGCCGAGGTGCTGCGCGGCGTACGGCCGGTCTTCGCCGACGCGCCCGCCGCCCGCGCCGCCCTGCCGGAACTCCTCGGCGAGGACGGCGAGTCGATCATCCCCGACGGTCAGCGCGCGATCCTCGCCCCGCTGCGTGGCCGCCGCCGAGTCATCGGCGCCGCGGTGTTCCTGCGCCGCCCGGACCGTCTGGCCTTCGAGCCGGACGACCTCCTGGTCGCCGCCCAGCTCGCCACGCACAGCGCGCTCGGCATCGACAAGGCGGTGCTGTACGGCCGTGAGGCGTACATCGCCGACGAGTTGCAGCGGACGATGCTGCCGGAGACGCTGCCGCGTCCGACCGGCGTACGGCTCGCCTCGCGCTACCTCCCGGCCGCCGAGACCGCGCGGGTGGGCGGTGACTGGTACGACGCCATCCCTCTGCCGGGCAGCCGGGTCGCCCTGGTGGTCGGTGACGTCATGGGCCACTCCATGACGTCGGCGGCGATCATGGGCCAGCTGCGCACCACGGCCCAGACCCTCGCCGGGCTCGATCTGCCCCCGCAGGAGGTCCTGCACCACCTCGACGAGCAGGCCCAGCGGCTGGGCACCGACCGCATGGCGACCTGCCTGTACGCCGTCTACGACCCCGTCTCGCACCGCATCACCATCGCCAACGCCGGCCATCCGCCGCCCGTTCTGCTGCACCTGGGCGGCCGGGCGGAGGTGCTGCGGGTGCCGGCGGGCGCGCCGATCGGCGTGGGCGGCGTCGACTTCGAGGCCGTGGAGCTGGACGCGCCGGCCGGGGCGACCCTGCTCCTCTACACCGACGGCCTGGTCGAGTCCCGGCTGCGCGACGTCTGGACCGGCATAGAGCAGCTGCGCGAGAAGCTGGCCGCCACCGCCCAGCTCACCGGACCCGACCATCCGCCGCCCCTGGAAGCCCTCTGCGACGAGGTGCTGGACATGCTCGGCCCGGGCGACCGGGACGACGACATTGCGCTGCTCGCCGCCCGCTTCGACGGGATCGCGCCGAGCGACGTGGCGTACTGGTTCCTGGAGCCGGAGGACGCGGCGCCGGGCCGGGCCCGCCGGCTGGCCCGGCGTGCCCTGGCCCGCTGGGGTCTGGAGGAACTCACCGACTCGGTCGAGCTGCTGGTCAGCGAGGTCGTGACCAACGCCGTCCGCTACGCCTCCCGCCCGGTGACCCTGCGTCTGCTGCGCACCGACGTCCTGCGCTGCGAGGTCGGCGACGACGTGCCCCAGCTGCCGCGGCTGCGGCAGGCGAGGGCCACCGACGAGGGCGGCCGGGGCCTGTACCTGGTGAACCGGCTGGCCCGGCGGTGGGGCGCGACACGGCTGAGCACCGGCAAGGTGGTCTGGTTCGAGCTGAACCGGAGCTGAGCACGCACCCGGCGAGGGCCGGTTCCCGGTTGCGGGGACCGGCCCTCGCCAGCCCGTCGGACGACGTGGCCGGTTCAGAACTCGTGGCCGGTGACGACCGCGTTGCCGAACACGTCGTACACCGACACCCGGCCCTGTTCCGCGGCCTTCCAGTCGGCAAAGGCCCGGGCGACGGCCTGCGCGGCCGCCAGCGGGTCCTTCACCTGGGTCTTCCCGCCGTTGATGTCCGTGGAGACGTAGGCGTCACCGGTGGGCTCGTCCCCCTCACCGAGGACCCGGACGACCCGCCGCACCGCGCTCTTCTCCTGCGCGTCCCCGTGCTCGGCCACCCAGTCCCGGAACTCCTGCGCGGTCTTCTTCGACCGCGCCTCGTCCGGGTCCGCCGGCAGGGTCTCCAGCACCGCGTTCCTGTCCGGCTTCGCGCTGTCCTCGGTGGTGCAGGCGGCAGTTGCGGCAAGCATGACGGCGCCGAGCACGAGTGCGGCTGCTCGTAACACGAAATCCCCCTGACGAATCAGTCGATCATTGCGATCGTCCGATCGTACGAGAAGGGCGCCCGGCCTGCCGCCGGGCGCCCTTCTCACCGCTGCTGACCGTTGCCGGGTCTGACCGGGTCCAACGTGGGGTCGTCCGTCGGCTGGGCCGTCGGATCCAGCGTCGGTTCCTCGGTCGTCGGCGTCTCCGAAGGCTCCTCGGTGGTAGGCGTCTCCGAAGGCTCCTCGGTGGTAGGCGTCTCGGAAGGCTCCTCGGTCGTCGGCTCCTCCGTCGGCTCCTTCGTCGTCGGCGTCGGAGTCGGCGTCGGCGTCCAGGTCGGCTGGACGGCGGCGCCCTGGTCGGTGTCCAGGTCGAACTCGGCGTCCCCGTTGGTCACGCCGAACATGTACGCCGCCCAGATCTCCGCCGGGAAGCCACCGCCGTTGACGCGTTCCTCGCCGCCGGCGCCGTACATCTTGGTCTGGGCGCGGGTCTTCTCGTCCTCGCCGAACAGGCCCACCGAGGTGACCAGGTCGGGTGTGTAGCCGGTGAACCAGGCCGACTTGTTGTCGTCGGACGTACCCGTCTTGCCGGCCACCTTCTGACCGTCCCGCTTGGGGTTGTTCGCCACGGCCTGCTGGGCCGTACCGTCGTCGACCACGCCCGTCAGCACCGAGGTCACGCTGTCCGCGGCCTCGCGGCTGATGACCTGCTCGCCGATCGGGTCGGGCATCGTGACCGCCTTGCTGTTGTGCTCGGCGGTCTTGATGATGCTCGGGGTGACCTGCTTGCCGTGGTTGTCGAGGGTGGCGTACACCCCGGCCATCTGCAGCGGGCTCGCGCCCATGGTGCCCAGGGTCTGCGCGGGTACGGCCTGCAGGTTGGTGGTGTCCATGCCGAGCTTGCCGGCCACGTCCAGGACGTTCTTCATGCCGACGTCGACGCCCATCTGCGCGAAGACGGAGTTCACGGACTTGTTCATCGCCGTCTGGACGGTGATGTCGCCGTAGTTGCGGTCGTCCTCGTTCTCGGGGGCGAACCCGACCTTGCTGCCGTTGTCCACCACCGGCCGCTTGCTGGTGCCGTCGTAGATGGTGTTCGCGGTGATCGGCTTGCCGTCCTGGGTCTGGGCGTTCTCCTCCAGGGCGGCGGCGAGGATCACCGGCTTGAACGTCGAGGCGGGCTGGTAGTCGGCGCGGGTCGCGTTGCTCGTGTAGTGCTTGAAGTAGTCCACGCCGCCGTACAGGGCGACGACCTTGCCCGTCTTGGGGTCGACGGAGACCGCGCCGGCCTGGACGTTGGCGTCGACCTTGCGCTTCTTCGGGTCGAGCTTGCTGGTCAGCTGGGCCTTCACGGCCTTCTCCAGCTGGGCCTGCTTCTTCTTGTCGATGTTCAGGGTGATGGTCCAGCCCTGGTCGACGACCTCGGCCTCGGCCTGGGAGCGCGGGATGCCCTCCTGCTTCACCAGCTGGTCGATGAGCTGCTGGTTGGCGAGCTCGACCAGATAGCCCTTCTGGCCGGCCAGGCCGGCGGTGGGCTTCGGCTCCAGCGGCGGCCGGAACCGCATGGCCTGGCGGCTGGCCTTGTCGAGCCAGCCCTCCTCGACCATGTTGTCCAGGACGTAGTTCCAGCGGGCCTCCACCAGGCGCTTGCCGGTGTCGGACGCGGCGTGCCAGTCGTACTGACTCGGCGCCTGGAGCAGCGCGGCGAGGTACGCGCCCTGCGCGACACTCAGCTTCTCGGCGTCGACGCGGTAGTAGGCCTGGGCGGCGGCCTGGATGCCGTAGGCGCCGCGGCCGTAGTAGCTGGTGTTGATGTAACCGGCGAGGATGTCGTCCTTGGACATCTGCCGGTCCACCTTCAAGGAGATGACCATCTCCTTGAGCTTGCGGCTGATGGTCTGTTCCTGGCTGAGGTAGTAGTTCTTGACGTACTGCTGGGTGATCGTCGAACCACCCTGCGCGCCCTTGCCCATCAGCGTGTTGAGCAGACCGCGGGCCGTGCCCTTCAGGTCGATGCCGCTGTCGTGGTAGAAGCTCTTGTTCTCCGCCGCGACGAAGGTGTACCGGACCTTCTTCGGCACCTTGGACAGGTCCACGATCTCGCGGTTGACCTTGCCGTCACGGGCCAGGACCGCGCCGTCGCTGTACTTGTAGACGTTGCTCTGGCGCTGGGCGGCCTGGGCGGCCGCGTTGTTGTCGGGCACGTCCACGTACAGGTAGAGCGCGATGAAGCCGCCGATGCCCAGAAGGCAGACGCCCAGGAACGTGCCGAGGATCTTCTTCCAGGTGAAGAGCCGGCGTATCCGCCCCTTGCCGTCGCCTCCCTTGCCGCCGCCCTTGGCCGCACGGCGGGCCGCGGCCCGGCCTCCCGTGACGGGCGGGCCCACCACGGTGGGCGCGTCACCGCCCACGGCGGCCGACGGCGCCGCGGACGAACGCCGGGGCGCCGCGCGGCGGCCACCACGCTGCCGCGCTCGTCTCTCTTCCGCTCGTCCCATGGGTCCGTTCAGCTCCGCTTCGCTCTTGTGTGCGCTCCCGCCACACTGGTTCGCCGCTCAGGTCAGCTCAGAAAGCTAACACCGGAAGTTGTGACAAAGGACTGCCGATCCGGGCTTTTACGGACGTGACAATCAGCACCTGTCCCATCGGAACCGACGGCTGAGGGCTGCATAGGGTTGCTCGCCCGGGGTAAAGTGATATCACTTAGATAGTACGAAGCTAGGGGAAGCCGCCCGCGGCGTCGTGGATTAAGGCTTCGTGGATTAAGGCTTCATGGATGAAGGCTTCGTGGACGAAGTAGATGAAGTGGATGAAACGGGGGAATCGCCCATGTCTGCCGACCGCACGACCATCACCGCCGACCTGCCCGACCTGCCCGCACCACGCGTGCGCGAGTTCACGGCCCACAGCATCGGCGGCGGCCTCGCCCTGCTGCTGGGACTCGTCGGACTGCTGCTCGGCGCGGGGCTGATCGCGAGCGCCACGGCCGTCTCCGGGGCCGGCGGCAAGGCGGCGCTGATCATCACCGGCATCCTGGTCGGCACAGCCGCCCTCCTGGCCATGTCCGGGCTGAACATGGTCGCGCCGGGCGAGGCGCGGGTCGTCCAGCTCTTCGGGCGGTACCGGGGGACGATCCGGCAGGACGGGCTGCGCTGGGTGAACCCCTTCACGTCCCGTACGAAGATCTCGACCCGGGTCCGCAACCACGAGACGGCGGTCCTGAAGGTCAACGACGCCTACGGCAACCCGATCGAGCTCGCCGCGGTGGTGGTGTGGAAGGTCGAGGACACCGCACAGGCCACGTTCGAGGTGGACGACTTCCTGGAGTTCGTGTCCACCCAGACCGAGGCGGCCGTGCGGCACATCGCCATCGAGTACCCGTACGACGCCCATGACGAGGCCGGCCTCTCGCTGCGCGGCAACGCCGAGGAGATCACCGAGAAGCTCGCCGCCGAACTGCACGCGCGCGTGGAGGCGGCCGGGGTGCAGATCATCGAGTCGCGCTTCACGCATCTCGCGTACGCTCCCGAGATCGCCTCCGCGATGCTGCAACGGCAGCAGGCCGGGGCGGTCGTCGCGGCGCGGCGGCAGATCGTCGACGGAGCGGTGGGCATGGTGGAGGCGGCGCTCGCGCGGATCTCCGAGCAGGGCATCGTGGAGCTGGACGAGGAGCGGAAGGCGGCGATGGTGTCGAACCTGATGGTGGTGCTGTGCGGTGACAGGTCCCCGCAGCCCGTCCTCAACACCGGGACGCTCTACCAGTGACGGATCCCGCCGGGGGTGCGGCCCCGCAGCGCCGGCCGCAGCAGCGCAAGCAGGTGCTGCTGCGGCTCGACCCGTCCGTGTACGAGGCGCTGGCCCGGTGGGCGAGCGACGACCTGCGGTCGGCCAACGCACAGATCGAGTTCCTGCTGCGGCGCGCGCTCGCGGAGGCGGGGCGGCTGCCGGGCGAGGCCAAGCCGATTCCACGCCGCGGCCGACCTCCCGCGAACCCCTCCGGGTCCCAGTAGCAGAACCGTGACAATCGGCCCCCACCAGGGCCGACACACCCACCGCCAGGGCGTGCGCACTCGGTGTATACACGGGGCGTATACACCCCGTGTAGAGTCCTCGGCATGTCCATCGGTCACACCCTTCTAGGGCTCCTGGAGTCGGGCCCCCGCCACGGTTACGACCTGAAGCGGGCCTTCGACGAGAAGTTCGGTCACGACCGGCCGCTGCACTACGGCCAGGTCTACTCGACGATGTCCCGCCTGCTGAAGAACGGGCTCGTCGAGGTCGACGGGATCGAGCCGGGCGGCGGCCCCGAGCGGAAGCGGTACGCGATCACCGACGCCGGGATCACCGACGTGCAGCGCTGGCTCGCGACGCCCGAGAAGCCCGAGCCGTATCTGCAGTCGACCCTCTACACGAAGGTCGTCCTCGCGCTGCTCACCCGGCGCGACGCCGCCGACATCCTCGACACCCAGCGCGCCGAGCATCTGCGCATGATGCGGATCCTCACCGACCGCAAGCGCAAGGGCGACCTGGCCGACCAGCTGATCTGCGACCACGCCCTGTTCCACCTGGAGGCCGATCTGCGCTGGCTGGAGCTCACCGCCGCGCGCCTCGACAAGCTGGCGGAGGTGGTGGCCAAGTGACCGCGCCTCCCGGTTCCCTGCTCGCGGCCGAAGAGCTGCGCAAGGCCTACGGCCCGACCGTCGCGCTGGACGGCGCCGAGTTCTCCATCCACCCCGGCGAGGTCGTCGCCGTGATGGGGCCCTCGGGCTCCGGCAAGTCGACGTTGCTGCACTGTCTCGCCGGGATCGTGCCGCCCGACTCGGGCTCCATCACCTACAACGGGCGCGAGCTCGCCACCATGAACGACGCCCAGCGCAGTGCGCTCAGACGCTCCGAGTTCGGATTCGTCTTCCAGTTCGGGCAGCTGGTGCCCGAGCTGACGTGCGTCGAGAACGTCGCCCTGCCGCTGCGGCTGAACGGCGTCTCCCGCAAGGAGGCCGAGAAGGCCGCCCTGTCCTGGATGGAGCGGCTGGAGGTCGACGACCTCAGGAAGAAGCGGCCCGGTGAGGTCTCCGGCGGTCAGGGGCAGCGTGTCGCCGTCGCCCGCGCGCTGGTCACCAACCCGCGTGTGCTCTTCGCCGACGAGCCGACCGGCGCGCTCGACTCCCTCAACGGCGAGCGCGTGATGGAACTGCTGACGGATGCCGCCCGGTCGACCAACGCCGCCGTCGTCCTCGTCACGCACGAGGCGCGGGTCGCCGCCTACTCCGACCGCGAGATCGTCGTACGGGACGGCAAGTCCCGGGACATGGAGCGCGTCGTATGAACCTGGGTCAGTGGGCCAAGGATCTGGCCATGGGGGTCCGGTTCGCCTTCGCCGGCGGACGCGAGGGCTGGGTTCGGGCCCTGCTGACGGCCGTCGGGGTCGGCCTCGGGGTGGCGCTGCTGCTGCTGACGACCGCGATCCCGAACGCGCTGGCGGTGCGCCACGACCGGGAGGCGGCGCGCACCGACATCACCTACGGCGACACCACGCTGAAGAAGGGCGACGACACCCTGGTGGTCGCGGACGCCGGTACGTCCTTCCGCGACCAGGACGTCCGCGGGCGGGCACTGGAACCCGAGGGGCCGCGGGCACCGCTGCCCCCAGGGGTGCGGGAGTTGCCCGCGGTGGGCGAGATGGTCGTCTCCCCCGCGCTGAAGCGGCTGCTGGAGTCGGACGACGGGAAGCTGCTGCGGGAGCGGCTGCCGGACCGGATCGTCGGGACCATCGGCGAGGAGGGGCTGATCGGCTCGACCGAGCTCGCCTTCTACCGGGGCGGCGAGGGTCTCGCGCCGAAGGTCGACGACGGCCCGGTGACCCGTATCGACCGGTTCGGGGATCCGAACCCGACGTCGTCCGAGCGGATGGACCCGATCCTGCTGCTGCTCATCCTCGTCGTCTTCGTGGTGCTGCTGACCCCGGTCGCCGTGTTCATCGCCGCGGCCGTACGGTTCGGCGGCGAGCGGCGGGACCGGCGGCTGGCGGCGCTCCGGCTGGTCGGCTCCGACGGTCGGATGACCCGGCGGGTGGCCGCGGGCGAAGCGATGGCGGGCGCGGCGCTGGGGCTGGTCTTCGGCACCGTCTTCTTCCTGGTCGGCCGTCAGATCGCCGGTTCGGTCGAGGCCTTCGGGTACAGCGTGTTCCCCAGCTATCTGAACCCCTCGCCCCTGCTGGCGCTGCTGGTCGCCGTCGCGGTCCCGGCCGCCGCCGTGCTGGTCACCCAGTTCGCGCTGCGCGGTGTGGTGATCGAGCCGCTCGGTGTGGTGCGTACGGCCAAGCCCTCGCGGCGCCGGCTGTGGTGGCGGCTGCTGATGCCGCTGGCCGGACTGGCGATGCTCTACACCATGGTCGGGCAGGGCCGGGACGGAGGCGAGTTCAACCAGTACCTCGTCATCGGGGGCGTCATGCTGCTGCTGGTCGGTGTGACCGCGCTGCTGCCCTGGATCGTCGAAGCGGTCGTCGCCCGGCTCGGCTCGGGCGGGGTGGCCTGGCAACTGGCCGTGCGCAGGCTGCAGCTGAGCAGCGGCACGGCGGCCCGCATGGTCAACGGCATCGCGGTCGCGGTGGCCGGGGCGATCGCCCTGCAGATGCTGTTCTCCGGCGTCGCGGGCGACTACACCGAGAGCACGGGCCAGGACGTGTCCCGCGTCCAGATGCAGGTGCATGTGCCGCAGGGAGTGCCACTCGACTCGGTCAAGGAGAAGCTCGCCGGGACCAAGGGCGTGGACAGGGTCTTCGGCTACTCCGAGGGATACGTCGGCGACCGGGCCCATGAGGCCGACCACTTCACGCAGGTGACGGTCGGAGACTGCGCGTCGCTGCGCGAGGTGGCGTCGCTGCCGTCGTGCCGCGAGGGCGACGCCTTCGTGGCCACGGGCGGCGAGTACGACGAGGACGGGGCCCAGCTCGCCAAGCCCGGCCGGACGGTGTACTTCGACCCGTCCTCCGAGTACGAGAAGACGACGCCGGTCGCCTGGACCGTGCCGCAGAACCTGAAGGAGGCCCCCTCGGTCAAGGACCCGACCGGCTTCAAGCGCGGCGGTTTGCTGCTGACCCCGAGCGCCCTGTCCGAGCGGGCGGCGCAGGCGGTGGCCGGAGAGGTCTATCTGCGGCTCGACGAGTCCGTACCGGACGTGCGCGAGTACGTGCGGAACACGGCGGCGCGGATCGATCCCTTCGCCGACCCGATGGTGTGGACCTCCACCGAGCGGTCCGACCAGTTCACCGCCATCCGCACCGGCCTGTTCATCGGCGCCACCTGTGTGCTGGTGCTGATCGGCGCGAGTCTGCTGGTGTCGCAGCTGGAGCAGCTGCGCGAGCGCAAGAAGCTGCTGTCGTCCCTGGTCGCCTTCGGCACCCGGCGCAGCACGCTGAGCCTGTCGGTGCTCTGGCAGACGGCGATCCCGATCGGCCTGGGACTGCTGCTGGCGTCGGTGGGGGGCATGGCGCTGGGCGCGGTCCTGCTGCGCATGACGGACACGCCGGTCCAGGTGGACTGGGCGAGCGTGCTGTCGATGACCGGTGTCGGCGCCGCGGTCGTCCTCGCGGTGACGCTGCTCAGCCTGCCGCCCCTGCTGCGCCTGATGCGCCCGGACGGCCTGCGCACGGAGTGAACACCCGGGGGCCGACACTCAGGCGTCGGCCCCCCCCAATCCCCGGCCGCGCAAGGCCCGCACGGCCGCACGGCCGCATGCAGGGCAGCGGCCAGCCCCTGCTACTCCCCCGGTGAGAAGCCGGCTTGAGGGCGATAAGCGGCAGCAAGTGCAGCCAAGGCCACCCGCGACAAGCCGCACCAACGTCGACAGCCCCCGCAGCCGTGACGGCCACCGGCGCATCCCCGCGACCCGCCCCGACAGACCAGCCGGACGACCTGCGCACCAGGTGAACCACCGCGGACCGGCACTCAGGCACCGCCCCCAACACCCGCACAGACAAAGCCCGCAACGCCTCACGCAAGGCACCCGCCAACCCCGCCCACTCCCCCGCCCCCCTGGCGAGGGCCACGCGCCGGTGGAAGCCGGGTCCACGAAGTAACCGACAGTGACCCACCGAGGGCCCGCCACGGCAGGGGCCGCCACAGACCGACAGCCGGCCCACACCCGGCTCGCCGCCCTCAGACACCGCCCCCCAACACCCGCACAGGCAAAGCCCGCAACGCCTCACGCAAGGCACCCGCCAACCCCTCCCACTCCCCGCCACACGACCACCCCCGCCCCCCTGGCGAGGGCCACGCGCCAGCGGAAGCCGGGTCCACGAAGTAACCGACAGTGACCCACCGAGGGCCCGCCACGGCAGGGGCCACCACAGACCGACAGCCGGCCCACACCCGGCTCGCCGCCCTCAGACACCGCCCCCCAACACCCGCACAGGCAAAGCCCGCAACGCCTCACGCAAGGCACCCGCCAGCTCCTCGTACTCCCCGCCGCGCGCCGCCCCGGTCCGCATGCCGAGGGCGATGCGGCGGGTGGGGGCCGGGTCGGCGAAGTAGCCGGTGAGGAGCTGGCTGCTGCGGGTCGTCTCCAGCCTGAGGGCGGTGCGCGGCAGCAGGGTGCAGCCCAGGCCGCCCGCGACGAGCTGGACGAGGGTGGACAGTCCGGCGGCCGTCGTGGTCACCGGCGCGTCCGCGCGGCCCGCCTCCCGGCAGATGTCGAGCGCCTGGTCGCGCAGGCAGTGCCCCTCGTCCAGGAGCAGCAGGTTCAGCTCCTTCAGGGCCTCGCGCGGGATGCCCTCCCGGCCGCCCAGCCAGTGGTCCAGCGGGGTGACCAGCACGAAGTCCTCGTCGAAGAGGGGCAGTTCGACGACACCGGGCACGCCGAGGGGGACGGCGAGCAGGAGCAGGTCCAGGCGGCCGTGGGTGAGCCCCTCGACGAGGCTGGCGGTCTGCTCCTCGTGCACCTGGAGGTCGAGGTGCGGATAGCGGTCGTGGACGAGGCGCAGGACGGTGGGCAGGAGGTAGGGGGCGACGGTGGGGATGACACCGAGCCGGAGGGCACCGGTGAACGGGGCCCGGACCGCCTCCGCCTCCTCCATCAGCGCCCCGACCGCCACCAGTACCGCCTTCGCCCGTACGGCCAGCCGCTCGCCGGCCGGCGAGAGCAGCACCTTGCGGGTCGTACGCTCCAGGAGCGTCACCCCGAGGGCCTCCTCCAGGGCGGACACGGCACCCGACAGCGCGGGCTGGCTCATGCCGATCGCGGCGGCCGCGTCCCGGAAGTGGAGGTGCTCGGCGACGGCGGCGAAGGCCCGCAGCTGGGCGAGGCTGGGCTGGCGCTTCTTGCCCGAGGTCATCTCTTGCCCACGATCATCAATAGGTACCTCCGATCAACCTGACCGAGTGTAGCTATTTCCCGTATCAATGCACCCTGTGCCAGGATCGGTAAGGTCCAACCCAAGGGAGACGCCTGTACCGAACGGGTGTCTCTTCGCTGCAAGGAGAGCGTGTGCTCACTGTCGGTGACAAGTTCCCCGAGTTCGAACTGACCGCCTGCGTCTCGCTGGAGAAGGGCAAGGAGTTCGAGAAGATCAACCACAAGACCTACGAGGGCAAGTGGAAGGTGATCTTCGCCTGGCCCAAGGACTTCACCTTCGTGTGCCCCACCGAGATCGCCGCCTTCGGCAAGCTGAACGACGAGTTCGCCGACCGCGACGCCCAGGTCCTCGGCTTCTCCGGCGACTCCGAGTTCGTCCACCACGCCTGGCGCAAGGACCACGACGACCTGCGCGACCTGCCGTTCCCGATGATGGCCGACTCCAAGCACGAGCTGATGCGCGACCTCGGCATCGAGGGCGAGGACGGCTTCGCCAAGCGCGCGGTGTTCATCGTCGACCAGAACAACGAGATCCAGTTCTCCATGGTGACCGCCGGCTCCGTCGGCCGTAACCCCAAGGAGGTTCTGCGGGTTCTGGACGCCCTCCAGACGGACGAGCTGTGCCCGTGCAACTGGAGCAAGGGCGACGAGACCCTGGACCCGGTCAAGCTCCTCGCCGGAGAGTGACTGACATGTCCCTCGACTCCCTGAAGTCCCGCATACCGGACTACGCCAAGGACCTGAAGCTCAACCTGGGCTCGGTCATCGGCAACTCCGACCTCCCGGCGCAGCAGCTGTGGGGCACGGTGCTCGCCACCGCGATCGCCGCGCGTTCCCCGATCGTGCTGCGCGAGCTGGAGCCGGAGGCGAAGGCGAACCTCACGCCGGAGGCGTACAACGCGGCCAAGTCCGCCGCCGCGGTGATGGCGATGAACAACGTCTTCTACCGCACCCGGCATCTGCTGTCCGACCACGAGTACGGCAACCTGCGCGCGGGTCTGCGGATGAACGTCATCGGCAACCCCGGGGTCGACAAGGTCGACTTCGAGCTGTGGTCCTTCGCGGTGTCGGCCATCAACGGCTGCGGCATGTGCCTCGACTCGCACGAGCAGGTGCTGCGCAAGGCGGGCGTGGACCGCGAGACGGTCCAGGAGGCGTTCAAGATCGCGTCTGTGATCCAGGCGGTCGGTACGACGCTGGAGGCGGAGGCGGTTCTGGCGGAGTAGTCCTGCGCCGGGAAACGCCGGGGCCCGTTCACCCTGAGGGTGAACGGGCCCTTGTCATCGCTCCGCCACCGGCCTGTCGTCGGACGTCGGTGGGTCCACGGCAGCCGCATCCACCGCTGTCGCTCCCCTCGGCTCGGGCGCGTAGCGCAGCGCCGTCTCCTGCGAGTACGCCCGCAGATACCCCACGATCGTGTTCGACACCGCCACCAGCGGTACGGCCACCACCGCGCCGCCGATCCCCGCCACCATGCCCCCGGCCGCGACCGACAGCACCACGGCCAGCGGGTGGACGCGGACCGCGCGTCCCAGGATGAACGGCTGGAGGACGTGCCCCTCGATCTGCTGCACGGCGAGGACGACCGCGAGGGTCATGACGGCGGTGAAGACGCCCTGTGTCACCAGCGCCACGACCACCGCCAGCGCACCGGACGCCACCGCGCCGACGAGCGGGATGAAGGAGAACAGGAAGATGAACACGGCCAGCGGGACGGCCATCGGCACATCGAGGAAGTAGATGCCGATGCCGATGAAGACGGCGTCGATCAGGGCGACGAGGACCGTGCCGCGCACATACGCCGTGAGCGTCGCCCACGCCCGCGGACCGGCGCCGGCGACGCCCGGCCGGGCCGCGGCCGGCACGAGCTTCAGCGTCCACTCCCAGACGCGCTTGCCGTCGTAGAGGAGGAAGAGGGTCGAGAAGGCCGCCAGCAGGATGCCGGTGAGGGCCTCGACGACGACCGTGACGCCTTCCAGACCGGCCGAGGTGATCTCGTCGGTGTTGGCGCCGATCGCCTCCCGGAGGTTCTCGGCGATCTCGTTGATCTGCTTGTCGGTGACGTGGAAGGGGCTGTTGAGCAGCCAGTTGCGCAGCTCGTCGATGCCGTCCTGGACCTGGTCGGAGAGGTTGTCGATGTTCTCCATGACCTGCCAGGTCACGAACCAGCCCATCAGCCCGATGACGACGAACCCGAGGATCGCGGTCAGGGCGGTGGCGGGCCCGCGCGGCACACCGCGCCGCGTCAGCCAGGCCACCGAGGGCTGCATCAGCGCGGTGAGGAGCAGGGCGATGACGAACGCCAGCACCACCAGCTGTACGGCGCTGATGACCCGCATCAGCACCCAGACGGTGCCGGCCAGCACCAGCAGCCGCCAGCCGGCCTCCGCCGCGACCCGGACGCCCCACGGCACGACGTGCGCGGGGTCGGTGCGGCGGGGCGGCGGCACCGCGGGCGCGTAGTCGGGGGGCCGTGGGACGTGCCCGGCGGGCGGCGGAGGGATGTCGTCGGCAGCGGAGTCAGGCGCGGCGTCGGCGGCGGACCGCCGCTCCAACTCGAGTTCGGCGCTCTCGCGTTCCACCGCGGCGCGGCGCTCGTCCAACCGCTCGCTCATCTCGGTCAGTCCGGCACCGAGCCGGCCGAGCCACCCTGGCACTCGCGACATGTTCCGTCCTCTTCCCCCGTCTCGCCTCACCACTCCCCTCTGGAGTCGCCTCGTCCGACCGTACATGGCGTTGCACGGACACGAGCGAAAGCCCCTCACCGAAGGACGGTGAGGGGCCCTGCAGGGTTGAGCGGTGGCTCAGTACCAGTGGTTGGCCTGCCAGAACGACCAGGCGCCACACGGGCTGTCGTACCGCTCGTTCATGTAGTTGAGGCCCCACTTGATCTGGGTGGCCGGGTTCGTCTGCCAGTCGGAGCCGACGGACGACATCTTGGAACCGGGCAGCGCCTGGAAGAGGCCGTAGGCGCCCGACGAGGGGTTGACGGCCCGGTAGTTCCAGTCGGACTCGTGGTCCACGATGTTGCTGAAGCACTGGAACTGGTCGGCCGGGACCATCTGGCGCGCCATCGCCTGGATCTGCTCGATGGTGTACGAGCCCTGGACGGGGAAGTCCGCGGAGGAGGACCGGGAGGCCTTCGCCTCTGCCTCTTCGCGCTCCTTGGCCGCCTGCGCCGCCTTCTCGGCGGCTACCTTCTTCTCGATCGCGGTCTGGGCGGCAGCCTTGCGGGCCGCCTCCTCAGCATCCTTCTTGGCGCTCGCGTCCGCGGCGATGGCCTGGACATTGGCCTGGGCCGTCAGGGACTCGGTCTGCACCTGGGCCTGCTGGCCCGCGGGTATGTCCGCGAGGAGCGTCGAATCGGCTGCCGTCGCCTCGGCGTCGTTGTTCTGCGCGGTGCTGCCCGAGGCAACGCCGACGACGCTTCCGACAGCGGTGACCGCGGTGGCCGAGGCCACTGCGAATCCCCTGACCGAAATCGGACTCACACGGTTTCCTTCCAGCATCGCCCGCTTCGGTGACCCTGGCGGACGCAATCGTGCCCCTGGCGCTGGCCTCCCAACTGCGGGGTCACGGGAGGCACGGACCCGGTGGGCAACTCCCGAACGGGGAGCGCCGCGTGGTACTCGGGCGGCATACGACGACGCTATGGAGTTAGCCGTGGTGTTGCTGCGGTTCCGTACCGCTGGGGGTACAGGTGTGTCGTATGCGGGGCCTGACAGGAGTGAGACTCTGCCGTAACCGGACGCCGCAAGGCAATTCCGCGTTGCGTGTGAAAGCTCACACCTTGTTTGTCCCAGGGATTTACGGAAAGCGGCACACACCGAGGCGCCGCCCGACTAGGCTCTTCACCTTTTCGGACGGCGCCAACTGCTGCGTAACCAGGCCCGATTGGGCCTTACTTCTTAGATCTGACCTTCTTCGAGCATTTCGGTCACAAGGGCCGCGATCTGGGACCTCTCGGACCGATTCAGCGTCACGTGCGCGAAGAGCGGATGCCCCTTGAGCTTCTCCACTACGGCGACGACACCGTCGTAGCGCCCGACCCTGAGATTGTCCCGCTGGGCCACATCATGGGTCAGAACCACCCGCGAGTTAGCACCAATTCGGGACAGAACAGTCAGAAGCACATTCCTTTCCAGCGACTGCGCCTCGTCCACGATCACAAATGCGTCGTGCAGCGAGCGCCCGCGGATGTGCGTGAGAGGGAGCACCTCCAGCATTCCCCGCGCGGTGACCTCTTCGATGACCTCGCGGCTGGTGACCGCGGAGAGCGTGTCGAAGACCGCCTGCGCCCAGGGGCTCATCTTCTCGGCCTCGGTGCCGGGCAGATACCCGAGCTCCTGCCCGCCCACCGCGTACAGCGGCCGGAAGACCATCACCTTCTGGTGCTGACGGCGCTCCAGCACCGCCTCCAGCCCCGCGCACAGCGCCAGCGCAGACTTGCCGGTGCCGGCCCGGCCGCCCATGGACACGATCCCGACGTCCGGGTCGAGCAGCAGGTCGAGCGCGATGCGCTGCTCGGCGCTGCGGCCCTTGATACCGAAGGCCTCCCGGTCGCCGCGCACCAGACGGACGTTGCCCTCGGGCGTGATCCGGCCCAGCGCCTTGCCACGCTCGGAGTGGATCGTCAGCCCGGTGTGCACGGGCATCCCGACGGCTTCGGGGACGTGGACATGCCCTTCCTCGAAGAGGATGTCCACCTGCTCGCCGGGCAGGGTCAGTTCGGACATTCCGGTCCAGCCGGAGTTCTCCGTGATGGCGAGCTCGGCGCGGTACTCCTCGGCGAGGAGACCGACGGACGAGGCCTTGATCCTGAGCGGCAGGTCCTTCGACACGACGGTGACGTCGAACCCCTCGGCCTGCAGATTGCGGGCGACCGCGAGGATACGTGAGTCGTTGTCCCCCAGGCGGTAGCCGCTGGGCAGCACGCTGGGGTCCGAGTGGTTGAGCTCGACACGCACGGTCCCCCCGAGGTCCCCGGTCGGGATGGGGGCGTCGAGACGGCCGTACCGCACCCGGTAGTCGTCGAGCAGGCGCAGTGCCTGCCGGGCGAAGTAACCGAGTTCGGGATGGTGCCGCTTGGCCTCCAGTTCCGTCACCACGACGATGGGGAGCACCACCTCGTGCTCGTCGAAGCGGCTCAGGGCGTTCGGGTCGGCCAGCAGGACGCTGGTGTCGAGAACGTAGGTGCGCCGGTCTGGCTTGTGGCGCTTTGCGCTGGTCACCACGGAAGGACGTACCCCCTCGGATGAGGTCGGGGAGCGACGGAGTGGAGCTGGACCGGTCGTCGGCCGCCCTGCACGGGCCGAAAACCGGCCCTCCACTGCTTCGTCCGTGCCGTGACCGCACGGTCGGGCTGGTGCAAAGGGCCTCCCGGGCGGACGGCTCCGGCGCCGCCCGCTGAGATACGACACCCGTGGTTCGGGCGTCGACCTGCTTGGCTTATGCCCTCGAACATGCGGTGCCATGCCAGCGCATATGTCGGCGCGCTGGTGAACTCCTTGTTACTTCCGTCCCGGAGTGAGTGCCTTCCGGCTCTTCGAGTACGGCGATGACTGGCCGAAAAGGGCTCAGCCGCCGTAACGCCGGTGCCGGGCCGCGTAGTCGCGCAGGGCGCGCAGGAAGTCCACCTTGCGGAAGGCGGGCCAGAAGACCTCGCAGAAGTAGTACTCCGAGTGGGCCGTCTGCCAGAGCATGAATCCGGACAGCCGCTGCTCGCCGCTGGTGCGGATCACGAGGTCGGGGTCGGGCTGGTCGCCGGTGTAGAGGTGCCGGCCGATCATGTCGATGTCGACGGCCTCGGCGAGCTCCTCCATGGAGGTGCCCTTCTCCTGGGCGTCGAGCAGCATCGACCGCACGGCGTCGGCGATCTCCTGGCGGCCGCCGTAGCCGATGGCGACGTTGACGAGTATCCCGTCGACGTGGGCGGTGGACTCCTCGGCCTCCTTGAGGGTCCGCTGCATCCCCGCCGGCAGCAGGTCGAGCGTGCCGACGTGGTGCACCCGCCAGCGGCCGTCGGCGGCGAGGGAGCGGACGACGTCCTCGATGATCCCGAGGAGCGGGCCGAGTTCCTCCTGCGGCCGGTCGAAGTTGTCCGTCGACAGCAGCCAGAGGGTGACGACCTCGACGTCCGTCTCGGTGCACCAGCCGAGGAACTCCTCGATCTTGTCGGCACCGGCCCGGTGACCATGCACGGTGGAGGAGCCCGCCGCCTTCGCCCAGCGCCGGTTGCCGTCCATGATCACGCCGATGTGCTTGGGCACCTGAGCGTGGTCCAGGTGGCCCTCCACCCGGCGTGCGTACAGCCTGACCAGCAGGCCACGCAGCTTGTCGCGCAGGTTCACGTGATTGTCAGCCCCTCCGTACGGATCGGACAGGCGCGGCCCCGGCGTGGTCGCGGTGGTCGCGATGGGTCGGTGCGCGGCGGTGGTCGCGGCGCGGTCGAGGGCGATCCCTGTCCGTATGGCGGTCCCCGGAGGCGAAGCCTACCCCTGTCGCCCCCGGTGACGGCCAACGGGTGACACAGGCTCTCAGGGCCGGGGGCGGCGGAACCACTGGCTCGCGGCGCTCTGCGCCAGCAGCACCACGACGGTGATGGCACCGGCGAGGGCGATGAGGCCGCCGGGGTTGCGGTTGGCCAGCGAGCCCAGGCCGAACACGATCTGCACGCCGGCCAGGACGATGGAGGCGACGCGGACGCCGTTGCCCGCCCTCGGGTACTGGAAGGCCAGGATGGTGAGCGGAACGGTCAGCAGGAACGAGGAGAAGAACCGCCCGGACGCCTCGGCGCCGGAGGCGGCGGCCACGACGAAGGTGAACAGCAGACCGGAGGCCGCCATCACCCAGATCACGATCTGTGCGGCGCGCACGGAGCCCGGCATGGTGAGGGGCGGCATCGGGGCGTAGGGGTAGGGGTGGCCGTACGGGCTTGGCTGGCCGTACGGGCCCGGCTGGCTGTAGTGGGCTTGCGGGCTGTGGGGAGGACCGTACGGGGCCTGGGCCCCGTACGGACTCTCTGCACCGTAGGGACCCTCTGCGCCGTACGGACCCTGTGAACCGTGGGCGCCCTGCGAGCCGGATGAGCCGTACGGGCCCGGCGGAGTCGGATGATCGTTCGACATGGACCGGACTCTAGTGCGCGGGTCGCGGGCGAAGACCGGCCGACGGTTCGGGGCGGGAGAACGGGCCGGCCGGGGGCAAAGAAAACGGGCCGGTCCGTGGGGGGGAGACGGACCGGCCCGAGGGGGGGCTTCCACCATAACCCTTCGTAAGGGATGCTGCGCGCATCGGCATGCATCAATTACTCTCCGGAATCGCTCGGCGACGGGCCGGTGGCCCCGAGAGGGCGCTTTCATGGCCGGTTCACGGCTGGATCGAGGCGGATTCCCAGGGGAAACGGGTGGGATACAGCCGGATCCAGAGGATTTGGCGCACCTTGAGGCCTGCTCGGCGACTTGTCCGCACTTCCCTCCCCCGGGTGACCCCGAGCGCGAACGTCCGCTTGACGGCACCTGCGGCCACGCAGGCCAGAAGCGGATTCCAGGCGACGCGCGTCCAACAGGGCCGCGCAAGAGCGCACGGCACCGCGCAGCCCCCTCCACTGCGCGGTGCCGCCGCGCAGCTTTGCTTACGCGAATTGCCTTGGTCTGAACCTACGCGAGCAGCGAAGGGAAAGCGAGTCAGCCGTCATAACAATGTGGAAAAGCTTGCGCCCCCTTGGATGCGCAGGGGGCCGCGTGTCTTCGGGCAGGGATGCATGGTTTGCACCAAGCGGGCGGGCACTCAGACGTAGTCGGCCGCAGCAGCGGACAAGAACTGACCTATATTCGGCCTAACGTCGCCCTATGACCTCCAAGGCGAGCAGGACGAACCAGGTGGGCCGGGCTGATCGGGCTGATCGGGCTGACCGTGCGGTTACGTGGGCCGAGGCCAGTGCGCGGCGGTTGGAGCGGCAGTTCCTGGCGCGTCCCGCCGGGCGGGGGACGCCGGTCGCCGAGGTGGTCGGGGCGATGCTGGGCGCGCATGCGCAGGTGCTGTCCGCGGCCGAGGTGTCGGTGGGCGTGCGGGCCGTCGGGGTGACGCAGGCGGACGTCCGGGCCGCCCTCTGGGACGACCGCTCGCTGGTGAAGACGTTCGGCCCGCGCGGAACCGTGCATCTGCTGCCCGCCGCCGGCCTGCCGCTGTGGTGCGCGGCGCTGACCGCGGTTCCCGTGGGCCCGAGCCCGTTCCCGCCGGACGTGCGGGTGACGGAGGAACAGGCGGAGCAGATCGTGGCGGCGATCGGGGATGCCCTGGAGGGGGTGTGTCTGACCGTCGAGGAACTGGGCGAGGCGGTGGTCGCCCGCACCGGTTCCTGGGCCGGTGACCTGGTGATGCCCGCCTTCCAGGACCTGTGGCCGCGCTGGCGGCAGGTGATGCACCGGGCCGGCTGGTCGGGCGCGCTGTGCTTCGGCCCGAACCGGGGGCGGAAGGTGACGTACACACGACCGCCGCGGTTCGATCCGGCGCCGGGGAAGGAGGCGCTGCGGGAGCTGGTCCGACGGTATCTGCGCGCGTACGGCCCGGCGACGCCGCAGCACTTCGCCAAGTGGCTGGCAGCGCCGACGGGTTGGGCGGCCGCCCTGTTCACGGAGCTGGCGGAGGCCGGGGAGGTCGAGGAGGTCGCCTTCGAGGGGGCGGCGGCCTGGGTGGCGGCGCGGGACACCGGGTTCCCGGACGGGCCGGTGCGTGGTGTGCGGTTGCTGCCGTACTTCGACGCGTACGCCATCGCCGCGCAGCCGCGGGAGTCGCTGTTCCCCGGGGAGGCGTACCGGCGGGCGCTCGCGGGCGGCCAGGCGGGGAACTATCCCGTGCTGCTGGTGGACGGCGTAGTGGCCGGGGTCTGGCACCAGCGGCGCCGGGGCCGTCGTACGACCGTCACGGTGGAGCCGGTCGGACGGCGCCTGTCGGCAGGGCAGGAGCGGGAGTTGGGCGAGCAGGTGGAGCGGGTGGGCGAAGTGCTGGAGGCGAAGGCGGAGCTGGTGGTCGGGAAGGTGACGGTCGGCCCGCACGCGTGAGGAGGCCGCAGGTGTGCGGGGCGCGCCGACGGCGGGTCAGGCGGTGGGCTTGCGGGCCTCGACGAGGTGCCGGGTGCTGTGCGCGACGAAGGGGCCGTCGGAGACGATCCGCTCGTGCAGGGCGCGGAGTCGGGGCCGGTACTCCTCGACGGTGAAGCCGGGCACCATCCACACCACCTTCCGCAGAAAGTGGACGACGGCGGCGATGTCGTGGAACTCCATGCGCAGCCGCTCCGCCCGCAGGTCGACGATGTCGAGCCCGGCGGCCTCGGCATCGGCGCGCTCACGGTCGGGGTGGCGGTTGGCGCTCTGCTCCTCGGGCAGTGGGCCGAGGAAGTACTCGACGAGCTCGAAGACGCTGCGCGGGCCGACATGCTGGGCGAAGTAGGTGCCGCCGGGCTGGAGGACGCGGGCGATCTCGGCCCAGTGCGGGGTGACCGGGTGGCGGCTGACGACGAGGTCGAAAGCCGCGTCGGCGAAGGGCAGCGGGGCGTCCTCGGGGCAGGCGACGACCGGGACGCCGTGCGGGCGGAGGAGTGCCGTGGCCTTGGCGACATTGGGCGGCCAGCCCTCGGTGACGGCGACGAGGGCGGGGATGTCGGGGGCGGCACGGCGCAGGGCGAAGTCGAGCACCTCTCCTCCCCCGGTCTGGATGTCGAGGGCCGCGGTGGCTCGCGAGAGCCGCTCGGCGAGGGACGTGGCGTATCCCCAGGACGGCCGGGCCTCGGTGGCGCGCCCCTCGAACCAGGAGAAGTCCCAGCCCTCGGTGGGGACGGCGGCGCCCTCGGCGACGAGGTCCTCGAAGGTACGGGTGTGCTGCGCTTCCTTCATACGGTGATCGTCTCAGGGCGTTGTCAGTGGGCGCTGCTAATTTCTCGCGGCATGACGAAGCCTCGGGAACCGGGCACTGCCCCGGCGAAATCCGGCGATGACACATCGGGCATGCCGTACGCGGGCGGGGAGAAGGAGACGCTGCACGCGAGCCTGAACCGGGTGCGGGACGCGGTGCTGTGGAAGCTGGAGGGGCTGGACGACGAGCAGCTGCGCCGCCCGATGACCCCGTCGGGCACGAGCCTGCTCGGTCTGGTGAAGCACCTGGCGTCGGTGGAGTACGGCTGGTTCGTGGAGACCTTCGGCGGTGCGGTGGAGTCTTTGTGGTTCGACCCGTACAAGGGCGAGGACATGCGGGCGGGCGAGGGCGAGACGACGGCGCAGATCGTCGCGTTCTACGGCCGTGCCCGCGCCGCCGCCGACCGCATGATCACCGAACTGCCCCTCGACGCCGTCGGCCGGCCGTCGTGGCGGGACCATTCCGTCACCCTGCGCTGGGTCCTCGTCCACATGATCGAGGAGACGGCCCGGCATGCGGGGCACATGGACATCGTGCGGGAGCTGATCGACGGTATGGCGGGGGATCACCGGCGGGAGTGAGCGGGCGAGCGAGGCGGCGGGGCGTCGGGGCGGGCGCGAGATTACGGAACACAGCAACGGCGGCCAGGGGGCGGGGCTCCGGTCACGGAACCAGCGGCCGTACTTCCTCTGCCACGAACCGCACGAATCCCTCCGCGTCCGGCTCGTCCCCCGTCGGCTGCAGCACCACGGTGTCGGCCCCGGCGTCCGCGAGCCGCTGGACGGCCTTGGCCACGGCACCCGCGTCCCCGGCGACACCGAGGTCCGGCACGGATTCGAGGCCCTCCGCGACGAGCTCGGCCCTGACCCGGGCAGCCGCGTCGGGACCGGTGGCGGCCAGCAGATACACGACGACCTGATGCCGCTCGCCATCGGCACGTCCGGCCGACTCGCGCCCCTCGTCGATGAGTTGCCGTGCCCGCCGTACCACCTCGGGCGAGGCCGAGGCGGTGAGCAGCGTCCCGTCGGCGGCCTCTCCGGCGAGCCGCAGCGAGCGGGGCCCGGTGACCCCGGCGATAACGGGCACCGGCTCGGCGGGCGGCCAGTCGAGTGCGACGTCGTCGAGCTTGACGTACCGGCCCTCGGTGGTGACTCGCTGCCCGCTGAGCAGGGCGCGCAGGGCGAGGAGGTGCTCCCGCAGCAACGTCACCGGCGACTCGGCCCGAGCCCCCACCTGCCCCATCCAGTCCTGCACCCCATGCCCGACGGCGAGGACCGGACGGCCCGGGAACATACGGTGCAGGGTGGCCGCCTCCATGGCGGTGACGGCGACGTTCCGCAACGGGACGGGCAGCAGCCCGATGCCGACCTTGATCCGCTCGGTCCAGGCGAGGGCGGCCGCGGCGGTGGAGATCCCTCCCTCCCGGAAACAGTCCTCCCAGAGCCACAGCTCTTCGAGACCTGCCTCGTCGGCGAGCCGGGCGACGGATCGGAGTCGTTCGGGGGCGAGTTGGGGACGAAATACTGCGCCGAGTCCGGTCATGAGGTCCTTCCTACCCGGCCTGCACTCGGCGGACAACAGAGTCATGTGGCTGTGCACGAGACCAAGGAGGCACCGGGGAATGCGGCGACGATGGCGTGATGGGCACAGGACGTTGGTCGTTCACGGGGAGCGCGGTGACGTCTCGGTTCCCCTGGAGATAGCCTCGTCGTATCGGGCCCGCACGAAAGGACTGCTCGGACGGGACACCGTCGACGGGGCGCTCCTGCTGTCCCCGGCCAACAGCGTCCACACCTTCGGCATGCGGTTCCCCATCGATGTCGCCTACCTGGACCGACGGCTGAACGTCATCGCCGTACGCACCATGAAGCCGGGACGCCTGGGACTGCCTCGGCTCCGCGCGCGGCATGTGCTGGAGGCGGGGGGCTGGGCCATGGCGGGGTGGGGGGTGCGGGTCGGGGGGCGGGTGACGGTGCGGGCCGATTGACCGGCCGGTCCTCACCCTCAGCTCTCCGAGCGCGGGAACGACACCTCCACCCTTCGGTTCTTCTTACGGCCGGCTTCCGTCTCGTTCGAGGAGATGGGGTACTGCTCGCCGTAGCCGCGCACCTCGTACGTGACCGTGGAGTCGTTCAGTTCGGACTCCAGGATCCCCTGTACGGCGTTCGCGCGTTGCCGGGAAAGGACGTCGCCGTGGGCCGCGGAGCCGAGGTTGTCCGTGAAGCCGAAGACGCGGATCCTTGTGGCGTTCTGGGTTTTGATCTCCTGCGCGATCTCTGAGATACGGGCCTTCGCCTCGCCGGTCAGCTTGGCGCTGTCCTTGGGGAAGAGGACCTCCGCCTGGAGTGCGAACTTCACGTCCGCGTTGGTGTCCTCGCGGCGTTCTTCGCCGGTCTGGTCCTCCACCACCTGCTTGATGTCCAGGACCTTGGGCTCGGCGAGAGTCGCGCCCTCGGGGATCTTGAGGTCGGGGTCGTTGGCGTCCACCTCGACGGGGGCGGTGGCGGTCGCCTCGGTGCCGGGCGGGACGCTGGGGTCGTCGGCCGCGTCGGCCGTGGTGGCGCCGAGGATGGTCGTGGCGACCAGGACCGTGGCCGTGGTGAGGGTCAGAGTGAGGCGGGGGGCGCGGGTCATCGTCGGCCTCACCCGGAGATCGTGATCGCGGCGCTGGCGAAGGTGGGCAGCTGGAAGGTGACTTCGGCGGTGTCGGTGGGCGGTGACGGGAACTGCATGAACACGGGGATGGACGCGCCTGCCTCGATCCTCGGCATGCCCGTCGTTGTCAGGGGGCGGCCGTCGGTGTCGCGCAGTACGTAGTAGCGCTTCTTGCTCGCCGAGTCCACGAGGGTGGCGCCACCCAGCGACGGGCCGTGCCTGGTGATCTCGGTCTCGTCGCCCGCTGTGCGCACCGGGACCCGGACCGCGTCGTCGCCGTCGTTCTTCAGCTCGCCGCTCACGGTGACGAATCCGCCTGAGTCACGCTGAGCAGAGGTGATCTTCAGGAGCAGACCGTTCTCGCCCTTGAGTTCGGCCAGCGGCTGGTCCGTCCCCTCCTGAGCACTCGGGTTCGACCCACCGGTCCTGGAAGCGGAAGCCGAGGCCTGCGGCTGCTTGTCGTCGTCGCCTCCGCCACCGCAGCCGGCCACGCCGAGGGCCAGTCCAGCCGCAACGCCCACTGCGACCATCCCCCTGCGGGCCTTCGTGGTGAACCGCATGCTCATGCTTCTGCTTCCTTCGTCAGTCGTCGTTCGCTTGTGGGTCGGCCAGATGGACGTCGAAGAGGTCCTCGGGGCCCGGGAGCGTACTCGGGTCGTCCGGGTCCGGGTCCCAGCTCTCGTCCTCCCCGCAGGTCAGCTGCGGCAGGGGCAGGACGTCGTTCCCATCGCCGTCCCCGTCGCCGTTCCCCGCGTCGCCCTCCCCGTCCTCGCCGTCCTCACCGGGGAATGCGAACGTGCAGCGGGACTCGATCACGGCGGTGGCGGACGCCTTCGATTTCCAGCCCGCCGTTTCGGGGACGATGGAGTCTCCGATGGGTTTGTCCGTCTCGACTTCGACGTCGTAGCTCAACAGCCCGGGGTCGCAGACCTCCACATGGGCGTTGTTCCGCGCGGCGAGCTGATCCGCGCGCCAGCACGACATGTCGAGCCCCGCCACATCGCCCTCGAAGATGTCCTGCCACTTCGCCGGGTCGAGTACGTCGTCCAGCCACATGTCCGCGAGCTGGTCGCGGGTGTCCAGCGCCGCCGCGAGCGCCGCCGCGTCCGCTGCCGTCTGGGCACCGTTCCGGTTCGTTGCGGCCTGACCGACCGCAAGGTAGGCGAACGCGAGAAAGAGCAGGCCCGCCACCACCGTGATGTAGATGGGGAAAGCCTGCCCTGCGTCGCTGTGCCTGCCGGGCCGCGTCAGCCGATGACCTCGTCGATCTTGCTCACGATCGCGTCGTAGATCGTCTGACCGATGCTCGTCCCCGTAATGGCCAGCACGATCGCCACCACCACCGCGATGATCCCCAGATACTCCACCGCCGTCTGCCCCTCGTCCTTGCGAGCGGTGCGGGAGCGGAGGTAGGCGACGGTGGTGTTGATCCAGTTGCTCATGGGGTTCCCCTCTGGTGTCGAGCTCTCGTAGAGCTCCGGGCTCGCAAGACTGGTGAGAAGTCCTGTGAGAAACGTATGCGGGAATGCCCGGAACACCAGAGGGTCCCTGGGCCCAATTCCGGGCCCCGGCCGAAAACCATCGCCGTGTCATCGCCGGTCACCTCGGTCCTGGGGGTAACCCGGGGCCGTGCCCAGCCATTTGGCGGCGGCTTCCGCGCGGCTGGTGCTGTGGAGTTTGGCGAAGATCCGGTTGATGTGGTTCTTGACCGTCTTCTCGCTGATGAAGCAGGTGGCGGCGATCTGCTGGTTGTTCATGCCCGATGCGATGAGGTCCATGATCTCCGCCTCCCTCCTGCTCAGCTGGAACCGCGACCTGTATGACGACGACTGTCCCACACCCGGTTGCACTTGCGAAAGCCGTTCCGCCAAATTCCCTGCGACAGTTGGGGATTCGGCGTTTGCTTGCGCGAGGGCTGCCGCGGCGGTAGGCGTGAGGCGGGACCTGCCCCGCTTGATGTCCCGTACGGCCTCGACCAGTTCGTCCGCCGTGAACTCCCCGTGGATCAGGTAGCCGGCGGCCCCTCGGCGCAGGGCCTCCCGGACCGTCTCCGACTCGCCGCTGTACGTCAGCATCATGACCGGAGCCGTACGCACGAGGTGCGGGAGTGCCTCGATGCCGTCCATGCCCGGCATCCGGACGTCCAGGAGGATCACGTCGGGGCGGTGGTGGCGGGCCGCCTCCTGGGCCTCGTGGCCGTTCGTCGCCTCGGCTACGACCCTTATGTCCGCGTGGGTGGAGAGGAGGGCCGTCAGGCCCGCTCGGACCACCGGGTTGTCGTCGGCCACCACGATCCGGAGGGGCGCGGTGGGCGACGGTGGCTGCGACTTGTTCACTTGGTCGCCTTCGTCGTCGTCAGGGCTGCCAACGGGAGTTCCAGGCGGATTTCTGTGCCGCGCGCCTGCCTGCCCCTGCCGATGTGGAGGCGGGCGCCTATCGAGGCGGCTCGTTCCGTCATGCCCAGGAGGCCGAAGTGGCCTGTTCGGCGGAGGTGTTCGAGGGTCGTGCCCGGCGGCAGGCCCTCGCCGTCGTCCCGGACCGTCAGGCGGAGCACGTCGGCCTCGACGCCCGCCCGTACCTCGACCCGGGTCGCTCTCGCGTGCCGGTGGGCGTTCTCCATGGCCTCCTCGGTGATGGTGACGAGGTGACGGGCCACGGCCGGCGGGACGGGGGGCAGGGGATCCTCGCCCGTGGAGTCGTACGTGGCCCGCAGGCCGGTGCGGGCCGTGAAGTCCTCGGTGCGGGCGGACAGCTCCGAGGTGAGGTCGGTGGCGTGGTCCGGGTCGGACTCGCGGCGCAGGTCCGCCAGGAGTTCCCGGGACTCGGCGGCGGCCCGGCGGGCCGCGCGGGACACCAGCTCCGCCTGCCGGCGGACACGGGACGGGTCCATGGCCGCCGACGCCGCCGACACCGCCAGGCCCTCCGCCGCCAGTGCCACGCCGTGCAGCGTCTTCGCCACCGAGTCGTGCATCTCGCGGGCCAGCCGGGCCCGTTCCGCGCTGACCGCTTCCGTGACCGCCAGGCGGGCCTGGACCGCCGTCAGTGCCTGGGTGGCCGTGCCGAAGCGGAGCATGAGGTTGCGCAGGGAGGAGCCGAGTGCGCCGGTGATGACGCACAGGCCCGGCAGGAGGAGTTTCTCCGCCAGTCCGCTCCCCGTCTGTGCCTCCCGGTCGATCGCGTAGGACAGCAGCAGCATCAGGGACTGGGCGCTGGCGAACACCGCCGCGCCCCGGTAGCCGTAGACGATGCCGGCGAGTAGCGGGGTGCAGACGCTGACGTAGGCGAGGGTGGTGTCGGGGCCCGCGGAGACGAGGAGGAGGGAGGTGAAGACGGTGTCCGCCGCCAGGAGGGTGGGGTGGCGCAGGAGGAGCGGGCCGAAGCGTTCCCAGTCGCGGAACAGGGCGTAGGAGCCCATGAACGTCACCACCACCGACGCCCCCACCAGCCGGGTGCCCAGGCCCGGCGCCGCGTTGAGCAGGGCCGCGGGTGCCGACAGGGCGATCATGGCCAGACGGAAGCCGAAGACCTGGCGGCACAGCGCCTGAAGGGCGTTTATCTGCAGGGGGATCGTCGCGCCCCGCTCGGGCGTCCCCGACCGCTCAGGCGTCCCGGACCGCTCGGACGCCCCCGACTGCCGGGACGGCCAGCGGCGTCGCAGGAGCCCGGCACCGGAACCGGCACCGGCACCGGCACCGGCACCGACAGCGGTACTGACACCGGTACTGACACCGGCAGCCGTCATCCCCGTCGCCGTACCCATCCGCACCGGCATGCCTGCCATACGGCCCCCTCCCCTACTCCCCCGTGAGCGATCCGAAGTCCGTCCCGGACCCCAGCAACAGCCCCGCCCCCAGCAGGATCATCGTCGCCGGGACCATGAACGTCGTGATCATCAGCGTGGCCCTGGGCACCGCCCGAGCCGCCTTGCGGCGGGCGTTCTGCGCGTCGGTCCGGCGCATGTCCTTCGCCAGCGCCACCAGCGTGTCGACGATCGGTGCGCCCAGCTCCTCCCCCTGCTGAAGCGCCGTCACGAACATCGCGACCTGTTCGGAGTCGTTCCTCCGCCGCAGTTCCGCGAAGGCCTGGCGGCGGCTCATGCCGAGGTCCATCTGGCGCAGGGTGATGCGGAGTTCGTCGGCCCAGGGGCCCTCGTACTTCGAGGCGACCCGGTCGAGCGCCTGGCGGAAGCCCAGGCCCGCGCTCACCACCACCGCGAGCACGTCCAGGAAGTCCGGCAGGGTTCGTTCGATCTCGTCCTTCCGGATCCGGATGGCCGACCAGATGCCCACCTCCGTCCAGAACGCGCCGAAGGCCAGCAGCAGCAACGCCACCAGTACCTGGCCCCGGAGCAGGAACACCAGGAAGCCGAGCGCGCCCAGGAAGCCGTACACCGCCCGCCGCGCCGCATAGCGGTCGATGGTCAGGCCGCCGGGGTTGCCCGCGAGGTCGATCTTGCGGCGGTACCTGGCCACCAGCTTCGGGCCCATCAGCCGCAGCACGGCCGGGGCGTAGCGCATGCCCAGCCGGTCGATCACCGAGTCCACCGCGCCGGTGCGGGTCGCGCCGATCTCCAGTGCCAGCGCCAGGTCGCCGGGCAGTTTCGCCTCCGCCCGGTACATGCGGATGCCCGCGAAGACGCCCCACACGCTCAGGGCCATCACCGTGGCGAGGACAAGTCCCAGTCCCATTAGTCGGTTTCCCCTCGGCCCTCAGACGTCGATCCGCGAAAGGCGGCGGATCAGGACGAAGCCCACGGCGTACAGCCCGAACGCGACCAGCACCGCCGCCTGGCCGTACGGCGAAGCCGTCATGCGGTCCAGGGCACCGTCCTTGACCCCGTTCATCAGGAACAGGGATCCGATGCCCAGCACCGGGACCGCGTACGACGTCATGCTCACCTGGGAGAGCTGTGTACGGACCTCACGTCGGGTCTCCTTGCGCTCCTCCAGCGTCTCGGTGAGGTTGCGCAGGGCGCTGACCACCTGGCCGCCCGCCCGGTTCGACAGCACCAGCGTGGTGACCAGGACGACCAGTTCGCGGGACGGGAGGCGTTCCGCGAGTTCGCCCAGGGCGTCGTCCATCGAGGCGCCCAGGACCAGCTGGTTGGAGACCTTTGCCAGTTCCTCGCCGGCCGGGGCCTCCAGTTCCTCCGCGGCCAGCCCGATGGCCGTGCGCAGGGCCAGGCCCGCGTGGGCGGCGTTGGCGAGGATGCGGGCCAGTTCGGGGAGCTGGTTGATGAACTTCTCGATCCTCTTCTGGCGTTGCCAGTTGAGGAACTGAACCGCCGCCCACACCCCCAGCAGACCCGCGATCGGGCCGAAGAAGGGCGCCAGCGTCGCCTGTCCGACCAGCCACAGGCCGGCCACCGTCGCCAGCATGTAGACGAAGAACTCTCCGGGCGTGACGTCCAGGCCCGTCGCCGCCAGCCGGAGTTCCAGCTGCTTGCCCGGCTTGGTACGGCGCAGTCGGCGGTCCAGGTCGGCGAAGCGACGTCGGCGGCCACCCGCTCCGGGGAGTTGGCCGGCGGCGGTGAGACGCTCCACCAGGGCCTGGCGCCGTGCTCGTCCGGATGCGTAGGTGTGGACGCCCAGTACGGCCAGCGTGCAGGTCAGCAGGGCGACGCCGGTGGTGAGCGTGATGCGGGTCTGCAGGTCCATGGGTCCTACCTGGCTTCTCGGGTGGCGAGCTCTAGTGGGGACTGGGCGACGCCGAAGGCCTGGGGTATGGGCTGGCTCGCCATGTAGAGGCGGTCGGCGGTGCGGCGTGGGAGCGGGAAGTACGCGAAGGCGCCGTGGACGCGGCCGTCCGGCATCATGGGCTGGGCGTTGAAGCGGGCCACCGTCGCCAGGCGGTACGGCTCCGCGCCGTGGCTGTCCAGGATCGCGATCTCGGTGATCCTGCGGGCGCCGTCCGGGAAGCGGGTCAGCTGGATGATCACGTCCACCGCGCTGTTGATCTGGTCGTGCAGCGCCTCGAAGGGGACGGACACGTCCGACATCGACGCCAGGGTCTTCAGGCGCATCAACGCGTCCTCCGTGCTGTTGGCGTGCACGGTGGCGAGGGAGCCGTCGTGGCCCGTCGACATCGCCTGGAGCATGTCGAGGGACTCCCCGCCGCGGACCTCACCGACGACGATCCGGTCGGGGCGCATCCGCAGGGAGTTGCGGACCAGGTCGCGGATGGTGACCTGACCCTTGCCCTCGACGTTCGGGGGGCGGGACTCCAGGCGGATCACATGGGACTGCTGGAGCTGGAGTTCGGCGGAGTCCTCGATGGTGATGATGCGCTCGGTCTCGGGGATCAGGCCCGACAACGCGTTGAGCAGGGTCGTCTTTCCCGTGCCCGTCGCGCCCGAGACGATGATGTTGAACTTGGCCTGCACCAGCCCGGCGAGCAGGTACACCATGTGCTCGTCGAGCGAGCCGAGGCCGATCATCTCGTGGAGCGTGAAGGAGCGCGGGAAGCGGCGGATCGTCAGGGTCGCGCCGGTCAGGGACAGCGGCGGGATGATGACGTTCACGCGCTCGCCGGACGGCAGGCGGGCGTCCACCATCGGGTTCGACTCGTCCACCCGCCGGTTCACCGTCGAGACGATCCGCTCGATCGTCTGCATCAGCTGGTCGTGGGAGGGGAAGCGCAGCGGCAACTGCTCGACCCGGCCGGCCCGTTCCACGAAGATCGCGTCCGGGCCGTTCACCATGATCTCGGTGATCGACGCGTCCTCCAGCAGCGGCTCCAGGATGCCCAGGCCGAGGGCCTCGTCGACGACCCTGCGGATCAGCTGCGAGCGCTCGACCGTCGACAGCACCGGGCCCTCACGGCTGATGATGTGGCCGAGGACCCGCTCCAGCCGGGCCCGGCGCTCGGCGGCGGCCAGCGAGCTCATCTCCGCGAGGTCGATCTCCTCCAGGAGCTTGGCCCGGTAGGAGGCGACCAGATGGCCGTCCTCGCCCCGGCCGGCGTTCTCCTCGGGGGCGTTGATGCGTGACCTCAGGCTCATGTGGATCCTCGTTCAGTGGTCGAGCGGCATGGTCGCGGTCTTGCGGGCGGGGTCGAAGTTCCAGCCGGGGACGATCGAGGGGATCTCGACGGTGGCGGTGACGGTGACCTCGTCGCCGCCTTCCGCGGGGACGCAGGTGACGGACAGCCAGTCGCTGATCGCGTTCACACAGCCGTCCTGCGCGCTCTCGTCCAGCGAGGCCGCCCGCGCCCCCGCCCGGGCCGCCGTACCGGCCTGCTGGGCGGTGTAGGCGATCAGGCCGAGCTGTACGCCCGCCATGGCGACGAGGATCAGGATCGGGATGAACCCGAGGTACTCGATGGCGACCTGGCCGCGGTCCCGGACTCTTCCGTCGTACGACATGTCAGTCCTTCTCCTCCTGCACGGCACCCGCGTGGCCCTCGACCGTGAACGGGAAGCCGATCGAGCCGGGGAAGAGGACGGGCACCTCCAGGGTCACGTCGGCGGTGACATAGCCGCCGCTCGCACCGCACTCCACGCCGGCGCCGCCCTCCCACGCGCCCGGCAGATGCCGAAGTCCCGCCTCCTCGCAGGCCGCCTGCCCCTCGGAGGCCGCCCCGGCCCGCGCCGCCTGGTCCGCGGCGTTCCCGGCGAGCGTGTAGGTGTACCCGAGCAGCACGCACTGCCACAGCAGCACCAGGGTCAGGATGATCAGCGGGGTCATGCCGAGGAACTCGACGGTCACCTGACCCCGGTCGTCCCTGAGCCGCCGCCTCACCTCCCGATCTCCTTCCGCCTGCGGAAGGTCAGCGCCGCCCGGTCCCCGCCGCGCGCCCTGCCGTTCCCGCGCCCGGCGGCCGCCTCGGTGCCCTTGACCAGGCCCAGCTCCCCGGCGAGCGCCCACAGGGCCTGCTTGACCGCCCCCTTGCCGTCCAGCTCGTGCACCCGCCCGGCGTCGACCGCGGCCTGGAGTTCCTTGAAGTTGGCGGGGATCGCGGTGGCGGCGATCCCGGTGCCGGTGATCTTCTGGATCAGGGCGGGCTGGATCTCCGTGCCGCGCGAGTGGCGGTTGACGACGATCGTGGTCTCCTCCGCCTTGCGGATCTGCAGCCGGTCCCACATCCGCACCGTGCGCTTGGCACCGCGGACCGCCACCACGTCCGGGGTGGTGACGAGGAGCGCCGTGTCGGCCATCTCCACGGCGGCGGCGCTCGCGCCGGTCAGCTGGGCGCCGCAGTCGATGACGACGACCTCGTAGCGGGAGCGCAGGGCGCTGACGATGTGGCGGGCGGCGCGGTCGGTGACCTCCTCGCCGCGTTCGCCGTCGCCGGGGGCGAGCAGCAGCGCGACGCCCGTGTCGTGCCGGAACACGGCGTCCGCCAGCACGCGCGGGGAGATGTCGTTGATGGCGGCGAGGTCGACGACCGAGCGGCGGAACTGGATGTCCAGGTAGGAGGCGATGTCGCCGGTCTGGAGGTCCATGTCGAGCAGGGCGGTGCCGCGGCCGGACGCCTGGGCCGCCAGGGCCAGTTGGATGGCCGTGAGGGTGGCCCCCACCCCGCCCTTGGCGCCGCTGACCGTCACGACCGTGCCGCCGACGCCGCTGAACACATCGCCGCCGGCGCCCAGGTGCCGCCGTACGCCCACCGACCACTGGGCCACCGCGTGGACCCGGCTGGCCAGTTCCTCGTAGTGCAGTGGCAGGGCCACCAGGCCCCGGGCGCCGTAGTCCATGGCGGCCTGGAACAGGCCGGGGCCGGCGTCGGAGGTCACCAGGATGACGCCCACCGCCGGGAAGCGCAGGGCGACCTCGCGGATGAGCTCCAGGGCCGGGACGGGGCCGATGCGTTCGTGGACGACGACGACCTCGGGCAGTTCGTCGACCGACTCGGCGGCCAGGCGCGCGAGGGTGTCGACGAGCTGGGTGGAGTCGGTCACCGGGGCCACCGGCTCGGCGTCGGGCAGCTGGCTGAGCAGCGTCGTGAGGGACCGGACCGCGTCCGCGTCGCCGACGGCCGGGAGGATCCTCGTGGGCATGCGGGCCTCTCACTTGTCCTTGGCGAGTTCGTAGGTACGGTCCGTCGCGTCGATGTCGGAGTCGCCGCCGGGCGCCACCAGCGCGAGCCGGACCTCCTGCGCGAACGACTCGGCGTACGTGATGCGCTGGGCGTCGATGGTCTTCAGGGCGAAGGTGATCGGGACGGCGTCGGTGGGCTCGCGGTCGCGGTCGTCCTCGTCGGGCCTGAGCGCGGTCAGCTCGCCCACGTCGATGACCCGGGCGTTCTCCACGATGAGCTTGGACTGGTCGGGGTCGCCGTCGCGCTGCCCCTCGAAGGTGGCGTAGACGTTGACGCTGGAACCCGGGGTGATCTTGCCGGCGACACCGGTCGCCGCGTCGATCATGATGGCGACCTCCTGCTCGCCCGTCCGCAGGGCGGGCTGGTCGACGATCATGTCGCTCTGCAGCAGGGAGCCCTCCCGCAGGGTGGTGACGGCGATCTTGCCCCGGATCTCGCGGAGGTCGGTGACCGCGTTCTGCGACAGCCACCGCTCGGGCATGTCGATCTTCTCGAACTGGCTCGCGCTGAGCTGCGTGTAAGGGGGCACGCTCGTCTTGACCCGGTAGGCGGTGACCTCGGGACCGACCTTGGACTTCACGTCGCTGATGACGGAGAGGACGCCGGCGAAGGCGCCGAGGGCGCAGAGGACCGACAGGAGCAGGAGTATCACGCCGCGGCGCTGACGGGAGTTCATCGGTATTCCTCCATGGACACCCCCGCCTTCAGGCGGGGGAGGTAACGGACTCCTGTGGAGCAGGACAGGGAATGCCGATTCGCTTTCTGGGCCGATCGGCGTCCGTCATCAACTAGCAGCGTATGTTGACATGTTGACATGTTGGTTTGTGAGGCATGGCCACTCACGTGAAGCGGGCTTTCAAGTACCGCTTTTATCCGACGGATGCGCAGGCAGCCGAGCTGACGCGCACGTTCGGATGCGTGCGCAAGGTCTGCAACATGGCGCTCGCCGCGCGCACCGAAGCATGGGCGCGGCAGGAACGTGTCAACTACAACCAGACCTCGGCCATGCTCACGACATGGAAGAAGACCCAGGATCTGGCCTACCTGGGCGAGGTCTCCTCCGTTCCGTTGCAGCAGGCACTGCGGCACCTGCAGACCGCATTCGTGAACTTCTTCGCCAAACGCGCCAAGTACCCGCGCTTCAAGGTGAAGAAGAAGTTCCGTGCAAAGATGGCCGCCCCGCTGGACATCGTCTGGTCGCGCCCCCTTCCCGACGGGGCCACGCCGACCACGGTGACCGTGATCCGGGACAGCGGTGGCCGCTGGTACGTCTCCCTGCTCTGCGAGGACCCCAATGTGAAACCGCTCGCGGCCACCGATGCGGCAGTCGGCATCGACGTCGGCCTGCACAAGCTGACCACTCGACTCCTGCGCGAGAACCAAACGCTCGTGATCGAGGACCTGACCGTGCGCAACATGGTCAAGAACCGGAGCCTCGCCCGCGCCATCAGCGATGTCGCGTGGTCCGAGTTCCGGAGCATGCTGGAGTACAAGGCCGACTGGTATGGGCGGGACGTGGTCGCAGCGGACCGCTTCTTCCCCTCGTCCAAGTTGTGTTCCGCCTGCGGCGCCCTCCAGCCGGAGATGCCGCTGAACGTCCGCACATGGACGTGCGGCAACTGTGGAACGACCCATGACCGGGACGTGAACGCGGCAAAGAACCTTCTGGCCGCCGGGCTGGCGGCGTCTGTCTGTGGAGCTGGTGTAAGACCTCAACGGAGAACTCCGGGCGGGCAGTCGGCGAGGAAGCAGAAAACCCCACGGCGCGAGCCGTAGGAGTCCCCCTCAACCACGAGGGGGAGGAAGTCAAGAACCGTGCGACCTCATTCGGTTTGGGGGGATCGGTCGGTTGGGCCGGGGGCCTTGAGCGGCCGGGGTCCGGTCAGCCCGCGCGGGCCGGTTGTTCGTGGACGGGTGGGGTGGCGGAGCAGAAGACGCAGCGGTCGCCGATGACGTCTATGCCGCACCAGTGGCAGGAGTTCTGCCGTACCGAGGTGACGAGCTGGTAAAGCACCGACAGGTCGGGCAGAAAGGCGCAGAACTCGATCAGCTTGGCCGTCCCCCACCAGGCCGTCGATTCGGCGGGCAGAACCGCCTCGCGCAGGCCCTGCGCGTTCCAGGCCCGGGCCAGGGTGGCGCTGACCCAGTCGGACTGGAGCTGTCCCTGGGCGACCAGCATCGACGTGCCGAACTCGGGGCCGGTGAGGGTGGCTCCGGGGCCGATCCGGACCAGTTGCGGGGTCGGGTGGGCGAGGACGCCGAACTGGCTGCCGGGCACCCAGGACTTGGCGTGCGACTTGAGGCCGACGGGGACGCGGTCGAGTCTGGTGACGGAGCCGAGGAGCGCCCCGGCGTGGATGTAGTGGGTGAGCAGCCGGCCGGCCGAGGCGAGGACGCCGGGGCTGAGGTCACAGGAGGCGAGCTGCCGCAACTGGCGGGCCAGGACGGCGAGTCCGAGAGGGGGCAGTTCGGGGCGGAACAGGGCGATACGGTCGCTCTCCAGCAGGGACCGTACGGTACGCAGCCGCTGCTCCACACCGCGCGGGGCGGCCTGCGAGCAGACGACGATCACATGGCCGTACTGCTCGACCAGCGCCTGCATGCCCGCCAACGACCGCTCCAGGGGCTCCCGGTCGAGCTCCTGGAGCACGACGGCGGGCACGGTTCGCTCGTCGTGTGCCGGCAGCGCCATGTCGGCGCTGGTCACAGCAATGGCAGTTGGCACGCGCAGCTCCCCGTTTCCCGCCCCGGTCCGGTGCGTCGGGCGTTACCCCGGTGCACCGAGATGACTTCATTGCGTGACTATCTCAGCACTGTATCCACGGCTCGATGGCCGGAGAACAGCGTTTCTGTAGCCGACAGGGACTCCCTTCGCACAACTCACGCCAAAACGGGGCAGTTCACGCACACAAATCCTCCACGACCGGAATCCCTTGACAGTCGAATTGGTCTGGACCAAGTTGTTCGCATGTCTCTTGTCATGTCCATACACAGCTGGTTCGGGCGGCCCACCGGGCCGGCCCGCCTCTGGGCGGGAGCGGTCACCGCCGCCCTCGCCCTCACCTTCCTCCCCGCCGGCCACGCGTCCGCGGCGGACGTCAACAACGCCCGGAACGCCGGCTTCGAGTCCGGCCTGAGCAACTGGACGTGCTCCGCGAACAGCGGTACGACCGTCTCCTCACCGGTGCACGGCGGCACGGCCGCGCTGAAGGCGACCCCGGCCGGGCAGGACCACGCCCGGTGCGTCCAGACGGTGGCCGTCCGCCCGAACTCGACGTACACGCTGAGCGCATGGGTGCAGGGCGGCTACACCTACCTGGGCGTAACGGGCACGGGCACCACGGACGTGTCGACCTGGACGCCGGACTCGGCGAGCTGGAAGCAGCTGTCGACCACGTTCACCACCGGTGCCTCCACCACCTCCGTCGCGGTGTACACGCACGGCTGGTACGGACAGGCGGCCTACTACGCGGACGACGTGTCGGTGTACGGCCCCGACGGCGGCGGCACCGGCCCCTCCCCCACCGTCCCCGGGGCGCCGAGCGGGCTGACGGTCTCGGGCACGACCTCCTCGTCCGTCTCCCTCGCCTGGAACACCGTCCCGGGCGCGACCGGCTACCACGTCTACCGCGACGGTACGAAGGTGACCGCGGTGACCGGCACCTCGGCGACCGTGACCGGGCTCGCGGCCTCGACGTCGTACTCCTTCCAGGTCACGGCGGCCAACGCGGCCGGTGAGTCGCCGAAGTCGGCGGCGGTGACGGGGAGGACGAGCGCGCCGACCGGCCCCGGGCCCGCCCTGCCCAAGCACGCGGTCACCGGTTACTGGCAGAACTTCGACAACGGCGCGACGGTCCAGAAGCTCGCCGACGTCCCGTCCCAGTACGACATCATCGCCGTCGCCTTCGCGGACGCGACCCCGACGCCGGGCGCGGTGACCTTCACCCTGGACTCGGCCGGGCTGGGCGGCTACACAGTGGACCAGTTCAAGGCCGACATCAGGGCCAAGCAGTCCGCCGGGAAGAAGGTCGTCATCTCGGTGGGCGGTGAGCGCGGCACGGTGACGGTGAACGACTCCGCGTCGGCGACGAACTTCGCGAACTCGGTGTACTCCCTGATGCGGACGTACGGCTTCGACGGCGTCGACATCGACCTGGAGAACGGCCTCAACGCGACCTACATGACGCAGGCGCTGCGGTCCCTGTCGGCGCAGGCGGGCTCGTCACTGATCATCACGATGGCGCCGCAGACCATCGACATGCAGTCGACGTCGAACTCCTACTTCCGGACCGCGCTGAACATCAAGGACATCCTCACCGTCGTCAACATGCAGTACTACAACAGCGGATCCATGCTGGGCTGCGACGGCAAGGTCTACAGCCAGGGCTCGGTGGACTTCCTGACCGCCCTGGCCTGCATCCAGCTGGAGGGCGGTCTCGCCCCGTCCCAGGTCGGGCTGGGGCTGCCGGCGTCGACGCGGGCCGCGGGCAGCGGGTACGTGTCGCCGTCCGTCGTGAACAGCGCCCTGGACTGCCTGACCAGGGGAACCGGGTGCGGGTCCTTCAAGCCGTCGCGGACCTACCCCGACCTGCGGGGCGCGATGACCTGGTCGACGAACTGGGACGCCGCGGCGGGCAACGCGTGGTCGAACGCGGTGGGGCCGCATGTGCACGGGCTGCCGTAGGGGTCGTTGACCTCACCCCGTCGGACGGTAATGGCCGAGCACCCAGGCAAGCTGCGCGAACCATTCCTGCAGCCGTGCCCGGGGCTTGGCCTCCACCACGCACTCGAAGAACCGTCCGTCCATGTGGACCACGGCGACCATCAGGGCCTTGCCGTCGGGGCTCGCCTTGTAGTGGACACCGCGGATCTCGGGCCAGTGGAACTCGATCGTGAGGCCGGACATCTCGAAGACGACGCCGGACGCGTCGACGACGACCGCGTTGCGTTTGTCCACCGCCAGGAACTCCGGGCCGACCGGGGCGGCTTGGGGGGCAGCGGGGGCGTACGAGGGCTGCGGGGGCGCGTGCTGCGGCGCGTACTGTGGCGCGTACTGCGGTGGGGGCGGGCCGAAGCCCGGGCCGGGTGGGGGTGGCTGCTCGGTCATCCGTCGGGTCCTCGGTCCTCGGTTCTCGCTCCCCGCGCTCGCGCGCGCGGTGAGTTTTTCCTGCTGCGGTGAAACATTCTCCCTGCCTCACCGCATCAGTGAAGTGAGGACCTCACCGACAGCCGGCACACAGCAGCAGGGGGAGCGCATGAGACAGGCCCGCGCGGACGAGTACGCGGAGTTCGCGGTGGCCAGGGCCGGGCATCTGTACCGGTCGGCCTGTCTGCTGACCGCCGGGGACACCCATCTCGCCGAGGATCTCGTCCAGGAGACCCTCGGCCGGATCTACGTCCGCTGGGGACGGGTGTCCCGGGCCGGGAACCCCGCCGGGTACGCGCAGACGGTCCTCACCCGCACCTTCCTCGCCCATCAGCGCCGGCGCAGCAGCACCGAACGGGCCACGGACGCGATTCCCGACCGGGCGGCGGACGACGGCGGGCACAGTGACCTGTCGCTGCGGCTGACCCTGCTCCAGGCGCTCGGCCGGCTGCCCGCCAAGGACCGGGCCGTGGTCGTCCTGCGGTACTGGGAGGACCGGTCCGTCGAGGAGACCGCCGACGCGTTGAACGCCAGTTCCGCGGCGGTCCGGACGCGGTGCACGCGTGCCCTCGGGCGGCTTCGTGAGCTGCTCGCGGAGGACCTCGGCGAGTACGCGACGCCCTGACTCACCCTCCCTGACATCCCTGAACCCTTGAGTTTCGAGAGACGGTGGTTGCGCCATGTCCGTTGAGCACGACGAGGATCGGTTCGAAGGGCGGCTCAGTGACGCCCTGCATGACATCGGCAGCGGCTTCGACGCCGACCGGGCCGCTCTCGTGGCCGCCGGCCGGGCACGCGGGCGGCGGCTGCGGCTCAGGCGGCGGGCCGCCGTGGCGGGGGGCGCGGCCGGGATCGCGCTGGTCGGAGTGGGCGGGGCGCTGATCGTGCCCTGGGGCGGCGCGGCCGACCCGCTGCCGTCGAGCTCCAGCGTGGCCGAGCAGCCGTCCGGCACGCCGTCCGCCATGCCCCTGACGAGCCGCGAACTGATCACAACACTCGAAGGGCTGCTCCCCGAGGGCAAGTTCAGCGACCAGGAGGCACGGGGCACCGGGGACTCGCCGCTGCCGCCGTACGTCCGCCTCGTGTACGACGACGGCAAGGGCCCCGGGGCCGTCGGCGTCAGCCTGAACCGGATCGAGCCCGGCAGCGACCATGCCCGCGAGACGACCGACTGCCCGGACCGGACGCTGGTCCCGCACGACAGTTGCGTCGCCACCCGGCTGCCCGACGGTTCGCTGCTCAGGCTGTTCCAGGGGTACGAGTATCCCGACCGGCGCGTCGACACCAAACTGTGGTCGGCCGACCTGGTCACCCCGGCCGGACAGCACGTCTCCGTCAGCGAGTGGAACGCCGCCGCCGAGAAGGACGCGCCCGTCAGCAGGAGTGAACCCCCGCTGTCCACCGCCCAGTTGAAGGAGTTGGTGACGGCCCAGGTGTGGCGCAAGTACGTCGAGTTCATCCCCGAGGACCCGAAGCAGCCGACGGCGAGCGCCGCGCCGAGCCACGCCGTCGAGCCCGGCGTGGACTCGGTCCTGAACACCCTCGTCCCGCTCCTCCCGAAGGGCCTCGACGTCGTCGAGAAGGGCGAGGACTACACGTACCTCGTCCTCGACGACGGCAAGGGCAGGAGCTACGTGCAGATCGACGTCCAGCACGGCATGGGGGACGTCGCCGACGAGCTCTTCGGAGCCGACTCCGAGACCCTCCCCGACGGCACGAAGGTCGTCGCCCGTGAGAGCGGCGGCGACAAGGGTGTCGAGGGTTCCGTGATGTGGACCGTCGACACCCTCCGCACGGACGGCTTCCGTGTCGTCATCAGCGCCTTCAACGCCGGGACCCAGCACGACGCCCCCACCCGCCCGACCCCCGCGCTGACCAGGGAACAGCTCCGGGAGATCGCCCTCAGCCCGAAGTGGGACCGGTTCCGTTAGAAGAACTCCGCCCACGGCTGGTCCCAGATCTGCTTCACGCACAGCACCAGGAACAGCAGGCCCGCGATGGCGAGCATCGCATTGCTCACCGGGCCGTTGCGCCACTCCCGCGGGGTGCGCGAGGAGTTGAGGAGCCAGATCAGGGTGCCGGCGAGGAACGGCAGGAAGGCCGCGCCCAGGACGCCGTAGATGATGATCAGGCGAAAGGGCTGGCCCTGGAAGAGCAGGACGATGGGCGGGAAGGTCAGCCACAGCAGGTAGGCGCGGAAGGGCCAGGAGCGCTCCCGCGCACCCGAGGCGACCTCCTCGCCCTTCGCCTCCTCGCGGGTGCGGTAGCGGGCCACGAAGTCCGCGAACATCAGGCTCACGCCGTGCCAGACGCCGATGAGCGAGGTGAAGGAGGTGGCGAAGAAGCCGATCAGGAAGAACTTGGCCGTCGCCGTGCCGTACTCGTCCTCCAGGATGGAGCCGAGCTGGATCAGGCCCTTGTCGCCACTGGCGATGGCGATGTTCGCGGAGTGCAGCAGCTCGGCGCCGACGAACAGCATCGCGATGACGAAGATGCCGGTCGTGGCGTAGGCGACCCGGTTGTCGAGCCGCATGACCTTCATCCAGCCGGTGTTGGTCCAGCCCTTGGCATTGACCCAGTAGCCGTACGCGGCGAGGGTGATGGTGCCGCCGACGCCGCCGATCAAGCCGAGGGTGTTGAGGATCGAGTCCTTCTCGTCGGGCAGGACGGGCAGCAGTCCGGCGAAGGCGTCCGGGATGTTCGGGGTGACGCGGATCGCCAGGTACACCGTCACCACGAACATGACGCCGACCAGGACCGTCATGACCTTCTCGAAGACGGCGTACTTGTTGAACCAGACGAAGACGAGACCGACCAGTCCGCAGGCCACGCCCCACCATTCGAGGTCCATCACGTTCGGGAACAGCGCCTGCAGGGGCAGCGCGCTCGACGACATCGCCGCCGCGCCGTAGACGAAGCCCCAGATCACGGCGTAGACCACGAAGAAGTACGTGGTCCAGCGGCCGAGGCTCGCCCAGCCTTCGAAGAGGGTGCGGCCGGTGGACAGGTGCCAGCGGCCCGCCGCCTCGGCGAGGGAGATCTTGACCAGGCAGCCGATGATCGCCGCCCAGAGCAGGGTGTAGCCGAAGTTGCTGCCCGCGATGAGGGTGGCGACCAGGTCGCCCGCGCCGACGCCGGTCGCCGCGACGACGATGCCCGGGCCGATGTACCGCCAACTGGACTTGCGGGGCCGGGAGTCCGCCTCGCCGGCCTGTGGTGCCGCTGTGTTTCCCGTGGTGTCCGCCATGGTGGTCAAGAAAGCCCAAAGGCGCCGGTGGGACAAGAGGGCGTGCGCGTTCTCCACCCAATGTGCTCACGGGGGTTTGCCGGACCGAGGAGCGGGCCCCGGCGGCTGGGTGGTGCGCCGCCGGGGCCCGGGCTGTCGTTCCAGGGGATGGCGTGGTGCCATCCGGAACTCGCGGGCGCTACGACCGTCGCCGACCACAGTCGTCGGACCCGCACGTGCCGAGCTCGAACCACACGGTCTTGCCCGGCCCGTCCTGGTGGCAGCCCCAGCGCCGGGCAAGCGCATCCACCAGGAACATCCCTCGGCCGCTCTCCGAGGCGCCCGCCTCCAGCACCGCCGGAACCCGCCGGCCGGCGTCCTGGACCTCGCAGCGCAGGATTCCGTGCGCCGCGAACAGGGTGAGCCGGAAACGGCTCGCCGAGTGCAGCAGGGCGTTCGTGGCCAGCTCGCTCACCAGCAGCTCGGCCACGTCCGCCACGTCGTCCAGGTCCGCGAGACCCCATCCCTCCAGCTGCCGGCGGACCTCCGCGCGTGCCTCACGGACCGCGGAGGGGCGGGGGTCGTACTCGACGCTCAGATGGCCCGCCCCCATGGGCGGCTGGGGGTAGGAACCGTACTGAGGGCCGGGGTCAGGGAAGCGCGCCCCGTAGAGGTGCAGCATGGGTCCAGGGTGGCGGGTGCGGGAGTACGGAACACGGGGAGGAATACCTGATTCCATACCTGCTTCCCACCTGCGCGGGAACCCGCCGCCCGCACTCCGCTACTCGTATTGAAGTCGTACGCTCGCCCCCTCCCGGTCGTCGCGGACGTCGACGTACGCGCACACCTGGCGCGCGAACCACAGCCCCTGCCCGGGTTCCAGTTCCGTGCTCGGCGGCGGTACGAAGCCCGCCAGCGGGTCGTCGAGGCGCTGCGCGGCACGCAGTTCGCACACGCAGGCCGGGGCCTCGCCCCACAGCCGCACACCGTCGAGCGGGCCGAGGGCGGCGGCCGCCTCGGTGACGGCCATGGCGAACAGCTCCGCGTCCGCGGCCGGCAGTCCCCGGTCGGCCGCCCAGCCGCGCACGGCCTCGGCGGCGGGGACCGGGCCGGGAAGGCGCACGGCGTCGGCGGGCTGCGGGGGCAGCGGTACGGCGTCGAGTTCCGCGGCGAGACGGACGGGGTCCTCGTACACACCGGTGCCGGGGTGGGCACGGCGGGCGGCGGCGACGATCGCGGGGCCCGCGACGCGGGAGTCGTAGGCGCACAGGGCCGTCGTCGCGAGCGGGGCGAAGAGGAGGTTGGCGAGGGCCTCGTAACGGATCCACTCGGCGGTCTCCCGCGGCGAGCGGCCCGCCCGGCCGCCCCAGACGGGTTCCATGAGCAGATGGATACGACCGCCGGGACCGCCGTGCGCCGCGAGATAACCGGCGCCCTGGGCGATCGCGTTGGCCGCGGAGCCGGTGTACCACTCGGTGTGCGGAACGAGACCGACGTCCTTGGCGTCGACACCGAGGGCGTCCCGCAGGAGGTCCAGGTTGCCGGGCGCGGCGATGACGACGGGCGGGGGTTCACCGGGGGCGGCGAGGGCTTCGGTGAGGAAGGGCAGGGCGGTGGCGAGGAACTCGTCGTCGCTGGCGAAGACGGTCATGCGGTGGTCGAAGGGGGTGTCGGGTGGGGCGGGTTGGGGGGTCATGGGGGTGGGTCTCCTTGGCGGTGGGTGGTGGGCGGTGGGTCTGGGCGGGTTGTCGGGGTGGGGGGAGCCCCACCGCCGGAGGCCTCAGCGTTGGGCCGCGACCCAGGCCGCGATCTGGCTGCGGTTGCTGAAGCCGAGCTTGCCGAGGATGCGTTCGACGTGGCCTTCGGCGGTGCGGCGGGCGATGACCAGGCGATCGGCGATCTGCTGGTTGGCGAGTCCCTGGGCGACGAGTTCGGCGACCTCGTTCTCGCGGCGGGTGAGGCGCACGCCGGTCGCGGATGCGGTGAGGCGGACGCCCGTCGTGGGGTGCGCGGGGCGGGGGCGGCCGTTCGGCTTCCGTGCGGTGGTGGGGCGTTGGGGCTGTCTGCCGTCGTGGACGGCGTAGTCGACGGTCTCCGCGAGGCCGAGTCCGGCGCCGCGTTCGTACGCCCGTTGGTAGTCGGGGCGGGGCAGGGCCTCACGCGCGCTGGTCTCGCTGTCGTGGCGGGTCGAGTTGAGGGCCTTCGAGCCCCAGCGGTCGCGGTCGATGCCGGCCCAGGTGCGGTCGGCGGCGCCGAGCAGGACGGCCGCGCGTTCGTGGTCGCCGGTCTCCGTGGCGATGCGGGCCAGCAGGTCGAGGGTGAGGGCGATGCCGGTGACGTCGTGGACGGCGAGTTTGAGACGCAGGGCGTGCCGGGCGTGGTGCTCTGCCCGGCGCCAGTCGCGCTGCACGGTGTGGGCGAGGGCGAGCATCCGCAGGACGTACGAGTGCACCCACTCCTCGCCGTGCCGTTCGCACATCCGGCGCGCCCGCTCGCAGACCTCTACGGCGCGCTCGGCCTCGCCCAGGAAGCCCAGGGCGCAGGCGAGTTCGACCTGGTCGAGGCCGTGCAGGCTGAGGTGCTGGCCGGGGACGGGGCCGCGGGCGACGCTGGCCTCGAAGTGCCGCAGCGCGGTCGGCAGGTCGTTCAGGAACAGGGTGATGACGCCGATGACGTACTCGGCATGGGCCGCCTCCGCCTCGTCGCCGAGGTCACGGGCCAGGGCGTGGGCGTCGCGGGCGCGGGCGAGGCCTTCGGTGAGGTCATGGGTGGCGGCTGCGAGGAGTCCCGCGATCCACAGGCCGCGGGCGCGTTCCCGGGTCGGCTCCGGGTTGGCGGCCAGGGCGCGGTCGAGCCAGTAGCGGCCCTCGCGGGGGGCGCCGCAGGCGTGCCAGTAGAACCACAGGGTGCCGGCGAGGCGCAGGCCGGCGAGGCGTTCGTCGGGGGCGGTGAGGCTGAAGTCGAGGGCGGTGCGCAGGTTGTCCTGGTCGGCGCGCAGGCGGGCGACGATCTCGCGCTGGCCCGGCCCGAACCAGGCCCGCTCGCAGGCGGCGGCGCGCCGCAGCATCCAGTCCCGCTGGCGGCGGCGGGCCGCGGGCTCCTCGCCGGGTTGCCGGCGCAGCCGGTCCAGGCCGTAGTGGCGGAGGGTGTCGAGGAGGCGGTAGCGGATGCCGTCGGGGCCGTCCTCGCGGGACAGTACGGATTTGTCGATGAGGCCGGTGATGGCGTCGAGGACGTCGTCGGGGTGGAGGCGAGGGGTGGTGGCCGCCCGGGTTTTCTCGCCCCCGCCGCCCCTACCCGTCCCGTCCTCCAGGGGCGCTGCCCCTTCGGCCCCGCCAGGGGCTCCGCCCCTGGACCCCGCTGGGGGCTCCGCCCCCAGACCCCCGTCCTCGCCCACCCACCACCCGACTCGGTCGGCCAAGAGGCCCGACTCGCCTCTCACCTCGGTCGGCCAGGAAGCCCCGCCCGCGCACACAGCCTCCGCAGTCCAAGAAGCCCCGCCCGCGCACACCGCCTCCGCAGTCCAAGAAGCCCCGTCCGCGCACACCGCCTCCGCCGTCTCCAGATCAAAGCTCCCCGCCAGCACCGACAGCCGCGCCCACACCAACTGCTCCCGCTCGGTGCACAGTTCATGGCTCCAGTCGACTGCGGCCCGCAGGGTCTGGTGGCGGGGCAGGGCCGCGGGGCTCCCGCCGCTGAGGAGGCGGTAGCGGTCGTCGAGGCGGTCGAGGAGCTGGGTGACGTCGAGGACGCGCATGCGGACGGCGGCGAGTTCGATGGCGAGGGGGAGGCCGTCGAGGCGACGGCAGAGGCGGGCGACGGACGCGCGGTTGGCGGCGGTCAGCCGGAAGCCGGGGACCACGGCGGCGGCCCGGTCCGCGAACAGGGCCAGGGCCGGGTAGCCCTCGGGAGCGGAGAGGTCGCCGTCCGGGTCGGGGACCGGCAGCGGCCGTACGTCCAGGAGGTGTTCCTCGGTGAGGCCCAGCCGGTGGCGGCTGGTGGCGAGGATCCGTACGCCGGTCGTGCCGTGCAGCAGGGCCGCGGCGAGTTCGGCGCAGGCCGGCAGCAGGTGTTCGCAGTTGTCGATCAGCAGGAGCAGCCGACGGTCCCGCACCTGTTCCACCAGCGCCCGCAGCGGCGGCCGCGCGGAGTGGTCGTGCAGGTCGAGCGCGTCGGCGGCGGCGAGCGGGACGAGCGCCGGGTCGTCCAGGCCGGAGAGGTGCACCATCCGCACACCGTCCGGGAAGGCGCGCCGCGCGCCGGCCGCGATACGTGCGGCGAGGCGGGTCTTGCCGACCCCGCCGGGCCCGGTCAGCGTGACCAGCCGTGCTCGGGCCAACAGCTCGCGGCCCACGGCGAGTTCGCCGCGCCGGTCGACGAAGCTGGTCGTCTCGACCGGCAGCTGATGATCCCGGCGTGGCGCTGATCCGCCCATGATCAGCCGTTCCTCTGGGGTGTTGTCGAAAGGAGACGAGGAGCCGGGGAGCCGGAGGGCGCGCCGTTCCCCGCCACTCCCGCCGCTCCCACCGCTCCCCCCTTGCGCGGACCCTCACCCTCCCCCGGCCCCGCACCGGCCCGCACGCCGGGGTCACACCCCCGGGTGGACTTCTCCGGCGACCGCTCCGCACGAAGGCCGCCCGCGTACACTGCGCGGCTGATTTTCGAATGGTTCACGCCATCAACCGTCCCCCCACCCTTGACCGGTTCATGCCATGGCCGCACCATGAGCGCCGCACCCGCACCAAGTACGTCGCACTGAACCCCACCCCCCACTCCCACAAGGAGACTTCATGCGACTTCGCATACGCGGCTCAGGCGCCCGCGGCGGCAGACGAACCGCCGCCCTCGCCGCCCTGCTCGCCCTCACCCTCGCGGCACCCCTCACCGGGAACGAGTCCGCGAACGCCGACAGCGCGGCCAAGGCCGCCCCTTCGGCCGACGACGTCCGGCAGTACGAGATCCATATGCACTCGACCGCCAAGGACCGCACGGCACTTCAGCAGACGGGGGTGACCGTGGACGAGGTCCACGGCCACGGTGTCGTCGTCTCCGGCCGCGCGGACCAGATCAAGAAGCTGCGAGCCCTCGGCTACGACGTCACCCGGCTCGGCGCGGTCCCCGACCGGTCGGCCGGCGAGGACGACATCCGCATCCACGACTTCCCGTCCGGCGACTCGCGCTACCACAACTACGCGGAGATGACGAGCGAGATCAATACGCTCGTCTCGGCCAACTCCTCCATCGCGAGCCAGCGCGTGATCGGCCAGTCGTACCAGGGCCGGAACATCGTCGCCATCAAGATCAGCGACAACGTGGCGACCGACGAGTCCGAGCCGGAGGTCCTCTTCACCCACCACCAGCACGCCCGTGAGCACCTCACCGTCGAGATGGCGCTCTATCTGCTGCGCGAGCTGACCTCCGACTACGGCAGCGACTCCCGGGTCACCAACATGGTGAACAACCGCGAGATCTGGATCATCCCCGACCTCAACCCGGACGGCGGCGAGTACGACATCGCCACAGGCTCCTACCGGTCGTGGCGCAAGAACCGGCAGCCCAACTCCGGTTCCTCGTACGTCGGGACCGACCTGAACCGGAACTGGAACTACCGGTGGGGCTGCTGCGGCGGCTCGTCGGGTTCGCCGTCCTCGGACACGTACCGGGGTGCGTCCGCGGAGTCCGCGCCCGAGGTCAAGGTGGTCGCGAACTTCGTGCGCAGCCGGGTCGTGGGCGGCGTGCAGCAGATCAAGGCCGGGGTCGACTTCCACACCTACAGCGAGCTGGTGCTGTGGCCCTTCGGCTACACCTACTCCGACACCACGACCGGGATGACCGCCGACGACCGCAACGCCTTCGCCGCGGTCGGGCAGAAGATGGCCGCGAGCAACGGCTATACGGCGGAGCAGTCCAGCGACCTGTACATCACCGACGGGTCGATCGACGACTGGCTGTGGGGCAGCCAGAAGATCTTCGGGTACACCTTCGAGATGTACCCGAGGTCCAGTTCGGGCGGGGGCTTCTACCCGCCCGACGAGGTGATCGAGCGGGAGACGTCCCGGAACCGGGATGCCGTTCTGCAGTTGCTGGAGAACGCCGACTGCATGTACCGGTCCATCGGCAAGGAAGCCCAGTACTGCCGGTAGTTACTTGACGTCGGCTTCCTCGGTGTCCGCCGCTTCGGCGTCCGCTTCTTCGGCGCCGTCTTCGAAGTAGGCGTCGAGGACCGCGTCCAGCTGCTCGTCCCACTCCTTGAAGCGGCTCCTGGCCGTCGCCTCGATCTCGATCGGGTACCAGCGGCGGTCAGGAGTGTGCACCGTGACGGTGTAACGCTTCCCGAACCTCGCGGTCTCCGTCTCGACGGCGCCGATCTCGTCCCAGCGGAACTCGCACTCCTGGTCGTCCAGGGAGAGCCGTACGCCCTTGTGGTCGGCGACGATACGGGCCCGCCGGTCGGCGGCCTCGAACACGGGACCGTCGACGGGCGCCTCCTCATCGGCCTCCGTCTCGGCCTCGTCGGAGGTCTCGTCGCTGGCGGCCTCCAGGACCGTCTTCTCGGAGACTGCCTTCTCCGAGACGGCCTCCTCGGAGACGGCCTCCTCGGCCGCGTCCTCCTTCTTCACGTCCTCCGGCGCGACGGACGCGGGCGAGGTGAGCCCGGGGATGAAAGCCGGGTCGAATCCGGCGCCCTCCAGGGGCCGGCTGCCTGAACCTATGCGCTGCTCCACAGCGGAGCAGTATGGTCGACAACCCTGTGTCCCGCACAACCAGCCCCCGCATCGTTACACGATCACGCTCAACACCGCGGCCACCGCGAACCCGGCCACCGACAGGACGCTTTCCAGCACGGTCCACGTCTTCAACGTGTCCCGCTCGCTGATCCCGAAGTACTTGGCGACGATCCAGAAGCCTCCGTCGTTGACGTGCGAGGCGAAGATCGAGCCTGCCGAAATGGCCATGATGACCAGGGCGATGAACGCCTGGGAGTGGTCGCCCGCGGCGAGGAGCGGGGCGACGATGCCGGCTGTCGTGACGATGGCCACCGTCGCCGAGCCCTGGGCGACGCGGAGGACCACGGAGATCAGGTAGGAGAGGACGATCACGGGCAGGCCGACGTCGTTGAAGGTGTCGGAGAGGGCCTGGGCGACGCCGCTGGCCTTGAGGACGGCACCGAAGACACCGCCCGCGCCGACGACCAGGAGGATGTTGCCGACGGGCTTGAGCGAGGAAGTCGACACCGTCTCCAGGGACTTGCGGGACCAGCCTCGCCGGATGCCCAGCAGGTAGTACGCCAGGAGCAGGGCGATCGTCAGGGCGACGAACGGGTGGCCGAAGAACTCGATCACCGAGCGGGTGGTGGAGGGGTCCAGGGCGATCGAGGAGAAGGTGGCGGCGAGGATCAGCACCAGCGGCGTACCGATGATGCCGAGGACCGTGCCGAGGGGAACGGGCTTCTCCTGGGGTTCGACCCCGGCGCCGCGCTGCTCCTCGGCCACGGCCAGCTTCGCCTCGGCCGCCGCCTCGACCATGTCCTGCGGGACCGCCACGAAGACACGGCGGCCGATCCACGCCGAGAACGCCCACGCGGCCAGCACCGCCGGGATGCCGCAGACGACGCCCATGAGGATGACCCAGCCCAGGTCCACGTGGAGCAGGCCGGCCGCCGCCACCGGGCCCGGGTGCGGGGGCAGGAAGGCATGGGTCATCGACAGGCCCGCGAGCAGGGGCAGGCAGTACAGGAGGATGGACTTCCCCGAGCGCTTGGCGGCGGCGTACACGATCGGCGCGAGGACGAAGATGCCGACGTCGAAGAAGACCGGTATGCCGAAGATCAGGCCGGTCAGGCCCATGGCGAGCGGGGCGCGCCGCTCGCCGAAGAGGTTCAGCAGCCGCGACGCCAGCACCTCCGCCCCGCCGCTGACTTCGAGGATCGCGCCGAGCATGGTGCCCAGGCCGATGATGATCGCGACATGACCGAGGATGCCGCCCATGCCGGACTCGATGGTCGACACGGCGTCGCTTCGCTGGACCGTGCCGAAGAGCTCGGTGACCGAGAGGCCGGCCATCAGGCCGACGGCTGTGGAGACCGCGAGGAGGGCCACGAAGGGCTGGAGGCGGGCCTTGATGATCAGGAACAGGAGCAGTGCGATGCCGATGGCGGCGACGGTCAGCAGTCCGGCCGTACCGTCGATCAGGAGGAGCAGGCCGCCGGTGTGGGGTGGGGTCTCGGGGGCGGCGGCCGCGGCGAGCGGATGGGGCATCGGGGGTCCTCTGGGTAAGTACATCGAGCTTTCGGGCAGGGGGGATCGCGGCACGGCGCCCCGGCGGGCGCCGAACCGTTGACGGTGTGCGGGAGTCGAGAGGAGATCAGCCCAGTACGGCGAGCGCGTCGATCTCGATGAGGAGGCCCGCGGGCAGACCGACGTAGACCGTCGTCCGTGCGGCGGGCGGCTGGGTCAGGCCCTGCGCCTCGAAGTAGGCGTTGTAGATCTCGTTCATCTCGGCGAAGTGGGCGACGTCGGTCAGATAGACGCGGATCATCATGACGTCCTCCCAGGAGGCGCCGCCCTCCTCAAGGATCGCCTTGACGTTGGCGAGGGTCTGGAGGGTCTGCTCACGCAGGGTCGGTCCGGCGGGCGTCGGGGGCTGCCCCTCGACCGCGGGGAGGAAGCCGACCTGCCCCGCGACCTGGAGGATGTTCCCCTTCTTCACACCGTGGGAGAACTTCGCCGGAGGGGCCGTGTGGGTCTTCGGGGTGAGCGCGATCTTCTCGGTCATACGGTGCCTTTCGCTGAGGTTCTGCCGGAGTACTCGCCGCTGATGTCGTCGGCGGTGCGGCGCACCAGCGGGAGCAGACTGAGGAGTTCGTCGGCGGTGACGACGACGTTCGGCGCGGAGACCGACATCGCGGCGACGACCCGCCCGTCGGCACCGCGGATCGGCGCGGCGACGCAGTTGATGGACTCCTCGTGGCCACCGAGGTCGGTGGCCCAGCCCTGTTCGCGCACCTTCTCCAACTCCCGCAGGAAGGCCGGGGCGTTGGGGGTGGAACGGGCCGTGTACAGGGGATAGTCGAGCTTGTCCGCCAGCGCGCGGCGCTCGTGCTCGGGCAGATCGGCGAGCAGCAGCTTCGCGACGGCGGCGACGGTGATGGCGACCGGCTTGCCGATCCGCGAGTACATCCGCACCGGGTACCGGCTCTCCACCTTGTCGATGTACAGCACCTCGTCCTCCTCGTACACGGCGAGGTGCACGGTGTGCCCGCACTGTTCGTTGAGGCGTACGAGGTGGGGGTGGGCGATCTCGCGGATGTCGAGGTTCTCCATCGCCTCCTGGGCGAGGGCGATGAGGCGGGCGCCGAGGCGGTAGCGCTGGTCGGACTGGCGGTAGACCATGCCGTGCTCGTGCAGGGTGCGCAGGAGGCGCAGGGCCGTGGACTTGTGGACGCCGAGGCGGTCGGCGACCTGCCCGAGGTCGGCGGGCCCCTCGGCGAGCAGCGGCAGGATGCTGAGCGCCCGGTCGACGGTCTGGCTCATGGCGTACGTACCTCCTCGTCGGCCCTTCCTGCGGCCTGCGTCCAGCCGGGGCCGAGTCGAAGTCTCCCCCACGCGGCCTCGTCGAGGGCGGCCAGACGGTCGGCGTGGCCGCGGGCGGGGGGCGGGGCGAGGTCGCCGGGGGCGGTGAGGGTGGCGGCGGCGAAGAGGTGGGCGTGACGGAGGCGGTCGCGGGCGGGGAGCCCGCGGAGGGTGGCGGAGAGGAAGCCGGCGGCGAAGGCGTCACCGGCGCCCGTCGAGGCCACGACGGTCACGCTCGGCGCCGGCACGAAGGTGACGGACGGCGACGCCGGCCCAGGGAGAGCGACCGGCCCACCACCACCCGCAGCCGGACGACACGGCTCGCCCTTCCCCCGCTGGTAGACCGTCGCTCCCTTCGCGCCGTCCTTCACCACCAGCACCCTCGGCTCCGGCAACCACGCACGGACCGCCTCCGGCCCCCCGGTGACCCCCCAGGCCGCCTCGGCCTCGTCGGTGCCCACGAAGACCAGGTCGCAGTGGCGCGCCAGTTCCAGCAGCACTTGCGGGCCGTCGGTGTCCCGCCACAGACCGGGCCGGTGGTTGACGTCGAAGGAGACGAGCGGACCGCCCGGCCGGCGCGCGACGAGCTCCCGCATCAGCCCCCGGCATTCCGGTGACAGGGCGGCCGTGATCCCCGACAGATGCAGCACCCGCCCCGCCCGCACCACCGTCAGGTCCACGTTCGCCACCGACATCGCCGACGCCGCCGACCCCGCCCGGTAGTAGGCGACCTCGTGCGCGTCCGTCCCCCGGTCGCCGGCCGTGCGGAAGTACACCCCCGTCGGCCGCGCCGGATCCCGCCGTACGGAAGCCACGTCGACGCCGCAGGAACCGATCGCCCCGACCAGGTGATCCCCGAACCCGTCCGCCCCGACCCGGCTCACCCACCGCACCGCGTGCCCCGCGGCGGCGAGCCCGCACACGACATTGGACTCCGCGCCCCCGATCCCCCGCTCGAACGACGGCACATCGGCGAGGCGCCCCGGTCGCGACGGCAGGAACGTGACCATGGACTCGCCGAGCGCGACGACGTCCACGACGTCGGGGGCATTGCGGGGTCCGGTGATGGTCACGATCGTCGTAACTCCTCGGCGGTTTCGCGGAACGCGGCTCCGTTGACCCGCGATTGGCCGAGATGTTAGACAGCCGTAAGCGATATACGCAATGGACGTTGCATGACATGCAACGACCGAGATCAGGGAGGTTCCATGAGCAACGAGGCGCTCGCCCGCCTGGCCGAGGAACGTGTCGACCACCGCTTCAAGGGCCTCCCCCCGGACGCCGACGGCCTGACCGTGGCCGAGCTGGCCGCCCAGCGCCGCAACCTCTTCACCGACGGCTTCGCCACCCCGGTCCTGGCCCTCTCCGCCGAGCGCCTGGAGCACAACCTCGACCTCATGGAGGCCTACGCCGTCCGGCACGGCCTCGCCTTCGCCCCGCACGGCAAGACCTCCATGGCACCCCAGCTGTTCTGGCGGCAGATCGAACACGGCGCCTGGGGCATCACGCTCGCGGTCCCGCACCAGGTGCGGGTGGCGCGCGCGTACGGCATCCAGCGGGTCTTCCTCGCCAACGAGCTGGTGGATCCGGCTGCCCTGCGCTGGATCGCCGGCGAGCTGGCCGCCGACCCCGCCTTCCGTCTCCTCTGCTACGTCGACTCCGTGCGCGGCGTGGAGCTCATGGACGCGGCCCTGCGGAGCGCCGGGGCCGTCCGTCCGCTGGACGTCGTGATCGAGCTGGCGGCCGGCGAAGGCGCCCGCACCGGCGTTCGTACGGAGGCGGAGTGCGCGGCGGTCGCGGACGCGGTGGCGGCCGTGCCGACGCTGCGGCTCGTCGGGGTCGCGGGGTACGAGGGCGAGGTCCCGCAGGCCGACTCCGAGCGGGTGCACGCATGGCTGCGCCGACTGGTCTCGCTCGCCGTCGACCTCGACAAGGCGGGGCGTTTCGCGGGGCTGGAGGAGATCGTCGTCAGCGCGGGCGGCAGCGCGTGGTTCGACGCGGTGGCGGACGTGTTCGCCGAGATCCCCGAACTCTCCCTGCCGGTGCTGAAGTTGCTGCGCTCGGGGGCGTACGTCTCGCACGACGACGGCCACTACCGCAAGCTGACCCCCTTCAACCGGGTCCCGCAGGAGGGCGCCCTCGAACCCGCCTTCCGCCTCTGGGCCCAGGTGGTCTCCCGGCCCTGCCCCGACCAGGCCTTCGTCAACGCGGGCAAGCGGGACGCGGCGTACGACCTCGACCTGCCGTTCGCCCAGGTGGTCCGCCGGGAGGGCGGTGCGGAACGCCCGGCGACCGGCATCTCGGTGACCGCCCTGTCGGACCAGCACGCCTGGCTGCGTACGACGGAGGAGGCGGACCTGGAGGTCGGGGACTGGCTCGGCATGGGCCTGTCCCACCCGTGCACGTCGTTCGACAAGTGGCAGCTGATTCCGGTCGCGGAGGCGGACGGGACGGTCGTCGACTACATCCGCACGTTCTTCTAGGAGGTACGGCCGTGGAGGACCTGGTCATTCGGGACGCGGAGGTCGTGGACGGCAGCGGTGAGCCCTCGTACCGCGCCGATGTCGTCGTGGCTGGCGGCAGGATCGTGTCGATCGTCAAGGAGGCCGCCGCGGCGGGCTGCCAACGCCCCAAGGCGCGCCGGGAGCTGGACGCGGAGGGCCTCGTCCTGGCCCCCGGCTTCATCGACATGCACGCCCACAGCGACCTGGCGCTGCTGCGCGACCCCGACCACAGCGCGAAGGCGGCGCAGGGCGTGACGCTGGAGGTCATCGGCCAGGACGGCCTGTCGTACGCCCCCGTCGACGACCGCACCCTGGCGGAGGTCCGCCGCGCGATCACCGGCTGGAACGGCTCCGGTGACGACATCGACTTCGACTGGCGCACGGTGGGCGAGTACCTGGACCGCCTCGACGCCGGTTTCGAAGGCCGGGGCATCGCCGTGAACGCGGCCTACCTCATCCCGCAGGGGACGGTCCGCGCGCTCGTCGTCGGCTGGGAGGACCGGGCGGCGACGCCGGACGAGCTGGAGCGGATGCGGCGGTTGGTCGCGGAGGGCATGGCGCAGGGCGCGGTCGGCATGTCGTCCGGGCTGACGTACACGCCCGGCATGTACGCCGAGGACGCGGAACTGACGGAGCTGTGCCGGGTGGTGGCGTCGTACGGCGGCTACTACTGCCCGCACCACCGCTCGTACGGGGCCGGGGCCCTGGAGGCGTACGAGGAGATGGTGGCCCTGACGAGGGAGGCGGGCTGCCCCCTCCACCTGGCCCACGCCACCATGAACTTCGGCGTGAACAAGGGCAGGGCACCGGAGCTGCTGGCACTCCTGGACAAGGCGCTGGAGTCGGGTGCCGACATCACCCTCGACACCTATCCCTACATCCCCGGCTGCACCACTCTCGTGGCCCTGCTGCCGAGTTGGGCGAGCGAGGGCGGCCCCGAGGCGGTCCTGGCCCGGCTGTCGGACGACGGGACGGCCGAACGCATCCGCCACCACATGGAGGTCATCGGCGCGGACGGCTGCCACGGCGTGCCGGTCGAGTGGGACACGATCGAGATCTCGGGCGTGAGCGACGCTTCTCTGGCGGATTTCGTGGGCCGTACGGTCCAGCAGTCGGCGGACGCACGCGGCGAGGCCCCTTGGGTGACCGCTCGGCGCCTGCTCCTGCGGGACCGGCTCGGTTCGACGATCCTCCAGCACGTCGGCCACGAGGAGAACGTGCAGGCGATCATGCGGCACCGCGTCCACACGGGCGGTTCGGACGGCATCCTGCGGGGCGAGAAGCCGCACCCGAGGGCGTACGGCACGTTTCCGCACTACCTCGGCCGGTACGTGCGGGAGTTGGGAGTGCTGTCCCTGGAGGAGTGCGTGGCCCATCTGACCTCGCGCCCGGCGGCGCGGCTGCGGCTGCCTGACCGGGGGCTGGTCCGTGAGGGCCATCGGGCGGACCTGGTGCTGTTCGACCCCGAGACGGTAGCGGCGGGCTCCACGTTCGAGGAGCCGCGCACGCTACCGACGGGCATCCCGCACGTCCTGATCGACGGCCGTTTCGTGATCGAGGACGGCCACCGGACGGACGTGCTGGCGGGACGGGCGATCCGCAGAACCCCCTAGCCGGTTACGGCTTGGGCAGCACGCAGCCGCTCGCGCTCAGGTCGAGCTTGCTGTCGACGCCGAAGCAGGCGGGGATCTGGTAGGTCTGCTGGGCGTAGTTGATGCCCTGGCGGACGGTGACGTTGCCGCTCTCGTCGACCTCGCACGGGTTGTTGACCGTGCAGCGCTGGCCGTCCTCGTTGCCGGTGTTGTTGACGGCGACGACCTGGTTCGTGGCCTGGTCGATGACGGGGGAGCCGGAGGTGCCGCCGATGGTGTTGCAGGCGGAGGTGTAGCGGACGGAGTCCTTGAAGGTCCAGTCGCCTTCCTTGAGGCGGTACGCGAACCCGTCGATGTTGCAGTTGTACAGCCGCTTCCAGTAGCCGGAGGCGACGGTGATGGCGGTGCCGGCGGCCGGGTGGGTGTCGGCCATGGTGAGGGCGCTGATGCCGTACCTGCTCTTGATCTCGGCGTAGGTCGTGGTGAGCTGATAGATCGCCACGTCCGTGTCGGTCATCGTCCCGTAGGCGATCTTGTTGGCGCGCAGCGTGCCGATCCGGGAACCGGACGCGTTGAGGAGCCCGAAGGTCCGGCTGGAGGCACGGTCGACGACGACCTCACCGGGCCCCGGCATGCCGGTCTCCAGACAGTGGCCGTTGGACATCACCAGCGCCGGGTCGTTGTCCTCCGAGTCCGGGAAGCGGACGACGGAGCCGGAGCAGTTGCTGAGCGAGACGGTACCCGCGAAGTTCACGGCCTGAACCGAGGGGTTCAGGGCGCGATTGAGGCTCTCTGTGGTGGACGTGACGGCGTCCCTGACGGTGGACAGGGCCGTGTCCGCGTCCACGCTCTTGCCGAACGAGCCGGCCGTGTCCACAGGAGCCGCGACCGCGGGTGCGGCGCCGGCCCCGGCTATCGCCAGGGCGAGGAGGGCGGCGCCGAGAGGTTTTCTCATGTGGGGGTCCCCTCATACGAAGAAGGTGACCGAAGAATCTCCGGTCACCCGCACTTTTGTCATGCGCATTGTCACGCAAGAGGGGGGTGGGGACAAGGACTTGCTTACCGGCGAGTTCGGGCCGTAGGGGTTTCCCTATCACGGGGAATCGAGATGCCGGGGTGGCGGCGCAGGACGTTCACGAGAGGGCGATGAGATCACCACAGCCGGGCATTCAGGCTCCGACCACCTCGGGCATTCAGGCTCCGGCTACCTGGGGCCCTTTGTGTTCCCCTGCCCTCGCCCCGGCTTGTCGTCGCCGTCGCCGCCCGGTGCCGTCGCGCTCGCCGTGGTGGTCGGTGCCGAAGGGGTCGCGTTCGCGGTGGAGGGGGCCACGCTCGTGACGGAGGGGGCCGCGCTCGTGGTGGAGGGGGTCGACGTGGGTCTGTCGTCCGCGCCGCCCTCCGTGGGGGTGGCGGACGCGGAGGGGCTCCCCGTGGCGTCCGGAGTCTCCGTGCGGGACGGCTCCGGCGAGCGGGACGTGGCCGGGCCGCCTCCCGGGAAGTCGGTCGCCGAGTCCTCCGCCGTCGAGCTCGTGCGGTCCTGCTCGCTCTGCGGGTCACCCGCCGACGACGAGCCGGAGAGGGAGAAGCCGGCTATCAGCGCCGCCACCGACACCGCCCCCACCGCCCCGGCCACCATCGCCACACGACCTCGGCGCCAAGCGGTGGGCTTGCGCCGCGAACCCCGGCCGGCACCGCCGGCCCGCCGACCGCGTTCCTCACCGAAGCCGTAGTCGTCGTCCGCGCCGTAGCTGTAGCTGTAGTCGTAGCCGCCAGCCGAGCCCGCGCCGTAGCCGTAGCCGTCAGTCGCGCTCGCCCCGCCACCCCCGCCGTAGGCCGCCCCGTCGGCCGCCCCAGGGCCCGCGTCCGCCACCGGCGGCAGCTGCACCGTCTCGTCGTACGCGTTCTGCCAGCCGTGCGCGCTCGCCGGGTCCGCGTACCCCTCGTACGCAGGGGGCGCCGTCGGCTGCGGGTGGTACACGTTCGGCGGCAGGCCGGCCCCGCCGGTCGGCCGGTTTCCGCCGTGGACGTCGTTTACACCCCGCACCCCGTTCGCACCGTCTGCGCCGTAAGTGCCGTTTTCCTGCTCAGGCGGCCTGGACATGAGCGCGCATTGTAGGGACGGGAGAGGCTCCTGGGGCAGCCGTCGGCGATATCACCCCAAACCCCCGCGTCTCACGTGGCGGAAAACACGGCCCAAGGTGCGTTACCGGGCCCTAAGCTCCTTGACATGCAGGTGATCCAGTCGACCAAGCTCGCCAACGTCTGTTACGAGATCCGGGGCCCGGTGCTCGAGGAGGCGATGCGGCTCGAGTCGGCGGGGCATCGGATCCTCAAGCTGAACACCGGAAATCCGGCCGCGTTCGGCTTCGAGTGCCCGCCCGAGATCCTGGAGGACATCCTCCGCAATGTGTCGTCGGCCCATGGGTACGGCGACGCGAAGGGGCTGCTCGCCGCGCGCCGGGCCGTCGTCATGCACAACCAGACCCTCGGCATCGAGACCGACGTCGAGCACGTCTTCATCGGCAACGGCGTCTCCGAGCTGATCGTCATGGCGATGCAGGGACTGCTGGACGACGGGGACGAGGTCCTCGTACCCGCGCCCGACTACCCCCTGTGGACCGCCGCCGTGTCCCTGTCCGGCGGCACCGCCGTGCACTACCGGTGCGACGAGCAGGCCGACTGGATGCCCGACCTCGCCGACATCGAGCGCAAGGTCACCGATCGCACCAAGGCCATCGTCATCATCAACCCCAACAATCCGACGGGGGCCGTGTACGACGAGGCCATGCTCCGCGGGCTCACCGACATCGCCCGGCGGCACAATCTGCTGGTCTGCTCGGACGAGATCTACGACAAGATCCTCTACGACGGCGCCACGCACACCCCGACCGCCGCCGTCGCGCCCGACCTGCTCACCCTCACCTTCAACGGCATGTCCAAGGCCTACCGGGTCGCCGGGTACCGGGTGGGATGGATGTCGATCTCGGGCCCCCGCGCCCACGCCGACTCCTACATCGAGGGCCTCACCATCCTCGCGAACATGCGGCTGTGCGCGAACATGCCCGGTCAGCACGGAGTCGTGGCCGCCCTCAGCGGGCGGCAGTCCATCAACGACCTGGTGCTGCCCGGGGGGCGGCTGAAGGAGCAGATGGATGTCGCGTACGAGCTGCTGACGCAGATTCCCGGCGTGACGTGCGTACGGCCGAAGGGGGCGCTGTATCTCTTCCCGCGCCTCGACCCCAAGGTCTTCAAGATCAAGGACGACCGGCAGATGGTCCTGGACCTGCTGCGACGCGAGAAGATCATGGTCGTCCAGGGCTCCGGCTTCAACTGGCCCGAGTCGGACCACTTCCGCGTGGTGACGCTCCCGACGGCCACGGATCTGCGGGACGCGGTGGGGCGGATCGGGCGGTTCCTCGACGGTTACAGCCAGCCCTGACCCTCACGCTGTGTGTACAAGCGGTCCTCTATTGCGAACGGCTCAACTTTAGACGAAATCTAAGCTAGGATGGCTTCCTGTCAGAGCACAGGAGGCCATCCCCATGTACGAACCGATCCGCACCAAGTCGGTCCACAGCACGATGGCCGGCACCCACTCCGACTTCCCCCATCGCTCGCGCGAGGAGGAGCTGGACATCCAGCTCGCGGGTCACCTCGCGGCGCTGCTCGCCGTCACGGACGAGCTGCGCGCGCTGGAGCCGTCCGCCGACCTCGACTCGGCCGCCGAACGGCTCGCCGGGCAGGTGGCCAGGCTGCGGGGAGCGCGTACGCCGGCCCGCGCCGTGGCCTCCGGCGGCGAGCCGAAGCCCCCGGCGCTGCATCGCCGGGCGCACACCCTGGCCGGGCGGGCCCTGGTCGTCGCGGCGTCCCGGGCGGACACCGCCGCCGCGATCCTCGCCGCCGAGCGCATGGATGCGCACAGCGCTGCGCTGGCCGAGCCGCAGGAACTGACCGGCGTCGGCTGACACCCCCAGAACGGCCCCGGTCCGCGTGCACCCGCAGCGACGCGCGGACCGGGTGCCACAGCACTGCGTTGGCTTGGGCCGTTCATCGCCGTAGGAGTTTCGCGTACGGCGGCTGCGGCTTCCATGTGACTGGTCGCGCCCACGCGGCTGCCTGGCGGACGTCGAGCTGTCGGTGACGGCCGCCGCGCGGCTGCGCGAACTCACCGGGTTGCTGGGCGCGCACAGGCGAAGGCCTGTCGCCGTGGTCGTCCCGTCGGGGCGGACGGGGATCACGGCGACAGGCCCAGAGCCACGCACGCCGTTGTACGCGGCTTCGCCGCTCCACACCGCGGCCGGCCGTGACGATCACTGGTCAGGGCACATCCGGACCGGCCGCGGAGCCTGTGTCGGGCGGGACTCAGCCCAGCCGCTGCACCAGGGCGTGGTACTCGTCCCACAGCTCCTTCGGCGTGTGGTCGCCGAAGGTGTTCAGGTGCTCGGGGATCAGCGCGGCCTCCTCGCGCCAGACCTCCTTGTCGACGGTGAGGAGGAAGTCCAGGTCGGAGTCCGACAGTTCGAGGCCGTCGGCGTCCAGGGCCTCCTTGGTCGGCAGGATGCCGATGGGGGTCTCGACGCCCTCCGCCTTGCCCTCCAGGCGCTCGACGATCCACTTCAGGACGCGGCTGTTCTCGCCGAAGCCGGGCCAGACGAACTTGCCCTCGTCGTTCTTGCGGAACCAGTTGACGTAGTAGATCTTCGGCAGCTTGGACTGGTCCTTGCCCTTGGCCACGTCGACCCAGTGGGCCATGTAGTCGCCCATGTTGTAGCCGCAGAAGGGGAGCATGGCGAAGGGGTCGCGGCGCAGTTCGCCGACCTTGCCCTCGGCGGCGGCGGTCTTCTCGCTGGCCACGTTGGCGCCGAGGAAGACGCCGTGGTTCCAGTCGAAGGACTCCGTCACCAGCGGTACGGCGGTGGCGCGGCGGCCACCGAAGAGGATCGCCGAGATCGGCACGCCCTTGGGGTCCTCCCACTCCGGCGCGATGATCGGGCACTGGGAGGCGGGCACGGTGAAGCGGGCGTTGGGGTGGGCGGCCGGGGTCTCGGAGTCCGGCGTCCAGTCGTTGCCCTTCCAGTCGGTGAGGTGGGCCGGGGTCTCCTCCGTCATGCCCTCCCACCAGATGTCGTTGTCGTCCGTCAGCGCCACGTTGGTGAAGACGGAGTTGCCCCACAGGGTCTTCATCGCGTTGGCGTTGGTGTGCTCACCGGTGCCGGGCGCGACGCCGAAGAAGCCGGCCTCGGGGTTGATGGCGTACAGGCGGCCGTCCTCGCCGAAGCGCATCCAGGCGATGTCGTCGCCGATCGTCTCGACCGTCCAGCCGGAGATCGTGGGCTCCAGCATGGCGAGGTTGGTCTTGCCGCAGGCCGACGGGAAGGCGGCGGCGACGTACTTGGACTCGCCCTGCGGCGGGGTGAGTTTGAGGATCAGCATGTGCTCGGCGAGCCAGCCCTCGTCGCGGGCCATGACGGAGGCGATGCGCAGGGCGTAGCACTTCTTGCCGAGCAGGGCGTTGCCGCCGTAGCCGGAGCCGTAGGACCAGATCTCGCGGCTCTCCGGGAAGTGGGAGATGTACTTGGTCGGGTTGCAGGGCCAGGGGACGTCCTCCTGGCCCTCCTCCAGCGGGGCGCCGACGGAGTGCACGGCCTTCACGAAGAAGCCGTCCTCACCGAGCTCGTCGAGGACGGCCTGGCCCATCCGGGTCATCGTGCGCATGGAGACGGCGACGTACGCCGAGTCGGTGATCTCCACGCCGATGGCGGAGAGTTTCGAGCCGAGCGGGCCCATGCAGAACGGCACGACGTACATGGTCCGGCCGCGCATCGAGCCGCGGAAGACGCCCTTCTCGCCGGAGAAGACCTCGCGCATCTCGGCGGGGTCCATCCAGTGGTTCGTCGGGCCCGCGTCCTCCTCCTTCTCGGAGCAGATGAAGGTCCGGTCCTCGACGCGCGCGACGTCGGTCGGGTCGGAGGCGGCGTAGTACGAGTTGGGGCGCTTGATCGGGTCGAGCTTCTTGAAGGTGCCCTTCGCGACGAGCTCCTCGCACAGACGCTCGTACTCGGCCTCGGATCCGTCACACCAGACCACGCTGTCCGGCTGCGTCAGTTCGGCGATCTCGTTCACCCACGAGACCAGTTCGCGGTGGTTGGTGGGGACGACGGGGGGAGCCGCGATGTCGCGCGCCACGGTTGCTCCTAAGTGAGGGATTTTTGTCCTTAATATGCCCTTGTATGCCCCGTGGGGGCCGCGACCCGGATGCTTCGCGGACTGATCTTCCGCGCTCATCCGGTGCCGACCGCACTCATTTGATCATCCGACGCGTCTGCGCATATGTCCAGAGGGCGTCACAGGTGAGCGGCGTGAGCATCGCCACTCATGCCGATGTTTTCGATGCGTCACCACGGATTCACCCCGGGTGCGCCCCCACCGAGTACCCCGTGAGACGATGGCCACTTCCAGGCGCCCATATGACCGCGCTGATACACGACTTACGACTCCGTAGGTACGATTTCCCGCATGACTGCGCCTGCCCCCGACGCGCCCACGGACTCGCCGGCCGCCGGCCGCGGTCCCGCCGCGCCCTCCCTGCCACACCAGATCAAGCAGCAGGTCACCCAGCACATCACCGAGCCGATCAAGCCCAAGCTCCGCGGCTGGCTGCACCTGGGCATGTTCCCGGCCGTCCTGGTCGCGGGGCTGGTGCTCACCGCCCTCGCGGACTCGACCCGGGGCCGTATCGCCTGCGGGATCTATGCCCTCACGGCCTGCCTGCTGTTCGGCGTCAGCGCCCTGTACCACCGGGGCAACTGGAGCCCCCGCATGGACGGCATCCTGCGCCGGCTGGATCACGCCAACATCTTCCTGATCATCGCGGGCACCTACACCCCGCTGACGATGCTGCTCCTGCCGGACAGCAAGGGCCAGTGGCTGCTGTGGGGCATCTGGGCGGCCGCGCTGGCCGGAATAATCTTCCGGGTCTTCTGGGTGGGCGCCCCGCGCTGGCTCTACACCCCCTGCTACATCGCGATGGGCTGGGCGGCCGTCTTCTTCCTGCCGGACTTCATGCGCACCGGCGGCATCGCGGTGCTGGTCCTGGTGATCGTGGGCGGTGTCCTCTACAGCGCGGGTGGCGTGATCTACGGCATCAAGCGGCCGAACCCGTCACCGCGCTGGTTCGGCTTCCACGAGGTGTTCCACTCCTTCACGCTGGCCGCGTTCGTCGTGCACTACGTGGGGATCTCGCTGGTGGCATACCAGCACGCGTAGCCCGCACACCACTCCGAAGGGCCACGGCTCCCAGCCGTGGCCTTTTTGCATGCCGGAATCGATTGACAGTCTCTATATTTTGAGAGCTACTCTCATTTCGGGCCGTTTAGCACTGGGGGAGGATGGCGGACGCGTACATCGTCGTCTTCGCCGCGCTGATGCTGCCCGCCGGACTGCTCGGCAGCCGCTTCGGGCGGCAGCGGATGCTGATCACCGGGCTCGGGATCTTCCTCGCCGGCTCGCTGGTCGGCGCGCTGGCCGGGAACGTCGACGCGGTGATCGCCGCGCGGGCGGTGATGGGCGTCGGAGCGGCGCTGGTGACCCCGCTCGCCCTCTCCGTCCTGCCCTCGCTGTTCGCCCCCGACGAGCGCACGAAGGCCGTCGGCATCATCGCCGCCGCCTCGGCGCTCTTCCTGGTCAACGTCCCGATGGCCGCGCTCGGCATCGCCGCCTGCGTCTTCCTGCTCCCGGAGACCAAGGACCCCGCCTCCCCCAAGGTCGACACCGTCTCCACCGCGCTCACCGCGACCGGCCTCGGCGCGCTGGTCTACGCGATCATCGAGGCGCCCACGCGCCGCTGGGGCGATGCGCTGGTGCTCGGCATGCTCGGCGCCTCCGTCGTCCTGATCGCCGCCCTGGTGCTGCGCGAACGGCGCGTCGAGCGGCCCATGCTCGACATGACGCTGCTCGCCCACCGCGGCTTCCTGTTCAACACCGTCGCCGCGACCCTGGTGATGTTCGTGCTGTCCGGCCTGCTGTTCGTGCTGCCGCCCTACCTCCAGGCCGTCCTCGGCCACGACGCCCTCGGCACCGGCGTCGGGCTGCTGCCGATGATGGGCGGTCTCCTGGTCGCCTCGCGGACGGCCCCGCCGGTCGTCGTCCGCTTCGGTGCGCGGGCCACGGTGAGCGCGGGCCTGGTGGTGCTGGCCTTCGCCGGGCTCCTCGGCAGCCGTACGACGGTCGACTCGGGCTACGGCTTCACCGCGCTGTGACTCTCCCTCACCGGTCTCGGCTTCGGCTTCGCGCTCATCCCGGCGATGAACAACGCCCTGGGCACCCTGCCCCGCGACCGCGCCGGCCGGGGGTGCCCTCACGCCCCTGAGGCAGTGGGGGAGGCGGAGGGCTCCTGATGACGCTCCGCCAGGTCGGCGGCGCGATCGGCATCGCCCTGCTTGGCGACCTGCTCCCCGGCACCTTCCGGGACCGGCTCGACGTCACCGGGCTGCCCGCGCGGGCCGCCGACACCGCCCGGGAGTCCGTGGTCGCGGCGCACCTCGTCGCCGAGCGGACGGGCTCGGCGGAGCTGGCGGCCTCCGCGGACAGCGCGTACGTCCACGGCATGGGTGTCGCCCTGCTGGTGCACACGCCCCCGGACATGGCTGACGCGCAGGCCGATGCCCGACAATGACCCCCATGACACCCGCACGCCCCCTCCCCCTCGGCGACGGCCCCCAGCTGGGACTTCGTGAGCGGAAGAAGATCAAGACCCGGATGGCGATCCGCACCGCGACCTACGCCCTGATCGAGGAACAGGGCTACGACGCCACCACGGTCGAGCAGATCGCCGAGCGCGCCGAGGTGTCGCCGTCCACGGTCTTCCGCTACTTCCCCACCAAGGAGGACATCGTCCTCACGGACGAGTACGACCCGATCCTGCTGGAGGAACTGCGCAAGCGGCCGGCGGACGAGCCGTGGATGGAGTCGCTGCGCCACGTCATGAGGCTGGCCGTCAGCATCGGACTGGAGCAGGAGCCCGAGGCCACCCGGCTGCGGTCGCACCTCATGGTCCAGGTCCCCGCGCTGCGCTCCCGCATGCTGGAGAGCATGTCGGTCACCGGCCGGATGCTCTCCGAGGCCGTCGCCGAGCGCACCGGCCGGGAACGGGACAGCCTGGAAGCCCGGGTCTACACGATGTCCCTCATCGGCGGCCTCGCGGAGATCTCCCTGTATTGGGCCGAGAACGACTTCAAGGACGACCTCCGCGACCTCCTCGACCGCGCGCTCGACGTGATCGAGCACGGCCTCCCCGCGAAAAACACCTGAGGCGGGAGCCCTCGGCCGTGACATCCTGACCAGGTGAACGGACCCGAGATCCACGTCGAATTCGGCCCCGAACTGAGCCTGTTCCTGCCGAACGGACGACGCGAGGGCGCGAGTGCCGTCACCACCGACGGCGTCTCGACCCTCGGCCATGTCGTGGAGTCCCTCGGCGTCCCGCTGACCGAGGTCGGCGCGCTGGTGGTGGACGGCCGTGAGGTGCCCGTGTCGCACGTCCCGGCGGCGGGCGAGTCCGTGGCCGTACGGCCCGTCGAGCGCCCCCAGCGGGTGCCCGGCGCTCCCCTGCGCTTCCTCCTCGACGTCCACCTCGGCACCCTCGCCCGCCGCCTGCGCCTGCTCGGCGTGGACACGGCGTACGAGTCGACGGACATCGGCGACCCGGCGCTCGCCGCCCGCTCGGCCGCCGAGCAGCGGGTGATGCTGAGCCGGGACCGGGGGCTGCTGCGCCGGCGTGAGCTGTGGGCCGGCGCGTTCGTCTACAGCACCCGGCCCGACGAGCAGCTCCGTGACGTCCTGGACCGGTTCCGTCCCGAGCTGCGTCCCTGGACGCGCTGCACGGCCTGCAACGGGCTGCTCAAGGAGGCCAGCAAGGAGGAGGTGGCCGACCAGCTGGAGGGCGGGACGCAGCGGACGTACGACGTCTTCGCGCAGTGCACCGAGTGCGGGCGGGCGTACTGGAAGGGCGCGCACCACGAGCAGCTGGTGGCCATCGTGGAGCGCGCCCTCGCCGACTACGCGAGCTGAGGCTAACGCCTGCTCACATCACCCTTGCCGCAGGCGACCCCGTCCTTGTTGCGGTCCAGCCGCAGCGGATCGTCCTTGCCGTTGACCTTCAGACGGCCGTAGTCGTTCGTCTTCAGCCAGTCGCAGCGGGACTTCGTCGTCGCCTTCACGCCCGGCGGGAAGTCCGTCGGCACGCAGACGTTGGCGGAGCCGTAGTGCCGGTCGCAGCCGGAGACGGTCGGGCTGACCTTCTGGGACGTGCGCTTCTTGCCGGGGCCGGTGACCTTGCCCTTGAGGTCGTCGGCGAAGTTGTGGACGTGCGGTGAGGCGTCCGTGGCGCTGAGGGCCTGCGGGCCCTGGAGGTGCACCCACTTCGCCACCGACGGGACCCCGTTGGCGTCGACCGCGAAGAGCATGTACCAGCCGGGCGGGGCCAGATTGGGGTTGCTCGTCACGTTCAGGTCGACGTTGTTGCCGTCCACCGACAGCGGCAGGTCGACGAAGCGCTGGTTGGGGTCGGAGGAGTGGGTGACGGCGGCCGGGCGGATCAACTCCGCCTTGGCGATGGGCCGGTCGACGGTGATCCGCTGGGTGTCGCCGTAGCTCCACTCGGTGTCGATGAGCGATGTGATCTTCGGGCGCTCGCCCTTGAGGAGATAGGGCGGGGTGTAGACCGACACGTCGTGGTTCCAGGAGCCGTTGCCCGGGTTGTCGCCGGTGGTCATGACGCGGCCGTCGGGCAGGAGGAAGGCGGAGGAGTGGTAGCCGCGCTCCTCCGGGTCGGGCGCCACCGGGTCGAAGGTGTTGGTCGCCGGGTCGTAGAGCGACGTCTCGTAGACCGGGTTGGCCCGGTTGTGCAGCGCGCCGCCCGTCTCCAGGACCTTGCCGTCGGGCAGCAGCACGACGGAGGGGTACATCTTGCCCTGGCCGCCGGTCTGCGGGACCTTGCCGGCGCCGAGGTCGACCTGGCCCTGCGGGAGCGGCGGGCCGGCCACGTAGGACGGGTTGGGCTGCTTGAGGTCGATGACGTCGGTGAGGCGGTTCGCGTCCGGGTTGGAGTCGATGTTGCCGCCGCCGATGGTGAGGACCTTCTGGTCCTGGGCCGGGGGCAGCAGCACGCTCGCGGACTGGTCGCGCTCGTCCTTCTTCTGGAGCCCGGGGACCTGGGTGATGGTGTTGGCGTCGTAGTCGTAGATCGCCGACCCGGTGCCGGGGATGTTGTTGCCGAAGACATGGCTGCCCGAGTAGAAGAGGCGGCCGTCCTGCATCAGGATCATCGACGGGTACAGGCCCCAGTACGACCAGGTCTGCTTGACCTTCCACAGTTCGAGCCACTTCTGCTCGGCGTCCGACCACAGTTCGGCGGCCACCGAACCGGTCGAGTCCTCCTTCAGCCCGCCGAAGGAGATCACGTCACCGTTGCCGAGGATCGTGGCCGACGGGTACCAGTGGCCGTCGTTCATGTCGTTCGTCTTGCTGTACGTCTCCGTGACCGGGTCGAAGACGTACGAGTCCTTGTAGCCCTGGTAGCCGATCGTGCCGTCGGCCGACGGATAGCCCTTGTTGCCGCTCATTACGAGCACCCGCCCGTCGTCGAGCTGGACGTGCCCGGCGCAGAACATGTCCTTGGGCGTGGGGATCTGCTTGTACGTGCCGTTCTGCGGGTCGTAGACCGCGCTGGTGAACGTGCCCGCCGCGAACTTCTCCGGGTCGTTGCCGGAGCCGGCGATCAGCAGCACCTTGCCGTTGTGCAGGACGACGGAGTGCATGGAGCGGACGGGGTTCTTCGTGGGCAGGACGTCCCACTTGCCGTTGGCGCACTCGTCCGCCGTGCCGGTGCACACCGGGGGCGGGACCGGGTCGGCGACCTGTTCCATGGTGTAGTCGTCGGTGGTGGCCGAGCCGGTGCCGTAGACGGAGACGCCCCAGCTGATGCGGTCGGTGCCGACCGGGATCTCGGGGGTGCGGACGGACGCCTGGGTCCACGTCCCCGTCATCTCCAGCGTCTTGAGGTCGGTCCAGTACTGCCAGCCCTTCGTGGTGTCGTGCCGGAAGAGCGTGACGTTGGCATCCGGTGTCGTCGTCTTGTACCAGAGGGACAGGTCGTACTGCTTGCCGACGGTCACCACCGGCGCGCAGTCGGCGGACTCGGTGATCAGTGCCTTGCGGTCGCCGTCGACGCGGCGGGTCAGCTCGACCCTCATCGCCTTGCCGCCGGAGTGGGCGTCGGTGGTCGTGGTGAAGGTGAAGTCGTTGTCGCCCCAGCCGGACTTCTGCCAGCAGTACGGCATGTCGCCGGTGCCCGCCGTCTCGAACCCGGGGTTCTTGATGAGGTTGGCGGCGGAGGCGGACTGGGGTGAGGTGAGCAGGAGGCCTCCGGTGAGGCCCATGACGGCCAGCAGGGCCGTCGTCCGTCCGGATCTCATGCGGTACTCCTTGCTGAGCGGCGCTGTGTTCGTTTGCGGCCCGCGGGGCGCGGCAGATAGACCAGCGCTTCCGTACCGACGAAGCGCAGGACGAAGGTGATGACGAGGGCCAGCGCGGTGGCGGGCAGCACCGCCAGCCCGAACTGCCCGACCAGCAGGGCGATCAGCGGGATGCGCAGCACCAGGTCGGCGTTGGCGAGCAGCGCGAACCGGACCGTGCGGTCGGCCCAGTGGCGGTGTCGACGGCGGTCGCGGAACAGCAGCTTCTCGATGAGCAGGAAGTTCCAGGCCACGCCGAACTGGTTGGCGACGATCTCCGCGGGCAGGTAGTGCAGTCCCGCCTGGGTCATCGCCCACAGGGCAGTCAGGTTCGGCACGAAGCCGGTCAGCCCGATCAGCCCGAACACCACCATCCGGGCCAGCGGATCGGCCGTACGCAGCCCGGCGAGGTGCCGCAGGAAGCGCCGCCCCTCGGCCGCCGTGGACTTGGACTCCCCCGCGAACCGCTCCTGGAACACGAACGGCACCTCGGTGACCCTGCGCGGGCGGCTGCGGACCGCCAGCTCCAGCAGGATCTTGTAGCCGAGCGGCTTGAGCGCCTCCGCGGCGATGTCGCTGCGGCGGATGGCGAAGAAGCCGCTCATCGGGTCGCTGATGCCGTGCAGCCGGCGCGGGAAGAGGGACTTGGTCAGCCAGGTCGCCGCCCGTGACACGGCCACGCGGTAGCTGCCCGCGAGCCCGGCCCGGCTGCCGCCCTTGACGTACCGGGAGGCGACGACGAGCCCGGCGTTCGCGCGTTCCCCGGTGGCGACCAGTTCCGGCACGAGGGACGGCGGGTGCTGGCAGTCGCCGTCCATGACGACGATCCAGTCCGACCCGGCCGCCTTCATGCCCTCGACGACCGCGCCGCCGAGCCCGCCGACGGGTTCGTCCCGGTGGATGACGGTGACGGGGAACGGGCAGTCCTGCGCGGCCTCCTTGACGACCCGCGGGGTGTCGTCGGTGGAGTCGTCCACGAAGACGACCTCGCAGGGCAGCCGGGACGGCACCGATTCGGTGATCTGGTGCAGCAGCTGCCGGACGTTCGCCGACTCGTTGAAGGTCGGCACGACGATGGTGACGGCACCCGGCTCGGGGACCTCGACCGCCTGTACCGCCGGGTCGCCCAACTCCTCGGGGACGACGGACTCGTGACTCATCGAACCCCTCCCGAGGCCGCCTGGATCTGCCGGATCTCGATCCGGTCCGCACCGCTGCCGAACACCGCGACCGGCGTCGAGTGCTCCATGGCCGCCCTGACGTTGGGCAGGTCGACCGCGTCCCGCCGCACCGTCGGCGAGGCGACGACATAGTCGAGGTCCCGCCAGCCGCCCGGCATCGTCTTCGTCACGGCCGGGTCGAGGTCGGCCTTGTAGAACCAGATGACGCCGAGCCCGGGCCTGTACCCGGCGTGCACCAGGTCCAGCCACAGCGCGTCGTCGACCAGGACCCGGGTGCCTCTCGGGTCCTCGACCTCGGTGGCCAGCCACTTCGAGGCGGCCTGGTAGGGCGCGTTGGCGTCGGTGGTGACGGCGGTGCGGGCGCCGTCGTACCAGCGCGGGACGACATAGGCGCCTGCGGCGATCGCGAGTACGGCCGCGAGGGCGTACCGGCCGCCGGTGACGTACCGGTTCTCGGCCTCGGACCGCCGGCGCCGCAGTACGGCGTGGGCGACGGAGGCCGTTCCGCCGGCGAGGACGAGGGCGAGGAAGGGCAGCGCCTGGATGACGTACATGGCGGGCAGGTAGCCGCTGGGGCGCATGGCCACCAGGGCGAGGACCACCACCGTGCACGACGGTCCGGCCAGCGCGCGGGCGGTCACCGACCAGCGCCAGGTGACCAGGAGCAGCAGCGCGCCCGCGAGCCCGCCGACGATGAGGACACGGTCGTAGTAGAGCCACGACTGGAGCACGCCGTGGGAGCCGGAGCCCTGGTCGAGGATGAAGCCCGAACCGGGTCTGGTCATCTGGTACCTGATGCCGTCCCAGAGCGAGACGTGTCCGCTGCCCGGGAACAGCTCGCCCTTGAGCAGGGCGAACAGGGGGTAGGACAGGCCGATCAGCGCGCAGGCGGTGACGGCGCCGGTCACGGCGAATTTGCGGGTGTCGCGGTGGCTGTGCCGCCACATGGTGATGAGGACGGCCGGGAGGACGAAGAGCATCGTCTCCTTGGTCAGCACGGCCGTGGCGGCGGCGATCCCGGCCCCGAAGTGGTGCCACAGGTGGCGGCTCGGGGAGGCGGCGAGGGCGAACGCGAGGAGCGTCCACATCACCGCGAGGTTGTCGAGGAAGATCTCCCGTTGCAGGACCACCGACAGGGGCGACAGTCCGAACAGGACCATGCCGAGCCCGGCCGCCCAGCGCGGCAGGGACAGCCGCCGCCCGAGCACGTACACCAGGACCGCGCTGACCGCGCTGATGACGAGCATCGCGGCGCGCATGGTGCCGACGGTCATCGACTCGGGGCTGAGCGCGGCCGGTATCCAGGTCAGCAGGGCTATCTGGATCCAGCCGAGGGGCGGGTGGTCGTACCAGTACGTGTAGTGGGCGAGGCCCCGGCCCTCCTGGACCGCCCAGGCCTGGGCGAGGTAGGTGCCCTCGTCGTCGCTGAGGGTGGGGTAGTCGGCGATGTTCCAGCCCTGCACGGTGAGGATCGCGACCAGGAGCACGCCGCACAGGATCAGGTCGGGTCGGGACGAACGCAGCCGCTTCGGCGGGGTTGTTCGACTGGTCGAACGCGCCTCAGGCGCAGGCTGCCGCTGCGCGGGGACCTTCGGAGTGGTCACCGCGGGAAGGGTGGAGGTCACGCAGGGACGTCCTCTCGGAGGTCTCGGGTCGCTTCGGCGCTGGTGAGGTGTGCGCCGACGTGGGTGGTCAACTCCCAGTCGTTGCGGCCGCGCTGTTCGCGCCATACGGCGCGGACGGCGGCCCCGGCGAGGAGGACCTGGTAGAAGGGGCCGCCCACGATGAGCTTCACGTAGTGGACGAAGCGGACGCGAAGCCCGTACTGCTTGCCGAAGTCGTGCAGTCCGACGACCTCGAAGACGAAGGTGACGAGCGCGGTGACGGCCGGCAGGAAGGTGATGAACGCGATGCCCACCGGCACGTCCAGGAAGAGGGCGATCGCCACGTTGAGCGGGATGATCAGGCCGGTGAAGGCCTGCAGGAACGGTGTGGTGAGGGTGTAGCGGGCGAGCAACCGCTGCCCGAAGGTGGGCAGTTGCCTCCAGTCCTTCTTCCGGTAGACCTGCAGGAAGCCCTGGTTCCAGCGGGTGCGCTGCTTCAGCAGCGACATCAGGCTGCCGGGCGTCTCCTCCTTGGTCACCATGTCGGAGTCGTAGGCGACGACGACCTTCTTGCCGACGCTGGAGAGCCGCACGCCCAGATCGCAGTCCTCGGCGAGGCAGTCGGGATCCCAGCCGTCGGCACCTCGCAGCACGTCGGTGCGGACGAAGACGGTGTTGCCGCCGAGCGGGATGAACCCCTTCTGGGCGTGCAGATGCAGCCGGGAACGGAACCAGAAGAAGTACTCCAGGCAGTTGCGCAGGCTGTACCAGCTGGAGTGGAAGTTGATGAGCTGGACCCCGCCCTGGACGACGTCCGCCCCGGTCGTGCGGAACGCGTGGTCGACATGCGCGAGGAGCTCGGGGTGGACCTGGTCCTCGGCGTCGAACACCCCGACGACGTCGCCGCGGCAGTGCGGCAGCGCCGTGTTCATGGCCTTCGGCTTGTTCTTCTTCTCGTGGGTGTCGACGACGACCCGCACCCGCGGGTCACGGGCGGCGGCCCGCTCGGCGACCTCGCTGGTCTCCGGGTCGTCGTGCCCGACGATGACGATGATCTCGAAGTCGGTGTGGGTCGACTCCAGCAGCCGCTGGATCGTGTGGTCCAGCACGGCCTGTTCGTGCCGGGCCGGCAACAGCAGCGAGAACGACACGTGCTCGCCGCCGTCCGGTCTGCTGAACCGGGTGGAGGCGAGCACCTCGGGCGTGCGCCACGCGTGCATCTGCCACCACAGGGTGAAGGCCGCCATCCAGAACAAGGCCAGCGAGACGACGGCTATGAAGACAGACGTCAACAAACAGATCCCCCCAGATCCCCAATGCCCCCTGTCGCAACGGTGAGTTACAGCCGTCGCGTCACTGTGCAGAGATTAGGGGGGAACTGTGAAGCGTGTGGGCCGTTCCGATAAATAGCTTGTTTCGGAACGGTGCGGTGGAAAGCGCGACCTAACCGAACACTTGCCCAATTCGGGCAGCTGAAACAGCGCCCTCCGCTTCCGTTTCGGCTGCTCAGCTCCTCAGCGCCGTGCGCAGTCGCTCCGGATCGGTCGTCGGGGCGTCACAGGTGAAATTACGGCAGACATACGCGGCCGGTTCACCGCCGACGAGCGGCCGGTCGGCGAGGAGCGGGAGTTCGTCACTGTCCGGAGTCCCGACGGCCACGACGGCTCCGGGCGCGGTGGCCAGAAGTGCCGTACGGTGCAGGGTCCTTGTGGCCTGCTCGTCGAGGCTCGGCCCGACGATCGCGACCTCTCGGGGCCCGTCGAGGTTGGCCTCGGCGACGGCCAGACCCCAGCCGACGAAGCGCGGGACGCGCGGTCCGAGGGCCTTGACGACGCCCAGCGCCTTCTCGGCGGCGGCGCGGTGGGGCGCGGAGCCGGTCTGCGCGGCGTAGGACAGCAGGGCGCCGGCCGCCGCGCTCCAGCCGGAGGGGGCGGCGTTGTCGGTGGGGTCCTGGGGGCGGCGGATCAGCTGCTCGGCGTCGGCGGCGGTGTCGTAGAGGGCACCGGACTCCTCGTCGGTGAAGCGGGCGAGCACGTGGTCGAGCAGGAACCCGGCGAAGTCCAGCCAGACGCCCTCGCCGGTGACGGAGGCGAGCGCCAGGAAGCCCTCGGCGACATCGCCGTAGTCCTCCAGGACACCGGCGTTGGCGCCGACCTGGCCGTCCTTGCTGGTGCGGGCGAGGCGGGCGGCGTCGTCGAGGTGCAGCCGGACGAGGAGGTCGGCGGCGGCGAGCGCGGCGTCCACGAGGTCGGGGCGGTCGAAGTAGGCGCCGGTCTCGGCGAGGGCGGCGATCGCGAGGCCGTTCCAGGCGGCGACGATCTTGTCGTCCCGGCCGGGCGCGGGGCGTTCGCTTCTCCTGTCCAGCAGCCGCTGCCGGATGGACGCGATCCTGTCGGCGTCGAACAGCTCGTCCTGCTGCGGGAGCTGGAGCACGGAGGAGCCGTGCTCGAAGGTGCCCTCCTCGGTGACCCCGAAGTACCGGGCGGCGAGCTCGGCGTCGTCGTCGCCGAGCGTCTCGCGCAGCTGCCGCGGGGTCCACACGTAGTACGCGCCCTCGACGTGCCTGCCGGTCCCGTCGTCGCTGTCGGCGTCGAGCGCGGAGGCGAACCCGCCCTCGTTGGTGCGCAGCTCACGCACCATGAAGTCGGCGGTTTCGAGGGCGACGCGGCGGGCGAGCTCGGAGCCGGTGGCGCGCCAGAGGTGGGCGTAGCCGCGGCACAGCAGGGCGTTGTCGTACAGCATCTTCTCGAAGTGCGGCACGATCCAGTCGCGGTCGACGGAGTACCGCGCGAAACCGCCGCCGAGCTGGTCGTAGATGCCGCCCCGGGCCATGCGCTCGCAGGTGTCCTGGGCCATCTGGAGAGCGCCCTCGGAGCCGGTGCGGGCGTGGTGCCGCAGCAGGAACTCGATCACCATGGACGGCGGGAACTTCGGCGCGCCGCCGAATCCGCCGCGCTGCGGGTCGTACTCCCGGGTGAGCCCGAGCAGCGCCTGCGCGAGCTCCTGCTCGCCGGGTGCCTCGGTGCCGCCGAAGGAGATCTCCCGCCCGGCGAGGTCGCGCACGATCTTCCCCGCGACCTCGGCGACCTCGTCCCGCCGGTCCGCCCAGGCGCTGTGCACGCCCTCCAGGACCTGCCGGAAGGAGGGCATGCCGTGCCGGGAAGCGGGCGGGAAGTAGGTGCCGAAGTAGAAGGGCTCGGCGTCCGGGGTGAGAAAGACGGTCATGGGCCAGCCGCCCTGGCCGGTGGCCGCCTGGACGGCCTCCATGTAGACGGCGTCCACGTCGGGGCGTTCCTCGCGGTCGACCTTGATGTTGACGAAGTGGGCGTTGAGGTAGTCGGCGGTCTCCTGGTCCTCGAAGGACTCGTGCGCCATCACATGGCACCAGTGACAGCTGCTGTAACCGACACTGAGCAGCACCGGCACATTGCGTTTCCGCGCCTCCTCGAAGGCCTCCCCGGACCAGGGCCACCAGTCGACGGGGTTGTCGGCGTGCTGAAGGAGGTACGGGGACGTCTCGTGCGCCAGTCGGTTCGGCATGGGGTCCATCCTGCCGCAGTACCCGCGCGGGACAGGGCATCACAGGGGCGGTGATCCGCGCCGGGTGACGAGACCCGCGGCCTCGCAGGCTGCCGGCGCCAGGATCGCCTGCCGCGCCGAAGGCCGCCGTACCGCACCTCGGCCGCGCCTCACCCGCCCCTCCCCCGCACGCGGCCCCTCCCCTCGGCGACTGATCCGCAGGACACTTGACCGACGGAAATCCGGGAAGGGACCGGGAGAAGCCGTTGCCGCCGGAGGGGGACGTGAGATGCGGGACAGCCATCGGACGGAGGCCGAGCGGCTGGTGGCTCGGGCCGTCGAGGAGGAAGTGCGGCGCTCGGGCGGGCGCGTCGACGGGCCGGTGCTGATGTCGCGGGCGCGCGGGGCGCTGGACTCCATGGCGCAGACGGCGGCCGAGGAGTACGCGGCCTATACGCGCGCGCTGGACGAGGCGGAGTCGGGCCGGCTGACGTTCGGGCAGCGGTTCGCCCGGGAGGGCGGCACCACACCCCTGATGGTGGCGGGCGTCGCCGCGGTCGCCGCCGCCGTGTCCGACCTGGCGCTCGGCACCGGCACGGGCACCGCGGTGGGCGCGGGCGTGACCGTCGCCGTGGTGGGTGCGGCGGCGACGGTCGTGAAGGTGGCGGGCACGCATCTGCCGGCCGCGCACCAGCGCGCGGGCGCCGTCGGCCAGCCCGGCGGCCCGGAGCAGCTGCGGCTGCAGTGGCTGACGGCGCTGGAGGTACGGGGCATACGGCCCTTCCTCGACCAGCAGCGGGTGCTGAGCGCGTCCACCGGCCCGAAGAAGACGGGGCCGCGGCTGAAGGGCGCGGACAAGAGCGCGGCGGCCCGTGGGCGCAGTGTGCTGGAGCAGTCGTTCGGCCAACTCCCGGAACCGGTGGGTCCGTTCGCGAGCCGTCGGCAGGAGATGGCCCGCATCCGGCAGTGGGTGCAGGCGGCGCGGGCGAGCACGGAGACGAAGCCGACGGTGGTCGTGCTGCACGGGGCGCCCGGCAGCGGTCGTACGGCACTGGCGGTCCGCGCGGCCCACGATCTGAAGGACCACTTCCGCGGCGCGTGCCTGGTGGACCTGCGCGGCGACACCGCGGAGGAGCCGCCACTGTCGACGCGGGACGCGCTGCTGCATCTGCTGAACCGTCTGGGCGCCCCGCGCGAACAGCTCCTGTTCCGTGAGCGCTCCTCGGCCGACCAGCAGGTGAAGCGGCTGAGCGAGCTCTACCACCAGCACCTCACGGGCCTCCCGGTCACCGTCGTACTGGACGACGCCTCGGACCCGGAGCAGGTCCGCACCCTCGTCCCCGAGCGCTCCGACAGCCTGGTGCTGGTCACCGCCCGCGAACCTCTCGACCTGCCCCCGGACCTCGCCGCCCGGGTGCACCAGCTCCCGGTGGAGGCGCTGGACGCGGCCGGCGCCGAGGAGCTGCTGACGGCGGCGGCGCAGGATGCCTCCGGCCCCTACGACGCCGAATCCGCCGATCTCGTCCGGCAGTTGTGCGGCGGACTGCCGCTCGCGCTGCGCATCGCGGGCTCGTCGCTGGGCCCGCGCTCACCGCGCGCGCTGGCGACGGACCTGGGGGCGTACGGCCCGGTGGAGCCGATCGAGCGGGCCCTGTGGCTGCGCTACACCGACCAGTCGGAGTCGGCGAGACGCCTGCTGCGCCGGCTCGCTCTGGCCGGCCGGGCCTCCCTCGGTGCCGCGGCGGCCGCGGCACTGCTGGCCACCGACGAGGCGGAGGCGACCCGCCGGCTGGCGGCCCTGTCACAGTCGGGTCTGATCGACCACGTCCGCGGCAACCGCTACCGCCTCCACGACCTGGTCCGCGCCTTCGCCCACGCCCGACTCCTCGACGAGGAGGAGCCGGCGGAGCGTACGGCGGCGCAGGAACGGCTGATCGTGAACTACGCCGATCTGGCGGACTCGGTCCTGCGCCTGGTCGACGGCAACATGTCGACCCGCTCGGACCGCTTCAGCCCGCACGGCTTCACCTCGCTGGACGACGCGCTGCGCTGGCTGGACGACGAGTCGAGCTTCATCACGGCGGCGCTCAGACACGCGGAGGACGTGAACCAGGCGGCGGTGCTCAATCTGCTGGGCGCCCTGTGCGACTACTGCCTCCTGCGCGGCGACCTCTACCGCCTCGGCGAGATCAGCGAGCTCGCCCAGGCGGTGGACCAGAGTCTGCTGGTGCGCTCGGTGCAGTGGCGTACCGGCATCGCCGCCCGCCAGCTCGGCGAACTGGACAAGGCCCGCACGACCCTCACCTCGGTGGTCGACCTCTACCTGGAGGCCCACCACGACGCGGGCGCCGCCCGGGCCCTGTGTTCCCTCGGCATCACCCTGCACCACCAGGGCAACCTCACCGAGGCGGCGGCAAAGCTCCGCGAGGCCCTGGATCTGCAGTCGGCGCCCGAACTGGCGACGGACCGCGCCTGGACCATGCACGCGCTGGCGGCGGTCGAACGGGACCGCGGCCGGGTCTCCGAGGCGCTGGACCTGCTGACCGGCTCCCTCGCCCTGCACCGCGCCGGCGAGTCGATCCACGGCGAGGCCTGGGCCCACTTCCAGCTCGGCCAGCTGGCGCTGCGCATGGGCGACGTACCACGCGGGGAGTCGGAACTGCGCACGGCGCTCGAACTGTACGGCCGCACCCGCGACGCCCGCGGCGAGGCCTGGGCCCTCACCCAGCTCTCCCGCACCCGCCTGGTCGCCGGCGACCCGTCACCGGCGGTCGACGGCCTGCGCCAGGCGGCCGCGCGGCACCGGGACAACGAGGACGCGCGCGGCGAGGCATGGTCCGTGTACTACCTGGGTCAGGCCCTGGAGGAGACGGGCAACCTGGATCTGGCCGTACGGGAGCTGGAGCGGTCGCGCACGATGTTCTCGCGGATGCGGGACGTCTACGGCCTGGCGTGTGCCCGGCACCACTCGGCCCGGGTGACGCGGGACCAGCGGGCGGCCCAGACGGGCTCCCTGCGCAACTCCGGTTTCGCACGGCAGCTGCTGGTCGACGCCCGGTCCGACTTCCAGCGCATCGGCGTCGCGCACGGGGAGGCGTGGACGTGTCTGGAGCTGGCGGTGGTGGACGGCGGCAACGCCCGTACGCAGCAGGCGCTGGCCCTGTGCGACGAGGCGGTGCGGCTCTTCGCGTCCTACGGCGACCGCAGGGGCGAGGACTGGGCGCGGTTCCTGCGCTGCACCCTGCTGCCGTACGCGGCACCGGGCGGAGTGGAGATCGGTACGGCCGTGGCGCAGGAGGAACTGGCCCAGCTGTCCCGCACCGGCCATCCGTTGCGGGACGCGAAGCTGGACGAGTACGTGGAGGCGTACCAGCTCCTGCTGGAGCGCGGCGTGAACCTGGAAGCCGGCTGGCAGGCGTGGCGGCTCGGCATGGTGCCGAATCGCCATGCGCGGGAGGTCATGGGGGTGGCGGTGGTGGCCCGGCAGTGACGACGCTGCCGAACCGCCCGCCCGCCGTCGCCCTCAGCCCTGCTGCGGCTTCGCCGCGCCGGTCGTCTCGGCGCCCTCGCCGGCGGGGTCCGCCTCGGGGTCCGGGGGCTCCAGGAAGTCGACCCTGCTCATGTGGCGGTTCATGGACTTCATCAGGCCCCACACCGCCAGGGCCATCACCGCGAAGACGATGAAGCCGAGGACGCCGGGGGTGACCTTGTCCTTGTCCACCTCCTTGGCGAGGGTGGCGAGCTGTGTCATTGCCAGGCTTGCGCTTGCGCTCATGTCAGGCATTGTCGCGGATGCCCGCAAAGAGGTCGTCCTCGGGGAGGGAGGTATCGACGAGGGACTTCGCGAGCTCGTACTCCTCCGTCGGCCAGACCTCCTTCTGGAGCTCCAGCGGGACCCGGAACCAGCCGCCGTCGGGGTCGATCTGGGTGGCGTGCGCGATCAGGGCCTTGTCGCGGATCTCATAGAAGTCACCACACGGGACGTGCGTGGTGAGCGTGCGCTGCTTCATCCCGAACTCGTCCCAGCGCTTGAGCCAGTCGCCGTAGGGGGACTCCAGGCCCCGGTCGAGCATGGCCTGGTGCAGCGCCTCGGTGCGGGGGCGGTTGAAGCCCTGGTTGTAGTAGAGCTTGAGCGGCTGGTACGCGGGGCCGAACTCCCCCTCCGGGTACTTCTCGGTGTCCGCCGCGCCCTCGAACGCCACCATCGAGATCTTGTGGGTCATGATGTGGTCGGGGTGCGGGTAGCCGCCGTTCTCGTCATAGGTGGTGATCACCTGCGGACGGAACGCCCGGATCTTCCTCACCAGCTCACCGGCCGCCTTGTCGACGTCCTCCAGGGCGAAACAGCCCTCCGGGAGCGGCGGCAGCGGGTCGCCTTCGGGCAGGCCGGAGTCGATGAAGCCGAGCCACTCCTGCTTGACGCCGAGGATCTCGCGGGCCTCGTCCATCTCCTTCTTGCGTACCTCGTGGATGTGCTCCTCGATGTACTTGTCACCCTGCAGCTTCGGATTGAGGATGGAGCCGCGCTCCCCGCCCGTGCAGGTCACGACCAGCACGTCCACCCCCTCGGACACGTACTTCGCCATGGTGGCCGCGCCCTTGCTCGACTCGTCGTCGGGGTGGGCGTGGACGGCCATCAGTCGCAGCTGGTCAGTCAAGACTCAATCCTCATAAGTCGGCGCCCGGCGTGAACCGGTGCGATCGGCGGCTTCTATAGTGACCGAATCGGGGTGCGGATAATTCCGGGGTACGGCCCGCGGGCCCCGTTTTGGGACATCCGCCCCGCCCCGGGACGAGAGGACGATCATGAGTACGGCGAGCACGCAGCTGCCCGAGGGCCGCTACGGCCGCTCCTCGGACGCGCGCGCCGACCGCACGCTCAAGGTCGTCGGTGCCGTCCTCGGGGTGTTGCTGCTGGCACTGGTCGGCTACTTCGGCTACCACTACGTCGGCCAGAACAAGATCAGCGCCGAGGTGATCGAGTTCGAGGCCGGCAAGGACGCGGTGACGGTGCATCTGGAGGTCCGCAAGGACGCCGGCGCCTCCGGCTACTGCACCCTGCGCTCCCAGGCGGAGAACGGCGCCGAGGTGGGCCGGGCCGACTTCCGCTTCGGCGGCGACGCCACACGGATCGACAAGGTCGTCACGCTCCGTACGACCTCCCGCGGGACCACCGCCGAACTGCTCGGCTGCCACGCCGACTGATCGCCCCGGCCGCGGGCCGTCGCCACCCGTCGGCGCCGGTGCCGACGCCGACCGGAATCGTCCGGAATACACAGGCGCTGACCTGCGTTGACGCGATTCTGATGGCTTATGTCCTCCCCCTTCGGCCATGGAATTGTTAGGCTCGTGGTTTCGCCCATCCGTGAGGGAACATCCTTCTGGGTAGGGCGATGCTTTGTATTCCCAGTACCTACGAGGAGCACCTGTGACCCAGACCAGCGAGAACGTCACCTGGCTGACCCAGGAGGCGTACAACAAGCTCAAGGATGAGCTTGAGTACCTTACTGGTCCCGCGCGCACGGAGATCGCCGCCAAGATCGCGGCCGCGCGTGAGGAGGGCGACCTGCGTGAGAACGGCGGGTACCACGCGGCCAAGGAGGAGCAGGGCAAGCAGGAGCTCCGTGTGCGCCAGCTGACCCAGCTCCTGGAGAACGCCAAGGTCGGCGAGGCGCCGGCGTCGGCGGACGGTGCGGTGGCGCCCGGCATGGTCGTGACGATCGCCTTCGACGGTGACGAGGACGACACCCTGACCTTCCTGCTCGCCTCCCGCGAGTACGCGAGCGCCGACATCGAGACCTACTCGCCGCAGTCCCCGCTGGGCGCCGGTGTCATCGGCCACAAGGTCGGCGAGGACGCCGAGTACGAGCTGCCGAACGGCAAGACGGCCTCGGTGAGAATCCTCAAGGCCGAGCCCTACAGCGGCTGACCGGGACCGTGCGGCGGCTGACCCCGGCCGGCATACCCCTTCCGAGCCCCCGGCGCCCATCTGGCGCCGGGGGCTTTTGACGTACCCGGAGCCGTCAACCGCCCGCCCGGCGGTACTTGCGGACCGCGAGCGTACGGAAGACCAGGATGATCACGACCGACCAGATCAGCGAGGCCCACACCGGGTGCTGCATGGGCCAGGCGTCGGGCGTCCGGAAACCCGGGGGAAGGTTGCCGAACAGCTCGCGGCACGCCTGCACGGTGGCGCTGAACGGGTTCCACTCCGCGATGTGCCGCAGGAAGGACGGCATCTGGTTGGCGTCCACGAACGCGTTCGAGATGAACGTCAGCGGAAACAGCCAGATCAGACCGCCCGAGGTCGCCGCTTCGGGGGTGCGCACGGACAGGCCGATGAGCGCGCCGATCCACGAGAACGCGTATCCGAGCAGCAGGAGCAGGCCGAATCCGGCGAGCACCTTGCCGAGGTTCTCGTGCGTGCGCCAGCCGACGATCAGGGCGACGACCGCCAGGACGACGAGGGTGAGCGCCGTCTGCACCGAGTCTGCGATGGTGCGGCCGGTCAGCACCGCACCGCGTGCCATCGGCAGGGAGCGGAAGCGGTCGATGAGGCCCTTGTGCATGTCGTCGGCGATGCCCGCACCCGCGCCCGCCGTGGCGAACGTGACGGTCTGGGCGAAGATGCCGGCCATCAGGAACTCGCGGTAGGCCTGGGTGGAGCTGGACGAGCCGACCTGGATCGAGCCGCCGAAGACGTAGGTGAACAGCACCACGAACATGATGGGCTGGACCAACCCGAAAATGATCATCTCGGGAATCCGGCCCATGCGGATCAGATTCCGGCGGGTGATGACCAGGGAATCGCTCACGGCGCTCACTTGGCGGTCTCCTTGTCGTTCTCCTCGTCCTTCGCCGCGGCCACATGTCCGGTCAGCGACAGGAAGACGTCGTCGAGGGTCGGACGGCGCAGCCCGATGTCGTCGATCTCGATGCCCCGGGTGTCGAGCTCTCGGATGACCTCGGCGAGGAGCTTCGCGCCTCCGGTCACGGGCACGGTGAGCTTGCGCATGTGCTCCTCGACCGTCGTGTCGCCCTTGCCGAAGCCGCGCAGCACCTCCGAAGCGGGCTGGATGTCCTCGCGCTGGTGCACCACGACCTCGACGCGCTCGCCGCCGGTGCGGGCCTTGAGCTGGTCGGAGGTGCCTGTGGCGATGACATGGCCGTGGTCGACGACCGCGATGTCGTGCGCGAGGTGGTCGGCCTCTTCGAGGTACTGGGTGGTCAGCAGCAGCGTCGTACCCCCCGAGACCAGTTGCTTGATGACCTCCCACAGCAGCTGTCGGTTGCGCGGGTCGAGGCCGGTCGTCGGCTCGTCCATGAACATCACGGGCGGTGAGACCACCAGGGCGGCGGCGAGGTCGAGGCGGCGGCGCATGCCGCCGGAGTAGGTCTTCGTGGGACGGTCGGCGGCGTCGGCCAGGTCGAACTGCTCCAGCAGTTCGTCCGCGCGGGTCACGGCCGCCTTCGCCTTCATCTGGTAGAGCCGGCCGACCATCTGCAGGTTCTCGCGGCCGGTGAGGTACTCGTCGACCGCCGCGAACTGGCCGGACAGGCCGATGGAGCGGCGGACCGCGTCGGGTTGCTTGAGGACGTCGATGCCCGCGACGACCGCCGAGCCGCTGTCGGGGCGCAGCAGGGTCGTCAGACAGCGGACGGTCGTCGTCTTGCCCGCGCCGTTCGGCCCGAGCAGGCCGAGGACCGTGCCCTCGGGGACATCGAGGTCGACGCCGTCCAGAGCCCTTACGTCGCCGAAGGTCTTCACCAGGCCTTCGGCATAGATGGCGCCTGGCATATGAATCTCCACGTCGTCGGGGAAGTTTCGTAAAGCCTCGGTTTGTACTCTTTCGTGCCACGTTGTGGCGATGCCACGCGACACACCATAACGCGATGTATCGCGTCTCTCAATGGAGTTGCCCGAACGAGTGACAAAGGATCATGACCTGGGCTTTCGCCCCTCCGCGCCTCAGCCGATGACGGTGTAGCCCGCCTCGCGCAGGGCCTGGCCGACCTCGACGCAGTGCGCGGGACCCTTCGTCTCCAGGTGCAGCTCGACCTCCGCCTCCGTGAGCCCGAGCCGTGGGTCGGTCCGTACATGGCTCACATCGAGGACGTTAGCGTCAACCACTGACAACACGCCCAGGAGCGTCGCGAGCGCGCCGGGCCGGTCCGTCAGCCGCAGCCGTACGGCCAGGTAGCGGCCCTGCGCCGCCATGCCGTGCCGCAGCACCCGCTGCAGCAGCACCGGGTCGACGTTGCCGCCGGACAGCACCGCGACGACCGGGCCCTCGAAGGCGCCGGGGTCGCTCAGCAGCGCCGCGACGGGGCTCGCCCCGGCCGGCTCGACGACCAGCTTGGCCCGCTCCAGGCACAGCAGCAGGGCGGTGGCGATCTCGTCCTCGGTGACCGTGCGGACCTCGTCGACCAGGTCGCGCACGAGCCGGAACGGCACGTCGCCGGGACGGCCCACCTTGATGCCGTCGGCCATCGTCGCCGGGTTGTCGACCGCGACCGGGCGCCCGGCCGCCAGCGAGGGCGGATAGGCCGCCGCGCCCGCCGCCTGCACGCCCACGATCCGCACATCGGGCCGCAGGGTCTTCACCGCCATGGCGATACCCGCCGCGAGCCCTCCCCCGCCGATGCCGACGACGACCGTGCGCACCTCCGGGCACTGTTCGAGGATCTCCAGGCCGACCGTGCCCTGGCCCGCGATGATGTCGGGGTGGTCGAAGGGGTGGATGAACACCGCGCCCGTCCCGGCCGCGTACTCCTGCGCGGCGGCGAGCGTCTCGTCGACCACCTGGCCGTGCAGGCGCACCTCGGCGCCGTAGTCCCGGGTGGCGCTGATCTTCGGCAGCGGGGCGCCCTTCGGCATGAACACCGTCGAGCGCACGCCGAGCAGCGACGACGCCAGGGCGACACCCTGCGCGTGGTTGCCGGCGCTGGCGGCCACCACCCCCGCCGCCCGCTCCTCCGGCAGCAGCCCGGCGATGCGCACATAGGCGCCGCGCAGCTTGAACGACCCCGTCCGCTGGAGGTTCTCGCACTTGAAGTGCACCGGCGCCCCCACCAGCTGGGACAGGTGCCTGCTGCCCTCCATCGCCGTCACCCGTGCCACGCCCGTCAGCATCTTCTGGGCACCGCGCACGTCGTCCAGGGTGACGGGAGGCAAGGAGTCAGCCGTGCTGTAGCTCATGACTCAAGTCTCGCAGTTCACAGCCGCGAGGCCCTGGTGTGACCAAGCACCGAGATGGGTTTGCGCAGCGCCGGTACACCCCGGGTCCGGGCCGCGTACCCTGTCCCCCAACCCAGCACCCCCTTCATGAAGTGAGCCCCCGGCCATGCCCACAACACCTGAAATGTCGATGGACATGACGACCGTCGCCGACAGCGGTCTCCTCGACACGCTGCAGCACGAGGTGGCGGTGTTCGCCCGTCGTGCCGAACAGACCCGGCTCGGTGGGGTCGGGCAGGTGCGCAACTCCATGGACCGCGCTGCATACCTGCTGCTCAACCGCCTCGACAAGGAAGGCCCCATGGGTGTGAAGGCGCTCGCCGCGAGCATGGGGATCGACTCCTCGACGGTCACCCGGCAGGTGGCACCCCTCGTCGACACGGGGCTCGTCAAGCGCACCTCGCACCCCGAGGACGGCCGGGCCGTGGTGCTCCAGCTGTCCCCGCGCGGCCAGCCCGCCTGGAGGAAGTGCGCTCGTCCCGGCGCCAGTTGATGGCCGAGCTGACCCAGGACTGGGCCCCGGAGGAGCGGGAGGCGTTCTGCACGCTCCTCACGCGTTTCAACACGGCACTCTCCGCGCGGATGGCGGCTCAGGGGATCTCGGGCGCGGAGACGCCCACGGCGTCCTGACGGGCGGTCCCCCGCTGGACTGTGCGGCCCCCGGACCCCCGCTTCGGCCCTGAAGGGGCCGCACGCGCAGGGGACGTACGCGCGCGTGCACGTGTGATCGGTCCCCGGCTCTTGACCCCGGGCCGCCACTGGCCTCATATGAAACCGGGTCCTTTTCCCATGTGCGACCGACGTGTCACGCGCGTGGCCGGGCCCGGTTCCTCAGGGGCGCTCAGGCGGGAGGGGCGGTGGGACGACGGCGCGCGGACCGGGACGCCCGCCGGGCCCGGGAGTTCGAGGCGTTCGTCGCGGGCGCGGCAGGGCGGCTGCTGCATGCCGCCACGCTGCTCACGGCGGAACCGCCGGACCACAACCCGCGCGCGCGGCGCCTGCTGACGCTGTCCCTCGCGCACACCTACGCCTGCTGGGACCGGCTGCGCGGCGAGGACCCGTACGACCACGCCCGCCAGCAGCTGGCCACCCGCTTCTCCCGGGTGGCCTGGCACCAGTACGGCGCGCTGGGCGCCCTCGCCCGGTCCCGCCCGCACTCCGACAGCCCGCTCGCCCGGCTCTCCCCGCAGGAACGCCTGATCCTGGTGCTGCGGCTGTACGAGGGGGTCGCCGAGGAACAGGCGGCGGCCCTGCTCGGCCTGCCCAGGGAGCGCGTCCACGCGATCTGCGACCGGGCGACGGCGACGCTGCTGCATCCGCCGCGAGGGCCCGCGCCGGCCGCGCTGGGAGCGAAGGTGGCGTCGCCGTGAACCGCAATCAGCGGGAAGCGGCCGCACGCCGGATCATGGAGCGCACCCCGCCGCCGGTACCGCCGGAGCTGTACGCGGAGGTCGTGCGGCGCGGCGGCCGTATGCTGCGCCGCAGAACGGCCGCCGTACGGCTGATGTGGCTGCTGCTGTTCGCCGCGACGGTGTCGTTCGTGGTGTGGGCGCTGATGGCCCGCCCGTGGGTGGAGCCGCCGTCGGAGACGACTCCACCGCTGACGGGCTGGTGAGGATCTGCCGGGACTAGCCGAGCGCCTGCTGGAGGTCCTCCAGCAGGTCGTCGACGTTCTCGATGCCCACGGAGAGACGGACCAGGTCGGCGGGGACCTCCAGGGCCGAGCCGGCCGCGGACGCGTGCGTCATGCGCCCCGGGTGCTCGATGAGGGACTCGACGCCGCCCAGGGACTCGCCGAGCGTGAACACCTTCGCGCGGTTGCAGACCTCGACGGCCGCCTCCTCGCCGCCGGCGACCTGGAAGGAGATCATGCCGCCGAACGCCCTCATCTGCTTGGCGGCGACCTCGTGACCGGGGTGCTCGGGCAGGCCCGGGTACAGGACGCGCGTCACGCGCGCGTGCCGGGTGAGCATGTCGGCGATCTTCGTGGCGTTCTCGCTGTGCCGGTCCATGCGCACCGAGAGCGTCTTGGTGCCGCGCAGTACCAGCCAGGAGTCGAACGGCCCGGCGACCGCGCCCATGGCGTTCTGGTGGAAGGCCAGCTCGTCACCCAGGCCGGAGTCGCTGACGATCAGCGCGCCGCCGACGACGTCCGAGTGGCCGCCCATGTACTTGGTCAGGGAGTGCACGACGACGTCCGCGCCGAGGGACAGCGGCTGCTGCAGGTACGGCGTGGCGAACGTGTTGTCGACGACGAGCCTCGCGCCCGCGTCCCGGGCGATCTGGGCGACGGCGGCGATGTCAGTGATGCCGAGCAGCGGGTTCGAGGGGGTCTCCACCCACACGACCTTGGTCTTCGGCGTGATGGCGGCCCGCACGGCGGACGGGTCGCTGGTGTCGGCGACCGACCACTCCACGCCCCACCGGGAGACGACCTTCGCGAAGAGGCGGAACGTGCCGCCGTACGCGTCGTTGGGGATGACCACGTGGTCGCCGGGGCTGAGCAGCGTGCGCAGCAGGCAGTCCTCGGCCGCCAGTCCGGACGCGAACGCAAGGCCGCGACGGCCGCCCTCCAGGGCCGCGAGGTTCTCCTCCAGGGCGGTCCTGGTCGGGTTGGCGCTACGGCTGTACTCGTAGCCGCCACGCAGGCCGCCCACGCCGTCCTGCTTGTAGGTCGAGACCTGGTAGATCGGCGGGACGACCGCGCCGGTGAGGGGATCGGCGGTGTTGCCCGCGTGGATCGCCAGGGTCTCGAAGTGCTGACTGATCTGCCTGTCACTCATGGGCACCGAGCGTAATGCGCGAACGGAGCGGATGCCGTACGGCGGTTTTCGAGGGCGGATGTCCAGGCCCGCATGCCGAGGCCAACGGACGCGTGCCCGACGCGGCGGCTGGGCGTCGGCGGGGCGCGCGGCCCGGCGCTGACGGGGCGCCGCCCGCGCCCACCCATGCCGCCCCAGGCGGCACGACTGCCCGCGGCTGAGCGGACGTGTCCGCCCGCCGGGTAAGCCACGCGCGGCTGGACGGGCCCGCAGCCGCCCACGGCGGGAAGGGGACGTGCCGGGGGGTGTCCGCCCGCAGTGACCGGCGTCAACACGCGGGACCTCCTGGCCCAAGGGGGCCGCCGGTCCGAGGACGGACACCCCCCGGCGCGGCCCCGACCCACAAACCCACCGCAGGCGCTACGCGCACCCCCACACACCCGCACAGGCCGCCGCAGGCATTCGCACCGGCACCCCCACGCACCCGCACAGAACCCTTTCTCCACAGGCCCCCGACCTCGTTGGCCAATTGTCGGCGGCGTCTGGAACGCTGGAGGCATGGAGATTCTGTGGGTCCTGATCGCGATACTCATGATCGGCTTTGTGGTGGTGCCGTTCATGAGGCGCAGGCGGGGCATGATCGAGCAGGTCGCGCCGGGCCACCCGGACGCCGCGGACCCGGCGAACTACGGCTTCGTACGGCAGGAGGAGCTGGACGTCCGCATGCCCGGCCCCGACCAGGACCTGCTGGACGTACTGGACCTGGTGCAGCGCACCCAGGACTACCGCGCGGCCTCGCAGCTGCTGGCCGGTACCGAGGCGGAGGGCGAGCTGCGCTGGCAGCGCGTGCAGGCCTTCGCCGGGGCCGCCTCGCTGGAGCTGCAGCAGCGGCCGGGCGGGGTCAGCGAGGCACCGGGCGGGCAGTGGCTGCGGGTGTGGCGGGCCGAGCAGCCCAAGGACGCGGGCGGGGCGGCCGTACACGCGGAGTTCCTGGTGCAGCAGGCGTGGCGCACGGCGACGCCGGGCACGGAGGAGTTCCGGATCATCATGGAGGAGGCGAAGTCGGCGTGCGCCGACGCGGCGCTGCTCGCTCCCGGTGACCCGATCCCGTACATCATCGAGCTGTCGGTGTCCCGTGGACTGGCCTACCCTCGGCCGGAGTTCGAGCAGCTCTGGCTGAAGATCCTGGACCGCGCCCCGGCCCACATGGGCGCCCACCTGGCGGCCCTGCACTACTGGTGTGAGAAGTGGCACGGCTCGCGCGAGCAGGCGTACGACTTCGCGGAAGCGGCGGCGGCCCGCGCCCCCCAGGGCTCCCTGCTCGCCGCCATGCCGCTCTTCGCGGTCTTCGAGCACCTGCCCGAGGTGAACCTGGTCAGCGGCTTCTACCAGAGCGAGGTCGTGACGAAGGCGATCCACGGCGCCCTGTACGCGGTGCACGCGGCCCGCCACGACGACCCGATGCTGGCGCACGTCCGCCATCTGCTGGTCTTCTTCCTGGTCCGCGGCGAGCGCTGGGCGGAGGCCATGAACCAGCTGGTCCACGTCGACGGCCACGTCGGCGCCCTCCCCTGGACCCTCTCCTCCGACCCGGCGGCGGAGTTCGCGGTCTACCGCGCGCTGGCGGTGGCGGGCTACGAGGCGAACGGCGGCAGCCCGGCGACACTGCCGCACTGAGCCACACGCCGCGTCCCCCTGTCCTGTCCGCACTCGCACCGGCACCCGCACCCCACCCCAACCCCCACCCAAACCCCCACCCGAAATCCGCATTGCCGCACTGACCGGCGCTAGTGCATACTCCGCTTCCCCCCACACCACTTCGTCATGTCCATTTCTAGTGGGGGGATTGCCCGAAAATGGGGGCAACTCTGCGCGCGGTGCGCGCCCTCGTCCTGCTCGCCGGGTTCTATCTGCTCGGCTTCGTGATGCTCGGCGCGCTCGTGGCCGTCGACTGGGCCGTCGCGAAGGGCCATGTCGGCAGCGTCACCGCCAAGGTGTGGTTCGTCAGCGCGCTGCTGGCGATCCCCATCGTGCAGGGCATGTTCGCGCTGCGCACCCCCAAGGACGAACCGCTGCCCGGCCTGCCGGTGACCGAGCAGCAGGAGCCCGCGCTCTGGGCCGCCGTACGGGCCCTGGCCGAGCAGACGGGAACGCGCGCGCCCGACGAGATCCTCCTCACGCCGGACGTCAACGCGGCCGTCGCCGAGGACGCGACGTTCCTCGGCCTCAGGTCCGGCCGGCGCCGTATGTACATCGGGCTGCCGCTGATGGTGGGGCTGAGCGAACCGCAGCTGCAGGCCGTCCTGGCCCATGAGTTCGGGCACTACACGAACCACGACACCCGTCTCTCCGCGATCACCCTGCGCGGCCGCCTCCAGGTGCTGCGCACCGTCGCCAACCTGCACGAGCGCTCCCGCAAGAAGGTCGCCAAGGAGGAGGCCAAGCAGGAGAAGAAGAACGCCAAGCGGCTCGCCAAGGGCAAGAAGGCGGGCGAGGTCGACGCCGGGTCCGCGGGCCTGAGTTACCGCCTCGCCGCCAAGCCGTTCCTCTGGTACGGCACCTTCTACCTGCGCGCCTCCCAGGGCGTGGGCCGGCGGCAGGAGCTCGCCGCCGACCTGGCCGCCGCACGGATCGCGGGCCGGGACGCCACCGCGTCCGCGCTGCGCGAGATCCCGGTCCTGGACGCCGCGCACGGCTTCTACATGCAGTCGTACGCGACCCTCGGCACCGGCGCCGGACTGCTCCCGCCGCCCGGCGAGGTCTTCGGCGGACTGCGTCATCTGCTGGCCGCGCGCGCCGAGGAGCTGGACGAGATGCGGCGGGCCCTGCCCGAGGAGGAGCAGTCCCCGTACGACTCCCACCCGCCCATCGCCGAGCGCATCACCCGCATCGAGCAGCTCCCCGACGACGGCCGCACCCTGACCGGCGCCCGCCCCGCGCTCTGCCTGCTCACCGACCCGGCCCGTTCCTTCGCCGAGTTGGAGACCTCCGCGCTCACCGCGGAGGCGCGGCGGCTCAGCCGCACCGCCGACTGGCCGCAGCTGGTGAACGAGGCGATGCTCTGGCACGCCGACCAGGACGCCGAGCCGCTGCGCACGGCCGTCACCGAGGTCCATGGCGGCGACGGCTCCCTGGCCTCCTTCCTGGACGCCGTCGACGCGGGCAGGCTCTGGCAGGTGGCCGACCGGCTGCCCAAGTCGGAGGAGGCGCCGGCCGCCACGGGCCGCGTCGCCCGTGAGTTCGTGCGCCCCCAGGTGCGCGGCCGGCTGTCCCGCATGGTCGTCGGCGACCTCGTCCGGCGCGGCCGGGCCCACTGGGAGCTGTCCTGGGCGGACGCGGCTCGGCTGCGCCTGCCGGACGGTTACGAGGAGGAGCTGAAGCAGGCGCTGGACGCTGTGGTGGCGGACGTACCGGACACGGGTGACCTGCGGAGGCTGCTGGCGCAGGCGCGCTGATCCCGGCGCGCCGACCCAGGCGGCCCCCACACCCCCTACTGCTCGAAGGACGAAGACCCACATGGCTCGCCTCATCCCGCTCGTCATCCTCCTTTTCATGATCTATTCCTGGTACCGCAACCACCAGAAGTCGGCCCCGAAGGGCACCGTGCACAACAGCGGCATGACGAAGGCCGCCGCCAAGCTGGGCTTCTTGCCCGCCGAGCAGCTCGACACCGAGCATGGCCACGCTCCCGACCCGCGGAGCAGTACCGCACGGGAAGCGGTCCGGGCCGGGGACTGGAAGGCCGGCGCGGAGTTCCTCGCCGAGGCCGGGCGGGACTGGCAGGAGCGGCACCGGCGTTGCGACGCGCTGGCGCGAGAGGCTGTGGAGGACGACACATGGCTGCCGGCCTGGAAGGCCGAGCGACCACAGGACCCCGACGCGGCTCTCGTCCACGCCCAGTCCCTGATCCATCTCGCCTGGGAGCTACGGGGCGCTGCGTACGCCAAGCACACCACCCGGGAGCAGTTCGAGGGCTTCCACCGGGTCCTGTCCCAGGCCCGGGAGGCGTGCGCGCACGCCCAAGCGCTGGCGGACGCCGACGACCCGTGCCCGTACATCGTGGAGATCCCACTCGCGAAGGGCCTCGGCTATGCGCACGAGCGTTTCGAGGAGATCTGGTCCGAGGTCGTCGAGCGAGACCCGCATCACCTGGCTGCGCACTCCGCCGCGCTTCAGTACTGGTGCGAGAAATGGCACGGCTCGCACGAGCTGGCGGAGAGTTTCGCCCGCTCCGCCGCGGAGAAGGCGGCAGCCGGTCAGTTGCTGAGCGTGCTGCCGCTGGAGGCGTACCTCGAGTATGAGCGCGCGCACGACGACGTGGAGCCGGACGAGTTCTACCGGCGCCCGGTGATCGTCGCCGCGGTCGATGCCGCCCTGGCCGACGTGGCGGTCGCGGCCGCCGCGAACCCCGACGACTGGCGGCTTGCGCGGGTCCGCCACCTGCTGGCCAGTCTGCTGTTCTGGCAGGACCGGTACGAGGCGGCGGTCGAGCAGTTCCGGCTGGTCGACGGATACATCGACGCCCAGCCGTGGCATTACGAAGCCAGCCGGAACAGGATGATCAAGGCGTACGTGCGGCAGCGGGACTACAGCGCGGCGCGGATGGTGAGGGCGCGGGGCGGAATCTGAGGAGCCGGCCGGACGTTGGAGGAGGTAGTGCCCCGGAGTACCTCCGTCGGCGTCAGCTGTCACCCGGTCCGCGAGGCCCGTGAGGAAGGAACCGCCATGCTCTTCGGCCGTACGCCCGTCCTGCCCACCCCCGAGCAGGCGCTGAAGGGCCGTCCGGAACCGGCCTTCACGGTCCCCGACCGCCACACGGTCCTCGGCAACCCGCTGCTCGGTCCCTACCCCGAGGGCCTGGAGATCGCCGACTTCGGCCTGGGCTGTTTCTGGGGCGCCGAGCGCAAGTTCTGGCAGCTCCCGGCGGGTGTGTGGACGACCCTGGTCGGCTACCAGGGCGGCTACACCGAGAACCCCACCTACGAGGAGGTCTGCTCCGGCCTGACCGGTCACACGGAGGCCGTCCGCGTGGTCCACGACCCGAGCGTGATCTCCTACGAGCGTCTCCTGAAGACCTTCTGGGAGGCCCACGACCCCACGCAGGGCTTCCGCCAGGGCAACGACGTCGGCACCCAGTACCGCTCGGCGATCTACACGCACACCCCGGAACAGGCGAAGACAGCCGAGGCCTCCCGCGAGTCGTACCAGAAGGTCCTGACGGGCTCCGGCTACGGCACGATCACTACGGAGATCCTGCCGGCCGAGGGCCGGCCCTTCTATCCGGCGGAGGGGTATCACCAGCAGTACCTGGACAAGAACCCGGCGGGGTACTGCGGGATCGGCGGCACCGGGGTGTCGTGCCCGATCGGCGTGGCCAGGACCGACGGCTGAGCCCTGGGCTCACCCCTCGCGCCGCGCGCAGCGCTGGGGCGGGACCGACGGCCGTCGGTCCCGCCTGATCGGAGGCCTCACCTGCGGAAGTCCTCGATGACGCGCAGGGCGACCTGCGCGGCGACTCGGGCGGCCTGCTGCTGTTTGTCGCGCTTGTCGATCCGCATGTCCTCGTCGCCGAGGTCGCTCACGCATTTGATCACCCCGGCGCCGATGAAGGAGTCGACCTTGAAGGTCTCCCATACGGCGTGCATGACGCCGTGCCCCTCGGTCTCCATGCCATAGACGTCGATCGACAGACCGAGCAGTTTCTGCCGCAGCGGAGCCTCGCCCCAGGCGAGAACGGTCTCTCCGCTGACGTAGTCCTTCATGTGCAGCGTCCGCCCGTCGAGCGCTTCGTCCAGCACACCACTGGTGAGCAGATGGTTCACCAGCCGGATCAGCTGCTCATCGGTCCGATACGGTTGCGGGCGGTATCCGTCCCCGTCGGCCTGGAGCCGACGAGGGTCGTAATTGAAGACGTTCCGGGCGACGATGACGTCGTAGAGATCGACCCCGCGCTCCGAAAACCCTCCGGCAACTCCGACCAGGAGCACGAGGGTGCATCCGAACTCAGCGATCAGCTCCTGCGTGAGAGCCGCCGCAGCTTGGCCGCCCTTGTCCGTGGCCTGCGCGAAGAGCACGCCTTGAGGGGTGCCCGCCACTGAGAGGTCGAAGGCGTTGTAGTACCTGCCACGCCGTTGGATCGTGCGTACCGGGATGCTTCTGCTCTTCAACTCGTTGAACAGCGCGGTCGTTTCGACCGGAATGGCGGTCAGAATGGCCACGTCGAAGCGCTCTTCGGCACCAGCACCCACGGATTCGCCCCCGTCGAATTGAGACTGTGCGGACTTCCGGAAAACCTCTAGTCCGGCTTCGGGACTCTCGACCATGTTCCGGAACTCGTCCTCGGCCTTCTTCCGGTTCTGCAGGTTCTCCACATGCCGGCTCAGCCGGTACTGGAAGTAGCGGTTGCCCTCCCCGTACTCCGCGCCGCAACTCCGGATCAGTTCGATGACGCGCTGTGCGTCCTCCAGCGGGAGCGAGGACAGCGGCGAGAGCACCGCGTTGATCGTGGTGCTCCAGGTGTCGGGGGCGACGAGGAGCCGGACCACGGAAGGCAGGAGAAGCAACGCCTCCGCCTCGGCGTATTCGAACATGCGCAGGACCGCGGCACCGGCCACGCCGAGAACGCCTCGGTCGGTGTCTCGTTTACGACGGTCCTTGCGCGGATGTTCCGGATCGATGAGGTAGCGAATCAGTCCGACGTCGATACAGCGGGCCTGGGCCAGGCCCTGCACGGCGGCGGTCCGGTTGAGCGGATCGGGATCGAAGCGACCGACGCGCTCCAGCCAGGAGCGAATGTTCTCGTCGCTCACCTGACGGCTCAGCAGGTTGACGAGCACGCCTCGGAACCTTCTGGCCTCACGCATGTTCGGGCCAGTGCACCCCTGCAGTTCGTCCGCCACCGGTATGAGCCAGGGTTGCGACTCCGAGACGAGAGACCCGAACGCCCAGGACGCACATGCGCGGACCTGGAACTGCTCCTCCCGGTCCTCCACGCACTTGCGCAGCGCTTCCGCTGCGCCGAGATTCCCGACCCGGCCGAGAGCCGATGCCGCGGACGCCCGCACCGCGGGGGCATCGTCCTCGGCCAGGACGGCCTGCAGCGCCGGAACCGCGGAAGCATCGGCCAGCCGCCCCAAGGCCGTCGCGGCCGATCCGCGCACCGCCGCGTCCTCATCGGCCAGAGCGGCCTGCAGCGCCGGGGCCGCCGCGGTGTCGGCCAACCGCCCCAGGGCCGTCGCCGCCGCCCCTCGCACCTCTGCGGCGCCATCGGACAGAGCGGCCTGCAGCGCCGGAACCGCCGACGTGTCAGCCAAGCGGCCCAGGGCCGTCGCCGCCGATCCACGGACCTCGGGGGCGTCATCGGCCAGGACGGCCTGCAACGCGGGCACCACGGCCCCGTCGGCCAGCCGGCCCAAGGCCGTCGCCGCCGCTCCCCTGACCTCGGCGGCAGCGTCGCCCAGCGCGGCCCGCAGCGCCGGCACCGCCGCGGCGTCGGCCAGCCGCCCCAGAGCCGTCGCGGCCGACCCCCGCACCGCGGCGGCGTCGTCACCGGTCAGCGCGGCCCGCAACGCCGGGGCTGCCGCGGCGTCGGCCAACTGCCCCAAGGCGGTCGCGGCGGCTCCCCGCACGGAGGCGGCCTCATCGGCGGACAGAGCGGTCCGCAACGCCGGAACCGCCGAGGTGTCGGCCAGCCGGCCCAGAGCGGTCGCGGCGGCTCCCCGCACGGCGGCGGCATCGTCATCGGACAGGACGGCCAGCAACGCCGGAACCGCCGAGGTGTCGGCCAGCCGGCCCAGGGCCGTGGCGGCCGATCCCCGCACCGGAGGATCCTCGTCGTCCAACGCGGCCTCCAGCGCGGGAACCGCAGAAGCGTCGGCCAACCGCCCCAGCGCCGTCGCGGCCGATCCCCGCACCTCAGCGGCATCGTCGGCGAGAGCGGCCTGGAGCGCGGGCAGCGCGGCAGCGTCAGCCAGCCGCCCCAACGCCGTGGCCACGGCACCCCGTACGGCGGGGTTGGTCTCCGTTCCGAGTGTGTCCACCAGGAGGGGCAGGGACTGCGCGGGAGCCTGGCGGGCCAGCCACTGAGCCGCCTTTCCGCGGTTGGCCGAGCGGGGATCGAAGCGAAGAACCTGCAGGCGCCGTTCGACGAGTTCCCGGCTGGGCGGAGCGGACGGCGCCGGAGAGGGGAGGTTGCCTGCGCTCTGGTTCTTCCGCTGACGTATGTTCCGTCTCTTGAGCTGCTGGAGGGACAGGGGCGTGAGCGTCTCGCTCTGCAGGGATTCGAGCACGTCCAGGGCGAATTCGGGCTGCTCTCGCTGAAGAGGGTGGAGCAGTCCGTTGCCTATGCCCTCCTGGACCACATGGAAGGGGACCCTTTCCAGTGAGAGCGCGAGATCGTCCCGCCGCGCTCGATCCCCGATGAAATGGGCACCCAGCGCCTGCCACAGCTGCTCTCTGCCCTGTGGGGAGAGCAGACCGCGATTGGCGATGATGATGTCGAGCATGAGACTCGGACGCATCATCGGTGCTCGGTTCAGGAGTGCCTGAATGGAGGCTTCCGGGTCGGCCTGAAGCCCTATCCAGTTCCCCATGAACTGATCGAGTTCGAGTGCCAGGCCCGGTGGGTTCGAGGTCCGCCATCCCAACGCGAGACCGAAATCGACAATCGACGGGTGGAGGATCTGGTAGAAGTTGCCGGGGCCGCCACCGGTTCCGGAGACAGTGACCAGCTGGGTGTTCAGGAACGCGTCGATGGCGGCTTCCACGCTGGCCGGGTCGTCCCAGACGCGCAGCAGCATGGCCCTGAGGTCTTTCCGCTGCAGGCGGTATTCGCCGCTTCTGCTCAGGAAAATGACCAGCGCGGCGGCGCAGAGGACGGCTTCGAGGCCGAGCCCTTGCTGGGCGATGTTCTCTTCGAGGGCGACGGCGTAGTTGTTCGTGCGGTTCCTGTGCACGGTGGCCAGCAGGAGTTCCGCCCGTGACCGCGGCATGCGCGTGGGCCGGTCGGGAGTCTCCGACTTCAGGAGCTTCGCCAGGAGTGAGAGCAGGAGCGGATTCCAGATGGCGCCGTCGAGACCGGTCGCCCGGATCTCCTTCAGTGCGGGACGCGGGTCAAGCCCGCAGTCGAGCAGATAGCCTTCGGATTCGGTGTCCGTCAGCGGAGCGATCGTCAGTTGCTCGATCGGTCTGAGGTGGGAGCCGCCCAGGCCCTCCGGGGTCGATCTGGACGTGGCGAGCACCGTGTACCGGTGGGAGCCGTCCAGCAAACGCCTGATGAAGTCCATTTCCGGCGACCGGGCGGAGAATTCCCGCTGCAGCTCGTTGACGGCGTCCACCAGGAAGACGGCCTTCTTGTGCTTGACCCGGGACTTCCACAGGCTCTCGTCGACATCCACCGGGCACAGAGCTCGGCCGAACGACTTCGGATCACCGAGGGCGTTGCGGCCGAGTGACAACGTCTGCCGGTCGACGCGGATGCACACCACATCGTTGTTCAGCAGGTCGGTGGCGACATGGGCGATGAGGCTGGTTTTCCCGCTCCCGGCCACACCGTTGACGAAATCGGTGCGGGGCGAGAACTTGCTCAGCTGTTCGATCAGCCAGCCGTACGGCTTGCGAGTCGACTCGGCCGGCTCGTCACCCTCCGCCTCCCTTAATTGGAACGTGGGAGGGATGTAGCCGGCAACGCGGTCGCACGCAAGCCGCATCGCATAGTCCGCCAGTCCTGACATGACATCAAGTCTAGGAGCCGACACGGTAATTGATCTATGGCTCTGCCTGGCCCGTGTGCTTTTCCCGCATCCGGTGCGCCTGTCGTACGCTCGTCAGCCGCCGCTGCCGTACGGCCTCGTCAGGATCTCCAGGTTGTGGCCGTTCGGGTCCTCGAAGTAGGCGCCGCGGCCGCCGTCGTTGTGGTTGATCTCGCCGGGGCGGCGGTGGTAGGGGTCGGCCCAGTAGGTCAGGCCGGCCTCCCGAATACGGCCGAAGATCGTGTCGAAGTCGTCCTCCGACACCAGGAACGCGTAGTGCTGCGGCGTGATCGCGCCGCGCGAGTCCAGGTAGTCCAGGCTCACGCCGTTGGGAATCTCGACCGGGATGAAGGGGCCGTACTGCGGACTCACCTCCAGGCCGAGGATGTCGGCGAGAAACCGGGCCGACGCCTTCTTGTCGTGCGCGGCGACGATGGTGTGGTTGAGCTGGACGGTCATCGGTGCTGCCTCCTCGTGTGCACGGCTCGGACGGGCTCCGGGTTTCACGCTAGGCAGGGCCGCCGTACGACACATCGGCCGCAGGGAGGGGGTGGCTCTACTCCTGTGGCCCTGCGTCCACGGGCCGTCCGTACTCCATCCCCCGGAGCCTCCGGTAAGGCTTGCCTTAGCAGTAGTGGATCGTCGTGGGAGCAGTCCGTGCGCGCAGTCAGAAGGAAGGCCGTCCTGGCCACGGCCGTCGCCGGAGGGCTGCTCGTCGGCTGTACGTCCGCGTCGGACGACGGTGCCGGCGGCGCCGCGAAGGAGGAAGGCTCGCGCAGCCAGGTGATCGGTGCCACCGGGGGCGAAGGCGGCCCACCTCGGTGCGCGGCAGCCGCAGTGACCGTACGACCAGCGCGTCCGGCGAACCCCCGCCGTGCAGCAGGGGGCCGTGCGGGCGCTCGGGCTCGATCCTGAGACGGCCGCCGGGCTGGGGGTGCGGGTCGGCAGAGCGCGGCTGGGGCTCACCGTCCTCGGCGTCGTCCTCGCCGCCACGGCGACCGGGGCGGCGGGGCCGATCGGGTTCGTGGCCCTCACCGCGCCGCAGCTCGCCCAGCGGCTCACCCGCGCGCCCCAGCTCAGCTGGTGAGCAGCGCTTTGACGGGGGCGGTCGTCCTCGTCGCCGGCGATCTCGCCGCCCGTACGCTGCTGTCCCCGCTGGAGATCCCCGTCGGCGCGCTCACCGCCCTCGTCGGCGGGCCGTATCTGCTGTGGCTGCTGGGACGTCGTACCGCGGCACGCCGAGGGCCCCGGAGCAGTGCGGCTCCGGGGCCCTCGGTCAGCGGCGGCTCTTCGACGGCCGCCCCGGCCTCCGCGTCAGATCGTCGCCGTGTCGATCACGAAGCGGTACCGCACATCGCTGTTGAGCACCCGCTCGTACGCCTCGTTGATCTGGTCCGCCTTGATCAGCTCGATCTCGGCGCCGAAGCCGTGCTCGGCGCAGAAGTCCAGCATCTCCTGGGTCTCCTGGATGCCGCCGATGCCGGAGCCGGCGAGGGTCTTGCGGCCGCCGATGACCGAGAAGAGGTTGAGCCTGACGGGCTCCTCGGGGGCGCCGACGTTCACGAACGCGCCGTCGGTCTTGAGCAGGGACAGGAACTGGTCCAGATTCAGCGGGGCCGAGACCGTGGAGAGGATGAGGTCGAAGGTGCCCCTCAGCTCCTTGAAGGTGTTCTCGTCGCTGGTGGCGTAGTAGTGGTCGGCGCCCAGCTTCAGGCCGTCCTCCTTCTTGCGCAGGGACTGCGAGAGGACCGTGACCTCGGCGCCGAGCGCGTGCGCGATCTTGACGCCCATGTGGCCGAGGCCGCCCATGCCGAGGATGGCGACCTTCTTGCCGGGGCCGGCGTTCCAGTGCCTGAGCGGGGAGTACGTGGTGATGCCGGCGCAGAGCAGGGGCGCGGCCACGTCCAGGGACAGGCCGTCGGGGATGCGGACGACGAAGTTCTCGTCGACAACGATCTTCTCCGAGTAGCCGCCGTAGGTCGGCTCGCCGTTCTTGTCGATCGCGTTGTACGTGCCGACGTTGCCGCCGGTGCAGTACTGCTCCAGGCCGGCCTTGCAGTTCTCGCACTCACGGCAGGAGTCGACCAGGCAGCCGACGCCCACGCGGTCGCCGACCTTGTACTTGGTGACCCCGGAGCCGACCTCGGAGACGATGCCGGCGATCTCGTGGCCGGGGACCATCGGGAAGATCGCCTCGCCCCAGCCCTCGCGGGCCTGGTGGATGTCGGAGTGGCAGATACCGGCGAACTTGATGTCGATCAGGACGTCGAACTCGCCGACCTCACGGCGCTCGATGGTGGTGCGCTCCAGCGGAGCCTTGGCGGCGGGTGCTGCGTATGCGGCAACGGTGGTCATGCCGGGGTTCTCCTAGCGTGGATCTCGCGCCCGGCTGCCTTCTGGTCACTGCTTTCCGTCCGGGCACGTCGTCCACCCTGCCGGAACGTGCCGGCGCCACCCAGACCCCGCTTGTACGTACGTCCGGCGGTCCTACCACTGGCGGGGTCAGGCTCGTGTGCGTACGACCGGGAATACTTGAGGCATGGACGAACAGCCCGAATCCGTGACGGGACCCGCCGCCGACCCCGGTGCCGGCCTGGACCGGCGCGCCGAGCTCAGCGAGTTTCTGCGCACCCGGCGTGCCCGGCTGAAGCCGGAGGACGTCGGGCTGCCGGACTTCGGGCGGCACCGCCGGGTGCCGGGGCTGCGGCGCGAGGAGCTGGCGCAGCTGGCCGGGGTGTCCGTGGCGTACTACACACGCCTGGAGCAGGGCAACGGACGGAACGTCTCGGCGGAGGTCCTCGACGCGATCGCGCGGGCGCTGCGGCTGAGCGATGCCGAGCACGCGCATCTCACGCACCTCGCCAAGCCGAAGCAGCACAAGAAGAAGCCGGCCGCGCGGTCGCAACAGGTACGTCCGGCGCTGCGCCAGCTGCTGGACTCGATCGAGGGCGTGCCGGCGTACATCTCGGGCCGGCGTTCGGACATCCTCGCCTGGAACCGGATGGCGGCGGCGGTCTTCGGCGACTGGTCGGAGCTGCCGGCGCAGGAGCGGAACTGGGCGCGGCTGGTGTTCCTGAAGCCGGAGTACCGCGATCTGTTCGTGGAGTGGGACCAGAAGGCCTCCGACATGGTCAGCTATCTGCGCATGGACGCGGGCTGCCACCCGGACGACCCACGGCTGTCCGCCCTGGTCGGTGAACTCTCGGTCAAGAGCGAGGAGTTCCGGCGGCTGTGGGCCACGCATGACGTCAAGGAGAAGACCTACGGCGTCAAGCACATCCGGCATCCGCTGGTGGGCGAGCTGGCCTTGAACTTCGAGTCGTTCCGCCTGTCCGACGGCACGGAGCAGGCGCTGATCACCTACCACGCGGAGCCGGGGTCGCCGTCGGCGGAGGCGCTGCGGCTGCTGGCGAGCTGGGGCGCGGACGCCACGAAGGCGGGTACGGGGACGTCGGCGCCGTCGGCGTGAGGAGTGCGCCGGGGTGAAGCGGTAGGTGCTCCGGGCCACGCAGGCCCGACTCGCCGGCCTCCCGGGCGTGGCTCAGCCGCGGCGGCCCTCGACCGCCGCGGCGATGTCGTCGAGATCCCTGGCGACGGCTTGGCTCACCGCCCGTGCGCCCACCCCGCCCAGGATCCTGGCGAGCAGGCCCATGACGCCGCCGGGCGGTACGGCCGTGAACGTCATGCGGACCGTCGTCGCCGACGGGCCGTCCGCCCGCAGCAGCCACTCGGAGACGTAGTGGGTGCCGTGCGACTCGGCCTCCACCACATAGCGATCGGGCGGTTCACAGGCGGTCACCCACATCTCCTCGGTGGCCTCCTTGCCGAACATGCGCCGGGTCTCCCGCCACCGCGTGCCGACGCCGAAGGCCCCCTCCGTGATGATCTCGACCTTCGAGACCCCGCTGAGCACCCGCTCCATGCCCGCAAGGTCGGTCAGGGCCTCCCACACCGGCCCTTGCCCCACGGCGACGCGCCGTTCCACGACGACGCCTCTACTGGTCATGCCACCCATGAAAGCAGCGGGGTCCGACAACCGCTCGATGACCGAGGATCATCCCTTGACGGAGTGAGTACTCACTCCGTACCGTCCTGCGCATGACCGAGCCCCGCCGCCGCGCCCCCGGCATGACCCCCGACCAGCGGCGCGCCATGATCGTCGCCGCCGCTCTCCCCCTCGTCGCCGAGCACGGCGCCGCCGTCACCACCGGGCGGATCGCGCGGGCCGCCGGGATCGGGGAGGCGACGATCTTCCGGGTCTTCGCCGACAAGGACGAGCTGCTGGACGCCTGTGTGACGGAGGCCGTCAGCCCCGATCACGTGCTGCGGGAACTGGCCTGCGTCGACCTGGAGCTGCCGCTGGCGGCACGGCTCACCGAGGCCGCCGACGCGATGCGGGCCCACCTGGAGCGGATGGGCGCCGTCCTCGGCGCGCTGTACGCGTCGGGGCGGCGGCGTGGGCGGCCGACCGGCGAGGAGCCCACCCAGGCCGACCGCGACGCCTCCACGCGGACCCTGCGCGAGGCCCTCGCCGAGCTGATCGAACCCGACCGGGACGCGCTGCGGCTGCCCGTGGAGAAGGTCGCCGCCCTCTTCCTCGCCACCCTCTTCGCCCAGCTGCGCGGCGGCGCCCTCGGCGCGGAGGAGACCCCGACCCCGGCCGAACTGGCCGACGTACTCCTGCACGGCGTACTCCGACAACCAGGGAGTGAGACCGGATGACCGTCACCCTCAACCACACCATCGTCCCGGCCGTCGACCACACCGCCGCGGCCCGTTTCTTCGCCACCGTGATGGGGCTGGAGCAGCTTCCCCCCGCCGGCGGTGGCGGCCACTTCGCGCCCGTGCGCGTCAACGAGCAGCTCACCCTCGACTTCATGGCCGTCGAGTCGGCGGAGGGACATCACCTGGCCTTCGACGTCGACCCCGACACCTTCGACGCGATCCTCGGCCGGCTGCGCACCCTCGGCGTCCCCTACGGCAACGACCCCTCCACCCCGGACAACGGCCGTCTCGACCATCCCCTGTGCGCCCGCGGGCTGTACTTCACCGACGAGGCGGGCAACCTGTACGAGGTCATGTCGCCCCGATGACCGCCCGGGGCCGCCCGGGGCCGCCAGGAACCGTCATGGCCTCGCGGAAACACGAACCGCCTGCCGGAAGCTGCGCTTCCGGCAGGCGGTTCGCTATCGGCTCGGCAGCCCGGGGCTCACTTGCCGTAGTACGCGTTGTAGATCGAGATCGTCGCCTTGTTGCCCTTCTTGTCGGCGACCTTGGCGTGGAAGGAGACGGCCTTCCCCTTCGCCGGGTTCTTCACGGTGATCTTGCCGTCCTTGACCTCGACCTTCTTCCAGGTCTGGCCGTAGTCGTACGACACGTACACGTGCAGCGACTTCAGGTTGCTGCCCGCGGCCGAGCCCACGACGGTGACCGGGAAGGTCATCTTCTTGTCGGCTTCGACCCGGCTGTCCAGGCCGGTCTTGGCGTTGAAGCGGACCGTGGAGGCCGGGAGCTTGACCTGCTCGGCGGACGGCTTCTTGGAACGGAAGGTCCAGCTCGCGTCGATCCGCGTGGAGGCGGCCGCGACCTTGACGCTCCGCTTGACCGAGGTCGTCAGCTTGTACTCGGCCTCGGCGGCCGGAACCTTGAACACGCCCTCGCCGAACAGCGGGTCGTCGTTGGTGCCGACCTTGGTGCCGTTGCGGTACAGGCTCGTGGTCACCGCGGTGAAGTCCGAGGAGCCCGCGTGCTTGTTGCCGTCCGCGAACAGCGGCAGGGAGCCGTAGATGTTGTTGCCCTCACGGAACAGGCCGAAGTCCCGGTTGATGTGGGGGCCGAAGACCGCGGTGTTGAAGGTCTTCTCGTAGCTCTTGCCCCCCTTGAAGGTCTGCGGCGTGCCCAGCGTGTAGTAGGCGTCGGCGATCGGGAAGCCGTCCGCGTCCTTGCCCGCGTACTGCGCGAAGTCGAACGTCCACTGGATCTTGTCGGACGTCGACAGGTACAGCGTCCGCGAGCCCGGCAGCTTCTGCTCGATCGGCGTGCCGAACGTGAAGTCCTCGGGGAAGATGCCCAGGGGCATCAGCGCGCCCGTCTTGCCGGGGGCCGCGGCACCGAGGTTGTTCTTCACCTTGGCGAGCTCGCCCGCCTTGAAGTGGCGGACCTTGTTGCCCTGGATCTTCTTGACCTCGGCGGTGGTGGCGACGTCGTACTCGGTGTCGTCACCCTTGGTCCACTGGCCGTTCCAGGTCTGGTTCAGGCCGCCGGCGATCTCCGGGCCCAGGTGCGCCATGCGCAGCTTGGCGAAGGAGTCGAGGCCCACGCCGATGCCGATGCCCGCCGCGTCGTACATGTAGCCGACACCCGCGAGCACCTGCTTGGCCTGCGCGTCCGGCACCGTGATGTCGGCCGACCCGGTCGTACGGGCGTCGATCGTCACCGTGGTGTTCTTGGTGACGCTCAGCTTCGGCTGGACCAGCCAGTCGAGGCCGCCCTCCAGGTTCACCCAGTCCTTGGCGATCCAGGCGTCCAGCAGATACGTGCCCTTGGGCAGCCGCAGCTTCACGGTGCCGGACTCGGCGGCCGGCACCGAGTAGCCCCGGTCCGCCGCCAGGCCCGAGTAGCCGATCAGGTCGGTGAGGTACTCGGGGGCCGGCTTGCCGTCCTTGCCGATGTGCTTGACGGTGACGTCGTACGACTCCACCTCGCGCTGCACCGCGGCGGCCGTACGGACGCTCTGCCCGCCGCCCGTCGCCGTCACATACGCGGAGTACGCGCCGTCGAGGGTGCCGCCCAGCTTGGTGTTGACGGTCATGTCGACGGAGGCCTTGCCGCCCGCCGGGACCGTCACCTTCGTCGCGCCGAGCTTGAAGAAGCCTGCCGGAGCCGCCTGCCCCTTGGGGTTGGTGGCCGTCGCGGAGAGCGTGAGCGTGACGTCCTTCGTACCGAGGTTGCGGTACGTCAGCTCCTTGGTGACCGGCTTGTCGTCGGTGTGCGGCCACTGCTGCACCCCGAAGCTCACCGACACGGGGTCGGCGATCACGGTCTGCTTGATGGCCTTGTCCACCTGGATACGGCCCGAGCCCTGCTGGAACGGCGTGTACTTGCCGCCCTTGGTCGAACCGGTCAGCGCGCCCTTGAGCTCGGCGTACGTCCACTCCGGGTGCTGCTGCTTCAGGATCGCCGCCGCGCCCGCGACATGCGGGGTCGCCATCGACGTACCCGAGATGGTCAGGTAGCCGGCCGGCTTCTCGCCGACCTCCTGCTCGATGAGGCTGCCCTTGGCGGACGCGGCCGTGATGTCCACGCCCGGCCCGGTCACGTCCGGCTTGATGGCACCGTCGCCGAGCCGCGGACCGGTGCTGGAGAACTCGGCGAGCTTGTCCTTCTTGTCGACGGCGCCGACGGTGAGCGCGGCGTCCGCGCTGCCCGGCGAACCGATCGACTCGGGGCCGGAGTTGCCCGCCGCGATCGCGAAGAGGATGCCCTTCTCGGCGGACAGCTTGTTGACCGCCGCCTCCAGCGGGTCGACCTCCGGGGTGTCGCCGCCGCCCAGGCTCATGTTGACGACCTGGGCGCCCTGCTCGGCCGCCCACTCCATACCGGCGAGGATGCCGGAGTCGTCGCCGAAGCCCTGGTCGTCGAGGACCTTGCCGTTGAGGATGTCGGCGCCGGGCGCCACGCCCTTGTACTTGCCGCCGGACTTCGCGCCGGTGCCCGCCGCGATGGACGCGACGTGTGTGCCGTGGCCGACCTTGTCGTCCGCGGTGGCGGCCGGCGTGAAGTTCTTGGCCGCGATCACCTGGTCCTTGAGGTCCGGGTGGGTCGCGTCGACACCGGTGTCCAGTACGGCGATCTTGACGCCCTTGCCGTCGTAGCCGGCCGTCCATGCCTTGGGGGCGCCGATCTGCGCCACGGACTTGTCGAGGCTGGCCTTGCGGACGCCGTCCAGCCAGACGTGCGCGATGCCCGAGGCGGTGCGGTCGCCGTTGGTGAGCGCGTCCCACAGTTCGGGCGTGTCCTGGTGCGGGGCCTGCACCGCGTCCGCGTTCAGTGACTTCAGGGTGCGGCGCAGCTTGCCCGCGTCGCGGACGTCGGCCTTGGTGCCGGCGGCGGCGCCCTTGTAACCGACGATGACCTTCAGGCCCTTGGCCTGGGAGGCGCGGGTGGCGGACTTGTTGAGCTCGGTGATGTCGAACAGCCGCCGGTCGAGCTTGCCGTCGGCGACCAGTCGGGCCGCGTCGGCCGGGATGACGAGCGTGTGCCCGTCGACCTTGCGTATCTGTACGGGTATGTGCTCGCGCCCCTTCGCCCGCTCCAGGCCGACCACGCGGCCCTTGGAGTCGACGGTGACCCGGTCACCCGTGATCAGGGTGATGCGGTGGGGGGACGTGAGGGAGGCAGCGGCGCCGGACGGGCGCTGCTCCGGTTCGGCCGACGCCGGGCTGGTCATTCCCGCGGCGAGGGCGACGGCGGCCGCTGTGGCGACAGAGGCCGCGCCTATTCTTTTGACTTGTCTGCGCAAGTTTCCCCCTTGCAGAAGGTCCGGGCGAATTCCCCATTCACCCGGCCGGGGGAAGCTGCCGTACCCCTGCGCGTCACCCCCCGGAATACGCAGTATGCCGAGGGGTGATCAGGCACCTCAATAGACAAGAGGGAGATGAGAAGCGGGCCTGCCGACTGTTACGCGACAGCGCGAACTCCGTTACACAGTCGCCGGGTTACGCGCCCGCGTTCTCCTTGACACTGATCCGTCCCTTGCGGATGGTCGCCAGCCGCGGGGCCTTCTTCGCGATCCCCGAGTCGTGGGTGACCATGATGAAGGTCAACCCGAACTCCTTCCACATGCGTTCGAGTACGTCCATGATCTCGTCGCGCATCGACTCGTCGAGGTTGCCGGTGGGTTCGTCGGCCAGGAGCACCTTCGGCTGCTTGACGAGCGCCCTGGCTATGGCGACCCGCTGCTGCTGTCCGCCGGACATCTCGGACGGCAGATGCGCCAGCCGCTCGCCCAGCCCGACCGACCTCAGCGCCTCGGCGGCCCGCTCGCGCCGCTCCTTCGGCTTCACGCCGAGTGGTACGAGGGCGGTCTCGACGTTCTCCTGGGCGGTGAGGGTGGGGATGAGGTTGAAGGACTGGAACACGAACCCGATGTTCTCGCTGCGGACCCTTGTCAGCCGGGCCTCGGACAGCCTGGCCAAGTCGGTGCCGTCGAAAACGACTTCACCTGCGGTGGGCCGGTCGAGTCCGCCGAGCATCTGCAGGAGGGTGGACTTGCCGCCGCCGGTGGGTCCCTGGATGACGAGGCGGTCACCGTCGGCGATGGTGAGGTCGACTCCGTCGAGGGCGTGCACGCTGTCCTTGCCTCGGGCGTAGCGCTTGGTGACGCTTCTGAGTTCGTACATGGTGGGAGCTCCTGGGTGGGGTGGGGTTCGGGGTGGTGCGAATCGTGTACGGCTGCGGGCGGGCGGGGGCTGATCGCGCAGTTCCCCGCGCCCCTGAGGTGGGTTCACTCACGCCCGATGCATCGCCGGCCGTGTTCGAGTGAGCCGCGGCCGTCGTTGGCTGCGGGCGCGTGGGGGCTGGTCGCGCAGTTCCCCGCGCCCCTAGGGGGTTGTCGTCCCGTCAGCCATAGCCGCGTAGCCGCGTAGCTGCGGGCAGTCGTGCCGCTGGGGCGGCACGGGTGGGCGCTGGGGGTACCCCCTGCTCGAAGAGCTTGGGGGAGGCACCCCGTCGCGCCGGGCTGCGCATCCGCCCCCGCCCCAGCCATCGCCGACGTCAGCTACTCGACGCGGCGCAGTGCGTCCGCCGGGCGGAGCCGGGACGCGCGCCAGCCACCGAAGGCACCCGCGATCAGCCCACCCGTCACGGCAAGGCCGACCGCGAGCGCGACCGTCGTGAGGCTGACGGGCGCGGTCAGGGCGACGTCCAGCGTTCTGGACGCGGCCTGGCGTGCGGGCCCGCCGAAGCCGGCCGTACCGCCACCGCCCCCACCACCACCCAACTGCGCCTGGAGCGTCGGGCTGACAGCCGTCACGGCGTACGCCCCCGCCAACCCGACCGCGATCCCCAGCGCCCCACCGAGCAGCCCGTTGACGATCGCCTCACCGACCACCTGCCGGGTCACCCGCCCCGACCTCCACCCGAGCGCCTTCAGCGTGCCGAACTCCCGCACCCGGTGCGACACCGCCGACGAGGTCAGCAGCCCGGCCACCAGGAACGCCGCCACCAGCACCACGACGGACAGCCACTTGCCGACGCTGGTCGCCAGCGAGGACGCCGTGGACAGGGAGCCGGACACCGTGTCCGCGAGGTCCGCGGAGGTCGTCACCGTCGTACCGGAGATGTTCTTCCGGATGGCCGACTTGACGGAGTCGATCCGCTGGGAGTCGCTCGCCTTGACGTAGATCGTGGTGACCTTGTCCTTCACCTCGGCGAGCGTCTGCGCCTGCTTCAGCGGGATGTAGAGGTTGGCGGCGGCGTCCCCGCTGTCGGGCGTGGCGATGCCGATCACCTCGAAGCCGGTGCCCTTGATGGTGACGGTGGAGCCGACCTTGAGCTTCTTCTCCTTGGCGTAGGAGGTGTCGGCGACCACCACCTCGGCGTCGGTCTCCGTCGTCCTGAAGGTGCGGCCGCTGGTGATCTTCGAGGAGGTCAGCGGTCCGAGCCCCGGCTTGGTGACGTCGGTGCCGTAGACGGAGTAGCTGTTGACGTCGAAGTCGGCGCCCCCGCCGCGCACTTCGCCCCGCGGCTGCCCGGTCCCGCTCCCGGCGCCGCCCTGTCCGGGGCCGCCGCCCTGCTGGCCCCCGCTGTTCTGGTCCTGCTGGAACTGCCCCCGCGTGAACTGCCCGCTGACCTTGATGACCTGGAGGCTGAGCCCGCCGACGGCGTCCGAGACGCCGCTCTGGTCGCCGACCTCGGTCACGGTCGAGCCGGGCAGCGTCTGGAAGCCCTGGACCAGGACACGGTCGCTGCTCTGCTCCTCGTCGGAGCCGTTGTCCTGCGCGTCGAACCGGAAGCGGGGCCGCTCGGAGCTGTTCGCGGCCGGCTCGGCGGCCTTGGTGACGGTCATGTCCGTGCCCAGGCCGTACAGGGACTGCAGGACCTTGTCCTGGGCCCTGCTCATGCCGGAGGACACCGAGTTGACCACGATGACCAGCGCGATGCCCAGCGCGAGGCCGGAGGCGACGACGAGGGCCGCCTTTCTGCGGCGGCGCAGCTCGCGCCTCAGGTAGGTGAAGAACATGCGCCGCAAGCTAGGGACGGCGCGTGATGAAGGGATAAGGCCGGAATAAGAGAGGGATGAGAAGGCTGAGGCCGCCCCGGGAAACACCGATGCCGCCCCTGAGGGCGGCATCGGTCAGCTGTGAGGGAGCTGTGGGGCGGCTATGTACGGAGGGGCCGTCAGACGGCCGAACCGGCCTTCCACGCCGCCCAGTCCATGTTCCAGCCGTTGAGGCCGTTGTCGGGCGCGATCGTCTTGTCGCCGGTGTTCTGGACGACCACGACGTCACCGACGATGGAGTTGTTGTAGAACCAGTAGCCCGCCGTGCCCTTGTCGTTGGCACCCTTGGTGTCGGACAGGCCCACGCAGCCGTGGCTGGTGTTCACGCTGCCGAAGATGGACTTGGCACCCCAGTAGTTGCCGTGGATGAAGGTGCCGGAGGTGGACAGGCGGATGGCGTGCGGCACGTCCTTGATGTCGTACTCGCCCTTGCCGTCGTCGTCCGTGAAGCCCACGGTCGCGCCGTTCATGCGCGTCTCCTTGAACTTCTCGGACATCACCATGATGCCCTCGTAGGTCTTGTTCTCCGGGGAGCCGGCGGAGATCGGGATGGTCTTGATGGTCTTGCCGTCCTGCGTGACCTTCATCTGCTTGGTCTTCGCGTCGACGTAGCTGATCTGGTTGCGGCCGATCTTGAAGGTGACCGTCTTCTGCTGGACGCCGTAGACACCGTCGGCACCCTCGACTCCGTCGAGGGCCATCTTCAGGGTGACGGCGGCGCCCTCCTTCCAGTAGTCCTCGGGCCGGCAGTCCATGCGGGTGTCGTTGAACCAGTGGCAGACGACCTCCTGGCCACTGGTGGTGGAGACGGTGATGCCCTTCTGGACGGCCGCCTTGTTGCTGATCGCCTTGTCGAAGTTGATCGACACGGGCATGCCGACGCCGACGGTGGAGCCGTCCTCCGGCGTGAAGTACCCGAGGAAGCTGTTGGCCGGGGAGACGGTGGTGAAGGAGGCGTTCTCATGGGCCTCCAGGCCCTTGGCGTCCTTCGCGGTCACGGCGATCTTGTAGGTCGTGGAGCGCTCCAGCTGGCCGGTGGGCTTCCAGCTGGTCCTGTCCGCGGATATCTCACCCGCGACCACGGCGCCGTCGGCGGTCTTCATCGACACCTCGGTGAGCGTGCCCTTGCTCACGGTGACGGCGGCGGAGTTGTTGATGGAGGCGTTGTCGGTGCCGTCCTCGGGCGTGATCTTGATCTGGGCCTCGGAGGTCTTCTTGGCGGCCGCCTCGTCGACCTTGGACTGCGAGGAGTCGCCGCCGTCGCTCCCGGCGGCGTTGTCGTCGCCGCCGGAGCAGGCCGAGAGCACCAGGACACCGCCGAGCAGTGCGGACGCGACCGTGAGGCCCTTGCGCCGCTTACTGTTCGTCATCACACGCTTCTCCATTGTTCCCGATTCCCAAAAAGCCCGAGAGTCCCCGTCAAGAACCTTCAACGCTACGACCGGTTCGTCCCGTTCCACATCCGTGGCATGTGTGGGGAACACCACGTCCGCCGCGGCGGGTGATGCCGGTGTCGGTCAGTGCGCCCCCTGAGACGACGAAACCCCGGGCCGCGGTTGCCGCCCGGGGTCACGATTTCCCCAAGCGGCGTCAGCCGCCCTTCTTCGACCCTTCGTCGTCGAAGTCCTCGGGGACATCATCGTCGTCGAGGTCCCACTCCGGCGAATCCGGGTCGTAGGCGATGCGCTCGCTGGACCAGGAGGCCTGCGCGAGCTCGATCCCCGGCACCTCGCTGACCAGGTCCAACGGATCTACGAGATACGCGAGGGCCTCCGCGGTGTCTTCCGTCACAGCGCTCTCGGCGTGGACCCGTTCGTCGGCCGGCAGCGTGGTGTCGTCGACGAGCCGCCGCAGCGCGGCCTTGGTCACGGCGTCACCGTCCTCCACTTCGAGGACGAGTTCCACGCGTAGCCGTACAAAACGTGATGTTTCTGGAGTACTCATGCCCGGAGCGTACGGCTCATTTCGCCCGTGACTTTCCCGTGACCCGCGACTTTCACTAACATCGCCCCACACGGCCAATTCGCCAGCACCACAAGGGGATCGATATTCCGTGTCCGCCGCTCATCGATCGTCGTCCACCGCACGCCGATCGCTGCTGACCGCCACCGCCGCGGGGGCCCTGCTGGGCGCCCTGTGGTTCGTGCCCTCCGCCAACGCGACGGGGGACCAGCCGGCGAGAACGGAGCCTTCGGCGCCTCCGACGACGCAGGTCACGCAGCAGGCACGGGCCGCGTCCGAGAGCACGGACACCACCGCGGGCGGCACCCGGCTCGCCGACACCGGAAGCCTCGACACCACGCCGTACGTGGTCGGCGGGACCCTCTTCCTCACGATAGGTGCGGGTTTCGTCGTTTACTCGGTTCGCCGGGAACGTCTCGGTTTTTGAATTGACTTGACGGCTCCTTGACCTGAGCCTCATAGTCCGCGCATGAAGAGATCATCGGGCGTGCGTGTAGCCGCCACGGTTGCCGTGAGCGCGCTGTCGCTCGCCCTTGTCACGGGTTGCGGTGGGGGGTCGGACGACTCGAAGGGGTCGGACGGGCAGGCCGCGAAGGCGCTCAGCGCCGCGGAGTTGAAGAAGGTGATCATCGCCAAGGGCGATGTCGCCGGATACGAGGTCGACGCCTCCGGCAAGCAGCTGCCGAAGTCCAAGGACCAGATCAAGAGCAGCGACGAGCAGTGCACGCCGCTGGCCTACGCCATGGGCGGCATGCCGCCGAGCGACTCGGCCTCGAACGCGGCCGTGATGGTCAGGCAGGAGAAGAAGCCCAGCGACACCGCCTCCAAGTCCCTGGAGGACCTGAGCGAGGGCGACATCGAGAAGTCGCTCACCGCCGCGATGAGCCTCGACATGGTGGTCGTCGGGCTCTCCTCGTACGACGGTGAGGGCGCGCAGGAGACCTTCAAGTCCGTGTCGGACGCGGTGAAGAACTGCTCCGGTGGCTTCACCCTCACCATGCAGGGCGAGGACCAGAAGATCACCAAGCTCAGCACGGAGAAGGCGTCCGGAGCCGGTGACGAGTCGGTGGCGTTCGCCGCGGTGAGCGACATGGAGGACGGCGACGTCGGCACCACGCACATCGAGGTGGTGCGCCACGGCAGCACCATCGCCACGTACTACACGATCAACATCGGTCTGATGATGACGGACAAGGCGTACGACGTCCCGGCCGCCGTCATCGACGCGCAGGCCGCGAAGCTGAAGTAACCTCCCTGCCACCTCGGGGCCCTGTCGGTCGTACGACAGGGCCCCGCACGCTTTCTGCGGCCCTCTCCTGCTCTCCTACTGGAGCGGGCCGGTGACCTTCTCCGCGGCCGCGAGCAACTCCCCACCGCGCACGAACGCGTCCGCCGCGGCGAGGTCGGGCGCCAGGAACCGGTCCGGGCCCGTGCCCTGGACCCCGGCGGCCCGCACGGCGTCGATGACCGCCTGCGAGGCCGGTGCCGGGGCGAGCCCCTCCCGCAACTCGATGGCGCGCGTGGCGGCGTAGAGCTCGATCGCGAGGACGCGCGTGAGGTTGTCGACGGCCGTACGCAGCTTGCGGGCGGCCGACCAGCCCATGGAGACATGGTCCTCCTGCATGGCGGAGGACGGGATGGAGTCGGCCGACGCAGGCACGGCCAGCCGCTTCATCTCGCTCACCAGGGCGGCCTGGGTGTACTGGGCGATCATGAGTCCCGAGTCGACACCCGCGTCGTCGGCCAGGAACGGCGGCAGACCGTGGCTGCGGTTCTTGTCCAGCAGCCGGTCGGTACGCCGCTCGGCGATCGACGCCAGGTCGGCGGCGGCGATGGCGAGGAAGTCGAGGACATAGGCCACGGGCGCCCCGTGGAAGTTGCCGTTGGACTCGACGCGCCCGTCCGGCAGCACAACCGGGTTGTCCACCGCGGACGCCAGCTCGCGCTCGGCGACCAGCCGGGCATGGGCCATCGTGTCCCGGCCCGCACCGGCCACCTGCGGGGCACACCGCACCGAGTACGCGTCCTGCACGCGGGGCGCGTCGTCCTGGTGATGCCCGGTCAGCCCCGAACCGTTCAGCACCGCCAGCATGTTGGCGGCGGCGGCGCCCTGCCCCGGGTGCGGCCGGATGGCGTGCAGCTCGGGCGCGAGGACCTTGTCGGTACCGAGCAGCGCCTCCAGCGACAGGGCGGCGGTGACGTCGGCGGACTTGTACAGGGTGTCCAGGTCGGCGAGGGCCATGATCAGCATGCCGAGCATGCCGTCGGTGCCGTTGAGGAGGGCGAGGCCCTCCTTCTCCCGCAGCTGTACGGGCGCGATGCCGTGCGCGGCCAGCAGCTCTCCGGCGGGCCGCACGGTCCCGTCCGGACCCTCGGCGTCCCCCTCCCCCATCAGCGTGAGGGCGCAGTGGGACAGCGGCGCGAGGTCACCGGAACAGCCGAGGGAGCCGTACTCGTGCACGACGGGCGTGATACCGGCGTTGAGCACGTCGGCCATGGTCTGCGCGACCTCTGGCCGTACCCCGGTATGCCCCGAGCAGACGGTCTTGAGCCGCAGGAACATCAGGGCCCGTACGACCTCCCGCTCCACCCGCGGCCCCATCCCGGCGGCGTGCGAGCGGACGATGTTGCGCTGCAACTGGGCCCGCAGCTCCTGGCTGATGTGCCGGGTCGCCAGGGCGCCGAAGCCGGTGGAGACGCCGTAGACCGGGTCGGGCTTGGCCGCCAGCGCGTCCACGATCTCGCGGGCCGCGGCGAGCGCCGCGACCGCCTCCGCCGACAGCTCGACGCGCGCACCCCCGCGCGCCACGGCGAGGACGTCGGACGCGGTGACCCCGGACGTCCCCACCACCACAGTGTGCATATCCATATTCAGGAGCGTACGCAGTGAAGACGAAGATGTCACTACTGGCTGGGTGGTACACCCCTTACCGCAATCTCGGCCCGCCTGGAGGTCCCCCTGCTCGAAGAGCTTGGGGGAGTTCGAGGACGAGGCCCGTTCAGGGCCGACAGCGGGGGCACCCCGGCCTTACGGCAGGCGGCCGCGGAAGCGCCGCCGCTCCGCGGCACCCTCCCCGAAGGGCTCGTCGGCGAGGCGCACCACGGGATCGTCCGGCCCCTCCCGCCCCGCGACGACAGGCCTGTCGGCCCGCACGGCCTTGGCCCGGTACTGCGCGGCGTCGGCGAGCCGGAACAGCCGCCGCGCGGAGCGCACCTCCCCGATCGGATCCTCCGTGGACGCGACCCCGCACGCCACCCCCTCACCGAGCTCCAACTCGGCCGCCCGCCGGCACAGTTCATCGGCCGCCTTCACCACCTCGTCGGCGGGCGGACCGACGGCAAGCAGACAGAACTCGTCACCGCCGAGCCGGGCGGCGAGCGCACCGGGCAGCATGGCACCGCACAGCGACAGAACCGACCCGAACCGCTCCAGCAGACGGTCGCCGACGGCATGCCCCTGGGTGTCGTTGACCCGCTTGAGCCCATTGAGGTCGCACACCACCAGGCTGACGACGACACCGTGGCCGCGATGCCGCTCGATGGCCCTCTCCAACCGCACATCGACGGCGCGCCGATTGGCGAGCCCGGTGAGCGCGTCGGTGAACGCCAGCCGCCGGGCCTCCTCCAGCCGCTCGCTCTGCGCGAGGCCGGCGGCCACGACGGAGGCGAGGACGGTGGCGAAGTCGGCGTCACCGCGGTCGAAGACGGGAGCACCGGTGGACCGGGCGACATACAGCTCCCCCCAGGCCCGCCCGTTCATCACGATGGGCGCGACGACACAGCACCCGCGCCCACGGCGCCGGAGGGCGGCGACGCGCTGATGGCAGTACCCGGGATGGCCGGCGGAGGGGCCCTCGGCCGTCTCCACCCAGGCGTTCGGCTCACCGCCGGCGGCCCACCGCTCGTGCAGGAACTCGGTGATCTCCGGGAACTGGTGCACCGGATAGGCCTCGTCGCCCGGAAACTCCTCCTCCCCCTCGGCCCGGTCCCCCACGTTCACGAGCACCCGCAACCGCCCGAGCTCCCGCTCCCAGACCGACAGCGCGGCAAAGCTCCCGGCCAGCGCCCGACACGCCCCGAGCGCCGCCGCCCGCCAGGACTCACGCGGGGTGTGCGCCGCCGCCATGCCCTGCGCCAGCGCCACCACGGCCGCGAGCCGTCTGTCCTCACCCATCACTCCAGGCTAGGAGGTTTAGGGCGAACTGGGACATTGATGCGGCGCTTGGAGTGACGAGCACGCAAGAACAAAGGACAGGCAAAACGGACCGGGCCGACGAAACCGGCCCCCCCGGCCCACCCACCTCTCTCTCCGCCCGCCGGATCACCGGCGAACCCACACCCCCCCTACTCCCCCGGCCACTCCGGCTTCCGCTTCTCGTTGAACGCCGCCACCCCCTCCGCCCGGTCCCCCGAGAACGCCACCGCCCGCCACGCCGCGTCCTCGACCTCCAGCCCGGCCCGCAGATCCAGCGCGTGCCCCAGCCGCAACGCCCGCTTCGCGGCCCGCAACCCCACCGGTGAGTTCGCCGCGATCCGGGCTCCCAGGGCCAGGGCCTCCTCCCGGTCCCGCCCCTCCTCCACCAGGACATCGACCAGCCCGAGCTCCCGAGCCTCGACGGCTTCGACCCGCCGCGCCGTGAAGATCAGCTCCGCCGCCCGGGCCGCCCCCACCCGCCGCGGCAGCAACTGCGTACCGCCGCCACCGGGAATCACCCCGACCGACACCTCCGGCAGCCCCACCACGGCCGTACGGTCGGCCACGATCACATCGCAGGACAGCGCCAGCTCGAAGCCGCCCCCCAGCGCGAAGCCGTGCACGGCCGCGATCGTCGGCACCGGCAACTCCAGCACCCCGGTGTACGCCCCCCGCGCCACCGGCCGCTGCCGCACCAGGTCCGCGTCGCTGAAGGAGTTCCGCTCCTTCAGGTCCGCCCCGACGCAGAACGCCCGCTCATGCGTCGAGGTCACCACCACCACCCGTACGCTCTTGTCCGCGCCCAGCGCCGCACACGCCCCCGCGATCGAACGGGCCATCTCCGTCGAGACGGCGTTCATGGCCTTGGGCCGGTCGAGGGCGAGCTCCGCCACATGCCCGACACCCCCTGCGGCCCCGTCACCCCCCTCACCGTGCCGCCGCACCAGCACGAAGTCCCCGTACCGCTCCTCACTCATGACACCCTCCGGTTAACGCGGGTTAACAACACCGGCCCCGATCATCGCAGCCGGGCCCCGCCGGGGAAAGGCCGACCACGAGCGGTTCCCGAGTCGAGCCCCGACACCCCGTTCGAGTGACATCCCACCCAACTCCCCGCCCACCGCACATGACAGCGCATAACGTGCGCGGGACCGCGGCGCGTTGGGGGCGCGAGCGCATTGGGGAGGGGTCGTGACGGGTGTGATGGCGGAAGGGTCGCAGGCGCGAGCGACGACGCGTCCTGCGCAGAGAGCCGACGCGACGAAGGCGTCCGGCGGAATCGAGACGGCCGGCGAGAGCACCCCGGCCACTCCACAGCCCGAGCCGTACTCCCCGTACGGCCCCACCCCCCGCCTCTTCGGCTCCCGTGGCCGCCACCGCCGCCCCCGCCCCCGCAAGGCCCTCCTCGCCGCCGGCGGCCTGGCCCTGGCCGCGGGCGCCCTGAGCCTGGTACGGCTGACCCCTGACTCCCACATCGCCGGCCTCGGCACCACGGAGACCGAACCCGTCCCGGACCTCGGCACGGACACCGACAGCGACTCCGACACCGACACGACCCGCTCGGCCCACGCCGCCGTCCCCGTCCCGAAGGCCGGCCCCTCGGCGACCTCGGTCATGGGCGGCCCGGACGCGACGCCGACGACCCGCACGATCGTCGTACCGACCGCGCACCCCACCGCCACACCACAGCCCGGCGGCCCCGGCACCACCACGGGCGAAGCCCCGGCGCGCACCACCGCGCCCCACCCACCTGCGACGACCAGCCAGGCACCCCGGCCGGCCCCGACCACGACCGCGCCGCCGGCACCCGGCCGGCCGACCACGAATCCCCCGGCCCCCCAGCCCGATCAGCCCGATCAGCCCGAGGACGAGAACATGTGCGTCCCGGTCATCGGCCTGTGCGTGGACCCCCTGGCCACCGACGGCTGACGCTCCGGCGGCCGCACGAAAGCCGCAGCCGGCCCACCGAAGTCACCTGGCACGGCGCTCAGTCCCCCGTCGACGCCCTCCGCGTCAAGAGCCATGGCTCGACCACACCCAGCCCTCGCACCGGCCGCTGCCACATCGGCTGCAGCGCGAAGCGGTAGGTCGGCGGCTCCTCGCCCTCCTTCTCCGCGGCTGCCGCGGCCTCGGCGGCCTCAGCCTCCGACGCGGGCGCTTCACCCGTTCGGATGAGTTCCTCGGCGAAGGCACTGTCCACGAGGACGGCATCGCGCGGGGCTATGGACGTCAGCCGGGAGGCGAGGTTCACGGTCGTACCGAAGACATCGCCCATTCGGGTGGTCACCGTGCCGAACGCGATGCCGACCCGCAGCTCGGGCATCGTCTCGTCGTTCGCCATGGTCTCGATGAGCCGCAGGGCGATCTCCGCGGCGACCGCCGCGTCGTCGGCCGCGTACAGGACCTCGTCGCCGAGGGTCTTGATCAGCCGTCCGCCGCGCGCGGCCACCAGGTCGGCCGCCGTGGTCTCGAAGGCCTCGACGAGTTCGCCGAGTTCCTCCTCCTCCATACGGCGGGTCAGCCGTGTGAAGCCGACCAGGTCCGCGAAGCCCACGGCCAGGCGCCGGTCGACCATCTCCTCGTCGTCGGCGGCCTGGACGACCCGGCCGGTCGCGGCGGCGAGCTGGCGGCGCCAGACGTAGACGAGGAACTCCTCCAGCTCGGGCAGGAGCAGCTCGACCAGGGGATACGTCACCTCGGTCCGGGTCATCCCCGGCTCCGGCGGCTCGGTCAGACCCTCCAGAAAGGAGTCGATCTGCCACTCTGCGAGCCGGGCGGTGGTCTGCCCGGTGGATCTGGCCACCTGCACGGCCATGGCCTCGCTGAGCAGCCCCGCCTCGACAAGGCCGGCGAGGCGCCTGAGCGCCAGTACGTCGGCCTCGGTCAGCGCCTTGGCCTGCCCGATGTCGGCGAACCCCATGGCCCGCCAGAACCGGGACGCCAGCTCCATGGAGACACCGGCGCTACGGGCCGCCTGAAAAGGGGTGTAGCGCCGCTCGGCGCCGAGGATGAGCTGTTCGAGACGCAGGGCGAGCGGATCCTCGCCGGGGTCGGCGGCGTGGGGGTCCACCCGGCCGTCCGCGCCCGTGCCGGAGCCCGTGTCGTCGACGGTCACGCCTGCTGCCCTTCTGATCTGCCACGGTCAGATATCGACCGGCCTCAACTGTACGGCAGGTGTGGGCCACCTCACTCCCGAGAGGCCCGCCCCACCGGCGCGGCCCCGATGCGGCGCACCGGCAGCTCACGCCGGCCGCAAGTGCACGATGTCGCCCGCCCCCACGGGCTCCTGTACCCCTTCTCCGGTCGCCAGCACGAGCCGTCCGTCCCCGTCGATCGCCACGGCCTCCCCCGTGACCGACCGCTCCCCCGGCAGTTCGGCCCGCACCACCCTCCCCAGGGTCGCGCACCCCGCCGCATACGTCTCCTGGAGCCCGCTCACCACCGGGTCCCCGGCCGCGGCCCGCCACTGCCCGTACAGCTGCTCCAGCGACCGCAGCACCCCCCGCAGCAGCGGATCCCGGTCCGTGCTCACGGCCCCGGCCAGCGTCAGCGACCCCGCCTGGGGTACCGGCAGCTCCTCCGCACGCAGCGTGACATTGATGCCGACGCCGATGACGACCCCCTCGCTCCCGGCCCGCTCCGCCAGGATGCCGCCGGCCTTGCGTTCCTCTCCGCCGACGGTCACCAGCAGGTCGTTGGGCCACTTGAGTGCCGTATCGACGCCCGCGGCGCGCGACAGGCCCGTCGCCACGGCGACCCCCGTGAGCAGCGGCAGCCATCCCCACCGGGCCACCGGTACCTCGGCCGGGTTCAGCAGCACGGAGAAGAACAGCCCGGAGCGCGCCGGTGCCGTCCAGTTCCGCTCCAGCCGCCCACGGCCGGCCGTCTGCTCCTCGGCGATCAGGACCGTGCCCTCCCCGGCCTTGCCCTCGGTCGCCAGGTCCACCAGGTCGGTGTTGGTGGAACCGGTGCGCGCCACCACCTCCACCTCGCGCCACAGTCCGCCCTCCCGCACCAGCCCGCGCCGCAGCGCGGCGGCGTTCAGCGGCGGGCGGTCCAGGTCGGACCAACGGCTGTCGTCTGATGCATCTCGTGGCGTCATGCAAGCCACCCTAGGTGTGGTAAACGCCGCACTGCTGTTTCGTAGGCACGCCACTACGCTACGGATGAGTAACCGTCCCCCCTTTTGAGCAGGCAGGGAGCGCCATCCCGATGTCCGAGCCGGAAGAGCGTCACGAGATCCAAGGGATCGACATCCACACCACCGCGGGCAAGCTCGCGGATCTCCAGCGCCGTATCGATGAGGCGACGCACGCCGGCTCCGCACGCGCCGTCGAAAAGCAGCACGCCAAAGGCAAGTTGACGGCCCGTGAGCGCATCGAGCTGCTCCTCGACGAAGGGTCCTTCGTCGAACTCGACGAGTTCGCCCGGCACCGCTCCAGCAACTTCGGGCTGGAGAAGAACCGCCCGTACGGCGACGGGGTCGTCACCGGGTACGGGACCGTCGACGGCCGCCCGGTGGCCGTGTTCTCCCAGGACTTCACCGTCTTCGGCGGTGCGCTCGGCGAGGTCTACGGCCAGAAGATCGTCAAGGTCATGGACTTCGCGCTGAAGACCGGCTGCCCGGTCATCGGCATCAACGACTCCGGCGGCGCCCGTATCCAGGAGGGCGTGGCCTCGCTGGGCGCGTACGGCGAGATCTTCCGCCGGAACACGCACGCCAGCGGTGTCATCCCGCAGATCAGCCTGGTCGTGGGCCCGTGCGCGGGCGGCGCGGTCTACTCCCCGGCGATCACCGACTTCACCGTCATGGTCGACCAGACCTCGCACATGTTCATCACCGGCCCGGACGTCATCAAGACCGTCACCGGTGAGGACGTCGGCTTCGAGGAGCTGGGCGGCGCCCGCACCCACAACTCCACCTCCGGCGTGGCCCACCACATGGCCGGCGACGAGAAGGACGCCATCGAGTACGTCAAGCAGCTGCTGTCGTACCTGCCGTCCAACAACCTCTCCGAGCCCCCGGCCTTCCCGGAGGAGGCGGACCTCTCCGTCACCGACGAGGACCGCGAGCTGGACACGATCGTGCCGGACAGCGCGAACCAGCCGTACGACATGCACGCGGTGATCGAACACGTCCTCGACGACGCCGAGTTCTTCGAGACCCAGCCGCTGTTCGCGCCGAACATCATCACCGGGTTCGGGCGGGTGGAGGGCCGTCCGGTGGGCATCGTCGCCAACCAGCCGATGCAGTTCGCCGGCTGCCTCGACATCGACGCGAGCGAGAAGGCGGCCCGGTTCGTCCGCACGTGCGACGCCTTCAACGTCCCGGTGCTCACCTTCGTCGACGTGCCCGGCTTCCTGCCGGGCGTCGACCAGGAGCACACCGGCATCATCCGCCGCGGCGCCAAGCTGATCTACGCCTACGCCGAGGCGACGGTCCCGCTGATCACCGTCATCACCCGCAAGGCCTTCGGCGGCGCCTACGACGTCATGGGCTCCAAGCACCTCGGCGCCGACCTCAACCTCGCCTGGCCGACCGCCCAGATCGCCGTCATGGGCGCCCAGGGCGCGGTCAACATCCTGCACCGGCGCACCATCGCGGAGGCCGAGGCGAGCGGCGAGGACGTCGAGACGGTGCGCGCGCGGCTGATCCAGGAGTACGAGGACACCCTCCTCAACCCCTATGTCGCGGCCGAGCGCGGCTACGTCGACGCGGTGATCATGCCGTCGGACACCCGTCTCCACGTCGTGCGGGGCCTGCGTCAGCTGCGCACCAAGCGGGAGTCCCTGCCCCCGAAGAAGCACGGCAACATCCCCCTCTAGGCCTGCTGGGAGCCGTCATGAACATCAAGGTCCTACGGGGCAACCCGACACCGGAGGAGCTGGCCGCCGCACTGGCGGTGGTCCGCGCCCGCGCCGCGGCGGCGAACACCCTGCCGTCCGGCGCTCCCGCCGCGCGCGACTCCTGGTCCGACCCGTCCCGCATCGCGGCCCGGCGCCTGCCGCAGCCGGGTCCGACGACGTGGGCGCGTACGTACTGGCCCGGTTAGGGCCTGTCCGGCGGACAGGCCCTAGAGAGCCATCGACAGGGCTTGGGCCATCACCTCGTACCCGGCGTCGTTCGGGTGCAGGTGATCGCCGAAGTCGTACGACGGGCGCAGCCGATCCGGATCCACCGGGTCGGCCAGCGCCCGGTTCAGGTCCACCACCGCGTCGTACTCACCCGAGCAGCGGATCCACTCGTTCAGCTCGTGACTCACCTTGGCCGCGTGCTCACCCCAGTGGTCCGAGCCCCCGAACGGCAGCAGTGTGCAGCCGATCACCCTCAGCCCGGCCGCCCTGCCCTGCCGTATCAACTCCCGATGGCCGACGATGAGTTCCGCGGCCTCCACCACGGGCGCCGGCTGATACGTCGGCTGCTCGTCCGTCTCGCTGAAGCCGATGTCGTTCAGGCCCAGCAGGACGACGAGGGTGTCCACGCCGGGCTGGTCGAGGACGTCCCGGCGCAACCGGTGGACGCCCTTCTCCCCGTACCACGCCGAATCGTTGAGCAGCAGGTTCCCGCCGATCCCGGCGTTGAGGACGGGCCGCCCCGTGCGCTCGGCGAGCGCGTCCGACCAGCGCCGGTTCGCGCCCGGTGTCGAACCGAACCCGTCCGTGATCGAGTCGCCGAAGAGGGCGACGGCGTCCGTGCGTCCGGCGTCGACCTCCACCGCGGACAGGAAGTACCAGGACTGCGTCGCCGCGTCGAAGCCCGCGCCGCCGGTGTCCGCCGACAGGTCGCCCTCGCCCCGGTAACTGGTCGTGAAGGCCTGGGCGTGGAAGGTCGCGGGGCCGGTGGTGGCGTCGAAGTGGAGGGTGACGGTCACCGAGTCCCCGGCGGCGACCGCCAGGCGGACGTCGTCGCTGACCAGCTCCCCGTGCGGCGGTATCTCGGCCGCGCCCAAGCCCCCGAAGGTGAGCCGCGTGAGCGACTGAGGCCGCACGGCGGCCCCGACGGCCGTACGCCCCACGCTCGCGGCGGCGACCCGGACGGGCGAGGTGCCGTACGCGTGCGAGAGCCGTACCCGCACCCGGCCGCCACCCGCCGAGAGCCGTGCGACCTGCCGCAGTGACCGGCGCCAGAAGCCCTCGCGGGACCAGTTGGGTGTGAAGCCCTCGCTGGGCGGCTGAGGTGCGGCGGTCCAGGCAGCGGTGAACATGGCACATCCTCCAAACGGAACTGAAGCCCCATTAGCTAATGGAACCGTAGCACCGTTTGAGGGAAGTTGAGTACGCGTACTCAGGCGCCGCCGAGCAACCCCGACGGACGATGGAAGGCATGCTGTGGTCCGACCCCGAGAACGAGCCGCCGAAGGAACTGCGCGAGATGCAGGAGATGTTGCGGCGGCTGGGCGTTCTCATGGCGCTGGCCATGGTGCTCGCGATGATCGTGATCGGACTGAGGTGAGTCCGGCCGGACACGCCGATACGCTGACCGCATGACTGATCAGCCCCGCCGTCGACTCGTCCTCGCCTCCCAGTCCCCCGCCCGGCTCAACCTGCTCCGGCAGGCGGGCCTGGACCCCGAGGTCATCGTGAGCGGTGTCGACGAGGACGCCGTCACCGCGCCCACCCCCGCCGAGCTGGCGCTGGCCCTGGCCGAGGCGAAGGCCTCCGTCGTGGCGGCCAAGCCGGAGGTCAAGGGCGCGATCGTGATCGGCTGCGACTCGGTCCTCGACCTGGACGGCCAGGCCCTGGGCAAGCCGGCCGACGCCGAGGAGGCCACGGCCCGCTGGAAGTCGATGCGCGGCCGGGCGGGCACCCTGCAGACCGGCCACTGCGTCTACGACACCCTGACCGGCCGGTACACCTCCGCCACCGCCTCCACGGTCGTCCGCTTCGGCGAGCCGACCGACGAGGAGATCGCCGCGTACGTCGCCTCCGGCGAACCCCTCTACGTCGCCGGAGCGTTCACCCTCGACGGCCGCTCGGCCCCGTTCATCGACGGCATCGACGGCGACCACGGCAATGTGATCGGCATCAGCCTGCCGCTGGTGCGGCGACTGCTGGCGCAACTGGGCATCGGCATCACGGAGTTGTGGGCGCCGGCCCAGGGGTGACCGGGGAACCGCCGGCCGAGGAGCCGCCGGCCGAGGAGTCTTCGTCGCCCTGGCCCCCGTCGGGAGCGGCGCCGGCGGGCTCCCCGGGCCCGGCCTGGGCGTCGTACGTCATCAGCAGCAGCACGACGAGGGCCAGCACGACGACCATGAACAGGAACGCCGTCCAGCCCACCAGCCCCCAGGCGAACGCCCCCAGCAGCCCGTGCACCACGGCCGCGCTGATCAGCAGGATGCGGCCGAAGCCGGCCGGGGCGCGGTCGCGCAGGGCCACGAGCAGGGCGACGAGGCCGCACAGCGCGAAGTAGCCGCCGAAGACCAGGCCGCCGGCCTTCGAGGACACCGACATGACGTCAGGATCCAGTCCGGCCAGGGACATGTCCTGACGGTCGACCACGACCCCGAGGAACCACTGCAGCGCCGCGATGCCGAGGCCCTCGGCGAAGAGCACGACAGCCACGATCCACGCCACCGGCCTGCGCACCACCGGTCCCCACCCACTTCCGAGCCCGCGCTGTTACTCCAAGTACGTTCGAGACATCGCGAACGCTACTAACGGGTAAACCCAGGGACAAGGGTTCGGGCGGGAGCAAAGAACCGTTGGGCCATTCGTAGGGATTCCACAAAGAAACCGAGTGGCCCGCAGCACGTGATGACAGAGACCTTGACCACAGCGGAGGGCTAGGGTTTTCCGGGACAGACCTGCGTGCCAAGGCACGACATGGGATTTCGCGGGTCGAGCGAGCCTGGAATCACGCTCCGTGTGGGCAAGCTCACCATTGGGGACGGGTCGAAGTGCCGTGTCGGCAGTCCCTAAACTCGGCTTGTTTCAAGGAGGGAGCCTCAATCGTGCGCAAGGTGCTCATCGCCAACCGTGGCGAAATCGCTGTCCGCGTGGCCCGGGCCTGCCGGGACGCCGGTATCGCGAGCGTGGCCGTATACGCCGACCCGGACCGGGACGCTCTGCATGTCCGCGCCGCGGATGAGGCGTTCGCCCTGGGCGGTGACACCCCGGCCACCAGCTACCTGGACATCGACAAGGTCCTCAAAGCGGCGCGCGAGTCCGGGGCGGACGCGATCCACCCCGGCTACGGCTTCCTGTCGGAGAACGCCGACTTCGCCCAGGCCGTCCTGGACGCCGGGCTGATCTGGATCGGCCCGCCGCCGCAGGCCATCCGCGACCTCGGCGACAAGGTGGCCGCCCGGCACATCGCCCAGCGCGCCGGCGCCCCGCTGGTGGCCGGCACGCCCGACCCCGTCTCCGGCGCCGAGGAGGTCGTCGCCTTCGCCGAGGAGCACGGCCTGCCGATCGCCATCAAGGCCGCCTTCGGTGGTGGCGGACGCGGCCTGAAGGTCGCCCGCACCCTCGAAGAGGTCCCCGAGCTGTACGACTCCGCGGTGCGCGAGGCCGTCGCCGCCTTCGGCCGCGGCGAGTGCTTCGTCGAGCGCTACCTGGACAAGCCGCGGCACGTCGAGACCCAGTGCCTCGCCGACCAGCACGGCAACGTCGTGGTGGTCTCCACCCGTGACTGCTCCCTCCAGCGCCGCCACCAGAAGCTGGTCGAGGAGGCGCCCGCGCCCTTCCTCTCCGACGAGCAGATCGCCGAGCTGTACTCGTCCTCCAAGGCCATCCTCAAGGAGGCCGGCTACGTCGGCGCCGGCACCGTCGAGTTCCTCGTCGGCCTCGACGGCACCATCTCCTTCCTTGAGGTCAACACCCGCCTCCAGGTCGAGCACCCGGTCACCGAGGAGGTCTCCGGCATCGACCTGGTGCGCGAGATGTTCCGCATCGCCGACGGCGAGGAGCTCGGCTACGACGACCCGCCGCTGCGCGGCCACTCCTTCGAGTTCCGCATCAACGGCGAGGACCCCGGCCGCAACTTCCTCCCGGCCCCCGGCACGGTGACGAAGTTCGCCGCGCCGTCCGGCCCGGGCGTCCGTCTGGACGCGGGCGTGGAGTCCGGCAGCGTGATCGGCCCGGCCTGGGACTCCCTGCTGGCCAAGCTGATCGTCACCGGCGCCACCCGCGAGCAGGCCCTGCAGCGCGCCGCCCGCGCCCTGGAGGAGTTCCAGGTCGAGGGCATGGCCACGGCCATCCCGTTCCACCGCGCGGTGGTCAAGGACCCGGCGTTCGCGCCGGAGCTCACCGGCTCCGACGCGCCGTTCACGGTCCACACCCGCTGGATCGAGACCGAGTTCGTCAACGACATCAAGCCCTTCGCCGCCCCCGCCGACACCACGGAGGCGGAGGAGGAGGCCGGCCGCGAGACCGTCGTCGTCGAGGTCGGCGGCAAGCGCCTGGAGGTCTCCCTCCCGGCGTCCCTCGGGATGTCCCTGGCCCGCACCGGCCTCGCGGCCGGGGCCAAGCCCAAGCGCCGCGCGGCCAAGAAGTCCGGCCCCGTGGCCTCCGGCGACACCCTCGCCTCGCCGATGCAGGGCACCATCGTCAAGATCGCCGTGGAGGAGGGCCAGGAGGTCAAGGAGGGCGACCTGATCGTCGTCCTGGAGGCGATGAAGATGGAACAGCCCCTGAACGCGCACAAGTCCGGCACCATCAAGGGCCTGACCGCCGAGGTCGGCGCCTCCCTCACCTCGGGTGCCGCCATCTGCGAGATCAAGGACTGACCCGTACGCGGATTCTCCGTACGACATCCCGGGCGCCCGGCGGACTGAGCGATCAGCCCGCCGGGCGCCTCGTTGCCGGTGTCCGGTGCGGGGGGGCTGCGAGGCCAGCCATCCACAGCCCGCACCCGGTCGGCACCGCACCCCCACGGCGACCGCCCGATGGCATGCTGAACCCACGGGACAAGTACGGAACAAGTGCAGGAAGGGCAGGTGAACCCCATGGCCCGGTCGCCGACAGGCATGCGCGCCGATGCCCGGCGCAACCACGAGCGCCTGCTCACCGAGGCCCGCTCCGCCTTCGCCGAGCACGGCACGGACGCGTCCCTGGAGGACGTGGCCCGCCGCGCGGGCGTCGGCATCGGCACCCTCTACCGTCACTTCCCCAACCGCGACGCCCTGTTGAGCGCCCTCTTCGAGGACGCGGTCAGCGACCTGCTGACCCGCTCACGCGAGCTCCTGCACGCCCCGGAGCCCTGCGCGGCGCTCGTGACCTGGCTGCGCGAGATGGTCACGCACGCGGGCGAGTACCGCGGCCTGGCCAGATCCCTGATGTCCGTGTCGTACGACACCACCTCGGCCCTGGCCCGGTGCAGCGGCCCGATCCGCGAGGCGGGCGGCGCACTGCTGGCGCGCGCCCAGGAGGCGGGGACGGTCCGCCCGGACGTGGCGATCGGCGACCTGCTCCAGCTCACCCACGCGATCGCGCTGGCGGCGGAGGAGACTCCGGGCGACCCGGAGTTGGCGGACAGGTTGCTGCACCTGACGCTGCGGGGGCTGAAACCCACCCAGGGGCGCGGGGAACCGCGCGACCAGCCACACACCACCCGCACCCGCACGACAACCCACGCCCCTACGGCGAACAGGCGAACCTAACGCCGCCGCAGATCGGCGACCCGGGCCCGTTCCCGTTCCCGCTCCGCACCCGGCCCCTGCTCACCCAGCACCGTCGCGGCCCTCAGCCCCCCGCCGGCGGCCCGCCGCGGTCCCGGCAGCGCGGGCCGCTGCCCACGGCGCGCCGGGACCTCGTCACCCCCCGAGGAGCCCGTCGCCCCGGCCACGGCGATCTGCACCCCCTGGTCGGCGAGGGCCTGGAGCTCGGTGTGGGCACGGTCGTCGTGGCCCGGCGGTTCGTCGGTGACCAGGCGGGTGATGACGTCCGTCGGCACCGTCTGGAACATCGTGTCCGTACCGAGCTTGGTGTGGTCGGCGAGGACGACGACCTCCGCGGCCGCCTGGACGAGGGCCCGGTCGACGGACGCCGAGAGCATGTTGGACGTGGACAGCCCGCGTTCGGCGGTCAGACCGCTCCCGGAGAGGAAGGCCCGCGACACCCGCAGCCCCTGGAGGGACTGCTCGGCACCGCTGCCGACCAGGGCGTAGTTCGAACCGCGGAGCGTACCGCCGGTCATCACGACCTCGACCCGGTTGGCATGGGCCAACGCCTGCGCCACCAGGAGGGAGTTGGTGACGACGGTCAGACCGGGTACGCGCGCGAGCCGGCGTGCGAGCTCCTGGGTGGTGGTTCCCGCCCCGACGACGATCGCCTCGCCCTCCTCCACGAAGTTCGCGGCGAGGTCGGCGATGGCCGTCTTCTCGGCGGTCGCGAGATGTGACTTCTGCGGAAAGCCGGACTCCCGCGTGAACCCGCCCGGCAATACCGCACCGCCATGCCGGCGGTCGAGGAGTCCTTCTGCCTCCAGTGCGCGCACGTCCCGCCGTACGGTCACTTCGGAGGTCTGGACGACGCGGGCGAGCTCACGGAGCGACACCGCTCCGTTCGCTCGCACCATTTCGAGGATCAATTGGCGACGTTCTGCAGCGAACACGAAACTGACAGTAACCCCAACGACCGTCTGGTTTCAGCAGTTTGCGCCGAATAACAGAAGTTGTTCGCACGCGAGGGCGAGAAGTGGTATAGGGCCTAGTCCGGCCGACTATGCCGTACGCATGCTCGACAACTCCCCGTGACCAGCGAGGAGTCGGTTCCGGCCGTCAGAGTTCGCCGCCGGACTTCCGTGTGTGCAGCTGCCGTGCCACCTCGGCGATCGAGCCCGAAAGGGAGGGGTACACGGTGAAGGCGTTCGCGATCTGTTCGACCGTCAGATTGTTGTCGACCGCGATCGAGATCGGATGGATCAGTTCGGAGGCGCGCGGCGCCACGACGACACCGCCGACGACGATGCCGGTGCCCGGGCGGCAGAAGATCTTGACGAAGCCGTCGCGGATGCCCTGCATCTTCGCGCGCGGGTTGCGCAGCAGCGGCAGCTTGACGACCCGGGCGTCGATCTTGCCCGCGTCCACGTCGGCCTGCGTGTAGCCGACGGTGGCGATCTCGGGGTCGGTGAAGACGTTCGACGACACGGTCTTCAGGTTCAGCGGGGCCACCGCGTCACCGAGGAAGTGGTACATGGCGATACGTCCCTGCATCGCCGCCACCGAGGCGAGCGCGAACACACCGGTGACATCACCGGCCGCGTACACGCCGGGAGCGGTCGTGCGGGAGACCTTGTCGGTCCAGATGTGCCCGGACTCGCGCAGTTTGACGCCGGCCTCCTCCAGGCCCATGCCCTCGGAGTTGGGGATGGCACCGACGGCCATCAGGCAGTGGCTGCCGCTGATGACACGGCCGTCGGCGAGGGTGACCTCCACCCGGTCCCCGACCCGCTTGGCGGCGGCGGCCCGCGAGCGCGCCATGACGTTCATGCCGCGGCGCCGGAAGACGTCTTCGAGCACGGCGGCGGCGTCCGGGTCCTCACCCGGCAGCACCCGGTCCCGCGACGACACCAGGGTGACCCGCGACCCGAGCGCCTGGTAGGCACCGGCGAACTCGGCACCGGTGACACCCGAGCCGACCACGATGAGCTCCTCGGGCAGCTCGGTGAGGTCGTAGACCTGGGTCCAGTTCAGGATCCGCTCACCATCGGGCTGCGCGTCGGGAAGCTCACGCGGATGACCGCCGGTCGCGATCAGCACCGCGTCCGCGACAAGCGTCTCCTCGGTCCCGTCCGCGGCCCGCACCACGACCTTGCGCGACCCGTCGAGGGCCTGCATGCCCTCCAGCCGCCCCCGCCCACGCATCACCCGCGCACCGGCACGCGTCACGGAGGCGGTGATGTCATGGGACTGCGCGAGCGCCAGGCGCTTCACACGCCGGTTGACCTTGCCCAGATCGACACCCACGACACGCGCGGGCGTGTCGATGTGCGGGGTGTCGTCGGCGACGATGATGCCCAGCTCCTCGTAGGAGGAATCGAAGGTGGTCATCACCTCGGCCGTGGCGATGAGGGTCTTCGAGGGCACGCAGTCGGTCAGGACCGACGCCCCGCCCAGACCGTCGCTGTCGACGACGGTCACCTCCGCGCCGAGCTGAGCGGCCACCAGCGCCGCTTCGTATCCGCCGGGTCCGCCACCGATGATCACGATCCGAGTCACGTACTCCATTGTCCCGCACGCCTCACGGTGGTACCGCCTGGGGCCCCGCCCGAGACACCACTGTTACTGGAGGGGCGGGCGATTCCTCTGCCGTACTCTCTCTGCATGTCGCTCTACGCCGCGTACGCCGGCAATCTCGATGCGCGGCTGATGACCCGCCGCGCTCCGCACTCGCCGCTGCGCGCCACCGGCTGGCTGAACGGGTGGCGGCTGACGTTCGGGGGCGAGCAGCTCGGCTGGGACGGCGCGCTGGCGACGCTCGTCGAGGAGCCGGGGGAGCAGGTCTTCGTCGCGCTGTACGACATCGCCCCGATGGACGAGGAGTCCCTGGACCGCTGGGAGGGCGTCGGCCTCGGCATCTACCGGCGGCTGCGGGTACGGGTGCACACGCTGGAGGGCGAGGAGCCGGCGTGGGTGTACGTGCTGAACGCCTACGAGGGCGGGCTGCCGTCGGCCCGCTACCTGGGCGAGATCGCGGACGCGGCCGAGTCGGCGGGGGCACCGCACGACTACGTGATGGAGCTCCGGAAGCGGCCGTGCTGACCCGCTAGCCCCCCAATCACCTGCACTCCCTCCTGCCCCGCCTTCGTTGGAAACGACAAGACAACGATCGCCATCCCGTGAGCTCTGTCATCTACGCGCGTAGGCCCAAACCGGCTACCCTCAGTCGCGTGAACGCATCTCTTCTTCCGGACGACATCCAGGGCGACCCTCACGCCGCCGCCGACGCCGCCGCCGCTCGCCTGCGCGAACTCACCGGCGCCGAGACCCACGACGTCGCCCTCGTGATGGGCTCCGGCTGGGCTCCGGCCGTGGACGCCCTCGGCGCACCCGAGGCCGAGTTCCAGGTCACCGAGCTGCCCGGGTTCCCCCCGCCGGCAGTGGAAGGGCACGGCGGCAAGATCCGCTCGTACAAGATCGGCGACAAGCGCGCCCTGGTCTTCCTGGGCCGCACCCACTACTACGAGGGCCGCGGCGTGGCAGCCGTGGCACACGGCGTCCGCACCGCCGTGGCGGCCGGCTGCAAGACGGTCGTGCTCACCAACGGCTGCGGCGGCCTGCGCGAGGGCATGCGCCCCGGCCAGCCGGTCCTGATCAGCGACCACATCAACCTCACGGCGACGTCCCCGATCATCGGCGCGAACTTCGTCGACCTCACCGACCTCTACTCCCCGCGTCTGCGCGCGCTGTGCAAGGAGGTCGACCCCACGCTGGAGGAGGGCGTCTACGCCCAGTTCCCCGGCCCGCACTACGAGACGCCGGCCGAGATCCGTATGGCCCGGGTGATCGGGGCGGACCTGGTGGGCATGTCGACGGTCCTCGAAGCGATCGCCGCCCGCGAGGCGGGCGCCGAGGTGCTGGGCATCTCCCTGGTGACGAACCTCGCCGCCGGCATGACGGGCGAGCCCCTCAACCACGAGGAGGTCCTGCAGGCGGGGCGCGACTCGGCGACGCGGATGGGCTCGCTGCTGGCGCAGGTGCTCGACCGCCTGTAGAGACACCTCGCCGTGTCGTCTGGCGACCGCAGGTCTCCGTGGGGGCTGGTCGCCCGCCCCTGGGGGTGCAGTCGCCCCTGCGCCGCAAGGTGGACGGACTCGCACTCGCGTACGGCGGGAAGGGGACGGGGTGGGGGGTGTCCGCCCGCAGCGGCCGGCGTCCGGCGCCCAGCACGGACTGAGACGCAGCAACCGCCGGACCGAGGACGGACACCCCCCACCCCGGCCCCGACCCACCACGCACCGCAGGCGCTACGCGCACCCCCACCCAACAGCACAGGCCGCCGCAGGCATCGCACCCGCACCCGCACCACCGACAACGAGAGGCTGACCCGACGTGCACGACGACCTCATCGCCCGCGCCCAGGCATGGCTCGCCGAGGACCCCGACCCGGAGACCCGCGACGAACTCGCCAAGCTCATCGAAGCCGCGGACGTCGAAGAGCTCGCCACGCGCTTCAGCGGCACCCTCCAGTTCGGCACCGCGGGCCTGCGCGGCGAACTCGGCGCCGGCCCCATGCGCATGAACCGCACGGTCGTCATCCGCGCCGCGGCCGGCCTCGCCGCGTACCTCAAGAAGCACGGCCACGAGAACGGCCTCGTCGTCATCGGCTACGACGCCCGCCACAAGTCGGAGGACTTCGCCCGCGACACCGCCGCCGTGATGACGGGCGCGGGCCTGCGCGCCGCCGTACTCCCCCGCCCCCTGCCCACCCCCGTCCTCGCCTACGCCATAAGGCACCTCGGCGCGGTGGCCGGCGTCGAGGTCACCGCCAGCCACAACCCGCCTCGCGACAACGGCTACAAGGTCTACCTCGGCGACGGCTCCCAGATCGTCCCGCCCGCGGACGTCGAGATCGCGGAGGAGATCGCCGCCGTCCCGTCCCTCACGGTCGTGCCCCGCCCCACCGAGGGCTGGGACACCCTGGACGACAGCGTCCTCGACGCCTACCTCGCCCGCACCGACGCCGTCCTCGCCCCGGACTCCCCCCGCACCGCCCGCACCGTCTACACGGCGATGCACGGCGTCGGCAAGGACGTCCTCCTCGCCGCCTTCGAGCGCGCCGGCTTCCCCGCCCCCGCCCTCGTCACCGAGCAGGCCGAGCCCGACCCGGACTTCCCCACCGTCGCCTTCCCCAACCCGGAAGAGCCCGGCGCGATGGACCTCGCCTTCGCCAAGGCCCGCGAGACCGAGCCCGACCTCGTCATCGCCAACGACCCCGACGCCGACCGCTGCGCCGTGGCCGTCAAGGACGGCGAGGACTGGCGGATGCTGCGCGGCGACGAGGTGGGCGCGCTGCTCGCCGCCCACCTGGTGAACCGCGGAGCACAGGGCACCTTCGCGGAGTCCATCGTCTCCTCCTCCCTCCTCGGCCGGATCGCCGAGAAGGCGAACCTCCGCTACGAGGAGACCCTCACCGGCTTCAAGTGGATCGCCCGCGTCGAGGGCCTGCGCTACGGCTACGAGGAGGCCCTCGGCTACTGCGTCGACCCCGACGGCGTCCGCGACAAGGACGGCATCACGGCCGCCCTGCTGATCACCGAACTGGCCTCGCAGCTGAAGGAGGAGGGCCGCACCCTCCTCGACCTCCTCGACGACCTCGCCGTGGAGCACGGCCTGCACGCCACCGACCAGCTCTCCGTCCGCGTCCAGGACCTGTCGGTCATCGCGAACGCCATGCGCCGGCTGCGCGAACAGCCGCCGACCGAGCTGGCCGGGCTGCCCATCACCAAGGCCGAGGACCTCACCCAGGGCACCGAGTCGCTCCCGCCCACCGACGGCCTGCGCTACACCCTCGAAGGCGCCCGCGTCATCGTCCGCCCCAGCGGCACGGAGCCCAAGCTGAAGTGCTACCTGGAGGTCGTCGTCCCGGTCCCGGCGCACACCGGCCTCCCGGCGGCCCGCGCCAAGGCGGCCGGCCTGCTGGAGACGATCAAGCGGGACCTGTCGGTGGCGGCCGGCATCTGAGCCGTACGCCGATCCCCACGCGCACACCATGGGGTGCCCCCACTCGGAGGCACCCCATCGGGTGATTTCCCCACGGCGGTTGACCCGGGCTCCACGCCCCCTTCCGCCGCCCGGGCAACGGTGGAGCGGAAACGCACCACCGAGCAGCCTGGAGCCGCCGCCGTGTCCTCGACCGCATTCCGGCCGACACCCCGAGCGACCACCGCCCCCGGCGCCGACCCCCACCCCGGCTCCCCGCCCCCGCCGCTGCGGCGCGCTCTCTCCACTGCCCTGCGGGCCCTGCGCCACGCGGCCCCCGCCCTCCTCTGCTACCTCGCCGTACGCTGCACGGGCCTGCTGCTCCTCTCCGTCTGGGCGCACCGCCGGCAGCACGGTGTCTGGCCGATCCTGGCGACGCAGTGGGACGCCGACTGGTATCTCGGCATCGCCGACCACGGATACGCGCGCGAGCTCGGCACCGCGCACAACGCCAACAACCTCGCCTTCTTCCCGCTCTACCCGGTCCTGGTCAAGGCGGTCGCGGCCCTCACCCCGGGCACCCGCGCCAGCACCGGACTGGCCCTCGCCGTCCTCGCCTCCCTCGTCGCGGCATGGGGCGTCTTCGCGGTCGGCGACCGGCTGCACGGCCGCCGTGTCGGCGTCCTCCTCACCGTCCTGTGGGCCGCGTTCCCGGTCGGCCTGGTGCAGTGGATGGGCTACACCGAGTCCCTGTTCACGGCGATCGCGGCCTGGGCGCTGTACGCCGTGCTCACCGGCCGCCTGCTCACCGCGGCCTGGCTGGCGGCGCTGGCGGGCCTGACCCGCCCGACCGGCATCGCGGTGGCCGCGGCGGTCACGGTGACGGCCCTGCTCGCCCTGCGCCGCCACTTCGGCCTCCGCACCCTCGCGGCGGCCGTCGTAGCGCCGCTCGGCTGGTGTGGATACGTCGGCTGGGTGGGCCTGCGCCTCGGCCGCTGGGACGGCTACTTCGCCGTACAGCGGCTGTGGCACAACGAGCTGGACGGCGGCCGGGAGACCCTGCGCATGATGCGGCGGCTGCTGGTGTACGACCCGGCGCCCAGGCTGTTCCTGGTGCTGGTGACCCTCACGCTGATCACCTCGGTGGTGCTGTTCGGGCTGTCCGTGTGGGACCGGCAGCCGGTGCCGCTGCTGGTCTTCACGGCCGTACTGCTGACGATCGTCCTGGGCAGCGGCGGCGTCTACTTCCCCCGCGCCCGCTTCCTGCTCCCCGCCTTCCCCCTCCTGCTCCCCGTCGCCCTGCACCTGTCCCGCGCCACCCGCCGCCACCGCGTGCTGGTCCTGGCGGCGGCGGTCGCCGGCTCGGCGTACTGCGGCGCCCACATGGCGCTGGTGTGGCCGGGCGCGCCCTGAGTCCCGAGGTCGGCCGACTCCCGCATGTCGGACAGGCAGAGGCCGAGAGACGCAGAGGCCGAGAGACGCAGAGACCGGAGACGCAGAGACCGGAGACGCAGAAGCCGGAAGACGCAGAGACCGGGAGACGCACAGACCGGGAGACGCACAGACCGGGAGACGCACAGACCTGAGACCTCCTGACGGGAATGCTCAGAAGCCACCGCCCCGGCGGAACCCTCCCACCGCCGGGCGCCCGCCAACCGGCCGCCCCTCGGCCCGCTACCCCACCGCCAGCAAGATCACCAGCAGCAGGGCCCCCGCGATCGCCGGCCCCGCCACCTCATAGGCCCACCGCACGATCACCTCGCCCTGCGCGGACTCCGCCCCTGCCCGGTGCTCCAGGAGTTCCCGCAGGTCGTCCATAACCTTGTCGGTCTCGGCGCGCACCGGCCCGTCGGCGTCCACATCCATCCGCGGCGCCCCGAACCCGAGCCCCCCGAGCCCGCGACCGCCGCGCTCACCCCGCGCGGCAGCGCTTCTCTCCGCGGCCGCCCTGGCCGACCGACGTGCCGCCTTCTTGCGCGCCCGCAGCGAGACCGGAATCGCCCAGAGCTGGTACTTGGCGCCCGACTTGGCGACGACCTCGTTCGAGTAGCCGGACCGCAGCGCGGCGACCTGTCCCCAGGGCAGCACGATCACGCGGAGCGGGTTGCGGATGCGCAGCCGTTCCTCGTTGGCGTGGACGGCGGGCCGCAGGGTGAACGCGGACACCAGCGGCACGAGGAGAATCAGCCCCGCGAGCGCCAGCCACTGCGTGCGCCCCTCGCCCCGCACCAGGGCGTCGGTACCGAGCCAGAGCACGATGGCCAGCAGCAGGACACCGCCGACGATGCCCATGGGCGAGCGGTAGACCCGGTCCCTGGACACGGGCTCCGGTGTGGGTGACTGATGCTCCGGGGTCGTCATGGGCCCGATTCTGCCCGACGGGTCGGACGACGCTCATACGCACCACCCCCCGCACAAGATGAGCACCCGGCCCTGTACAGCTGCTACGCGCGTAGATATGCTCGTCTGGTGACCATGCCCACCAATGCACCCACCGCAGCGCACACCCTCTCGGACGTCACCGCGTCCGACAGCACGCTGCGCCGCTTCCTCCACGGGCTGCCCGGCGTCGACGCGGTCGGCCTGGAGGCGCGCGCCGCGTCGCTCGGCACTCGTTCCATCAAGACGACCGCCAAGGCGTACGCCATCGACCTCGCCATCTCGATGGTCGACCTGACGACGCTCGAAGGCGCGGACACCCCGGGCAAGGTCCGGGCGCTCGGCGTCAAGGCGGTCCACCCCGACCCCACCGACCGTACGACCCCGGCGACCGCGGCCGTCTGCGTCTACCCCGACATGGTGGCCACCGCCAAGGAAGCCGTCGCCGGCTCCTCGGTGAAGGTCGCCTCGGTCGCCACCGCCTTCCCGGCGGGCCGCGCGCCCCTGGGGGTGAAGCTGGCCGATGTGCGCGAGGCCGTCGCGGCCGGCGCCGACGAGATCGACATGGTCATCGACCGCGGGGCGTTCCTCGCGGGCCGCTACATGAAGGTGTACGACGAGATCGTCGCCGTGAAGGAGGCCTGCGGGGCGAGCGCCCGCCTCAAGGTCATCTTCGAGACGGGTGAGCTGTCGACGTACGACAACATCCGGCGTGCGAGCTGGCTCGGCATGCTGGCCGGGGCGGACTTCATCAAGACGTCCACCGGCAAGGTCGCCGTCAACGCCACCCCCGCGAACACGCTCCTCATGCTGGAAGCGGTACGCGACTTCCGTGCCCAGACCGGCATCCAGATCGGCGTGAAGCCGGCCGGCGGGATCAGGACGACCAAGGACGCCATCAAGTTTCTCGTCCTGGTCAACGAGACCGCCGGCGAGGACTGGCTGGACAACCACTGGTTCCGCTTCGGCGCCTCCTCGCTCCTGAACGACCTGCTGATGCAGCGTCAGAAGCTGGCCACCGGCCGCTACTCCGGCCCCGACTACGTGACGGTGGACTGATCACCATGGCATCGGCATTCGAATACGCACCGGCTCCCGAGTCCCGCGGAAACGTCGACATCGCGCCCTCGTACGGCCTGTTCATCGACGGCGAGTTCACCGAGGCCGCCGACGGCAAGGTCTTCAAGACCGTCTCGCCGTCCACCGAGGAGGTCCTCTCCGAGATCGCCCAGGCCGGCGCGGCGGACGTGGACCGCGCGGTGAAGGCCGCCCGCAAGGCCTTCGAGAAGTGGTCGGCGCTGCCCGGCTCGGAGCGCGCGAAGTACCTCTTCCGCATCGCCCGGATCATCCAGGAGCGCAGCCGCGAGCTGGCGGTCCTGGAGACCCTGGACAACGGCAAGCCGATCAAGGAGACGCGCGACGCCGACCTCCCCCTGGTCGCCGCGCACTTCTTCTACTACGCGGGCTGGGCCGACAAGCTGGAGTACGCGGGCTTCGGCGCGAACCCGAAGCCGCTCGGCGTCGCGGGCCAGGTCATCCCCTGGAACTTCCCGCTGCTGATGCTGGCGTGGAAGATCGCCCCGGCCCTCGCGACCGGCAACACGGTCGTCCTGAAGCCGGCCGAGACCACCCCGCTCTCCGCCCTGTTCTTCGCGGACATCTGCCGCCAGGCGGGCCTGCCCAAGGGCGTCGTCAACATCCTTCCGGGCTACGGCGACACGGGCGCCGCGCTCGTCGCGCACCCTGACGTGAACAAGGTCGCCTTCACCGGCTCGACGGCCGTCGGCAAGGAGATCGCGCGGACCGTCGCGGGCTCCCGCAAGAAGCTCACCCTGGAGCTCGGCGGCAAGGGCGCCAACATCGTCTTCGACGACGCCCCGATCGACCAGGCGGTGGAGGGGATCGTCAACGGCATCTTCTTCAACCAGGGCCAGGTCTGCTGCGCGGGCAGCCGTCTGCTGGTCCAGGAGTCGATCCAGGACGAGCTGCTGGAGTCCCTCAAGCGCCGCCTGTCGACCCTGCGCCTCGGCGACCCCCTCGACAAGAACACCGACATCGGCGCGATCAACTCCGAGGAACAGCTCACGCGCATCACCTCGCTCGTCGAGCAGGGCGAGGCGGAGGGCGCCGAGCGCTGGTCCCCGGCCTGCGAACTGCCCGAGAGCGGCTACTGGTTCGCCCCGACGCTCTTCACGAACGTCACCCAGGCGCACACCATCGCCCGCGACGAGATCTTCGGCCCGGTGCTGTCGGTCCTCACCTTCCGCACCCCGGACGAGGCCGTCGCCAAGGCCAACAACACCGCGTACGGCCTGTCGGCGGGCATCTGGACGGAGAAGGGGTCGAGGATCCTCGCCGTCGCGAACAAGCTCCGCGCGGGAGTGATCTGGTCCAACACGTTCAACAAGTTCGACCCGACCTCGCCCTTCGGCGGCTACAAGGAGTCGGGCTTCGGCCGCGAGGGCGGCCGCCACGGCCTGGAGGCGTACCTCGATGTCTGAGAAGACCGAAAAGACCGAACAGCGCTTGTCGGTCTTCAAGACCTACAAGCTGTACGTCGGCGGGAAGTTCCCGCGTTCCGAGAGCGGCCGGGTGTACGAGGTGACGGCGAAGACATCAGCCGCTGGCGCGGCGGGGAAGGGCAACTGGCTGGCGAACGTACCGCTGTCGTCCCGCAAGGACGCCCGTGACGCGGTGGTCGCCGCCCGCAAGGCGTTCGGGGCGTGGTCGGGGGCGACGGCGTACAACCGCGGTCAGATCCTCTACCGCATCGCCGAGATGCTGGAGGGCCGGCGCGAGCAGTTCGTGCGCGAGGTCGCCGACGCCGAGGGGCTGTCGAAGTCCAAGGCGGCGGCGGTCGTCGACGCCACGATCGACCGCTGGGTCCTGTACGCGGGCTGGACCGACAAGATCGCCCAGGTGGTCGGCGGCGGAAACCCGGTCGCGGGACCCTTCTTCAACCTCTCCTCCCCCGAGCCGACCGGCGTGGTGGCCGTCCTGGCCCCCCAGGAGTCGTCCTTCCTGGGCCTGGTCTCGGTCGTCGCCCCGGTGATCGCCACCGGCAACACGGCGGTCGTGATCGCCTCCGAGAAGTCCCCGCTCCCCGCCCTCTCCCTCGGCGAGGTCCTGGCCACCTCCGACCTCCCCGGCGGTGTGGTCAACATCCTCTCCGGCCGTACGGCGGAGATCGCGACGCCCCTGGCCGCACACCAGGACGTCAACGCGATCGACCTCGCGGGCGCCGACGACGTACTGGCGAAGGAGCTGGAGATCGCCGCGGCGGACAACCTCAAGCGCGTCCTTCGTCCACAGCCTGTGGACGAGGTCGACTGGTCGGCGAAGCCGGGCATCGACCGTATGACGGCGTTCCTGGAGACGAAGACGGTCTGGCACCCGACAGGGTCGCTGGGCGCGTCCGGCTCGTCGTACTGAGGACCGCCGGGCACCGAGACCGGAGAGCCGCGCTTCCCCGCCGTCCAGGGGAAGCGCGGCTCTCTGCCGCCACCGTTGCACCACGCGGCGCAACCGCCCCGATACCCGACGTGTTCGAGGTGTGATGCGCGCATCAAAGCCGACCCGCGGGGTCGTTCCCCGGCCCGGCGATGCCTCACACTGGTGTCCCGTGAGTTCCCAACCGCCCATACCGACGCGAGTCGTGCTGCTCTGCGGCCCCTCCGGCTCCGGCAAGTCTCTTCTCGCGGCCCGCTCCGGGCTTCCCGTGCTGCGGCTCGACGACTTCTACAAAGAGGGCGACGACCCGACCCTGCCCCAGGTCCCCGGGAGCTCCGACATCGACTGGGACCACCCCGACTCGTGGGACGCCGACACGGCCGTGGCAGCGATCATGGAGCTGTGCCGCACCGGTCGTACGAACGTTCCGCTCTACGACATCTCGCTCAGCGCCCGCACCGGCGAGGAGGCCGTGGAGATCGGGCGGACGCCGCTGTTCATCGCGGAGGGCATCTTCGCGGCCGAGATCGTCACACGCTGCCGGGAACTCGGTGTGCTGGCCGACGCGCTGTGCCTGAGCCGCGGTCCGGTCAAGACCTTCCGCCGCCGCTTCCTGCGCGACCTGAGGGAGGGCCGCAAGTCGGTGCCCTTCCTGCTGCGCCGCGGCTGGCGGCTGATGCGCCTGGAGCGCTCGATCATCGCCCGCCAGACCGCGCTCGGCGCCCACGCCTGCGACCGGGACGAGGCCCTCGGCCGCCTCACCGAGGCCGCGGCGGGCCGCTGCCCGGCGGCGACCCCGGCCACCTGAACGACCACGGCGCCTTCTCCGTCGTAGGACCGGAAACGGTCCCCGTGGGAAGGAAGCCAATGACCGCTGCTCCCCAGACCGGCCGACGGCTGATCATGTCCGCGCTGCTCGTCGCGGCGGCCGTCGGCTGCGCGCAGGCGGGCGGCGCGGGCGGCGCGGCCGAGGCCTTGTGCGCGTACCTGGTGACGTACGACCATCGCACCTATCGGGACGTCGCGAACGTCGACTTCACCGTCGGGGAGAAGCTGGGCACCGCCACGATCCCGGAGTGCGACGACACCCCGAACGACCCCGGGGACACCGTTCCCGAACGCAGGATCACCGCGTACGAGGTCGAGGGGATGGACCCGGCCGCCGCCATCGCCGTCGGCGACTCACCCGCCGAAGCGATCCTCATGAAGGTCCACTGACCGCACAGCGAAGCGGGACTGGACGGACCCCCCGGCCCTCCAGCCCCGCTCTCGTTGCGCTCCCCGTTTCCCCCGTGGGGGAGCATCCCCCGCTGGTCCCCCGTGGGCCCCCCGGCCCCCGTGGGTCCCCCCACTTGCTACCGCTCCCCCGAGCGGCCCCCCCAGGACCTTCAGGCGACAAGCTCCCCGAAGGCGTCCTCCTCGTCACGGCCGAAGCTGAGGACCTCGTCCTCACGCAGCCGACGCAGCGACCGCCAGATGCTCGACTTCACCGTGCCGACACTGATGTCGAGGATCTCCGCGATCTCCGGGTCGGTGCGGCCCTCGTAATAGCGCAGGACCAGCATCGTGCGCTGGAGTTCGGGCAGCCGGGCGAGCGCCTGCCACAGGACCGCGCGCAGCTCGGTGCCGCGCATCGCGTCCGTGTCGCCGGGCGTCTCCGGCAGTTCCTCGGTCGGGTATTCGTTCAGCTTGCGGCGGCGCCACGCGCTGATGTGCAGATTGGTCATCGTCCGCCGCAGGTAACCCCCGACGGCGGCCTTGTCGCTGATCCGGTCCCACGCCTTGTACGTCGAGAACAGCGCGCTCTGGAGCAGGTCCTCGGCCTCGAACCGGTCCCCGGTCAGGTGGTAGGCGGTTGCGTACAGGGAGGCGCGGCGCTCCTGGACGTAGGCGGTGAACTCCGCCTCCGACAGCGAGCGACGCCGCTCCCCCGAGTCCTCCCTGTACGCGGCTCCCCCGACCGTACCCATAGCGGCTACCGCCGCGGGCTCCCCCGTGAAACCGTCAACCACCGTCATGTACGCGGTGTGCTGACGCCCGGTGCCGCGAGCGCACCCCCGCCCTCCCCCGAGCTCGCGGCTTCGTTCGAGCAGGGAGGTGGCCCCATCGGCACCGGACTTCTCCGAACCCCGGCCCCCGTGCACGTCGTGCAGACGCGTGATCACTGCGCTGGTGCTGTTGCTGTGCAGCGTGTTCATCTCGCGCCCCCCGTCGTGGACTTCCGGTGTTCTGCTCGGTCGTGCTGCTTGGTGCGGCTTGCTGTCCTGCCTGTGCCGAAAAGCTTGCCCGGGCACCTTCATGGCCGTGTCCGCCGACTGTCACAGACCTGTCACAGGGCCCCGCTCGCAGGTCCCCCTCAGGTGGGGGACAGCGCGGACACGGTCATGAGCGCTACGTGCGCGTATCCGTACAGCTCGTACAGGTGTCGAAACCCCGCCCCGCATGGGCCAGAATGAGCCCCGTGCCTTCCCTGTTGCTGATCGAGGACGACGACGCCATCCGTACGGCCCTGGAGCTCTCACTGACGCGCCAGGGACACCGTGTGGCCACCGCTGCCACCGGCGAGGACGGCCTGAAGCTGCTGCGTGAGCAGCGGCCGGACCTGATCGTGCTGGACGTGATGCTGCCCGGCATCGACGGGTTCGAGGTGTGCCGCCGCATCCGGCGCACCGACCAGCTGCCGATCATCCTGCTGACGGCGCGCAGCGACGACATCGATGTGGTCGTCGGCCTGGAGTCGGGCGCCGACGACTACGTCGTCAAACCGGTCCAGGGGCGGGTCCTCGACGCCCGTATCCGCGCCGTGCTGCGGCGCGGGGAGCGGGAGTCGAACGACGCGGCGACCTTCGGCAGCCTGGTCATCGACCGCGCCGCGATGACCGTCACGAAGAACGGCGAGGACCTCCAGCTGACCCCGACCGAGCTGCGCCTGCTGCTCGAACTGAGTCGCCGCCCGGGACAGGCACTCTCCCGCCAGCAGCTGCTGCGCCTGGTCTGGGAGCACGACTACCTCGGCGACTCCCGCCTCGTGGACGCCTGCGTCCAGCGGCTGCGCGCCAAGGTCGAGGACGTCCCGTCGTCCCCGACGCTGATCCGTACCGTCCGTGGTGTCGGCTACCGCCTGGACGCGCCTCAGTGACACAGGCACGAGGGGGTTTGCGCGGCTGGGCCGCGACACGCAAGGGAGTCTGGTCGCGGCTGCGCTTCACCAGTCTGCGGCTGCGGCTCGTGGTCGTCTTCGGCCTGGTGGCGCTCACCGCCGCCGTGTCCGCTTCCGGCATCGCCTACTGGCTCAACCGCGAGGCGGTCCTCACCCGTACCCAGGACGCGGTACTGCGCGACTTCCAGCAGGAGATGCAGACCCGCGCGGGCCTGCTCCCCGAGGAACCCACACAGGACGAACTGCAGCACACCGCGGGCCAGATGGCCAACAGCAGCCAGCGCTTCAGCGTGCTGCTCGTCGCCGAGGACGTCGACGGCAGCCCTGTGTACGGCAGTTCCGGCGGCCTGGACGGCTTCACGCTCGCCGACGTGCCCGGGTCGCTGCGCGAGGCGGTGAACAAGAAGCAGAAGGTCACCTCCACCGAGAAGTCCGAGTACCGCCTCTACTGGCAGCGGATCGTGGAGGACGACACGCCCTACCTGGTCGCCGGCACCAAGGTGATGGGCGGCGGCCCGACCGGCTACATGCTCAAGTCCCTGGAGCCCGAGGCCAAGGACCTCAACTCCCTGGCCTGGTCGCTGGGCATCGCCACCGGCCTCGCCCTGATCGGCTCGGCACTGCTCGCGCAGGCCGCCGCCACGACCGTACTGAAGCCCGTGCAGCGCCTCGGTGTCGCGGCCCGCCGGCTCGGCGAGGGCAAGCTGGACACCCGGCTGCGCGTCTCCGGCACCGACGAACTCGCCGACCTCTCCCGGACCTTCAACAAGGCCGCCGAGGCGCTGGAGAAGCGCGTCGCCGACATGGCCGGCCGGGACGAGGCGTCCCGGCGCTTCGTCGCCGACATGTCCCACGAACTGCGTACGCCGCTCACCGCGATCACCGCCGTCACCGAGGTCCTGGAGGAGGAGCTGGAGGCGGAGTCCGGCTCCATGGACCCCATGATCGAACCCGCCGTACGCCTCGTCGTCAGCGAGACGCGCCGCCTGAACGACCTGGTCGAGAACCTGATGGAGGTCACCCGCTTCGACGCGGGCACGGCCCGCCTGGTCCTGGACGACGTCGACCTCGCCGACCAGATCACCGCCTGCATCGACGCCCGGGCCTGGCTCGACGCGGTCGACCTCGACGCCGAGCGCGGCATCATGGCCCGCCTGGACCCGCGCCGCCTGGACGTCATCCTGGCCAACCTCATCGGCAACGCGCTCAAGCACGGCGGCTCGCCGGTACGGGTCTCGGTCCGTGCGGCGGACGACTCGATAGTGATCGAGGTACAGGACCACGGCCCCGGCATCCCCGAGGACGTCCTCCCGCACGTCTTCGACCGGTTCTACAAGGCCAGCGCCTCCCGCCCCCGCTCCGAGGGCAGCGGCCTGGGCCTGTCCATCGCCCTGGAGAACGCCCATATCCACGGCGGCGAGATCACCGCCGCCAACTCCCCCGAGGGCGGCGCGGTGTTCACCCTGCGGCTGCCCCGGGACGCGTCGGAGCTGGCGGAACAGACGAACGGGAACGAGGACAAGGGTGCCAAGAAGGGGGACGCCTGATGCCGGAGAGGGACGCCCGATGAACGTACGCGGCGCAGGCCGCCTTCTGGCGTTCTCCGGGCTGGCCGCCGCCCTGCTGACCGGCTGCGGCATACGGCCCACGGAGGTACCGACCGACTTCGGCCCCGCTCCCTCGCGCGTGCGCTGCTCGCTCTCCGAACCGCAGGTGTCACCGCAGGCCACTCGCGGACTGCCCGTGCAGGTGTTCCTGCTGTGCGGCTCGCAGTTGGTGGCCGTCGAGCGCACGGTACGCGTGCCCGACGGTACGGCGGACTCGGCACGGCGGGTGCTGGTGGCTCAGGGCCTGCTCGACGAGTTGGAGGCGACGCCGTCGGCCGACGAGAAGGAGGCCGGCTACACCACGGACGTGCGCGGCGCCATGAGCGTGAGCGGCCCCCGCCCCGGCGACCCCGACGAGACACTGCGCCTGAGCACCCCGCCCAAGGACCTCACGTCGTACGCCCTCGCCCAGATCGTCTGCACCTTCTCGGACTCGACGGCGGCCGAGGGCGACGGCTCGGTGATCCTGGGCGGCCCGACCGGCGAGCCCCTGCGCCGCTACGAGTGCACGGACGAGGTCCGCACCAGACCGGGCAGCAACGAGCCTCCGTCGACGGACATCACGGACGGCTGAGGCCACCAAGAAGCGCGTACGGCCACGCCCCGGGGCGCACCCCCGCGGCGCGGCAGCCGCGTACGGCGGGAAGGGGACGTGTCGGGGGGTGTCCGCCCGCAGTGACCGGCGTCAACACGCGGCACCTCTTGGCCTAAGGGGGCCGCCGGTCCGAGGACGGACACCCCCCGGCGCGGCCCCGACCCACAAACCCACCGCAGGCGCTACGCGCACCCCCACCCCACCCCCACAGGCCGCCGCAGGCATTCGCACGCGAACCCCCACGCACCCGCACAAGGCATCCCGGCCCCACCCCCACCGTGTGTGGCGGACACCTCACACCCCGATACGCCACGCCCCGGAACCGATCCCGCCGGGGGGCGCGTCTAGGGGGGCGTGCAGCGTCAAGGCTCCATCGGCGGCAGCGCCGCGATCCGCATCCGTGCGACGGGGGGTGTCCTCCTGGTCGCACACCTGGCGTTCGTCGCCTGGCTCACGCTGCGCCCCCTGGACGTCCCCTGGGTGATGCCCGCCAACCTGCGGCCGTTCGCCGGGATCAGAGCGGACATGGCGCTGGGCTGGCAGGAGGCCGCCCGGCGCATCGCCGAGGGGCTCGGCCTGCTCGCCCCGCTGGGGGTGCTGATCCCGATGGCGCACGGCAGGCTCAGCGTCTCCCCGCTCGGCTCGCTGGTCCGCACGGTCGCCGCCGGCGCCCTGATCTCCCTGGGCATCGAGCTGTTGCAAACCGGCGTACCGGGCCAGGTCGTAGACGTCGACTCGCTGCTGCTGAACACACTCGGCGTGGCCCTGACGCACACCATGGTCGTCCCCGCGGCCCGCGCCGGGCTCCGTCGCAGGTCCGAGCGCGCACACCGGGCGACCGTCCCCCAGGAGGAGCCCGCTCAGGGTCGGACCCCGACGATTCCCAGGGTCGGGATAGCTCCATAGAGTGACGCTTTGCCCGCTTCGTCGCCGTAGCGTGGATGTCAGATGAGGCACCCACCCGGAAGGCCCACAAGGGCCCTTCGGCCGACGCTCGCGAAGGAGCCGCACCATGACCGCGCTCGCCCGACCCACCCACGGCCGCATGATCGGCGGAGTGTGCGCCGCGCTTGCACGGCGCTTCGGCACCTCCGCGACGACGATGCGCGTGATCTTCCTGGTCTCCTGTCTGCTCCCGGGCCCGCAGTTCCTGCTCTACATAGCCCTGTGGATCCTGCTCCCCTCGGAGGACAAGGCGCACAAGGCACGCACGGCCTGGTAAGCCACCCCCGTACGCAGACACTCCGTACGCGCACACGCCGTACGCACACACGCCGCTGGGGCGCACCCCGTGCACAAGGGCGCGCCCCAGCGGCGCTGTTTCGGCAAGGCGGGCTCACCTAAGAGGCAGGCCCGACCAAGAGGCGGGCTCAGCCGAGCGGAGCGCCGGCCGTGGGCAGACCCTGGGTGGGCAGACCCTGCAGCGGCAGACCGCCGAGCAGACCGCCGGCCACCGCGGACTGACCCCCGGCGACCGCCTGCTCGGCAGCCGGCTGCGCGGCGGCCAGCCCGGTGGTGACCGCCTCCTGCCCCTGGGTCAGCCCAGCGGTGGCACCGGCGGCGGCACCCGGCGCCGACTGGGCCAGGTTCTCGGCCGGGAGGGTCTTGGTGACGGAGTCCAGCGCCGCGCCGGCGGCCTCCGGGGAGACCGGCACGGCGTTCGCGGCGCCCGCACCCGCGGCGGCGAAGGCGGCACCGAGGGCGGCGACACCGAGGGTCTTGGCAGCAGACTGCTTCATGAAAATGCGTCCTCGAAATTGGTTAACGGGGATGTGAGCGGTCCACGACCGTAAACACGCCCAGCACCCCGCCGCAAACATCGAAATGCGAACGGATTGTGAATGCCGCCCGCATTCGATCTGCACAAAGGACTCCAGGTCAGCCCGCGTCCGCCGCAGAACCGCTGGTAGACGCGGTCTGCTGGAACAGCCACTCGGACTTGAGTTCGGCATATCCGGGCTTGATCACGTCATTGATCATGGCCAGTCGTTCATCGAAAGGAATGAACGATGATTTCATCGCATTGACGGAGAACCACTGCATGTCGTCGAGCGTGTAACCGAACGCCTCGACAAGATGCTCGAATTCCCGGCTCATGCTGGTGTTGGACATGAGGCGGTTGTCGGTGTTGACGGTGGCTCGGAAGTGCAGCCGGCGCAGCAGACCGATGGGGTGGGCGGCGTACGAGTCGGCGGCGCCCGTCTGGAGGTTGGAGCTGGGGCACAGCTCCAACGGGATGCGCTTGTCCCGTACGTACGAGGCGAGCCGGCCCAGCTTCACCGAGCCGTCGGCGTGCACCTGGATGTCGTCGATGATGCGCACACCGTGCCCGAGCCGGTCGGCGCCGCACCACTGCAGCGCCTGCCAGATGGACGGCAGACCGAAGGCCTCGCCGGCGTGGATGGTGAAATGGTTGTTCTCGCGCTTGAGGTACTCGAAGGCGTCGAGATGCCGGGTGGGCGGGTGGCCGGCCTCGGCGCCCGCGATGTCGAAGCCCACGACGCCCAGGTCCCGGTAGCGGTTGGCGAGTTCGGCGATCTCCAGGGCGCGGGCGGCGTGCCGCATGGCGGTGAGCAGGGCGCCCACGCGGATGCGGTGACCGTTGCTCCGGGCGATCCGCTCGCCCTCCCGGAAGCCCTCGTTGACGGCCTCGACGACCTCTTCGAGGCTGAGCCCGCCTTCGAGGTGCTGTTCGGGCGCGTACCGCACCTCGGCGTAGACGACCCCGTCCTCGGCGAGGTCCACGGCGCACTCGGCGGCGACCCGGACGAGGGCGTCGCGGGTCTGCATCACTGCGACGGTGTGGGAGAAGGTCTCCAGGTAGCGCTCCAGGGACCCGGAGTCGGCGGCCTCGCGGAACCAGACACCGAGCTTGTCGGGGTCGGTCTCGGGGAGCCGGGAGTAGCCCGTCTCGCGGGCGAGCTCGACGATCGTGCCGGGGCGCAGCCCGCCGTCGAGGTGATCGTGCAGCAGAACCTTCGGCGCCCGGCGGATCTGGTCCGAGCTCGGGGTGTTGGCCTTCGGGGCAGTCTGGCTCGTCATTTTCGCACTCTAACGCCTACGCGCGTAGATCACCCGTCGATCGCTCATTCGCCGCGCGTTTTCCCTTCCCGCTCCTCCGTACCCGCCTCTCCCCGCTCTTCTCCGCTCCTCTCCCCGCTCTTCTCCGCTCCTCTCCCCGCCCCTCTCCCCGTCCATCCCGCCATTTCCCGCCACCTCCCGCTGTACGAATCCGTCGATATGTAACGGTGACCGCACGGACGGGTGGCGTACACCCACGCTTCTGACACTGTTCTGTCATGGCACAGCAAGCGACGCCGGTTCGCAGAGCCCGGCTGGGAAGGGCGATCGGGCCGGAGCCGACGGCGGTGAGCGGCGTGGTGCTCCTGCTCCCCGGAGGTGACGAGGTCTCACATCGCAGGCCGGGCCCGGTGTTGGTGACCTCGTACGTGCGGACACTGGGGCGCCGTCTGATGCGGGCGGGACGCGCGGAGGGGCTGGTCGCGCATGTCGTCCACTACCGCTTCCGCGGCTGGAACGGCACGGACGCCAACCTCCTGAGTGATGCGCTGTGGGCCGCGGACGAGGTCGTACGGCGCTACGGGGACGTCCCCGTGTGCCTCGCCGGAGTCGACATGGGCGGGCGGGCGGCCCTGCACGCCGGCGGTCATGAGGCCGTCAACTCCGTGCTGGCGCTCGCTCCTTGGCTGCCGGAGGAGGATGTGGCGGCCTCGCCCGAACCGGTGAAGCAGCTCGCGGGACGGCGGGTGATGATCGTGCACGGCACCAACGACGAACGCACCGATCCCGAGTTGTCGTTCCGGCTGGCGGCTCGGGCGAAGAAGGCGAACCGGGAGGTGTGCCGGTTCGAAGTGCACTCCGACCGGCACGGGTTGCAGCAGCATCGGCATGAAGTCCTCGCCCTGGCCGAGGACTTCGTCATGGGGACGCTGTTCGAGCGGGGCTTCTCCCGGCCCGTCCAGGACGCGTTCGCCGCGCCGCCGCCGCTGGGCCTGCGGATGCCGTTGGCCTCGGGGTTCGGAAAGTCGTTGCGGCGTTAGCGTCGCTGTCAGGGCAGCAGATTCCCTCTCCTTGAGAGCAGGAACCTCTTGAAGGCGGCCACCGGGGGTGTGTCCGGGCGGTCGGCCAGCCATGCGACGCCGATCTCGCGTGCCGCCCTCGGGGCCGTGACCGTCAGTTCCACGACTCCCGGGCGGGGGACGGTCGGTGGGGGCAGGAGGGCGACGCCCAGGCCGGCCGCCACCAGACCGCGCAGGGTCTCCGCCTCCTCGCCCTCGAAGGCGATGCGGGGCTTGAAGCCCGCCTCCTTGCACAGGTCGTCGGTGATGCGGCGCATGCCGTAGCCGGGCTCCAAGGTCACGAACATCTCGTCGGCCGCTTCCACGAGGCGGATGCGCTTACGCGCGGCCAGCCGGTGGTCGGCCGGGACGACCAGGCGGAGCTTCTGCTCGTCCAGGCGGCGGGCCACCAGGTCGGGGGCGTCCGGTACCGGGGACGTCAGGCACAGGTCGAGCTCACCGGCTCGCAGCCGCTCGATCATCGCCTCGCCGTAGTTCTGGACGAGGCTGAACCGGATGCGGGGGTGGTCGGCGCGGAAGGCGTGGAGGAGGCCGGGGACCGTCTCCGCGCCCATGGTGTGCAGGAAGCCGAAGGCGACCTTGCCGGTGGCCGGGTCGGCGTCGGCGCGGACCTCGTCGGCGGCGCGCCCGATCTCGGCGAGGGCGCGTTCGACGGAGGTGAGGAAGGTACGGCCGGCGGGGGTCAGGGAGACCGTACGGCCGTGGCGGGCGAAGAGATCGACGCCGAGGTCCTGTTCGAGGCGGACCATGGCACGGGAGAGCGTGGACTGCGGGACCTGCATCTCCTGGGCGGCGCGGGTGACGTGCTCGGTGCGGGCGACTCCGGCGAAGTAGGAGAGGCGCGGGGCGAGCAACATCGTCATGTCTTCTGTGTCACTGGACGGTGACAGGTGAGCCTGTGACCTTTGCTGATGCACCATAGGAACGATTATGGCGATTCCATGCATTGGACGGATCAGCGGGGCCGTACGTAGCTTCGAAGCATGTCTCCCGCCAGTACCGGGGCGTCCACCACCGTGGGCGCCGCACCCGCTGTCCCTGTCGTCGACTCCCGTATGGCCCCGGGCGGCCCCGGCTACCGCCGGATGAGCTTCGCCCTCTTCCTGGCCGGTGTCGCGACCTTCGCGCTTCTCTACTCCACGCAGGCCCTGCTGCCGCTGATCTCCGGTGAGTTCGGGGTCGCGGCGAGCGAGGCGAGCTGGACGGTGGCGGCGGCGACCGGCGGGCTGGCCCTGTTCGTGCTGCCCATGAGCGCGCTGTCCGAGCGGTTCGGACGCCGTACGGTCATGACGGCGTCGCTGGCGGTCGCGGTGACGGTCGGACTGCTGGTCCCCTTCGCGCCGAACCTCACCGTCCTGGTCGTGCTGCGGGCGGTCCAGGGCGCCGCGCTGGCGGGTCTGCCGGCCTCGGCGACGGCCTATCTTGCCGAGGAGGTCCGCCCGAAGGCGCTGGTCACGGCGATCGGGCTGTTCGTCGCGGGCAACAGCGTCGGCGGAATGAGCGGCCGGGTGATCACCGGCTGGGTCGCCCAGGAATGGGGCTGGCGGATCGCGGTCGGCGTGATCGGCGTGATCGCGGTGGCGTGCGCGGTGGCCTTCCGGCTGCTGCTGCCGGCGCCGCGGAACTTCAAGCCGGGCTCCCTGCGCCCACGCGTCCTGGCCCGCACGGTCCGCGAGCACCTGTCCAACCCGCTGCTGTGCCGCCTGTACGCGATCGGCGCCCTGTTCATGACGGTCTTCGGCGGCGTGTACACGGTGATCGGCTACCGCCTGACCGAGGCGCCCTTCTCGCTCCCCCAGGGCATCATCGGCTCGATCTTCCTGGTCTACCTGGTCGGCACGGTCTCGGCGTCGACGGCGGGACGACTGGTGGGCCGCCTGGGCCGCCGGGGCGCGCTGTACGCCGCGGGCGGCACGACGGCGACCGGCCTCCTCCTCTCCCTGGCCGGCTCCCTCCCCCTGGTCCTGCTGGGCCTGGTCCTGATCACCGGCGGCTTCTTCGCGGGCCACGCGGTGGCGTCCTCGGCGGTCAGCAAGACGGCGGCCCACGGCCGCGCACAGGCTTCCGCCCTGTACCAGTCCGCGTACTACGTCGGCTCCAGCGCAGGCAGCACGGTGGGCGCCCTCGCCTTCCACGCGGGCGGCTGGACCGGCACCGTCACAGTCGGCCTGCTGGCCGTGCTCGGCGTCGTGACGATCACGGTGTTCGGGACACGGGCGGCACGCTTGCAGCGACGGCTGACGACGGCGGCCTGAGCCGGACCAGAACCCGTCCCCCGCCGGGGAGAGCCGATGATCAGTGGCCGCGGGCAGCCTCCGCGGCCACTGCCGCCCGGTCCCGACCACACATCGACTCCAGCGCAGACAGCACGCTGGGCGCCCCCGCCTTCCACACGCGCCGGCTGGACCGGCACCGTCGCAGTCGGCCTGCTGGCCGTGCTCGGCGTCGTGACGATCACGCTGTTCGGGACACGGGCGGCACGCTTGCAGCGACGGCTGACGACGGCGGCGTGAGCCGGAGCAGAACCCGTCCCCTGGCACGGGGTTGCGGACGCAGGCAGCGCGTCTGCAGCGGCGGCTGACCACGGCGGCCCTGAACCGGAGCAGAACCGTCCCCCTGGCACGGGGTTCGGGACACGGGCCGCGCGTCTGCGGCGGCGGCCGACCACGGTGGCCTGAGCCGGAGCAGAACCCGTTCCCCCTGGTGGGAGCCCATTGTCAGTGGGCGCGGATAGCCTCCGCGATCAGTGACGAACGGGCCCGACCAGGGGGATTTCTGATGGAGTTCCGGATCGAACGCAGCGCCTTCGCCGACGCCGTGGGGTGGGCGGCGCGGGCGCTGCCCTCGCGTGCTCCGGTGCCGGTGCTGGGCGGCCTGCTGCTGGCGGTCGGCGCGGGGCGGCTCACCGTGTCGGGGTTCGACTTCGAGGCCGCGGCGCGCATCGAGGTGGACGCGGAGACAGCCGGGGCCGGGCAGGTGCTCGTGCCCGGGCGACGGCTGCTGGACATCTGCCGGGTGCTGCCGGACGGGCCGGTGAGCTGCGCCCTGGAGGGGACGCGGTTCACGGTGGAGGCGGGCGGCACCGAGTTCGGGATGTCGACGCTGCCGCGCGAGGAGTACCCGGCCCTGCCGTCCCAGCCGTCGGCGTACGGCAGTGTGGACGCCGCCGCGTTCGCCGCGGCCGTCGGCCAGGTGGCCGTGGCGGCCGGCCGGGACGAGACGCTGCCGGTGCTGACCGGCGTACAGCTGCGTCTGGACGGCGACTCGATGACGCTGTCGGCGTCGGACCGGTACCGGTATGCCGTACGGCGCGTGGGGTGGAAGCCGGAAGGGGACGTGACGGCGTCCGACGGCGCCGTGGAGGCGTTGGTGCCTGCGCGGCGGCTGCTCGATGCGGCGCGGTCGCTGGCGCGGTGCGGTGACGTGCGGATCGGGCTGGATCGCGCGGCCGGTGGGGGGCTCGCCGGGTTCGAGGGCGGGGGCATGCGGGCCGTCGTACGGCTGTTGGAGGGGCGGCTGCCGAAGTACGGGTCGCTGTTCGACATGGCGGGGGCGGCGGTCGCCGAGGTGGAGTGCGGGGCGCTGACGGACGCGGTGCGGCGGGTCGCGGTGGTGGCCGAGGCGAGCGGTCCGGTGCGGATGGACTTCTCGGGTGACGGGTCCGTGCTGCTGCGGGCCGGGTACGGGGACGACGTGGCGACGCAGCGGCTGCCGGCCGTGCTGAGCGGCGCGCCGGAGGTCACCGTGGCCTTCAACCCGGCGTATCTGCTGGACGCCCTGAACTCCTTCGAGGCGCCCCGGCTGCGGATGGAACTGCTGGGCACGGGTCAGCGGGCGCTCCTCAGCTCGGCCGGGGGCGAGGAGCAGGGCGGCGGACCGGGCGCCGAAGGGGTGGCGAGGGAGGTGCCGGCCGCGCACCGGCATCTGCTCATGTCCGTGAAGCAACTGGTCTGACACCTGTCCGACCTGCGCGTTTGTGCGCTCCGGGGGCCGTTGTCAGTGGCCTGCGGTAGCTTCCGAAGTGTGGGGCGCGAGGACGCGCACCACGGGATGAGGCCACAGGGGTGGGTGGACGATGAGCGACGGTACGGCGACGACAACGGACCTCGACGTCAGGCTGGAGAAACACCGCGTCGAACTGACCGGGTACTGCTACCGCATGCTCGGCTCGTCCTTCGAGGCCGAGGACGCGGTGCAGGACACGATGGTCCGCGCCTGGCGCAGTTACGACAAGTTCGAGGGCCGCTCCAGCCTCCGCTCGTGGCTGTACCGCATCGCGACGAACGTCTGCCTGGACATGCTGACCGCCGGCAACAAGCGGGCCAGGCCCATGGACCTGACGGAGTCGACGCCGCTCGCCCGGGCGGCCCTCTCGCCCCGCCCGGACAACACCTGGCTGGAGCCGATGCCGGACGACCGCGTGCTGCCGACGGTCGAGGACCCGGCGGAGGCGGCCGTGGCCAAGGAGTCCGTGCGGCTGGCCTTCATGGCCGCCCTGCAGCAGCTGCCGCCCAAGCAGCGGGCCGTGCTGATCCTGCGCGAGGTGCTGGCCTGGAAGGCGAGCGAGGTCGCCGAGCTGCTGGGCACGACGGTCGCGTCGGTCAACAGCGCCCTGCAGCGGGCCCGCGCCACGCTCGCCGAGCAGCAGCAGCCGGGCGCCGACGCCGCCGTCTCCGACCCGTTGGACGAGGAGCAGCAAAAGCTCCTGGAGCGGTATGTCGCGGCATTCGAGGGCTACGACATGACGGCGCTCACCGCCCTGCTGCACGAGGACGCCATCATGACGATGCCGCCGTTCGACCTGTGGCTGACCGGCGTCAAGGACATCACCGGCTTCATGACGACGCTCGGCGCCCCCTGCGCGGGCTCCCATCTGGTGCCGGTCCAGGTCAACGGACTGCCCGGGTTCGCCCAGTACAAGCCGGACCCGGAGAAGGGCGGCTTCACCCCATGGGCGGTCCAGGTCCTGGAGATATCAGAGGGCCGGATCACCGGGTTCCACTGCTTCCTCGACACCCAGCGCTGGTTCCCGCTGTTCGGCCTCCCCCTCCACCTCGAAGCGGAGGCCGACCAGGTCGAGGAGGGCGTGTAGGGCGGGGTCGGCGTCCCTGAGCCGGATCCGGCCGCCGGCCCGCCGGGCGGCGAGCTGGAGACGCGCCAGCAGATCGACGGCGCCCAGGCCCGGCGGTCCGAGCCCGCCGACGTCGCACACCAGGACTCGCGCCCCGGTGGCTGCCAGCCGCGCCCGTGCTTCGTCGCACAGCCCCGGCACCTCGTCCCGGAAGACGGGGCCGGCCAGCACGAGTACAGCGGGTGTCATGGCGTCCACGATCGGTAGACCGGGCGAGGGGACAGAACTCATCGGAGTGGCGGCTCCCCTCGTCCGGTGCCCGGTCGGTGTCTGACGTCCGTGCCCGGGGTGTCCGCCGACCGGGATCACATTGACCCGCTGCCCTCCATCCCAGGAGGGTTTCCTGTATGCGCCACCTATCAGCACGTCCCCGAATACCGAGCGGTTTCCTCCCCGCCAAGGAGGCCCCGTGCAGGGGGTGTTGACCGGGTTCGCGGTGATCGCCGTCGTCATCGGGGTGGGCTATGTGATCGGGCGGCGCGGCTACCTCGGCGTCCACGGCCGCGACGTCCTCACCAAGCTGGCCTTCCACGTGGCCTCCCCGGCGCTGCTCTTCACCACCCTCGCGCAGACCGACCTCTCGGTGATCTTCTCCAGCCGCCTCCTGGTCACGGCACTGAGCACGGCCGCCGCGGCCGGCGTCTTCGTCGCGGTCGGGGCCGTGCGGCGCTGGGGCGTGGGCCGTACGACGATCGGCGCGCTGTGCTCCAGCTACGTCAACTCCGGCAACCTCGGCATCCCGATCGCGGTGTACGTGCTGGGCGACGCCTCGCTGGTGGCTCCGGTACTGCTGTTCCAGCTCGTCGGCGTCACCCCGATCGCGTTGACGATCCTCGATCTGTCCGGTGAGGGCGAGAAGGGCCCGCTGTGGCGGCGGCTGCTCACCCCGCTGCGCAACCCGATCGCGGTCGGCTCACTGGCGGGCGTGGCGGTGTCGGCGGCGGGGGTGGAGGTCCCGGCCCCTGTCCTCGACCCGCTGACGCTGATCGGCGGCATGTCGGTCCCGGCGGTCCTGCTGGCGTTCGGCATCTCCCTGTGCGGCAGCACGATGCCGGGCAGAGGCCCCGACCGTCAGCCGGTGCTGCTCTCGGTCGCCCTGAAGTCGCTGGGCCAGCCGGCGGCGGCGTGGGCGCTGGCGGCCGGCGTGTTCGGGCTGCGGGGCGCTGAGCTGCTGGACGTGGTGGTGACGTCGGCACTGCCTGCCGCACAGAACCTCTTCACGTACGCGTCGAGTTACGGGGTGGGTGAGCGGCTGGCGCGGGACTCGATCCTGCTGTCCACGGTGTTGTCCGTGCCGGTCCTGGTCGTGGTGGCGACGTTACTGGGCTGACGGTCAGTCGACCGGGAATTCCCCGGTGTCGATCGTCACGTCGAAAGGCTCCGGCAGCCTGATGGGGTCACCGAACTTCACGGCGCTCAGGACGCGGTAGACATCGCCCTTCGGCTCCCCGAAGAGCGTCGCGGTGGGCCCGCCGGGGGCCCAGCGGTCGATCAGCAGGTAGAGCGGAATCCCGGCGGTCGCGTAGGCGGCGGGCTTGCTGACCCGGTCATGGTGGGCGTTGGACCTGGAGGTCACCTCGACGACGAGTTCGGCGAGGACTGCCGGGATGTGGGAGTCCGCCTCCGCGCATTCCCGCACGGGAGCCACGAGCAGGTCCGGGATGAGCATGCCCAGACGTGACGGCACGGCGATCGCCAGCGTCTGGAAGATCTCCCAGTCCTCGGGGATCACGGAGTAGAGGCGACGCTGAATACGGGCCGCGATCACGTTGTGGCGGGATGCGGGAGCAGGTGACACGGTGATGATCCCCTCGATGATCTCCACCTTGCTGCCCTCGGGCCAGTCCATCTCCTCCCAGAACCGGACGAGGTCGTCCCAGTTCTGGTCGGGGTCCTGGCTCACGGTGAGTGCGCTCATGGCGGTCTCCTATCGGTGCGTCACCGATCCCAGCATGCCGAACGGGACCGGTGGGGGTCCACCGATCCCGTTCACCCGAAAGAGCCTGGACATCCGCGGCCTCCGGCCGCGCATGCCTGGTCAGGCGATGCGTTCCAGCACCACCGGCGACGCGGTGAAGTCCGTCCCCGCCGCCGCGATGTCGTACGAACCCTCGACCGCCTGGAGGGCGTACTCGAAGCGCTCGGGGGTGTCCGTGTGCAGGGTCAGCAGCGGCTGGCCCTCGGTCACCGTGTCGCCCGGCTTGGCGTGCATCTCGATGCCCGCGCCCGCCTGCACCGGGTCCTCCTTGCGGGCGCGCCCCGCGCCCAGGCGCCAGGCGGCGACGCCGATGTCGTAGGCGTCGAGGCGGGTCAGGACGCCGGAGGAGGGCGCCTTGATCACGTGCTGTTCACGGGCCACCGGCAGCTCCGCGTCCGGGTCGCCGCCCTGGGCCGCGATCATGCGCCGCCAGACGTCCATCGCCGAGCCGTCGGCCAGGGCCTTGGCAGGGTCGGCGTCACGGACACCCGCCGCTTCCAGCATCTCCCGGGCCAGGGCGATCGTCAGTTCCACGACGTCCGCCGGGCCGCCGCCCGCCAGTACCTCCACCGACTCGCGGACCTCAAGGGCGTTGCCCGCCGTCAGGCCCAGTGGGGTGGACATGTCCGTCAGGAGCGCGACCGTCTTGACGCCGTGGTCGGTGCCCAGGCCGACCATGGTGGAAGCCAGTTCGCGGGCGTCCTCGATGGTCTTCATGAAGGCGCCGGTGCCGACCTTCACGTCCAGGACGAGCGAGCCGGTGCCCTCGGCGATCTTCTTCGACATGATCGACGAGGCGATCAGCGGGATGGCCTCGACCGTGCCGGTGACGTCACGCAGGGCGTACAGCTTCTTGTCCGCGGGAGCCAGGCCGTCGCCCGCCGCGCAGATCACCGCGCCCGTGGTGTCCAGGACGTGCAGCATCTCCTCATTCGAGAGGAGGGCGCGCCAGCCCGGGATGGACTCCAGCTTGTCCAGCGTGCCGCCCGTGTGGCCGAGGCCCCGGCCCGACAGCTGGGGCACGGCGGCACCGCAGGCCGCCACCAGCGGCGCCAGCGGGAGGGTGATCTTGTCGCCGACGCCGCCCGTGGAGTGCTTGTCGGCCGTCGGGCGGGACAGGGACGAGAAGTCCATGCGCTCGCCGGAGGCGATCATCGCGGCCGTCCAGCGGGCGATCTCGCGGCGGTTCATGCCGTTGAGCAGGATCGCCATGGCGAGCGCGGACATCTGCTCGTCGGCGACCTCTCCGCGGGTGTACGCGTCGATGACCCAGTCGATCTGCTCGTCGCTGAGCTCACCGCGGTCCCGCTTGGTGCGGATGACGGAGATGGCGTCCATGGCCATGGGTTTCCTTCCGAGGGTTCCAGAAGTGATACGGCCCCCCTGAGGTGGTCAGAGGGGCCGCACGGAGTTACTTGCTGAGATGGTCCGGCCCGAAGGCCTGGGGCAGCATCTCCGACAGCGGCAGGATCCCCGCCGGGGTCTCCAGCAGCAGGTCCGGGCCGCCGAACTCGTACAGCAGCTGACGGCAGCGGCCGCACGGGACGAGGGGGTCGCCGTTGCCGTCGACGCAGGTGAAGTGCGTCAGCCGGCCGCCCCCCGTGTTCTGCAGCTCCGAGACCAGTCCGCACTCGGCGCACAGGCCGAGGCCGTAGGACGCGTTCTCGACGTTGCAGCCGGTCACCGTACGGCCGTCGTCGACCAGGGCCGCGACGCCGACCGGATAGCCGGAGTACGGGGCGTAGGCGCGGGACATGGCGTCCCGGGCCGCCGCGCGCAGCCTGTCCCAGTCGACGTCGTGGGAGGCGGCCGAGGTCACTTGCCCTGGCCCTTCCGGTACGGCAGGCCGTCCGCCTTCGGCATCCTGAGGCGCTGCGCGGACAGCACGAGGACGACGAGGGTGATGACGTACGGCGTGGCGGAGACGACCTGGTTGGGAACCTCGTTGGTGGTGGCGTACCAGGCGAACACCAGGGCGCCGACGACTGCGGTGATCACCGCCGTGACGTACTTCTTGCTGATCACCAGCCAGATGGCGCCGATGATCAGCAGCAGCGCGCCGAGCAGCAGCAGGGCGTGGACGTTCTCCGAGCCGCCGCGCAGGTTGAGGCTGTCGGTGTAGCCGAACAGGCCGGCACCGAGGGCGAGACCGCCCGGCATCCAGTTACCGAAGATCATCGCGGCGAGGCCGATGAAGCCGCGGCCGCTGACCTGGCCCTCCAGGTAGAAGGGGTTGGCCACGATGGACAGGAAGACGCCGCCGAGGCCGGCCAGACCGCCGGAGATGACCACGGCGATGTACTTGTACTTGTAGACGTTCACACCGAGGGACTCGGCCGCGACCGGGTTCTCGCCGCAGGAACGCAGCCGCAGACCGAACGCGGTGCGCCACAGGATCCACCAGGTGGCGGGGATCAGGGCCACGGCGATCAGGGTCAGCCAGGAGACGTTGGTGACCAGGCCGCCGAGCAGGCCGGCGATGTCGGAGATGAAGAACCAGCCGTGGTTGTTGAGGTCCCGCAGCCCGTCGGACAGGCCCGGCACGGTGAAGTTGCCGAGGGAGTCGACCGCCGGGGACTGCTTGGCGGAGCCGCCCTGGTGGCCCTCGAAGGCGAGGGGCGCGAGGTAGCGGGTGGCGCCGAGGGCGAGGATGTTGATCGCCACACCGGAGACGATGTGGTTGACGTTGAAGGTGACGGTGACGAAGGCGTGCAGCAAGCCGCCGAGGCAGCCGCCGATGATGCCGACCAGGACACCGGTCCACGGGCCCCACTGGAAGCCGGCCCAGGCGCCGAACCAGGTGCCGAGGATCATCATGCCCTCAAGGCCGATGTTGACGACGCCCGCGCGTTCGGCCCACAGACCGCCGAGGCCGGCGAGGCCGATCGGCACGGCGAGCTGGAGGGCGGTGGACATCTGGCTGACGTTGGTGATGCCGTCGGCGCCGGTGATGATGCGGACGATCGAGGTCAGCGCCAGGGCTCCGGCGATGACCAGCAGCAGGACGGGCAGCGACAGGCGGCGGCCGGTCGGCGCCGCGGGCTGCAGCGTGGGCTGGTTGACGTCGACCGCTGAGGTCTGCGGGGTGGTCATCGGCCGGCCACCTCCTTCGTGGTGTTGTTGTCGGCGCCGAGGACGTGACCGGCGGCCAGTTCGGCGCCCACGCGGCGCTGCTGGCGGCGCAGGCCCCACTCGCGGACGGCCTCGTAGGAGACGACGACCGAGAGCACGATGAGGCCCTGCATGATGACCGCGATCTCCTTGTCGTAGTCGTGGAAGTCCAGCTCGGGCGAGGCCTTGTCGAGCCAGGCCCACAGCAGGGCGGCGAAGGCGATGCCGACGGGGCTGTTGCGGCCGAGCAGGGCGATGCCGATGCCGAGGAAGCCGATGCCGGTGGGGAAGTTCAGGCTGTAGGTGTGGGTGTCGCCGAGCAGGATCGGCAGGCCGGCGAGGCCCGCGATACCTCCGGAGATCAGCATGGCGGTGAGCACCATGCGCTTGGGGTCGACACCGCTGGCCGCGGCGGCGCTCTCCGAGGCGCCGGAGGCGCGCAGGTCGAAGCCGAAGCGGGTGCGGTTGAGGACGACCCAGTAGCCGATGCCGAGCAGGACGGCGAGGAAGACCAGGCCGTAGATCTCACCGGCGTCGCCCATGTCGATGCCGGGCACCCAGCCGGACTCGTGCATCTCGCCGGTGGTGTTGTTGTTGCCGACCTTGACGCCGAAGACGCTCGGCAGCCACAGGTAGGCGATCACCGAGGTGGCGATGGCGTTGAGCATGATCGTCGCGACGACCTCGCTGACGCCGCGGGTGACCTTGAGGACACCGGCGATGCCGGACCAGAAGGCGCCGGTGCAGACCGCGGTGAGGAGCAGCAGCGGGATCTGGAGGGCGGCCGGCAGGTTCGCGTGGGCGCCGACGATGGCGGCCATCATGGCGGCGAGCTGGTACTGGCCGTCGACACCGATGTTGAACAGGTTCATCCGGAAGCCGATGGCCACCGCGAGGGCCGCGATGTAGTACATCGAGGCCTGGTTGATGATCAGCACCTGGATGTCGGAGAACGAGGCCTGCTCGAACATCAGGGTGTACGGCTCGACCGGGCTCTTGCCCGAGGCGATCAGCACGATCGCGCTGAGCACGAAGGCCACGGCGAGCGCGATGACCGGGCCGGCCACCGCGAGGAGCACACGCTCCTTGTCGAACTTCTTCATCAGCGGGCCTCGTCTTCCCCGGACTCGGGAGCCTTGCGGAGGTCGGGAGTCTCGGCGGTCTCTTCGTGTTCCAGGTGGCCGGTGACGGCACCGGTCATCGCCGAACCGAGCTCCTCCGGAGTGATGGTGGCCGGGTCGGCGTCGGCGACCAGCTTGCCGTTGTAGATCACGCGGAGGGTGTCGGACAGGCCGATCAGCTCGTCCAGGTCGGCGGAGATCAGCAGCACGGCCAGGCCCTCGCGGCGGGCCTCACGGATGTGGTCCCAGATGGCGGCCTGCGCGCCGACGTCCACGCCGCGGGTGGGGTGCGCGGCGATCAGGAAGCGCGGCTTGTGGCTCATCTCGCGGCCGACGATCAGCTTCTGCTGGTTGCCGCCGGAGAGGGAGGCGGCGGTGACGTCGATGCCGGGGGTGCGCACGTCGTAGGCCTCGACGATGCGGCGGGTGTCGTCCTGGGCCGCCTTCGGGTCGAGCCATACGCCCTTGGCGTTGGGCTTCTCGGTGACGTGGCCGAGGATGCGGTTCTCCCAGAGGGGGGCCTCCAGGAGCAGGCCGTGGCGGTGGCGGTCCTCGGGGATGTAGCCGATGCCCTGCTCGCGGCGCTTGCGGGTGGGCCAGGCGGTGATCTCCTCGTCGACCAGCTTGATCGTGCCGGAGTCGGCGGCCTTGAGGCCGATCAGCGCGTCGACCAGCTCGGTCTGGCCGTTGCCCTCGACGCCGGCGATGCCCAGGACCTCGCCCGCGTGGATGGTGAAGGTGATGTCGTCCAGCAGGGCCTTGCCGCCGGCCGCCTCCAGGCGCAGGTTCTCGACCGTGATGACGGGACGGTCGGTGACCGTGGACTCGGCGGTCTCCGGGGTGGGCAGCTCGCTGCCGACCATCATCTCGGCGAGCTGGCGCGGGGTGGTCTCGGCGGGCACGGCGGTGCCGACCGTCGTACCGCGGCGGATGACGGTGATCTCGTCGGCGACGGAGAGGACCTCGCCCAGCTTGTGGGAGATGAAGATGACCGACAGGCCCTCGGACTTCAGCTCGCGCAGGTTGTCGAAGAGCGCGTCGACCTCCTGCGGGACGAGCACGGCGGTCGGCTCGTCGAGGATCAGCGTGGTGGCGCCGCGGTAGAGGACCTTGAGGATCTCCACGCGCTGACGGGCGGCGACGCCGAGCTCCTCGACCAGCCGGTCGGGCTCCACGCCGAGGCCGTAGCGGTCGGAGATCTCCTTGATCTTGCGGCGGGCCTTGGCGCCGATGCCGTACAGCTTCTCGCTGCCCAGCACGACGTTCTCGAGGACGGTGAGGTTGTCGGCGAGCATGAAGTGCTGGTGCACCATGCCGATGCCGCGGGCGATGGCGTCGGCCGGCGACGAGAAGCCGACCTGCTCGCCGTCGATGATGATGGTGCCCTCGTCCGGCTTCTGCATGCCGTAGAGGATCTTCATCAGGGTCGACTTGCCGGCGCCGTTCTCGCCGACCAGGGCGTGGACGGTGCCCTTGCGGACGGTGAGGTGGATGTCGTGGTTGGCCACGACACCCGGGAAACGCTTGGTGATCCCGGCGAGCTCGACGGCGGTCACCTGACCGTTGACCGCCGCGCCGGCCGGAGGGCTGCTGGACGCGTTGATGGCGCACTCTCCTGGGGACGGGGGTCGTCTACGCGCGTAGCGCCCCTATGGCCTGAAAGGGGGCCGACGCACCGCGACAACGGGGTACGGGGAACGCCTCCCGAGGGAGAGCCTCCCCGTACCCCGTCGAGCGGACGTAACCCCTCGGTTACCGCTGCTCAGGGTGTTGCTTAAGTCAGCTGGTCTTGACCTTGATCTCGCCCTTGACGATCTTCTCCTTGGCCGTCTTGATGGCTTCCTGGACCTCGGTGTCGTCCGCGAACTTCGGGTTGGAGTTCGACAGGCTCACCTGGCCGGTCTTCAGATCGCCCCGAACGATACCGGTCTCGGGCTTGCCCTCCTCGACCGACTTCGCCAGGTTGTAGACCGCCTTGGCGACGTCCTTCATCGCCGAGGTCAGGATGGAGTCCTTGTACTTGGCGAGGGCTGCCTGGTTGTACTGGTCGGAGTCGACACCGATGGCCCACACCTTGTTGGCGGCGGCGGCCTCGATGACACCCTGGCCGGACAGACCGGCGGCCGCGTAGACGACGTCGGCCTTCTTCTCGATCTGACCCTCGGCGGCCGACTTGCCCTTGTCCGGGCTGGAGAAGCCACCCTCCTCCGCGGTCTGCGTGAGGTACTGGGAGAGGACCTTGACCTTCGGGTTGGTGTCCTTGACGCCCTGCTCGAAGCCGGCCTGGAACTTGTGGATCAGCGGGATGTCCACGCCGCCCACGAAGCCGACAGTGTTCGTCTTGGTCGTCTTGGCTGCGGCGACACCAGCCAGGTACGAGGCCTCCTCCTCGGAGAAGACCAGGTCGGCCACGTTCTTCGCCTCGACCGTGGAGTCGTCCACGATGCCGAAGGTCGTCTTCGGGAACTTCTCCGCGGCACCCTTCACCGCGGCGGCGTACGCGTAGCCGACACCGATGACCGGGTTGTAGCCCTGCTTGGCCAGCGACACCAGTCGCTGCTCCTTGTCGGCGTCCGTCTCACCCTCGGTGGGCTCGACGTCGTCGGTCTGGTAGCCGAACTCCTTCTTCGCCTTCTCCAGACCCGCGAACGCGGCGTCGTTGAAGGACTGGTCGCCCTTGCCGCCGACGTCGTACGCGATGGCGAGGCCCTTGTCACCCTTCGAGTCCGACGACGAGGCGGAGGTCGAGGTGCCGCCACAGGCGGAGAGCGCGAGGGCCAGAGAGGCGGTCGCTGCGCCTGCGACCGTGATCCGGGAAATCCGGCGCATGTGTAGGTGCTCCTGTCGTACAAGCGCCGGACGGTACCGCTCTTCATGCAGCATCGGCGCTGGCTTTCGCCGCAGAGTAACGCGCGTAGACCTGCCGGGAAACCCCTTCTGTCCACCTTGTTATCCGGCCGTGGCCAAGACCACGCTGGGCCTTGACCAAGGGCTTGCCGAGAGCAAAGGGAGGGTGGCGGTGGGTGATGCGCGCGCCGGGAACGACGAAGCGGGCGAGCACCCTCGGGTGCTCGCCCGCTTCACAGGCGTACGCCCGTGACTACTCCGTCTTGACCTTGATGGAGCCGTCGACGATGCCCGCCTTGGCCTTGTCCACGGCGGCCTTGAGGCCCGCGATCTTCGCGAACTCGGGGTTGGACTCGGACAGGCCCACGCCGTTGACCTTCAGGTCGAAGGTCTGGGTGCCGGTCAGCGGCTTGCCGTCGTGGACGGACTTGGCCAGCGCGTAGACCGCGCCGCCGACGTCCTTGAGGGCGGAGGTCAGGATGTAGTTCTTGTACGACGCCAGCGCGCCCTGCTTGTACTGGTCGGAGTCGACGCCGATCGCCCAGACCTTGGCCTTCGCGGCGGCCTCGATGACGCCCTGGCCGGACAGACCGGCCGCCTGGTAGACGACGTCGGCCTTCTTCTCGATCTGGCCCTCGGCGGCGGCCTTGCCCTTGTCGGGGCTGGAGAAGCCGCCCTCCTCGGCGGTCTGGGTCAGGTACTGCGAGACGACCTTGACCTTGCCACCGCTGGTGTCCTGGACGCCCTGCTTGTAGCCGGCCTCGAACTTGTGGATCAGCGGGATGTCCACACCGCCCACGAAGCCGACGGTGTTCGTCTTGGTGGCCTTGGCGGCGGCGACGCCGGCGAGGTAGGAGGCCTGCTCCTCGGCGAAGACGAGGGAGGCGACGTTCTTGCCCTCGACCACGGAGTCGACGATGCCGAAGGTGGTGTCCGGGTACTTCTTGGCCACGGCCTCCATGGCGGGGCCATAGGCGAAGCCGACGCCGATCACCGGGTTGTAGCCCTGCCGGGCCAGCGAGGCCAGACGCTGCTCCTTGTCGGCGTCCGTCTCACCCTCGGTGGGCTCGACGTCGTCGGTCTGGTAGCCGAACTCCTTCTTCGCCTTCTCCAGACCCGCGAACGCGGCGTCATTGAAGGACTGGTCGCCCTTGCCGCCGATGTCGTAGGCGATGGCGAGGCCCTTGTCACCCTTGTCGCCGCCGCCGCTGCCACCGTTGTCACTGCTGGTACCACCGCACGCCGTGGCGGCGAGCGCGAGCGACGCGACCCCCACCGCGACACGGGTCAGTTTGGATATCCGACGCATCGTGAAGTTCCCCATTCTCCAAGCCCCGCAGTGGGTGCTGAGTTCGGCGCACATTAACGCGCGTAGACACTCCTGGGAACGGGGTTTCGCCCTGCCGTTATCCATTCGTGCCGATGGCCGGTTACGCCCTTGTGAACCACCGGATCGAAAGGCACACATGGGGCGACGGCACCCGTCGCGCGCCGCACACTCCATGGACCAGGGATGCGACCAGGGGTGCCTCCACCGTGATGACGCTCAGGACCGCCCGACATGGGCCCAGACTCCCTCCGCCGCGCCGTGGCCGCAAGCGGAGGGGAGGGCTCTGCGCCCAGTGGGGCTACCCGGCGGCGTCGAGGAGCGCCGCCGCCGTGAAGAGCTCCACGCCGACCTTGATGGCCGACTCGTCGACGTCGAAGTCGCCCTGGTGCAGATCGCGGCCGATGCGCTCGCCGGGGGCACGGACTCCGAGGCGGGCCATGGCGCCGGGGACGTGCTCCAGGTACCAGGAGAAGTCCTCGCCGCCGAGGCTCTGCTCGGTGCCCTCGACGGAGTCGGCGCCGCGGCGGGCGGTCATGGCGTCGCGCAGCAGGTCGGTCACAGCCGGGTCGTTGACGACGGGCGGGACGCCGCGGATGTAGTTGATCTCCGACTTGGCGCGGTGGAGGTTGGCGATCTCGTCGATGGCGGCGACGACGAGGTCGGGCGCCTGCCGCCAGGTGTCGAGGTCGAGGCAGCGGACGGTCCCCTCCAGCTCGGCGTGCTGCGGGATGACGTTGGGCGCGTGACCCGACTCGATCCGGCCCCAGGTCACGGCGAGGCCGCTGCGGGCGTCGGTGCGCCGGGCGACCAGCGCGGGCACGTCGGCGACGACGCGGGCGGCGGCGGTGACCAGGTCGGTCGTGAGGTGAGGGCGGGCCGTGTGTCCGCCCGGCCCCTCCAGGGCGATCTCCAGCCGGTCGCAGGCGGACGTGATCGCACCCTGCCGCAGCCCGATCCTGCCCGCGTCCACCTTGGGGTCGCAGTGCACGGCGAGGATCCGGCCCACCCCTTCGAGCACCCCGCACTCGATGGCGTCGGCCGCGCCGCCGGGGAGCACCTCCTCGGCGGGCTGGAAGAGCAGGCGGACGGGACGCGGCAGCTGCCCGCGCTCGTGGAGCTCGGCCAGCACCAGCCCCGCGCCGAGCACCACGGTCGTGTGCACGTCGTGCCCGCAGGCGTGCGCCCGGTCGGGCACGGTGGAGCGGTACGGGCACTCAGTCTTCGTGTCCGGGATGGGCAGAGCGTCGATGTCGGCGCGCAGGGCGAGCATGGGCCGCTCGCCGTCCGGCTCCCCGATGTCACAGATGAGCCCGGTTCCGGTGGCGAGCACGCGCGGCTGGAGGCCGGCCTTCTCCAGACGGGCCTTGATCGCGGCGGTCGTCCGGAACTCCTGGTTGCCGAGCTCCGGGTGCATGTGCAAGTCGCGCCGGAACTCGACGAGTTCGGCACGCAGCGCCTCCGGCAGGGTGCCGGACAGGATGGCTTCCCCGGGGTGATCGGCTTCTGGCTCTGGGGACATCAGTTGGTTCACCCTCTGAAGGGTAGGACGCCGAGGTGGCCAACTGACCCTCGATCAACAAAACTTCAACCCGTTGGGGGGAGGAAACCTGGCCGCTCGACGCATGGGTGGGGGTTGAGATGGGTAGGTCACTCTTTTCTCTACGCATACCACGCCACGATCAGAACCGTCGGTTCTGTTCACCTGTCGGGATCGCACACCCACAGTGAAAGTCCGGGGCGCCCGTCCACCGGCCCCATCGGGCACGGTCACGCGGGAGCGAGGGCCATTGGATGACAGATCCCAGAACGCGGTGATCCGCGACCCCTGCCTCGATCCGGCTGCCCGGACTCGGGCACCGATGGGCACCACGCACATCCAAGATCACGACGCGCATCCACCTCCTTCCAGCCAACACCGTGCGGCCACTGGCAAGCCCCCTTCCGTGATCCCTGCTGTCAACGGGGCGGGGCCGGCCGAGCTGGGAACAAGTTCACGCCATACCCGGCGGCCACTGCGAGAGGGCTTCGGCCACCGCCAGTGCGATCAGTTACGGTCGGATTCGCACTGGTGATGATCACAGGGTGACATCGCGGTCACCGTTTACGGGGAGGTCGACGGGGGTTGGGTTACGTTCTGCCGGGCTGGCTGGACGAGATCCTGGACTTCATCGGGATCAACTGGCCGAATGTCGATGAGGACGACTACCGCGAGATGGCGGACGCGATGCGCGAGCTCGCGGACGCTTTCGACGAGCACGCGGGTGAGGCCGTCGGTGCGGTGAACCGTCTGTTGTCCTCCAGTGAGGGCTGGGCGGTGGAGGCCCTGCAGGAGCACTGGGGCAAGGTGAAGACCTCGCACCTGGAGCAACTTCCGGAAGTGGCGCGCCTGTTCGCGGATGCGATGGATGTCGTCGCGGACGTGATCTACGGCATGAAGATCAAGGCCGAGGTCGAGCTGGGGGTGATGGCCGCCTCGGTCGGCGTCTCCATCGGCCTGGCCTTTGTCACCGGCGGCTTGTCGGCGCTGATCGGTGCGGCGGAGATCGCGGCGATGCGGGAGGTGGTGCGCCGGATCATCAAGGAGGCCGCCGACCAGATCGTCGACCAGGTGATGGCGATGGTGACCGAGCCGGTCGCCGCCAAGCTGGAGAAGATGGTCACGGACGCGGTGCTGGACCTGGCGGCCGGCGCCATCTCCCCGGCCGAGGGCTCCGGCGGCGGCGGGGGCAAGGGCGCCGCCGCGATGCAGCTGAACTCGGCCGGCGGTTCGGCAGGCGGCGGTTCTGCCGGCCCGGCCGGTGGGGGCGGGGGCGCGGGCCGGATGCGTATCGACCACGGTGAGTACGACAAGGCCGCAGGCCATCTGGGCCGTCTGAGCGAGACCTCGTTGACCCGCCTGTCGGGGTCTTTGGACCGCGCGGCAGGCGCCAACAGCCGCACCCGCGGCAAGGACCCGTTCACCCAGGGCATCGACAGCGTGGTGGACGGCGCCACCAAGGGCATGAAGAAGGCCGTCGAACGGATCATCAAGCACACCGGCGAGACCATCCCGAAGAACCTGCGCGACACCTCGGAGAACCACAAGCGCAACGAGAAGGCCAACGAGGACGCCCTGAAGAAGATCATGGGCGACCAGGACGGCAAGGGAGGTCCGGGGTCTCCGGCGAAGGGCCCGGGCAGCAACGGCGGCCCGGCCGGCACCAAGCCGGATCTGCTGAACAAAGCACTCAACGACCCCCGCCACCACAGCGTGGAACCGAAGAACCGTACCTGTAAAGGAGACCCGGTCGATGTCGCCAGCGGCCAGATGCTGCTGCAGCAGACCGACCTGACGCTGCCGGGCGTCCTGCCTCTCGTGCTGAGGCGCACGCACCTGTCGGACTACACCTTCGGCACCTGGTTCGGCCGGTCCTGGGCCTCGACCCTGGACGAGCGCATCGAGGTCGACATCCGCAACAAGGCCGTCTGGGCGCGCGAGGACGGCACCCTGCTGGTCTACGATCGTCTGCCCACCCCACAGCAGCCGGAAGTACTGCCGGTGGAGGGCCCTCGCATACCCCTGCGCCGCACCAGCGAGCTCGGCGCCCAGCACATGGAGTTCGCCACCACAGACCCGCGCACCGGCTGGACCAAGTACTTCACCCGCCCGCGTGGTGAGGGCTGGCAGCTGTGGCTGACCACGATCGAGGACCGCAACGGCAACCAGATCGACATCCACCGCGACGGCACCGGCCTACCCCTGTCGATCACCCACAGCGGCGGCTACGACGTCCGCCTCACCACCGACCGCGACCTGGGCCGCATCACCCACCTGTCCCTGCACACCGGCCCCCACGCCGACGACACCGTGCAGGTCATGGCCTACGGCTACGACCCCACCTCCGGCGACCTCACCGAGGTCACCAACTCCTCCGGGCAGCCACTGCGGTTCGACTACGACGCGGAAGGGCGGATCACCGCGTGGACCGACCGCAACGACTCCACCTACCGCTACGTCCACGATGCCGCCGGACGCGTCGTGGAGACCATCGGCCCGGACGGCTACCTGTCCGGCACCTTCGTCTACGACACCACACACCGCACCACCCGCTGGACCGACGCGCTCGGCCACACCACGCTCTACCAGCTCGACCACCGCGGCCAGATCATCGCCGAGACGAACCCGCTCGGCCACACCACCCGGCAGACCTTCGACACCCGTGACCAACTGCTGACCCGCACCGATCCGCTCGGCCGCACCACCATCTACACCTGGGACGACGCCAGCAACCTCCTTGCCCGACAGCAGGCCGACGGCTCACGGACGTCCTTCACCTACAACGAGCTCGGCCTGCTCGTCTCGATCCAACGACCGGACGGCACTGTCACGTTCCAGGAGTTCGACGAGTCCGGCAACCGCACATCGGTCACCAACCACACCGGCGCAACCACCCGATTCATCTACGACGACCGGGGCCGCCTCACCACGGTCGTAGACGCCCTTGGCGCAACGACTCGTGTGAGGTGTGACGCGGTCGGCCTGCTGATTGAAGCCATCGACCCACTGGGCGCCGTCACCCGGTGCGAGCGGGACGCCTTCGGGCGCCAGACGACGATCACGGATCCACTCGGCGCGACCACCCGCCTCGAATGGACCGTTGAGGGCAAGCTGGCCCGGCGTACCCGCCCGGACGGCACGGTCGAGGCATGGACATACGACGGTGAAGGCAACTGCCTGACCCATACGGATGCCATGGGTGCCATCTCCCGCTACGAGTACACCCACTTCGACCTGCTAGCCGCACGCACCGGCCCGGACGGCGTCCGCTACACGTTCACCCACGACACCGAACTACGCCTCGCCCAGGTCACCAACCCCCAGGGGTTGACCTGGAGTTACGAATACGACCCGGCGGGACGCCTTATCGCGGAGACGGACTTCGACAACCGCCAGGTGACGTACACACACGACGCGGCAGGCCAACTGACTGCAATCACCACAGCCTCCGGCCAGGCCATCCGCTTCGACAGAGACCTTCTGGGCCGTGTGGTGAGGAAAGAAGCGGCTGGAGCGGTCACCACCTACACGTACGACGCGACGGGCGGCCTGGCCCAGGCCACCAACTCAGACGCGACCTTGACCCTGCGGCGAGACGATATGGGCCGCCTGACATCTGAGACCGTCAACGGCCGCACGCTCTCCCACACGTACGACGCGCTGGGCCGCCGCACCAGCCGCACCACGCCGACAGGCGCAACGAGTAAGCGGACCTACGACGCCGCAGGCAACCGCATCACACTGACCACCGCCGGCCGCACCCTCACCTTCGCCCACGACGCAGCAGGCCGCGAGCTGGCCTGCCACATCGGCGAAACCCTGACCCTCACCAACCTCTACGACGCCGTAGGCCGCCTGACCGGACAAGAACTCACCGGTCCGGCCGACCAACCCCTTCGGCATCGCACCTACACCTACCGCGGCGACGGCAACCTCACCGGCATCGACGGACACCCAGGCAGCAATCGCCGCTTCGACCTGGACGCAGCAGGTCGGGTCACCGCAGTCCGCGCACCCGACTGGACGGAGTCCTACACCTACGACACCGCAGGCAACCAGATCCACGCCTCCTGGCCGGACTTCATGCCCGGCCAGGAGGCAACCGGCGACCGCGCCTACACCGGCACCCGCATCACCCGCGCGGGCAGTGTCCGATACGAACACGACGCAGCGGGCCGCATCACCCTGCGCCAAAAGACCCGCCTGTCCCGAAACCCAGAGACCTGGCGCTACACCTGGGACGCCGAAGACCGCCTCACATCGGTGATCACCCCCGACGGCACGACATGGCGCTACCGCTACGACCCCCTCGGACGCCGCATCGCCAAACAACGCCTCGCCGCCGACGGCGAAACCGTCGCGGAACAGACCGACTTCACCTGGGACGGCACCACCCTCGCCGAACAGACAACTCACACCCCGGGCACCGCACAACCAGACATCACCCTCACCTGGGACCACCAAGGCCTACGCCCCATTGCCCAGACCGAACGCAAGACGCTCGCCGACGCACCCCAGGAAGACATCGACCAGCGTTTCTTCGCGATCATCACCGACCTCGTCGGCACACCCACCGAACTCGTCGACGAACACGGCAACATCGCCTGGCGCACCCGCAGCACCCTCTGGGGCAACACAGCCTGGAACCGCACCGCCACCGCCTACACCCCGCTGCGCTTCCCCGGCCAGTACCACGACCCAGAAACGGGCCTGCACTACAACTACTTCCGCCACTACGACCCCGAATCCGCCCGCTACGTCACCCCTGATCCGCTGGGCCTCACTCCAGCGCCGAATCCAGCGACATACGTCGAAAATCCCCATACTGAGAGTGATCCTCTGGGCTTGGCGCCAGAGGAATGCCCGTACCGTGTGGAACGAGTAGCTGACGAAGATCTGGGCACTCTGTACCACTACACTAACGAAAAGGGCTACGACGGAATCCTTGAAAGCGGCGAGATGCGCGCATCACTTAGGGCTGACAACTCTAAGGACGCCCGATTTGGAGATGGGCAGTATTTCACCGATATCCAACCCGGCACGAAGACTCCGGGGCAGCTTTCGTATGCCTTTGTGCGCGTCCCGTGGGCCGGCCACAAGTTCAGTCACTATATTGAGATAGACGTGCGAGGGCTTGAAGTCATGCGCTCGGTTGAGCGACCTGATGTGTATGTCATCCCGAACCAGGGAGCGCTTGACCTGACAGGGCGCATTGTCAGTCACGGAAAGAGCTGATCTCATGGAATATTGGAAGGTTGAGTGGCTGCACGACTTTCCGTCGGAACCGGTCATCTTTTATAGCGAGATCGGCGAGGACGGCTATGAGGTCCGAAAGGTGCAGAGGTATAGGAATGGGCGCACACTAAAGGCCGACGAGCTCCACGAATCGGGAGACATCGGCCTGAGCGAGATCCCGGTCGGCTCTATTGAGGATGTGGCCAGCCAGCCGGAATTCTCGGCGTTTGTGATCACGAGGGATGAATTCGAGAAAGAATGGCAAAGCGCACCCTGGCCCGTCGAGCGCAAATGACCGACTGGACTTCCCCTTGCTCCGTTTCGCTCAGCTGAGTATCGGCGTGTGAGACTCCGCAGGAGGAACTTCCCGTCAACGCGATTCCAACTGGTCGTCGCTGTAGGCGGGGCGCCCACGGGAACACCCTGGTGAGCACCCGGACGCCCGCCCCGCCCACCATTAGGGTGCGTCCGTGACCGACATGCAGCCGGAATTTCTTCGATCCACCCGTACCTCTTACGACGCCATCGCCCCCGCCTACGCGGAGGCCTTCCCCGACTGGTCGGCCGACAGCGCCCCCCTGGACCGCTCCCTGGTCGCCGCCTTCGCCGAGCTGGCCCGCGAGCACGCCCCGGCCCCCGTCGCCGACCTCGGCAGCGGGCCCGGTTCCGTCACCGCCCATCTCCATGCCCTCGGTGTGCCGGTCTTCGGCGTCGACCTCTCGCCCCGGATGGTGGCCCTGGCCCGCCGCGCGTATCCCGACCTCCGGTTCCACGTCGGCTCGATGACGTCGCTGGACCTGCCGGACGAGACGCTGGGCGGGATCATCGCGCTGTACTCGATCATCCACGTCCCGACCGAGCACCTCGCCGCCACCTTCGCCGAGTTCCACCGCGTTCTGGCGCCTGGCGGCCACGTCCTGCTCGCGTTCCAGTCCGGGGACGGCGACGACCACATGCGGCTCATCGAGCGCTTCGGCCAGGAGATCTCGCTCGACTACCACTGGCGTACGCCGGAAACCGTCGCCGAGGCGCTGACCGGGGCCGGTCTCCTGCTGCACGCCCGCGTGCTGCGTGAACCGGCCGGCGAGGAGAGGCGGCCTCGCGCGTTCGTCCTGGCCCGCAAGCGGCCGTGATCTACGTGGCCAGTTCGCACCAGACGTACTTGCCCCGGCTCCCGTGTCTGGTCAGCGGCTGCCAGCCCCACAGGTCGGCACACGCCCGGACCAAGGCCAGTCCTCGCCCCTCCTCCCGCTCCGCGAGCTGCTCCAACTCCTCGGGCGGCTCCGGCGGTTCGGGATCCGCGTCCCACGCTCCGATCCGCAGCACCCCGGCCGACCAGCGCACCGTAGAGCGGCGGGTCCCTTGGTGTGACGTACGGCGTTGGCGATCAGCTCGGTCGCGAGGAGTTCGGCGGTGTCGGCGAGGCCGATGAGACCGTGCAGGGTGAGGATCAGGCGGAGGGTGCGACGGGAGACGGTGACGGCTCGGACGTCGTTCGGGATGTACAGGGTGTACTCCCAGGGTTCGGTTTCGGGCATGGGCGAACTCCGTTCGGGTGGTGGGGATTGCGGTCGTCCGGCGGTGTCATTGCCGCAGCCGTCATGGCAGGACGGAGCGGTGCGCTTCCGGTAGCCCGGAGGTTCGCAGCGTGTGCGTCGCGTCACTGACGGTAGACCTGAAACTTTCGGTTCAGCAAGCCGGTCGCGTAACCTGACGCCCGAACGAGTCGCGCCCGCAAGCGCGTTGAAGCAAGGAGCAGTCGATGGGCACCAGGCGCGAACCAACGGCACGCCAGAGGCGACTGGCGGTTGAACTGCGCAGGCTTCGGGACGCTGCTGGACTCAGTGCCCGGGAGGCAGCGACCCTCCTTGGCGTGAGCTCCGTCCAGGTCAGCCAGATCGAGTCAGGCCTTTCAGGAGTGAGCGAGCAGCGTCTGCGCCGCCTTGTCGCCAACTACTCCTGCTCGGACGACCAGTTGATCGATGCTCTGGTGGTCATGGCGACCGACCGGACCCGGGGCTGGTGGGAGGAGTACCGGTGGCAGCTGCCCACGCCGTTCCTCAATCTCGCCGAGCTGGAGCACCACGCCACCTTCCGTTGGGACGTGGACTTCCTGCACGTCCCAGGCCTTCTCCAGACAGCGGAGTACGCCCGTGCGCTGTTCTCGTGCCGCGTGCCCGCGCTTCGGGAGGAGGAACTCGAGTTGCGTGTACGGCATCGAATGCGACGCAAGGCAATCCTCGAAGGCCCCGCTCCCACACCGTACGAAGCGGTCGTCCACGAGGCGGCGTTGCGCATCAAGGTCGGCGGCCGAGCCGCCTCACGGGCTCAGCTCACCCGCATCCTGGAGCTCTCCGCCGCCGACCACGTCACGGTACGCGTCATCCCCTTCGAACTGGAGGACTTCTCCGACATCACAGCGGCCATGGCGTACGCCGGCGGCCCCGTCCCGAATCTGGACACGGTGGTACGCGACGGCCCTCATGGCTCGGTCTTCATCGACTCCAAGGCCCAGCTAGGGGTCTTCCGAACACTCTTCCGTAGAGTGGAGGCGGCATCGCTCGAACCCGAACGGTCGCGTGACTTCATCCACAGGCTGGCGAAAGAGCTGTGAGGCGCCCCATGGACACCCTCGGCAACTGGCGGAAGTCGTCCTACTCTGGCAGCGGCGACGGCAACGCCTGCGTGGAAATCTCAGACCGCCGCACCCACATAGCCATCCGCGACTCCAAAGACCCGGCCGTCGGCACCCTCACCTTCCCAGCCGAAGCCTTCAGCCCCTTCATAGAAGCCTTGAAGATCACACAGCCGTAACCGCCGACAGCCGGTGCACATCCCGAGCCGTCCCCGTCACCCCCGACAAGAACCCCTGCGCCCTCGGCGACGCGTTCTGCGTCAGCCACGCCGGGTCGATGTCGCACACCGCCACGCGGACCTCCGTGCCGGACAGCGCCAGCGGCAGCGTGTGCACCACCGTCGACGGGAAGCTCAGGATCGTACGGCCGATCGGCCCGCGGCGGGCGATCAGCTCCAGGGGGAGGTCGGGGCGTACGACCTCCAGGCCCGTCTCGACCGCCAGTCGGTGGAGTTTCTCCGCGCTCTCGCGGCGGTGGGCGAAGTAGCGGGTGGCTCCGTGCGTCTTGGCCAGTCCGCGCACCGCCTCCAGGTAGCGGTCGCCGTCCACCACACCCGTCTCGACCAGCGACGTGCCGACCATGTCCGCGCCCTTGGTGATGCGGGGCGGGCCGAAGCGGGCGCGGGTCCAGGCGAAGGTGTTGGCGGTGACCGTGACGCCCTCCAGCCGCTCCTCCATCGGCATGGAGGAGAAGATCTCGACCTTGCGGCGCTCGCTCGGAGTCAGGCGCTTGCGGGCCGCCGAGGACACCGGCGCGAAGACCAGGTCGCGGGGGCCGGGGCGGCCGCCCTTGCGGTGCCAGCGGACCAGGCGTTCGCCGCGAGCCAGTTGGGCGACGAACTCCATGGTGGCCGTGCCGTCGTCGACGACGACCAGGTCGCGGGCCTTGGTGATGGTCAACAACAGTTGTACGTAGCGGGAGAACGGGTCGCCCAGGACCACGCGCTCGGCCCGGCGGAGCAGGCCCGCCAGGCCGCCGATCGTCTGGAAGGGGGCCGCCGGGCCGCCGCGCGCCTCCTCCCAGCGGACCTGGTGGCCCTCCTCGCGTGCCAGCTCGGCCATCCGGCGCAGCTGGCCGCGGGTCATGGGGTCGATCGGGGACAGGACGACGAGGGTGAGCCCCGCGCCGACGGCGTGCTCGGGGGCATGCGCCCACTCCAGCACGTTCAGGAGCTGTACCGGGCTCTCAACGAAGGCGAGAGTGTGGGGGCCGGTGTTCCCGGCGCGGGGGCTCATCGACGTACGACCGTCCCGTCGTAAGGCGCTCATGATGCGCTCGTGTCCAAAAGGCGCTTCAACCGGCTCCGAGCCCGAGCGCCCGTGGCCGGGACACTCGGACTCGGCACGCTGTGACTCAGACCGCGACCGGCTCGCCCGCCGCCGCGGCGATCTCCGCCTCGGCGACCACACCGGTGACCCGGCGCAGCTTCTTCATCGGGCCGAGCTCGGAGTCGTAGACCTTCTTGACGCCGTCACCGAGGGAGGCCTCGATGGTGCGGATGTCACGGACGAGGCGGGTGAGGCCCTGCGGCTCGACGGAGGCGGCCTGGTCCGAGCCCCACATCGCGCGGTCCAGGGTGATGTGGCGCTCGACGAACACGGCGCCGAGGGCGACGGCGGCCAGCGTGGTCTGCAGGCCCGTCTCGTGGCCGGAGTAGCCGATCGGGACGTTCGGGTACTCCTTCTCCAGCGTGTTGATCACGCGGAGGTTCAGCTCCTCGGCCTTCGCCGGGTAGGTGGAGGTGGCGTGGCACATGAGGATGTTGTCGGAGCCGAGGACCTCGACTGCGTGGCGGATCTGGCGAGGGGTGGACATGCCCGTGGAGAGGATGACCGCGCGGCCGGTGGCGCGCAGGGCGCGCAGCAGCTCGTCGTCGGTCAGGGAGGCCGAGGCGACCTTGTGCGCCGGGACGTCGAACTTCTCCAGGAAGGCGACGGCCTCGGTGTCCCACGGGGAGGCGAACCAGTCGATCCCCTTCTCCTTGCAGTACTCGTCGATCTGGCGGTACTCGTCCTCGCCGAACTCCACGCGGTGGCGGTAGTCGATGTAGGTCATCCGACCCCAGGGCGTGTCGCGCTCGATGTCCCACTGGTCGCGCGGGGTGCAGATCTCCGGCGTGCGCTTCTGGAACTTCACGGCGTCGCAGCCGGCCTCGGCGGCCACGTCGATGAGCTTGAAGGCGTTCTCCAGCTCGCCGTTGTGGTTGATGCCGATCTCGCCGCAGATGTAGACGGGGCGACCGGGGCCGACCTCACGCGAACCGAAGGCGCGCAGACGGGAGTTGGTGCTCATGGCAGAAGATGTCCTTACTGGGGGAGGGAATCGAGAGAGGGGCCGAGGATCCAGCTGGCGATCTCTCGGATCGCGCCGTCACCGCCGGGGACGGTGGTGACCGCGCGTGCGGCGCCGCGCACGACGTCGTGGGCGCTCGCGACCGCCACGGGCCAGCCGACGAGGGCGAAGCACGGGAGGTCGTTGACGTCGTTGCCGACGTAGAGCACGCGCTCAGGCGCGATGCCCTGCTCCTCGCACCACTGCTTCAGCGCGAGGTCCTTGCGGTCGATGCCGTGCAGCACGGGAATCTGCAGCTTCCGTGCGCGGGCGGCGACGACCGGGTTCTGCTCCGTGGACAGGATCAGCATCTTCAGCCCGCTCTTGCGCAGGGCCGCGATGCCGAGGCCGTCTCCGCGGTGCACGGAGACGAACTCCCGTCCATCGGCATCGATCAGCACCCGGTCGTCGGTCTGGGTGCCGTCGAAGTCCAGTACGACCGCGTCGATGTCGTCGGCGGTCGGCAGCGAACCGGGGCGGTCCGCGTCGAAGAGGGGGGCGAGGGCCCGCGCCCGCGCCAGGTCGTGCGGGTCGTCGATCTCCAGGACCCGGGAGGGGTCGGTGCGGACGAGTTCCGTACGGCCGAAGAAGCGGTGCTGGTGCTTGCGGAAGCCGGGCGCGTCCATCGCGTAGGCGGCGCCGGTCTCCAGCAGGTCCTGGGGGCGGTCCTGGCGGCGGGGACGGAAGGACTTGTCGTGGTTGACGCCGTAGCCGCCGCCGACGGCCGCGTCGGCCTCCGCGACGGAGCCCGCGGCGACCTCGTCCTCGGCGTCCCGCCAGATGAAGCCGTGGAAGGGAGCCACGGTGACCGCGGTGTCGGCGCCGTTGTCGACGATCGCGCCCGCGACCCCGTCGATGTCCTCGCGGACGATGAAGGGGCTGGTGCACTGCACGAGCAGGACCACGTCCACCGGCGCCCCGTGCAGGGCCTCGTGGGCGTCCATGGCGTGCAGGACGGCGGCCTCGGAGGTGGCCGTGTCCCCGGCGATGGCGGCCGGGCGCAGCACGACCTCGGCGCCGGCCTCGCGGGCGGCGGCGGCGATGGCCTGGTCGTCGGTGGAGACCACGACGTCGGTCACCAGCCGGGCCGCCCGGCACTCGCGCACCGCGCGGGCCACCAGCGGGACGCCGCCGACGGGGAGGAGGTTCTTCGCGGGCACGCCCTTGGAGCCGCCGCGCGCGGGGATCACGGCGAGCACTCGGCGCACCGAGGCGCCTTGGCCCGCTTCCGGGTGGGACATGGGTTTGGCTCCTTGACGTCCTTGACGTGGGTTCGGGCGGCTCACAGCTCCCCCATCCGCCGGATGACTGGCGCCACGCGCTGCACGCCGTGCCGGTAGGCGCCGCGGGCGGCCCGGCGCACGATCTGCCGGACCGGGCCGGGCTCCCTGTCGTGCGCGGGCGCGCCGGGCAGCGGGCTGCCGTCCGGGCCGAGGTGGTGGCGGGCGAGGATGCCGGGCAGATAGCCGGGCGCGGTGGCGGGGGTGTAGTACGGGGTGAGGGCGGGCAGTCCGCCGGGGCGGTCCAGCAGCTTGGCGATGCGCTCGCGGGCCGCGTCGAAGGCCGCCTCGTACGAGCCTCCCCCGGCCGCGACGCCCTGCCGGGCCACCCACTCCTCGTCGGGCACCGGGCGGTGGCCGTCGTCGAGCTGGTCCCAGGAGGCGAGGCAGCCGGAGCCGACGAAGTGGTGGTTGCCGAGCACCTCGCGCACGCCGAGGTCGGTGAGGACGACGGTGGGGATACGGCGGTGCAGCGACTCCAGGGCGGCCGTGGAGCTGATGGTCACCAGCAGGTCGGTGCGGTCGAGGACCTCGCCCATGTGCCCGTACACGAGGCGGAAGTTGGCCGGCGGGTCGAGGCGCTGGACCAGCTTCTGGTACGGCAGCTCCTCGATGTGCGTGGTGTGTTCGCCCGGCTTGGAGCGCAGCTTCAGCAGTACCTCGCGCTCGGGGTGCTTGCGGGCGTGCTGGATGAGGCGGTTCAGCAGGTACGTGCGGTCCCTGCGGTTGTCCGGCACGGAGGGCTGGGCGGCGAAGACCACGGTGTAGGGGTCGTGCCCGCCGGTGTAGGGCGCCCCGCCGAGGAACGGCAGCGCGACCTCGGTCACCGCCGAGGCGTCGGCGCCGACCCCCTCGTACACCGCGCGGAAACGCTCGGCGTCCTGGCGGGAGTTGGCGAGGACGAGGTCCGCGCCGTGCCGCAGCAGCAGGCCGTCGGCGAGCTTCTCGTAGACGACGCCGACGTAGCCGGTGACGACCACGGGCCGCTCCGGCTGCCCCTCCCAGATCCGCTTCAGGCCGTGCAGCATCGCCTGCACTCCCCCGCCGACGAGGGCGAGGACCAGGACGTCGTACGGCTCCCGCGCCATGGTGCGCAGGAACTCGACGGCGGTCACCTCACGCAGGGAGTCGGCGGGGGCGCCGACCTCCTGGAGCTGGCGGGCGGTGGGGGTGGCACGGCCGCGCAGGAGATAACCGTCCAGGCGGATGTCCGACTCGTCTGCGTTCTCCGGAGCGATGCGGTTCGCGGTGAGCGCGCCCCACTTCCACCGGGTGTCGGAATCCGCGAGTACGGCAACTCGCCGGGACTTCTTCGCACTTGCTGGCACGTCGAAGACGCTAGGAAGCGTTTCCGAGGTTCTGCCCAACCCGAATCCAACAAACGGTTAACAGCACATCGACGAACGGCGAATCGGGGCCGGAACCCGCTGAGAAAAATCCTGGTTCACGGCATCGCCACGCGTCGTTCACCTGACATCAAACTGCGGGTAAAGACGGATGCCGGACCGCGCCCTAACGTCCTTTGCGTGGTCAAGCTCTCCGTCATCGTGCCGTTCTACAACGTGCAGCAATACGCGCCCGACACACTGAAGAGCCTGCGTGCGAACACACGCGAGGACTTCGAGTTCATCCTCGTCGACGACTGCTCGACCGACGGGACACCGGACATCCTCGCGCGCGCGGAGCGCGAGCTGCCGGGCGCGGTGGTCGTCAGACACGAGCAGAACGGAGGGCTGGCCACCGCGCGGAACACGGGCATCGACAGGGCGCGCGGCGAGTATCTGACCTTCCTGGACGGCGACGACTGGCTCGCGCCCGGCTACTTCCCGCAACTGCTCGCGGCGATCGAGGAGTTGGGCTGCGATTTCGTCCGTACCGACCATGTGCAGTGCACCGGGCGGGCGCGCAGCATCCACCGGGTGCCGCACGGCCGGCGCTGGGCGGTGCTGAACCCGCGGGAGGCGATCCTGCCCGCCGACCGGTCGACGTCCGTGGACTACGCCTACGCGTGGGCGGGCGTCTACCACCGCCGCCTGGTCGACCGCGGCCTGCTGCACTTCACGCACGGGCTGCGCACGGCCGAGGACCGGCCGTGGATCTGGAAGCTGCACCGGGAGGCGGAGTCGTTCGCCGTGGTGGGACTGCTGGGCGTCCACTACCGGCGCGGAGTGGCCTCCTCGCTCACCCAGATCGGTGATGTACGGCAGCTGGATTTCATTCGCGCGTTCGACCGGGTAATCGAGGAAACGGCCGCTGACGCGGAGGCCGATAAGCTGCTGCCAAAAGCCGTGCGTACTTATTGCGCCATCATGGCTCATCATCTCGGACACATCGAGAGGTTCGAACCCGCCGTGGCTCGAAAACTGCGCTCGCTGAGCGCCGCCGCCCTGAAAAGAATGCCGCAGGACGTGCTCGCGGAAGTAATGGACTCGATGGACGCCAAGCGGGCGGGCCGGCTGCGGCGGGTGCGCCGCAGGGCGGTCGGGGCGCGGACGGTGGCCGCCTGATGCCTCGTACGACTCAGATCTTCTGCGCCTCGACCCTGTACGGCGCCGCGACCCTGGCCGCCGCCCTGGACGCCGGTCTCTTCGCACCGGCCGACCGCCGGCTGCTGGTCGTCACGAACAACGCGGTCAACCCCGAGATCACCCCGTCCGTCGACGCGATGCCGGGCTTCGACCGGCTGCGTGAGCGCTTCGACGAGGTGCTGTCCTGGAACGAGACCATCTCCCCGTTCCACCCGAGCGGTTGGTCGCCCCGCGCGGACGACATCCCGATGTGGGAGCGGTACGTACGGCTGCTGTGGCGCCTCGGCGACGACGAGGTGCGCCTCGCCGTGGAGTCCGTCCAGGTCGACCCGGCCCTCGCGCTGTGCCAGCTGTTCACCGGCGCTCCCGTCGACGTCTACGCCGACGGCCTCATAAGCTACGGCCCCACGCGCGACAAGATCGACCCGCTGGTCGGCACCCGCATCGACCGCCTGCTGCACCTCGATCTCGTCCCGGGCCTGACCCCGCTGCTGCTCACCGAGTTCGGCGTCCCGGCCGAACTGGTGCCGTCCGAGGCGTTCGTGAAGGTGCTCGGCGAACTCGCCCAGGCCGAGGACGAGTTGCCCGCCCTTGCCCCGGACACCGATGACCGTCCGGCCCTCCTGCTCGGCCAGTACCTCTGCGCGCTCGGCATCCTCAGCGACGCCGAGGAGGAGGACCTGCACCTGCGGATGGTGCGCGGCGCCGTCGAACTCGGCCACCGCAGGCTGGTGTTCAAGCCGCACCCGGTCGCCCCGGCCCGCTGGTCGAGGCTCCTGGAGGACGAGGCGGCCAGGCTGGGCGCCGAACTCACCCTCCTCGACCGGCCCGTCCTCGCCGAGGTGGCCTTCCAGCGGCTGCGGCCCGCGCTCGTGGTCGGCTGCTTCTCCACCGCGCTGTTCACCGCGGCCGGTCTGTACGGCGTACCCGTCGCGCGGGTCGGCACCGACACCGTGCTGGCCCGGCTCGCGCCCTACCAGAACAGCAACCGGGTGCCGCTGACCATCGCCGACCAGCTGCTGCCGGACGCCGCGGACGCCACCGCCGTGAACGGCTGGACGATGCCCTCGCGGGAGCGGGTGGCCGAACTGGCCGCGCTGCTCCAGGCGGTCGGCTTCGCGATGCAGCCCAAGATCTACCCGGGGCTGCGCGGCGCGGCCGAGTCCTACCTCTCCCGGCAACTCAACCCGCACACCTGGCGCTACTTCAAGCGCAAGCGCCTGACCTCGCTGGCCCTGCCGGGCGCCGTACCGGCCCAGCTGTCCTTCATCCCGCGCAACGCGACCGTACGGCGACTGGCGCGCCGGGCGCGGGCGCTGAAGCAGGCGGCCACCCGGAAATAGCGGGAGTGGTCGTTCATCCGTGTGACATCTTCGCGCTCCCTGAGCGTCAGCAGTCACTCACCTCTCACCCGTCGGAGGTACATAGCGTTCGGTTACCCGACGACTCCCACGAGAAGGGCCCCCGGATGAGCGCGGCCGACCAGGCGACGGCACCGCCGGCACCAGTGGCACCAGCGGCACCCAGGCTGAACCAGGTTCTCGCCGAGCGGCCTCCGGTCCGGCTCCGGGGGGAGAGCCGGCTGCGCGCCCTGGACGGTCTGCGGCTGCTGGCCGCCCTGATGGTGTGCATGTACCACTTCACCGGCAAGAACGGTGAGGTGGCGGCCTCCTGGGACCAGTCGCCCGGCGTGATGTTCCCGACGCTGTCGCAGTTCGCCACGTACGGCAGCCTGGGCGTGCAGTTCTTCTTCGTCATCAGCGGCTTCGTGATCTGCATGAGCAGCTGGGGCCGCAGTCTCGGCGACTTCTTCCGCTCCCGGATATCCCGCCTCTACCCGGCGTACTGGGTGGCCCTCGTCATGGTCAGCGGCGCGGCGCTGCTCCTGCCGGTCGTCGTCGCGCCGGTCCGGCCGGACGAGTTCCTGGTCAACCTCACGATGATGCAGCAGCCGCTGGGTGTGCCGCGGGTGCTGGGCGTGTGCTGGACGCTCTGGGTGGAGCTGAAGTTCTACGTCCTCTTCGCGCTGTTCGTGATCTGGAAGGGCGTCACCTACAAGCGCGTGGTCACCTTCTGCATCCTGTGGACGCTGGCCGGTGCGTTCGCCCGGATCGCCGACCACCCGCTGACGGACGAGCTGGTGATGCGCGACCACGCGCCGTTCTTCGTCGGCGGCCTGGCGCTGTACCTGATCCACCGGTTCGGCAGCGACCTGCTGCTGTGGGGGATCGTCGGCATGTCCTTCCTGCTGGGCCAGCGCTACTCGGTCATGGCGCTGTGGCACCCGGGCGAGCAGGGCGACTTCCACCGCGACCCGCTCGTCGTGCAGGCCATCGTCTTCTGCGCCTTCGCCGCCGTCGCGGTGGTGGCGCTGGGCTGGACGCGCTGGGCCGACTGGCGCTGGCTGACCGTGGCGGGGGCGCTGACGTACCCCTTCTATCTGATCCACGAGCACCTGGGCTGGTTCTTCATCCGGGTGCTGCACCGGGGGCTCGGGCTGGGGTCGTACGAGACGCTGGCGCTGTCCGTGGGCAGCCTGCTCGTCCTGGCCTGGCTGATGCACCGGTTCGTGGAGAAGCCGTTCGGGCCGAAGCTGAAGCGGGCGTTGCCGGCCGTACGGTTCTGAAGCCCGAAATGCAGTTGGGGCGCCCCCGTGGCTCGGGGCGCCCCAACTGCCGTTCTGTGACCGCGCGTCACTTCCGGGCCGTCGACCGCAGCTGCCGTACCGCCTTGCGCACCGCGGGATGCCGGCGCAGCGCCTCCGCCCGTACCGGGCTGCCGCCGGGCAGGCGCAGGCTGGTGAGGCGGCGGCGCTTGAAGTAGCCCTGGTGCTCGGCCAGGTTGGCGGCGAGCCAGGCGGTCACCTCGCCGCGCAGGGCGTGATGCTTGCGGGACTGCATGCAGTAGCCGACGCTGCGCACCAGCGGCGCCAGCTCCTCGGCCATGCCTTCCAGGGCGAGCGGGGCGCCGAGCTCGGCTTCTTCCGCGTCGGGCAGGGCCGCGTCGATGATGGTCAGCGGGATGCGGTTGCTGTTCTCGTACGGGGTGATGCGTTCGAGGAGCAGGTCCGTGCCGACGCGGGCGACGGGGATGCCGTAGAAGGCGGCGGCGGTCATCAGGGCGGTCGAGAAGCAGCCGATGACGAGCTTCGGCCGCAGGAAGGCGAAGACCGTCTCGGCGAGGACGGGCTCGTTCAGCACCGTGAGTCTGACGCCGAGTTCGGCGGCGACCGCCTCCAGGGACTCGTTGAAGACGGCGGGCGCGCTGGGGTGCGGCTTGAACAGGACGTCCTGGTGACCGGCCCGGGCGGCGGCGCGCAGCATGCGGATGTGCAGCTGCTCCTCCTCGTCCTGGGTGATCAGGTCGATGGCCGAGAGGTACTGGCCGAGGAGGACGGCGGTGGGCGGGTGGTCGGCCGGGAGGCGCTCGGCGAGGATGCCGGCGCCGGACTCGCCGATCTGGGCGAGGACGTCGACGATCGCCTCGTTGGGGACGGCCTCGGGCTCGACGCCGTACTCGGCGAGGAGCATGGGCGTCAGGCCCGGCACCAGGTCCAGGTGGAGGACGCGGGCGATCCGGCTGCTCATGCCGTGCGGGATGCGGTTGCGGGTGGGGCCGTAGCTCATCAGGCCGTCGGCGTACACATGGATCGGGCTGTCCGCGAAGATGTCCGCGACCGCGCGGGAGGGGTTGGCCTGGATGGACTCGCAGGCTATCTCCACGGGCTCGTCGCCGAGGTTCCAGGCGAGGCGTACGGCCTTCTCCCACAGCAGGGTGTCCTGGCCGCGCGGCGACCAGCCGGCCGGGTGGTGCGGGGAGATGAACTCGTTCCAGGAGCGCACCTCGTCGAACTCGGGGCGCAGCTTCTCGAAGCCGGCCATCCGGTCCAGCGGGGTGCCGACCTCGGGGACGGCGGCGGTGTTGCTGACGACGAGGATGCGGCGCACTCCCTCGCGCGGGCCGAACTGGCCGGCGCGGATGGCGGCGGTGACGGTCGCGGCCGCGTACTGCGTGGCCGAGAAGAAGAGCTGGATCATGCCGCCACTCCCTTCATGCCGCCCCGTATCCGGCGCAGCATGTGCACGCGCTCCTCGCCCATCCCGACGAGCGCCTCTTCCAGTTCGTCCTCCGACATCCGGCCCAGCGCCTCGGCCGCCAGCTCCTTCAGCCGGGCGGCGATGCTGCGCTCGAACCGGCCCCGGCTGAGCAGCTGGTGGGCGATGACGACGCAGTAGTTGCGCAGCGCCTTCTTGCGCAGCCTGCCCGCCTCGGGGTCGTCGGCCAGTTCGGCGAGGACCAGGTCGAAGGAGCGGAAGAAGTCCAGCTGGCGCACATCGCCGATCTGGGTCAGCGAACTGGCCACGCCCCGGCGGTAGAAGACCCCGCGCAGGCTGGCGACGACATAGGAGTCCGCCCTGCGGTGCAGGTCCCAGATCCAGGGGCGGTCCTCGGCGGTCTTCAGTCCGTCGTGGAAGCGGAGCATGCCGCGGTCCAGGAGGCGGCGGTGGTAGATGCCGGCCCAGGCGTAGGGGTAGTCGACCATGGTCGTGTCGTCGACCGGGAGGATCGAGGTGCGCGGGTCGAGGGGGGTGTGCCGGCGTCCCTCGGGCGCCCGGTGGACGGCCCGTTCGACGCCCGTGACCTGTACGTGGTCGGTGCGTACGAAGTCGACGTCGAAGCGTTCGATGACGTCCACCAGATCCGCGAGATAGCCGGGCGCCAGCCAGTCGTCACCGTCGAGGAAGGTGAGGTAGCGGCCCTCGGCGGCATCGATGCCGGTGTTGCGCGCGGTGGCCAGGCCGCCGTTCTGCTCGTGCCGTATCACCCGGCTGTTCTTCAGTCTCTTCGTCAGCGTCAGCAGCGCTTCGTATGTCTTGTCCTTGGTGGACCGGTCCTCGACGAAGAGGAACTCGAAGTCGTCCCGTGCGTTGTTGACCAGGCTGGTCACGGTCTCGGGTACGTACGACTCGATGTTGTAGCAGGGGACGATCACGGACAGGGTCGGGGGGCGGTTGGTCACGCGTACACCTGGGCTCTCTCCGGGGCGGATCCCTGCGACCGTAGGAGATGTTCGACGCCGGACACCGACTCCCCGCCAACCACGGGGTGAACGAAAGGTAACGGTCAGCTGATCCCGTACCGGGCCTCGATCCCGGCGATCACCACCGCCAGCCCTTCCTCGAAGTGCGCGTCGTAGTCGGTGAAGATCTCCGCGCCCGCCCGGGCCGACAGCGGGAAGTCGGCCATCGTGCGGGCGCGTTCGGCCACGTCGTAACCTTCCCTCCGCTCCCCCGCCATCGGCTCGACGCCCTGTTCCTCGGTGACGAAGCCGAGGGTGTAGAGGTACGTCGTCGAGGTCGCCCGGACCGCCTGGGCGAGGGTGAAGCCGGCGGCCGTGAACAGGCGCAGGTTGTCCTCCATCTGCTCGGCGTGCTCGATACCGGTGAAGCGTGAGCCGCTGAAGACCTTCGCGCCGTCGCGGTAGCCGAGCAGCGCCGCGCGCAGGCCCCGGTTGGACTTCAGGAGCCGGTCCCGCCAGGTGTCGGCGGGGTCGAGGGGCGTCCCGGCGACCATCCGGCGGTACATCTCGGTGGCCATCTCGTCGAGCAGCGCCTGTTTGTCCTCGAAGTGCCAGTACAGGGCCGGCGCCTTGACGTCCAGTTCCCTGGCGATGGCGCGCAGGGTCAGCCCGTCCAGGCCGACCTCGTTCAGGAGCTTCAGGGCGGTGTCCGCGACGCGTCGGCGGTCGAGGGGAGCCCGGCGTTCCGTGTTCACGCTTGACAGCTTAACGGCGTTAAGGCGATTCTCGTGCCCCGAGAGCACTTAACGCTGTTAAGGAGTGGCCATGGCTGTGCAGACGGACGTCCTGATCGTGGGGGCGGGGCCCACCGGCCTCACGCTGGGCATCGACCTCGCCCGGCGCGGAGTGGACGCGCTGGTGGTGGAGCGGGCCGGGGGACTCTTCCCCGGCTCGCGCGGCAAGGGCATCCAGCCGCGCACGATGGAGGTCTTCGACGACCTGGGCGTGCTCGACGCGATCCGCGCGGCGGGCGGCGGCTACCCGGCCGGGATGGTCTGGCAGGACGGCGAGCGGCTTCACGAGCACCGCATATTCGACCCGGCGCAGGCGACGGAGGACTCGCCGTACGCCGAACCGTGGATGGTTCCGCAGTGGCGGACGCAGGAGATCCTGTTCGCGCGGCTGGCCGAGCTGGGCGGGAAGGTCGCCTTCGGCCGGGAGGTCGTGGGGCTCACCCAGGACGAGGACGGTGTGACGGCCCGCTGCACGGCCGGTGAGAGCCTCCGCGCGCGGTACGTCGTCGCCGCGGACGGCGGCCGTTCGGCGGTACGGCGGGCCGTGGGCATCGCCATGACCGGGGAGACGGTCGATCCGAGCCCGATGCTGGTGGCGGACGTCCGCATCACGGGCCTGGACCGGGACAACTGGCACATCTTCCCGCCACGCGGGGAGGGCGACGACTTCCTCGCCGTCTGCCCGCTCGCGGGTACGGAGGACTTCCAGGTCGTGGCCCGGTTCCCGGAGGGGACGTCGGTGGACCTCTCCCTGGAGGGCATCCGCAAGGTCGTCGCCGCGCGCTCGCATCTTGCGCCGGAGGACGTGACGGAGCTGCGGTGGGCCTCGGACTTCCGGCCGCGGGCGGCCCTCGCGGACCGGTTCCGGGACGGGCGGGTCTTCCTCGCGGGGGACGCCGCGCATGTGCACTCACCGGCCGGCGGGCAGGGGCTCAACACCAGCGTGCAGGACGCGTACAACCTGGGCTGGAAGCTGGCGGCGGTGCTGCGGGACGGGGCGGGCGAGGCACTGCTGGGGACGTACGAGGAGGAGCGGCGGCCCGTCGCGGCGGACATGCTGGGGTTGTCGACGGGCGTGCACCGGGGGGAGGTGCGGCGCGGGGAGGCTACGCGTCAACTGGGGCTGGGGTACCGGGAGTCGAGCCTGACGGCGGAGACGCGGGAGGCGCCGGGTGCGGTGCGGGCCGGGGACCGGGCTCCGGACGGGATGCTGGGGGGCGTACGGCTGTTTGACGCGTTCCGGGGGCCGCACTGGACGGTGGTGGCGGTGGGCGTGGAGGTGGCGGAGGTGCCGGGGGCGGTGCGGGTGGTGCGAGGGCGGGCGCAGGAGTCGTACGGCAGCGGGGTGTTTCTCGTACGGCCGGACGGTTACGTGGGGTGGGCCGGGGACCAGGCAGCCGGACTCAGCGACTACCTGGGCCGGTTCGGGGTTCGCCGGCCGTGACGCCGACGGAGTGTCCGGGGCCGGTCACTCAGAACGCGTCCGACGGCACATAAGTCCCCCAGACCCCCCGCAGCGCGTTGCACACCTCACCGACGGTGGCCCGGGCCTTCAGCGCGTCCTTCATGGGGTACAGGACGTTGTCCTCGCCCTCGGCGGCCTTCTTCAGCGCCGCCAGCGCCGAGTCCACCGCCGCCTGGTCCCGCTCGGCCCGCAGCTTCGCGAGCCGTTCCGCCTGCTGGGCCTCGATGGCCGGGTCGACGCGGAGCGGCTCGTACGGCTCCTCCTCGTCGAGCTGGAAGCGGTTGACGCCGACCACGACCCGCTCGCCGGAGTCGGTCTCCTGGGCGATCCGGTAGGCGCTGCGTTCGATCTCGCTCTTCTGGAAGCCGTGCTCGATCGCCGCCACCGCGCCGCCGAGGTCCTCGACCTTGCGCATCAGCTCGACCGCCGCCGCCTCGACGTCGTCGGTCATCTTCTCGATGACGTAGGAGCCCGCGAAGGGGTCGACCGTCGCCGTCACATCCGTCTCGTAGGCCAGGACCTGCTGGGTGCGCAGGGCCAGGCGCGCGGACTTGTCCGTCGGCAGCGCGATCGCCTCGTCGAAGGAGTTGGTGTGCAGTGACTGCGTGCCGCCGAGCACCGCCGCCAGGCCCTGCACGGCGACCCGGACCAGGTTCACCTCGGGCTGCTGCGCGGTCAGCTGCACGCCCGCCGTCTGCGTGTGGAAGCGCAGCATCATCGACTTGGGGTTCTTCGCGCCGAACTCCTCCTTCATCACCCGCGCCCAGATCCGGCGGGCCGCGCGGAACTTGGCCACCTCCTCCAGGATCGTCGTACGGGCCACGAAGAAGAACGACAGCCGGGGCGCGAAGTCGTCCACGTCCATGCCCGCCGCCACCGCCGTACGGACGTACTCGATGCCGTCGGCGAGGGTGAACGCGATCTCCTGCGCGGGGGACGCGCCCGCCTCGGCCATGTGGTAGCCGGAGATCGAGATCGTGTTCCACTTCGGGATCTCGGCCTTGCAGTACTTGAAGATGTCGGCGATCAGACGCAGCGACGGCTTGGGCGGGAAGATGTACGTCCCGCGCGCGATGTACTCCTTGAGGACGTCGTTCTGGATGGTGCCGGTGAGCTTGTCGGCGCTGACGCCCTGCTCCTCCGCGACCAGTTGGTACAGCAGGAGCAGCAGGGCGGCCGGGGCGTTGATCGTCATCGACGTCGACACCTTGTCCAGCGGGATCCCGCCGAACAGCACCCGCATGTCGTCGATGGAGTCGATGGCGACGCCCACCTTGCCGACCTCGCCGTGCGCGATCGGCGCGTCGGAGTCGTGGCCCATCTGGGTGGGCAGGTCGAAGGCGACCGACAGGCCCATCGTGCCGTTGGCGATCAGCTGCTGGTAGCGGGCGTTGGACTCCACCGCCGTGCCGAAGCCGGCGTACTGGCGCATCGTCCAGGGGCGGCCGGTGTACATCGTGGGGTACACGCCGCGAGTGAAGGGATAGGAACCGGGCTCGCCCAGCTTCTCGGCCGGGTCCCAGCCCGCGAGCGCCTCCGGCCCGTAGACCGGCTCGATGGGCAGTCCGGACTCCGACTCGCGCGCCATGTGTGTGCCTCCGCGTTGCTGTGCTTGCTACCCGCCAGTACAGACGACCTCGCGACGGACTGTAGCGGCGCCCGTGCGCGGGGTGGAGGGCCCCTGCTGGGAGCTTCCTCACAGAACTGTTCCCGCTGGTTCCCGCTGTCTCCCACCATGCCGCGTAGTTCGCAACCGGTCACGCGCGGGGAACATCTCAGGTGACATCAGTGCGGTCCTGGGTGGCCGCCGCGGTGAGACGACCGGGGGCGTGATGCGTACCAAGGGCATGGGGAGGGCGGGGCGGACGCGGCGGGCGCGACGGGCCCGTGTCAGGGGTCTGGGCAGACCGGCCGCCGTACTCGCCTCGGGCGCCGCCCTCACGGTGCTGTGCGGCTGCACGGTGCAGGCCTCCGGCGAGGGGCAGCGCACGCCGGTGCGCATCGAGCTCCCGAGCGGCACGCCGTCAGCGAAGCCGGCGCCGCCCGACGACAAGCCGAGCTCGACGCCGACGCCCCCCGCACCCGCCGTGCTGTGGTCGCGGGGCGACGAGGGACGTGACATACGCGAGCTCCAGGCCCGGCTGCGTCAGATCGCCTGGCTCTTCGACGGGCCCACCGGGACCTACGACGATCTGACCGAGCAGGCGGTCAGGGGCTTCCAGGGCAAGCGGGGGCTGCCGAGGACGGGCAAGACCGACGAGGTCACCTGGCAGCGGCTGCTGAAGATGACGCGCGAGCCCGGCAAGTGGGACCTGTACCTGATGGGCGGGCAGGAGGCCGACGCGCCGGACGCGCGGTGTCTGACCGGCCGGGTGCTGTGCATCAGCAAGTCGAGCCGGACCCTGCGCTGGATGATCGACGGGCGGACGGTCATGACGGTGCCGGTGCGGTTCGGGTCGCAGTACACACCGACACGGGAGGGTGTGTTCAGCGTCTACTGGAAGTCTCGGCACCATGTGTCGACGCTCTATGACTCGCCCATGCCGTACGCGATGTTCTTCAGCGGCGGCCAGGCGGTGCACTACTCGTCCGACTTCGCGGCCACGGGTTACGCCGGTGCCTCGCACGGCTGCGTCAACGTACGGGACGAGCGGGCGATCGCGGAGATGTTCGCGCAGGTGAGGACCGGCGACAAGGTCGTCGTCCACTGGTGAGGCGCGAGAGGTGGAAGTGGGGCGCGGGCGGGACCGGGGGAACGTGTCCCGCCCGCGCCGATGCACGAGCCGCAGGTACGGGGGGAACCCCGGCTCTGTGCGACGGCCGATGACCAGTCGGCTCACTCACATCAGCGTCGGGTCGGCTGAAAATGTCACTCCCCTTGCCAAGAATTTTTCTCGGACCACAAAACCGCAGGTCAGCGGCGTGAGACGGGAGTGATGGGCGTCGGCTCGGGTCATCTGGCGGTCACGATGGTGCAGGCGACGAGCGCGGTGGCTCCTGCCGCGAGGGCGAGCACGACGAGCCGGGCCGTCCAGTTGTCCTTCTCGATGGCGATCCGGATCGTGCGCCAGAACGCGCGTCCCATGAGGCCTCCCTGGTCTTGTGCGGGCTTGGGCGCCCATGACCAGTCGGCTCACCTGATTCAGCGCTGTGGCGGCGGAAAAAGTCGCACCGACCGCGCAGAAATTGCAGACCGGTGCGCAACTCGCAGGTTGTGCACTGCGCTCAGAGCGCGCTGTACGACGCGCTCGGCGGCGGTGTCGTAGCGGACGGCAGCGTTCGGTCCGGCGTCAGGCGGGTCGCGGTCGACGGGGTCTCCGCGGCGCCGTCGGCGCGGTGGTTGTTGCTGCCGCCGTTGGCGTTGCCGTTGCTGTTGCCGCCGGAACCGGCCGGGTGACCCTCGTCGTCGCCTTTGCCGCCCTGGTCGCCGGACTCGCCGGTGTCGCCCTTGCCCTTGTCGGGCTGCTCCTCGGTGCTCTCGCCGGCGCCGGCGAGGACGTCCTTGCAGTACTTCCACACGCGGGCGGAACTGCCCGCCGCGTTCTCCAGGGCGCGGCGACGGTCGGTGGACAGCTGCTTGCCGTCGCGTACGTCGCGGCAGGACGAGGCGACGGCCTTCCACCAACCGCCGGAGGGCTGGTTCCGGTCGTCGGCGGCGGAACCGCGGTCCGTCGCGGAGTTCCCGGGCGCCGTCTCCTCGGCGGTACCGGAGTCCTCGGGGGCCTTCGAGTCGCCGCCGGGCGTGGGCTCCCCCAGCGCACCGGTGCCCGGGGAGGGCGACACGAGGGTGCGCTCCGAGGGCACGGCGGCCGAGACCGAGGCGGCCGGGCGGCCCCGCTCGTCTTCGTCGAACGGCGTCGGCAGGACTCCGGTTCCGGCCGCGACCGCGACCCCGCCGACCATGCCGGCGGCCAGCGCGGCGGCGAGACCGAGCCGTACGGGACGGCCCCAGCGGGGGCGACGGGCGGCGCGGGCGGGGGCGCCGATCCGGACGAGCCCGGCGTCGGGGGCGTGCGAGGCAGCGGAGGCGGCGCGGTGGCCGTCGGTCACGGAGGCCTCGCCCCGGTCCGCGCGCGCCGCGCGGAACGCCGCCAGCGCGGCGGCCTCTCCAGGGAGTTCCCCGCTGCTCAGCGGGGGTTCGACGGTCAGCGCCCCGAGCGTCTTGGCGAGCCGTTCGGCCTCGTCGCGGTCGGCCGCGTCAACAGCTTCGAGTGACTCTCCGCGCAGCAAACGCTCCGCCGTTTCGCGGTCCAGCCACCTGTACTGCTCGTCGGCCATCACACATCCTTCTGCGTCCGCGTGACGCTTTGCGTCACACTCGCAGACGTCACCGCACGGTCGCGGGTTCCTCGCTGAGGAGGCAGGGCGTCCAGGACCCCGGCCGATTCCGGATCGTCGCCGAGCAGCTCGGCCAGCCGCTTCAGACCGCGGTGCGCGGCGGTCCGTACGGCACCCGGGCGCTTGCCGAGCGTCTCCGCGGCCGTCTTGGCGTCGAGCCCCACGACCACGCGCAGGACGACGGCCTCCGCCTGGTCCTGCGGCAGCCGCGCGATGAGGGAGAGGGTGCCGTCGGTGGCCAGGGCCTCGATGGCCTCGCCCGCGGTGTCGGACTCGGCGGCCTTGCCGGTCAGCTCCGTCTCGTCGCCGCCGATCGCGGGGCGGCGGCCACGCATGCGTATGTGGTCCAGCGCGCGGTTGCGGGCTATTCGGGCGGCCCAGCCGCGGAAGCGGTCCGCGTCGCCGCTGAACCGCTCCAGGTCACGGGCGATCTGCAGCCACGCCTCGGACGCGACGTCCTCGGCGTCGGGGTCGCCGACCAGCGTCCGTACGTACCCGAGCAGCCGCGGGTGCACGGAACGGTACACAGTCCGGAACGCGGTCTCGTCTCCGTCCTGTGCCGCCAGCACCGCGGCGGTCAGCTCCGCGTCGTCCCCCAGCACTGCGCCCCTTTTGCGCCTAAGCCGGCCCCGCTGTCGCGGGCCGGGTTCTCGCCGTCGTGATTGCTCAGTCAATGGTCGCGGTTCAGGACCGCTGGTCGTGGCGGTGGTCCCATCTCCTCCGCCGTCCGGCGCGAAAGGCACGTTACGGCCTGAAAGCGCTGCTCGTCCATGTCCGTACAACATGCAACCACCCGGGAGACGGGGATGTGCCGGCCGGGGTGTGACAGAAAACGCAGTCACGGCGCTGTAGAGAGTACGGGCCGCCGCGCGGCCCGTGCCGCGCGACGGCCGGGGCCTCTCCTGTGGGGGGTGGCGGCCCCGGCCGTCTCCGCGTCGTCTCCGGCTCCGGCTTCGGCCGGGCGGCCCCGGGTTCTTCACGTCCTCCAGGGACATGCCGAGGGCCGGCGCCGCACGGCACCGGCCCTCTCATTCCGCAGCGGGGGTTCGGCAGGTCTCGCCCGCCGGACCTCAGATCGCGCGGACGTGTGCGGCCTGCGGGCCCTTGGGGCCCTGGACGACCTCGAACTCGACCTGCTGGTTCTCCTCCAGGCTACGGAAGCCGTGGCCCTCGATCTCGGAGTAGTGCACGAAGAGGTCCGGTCCCCCGTCCTGGGCGATGAAGCCGAAGCCCTTCTCCGCGTTGAACCACTTGACGGTTCCCTGAGTCATTTCTTGCTCCTTGCAGGGGCTGGGTACGGGACCCGCACCGTGCGGTGCCCCGGGCCGGCCTGGACGCGACTTCTCCAGTTCCCTGAAGGAAGGCGGCGCCCGCGACGTCGTTCTTCGCGAGCGTGCGGTGAAACACAGACACAAAAACTACGACCACTCTCCACAACCACACCCCCGCCGGATTCATTCCCGGCCCTGTCCGGCTTGACCCTCACGTTGCGTGAGGCTGGAGGGTGGGCCGCATGAGCGACTACTACGACGCGTTCGAGATGAGCCCCGTGCCCGCTGCCGGCCCGGATACGGTTCCGCCGGAGCCGTTCCGCGGCATCTATGCGATGCCCGCGTTCGCGACGATCCCCACGAGCGATCTGGCGGCGTCGGTGGACTTCTGGACTCGTGGGCTGGGGTTCGTCGACCTGTTCAGCATCCCCGGCAACGTTGTGCATCTGCGCCGGTGGGCGTTCCAGGACGTTCTCCTCGTCCCGGCGGCGAGCGATCCGGCGCAGGCACCGGCGATGAGCTTGACTTTCGCGTGTGTGCTCAGCCAGGTCGATTCCGTTGTCGAGGCCTGTCGCGCGTTGCGCCCGGACTCGGTCGAAGGTCCGCGGGACACCCCCTGGAGCACCCGCGATGTGACGGTGATCACCCCCGAGAACGCACGGATCGTCTTCACTGCGGCGAAGCCCTTCGACCCGGCCAGTCAGGAGGCGCGGAACCTTGCAGCCGTCGGGATCACCCCACCGGGCGGCGGCGGCAACGACAATGAGGGGCATGCCTGATGCCATTGATGCCGATGGCCTGACCGTCGGTCAGGTCTCGGCGTGCCTGGGCGTGACAGTCCGCGCGCTGCACCACTGGGACGAGATCGGTCTGGCGCGACCGTCGCTGCGCACGGCTGCCGGATACCGGCTCTACACCGCCGGTGACCTGGAACGCCTGCACCGCATCGTCGTCTACCGTGAGATCGGTCTCGGCCTGGACAGGATCCGGGACGTCCTGGACGACTCGGCCGCGGACGTGCCCGGCGCGCTGCGCGCGCAGCGCACCCAGGTCGCCGAACGGATCGACCGGCTCCGGCAGCTCAGCGCCGGACTGGACCGGATGATCGACGCCCACGAGCGCGGCCTGCTGCTGACCGTCGAGCAGCAGGCCGCGATCTTCGGCCCCCAGTGGAACCCGGACTGGCCCACCGAGGCCCGTCAGCGCTACGGAGACACGACGCAATGGCGGCAGTACGCCGAACGCTCGGCCTCTCGCGGTCCGGAGGAATGGCAGGCCGTCGCCGACGCCGTGGCCGATCTCGACCGTGCCCTCGGGGACGCGATGGACGCCGGCGTCACACCTGGCAGCCCGGAAGCGAATCGACTCGTCGAGAGGCACCGCGAGGTCTTTGCTTCGTACTTTCCGCTCACCAGGCAGATGCAGGTCTGTCTGGGCCGCATGTATGAGGCCGATCCGGGGTTCGCCGCCCACTACGACGGCATCCGCGCCGGCCTTGCCACGTGGTTCCGTCGCATCGTCGACGCCAGCGCGCGCGCCCACGGCATCGATCCCGACACCGCGACCTGGCAGTAGCGCCCGGGTCCGGAGGTCCGCATCCGTGGGGCGTGGGTCAGTTCTTTCTGCCGTTCTCGGCGGCCTTGTCGGCCTGCTCGCCACCCGCGCCCGCGTTCTCGTTGTCCGCGCCGCTCGCCGCGCCGCGCTCGGCGCCGGTCTCCGCGTTGTCGGCGGCGTTGTCATCCGCGTTGCCGCCGGCGTCGTCGGCCGCGCCGTTCGCCGCGCCGTTCGCCGCGCCGGAGGCCCCGCCGCCCGGCGTGGCCGCCTGGCTGGGACGGCTCCTGGCCGTCTCCCGCGCCAGCTGCTCGGCGCAGTAGGCGGCCACCTTGTCCTCGCCACCCGCCGCGGTGACCAGCCGCTGCCAGGCCGTCGAGTCCAGCGCCTTGCCGCGGTCCTTGATCTGTTCGTAGGCGCGGCACTGGGCCTCGGTGTCCTGGGCGGCGGACGGGTGCCCGGGCTTGTGGGTGGCGGCGTCGGACGCGGCGGAGGAGTGCTCGGCGGCGGGAAGACCGGGGGCGCTGGTCGACGGCCCCGACGGCCTGCCCTGGTCGTCGGCGGGGCCGTCCGAGGAGTCGGAGGAGCCGATCGCGGCGACCGCGACGCCGCCCAGCGTGAGGCTCGCGAGGAACAGGGACAGCGTGGTCTTCAGCGAGAGCACCAGTCGGCGCTCGCGGGGCCGCCAGTCGTCCCGGCGCCGGGTGCGTACGCGGTGGGCCCCCGCGTCCCGCGCGGCCCGGAACGCGGCGACGGCGCGCTGCTCGCCCTCGGTGTCCGGGCGGTAACCGCGCAGCACGGCGGCGGAGAGCAGCGCCTCCAGCGCGGCGTCGTCGAGCGCCGTGGCCGGTCCGGACGCGCGGCCCGGTCCCGTGCCGTCAGGGTGCACACGCCGACGGCCGGAGTACCCACCGCCGTTCTGCCGTTCACCCATGTCCGCTTCCGTTCCTGTCCGGCCTGTTCGATTCGATGTGGCCTGTGGGGTCTGTGTGACTCACAGGTCCGCAGGGGCCGTATGGCTTCCCTTTTCGCCCGGCGTGGTCGCTGGGACCAGCCGGGCCATGTGGCGGTACGGCGGTGACGCACGGCCTCCGCAGAGCCTGTACGGCTCCCGCGTCCGTACGACTCAGGCGCCCGTGCGCCGACCGGCACCGTTCCGGCAGCCGCCGTACCCGGCCGGCCCGCCTCGCCGGGGGGCCGACGTGCCGGCTCGGCCGCCGCCGTCATTCACTGTTCATTTCGATTCCCCCAGCGTCCGGGGGCCGTCTTCCGTCACACCTTCCACGCCCAGCTGCTTGGCCAGGCGCTTCAGCCCCCGGTACGCGGCCGTCCGCACCGCTCCCGGGCGCTTGCCGAGGACGCGGGCGGCGGCGGGGGCGTCGAGGCCGACCACGACCCGCAGCAGCACGGCCTCGGCCTGGTCCCGGGGCAGCCCGCGGACCAGCCGCAGGGCGTGCTCGGTGGAGATCGACTCCAGCACCTGGTCGTGCGTGCTGTGCGGACCGGGCAGATCCAGTACGTCCTGTTCCAGCGCCGCCGACCGGGGCCGCACCTTCTGCCGGCGCAGATGGTCCAGCGCCCGGTGCCGGGCGATGGTGGCGCTCCAGCCCCGGAACCCGGCTCCGTCTCCCTTGAACCGCCCCAGGTCCCGGGCGATCTCCAGCCAGGCCTCGGACGCCACGTCCTCCGCGTCGTCCCCGACCAGCCCGCGCAGGTACCCGAGCAGTCCTGGCTGCACCAGCCGGTACGCGACCGCGAAGGCGGCCTCGTCACCTTCCTGGGCCCGCGCGACGGCCGCGCCCAATTCCCCGTCGTACGCGCGCACGCGGCGGGGTTCCCCTCCGTGGCCCAACAACTGTCCTCGTCCGTACCGGTTCGCGGCGCGTCCGTCCCTCTCGGCACGGCCGTGCACGCCCTTGTCCCCCACGGACCTCAGCGTCGGGCCGGAGGTAAGTGTCACAGTGCGTCCGTCACCGCACTCCCGCCGGCAACACGACGGCTCCCTCGTACGGGCCCGCTGTCCGCTCGGTCACCTCCTGTCCGTAGCGGATGCTGCCCGTCCCGTACGGGATGCGCAGGACGCACCGGAAGGTGTGCGAAGTGACCTCATACGTCGCGGAGTCGAGGACGAGCGTCTCCTCGGCGCGCTCCACCGTGATCCCGCTCTCCGGTACCGCGACGCCGGCCGCGCGCAACTGCTCCAGGGTGGGGGCGAGTTCGCGCAGCGTTTTGCGTACGACGCCCTGGCCCCGTACGGCGGGCAGCGCGGCGGACGCCGTACGGACGCGCAGCTCGATCCGCCGGTCCGAGGTGGTGAGGGAGACCGCCTCGCCGTACTCCTCGAACGTGTCGAGGGCGGCCACCGGATCCTCGACCTTGCCCGCGATCTCCGAGTCGGTCAGGGGCCCGTGCCGCCAGGCGGCGTCGCCCTCCTTGACGTACCCGACGCCGTCGACGACGTAGACCTCCTCGGACTCGGTCACGCCCTTGCTGCTGCGGCTGCTGCCGACGGAGTGCAGTGCCCAGGGGTCGCCGGTCGTGCGGTGCACGCGCGCCGAGTAGGTCGCGCCGCTCTCGCGCCCCTGGAGAACCAGGTTCTCGCTTCCCCGCACGGTGAACCGCCAGCCCTTCTGCGCGTCCATCGCCTTCTTGGCCAGGGCGAGGAACTCGGCGGAGGTCTCGGGGGCGGGGGCGGGCTCGCCGGCGGCTGATGCGGCAGGGGCAGTGGGGGCGGCGGCCTGGCGGCTCGGCTCGGAGGGCGTCGCGTCAGCCGCATCCGCCGAGCACCCGGTGAGTGCGGCCGAGACGACAAGCGCCGTCGCCGCGGCGAGGTGTCTTCCGGTGTCGCTTCTCATGCCACGGCTCTCCGTGCCCGCCCGTGCAGGGTCAGATAGAAGATCTGCAGAGACTCCCCGGGGCCGCCGAGTTCGAACCGGTTGCGGACCTTGCCGAGCGGGTTCCAGACCCGGCCGTCCGGCATGCGCACCCCGACCCGCTGGCCGAAGTAGGCGCTCTGGTCGGCGTCGAAGTCCACCCACACCGCCCCCGCGCGGCGCACCAGGACCTCACCGACGTACGCGCCGAGCCCCAACAGGGTCCCCCGCAGCCGCTCCCGGTCGGCGCCGCCCTTGCGCAGTCCGTCGACCAGGCAGTCGACGATGCGCAGGCTGGCCACCGAGTAGTCCAGCGGCAGCCGGTTGTTGGCGGTGACGCCCGCGACGAAGGCCGCGGCGTACGGCCCCATCTCCCGTGCGCCCGGTGCCCGCTCGTCCACTGTGCTCATGGGGCCCCACCCCTTTGCTCGGCCGGCGAGGGACTCCCTCTGATCCCTCCGCTGACCAAGCGGACGTCACCTCGCGAACATCACGGGTGACGGGCGTGTTCATTCACACACAGCAAAGTCATAGAAGAGGTACAACCTTTCGGCTTTTCGTGCGTCTGTGAAGCAGCCGTCGAGGCCGTGCCGCGGCCACGTACAACCATTGCGCCCCCTGGGCTGTCACAGACCTTGCCGCGCACCCGCCTTGCACCGGCGGGGACTTCGCACAGTCGGGCCACAGCAATGGCATACGATGCGCGCGGCCCTCATAAAGATCACATAAGAGGATGTACACGTCATGGCGATCCGTAGCCCATACCGTTCCGTTCGTGGCATATCTGCCGTCGTCGCCCTGCTCGCGATCGGCGCGGTGGGGTGCTCGGATGTCTCGGATGCCGTCGACAGCGCCAAGGACGGCGCGAAGAAGGTGGCCCGCCAGCGGTCGGTGTTCTCGCTGAGCATCGGGGACTGCTACAACCCGAACAGCAAGGGCGAGGGCGAGACGATGCTCGTCGAGATCGTGCCCTGCGACGAGGCGCACGCGGGTCAGGTCGTCGGCGAATACAAGATCGAGGAAGAGAAGAAGTCGTACCCCGGCGACGAGGCGATCTGGGCGGTCGCCGACGAGCGGTGCCCGGCCGAGGCGGGGAAGTTCACCCCGGACACCTGGGCGCTCCCCAAGGGTGTCGAGATCTTCTACTACACCCCGACCAAGGAGAGCTGGGCGACCGGCGACCGTGCCGTGACCTGCACCTACACCAAGGAGTCGGGCAAGTTCACCGGCTCGCTGGACGCCGAGGCGAAGTCCTTCAAGGCTGAGCAGACCGCGTTCCTGAAGGGTTCGAACGGCGTCTACGACGCGCTGTGGGCCAACCAGCCCGAGTCGGACACCGTCGACGACGACCTGGCCGGCTACAAGAAGCAGGCCAAGGCCGTCGCCGCCGCCCTCGACGCGCACCTCGCGGGCCTGAAGGGCATCGAGGGCACGGAGGTCGGCAAGCTCCGCGCGCAGCTGACGAAGACCGCCGAGCACTGGAAGAAGGCCGCGAACGCCGCCGACGCCGACGCGTTCTACATCGCCTACGACCCGGCCTTCACCGGCCTGGACCCGAACAAGTCGGTCGCCGCCCGCAAGGAACTGGGCCTGGCCACCACCGTCCCGGCCGACGAGGCCGAGGTCTGGGCGAGCTGACGCCGTCCGGACCAGCGGGGCCGCGTCCACCGAGGACCGGCCCCGCCTCCGTATGCGCGCCCCGGCGGGAAAGCGTCCCCTGACGCCCTCGCCTTGACCTGTCACAGAGTGGCGCGCAACTGCTCCAACTTCGCGCGGGTGGGGTTCTCCGCAAAGGAGGGGTACCTGGCAAGAATGTCGGCCGGCCCCGACTCGGCGAAGTGCGCGACCCCCTGGACGAATTCGCTCCTGCCGCACTCGCCTGCTCGCGGGTCCCAGGAGCGCGTGATCGCAAGATGCTGGTCTTCCGACGGGTCCGCTTCCCCGACGGGTGCGATCTGGATGGTCATGTCGTTCTCGGTGAAGCTGATCGTCCCTTCCTCACCGGCCTTGACCTGATGGGCCGCGAGCAGCAGACAGAACATGAAGTCGAGGACCGGCGTGCGGCGGAACACCTCACTCTCGATCCCGCTCGCCGAAAACTCGATGTCGGCCTCGAAGTACGCAGAGCGGAGATTCATCTCGCTCGTCACGGCCAGCCTGTCCGCCTGCTTTTCCGTGAGCTCCGCCATGGAACTTCCGTCGCACCGCGCCAGAAACATGTCTTGAGAACCTCTGTCCTTCCGGGGTGTCCCGCGCCGGGCACGGTCGACCATGCCCGGCGCGGAGAGTGTGGCGACCGGGCGCCCTACGGGATGGGGTGCGCGGGGCGCAGGCTTCCGTCAGGGTTGAGGATCACCCTGATGCCCACCGACGACGCACTCACCGGCGCCGACGACCACCGCGGCGACGCCTCCTGCAGCGTGTCGGAGTTCTCCGACAACCAGTCACCCGTGGCGTCCAGCGCATCGGAATACCAGTCGTTCCCTTTTCGTCACCGTCGTCGGCGGGCGCCGCATAAGCGATCTGCGGCAGCGCGGTACTTGTCACCGCAGGCACCACAAGGCACGCCATAAGCCTGCCCAATCTGGCGCCAGCGAATGTCCGAAATATCCGCTCGCTGGCCTTCGATAGAGGGCGTCGTGTATAACCGCACGGCTGCAGCTGGAAAGCCCGCCCCTTCGCCCATGCAGGAGAATTCGACCGTGCCCGGAAAAACCCAGGAATCCGAAGCGGCGGAAACGGATACCGAAATACCGAACAAGCCGGCCGGCGATCGCGCCGCCCTGCTCGCCGGCGGCGTTGTGCTGGCCGCCTGCGGCGGTCTCGTCCTCTACGGCGTGCTCGACTCGGGCGAGAGCGACAGGAAACCGGCGAACCGCACGCCCACCGCGGCGGTGACGTACGAAGTGACCGGCAAGGGCACCGCCGACATCACCTACCGGGCCCGCAGCTCCTCCGGAGAGGCCGTCGTCGTCAAGGCGGCCACCCTGCCCTGGCGCAAGACCGTCGACGTCCCGCTCGGCAAGGAACCGACCGTCAGCATCGTCCTCGGCGAGAAGGGCGGCCAGGCCCGCTGCACCCTCGCCATCCGCGGCGAACACGCCCAAAGCGCCACGGCCACCGGCACGTTCGGCCGCGCCACCTGCGCCGCTCCCCTGCCCGGACAGGCGCCCTCGGACAGGGCCGAGGGCTGATCTCGACTCCGCAACGCGGCGGCCGTCGGCCCTTCCCCACCGGGCCGACCACGAGCCGCTTCGCCCCTGCCGCCCCTTTCGACGCTGGGCTTGACGCCGGTCCGCCCGAACGTGACCGCGCCACATCCGTGGGCGCCCCCCGACACACCCGCCGACAGACCCCCACTCGCAAGGAGTTCAGCGTGCACGCCTCCCCCCGCCACGCCCTGGTCAGCGCCGCCGTCGTCAGTGTGCTGGCGGTGACGTCCGCCTGCGGCGGGCAGGACGACCGGCAGCCGGCGGCCGACTCGATCGGGGTCTCGCACACACCGTGGGAGAGCACGGCCGAGGCCTCCGCGACCGCGTCTCCGAGTGCCTCCGCCTCCCCGTCCGCCGACCCGTCCGCCTCCGCCTCCGCTGCCGCGTCCCCCTCCGCGTCCGTCTCGGCGTCCGCGGCCCTCGCGAAGGAGACCGGCGCCGCGGCGAGCGGCGCGGGCGCGGCGCCCGGCGGTCAGGCGGCCCCTGCGCCCGCCGCGCCCGACTTCCCGGTGCCGGCCGAGGTGGGCGACGCCACCCAGCTGATCACCGTCAAGGCCAGCGGCTCGTACGCCACCGTCACCGCCTGGGCCAAGGGTTCCGCCGGTTGGAAGGCGCAGTTCAGCACGAGCGCCGGCCGGGTCGGCTCCAACGGCGTGACCGACGGGGCGACCCGCCGGCAGAGCACGTACACCACGCCCACGGGCACCTACACCATCACCGAGGGCTTCGGTCATGTGGCCGGCGGCACCGCCATGCCGTACCACGTGGTCACCGAGGACGACTGGTGGGTGCAGGACCCCGAGTCGAAGTTCTACAACTCCCTGCACGGCGAGGAGGGCGCGGACTTCCCGCTCACCGAGTCCGGCGACCGGGGCAGCGAGCACCTCATCAACTACCCCGTGCAGTACGCCAAGGCGCTCGTCATCAACTTCAACCGCTGGCCGGCGACTCCCGGCCGGGGCGCCGGTATCTTCCTGCACGTCAACGGCAGTGGCGCGACGGCGGGCTGCGTCTCGGTGCCCCGGGCCACCATGGACCGGATCATGGGCTGGATCACGCCGTCCGCCCGTCCCCGGATCGCCATCGGCTGATCAATATGCCGTGATCTGCGTCACTCAAGCCTCAAGTCCCACGTCAGCGGGTGACAGTTCCTGAAGCCTGTGCGCTGTTTGTATATGCCACCTGTGTGACAGGTGATGCGACCGTGACCATTTCCTAGGGGTGGGACAGTTGAGTCCTCGCAGGACCCATGCGTACAAACCGCTCAGCCTCAAGAGACGGGCGTGGCTGACGGTGGGCGCCGTCGTGCTGAGCGGTGCCGGCGTCGTGACGTACGCGATCGCGGATCCGTCCACGCCGGCCGACGCCAAGCGGGACGGCCGCGAGCCGTCGATCCGCACGCTCAAGCTCAAGGATCGCGGCTCGGGCCGCAAGGGCCTGGCCAAGCAGGAGACCGGCCGCTTCAGCGCGGTCGTGCTGACCTGGAACGACCCCGAGGCGAAGGCCAAGGGCACTCCCGAGGTGCGTACCCGGGACATCGAGACCGGCAAGTGGTCGGGCTGGCAGAAGCTGACGATCGAGCCGAGCCAGGCGGACGGCGCCGAGGGCGAGCGGGCCGCTCTGCGCGGCGGTACGGAGTCGGTGTGGACCGGTGACTCCGACGGCATCGAGGTGCGGGTCGTCAACGCGGACGGCACCGAGGCGGCCGGCCAGCCCACCGGCATGGACGTCAAGCTGCTCGACCCGGGCACGGACCCGGAGGGCGCGATACAGCCGGCCGCGTTCGCCGCGGAGGAGACCACGGCACCGGCCACGCAGTCCCCGGTCCCGACGCAGACGGTCACGCCCACGGAACCGGTCGAGCCGACCGACCCGGCCACGGCGCCCGGCACCCCGGCGCCCACGGACACGCCGACGGCGACCGCGACGCCCACCCAGTCCCCGTCCCCGACCGCCTCCCCCACCCCGACCTCGACGGTCCCGGCGCCCCGTCCCTCGACGGTCGTCAAGCCGCCGATCATCACGCAGGCCGAGTGGGGCGCCTCGACGGACTACGACGGCACGCCGGAGTACGGCACCGAGATCAAGGCCGCCGTCATCCACCACACCGGCGTCGACAGCGACAACGGCCTGTCCTGCGCCGAGTCCCGGGCCCGGATGCGCACCATCCAGCAGGCGCACTTCAGCCAGGGCTACTTCGACATCGGCTACAACTTCGTCGTCGACCGGTGCGGCCAGATCTTCGAGGGCCGCAGCGGCGGCATGGACCTGCCGGTGATCGGCGCGCACGACGCCGGCTTCAACACCAACACGGTCGGCATCTCGTACATCGGCAACTTCGAGTCGGCCCAGCCGAGCCGCGCCGGCATGGACGCGATCTCGCGGGTCATCGCCTGGAAGTTCGGCATGTACGGCATCGACCCGACCGGCAAGGTCACGCTGACGTCCGGCGTGGACCAGGGTTACAGCGGCAACAAGATCCCGAAGGGGCAGTCGATCACGCTGCCGCGGGTCTTCGGCCACCGGGACACCAACGCCACGGCCTGCCCCGGCGCCAACCTCTACCCCAAGCTCAGCCGGATCGCCCAGGTCGCCAAGACCCCGGGCATCTCGCACGCCCTGGCCACCACGGACTACAACCGTGACGGCATCACCGACCTGGTCACCGGCACGCCCCGCGCGCTGAGCAACGGCGGCACCCTCACGGTCGTGCCGGGCGGCATCGACGGCCCGGTCACCGCCTCGAAGCGGACGATCACCCAGAACAGCACCGGCGTCCCCGGCGGCCACGAGTCCGGCGACAACTTCGGCGCCTCGACGGCGTGGGGCGACGTCAACGGCGACGGCTACGCCGACCTCGCGATCGGCGCGCCCGGCGAGGACGACACCAGCGGCAACGCCGACCGCGGCTCGGTCACCGTGCTGTACGGGCCGGGGCTCGACTCCGGCTTCTCGTACTCCACGTCGGGCAGCGTCACGGCGGCCGGGGCCAAGCTCGGCTCCACGGTCACCGTCGGCGACTTCAACGGCGACGGCAAGGCGGACGTGTTCTCGGCCGGCACCGGCAAGGGCGGCAACTGGAACGCGAAGCTGACCGGCGGCACGACGGCCACCGGCACGCTGACCTCCGCCACGGGCGCGGTCGCCTACCTGGACGCCGCGACCGGCGACTTCAACCGGGACGGCTACGCGGACGTCGCCCTCAACTACCGTGACACCGGCGGCATCGGCCGTGTGGTCCGCTTCGCGGGCTCGGCGACCGGTCTGACCAAGGCCGGCGTGATCTCCGTCAAGGGCGGCCGCTCCATCGCCGCGGGTGACGTCAACGGCAACGGCTACGACGACATCGTCATCGGCCAGCCGGTGGCCTCGGAGTCGGGCGGTCTGTCGGGCGGCCAGATCACGATGGTGCCCGGCACGTCGACCGGCTTCACCACCACGGGCATGACGACGATCCACCAGGACACGGCGAACGTCGCGGGCGGCAACGAGTCCGGCGACCTGTTCGGCGCCTCGGTCTCGGTCGGCGACTACAACGCCGACGGCTTCGCCGACGCCCTCACCGGCGTCCCCGGCGAGGACTTCCCGCGCAGCGGCGTGAACCAGACCAACGCGGGTGACGCGCTGCTGGTCAAGGGCACGTCATCCGGCCTGACCGGCACCGGCTCGATCCGTATCTCGCAGGAGACCACGGACGTCCCCGGCAGCGCGGAGTCCGGCGACCTGCTGGGCTCGGCGGTGTCGCTGACGGACCTGTCGGGCTACGGCCGCGCCGACCTGACGTTCGGCGCGGAGGGCGAGGACGGCACGGACGGCATCCTGCTGCACATCCCGAGCAACAGCACGGGCCTCGGCTACAAGCAGGCGGTCATCTACAGCAAGACCACGCTGGGCACCCCGACCGACGCCCACCTGGGCCAGACGCTGACGCCGTAACACCCACCGGCGCGCACTCGGCCGGGACCCCGTCCACCGCACGGGGTCCCGGCCGAGTCATGTCCTGCGGGCGTCAGCTCCGCCGGATCAGGTCCGAGGACCGGCCGCCTCCGTCGCGTCCCGGCACAGCAACCGCAGCGACCCGTCGCCCGCGAAACACCGCCGCGCCTCGTCGATCGGATCCCACATCCGTCCGTCGGGCGTACGGATCCAGTGGTCGCCGCCCGCCGTCCACCACTCCGCGCCGGTCTGACGGACGATCACCTCACCGGCGTACGCGCCGAGACCGCGCAGCATGGTCTCCACGGCGGCATACGGCGTCCGCTCGCGGCGCAGCTCGTCGATCATCCGGTCGACCCGCCACAGGCTCTGCGCCGAGTAGTCGAGCCTCAGCCGCGCCCCCTCACGCATCGTCGCCACCGCGTCCGCCGCCCATCGCACCGGCTTGGTCGCAGCCGAGGGCCTGGTGTCCTGCTGAGTCGTCACATCCTGGAAGAGCGTGGCCGAACAGCTTTTCGTCACGCCGATCCGGGGGCTGCCCGGGACCGGTGCAGGACCGCCGCACCTCCGCCCCACGACGGTCACAGGACTCCCCCAGGGACCAGGTTTACCGGCCGTCAGGTTGACGCGGGAGTGACGCTTCCCCGCTCCCGTGCGCTCCAGTCACCGATGAGCATGTACTTCCATCTCCGCGCGGTGCCGCCCTCGGCGCTGCGCAACAGCGCGACCTGGTTCCAGCGCCTGTTCGAGGACGACTGGGACACCGTGCGGGAGCGGATCGGCCGGCATCGCGAGGAGGTGCTCGACAAGCTGTACGGCGAGTTCGAGCTCCTCTACAGCGGCATCCCCCCGAACCACGCGCCGGAAGGCCCCCGGACCCATGTGGTCCTGGGCGGTCGCCCGGTGTTCCCCGCCGACTCCGCCGTGCCGCCGTTCCTGCTGCTCACCGCGGCCCAGGTGACCGAGGTCGCCGCGTACCTCAAGTCGGCCGACTTCGACGACCTGTGGCGGCACGCGCGGACGAAGCTGCTGCGGCCGTACCGCGCGTCGGACGCGGAGACGGAGCTGCGCGGCCTCTTCGCGGCGACGCACCGCGACCTGACCGCCTTCTACGCGCAGACGGCCCAGTACGGCGACGCGGTGGTGAAGTGGCTGATGACCTGACGGCCCGAGCAGGTCAGCGGGCGAGGGAAGGCCGGGAGGCCGGCAGGAGGCCGCGAGACCAGCGGGAGGCCGGCCGAAGGTCAGACCCTCCCCCGCGCCCGCCGCGACACCACCGCCCGCAGCACCCGCCGGCCCTCCGTGGAGACCTCCAGCGCCCGGCGCAGCCCGCCCGCGCCATGCCCGGCGAGCAGTTCCAGGACGCTGATCTGGCGGCGCAGTTCGGCGGCGACGAGCGGTGACATGCCCTCCGTACGGCCCTCGACGGCGGTGCCCCCCGCTCGCACCGAGTTGAGCGCCTGAGGCAGGGCGTCGCCCGAGGACGCGTCGTCCTGGGCGGGATCGAGCAGCCGGTGTATCTGCAGCGAGGCGACCGAGCAGGCGTCGGCCCAGATCCGCGCCTCGGCGGCGGACCGGACGGCCGGGGCCGCGGCCAGCATCCGCCGGGCGAGCAGCGCGGCCTCGTCCTCGATGTCCTCGTCGTCCACGACATCGGCGATGCCCAGCTTGCCGCGCACCTGCTCCAGCAGCTCGCCCCACCCGGCCGGGTCCCCGCCGGCCGCGAGGTTCGCCCACAGCGGCCGCAGCACCTCGTCGTCACCGCCCAGCAGCGGCATGCACCGATCCAAACAAGCCAACCCGCTGGCGGCCAATCCGCGTTCGTCGGCCTGAGCGATCAGTTCCACCAGGCTCATCCACGCCTCCCTGAGCGGGTCTTTTGTGAGGGTCGGAGTCTGCACACAGGACCCTGGCAGGCCCCTTCCTTAACGGAGCCCGCACTTCCCCTTACTGCGTGCAACGGCTCGGGAGTGTCACAGCGGCACCACACCGAGCCGGTCGAGCAGCCGGAAGAAGAGGTTTTCGGCCAGAGGATCCGCATCAGCGGTGAGTACGTCGAGCAGTGACCCGGCGTTCACCTCGTGCCCGGCCTCGGCGGCCCAGGCGACGGCCCGCTCGGCGGCGTCGGGGGGTTCGAGGAAGTAGTCCTCAAGGGTGAGCCCCTCGTTCCCGGCACTGAGGTATCCGGCCATGGCGGCCCGCGCCAGACAGGTCGTCCACGCCCCGCTCTCGGGCGCCGCCGCCTCGACGACCACGCAGTCGCTGTCCATGACGTACCCGAAGAGCGCGGGCGCCCCCGTCTCCTGGGCGAGTGCGTTCATGCTCCCGACGTCACCGCCGCTGCTCGGGTACTCCCACACCTGCCAGCCGCCCGGCGCCTCCTCGCGCAGGGTCATGCCCTGCGCGCGCGACAGCACCTCCAGCTCCGCCAGCGGCCGCTCCCCACGGCCTACGACGAAGTACCCCCAGTAGCCCATCCCGGTTCCCCCTGGCTGTTCGGTTCGGCTCGGGCCGAATACACCACAGTCGTACGCGGGTTCGCAGCCGTATGGGCCAATCCACTGCTCAGCTCAGCCGGTCCGCGAGCGCCCTGAACTCCGCCCAGGACAACTCCGGCCGCCCCGCGTCCCACAGTTTCTGCACCGTCGCCCGCAGCGGCATCCGGATCCCGGCCGCGACCTGCGCCTGCGTCTGCGCGTTCGCCAGATCGCACCAGACCGCGAAGGACCCGCCCAGGATCTGGTCGTCGTACGTCCCCGGCACGGCCACCGTGCCCCGCACCACCCGCGGCGTCCACTGCTCGTAGATCCGCTCGCCCGTCGGATAGACGAACGTCTGCGGCTCCCCCAGCACGTAGTAGAGGAACTCGTCGTTGTAGTTGATCAGCTCGCGCCCGGCCCTCAGATACTCCACGGGCACCCGCGCGCCGATCTCCTTGCCCGTCCAGTACGCCACCTGGATCTCCTTGTCCGGCTGGACGGAGGTGTCCCGGAAGAACCCGTCGTTCCACGCCCGCACCGTCCGGTCATGGGCGCGGACGGTGTCGGCGCGGTCGTTGAGCCACCCGGTGGCGAGGTCGGCGACGGTGGCGCCGGCGCCGTGGGCCTCGCGGGCGGCGGTGGCGAGCTGCGGGTAGGACGCCTCGGGGTCGGAGACGACCAGCGCCTGGTACTCGTCGCCGCCGAGGTGCCACTGGCTCCCGGGGAACAGGTCGACGTACTCGTTGAGCAGGTCGTCGACGATCTCGGCGGACTCGCCCTTGGAGATGTCGATCGCGCCGCGCGTCGCGACCCCCCGCACATTGCGCAGCTGCAGGTCGGGATGCGCGGCGATGACCGCACCGAGATGCCCGGGCGAGTCGATCTCGGGCACCACGGTGATGTGCCGACTGGCCGCCAGCTGGACGATCTTCCTGACCTGCGCCTTGGTGAGGTGCTGCCGCGACACCACCTCGGGATGCGAGTCGGACTCGATACGGAACCCCTGGTCGTCGGAGAAATGCAGACCCAGCTGGTTGAACTTCAGGTCCCCCAGCTCCCGCACCCGGTCCTCGATCCAGTCCGCGGTGAAGTGCTTGCGGGCGATGTCGAGCATGAACCCGCGCACCGGCTTGGCCGGCTCGTCGCGCACGACCCCCTCCGGCGCCGTGCCCCCGCCGTGGACCTCCTGCTTGAGCGTCCGCGTCCCGTAGAAGACCCCCGCCTCACCCGGCCCGCTGATCGTCACGCGCCCGCCGCGCACGGTCATGGTGTACGACTCCGGGTCCGCGCCCTCGTCGTCGTTGAGGGCCAGTCGTACGTCCCCGGCGCGCACGTCGTCCTTCTCGCCGGCGTACGTCAGCCCCAGCTCACCGGCGATGAGCCGCCCCTCGTCGGCGAGCTCGCCGTCGCTCACCACGACGCGCTCGCCCTGCGCGGGACGCCAGCCGGGCCCGCGGGCGGCGGTGTGGGAACGTACGGCGGGGATGGTCCGGGGAGCCTGCGACAGCGGGTACGACCGGGTGGGCGACGGAGTCGGGCTGGGCCTCCCCTGCGGGGCGGAGGGCGAGGCGGCCTCGGACGTGCCCGGGGCGGTGCGCCGCTGCTCCGACCCGGCGGGCCCTCCGTCGTCGCCGGTGGCCAGCAGCCCGAGGCTCACCCCGGCCGCGACCGTCACGACGACCACCGCGACGATCAGCACCCACGTCTGCTTCAGCGCCCTCTTCGCCGGCGCCCGGCGCCTGTGCTTGTGCTGGCTCACGGCGCCAACCTAGGCCCTGTGAGGACCATGGACGTCCACCACACGTTCCGAAACTCTCCCGTTCGACTGAAATTCGGGCATCCGTCGGACACCTCACGTCCACACTCGGTAACGTGGCGCCACTCCTCTCCCAGAATCCCCTGCCGAAACCCACGTGACGCCCACACACCTTCCTGGCCGAGTCGCCATACCGTCCTTGCCCACCGTCCTGGACGCCTTCAACACCGCGCCCGCCGACGACGCTCGCGCACTCCTTCTGGCCTGCCTTCGCAGCGTCCGCTGGGCCGAACGTTTGGCCGCCCACCGCCCCTACCCCGACGTCGACTCTCTATTGGCAGCCTCGGACGAGGCGGCGTACGACTTGACGCCGGGGGATCTGGCGGGGGCATTGGCAGCCGAGACGCTCCCCGTGTTGCCGGAGGGCGTGTATGGCGCGGCATATACAGCACTTAACGCCGCGCATGCCGCATACGAGGCCAAGTTCGGACACGTCTTCGTCATCTGCCTGGACGACGTACCCCCGGAAGAAACGCTTGACCACGTGCTGGCGGCCATCAGGTCACGATTGACAAACGACCCGGAAGAGGAACGAGTCCTTACCGCAGAGGAACTCCGGCGCCTGGCAAAAGGGCGGTTGGTCCGCGCCCTCAGGGGCGCGAGGAACTGCGCAACAAGCCCCAACGGCACCGCACTCGGCAAATAACCGAGCAAACCACCCCATTAGCCGTAAATCACCCATCCGCGTGCCAGTTTGATCACACCACCAGACCCGGGCTCAGCCCAGCGGCAGCGCATCGCTACGATGCTGGGGGCCGGTGGACCGTACCCGGCCGGGCCCGACCGACAGCACAAGCCGGCGCGGCCCCAATCCCCGCTCCCGGAGGAACTTCCGTGCCGGCTGGAACGCTGTACCGCGGCCGGGAAGGAATGTGGTCCTGGGTGGCTCACCGAGTCACCGGCGTCCTCATTTTCTTCTTCCTGTTCGTTCACGTGCTGGACACCGCCCTCGTCCGTGTCTCCCCCGAGGACTACGACAAGGTCGTAGCCACGTACAAGACGCCGATCGTCGCGCTGCTGGAGTACGGCCTCGTCGCCGCCATCCTCTTCCACGCGCTCAACGGCCTGCGTGTCATCGCCGTCGACTTCTGGTCGAAGGGCCCGCGCTACCAGAAGCAGATGCTCTGGTCCGTCGTCGGCCTCTGGCTCGTGCTGATGCTCGGGGCGATCTACCCCGTCCTCGGCCACGCCGCTCGTGAACTGTTCGGGAGCTGACGCGCATGTCCACCACTGAAACCACCGCATCCGGGATCGGCCCGGTCGAGGGCGAGTCCCTCTACAACGTCGACAACCCGGCCCCCTACATCGAGGCCCCGCGCAAGCGCACCAAGAAGACCCCGAAGCCCACCCGGGGCAACTTCGAGATGGCCGCCTGGCTGTTCATGCGCCTGTCCGGCATCGTGCTGGTCGTCCTGGTCATCGGCCACCTGCTGATCCAGCTCGTCCTGGACGGCGGCGTGTCCAAGATCGGCTTCGCCTTCGTGGCCGGCCGCTGGGCGTCCCCCTTCTGGCAGATCTGGGACCTGCTGATGCTGTGGCTGGCGATGCTGCACGGCGCCAACGGCCTGCGCACGGTCATCAACGACTACGCGGAGCGCGCGAACACCCGGCTGTGGCTGAAGGGCCTGCTCTACACCGCCACGGTGTTCACCATCCTGCTGGGCACGCTGGTGATCTTCACCTTCGACCCGAACATCCGCTAGGCACGGGGCTGAGGCAACCACTCATGAAGATCCACAAGTACGACACCGTCATCGTCGGCGCCGGTGGCGCCGGTATGCGCGCCGCCATCGAGTCGACGAAGCGCAGCCGCACCGCCGTGCTGACCAAGCTCTACCCCACCCGCTCCCACACGGGCGCCGCGCAGGGCGGTATGGCCGCCGCGCTGGCCAACGTGGAGGAGGACAACTGGGAGTGGCACACCTTCGACACGGTCAAGGGCGGTGACTACCTGGTCGACCAGGACGCCGCCGAGATCCTGGCGAAGGAGGCCATCGACTCCGTCCTCGACCTGGAGAAGATGGGCCTGCCGTTCAACCGCACGCCGAACGGCACGATCGACCAGCGCCGCTTCGGCGGTCACTCCCGTAACCACGGTGAGGCCCCGGTCCGCCGGTCCTGCTACGCGGCCGACCGCACCGGCCACATGATCCTGCAGACGCTGTACCAGAACTGCGTCAAGCACGGCGTGGAGTTCTTCAACGAGTTCTACGTCCTGGACCAGCTGATCACCGAGGAGAACGGCGTCAAGAAGTCCGCCGGTGTCGTCGCCTACGAGCTGGCGACCGGTGAGATCCACGTCTTCCAGGCGAAGGCCGTGATCTACGCCTCCGGCGGCTGCGGCAAGTTCTTCAAGGTGACGTCGAACGCGCACACGCTGACCGGTGACGGCCAGGCTGCGGTCTACCGGCGGGGCATCCCGCTGGAGGACATGGAGTTCTTCCAGTTCCACCCGACCGGCATCTGGCGCATGGGCATCCTCCTGACCGAGGGTGCGCGCGGTGAGGGCGGCATCCTGCGCAACAAGGACGGCGAGCGCTTCATGGAGAAGTACGCGCCGGTCATGAAGGACCTCGCCTCCCGTGACGTCGTCTCCCGCTCCATCTACACGGAGATCCGCGAGGGCCGCGGCTGCGGTCCCGAGGGCGACCACGTCTACCTGGACCTGACCCACCTCCCGCCGGAGCAGCTGGACGCCAAGCTCCCGGACATCACCGAGTTCGCCCGTACGTACCTCGGTATCGAGCCGTACACGGACCCGATCCCGATCCAGCCGACGGCCCACTACGCGATGGGCGGCATCCCGACGAACGTCGAGGGTGAGGTCCTCGCGGACAACACCACGGTCGTCCCCGGTCTGTACGCGGCCGGCGAGGTCGCCTGCGTGTCCGTGCACGGCGCCAACCGCCTCGGCACCAACTCGCTGCTGGACATCAACGTCTTCGGCAAGCGGGCCGGCATCGCCGCGGCCGAGTACTCCCAGACGGCGGACTTCGTCGAGCTGCCGGAGAACCCGGCGCAGTTCGTGATCGACCAGGTGGAGCAGCTGCGCTCCTCCACCGGCACCGAGCGGGTGGCGACGCTCCGCAAGGAGCTGCAGGAGACCATGGACGCGAACGTCATGGTGTTCCGCACCGAGCAGACGATCAAGACGGCGGTGGAGAAGATCGCGGAGCTCCGCGAGCGCTACAGGAACGTCGCGATCCAGGACAAGGGCAAGCGGTTCAACACCGACCTGCTGGAGGCCATCGAGCTCGGCAACCTGCTCGACCTGGCCGAGGTCATGGCGGTCTCCGCGCTGGCCCGCAAGGAGTCCCGCGGCGGTCACTACCGCGAGGACTACCCGAACCGCGACGACGTCAACTTCATGCGCCACACCATGGCGTACCGCGAGGTCGGCGCCGACGGAACCGAAACCGTCCGTCTCGACTACAAGCCGGTCGTCCAGACCCGCTACCAGCCGATGGAGCGTAAGTACTGATGGCTACCCCCGTTATGGACAAGGTGGAGGCGGAGTCCGCCGCGTCCCCGTACATCACGGTCACCTTCCGGGTCCGCCGCTTCAACCCGGAGGTCTCGGCCGAGGCGACCTGGGAAGACTTCCAGCTGGAGATCGACCCGAAGGAGCGCGTCCTCGACGGCCTCCACAAGATCAAGTGGGACCTGGACGGCACGCTGACCTTCCGCCGCTCCTGCGCCCACGGCATCTGCGGCTCGGACGCGATGAGGATCAACGGCAAGAACCGTCTTGCCTGCAAGACCCTCATCAAGGACATCAACCCCGAGAAGCCGATCACGGTCGAGCCCATCAAGGGCCTGACGGTCCTGAAGGACCTGGTCGTGGACATGGAGCCGTTCTTCCAGGCGTACCGGGACGTCATGCCCTTCCTCATCACGAAGGACACGAACGAGCCCACGCGCGAGCGGCTTCAGTCGGCCGAGGACCGCGAGCGCTTCGACGACACCACGAAGTGCATCCTCTGCGCCGCCTGCACGTCCTCCTGCCCGGTCTTCTGGAACGACGGCCAGTACTTCGGCCCGGCGGCCATCGTCAACGCGCACCGCTTCATCTTCGACTCGCGTGACGAGGCCGGCGAGCAGCGCCTGGAGATCCTCAACGACAAGGACGGCGTCTGGCGCTGCCGCACGACCTTCAACTGCACGGACGCCTGCCCGCGCGGTATCGAGGTCACGAAGGCGATCGCCGAGGTGAAGAAGGCGCTGATCACGCGCCGGTACTGAGGTCGGTTGCCGTACGTCCGTGAGGGCCCCGTCTCCGGTGGAGGCGGGGCCCTCGGGCATATGCCACACCATCGGGTGAACGTGGCTGCGAAGGACGGGCAGGCATGGTCCGTCCTACGATGATGCTCTCGACGCCAGCCCACGGGAGGCACCTGATGTCCGCAGCAGCTGTCGAGCGGCCGCACGCCGACCGTCCGTTGATCGCGGAGGCGAACCTCATCATGGAGCGTCTTCCGGGCCGCCGCGTCGAGATCATCGGAGGACAGCTTCTCTTGAGTCCAGCACGGGACGGCCCACACTCCGGGGCCCTGATGCTCTTCGCGGCCCCCTTCCTACAGCTCGGCCTGGTGCGGCCGCTGCCGGGTATCGGTCTCTGGCCGCCGACCGGGCCTGAGGACTATGTGATCCCCGACCTGTCGGTGGTCGACGACGACTATCGCGATCACCTCGTGGAGAACAGTTGCTACGACCCGGCCTGCTTCCGGCTCGTCATGGAGGTCACCTCCAGCAACTGGAAGACGGACTTGCGGGCCAAGGTCGTCTCCTACGCCAAGGCCAAGATCCCCGTCTACGTCATCATCGACCGTCGGCATCAGCGCCTTCACGTCCTGACGGACCCGGTCCGGGACAGCTACGCCACCCATCACATCCACACCGCCGGCGAACTGGTCACACTCCCTGAATCCGTCGGCGGCAAGGTCGCCCTGGACGTGGCCGAGCTCCTCAAGGCCGGCGAGCCTCACACGAACGGCTGAGCCGCAACGGCCCGATCAGGCCAAAGTTGGACGACAAACCAGCCCTCTCTCCTCCAACTGCTGTGGCTCATAGGTCCATTGGTCACCAAGCTGTCCCCATGTCACTCCTGAGGAAAGCCGCCGTGCTCCTGGCCGCGGCCTCCGCGCTGGTCAGGCATCCCCCACCGCCTCAGCAACACTCTCCCCGGTTCTCGCACGGGAGAACTTCAACCATCTCCCCCTCGGCCCGGTCACCGAAGGCAGGGGCTGGATCACCGACGCCTCAGACGGCACCCTGACCGTCGCCCCCAGCGGCACGGGACACGGCCGCGAACTGCGCATCCGCACCCAGGGCAACGGCCGGGCCTTCCTCGTCTTCCCCTAGCTGACCGCCCCCGGCAACAGCTTCTGGGCCCGCCTGCGTCTGCGTGTCGACGCGTTCCCCAGCGCCTCCGACTGGGCGCACTGGACGATCGCCGAGGCGTCCGGCTCGGACTCGCCCACGCTCGTCCGCCCTCTGGGCGGCCAGTACGCCCCCACCGACCGGGGCGACTTCTGGGGCGCCGGCTCCGACCTCGGCCCCACGGGCGACTGGACGTCCTGGAAGACCTCGGCGCCGGCGACGGCCGGCGCGTGGCAGTGCGTGGAGTTCCACCTCGCCTCCGACTCCTTCCTCTTCCCGACCTTCGACAAGCTGAAGCTGGGCCGGCAGCTCTACCAGGCCGACCCCACGCCGTCGTCGTACGACATCCGCCTGGACGACATCGCGCTGAGCGGCGTCGCGTGGGGGGGCTGCGAGGCCTGACCCTGCCGACCACAGTACGAGCCGCCACTGACAATCACGGGTTCTGACCGATCATCCCCTTACCCTGACGGTATGTCAGATGACGAGTCGTACGAGCTGCTCGGGTTCGACAACGTGCTGCTGCCGGTCGGCGACATCGGCGAGGCCGTCGGGTTCTACGAACAGGCCGGGTTCACGGTGGGATTCCGGCTCGACGAGGCCGGGATCGCGCTGCTGAAGGTCGGGGGCGAGACCCCGGGGATCCTGCTGCGGCAGGAGGAGGCACTGGGGCACCGGCCGCCGCCGTGGCCCTCCCCGCGCGTGTGGCTGGAGGTGCCGGATGCGCGGGCGGCTGCGCGGGCGTTGGGCGACGCGGGCATCGCGCTGATCGACGAGCCCGCCCCCGTGGTCACCGGCTGGACCGTCGAGATCTCCGATCCCTGGGGGAACGTCATCGGGTTCACGGACTACTCCAAGCGGCCGGAACTCGGGCGCAGGCCCTGACGACACTCCCCGCACGGGCGGGACGGGACTCCTGAACGGACGTGACGCAGCCCTCACCCCCTTGAGTTGAACACGTTCAAAGGCAGGTCTACAGTCTTCCCTGGCAACGTTTTGAACGCGTTCAAGAAGGGGGAGGCGCCATGGACCGCACGGTCATCGCCTACGTCATCTACCTCGTCGTCAGCATCGCCCTCACCATCTGGGTGGCCCGCACACTCAGCCGCAACGGCCGGATCTTCCTCGCCGACGTCCTGCGCGGGAACGAGAAGCTCGCCGACGCCGTGAACCACCTTCTGGTGGTCGGCTTCTACCTCGTCAACCTCGGCTTCGTCGCCCTGTACCTGAGCGACGACGAGACCGTCGTCGACACCCGCGGCATCTTCGAGGCCCTGTCCACCAAGCTGGGCGTGGTGCTGCTGGTGCTCGGCGTGATGCACCTGGGCAACGTCTACGTGCTCAACAAGATCCGGCGGCGTGGCGTGCTGGAGCGGGAGCAGGTGCCGCCGGTCGCGCCGCAGGGCTGGGTCACTCCGTCGGCCGGGGCGTGAACCGGTGACCGGCGCCCCCGTCCGCCGACTGACCGTCCTCTACGACGGTGAGTGCTCCCTGTGCACGTACCTGCGCGACTGGCTCGTACGCCAGCCGCAGTTGGTGCCGCTGGAGCTGGTGCCGGCCGGGTCCGACGAGGCCCGCCGGCGCCACCCCGGCCTCGACCACGGCGCCACGCTCGGCGAGATCACCGTCGTCGGCGACGCCGGGCAGGTCTACCGGGGCGCCGCCGCCTGGATCGTCACCCTGTGGGCCCTGCGCGAGCACCGGCCGCTCGCGCATCGCCTCAGCACACCGTCAGGGGCCCGGCTCGCCAGGGGGGCCGTGCTCGCCGCCGCCAAGTGGCGCGAGATGCAGTGGGGTGCGGCGCGGTCGGGTGAGGCGCAGTGGGGTGCGGCGCGGTCGGGTGAGGCTCAGTGGGGTGCGGCGCGGCAGAGCGACGCGCAGTGGGGCGGGCGGGTCTACCGGCGCGCCGACGGGTGGTCGTACGACCCGAGTTGGGGCTGGACGTACGACCCACCGGGCTGCGCCGGCGGCGCCCCCGTCACGCAGTGAGCCCGGCGCCGAGAAAGGGCGCCCGCACTCTGTTTTGGCATGCGCTCTTCCAAAACGGCGCTGGGGTTGGCACGCTGCCTCCCGGTTCTCCACTCCGCACTCGCACCGACTGCCTGTCAGCCGGGCGGCCCGTCCGGTCGCCCGGTCCCCACATCGCAGAAGCAGAAGGAGTACGCGTGAGAGGCACACCCCGCGTCACCCGCATACCCCGCCCCCTCCTCGGCACCCTCGTCGGCGTCACCGCGCTGCTCACCGCCGGCGCCCTGGCCACACCCGCGGGCGCCGCGCCGAGGCCCGACACCCCAGCCGGCGTCAGCTCCGTCTCGGCGGACGCGCAGAAGCAGGCCCGTGACTTCTGGACCCCGGAACGGATGCGGGCGGCGACCCCGCTCGACCTCATCGACGTCAACGGCCACATCGACGGCGGCTCCGCACCCCTCAAGGGCCGGGCGACCACGATCGCGCCCAGCGCCCCGGCCAAGGCCCTCGGCAAGGCCGCCGCCGACATCGGCCTGCTGGCCTTCCCCAACAGCGGCGGACAGTGGACCGGCGGCGGTGCGGTCGTGTCCACCGCGGGACGGGTGTTCTTCACCTACCAGGGACGTACGGCGTCCTGCTCCGGCAACGCCGTCACCAGCGCCAACAAGAGCACCGTGATCACGGCGGGCCACTGCGTGAAGCTGGAGGGCGCCTGGCACACCAACTTCGTGTTCGTGCCGGGCTACCACGACGGGCAGGCCCCCTACGGCCGCTGGACCGCGTCGAAGACCCTGTCCACCCCGCAGTGGACCGCGAGCGAGGACATCAACTACGACATCGGCGCGGCGGTCATGGCCCCGCTGGACGGCAAGCGGCTGACGGACGTCGTCGGCGGTCAGGGACTGGCCTTCAACACCGGCTACAACCTGCCCATGTACTCCTTCGGCTTCCCGGCCGCCTCGCCCTACGACGGCGAGAAGTTCATCTACTGCAGCGGCAACACCAGCCGGGACTTCCTGCTCTCCAACGACCACGGCATGAACTGCAACATGACCGGCGGCTCCAGCGGCGGCCCGTGGTTCACCAAGTTCAACGAGTCCACGGGAACCGGGCTGCTGTCCTCGGTGAACAGCTTCAAGTACAACTTCCTGCCGAACCGGATGTACGGCCCGTACTTCGGCGCCGACGCCCAGAACCTCTACCAGACGGCACAGGCCTCCTGACAGTGGGCCGAAACGGCACTCGTTAGGCTCTCGTTCCGTGCCCTCGAAGAACGACAGCCCTGAACAGGGCGACGCGCCCAGCAAGTCCGAGCAGACCCGTGCGCTGATCCTGGAGACCGCCATGCGGCTGTTCCAGGAGCGCGGCTACGACAAGACGACGATGCGGGCGATCGCCCAGGAGGCCGGGGTCTCCGTCGGCAACGCGTACTACTACTTCGAGGGCAAGGAACACCTGATCCAGGGCTTCTACGACCGGATCGCCGCCGAGCACCAGGTGGCGGTCCGGGCGGTCCTGGCCCGGGAGACCGACCTGGAGGCGCGGCTCGCGGGCGTGTTGAAGGCATGGCTGGACATCGCCACGCCGTACCACGAGTTCGCGGTGCAGTTCTTCAAGAACGCCGCCGATCCCGACAGCCCGCTCAGCCCCTTCTCCCCGGAGTCGGAGCACGCGCGCGTGGAGGCCATCAGCGTCCATCGGCAGGTACTGGCGGGCGCCACGAAGACCAAGGTGCCCGAGGAGCTCCGGGACGTCCTGCCCGAGTTGATGTGGCTCTCCCAGATGGGGCTCGTCCTGTACTGGATCTTCGACCGGACCGAGGGCCGCGAGCGCAGTTACCGGCTCGCCGAGCGGGGTGCCCGGCTGACCGCGCGGGGCGTCGCACTGGCTCGGTTCCGGGTGCTGCGGCCGCTCGTGCGCGAGGTGCACGAGCTGTTCACGGACTTCCTGCCGGGGATGACGAAGGTGATGCCGGATCCGGCGAAGGAGAAGGAGAAGGCCAAGGAGGAGGCGAAGGCCAAGGAGGAGGAGAAGGCCAAGGAGGAGGAGAAGGTGAAGGAGGAGGAGAAGGTGAAGGGGAAGGCGGACAAGAAGAAGGGCGTCGAGAAGGGGGCGCCCGCCCCGGACGAGCGGCCCTGAGAGCTCGTGGCGGCGGTCAGTCGACGGCGCCTCCACGCGGGGCCGCGTCCCGCTCGTCGGCGCCGGCGTCGACGAGGATCAGCGCCCACACCGTCTTCCCGTGTCGTCCCCGGCCCCACACCCCCCACGCCGCGGCCAGGTTCTCCACGAGGTGCAGGCCGCGGCCGGCCTCCTCGAAGTTCCCCACCATGCGCAGTCGCGGCTCGAGTTGCCCCTCGTCCGACACCTCGATCAGGCAGGAGCCGTCGGCGAGCGCGGTCACGGCGACCTCGAACTCGCGCTCCACGAGAGGGCCGTGGCGTACGACGTTGGTGGCCAGCTCGGAGACGAGCAGCACCGCGTCCTCCAGCGCCGGGTCCCGTGGCGTGTGCCCCCAGTCGGCCAGGTGGTCCCGGACCCGGCGCCGGGCGAGACCGACGGACGCCGGGTGCCGGGGCAGCCGGAAGGCGTTGCGTCTCAACACGTCTGCTCCTCACCCCGCCCACACCTCCGTCACATGGTGCAGTGCCGAGTGGGTCCCCGGCATCAGCGGGGGAACTGTCAAGGCCGCGAGATCGCGTCAGATCCAGTTGAGGCGCCAGAGCCGGAACACACCGGTGCCGTCGGCCAGATACTGGCCACCGCCGACGTCCTCACTGGTGACCACGTACTCCTTGGCCTGCCACAGCGGGATGACCGGGACATCGTGGGCGACGGCCTCCTGCAGCGACCGGAAGTCCCGTGTGGCTTCGCTGCGGTCGGCGTACTGCTGGCTGGATGCGATCAGCCGGTCGACGGTCTTGTTGCGGTACCCGGTGTTCATGGTGCCGTCGGCGCCGACGAGCGGGCCGCCATAGGTGTCCGGGTCGGGGAAGTCGGCGACCCAGCCGACGGCGTACGCGTCGAGCTTGCCGCTCGCCCAGCGCTTTTGGAAGTCGGTCCACTCGTAGCCCTTGACCGTCACCTTGAACAGGCCGCTCGCCTCCAGTTGCCGCTTGATCTCCGCGGCCTCCTCGGCGGCGGCGCCGCGGCCGGTGGCGTAGCCGTAGGTGAAGCGGACGGGCAGGCTCACACCGGCCTCGGAGAGCAGGACGCGCGCCTTGGCGGGGTTCAGCTTGGGATACGCGTCGAAGAACGACGTCGTGTGGCCGGTGATGCCGGTCGGGATCAGCGAGAACAGCGGGTCGACGGTCCCCTTGTAGACGGTGGCCGCCAGCCGCTCGCGGTCGATCAGCCAGGCCATGGCCTGCCGGACCCGGACGTCGTGCAGCGGCGAACCCGCGCGCGTGTTGAAGTAGAGGTTGCGGATCTCGGAGCTGTCGGCCTCCGAGACACGCTGGCCCGGATCGGCGGCGTTCAGGGCGGCCAGGACCTGCGGCGGCAGGGTGCGGGTGGCGACGTCGACCCGCTTTGCCTTCCAGGCGTCGTCGAGGGCGTCCGCGTCGGCGTAGTAGCGCAGTTCGACCGGGCTCCCGGTGTCCTTCAGGGCGCCCTTGTAGTGCGTGTTGGGCGCGAGGACGGCCTTCTTGCCCTTCGTGTACGCGGTCAGGGTGTACGGGCCTGTGCCGTCGACAGCGTTGTCGGTGCGCAGAGCGGCGGCCGGGTACCTGTCGCGGTCGACGATGGCGCCCGCCCCGGTGGCCACCTTCAGCGGGAACGTGGCGTCGGGCGACGACAGATGGAAGGTGACGGTACGTCCGCTCGCGCTCACCGAGGCGAGGGTGTCCAGGAGGGCGGACGGGCCGACGTCCGACTTGATCCGCTTGACCCGGTCGAAGGAGTACTTGACGTCCTGCGCGGTCATCGCCCGCCCGCTCGGGAAGGTGAGCCCCTCGCGCAGTTCACAGCGATAGGTGCTCAGACCCGACCCTACGAAGGCGCAGCTTCGGGCCGCGTCCGGCACGGGTGTGACACCGCCCGGCTCGAAGGTCAGCAGTGACTGGAAAACGTTGTTGAACAGCGCCCAGGAGCCCGCGTCGTAGGCGCCGGCCGGGTCGAGCGACGTAACGGCGTCCGTCGTGCCGACCGCGATGGTCCTGTTCTCGTCGTCCTGCGACGGCAGCAGTTGCCAGCCGCCCACTCCCACGGCCGCCAGCACGAGCAGCGTCGCGAGAATCCGCATGCGAACCGAACGCATGGGTGTGCCCTCTCCCCGGCCCTCGACGGGGCCCCGCGTGAAGCAGTGATTTTGCGCCACTCCCCTAAGTGGCGCGCACACCTAATCACACCTGTTTCATCAGGGGGAAGAGGATTCTGACGACATGGGAAAGAACTTACCTACGGGTGTTTCCGGCAGGTTTCACAGGCCGTACACAGGCGGCGCGGGACGCGGCGACCGGCGGGTCCGGCGCCTCAAGCCTGACGGGACGCCAGCTCGATCACCGTGATGTCCGACGGGGCGCCCACGCGTGTCGGCGGGCCCCAGGCGCCCGCGCCCCGGCTGACGTACAGCTGGGTGTCGCCGTACCGCTCCAGGCCGGCCAGGGTCGGGTTGGCCAACTCCGCGACGAGGTTGCCGGGCCAGAGCTGGCCGCCGTGGGTGTGGCCGGAGAGCTGGAGGTCGACACCGTGGTCGACGGCGTCGTGGATCTGGACCGGCTGGTGGGCGAGGAGCACGCACGCGCGTGCTCTGTCCCGGTCGCCGAGGGCCTTGGCGAAGTCGGGGCCCTGGCCCTCGCTCTCCCCCGCGACGTCGTTGACACCGGCCAGGTCGAAGTGGGGCAGTTCGGTGCGGCCGTTCTCCAAGGGGCGCAGGCCCAGGCGGCGTACTTCCTCGACCCACTGCTCGGCTCCCGAGAAGTACTCGTGGTTGCCGGTGACGAAGAAGCTTCCGTGCCGTGCTCTCAGCTGGGCGAGCGGAGCCGCCGCCGGGCCGAGGTCCTTCACGCTGCCGTCCACCAGGTCGCCGACCACCGCGATGAGGTCGGGCTGGGTGCCGTTGATCGTGTCGACGACCTTCTGGGCGAAGCCCCGGCCCAGGACGGGACCCAGGTGGACGTCGCTGACCACCGCGATCCGGTAACCGTGCGCCGCGCGCGGGAGCTTGGCCAGGGGGACGGTGACCCGCTTCACCTGCGGGCCGCGCAGAACGCCGTAGGTGCCGTAGCCGACGGTTCCCACGGCGGCCGCGGCGGCGGCGCCGGCGATGACCCGGGAGACGAAGAGGCGGCGGGTGGGGGTGGCCAGAGGGCGTGACGGGTCGGCGGAGTCCGGGGCGGGGGTAGGGGTAGGCGCAGGTCCAGGGGCAGGGGCGGGCGTGAACGACGGGGCCGAGCCGGTCTGGGGCGAGGGGGACAGGGCTGTCGTGAATGCGGGGCCCTGGCCGGTCGTAGGCGCCGGGTCCAGGCCCGTCACGGGCACCGGGGCCGGGGCCGGGCCGGAGGCGGGCGGCGCGGTCTGGGGGGCGGCCGGCTCGGCGGCGGGTGACATGGCCGCCGTCACTCCCACCGGCAGCAGCTCCGGCTCGGGGACGGCTTCCTCGGCGCGCGCACGCCGCTCGACCCACCGCCGCAGCAGGGGTCGTACGACTTCACCCGCCAGCACACCCAGCAGCAGGTATATCGACAGGGCCAGCCACAGGAAGCCCGGCCAGGCCAGGACCTGCTGGAGCGGGAAGGGCGCGCCCGCGCGTTCGGCGACGAAGGCCGCGACCGTCAGTGCCCATCCGCCGGCGATCACCACCGCGCCCGCGCGGCGCACGAATCCGGGACCGCGGGTCGTGTCGCGGAACAGTCGGCGCCACACCAGCCAGTTGCCCGCCACCAGGGCGGACAGCACGAGCAGTGCGACGAGTGCGAAGACGATGACCACGCCGACGTTCCCTTTCCGTTGCGTGCTGGGTGAACGTCCCGGGCTCCGGTCGAGTTCCTATGACGTCCGGCGCAGTGCGCGCACTCCGCGCAACCCAATGACCCCGATGACCGTCCCCAATACGAAGGAGACGACGGCGAGCAGCAGGTGCACCCAGAAGTACGCCGTCGGGTGACCGTCCTCGAACGCGAGCCCGCTGCTGTCCTTGATCAGGTTTTTGACGAAAGTGACCCAGATGACCCAGCTCCACACCCCGAAGGCGAGCAGGAACCAGGAGACGGGGCGGCTGAGCTTCATGGCTTCAGTATCACCGTCACGTGCCCGGTTCCCCGAGCGGGGTGGGGTCGGAAGCGGGACTTCCATGGGAAGGGCATGTACGTTCTCGGTCGTGCCCGCACCCAAGAAGACCGTCAGGCGATCCCTGCTGGTCGCTTCCGCCGTCCTGTCGTCCCTGGCGCTGACCGCGCCCGTCTCCCACGCGGCTCCCAAGCCGTCACCGAGTACGAGCCCCTCGGCCACTCCCCCGGCGAACATGTCGACCGTGGGCGGCGAGCGGCTGGGACAACCCGGCACCCAGGTCGACCTCGCGAGCGGCGTCCCCGTCCTGCCCAAGGACCTGAGCGCCCGCTCCTGGATCGTCGCCGACGCCGAGTCCGGCGATGTGCTCGCCGCGCACAACGCGCACTGGCGGCTGGCGCCGGCGAGCACCATGAAGATGCTGTTCGCCGACACGGTGCTGCCGAGGTTCCCGAGGACCACCGAGCACAAGGTCGTCCCCTCCGACCTGGCGGACGTCGGGGCCGGCTCCAGCCTGGTCGGGATCAAGGAGGGCGAGACGTACACCGTCCACGACCTGTGGCTCGGGGTCTTCCTGCGCTCGGGCAACGACGCGGTGCACGTCCTGTCGAAGATGAACGGCGGGATCAAGAACACCGTCGAGGAGATGAACGAGCACGCCGAGGAGCTGCAGGCCCTCGACACGCACGCCGTCTCCCCCGACGGTTACGACGCTCCGGGCCAGGTCTCGTCGGCGTACGACCTGACGCTGATCGCCCGCTCCGGGCTCCAGAAGAAGGACTTCCGCGAGTACTGCTCGACCGTCACCGCCAAGTTCCCGGGCGAGACGAAGAAGAACAAGAAGGGCAAGCAGGTCCGCGAGTCCTTCGAGATCCAGAACACCAACCGGCTGCTGGCCGGGGACAGCGACATCCCCGTCTACCAGGGCATCGCGGGCGTCAAGAACGGCAACACGACGAACGCGGGCGCCACCTTCACCGGGGTCGCCGAGCGCAACGGCAAGGTGCTGCTCGTCACCGTCATGAACCCGGAGAAGAACGAGCACAACGAGGTCTACAAGGAGACCGCGAGGCTCTTCGACTGGGGCTTCCAGGCGGCCGGCAAGGTGCAGCCGGTGGGTGAGCTGGTGCCGCCGAAGAACGCCGCGCAGCCCGGCGCCCAGCCGGGTGCGAACGACTCCGGGGAAGCCGGTGGCGCCGGGAACTCCGGGGAGTCCGCGAAGCCGGCGGTGGGTGCCTCGGCCGCGACCGGGTCGAGCGGCATCGGCGTCGCGCTCGGCATCACCGGCGGGCTGCTGGTGCTGCTCGCGGCGGGCGCGTTCCTGATCAACCGCCGGTGGCCGCTGCCCGACCTGGTGCGCCGTCGGAACCGCCCCTGAGCCCGGGCTTGGCGGGCCCGCCGGGGTGGTCGGGCCCGTCTGGGCCTTGGGACTTGCCTGGGCCTTGGGACGTGCCTGGGACTTGGGACGTGCCTGGGACTTGGGACCTGCCTGGGACTTGGGACGTGCCTGGGCCTTGGGACTCGTGTGTGCCTTCGGACCCGTCCGAGGCTTCGGACTCGCCGGTGTCCTCCTGCCCGTCCGAGTCCTCGGGGGCGTCGGCGAGTTCGACCTCCTTGCTCTGCGTCGCCGTCCAGGCGGCGCAGAACACCACCAGCTTCGCGGTGAAGTTGATCCACAGCAGCAGGGCGACGGGCACGCCGAAGGCGCCGTACGTGCTCCTCGTGGCCACGCCCTGCATATAACCGCTCAGCAGCAGCTTCAGCAGTTCGAACCCGATCGCGCCGATGAGTGCGGCCACCATCAGACGGCGGCGCGGCGGTTCGACGCCGGGCAGCAGGGTCAGGACGTACAGCAGCACCAGGAAGTCGGCGAGTACGGCGACGGCGAACGCGGCGATGTACAGCAGCGCCCCGCCCAGGCCGCCCTCGTCGATGCCGATCTGCCGGGTGATCCAGCCGACCATGGCGCTGGCGATCGTGGAGGCCACGATCGTCACCAGCACCGCGCCGCCCAGGCCCACCAGGACGCCCGCGTCCTTGGCCTTGCGCAGGACCGGGTTCTCCTCGTCGTCGGGCAGCTCCCACACCGCGCGCAGGCACTCGCGCATGGAGCCGACCCAGCTGATGCCGGTGAACAGCAGCACGGCGCCGGCGATGAGACTGACGGTGCCGGCGTTCTGGACCAGGGTGTCGATGTCGAGCTGCTCGGAGATGCCGGGCACCTGGTCGGCGATCTTGCCCTCCAGCGTGGCCTGCTGCTTCTCGCTGAGCGTCGCGGCGGCCACCGCGGCGGACAGGGTCAGCAGCGGGAAGAGCGCGATGAAGCTGGTGAACGTCATCGCGGCGGCCAGCCGTGTCCACTTCACGCGGTCCATGCGCTCGTACGAACGCCACGCGTGCGTGGTCGCCAGCCGGGTGAACAGCGGCCCGACTACCGGGAGTTTCTTCAGCCAGTCCATGATCCGACTCTGCCCTCCACGCGGAAGACCAATGTCCGAGTGCCCCAGAACCGCAGGACCGTAGCCAGCGCCATCCCGATTACCGCACCGGAAACAGTGTCCGCGCGCTGGGAGGTGAGGCCGAGGCCGTAGTGGCTCACGGTGAGACACAGGAGCTGTACGACCGCTCCGGCGATGTTCACCGCGAAGAAGACGGCACAGGGGCGCAGGCCCCGCGGGCGGGTGTGACGGTAGGTGCCGAGGGCGTTCCCGGCGTAGGCGACCGAGCACCCGGCGACGAAGGAGAGCGCCTTGGCCGTGAGGGGGTCGAGGGCGGCGGGGCCGCGGAGGCAGGTGAAGAGGGCGAGGTCGACGGCGTAGGCGAGGAGACCGACGGCGGCGAAGCCGAGCAGTTCACGGCGGGTGGCTCTCGGGGGCCGGGGTTGACGTCGGCCGGGTGTGGGGCCTGCGCTCACCCACGCCTGCGCGCCCACCGATCCGCCCTCACCCACCCCCGCACACGTGCCCACCGCTCCACGTCCCCCCACCCCCAACCACCTCCCAGTCGCCCCGCGTCCGCCCCGCCGATTGCGCGCACCTGTCGGCTCATCTCCGTCGCTCCACGCGCGCGTGCCTACCAATTGGCCACCGCCAACCCGTACATCGCCAGCCACACCACCCCGATGAGGGCCAGCGCGCGGTCGCGCAGGACGACTTCCTCGGGTTCGCCCGCCGTGCCGCGGTCGGCGAAGACGGCGTACCGCAGGATCGCGAGGATGAAGGCGACCACGGACAGCTGGCGCCAGGGCAGCACGCTGGTGTGCGGGACACCGCCCTCCTCCAACGCCCACAGGCAGTAGCCGAGGACGGCGACCCCGGCCGCCAACTGCCAGACGAAGCGCAGATAGCCGGTGGTGTACTCGGTGAGCAACGCGCGCGTGGCGCCCGCTTTCCCGGCCATCTGCACGGCCTCGGAGTAGCGCTTGGCCGACACCATGAACAGCGCCCCGAACCCGGTCGTGATCAGGAACCAGCGCGAGAGCGGGATGCCGAGCGCGAGCCCGCCGACCATCGCCCGCATCAGGAACCCCGTCGTGACGACGACGAGGTCGACGACCAGGACGTGCTTGAGGCTGACGCAGTACGCCAGTTGCATGCCGATGTACGCAGCGAGCAGCGCCGCGACGGCCGGTGAGGTCAGCCAGGCCGCGGCGGCCGGTGCGAGGACGGCCAGGGCGCCTCCGACGGCGTATGCGACGGGCACGGGGACCTGTCCGGCGGCGACCGGGCGGTGCCGCTTGGTGGGGTGGGCGCGGTCCGCTTCGGCGTCGCGGGCGTCGTTGATCAGGTAGACGGCGGCGGCACAGGCGGTGAAGAGGGTGAAGACGACCGCGAGTTGGGTCAGGGCGTGGGCCGAGAAGAGCCGGCCGGCGGCGGCCGGAGCGGCGATGACCAGGATGTTCTTGACCCACTGCTTGGGGCGCGCGGTCTTGACGAGGCCCTTCAAGAGCGTGCGGGGGCCGCGTGGGCGAGGGGGCGGCGCGGCCCCTCGCGGGGGCGTGCGCTGCTCATGGAGCGCGGCCTGCCTGGTGTGCGCCGCGCTCGTGAGGGGCGCGGTCTCAGTCATCGGCGTGCCCTCTCCTCATCCAGCCCGCCCCGAGGCACGCCGTGAGCGCCCCCAGTACCGCGCCCGCCGCCACGTCCGAGGGGTAGTGCACGCCGACGACCAGCCGCGACACGCACATCGCGGCAGCGAGCGGCGGGATCGCGTACGCGCCGAGCGCGCCGTAGGCGACGGCGGCGGCCGCCGCGGAGGTCGCGTGGGAGCTGGGAAAGGAGTGCCGGCCAATGGTGCGCACGAGGGGCTCGACATGCGCCGGGCGCGGGCGGCGCACCACCCTTTTCACCCCCATGCTGACGAGGTGCGCACCCGCGGTGAGCGCCGTGCCGCGCAGCCAGGCGCCGCGTCGCGCACCGTCCACGGCGGCCCCCGCGAGACCCGCCGCCAGCCACAGCGCGCCGTGTTCGCCCACCCGGGAGAGGGCCCGCGCGGCCACGGCGACACGTGGGTCACGGCCGCGGACGTGGAGCGCTGAAAGGATTCGGCGGTCCAGGCCCCGAAGGCTTCGGTGGTCCATGTCGTCGAGGTGATCCATGTGGACTCACTGTTCACGCCAACGCCGCCAGAATTACGGCAATATTGAGCGACATCCCATTAATCACCCATTTCGGGGAGGCAAGGAATGTTTCAGAACTAATCGCTCATAAATGGGCGATACGGTCGCCGACATGCCTGCCGACACCGTCTCCGTCACAGGATGGGGCCGCACCGCCCCCACTGCCGCCCGTCTGATCCGCCCACGGAGCTACGAGGAGGCCGTGGCCGCCGTCCGGGACTGCGGGGCCCGCGGGGGCATCCCGAGGGGCCTGGGGCGGGCGTACGGGGACGCGGCCCAGAACGCCGGGGGCGCGGTGCTCGACATGACCGGCCTGGACCGTATCCACGCGATCGACGCCGACGGCGGCACCGTGTTGTGCGACGCGGGTGTCTCCCTGCACCGGCTGATGGAGGTTCTGCTGCCGCTCGGCTGGTTCGTGCCCGTGACGCCCGGCACCCGCTATGTGACGGTCGGCGGCGCGATCGGTGCCGACATCCACGGCAAGAACCACCACGTCTCGGGCTCGTTCTCCCGCCACGTCCTCTCGCTGGAGCTCCTCACCGCCGACGGCGCGATCCACACCGTCCGCCGAGGCACGCCCCTGTTCGACGCGACCACCGGCGGCATGGGTCTGACCGGCGTGATCCTCACGGCGACGGTCCAGCTCCAGCCGGTCGAGACCTCCTTGATGTCCGTCGACACGGAACGCGCGCGGGACCTCGACGACCTGATGGCGCGTCTCGTCGCAACCGACGACCACTACCGCTACTCGGTCGCCTGGATCGACCTGCTGGCGCGCGGCGCGGCGATGGGACGCGCGGTGCTCACGCGCGGCGACCACGCGCCCCTGGCGGCGCTGCGCGAAGGCACGCGCGCGCGCAGAGACCCACTCGGCTTCCGCCCCTCCCGGCTGCCCGCCGCCCCCTCCTTCCTCCCGGAAGGGCTGCTGAGCCGCCGTACCGTGGGCTGGTTCAACGAGCTCTGGTACCGCAGGGCGCCACGCGCGCGTACCGGCGAACTGCAGAAACTGGCCACCTTCTTCCACCCCCTGGACGGCGTGCCCCACTGGAACCGGATCTACGGCCGGAGCGGCTTCGTGCAGTACCAGTTCGTCGTCGGACGCGGCCAGGAGGACACGCTGCGCCGGATCGTGCACCGCCTCTCGGAACAGCGCTGCCCGTCCTTCCTGGCCGTCCTCAAGCGCTTCGGGGACGCCGACCCCGGCTGGCTCTCGTTCCCCCTGCCCGGCTGGACGCTGGCCCTGGACATCCCGGCCGGGCTGCCCGGCCTCGGCGCCCTCCTCGACGAGTTGGACGAGGACGTCGCCGCGGCGGGCGGGCGCGTCTACCTCGCCAAGGACTCCAGGCTGCGGCCCGAGCTGCTCGCCACGATGTATCCGCGCCTGGACGACTTCCGCGCACTGCGCGCGAAGGTGGACCCGCGCGGCGTGTTCGTGTCCGACCTGGCCCGCCGCCTCGGCCTGTAGCCCCCGCCATCACGCCGACATCACGCCCGCCATCACCCCGGCATCACGCCCGCTATCAACCCGGCATCCCGCCCGCCATCAACCCGGCATCCCGCCCGCCATCACCCCGGCACCAACCCGGCATCGGATCACTCGGATCTCTAGGAGCTGTCGTGAAGGACGCCTTCGGCATCCCCCAGTCCCTGCTCGTCCTCGGCGGTACGTCCGAGATCGCGCTGGCCACCGCACGCCGCCTCATCGCGCGCCGTACCCGCACGGTGTGGCTGGCGGGCCGCCCTTCCCCCGCCCTGGAGCAGTCCGCGGCCGAGCTGCGCGACCTGGGCGCGGACGTGCACACCGTGGCCTTCGACGCCCTCGACCCCGAGTCCCACGAGACGGTGCTCGGCAAGGTCTTCGCGGAGGGCGACGTCGACATGGTGCTGCTCGCCTTCGGAATCCTCGGCGACCAGGCACGCGACGAGCGGGAGCCGCTGAACGCGGTGCGGGTCGCCCAGACCAACTACACGGGTGCCGTGTCGGCGAGCCTGGTCAGCGCACGCGCCCTGCAGACCCAGGGCCACGGCTCGCTCGTCGTCCTCTCCTCCGTCGCCGGCGAGCGGGCCCGGCGGGCCAACTTCATCTACGGCTCCAGCAAGGCCGGCCTCGACGCCTTCACCCAGGGCCTGGGCGACGCCATGCACGGCACCGGCGTCCACGTCATGGTCGTACGCCCCGGATTCGTACGGTCGAAGATGACCGCGGACCTGGCGGAAGCACCTCTCGCGACCACCCCGGAGGCGGTCGCGACGGCGATCGAGCTGGGCCTGCGGCGACGCTCGGAGACGGTGTGGGTGCCGGGCACGCTCAGGGTCGTGATGTCGGCCCTGCGGCATGTGCCGAGGGGACTGTTCCGCCGGCTGCCGCTGTAGGTCTCGGTTCGGCGGCGCCCCTGGAGACGGGCGGGGCTGTATCCATACGCGGCTCGGCGCGCGAGCGCGACCGGCCACAACGGCGCCGCAGACGATCGACGACACATCGCGGCACCCAACCGACACGGCCCTCACCCGTCGCGGCACCCAACCGACACGGCCCTCACCCGCCGGGGCACCCAACCGACACGGCAGCCGCCCGTCGCGGCACCCACCGCGTCGCGGCCTGCCGGCGGAGCTAATTCGCGGGAATCGACCCGCGCTCCGCATGGCCCGCCTGCGGCGGCACCACCGCGCCCCCGAAAGCGAAGTCCCGCAGCTTGCGCCACACGCCGTCGGCGCCCTGTTCGTAGAGGGCGAAGCCGGTGCAGGACCAGTGGGCCTCGTAGTCGGCGAGCTCCTCGAAGGCGCGGTCCATCGCCTGGTCGTCGATGCCGTGGGCGACCGTGACATGCGGGTGGTACGGGAACTGCAGCTCGCGCGCGACGGGCCCGGAGGCGTCGCGGACCTGCTTCTGCAGCCAGGTGCAGGCCTCGGCGCCCTCGACGACCTGGACGAAGACCACCGGCGAGAGGGGCCGGAAGGTGCCGGTACCGGACAGCCGCATCGGGAAGGGGCGGCCGGCGGCCGCGACCTCGGCGAGATGCGCCTCGATCGCGGGCAGCAGCGAGGCGTCGACCTCCGTCGGCGGCAGCAGCGTGACATGCGTGGGGATGCCGTGAGCCGCGGCGTCGCCGAAGCCCGCGCGCCGCTCCTGGAGCAGGCTGCCGTGAGGCTCCGGGACCGCGATCGACACGCCGATCGTTACGGTCCCCACGTCATCTCCTGTCGTCCGTCGGTGAGCTCGTCGGTCGCGAGGAGCTCGTCCTGTTGTCACTCATGCCCCGTCGGTGAGCGTGAGTGGCCACGGATGCGGCCACTCGGCTATCGACTGTACGGCTACGGCTGTGCCGCGGGCAGGCGCAACCGTAGTGATGTGCAGCGCTGTGCGGTGGTACAGCAGTGTTCCGGCCGCCTGCCGTGGTGCGGGCTCAGTGCTTGGCGGGCAGGAATCCCACCTTGTCGTACGCCTGGGAGAGCGTCTCCGCGGCGACGGCGCGCGCCTTCTCCGCGCCCTTGGCCAGGATCGAGTCCAGCGTCTCCGGGTCGTCCAGATACTGCTGGGTGCGCTCCCGGAAGGGCGTCACGAACTCGACCATGACCTCGGCTAGGTCCGTCTTGAGCGCACCGTAGCCCTTGCCGTCGTACTTCTGCTCCAGTTCGGCGATTCCCGCCCCCGTGAGGGTCGAGTAGATGGTGAGCAGGTTGCTGACGCCCGGCTTGTTCTCGGCGTCGTAGCGGATGACGGTCTCGGTGTCGGTGACCGCGCTCTTGACCTTCTTGGCGGTGGCCTTGGGCTCGTCGAGCAGGTTGATGAGGCCCTTCGGCGTGGACGCCGACTTGCTCATCTTGATCGACGGGTCCTGCAGGTCGTAGATCTTCGCCGTCTCCTTCAGGATGTACGGCTTCGGAACGGTGAAGGTCTGGCCGAAGCGGCCGTTGAAGCGCTCGGCGAGATCGCGGGTGAGCTCGATGTGCTGGCGCTGGTCCTCGCCGACCGGGACCTCGTTGGCCTGGTACAGCAGGATGTCCGCGACCTGCAGGATCGGGTACGTGAACAGGCCGACGGAGGCCCGGTCCGCGCCCTGCTTGGCGGACTTGTCCTTGAACTGCGTCATGCGGGAGGCCTCGCCGAAGCCGGTGAGGCAGTTCATGACCCAGGCGAGCTGGGCGTGCTCGGGGACGTGGCTCTGGACGAAGAGCGTGCAGCGCTCGGGGTCGAGTCCGGCGGCCAGCAGCTGGGCGGCGGCCAGGCGGGTGTTGGCCCGCAGCTCCTTCGGGTCCTGCGGGACCGTGATCGCGTGCAGGTCGACGACCATGTAGAACGCGTCGTGGGTCTCCTGCAGAGCCACCCACTGGCGGACGGCGCCGAGGTAGTTGCCGAGGTGGAACGAGCCTGCGGTGGGCTGGATTCCGGAGAGCACGCGGGGTCGATCAGAGGCCATGCTCACCATTCTCTCAGGTTCCGAAGGCCGCTCCGGAACTGGTCGGGAACAGATGGGAACCGATCCGTCCCCGGCGGTGTAACAAAGGTGTGAGGACGCGGGAGGGGGGCCGCATCGTCGATGAGGCCGCGGTGATCGCACGCGTACGCGCCGGGGAGCCGGAGGCGTACGCGCAGCTGGTGCGGGCTCACACGGGCATCGCACTCAGGGCGGCCGCCGCGCTCGGGGCGGGGGCGGACGCGGAGGACGTGGTGCAGCAGGCCTTCGTCAAGGCGTACTGCTCGCTGGGCCGGTTCAAGGACGGCGCGGCTTTCAAGCCATGGCTGCTGGCGATCGTCGCCAATGAGACGAGGAACACAGTGCGCACAGCTGCCCGCCAGCGCACGCTCGCCGGGCGCGAGGCGGCGCTCGTGGAGGCGGAGCCGCTGATACCGGAATCGGCGGACCCGGCGGTGGCCGCGCTGGAGATAGAGCGCCGGGCCGCGCTCCAGGCCGCCCTGGGCAAGCTGAGCGAGGAGCACCGCCTGGTCGTCACCTACCGCTATCTCCTGGAAATGGACGAGTCCGAGACGGCCCAGGCCCTGGGCTGGCCCCGGGGCACGGTGAAATCCCGGCTCAACCGCGCGCTGCGGAAGCTGGGCCGGTTGCTGCCGGATTTCCAGCCTCGGGAAGGGGGTGATGAGCATGAGCGACGGACGTGAGCGGTACGACGGCGAGGGCCGAAGGGCGTACGAGGGTGACGGCCGGCGTGCGTACGAGCGGGGCGGCGCCGGGCGGGACGAAAGCGCCGACGGTCCTGGTCGGCGACTCGGCGGCGGTGGCGGTGGCGGTGAGCGCGGCCGTCGCGGCGACCCGGCTCGGCTGCCCGAGGAGCTGCGGGTGCTGGGCCGCTCGCTGGACGGGCCGGGTGCGGCGGAGGGCGCGGAGACGATGGTCGAGCGTGTGCTGGGGCAGATACTCGCCCAGCAGCTGCCTGCTCCGGTCGCCGAGCCGCCGGGGGCTGCCGAGCGGCTGCGAGCGGTGCGGCGCTGGACACGGGCGCGGTGGCGCTCGCTGACCGCGGCGCTGTGCGGCCTGCTGACGGTGCTCGTGCTCACGCCCCCGGTGCGGGCGGCGGTCATCGACTGGTTCGGCTTCGCCGGGGTCGAGGTGCGGTACGACCCGTCGGCGGTGCCCTCACCGGGCGCCGAGGTGCCCGGCTGCGGGCGGTCCGTTTCGCTGGCCGAGGCCGAGCGGCGGGCCGGGTTCGCGCCGGTGCTGCCCGAGGCGCTGGGGGCGCCGGACGCGGTCACGGTGAGCGCGCTGCCGCGGGACCGGTTCCTGGTGAGCCTGTGCTGGCGTGAGCCAGGGGGCACGATCCGGCTGGACGAGTTCCGGGCGCGCCTGGACCCCAGCTTCATCAAGGGGGTCCGCGAGCAGCCGGTGTTGCTGCCCGCGATCGGTGACACGCCGGGTGACGGAGTGCCGGACCCGGCCCTGTGGTTCCCCCGGCCGCACCTGCTGAGCTTTCCGCTGGTGGACCCGCACGGCGGCACCTACACCTGGCAGAAGCGCACCGCGGGGCCGACCCTGCTGTGGACCTCTTCGGGCGGCCACGGCGTGGTCACGCTCCGGCTGGAGGGCGTTGCGGCGAAGAAGCGCGCGGTGGAGATCGCGGAGTCGATCGCGGGCCGGGCGGCCGGCCCTTCGACGACCTCCTCGAAATAGGCCCACGTACCTCCTCGAAGTAGGGCGCGTACCTCCTCGAAATAGGGCGCGCGTACCTCCTCGAAATAGGGCGCGCGGAGTGGGAACCCCGGCGGGCCGGGCGGTGTACCAGAAGTGACAGGCGGCCCGCGGACGGGCCGCACGGATCAGTTGCTTCGGGGGTTCGAAATGCGCCGGTGGAAGGACAGGGTGCGTGGACTGACCGCGTGGACGGGGACGCTGGCGGCGAGCCTGGCTCTTGTCGTGTGGGGAGCCTCGCCCGCCCCGGCCGGAGGGCCGACGAGCGCGCTCGTGGTGTCGCCGGGGAGCGAGGAAACAGCGTCGCTGCACTACAGCGACAAGGAGTACGAGGAGCTGCAGCGGCTGCTGGGCCCCCTCGGCGGGGGCGAGGGGACGCGCACCAAGCCCCCGGAGGCCACGCTGGAGGCTGCCCGCCGGGTCAATGTCACCTGGCTGATCCACGATGTGGATCCCTGGCGGGTCGACTATGTGTACCTGGCGACCAGCAGTCGGCACATCTGGATACACACCACGACAAAGCCGACCGGATCCTTCGACGGCCTCTGGCACCAGGCCCAGAAGCCCACCCAGCTGCGGCAGCTGCTGAAGGAGCTGGGCGTCATGGGCGCCCCGAGTGAGCGCTCCTCAGAGATGGCCCCCGCTCCGGCCCCGGCCCGGACGGGCGGCACCTCGTCCGACACGGCGGCCCCGGTGACCCCGGCGGTCGGCGCCTCGGCGGCACGGGCGGACGACGGGGCCGGCGGATGGTGGGCACTGCCTGGCGCGGCGGCCGGGGCGGTGCTGGCGCTGGTGCTGCGGCCGTTCGTGTCACGGATACCGGCGAGGCTGCGCCGCCGTGAGAGCGGACCGCGGCAGGAACTGCTGGACGTGTGACAGACACCGGTGGACGGTGCCGGCACTCGCAGCGGCGGCCCGGCGAGTGACCGGACCGCCGCGGGAGGAGTCACGACAACAGCTGATCGAACTGCGGATCCCGGGCCTCCCGCTCGGCTGGACGCCTAGCGGGGATCCGGCCGGTGAGTCCCGGCCGGGGAGACCGGTCGGGCCGTCAGCCCAGGTCGACCTCCGGGTAGAGCGGGAAGCCGGCCACGAGGTCGGTGGCGCGGTGGGAGATCTCGTCGGCGATCTTCGGGTCCAGAATGTGCTGGGCCTTGGACGGGGCGCCCTTGCTGGTGGTGCCGGGCTCGGTGGTGGTGAGGACGCGGTCGATCAGGGCGGCGACCTCGTCCATCTCGGCGGTGCCCAGGCCACGCGTGGTCAGGGCGGGGGTGCCGATGCGGATGCCGGAGGTGTACCAGGCGCCGTTGGGGTCGGCCGGGATCGCGTTGCGGTTGGTCACGATGCCGGAGTCGAGAAGCGCGGCCTCGGCCTGGCGGCCGGTGAGGCCGTAGGAGGAGGCGACGTCGATCAGGTTCAGGTGGTTGTCCGTGCCGCCGGTCACCAGGGTCGCGCCCCGCCGCATCAGGCCCTCGGCCAGCGCCCGGGAGTTGTCGACGATGCGCTGGGCGTAGTCGCGGAAGGACTCCTGGCGGGCCTCGGCCAGGGCGACGGCCTTGGCGGCCATGACGTGCGGGAGCGGGCCGCCGAGGACCATCGGGCAGCCGCGGTCGACCTGGTCCTTGAGGGAGTTGTCGCACAGGACCATGCCGCCGCGCGGGCCGCGCAGCGACTTGTGGGTGGTGGTGGTGACGATCTGGGCGTGCGGGACCGGGTCGAAGTCGCCGGTGAGGACCTTGCCGGCGACGAGACCCGCGAAGTGGGCCATGTCGACCATGAGCGTGGCGCCGACCTCGTCGGCGATCTCGCGCATGATCCGGAAGTTCACGAGACGGGGGTAGGCGGAGTAGCCGGCGACGATGATGAGCGGCTTGAACTCGCGGGCCTGGGCGCGCAGGGCGTCGTAGTCGATGAGGCCGGTGGCCGGGTCGGTGCCGTAGGAGCGCTGGTCGAACATCTTGCCGGAGATATTCGGGCGGAAGCCGTGGGTGAGGTGGCCGCCGGCGTCCAGGGACATGCCGAGCATGCGCTGGTTGCCGAAGGCCTGGCGGAGTTCGGCCCAGTCGGCCTCGGTGAGGTCGTTGACCTGGCGGACGCCGGTCTTCTCCAGGAAGGGCGCCTCGACGCGGTCGGCGAGGACGGCCCAGAAGGCGACGAGGTTGGCGTCGATGCCGGAGTGCGGCTGGACGTAGGCGTGGCGGGCGCCGAAGAGCTCGCGGGCGTGCTCGGCGGCGAGGGACTCGACGGTGTCGACGTTGCGGCAGCCGGCGTAGAAGCGGCGGCCGACGGTGCCCTCGGCGTACTTGTCGCTGAACCAGTTGCCCATCGCCAGGAGGGTGGCCGGGGAGGCGTAGTTCTCGGAGGCGATCAGTTTGAGCATCTCGCGCTGGTCGGCGACCTCCTGGCCGATGGCGTCGGCCACGCGCGGCTCGACGGCGCGGATCACGTCGAGGGCGGAGCGGAAGGCGGTGGACTCGGTGGAGAGGGGCTCGGCTGACATGGGGACCTCCGGACGTCGTGTGCAGCGTTCACGGTACGGCCCAGGCGCACGGCACTCGGTGCTGGACGACAGGGTCCAGTGGGCCGCTCCCCGATGGTCGGTCCCATCCCAGCGCGCCAGTCACGGCCCGTCGATCAGCCTACCGGGCGCGCCGACGCACCATGGTCCCGCGTCCACCATGCGAGCAACGATAAGAAGGGGCCGAAAAGCACTCGTACGGCCAGAAATGGACAGTGGCCACGAGCCTCGTGCCGGCCGGAACACGAGCCCTCGTGGTGGCGGAAACGGAGAGCCCCGTGAGTACGTCGAGCACCACCGATTCCCTGATCTCCGCGATCGACGCGCACAGTGCCCACACCTACCACCCGCTGCCGGTCGTGGTGGCGACGGCGGACGGTGCCTGGATGACGGATGTGGAGGGGCGCCGCTATCTGGATCTGCTGGCCGGGTATTCGGCGCTCAACTTCGGGCACGGCAACCGGCGGATCGTGGAGGCGGCGAAGGCGCAGCTGGAGCGGGTGACGCTGACGTCGCGGGCGTTTCATCACGACCGGTTCGCGGCGTTCTGCGAGCAGCTCGCCGAGCTGTGCGGGATGGAGATGGTGCTGCCGATGAACACGGGGGCGGAGGCGGTGGAGACGGCGGTGAAGACCGCCCGGAAGTGGGGGTACCGGGTCAAGGGCGTGCCGGCGGAGATGGCGAAGATCGTGGTCGCCACGAACAACTTCCACGGGCGTACGACGACGATCATCAGCTTCTCCACCGACCCGGAGGCGCGGGCGGACTTCGGGCCGTACACGCCGGGCTTCGAGATCGTGCCGTACGGGGATCTGACGGCGATGCGGGAGGCGCTGACGGAGAACACGGTCGCCGTGCTGCTGGAGCCGATCCAGGGCGAGGCGGGGGTCCTCGTTCCGCCGGCCGGTTATCTGCCGGCGGTGCGGGAGCTGACGCGGGAGCGGAACGTGCTGTTCGTGGCGGACGAGATCCAGTCGGGGCTGGGGCGGACGGGTCGTACCTTCGCGTGCGAGCACGAGGGGGTGGTGCCGGATGTGTATGTGCTCGGGAAGGCGCTCGGGGGCGGGGTCGTGCCGGTGTCGGCGGTGGTGTCGTCGGCCGATGTGCTCGGGGTGTTCCGGCCGGGGGAGCACGGGTCGACGTTCGGCGGGAATCCGCTGGCCTGTGCGGTGGCGCTGGAGGTGATCGCGATGCTGCGGACGGGCGAGTTCCAGGCACGGGCGGCGGAGCTCGGCGCGCATCTGCACCGGGAGCTGGGGGCGTTGGCCGGGACGGGTCGGGTGACGGCGGTGCGGGGGCGCGGACTGTGGGCGGGGGTGGACATCGCACGGGCGCTCGGCACGGGGCGGGAGGTGTCCGAGAAGCTGATGGACCGGGGTGTGCTGGTGAAGGACGCCCATGGGGCGACGATCCGGATCGCGCCGCCCTTGGTGATCGGAAAGGAGGATCTGGACTGGGGGCTCGCCCAGCTGCGGGGTGTGCTCGGGGTGTGAGACGGCTCGCCCTCAGTGGTGCGCCGTGTGGTCGAGGATCTCGGTGGCGAGCGCCTTGTGGATCTCGGGTGGGAGGGCGTGGGCCATGCCGGGGATCTCGGCGAGGCGGGCGCCGCGGATGGTCTGGGTGAGGTGGTGGGCGTGCGGGAGGGGGTAGACCGGTTCGGCGGGGGCCGAGACGACGAGGGTGGGGACCTCGGTGCGGGCGAGTTGTTCGGTGCGGAGCATGCCCGAGGTGTCCGCGCGGGCGTGGGCGTCGCCGGGTGTGTGGTGGCCGGTGTGGGCGATGATCTTCCGCTCCAGGGCGCGGAAGTAGTCGGCGTCGAAGGGGAGTCGGTCGCCGGCCAGGGCCCGCCAGTGTTCCGTCCGCCGGTCCAGTTCCGCCTCCGGGCCCTGGTCCGTCCATGGCTGGGACCACAGTTCCATGACCTGGGGGTCCGGGCCGGGCAGTTCCTGCGACGGGGTGCGTGTGCCGTCGGGGTGGACGTACGGGGTGTCGCTGAGGGCGCCGGTGCCGATCAGGGTCGCGCTCAGCAGGCGGTCGGGGTGGTCGGCGATCAGGAGCTGGGTGAGCATGCCGCCCAGCGACATGCCGACGACATGGGCGCGCGTGACGCCGAGTCCGTCCAGGACCGCGAGGGCGTCGTCGGCGAGGGCCGTAAGGGGGTAGGGCTGCTCGTCGTAGGCCCAGGTGGAGCGGCCGGTGTCCCGGTGGTCGTAGCGGATCACCCGGTGCTGGGCGGCGAGCAGGGCGACGAGTTCGTCCGGCCAGCCGAGGCCGGGGGCCAGGGCGCCCATGATCAGCAGGAGTGGGGGTGCGTCGGGGGCGCCGTGGTCTTCCGCCCAGAGGCGGATGCCGGGTGCGGCGTCGATGAAGTGTTCCATGAGGCTCCCTTTGACTGGCCGTGCGAGACGAGACGTATCGTATCGATGGAGGAGGCGGGCAGGACACATGGTTTTCGGCCTGATGATTTCGGCCTCGCGACGCGGATTTCGAGGGGACGGGCGTCCGGGGAGGTGCGCTCAGGACAAGATGCGTGGCCCGAGGCGGGCGGCCGGGGGGCTAGAGGATCACATGGGGCAGGAAGCGTGCGTACTCGTCCGTGATCAGGCCGGACGACTCACGGATGCCGAGGCCCGCCGACTCGTCCTCGACGACCCACGCGCCGAGGACGACGTGATTGCCGTCGAAGTCGGGCAGCGGGGCCAACTGCTGGTAGCAGCAGGGCTCGTCGCGCAGTACGGGATCCGCGCCCTTCTCGTGCACGGTCACGCCCGCGCCCTCCCGGCCCAGCAGCGGCTTGGCGACGTAACCCGTCGTCTCCGCCAGCTCCCGGGGCCCGTCGAGGTGGGCGGGAAGGAGGTTCGGGTGGTCCGGGTAAAGCTCCCAGAGGACGGCGAGGAGGGCCTTGTTGCTGAGGAGCATCTTCCAGGCGGGCTCGATCCACAGCGTCGTGCCGGTGCCGCCGCCGTTGTCGAGGGTGTCGAGGACGTGGTCGGCGAAGCGGTCGGTGGTGAGCCACTCCCACGGATAGAGCTTGAAGCAGCTGCGGATGAAGCGCAGTTGGGTGTCGACGAAGCGGCCCGAGAGGCGGTCCCAGCCGATCTCCTCCATGGAGATCCAGCCGGTGTCCAGGCCCGCCTGCTCCGCGGTCTCCTTCAGATAGGCGACGGTCATCATGTCCTCGCCGAGCTCGTCGGCGGAGGAGTACGCGAAGTAGAGCGGGTTGCCGGGCGGGAGCAGGGCGGACTGCTTCTTCCAGGCGGCGACGAGGCGTTCGTGGAGGGAGTTCCACTGGTCGGCGCCGGGGAAGCGTTCCTCCATCCAGAACCACTGCGGTGAGGCGGCCTCGACGAGGGACGTGGGTGTGTCGGCGTTGTACTCCAGGAGCTTCGCCGGGCCGGTGCCGTCGTAGCGGAGGTCGAAGCGGCCGTAGACGGAGGGGAGTTCGGCGCGACGGCGCCAGGCCTCGGCGACGGCGTCCGCGACGCGCGGGTCGGTGATGCCGAGGTCGGCGAAGCGGTTCTCCGCGACGATGTGCTCGGCCGCCGTCAGGCACATGCCGTGCAGTTCCTCGACGACCTCCTCCAGCGCCTCGACCTCCTCCAGGGAGAAGACGTAGTAGGCGCTCTCGTCCCAGTACGGGCGCAGGGAGTTGTCGGGGTGGCGGGTGAGGGGGTAGATGAGCCCCTGCTCCTCGACGGTCTGCTGCCAGCCGGGACGGGGCTCGATCGTGCGGCGCTCCATGTGCGTGTCCTGCCGATGCCGCGCTCAGCCGCCGCTGCTGCCCGAACCTGAGCAGCCGAAGCCGCCCCGGTCGACGGCCTCGCTGCGGCTGAAGGTGCCGTAGTCGGCGCGGCCGCTGGAGACGTCGGCGTCGTAGTACCAGGCGGCGTCGGAGCCGCCGGACCTCTTCTTGCCGCCCCTGGCGTACGACGAGCTCGAACCGGAGCCGGACTTGCAGTTCTTGTCCGCGATGACCTTGTAGCCCTCGTAGGTGTAGCTGTCGCGGTCGACGCAGCGGCGGTCGGGTTCCGAGCCGCAGGAGGTCAGGGCCGCCGCTATGACGCCCATGCCGCCGAGTACGACCGTGCTGGAGCGCAGCCGACGTCGCGTTTCCGCCATGTGTGTCTCCCCCGATGATCTGGCGCTTGTCCGTGGATCCGGTGTCCGTGGATCCGGTGTCCGTGGATCCGGTTGTTGTCCGGCGGACAGCCTAGAGATCGGTGAACGAGCCGGCGCAGGCACCCCCCGCGAGCAGCGGCCGCGGTGCGTCGCCGTTCACGGCAGCACCCGGCACAACGCCTCCAACGCCCCCGCCCACGCGTGGTCCGGCGGGGTGCCGTACCCGACGACCAGCGCGTCCAGCGGCTCCACGGTGGCGGCCTCGTGGCGGTAGAAGGTCAGGCCGTGCAGGGCCAGCCCCTGCCAGGTGGCGGCTTGGACCACCGACTGCTCGGCGCCGGGAGGCAGGCGCAGAACGGCATGCAGGCCGGCCGCGATGCCGGTGACCTGAAGGTGCGGGGCGTGGTCGGCCAGCGCCCGCACCAGGGCGTCTCTGCGGCGCCGGTAGCGCAGACGGGCGGCGCGGACATGGCGGTCGTAGGCGCCGGACGTGAGGAACTCCGCCAGGGTCAGCTGGTCCGGGGTGCCGCAGGTGTCCACGCCGCCCTTCGCCGCCGTCACCTCCGCCACCAGCGGCGGCGGCAGCACCATCCAGGCCAGGCGCAGGCCGGGAGCGAGGGACTTGCTGGCCGTGCCCAGGTAGACGACGTGGCCGGGGTCCAGGCCCTGGAGCGCCCCGACGGGCTGGCGGTCGTAGCGGAACTCACCGTCGTAGTCGTCCTCCAGGACCAGTCCCCCGGTGCGGCGCGCCCAGTCGACCACCGTCGCCCGGCGGTCGCGGTGCAGGGGCACGCCCATGGGGAACTGGTGGGCGGGGGTGAGGAGGACCGCGCCCTCGTGCGTCAACGCGCCGGGATCGGTGCCGAGTTCGTCGAAGGGGAGGGGAACCGTGGCCGGGCCGGCCGCCGTCAGCTGCTTCCAGTGCGGCACCAGGCCGTACGACTCCACCGCCACGGTCTGCACCCCGCGCCCCCGCAGCACCGTGCCGAGCAGTTGCAGACCGTGCACGAACCCCGCGCACACCACGATGTGTTCGGGGTCGGCGCGCACCCCCCGCGCGCGGGAGAGGTAGCCGGCGAGGGCGGTGCGCAGTTCCGGGCGACCGCGCGGGTCGCCGTAGCCGAGGGCCCGGTGCGGGGCGGCGAGGAAGGCGCGGCGGGCCGCCTTGAGCCACTCGGTGCGGGGGAAGGCGGCGAGGTCGGGGGTGCCGGGGACCAGGTCGTAGGCGGGGCGGGGGCGTTCGGGGCGGGACGGGGCCGGGGCGCGGGGTGGGGCGGTGGCGCCCGTCGGCGCGCTCACCGTGCGGTCGGCCACGCGGGTGGCCGAGCCCTGGCGGGCGGTGAGCCAGCCCTCGGCGACCAGTTCGGCGTAGGCCTCGGCGACCGTGTTGCGGGCGATCCCGAGGTCGGCGGCGAGGGAGCGGGAGGAGGGCAGACGGGTGCCGGGGGCGAGGCGCCCGGTGCGGACCGCCTCGCGCAGGGCGTCGGTGAGGCCGCGGCGCAGGCCCGGGCCCGTCGGTTCCAGGTGGAGGTCGATCCCCAGAGTGGCCCAAGGTTTCGGCATGGAAGTGGACCATACTCCTGGGCTGCTTCGCTCCTAGGGTCGAGATCATGACGACCACCGAAGTGACAGCGACGAAGACCGTGGAGTACGCCCCCGAACACCCCGCCCGCCTGCAGTGGGCCCAGCTCGCCCCCGACGTCTACAAGGCGATGATCCGTCTCGACACGGCCGCCAAGCAGGGCCTCGACCACAGGCTGTACGAGCTGGTGAAGATCCGTGCCTCGCAGATCAACCACTGCGCCTTCTGCGTGGACATGCACACCAAGGACGCGCTCGCGACGGGCGAGAGCGTCGAGCGGATCGTCCAGCTCAGCGCCTGGGACGAGTCGCGGCACTTCTACACCGAGAAGGAGCTCGCGGCGCTGGAGCTGACCGAGGCGGTGACCGTCCTGACGGACGGGTTCGTGCCCGACGAGGTGTACGAGAAGGCCGCCAAGCACTTCGAAGAGGCCGAACTCGCCCAGTTGGTCTCCGCGATCGCGGTGATCAACGCGTGGAACCGGTTCGGGGTGACCTTCCGCATGGCCCCGGGCCACTACCAGCCGGGACAGCGCGGGTGACGGTCCGCACCCGGCTCCTCGACCAGGCGGTCGGGCAGGCGGTCGGGCAGGCCATGTCCACGCTCAGCGCGACGGCCAGGAAAGGCCTCGGCGACCCCGCGCTCGCCGAGCTCGTGGTGATCCGGGCCTCGCAGCTCAACCACTGCGCGTTCTGCCTGGACATGCATCTCGCCCTCGCCAGGAAGTACGGCGTGAGCGAGCGGCAGCTCGACCTGCTGGCCGCCTGGGAGGAGGCCGAGGACGTCTTCAGCGAGCGGGAACGGGCCGCGCTCGCGCTGACCGAGGCGGTCACCGTCCTCACCGACGGCTTCGTGCCCGACGAGGTGTACGAGCGTGCCGCCGCGCACTTCGACGAGGCCCGGCTCGCCCATCTCGTCGGGCTGATCGTCGCCATCAACAACTGGAACCGGGTGATGGTCACCCGGCGCATTCCACCAGGGGGATACACACCGTGACCCGCACCGTGACCAAGGTCGAGGCCTTCCGTGCCCTGCACCGGCGCCAGGCGCCCGGCGACCCGCTCGTCCTGCCCGGCCCCTGGGACGCCGCCAGCGCCCGCGTCTTCGCCGAGGCCGGGTTCCCGGCGCTCGCCACGCCGAGTGCGGGGGTCGCCGCCGCCCTCGGCTACGAGGACGGGCAGACCCCGGCCGAGGAGATGTTCGCGGCCGTCGCGCGGATCGTACGCGCCGTCGACGTGCCGGTGTCGGCGGACATCGAGGGCGGGTACGGGCTGGCGCCGACGGAGCTGGTGGAGCGGCTGCTGGAGACGGGCGCGGTGGGCTGCAACCTCGAGGACTCCGCGGACGGGGTCCTCAAGGACCCGCGCGAGCACGCCGACTGGCTCGCCGAGGTACGGCACGCCGCCGCCAACCGGCTCTTCGTCAACGCCCGCATCGACACCTTCGTCCGTGGTGCCGCCGAGCCCAAGCAGGCCGCCGAACGGGCCATCGAGCGGGCCGCGCTGTACGTCGCCGCGGGTGCCGACTGCGTGTACCCGATCGGTGCCCCCACCGACATACTGCCGCTGCTGCGGTCCGGTATCCAGGGGCCCATCAACGTGCACGGCACCATAACCGGGGACGGCCCCTCGCCCACCGAACTCGGTGAACTCGGGGCCACCCGGATCACGTTCGGGCCGGGGCTCCAGCGCCGGGCCGCCCAGGCACTGCGGGACATCGCGGCCGGCCTCGCGAAGTGACGCTCAGGACAGCCACGCCGTCCTCCAGGACAGCCACGCCATCCGTCAGGACAGCCACGCCTTCCACGTGGACTCGTGGCTGTCCACCCACTTCTTCGCCGCCTCCTCGGGCGTCAGCTTCTGGTCGGCGATCATCAGGGAGACCTCGTTCTGGTCCTCGGTCGTCCACTTGAACTTCTTCAGCAGGGCCGCCGCGTCACCGCCGTTCCTGGCGAAGTCGGCGTTGAGGTACTTCTGCAGCGGGGTGTGCGGATAGGCGCAGGCGACCTTCTCCGGGTCCGCGTCGCAGCCCTCCTTGTACGCCGGCAGCTTCACCTCGGTCATCGGGACCTTCTTGAACAGCCACTGGGGCTCGTACCAGTACGTCAGGAAGGGCTTCTTCTCCTTGGCGAACTGTTTGATCTGCGTGATCTGCGCGGCCTCCGACCCGGCGAACACCACCTGGTAGTCCAGGCCGAGGTTCTTCACCAGCGCCTTGTCGTTGGTGACGTAGGACGGCGAGCCGTCCATCAGCTGGCCCTTGCCGCCGCTCTCGGCGGTGCGCATCCGGTCGGCGTACTTGTTCAGGTTCTTCCAGTCGGTGACGTCCGGGTGCTCCTTGGCGAAGTACGTCGGGACGAACCAGCCGATGTGACCGGTGACGCCGAGGTCGCCGCCGTTCACGATCGTCTTCTTGTCCTTGATGTACCGCTGCTCCTCCTCCGGATGGCCCCAGTCCTCCATGATCGCGTCGACCCGGCCCTGACTGAGCGCGTCCCAGGCGGGCACCTCGTCGATCTGGACGGTGTCGACGCGGTAGCCGAGCTCGTGCTCCAGCAGGTACTGGGCGACGGCCACGTTGGCCTGGGCGCCCACCCAGGACTGCACGGACAGGGTCACGGTCCTGGCGCCCTGGGCGTTGGCGAACGGCGAGGTCTGCTTGGTCATGTCTGCGGCACCGCAGCCGGTGAGCAGCGCCAGCGAGGACACCGCGGCCACTACGGCAGTCGTACGAAGTCGCATGTCACGCTCCCTTCTTCGCGCGGCGCTCGGTCGGCTGGGTCACCCGGTCCAGCATCAGGCCCAGGCAGACGATCGCGGCACCGGCCACCAGACCGGTCGCCAGGTCGCCCTGCGCGAGGCCGAAGACGACCTCGTAGCCGAGCGCGCCACCACCGACCAGGCCGCCGATGATGACGACGGCGAGGACGAGGACCACGCCCTGGTTGACGGCGAGCAGCAGCGCCCGGCGGGCGAGCGGAAGCTGGACCTGGCGCAGCTGCTGGGCGGGGGTCGCGCCGAGCGAGCGGGCCGACTCCATGGCGGCCGGGTCGACCTGGCGCAGACCCTGGGTGGTGATGCGGACGACGGCGGGCAGGGCGTAGACGACGGCCGCGGCGGCCGCGGGGGCACGGCCCACGCCGAACAGGGCGACGACCGGGATCAGGTACACGAACTGCGGCATCGTCTGGAAGACGTCCAGGACAGGGCGCAGCAAGCGCTCGACCCGGTCGCTGCGGGCCGCCGCGACACCGGTCGCGAAGCCCAGGACCAGGGTGACGGCGACGGCCGCCAGGACCTGGGAGAGAGTGTCGAGCGACGGCTGCCACACGCCGAGGACGCCGATCGCGGCCATGGCGAGCACGGCGGTCAGCGCGGTGCGCCAGGTGCCGATCAGCCAGGCGAGCGTGGCGACGATCAGCAGGACCGACCACCAGGGCAGCCACTGCAGGCCGTCGCGCAGCGGGTCGAGGATCCAGGTGGTGAAGTGGGCGGCCCAGTCGGCGGTGCCGCCGATGACGGGGACGCCGGAGTAGAGGTGGTCGGTCATCCAGTCGACGGCACGGTTGACCGGCCCGGCGAAGTTCAGGGTCCAGGTGTCGGGCCAGTCGAGGCGGCCCGCCAGACGCCCGGCCACCGCCACGGCCACGGCGCCGGTCAGCGCGTACACCCAGCGCGCGCGGCCGTTGGGCTGCGGTTCGTCACCGAGCCGCTCCCCTGCGGCGCCGGTCACGCGGTCCAGTACGACGGCGAGCAGCACGATCGGGATGCCCGCGGTCAGCGCCGCGCCGACGTCGACCGAGGCCAGCGCCTGGTAGACGCGGTCACCGAGGCCGCCGGCGCCGATGACCGACGCGATGACCGCCATCGACAGCGCCATCATGATCGTCTGGTTGAGGCCGAGCAGGAGTTCCTTGCGGGCCAGCGGGATACGGGCGGTCAGCAGCCGCTGCCGCGCGGTCGCGCCCAGCGACTCGACCGCCTCCAGCACCTCCTTGTCGGCGCCGCGCAGGCCGAGGGCGGTGAGGCGGGCCATCGGCGGGGCGGCGTAGACGACGGTGGCCAGGACGGCGGCGGGCACGCCCATGCCGAAGACCAGCACGACGGGCAGGAGGTAGGCGTAGGCCGGGAGCACCTGCATGGTGTCCAGCACCGGGCGCAGGGCCCGGTCCATACGGTCGGACAGCCCGGAGGCGAGACCCAGCAGCGCGCCCACCACGACCGAGGCGAGGACCGCCACGACCATGAGCGCGAGGGTCTGCATGGTCGGGATCCACATGCCGAGGAACCCGCACGCCAGGAACGCCACACCGGTGCCGGCGGCGAGCCTGAGGCCCGTGACCCGCCAGGCGACGAGCGCTGCGGCGGCGGTGACGCCGGCCCAGCCGGCGGCGAGCAGCACGAGGTACACGGCGCGTACGCAGACGACGACCGCGTTGCTGATGTGCCCGAAGAAGTAGAGGAACAGCGGGTGGCTGTCCCGGTTGTCGATGATCCAGGTGCTGGCCGTGGTGAGCGGCTCGGAGACGTCGACGGTCAGCGCGGCCGGCCAGCTGCCGCTCGCCCAGCGGGCGTTCGCCAGCGGTACGAGGATCGCGGCGGCGAGGACCAGGAGAGCGAGCTTGGCGACAGCCCGGTTTCTCAGGACCGCGGGCAGACCACGGGGAGTCGGTGCGGTGATCGTTGCCATCAGACCGTCTCCTTGGCGGTCCCGGCCACCACCTCGAGCAGTGCCTCGGAGTCCACCACCCCGACGCACCGGCCCTCGTCGACCACGCGCGCCGGAGCCTTCGCGCGCGCGACCGCCTCGATCGCCTCGGACACCGTGGCGTCCGGCGCCACCGCCGGGCCGTTGCCCTGTTCCCCCGCCGACGCGGCCCGCATGGCCGTGCGCACGGTCATGACCTGCTCGCGTGGGACGTCCCGGACGAACTCGCGGACGTAGTCGTCGGCCGGGGAGCCCACGATCTCCTCCGGGGTGCCCAGCTGGACGACGGCGCCGTCGCGCATGAGGGCGATGCGGTCGCCGAGCTTCAGGGCCTCGTTGAGGTCGTGGGTGATGAAGACCATCGTGCGGCCCTCCTCGCGGTGCAGGCGGACGACCTCCTCCTGCATGTCCCGCCGGATCAGCGGGTCGAGCGCGCTGAACGGCTCGTCGAAGAGCAGCACCTCGGGGTCGACCGCGAGCGCCCGCGCGAGGCCGACGCGCTGGCGCTGACCGCCGGACAGCTGGCCCGGCCTGCGGTGCTCCATGCCCTCCAGGCCGACCTTGGCCACTACCTCGGCGGCCCGCTGGCGGCGCTCCGCCTTGCCGACGCCCTGGATCTCCAGGCCGTACGCCACGTTGTCGAGGACCGTGCGGTGGGGCAGCAGGCCGAAGTGCTGGAAGACCATCGCGGCGCGGTGGCGGCGCAGTTCGCGCAGCCGGGACTTGTCCATGGCGCGGACGTCCTCGCCGTCGATGGCGATGGTGCCGGCCGTCGGCTCGATCAGCCGGGTCAGACAGCGCACCAGGGTGGACTTGCCGGAGCCGGACAGGCCCATCACGACGAAGACCTCGCCCTTGCGGACGTCGAAGGAGACGTCCCTGACCGCCGCGGTGCAGCCGGTGCGGCTGCGCAGCTCGGCGGGCGCGAGCGCGGTCAGCTCCGGGTCGGCGGGGACCCGGTGCGCCTTCGGGCCGAAGACCTTCCACAGGCCTTCGACGGAGAAGACCGGCGCGGTCGGGGGCTTACGGGTCTCGGGCGTGGTGTTCTGTGTCGTCGTGGTCATCACGCGTCACCTCCCATCAGGTCGGCCGCCTTCTCCCCGACCATGAGCACCCCGATCATCGGGTTCACGGCGGTCATGGTCGGGAAGACGGAGGCGTCCGCGATACGAATGCCGTCCAGGCCGCGGATCCGCAACTGCGGGTCCACGACCGCCATTTCGTCGTCGGCGGCGCCCATACGGCAGGTGCCGGCCGGGTGGTACACGGTGTGCGCGACCTTGCGCGCGTACTCGCTGAGCTCCTCGTCGTCCGTGACCTCGGGGCCCGGGCAGACCTCGCGCTTGAGCCAGCCGGCCAGCGGTTCGGTCTTCGCTATCTCGCGAGCGATCTTGATCCCGTCGACCAACGTCCGCCCGTCGTAGTCGTCCTCGTCGGTGAAGTAGCGGAAGTCGAGCGCGGGCTTCACGGACGGGTCGGCGCTGGTGAGGTAGAGCCGGCCGCGGCTCTTCGGCTTGGGGATGTTCGGGGTCATCGAGACGCCGAACTCCGGCCGCTGGTAGCCGAGGCGCTCCGGGTTGTCCGTGAACGGGATCTGGTAGAAGTGGAACATCAGGTCGGGGCCCTGGTGTTCGGGGTCGCGGCGCACGAACAGGCCCGCGTCGGAGTCCATCGCGGAGTTGTCGGGGATCGGGCCGTGGGTCTCCCAGACGATCACCGACTCGGGGTGGTCGAGCAGGTTCTCGCCGACGCCGGGCAGATCGAGCGCCACGGGTATGCCGAGCGCCTCCAGGTCCGCCTTCGGTCCGATGCCGGAGTGCAGCAGCAGCCGCGGGGAGTCGACCGCCCCCGCGCACAGCACGACCTCGTTGCGGGCCCGTACGAGCAGTTCCTCGCCGTCCTTGGTGCGCACGTGCACGCCCTCGGCGCGGGTGCCGTTCAGCTCCAGCCTGTACGCCCACGTCTCCAGCAGGATCGTGAGGTTGTCGCGCTCGTCCATGATCGGGTGCAGATACGCCACCGACGCCGACGAGCGCTTGTTGGTCTCGGGGTGGTAGGCGAGGTCGAAGAAGCCGACGCCCTCGTGGAAGGGCTGCTTGTTGAAGCCCTCGACGCGCGGGACGCCGAGCGCGCTCTGCGCCGCGTCGACGAAGTCGCGGGCGATGGCGTTCCGGTCCTGCTCGTCGACCGGGACGATGTTGTTCTTCAGCCGGGCGTAGTAGGCCTCCATCGGCACCGTGCCCCAGCCCTTGGCGCCGGCCTCCTCCCACTCGTCCCAGTCGGACGGCAGCGGCTTGAAGGAGATGAGGGTGTTGTGGGAGGAGCAGCCGCCCAGGACGCGGGCGCGGCTGTGGCGGATGTGGGAGTTGCCGCGGGGCTGCTCGGTGGTCGGGTAGTCGTAGTCCAGCTCGCCGCCGAGCAGGCCCATCCAGCGGCGCAGGGTGAGGACGTCGTCCCGGCCGACGTCGCTGGGGCCGCCCTCGATCACGGCGACCGTGACGTCGGGGTTCTCGGTGAGGCGGGCGGCGATGACCGAGCCGGCCGTGCCGCCGCCGATGACGACGTAGTCGTATACAGGGGTGTTGGGGGACATGGTGGGGGTACTCCAGGGGTCTTGCGAGGTCCTGCCCCGAGGGGGGAGGGGGCAGGACCGGGTCGAAGGGGCTGGACCGGTCAGGGGGTGGGCCGGTCAGGGGGTGGACCGGTCAAGGGGGGTGGACCGGCCGGGGGCCGAGCGGTCAGCCCGCGAACCAGCGGACGGGCTTCGGGGCGAGGTTCTGGTAGACGTGCTTGGTCTCGCGGTACTCGGCGAGGCCGGCGGGGCCGAGTTCGCGGCCCACCCCGCTCTTGCCGAAGCCGCCCCACTCCGCCTGCGGGAGGTAGGGGTGGAAGTCGTTGATCCAGACGGTGCCGTGGCGCAGGCGGCCCGCGACGCGCCGGGCCCGGCCCGCGTCGGCGGTCCACACCGCGCCCGCGAGGCCGTACTCGGTGTCGTTGGCGAGGGTGACCGCCTCGTCCTCCGTGCGGAAGGTCTCGACGGTGAGGACCGGCCCGAAGACCTCCTCCCGTACGACCCTCATCTCGCGGTGGCAGTGGTCGAGGACGGTCGGCTCGTAGAAGTAGCCGCTCTCCGGCCGCTCGGGGGACGGCTCGGGCCGCTTGCCGCCGGAGCGCAGCACCGCGCCCTCCTTGAGCGCGGAGTCGACGTACGCCTCGACCTTCGCGCGCTGCTGCTCGGAGACGAGCGGGCCGCACTCGACGCCGTCGGCGGTGCCCCGGCCGAGGCGGATCCTCTCGGCGCGGCGGGCGAGTTCGGCCACGAAGCGGTCCCGGACGGACTCCTCGACGATGAGGCGGGCGCCCGCCGAGCAGACCTGGCCGCTGTGGATGAAGGCGGCGTTGAGGGCCTGGTCGACGGCGGTGTCGAAGGCCTCGTCGGTGGCGCAGGCGTCGGCGAAGACGACGTTGGGGTTCTTGCCGCCGAGTTCGAGGGCGACCTTCTTGACGGTCGGGGCGGCGGCCTGGGCCACCTTGGTGCCGCTGACCAGGCCACCGGTGAAGGAGACGAGGTCGACGTCGGGGTGCTCGGCGAGCCGGGCGCCGACCGAGTGGCCAGGGCCGGTGACGATGTTGGCGACCCCGGCCGGGAGGCCCGCCTCGACCAGCAGCTCGATGAGCGCGATGGTCGTCATCGGCGTGATCTCGCTCGGCTTGACCACGAAGGTGTTCCCGGCGGCCAGCGCGGGCGCGATCTTCCAACTGGCCTGGAGGAGGGGGTAGTTCCAGGGCGTGATCAGCGCGCACACGCCGACCGGCTCATGGACGACGACGCTGTGGATGTCGGACGAGCCCGCGTCGACGACCCGGCCCGGGGCCTCGCCGGCGACGAGGTCGGCGAAGTAGCGGAAGGCGTCGGCGACGCAGTCGATGTCGACCCGGCCCTCTTCGAGGGTCTTGCCGGCGTCCCGGCTCTCCAGCAGGCCGAGCTTCTCGCGGTCGCGCACCAGCAGGTCGGCGACGCGCCGCAGCAGGGCCGCGCGCTCGGCGACGGGCGTACGGGGCCACTGCCCCTGACCGCCGTCGAAGGCGCGGTGAGCGGCCGCCACGGCCAGATCGGTGTCCTTCTCGTCACCCTCCGCGACCACGGCGAAGGGCGTCGCGTCCGCGGGGTCGAGGATCTCGCGCGTGGCTCCGGAGACGGCCGCACGCCATTCCCCTCCCGCGTGGATGGTGCTGCGCGCCTGGAGTTCCGTTCGTTCCGCCATGATCGAGTGTTGCCTTCCGTTCCTGTTCAGAGTCCCTGCGTCACACACGTGTCACCCACGGGACCGGGTGCGCCTGCCCCCCGCCTTCGGATGCATGCGCGATCAGGGGCCGAAAGTGCGCTGTGTCACTGAACAGCTGTGTCACTGAACGCGCGAACAAACCGGGCGGAATCGGTTCGATCGACGACGCGCAGCCACTCCCCTACACCATCAAGGTGCCGGGAAGTCGGCCGGCGGGTCCTCCCCCACCCGTCCGTCGACCGACTCGCGGATCATGTCGGCCTGGCCGACGTGGCGGGAGTACTCCTCGATGAGGTCGGCCAGGATGCGCCGCACGCTGGGCGTCCGGCCGTCGGGCCAGGTGTGGCGGACCGGCTGGTCCACGCCTCCCTCGGACAGCACCTGCCGCAGGTTCCTCCGCGAACGGGCCACGGCCTCCCGCCACAGTGCGTACAACCGCTCCGGCTCGTCCGCCGCGGCCGACCGCCACTCCCAGCCGGGGTCGGCGTCCCAGTCGACCGCGTTCCACGGCGGGGGCAGCTCGGCCCCGAGCAGGCGCCGGGTGAAGTACTCGTCCTCGACGAGGGCCAGATGCTTGAGGAGCCCGCCCAGGGTGAGGGCGGAGGGGCCGAGCCGCGCGCTCAGGCCCGCCGCGTCCAGGCCCTCGCACTTCCAGGCGAAGGTCCGGCGCTGCCGCTCCAGGGAGCCGATCAGGGTGTCCGCCTCGGTGCCGGCGACGGGCGGCTCAAGGAGGACCGGCTGTTCGCTGTCGTAGGTCATGAGGGGCAGACTAGGAACCATTCCGGTCGATCCGCTTCCGGAACCTTCGGGAAATCACAGCACCTGGGCAGACGATGAGCCACGCCGAGAGCCACGCCGACAGCCCCACCGCCCGCGCCCTCCTGCTCCTCGAACTGCTCCAGAGCAGCCCCGGCATCACCGCCGACCGCCTCGCCGACCGGCTCGGCGTCTCCGAGCGCGCGGCACGCCGTTACGTCGGCATCCTGCGCGAGGCCGGCATCCCGGTGGAGTCCACCCGGGGCCCGTACGGCGGCTACCGCATCGGCCGGGGCCTGCGCCTGCCGCCGCTGATGTTCAGCCCGACCGAGGCGCTCGGCCTGGTCATGGCCGTACTGGACGGCCATCACGACGCGGCGGACCCGTCCGGCCCGGTGGGCAGTGCGCTCGGCAAGCTCCTGCGCGCCCTTCCCGAACCGGTCGCCCACCCGGCCGAGGCCGTGCGCAGGGTCAGCGCCCGGGGCGGCCCCGGCAGCACCGCGCGCCCCGACCCCGGCACCACGGCCACCCTCGTGCAGGCCGCCGCCGCGCACCGCCGTCTGCGGCTCGGCTACCGGCTGGGAACGCGCGGGGAGCGCACCATGGAGGTCGATCCGTGGGCGGTGGTCGTGCACCACGGCCGCTGGTATCTGCTCTGCTGGTCGCACACCCGCGAGGCGCGGCGCGTCCTGCGTGTGGACCGGGTCGCCACGGTGACGGAGCTCCCCGACACCTTCGGGCCGCCCGCCGGTCTGAACCCCGCAGAGACGGTCGAGGAGCACCTCTCCGAGGGCTGGACCTACGAGGTGGAGATCGTGATCCACGCGCCCGCCCCGCTCGTCGCCGAGTGGCTGCCCCGCAGCCTGGGCCGCCCCGAGCCGGTCGACGACCGCACCACACGCCTCCTCGCCACCACCGACGAACCGGACTGGTACGCGGCGCAGCTCACGGCGATCCGGGCGCCGTTCCGCATCGTCGGACCGCGGGAGCTGCGGGAGGCGGCGGGCGCGCTCGGCCGGCGCCTCGCCGACGCGGCGGCCGGAGCGGTGACCGAAGCGGTGACCGAAGCGGTGGACCCGGGCAGAACCGTGGACCACGACAAGTCCTTTGACTAGAGTCAAAGAAATATGGAGCCAGTGTCAACGGAGCACCTGACGGCCTTCCGCCGCTTCAACCGTTACTTCACGCGCCGCATCGGCGTACTGGACGACCACTACCTCGGCCAGAACCGCCCGCTGGGCGAGGCCCGGCTGCTGTTCGAGATCTCCGAGTGCGCGGACGGCGCGTCCCTGCGTGAGCTCAGGACCCGGCTCGGCCTGGACGCCGGGTATCTGAGCCGGATGGCCAAGGCCCTGGAGGCGCAGGGCATGGTCCGGCTGAGTGCGCACCCGCGGGACAACCGGCTGCGGATGATCGAGCTGACCGCGGCCGGGCGGGTGGAGGTCAAGGAGCAGAACCGGCGGGCGAACGCGGCCGCCGCCGCGCTGCTCGAAGGCCTCAGCGCGGCACAGCGCGCCGAGCTGACCGAGGCGATGGCCACCGCTCAGCGGCTGCTGCGCCTCGCCGGGATCACCGTCGACCTCGTCGACGGTGCCGCCCCGGACGCCCGCGCCTGCCTGGACGCGTACGCGGCCGACATCGACAAGCGCTTTCCCGAGGGGTACGACAAGGACACCCTCGTACGGCCCCAGGAGGTGTCCGGCGACGCCGGCGCCTTCTTCGTCGCCTACGAGGAGGAACGCCCGGTGGGCTGCGGGGCGCTGCGCCGCCTGGAACCCGGCGTCGGCGAGATCCGCCATGTCTGGGTGCACCCCGACGCCCGCCGCCTCGGCCTGGCCCGCCGCCTGCTGGCGGCCCTCGAACAGGAGGCGGCGGCACGGCAGTTGACCGTCGTACGCCTCGACACCCATGCCGTGCTCACCGAGGCGCAGGCGATGTACCGGGCGTGCGGGTACTCGGAGATCGCGGCCTACAACGACGACGTCTACGGCAACCACTGGTTCGAGAAGCGGCTGCGCTCATGAGGACGCCCGGGGGAGGCGGCCGGGCCGCCTCCCCCGGTTCTACACCTGCGACGGCATCCAGTCCCGCGCCTTCTCCACCAGCAGATCGTGCAGGCCGGCAAGGCGCGGGTCGGACAGCGACCCGCAACGGGTCGCGAGATAGAAGGTGTTGATGGGTGGCAGCTCGGGCTCGATCAGCGTGACCAGTTCTCCGCAGGCGAGTTCACGGGTGCACAGATAGGTCGGGACCACCGAGATACCGGCGCCGGCGACGACGGCGGCGATGACTGCCCGCAGATCCGGTACGACCACGGCCGGATGCTCGGGCGGAGGAGTTTCGAACACGGTCCGCCAGTACCGGCGGATGAGGGGCACGGTCTCCGCATACGCGATCAGCGGAACCTTCTCCAGCGCCCGCGGTCCGTCGACCGCGAGTGCTCCGGCGGGGAGACCGTCGGCGACCTGGGGCGCGGCGACGAGGGCGAACTCCTCGTCGGTCAGCGGGATTCCGTCCACGCCACGACATCGGGGCTGGATGGTGGAGATCACTATGTCCAGGTGGCCGCTCTTGAGGTCGGCCAGCAGCTCCGACGACTCGCCGAGACTGACGCGTACGTCCAGCCCGGAGGCGATCAGTGAGCTGATGGAAGGCAGGAGGCGGGCGGTGACCAGTTCCGCGGGCCCTCCGATGCGCAGGGGCCGGTTGCTCGGCGTCTGCTCGAAGTGGCGTCTGATCGCCGCGTTGATCTGGGTGATGGAGCTCTCGATGTCATGAGCAAGGGCTTTCCCTTCGACTGTCGGTACCGCCCCTTGTGGTGTACGGTCGAACAGCGGCTTCCCGAGTTCGCCCTCCAACCCGCGGATGTGCTGCGTGACCGAGGGCTGAGTGATACCGAGCTGCCGCGCGGCTTTGGTGAACGATCCTGTGTGATAGACGGCTATGAATGTTTGCAGCCATCCCAGTTGCATGTCATCCGGCCCCCCGTTGCCGGCACAGGGAGGCCGTGCCCAAGTCGGTGCGGTGCACGCCATCCCCCGTTGTTGATCTGGTACGTACATGGCCTTTCTTGTAACGTACATGACCCAGAACGTGCCGACGGGCGGTTCGCTGGAGCAGTCGCGTAAAGCATGTGCAAACCGATCCGGCCCGCCCGCCGACAGTCTGGGATAGCAGCGAAGAGGCTAGGCGGCGGAGGACTGGCGGATGGCCAGCTCGGCCACCTTGGCCGCCGAGGCCGGGTTCTGACCCGTCACCAAGCGGCCGTCGGCCACCGCGTGTTCGGCGAAGTTCCCCGTCTTGGTGATCTTGGCGCCCTTCTCGATCAGCGCGGTCTCAAGCGCGAACGGAACCACGTCGCTCAGCCCGACGGCGTCCTCCTCCTCGTTGGTGAACGCCGAGACCTGCTTGCCCTGCACGATCGGTGTGCCGTCGGCCAGCGTGACCGGCAGCAGACCGGCCGGGCCGTGGCAGACGGCCGCGACCACGCCGCCGCGCCGGTAGATCGCCGACGCCAGTTCGGCCAGCTCGGTGGCGGCCGGGAAGTCCCACATCGTGCCGTGGCCACCGGCGAAGTAGATCGCGTCGTAGTCGGCGGCGTCGAGCTGGTCGGCGGTCGGGGTGTTCTTCAGCTCCTCGGCATAGGTGTCGAGGAACGCGGCGGAGACGGTGTCACCGTCCTTGACGCCGTCCCGAGGTGCTTCGCCGCCCTTGACGGAGACGAAGGCGATGTCCCATCCGGCCTTGGTGAACACCTCGGTGGGGTGGGCGACTTCGGGCACGTAGAAGCCGGTGGCACGGCCGGTGTCACCGAGCTGGTGGTGGGAGGTCAGGGCGAAGAGAACCTTCGGCATGAAGGCTTCCTTTCTCTGCGGGGTTGGGTTCAGGCCGTGAGAGTGGCCAGTTCGGGCAGGTACACGCGCCGCTGCCGGCGGGCGATGGCGCGTTCGATGTGGTCCTCGGTGTGGTAGCCCCACCAGGCCCACAGGGATCGGGCCCCGGTGTCGCGGACGGCGAGCGCGTTGGTGATGTGGTCGTCGATGAAGGTCACCGCCTCGGCGGGCAGACCGTCGTTGTCCGCGAGGCGCAGGACGGCCGTGCGCTTGTCGGAGCAGTCGCCGATCACTTCGACCACGGTGTTCTCCAGCCGGTAGTGGGCCAGGATCTCCCAGACCGAAGCGGCGTCCTTGGCGGTGACGATCGACGTGCCGCGCCCGCGGTGCCGGTGCAGCAGCTCATGGATGCCGGGGTAGAGGGTGTGCATGTCCAGCCAGGTGTCCGGCTGTTCCTGGCGCAGCGCGGCCCGCACGGCGGTCGCGCCCGCGGTGAGGGCGCTGAGCTTCTTGGGCGGGATGCGGGACAGCAGCGCTTCGTAGTCGTCGTTCGTCCGGATGGCCTCGGCGGCGGGACTGCGGGCGACCATGAAGTCCTCCAGCAGCCGCGCGTATCTGCGCACGGTGCGGAACCTGTCCAGGAAGCTCCTGGGCATCGCGTCGGCCAGTTCACGGATCGGTTTCGCGGCGATCTGCCCGGGGTCGTGGTCGGCGTAATAGGTGACCAGTGCGCATTCGGTGAAGGCGTCGGCGATGACGCCGTCGAAGTCGAGTACCAGCAAAGGTGATCCCCCAAAGGTCGGTCCGGGGGTGCGGGGCGCCGGCTCTGTTGGCCGGGGGCAGCCGTCTCCGGCGCCCCGCACGATTCAGGCGGCAGTCCTCCCGGCCCGCCGGGCGGCGGGCGGGCCGGGGGTCAGGCCGCTGCCTGGGCCGTGGCCTCGGTCTTCGCGGCGACGGTGGCGAAGACCTGCTGCATGAAGCGGCCGACGTAGGCGTAGTACGAGCAGGTGATGATGTGGCCGTCCACGATCACATCGGAGTCCACCACGTTCGCGCCGGCGTTGATGACGTCGTCGCGCAGACCGATGTAGGCGCACGCGGTGCGGCCCTTGAGGACTCCGGCGGAGACCATGATCCACGGCCCGTGGCACAGGCCGGCGACGACCTTCTCGGCGGTGTCCATGGCACGGACGAAGTCGAGGACATGGGCGTCCTGGCGCACGCGGTCGGGAGCCTCGTGGCCGCCGGTGAGGATGACCGCGTCGTAGTTGCGAGCGTCGAGCTGGTCGAAGGCGACCAGCGGCTTGGCGGTCTTGTCCATCGGAAGCGGCACACCGTACTTGCCGACGACATCGGCGCCGTTCTTGGTGGCGACGTCCACGTTCCAGCCCTCTTCGATGAGCCGGTAGTAGGTGTAGACGACGTCGTGGTCCTGGAATCCGGGGCCGGTGATGATCACGGCACTGGGCATGAGTGTCCTCCTGTACGTCGAAGCTGAAGGGATGTGCGCGGTCAGGCCAGGGCGAGGGAGAGGTAGTACTGGTCCAGCGCCGGGCGCCGGTCGTCCGCCTGGGCGGGGGCGAGGATGTCGATCTCGCCGGTGACCACACCGGTCAGGCCGAGCGGGACGTGGAACAGATCGCTCTGCTGGCGCCGGTAGAAGATGTCGGCGCCCGCGCGGATGGAGAAGGTGAACTCGCCGTCGGGCGACCGCTCACGCAGCCGGGCCTGCGGCAGATAGGAGACCGGCTTGGCCGGCAGCTCGGGAGCCTCGGTGTGCTCGGTCTCGTACGCGGTGTGCTCCCGGCTGTAGTTGTCCCGCAGCCGGATCAGGTCGAACTTGTTGCGCGGCGCCTCGATCTCGACCAGCCAGAGCGGGCCCGGGCCCAGGCTCCGAGTGGAGTGGAAGGCCCCGCCGCCGATGCGCAGGATCGTTCCCGCACCTACGGGGTGCTGGTCGGTGAGGGTGTCGGTGACTCCCTGGCCGGCCAGGCACAGCAGATAGGTGAGCTTGCGGGGATGGACATGCATCGAGGTGGACTGTCCCTCGTTGATCTTCAGGTTCCAGACGTCGATGAAGTCGTCCACGTAGATGCGGTACTCCATGCCCCACGGCTTGGGGATGACCTCGTTGAGGTGGTCGTCTCCGTCCAGGGTCTCGTTGCCGATCCGGCTTCCCTTGCGGACGACCTCGTTGAGGGCGGAGAAGTCACGCGGGCCCGGGTCGATCCGGGTCACCCGCTCGCGGGTCTGGGTTGCTGTCAGGCCTTGCGTCAGCTCGGACATGAGGATGCTCCCCCTTCGGTGTCGGCTGCGTCCCCCCGGCCGACAACGAACCTAGGGACCGGAGGGAGGAGATCCAAATAGCCGACGCGCCAGGCCCCCATAACGAGCATTGGCCCTGAAGTCCTGCCAATGCCCCCCTGCTCGAACAGTTATTTGAAAGCCGGTCCGGAGGGATGTGAGGGTCACGGAGCAGGCCCCCGCCACGGCAGGGGCACGGTCGTCTCCTTCGAGGAAGGGAAGCACGCTGTGAGCACACCTACTCCCGCCCGCGGACGCCAGATCACTCCCGAGCCCCGGACGCCGGGAACCATCACCACCCAGATCGACTCCATCGGCATCCTGGGCTATGAGTCGGTCTCCGAACAGGACTGCCTCACGCCCACCGAGATCTTCAAGGGCACCGCGATGGTGCTCAACGGATCCATCGCCCCCTGGCAGCGGGAAGCCGCCCCCCGGGACCTCGACGTGCGTCTGGTCGCCCTCGAACCCGGCGTCGTGAAGATGCAGATGGGCACCAATGTCGTCCCCGACGGCGTCCTGTCGGAGGACGACCTGTTCGACATCTTCTACATCCCCGGCGGTGTCGGCTCGGCCGCGCTGCTGTCCGACGAGCGCGTGCTGAAGGCCATCCGCCGGCACCACGAAGCCGGCAAGGTCATCGCCGCCAACTGCTCCGGCGTCGGCGCGCTGGCCCGCTCCGGCATCGTCAACGACGAAACCCTCACCTCCGTGGCCGCCATCGCCCGCGGCATGCGCGGCGAGGGCTTCGACGTGCCGGAGAACCGCCGCATGTGGGTCGCCCATCCCGCCTCGCGCATCTGGACCTTCACCGGCTCCTACGGCATCAACGGCGGTGCCGTCGCCCTGGTTGCCCACTACTTCGGCCGCGAGGTCGGCACCATCGTGTCGATGATGTTCGACACCTACGGCGGTATCGGCGACGCCATCTTCGAAGAGGTCGGGCCCGAGTTCTACCACCACCCCGAGCTGGAGGAGGCCTTCCAGAACCTCTTCGAGCCGATGCTCTACCCGGCCAAGACCGACGACGCGCTCTGACCAGAGGGGGCACAACACCGGTGGCTACCCAGGTCACACCCGTCTTCCTCCGTGACCTCAACTGGATACGCGGAGCCCTGCAGACCGCGGTGGCGCTCGAACACTCCACCATGCCGCTGTACTGCGCGGCCATGTACTCCCTGGAGGTCCAGAACTACCCCTCCTACAACACCATCCGCTCCGTGCTGATGGAGGAGATGGTCCACATGGCCATCGCCGCCAACATGGTCGCCGCCCTCGGCGGCACACCGCAGATCGCCACCCTCAACCCCACCTACGCCTCCCGAGGCCTGCCCGGCGGCGTCGCGCCTGATCTGCCGGTCATCCTGGCGCAGCTCTCACCACGCTCGCTGGAGAACTTCATGCGCCTGGAAGCGCCGGAGTTCATGCTCAACGCCCGTCAGCGCGCCGCCGTCTACCCGACGATCGGCGCCTTCTACGACGCGATCCGTGAGGCGATCGACAGCCACAAGGACGCCCTGCGGCGCGCCGTCGAGCAGGGCGGGCCGGCCAACCAGGTCGGCGGCAACCTGGGTTACCTCACCTTCGAGCCGGCCGAGGGCGTCGACCCGGTGGAGAAGTTCCACGCCGGGCTCGACATCATCACCGAGCAGGGCGAGGGCCAGGGCCAGGGGACCGTGGAAGCGGGCGAGGACTTCCAGAAGGAAGGCTCTCACTACGCCCGCTTCGCCGAACTGCGCTACGGCCGCCGCTACCTCGCCCCCGACGGGGAGACCGAGATCTCACGGGAGAACGAGGCGCAGTTCTTCCAGGGCGAGGAGATCGTGTGGCCGGTGGTCATCAACACCCTCGCCGTGCCCTCCGACGGCTACCGGGCCGTCCTCGACAACGATCCGAGCGCCCCGGAGGTCCGCAAGGAGCTCGAAGGGTTCGACGACGCCTACACCCAGATGATGGCCGCCCTCGACCGGGCGTGGAACGGGCCGGTGGAGACCTGGTGGCCGTCGCTCGGGGCGGCGGTGACGCAGATGGACCAGATGCGCGTCCGGTCCTGCTTCAACATCATGCGCCACCCGGTCCCGGAGCGGGCCATCAGCCGGCTCGAAGCCCTGTACCCCACCCAGTTCAAGGCACTTGAGCGGTACACCGATCTGACCCGGCCCGTCTTCTACGGCCCCCGTTTCATCAACAACAACGGCGGCCGCTGAGCACCCGATGCCGTCCGGTGGCCTGCGCCCGCAAGCCACCGGACGGCATCCGCCGCGCCCCCGCACACCAAGGGCGTCCACCGACACAGCCACTGCTACCTAAGGGGAACGTCACCGCTGTGCCACGCAAGTCCCATCACCTCCCGCTGGGCGGTCTGCTGGCCCTGGCCACGGCCGGGTTCCTGACCATGCTCACCGAAACCGTCCCCGCCGGTCTCCTCGGCGACATCGGCGGCGGACTCGCCGTGTCCGAATCCCAGGCCGGACAGCTCCTGACGATCTACGCCGCGGGCTCCGTGCTGGCTGCGATACCCCTGACGAGCCTCACCCGCGGCCTCCCGCGGCGGCCCGTCCTGGTGACCACCGTCGCGCTCGTCGCCCTGGTCAACCTCCTCACCGCCGTCTCCGACTCGTACGCGCTGACCATGGCGGCCCGCTTGATCGCCGGTATGGGCGCGGGCGTGCAGTGGGCCATGATCGCCGGATACGCCATGCGCCTGGTCGACGAGCCCGTCAAGGGCCGGGCGCTGGCCATCTCCATGGCGGGCGTGCCCACCGCCCTGGCCCTCGGCGTGCCCCTGGGAACGTACGCCGGAAGTCTCCTCGGCTGGCGCTACACCTTCGCCGTCATGGGCGGGCTCGCCCTCGTCGTCGCCCTGTGGATCTCCGCCACCGTCCGCCCGTTCCCCGGCGAGGAAGCCGCCACGCGCATCCCGTTGCGCCGCGTCTTCCTCCTGCCGGGCCTGGCCGCCATCCTGGTCTCGGCCCTGCTGTTCGAGATCGGCCACATGAACCTCTACACCTACATCGACCCCTACCTCCGGCGCGCCGGGCTCGGGGACGCGGTCGGTCCCGTCCTGCTCGCCTTCGGTGTCGCCGCCATGGCCGGCCTGTTCGCCGCCGGAGCGTTCATCGACCGGAACCTGCGCGCCGTCGTCGTGGGAACCCTCGGCCTGTTCACCGCCTGCATGGCCCTGTTCGGCCTGCTCGGTACCGAGGCATGGCCGGTCGTCGTCGTCATGTTCGGCTGGGGCTTCGCCCTCGGGCTCGCGCCGACCATGTTCCAGGCCTCCTCCGCCCGCGCCGCCGGATCCGCGGCCGACATCGCCCAGGCCATGATCGTCACGGTGCTGAACGCGGGCATGTCCATCGGCTCCGTCACCGGGGGCATCGCCCTCGACGTCGGTGGCGTCGACACCCTTCCGTGGATCTCCTGCGCGGTCTTCGCCGTTGCCCTGGCCATCGCCCTCGGCGCCCGCCGCAACGCCTTCCCCGCACCCGGCGCCGCGCCCGTCGCGCAGCCGGCGACCGAGCGGGAGGGGGTGGCATGAGCCGCTTCTATCACGTCTGTTTCGTCGTCCCCGACCTGGAGGCCGCGATGCGGGACCTGTCCACCGCCGCGGCCGTCGAGTGGCGCGAGCCCATGGCGGCGTCGATCGGTGAGTGGGACTACCGGATCGTGTTCACCGCCGGAGGCGAGCCGTTCATCGAACTCATCGAAGCCCCGCCCGGCGGCCCGTGGGGCGACACCGATGAGCCCCGCTTCCACCATCTCGGCTGGTGGACCTCCGACATCGACGCCGGTACGGACCGGCTCGCCAAGGCCGGTTTCCCCCAGGCGTTCAGCGGATGCCCCTACGGCCGCCCGTTCGCCTACCACCACATCGACAGCATCGGCGGACACGTCGAACTGGTCGGACACGGCCGCCAGCCCAGCTTCATCGACGCCTGGAACCCCGGCGGTGACCGGATGCCCGCCATCAACGAGGAGGCCCACCCGTGGAACCCGTCACACTGATCACCGGCGGCTCGACCGGCATCGGCGCCGAAACAGCCCGCCGCCTGCTCGAGCAGGGCCACCGGGTCGCCGTCACGGCCCGTCGCGCCGACCGGCTCACCGAGTTCGCGCGCAGCACGGACGTGGACAGCGACCGGCTCATGACGCTGCCGGGCGACACCGGCGACGCCGAACACGTGCGGCAGGCCGTCCGGATGACCGCACAGTCCTGGGGGCGGCTGGACAACGTCATCGTCAACGCCGGCTTCTCCCTGCCGGGCACACTCGCCGACCACCTTCCCGAGGCCATGCGCTCGATGATCCTCACCAACGTGCTCGGCCCCGCACTCGTCGTGCAGGCCGTGCTGCCGCACCTGAAGGAGACCAAGGGACGACTCGTCCTGGTCGGCTCCGTCGCCGGCGTGAAGAACACCCCGGGCAACCTGTACTCGGTCACCAAGTGGGCCGTGCACGCCCTCGCCGAGAACACCCGCCTCATGGCCACGGCCGACGGCGTGGGCGTCACCCTGATCGCGCCGGGCATGGTCGACACCCCGTTCTGGGAGATCCGCGGCGGACGGCCCGACGCCCCGACCATGACCGCCGCCCAGGTCGCCGACTGCGTCCTCTTCGCCCTCAACCAGCCCGCGGGCGTGGACATCAACCACCTCCAGATGCGGCCCGTCGGACAGCTCAACTAGGCCTGAACGCACCGGTCCCCGGCCGCTGTAGCAGCGACCGGGGACCGGTGGCGAAAGCGTCGCCCGAACCTGTCGGGCGGGGCTCAGATGAGGCCGAGGGAGCGGACCGCCTCGCGCTCCGCCTCCAGCTCCTTGACGGAGGCGTCGATACGGGTGCGGGAGAACTCGTTGATCTCCAGGCCCTGGACGATCTCGTACTTGCCGTCCTTGCAGGTGACGGGGAAGGAGGAGATGAGCCCCTCCGGAACGCCGTAGGAACCGTCGGACGGGATGCCCATCGACACCCAGTCGCCGTCGGCGGTGCCGTTGACCCAGGTGTGGACGTGGTCGATGGCGGCGTTGGCGGCGGAGGCCGCGGAGGACGCGCCGCGGGCCTCGATGATCGCCGCGCCGCGCTTGGCGACGGTCGGGATGAAGTCCTCGGCGAGCCACTTCTCGTCGTTCACGACCTCGGCGGCGTTCTTGCCGGCGACGGTGGCGTGGAAGATGTCCGGGTACTGGGTGGCGGAGTGGTTGCCCCAGATGGTGAGCCGCTTGATGTCGGAGACCGTGGAGCCGGTCTTCTTCGCGAGCTGGGTCAGGGCGCGGTTGTGGTCGAGGCGGGTCATCGCGGTGAAGCGCTCGGCCGGGACGTCGGGCGCGGCGGCCTGCGCGATGAGCGCGTTGGTGTTGGCCGGGTTGCCGACGACCAGGACCCTGATGTCGTCCGCGGCGTGCGCGTTGATGGCCTGGCCCTGCGGCTTGAAGATGCCGCCGTTGGCCTCCAGGAGGTCACCGCGCTCCATGCCCTTGGTGCGGGGCCGGGCGCCTACGAGCAGCGCGACGTTCGCCCCGTCGAAGGCGACGTTCGGGTCATCGGTGATGTCGATGCCCTGCAGGAGCGGGAACGCGCAGTCGTCGAGCTCCATGGCGGTGCCCTCGGCGGCCTTGAGCGCCGGGGTGATCTCGAGAAGCCGCAGCTTGACCGGCACGTCCGCGCCGAGCAGCTGGCCGGAGGCGATGCGGAACAGCAGGGCGTAGCCGATCTGGCCGGCCGCGCCGGTGACGGTGACGTTCACGGGAGTGCGGGTCATGGCGTTCTCCGTATGACAGCTGGCGGTGGGGCGTCCCTGCCCCGGGGGTGGGACGTACAAATGATCGATCTCTTGGCGTCAAGATAGATCAGCGGTCAGGCTATCGCGCATCCGGGATCCCGGACGGCCGGGTCCGTGTGGCCCACCCCACAGAATGGTCACCACTACGGCAAAAGGGGGCGGCCGCCCGGTCCGGGAGAGGGGGGACCTTGGGCGGCCGCCGGTGGGGGTACCGATTGCCGGACTCCCGTGGGGGTACGTTGCGCGTGCCCACTTTGCCGACGGCCATTCCTGCCCCACCGAAATTCTTTTCTCGCCCCCGCCGCCCCTACCCGTCCCATCCCCCAAGGGCTCCGCCCCTTCAACCCCGGACCCCCTGGGGGCCTGCGGCCCCCAGACCCCCGCTTCGGCCCCGAACGGGCCTCGTCCTCAAACGCCGGACGGGCTGAAATACGCGCCCGGCGCTGGGAAGCGACACCAATCGGGGCGTGCGCCCCAAGCGGGCGGGCGGAGGCTCGGGTGGGCGGGGCTCGGGTGGGCGAGGCTGCGGGGGCGGCGCGGCCTTCCCCTCCAGGACCGGACGGGCCGAAATACGCCGCCCGGCGCCCGGAAGTGACCACCACCGGGGCGCGCACCCCAAGCGGGCGGGCGGGGGCTCGGGTGGGCGGGGCTGAGGACGGCGCGGCCTCCCCCTCCAGCGCCGGACGGGCTGAAATACACCGGCCGACGCCCGGAAGTGACCACCACCGGAGCACGCACCCCAAGCGGGCGGGCGGGGGCTCGGGTGGGCGGGGCTGAGGACGGCGCGGCCTCCCCCTCCAGCGCCGGACAGGCTGAAATACACCGGCCGACGCCCGGAAGTGACCACCACCGGCGCGCGCCCCCAAGCAGGTAGGTGGGGGCTCCGGGTGGGCGGGGCCGGGGACGGCGCGGCCCCCCTCCAGAGCCCGGCGGGCCGGAATACCCCGGCCGGCGCCGGGAGTGACCGCCACCGGGGCGTGCGCACCATGCGGGTGCGCGGGGGTTGGGGACGGCGCGGTCCTCCGCCTCCCGGGCCGGATGGGCTGGTTGTTGTCGGCCGGTGCTGAAAGATGCGGGTCCGGCAGCGCCGGTTCAGGAACGGCCGGCGCATGTGCGCCGGTGTCCCGTCACTGCGTGCAGCCCTCCTGCCCCGCAGCCAGCGTCACGCAAGCCGTCGCGTCGCCCGCGTCCTTCACGGCCACCATCGGCGTGTACGCGATCGTGTCACCGGCGACGGTGATCGAACCGGTCTGCTTCGTCTTGCCGACCGTCACCACCACCTCGTCCCCCTGCGCGGCCTGCGTGATACGCCCCCACGCCGCGCCGCACGTCTCGCTGTAGCGCACCTCGACCACGGCCGCGCCGACGGTCGCGGTCTTGGCGGTCGTCACGAGGTCACCGCTGCACCCCATGCTCTCCGCGTCCTTGCCGGTGCAGGAGTCCCCGCTGCACTTCACCCCGGCCGGCAGGTCGGGGTCGGTCGTCGCGGACGGGGAGGGCGACTTGGCCGCGTCCCCGTTCTTGTCCTTGCCGCCGATGTCGGTCAGGTAGAACACCGCGGCGATCACGACCAGCACACCGACGACCCCCGCGAGGAACATCGTCAGCCGCCGCTTGCCACCGCCCCCGGCAGAGGAGCCGCGTCCCGGCCGAGCCCCCCGCGGAGGCTCGCCGTACGGACTCTGCGCCCCCGGCGATCCCGGCACCGCTCCGGACGCACCCGGGCCCCCGGACACTCCGGCCGCTCCGGAAGCCCCAGAAGCTCCGGACGCCCCGGCCGTACGGCCACCCGTAGGCGTAGGTCCTCGGTATCCCGCCACCCCCCACGAGTTGCCCTCGCGGACGTCGCCGCCGGTCGAGTCCCGTACCGCAGAGTCCCGTACCGCAGAGTCCCGTACCGCAGAGTCCCGTACCTCCGGCGCCGTCGGCTGCACCGGCACCGCGGGCGGCACCGTCGGTGCCACCCCCGCCGGCCCCGCCACTCCGGGCGTCGCCGTGGCGCTGCCGCTCTTGCGGACGGCCTTGCCCGCCTTCCCGCCCCCCTTGGCGTTCGCCGGCGGCGCCCCGAACTCGCTCAGCGCGGCGCGCGCCTGGGAGATCCGGATCGCCTCCATGGTCATGTCGTGGCGCATCTCCGAACGGCTCCAGGCCCGTTCGGCGAGCTCCCACATCGTCGTCAGATGGATCGGATTCGTGCCGGTGACCTCGGCGAGCGCCACGATCGCGCCCTTGGGCGCGAGCAGCCGCCCGTTCAGATACCGCTCCCAGGACGTCTTGCTGTATCCCGTGCGGTCGGCCACCGCCGCGATGCTCAGACCGCTGCGGTCCACGAGCCGCCGCAGCTGGCTGGCGAACTCCCTGACCTGCGGATCCAGTTCATCCGGCAAGGCCCTCCAACGAGGCATTGCTTCCCCCCTCTTCCCCCCGGTTCGTGCTGGTGTTTCTCGCGTTCCCCCGCGCGTGGTGCCCTCTGCCGAGTCCCCGTTCTGGCTACCCACAGGGATGCGCCCAGTAAGGATCTCAGTTCCCGGGGTGGGGGCGCACGGGAGCGTCGGGACCGGGGGCATGCACCGTTGCACGCCCGTCGGACCGCCTCCAGTGTTCCACCGGCTCCCCTCTCCAGCCGACACAACCCTGGCAGTAAGCCCTTGCACACAGACTCGGGACGCTCCGGGCCGTCCCGATCGACCACGCTAGCCCGACAGTTGAGCGACTTCCTTGCAAATCCCCGAACTTGTCAACACATCGACACACAGAAAGCACATAAACGATCACCCGCGTCACATGCCCCTCATTCGGGCAATCCCGACGCGACACACTCGCCGGGCTCAGCCGAGTGCAAGCGCCCCGAACAGGGCCGTCAGCACCAGAGCGGCGACGAGCGCGACGGCGACCACCAACAACCGGCGCGACGGCGGCCCCGGCTCCTCCGGCGGGGCGTCCCACCACGGCAGGGTGGGATCGTCCTCGTACTCCTCGTAATCCTTGTACGGCTCCCGAGACTCCCGAGACTCCCGAGGCTCGTACGCCTCGCCGCCCTCCCGCGCCTCACCCTCCGGCCGCGCCGACCCCGGTGCGGGCTTCGGCCACGCCTGCACCGCCAGTTCCCACCGCACCCCGAAGCGTTCCGCCTCGTCCTTCCCGGTCTCCGCCACCCGGCACAGCGCGACGACCGCCTGCCGGGGCGGTGGCTGGGTGGCGTTGAGGTAGCGCTGCCAGGAGGACTTGCTGTACGCGGTGCGCGCGCCCAGCGCGACCAGGCTCAGGCCCGTACGGTCCTTGAGCTGCCGCAACTGCTCCACGAAGTGCCGCACCTCCGGCGGCAGATCGTCGGGCAGCGGCTGCCAGGCACCCATCGCTCACCTCCGAACCAGATCCGATCGGGTGACGACAGGGGACGGCGCATTGGTTCCCGGCTCACCCGAGGTAGCGGAACGGTCACCTCCGTGCCACAGCGCACTGACAGGCGTTGAACGGCCCCTTCACCGTGCCCGAGGGTGGAGACACAGACGGCGGCCCGTCCTTCCTCGGGGGAGAGGACGGGCCGCCGTCACGCGCTGGGCTTCAGTTCTCCACCGTGAAGTGCAGCGCGTCCTTCAGGAACGGGACCTTCAGCAGCGGATTCGGCTGCGCCATCAGCGCCAGCAGCACGATGACGAGCCCCAGCACGCCGTACGTCACGATGTCGGTGAAGCGGGAGCGCACGGCGAGCATGCCGACGCTCGGCAGGAGCCACCGCAGCACCGCGCCGGCCAGCAGGGCGCTGCCGATCACCAGCGTGCCGACCCGGAACACGTCGAGCGCGGTGATCAGCAGGCCGATGCCGACCAGGCCGAGGACGACGAGGACGGGCCACTGCCGGGCCGGGGCCGGCGCGTCACCGGAGGCCGCGCGGCCGCCGCCCTCGGGGCGGGCCGTGTCCCGGGTGAACAGCGGGAAGCGGCGGGTGGTGCGCCGGGGCACCCCGTCGGCGTCCGGCGCGCTCACCGGGTCCCGGACCTCGATCTCCTCCGCCCCGGCAGTCTCCTCCGCCCCGGCAGTCTTCTCCGCCCTGCCGGCGGCGTCCTCAGCCGACACTGCGCTCCGCCGCCTCGACCACGTTGACCAGCAGCTGCGCCCGGGTCATCGGACCCACACCACCCGGGTTCGGGGAGATCCAGCCGGCCACCTCGGCGACGCCGGGGTGGACGTCGCCCACGATCTTGCCCTCGGCGCTGCGCGAGACACCGACGTCGAGGACGGCCGCGCCCGGCTTCACGTCCTCGGGGCGGATCAGGTGCGCGGAACCGGCCGCGGCGATGATGATGTCCGCGCGCTTGAGGTGGGCCGACAGGTCCCGCGTGCCGGTGTGGCACTGGGTCACCGTCGCGTTCTCGCTGCGCCGGGTCAGCAGCAGCGGCATCGGGCGGCCGATGGTCACCCCGCGGCCGACGACCACGACCTCGGCGCCCTTGATCTCGACGCCGTAGCGGCGGAGCAGGGTCAGGACTCCGTTCGGGGTGCAGGGCAGCGGGGCCGGCTCGTTCAGGACCAGGCGGCCGAGGTTCATCGGGTGCAGACCGTCGGCGTCCTTGGCCGGGTCCATCAGCTCCAGGATGCGGTTCTCGTCGATGCCCTTGGGCAGCGGCAGCTGGACGATGTAGCCGGTGCAGGCCGGGTCCTCGTTCAGCTCGCGGACGACCGCCTCGATCTCCTCCTGGGTCGCCGTGGCGGGCAGTTCGCGCTGGATGGAGGCGATGCCGACCTGGGCGCAGTCGCGGTGCTTGCCGGCGACGTACTTCTGACTGCCGGGGTCTTCCCCGACGAGGATCGTGCCGAGGCCGGGCATGACGCCCTTCTCCTTCAGCGCCGCCACGCGGGCGGTCAGATCGGACTTGATCGCGGCTGCGGTGGCCTTGCCATCGAGAATCTGGGCGGTCATGGCACCCATCCTCGCGGATGACGCCCTCCCGGTTCCAATCCGGGTCTCCCCTGGCATCGACCACCGTATCTCCGCCCGTATCCGCCCATGATCAGTGATGTTGCACTTGCACAACACATAGGGAATGCGGCTGGACAAGTAAGAGGCGGCTAAAGAACGATGTGACGGCAGCACCGCGGGGCAGTACCGGGGGGACGAACCGCAAACGTAGACCTCTCCTCCGATTCGTGCCGCGCGTCGTCCCCGCACAGGAACAAAACGGAGGAAAGACCGCCATGAGTTTCGGCGACCCCAACAACCCCTACGGACCGCCCCAGCAGCAACCACCGGCCGCTCCCGGGTACGGCTACCCACAGCAGGCCCCACCCGGCGCCCCGCCCCAGCAGGGCTACGGCTACCCGCAACAGCCGGCGTATCCCGGCTACGCGGGCGCCAACCAGATGGCACCGCAGTCGATGCCGGGCCTGCTCGTCACTGCCCGCGTCTTTCTGTTCATCATCTCGGCGGTGCAGATCCTGGCGGGCGTTGCCTGGCTGTACGTCGCGGCCATCGCCAACGACGTATCCAACTCCGCGGATTCCCTGACTTCCTCCTCCGACGACCCGTTCAGCTCGATCGGCGAGGGTGGTGACATCGCGGCGGGGGTTCTCGTAGTCCTCGCGCTTGTCGCGCTCGGCCTTGCGGCGCTGTCCATCACACTCGGTGTCAAGTTCGGCAAGGGCGGCCAAGGCATCCGGATCACCACGGTGGTGTACGGCGCGCTTGGCACAATCGTCGGGCTCATCGGCCTGTTCGTCGGCCTCGACTCGGGCCTGGCCACAGCGATCATCTTCCCACTGCTGTGGGTCGTCTTCGGCGGCATCATCACGGCCGCACCGGTGGTGCCCAGCGGCACGGCGTGGTTCAACCGCCCGCGCTACTGAGGTCGCCACCAGACATCCCTCACCACTGACTCGTCAGAGGCCAGGGCCGTGCCCCCACCCATACGAGGGGGCGCGGCCCTGTTGTGTCGCCAACGTCATTCCTCTCCCCACGGACGGCACCGGAGGTGAAGAAGTCCGAGTCCGGCGAGAATTTACTTCCTCTTTGATCAGTCGGAAATCTGAGGCTCTCCTGAGGTTCCACACACACTCAATTGGCAAAATTGCCACCCTTTGCCCGATTTGATCATACCCCCTAGCGGGTTTCCCTGTTCCATGTGCGTGAGATCTGCTCCTCGCCGGACGCTTGCTTACTTGCACAACGAGACCACATGCATATAACAATGAATCGAGGGCCGCGCCTTCTGGCCGCCCGTATGAACCAAATGAAGCTGAATGCAGCTCCCTGACCAGGACCTGCCAGCTGCCTCACGGGGGAAATCGCATGAAGATGACCAGTCAAGGTCAACGGGCGCGTCACGCATATGCAGCGGCCTTCGCAGCCGCTTCCTTCCGGCCGCCATCATCATTCGTCGACACCATCTGACGCTCGGCGTCGGATGACGGTCGAGCTTTATCCCGACACCCGGCGGACGGTGTGTCGAATGTCGGCTATTTCGAGGGCGTGACCCACGGGCCGAGCGCTTCCAGTGCGGATCCACACCGTTGCAGGCCAAGCCATGCGATGGCACCGCCTGCCGGGATGCCCTGGCGCCGCAGCCGCTCAGGCGTTTTCCCGCGGGCCCGCACCCCAACACTGCGCATTTCGTAGCCGTACAAACATCAATGCATCCTGCCTTGATGCTGCCGCGCGCATCCATGTCGAATCACAGGGGAAAATCGATGAAAAACCTTCGCCCGCAACGGTCCTTCATGACTGGACTTCTCGCTGCCGCGACCATCGGCCTGTTCACTGCTGTTCCAGCGCAGGCAGCCGACAACGACACCGCCGGGATACAGGCCGTCGCAGCCTCAGCAAGCAGGCTCAGCAAGGTGACGGTACCGTCCAATTACGTCTACAACCCGCGGAAGGGCAGCCTGCACGATTACTGCACGAGCTCGCCCGACAGCTATTTGAGTGCGGATTTCCGAGGCCCCTGCGCCCGGCATGACCTGTGCTACGCCAAGCCGGGTAACCATAAGAAGGCATGCGATGCCACGCTGATGACGCAGCTCATCCAGAACTGTAAGTACGCTTATGGATCGTTGAACCCGCTGCGGTATTCATGCACCAATACGGCTGTCAATTACCACCAAGCGGTGACCTCCTTCGGGGATGATCACTAGTACGGACCGGCACCTGAGGTCGCCGAAGCCATCACAGGCACCACAGGACGCTCACTGAAAGCCCGGGAACGGGGATCAGTTCACGCCAATAACAGTCGAGGGCCGTGTCTCACCGTATGAGGGGGACACGGCCCCGCTGCGTCGCCCTACTCTGACGTGGGTAGCCGTCAGGCACGGGGAGACGCACCTTGTACAGCATCATCGTGGTACCTCCGCCGACCACGGAGGACGAGACCCACCGCACCCAGATCCGGCTCGCGCCCGGCGAACGGCTCAGCTTCGGGCGTGCGGCCGCCGACAACGACCTCACGATCGCGCACGACGGGGTGTCCCGCAGAGCGGGTGAGATCACCGCGCAGGGCGCCTTCTGGATACTGAGCAACCTCAGCCGGGAACAGACGTACGTCGTGGAGAACCCGGAGGGCGCGGGCGAGCACATCAAGGTCGGGCCGGGGCGGCTGGACGCGCCGGTCCCCTTCGAGTTCTCGCGGATCGTGCTGCCGGCGGCCGGCGATCTGCTGCCGATCGAGGTGTGGGCGCCGCGCCACGACTACCTCATCTCCGACGGCGGCCTGGACGGCGCCACCACCGCCCCCGCCTTCTCCGTCGACCGCACGAAGCGGTACTTCGCGGTCCTGGCCGCCCTGTGCGAACCCCGGCTACGCGGCGAACCGCACGCCCCGCTGCCCACGGTCGACCAGGTCGTGGAGCGGCTGCGCCCCACCTGGCCGGCCGCGTCCCGCACGTCCGTCCAGTGGAACATCGACTACCTCGCCGTGAAGCTGCGTCTCAAGCCCGGCCCGGAGACGGCGGACACGGGGCCGCGGCTCAACGGCAAGAAGGAGTCGCTGGTCTCGCTGGCCCTGCGCTTCGACCTGGTCCGCGAGGACGATCTGGTCGTGCTGAGAAAGTCTTCACCTTCGCCGTCGCCTTCACCTTCGCCGTCGCCTTCACCTTCGCCGTCGTCTACGCCTTCGTCGGCTCCGGTGTCCGGCCGGGTGACGCGGTGACCGAGCCGTACGCCGTGCCGGTGCCGAAGGGGTACCGGGTGGGCGGGTGGGAGGTGCGGGAGCCGATCGCCACGGGGGCGTTCGGAAGCGTGTACGAGGGAAGGCGCGTCGCAGCCGACGAGGACCTCCCGAAGACAGTGGCCCTGAAGTTCCTGCCGACCGGCACCGGCACCCCCCGCCAACTCACCCACCTGCGCGAACTCATCGAGCGCGAGGTCGCCTTGCACCGCCGGCTGAAGCAGCCGCGGCTGATCCGGATGTACGGCACCCTCACCGTCGACGACCCGGCCGTCCCCGCCCTCGACGGCGCCACCGTCCTCGTCCTGGAGAAGGCGGAGGGCTCCCTGTCCGCCCTGCTCGCGAGGGAACCCCGCCCCGCCGCCGGTCCCGCCCTGCTCGCGCAGATCTGCGAGGGGCTGGCGCAACTGCACCACGCCGGCTGGGTGCACGGGGACCTCAAACCCGCCAACGTGCTGCTGATGCGGGACGGTTCGGCCCGGCTCGCCGACTTCAACATGGCGGCCGAGCTGGAGGGCACGCACGCGTACACCCCCGCCTTCTCGACCCCCGACTACACGCCGCCGGAGCTGCTGTGGTCGGAGATCGGCGAACGCGGCCGCCGTATCCGCCCGTCGGCCGACGTCTGGGCGTTCGGCGTCCTGGCCCATCTTGTCCTCACCGACTCCTTCCCGCTGCCCGGCGCCACCCCGACGGCCCGCCGCGACGCGGCCGCCGCCTACGCCCGCGGCACCGACGAGCTGCGACTCTCCCCCGAACTCCCGGATGTGTGGCGGGAGATCGTGCGGGACTGCCTGAGCCGTACGCACGCCGACCGGATCGACACCCCGGCACTGCTGCGCCGGGTGGAGGCCGCGGCGGGCACGGGCCGCTCACCGCGTCTGCCTCGGGTCCTCCTGCCCCGCCGCCATGCCCGCCGTACGACGGTGCTGGCCGCCGCGACCGCCGTGGTGACGGTGGCCGCCCTCGGCTACGGAGTCAGCACCTGGGCCGGTGGCGACAAGGCGGGGGGCGGATCGCCGGGCGGTGAGACCACCAAGGTCACGGCCGCCGGCTACGGCGCCTCCGAGCTCCGTACGGACAAGGGCATCCCCGTGGCCTACCGCCGCCTCATCGTCGACTCCGCCCACGACTGCGTCCAGCCGGAGGTGACCCCGGCGCTGATCGCCGCCCTGCTGAAGGCGGAGAGCAACTTCGACCCGGACCTCTCCGACCCGGACGCGGGCGACGAGGGCGAGTACGGCATCGCCCGCTGGACACCGAGCATCCTGCGCTGGTGGATCCGGGACGACGGCGTGCCCGCGAAGGAGACCCCCAAGCCTCCCCTGACCCCCGCCGAGTCCATCCCGGCCGTCGGCCGCTACCTCTGCTTCATGGAACCCCGCCTCAAGCAGAGCGGCCTGTCCGGCGACCGCCGGGTGCTGCTCGCCGCCGCCTACCGGACATCGACCAGGGTCGTGAACGACGCGGGTGGCGTTCCCCCGAAGTACCGCGACTACGCCACCCGCGTCGCCCACTACCTCAAGGAGTACACGCCGCCCGGCAAGAAGTGACCCTCAGAGTTCCGAGGTTCCGCTCGCGGCGGCCGGGCCGCACGGTGGTCGTGTCCACCAACGGGGGTGGCACGACCGGAGGGACACCGACCATGAAGCGCATGCTCGCCTCGCTGGGTGCGGCGGCCGTACTCGCCACGGGCGCCGTCGCCCTGACGCCAACGGGGGCGTCGGCCGCACCGAACGGATGCTGGGGCAGCGGACCGAACAACTCCCGCTACTGCCACAACTACCAGGGCGGCAACGTGATGTTCAACGGCAACGTCGCGGGCTGGCTGAACGCGGGCGACAACTGGTTCGTCTGCCAGAAGAAGTTCCCGGGCCAGGAGAACCCGCCGGTCGGCGACGCACGCAACGACTGGTGGCTGTGGACCCAGGCCGACACGAACGTCAGCAACGGCGGCTGGGGCTGGTTCCCCGCGAACAAGGTGTCCGGCGGCGTGAACTACGGGGCGATTCCGGGCCTGCGCACCTGCTGACCACGTGATCCGCGGCCTCCGGCTCCCTCGGGGGAGGGCCGGAGGCCAACCGTCAGCCCGTGCACTTCAACGGCAAGAAGTACACGGGTGCAGGGAGTCGACGAAGAGGGCCCAGGCCTGGTGGGGGAACACCAGGGCTGGGCCCTCGGCGTTCTTGGAGTCCCGGACGGGGACGATGCCGGGGAGGTTGTGGGCGACCTCGACGCAGTCACCGCCATCGCCGTTGCTGTAGCTGCTCTTGCGCCAGGCAGCGGTGCTCAAGTCAATCCGGTTGCTTGCCATCTCGGTAATCCTCTGCCGCTTCCTCGACCATGGCGAGGGACGCCTCAGGCGGCAGTGCGGCGGCCCTGAGCAGATCGTACGACTTGCTGTAACGCTTCACGAGGGCCGGATCGTCGATGGTGTCGCCGCTGTACGAGGACTCGGTGTAGACGAGCGGTGGAGCGTCGGGGAACGTCATGATCTTTGCGCCGCCCTGCATCATCGGATACGGCCCGGTGTTCCACGGCAGGACCTGTGGAACGATCCTACGGCGCCTCCCCAACGCGGCGATACGGTCCAGCTGTTCGGCCATCTCCTCCGGCGGGAGGATCGGGTGGCGCAGGATCGACTCGTGCAGGATGACCCAGTACTCCGGCTTTCTGTGGTCGTCCTCAAAGAGGCGGGCCCGCGCCATCCGGGCGTTGACCTTCTCCTCGACCTCTTCGTCGGACGCCGCCGGGTGCGCCGTCCGCACCAACGTCCGCGCGTAGGCAGGCGTCTGGAGCAGACCGGGCAGAACGGTGGGGCACCACTCCTCAATGGCGTCCGCGTGCCTCTCCGCTTCCAGGACCCGCTCGAAGTACTCGGCGTGCCCGTTCCTCCTCGCCTTCCGCACATCTCCACACCGCCGCCCGAAGAACCCGTCGGTCCCCAGCACCCGGTCCACGTGATGCGCCAGATCCTCCGGCATACGGCGGTGCCCGCGCTCGATCTCACTCAGATACGTCGGCGAGTAGAACGACCCCTTCACCGTCTCCTGCTGCGAGAGCCCCGCCGCCTCCCGCTTCCACCGCAACTCCTTGCCGTAGAACTCGGGAACGCTCGCCGAGCCGTCAATGTCCTGGCTCCCGGCCGCCATTGGCCACACCCCTTCACATTCCCCGCTGTGAAGCCCAAACCTCTTTGACGGTACGCCGCCCCACGCCACTGTGTGACTGATTCACCACACAACGCACACGGAAAGGCAAGGCCCACGACGATGACCACACCCCACGAGGCCGACACCCAGGTCGAGCAACTCCGTGCCGCCCTGGCGGCGAACGGCGTCACGCTCCCGTCCCTGCGGGTCGACCTGCCCTCCCTCACGGCCCTGCCCGCCCGCCCCCTCGTCGCGCTCGGAAACTGCAACCTCGCCACGGTCCAGGCCCTGACGGCCGTCCTGCGCAAGGCGGCCGCCCGGTGACCGCACCGCTCCTCATCGACCTGCTCGCGCTGCCCAAGGCCGTGCCCGAGGCCCGCCGCACCGTGCGCGAGCACCTTGGCGTCCCCTGCCCCGAAGTCCAGCTCTGTGCCAGCGAGTTGCTGACCAATGTCATCACCCACCTCGGCGAGGGCACGCCGGTGACCATGAGCCTGTCCCGGACGGAGACGGGTGACGTACGCCTGGCGGTCACGGACCCGGACCCGCACGCCTGGCTGGTCCTGCGCCGTCCCGGTGCCGACGACGAGACCGGCCGGGGCCTTCTGCTGCTCGACGCGGTCGCACGGCGCTGGGGCGTCGACAGGACTCCCGGCGGCAAGACCGTGTGGTGCGAGCTGCCTGCCCGACCCTGAAACATCGCAGGTACTGCTCCATCATGAGGCGAGCCTTCGACAAGACCGGCAACAACCGCATCAGCTCGGGCGCGATAGCCTCGCGTCAACCACCGCGGAACAAAGGCAAGTCGGGGAAGAGAAGGCAGTCGGGGGACTCATGAGCGACCAGCGGCAACCCATGTCGCCGCACGGAGCGGCGTCCGGTGACGTCGGCCTGCACCAGCTGAAGGAGGCGGGCGCGAGCCCGCTGCGGCCCGCCGATCCCGGACGCATCGGCCCGTACGTGCCGCTGGGCCTGCTGGGCAGCGGCGGCATGGGCCACGTCTACCTCGCCCGCCCCGCCGACAACTCCCCGGGGCTCGCCGCCGTCAAGGTGATCCGCCCCGAGTACGCCGAGGACGCCCGCTTCCGGCGGCGGTTCGAGCGGGAGGCCGCCGTGCACGCCCAGGTGCACACGCCGCGCACACCGGACCTGCTCGGCACCGGGTTCGACGACTCGCTGCTGTGGATGGCGACGCAGTACCTGCCCGGCCTCGACCTCGCCGAAGCCGTCCGCGAGTGCGGCACGCTCGGCGCCGCCGGGGTGTGGCGGCTGGTGGCGGAGCTCGGGCAGGCCCTGTCGGCGCTGGCCGCCGCCGGCGTCGTACACCGGGATCTCAAGCCGTCCAACGTGATCCTGTCCCTGCAGGGCGCGTACGTCATCGACTTCGGCATCGCGCAGGCCGCCGACAGCAGCGCGATCACCACGACGGGCAGCCGGGTCGGCACGCCCGCCTTCATGTCGCCCGAGTATCTGCGCGAGGGCAGCTGCGACACCGCCTCCGACGTCTTCTCGCTCGCGGGAAGCCTGATCTACGCCGCGACCGGGCATGCCCCCTTCGGGGACGGCACGGGCGTCGACGTGATGCACCGGGTCGCCTTCGAGGCACCCAAGCCGGAGATCATGGCCGAACTCACCGCGGTGGACCCCGCGTTGGCCGCCCTCATGTCCTCCTGCCTCGCCAAGGAGCCCGCCGGACGCCCCACCCCGCGGCAACTCCTCGACGCCGCCACGGCCGCCGGTCACAGCCGCACGGCGGCCTGGCACGAGCCGCTGGGCGCCCGGCTGCTCGCCCGGCGGCAGGCGTGCGACGTGCTGGAGAGCGTCGCCGTCCAGGAGACCGTCCACTTGCGCGCACCGGACCGCGCGGCGTTCCCTGCCCCCGGCCCCGCCTTCGGGACACCGACACCGCCGATGCCGCCCGGGCAGTACCCCACCCCCGCGCAGCCGCCGGTCCCGCAGGACGGTGGCCGCCGCAGGAAGCGGAAGGCGTACCTCGCCCTGGCCGCGGGTCTCGCCGTGTGCGCCGTCGCCGCGGGCACCTTCTTCCTCACCCGCCCGTCCCTCGAAGCATCGGCCTCGGCCGCGCCGACGGCGGCCGGCGGCACCACGGCCGGCGGCGCACAGGCCGCACCCCTCCCCAGCACCTCCGCCTCGCCCTCCGGCACCAAGGACAAGGAGGAGAAGGGGAAGGAGAAGCGGGGAAAGGAGAAGGCCGCCTCGAAGACGGAGGCAGCCGAGACGTCGGAGAACCCGAACACATCCGAGGGCGGCGCAAGCGGAACGCGCCCCACGCCCTCCGACGACTCCGACCCGTCCGACGGCGACGAGACCGGCGGCAGCGGCGGCGCCCCGACCGCCACCCCCACCAAGACCGCCACGACACCCGCCACTCCGCCCTGGATCTCCCAGTGCACCTACTACTCCGGCACCGAACTCACCGACTACGGCGACAAGGGCCAACGCGTCGTCCAGGTGCAGTGCATGCTCACCAAGCGCGGCTACAGCGTCGGCGGCGCGGGCGTGGACGGCGACTTCGGCAAGGACACCGAGTCCGCGGTCAAGCAGTTCCAGAGCGCCAAGGGACTTGAGGTGGACGGCCAGGTGGGCCCCAACACCTGGGCGGCGCTGCGCAGTTCGACGTGAGGGCGGTCTGACGCGAACACCGCGAAGGTGAGTCTTTGCGTCAGAACGAAAACACTGGAGTCCGTCTTCGGCAGCGCCCACACTCACAGACGTCAGAGACCGTGGAGAAAGCCGAACAGGGGGACCCATGCGCAACATGACCAAGATCAAGGCGGCGGCTGTGATGACAGCGGCGGTGGCAGGGCTGGCCGTGGCCACGGCACCGGCTCAGGCGCACGCGGGAGTCGTCGACGTCAGTCGCGGCTCGTGCAAGTACTACGGCTACAGCGACCACGGTTACGCCGAGACCGAGAAGACCTCAGGCGGCTGCTCGGGACACGCCTGGCTCAGGGTGCGGATCAACGGCGTGATCGGCAGTTGGCAGCACGACCCGGAGCGGGAGTGGATCTACGCGCCCTCGGGCATGTCCATCCAGGTGAGCGATCACAAGAGCTGTGCCGACTGCTCCTACAAGAACATCTGGCACTAGAGCGCCGCTCGCCATGAGAATGCGGTACGGCGTTGTCGCCGCACTGGCGCTGGTGCTCGGGACGACCGGTTGCGGTCATACGCACGAGGGACCGGTCGTCGCGACACCAGCGGCCCAGTTCCACGAGTACGTCAGCGATGACGAACGCGCGGAGGGCCGAGCCGCGCAGAACGCACTGCTGGCCGACGGCTCCGCCAGCAGGGGCGACTACGAGGACGCCGTGGCGCGGCTGCGCAAGTGCCTGGCGCGAGGCGATGTCAGGCTGGTGAGCCACGGCTGGAACCCGGTGAACCACCAGAACATGAGCCTGTGGTACGAAAACCCGTCGATGCCGGAGGACGAAGTCGCCGCCTACGGCGACCAGTGCCACGCCGCGCATGTGGTCACGGTCGAGCAGCGTTATGCCGAGCAGCATCCGCCGCGCATGTCCGGCGCGCTCCTGACGGAGGCCCGCGCATGTCTGTCCGGCCGTGGCATCACGACCGCGGGTGGCGACGGGAGCCTGCCGGAACTGGTGCACACCGCGGGGCCGGACCGGAAGCGTGACGTGTTCGAGTGCGTGTCGAAAGGGGTCGCGAAGCTGTATCCGAACAAGCCCTTCATCGTGAGCTGACCCGCCCACGGAAAACCGCCCGTACGCGGAATGCACCGCGTACGGGCGGAGGGGCGTGTCTCCCCCACTACCTAGTGGAAGAAGTGCCGCGTCCCCGTGAAGTACATCGTGATGCCCGCCTTCTTCGCGGCCTCGACCACCAGCTCGTCGCGGACCGAACCGCCGGGCTGGACGATGGCCTTGACCCCGGCCTCGCTCAGGACGTCGATGTTGTCCGGGAACGGGAAGAAGGCGTCCGAGGCGACGTACGAGCCCCGGGCCCGCTCGGCTCCGGCCCGCTCGACCGCCAGCTTGCAGGAGTCGACGCGGTTGACCTGGCCCATGCCGACGCCGACCGAGGCGCCGTCCTTGGCGAGGAGGATGGCGTTGGACTTGACGGCCCGGCAGGCCTTCCAGGCGAAGGCGAGTTCGGCCAGCTCGGCCTCGCTCAGCGCCTCGCCCGTCGTCAGCGTCCAGTTGGCCGGGTCGTCGCCGTCGGCCTGGAGGCGGTCGGTTACCTGGAGGAGGACGCCGCCGTCGACGGGCTTGACCTCGACGGGGTTGGCGGGGCCCTCGGGGCAGCGCAGCACCCGGATGTTCTTCTTCTTGGTGAGGGCCTCCAGCGCGCCGTCCTCGTAGTCGGGCGCGACGATGACCTCGGTGAAGATCTCGGCGACCTGCTCGGCCATCTCCTTCGACACCGGCCGGTTGACGGCGATCACACCGCCGAACGCCGACAGCGGGTCACAGGCGTGCGCCTTGCGGTGCGCCTCGGCGACGTCCGCGCCGATCGCGATGCCGCAGGGGTTGGCGTGCTTGATGATCGCGACGCAGGGCTCGGCGTGGTCGTACGCGGCACGGCGGGCGGCGTCCGTGTCCGTGTAGTTGTTGTACGACATCTCCTTGCCGTGCAGCTGCTCGGCCTTGGCCAGGCCGCCGCCGCCCGCGGCGGAGCCGCTGATGGATGCGGTGTCGACGTACAGGGCGGCGGGCTGGTGCGGGTTCTCGCCGTACCGGAGGGTGTTCTCGCGCTCCCAGGTCGCCCCGAGGAAGTCGGGGAACCGAGAGTCGTCGACGGGGGCGTAGGAGGAGGCGAACCAGCTCGCGACGGCCACGTCGTACGCCGCCGTGTGCTGGAAGGCCTCGGCCGCGAGGCGCTTGCGGGTGGTGAGGTCGAAGCCGCCGCTCTGCACGGCCGCCAGCACATCGGCGTACCGGGCCGGGCTGGTCACGACCGCCACGGACGGGTGGTTCTTGGCCGCGGCGCGCACCATCGACGGACCGCCGATGTCGATCTGCTCGACGCACTCGTCGGGGGTGGCCCCGGAGGCGACGGTCTCCCGGAACGGGTAGAGGTTGACGACGACCAGGTCGAACGGCTCGACGCCCAGCTCGGCCAGCTGCCGCTGGTGGTCCTCCAGGCGCAGGTCGGCGAGGATGCCGGCGTGCACGCGCGGGTGCAGCGTCTTGACGCGGCCGTCCAGGCACTCCGGGAAGCCGGTGAGCTCCTCGACCTTGGTGACGGGCACGCCCGCGGCGGCGATGCGCCCGGCGGTGGACCCGGTGGAGACGAGCTCCACACCCGCCTCGTGCAGCCCGCGCGCAAGCTCCTCGAGTCCGGTCTTGTCGTAGACGCTGACGAGCGCGCGACGGATGCCCCGCTTGCCGCTCTCGGCCGTGACAGTGGTGCTGTCGGCGGTCACTGGATAACTACCTTTCGTCCCTCAATGCGATAGCCGTTGCGGGCGAGCCGCCCCACGACATCGACGAGCAGCCTTCGCTCGACTTCCTTGATGCGCTCGTGCAGAGCGCTCTCGTCGTCCTCGTCCCGGACCTCCACCACGCCCTGCGCGATGATCGGCCCGGTGTCGACGCCGTCGTCGACGAAGTGGACGGTGCAGCCGGTGACCTTGGCGCCGTACGCGAGGGCGTCACGGACGCCGTGGGCGCCGGGAAAACTGGGGAGCAGGGCCGGGTGGGTGTTCACGAACCGGCCGCCGAACCGGGCCAGGAACTCCTTGCCCACGATCTTCATGAACCCGGCGGAGACGACGAGGTCGGGCTCGTACGCGGCGACGGCCTCGGCGAGGGCCGCGTCCCACTCCTCCCGGCTGCCGTAGTCCTTGACCTTCCGCACGAAGGTCGGCAGCCCGGCGCGCTCGGCCCGCGCGAGCCCCTCGATGTTCTCGCGGTCGGCGCCGACGGCCACGATCTCGGCGCCGTACGTCTCGGAGCCGACGGCGGCGATCTCGTCGAGCAGCGCCTGCAGATTGGTGCCGGATCCGGAGACCAGCACGACGAGGCGCTTGGCCGACTTGGCCACGGGCTTGGCGGCCACGGCGGGGGCCCTTTCTCGGGGGTGCGTTCTTCGTGCGGCCGGCGGCGTGCAGGTTTACGGCCTGTACGTTCATACGAATGCATCGCGCCCCGGGATACGGGGAAGTCTACGAAGCAGCCGACCGTCAGCAACGATACCGGCACACCGGGCAGCCCCCATGGGACGGGGGCATGGCCGGAAGGTAGCGTCTGCGGGGAGCGGGCTCGGGAACGCGGTCGCTGTGCGGTGCGTTCACGAAGTACCGGCTCGACGCGAGACAGCCGGACCCGACTGTCGTTATCCAGCCGTATCCACAAGGGGAAGACGCTCACTTGATGCCGGACCGCAGCCTGCGACTCCTCACGCTCCCCCCGCAGTCGGTGCAGGGAGGGGAGCACAGCGGCATGCTGCTGCGGGAGCGCCCCGCCTCACCGCCTGACGCCCCCTCGGGCGGTCAGAACGGCGACGAGCGGGGCCGTGGCGGCCAGGCACCCGAGGACAACCCGTTCGCTCCGCCGCCGGAGGGCACGCCGGACCGCCCGTGGCAGCCGCGGCGCCCGTCGGGCGGGGACGGCTCGCAGGGGTCCGACGAGGGCAGCGGCCGCTCGCCGTGGGGCAGCCAGTGGAGCGACCGCCAGCCGGGCCGCTCCTCCGGCGGCTTCGGCGAACGCCCCCGCGGCGGCCCGGACGGCCCCGCGGGCGGCGGCCCCGGCACGGGCCTGCGCTGGGACCCGACCGACCCCGCCCAGCGCCGCGCGCGCTACGCCCTGCTCTCCGGCATGTGGGCCTTCTTCTTCGCCCTGTTCAGCTGGCCGTACGTGGCTCTGCTCCTGGGCGCGCTGGCCCTCTACTGGGGCATCAGCAGCCTCCGCACCAAGCCCCGCACCCCCGACCCGAACACCCCGGCCCCCCAGACCACCGGCCGCCCCCAGACCACGGCAGCGGTGAGCGGCCTGGTCACGGCCTCCCTCGCCATCGCGGTGGTCGCCGCCGGGTTCGCGGCGCAGCTGGTCTACAGCGACTACTACACCTGCACGAACGACGCCCTGACGAACGAGGCGAAGCAGTCCTGCGACCAGCTCCTGCCGGAGGAGCTACGGGGAGTACTGGGCACCGAGGACTGAGCGCCGCAACCTTCGACGGCGATCATTTCTCAGCGCCGGCCGGCACCTTCAGCCCGCCCGACATCCGAGGACAAGACCACACCGCACCTGTCCACGCCGGTCGGCATAATCCAGCCCGCCCGACATCCGAGGACGAGACCACGCCGTCCCTAGCCCCCACCCACCCGGAGGGGGCCCGCACACCCATGGCGGTCACTTCCCAACGCCAGTCGGCATCATCCAGCCCGCCCGGCGTCCGAGGACAAGACCACGCCGTCCCTAGCCCCCACCCACCCGGAGGGGACCCGCACACCAATGGCGGTCACTTCCTGGCGCCGACCACGCATTTCAGCCCGCCCGGCGTCCGAGGACAAGACCACACCGTCCCTAGCCCCCACCCACCCGGAGGGGACCCGCACACCAATAGCGGTCACTTCCCGACGCTGGGCCAGGCAATCTCAGCCCGTCCGGCGTTTGAGGACGAGGCCCGTTCAGGGCCGAAGCGGGGGTCTGGGGGCTGCAGGCCCCCAGGGACCGGGGTTGAAGGGGCGGAGCCCCTGGAGGATGGGACGGGTAGGGGCGGCGGGGGCGCAAACATCCGTCGGCACCCCACCCCGGGCATCCGGCGTTCACTGGGACGCGGTGCCCTCACGGACGCCGGGCGGATCCGAAGGGTCCCCTGGAACCGACGGATCCGCATCCACCGATTCCGAGGGCGCCGGCCCCGGCGGCGGCCCAGGCACCGGCTCAGCCTGCGGAAAGTCGTACGGCTCGAAGGTCGTGTCATGGTCGTACGCCACATACGGCAGTTCCTGCTCGCGAACCTCCTCGCCACCCCCCTGTTCACAAGCCCCACCGCCACCCCACTGCTCGCGAGCCTCGCCTTCGTCCGCCCCACCCTGCTCGCACGACCCACCCCCGACCCCCCGGCCCTCCCCCACGCCACCGGCCTGCTCCTGCTCCAGCGCCGTGTACGCCACCTCATGGTCATAAACGGAGTGCCCCGCCTTCGAGTCCGTCGTCGGCACCCCCTCCCCCTCCCCGGCGTCCGCCCCCCGCGACAACCGCCCGCCGACCACCGGCAGCCGTGCCCCCAACCGGCCCACCGACTCCGCCACGTCCTCCGTGCCCCCCGCCGCCCCCTTCCGGCACCGCCACCCCCGCCCCAGCACCGCCACCGGAACCCCCACCACCGTCACCCACCCCAGCGTCGCCACCCCCGCCTGCCACCACACGGGCCCGAACCGCGCGAGCACCCCGACCCCCAGCGGCCCACCCGACAGCGCGGCCAGCCCAGCGACCCCGGCCGCGCACAACACGGCGGCCAGCACGGCAACCGCGGCGGTCCGCCCGTACGACCAGACTTCGCCGGCAGCCGCCGGCCCGCCCCGCGCGCGCCCCACCTCAGTCGCCGGCCCGGTCCGCGACCGAACCGCCTCGGCCGCCCGCCCGCCCTGCGCCCGAATCACCCCAGAAGCCGGCCCACCCTCCAGCCGCTCCTCCGCCCCCCACCCACACACAGCGGCCCCCGCCACCAGCCACCCCATCACCGCGCCCGCCGCCAAGGGCACCACCCCGACCCCCCAGTGAAGCGGCTGCACCACCCCCGCATCCGGCACCGCCTCCAGCAACGGAAACGGCGGCAACAACGGAGCGGGCGCCGCGGACAGCGGACCCACCACATGCCCCGCCCCGAGCACGAACCCCGGCCCCAGGGCATACGCCGCCGCCCACACCGCCGCGTTGGGCACGAGCGCCATGCACAGCAGCAGCACCGCGAACCGCCCCGACCACCCCTCCGTCAGCTGCACAAAGGACTCCCGGGCCGCCCCGCCGTGCCACACCAACGACCCGCCCACAAGCAGGGCGCCACCCCCGACGAGCACCGCCCCCCCGGCCCCGGCCGCCCGCGCCGCGGCACCGAAACGGGCCCGCGCCCGCACCCCGGGCACCAGCCGCCGCACCCATCTCGGCAAGGCGACCAGCACCCGCTCCACCACCTCGGGCGGCCGTCCGCACGCCGTCCACACCCCCACCCCCGCCGCCCCCATCGCCACCAACGGCACACACACCGCGACCCACCCCCACGCCGGCCGCAGATCACCCCGCGCCGCGTACACCGCGGCCACCACCCCGACCCCGACGTACCCGAGCACGACTCCGGCCCACGCGGTACGCCCCGGTACCAGCGGCGTCCCGTCACCCCCGTCCGCCGCGGCGTCCCGCGCCGCCCGGTGCACCAGCCACACCGGCAGCACGAACAGCAGCAGCGGCGTGACACCGACCGGCGCCGGGACCCCCGAGAGCGTGTCGCTACGGACCAGTTCGACGCCGTGCGCCAGCAGCCACAGCACGGCGGCGACATGCAGGGCGCCTCCCGGCCCGCTGTCCGGATACGGCGAACTGATCCACAGCACCATCACCAGCACCGTGAGCACACCCAGCCCCAGTCCGGCCGCCACCGCGCCCCGGAGCAGGCTGGGAGCCAGTCCGGGCGTCCGGTGGCGCATGCGTCTGAGCAGGACCGACGGGGGCGTTCGACGAGCGGTCATCTCGATCACGCCGCCATGCTGCCAACGACACGCGCTTTTCTGTCGTAATAGGCGAACTTCGGATGTGTCGTTCAATATACGTTTATGTACTTTTTCGCACGGAGGGGTGCACGGTGACGCAGAGCCACGCCATCCCGCTCCCCCCGCCCGAAGAACGCCGACGCCTGCGCGAGGCCGGTGCACTGACACAGGCTCAGGTCGCGGCACGGGTGGGCGTCACCCGCGAGACGGTATGTGCGTGGGAGTCCGGCCGTACGACACCGCGGGGCCGGCGGCGAGAGGCGTACGTGCGACTGCTGGATTCCCTCGCGGAGAAGGCGGAGAAGACGGTGCTTCAGGAGCCCTCGGCCGAGCCCGCGGTGACGGGACATCAGCGAGTGGCCGACGACGCCGTACATGCGGCCGGCCCCGGCAGTGAAGACCCGGAACCCAGCCACGAACCCCCGCCCGAACGCCCCCTCACCCCCGCCCAGGCCTTCGACGCGCTCTACGCCTTCTGCGCCCCCGCCCTCGTACGGCAGACATATCTGCTCACCGGGCGCCGCGAGCTCGCACGGGAATCGGTCGAGCGGGCCTTTCAACTCGCCTGGCAGCGTTGGCCCGAGGTGGCCCGGGACCGGGACCCGGCAAGCTGGGTACGGGCGGCGGCGTACGACTGCGCCCTCTCCCCCTGGCACCGGTTCCGCCCCCGCTACCGGCATCCCGAACCCCCGCCCTCCGACGCGTCCGACCGCGCCCTGATGGCCGTACTCCTGACCCTCCCGCCGCCCCAGCGCCGCGCGCTGCTCCTCTTCGACGGTGTGGGCCTCGGCCTGCCGGAGACGGCGGCGGAGACGGAGGCGAGCACACCCGCGACCGCGAACCGTCTCCTCCACGCCCGCGCCGCGGTCGCCGCCCACCTCCCCGCCCTGTCCGACCCAGCCGAGCTCCACGACCGCCTGGCCGAACTGGCCTCCACGGAGCGCCTGCGCGCGGCCAGGCCGACGGACGTGCGTGACGGCAGCGAACGCCGGGCCCGCTTCTGGACGCGGGCGGCGATCGCGTTCACGGTGGCGCTCATCGGCACGACGGCCCTGACCCTGCGGACGGCACCGACCCGGTACGAGCCACCGGTCCCGCCGGGCGCGACGGTGCTGGGCGTGCCTCCAAGGGTGGCGCCGGGGCCGTTGTCGGAGGCGGAGGTGAAGCTACGGGCGAAGTTGCGGTCGGAGGCACACAACGGACCGCAAAGACTCGCGCCGCAGCCGGGGTAGCGCGGGGCGGGCGAAAACGCGGAGGGCCCGCCCCCACGCAGGGAACGGGCCCACCAACGTCAGCCGGAGAGCAGTAGAACCGCTCAGCCGCCCAGAATCTCCCGGGCCAGCTTCGCCGTCTCGGTGGGCGTCTTGCCGACCTTGACGCCCGCGGCCTCAAGGGCCTCCTTCTTCGCCTGGGCGGTGCCGGACGAACCGGAGACGATGGCGCCGGCGTGGCCCATGGTCTTGCCCTCGGGCGCGGTGAAGCCCGCGACGTAGCCGACGACCGGCTTGGTCACGTTCTTCGCGATGAAGTCCGCGGCCCGCTCCTCGGCGTCGCCACCGATCTCGCCGATCATGACGATCAGGTCGGTCTCGGGGTCGGCCTCGAACGCGGCGAGCGCGTCGATGTGCGTGGTGCCGATGATCGGGTCGCCACCGATGCCGACGGCGGTCGAGAAGCCGATGTCACGCAGCTCGTACATCATCTGGTACGTCAGCGTGCCGGACTTCGACACCAGGCCGATACGGCCCGGCTTGGTGATGTCGCCCGGGATGATGCCGACGTTGGACTGACCCGGGGTGATGATGCCGGGGCAGTTCGGGCCGATGATGCGGGTCTTGTTGCCCTTCTTGCCGGCGTACGCCCAGAACGACGCCGAGTCGTGCACGGCGATGCCCTCGGTGATCACGACGGCCAGCGGGATCTCGGCGTCGATGGCCTCGACGACCGCGTCCTTGGTGAACTTCTCCGGCACGAAGATGACGGAGACGTTGGCGCCGGTCTTCTCGATGGCCTCCTTGACGGTCCCGAAGACGGGTACCTCGGTGCCGTCGAAGTCCACGGTCTGACCCGCCTTGCGCGGGTTCACGCCGCCCACGACGTTCGTGCCGTCACCGAGCATGAGCTTGGTGTGCTTCATGCCCGTGGCGCCGGTCATGCCCTGGACGATGACCTTGCTGTCCTTGTTGAGCCAGATAGCCATGGTGTGTTGGTGTCCTCGTCCTGAGTGCTTACTTGGCGGCGTGGGCCAGCTCGGCGGCCTTGTCGGCCGCGCCGTCCATGGTGTCGACGCGCTGGACCAGCGGGTGGTTGGCGTCGGTGAGGATCTGCCGGCCGAGCTCGGCGTTGTTGCCGTCGAGGCGGACGACGAGCGGCTTGGTGACCTCCTCGCCGCGGTCCTCAAGGAGCTTCAGGGCCTGGACGATGCCGTTGGCGACCTCGTCACAGGCGGTGATGCCACCGAAGACGTTGACGAACACGGACTTGACGTCCGGGTCGCCGAGGATGATCTCCAGACCGTTGGCCATGACCTGGGCGGAGGCGCCACCGCCGATGTCCAGGAAGTTGGCCGGCTTGACGTTGCCGTGCTTCTCACCGGCGTACGCGACGACGTCCAGGGTGCTCATGACGAGACCCGCGCCGTTGCCGATGATGCCGACCTCGCCGTCGAGCTTGACGTAGTTGAGGTTCTTCTCCTTGGCGGCGGCCTCGAGCGGGTTGGCCGCGGCCTTGTCGTGGAGCTCCTCGTACTCGGGGTGACGGAACTCGGCGTTGTCGTCGAGGGACACCTTGCCGTCGAGGGCGATGACGTCACCGGAGGCGACCTTCGCGAGCGGGTTGACCTCGACGAGGAGGGCGTCCGACTTGATGAAGGTGTCCCACAGCTTGATCAGGACGTTCGCGACCTTGTCCGCGACCTCGGCCGGGAACTTGGCGGCCTCGACGATCTCGCGGGCCTTGGCCTCGTCCACGCCGTCGATGGCGTCGATCGCGATCTTGGCGACGGCCTCCGGACGGGTGGCCGCCACCTCCTCGATCTCCATGCCGCCCTCGACGGAGGCGATGGAGAGGAAGGTGCGGTTGGCACGGTCGAGGAGGAAGGAGACGTAGTACTCCTCCAGGATCTCCGGGGCCGTCTCGGCGATCATGACCTTGTGGACCGTGTGGCCCTTGATGTCCATGCCGAGGATGTCGGTCGCCCGGGCGACGGCCTCGTCCGGGGTCGCGGCCAGCTTGACGCCACCGGCCTTGCCGCGGCCGCCGACCTTCACCTGTGCCTTGACGACGGACTTGCCACCGAGGCGCTCAGTGGCTGCGCGGGCCGCCTCAGGCGTGTCGATGACTTCACCGGCCAGCACCGGTACATCGTGCTTGGCGAAGAGGTCCCTCGCCTGGTACTCGAACAGGTCCACGCGCTTCCGTCCCTATCAGTGATCTCGCGGTTCGTTGGATGCGTGGGCGTGCCGCGAAGGGCAACGTGACGGTCCGCATGTGTCACAAGGGAGGCGCACACGGTGTCCGAGCGCGCGGCATGTCCGTCTCGCAGGTTATCGCCGCGGGGCGGACCTCTCTAAATCGCATCTCACACGTGAGCGGTGATACCTGTCACATGATGCCGCGATCAGCCGAGATCACTGGCACGGCGTGCCGACTGTGAGGCCGTTGGTGGCGGTCATGAGAGGCCATGAGAGGCCATGAGAGGTCACGAGGGGCATGAGAAAGGACCTCACCGGGTTGGGGTTGACCCGGTGAGGTCCCTTGAACAGCCCGAAGAGGCACGAATGGGCCGCCCCGGTGGGCTTGGGACGGGTGCTCCCCACCCCAATGGGGAGCACCCGTCCCTTCCGCGGGGGTCCGCCCGGACCGGCCGACGGCTTTCGGCCGTCCGGGTCCGGCTGCCCCCACGGAGTCGAGTCGGCGGTCAGATGCCGTACGTGCCGTACGCGTCGTACGTCTCGTAGGCGCCGCCGTGGTGCAGGTCGTGGGCGGCCTGGACGGCCTGGGCGTCCTGCGCGTAGCCCGGGGTGACCGAGTGGGCCACGCCGTGCCCGCCCGCGACGGCGTGGCCGGCGAGCGGGCCCGCCGAGCCGTGGACCGTCCCGGTCACATCCCCGGCGAAGGGTGCGACCTGGCCCGCGACGCCGTGGGCGAACGGGTCGACCTCGCCGACGACACCGCCCGCGAAGGGCTGCACGTCGCCGGTCACGCCGTACGCGAACGTCGTGGCGCTGCCGCCGACGCCCTGCGCGACCGGCTGGACGGTGTCCATGACCGTGTCGACGACGGGCTGGACGGCGCCGGTGACGCCGTACGCGAACGGCTGCACGTGCTCGGTGACGCCTTCGGCGAAGGGCACGGCCTGCCCGGCCACGCCGTGCGCGAAGGGGTCGACCTGGCCGACGACACCGCCCGCGAAGGGCTGCACGTCACCGGTCACGCCGTACGCCAGCGCACTCGCGTCCCAGACGGCCTGCTCGGCGACCGGCGCGACGCCGTGCACGGCGGTGCCGGCGACGGGCGGCAGGACGGCACCGCTGCCGCCCGCGGCGACCTGGCCGGCCAGACCGGTGGCGTACGGGGGTACGTCCGCGGCGACCCCCTGCACGACCGGCTGGACGTCGGCGACGGCACCGGCGGCGACGGGCTGGACGTCGGCCAGGGTGCCGTGGGCGAAGTGCTGTACGTCGCCGACCGCGCCGTGGGCCACCGGCTGCACGCCCTGCACGACCCCGCCGACGACCGGCTGGACCCCCTGGACGGCACCGGCGGCGACCGGCTGCACACCCGCGACGGCCTGGCCGGCCACGGGCTGGACGTCGGCGACGACGCCGTAGGCCAGCGCGGTCGCGGCGTCGACCGTGTGCCCGGCGGTCCGGGCGACCCCGGCGACAGCACCCTGGGCGACCGGGACGACGCCGTCCACCGCCTGGCCGACGACCGGCTGCACACCGGCCACCGCGCCGGCGGCCACCGGCCGGACGCCGTCCACCGCGTGCCCGGCGACCGGGGTCACCCCGGCCACGGCGTGGGTGGCGGCGGGAGCGACACCCGCCACGGCGTGCTGGGCGGCCGGGACGACGCCCTGGACGGCGCGCCCGGCGACCGGCTGCACGCCGTGCACGGCCTCGGTGACGATCGGCGGGACGGCCGCGTCGGCGGTCTGCTCGACGACCGGGGTGACGGTGCCGGGGACGGTGCTGACCGTGCCGACGACCCGCTGCTTCACACCGCCGGCCGTGCCGGTGACGTGGCTCGGGACGGCGGAGACGGAGGCCTCGGCGGCCGTCTTGGCGGCGGTCGCCTTGCCGGTGGCGGCGGACTGCGCGGTCGCCGCCGTGGTGGTGGCCTTGCCCTTGGCGGTGGCTACGGCGGCCTGGGCGACGTCCTGCGCGGCCGTTCCGGTGCGGCCCGCGCCGGCGACGGCGTACTGCGCCTTCGTCCGTACGACGCCCTCGACGCCCTGCGCCTGCGCACGGGCCGCCGCCTGGGTGCCCTGCAGCTTGGTCTGGGCGGCGGCGAGCGCCTGCTCCAGCTCGGGGGCGAACGCGGCGAGCGGGCCGAAGAGGTAGTCGATGGCGTCGGGGAGCTTCGGGGCGTCCTGCGGCGTGTCCCTGAGGTCGGTGACGCCCGCGGCGACCTGGGCCTCGGCCCGCGCGGCTGCCTTGACCGCCGTCTGGTCGGCGCGGGCGGCCTTGGCGCCCTGGATGCCCTGGGTGGCGCCCGTCGCCTTGGTGGCCTTGGCGTACTTGGCGGCGGACGGGATCGTGACCTTGGCGTCGACGTAACGGCGGGCCTGGTCGGCGGGGCTCGTGGGCGCGGTCCTGACCGTGCCGGCCGTGTCGTCGACCGTGCCGGTGGCCCCTTCGGTGACGCCGGAGACGGTGCCCGTCACATCGGAGACGACACCGTTGACGGTGTCGGTGACCACGCCGAGCAGACCGGAGCCGTCGGCGCTGTCGGCCGTGGCGCTCGCGTCGGCCGCGTCGGTGGTCGTGTCCGGTACGGAGAGGGTGGAGGCGGGCAGCTCGTCCGCGCTGGCGGCGGTCGAACCGAGCGCCCAGGCGCCGGTCACACCGGCGGCTATGACGATCGAACGGCGGATGTTCTTGTTCATACGTGCGTCGGATCCCTAGATCTTGGGGCTCCGAAGGCCCCCGGAGGATCGGCGGATGCGAATGGCTCCGGGACTTCGGACGGTTGGGGACATTCCGGCGCCGTTCCGGTCGCGGTCCGGGGAGTCGGGGACCAGCGGGACCGGGTACGGCTCCGGCGGCTTCCGTCCGGGGGATGTCCGGGGGACATCCGGGAGCTGGGGGGTGTCCGGACGGGCGGGCAGACCTGTTTCCGCCCCCGCGCGGCAGGTCTACGGCGGGGAGGGCCGGCCTACTGGCCTAAGCGGGGGAAACCGGAATGTCCCGGTGCCTGTCCTGGATCCCGTCCGCGTCGACGCGGACGACGACACCGGCGATCAGCCGCAGCGGGGCCCGCTGGTGCAGCGCGACGGCGTGCGCGTCACCGTGCCGCGACGAACCGCTGTCGCCCGCCGAACGGTTGCCCAGCACCCCGCCCGGGTGCTCGGCCTGCGCCTGGTGCGCGGGGGCGTAGCCGGAGGGGGCGGTGCGGTGCGGGTCGGCGGACGCCGAGGCACGGAACACTGCGGCGTCCACGCCGAACCGGGGCCCGTGGACGCCGGTTGCCTCCTCGCGGACGCGCTCCTCGTCGTCGCGCCGGTCAGCCGACGCGGGCGCCGGGGACTCCGGCTGCGGCGTCCCGGTGACGGGCGCGGGCAACGTATGCCCGGGCACCGGGGGCACCGCGGGCACACCGGGGGCGGGGAGGCCCGGGAAGCCGGGGGCTTCCGGGAGAACGGGGGCATGCGGGAGGCCGGGGGCATGCGGGAGACCGGGGGCTTCTGGGAGGCCGGGAGCTTCCGGAAGGCCGGGGAGTTCCAGTCCCGGCCGGCTCGGCCAGGTCGGCGACTCGGGGGCGGACGGCAGGGAGGGCAGTGACGCCGGCGGCGGCACCTTCGCCTGCGCCTCGGTCAGCTCCTCGGTCACCGTCTGCACGACGTCCCCGACCGGCTGCACGGCACGGATGCCGACGGTCTGGACGACGCGATCGGTTAGAGGGCGCAGGGCTTGGCCGTCACCGTCGCTGTTGCCGTCGCTGTTGCCGTCACCGTCGCCGTCCAGGCGGGCGTGGTCCGTGGGGGCCAAGGTCCGGGGAGCTGCCCTGAGGTCGGCGGACGACGTGGACGCAGTGCCGACCGACACCCCATCCGCCGCATGCGCCTGCTCCCCGCAGAGGAACCCGATCGCGAACAGAGCGCCCACCAGCAGCACCAGCTGCAGGGCACGCCGCCCAGCCGCAGTGCGCAGGACGCGCAGAGCGGCAACAGGCAAGGCGGCTGGCCAGGTCAAGGCGAGGTGGGTCCTCCCGTGCGGCGGAACGAGGTACACGTGACGAGCAACGAGTCGGCGCGACGCGGTACGGACGAGCGGAGCGCAGCGCACCGCTGATGAGGCGTCGATCCTCGCACGGCAGTGCGGAGGTTGCGCAAGCCCCCCGTTACCGATGGGTACTCATGTCCGTTTTGCTGGCCGAAGTCGGTCGTCACCGGGTCGACAAATCACCTGTATTTCCTCCCCATATCCCTCCTCGCAGTGTCGGAGACGCACCGCGCCCTGTGTTCGGGACGCACGTCACACCGTGTCCGGCACCGGAATCGGCCGCTTCTCGATGGCCGCCGCCATCACCTCCGGGAACAGATCGGGCGTGCAGGCGAAGGCCGGTGCGCCCAACGCGGCGAGCGCGGCCGCGTGTTCCCTGTCGTACGCCGGCGCCCCCTCGTCCGACAGCGCCAGCAGCGCCACGAACTGCACCCCCGACGCCTTCATCGCGGCGACCCGCTTGAGCATCTCGTTCCGTATGCCTCCCTCGTACAGGTCGCTGATCAGCACGACCACCGTCTCCGTGGGCCGGGTGATCTGCGACTGGCAGTACGCGAGCGCCCGGTTGATGTCCGTACCGCCGCCGAGCTGCGTGCCGAAGAGAACGTCGACCGGGTCGTCGAGCTGGTCGGTGAGGTCGACGACGGATGTGTCGAAGACGACCAGCCGTGTGCTGATGGACCGCATGGACGCCAGCACGGCCCCGAACACGGACGCGTACACCACGGACGCGGCCATCGACCCCGACTGGTCGATGCAGAGCACGACTTCCTTCTTCACGGACTGCGACGCCCGCCCGTACCCGATGAGCCGCTCCGGCACGACCGTCCGGTACTGGGGGAGATAGTGCTTGAGGTTGGCCGCGATCGTACGGTTCCAGTCGATGTCGTGATGGCGTGGCCGGCTGACCCGCGCGCTGCGGTCGAGGGCGCCGGTGAGGGTGGCCCGGGTGCGGGTGGCGAGCCGCTTCTCCAGGTCCTCGACGACCTTGCGCACGACGGCCCGTGCCGTCTCCTTCGTGGTCTCCGGCATCGCCCTGTTGAGCGAGAGCAGCGTGCCGACGAGGTGCACGTCCGCCTCCACCGCCTCCAGCATCTCCGGCTCCAGCAGCAGCGTGGACAGCCCGAGCCGGTCGATGGCGTCCCGCTGCATGACCTGTACGACGGACGACGGGAAGTACGTCCGGATGTCGCCGAGCCATCGCGCCACGGACGGCGCCGACGCCCCGAGCCCCGCCGAACGGTCCTTCCCCGACTGCGCCTTGTCCCCCTTCCCGTAGAGAGCCGCGAGTGCCCCGTCCATCGCGGCGTCCCGCCCGGCGAGCGCGCACCCGGTGCCGTCGGCGCTGTCCCCGCCCAGCACCATCCGCCACCGTCGCAGCCGCTCCCGCGCCGGGTCCGTCGACTCGGTCGTCATCGGCACGCTCCCTCGCGAGGCCGCTCCCACAGCGGAATCACCGGCACGGTCGTCGTCGGCCGCCCATGCGCCCGCAGCGCGGGCTGCTGCCTGCCGGCACCCACCGCTTCGCCCCGCTCCTCCGACTCGCTCACTCCGTCACTCCTCATCCCGTAACCCCCACGAGTCCCTTGTCGGACAGGTCGTCCTCGACGTCCTCTTCCGCCCGCTCGATCCCCAGCAACAGCCGCACCACCGGCAACACGGCATCCGCCCGCTCGACATCGAGCTCGGCGGCGAAGCCGGGTATGCCGGAGCCGCCGACCTGCGTGCGCGCACGCTCCCCGGGCCCCCGCCGGACCAACTCGCCCAACGTCCGCCGCACCCCCGGCTCATACGCCGAGAAGGTGCGCCTCAGCAGCGGCAGCACATCCGTGAACGCCTCCGCCGACACCCCCGTCAGCCACGCGTCCACCAACCCGAGCAGTCGCTCGTCGTGCACGAGCAGCATCCCGCCACCCGAACCGCCACCGACGAACCCCTCGATCCAGGCGGCCGCGTCCCCCGGCGACGTCCCAGGCGACAGCGCGAGCCCCATCAACCGCGCCGCCTCGTCCTGCGCCAACTCCCCGTCATCCAGCAGCAGCCGCACGGCACGCCCCCGGACGACGCCGGGCACGCTGTCCCGCACGGACAGCACCCGAAGCACCGCACGCCAGCGGTCGCGGAGGGCGCGGTGGCCGAGGGCGGGCGAGCCGCCCGGGCCCTGGGCAGCCAGCCCCGACGCAGCGTCCTCACCTTGCGTGCCCCGCCCCGCGGCAACCGCGTCGCCCAGCAACCCCACCGCCCCATGCACCGCGTCCACATGGCGCCGCATCTCTTCGGCCGCGTCCGCGTCCAGCGCGGCGCAGGCCGGGGGCAGGCCGACGAAGATCCGCTCGGCGAGCCCCGCGGCGACCTCCGTGAGCGCTCCGGTGTCGGTGCCGCGCACATCGCCGTACCGCAGCGAGCGGACCAGCGCGGGCAGGGCCTGGGCGAGATGGCCGACGTCGGCGTCGAGGGCGGCCCGGTCGGCGAGGACCCGCATCACCACGGGCAGCGCGTCCGGCAGTTCGGCCAGCAGGCAGCGCTCGGCGAGTGCGGTGACGTCGGCGAGGCCCTGCGCGCCGACGGCGTCCGCCTCCGCCTTGGCGGTCGCGGCGGCGAACACGGTGGTCCCCCACACCCCGGCCTCCGCGACCCGCACGGACAGCTCGGGCTCCCACCGCAGCCGCCACGTCTCCCGGAACGTCCCCGTGCTCCCCCGCGACACGACCGGCTCGCCCCACCGCACACCGAGCAGCCGCAGCCGGTGCAGCAGCCTGCTGCGCTCGGCGTCGTTCTCCTTGCGCAGGTCGAGCTCCAACTCCCGCTCCAGCGCCTCGGGTTTGAGCCGCAGCCGACGCTGGATGCGGTCGAGGTCCCGCTGCAACGGCACCGCCGGCGCCGACCGCGGCACCTCCCCGAGCACGTCCCCCACCACGAGCCGGTCGTGCACCAGCGCCAGCGGCACGTCCGAGCCCTCGCACATCACCGCCCGCACCGCGTCCGTCGTCTCGCTCAGCCCCGGCAACGGCCGCCCCCGCATCGCCGCGAGCGTCTCCGCCAGCCGCACCGCCTCGATGACGTGCGCCGAGGACACGAGCCGGTCCTCGTCCCGCAGCAGCCCGGCCACCTTGGTCATCCACCGCTCGACCGGCCGGTCCGGCGCGCCGAAGAGGTGCCCGTACCACCCCGGCGAGTCGATCCCCGCCCCGTACCCGCTGGCCCGGGCCAACCGCCGATACGTCCACGGCACCCAGGTCATGTCCGCCTTGACCTTGGGCAGCCCCTTCAACAGCGCCTTGTCGGCGGCCACGGTGCTCTTCTGCCGCAGCGCGGGCACATGCCACGCCCCGCACACCACGGCCACCTCGTCCCCGAACTCCCGCTGAGCGACACGGACCTGGAGCCGCATATACGCCTCCCGCACGAGGTCCCGCTCATGCCCCCCGGTCCCGTACACCTCCCGCAACGCCCCCATGGCCTCCTCAAGTCCGAGAAACGGCGCGAACGCGTCGCCGTCCCCCACACCCCGGTGCTCGACGACGTCCTCCCACCAGCGCTCGGGGTCGTCATAACCAGCGGCATCGGCGAGCACGGCGAGGGGGTCGACCCGGACGTCGGCACCGGCGCCGTTCCCATGGGCCTGCACTTCGGCGGCGTCGTCGGCCTGCTTGTCGGCGGGTGCCGACTCCGCGTCCTTGCCCCACGCCAGCGTGTGGGTGGCCGGCAGGTCGATGAAGCGGGCCGGGACCTGATGCTCCACGGCCCAGCGGATCGCGACCCACTCCGGGGAGAACTCGGCCAGCGGCCAGAAGGCCGAGCGGCCAGGTTCGTCCACGGCGTGGGCGAGGAGGGCGACCGGCGGCCGCATGGCCTCGTCGGCGGCGAGCGGGATCAGGGCATCGGCCTCGGGCGGCCCCTCGATCAGCACGGCCCGCGGCCGGGCCGCGGCCAGCGCCGCCCGCACCGCCCTCGCCGACCCGGGCCCATGGTGCCGTACACCGAGCAGCAGCGGTCCCGGCGGCTTCGCCACCGAGGCGGATGCAGCCAGGCTGTCCGACCCCGCCCGCCCCCCGCCCACTACGCCGACGCCTGCGTCCGACCCCCCGCTCCCCGTCCTGTCAACGCCTGTCACACCTACCCCCTCACCCTCGGGCCACCGCACATCGCCCCCGTTCACACCGTCCCCCTCGCCCGCGGACCACCGCACATCGCCCCGCCCCTCAACTCCGTGGCCACCCCGAGTCGCCGCCGACCACCGTCCCGCTCCCACGACCCGCCACCGCCACCGCCACGGATCCACTCCCCGCCGAACCACCCCGCGGGCGCCCCCACCCGAGGTCGCCGTTCACGCGCTCACCTCCCGGCAGGCCCGGTAGAAGTCCGTCCAGCCGTCCCGCTCACGCACGACCGCCTCCAGGTACTCCTGCCAGATGACGCGGTCGGCCGCCGGGTCGCGGACGACGGCGCCGAGGATGCCCGCGGCGACATCGCCGGGCCGGAGCACGCCGTCGCCGAAGTGGGCGGCCAGCGCGAGGCCGTTGGTGACGACGGAGATCGCCTCGGCCGTCGACAGCGTGCCGCTCGGTGACTTCAGCTTGGTGCGGCCGTCGGACGTCACCCCGTCGCGCAGCTCGCGGAAGACGGTCACGACCCGGCGGATCTCGTCGATGCCGTCGGGCGCGGCCGGCAGGTCGAGGGAACGGCCGATCTGGTCGACGCGGCGGGAGACGATGTCCACCTCGGCCTCGACGCTCTCCGGCAGCGGCAGCACCACCGTGTTGAAGCGGCGGCGCAGAGCGCTGGAGAGGTCGTTGACCCCGCGGTCACGGTCGTTGGCCGTGGCGATGAGGTTGAAGCCGCGGACCGCCTGCACCTCCTGCCCCAGCTCCGGTATCGGCAGCGTCTTCTCCGACAGAATCGTGATCAGCGTGTCCTGCACGTCGGCCGGGATACGGGTCAGCTCCTCGACACGGGCGGTCATGCCTTCCGCCATGGCCCGCATGACCGGGCTGGGCACCAGCGCGTCCCGGCTCGGCCCGTGCGCGAGCAGCTGCGCGTAGTTCCAGCCGTACCGGATCGCCTCCTCCGGTGTGCCCGCCGTGCCCTGCACCAGCAGCGTCGAGTCACCGCTGACCGCCGCGGCCAGATGCTCGGAGACCCAGGTCTTCGCGGTGCCGGGCACGCCGAGCAGGAGCAGGGCGCGGTCGGTGGCGAGCGTGGTGACGGCGACCTCGACGATGCGGCGCGGGCCCACGTACTTGGGTGTGATCACCGTGCCGTCCGGCAGCGTGCCGCCGAGCAGATACGTGGCCACGGCCCACGGCGACAGCTTCCAGCGGGCCGGGCGCGGACGGTCGTCCTGCGTGGCCAGCGCGGCGAGTTCATGGGCGAAGGCGTCCTCGGCATGCGGTCGCAACGCCTCGGACGAGTGCCTCTCCCCCGCTTCGGCGGATGTCGGCTCAACGGACACAGACATGACGAAGTCCCCCTCCAGCTCGGCCGGTTCGATCTGGCATCCACGTTGCACCACGCCACTGACAATGCGTTCCGACCTGCGCAAACGCGCCTGCGAGGGTGCTCGCGCAGCCTCGGTCCCGGCCGATTGTCAGTGCTGGGATCTACCTTCGATGGCATGACTCAGCAGGGGGTGCGCTGGACCGCGGACCAGGTGCTGGCACTGGCGCCTGACGCCGCGTCACGCAAAGCGGGAAGCAGACTCGGGGCGGCCGGGCCGTGGTCCGAGGCGGGGAGTTCCGACGAGGGGACGGTGTGGGGGCTGTGCAAGGGCAGTGGCAGCAAGCCGTATCAGACGGTCATCGACATCGCGGAGCCGTCCGGGCCCGCGTACAAGTGCAGTTGCCCGAGCCGGAAGTTCCCGTGCAAGCACGCGCTCGGGCTGCTGCTGCTCTGGGCGGGCGGGGACGGTGCGGTGCCGCCGGGGCAGCCGCCGGACTGGGCGGAGCAGTGGATAAAGGGGAGAAGGCAGCGGGCGGAGGAGAAGCGGACGGCGAGCGCGCCCGGCTCCGCCTCCGGAACCGCTGACCCGGAGGCGGCACGGCGCAGGGCGGAGCGCCGGGCCGTGCGGGTCACCGCGGGGGCGACGGAGCTGGAGCAGCGCCTGGCGGACCTGCTGCGCGGCGGCCTGGCCGGCGCGGAACAGGCGGGGTACGGGCTGGGGGAGGAGACGGCGGCCCGCATGGTCGACGCCCAGGCGCCGGGGCTGGCCGCGCGGGTCCGGGAACTGGGGGCGATCCCGGCGTCCGGTCCCGGCTGGCCGGTGCGCCTGCTTGAGGAGTGCGCCCTGCTCCATCTCCTCGACCAGGGCTGGCTGCGCCGCGAGCTGCTGCCCGACGGCCTGGCGGACACCGTCCGCTCCCGCGTCGGCCTGCCCGCCTCGGCGGACGGCCCGCCCGTGCGGGACCGCTGGCTGGTCCTCGCCCAGTACGACACGGCCGACGTGAAACTGACGACGCGCCGGATATGGCTGTACGGCGCCGACTCGGGCCGCACCGCGCTGCTCCTCTCCTACGGTGCCGCCGGCCGCGCCCCGGAGCTGGCCCTGCCGGTGGGGCTGGCTTTGGAGGCGGAGGTGTCGGCGTACCCGGGTGCCGGGCAACTGCGGGCCGCCCTGGGCGAGCAGTTCGCACCGCCCGCGCCGACGGCGATCCGGCCGCCGGGTGTGACGACGGCCGAGGCGGCGGCCCGTTACGGCGAGGCGCTGCGCGGCGATCCGTGGCTGGACTCCGTCCCGGTGACCCTGGACCGGGTCGTACCGACCCCGGACGGCGACTCCTGGCAGCTGGCGGACGCCGACGCGGACACCGCCCTGCCGCTCACCCCGGCCGCTCGTGCCCGCCCGGGCCTGTGGCGCCTGGTCGCGCTGTCGGGCGGCGCGCCGGTCAAGGTGTTCGGCGAGTGCGGCCACCGCGGCTTCACCCCGTTGACGGCCTGGGCGGAGGGGAAGGGCGAGGTGGTGCAGCTGTGCTGAGGGCCGCATCTCGCCGCGACCGCGGCTCCAGTCCCCGACCACCCTGCTGAGCCCTCAGCCGCTCCACGGCAGCCGGCACGAAGGCCAGAGAGGAAGGAACCCCCATGAACAGTCCCGCACTTCCTGCGGATTCGCCGGCGCCGGCCGCCTGGGAGGAACTCGTTACTACGGCACTGCTCGGCACGGACCGGCGTACGCCCCCGGGCTGCGAGCCGGGCCGGGAGGCGCCCGTGGCGCTGCTGGACGCGGCGGCCGTGGAGACCGTACGACGGCGGGCCGGACTGCGGCCGGCGCGAGCGGCGCAGCGCCCGCGACCGGCCCCCGAGGATCCCCGGCCGGCACTTCCCCCGGCGGCGGCCCGCAGGCTGGCGATGCTGCTGGCCGACCGTCCCGGCGCGGCCGGCGGCGGCCGCAGAGGTACGGCACCGGACCTCATGGAACTGCTGCCCCAGTGGCTCGCGGCGGCGAACGAGCGGGGTTTCGCGCCGCCCCCGCAGGCACTGCCCGCGCTGCTGGACGCGGCACGTGGACGTACGGACCTGCGGCCAGCGGCGCTGACGTTCGCGGGCCCACGGGCGGTGTGGCTGGCCCGGTTGAACCCGGACTGGCGGTTCGCCCTGCGTGCCACTCCGGGCGCGGGCGCGGCGCTACCGCATCTGGAGGACGCGGCCCAGGTCCAACAGCTGTGGCAGGAGGGGCTGTTCGCCGAGCGGGTCGCCCTGCTCTCCGCGATACGCGCGCACGAGCCCGCGGCCGCACGGGAGCTGCTGACCACGACATGGGCGACGGAGCGGGCCGAGGACCGGCTGATGTTCCTCGACTCGCTGCGGGCCGGCCTTGGCCCCGAGGACGAGCCGTTCCTGGAGCAGGCGCTGGCCGACCGCAGCCGCAACGTCCGGGCGACAGCGGCGGAGCTGCTGTCCGCGCTGCCGGAGTCGGCGCTCGCGGCGCGGATGGCGGTGCGGGCCGGGACGTGTGTGGCGCTGGACCACACCCGGGAGGCTCCGACGATCACGGTGGAGGCACCGCACGAGTGCGACGCGGGCATGGAACGCGACGGGGTCGTGCCCAAGGCGCCGGCAGGTCGGGGCGAACGGTCGTGGTGGTTCGGCCAGTTGGTGGAGGCGGCACCGCTCGGGGCGTGGCCGAGGCGGCTCGGGGGGCGTACGCCTGGGGAGATCGTGGCGCTGCCGGTGGCGGACGACTGGCAGAGCGAGCTGCACGCGGCATGGTGCCGGGCGGCGGTACGGCAGCGGAACGCCGAGTGGGCGAGGGCACTCCTCGGGTCACCCTCCGCTCCCGAGGCGGGCGGTCCGGGTGCCGTGTCCCTGGCCGAGCGCGCGAAGCTCCTCGGCACGCTCGGCTCCGGCGAACGGGCCGAGTGGGTGGCCGGGTTCATCGCGATGCACGGCCTGTCCGAGGCGTTTCAGCTCCTCGGGATGTGTGTGGTGCCGTGGTCCGCGCCGCTCGGGCGGGCGGTGGTCGACGCGCTGAACATCGCGCGGGACGCGGGGAGTTATCCATGGAGTTTCAGTGGAGTGATGGGCCTGGCCGAGCGCTGCCTCGACCCGGCCGAGGCCAGCCGCCTAGACGGCCTGCTGGCGGTACCGGACGAGCCGGAGGACGCGTCGCCGGGGGCCGGGGGTTACTGGGCGGAGGCGTTCCAGCGGCTCGTCACGACCTTGCGGTTGCGGGCGGCGATGATCGAGGAACTGGGCACAGCCGGCCCGTCCGGGGGCGCAGCCCCCAGCTGACGGTCACCCCGGGCCGACCCGCTCCGCACCGGCCTACGCCTCCGCAGGGTGACGCACGTTGGCCCGCACCCAGTCCACGATCGACTGCGTCGTAGCCCCCGGCGTGAAGATCTCCGCGACGCCCTTCTCCTTCAGCGGGGGAATGTCCGCTTCAGGGATGATTCCGCCACCGAAGACCAGGATATCCTCCGCGTCGCGCTCCTTGAGGAGGTCGATCACCGCGGCGAAGAGGGTGTTGTGGGCGCCGGAGAGGATGGACAGCCCGATCGCGTCGGCGTCCTCCTGGATCGCGGTGCCGACGATCTGCTCGGGTGTCTGGTGGAGGCCGGTGTAGATGACCTCCATACCGGCGTCACGCAGCGCCCGCGCGATCACCTTGGCCCCGCGATCGTGGCCGTCGAGCCCCGGCTTGGCCACCACCACGCGGATCGGACCGGCTGCCACACCCATCACTGCCTCCATGAAGCGACTACATCCATCCGTACCGACAGGTACCGCTCACCTATGCGTTATGCCGCACAACACGTCATGCCGCACCCATCGCACATGACATACATGGTGCGTGTATCGCACTTTTCCCTCGCCCACCGCTCCGGACGGCGCCACGCTGGCACGGACGCCCGGGCCACACCGCCCGGGGAAGTGAACGAACGTTATCTCCAGCATCCCGCAACCGGCAGTTTCGCGGTGCATACCGAGGGGGAAATCACACGGTGGGACACGTTCGCCGCGCACCGTTCCATATCTCTGCGGCACACGGGCCGCGGCAGTCTGCGGTGCGCGCGTCGCAGCGGGACCAAGCGCAACGGGAGCCGCAACGAGGTCGCCGCACCACCGCGCCGCAGGTCGCGCGTCGCGACGGTGCGGCGTATCGACGGTGGCACGAAGGGCACGTAGGGCAGGTAAGGCACGACAGCGGGGAGCCTCGTCGCCACACCGGCAAGGAGCCTCGTCAGGCCATCGGCGCACCGAGCTCCACCGGGCCGACCCAGGCCACGCGCCTCGCTTGCCCCACGCGCCCTCCTCATGCCCCGCCGGCCACCTCGGCCGCGGCCTCCCACGAGGGCACACGGGGGCCGGAGCCGTCCTCCTGCGTGCCGCAAGGAGGTCGGCCATGAAGGTCACCGGGGCAGCACTCCCCTTTCTCCCGCTCTGCCGTCGCCTGCTCCCGAGCAGAATCGCCGGCCTCTCCGTGGCCCTGCTGAAGGCGACCGCCCTGGAGATCGCGATCCTCGCCGGCCACCTGCTCCTTTATCCCTCGGGTGTTGCCCAGGAGCGCCGGACCACCCCCAAGCTGCCCCAGGACACCGCCCAGCTGCCGACGGAGACCAACCCGCCCGTCGTCCTGCTGCACGGCTTCATCGACAACCGCTCGGTCTTCGTCCTGCTGCGCCGCAGCCTCGCCCAGCACGGCAGGCACCAGGTCGAGTCGCTCAACTACTCCCCGCTGACCTGTGACATCCGCTCGGCCGCCGAACTGCTCGGCCGGCACATAGAGGGCATCTGCGAGCGCACCGGCAGCAGGCAGGTCGACGTCGTCGGACACAGCCTCGGCGGGCTGATAGCGCGTTACTACGTGCAGTGCCTCGGCGGCGACCTCAGGGTCCGCACGCTCGTCACGCTCGGTACACCGCACGCCGGCACCAGCGTCGTGCCGCTGGCCAACGCGCACCCGATCGTGCGTCAGATGCGCCCCGGATCACCGGTCCTTGAGGAACTGGCCCGCCCCGCGCCCGGTTGCCGTACGCACTTCGTGAGCTTCTGGAGCGACCTCGACCACCTGATGGACCCGCTGGAGACGGCCTGCATCGACCACCCGGACCTGACGGCGGAGAACATCCGCGTGACCGGCATCGGCCACCTCGCCCTGCCCGTGCACCCCGCAGTGGCGACCGGCATAAGGCAGGCCCTCGACACCGCACGGCCAGGATCCGAGGCGACCCCCCGGCCGGGCGGCCTGACAGTGGCCTGACCGCCCCCCTCACAGCCCGCCGACAAGCCCCGACGACCCCCGACAACCCCAGGACAGCCCCAGGACAGCCTTGGAACAGCCCTGGGACAGCGACCGACATCGAACAATCTTCGAACACAAGGCCAAACTCGCGCCCGCAGTCCGCCAAAACACGGCCGAATGCCCGTTTCCTTCGCGCGCGAAACCTGCCGAAGATTGTCGTGCCCGCGTACCGCCGGGTACAGTCGCCGCACTGCTCTGGCAGCCCCTGTTGTCGAGGCGAGAGAGAAGTTGGTGAACGATCGTCACCCGTCGGGGACCGCAACCTCCCCGGCTCCGGCTTCCGATGCCGCCTCGGCGCACTACGCGTCGTACGGCGCCCAGGAAGCCCACTACGGTGACTCCACCACATACGGCACGTACGACGCCACCGGATTCGGCGCCGCCGGCCACACCACCGCCAGCTTCGACGCCGACCCCCTCTTCGGCAGCCTCCCCGGTGAGAACACGGGCGCGTACGACACCACGCAGTGGTCCACGGGCAGCCACGACACCGTGCACTACGACGCCTACGCGGCCCAGCACCACGCCGCCTACGACACCGGCGTGTACGACACCACCGCCTGGACGGACGAGCAGCAGCGACTCCCCTTCGTCCCGCAGCAGGCCACCGGCCACGACGCCTCCGGCCAGTGGGACACCAGCGCCTGGACCCAGCCCGACCTCTCCGGCACCCCGGCCGACCAGACCCAGCAGTGGGAATGGGGCACGCAGGCCTTCGACACCGGGGCGTACGACGCCACACAGTGGAACTCCGACGGCACCGCCGGGCACGCGGCCGACGGGTACGGGCAGTCAGCAGAATCCTTCGACCAGCAGGCGACCGCGCACTTCGAGCAGATCGAGCACGGCGGCTCCACCGGCTACGACGACCCCGCCCAGGGCGACGCCGAGCTGACCGCCACCGGCGAACTCCCCAGCGCGGCCCCCCTGCTCGACGACCAGGAGGAGTCCGCTCCGGCCCCCTCCCCGCGCGCCGGCTCCCGCAGTGGAGCCCGCTCCCGCCGCCGTACGCCCCCCAAGCGCTCCGCGCTGCTGACGATCGCCGTGCCCTCGGCGTGTGTGATGGGCGTCGCGGGGATCGCCGCCGCGTCCGTCGGCAGCCTGACCGACGACAAGGACACCTCGACGACGGCTTCGGACGGCGAGGCCGTGAAGCCGTCCACCGCGAACAACAAGCTGGACACCCAGCTCCAGAGCCTCTCCGCCGGCGCCGACGACTTCGCCGACCGGGCCAGCCGTACGCAGGAGCGCATCGATCTCAAGGCCCAGCAGGCGGCCGAGAAGCGGAAGGCGGCGGAGGAGGCGGCCCGTAAGGAGCGGCTGCGCCCGAAGTTCGCGGTTCCGGTCGCCCAGCACGGCCTCAGCGCCTTTTTCGGCCAGTCCGGCATCAACTGGATGTCCGTGCACACCGGCATCGACTTCCCCGTCTCGTACGGCACGACGGTGATGGCCGCGACCGACGGCACCGTCCGTACGCAGTGGAACAGCGCCTACGGCAACATGATGATCGTGACCGCGAAGGACGGCACGGAGACCTGGTACTGCCACCTCTCCAGCTACCGCGTCGCCTCCGGTACGACGGTGAAGGCCGGCGACCCGATCGCGTACTCCGGCAATTCCGGCAACTCCACCGGCCCGCATCTGCACTTCGAGGTACGGCCGGGCGGCGGTTCGGCGATAGACCCGCTGTCGTGGCTGCGCAGCCACGGGCTCAACCCGTCCTGAGCCCCTCGCAACCCCTGATCCGAGTACGCCCGTCAGCCTCCCAGTGCGCCCTCGCCGTGCGGCGGGGGCGCACTGGTGAGTGCTACAGCTTCTCCACCGGCGCGTACCGCAGCAGCAACCGCTTCGGCTTGGCGTCCCCGAAGTCGACCGTCGCCTCGGCGTTCGCGCCCGTGCCCTTGACCGCCATGACGGTGCCGAGCCCAAACTGGTCGTGCGTGACCCGGTCCCCGACCGCCAGCTGGACGACCGGCTTTTCCGAGGTCCGGCGCGTGGCGAAACCGGATGCGCCGGAGGCCGAGGAACGCGAGCGGGACGAGGACAGCGAGGCGGCGATCCCGGACGCCGGGCCGGAGGAGACCGGCGCGGAGGCGCCCGTGCGCTTCCAGTCCACGTGCTGCGCCGGGATCTCCTCCAGGAAGCGGGACGGCGGGTTGTACGACGGCTGCCCCCACGCGCTGCGCATCGACGAGCGCGTCAGATACAGCCGTTCCCGCGCGCGCGTGATGCCGACGTAGGCCAGGCGCCGCTCCTCCTCCAGCTCCTTGGTCTGGCCGAGGGCGCGCATGTGCGGGAAGACGCCGTCCTCCATGCCGGTGAGGAAGACGACCGGGAACTCCAGGCCCTTGGCGGTGTGCAGGGTCATCAGGGTGATGACGCCGGAGCCGTCCTCCTCCTCGTCCGGGATCTGGTCGGAGTCGGCGACGAGCGCGACCCGCTCCAGGAAGTCCGCCAGCCCGCCGGAGGCTTCGCCCTCCCCCGACTCCTGCTCGAACTCCAGGGCCACGGCCGCGAGTTCCTGGAGGTTCTCGATACGGGTCTCGTCCTGCGGGTCGGTCGAGGCCTGCAGCTCGGCGAGGTAGCCGGTCCGTTCGAGCACCGCTTCCAGGACGGTCGCCGGTCCCGCGCCGGACTCGACGATCGTACGGAGCTCCTCCATGAGCGCGTTGAACCGCTTGACGGCGTTGGTGGACCGCGCGGCCATGCCGTACGCCTCGTCGACCCGCTTCAGCGCCTGCGGGAAGCTGATCTTCTCCCGCTGGGACAGGGCGTCGATCATGGCCTCGGCGCGGTCGCCGATGCCCCGCTTGGGCACGTTGAGGATCCGCCGCAGCGGGACCGAGTCCTCCGGGTTGGCCAGTACGCGCAGGTAGGCCAGGACGTCCCGGACCTCCTTGCGCTCGTAGAACCGCACGCCGCCGACGACCTTGTACGGCAGGCCGACGCGGATGAAGACCTCTTCGAAGACACGGGACTGGGCGTTCGTCCGGTAGAAGACGGCGACGTCGCCGGCCTTCGCCTCGCCCGCGTCCGTCAGGCGGTCTATCTCGTCGGCGACGAACTGCGCCTCGTCGTGCTCGGTGTCCGCCACATACCCGGTGATGCGTGCGCCCGCGCCCGCGTTGGTCCACAGGTTCTTGGGGCGGCGGGACTCGTTGCGTTCGATGACCGCGTTGGCGGCGGAGAGGATGGTCTGCGTCGACCGGTAGTTCTGCTCCAGCAGGATGGTCGTCGCGTCCGGGTAGTCCTCCTCGAACTGGAGGATGTTGCGGATCGTCGCGCCGCGGAAGGCGTAGATCGACTGGTCGGCGTCACCCACCACACACAGCTCGGCGGGCGGGATGTCGTACTCGCTGGGCGGCACGTCGACGGGATGCTCGCTGGTGCCGACGAGCTCGCGGACCAGGGCGTACTGGGCGTGGTTGGTGTCCTGGTACTCGTCCACCAGGACATGCCGGAAACGGCGGCGGTAGTGCTCGGCGACGTCCGGGAAGGCGCGCAGCAGGTTGACCGTCGTCATGATCAGGTCGTCGAAGTCGAGGGCGTTCGCCTCGCGCAGCCGCGACTGGTACAGGGCGTATGCCTGGGCGAGGGTCTTCTCGAAGCCGTCACTCGCCTGCGCCGCGAAGTCCTCCTCGTCGATCAGCTCGTTCTTGAGGTTGCTGATCTTGGCGCTGAAGGACTTGGGCGGAAACCGCTTGGGGTCGAGATCCAGATCACGGCAGACGAGCGCCATCAGCCGCTTGCTGTCGGCCGCGTCGTAGATCGAGAAGGACGAGGTGAAGCCGAGCTTCTTGCTTTCCCGCCGCAGGATCCGCACGCACGCGCTGTGGAAGGTCATCACCCACATCGCGTTCGCCCGCGGGCCGACGAGCTGCTCGACGCGCTCCTTCATCTCGCCCGCGGCCTTGTTGGTGAAGGTGATCGCGAGGATCTGCCCCGGATGAACATTCCGCTCGGCCAGCAGATGGGCGATGCGGTGGGTGAGCACCCGCGTCTTCCCGGAGCCGGCGCCGGCCACGATGAGCAGCGGGGTACCGGAGTGGACGACGGCGGCGCGCTGGTTCTCGTTCAGCCCCTCCAGGAGCGCGGCCGCGTCGATGGCCGGGCGCGGGGCGCCGTCGCGGTAGTAGGCGTCCCGGTCCGGCGGCACGTCGAACTTCCCGCCGAACAGATCGTCCGGAACCGGTTCCGGAGTGTGATCGTCCTCGGGCGGCGGCGGAGGCTCCTCCTCGTGCCCGCGTGGGGCCTGGAGGTCCGCCAGGAAGCTGTCGTCAAAGAGGCTGCTCATCGCTCTCCGAGTCTAGGGCGCGCCACTGACAGCCCGCCGCCACCCTGAGAACATCGCCCGTTTTCGCAGCTCGATGATCTTCCAGACCTGCCCCCTACCAGCATCTCACCCTCCATGACAACCCTGTCACGGTCTGCAATCGACCAAGCGGACGTCACCGCTCCGCACAAAACAGGCACAACTCACCGCAGACCCCTCGGGATCGACCACGGTCCGCGGCACCCCGCCACAAGGTCACGAAAATGTATCGGGCATATCGAACATCAACCTTCACAGGGGCCACACGAGTTGGCTACCGTGCCGGGCAGGCCGTACGACCCCCTCCGGCGAACGTCGCCGGGCCGCACGGCCTCCGCCGAGTCCGGTACGCGCATGGCGACCGGAGCCGGGGACCCACCGAACCTGGGGTGAATCGGCCCGACCTCCCTCCCGGGGCAGGCCGTAGGGCAACCCTTCCGAAGCACCCGCCCGAACCCGACAGCTAACTCGGTAGGCGGAGCATGGAAGGAGTCGCCTCCCTTGGCGTCGCACCGCAAGTCGCGTCCCGCGGGTACGCGCGTAGCAGGCATACGGACCCCCGCCCTCGCCACGGCGGCCCTCACCTCGGTGGCCCTGCTGTCCCAGACGGCCAACGCGAGCCCCTCGGCGGACGACAAGCCGAGCCTCGAAGAGGTCGAGAAGAAGGTCGACGACCTCTACCGCCAGGCGGAGTCGGCGACCGAGAAGTACAACGCGGCCAAGGAGAAGACCGCGAAGCAGCGCAAGCGCGTCGACACCCTCCTCGACGACGTCGCCCAGCGCACCCAGAAGCTCAACGAGGCGCGCGAGGAGCTCGGCCGCTCCGCCGCGGCCCAGTACCGCACGGGGGCCGCCGCCCCCGACACCGCGACGTTCCTCCTCGCGGACACCCCGCAGGACTACTTCGACCAGACCCAGCTGATGGGTCGCATGACGGACCGTCAAAAAGAGTCGGTCGACGCCTACTTCACCCAGCAGTCCGCGACGATGAAGAAGCGCCAGGAGGCCACCCGGAGCCTCGAAACGCTCACCGAGTCGCAGAACGACCTGCAGACCGCCAAGGCCACCGTCCAGCGAAAGCTCTCCGACGCACGCGAACTCCTCTCCAAGCTGACGGCGGAGGAGAAGGCCCGCCTCGCCGCGATCGAGAAGCGCAAGCAGGAGGAAGCCGCCCGCAAGGCCGCCGAGCTGGCCCGGCAACAGGCCGAGGCGGAGCGCCGGCGCCAGGAGGCCGCCCAGCAGGAGAGCGGCGAGTCGACGTCCGACTCCGGCACCTCGGACTCCTCCGCCACGGACCCCTCGTACGCCACCAAGGCCGAGAAGGCCCTGGCCTTCGCCCGCGCCCAGATAGGCAAGCCGTACGTCTGGGGCGCCACCGGCCCCGACTCCTACGACTGCTCAGGCCTCACCCAGGCCGCCTGGAAGGCCGCCGGCGTGGACATCCCCCGTGTCACCTACGACCAGGTCAACGGCGGCACCACGGTCTCCCTCTCCAACGCCCGGCCCGGCGACCTGATCTTCTTCTACGACGACGTCACCCACGTGGGCCTCTACATCGGCAACGGCATGATGATCCACGCCCCGAAGCCCGGTGCATACGTCCGCGAGGAGTCGATCTACTACGACGGAGAGTCGTCGATCCACAGCGTGGTCCGCCCGGCCTGACGGATACCCGCGCGCGTGGCGATGATTTCCGGCACGCGCGCGTAGAGCACTGCCCACGGATGGCCGTACGCGCACCCGCGTACGGCCGGCCGGGGGACGTGCCGGGGTTGTCCGCCCGCGGTGGCCGGCGTCACGTCCACAACACGGCGATGAAGACGTTCGCCGTGGTCAGCAGCCCCACCACCCCGAACAGGCTCTTGTCCACCGTCTCCTCGTCCCGCTTCACATAGACGAGCCCGAGGATCACGATCAGCAGCGCCAGCTTCACACCGATCTTGATGTTGTTGACGGGCTGGTCGTCCGCCTGATTGAGGCCGACCAGGATCATCCCGGTGACCAGCATGGTCAGCGCGCCGTGCAGCATCGCGGGGACGAACCGGGCGGTGCCCTGGCCCATCGCCTTCATCTGGGTGAGGAAACCACCGAGCAGCGCGGCGATACCGATGATGTGCAGGCCGACGAAGAGATGGATGAGTACGTCCATGGAGCCGGAGCCTAATCACCCACGGACGTCCACCCGACACCGCCCCGCTCCCCCACCTCCCACACGCCCGCCCCCTCCCCGATCTTGCATATATGCGCCCCATAGCACCCCGCCGCCCCTACGAGCCCCCAAAACCGCCACATCGGTCAGCACCCCGCGCGAACCCGACGCCTCCACCCCGGGAACGCGCTCACTTGCGGTCATCCCGCGGTCCGCTCCCGGCACTTCCGCACAACGCGTTACCACCCCGACACAGCGAGGTTTAGCGTCCTCCACCAGGTGACCGGCTCCCCACCGCCGCCCGGGCCAGGGGCGGCAGTCGGACACCACCGCCGAGAAAGGTCCGGCGGCGACCCGCTCCCCTGTGTGGGCCGCCGCCGGACGCGTAGCCCGCCCCGGGCGGTCGTACGGTCCGCTCCCCCAGGCGCTCGTACACCCGCCGCTTCCCCCGGGCCCCGGGCGATCGCTCGGCCGCCGCCCCGGCGGTCGTACGGGACGAGGCGGTCGTACGAAAGGACGTGCAGTCCACGTGGCAGCGCACCGAAAACCCCGTCAGCGCTCGGTCGGCGGCAATACGGCCCGCACGGCATGGACGATCGCCCTGGCGGGCGCGGCGACGGCGACCGGGTTCGACGGGACCGGACACGCCGAGCCACAGCTGACACCGGCGCAGGTCAAGGCGAAGGTGGACAGGCTGTACCAGGAGGCGGAGGTCGCCACCGAGAAGTACAACGGCGCCAAGGAGAAGGCGGACGCGGCCGAGCAACGGATCAGGGCCCTGCAGGACGAGGCCGCGCGCAAGACGGAGAAGCTCAACTCGGCGCGGGACGCCCTGGGTTCGATGGCCGCGGCACAGTACCGCGACGGCGGCGTCGACCCGGCCCTCCAGCTCGCGCTCTCCGACAACCCCGACCGCTATCTCGACGGCGCGGAGTTCGCCGAACGCGCCGGACACCGGCAGGCGGCGTCCGTCGCGAGCGTCCGCAGGCAGCTGCGGGAGATCGAGCAGCTGCGCGGCGCCGCGCGCATCGAACTGACCTCGCTGAAGTCCCGCCAGACGGAACTGCGACGGCACAAGAAGACGATCACCGGCAAGCTGGACGCGGCCCGGGACCTGCTCGCCCAGCTGACCGCCCAGGAACGCGCACGACTCCAGGAGGGCGGGGGCGGCGCGACGGACCGCGCCGCGCGTTCCTCGACGGGCCCCCGCGACACCCTGACTGCCCCTGGCTCCGCCACCGCCCAGGCCCCCAGCTCACGCGCCGCGGCGGCGATTTCCTACGCCTACTCCAAGCTCGGCAGCCCCTACGTCTGGGGCGCGACCGGCCCGGACGCCTTCGACTGCTCCGGCCTCACCCAGGCCGCCTACCGCTCGGCCGGAATCTCCCTGCCCCGCACGACCTATGCGCAGATCGACACCGGCCGCCGCGTCTCCCGCTCCGAACTGCTCCCGGGCGACCTGGTGTTCTTCTACTCCAGCATCAGCCACGTCGGCCTCTACATCGGCAACGGCCAGATGATCCACGCCCCGAACCCCTCGGCGCCGGTACGGGTGGCGCCGCTCGACGAAATGCCGTTCGCGGGGGCGACGCGGGTGGTGTGAGCGAGCGAGCCGGGCCCCGGCCGGGCCCTGAGCTCACACCAGGCAGCTCACACCAGGCGCCGCGCCGTCGCCCACCGGGTCAGCTCATGGCGGTTGGACAGCTGGAGCTTCCTCAGGACCGCCGAGACATGGGATTCGACCGTCTTGACGGAGATGAAGAGCTGCTTGGCGATCTCCTTGTACGCATAGCCACGGGCGATCAGCCGAAGCACCTCACGCTCGCGCTGGGTCAGACGGTCGAGGTCCTCGTCGACCGGCGGGGCGTCGGTGGAGGCGAAGGCGTCCAGCACGAACCCGGCAAGGCGGGGCGAGAAGACCGCGTCACCGTCCTGGACCCGGAAGATGGAGTCGACCAGGTCGGTGCCCGTGATCGTCTTGGTCACATAGCCACGCGCACCCCCGCGGATCACGCCGATGACATCCTCCGCCGCGTCCGAGACGGACAGGGCGAGGAACCGGACGGGCTGTTCGGGGTCCGCCATCAACGGGGCGCAGCGGCGCAGTACTTCGACGCCGCCGCCACCGGGAAGGTGCACGTCGAGGAGGACGACCTCGGGCCGGGTCGCGGTGATGACCGTGACCGCCTGGTCGACGTCCGCGGCCTCGCCGACGACCTCGACGCCGGTCTGCTCGGTCCGGCCGATCTCGGCCTGGACTCCCGTACGGAACATGCGGTGATCGTCGACGAGCACCACGCGCACGTGGCGCGCGCCCGCGCCGCCGGACTCGGCCGCCTCCGCCGCTCCCGCCGTACCGTTCGCCTCGGTCGGGTCGCTCATGACGTCTTCTCCGCCCTCTCCATCTCCAGCTCGACCTCCGTACCGCCGCCGGGTACCGCCCGGAGCCGGGCCGTACCGCCGTTGCGCTCCATGCGGCCGATGATCGATTCTCTAACGCCCATGCGGTCGGCGGGTATCGAGTCGAGGTCGAAGCCCGGACCGCGGTCCCGGACGGACACGAAGACGGTCCTCCCCTCCACCTCGGCGTAGACCTGTACGGCGCCGCCTTCGCCACCGTACTTGGCGGCGTTCACCATCGCCTCGCGTGCGGCCTGCATCTGTGCGCCGATTTTCTCGTCGAGCGGGCAGTCGCCGACGACCACGACCTCTATGGGGACGCCGTGCTTGTCCTCGATCTCGGCGGCGTTGCGCCGGACCGCGTCGGCGAGGCTGGCGGGTTCGTCGGCCTCGTCCTTGCCGGTGCCCTCGGGCCTGTAGAGCCAGGTGCGCAGGTCGCGCTCCTGGGCCCGGGCGAGGCGGCGGACCTCGCCCGCGTTGTCCGCGTTGCGCTGGATCAGGGTCAGGGTGTGCAGCACCGAGTCGTGGACGTGCGCGGCGACCTCGGCGCGCTCCTGGGCGCGGATGCGCATCAGGCGCTCTTCGGAGAGGTCCTGGGTCATCCGGACCAGGTACGGGCCCGCGAGGAGCGTTATGCCGACGAGGACCGCCAGGGCCGCCTGCAGGACGGAGCCCAGATGGGCGGCGGATCCCTGCAGGACGAAGATGCCGGAGACACCGGCCGTGACCAGCACGACACCGCCCGCGGCGCGCAGCAGCGTAAGGGTGCGCCGGCGCCGCCCGACCTCCATCCAGCGGGCCCGGCGGGCGTTGTCCGCCTGGCGCCAGACCAGGGCGACGCCCGCGCCGACGAGCACGGCGGGCAGGAGGTAGGCCTTGGCGCCGCCCCCCAGGTCCACGCTGCCGACGAAGACCATCGCCACGACGACCATGAGGAGCAGCGCGACGATCTGTCCCCGGTCCGGCTTGCGGGCCACGAGTCTGCGACGACCGTCGGCCGCGGTCTCGGTGGCGAAGGGGGACGGCTTCTGCGCGTCGACGCCGCCGACGCCGAGCGGCACGAAGAACCAGAACGCGGCATACAACAGCGCACCGAGGCCGTCCGCCAGGAACAGGCCGACGAACACGAGCCGCACCCAGACCACGGGCAGGCCGAGATGTCCGGCGAGCCCCCGCGCCACGCCCCCGAGCCAGCGTCCGTCGCTGCTGCGGTAGAGCTTGCGCGGCGGCCGCGGTTCGACGAGTGGCGCTGCTGCGGCTTCCGGCATGCCATCGATGGTCACACGGCGGGGGCACCGGGGCATCAGGGTCCACCCCCGAGACACCCCTGATCTTCGAAAACCGCCGGGTCGAACGCTTCCCCGCCCCCGCCTCAGGGCCGATATCAGGGTCCGACCAGGGTCATACCGACTGCCGCCGGGCCGACGCGCCCGTCACCATGGACACATGACAGATCACCAGCACGCCGCGTACTCCGTGCCCGAGCCGGACACCGTGCCCACCGCGGGCACTCCGTCCGCCGCGGCGTCCGCGAGCGCCGCGGGTGAGGAACCGCGCGCGCACGCAGGCGCGGAAGCAGACGCGTCCGCGGCGACGGGCGTACTCGACCCACCGCACCGGTTCCGGCGGAACCGACGGCACAAGATGCTGGCCGGCGTGTGCGCCGGGCTCGGGCGGCAGTGCGACATGGACCCGGTGATCTTCCGGATCACGCTCGCCGTGCTCTCCGCGACCGGCGGCATCGGCCTCATCTTCTACGGCTTCGCCTGGCTCTTCGTCCCGTACGACGACGAGGACGAGAACGAGGTGCGCAAGCTGCTGACCGGCCGAGTGGACGGCCAGGCGCTGACGGCCGTGCTGTTCGCGCTGGTCGGCTGCGGTGTGTTCCTGACGTTGCTGAGGAACGGCGGCGTGCTGACCTTCGCAGTCGTCCTCTCCCTCCTCCTCGCGGGCGCCGGGTACTGGTCGCGCCATCGCGGCGCCCCCGGCCCCGATCCCCTGGCCGCCCAGGCCGTCGCCGACGCCCCGCCGGAGGCCCAGGCACCGCCGGTCCCCGCCGCCTACCCCTCCTGGTGGCGCGACCCCATCGTCAAGGACGGCACACACGAGGGCGGCACGGGCTATCTCTGGGGCCCCCGCGACTCCCGCGACCGCGACATCGCGGCAGCGGTCAACATCAGCCTCGGCACCACGTGGAGCAGCCGCGAGGACATACGCGCCCGGCACCCCGGTCCACCGAAGCCGCGGGGCCCCCGGTGGATCGGCGGCTGGGTGTTCCTGCTGGCCCTGCTCGCGGGCGCCCTGGGCACCGGCGCGACCTGGGAGGACCACGCACTCGGCACCAGCCTGCAGACCGGTCTGTCCTGCGCGCTGCTCGTGCTCGGTCTGGGCATAGCGGTCAGCGCGTTCCTGGGGCGTACGGGAGCGGGCTCCGTCTTCCTGGCGATCATCACCGCGGGTCTGCTGGCCGCCTCGGCCGCGCTGCCCAGGGACATCGACACCCACTGGATGGAGAAGAACTGGCGGCCGGCGACGGCGGCGGACGTACAACAGCAGTACGACCTCGGCACCGGCGTCGGAACCCTGGACCTGACCGGGCTGAAGTTCGCCGGGGACCAGACGGTGACGACGAGAGCCGACGTGGGCATGGGCCGGCTGAAGGTGATCGTCCCCAAGGACGTGACCGTGAAGGTGAGCATCGACGTGGGGGTGGGAGACATCCAGTTGCCGGGCGAGGACAAGCAGGACGTGGACGTGGCACCGGGCAAGCACAAGGAGCTGACCCTGACACCGGCCACCGGCATCAAGAACGCGGGCACGCTCGACCTCGACCTCAGCGTCGGCGTGGGACAGGCGGAGGTCAGCCGTGCTGCGTCATGAGTTCCAGCCCGGAAGACTGGTCGCCGGCACCGTCCTGACCCTCGCGGGCATCATCTACGCCGGTGACGCGGGCGGCGCCTGGGAGACACCGTGGTTCGCGGTGATCCCCCTGGTGGTGGGCGGCCTGTGCCTGGCAGGCGCGGTAGCGCTCCTCACCCGGGGCATACGCAGACGCCGCGGATCAGCCCGCCTCGCCGACCCAACGCCCACGGACCCGCAACACTGACCGGGCTCCGCGTCCGCGTCACCATCCGCCGATGCGAGCGCTAGCGGTAGCCACCCGACCGCTGCCGTCGGCGCGCGCGGCGTGCCGCGTCCACGGAGAACATGGGGGCGCCCGCGAGCACCAGAGGCAGCCAGGCCATCAAGTAGGCCAGGTCATTGCCGTAGTAGTACGGATCGGAGGCCCAGCTCACCGTCAACCACAGGCTCAGCGAGATGAGCGCGCCACCGAGCGCCGCCAGTCGGGCGAACACCCCGAGAAGGGTGCCGATACCGACCGCCAGCTCACCGAAGGCGATGGCATTGCCGAACGCCACCGGGTTCTTCAACGCCAGGTCGACCAGGGCCGGAATGGCCGAGGAGTCACGCACGGCACGCATCATGTCGCCGATCGACCCCGAACCGGCGTCCTTCATGAATGCGCTGTCGGTGAGTTTGTCCAGGCCGGCGTAGATGAAGGTGACGCCGAGAAAGACGCGGAGCGGGAGCAGTGCGTAACGGGTGGCGGTGTCCCGCCAGTCCCGGCCGCCGTCGAGGTAAGGGGTGTGCGTGTCCGTGTGCATACCGTGAGTCATTACCCGTAGCCGCCTCTCGCCCGCCATGGAGACCCCTCAGAAGACGATACGTACGCAGCGGCCACACGGCTCAACCCTGCGCCGCCCCGTTTTTTCTCCCGCCCCTCCGGATGGCCGCCGGACGCTGCGGGAGGGCGGGCCCGTAGCCGCACTCGGCGCCGCCGCAGGCATCCCCCGCCCAACCGCCGGAGGCACCGTCAATCAGTGACGTCGATCGCGTACCGATTGGTCTCCACGCCCGCCGCGGTAACCACCTGCACCTCCACCCGCCCCGGCTCCACGTCCGCCGGCACCGGCACTCTCAGCACCGCGTCCGTCGGATTGACGAAGCCCCCGTTCACCGGCACCAGCGGCACATGTACATGCACCGCCCCGATCCGCACCACCATCCGCGACAACCGGTCCGCCCCCTGCGCGCCGGGCGGCACGAACCCCGCCCCCCGGATCTCGATGTCGTCTCCGGTACGGATCGGCGCGTCCAGGTCCCCGGCCTCCCGGGCCCGTACCACCGAGAGGATCACCGGCCGGCCCCCCTCCGCATACTTCCCGGCCAGATACGTCGCCGCCGAGATCAGCACCACCACGGCCAACCCCCACGGCAGGTCCGGCAACTGATCCGGCCGCCGAGCCAGCCGCACCGCCGCGAACAGCAGCGCGACCCCACCGATCACGACGTACTGGATGTCCGCGAAGGCCCCCCGCCCCGCGTCATCCGTCAGCAGATCCGCCGCCCGAGGCCGGTCCGCCCGCACCTTCTGCAGCCGCTGCCCGAGCACCCGCACTCCGACCACCCGCCGCACCAGCACCGCGATCGCACACACCACGGCGAGCACGGTCACCACACCCGCACCCCGCCCCAGCTCAAGACCGGCGATCAACGCATCGCGCTCAGCGTGCCCGGACGCCGCCGCCAGCTGCCCCACCAGCACCAGCACGGCGTACGCCAGGAACAGCACCCACGCGCCGGCCACCACCCGCGACGTGGACAGCCGGTTGTCCTCACCGATGACCGGCGCCAGCGCCCCGCCCCGCGCCCGGTGGAACCAGGATGCCGCGGTGAGCGCCCCGGCGGTCACCAGTGCCGCCAGCAGCCCGGCCGTACGCGCCGCCGTCCACCCCGCCCCGATCGCCGTGAGCGCCTGCACCAGCAGCAGCGCCACGACCAGTCCCCAGACCACACACGCCGTACGCCACCACAGCCGCGCCAACCACGCCCGGCCCTCGGCCCGCCCCCGCTCGGCAACCAGTTCCGCCGACTGCGTCAACTCCTCGGAGACCCACTGCCGGGAGGCCGAGGCCGAGTGGGCCACCGCGGCCGGCAAGCCGTGACCTGCCGCGAACCGGTCCCGCTTCAGCAGGAACTCGGCAACCGCCTGCCGATGCCCCGACCGCGCCCCGTGCGGACAGTCCCCACAGGTGCAACCGCCCCCGTGCGCGCCCGCATACCCACTCCCGCGCACGCCCGCCACCGCGCCGCCCTGCCCAGCTTCCTGCACCGCCACGCCCGACGCCCGCCTTCCCCACAACCTCACGACCTGGTGCCCCAGTGGCCTGGTGCCCTGGCGCCCAGGTGACCTGCTGACCCAAGTGACCCGGTGACGCCGAAGACCCGGTCACCCAATGACCTCATGGCCTTATAGCCCCATGGGCCCACAATCGACAGCCCGTCTCAGATACCGGCCACCGGAGACTTCGGCCACCGCGGACCTCGACCATCGCCGCACCACCGGCAACTCCCCTGCGCCGACAGCGAATTGTGCCCTACACCACTCGTCCCCCGCCCAGCCGCTCCCTCCGGCGCGGGGTGATGTGCGGACCAGCGTGTTGACCCGACTGCGAGAATTTCCCTATGGCCGAGATCATCCAGCGCGACGGGACCTGGGCCTTCGACGGCACAACGGTCCGGATCACGCCGGGACTCCACCGCTCCGTGCCGCTGTTCCGGCAGACGTACGGAGAGATCGCCGTACCCCTCGAAGCCGTCGCGAGCATCGTCTTCGAGCCCGAACGCAAACGTGGACGGCTGCGCATGCGCCTGCGCGAGGGCGCCGACCCGCTTCTCCAGGCGACCGGCGGCCGACTGCCCGAGCCGGCGGACCCCTACCGGCTGGCGGTGGACATCGACCGCTCCGGGGTCGCCGAGTACATCGCCGAGGAGATCCGCCACGCGCTGCTCCTGGACCAGATCCCCAAGGAACCGACCAAGGCCTATCTCCTCCCCGGCCCCCCGGTCCCAGTGTCCGTCCGCTCCTCCGACGGCACGGTCTCCTTCGACGGCACCCAGGTGCGGATCGACTGGTCCGACACCTCCGACCGGGTCAAACGGGCGACCGGCCCGCGCATCATCCACGTGGGCGACCTCGTCCAGGTCGAGTGGCTCCCCAACTCCGGCTACGAGGACGGCTTCCTGCGCTTCGTGACCCGCGAGACGGTGTTCTCCAAACTGCCGCCGGAGAAGGACCCGTACGCCCTGGACCTGTGGGGCAGCGCCCGCCGCGACCTGCTCACCGCCCTGGTCGCCACGGCGGTCACCGCCCGCCTCCCGCACCCGTCCACCCGCACCGGTGCCGAAGCCGCCGACCGCCCCCGACCGACGGCGTCCGTCCAGGCCCTCGCCCCCGCCCTCGCCTCCGCCCCGGCCCGGCCCCCGGCCGACCATCACGACGTACTCCTGCGCAGGCTCCGGGAGTTGGGCGAGCTCCACCGGGACGGGGTGCTCACGGACGAGGAGTTCGCCATGACGAAGGCGGTCGTCCTCCGGGGCTTTTGACCTGGGCGCTAGCGAACCATCGCGCTCGCGAACCACGGCGTTCGCGAACCGTCAGCTCAACAGATCCGGCTCACTCCGACTGACGTCCTGCCACAACGGCTGGTAGTTGATCCACGCCACCAGATCCCCGCCCAACTGCTCCCGCGTGGCCACCGCCAGCCGATGCTCGATGAGCACCGGACGCCCCGCCGCCCTGGCCGTGAGCTGCACCTGGCAGGACCGTTCCATCGACAGGAACCACCAGGCCGCCGCGTCCACCGAGTCACCGACGGTCAGCAGCCCGTGGTTGCGCAGGACGAGCGCCTTGCGGGAGCCGAGCGCCGCCGCGATCCGCTGGCCCTCCGTGGCGTCGACGGCCACCCCGGAGTAGGCGTCGTAGAGCGCGTGATCCTCGTAGAAGGCGCAGCTCTCCTGGGTGATCGGGTCGAGCAGTTCCCCCAGCGCCGCGAGCGCCCGCCCGTGCACCGAGTGGCAGTGGGCGACCGCGACGACGTCCGGGCGGGCGGCGTGGACCTGGGAGTGCACGGTGAAGGCCGCCTGGTTCACGTGGTAACGGCCGTCGATCACCTGCCCCTCGGAGTTGGCGAGGACCAGGTCGCTGACGGTGACGTGCCTGAAGGGCATCCCGAACGGGTTGACCCAGAAGCAGTCGGTGAACTCGGGATCGCGCGCGGTGATGTGGCCCGAGACCCCGTCCTCGAACCCGAGCCGCCCGAAGATCCGCAACGCCCCCGCGAGCCGCTCCTTACGGTGGCGCCGCTCGTCGTCGACCGACTCGTGCATCGGCGGCATGGCGAACTGCAACTGGTCCGTGGGCAGCGGGAGAGGCGGCACGGGACCGGCGGCCCCAGAAGCCCCATGCGTCCCGTGGGCCCCGCTTGCCCCCTGGGTCCCGTGCATCAAGTCCTCCCGCAACGCACTGGCTCGTCCCTACGGGGCGGAAGCTACCCGCGGTCAGCGCAGGAGAACAGAGACGTTCGGTGAAGATGACGCCGCCATACCCGACAGCGGATGTCGGGTATCGGCGCGACACTCCCCGTATGACCAAGCACACCGCAGCGAACTGGGCTGCTTTCACCGACGCGGAACCGGAGCTCGCCCGCATCACGGAGGAGCGTTTCGGCGCCTTCACGCACCACGTCCTCGCCACCCTCCGCAAGGACGGCTCCCCTCGCACCACCGGACTGGAGGTCCGCTTCCTGAACGGCGAGCTGTGGCTCGGCATGATGCCGGACTCGCTCAAGGCCCTCGACCTGCGCCGCGACCCCCGCTTCGCGCTCCAGGCGAACCCCGGGGAGGGCACCGGCATGGGCGGCGGGGACGTCCGGATCAGCGGGCGGGCGATCGAGGTCGAGGACGCCGAGACGAAGAAGGCGTACACGCAAGAGGTGGAACCGCCGGAGCCGTTCCACCTCTTCCGCACCGAGCTGACGGAGGTCGTACGGACCTACGTCGAGGACGACACGTATCTGGTCGTCCAGGTCTGGAGGCCCGGAGAGCCGGTGCGCACTCTCAAGCGGACCTGAGCCTCAAAGGCTCACTCCCACTCGATGGTGCCCGGGGGCTTGCTGGTCACGTCGAGGACGACGCGGTTGACGTCCCGTACCTCGTTGGTGATCCGGGTGGAGATCCGCGCGAGGACGTCGTACGGCAGCCGCGACCAGTCGGCGGTCATCGCGTCCTCGGAGGAGACGGGCCGCAGGACGATCGGGTGGCCGTAGGTGCGGCCGTCGCCCTGGACGCCGACGGACCGGACGTCCGCGAGCAGGACCACCGGGCACTGCCAGATGTCCCGGTCGAGGCCGGCCGCCGTGAGCTCCTCGCGGGCGATGGCGTCGGCCTCGCGCAGCAGGTCCAGGCGCTCCTTGGTGACCTCGCCGACGATGCGGATGCCGAGGCCGGGGCCCGGGAACGGCTGGCGCTGGACGATCTCCTCCGGCAGACCGAGCTCCTGGCCGACCATCCGGACCTCGTCCTTGAAGAGCTTGCGCAGCGGCTCGATCAGCTTGAACTCAAGGTCTTCCGGAAGCCCGCCGACGTTGTGGTGGGACTTGATGTTGGCGGTGCCGGTGCCGCCACCGGACTCGACCACATCCGGGTAGAGGGTGCCCTGGACGAGGAACTCCACCGCCGGACCCTCGTCCGCGATGATCTCGGCCTGGGCCTGCTCGAAGACCCGGATGAACTCGCGGCCGATGACCTTCCGCTTCTCCTCGGGGTCGCTGACCCCGGCGAGCGCCTTGAGGAACCGCTCCTCGGCGTCCACGACCTTCAGCTGGACGCCGGTCGCGGCCACGAAGTCCTTCTCGACCTGCTCGGTCTCGCCCTTGCGCATCAGACCGTGGTCGACGTAGACGCAGGTCAGCTGGGAGCCGATGGCCTTCTGCACGAGCGCGGCGGCCACCGCGGAGTCCACGCCGCCGGACAGACCGCAGATGGCGCGCTTGTCGCCGACCAGCTCGCGGATCGCGGCGACCTGCTCCTCGATGACGTTGCCGGTGGTCCAGTTCGGCTTGAGGCCCGCGCCCCGGTACAGGAAGTGCTCCAGCACCTGCTGGCCGTGCGTGGAGTGCATGACCTCGGGGTGGTACTGGACGCCGTACAGCTTCTTCTCGTCGTTCTCGAAGGCGGCGACCGGGACGACGTCCGTGGAGGCCGTGACGGAGAAGCCCTCGGGGGCGGCGGAGCACGCGTCGCCGTGCGACATCCACACGTGCTGCTCGGCCGGGGTGCCCTCGAAGAGGGTGGACGACGACTTCGAGACATGCAGATCGGTACGGCCGTACTCGCGCGCACCGGTGTTGTCGACCGTCCCGCCCAGGCTCTGCGCCATGAGCTGGAAGCCGTAGCACATGCCGAAGACGGGGACGCCGGCCTCGAAGATCGCGCGGTCGAGGCGGGGGGCGCCCTCCTCGTACACGGACGAGGGGCCGCCGGAGAGGATGATCGCCGCCGGGTTCTTGGCGAGCATCTCCTGGACCGGCATGGTGCTCGGCACGATCTCGCTGTAGACCCGGGCCTCGCGGACGCGACGGGCGATGAGCTGGGCGTACTGCGCGCCGAAGTCGACGACCAGGACGGTGTCGGGGGCGGCGGCAGCGGGGGTCGCTGGTGACACGGGAGCCTTCCGGCGGTGGGGCGGGGTCTCTGTGCTGGCCAATTCTACCGGGGTGGCCACGGGTGACCTCCCGTCCCGGAAGGAGAGCCCCGTCTCACCATGCGAACCGGCTTGGACCCGGCACCCTCCCCCGGCATACTGGCCCCATGCTCACGCACCCGACCTTCCTCTTTACCTATGGCACCCGGCCCGCCGGCTGCCATGGTCGTGCTGCTTGAGCAACTGACAAGCGACTTCCCAGGCGCCCCGGGCCGACAAGGTCCGGGGCGCCTGTCGTTTCCGGATCCTGTCGCTCCGGGGCACCTCCCCCATCCACGAGGAGCCCCGAAATGACCGCCACGACCGCCATCGACGTGACCGGCGCCCGCACCACCGAGGCCGCGGACGTGATCACCGGCGCCCGCGAACGCATCGACGCCCTGGACGACCGGATCATCGGGCTGATCCAGGAACGTATGGCTGTCTCGGCCGTCATCCAGGAGGCGCGGATCAACTCCGGCGGCCGCCGGGTGAACCTCTCCCGCGAGATGGAGGTCCTCACCCACTACAGCGAGGCGCTGGGCAAGCCGGGCACGTCCCTCGCCATGACGCTCCTCGAACTGTGCCGCGGTCGCATCTGAATTCGAACCCCTTCTCACCCGTACGGCGCGTGACGCCTCCCGCACCCCTTCGTTGGTACCGGTGTCCGTGCCAGCCAGGGGCGGGCCCGAAAGAACCACGCGTGGCTCGCTGGAGCGATGAGACGTACGGATCGTGCCGCACGTCGTGGGACCTCGCTCCAGGAAGTGACCGGACGGCAGGGGACAGCAGCCCGGTCACCCAAGAGAACGGCCGGCTCCGGGGACGCCCGGGGCCGGCCGGCGGAAAGTGCGAGAAGGTCTGAGAAGCACAAGAAGGCGTACAAGCCTGGGTCAAGCGGTTGCGGTGGTCGCGACCATCCAGCACGATGCGTAGCAAGCCCCGAAGTCCCGCTCCACGACGTCCCACCACAGACAACTGCATGTTCGTCCGGCTGTGCGCTGTCGCACTGCCAGAGGTCGAGACCACATCAGCGGCGCAATCCCCCGGCGCCGCTTCCCAGGCACCGATGCTGCCCTGACGTCGGTGCTGACGAAAGAAGGGCCCCGCGGCTCCGTCCCGCGGGGCTCTTCTCATGCCGGTCGACCGTCCGCTCAGGTCCGCGAGACGGTGCCGCACTCCTCGCCGGCCCCGTCCAGCCCCCTGCTGCGGTCGTACGGATCGACCGCCTCGCCGGAGGGCCGGCGGTCGGCGTACAGATCGGCCCGGAACATCGGCTGGATGCGCCCGTCGCCGTCCCGGCAGTTGTCGTTGGAGATCTCGGCGTTGAGGTCATGAACCCAGATGTGCCCCTCGGTTGCCTGGAACTTGACGGGATCCGGGACATTCACCTCGACGATCCGGCGGACGATCGTACGGACCACCTCCTTGCCGCCTCCGGCCCTGGCCAGCGGATACACGAAGGTGTAATCAGCCCGGATCAGCGCCTGTCCGGCGGTGCCACCGGGTTCGACGGTCATACGGCCGCGGACCCTCACGTCAGGGCCGACGAGCTCGACCCGGTCGGGGTCGAAGCGGGTGAAGGTCCACGTGGGGTCGTTTTCCACCGTGGGGCGACGAAGCCCGGCGCGCAGCTCGGACAGGTAGTCCTTCTGCAGCGGGTCGATGAGTGCCAGCGCCTTCTTCGGTTGGGCGCCGTTCAACACCTCGCGGTCGAGGTTCGAGGCGACCAGGAAGTCCTTGGTCAGCCGCAGGGCCGTCTCGATCCGCGCGGCCGAGACACCGGCGACGGCCTTGGCCTTCGGCACCTCGATGGCGTCGGCGCCGGCGGCCCAGCGCTGGGCCGGGGAGCCGGTGAACGGCCGCTTGCGCGTGGGCAGACCGGTGGTGCCGGCGGGCGCGCCGCTGGGCCGGCCCGTCTCCGGAGCCAGCGGCGACGCCGACGCCGCGGCCGCCTCGGGCGCCGCACCTCCGGGCAGCCAGGACAGCGCGGCGGAGGGATTGAGGGCGATCACGGCCACCGCGACGGCCAGCAGCACGCCGAGCGCGCTCCACACGGTCCGTCGCCGCGAGCCCCGGCCGTTCATCTCCTGCCAGGCGGGGCCGGTACGCCACCCTTGCGGCTGCCACTGCCCGGCGGGCGCCTTCTTCCTCCCCCAACGGCGTTCGGCGCGCGACTTCCGGGCCTCCGCCTCGTCCAGCGCGCGCAGCCGTTCCGCCACCATCCGGGCCCGTGCGGACGGCTCCTTCGGGGCCGAGGCGGCGTCGCGCTCGGCATCCTGGACGAACTTCTCCCAAGCGTCGTCCGGAATGGGTGAACTCTCGGGCAGTGGGCCCTTGAGCTCGGCTTCCGGTCTGGGCTCTTCGGACGGCTTGTCGGCCACGGTGCTGCGCGCTTCCTCTCCAGGGGCTGTGGGCCGGCTGAGCGTACGTCAGTTGGGAGGCGCGGAGCGGAAGTTCATGCGATGTGATGTAGGCCACATAAGAAACCTGTTAGTGACGGCACAACCATTCACAGCGGTCACCGATCAAACCGTGCGAACCAAGGGCCACACCCGCGCCCCACACGCGGAGGCCTCCCTCTATACGCGTGTTGCGTCGTCGCAGCACTCCGGACTTTCTGAGGTCTTCATGAAGCTTCGCCGTGCCCTGGCCGCCGCAGCCACGACGGCTGTCATAGCACCGATCGCGCTGCTGTCCGCGCCGGCCGCGTTCGCCACGGACGAGACGTCGACGCCGACAGCGTCGGAGAGCACGCCGGCGGCGGAGGAGAGCACTCCCGCGGCCGAGGAGACCACACCCGCGGCCGAGGAGTCGACCCCGGCCGCCGAAGAGAGCACGCCGGCGGCGGAGGAGAGCACTCCCGCGGCCGAGGAGAGCACGCCCGCCGCCGAGGAGTCGACCCCGGCCGCCGAAGAGAGCACGCCCGCCCCGGAGGAGAGCACCCCCGAGGAGGAGGAGCCGCTTCCGTACTGTGAGGAAGTCGACGAAGACTTCGCCGAAGAAGCACTGGACGTGCAGGTCAGCGCCCTGCCCGGCAAGATCGTGGCGGGCAGCGGCTGGCACTCCTTCTCCCTGAAGGTCACCAACACCTCCGACGTCACGCTCAAGGACGTCGCCTTCTACGCGGAGGTGGAGAGCACCAAGTACTGGGAGACCTGGAAGCCGACTCTCAGCCCGTACGTGGACCTCCAGTTCCGCAACCCGACCACGAACGCCTGGGAGGGCATCGAGGACGAGGACGGTCTGGCCGGTGGCTACTTCTGGGGCACCGACATGATGAAGCCCAACGACTTCAACAAGATCGACCTGCGGGTGAACATCCACAAGAACGCCCCGGCCGGCGAGGCCTACCACTTCGGCACCGGTGCGTACATCGACAACATCAACGGCGAGGACTGCATCGCCGAGGGCTTCGGCGACGGCTGGTTCTTCGACGTCCTGCCCGCCGGCTCGTCGAACGAGAACCCGGGCCAGGCCAAGCCGGGCGCGGAGAAGCCCTCGTCCGGTTCCCCGGAGAAGCCGCAGGGCGGCGTCAGCGAGCAGCCCGTGACCGGCAGCCTCGCGCAGACCGGTTCCAGCTCCGTGCTGCCGACCATCGGTCTCGTCGGTGGTGCCGCCGTCGTCGCCGGCGTCGGCGCGGTGTTCGCCGTGCGTCGTCGTAAGGCCGGCGCCGAGGCGTGAGCGCCCCGGTAAGAACCAGCAGTGAGCAGTAGCGAGGCTCACCGCAAGACGGAGAAGGACCCGCACTCGGAGGGGGGTGCGGGTCCTTCTCCGTGCTGGAGCGGTGGAGCGCTGGAAGGCTTGCTTACCGGCCGCTCACTTCTTCGGCGGCACCGCCGGTATCCCCAGGAACGGCAGCCGCAGCGCCCCGAACGCCTCCGCCGGCACCGCCGGTGACATCGGCTCGACCGGCTTCAGGCGTTCGTACGCCGCTCCCTGCGGCGGGCGCGGGTCGGCCTCGCCCTTGTTCGGCCAGTACGACATCGCCCGCTCGGCCTGCGCCGTGATCGTCAGTGAGGGATTGACGCCCAGGTTGGCCGACACCGCCGCCCCGTCGACGACCGAGATGCCGGGGTGGCCGTACAGGCGGTGGTACGGGTCTATGACGCCGGTCTCGGGCGAGGAACCGATCGGGCAGCCGCCGAGGAAGTGGGCGGTGAGCGGGGTGCCCATGAGTTCGCCGACGTTGGAGCCGGCGAAGCCGTTGATGTCCGCCGCGATCACCGACGCGGCCTCCGACGCCGCTCTGATCTGCTTGGGGTTGGGGGAACCGTGGCCCTGGCGGGCGGTCAGCAGGCCCTTGCCCACGCCGTCCGGTTTCAGGTACGTCGTCAACGAGTTGTCCAGCGACTGCATCACCAGGCCGATGATCGTCCGCTCCGACCAGCGGCGGTTGGAGAGGGAGCGCAGGACCAGCAAGGGGTGGCGGGCCGCGTTCGCCAGCCAGGCCCCGACCCGCGACCGCCCCTCCGCGTACGGCACCTGCAGGATCGACAACCCGCCCATCGAGTTGGAGCCCTTGCCGTAGCGGACCGGCTCGATGTGGGTGTTCTCGTCCGGGTGGATCGAGGAGGTGATGGCGACTCCGCGGGTGAAGTCGACCTTCGGCTCGCCCGTCGCCTTGCGGTAGCGCCGGTTGTCGGTCTGCGCGCCGACGAGGGCCTCCGAGTTCGTGCGGGTGAGTTCGCCCAGCTTCGGGGAGAGGTAGGGCAGTTGGCCGCCCGCCTTCATGCGGTGCAGGAGGGTCTGGGTGCCGTAGGTACCGGCCGCCAGCACCACCCGGCGGGCCTTGAACAGCCTGCCCGCGCCCTTCTTCTTCCGGTCGGTCGGCAGGGTCGCCACCGCGTACCCGCCCTGCGAGTCGTCCGTGATCGAGACGACCGTCGTCAAGGGGTGGACGACCGCGCCCGCCTTCTCGGCGAGGTAGAGGTAGTTCTCGTTGAGGGTGTTCTTCGCGCCGTGGCGGCATCCGGTCATGCACTCGCCGCACTCGGTGCACGCCTTGCGGGACGGGCCCGCCCCGCCGAAGTACGGGTCGGACACCTCCTGGCCCGGCCTGACCCGCGCCGCCCCCTCCGCGTCCTTGCCGTCCCCGAAGAACACACCGACCGGCGCCATGTGGAAGGTGTCGCCGACGCCCATCCGCTCGGCGGCGGCCTTCAGGTGGATGTCGGACGGGGTCATCGTCGGGTTGAGCCGTACGCCGAGCATGCGCTGGGCCTGGTCGTAGTACGGCTTCAGCTCCTCCTGCCAGTCGGTGATGTCCCGCCACTGGGGGTCGTCGAAGAAGGCCTTCGGCGGTACGTAGAGGGTGTTGGCGTAGTTGAGGGAGCCGCCGCCGACGCCCGCTCCCGCCAGCACCATGACGTTGCCCAGCAGGTGGATGCGCTGGATGCCGTACATGCCGAGCCTGGGGGCCCAGAGGTAGTTCTTCAGGTCCCAGGAGTTCCTCGGGAGGGTTTCGCGGGTGAAGCGGCGGCCGGCTTCCAGGACGCCGACGCGGTAGCCCTTCTCGGTCAGCCGGAGCGCGGTGACGGAGCCGCCGAACCCCGATCCGACGACGATGACGTCGTAGTCGTACCCGTCCTCGTCCCGGGTCCGGACAGACTTCTCCTGTGACACGTGCTCTCCTCGTTGAGAACGGGTGCTGGCTTGCGGGTTGTCTAGCGGAAGCGGAACGCCTTCATCAGCCGCAGGCTCCTGCTCATGAACTGCGCGTACTTCTCGTCGTCCATCCCCAGTGAGGGGGCCATCGGCAGCAGGCGCTGCTGGGCGACCGTCTGGGCCTCCGTGTACTTGAGGATGCCCTCGGAGCCGTGGCGGCGGCCGAGGCCGGAGTCCTTCATGCCGCCCATGGGCGACTGGACGCTGCCGTAGGCGGGGGCGTAGCCCTCGTTGACGTTGACCGTGCCGGTGCGCAGGCGGGCGGCGACCTCGCGGCCACGGCGGCCGTCCTTCGTCCAGACCGAGGAGTTCAGGCCGTACGGCGTGGAGTTGGCAAGCTCGATCGCCTCGTCCTCGGTCTTGAAACGGTAGATCGAGACGACCGGGCCGAAGGTCTCCTCGGTGCAGACGGTCATCTCCGGCTCGACACCGTCGAGGATGGTCGGCTCGAAGAAGTACGGGCCGATGTCGGGCCGCGCCACACCGCCCGCGACGAGCTTCGCGCCCTTCGCGACGGCCTCTTCCACATGCCGGGTGACCGTCTCCAGCTGCCGCTCGCCGACCAGGGAGCCCATGTCGGCGCCGTAGGCGAGGGACCTGCCCAGGCGCATCGCCTTGGTGCGGGCGGCGAAGCGCTCGACGAAGGCGTCCGCGACGGACTCGTGGACGTAGAGGCGCTCGATGGAGATGCACAGCTGGCCGGCGGAGGAGAAGCAGGCCCGCACGGCGCCCGCGGCGGCCTTCTCGATGTCGGCGTCCGCCAGGACCAGCATCGCGTTCTTGCCGCCGAGTTCGAGAGAGACGCCGACCAGCCGGGCGGCGGCGCCCTGGGCGACCTCGCGGCCGGTGCGGGTGGAGCCGGTGAAGGAGACGTAGTCGGCGTGCCTGACGACCTCGGGGCCGACGACCGGGCCGTCACCGAGGACGACCTGGAAGACGTCGGCGGGCAGGCCGGCCTCGATCAGCAGGTCACGGGCCCACAGGGCGGTGAGGCAGGTCTCCGTGTCCGGCTTCATCACGACCGCGTTGCCCGCGACGAACGCCGGCAGCGCGTCGCCGACGGACAGCTCCAGGGGGTAGTTCCAGGGGGCGATCTGGCCGACGACTCCCCGTGGGTGGCGCAGCTCGGTGACGCGCGTGAGCGTGGGCATGGCACCCGCGTGCCGCTTCGGCTTCAGATAGGCGGGTGCCTTACGGCCGTAATGGCGGGCCGCGACGGCTACGGCCTGCACCTCCTCGTGGGCGTGGAGGCGGGCCTTGCCGGTCTCCAGCTGGATGAGGTCGAGGACCTCGGCCTGGCGTTCGAGCATCAGGTCGTGAAAGCGGAGCAGGACGGAAGCACGCTGCCGCACGGGGACCTGCGCCCAGACGGCCTGCGCCCGGCGGGCCGCCTCGAAGGCCTTCTGGACGTCCTCGGGCGTGGACTCGGGCAGGTCGGCCAGCTTCTCGCCGGTGAACGGCGTGTGGTTGGCGGTGCGTCCGGAGCCGACCACGCCCTTGGTCAGCTGGGCCACCAGCTCGGGGGTGACCACGTCGGCTGCGGTACGGGCGCCCTCCGGGGCGGGGGCGAGGGGGTTGGTGCCGGTCTTGGCCGGGGCCTGCGCTTCCGTCATGACGCGCAGGGTATGCGGCAGCGGAGGCTTTGTGTACCCGTCGGTAACGCGGATTCACCGAGTGCTCACACGACGCCAGTGTCCACTGGCAACAAACGCGCTGATCAGGGCGTTGCCGACTCACCCAATCTCAAGTCGGTCACGGGCGCCCTTGAAGACCGCGGTGCCCTTCTTCTCCGTGGGTGTGCCCTTGGGCATGTCGACGCGCAGTTCGTACATGCGGTCGTCACCGGTGACCACGATCAGCTGCATGACGCGGGACGGGGACTCCTCCATGTCGTAGGTGGTGTCGGAGAGGACGGCGTCGTGGCCCTTGAAGGTGGTGCGGGTGGACTGGGTGCTGGCGTCGTGGTTGTAGCTGTCCCAGGTGTCGTGCGCGTACTGCGCCTGGTCCAGCAGCGGGCGGGGGGCCTTGTCCCACTGGGTGAGGCGGACCTGGACGAGGCCGATGTCGTAGACGACGAGCCGGGGCTGGTCCGTGGCGCTGCCTTCCCGCGCGGCCTCCTTGTACTCGGCGGGGAGGGAGAGGACGGCGTCCATGTCCTTCTCCGGGTGAGCGACCCAGGCGTCGGCGGTGGGGGTGGGGGTGGGGGGTGTCTTCGAGGTCGGGCCGACCGAGCTGTGGGTGGGACTCGTCTCCTTGGTGTCGTCGCCCTGGTCGACGAGGAAGGAGGAGGTGGTGAACCCGGCACCGGCCACGAGGAGGACACCGAGGGCGGCCAGAGGAACGGGGCGCAGCCAGGAGCGGCGCCTGGGCTTCGGGGATGCCGTGGAGGCGGTCGCCGGTTCGGGGGGCGGTTCGGCTGTCTTGCCGGGCTCGGAGTCGGGCTCGGGTTCGGGCTCCGGCTCTGGCTCTGGCTCTGGCTCTGGCTCTGGCTCGGACGTCGGCTCGGGCTCCGACGTGCCCGCCGGTTCGGACACCGGTTCGGACACCGGCTCGGAGGCCGCCGCGGACACCGGCTCGGAGGCCGCCGCGGAAAGCCGTACCGTCCCCGCGTCCTCCGCGAACTCCCGCAGCCCGGAGGCGTTCTGCGGCGCGGTGACGGCCTCATCCCCGGAGGGATCCGGCACCGGCCACCCCTCCATCACCGCCTCCAGAACGGCCTCGACCTCCTCCGCGCCGGGCCGCCGCTCGGGATCCTTCACCAGCAGCCGTACGATCAACGACCCCAGCGGCCCCGCCTGCTTCGGCTCGGGCGGATCGGCGGCGAGGATCGCGGCGAGCGTGGACTCCAGGGTCGTACGGCGAAAGGGCGACCAGCCCTCCACGGCGGCGTACAGGAGCACGCCCAGCGACCACAGGTCGGAGGCGGGACCGGCGCTGCGGCCGGACATCCGCTCGGGGGCGATGAACTCCAGGGAGCCGACGAACTCGCCGCTGGCGGTGAGGGATTCCTCGCCCTGGACATGGGCGATGCCGAAGTCAGTGAGGACGACGCGGCGATGGGGGTGCCCCCGCTTGAGCGCATTCGAAAGTGGGGGTGGGCCGAGCAGGACGTTGGCGGGTTTGACGTCCCGGTGGACGATGCCGACGGCGTGGGCGGCGCGCAGGGCGCCGAGGACGGCGGCGCCGATGCGGGCGGCCTCGGTCGCCTCCACCGGCCCGCGCTGGAGGACCTCGTGCAGGGACTCGCCGCGGACCAGCTCCATGACGATCCAGGGAAGCCCGTCCTCGACGACGACGTCGTGGATGGAGACGGCGGCGGGGTGGTCGACGCGGGCGGCGGCGCGTGCCTCACGGTAGAGCCGGTGCGCGGCCCGCTGATGGGCCGCGTCCTCCGGGTCGCCGGGCAACCTCGGCTGCTTGACGGCCACGTCACGTTCCACCAGTTCGTCGAACGCCCGCCAGACGGTACCCATCCCGCCGGAGCCGATGCGCTCGACCAGCCGGTAACGCCCGCCGATCACCCGCCCGTTGGGGCCGGTGCCGCCACCGTGGTTGCTCATGCCCCATGACTACCCTGCGGGGCGGGGCCTTGGCCAGTTCAGAGCTTGTCGATGTCCAGGTTCGCGATGGCCGTCCTCGCCACCTCACGTCCGCGGTCCGTGAAGTCGCCCTTGCCCGGGTAGCTGATCGTCAGCTTGTACATGTCGCCCGCCGACGTCTTGTAGTAGAAGATCTTCAGCTCGCGGGGGCGCGGGTTCTGGCTGTCGGTGGTGGTGTAGACGATGGTGTTCTCGGCCGACGGCTTGCCCTGGTACTCGGTGTCCTTCGGAGCCGTCCCGGGGTTCTCGGGCATGGACAGGTCGTAGTTGCCCTGGCCCTTGAACTCCTCGTTGTCGGCGTACATCTCGGCCGCGGCGGAGTTCTTGATCTCGTTCGAGGTGTCCTCGGACTTCCTGGCGACGTTCAGCCCGATCCAGATGCTGCCGCTCCAGTCCGAGTACGTGACCCAGTTCTTGTCCGTGTCGTCGGCGTCCGGCCTGTCCGCCTGGTAGGCCTCGGGCACGGTCAGCGTGGCGCCCAGCTTCGGCTGCGCCCGCTGAGTCCAACCGTCCGGCAGCGGTCCCGCGAACGGCTCGGCGATCACCAGATACGCCGTCACCGCCGCCGCGACGACCGCCGCACCGAGCCCGAGCAGCGCCTTGCGCCCCAGCCGGACACCGCCCTTGGCGTCGGCGGCGACCCGCACGACCTGCGTGGCGGCGGCCGGCGCCGGCGGGTTGGCCGCCTGTTCCAGCAGCGCACGGGTCTGCGCGGCGTTCGGGCGGCGCGCCGGGTCCTTCTGGAGCAGGCCGTTGATGGCTTCGGCGAGCGGGCCCTGCGCGGAGGCGGGCGGCGCGGGCGCGGCGTTGAGGACGGACTGGAGGGTGGCCGGGGTGTTGCTGCGGCGGAACGGCGAGACACCCTCCGTCGCCGCGTACAGGACGACGCCCAGGGACCACAGGTCGCTGGCCGGTCCGGGCCGCTGGCCCAGCACCCGCTCGGGCGCGATGTACTCGGGCGAGCCGACGAAGCCGCCGGTGTCGGTCAGATTGGTCTCGCCCTCGATCTGGGCTATGCCGAAGTCGGTCAGGACGACACGGTCGTGGCGGCCGAGGAGGACGTTGTCCGGCTTCACGTCCCGGTGCAGGATGCCCGCCGCGTGCGCGGCCTCCAGCGCGCCGAGCACTTCGAGGCCGATTCGCGCCGCTTCCCGGGCCCCGAGCGTGCCCTCCTGCAACGCGTCGCCCAGCGAACGGCCCTGCACCAGCTCCATCACGATCCACGGCCGGCCGTCCACGACCGCGACGTCATGCACGTTCACGACCGCCGGATGGTCGAGCCGGGCCGCGGCGCGTGCCTCGCGACGCATCCGCTCGAAGGCGTTGGCGCGTTCGCGTTCGGGAAGGTGATCCGGTACGCGGGGCTCCTTGACGGCGACCTCGCGGTCCACCGTCTCGTCCTTCGCCCGCCAGACCGTGCCCATGCCGCCGTGCCCGAGCTTGGCGAGCAGCCGGTACCGGCCCGCGATCAGCCGCCCGGCACCAGGGTCCGGCGCGGGTGCGGGCTGATGCGGCACCTGCGGGGCGGACGCGGCGTACGGGTTGTCGGGATGCGGTACGGCCACCGGTGGACTCGGCGGTTGCAGAACGAAACTCGTTGGCTCGTCGGATCCTTGAGGGGCTCCCCCGTTGCTGCTCATGGGTTCATCCATATCGCGGCAAGCGCTCCAGGATCCACCTGGAACGCTTTCCGGTCACAGACCCGTGACCCCGGTCGCCGCTTATGTCCCCTTTCAGGGCGAGGCGGAAGCGTCGCTGAGCGAGGAGGAGGTGCCGAGCGAGGGTGACGCGCTGAGCGAGGGTGACGCGCTGAGCGATGAGGATGCGCTGAGCGATGAGGATGCGCTCGGTAAAGGGGATGAGCTGCGCGAGGGCGACCCACTGGGCGTCCGGGAGGGGCTCGCCGTACCGGTCGGCTCGGCCGAGGTCCCCGGCGCCGAACTGGTCGGCACCACACCCCCGTCCCCGCCCCCTTTCACCAGCAGGGCCGCCGCCGACACCCCCGCCACCGCCATCGCGGCGACCAGCAGAGCGGCGGCCAGCACACTGCGCGGGGAGTACCGGCGCTCCGCGCTGCCGAACCGTTTCGGCACGGGCCCGAGCCCCGACTGCACGGGCATGAGCCCCGTCTGTACGAACTCCCGCAGCATCCACTCCGCCCCGGCCGCGTCCAGCCGCCGCCCCGGGTCCCGCTCCAGCAGCCCCTGGACGACGGGCAGGATCGGCGCCGCCTGCGCGGGCGGACGTATCTCGTCGGACACCACGGCGAGCACGATGCCGCTCAACGAGTCGCGCCGGAACGGCGACTCGCCGCTCAGAGCCGCGCACAGCAGCGCGCCCACCGACCACAGGTCGGAGGCGGGCCCGGTCCTGGACCCGAACATCCGCTCGGGCGCGGTGTACTCGGGCGAGCCGACGAAGGACCCGGACTCGGTGAGCGTGCTGGCACCCGCCACCTGGGCGATGCCGAAGTCGGTGAGGACGACGCGGTGGGTGCCGTTCTCGATGAGCACGTTGGCCGGTTTGATGTCCCGGTGCAGCACTCCGGCCGCATGGGCCGTGCGCAGCGCGCTCAGCAGATCGGCGCCGATCCGGGCGGCTTCCCGCGCGTCCACGGGCCCGTGCGTCGCGATCCGGTCGGCGAGGGAGTCGCCGTCGACCAACTCCATGACGATGTACGGGCGTTCGTCGTCCTCGATGACGTCATGGACGATGAGGACGTTCGGGTGGCTGAGCTGCGCGACCGCCTGGGCCTCACGCAGCGTGCGCTCGCGCTGCCGCCGGGCCTCGGACGCGGAGAGCGTCTCGTCGAGGGGAAGCTCCTTCACCGCCACGCGTCGCCCGAGCAACTGGTCGATCGCCTGCCATACGACGCCCATACCGCCGCGACCGAGCCTCGACTCAAGACGGTAACGCCCCGCGATCACACGGAAGTTCTCCCCCTCGGTCCCCATGCGCCCCATCATGCCGCACCGGACGGATCGACTCCGGGGCGTCGATCGGCCAACTATGCAAAGCAGCAAAGAATTCAGGAGCCGTTCGGCAGCCAGCCCTGCAGCACCGCCGTGAACTGCTTGCGCGTGGTCTTCCAGTCCCTCGCGGGCGAGGACATGTAGATCGCGTACTCCGTGCCGTCCCGGTCGATGTACGCCTGGTCGATGGCGCGGCGCGGCCCGGGGAAGGGCACGTCCTTGGCCTGCGCGGTCCACGTGTACTCCCACAGGGAGCCCTCGCGGTCGCGGTAGAGGTTCTTCCTCAGGGACACCGTCCGGTAGCCGACAAGGCGCTGCCCCACCTGCTCCGCCAGGTCGCGCTGATGGTCGTGGGCGTTCGCGAAGTCGGGTGAGGTGTCGACGGCGATGCGCACGAAGTGCTCGCCGCCGTCGGGCGTGTAGTCGACCTGCTGAAGGCCGTCGATCTCCTTGCCGACCACCTCACGCTTCCAGCCCTTGGGCAGAAGGAGGCTGAAGCCGAGGGGGTCGTCGACGCGGACCCAGGAGGCCGGCACGCCGCCCGCCGTGCTGCCCGTGTCGGTCGCCGTGGGCGTCGGTGACGGCGAGGTCGAGGCGGACGTGCCGCTGCCCTTCGGCCCCCACTTCTGCAGGACCACCGCGGTTCCGCCGCCGAAGACCGCCGCGAGCGCGACGACCAGGGCGAGCGTGCGCAGCCGGCGGCGCCGGGGCGGCCGGGCGGGCGTGGCACCGGTGCCGGTGCCTGTGCCTGTGCCTGTGCCGGTGGTGTCGTACGGCGGGCCGATCGTCGTCGGAGCCGTCATCGGGGGGTACGGCGTGCCGGTCGCCGCCGCCGTCCGGGTGCGCGTGGCCGTGCCGGTGCCCAGGGGGCCCGTGCGCGCCTCCGGATCGTTCCGGGTGAGCTGGGTCGGCACATACGCCTGCGCCGCGCTCGGCCGCCGTCCCTCCGCCGCCTCGGCCAGCATCTGCTCGGCCTCGGCCGCGCCCGGCCGGGTGGCCGGATCCTTGCGCAGCAGGGCGGTGATCACGGGCGCGAGCGGGCCGGCGCTCAGCGGCTCGGCGGGTTCCTCGTCGACGACCGCCTGCATGGTGGTCAGCGGCGTGGTGCGGCGGAAGGGCGAGCGGCCCTCCACGGCCGTGTACAGGGTCGCGCCGAGCGCCCACAGGTCGGAGGCGGGGCCCGGGTCGTGGCCTCGGACGCGCTCGGGGGCGAGGTAGTCGACCGAGCCGACCACCTCTCCCGTCCGGGTGATGGTGGTGTCGCCCTCGATCTGGGCGATACCGAAGTCGGTCAGCAGGACACGGCCGTCGTCCTCGGAGACCAGCACGTTGCCGGGCTTGACGTCACGGTGCAGAACACCGGCGGAGTGCGCGGCGCGCAGCGCCCGCAGCACCCACAGGCCGATCCGGGCGGCCTCGGTCGGTTCGACGCGTCCGCGCTCCTTGACCGCGTCGGCCAGCGAGTAGCCCTCGACCAGCTCCATCACGATCCATGGCCGCCCGTCGTGCTCCAGCACGTCGTGCACGGTGACGACGGCGGAGTGGTTGATGCGCGCGGCGGCGCGCGCCTCGGCACGGGTGCGCGCGAGCAGCCGCTCCCGGTCGCTCTCGGAGACGTAGAGCGCGGCGGTCAACTCCTTGATCGCCACCGCCCGGTGGAGCACCTCGTCATGCGCACGCCATACACGGCCCATACCGCCGCTGCCGATCGAGTCGGCGAGCCGATAGCGCCCCGAAACGAGCTGGCCCTGCATCTGATTCACGTCGCCCCGCAATGTTCTTGACAGGGTCAGATTAAGGACCGGCCGACGTGACCGGAACCACGGGGGTGCCATGGAGACCGCACTGTGATGGTTGTCGCTTCCAGCGCCGGGAAGCAACCGCGACGTACTGTCACCCAGGGTTCGCGGGCGGAATCAGCCGGTGACCCGATAGGTCGCCGACGCCTGCTCGAACAGCCGCGTCACCTCGTCCCGCTCGGCCTCCGGACCGCGCACCTGCACCACGTGGTACCGCCCGTCGACCAGCATCGCGAGATTGCGCACGAACAGCTCGCGCCCCTCGTCGTCGGTCCAGGTGAACTGCCCCTCGGCCATGGTCCGCTCGCCGACCTGGATGGTCTTCAGCCCGCTGGAGGAGGCCCAGCTGGAGTCCCGGTACGGCTGCAACTCACGCTCGTGCTCCCGCTGGTAGACCATCGGGTCGCTGCCGTACCGCTCCGCGGTGTCCCGGCCCGGTACGACGATGAGGTCGAAGTCGCCGTGCGAGTACACGACCTGCCCGCGTCCGTTCTCCGGCGTGCGGTCCCAGCCGTTGGCCACGGCGATCTGGAAGCCCGCCGGGTCCTCGCGCAGGGTGAAGCCGTCGGGGAGCTCGGGGCCGGTGGTCTGTGTCTCGGTGGAACCGGCCGACTCCGAGGGGTCGTTGCCGGACCCCGGTGAGGTCTGGTCGGGCCGCGGCTCACTGCTCGCGTCGGCGGACTGCTCGGGCGCCGCCTGAGTGGCCTGGCCCGCGGCGCCGGTGCGACCGGCGTCGGCCGTGCCGCCGCCTCCCGGGTCGGCCTTCGGCATGAACAGCATGGCGTAGGCGATCGCCGCGGCCATGCCGAGCAGGACGAGCAGCAGCAGCGTACGGCCGAGTCGCTTCGGCGAACGCGCCTCCTGCCTGGCCCGCTTGTGCCGCCCGTGATGCGCGGGCAGCCCGGCCCGCCGACGGCGCACCAGCTCGCCCCGGCGCCGCACGATCGGCAGCCGGTTCGGGTCGGCCGGCGGGGCGGCGACGACATGGGCACCCGCCTCCGGCTCGGGCGCGGACCGCACCAGCGACCGCAGCCAGCCCCGCAGCTCCTCGAAGTCGAGGCGGTCGGTGGGGTCCTGACGCAGCAGCGACTCCACGACCGGCCTGAGCGGCCCGCACTCCTCGGCGAAGGCGGGCGGCTCCGCGCACACCAGCTGCACCAGCTCGGCCGTCGACTCCTCCGGATACGGCGCATGCCCCTGCACGGCACGGAACAGCAGCGCCCCCAGCGCCCACAGGTCGGTGGCGGGCCCGATCGGCGCGGCCAGCTGCCAGTTCTCATGCACCGGCCCGGCCTGCTCCGGCGCCCACCGCTCGGTCACCGGCCCGACGACGGCCATCCGCGCCTGCCGGGCTCGCTCGGCGGCGAGCGCGGTGGTGGGGCCGCGGCGGACGGGGGCGCCGGCCACGAGGTCGTCCCAACGGGCGGGCGGGTCGGGCGACTTGCTGAGGGAGGGCGGGGTGGGCGCGCCGACCTGTGAGGGCACGCCGTGCACGGGGGCGCCGGGAGAGGGCACGCCTCCGACGCCCGGTGCGGGCACGCCCGGGAGCGGAGGCGTGCCGGGGCCGGGCTGGGCGTCCGGGCCCGCCGGGGGAAGTGCCGTGCGGCCGAGGCCGTCGTCCGTCGCGGCGCCACCGGCTCCGCTCCTGGGCATGGCCCCGTGCCAGGGCGTGGCCTGCACGCCGTACGGGTCGGCTATCTGCCCCGAGGGTGTGGTGGTGCCGCTGCCGAAGGAGTACGGCTGCTGCGCCGAGCCGTTGGCCTGGGCGGCCGGGCCGTCTTCGGGCGCCGGGCGGGCACCGGGCAGTGCGGCTCGCCCGCTCTGCTGCGCCTCCTGCACCCGGGCCGCCGCACGGGCCCCCGCCCGATACGCCGCGATCGCTCCGGCCCGCGCGGCCCTGATGTCCCCGCCGGTTTCGAGGGCGCCGCGCGGTCCCGCACCGGACGCTCCCGTCCCGCTGCCCGCGCCGGCCCGGGGCACCGGCAGTCCCCCGGTGGCCCGCGCCTCGATGGCGGCACGCCGGGCGGCCTCGGGATCCATGCCACCGACGCCGGTCCCGTCGATCCCGGGCGCGCCCGCCCCGCTCACCCGCGCCTGAAGGGCGGCACGCCGAGCAGCCTCCGGATCCTCACCCCCGGCACCGGGCCCACCGTCGAACGCCCCGGTCCCGCCGCCCCCGTCGGTGTCCTCCACCGGCACCGGGTCATACCCGCACAGCGCCTCCTCCGCGGCCCCGACCGCCAGCCCGGTCAGCATCACCCGGCCGTCGTCGCAGACGAGCACCGTGCGCGCGGTGATGTTCCGGTGGACCCAGCCATGGGCGTGCAGCACCCGCAGCGCCATGAGGACGTCGGAGGCGACCTCGGCCGCCCGATACGGCGTCAGCGGCTTCTCGGCGAGCAGCGCGGCCAGCGGGCGCGCGGCCACCCACTCGCTCACTATCCACAGCGAACCGCCCTCGGCGAACACGTCGAAGACCTGGTCCAGCCGCGGATGGTCGGGGATCCGCGCCGCGGCCTGCGCCGCCTCGACCGCCCGCCGCACGGCGGGATCGCTGGGCCGGCGCGTACTCGAACGCGCCGAGGGCCGCCGCAGCCCCCCGCGGTCCCGTGCGTCCCGAGCGGTGAAGCCGTCGGGCAAACCCTCGGCGTCGAGCACCTCCGCCTCGACGACCTCCGGCAACGGCACCTGCCGGACGAGGACTTCCTGCCCGCTGTAGGTGTCGAAGGCCCGGGTCTCGGTGAGTTCGTACTCGTCGGAGGGCGGCAGGGGCAGGCGGTAGCGGTCGGCGAGCACCCGACCCGCATAGTCGTCCACGTTGCCTCCCCCGGCCGCCCGGTGGTCAATTCCGCTCGCCCTGCGTCCCGTTCCCGACGCACGACTGAATGCGTACGGTCCGGAAGCACTCACGATACGTGCCGGAGGCAACTCGCAAAGAGCGGTTGCCGTATCTCACGCCTCAATCCCCGCCGCCGCGAGCCCAAACCGAATTTCGCTCACTTCACGACTTCGGCTTGAACGAACCCGTCAGCGTCTTCCAGGTGTCCTTGCGCAGGCCACTGTCCCAATTCGAGGCTTTCGCGGTGTACATCAGCGCATGTCCGAGATCGTCGGACACGACGAACCCGCGGTCGATCGTCCGGTACTTCGTACCGCCCTCGACATAGGTGAACTCCCAGTCGGCCGTGTTCCAACCGCGGTAGTCCACCTCCTCTATTCGGATCCTCTTGTACTGCGAGCGCACCATGCCGCGCTCCTGGTTCTTCCAGTCCGCCACCGGGTCGTCCTTCGGCGTGGTCGTCCAGGCGACGAGCAGCTTCTGCCCGTCGGGCCCGGTGAACCGGTCGCCCGCCGGCCCCGAGGACTGGAACTTCCATCCCTTCGGCAGCCCGATCGAGTACCCCTGGCTCCCCTTGTGGGTCGAGACCACCCCGCTGTCGCTCCCGGACCCCGCCTCGGCACCGCTCCCGCCGGTCGCGCTCGCTCCGGCGCTCGGCGTACGCCCGGCCTCCGCCCCGGAACCCGAACCCGAACCCGACGACGCGGACGCGGAGTTCTCGCCGTCCGTATGAGTCCCGTTGCTCTCGTCCTGCTTGGTGTCGGCGCTCGCGCTCGCGCCGGCGGAAGCCTTGGGGCCGCCGCCGCTCGCGGAAGCCTTCGACCCGTCACCGTCGCCGTCGAGCGCAAAGGCCAGCACCACACCGAGCACGGCCAGCACCACGACCACCGCGATGATCACCAGCGTCCGCTTCGGCACCACATCGGTGAGCGGCGCCCTCGGCACGGGCCGCGGCGGCAGATCCGGCGGCGGCATCACAGGCCACCCCGAACTCCGCCCGGCACTCTGCCCGTTCACCGTCTGCGCATCCCGCTCACCGGCCCCGGCACCCTCACCGGCCTCCGCACCGGCCTTGGCCTCGGCACCGGCGACGGACCCGGCAGCCACGCCCGCCCCGGCACCGGACGCCCGGCCCGAAGTCCCGGACCCCGACGACGCCCCGGGCTCACCGGCTCCCGTGGACGACCCGCCGGCCGTACCACCGCCGGTCCCCGCAACCGCCGTGCCACTGCCGGACTTGGCACGAGCCACAACCGCCGATCCGGCCGTCCCCGCGCTCGCCGCGGCCTTGCGCACCGAACGCAGCGCCCCGCGCAACCGCTCAGCGGCCTCCTCGCCCCGCTTGGCCCCTGACCCGGCGCCGCTGCCCGAACGGCCCTTGTCCGCGGGTCCGCCGGGCTGTGGCGGCAGCGGCACGACCCTCGTCGCGTCCAGCTCCGGCTCGGACTTGGGCTCGGGCGCGTGGATGACGGCGTTGAGCATCGCCCGCGCACCGGCGTCGTCGAGCCGCTTGGCGGGGTCCTTGGTGAGCAGGCCGTAGATGACGTCCTTCAGCGGTCCCGCGTTCTTCGGCTCCTCCAGCGGCTCGGTCATCACCGCCGTGAGCGTCGCGATCGCGGAGCCCTTGTCGTACGGCGGCACACCCTCCACCGACGCGTACAGCAGCCCGCCCAGCGACCACAGGTCGGCCGCCGGGCCCGGCTTGTGGCCGCGGGCCCGCTCCGGGGAGATGTAGGACGGCGCGCCGACGAGCATGCCGGTCGACGTGATGGACGGGTCGCCCTCGACCTGGGCGATGCCGAAGTCGGTGAGCACGACCCGGCCGGTGTCGGTCTCCAGCAGGACGTTCGACGGCTTCACGTCGCGGTGCAGGATGCCCTCGCGGTGCGCGGACCGCAGCACGTCGAGGATGGCCAGGCCCACCTCGGCCGCGCGCTTGGGCTCCAGGAGGCCGTCCTCCCGGATGACCTCGGCGAGCGACTTGCCCTCGACGAGTTCCATCACGATCCACGGCCGGTCGTCCTCGTCGACCACGTCGAACACCGTCACCGCGCTGTTGTTGCGGATCCGCGCGATCGCCTTGGCCTCACGCAGGGTGCGCGTGATCAGCCGCCGCTTCTCCTCCTCGTCGATGTTCGACGGGAACCTCAGCTCCTTGACGGCGACGGTCCGCCCCAGCGTCTCGTCCACGGCACGCCACACCGTGCCCATGCCGCCCCGGCCGAGCACTTCGCCCAGCCGGTACCGCCCCGCCAGGAGACGCTCGCGGTTGTCCTGACGAGTGTCCTGACGAGATGTCCCCGCCCGCTCCGCCTCCGACATGCGTCCCCTCATACAACCCGCATACAACCCGCCCTGACAGAGCCTCCATTGTCTCTCACCCGACAAGTGCCCGACGCCCAGGGTGCCCCTCGTCCCAGCAGGCCACCGCAGGACCCGAACCTCCCGGTCGCGACACACCCGGACCCCGCTGAATCGCACGTTCCGCCGCCCGGCATGATGAGCCGCGACAAGGGAAGGACGCGCCATGGCACGACCGGCGATGCCGCCGTTTCGAACACTGGTGACCGTCTCCGTGGCCCTGGCCCTCCTCGCTCTGACCCCGGCCGCGCCGGCACCCACGGCACCGGCGACGGACGCCCTCCTCCCGCTGCTCGTCACCCGGGGCAAGGCCCCCGCCGCGGCCCTGCTGGCCCGCGAGGAGACCGGCAGCCGTTACGCCCGGGCCGGCCAGGGCATCGCCCGCACCGACCACTTCCGCGCCGGCAGCATCACGAAGACCTTCATCGCGACGGTCGTACTGCAACTGGCCGTCGAGCACCGGCTGTCCCTGTCCGACACGGTGGAGCAGCATCTGCCGGGCCTGGTGCGCGGGGTCGGCAACGACGGGCGCGCGCTGACCCTTCGTTCCCTGCTGACCCACACCAGCGGCCTGTACGACTTCGCCGCCGACACCAAAGGCGCCGTCCCCCTCACGCCGCTTCAGGCCGTGCACATCGCACTCACCCACCCCCCTGCCGACCGTGGCAGCTATTCCTACTCGAACACCAACTACGTTCTGCTCGGCCTGGTCGTCGAGCAGGTCACCGGCCACTCCTACGCCGCCGAGGCCGAGCGCCGCGTCATCGTCCCGCTGGGTCTGACCGGCACCTCCTTCCCTGGATCCCGCACCACTCTTCCCTCCCCGCACGGCCGTGCCCTCGCCACCGACGGGGCCGACGTCACCGAACTCGACCCGCGGGTGGCTGGGGCCGCGGGCGAGCTGGTGACCACGCTCGCCGACCTCGACCGCTTCTATGCCGCCCTGCTCGGCGGCCGGCTGCTTCCCCCGCGCTGGCTGCGCGAGATGCTCGACACCCGTGCCGCGCATGGCTCGTACGGCATGGGCATCTTTCCCGTGAAACTGCCGTGCGGCACCGTCGTATGGGGGCACAACGGGCGCATCTCCGGCAGCTACGTGCGCTCCGCGGCCACCGTCGGCGGTCGTCGTGTCCTTACCTTCCGGGTGAACACGACGGCGATCGCAGCTCCCGGTCTCGAACCCCGGCTGCTCTCCGCCGAGTTCTGCCCTCGCACCTGGTAGAACGGACGAGGTTCGAGCGGATATCCCGACTCCGGCCACCCGTTCGGGTGACGTTCTCCCGCCGTCGGCGCGCGTTCGGCCGGCGTCGACCCGACCGACGACCAGCAACCACCAACCGGCGGCCCGACGACCAGCAACCAGTAGCCACCAACCGGCGCCCGACAACCAGCCACCAGCCACCAGCCACCAGCCACCAGCCACCAGCCACAACTGTCGGCGGGAATCCGCCGAAGCACTACAACGGCACGATGTCCGGCGCCCCCAACCGCGCCGCGTCCGCCGTCAGATCGTCCGGCTGCCGCTGCGACTCCCGCTCGGCCTCCACCCGCTTCCGGTAGTGCTCGATCTCGCGCTCGACATGGTCCTTGTCCCAGCCCAGCACCGGAGCCATCAGCTCGGCCACCTCGCGCGCGCACCGGGTCCCCCGGTCGAACGTCTCGATGGAGATGCGCGTACGCCGCGTCAGCACGTCGTCCAGGTGCCGCGCCCCCTCGTGCGAGGCGGCGTAGACGATCTCGGCGCGCAGATAGTCGTCGGCGGTCTGCAGGGGCTCGCCCAGCGTCGGATCGGCGGCGATGAGCTCAAGCACCTCCTCCGTCAGCGATCCGAACCGGTTCAACAGGTGCTCCACCCGCACCACATGAAGCCCCGTCCGCGCCGCGATCCGGGCACGCGCGTTCCACAGCGCCCGGTATCCCTCCGCGCCCACCAGCGGAATGTCCTCCGTGACGCATTCGGCGACCCGCATGTCGAGCCCGTGCACCGCCGCGTCCACCGCGTCCTTGGCCATCACCCGGTATGTCGTGTACTTGCCGCCGGCCACGACGACGAGCCCGGGGACGGGGTGCGCCACGGTGTGTTCGCGCGAGAGCTTGCTGGTGGCCTCCGACTCGCCGGCGAGCAGCGGCCTCAGCCCCGCGTACACACCTTCCACGTCGTCCCGCGTCAAGGGCACCGCGAGCACCGAGTTCACGTGTTCCAGCAGGTAGTCGATGTCCGCGCTGGACGCGGCCGGATGCGCCTTGTCGAGGTCCCAGTCGGTGTCGGTCGTGCCGACGATCCAGTGCCGGCCCCAGGGGATGACGAACAGCACGGACTTCTCGGTACGCAGGATCAGTCCCGTCGAGGAGTGGATGCGGTCCTTGGGCACGACCAGGTGGATGCCCTTGGAAGCGCGCACGTGGAACTGGCCTCGCTCTCCCACCATCGACTGCGTGTCGTCGGTCCACACACCGGTCGCGTTGACGATCTGCTTGGCGCGGATCTCGTACTCCCCGCCCGCCTCGACGTCCTGCACGCGGGCGCCGACGACGCGTTCGCCCTCGCGCAGAAACCCGGTCACGCGCGCCCGGTTGGCAGCCTTCGCGCCGTACGCCGCCGCGGTACGCACGAGGGTGGCGACATAGCGGGCGTCGTCCATCTGAGCGTCGTAGTACTGCAGCGCGCCGACCAGCGCGTCCCTCTTCAGGGCGGGGGCGACGCGCAGGGCGTGACGTCGGCTCAGGTGGCGGTGCAGCGGCAGGCCCCGCCCGTGGCCGCGGGCCATCGACATGGCGTCGTAGAGCGCGACGCCGGAACCGGCGTACAGGCGCTCCCAGCCCTTGTGCTGCAGCGGATACAGGAACGGCACCGGCTTGACCAGATGCGGGGCGAGCCGCTCCAGCAGCAGGCCGCGTTCCTTGAGGGCTTCCCGTACGAGCGCGAAGTCGAGCATCTCCAGATAGCGCAGGCCGCCGTGGATCAGCTTGCTGGACCTGCTGGACGTGCCCGACGCCCAGTCCCGGGCCTCGACCAGGCCGGTGGACAGTCCGCGGGTCACCGCGTCGAGGGCGGTGCCCGCGCCCACGACGCCACCGCCCACGACCAGTAGGTCCAGCTCGCGCTCGGCCATTGATGCGAGTGACTCGGCGCGCTCCGCCGGGCCCAGTGTCGCTGTCCTCACCGCTGCCTCCCGCTCATCGGTCGCGTAGGCCGCACCCGTCGGGCGAAGCCCGGTTCGTACCCCCCATGCCCAAATTCTGACCGGGTTGCCCGACTTCAGCCACCACGCGCCCCCAGCCTGTGGACAACACTCACGGAAACGCGATCATTCAATGCCGCAAGTAGGTCATATTTACTCCTAGTCTGACATTGCGCTCCCTCGTCCTGTCCACAGGGCTTGCGCACCTGCCCCGCTTCGGTTATTGGGAAGGACGGCCCACGCCATGCCCGCAGATCTCGCCGTCATCGGACTCGGCCCGTACGGCCTGCCCCTGGCACAGGCCGCCGTGGCCGCCGGCATCGCCACGCTCGGTTACCGGACCGGGCCCGAGGCCGCCTCTCTCAGTCCCGCCGAACTGCGCCGGATGCTCTCGGGGGGCTTCCGGCACGCCACCAGCCCCGCCGAGCTCGGCCGCGTGCGCACCGCCGTCATCTGCGCACCGACCCCGGCCGGTGCGGACGGCGGGCTCGACCTGAGCCAGGTGGAGGCCGCCGCCCGCACCCTGGCCGCACGACTGCGCCCGCACACCACCGTCATCCTGGAGTCGCCCGTACTGCCGGGCACCACGGAGAACATCCTGCGGCCCCTCCTGGAAGAGGGCTCGGGACTGCGTGCCGGCCGCGACTTCCACCTGGCCTACTCCCCCAGCCGAGTCGACCCCGGCAACCGCGCCTTCACACCGGCCAACACCCCCAAGGTGATCGGCGGCTTCACACCCGCGTGCACCGAGTCGGCCGCGGCCTTCTACGGCCGCCTCACCGACAAGGTGGTACGCGCGCGTGGACTGCGCGAGGCGGAGACCGTGCAGGTGCTGGAGACCAACTTCCGGCACGTCAACATCGCGCTCGTCAATGAAATGGCCGTCCTCTGCCACGACATGGGCGTCGACCTGTGGGACGTCATCCGCTGCGCGGAGACCAAACCGTTCGGCTTCCATGCCTTCCGTCCCGGCCCCGGCGTCGGCGGCCACGCCGTCCCGCAGGACCTGACCGCCCACGCGGGCCGCACCCTGCGGATGGTCGAGCTGGCCCAGCAGGTCAACAGCCAGATGCCCCGGTACGTCGTCCAGCGCGCCGCCACCCTCCTCAACGAGCACGGCAAGTCGGCCCGGGGCGCCCGCGTGCTGCTGCTCGGTGTCACCTACAAGCCCGACCTCGCCGACCAGCAGTCCACGCCCGCCCAGGAGGTCGCGATCCGCCTGCTGGAGCTGGGCGCCTGCATCAGCTATCACGACCCGTACGTCCCGTCCTGGAGCGTCCTGGAGCGTCCAGTGCCGCGCGCGGACGCCCTGTACGAGGCTGTTGCGGAGGCCGACCTGACGATTCTGCTTCAGCAGCATCGGACGTATGACTTGCAGGGGCTGTCGGTGAAGGCACAGCTGTTGCTGGACACGCGGGGGGCGGCGCCTACGGGGGCGGCGCATCGGTTGTGACAGGGGGCGCGTGGGCGGGGCGGGCACCCGGGGCTGGTGGCATGCGGGGCGCGGCGCGGGTACCTTACGGAGACAGGTGGAGCCCACCGCAGCGGGTACTGCGGCAGGCTCCTGGATGGATCACGGAGTGTCCGCCCCTAGTTGCCTTGGGGGCGGCCGCTCACCATCCGCCAACAAGGTGGAGCCCACCGCAGCGGCTACTGCGGCAGGCTCCTGGATGGATCACGGAGTGTCCGCCCCTAGGTCGCTTGGGGGCGGCCGCTCACCATCCGAAAATTCGCAAGATCCACCTCCTCCGGCACTTCACCGTCCACAGACGGATCCGGTCCCAGCGGGTGGGCTTGCGGTGGCGACCCATCGGCGCCCCCTTCCACGACACCGCCCAGTAGCCCGGTGGACGGTCCGTCGGAATCGGGCCGGGCCCCGAGGGCGGGGTCCGGACCAGGTCCTTGGAAGGGGGCGCTCCAGCAACCCGGGGCGCCGATACGGACGTTATCGCTGTCAGGCCGGCTGACCAGGCCGTATCCGCCTCGAACGCAACCACGCGCCCCCGCGCCACGCCACACGCCCCGCGTGGCGCCCACGGCATGCGAAGGGGCCGGTCGCCTCACAGGCGACCGGCCCCCATCACGCCGTACGGACTACCGCATGTGCTGCGAGTCCGCCACCGTGACCTCGACCCGCTGGAACTCCTTCAGCTCGCTGTACCCGGTCGTAGCCATGGCCCGCCGCAGCGCACCGAAGAAGTTCATCGAACCGTCGGGAGTGTGCGACGGCCCCGTCAGCACCTCCTCGATCGTGCCGACCGTCCCCAGGTGGACCTTCTTGCCGCGCGGCAGCTCCTCGTTGACGGCCTCCATGCCCCAGTGGTGGCCCTTGCCCGGCGCGTCCGTGGCGCGGGCGAGCGGGGAGCCCATCATCACGGCGTCCGCGCCGCAGGCGATCGCCTTGGGCAGGTCGCCGGACCAGCCGACGCCACCGTCCGCGATCACGTGCACGTACCGGCCGCCGGACTCGTCCATGTAGTCACGGCGGGCCGCCGCCACGTCAGCGACCGCCGTGGCCATCGGGACCCGGATGCCCAGCACGTTGCGCGTGGTGTGCGCGGCGCCGCCGCCGAAGCCGACCAGGACGCCCGCCGCGCCGGTGCGCATCAGGTGCAGGGCCGCGGTGTAGGTGGCGCAGCCGCCGACGATCACCGGGACGTCGAGCTCGTAGATGAACTGCTTCAGGTTCAGCGGCTCGTGCGAGGACGAGACGTGCTCCGCGGAGACCGTCGTGCCGCGGATGACGAAGATGTCCACGCCCGCGTCGACGACCGCCTTGGAGAACTGCGCGGTGCGCTGCGGGGAGAGCGCGGCGGCCGTGACCACGCCGGAGTCGCGCACCTCCTTGATGCGGGCGCCGATCAGCTCCTCCTTGATGGGAGCGGCGTAGATCTCCTGGAGCCGGCGCGTGGCGGCCTCGGTGGGCAGCTCGGCGATCTCGTCGAGGAGCGGCTGCGGGTCCTCGTACCGCGTCCACAGCCCTTCGAGGTTCAGCACGCCGAGGCCGCCGAGCTCGCCGATGCGGATCGCGGTGGCCGGGGAGACGACCGAGTCCATGGGGGCGGCCAGGAACGGCAGCTCGAAGCGGTAGGCGTCGATCTGCCAGGCGATCGAGACCTCCTTCGGGTCCCGCGTACGACGGCTCGGGACGACGGCGATGTCGTCGAAGGCGTACGCCCGGCGGCCGCGCTTGCCGCGCCCGATCTCGATCTCAGTCACGTCTGTGGCCTTTCCCTGATGCGTTTCAGCGTCTTCCAGTATCGCCGACGGGTACGACAAGGGCGGCCCCGGATGCTCCGGGGCCGCCCTCGGTACGGCTCACGCGCGCGTGCGCGTCACTTGCTGCTGTAGTTCGGCGCCTCGACCGTCATCTGGATGTCGTGCGGGTGGCTCTCCTTGAGGCCCGCCGAGGTGATGCGCACGAAGCGGCCCTTGGACTCCATCTCCTCGATGGTGGCGGCGCCCACGTAGCCCATGGTCTGGCGCAAACCGCCGACGAGCTGGTGCAGCACGTTGGCCAGCGGGCCGCGGTAGGGCACCTGGCCCTCGACACCCTCGGGGACGAGCTTGTCGTCGGAGGCGACCTCCGCCTGGAAGTAGCGGTCCTTGGAGTACGACCTGCCCTGGCCGCGGGACTGCATCGCGCCGAGCGAGCCCATGCCGCGGTACGACTTGAACTGCTTGCCGTTGATGAACAGCAGCTCGCCCGGGGACTCCTCACAGCCGGCGAGGAGGCTGCCCAGCATCACGGTGTCGGCGCCGGCGGCCAGCGCCTTGCCGATGTCGCCGGAGTACTGCAGGCCGCCGTCGCCGATCACGGGGATGCCGGCCGGACGGGCCGCGAGGGAGGCCTCGTAGATGGCGGTGACCTGCGGGACACCGATACCGGCGACCACGCGGGTGGTGCAGATCGAGCCCGGGCCCACACCGACCTTGATGCCGTCGACGCCGGCGTCGATGAGTGCCTGGGCGCCGTCGCGGGTGGCGACGTTGCCGCCGATCACGTCGACGTCCACGCTCGACTTGATCTTCGACATCCAGCTGAGGGCGTTGCTGTTGTGGCCGTGCGAGGTGTCGACGACCAGGAAGTCCACGCCGGCCGCGGCGAGCGCCTGGGCGCGCTCCAGCGCCTCGGGGCTGGCGCCGACGGCGGCACCGACGAGGAGGCGGCCCTCGGCGTCCTTGGCGGCGTTGGGGTACTTCTCGGCCTTGACGAAGTCCTTGACGGTGATGAGGCCCTTGAGGACGCCCGCGTCGTCGACCAGCGGCAGCTTCTCGATCTTGTGCTTGCGCAGCAGCTCCATGGCCTCGACGCCGGAGATGCCCACCTTGCCGGTGACCAGCGGCATCGGCGTCATGACCTCGCGCACCTGACGGGAGCGGTCCGTCTCGAAGGCCATGTCACGGTTGGTGACGATGCCGAGCAGCTTGCCGGCCGGGTCGGTGACCGGGACGCCGCTGATGCGGAACTTGGCGCACAGGGCGTCCGCCTCGGCGAGCGTCGCCTCCGGGTGCACCGTGATCGGGTCGGTGACCATGCCGGACTCGGACCGCTTCACGAGGTCGACCTGGTTGACCTGGTCCTCGACGGAGAGGTTGCGGTGCAGCACACCGACGCCGCCCAGCCGGGCCATGGCGATCGCCATCCGGGACTCGGTGACCTTGTCCATGGCGGCGGACAGCAGGGGGATGTTGACCCGGACATTGCGGGAGATGCGGGACGAGGTGTCGACCGCGTTGGGGAGCACCTCGGATGCGCCCGGCAGCAGCAGCACGTCGTCGTAGGTCAGCCCGAGGGTTGCGAATTTGTCGGGCACTCCGTCGACGTTGGCAGTCATGACACCTTCCCCAAATGGCCTTGATCGGTGCGGATGTCCATGCTAACGGGAAGCATGGCTCACTCATTCCACGGTTCTGGGTGACTTCGGGCTTCGTATGTTCGTACGGAACCGGGGGGTCACCTGTTCATCCGGGGGCGCCCCAAGGGGGCGTCACTGCTCGGCCAGCGCGCGCAGCCTGCTCAGCGCCCTGTGCTGGGCAACCCGCACAGCACCGGGTGACATTCCCAACATCTGACCCGTCTCCTCGGCCGTCAGCCCCACCGCGATCCTCAGCAGCAACAGCTCCCGCTGGTTCTCGGGCAGGTTGGCCAGCAGTTTCTTGGCCCACTCGGCGTCGCTGCTCAGCAGCGCCCGCTCCTCCGGGCCGAGGGAGTCGTCCGGGCGTTCCGGCATCTCGTCGGACGGGACTGCCGTGGATCCCGGATGCCGCATGGCCGCCCGTTGCAGGTCCGCCACCTTGTGCGCGGCGATGGCGAAGACGAACGCCTCGAAGGGGCGGCCGGTGTCCTTGTAGCGCGGCAGCGCGAGGAGGACGGCGACGCACACCTCCTGGGCGAGGTCCTCCACGAAGTGGCGGGCGTCGCCCGGAAGGCGGGACAACCGGGTCCGGCAGTAGCGCAGGGCCAGGGGGTGGACATGCGCGAGCAGATCGTGCGTGGCCTGCTCGTCCCCGTCCACGGCGCGATGGACGAGCGCACCGATCGCCCCTGCGGCTTGGGCCGCCTCGTCGTCGCGCATCGGTCCATGGTGCCTTGCGGCCGTGCGGTCCGTGGCATCGCGCCCGATGTTGTGCACCGAAGCGTTATGAGCAGGTGCGCCGGCACTCATCCCCTGCGCCCTCCCCTTCCGCTCGACCGACTCGTCCCCGAGAGACTCCACATCTCAAGGATGCGGCATCCGCGCCGAAACGAGCAGCGGGCACCCGACGGGCCGCCTTGCCACCCCCGCTCACCTTGCGGTACGCGCGCCGGCCGGCCCTTGGAAAAGCAGCCCCGCCCGCCGCACGGCAGGCGGGGATCCCCGTGCCCCCGCTGAGGCCCACCTACCGGACCAGGCCCCACCGGAAGCCGAGCGCCACCGCGTGCGCCCGGTCCGAGGCGCCGAGCTTCTTGAACAGGCGTCGGGCGTGCGTCTTGACGGTGTCCTCGGAGAGGAACAGCTCGCGGCCGATCTCGGCGTTGGAGCGGCCGTGGCTCATGCCCTCCAGCACCTGGATCTCACGCGCGGTGAGCGTCGGCGCGGCGCCCATCTCGGCGGAGCGCAGCCGGCGCGGGGCGAGCCGCCAGGTGGGGTCGGCGAGGGCCTGCGTGACGGTGGCGCGCAGCTCGGCGCGCGAGGCGTCCTTGTGCAGATAGCCGCGGGCACCCGCGGCGACCGCGAGGGCCACGCCGTCCAGGTCCTCGGCGACGGTGAGCATGATGATGCGCGCACCGGGGTCGGCGGACAGCAGCCGCCGCACGGTCTCGACGCCGCCCAGGCCGGGCATGCGTACGTCCATCAGAATCAGGTCCGAGCGGTCGGCGCCCCAGCGGCGGAGGACTTCCTCGCCGTTGGCCGCCGTCGTCACACGCTCGACGCCGGGCACGGTCGCGACCGCGCGGCGGAGCGCCTCTCGGGCAAGCGGGGAGTCGTCGCAGACGAGGACGGATGTCATGGCCGCCCTCCGCAGCTGATGCACGTCACCTTGAGCCTCCAGGCTGGTACGAAATCGTCACCTGTGCGGTCGACCGTCTCGGACACCTGCCCGAGCGCTTGTTCTTTCAACCGCCTCCGCCCTCTCAACGACGGTCACTCGAAAGAGTTACGGGGCTGTGTGCCATCTTCGGCACTCTACGTGAGGGGGTGGACACGGGGCAGACATGCACGACGGACCCTCAATGTTTCATCACAACCCATGCCCCATTCAGCCCTTTTTCTTCCCGTTTGTTGGCGTTTGGGGCTAGATTCGCAATGAGTCATATTTTCATCTCCTTAGATCGTAGATGTACGGTCGTAGACACCGTATCCGCCCAGAACGGCTACAAGGGGTCACGCAATGGCAGATTTCTCCCGCCTTCCCGGACCGAACGCGGACCTGTGGGACTGGCAGCTGCTGGCTGCATGTCGCGGGGTGGACAGCTCCCTCTTCTTTCATCCGGAGGGTGAGCGCGGTGCGGCTCGGAGTGCTCGAGAGAACTCGGCCAAGGAGGTCTGCATGAGGTGCCCGGTGCGCGCGCAGTGCGCGGCGCACGCGCTGGCGGTACGGGAACCGTACGGCGTGTGGGGCGGCTTGACCGAGGACGAGCGCGAGGAGCTCATGGGGCGGGCACGCAACCGGCTGGTGTCGGCGTCGACGACCAGCGCGGAGGCCGGCTCGAACAGCTGAAGGAACGTTTCTGCAACCGGGCACGCGCACGCGTGCCCTTACTTTTGCCAGGGGGCAGTGGCCTTGTCGCTATCGGGCGGCGGCTCGCGCCAGCTGCTCCAGCGTCGCCGCCACCGCAGGCACCTGCGCCAGATCGGGCAGCGTGAGCGCGACGATCTCCCGCCGCACCACCGGCTCCAGCGCCACCATGCGCGCCCCGCGCGGCCGTACCGACTCGACGGCCAGCTGGGGCAGGACGGCCACGCCCAGGCCGGCGCCCACCAGTCCGACGACCGCCGGATAGTCGTCGGTGGCGAAGTCGATGCGGGGAGTGAAGCCGGCGCTCTCGCACACCTCGATCAACTGCCCTCGGCAGCGCGGGCACCCGGCGATCCACGGCTCGGCCGCGAGGTCCCCGATGGCGACAGCCCTCGAGGGCGCGGTGCGCGCCAGGCGGTGCCGTTCGGGTACGAGGGCGACGAGACGGTCCGTCAGCAGCGGGCGTACGACGAGGTCGTCCCACTCCTCGGCGCCCGCGGCACCCTCGTACCGGAAGGCGAGGGCCACGTCGCAGTCGCCCTCGCGCAGCATCTCGACGGACTTCGGCGGCTCGGCCTCCTCCAGGGAGACCCGGGTGCCGGGGTGCGCGGCGCGCAGGGCGGCGAGGGCGGTCGGGACGAGCGTGGAGCTGCCGCTGGGGAAGGAGACGAGCCGGACCCGGCCCGCCCGCAGTCCCGCGATGGCGGCGACCTCTTCCTCGGCGGCCGTGAGTCCCGCGAGAATCCCGGCGGCGTGCCGCACCAGCGCCTCACCGGCCTGGGTCAGCCGCATCTCGCGTCCGCTGCGGATCAGCAGAGGTGTGCCGACGGATGCTTCCAGGGCCTTCATCTGCTGACTGACGGCGGGCTGGGTGCAGCCCAGTTCACGCCCCGCCGCGGAGAAGGATCCGGTGGCGGCGACGGCACGCAGGACGCGCAGATGGCGGGCTTCGATCACACTTCGAGGATAAGCCAGCCTTTGATACGACGCCGAATAATGCGTCGACGCTTTGGCTGCCGGTCGCCTACCGTGCCGCCATGAAGCTTCTCTCTGTGAACCTGGGACGCCCGAAGGCCGTGCCGTACACGGACAACCCGGAGGGGGTGACCGGCATCGACAAACGGCCGGTCGAGGGGCCGGTGCGGGTGGCGGCTCCCGGCCCCAAGGGTGTGGCCGGCAGCGGGCTGGCCGGGGACGCGGTGTGCAAGCGGCAGCACCACGGCGGCGACGACCAGGCCGTGTACGCGATGGCACGCGAGGACCTCGACGACTGGGAGCGCGAGCTGGGACGGCCGCTGGCGAACGGCGGGTTCGGCGAGAACCTCACGACATCCGGTCTGGATGTGTCCGGCGCGCTGATCGGCGAGCGTTGGCGGATCGGGTCCGACGTCGTGCTGGAGGTCACGTGCAGCCGTATTCCCTGTCTCACCTTCCAGGGCCATCTGGGTGAGAAGCAGTGGGTGAAGCGGTTCACGGCCAAGGGGGCGCCGGGTGCGTATCTGCGGGTGATCGAACCGGGCGAGATCCGTGCGGGCGACGCGATGGAGATCATCCACCGGCCCGGTCACGAGGTGACGGTGGCGCTGCAGTTCCGGGCGGTCACGACGGAGCGGAAGCTGCTGCCGCGGCTGCTGGCGGCGGGTGAGGCGCTGCATCCGGAGTCGTTGGAGGCGGCGCGGGAGTACGTGGCGAAGTACGGGGTCTGACGGGACATCAGCCGATGGGCCGGGGGCCGCCGGGGCAGGCGGGGATCTGCCGGACCGGCCCTGGCCGGACAGGCCCTAGGGGAAACCCCCGAGGTACAGCAGGGGTTGGCTCGGGGTCGGCCGGGGGACGCCCCCGATGTCTGGCGGGCGGGGGTCGAGGACGCTCGAAGCATGTCTCGCTTCAGGCGCGTCCTCATCACCCTGGGCTCCGTCGTCACGGTCCTCGTGCTGGCGGTCGGCGGCCTGTTCGCCTGGCTGTGGACCGGCGCCGACGTCAGCACGGTCGGCAAGGCGTCCTTCGACAACGCCCTGGCGATACCGCCCCTGGCCGAGTCGTCCGTCGACAAGGACGGCACGCGCGTCTTCGACCTGCGCATGCGCGCCGGCGAGACGGAGTTCGAGGACGGGCTGAGGACCCCGACCTGGGGGTTCAACGGCTCCTACCTCGGCCCGACCCTGCGCGCGGCGCGCGGCGAGAAGGTCCGGGTGCGCATAGAGAACGGACTCGACGAGGCGTCCAGCGTGCACTGGCACGGCATGCACCTGCCCGCACGCATGGACGGCGGCCCGCACCAGATGATCGAACCCGGCGGCACCTGGACCCCTCACTGGACCGTGGACCAGCCGGCCGCGACGCTCTGGTACCACCCGCACCCGCACGGCGCGACGGAGAGGCACGTACGGCGGGGCCTGGCCGGCATGTTCATCCTCGACGACGACAGGTCCGAGGAACTCGCCCTGCCCAAGCGGTACGGCGTCGACGACCTGCCCGTCATCGTGCAGGACATGCGCTTCGACGGCGCGCGGCTCGACGGCGAACGCAGGATCATGCAGAACGTGGGCTTCCTCGGCGACCGGACGATGGTCAACGGCACGCTGCGCCCCTACCGGGACGTCGCCGACGAGCTCATACGGCTGCGGCTGCTCAACGCCTCGACGGCACGCACGTACGCCTTCGGTTTCCCGGACGGCCGCTCCTTCTCGCTGACGGCGACGGACGGAGGCCTGCTGGAACGACCCGCGCCCATGGACCGCGTCCAGCTGTCGCCGGGTGAGCGTGCCGAGATCGTCGTACGGATGCGGGCGGGTGAGCGCGTGATGCTGCGCAGCTTTCCGCAGGACAACTACGGGGACGGCTGGCAGCGCCGGTTCGGTGGGGGTGACGACTCCTTCGACGTGCTGGAGCTGCGGGCGGCCGGGGAGCTGCGGCCCTCGCCCGACCTGCCGGCCGCGCTGGGCGAGTTGGAGACACCCGACGGCACGGACGCGGTGCGGGGACGGCATTTCGATCTGAAACGGTCCGGTGTCAACGGGCGGGCGATGGACCTGGGCCGCGTCGACGAGACGGTCACCCGGGGGACGACGGAGGTGTGGACGGTCCGCAACGGCAACGGCATGCCGCACAACTTCCATGTGCACGACGTGCAGTTCCGGGTGCTGGAGGTGAACGGCGAGATTCCGCCCGCGGCGCTGCGCGGGCCGAAGGACACGGTGTTCCTGCCTAACGGGACGACCATGAGGCTGGCGCTGCGCTTCAGCGGACCGGCGGATCCGGCCACTCCGTACATGTACCACTGTCATCTGCTGTACCACGAGGACGAGGGGATGATGGGCCAGTTCGTTGTGGTGGAGAAGGGGCAGCAGGCACAGGCGCCGTCGGGCCAATCGGGCCGTCCGGGGCACGAGCATGGCTGAGCGGGGAGCGGAAGCGCACGGTCCGGGTCACTAATCTTGCGCCATGACAACGGCATTGATTACGGGATCGACCGCGGGCATCGGCGCCGCGTTCGCGCGGCGGCTGGCGGCCGACGGACACGACCTGGTCCTGGTGGCCCGGGACACCAAGCGGCTGCGGGAGCAGGCGACCGAGCTGCACGACCGGCACGGCATCGAGGCCGAGGTGCTGACGGCCGACCTGGCGGAGGACACCGGGATCGAGGCGGTCGCCGCCCGCCTCGGCGATCGCAGGAACCCCGTCGACCTGCTGGTCAACAACGCCGGCTTCGGCAACAAGGGACGCTTTCTCGATGTGTCCATGGCCGACGAGCTGAAGATGCTCAAGGTGCACTGCGAGGCGGTACTGCGCCTGACGTCGGCGGCGACCGAGGCGATGCGGGAGCGGGGGCGGGGCGGTGTCGTGAACGTCGCGTCCGTGGCGGCCTTCGTACCGCGCGGGACGTACGGCGCGTCCAAGGCGTGGGTCGTGCAGTTCACGCAGGGGGCGGCGCGGGATCTGGCGGGGAGTGGGGTGCGGTTGATGGCGCTGTGCCCGGGGTTCGTGCGGACCGAGTTCCATCAGCGGGCGGGGATGGGGACGGACAACATTCCGGGGTGGATGTGGCTGGACGCGGACAAGCTCGTGGCGACGGCGCTCAACGATCTGGCGCGCGGGAAGACGGTGTCGGTTCCGGATCCTCGGTACAAGGCGTTGATGGGGGTGGTGAAGGTGGTGCCGCGGGGGGTGCTGGGGGGAATCACGTCGAGGACGGGGCGCAAGTACGGGCCGCAGTAGGCCCCTGCCGGAGGGCCTCGACGAGGATCGGCACGGCGGCGGGTTCGAGGTGCAGCACGCCGGGGAGGGCGTCCGACCACGGACGAGGGTCATGGCGGCATCGAGGAGTGCGCCGTCGTCGTTGAGCAAGGGCCTGGCCCAGTTGAGTGCCGCTGCGGGCTCGCCTTGCTCGGCGAGGCACTGGGCCAGAGTGTCCCGGGCACTGGCGTGAGCGTCACCGGGCGGCAGCCGGCGGACGAACCACGCGGCCCTCTGGCGCAGTCCGGCACGCATGAGGGCGCGGACCATCCGCCACCCCACGGTCAGCTCTTCGCTGACGCCGCAGACGCGCAGCGCTCTGTCGGCAGCGCGGTCAGAAGGCCGCGCGCTTCCTCCCGTAGTCCTCGTTCGGCCAGGGCACGGGTCGTTTCCGCCGTCGCGGGACCAGCAGGCATACGCGGGCCCGGATCGTCGGTGCAGAAGGCGGACAGCTCGGCCAACTCATTTTCCTGTCGACCGGCTCGGGCGGGCGATCCTGCGGGCCTGCTCCCGGTAGGCCGACACAGCGCATGGCGTCATGATGCCAAAGCGGCGAAGAGGCGCCCTGCCGTCACAGTGGCGAGAATGGTGCTGTCCAGCCGCACCCAGGGGGGCCGGGAGGCGATGACGTCATGACCTTCGTACAGCTCATCGACTGCAGGACCAGCCGTTTCGACGAGATGAACCGGCTGCTGGACCAGTGGGTCGAGCAGACCAAGGGGAAGCGGACGGCGACGCACGACATCATCGGGAAGGACCGGTCCGACGCGTCGCACTTCATCGAGATCGTGGAGTTTCCGTCGTACGAGGAGGCGATGCGCAACTCCAGCCTGCCCGAGACCGACCGGATCTTCCAGGAGATGGTGGCGCTCTGTGACGAGACGCCGACGTTCACGGATCTGGACGTGGTGCGGGACGAGCAGCTGAACACGCTGGCCGCGCGGACCTTCTTCGAGGCCATGGGCAGGATGGAGCCGGAGCGGATCGGCGACCACCTCACGGACGACTACGTGGATCACGATCCGTCGTACCCGCAGCCCGTGCAGGGCGTCGCCGGGGTGCGCGAGCAGTACGCGGGCTGGCGGGCCGCCTTCGACTTCACGTTCCGGATCGACGACCAGCTGGCCCAGGGCGACCAGGTGTGTACCCGGTGGATGTGGACCGCGCGGCACAAGGGCGAGTTCCTGGGGATCCCGGCGACCGGGCAGGACGTGGCCATGCAGGGCATGACCTGGCAGCGGTTCCGGAACGGGAAGATCTGCGAGAGCCACTGGCTCTACGACCGGGCGGGGCTGCTGGAGCAGTTGGGGGTACTCGGTCAGTGACGCCCGCGAAGGGAGAAGCCCCCCGCTGACCGCAGCGGGGGGCTTCTTCGGGTGGTGCGTGCCTCAGTGGGCGTGGCCGTGGCCGTGGCCCGCGGCGGCCGGCTCCTCCTCTTCCTTCTTCTCGACGACCAGGGTCTCGGTCGTGAGGAGGAGGGAGGCGATGGAGGCGGCGTTCTCCAGGGCGGAGCGGGTGACCTTGACCGGGTCGATGACGCCGGCCTTGACCAGGTCGCCGTACTCGCCGGTGGCGGCGTTGAAGCCCTGGCCCTTGTCGAGCTCGGCGACCTTGGAGGTGATGACGTAGCCCTCCAGGCCGGCGTTCTCGGCGATCCAGCGCAGCGGCTCGACGACCGCGCGGCGGACGACGGCGACACCGGTGGCCTCGTCGCCGGTCTTGCCCAGGCCACCCTCCAGCACCTTGGCGGCGTGGACGAGCGCGGAGCCACCACCGGAGACGATGCCCTCCTCGACCGCGGCGCGGGTCGCGGAGATGGCGTCCTCCAGACGGTGCTTCTTCTCCTTCAGCTCCACCTCGGTGGCGGCGCCGACCTTGATCACGCACACGCCGCCGGCCAGCTTGGCGAGGCGCTCCTGGAGCTTCTCGCGGTCCCAGTCGGAGTCGGTGTTCTCGATCTCGGCCTTGATCTGGGCGACGCGGCCCTGGACGTCCTCGGACTTGCCGGCGCCGTCGACGATGGTGGTGTCGTCCTTGGTGACGGTGACGCGGCGGGCGGAGCCCAGCACGTCCAGGCCGGCCTGGTCGAGCTTGAGGCCGACCTCCTCGGAGATGACCGTGGCGCCGGTGAGGACCGCCATGTCCTGCAGCATCGCCTTGCGGCGGTCGCCGAAGCCGGGGGCCTTGACGGCGACCGCGTTGAAGGTGCCGCGGATCTTGTTGACGACCAGGGTCGACAGGGCCTCGCCCTCGACGTCCTCGGCGATGATCAGCAGCGGCTTGGAGGAGCCGGCCTGGATGACCTTCTCCAGCAGCGGCAGCAGGTCGGCGATGGAGGAGATCTTGCCCTGGTTGATGAGGATGTACGGATCCTCCAGGACGGCCTCCATGCGCTCCTGGTCCGTCACGAAGTACGGCGACAGGTAGCCCTTGTCGAAGGCCATGCCCTCGGTGAAGTCCAGCTCCAGACCGAAGGTGTTGGACTCCTCGACGGTGATGACACCGTCCTTGCCGACCTTGTCCATCGCCTCGGCGATGAGCTCGCCGACCTGCTGGTCCTGGGCGGACAGCGCGGCGACGGCGGCGATGTCGGACTTCTCGTCGATCGGGCGGGCCGAGGCGAGGAGGTCCTCGGAGATGGCGGCGACGGCCGCGTCGATGCCCTTCTTCAGCAGCGCCGGGGAGGCACCCGCGGCGACGTTCTTCAGGCCCTCGCGGACCAGCGCCTGGGCGAGGACCGTGGCGGTGGTGGTGCCGTCACCAGCGATGTCGTTGGTCTTGGTCGCCACCTCCTTCACCAGCTGGGCGCCGAGGTTCTCGTACGGGTCCTCGACCTCGACCTCGCGGGCGATCGTGACACCGTCGTTGGTGATGGTGGGCGCGCCGAACTTCTTGTCGATGACGACGTTGCGACCCTTGGGGCCGATCGTCACCTTGACCGTGTCGGCCAGCTTGTTGACGCCGCGCTCGAGGGCGCGACGGGCGTCCTCGTCGAACTTCAGGATCTTCGCCATGACAGCGGGAGCCCTCTCGGAATCTGTGGGTTAAAAAAGACACTGCGCCCCGGGCGCCCGGCTTCTTTAGAGTGGTCGCGGGGGCCAGGGGCGCAGCTTGAAGCAAATGCTTCGAGGTGGTCTTACTTCTCGATGATCGCGAGCACGTCGCGAGCCGAGAGGACGAGGTACTCCTCGCCGTTGTACTTCACCTCGGTGCCGCCGTACTTGCTGTACAGCACGATGTCGCCGGTCTTGACGTCGAGCGGAAGACGCTCGCCGTTCTCGAAGCGGCCCGGGCCCACGGCCAGGACGACGCCCTCCTGGGGCTTCTCCTTGGCGGTGTCCGGGATGACCAGGCCAGAGGCGGTGGTCTGCTCCGCGTCGAGCGGCTGGACCACAATGCGGTCCTCAAGCGGCTTGATGGCAACCTTGGAGCTGGTGGTCGTCACGATCCGACCTCCCCCTTCGGAGATCTCACGGGGTTAACTGTCTGAGGTGGCGACCAGGTGGATCCGTCGTCGCGGGTGCCGGACCTGCCCGTCGCGTTGTTGGCACTCTCCAGGGGGGAGTGCCAGAGCCGAGACTATGACCGCGATTAGCACTCGGTCAAGCGGAGTGCCAATTCGCTGCGCTGACCGAGCCGCGTTTCGGGTGACCGGCGTCGGTTGCGGCCGTCCGGAGGGGCTCTAGAGGTAGTCCTCCAGACGACCCACCGTCAGCCCGCTTGCCTGGATCTCCCTCAGCAGCCGTGTCGTGCGTTCCCTGAGGCTCAGACCCACCGGCTCGCCCGAAGGGACGGACACGATGTCGCCGGCCCTCAGCCGGGCGGGGCCCTCGGCGTACGTCAGTTCGCCGTCGCCCTCCATCGCCGCCCGCCACAGCACCACCGCCGTCACACCGCAGTGGGCCGCCGCGCGCAGCGTGGTGGTGTCGTAGGTGCCGTAGGGCGGGCGGAAGAGGCGCGGGCGGATGCCGAAGCGGGCGCGGAGTTTGTTCTGCTGGCCGCAGATCTCGGCGCGCTGGCCGGCGTACGGCAGACCGCGCAGGGCGGCGTGGTCGAGGGTGTGGTTCTGGATCGACGCGCCCACCGAGCGCAGGCGTGCGAAGTGGCCGTAGCCCGGGCCCACCACGCTGTCGGTGAGGAACATGCTGACGGGAAGCCGCAGTTCACGCACCATGTCGACGAAGCGCGGGTCCTTCTCGGCGCCGTCGTCGTAGGTGAGGAAGACGACCTTGTCGCGGGTGGGGACGCGGTCCACGACCGGCAGCGGGTGGCCGCCGGGCAGTGGCCGGCGCCGGGCGGGCGGGGACGGGGGCGCGGGCAGCGGGGCGGTCAGGCCCCAGCGGCGGTACGGCTGCGCCGTGGGCGCCGGGCCCGCCGCCGCCCGTGCGCCCTGGGCCGTCCTCTCGCCCGTCCCGCCGCGCGCATCGACCGACCCGGCCGACTGGGCGCAGCCGGCGAGCAGGACGAACGCCGTGAGCACCGCCGCCAGAGCCCGCACCCCCGGCGCCGGCCTCACAGGTAGTCCTCCAGCCGGGCCACCGCATAGCCCTCGGCCGTCACCTTGTTCAGGAACCGGCGGATCATGTCGGGCATTGTGCCCTTCCAGTCGTCCCGGCCCCGGAAGTGACTGAGGACGATGTCACCCGGTCGGATCCGCCGGTCCCACTCGCGGTACTCCCAGCGGTCCACGAAGACCTCCTCGTTCCACAGGGGGACGTACTTGATGCCGCAGGACTTCGCGGCGCGCAGGCTGTTGCGGTCGTAGTTGCCGAAGGGCGGGCGGAAGAGCAGCGGGCGTTGCCCGTAGCGCCGCTCGATCACCTCCTGCATGCCGCAGATCTCGCGCCTCTGGCCGAGGTAGGACAGGGACGGCAGGTAGGGGTGGTTGAGGGTGTGGTTGTTCAGGACCACGCCCTGTCTGCGCATCCGCTCGAAGTAGCCGTAGTCCTCCTTGATCAGGTAGTGGCTGAGGAAGGCGGTGTACGGCACCTGCAGGTCGCTCATCATCCGCAGGAACGCCGGGTCCTTCTCGGCGCCGTCGTCGATGGTGAGGAAGACGACCCGCTGCTTGGTGGGGACGGTGGTGAAGACCGGCGGGAGGCCGAGCTCCTCGTGTCCGGCGACCTCGAAGCCCCGCCGAGTGGTGATCTTCGGCTTTCTGGCCGGGGGCGGCGGGGGTGTGAGCGGGACGGCGGCCAGGCGCCAGCGTCTCGCGGCGGCGACCCGGGCGGCGCGGGCGGCCTGGGCGGAGCGGAACTTCTTCGCGGGCGGGTCCGGGGTGGCCGCCGGGGGCGGGGCCTTGAGGGGCGGCCGGCTCGGGGAGGGGCGGGCGGTCTCGACTCCGGTGCCCTGCGCACAGCCGGAGGCGATGGCGGCGACGGCCAGCACGGCGATTCCGCCGCGGAGCCGCGAACGGCCGGCCGTCCGGTCACGACGCCTCCGGGCTGCTCCAATTAGGCGACTTTTGTCATTTTTTCCTACTACTCGCATGGTGCGGGATCTTCGCAGGCACCCGTCCCGAAGCCGGGCCGACACCGCCGCCGCGGCCGGACCATCCACCGACTGGCCCACAGTGAGCGGACCGTTGACCGGCTGGCCGACAATGGCCCGGTGAACGACCTCGCCTCCCTCCTCACTCCCGAGGGCCGCGCCCTCCTCGACGCCGTACGTGACACCGACCCCGCCGACGAACTCGCCGTCGCCACCCGGCTGCGCCGCGAACACCCCGCCGAGCTGGTGTCGGCCGCCCTGGGCCAGGCGCGGCTGCGGCAGCGGGCGGTGGCGAAGTTCGGGGCCGCGGACGCGGGGCGGATGTTCTTCACGCCGAACGGGGTCGAGCAGTCGACGCGGGCGAGTGTCGCGGCGTACCGGGCCGCGCGGATGGCGGAGCTGGGGGTCGGCTCGGTCGCCGACCTGTGCTGCGGGATCGGCGGCGACGCGATCGCGCTGGCGCGGGCCGGGATCCGGGTGCTGGCGGTGGACCGGGATCCGCAGACCGCGGCTGCGGCGCGGGCGAACGCGGAGGCGCTGGGGCTCGGTGACCTCATCGAGGTGCGGGAGGCGGATGTCACGGAGGTCGACACCGACGGCTACGACGCCGTGTTCGTCGACCCGGCCCGGCGCTCCTCCAAGCGCGGCCGGATCTTCGACCCCGAGGCCTACTCGCCCCCGCTGTCCTGGGCCGTCGAGGCGGCGCTCAAGGCTCCGCGCGCCGCGCTGAAGATCGCGCCCGGTGTGCCGCACGAGGCGGTTCCGGCCGAGGCCGAGGCCGAGTGGATCTCCGACGGCGGGGACGTGAAGGAGGCGGTGCTGTGGTTCGGTACCGCGCCCGGTGCGGTGCGGGCGACGCTGCTGCCCGGGCCGCGCAGCCTGCTCGGGAAGGGGCTCCCCGATCCCCGGGTGCGGCCGGTCGGGCGGTACCTGTACGAGCCCGACGGCGCCGTCATCCGCGCCCACCTGGTCGCCGAGGCGGCCGAGGAGCTTCAGGGCGGGCTGCTCGACCCGACCATCGCCTACGTCACCGCCGACGAGCTGCGTCCGACCCCGTACGCCACGGCATACGAGATCACTGATCAACTCCCCTTCAACGTGAAGAAGTTGAAGGCCCTGCTGCGGGAGCGGGAGGTCGGGATCCTGACCGTGAAGAAGCGCGGTTCTGCGGTCGAGCCGGAGGAGTTGCGCAAGAAGGTCAAGCCGTCCGGCCCCCACTCGGCGACCGTGTTCCTGACCCGGGTCGCGGGGGCGCCGACCATGCTGATCGGCGCCCCCGCGGGACCGGCTACCGGGTGACCGTCGCCCGCAGCGCGGTCAGGTCCGGGCGGGTGGTGGGCTCCGCCTTCATGGGGGTGCTCGAACTCGTCGCCGGCTCCTGGCCGTTGTAGTACGGCGTGTAGTCCCACAGGCTGCCGCTCGCGCTGATCGCCGTGCCCGCGGCGTTCGCCGCCGCCGTGGACACCGAGCCGGTGCCGCCGAAGACAGCCAGGTAGTTGACGTTCGCGGCGCCCCTGACCAGGTACGACCTGGTGTCGGTGGAGAGGGCGTCGACCCTCGTCCACAGCAGCGGGCCGAAGACGTTCATCGCCGCGGCGGCCGTGGTGCCGCCGCGCCAGCTGTCGACGGAGGCGAGCGCGGCGTTGCTCGGGCCGCGCCACCAGAAGCGGGCGAGCGTGGCCGCCGTGGCCTCGTGGGTGCTCGCGGTGATCGGGTAGTAGCTGTACGTCGAGGGCCAGTTGGAGAAGGTCGTGTGGGTCAGCGCGTACTTCGCCGAGCCGCCGACCGGGATGATGTACGTCTCACGCGGGTCGAGGCCGTTCAGGTACGACTTCACGGACGAGGTCAGCTTGTTGCCGTCGTTGAGGACGACGACGGACCTGCCGGTCCGGCCCTGGGCGCCGGCGGCGGAGGCGGCGGCCAGCGCGGAGTGGTGGTCGGTGCCGGTGGCGAGGAAGACGCTCTCGGGGGCGCTGGTGATCGACTTGGCGACGGCGACCGAGGTCGAGTAACGGGACGTGCCCGCAAGGCGCTTGGGGGTGAAGCCGAGCGAGGAGACCTTCGAGGCGACGCCGCTGCTCAGGATGGAGGTGCCGCCGACGAGGTAGACCGTCGCACCGGGCTTCAGGATGCGCTTGAGCTCGGTCTGCACGGCGGAGGACAGGGAGGTGGCCGGCGTCAGCAGCACCGGACCGCCCTTCTTGCCGGCGAGGGCCGGGGCCGTCAGCGCGTATGGCGCGCTGTCCTTGGAGACCAGGACGGCGGAGGAGGCGTTCATGAGACCGGCCTCGCTCTGGCCGACGGTGTTCCAGGTCCAGCGGGACCCGGCGATGTTGGTGCCGTGGACGTCGGCGCCCCAGACCCGGCCGACGCCGTTCTCGCGCAGCGGCTGCCAGGCGGGCGAGCGGCCGCCGTAGGGGAAGGGGGTGCCCCTGGTCACCGAGTCCGCGGTGACCGTGAGGACGAGGTTGCTCTCCATGCAGCAGCTGCCGGTCTCGGTCGGGCCGTCGTAGTGGACGACCAGCCGGTCGCTCGCGGGCGCCCAGGAGGGGGACGAGTAGGTGCCGCTGTCGTTGGTGAGGCGGCGCTCGCCCGTGCCGTCGGTGTTGATGGAGAACAGCTGGTCGTGGCCGTCGACGCGGCGGAGGAAGGCGAGCTTGGTGCCGTCGGGCGACAGAGCGGGCGCGGCACCGTTCGTGACCAGCGTGGTCTGGGTGCCGGCGCCGGCGTCGTAGAGCACGACCGACGGCGTCGTGGTGGTGCATCCCGGGCCGCCGCGCTGGAAGGCGACGATCCGGCCGGCCGCGGCGCCGCTCGGGTAGGTGTCGCAGCCGCCGGCGGCCAGCAGGGCGGTCGGGCGGCTGCTGCCGTCGGGGGCGATGGAGTACAGCTTCTTGGCCGCGGAGAAGACGATGCCGCGGCCCGCGGCCCAGTACGTCGGGCGGGACGGAGCGCGGCCGTTGTCGGTCCCGTCGTAGAGCGTGGTCGGCGTGCCGCCCGCGACGCTCACGGTGCGCAGGGTTCCGGCCTCCTCGAAGGCCACGCGGCTGCCGTCGGGCGCCCAGGCGGGCGTCTCGGCGTCCGAGCCCCGGTAGACGTACTTGTCGCCAGCGCCCTCGGCGTCGACCAGGGAGATGCCGTCGTTGATCACGGCGATGGCGCCGTCGGTGGCCGGCCATCCGGCGACGTCGGCCGACGCGCCCGGGGCGAGCGCGACGGCGGTGCCGGCGGCGAGGGCCGTCACGGCGGTGAGCGCGACGAGTCTGCGGCGCGCGGCTGATGTGGCGGATCCTGAAGATCCCATGCGTGTACCCCCCACGGGTGTCGGAACGGCTGCCCGACCGCGGAAGGTGTCACGCCGGCTGCGGCAGCCGCGCAACTGTAAACCGTCCCTGACCAGGAAGGGAATGGTTTACCGAGCAATCACTGTGCGGGAAGTGAACGGAGTTTCGCCCGCAGCAGCTCCCGCTCGCGTTCGTTCACCGTCAGTTCCGCCGCCCGGGCGAGCTCCGCGCGCGCCTCCGTCGTACGCCCGAGGCGGGCGAGCAGATCGCCGCGCACGCTCGGCAGCAGGTGGTACTCCTGGAGGGCGGGTTCGGCGGCGAGGGTCTCGACGATCTCCAGGGCCGCCCCGGGCCCCTCCGCCATCGACACGGCGACCGCGCGGTTGAGTTCGACGACCGGGGACCGGGTGCGGGCGGCGAGCAGGCCGTACAGGGTCGAGATCGTCCGCCAGTCGGTCTCCTCGTACGTGTAGGCGTGCGCGTGGCAGGCGGCGATGGCGGCCTGGAGGGCGTAGGGGCCCGGGGCGCCCGCGGCCGTGGCCTCGGCGCGGCCCAGTGCGTTGATGCCGCGGGCGATGAGCATGCGGTTCCAGCGGCGGCGGTTCTGGTCCTTGAGGAGGATCGGCGCGCCGTCGGGGCCGGTGCGGGCGGCCGTGCGGGACGCCTGGAACTCCAGCAGCGAGGTGAGGCCGTGGACCTCCGGCTCCTTCGGCATCAGGGACGACAGCACACGCGCCAGGCGCAGCGCGTCCTCACACAGGGACGGGCGCAGCCAGTCGTCGCCGGCGGTGGCGGCGTACCCCTCGTTGAAGATCAGGTAGATGACGTCCAGGACCGAGCCGAGGCGGGCCTCGCGGTCGGGGCCGTAGGGGACCTCGAAGGCGACGTTCTTGGTGGCGAGGGTGCGCTTGGCCCGCACGATGCGCTGGGCGACCGTGGACTCCGGCACCAGGAACGCCCGGGCGATCTCGGGAGTCGTCAGGCCGCCCAGCAGCCGGAGCGTGAGGGCGATACGGGCCTGCGGCGACAGCACCGGGTGACAGGTGGTGAAGACGAGGCGGAGCAGGTCGTCGTCGATGTCGTCGGGGTCGGCGGGCTCCTCGGGCGGTGCCGTCGTCTCCAGGTCGCGGCCGATCTCCTGGAGCTTGCGGGCGTAGTTCTCGCGGCGCCGGATCAGGTCCACGGCGCGGTGCCTGGCGGTGGCCATCAGCCAGGCGCCGGGGTTGTCGGGGACGCCGTCCCGGGGCCACTGCTCCAGGGCGGCGACCAGCGCGTCCTGCGCGAGTTCCTCGGCGATGCCGACGTCCCGGACGACGCGGGTCACGGCGGCGATGACGCGGGGGGACTCGATACGGAAGACGGTCTCGATGGAGCCGTGCGGGTCTGCGGTGGGCTGCGGGGTCACAGCCCACCATGCAACACCCGTACGACCGGGGATCCAAGGAGGGCAGGTCAGCCCTCGGCGATCTCCCGGACCTCGCAGGTGACCTGCCATTCCTCCCCGTGGACCTTCAGGAACCGCGAGGCCCACTCCAGTGCCTCGGCCTTGTCCTTGCACTGCATGATCGCGTAGCCGCCGATGACCTCCTTGGTCTCGGTGAACGGCCCGTCGGTGACCGAGATCTTCGCACCGTCCCAGTGCACGCGGGTGCCCTGCGACGACGGGGTGAGCCCCGCGGTGTCGAGCATCACCCCGGCCTTGGTGATCTCCTCCAGCAGCTCCCCCATCCGCTGCATGAGCTCGGGGCTGGGGCCCTCGGCGGGGGCGTTGGCCTCGTCGACGCGGACCAGCGACATATAGCGCGGCATGGTGACTCCTCGGGGTCGGCGACCGGGTCCCTCCCGGCCTCTCACCCCTGCGTCGATCGGGAGGCCGCCGGATCGACACGCTCCCCGGAATTCTTCCGAGATTTTTTTCCGGCGGGCGTCTGTGCAGGTGGGCCCCCGTGGTCGGCCCCCTTCCCGGACAGCAGTCCGGCGGCGAGCGCGGCCACCGCGAGCAGCCCCGCCGCCACCCAGTACGCCGCCGCGTACCCCGCGACGAGCCCCTCGGCCCCCTCCCCGCCCGAGCCCGCGCTCGCGCTCGCCGCGACCGTGACCAGCACGCCCAGCCCCACAGCCCCGCCCACCTGCCGCGAGGTGTTGAGCAGCCCGGAGGCCATTCCCGTCTCCTCCTGGGCGACCCCCTCGGTGGCCGCCGTCCCCAGCGGTACGAAGCACATGCCGATGCCGACGCTGGCGACCGCCGACGGTCCGAGGACGGAGAGCAGGAACCCGCCGTCCACCGCCATGGCCGCCGCGAACCACGCGAACCCCGCCGCTCCGAGCAGCCCGCCCGCCACCAGCAGGACCCCGGGCCCGAACCGCCCGACCGTCCGCGCGGCGATCACCGTGCCGGCCACGACCCCGGCGCAGAACGGCAGGAAGGCGCCTCCGGCGGCGGTGGGCCCGTACTCCAGGACCTGTTGCAGGTAGAGGGAGGTGAAGTAGAAGGCGGCGAACTGGCCCGCCGACATCAGCAGTGCGAAGACGTTCGCCGCGAGCACCGGTCCCTGGGCGAGGATCCCGAGCCGCAGCAGCGGCTGCCGTACGCGCGTCTCGGCCGCCGTGAAGAGCGCCAGCAGGAGGGCGGCCGCGGCCAGCGCGCCGCCGGTCTGCCAGGACACCCAGCCATGGGTCTCGGTCCGCACCAGGCCCAGGACGAGGAGCGAGGTACCGGCGGTGACGAGGAGCGCGCCGAGCGCGTCGAGTCGTGGCCTGCTCCCGGTTCCCGGCCGGTCGTCGGCGGGCACCGCGGGGCGTACGAGGGCCAGTACGGCGGCCACGACCGGCACGTTGACCAGCATGACCGCGCGCCAGCCGAACCAGTCGGTGAGCAGCCCGCCCGCGAGCACCCCGACCGCGCCACCGGCCGCACCGGCGGCACCCCACAGTCCGAGGGCCCGCGAACGGGCCGCTCCGGCCGGGAAGTTGACGGTGATGAGGGCGAGCGCGACCGGCGACAGCAGGGCCGCGCCGACGCCCTGTGCGGCCCGGGCCGCGATCAACTGGCCCGGCGCCTGGGCGAGTCCGCCGAGGAGGCTCGCGAGCCCGAAGAGGACGAAGCCGGCCACGAGGACCCGTCGCCGGCCGGCCACGTCTGCGAGCCGTCCGCCGAGCATGAGCAGCCCGCCGAAGGTGAGCGCGTAGGCGTTGACGACCCAGGCCAGCGACTCGGGGGCGAAGCCGAGGCCGCCGCCGATGTCCGGCAGGGCGACGTTGACGACGGACATGTCGAGGGAGACGAGGAACTGCACGGTGAGCAGCACCGGCAGTAACCAACGGCCCTGGCGCGTCTGGGAGTTCAGCGTATCCACCATGCGAGGCAGATTAATATACGCGTATAGAAAATAACCAGGGCCGCCCGCGTACCGGCGCGTTCCGGCGCGTTCCGGCGCGCGAGAATGACCCTCGTGGCAGAGAAACCGAGCGCTCAGGGCCGCAGACGCGGCCGCCCGCCCCGTATCGCGGCGGAGCAGATCGTCGACGTGGCCCGGCGGATCATCCAGGAGGAGGGCGTCGAGGCACTGTCCATGCGCCGGGTCGCCAAGGAGGTCGGAGCGACGCCGATGGCGCTCTACCACCACGTACGCGACAAGGACGAGCTGCTCCTGCTCACCCTGCGGGGCATGGCGGCGACGTTCCCGCGTCCGACGCTGCCCGCCGACCCCCGCGACCGCATCCTCACGACCGCCGTCCATATGCACGCGATCCTCAGCGAGGTGGTCTGGGTCATCGACGTACTGAGCCTGGGCGACCTCACGGACAAGGCCGCCCTGTGGATGCCCGAGGAGATCATCGACTCGGCGATGGCCTGCGGCCTGACCGCCGAACAGGCGCTGCACGCCTACCGCACCATCTGGTACGTCGTCTACGGCGCCCTGGTCTTCCAGCGCGCCGACGCCCGCCGCGCCGCCGACCCCGACCGCAGGCCGTTCTTCCCGACACACCTCACGAAGGAGGACACCGAGGCGCTGCCGCGCATGACCGAGCTGGCGGCGAGGTGGGAGGAGCTGAAGGGGCGTTACGACGTGGCCGAGCAGCTGGCCGGGGTGGTGGACGGGCTGTTGGGGAAGCGCCCGGTCACCGAGGGGTAGGTCCGCGGTCAGGGCGTGGCACTGCCCCATGGAGTCGTCCGGCGTCGCCGCGGGGCGGCCCTCCGCGCCCGTCCCCCGGCGTGCCGCCTACTCCGCTTCCGCCCCGAACCCCACCCTGGCGTACGGCGCCCCGATCGCCCGGCCCCCGAGCACCAGCGCCGCGTCCGTCACGATGCCCGTCGGGCGCCCGCGCAGCTCCCATACGGCCCCGTTGTCGTTGTCCTCGCCCACCGCGGCGGCGGACAGGTCGGCGTAGCCGTTGCCGTTGATGTCGAGGAGCCGGACGGCGCTGCCGAAGGTGTCGCCGAGTTCGGCGGTGCCGGGGATCCCGGCGGTGTTCTGGGTGAAGGCCTGGGCGCCCGACCCCGTCAGGCCGGTGCGGCTGCCGCGCAGGATGTCGACGACGCCCGCGGCGTCGCCGTGGCCGAACTCCTCGCCGGGCGCTCCGACGGCCACGTCGTCGATGCCGTCACCGGTGATGTCGCCGACCGCGACGGCGGAGCCGAAGGCGTCATGGGGCTCCGGTGTGCCCGGGACGCCGGGGGTGTCCTGGCTGTACGGCTTCCAGGTGCCGCTGGGGGTGACGCCGGCCGCCGAGCCGTACGCGACCTCGATCTTCTCGTCGTACCGGAAGCCGACCACCACGTCGTCGTAGCCGTCGCCGTTGACGTCGCCGAGCGCCACGCCGCCGTCTCCCGCGGGGGCGGTGGCGGGTGTGAGGCCCGTGGCCGAGGCCGTGTAGAACTTCGTGCAGTACACGCCCTCGCCGCAGTACGCGTGCAGTGCGAGGTCGTCGCGGCCGTCGCCGTTGACGTCGCCGACCGCGCCGTCCTTGACGTCGACGTACCGGAGGCGCTCGGGGTCGAGGGGCGCCTTGCGGACCGGGGTGCCCGTGCGGGTGAGCGGGCCCGTCCAGACGCTGCCCGTGGTGCCGAAGGGGTCGTCGCCCGGGGCGCGGCCGGTGCGGAAGAGGGCCAGGTCGAGCTTGCCGTCACCGTCGAAGTCGCCGGTCTGGGTGTCGGTGGCGGGGAGCGCGACGCTGCCGCTGCCGGACAGGCCCCGCGGCCCGCCCCAGACGATCACCGCGTCGCCGGTCCCGGAGACGAACCCGATGACCAGGTCGGCGTAACCGTCGGCGTTCAGGTCGCCCTTGGCCAGCTGGGCCCCGAACTCCTCGTTCTTGACCGGGCTGCCCGGAACACCGGTCGTGGCGCGGCTGATGACGGTTCGTCGGTCGGCCGACAGGCCGTGCGGGCCGCCGTAGAGCACGGCCGCGTAGCCCGCGCCGCGCTGTCCGCCGACGGTCGCGCGCGGGGCGCCGACGGCGAGGTCCTGGTAGCCGTCGCCGTCGAAGTCGTCGCGGACGGGGGCGGAGGCGGCGGCCTCGGCACGGGGCGTCAGGTCCGACGGGACCGCTCCCAGTGCGAGCAGACCCGCCAGGAGCGGAACGACCCAACCGGCATATGAACGAAGCGGGAACACCGACACACTCCCCCGTTACGGCGACAAGTCACCCCTCTTGACTCCCCACCCGCCACGAGGGTTGTCCTCGGCCCGTCAGCGCAGCGACCGCCACAGCTCGCTCGCCTCCGGCTCGTCCGCCACCACCCGGTTGCGGTCCGAGGGGGCCGTCACCACGGGCATGGTCACCGTCCGCACCGTGTCGGACGACAGCACCTTCAGGCTCTGCCCGAGGGACATCAGCTCGCTCAGCGAGTCCAGGCCCGTGTCGGTGGTCAGGCTGCCCGTCACCGCGTCGGCGACCCGGTAGAGCCTGGCGGGGTCGGTCAGCAGGCCGGTGGCGGAGATCCGGTCCAGCAGGGCCTTCACCAGCTTCTGCTGCAGGCCTATGCGTCCCAGGTCGCTGCCGTCGCCTATGCCGTGCCGGGTGCGGGCCAGGGCGAGCGCGGTCTTGCCGTCGAGGTGATGGGTGCCGGCCTTCAGACGCAGATGGCTGTCGTCGTCATCGATGTCCTCGTCCGCGGTCACCGTGACACCGCCCAGGGCGTTCACGAGATTCGCGAAGCCGGAGAAGTCGATCTCGATGTAGTGGTCCATACGGACGTTCGTGAGCGACTCGACCGTCTTCACGGCACACACCGGCCCGCCCACCGAGTACGCGCTGTTGAACATGGAGTTGTACGCCACCGCCGTCGAACCGCCCGACGCCCGCGGGCAGGGCGGGCGCGTGACCAGCGTGTCGCGCGGGATGCTGACGACGGTGGCCCCGGTGCGGCCCGCGTCGATGTGCACCACCATCGCCGTGTCCGAGCGGGCGCCGGCGCCGCTGCCGCCGCCGAGCTCCTGGTTCTCCCCGCCGCTGCGCGAGTCCGAGCCCAGGACCAGGATGTTCAGCGCCTCGGTGGGCAGCGGGGACGCCGTGGCGGCGGCCGACGGCGACGGTGTCGTGACCGCCTTCGCGGGGCGGTCGTCGCCGAGCGCGTTGTTGATGTCGACGCTCTTGATGTTGGCGTTCAGCTGCCAGTAGGCCCAGCCCGCCGCGCCCACCCCCAGCACCAGGGCGCCCGCCAGGACGAGGCCGGCGGTCTTCAGCGCTCTCGACCGCCGGCCCGTTCGTCTGCCGTCGTCCCCGTTCTCGTCTCGTCCGGTCACAGGGAGGAACGTAAGTCCGAATTATTACGGGCAGGAACGTCAGACCGGGTTTTCTTCGGAGATTCTCAGACTTCCCGGCCGGGTTCGCGCCCCGCACTCAGCCCAGGCTCACCGTCGGCACCGGATTGCTCCCGCTCCACGACCCGTTGAACCCGAAGGTCACCGAACCGCCGTCGGGAACCGTCCCGTTGTACGAGGCGTTGGAACAGGTGACCGCCGCCCCCGACTGCGTACAGCCCGCGTTCCAGGCCTGGGTGATCCGCTGGCCCGCCCCGAAGGTCCAGCCCACCTTCCAGGAGGACAGCGCCGCGCCCGAGCAGGCGATCCTGACCTGCCCGGTGAAGCCGGTGTTCCACTGGCTGGTGACGCTGTAGGTCGCCGTGCACGCGCCGGTGGGCGGGGGCGTGGTCGTACCGCCGAGCGCCTCGGCGATCGCGTGGTACGCCGGTTTCGGCGCGTAGTTCTCGTCGTACGGCGTCGCCGCGCCCTGCCCCGGGAAGGTGTCCGGGATCCAGGAGTCGGAGTCGGTGAAGCCCCAGACGGTCACGCCGACACACCGGGACACCGCCAGGCAGGCGTTCATGACCGCCTTGTAGTCGGCGGCCTGCCGGGTCAGCTTGGCGCTGTCGGCGGGCAGTTGCATACGGATGTCCAGCTCCGTGATCGCCACGTCGACGCCGAGATCGGCGAACCGCTGGATGTTCTGCTGCATGGTCGACGGGACCTGGCCGAGGATCAGGTGGGCCTGCAGGCCCACGCCGTCGATCGGGACGCCCCGCTCCTTCAGTGACTTGACCAGGTTGTACAGGGCGGTGCTCTTCGCGTTGACGCCCTCGACGTTGTAGTCGTTGATGTACAGCTTGGCGCTCGGGTCGGCGGCGCGTGCGGCGGTCAGGGCCTGGGCGATGTAGTCGGCGCCGAGGCCGTTGTACCAGAGGGTCTGCCGGTAGGTGCCGTCCTCGTTGAACGGCTCGTTCACCACGTCCCAGGTCGCCAGCCTGCCCTTGTACCGGCCGACTTCCAACGCGATGTGGTCTTTCATCAACTGGCCCAGCTCGGCGGACGTCCAGCTGCCGTTCGTCAGCCAGCTCGGGTTCTGGCTGTGCCAGACCAGGGTGTGGCCGCGCAACTGCTGGCCGTGCGCCTCGGCGAAGGTCACGATCCGGTCGGCCTCGGCCCAGTCGAAGTTGCCGCGGGTCGGCTCGACCGAGCCCCACTTCATGGCGTTGCCGGGGGTCAGCGCGTTGAACTCCCGGCTCGCGATCTCGCCGTAGGTGCCGGTGAGCTTGGAGCCGGTGACGGCCGTGCCCATCACCTTGCCCTTGGCGGCGGCGAGATCGCGCAGGGGCGTGCCAGCGGCCTGGGCGGGGGCGGCGCCGAGTGTCAGCAGGGCCGCGGCTGCTGCGGTGGCGGCCCCGGTGACGAGGGCGGTGAGACGTGCACGCAACGATCTGGAGGTTCTCATGGCGGGGTGCCTCCGAAAGTTTCGGTCGTGCAACCGATTGACTTCGGTGGAGTGTGGAGGCGCCCGCCCCAGCCGTCAATACGTCAACTTCCGGCCACGCCGGGCCGCTCAGGCCCCGCTGGGCGCCGCGGTACTGCTCCGCACCACCAGGCTGGTCGCCAGCTCCACGCGCGTCGCCGCCTGCTCCCCCGCCTCCCGCGCGAGGTCGAGGACCAGCTTCGCCGCCGCCTCCGCCATCTCCGTCAGCGGCTGCCGTACGGTCGTCAGCGGCGGCCCCACCCAGCGGGCGACCGGCAGATCGTCGAACCCGACCACGCTCAGGTCCTCCGGAATCCGCAGCCCCAGCTCGCGCGCCGCCTCGTACAGCCCGAGCGCCTGGAGGTCGTTGCCGGCGAAGACGGCGGTGGGCCGGTCCGGGCGGCGCAGCAGCTCCAGGCCCTGCCGGTAGCCGGTCTCGTGGTGGAAGTCGCCGGGCCGGATCAGGTCCTGCTCGACCGGGAGCCCGGCCGTCTCCAGCGCGGCCCGGTAGCCGTCGATCCGGGCGCGGCTGCACATCATCCGGGACGGTCCGGTGATCGCGCCGATCCTGCGGTGCCCCAGCTCGACCAGATGCCGGGTGGCGGCGAGCCCGCCCTGCCAGTTGGTCGCCCCGATGGAGGGGACGTCGGCGCCGGGGTCGCCCGCCGGGTCCATCACCACGAACGGGATCGACCGGCTGGTCAGCAGTGCGCGCTGGGACTCGTCGAGGCCGGACAGGACCAGGATCACGCCGTGCGGGCGGCGGGCGGCGACTTGGTCGGCCCAGGTCCGGCCGGGGGTGAGCCGCCCGGCGCTCTCGCTCAGCACGACGCTCAGCCCGGCGTCCCGGGCGACGTTCTCCACGCCCCGGATGACCTCCATCGCCCACGCGCTCTCCAGTTCGTGGAAGACCAGGTCGATCAGCGGCGAGCGGCTGGCCTCGGCGCGGCGGCGCCGGTAGCCGTGGGCGCGCAGCAGTTCCTCGACGCGGCTGCGGGTGGCGGGGGCGACGTCGGCGCGCCCGTTGAGGACCTTCGAAACAGTCGGCGCGGACACGCCGGCCTCGCGGGCGATCTCGGCGAGCGTCGCGGTCTGCGCGGACCGGCCGGTCGTCGGCGTCCTCGTCGTTGTCGTCCGGGTTTCCGACTGTGTCTTCCGGGTTTCCCCCGGTGGCGTCCGGCTTTCAGCGGGCTCACGGGCTGTCATGGCGGCGATCGTATCCCTGCGCGACCTCTTGACGAACCCTTCTCACCACCCCTAGGTTCCCGGAACATTCGAGGTGAAGAACGAAACATTCGCGAGTGGCTTTCGCCCCGACAGGAGTTTCATGACCACCGCCCCCTGGCGCGACCCCGCCCTGCCCGCCGCCGCCCGCGTCGACGCGCTCCTCTCCCGGATGACCCTGGAGGAGAAGACCGCCCAGCTCTACGGCGTGTGGGTGGGCGCCGCCACGGACGGCGAGGGCGTCGCCCCGCACCAGCACGACATGACCGCCGACCACGACTGGGACGAACTCATCACCCACGGCCTCGGCCAGCTCACCCGCTCCTTCGGCACCGCTCCCGTGGACCCGGCGCTGGGCGCGCAGGCACTGGCCCGCGCCCAGCGCCGGATCGCCGAGGCCGGCCGCTTCGGCATCCCGGCGGTGGCCCACGAGGAGTGTCTGGCGGGCTTCACGGCCTGGCAGGCCACGGCCTACCCGGTGCCGCTGGCGTGGGGCGCCTCCTTCGACCCCCCGCTCGTCGAGGAGATGGCCCGGCGCATCGGCCGGGACCTGCGCTCGGCCGGCGTCCACCAGGGCCTCGCGCCCGTCCTGGACGTCGTACGCGATCCGCGCTGGGGCAGGGTCGAGGAGACCATCGGCGAGGACCCGTACCTGACCGGCACGATCGGCGCGGCCTACGTCCGGGGCCTGGAGTCGGCCGGGATCGTCGCCACGCTCAAGCACTTCGCCGGGTACGCCTCCTCGGCGGGCGCACGCAACCTCGCGCCGGTACGGGCAGGCGTCCGTGAGTTCGCGGACGTCACCCTCTCCCCGTTCGAGATGGCGCTGCGCGAGGGCGGCGCGCGCTCGGTGATGGCGGCGTACAACGAGACGGACGGCGTGCCGGCCTCCGCCGACCCGGCGCTGCTCACCGAACTCCTGCGGGACCAGTGGGGTTTCACGGGCACGGTGGTGGCCGACTACTTCGGCATCGGCTTCCTGGAGACCCTCCACCGCGTGGCGGACGGCCCGGCCGAGGCGGCGCACGCGGCGCTGGCCGCCGGTATCGACGTGGAACTGCCGACCGTGAAGTGCTACGGCACACCGCTGGTGGAGGCCGTCCGGGCGGGCGAGGTCCCGGAGGAACTGGTGGACCGGGCGGCCCGCCGGGTGCTGCTGCAGAAGTGCGAGCTGGGCCTCCTGGACGAGGACTGGAACCCGGAGCCCACCGGCCCGGTCCACCTCGACTCCCCCGCCAACCGCGCCGTCGCCCGCCGGCTGGCCGAGGAGTCCGTGGTCCTGCTCGACAACCCGGACGGTGTGCTGCCGCTGGCCCCCGACACGAGAATCGCGGTCGTGGGCCCGCGCGCGGCCGACGCCCTGGCGATGCTGGGCTGCTACTCCTTCCCCTCCCACGTCCTGCCCCACCACCCCGAGGTCCCGCTCGGCATCGAGATCCCGACGGTCCTTGAGGCGCTGCGCGCCGAACTCCCCGACGCCAAGGTGGCCTTCGCCGAGGGCTGCGGGGTGTCCGACCCGGACACGGCGGGCTTCGAGGAGGCCGTGGCGCGGGCGTCGGAGGCGGATGTGTGCCTGGCGGTCCTGGGCGACCGGGCGGGGCTCTTCGGGCGGGGCACCTCGGGCGAGGGCTGCGATGTGACGGACCTCCGGCTGCCGGGCGCGCAGGGCGAGCTCCTGGACGCGCTGGTGGCCACCGGCGTACCGGTGGTGCTGGTCCTGCTGACCGGCCGCCCGTACGCCCTGGGCCGCTGGCACGGACGCCTGGCCGCGGTGGTCCAGGCGTTCTTCCCGGGGGAGGAGGGCGGCCCGGCGGTGGCGGGAGTGCTGTCGGGCCGCGTCAACCCCTCGGGCCGCCTGCCGGTGAGCGTGCCGCGGGTGCCGGGCGGGCAGCCGTGGACGTACCTCCAGCCGCCGCTGGGGCTGGCGGGCGAGGTCAGCAACCTGGATCCGACGCCGTTGTACGCCTTCGGGCACGGGCGCTCCTATACGTCGTTCGCCTGGGAGCCCGCCGAGTCGCCGGAGGCGGAGATCGGCACGGACGGCTCGTACGACGTGACGGTGACGGTCCGCAACGCGGGGGAGCGCGCGGGCGCGGAGGTCGTCCAGCTCTATCTGCACGACCCGGTGGCGAGCGTCACGCGCCCGGACGTGCGGCTGATCGGCTACCGGCGTGTGGAGCTGTCACCGGGCGAGGCGCGGCGGGTGACCTTCCGCTTCCACGCGGACCTGTCGTCGTTCACCGACCGCTCGGGGCGCAGGGTGGTCGAACCGGGCGCGCTGGAGCTGCGGTTGGCGGCGTCCAGCGCGGACGTACGGCACACGGCTCGGCTGACGCTGACGGGGCCGACGCGGGTACTGGGGGCCGAACGGCGGCTGCTGTGTGAGGCGGAGGTGTCCGCGGCGGGGTGAGCCCCCGCCCCGCCTCCAGGCACCGGGCACCGGGCACCGGGCACCCGGCACCGGCTCTAGGCCGGTCAGTCGGAGCCCACCGACTCGAACCGCCACCGATGCACGGCCCGGGTCACCAACTCGGCCGCGGGCTCCGGAAGTTCCGGCAGACCGGCCTCGTACGGAGCGTCCCACCAGGTGATCACCAGCACCCGGTCCTGCGGCGCCCGGAAGGCCTCCCGGCGCAGCGGGCGCTCGGGCAACTCCTGCTTCCGCGCCCAGGCCAGCAGCTCCTCCCCCCGCCCGGGAACCGCCCGCGCCTCCCACATCAACGCGACCGTCACGAGTAGAGGTTCTCCTTGCTGACCTCGTGCACATGGTCGTGCCCATGGTCATGGCCGGGAACATGAGGATCCGTCACCGGCAGCGACGAGTCCGCCGACAGGTCCCAGCTGGACGCGGGCCGGCCCCGCGCCACCATCTCCGCGCCCAGCGCGGCCACCATCGCCCCGTTGTCCGTGCACAGCTTCGGGCGGGGCACCCGCAGCCGGATCCCGGCCGCCTCGCAGCGCTCCTGGGCCAGCGCCCGCAGCCGGGAGTTCGCCGCCACACCGCCGCCGATCATCAGGTGGTCGACGCCCTCGTCCTTGCAGGCGCGCACGGCCTTGCGGGTCAGCACGTCGACGACCGCCTCCTGGAAGGAGGCCGCGACATCGCGCACCGGCACCTCCTCGCCCGCCGCCCGCTTGGCCTCGATCCAGCGGGCGACCGCCGTCTTGAGGCCGGAGAAGGAGAAGTCGTACGCCGGGTCGCGCGGCCCGGTCAGACCGCGCGGGAACGCGATGGCCTCCGGGTCGCCCTCGCGCGCGTACCGGTCGATGACCGGGCCGCCGGGGAAGCCCAGGTTCAGCACGCGGGCGATCTTGTCGAAGGCCTCGCCGGCCGCGTCGTCGATGGTGGCGCCCATCGGCCGGACGTCGGAGGTGATGTCGCTCGACAGCAGCAGCGACGAGTGGCCGCCGGACACCAGCAGCGCCATCGTCGGCTCCGGCAGCGCGCCGTGCTCCAGCTGGTCCACGCAGATGTGGGAGGCGAGGTGGTTGACGCCGTAGAGCGGCTTGCCCAGCGCGTAGGCGTACGCCTTCGCCGCCGACACACCGACCAGCAGCGCGCCCGCGAGCCCGGGACCGGCGGTGACGGCGATACCGTCCAGGTCCCGCGCACTCACCCCCGCCTCCTTCAGCGCGCGGTCGATGGTCGGGACCATCGCCTCCAGGTGCGCCCGGGAGGCGACCTCCGGCACGACACCGCCGAAGCGGGCGTGCTCGTCGACGCTGGAGGCGACGGCGTCGGCGAGCAGGGTGGTGCCGCGGACGATGCCGACGCCGGTCTCGTCGCAGGAGGTCTCGATGCCGAGGACGAGCGGTTCGTCAGCCATTGATCTCGGTTCCTTGTGCGGAAGTTCCTGGTACGGAAGTGGAAGGGTCGGTCAGTCGCATCACCAGGGCGTCCACGTTCCCCGGCTGGTAGTAGCCGCGCCTGAAGCCGATGGCCTCGAAGCCGAAGCGCTCGTAGAGCTTCTGCGCGCGGACGTTGTCCACACGGCACTCCAGCATCACTTCGGCGCACTCGAAGGCGGTCGCGGCACGCAGCAGCTCGGTGAGCAGTCGGCTGCCGAGACCCGTTCCCTGGTGGTCGCGGGCCACGGCGATGGTCTGGATGTCGGCCAGTTCCCCGGAGGAGGCGAGCCCCGCGTATCCGACGATCCGCTTGCCCTCCTCGGCGACGACATAGCGCCGGGTGGCCTCGGGCCCGCGCGAGTGGGCCAGCTCGGACCAGAACATGCCCCGGGACCAGGCGTCCTCGGGGAAGAGGTCCTTCTCCAGCTCCAGCACGGGGTCGATGTCCCACCAGCGCATCTCGCGCAGCACAGGAGTCACGGGCGGCCCGGACTGCGGTCCGGTCGGCTGTCCTGTCACTTGGGGGTGACCACCTTGTAGTTCTTGGGGACCTGGGCGTCGGGCCGGCGCAGATACAGCGGCCGGGGCGCGGCGAGTTCCTCGCCCGCCGCCAGCTTCTCGGCGGCCAGAGCGGCGAGGGCCGCCGCCGACACATGCTCGGGCTCGTGGGCGCTGGGGAAGGTGTCGGGGTACAGCAGCGCGCCCGCGCCGACGGCGGGCAGTCCGGCGACCTGGTCGGCGATGTCGGCGGGCCGGTCGACGGCCGGGTCGGTGAGGCGGGTGCGGGAGTCGGCGTACCGCGCCCAGTAGACCTCCTTGCGCCGGGCGTCGGTCGCGACGACGAAGGGGCCCTTCTCGATGTCGGCGGCGTACGCGAGGCCGTCCAGCGTGCACACGCCGTGCACGGGGACGCCGAGGACGAGTCCGAAGGTGTCGGCGGTCATCAGACCGACGCGCAGCCCGGTGTACGGCCCGGGGCCGACGCCTACGACGATGCCGGTGACGGCGTCGAGCTTCACACCGGCCTCGGCGAGGACGCGGTCGACGGCCGGCAGCAGCAGCTCACCGTGCCGGCGGGCGTCCACCTGGCTCGACGAGGCGATGACGTCCGTACCGTCGTGCAGCGCGACGGTGACTGCGGGGGTGGCGGTATCCAGAGCGAGCAAGAGCACGCAAACAGCCTACGGCGCTCGCGCCCCGAGAAGCGCCGCCCGGGTGGAGCGCTTGACGGCTGCTACGGTCGGGCTTGATCACGACGTACGACGCGAACGCTGAGGTGGCGACGGTGGCAGGCAGCAGCTCCGGATTCGTGGTGGGGCTGACCGTGGCCGCCCTCGCGACCGTCGGCTTCCTCGCCTACCAGGCCTCGGCCGGCGTCCACGCCGATCTGGGCAAGCCCGGTGCGAGCAGCTCGCCCGAGGCGGGTACCGCGGGGGCGCCCCACGCCCAGCAGGGCCCCGCCGCGCTGCCCGTCGCGTCCGGTGCCGGGGAACGGGTCGTGTACTCGCTGGGCGCCGACCGGGTGTGGCTGGTCGGCGCGGGGGACATGGTCAAACGGACGTTCCGCGTGACCCCCGGATCGGTCGACCCGGCGCCGGGCGTCTACAGCGTCACGTCCCGCTCCAGCGCGGTCACCGGCACCGACGGCACCCCCATCGAGCACGTCGTCCGCTTCACCGACGTGGACGGCATCACCATCGGCTTCAGCGCACCCGTCGACGGCTCGGCACCCCAGCCCAACCCGGCCGTGAAGACGGGCGGCATCCGCGAGTCGCGGGCGGACGGCAACGCGATGTGGGAGTTCGCGACGATCGGACGCACCGTCGCCGTGATCCCGTAGAACGGCGAGGCACCCCTGAGGCGGCGAGGCACCCCTGAGGCGGCGGGCCATCCCCCGGAAGACCGCCGCGCTCTCCGAGCAGCCCCGGGACCCGCTAGGCCGCCTCGCGGTGTCGCTCGGCCGGCTCAGCCCGCTGCTGCCCGGCCTCGGGCTCGCGCGGCGGCGTCGAGATCAGGGTGGCGGCGGCGTTCGCCGCCAGCAGGTCCCGCACGGACACCCCGGCGACCGGCGCGTACGGCCGCGGCCGTACCTCGCTCGGTGCCTTGCTCTCCGATGCCGACATGGACGCCTCCTGGGGCCGGGGGCGGACGTAGTTAGGTAGACCTAACTACGGACTGGGTACCATGTGACCACGCGCAAGACCGCGATGGCAATATCTTGCCGACGTCTTGTCGGAATGTTCATGCAGGCGGTGCCGGCTCAGGCGGCCAGCACGCTCAGGTCCACCGTCGCCCAGCGCTCCCCGAGCCCGGTCACGGTCATGTGCCGCACCTCGTCGGTCGTGTCTCCGACGGCCCGGTGGATCACGACCTGCAACCGCTCCTCGGTCAGCTCCTCGACCTTGCCCTCGCCCCACTCCACGACGATCACCGACTCGGGCAGCGAGACGTCGAGGTCGAGGTCCTCCATCTCGTCCAGGCCGCCGGAGAGCCGGTAGGCGTCGACGTGGACGAGCGGCGGGCCGTCGCCGAGGGAGGGGTGCACACGGGCGATCACAAAGGTCGGGGAGGTGACCGCTCCCCTGACCCCCAGCCCCTCGCCGAGCCCCCGGGTCAGCGTCGTCTTGCCCGCGCCGAGCTCCCCGCTGAGCATCACGAGGTCGCCGGCGCGCAGCAGCTTGGCGAGTCGGCGGCCCAGTTCCCGCATCTGGTCGGGAGAAGTGACGGTCAGCTCGATGTCACCCGCGTTGTGCGGTGCTGCTGGTGCTTCCATAGCCACTTACGGTAGCTCCTGCGGGTACCGCGCCCGCACGGGTGAGCAGGTCGGCCAGACGGTCGGTGACCACTTCCGGGTGCTCCAGCATCACCAGGTGCCCGGCGTCCGGCACCAGGACCAGCTCGGCGTCCGGCAGCAGATCGGCGATCGCCTCGCTGTGCTCACTGGGCGTGACGAGATCGCCCACCCCGGCCAGGACGAGCACCGGCATGTCCGTGAAGTGGGCGAGCGCCTCGGTCTTGTCGTGGTCGGCGAAGGCCGGGTAGAACTCCGCGACCACGTCGATGGGCGTCCCCTCGATCATCCGCTCGGCGAACCGGGCGACGGCCGGATCGACGTCCCGGGACGAGAACGAGTACCGCTTGATGATCCCGGCGAACAGGTCGGCGGTGGCCCGGCGCCCCTTCTCCACCAGCTCCGCCCGCTGCCCCAGCGCTCTGAGCACGCCCGGCAGAACGCGCCGCACCGCGTTCACGCCGGCGACGGGCAGCCCGAAGTTGACCTCGCCGAGCTTCCCGGACGACGTACCGACGAAGGCGGTGGCGACGACCCGCTCGCGGATCAGCTCGGGGTACTGGTCGGCCAGCGCCATCACCGTCATCCCGCCCATCGAGTGGCCGACCAGCACGAGCGGCCCCTCCGGCGCGGCCGCGTCGATGACGGCCTTCAGATCGCGCCCGAGCTGCTCGATGTCGACGTGGGTGCCCTCCTGCGTCTGGGCGACGCCCCGCCCGGAGCGGCCGTGGCTGCGCTGGTCCCAGTGCACGGTGCGGACGACACCCCGGAGCGCGGCGCGCTGGAAGTGCCAGGAGTCCTGGTTGAGGCAGTAGCCGTGGCTGAAGACGACGGTGACGGGGGCGGGGGCCTTGCGTCCGAAGAGCCGCCGGCGCCGCGGGGTGAGGGCGAGGGCGGCCTCGGGGTCGAGGTCGTCGACCTCGTAGTACAGCTCCGTGCCGTCGTCGGCGTACGCCCTGCCGGGCGTGCCGCGCAGCGAGCCGTACGGTCCCGCCGAGTCCAGGGCGAGGCGGGCCTTCTGCCGCATGCCGCGGCCCACGGTCATCCGCTCTATGGCGACGCCGGCGGCGGCGCCCGCCGCGATCACGCCTATCGCCGCACCGGCGATACCGGTCGCCCTGCGCCAGTTCGCGGCCGCCCCCGTGGCGGAGGCGACGGCCGCGACGACCTCCGCGCTGCTCTCGCTCACGTACCGCTCCTCTTCGCTGGTCGGGTGGTGCTGGTGTGACGTAGGTGATCGGTGGTGCCGGTGTTCGGTGCGGTGTTCCGCTACGGGTTACCCGTCTCGTTCCTCATTCACATAGCCGCATGCGCAGGGACGCATCACATGGACGCGTCACATCGGCGCATCCGTGGTCAGGTACCTGGTCACATCCGTGGTCAGGTACCTGGTCACATCCGTGGTCACGTCCGTGGTCACATCCCTGGTCACGTCCGTGGTCGCATCCCGGTCTCGTCCGGGGTCGCATCCGTGGTCGCATTCACATAGACGCGTGGAACGCGCGTTCCGATCCGCGTGACGATTTCGTACGCGATGGTCCCCGCGGCCTGCGCCCAGTCCTCGGCGGTGGGCTCACCGCGGTCGCCGGGCCCGAACAGCACCGCTTCCGCGCCCGCCTCGGGCTCGTCCCCGCCCAGATCGACGACGAACTGGTCCATCGCGATCCGCCCCGCGACCGTCCGCCACTTGCCACCCACCAGGACCGGCCCCGCGCCGGAGGCGTGCCGCGGGATGCCGTCGGCGTAGCCGAGGGGCACGAGGCCGAGGGTGGTCTCGCCCGGGGTGAGGTAGTGATGGCCGTAGCTGACGCCGTGGCCCCCCGGTACGTGTTTCACCAGCGCGAGGGACGCCGACAGCGTCATCACGGGCTTCAGCCCGAAGTCGGCCGGGCTGCCGAGCTCGGGGCTGGGCGAGATGCCGTAGGTGGCGATCCCGGTGCGCACCAGGTCGAAGTGGCTGTCCGGGAGGGTGAGCGTGGCGGGCGAGTTGGCGATGTGCCGCACCTCGGGCCGCGCGCCCTGGGCCTCGGCGTACGCGACCATCTCCCGGAAGCGGGAGAGCTGGGCGGCGATGGACGGATGCCCCGGCTCGTCGGCGCAGGCGAAGTGCGACCACAGTCCGGTGATCCGGATCAGCCCGTCGGCCTCGGCCCGCAGGGCCTCACCCACCAGCTCGGCCCAGTCGTCCCCCGGCTGGCAGCCGCCCCGCCCGAGCCCGGTGTCGGCCTTGAGCTGCACCCGCGCGGGAGCGCCGGCCTGCCGGGCGGCCTCGGTGACCTCCCGCAGGGCCCACATCCCGCTGACCGAGACGTCGAGATCGGCCTCGATGGCCTCCCGCCAGGGCCCGCCGGGTGTCCACAGCCAGCACATGATCCGTACGTCGTCCAGCCCGGCGGCCCGCAGTACGAGTGCCTCCTCGGGCGTGGCGGTGCCGAGCCAGGCGGCGCCCGCCTGCACGGCCGCGCGGGCACAGCGCACCGCCCCGTGGCCGTACGCGTCCGACTTGACGACGGCCATGAGGGCCGCGCCCGGCGCGAGGGCGCGCAGGGTCCGCACATTGGCCCGCAGGGCGGCCAGATCGATCTCGGCGCGGGCACGCAGGGGCGCGGTCCGCAGGGCTGCTGTCTCTGTCATCGCGCCCCCAGTGTCTCAGAGGGGTACGACAGCGCCGCCGCGCCGGGGCCCCCACACGTGGCCACCGGTCCCGGCCACCGGATCTACGCCTCCTGCCGGTGCCCCCACACGTACACCCGGTCGTTCTGCTTCAGCACGCGCCACAGCCGCCGTGCCTCGGCGAGGCGCATGTTGACGCAGCCCATCGAGCCGACGGGGCTGAAGATGTTGCCGTAGACGCCGTGGAAGGCCTGGCCCCCGCTGAAGAACTGGGCGTAGGGCATGCGGCTCTTGTACAGCGTCGACACGTGGTTCTTGTGCCGCCAGTAGACCGCGTGCCACCCGGTGCGCGTCCCGTACCCCTTCCGTCCGCTCCGGATGGGCGCGGGCCCGAACACGACCTTCTTGCCGTCCTGCACCCAGGTCAGCTGCCGGTCGAGGTCGACACAGGCGACCCGGTACGCCCGCACCGGGCACTTCTTGTCGGCGTTGGGGTTCTTGCGGGCGGTGACGAGCTGCATGGTGGACCAGGTCAGAGGCCCGGCGAACCCGATGGCGGGCTTGATGCCGTGCTTTTTCTGAAAGGCGCGGATGGCCCGGCAGTCGGCGGCCGACTGCTCCCCGTCCACCGGCAGCTTCAGCCACTGCTCGACCTGCCGCTGCCGCGGGCCCGTCTCCTCGCTGCACTTCACGCCCCCGAGGGCGTCGATGGGATCGACGTACTCCACGCTGTCGTACGCCTCCTGCGGCGCGTCCTCCGGCTCGACGGCGTCCTCCTCGGCGCTGGGCGTGTACACCTCCGGCGCCAGCGCCTGGTCGGGCGTGTCCGTCTGCCAGAGCGGGGGCAGGCCCAGGGGGATTCCGGGCACGAGTCCCGCTTGCGGTCCGGAGTCCGGGGGGACGGGGCCGGCCTGCGGCTCGGAATCCTGCCGCGCGAGTTCAGCCTGCGGCTCGGAGTCCGGGGAGACGGGGCCGGCCTGCGGCTCGGAGTCCGGGGAGACCGGGCCGGCCTGCGGCTCGGAATCCTGCCGCGCGAGTTCGGCCTGCGGTCCGGAGCCCGGGGGGACGGGGCCGGCCTGGGGCTCGGAATCCTGCCGCGCGAGTTCGGCCTGGGGCTCGGAATCCTGCGGCGCGAGTTCGGCCTGGGGCTCGGAATCCTGCCGCGCGAGTTCGGCCTGGGGCTCGGAATCCTGCGGCGCGAGTTCGGCCTGCGGTCCGGAGCCCGGGGGGACGGGGTCGGCCGAGGCGCTGCCGACGGGCAGCAGGGCGGCCGCGGCGAGCACTACGGCCATGGTCCTACATGCGATACGTCCGCTGATCATGCGCACAGGGAAGCGTGAGGGCCTGCCGGTCGGCAGGTGCCGCGCGGCGGGGTCACTCTTTCGAGGAGCCGTCTTGTGAGGACCATGCGGACCATAGGGTGCTCGGCATGAGCATCATCGGGGTCGGTATCGACGTGGCCGAGATCGACAGATTCGAGGCGGCGCTGCAACGCACACCTGGGCTGGCCGAACGGCTCTTCCTGGACAGCGAGTTGCTGCTGCCCAGCGGCGAACGCCGGGGCGTGGCCTCGCTCGCGGCCCGTTTCGCGGCGAAGGAGGCCCTCGCCAAGGCGCTGGGCGCACCGGCGGGCCTGCTCTGGACGGACGCGGAGGTCTTCGTCGAGGACAGCGGCCGGCCACGGCTGCGGGTGACGGGCACGGTGGCGGCACGGGCGGCCGAACTGGGCGTACGGTCCTGGCATGTGTCGCTGAGCCATGACGCCGGGGTGGCGTCGGCGGTGGTGGTGGCGGAGGGGTGAGCCAGGGGTGAGCCAGGTGGGAACCTCCGCCACCGCACACCCTGCGGTCAGCAGATCGACTGACCGGTGTTCACCCGGGTGATGTTGCGGAAGGTGGTGTTCTCACCGCAAGGGCTCTCCCTGATGGCCGAGTTGGTCACCGTCAGGTTCTGGATGGTGATGTCCCTGTTGTTCGGGAACTCCGAGCGAGCCGCCAGCCGCAGCTCGCCGCCGCCCGAAATGGTGCCGCTCTGCGCGGCGAGGTTCACGTTGTAGCAGTTCTCGATCAGGACCGAGTTGTTGCCGGTGTTGGAGAGGGTCACCTTGTTGATGACCGCCCCGCCGCTCTCCGAGACGCAGAACACGCCGCGCCCGCCGCCGCGCGCGATGACCTCGCCCACCCGGATGTTGGTCGGGTAGGAGCTGCCGACCCGTCCGTTGCGGTTGGCCATGCGGAAGGCGGCGTACCCGGTGCCCGTGCCCGCGTTCTCCGCGTCGACCTTGGTGACGTTGGCGTTGATGGTCTGGTTGAGCAGCAGCCCGGACTCGCCCACGTTCCGCGCGGTCACGGTCCCGATGGTGATGCCGTCGACGCCGTAGGTCTCCACGGCGTGGCTGGAGGCGCCGGAGACATACACGTTGTCGATCCGGACGTTGCGGGTCCACTGGCTGGTGTCCCCGCGGTTGTCGATGCGTATCCCCAGCCCGCGGGAGAGACGCATGTCGATCTGGCCGAGGACCACGTTCTGGACGTTGCGCATGAAGATGCCGTACAGCGGGGTGCCGGTGAGCTTGAGGTTCTGGACCTCCACGTCCCGAGTGCCGCGTGAGTAGACGGGCGCCTGGTCGCCGGAACCGGTGCCGGTGACGTTGATGGTGCCGCAGACGTCGAGCACCGTGTAGCTCGGCAGGGAGATGCGCGACCCGGCGGACACGGATCCCGAACCCCGCACCACCACCCGCTCCTTGGCGGTGCGCCCGGCGGTCAGGCTGTTGACGGCGGCCTGGACGGCGGCCCGCATGTCACCGCCGGTATAGACGGTGCTGCCGCCGCGCCGGGCGGTCCAGGTACTGCCGTTGAGGACGGCCTCGGCCTGGTAGGAGCCTTCGCCGCAGGCGGCTGCCACGGCGGGGGTGGGGGCGGTGAGAGTACCGACGGCGGTGAGGAGAGCGGTGGCACCGACGGCGGCGAGGAGTGCGGCTCTGCGTCCCATGAAGGGCATGACGACTTCCTCTCGTCGAACCGATTTCGCCGAACGATTTCGTCGAACCATGTCGCCGGGCGATCGTCGAACCGTTTCGCCGGACGATCGTCGAACCACATTCGACTGAATCGATTCATCCTGTGGGGGTCGGTGAGTTTGGCAAAGGCACGGCAAAGCGTCAATGGATGCGACGAGGTTCGCCGGGTACGGGAGACTCGGTCGCATGCGGACTGCGTACAGCGTGGAGACGGTAAGGGCGGCCGAACGGGAGCTCATGGCACGGCTTCCGGACGGGGCGCTGATGCAACGGGCGGCGGCCGGACTCGCCGCCGCCTGCGCCGATCTGCTGGGCCGGGTGTACGGCAGCCGGATCGTCCTGCTGATCGGCAGCGGCGACAACGGCGGCGACGCCCTGTACGCCGGCGCCCGACTGGCCAGGCGCGGGGCGGGCGTCACGGCGATCCTGCTGACGCCCGAGCGCGCGCACACCGGAGGGCTGGCGGCCCTGCGCCGGGCGGGCGGCCGAACGGCGGGTGTCGATGCCGCCGAGGCCTCGATCGAGCGCGCGGATCTCGTGGTCGACGGGATCGTCGGCATCGGCGGCAAGGGCGGGCTGCGGCCGGAGGTGGCACCGCTGGCCGCCGCGGCCGCGCGGTCCGGGGCCGCCGTGGTCGCCGTGGACCTGCCGAGCGGTGTGGACGTGGACACGGGCGAGGTGCGCGGCGAGGCGATGCGGGCCGACCTCACCGTCACCTTCGGCACGCACAAGCCGGGGCTGCTGATCGACCCGGCGCGGGAGTACGCCGGGGTGGTGCGGCTGGTGGACATCGGTCTGGCGCTGCCGTCCGAGGCGGTGGAGCTGGAGGCGCTGCAACACGCGGACGTGGCACGGCTGTTGCCGTTGCCGGCGGCGGAGACGGACAAGTACCGGCGCGGGGTCGTCGGCATCGCGGCGGGATCGGCGAGGTATCCGGGCGCCGCCGTGCTCGCGGTCGCGGGGGCGTTGCGGGGCGGCGCGGGCGCCGTACGGTACGTCGGCCCGGCCGGGGACGCGGTCATCGCCCGGTTCCCCGAGACGCTGGTGTCGGACCGGGGTCCGAAGAAGGCCGGGCGTGTGCAGGCGTGGGTCGTGGGCCCCGGCGCCGGGGACGACGCGGCGACGGTGGCGGAGGTGCTGGCCACGGACGTGCCGGTGCTGATCGACGCGGACGGGCTGCGGCTGGCGGACCCGGAGGCGGTGCGGGGGCGTACGGCACCGACCCTGATGACCCCGCACGCCGGGGAGGCGGCGGCGCTGCTCGGTGTCTCGCGGGAGGAGGTCGAGGGGGCTCGGCTGGCTTCGGTGCGGGAGTTGGCGGCGCGCTATGCGGCGGCCGTGCTGTTGAAGGGGTCGACGACGCTGGTGGCGGGGGCCGGGGGCACCGGTCCGGTCCGGGTCAACCCGACGGGCACGTCATGGCTGGCCACGGCCGGGAGCGGGGACGTGCTGTCGGGGTTGACGGGATCGCTGCTGGCGGCGGGGCTCACGGCGGTGGATGCTGCGAGCGTGGCGGCGTATCTGCACGGCCTGTCGGCGAGGTTCGCGGCGGACGGGGCGCCGGTGGGGGCGCATGACGTGGCTGAGGGGATTCCGGGGGCCTGGCGGGACGTACGGGGGTAGGGGCCTGGCGGGACGTACGGAGGTAGGGCCTGGCGGGACGTACGGGGGTAACCGGGATGTACGGGGGTAGGGACCTGGCGGACGTACGGGGGGAAGCGGGATATACGGGAGTAAAGGGAGCGCGTTACGACGACGCCGGCCCGCGTCACCATGCCGGTGTCCGGGCGAGGTCGGCTCATGAGGGCGGTCGTCGTGGGGGCCGGCATCGGCGGACTGGCCGCGACGCTGAGCCTGCGCCGCGCCGGCTGGGAGGTCACGCTCGTCGAGCAGACGCCCCGCTTCACCGAGGTCGGCGCCGGAATCCAGCTCGCCCCCAACGCCACGCGGGTGCTGCGCCGGCTCGGCGTGCTCGACGAGGTCGCCGCACAGGCCGTCCGCCCCGCCCACGTGAGCTTCCGTACCTGGTCGGACGGGGCGGAGATCTGCCGCTACGCGCTGGGCCGCGCGGCCGAGGACGAGTTCGGGGCGCCGTACCTGCTGCTCCATCGGGCCGATCTGCACCAGGCGCTGGCCGCGGGGGTGCCGCCCTGCTCCGTACGCCTGAACACGACCGTCATCGGAATCGACCAGGACGACCGGTACGCCCACGTGACGACGGCGACCGGTGAACGCCTGACCGCGGACGTGGTCGTAGCCGCCGACGGTATCCGCTCCGCGGCCCGCCAGTGGCTCTTCGGCGAGGACGAGGCGGTGTTCTCCGGAACCGCCGCATACCGGGCACTGCTCCCGTCCGACGAGGTGGCCGATCTGGGCCTGCCCCCGCTCGCCGCCTGGCTCGGCCCGGACCGCCACTTCGTCCACTACCGGGTGCGCCGTGGCGAACTGCTCAACGTCGTGGCCGTGTTCTCCACCCGGGCGGCGGCACAGGAGTCCTGGACCGCGCGGGCGGAACCGGCAGAGCAGCTGCGCGAGTTCACCGGGTGGGACTCCCGGGTGCGCACGGTCCTGCAACGCGCGGGCCAGGTGTACCGCTACGGCATCTACACCCGGACCCCGCTGAGGCGCTGGCACATCGGCCGGGTGACCCTCCTCGGCGACAGCGCCCACGCCATGGTGCCGTTCCAGGCCCAGGGCGCGGCCCAGGCGATCCTGGACGCGGCCGTACTGGGAGACGTCCTGACGGACGCGACACCGGCCGAGGTACCCGGGGCGCTCGACCGGTACGTACGCCGACGGCTCGCGGCGGCCACGAGCATGCAGGCCCGCTCCGCGCAGGCGGGCAGTGAATTCCACCTGCCGGACGGCCCCGAGGCCCAGGCGCGCAACGCCCGTATGGCGGCGTACGCGGCCGAGCACGGGTTCATGCCCCAGGCGACGGCGTGGCGGGCGGACTTACTGGACGAGCAGCCGGAACCGTAGGGCCTTCCGCGCGGGCTCCCCGGCCCGGCTACTCCACCGTCACCGACTTCGCCAGGTTCCGGGGCTGATCCACCTCGTTGCCCCGGGCCGTGGCCAACTCACAGGCGAACACCTGCAAGGGCACCGTCGCCACGAGCGGCTGGAGCAGGGTCGGCGTCGCCGGAATCCGGATCAGATGGTCGGCGTACGGCACCACCGCCTCATCCCCCTCCTCGGCGATCACGATGGTCCGGGCGCCCCTTGCCCGGATCTCCTGGATGTTGGACACGATCTTGTCGTGCAGAACCGACCGCCCCCGCGGCGAAGGCACGACCACGACCACCGGCAGATCGTCCTCGATCAAGGCGATCGGCCCATGCTTCAACTCGCCCGCCGCAAACCCCTCGGCGTGCATATAGGCGAGTTCCTTCAGCTTCAGCGCCCCCTCCAGCGCCACCGGATAACCGACATGCCGCCCCAGGAACAGCACGGTGTTCTTGTGGGCCAGGCTCCGCGCCAGCGCCCGCACCGGCTCCATGGTCTCCAGAACCCGCTCGACCTCACCGCCGATATGCGCCAGGTCCCGGATCACCGCGTGGATCTCGTCCCCCCACTTGGTGCCCCGTACCTGCCCCAGATACAGCGCGACGAGATAACACGCCACCAACTGCGTCAGAAACGCCTTGGTCGACGCGACCGCCACCTCCGGCCCGGCATGCGTGTACAGCACCGCGTCCGACTCACGCGGAATGGTCGACCCGTTGGTGTTGCAGATGGCCAGCACCTTGGCGCCCTGCTCGCGTGCGTGCCGTAGGGCCATGAGCGTGTCCATGGTCTCGCCGGACTGGGAGATGGCGATGACGAGGGTCTGCTGGTCGAGGATCGGATCCCGGTACCGGAACTCGCTCGCCAGCTCCACCTCGCACGGAATCCGGGTCCAGTGCTCGATGGCGTACTTGGCGATCAGCCCGGCGTGAAAGGCCGTACCGCAGGCCACGACGACGATCTTGTCGACCTCCCGCAGCACCCCGGCGGGGATCCGCACCTCGTCCAGAGTCAGCGAACCAGCGGCATCGATGCGCCCCAGCAACGTATCGGCGACCGCCTTGGGCTGCTCGGCGATCTCCTTGAGCATGAAGTAGTCATAGCCCCCCTTTTCCGCGGCCGAGGCGTCCCAGTCGACGTGATACGGCCGGACGTCCGCCGCCCGCCCGTCGAACCCGGTGACGGTCACGCCGTCCCGCCGCAGCTCGACGACCTGGTCCTGCCCCAGCTCGATGGCCGACCGCGTGTGGTCGATGAACGCGGCGACGTCCGAGGCCAGAAAGGCCTCACCCTCTCCAACGCCCACCACCAGCGGCGAGTTCCGCCGCGCCCCGACCACCACATCGGGCTCGTCCGCATGCACGGCGACCAGCGTGAAGGCGCCCTCCAGCCGCCGGCACACCAGCCGCATCGCCTCGGCCAGATCGGCACACGACGAGAACTCCTCGGCGAGCAGATGCGCGACGACCTCCGTGTCGGTCTCGGAGGCCAGCTCATGCCCCCGCTCCGCCAACTCGGTCCGCAGCGCGGCGAAGTTCTCGATGATCCCGTTGTGCACGACGGCCACGCGCCCGGCGTTGTCGAGATGCGGATGGGCGTTCGCGTCCGTCGGCCCGCCGTGCGTGGCCCACCGCGTGTGGCCGATGCCCGTGGTGCCCGTCGGCAGCGGCCGATCGACCAGCTCCTTCTCCAGGTTCAGCAGCTTCCCGGCCTTCTTCGCGGCCGCCAGCCCCCCGTCCGCCAGTACGGCGACACCCGCCGAGTCGTACCCCCGGTACTCCAGCCGCTTCAGTCCGGCCGTCACGATCTCCAGCGCCGACTGCGACCCCACGTATCCCACGATTCCGCACATGCGGGGCAGCCTACGACCGATTCGGCGTCCGAAACGGCCTCCGCGTGCCCGATTTCGGAAATTCCCGCCCCGGTACGAACGCTCCGACGGCGTCGCTTCCCGCCCGGACGGGCAGCCGCGCACAACGCCCGAGTCACGTCTTCACCCGAGTCACGTCCTCGCCCGAGTCACGTCTTCACCCGAGTCACGTCCTCGCCCGAGTCACGTCTTCGCCCGAGTCACGTCTTCGCCCGATAAGCCCGCATGGCCAACGGATAGAACACCACCGCTATCCCCGCAGCCCACACCAGCGACCACACCACCGGCTCCGCCACCGGCCCGCCCAGCAGCAGCCCGCGGAACGCGTCGGACAGATGGGTCACCGGATTGACGTCGCTCCACGCCTGCAGCCACCCCGGCATGGTCTCCACCCTGACGAACGCGCTGCTGGTGAAGGTGATCGGGAAGATGAGCGTGAACGCGAACGCCTGCACTTTCTCCACGTCCCCCGCCAGCATGCCGATCAGCACCGCGCACCACGACACCGCCGCCGCGAACACCACCAGCAGCACCGCCCCGAGCAGGAACCCCTCCGGTCCCCCGGTGATCCGGAAGCCGAGCAGCAGGCCGAGGCCGATCATCAGCAGCATCGCCCAGACATGCTTGGCGAGGTCCGCGGTGATCCGGCCGATGAGCGGTGCGGAGCGGGCTATCGGCAGGCTGCGCAGCCGGTCGAAGACGCCCTTGGTGAGGTCGGTGTTGAGGGCCATCGCCGTGTACATCGTCATGAACAGGGTGTTCTGCACGATGATCCCGGGCAGCGCGTACTTCAGATACGCCTCCGGCGACCCGGCCATCTGCCCGCCCAGTACGTACGTGAAGAGGAACACGAACATGATGGGCGTGATGCTGTAGTCGACCAGCTCCAACGGGTTGTGCTTGACCGCGACCAGGCTTCGCCAGGCCATCGTGAAGGTCTGCCGCAGCCCGTCGAGCGGCCGCACCCGCCCCGACTTGCCGATCGGGGCGGTGATGGTCGTGGTGGTGGCGGTCATGGCCCGGTCACCGCCTTCCGCAGCTCGCCGTCGGCGTTCCGCGGCTCGCTCTCGTCGTCCCGGACGGACGCGCCGCCGTTGCCCTCGGGTGCGCCGGGTTCGGCTCGGTGACCGGTCAGGGCCAGGAAGACCTCGTCGAGCGACGAACGGCGCAGGGCGAGCTCGCCCACGGCTATCCCCTCGCGGTCGAGCGTGCGCACGACGGCCGGCATCAGCTCGGGGTCCTTCACCGGGGCGGTGATCGTCTCGCCCTCGATCCGGGCCTGCGGACCGGCGGCCCCGGCCACCACCGTGTGCGCCCGCGCCAGGTCCTGCGCCAGCACCGGCCGCAGCTCCAGCACCTGCCCGCCGACCTGCGACTTCAGCTGGTCCGGGGTGCCCTCGGCGATCACCCGGCCCTTGTCGATCACCACGATGTCGTCGGCGAGCACATCGGCCTCGTTCAGGTACTGCGTGGTCAGCAGGGCCGTCGCGCCGTCCGCGACCAAGCCCCGCAGCAGGTCCCACAGCTCACCGCGGCTGTGCGGGTCCAGCCCCGTGGTCGGCTCGTCGAGGAAGAGGATGCTCGGCCGGCCCACCAGGCTCGCGGCCAGGTCCAGGCGCCTGCGCATACCGCCCGAGAAGGTCTTGACGGCCCGCCCGGCCGCCTCCGACAGCTGAAACCGGTCCAGCAGCTCGGCCGCCCGCGCCCGGGCCGCCCGCCTCGGCAGACCCAGCAGCCGGCCGATGAGCAGCAGGTTCTCCGTGCCGGTCAGGTTCTCGTCCACCGCCGCGTACTGCCCGGTCAGCCCGACCATGGCGCGTACGACCCCGGCCTCCCGGACGACGTCGTGCCCGGCCACCCGGGCCCTGCCGGCATCGGGCCTGAGCAGCGTCGCGAAGATCCGCACCGCGGTCGTCTTCCCCGCGCCGTTGGGACCGAGCAGCCCGAGGACCGAGCCCCTGCGGGCCCCCAGGTCGACCCCTGCCAGCGCCTCGGTCTCCTTGAACCGCTTGACCAGGCCTTCCGCCTCGATCGCATATGTCATGGGTCACCCCCTCGGGGTCGGTGGCCCCGGCCTGGGCCCACCTCTCCCACAACTGTGACGCACGGCACTGACATTCCGCGTTTGCCCCGATTCCTCCCGAAAGCTGCGGGGTGACGGATCCCACGCCACAGTCCGTTCGTCCGCCCGTAACAATGGACTGTGATCTCTCCGGTCCCCTCGATGCCCCGGAGCGCCCACCGGCCCAGGCCGGAGGCGACTCCCTACGTCGACCTCACCCGCTCGGAGTGGAGCGCGCTGCGCGACAAGACCCCGCTGCCGCTCACCGCGGAGGAGGTCGAGAAGCTGCGCGGCCTCGGCGATGTCATCGACCTCGACGAGGTGCGGGACATCTACCTCCCGCTCTCCCGCCTCCTCAACCTCTACGTCGGCGCCACCGACGGCCTGAGAGGCGCGCTGAACACCTTCCTCGGCGAGCAGGGCTCCCAGTCCGGCACCCCGTTCGTCATAGGGGTCGCCGGCTCGGTCGCCGTGGGCAAGTCCACGGTCGCCCGCCTCCTGCAGGCCCTGCTCTCCCGCTGGCCCGAGCACCCGCGCGTCGAGCTGGTCACCACCGACGGGTTCCTCCTTCCCACCCGGGAGCTGGAGGCCCGCGGCCTGATGTCGCGGAAAGGTTTTCCCGAGTCCTACGACCGTCGCGCGCTCACCCGGTTCGTCGCCGACATCAAGGCGGGCAAGGGCGAGGTCACGGCCCCCGTCTACTCCCACCTGATCTACGACATCGTCCCCGACCAGAGGCTCTCGGTCCGCCGCCCCGACATCCTGATCGTGGAGGGCCTGAACGTCCTGCAGCCCGCCCTCCCCGGCAAGGACGGCCGCACCCGGGTCGGCCTCGCCGACTACTTCGACTTCAGCGTGTACGTCGACGCCCGCACCGAGGACATCGAGCACTGGTACCTCAACCGGTTCAAGAGGCTGCGCGAGACCGCCTTCCAGAACCCCTCCTCGTACTTCCGCAAGTACACGCAGGTCTCCGAGGAGGAGGCCCTCGCCTACGCCCGCACGATGTGGCGCACCATCAACAAGCCCAACCTGGTGGAGAACATCGCCCCCACCCGCGGCCGCGCCACCCTCGTCCTGCGCAAGGGCCCGGACCACAAGGTGCAGCGGCTGAGCCTGCGCAAGCTGTAGAGCCGCGGCACCGGCCTGCCGGAGCCGGCACCCTCACCCTCCTGCGGGCCTGTTAGAAAGACGTCATGCTGCATCTGCGTCTGATCACCCCGGCCGACCGGACCGACGACGTGGTCCGCCTGATCGAGAACACGGTCGGCGCCACCCACCTCGTCGTGCTGCCGGGCGTCGCCCGCAACCCGTCCGGGGACGTCGTCCAGTGTGACGTGGCGCGCGAGGCGGGCGACGAACTCATCGGCGCGCTCCGGCAGTTGGACCTGGACCAGGCCGGTTCGATCGCCGTCGAGAAGATCGACCTGTCGCTGTCCGAGCGGGCCGACAAGGCCAAGGAGGAAGCACCGGGCGAGGGGGCGGACGCGGTGCTGTGGGAGCACCTCGCGGACGCCACGCACGAGGAGTCGACCCTCTCCATCACCTACGTCGCCTTCATCACGCTGGCCACGATGATCGCGGCCTGCGGTGTGGTGCTGGACAACGCGATCCTGATCGTGGGCGCGATGGCGGTCGGCCCGGAGTTCGGGCCGCTGGCGGGCATCTGCACGGCGGTGGTGCAGCGGGCACCCCGCCTCGCGCTGCGCTCGCTGATCGCCCTGCTGGTGGGCTTCGCCGTGGCGATGGCGGTGACGGTGGGCTTCAGCCTCTTCATGGACGCCGTCGGCCTGTTCACCGAGGCCAGGCTGGAGGGCGACCGGCCCAACACCGGCTTCATCTACGCCCCGGACTGGTTCTCGTTCGTCGTGGCGGTACTCGCCGGCGCCGCCGGCACCCTCTCCCTGACCTCCGCCAAGTCCGGCGCCCTGGTCGGCGTCGCCATCTCCGTGACGACCGTCCCGGCCGCCGCCAACGCGGCCGTGGCCCTGATCTACGACGATGCCAAGCAGACCTGGCTCTCGACGGGCCAGCTGCTGCTGAACCTCCTGGGCATCGTCCTGGCCGGGACACTGACGCTGCTGGCACAGAAATGGTTCTGGTCGACCCAGCGCCGTCAGCGGCGGCAAACCTGAAAAGCACTGCCCGCCTGCAGATCATGAAGCAGGCGGGCAGTGAAGCCGGACAGTTCTGGCCGGCGAGAATGATGTGGAGCGCGGGTCAGCCCTTTTCGACGGGGTTGAGGTGGGCGTACTTCACCCAGCCCTTTTTCCCCTTGTTGGCCCCGCTGGTGACCTTGCCGTAGCTCCACTTGTAATCCTTGGTGCAGTACTCGGTGAACCCGGCACCGTTGTACAGGACTCCAAGGGAGGTGTAGCTCGTGCCGGGGCCGCTGCGCAGGTGCACGGCATCCGAAACGTCCTTGGTCTGCGTGAGGATCAGGTTGCACGCTCTCGGCAGGGACGCCGCCGAGGCGGTCGGGGCGGTGAGCACGGCGCCCCCGAGGATTACGGCACCGGATACGGCAGCCGCTGCTATGCGCCGGGCGATTCGCACTTCTCGTCTCCTTGAGTTGGTCAGACTCTGAAAAAGTCCTCAACACCATTCGGGACGGAATCCATCTGGCCGCCAGAAGGTATGAGGTTGCGCCAGGCATGGTTCTCGCTGGCGCAAAGCAGACCCTACCCGATCATGGAGAAGGCCCTTCGCCCAACTCCCTTTCGACTCAGCGGCCTTGGCGGGCCGGGGGCCCGACCTCAGGCAGGAGAACACTCAGCCGGAGACGGCTTTCCGAAGCGGATGCGGACGCATCTACCCAAGCGCGGACTTCACGGCATCGGCCAACCGCCCCGCCACAGAGCGAGCCTGCTCGATGTCCGCCGCCTCGACCATCACGCGCACCAACGGCTCGGTCCCGGACGGCCGCAGCAGAACCCGACCCGTAGAGCCGAGTTCCCGCTCCGCCTCGGCAACGGCGGCAGCCAGCTCGGCCGACTCCCCGACCCGCGACCGGTCCACGTCCGGCACATTGATCAGCACCTGTGGCAGCCGCTCCATCACGGCGGCGAGATCCCGCAGCGTACGACCGGTCTCCGCGACCCGAGCGGCCAGCAGCAACCCGGTCAGCGTCCCGTCACCGGTCGTGGCGTGATCGAGGATGATGACATGCCCGGACTGCTCGCCGCCAAGGGCGTACCCGTGCTCCTTCATCTCCTCCAGCACATAGCGGTCACCGACCGCGGTCTGCACCAGCGCGATGCCCTCGCGCTCCATGGCCAGCTTGAAGCCCAGGTTGGACATGACGGTCGCCACGACGGTGTCGGCACGCAGCGCGGAGCGTTCCCGCATGGCCAGCGCGAGCACGGCCAGGATCTGGTCGCCGTCCACCTCCTCACCGGTGTGGTCCACGGCGAGGCAGCGGTCGGCGTCCCCGTCGTGCGCGATACCGAGGTCGGCGCCGTGCTCGGCGACGGCGGCCTTCAGCTTCTCCAGATGGGTGGACCCGCAGCCGTCGTTGATGTTGAGCCCGTCCGGCTCGGCCCCGATGGTGACGACCTCGGCCCCGGCCCGCGCGAACGCCTCCGGCGAGACCCCCGCGGCGGCGCCGTGCGCCTCGTCGAGGACGATCCTCAGCCCGTCCAGCCGGTTGGGCAGCACGCCGAGGAGGTGGGCGACGTACTCCTCGAACCCCTCGTCGTACGACCGCACCCGCCCGACGGCCGCGCCGGTCGGCCGCTCCCACGGCTCACCGTGCCGGTGCTCGTCGTAGACCGCCTCGATACGGTCCTCCAGCTCGTCGGCGAGCTTGTGGCCGCCGCGGGCGAAGAACTTGATGCCGTTGTCGGGCATGGCGTTGTGGCTGGCGGAGAGCATGACACCGAGGTCGGCGCCGAGCGAGCCCGTGAGATACGCCACCGCGGGCGTCGGCAGCACACCGACGCGCAGGACGTCCACACCGGCGCTCGCGAGGCCCGCGACCACGGCGGCCTCCAGGAACTCCCCGGACGCGCGCGGATCCCGTCCGACCACTGCCGTCGGCCGGTGGCCCTCGAAGGTGCCCGCCTCGGCCAGTACGTGCGCCGCCGCCACGGACAGACCAAGCGCCATCTCGGCCGTCAGATCCGCGTTGGCGACGCCACGCACGCCGTCCGTGCCGAAGAGTCGTCCCACTTGTCCTCCTGAGGAAGCGTCAGTTGTCGAAGACCGGCCGATCGGCCAAGGAGCCGGGGAACCAGTCACCCGAGCACACGAGCACACGATCCTTTGAGCGCCTTGTGCCGTTATACGCCCAAGGCTGTGCTAAAACGAACGCCCCGACGGCACTGTGGCGTGCCGCCGGGGCGTTCGGACGTACAGGCAGCGAAGGTTAGCGCTTGCTGTACTGCGGAGCCTTGCGGGCCTTCTTCAGACCGGCCTTCTTGCGCTCGACCGCACGGTCGTCGCGGCGGAGGAAGCCGGCCTTCTTCAGCGGGCCGCGGTTGTTGTCGACGTCGGCCTCGTTCAGCGCGCGGGCGACACCGAGACGCAGCGCACCGGCCTGGCCGGAGACACCGCCACCGGCGATGCGGGCGATGACGTCGTAACGGCCCTCGAGCTCGAGAACCTTGAACGGCTCGTTGACTTCCTGCTGGTGCACCTTGTTCGGGAAGTAGTCCTCAAGGGTGCGACCGTTGATCTTCCACTTGCCGGTGCCCGGAACGATCCGGACACGGGCGATGGCGTTCTTACGGCGGCCCAGGCCGGCGGCCGGCTGGGGCTCACCGAAGCGCGAGGCGAGGGACTCGGAGGTGTACTCACCCTCCACCGGAACCTCGGACTCGGTGGTGTAGCTGTCGATGTCAAGCTCTTCGAGCGGCTGCTCGGCAGTGGTCTCGGCCACGATTCTCCTCAGATTCTCTTCAGTCTTAGGGGGTGGCCGGACTTACTGCGCGACCTGGGTGATCTCGTACGGCTGCGGCTGCTGCGCGCCGTGCGGGTGCTGGTCACCCTTGTAGACCTTCAGCTTCGAGAGCATCTGACGGCCCAGGGAGTTCTTGGGGAGCATGCCCTTGACGGCCTTCTCGATGGCCTTCTCGGGGTTCTTGTCGAGCAGCTCGTCGTAACGGACGGAACGCAGACCACCCGGGTAGCCGGAGTGGCGGTACGCCATCTTCTGCGTCCGCTTGTTGCCGGACAGGTGCACCTTGTCGGCGTTGATGATGATGACGAAGTCACCAGCGTCGACGTGCGGCGCGTAGATCGGCTTGTGCTTGCCCCGGAGAAGGGTGGCGGCAGTGGTGGCGAGACGGCCCAGGACAACGTCCTGAGCGTCAATGACGTGCCACTGGCGCGTCACATCGCCGGGCTTGGGGCTGTACGTACGCACGGTTCGTAGCCTTCGCTTCGAGTGAATGGTCCTGAACAGGTCACCGAAACGATCACGACAGCCTTGACCGCACGGCGGCGACGCAAACCGCGTACGTGGGGTCGCTGGTCATCGGCCCGGTGGACCGGTGTAAGGGCCCGTCCCGTGAGAATGAGCAAGCCAATACACAACGAACATGCAGGATACCTGCGGCGCCATAGCCGGGTCAAAACGGGTTGCCTCGTGCGACGCCTACTGTTCAGCACCCAGCGTAGCCGCCCCGCCCTGGGGGCTGCCGCCCCCGGACCCCCGCTTCGGCCCTGAAGGGGCCTCGTCCTCAAACGCCGGACGGGCTGAGATTGCCTGACCGGCGCCAGAAAGTGACCGCTCACTCCCGTCCAGAGGCGCAGCCCCCGGCGGGGTCGAAGGGGCAGCGCCCCTGGAGGATGGGACGGGCAGGGGCGGCGGGGGCGGGGAAACCCGGCCGAACCGCAAGCAGTGGGCAGCCAGCGTCATCGCCAGACCACCCAACGTGACCGCATCCCGGAAGGCCCGCCGCTGCCCCGTCTCCAGATAAGGCCAGGTCACCCCCGGAACCTGCGGAACCAGTGCCAGCCAGAACCACACCCCCCGCACGACCGCCCCCTCGTACGGCAGCCCAGCGAGCAGCACCGGCACGACGACCAGCAGATAGTGGTCGTACGACGGCCTGGAGGCCAGGAACGCCGAGAGCATCAGCATCCCCGCCGTCTCCGCGAGCCGCAGCGGCCCGCGATCCCCACACCGCCAGCGCCGATACGCACACCCCACCCCCGCCCCGGCCGCCGCCACCGCGATCCCCCCGGCCACCACGCCCGGCACCCCGACCCTCGGCAGCACCGCGGCCGGCGACGCCTCATAGAGCCGTACAAAGCTGTCGCCGCCGCGCAGCAGAAACGGCAGGGTGCGCGTGAAGAACCCCGCGGGATCCGGCAGCACCAGCGCCGCCGCCGCGGACATCACCACCGGCACTGCGGCCATCACCGCCAGCCCCCGCCACCGCCCCGCGAAGACGAACAGCAGCCCCACCGGCGCCAGCAACGGCTTCACCGCGACCGCCGCCCCGATCACCAGCCCGGCCGCCACCCACCGCCCCCGCCCGGCCAGCAACAACCCCAGCGGCAGGGCGAGCACCGCCGCCGCCGTCCAGTTGCCCAGCAGGACCAGGTGGGCGAACGGGGCGAACCCGACCGCCAGGCCGGTCAGGCCGAGCGCCGCGAAGCGGCTGCGCAGTGCGACACCGTGCAGCCGTAGCGCGCAGACCCAGCCCCCCACCAGACACCCGGTCACCACCACCGGCACCAGCACGCTCAGCACACTCCGCGGAATCAGCACCTGCGGAGCCGCCGCCAGTACCGCGCTCGGCAAATAGAGGAAGTGGGAGTCGTCATACGGCGACCCCCCGGCCAGCCACACCCGTGCCGCCCGCACGACGATGGCGTTGTCCATCCCTCCGTCCGAGGTCACACGCGCCGTACGGGCCACGAGGGCTCCCAGCACGGCCCCGAGCACCACCCACAGATGCCAGGTGGCACGTCGCACCAACCACCCGGAGATGTCGCTTTTGTGCTCGCTCACCATGTGAACGCTAGGTGCCCGTGGGTCTCTTGAGGCGGACCGGCACGCCCTCGGCCCGTCTAAGATGCGCCCCATGAGCTTTGGGCAGCAGGGGGGACCCCAGTCCCAGTGGGATCCCTGGAAACCGCATTCCCAGCAGCCGTGGAACAGCGGCGACGACGGGACCCCGGACTGGGCCGCGCTCGCCGAGGCCTCGGAGACCCGCAACAAGCGGCGTCGGCTGCTGTTCATCGGCGGCGGCGCGCTCGCCACCGTCGCGATCGGTGCCGCCGTCGCCGCGGCGGTGGTCTCGGCGAACGACAGCAACTCCGCCTCGAACAAGCCGACTTCCGAGCTCTCCGGGACAGCGGGTCTGCCGGGCGAGTCCAAGGCCGCGGAGCCGTCGTTCGAGCCGACGAGCGCGCCGCCGCCGCTGGACCCCAAGGACTTCATCTCCAGCAAGAGCAAGGACACCGCTCCGCTCAGCGCCGAGATCCTCTTCCGGGGCACGCAGCTGACCGTGAGTGAGGAGACGGTCTACAAAAAGGGCGCGACGGACGACACGAAGAACTGCTCCGCGGCCACCAAGGGCGGCCTCCCGAAGATCCTCACCGCCAACGACTGCACCCGCTTCATACGCGTCAGCTACACCAAGGACGGTGTCGCGGTGACGGTCGGCGTGGCGGTCTTCGACACCGCGGCGCAGGCCACCAAGGTCAAGAGCCAGGTCAACACCCAGCAGGACCACGTCGACCCGCTCTACGGCAAGGGCGTCAAGGAGTTCTGCAACGCCGCCGTCTGCCAGTCGTACGCCAACTCCTACGGCCGCTACGCCTACTTCACCATCGCCGGCTTCACCAACGGCAAGGACGTCACGAACAAGGACACACCGGTCCTCCGGATGAGCAACAACCTGGCCAAGTTCACGTTCGACCAGATCCACCGGCGGGGCGAGGCACAGGCGTCCGCGGCGGCCAACGAGTAGTCGGCCGCCGCCCGCGGGCTCACCTGTGCTTCAGGCGCAGCCTGATCGGTACGACGGCCGACTCCAGCTGGGTCCTCAGCGTCATCTTCGACACGCCCTCCGTCCGCTCCCCGAAGCGGATCGGGATCTCGACGGCGCGGTGCCCGGCCCGCACGGCCTTGTACTTCAGCTCGACCTGGAAGCTGTAGCCCGCGCTGTCCAGGGTGGCCAGGTCGAGCTCGCGCAGGGTGGCCGCCGACCACAGGTTGAAGCCGGCCGTGATGTCCCGGATCTCGGTGCCGAGCACGGCACGGGCGTAGCGGTTGGCGAACCGGGACAGCAGCACCCGGTGCAGGCCCCAGTCCTCGTCGAGCGAGCCGCCCTCCACGTACCGGCTGCCGACGACCAGGCCCGCTCCGCGGGCCACCGCCGCGTCCAGCATCCGCGGCACCGCCTCCACCGGATGGCTGCCGTCGGCGTCCATCTGGACGACGTACCCGGCGCCCTCCGCCAGCGCGGCGGTCATGCCCGCGACGTACGCCCGCCCCAGGCCGTCCTTCTCGGTGCGGTGCAGCACGCTCATCCGGCGCCGCCCGGCGGGCTGGTCGGCGTTGTACTTCTCGGCGAGCTCCTCGGCGAGCCGCCCGGTGCCGTCCGGGCTGGAGTCGTCGACGACCTTCAGATGCAGCCCGTCGACCGGCAGGCCGAGCACCAGCTCCGCCATCCGCGGCAGGTTCGCGGCCTCGTTGTACGTCGGCATCACCACGGTGACCGGTGGACCGGCGTGTCCGTCGTGGCTGTCGCGTTCCGTCATGGCTTTCTCTTTCCCTCCCCTGAAAAGCCCCTACCGGAGCTCCTCCCCTACGGATCCGGGCCTCCCCAGTGCCCGGAACTGCCAGCCCGCCGCGGTCCAGCGGTCCGCGTCGAGCACCCCCCGCCCGTCCACGATCCGGGGACGGGAAACCGTCGACCGGGCCCGCACCGGGTCGATCTCCCGGTACTGCGGCCACTCGGTCAGATGCAGCACGAGATCGGCACGTTGCAGCGCCTCCTCGGCCGACAGCGCGTACCCGAGGAGCGGGAACACCTTGCGGGCGTTGTCCATCGCCTCGGGGTCGTGGACCGTGACGTCGGCGCCGTCCAGGCGCAGGCGGGCGGCGACGTTGAGGGCCGGTGAGTCACGGATGTCGTCGGAGTCCGGTTTGAAGGCGGCGCCGAGTACGGCGATCCGGGCGCCCAGTACGGATCCTCCGCACAGCTCCCGGGCCAGTTCGACCACCTTGTCGCGGCGCCGCATGTTGATGGCGTCGACCTCGCGCAGGAAGGCCAGCGAGACGCCCAGTTCGTCGGCGCGGTGCGCGAAGGCGCGGATGTCCTTGGGCAGACAGCCGCCGCCGAAGCCGATCCCGGCGCGCAGGAACTTGCGGCCGATCCGGTCGTCGTGGCCGATGGCCTCGGCGAGCACGCCGACGTCGCCGCCGGCCACCTCGCACATCTCGGCCATCGCGTTGATGAAGGAGATCTTGGTGGCGAGGAAGGCGTTGGCGGCCGTCTTGACCAGCTCGGCGGTCGGGAGGTCGGCGGTGACGAGCGGGGTGCCGGCGGCGAGAACGGGGGCGTACACCGCCCGCAGGATCGTTTCGGCCCGCTTCGACCGCACCCCGAACACCAGCCGGTCCGGCCGCAGCGTGTCCTCGACGGCGAAGCCCTCCCGCAGGAACTCCGGGTTCCAGGCGACCTCGGCACCGGTGTGCGTGTCCGCGAGCCGCCCCGCCGTCCCCACCGGCACCGTCGACTTGCCGACCAGCAGCGCGTCCGGCCCGGCGTGCTCCGCGATCGCCGCGAAGGCCGCGTCGACGTACGTCAGATCCGCGCCCTCGGAGCCCTTGAGCTGGGGCGTGCCGACGCACACGAAGTGCACGTCGGCGAAGGCCCCGGCCTCCTCGTAGTCGCCCGTGAACCGGAGCCGCCCGCTCGCCGTGTGCTGCGCGATCAGCTCGGGCAGCCCGGGCTCGTGGAATGGCACGCGGCCCGCCCGGAGCGCGGCCACCTTGTCCGGGTCCACGTCGACCCCGAGCACCTCGTGGCCGAGTTCCGCCATGCAGGCGGCGTGGGTGGCACCCAGGTAGCCGGTGCCGATGACGGTGAGCCGCATGGGTACGGCTCCTTTCTCAGGAGGTCTTGATCCAGATGCGGTAGGTGCCCGTGCCGCTGGAGTTGCGGAACGGCACCTCGCCGAGGAGCCGGTAGTGCGGGTTGCCCTTGACGGCGGCTGCGATGACGTCGTCGGCGCGCGGGTTGGTGAGCCCGTCAAGGACGATCAGGTCGAACTCGCCCTCGCGCAGCGCCGCGCGGTAGGCGTCGTCGCCGGTGCGGTACTTGCCCTTCTCGTCCGTGTACTCCATGCCGAAGACGCCCTGCCACTGGCGGTGGGTGGTCCTGTCCCGCAGGTAGTACACGGGCACCTCGGGCGTGGAGGCGAGGTAGTGGCCCTTGGCGTCCACATGGGAGTCGATGGTCCGGATCATCTTCGAGGAGTCGGGCCAGACGCCGAAGCGCCAGTCCGCCTGCGAGATGCCGAGGCACAGCACCGCCGTCCACAGCATGATCCCGAGCTGGGGGTAGCGGAAGTGCGCGCCCACCAGCCGGGTCACGCCCACGCCCGCCATCGGGGCGGCGAACAGCAGGCCGAACCCGACGTGCTTGAAGAGCGAGACCACGGTGGCCAGATGGATCTGGTACGCGGGCGCGAGCACGGCCGTACCGCACAGCAGCAGGCCGAGCATGGCCCGCCAGCGCCAGCCGGGGCTGCCCAGGCGCAGCGCGACCGGCGACTCGTTCATCCGGCTGCGCCGCACATAGGAGACGGCGCCGCCGACGGCGGCGAGGAACATCAGCCCGCCCCACTCCATCGAGCGCTGGAGCAGGAACCGGGCGCTGTCGGAGCCGTGGTCACGGTCGGTGGTGGTCTGCCGGACACCGGCGAGCAGGTCGGTGGCGTACATCCCCGCCAGCAGCAGACCGCCGATGCCGAGGCCGAGCAGCACCATCCGCAGGAACGATTTGGCGCCCTTGTGCGGCCAGGCCGTGAGCAGCGCGAGGCCCACGATGGTCGGCAGGTACAGCGCCGAGGCGTACTTCACGCCGACCGCGAGCACCGCCACGGGCGCGGCCAGCAGCACGGCGGCCACGGGCGCCCGGTCGGTGCGCACCACGATCCAGGTGGCCAGCGCCAGCAGGAACACCGCCATCGCGTCGTACGTCGCGAAGTACCCCATGACGACGGTCGACTGGAGCACCGCGAACAGCGCCGCCGCGGCCAGCGCCGCCCGCTCGTTGAACAGCCGCCGGGTGAAGGAGTACAGCAGCCCGGTGGTGCCCAGCATGAACAGCAGGCTCAGACACCGCGCCCCCGTCAGCCCGAACTGCCCGTCCACCAGCGCGCCCAGCACCGGGTACAGCTGCGGCGAACCGGAGAAGTAGGCGGCGTAGTCGATGGGCAGCGGGGTGCCGTCGAGCAGATGGGCGAGCTCGGCGTGGCCGGCCGCGATGTACAGGGCCTCGTCCTGGAACGCCGTGTTGGACAGCCGTAGCGACAGCGCCGCCTGGATGGCCAGGACGCACAGCAGCACGGCCCGGCTGACCCAGGCCCGCCGCCTGCTCGCCGCCATGTCCCAGCCGGCTTCCGGCGTTTCGGGGATGTGGTACTCGGGCTCGTCGTCCGGCACCTGCTGGTACTGGACCGTGCGCAGCGCGTACGTCGGCTGGTCGTCGTGCAGCCCCTGCGGCTGCTGGGGGACGGCTGCCGCGTACTGCGCCTGCTGCTGCTCGTAGGCCTGGGCCTGCTCGTCGTACGGGTAGCCCTGCTGGTGGGGAGGCTGCCCGTCGGAGTTGAACCACGTGGAGGCCGACTCGTCCTCGGCATACGGGTCGTAGGGCTGAGGCGTGTAGTGCGTGGGCTGATCGGGTCGGGAGGTCATCACGGCTTCCGTACGTCGAAGCCGAAGCTGTCGTCGGCGGCCAGGCGCTTGAACTCCTTCAGCGCCAGCGGGCTCGCCTCCAGTCGCCAGTCGGCACGCTTTTTGTGGTTGAACCAGACGAAACCGAGCATGTCGTCGTCCGCCGCGACGCCCGCGAACAGGTTGCGGATGTCGGCTCGGCGCCGCTCCCCCGCCATGGCCCCGGTCTCCAGCAGGATCATCGGCTTCTCGGTGAAGGTGCGGACCTGGTCGCGGGTCGGCCCGAAGACGCTGTCGAAGGCGTTGTCCTCCTGGATCGTCCAGTAGCCGATCAGGCCGACCCAGTCGACATAGGCGTCGCCCGGGTAGTACGGCTTGAGCTTGACGCTCCCCACCGGGTTGACGATGTTGGGCGACCAGGCCCAGATGACGTTCGAGGCGCCGACGTCGACGAAGGTCTGGTGGATGTGCCGCCAGGCGGCCACGTAGTCCTTCGGGGTCACGTTCTTCGTGCCCCACTTCTCCCAGTGCCCGTTGAACTCGTCGGCGAAGGAGATCACGACGGGCAGGTTCAGCTTGCGCACCGCCGTCGCGTACTCCTTGATGTACGCGTCCGACTTGCCCGCCGCGATATCGGCGACGGGGGTGTCGAAGGGCTCCCACGACATCAGCGTCATGGCACCCTCGCGCCAGGCGTTGCGCACCCCGGTGGCGTCGAAGCCGTCGCCCCAGGCGGCGTAGTACTCGATGAGGTTCGGCTGCTTGCCGACCATCCTCGTATAGGTGTCGATGCCCTTCATGGAGTTCGGCGCGCCCTCGACGGCGGCACCGAAGTACTTCTTGTCCGGCTTCAGCAGCGGTACGACGTCGTAGGGGACGTCGGCCTCGGGGCTCGCCGCGGCATCGGCGCCGGCCCCGGCCTCCCCGGCACCGGCCGAGGAGGAACCGCCCGAGGAGGTACCGCCCGACTCCTCGCTGAGGACTGAGCATCCGCTGAGGGCGAGCACGCCGGTGAGCAGGCCGGCCGCCAGGGCCGTACGGATGCGGCTGAACGACTGCATCAGGCCACCGCCTTCTCCCGGGGCTGGACCAGGACCCGGCCCACGACGAGGGCGTAGAACAGCCCGGAGGACAGGATCAGCGCGAAGTCCGGGGCGTCCATGGTGAAGGTCCGGTAGACCGCTCCCACCACCCAGATCAGCGCGGTGCCGCCGCTCCAGACCCACATGCCGATCCAGAAGCGCCGGGTCTTGTTCTTCTTGGCGCCGGAGGAGCCGGTGGGCTGCCAGCCCATGCGGTTCTTGCGCAGGATGTCCCAGATGGCGAAGACATGCGCCCAGCCGTACATCATGCGGGCCGCCCAGGCCTCCAGGCGGTAGGGCGCCTTGTGCCACATCGGGAAGACGAGGGTGGTGTAGATGATGCTGGGCAGCACCAGGATCAGGTGCTCGACCTGGAGCTTCTCCGGCATCATCAGCAACAGCACGATCGGGATGACCGGGGCGGCGAAGGTGAACAGCGCCGTGTGGATGTAGTAGAAGAAGCCGGACATGTAGCACAGGCGGCTGGACAGCCTGATCTTCGCCTGCCAGAACTTCCGGCTGCCGAGCAGGCTCATCGACCCCGAGCACCAGCGGTACTGCTGGTTGAAGAAGGCACCCGCGCTGTCCGGGCACACGCCCGTCGACACCGCGACCGGCACATACCGCAGATCCCAGCCGAGACCGCGCAGGTCGAAGCCGGTGTGCACGTCCTCGGAGTGCTCGATCAGCGTCGTACCGCCGTTGGTCTCCAGGGCGGCCCGCCGGTACACGGCACAGCTGCCCACACAGATCGCACCGTCACTGCCCTGCCGCGACACCTGCACGGACCGGTAGAACAGCTCCTGCACCGCGCCCGCGCCGCGCTCGATCCAGTTCTGCGAGTCCAGCACCCGGAAGTACTGCGGCGACTGGACGATCCCGATGCGCGGGTCCGCCTCCAGGTACGGCAGCAGCTCCTGGAGCAGGTCGGCGCGCGGAGTGAAGTCGGCGTCCAGGATCAGGATGTACTGCCCGTCGGACTGCCCGAACCCGAAGTGCAGGTTCCCGGCCTTCTTGAACCAGCCTCGGTTCTCCCGGGTGCCGTAGCGGAACCCGAAGTCGCGGGCCATGGCGGCCAGTTCGGGACTGGCACCGTCATCGAGCACGAACGGAACACAGACCCCCGGATACCGGTCGGCCATCTCCCGCACATGCCGCCAGGTGTTGTGCAGCACCTCGATGGGTTCGCCGCACACCGGCAGGAAGACGTCGACCGTCGGGTACACCTCGGGCCGCCAGTTGTGCACCAGCCGCTTGTGGTGCGCGATGTCGAAGTCCCGGGTGAAGCCGTTCACCCGCAGCGACACCAGGTAGTACAGCACCGTGAAGACCAGCAGCGGCGTGTAGATCCACAGCACCGGTGTCGACTGGGCCAGCTTGAACTGGCTCACCACCAGGCAGCAGAAGCTGATCAGCGAGCTGATCGTCAGGATCCACAGATGCCGGCGCGCATAGGAGTACTTCTCCCTGTCCGTCGGCGGCAGCGGCAGCAGCCCCAGTGGAGCGCCGTCACTCCGCCCCGCCTTCCGCCGGCCGCTGTTCTGGCGCGCGGCACGGCGCCCCCCAGTCCGCGCAGGACCAACTGAACTCATGCAAAAACCCACCCCCGGGCCCGGATACGGCCCGTTGAAACCCCCACCCTCAGCCCGGCCTTCCCCATGTCGAACTGTCGATCGTTCGAACAATGGCCGAGCGGCCCGAACCAATGACCGAGCGACGAAAGGCTATACGAGAGGTAAGGAGGTTGTAAGGGGCAAGAAGGGACTTACGCCGGGTAAGTCCCGACATGGGCACTATCTGAGTGCAAATTGCAGGTAACTAACAGGTTTCGCATCTGGGCGTCCCGGGCAGAGATCGCCGGTTTCGCGCCTCCCTGTTCCGTGCGGCGAGCAACTCGTCGGCGGGGTACCCGACCTCTTCCAGCGTCAGCCCGTGCGGCCGTACGACATGCACGGCGGAGTCCCGGACCCCGGCGGCGAGCACCTTGGCGGGCCAGTCGGTGGGCCGGTGCCCGTCCCCCACGAACAGCAGCGCCCCGATCAGCGAACGCACCATGTTGTGGCAGAAGGCGTCGGCACGAACGGTCGCGGTGATGATCCCGTCGTCCCCGCGCACCAGGCTCAGCTCCTGCAGCGTACGGATGGTGGTGGCCCCCTCCCGCTTCTTGCAGTAGGCGGCGAAGTCGTGCTCCCCGAGCAGCCCCCGCGCGGCCTCCTTCATGGCGTCGACGTCGAGGGGCCAGTCGTGCCACAGGACGTGGTTGCGCAGCAGCGGGTCCACACCGCCGGGATTGTCGGTGACGCGGTAGGCGTACCGCCGCCAGACAGCAGAGAACCGCGCGTTGAACCCACTGGGCGCCTCCCTGAGCGCCCACACCCGCACGTCCTTGGGCAACCGCCCGGCGAGCCGCTTGAGCAGCTTCTCGTGGTGCTCGCGCCAGACCGACTCCGGCAGATCGACATGCGCGACCTGACCCCGCGCATGCACACCGGCATCGGTACGCCCGGCCACGGTCAGCTCGTACGTGGTGCTCCCGGACCGCGTGACGGTCCGCAACGCATCCTCGATCTCCCCCTGCACGGTCCGCCTACCGCCGGCCTGCTTGGCCCACCCGTGGAACTCACTGCCGTCGTAGGACAGGTCGAGGCGGACACGGACGTAACCGGGTGCTACTTCATCACTCACGTACAGATCCTCTCAGCAACACAAGAGCGGGCCCGCTCCTCGAAAGGAACGGGCCCGCAATCGCCCTGAAGGGGCGCGGGGAGCTGCGCGACAAGCCACGACGATGCCGCAGCCGCACGACGCAGCCACCCCGCAGACGCTCAGGCGTCCTTCGACTCCTCGGCGGGAGCCTCGGCGGCGTCCTCGGCCTTGGTCGTGTCGACCTTGGTCTCAGCGGCCTCGGCGACCTCGGCGTCCTTGGCGGCACGCTTCGTCGCGGCCTCGGCCTCACCGGTGGCCTGCTGCGCGACCGTCAGCGCCTCGACCAGCTCGATGACAGCCATGGGCGCGTTGTCGCCACGGCGGTTACCGATCTTGGTGATACGGGTGTAACCACCCGGACGGTTCTCGTACCGCGGGCCGATCTCGGTGAAGAGCGTGTGGACGATGCCCTTGTCCGTGATGACCTGGAGCACCTGACGGCGGTTGTGAAGGTCGCCCTTCTTCGCCTTGGTGATCAGACGCTCGGCGTACGGCCGCAGACGGCGGGCCTTCGCCTCGGTGGTGGTGATACGGCCGTGCTCGAAGAGGCTCTTCGCGAGGTTCGCGAGGAGGAGCTTCTCGTGCGCGGCGCTGCCGCCCAGACGGGCGCCCTTGGTGGGCTTCGGCATTGTTCTTCTCCTGTGTGTCTGCCCCGGCCGTATCAGGTACCGGGGTCAGTATCTGAGCAGGCGGTTGCCTGTCAGAGATCCGAGCAGGGCCCCGAAGGGGCCTGCTCGGAAGGGGTGCGGGGCCGAGCCGAGCTCTTAGTACTGCTCGGTCTCGACGAACCCGGCGTCCGCGTCGTCGTCGGCGCCGAAGGCGTCGGCGGCGGCGGTCGGGTCGAATCCGGGCGGGCTGTCCTTCAGGGCCAGGCCCATGCCGGCCAGCTTCGCCTTGACCTCGTCGATCGACTTCGCGCCGAAGTTACGGATGTCGAGCAGGTCGGCCTCGGAACGAGCCACGAGCTCACCCACGGAGTGGATGCCCTCGCGCTTGAGGCAGTTGTACGACCGAACGGTGAGCTCCAGCTCCTCGATCGGCAGCGCCAGGTCGGCCGCGAGCGCGGCGTCCGTCGGGGACGGG